>CAVZEF010000003.1:852500-1419006 GCA_963774325.1 uncultured Pseudomonadota bacterium
TGATAGCCCCGTAGGCGAAAGGTTCGGATCTTCGGAGCGGTTCCTGAGTACCACGGGGCTCGAGCAACCCTGTGGGAATCTGGGAGGACCATCTTCCAAGGCTAAATACTACCTGACGACCGATAGTGAACCAGTACCATGAGGGAAAGGCGAAAAGAACCCCTGCTAGGGGAGTGAAAAGACCCTGAAACCGTGTGTCTACAAGCCGTAGAAGCACTATGGCCTTCGGGCAATGTGCGACTGCGTACCTTTTGCATAATGAGCCTGCGAGTTATGATCGGTGGCAAGGTTAAGTCGAACAGACGTAGCCGTAGCGAAAGCGAGTCCGAAATGGGCGTCCAGTCGCCGGACATAGACCCGAAACCGAGTGATCTATCCATGTCCAGGATGAAGCGAGGGTAATACCTCGTGGAGGTCCGAACCCACTACAGTTGAAAATGTAGGGGATGAGGTGTGGGTAGGAGTGAAAGGCTAATCAAACTCGGTGATAGCTGGTTCTCGCCGAAACCTATTTAGGTAGGTCCTCAGGAAACTCTGTCTCGGAGGTAGAGCACTAGATGGGCTAGGGGTCCTACCAGATTACCAAACCCAACCAAACTCCGAATGCCGAGATATCTATCCTGGGAGCCAGGCAGTGGGAGCTAAGTTCCATTGCCAAGAGGGAAAGAGCCCAGATCGCCAGCTAAGGTCCCCAAGTTCATGCTAAGTGGCAAAGGATGTGGGAGCTCATTGACAACCAGGAGGTTGGCTTAGAAGCAGCCATCCTTTAAAGAAAGCGTAATAGCTCACTGGTCAAGAGAACCTGCGCCGAAAATGTAACGGGGCTTAAGCATGACACCGAAGCTGCGGGTTTTGGAGATCTTCGGATCTTTGAAGCGGTAGGCGAGCATTCCAAGGGCGGTGAAGCCAGACTGTAAGGACTGGTGGAGCGCTTGGAAGAGATAATGCAGGCTTGAGTAGCGATAAAACGAGTGAAAAACTCGTTCGCCGTAAGCCCAAGGGTTCCTGGGTAAAGTTAATCTTCCCAGGGTTAGTCGGATCCTAAGGCGAGGCTGAAAGGCGTAGCTGATGGGAAGCAGGTTAATATTCCTGCACCAGCATGGATGGTTTTCGTAGGAGGGACGGAGAAGGGTAGCTCATCCCCATATTGGATTATGGGGTTCACACCCGTAGGGGGTTTCTACAGGACCCAATAGGGACAAACGTAGAGACACTACCCCGAGAGGTCATGAGGAGGGCGCTTTGCGCCCACGAACTGAGTAATCCCAGGCTTCCAAGAAAAGCTCCGACGGAGTTAACCGCTATGCTGTCCGTACCGCAAACCGACACAGGTGGGCGGGAAGAATATTCCAAGGCGCTTGAGAGAACCCATCCTAAGGAACTCGGCAAAATTCTACCGTAACTTCGGGAGAAGGTAGGCCGGCGGTTGTTAGAAGCCTCGCGCTTCGAAGCGATCGTTGGTTGCAGAGAAATGGGGGTAGCGACTGTTTACCAAAAACACAGGACTCTGCTAAGTCGCAAGACGACGTATAGGGTCTGATGCCTGCCCGGTGCCGGAAGGTTAAGGGGAGAAGTCAGTCGCAAGACGAAGCTTCGAACCGAAGCCCCGGTAAACGGCGGCCGTAACTATAACGGTCCTAAGGTAGCGAAATTCCTTGTCGGGTAAGTTCCGACCTGCACGAATGGCATAACGACTTCCCCACTGTCTCGGGATGGGACTCAGCGAAGTAGCACTAGGGGTGAAGATACCCTTTACCCGCGGCAAGACGGAAAGACCCCGTGAACCTTCACTGTAACTTGACACTGAACTTCGGGCTTAATTGCGTAGGATAGGTGGGAGGCTTTGAAGCCGGGACTCTCGGGTTCCGGGGAGCCAACGTTGAAATACCACCCTGTTGAGTCTGGCGTTCTAACCCGCGCCCGTGATCCGGGCGGGGGACAATGTCTGGTGGGCAGTTTGACTGGGGCGGTCGCCTCCAAAAGAGTAACGGAGGCGCGCGAAGGTCCCCTCAGGCTGATTGGAAACCAGCCGTAGAGTGTAATGGCATAAGGGGGCTTGACTGCGAGACTGACAGGTCGAGCAGGTGCGAAAGCAGGTCATAGTGATCCGGTGGTTCCGAATGGAAGGGCCATCGCTCAACGGATAAAAGGTACTCCGGGGATAACAGGCTTATCACGCCCAAGAGTTCACATCGACGGCGTGGTTTGGCACCTCGATGTCGGCTCATCGCATCCTGGGGCTGAAGTAGGTCCCAAGGGTTTGGCTGTTCGCCAATTAAAGCGGTACGCGAGCTGGGTTCAGAACGTCGTGAGACAGTTCGGTCCCTATCTGCCGTGGGCGCAGGATACTTGAGAGGAGCTGACCTTAGTACGAGAGGACCGGGTTGGACGGACCGCTGGTGTTCCGGTTGTCATGCCAGTGGCATCGCCGGGTAGCTATGTCCGGAAGAGATAACCGCTGAAAGCATCTAAGCGGGAAGCTCACCTCGAGATTAGGAATCCCGAGCCGCAAGGCTCCTGAAGGCCCCTCGTAGACGACGAGGTTGATAGGCCGGGTGTGGAAGCGCTGCAAAGCGTGGAGCTAACCGGTACTAATCGGTCGTGAGGCTTGACCACCATTATTTTCTTCATTCTGATGTTGCGAAACTCCGTTTATAAGGTCGAGATCGAAGCTCAGTGAATGAGCTGCTTGATTGCTCAAGTTCTCACTCAAGATAAAAAATGTCCTCAAAGGACAATTGGAAACGTTTATTCAGGACCCCTGTCGTTGGGGGTGCTGTGAAAGGTTTCCGGCGGTCATACCGGAGGGGCCACACCCGATCCCATCCCGAACTCGGAAGTTAAGACCTCCAGGGCCCATGGTACTGCAGGGGAAACCCTGTGGGAGAGTAGGTCGCCGCCGGGATTATTCAGAGAAGCCCCCGAACCTCACGGTTCGGGGGCTTTTCGCTTTTTGGGGGTGCCGTCCGATTGTGGCAGCTCGTGCCCCTGCGCCACTCCGGCCCGCGTTTCAGAGCTTGGCCATCTGCCGGCCGAAGCGCTCGGCGATGACGTGCTCGATGCAGTAGTTGGTGCCGTTCAGGCGCTTGCGCGTGCAGCCCATCTTGCGGCAGTCGATCTTGCGCTCGCGCAGCTCGCCGAGATGGTCCTCGAGACGCGAGAGGCAGTAGGCGCGCAGGGTCGCCGCGCGGTCGATGTCGCGCAGCCGGCGCGCCGAGCTCGGTTCGGGGCGGCAGAGGATCATTCCGCCGTCGACCTCTTCGGGCCATACCGCCAGCCAGTAGCGCTCGCAGGCCGGGCACTGCCGCAGCTCTTCCCACTCCGCCAGCTCGACGACGGGCCACTGCATGACCGAGTCGTCGTCGATCCGAGCCCACACTGGCCGCCCCGCGCACGTGCACGTCACCGCTTCCGACTTCAAAAAGAAGAGACCTCCAGGACCAGAACTTGGACCAGAGCTTGAGTTTGCCTCGAAAACCGCCGCCCGGGAAGAAAGCCAGGAATATAATTCGCGCCCCCATGACCACGACCACATCCGCGGCCGGCGACGCGCTGCACGTCCTGCGCGAGCGGGGCTTCGTCCAGCAACTCAGTGACGAGGCAGGCCTGCAGGCACGCTTCAGCTCGGGCCCGGTCTGTTTCTACGCCGGCTTTGACCCGACGGCCGCGAGCCTCCACGTCGGCAGCCTGATCCCGCTCATCGCCATGGCTCACCTGACCCGAGCCGGCCACCGCGCCATCGCCGTGCTCGGCGGCGGCACCGCCATGGTCGGCGACCCGTCGGGCAAGACCGAGATGCGCCAGCTCATCACCCAGGAGGCGATCCAGGCGAACCGCCGCCAGATCGAGCCGCAGATTCGCCGGATCGTCGGCGCCGACGCGCTCATCGTGGATAACGCCGATTGGCTGCTGCCCCTCAACTACATCGCGTTCATTCGCGACATCGGCCGCCATTTCAGCGTCAACCGCATGCTCAGCGCCGAGGCGTACAAGCTGCGCCTGGAAAAGGGCCTGTCGTTCATCGAGTTCAACTACCAGCTCTTGCAGGCCTACGACTTCCTGGTGTTGAGCGAGAAGCACGACTGCGCGCTGCAGATCGGCGGCGACGATCAGTGGGGCAACATCGTCGCCGGAATCGATCTCATCCGGCGCGTGCGCCAGAAGGAGACGTTCGGTCTGACGTTCCCGCTGCTCACCACGGCGAGCGGCGCCAAGATGGGCAAGACCGCGGCCGGCGCGGTCTGGCTCGACGCCGCGCTCACCACGCCCTACGACTTTTTCCAGTACTTCGTCAACGTCGACGACCGCGACGTGATTCGCTTCATGAAGCTGCTGACGTTCGTTCCCGTCGCCGAGATCGCACGCTTCGCCGAGCTGCAGGGCGCGGAGCTGCGCGAGGCCAAGCGCGCTCTCGCGCGCGGCGTGACCGAGGTGGTCCACGGCGCGGCGGCCGCCGCCGAGGCCGATCACGCCGCCAGCGCTGCGTTCGGCGGTGCGGGAGCCTCCGACGCGTCGGTCCCGACGTACGAGGTCGTCGAGCCCGACGGCGCCGTCAAGATCGTCGACCTGCTCGCGGCTTCCGGCCTGGCGGCGTCGAAGAGCGCGGCGCGCCGCCTGGTCGAACAGGGCGGCGTGCGCGTCGGCGATCGCAAGGTGGCGTCGATCGACGAGGTCGTCCGCGCCGGCGACGTCGGCGAGGGGACCCTGCTACACGCGGGGAAAAAGAACATCCGCCGCATCGTCTTTGCCCCGCGGCGCTGACGCCGCTACCTCACAGTGCGAACAGTGCTCACACGGTCCGAACACTGTTCGAACCAGAGCTGATCACGCTGTCCGCTTCGCAAACCCACTTCCGACGGCGCCGTAACGCCGGCACAGCTCGTGCCTCAGACGGAAAACGATGAATCGACGACTGGTGTTCACCTTTGCGGGCAGTCTCGGGATGCTGCTGGTCGCAGCGATCGCGCCACCGGCGACAGCACAGACCAGCGACGGAGGCGTCGAACCCGCCCCCATCCCGGCCCCGCCGCCGCCGCCGCCACCGGATGCGGGACCGCCGCCGGATGCGGGGCCGCCGGCGCCGGCGGACGTTCCTCCCGCGTCGGGTTCGCCGCCGCCGAGCGCGCCCGTCGTCGTTCCCCCGCCGCCGGCTCCCGCGCCGCCGCCGGTCGCGCCGCCGCCGGTCGTGCCTCCGGTGGCCGCGCCGCCACCGCCGAGCGCCCCCGCGGTGGTTCCCGCGCCGCCGGCGCCACCGCCAGCTCCCACTCCCACTACAGCGATGGCGCCTTCGTCACCGGTACCCGACACGCCGCCGCCACCTCCCGAGCATCCCGCCTTCGAGGCCCCGGTCGCGCCCGTCTTTCAGCCCGCGATCTTGCTCGGCATCCTCTCGGTGCCGCGGCCCGTGCAGGTCGAGGCGCTGGTCAGGGTACGCCGAAGCGTGGCCGTCGGCGTTCAGTACAGCATGCTGCCCACGCTGTCCCTCCCGGGCAACGCCGCGCGCCTCGAGCTCGACGCCACCCAGCTCACGTTCCGCTGGTTCCCGTTTCACGGCGCGTTCTATCTGGGTAGCGGATTTGGATACCAGCGCCTGCGGGCATCGATCGGTCAGACCATCGACGGGGGCGACCTGCGCGTGCTGGCCGACATGTCGACGCTCTTCCTCTCGCCCCAGCTGGGCTGGCTGTGGCTCACGCGCTCCGGTTTCGCCATCGGCATCAACCTGGGTGTCCAGGTCCCGCTGCCCCGGGATCCCAACGTCTCGGTGACCTACAACGGCCAGCCGTTGCCCACGCAGGGTGGTCCGGCCGGCGTCGCCACCTCCGCGAGCGACGACAAGAACAAGGTCGGGGACGTCGCGCGCATCATCATGCGCTACCCGATCCCCAACATCGACCTCCTCAAGATCGGGTTCGCGTTCTGAATCGGGCCGGCGCGGAGGCGGGCGTCAGCGCGGCGCCAGCTCCTCCTCGACGATGCGCTTGACGGCGCTCGGATCGAACTTGCCCTTGTTCGCCTTCATGATCTCGCCCATCACACGTCCCGACTGCTTGGGGTCGGACGCGCCCATGCGAACGAGGGTCTCGCGCACGACCGCGCGCACCTCGTCGTCGCCGGCGACCTTGGGCAAGAACTGCGCGCAAAATGCGATTTCGAAATCGAGCTGCGGGAGCGCGTCGGCGCCGCGCTCGCCGACGGCGGCGTACTCCTCGCGCGCCTTGCGCAGCTGCTTCTGGTACGCGCCGATGACATCCAGCCACAGGCTGTCGTCGAGGGGGCCCTTGAAGCCTGCCGCTGTGCGCCGTTCCATGTGCTTTGTCTTGATCATGCGGATGCAGTCGGCGGTCTGCGCGTCCTTGCCGCGCATGGCTGCCTTGAGCAGATCACTGAGCTGGGCCTCTATGGACATGGTCGCCAACCTAGGCTGAAAATGACGACCTCGCAACGGTGGCTGTGAATTCACGGCACGCTCGAGGCGGGTGGAAGGTGCCGTGGGCTTACAACTTCGCTGTTTGCGCGTCGCCGACGTGGCGCGTTCGTTGCTAGTTAGCCCCGAGGACCCGTGGGCCGAGAAGAAGGAATGGGAGCTCTTATGACCAGCAGAGCCATGGCGTCTGGAGCCGCTTTCGCGGTTCTGGCGCTCTCGACGCTCGTCGCCGCGAAGGCACAGGCCCAGAACGACGACTACTACGGGGCGGCCTACGACGACCAGTATGGGGCGGGCGCGCCACAGCAGGGCGCGGCTCAGGAGCCCCCGATTCCTCCGTACGTCGAGGGCGCGCCCATCGCCGCGCCGAGCGGCGGCGGCTACTGCTACGTGGGCCCACACCCGGTCGACACCCGCGTGGTGCCCGGCCCTGCGTTCGAAGACGTGCAGGGCCAGAACATCCGCCCCTATCCGCCGGTCGATCTGCGCCTCTTCTCGTACCGTCAGGGTTGCTACTACTTCATCGGCGACCCGCGTGACTTCGGCTACGGCGGGCAGGCCTATAGCTACTACGGCGCGCACCCGGTGCTCGATGTCTACGGCGGCGGCTGGTGCTTCATGATGGGCGGCCACTATCACTTGTGGCGCCCGTGGTCGCCGTACTTCACGGTGGTCGGCCCCTGGTACTACTGGTACGGACCTTACGATCCGTTCTTCTGGTCGTACTGGCCTTATTACTCGTTTTACTACCGGAGCTACTACCCCACGTACTACGCGGGCGGGCGCTTCTATCGCGGCGGCGGCTATCGCGCGGCGCCGCCGATCTCGCGCGTGCCAGCCACAGCGGTGCGTGGGAGCCCGCCGGGCATGGCCGCGCGGGGCAGCAACTTCCACGGCTCGCCGCCGGCCGGCGTCGGTCCTGGCGTCGGTCCTTCTTCGGCCAGCGGCTGGCGGGGAGCCGCCCCCGCATCGGGCGCCTCGTCGCCCGCGCCCTTCCGTTCCACGAGCCCGAGCACGTCGTCCGGATCGGTCTTCCGCAGCTCGCCGTCGGGCGGCGGCTTCGGCGGCGGCTGGCGCGGCGGCGGCCGGCGCCGCTAGCCTCGCGCCGTCACCGGTGGCGGCGGTTCGAAAGTTCCTGGTTCACCTCGACGCAAGCGCGGTAGCCTCGCTATGCGCGGAGATTCCACATCGTCTGATCCTGGTCGTTCGACTTCTTTTCCGAGATGTTCTTCGACTTGTAGCAGGACGAGATCCCGAGACGGGCACCGTCGTTGCGGCCGCAAATGTAGACGTCGCCGTGGTAGCCGCAGATGAATGCCTTGCCGCTGCCGCAGGTCACGCGCACGGTGCTCATCACCTTGCTCAGCGAGAGCGCATAGTCGCGGTACACGTCGGCGCCCCGCTCGATCAGAAACGCTTGCAGTCGCGGGTTGCGGCCGACGATCCCGCTCTCGAGGAAGCTCCGGATCTCGTGGCGCAGGATGTCTCCGCCTCCGCCGAAGAACGGATCGAGCGCGGCTGCGTCCCCGACGTGATCGATCAGCGCCGCCGTGGCGTCCTTCCTGAGGCTGATGTTGAACTTCTGCCACCACCACGGCCCCTCCGCGGGATAGACCGGCTCGGGGGGGAGCTTGTTCGAGTAGGCGCACACGTGCTTCAGGAAGTGCCCCTCGATGTTTTCCTGGACGCTGCCGTAATTCGCGCTGCCCCACTCGAGGAACGAGTGGAACCCCGAGTCCGGTCGCTTTCCCACGTCGTAAAGGCCAATGAGGTTGGGCATTGCGTCCGGCGTGATCCATTTGGGCTTGGCGCCGCACGACAGCGCCTTCACCAGCACCAGCAACGCGTGGCGGATGTAGGTCGCGGCCGGGTTGCCCGTCAGCGTCGGGTGCTCGACGACCTTTCGCAGGTCGTCGGGCTTGCCCTTGGCGGCAACGAACGACTTGAGCCACTGCTTGTCGGTCGCGCTGAGCGGCTCGACGATCTGGCACAGGCGCTTCCACGCGTCGAGGTTGAAGGGGCCAGCGTTCGCGACCGAGAGCGCGTCGTCGGCCAGGGACGTGTTCACCACGCGCACGCAGTACGCGCGATCTTGCCATCCCGGCGATTTGCCGACGAACCGCGCCAGCGCGCCGAAGCTCTTGAAGTCGCCACCCACGGCCTTGATGAACACGTCCTTGCTGGTGGCGAGCCAATCGATCGATGCCTGCTCCATGTACGCGCCGAGCGTGGTGTCGTAGGCCTTTTCAGGCATCCCCTTGACACCGTATTGGCTGGCGACTTCGCTGAGCTTCATGGGGCAGTCCTTTCTCTGCGTCGGGCCACACCGACGGGGGCGACGAGTACGGTGAGTGCGATTGCGGCCGGCCGCAGCTTACAACCACCCGGGCCCGAGGGGTTCAGGTATCGTGCTTTGCGTGAAGGGTGCGGGAATCGCATTCGCGCTCGCCGCTTGCGCGGTAACTCCCACTCCCACTCCCGTCGCGCCGCGTGCGGCCGCGATCTCGCTCGAGGGACTGGCCGACGGCATCAAGCACTATCGCAACCGCAACGGCGCCGACTATGCGAAGTACGCGCCCGAGCAGATCGTCGAGATCGCCGACAACCTGTTGCTCTATCAACGCGCCAACGGCGGCTGGATCGAGAACCAGGATCCCACGCGCATCCTGAACGGCTCCGAGCGCGCGCGGGTCGCCGCCGACCAGGCCAAGCCCGAGATCAGCTTCGACAACCGCAACGTCTTCTCGCAGGTCGAGTACCTGGCGGCGGTCCACGCCCAGACGCGCGATGCTCGCTATCGCGATGCGGCCGTGCGCGGCGTCGAGGCGATGCTCGCGCACCAGATTGAAGCCTGTGGCGGATGGCCGCACACCGTGCCCGGCCGCGAGCCCTACCACGCGCACATCACGATCGCCGACGACGTGACGTCGGGCGTGCTCACCGTGCTGCGGCGGGTGGCGGCCGGCAGGCCGCCGTTCGGTTTCACCGCGCCCGCGTTGCGGGCGCGTGCGCGCGAAGCGGTTGCGCGCGGCGACGCTTGCCTGCTGCGGTTGCAGGTCGTGCAGGCCGGTCAGCTCGCGGGCTGGGCGGGGCAATACGACAGCCGCACGCTGCAACCCGCGCGCGGCCGCTCTTACGAATTGCCCGCCATCGTCGCCTGGGAGACGACCGGCGTGATCCGCTACTTGATGGGGATCGAATCGCCGCCGCCCGAGGTGATACGCGCGGTCGAGGGAGCGGTCGCGTGGCTCGAGCGATCGGAGCTGGCGGGCCTGCGTATCGAGACATTCCCCGCCGAGCCGGTGAAGTACCAGTACCACTCGTCGACGACCGACCGGCGCCTGGTGGCCGACCCGGCGGCGCCGCCGCTGTGGGCGCGCTTCTACGATCTCGCGGACAACTCGATCGTGCTGGCGAACCGCGACGGCCAGCGGGTGGCGACGTACGATCAGATCGCGCGCGAGCGCCGCACCGGCTACGACTGGTACGGCACGTGGCCGGCCCGGCTGCTGGCCGAGGAGCTTCCGGCCTGGCGTCGAACCGTCAAGATCGCCCGAGGCGTTCCTGCGCCGAGCGACGTATCCTTGCCGCATGGATGAACCCACGCGTAGTGAGAGTCACGCCCACGCTCCCGCCACCATCCGCCTCGGCGATCTCGAGGTGCGGCGCCTCGGCTACGGCGCCATGCGCCTGCCCGGCAAGGACGTGTGGGGCGAGCCCGATGATCCGGCACGCGCCATTCGCGTCCTGCGCCGCGCGGTGGAGCTGGGCATCAACTTCATCGACACGGCCTGGTACTACGGCCCCCTCGTCTCCAACCGTCTGATCGCCGAGGCTCTCCACCCGTACCCGCGCGAGCTGGTGATCGCCACCAAGCTCGGCGGTAAACGCCTGCCGGACAAGGGGTGGGCGGCAGCGCTTCGCCCCGAGGAGCTGCGAAAGGGTGCCGAGGATGATCTGCGCACGCTCCAGCTCGAACGCCTCGACGTCGTGCACTTGCGCCACATGGCTGCCGCCGGCGTCCCGTTCATGGAGTCGCTCGACGCGCTGGTCGCGATGCAGGCCGAGGGCAAGATCCGCCATATCGGGCTCAGCAACGTCGGCGTTCGCGAGCTCGAGCAGGCGCGCGCGCGCACCCGCATCGTCACCGTCCAGAACATGTTCAACGTCTCGGGCGGCGGCGGCGCCATCGCCAAGTACACCCACTCCGAGGTCGACGACCCCGAGGGTGTGCTCGACTACTGCACGCGCGAGAACATCGCCTACCTGCCGTTCTTCCCGCTCGCCATCGGTAACGTCGGGGAGGCCAAGCCCGCTCTCGGCGCGATCGCGGGCCGGCATCGTGCCTCGCCCTCCCAGATCGCGCTCGCGTGGCTGCTGGCCCGATCGCCCGTCATCCTGCCGATTCCGGGCACCAGCTCGGTCGAGCACCTCGAGGAGAACTGGGACGCGCGCCGCATCGCGCTCTCGCCCGACGAGGTGGCGGCCATCGCCAGGCAGGGATAGGCGCGCTCGCAACCTGTTCAGCTGCGCTATGACACGGAGCCGAGCGTCCGGCGCTCGGTGACGGCACGGCAGGCCGAGCAGTTCGCCGCCAGCCGCCACGCTTCTGGATCGATCGCTACGGCCACGTCGAACTCGAAGGCTCCCCCGGCGTGGGTCTTCCCGACCGACACGCCGCACAACGCGCGCCAGGGTTCCGCGTCACCGGTCACACGCCAGGCGGGTATACGTTCGACACGATGGATGAGTCGATCGGAGAAGACAGCGCTGTCAATCTTGCGGAGGCCCACCCTGCAAGCATAGCCGGCGTTCCCGGCATTGTCGCGGTTTGTCGCGGCTTGTCGGCGAGTCCTCGGCGTCAGCGCCCGGCGAGCCGTACGTTCTGAGCCTGCAACCCCTTGGGTCCTTCCGTGATGTCGAACTCGACCTGCTGGCCTTCGCTCAGCGATCGGAAGCCCTCCGCCACGATGGCGGAATGATGGACAAAGAGATCTGGCCCGCCTTCCCGCGTGATGAATCCGAAACCTTTTGCATCGTTGAACCACTTCACAGTGCCGGTCGCCATCCTCTACCCTCCTGGAGCGCTCTTGGGGAGTCCGAGTGAATCACGGACGTCCGCCGCGAGAGTAGGGCTCTGCCGGGTAGAGTCAAGCGCCGAGTGCGATCGGGTGGGACTTGGTCCCTGGCCTGCGACCCGCTCAGACGCTCCTGATCAGTCGCTCGCCGCAGTTGATGCAGAAGAATGAGCCGCCTCGACGCAGATCATCGTGCCGAGCGGACGCGCAGCGTATCGCGCTCACCTTCGCGTTCACGATGCCGCCGCAGCCCGGGCAACAACGCACTGGCGCATCCGAGCGCCGATGATTGAGATTGGGACACGGGGCCGCATCGCGTGGCATGCACCACGATGAGCCGGCCGCGTCCTGCCGGCAATGCCGAAATACCGCGGGTGAGCGTCGAAAAGTGCGACGGGTCGTCCAATGCACAGTTTGGTCGCGTCGGACGGGACTCCACGTTGACCGATAGTGCTCCGTGAGCAGTTTGCCCAATGGAGGTCGTGATGAACGCAGACCAACTCAAGGGCAAGGCTGACGAGCTCAAGGGGAAGGCCGAAGAGCTCGCGGGGCGCGTGAAGGAGGCGATCGGCGCCGCGACAGGCAGCAAGCGCGCGGAGGCCGAAGGCGCCATCGAGGAAGCCAAGGGCGCGGTGCGTGAGAAGGTCGGCCAGGTCAAGCAGGACATTGCGTCCGGCGAAGCCGAAGAGCAGGACGAGCTCGCGCGCGACGCGGCGGGCGAAGAGGACCCGACGGAGAAGAAATAGATAAACGGCCAAGACCTGGGGCCTACGCGACGGGGCCGCGACGCCGCGGCGTAGGAGCCCGGGTCGGTCGAAGTCGTGGGAGCATCCCGGTGCCTCGATCATTAGCTTGGGCGGCATGACGATCGTGACGGCGATCTTTCTGGTGTTCCTGTTGGTGCTGTTCCTCTGCCTCGTCGGCTCTCAGCTGCTGGGATACCGGTTCGGTGCGCGGCGCCATGCAGGCGGGCGGGTCGGTTTCGGGGAGGGGACGTCGGCAATCGAAACCTCGCTGTTCGCCTTGCTTGGTCTCCTGATCGCGTTCTCGATTTCGGGCGGTGAGAACCGCCTCGACACCCGCCGCCACTTGATCGTCGCAGAAGCGAACGCCATCGGCACCGCGTACCTGCGGCTCGACCTGATGCCGGCGGCCACGCAGGCGGGACTGCGGAGTCGGTTTCGCGACTATGTCGACACGAGGATCGCCTACTACGACCATTGGCTGCAGCTCGATCGAGCGAAAGCCGATCACGATCGCGCGGGCGAATTGCAGCGCCGGATCTGGACGGAGGCGAGCGCGGCGGCCATGTCGACCCCCGATCCACGGCCGGCGATGATCGCGCTCCCGGCGATCAATGAGATGATCGACGCGACGACGACGCGCGATGCGGCGCAGTGGGCGCACGTGCCGATCGCGCTGTTCGCGCTGCTCATCCTGCTTGCGTTGGCGTGCGGCTTCTTCGCGGGCCTGGGTATGTCGAAGAACCCGCGGCCGAACAAGCTTCACATCGTGGCCTTCGCGGCGACGCTGGCGCTCACCGCGTATGTGATCGCCAACATCGAATTCCCGCGCGTGGGATTGACCGCTCTCCGCCTGTTCGACAGGTTACTGGGAGAGGTGCGCCAGCAGATGGGTTGACGCTCGAGTGCTCTGGCTTGCGTCTTGCGAAGGATCTCTTGCGGAGGAGTCGCGCATGCCCAGCACCAAGGCCATCATCATCGCTGCCGCCGTCGCGATCGCGACGCAGATGTCAGGCTCGCCGGTCCGCGCGCAAAGCCTGGCGTCGTCCGAGGGCGTTCACGTCGACCTCGAGGCCAACGATGCCCGCGTGCGCATCGACGAGCTGCATCCGGACGGGACCACGACCCCGGTCTGCGTTGCGCCCTGCGCCAAGGTGCTCAGCCGGAGCAGCCTGTACGTGATCCAGGGCGACGGGATGCCGAGCACGACCCCGTTCACCCTGCCCGAGGATCGCCGAGACCTGTTCCTGAGCGTGTCGGCCGGCTCGAACGCCAAGCGGCGGTTCGGCATCGCGGCCATGGCGGTGGGTCTCCCCGCCATGGTCGTGGCTTTCATGTTTTCGCCTGCGGATGCCCCGCCCGAAGAGCAGCGGCGGGTCGGCGCCTGGCCAGCGCTGCTCGGCCTCGGTTCCCTGGTGCTGACCGGCGTGGGCGCCTGGCTCTGGTGGAAGGGAGGGACGCGCGTGGCGAGCAGCACCGGGCACTCATTCACCTCGGCTCCGCCGGCGGTGCGACGCCGGTATCCGGCGCTCGCCTTGACCGCGCGCGGTCTCGAGTTCTGACGAGCGTCGGCTCCGTGGCGCTGCCGCGTTACACTCTCGGGCCATGATCTTCGAGCAGATCCGCCACGGCGGATGCCTTTCGTATTTGATCGGGTGCGAGGCGACGCGCCATGCGGTGGTCATCGATCCCGAGCTGGACGAGGCGGACCGCTACCTCGCGCTGGCGGCGGAGAAGGGGCTGCGCATCCGGCGCATCGTCGACACCCATACCCACGCCGACCACTTCACGGCCGCGCGCGAGCTCGGGCGGCAGCTCCGCGTTCCGCTCGTCATGCACCGCCGCAGCGCCGCTCCCTTCGTCGACCTGCGCGTCGAGGACGGCGACACATTGATCGTGGGCGAGCTGCGCCTGCGCGTGCGGGCGACGCCTGGTCACACCGACGACTCGGTCTCGCTCGTGCTGCCTGACCGCGTGCTCACGGGCGATGCGCTGCTCATCGGCGGCACGGGCCGCACCGATCTTCCGACCGGCGATCCCGAGGCGCTGCACGACAGCCTCTTCAACGGGCTGCTGCGCCTGCCCGACGAGCTGCTGGTCTTCCCCGCGCACGACTACAAGGGGCGCAGCCACTCGACGCTGGGCGCAGAGAAGGCGAGCAACCCGCGCCTCCAGCGGAGCGAGCGCGGCGCCTTCGTCGAGCTGATGCGCGGTCTCGACCTGGCGATGCCGCAGCACCTGACCGAGGCGCTGCGCACCAACCGCTCGGGCGGCATGACGGTCAAGCAGCTCATCACCGAGGCGGCGCGCCAGATCGCGTTCATGTCGATGGACCAGGTGGCAGAGCAGCTCGGCCGCGCCGTGCCCGAGCTCGTGCTGCTCGACGTGCGCGAGCGGGACGCCTTCCGCGCGAGCCACTTGCCCGGCGCGCGCAACATCCCACGCGGCGAGCTCGAGCTGCGCGCCAACAGCGAGCTGCCCGATCCCACCGCGCGCATCGTCACCTACTGTCAGCTCGGCAAGATCTCGACGCTGGCGGCTCACACGTTACGCACGATGGGCTACCTGCGCACCGTGGCCCTCGACGGTGGCTTCGACGCCTGGGTCAAGGCGAACGGCGCCGTGGCGCAAGGTTAGCGGCGTCGCGCGCCTGCCCGGGTTGTTTTTTGCTGGAACATTCGTGCGTGCCGAGCGTTGTTTAAAGCGGAGGAGCCTGCCTGGTCGCTGTCAGCGTGACCTCGATCGCACGGCGCTCACAGTGAAGGAGGAGAGCGATGACCGGGACGAGAGCGACTGTGCCGGCGGCTGTTGGATTGATGGTTGGCTTGTTCGGTTGGCTGTCTTTCTCGCCGGCCGCTCATGCGCAGGCCGGTGTGACGACGACGACCGGATCCTCGAGCGACGGAGCTACGTATCTGATCCAGGTGCCCGCGGCGTGGAACGGGACCTTGTTGCTCTACAGCCACGGGTACGTCCCCCCCGGTAGCGACAACCCCGCGCGCGACGGTGGCGATGCGGCGACGATCGAGGTGCTCCTTCAAGACGGCTTCGCGCTCGCCGGCTCGTCGTACGCGACCACGGGCTGGGCGATTCACGAGGCGCTCCAGGATCAGATCGCGCTGCTCGACCTCTTCGAATCGACCGTCGGTCACCCGACGCGCACCATCGCGTGGGGGCATTCGCTGGGCGGCATCATCACCGCCGGCCTGATCCAGCGGAATCCCGGCCGCTTCGCCGCGGCCCTGCCCATGTGCGGCGTACTGGCGGGTGGCGTGGGAACATGGAACCAGGGACTCGACTCCGCGTTTGCCTTCGAGATCCTGCTCGGCGCCGGTACCTCACTCGAGATCGTCCACATCTCCGATCCCGAGACGAACGCGGCGCTGGCGGAAGGGTTGTTCGCCGAGGCGCAGCTCACGCCAGCGGGGCGGGCACGCATCGCTTTGATCACCGCCCTGGCCAACATTCCCGGGTGGTTCACGCCCACGTCGCCCGAACCGGCGGCCGACGACTTCGCGACTCGGGAGGGCAATCAATTGCTGTGGGGACAAGTGGTCGGAGTGCCGTTCGCGTTCGAATTCCGCGCTGAGCTCGAAGCGCGCGCGGGTGGCAACCCGTCCTGGAACGTGGGGACGGACTACCGCAAGCAACTGGAGCGATCCGTGGATCGCGACCAGGTGCGGGCGATCTATCACGACGCCGGGTTGAGCCTGGACGCCGACCTCGAGGCCCTGAATCAGGCGCCGCGCATCGCCGCGGATCCGGGCGCGTTCGCGTATCTCGAGCAGAACGTCACGTTCGACGGCCAGATCCGCGCGCCAGTCCTGACCGCGCACACGAAAGGCGACGGCTTCGTGGTGGTCGAGAACGAGACCTCGTACCGGCGCGTGGTGCATCAGGCCGGTAACGGCCACCTCCTGCGCCAGGTGTTCGTGGAGCGCGCCGGACACTGCACCTTCACGCCCGCCGAGACCATCGCGCTGGTCCAGAAGCTCGTCGAACGACTCGACACCGGCAAGTGGCCTGCGCTGGCCCCGGACGACTTGAACGCCGCCGCGGCGGCGCTCGGGCCGGCGCTCAACGTCTTCGTGGGCAACCAGGGCGTCGCGCCGGCGTCGCCGGCGTTCACGGACCTACGCCCCGGCCCGTACCTGCGACCGTTCACCGCGCGCGCCGACGATGGCGCGACCGAGAAGCCGGAGTGCGGCCATACCCGCCTCTAACCGAAATACCTCTACCCGTTGCCGTGCGGGAAAAACGAATCGTCGTACGAGAACTCCATGTAGCGGTCGAAGATGATCGCCAGGAACAGGTTGATCGCGAAGGCGACGACGACCAGGCTCTTGAACCAGCGCGACAGCGGGCGGTTGCCGACGGCCAGCAACATCATCAAGAACACCATGTAATCCAGGCTGTAGCGGTAGCCGAACTGGATGTAGCCCGAGCTCTGGTAGAACAGCGTCGGCAGCGCGGCGATCGCGATCGTGATCCACAGCGGGCGCGTGAGATAGTTGCGCTCCTTGGGCGCCACGACGTAGGCCAGGTTGGGTGACGTCACGAGCAGGCTCATGCCGTGGTTGCTGATGCGCACGTAAGGCCATTTGTTCAGGATGCGCGGCAGCAGCAAGAGCGCGCACGTCAGGTTGCGCGACAGGAAGTGGTAGTTGAACAGGCCGTAGCGCTGGATGCGCTCCTGCCACTGGATGTTCAGTAATTTGTGGCCGAACTCGAAGGGGCGTTCGAAGCGCGCGTAGTTGTGCCACAGCAGCACGGCGATGACCGCGGCGAAGGGCACGCCGAAGCGGATCAGGCGCGGCACGAGCTGCCGCCAGCCATCACGCGTGCGCAGCGCGGGCCACCCACCCGACACGCGGACCGCTTCCAGCACGAAGAGCGGGAAGACCAGCCAGGGTGGCCGCGTCGCGTAGCCGAGGCCCATGCACAGCCCGGCGAGCACCGGCCGCCGCGCGTCGAGCGACGCCCAGGCGTAGCCGATCCCCAGCGTCACGCAGACGACCAGCGCGGTGAACCAGACTTCGCCGACGACGGAACAGTAGTAGTAGACCGAGCCGACGCCGAACATCGCGACCAGCCACAGGTCCTCGACGTCGGTGCGTTTCGACAGGCCGCGCCGGCGCAGGTCGCGCAGCAGCAGCAAGAGCAGCACGGGATTCAGCGCGGCCCACAGCGCGGTGAAGAGGATGTCGTTGAAGTTGAGGCCGTAGATCGCGACCAGCGGCAACATCAGCACCGCCGGGAAGGGCGGGAACGACACGTAGCGGATCGTCGAGCGCGAGACGATCTGCTCGGGGGGCACGGTCTCGGGCGCGCCGCGCAGCGGATAGAAGCGATCGATCGGGCCGCCGGTGCGGCTGCCGTAGGTGCCGCGCAGCTCGCGGCCGTCCTTGAGCTTGAAGACGTCGACCTTGGCCCAGTCGTTCTCGTTGGGCGGCGGTCCAGCCAGCGCCAGCCGCCGGTGCAGCCAGCCGTCGGCGAGATAGACGTAGTGGTTGTACTGCGAGTGACGGCGCAAGCGCGCGCCCGAGGCGCCGAGGTACGCGCCGGCGAACACGATGTAGACCGCGACCAGCCCCGGCTTGCTGCGCAGGAAACGCGCCAGGCGCGACGGCGACGCGGGCGGCTCGGTTCTGTGCGCGGCGCCTGCGTCCGGCGCGGGCGGCGCCGTCATTTCTGGCGCCGCGGTGGGCGCAGTCGGGGTTTCGGGCGCGGCCGGATCTTCCGCGGCCGCCGCTGGCTCGCCGCTCATTTCACGTTCCGCTTGTAGCCGATCACCAGAGGCACTCCTTCACGGTCGCGCACGTACGCCGGTTTGACGGTGCCATAGCTCTCCCAGAACCAGCCCTCGTAGATGGCCCAGTGCTTCTCCCACACCAGGAGGCCCATCGACGACGCCTGGATCCCCGGCTCGGCGGCGCCGGTGTCGCCGACCGCCATGTCGAGCCGCCCCTCGCGCTTGTACATGTGCAGAGCATCGCCGAGCACGTCGTGCCAGTACATGCGCCGGTTGTCGGCCTGATCCGCGTTGACCCAACCCAGCATGGGCGCCACGCAGTATGCCCAGAATTGCCGGTTCATTCCCAGCGAGGCGCCTCCGGCGAAGCCACCCGCGAGCAAATTGTAGTGGCTGAGGCCATCCGGCTGCGAGCGCTCGGTCTCGGCGACGGCGGGCACGCAGACCAGCACCGCCAGGGCCGCGGGTAAAAGGCGCCGCAGCCGCGGGCGCTGTGGCGCACGCACCTGCGCCGCCAGCACGCGCGTCAGCGCGGAGAGCCCGATCGCGGCCGCCACGGCCAGGAACGGCATCGCGGGCATGAAGTGCTTCACGCCGCCGAAGATCGGCGTCGACGGCACCGCCAGCAGGCACAGCGGGCCGAAGATCTGCGTCGCGAGAAATGCGCCGGGCGCGCAGTCGACGTCGGCGCCCGGACGCAGCCAGCTCGGCCGCGCCGATTCGGCCGGCGCCTCGGGCACGCCGCCCTCCACCACGGGAGCGCCGCGGCGGCGGCGCAGCAGAACGATGCCGCCCCACAGCGCCAGCGCCAGCGTGGTCACCGGCACCGTCAGGCCGGTCGACACGAACGGAAACGTCATCCGGATCAGCTTGTGGGCGAGATCCGTCGGCGGGTTGTTCCAGTTCAGGCCGAGGTATTCGAAGTTGTAGTGCTCGTGCTGCAGGTGCCGGTTGAAGTACATCTGCACGCGCGCGAGCGGCGCCGGCCAGAGCCACGGCCAGTGCTCGAAGAAGACCAGCGGTCCCAGCACCGCCATCGAGACGAACGCCAGCGGGATGCGCGGCGGGCGGTGGCGGCGCAGGATGTCGTCGCGTCTCATCCAGAAGTAGTGCGCGGCGAGAAAGATCGGCATGAACCAGGCGTTGTGCTTGGTGGCGAGCGCCAGGCCCCAGATGAGGCCGCAGGCGACGCCCCATCGGTGGCTACGCAGCGACTTCCAGTAGGCGAAGCCGACGGCGAACGCCATGGTCGTGATCGGCGCGTCGAAGCAGGCGATGGGCGCGTGGAAGAAATAGTGCGGCTGCGCGAGCGCCAGCACGGCGCCGGCCGCCGCCGCCGGCCGCGCCACGAACCGGCGCGCGAACAGATAGACCATGGCGATGAGCAGCCCGGAGAAGAGCATCGCGGGGAAGCGGAACGCGGTCGAGTCGCGCGCGAAGAGCGGCAGCGTGATGTGACGCCCGCGCACCGGGATCGGGTGCAGCCCGCGCGCCGGGCCCATGCAGGTGCAGCGATGAAACGCGCGCCACGACAGGCCGTAGAGCGTCTTCATGAGCACCGGGTGGTCCGGGGCGTTGTCGCTCCAGTAGCGGTCGATGCTCGCCTGCTTGAACGACTGGGCGACCGTGTGGTGCTTGACGTTGTCGGCCAGCTCCTCGAACCAGCCCCAGTAGCGCTCGGCGGCGCGCATGTACTGGCCTTCGTCGCGGCCGAAGCCTTCGTTCTTCTCGGCGACCAGCAGCCAGGCCACGGTGGCGATGCCCAGACACAGGGCGATGAGGCGATCGCGCTTCACGGGTGACGCCGGCCCGATCAACTGCGCGCCTCGGCCGCGAATCCAAAGTAGCGGGAGTAGGGCGAGGGTGAGGTCACCTCGAAGCGAACAGTCGCGGTCTGTCCGGCGCGCGCCGCGGTGTCGACGTGCGAGATCAGCCAGCCGCTCTCGTTGCGCGTGACCACGTGCAGCGCCGGCTTTCCGTCGATGGCGACGGTCAGGTCGACGGGGCCCTTGGCCGCCTTGCGCATCCACACGTTGGAAAGGCCGGTCGCGATCGCGATCTCGCGCCCGAGCACGACCGCCGGGTACTCGATGACCACGCGCGCGCGATCGACCGGCTGCGCGAGCAGCGCCCAGCGCAGCTGCGTGTCGACCTCGACCAGCTGTCGGCGCACGTAGTTGAAGCCGATCTGCGGGCACTGGAAGCGATCGCCCTGCCACGGGCACGGGTGGGCGGCGCCGTTCGCCTCGACGCGGCTCACGTGCGCGTCGGTCCAGCGCGCGAGGAAGTCGTAGCTGACGGTGGCGCCGGCGCGCTCGACCTGGCGCAGCGTGAGCGCGCCGTGGCGCCGCTCCATCACGACGCGGCCGTCGCGCGCCTCGGGGGCGCGCGCGCCGCGCTGGTCGATCTCCCAGATGCGTGAGAACCGGGCCGCGTCCATGCGGCCGGCGGTCGGGATCGAGATCAGGTCGCCGAGGTGCATCCGCATGATCGGGTCGGCCCACGCGGGCGCGGCGACGATCAGATCGCCGGGGTGAAAGCCGGCGCGGACGTCACGCTCGACCGCGGCCCAATCGCTGGGCTTGGGCGCGCGCAGCGGCGCGATGAGCGCGACCAGCGCCTCGACGATCGCCAGAGCCACGACCGCGCTCGCCGCCAGCAAAGGCAGCTGCAGGCGCGCGCGGCTTGCCTCCAGGCGAGGCGCCGCCGGACCGTCCGGGACCGTTTCCACGAGCGGGGCAGACTAGCATATCGGTCCGGGGCCTACTTCACCACGAACGTCCCGACCCTCAGCCGGTCCTTGCCGTCGGTGAGCTTGGCCGGCGTCACCTTCAGCCGGTCGCCTGCCCGAAACGCCCCGACGGAGAACGTGTATGTGCCGGGGGGCGTTGTGGGCGGGATGAAGATCTGCTGCGTGTCGCGGATGCGCTGGCCGGGGCGCCAGCGGTCGACGGGCAGCAGGCCGTCGACGGGGACGTGGTCCAGGTTGCGAAAGCCGCCCGGGCCGTCGAGGTGGAAGAACAGCCGCCACCGGTCGGCGAGCCGCTTCTTCGACGCGAAGTAGACGGTCACTGTCGCTTCGCCGCCGCGCGCGACCTCCGCGGGCGCGATGTCGGCGCCGATGACGTGCAGCTGGTCGCCGAGGTCGGCGTCGAGCGCGATGGCGGGATGAGGATCCGGCGCGCCCGCTGGGATCACGCCGCGCGCCAGCTTCTCGGCGTAGCCGGGCGGCATCGCGAGCGTGGCGACCATGGTCTCGAGCTCGTGCTTGAGCCGCACGCATTCACCGTCGCCGCCCGAGCGTCCCCAGAGATCGTGCGCCTCGGCCGGGTCGCTGCGCCGGTCGTAGCACTCGGTGGTGTTGTCGGGGATCCAGTTCCAGAGCAGGTGGTGGGTCGCGCTGACCATCGCGCGTTTCTTGCCGCGCTCCGACGAGACCTCCTGGAAGACCGGCCGCTGCCCGGCGTCGCCGCTCGCGTCGGGCGCGCCCGCGAGGATCGGCACGAGCGAACGCCCGAGGAAGGTCGGCGCGGGGTTGCCGCGCGCCAGGTTCAGGATGGTCGGCGCCAGATCGACGTGGCCGGCCGGCGTGTTGCGCCGCTGCGCCGGCAGCCCCGGCACGTGAATGATGAACGGCACCTTGGTCTGCGGCGCGTAGAGATCGAAGCCGTGCTCGGTGATGCCGTGCTCACCCAGCCCCTCGCCGTGGTCGCCGGTCACGACGATCATGGTCCGCCCGTCGATGCCGAGCGCGCGCAGGTGCTCGAGCACGCGGCCGACGTGCAGGTCGGTGAAGCGAATCTCACCGTCGTAGAGGTCGGCGCGCGCGTTGCCGAAGCTGGGGACCTCGGTGTGCGGCTCGTAGCTGAGGTGCGGATCGTACATGTGCAGCCACAGGAAGAACTTCTGCTCCTTGTGCGCGTCGAGGAAGGCGATGGCGTCGTCGGCCATCTCGCGCGACGACGAGCCGTGCGACTCCATGGGGCCGTTGATCGCGACGTGCAGCGACGCGCGGTCGGCGTTGTAGTAGTCCATGCCACGCTCGAACCCGCGCCGGTCCGACAGCGCGAAGTAGCTGAAGCTGAAGAGCCCGCCGGTGTAGTACCCGATCGCGTGCAGCGATTCGGCCAGCGTGTGCGGGTTGCGCATGCGCGGCCACCAGATCGACTCGTCCCAGTCGATGGCCGACGGCCAGCGCCCGGTCGCCAGCGCCGGCATCGAGTAGCGCGTCGACGGCGCGTGCGCCCAGCCGTTCTCGAACAGCGTGCTGCGCGCGGCGAGCGCGTCCAGGTTCGGCGACGTCGGGCGCGCGTAGCCGTAGCAGCCGAGGTGGTCGGCGCGCAGCGTATCGATGGTCAGGAAGAGCACGTTGAGGTCGCGCGGCACGGCGTCGGGGACGGGCGCGAACGTCGCGGGCTCGAGCTTCGCGATGGCGGCGTCGTGGCCGTCGCAGTCCTGATCGATGCCGTCGCCGGGCAGATCGATCGCGCCCGGGTGAATCGCGGGATCCGCGTCATCGCAGTCGCCGCCGCCCAGCAGCCGCGCGTAGCCGTCGTGATCGAAGTCGAGCGCCTGGCGGCCGATCGCCAGCAGCGGCGCGACCAGGCCGGTGCGGGCCGCGCCGGCCTTGCGCGCGGCCTCGGAGGCGCTGATCGGCAACAGGACGACGACGGCGATCGCGAACGCGGCAGCCGAGAGCGCGACGCGCGTGCGCGCGCGTCGCGGCCAGCGGTTGCGCAGCAACCAGGCCCAGCCCAGGGCGAGCGCGACGATCGCCGCGCCGGCGCCGAGGTCGATCCAGGGCGCGAAACGCAGGTTGTCCGACCAGCTCCGCACCAGCGCGACGATGCCGGGCACGACGAACAGCAGCGCGGCGATCGCCAGCGCCGCCGGCCAGCGCAACCGCAGGCGCACGGTCGCCGCCGCAGCGATGAACCAGGGTGCGATCGCGCCGACGGCGACGATGCGCGCGAGGCAGACCGCCAGGGTGTGGCCGTGCAGCGGCGCGCGCGTCTTCCAGAGCAGCAGAAACGAGACGCCGGAGACGACGGCGAGCGCGGCAGGGAGCGTCACCAGCGTCGACGGCCCGATCGCGCCGCCTGGGCTACGCTGCCGGTTGCTGCGCCCGAACGCGAGGGCGCGCGCCAGCGCCGGCGCCACCGCCGCGCCGCCGAGGCCGATCGCGACCACGGTCAGCCCGGTGAGCCCGGCCGCGAGGAATCGATTGTTGCGGAAGCCGAGCTGGGCCACGCTGGTCGCGCCGCCGGCCGCCGTGGCTGCGCCTGCCAGCACCCAGGCCACGATGCGCGTCGCGGCCGGCGCTTCGGCGCGCCAGCCCCAGGCCGTGACGCGCGCGACGAGCTCGAGCACCAGCCCCGCCGTGGCTCCGAGCAGCGCGTCTGCGGCGCCCGCGAGCAGCGCGCTCGCCAGCAGGGCGCCGCTGCTGGCGCCGACCAGCCACCCCGCGCGCAGCCCGTCGGCGACCCCGACCAGGACGCCTCCGAGCGCGCCGACGAGAGGTCCGGTGGCCGACGGAAAGCGCCTCGACATGGAGATGCGCAGGAAACTACCACGTTCGGCGCGAGAGGCCGGGGACGGTTAGGGAGGGGGCAGGCCTTGCGAGGGCTGGGCCCCCGCGTGTCGACCGGCTCCTACTCTTTCTTCGTCTTCTCGGCCGGGAACGACTTCCCCGGGACGTTCTTCCCGGGCTGAGCCTCGAAGGGCTGCGCCACCAGGTCGTTGGGGGCGCGCTTGAGCACCACCACGGTCTGCAGCGACTGCACGTCGTTCGATTCGCGCGCGAAGATCTGCACCAGGTTGCTCCCGGTCCACAGCGGGATGTCGGCCTCGAAGTCCATCTTCGACCGATCGCCGGTCAGGCGGTTCGGCTGATAGAAGACCTTCTTCACCGGAATCTTGGCGTTGCGGTTCCAGACGCGCACGTAGACGTCGCGCACCATGTGATCGTCGCTGACGTGCCCGGTCAGGTGAACCGTGTCGCCGGTCGAGACCGTGGGCGCGTTCACGGTGAGGATCGGCGGCGTGACCTGCCACTCGGGCTTGATCGTCCCGTGCGGCGTGCCGCCCGCCTTCAGATCGGCGGTCGACATGAACGCCGAGTGCCCGCTGTCGAGCTCGACGCGCGTGAACGCCCCCAGCTTGCCCGTCGCCTTGAACGCGATGCCCTTGGGCGCGCGCCCCACCACCAGCGCGCTCTCGGCCGCCGCCTCGTGCAGCGGCGCGTCCTCGCGATTGACGGTGACGTTGCCGGTCGTGGCCTCGGGCGTGGGACCGGGCGGCGCGATCTTGACCTTGATCTTGTCGGTCACCGACTCGCCCAGCGTCGTGTCGCCGACCGCCAGCTCCAGCTGGTAATCGTCGCCGGTGTAGTCGGGCCGCACCTCGTACACGAACGAGAACGTCTTGCTCTCACCGGGGCCCAGATCCTTGGCCTCGAAGCGGCCGGCGCTGATCAGGATCCCCTCTTGCCCGGTGCCGTTGCGCAGCACCGCCTCGGTGTGCGGGGATTTGCCCGCGCCGATGTTCTTCACGGTCACCAGTGTGCGCACCTGCTCGCCGCGCTGGACCAGCCCGTCGTGGTTGCTGCCCTTCTGGTCGTCGATGGTCTGATAGCTGTACGCGAACATCGGGCGTGCCTTGCCCTCGATGTTGAGCACCATCTCGGTCGTGTTGCTCTTGCTCCCGCCACGCTGGCTGAACAGCGTCCCCTTGAGCACGTCGGTGCGCGTGAACGACGACGTCGGCACCTTGACCGCCAGCTCATACGACTTCGACTCGCCGGGCGCGATCTTGCCGAACACCATCTCGTTTTCGTCGAAGATCGGGTTGTCGCTCTCGAGCACGGCGCGCACGCGATAGGCCGGCGTCGAGCCGGTGTTCTTGACCAGGCCGCGTACCTTGGCGGTCGTGCCGGCCGGGATCTTGGCGTCGGTCCCCATCGACTGCAGCGACAGCTGCAGCTGCGCCGACGCGCCCGACGACGGCCCCGAGCTCCAGTCGACGCCCAGCTTCTCCAGCGCCGCGCTCAGCTTCTTGTCCTCGTTGGCGCGCACCTTGTCCAGGAACGCCTTCGATCCGTTCACCGCTTCGCGGCTATGGATGGTCTTCGCCTGCACCAGGAAGTCGCGCGCGAAATCCATCAAGAAGTCGTTCTTGGTATCGGCGTCCTCGTCGGGCTCGGCGTCGGTGTCGGGGTCCGTTCCCGGATCGTCGTCGTCGTCGTTGTGCACGCGCCGTTCATTGGTCTTGGGCATGAACAGGTACGACACGGTCTCGATCGGCTTTTCACCCCGGCGCGCGCTCGGGTGCTCGAGGTGCCACTCGTAGTCGGCCTCGCGCCGCTTGTGGCTGGAGGGCTGCAACCGGATCCACGACCGGTCGCCGTCCTTCTGCACCAGCATCGGGTCGGTCTCGATGTCGGGGATCACGCCCACGCCCTGGATCGAGATGTCGCCCGGGGTCAGGTACTGCGCCGTCGTCAGCTTGAGGCCGAGCTTGTCGTCCTCGGACTTGTCACCGAACGAGATCGGCGACTGGATGTCGAACAGCACCTGCACCGACCCCTTGCCGAACGTCCCTTCGCCGATGACCACGCCGCGGTCCAGGTTCTTGAGGGCGCCGGCGACGATCTCGGACGCGCTGGCCGAGTTCTGGTTGACCAGCACCGCGACCGGAACCTTGGGCTCGTGATCGCTCTTGGTCGCGGTCTCGTCCTTGCGCTGCGCGCCGCCGACGCCGACCATCGACACCAGCGTGCCCGACTCGATGAACGCGTCGGCCACCTTCTGCGCCTGCTCGTAGAGCCCGCCCGGGTTGCCGCGCAGGTCCATGATGATGCCCTTGACGTGCTCCTTCTCGAACATCTGCAGCGCCTCGGCGAGATCGGTCGCGCTGTTGGCCGAGAAGTGCTGCATGTGGAAGTAGCCAACCTTGGCGGCCGCCTGGCCCGGCGCCGCCGGAACCAGCATCACGCGCGCCGGCGGATCGATCGACGGCGGGCGGATGAACGCGCGCGTGATCGTGAACTTCTTCGTGCCCGGCGAGGTGTCGCGCTCGATGTAGACGTCGACGTTGGTATCGACGTCGCCGCGCAGGCGCTCGACCGCCTCGTTCAGCGTCATGTTCATCGTCGACTCGTTGTTGATGCGGACGATGTGGTCTTTCGCCTTGATGCCGATGCGGATCGCCGGCGTATCGGGCATCGGACGCTTGACCGTGATGCGGTTCTTCTTGTCCATCTCGATCACGATGCCCAGGCCGCCGAACTTGCCCTGGGTCTGGGTCCGCATGTCCTTGTAGGTCTCGACGTCGAGCAGCACGGAGTGCGGGTCGAGCGTGTAAAGCATGCCGTTCGTGGCCGCCATCTCGATCTCGACCAGGCGGCGCGCCTCTTCCTTTTCGGGGACCGGCTGCAGGTTGGGCTGAACGAAGCGGAAGATCTCTTGAAGAGTGCTGCGCAGGCTCCAGGGCGCGTCGACGCGCTCGATCGAGAAGTTCCGCTGCTGTCCGTTGACCTTGACCGTCACCTGCTTGGGCTCGTGCTCGGGCCAGCGGTCGATCAAGATCTCCGGCACGTCGCGCTGGACGAAGTCGAGCGCGCCGACAAGCATGCGCTTGGGGTCGAGGCGGTTCTTGTCGAAGTAGTTCTCGCGCACGTAAAAGAGCGTCTTCGAGAAGATCGGGAGCTGCGACAGGTCGTACTTGCCGCTGGCGCCACGGACCGCGGCCCGGAGCTGGCTGTCAGCGCCCACGCGCAGACCGTCGCCGCCGTGGCGGACCGTCAGGATGAGGGCCGCGCTGCACGCCGCGGTAAAGGCCAAGATCTTGCTGAACCGCCGCATGCGGGACTCCGAAGGGGAAGGTGGGTTGTTGGAAGACGGGTGAAGACGGGTTAGAAGACGGGTTAGAAGACGGGTTGTTGGGATCCGGGGCCGGATCGTCGAGAAGATCCATGGAGCTGACAACAATCATAGCGAGCCTGGCACACTCGCGCACGGATATACACACTACCCTGCGCGGAAGGCGGCCTCGGATCGCCGTCGAGCGCCTCGTCGGGGGCCGGCGGTCGGCGAAGAGAAATCATCATTGCCGCGCGCTCCCATTCTGCATCTCGTTGGCTATACTCTGCGGCCTCAATGTCGGGTCGGAGGAAATTGGCGTCGAGAAGCATGTCCGCTGACGATGATGCGGGGGACGTGGCGTCCGTCGAGGGCGAGCCACAGACCTCCGACGCGGATGCGCTTGGCGAGGCGGCGGCCGATGGGGATGACGAGATGGACATGGTCAAGGTTGGGGTCTCGATTGGCGCCGGCGGCCTCGAGGATCGCGCGGCGGAACAGCGGGTGAACGGCGGAGCCCAGGGCGAGGGAGACATCGTCTCCGACGTCTCGCCGGTCGGTGTGACGCCCGAGGTGCTGGCGGCGCTGACGGCGGACGACGACGGCGATCTCTCCGACGACGACTTCGAGCTCTCGCCGCCGATGATCGACGTCTCCGTCGTCGCGGCACCTCAACCAGAATCGGCCGACGACGATGCGATCTTGAGCGAGACCGCGCCCGGCGGGCTGGCCGGCGCGGTCGCGCGCGCCGGCGAGGCGCCGATGGTCGGCTTCTCGGCGCTGAGCGCATACCTGCACGAGCTGCGTCGCCATTCATTGTTGAGCCGCGACGAGGAGCACGAGCTGGCGGTGAAGTTCTCGAAGACCGGCGACAGCGCGTCGGCGCGGCGGCTCATCACGGCCAACTTGCGGCTGGTGGTGAAAATTTCGCAGGAGTACCGGCGCGCGCACAAGAATCTGCTCGATCTCATCCAGGAGGGGAACATCGGGCTCATTCAGGCGGTGCAGAAATACGACCCGTATCGGGGCGTCAAATTGTCGTCGTACGCCGCGTGGTGGATTCGCGCCTACATCCTGAAGTTCATCCTCGCCAACTGGCGCATCGTGAAGATCGGGACGACGCAGGCGCAGCGCAAGCTGTTCTTCAACCTGCGCAAGGAGCGCGAGAAGCTGGAAAAGGCCGGCTTCGAGGTCGAGGCACGGCACCTGGCGGCGGCGCTGGACGTCAGCGAGCAGGACGTCGTCGAGATGGAGCGCCGGCTCGGGTCGTCGGAGACGTCGCTGGATTCACCCGTGCGCGGCGACGAGAGCGGCGGGCGGACGCAGGGTGACTTCGTGCCCGCGGCGGCAAGCATGCGCCCCGACGTCCAGGTGGAGGTCGGCGAGTTCCAGGAGTTGCTGCGCCAGAAGCTGGAGACGTTCGGCTCGACGCTGAAGGACCGCGAGCTGGACATCTTCCGCGATCGCTTGCTCAACGATTCGCCCGCCACGCTGCAGGAGATCGGCGAGAAGTACGGCGTGAGCCGCGAGCGCGCGCGGCAGATCGAGGAGCGGCTGAAAAAGAAGCTGCGCAACTTCTTGCAGTCACAGCTCGGCGACGCCGTCCAGGTCAACCAAAACTGAGCGCGGCGCTCCCATGACCCTGTGTTCCGATCCCCTCCCCCGTCCGCGGGGGAGGGCCAGGGAGAGGGCAGACCTTGCGAGAAGCGACGTCCGCCGCTCTTCGGCCCGAAGCCTGCCCACGAGGTCGCGCACATGACCTCCCGGTCGGGCACCCTCTTCGTCGTCGCCACGCCGCTTGGAAACCCGGGCGATCTCTCGTCGCGCGCGGCGGCGACCCTGCGCGACGCCGACGTGATCGTCGCCGAGGACACGCGCACCGCGCGCCGCCTGCTCGCCGACCACCACGCTGCGCGCGACGACCGCCCGGTGATCTCGTGCTACGACGCCAACGAGGCGGCGCGCGCCGACGAGGTCGCGGCGCTGCTCACGGCCGGCAAGAACGTGGCCCTGGTCTCGGAGGCCGGCACGCCGCTCCTCTCCGATCCCGGCTTTCGCGTCGTCGCCGCGGCGATCGCCGCTGGCGCGCCGGTCGTGCCGATCCCGGGCCCGTCGGCCGTGCTCGCGGCGCTGGTCGCGGCGGGGCTGCCGACCGATCGCTTCGTCTTTCTCGGCTTCCCGCCGCGCAAGAGCGGCGCACGCCGCCGGCTGTTCCAGGGCGTGCGCGCGCTGCCGTTCACGCTGGTGCTCTACGAATCGCCGATGCGCGCCGGCGCCACGCTCGACGATCTGGCCGCGGTCCTCGGCGGCGATCGCCGGGCCTGCGTCGCGCGCGAGCTCACCAAACCCTACGAGGAGCTGGTTCGCGACACGCTGGCCGCGCTCGCCGAGCGCTATCGCGAGACGCGGCCGCTCGGCGAGGTCACCCTGGTCGTCGCCGGCGCGCCCGATGGCGCGACCGCCGAGGAGCCGCTCGACGACGAGGAGCTGACGGCCCGCGCCGCGGAGCTGCTCGCGAAGGGCGTGACCGCGCGCGACACCACCGACCAGCTGGCCGCGCTCACCGGTCGCCCGCGCCGCGAGGTCTACCGCCTGGTCGTCGCTGCCGGCGCTCGCGACGACGCGCCTGACGACGAGTGAGCGCTACTGGCGCGTCCAGGTCACGCTATCGGTCGCGGTGACCGCGCCGCTTCCCGCCTGCGCATCGACCTGGTTGTCGCCGGCCGCCAGCGGCACCGCCGGAAAGATGAAGATGTGGTCGGTCGACGTCTGCGCCGGGAGCGCGACGCCCCCGACGGTGAGCGAGACGCTGTCGAGGTTGGAGTAGACCTTGACGTCGATCGTCGCGGTCGTGCGCGGGTTGAACCGCCGCCCGGTGATGTAGACGAACGGCTCGCTCGACCAGTTGGCCTTGTACCAGAAGAACGCGTCCTTCTTCGTTGAGCCGATCGTAGCTCACCATGCCCTTGTCGTTGCGGCCCGGCGTGTCGCCCTCGTTGCGGTTGTCGACCGCGAAGTCGAACATGTTCCAGATGAACTTGCCCCACAGGAAAGGCCGCGCCGCGATCTGCTTCCAGGTCGCCTCGTGCAGCAGCGCCTGGTACTCCTCGGGGTGGAACGGCCCGGCGGCGGCTGGCATCGCCGGGTTGTCGGCGTGCTGCGTGAGCGCCGCGCCCGCGCCGTACTCGCTGACCGCGATCGGCGTGCTCGGGGCGCGCCGCGTGCACGCCGTCGGCCCAGCCGCCGAACTGATTGTAGGTGCCGCCGTACCAGCCGAAGTACTCGTTGTAACCGACCACGTCTGTGTGCGACGGCAGGCCGCCGGTGTCGCTGGTGCAGCAGTGCGCGTAGGTCGACAGGCGGCTCGGGTCCAGGCTGGCGACCTGCGCCGCCAGATCGCCGAGCAGCGTGTTGGTCGGCGCATCGTCGTTGCGCTGCTCGTTGCCGATGCTCCAGAACACGATCGCCGGGTGGTTGAAGCTCTGGCGAATCAGCTCGTTCATCTGCTGGTGGGCGTTGTCGGTGAACGCCTGGCTCGCAGTGATCGCGTTCACCAGCGGGATCTCGGCCCAGACGACGATGCCGTTGCGATCGGCGAGGTCGTAGAAGTGCTGCGCGTGCTGGTAGTGCGCGAGGCGAACCGCGGTCGCGCCCATCTCGACGATCAGCGCCATGTCCTGGTCATGCTCGCGGTCGGTGATCGCCCAGCCCATGTCCAGGCGGTCCTGGTGCCGGTTCACGCCGTGCAGATCGTACGGCTGCCCGTTGAGCGAGAAGCCACTGCTGGGATCGACGGCGAACGAGCGGAAGCCGACCGGCTGGCTCACGACGTCGGTCGGCGCACGCGCCACGGTTTCTTCGCGACCGACCTGGACGTACGCGGTGTAGAGGTACGGGTCGCCGCGCCCGTTCCACAGGTGCGGTGCCGAGAGCGGGCCGGTGAGCATGACCTCGCTGGTCATGCCGGCGCCGACAGTGGCACCCGCCAGCAACTGCTGCACCAGCACACCCCGCGCGTCGACCAGCACCAGCAATACTTCGGCCCGCACATCGGCCGCGCCCGCGTTCTTGATGCGCACACGCGCCGAGAGATCCGCGCTGGCAGCGCTGACGTTGGCGGGCGTGATGTAGACGCCCGACGAAGCGAAGTCCTCGACGTCGACGTGCAGCGCGTCCGTCGTCAGCAAATGCGCGTCGCGATAGAGGCCGCCGAAGAACGTGAAGTCGGCGCTGAGCGGCGGCACGTCGTTGACCGGGCTGTTGTCGACCTTGACCGCCAGCACGTTGTCACCGGCGGTGAGCACGGCGGTCACATCGTAGCGAAAGGCGGCGAACCCGCCGCGGTGCTGGCCGAGGTGCGTGCCGTTGAGATAGACGTCGGTCACGATGTTGGCGCCGTCGAATTGCAGGAACGCCTGGCGCCCTTTGCCTGGCACGAAGTCGGCGGGCGCCGTCAGGTGCCGCCGGTACCAGCCGACGCCGCGGTAGTAATCCGAGCCACCGTTCTCGCCGTCGAGCGCATTCCAGGTGTGCGGCAGCGTGACATCGCTCCAGGGCGCAGCCGAGTCGTCGAAGCCCGGCGTCGGCGCGCCGGCGGCGTCGGCGGCGAGGAAGCGCCACGCGCCGTCGAGCGAGGTATCGATGCGCCCGGCGGCCGGCGGCAGGTAGATCCCGTCGGGCGGCCCGTCGACAGCGCCGTCGCTGCCGTGCGCCGCCGCCTGACCCTTGCACGCGCCGGCGGCCGCGATCGCAAGAAACAACAGCGCCGTCCAGCGACTATACGGGAACCCTGAGAGGGTTCCCGGACCCTCCCGCGAAGGACTCCGCTCGGCAAGCCTCGCTCCGTCCACGCGATCAACCGGGAACCCTGAGAGGGTTCCCGGACCCTCCCGCGAAGGACTCCGCTCGGCAAGCCTCGCTCCGTCCACGCGATCAACCGGGAACCCTCTGTCCACGCGATCGCTCGTCATGTGAATCCCCCGGGCTCGTGCTAACTTCCGCGCGGCTCTTGTGGCGCGCCGGTCACCGCCACACCTTGACTATCACCGGCGGAGGCAGGACTCCACGATGAAGATCGCGATCGGCGCCGACCACGCGGGCTACCGCTACAAAGAAATCTTGAAACCGGCGCTGGCGGCGCGCGGCCATCAGGTCGTCGATTTCGGCACCAATTCGCCGGAAATGACCGATTACCCACCGATCATGCACGCCGTCGCCGAGGCGGTCGCGCGCAACGAGTGTGATCGCGGCATCGTGCTCGGCGGTTCGGGCAACGGCGAGGCGATCGTGGCCAACCGCGTGCGCGGCATCCGCGCCACGGTGGCCTGGAGCGTCGACTCGACGCGCGCCGGCCGCGCCCACAACGACTCGAACGTGCTGGCGCTGGGCGAGCGCTTCATCGCCGACGGCGACCTGCTCGCGATCCTGGACACCTGGCTCACGACACCGTTCGAGGGCGGCCGCCACCAGCGGCGCATCGACCTGATAGATTCCGAGTAGTCGTCAGAACATCAGCGAGCCCTCGAACATCCCCGACCAGATCTGCGTCCCCTCGACGCGGAAGCGGCGGCCCGGGTTGTCGATGATCTCGCGGTAGGTCGGGTTCTTCTCTTTCGGGTTGGTCAGCTCGACCGCGCCGCTGCCGTCCTTGTCGACGCCGGCGTTGGCGAAGGTGATGAAGTGGGGCGTGTCGATGGTCAGCCCGACCAGACCGCGGAAGCGGATGTACCGCCCGACCTGGATGTTGACGCCGGCGTTGCCGCCGAAGCTGGCGTAGGCCTCGGTCTCGGTGACGCCCGGGTGCGGCGACGGCGTGTTCCCGTCGAAGTCGATGCCGGAGTTGGTGCCGCCCGCGTTGGGATCGGCGCGGCACTTGGTCACGTCGCTCGCGCACTGGGGTGAGCCCGACAACGCCTCCCAGAGCTCCGTCTGGCTGCGCCCGAAGAAGTGCTCCTGCATGTGCGCGCGGAACTCGACGGTGACCCGCTGCTGCGCGCTCGGCTTTTCCCAGGCGATCTGCTCGACGCCGATCTGGACGCCGGCCTCTTGCTGCGGGTTGACCGCGGTCTGGCCGCCTTCGGGATACTTCTGGAAGGGGCTCCCGTTGCTGCGCACCGGCAGCATGTACCAGGCGCCGAAGTAGGGGTCGAAGGAGCGGAACCGCTTCGACACCGAGGTCGACCACAGGAGCTGGTGGTATCCGAGCCCGACCCCGGTGTTGCCCCCGGGATTGAGCGGGTCGAACCGCATGTCCTTGCCGACGTCGATGCGCGTGTCGAAGCCGATCTTGAACGTCGGCTTGGTGTCGTCGCGCGCCTGATTGAAGATCGCCCAGTCGAGCCCCAGGCCGAGGTACTCGATCCCGCTGCGCGTGGGGCCGCTGAACACCGTCTGCGACGGCGACATGTACGCGCGGTTGTGGTTCGCGTCCAGGCCGTAGCTCGACTGTCCGAAGCCGGGCACGATGCCGTCGTGGAGCAGCGTCGAGTTCTGCGCGTTCACGCAGTTCGGGACCCCCGCCTGGCCGGGGACGATGCAGTCGCCGCCCAGGCTCTGGTCGAAGTCCAGCTGACGGTCGTCGGTCAGCACGATCGGCGCCTCGATGTGAAAGCCGACGTCGCGGAGCACGCCGAAGTCGGCGCGCAGCCCCAGGATGTTCCGGGTCTGCTTGTACTGGAGATCCTTGACGAGCTCGTTGCGCGTCACCGAGTCGCCGGCGGCGTTGGTCAGCGTGACCGCATTCTCGCGCTTGATGAACGCGCTCTTCGCCTCGTGCAGGAACGACAGCGTCAGGTTGAAGTCGAAGCGGTTGTCGTCGTCGAACGCCGAGACCACGCGCGTCGCCTCCGCGGCGCCGGCGGGGCGCGGCGCCAGTACGGCCAGGACAGCTGTCACGACGCCGGCGGCGGCGAAAATCGACGCGCCCCGGACTGCGAACCACCTGCGCTCGCGAGACCCGAGCATCGGCTGTCGTCGCTTGCCGCTCAAAGGAGTGCCGCGACGATAACACAAGTTCCGGGCTCGGAGCTCTTTCAGGGCTCCTGATCGCCCGGCTTGGTGATCTCGCGGTCGCGCAGGCCGAATTCCTTCATCTTGGTCTGCAGGCTCTTGCGCGAGATCTTCAGCTTGCGGGCCGCCTGCGTGACGTTGCCGCCGGTCTCGTCGAGGGCGCGCTGGATCAGCTCGCGCTCGACGCGCTCGGTCTCGGCGCGTACGGCCTCCTTGAGCGAGCTCGCCGCGCTGGGCGCCGGCGCGGCGGCCAGGGGCGAGGGCAGGGACATCGGCGTCGGCGTCGCCGCCGCGGGCAGCCCCGGCGCGCCCGTTGCCACCGCCGCCATGCCCGGGCCGGTGACGCGCCCGCTGTCCTCGGCGGCGCCCGGCGTCGGGCCCAGGTGCAGCAGCTCGGGCGGCAAGTTCTCGAGCCGGATCTCCGGCGCCTCGCAGAACAGGATCGTCCGCTCGATCACGTTCTCGAGCTCGCGGATGTTGCCGGGCCACTGGTACACCACCAGCCGCTGCACCGCCTCGGGCGCGATGCCGGTGATCTGCTTCTTGAGCCGCTCGTTGAACTTCGCGATGAAGTGCTTGACCAGCAGCGGGATGTCCTCGCGCCGCTCGCGCAGCGGCGGCAGGTGCAGCGGCACGACGTTGAGCCGGTAGAACAGATCCTCGCGGAAGCCGCCGTTCGCCGATCTCCGCCGCCAGATCGCGGTTGGTCGCCGTCACCAGGCGCACGTCGACCTTGATGGTCTTGATGCCGCCGACGCGCTCGAACTCCGATCTCCTGGAGGACGCGCAGCAGCTTGACCTGCATCTCGACCGGGATCTCGCCGATCTCGTCGAGGAACAGCGTGCCGCCGTGCGCCAGCTCGAACCGCCCCGGCTTGGCGCCGACCGCGCCGGTGAACGCGCCCTTCTCGTAGCCGAACAGCTCCGACTCCATCAGCGTCTTCGGGATCGCCGCGCAGTTGATCTTGATGAACGGCCCCGTGTGGCGCGACGAGTTCTCGTGCAGCGCGCGCGCGATCAGCTCCTTGCCGGTGCCCGACTCGCCGGTGATGAGGACCGTCGACGGCGTGTCGGCGACCTTCTCGACCACGACGAAGATCTGGTGGATCGCCGCCGACTGTCCGATCAGCCCGAACCGCCCGCGCCCGGCCGGCACGTCGGGCGTGGCGTCGCGCCGCGCGAGCGCGTAGGTGTTCATCGCCTTGCTGACGATCTGGCGGATCTGCTCCTGCTCGAACGGCTTCTCGATGTAGTCGAACGCGCCCAGCTTCACCGCCTCGACGGCGTTATCGACCGAGCCGTGCGCGGTGATCATGATGACCGGCACGTCGGGGTAGTCGGCCGACAGCCGCTTGAGCAGGCCCATGCCGTCGAGCGCCCGGCATCTGGAGGTCGGTGATCACCGTGTGGACGTTGGCGCTCATCCCGCTCAGCGCCTCGACGCCGTTCGCGGCGTGATGACGTCGTAGCCTTCGCGGCGCAGGATCGCCTCCAGCACGCGCCGCAGGTTGAGCTCGTCGTCGGCGATGAGAACGGTCTTGCTGGGTGCTTCGGGGGTCACGGTGCCGGCAGTCTACCCTTTTCGACCTCCAGCGGTGACGCTGGCTCCCGCGGCGCGCGCCGCGGCGGGGACTGGGGGCGGCGCCGCGGCGCCCGGGGGCGGGTTGACCGGGGGCGGCAGGCGCGCCGGAAGTGGCGGCGGGGGCGGCGTGGGCACCTTCTTGGCCTCGGGCGGGCGCACCGTCGGCATGCGCGGCTCGGTCTTGGGCTCGGCGTAGGCGGCGTAGGCGTCGGACTCGATCGGCAGGAGCACGGTGAACGTCGCGCCCTCGCCGGGCTGCGACCGCACCTCGATCGTGCCGCCGTGGTTCTCGATGATGCGCTGGCTGATCGGCAGGCCCAGGCCCGGTGCCCTTCTCCTTGGTCGTGAAGAACGGGATGAACAGGTTGCTTGCAGGTCGCCGGGCGGGATGCCGACGCCGGTGTCGCGGAAGCGCACCTCGCAGGAACGCCGCCGCGGCGCCGCGGCGCGTCGCGCGGCGCAGGCTGGTCGAGATCAGCAGGCGTGCCGCCCTGCGGCATCGCCTGCACGGCGTTCAGCGACAGGTTCAGGAAGACCTGCAGCAGCTGCTCGGCGTCGGCGCGCACCGGCGGCAGGCCCTCGGCGAAGTTGGTGACGATCTCGACCTCCTGCTGCCCCTGCTCCTTGGCCAGGAGCTGCAGCGTCTTGCGCACGACCTCGTTGACCTCGAGCGGCCGCTGCTCGCCGCGGTACGGGCGCGCGTAGTCGAGGAACTGCGACACGATCTTGTTGAGGCGGTTCACCTCCTCGACGATGATGTCGAGGAACTCGCGCGTGTTGTTGTCGGTGCGCGGGCGCCGCCGCCGGCTGCAGCAGCTGCGCCGCGCCCTTGATCGCGCCGAGCGGGTTGCGGATCTCGTGCGCCAGGCCGGCCGCCATCTCGCCGAGCGCCGCGAGGCGGTCGCGCTCCTTCATGCGCTCGTAGACCTGCGAGTTCTGCAGCGTCACGCCGATCGTGCGTGGCGACGCCGCGGAAGAGCTCGATCTCGTCGGACGAGTACGCTTCGCGCAGGCGCTCGTCGCGCAGGACCAGCGCGCCCAGCAGCTGGTCTTCGCCGTTGAAGCCCAGCGCGACCGAGCCGTTCATCTGCTCGAGCGTGCGCAGCATGAGCTGCAGGCTCTCGCGCTCCTCGGTCGAGACCGTGCGGCGCGCGGCGATCTCGCGCTCGAGACCCTCGAGCGAGATCACGCCGGCGCGGCGCAGCCGCTCGAAGAACGCGCGGTGGGTGATGGCGTCGAAGCGCCCCTCGGGGCGCGGCCCGACGTGGCCGGCCAGCTCGTAGCCCGACGCCGTCGGGGTCGACCAGGTAGATCGACGCGTGGGTGATGCGCCGCGACTCCTCGAGCGCGCGACAGGACGCGCGGCACCAGCGCGCGCATGTCGATGACGTTGGCGAGCTCGGCGCGCAGGGTCTCGATGCGCCGGGTGAGCTCGTACTTCTCCTGGAACATCCAGCGGTTGATCGAGCCCTCGACGCGGCCGCGCAGCGGCTCGAACAGGATGACGATCGCGGTCGACGCCAGCAGCGTGTTGAAGAAGAAGAGGCCGTGCTCCTCGGGGCCGACCCAGATGACGCAGGAGGCCGTAGATGATCGTCAGGATCGAGACCAGCGTCCCCAGCACGACCATGCGGCCGAGCAGCTCGTTGAGGTCGAGCAGCCGGTAGCGGACCAGGTTCTGCGACAGGAAGTAGAGGTAGACGATGATGAAGATGTTGCCGAAGCGCGGGCCCGTGCGGCAGCGCTTCGAGCAGCGCCGAGGTCACGGTCGCGAAGCCGCCCACGACCAGGTAGAGCAGGCGCGTCTTCTCGACGCGCGACGGGGTCACTCGGTAGCGCTGGTAGAGATAGAAGACCGACAGGTAGAGGCCGGCGAAGACGTAGGCCAGGAAGGCGATGCCGAACCAGGTGGTGTTGTGCAGCGGCTCGATGAACCGCGAAAAGCACGAGCACCGTGTAGAACAGGCCGGCGCCGACCACGGTCGAGCGGCTGAGCGGCGGCGGACCGGCCTCGTCGCCGAGGAAGGCCTGGAAGAAGCGCTGCGCGGTCGCCGGCAGCGACACCGCCACCAGCAGCGACGCCCAGTAGAAGATGCCCGGGTCGTACCGCTTGGCCAGGAACGCCAGAAAACAGTAGAGGGCAATGTTGAACGAGAAGGTCGCGAACAGGACGTGCGCGCGGCGGCGCGGCTCGCGCAGCAGCACCGAGCCGCCGATGGCGAAGCTGACGATGGCGGCGACGAGCGCGGAGACCGGCTGGATGCTCAAAGCAGCGGGATTTTACCCTGGATTCGTTGCGGATCCGTCACCAGCGCGTTTTGCCGTCGAGGGGCGCATTTGCTACTCTTCCAAGGTTGGCTTTGACCGAACATAGCAGCGGCGAAGCAAACGCGACGCCGAACGCGTCGCCGCGCGACAACCGGGCGCTCCGGCAGCTGCCCTCGGTGGAGCAGGTGCTGACCTCACCCGACGGGGTGGCATTGCTGTCCGACCACCCGCGCTGGGCGGTGGTTGCCGCGGCGCGGGCCGAGATCGCCGCGCGCCGTGCGGAGCTGCGGCGTGACCACGGCGCGGCGTCCGACCTCCTCGCCGTCGCGGCGGACAGCGAACCCGCAGGCGTCAAGATGACGGGCCGGCCCTGGCGGCGCGGGTGTCGGCGTTCCTGCGCCCGTCGCTGCGGCGGGTGATCAACGCCACCGGCGTCGTGCTGCACACCAACCTCGGCCGTGCGCCGCTGGCCGAGCGCGCGCTGGCACGCGTCGCAGGAGATCGCGCGCGGGTACTCCAACCTCGAATACGACCCGACGCAGCGCGCGCGCGGGTCGCGTCACGCGCACGTCGCCGACCTGCTGGTCGAGCTGACCGGCGCCGAGGCGGCGCGCGGTCGTCAACAACAACGCCGCCGCGGTGCTGCTGACGCTGGCGGCCGCTGGCCGGCGGGCGCGAGGCGATCGTCTCGCGCGGCGAGCTGGTCGAGATCGGCGGCGGATTTCGCATCCCCGACGTCATGCGCGCAGTCCGGCGCCACGCTGCGCGAGGTCGGCACCACCAACAAGACCCGGCTCGCCGACTACACGGGCGCCGCGGGCGCCGCGACGGCGCTGTTCCTCAAGGTGCACCGTTCGAACTTCGCGATCGTCGGCTTCACCGAGGAGGTCGGCGTCGCCGCGCTCGCCGAGGCGGGCCGCGCGCGCGGCATCCCGACGATGATCGATCTCGGCTCGGGGTCGCTGCTGGACCTCGAGCCGCTCGGCTTCTCGGGCGAGCCGACCGTGCAGGCGTTGCTGCGCGACGGCGCCGATCTGTGCACGTTCTCGGGCGACAAGCTGCTCGGCGGCCCGCAGGCCGGTCTCATCGTCGGGCGGCGCGCGCTGATCGATCAGGTGCGCGCGCACCCGCTGCATGCGCGCGGTGCGCCCCGACAAGATGACGCTGGCGGCGCTCGAGGCGACGCTGGAGATCTATCGCGAGGGCCGCGCCGCCGCGGAGATCCCCGCGCTGCGCATGATCGCGAGCGCGCCCGACGTGCTGGCAAGCGCGCAAGGATCGGCTGCTGGCGGCGCTGGCCGCGCGCTCGTCGCGCGTCGTCGCCACGGCGCGCGCCGGGCGGTCGGCCGTCGGCGGCGGCGCGCTCCCCGGCGTCGAGCCCGAGAGCTGGATGGTCGAGCTCGCGGCGCCGTCGACTGGGCGCCGACGCGCTGGCGCGGCGCGCTGCTCGCGGGCGACCCGCCGGTGGTCGCGCGCATCGGCGACGACCGGGTTCTTCTGGACGTACGCACGTTGTCCGACGACGAAATCGACGAAACAGCGACGGCGGTAGCCCGCGCCGTCCAGCGGGTGAGGACATGACCGACAGCGCCGTTCTGGTACTCAATCGACATTTCCAGCCTATTCACGTCACCAACGCGAAGCGCGCCTTCTCGCTGCTGTACCTCGGCGTCGCGCGCGTGATCGACCGCGAGTTCAAGACGTTCGACTTCGACAGCTGGGCGCAGCTGTCGGAGGAGATGATGGCCAGCGGCGACGTCATCAAGACGGTCGGGCGGCGCGATCCGCATCCCGCGCGTGATCGTGCTGCAGCTCTACGATCGCATCCCCAAGACCAAGGTCCGCTTCTCGCGCCACAACATCTACATGCGCGACGGCAACACCTGCCAGTACTGCGGCGCAGGAGCTGCCGCGGTCCGAGCTCAACCTCGACCACGTGGTGCCGCGCGCGCAGGGCGGCCGCACCACCTGGGAGAACGTCGTCTGCTGTTGCATCGACTGCAACCTGACCAAGGCGGCGCGCACGCCGGACCAGGCCAAGATGAAGCTGCTCAAGATTCCCGATGCGGCCGCGCTGGACCCCGACCTTCCGCGACCAACGGCGGCAAGGTCGCGCTACCGCGAGTGGCTGCCCGTTCCTGGGCCTGCCCGACGCCTCCTACTGGAACGTCGAGCTCAAGGACGACTAGAAACAACGCCGCCACTCGGTGACGTACCCGTTCTCGCTGACGTAGCGTAAAATTAGTTCGTGGGCGTAGCCGACGGGAACCTGCTGGCCGGCTGGGAGCAGAGCGCCGGTTTGCGCGCACCGACGGCGCCCGAGGACGGCGCGCTGGTCCCGAACGGCACCGGCTACCTGCTCGCCGTCGGTCCCGTGTCACAGCGGATCTATCCCAAGACCACGGCGGCGGCGCGCGTGCTGTCGCGCCTGTCGCTGCCCGTCGTGGCGGCGATGCCGTTCCTGCTGGTTCCGGCGCCGTACGGGCTGCTGGGCGTCGCGGCGCTGGGCGCGCTCGCGTGCTGGTTGCCGCGCGCGTTGCTCGACGGGATCACGCGCTCGCGGCTCACTCACCATGTGAAGATGGGTCCCCTCGACACCACCCCCGCCACCGCTCGCGGCGACCGCCTGGCGCGCTTCTCCGGGGTCGTCGCCGAGCAGGCGACGGTGCCGAGCCTGTTCACCGGACGTCCCGTCGTGCTGGCGACGAGCACTCGGCCGGCGTCACCGAGACGCGCGGGATCGACTTCGACGTGCAGCTCACCGGCGGCGAGCGCGTGCGCGTGCCGGCCCGCAACGCCCTGCTGCTCGGTCGCGGCCGCCGCGTGCGCGGCCAGCCGTCGTGCGGCCCGCTCACCCTGACCGTCGCCGGCGGCGCGCCCCGCCTGCACTCGGCGCTGCTGTCGACCGACGGCTGGCTGGCGCGGTTGCTGGGCCTGACCGCGCGCGAGCTGACGCTGGGGCCGGGCGATGCCGTCGAGATCTGCGGCGCGCTCGACTACGAGCCCGACCCGGACCTCCAGCGCGGCTTTGCGCGGGGCCCGGTGCTGCGCGCCGTGTTGCGGCCCGCGGGCGGCGTTCCGGTGATCGTGAGCAAGCTGCCCGAGCCTGTCGTGGAGGCTTTGCCGCCACGCGCGGGCACGGTAACGTCCGTCGCTGAATGATCGGCGTCTTCGATTCGGGCTTCGGCGGTCTCACCGTGCTCGACGCCCTCCTCCGGCGCCTGCCCGAGCTCGACTACTTCTATCTCGGCGACAGCGCGCGCGCGCCCTACGGCGCGCGCAGCCTGGACGTGATCTACGAGTTCACGCGCGAGGCGGTCGAGTTCTTGTTCGACGCCGGCTGCCCGCTGGTGATCCTCGCCTGCAACACGGCGTCGGCGCGCGCGCTGCGCACGCTACAGCAGCGCCACTTGCCGGCGCGCCGGCCGGGCCACCGCATCCTCGGCGTCGTGCGTCCGTCGGCGGAAGCGCTCGCGGGCTTGCCCCCCGAGGCGCCGCCCGGCGCGGTGGCGCTCGCGTCGGCGACCGGGACCGTCGCCGTGCTGGGCACCACCGGAACGATCGCCTCCGACTCGTATCGCATCGAGCTGGCGAAGCTCGCGCCCGGGCTGAGGCTGGTGCAGCAGGCCTGCCCGCTCTGGGTCCCGCTGGTCGAGGAGGGCGAGCTCGCCGGCCCCGGCACCGACTACTTCCTGCACAAGTACCTCGATCCGATCCTCGCGGCGGCGCCGCGCCCCGAGCGCATCCTGCTCGCGTGCACGCACTATCCGCTGCTGCGGCCGGCGATCCGCGCCGTCGTCCAGGCGATGACCAACGACGCCACCGTCGAGATCCTCGACCAGGGCGAGATCGTCGCCTCGCGCCTGGCAGAGTGGCTGGCGCGCCATCCGGAGATGACGCCGCGGTTGTCGAAAACGGCGCGCGCCGCTACGCGACGACCGACGATCCCGAGTGGTTCGCCGCGCGCGCGGCAGCGTTGCTGGGCCGTGAGATCACCGTCGAGAAGGTGCATCTTCACCCGGTTACGTAGCGAGGACGGGGCTACGCGACCGGCGCCCGCAGCGCCGCCACACGCGCCGTCGCGTGCCCGACGATGCGCCTCGCCGCCTCGAGCACGCGCAGATCCGGCTTGCCGAGCGTGATCAGCTCCGGCGGCAGCGGCGGTGTGTCGCGCAGCAGCTCGGCGGCGGCGCGCACCTCGTCGGGGGCGCCGGCGTCCTTCGCCAGCGCGACGACATGTTCCATGTAGCTGCGCCCGAAGCTCGGATCCTCGGCGAGCGCCAGCACGGCGTTCCAGGCCATGCCCGCGGCACGCCGCGCGTGGGTCACGCCGGGGCGGAACGCGCGCCGCCCGAGCACCTCGGCGCAATGCTCGAGCTCGGTGGTCGCGGCCGCGAGCCACTCGTCGCCGGTCAGCCGGTGCAGCCAGTGCGCGGGATCGGGCCCAGGCATCGCGCGCTCATCCCCAGCCGTCGACCAGAGCGTGCGCGCGCCCGAGATCTTCCTCGGTGTCGATCTCGCGCCAGCGCCCGTCGATGAAGACCGGCGTCAGCGCGACGCCGTCGTCGGCCATCTGGTTGAGCGCGTCCGAGAGATACGCCTGGCGCAGCGTGGCCGCCTGCCCGAAGGGCTGCTCCATTCCGCGCGCGTGCGCCCGCGCCCAGACGCGCGCCAGCGCCGCCGCGCCCGCGGCCGAGAACTTCGCGAGCCCGATGAACTCGCCGGCCGCCTGCTCGGCGGGAACCACGCGCTTGCCGACGCGCCGGACGCGCGGGCCGTCGCTGGTCTCCTCGATCGCGACCAGCTCCGCCTCGGGCACGGGGTGGTGGATGCGGCCCACGTACGCGTCCTGCCAGCGGCGGTCGACGATCAGCGCGACGTCGGCGCTGGAGGCGGCCACGCGCCGCGCATGCTCGGTCGCGAACACGATGTCCGAGTAGGAGAACAGGAAACCGCCCGGCATCTCGCGCTCGGCGTAGAGCAGCGACGTCAGGATGTTATTGCTCTCCCAGTCGGGGTTCTCGACGAAGCGGACGGGCGCCGTCGTTTTCCCCGGCGCGATCCGATCGCCGAGGTAGCCGCGCACGATCACCACGTCGTCTGCGCCCGCGTCCGCCAGCGCGTCGAGCTGGCGGTGCAGGATCGGCCGCCCGCCGACCGACACCATGCACTTGGGGATCTCCGCGGTCTCCGGCCCCAGCCGCCGCCCGCGCCCCGCCGCGACGATGATCGCCTTCATGACGACGTCCGCGGCCTCCGCCCGAGCCGCAGGCTGATGCCCAGCAGCGACCGCGCTGCGTAGGCGGCGTTCATCAGCACGTACGCGTGAAGAAAGAGGTCGATCCGGTCGGCGATCGCCACGAAGAGAATGTAGCTCGGATAGTGGACGATGAACTTGCCCACCGCCTCGACCAGGCGCAGCGGCGACCAGCTCCGCGCCGCGCTCGCGCTCGCGGTCGCTGCCGCTCGTCGCCTCGCCGTCGGACGCCTGACCGAAGCCGCCGCCGTAGTCACCGGCGCCGAGGCCGACCTTGGCGCCGGTCGCCGCCGCGTACTCGGGCCGGCGCAGGAACGTGGTCAGGCTGATGGCCGACGCGACGATCACCAGGCCGAGCAACCCCTCGACCAGCCAGCAGTGCGTTCCCGCTGGCGCGCCACAGCCGGATCCCGACGGCGGCGACAGCAGGAACGCCTTGAGCTCGTCCATGAGGAAGTCGAGGTGCGCGCCGACCGGCGACGACGTCCCCTTGAGGCGCGCGAGCTGGCCGTCGACGCAGTCGAGCACGTACGACAGCTCGATCACGCCGGCCGCGATCACCAGCGCTCGCCGGCCGGGACAGAGCGCGAGCATCGCGGCGCCCGCGGCGAACACCACCAGCGTCAGCAGCGTGATCTGGTTCGGCGTGATGGGCGTCGCGCGCAACGGCACCAGCAGCACCGCTGCCAGCGGCCGCGCCACCAGCCGGTTCCAGAGGATGTCCTTGGGTTTGCGCGTCCGCCGGTAAACCTCGGCGATCTGGCCAAACATCACTGCATCAGTGCGCGAGGACGCCGACCAGCTGATAGATGCCCAGCAACGCGAGCCCGAACAGGAAGCCGACGCCCACGTAGGTCCAGACCGGGATACCGCGCGACTTCTTGGCGGTGACCGCGCGAACCGGCGCCGTGCGATCGTCGGTGGCCGGGACGCGCGCCGGGACGACCTCGGTCGCGGCCGCCTGACCGCCATAACCCTGGTGGGTCGTGCGGCTCGGCTCGGAGGTCTCGGTCGCCGCCGAGGCCGCCAGCGGTGCCGCCGCCTCGGGAGAGGCAGCCGAGGCCGTGGAGGCAGCCCCGGCCGCGGAGGCAGCGGGAGGAATGATCGCCGGCGCGGGCACGACGGTCTTGCGAGCACCGGTCTTGCGCTCGACCCGCTGGGGCGCGCTCTCCGCCGCGGGCGCGGGACGCGCCGCCTTGGGCGCCTCCTCGTGCATCTTCTCGACGATGACCTTTTCAGAGGGCCGGGTGTCGACCGGCTTCTCCGCGGTCTTCTCGGGGATCTTCGGCGCGGGCACGCCGAAGATCGTCTTGGTCGCGCTCTGATTGCTCGCGCTCTGCTGCGCGGCGGCCGCCGCAACGGGCGCGGACGCGGCGGATGCCGGGGCAGGAGCCGCCGCGACCGGCGCGGCGGAGGCCGACGCGGCCGTCTGGCGTGCCACCACCGCGGCCGCTTCGGCCGCCTTCAGTCCGGCAACGTCGAGCGCCGGCATCCCGAAGATCGTGCGGGTCGCGTGCGTCGACGCCGCGGCGGCTGCCGGCGCGGGCGCGCGGGCCGGAGCCGGCGCAGGCTGCGGCGCCGGGGTGGGCGCTGCGGGTCGCGCCGTCGGGGGCGTCGCCGGTGGACGAGCCGCCGCCGGCGTCGCCGGGGGGCGCGCGGGTGGCGCGGTCGTGGCAGCCGGGGCCGGCGCGGGTGCCGGGGCCGGCGCGGGCGCCGCCTTGGCAGGCACCTTCGGCACCGACTCGGGCATCGTGAGCTTCGGCACCGTCAGCCGGTAGTTGCCCGACGACCACTGCATCACCTCGGCCAGCCGCTCCGGCGCGTCGATGCCGCCGACGGTGACGCCGCTGATCTCGCCCTTGCGGTACTCGACGCGCGCGGTTTCACTGCCGCGCCACACTTCGATGCCGCAGGTGATCACGTACTGCTCGCAGTAGCGCATCAGGTGCGCGAGCGGCCGCGAGTCCAGCGTCCCCGAATCGGGGCCGGGGCTGCCCAGGTCGCCGTCGACGGGGTTGGGCAGCCGCGCCTCCAGACGGAAGCGCGGGTTGCTCACGCCGCGCAGCTTGTCGTGCGCGTCTTCGGTCGACTTGCCCGCGTACAGCGCCTCGGAGATGCCGCCCGCCAGCAGGTGCACCTCGCCGACGGCGGTGTCGCCGGTCGCCGGGAGCACTTCGACCCGGATCGGCACCGCAGGACCGCTCAGGTACGCGACCAGATCGTCGAGCGAGCCGCCGCTCCAATCGAGGACGTTCTGGTTGGCGACCGCGTCACCGGCGGCCTGCGCCGGGCGCAACGGGCTCCGACAAATCGGGCACATGAGCCCGGCAGCCCCTTCGGGGGCCTGAAAACTCAGCTGACAGTTGCCGCAGACGACCTGCATCCCGATGCCTCCCGGCCTTTACGCCGCACCTCTGTGCGGCGGGCGGTTCGGTTGTTGGTAACGATGAATCAACGACGCCATTCCCCCCGTGCCGGTCGCGCCTCCCAAACCCGTGTCGCCGCCGGTGCCCGTGTTGCCGCCGGTGCCAGTGTCGCCACCGGCGCCGGACCCCGCCGCTCCCCCCGTGCCCCCATCAATCTCGCCAGCTGTGTCCGGAGGCTGGAACCCGGAGCCCGCATCTGTTCCAAAGTTGATGTCGACTGCTGTGCTGCCGGAGCAAGAGACCATGAGCGCCGATGCCGAACCCAGCAAGACTACACCATGCAGGATTCGGCGACGCCACATGGCGAAGCACGGTAGCAAGGTGGGGGGGCCTCCGCAACACTTTGCATAGTCGGTGCCGCTTCTAGTCGGTGCCGCGTCGCCGGGGGCCCGATCGGGGCGGTTTTCGGCTCGCGCGGGACATCTGACGGGGCCGGCCGGCGCGCCTGCCGGGACCGATTGTGTGACGCCGTGGTCCGGTGTCGTTGTTTTCGGCGACCGGTTTCGCGATATTAGGCGCAGTTCCGGGAAGGATGCCGCGGATGAACGACTGGCCCACCTCGCTCATCGAACGAATCAAGGCGCGCCAGGCGATCCTGGTCGCCGGCCTTGGCTGTTCCCGTTTGGTGGGCCGGCCCGGGTGGGCCGCGCTGGCCGAGCAGCTCATCGAGTGGCTCGACAGCGAGGACGAGCGTGAACGCGTGCGCGAGCTCCTCGCGGCCGGGCGGATTGCCACGGCGATCACGTTTTTACGGGCACGGCTCGCGGACGAGGTCGTGGTCGAGGTGCTCAAGGACGCCTTTCCCGCGGGCGCGCCGGTCGAAGGCGCGGCGGCGAAGGATCTGGCGTTGATCGCGCGCATTCCGTGGCGCGGCGTGATCGCGACCGGCTTCGACGATCTGTGGGAAGGGCTGCTCAACACCGACGCCGAGAGTCCGGTGCCGGCGTTCCTGCCGCGCGACGCGCAGGCGCTGGGCCACCACCGCGGGCGCTTTCTGCTTGCGCCTGTGCGGCAGCGTGGCCGCGCCGGACTCGATCTGTCTGTCGCCCGCCGATCTGCGTCGTCGCGTGACACCGACGGGGATCACCGACGTCGTCGACGAGCTCTACGAGCGCTGGTCGTTCGTGTTCCTGGGCTTCGGTCTCGACGATCCCGACTTTCGTCTCGTGTCGCAGCGACTGCTCGGCGCCAACATCGCCGGCCTCGAGCATTTCCTGATCTATCCCGGCGATCCCGGGTTCGAGGCGCAGCTCGTCGGCGCCGAGCAGGGTCTGACGCCGGTGCCGACCGGAGGGACGCTCGAGGATGTCGTGCACGCGCTCGGCGAAGCGTGGAACGCCGTGGCCGCGGAGGCGCGCCCGCCCGAGGACGATCTCGAATCGTGGCTGGAGATCTGGGGCCGCGACACCGGTGACGAAGAGGCGCGCGCGGTCCTGCGGCGGGCCGAGGATCGGCTGCGCGACGGCAAGGAGTGGGAGCGCCTGGTCGAGCTGCTGCTTGAGCCAGGTCGAGCGGCTGGCGGCGTCGCCGGCCGAGCAGGTCGCGCTGCTGCGCGAGGTCGGGCGCGTCTTCGATGGCGAGATGGAGGCGCCGGATCGCGCGTTCGCGGCGCTGCTGACCGCGTTCGGTCGCGCGTGCGACACGCCCGGGTTGCTGGAGGATGTGCTCCGGCTCGCGGGCAAGGCGGGCACCTGGGGCGAGCTCTCGACCGAGTACGCCGAGATCATCAAAGGCATCGCCGATCCGGCGGCGCGCGCGCGGCACCTGCTGGAGCTCGGCCGCATCCACGCCGAGGAGCTGAACCAGGTCGAGCCCGCGATCACCGAATACCAGCACGTTCTGGCGACGGCGCCCGAGGGCGCGCCGGGCCGCGCGCTTCGCGAGTCGGCGCGCGTGGCGCTCGCCGATCTGCTGGCCAAGCAGGAGGCGTGGGGCGATCTCGCGCGCGTGCTCGACGACGCCGCGGCAGCGGTCGCCGGCGACGACGGCGGCGGCGACGGAGACCGCGCGCCCGCCGATCCGGCACGCGAGATCGCGCTGCGGCTGCGGCTCGGCGAGATTCAGGCCCAGCGCCTGGGCGACGTCGACGCCGCGCTCGCGACCTACGAGCGCGTGCGCGCGCTGGATGCCTCGTCGATCAAGGCACAGGAAGCGCTCGAGCCGCTCTACCGCAAGAAAGAGCGCTGGCCGGATCTCGCGCGCCTGCTCGAGGAGAAGGGGCGGCGCACCGCCTCGCCGGAAGAGGCGGCGCGCATCCGCGGCGAGCGCGCCGAGGTGCTGGAGCGGGCCGGCGACGTCGACGCCTCGATCGCGACGCTCGAAGGCGTGGTCACCAGCGATCCGACCAACCGCGCGGCGCTGCGGTCGCTGGAGAAGCTCTACGACAAGCAGGGCCGCGACCAGGACTACCTGCGCACGCTCGAGCGGCTGGCCGAGGTCGCCAGCGAGCGCGACGAGAAGCTGATGCTGCTGCGCCGGCTGGCCGCGGAGTGGGACGAGCGCCCCGAGGGCGTCGACCGCGCGGCCGAGGCTCTGGAGCAGATCCTGCAAATCGATCCGCGCGACGAGGACGCCTTCCGCGCGCTCGGCCGCGTCTACCGCCAGTCCAAGCGCTGGCTGCCGCTGGTCGAGGCGCTGAACCGCCAGATCGCGGTCAGCGCCGGCACGCCGGGTGTGCGCGATCTCTACGCCACTCTGGGGCGCCTGCTCGACGAGGAGCTGCGCGATCCCGACAAGGCCATCGACGCCTACGCGGCGGCGCTGCACGCGGGGGACCAGCGCGCGCCGACGCTGGCGGCGCTGGCGCGGCTCTACGAGCAGCGCACGCTCTGGCGGCAGGCGGCCGAGACGCTCGATCGCTCGGCCGAGGTCGCGCGCGACGCGCCGGCGCGGGCCGCGGCGCTGTTCCGCGCCGGCGGGCTCTACGGAGACAAGCTCGGTGAGCGCGAGGCGGCCGAGGATCGCTACACGCGCGCGCTGGCGGCGGTGCCCGACGACCCGGCGACGCTCGAGGCGCTGGCGGGCATCTACCGCGGCAAGGGCGAGACGGCGCGCGCCGCCAATACCTACATCGATGCGGCGACGCTGGCGCCGAGCCCGAACCAGAAGTCGCGCCTGCTCACCGAGGCGGCGATCCTCTTCCAGGACGACCTCGACGACCGCGCGCGCGCGCAGACGTTGTTCGCGCAGGCGCTGGTCTCCGACCCCGATGACCGGCGCGCGGGCGAGCGGCTGGTGCCGATCTATCTCGAGAGCGCGCGCTTCCTGGAGGTCGAGCCGCTGCTGCAGATGCTGCTTCGTCACGCGGCCGCCGACGACAGCGGCAGCGTCGAGGAGGGGCGGGCGCGCGTCGCCGATGTCGAGAGCCGCCTCGCCTTCACCGCGCACAAGCTGGGAAAGCTCGATCAGGCGGTCGCGGGCTTCGAGCGCGCGCTGGCGCTGGTGCCGACGTCGCTGCCCGCGCTGGCGGGGCTCGCCGACCTGCAGCTCGAGCGGCGCGCCTGGCCAGACGTCGCGCGCCTCTACCGCACGTTGCTCGCCCACCACGAGGCGGCGCTGCCCGAGAAGGAGCTGCTCGACGTCTACGTGCGCCTCGGTCGCGCCACCACCGAGCTCGGCGATCGCGAGGCGGCGCTCGCCTACTACGAGAAGGCGTCGGCCCAGGGCGGCCAGAACCAGACGGCGCTCGAAGGCATCGCGAACCTGCACGCCGACGAGGGCGACTACGCGGCGCTGGTGCTCGACAAGCGCGCGCTGCTCACGCTCTCCGACGACGCCGGCAAGGTGCGCCTGCTCGAGGAGATCGGCCAGATCTACCTCGAGAAGCTCCACAACCTGCCGCAGGGGATCGCGGCCTATCAGTCGGCGCTGGCCCTCGAGCCTGGGCGCCGGCCGACGCTGCACAGGCTGCTGGAGCTGTTCACGAGCGCGCGGCTGTGGGGGCAGGCGGCCGATACGCTGGTGCGGCTCGCCGAGCTCGAGACGGCGCCCGACGCGCGCGCCAGGTACCTCTACACGGCGGCGCTGATCCGGCGCGACGAGCTCAACGACGTCGACGGGGCGGTCGAGCTGCTCAACCGCGCGCTCGAGGACGCGCCGGGCGAGACCAAGGCGTTCGACGCGATCGAGCGGACGCTGACGGAGGCCGGCTCGTGGAAGGAGCTGGCGCGCAACTACCGCAAGATGATCAAGCGGCTGCCGGCGCAGGGGCCGGTCGACCTGCGCCTGCGCTTGTGGAACAGCCTGGGCGAGGTTTCGCTGCGGCGGCTCGACGATCGCGAGATGGCGACCACGGCATTCGAGGTCGCGAGCTCGCTCGAGCCCGAGAATCTGCAGCGCCACGAGACGCTCGCCGATCTCTACGTGCAGGCGGGGCCGGATCGCATCGACAAGGCGATCGCCGAGCACCAGCTGCTGGTCGCGCGAAGCCCGGACCGGCTGGCGTCGTACCGCGCGCTGGCCAAGCTCTATCGCGACTCGGGCGCGATGGACAAGCAGTGGTGCGTGGCCGCGACGCTGGCGTTTCTGCGCAAGGCCGATCCGGATCTGGTGGAGTTCTACGAGCACCACCGCCCGCGCGAGCTGCGCACCGCCAAGCGCAGCTTCACCGACGAGATCTGGGCCAACGTCGTACACCCCGCCGAGGATCGCTTCGTGGGCGCGGTCTTCATGCTGCTCGGACACTTCGTCGCCGCGACGGCGGCGCAGCAGCACCAGGCGGTCGGGCTGCGCCGCAAGGAGCGCGTCGACGTCGCGCGCGACGATCGCGTCCCGCTGCCCATGCTGCGTTACGTGGCGCAGACGCTGGAGCTGCCGCCGCCCGACGTCTTCTTCCGCGAAGTCGATCAGCAGAGCCTGTCGCTGCTGAACCTGCAGGAGAAAGGCGCGCTCACGCCGGCGTTCGTGATCGGCCAAGGCTATGCCCAGCACGTCGACGAGCACGACGTGGCGTTCGATCTCGGCAAGCGGATGGCGTTCCTGCGCCCGGAGCGCTTCCTGCGCTGCGCGGTCCCGTCGGTGTCGGCGCTGGACATCGCGCTGCGCTCGGCGCTGTCGCTGGTCGGCGCCGGCATCGGCCCCGGCGTCTACAACGGCGAGGTCGACAAGCTGACCGATCAGCTGCGGCGGATGGTGCCGAAGCCGGTCATCGAGCAGATGGCGGTCGTGGGCCAGCAGCTGCTGTCGGCGCGAGGCGAGGTGATCGACATGGAGACCTGGATGGGCGCGACCGATCTGACCGCGGCGCGCGTCGGCTTCGTGCTCGGCGGCGACCTGCCGGCGTCGGCGCGCGTGATCTCGGCGGAGCCGTCTGCGACCAGCCCGCTGGTCGCCAAGCAGCGTCTCAAGGATCTGATCGCATACTCGGTCAGCGAGGAGTACTTCGCGGTCCGGAAGTTCTTAGGCCTCGACCTGATGTAGCGTATTCTGCCGCCATGCGTTCGCACGGCCCGAGGAGGTCTGTCGTCCCCGCGCGCTCCGTCGGCGCCGGTGGCGTTCGGCGCGCACGTGAGGCCCGGCTGGTGGCCGCATCGTTCGCGCTTGCGCTGGCCGCCGCCGGCTGCGCGACGTCGCCCGCGCGCGCGCCCGCCGCCGCCGCGCAGGCAGCGCCCGCGCCGCTGGCCAAGCAGCCGGCGCCGCCGCCCGGACCGCCGGCCGGCGCCATGTTGCGGCTCTGGCCGTCGGCCGAGGCGCGGCCGCTGCTGCTGGCGTCGATCTCGATCCCGTCGCTCGACCACACGCTGACCGGCGCGGTGGCGCTGCTATCGCACGCCGTGCCGCTGCCGCTCGACGCCGCCGGTATCAAGGAGAGCTTGCTGACCCAGGCCGGGCTGCCGCCCAAGGTCGGCGAGAACCTGGCAACCGCCAGTCCGACCGGCGCGGTCGTCGTCGCCACCGGCGGCAAGGATGTCGGCGGGCTGGTCATGGCGATCCCGGCCAAGGGGGTCGAGCCGGCGCGCGTGGTCATCGGCGCGCTCGGGACCGTGGTCGCCCGGCGCGGTGACGTGGTCCAGATCGACAACGGCTCGGGCGGGCGCGGCTGGGTCTGGCAGAACGGCGCCATCATCGTGCTCAGCGACTCGGTCGACGCGCTCGGGCGCGGCGCGATGCTGGCGCTCGAGGCGCGCCAGCCGGGCACCGGCGAGGACGTGACCGCCGTGGTCTATCCGGCGCCGATCGCGCGCGCCAACGGCACCGACGTCCGCACGGCGCTGATGGCGGCGATCGCGGTGGCGCGCGCCGCGCGCGCGGCGCAGGCGCAGGAGGCGCAGGGCAAGGGCGGCAAGACCGCGCCCCCGGATGCCGACGCTGTCGACCACTCGTTCGACGTGCTCGAGGACCTGGCCAACTATCTCGCCGACACCAACACAGTCGAGATCGGCCTGGTGATGGACGAGACGCGCGGGCTGATCGTCAACCTGCGCGTCCATCCGCTGCCGGGCACGCCGTTCGAGAAGCTGACCGCCGAGGGGAAACCGTTCGCGATCGATGCGGCGCTGCTGCGCAAGCCGCAGGACATCGCGTTCCTGGCGGCGTCGAGCTACGGCCCGTTCCTGCGCGGGCAGATCGCGCGCAAGCGGCAGCGCCTGACCGAGAGTCACGAGAAGGGTGCGGCGGCGGCCGTGCAGTTCCTCGATACGTCGTTCGCGGCGATGGAGGGGTCGTGGTCGGGCGTGGGCCGGCTGCGGCCGACGCTCTCCGTCCAGGCGGTCTACCCGCTCAAGGACGAGGCGAGCGCCGCGCAGCTCGGCGCCGCCCTGGCCCGCGTCGATTCGGCGGTGGCGCTGGCGTTCCTGCGGTCGCAGCTCGCGCCCGACCAGCTGACCTGGTTCGACGTGAAGGTGAAGAAGGACGCGGTCGGCAAGCTCAAGGTGCTGCACTACACGCTGACCATCGACGCCAAGGCGCCTGGAGCCGTCGGGCCGCGATGCCGTGAAGAAGGTGCTGGGTGGCAACACACTCGACGTCTATTTCGCGGTCGCCGGGACGCGCGCCGTGATGGCCGCGGGCAAGGACGCCAGGGCGCGGCTGCCCGAGCTCGCGCGCGCCGGTGCGGCGGGCGCCGACAAGCCGGAGCATGACCTCGCCGATGCGATCGCGGCGGCGAAGGACAAGGACTCGTTCGGCTACTTCGATCTCGGCCAGGTGCTCGGCTTCGTCGGCGCGGTTTCGAGCGATGCGCGGGTCAAGGCGGTGGCAGGGGGCGCGTCGGCGCCGATCCCGACCTACGTCACCTTCGCCAACGACGCGCAGGCCAAGCAGATGACGTTCACCTGGACGATTCCTCCGGACGCGTTCGGTGGCGCGGGCGCCCTGCTGCAGGGGCTGGGCGCGGGCGGCGGCGGCGCGGGACCGTAGACAGGTCGGCGCCAAGGAAAAAGGCCCGCCGGCCGCGCATCGCTGCGCGCCCGAGCGGGCCTTGGTCCTACCGGATGCGGTCGGCCGCTACAGCGCGGCCAGGAACGCCGCCAGGTCGACGGTGTCCTGCGACGTGAGCCCGAGGTGGAATCGGGTGTCGTAGAACCTCACGACATCGCCCAGCGTGGCCGCGAAGCCGTTGTGGAAGTACGGCGGGCGCGACGCCAGCCCGCGCAGGATCGGACCCTTGAAGGTCGCGACGTGCGCCCACTTGCCGTCGATGAGCGAGCGGCCGGGATCCGACGTGCGGAGCGTGGCGCCCGTCGTCTTGTTGCGCAGGGTGTAGCGCGGCGTATCGTTGGTGTTGAACTTGTCGGGATCGGTCAAGCCCAGATCCAGCGGCAAGCCGACCGAGTGGTCGCCGGCGTTGGGAGCGTCGTGGCAGGTGGTGCACGTGCCGGTCAGGTTGGGGACGCCGATGGCGTCGTTGACGCCGCGGACGCCCGAGATGTTGAACGTGCGCGTGTTGAAGATGTTCTGGCCACGAGCGATCGACGCGCGTGCCGCCGCCTGGGCGCTTCCCGTCTGGGTCGCCCACGCGTCGTAGATGCTGAACACGTGCGTGGAGAACGGCGTACCCGCGGGGTCGGCGCCGAGCACGTCGTTGATGCCGATGTGGAACGGCTGCTGCGACAGCACGGTCGGGCCGCCGGTCGCACCCGCCGCGGTCAGGCTACCCGCGTTCGAGTCGGTGATCTGCGCGGTGAACAGCGCCGACTCGAAGTCGACGATCGCCTGGCGCTGCGCCGCCGTGGGCGGGGTCGCCGCCTGGGCGTGGCCCAGCGTCGCGTCGTTGGCCTGGTTCGACAGGTCGGTCGCGATCGGGGCGCCGGCGACCGTCTCACGGCCGTCCCACATGACCGTCGCCAGGAACTTGAGGTTGGTCGACGGCAGCGGGCGGCGGAACAGCGACAGCTCGGTCGCGCTGGCGAAGTGGTAGGGATCCTCGACCAGGGTCAGGTCGAACTCGGCGTTGGCGGGAATGCCGATGCCGACACGGATCGTGCCGCGGTTGAGCAGCAGGCTATAGGCGCTGCGCCGCTGGGCGACGGTGGCGACCGGGAGGTTGGGGGCGTTGGAGCCGTCGTTGAGGCGGAAGATCGGCGCGGTGCCGGTCGATCCGAAGCGTGCCTGCACCTCGCTCGGCGTGATGCCCCAGGCTTGTCCCGGCTGGTGGCAGTCGACGCAGGCGCGGCCGTTCGTCCCGAGGCTGAGGAAGAACGGGTTGTTGGGGTCGACGTTGCCGGTGGTGCTGACGGTCTGATGCGCGCCCGAACCGTTGCTGTAGACCTGAGTGATCTGAGCGCTGGTGATGGCTTGACCGGCGGTCTCGGCGATGTCGGATTGCGGCTGGTCGCAGGCCGCGACGACCAAGGGAGTCGTCATTGCGAGTGTGAGGAGCAGTCTCCTGGTTTGGTGTGGCGTCGACTTGCTCATTCCCGTGCCTCCTTACGCGTGGTTGGTTCGGACGGCCCCTGCATGTCCTCGACCCTGACTGCGCCCCCGACTTGCGACTGCGTGACCACGGACATGTCTTCCGTCGGCGCTCCTCTGGAGTTCCAGGGGAGCCAGGTGGAACTTTGTCGGTCCCGGTGTTCTGAGAAGTACCGGCATCGTACCCCAACCGTTAGCCCTTGTTTCGAAGATATTTCCAGTACGTCAAGCCATGTATCTTTTGGTGATTGATCCTGAGGGCTTCGATACACGCCATCGGGAGTCGAAAGATGCCTCCGTGACAGCTCGCACTGTGGTGCGGCGTAAGACCGCGATTTCACGAGACCAGAAACTGGCGCAGTCCGTCTCGTCGACGGCCCCGCGAATTCAGCGGGCGCGGAGCTCGTCGAGCTTCAGCGCGACCCGATCGATCATCCAGCGAGGCAGGACGAAGACGTCGGCCGAGGGGGGCGCGACCGCCAGGTAGGCGTCTTGAACGCCGCCGCGCGCGGCCGGGTTGGCCACCGCCGTGACGCTGCAGCGCCCCTGGGCGCCACCGCCGCTGATGACCACGGCGTCGCGTCCGCCCACGTCGGCGGGGCGGCGGTCCTCGGCGATGCGGGGCGCTCGCCAGGCACGAAACGCGCTGGCGAGCGGCGTCACCTTGGCCGGGTCGACCCGCAGGCCGCGGGGCGCGATCGCCCGCCAGCTCTGGGTGCCAGGCTCTCGCGCGACCACGAACGAGTCGGCGCCGTTCTTGACCGCGATCTCGTCGATGTCGGCGTCGCTGAGCGGGCAGAGCAGCTTGTTGCGGAACTGGACCGGCCGCTGCGCGAGGCGTTCGATGTTGAAGGCCTTCACGCGGAAGATCTGGGCGCTCTCCGGGGTCTTGACGTAGGAATCGTCGGCGCCGGCGGCGTTGCCGATCTGCAGGATGTCCTTCTCCCCGCTCTTGAGGGTGACCGTGACCGTCAGGGCCGGCGGCGTGAGCCCGGCCGCCGCCGGGGCGAGCCCGTCGGCGAAGTCACTGGCCTTGAGCGCCGACATCGTCGAGATGAGCTCGTTCGGCACCAGCGCGTCCAGGACCGGGATGGCGAGCGACGACCGGACCAGCGTCCATTTGCGCGGCCCGGTCGGCGCCGGCGGGCCCGGCGGATCCTCGCCGCGCACGACGATGTGCTCGCCGTCGCGCGTGTCGACCGCGATCTCGCGGGCGTCGGCGGGGGTGAACGTGGTGACGCTGCGATCGCGCCACTCCGCGGTGACCTTGTCGAAGAGCACGCGCAGGTCGCCGGTCACCTGCCACACCGGATCGACGGCGCCGCCGGGCTGGCGGAGCCGCACCAGCGTTCCGCCGTCGAGCTTCTTGCCGATCACCGAGATCCACCTTCGCCCGGTCACCGAGCAGCGCGCGCACGCCGATCCCGTGCGCCGGGTCGACCTGCAGCTCCTGGTAGCGCTGCGGGCGCGTGGTGACGATGGCGTTGGGCTCGAGCTTCTCGATCGCGTCGAAGGCGGCGGTCGCCGCGCCGGCTTCGGCGACGTAGGTCACCGGTGACGATGACCCAGATGCCGTCGGCACGCCGTCGCAGCGTCGTGCTGCTCGCCGCGGGCAGTGACCTCCAGGGTGTCGATCGTGCCGGTGCGGAACGGCGCCGTCCGGGCAGGGTGCACGCCCAGGGCTGGACGCCGCACCGACACGACGGCGGCGCCCGCGCATACGACGAACGCGATCGCGCTCGCGACGAGCCGCGCGTTGCGCGGTCACGACGCCGCCTCCGGCCCGCCGGGGAACCGCTGGCGGTCGCGGCGCGCGGCCGATCGCCAGCGCCAGCGCAGCAGGCCCGCCAGGCAGATCAGCAGCGGCACGCCCGGCGATGTTGCCCCAGCGGAGCAGCGCCGCGCGATCGCCGGCGTCACCGTCGATGTCCAGCGGCCGCGCGCGCAGCACGTGGGCGCGCAGCGCCGTCAGCGCGTCGTCCTCCAGCGACCAGCTCACGGCGTTCAGGAACAGCTCGGCGCCGCCGGCGTAGATCGGGAACGCGCGCATCAGCGATCATGTAGCGATCGGCGACGAACGCCGAGCTGCCCGCGACCACCAGGCGCACCGTGCGCGAGCGGGAGGCGGCGCGGCGTTCGCGGACGGCTCGCGCGCTGGCCCCTGATAGGCATAGGCCAGCACCGCCGATCCGCGCGCGCCGCCGTCGGGCGAGACCGGTAGGCGCGTCGAGCGCGAACGGCGCCTCTGCCGCCACGACGCCGCCGAGCTGCGCGCCAGCGCCCAGACGCGCTCGGCGGCGTGAAGCGCCGCGCGCCACGGCGCGACCCGCTCGACGGCGCTCGCGAAGGGAAACACGACCGCGTCGATCCCCGCGGTGATCGAGAGGCCGCTGCCGGCGGGCGCGGTTTCGGGGCGCGCGGCCACGAACGCCGGGAAGTTCACGAACATCGGTGGCGCGGCCGGCCCACCGCCCTGGATCGGCCCGGCACGTTGCGCGGATCGAACACCAGCTCGCCGCCGACGCGAAAACCGTAGGCCGCGAGCAGCGGCTCGAGACCGGTCTCGATCGGGCGCACGAGGTGCTTCTTGACGTCTCCCGAGCGTCTCCTCGCGTCGGCGCCGTCGAGCAGGAAGATCGCGGCGCGGCCGCTGCGCAGGAAACGCTCGACCTCGCCGCGCGCGCGCGCGTCGAACCGGCGGCGCGGGCCGGCGACCACCAGCGCGGCGACGTCGTCGGCGATCGTCGCGGTGCCGGGATCGAGCGTGACCACGTCGATCTCGGGATCGAGCGCGCGCTTGATGAAGGTGTAGTCGGTGCCAAGATCGCGCTCGCCGCGCCCGACGGTGAACGCCACCTTGCGGCGCTTCTGCGACATGCGCTTCGCCAGCGCCGAGATCTCGTACTCGAGCCCGGTCTCGCGCTCGATCGGCGTCAGCGCGCGGTTCTTGCCGTCGTACCACAGGCACAGGCCCAGGAAGTACGCGCCCACCGACATCTGGTTGTTGTTCTTGCTCTGGAACGCCAGCTTGCCGATGTGGCAGCGGCCGGCCTGCTCCTCGATCTTCGGATCCGACGCGGGATCCTCGACCTCCCAGCGCAGCTTGCCGCCCGAGGCCAGGCGGTACTCCTCGAGCAGCTCGCGCGTGTAGCGGGCGACGCCGTCGAGCGGCGGCGGCAGGTCCTTGGAGATGTACGCTTTCACGGTGAGCTCGTCGGGCAGCCCGCTCACCAGCGCGCGCGACGCCGGCGACAGCGTGTAGACCCGGTCCTCGGTCAGGTCGAACCGCAGCGACAGGCGCGCGGCGGCGATGTTCGCGCAGGCGATCGCGGCGGCCACCAGCACGACGGCGGCGATCGGCAGCTTCGGATCTGGTCACGGGGGCGTCGTGCGAAGCCTCTCATTGTACCGAATAGCGTTCGCGCAGCGGCGGTTGTCACGTCGCCGAAGCCTCGGCCTCGAATCGATCGGACCCGAAGGATCGATCGCCTGGCCGCTACAGATCCTGCAGCAGCCGCTTGACCTCGGCCTCGGCGGGCTTGCCGCGCGGCGTGTAGCTGATGCTGGTGGGCCCGCCGAAGCCGTACCAGTTCCAGACGTAGACGCCGTCGAGCACAGATGACGCCGCCCAGACGCGACGGAACGCCTCGAACGCGCGCCGCTGCTCCTCGAGATCGACCGCGCCGCCCGCGCCCTCGTCCCACGGGCTCGCGGTGCAGCCGGCGCGCGAACGGTAGCCGAGCTCGGTCAGCACCAGCGGATGGCGCCGCAGCGCGTGCCAGGCGTCCAGCTCCTGCTTCACGCGCCGCCAGCCTTCTTCCAGCGCCGGCTCGTCGGACGGCGCGCGCTCGTCGGCGCGCAGGTTGAAGTAGCCGGTGACGCCGTCCTCGTCGACGAGATCCAGCAGCTTGGCCTCGCGGAAGTGATCCCAGTTGGCCGAGTAGACCAGCGAGCCCTTGAACACGGCGCGGATCCGTTCGAGCAGCGGCTTCCAGCGCTCGACGTCGCCGTCCAGCGACGACAGCTCGCTGCCGACGACGAAGCGGCTGGCGCCGGTCAGGTTGGCGACCGCGGCGAGATCGCCGATCAGGTCGGCGTAGCGGCGGAACCACTCGGCCGGGTTCGACGGCGCCAGCGTGCCGCGCCATTCGCCCGGGCGCGCCGTGCGCAGGCGCAGGATCGGGAACACCGTGACCTCGAGGCCGTCGCGGCGCGCGAGGCGGATGGTGTCGGCCAGCAGCGACAGCGTCGGCGAGAAGCGCGTGTGCAGCGCGAGATCCGCCGAGCGCACGTCGGTCTGATAGATCGGCACGATCAGCGAGACGTGGGTCGCGCCCAGCGCCACGACCTCGGCCAGCTGCGAGGCGTAAGAGAAGCTCACGTCCTCGGCGAACATGCCCAGCGCCACGCCACGCTGCTTCTGGCCCGATCCCTGCGGTTCAGGCGCGGCGCGCGTCGGCGTCGGCGTCGGCGTCGGCTCCTGCCGCCGGCGAGGGCAGCGTCGGCGAGCGATCGTCACCCGCGGGCGCCGTCGGCCGCGTACCGACCGCGTAGGCCGCAGCCCCACCGCCGGCGATGACCGCGCAGCCGACCGCGATCGCGCGGTACCGACTAGTTCGTCGCCAGGCTGCCATGCAGGAGCTGGACTTTGTTGCGCGCGGCGAGCAGTTGCTGGCGCAGGCTCTCGGCCTGCCGCGCGACGTCCTCGAAGTCGGCGTCGCGCGCGGCGGTGGTCAATCCCTGCGCGTGCTCGGCGACCTCGGCCATGCGCTGCGACAGATCGCGCAGGCCGCTTGCGAATGAAGGGTCCCGGGCGAGCTCGGCGTTGCTCGCGGCCGCGCCGTGTCGGATTGGCGCGCCGACAGATTCTGCCCCATGGCGTTGAGCTCGGCCGCCTCGGTGCCCAGCGCCTGGAACCGCTTGAGCAGCTCGCCGTAGACCGCGGTTCGCTCGCGCACCTCCTCCGCGCGTTGCGCCGCCAGCGCCGCTTGCTTCTCCTGCTGCTCGCGCGCCGTGCCCAGGGCCGCCATCAGCGCGCGCGCCTCCGCCTGCATCTGCTCCTCGCAGTCGGCGATCTCCTTCAGCGACTCCGCCGCGCGCTCCAGCGCCTTCTGCGAGCTCAGGTTGCCGTGGCGCGCCGCCTCGGTCAGGTGCGCGAAGCGCTCGAGCTCGGCGTCGAAGGCCTCGGCGGCGGCGAGCAGCGTCGACGGCTCCGCGCGATCCTTTCGCGTCGACATCAGTTGCCGCCGCGCAGGATCTTGTCGGGGTCGAACGCCTCGCGCCCCGACGACTTCCCGGTGGTCGTCGCCGCGAACGAGATCGTCGAGCTCTCGAGCTCGATGAACGCCTTCTTGGCGTCGGCAGGCGCCACATCGGGCAGCGTCACCTCGAACGGCAGCGCGACCGCCGGCGCCGCGCGCGCGATGTTGATCTTCGTCGTCGCTCTTGCCGATGCGGAACTTGAACGTCAGCCCCTCGTGCAGCACGGCCGTCGCGTTGATGATCTTGCCGCGCACGCGCACGCCCTTGTCCTGCGGCGTGACGTGTGACGTCGACGAGATAGAAGCCCTTGCCGATCGGCTGCCAGCCCGGCGCGCGTCAGGTCGGCCTCTTCTAGCACCAGCGACGTGAAGCCCTTGCTGAGATCGGCGACCGCGCCCTTGAACTTCTCGAAGCGCGGGTCGAAGCCCGCCACCTGCTTGTGCAGCTCGTCGAGCTCGGCGCGGTCCTGGCGTTCGAGATAGACCGCGTAGCCGCCGGCGGCCGCCGCCGCGAACATCGCCAGCAGCATCAGGAACCAGAAAAATTGCTTGAGCACCTTCATCGACTGCAGTCCTTGCCGGCGTTGCGCTTCGACAGCTCGTCGATCAGCGGTTGATAGAACGCCATCATCGCGCGCGGCGAGATCGGCTCGCCGGTCGCCTCTTGAATCACCGCGCGCCAGTCGCGCGTCGCGCCGAGCTTGAGGATGCCGCGCAGGAAGTCGCCGACCTCGTGGCTGCCCGAGTAGTCGCAGGCGCGCACGTCCTGCTTGAGGATCTTGGTGCAGATGTGGTCGTGGAGCTGGAACTTGATCAGGCTCGCGAGCGCGTAGTCGTAGTACTGGGCGGCGTCGTCGTTGATGTGGGTCTTGGTGCAGGCGTCGCAGAGCGCGTCGTCGTTGCGCGAGACCGGCGGCTCGATGCCCTGGTACTGGCCGGCGTAGTCCCACCACTTGCTTCTGCCACTCCGCGGGCGGCAGGTTGCCCTCGTAAAGGTCGCGCTCGAAGTGGCTCATGGTGCCGGCGGAGAACGGCATGAACACGATCGACTCCATCGCCGACTGCAGCAGCCACGCCATGCTGTCGGGCTCCTTCCCGCGCGGCATCACGCCGACCTTGACCAGGTACGGCGTCTGCTCGCTCGCCAGCTTGGCCAGCTCGCCGACCGCCTCGTGAAAGGCGCGGTTCGCGCCCTCGCGCAGCAGCATCGGCACCTCGGGCGTGCTGTACGAGATGTAGTAGTAGATGTGGCCGAGCTCGTGGTGCGCGGTCGCGAACCACTGCTCGTCGGGCTCGACGCTCATCAGCGAGCGGACGTCGGCGGCGTGGTCGATGTGCCAGGCCGACGCGTGGCTGTTCTTCTTGCGCGCCGAGCCGGCCGGCACCGGATAGAGGTCCGACTTCTTCCAGAACGAATCGGGCAGGCGCGGGAAGCCGAGCGACACGTAGAAGTTCTCGGCGCTCTTGACGATCGTCTCGGGCGACGAGCCCTTGAACAGCGGATCCAGGTTGGCCTCCTCGATGAGCCCCGGCCACTCCTGCGCCCAGCGGTTGCCGATCCAGTGCGCGGGGATGAGCTTCGGCGGCGGCTTCTTGTAGCGCGCGGCCAGCGTGTTCTTGGCCCAGCAGTGCAGCTGATCGAAGAGCGGGCGCGTGGTCTCGAGCGTGCTGTCGAGCAGCGCCATCATCTCCGGCACGGTCATGCCGTAGTCGGCGACCTGGAGCGCGAAGTACGACGAGTAGCCCATCTCCTTCGCGACCTGGTTGCGCAGGTCGCGCAGCTCGATCAGCCCCGGCTTCAGCGGGCGGCCGATCTCCTTCGACGCGATCCAGACCCGCTGCCGCTCGCCGAGGTCGCGCGACTTGCGCAGGACGTCGTCGATCTGGTTGGCGGTGCCGGTGCGCGCGCAGCCGGCGGCCGGGGCGCCCGGCGTCGCGCCGGGTTTCGGCTGCAGGCAGAACGTGTAGCCGTCGAGGATGCTCGACTGGCGCGCCTCGGCCTCGACGCGCTTCCCGACCACCTCGGGGATCGTGCCCGGGTTCTCGGCGGCGCCGAGCAGCAGCTTCTCGAGCTGGCGCGCGGTCAGGTCGTCCAGCTCCTTGCGCTTGGCCAGGAACGCCTTGGCGCGCGTCACGATCAGCGTCGCGCCCGACAGCGTCGCCAGCGCCTTGTCGGCGCCGGTGCGCTGGCCCGTGTGCTCGGGCGTGACGTCGGTCGCCGCGACCCAGTCGGCCTCGGCGGCGGTGGTCGACACCGGCGTCAGCAGCGACGTCACCACGTCGAGGAACGCCTCCGCCTCTTTCTCGGTCGCGGTCTTCTTCTGACGGCTCGGGGACGCCCCCGATGCGGGACTGACCTGGGAGACGGCGGCGACCAGCAGGACCAGCAGGACCAGCAGGGGTGGGCGCAAACGCATGCGGCAAAGCTAACCCATTCCCGCCGCGCGCGACGTTCTGATTTTCCCCGGCGGCAGGGGCAACCCCCGTCGCGCTTTACGAATCCGACCCCTCGTGCTAACCCAACCGTCGCTCATGTCGAGACGCTCACTTCGATCCTGGTCGCCGATGCTGTTCGCCGGCGCGGTGCTGACCTTCTCGCTGTTCGCCGGCTGCAAGCAGGGGAACGGCGACCGCTGTGAGATCGCGAGCGATTGCTCGTCGAACTACTGCATCCCGTGCAGCTCGGATCCACAGAACCTGATCTGCAGCGATCCGACCCACCCCGAGTGCCCGACCACCGGCGCGGGCGGCGCCGTGGGATCGATCGGCGGCGCCAGCGGGACCGGTGGCGTGACCGGCGCCGGCGGCACCGATGCCGCCACCGGCGTGACGACGGATAGCGCCGCTGCCGACAGCGGCCCCGACACCAGCGCCGACTGAGGCACGCGCGGGGCTACTGCGGATCGAAGCGGACGCCGCTGATCTGGTACTCGCGCGTGCCCTTGCCGGTCCGGATCGTGACCGTGTCGCCCTGTTCCTTGCCGATGATCGCGCGCGCCACCGGCGCCGAGATCGCGATGCGTCCGAGCTTGATGTCCGACTCGTAGTCGCCGACGATCGTGTAGGTCGTCTCGTCGCCGCTGTCGGTGTCGGTCAGCTTGACCGTCGCGCCGAACACCACGCGCGTGCCCGACAGCTTGCCGGGGTCGATCACCTCGGCCTGCGCCAGCACCGACTCGATCTCGCGCGAGCGGCCCTCGATGAAGCCCTGCTTCTCCTTGGCCGCGTGGATACTCGGCGTTCTCGCGCAGGTCGCCGTGCGCGCGCGCCTCTTCGATGTCCTGGACGTTCTTGGGGCGCTCGACCTCGCGCAGGTGCTTGAGCTCGTCGCGCAACGCCTGCTGCCCGCGCGGGGTCATCGGGAACTTAGCCATGCTGGTACTCCTGCAGCGAGCGCACGCCCATCCGCCCCGCGCGCAGCTCGCCCAGCGCCGCCACCGCGGCGCGCGCCGCCGACAGCGTGGTGTAGTAGGGGACGCCGCGCATCAGCGCCGTGCGCCGGATCGGGAACGAATCCTTGATCGCCTGCGCGCCCGCCGTGGTGTTGACCACCACCTGGATGTCGCCGTCGAGGATGCGGTCGACGATGTGCGGCCGCCCCTCGCGCACCTTGTTGACGCGCTCGACCTCGATGCCCGCCTTGGTCAGGAACTCCTGCGTTCCGCCGGTGGCGCACGAGCTGGTAGCCGAGCTTGCGCAGCCCCTCGGCCACCGCGACCGAGCCCGGCTTGTCGGTGGTCTGCAGCGACAGGAACACGCGCCCCGACATCGGCAGCTTCGTGCCGGCGCCGATCTGGCTCTTGCCGAACGCCGCGGCGAAGCTCTTGTCGATGCCCATGACCTCGCCGGTCGAGCGCATCTCCGGGCCCAGGATGGTGTCGACGCCCGCGAACTTCACGAACGGGAACACCGCCTCCTTGACGGCGACGTGGGTCGGCGTCACCTCCTTGACCTTCATCTCCTTCAGCGTCTTGCCGACGGCGATGCGCGCCGCGATCTTCGCGAGCGGCACGCCGGTCACCTTCGACACGAACGGCACCGTGCGCGAGGCGCGCGGGTTGACCTCGAGGATGAAGATGCCGCGCCCGTCGCGCGGCACCGCGAACTGCACGTTCATGAGGCCGCGCACGCCCAGCTCCTTCGCCAGCGCGCGCGCCTGCGCCTTGACCGCCTCGATGGTCTCGGGCGGCAGCGAGAACGGCGGCAGGCTGCACGCCGAGTCGCCCGAGTGCACGCCGGCCTCCTCGATGTGCTCCATGACGCCGCCGATGATCTGGTCGGTGCCGTCGGCGACGACGTCGACGTCGATCTCGATCGCGTCGGCCAGGAACTGGTCGATCAGGATCGGCGCGTCCTTCTCGCCGGCGCGCGACGACAGGCTCTCGCGGCGCGAGGCCTCCATCGCCGTGAACACGAAGTGCTCGAGGCCCGAGGGGTCGTGCACGATCTCCATGGCGCGGCCGCCGAGCACGTACGACGGGCGCACCATCACCGGGTAGCCGATGCGGTCGGCGATCGCGCGCGCTTCGTCGAGGCCGTTGGCCGTGCCCCAGGCGGGCGCGCGCAGGTCGAGCTTCTCAAGCAGCTCGCCGAAGCGCTGGCGGTCCTCGGCGCGGTCGATGGCGTCGGCGCTGGTGCCGAGCAGCTTGATGCCCGCGTTCATGAGCGGCACCGCCAGGCGCAGCGGCGTCTGGCCGCCGAACTGGACGATCACGCCCTCGGGCTTCTCGACGTCGAGGATCTCGAGCACGTCCTCGCGCGTGAGCGGCTCGAAGTACAGCCGGTCGGACGTGTCGTAGTCGGTCGACACCGTCTCCGGGTTGCAGTTGATCATGATCGTCTCGAAGCCGTCCTCGCGCAGCGCCTGCACGGCGTGGACGCAGCAGTAGTCGAACTCGATGCCCTGGCCGATGCGGTTCGGGCCGCCGCCGAGGATCACGATCTTCTTCTTGCCGGTGGGCCGCGCCTCGTTCTCGACGGCGATCGCTTGCCGCCGATGGTCTCCTCCTGCGGCTTCTCGTACGTCGAGTAGAGGTACGGCGTCTGCGCCTCGAACTCGGCGGCGCAGGTGTCGACGCGCTTGAAGACCGGGCGGATGCCGTGCTTGATGCGCGCCTGGCGCACCGCCTCCTCGCGACGTGCCCGCCAGCTTCATCAGGCGCCGGTCGGACATGCCGAGGCGCTTGCGCCGCTCGAGCGCCGCTGGATCGTCGAGCCCCTTCGGCCCGTCGAGGCGCGCCGCCTCGTCCTCGTCGACCATCTCGCGCACGTGCGCGAGGAACCACGGGTCGATCTTGGTGAGCGCGAACGCCTCTTCGTTGTCGAGCCCGGCGCGCATCGCCTCGGCGAGCTGCCAGATGCGGTCCGGCCCGGGGCGCGCGATGCAGCCGCTTCAGCTCCTCGAGCCCCGGCGGGCGCTCGAGGTCGAAGCCCGCGCGCCCGATCTCCAGCGAGCGCAGCGCCTTGCCCAGCGACTCCTTGAACGTGCGGCCGATCGCCATCACCTCGCCGACCGACTTCATCTGCGGGCCGAGCTCGGTGTCGGCGCCGGGGAACTTCTCGAACGCGAAGCGCGGCATCTTCGTCGACCACGTAGTCGATCGTCGGCTCGAAGCAGGCCGGCGTCTCGCGCGTGATGTCGTTGCTGGATCTCGTCGAGCGTGTAGCCGATCGCGAGCTTGGCCGCGATCTTCGCGATGGGGAAGCCCGGTCGCCTTCGACGCCAGCGCCGAGCTGCGCGACACGCGCGGGTTCATCTCGATGACGATCATCGCGCCGTTGGCCGGGTTGACCGCGAACTGGATGTTCGAGCCGCCGGTCTCGACGCCGATCTCGCGGATGACCGCGAGCGCGGCGTCGCGCATGACTCTGGTACTCCTTGTCGGTCAGCGTCATCGCCGGCGCGACGGTGATCGAGTCGCCGGTGTGCACGCCCATCGGATCGAAGTTCTCGATCGAGCAGATGATGACCGCGTTGTCGTGCGCGGTCGCGCATGACCTCGAGCTCGTACTCCTTCCAGCCGAGCACCGACTGCTCGACGAGCACCTCGCCGCGCGGGCTCTGCGACAGGCCCCACTGCACCTTGGCGTCGAACTCCTCGGCGTTGCAGGCGATGCCGCCGCCCGAGCCGCCGAGCGTGAACGACGGCCGCAGGATCATCGGGTAGCCGACGCCGGTCGCCGCCGCGATCTCGCCCTGGATGGTCTTCGCTTCGGCCAGCGAGTGCGCGTAGCCCGACAGCGGCACCGCGAGGCCGATCTTCTGCATCGCCTTCTTGAACAGCTCGCGGTCCTCGGCCTTCTCGATGGCCGCGATCTGCGCGCCGATCAGCTCGACGCCGTACTTCTCCAGCACGCCGGCCTTGTCGCAGCTCGATGCGCCAGGTTGAGCGCCGGTCTGCCCGCCCAGCGTCGGCAGCAGCGCGTCGGGACGCTCGCGCTCGATCACCTGCGTCAGCACCTCGAGCGTGAGCGGCTCGACGTAGGTGCGGTCGGCGATCTCCGGGTCGGTCATGATCGTGGCCGGGTTCGAGTTCACCAGCACGACGCGGTAGCCCTCTTCCTTCAGGGCCTTCACGCCTTGCGTGCCCGAGTAGTCGAACTCGCAGGCCTGGCCGATGACGATCGGTCCCGACCCGATCAGCATCACGGTCTTGATGTCAGTGCGTTTGGGCATGCTCAGGTCTCTCGTCGCGCCGCATCGGGCTTTTTCTTGAAGTGGCCCTCGCGGTCCAGCTGGAACTGCTCGGGGAGCTTCTTCTCGACCTCGCCGCGGTGGCCTTTGACCAGCCAGGCGAGCTCGGTGAATCCTTCGGCGATCTGCAGGCGGATGCGCAGGCTGTCCTCGGCGTCGGAGATGAAGTGCTGCAGCAGCGGTTCGCGCGCGAGCTCTTCGTTCTTGTGGCGCACCAGCGCCTCGACGGCGGCGTAGCGCACGCCTTCGTCCATGTCGGCGAGATAGGGCACGACGAGCGGCGGCACGCGGTCGTCCTTGACCGACGCCAGGTGGTTCAGAAGCTGGATCTTCTTGGTGGGATCGCGCTCGTAGCCCGGCTCGTGGCGCTCGAGCACGGCCTTGAGGACTTCCAGCTCCTGCTCCTTGCCGGCGACGCGATCGAGCAGGCGCAGCGGCCAGGAGATCGAGTCAGCCGACAGCAGGTACTTCTTGATGGGCGCGATGATCGCCGGGCCCAGCTCCAGCAGCACCTCGAACACCCAGTCCTTCTCCTGCTCGTCCTCGATCGTCTTGTCGTACATCATGCCGAAGCGGCGCAAGAGACCGTAGATCGCGTCGGGCGAGCCGTCGTCACGCAGCGACTGCAGCGCTTTCAAGCGGTCGGGCGACTGCGCGTATTTGTTCACGGCGCGGCTCATGTTCTTCTCGCGCGCCCGCTGCTGCCGGCCGTCCTTGCTGAACAGATCGAAGACGCTCATGGGTTCGGTTCGCGCGCAGTCTAGACGAGGACCCGCATGTGCTCCATGTCAAAAGAGCGGCCGGGGCCCGGTCTTTCGACTCAGGACAGCGTCGTTTGGATCCGGCGGACCAGCGTGTCGAAGCGGACCGGCTTGCGCAGGCACTCGAAATCGACGTCCGCCGCCGCGGCCGCGGTGACACCGATGACGGGAATACTCGCGAGATCCGGGCTCTCCTTGAGCGCGGCGTGAAAGGTCACGCCGTCCATCACCGGCATCATCAGGTCGAGGATGATCAGGTTGGGACGGAAACCGTCACGCAGTCGTCGCATGGCCTCGGCGCCGTTCCACGCCGCCTCGATGATGAAGCCCTCGTCGGCGAGCATCTCGCCGAGCACCTCGCGGATATCGCGATCGTCGTCCACGATCAACAATGTCGGACGCGCTGTCTTTCCGCGTGGACCCGCACCACCGGCCAACATCGATGCGAATCTATCAGGTCGGGGCGCTATTTCCAGAGTTTTGGCGAGACCGCCGTCACGCGGTCACTGGGCGCCGGCACCGGCATCCGGGGCCGCGGCGTCGGGCAGCTCGATCACGCAGAGCCCGGGGTCGTTCGGGGCATGGCAGAGGTTGTCGGAGCCGCAGGTGAAGCCACTCGGGCAGGTGTGGGGCGGATCGATGCAGGAAAACGCGCACGCCGGATGGTCCGGCTTGAAGCAGGCCGGGATGGCCGTGCCCAGCGCCCCGACGACGAAGACGGAGACCACCGCGAGCAGCCACGCCCGCCGCATCAGAAGCTCCACCCTAGCGTGGAGAACGCCGCTCCGTGCCCGCCCTCCGGGCGCAGCGCCAGGCCGAAGACGGGGGCCGTGCGGCCCGGACGCGCGCCGTCGCGTTCGGCGTGGCGCTCGGGCGCGTGCACGCTGTCGAGAATGAAGAACGCCGTCGCCACCAGCGCGGTGCCGGCGGCGGCGATCAGCGCGCCCTTCGCGACGCGATCGTCGTGCTGGCCGTCGCGGATGGCGCCCTCGTAGCGCGCCGCCACGTCGTGGTACTCGAGCGGCGCGCCGGTCATCGGGTCCTGGTAGCGCAGGAGCTGGTTGACGTCGTCCTTCTTGGAGCCTGCCGACGCTGCATAGTACGCCGCCGTGCCGAGCAGCATCACCGTGGCCCCGGTCGCGACCCAGGCGGTGATGCTGAAGGCGTTCCAGGCCGAGACCTCATCGTCGGCGCCCCGGCGGCGGCCGGTCTCATCGTCGCGCGCCGGTGGCACGGCGAGTCCGGGGCCGCCCGTGCTGGGCGCGAGGGGCAGTGCGCCCGGCACCGTCGGCGCCGGTCCCCCGCCGAACGCGCCCGGGACCTCGTGCGTGTCGGCGGGCGCGGCGGGCGGCGACCCCGCCGCCCCGAGGTGCGCCAAGCGCTGCTCGATCTCGGCGCGGTCCGAAGCATCGGGCACCGCGCGCAGGTAACGGCGGTAGCTCTCGCCCGCCTCGGCCGGCAGCCCCGCTTTCTCCTCCGCCTCGCCCATGCGGATCAGAAACGCCGGATCTTTCGCGACGGCGTAGCCCGCGCGCCAGGCCTTGTCCGCGGCGGGCGCGTCGCCGGCCTGAAACGCCTTCATCCCTTCGTCGAACAGGCGCTGTTCTTCAGCGGAGGGCGGTTTGCCGGGCGCGGCCAGGAGCAGGGTCGAGAGAAACAGAAGGGCGGAGCACATCGCGATCAACAACGATGAATAGCATCAAGCCGCGAGGCCTCAAAGGGTTCGAGTGCGCGTGCCTACGGAATCCCCGTCGCCGTGATCGTGAAGTCCCCACACGGCATCTGCGCCGCCGCGAAGGTGTCCAAAAACAAGTAGTGAACCCCCGCCGCCAGCGAGGTCGTCAGATTGCTCTGCACCGCATTCCCCTGCGGCTGGCACGATCCCGTCGCGCGGCACGAGTCGTCATCGCACAGGCTCGGCCCGCTCTGCCCGCCCGCCCGGCTGCATACGTCGCGCACGTAGAGCACGGTGTCGATGCACGTGCTGTCGCAGGTACTGAACGTCACGTCGGTCTTCTGGTCGAGCACGAAGTAGTAAACCTGATCCAGGCCGTTCGCGCCCGCGGCGCTGCTGCAGCTCGCGGGCGGGCTGTAGTCGTCCTGGAAGCCGCAGGTGTTGCCGGGCGTGGCGCCGGCGGCGATGGGCAGCGGCGTACCGCAGGTCTCGGCGGGGTTGGCGGACGACGGCATCGCATAGATGTCGATGGTGAAGGGGCCGGCGTCGGCGCTGGTGGCGCCGTCGACGTAGATGTAATAGGTGCCGGCCTCGAGCCCGCGCTGCGCGAGCACGCTGGTGGCGCGGCCGTCGGCGTCGTCGTTGCACGCGATCTCGGCGCCGCAGCAGCTGCCGCTGCGCAGGTAGAGCACGGTGTTGAAGCCCGTGCCGTGCGTGGTGACGAACAGGTCGCTCTTCACCGGCAGATCCAGCTTGTACAGCGCCTCCGGCGCGTCACCGCCGCCGCACGTCCCCTGATTCACGCTGGCCGAGCCGCCGCTGCCGCCGGTGGTCCCGGTGAACCGGCCGCCGGGCAGCGTGACGAACGTGGCCACGCTATCGCACGGCGGGCACATCACGTCTGACCCGACGTCGACGGCCGGCGCCATCTCGACCAGCGCGTCCGCCGCGGCGTCGGGCGCGTTGGTCAGACCCTGGTGGTTCACCGAGCAGGCGGCGACCGCCGCCGTCATGGCCGCTATCCCTGCGATTGCTGCTGCATTCCATCCCCGCCGGCTCAGCCGCCGGAGCATCGCGGATCCTCGGCGGTCTGGCACGTCTCGCACAGCACGGTGATGGCGGTCTTCGGCGGCGCCGGCACCGATCCGCGATCGACGATGACTTCGCTGCCGGTTCCGGGACAGGTGCTGTCGGATTGGATGCGCCAGCATGGTGGCAATGCATCGTCGCACGAATTGATGCTGCTGCGAACGGGGCCATCCGCGGTTTTTGTCTCTTGATAGACTTCGCAGTTCGCCTGCACCCCGGGGCGCGCCGGGTCGCGATCGACCGGCGGCTGTTCCAGGCACTGGTGCCGGATGCGGCCGGCGATCTTGTCGCCGATGCGCGCCATCGCCGGGCTGAAGTCGCCGTCACAGATGCTCTCGAACGTGCCGTTGTCGCCGAACGCGTCGATGAACTGCTGGATGCGCACGGCGGGCGCGGCCTCGCCGTTGCTGGACATGCACGACGGCACGATGCGCGGCTCCATCTCGACCACGCCGGTCGTCCGCTCGCGCACGCGCTGGAGCGTGACGCTGTAGGGAGTCGTCGGGCCGCTGATCGCCGCGACGATCACGTCGTCGGGGCTGGCTTTCAGGCCCTTGAAGAAGGTCACGAAGTCCGCGATGCGCATCAGCTTGCCGTTCTCGTTCGACTGGCAGTTCTGCAAGTTCATCGCCGCCATCGTGCGCGGCGGCGGCACGCCGTCGCACAGGTGCCCGAACTCGTTGCAGCGGTAACTGTCGATCGGCCCCAGCGGATCGGTCACCAGCGTCTGGCTCGGGTCGAAGAGGTCGGTGTCCGACGGCGCCGAGCAGTCATCCTCGTCGGTGATGAGCACGATCGCCAGCAGCGCGTCGTCGCGCAGGAAGCCGGCGTTCGCCGCCGGGCACGCCGCCGGTGTCGCCGCCCAGCGCCTTCCACACGGCGCCGATCTGATGCTCGAACCCGCAGCCGCGCGTGCCGAGCGCCGCGATGCACGACAGCGCCGACGACACGTCGCCCGCGAAGTTCTGCTTCGTGCCGTTGACGGTCAGGTACGTCTCCGGATTGGGGTACGACGCGCAGATCCCGCCGTTGCCGCGCGGCACCGCCTGGAACAGGCCGCCGTCGCCGCCCAGGTGCGTGCAGCCCTCGACGTTGGCGCCGCTGTACGGCCCCGCGCCCAGATCCGACGAGACCACGCCGATGTGCACGTTGGGCAGGCCCTCGGGCAGGCTCTCGAGCGCGCTGATGAAGACCGGGAAGTTGCGCGCCAGGTTGTCCTGCTCCTGCTGCATCGAGCCCGAGTTGTCGATCATGAACACGATGTCGAGATCGCTGTTCACCGATTCATTGAAGGTGGGCGCCGTCGCGATCGGGCTGCCCGTCGGCAGCGGGATCGCCGCGTCCAGCTCGGTACGGCCGCAGGCGGCGCCCGCCAGCAGCAGGGCCATCGCGGTCGCCGAGAGGGCGAGACGTGAGTCAGATGCTTTGATCACGCGATGGCCTCTTCTGAACTAGGCTGGCGGCTCGAACCGATGCCCGAGTTTTTATACCACGATGATGCGCTGGTCGCCCTGGCCAAACCGGCGGGACGCATCGTCGTTCCCGGGCGGGGAGCCGCCGCGAGCGAGCGCACGCTGCGGGAGGATGTCGCGGCTGCGCTGGGCCGCGACGTGTTCGTCGTGCACCGCCTGGATCGCGGTACCTCGGGCGTGTTGTTGTTCGCCATCACGGTCGAGGCGCACCGCGCGCTGTCCATGGCCTTCGAGCGGCACCAGATCGACAAGCGCTACTGGGGCCTCTGCCGCGGCACGCTGCTGGGCGCCGGCGAGGTCGACCGCGCGCTGATCCCGATCCGAGGCGGCAAGGTTCGGCCGGCGCGGCCCGGGGAGAGTGGGGGCAAGGCGAGCGTCACCGCATGGCGCGCGCTCGAGCGTTTTGGAGGAAGCGGGCAGGGTGGTGGCCATCCCGCGTTCACGTCGGTCGAGCTCCGCCCGCGCTCGGGCCGCCTGCACCAGGTACGCGCCCACCTGGCCGTCCTCGGCCACCCCCTGGCCGTCGACCCCGACTACGGCGGCGCCGAGCGTTTGCGCGCGGGCGATCTGGATCCGACGCTGACGGGGGAGACCGCCGACGAGATCGCGCTCGATCGCGTCCCCTTGCACGCCGAGAGCGTCCGCTTCCGCCACCCCACCGACGGCCGGACCATCGAGATCGCCGCGCCACTGGCGCCCGACCTGGCGGGAATGGTTTCGCTGCTGCGCCGCTAGTTCAGCCGCCGCCCCCCAGTTCCCGGTCGCGCTTAACCGCCGGTCTCGTATACTGCCCGTCCTCCGAAATGGCCGCTCCGCCCAAGATCACCCGCGTCCGCAACATCGGCATCGTCGCCCACATCGACGCCGGCAAGACCACCGTCAGCGAGCGCTTCCTCTTTCATTCGGGCCGCATCCACAAGCTCGGCGAGGTCCACGACGGCGAAGCCCAGATGGACTGGATGCCGCAGGAGCGCGAGCGCGGCATCACCATCACCGCCGCCGCCACCAGCATCGCCTGGCGCGGCTTCGACATCCACCTCATCGACACCCCCGGCCACGTCGACTTCACCATCGAAGTCGAGCGCTCGCTGCGCGTCCTCGACGGCGCCGTCGTCGTGTTCGACGGCGTGTCCGGCGTCGAGCCGCAGTCCGAGACCGTGTGGCGCCAGGCCGACAAGTTCCGCGTGCCGCGCATCGCCTTCATCAACAAGATGGACCGCGCCGGCGCCGACTTCCCCGGCGCCATCGAGGAGATCCGCACCCGCCTCGGCGCGCGCCCCATCCCCATCCAGCTCCCCATCGGCGCCGAGGACCGCTTCACCGGCGTCGTCGACCTGGTGCGCATGCGCGCGCTCTACTTCTCGGGCGACGAGACCGAGGCCCCGCACGAGGACGACCCACCCGCCGCGATGGCCGACGAGGTCGCCGCCGCGCGCGAGAAGTTGATCGAGGCCGCCGCCGACTTCGACGACGCCATCGCCAACGCCTTCCTCGAGGGCCAGCCCATCGATGAGGCCGCGCTGAAGGCCGCCCTGCGCAAGGGCACCATCGACTGCGCGATCGTCCCCGTGCTCGCCGGCGCGGCGCTGCGCAACAAGGGCGTGCAGCCCCTGCTCGACGCCGTGTGCGACTACCTGCCGTCGCCGATCGACGTGCCGCCCATCAAGGGCGTCGTCCCCGGCACCGAGGAGCCCGCCAGCCGCCCGCCCGAGGACAACGCCCCGTTCTGCGCGCTCGCGTTCAAGGTCGCCATGGACGAGGGCCGCAAGGCCGTCTATCTGCGCATCTACTCCGGCGTGCTCAAGCCCGGCGACGAAGTGCAGAACGCGCGCACGCGCAGCAACGAGAAGGTCGCGCGCCTGTTCTCCGTCCACGCCAACAAGCGCGAGCGCATCGAGCGCGCCGGCGCCGGCAGCATCGTCGTCGCCATGGGCCTGCGCGACGCCGGCACGGGCGACACCATCTGCTCGCCCAAGGCGCCCATCCTGCTCGAGCGCATCGACATCTACGAGCCCGTCATCGCGCGCGCCATCGAGCCCAAGACCCAGGCCGAAAAGGAGAAGCTCGACTTCGGCCTCGGCAAGCTCGCCGACGAGGACCCGACCTTCCGCTTCGGCGAGGACGCCGAGACCGGCCAGATGATCATCCGCGGCATGGGCGAGCTCCACCTGGACATCCTGGTCGACCGCCTGCGCCGCGAGTACGGCGTCGACGCCAACATCGGCAAGCCCCAGGTCGTCTACCGCGAGACGCTGGCCAAGCCCGCCGACGCCGAGGCGCGCTTCGAGCGCGTCGTCGACGACGAGACGCTGTTCGGCCACGCCAAGGTGCACGTCGCGCCGAGGCCGCGCGCAGCAGGCAATTCGCTGCGCATGGCGCTGGTGAAGCCGCCACGTGCGCGCCCGGCGCGCGCCAAGATCCCCGAGACGCCGCAGGCGATCCTGGACGCCGCGATGGAGGGCGCGAGGGAGGCGATGCGCTCCGGGCCCCAGGGCTACCCGATCGAAGACATCGAGGTCGCGATCACTGGAATCGAATACCGCCCCGACGCTTCGACGGCGGCCGGCGAGAAGGCCGCCGTCGGCGAGGCCCTGCGCCAGGCCTGGCGCGACGCCGGAACGCGCTTGTTGGAGCCGATCATGAAGGTCGAGGTGATCTCCCCCGAGCCCAACGTCGGCGACGTCCTCGGCGACCTGAACGCGCGGCGCGCGCAGATCGAGGACGTCGGCTTCAGGGGCCAGCAGCGCGTGATCATCGCGAAGGTCCCGCTGCGAAGGATGTTCGGCTATTCGACGGACCTGCGGTCCGCGACGCAGGGACGCGCGACGTACTCGATGCAGTTCGAGACGTACGACGCGTGGGAAGCGAAGTAGAGGCGAAACACGTCGCTCGAGAGCATGTGTCCTGGCTGCCTGTCCTCGACCAACCGAGCCCGTACTACTGCGCGGACACCACCAGCGGTCACAGCAACCTGGCGTTCTCCATCTGCGGTGCCTCGATGGGGCCCTTCAACTACCGCTCCTATTCGTGTTCGTGCGATCCGATCAATGAGGACGTCTCCGCGGAAAGTGCGTCAGGCAAAGCCGGGTGGAGCTTCCGCCGTGACCAGAGGGCAAAGCCGCACCTCCTGCTCCTTCTGCAGATCCTCGATCTTGGCCGTGCGAGCTGTATGCGACCTAGTGATCGTCCTTCGCTGGCCGCGTCGAAAGCTCCTCCGCCAGCGCCGTGTGGCCGCCGGCCTTTGCAAGGGACGCCGCATCTTCGCCATTGCAGTTCTTCATCGCGGGATCCGCCTGCTTCGACAGCAACAACCTCACCAGATCCTTCTTGCCCCTTCGAGCCGCGAACATCAGCGCTGTTGTTCCTGAATTGTCGGCGGCGTTCACGTTTGCACCTCGATCGAGCAGCTCCTGCGCAAACCGGCGATCCACGGGCGGAGAAAAGCCGAAGGCCGCAAGTTGCATCAGCGGCTGGACCCCTTCAGCACCCGTTGCGGTTGCCGATGCGCCTTTCGCGAGAAGCGCTGAAACGATGGCTTGACGGGCGGTGAACTCTGCCTGGATCAGGGCTTGCGTCCTGCGTAGGTCGACAATACCCGCTGGTTCCAGCGGCTCTGAACGGACCAGTGCGTCCACGGGCCCTGGGAGATCTTGAATTCAGGGCATGCGTTCATGGTATCCGACGTATAGGCCGCCGCCGATCGAGTGTGAAAGAGACGTGGAGTTCCTTGATCTTGAATACGGATGGAATGCTGGCCAACGTGTCGAAGAACGCTGCTCGACTCGACGTCTCCTTGATCATGACGTGCGACCTAGTGAACTTCTTCTGTCGGAGCAGCTCCGCGAACAGGTCGTCCGCGAACAGGCGAAAGTCGCCCAGGTCGGCCCCGAACCCATACAGGATCACCGCAACCTCGCAGCCGAGGTCGTCGAGTACCAGAGCCCGGTTGACGCGCAATCGTCGCAGCTCGGTCAACATCTTCGTGACGCAGATCGATTCGAGTTCGTTGAGTATCTGCTATGCACGCATGCGTAGCCGGTCCTAACGATCTGGCTGGGAGTGGGCAGGGGACCCAGGAGGGTCATCATGTCTCGATTTGCGGGAAGTCAGGGGCCTTCGCTATCCACGGTGGTGACGGCGCTCGGTATCGGCGTCGCCGTATTGACGCCAGCACAGGCGGCCCACCCCCTGGTCAACGCCGGTCCAGGCACCGGCCGCGTGCGGCTCCCTGAGCCTCTCGGCGAACACCGCCGGGGCGTGGGCCATCGCCGGGAGCATGTCTCGGCCAATGTCCAAGCCAGCATCCGGCCCGTGGGCGGGAACTGGAGCACCCCGGTCATCGTCTGCACCGCGTCCCGCCGGAACGGTCGTCTGGAGGCATTGCCGGCGAGAGGTTGTCAGGCGAGCGTCCCCCATCCTCGCTCCTGAATCGCAAGCAAATAGGTCTGTCTCGTTTGAAAGAAGGAGGAACTCATGATGCGTCCAATTAGCCGTTGCACGTGCCGAACGTTGACTCTGGCCTTTCTGGTGCTTGGCTGCACGAATCGAAAGCAAGAGGGGGTACCTGTGAAAAAACATTATGGACGTGCAGTGTTGGTCGGATTGCTGGTCCTGGCCCTCAGCCTGACGCTCGGAGCCACACCTGTCCTGGGGGCCGGGAACGTGACGATCTACACTGGCACCGGCATCGACGACGGGTACGGGATCGTGGCTGGGCCCGATGGGGCCCTGTGGTTCACCAACAACGGCAACAACTCGATCGGGCGGATCACCACCGCCGGGGTGATCACCAGCTACACCGACCCGAGCATCAGCCTCCCGACCGGGATCGCAGCCGGGCCCGATGGAGCCTTGTGGTTCACCAACAACGGCAACAACTCGATCGGGCGGATCACCACCGCCGGGAACGTCGCCAACTACACGGGCACCGTCCTCGCCCCGATCGCGATCACGGCCGGGCCCGACGGGGCCCTGTGGTTCACCGGCTCAAACAGCTACACAGGCTTGATCGGGCGGATCACCACCGGCGGGGCGATCACCACCTACACTGACCAGACCATCGCCTTGCCAAAGGGGATCGCGGCCGGGTCCGACGGGGCCCTGTGGTTCACCAACTACAAGAGCAGCTCGATCGGACGGATCACCACCGCCGGGCATGTCACCAAGTACACCGACCCGAGCATCAACCACCCGTGGGGAATCGCGGCCGGGCCCGACGGGGCCCTGTGGTTCACCGATGATTTTATCAGCACCACGGGATCGATCGGGCGGATCACCACCGCCGGGACGGTCACCAACTACGCCAACCCGAGCATCAGCCGCCCGGCCTGGATCGCGGTCGGATCCGATGGGGCCTTGTGGTTCACCAGCTATGGTAACGGCGCGATCGGGCGGATTACCACCGCCGGGGCGATCACCAGCTACACCGACCCGGGCATCAGCCTGCCGTGGGGGATCGCGCCGGGGCCCGATGGGGCCCTGTGGTTCACCGAGTTCTTCGGCTTCAGCGGTCACACGCATTCGATCGGGCGGATCACCACGCCCTAGCGCGTGTTTGTATTCGCGGTGAACGCGTAGCCTGCGCGCTGGCCGCGTTGATGGGGGGCTCCCACAAGCCATATTGCACCTCTCACATTGGACGTGACCGTTGTGCGGGTTGGGGATTTTTCGGCTGTCGGGTAGCCCGCACGCACGCCTCTCCATAGCAGCACGGCCTAGCCCTCGCCGCGTCCGCCGTCGAGCGGCGGACGCTCCTGTGCCTCGTTCACCTTGATTTGACGCCCGTCAAGCATGAGTCCGTTGAGCTGCGCGATGGCCGCGTTCGCGGCCTCCGCGTTGCCCATCATCACGAACTTGCCGACTGCACTCGCAGAAACGACCCGGCCCGCAGCGTCGATTACGGTGCGCGCGCCGCTCGAGGCAGCTCGACCGCAGAAGAAGCGCTCGCCTCTTTGGGATCCGTGGGCGGAGTGCCGGCGGGCTCAAGAAGCTCACGCAGTGTGCCGAAGGGGGAGACATCTCTGCTCGTTCAATAGTGAGGACTGATGACCAAGCTGTCGTGTTCGATCGGGACAACCCTGGGTGTGCTGCTGGCGCTCGTTCTCGCCGGGTGCGGTGGTGGTGGAACGAAGGCCCGCGATGGCGGGAGCGATGCGGGAACGGACGTTCATGTGACGGGTGACGTTTCCCCGGACCGGGTCGATGCGACCGCCGAGGTGGCGTCGGATGCAGCTTCGACCGACGGGAGGGACGCTCGTTCCGATGTCGTGGGTGATCGCGGCGCTAGCGACGCCGACGGCGCCCCGAACGACGCCGACGGGGCCGGACCGATGGACGCCGGGGATCCGTGCGCTACTGGTCACGGTGGCTGCGACCCATTGGTGACGTGCACCAACGTCTCGGGCACCGCGACGTGTGGCGACTGCCCCTCCGGGTACACGGGGACCGGCAGCACGACCTGCAGCGACATCGATGAGTGCGCCACCGCAAACGGTGGTTGCGACTCCCTGACGACATGTATGAACACGCCCGGTGGGCGGGTATGCAGCCCCTGTCCGAACGGATATACCGGCACCGGCGACACCAGCTGTACGGACATCGACGAGTGCACGGCGGGGACCGCTGCGTGTGATCCGCGAGTGACCTGTCAGAACATCCCGGGCAGCTACACCTGCGGGAATTGCCCCGCCGGCTACAGCGGGGGCGGCGCGACCGGCTGCGTGGATATCGACGAGTGTGCCACCGCCAACGGGGGCTGCGATTCGCTCACGACCTGCACCAACATGCCGGGCTCGCGCACCTGCGGCACCTGTCCGGCCGGCTATTCAGGTACGGGGGCAACGATCTGTGTCGACATCGATGAATGCGCGACCAACCATGGCGGCTGCGACCCTCTGGCCGCGTGCATCAACACGGCTGGGTCACACACCTGCGGCGCGTGTCCGGCGGGCTACTCGGGCACCGGCGCGACGAGCTGTACGGACATCGACGAGTGCGTCACGGCAAACGGGGGTTGCGACTCCTTGACTACGTGCACGAACACGGTGGGGTCGCGCACGTGCAGCGCGTGCCCGGCCGGGTACTCTGGAACCGGGGCCACCGGCTGCACGGACATCGATGAGTGCGCCGTCGTGAACGGCGGCTGCGACCCGCTGACGGCCTGCATGAACACGGCGGGATTCTACATGTGTGGCGCGTGCCCGGCCGGCTACACCGGGACCGGGACCATCGGCTGCATCGACATCGACGAGTGCGCCGTCGCGAACGCCGGCTGCGACTTGCTCACAACCTGCACCAACACCGGAGGCTCGTGGACCTGCGGCGCGTGCCCGGCGGGCTACTCGGGCACCGGCGCGACGGGCTGCGCGGACATCAACGAGTGCGCCACCAGCAATGGCGGCTGCGACCTATTGACCACGTGCACGAACACCGTGGGCTCGCGGACCTGCGGCGCGTGCCCGGCGGGCTACTCGGGTGCCGGCGCGACGGGCTGCGCGGACATCAACGAGTGCGCCATCAGCAATGGCGGCTGCGACTTGTTGACCACGTGCACGAACACCGTGGGCTCGCGGACCTGCGGCGCGTGCCCGGCGGGTTACACCGGGACCGGCGCGACGAGCTGCGTGGACATCAACGAGTGCGCCACCAACAATGGCGGCTGCGACGCGCTCACGACGTGCACCAACACCGGGGGGGCTCGCACCTGCGGCAATTGCCCGGCGGGTTACACCGGGACCGGCGCCACCGGTTGCATCTACATCACCGATTGCGCCACCAACAATGGCGGCTGCGACGCGCTCACCGCGTGCACCAGCACGGGGGGCGTGAGTACTTGCGGCGCCTGCCCCGCGGGGTACTCCGGCACCGGCGCCACCGGTTGCGTCCGGACCCGCACCGACTGCTACCAGTTCCTCGAGCTCGGCGAGAGCATCGGCGATGGTCTCTACACGATCGATCCCGACGGCTCCGGATCGAGTTCCCCGGCCCAGGTGTACTGCGACATGACCGGCGGCGGGTGGACGCAGATCCTCGATGAGGACACGAGTGTCGCCGGCGGCTATCTCTCGGCCGCGACCTGGCGCAGCGGCGTGACGAACACCGCTCCGAACGCCGGCCAGTGGAGCATCCTGAACCGTGTCGCCGAGTTCAGGAACGCCGATCAGACGTTCGAGTTCCGGCTCACCTTCGGTCAGACCCAATCGAACTACATCCAGTGGACGCAGACCGGCGACCCCAGGACCGGCATTCGCGGCACGGTATCGAACATTGTCCAGTCTCCCGCTTCCCAGGCCGGGTGCGGCGCGTTTGGGGGGTTGGCGAACGACGGGCAGAGCGAGTCGGCGTGGGACGGTGACCCCGGGGGATGCTGGTGGTTCGCGGTGGGTGCGTCCTCGGCGTTCCAGGGAGGGCTCCCCACCTACCAAAGCTCGGCGGCGGGAGCGCTCGTCGCCGACCGCGCGCGACTCTACGTGCGGCGCCGCAACCTGGTCCCGCCGGTGTCCTCGGGTCTGGCTGCCAGCTTCAACGCCCGCACCCCGGGGGCGGTGATACGGGACGGCTCCAACGTAGTGTCGCAGTGGACCGACGGCAGCGGCAATGCCCGCGACCTGACGGTCAGCGGGATCGCCCCGGTCTACAACTCGTCCTTGATCAATCAGCGCGCCGCGGTCGACTTCTCCGGCGGCAAGCGGCTGGTGACGGCCGCGTTCCCGCTGACGGCCGAGGTGACTGTGTTCGCGGTGGCCCAGTGGCGAACGCCTGCGACCTGGGGACCAATCGCGCACCACGGGGACCGGGACACCGACTGGTCCCTCGAGCAGTCCGGCGTGGATCCCGGCAACGTCATGCACTTCCAGTCCAGCAACGACAACGTCGGCGTCAAGCTCGCGCTCACCACGAACGGCAACTATGTCCTCACCGGCAGAATCACCGGGTCGACCCGGTACTTCTCCGCCATCTCAACGGCTGGCGGAATCACCACCGCGGCGGGCTCGCCTGTGTCCATCGCCCCCGGCAGCAAGATCCTCTACGTCGGGGCGTCGAACATCAATGAGGCTTCCAACGCCTACATCGGCGAGTTGCTCTACTACAACCGCTCGCTCTCCGACATCGAGCGCGATCAGGTCATCGCCTACCTGCGCACCGCCTGGGGCATCTGACGGCGAGCGCCCGCGGGCGATAACGCTGAACCCGCGAGCATCATTGCGGGGGTTGCGGAGCGGGCGGCGTCTCTAATCCGCTGAGCGATCGGGAGCAGCGCCGGCCGCATACCGCCAGCTACGCCGTCCGATATACCCTCGGCGCGTTCCCAAAGATGAATGTCGCCGATGACCGCAGGGTTTTCGTCGGCGGCAGGCTAGAAGCGAAAGGCGCGACCAAGCTCCAGTCGGCCGGCGATCTCAAGAAAGAGTTCAACACCCGCGCGGCCGTTGCCGGAGCGAAGGCGATCTGATCCCTTCGGCATCACCGCACGAGCCGAAGCGTTTCCGGGGAAACGTGCGTTCCGTCTTCGTACTCGCAACCTGCACGTGACTCGGCTCACTGATTCGCGAACGGTTCCGGTCGACTTCACCTTCGAGTCCGTCGACGGGCCAGGCGAGAGTCTCGGCTGCGTTCGAGTCTAGGTTCGCGTGGGGCATAGGCGGCTCTGCAGCCGGCTATGACTATCGATGGGTCGTGGCTGATCTGCGACCGCAAGTCATATGACGAATCGCTGGGACCGGCCGGAATGTCGCGATCCTTCCTGGGCCGAACGCTCCCGCATCGCTGGCACGACGTGTGCTCGGGGAGCTTTCGGACGCTACGCAATGAACAAAAACCGAGGAGAGAGCTCATTGGAAACGATGGTATTGCAGCGAAATGGTCGTCGTCGGGCAGTCGGTTTGGTGGGCCTGGTCACGGCAATGCTGGTCCTGGGGACGACGAGCCGAGCCGAGGCGACCTGTCTGTACCCGAAGGCCTACGAGGTCACGCTCTACACCTCGTCCAACTTCACCGGCGCATGCACGACGATTCGCGACCCCCAGACGGCGTATTCGCTCAGCACCTTTTACGGGCTGACGAATGCGCAGATCGGGTCAATTCAGGTGGGCAATCAAGTGCGGGCAATCCTGTTCGCGTCGCCTGATTGGACCGGAGGCGAGCTCGACTACGAAGGGGGCATGGACTACCCCAACGTGAATCTGGGGGCCAACAGTTCGATCCAAGTGCAAACGACGGATTCAGGAATGCTGCCGACTAACCTCGTGGGGACCCATCCCGCTGACCGATCTTATGAGTGGTCGTATCAGGGGACCCAAGGCCTTGCGCACGACTCGTCGAGTTGGTTCCTTACGATCGAAAGCGCCATGATGAAGGTGCCGCTGACTACGGACATTTCCAACAACCTGACGTCCTTTGCTCCACAATACTACCAGGTGATGCCAGCCCCCTTAGCTGCCGACTACAATCACTTCGGTGATCCCGACGTCTTCGGATCGTTCGTTTTCGTGCCCATGGAACCAACAAACGCGGGCACGCTGCCAATGGTCGCTGTGTTCCGCACCAGCGATATGAGCTACGTCAATGGAAACACCCTCTCCAACGCGACCCGTGCTAGCAACGGCAAATACAGCATGGGCTGGCTCGCCATACATCCGACCGGAGGCTCGACGGGCACGCTCTACACCTCGAACGGCGCGATCGATAGCTGGGCTGGTGGCGGGATTCAGATGTACAACATCGACCTGCGCGGAGTGTATGGCCAGTTCCTGTCGTACAAGGGCGAGATCAATCTCTGGAATCGCGACGCCTCGCCGGTGCACATTCCTGCGATGCAGGGGGGCGACGTCTCGGACGATGGACGGTTCCTTTACCTGTCCAACGGCTGCTGCCAAGACAGCTCCGGAGCTTGGGGCATTCGGGTGGTCGAGCTGTCGACCGGTGGCGCTAGTATGCAGGCCATGTCGAACAACGGGGGGGGTAACTTCGACTTCAAGTTCGACAACAACTGGCCCTACCCAAATCAAGAGCCCGAGGGGATCGACTACTTCGACACCCGAGGCCTCGGATTGCCGAACATTCCCGACAGCCAGTTGCATGTGGCGATGTTCGAAAACTTCGGCGGGGACGTATGGCTCATGCACTATTCCTACCCAACGGCGGCCCACCAATTCGGTGACTACGAGCAGTTGTGGCCGGGCACCTTCGACGGCGGGGCCGGAACCATGCTGGGCGACATCGACGCCGACGGACGCGCCGATCTGGTCACCATCGGAATCGGCTACGTGGGTGTGACCCGGTCGCAGGGACGCAGTTTCGGCAACTATGAGACCGGCCTGTCGGGCCCGTTCTGGGGGCCTTACGGAACGTTCCTTTGCGACGTCGATGGCGACAAAAAGGCCGACTTGGTCGCCGCGACGTCCTATGGGGTGCCGGTGCGGCGATCGGTCGCCAACAAGTACGGCCCGCTGGGCGGCGATCTCTTCGGCGGCTACGAAACCTGGTACGGCGCCGGCTACTACGGCACCTACGGTACGTTCTGCAGCGACATCGATGGTGATGGCCGCGCTGATCTTGTCGTTCTGAACGGAGGCTCGATCAGCGTGATGCGCTCGACCGGATCGTCCTTTGGCCCCATCGAGACCGCCTGGCCACAGGGGTTCAACGGTGCTCACGGCAACCTCTTCGGCGACGTCGACGGTGACGGCAAGGCCGATCTCGTCGGGCTAGCCGACGGCTACGTCGCCGTGCTCCACGGAACCGGTTCCACGTCCCAGGGCCTGCTCGCAAACTACTCGAACTGGTACGGGCAGTCTTACTACGGCACGCACGGGACCTATCTGGCTGACGTCGACGGCGACGGCAAGGCGGATCTGGTCGCCCTCAACGACGACGGCGTCTGGGTCATTCGATCGACGGGATCGAGCTTCGCGGGCCCCCCGATCAGGTGGTGGAGCAGCGCGTTCTACGGAACCCGCCCCAGCACCTTCATGGGCGACATCGACGGCGATGGGCGCGCCGACATGGTCGCGCCAGTAGATGGAACCATCGTCACGGTGCGCGCCACGCCTTGAGGTCCGCAAACTAAGCCGAACCCCCACGAGAACTGTCGATCGACATGACGCCAGGAATCACCCGGTGACTGCCAACGAGACGTACGACGCGTGGGAAGCCAAGTACCTTTCGCTGCCGGTCGCCAAGCTTGGCCGGGCCGCACTCTCGACGGCACGGCCATAGGTGGGACCTGAGAGCGACAGCACGTCCGCGCGGAACGGCGGATCACCGTGGGGGCCGCGCGAACGACAGCGTGCGATCCGGGTTGAGGTTGCCGGCCTGGGTGCTGCCCGAGAATTCTCACCTCCCTGATGAGATGAGGGCTGCGCACTCGGCCGTTCGATCTCCCTGCGCTCGCTCGGGTTCAGCAATCTCGTGTTCGATGCAGGCTCGGTAGGCAGTCGACCGATCGACGTCGACACCATTTGCTCTCGAATGTGTCCGAATCCCTGCTCGTAATCAGGCATCCGGGAAACGCGGCGTCCAGACTTGGATGCCTGAGGAACTGGGCTGCGCGACCGGTTTGCTGCCGCGGCATGACGCCGATGTCGTGTTCGGGACGACTTTCTATCCCAGATGGCCCGCCGGCCGGCGCTTTCGTCACTGGCACGGGAAATGAAGCGTACGCAGCGTACGCCGATGCACGTACTGGTAGTCCTAAGTCTCTTCGCCTTCTCCGGGATCGCATGCGCTCCCATCGGCGATCCGAACCCGGGTGGTCCTGGGCAGGAATGCCGTCCCGACGGTTCATGTAACGCCGGCCTCGCTTGCATACGTCGTGTTTGCACGCCGATCTCCGATGGTGGCGCAGACACATCGTAGATCCTACGCAGCCGTGAGCGCGCCGACCACCGCGTCGTAGTCGACCGGCTCTCCGTCCCAGGACGGCGTCGCAATGTCTCCGTCCCACCGGTCGCTCTGCCAGACGACACCTCCGATGTCGGCAGATACATCCGACGCTGCCGAGAGCAGCGCTCCGCCGGGCGCACGAACCTCGACGTCTCCGTTCGCCGCCAGTCGGATCGAGAAGCCGCCCTCGTGGATCTGCCGGTGATGGAACGAGCAGAGCATGACCAGGTTGTCGAGCGACGTCCGGCCTCCGTGCAGCCAGTGCTGGAGGTGATGTCCGTGGAGAAAACGCTCGTTCGCGCAGCCGGGGAATCGGCATCCTTGATCGCGAATCCAGAGGGCGCGCCGAATGGCGGCCGGTATCGCGCGCGTGCGGCGCCCGATGTCGAGAACCTGGCCGGTCTCATCGACGACCGCCGTCACGACGCCCCCATCGCAGCACACGCGCCGAAGCGTTTCCGCGGCAACGTGCGTCCCATCATCGAGCTCGGCCCGCAACGTCGTGTCGGACGCGGTCAAATCGCGATCGACGTGAATGACGACCTGGCAACGATCGGGAGCCGGCGGCGCACCGGCGCTCGCTTTGCCGCCCGTCAATTGGAGAGCGGCCATGTGAACGATCGCGTCGGCGGCCGATGGCCGTGGCGATGAATCATGAGCGGGCGAGAGTCCCTGGCGCGAGTGCTCGATGGCCTTCAAGACCAGATCGGCCTCATCGGCCGCCACGACGACCTCCAGCTTCACCAGGCCGTTGCCCAGTGGGCGGGCCCGAACGTACCGGTCCTTGCCCGCTTCGGCTTCGATTTCTGTCGCGCGCCTGAACCCACGACAAATTCGTTCGAGCTGCGCTCCTGTGGCCGCAAACGCTACTTCGAGCATGCACGGCTCATTCGACGGCGTCGCGATGCGGGTGATCGCCCGAACCTTGGAGTACGAAAGCCTTCCCGCTGCAAACGCATCGTCAATCTTCGGAAGCTCACCGAGCGCCCGAGCAACCCGCACCTTCTCGCGCGCCGCCCCGGATCCAACCCCAGGCGCCACGTCAACCAATGCGCGCAGCTCTGAGCCCCTTGCTCATGCCACCCGGCGAGGTCGTCAAATTGCCGAATACGACAAAGCAACTGGTGGGTGGCGACATTGAGCCGAACCGCAAACCCCGCAATCTCGTCCCCCAATTCAGCGCAATCAACCATTGCTGTAATGTATACATTTGTTCAGTGGTGGTCAATTGGAATGCCCATCAAATCAAGAACCCGCCTGATCGCGTATGCTGTCCCGGAAAGGCGTGCGATGCGAAGAGTGAAGGTCCTCGCTGTGCTCGTGCTCGTACTCTCACCCGCGATCGCGGGCGCAGCGCCGGCACTGCTCGGCGACGCGGCGGCGGCCGCACCTGCACTCGAAGGCGGCAGACTGACGGGCACGTTTACCCAGAACGGCGCGGTTTTGCAGCTCGAGCTCGAGAGGACGACGAATCCCCCGTAAATAGTGCGCAGCTGCTTCCTCGCGGTGCCGTCGTCCTTCGAGGAGACCATGGCGCCTGCGGCGCTGACGCTGGTGAGTGACTGGGTCGTACGCCACGGCAAGTGACGACGAAACCCGCGACCCGATCGTGACGCGGAAAAGCAGAACTCCGCGAACTCGAACCTTTGCTCAGTTTCGAGCGTAACCAGCCCCACCTCCTGTTGGTCCTGGTTTTGGGCCATCGGGAAGTTTCGGCCTCGCGGACGTCAGAAAATGTCGAGCGCGCCGCCTTTTCGAGCCGTTGTCTCGCTTTTGGATGACTACAGTCACGGCAATTCGGACGCTGATACGTCTTCCCGTTCCCACGGGCAAGCACGCGCGCCTGGTGCAATCCCTCAACGCAGGAGATGGCAAATGACAAAAATCCCGAAAATGACGCTTGGCCCGAGGCTTCTAGATATCGGCTGGACCCCGACGATCGCCGGGCTGCTGTTCGCGGCCCTCTTCCTGTTCAACGTCGATTGCGGCGGCGGTGGTGGCATCTCGCCGGGAACCGGGGGAAGCGGCGGGGGCAACGCGGGCCTCGGTGGCGCGGGAGGAGGGACCGTTCCGTGCGGCGGCCCTGGGCAAGCGTGCTGCGGCGGTAACACGTGCACCGGCGGCGGCTGCTGTATCGCGTCCGCGGCGGCGGGTGGACAGACCACGCGGTTGTGCGTGGGCTCTGGGCAGGGTTGCGCGGCGGCCGGCGCGGGCGGCGTGTGCACGAATGGCTCGTGCAGCACGGCGACGGGCGCTCCATGCGGCGCCCTCAGCCAGGTCTGTTGCGGCGCGGGGCCGGACGGTGGCGCCGCCGCCGCTCCCTTCTGCACGGCCAGCGGCGCCCGCTGTGTCGTCGACACGTGCAGCGCGTGCGGTGGGCCCGGGCAGGCGTGCTGTCAGGGCGCTGCCAGCAACCAGTGCCAGACGAGCCTGCTCTGTCTCGCAGTGACGGGTGGCGGCAATATTTGCAGCGCTTGCGGCGGCGCGGGGCAGCCGTGCTGTCCCAACAATACCTGCAACACCGGACTTGGATGTAGCAACCCACCGGGCAACAACACGCCCGCGACCTGCGACAATTGCGGCGCCCTCGGGCAGGCATGCTGTCTCGGCAACAACTGTCAGGGCGGCCTCGCCTGCGGCGGGCGCGCGGACGGCGGCGCCGGCAGCTGTAGCTCGTGCGGCGGACCCGGCCAGATCTGCTGCGCCGGCGCGACACCCTGCCAGACGGGTGCCTGCATCTCCGCGCCCGGCGACGACGTGTGCGGCCTTTGCGGTGGGCCCGGACAGCCCTGCTGTGGAACCGGCAACGCCGGCACCTGCAACACCGGGCTTGCGTGTGCGGGACGGAGCAACGCCAATGGAGTGCCGGGGATGTGCGCGACCTGCGGCGGCACCGGCCAGCCGTGCTGCCCGGTCATCGCTGCCGCCGACGGCGGCGCGGGGCAGACGGCCTGTGGCACCACGATGTCGTGCCTGATCTCGACGACTGGCAACCAGTGCGGGGCCTGCGGTGGCGCCGGCCAGCCGTGCTGCGGGACCGGCAATAACGGGACCTGCTCCGCCGGGTTTGCTTGCACGGGCCGCGACGTCGGCAATGGTGCTCCCGGGATGTGCGCGCCCTGCGGTGGGACGGGTCAGGCGTGCTGCGCGGTTGGCGGCGCGACGGGAAACACCATGGCGTGCGAAACAGCGCTCGCCTGCACCATCTCGGCGACCGGCAACCAATGCGCCGCGTGCGGTGCTGTTGGCCAACCCTGCTGCGGCACGAACAACGGTACTTGCACGGCGGGTCTGGCGTGCGGCGGGCGCAACGCCAATGCGGGCACGCCCGGCATGTGCGCGCTGTGCGGTGGCGCGGGTCAACTGTGCTGCCCGGCCGGTGGCGCCGGGGTCGACGGCGGTGCGCCTCCGACCGCGTGTCAGGCCGCGCTGTCGTGCATCGTCGCTGTCGGCGGGAATTCTTGCGCCACGTGCGGGGGCGCTGGCCAGCCATGCTGTGGCACCGGCAACAACCCGACGTGCGGCTCGGGCCTCGCTTGTGGTGGGCGCAACGCGGGAATGGGATTGCCGGGCATGTGTGCCGCGTGCGGCGGCGCCGGTCAGCTCTGCTGCCCGGTCAACGGTGGAGCGGTCGACGGTGGCCCCGCTCCCATGGCGTGTGTCGCGACGCTGGCCTGCTTGATCTCGACGACAGGCAGCCAGTGTGGAGGCTGTGGTGCCGCGGGCCAACCGTGCTGCGGCACGGGCAACAACGGAACCTGCACGGCGGGGGCGGGTTTGAACTGCACCGGCCGCATGGCGGTGACGGGCGTTCCCGGCACCTGCACCGCGCCGGTGACGCCGGATGCCGGGGCGGCGGACGTCCCGGCCGGTCAGTGACGGTGGCGGTCACGCGCGGCTGAGCCGCAAGGTGGGCACGCCCGATGGCGCGCGTGCCCACCTCGGCGCCCGGCTCTCAGTGCACGATGTCTTGATGGACGTTCGCGGTCGGGTTCCGGTCGTGCAAGAGCTGGTGCGCGTGCGAGATCATCTCGGCCAGGAAGGTGCTGAGCGCGCAGAACTCGCCGGCCTTGGTGTCAGCCGCAAGGTGGACCGCCCGGTGAATCATCGCGCGCACGAGGGCCAGGTCGGAGTCTCGCCCGCGCCCCGACAGCTCCGACGCGAGCGCGGACAGCCGTGCTTCATGTTCCTTCTGTAGCTCCTCGATCTTTGCCATGGGCCGAGTAGAGCACACCACTTCCCACCGTCCACGGAACCGGTAAGAGCCTACGGAGCCGCTCGCAGCAACCGCCAGGCCCACACGGCCAGCGCGCCCGCCACCACACCCAGGCCCGGGCCCTCGAGCACGAACCACGGATCTTCGGCGAAGCGACGCCACTCGACGATGGCGCGCGCGAAGTGCGCGAGCGCCATCAGCGCGAAGAGACCGCCGGTGACGATGAAGTAGGGGCGGGGCCGTGGCGTCGCGACCATGATGGTCGCCATCATTGACGATCGCGGTGCGATCGTCGAGGGCGCGCGTGACGTCGAGTACAGCGGAGCGTCGCCTGTTTGTTTGCGGGGCTACCGCTCTACCAGCCGCCGCAGGCGAAAATCGACAAGTAAGCGCGCGGCACGGTCGTCGGTCACCATGTCCACGTCCACCAGCCAAACGACTGGCCATTGCTGAGACCGGTATAGATCCCGCCGACCGCGTTGGCCTGCACCGTCTGCGCCGTGAGATCGGCGCGCCCGTCGCCATTCATGTCGACGAGCCAGGTGTTCGAGCTGTCGTCGAGCATGCGCTGTCCCGACGTCCACGACCAATGGGTGAAACCGGTGCCGTTGCTCAGGCCCAGGACCACCCACCCAGGCGCGCCTCCGCCAGCCGGGCCCTGCGCCACCAGGTCGGCCTTGCGGTCATTGTTGACGTCGGCGAGCCAGACCTTTGACCCGTCGTCGAGCATCCGATACCCAGACGTCCACCACTGGGTGAAACCGACGCCGTCGCTGCGGCCGACGGACATCCAGCCCGCGTACGGGCCGCCGGCGGCGCCCTGGGTCACGAGATCTGCTTTGCCGTCTCCGTCGACGTCGGCAAGCCAGGTGCTTGCGGTGTCTTCGAGCACGCGCTGCCCCGACGTCCACGACCACCAGGAAAAGCCGGTGCCGTAGCTCAACCCAACGACCACCCATCCTGCGATAGACCCCCCCGCCGGGGCCTGTGCCACGAGGTCAGCCTTGCGGTCGTTGTTGACGTCCGCGATCCACACCTTCGAGCCGTCATCGAGCATCCGCTGCCCCGACGTCCACGACCACTGGGCGAAGCCGTTCGCGCCGTCGCCCAGGCCGAACGATACCCAGCCCGCGTGCGGGCCGCCGGCGGCGCCCTGGGTCACCAGGTCCGCTCTCCCGTCGCCGTTGACGTCGGCAAGCCAGGTGTTCGAACCGTCATCGATCATCCGCTGCGCCGAGGTCCACGACCAGTGCTTGAAGCCGAGGCCGTCGCTCAGGCCGACGAACATCCATCCCGCCGTGGGTCCGCCAGCCACGCCCTGCGCCACCAGATCGGCCTTGCCATCATTATTGAGGTCCGCGAGCCAGATCTTCGCGCCGTCTTCGACCACCCGGCCCGGCGAAACCCAGGTCCAGTAGTCCACGCCGCTGTCGCTGCCCTTCCCCACGAAGATATACCCCGCCTGAGCGGTGCCGGGCCGCCCCACAGCGACGACGTCCTTGAGGTAGGGGGGGTCGCCGTGCATGTTGGCGATCCCGACGATATCGACGATGGATTGCCGGCTGTCGATGAACGTCTGCAGACATTGAATTTCAACCAGCGCCGATTTTGCGACGCCAGGGCATGGGTCCGCGCCACAAATGGCGTTGCTGACGGTCGCCGAACAACTGGTGGCTCCCGAGCACGTCGAAATGGCGGCCGGGCACGCCACTGCGTTACATCCAGGGTCGCTGCCGTACACGATCAACGGCGGAGCCATCGTCCCATACGTGCACGACAACGAGCAGGTCTGTCCTTCGCCCGCGACCGCGCCCAAGGCATAGTTACAGGTCTCGCCAGGCGGACACGCGACACCGCACACAGGCCATTCGCGCGACTCGTTGTTTTGACGGTAGTGCTTCAGCCAGATGGAACCGTGCCCCAAAAACGCGTCGAAATTGCTGTAGAGGAGGACGTGCAATTGGCTGTCGGGCACCTGAACCGATCCGAGGAGCCCTGACACGTCGGAGTAGTCGATGCCCTCCGGCTCCTGAGAAGACGGGAGATCGGGATCGAACTGAAAGAAAAATGGCCCATAAGCTCCGTCGGCCGAGGCCTGCAAGAACCCATCCCCATCGTCCCCGGAGACGTCGAAGGCACGTAGCCCATAGCCGCTGAGCCCGCCATCGCCGCCCTCGCCGTTGCTGAGATAGAGAAGCCCATCCGGCGACAAGTCTCCTCCCTGCAGGTTGTGCATGTTCATGGCGTTGCCCATTCGATCTTTGAGTAGCCACGGCATTCCCAGGTAGGCGAGAAAGGGCCCTACGCCTTGGTCGAGCGCGCTCGTATCCACGCGATAGACATGAATGCCTTGCGTGTCCGTGATGTCGCCGGACGTGTAAAGAATGCCCTCGGAGCTCACCGACAGCCAGGCGCACTGGTTGGCGGGAGCCACCGCCGAAGATACCCAGTCCCAGCTCACGAAATGAAGATCGCGCGTATCGAACGCGGCGACGATCGGTCGCAAACGACCCGTTGGACCTTGCCCCTCGACGGGGACGAACAGGTAGTGCCCGTACACGTCCGGATCGCCAAAGTGATTGTAACCGTTATCGTTCAAATAGGACGGCAGCGTCGCATAGCGACAGGTTGGGCACGCGGGCGGCAGGGGGATGCCATTGTAGACGCCGCCGCTGACGCCGTTCCCGTCGGAGCCAAGGTTCATCGAGACGGGAATCGAGTACACGACGCCGATCTTCTGCGGCGTCACGGTAGTTTGGCCGCCTCCCGAGACCTGGACAACCTCGTCCTCGTTGACCCAGACGTTGTGGGTCAAAAACCAGCTGGTCTCGTTGTGCGCTATCCCCTGGGCGTCGTCGGTCCAAAAGGTTTCGCGACCGGAAGGGTAGTTCCCGAGGTACGTGGACGCGACGGAGTGGCCGAGGTTCGGTTGAACGGTGATTGATGTCGGAGTGGCGGTCCGCCCAAGCGACGCGCCCGTGTAGCCCTGTCCCCCCTCGTAGTCCCGTTGGCCCACCGTGGCCCACTCAAGGCAATCGCCGGTGTCGCCGTAATAGATGATGCAAGCCGTGTCTGTGACTACCGCCCGGACACCGCCGCCAACCTGAATCGAGCCAAAAGCCGGGATCGCGGCGGGGTCCCCTGCCGAGGGAGCCGTGCCTATCTGAAGGACTCGACAGGGTCCCGTGAAATCGGCGCTTTGGTAGATCGTGACCTCGTGGAAGCCCGTCGTTGGACAGGAAGCCATGAGCGTTGATTTCGTGGCGACCACGTTATCGTCGCTGCGCGACCCGCCGCGACCGCAAGCGGCCAGAAGAGTCGTCACGCAGACCAAGACAAGAGATCGGTCAATCATGGCGCGACGGTATCTGCCCGCACAGCTACGGACAAGAATCGAAGCGTTTACACGTCCGCGTAAACGCCAGGCCTCCGGCGGACCCTCGCGGGGTGGTGGCACGGCCGTTGCTCCCTCCTCGGTTCAGGCGGATTTGCGTGTCCTGCCCGCTCAACGAGGAGATCGATCGTGATCAAAGTGTCCGGGTTCGGTCGTGCGGAGCAGTGCGACGTCGACGTCGACGTCGGTCCCGGCGTGGCGTCGCTGGAGATCACCGCCGGTGCTCATTCCCCCGGCGAGCTCGACCGGCTCATCCGTGTCACACTGGCGCTCTTCGTCATCGGCTTTGGGGTGTGGTTGCTGCTGGCGGGGTCAGCCTATCGCCGGCAGTACTCCGGCACCGGCGTCGCCTGGCATCGGGGGGCCCAGAACTTCATCGAGATCACCCTCGTGCGTGAGGACCACACCAACCTGGCCTGCGCCGCGGACGCCACGATGCAAGGTCTGCATTGCGGCTTCCCGGCCGCGGTCTCCGCCGCGACTTGCGCCGCGCCTTCGACAGCCACGGCCGGCGACGACGACGGCGCCGCCGACGACGAGCGCCTGCTCCGCCCCTACAACACCGTCAACGGCGAGCTCTTTCTTGGCGCCGGATTGTGGAGCTCGCTGGCGCGACACGGACCTCTGCCGGCCGGGCGATTCACGGTGACCTGCGACTTCGAGATCGTCGGCGCGCTGCGGTCGGTGACGCTGCGCTGGACGCGCAACGGCAGCTTCGCGGCAAACGACCGGAGCCTGGCCGCCGGCGTGCTCCGCGACTGCGCGATCCCACCATGAGCGCAGGCCGGCGTGCCCAGGCGATCGCTGCCGCGCTGGCCACGGCCATCGAGGAGCGGCGGCGCTCATGGCACGCGCTCTCTCCGGCTGCGCGAACGACGACGGTCGTCCTCGCGATCATGATCGCCGCCGGCGTCGTCCTGCGCATGCGGGACATCGCCTTTCCGCCGCGCTTCACCTTCGACGAGCAGCACTTCGTCCCCAATGCGCGCCGCTATCTGGTGGGCGAGGCCGACGACAACGATCATCCGCCGCTGGGCAAGCTCCTCATCGCCGCGGGATTGCTTCTGTTCGGCGACAACCCGACCGGCTGGCGCGCCGCCTCCCTGGTCTTCGGCCTGCAGTCGCTGGTCATCGTCGCGTCGCTGGCGCGCGCGCTGTTCGCGGATCGGCGCGCCGGCTGGTTCGCGGCGGCGTTCTTGGCCGGCGATGGCTTCTTCCTGGCCTATTCACGCACGGCGCTCCTCGACGGGGGCCTGACCTGCCTGGTGCTGTGGAGCCTTCTCGCCGCGGTGACGGCGTCCACCTGGAGAGGCGTGCTCGCGTGCGCGCTCCTGGTCGGGCTCGCAGCGTCGGTCAAGTGGAGCGGTGGCATGGCGGTCGTGCCAGCGGTGCTGGCGATCCTGCTCCTGCGCCGCGCGCCGCGCTGGTCGCTGCTGCTGTTCGCCGCCGCGCCGATCGTGCATCTCGCGCTGTGGCTCGGCACCTTTCCCCTGTCCGGTCGCCGGGCCGATCCGCGCGCGCTCTTGAGCCTCATGCACCAGCTCCTTCGCCGCCACATCGAGATCGGCCGCTTGCAGAACCCGCTGGCGTCGCCCTGGTACACCTGGCCGGTCCTCTATCACCCGATCGTGGTCAAGCTCGCCGACCACGGGACCGGCCGCCGGTACGCGTCCAGCGTCGGCAATCCTCTTCTCTTCTTCTCGTCCACGCTCGTCATCCTGGCAACTCTGCTGGCCGGCGTGGCGCATCTCGCGCGAACGCGGTGGGCGCGCGTGCGTGCGTGGGCTGATCTTCTGGACCGTCTCGGGATCACGCCGCGGGTCATGCGTGGCGCCGTGGTGTTGACCGTGGGCTGGCTCGCGCTGCTCGCGCCCTGGACGGTCGGACGCGGCTCGTACACGTTCATGTACCACTACTTGCCCAGCTACGGCTTCGCGCTGACGTTGGCGGCTGGCGTGGCGGCCCAGCTCGAGCGGCGATTTCCCCGCGGCGTGTTGCTCTACGTGGGCCTCGCGCTGGCGATCGGAATCTTCTTCGCGCCGGTGTGGGCCGAGCTTCCCGTGGCTGAATCGGTGGCGAACCGCCGGCTGATGTTCGCTCCCTGGCAGCCGTGACAGCATCCGAGACCGCCGCTACATCCAGCCCCGCCTCTTGAACCACCACAGCGGCACGAGGCCGCTCACGACGATCAGGGCGAGCGCGAATGGATAGCCGAGCGTCCAGTGCAGCTCCGGCATCGCGCGGAAGTTCATCCCGTAGATGCCGGCGATGAGCACCGGCGGTATGCCCACCACCGATGCGATGGTCAGGGTTTTGACGATGTCGTTCTGCTCGATGTTGATGAACCCCAGCGTGGCGTCGAGCAGGAACTGCACCTTGCCGGCGAGGTGGGCCTCGTAGTCGGTGAGCGACGCGACGTCGGCGCGGATCGACTTCATCCGCACGGGGTTGATCGGCGGCGCGCCCTCGATCCCGCTCTCGGTGACGTAGGACCCGATGCGGCCGAGCGCCAGGAGCTCGTCGCGGACGCGCGAGATCTTTTCGGCCACCTCGCCGATCCGGCGCAGCGTCGCGCTCAGCCGGTCGCTGGTGGCCTTTCTGCGCGCGCCGCCGCGGAACGCCGCATGCGAGAGATCGTCACAACCGGCGCCCGCGTGTTCCAGCGCGTCGGCAGCGCGATCGACGACGATCTCGAAGATGTGCAGCAGCGCCTCCTCGGCGGTCTTGGCTCGCTGCGCGGAGCATTGGGATCGCGCCTCCTCGAACGACGGCAGCTCGGCGAACCGCACGGTCAGCAACACGCGCGGCGACAGCACGAACCCGACCGGCGTCAGCGGGTGGTCGCCGTCGGCGGCGGTGCCCACCAGCGGCGCCGACAGATAGTAGGCGCCGTTCTCGAACGCCAGCCGGCTGGTCGATTCGATCTCGCTCACCTGGCTTTCGGACGGCACGCGCAGGCCGGTGGCGCGGGCAACCTCTGCGCTCTCGTCGCTGGTCGGCTGAAGCAGATCGATCCAGAGCGCGGCAGCCGGATCGCCTGGCGGGTAGGTCAGGATCATGTACGGCTCTAATGTAAGCCCTCCCGCGAACACCGGGAGGTTGCCGTCGAGCCGACGCGCGAGAGGCGGTCTTAGTGTGCTGCCGCGTTGGGCGCCGGCGGCTGCCCCTGCTGGTAAGCTGACGGCGCGTAGGCGCCGTTCGGCGCCGGATTCGCGAACGCGCCCTGCTGGATCAGGACCCGCGGCGCATTCGGCGGCGGAAGCGGACGGCCCGCCGGATCGACGTAGATGAAGGCCACCGCGCCGCCGCTGGTGCTCTTCGAGTAGCCGTTGCCAGTCCAGCTGCCCTGGCTGTTGGCGCCGACCTGCAACAACCCGTGCGCGCCGACCAGGCACGCCTGTTCTTTCATGCGCTGCACGGCGACGTCGTTGCTCTCTCCGAGCGCGAAGAGTCCCGGCGCTGTCGAATCCGTCGAGATCTGACCGATCACGACGTAGGGGTAGGGCGGCACGCCCTGAAAGATCATGTCGAGATAGCAGTTCTCTGCCCGGGCGGGCAGGGCCAGTCCCGTGGTCGGTGTGAATCCGGTGTGCACGCAGGCGCCCGATGCGAGCGCGAACAGCGTTGCGACCAATGCTGTTGTCCTCTTCATGCGCGCGATATTACCTCTGTCGCGCGACGGCGCTGACCGTTTTTGCGACCAATCGCGATTTGTGCCAGTTCCGTAGCAAAAATTAGATTGGGAATATTCGGCGTCTCGATCGTTCGGTTCGGCTCACCCAGAATTACGACACACGGCGTATGCGCCCGGCTACATGCCATTCCCGTTGAGGGTGGTACCGTGCCCGGCATGCTGAACCGCGATCGGGCGCGCGGGGCATTGCTTGGCCTCGCGGTGGGGGACGCGCTGGGAACGACGCAGGAGTTCTCGCATCCGGAGGCGCCTGCGTTCCCCGAGCTGGCCCGCGGACCCCAGCGCGACATCGTCGGAGGGGGGCCGTTCGATCTCGAGCCAGGGCAAGTCACGGACGACACCCAGATGGCGACCTGCCTGGCGGCCAGCTTGCGGCTCCGCGGCGGCTTCGACGTCGTCGACGTGGCCACCCGATATGTTGCTTGGGGCGGGCACGCGTTCGACGTGGGCGGCCAGACGTCGGCGGCGCTGAGCGCGATCCAGGATGGCGTCTCTCCGCAGGCGGCGGGCCGCGCTGTGTGGGAAGCCAGCGGATGCACCGCCGCCGGTAACGGCTCGCTGATGCGAACCGCGCCGATCGGTGTGTTCTTCGCGAGTGATCCGGAAGGTCTCCGCCGGGCGGCACGCGAGGACTCGGCGATGACTCATTTCGATGAGCGCTGCCAGGGGGCGTGTGTCGCCTTCAACGCGGCGATCGCGACCGCGATCTCGGCGCCCGGCAAGATCGATCCGATCCAGGTGTGGCAATCCGCGCGGGCAGAGCTGTCGCACCTGGATCTGGTTGACGACCTGGAGCACGCGCGCCGGGACGACCCGGGTCTACTGGGCGACGACCTTCACATGTACGACCACCAGGGCTTCGTACGCGTGGCGTTTCGACTCGCATTCTGGGAGCTGCTGCACGCGCCCAGCGTGGAAGCCGCGCTGATCGACGTGATCAATCGCGGTGGCGATGCCGACACCAACGGCGCGATCGCCGGCGCGCTCCTCGGCGCCGTCCACGGTGAGCGAGCGATTCCCGCGCGGTGGCGCCGCCTGGTGCTGCACGCGCTCGAATATGCGCCTCCGGGGCCTCTGCGCGACGTCTACCATCCGGCGCGCTTGCTGGACCTCGTGCCGTGAGGCACCACGTGCACGTCGACGAGACCGGCGTCGATTTTGCATTCTCCTTTCGTATGCTGAATCCCCTCAGGCGGGCGATCGTGATCCGAGTCATCTGGTCGTTGTTGCTCGGGGCCGTCACGGTCAGTTGCAGCTCGACGAACGACACCCAGGTCTGCGCCGGGGGCTGTCTCTGCTCCACGACGCCGCAGGATTGCCCGAGCGGTTGCTATCCCACGTATCAGAAAACTGATGGCGGCTCGACCTTCGTCTGCGCCAATTTTCTGCCGACAGACGCCGCGACATCACGCGTCCCCGCCAATCACCGCCTGTCGGGCTCGATGTGCCCGCAGGGCCGGAGCGCCGGCGTCTCGGAGATCCCCGCGAGCTGCCTGCAGAGCCCGTCATCGCTATCGATAATCCCCGACTGCACGCAAGACAGCGATTGCACGGCGGGGATCAATGGTCGTTGCCTCCACGGCGGTGGTCCGGCGTGCCTCTATGGTTGCTCCTACGACGACTGCAGCAGCGACTCGGACTGTTCGGGCAACGCGCCATGCGCATGCCGAGCCTCGATCTCGGACAATGGGGCCAACACCTGCGCGACCGAGAGCAACTGCCGCGTCGACGCCGATTGCGGGCCGGGCGGCTTTTGCTCACCGAGCCTGGTCAACAATGCTTGCCTGTGCTCGAGCGAGAGCTTCTGCGCACCCGGTCAGGGTGGTTGCTCGGAAACCGGTCCCGACGGTACGACCACGCAGGTCCAGTGCTTGTGCAGCGGTAGCTGTGGCCACGGCTATTTTTGCCACACGCCAAAGGACAGCTGCCTGGACGATGGCGATTGCGCGCGGGGCACCTGCAGCTTCGACCAGACGAGCCAGACCTGGATGTGCTCGGTGTGCATCGGGCCGCTGTGATCAGCGTTTGCCGTCCCGCGCCTAGTCTCGGCGGGCGAGCGGGTCGACGGACACGATTCGGCGGTCCAGCACCAGCAGCAGATCGTCCACGCTGACCGGCTTGACGAAGTGACAGTCGAAGCCCGCCTCGGCGGCCAGCAGCCGATCCTTTGGCTGTCCGTAGCCGGTGGCCGCGATCAGTGTCGGATCCTTGCCGTACTCGGCGCGCAAGGTGCGGACCAGCTCATACCCGTCGGCGTCGGGCAGCCCGATGTCGACGACCGCCGCGTGCGGTGCGAAGGTCCGCCACTGTTCCATCGTCGCGCGCGCGTCGTGCGCGACGGCGGTCTGGTACCCCTCGAGCTGCAGCGCTTCGGACAGCAGCTCCGCGATGTCGACGTCGTCGTCGACCACCAGCACCTTGAGGCGCGCCCGCGCGCCCGCGGGCTGTGGGCGCACGGGTTTGACGGTGGACGCCGCGCCTTGCACCGTCGGGAGCTCGACGGTGAAGGCGGCGCCCTTGCCCTCGCCGGCGCTCTCCACGGTGGTGGTGCCGCCGTGTCGTTCGACCAGGTTGGCGACGATCGCCAGGCCGAGCCCCAGCCCCCCGCGCAGGGCGTCGCGCTCGCGGTCGGCCTGCACGAACGGCTCGAAGATGCGCCCTATCTGATCGCGCGAGATCCCGCGGCCGTCGTCGCGCACGGTGACGCGCACGCGTCCGGGAACCGCTTCGATGACAACGCCGATGTTGCCGCCCGGCGGTGTGAACTTCGCCGCGTTGGTGAGCAGGTTCGCGAAGATCTGCGCCAGTCGGACCGGATCGCCGCGCAGCGTGAGCCCGTCCGCGCTCCCGATCATCAGCGCGTGGCGATTGCGTGTGATCATGGGCGCTGCGATCTCCGCCGCGCGTTCCAAGACGGACGTGAGCGCGACGAATTCGTTGCGCAGCTCCACGTGTCCGCGGGTGACGCGCGAGATATCGAGGAGGTCGTCGACCAGCCGGGCCAGGTGGCGCGTGTGTCGTTCGATGACCAGGCGCTCGCGCAGCGCCGCCGGCTGGCGCGCCAGCAGCTCGACTGCGGTCAAGATTGGCGCCAGCGGATTGCGGAGCTCGTGTCCCAACATGGCGAGGAAATCGTCCTTCGCCCGCGCAACCTCGAGGACCTGTGCCGTCTCCAGCGTCGTGCCGACGATGTTGGCCGCGCTGCGCACCAGCACCCGATCCGTCTCGGGATCCATCGGTCGCCGCCGTCCCGCCAGCAGCCGCCCTCTCGCCGCGCCGATCGGGATCTCGGCCTCGAGGCACCACACCCTGCCTGTGCCGAGGATGACCTGTGATTCGGTGCCGTCCGCATCGGAAGTACTGACGGCGCTCACCTCGGCCAGCTGCTCGTCGAGGAGCGGACGTCCTCGAAACGAGGCGCGTTCTTTCGGCGGGGAGCCGGGCAGCATCAGGTAGACCAGCTCGCAGTCGAGCGCCGTCGGCAGCGCTTCCAGCACGGTCGAGAGCGCGTCGTCCGGCGAGCGGCCCACGCACATCGAAGGCAGCGCATTGAGAGCCGTCAGATCGCGGATGCAACGAAGCAACCGCCCCTCATCATCACCGGAGCCGTTCGGTGGAGGGACCGCCACTTGACTCAGCTCGACGTGCGGCGACTCTTGAGGTCGCGGAGCATCTCTTCGGCCGGCGTGTAGAACGGATTCTCGTGCAGCACGCCGTTCATCACGGTGAGGGGATGAGCCCGGAGAAGATCCATCATCATGGAACCGCTCAGTCGCCGGACATCATAGACGCAGATGGTGGGCGTCTTGCCTCGGTTCAGCACCTCGTTGACGCTCGCCTCGTAGGCGACCAGTTGCTCGATGCCAGGTGGCGACGAGAAGACCCACCCCATCTGTCCCACGATCCGCATCGGCGGTTGTCCCGTGGCGGCGTGCGCGCGGATCATCTCGTCGAGCGATGCCATCATCCGCTCCTGGTCGAAGGCGCCTCCTTTGAGGTGCGCATCGTTCCAGGTGCTGACCTCCAGGAGCTCGGCCGATGGCGCGGACCGTCGGAGGCGCGCGTCATGATCATCGCGATGCTGGGGGTCGACGATATAAACCGCCTTCTCGCCTCGTCGCATCCCTTCGACCAGGAAGGGATCCACGACCGCCTGCTCCTCCGCGGGCCCCATGGCGAAAGCGCAGGCATGGAAATGATGTCGAAGCTGCGCTTGAGCCAGGGTGGTGGCGATTGACATGCGCCTCAAGCTATCACCGATGTTCGGCGGCACCATGACGAACTTGGCTTTCGGGATCAGGAGCCTGAAACGTGCCGCGATCACTCGTCGGTCGGCGTCACGGGAGCGAGCGGCTTGAGCGGATCGGGCGGCGGCGCTGAACGCGCGGGCGCGGGCGTCAGCACCGGCGGCTCGTGTGACGCCGGCTCCGGCCCGGCGCCCGTGACGTCGCGGTGTCCGGGACGCGGCGGCGGACCCAGGTTCCCGCCCGCGATGTCGGGATACCAGTGGTTCCCGACCGCCATGACGTGAGGCTCGAGCACGTTTTGACAGCCGAACGAGGTGTTGCCGCGCAGAACGTTGCGGCCGCGCCGCGCGCTCTCGGGCAGCGCGAAGCCGCGCCCGCAACGAATCGCCACGCTGTCCTCGATCGTGAGCGCACCCAGGTTGTGGTTCTGATCGAAGCCGTTCAGCGGATTCTCGATCGAGACACAACGGCGGACCTGGTGCGCGGCATCGATGTAGTTGCCCCCCAGCTTGAAGCCGTTGCCGTCACCCTGGAAGTCCTCGACTCCCCAGATGTTGTAGCCGTTGCGGAACGCGACGCAATCCTCGATCACGATCGGATAGGGCGCCATCCACATGTCGAATCCGTCGTCGGCGTTCTGGTACGACCGGCAACCGCGAAACACGTTCCCCGGCCCCACGCCGTGCTTGGCCGCGAACCCATCCGCGTTCTCACCCAGCGTCTCTGGATCGAAGTTCCGGTACGAGTCGCAGTCCGAGATGAGGTTGTAGCTGGCACGCGCGTCGAGCTGGATGCCGGTGTTCCGGTTCTCGCGCGCCACGCACCGGTGCAGGATGTTGTGGCCGCCCGTGATGAAGAAGCCGAAGCTGCCCGCGTGCGCCACCTCGATGCCCACGATCTGCCAGTAGTCCCCGCTGAGCTCGAGACCTCGCGACCCCTTCTCGTTCTCGGGTTGCTCGGCGAAGTCGAGCACCGGCCGCTCCAGCTCGGCCGCCTCGATGCGCACCGGCTGCTTCTCCGTCCCGGCGGCGTCGAGGCGAATGGTGCGCCCCTCGCGGTACGTGCCGGCTGCGACGCGGATGACGTCACCCGCGCGAGCACGCGCGGCCGCCTCGGCCAAGCTGGCGAGCGGCGCCTCGGCCGTGCCGGCTGCGCCGTGCTTGCCGGTCGGGGAGACAAAATAGACCCGCCCCGGCGGCGGCGGCGCGGCGCCCAGCGAGACCACCAGCAACAACGAAGCGAAGAGCAAACGGGAGTATTGCAATCTCACCTCCGGAACGTTGCTGCCGCGAATGAGCGACGGTCGACCGGCAGGCTCGGCATCATCCTATACGCGACCATGGCCCTCGCGTCTAACGGATGTCGTATCCGACTGCTGTTCCGACCGGCGGCGTGCCGGCGCCGGGGATCAACCGCTACTGCGCCGCGACCGTGGTCTTGACCAGGATCGGCGTTCCGAGACCGGTCGCCGTGACCTTGAAGACCGCGGGCATCAGGCTGCCCTGGAGCAGAGCCGTCGAGACCAGCGCGTTGACGCTGATGGTCTGACTGATCCCGGCGCCCAGCATTCCGAGCGCCCAGGTTGCCTCTCCGTTGCCCAGGCAGGTCGTGACGTTGAGGCCGCACCCGGCGTCGGGCGTGGCGTCCGCGGCCACGGCGAACGACAATCCGGCCGGCACCACCAGCGACACGCCGATTCCGGCGACCGCGCGCGTCGAGATGTTTGTGACCGTCACCGTGTAGAGCAGGCGCGAGCCTGGCGCCACCGGGCTCGGCGCCGCGCTGACGGTGACCGCGAGCAACGGAGCCGTCCCGCCCACGGTCACGGGATAGTCGGCCGAGGCGTCCACCTCCGGTCCGCCGTCGTAGGTCAGCACCGCGTGCGCCGGGAGGATCGTCCCCAAAGCGAGCCCGCCGTCGGCGGTCACCTGGATGGTTCGGTGCGACGCCGCGCCGACGGACACACCGCCAATCGTCCAGTCCACTTCGCCGGTCGTCACCTGCATGCCGCCGTCGCTGATGGCGCCAACCGTGAGCCCCGCGGGCAGGAAGACGCGCAACTCGGTTCCGGTCAGGGCCGCAACGCCGATCTGGCCGATGTCGATGTTGTAGACGAACGTCCCCGACGGCGTGACCGGATTGGTCGCGGTTCCGATGGCGAGCTGCGCCGCCGGCTCGCCGAACACCCCGGCCGTCTTGACCACGTTGATCGGATTGAAGCCCGTCGCCACCACCCTGACGCGGGTGCTCAACAAGCCTCCGTCGCCGATCAGATTGGCCAGCACCTGCGCGTTCACGGAGATGGTCTGGCTGGTCCCAGCCAAGAGGGTTCCCAGGTTCCAGCCCGCATCTGCGTTCGCGGCGCAGGTCGTGACGTTGAGGCCGCAGCCTGCGTCGGGCACGGCGTCGGTGGCGATGCCGAACTGCAAGCCGGTCGGAACCAGCATGGACGCGGTCACGCCGACGATGTCTTGCGCAGAGGTGTTGCTCACCGTCATCGTGTAGAGCAGCCGGCCGCCCGGCACGGCGGGATTGGATGCTTCGCTCACATCGACCATGACCGGCAGCGCGGCCCCGACGACCGTGATGGCGTAGTCGGTCACCGCGTCGACCGCGGCCCCGCCGTCGTAGGTCAACATGGCCCGCGCGCTCAAGATCCCACCGGCGGGGACGCTGCCGTCTCCGGTCACCTGGATGGTCCGATGAAGCGGGCGGCGCGAGGGTAACGTCCCGAGCGGCCAGTCGATCTGGCCGGGGCCGACCTGCGTGCCGCCGTCGCTGATGGCGCCAACGGTCACTCCCGCCGGCAGGAAGACCCGCAGATCCGTGCCCGTCAATGGCGTCGGCGCGGTCGCACCCACGTCGACGTCGTAAGTGAACGTGGCCGACGGCGTCACCGGGTTGGCGATCGTGCCGAGAGCCAGCCGCGCCGAAGGCTCGCCGAAGACCTGCACCGTCTTGATCACCCGGATCGGATTGACGTCCGTCGCGGAGACCACCACGCGCGCGCTCATCAAGCCGCCGTCGCCCACCAGGCTGGCGACGACCTGAGCGTTGACGACGATGGTCTGGCTGGCTCCTGCCGCCAGCGCCCCCAGATTCCAGGTGGCCTCCCCGTTCGCGGCGCACGTCGTGACGTTGAGGCCGCACGCCGCATCGGGGACGGCGTCACCGCCCACCGCGAATTGCAGTCCCGACGGCACCAGGAGGAGAACGCCGACCGCGGGCACGGCACGCGCCGACACATTGCCGACCGTGATCGTGTAGAGCTCGCGCTCACCCGGTACGACGGGATTGGTCGCGGCTCCGACATGGACCACCAGTGGCTGCGCCGGTGGCGTCACCGTGATCGAATACTGCGCGGTCGCGTCCACATCGACGCCGCCGTCATAGGTGAGAACCGCTCTCGCGGCGAGGATCCCACCGACGGGAACGCTGCCGTCGACGGTGACTTGAATGGTCCGGTGCAACGCGCCTCCCACGGCCACGCTGCCGATGTTCCAGTCGATCTCTCCGGGCGCGACCTGCGTTCCGCCGTCGCTGATCGCACCGACGAGCAGGCCGGCAGGCAGAAATGCGCGCAGCAACGTCCCGGTCAAGGAGACGGCGCCGAGCTGGCCAACATCGATGTCGTACGAGTAGCTCCCCGTCGGCGTCACCGGGTCGGTCACCGTGCCGAATGCCAGTTGCGCCGACGGCTGGCCAAACACCTGGACGGTCTTGACGGCATTGACCGGGCTCAACCCCGTTGCCATGACGGTGAACGAAGCGCTGATCGAATCGCCATTGCCAACCATGCCAGCCAGCACCTGCGCGTTGACGGTGACAGTGACGCTGGCGCCGGCCGCGATGGGTCCGAGGCTCCAGGTCGCCTCCCCGTTGGCGGCGCAAACGGTGACGTTGAGCCCGCAACCGGCATTGGGAATGGCGTCCGCGCCGACGGCGAACTGCAGTCCTTTCGGAACCAGGAAGAGCAGGCTCACGCCGCTGACCATTTGAGTGGAGATGTTGCTCACGGTGGTGGTGTAAAGGAGGCGCGCGCCCGGCACCGCCGGGTCGGTTGCGGTGGCGACGTCCAGCAGCAACGGACCGCCTGCTATCGTGCCGCCGGCGCCGCTTGTTCCGGCGGTGCCTGTCGTGCCGGCGGTGCCGGTCGTACCGGCGGTGCCTGTCGTGCCGGCGGTGCCGGTCGTGCCGGCGGTGCCGGTCGTGCCACCAGCGCCGGTCGTGCCTGCGGTGCCGGTCGTGCCTGCGGTGCCGGTCGTGCCTGCGGTGCCGGTCGTGCCACCAGCGCCTGTCGTGCCGGCGGTGCCGGTCGTACCGCCGGTCGCGTTCGATCCTGCGTCGGGATGATTCGAATCGGCGCCGCCGCCGTCGAGCGATTCGCCACCCGCTCCCTTGCCACCGGCTCCCGCCGCGGCATCGCTCCCTCCCGAACCCGCGCTACCGTCGGGCGGCGCCGAAGGCTTTCCAACACATCCCCCGAGGAAGAAACCGGCCATTGCGGCCCAGACCAGGAGGGAGCTCGTCGACCGCATGCGCAAGAACGTGGTGATCATCTTGCGTTCCCGATTAGCACCCTGCGTGCCACCCGGCGTGCGGGCCAACCGGTCGCGATTGCCAGCGTTTGCCAGCAGCGCCGGCTTGTTCGAACGCGCTCCGGAGCGTCCGGACAAGTTGGCGTCTCGCACCAACCGTCGCTTCACGACGGAGAACCGTTCTCGAACGGTTGCCCAGGCGATCGTCCCGAAGTAGGTTCGCTCCAAACGACGATGCCTGGGACGATGCTCATCACTGGCGGCGGTCGGGGAATCGGCGCGGCGACGGCGCGACTGGCCGCGGCACGGGGCTACGCGGTCGCCGTGAACTACGTGAAGGACGAGCAGGCCGCGAACGCCGTCGTCTCCGACATCCGCGCGGCCGGTGGGTCGGCGATCGCGATCCGCGCCGACGTGAGCCAGCAGGGAGACGTCGAGCGGCTGTTTCGCGACGCGGTTCGCGATCTCGGCCCGCTGTCCGTGCTCGTGAACAACGCGGGCGTCGTCGATCGCAAGTCGCGCGTCGACGAGATCCACGAAGCGCGCCTGCAGCGAATGATGGCGATCAACGTCGTCGGAAGCTTCCTGTGCGCCGCCGAGGCGGTCCGGCGCCTGTCGACGCTGCACGGAGGAGCCGGGGGCAACATCGTCAACGTCTCTTCAGCGGCATCGAAGTACGGCGCGCCCCGGGAATACGTGGACTACGCCGCATCGAAGGCCGCGATCGACGTGTTCACGATTGGCCTCGCGCGCGAGGTCTCCGCCGAGGCGATCCGCGTGAACGCCGTGCGCCCCGGGATCATCGACACGGAGATTCACGCGAGCAGCGGTGATCCCGCGCGCGCGCACCGCCTGGCCCCGGAGCTGCCATTGCGGCGGCCGGGCACGGCGCAAGAGGTGGCGAACGCGATCCTGTGGCTGGTCTCGGACGAGGCTTCGTATTGCACGGGCACGATCCTCGACGTCGCCGGCGGACGCTGAAGGTCGGCCACCCGCCGCCCTTCCGCAACGAGGATCACGCGCGCGGGCAAACCGAGATTCGCTGGGGCCGCCGCAAGGAGACGCTGGCTTTTCTGTCGTCCGAGAGGCAACCTTGTTGGGTATCGAGCTTTGGAGCGGTTGGTTGGCTGGAGCTCCGGGCAGCCGCCGCTGGTCGACTGGTCGGGGAATGCACTTGAACCATCGCACTAGCCTACTCTTGTTGTTCAGAGTCCTCGGCGTGGGCGTTGTCGTGGGCCTGGCCGGTTGCGCCGGCGTGAAAGGCGGCGTCAGCGGCGGTGCCGGGAACGGCGGCGGAAGCGGCGGTGGTGGTGGTTCCAGCGGCGGCGGCGGGAACGGCACCGGCGGCGCCGGCGCCTCCGTGGCGATGCCGAACGGGATCGGCCTCGCCGCGATCGATGACAAGACCCTGTGCCACGCGGGCCAGGTCTCGGTCGGCGCCACGCCGCTGCGGCGCCTGTCGCGCGTCGAGTACAACAACATGGTGCGCGATCTCGGTCTCGACCCGACCGGCTCGCGGCCCGCCAACCAGTTCGTGTCGGAGCAGAAGATCGCGGGCAACTTCAACACCAACACCTACGCTGGGATCTCGGGCACGCTCATGAACCGGCAGTACCTGGAGGCCGCGGAGCAGCTCGCGGCGAACGCGGTGAGCGCCGCCAACCTCGGCAAGCTGGTCTCGTGCGCCGCGCAGGCCAACGCCGCCTGCGCGCAGCAGTTCATCGCCGACTTCGCCAACCGCGCCTTTCGCGGCCAGCTCGACAGCGACGAATCGGCGGCGCTGCTGCAGATCTTCAACGACGTCAACGCCCAGTTCGGAGACTTCACCACCGGCATCCAGGCGGTGGTCACGGCCGTGCTGACCTCGCCGCGCTTCCTGTTCGTGCTGGAGCTCGGCCAGCCCGGCGCATCGGGGACCGCCATCCCTCTCAGCGCGATGGAGATCGCCACGCGGTTGTCGCTGTTCCTGTGGCGATCGCTGCCCGACCAGACGCTCGTCGACGCCGCCGGCGCCGGCCAGCTCGCGACGGCGGACCAGGTGGCGGCGCAGGCCGTGCGCATGCTCGCCGACGCCAAGGCGCAGGACGCGCTGCGAGACTTCGCGAACCAGTGGCTGGACATCGAGAACATGGACGCGGTGACCAAAGACACTCAGTTCAAGAACTGGACGCCGGTCCTCGCCCAGGAGCTGCACAACGAAACGCTGACCACGTTCACGTCGTCGGTGGCGGTGGACAACACGGACTACGGGAGCCTGCTCACCTCGACGACCTCGTACGTGAATGCGGATCTGGCGACTTTCTACAGCTCGGGCGTCCCCGGCACGGGAAACTCGACCTCCTACACGAAGACGCCGGTGGGCACCGGGGCCGCCCCGCGCATGGGCCTGCTCACGCACGGCAGTGTGCTGGCCATCCACGCGCACACGTCGCTCCCGTCGCCCACGCTGCGCGGGCGCATGGTGCGGCAGCAGATCCTTTGTGATCAGATCGCGCCTCCGCCCTCGCAGGTCGGTGGGCTGATGATCCCGCCGCCGCCGACCACGCTCCCGGCCGGACAAACGACGCGCCAGCAGTACATGCAGCACTTCGGCGCCAATGCGCTGTGCAGCAGCTGCCACCTTTACATGGATTACGTGGGGTTCGGCTTCGACAACTACGACGCCACCGGCGCGTACATCACGGCCGAAGGCGGCACACCCGTCGACTCGAGCGGGATGTTCATGGCGATGAGCGCGAGCGGGCTCACCGGGTCGTTCAGCAGCGGAACCGACATGATCATGCAGGTCGCGGCCAGCAGCCAGGCTCGCGAGTGCTTCGCGCTGCAGGAGCTGCGCTACGCCATCCAGCGCGTGGAGATGGCGGCCGACGCGTGCTCGGCGCAGCAGGTCTACAAAGGCTTCCAGGACGGCGGGCTCAACATCCAGAAGTTGCTGCTGGCGATCGTCCGCACCGATTCGTTCCGCAACCGTTCGCCGGTGAACGCGGGGGCCGCATGTCAATGATCAGCAAGGTGGATCTCGAGCGCCGGCGCTTCCTCAAGGCCGCGGGCGCCACGGCGCTGACCTATCCGTTTTTGCGCGGCCTGCCCAGCTACGCGGCGGCCAGCGGAGCGCCGACCTACATGGTGCTGCTGTTCACGCCGTGTGGCTGCGTGCGCCCGTTCTGGGGCGCGACCGACGCGAACAAACAGGACGTGCTCTTCCCGGCGGCCGGCGGCCCGCCCAAGGTGACCACGAACTTCATGTTCCGCGACACGCTGGCGCCGCTCGCTCCCGTGCAGAACAGCGTGATCATCCTCGACGGGCTCAACAACAAGGCGGCGCAGGGCTCGCACGAGGCGGGCATGGCTTCGTTGTGGACCGGCATCACCTCGACCGGCAATCCGGCCACCGGCCCCAGCGTCGATCAGGTGATCGCGTCGCAGCTCAACGCCGGGACGCCGTTCCCGTCGATCGAGCTCATGGCCCGCAGCTCCGTCGACTTCAATGACCGCGAGGTGAAGACGCGCATGATCTACAACGCCGCGGGCGCGTTCATGGATCCGCACGACGATCCCGCCGAGGCGCGGACGACGTTCTTTCCGCCCGCGATGTCCGGTATGAGCGGCCCCGACAAGAAGACCTTCATTCGCCAGAAGCTGTTCCCGCTGCTCAACAACGAGCTCAAGGCGATGCAGCCGCGCCTGTGCACGAGCGACCGCCAGCAGCTGCAGGCGCTGCAGCAAGGGTGGAACGATCTCGACCAGCAGATCACCGCCGCCACCGCCAAGGCGGCGTCGTGCATGCCGCCGGGGCCGGTGCCCGCGGGCTATCAGGCGCCGTCGCTCGACTTTCCGACGACGGTGCAGTTGCAGATGGACCTGCTCGCGCTGGCGCTGGCGTGCGACCTCACGCGCGTGGCCAGCCTGCAGCTGTCGACGTCGACCAGCCAGGTCACGCACAGCTGGCTGACCGGCCAGAGCGACACGCACCACAACTACTCGCACATGGGGCCGACGTCGGTGTCCCAGATCGCGCCGTGCACGATGTACAACAACATGGGCCAGTGCGCGTCGACGCCCAACGTTTACGGCGCGAGCGTCCAGGGCCAGTACCAGAACCTCACCCAGCAGAAGGCGATCGATCTCTGGTACGCGCAGCAAGTGGCGTATCTGGCCAAGAAGCTCGCCATGTTCACCGGGGCGAGCGGCAGCGGCACCTTGCTCGATCAGTCCGTGATCTGCTGGGGAAACGAGCTGGACATGGGCGCGGCCCACAACCACGACGACACGCCGTTCGTGCTGATCGGCGGCGCCAACGGCCAGCTCAAGACCGGTCAGATGGTCACCTTCTCCCTCGACCTGCTCGATGGCAACCCCATGGTGGCTGCCGCCAAGGACCGCTCGCACAACGATCTCCTGCTCACGCTCGCCAAGGTGATGGGCCAGAGCCCCACGTGCATCGGCGACGCGCAGTACTGCACCGGACCGATCACCGAGATCTTGACCTAGCCCGACTGGGCACCCGATCCAGTCCGGTCCTGCCTTGTCGAACGGGAGGTGCGACACACGTTGCTCCGACGTTGGACGCCATGTGTGTTCCTGGCCAATCCCTCGTGTCGCGCCGGTCGTACGCCGTGCAAGTCGCGTTGCTCGCCGTCGCGGTCGCATCCTGCCGTGGAAGCAACGCCGCGCCGCTCGGCGCCGGCGGACCGCCGGCGGTTCCCGTCGAGATCGAGACCGTCCGGTCGTCCCCGCAACGAGACACCAGCGAGTACGTGGCAAGCCTGATCTCTCGCCGTTCGGTGCGCGTCCAGCCGCAGGTCGAGGGGCACGTGACCCGGATCGACGTCGTATCCGGTGCCCAGGTCCGCGCGGGCGCTTCGTTGATGCTGATCGACCCGCGGCGACAGCAGGCGACGGTTCACAGTCAGCAGGCAATCACCGAGGCGGCCAGCGCCACGCTCGCCTACTGGCGCGAGCAGTACCGCCGCATCGAACGACTCTACGCGGGCGGCGGCGCCAGCCGTCAGGAGCTGGATCAGGCGCGCAGCTCGCTGCACCAGGCGGAAGCCAACACCAACTCGTCGGAGGCGCAGGTGCGCGTGCAGTCGGTCGAGCTCCGCTACTACGAGGTCGTCGCGCCGGTCGCCGGCACCGTCGGCGACATCCCTGTTCGCGTCGGCGACTACGTGTCGCAGGTGACGGAGCTGACCACGCTCGACGACAACCAGGAGCTCGAAGCCTACATCGATGTCCCGGTCGAGCGCGCGAAGGCGTTGAAGCTGGGCACGCCGGTCGAGATGATCGACGCCACCGGCCAGGTGCTCGCGCCCAGCGAGGTGAGCTTCGTCTCTCCACGCACCGATTCCGACACCCAGACCGTCCTCATCAAGACCCACGTCCACAATCCCTCGGGTCGCCTTCGTTCGTCGCAGTTCACGCGCGCGCGCGTCATCTGGTCCGATCATCCGGGGCCGGTCGTGCCGGTGCTGGCGGTGCAGAGCCAGAACGGGCAGTCGTTCGCCTGGGTGGCCAAGCGCGGCGCCGACGGCAGCCTGACCGCCGAGCAACGCGTGGTGCAGGTCGGCCCGATCCAGGGACAGACCTATCCGGTGCTGAAGGGGCTCGCCGTCGGCGAGATGGTCGTCTCGTCGGGTGTGCAGAAGCTGCGTCCCGGGGCGCCCATCAGCCAGATCAGCGACGCGGGCCAGCCAGGGAAGTAGTCGTCTTGTTCGTCAACTTCTTCATCCGGCGTCCGGTCTTTGCCTCGGTGTGCGCGATCCTGATCGTGCTCTTGGGCGCGGTCGCCGTCACGACGCTGCCCATCGCCCAGTACCCGGAGCTCGCGCCACCCCAGGTGACGGTTCAGAGCAACTACGTGGGCGCCAGCGCCCGCATCGTCGAGTCCGCGGTCACGACGCCCCTCGAGCAGCAGATCAACGGCGCCGAGGGCATGCGCTACATGAGCTCGACCAGCGGCAACGACGGCACCAGCATCATCACGGTGACGTTCGACGTCGACCGCGACAAGGACCTGGCGGCGGTGGACGTGCAGAACCGCGTCAACACCGCGCTACCGCGGCTGCCGGCCGAGGTGAAGAACACCGGCGTCACCATCACCAAGACCACGGCCGCGATCATCATGGGCGTCGGCTTTTACTCGGAGGACGGCTCGCTCAGCAACACGTTCATCAGCAACTATCTCGATCTCTACGTGCGCGACCCGATCCGGCGCCTGCCGGGCGTTGCCGAGGTGCGCATCTTCGGCGAGCGCCGCTACGCCATGCGGCTGTGGCTGGATCCGGTGCGCCTCGCGGCCCGCGGGCTCACGGCGTCCGAGGTCGTGGCGGCGCTGCGCGAGCAGAACGCGAACATCGCCGCCGGTCAGGTCGGGCAGCCGCCCGCCCAGCCGGGGCAAACGTTTCAGATCAGCGTCAACGCCGCCGGGCGGCTCAACGATCCGCGCCAGTTCGAACGGCTGGTGATCAAGCGAGGCGGCACCGGCCAATCCAGCCCGCTGGTGCTGCTGGGCGACGTGGGCCGGGCCGAGCTCGGCGCGGAGGACTACTCGGTGAACCTGCGCTTCAACGGGCGCGAGGCGGTCGGCATCGGGATCTTTCAGTTGCCCGACGCCAACACGCTGGCGCTGGAGGCGCAGGTGCGCGCGCAGCTCCAGAAGCTGGCGGCGGCCTTTCCGCCGTCGATGAAGTACAAGATCGCGTTCAATCCCACGGACGCCGTGCGCGCCTCGATCGGCGAGGTCATGAAGACGCTGTTCGAGGCGATCGTCCTGGTCATCTTCGTGATCTTCCTGTTCCTGCAGGACTGGCGCGCCACGGTGATCCCGGCGGTCACGATCCCGGTCTCGCTCTTGGGGACGTTCGCGTTCATCAAGGCGTTCGGGTTCTCGATCAACACGCTGACGCTGTTCGGGATCGTGCTGGCGACGGGGCTCGTGGTCGACGACGCGATCGTGGTGGTCGAGAACATCTCGCGCAACCTGCTCGAGCACCGCTCCGACGGGCACGCCGCCGCCGAGAGCGCCATGCGCGAGGTCGCCGGCGCCGTCATCGCGACCTCGCTGGTGTTGATCGCGGTCTTCGTGCCGGTCGCGTTCATCTCGGGCACGACCGGACGCCTCTACCGCCAGTTCTCGCTCACGATCGCGTTCTCGGTCGCGATCTCGGCGTTCAACGCGCTGACGCTGTCGCCGGCGCTGGCGGCGCTGCTGATGCGTCCCCCGCGCGAAGGTGAGTCGCGGTTCTTCGTCTTCCGCTGGTTCAACCGCGGCATGGCGGGGATGCGCACGCACTATCGACGCGCGGTGTGCTGGCTGCTGGCGCATCGCCTGGTCACCGGCGTCGCGTTCCTGGCCGGTCTGGCGCTGACGTTCCTGGTCTTTCGGACGGTGCCCAGCGGCTTCGTGCCCGACGAGGACCAGAACTACTTCATCGTGCAGCTCCTGGGCCCGCAGGGCGCGTCGATCGACTACATGACCGGCATCGGCACGCAGGTCGAGGGCAAGCTGCGCGCGCGTCCCGAGGTGCAGGACACGTTTTCAGTCATTGGCTACAATTTCAGCGGCAACGGCGCCAACCGCGCGGTGATCTTCGTGACGTTGACGCCCATCACCGGGCGCGAGGGAGACGAGCACTCCGCGTCGGCGCTGGTCGCCGACATGCGGGGTCGCCTCCTCGGGGGCATCCCCGGCGCGCTCGTGATCCCTTTTCTGCCGCCGCCGATCCAGGGGCAGGGATCGACCGGCGGCTTCACGTTCGAGATCATCGATCAAGCGGGCGGCACGGAGTTCGCGGCGCTGGCTCGCGCCGCCCAGCAACTGCAGGGCGCGGCGATGCAAGGCGGCCGCATCCGCGGTCTGTTCTCGACCTTCAGCGTCGACGATCCCCAGCTCGCTCTGACGATCGACCGCGAAAGGGCCAAGAAGTCGGCGGTCTCTCTCACGCAGATCAACGACGCGCTCGGTGTCTACCTCGGCTCGCAATATGTCAACGACTTCGACTTCAACAACCGTTCGTATCGGGTCTACGTTCAGGCCGAGGCGCCATTCCGCGGGCAGCCGCGCGACATCGGGCAGTTCTACGTCCGTTCCCAGCAGGCGCTCGCCAGCTCGACCGGCACCGCCACGATCCCGGTCGCCTCGGTGGCGGCGGGCGGGCTGGCCGCGCTCGACAACTTCGTACACGTGACGCCGACGACCGCGCCGCCGGTCATCAGCCACTACAACCTGTTCCGCTCCGTCGAGCTGCTCGGTGCCGGCGCGCCCGGGGTCTCCAGCGGTGATGCCATCCACGCCATGGAGACGGCCGCCGCCGCGGCGCTGCCGCCCGGGATGGCGTACGAATGGTCGGGGCTGTCCTGGGAAGAGGTGCGGGCCGGCAGCCAGACGCTGGTGATCTTCGTCCTCGGGCTCACCTTCGTCTTCCTGGTGCTCTCGGCGCAGTACGAGAGCTTCTCGCTGCCGTTCATCATCATCCTCGCGGTGCCGCTCGCGCTTCTGGGCGCGCTCGCCGCCCAGTGGCTGCGCGGGCTCAGCAACGACGTCTTCTGCCAGATCGGGCTGCTCATGCTGATCGGCCTCGCCAGCAAGAACGCGATCCTGATCGTCGAGTTCGCCGAGCAGCTGCGCGCGCGCGGCTCCACGCCCGATCCAGGCGATCACCGAGGCGGCGCAGCTCCGCTTGCGCCCGATCCTGATGACGTCGTTCGCGTTCTTGCTCGGCATCCTGCCGCTGGTGTTCGCCAGCGGCGCCGGCGCCAACGGCCGTCACTCGATGGGCACCGCTCTCTTCGGCGGGCTGCTGTTGTCGACGGTGCTGAACCTGTTCTTCACGCCGGGGCTGTATCTCATCATGCAGCACGCGCGCGAACGGCTGCGCCGGCGGCCCGCGCCCGCCGGGGCCCCGCCCGAGGTCAGCGAAGGCGCCGCCCATGCTTGATGCGCGCGCGCTGCGGATCGCAGTGGTCGCAGCGGCTGCCGCCGGCGCGTCCATGTTGATTGCCCGCGCGACGCGTGCCGAGGCCGACGGCGCCGGGAGCGCCGCGACCGGCACGGAGCTCGAGAGCGTCACCCTGGCCGAGGCGCTGGCGCGCGCGCGGGCGCGCAACCCCGACGCCCTGGTGGCCGCCGCCGAGGTGCGGCGCGCAGCAGCGCTGGTCGCCGAGGTGCGCGCGGCTTCGATGCCCACGCTCATTCCCAACTTGACGTTCACGCGGATCGACGGCGCCCGGAGGTTCATGGGCCTCGACATCCAGAGCGCCAGCCAGACCTTCTCCGCCGGCGGCTTGACCGTGCCGCTGCTCGTCCCGCAGCGCTGGGCCGACTGGGCGCACGCGACCGACGACCGCAAGGTGGCGGCGCTGAGCCGCGACGAGGTCGATCGGCGGGTCGCGATCGCCGTCGCGCACGCTTATCTCACCGTGATCGTCCAGCACCGCGTGGTCGCTGCCGAGGTCAACGCCCGGGACACGGCGAAGGCACACGCCGCCTATGCCGACACCCAATGGAGCGGCGGAACGGCGAATCGGCTCGACGCCGCGCGCGCCGGCCAGCAGTGGCACACGGCCGAGGCCCAGGTGAGCGACGCCCAGGTAGAGCTCATGACCGCGCAGGAGGCCCTGGGCGTGCTGGTCGCCGGCGATCGCCCGATCGACGCGGTGGAGACGCCGACCTTCCCCTTGCCGGCCAGCGGCGAGCACCCCGAGCAGCTGCGCGCCGACATCCTGGCGCAACTGATGCGCCGGGAGGCGGCACGTCACCGGGTCCGCGACAGCTGGACCGATTACATGCCTTCCTTGACCTTCCAGTTCGACCCACAATTCAACGATCCCGCGACGATCTTTCAGCCGCGCTACGCCTGGCAGGCGCAGTTCCATCTGCTCCTCCCCATCTTCGAAGGGGGCCTGCGCTACGGACAGCTGCATGAGCGGCGCGCGATCCTCGACGAGGCGGCCACGGGGGTCGACGCCGCTGATCCGTCAGACGAGAGCCGAGATTCGCCGCGGCGTCGAATCCGCCTGGCGCGCGCGCGATCGGGTGCGCGAGACGGAGCTGGCCGCGAAGCTCGCGCGCGAGGCCCTGCAGATCGCCAACCTGCGCTACCACGAGGGAGCGACGACCAACATCGACGTCATCGACGCCGAACGCCAGCTGCGCGACACCGATCTCGCGGAAGCCGCCGCCGAGGACAACGAACGGCAGGTACGCGTGGATCTGCTGGCCGCGACCGGCCAGTTTCCCCCCTGAGGTCTCCCGGCTAACCGAATCGCAGCGACAGCTGGTGTCCTCTCGGTTTCCGCCGCGCCGCGCGCGTCGTCGGCGACGGTGCGGCCGCCGAGCGTGGTCTTCGCGGCTTTCTCCGCGGCGATCCAGCGTTCCAGATCGGCGGGCTGCACCGCGGGCGTGGCGGCGGTGACATCGATGGCGCGCGCCTGATCGTCGAGGCGCGCGATCGCCGCCAGCCGTTCGCTCTCGCCGAGCTTGGCGGCCACCATCGCGCGTTTCAGCACCGCGATCGTCTCGTCGTAGACCCGCAGCGGCACCGGGAACGGATGGCCGTCCTTCCCGCCGTGCGCCAGCGAGAACCGCGCCGGATCGGCGAACCGGCTGGGGGCGCCGTGGATGACCTCCGCGACCAGCGCGAGCGCGAACAGCGTGCGCGCGCCGATGCCTGGCAGCAGCAGCAAGTCGGCGAAATCTTCGGGCCCGCGATCGGCGACGGCCGCGAGCGTGCGCCCCAGCCGCGCGAGATCGATGTCCTCGGCGCGCACATCGTGGTGCGCCGGCAATCGAAGATGCGCCAGCTCGCCGACGGTCGCGTCGGGCGCGCGCCGCGCGAGCTGGACCAGCTGCGCGCGCGCGTCCGCCGCGCGCCGATCGACCAGGTTGACGATCTCGCCGCCCGGACGTCCTTCGATCGCGGCGTGCGGCTCCTCGACGAACGCCGCGTCCGCGGCGGCGCCCACGGGTCGCTGGGCGCTCACGCGGTCCCAGATCCAGTGGTAGCGCCGTGCCTGGCGGCGCTCGCCGTTCATTCCCTGCTGGACGACGACCCAGGCGCCGTCGTCGGCGACGATGAAGCCGTGCAGGTAGAGCGCGAAGCCGTCTTGCACGGCGGCGCTGTCGACCTTGGCGACCAATCGGCTCGCGCGCACCAGCGCGGGCGCGTCGAGCCCCAGCCGCTCGCCGAGCGCGGTGAGCTCGTCGGGCGTGCGGCGCGAGTGGCGGCCGCGGCCGCCGCAGACGTGCAAGCCGAGCTCGTGCTCGACCGGGCCGAGGCCGCGCTTGAGCGCGCCGATCACGCTGGTGGTGATCCCCGACGAGTGCCAGTCCATCCCCATGACCGCGCCAAAGCACTGGAACCAGAACGGATTCGAGAGGCGGCGCAGGACCTCGGTGCGGCCGTACTCGTGAGCGATCGCCTCGACGATCACGCGGCCGAGGCGCGCCATGCGCGCCGACAGCCAGGCGGGCACGCGGCCGCCGTGCAGCGGGAGCAGGGCGGTGCCGGTCGAGGCGGCGCGCATCCCGCGAGCTTGGCACGGGAGGGCGCGTCGGTCACCCTCTCTTGACGCCGGCCCCGGCGGCGGCGAATCTGCAGCCATGGAGCTGGAAGATCTGAACGGCGACGAGCGGATTGCGCTGGTCGGCCTGGTGCGTGAAGTGGTGCTGGCCGACAGCCAGATCAGCGAAGACGAGAGGGACGAGGTCGCCGAGATCGTCGACGCGTTCGGCGACGAGGGCTACCAGGGAGCCGTCGACGCGTTCGACGCGAAGTTCTCCGACGAGGAGAGCTTCCGGCGATTCCTGGCGACGATCACGCGGCAGGAAGCGCGCGAGCTGATCTACGGCACGGTCCTGCAGGGCGCGGCCGCCGACGCGATCGAGGGCGGCGAGTCGGAGCTGCTGTCGTGGCTGGCCGACGTCTGGAAGATCGAGGTGCAGGTCGAGGATCTGCCCGAGGGTCAAGAGAGCGCCGACGACTGAGCGGCGCGTGTCTCAGCGCGCGGCCGGCCTGCGCCACTTGCGCAGGCGCTCGCCCGCGAGCGCGATCGTCTGCTCCTGCTTCGCGAAGCAGAAGCGCGCCAGCATCGGTGCGCGCGCCGTCGGCGATGCCGGGGTAGTCATCGAATAGAACGGCGAGATCGGGATCGCCGCCACGCCGACCTCGCGTGCACAGGTAGCGGCAGAAACTCGAGGTCGCTCGCGAAGCCGAGCCCGCTCACGTCGGACAGCAGGAAATAAGCGCCCGCGATCGGCAGCGGCGGCAGATCGATCGACTCCAGAATCGCCGTGAGCTGCGCGCGCCGGGCGCGCGTACGCGGCGCGCAGCTGGTCGTAGTAGTTGTCGGCGTCGCCGCGCGTGAACGGCGCGGTCAGCGCGTCGGCCAGCGCCTCCTGGAACGGCGCCGAGTTGGTGAACGTCACGAACTGGTGGGTGGCGCGCACCGCGTTCGTCAGCGGCGGCGGCGCGATCGCCCAGCCGACCTTCCACCCGGTCACGCTGAACGTCTTGCCCATGCTGTCGATGGTGATGGTCCGCTCGCGCATGCCCGGCAGCGTCGCGATCGGCACGTGGCGCGCGCCGTCGAAGATCAGCTCCGGAGTAGACCTCGTCGCTGATCACGATCACGTCGTGGGCGATGCACAGGCGCGCCAGCTCCTCGAGCTCGGCGGCCGAGAACACCTTGCCGGTCGGGTTGTGCGGCGTGTTGATGATCACGGCGCGCGTGCGCGGCGTGAACGCCGCCGCCAGCTCGGCGGAGTCCCACGTCCACTCGGGCGCGCGCAACGCCACCGGCCGCGCCACGCCGCCCGCCATCTGGATGTCGGGGACGTAGGCGTCGTAGGTCGGCTCGAAGACGATCACCTCGTCGCCGGGATCGACGATGCCGAGCATGGCGTCCAGCAAGCAGCTCGGTCGCGCCGCAGGCGACGGTGACCTCGGTCGCCGGATCGACCGCTTGCCCGTAGCGTCGCTGCCAGCCGGCGGCCAGCGCCGCGCGCAGCCGCGGCACGCCGGCGCTCGGCGCGTACTGATTGCGATCCTCGTCGACGTGGCGGGCGGCCGCCTCCTTGATGAACGCCGGCGCCGCGAAGTCGGGGAAGCCCTGCCCCAGGTTGGCGGCGTCGTGCTTCACGGCCAGCGCGGTGATCTCGGTGAAGATCGACGTCCCGAATCCGCCGAGCCGAGCGGCCGCCGCGCGCACCGCCACGCTATTCCAGCCCGACCGTCAGACCCAGGACCAGCGACGCGCCGACCAGCGCGCCGACCGCGGTCACCAGCGGCCAGTGCTCGCGCGCCCAGGCGCCCGGGTTGTCGCGCAGGCGTGGGGTGCGCCGGCGGCGGCACCGCCGCGAGCAGCGGCAGCGGCGTGCCCGGCTCCAGCGGCGGCGGCGCCTCGAGGTTGCTTCCCGGCGCCAGCCCCAGCTTCTCGATGCGCCGCGCCTCTTCGTCCAGGCGCATGGCGGCCGCGTCGACAGCACCCGGCTCGGTGGTCAGGGGCACCACGGTGGCGTCGTGGCGGATGCCGGTGATGTCGACCAGCCGCAGCTGCAGCTCCGTCGGCCCCTCGCCCAGGCGCAGCTCGGCGACGAGCGCGAACTTCGCGCCCATGCGCTTGGCGTGCGACGCCGCGACCGCGTCGTCGAGCGTCAGCGCCGCGCGCCCCGGGATCGCGACGTTCGAGCTCGGCGAGTTCACCAGCACGCTCGATCCCCACGGCGCGCGCCCCGCCTCCTCGACGGCGATCAGGTGCTCGCCATACGCGCCCTTGAACGTGACGCCGCCGCGCGCCGACAGCGGCGGCTGCCCGTCGAACGTCACCAGCGCCGCGGCCGAGCCGCTCACCGTCAGCGTCCCCTGGGGCCGCAGCTTGATCTCGGCCACCGCCTTGGCCCAGTCCTCGAGCACCTGCGGCGGATAATCGTGGGGATTGAGCACCCGATCCGGCGTCACCGTCGCGGCGCGCACGTAGTCTTCGTAGGCGCGCACGCGCGTGGCCTCGTCGACCGATCGCTCCGGCTTCCAGTCGGCGTGCGCGATCGCCATGGCGCGCCCGAGGTAGAGGTCGCTGATCTCGTCGGTGGTCAGGCCGGCGCCGCCGGTCTGGGCCGCGTTCTCGACGGCGGCGTCGAGCTGCTTGCGCGCGTCGTCGAACGACAGCTTCTTGACCAGCGCGACCCCGGCCTTGATCGTGGCGCCGGTCTGGGGCGGCGGCGGCGCGGGGATGTCGACGACCTCGATGCCGCGCAGGTGGTAGCGGGCCGCGGCGCGCGTGAGCTCGGCCTGCGCGACGTCGTTCTGGGGCGCGTCCGGCATCTGCGCGTAGATCGGGTACACGATCGACGGCGGGTCGTCCGCGCGCGCAGGCCCCGCCGCCGTTGCGATCGAGACGGCGAGCGTGGCCGCCGGGAGGAACCGAACCGAAAGAGCGCGCATCCCGCCGATTCTGCCCCGCGGCGCGCTCGGGTCAACTCCGCGCACCTAGATCGTCGTCTTGATCTTGAACGAGCGCTTGATCAACCCGTACCAGAACCCGATGCCCAGGATCAGCGCGATTAGCATGCCGACGGCCGGCCAGCCCGCGTAGTTGTTGGGGACGACCATGCCGAACAGCATGGGGCCCGATGCGTAGGTGTTGAAGCGCGACGCCTTTCCAGCCGTCGCCGCCAGCTTGGCCGCGTCGGGGTGGGGCGTGCCCGCGGCCAGCCCGCCGAGGATCAGCTTCTGGCGGGGCCAGATCACGAACCAGACGTTGAACCACATGATCGTGCCGATCGCGCCGCCGAACAGCATCCAGAGCGCGCGGTTGCTGATGCCGCCGCCCTGCTCGAAGAACAGTCCCTGATGAAAGTACTTGAACCCGAAGAGCAGCAGCCCGATCAGGAACGTGTACATCGCGCCCCAACGAAACCAGTAGAACGCGCGCAGCAGCAGCTTGGGATTCACCTTGGGCTTGAGCTCCTTGTCCAGATCTCCCTGGAAGGGAACGTTGACCAGGTTGAAGAAGTAGAGGTGTCCGAGCCAGATGATGCCGAAGAGGATGTGGCTCCAGCGGAGCAGCACGTTCAGGAAGGAATCGGGGTCGTTGAACATGCAGGATTCTCCTTATCGGTGGGAGGACCGTCGGGTGATATCACCAAATTGCCAGTCGTGACCAGCGCCGGCGAATCGCGACCCGGTCGCGGAGCAGCGTCCCGGCGAGCGCGACCACGGCCAGGGCCATGACCGCCAGGCCGAATTCGCGCGCGGTGCCGAGCAGGCCGCCGCCATGGACGACGCGGATGCCGCCCAGCACGGCGGGGAGCCCCATCGACAGGTACGCGATCACGTAGAGGATCGAGAGCACGCCGGCGCGCTGGTTCGCGGCCGCCAGCGGAACCACCGTGCGAATCGCGCCCTGAAAGCCGGCGCCGAAGCCGCCGCCCGCGAGGATCATCCCGGCAAAGAGCCAGGCGGTCGACAGGTGCTGGATCCCGAGCAGCGTCAGCGCGGCGCCCCCGAGGAGCGCGGTCATTCCGCCCAGCATGAGCGCGCGTGCCGACCGCTCGCGCGTCATCAGCACCGCCAGCGCGCCGCTGGCCGCGAACACGAACAGCGAGAAGCCGCCGAGCGCGATCGAGGGCGAGCCGGAGATGCGGCGCACCAGCGTCGGTCCGAGCGCGCCGTAGAAGCCGACCAGCGACCAGGTGGCGACCAGCGCGGGCGCGGCGACCAGCAGCGCCGCGCGCGCGGGCGCCGGCAGCCGGAAGTGCGGGCGCAGCGACGCGAGCGCGCCCGCCCGCGGCGTCACCGACTCCGGCATCAGCGCGACGCCGACGGCCTGGAGCACGAACACCACGCCCAGCACCAGGTACACGAGCTGCGTCGGTGCCGGCAGATACTGGACCAGCAACCCCGAGAGCAGGCCGCCGGTGGCGGTGCCGAGCATCGGTCCGACGGCGTTGGCGACGGTGCCGCGGGCGCGGTCGATGTCCAGCATGCCTGCGCCGACCGCGCCGGCGGCCGCACCGGTCGACAGCCCCTGCACCACGCGCGCCGCCACCAGCGCGCCCACGCCGTGGGCCGTGGCAAAGATCACCATGGCCACCGCTTGCGTGAGCGTGGCCGCGATCAGCACCGGCCGGCGGCCGATGTAGTCGGAGAGCGAGCCGAGCACCAGCAGCGCCGCCAGCACGGCGAAGGCGTAGATCCCGAACACGGCCGTGATCGTGATCGGCGAGAATCCCCACGCCGCCTGGTACACGCTGTAGAGCGGGGACGGGGCGCACGAGCCGGCCAGGAAGAACAGGATGATCGACGCCTGCAGGTAAAACGCGGTGGCCTTGGAGAGACGCATTGGAGTCCTCGATTCCTTTTCTCGACGTTGCGGACGTTGTGGCTGACTCGAACAGACCGTTCTGTCTATTTAGCGGCTTGAATATGAACAGACCGGTCGGTATAGTCAAGGCATGTCGACAAACAATCTCGAGGGCTCGGTCCGGGACCGGCTGCTGGCCGCCGCCAACGAGCTCTTCTATCAAGAAGGGATCCATACCGTCGGCATCGAGCGCGTGCTCGAGCGCGCCGGCGTGGCCAAGGCGTCCCTTTACAGCACATTCGGCAGCAAGGACGAGCTGGTGCGGGCCTATCTCCTGGCGCGCCACGAGCGCCGCCAGGCCCGCATCAACGCGCGCATCGCGCGCCACGAAACCCCGCGCGAGAAGCTCCTGGCGATCTTCGACTTGATTGCCGAGCTGGCGGCCGAGCCGAGCTTTCGCGGGTGCGCGTTCATGCGCGCCAGCGCCGAAGGCCCGCGCGGCGAGACCAAGGTGACCCAGGTCTGCGCCGACACGCGCGGCTGGACGCGCGGCCTGTTCACCGAGCTCGCTCGCCAGGCGGGCGTCAGCGGCTCCGCCGACGTCGGCGCCCGGTTGATGCTGCTCTATGACGGCGCCATGGTCGGCGCCGCGATGGAGGGCGGCGCCGCGGCTGCCAAGGTGGCGCGCGCGATGGCCGAGGAGCTTCTCGACGCCGGCGCGCCCGCGGGAGCAGCCGCGAGGCGCGTCGCGCGCGTCGCCGGCAAGCGGCCGGCGCGCGCGCGGCCTCCGGCCAAGTCGTGAGCGAGCTCGACCACGACGCTACCGCAGTGCGGCTGGCGCATCGGCGTTTGGCGTGAGATCCTCTCTCGCTAACCCCTCGAAATGCCAAGAATCCCTCCGAGCCGAATCGCGCCGCCGCCGGTGCAGAAGCAGAAGCGCGGCGCATCGCCCTCGGCGGCGTGGCTGCTTTGGTTGTTCTTGCCCGGGTGCGCCGCCGGCGGTGTCGCCGCCGTGGGGGCGCCCAGCCTGGCTGGCGGTCATGCGGTGACCGTGCCCGACGTCCCGGGCGTCGCCGCGTCCGGACCGTCGGCGATCCACGTCGACCCGCGCGCCGACGGCAACGCGCCGATGCCGCCCGGCCTCGCGGCCCTGCGCGACGAGCTCCAGCGCGGCATGACGGAGCTCAAGGCGAAGGGAAACCCCGCGCCGTACTACATCGGCTACGAGGTCCACGATCGCAACGAGGTCGTGGTCTCGGCCAGCTACGGCGCGCTCGTGCAGTCGTCGTCGCGGCGCTCGCGCATCCTCGACACCGACGTGCGCGTCGGCGACTACCGGCTCGATTCGACGCACGCCATCCGCTCCGACGACTTCGACTATTCGTCGGCGCTGAGCGGTCACGCGGTCACGCTGCCGCTGTCCGACGACGCGGGCGCGCTGCGCTCGGTCGCCTGGCTCGAGACCGACCGCCGCTACAAGGAAGCGGCCGAGCGTCTGGTCAAGGTCAAGACCCAGCGCACCCTCAAGGTCGCCGACGAGGATCCGTCCGACGACTTCTCGCACGAAAAGCCGGTCACCTACATCGGCCAGGCGGCGACGATCGAGGTCGACGTGCCGGCCTGGGAGCAGAAGATCCGCGAGCTGTCGGCGCGCTTTCGCGGGCAGGACCGAGATCTACGACTCGCAGGTGACGCTGCAGGTGGTCAGCCACACGCGCTGGCTGCTCAACAGCGAGGGCTCGGTGATCCAGACCGGACGCAACTACGTGCGCGTGTTCCTGCAGGCCGAGACGCGCGCCGACGACGGCATGGAGCTGGAGCGCTTCGAGAGCTACGACGCGGCGTCGTTCGATTCGCTGGCCGGCGTCGCCGAGATGCAGAAGGGCGCCGACTCGATGATCGCCGACCTCAAGGCGCTGCGAAAGGCGCCGCTCGCCGATCCCTACATCGGGCCGGCGATCCTCGAGGGGCGCGCCGCCGGCGTCTTCTTCCACGAGATCTTCGGCCACCGCGTCGAGGGCCACCGCCAGAAGAACGAGGACGAGGGGCAGACGTTCGCGAAGAAGATCGGCGAGCCGGTCATGCCGGCGTTCGTGTCGGTCTACGACGATCCGACGCTGTCGCGCATCGGCGACGTCGAGCTCAACGGCTTTTACCGCTACGACGACGAGGCGGTGACCGCGCAGCGCGCGACGCTGGTCGACCAGGGGGTGCTCACGGGGTTCCTGCTCAGCCGCTCGCCGACGCGCGGCTTTCACGAATCGAACGGCCACGGCCGCCGGCAAGAGGGGCGGCCGGTCGTCTCGCGCCAGGGCAACCTGGTGGTGCAGACGTCGGCGGTCGTCCCCGTCGACGAGCTGCGCCGCCGCCTGCGCGAGGAAGCCAAGCGCCAGGGCAAGCGCGTACGGCCTGCTCTTCCGCGACATCTCCGGCGGCTTCACCAACACCACGCGCACCGGGCCGCAGTCGTTCAAGGTGCTGCCGATCCTGGTCTACCGCGTGTGGGCCGACGGGCGGCCCGACGAGCTGGTGCGCGGCGTCGACCTGGTCGGCACGCCGCTGTCGTCGCTGTCGCGCATCCTGGCGTCGGGCGACGACTACCAGACGTTCAACGGCTACTGCGGCGCCGAGTCGGGCTTCGTGCCGGTGTCGGCGACCAGCCCCAGCCTGCTGGTGCAGCAGATCGAGATCGAGCGGCGCGACAAGGGCAGCGACAAACCGCCGGTGCTCCCGGCGCCTTCGCTGCGCGCGCGCATGCCGCTGGAGGGGCTGCGATGAGCGCGCGGATCGTGCGCCTGCGCTGGTTCGCCGTTGCGTGCTGCCTCTCTCTCTCGCCCTTTGCTCGCGCCGACAGTGCGTCGGCGTCGGCGCCCCCCGCCGGCGCGCGCCGCCCCGCGGACGACGCCGCGGTCGAGCGCGCGATGCGCGACGAGCTCGGGCGCTCGACGCTGGAGCTGCGGCTCGGCGACGAGCCCAAGCCGTACTACGTCGCCTACACGATCTCCGACATCGATCAGGCGACGGTGAGCGCGACGTTCGGCGCGGTGACGTCCGACACCGACTTCCAGGCGCGCGTGCTGCGCACCGACGTGCGCGTCGGCGACCCCAGCTTCGACAACAGCAACTTCGAGGGCAGCGGCGGCCACATCGAGTCGCTGCCCATCGAGGACGACTACGCGGCGCTGCGCCGCGAGCTGTGGCTGCGCACCGACGAGGGCTACAAGAGCGCCGTCGAGACGCTGGCGCGCAAGCGCTCGACCGAGTCGGGCCAGGCCAAGGGCGACGGGCGACGACGCCGTCGGCGATTTCTCGAAGGAGCCGCCGGCGCACGTGACGCTGCCACGCGCGTCGCGCGACGTCGTCGAGCAGTCGGTGTCGCTGCGCGAGCGCGTGGTGCGGCTGTCGGCGGTGCTGCGCGACTACCCGGCGATCCAGGGCTCGCGCGTGAACGGCAGCTACGCCGTCGGGCCGGCGCCGCATGCTCAGCAGCGAGGGCACCTGGATCGACGACAGCCGCCGCCTGGTGCGCATCGACGTCACCGCCGACACGCAGGCCGAGGACGGTATGAAGCTGCGCACGCTTCGTGCCGTTCACGGCGCTCGCGCCCGGCGGTCTGCCCGCGGCGGCCGACATGGAAAAGGCGGTGCGCGCGATGGCCGCCGAGCTGACCGCCATGCGCAAGGCGCCGGTCGCGCACAACGGATCGGCGGTCGTGCTGTTCGACGGCCTGGCCGCCGGGCAGATCGTGAAGCACTTGCTCGCCGAGCAGCTCACCGGCACGCCGCCGCCCAGGACCGCGTCGGCGGGCAGCGACGAGCAGGGCCAGTCGAGCGAGCTCGCCAACAAGCTGGGGCTCAAGGTCGCGTCGGTGTTGCTGTCGGTCGCCGACGATCCGCTGCAGGAGACCGGGCCCGGGCGCGCGCCGCTGATCGGCGCCTATCGCGCCGACGACGAGGGCATCCCGGCGCAGCGCGTGTCGGTGATCGAGAAGGGGATCCTGAAGACGCTGCTGATGTCGCGCACGCCGAGCCAGGAGATCGCGCACTCGAACGGCCACGCGCGCGCGCCGCGCTTCGCGCCGCCGCACGTGCACATCGGCAACTTGATCGTCACGCCGACCGCGCCCGGGCTCGCGCGCAAGGCGCTGCTCGCACGGCATGGAGAAGACCGCGAAGGCGGGCGGCGCTCGAGGCCTACGTCGTGCGGCTGCTCGACGATCCGAACGTGCCGGGTGGTGACGCAGACGACATGATGTCGCTCTTCAGCTTCGGCATGGGCGGCGGGCGCGGCGGTCCGCCACCGGTGCGGCCCCTAGTGGTCTATCGGGTCAAGGATGGCCAGGAGCAGCTGGTACGCGGACTGACGCTCGAGGGGCTGCTGCCGCGATCGCTCAAGGAGATCACCGCGGTTGGACGCGATCCCGTCGTCTACAACTTCATCGATTCGGGCGGGGGCGGCACCGGGATTCCGTCGTCGATCGTCACGCCGCCGCTGCTGTTCTCCGATGTCGACATTCGCCGCGTGACCGGCAAGAACCGCAAGCCGCCGCTCTACCCGCGGCCGACGACCACCGCCAGCGCTTCGTCGGCCAGTCGAGCCCCGGAATGAGGTAAGGTATTCGCCATGGCGCGAACGCATTTCACCGTGGGCGAGGTCGAGCAGCTGATCCCCAGGCTCGAGCAGATCTTCACGGATGTGCTGCAGCTTCGCGCCGGCCTGCGCACCGTCGAGGAGAAGCTGGATCGCGTCGGCATCCGCATGAGCCGCGAGGATCTGCTCGAGAGCGACGCCGGTACGCTGGAGGTGCGCCAGGCCAAGGCGGTGTTCCGCGGCTTCTACGAGGCGCTCTCCGACGAGATCGACAACATCCGCACGCTGGGCGGCGAGGTGAAGGATCTCGATTCGGGCCTGGTCGATTTTCCCGGCAAGCGCGGCAACGAGGAGATCTTGCTGTGCTGGAAGCTCGGTGAGAAGCACATCGGCTACTGGCATCCGGTCGACGCCGGGTTCGCCGGGCGGCGGCCGATCGACGAGCAGATCCCGCGCGTGCCGCAGCGCCTGGACTGAACGCCTTGTCGCGCGAACCAGCGTTGCAGGCCGCGGTCGACGCGCTTTTGCGGGCGTCGGGGCTGGATCCCGCGAAGGAGCCCGACCTGCGCCAGACCGCCGAGCGCGTCGCGCGCGTCTGGAACGAGGAGTTCCTGGCGGGCTACGACATGAACCCGGCGGCGATCCTGGGCGAGCCCGTCGTTGGCGAGGCCGATCCCGACGTCATCATCGTCGGCGGTCTACGCTTTCACGCGATGTGTCCCCACCATCTGCTGCCCTATCGGGGCGTCGCCCACGTCGCCTACATTCCCGACGGTAAGCTGGTCGGGTTCGGCCGCCTCGCCGAGCTGGTCGATTGCTTCACCAAGCGGCTGACGCTGCAGGAGCGGGCGACCAATCAGATCGCGGAGAGCCTGTGCAAGCACCTGTCGGCGCGCGGCGCCGGCTGCGTGATCGAGGCCGAGCACATGTGCCTGGCGATCCCCGGTGAGAAGCACGATCAGTCGGGTGTGGTCACCAGCGCGTTCGTCGGCGAGATGCGCGAACGCCCGGATCTCAAGGCGCGCTTGCTGGCGGCCGCCGATCTCGGAGGACGGACACGATGACGGACACGATGACGGACACGATGACGGACACGATGACGGGCGCGATCATCGGCCCACCCGCAGTCTGTCCGGGATTGGCCGGCGCCGCCGTGCTAGAAGTTCGCATGCGCCGCGGCAATTCGCGTTCCCCTGCGGACGATGCTGCGGCAAGGGTCGATCTTGGCTGATACAGGCGAAACCGTCGTGCCCGAGCTCGATCGCAACCTGCGCGAGGCGCTGCGACGACTGCCGATGTTTCCGCTGCCCAACGTGGTGCTGTTTCCGCACGCGCTCTTGCCGCTGCACATCTTCGAGGACCGCTACCAGTCGCTGGCGCGCGACGTCCTCGCCGGGCATCACTTCCTGGCCATCAGCCTGCTCGAATCGGCCGAGGATGTGTCGGCCGCCAGCGAGGACCGCTCACCGGTGCAGCGCATCGCGGGCGTCGGCGAGGTCGTGATGGCGCACGAGCTGCCCGACGGCCGATTCAACCTGGTCGTGCGCGGGCGCGCGCGCGTGCGCATCGACGACGAGCTCGACTCGGATCGGCCGTACCGGCTGATCTCGGCGACCGAGCTACCCGACCTGCCGGCGACGGAGCCGGGCGAGCTGGTCGACGCGGATCAGTCGCTGCGCGCGCTGGTCGGCCACCTGGCCGACGCGATCCCGGAGGGCGGCGAGCTGCTGCGCCAGGTCGTCCTCTCGCAGGGGACGCCGTCGGAGCTGGTCGACGTGCTCGCGGCTGCGCTCGTGGTCGATCCGACCCTGCGCCAGCGCTTGCTGGAGACGCGCGACGTGATGAAGCGCATCGAGCGCGTGTCGGCGGAGGTCGTCGCGATGACCAGCCGCATCGCCAGCCCGACGACGCAGATCAACTAGCGCGCGTCGCTGGCGTCTTCGTCGCCGTCTGATTCGTCGTCAACCGTGTCGTCGAGCTGCGCGAAGCGCTCGAGCTGGCGCAGCCGGATCACGTAAGACATCCAGATCCCCGAGAAGGCGATGAAGATCGACAGGAACGCCCAGGCGGCGGGCGGCGCGCCGTCGGCGATCCCGGCGAGCAGCGCGAAGATCGCCGCCACCGACCAGATCACCTTGAGCCCGAGCAGCGCGCGGTAGCCGGCCAGGCCGTGCCGTTCGACGAGCACGGACGCGCCGCCGATGCCCAGCAGCGCGGCGCCGCACAGGCGCGTCGTCACCGGATCGATCGCCGTCCAGCCGAGCAGGCCCAGGATGCGCTGGGGAAAGAGCAGCAGCGGCAGGCGCCGCGACCAGGTCGACGGCGCAGTGCACGCGGAACCAGGCGCGCAGCGACGCGGGGACCGGAATGGATTCAGATGCCGATTGAGCCGTCGGGTCAGGCGTTGATTTGGCCGTCGGTTCGGCGGCGGGTCGGTCGATGTCCATCTCCGGCCCCTATATACTCCGTGACGATTGCGGTAGCCCTGGATCTTGGGTAGGCTGGAGTGGTGGCGGACTGTCTCGAGCGCGCACGGCCGGGGTTGGCGGGGACGATTGTCGTTTCGGTGGCTGCGCTGGCGATGGCGATCGGGCTGTCGTCGTGCCGCGTCGGCCCGTTCCACGCCGACGCGCTGACCGAGCCCTTCCCCGACGCCGCGTTCGACCACGGCCGAGCCGACGCAGACGCGGACGCCGACGGCGGCCCACCGTGCGACCTGATCGCGCAGATCTGCCACGACCCCAAGGAGTTCTGCTATCCCGTCGACAACCAAGCGGGCGCGACGACCTGCCACCTGCCCGGCACCGGCCCGGTGACGACCGCGTGCGCGAGCAACCTGGACTGCGACAAGCTCGAGGCGTGCGTGACGGTCCCTGAAACGGGAATGCAGATGTGCGTGACGATCTGCGATACCGGCGCGATCGACGCCGGCTGTCCGCCCAAGGCGCCCTGCCATTTGATCCCCGGCTACAGCGCGGGTTACTGCGTGCCGTAGGCGAACCACTTTCGAACCGATGGACCCGACGATGCACGAGGCGCTGCTGGCGTCGATCTCCGTCCCATCGGCGCGCGGGCGGCGCGTATCGGTCCGCTATTGCCTCATGGCTTGTCGGCAGGGTTCGTCACGCTGGATGTGAGCGGCGGAATGTGACAGACATTCGCAATGACGCCGAATGAGCTCCTCGAGCAGGGCATGGTCGAGCTGGCGGCGGTGCTCGAGCCTGCAGGCTTCGCCTTCATCGACGCCAGCGAGGAATCGGGCAGCGGTGCGCCGTCCGCGAGCGGCGAGTTCCTGCGCCGCGACCGGCGGCTCGAGATCCACGTGCGCTTCTCGCTCGGCCCGGTGCGGTATCACTTCGGCGACTACTCGGTCTCGCACGAAGATCTCGTCCGTGGCGTCCGGGGCACCGAGCGGATCGAGGGGGCTAGCGAGTACCCGGGATTCTCCGACGACCCCCTGGCCGGGTTCCGTCACCTTCGCGCCGATCTCGAACGGTTCGGCGCCGTGTTTCTCACCGGGGGCGCAAAGGCCTTTCGCGCCTTGAAGAAGTGGCTCGACAAGAATCCACGCAAGAGCGGCCTCGCGGCGCTCGAGCAGGACCGGAACCGCTGACCCGAAGGACGCGACTCCGCGTCCCGCGCGACAGGCGCGTCCAGTCCTGAGAAGGCTGCATTCGGGCAGCCTGAGGTCCGCCAGCGGCGGCGCGGTGTCATCGCTTCGTTCTGGAGTGAGCGACCGCCGCGCCTCGCCGGCGCGCCACCGCGGGATCAGACCAGCTTCACGGCGCTGGCCTGGGGACCCTTCTTTCCCTGGACGACCTCGAATTCGACCTTCGCGCCCTCTTGCAGGACAGCCCCCCCCGTGTCGTTGGCGTGCACAAACACGTCCTTCCCGCCGCCATCCGGAGTGATGAAACCAAAACCCTTGGCTGGGTTGAAAAACTTGACCGTACCTTTTTGCATTATCTTGCCCGTTCCTTTCCAGCTCAACGAGAAATCGCCCATGCGCAGGAGCCTGCGCAGGTGAACTGTACACGATATCGTCTCCGACGGCCCTCCCGGGAGTCGAACGTGGGACCGGCGCTCACGCCCCGATGACGAGCGCGATCTGCTCGCCCGGGCCGTGCACGCCTTCGATCAGGATTCCCTCGACGTCGGCGGTCTTCGATGGGCCGGTGCACCAGATGACGTTGGGGTCGTCGCCCAGCGCCGCGATCGCGTCGGCGACGTGGGCGTGGATCTGCGCGGGCGCGAAGACCGCGACGTGGATCCAGGGCGCGAGCGCGGCCAGCCGGCGCGATGTGTGCGCGTCGTCGAGGATGATGGTGCCGGTCTCGGCGATCGCGCCCGCGGCGCGCGTCACGCCGAAGCGGTAGTCGTCGATGCGCGCGCGGTCGAGCGCGGTCTCGAACGTCAGCGCGGCCGCGCCCGGCTGCGCGAGCGCCGCCGCCAGCACGGGGGCGAGCGCTGGGTCGCAGTAGCCGTGACGCGCACCCTGCGCGGCGAGCCATGCCACCAGCGCGCCCGCGTCGGTGAACATGCGGCCGTGCGCCGCTTCGAGCCGCTCGCGAAAGCGGGCCAGGTGCGCATCAGTCGCCGCGCCGCCCGCCGGCGCGGCCGGCGCGCCGTTGGTCGGCGCGTCGCGCGCGAAGGCGATCGCGTCCGTGTATTCGGGCGCGGCGCGCTTCGTCGCCCGCGCGGCGACGGCGGTGCTCACGCGCGCGAGGAAGCGCTCGCGCGCGCCGTCGCCGTCGTCGCCGCGGTTCGCGCCGCCGCTCACGGCTGTCGCCTCCGCTGCGCGAGCCACTTGCGGAACACGCCGCCGCGCCAGGGCGCCTGCGCGTGGTTCTGGCCCCACACGCGCAGCGCCCTCGGGCGCAGCACCTCGGGCAGGTGGTTCACGAGGCCGCCGGTCGCGAGCGCGCCCTTCCAGGCCCACGGCCGCGACGCGACCTCGGCCCATGCGGTCATCGATGCCGGCGCAGCCGTTGGCGGCGCCGGGACGCGGTCGCTGGTTGCGCTCTCGCGCTGCGCCCGGTCGCGCAGGCGCAGCAGCATGTCAGGGATCGGAATGTCCACCGGGCAGACCTCGTTGCACGCGCCGCACAGGCTCGACGCCTTGGGCAGATCCGACAGCGTCGCGAAGTCGCCGCCGGCGAGCAGCGGCGACAGCACCGCGCCCACCGGTCCCGAGTAGACGCCGCGATAGGCGTGACCGCTCGCCTGCCGGTAGACCGGGCAGACGTTCAAGCAGGCGCCGCAGCGGATGCAGCGAAGGATCTCGCGATACTCGCTGCCGAGCACGCCCGTCCGTCCGTTGTCGAGGAAGATGACGTGCATCTCCTCGGGCCCGTCTGCCTGTCCGGGCGCGCGTGGCCCGCGCAGGAACTCGGTGTAGACCGACAGCTGCTGGCCGGTGGCCGAGCGCGCGAGCATGTTGAGCAGCACGCCGAGGTCGCGATCGCGCGGCACGAGCTTCTCGATGCCGACGAGCGCGATGTGGCAGCCGGTCGCCGCCAGGCAGAAGCGCGAGTTGCCCTCGTTGGTGACCAGCACCAGGCGCCCGCTCTCGGCCGACACGAAGTTGGCGCCGGTGATGCCGGCGTCGGCGCCGAGGTACTTGTTGCGCAGGAACGCGCGCGCGCGCCGCGTGATCACCTCGGGCGTGTCGTCGTAGGGGCCAAGCCCGTGGCGCTCGAGGCTGTTCGCGATCTCGCGGCGGTTCTTGTGGATGATCGGCTTGACGATGTGGCTCGGGTGGTCGTCGTCGATCTGGACGATGAACTCGCCGAGGTCGGTCTCGATCGCTTCGATGCCGTGGCGCGCGAGGTGAGGCCCGAGCTCGATCTCCTCGGTGACCATGCTCTTGGCCTTGACCACGCTGAGCGCGCCGCGCGCGCGCAGGATCGCCAGCACTCGATCGCGCGCCTCGGCGGCGTCGGCGGCGAAGTGGACGCGGGCGCCGTGCGCGCGCAGCTGCGCCTCGGCGCGCGGCAGGTAGACGTCCAGGTGATCGAGCGCGTGCTGCTTGATCGCGCCGGCGAGCCGCCGCAGGCTGTCGGGGTCGGCGTAGTCGCGGAACAGGATCTCGGTGCGCTTCTCGTGCCCGGCCTTGCTGCCCAGGCGGACGGCCGCGCGCCGCTCCTCGCCCTGCGCGGCCGCGAAGCGATCGACGGCGTCGGGCGCGTGTCCGCCGGCGTCAGCGCTCACGCGCGCTCCGGCGCCGGCTTCGTCGTCTTCAAAGCATCGCGCAGCACGACCGCCACGTGCCGTCGCTGCAACGGATGCTCGAGCTTGTCCGCGAGCCCGCCGATGTGCATCAGGCAGCTCGCGTCGGCGGACACCAGCAGATCCGGCTTGGCCGCGAGCACGTGATCGATCTTGAGGCTGCCCATCGCGCGCGAGATGTGCGGGAACCCGACGGAGAACGTGCCGCCGAAGCCGCAGCACTGCTCGCCCTCGCCGAACGGCACGACCTCGATCCCGTCGATCGAGCGCAGCAGCGCCAGCGCCGACTCGGCGTAGCGCGTGCCGCGCGAGTGGCAGGATCGGTGAAACGCCACGCGCGCTCGCAGCCGGCCGGGCCAGCGCGTGACGCCCAGACCGCGCACGATGAAGTCGCACAGCTCCCAGGTGCGATGCGCGAGCCCCTCGATCGCGGGGCGGTCCGGCTCGTCCTCGAACAGCAGGAGCGCGCCGTGATCGACCATGCGCGCGCACGAGCCCGACGGGACCACGACGGCGTCGTCACCGCGGAAGACGCCCAGCGTGTGGCGCGCGACGCGCCGGGCGGCGGGCCAGTCGCCGGCGTTGAACGCGGGCTGCGCGCAGCACGTCTGGTCCTCGGGGAACGCCACCTCGCACCCGAGGTGCTCGAGCACCTCGACGGTCGCCTGCGCGACGTCGTCGAAGAACGCGTCGCACAGGCAGGTCGCCATCAACGAGACGCGGCGGCGCGGCGCGGCTTCCGTGACCGCGCCGCCCGCGCTCACTTGCCGGCGCTCCAGCCGCCGTCGACCAGCAGGCTGCTTCCGGTCACCATCGCCGCCTCGTCGGCGGCCAGGTACAGCGCCGCCGCCGCGATCTCCGCCGGCTGCGCCATGCGGCCGGTCAGCTGCGTCGCCGCCATGTCGCGGTAGGCCTGCTCGGGGTCGGGCGACTCCGCCAGGCGCCGCTTCACGAACGGCGTCTCGACGCGGCCCGGGCAGATGCAGTTGAAACGCACACCGGTCGACGAGTGGTCGAGCGCCAGCGCCTTGGTCAGTCCCACGACCGCGAACTTGGTCACGGTGTACGCCAGCCGATCGCGCACGGCGACGATGCCGCCGATCGAGGCCATGTTGATCACGCTGCCGCGGCCGCGCTCCATCATCGGCGGCGCGAAGACCTTGCAGCCGTTGAAGACGCCGCGCACGTTCACGGCGTACAGCCGATCGAGATCGGCGCCGGCGGTGCCGATCAGGTTGCCCACATGGCCGATGCCGGCGTTGTTGACCAGCACGTCGATGGGCGGCAGCGCGCCCGCGAGCGCCGCCACCGCGGTCTCGTCGGTGACGTCGACGGTGGCCGGTTCGGCGCGCCCGCCCGCGGCGCGGATGCCGTCGACAGTCGCGCGTGCCGCCGCCTCGTCGCGGTCGACGACCCAGACAGCGGCGCCCTGCGCGGCGAAGAGCTCCGCGACCGCCTGGCCGATGCCCGACCCCGCGCCCGTGATCACCGCGTTCTTGCCATCCAGTCGAAATGGTCCGGACGTCATGACAATCGATAGATCCTTTGCGCATTGCCCGCCATCACCGCCTCACGCTCGTCGGACGGCAGCGGCGCCAGCAGGTCCATCGCCGTGTCGAGCCAGCGCTCGTACGACGACGCCAGCTTGACCACCGGCCAGTCGCTGCCGAACACCAGACGGCGCGCGCCGAAGCGCGCGAGGAGATGCTCGACGTAGGGCCGGAGATCGTCGATGGTCCACGCCGCCGGATCGGCCTCGGTCACCAGGCCCGAGAGCTTGCAGGCCACGTAGGGGAACCAGGCCAGCGTCGCGATCGGCTCGCGCCAGGGTTCGAGCCTGCGCCCGCGGATGTCGGGTTTGCCGGCGTGATCGAGGATGAACTGCGTGCCGGGACACTCGCGCACGAGATCGATCACCGACGCCAGCTGGTGGGCCTTGACGCAGAGGTCGAACGACAGGCCGCGCTCGCCGGCGGCGCGCACGCCGGCGATGAACGCGGGGCGGCGGCAGAAGTCGGGGTCGGCCTCGCCCTGGATCAGGTGGCGTACGCCGCGCACCAGCGGCCGCGCGCACAGGCGATCGAGCGCGGCGATGGTCTCGTCGCCGCGGTCCATCGGCGCGAACGCCACGATACCCGAGATTGCGGGCGCATCGGCCGGCTCGCTCGCGGCCAGCGACTCGATGGCGCGCACCTCGTCGAACGCGCGCGCGCGTTCGCAGTCGCCCTCGACGACGACGATCTTGTGCGGGACGCGCCCGCCGGCGCCGATTTCGTTGCGCAGCTCGGCCGGCGTGTGGCGGCCCGCGATCGACGGAAAGCCGTCGAGCCACGGATAGGGGACCTGCGTGCGGTCCCAGCAGTGGACGTGCGTGTCGATGAACGGTTCCATTTCAGGATGTTCCGGCGCGCTCACGCCGGGATCGGCGTTCCCCCGCGCGCGCTCGATTCATAGCACGCCTCGACGACCGCCATGGTCTGGAACGCGTCCTCGATCGACGTCGGCAGCGCGGCGGTCTCGCCGTCGGCGCGCCGCATGACGCTGGCCATCGTGCCGATGAAGGCGTGGGGAAACCAGCTGCCGTCGAGCGGCACCGACCGCCATTCGGGCGCGCCGGCGCCCGTCTGGGTGTGTCGCACGCAATATTCCAGGTCGTCGGGCGCGCCCCGCGGGTAGTCGAGGTTCACGCCGATGCGCCCTTTGATCGCGCCTTCGGTCCCCTCGAGCTTGAAGTAGCTCTCCTGGTGGCGCGGCCCGAAGTCGTGACCGTGGTTGGTGGTGATCGTCGCGCGGCGTACGTCGCCGTAGTCGAACGCAATCGCCGTGCGCGTCGACGCGAGCTGCATCTGCCGCGGATGCTTCACGGTCTTGCAGTACACGCCGGCCGGCTCGCCCAGGAACGACCGCACCAGGTCGACGTAGTGGATGCTGTGATAGAGCACCTCCATGCGCGGGATGCCGAACAGAAACGTCCAGATCTCCCAGGGCATGTGGCAGGTGACGCGCACCTCGACGTCGTGCAGCTCGCCGATGACGCCCTGGCGCACCAGATCGCGCGCCGCCGCCACGCCGGGCGCGTAGCGCAGCTGGAAGTTGATCGCCGCCGTGAGCCGTTTCTGCCGGCAGATCTCGCGGATGCGGCGCGCTTCTTCCAGCGTCTCGCCCATCGGTTTCTGGATCAGCACCGCGGCGCCGTCGGGCAGCGCCGGCAGCACGTCGGCAGATCGCCGGCGCCGGAAGCGCGACGTCGAACACCGCGCGCTCGGGCGCCGCCGCGACCGCGTCGGCCAGCGACGGGCACACGCGCGCGATTCCGAAGTCGCGCGCCAGCGCACGGGCGCGCTCGCCGTTCAAGGTCGTGCACCGCGACCACGGGGAACCCGGCCAGCCGGTACGCGGGCAGGTGCGCGTCGCGCACGATCGCGCCGGCGCCGATGCTGACGATCGCTCGCGGCCTCTGCGGCAGCACCGCGGTCTGCGCGATCTCCGTCGGTTCCACGGCCGGCGACGCTAGCGCAGCCTCCGAAACCTGTCCAGGCTCACGGCGGCGACGATGATCGCGCCGGTCACGATCTCCTGCACCCAGTTGGGCCAGCCCATCTGCGCGCAGCCCGATTGCAGCACCTGCATGATGAGCGCGCCGATCAGCGACCCCGGCACCGATCCCTGACCGCCCGCCAGGCTGCCGCCCCCGATCACGACCGCGGCGATGACGTCCAGCTCCAGCCCCTGCGCACCCGACGGATCGCCCACGGTCAGCCGCGAGAACTGCATCAGCCCGGCGATGCCGGCGCACAGGCCGCCGAGCGCGTAGACCAGCAGCTTCACGCGCGCGACCGGCACGCCGGCCAGGCGCGACGCCTCTTCGTTCGAGCCGACCGCGAAGATGTAGCGGCCCGGCCGCGTTCGCGCCAGCAGCGCCGCGGTTGCCAGCGCCAGCAGCACGAGGAGCCACACGCCCGGCGGCAGCAACATCGAGGGGTGCGCATCACCGGCGCGCGCGAGCAGATCGTCGAGCCACGACGCGGGCGCGTCGATCTTCTGTTCGTGCGCGAGCCCCTTGGCCGCGCCGCGAATCAGCAGCATGGTGCCGAGCGTGACGATGAACGGCACGACGCGCAGCCGCGTCACCAGCGCGCCGTTGCCGAGGCCGGTCACGAGCCCGGTGCCGGCGCCCGCCAGCGCCGCGAGCAGCGGCGGCGCACCCGCGCGCAGCGCCGCCGCGACAACGACCGTGACGAGCGCGATGACCGCGCCCACCGACAGATCGATCCCGCCGGCGATGATCACCGCGGTCATGCCCAGCGCCGCGGTCGCCACGATCGTCGTCTGGCGGAGCAGCGTCTCCAGATTCGAGGGATCGGCGAACGACAGGCCACGCCTGGCGGCGAGCAGGATCGTGAAGAGCGCGAAGATCCCGGCGAGCCCGGCCAGCGGACCGAGGTAGCGTCCGAGACGCCCGCGGAGATCGCGGCGTGCCGCCGGCGCCTGGGCGGACTGCGAGCGTTTGTCCGAGATCGGGGGCTGCCTCAAATCGCGGCCAGATCCTTCACCCGCAGCTTCGTCGAGATCCCGCGCCCGGGCAAGCAGCGCGCGCGTCGAGTCACCGCGACGTCGATCGCCGCTTTGGCTACCATGGCGTCTTGTCCTGGCTCCGCCAGCGCCTGCCCAAGGACGCCGCCGTCAACCTGGCGGTGTTCCGGATCGTCGTGGCGTCGCTGTTCCTGACCACGGGCGAGGTGCGCGGCGCGGCGGCGTGGGCCAGCCTGCCGGCGGCGCTGGCGGTCGCGCCGCGCGGGTGGGGCTGGGCGCTCGCGCTCTATCCGCCGAGCCCCGCCGCCGCCCGCGTCGCGTGGGTCGTGGTGATCGCCGGCGCGGTGCTCGGCGCCGCCGGCCTGTTCGCGCGCGCCGCCTTCATCGCGCTCACCGTCGCCGCGCTCTACCTGCTGGCGTTGCCTCTGCGCAGCGGCCTGCCCTATCACTATCAGCACCTGGTCTGGTTCGCGGCGATCTGCGCGGCCAGCCCGTGCGCCGACGCGCTGGCGCTGGGAGGCTGGCGTCGTCGGCGCGCCGCGCCGGCACCCCAGCGCTCGGCGGCGTACGGCGTTCCGCTGCGCGTGGCGTGGCTGCTGGTCGGCGTGATCTTCTTTTTCCCCGGCCTGTGGAAGGTGCGCACCCTGGGGCTCGGCTGGATCACCAGCGACAACCTGCGCAATCAGATGTACTGGAAGTGGGCGTCGACGCCCGGGTTCGCGCCGCCCTTTCGCATCGATCGGTTTCCCGCGCTGTTACACGCCGGCGCCGCCGTGGTCGTGGCGCTGGAGCTGTCATTCGTGTTCGCGCTCTGGACGCGCTGGTCGCGCCGCGGGGCGGTCGCCGCCGCGCTGGTCTTTCACTCCTCGGCGCGCTGGTTCATGGGGATCGACTTCTCGGGGTTGTGGCTCACCTACGTGATGTTCGTCGACTGGGATGGTCTCTGGCGCCGCTGGCTCCGGCGGGGCGATGCGACCTCGCCGACGGCGCCCGCGGCGCTGGAGCCGATGGCGCGATGGGCGCCCGCTCTGATCGCCGGCGCGCTGCTGGTCGCGGGCGCCGTCGACGCGGGCGCGCGCGGCGCGACCCAGGGCTGGCCTTTCGCCTGCTACCCGACGTTTCAAGATCGGGCGGCGACGCGCATCCCGGCGCTGGCGATCCGGCTCGTGCGCGACGGCGGCGAGGAAGCGTCGCTCGACGTCACCGACGGCGTCGCGCCCGCCGAGTCGGCGCGCGAGCGCATCTTCGGCGCGCGCCTGCTGGCTTCGGCCCGCGCGCCCGATGCCGGCGCGCACTTCGCCGCCTACTGGCAGCGCATCAGCGCGCGCGCCCGCGTGCCCGAGCGCTGGCCGGATCTCCGCGCGGTTCGCTTCTACGCCGCCGAGCTCTCGACCGTGCCCGAGGACCGCGCTCGTCCGTTGCGCCTCGGCGCACTCTTCTATGAGCTGCCGCTCGAGCGCCCGCCGACGGCGATGCCCCGCGCGCGCAGCGGCGCGATCACTTCGCCGTCGAGTGACGCCGCCGCCAGCGCGAGATAGGCGTCGGTCTCCATCCAGCCGAGCGCATGGATGGCCGACGGCGCGTTCGGGCGCCGCCGCAGGCCGTCCCACAGGCGCTTGACCTGGACGATGGTCTCTTCGGCCGCGCGGCGCAGGTGCTCGCGGTCGGCGGCGGTCAGCGCCGGCATGGCCCAGTCGAGAAAGTGCCAGCCGAACACGCCGTGCGCCGCTTCGTCCTTGGCGATGCGGCCCAGCACCGCACGCGGCAGCGGGTGCACGGCGGCCTTCCAGGTCGCGCGCAACAGCGGGACCGACAGCGCCTCGCCGACGCAGAAGAAGCGCGTCACCAGATCCGCGGCGCGCAGCAGCGGCCGCAGCGACCGATCGCGATCGAGGCACAGGTCGTCGGTGTCGGCGTCGTGCCGCACCTCGGTGCCGCCGCCCAGCTCGGTGGCCAGGCGCGCGCACAGCTCGACGTGAACGATCTCGTCGAGCGGGAAGCGCGCCGCCATGGCCACCAGGTCCAGGGGCGCGCGCACCTCGACGAGCGCGCGCAGCGTCGACGCGCACGCGGCTGCCGTGCGGTGCTCCTGAAACGCGGCGTTGGTCCAGGCCCGGCGCGCGGCAACCACGTGTGGCTCGTCGAACTCCGAGACGTCGAGCGTGCCCCAGGGCATGCGTTCGACCTCGGGCCGGACGCGGCGGTAGCGGCGTTCGAAGGGGCCGCCGAGGAGCTCGAGCTCGAAGAGCGTACCCGGGTCCGAGCGTTCGGCCGCCATCAGTCCACCGTCGCGTCGCCGGCGTCGAGGCCTGCGTCGGTCGCGTCCTGGTTCGTGTCGGTGCCCGTGTCGACAACGATGTCGGCGGCGGTATCCGGGCCCGCGTCGGCGGCGGTATGGGCGCCGCCGTCGGTGCCCGCGTCGGGCCGCGGCCCGATGCAGTCCGGGTTCTGAGGCGCGATCTCGCAGGAAGGCGGCGCCATCAGGTTGGCGACCGACGACGAGGAACATGCCGTGCCCAGGAACGAGACGGTCGCGACGCCGACCGACCCCACCAGAATCTTGCGTGCCTTCAGGACCTGAACCTTGATGGACATGGATCCTCCGCTGGCAAAGTCCAAAGGCGCACTCCAACGCAAGTTCGGGGCCAGCCTGTCGAGGCGGCGCGCAGCGAGGAAATGCCGGGACCAGCGTCTGGAAGGTCGAGCGGAACCGACACCGGTGTCGCGATCGCGTCGCGGGCCCTCGAATTATCGTGGCCCGCGCAGCCCGAAGACGTTCAGTTGTACGTCGTCTCGCCGCCGGTGAGCGTGAACCAGCCGTGGACGCTGCCACAATGCAGGGTCTCATCGGCCATGCAGATGCAGCCGCGCGGTGAGGTCGGGGTCGACTCCGCGGTGAAGCAAACGGTGTTGATCTTGGTGCAGGGCAAGCCTTTGAGCGACATGCCACCCGCCGGAGTCGCTGCCGGAAGCGACGCGTAGCCTTGCGGGCTGCAGGCGCCGCCAGTGAGACCGACCGGAAAGCCAATCGGCGGGGAGCACGTGCAGCTCGAGTAGGTTCCCGTCGGGGCGCTGCAGGCGCACACGTTGGTTCCCGCGGCATCGATTCCACAGGTCGTGCAGCAGTCGCGCGTGCAGGCGCGCGGCGGGCTCGCCGGCGCAGCAGAGCAGGGGCCACTGTTCTCGACGTCGGGGTTGGGCTCCCCATCGCAGGACCCAGGGGACCCGAAATTTTCGTGAAAGCCACCGGTACCGGCGGCGGTCGTCACGCCGCCCGTCGAGGAATTGGGCCCGGTCTGGCCGGCGTTGCCTCCCGTGCCGTCGTTGCCGCCGGTGCCGTTGTTACTTCCGATCGTGCTGGAGAGGCACCCCAGCGACACCATCGCAAGCAGCAGGCACGCTGTGCACGCCCGGAACCCGGTCGCTTCCACCCGCAGCTTCCTCATGGGAGATTGGTGTCCGCTGCCACGCTCCGCGTCTCACTCAGTCCCGCACGCCACGAACATTGAGCCGAAAACCGCGCGCGGCGACGCTTCTGATAGAGGTTTCCCCATGGGATTTCGCCGCCATTCCTGGATCGTCGCCATGTTGTTGCTCGGCTGCAAGAGCGCGCCCAGCTCCCATCCTCCGGTCGACGCGGCGGCGGCGGGGACGGGCGGCGCAGGCCCAGCAGTCGGGGGCGCGAGCGGAGGCGGGGGTCTCGGGGGTGCGGTCGGCGCTGGCGGCGCCACCGGCGAGGGCGGCAGCGGCCCGGTCGACGCGGGGCGCGGCGGGAATACCGTGACCGACGCCTCACCTGGAGTCGACACCGGTCCCGATCCGGGCACCACCGGCGACGGCGACTTCACCATCGGTCCCACGTACACGATCTCGCCCGACCTGATGGTGCAGAACGTGCCGCACGGCCGCAGCTTCACCTTCACCATGAGCTCGACCGCCAGCGCGATCTATACCGGCCTGGATCCGACGCTGCTGGCGGCCAACCAGCACTCGTTCACGCGCCAGGTTCGCGTCTACGTGCCGATGCAGTACGTCGACGGAACCGCGGCGCCGTTCATGATGGTGCAGGACGGGTTCCTCGCCGACATCTCGACCGCGCTCGACAACCTGATCGCCAACAATCGCGTGCCGGCGGTGGTCGCGATCTTCGTCGCCAACGGCGGCGGCGACAGCATCGGCAGCGAGCGCGGCCTGGAGTACGACACGATGTCGGGCACCTACGCGCGCTTCATCGACACCGAGGTGCTGCCCGCCGTCGCCAGCAACGCCGCGCTGAAGGCGGTGTACCCGAATTTCAAGCTGACCACCGACCCGAACGGCCGCGCCGCGTATGGCTGCAGCAGCGGCGGCGCCGCGGCGATGACCATGGGTTGGTTCGCGCCCAACGACTATCGCCGGCTGATCACCTACTCGGGCACGTTCGTCGATCAGCAGAATCCGATCGCGCCCGAGCAGGCGCAGTACCCGGTCGGCGCCTGGGGGTACGCGAGCGGGCTCATCACCAGCAGCCCGGTGTTGCCGCTGCGCGTGTTCCTGCAGGTCGGCGAGATGGACAATGGCTACACGATGCCGGAGTCGTCGCTGCACAACTGGTTGCTCGCCAACCAGCACGTCGCCGCCGCGCTCAAGGCCAAGGGCTACCACTATCGATTCATCTACGCGCTCGGCGCCACCCACTGCGATGCGCGGCCGCGCCAGCAGACGTTGCCGGACACGTTGCAGTGGATGTGGCGCGGGTATACGCCAAACTGAACTGACCGTGCTTCGCGAGCTCGCCGAGAATCCCAACGTCCATCAGCCGGTGCTGGCGGGGCGCGAGCTCTACACCGATCCCGCGGGGCGCTTCGCGATCTTCTTCATGCCGGGGACCCACGTGCACTGCGCGGCCGTGCAGCGCGTCCGGCTGGCGCCCGACGAGGTCGAGCCGGCGCTCGCGCAGATCCGCGCGCTGCTGCGCGAACGGGGCCGCGCGGGCGCGGAGTGGCTGCTCGGCGATTCGACGACGCCGAGCGACCTCGTGGATCGCCTGCTCGCCCTGGGCGCGGAGCGCGATCCCGACGACCCGGTCCTCATCGGCCTCGCGCTGCGCGGATTGCCGACCTGGAGCCTGCCGCCCGCGGTCAGCGCGCGGCGCGTGCGCTCGCCCGAGGAGCTGCGCGCTGCCTGGACGCTGCAACGCGCGGCCTTTCGCGACCCTCGGCCCATCGACGAGCAGCGGCTGATCGACGACTTCGCGCGCGAGGGCACGGACGGCGCGACGTTCCTGGCTTTCGATGTCGCGCGCGGCGACGCGCCGATCGGCGCGGCTTACGTGGCTTACACGCCGCACGGGCTGCTGCTGTTCGGCGCCGCCACCGCCGCGCACGCGCGCGGGCGCGGCGGCTATCGCGCGCTGGTGGTGGCGCGCGCGCGTGAGGCGGCGGCGCGCGGCATCCCGCTGCTGGTCACGCACGCCGGCAAGATGTCGCGTCCGATCCTCGAGCGCCTGGGCTTCGAACCCGTCGCGCGCCTGGATCGGTTGGTCGATCACCTGACCTGAGCACCTGACCTGACCGGCCCCGGCGATCACGGCCGTTTGGCGCGGCGGCGCCGGCGCGCTCCGAGGCACAACGCCAGCGACACGAGCGATCCGCCGGTCAGCGACGAGGGAGCGCCGCCGCTCGCGTCGCAGCTGCATCCTCCGCTGACGCGGTCGCCGAGGGCAGGGCCCCCGTCGTCGGCGGCGCCGCCCGTTCCGGCGTCGCTGATCGGGCCACCGCTGCCCGCCGCGCCCGGGTTTCCGCCGCTGCCGTTCGCGCCGCCTGAACCGCTGGCGCTTCCGCCCGCGCCGCCTGAAGCCGGTGCCGCTGCCGCCCGCGCCTGCGCCGCTGCCGCCCGCGCCGTTCGTGCCACCCGCGCCGGTTGCCGCCGCCCGCGCCGCGATCCACGCCCGCGTCGACGGGCGGCGGCGGCGGCGCGCCGCCGTCGCTCACGCAGGTCGCCGCCGGCGCGCTGGTCAGGAAGTCGGTCGTGCACACGGTAGCGCTGCCGATCGGGATGGTGATCGCGCCCGTCGTCGGGTAGGTCAGCATCGCGCCGGCGCCGTCGCGCGCGACCATGAAGTAGTTGTGGCAGCCCGCCGCCAGCGTCGCAGTCGCCTTGTAGGTCGCGTTGAGCTTGTCGGTGCCCAGCTCGCGCGCCATCGCCGTGCACGCGCCGTCGATCACGACGTTCAATGACGCCGGCGCGCCCAGCGCGGGGTCGGCCCAGGTTGCGTAGAACGCGTAGCTGCCGGCGGCGTTGTTCGCCGGCGCGCGCACCGCCGCGGTCGGCAGCTTGGGGATCGTGCCGGCCATGTTGCCCGAGTCGGAGACGTCGAAGGTCGAGAAGCAGCCGGTCCCCGCGGCGTGCCCGTAGCCCATGGTGTTCGACGTGATGCCCTGGTCGGTCAGGTTGCGGCGATGTCCGTCGGCACCCGACGCCTCGTCCATCCACCCGTCGACGACCGTCATCGGATCGGTGTAGCCGGCGGCGGCGACCTCGCCATTGGCGCTGGTCGTCGTGCCCGGCGGTGAAGAATCCGATGCGCACGAACGGATCGGTGCCGCAGGTGTTGACCGCGGCGACCGTCGCGCACGCCGCGCACATCGTTGGCACCGGGGTCGCGCACGCGCACGCGGGATCGCCGGCGCAGTTCGCCGTCGCGACGTTGGTGTTGAGCGGGCACGGCGACGAGTGCATCAGCGACACACCCGTCAGATGAAGATTGTTCGCGTGGAAGCGCGACGAGCGCGACAGCGTGTAGCTCCAGAGCACCGGCGGCCGCGCCGCATAGGTTGCCGAAGCCGGCCCGGTCACCGTCTGTGGATCGGAGCGCGCGCGGTTGATCGCCATGATGCCCAGCCGCTCGGCGGCGGACGGGAAGCCGTTCGTCGGCTCGCCGAGCGCGCTGCGCCGCGCGGTCTCGGGCTCTTCCGACGGCGCGACGCACGACGCGAGCCCGACAGTGGCGGCAAACAGCAAGGCGAGGCCGACGCTGGTGTTGCGCACGCATCAAACTCTAACAGCTCGTTGACTCGAACGTGCGTCCGATCGGCCAGCGGCGAATGCGCCGCCGCGTCGCCTGACGCGCCACGGACATTGATGTTCACGCCGTTCTGCCAACGTCCTGGCAACGTCCCGCCAAACGGGCGCCAGACGATTTTACGGAACGAAGTTGCCGGTAGGTTCGTTCTCGTCTATGCGTGAGACCGCATGTGCACCGGCGCGCCGTTCCGTCCGGGCGACCGCGCCCGATCTTTGATCGGGCGAGCGGCATGGTGATGACCAGCGATCGCGCCGCCGGCGGCGGCTCGCTCGAACGCGAGGCGCTGGACCACCTCGACGCGCTCTACAACCACGCGCGCCACCTGTGCGCCAACGACGCCGACGCGCAGGAGCTGGTGCAAGAGACCTACGCGCGCGCGCTCGCCGGCGCGCGGACCTTCCTGGGCGGGAACCTCAAGGCCTGGTTGTTCGGAATCCAGCGCAACCTGTTCATCGATCTCTATCGCCGCGGGCGGCAGCAGCCGATCCTCAGCGAGATGGATGTGATCGACGGCTCGGGCCTCGCCGAGATGTTGCGCGACGATCTGGAGCTCGATCGCTTGCGCCGGGTCGTCGCCGAGGAGATCGAGGCGGCGCTCGCCAGCCTGTCCGACGACGCGCGCACGATCGTCCTGCTCGATCTCGAGGGCTTCACCGAGACCGAGCTCGCCGAGTTGCTGGGCTGCGCGGTCGGCACGGTCAAGTCGCGGCTCTCGCGCGCACGCACGCTGCTGCGCCAGCGGCTCAAGGACTATGCGAAATGAATGCGGAGGGCGGTGATGCGATGAACGACTGCCGGGAGACGCGCGCGCTGCTGATCGACCACGCTGCGGGCCGACTGGATGGCGAGACGCGCGCTCGCGTCGAGGCGCACCTGGAGGGATGCGCATCGTGCCGCCACAATGCCGTCGTCGAAGCAGCGCTGGAAGACGCGCTGGATCGGCGGCTTCCGCGCTACCAGGCACCCGCTGCGCTGAGACGCGCGCTGGAGGAACGCTTCCTCGGCGCGCCGCCCGAGGGCGAAGCGTCGCCCGTGCCGTCGAAGCTGATCGCGCTCGGGCCCCCGACGGTGGTGCCGCGGGCGCCGCGCGCGCGTCGCTGGATCGCGCCGGGGCTGTCCGCGGGCGCCGCGGCCGCGCTGACCGCCGTGTTGATGGTGACCCTGGTGCCGCGCGCGCCGCGGCCCGACGGGGGCGCGCTGGTCGCCGAGGCCCTGTCGGATCACATGCGCGTCGTCGCCAGCACCCATCCGCTCGACGTCGAGAGCGGCGGCATTCACCAGGTAAAGCCCTGGTTCACCGGGCGGATCGACTTCGCGCCGCGCGTGGCGTTCTCGGGCGACGGTGATTTTCCGCTGGTGGGCGGCAGTCTGGGCTACGTCTTCGATCGCAAGGCGGCGGTGCTGGTGTTCAAGCGGCGGCTGCACACCATCACGTTGCTGGTGTTTCCTCCCGACGGACTCGCCTGGCCGGCGCAGGCGCCGGTCACGGTGGGCCGGCTTTCGGCGGTCGCGCAGGCGCGGCACGGGTTCTCGGTGCTGCTGTGGCGCGACGGCGATCTCGGCTATGCGCTGGTCTCGGACGTCGCGCGCGCCGATCTGGAGACGCTGGCCAGCAAGATCGCCGGCCCCGCGGGCCAAGGTGAATGACGCCGGCTGCGAGAAACGGCGGAACGATCGACGGACTGGCTGCGTTTGAAGGGGCAGGAGGCTACGAGATGTCCAACGACGAGAGAGACGAGAACCAAGCGCCGAGCCGGCGCGATCTGCTGAAGCTGGCGACCGTGGGAGGCGTGGTCTTCGCTTCCGGTCTCGCGGGCGCCGCGCCGCGCGCGAAGAAGTCGTCGCCGAGCGGCGGCGACTTCTTCTTCCTGCAGCTCTCCGACACCCACTGGGGTTACAGCGGCGCGGCCAATCCCGAAGCCGACGTGACTCTGAAGAACGCGGTCGCCGCCATCAACGCGACCCGCGCCGAGCCGGACTTCGTCGTGTTCACCGGCGATCTCACGCACAACACCGACGACGCCGCCGTCCGGCGCAAGCGCATGGGCGAGTTCCGCGACATCGCGTCGACCATCAAGATCAAGACTCAGCGCCTGCTGCCCGGCGAGCACGACGCCGCCAAGGACAAGGGAGCCATCTACCGCGAGGTCTTCGGACAGACCCACTACTCGTTCGACCACAAGGGCGTCCACTTCGTCGCGCTGGACAACGTCTCCGATCCCGAGAGCGCCGTCGGCGCCGAACAGATCGACTGGCTGTCGGCGGATCTCAAGACGCAGAAGCGGGATGCGCGCATCGTCGTGCTCACCCACCGGCCGCTCTTCGATCTGCTGCCGCAGTGGGAGTGGTCGACCAAGGACGGCGCCAAGGTGATCGACGCGCTCTTGCCCTATCGCCACGTGACGGTGTTTTACGGTCACATCCACCAGGAGCACCACCATCAGACCGAGCACATCGCGCACCATGCGGCGCGGTCGCTGATCTTCCCGCTGCCGGCGCCGGGCGCGGCGCCCAAGAAGGCGCCGCTGCCGTGGGATCCCGCCGCGCCGGGCAAGGGGCTCGGCTACCGGCAGATCGACGTGGTGTCGCCGGTCAGCCAGGAGTTGAAGCTGACCGAGCTCGCCCTCGGTTCCCCGCCGAAGCTCAGCGAGCGCCCACCCGCGCCGGCCGCCGGCGGCTGGTGAGCTCGGCCTGAAAGCCGCGCTGCCTCGTCGCGGGCGTGGCGCCCGGGGAGATGCAACCGGTGCGGGCGGCGCCGCAACGCCGCCCAGCGCCGCGCGTCCGCTTGTGCGCGCGCGTCTCTGGATCTCGTCCACTCGGATCTGGCCCACTCGGATCGCCTTCCCCGCATCGCCGCCTCCTTCTGGTGTCTGTCTGCTTTGCGGGTACCACGGTCGCGTTCGCTTTGTCTAGATATTTTGTTCGTTGAGACAATGTCTACGTATTGTCCACGTAGACAATATGCCTCTTCGGGGGCTGGTCGCGCTTACCGGCTTCGAGGAACTTGAAGCCGGGCGCATGCGTGACGGCGACGACTTTTCAGAAACGGTTTCATCACTATCGTTGGGTATCATGCAGACCAAAGTCCCATTCGCCGTCGCTCTGTCCGCAGCTCTGGTGCTGGGCTCGTCCGCGGTCCGCGCCGAGCCGCCGCGCAACGAGCATCACGAAGAACATCACGAGGATCATCACGAAGCGCATGGAGGCGGGCGTATGCCGCCGCCGCGGCCCGCGCCGCCTCGGTTCCAGGCGCACCCGCCCGGCGCGCATCCGCACGGGGCGCCGTATCATGCGCACCCGGTTCGGGTTCTCCGTCCGACGATCATCCATCGGGGCGGCGAGCGGTCGTGGCGGCACTGGGGCCACCCCGAGTTCGCGCGCCCGATCTACTACTGGGATTGGGGCCAGATCCACCACGTCACTTGCACCGCCGAGGATTCCTACGGCGATCAGTATCCGATCAGCGAAGAGACCTGGGGCGGCTTCGGTCTCCCCGACATGACCAACGTCGAGGACGACGCGCTCGACCGCTGCTATTCAGAGTCGGGCGGTGACCAGACCTGCTATCTGGCCACCTGCTCGCACTACTAGGCGCTACTTCACGCCGGCGCCGGCCATCACGCTCGCGGAGACGCTGCTCGCCGGCTCGGCGGTGAACGCGTACGGCGGCATGAAGGCGGCGCCGCCGATGTTGGTGTTCGATCCGATGTTGCCGATCGATTGAATGATGCTGGCGCCGTTCGAGTGCGTGCTGTCGACCGCGTTGCTCACGCCCTGGAACGAATTGTTCTCGGAGCGGATGTTGCAACTGACGCCGACCTCGATGCAGGCGCTGTCGCCGGTCGCCGTGTACAGGCTGTTGAACACGTGCACCTTGCCGAAGCGCACGCGCGGCATGCGTTGATTCACGTTGTCCGACCACCACACGTGGTGGAACGTGGTGTTGAGGAAGCCGGCGTCGCTGGTCACGGTGTCGGCGGCGCCGATCAGGTTGCAGAAGCGGTGCCCAGTGGCGCCCGCCACCGGATCGGTTCGCTTGCTCGAGTAGTGGAAGATGGTCCAGGACACGGTGACGAAGTTGGCGCCGTTCGTGATGTCGAGGTTGCCGTCCGAGCCGTCGGAGATGTCCATGTGATCGAACCAGAGATTGCGGGCAGAGCCCTCGACGTGAACCGCGTCGTGGCCCGCCGAGCAGTCGCTGGGGCTGTCCGTGCAATTGAAGCCGACCACCTTCAGGTTCCGGACGATGACGTTGGTGGCGTTGGTCAGATCGAGGCTACCGTCGACCTCGGCGCCGCACAGGCCCAGGATCGTCTTGTTCGAGCCGACGCGGAACGTGCCCGAGATCTTGCCCGAGACATGGACCAGCGTCGCTGCCGCGCCCGCGAGCGCGCTCGTGAGCTGGCTCGCCGAGGTCGCGACCACCGGTGTGGTCACGTTCGGGCCGGCGCCGGACGTTCCCGAGCCCTGCGTTGCCCAGCCGATCGGGTTGACGTCCCAGGTCTGCGGCGTGCACGTCACGCCGATCGCGGTGGCGCCGCCACCACCGGTCGTGCCGCCGCTGCCGGTGGCGCCGCCCGTGCCCGTGCGCCCACCGGTGCCGATGGCACCGCCCACTCCCATCGCGCCGCCCATGCCCCGGCCGCCCGCCGCGGTCATGCCGCCTGCGCCCGCGCCGCCCGCTCCCGTCGCGCCGCCGCTGCCCGCGCGCGCGCCGCCCGCGCCGCTCCCGCCCGCGCCGTTGCTGCCGCCCGCGCCGTTGCTGCCGCCCTCCGACGATGCGCCTCCTGATCCGTTGTTGCCCCCAGGCCCGGCCGAGCCACCGCTGCCTTCGGTGCCGGGGCTGCTTCCGTCGCACGCGGCGCTGCTCAGCACGAGCAAGCAGGCGACGACGAGACGGCGGGGCGTGAGCAAACGTCGGGTCAGTGAACGATCGTTCGTTGCGGAGGACTGCGTCAGGGGATTCGTCATTAGGGGCCTCACGAGGGTTTGTTGCGCTGCGCCGGGGCGGGGCGCCGATCTCCATGAAGTGTGTTCCTCGGCGGTTGCGGCGGCTCAATTGCGTGCACGATCCCGACGGCAGCGTGCGCGTCCGCGATTGTCGTGACCGATGCAACGCGCGTCGGGAGACGCCGCCGAAGCCGGAACGAATCACGCGAAGAAAGCCGCCGCACCCGGGAACTAATCATCGCGCGGTCATTTGGCGGGTGGCGCGGGTGAGCCTGCCACATACTCCAGGCATGTCGTCATCGTCACCGATCGCTCTCGTCACCGGCGCGAACCGCGGGCTGGGTCTCGAGACCGCCCGCCAGCTATTGGCGCGCGGGTACCGCGTGTTGCGCGCCAGCCGCGACGCCGGCGCGACCGACGCCGACTCGTGGGCGCTCGACGTCACCGACGCCGGCAGCATCGCGGCCCTCGCCGAGCGTCTCACGCGCGAAGGCGTCCGCCTCGACGTGCTGGTCAACAACGCCGGCCTCTCGCTCAAGGGCTTCGACGTCGAGGTCGTGCGGCGCACGCTCGCGGTCAACTTCTTTGGCGCCATCGCGGTCACCGACGCGGTCTTGCCGTCGGTGCGCGACGGCGGCGCCATCGTCATGGTCTCGAGCGGCATGGGCGAGCTCTCGGCGTTCGCGCCCGCGCTGCGGGCGCGCTTTCTCGACGGCGGCCTCACCCGCGCGGCGCTCATCGAGCTCGTGCGCTCGTTCGAGCACGCGGTCGAGCGGGAACAGCACGCTGCCGAGGGCTGGCCGTCGTCGGCCTACCGGGTCTCCAAGGCGGGCCTCAACGCCTGGGTGCGCGTGCTGGCGCGCGAGCTGGCGGCGCGCCGGATCCGCGTCAATGCCGTCTGTCCCGGCTGGGTACGCACCGACATGGGCGGCGACGCCGCTCCGCGCCCCGTCGAGGTCGGCGCCGCGTCGATCGTCTGGGCGGCCATACACCAAGATGGCGACGGCCAGCCGACCGGCGGCTTCTTCCGCGACGGGCGCGCCATCTCCTGGTGAGGGAGGCGCGTGGCGGGATCGCGCGACGTCACGCGCGCGGGTGCAGCTAGTCGGCGGCCGGGTGGCAACGGCGTTGGCAGGCGGGACACCGGGGTTGCAGGTGCTGCCGCACGACGCACGGATCATCCGCACGACGGAGTTCGGAAAAATTTGTCGTGCCCCTCAAAAAAGTCTGACCGTGGCAGGGGGCCTCGAACGTTTTTCGAGTGGGTGGTGAAAGGCTCAGCCCCGTAACGCCACCGAGAAGCGGGCCGCTCAGCAGAAATCAGGGCGTCTCCCATCGGGGCACGCCTCTTGCTGACCGGAGCCGGTGGGTTGGGGGTTACTGGCTGCCTAGTGGAGATTGGAGATCGGAAATGAAAAATCCTCTCGATGATTCGATGTTCGTTGCGCGATCTGAGCAACGATGGCGCTGGTCGTTCGCGCTGCTGGCGCTCGGCTGCGCAGGATGGGTGGGTTGCGCCAACAACAAGGATGATGCTGGCGATCAGAATCAAGACGACCTGAACGCCATCCTCAAGGACGGCGATTTGACCGTTCTGTCACGTTCCGCGCTGATGCCGGCACCGACGCCGGCCGCCGACGCCGGCATTCCGATCACGGGCGCGGGTGGCTCGCCGCAACGAGACGGTGGCGTCGCGGGAGTGGGCGGAGCGCCTGGAGCCGGTGGGGCCACGGGCATGGACGGAGGCATCTTCATCGGCGTCGGCGGCAGCCCCTTCGGGGCCGGCGGATCCTTCGTGGGCGACGGTGGTATGGCCGGCTTTCCCGGGTCGACTCAGGGCCTGTGGACGTTCGATGACTGCACGCCGGTGCACACCGACCTCGGGGACGCGAGCGGCTCCGGGCACACCGCGTTCCGGTCGGTCAGCACCGCCTGCGTGAACGGCATGGTCAACCAAGGCGTGGGCATCGACCAGGACGACGACCTGGTTTACGTGCCCGACCAGCCCAATTTCACCTTCGAGAACGGCGTCACCGTCGCGGCCTGGGTCAACCCGACCAAGCTGAACGGCGTCCGCACGATCTTCCGCAAGCGTGAGAGTGGGACCAGCACGTTCGTGCTGCTCAGCAACGGCCGGACCTATCAATTCGTGATCCGGCTCGCCAACGGACGCGCGGCGGCGGTCAGCGCACCGGCTCCGCTCAACACGTTCACCCATGTCGCGGCCACGTACGACGGCTCCGACCTGCGCCTCTACTTGAACGGCGTGCTCAAGACCCACGCGCGCGTCGGCGGCGTGCTCAGCAACGGCGCCGGCCCCCTGCTGATGGGCAACGATGCGCTGGATCGCCGCATCGACGGGAAGCTGGACAGCGTCTTCTTCGCGACGCGCGCGTCGACCGACGCCGAGATCGCGCACCTCGCGTGCGTTCCCCATCCTTCGACGCTGGTCGCCACGCCGATGTCGAGCGGGCTGGTCGCGGCCGGGACCGCCGTGACTTACGACCTGGCGCTGGCCAACAATAGCTGCGACCAACAGGAGTTCGAGGTGTCCGCCTTGCTCCCGTCGCAGAGCCTGACCGTCGACCCGAGCTTCTTCTTCCTGTTCCCCGCGGCTGGTCAGACCGTGCACCAGCCGGTGACCGTGTCGTCGTCGACCGCCACCGAGCCCGACGACTACTCGATTGGATTCTCGGCGTTCTCGTTCTTCACCTCCGAGTCGCTGTCGACGTCGCTGACCTACTCGGTCGCCGGAACGCCGTGCTCGGTGCGGTCGCGCAAGGAGCTGGAGATCCGCGACCTCAGCGTGGTCGAGGACCCGGTGCGAACCGCGCCCGGAGGGGCGTGGACGTTCCAGCACATCATGGAAAACATGGCGCCGAGCGCGGACCAGGCGCCGGCGATGGTCGAGTCCTTGCTGAGCACCTGGCTCACCGATCAGACCGTGGGCGCATTCACGGTCGCGGCGCGGCCGGGGATGCAGGGCGTGATCCTGGGGCCGTTCCCGCGCACGGCCAGCGGCGCGCTGGATCTCGGCCACGCGCCGTTGCGCCTGCTCGCCATCGCCAACCGCATCGACCTGCAGAACGTCAGCAGCGGGTCCGCGGGGGAGGGTCGGTTCGCGTTCGGGATCCTCGATTCGTCGGGCAATCCGCTGCAGATGACCCTCATCGTCGAATTCAACATCCCCGCGTCGAGCGCGCAGGACGTGACCGACCTGGCCAACGCATGGCACGGCCTTTCCAACCTGCCGTTCCCATCCGAGCAGTACAACGCCGCGTTGCAGGCGATCACCGATAAGTTCACCGCGCGCAACGCCGCTCCGGGGCGGGTCAACGGCAGCGCGCTCGGTCAGCTTCGCACCAACGACTTCTTCACGCTGGGCGAATGGGAGTTCCGTGAGTTCCACCTGTCGGCGACGACCGGGTTCCTGGCGCCGGCGCCGGTGGCGCTGACGCCGGATGCCAGCCTCAACAACACGACCACGCTGGCCGATTACATGAACGCCAACGCGGCGGACATCTTGAACGTCACCCACGTGGTGCCCGAGACGTTCGAGGGCCAGCCGTTCCAGGGCGGGTCGATGATCACGGACTTCTTCACCTGGAACGCGCCTGGCGTCGACCCCGAAGTGCGCGCGAAGTTCGCGCAGAACACCTGCAACGGCTGCCATACCTCGTCGCTCGAGACCAACACGTTCGTGTTCCAGATTCAGCCGCGTTTGCAGGGTCAGGAAAGCCCGCTGTCTCCGTTCTTGCTGGGGACGCAGGTGTTCGATCAGTTCGCCAATGTGCTGCGCAACTTCAACGAGCTCGCGCGACGCGGGCGCGTGCTGCACGACATCGTGTGCCCGGACGAGCACCTGCCGCCGCTGCCTCCGGACGAGGTGCCGTTGCCGGGCGGTCCCGACGGCGGCTTCGGTGGCTTCGGTGGCTTCTCTGGTGGGACCGACGCGTCCGCCGGTGGTGGGTTCGGTGGATCGTCCGGAATGACGGGCTTTGGCGGCAGCCCGGGCGGTCCGGGGCGCGACGGCGGTTCGCCGGACATCTGATGTGATGAGAGGGTAGGGAACAGGGGGCGGCTCACGTCCCCGGGCCCCGATCGCTGGTTGCCGATCGGGGCCCGGGGCTGGGCTGGGGGGGAGCGCCGCGAGTGGCGCGGCGCCGCGCCGCCCCTTACAGCGGCGGCGTCGCGTTCTTCAGCAGGTCGATCAGATACGGTTCGAACATCTTCCCCGCTTCGGGGGCGCCGGGGCTGGCGTCGTCGGACGCGCAGTTCTGGTCGAAGCGCGTGGCCTTGGCGTCGGCGGTTCCGTCGGATTCGCCGGGCGGCTTGACGTAAAGGTAGGCGTCGACGAGCGGCGCGGGCGCGGCCTGGGGGCGCTCGCCGAGGCCAGCGCCCTTGACGTTGCACCAGCTGCCGTTCGAGCTGCGGATGTATGCCTTGCCGTCGCGGCTGGTGTCGACGATGAAGCCCTTGCCGGTGATGCCCTCGGCCTCGAGCGCCTTGTTGAGGTCGGCGATGTAGCCGAGCTCGTCGCTGGCGGCGGCGTGCGGGTCGCGCTTGGGGTTGGTCGGATCCTTGGCGGGGTTGTAGTTCGACACGTCGGTGGCGAAGCCGCGGATGCGGTCGGGGCCGCCGGCCATCGTCAGGATCTCCTTGAACACCGGCCCGGTCTTCACCAGATTCTTCGGCCAGCCGAGCCAGCCCGAGTGCGCGGCGTCGATGTACAAGAAGACGTTGGGCAGCGACAGCTTGCTGATGGCGTAGGCGATGCCGCGCTTGTAGATGCCCTCGGCGGCCTGGCACTTCGGGTTCGCGAGGTTGGTGATGAGGTTGCCGACCGAGTCAGGCTCGAGGATCGCGGCGATGCGCTGGTCGGGGTGCGCGGCGAAGGCGGCGGCGATGACGTCGATGTAGTCGCGCTGGTAGCGTGCCTCACCCTCGGGCGTCGCCGGCAGCTCGCCGGCTGACGCGGCGGCGTTGCAGTCGCGGTTGGGCAGGTTGTAGACGACGAAGGTGGTGATCACCGGCTTGCCGCCGGCCTTCTGCTGCTGCAGCGCCAGGTCCAGGTCGTGCGGCGCGTCCTTGGTATCGGCGATCGCCGACAGCCAGATCGCCGTCGGGACGACCGACAACTTCTTCAGCAGCTCGCCCTCGGCGGGGTGGGCCGGGACCAGGGCTTCGATCGCCTTCGTGTACTCGGGGTTGACGAAGAGGCGCGCGTCGGCGAAGGGGTTGATGGCCGGTGCGGCCGGCGTCGTCGCTGGCGTCACCGGCACCGGCTTCGGCGCGGTCGCGCAAGCGCCCAGCGACGCACCCAGCAACATCGCCAGTCCGGCTACCGATACACGGGCATGCTTCATCGTCAGCTCCATCGCGTGGCTCCTAGGTTAGGAGCGCCGTCCTGGCGGCGCTCGGGTGCGCAAATTAGCGCGATCCGCGTCTCGGCGCGACTGTCTCGTGCGCGGCGGGCCCCTGTATAGTGGCGCGGGATCGTGTGGGCTCTGAGGAATCGGACGGGGTTTGCGGCGGAGCGCAACTGGACGCGCGACCGCGACGGCGTCCACTGGTGGGTCGTCGCCGTGCGGGCGACGTTCGAGCTCGGCGCGGGTGGGCGGCTCGTGCTTGGCGGGGAGCAGCCGCCGCCGGCGCTGGCGCCCGTGCACTTCGGCGAGCCCGGCGCGTCGAGCCTGCGCTACGACTCGGATCTGCTGTCGGTGAAGCCGGGCACCGACGTGATCGTTCACGCGAACGCGTACGCGCCGGGCGGGCGCGCGGCGGCGTCCGTGCCGGTCGCGCTGCGCGTGGGGGCGCTGGAGAAGCGCCTGGTGGTCCACGGCGACCGGGTCTACTACCGGGGAGCGTCCGGCCTGACTTCCGGCCTGACTTCCGGCCTGACTTCCGGGTTGACCACCACCGCGCCGCGGCCGTTCGTGGAGCGGCCGATCCGGTACGAGCTGGCGTACGGCGGTCGGGACGTCAGCGATGCGGACCCGCGCAACCACCGCATCGACGCGCGCAACCCGGTGGGGCGCGGTTTCGCCGTCCGGGCCGCGGCGATGATCAATCAACCGGCGCATGTGATCGAGTACGCGAACGGAGATCCAGCGCAGCGCGGGCCGGCGGGCTTCGGGCCGATCGACGGCGCGTGGCTGCCGCGCCGCGCGCTCGCCGGGACATACGATCAGCGCTGGTCGGACGGGAAGAAGCCGTTGCTGCCTGATGACTACGATCCGCGCCATGCGATGTGCGCGCCCGCGGATCAGCAGCTGGCGCCGCCGCTCGTCGGGGGCGAGCGGGTCGCGCTTACGAACCTGACCCGCGAAGGCTCGCTGGCGTTCGATCTGCCGCACGTCGCGCTCGCGTTCAGCAGCCGCTTCGGCCGGCGGCGCGAGGCGCACGGACCGCGGCTGGCGACGGTGCTGATCGAGCCCGAGGAGCGGCGCCTGTCGCTGGTCTGGCAGAGCGTGCTGCGGGTGAGCGCGGCGCAGGCCGACTACCTCGACGAGACCGAGATCGTCGAGTCGAGGAGCGCCGCATGAACGCGGGCGGCGTCGAGGCGCTGGACATCATCGCGACCGGCGCCCGCACGCCGGTCGGGATCACGGCGGAGGAGAGCGCGTCTTCGGTGCGCGCCGGGATCTCGCGGGCGCGTGAGTTTCCGTTCATCGATGCGCGAGGCGAGCCGGTGGTCCTGGCCGCCGATGGGGCCCTGGATGCGCGGCTCGAGGGGCGGGATCGCATGTGGGCGCTGCTGGAGAGCGCGCTCGACCAGGTCATGCGCAAGTCCGACGAGCATTTGCGCCAGCTCGGCGCCGGCAAGATTCACTTGCTGCTGGCGTTGCCCGAGGCGCGGCCGGGGTTCTCGGAAGACGACGCCTCGTGGATCGCCGAGGCGGCGGGGCGGCGCGTGCGGGCGAGCAGCCGCGGTCTTGGCGTCGACGTCGCCATTGCCGGCCGCGGTCACGCGGGCGCGATCGGCGCGGTCGAGGCCGCGATGCGAGAGGCGCGCGGCCGCGACGACGTCGTGTGGCTGGTCGCCGGCAACGACAGCTACGTGCACACCGATACCTTCCTGTGGCTCGAGAGTCAGCGGCGGTTCGCGCAGGCCGGCGTGCGCAGTGGCTTCGTGCCCGGTGAGGGCGCCGGCTGCCTGGCGCTGGCGACGCCGCGGCTGCGCGCGCGTCTGCGTGCACGGCGGCTGGCGGTGGTGTGTGGCGCGGCCACGGCACAGGAGCAGCAGGTGCGCGGCAGTGAGGCCGGCTCGTCGGGCGCCGGCCTGACGCTTGCCGTGCGCGCGGCGATGGCCAGCGTCGCACTGCCGGCTGGCGCCGCCGACACCGTGTACATCGACATCAACGGCGAGCGCTATCGCAGCGAGGAGTGGGGCTTCGTCGCGCTGAAAGCGCCCGAGGCGTTCAAGTCGCTGCAGTACCGCGCGCCCAGCGACTGCTGGGGCGACGTCGGCGCCGCGTTCGGCGTGCTGGCGGCGATCCTGGCCGTGCAGTCGTACGCGCGAGGCTACGCGCGCGGTCCGCGGTCGCTGGTTTTGGCGGGATCGGACGCGGGGCTGCGCGGAGCGATGTTGTTGATGGACCCGAGGATGGTGTGAGCGTCACAATCAATCCGCCGAAGACGCCGGTCACCGCCGGGAGCAACGGCGTCGCGGCCGCGACATTGCCCAATGTCTGCAAGATGCCCGGCCCGCCGGCGCCGTTCATTCCAACCCCGCTGCCCAACGTCGGCAAGAGCGGCAACGCGCCGAAGGACTACTCGAAGGACGTGACCATCGAGGGCCACGCCGTCGCCATCCGCGGCGCGACCTTCAAGTCGATGGGCGACGTCGCGAGCCAGGGCACCGGCGGCGGCCTGATCTCATCCAACGTGGAAGGCCCCACCAGCTTCGTCGGCCCCGGCTCGATGGACGTGAAGATCGAGGGGAAGAACGTGCAGTTGCTCAGCGACCCGATGCTGAGCAACGGAGGTCCGAGCGGCACGCCCGCGAACGCGGGGACGATGATCGGAATCATCCAGGCCAGCGGGTTGGTGACCGCCGTCGACGAGGTGTGCCCAGTCTGCGAGAAGCACCACAGCAAGTTGGACGAGACGCCACAGACGAAGATCGACGCCGGCGAATTGGCGGCGAAGTTCCAGGCCGAGCTCATCAAGGTCGACGGCAAGACGTCGACGATGTTGGGAGTCGTCCAGTGCCGGTGTGGCACGAACTACGCCGATCAGTCGGGTGTGACGACTGTCGAGCTGTGTATGGCAGCTGTGGAGGCCGGAATGAAGTACCCGGCGGGGGTGAAACACTCGGTAGTCGATCGCAAGGCAGCCAAGTTGCGCCGCGTAGAATCGACAAAGGCGATTCAGAAGGGGATTGACGAACTCGTAGGTGGCTCTTCTCTTTTTGAAAAGGCATTGAACCGATGCATGGTGCTTGCCATCGCCAGCCGCCAGGACCCAAGCAAAGGAGCCGCGTATCCCCTGGGATCTTGTGCTGCGCAGAAGGTCTTGCTACTTGTGAATCAAGACGGAGCTCTTCCCAATACCATGACCGAGCGGTGGTACAGCAGCGCTCGCGAGAGTACGAGTTCTCCGATAGCGTTTGTTGACGCTCGAGGGAAGGAGTCAATCCCAACAGCGCTACCATTTGCACACGGAGAGACGGTTCCACCGTGCCAGACTTGTGTGGTTATCGTTCCATTGCTTTTGTGTCCCGGAGATAGAGTTGAATGCAGCCACCAGAGCTAGAGCCCGAGGTCGAAGACTTCTTTCTAAGGCTAGTTCCAGATTTAGCACACCAATGGAAGGGGGCGACGGAGGACCAGATCGCTCGACTGGAGACAATTGCGGGGCGTTCATTGCCTCGGTTTTATCGGTGGTTTCTGATGCGTATGGGGACAAGCACCGGGCCGCTCCAATTTCGAAGCCTCGATTTCTCGATCGACAGGATCCTGGCTTGCTACGCTGACGGGCTTGTTGCGCCCGATCCTGAGTGTCTCATGATCGGTTTTGAAACCGACCAAATCATGCCGCTACACCTGTTCTACGATTTCGACCATCCCGCCCGTGACGATGCCCGTGTGATCTCCATGGACCTCGACGCTGGACCCATTTACGAACAGTTCGATACGTTTCGGGAGATGCTCACTTGGGGGCAGTTCATCACTTTGCGGATCAACCGACTTCCGCAATCTTGCGCTGGTCTATTCAAGCGGGAGGACCTCAACCGTCTGGATGTTGTGATGGAGGGGCTCGGGTTCGTGAAGCCGGTGTCTATGGGACCTAACTGCGCGATCTATGAGCGCTCTGATGCAGCTATGGCGGTCTTCATCGCGCGAGAGGAACCTCTCGGTAGATACGCTTCCTTTCGTTTCGGAGCTGCGGATGTGGGGAAGATCCGGCGCATCCTCGGGATGATCACGAACAATTTGTCCTTGGAGTTCGAGATCGACGAATGGAAGCCGCCCCAGATCGATCCACTCACGTCACGTTGAGTTGAGTGGCCGGCCTCGCGGCTCGGAGATGCATTCGCCGCCTCCCTCGAGTGACCGCTCCCGCGATTCCGCCGACGCGGGCGTCCCGCGCGCACACTCATCACACGCGGGAGGACATCATGGTCAGCGTAGTCGAGCAGGGGCGGCGGAATCCGATGAATGCGAAGCTCCTCGGGTTGGACGACGCAACCCCGGTTGCCGCAGCCGCCAACGTGGTTGTCGCGGCACCGGCGTAAGACGTTGAAATGACCGGGCCGGCGCGGGCGTGCCGGTTGCAATGACCGGCGCGAGAGAGGACCCACCATGCGCGCGCACCCGATCCGCTTGCCGGCGATCCCATTCGTCGCCTGGCTGCTGCTGCTGCTCACCGCCGCCGGATGCCCGCCGGCGCCGTCGCCGGTCGGCGCTCCGTGCGACCTCGGGGTTTCCACCCCCGGCGGCGACGGGGTCACCATCTCCAGCCCGGCGCTCGAGTGCGCGGGAGGGCTGTGCCTGCAGGTCGGGACGGGGCCCGCGCTCTGTTCCGCGGGGTGCGGCAGCGACGACGACTGCGGCACCGACGCGAGCTGCCCCGGCACGTTCAAGTGCACGGCGGCGACGTCGGTGGGGATGTACGCGTGCCGACGCCTCTGCATCTGTCGAGATTTGCTGCCGGCGCCGCCATCGTGTGAGCTGGAGTTTTAGGCGCGGCGCCGGCAGCTCTCACTCCCCGCCTACCGCTCTATTCCTTCAACCACTTCCTGTAGTCGGGGAAGAGCAGCTCCTTCATCTTCGGGTCGTCGATCTCCTCGCGGCGCACCAGCGTCGCGCCGGTGTCGACGCGCTTCTGCACGACGCCGCCGCGCAGGCGGTCGATGATGGTCTTCACCGCCAGGTAGCCCATGCGCATCGGGTCCTGCACGACCGTCGCGTCCATGTGGCCCTGGCGCAGCGCCTGGACGATCTTGTCGGAGGTGTCGAAGCCGATGAAGCGCAGCTTGCCTGCCAGACGATGGTCTTGCAGCGCGCGCAACATCCCGAATGCCGTCGATTCGTTCGGGCAAAAGATGCCCTGCAGCGTCGCGCCGGCAGCGGTGGTCTGCGCGGCCAACAAATTCTCGCTGGCCTTGAACGCGGTCTCGGTCGTCGCGCCGCCGTACTGATTGCTGGATACGACCTTGACGCTGGGGAATGCCGCGATGGCTTGCAGAAAGCCCTGCTCGCGCTGGTTGGTGCTGTCGGAGCCTTCTTGATAACGCAGCATCGCCACGCGCGCGTTCGGCTGGCCCGCCAGCAGCTGGCCCAGGTACTGGCCCGCGAGCTCGCCACCGTGGAAGTTGTCGGTGGCGACGTAGCTGATCTTGTCGTCGCTCGCGAGGTCCGAATCGAAGATCACCAGCGGGATGTGCCGGCTGGCGACGTCGCGGGCCGCCGGCACCAGCGCCTTGCTGTCGAGCGGCGCCAGCGCGATGCCGAGCACGTTCATGTTGGCGAAGGTCTCGACCGCCTGGATCTGCTGCTCGCGGTCGTCCTCGCGCAGCGGGCCCTTCCACAAGATCTGCACGCGCAGCTCCTCGCCGGCGCGGATGGCCCCCGCGTGCACCGACTTCCAGAACTCGTGCGTCGTGCCCTTGGGAACGACCGCGATCGCGTTCAGTTGCCGCCGCGGGCAGCCTGCCAGCGTGACCACCGCGGCGGCAAATGCGCCAACCAGCGCAAATCCGCGCGCGCGCCGCGACCAACCGCCGCCGCCCATCTCAGGCCAGCGCTTTCCAGATTGCGCCGTCGGGGAAGGTGTGCGCCGCCAGCGATTCCGGCTTGATGGCGATGGCGCTGCCCGCGGCCAGCGGCGTGCGGTAGCGCCCGCCGGTGACGACGCACGGATCGACGAAGTGCTCGTGCAGGTGGTCGACGTACTCGATCGATCGCCCGGCGAGTGATCCGCTGACCGCGATGTAGTCGAAGAACGACGCGTGCTGCACGTACTCGCACAGGCCGACGCCGCCGGCGTGCGGGCAGACCGGCACGCCGAAGTGCGCGGCCAGCAGCTGCACGGCGACGACTTCGTTGACGCCGGCCAGCCGGCAGAAATCGATCTGGCAGAACGCCAGCGCGCGCGCCTGCAGCATCTGCTTGAACATCACGCGGTTCGCGCAGTGCTCGCCGGTGGCGACCGCGATGCCCAGCGGCTCGAGCGCGCGCGCGATCGCCGCGTGGCCGAGCACGTCGTCGGGGCTGGTCGGCTCCTCGATCCACAGCGGCCGCGTGGCGGCGAGCGATCGCACCCAGTCGATGGCGACGCCGACGTCCCAGCGCTGGTTGGCGTCGATCATCAGCACGCCGCTCTCGCCGATCTCCTGGCGCACCAGCGTGGCGCGCCGCAGATCGTCGGCGCGGTCGAGGCCGACCTTGATCTTGAAGCGCGTGAACCCGTCGGCCATCCCCTCGCGGCACAGGCGGCGGATCTTCTCGTCGGTGTAGCCGAGCCAGCCCGCCGACGTGGTGTACGCGGGGTAGCCGCTCTCGCGCAGCTCGGCCTCGCGCGCGGCGCGCGTCGGCACCAGGCGGTCGAGCGCGCGGCGCGCGTCCTCGGGCGTGAGGGCGTCGGTCAGGTAGCGCCAGTCGACGAGCTCGACGATCTGGGCCGGGCTCATGTCGCTGAGCAGCTTCCACAGCGGCTGGCCCGCGATCTTTGCGTGCAGGTCCCAGAGCGCGTTGACCACCGCGGCGGTCGCCAGGTGCATGACGCCCTTCTCCGGGCCGAGCCAACGCAGCTGGCTATCGCCGGTGAGGACGTTTCCAGAATGCGCCCGGCGCCTCGGCGAACGTCGCGATCGCCTGGCCGACGATCATCGGGCGCAGCGCGCCGACGGCGGCGACGACGATCTCGGTGCCGCGGCCGATCGTGAACGACAGCCCGTGGCCGGTGATGCCGTCGCCGCGGTCGGTCTCGAGGATCACGTAGGCCGCCGAGTAGTCGGGGTCGGGGTTCATCGCGTCGGAGCCGTCGAGCTGGCGCGACGTCGGGAAGCGGACGTCGACGACACGCATGTTGGTGATGGTGCCGAAGTGGGTGTGTGAGCTCGGGCGGTTCGGTGCTGCCGTCATGTCGGCGGCATGCTAGCTCAGCTATGTTTGGCTTGCACCGGGGTTGCGCGGGCGTGCTAGGGTCGCCCCGACCTCTTTCCCCCCGACAGCGAGGCGACCTCCCGCATGGCGCAAGTGATCCTGAAGGACGTCGACAAGATCTACGAGGGCCGCGCCAAGGTCGTCGACCGCTTCAACCTCAGCATCCGCGACGGCGAGTTCATCGTGCTGGTCGGCCCGTCGGGCTGCGGCAAGTCGACCACGCTGCGCATGATCGCCGGTCTGGAGGACATCAGCGGCGGCACGATCCAGATCGGCGAGCGCGTCGTCAACGACATCCCGCCCAAGGATCGCGACATCGCGATGGTGTTCCAGAACTACGCGCTCTACCCGCACATGACGGTGTTCGAGAACATGGCGTTCGCGCTGAAGCTGCGCAAGGTGAGCCGCGCGCACATCGACGAGCGCGTGCAGCGCGCGGCCGCGATCCTGGGCATCCAGGCGCTGCTGGAGCGCAAGCCGCGCGCGCTGTCGGGCGGCCAGCGCCAGCGCGTGGCGCTCGGTCGCGCGATCGTACGCAATCCGCAGTGCTTCCTGTTCGACGAGCCGCTCAGCAACCTGGACGCAAAGCTGCGCGTCGGCATGCGCGCCGAGATCAAGCAGCTGCACCTGCGCCTGGGCAGCACCACGGTCTACGTGACCCACGATCAGGAAGAGGCGATGACGCTGGGCGACCGCGTGGTGGTGATGAAGGACGGCGTGATCCAGCAGAGCGGCAGCTCGCTGGAGATCTATCACCTGCCCGCGAACCGCTTCGTCGCCGGGTTCCTCGGCAGCCCGCAGATGAACTTCCTGCGCGGCAAGCTGCGCGAGGAAGCTGGGGCGCTGGTGTTCGACGAGGGCAGCGGCCGGCTGCCGGTCCCGCCGTGGGCCCGCAAGATGCTGGCCGGCGCGCGCGGCGATGGCGACAGCGGCGAGGAGGTGGTTCTGGGGATCCGTCCCGAGTGCCTGGGCGATACGGGGTCGGCGCGGCTGCCCAACCCGACCGACGCGACACGCGGCCGCCTGAACATGACCGTGAAGCTGGTGCAGACGCTCGGCGACCGGCTCAACGTCTATCTGTCGACGCCCGATCACGACGAGATCATCGCCCAGGTTCCCGTCGGCGCAGCAGGCGCGGCGCGTTTCCGCGTCGGTGACGTCGTGCCGATCGCGCTCGACATGAACGCGGCGCACTTCTTCGCGCCCGGCGAAACCGGCGCCGCGCTGGCGTCCAACCGCGAGCGCTGGGCGTCATGAAGCGCCTCCTCGTGACCGGCGCGACGGGCAAGGTCGGGCGGGCGGTGATCGCGCGCCTGCTCGCCGATCCGAAGCTCGCGGCGTTCACGGTGCGCGCGCTCTGTCACAGCCGGACGCTGGATCCCTCCCCTCGTCTGGAGATCGCGCGCGGCTCGATCGAGCACCGCGCGGTCGTCGACGAGGCGATGGACGGCGTGACCCACGTGCTGCACCTGGCGACGTGCAAGGAGACGCCCGAGTCGATCATGGACGTCACGGTCAAGGGCCTCTTCTGGCTGCTCGAAGCCGCGCGCCAGAGCCCGACGTTTCAGCAATTCATCCTGATCGGCGGCGACGCGGGCATGGGCCACTGCGTGTGGCCGCACCCGATCCCGGTGACCGAGACGCAGAAGCACAGCGCCTATCCCGGCTGTTACGCGCTGTCGAAGGTGCTCGAGGAGGTGATGCTCGAGCAGTACTACATTCAATATGATCTCGATGGCTGCTGCTTGCGCGCGCCGTGGATCATGGAAAAGGACGACTTCAAGTATCAGATGTCGTTCGGCCCCGACATCTTCGGCGGCATCCGCTGGCGCGAGTACGTGGGCGCCGAGCGCGCCGACAGGTACGCCGCCGAGGGGGCGGTCGCCGAGATGCAGGACGCCGAGGGCCGGCCGTTGCTGCGCAACTTCGTGCACCTCGACGATCTGGCCAGCGCGATCTTGCTCGCGATCGATCAACCGCGCGCGCGGCGCCAGACGTTCAACATCTGCATGGACGAGCCGGTCGACTACGGCCGCGTCGGCGCGCACCTGTCGGAGACGCGCGGCCTGCGCGCGATCCCGGTGCGCACGCAGTTTCATTCCACCTGGCTCGACAACAGCAAGGCGCGGTTCCTGCTCGGCTGGCGGCCGGTCTACGACCTGCCGAAGCTGATCGACGCCGCCTACGACTACCGCCGCGCCAGCGACGATCCGCGCATCGTCTGGTATCCGGGCTGATGCGCCGCCGGTCGATTGCGCGCGTTCTCGCGCTCGGTCTGTTGCTGTCCGCGGCCGCGGCGCGCGCCGACAGCGTCGCGCCGCTGCCGATGCCCGACACGCATCCGGTCGTCGTCACTTACTGGGACAAGTGGACCGGGCCCGAGAAGGACGCGATGCAGGTCGTGGTCAACGACTTCAACGCCGCGCAGGATCGCATCTACGTCGACTTCCAGTCGGTCTCCGACATCCCGCAGAAGACGCTCGCCGCGACCGCGGGCGGCGTTCCGCCCGACATCGCCGGCGGCTGGGCGGTCAACATCGTCGAGTTCGCCGACAAGAACGCGCTGACGCCGCTCGACGAGCTGGCGCGCGGCACGATCGTCACGCGCGAGCGCTACCTGCCGGTCTACTGGGACATGGGCGTGTACCAGGGGAAGCTCTACGGCATCCCGTCGACGCCGGCGACGACCGCGCTCTACTGGAACAAGGACCTCTTTCGCGCTGCGGGGCTCGACCCGGAGCGGCCGCCGCGCACCATCGCCGAGCTCGACGAGTACGCCCAGAAGCTGACTCGCGTCGAAGGCAACGGCCAGCTCTCGCGCGTCGGCTTTCTCCCGTCGGAGCCACAGTGGTGGCCGTTCTTCTGGGTCAACTTCTTTGATGGCCAGCTCTGGGACGGCGGCGCGCGCACGACCGCCGACGCGCCCAACAACCTGCGCGCGTACGAGTGGATCCAGAGCTACCCCAAGCGCTACGGCGTGTCGGCGATCCGCAACCTGTCGGCCAGCTTCGGCAACTTCGCGTCGCCGCAGGATCCGTTCATGAGCGGCACGCTGGCGATGATCTTCCAGGGCGTCTGGTGGTCGAACTACATCCACCAGTACGCGCCCAAGATGGATTTCGGCGCGGCGCCGTTCCCGGTGCTGCACGAGGGGGATCCGCCGACGACCTACGTCGACACCGACATCCTGATGATCCCGCGCGCGGCCAAGCACGCGCGCGAGGCGTTCGAGTTCTTCAAGTTCCTGGCGCAGCAGGCCGAGACCGAGAAGCTGAACTTCGGGCAGCAGAAGAACTCGCCGCTGCGCGAGGTCAGCGACGGCTTCATCCGCAACCACCCGCACCCGTACATCCGGCTGTTCCAGGACCTGGCGTCGAGCCCGCGCGCCATCGGGCAGCCGCGCATGAGCACCTGGTGGGAGTACCGCACGGATTTCGAGACCGCGTTCCAGCGTGTCTGGCTCATGCAGGCGACACCGGCCGAGGCGCTGCACGTCGTGCAGGTGCGCGCGCAGAAGCAGTGGGATCGCGCGCAGGCGCGCGCGCGCCTGCCACCATCGCCGGGGCTGAACGGGGCGCCGTTCGCGGTGGTCGCGCTGTTCATCGTCGTCGCGCTCATCGTGGTGTGGCGCTCGCACGCGCGGACGCGTGCCGGCCAGGTCGGCGGGCGTTCCGTGCGCGCCAATGTGTCGCTGCGCAAGGGCGTCCTCTTCTCGTCGCCGTGGATCATCGGGTTGCTCGCGTTCCTCGCCTATCCGCTGGCGGCGTCGATCATCTACAGCTTCTGCGACTACTCGGTGCTGTCGCCGCCGCGCTGGGTCGGCCTCCAGAACTTCGCCGACATGCTGTCCGACGAGATCTTCTGGATCGCGCTCAAGAACACGTTGCTCTACGTCGTGCTGGCGCTGCCGCTCGGCATGCTGTTCGCGTTCGCCACGGCGCTGATGCTCGACGCCGGTGTGCGCGGGTCGGGCGTCTACCGCACGCTGGTGTTCTTGCCGTCGCTGACGCCGGTGGTCGCCAGCGCGATGACCTGGATCTGGATCTTCAACTCGCAGTACGGCGTGCTCAATCACTGGCTGAACAAGCTCTCGTTCGGGTTGATCGCGCCGATCCCCTGGCTCTCCGACACCCACGCGGCGCTTCCGTCGCTGGCGATCATGAGCTTCTGGTCGATCGGCCAGGTCGTGGTGATCCTGCTCGCGGCCATGCAGGACGTGCCGGTCTCGCTCTACGAGGCGGCGGATCTCGACGGCGCGGGCTGGTGGAGCAAGGTCTGGCACATCACCATCCCGCTCACATCGCCGGTGATCTACTTCAACACGGTCATGGGCGTGATCTCCGGCCTGCAGCTCTTCACGCAGCCCTACACGATGACCGCGGGCGGGCCGGCGCTGGCGACGACGACGTACACCATGCACCTTTACCAGGAGTCGTTCCGCTACCTGCGCATGGGGTATGCGGCGGCCATGGCCTGGATCCTGTTCCTGGTGGTGCTGGCGTTGACCGGCGCGGCCGTGCGCCTGTCGCGCGCGCGCGTTCATTACATGGGAGGTTGAGGTCGACGTGAACACGGCAGGCTCGCCATTCAGCAGCACGTTCCGCCGCTACCCGCGGTCGCGCACACTCGTTCACGCGCTGCTGATCACGATGTCGGTGGTCTTCGCGTTCCCGCTGCTCTGGATGGTGTCGACGTCGCTGAAGCCGATCGAAGAGGTGATGGTGACGCCGCCGCGGTTTTTCCCGAGCCACTTCAACTGGCGCAACTACACCGAGGCGATCTCCTACATCCCGTTCTGGCGCTACACCGCCAATACCTTCATCTCGTGCACGCTGGCCGCCCTCGGTACGACGCTGTCGAGCGCGCTGGTCGCCTACAGCTTCACGCGCATCGAGTGGCCCGGGCGCGATCTCTTCTTCGGCCTCACGCTGGCGGCGATCATGATCCCGTTTCCGGTGGTGATGGTCCCGCTCTACGGTGTGTACAAGGTGCTGGGGTGGACCGGAACCCTCAAGCCGCTCTGGGTGCCGCCGGCGTTCGGCACGGCGTTCAACATCTTTCTGTTGCGGCAGTTCTTCCAGCGCATCCCCAAGAGCCTGCCCGAGGCCATGATGCTCGACGGCGCCAGCGAGCTCGAGATCTTCTGGCGGCTCTACCTGCCGCTGTCGCGCGCGCCGCTGGCGGTGGTGGCGTTCTTTCAGTTCACCTTCACCTGGAATGACTTGCTGGCGCCGCTGCTGTTCCTGACCGACAAGCAGACGTTCAACCTACCGATCGGGCTGGATTTCTACCGCGGGCGCCTGGGTGGCACGCAGTGGCATTACCTGATGGCGGCGTCGTTTCTGACCACCGCGCCGCTGGTGGCGCTGTTTTTCGTGCTGCAACGATGGTTTTTGCGCGGTCTCAGCTTCATGAAGAACGTCGACTGACCAGATTGTTCGCAGGGGTTGGTGTGATGGCGTCGCGCGGTGCTGGGTGGGGATTGATGCTGGTCGCGCTGGCCGGTCTGTCGCTGGCGGCGTGCCGCACGCCGGCCGCCACCACGGACGATCCGGCGCCGGCGAGCGCGCGGCCGGCGCCGGTGCCCGGCATCGACGCCGTGGATCTGGAGCAGGCGCAGCGCGCGTACATCGAGCTGCGCTTCGGGATGTTCATCCACTTCGGGATCCTCACGTACACCGGGACGTGGGCAGAGGCGAATCTGCCGATCGCGCAGTTCAACCCGACCGCGCTCGATCCGGGACAGTGGGCCGACGCTGCCGTGTCCGCGCACATGACCTACGGCGTGCTGACCACGCGCCACCACGACGGCTTTGCGCTCTGGAACAGCGCCGCCAGCGACTTCGACGTCGGGTCGATCCCCTGGATGAACGGGCAGGGCGATGTCGTGCGCGCGTACGTCGACGCGTTCCGCAGCCGCGGCTTGCTGCCGGGGCTCTATTACTCGGTTTGGGACAGCACGCGCCCCGTCGGGGGCGAAGGCTATCCCGCCCTGCGCGGCGCGCCGGTCACGCCGGACCAGCTCGCCTACGTCGAGGCGCAGCTCACCGAGCTGCTCAGCAACTACGGCCCGATCCCGATCCTGATCTTCGACGGCTGGGCCTGGCAGATGGGGCACCGATCCGTGCCCTACGCGGAGATCCGCGCGCTGGTGAAGCGGCTACAGCCCGGGTGCTTGCTGCTCGATCACACCCACCTCATGAGCCCGTGGGAGGCCGACGTCGCCGCCATCGAGGAGCCGAAGGGCTTCTTCGCGCCCGCCGACAATACCTTTCCCGCGACGCAGGAACAGAAGATCGCCAACGGCAACGACTGGTTCTGGGCGCCGGTCACCGCCGCGCAGGATCCGCTGTCGGTTGACGCGATCGTGCGGCAGCACCTGGAGCTGCTCGAGCCCCGCTGGACCAACTTCCTGCTCAACTGCCCGCCCAACCGCGACGGCTTGCTCGACGACAACATCGTCGCGCGCCTCGGCGAGGTCGGTGCCGCGTGGAGCCCGGATCCGACGCGCCCGCCGCTGCCGCCACAGGGGCCGCAGATGGAGTTGCCCTATCAACCGGCGGCGGCGACCGCCACCAGCGGCGTCGCCGCCAACGCCATCGACGGCGTCGACAACAGCTCGTTCTACACGGTGTGGGAATCGCAAGGCGACCTGCCGCAATCGATCACGATCGATCTCGGGCAGGTGATGCCCGACGTCGGCATGCTCGCCTACGTTCCGCGCTACGTCGACAACATCGGCCCCAGCGCCGACGGTGCCATCACGTCCTACGCGATCGCGGTCAGCGCCGACGGCGCCACCTTCACGCAGGTGGCCGCCGGCGACTGGGCCGCCGACAGCAAGATGAAGATCGCCGCGTTCGCTGCCACGCCGGCGCGCTACGTGCGGCTCGACGCGCTCGCCGTCAACGGAACCAGCGCCGCGGCGACCGAGATCACCGTCGGCGCGCGGCGTTGAAGATCCGCCGCCGGTTTGGCGATGTGCGAAACTCGTGCTACGAGCCGGCACGACGAGCATGGCCACCGCCGCTGACGACCCATTCGAGCTCTGGTACGACCGACCCGCGGGCGGGCGAGCCGGCAAGGAAGCTGGCGACCAAGCTCGCAACAACGATCCGTGGCTAGAGGCGCTGCCGGTCGGCAACGGGCGCCTCGGCGGAATGGTGTTCGGCGGTGTCGGTGTCGAGCGCGTCCAGCTGAACGAGGAGTCGGTCTGGTCGGGATCGCCGCAGGACGCGGACAATCCGGCGGGGCGCGCGGCGCTGCCGCGCATCCGCGAGCTGCTCTTTGCCGGACGCTACGTCGAGGCGCAGAAGCTGACCTACGAGACGATGGTGTGTCTCGGACAGGGCTCGGGATTCGCCGACGGCGCCAACATCCCCTACGGTTCGTATCAGACGCTGGGCGATCTGACGTTGCGCCTGCAGGGGGAGGGCGCGGGCTCCGGCGTGGCTCCGGCGGAGTATCGTCGCTCGCTGGATCTGGACAGCGCCATCGCGGCGACGACGTTCGTCATCGGCGGCGTGCGCCACTCGCGCGAGGTGTTCGCGAGCCGCCCCGACCAGGCGCTGGTCGTGCACTGGACGGTCGATCGGCCGGGCGCGCTGTCGTTCGAGGTCGAGCTGTCGCGGATCGCGCGCGCGACCACGACGGCGGTCGGCGGCGACGCCGGCACGGCGCGGGACGATGACGAGCTGGTGATGGAAGGCGCCACGCCCGACGGGCGCGGTGGCGCGGGGCTGCGGTTCGTGGCGCGCGTGCGCGCGCAGGCCGCGGGCTTGGCGGCGTCGGTGATGTCGTCGGGGAACCGGCTGGTGATCCGCGGCGCCGACGCGGCGACGCTGTGGCTCACGGCCGCGACCAACTACGACATGAAGGCGCCGCCGGCGTACCTCCGCGGCGATCCGCGCGCGCGCAGCGCCGAGCAGCTGGCGCGCGCGGCGGCGCGCCCCTACGCCGATGTGCGCGCGGAGCACGTGGCCGACCACCAGCGCCTGTTCCGGCGCGCGCGGCTGGACCTGGGCGGGCGTGACCGGCGCGCGATACCCACCGACCAGCGGATCGCGGCGGTGTCGGCGGGCGCAGTCGATCCGGATCTCGTTGCGACGTACTTTGCTTTCGGCCGCTACCTGCTCATCGGCTCGTCGCGGCCCGGCGATCTCGCCGCCAACCTGCAAGGCATCTGGTGCGACGGATTGCAGGCGGCGTGGAACTCCGACTACCACAGCAACATCAACGTGCAGATGAACTACTGGCCGGCGGAGGTGACCAACCTCGGCGAGTGCGCCGAGCCGCTGTTCGACCTCATCGAATACATGCGCGAGCCGGGGCGTCGCACGGCGCGCGTGCAGTACGGCGCGGGCGGCTGGGTCACGCACACGATCACCAATGTGTGGGGGTTCACGTCGCCCGGCGAGGGCGCGTCGTGGGGGCTCAGCAACGCCGCCGGCTGGTTGTGCGCGCACCTCTGGGAGCACTACGCCTTCACGCTGGATCGCGCGTTCCTCGCGCGCGTCTACCCGACGATCAAGGAGGCGGCGCAGTTCTACCTCGACACGCTGGCCGTCGATCCGCGCACCGGCCACCTGGTGACGGCGCCGTCGGTGTCGCCGGAGAATTCGTTCCGGCTGCGCAACGGCGAGGTCGTCGCCGTCTGCTACGCCCCGACCATCGATACCGAGATCGTGCGCGAGCTCTTCACGCGCGTGGGCGAGGCGGCGCGCATCGTCGGCGACGGCGACGCCGCCTTCGTGGCGCGCGCCGCTGACGTGCTCGCGAAGCTGCCGCCGCTGCGGCTCGGCCGCTTCGGCAACATCCAGGAGTGGCCCGAAGACTTCGAGGAGATCGAACCCGGGCACCGTCACATCTCGCATCTCTACGCGCTGTTTCCGTCGGACCAGATCCGCGTCGGCACGACGCCGGAGCTGGCGGCGTCGGCGCGGGCGACGCTGGCGCGGCGGCTGTCGCATGGAGGCGGCGGCACCGGCTGGAGCCGCGCCTGGATCATCAGCTTCTTCGCCCGGCTGCAAGACGGCGCCGCGGTGCAGGAGCACGTGCAGTCCTTGCTGGGAAAATCGACGCTGCCCAACCTCTTCGACACCCACCCGCCGTTCCAGATCGACGGCAATTTCGGCGGCGCCGCCGGCATCGCCGAGGCGTTGGTGCAGAGTCACGAAGGGTTCATCGCTCTCTTGCCGGCGCTGCCACCCGCCTGGACCGAGGGGCAGGTCACCGGTTTGCGCGCCCGCGGGGCGTTCGAGGTCGACATCGCCTGGCGCGGCGGCAAGCTGGCGTCGGCGGCGATCCGGTCGCTCGCGGGCGGCGAATGCCGCGTCAAGTTGCCGCAGGGAGCCGCCGCCCGCGTGATCGCGCGCGCGCATGAAGCTGGAGCGGGCGCCGTGGAGGTGGCCGCCCGCGCCCAGGACCTGACCTTCGTGACCACGGCCGGCGTCGCCTATGTGATCTCGGTCGGGTAGCGCCGTTGTCGGACTCCGGTTGAGCTCAGTATGCGGGTCACGCAGTGACCTGAACTTTACAATCATCGACCGAATCGCTGCTTGCCGTGTCGGTGCGGAAAGGCGAACGTGCCGTTCGAACCGAGGGAGCGGCCCATGGCCCGAAGTTCACCGGCGCGGCTTTCTGATAGGATGCGCAACCGCGCGCCCGGGACTCTTCGCTCTCCGCACCGACGGCGCCCCAAACGACTCAGGAGGATCTGGATGCATTCGCTTCGTCTCGCGTTGTTGGCTTTGCCGGTGATGTTGGTGGGCGCCGCCTGTTCGCAGAGCGGGCCGAATCTCGGTGGTGGCACAGGAGGTGCGGGCGGGGCGACCGGCATGGGCGGAGCCATGGTGACCATCGATCAGGTCACGGGCACGCCCAACTCGAACGGCGACAAGCTCGAGGATTCGTGGATGCTGTTCCCCTGCTACGCGCAGCAGGCGCAGGACTGCATCACCAACGCGCCCGGCACGGCCTGTCCGAATCAGGATCAGACGCTGCCGTTCGAGGCGCAGGGGCTGCAGATCGACCAGAGCTACACGGTCGGCGGCACGGCGGGCGTCATGTACAACGTGACGTTCCAGATCAACGGCATCACCGAGGCGAAGTACTACGAGAACGGTGCGCGCTCCGACGGCGACGCCGCGCCGCCGAATCCGGACGTGCTCACCGGGCTCAACATGCTGTACACCGGCGGCGATCCGGTGAACTTCGAGAACTACAACATCTACAAGCTCACCGTGCTCGACACGAGCATGCAGGAGCTCCAGCACTACTATTTGAACTCGATGCCGACCGCAACCGGGATGAACTTCGAGAACCACGACACCTTCCCCGAAGGTTACACCGCGGTCATTCCGGTCATGGGTGGCGGCACGATCCAGTACCACCAGTCCGATCGCAACTGCCACGCGATCGACAACTGCGGCATCGGGTCGCGCTCGGCGACCTGCGCCGTCACCGCGGGCCGCAACATTCCCAACGAGCCCAGTGTCGTGATTCCGTCGATGTATCTCGGAACGCCCATGGAGAACTTCAATACGCGCAACGGGGCGATGCAGCCGTACCACGCGCAGGGGATGCATCTCACCGTCACCGCCGTTGAAGTCATGCCCACGATGTAGCGATCTCGCGCTCGAAGGAATCGGCGGGGGCCATGAGCCCCGCCACGTCGCGCCGCCCCCCGTTGCTCGTCAGGCCCCAGTCTCGCCCGCGAGAGGTCAAAAACGTGAAACTCAAAGCCGTCAGTGCGTTCTCGATCACGATCTGTGCTGTCGCTCTCATCAGCCGCGTCGCGTCCGCCGAGGTGACGTTCGCGAACGCGAATGGGTGGGAGCTCTATACGACGGGACGGGTCAACGTCTTCCTGAGCACCGCGTTCGGCGACGGAAATCCGGTTCCGCCGGCGAACCTACCGCCGGGGATCACCGAGAGCATCGTCTCGGGCGGCGGCCTGCCGATCTACAAGGACACGATGCCCGCGAACCCGGGCGTGCAGAGCAAGTTCCTGAACATGCGCCTGCGCAGCGGTTTCGTCCCCAACGTGTTCGCGATGGGGCTGCGCCGCCAGGTTACCGATAACACGACGCTGACCGCGCACATGGCGCTGTGGGCGACGATCGACACCGAGGGGCAGCGCAAGACCGAGCCGCTCTTCGCGTGGGTTCAGGAGTGGTACCTGAAGCTCGAGGGGCCCTGGGGCACCGTGACCGGTGGCCGCGCGCTGGATCTGTTCTCGCGCGGCGCGAGCCAGAACGCCTATATGTACTTGCACGCTTACGGACTCGGCTTTCCGGGCAACGTCGAGGCGAACCCGAACGGATCGGCGGCCGGCCTGATCGGGTTCGGCGTCATGGCCGCGTTCTACTCGACCGGCATCACCTACGCGACACCCAGTCGATTCCCGCTGCAGAACACCTTTGGCGTCTACGATCCGACACCGCTGCCGGGCGGTTACGAAGCGACGCGCTATCCGCGCTTCGAGGACGAGCTGACGTTCGACATGACGCTACGCCAGGTCAGAGTGCATCTGTTTGGCAACGGCGAGTATCAGACCGTCTACCTGAGCGGCTCCAACCGGCACGCCACGTCCTACGGCGTCGGCTATGGCGGGCGTGTCGAGATCGGCAACCTGCATCTCGGGGTCGCGGGACACTATGGCAAGGGATTGGGCCTGTTCTACGCCCTCGAGCCCGATGACGTCAGCGTGTCGACGTCGACCTTCGAGCTGCGCACCTTCGATGGTTATTCCGCCATCGCGCAGTACGTGCTCGGTCGGTTCGACATCAACGCGGGCTGGGGCATTTCGCGCGTTTTCCTGCTCGACTCGGACACCTTCAACCCGAACGGCACCCTCGCCCCCGACGGTACCCGCCTGCTGTCGAGCGCCAGCGTGCTCAAGTACCAGATGGCGGGGGCTGCGGCGCTGGTCTTTCACCCGCGCAGCTACCTGCACTTCGACATCGACTACCTCCGCGCCCAGGCGCAGTGGTACGGCGCGCCGATCCTGCTCAGGGCGCCGCAGGTCGCGCCGGGGTACCAGGCCGAGCACCAGTACGTGAACATCGTCAACGCTGGCATGACCGTCACCTGGTGACGAGCGCGCGCGCCATCGACATCGCGTCCGCGTAACCGAGCGCCAGCGCCATGCCGTGCTCCAGCAGCGGCTCGGCGGCGATGAACTTGCGCGGCACGTAGCCCGAGGTTTCGAGGCGCGGGTAGAGGCTGAGCACGGCGACGCTGCGGTTCGCGCCGCCCGCGCGCGCGGGCACGACGTCCCACGCGAACAGCGCGCCGCGCGTGGCGCCGTCGGCGACGGTGGCGGTGAAGCCGCGCACGCGATCGCGCGCGAGCTGCCAGACGGCGTCGAAGTCGCAGAGCGGCAGGTTGTCGTCGATGGCGACGCGGTCGCCGGCCAGCGGCTTCGCGCGGTGCCAGCCCGGGAACGCCAGCCAGCTTTCGGGCGCAGCCAGGCGCGTGGCCAGCGTGTCGGGATCGAGCGCGATCGGCACGGCGACCGCGACCGCGGCGAGGTGGCCGCCGGCCGCGCGGCGCACCGCCGCGACCGCGCCACGCGCGCGGAACGGATCCAGCGCGGGGCTCGCCGCGAGCACGGCGGCGTCGGCGATCAGCGCCGCCGGCGCGGGCGGCGTGCGGGCGCCGTGGGGCCGGCGCGCGGTGGCAGCGTTCGGGTGCAGCGCGCGTTCGATCGCGGCGCGCAGCACGACGTAGGCGGCGGTGACGTTCATCGCGCCCGCGCCGAACGGGCTGCGCGCGGCGACGCGGCGGAAGATCCAGCCGGCGGCGCGCATGTTGACCTGCGATTCCAGCACCAGGGTCGTGCTCGTGCCCGAAGGCGCCGCGATCCAGGTGAACGCCAGCTCGCCCGGCGCCAGGTCGCCTTCGGTCAGGATCAGATCGACGCCGTCGGCGCGCGGCTTGACCCAGGCCTTGCCGCGCAGGTTGAAGAGCGGGATCTCGAGCTCCCAGTCGATGAGCTGATCGATGCCCGCGCCCGAGGATGAACGGCGGCGGTCGATGACGTCCGCGCGCACCAGCGATGGGATCGCGTCGCTGTAGGCGCGCGGATCGCCCAGCGTCGCCGCCAGCGCCGCCGGCGAAGCCGCCGCGCGCGCCGCCAGCAGGGCCGACGGCGCGCGCCCCGAAACCGGATCGTCGACGACCACCAGGTCGGCGCCGCGCAGCGCGACGAGCGCCGCCTCGATCGCCTGCTCCGAGCGCGCGTCGAGCGTGCGGGCGTGCGCGGCGCCGGCGGCGACGATCATCGAGGCCGCGCACAGCCCGGCGGCGATCCGGAGGCGCGCGGCGGGCGTGCGATATCTAAGGCGTGGGGTTCCGGTGAACGTCAATGGAGACGGAGCCATTGTCGCTGAAGACGTTCGCCAGGTCGCTGATATGGTCACCGTCGAAGTCACCCGCGAGCCACTGTTGCGCGTCCCAGAAGCCGCCCTGCTGCGTGGCCCAGCGCCGGTCGAGCGCACCGCTGTCCAGCACGATGTCGATCGACGCCTGGCCATTGTCGCCGAAGACGTTGGCGAGATCCGCGGCGCCGATGTTGCTGAAGCCGCCCGCGAGCCATTTTTGCGCGTCCCAGAAGGCGCCCAGCTGCCGGCCCCGTTGCGAGCGGACCAGCGTGGTCCCGTTTCGCAGATACACGTCGATCGAGATGCTGCCCATGTCGTCGAACACGGTCACGAGCGTGTCGGCCGAATCGCCGAGCTCGAACTGGCCGGAGAGCCATTTTTGCGTCTCGGAGTAGACGACGTTCCGCGTGGCCCAGCGCTGGAAGACGAACGCGGATCCGGTCGAACGATGGAGGTCGATCGACGTCTGGCCGAGATCCTCGAACACGTTGACGAGGTCGGTGCGCCGGTCGGCGTCGAAGTCGCCGGCCACCCACTTCTGCGCGTCCCAGAAGCCGCCTTGTCGGGTGGCCCAGCGCTCGATCGTGAAGCCGGGTCGGTTGGAGCCTGAGAAGTCAGTCGAGCGGTGGACGTCGATCGATATCTGATCGAGGTCGTTGAAGACGTTGGCGAGATCGGTCGAGCCATCGCCGTCGAAGTCGCCGGCCAGCCACTTCTGCGTGGCCCAGAAGCCGCCCTGCTGGGTGGCCCAGCGCTGCCGGGTAAAGCTCGAACCGGTCGATAGCCAGACGTCGATCGAGGCGCTCCCCTGGTCGTTGAAGACGGCCGCGAGGTCGGTGCGGCCGTCGTCGTCGAAGTCGCCGGCCAGCCACTTGGTTCCGTCGATCAATGGGACCTGCTGCGTGACCCAGCGTTCCTGGTCCAGGATGTTGGGAGCGGGGAGGGCGTCGATTCCCGCGCCGCCGCCGGATCCCTGGCCGCCGTCGGGCAGGCTCTGCCCGCCGTCCGCGCCTTCGTCTTCACCGCCACCGCCGGCCGCGGCGCCGCCGTTTCCGCCGCCGCCCGCACCCGATGCACCGCCGCCGTTTCCGCCGCCGCCGGCACCCGCCGCACCGCCGCCGCCGCCGGCGCCCGATGCACCGCCGCCGTTTCCGCCCCCCATACCGTCGTTTTGCTGGCTGCCCGCCTGGCCACCGGTGCCCGGCGGGGGGAGCCCGAGCCCGGTCAGACAACCGCTCGTCAGTGTCCAGAGCCCGACGACGATCGTTCCGCGTCCGATTCGAACAACCACGACTTCCCTCCACGCTCCGACCCGCGCGCGGCCACCCCTCGGCCGTACCGCGCCGAAATCAGCTCTTCTTCTTTATTAGCACGCCCGACGGCATTCCGGCCGCGGGCGTCTCCTCCTTGGGTGTGCGTCCCGAGCGCAGGTCGTCGATGTAGCCGTCGACCTCGGCCTGCACTTTTGGCGGCAGGTCCTGAAAGCGCACGCCGATGTCTCCGGAGGCGTCGCCGCCGAGGTGCGCGACGTGACCCAGCAGGTGCAGCCGCTTGCCGTTCGGCAGCGTCAGGATGATGTCGATCGGCAGGCCGATGCGCGCGTGCGGCCCGAGCGAGATTCGCATGCCCCCCTGGGAGACGTTCACGGCATGCACGCTGCGGAACGCCTGCCAGGTCGGGATCTTCACCTCGACGAGTGAGCGCGTCGTCACACGTTCGCTGGTACGTCTGTCGGCGTCCGCTTCGGAACCCTGGGAGGGTTCCGAACCCGCCGGTGGATCTTCGTCTGGTCGCTTCATTCGCGGCACCCGCTAGACACGGCTAGACGCAGGAATTATCTCATAACGCGGCGTTCGAAACTTGTTATCTTCGCCACGGCGCGCCAGCTGGCGCCCACTAAAAAGGGGGTCCCGGATGAAACGATCTGTATCGATGCTGGCGATGGCGATGTGGCTCGCGGGCGGTTCCGCGGCGTACGCTGCCAAGAAGGTCAAGGTTCCAATGAGCTTCATCGACGCCAACGGCGTCGGAAAGTCGGCCGGGACGATCACGCTCCAGGATTCGAAGGACGGGGTCACGATCACGACCGACCTCAAGGGGCTGCCGGCCGGCGAGCACGGCTTTCACATGCACGAGAAGCCGAGCTGCGACCCCGCCGACAAGGACGGGAAAAAGACCCCGGGGCAGGCCGCGGGCGGCCACTTTGACCCCGACGCCACCAAGGCTCACAAGGGGCCGGGCGGCGGCGGTCACAAGGGCGATCTGCCCAAGATCGAGGTGTCGGACAAGGGCGTTGCCAAGGCCAAGCTGGATGTGGCCGGGCTCAAGCTCGCCGACATGGAAGGCCACTCGTTGATGATTCACGAGGGCGGCGACAACTACTCCGACACGCCCAAGCCGCTCGGCGGCGGCGGTGGCCGCATGGCGTGCGGCGTGATTCCGGCAGCGAAGTAGCGAAGGGCGTGCAGGCGCCGGGGTCTGTTTGGCCCCGACGCCCAATGCCGGTCAGATAAGAAAAACGCCAGGACGCGTTCCTGGCGTCCTGGCGCTTAACTGAACGGCCGCGCGACTACGCCGCGGCCGACGTCGTCGTCGCGGTGCGGTCCTTCGCTGCCAAGGCGCTCGGCAGCGGGATGCCGAACGACTCGGCCTTCGCGCGCGCCGCTTGCTTCATCTTCTCGACGATGATCGGGCGCTGCTCGATCCACTCCTCGCGTGCCTGCTCGAACAGCACCGGCGAACGCTCGATGGCCCGCTTGCGCAGCTTCTCGAGCGCGCCCGGCAGCTCGCGCGCGGCCGCGAACGCCCGCTTCGCGAACAGCTTGGCCTTGAGCACGCGGATCGCGCTCTCGCTCTTGCCGATGAACGGCGCCACCTCGGCCAGGCGGTCGGCGGCGGTGCCGGCGGCCGCGTGCGGCGAGCGGTGCAGGCCGGTCGCCATCTCCGGGTGGGCGCCGAAGAACGCCCGCACCTTCGCGCCGTCGAGCCCCAGCTTGGCCAGCATGTCGGCGTATTCCTTTTGCGCCGCGAGCCGCGCCTTGAACAAGAACATCTGCACGCGGCTCTGCACGTTGACCTTGCCGTCGCCCGACGTCTCGATCGCGCAGAAGATGCTCTGCGGATAGAGCCCCGTGATCAGGCTCTGCACGCCGTCGGAGACGCCCGACGATGGCATGCAACCGAACGGCTTCACCGACAGGGTCATGTGCGCCTTGTTGCGCAGCACGTTCAGGATGAACTTGCCCGACTTCCATGTGCCCTTCGCCGCCGCGCACCTGGTTGTTGTAGTACTTGTGCGCGGTCTCGGCGATCTCGTCCATCTCGGGCAGGTGGTAGCCGCGGTAGCCGACGGCGGCGCCGAAGATGTGGAACACGGCGCGGATCGCCAGGTCGGCCACGAACAGGCCGGCCAGCTTCTTGCCGATCTGCACGTTCTTGAGACTCTTCTTCGCCTCGTCGACGCCGCGCAGCTCGGCGCGCAGCTTGGTGTCGTAGCGGCCTTCCCAGAGCATGAAGAGCAGCCAGTTGGTGACGAACTGGATGTCACACTCGGCGCCTTCCGACTCGAGGAAGCGCTGCAACTGATAGTTGCCGTCGCCCTCGGTGGTCATGGCCCAGAACTCGCCGATGATCGACACGCGCGGCGCGGGCCGCGTCCAGTCGAGCTGGACCTGGCCGAACTCGCGCTTGCCGCGCATGAGCGCCGCCAGCACCGACTTGCCCGAGATCAGCGCGTCGTGCACGTAGCGCTTGGTGTTCTCGATGGCGCGGTCGGTGGCGCCGGCCTCGACCTCGAACGGACGCAGGCGATAGCCCATGCCGTTGATGACGTCGCCGGCCAGGATCGCCTTCAGCAGGCCGATGAAGAACGCCAGGGTTCATCTCGAGGCCGGCTTCCTCACCGGTCGCCTGCTTGAGGCCGCCCTTTTGCTGGAACAGCATCACGCGGAAGCCGTCGAAGCCGGCGTCGCGCAGCGCCTTGCGGTACTCGGTGGCGTACATGCCGAAGCGGCAGGGGCCGCACGCGCCCGCGGTCAGGAAGACGTACTTCTCGACCATGTCGCGCTGGCCGAGCTTGTCCTGCTGCGGCCCGCTCGGTCAGGAACTTGACCAGGTTGCCGACGGTGAAATAGGTCGGGTTGCACTGCCCGCGGTTGCCGAACTCCTTGCCGTAGCGCAGGGCATCGTTGTCGGGCACGTCGATGACCTCGACGTTGTAGCCGAGGCCGGTGAGCGCGCCCTTGACCAGGTAGTCGTGCGCCGCCGTCAGTCCCGAGACCAGCAGCGTCGTCTTCTCGCGCTGACTCTTGGTGAACTGCGGGTTGACCATCTGGTCGTACCAGTGATCGGTCTGGACCGCGCCGCCGGGACGCGCGCCCAGGGCTGCCGCCTCGTCGAGCTTGCGCAGCTCCGCGTCGATGTCGATGTCGCCGGCGAGCGCGCTGGCCACGTCTTCACCCAGAATCGGCAACCGGAACGATTGATTTTCCTTGGCAGTTCCCATGTGTCGTCGTCTCCTATTAGGTCAGCCCAGGCTGCGTGCCTGCGCGAGAATCGATCGGTTTGACGTGTCCGTCCCGGTTTCGGATGCCGAGCTGGACGATCCCCTGCTTCTTCATTTCGTCGCGAGCCGTCGACGCCAGCTCCAGCTCCGTCGGCTTCGCGCGTGACTGTTCGTACGCCTTCACGCGGTCGGTGATCTCCTGAATCTGGCGCTCGACCGCCGGGTCCTTCTGCGCGCGCTCCGCCAGCTGCTTGGCCTTCATCGCCAGCAGCGTCAGACGCTTCTTGTCGATCTCGTTGAGCAGCGTCTGCTTCTCTGTGCTGACGTCCTCGAGACGCTCCTTGTGCAGCGTCAGGCTGTGCGCGTAGGTCTTGACGCGGATCTTGATCGAGCCGCCCGGCTTGTTGGCGTCGATGTCGTGCAGCGCCGAGTACGGCGTCTGCGCCGTGCTGATGATGCCGTCGATGATGCCGTAGGTCGGCGCGTCGTGCCCGCACTTGAACGACGACAGATCCAGCACGACGACGTTGGGGTGGTGGGCGGCGAACTTCGCCGCCCAGACCTTCTGCGCCGAGTTCGAGGAGTAGTTCTCCGGCCACACGTCGCCGATCTCGAGCGGCGTCGTGATGCGCCCCTTCTGTAGATCCTCGGCGAAGAAGCGCGACAGCCACGCCTCGTCCTTGGGGACCGACCGGATCGACAGCACCGGATAGCCCAGCACCTGGAACTCCTCGGGGATGCTGTGGTTCAGGCCGGGATCGAGGTGATAGGGGCGGCCGATCATCAGGATGGCGATGCGGTCTTCCTTCTCGACCTGCTCGAGGATCGTCTTCGCCCTTGGCCTCCATCTCGACGTCGAGCTTCTTCATCGCCTCCCAGGCTTCGTCGCAGGCGAAGTCGGACTCGTCCTCGGTGATGTCCAGGTGCTCGCGGAAGGTGTCGAAGAGCTGCTTGCGCAGCAGCGTCGGCTCGATCATCGAGCACGCCGGATCCAGGTACTTGATCCCGCGCTGCGCGAAGAAGTCGGTCTCCTTGGTGAACGCGGCCTTGAGCACGTTGGGCGCGCCGGCGACGATCGGGCACGACGTGTAGTCCATCGCCTTCTTCACGAACGACGGCACGTGCGTCAGCGTCGGGAAGAAGATCAGGTTCAGCTTTCGCTCGTCGGTGTGGTGGTGAAAGAGCAGGTTGTGGATGTGCGCCTGCCCGACCTTCGACGGGTAGCAGGGATCGATCGATCCGTACTTGCCGCCCTCCATCCACATCTCTTCCGAGGTGTAGTCGCTGAAGACGACGTGCTGCTTGGCGATGCCCAGCGTCTCGAGGTACGTGCGCCAGAACGGCGCCGTCGACCAGACGTTCAGCACCTTGGGGATGCCGATGCGGATGCGCCCGCGCTTCTTCCACGCCTCGGCGCTCGAGCGCTTGAACTTCCCCTCGATCGGGATGCGCCGCGCGTTGGTCAATGTCCGCCGGACCTCGATGTCCATCTTCTTCGAGCCGTCCTCGGGCATGGGACTCTGGTCGTAGAAGTGCCGGAAAAGCAGCTTCGACTCGGTGTCGACCAGGTTCGGGTACGACTTCATCAGCTTCTTGCGCTCGGCCGAGAGCGCGAGCATCGCGTCCTCCGACTCGACCGTCCCCTTCTCGCAGGAGAAGCCGCTGATGTAGCGCGCGGTGTCGCCCGCCGGCGTGCGCGTATCGATGAACGTGCGCGCGCACAGGTTCGGGCAGAAATGACAACGCGTCGTCTCGTCGTTGATCGACACGAACTCGATGTCGATCGCCGAATCGATGCCGATGAAGGTCGAGTAGCCGCGCCGCCCGACCACGCGCAGGGTCTCGAACGCCGCGCCGATCGCGCCCGCCTCGCCACAGTGCGGGTGCACGTAGACCTCGGCGCCGGGCACGCGCTCCTTGATGTAGTCGACCTGGGCTTTGACGGCCGCCAGGTTGTACTGCGTGCCGCCCTGGAGCACGTACTTCGTGCCCAGCGCCGCCATGCGCGGGATCTGCACGACGTACTGCCAGACGTTCTTGGGCAGCACCTGCGCCAGGCCCGCGAGCAGCTCCTCTTTCGAGTAGCCCTCCTTCTGAAAGTTCACGCGGTCGCTGTCGAGGAACACGGCGCAGCCGTAGCTGAACTTGGGCGACAGGTCGGCGCCGAACGCCGTCTCGGCGTAGTCGGTGATCTTCACGCCGAACTGATCGGCCATCGCCTGCAGCAGCATGCCGTTGCCGGCGGAGCACTGGTTCGACAGGCGGAAGTTCTTGATGTCGCCGTTCTGCATGAACAGGACCTTGATGTCCTGGCCGCCGATGTCGCAGATGACGTCGATCTCGCCGAAGTAGGTCGTCGCCGACATCATGTGCGCGACGGTCTCGACGATGTTGACGTCGGACTTCACGGTCTTCTCGAGCACGTCGGCGGCGTAGCCGGTCGCGCCGAAGCCCAGCACCTCGAGCTCGCAGCCCGCGTCGGTGACCCAGGCCCGCAGGCGCGCCAGGATCTCCTTCACGTCCTGGATCGGGTTGCCCTTCGAGAGCTGGTACTCCTTCTTGAGGATGTTCTTGTTCTCGTCGACGAGCACGGCCTTCGACGACGTCGAGCCGCCGTCCATGCCGATGACCGCGCGCACCTTGGTGCCGGGCGTGAGCGTCGCGGGGATGAACTTCGGGATCCTGTACTGCTCGCGGAACGCCTCGAGCTCGTCGTCGTCGCGCGCGAGCGGCGGGCCCGCCGAGTCACCGAGCTTCGACTTGCGACCCGAGCGTGATGAACTCGTTCAGCTTCGTCGAGCCCGTGGTAGATGCCGACCGAGGCGTCCTCGTGCAGGCCGTAGATCACGGCGCCGAACGCGGCGTAGTACTGCGCGTTCTCGGGGATGATGATCAGCTCTTCGATCGGCACGTCCTTCGGGATAGTCGTAGCCGCGGTCTTCCCAGGTCTGCGGGATGCGCTTGCGCCAGCACTCCTGCAGGAACGGCAGGTAGGTGTTCGGGCCGCCGAGCAGCAGCACCTTGTGGCGCAGCGTGTTCCCGCGCGTCAGCACCGACAGGTTCTGCATGACGATCGCGTCGGCGAGCGAGCACATGATCTCGGGCGACGGGATCGACGCCTTGACCAGGTTCACGATGTCGGTCTCGGCGAAGACGCCGCACTTGGCGGCGACGTGGTGCAGCTTGCGGTCGTCGAAGTGCAGCTTCATCGACGTCTTCGGACGGCATGCCGACCTTCATGAAGCACTTGTCGATGGTGGCGCCGGTGCCCGACGCGCACTTGTCGTTCATCGAGGCGATGGCGGTCTTGCCGGTGCTCTCGCCCTTGTCGTTCTTGGCCTCTTTGAAGATGATGATCTTCGCGTCCTGGCCGCCGAGCTCGACGACCGAGCCGACGTCGGGGTGCAGGCGCTCGACGGCCAGCGTGACCGCGTTGACCTCTTGAACGAACTTCGAGCCGATCGGCGCCACCAGCGGCGACGCGCCCGAGCCCGTGATGAAGGAGCGGATGCTCCCGGGCGGCAAGTCGGGGAACTCGTTACCGATCGCGACGAGCAGCTCGAGCACCTTCTCTGCCTGCTTCGTCTGGTGCCGCTGGTAGTCCGACCAGAGGATCTCCTGGGTCACTGGGTCGACCACGACGGCCTTCACGGTCGTGGATCCGACATCGATGCCGATGAAGACAGGGTCGGTTCGGTGATTCGGAATTCCGGCCTCGGACATCAGGGTCACCTGTCTTTCCAAGGAAGCAGCCGACAGGGGAGCAGCGTCGGCTGGGCTAGTGGGAGTTTCCGCGGTTTCTGCGTGGAGGATTGACACATGTTCGCGAACACCGCGAGCCTATTCGCCGTCGCCTCTGCAACCCGCCGAAAGGTAAAAGAAGATCTCAAAGGTTCGCCGGAGGTTAGGTCGCCAGTCCGTCGGTGTCAATGGACGAGCTGATGATCACACGGAGCTGCTCACTGAACGGGCCCACCCGAGCGCGTCTGGAGACGGCGCGTGTATGCTCCGCGCGTGCGCGGATTTGCGTATCGGCTCCAGCAAGTCGGAGCCTTCGTACGTCTGGGCCGGCCGCTGTTCCTCGCCGGCGGATTCGTGCTTTACGGCCTCGGCGCCGCGATCGCCGCCTTCGCGAGCGGCGGGAGGGCCATCGACTGGCGTCGCTACGTCTGGGGGCAGGTCGCGGTCACGGCCGCGCATCTCATGACTCACTACTGTAACGACTACTTCGACTTCGACGCCGATCGCGCCAACGCCACGCCGACGCGATGGTCGGGCGGCAGCCGGGTATTGCCCGCCGGCGAGCTGCCGCGGGTGACGGCGTTGATCGCGGCGCTGGCGCTGGCGTTGATCGCCTGCGTGGCGACCGCGATCCTGATCGGCCATGCCGGCGCGCCGGCGGGCGTGGTGGCCCTGATGGCAGCGATCATCGTCCTGTCGTGGGAGTACAGTGCACCACCGCTTCGCTTGCATTCGACCGGGTGGGGCGAGCTGGATGTCGCGGTGGTGGTCCCGGGGCTGGTGCCGCTCACCGGTTTTTACTTGCAGGCAACGCAATGGAGATTACTTCCTCTGGTCGCCATTGCCCCTCTGGCGGGCCTTCAGCTGGCGATGCTACTGGCGATCGAGCTCCCCGACGCCGCCGGTGACGCCGCCACCGGCAAGCGCACGCTGGTGGTGCGTCACGGCGCGGACTGGGCGGCGCGGGTCTACCAGGGGATCTTGGTCGGGGTCTATGGGTTGCTGCTGCTGCTGGTGCGGTTCGGGGTGCTGCCGATCGCGGCCGGCGCCGCGCTGCTGACCTCCCCGATCGCCGCCTGGCAGTTCTGGCGCATGCGCCGGGGCGACTTCCGCGACCCCGCGCGCTGGGAGAGCATCGCCTTCTGGTCGGTCGCGCTGCTGATCGTGACGTCGGCCGCCGAGCTGATCGGCTTCGTGGTCGCCGGCCGAGGCTAGGGACAAAGCGACTACTGAATGAGCCCGCAATCGGCCATGCGACTCGTGCCTCCGACGTGATAGAGGCCGTCGCTGCTGAGGTATCGCACCGTGGCGCCGAAGACTCCCGAGGTGACGTAGCCAAGGGTGACGAGATTGGGAGCGATATAGACGTCGGGAAAGGAACCAAATCCGCTGCCCCAGCAGAGCGGAATGTGGGTGGCGGTCAGGGCACAAAAACCCGCTATGTTGTAAGGCGTGATCGGGCGAATGTCCGTGATACCGGCCAGAGGTGTCACGGCGTCGGTTTTCAGGACGAGCGTGGGCGAAAGAAGTTGAGAGCCGGTCTTTCCCGTACCGCCGGTGGCAGTGCTTCCCCAGCATCGAACATTGTCACCGTCGACAGCGCAGACCGTCGTGGTGTTGTTGAGGTCAGGCGCGGTGACGGCGAGGCGGCTCGGATTCGTGAGCCCCAAGACTTTGGTCGGATAGCGGCGGTTTACGACGTCTCCCTGACCGAGTTGTGCCGAATTGTTGGCGCCCCAACACCACACCTCCTTTGCGGCGGCTCCCTGCAGTACGGCGCAGGCGGTATTCGCGCTGAACGCCATGTTCGCCACGCCTGCCAGAGGCGCCACGCCGTCCAGCGTAATCTGTGTTGCGTACGGCACATTGATCCCAGTTCCCCCGTTGGACAGCCACGTCAGCGCTCCCCAGCAATAGACTTGGCCGCCGTCGACGACCGCGCAGGTGGCCGCTCCACCACCCGACAGGTTCGAGAAGAGATCGGTCACTCCCACCAGCGGCCGATTGGCCGCGATGAAGACCTGAGTCGCCCGAAGCAACGGACCGGAGGCGTCGGCGACGCCGGATCCAAGCTGTCCGGCGCTGTTTCCGTTGGCGACCGTCCTCCAGCACCAGGCTTCGTTGTCGGCCCCCCTGATCGCGCAGCCGTAGGCGGCTCCGCCCACCGCCTTTGTCGCGTCCGCCACTGGCAGCGCGCTCGCCGCATCCAGAATGGGGGACTGGGCGGCGGTGGCGGAATCGGACTCCGCCAACAGCTTTCCATCGACGCGAAGTGGATAGAAGTCGAACAGATCGCGGATGCAGCTGCAGCTCGCCGAGCCAAGGCAGGCGAGCCCGGCCCCGCAACTGTTGGTGCCCGCGCAGCAGGCCTGGCCCAGCGCCCCGCAGGACACGTCGCCAGCCATTGCGCCGTCCGCGGTTGGGCCACCATCGGTGGTCATGCTGCCATCCACTGTCGTCCCCCCACCTGCGCCCCCGATGGCCCCCGAAGCGCCGCCGCCCGACATGCCGCCTGCGCTCACGCCTCCCGCTCCGGTTCCAACGTTTCCTCCGCCGCCTCCCCCCGCAGAGCCACCCGAGCCCGTTCCGCCGTCCGGTCTCGTCGTCGGCGAGCCGACGCATGCGCCAACGAAACCGGCGGCAAACAGGACGGAAAGGAGTAGGCGATCTGCGGACGTTGCCCCCGTGAACATCGTGGCTGCCTTTCTTGCGCTTACCATGCGCCGTTGACGATCAGATTCCGCTCACCACGATTACCCTGAGCAGCTCTTGTGCCAGCCAGTCTCGAGGCCCGAACGGATCGTCCTCGTCGATCCCGATGGAGTGCAGAGGCGTCGATTTCGCGAGCGCTGGCGGGGCATTGGGAACCGTCGCCGGCGACGCGATGGTCCCCGGTTTCGACGCGACGAGCGCGGTTTGCCGCCTGCCCTCCGGTTCGGACCGTTCGGACTTTGTTCGAACGACCGTAGCTGCGACCGTACACGGGACGGAACCGGCGCTGCCGCGAACGTTCGCGAGGCAGAGAGGAGGTGCCGCCACGTGACAGCACTCACGGGAAGCGCGCGGCGTTGCGCAATGCTGGTCAGACAAGAAAACGCGAGGACGCGGGGAACGCCAGGATCCGGATTTCTCGAGAGGGTCCGGACCTGGCGTTCCTGGCGTCCTGGCGCTTGAAATGAACGGTGCTAGTGCGCTTTCGCCGCCACGTTGATCGTGCGCGGCTTCTCTGCGCCGGCGCTGGTGACCGACGCGACCCGTTCGGCCAACCCGGCGAGGAAGCTCGCCTCGGCGGCCTCGTCGACGCCCAGCAAGCGCCGGCCTTCGGCGAGCACCGCCTCGACCTCGGCGGCGTCGACCGTGCCGACGTAGAGCCCCTGCCGCTTGGTGAGCGCGTTCGCGTAGCGCACCAGGTTGGTGCAGGATGCGCGGCCGCCGTCGTCGTACGCGTCGCAGCCGGCGATCGCCTTGGCGACCGACGACGGCAGCGTCCACTGGGAAGCCAGCGCTGCGCCGACGTCGCGGTGCGCGTCGTCGACGACCTTGAGCCAGAGCGTGTCGGTCATGAACGGCTCGTCCAGCTCCTGCATCAGGCTGCGTTCCGCCTCGAGCAGCAGCGCGCCGACGACCGGCTTGCCGACGTCGTGGAAGAGGCCCGCGAGATAGACGGCGTCGGCGTCGGCGGCGCCCGGCAGCTTGCCCGCGATGTCGCGCGCGAGCATGCCGACGGCCAGGCAGTGCTCCCAGATGCCGCGGAACGCCTGGCGGATGCGCTGGTTCTTGGACGTGAAGACCTCGCGCGCCGCCAGCTCGATCAGGATCATGCGGAACGGCTTCATACCGAGGCGGCTGATGGCGTTCTCGACGCTGGTGATCGGCTCGCGCCCGCCGTAGGCGGGGCTGTTGACGATGCGCAGGAGCCGCGAGGCGATCAGCGGATCCTTCTCGACGGTCGCCGCCAGCTCGCTGAACTTGGCGTTCTGATCGCGTAGCTGCTCGAGGCAGCGGACCGCGACCGCCGGCATCGACGGCACCGACAGGCGGTTCTGCGCGATGCGCCGGGCGATGATCTCGCGCAGCTTGCCGCCGACCTTCTTGGTCTGCACGCGCTCCATGCGCTCGTTCTTCTCGGCCTCTTCCGGCCGTCGTTTCTCCTCGGGGCGGCGCTCTTGCACGGTGACGCCGGTCGGCGCCATCGGCGCGGGCGGGGGCGCAGCGACCAGCGAAGGGGCGGGCGCGAGGACCGGCGGCGCGGGGAGCTCCACGACCGGCGCGGGCGCCGGCGGCGGCGTCGCCACGCGCGGGCGCGCCGGTGCGATCGCTGCCTCCAGCGCCAGCCGCAGCTCGCGCATGTTGGCGAAGCGATCCGCCGGCTTCTTCGCGAGCGCGCGCACGACGACCTCGTTGATCGCGTCGGACAGCGCCGGGTTGCGCTCCTTGGGCGGAACCACCGTGCCGCGCGCGTGGCCCATCATGACCTCGAGCGAATCGCCGACGAACGGCAGCCCGCCGGTCAGCATCTCGTAGCCGACCACGCCGAGGGCATAGATGTCGCTGCGGTGATCGAGCCGCGCGTCGGCCAGGCACTGCTCGGGCGACATGTACGCCGGCGTCCCGATCGCCGATCCGGGGCGCGTCTTGTGCGCCGCCTCGGCGGGCGCTCCCATCAGCTTGACCACGCCGAAATCGAGCACCTTCACGAAGTCGGGATAGTCGGGGTGGTTGGTCAGGAAGATGTTCTCGGGCTTGAGGTCGCGGTGCACGATCCCCTGCTCGTTGACCGCGCCGACCGCCGACGCCACCTGGCTGAGGATGTGCACGGTCGTGCGCTCGTCGAGCGGGCGCTCCATCTCCAGGCGCGCGCCCAGCGTCTCGCCCTCGAGCATCTCCATGATGATGTAGTGGATCGCGTCCGTCTGTCCGAAGTCGGTGATGTCGACGATGTTGGGATGGCGGATCGAGTTCACCGCCTTGGCCTCGGTGAAGAAGCGCGCGACGATGTCCTCGTTCTTCGAGACGTCGGGGTTCAGGACCTTGATCGCCGCGCGGCGCCCGATGAGCGTGTGCTCGGCGAAGTAGACCGTGCCCATGCCTCCGCTCCCGAGCTCGGTCACAATCCGGTAATCGCGAATCAGGGTGCCGATCATGGGGGTGGGGGGGAGCCGCAACCGCCATGGCCCCGCGCCCCACTATATCGTTCGGCTCATTTCCATGGAAACTGCACGTAAATTCCGATGCCCGGCGATTCCGCGGGCCGCGGGCGCAGTTGAACGGCGCCGCCAGGCGCGGTAACAGGGGGAATGCCCGGCTCTGATGCCCGTCCCCTCGGGGCTGCTCACGGCGCCGCGCTGGTGGTGGCGGGCATGATCGGCACCGGTGTCTTCACCACCACCGGCGTGCTGCTGGGGTCGCTGCACTCTCCCCTGCTGGTGCTGGCGGTCTGGGCGGTGGCGGGCGTGCTCGCGCTGTGTGGGGCGGCGGTCTACGCCGAGCTCGGCGCGATGATGCCGCGCGCGGGTGGCGAGTACGTCTACCTCTCCCGCGCGTTTCATCCCGCGGTCGGCTTCCTGTCCGGCTGGATCGGCCTGCTGGTCGGGTTCGCCGCGCCCGCCGCGGCGGGCGCGCTGGCCTTTGCCCGCTACGTGCACGCCGTCTTCCCGGGGGTGCCGCAGCGGCCGGTCGCGCTGGCGCTCATCGCCGCCGTGACCTGCGCGCATCTCGTCGACGTGCGCTTCGGCGCGCGGCTGCAGGCGACGCTGACCGCGCTGGTCGTCGCGCTGATCGTCGTCTTCATCGGCGGCGCGATCGCGTCGGGCAAGGGCGACTGGGCCAACCTCAGCCTCACTGTCGGACCCGGCGCCGCCGCGGTGCCCGCGGGTGGCGGCGCAACGGCGAGCGTGGGAGCGCTGGCGCTCGGGCTGGTCTACGTCTCGTACGCGTACTTCGGCTGGAACACCGCCGCTTATGTCGCGGGCGAGATGCGCGATCCCGGGCGGACGCTGCCGCGCGCGCTGGTCACGGGGACCGTCCTCGTCACCGCACTCTATGTCGGGCTCAACGTCGTCTTCCTGTGGGCGGTGCCGCCGGCCGCGCTCGCCGGCCAGATCGAAGTCGCGCACGTCGTCGCCGCCGCGCTGTTCGGCCCGCGCGGCGCCGTGCTGCTGTCGTCGATGGTCGCGCTGGCGCTCGCGGGCTCGGTGAGCGCCTTCATGATGTCGGGCCCGCGCATCAGCGTCGCCATGGCGGAGGACGGGCTGTTCTTCCGCGCGCTCGGACGTGTCGGTCCACGCGGCGCGCCGACGGCGGCGGTCGCACTGCAGGGGGCGCTGGCGTTCGTCGCCGCAGCGACGGCGACATTCGATCCGATCCTGGTCTATGTCGGCTTCACGCTCACGGTCAGCGCGGGCGCCACGGTTCTGGCGGCGTTCGTGCTGCGCGTGCGCGAGCCGCGCGCCGATCGGCCGCACCGCGCGCTCGGATGGCCGCTCAGCGGCTTGCTTTTCATCGCCTCGGCGATCTTCATGACCGCGTTCGCGATCCATGACCGGCCGCGCGAGAGCGCCGCCGGATTCTTGACGCTGCTCACAGGCGGCGTCGCGTACGCGTTCTGGCGCCGCCCGCGCCGCTGACGGCGACCGCGCCGTTCATGTGAGTGGCTGCGGGTCGTCGCGCCGTGCCGGCGGCGCGCGCCGTCGCACCTTGCTCCCCATCCTCGGTTCTCGACGGTCGTCGACGGTACACGGCGTGATTTTCTAGTCAGGTCTTTCGCAGAACATTCCGATGAAGTGAATCGGGCGTCGTGCTCTTCGGCGCTTTGAAACACACGGAAGGTTGAAGGATGAAGTCGTTCCGAGATCGTCGAGCTGCGCTGGTGCTCTCGACGTCCCTGGCGGGTCTCGCGGCGTGCGTCAGCGGGCAGCCAGTGTCCGAAGGTCCGCCGCCGCTGTCCGGCGTCGCGCTCAACGCCGCCTATGCGGCGAACAGCGGCCTTTTGACCGGGATGCAAGCGGACGGCACACCGACGCTGTGGGGCACGGCGGCCGATCCCGCCATCGCGGAGACGCGCCTCTTCTACGACACGCTCGGCAATCCGGCGGGTGAATCATTCGATACCGGCGACGTGGATCCCGCGACGGGGCAGCCGGTGGGACCGCACGTCACGGCGCCGGCGACCCTCGACGACTGGAAGCGCGTCTTCGGCTTTCCGACGCCGCAGGCGGGTGAAGCGCTGCAGGACTTCCGCGATCGCACCGGCGTCGTCGTCTACTACAACCGCAACGAGCTCGGGCTCGGCCGCGAGCTTGCCTGCTCGAAGTTCATCGACGGGCACGATGCGCAGGGCAACGTGCTGCAGGGGACGGCGTGCTACGTCGCCAACTACGGCCCGGGCTTTCGCCAGGAGCAGCTCTCGCTGCTGGCGGCCGTGGACGGCCAGGCGCCGCGCAACACGGTGTGCATCAGCTACCGTCCCAGCCTGGATCCGACGTATCAGGTGCAGTTCTACGTCTACAACTCCAGCGGCCAGCGCCAGGACTGGGCGCGGCTCGACACGCTGGGTCCGCGCCCGCATCCCCAGGTCTGCATGACCTGCCACGGCGGCGGCTACGATTCGACGAAGCACCTGGCGCGCAACGCGCATTTCCTGCCGCTCGATCCCAACGTCGTGGTGTTCGTGAAAGGGAACGGCATTCCCGACGGCGTCATGCGCGCCGGTCAGGAAGAGCGCATCCGCCAGGTGAATCTGCTCACGACCAGCACGCCGCTCACCGGCGCGCAGGCGACGATGCTCGCGGCCCTGTACGGCAACTCGCTGCAGGCCACGGGAACGACCGCGACGGGCGACACCACGCCGGGGGCCTGGAACACCAAGGGCGAGGACGCGGACTTCCACCAGAACGTGCTGCGGCCGTACTGCCTGACCTGCCACCTCGCGGGTCAGCGCGGCCTCGGCAACGCCGAGCTCCCCGCGTACCAGATGTTCGCGACCCCGTCGGCCTTCGACACGGCGGCGCTGGAGGGGGTCGTGTGCGGCAGCTTCTCGATGCCCAACGCGCAGCCGACGTCGCTGGGGTTCTGGGAGACCGCGGGCAACCCGGGCGTCGATGTCGGCGGCGCTCACTTCCCGGCGGCGGCGGATGCGTTCCTGGCGCGGCGCCGGCTCGATCGCGCCACGTGCAACGGCCTGCCCCAGGTCTCGGGCTGCAACCGCGTCAGCAATCCCGACTCGCTGTGCGGCGGCGACGTCAACGGCGGCGCGATCTGCGACGCTGTCACCGATCGCTGCGAGCCGGTGACAGCGTCGCAGTAGGGGCCACTCCCCCTCTCCCTCGGCCGACGCCGACGGGAAACGGCTAGGATAGGGCCCGCGCATGCCCCACCGCCCCTTCTTCCTGCTCGCGCCGGGCGCCGGCGCGCCGTCGACGTCCCGCTGGATGGTCGCCTGGCGCAAGCGCCTGGAGACGCTGGGTGACGTCGGCGCGTTCGACTATCCCTACATGCGCGCGGGCCGCAAATCACCCGATCGCGCACCGGTGCTGATCGCGGCGCACCGCGAAGCGCTGGCGTCGGCGATCGCCGAGCTCGCGCCCGGGCGGCCGGTCTTTCTCATCGGCAAATCCATGGGCGGGCGCATGGGGTGCCACCTGGCGGCCGAGGAAGCGGCCGCTGCGTCCCCGGCGCTGCCGCGCGCGATCGCGGGCGTGATCTGCCTCGGCTATCCGCTGCAGTCGGGCGCCACCGGCGCGTTGCGCGACGAGGTGCTGGTCGCGCTGCGCACGCCCATCCTGTTCGTGCAGGGGACGCGCGATCCGCTGTGCCCGCTCGACAAGCTCGCCGCCGTGCGCCCGCGCATGACCGCGCCCAACCGGCTCTTCGTCGTCGAGGGCGGCGACCACTCGCTGGAGGTCTCGGCGCAGCAGCGCAAGGCCGCCGGCGAGACGCAGGCCGACTCGGACGCGCGCGTGCTCGCGGCGATCGCCAGCTTCGTCGCTACGCCAGCGCCCCCGTGATCACCTTGCCCGACGTGATCTCCTTGCCGATGGTCGTGCCGTCGACGCCGACGGCCGCGAGCATGGTCGCCGAACGACGCCAGCGAGTCGACGGGCGCGACGTCGCCGCCGGCCGCGCCGACGCCGCTCGTCGAGTCGATCGCCAGCGCGCCGTAGTCGCCGCCGACGGGGCCGACGCCGCCGATGACGCCGCCCGCGAACGGCTTGCCGATCGTGATCGACACCTGGTGGTTCTGGTTGTGCTGGCGCCCGTCGGTGTTGCCCGGGCCGAGCGTGCGCCCGAAGACGTTGAGCGACACGAACGTCACCTGTCGGTGAGCCCCGCGGCCGCGAGCTGCGGCATGAGCGCGCGATCGTCGCCACGCCCGACACCGTCTGCGTCGTCTCGGCCGCGAGCCCGACGTCGCGGTGGTTGTCGCCGCCGAACGGGATGTGGATCGCGATCACCGGCGTGACCTTCATCTGGATCAGCGTCACCGCCGCGAGGATCTGCGAGTTGGCGCTGTTGTCCTTGATCGAGCCGAGCGCGGCGAGCAAGCTCTGATTGATGTTGCGCACCTGCGTCTGCGACGTCACGAGCGAGTCGATGTACGCCTTCTGCGCCGGGCGTCGCGTCGTTGCTTGTAGAGGTCGTAGAGCTGCGCCAGCGTCTGATCGCGCAGCGCCTGCAGGTTGGCGAGCGGCCCGGCCGGGCTCGTCAGCGTCGCCTTGAGCGCCAGCGCCGGGATGATGGGCAGCGCCGCGCCGCCGAAGCTCAGCCCCTCGGCCGGCGACGTCGCGCCGATGCTGATGCGGCTGCGTCTGGATCGTGCCGAGGCACGGCGCGAGCTGCTTGGCCAGCAGCGACGGCAGCATCTCGCCGGCGTAGGTCGCGCCCATCAGCTTGAGCACGTCCGGCTCCTTGGGGTGGACCGGCGTGTTCGTCATGAGGTGCCAGAAGCACGTGCGATCGAGCACCGCCTGCGGCAGCGTCGCCCACGGCGCCGCCGCCGTGGCGTCTGCGCCCGCGCAGCGTCAGCGGCGTCGGCGCCATCGTCGGGTCGGCGCTGTGCACGATCTTCGGATCGTCGTAGGTGCCCGGCACGTTCGCGTTGATCGGATCGCCCGTGCCCGACGTGTTGAGGATGATGAACTGCGCCTTGCTCTGCGTCGCGCAGCCGGGCTGCGGAGCGGCGGCGAGCGCGCGGCGCGGGTTCAGCAGGAACGACGCCGGCAGGCCGGTGGCGAGCGCGCGCAGCCCGACGTAGCCGCTGCCGAAGAGGGTCGACGTGAGCGCTTGACGGCGGGTGATCATCTTCATGCCTCCTTCACATCCCGATCGAAACCGCGGAGGGCGCCAGGCACGCGGCGACGAACGTCGACTTGAGCGCGTCGGAGGCGCTGCGCCCCCTGCGCCATCGCGCTGGTGAAGTGCCCCTTGAGCAGCGTCGTCGCCGGCACGGCGCGCGGATCGGACGGGACCAGCCCCATGACGGTTGCCGACGAAGTCGGCGATCGCGCGCGTCGGGCGACGCGCTCGACCAGTGCTTCACGCCCGGGATCTGCTTGGCGGCGGCCACGTCGATGAGCAGCGCCGCGACCGCCTCGCAGATGTTCTCGATGCCCGCGCGGATAGAACAGCGTCGGCTGGTTGGGCAGCACCGGCGCCGTCGCGCCGCGGCCGTAGCCGTCCGACGGCAGCCCCGCGACGATCTGCGGCATCGTCGCCGACAGCGCCTTCTTGGTGACCGCGTCGAGGCCGCAGACGTCGGCGAAGCCGAGGCGGTCGTCGAGCGCGGCGCAGAGGTGATCGCGCCGCGAGACCGCGACGACCTCGCCGTTGGCGGCCGCCGTCGCGGTCGGCGCGGCGTTCGTCGTGATCGGCGACGAGAGCAGCTCGCGCACGAGCGCGTTCCACGAGAAGCTCGACGCCTGGAAGACGGCGACGATGCGCTGGAACTCGGGGTCGTCGGCGACGCACGCCGCGAGTTCACGTAGTAGCAGAGCTTCTGCGCCCAGGCGCTGGGCGAAGAGCGGGTGCGGCGCCAGCACCGTCCCGAGGTCGGCGATGGTCGCCACCGGCTGGATCACGCCCTGGAACGCGAACAGCCCCTTCTGCGCCGTCAGCGTCGCGTCGAGCTGGTTGTGGTAGTTCCACGAGTACGTTGGCCGAGAAGATCGACCGCATCGGGTCGAGCGTCTGGTGGCAGCCGCAGCACGCCGGGCTGCGCCGCGTGCGCCGCGTCGAGGCCGGGCGGCGGTTGCCGGGGGTCGTCGTGGTGTCGGTGCCGTCGACCGACGCGCCGAGCGCGACGATCAGCGTCTGGTTCAGCGTGACGCGCATCTGGTTGCTGATGTTCGTCTGCCAGTTCGCGAAGAACGCCGGCGTGCTGAAGAAGCCGACGCGCGGGATGGTGAGCACGAGCTCGGTCGCCGTGCGCAGCGCCGGCAGATCGTAGAACGGCGTCACCGCCTCGCCGGCCTTCGGCGCGCGGATCGTCACCATCGTCCAGTCGGTGAAGTCGGCCGTCGTGAGCTGCGGCCGCGGCGGCGCTGCCGCCCGACGGCGGGCACTGCACGCCGGTGCTGCTCTTGCGCCCGTCGAGCGAGCCGTAGAGCAGGTAGTGCAGCGTGACGCCGCTCGCCGGGAAGACGATCGGATCCTCGGTGCAGCCGGCGACTGGCGGCGTCGTCGGTCGCGACGTCGGGGTCGTACCAGTGCATGTAGTTCGGGCTCGTCGGGTCGAGCGTGTCGGCGATCGGGATCGGCCCGGCCGCGGTCTCGGCGATGATCGACAGGCTCGGGTGCTGCTGCTTGAAGCGGTCGGTGACCTTGCCGTCGTCGTCGACCTGCCAGACGTCGAGGAACGCGTAGAGCTCCTTCAGCGCCGTCGTCATCATCACCTGGGTGGTGGTCAGCGCCTCGGTGAGCGGCTGGCCCTCGGCGATGAGCTGCGAGCATCGTGCGCGCGAAGCTCTGCTGCGCGTTCTGGACGAGCAGCGGCGTCGTCGTGCCGTTGATGCCGATCTGCTTCGGGTAGGCCTGATCGGCGAAGTCGGCGACGGTGACCTGCGTCTGCTGGAACGCGAGCTCGAAGAAGCGCTTCATCTTCTCCTGGTACTCCGGCAGCTGCATCCAGCCGTCGATCAGCGTCTTGAGCGCGTCGGATCGGCGACCACCTGCTGGATCTCGTCGTCGGTCGGCGGCAGGCCGACGAGCAGGTTCTTCACCTTGGCGACGTAGGTGTAGGGCTGGTCGGCCTGGAACGGTGGCGGCGCGGGGACATCCGGCGAACCGCCGTCGAACGACGATCCGCCGCCGCCACCTCCCGGCTTCTCACTCGCGCTGCCGCAGCCGACGGCGACCAGCGCGCTCAGCACACCCGCCATTGCCAGGGGCAAGGGTGCGAAAATTTTTCCGCTCTCGATGGAGCGATCGCGATCTTCGTCGAGCCGCATGTCTCCGTCTCCTCCTCCGCCAGGCGGGCCTGTGACTCATCTACAGTCGGCGGAGCGTATTGCCCCGGCTTTGCTCCGACGTAAAGTTTTGTAAACGATCAAGCATAGGGCCTGATTCGCGGCATGCCGCGCGACCGAGGTCACGATCGTCGCTGGCAGCCGTCTTTCTGCCAAGGTGCGCAGAAGACCGACACGAGCTCAGCCGTCGAGAAACTTCGCGCGCGTGGCCGGCGTCGGCAGCGGGCACGCGTCAAGCCGTCCGAACCAGCGGTAGCGGCGGCGCGCGATCCGATCGTATCCGAAGTCGAGCAGCGATCGCGGCAAGACGCGCAGCACCGACGCCAGCCGCCAGATCCCGCCGAGCTCGGCGAGCACGAACAGCACCGCGCGCGCCTTCGACAGCAGCGCCGGTCGTGTCGCCGCGGGCTCGCCGTAGCGGACGATCACGTACACCGTGTCGAGATCGGCGGCGTCGCGGCCGTAGCCGCGCAGCAGCTCGGCGGCGAGCCGGCTCTGCAGCGCCGCGAATCGAAACCGGTCGGCGCGGTCGTGGCGCAGGACGAACTGCACCAGCCGATCGCACAGACCGCAGACGCCGTCGTAGAGAAGCAGGTGGGCCAACCCGCCAATCTTACGGCGCGCTCCACGGTGGCGCGACCACCCGCTGCATGAGCCGCTCCGGCTCGGCGATCGGCTGGAAGCCTTCGGGCGCGTAGACGCCGTGCGCGTCCCGGGTGCCCAGCATCCAGCGCGAGATCTCGCGGTGCGCCGGGTGCGCGAGCGCGAAGCGCACCAGCGCGCGCCCGATGCCACGCCCGCGATGCGTCTCGGCGACGAAGACGTCCATCAGGTTCGCGAACCGCGTGCAGTCGGAGACCACGCGCAGGTAGCCGACCTGCGCGCCCGTTGCGTCGTACGCGCCGGCGACCAGCGACGAATTCCGCGCCGCGCGTTCGACAGCGGCGCGTGGAATGCCCGGGGACCAGTACGAGCCGGCGAGCCATTCGGTGACGCGCGCGAAGTCGACGCGCGCTCGATCGTCGCTGAGCACGCAGTCGCCGTGGCGCTGCTCGGCGACCCGCGCGGCGCCGACCGGACCGGCGAGCGTGCGCTCGGGCGGTGTGCCCCATGCGCCGTCAGCGGGCGCGGCCGTGCCGCTGGCCAGCGCCAGCGGGATCACGCCGGTCCACGCGGGCCAGTCAAGGTCGCGCTCGGCGTCGATGGGCGGCCCGGTGCGGACCTTCACCGACGCCTCGTCGAGCGACAGCGCCAGCACCGACGTGGTCTTCAGCTCGTCGGGGCTGGGTGGGCGCGCGGTCTGCATGCGCCCGGGGATCAGACGATCGATCAGCGCCTCGAGCACGCGCTTCTTCTCGGCCTCGTCGGTGACAGGGCGCGCGCGCCCGAGGATCACCGCCGAGCGGTAGTTCATCGAGTGGTGGAACGCCGAGCGCGCCAGCACCAGCCCGTCGAGCAGCGTCACCGCGGCGCACACGGGGCTGCTGGCGGCGGCGCGCAGCATGGCGTTGGCCACGGCGCCGTGGAAGTAGATGTGGTCGTCGATCCGCACGTATGCCGTCGGGATCACCACCGGTTGGCCTCCGCCGGCGTCGAACGCGACGTGGACCACCCAGCCGGCGTCGAGGATCGCGTCGAGCGCCGCGCGGTCCGTCTGCCCGCGCTCGGGGTGGCGGCGCAGGCGCGTGCGATCGGTCGACGAGAGCGGCGGCGGGGTCGAAAGCGGCAGCGGGAGCGACGTCGGCTTTTCCATGGCGCTGATCCTGGGCCGCGCGCGGACTATACATAAGGTCCAGTTCGTGAAATTCTCCTGGTCCAGATGCCGTCGCGCTGGCCCCTGCGGTTCTCGCCCGAGGATCTCCGTCGCGCCGCCCACGCGTCGGGCGCCGCGCCGGTCTACCGGCGCATCGCGCGCCTGCTCACCGACGAGATCCGCCGCGGGCGCCTGCGCGCAGGCGATCGCCTGCCGGCGACGCGCGACCTGGCGCGCGCGCTCGGGGTGAACCGCAACACCGTGGTCACTGCCTATGACGAGCTCGCCGGTGAAGGCTGGATCACCACGACGCCGGCCTCGGGGACCTTTGTGAGCGCGCGCCTGCCGGATCTGTCTCCGCGCCGTTTCGCCGCCGCTTCTGCGCCGCGCGCCGGCGTCCCCGAGGCGCCTGGGTTCGACCTGCCTTGCGAGCCCGCGCCGGAGGCTCCGTTGCCCCCGCCGCGCGCGCGCGACCGCGCGGCCACCGACTTCGTGTTCGCCGGCTCGACCGTGATCGACTCGGTGGTTCCCGTGCTGGCGGGCGGCGGGATCTTCCTCTGGGGCGGCGTGCCCGACCTGACGCTGGTGCCGACAGCGGCGCTGGCGCGCGCGTACCGGCGCGCGCTTCGCAGCCGCGGGGGCGCCACGCTGGGCTACAGCGACCCGTACGGCTTCCCGCGCCTGCGTGCCGCGGTGGCCAGCATGCTGTCGGCGACGCGCGGTCTGGCGGCGGGCGCCGACGATGTGCTGATCACGCGTGGCAGCCAGATGGCGATCGATCTGGCGGCGCGCACGCTGCTGCGGCCCGGCGACCTCGTGGCCGTCGAGGAGCTCGGCTACCGGCGCGCCTGGGACGCGATCGTGCGCGCGGGCGCACGCCTCGTGCCGTTGCCGGTCGACGCGGACGGCGTCGACGTCGGTGCGCTGGAGGCGCTGTGCGCGCGTCGGCCCATCCGCGCGCTCTACCTGACGCCGCACCACCAGTACCCGTCGACGGTGGTGCTGTCGGCGTCGCGCCGGATCGCGCTCCTGGATCTCGCGCGCCGCCAGCGGCTGGCAATCCTGGAAGACGACTACGACCACGAGTTCCACTTCGAGGGCCATCCGGTGATGCCGCTCGCCAGCGCCGACGCCGCCGGCGTGGTGATCTACGTCGGCACGTTCTCGAAGATCCTGGCGCCGGGCCTGCGTCTGGGTTTCACGGTCGCGCCGCGCCCGCTGCTGCATCGCCTGGCGCGGCTGCGCGAGGTCGTCGATCGCCAGGGCGACACGAGCACCGAGAGCGCGGTTGCCGAGCTGATCGAAGACGGCGAGCTGCAGCGCCACGCACGCCGCATGCGGCGGATTTACCAGGCGCGACGCGACGTCTTCGTGGCGGCGCTCCGCCGGCGGCTCGGCGACGCGCTGACGTTTCGCGTACCGCCGGGCGGGATGTCGCTGTGGGCGCGCGCGGCGGCGACGATCGATGTCGATCGCTGGTGCCAGGCCGCCGCCGCGCGCGGCGTCGGGTTCGTGCCCGGGGGAGCCTACGTATTGCCCGAGGACGCGCACGCGCTCGCGCGCTGGGGGAATCACCTGCGTCTCGGGTACGGTGGGTACGACCCGCGCCGGCTGGAAGAAGCGGTCGCGCGCCTGGCAACCGCCTTACGCGAGCTGCAGGCGCCCACACGCGCGGCTCGTAGAACATCTCGCGCCGCCGCGTCGCGGGCGCGGTAGGATGGGCCCGCGAGGTCGCCGATGAACGATATCGAGATCGAAGCCATCCCCTGCCTCAAGGACAACTACGCCTACCTGATTTCGCGCGCCGACAGCGCCGACGCTTACGTCGTCGATCCGTCGGAGGCCGAGCCGATCGTGATCGCGCTGCAACGCCGGAGCCTCACGTTGCGCGGGATCCTGGCGACGCATCACCACGTCGATCACGTCGGCGGTATCGCCGATCTGGTCGCGCGGGCCGGCGCCGGCACGCTGTTCGTGGCCGGCCACGCGCTCGACCGCGAGCGCATCCCCGGGCAGACCGAATTCGTCGACGTCGACACCGGCGGCTTCGTGCCGTCGCGGCTCACGCTGTTCGGGCGCCCGCTGCTGGCGATGCACATTCCCGGACACACGCGCGCGGCCATCGCGTGGGGCCTGCCCGCCGAGGGCGGCGACGTTCCCGCCGACGTCTTCACGGGCGACACCCTGTTCGGCGCCGGCTGCGGTCGCCTGTTCGAGGGGACGCCGGCGCAGATGTACGCCAGCCTGAAGGCGATCACCGCGATCCCCGCGACGGCGCGGCTCTGGTTCGGCCACGAGTACACCGAGAGCAACCTGCGCTTCGCCGCCACCGTCGAGGCCGGCAACCGCGCGATCGGTGAGCGCCAGGGCCGCCTCACGCCGCAGACCACGCCGACGACCGTCGCCCTCGAGCGCGCGACGAACCCGTTCGTGCGCGCGGCGTCGGTGGAGGAGCTGGCGGCGAGAAGAGCGGCGAAGGATCGGTTCTAGGCTCCGGAGCCGGCGGGTCGCGAGTCGCCGCCTAGATCAGCCGCCGCACGCCCCCCGCCACGCCGATCAGGTGCGCCATCATGCGCGGCTGCCGGCGCATGAGGCGCATCATCGCGCGCGCCAGAAGCGGGCGTCCGACCAGGAACAGCACGAACCGCGTGAGCAGGTGATAATCGCGCAGCAGCGCGCGCCGCTCTCGATCGAATCGGCGCAGCCAGCGGTCGTCGCCACGGCGCGCGCCGCCATCGGCCAGCGCCTTGGTCACGAACGGCGCGAGCAGCTCGGCGGTCAGCATCGCCTGCGCCATGCCACCCGCGGTGACCGGATCGATGAAACCCGCGGCGTCGCCCAGCAACACCGCGCCCGGCGCGAAACCGGCGCGCGCCCGATGGCCGAGCGGTGAGCGTCCCGCGACCGCCGTCAGCGCCTCGGCGCCGGCGAGCCGCGCGCGCAGCACCGGCTCCTCGTCGATCCAGCGCGCGAGCGCCGCGCGCGCGCCGCCGGCCGGATCCTCGGTCGCGACATCGCGATCGGACAGGCCCGCGACCAGCACCTCGTCGCCGGGCAGCGGCGTCACGTACAGCTCGTGACCATTGCCGATGAAGACTTCGATCAGGCTCGGCTGGTCGGCGGGCCGCGCGAGACGAAAGTGCGTGCGCAGGCCGATGCGCGCGCGCCTCGGGCGAGGCGCGTCCAGGCCCAGGCTGCGCCGGACCGGCGAGTGCGGCCCGTCGGCGCCGACGACCAGCCGCGCGCGCCGAATCTCGCCTCCGACGCGCAATCCAACCGCACGCCCGTTCTCGACGACTGCGCCGTCGACGGCGACACCCTCGACCGCCTCGACGCCGGTGGTGGCGCGCGCCGCCTCGAACAGCGCGCGGTCCAGGTGAAAGCGCCGCTGTCCCAGCGCCACCGACGGCGCGCCTTCGACCTCGCCGGGGAAAGCGGCCTCGGCGCTCATGCCGAAGCCGTGGTAGCGCACGCCGTGCAGCGGCCGCCCGCCCGCCGCCTCCGCCAGCCCCAGCCGGCGCAGCACCCCGACGCCGGCCGGCATCAGCCCCTCGCCGCACGGCTTCTCGCGCGGGAAGCGCCGCTCCTCGTAGAGCAGGACGCGCAGGCCGGCGCGTCCCAGCAATACCGCCAGCGTCGTGCCGGCGATGCCGCCGCCCGCGATCAGGACGTCGGCGACGTCGGTCATGGCAGCGGCGCGAGACGCGGCGACAAGCGCGGGATGAAGCGCGGCTTCGGCCCCATCACCGCGCGGTAGCCGGGGTCGGCCAGCAGCACCTGCTCCTCGAGCGCGATCCGCCGCCGCAGGATCATCACGTGCAAGATCGAGCCGCCCAGCGCCGTGAGCCACGCGCCGTGCACCAGCGGCAGCGCCGCCAGCTCGACGAAGACCGCGACGTAGTTCGGGTGGCGCACGTAGCGAAAGGGTCCCGTCGAGACCACACCCATCGACAGCGATCCCATGACGCGCACGTTCCAGTGCGGCCCCAGCGTGACGATGACCCACCAGCGCAGCAGGTTGGCGAGCACGACCAGCGTCAGCGCGGGCCAGCCGATCGCCGGCACGAACGGACGCTCGAGGAAGATCATCTCCAGCGCGGCCGCCGCGAGCACGCCGGTGTGCAGCGCCACCATGAGCCCGAAGACCGGCTCGCGCTCCATGCCGATCCCGCGCGCCCCCATCGCGCGCTGGTGCCGGCGCGACACGCGCATCTCGGCGAGCCGGCCGACACCGACGGCGGCGAGCAGCGCCGAGAAAGAGTTGCTCGCTCAGCTCCATCGCAGCAGCAACATCTCCGTGGTCAGCCCGGGGCCGAACGCCGCGAGCATGCCGTGGCTGCCCGCGGGCGGCTCCCGCCGCGTCAGCCACTCGTGCAGCACGAACAGCACCGACGCGCTCGACTGGTTGCCGTAGGCGCGCAGCACGTCCCACGACGGCTGCGTCGCATCGCGCGGCAGGCCCAGCGCGTCCTCGACCGCGCCCAGGATCTTCTTGCCGCCCGGGTGCAGCACGAAGCAGGTGAGCTGGTCGCGCGTCAGTCCCGCGCGCGCCGCCAGCTCGTCGACCAGCGCGACGATCTCGCCCTTGAGAATCGCCGGGATGTCCTTGGAGATCACGGAGTGAAATCCGTCGTCGTGCAGATCGAACCCGAGCGCGCCGGTCGAGTTGGGGAAGATGTGGCTCAACGTCTCGAGCACGTGCACGCCCCGGCGATCGCCGCGCGCGGTGAGCACGGCCGCCGCGGCGCCGTCGCCGAACAGCGCGCTCGCGACCAGGTTGGCGGGCGTGGTGTCGTCGCGCTGCAGGCTCAGGCTGGGCAGCTCGACGGCGATCACCAGCACGCGCGCGTCGGGGAGGCCGCGCAGGAAGTCGTGCGCGCGCGCCAGCGCCGAAGCGCCGCCCACGCACCCGAGCTCCGTGATGGGCAGCCGGCGCACGTCGCGGCGGAAGCCGAGCGCGTCGACCAGGTAGGCGTCGACCGACGGGATCATGACGCCCGTGCACGACGTCGTGATGATGAGGTCGATGTCGCTGGCCGCGAGGCGCGCGTTGGCGAGCGCGCGCGCCGCCACGTCGCGCGCGAGCGCGGTCGCGTGGCGTCGATAGTCCTGCGTGGTTTCGGTCAGCGATTTGCGGACGCCGATCTGCTCCACCGGGTACACGCTGTAGCGGTTGTCGATCTGGGCGTTCTCGAAGAGCGCCATGACTGCGTCCATGCGCCGTCCGTTGATCGGGAAGAGCGCGCGCAGCGCGCGCGTCACCTCGGGTTGCCCCGCCGAGTGCGCGGGGACCGCGGTCGCCGTCGCGACAATCGTCGTGCTAGCGATGGTCCGCATGGTCGCGAAGCTAAGGCCCGGCGCGATTTCGCACAAGGCCGAGGATCACGGGTATCCACATCGCTCGCGCGTAGAGCAGGTCGCTGCTAGAGTGGAGCGCCTCATGTCGACGCAGGACGATCTCGTGAAGGCGGGGCAAAAGCTGCTCCTCAACAACTACCGCCAGGCGCCCGTGGTGATGAGCCGCGGCGAGGGTTGCGCGCTCTGGGACGCCGACGGCCGCCGCTATCTCGACATGACCGCGGGCGTCGCCGTCTGCGTGCTCGGGCACAGTCATGCCGGCCTGGCCGACGCGATCGCCGCGCAGGCGCGCCAGCTGGTGCACGCGTCGAATCTCTATTATCTCGAGGCCCAGGTGCGTCTGGCCGAGGCGCTCCAGCGCCGCGCGTTCAAGGGGCGCATCTTCTTTTGCAACTCCGGCACCGAGGCCAACGAAGCCGCGCTGAAGCTCGCGCGCCGCTATCAGGTGGTCACCCAATCGCGCCCGCAGCGCACCGAGCTGGTCGCGTTCGAGAACAGCTTCCACGGCCGCACCATGGGCGCGCTCTCCGTGACCGGCCAGCCGAAGTACCGCGCCGGCTTCGGGCCGCTGGTCGAGCCGGTGCGCTTCCTGCCGTTCGGCGACATCGCGGCGCGCGCGCGCCGCGATCACCGACAAGACCTGCGCCGTGATCGTCGAGCCGATCCAGGCCGAGGGCGGCATCCTGCTGCCGCCGCCGGGTTATCTCCAGGACCTGCGCCGCCTGTGCACCGAGACCGGTACGGTGCTGATCTTCGACGAGGTGCAGACCGGATCGGCCGCACCGGCACGTTCTACGCGTTCGAGAACGAGGGCGTCGTGCCCGACGTCGTCACGCTGGCCAAGGGACTGGCGGGCGGCGTGCCGATCGGCGCGATGATCGCCAACGAAGAGGTCGGGCGCGGCTTCGAGCCGGGCTCGCACGCGTCGACCTTCGGCGGCAACCCGCTGGCGACGGCCGCGGCGCTGTACGTGCAGCGCGCGATCGACTCGGAGAACCTGCTCGAGCGCTGCCGCGACGTCGGCGCGCACCTCGGCTCGGCGCTGCTGCGCCTCGCGGAGCGGCGCCGGCCGCAAGACGCGCGGCGCGCGCGGCCGCGGGCTCCTGCAAGGCTTGATCGTCGACGGCGAAGCCGCGCCGATCGTCGCGCGCGCGCGCGAGCAGGGCCTGCTGGTCTCGGTCGCGGGCAGCAACGTGATCCGCTTCGCGCCGCCGCTCATCGCCACCAAGGCGGAGATCGACCAGGCGATCGAGATCTTCGACGGGGTGCTCGCGGCGGCCTGAGGCCTGCGCAGAGTCGGCGCGATGAGCGAACCACTGAAACACTTTCTCAGCTTCTGGGACCTGCCCGACGGCGGCATCGAGGCGCTGATCCGCCGCGCCGAGGAGTTCCGCCTGCTGCGCTCGCTGCGCGCGCCGCACGCGACGCGTCCGGGCCGCGTTCTCGGCATGGTGTTCGAGAAGGCGTCGACGCGCACGCGCGCCAGCTTCGAGATCGCGATGTTCGAGCTCGGCGGTCACGCGCTGTTCCTGCCGACGCAGGGCTCGCAGCTCGGGCGCGGCGAGCCGATCCGCGACACCGCGCGCGTGCTGTCGGGCTACTGCCACGCGATGATGATCCGCACCTTCGGGCAGGAGCGCGCCGCCGAGCTGGCCGCGTACTCGTCGGTGCCGGTCATCAACGGCCTGACCGATCTGCTGCACCCGTGCCAGGTGCTGGCCGATCTGCAGACGGTCGTGCAGCGATACGGCGGCGGCGCCGGCGGTAGCGGCGACGTGCTGCAGATCCTGCGCAAGGTGCGCTACGCCTGGATCGGCGACGGCAACAACATGGCCAACTCGTGGATCGAGGCGGCGGGCATCCTGGGGCTCGATCTGGCGCTGGCCTGTCCGCCCGGACATGCGCCCGACGCCGGCATCTACGCGCGCGCGCGTCAGACCGAGCGCGGTCGGATCACGCTCACCGCGACGCCGGCCGAGGCGGCCGCCGGCCGCCACGTCGTCTCGACCGACGTCTTCGCGTCGATGGGGCAGGAGGCCGAGGCCGAGACGCGCCTCAAGACCTTCGCCGGCTTCACGCATCGACCGCGCGCTCATGGCCGCTCGCGGCGCCCGACGCCATCGTGCTGCACTGCCTGCCCGCGCACCGTGGCGAGGAGATCAGCGACGAGGTCATCGAGGGGCCGCAGAGCCTGGTCTGGCGGCAGGCCGAGAACCGACTGCACGCGCAGAAGGCGCTGCTGGAGTCGCTGCTGGTCTGACACGCTGCTTTTGGTTCGGGGAGTCAGCGAGGTTTTCGGTGTAAAGACGCGCCGACTAAAGGGAAAGACCGTCGCTGCCGAAGGTATCTAGGATGAAAGCGCAGGAACGGTCTGCCACACGCGCGGGGCAGGGGGACGCTCCCGCCAAGCCGGTGACCGGCGAATGGGATGACAAGGTCGTCTCGATGGACGAGGACTTCGTCGAGCTCGATGAGAATACCGAGCGAGCCGTGGTCTCCGCCGAGGCGAAAGCTCCCGTCGAGAACAGCAAGCCCGCGCGCGCATCCGGCGACGCGTACCTGCCGCGCGAACGCCGCGCGACGGTCGTCTCGAACATTCCGGCGCAGCTGGCGAAGTCGATGGGCGAGATCCGCGATCCGGCGAGCCCGGCGGCGGTGCGCCCGTGGAGCGAGGTTCGCGATCCGGTGTTGCCGCCTCCCTCGGGGCGGTCCGACGTGCGCCCGATCCCGGGCGCGCCCGCGGCGCCGATGTATCAGGAGGTCACGCGGCCGGTCGCCACCGACGAGATCGACGCGCTGGCCTCCGAGGAAGCGATCGAGACCTATAGCGTCGAGCTCATCGACGAGCCGTCGCTGCCCCCTGCCGAGCAGGTGCAGTCGCTCATCGAACGTGCGCGCACCCACATGGAAGGAGGCAACCTGGGAGCGGCGGTGATCGCGGCCGACCAGGCGCTCGCCGAGGCGTCGAAGTCGGCGCTGCCCGAAGTCGCCGAGCTGGTGAAGACGTCGGCCGCGCTCTTCGACCGCATCTTCGCCGCGTATGTCGGGCTCCTTGGCCAGGTGCCGGTGCGCGCCCGCACCGACGAGCAGATCGCGGGACAGGAGCTGGGCGAGCGGACGACCTACCTGCTCAAGAGCGTCGACGGCAGGCAGACGCTGGAGCAGCTCGCGGCCACCACCGGCATCCCGCCGGTCGAGGCGATGAAGATCGCCGCGTCGCTGCTGGCCGCCGGCATCGTGCGCGTTCTCTAGCGGATCGCGCGGGACGGCGCGGCGCTCGGCCGCCGACATCGGCGCCGGTTTCCGCACGTGCAGGCGTGATCCACGCCGTACGGCCGGCGATTGCGCCTAAACCCCGGACAATTTTCGCCCGAGAGCTTACGTCATGAGCGCTTCGCGTACGCGGCCCCGCGGTGGCGGGCTTCACTTCGGGCTCGTGGTGTGCACCGTCGTGGTCCTGACCGCGGCGTGCGGGTCGATCGACGTCGTCAGCACCGACGGCTCCGCCGGCAGCGGTGGAACGGTCGGCGGCGGCAGCGGCGGCGTGCACGGCGGCGGCGCCGGCGGCAGCGCTGGCTCGCAGGGGAGCGGCGGCATCACCGGCGGCGGCACGGGAGGCAACAACCGCGGCAGCGGCGGCAGCCCCGGCGGCGGCACCGGCGGCAGCGGCGGCTCGGGCGCCGGCGGGGCCGGCGGTTCGGGACCGACCTGCAGCCAGCTCCAGAAGGCGTTCGTGGCAGCGCTCGCCGACGCGAAGATGTGCGTCGTCGGCGGGACGGGCTATTGCGGCGTCGTCACCTCCGACAAGCTCGAATGCGGTTGCCCGACGCACGTCAACGACACCAAGAACATCGATCCGATCCGCACGCAGTGGGCGCAGAGCGGCTGCGGCGGCGGCGTGTGCCCCAACATCGCGTGCATCGCCTACAAGGGCGCGACCTGCGCCGTTCCGTCGGGCGGCACCGCTCCGGTCTGCCAGGACCAGGTCACGCTCCCGACGCCTTGAGACAGGACACTAGGCGCCGAGGCGCACGGCACGGGTGATCGCCTTCACCAGCGCTGCGGTATCGAGTGGCTTCGGAACATAGTCAGCGACTCCAAACTGACTGAGCACGGTGCGGCCGCTGAAGCCACCCGCGCTGACCACGACGACGGGGATGTCGGCGAATTCGGGATCGCTGAGCTGCGTCGATCGGAAGTCCCATCCGTTCATGACCGGCATCATCGCGTCGAGGACGATGACGTCGGGACGGTCGCCGCGCCGGAGCATCCGGAATGCCTGCTGTCCGTCGGCGGCCGTGGCCACGATGTGGCCCTCCCCTTCGAGGTGCTCCTTGAGCGACGAGCGGATACATTCATCATCGTCGACGAGAAGAATTTTCACGGCGGCACGTGCCGAGCATTGTAAGTCGCCCCCAGCATCTAGCAATCCCACGTCCGAACGCGCACACGGGACTCCGAGGTTTCCTGTCGGAGCTCCTAGAAGAGGAACCCCATCCATACCTGGATGGCGCTACGGTCCGCGTCAGAGCGTCGGCAGGGATACGCCCTTGCGAAAGATGTACGTGACCCGTTCGGGGTGGCCTTCATTCTCGCCCTCGACGCGCGAAAAGAACGCGCCGCTCCACACCGCGTCGTCGGGCGCCCCGACGATGCGGTCAATCTTGGCGTTCAAGTCGCTGTTTTCGTCGTCGGCCATGACGAGCCGACACATCGAGGTGCGACACTCGATCGAACGCACGGAGCGGTCATCGCTCGCGAGCCGGCTCTTCACGACGTCGCTGGCCACGCGGTCCCACGAACCGTCGACCGCCTCCGCCCTGAACGAGCTCTGCAGCTTGGCGAGGTACTGTGCGGGGTCCGGCGCAACGGCGCGCGGCGGATCCTGGCCCTCGCTTGCAGCTTGCGGCGATGAGGCGGGCGTTGCCGGGGCGTCGGCCTCGCGGCCGGCGACCGCGGCCAGGCGCGAGAGAGCATCGACGGCGTCGCGCTCGATGCGCTGCGCGGGCGTGGCGTGCTCGGCGAGACGCACGGACGCGGCCAATTCCTGTTGCTGGCGCTCGAGCGCGCTCATTTGGCGGCGCTGATGGACGACGTATGCACCCACGGCCCCCAGCGCGAGAAGCAGCAAGACGCGGTTCGTGAAACGTTTCATCGCGATTCCTTTCTGGACAGACGACAGGCTCTCGATCGACGCCAAACAGTGGGACGACGAGGCGCGTCTCGCGCCCCGTCGTCCCGGTTGGGTCAGTTCCAACCCACGCTGAACAACTTCGTGTTGGGCTGCATCCAGCACTGGAGGTAGCCGGAGTCACCGGGTGAATAGATCGGGATCAAATCCAGCCCCACGCGCTGGGGCCCTCCGACCGGCAGCGAGCGCCAGACATTGCTGGTCGTACGCCCAAGGGAGTCGACGGTCCACGGCCGGCAATAGACGCTCTGGGGCTGTCCGCTCGCATCGAATGTTCCCTGGCCGTAGACCCAGGGTGAGTAGTAGGCGGCGTTGTCGAAGGACATGGGCAAATAGACGTATTGCGCGGCTGGGCAATCGTTCCTCAGGTACTCGCCGGCGTCATGAGAGAAGCACGCCGCGGAAGTCGCCGATTCGTGGACGGCCGAGATCGCTGGGAAAGATCGGTTGGCCGCCAGGGTCGGGTGCGCCACCGACGCTGCAGACAGCGCGGTCACGGTGCAGGCGAGGATCTTGAATCGCTTTTTCATCTGAATGCTCCCTCGAGATCGAACGTTGTTGGACCCCACAAACGGCCTGAATCGAGCGTTTGCTGGCCTCGACACGTACGACTGCAATCGTCGTTCCCACGAATTCACGCGGAACGGTGCGGGGTCGCAGCGCCGGTGACTGTCGCGCCTGTCGAGGATCGTCGAGAAGCGTTGCCGATCGTCGTCTCGATTGACGCTCCGCCCTCGGACCGGGCGGCGCTTTGACTGCCCGCTACGCCAGCAGCCCGTGGCGGCGCGCCCGCCCGAGCAGCGTCGTGCGCGCGAGGCCGAGCGCCCGAGCGGCGCGCGCCACGTTGCCGCCGTGACTGACCAGCGCATGCCGCAGCTGCTCCGCCTCCGACTCGCGTGCCTCCGCGCGCACGTCGTCGGTGCGCGACGCCGGTAGAGAGAAGCTGAAGTCCTCGAGCATCAGTGTCCCTCCCGAGCCGAGAACGAGCGCCCGATGCACCAGGTTCTCGAGCTCGCGAACGTTGCCGGGCCAACCGTACTCGCGCAGCCGGGGGATCACCTCCGGGTGCAGTCCGGGAATCGCGCCCGCGGGCGCGTGCTTGCGCAGAAAGTGCCGGAGCAAGGGTTCGATGTCCTGGGTCCGCTCTCGCAGGGGAGGCACGACGATCGGGATCACGTTGAGGCGGTAGTAGAGGTCCTCGCGGAATCGACCCGCGGTCACGTTCACCGGCAGATTCCGGTGTGTGGCGGCGAGAACGCGCGTGTTCACACGGATCGGCGTCGAGCCGCCCACGCGCTCGATCTCCTTTTCCTGCAGCACCCTCAGCAGGCTCACCTGCATCTTGGCCGAGATGTCGCCGATCTCATCGAGAAAGACCGTCCCTTCCTGGGCGAGCTCGAACCGCCCGCGCCGCGCCCGCTGCGCCCCGGTGAACGCGCCCGCGTCGTGACCGAAGAGCTCGCTCTCGAGGAGCCCCTCGGCGAGCGCGCCGCAATTGACGCGTACGAAGGGGCCGTCGGCGCGTGGGCTGGCCTGGTGAATCGCGCGCGCCACGACCTCCTTGCCGGTCCCCGTCTCGCCGGTGATGAGGACGGTCGCGTCCGAGGCCGCCGCTCGTCGCGCGAGCGTCATCGTGCGATCGAGACCGCCTCCGCTGACGACCTCGTCGCCGCTCGCGGTGCGGGCATCGCGCTCGAAGACTCCGGCGATCTCGGCCTCGGCCGTCAGGGCGCGCCGTCGGGAGGCCATGGCGAGGCCGCGCGCGATGCAGGCCGCGAGGTCGTCCCGGCTCCAGGGCTTGAGGACGTATTCGTGCGCGTGACCGCGATTGATTGCGAGCAAGAGGCGCTGCGCGTCGCCGTAAGCCGACACGATCACGCGCACGGTGTCGGGCCAACGCTCGACGACCTTGCTCAAAAGGTCGATGCCGGTCATGCCCGGCATGCGCTCGTCGGTCAGCAGAACGCCGACGTCCTCGCGAGCGAGGAAGGCGAGCGCTTCGGTGGCGCTCGAGACGGTGCGAACCTCGAACCTGTCACCGAACTGCAGCTCGAAGAGCGCCAGGTTCTCGCGTTCGTCGTCGACGTAAAGCACTGGCAGCGGGGGCAGCTCGCCGCTCATCCAAGAGACTCCACCGCGCGTCGCCACCCGATCATGACCACGTTCCTGTTCGATAGAACGGGCCCGCGACGACATCTTCCCTAGACGTGCGTGATCGTTCCGTCGAGGCGTGGGCAGATCAGGTTGTGCCGGAGGCGACCTACTTGCATCCGCACGGAACACAGACCGGGGAGTCGTCGCCCGACTCCACCCGGCGCAGCGTTCCTGCTCGCAGCGCAAAGACTTCGTATCTGCCGATGGCGCAGCCGGAGCTGGACGCGGCGCTCGTCCACTCGACCCGGATCGCCGTCTCACCCCCCGGCCGTCGCACGAAGAACGATGAACGCGCCGCCGTGTCGGACGACGTGATCGCCAGCGGCGCCACGGCGCGCCAGACCGATCCGTGTCGGGAGACGAGGAACGTCTTGGTCACCGGAACGAAGCCCCCGTCTTCGTTTTCCGACGCCGCGCAGTCGTCAGTGAACCGCCAGCTCACTTCCGCGATCGCCTCGACGTCACCGTCGTGATCGAGGTCCGGCCCGCAGAAGAGCCGGACCGCACGGTGGCAGGTCGTGGGCACGCCGAACGGGTCGTCTCCCTTCCACCGCAACCGCGCCGCGATCGCCGTCAGCGCGTCCTCTTGCCGAGCGTCGACCAATGACCCGTCCGAAAGCGCCTCGGCGCAAGTGAACTCGAGCGGCCTCGGATGAGGTGAGCCCTCCACGGGGGCGGCTGCCGCCATGATCCACGTCAATGGCAACACCAGCGACAACCTGGCGACTCCGCGACGGGTGAGCCTCAACGCGCGCCCAGCTCCTCGAGCAACCGCGCCACCTGCGCCGCCGTCGCCGCCGGGTCGCCGCTGTTGTCGATGATGTGCGTCGCGACCGCGGCCTTGTCCGCCATCGGCAGCTGCGCGTCGATGCGGGCGCGCGCCTGGTCGCGCGTCAGGTGGTCGCGCGCCATCGCGCGCGCGATCTGCGCCTCGGGCGAGGCGGTCACCACCACCAGGCCGTCGAAGTCGCGGTGGCGTCCGGTCTCGACCAGCAGCGAGGCTTCGTAGAACGCCAGCGGGTGTCCCGCCGCGCCCAGGGCCGCCGCGCGCGCGTCGGCCAGCTCGGCGATGCGCGGGTGCAGGATCGCCTCCAGCCGCCGTCGCGCGTCAGCGTCGGCGAACACGATCTGGCCCAGCCGCCGCCGGTCCAGCCGCCCGTCGCCGCCGATCACCTGGGGCCACAGCCGGGCGATCGCGACCAGCGCCGGCTGCCCCGGCTCGACCGCCTCGCGCGCGAGCTGGTCGGCGTCGACAATCGGGATTCCCCGGTCGGCGATGAGGCGCGCCACCGTCGATTTGCCGGTCGCGATGCCGCCCGTCAGCCCGATGAGCTTGAGGCTCCGCATCTGAACTGATGCTACCCTAAAGCCGATGCCCGGCGAATCTGCACAACGTCCGCCCGAGGTCGTCTCCGCCGCGTTCTTCGCCGAGGCGCGCGATCTGCGCGGCTTGCCACCGCCGGGGCCGCCGGAGATCGCCTTCGCGGGCCGGTCGAACGTCGGCAAGTCGACGCTGCTCAACCGGCTGGCTGGCCGCCGCGCGCTCGCGCGCACGTCGAAGACGCCGGGGCGCACGCGCGGCATCGTCTTCTTCGACCTCGAGCTCGGGCGGCCGGAGCCGCCGCTGCGCTTCGTCGACCTGCCGGGCTACGGCTATGCGCGCGTGGCGCGCGACGAGCGCGAGAGCTGGCAGGCGCTGATCGAAGGCTACGCCGAGGGGCGCGCCCCGCTGGCGCTGTTCGCGGTGCTGGTCGACGCGCGCCGGGGGGTCGACGACGAGGAGCGCCAGCTCTACGAGTGGCTGGGCACGATCCACGTGCCGGCGCAGATCGTGATCACCAAGGTCGACAAGCTGTCGGCGACCGACCGCGGGCGCCTGCGCACCGAGATGCAAAAGATCTTCAAGCCGCGCGGGTCGAACGCGCGGCGGGGCCTGCCGATCTTCGCGTCCGGCGAATCGGGCGAAGGGGTGGGGGAGCTGTGGGCGGCGATCCGCGACGCCGCGCGCGCGATCACGGCGGGGGCGGGTGAATTTGCGAGCGCCCGAGGCCCCGCTTAGTCTCGCGGGTGGAACCGGTCGCGCGGCGTCGGCGTCGTCTCCTCCTGATCTTCTAGACTTCCATGGCCCTCAACAAAGCGCCCCAGCCGTTCACGATCGACGCGATGCGGGCGGCCGACCTGGACGCGGTCATGGAGATCGAGCGGCTCTCGTTTCGCTCGCCCTGGTCGCGGCAGGTCTTCCTGGAAGAGCTGTCGCGCGACTGGGCGCACGTGGACATCGTGCGCGAGCAGGGCACGCGTCGCGTGGTGGCGTTCGCCAACTACTGGCTGGTCGCCGACGAGGTGCACGTGCTGAACCTGGCGACGCACCCGCAGGCGCGTCAAGGCGGGCATGCGTCGCGGCTGATGGCGCACATGATCGAGTTCGCGCGGCGTGAGTTATGTCGCTACGTGACGCTCGAAGTGCGTCGCTCGAACGCCGGTGCGCTGCGCCTGTACCGGCGGTTCGCCTTCCGCGCGGTCGGCGTGCGCCCCAACTACTACGCCGAGGACCAGGAGGACGCCATCGTCATGCTGCTCGACCTGGGGTAGCCATGACGGGCCTGCGATCGTCCGCGCTGCCGGTCCTGCTGTTGCTGCCGGCGCTGCTCGACTTGCCGCTCGGCGGCGGGCCGGAGCAGCCGATCCACTACATCCCCATCGACAGCACGGCCGTGGCCATCACCTTCGACGCGTGCGCGACGCACAGTCAGACCTACGCGTTCGATCGCCCGATCTTCGAAACCCTGAAGCGCGAGGGCGTGCCGGCGACGATCTTCGTCTCCGGCCGCTGGGTCGAGGGCCACCCCGACGCGATGGAGGAGCTGGCGTCGAGCCCGCTCATCGAGTTCGGCGATCACTCCTACGACCACCCGCACATGCCCGAGCTGACGCCGCCGGAGATGGCGCAGCAGATCGACGAGACCGAGGCGGCGCTGGCGCGCTTCGGCAAGCGAGGCATCGCGTTTCGCCCGCCCTACGGCGAGCTCAGCGCCCAGGTGCTCCAGGTGCTGGCGCGCAAGGGCTTGCCGCCGGTGCTGTGGGACGTGGTCTCGGGCGACCCCAGCGTCGGCTCCACGGCGGCGAGCATCGTGCACACGGTGCTGAAGAAGACGCGGCCGGGATCGATCATCGTCTTTCACATCAACGGGCGCGGCTGGAAGACCGCCGAGGCGTTGCCGTCGGTGATCAGCGAGCTGCGCCTGCGCGGCTTTCGCTTCGTGCCCCTGTCGGAGATGCTGGCGGCGCGACCGGGGGCGCACGCGCGCGAGCCGCCGCGGCTGGTGGAGACCTTCGACCCGCTGGTGCCGGCGCGATGAGCGCGCGCGCGGCAGGCACGCTGCGGATCGGGCGCGCGTCGCCGGCGCAGGCGCGCGCGCAGGCGCAGTGGATCGCGGGCATCGAACCGTGGGCCGGCCTCGGCTACCGGGCCCAGCCGCTGGGGCGCTGGCTGGCGCGTGCCGCGCGCGCGCGCGGTGTCTGGGGCGCGCGCGGCGCTCGCGCCGGGACGCTCGACGGCGTCATCGTCGTCGAAACGCCGTTTCTGCTCGGCGGCTTCATCGCGTTGCTGGCGGTGCGTCCCGAGGCCGCGGGGCGCGGGCTCGGCCGCGCGCTGGTCGAACAGGCCCGGCACCAGGTCTTCACTGTCGCCGGTAAGCGGTGGTTGTACGTATCGGCCGACAGTGGCAACCGCGCCGCGCTCGCCTTTTACCGCAAGCTGGGTTTTACGCGCGTCGGCCGCTTGCCCGACCTGATTCGCGCGGGAAATACCGAGCTACTGCTGCGCGAAGGCAGACAATAGACCCGGGAACAGGCGGGGTTGTAGGCGTACCAATTGTTACTTTCGGAAATCGTGGCGTCGGCTACGATGAGGACTTTCGATGATTGGCCAGTTGTTTGGTAACTATCGCGCCATCTCGGTTCTGGGCGAGGGCGGAATGGGTGTGGTCTACCTCGCCGAGCACCCCGAGATCGGCCGCAAGGTCGCGGTCAAGGTGTTGCACGCCGACTTCGCGCGCGACCAGCAGGTGCTCACACGCTTCCTCAACGAGGCGCGCGCGGCGAATGCGATCCGCCACCCCAACATCATCGAGATCCTCGATTCGGGTGTGCTCGCCGATCGCACGCCCTATCTGGTCATGGAGCTCCTCGAGGGCGAGCCGCTGTCGGCGCGCATCAAGCGCGTCGGGCCGCTGCCGCTGAACGAGATCTTCGACTTCTCCTACCAGACGGCGTCGGCGCTCAGCGCCGCGCATGCGAAGGGGATCGTTCACCGCGATCTCAAGCCCGACAATCTCTTCGTCGTCCCCGATCCGCACGACGAGACGCGGGAGCGCATGAAGGTGCTGGACTTCGGCATCGCCAAGCTGCAGCAGCAGTCGACCGCTGATTCGTTCAAGACCCGCACCGGCACGCTCATGGGCACGCCGATCTACATGTCGCCCGAGCAGTGCCGCGGCATCCGCGCCATCGATCACCGCACCGACGTCTATTCGCTGGGCGTGATCATCTACGAGATGGTCGTGGGGCACCCGCCGTTCGTGTCGGAGGGGTTCGGCGATCTCGTGAACATGCACATGAACATGCCGGCGCCGCCGCCGAGCGGGCTGCGGCCCGAGGTGCCGCCGGCGCTGGAGTCGCTGATCCTGACGACGCTGGCGAAGGCGCCCGAGGAGCGGTTCGAGGCCATGCCGGCGCTGCAGACCGCGCTCAAGGCGGCGGGTGAAGGCTTCTTCACCGTACGCGGCTCGTCGCCGGATCATCCGACGGGCGTGCCCCGCGCGCGCATCGCCGCGTCGCCGGCGTCGTCGGCGTCGCCTTCCACTTACGGCACCAAGCAGACCACGCTGACCAGCGCCGGCGCGGGCGAGCAGATTCCGCTCAATCGCCCCAAGGGGCGGCTGCTGCTGGCGGCGCTGGGGATCGCGGCGCTGGCCGCGGTGGGGCTGTTCGTCGCGCGCTCGCGCGGCGGCAAGGCCGACGGCACCGCGGGCGGCGACCATGGTCCAGCGACAGTGGCGACGCTGGGCGATCCCAGGACCAAGGCCGACCCCGGGCCGTCGACGCCGGCCAAGCCAGTGACGCCGCCGGCGGCGGCCGCCGAGGTCACGCTGGTGGTCGAGAGCGAGCCGTCGGGCGCCAAGGTGCTCGGCGCCGACAATCAAGTGCTGGGCGCGACGCCGCTGACGCTGACGCGTCCGGCGCGCGGTCCAGGCCTCACCCTGCGCGTCGAGAAGGACGGCTACGTCACCGTGTCGCGCTCGGTGTCGCTGGTGCGCGACGAGACGCTGTCGCTGACCCTCGAGCGCAAGCCGAAGCCCGCGTCCAAGCCAAAGCGTCCGGCCATCGACGAGCCGGCGCGGTTGTAGTCGGGTGGTACACCGACGTCGGATCGCCGCCGGGGCGGTCGTCGTCGGACTGCTGAGCCTGCCGATCGCGCGTGGGGCGCCCCGTGACGGCGCTCCCGCGCCGGTGCTGACGCTCCCTTTCGACGGGATCTGGGGCGTGCTGCAGGGCTTCGATGGCGACACTCACCACGGCTACGCGGCGTTCGCGATCGACTTCGCGCCGCCCCAGGACGTCGGCGCGTTCGCGCGCCTGGCGCATCCGCGGCTCGAGGACTTCGCTTGCTTCGGCCGCCCCGTGCTGGCGCCCGCCGACGGACGTGTGGTGCGCGTCGCCACCCGGTTCCCGGATCTGCCGCCCTATACGCGCGAGCCGAAGCGAAAGCCGCGGCTCGGCAAGGACGAGACGCTGGGTGGCAACTTCGTGATCATCCAGCACGCGCCGCACGTCTACACCGAGCTCGTGCACCTCAAGGCGGGGTCGGTCCGCGTCGCCGTCGGTCAGGCGGTGCGCCGGGGCGAGCCCGTGGGCGCCTGCGGCAACTCGGGCAACGCGCAGACGCCGCACCTGCACCTCGGCCTGCTGTCCTCGATTGACCCGATCGCGACCGCGCGCATGCCGGTCGCCGGCTACGAGGTGCGCGGGGCTGATGGCCGCTGGACACCGGGCGACGGCGAGCCCAAGCCAGGGCAGTGGGTGCGTCCCGCGGCGGCCGCGCCGGCGCCGGCTCCGTCTTCGTCTCAGTCCTCGGGCCGGTAGACCAGCCGCTCGACGGCGCGGCCGCCCACCATGTGGCTCTCGACGATCTCGGCGACGTCCTCGCGCCGCACCCCGACGTACCAGGTCCCCTCGGGATAGACCACGATCGTCGGGCCCTCGAAGCAGGGGCCGAGGCAGCCGGTCGGGGTGATGGCGACGCGCCCCCAGACCTCCGGGTGCGCGCCCAGCCCTTTCTGCAGCGCGGCCAGGATCTCGCCGCTGCCGCGGGCGCCGCACGACGGCTTGCCCGCCGCCGGGCGTTGGTTGTCGCACACGAAGAAATGTCGTTCGATCTTGACCATGGTCGGGGCGCGCCGGCCTGTGCAATGCTACGGGCCTGGCATGTTCCGGCAAAGCTCGCGCATATCGCTGATTCTGGCGCTGGTGTTCCCGGCCATTATCAGCGCGGCGGTCGCGCTTGCCTACTACGGATACCGCTATGCCGTCGCCGCGTCGGTGCGCAGCAAGGCGTCGCTGATGGAGGGGAACCAGCAGCTGGCGCAGCTGCTGATCAGCCAGGTGCAGGATCGCATCGACGCGGTCGACTACGACTTCTTCCAGCAGGTCGAGTGGGAGGACCGGCTGTCGCGTCCCATCCCCGAGGTCGAGCTGGCGCCGGCGATCGAGTCGTTCGTGATCCTCGACGAGAGCCTGAAGATCCGCTCGGTGTCGCCGCCGCCGGATCCGCGCCGGCGCAAGCAAGAGCTCGACCGCTGGCAGAGCTACGTGCGCGGCCTCGAGTGGAAGTCGCTGCAGCCGTGGTCGGGCGATTCGGCCGGCAACTTCCGCCACCTGCACCAGCTGTTCGAGGGGCGGTCGGTGCTGATCGCCTACGCCGCCAAGGAGACGGCGCTGGGCACGCGTTATTACGTCGCCGCGAAGCTGAACCTGGGCCTCATCACCAAGGAGTGGATCCCCGACCTGGTCGAGGGGCTGGCGACCAAGCGGCGCATCGTGATCCTCGACGAGGTGGCGCGATCGATCGTGGGCGGTCCGGCGATCCAGCGGCCCGGGCCGTTCCTGTACGAAGAATCCTTCGGCAAGACGCTGTACGCCTGGCGCGTCCAGATCACGCCGCTCAACGTCGACGAGCTGCGCGCGCAGGCCGAGACCGAGCGCCTGCTGGGCGTGCTGCTGATCCCGGTGTCGACGGTGATCATCGCCGTCGGTCTGGGCGTGGTCTGGCTGGCGATGCGCGCCGAGCGGCGCGCGTCGCAGCTCAAGAGCGACTTCATCGCCAACGTGTCGCACGAGCTGAAGACGCCGCTGTCGCTCATCCGCATGTTCGCCGAGCTGCTGGCGACCGGAAAGCACAAGGGCGAGGGCGCGGGGCGCGAGTACGCCGGCATCATCACGCGCGAGTCGGATCGCCTGGCGCACCTCATCGACAACGTGCTCGACTTCGCGCGCCTCGAGCGCGGCAAGGCGAGCTACAACTTCGCCGAGGGGCGGATGCAGGAGGTCGTCGAGCGCGCGCTCGAGGTCTGCCGCTTCCGCCTGGAGAAGGAGAAGATCCGCTTGCGTGTCGAGATTGCCGAGGACCTGCCGCTGGTGCGCATGGACGAGGACGCGATGACGCTGGTGCTGCTGAACCTGGTCGACAACGCCGCCAAGTACGGCGGCAGCGACACCGGCGCCGAGGGTGACGGCGGCGACGCCACGGGCGACGCGGCAGCGGCCGGCGAGGTGTGGGTCAAGCTCTCGCGCGTCCCCGGCGGCGTGGCGCTGTCGGTGCGCGACCACGGGTCCGGGATCTCCGCCGAGGACCAGAAGCGGATCTTCGAGCGTTTCTACCGCGCCGACACCGCGCGCGTGCGCAACGTACGCGGCAGCGGCATCGGCCTGTCGCTGGTCAAGCACATCGCCGAGTCGCACGGCGGTCGCGTCGAGGTCGAGAGCGCGTCCGGCCAGGGGTCGACGTTCACGGTGTTCGTGCCGGCGGCGCCGCTGGTGATGCCGACGCCCTCGCCGGAGCTCGGCGATGTCTCGGGTGTGCAGCTGGAGCTGCCGGTGGCCGGAAAATGAGCGGCGGACCGGCGCTGACGGGATCGACGTCGCCGGGCGCGCGCCGCCGCGTGCTGATCGTCGAGGACGAGCCGGATCTGGTGCGCGGGCTCCGCGACGCGCTGGAGTTCGAAGGGTTCGAGATCGTCTCGAGCGGCCTCGGGCGCGAGGGCGTGCGCCTGGCCAAGGATCGCGCGCCGGATCTGGTGCTGCTGGACCTGATGCTGCCCGACATGAACGGCTTCGCCGTGTGCGAGGAGATCCGCGCCATCAAGCCCATCCTGCCCATCATCATGCTGACCGCGCGCTCGCAGGAGACCGACAAGATCCGCGGCCTCGACGCCGGCGCCGACGACTACGTCACCAAGCCGTTCTCGATCGGCGAGCTGGTCGCGCGCATCAACGCGATCTTCCGGCGCCTGCATCGCGCGAGCGCGCCCGACGAGGAGATCCGCATCGGCGAGGCCGTGATCTACCCGCGCAAGCACGAGCTGGTGCGCAACCGCAAGACGCTGGTGCTGTCGTTTTACGAGGTCGAGCTCTTGCGCCTGCTCTACGAGCGCGCGGGGCAGCCGGTGTCGCGCGAGGAGATCCTCGACAAGATCTGGGGCGTGTCCGGCAACGCGAGCACACGCAGCGTCGACAACTTCGTGGTCAAGCTGCGCAAGAAGATCGAGGAGAACGCGGCGAAGCCGCGGCACATCGTCACGATCTACGGCACGGGGTACAAGCTGGTTCTGTAGGGCGGGGCGCCGCTCATCCGCCGGCGAGCCGGCCGATGAAGTCGCCGAACACCGTCGGCGTGACTACCAGCGACAGGCCCCAGCTCTGCGAGAAGTCGGTGATCGCCGGGGCGGAGCCGCATCCCGAGCAGATGGCCTCTGTAGGCGCGCCGCTGTCCAGGACCACCCACGGGAGCAGCGTGATCTCGAGGGCGCGGCCCGGCCCGCGACGGTGAATTCCGATGCCCAGCTCCAGCCGAACTTCCGGCCGGACCACTATCGCGCCGAACGGATCGACATTTGGCGCGTCGCCCATCGCGCGATAGCTCTCGGGCAGCGCCAGGCTGTGCGCGAAGGAACCTGCGCCGACGCCGGCCGATAGCGCCAGCCGGAGTGACCCGTCATGCGCGCCCGAGAGGTCGGGGTAGATCTCGAATCGGGCGTGTCCCTCGAAGGTCTTCTCGCCCACGTCGAACGCGAAGCCGCCGCGCCGCACGCCGGCAGCGATCGCGATCGGGAACGCACCCGTGCCGCCGGGGGTGCCGGCGCGCAGCTCGACGCCGGAGTCGAGCCATCCGAGATCGGCGCTGGCTTCGACGGCGCCGCCCAGCGATTGCCGAACGCCGATGCGCAGGGGCAGAGGAAGACCCTGCGTGCTCGGACCGCCGCCGTTCTGCGCGTTGCCCGTGATGTGTGTTCCGCCGACGTTCGCGCTTGCGGGCCCGTAGGCGAACGCCCACGATGGCTGGACCTGGGTCGTGGTTCCCGCGTGCAGCGGGCCGCCCGGCGCCGCGCCGGTGAGCGCGCAGCCGGCGACGGCGAGCGTTGCGGTGAGCGCGGTGGCCAGGAGCGCAGTCTTCATGGAGGCCTGCTACAGCAACGGCGGTGCCAGCCGGGGAGGCCGCGATTCTTTGCGGGCGTGCGCGGCCCTCGTGGTGAAAGAACCGCCGGGAGGAGTCAAGGATTCAACAGGTTGGTTCCTGTAGAGTAGCGGCGGTCGCGGGTGCGGCCAGCGGTCACGAACACGACAGCGACAATGTCTACGACTACGACCACGCCTACTGGACCGCTCGTCACTTATCGAGGGCGGATCGATACGTTTCGGGGGCTCATCGCGGGGCTCGACGCCTGGGACACGGCGATCGTCTGGGCTCGCACGACGGTGTTCGTCGCGGCGATCGTCATCGCGGTGTTCGCCATCCGCGGGCAGCTCGGCGCGCGGTGGCTGGTCGCGCCGGGCGTGGCGTTTCTGGCGCTGGCGATGGCGCATGCCCGCGTGTTCGCGCGGCGCGCGCGCCTGCGCACGGCGGTGGCGCTGTGCGAGGACGGGATCGCTCGCATCGAGGATCGCTGGGCGGGGAAGGGCGACGCAGGAACCTCGTTTCAGGCGGCGGCCGAGGAGCACCTCTACGCTTCGGATCTCGATCTCTTCGGCACGGGCGGGCTCTTCGAGCTGCTGAGCGTGGCGCGCGCGCCGATCGGCCGCGCGACGCTGGCAGCGTGGCTGCAGGCGCCGGCCAGCGCCGCGGTGGCGCGCGGACGGCAGGGCGCGGTCGCGGAGCTCGCGCCGCTCGTCGACCTGCGCCAGGACCTGGCCATGTGCGCGCTCGCGGTGAAGGAGGAGGTGCGCGACGAGGCGCTGACCGCCTGGGCGGTGCGGGCGCCGGAAGGCCTGCCGGCACACCTGGGCGCCTGGCGCGTGGCGCTGGCGCTGGTCGGGCTCGCGACGCTCGCGGCGGCGGTGCTGTGGGCCGCCGGCGCGGTCGGTCCCTGGCCGTTCATCGGCGCCTTCGTCGCCGGCGGCGTGCTGGTGCGCCAGCTGCGCCAGCCGATCGAACAGATCATCGCGGGCGTCGACCACCGCGCCGACGAGCTGAAGACGCTGGCGGTGCTCATGGCGCGCCTGGAGCGCGAGAGCTTCCAGGCGCCTGCGCTGCGCGCGCTGCGGAGCGCGCTCGACTCGCAGGGGCTGGCGCCGTCGCGGCGGATCGCGCAGCTGCGGCGGCTGGTCGACTTGCTCGAGAGCCGCCGCAACCAGTTCGCGGCGCTGCTGATGATCCCGCTGCAGGCGACGGCGCAGCTGGCGCTCGCGGTGGAGAGCTGGCGGCGCGCCGTCGGTCCCGCGGTGCTGCGCTGGATGGCCGCCGTCGGCGAGATCGAGGCGCTGTCGAGCCTGGCGACGTTTCACTTCGAGCACCCGGAGCATCCGTTCCCTGAGATCCTCGACGGTGACGCGGGAGGATCGCTCACGCGACCAGTGTTCGATGGCCAGGCGCTCGGGCACCCGCTGATCCCGGCCGCGCGCCGCGTGGTCAACGACCTGCGCCTCGGCGGCGAGCGCCGGTTGATCCTGGTCAGCGGCTCGAACATGTCGGGCAAGAGCACGTTGCTGCGCACGGTGGGCGTGAACGCGGTGCTGGCGCTCGCGGGCGCGCCGGTGTGCGCGCGGCGGCTCACGCTGTCGCCGCTGGCGCTGGGAGCGACGTTGCGGATCAACGATTCGCTGCAGGCCGGCAAGTCGCGCTTCTACGCCGAGCTCACGCGCCTGAAGCAGATCGTCGATCGCGCGGCGGGCGCGCCGCCGCTGCTGTTCCTGCTCGACGAGATCCTGCATGGCACGAACTCTCACGACCGCCGCATCGGCGCCGAGGCGATCATCCGCGGCCTCGTGGAGCGCGGCGCCGTCGGGTTGGTGACCACGCACGACCTGGCGCTCGCGGAGGTGGCCGAGGCGCTGGGCGCGCGCGCGGCCAACGTGCACTTCGAGGATCACCTCGAGGCTGGCGTGATGACCTTCGACTACCGCATGAAGGAAGGCGTCGTGCGCAAGAGCAACGCGCTCGAGCTGATGCGCGCGGTGGGGTTGGAGGTGTAGCGGTCGGTCCGCCGATTCCTCCCGCTAAGCGGGAAGCGGGTTTGGCCGCGGGGCCGTCGCCGACGCGGCGCCGTCGCCGGCCGTGCCGGTCGGCTGATCCTGCGGCTGCTGGCGCGGCAGCTCGACCTCGAACAGCGCGCCGGCGCCTTCCTCGCTCTCGACGCGGATCGTGCCGCCCATCTCCTGCAGCGTGCGCCGCGTGATCCACAGCCCCAGGCCAAAGCCGCCGTAGTGATTCTTCGGCGCGGCGCGCTCGTAACGCTCGAAGATCACGCTGTGCTTGTTCAAGGGGATGCCGATGCCGCGATCGACGACGCGCACGCGCGCGGCGCTGTCGTCGGCGACGACCAGCACGTTCACCGGCTTGCCTGCACCGTACTTGAAAGCGTTCGACAGCAAGTTCGTGATCACCTGCTCCGTGCGCACGCGATCCCACACGCCGGTCACCGGCCCCGGCGCCTCGAACGTGACCGGGCAGCCGGCGTCGACGGCGACCTGGGTCATGCGCGTGACCACGCGATCGACGAGCGCGGTCAGGTCGATGGGCTCGGGCGCCAGCGCCAGCGCCCTTCGGCGATGCGCGAGACGTCCAGCAGCGTCTCGACCAGCCGCGACAGCCGCAGGATCTGATCCTCGATGGCGCCGACCATCTCGGCGGTCTGCTGCGCGTCGACCTTGCGGCGCAGGGCGCGCAGCAGCGTCTCGACCAGCAAGCGCAGCGCGGTGATCGGCGTGCCCAGCTCGTGCGAGGCGATCGACAGAAACTCGTCGCGTTCCTGCACGGCGCCACGCAGCTCCTGCTCCAGCACGCGCCGCTCGGTGATGTCGATGCAGGATCCGATGTAGCCGGCGAAGCCGCCGGTCGGCGTGTAGCGGGGCGCGCCGCGATCGAGGATCCAGCGGTACTCGCCGTCGTGGCGTCGCAGCCGGTACTCCATCTCGAACACGGCGCGCGCGTTGAACGCCTGCACGTAGGTGTCCATGCAGCGCGCGAAGTCCTCGAAGTGCACGTTCTCGGCCCAGCCGACGCCCCACTCCTCCTCGATGCCGCGCCCGGTGAACGTGAGCCAGGTCTGGTTGAAGAACGTGCACAGGCCGTCGGTGCCCGCCATCCACAGCAAGACCGGCGAGGCGTCGGCCATGTTGCGGAAGCGGTTCTCGATCTCGCCCATGGCCTGGGCGACGCGCTGGTGCGACGTCACGTCGCGGATCACCGCGGCCACGCCCAGCCGCTCGCCGGTCGCGCCGCGCAGCGGGAAGTACTGCCCGTCGAAGAAACGCGACTCCGGCCCGTCGATGCCGGGCATGGGCGCGCCGCGCGAGCTCGACGACTGGCCGTCCAGCGCTTGCCGCAGCGGCGCGCCGGGGACGAAGGGGAACGCCTGCGCGGCGGACGCGCCGATCCAGCGGCGCGAATCGTCGTCGGTCGCCTCGCCGAAGCCCGCCAGGCGCCGCGCCGCGCGGTTGGCGTACACGCACCGCAGCTCGCCGTCGAACGCCAGCAGCGCGTCGCCGGCGTGGTCGGCGAGCTGGGTCAGCAGTGTCAGCGAGAAGGCGAGGCTCGTCGGCAGCTCAGGCGACATCGCGTCCCTCCTGGGTGAACGGTCGAACGAACGGCTCGAGGGCATCGTAGGCGCGCGCGGCGATCGCCGCGCCGTCGGCGCCCAGGTTCTCCGCGGCGGCCACCACGGCGTCCGCGATTTGCGGGCGCCACTCTGCGATCCAGCCGGCGATGGCGGCGCGCGCTTGACCGGCGCCGCCGGCGTCGGAAGCTCCGCTCGGGTCGGCGCCCGCGACGCGCAGCAGCCGCTCGGTCCATTCGCGCTGCCAGGTGCTGTCGTCGGCGAGCGATCGCAAGAGCTGCGCGTCGGCGTAGTCGCCGTGACGTTCTGCGAGCGTGGCCATGCCGTTCAGGAACAGCTCGTCGACGAGCGGCCGCACGCACACGTTCAGCGCCACGAGGGCCGCGCCCCAGTCGTACGTCACCAGCAGCTTCTCGATGGTCCGGCGCAGCGGCTGCCACGACGGATCGTTCTGCCAGCGATCGCGCCCGCTCTCGCCGAAGGCCGGCCCCGCCACCGCGCGCAGCTGAGCGACGCGGAACGCGATGCCATGGATACGGCGCAATTCGTCGCCGGTCTGAAAGAGCGCGGCCACGGTGATGCGGCCGCTCGGCGCCATCTGCGCGACGTACGCCGCCGCCATCTGCAGCCCGTGATAGACGAACCGCAACGGCGACAGCGTGCGCTCGAGCGTCTCGATCCAGGGCGGCGGCAGCATCGGATCCTGGCGCGCGACGGAGGCCGTGTCGAGAACGCGCGCGACGAACGCCTCGCGATCCCGCTGCTGGCCCACGTAGCTGGCATAGGTGGTGGCGCGCGGATCCACGAACGCCTCCCAGCCCGGCGTCGACCCGGCGGGGTGCGCGGCGCCGATCGGCGAGCCGACCTGGTAGCGGCGGTACCAGGCCGACGTCGGCAGCTCGAGCGCGAAGCCGCCGCGATCGAAGTAGTACAGCACCCGCGACGTCACGATCTCGTACGTCGTCGGGATGCGCCGCGCGCCCGCCAGGTGGGAATAGGTCTTGCGCGAGCTGCTCGCGTCGCTCATCGTCGCGTGCGCTCCGGCGCGGCCTGGCTCGAGGATAGACTCCACGACGCCTGGTCTTCCGACACCTGAAAGCGCCCGCGAAACGACGGCATGACCTGCTCGAGGTCGCCTGGCAGCCGGAACGATCGGCTCAGCGCCGATTCGATCGCCGCGCGCGAGACCGCGCAGCGCGCGGGTACGAGCACGCGCAGGTACGATCCACGATCGGTCACCTCCACGCCGTCGTTCTCGCGTCGGATCGCCGCCACGATACCGTCGGCGATCTGGCCGGCCGCCAGCACGGGACCGACGCACTCCGCCGCCGGTGGACGTTCACCAGCCGTCATTGACCCGTCGCCGAGCATCCGTCACCGAGGTCGACCCAGATATCACCATCCGCGACCCGGACCGCGTAGGCGCGCAGCGCCACCCCGGCAGGGTTGAGACCAGCGCCGGTACAGGCGTCGTATCGCCATTGATGCAGGCTGCAGGTCAGCTCCCGCCCGACCAGCCGGCCCCGGCTGAGCGGCCACGACTGGTGCGCACAACGATCCTCGAACGCGTGGACCGCGCCGTCGACATTCACCAGCAGCAACTTTCGCCCTTCGATCTCCAGGCCCAACTTCTCTCCAATCCATAGCTCCTCCTCCCGCAAGACCGCCCTCCATGGCATCAGCTCGCCCCGTTCGGGCTGCCCCACACGAGATCGACCCGGTCGAGCGGTCCGATCCCTTCGCCGCGCAGGGTCGCGCGCGGATCGAGGAGCTGCCCGCGCAGCAGCACGCGCGCCTCGCCGCGTGGAGCGACGCGGACGGCGACCGCCTCGCGCAGCTGCTGCGCCAGATCGCGCGCGGTGTCGTCGGGGCGCACGAGCACGACCACGCCCATGGTGTCGCCCTCGGCGAATCCATAGACCGGCATCACCGGCGGGCGGCCCGCGTTCGACGGCGCGAGCTTGCCCGCGTCACCGTGGCCGACCGGCGCATCGCCGGGCGCCGGCTTCGTGACGCCGCTGCGATCGAGCCACGGGTAGTCGCCCTGAAACACGTCCTTGCCCCACGACGCGTGGTCGAGGCCAAAGCTGCGGCGCAGCAGCGCGATCAGGTTCGCGGGCATCTCGCCGCCGAGCACGCGCGCGACCACGCCCTTGTGCGCGGCGTAGCGCTCGGGCTCGCGCTCGAAGATCCAGCGGCACGGCGCCGAGCAGAAGACGTACTTGCGCCCGCCGCGCTCGACGACCTCGGCCGTGTTGTGCGCCGGCGTTCCGCCCGACAGCACGAGCTGGCACAGGTCGCAGAAGCTGACGATCGCCGTGCCGTGGACCGCGAAGTCGTTGCCGCGATCGGAGGCGCGCCAGCGATCGGTGATCTGCCGCCAGACGGGCTCGAACCCGCTCCACGACGCCGGATACTTCTCGCGCAGCCAGGCGCGCTCGTCGGGGCTGGGCACCACCGAGTTGAACCAGACCGACGCGCGATAGGTGTACGCGCTGGCGTAGACCATGTGGTGGTAGTGGTCGAGCGCGCCCATGAACGTGTCCCAGTACCAGGGCCGCTGGAGGCCGTACTCGTCGAGCGAGCGGATGAACTGGTCGAGGATCCACTCCTCGACGAACTCCTTGAACGACTGGCGGCGGTGCGCGAGCGGCGTCAGGTAGTCCATCGCGAAGCCGGTCATCACGGCGAACAGCTGCCAGCTGCGCCAGAACCACTTGTCGACCAGGTACTGCGCGTACGGCTTGTCGTGCTCGACGACGCGGGCCAGCACCGGGCCGCCGATCTGCGCGTGGCGCGCTTCGTCAGTCTGGATGGTCGACAGCATCGCCTCGAACAGGCGATCGCCCACGTCGTGGGCCAGCGCGGACAGCGCGACGAACTGTAGATTCGTGAAGCCGGTCTCGAAGACGAAGTTGGCGCCGATCGCCAGCTCGATCGGGTTCGCGCCCAGCAGCATCTCGTCCATCATGTGGCGCGCCGCGATCGCGACCCAGTTCTCCGAGTGATAGAAGCGGTGGGTCCAGTCGAACTGCCCGTCGAGGGGGACGAGGCCGTGCATGATCGCGAGCGGGATCTGGGTGTGGCGCAGCTCGTCCAGCGCGCCCAGCGTCGCGGTGGCGCGCCACGCGCTGTCGCGCCCGAAGCGCGCGGCGCGCAGGTTGCCGATCACCGCGGCGAACTCCGCCAGCGGCAGCGCCGCCGCGTGCAGCTTCAAGGCGTCTCGCCACGGCGCGGGCAGCTTCTTGAAATCGTCGGCGCCGCCCAGCATCTCGCGCACCACCTGCAGCGACACCTCCTTGTCGTGCTGGGTCGCGACGTACTCGGCGTAGGTGGTCCGGTACGGCTCGTCCCAGCCCTGCCACGCCGACGACGGCAGCCAGGGCGTGCCGCTCATCGCCGGGGGAAACACCTCCTGCTCGTCGACGTACGAGAACGTCCAGTCGAGCTTGCGCGCGAGATCGAGCCAGTCGTCTCGTTTCATGTCACGACCGCAGCATGATGAGCCGCCTGCGCACCAGGCTGCGCAGCTCGTCGAGACGGAATGGTTTGGGAAACACGTGGGGCCGCACGCGTTCGATGAAATCGCCCGTCGCCTGGGTGAATGCGCCGCCGGTCATGAAGACCATGCGCGCGGTCAGGTTGGGCCAGCGCTCGGCGACGGTGGCGTAGACCTCGGGCCCGCCGATGTCGGGCATCACCAGATCGCACAGCACCAGATCGAACAATTCGCCTTCCTTGAGGCGCCCCAGCGCGTCGATGGCGCGGTGGGCGACCACCACGTCGTGCTCTTCGCGCAACGCCGCGCGGATCGCGGCGCCAATCGCCGGCTCGTCGTCGATGACCAGCACGCGGCCGCGCGCGGCGGGCGAGGCGGCCGCGCGGGCCGGCGGCGCCGGTGCCGGCGCTTCGGCGGGTGACGCGGTCGCGGGCAGGAACACGCGGAACGCCGTTCCCTTGTCGACCTCGCTCTCGATCTCGATGCGGCCGCCGTGATCGGTGACGGTCTGGCGGCTGATGAACAACCCGAGCCCGGTGCCGATGCCGGCGGCCTTCGTCGTGAAGAACGGCTCGAAGACGCGCGCCTGCAAGTCCGGTGCGATGCCGGCGCCGGTGTCGCGGATCTCGACCAGCACCTCGTCGCCGCTCGCCTGCGCGGTGATGCGGATCTCGTTCTGCTCGGCCTTGCCCTCGGGGATCGCCTGGACCGCGTTCACGAGCAGGTTCAGGAACACCTGCTCGAGCGCGGCGACGTTGCCCTGGATCGGCGGGATCTCGTCGATCCGGGTCACGAACCGCGCGCGGTGGCGAATCTGGTTCCAGGCCATCGCGATCGCCTGGTCCAGCGCCTTGGCGACGTCGACCGAGTCGCGGACTTCGTCGTCGGAGCGCGACAGCCGCTGCAGATTTCCGACCGTGCGGCGGATCCGCTCGAGGCCGGTCTGGCAGGTCTCGAGCATCGCGGTCGCCTCGGCCAGAGCGTCGCCGCCGAGCGCGCGCAGCTCCGCCAGCGTCTGGTCCAGGTTCAGCACCACGAACGCCAGCGGGTTGTTGATCTCGTGTCCGACCGCGGCGGCGACCCGCCCCAGCGACGCCAGGTGCTCCGCCTCCTCGAGGCGGCTCGACATCGCCTGCCACTCTTGCTCGCGCAGGATGCCCTCGATCGTCTGCAGCAGATCGCTCGGATCCAGCGGCTTGCGCAGGTAGGCGTCCGCCGACATCGTGACCGCTTGCGCGCTGCCGTCGGCGGAGATCGCCACCACGGGGATGAGGCCCAGCACCGGATCCTGCTGCTGGATCGCGCGGAACTCCCACCCATCCATCACCGGCATGCGCAGATCGAGCACGATGATGTCGGGGCTGGGCTCGGTGCGCAGCTTTCGTAGCGCCTCCTGGCCGTTCTCCGCCAGGGACACGCGATAACCCTCGCCGCGCAGGAGGACGCTGAGCGGCTCGCGGATCGCGCGGTCATCCTCGACGATCAACACCCGCGCTTCTTCGCCGTCGAAGCGGGAGCGGCCGTCCCGCCCGCGACCTCGCCCGGGCGGCGTGCCGCTCTTCTCGCCGTCTGCCGGCGCCAGGAACACCGCCCACGGGTTCGTCTCGCGCCGTTCCTCGCTCTCGACACTCGAACTCATCGCCCTCCCTCGTACCATCCGCCCAAAGGGGTAGGCGTTCCTCGGATGGAAAGATCAGCCCTGCAAGAGGATCGCCGACGCAGATCCGCGCGGTCAAGCGCAAAATGGCCGCGCCGTCCTGCCGGCGCTGGTGTCGTCGTGTCGCTGGTCGTCTCGCTGGGTCTTCTTATTGGATCGTGGAGGTCGCTATTTGAGGGGTCGGACACGCACATTGCCGACGCGCACGAACCCGCTTCCCTCGACGATGAACCCCAGGAAGCCGCCGGTCGCCGGTGGCGCGTCGAAGGCGACCTCGCGTCCCGCAGCCTGGATCACCAGGCGCCGGTCCTCGCGCCGGACGGTGATCGGCACCGGACCGGTAGCCGGCAGGGGCAGCGCCGATTGGGCGCGCTCCGTCGCCGACGGCCCGGTCGTCTGATAGCGCTCCGAATCGAGCAGCACGCGCAGCTCGACCAGGCGCGCGCGATCGCCGCCGAGCGCGACGCCGATCGCCTCCATCGGCACATCCTCGCGGACTCCCCCGTCGTGGCGGGGCGCGCGCACCTCGACGTTGCCGGCGTCGAAGAACACGGTGACGGTGGGGCGCTGCGACGGTGGCGGACAGTCGTAGCCCGCGCGGCAGGGCGAGCCGGCCGGCAGATCGTATTGCAGCTCGAGCGTGAGCGCCGCGCCGGCGTGGGGGACGCCCTCGACGATCGCCGTCGTCCAGGGCTGACGCCCGTGCAGATCGCGATCCTTGCCGAGAAAGCGCAGATCCTCGAAGCGCCCGGGCTCCTTCTGCGGGCCTCCATAGGCCGGCCGCCCGTTCGACGGTCCCCAGAGCCAGAACGGCAGCGCGCCCAGGCGATCGCCCGAGCCGATGCGGCGGCGATCGATCTTCACGTAGTCCGACGTGCAGAGATCGGTGAGCTTGTTGTCCTGCTCCAGCCGGCGGCGTACGGAGCTCGTGTCCTGCGACAGGACCGACAGCACCCACTCGCGCAGGCAGGGATCCGGCCGCCCCGACCCGAGCACCTCGGCGATGCCGGCGTTGGACTCGACTTCCTCGGCCAGGCGGCGCAGCGCCGCCGGATTGGTCTCGACGGTGGCCGCCTCCTTGAACAGCTTCGTGCTCGCGTCGACGTCCAGCAGCCAGCGACGGCGCTCGGCGCGCGCCTCGAGCGCGCGCGTGCGCCAGCGGCCAACGGGGGAGAACCGCACACCGATGGCGTAGAAGTGATCGAGCAGGTCGGTCGCCGCGCGGTAGTCGAGGTGCATCGCCGCGGCGGTCTCCTTGAACGTGCGCGAGAAGATCGAGTCGAGGTGCTCTTCCTTGGCGCTGCGCAGCTCCTTCTCGTCCTTGGCGGCGTTGAGCCCGTAGCGCGCGAAGCGATCGATCGCGGCCGCCACGGTCCGATCGACCTCGGCCGGCGACTTGGGCGCGTCGGGACCGCCCCAGCGCTCGCCCATGGGCTGGAACGGCACCATCGGCATCTCCGGGAACAGGCCGTCGGCTTCGCGCACGTACCGCGTCACCAGCGCGTCGCGCAGCCGCATGCGCGCGAAGCGGTCGAGGCCCTCGTCGTCCATGCCGTCGGTGAGGATGCGGATCGCGCAGTAGAGCGCGGCCGCGCGCGGCTTGCGATCCGCCGCGCCCTTGCGCGCGGCGACCGCCATCAGGCGATCGATCACGGCCTGCTCCTCGACGCGCAGCTGCCGGCGCGTCTGCGCGCTCTTGACGCGCTTTTCGGCCTCGATCACGTCGGCGCGGCCGCGGATCTCGTCGGCCATCTTCTGGTACGTCTCGAGGGTCGTGCGCGCGAGGCCGAACTCCTGGTCGCGCGCCGTCGCCTCGCGCAGGGCCTCCAGCGACTTGTCGTAGTCGGCGTCGTCGAACAGGCGCAGGCCGTCGCCGAAGCGGCGGAAGGCCTCGAAGTCGGCGGTCTGGATGCGCGCCATGCTCGCGCGCTCCTTCGGGCTCAGCGACACGCCGATACCGGCGACGATCGCGTTCGCCAGCTTCTTCTCCAGCTCGAAGAACGCGTCGCGCTCGCCCTTGGCGTCGGTCGCCAGCACCACGCGGCCGGTGGCGATCTCGATCGTGCGCGCGTCCAGGCGCAGCTCCTTGCCGACCAGCGTGAACGTGCCGGTCACCACGTGGGTCGCGCTCGCGAGCTTGCCGACCCGCAGCGCGGTCTTCGGATCCGCCGCCGCGGAGCGACTGAGCTTCATCTCGCGCCGAAGCTGCGCGAGCTTGGTGCGCTCGACGACGGCGATGCTGTGGGCCGACGCCAGGTCGGTGGTGAGCATCGACTGCAGGCCGGCGCCCAGCGATTCGTAGCCGTCGACGGCGCCGGCGCCCTGGAAGTCGATCACCGCGACGCGGATCGCCGGCTCGGCGGCGTCGCTCGCCTTCGGTGGACGCGGCGCCGCGGATAGCGGGGCGCGCGTCGCGGGCAGCATGGCGGTCACCGCCGCGACGACGACCGCGAACCCCCAAAGACGTCCCATGCCGCGTCCCTTACCCACGCCGCCTCACGCTTAACACCGGCGGGGACCGCCCCGCAAGCACGGGTGGGGCGGGTCAGCGCAGGTGATTGACCAGCGCGGTCAGCTTTCCCTGCACGATCAGATCGCGGACGAAGCCTGACTCGACCAGCGCGCCGGCGGGATTGGTGTGCGTCACGTCGGTGCCGAGCGCGTGGTACTGCTGCCAGCCGTTCGGGCCGAGCTGCATCAGCCACTCGATCGTCCGCGCGGTCATGTCGATGAACGCGACGTTCTGCTCGGTGGCGACCTGCTGCGCGATCATTGGCAGGTTCGCGCCCGTGCTGTTGATGTGCTGGGGCGCGACGACGTTACCGTTGAACTGCGCGCGCGCGACCGGCGACACCACCACGGGGATCGCGCCCTTGGCCTTCACGCGCATCACCATGGCGGTCATGTTGTCGTGGAAGTTCTGCGCGGTGTTGGTCTTGTCGTTGTGCCCGAACTGCAGCAACACCCAGTCGCCGGCGTGCAGCCGTGATTCGATCGCGCCGAACAGCGCCCCGCTGGCGAGGAAGCTGGCCGAGCTCTCGCCCGAGTCGGCGTAGTTGGCGATCGAGACCGGGTAGTTGAAGAACTGCGGCAGCTGCTGGCCCCAGCCGCCGTAGTCGAGGGTCGGTTGATCGCACACCGTCGAGTCGCCCCCGAGGTAGATCATGAACGGCGCGGTCGCGGCCGCGTAGCCGATCGCTTGCAGCTGCGGCGGCTGGCCGGCGTTGCCCAGGAAGTAGACGTCGAGGCCCGGCGTTCCGGGCGGCACCGCCTCGATCGGCTGGCCCTCCGGCTGCCGAACGTTCACGGTGAAGGTGAATCGAGCGGTCTGGCCGGCCGCGGTCGCGACCGGCCCCAGCATCGTGCGCAAGGTTTCGGTCTGCACGATGGTGTTGCCGGCGGCCGCGCCGCCCAGCACGACGGTGACGTCGTAGTTGCCGGGCGCGCCGCCGAAATGACATTCGATCGGATCGGTGCCGGTGCAGATCGCGCGCGTGGTGGTGCTGGGATTGGGCCCGACGGGAGCTGCGCCACCTGCGCCGGTCATCGCACCGCCGCGCCGGTCAAGCCGCCCGCGCCCGTCATGCCGCCCGTCATCCCACTCGTTTTGCCGCCCGCACCGCTGTCGGGGCCGCCGCCGCTGTCGGGGTTGGTTCCCGCGTCGGTGCCGCTGCCGCCCGCGCCGGACATCCCACTCATCTTGCCGCCCGTGCCGCTGCCGGCGCCGCCGGCTGCGCTGCCGCCTGCGCCGGCGGTCGATTCGCCGCCGCTGCCGGTGCTCACCTGACCCCCGGCGCCGGTCGTATCGCCGCCGCCGGCGTCGCCGTTCGAGCAACCTCCGGCGGCAACCGCCGCGGCCGCGGCCACGGCGAGGACCGCGGCTGCGCCGGTGTTCCAGAAAAACCCCCGATGACCGAGCGTGCGCTTCACATGGGTCTAAAGGGCGGCGGCGCGCCGGATTGGTGCAGCGGACCTCCTTACTGCAGCTACGTCCACGGCGTTGGCTCTAGGCGCCGCACATCGTCGCGACCGGAACGACGCAGGTTCCCGCGGTTCCGCTGCCCGCAGTGAGCACGCAACGCGCCGGCGCCAGGCAGCCCGGTCCCAGCGTCGTGTCGCAGGCCGGGTTGGCCGCGCTCTCCACGACCGACGCCTTGCAGGTGCCGACCGCCGCGCCGGTGGCGGCCCCGGTCGTCGTGTAGCAGTCGCCGGCCGCGCAGTCGGTGCGCGAGCCGTCGGGCAGCAGCCCGCACGACATGCCGTCGCCGACGAGCGCGATCGGCATGCAGGTCTTCGAGCCGTTGGGGCCGGCGCAGTACAGGCCGAGCGAGCTGTCGCACGCGGTCGTCGCCGCGCCGTTGCCGCACGCGACGCCGGCCATCGAGCCGCCCGCCTGGCAGGTTCCCATGGTCGTCGCCGTCGACCCGACACAAGCGAGGCCACTGTCGCAGGGGTGCGTCGAGTCGCACGCGCCGTTCAGCGAGACGACGGCCTCGCACGTGTCGTTGGCGTTGACGCAGCGCTGGTTGTGCCCGCACGCGGAGTCGGTGCAGTCGGCGCCGGCGGCCGGCATGTCGGCGCAGACGCCGCAGACGCTGGTCTTGGCGCCCTGGCAATAGCCGCTCGTGCACTGGCCGCCGAACGTGCACGTGGCGGCGTTGGCGCGCGAGCCGGTGATCGTGCAGTCGGCGGGTGGATTGTTGTCGAAGAAGTCCTGGCACGAGTACGTGGCGAACGCCTTCACGCACGCCTCGACCTTGGTCGGGCTGTTCCCGGTCTGGGGCGCGCCGAGGCCGTTCTTGCACGACAGCAGCTCGCGCGCGAGGCAGGTTGCCATGTCGCCGTAGACGCGCGTCAGGCTCGCGCCCGCGCCGGTCGAGCCGGCCAGCGCCGTGCACATCGAGCGCTGATTGCAGCGCGCGGCAGCCAGGTCCGAGCACGCCTGCTGGACGCTCGGGCCCGAGGTCGAGCCGCAGCTCGACGCTGCGAACGCTGTGACGATCAGCAACGCCCCACCACACCAAGCTCGTACCCAGATTGGAAGTCGCATCGCCCGCATCGTCGGCGCGCGCTCGGTTCGCGTCAAGGAACGGCGGTCACGCGCGACGGCGCATTTCGCGTTCGCTCCGTGCTCGCGAAGCGTCGATAGCACACTTTTTCGAGCGACCCGTTTTCGTCAGCCAGCGACCGGTTTTCACCATAAAGGGCGAAAACTGTTACCCATCTCCGTCGGATTCGGCGATTCTCCCCGTCGAGCTAATGGAGGCTTCGCATGACTTACAAAAATCGCTCGCAGAATCGTTCACACGTTCTGAAGGGGGCGGCGGTGGCGGTGGTTCTCGTCTTCGGATGCAACTTCGTATGCATATTGGGGTGCAATCCGTTTTCACATGACGGCGGGGGCGGCGACACCGGCGGATCCACGGGCAGTGGCGGCCACACCGGGGCTGGCGGCGCCCAGGGCAGCACCGGCGGTCACGCCGCGACCGACGCGGGCTCGGGCAGCGGCGGCCAGGCCGGGCAGGCCGGCGGCCCGGGCGGGCGCGGCGGCGCGGCCGGCAATGGGGCGGGCGGCAACGGCGATGCCGGCAGCGGCGTGGGCGGCGCGACCGGCACGGCCTCGTGCACCAACAATCGCCGCGACGGCACCGAGACCGGGATCGACTGCGGCGGCTCGTGCCCCGCGTGCCCCAACTACAAGATCAACGCGCCGAACCGCAGCGACACGCTCGCCAGTAGCTGCAACAACGGCAGCGGCTACATGTGCGCGCGGCAGATGGTGTTCTCGCCCGAGCTCAAACAGGCCGCGTTCGACGACTGGGGAATGGACGATCCGCCGTTCGTCTACGGCGTCGTTGGACACGATCTCGACGCGGGCGGCGTCGATCCCAACAACGGCAACGCCTGTTGCCAGTGCTATCAGATCATCTTCGAGTCGCCGACCGGCGCCACGGGGCTGCCGACGCCGAAGCCGATGATCGTGCAGGCGTTCAACACCGCGGCCGGCGGCGGCCACAACTTCGACATCTACATGGCGGCGGGCGGCTTCGGTGCGAACAACGGATGCGCCGTCACCTCTGACTCGCACCCGGCGAATCCGATGTACTCGATGTATCCCGACCTCGGCGGCGACTACACCGGCGGCGTGCGCGCCTCGCGCTACAACGAGTGCTCGAGCAACGGCTTCACGCTGGCGTCGATCTCCTCGCAGACTTGCCAGGACCACGTCGCCTCGGAGTGCGAGAAGATCCAGTCGACGTTCTCCGCGACCAACCAGAGCACCAGCCAGGCGTCGTGCGAGCAGGCGAACTACCCGAACAGCCACTATCACATCAACTGGAGTGTGCGCGCGATGCGCGTCGAGTGCCCGACCAACCTGACGCGTGTCACCGGTTGCAAGCTGAACCCGCAGGGCCTGCCGCAGGCGATCCCCGCCGCCAAGGACGTCGCCAGCGCGACCAGCGCTTTCCGCAGCGGCTACACCACCACGACGATGCAGGACTGCTGCCGGCCCACCTGCGCCTATCCGAGCAACGTCAGCAACTCGGACTCGCAGTACTCGGTGTTCTATACCTGCGATCGCGCGGGCAACGCGCAGTAGCAGCGTTCACCAGACCGGACCCCCGTCCTCGTCCTCGAGGACGGGGCTGTTTCCGGGGATTGCTACACCCGGAAGTCAGGTTTCTTCTGCATGATCTCTCTCTGACAGTTTGGAATCGCGCTTCGGCGTTTTTCGGGCGCGATCGGCGCCGCATTTTGTGGCGCATCTGGGATATATAGGTGTCGCAGCGGCGATGCCCCGTCCGGCCAGAGGAACGCTGGTGGAGATCTTTTCCATCGAGAATCGGTGGGTCCGACTGTCCGAGATCTGCAATCACATCATCGCCAAGGTCGATCGCCGCGGCGCCGGTTGTCTGACCGCCATCGAGCGCACCATCGACCGCGTCAACGACTTCGAATATCGGATGATCCAGGGTGGCTTGAGCGGCCTGCTCTATGCCGACTGGCTCGACTGGTTCGCGATCCGCGAGGTTGCCGTTGCGCTCGAGACCGTGGGCGCGCGCGACGCCGGGCGCTTGCTGACCGAGATGGTGGCGTTCGTCACCGACGCCCTCGAACGCCAGCCCGTGCTGAGCGTGCGCGACGATCTCGGATGGGGCGATCTGCTGGCGCAGGTCGATCCGACGCGGATGCTCGATCGAATCGAGCGTGAGATGGGCCCGCACGTCGACGGTCTCAACCGCTATCTGCTGGACTACGTCGAAGCGCACCAGGTCGATCTGCTGCGCGCCGACGAGGCCGGCAAATGATCCGCGACGCGCGCGAGCACGACCTGCCCGCGATCGTCGCCATCTACAACGCCGCGATCCCCGGACGCATGGCGACCGCCGACACCGAGCCGATCTCGGTCGAATCGCGGCGTGACTGGCTCATGGATCGCCTGCCGGATCGCCATCCGGTATGGGTCTGGGAAGAGCGCGGTCAGGTGGTGGGCTGGCTCAGCTTCGGAAAGTTCTACGGTCGCCCGGCCTACGCGGCGACGGCCGAGGTGAGCGTCTACGTCGATCCCGCGGAGCAGCGGCGCGGCATCGCGCGCGGCCTCATGCAGCAGGCGCTCGCGCGCGCGTCGGAGCTGGGCCTGACCACGTTCCTCGGCTTCGTCTTCGCGCACAACACCGGCAGCGTGGCGCTGTGCCGGAGCTTCGGCTTCGAACGCTGGGGGGAGCTGCCGCGCGTGGCGGTCCTCGACGGCGTGGAGCGCGATCTCCTGATCCTGGGCTTGCGCCTTTAGGGTTCGGCGGGCCCTCCCCTGGTCGCCAGTGGCGGCGCCGGCGTGTTATGAACCGGGGCCCGATGTCCACGCCCGCAGACACATCCGCCCCGTCCAGCGACACGCGCCCGGTGCGCGTGCGCATCGCTCCCTCGCCGACCGGCGATCCCCACGTCGGCACCGCGTACATCGCGCTCTTCAACTACGCGTTCGCGAAGAGCCGCGGCGGCAAGTTCATCCTGCGCATCGAGGACACCGACCGCGCGCGCTCCACGCCCGAGTCCGAGGCGGCGATCCTGCGCGCGCTCGCGCTGGGTCGGCCTCGGCGTGGGACGAGGGCCCCGACATCGGCGGGCCGTGCGGCCCGTACCGGCAGTCGGAGCGGCTGGCGATCTACCAGCGCGAGATCGCGCCGTTGCTGGCGTCGGGCGCGGCCTATCGCTGCTTCTGCACCGCCGAGCGGCTCGAGGCGGTGCGCATGGAGCAGCGGCGCCAGGGGCTGTTCGTCGGCTACGACGGCCTGTGCCGCGGGCGGACGTCCGAAGACGTGGCCGCGCGCATGTCGGCCGGCGAGCCGTTCGTGGTGCGGCTGGCGATGCCGCGCACCGGTGAGACCGCGTTCATCGATCGCCTGCGCGGCGAGGTGAAGTTCGAGAACACGCAGATCGACGACCAGATCCTGCTCAAGACCGACGGCTTCCCGACCTACCACCTGGCCAACGTCGTCGACGATCACCTCATGGAGATCACGCACGTCATCCGCGCCGAGGAGTGGCTGTCGTCGACGCCCAAGCACGTGCAGCTCTACAAGGCGTTCGGCTGGCAGGCGCCGGAGTGGGTGCACATGCCGCTGCTGCGCAACGCCGACAAGTCGAAGATCTCGAAGCGCAAGAACCCGGTGTCGCTCGACTACTACCGCGACGCCGGCTTCCTGCCCGAGGCGCTGCTCAACTACCTCGGCACGATGGGCTGGTCGATCGCGGGCGACCGCGAGAAGTTCACGCTCGCCGAGATGGTGGCAGCGTTCTCGTTCGACCGCGTGAGCCTGGGCGGACCGGTGTTCGATCTCGTGAAGCTGTCGGCCATGAACGCGGACTACCTGCGCGCGCTCGACGACGACGCGATCGTGGCGCGCCTGCGCGCCTGGCGCCTGTCCGACGCGCGGCTGCGCGCGCTGATCCCGCTCGTGCGCGAGCGCATGCAGCGCCTCGACGAGTTCGTGCCGCTCACCGACTTCTTCTTCTCGGGCGACCTCGACTACGCGCCGGTGGCGAAGGATCTGCTGCCCAAGGAGCGCACGCCCAAGCAGGTGTCGGAGATGCTGGTGCTGTTCAGCGAGGCGCTCGACACGCAGCGCGACTTCTCGCCGGCCGGGCTCGAGGCGTTCACGCGCGCGTTCGCCGAGAAGAACGGCTGGTCGAGCAAGGAGCTGTTCATGCTCCTGCGCGTGGCGGCGACCGCGCGGAAGGCGACGCCGCCGCTGTTCGAGACGCTATCGTCGCCTCGGGCGCGAGCTGGTGCGCCGCCGCATCCGCCTCTGCTCCGAGCTGGTGAAGAAGATGCCGGCGCCGGCGCCGCCCGCGGCGAAGTGAGCCCGACCGGCACGCGGGGCGCCGCCGCCGATCCATCGGCGGGCGCGCTCGCGCCGGGCGTGCCGCTCGGGGTCTACGTTCACTTTCCGTTCTGCGGCGTGCACTGCCCGTACTGCGACTTTGCGGTCGAGGTGCGCGCCGAGATCCCGCACGACGCCTACGCCGACGCCGTCATCGCCGAGATCGCCGCGCGCCGCGGCTGGTTCGCCGGCGCGGGCGCGCTGCAGTCGATCTACTTCGGCGGCGGCACGCCGGGGCTCTGGCGGGCCGATGCGCTCGCGCGCGTGATCGACGCGGCCTGCGCCGCCTTCGGCGCCGCGACGCGACGGCGCGCGCCGCGCTGGAGATCACCGTCGAGGCCAACCCCGGCGAGGTCGACGAGCCGCACCTCGCCGCGCTCGCGCGCGCCGGCGTCAACCGGCTGTCGCTGGGCGCGCAGGCCTTCGACGATCGCCTGCTGCGCGCGATCGGGCGCAACCACGACGCCGCGGCGATCCCGGTCGCGGTCGCGGCGGCGCGCGCGGCCGGCATCGACAACCTCTCGCTGGATCTGATGTTCGGCCTGCCCGGGCAGGAGCTCGACGACTGGCGGCGCAGCATCGACGCCGCGGTGGCGCTCGCGCCGGAGCACGTATCGGCGTACGCGCTGACCATCGAGCGCGGTACGCCGTTCGGCGCGCTCGATCGCGCGGGGAGGCTGCCGCGCGCCGGCGACGACGCGGTCGCGGCGATGTTCCAGGCCGCGCGTGCGGCGTTCGCCGCCGCCGGGCTCGCGCACTACGAGGTCTCGAGCTATGCGCGCGCGGGCCGCCGCGCGCGGCACAACGGCCTCTACTGGCAGGCGGCGGGCGCGGCCTACCTGGGCGCCGGCGCATCGGCGTCGTCGTTTCGCCCGCTGGCGGACGGTGACGGCTGGCGCTTCGCCAATCCGCGCGCGACCGCGACCTACTTGCGCGCGGCTCGCGCCGGTGCGGGGAGCCCCGCCCCGGTGCACGTCGAGCGCCGCCGAACCGCCGATCTCGAGAACGAGGCGGTCTGGCTGGGTCTACGCACCGTCGACGGCGTCGACCGCGCCGCCCATCGCCGGCGCTACGGCCGCGACATCCTCGACGGTCGCGAGGCTGGCGTCGCCGCTTGCCTGCGCGCCGGCTGGCTGGTCGTCACCGACGCGCGCGTCGGCCTCGCCGACGGCGGCTGGCTGTTCGCCGACGAGGTCGCGACGCGCCTCTGGCGCGACGATGCGCCCTGAATCCTCCGAGACATTCGGCGCCGTCAGCGGCGTCGCCAGCAGCTCCGGCGGCAGGTACGAGCGATCGGCGAGGCGCCGCAGCCACCAGCGACGTCCGTCGAATTCCAGCACGCTGTGCGCGGCGACGGGCTGCGGGATGCGATCGCGATAAAGGCGCAGCTCGACGCCGGTGAGCTGGCAGATGAGCAGGCGCAGCCAGGTCTTGTGTCCGACGACGAGCACGTCGCCCGAGCGATCGTCGCTGGTGTGCAGGTAGCGGATACCCTCGACGACGTCCCGCGCGCGGCGCGCGATCTCGATCACTGACTCGCCGTCCGGCGCGCCCTGCATCGGGTCGGCGAGCCAGCGCCGATAGCCGGCGGGGTCGTCGCGCTCGACCTCGCCTTTGGTCCGTCCCTGCCACGCCCCGTAGCTGATCTCGTCGAGCCCCCGGTCGACGATCGGCACCTTGCCGAGCGCCGCGGCGAACGGCGCGGCGGTCTCCATCGCGCGGCGGCGCGTGCTGATGTAGATCGCGCGCCAGATCGGCCCGCTCGGGTGGCGCGCCCAGCGGGCGGCGAACGCCTCGGCCATGCGGTGTCCGTCGCGGGTCAGCTCGACGTCGAGCATGCCGCAGAATCGGTCCTGACGGCTGAGCTCGGTTTCACCGTGTCGGAGCAGGTGGAGATTCAACCGCTGACGGCTCACCTTTCGGCCCACGAACGTCCGACTCATCAAAGCGCGTGCCAGCGCAGGCGCCGGTCGCGGTTCGCGCGACTCGTGATTTTCATGCTTTCCGACGGTCTTGCGCGGGGGTTTACCGTCGGGTTTTCGTAACTCGACCCCACCCGCGGATCACCCGTTCGTAGCAGTCCCGCCTGATGCCGGCGCCGGTCGAGGTTGAGCCGCATCCGTTCGTGGACAGATTGGACCCGAGTCGCAACCAAGGAGGGTCACATGCGGACGGCGGCGATCGCGTTGGGATCGTGGATCTACGTGGTGCTGGCGGGCGCCGGTTGTGGCGCGGGGACGCAGCTGGTTCCCGCGCGCACGGCGAACCGGGCGCCCGACCAGCCGGCCGCCGCGGAGGCCAATGTCGGCGGCGTGCGTTTGCTCGTCGAGGGGGACGCCTGGCCCGGCCGCTCGGCGACGCTGGCGCACGGCGTTTCCGCAATCCTGGTCATCGTCGAGAACCGCGGGGATCGGCCGGTCGTGATCCGGCGCGACGACTTCGCGCTGCAGGGCGAGGGCGGCGAGCGGTTCGCGACCATCGCGCCCAGCCAGGTGCCGCTGGCGGGTCCGCGCGAGCCGATCCCGGTTCCCGAGCCGGTGCTCAGCGAGAACCCGGAGGGACGCAGCCACTTGATCTCACCGGCGCCCGGTCCAAACCAGGCGGGCTCGATGAGCCGCGTCGAGACGGCGTTCCCGGACAGCCCGCTCGACTTTCGCGCGGCGACCATCACGCCGCAGTCGTTCCGGCACGACATCGAATCGCGCGCGCTGACCGAGGGGACGCTGGTGCCGGGGCAGAAGCGCGCCGGTTTCGTCTACTTCGCGGGTGGCCTCGGCGGCGAGCGCCGGCTGACCTTCGAGGCGCGCGTGCAGAAGCGGCGTGGCGGCGCTCGGCCGTTCGACGTCGCGATGGCCGAGATTCCGCTGCGCGTGAAATGACGCGGCGGCGGGCAACCGCGACCGCGGGCGAAATAGCGCGTCCAGGGCGGCGATCGATCGGCTAACCTGCGGCGCTTGAGCCGCCACGACAGCGCCGCGCACCGCTGCCCGGAGTGCCGCATGCACCGCACGCTGTGCATCTGCGCGCTGATCCCGCGCGTCGAGACGCGCACGCGGCTTCTGCTGGTCCTGCACCAGCTCGAGGACCGCAAGCCGACCAACACCGGCAGGCTCGCGGCGCGCTGTCTCGCCAACAGCGCCGTGTACACGCGCGCCGGCGCGCCGCCCGCGCCGCTCTGGCAGGGGACCGATCCCGTGCTGCTGTTCCCGCACGCCGAGGCGCGGCCGCTGGAGTCGTGGCGCGACAGCCCGCGGCCGATCACGCTGGTCGTGCCAGACGGCACCTGGCGGCAGGCCAACAAGGCGCGCCGGCGCGTCGAGGGTCTGGACGCGCTGCCGTGCGCGGCGCTCCCGCAAGCCGTGCGTTCGAGCTATCGCCTGCGGCACGATCGGCGGCTGGATCGCGTGTCGACGATCGAGGCGGTCGCGCTGGCGCTGCGGATCCTCGAGGGGCCGGCCGCGGCCGAACCGCTGGAGCTGATCTTCCGCATCATGGTCGACCGGACGCTGTGGACCAACGGGCGCATCGCCTCGGGCGAGGTGACCGGCGGAATCCCCGCCGGCGTGCGGTCGCACGATCCGATGGGATCGCCCAGCGACTAGGGTTCGCCGGTCGTCTGCGCCTCGTCGACGAACGCGCGCAGCGCCTCGAACCAGACCAGCTTGTGCTTGAAGCCGGGGAAGCTGGCGTTGAGGCCGCTCGGGTTGGGGACGACGAACACCGCCGCGCCGGAGATGCGCTCGGGCTTGGCGCCTGCGCCGCCGCTGCGTGGGAGCGCGAAATACATCTGGTACAGGCTGAGCCCCACGAACGCGACGACGCCGGGACGCAGCTTCGCGATCTTGCGCGCGAGGCTGCGGCGGCCGCGCGCGATCTCGGCCGAGGTCAGCTCCGCCGCCGCGCGCGTCGTGCGCGCGCACAGGTTGGTGAGCGCGATGCCGAGCTCGCCGAGTCGCTGATCCTCTTCGTAGTGCAGGAGCTCCGGCGTCAGGTGCGCCGCGTGCAGCAGCTTCCAGAACGGATTGCCGTTGCCGGCGAAGTGATGCCCCACGGCGCCGGAGCGCAGTCCCGGGTTGATGCCGACCAGCAGGAGCCGCGCGTGCGGCGGCATGACGTCTTTGAGGCGGGGCACGTCGGTGTGAAGGTGCATCCTGCTACCATGTTCACGTGCTCGCCAATCGGTGTTCGCTGGCCCCGTCCGCGCAGCCGCCATCCGCTCGTGGCGTTGGTGCGCTGGCTGTGGACGCTGCCGACCAACGTCGTTGGCCACGCCGCCGGTCTTCTGGCCAGCGGCGGTCTGCCGTCGCGCGTGGGCGGTCCCGCCGCCGTCGGCTGGCTCTATCCGATCCGCCGCGGGCGCGGGCTCGACTGGGTTGGCGCGGTCACGCTGGGGCACGCGATCCTCCATCGACCGGGATTGCTCGACGGCCGTTCGCTGGCGCAGCGCCTGACACTGGCGCACGAGCTGGCCCACACGCGGCAGCACGATCGGCTCGGGCCGTTCTACCTGCCGCTGCACATCCTGGCGCAGGCGGCGAGTGCGCTGCTGTCGCTGGGCGGCCGGCCGATCGTGAGCCGCGTGCATGACCGCAATCCCCTGGAGCAGACGTTCATCTGCATCTCCGCGGGCGCGACCCATGTCGATGACCTGTCGCCGTTCTGCGACGCGCGCGAAACCGAGGATTTTCTCGCCGCCTTTGGCGCGTGAGCTCGCGCCTCAGAAAATCAGACCCTGCGGCGTGAGCGCGATCGAGGGCGCGGAGCGAGCGCTCGCGCCGCGGTCGCGCTGCTCGCTGAACGTCGAGCCGGTGCTGGTGATCACCGTCGTGCGGCTCATCCTGTAGAGCACGAACCCCGAGATTCCGACGGCCGCGCCCACGGCCACCAGCTCCAGGCCGTTGCGGTCACTCGAAGGAGAGTTTCCGGTCGTCGTCAGGCGGATGAACCCGATGAGGCCGACGATGCCGCCCATCACGCCGAGGAGCGTGCCCACGTTGCCCCTCGCTTGCGAACCGGGGTGCGCGTCGAGGGTCAGCGAATTCACGTTCTCGGGCAGCATGAACGCGGAGGTCGGCGGCGCCTGATCACTTTGAACGACGTAGGTGAGGTTGCGCTGGAGGACCCGCCGGCAAGGGATCTCGCACGCCGGCCAGGAGTGACCGCCCGGCGCAACCTGGTCGATCCGCATGCCCGGATCCTCGCTGCGAAGCTCGACGTAGACGCCGCCGGGTGGCGGTGGTTGTGGCGCCGGCCTGGCCGGCGCGGCGGTTGCGGCGGGTGGGGCCGGCGGGCCCGCGAGCTGATTCGGGTCGGCCGCCGGCTCCTGCGGCATCACGACCTGCGGCGGCGGCGCGGGTGCGACCGGGGGCGGCGGCGGCGCGTCCTTCGCCGGCGGTGTCTCGTCCGGTCTCGCGGTCTCCTCCGTCGAGGTGTCGGGGCGCGGCGGACGCGGCGGCTCCGGCGGCGGCCACAGTCGTTGCGTGGCGGGCGGCTGTTCCGGCGGCAGCGCTGGCCAATCTCCATGCTTCGGCGAGGTCTGCGCCGACGCCGCGCTGCCCAGCAACCAGATCGGCGCGCCGACCAGGATCAGCGCCGCCGCCGTCGCCCTTCGTTTTTGCGCCGCTCGCCCCACGCCCATGCGGGCATCATACAACGAGGGGAGACGGGCGGACCCTCGCCTGCGGCGGCGGCGGGCTGCGCACCAGGCCTTCGAGCGTGCGTTCCCAGAGAAAGTACGCGCGTGCCTCGCTGCCGCGGTCGGCGCCCGCGAGCCGGACCGCGGTGAGGTGCAGCAGCGGCGGCGCCAGGCGGGCGCGGATGGGCTCGGTCAGCTCGCCGACCGCGGCGGCGACGTGCACGCGGTGGGAAGCAATTCGCCGCAGATCCGGATCCGTCGGATCAGTGTCGGGGGACGTGCTCAGCACGGCGCGCAGCCGGCGGGCCCGCGCGCGAAACTCCGCGTCGAGCGCGCGCGGCTCGGCCGCATCGATGGCGTCGAGCGCCGCCGACTCGGCTTCACGTCGGCGGCGCGCGATCTGGTGGCGCTCGCGCAGCCCGAAGCCAAGGCCGGCCGCCAGGCCGTCGAACGCCGCGACCACCAGATCGATCGCGTCCAGCCGCCGGTCGTCGCGCGCCACGGTCGGCCCGGGGTCGCGCGGATCGCGCTCGGCCGCCAGCAGCGCGCAGGCGAGATCGCTGTCGGATTCGAAGATGTGGAGCGCGGCAGCGACGCCCGGGTAACCGCCGAAACGCGCGACCTCGGGATGATAGCCGCCGCTGTCGACGAGCGTGACCGCGCCCGACGCGTACGCTGCATCCAGATGCCGGTCGAGGCGCGCGGCGAATCGATCGGCGTGCGCGCGATTGGCGGCGTGCGCACGGACGCGCAGGTGGGGACGGCGGCCGCCGTCTCCGACGTAGCGAATGAAGAACCAGTGGTCGATCTCACCGTCGTCGAGCGCGCCGCGCACCGCGGGAACCACCGCGTTCAGCAGGACGTCGTCCTGGCGCTCCTCGGCGCCGTAGAGCGCGAAGGTTCGCCAGCCGGGCGCGGCCGGCGCCAGGCGCGGCGGCGGGACCGCGCCGGCGCCCGCGATCGCGCGCTGGCGCGCCTCGGCTCCGCGCACGCTCGCCTCGTCGGGCGCGTCGACCAGCGCCACCACGGCTTCGATGCGCCGGCCGTCGCGGTCGACGGCGGGGACCGGCGCGCGTCGCGCGTTTCGCGCGCGCCGCGACTTGCCGCCCGCGGGCGCTTCGTCGGGCAGCGGCGGCCAGATCTCCCAGGCGCGCGGCTGTCCCGCCAGGTCGCGCCACGCTTGCGGGCGGTCGAGATCGACCGGCAGGAGCTGATCCTCGACGCCGATCTGCACGAAGCGGGGCGGCGGCGGCACGCCGTCGTCGCCGCGCCGCCAGCGACGGAACGCACGCGCGTCGAGCGCCGTGGGGATCCGCCAGCTCGCGGGCGCGACGACGAAGCCGTCGATCGAGATGCGCGGGACGGCAGCGAGATCGGCGAGCGCGCCCAGCGACAGCGCCCAGGGCGCGTGCTGGCGAAAGAGGCTGAAGCCGGCGAGCAGACGGTAGAAACCGGCCGGAGCCGTCGTGGAGCGCACGCGCGTGAGCGGCGACGGCACGACTTCTTCGAGTGCGCCGCTGTCGACGCGGGCGCCGCCGGCGGCGAGGGCCGGGCCGGCGACACCCGGCGCGGCGACCAGGCCGAGGCGCGACGGTGGTAACGCTTCGGGGGCATCGGCGCTTGCGCGACGCTCGCCACCGCCGCGCGTGTGGCGGCCGGGCGCGCGCGCCGGCCAGCCGGACAGCGCGAGCACACCATCGCGGAGCGGCGGGTGCGCGCACAGATCGGCCAGCGCCGGCGAGGGTGCGTAAGCGACGTCGAGGCGGCGCTGGTGCGGATGAGCGGCGCGCTCGGCGGCGTCGAGCGCGGTGAGCGCGTCGGCGAACACCGGTCCGAGCGCGTGCGCGAATCGGCCCCACGACGCGCCGGCGGGCGCATGCAAGCCGAGCAGCCAGGCGGTGCGCGGGGGCGCCGGCGTCAGGAACAGCTCGCAAGTCGCCGGCGGCGGCGCTGGTGGCAACAGCCGATCGAGCGCAGCGGGATCGAGCGCGATCTCCGCGCGCCGCGCGGCGCGGGCGGCGGCGATCTCGTCGACGAGTAGCCGCACCAGCGCGGGCGGCGGCGCCGGCGATCCTCCCTTCGGCGGCGCGCCGGTGACGTCGCCTTCGGCGTCCGCGCCGGCACCCGGGTCGACCCCGTAGTCGCCGAGCGCCCACGCGGCGGCGTCGAGCGTGCCTTCGCCGAAGAGCTCGGCCGCGTCCGCGAGCGCGTCCAGCGCGTGCCGATCGCCGTCACGCTCGGCGGCCGGTGGCGCCAGCGCGTCCTGCAAGCGAAAGAGCAGCGGCGCCAGCCGCGCGGCGCGCTCCACGATCGCGTGCTCGAGCGTCATCGCGCGCGCCGGCTGGTGCACCAGGGTCGCGATCACGTCGGGCGTGCCGCCGTCTTGGCGGCTGTCGCCGTCGTCGTGACCGTCGCTGTCGTGCAGCGGACCCGCGCCATCGCGGCTCGCATCGCCCGGCAGCTCGCGCAGCGCGGCTCGGCCCACCTCGAGCTCACCCGCGTCGAGCGCGGCGCTCGCGCGCGCGAGGGCCGCCGCCGCGGGTGGAGGTGGCCGCAGCGCCGCGAGGCGGTCCGCCATCCAGCGGGCAGCCGGCGGGCCGACGATCGGCGGCGTGAGATCGCAGCACAGGAGGTCGTCGTCGACGAGCAGGAGCAGGAGCTCGTCGGCGTCGGCGTCGGCGTCGGCGTCGGCGTCGGCATCGGCTTCGGCTTCGGCGTCGTGGCCGCGCGCATGACCATCGGTGCCGGAACCGGCGCCCGGACGCAGCGTCACCACCACGCCGCCGCGGTTTCCAGCGTCGCCGTCATCGGTCTCGTGAGGCTCGCGCGTCCCCGCCGCCGCGCGGACCGCGGGCCAGGGCGTCCAGTCGGCGCACGCATCGAGGATGCGCTGCAGCCGCGCGTCGAGATCGGCTTCTCGTTCCTCGGCCATCCCCGCGCCGCCGGCCAGCCAGCGCACGCGGTCGCGGCCGCGCAGCAGCGACGGTGCGCAACGCAGGTGAACCTGCGCGCGGACCTGCGGCTCGTCGAGCAGCGCGCGCCCGAGCCGCGCGATGCGCGCCCAGCTGGGCGCGAGGTGCGCGCGCGGCGTGCCGGTCGCGCCGCCGGTGCGCGGGCCCAGCGTGCCCACGGTGACGCCGGCGAGCAACCCGGCCGGCGTTGCGCGAAAGGCGGCGCGGCGCGCGTAGCGGTCGATGCTCTGCGCGGCGCGGGCCGCTGCCGCGCTCGCGGGCTTCGCCGCCGGCGCGCGGGTCTGCGCGGTCAGGCTCGCGCTCGCCAGCGCCAGCGCGCGTGCGCCGAGCGGATCCCGCAGCAGCCGCCGGGCGGCGTCGGCGAGCGGCGCCGCCGGCAAGAGCGGCGCACGCACGAGGAAGCGGTCGATGGGCAGGTACGCCATGTGGATCGACGGGAGCGTAGCAGAGGAAGCGCGCCGGCCGTGACGTCGACGCGGCTGCTACGCTTGACGCCGTGTCGGCGCGCGTTCCGCTGCAGGCCAGCCTGTTCGATCGGGGCGAGCCGGATCTGGATCCCCGCCGCCTGGCGGAGCTTCGGCGGACCGCGCTCGACGACACCGCGTGGGTCGAGCACCTGCCCAGCTTCGTCGCGGGCCAGGCCGCGCTGATGGATGCGCTGATCGCGTCGACGCGGTGGCGCACCGAGACGCTCGAGATCTACGACCGCGCGGTCGCTGTGCCGCGCCTGGTGGCGGGCTTGCCCGACGACGGTCCCGGGCATCCGTTGATCGAGCGCATCCGCGCGCTCGTCTCGGCCCACTATGGCGCCGACTTCGCGCGCGTCAGCCTCGGCTACTACCGAGACGGCACCGACAGCGTCGCCTGGCACGGCGACCGGGTCGCGCGCACGCTGCCCGAGGCGCTGGTGGCGACGGTGTCCCTGGGCGGTCCGCGGCGCTTCCTGCTCCGGCCACGCGGCGGCGGACGGTCGATCGCCTTCTCGCTCGGGCTCGGGGATCTCTTCGTGATGGGCGGCGCGTGTCAGCGCACCTGGCAGCACGCCGTTCCCAAGGTCGCCCGGGCGTTGCCCCGGGTCGCGATCATGTTGCGGCCGATCTGGTGATTCGCGTCCTCGTCCTCGAGGACGAGGACGCGCGGGATTGCGATGCTAATTCGAAAACTTCTTCGGGTTCTGCTTGATGATCCCGTCGCTGAGCATGTCGGCGAACATCAGCATGTGATCATGCCCCTGGTCATACGCCTTCATGTCGGCCGGCCAGTCCTTCTTGAGGCGCGAGACGACCTCGGTCGTCGTGAAGTCGAGGTGCTTGTAGAGCATGTCGGTCAGCGCCGGCTTGCCCCAGTGCGGGTTTGCGCCGCCAAGAAAAGCCGCGATGTCGTCGGCGTTGCCGTGCCACTTCTTCTCGCCGGCCTCGACGCCCGGGTTGTTGCCGGCCTTGGCCGCCTTCACGATGTCGGCCGCGATCAGGATGTGCTCGCGCAGCAGCTCCGAGAGCTTCTTGCCGGCCTCGTCGCCGTAGATCGGCTTCACCGCGTCGCCGATGTCGTCCTGATTGCGCAGCAGCCGCTCCGCGACCTTCGGCGTATCCTCGAGCCCGGCGAGCGCGCTGATGATGAAGTTGCGCGTGTACTCGATGTGGTCCTCCCAGAGCTTGCGCATGCCGTTGCGGAAGTCGGTCTTTTGGATGGCTCCGCCGCCGGAGCCCGCCTTCTTCTCGTTCATCGCGTGCTTCGACAGGTCCGCCGCACGAGCCTTGAGCTCACCGACAGCGAAGAACGCGAAGGCGAACACCGCCAGGGTTCCGAACACGAGTTTTTTCATGGGTTCCTCCTGACGCAATGGAACGCAATGGAGGGAGGAGACCCGATGTAGGTTACAAGCCGACGCTATTTGGGCATGGCGCAGCTCTGCGCGCCCGCGGCCGGCATGTAGCACTCCCGCGCGTAGTCGATGACCATGCGGTCGGTGTTGAAGCGCCAGCCGAGCGTGCGGATCGTGCGCTTCATGCGCTCGACCCAGCGGCGCGGCACGCCCGCGTCGTCGCGGTCGTAGTAGAGCGGCACGATGTTGTTCTCCAGCGTCTCGAACAGCGACAGGGCGTCGCGCCGGTCCTGCTCTTCGATCGACACGTGGGTGACGCCGTCGCCGATCGCGAAGCCGTTGAGCCCGTCGTAGGCCTCGGCCCACCAGCCGTCGAGCACCGAGCAGTTGAGCCCGCCGTTGAGCAGCACCTTCTGGCCGCTGGTGCCGCTGGCCTCCTGCGGGCGGCGCGGGTTGTTCAGCCACACGTCGACCCCCTGCACCAGGTGGCGCCCGACGTTGATGTCGTAGTCCTCGATGAGCAGGATCTTGCCGCGGAACTCGGGCAGCAAGCTGGCGTCGTGCACGTGGCGCAGGATCTCCTGCCCCGGGCGATCCGCCGGGTGAGCCTTGCCCGACAGCACCAGCTGCACCGGGCGCGACGGATTGTTGAGCAGCCGCTTGAGCCGCTCGATGTCGCTGAAGATCAGGTTCGCGCGCTTGTACGTCGCGAACCGGCGCGCGAAGCCGATGGTCAGCGCCTCGGGGTCGAGCGCGGTCGCGCCCGCCTTGATCAGCTCCTCGGGGTAGCCGGCGCGCTGCCGCTGCTCGGTGACCTTGCGGCGCACGAACTCGACCAGCGCCGCCTTGAGCACGCGGTGGGTCTCCCACAGCTCGCCGTCGGAGACATTGTCGATGCGCGCCCACATCTGCGGCTCGCTGAGGTGCTCGCGCCAGTCGGAGCCGATGTGGCGGTTGTAGAGATCCTGCATCGCCGGCGCCAGCCAGGTGCGCACGTGCACGCCGTTGGTGATGTGACCCACCGGCACCTCGTCCTCGCGGTGGTGCGGCCACAAGCACCTGCCACGACTTGCGCGTGATGCGCCCGTGCAGCGACGAGACGCCGTTCGCGTAGCGCGACATCTTGAACGCCAGCACGGTCATGCACAGCGCCTCGCGGTGGTCTTCGGGGCGGATGCGGCCGAGACCCAGGAACTCCTCGCGCGTCAGTCCCAGCGAGCGTCGCAGCGGATCCAGGTGATCGTCGACCAGCTCGGGCGGGAAGCGATCGTGGCCGGCGTCGACCGGCGTGTGCGTCGTGAACACCGTGCTCTGCGCGACGTCCTGCGCGCAGGTCCTGAAGTCGGCGCCGCTCTCCTCCATGCGCAGGCGCGCGTACTCCAGCGTGGCGAACGCGCTGTGGCCTTCGTTGAGGTGCAGCACGCCCCAGTGGATGCCGGCGCCGCGCAGCGCGCGGATGCCGCCCACGCCCAGCAGCAGCTCTTGCCGGATGCGGATGCGCTGGTCGCCGAAGTAGAGGCGCGCGGCCAGCTGGCGGTTCTCGTCGGAGTTTCCGTCGACGTCGGTGTCGAGCAGCAGCAGCCGGTTGCGCCCGACCTTGATCTCCCAGACCTGCGCCAGCAGCGTCTCGTGCGCCAGCGGAACCTCGATGATCAGCGGTCGTGCCGCTCGGCGTGCGCGCGGGCGTCGCCGGCAGCAGCTCCGCGGGCGAGCGCACGTACTCGGCGTGCTGCTGGCCGTTGCGATCCAGCCTCTGCCGGAAGTAGGACTCTCGATAGAAGAGCCCGACGGCGACCAGCGGCAGCCCCAGGTCCGAGGCGCTCTTGAGGTGATCGCCCGCGAGCACGCCCAGGCCGCCGCTGTAGATCGGCAGCGACTCGTGGATGCCGAACTCCGCCGACAGATAAGCGACGGGGCGCACGCGCAGCGGTCCCGCGTGGACGCCGGCCCAGGTCTTCGCGGGAGACAGGTAGTCGCCGAGCTCGCGGTAGGCGCTGTCGACGCGCGCTCGCAATACGGCGTCGGCCGCAATCGTTTCGAAACGTTCACTCGAGAAAGCGGCCAGCACCGAGACGGGATTGTGGTTCGACGACCGAAAGGTCTCTGGATCCAGATCTCGAAACAGCTTGATGATCTGGGGGTTCCAAGCCCACCAGAGGTTGCGCGACAGCTCTGTGAGCTGCTGTCTGAGCTTTTCGCCAGTCGTCGACATCCGACGACTATACCTGCTCCTGGCCGCGCCTCGCCATGTATACTCTGCGCCCTTCCAGCATGGACGGACAGCGTCGATTCGTCGTTCTCATCATGGCCGGGGGAAAGGGCTCACGGCTCTTTCCTCTCACCCTGGATCGCGCCAAGCCGGCGGTCCCCTTCGGGGGGCGCTATCGGATCATCGACTTCGTCCTGTCGAACATGGCGAACTCGGGGATCCGGTCGGTCTACGTGCTCACCCAGTACAAATCGCAGTCGCTGGCCGAGCACGTGCAGCGCGCCTGGGGTAATCGCGGCGGGTTCGACTCCTTTGTAACCGTCGTACCTGCGCAGATGCGCATGGGGGAGAGCTGGTACCGCGGCACCGCCGACTCGGTCTTCCAGAACATTCACCTCATCGAGGAGTACCGCGCCGACGCGGTGCTGGTCTTCGGCGCCGACCATGTCTACAAGATGAACGTGCGGCAGATGACCGACTACCACTTCGAGCGCGGCGCGGTCGCCACCATCGCGTGCCTGCCGATCCCGGTGTCGGCGGCGTCGGAGTTCGGCATCGTCCAGGTCGACGACCAGCAGCGCGTGATCGGCTTTCAGGAGAAGCCCGAGCGCGATCCCGGTCACGATCCCCGGCGATCCCACCCACTGCCTGGCGTCGATGGGCAACTACGTGTTCACGCCCGGCCCGCTGGTCGAGGAGCTGCGCGCCGACGCCGAGCGCGAGTCGCACCACGACTTCGGGCGCAACATCCTGCCGACGCTGGTGAAGACCGGCAAGGTCTTCGCCTACAACTTCAGCCACAACCGCATCCGCGGCGTCTCCGACGAGCTGGAGAACGCCTACTGGCGCGACGTCGGCACGATCGACGCGTACTACGAGGCCAACATGGACCTCAAGAACGTCGTGCCCAGCCTGAACCTCTATAACTGGGAGTGGCCGATCATGTCGGCGAACTACCCCGACCCGCCCGCCAAGCTGGTGTTCGACGACGAGACCCGGCGCGGGATCGGGCTTGCAGTCGATCATCTCGGGCGGCTGCATCATCGCCGGCGGCTTCGTCAAGGACTCGGTGCTGGGGCGCAACGTGTTCGTCGACGCCGGCGCCGAGGTCAAGGAGTCGGTGCTGTTCGACAACGTCTACGTCGGGCGCGGCGCGCGCATCCAGCGCGCCATCATCGACAAGAATGTGCGCGTCGCCGAGGGCGACCACATCGGCCACGACCTGGCGCGCGATTCGCTGCGCCACACGGTGAGCGAGGGCGGCGTCACCGTGGTCCAGAAGGCGCGCGACACCTTGCTGACGCGCTCGCGGAACTTCTGAGGAGCGGTGCGATGTCGACGCTTCCCATCGCTCTCGTCATCCACGGGCACTTCTATCAGCCGCCGCGCGAGAATCCGTGGACCGACGAGCTCGAACGGGAACCGTCGGCGGCGCCGCTGCACGACTGGAACGCGCGCATCCACGCCGAGTGCTACCGCGCCAACGCCTTCGCGCGCATCCACGACGCACAAGGGGCGCATCGAGGCGATCGTCAACAACTACGCCCGCATGTCGTACAACTTCGGGCCGACGCTGGCGCGCTGGATCGAGCGGCACGACCGCGACGCGCACCAGCGCCTGCGGGCGGCCGACGCCGACCAGCGCCGGCGCCTGCGCCACGGTGGCGCGATGGCGCAGGCCTACGCGCACCCGATCGTGCCGCTGCTGAACGCGCGCGATCGCCAGACCCAGCTCCTGTGGGGACTGCAGGATTTTCGGCGGCGCTTCGGCCACGCGGCCGAGGGGCTGTGGCTGCCCGAGACCGCGGTGCGATCCGGCGACGCTGGAGACGCTGATCGATCTCGGAGTGACGTTCACGATCCTGGCGCCCGAGCAGATCGCGGCGGTGAGGCCGCCGGGCAAGGACTGGTTGGCGGTCGATCGCGACAGCGTCGACACCTCGCGCACCTACAAGTGGCGGCACCGCGACGGCTCGGGGCGGTCGATCAACATCGCGGTCTTCGACGGGCCGCTGTCGCGCTCGATCGCGTTCGGCGACGCCGCCGGGCGCGCCGAGACGTTTCTGTCGTCGGTGCGCGCGTCGGCGGAACGCTCGCACGTCGACCGGCGGCCAGCGCCTGGTGCTGTGCGCGTCGGACGGCGAGCTCTTCGGCCACCACAAGAAGTTCGCGGATCTGACGCTGGCGTTCGCCAGCTACGTCGAGGCGGCGCGCCAGGGCATCGAGGTCACCAACCTCGGCGCCTACCTCGAGAAGTACCCGCCCACCTGGGAGGTGCGCATCGCCGCGGGACCCGACGGCGAGGGGACGGCGTGGAGCTGCTCGCACGGCCTCGGCCGCTGGCGGCGCGACTGCGGTTGCAGCATGCGCGGGCCCGACGCCGGCTGGAACCAGAAGTGGCGCGGGCCGCTGCGCGCGGCGCTGGATCTGGTGCGCGACGCGGCCGCCGACTTTTACGAAGAGGACGCGTCGCAGCTGCTGGTCGATCCGTGGGGCGCGCGCGACGCCTACGGCGAGGTCGTCGACGCGAGCCCCGGTCGAGCGCGACCAGCTGCTGGCCGCGTTCGCGCGGCCCGAGCTGCGCGGTCGGCGGGCAGGCGGCGCGCGATCGCGTGCGGCTGCTGCTGGAGCTGCAGCGGGCGACGTTGCTGATGTACGCGAGCTGCGCCTGGTTCTTCGACGACGTCGCCGGGCTCGAGGCGTCGCTGGGCCTGCGGCTGGCGGCGTACGCGATCGATCTGCTGGGCCAGGCCGGCGGCGAGCCGCCGATCGTAGGGCTTCCTCGAGCGTGCTCGGCGAGGCCAGGAGCAACGAGCGCGCGGAGGGGACCGGCGCCGACGTCTTCCGGCGCGTGACCGGCGATCGGTTCACCGCGCGGCACGCGGTGGCGTTCGCGGGCGCGGCGGGGCTGATCGGCGCCGGCGTGGGTCGCGCCGACGCCGTCGGGTTACACCGTCGAGGTCCTCGACGAGCACGCCGGGCGCGGGCCGGCGGGGATGACGTCGTCGGGGCGGGCGCGCGCGACGTCGCGGCGGACCGGCGTCGCCGAGGAGCTGCCGTTCGCGGCGCTCGAGCGGAGCGCTCCCGGCATCGACATCGACGTACGCGTCGGCGGCGAGACGCTGGCGCTCGGTGATCTCGGCCGCGACAACACCGAGCGGTTGATCTGGGCGGCGATCCGCAAGCGGCTCGCGAGCGGCGCGCCGATCGAGCTCGGGGTCCTGCGGCTGGCGGCCGAGACGGCGGGCGAGGCCCGGCAGGCAGAGGGCGCGGCCGCGGTCGCCGCGACCGAGGCCGGCGGTGGCGCGGGCGAGGCGCGGGCGAGGCAGCTCGTGCTGGTCGAGCTGCTGGAAAGGCTGCTCGAGCGCGAGCAGGGAACGCTGTCGCGCGACGAGGCCGTGGTCGCCGCCGAGCTGCTCGATGCCGCGCATCTGTCCCCGGGCGACGGTCTGCGACGGCGCCTCGAGGAGATGGTCTGGGCAGAGATCGACGCGGGCGTCGACCCGCGCATCCTCGCGCCGCTCACCGAGCGGCTCGGTTTCTCCGACGAGGCCATCGGCGGCGAGGTGATCGCCTCGTGAAGCGCAAGCCGGCCAAGCCCACGAAGAAGAAGTCCACGACCGCTTCCAGAAAGAAGCAGCCCCCCGCGCGCCCGCTGTCGGTGCCCGCGAAGCGAAAGGCGGCGAACGCGAAGAAGACGCTGGCGAAGAAAAAGGGTTCCAGGCGCTTCGCCAAACCGTCCGTCTCCAAGAGGCTAGCCGGAGGCAAGGGCCGGCGTCGCGGCCCGCAGGCCGGTGTGCCGTCCGGTGTAAAAGTCGGCCCGCGCAAGCAAGCCGCCGCCGCGCTTCCTGATCCGACCCTCGAGAAACCTGCGACCCCCGCCCCGACCCCGTCCCCAGCTCACCCCACGCCCAGCCCGCTCGCCGGCGGCCCCACGCGCGATCCGGTCGTGCTCTGGCTGGCCGCCGAGGCGATTCCCTGGGCGCACACGGGCGGGCTCGGCGACGTCGTCGGGTCGCTCCCGACGGTGCTGCGGCGCAAGGGCTGGGACGTGCGCCTCTGCCTGCCGCTCTACGCCGACGTGCGCCGCTTTCCGCTCAGCGCGCCGATCATGCAGCTCTCGATCACCGTCGGGCGCGGCCGCAGCCAGGTGCCGGTCGCGATCCGCACCGCCGTCGATCCGCCGGACGGCGTCCCGACCTACTTCATCGAGTGTCCGCTCTTCGATCGCCCCGGCGTCTACGGCGACGGCGGCCAGGCTTACCCCGACAACCCGTATCGCTTCGGCGTCTGGCAGCTCGCCGCGCGAGAGCTGGCGGCCACGCTGGTGCCGGCGCCCGCGCTCATCCACTGCCACGACTGGCACGCCGCGCTCACGCCGGCGTTGATCAAGATCGATTCGTTGCTCGAATCGTCGCCGTCGTCGCGGCTGGCGTCGTCGGCGCGCGACCTGCGCACGATCCTGACCATCCACAACCTCGAGTTCCAGGGGCACACGCCGCGCGCGGTGCTCGACGACCTCGGGTTGCCGCGCGAGCTCTGGCACCCGCGCTGGCTGGAGCACTTCGGCGGCGTGAACTTCCTCAAAGGCGGCATCCTGTCCGCCGACCGCGTCACCACCGTCAGCCGCACCTACGCCGACGAGATCCGCGCGCCCGCGACCGGCATGGGCCTGGACGGGCCGCTGCGCGACCGCGCCGGCGATCTGACCGGCATCGTCAACGGCATCGACGTCATCTCCTGGGATCCCGCGACCGACTCCGCGCTGCCCGCGCACTTCGACGCGTCCCATCGGGAGGGGCGCGCGGCGTGCAAGGTGGCGCTGCGAGGCGAGCTGGGCCTGGGTGGCGCGCCCCACGAGCCGCTCATCGGCTTCGTGGGCCGCCTGACCGAGTCCAAGGGCGTCGACCTCCTGGTGCGCGCGCTGCCGTCGCTGTTCGCGCTCGGCGCCAAGGCGGTCGTGCTGGGCAGCGGCGATCTGCCGCTCCAGGCGGCGCTGAAGGATCTCGAGGCGGCGCACCCCGATCACTTCCGCGCCGTGCTGCGCTTCGACGCCGCGCTGGCGCGCCGCGCGTACGCCGGCGTCGACATGATGATCGTCCCCTCGCGCATCGAGCCGTGCGGTCTGGTGCAGCTCTATTCGTTGCGCTACGGCGCCGTGCCGATCGTTCACGGCGTCGGCGGCTTGCGCGACACGGTCACCGACGGCGTCACCGGCTTCGTGTTCGAGGACGCCTCGCCGCGCGCGATCGTCGTCGGCGGTGCGCCGCGCGCTGGAGGTCTTCACCGACGAGCCGGCGCGCTGGGCGGAGATCATCGGCACCGGCATGCGCCAGGACTGGTCCTGGACCAAGAGCGCGGCCGGCTACGACGCGCTCTATCGCGAGACGCTGAGCCGTCCGCCGCGCGCGCGCTCGCTGCCCGCGCCCGAGGACGATCATGCGATGTTCGTCGACTACGGTCCCGATCTGCCGCCGACGCTGGGGCGCGACGAGCTGCGCCTGATGGTGCAGGGCCCGACCTGCGTCTACGCCTACTGGGAGACGAACCACGCCGAGCCGCTGGATCTGATCATCGAGGAGCGCCCCACCGGCTACGCGTTCGTGCTCTCGGAGCAGGCGCCGCCCACGGGCGAGTTCTGGGTGCCGGTGCTGCCCGAGCACGCCTACCGCGCGATGTTCTGCACGCGCGACGGCACGGTGGTGCGCACGTCGAACATCGTGCTCACCGGCCGCGCCGGCCCGGTCGCCCCGGGGGAGGAGACGCCGGTCTGGCTCGAGCGTCTGCTGGCGTCGGGCTCGCTCGACGATCCGGAGACCGCCGATCGCTGGACCACGATCTTTCCGCAGCGGCCGACGCGCTTGCGCGGCACGCGCTACTGGGGCGGCGAGATGCCGTCGGACCTGTCGTTCGTGCCGCCGAGCAGCCACACGCTGGTCTCGCCGCCGCCGGTGCCGGGCACGGCGCTGCTCCGGGATCGCGAGAGGTGGCGTCCATGAGCGAGACCCAGAACGGCGGTCATGGCAGCGGCAATGGCTCCCCCGCCGGCGGCTACCTCAGCCTGGTCCTGCACGCGCACCTGCCGTTCGTGCGCCACCCCGAGCACGACGACTTCCTCGAGGAGGACTGGCTCTTCGAGGCGATCAGCGAGACCTACGTGCCGCTCTTGCAGGCGTTCTTTCGCCTGCGCGACGAGCGCGTCCGGTTCCGCGTCACCATGTCGATCACGCCGCCGCTCGCGGCGATGCTCGACGACAAGCTGCTGCGCGGCCGCTACGATCGACACCTCGCGCGCTTGACCGCGCTCGCCGAGAGCGAGGTGCGCGGCAACCACGAATCGTCGAGCCTGGGCCGGATCGCGCGCCACTACCTCGCCCGGTTCCGCTCGGTGCGCGCGTTCCTCGACCGCTGGGGCGGCGACCTGCTGGCGGCGTTCCGCGAGCTGCAGAACGACGGGTTGCTCGAGATCCTCGCCTGCAATGCCACCCACGGCTTCCTGCCGCTCATGAGCGGACCGGCGCCGCGGCGCGCGCAGATCCGCGCCGGCGTGCAGGCGTACGCGCGCACCTTCGGCCGCCGCCCGCGCGGCATCTGGCTGGCGGAGTGCGGCTACGACCACGGCATCGACACGCTCCTCGGCGAGGAGGGCATCGACTACTTCTTCGTCGACTCGCACGGCATCGGGTGGGGCCGGCCGCACCCGCAGCGCGGGATCCACGCGCCGGTGCGCACGCCGGGCGGGCCGGCGGCGTTCGCGCGCGACCTGGAAACCGGCCGCCAGGTCTGGAGCGCCGACGAGGGCTACCCCGGCGATCCCGCCTACCGCGAGTTCTATCGGGACCTGGGCTGGGACGCGAGCTACGAGTACATCCGGCCGTACCTGCACGAGGACGGCGTGCGGCGCGGCGTCGGCATCAAGTGCCACCGCGTCACCGGCAAGGTGCCGCTGCACGAGAAGCAGCTCTACGAGCCCGACGTCGCCGAAGCGCGCGCCCGCGAGCACGGGCGCAACTTCGTGTTCAACCGCAAGCACCAGATCCGCGCGTTGCGGTCGAGGCTGGACCGGCCACCGCTGGTCGTGGCCATGTATGACGCCGAGCTGTTCGGTCACTGGTGGTACGAGGGCCCCATCTTCCTCGAAGAGGTGCTGCGCGCGCTGGCCGAGGAGCCGGAGGTCGAGGCGATCACGGCCCCGGAATATCTGGCGCGGCACAAGGATCTCCAGCTGCAGCGCCCCAACCCGTCGACCTGGGGGGCGAACGGCGATGCCCGCGTCTGGCTCAACGGGCAGGTGGCGTGGCTCTACCGTTACCAGCACTGGGCCGAGCAGGAGATGGGCGTGCTGGGACGCCGATTTGCGGGCATGGGCGGCCTGACGCAGCGGGCACTGGCTCAGGCCGGACGCGAGCTTCTGCTCATGCAGAGCTCCGACTGGGCGTTCATCATCACCACCGGAACGACCGCCCCGTATGCGGTGCGCCGCTTCAAGCGGCACCTGGCGAGTTTCCGCGAATTGCGCCAGCGGCTGATCGCCGGCGAGCTCGACGAGGCGGACGTCAGTGCGCGCGAGAGCCGTACGCCGATCTTTCCTGAGCTGGACGTCAGCCCCTGGGTGACCTCCGCATCCTGAGCTTTGCCGACGAGCCCGGCCCCTCTTTTGGTGAGCCGCGTCGTCCCGGGCTGAAAAAGCGGTCACCCGCGCCATTTCTTGACGCCATTTCCGATTCCGGTTGCGCTAGCATGCGCGACATGGATCGGCGCGCATGGTGTTTCGTCGCGATTTTGGCGGGGGGCGCGCTCGCAGGTTGCGCCAGCACCGCCCAGAACGGGAACCTGCAGGTGAAGATGCTGGCGGCGACCAGCCAGACACCGTCGAACGTGGCGGTCAATCTCAGCGTCGGCGGCAAGAACGGCGAACCGATCGTCGGCCTCAAGCCGGACAACTTCCGCATCTTCGAGGACGGCAAGCTGGTGCCCGAGGACAAGGCCAAGCGGATGCTGCTGAATCCGAAGGCCGCCGAGGCCTACTTCACCGTGCTGTTGATCGATCTGAGCGGCCCGATCGTTGGATCGCCGGATTTCCCCGAGCTGGTGCGCCAGGTCGGCGACTTCATGGACGAGCTGCGCGAGACGCACACGCTCACCGTGAGCGTGTTCGACGGGCGCGATGATCTGCGCACGATCCTCGAGCCCGACGAGGACAACACCAAAGCGGCGCTGGATCGCCTGCGGCGCTATCGCCCGGAGGAGCGCAAGGGCAACGTGAACGGCGCGGTCATCAAGGGCCTCGCGATCCTCGATCGGCAGCTCGCGAAGAGCACCGCCAGCCACACCACGGGCAACCTGGTGTTGTTCACCGATCGCGGCGACGAGGCCGCCAAGGTGCCCGAGGAGGAGCTGGAGGTCGCGCTCGACAAGACGCCGGCCGACGTCTACGTCATCGGGGTCGGTCCCGGCATCAAGCGTCCCGAGCTCGGAAAGATCGCGCGCACCGACGCCTTCTATTCGACCGATCCCAAGGAGATGGGCACCGGTTTCACGCACCTGTCCAAGCACCTGGCGGTCGCGGCCGAGGGGCACTATCTGCTGTCGTATTGCTCGCCCAAGCGCAAGGGCGAGCACGAGTTGCAGATCGAGATCAGCACGGAGACAGAGCACGGCGTGCTGACCCATCGCTACACGGCCGACGGGTTCACCAAGGGCTGCTCGGCGAGCAAGGCGCCCTCGTTCGCGAAGAAGGAGGCCGAGAAGCCTACCGACGACAACGCCGACAGCCCGGGCGCCGCCGACCGTGGCGAGAAGACCGCCGCCAAGAGCGCGCCCGGTGGCGGGAAAGCCGCCGCCGATCCGGCCGGCGGTGACGACGACTTTGAGAAAGCGCCCGCCGGCGCCGGCGCGAAGGCCACGCCGGCCGCGGCGAGCGACGACGACGTCGCGTCCCCGCCGCCCGCGAAGCGCGGCAAGGGCCGCAAGCAGCAGAGCAAGGCCGACAAGGAAGCGACCGAGGAGTAGGCGCCCCGGCCGCGGCGTGTCTGTCCAAGTTAGATACTGAATAGCTGCAGCAGCGGCTTCACGAAGTCGCCGACCAGCATGCCGACGGTCGTGAAGCGCGTCGCCGCGAGACCGAGCAGCGGCAGGCCGACGTGAATCAGCACGGTGCGCGTGAACGAGCGGTCCAGCGACACGCGCCCCGGCGTGGTGCCGCCGATGACGCTGAGGGTCTCGTCGCGGTTCATCTCGACGAGCACGAACATCGCCACGGCCAGGATCAGTCCGACCACGATCCAGGTCAGGATGTCGACCCCGTGCAGTAGCTTGAACGGGTAGGTCGTCGACAGCAGGATGAGCATGAGGCCGCTCACGCTCACGAACGTCAGCAAGTTGTGCAGGTGCGCACGCCCGTAGCTCGCGAACAGCAGGAGCCGCAGCGGCGCCTCGTCGTCGCGCTTCGCCGCGCGCCGGTCGGCCGCGACCTGATCGATGAGGACGTGCCCCAGCGTCGGATCCAGCGGCGGCTGCAGCAGGTGCAGGAAGTGCGGCTCGAAGATCGCCTTGAAGTCGGGCACGTCGCGCCGCTCGGTGAAGCCGCGAAACACCCGATGCATGATCACCCACACCCGCGCGAACCGAGAGAGCTGGAACACGATCATCCCGCCGATCACGAACGGCCCGAGCAAGCAGAACAGATATCCGAGCCACGCGCCCTCGAAGGGGTGATGGTAGTCGCGGTAAGCGGTCGCGATGCCGACGGCGGTGAAGGTCAGCACGACCCCGACGGCGAGCGGGCCGGTGGTGACGGCGGCGGTGAGCTTGCAACCCGGTCCGTCCTTGTCCCAGAGATCGAAGCAGGCGCTGCGAAACTCCTCGGCGAAAGCGTTGAGCCGCAGTCGATTGAGCTCGGCGATGCACGCCGCCAGCAGCGCCAGCGCGTAGAGCATGCCGCCGGTCGCGGCCGACAGGCCCGAGGTGACGTTGGTCGTGCGCTCGTAGAAGAACGTCAGGTCGGGCTCGTGCGTCGCCAGGCCCTGCAGCCACGGGCGTAGCACCGCGAGCAGCAGCTGCCCCACGATCACGCTGCCCGCGAGCAGCGCCGCCAGGAACGTGCGATCGACGTGCGCGCTGGCGCCGGGCGCGTCTTCGCCGGGCGGATCCCAGGCCGGCACGGGGCCGAGCGCGAGCATCATGATCGCGGTCATGAGCGCGCCGCAAATCAACGCGCTGGCGTGGCCGCCGATGCCCATGCGCCAGCTCGCGCCCAGCATCATCGGGATGCCGTACAGGACCAGCACACCCAGGTTCATCACCAGCAGCACCGCCAGCGCGCACGCCGCGGCGAGCCGGCGCTGCGGTCCGTGCGTGCTCCCCACGGCGCGATAGGGATCGAGCCATCCCCACATCGAGCGGCGGCGGCTCGGCGGCGCGCTGGGGTTCGACTGCACGACGAACCCGGCGAGGTTGATGCACGAGAACAGCTGCACCAGCGCCATCAGGAACACGAAGCCCGCCGGCAGCGAGAAGCGCCACGCCCACGCCTCGCGCTGGCGCGCCAGCGTATCGGCGTCGGCCGACCCGGCGAGCGCGCGCACGTAGTGGTGGTCGCCGTCGCCGTAGGCCGACGCGGTGATCGGCCAGAAGCTGTCGCGGCCCACCGTCGAGATCCAGACCGGCGGGCGAATCGCCTCGCGCTGGTCGACGCCGGGCGGGGGGCCGTAGTCGACCACCTTCGACGGCTCGCCCAGCAGCATCAGCGTCGCGTTGTACACGCCCTCCGAGGCCTCGGAGGAGAACGTCTGCAGGATCTCGCGCCCGCGGAAGGGATAGCTCCAGCTGGACGCGCTGGCGTGCAGCGGGTAGCTCGACGCCACCAGCAAGCCGTCGAGGTCGCGATAGCGTTGATGGTGCAGCATGCGGTTCGGACCGAGCGTGAACAGCGTGAGCCCGGGGCAGCGGCGCAGCGCCTCCTCGCCGAGCACGGCGACGTCGCGCACGTCGGAGGCGAGCAGCCCGACCGCGCGGATCTGCTGGCGGCACAGCGTCCCCAGGATCTCGGTGAGCTCGAGCTGCGCGCCCGGCGCGGTGAGATCCGGCGCGAATGCCGGCAGGTTGTCCATGCTGTGCCCGCCCTGGTCGACGCGCAGGTCCAGGGGCGACCCGCCGCTCGCGAGCTCGGCGGCCGCGAGATCGCCGCCCGACGACTTGGCGCCGTCGCTCGGCTTGCGCTGCTTTTCCTCGGCGGCGCGCAGCTCGGCGATGTGCAGCGGGAACGGCACGACGATGCGCGGGCGCAGCGGCGGACCCGGCACGTCGGCCTCGCGCGCGCACTGGAACTCCTTGAAGAAGTCGCCGAACGCCGTGTTCGATTCGACGAACAGCGCGACGTCTTCCATGGCGATGTCCAGGCGGCGGTCTAGAAATCGGTACATCGCGCAGGTCTGCACGTTGTCGGGCACCACGGTCGCCGAGAAGTCGATGTGGGGCGAGCGCAGCTCGTCGGCGATCGTCGGCGCGGTGGCGCCGCCGGTCACGATCTCGAACGCGGGCGCGTGCTCACCCTGCGCGGCCGCCCACTCGTCGATCGCGGCGCGTAACGACGCCGCCGAGCCCGAGAAGCTGGGGCCGAGGATGCGCACGCGGCCGTCGCCGGCGCCGCTCTTCGCCGCGAAGGTCAGCGCCTGCCCGAGCGCGTTCACGTGCACGCCCCACGCGGGCGTCTCGCCGACCAGCAGCACCAGCACCACGTCGCTGCGCTTGTCACCGCGGTCGCTGGCACCGCGACGAAAGACCAGGATGCCGGGAATGCAGCGGCTGCTGGGCGCGTCGCGGCCCTCGGCGCCGCTCCTGTCACCGCCCGCGCCGGCGCGATCGAGCCAGGGCAGCGAGTACTCGCCGCTGGCGTAGCCGATCGCGGCCATCGCCGCGCCCACCGCCGACACCGTGGCGTCGAAGCCCTCGCCGAACGAGCTGTCGACCGGGTCGGGCACGGTGACGATCAGCACCTGGCGCAGCACCTTGGGCCCGAGGCGCTCGAAGAGGCGCGAGGCGCGCACGTCGAGGGCGCGCGCCGGGTCGCGCTCGCAGCGCTCGAGCGCGTGGAGGAAGGTCGCGTTGTCCGAAGACGGCGCGGGCGCGGCGTGGCGGTGCGCGGGTCTCGGCGGCGCCGGCTCCGGCGCGGGTGCCGCGAGCTGCGGGGGCGGCGCCGGAGCATCGGCTGCGGCGAGCCGCGCCTGAGGCCACAACAGCGCAAGCAGCGCCAACACCACCTCCCACCACCAGGGTCGAGCCCTCATCGGGCCATCGTCGTACTACGGCGAAGCGCGTGGTGTCCATTTCGCGCCTGTTTCGGGGATCCTCCATTGTGGGGGCGCCGACAGTTGCCGGCAGCCGAGTCGAAGCAACGCAATCTCCACGGTCTCGAAACCCCGTCTTAACGGCTTGTCTGACAGTGTGAGCCGCAAGAGGGGGACCCGAGTGCCCGAACCGAGCGTCACGGAGCTGGCCAGGCAGGTCGCGGATACGCAGAAGCTGGTGCTGAGCGGACAGACCGCGCTCAACATCGTCTGGACCCTGATCACCGGCTTCCTGGTGATGTTCATGCAGGCCGGCTTCGCGCTGGTCGAGACCGGCCTGACGCGCGCCAAGAACGTCGCCCACACGATGGGGATGAACTTCCTCGTCTACTCGCATCGGCATCCTCGGCTTCTGGGCCATCGGCTTCGGCTTGCAGATGGGCGGCGTCGGCGCGCTGCCGACGTTCGGCAACGACGCCACGCTGTCCGGACGAGTTCGTCCTGCACATCGGCGGCAAGGCGTTCGGCCTGTTCGGCACGAAGGGCTTCTTCCTGACGCCGGCGGTCTACACCGCGCCGGTGGCGGCGCTGTTCCTGTTCCAGATGGTGTTCATGGACACCACCGCGACGATCCCGACCGGCGCGATGGCCGAGCGCTGGAAGCTTCAGCTCGTTCGTGCTCTTCAGCTTCGTCATCTCGACGATCATCTACCCGATCTATCGCCAACTGGGTGTGGGGCGGCGGCTGGCTGTCGCAGCTCGGCATGAACTTCGGCCTCGGGCACGGCCACGTCGACTTCGCCGGCAGCTCGGTCGTGCACATGACCGGCGGCGTCACCGGCCTCGTGCGGCGCGAAGATGCTCGGGCCGCGCATCGGCAAGTACGACCCGGACGGCAAGGCGCGGCCGATCCCGGCGCACAACATCCCGATGGTCGTGCTCGGCACGTTCATCCTCGCGTTCGGCTGGTTCGGCTTCAACCCGGGCTCGACGCTGGCGGGCACGGACACGCACATCGCGATCGTCGCGGTCAACACCATGCTCGCGTCGGCGGCGGGCGCGTTCGCCGCGTATCTGTGGCTGAAGTTCCGCTTCGGCAAGCCCGACGTCGAGCATGCTGTGCAACGGCATGCTCGCCGGGCTGGTGGCGATCACCGCGCCGTGCGCGTTCGTGAGCGCGCCGGCGGCGATCTTCATCGGCTGCGTCGCCGGCGTCCTCGTGGTCGTCTCGGCGATGTTCATCGAGAACACGCTGAAGATCGACGATCCGGTCGGCGCCTCGTCCGTCCACGGCGTGAACGGCGCCTGGGGCGTCTTGTCGCTCGGGCTGTTCGCCGACGGTCGCTACGGCGACGGACTGGAACGGCGTCCCCGGACCGGTGCGCGGGCTCTTCTACGGCGATACGTCGCAGTTCTTCGCGTCGGTGCTGGGTGTGATCGCCTGCGCTGCATGGACCGGTACGGTCACGTTCGTCGCGTTTCGCTTGATCGACGCGGTCTCGAAGCACCGCGTGCCGCCATCGACGGAGCTCGGCGGCCTCGACGTGCCCGAGATGGGCATCGAGGGCTACGCGGTGGAGATCGGAGGAAACGAATGACGGCCTTGCCAGCACAATCACCGACGGTCGGGTTCCGGGCGCAGATCAGCGGCGCCAGCCTGTGGGACCTCGTCCAGATGGAGTGCATGTCGCGATCGCGGCAAGTGTTCCGCGTGAGCGGCGAGGGCGGCGTCGGCTATCTCTACTTCGCCGAGGGCCGCGTCGTGCACGCGATCACCTCCCGGCTGATGGGCGAGATCGCGGCGCTGGAGATTCTCGGTTGGACCCACGGTTCGTTTCAGCCCTGCGACCGCGCCTGGCCGGCCGCGTTCACGATCGAGACTTCATGCGAGGGGTTGATCCTGCGCCTGGCGAAGCGGCGCGACGAGGTGGCCTCGAACCTGGTCGCCTTCCCGGGGCGCACGGCCAGCGCCGGCACCGACGACGACGACGACCAGTTCGAAGAGATCGAGATCGAAGAAATACACGAGGAGGGTGAGATGCGCGCTCCGAACAACATCGACCACCCGTCGCCGGCGGCGGCGATCGGGCGAGCCGACATCAGCGCCGAGTTTCCGGTGACGATGCGACTCGCCCCCGGCGGCGGGGTCCTGACGAGCAAGGGCGCCGACGAGGAGATGGCCGGCGTCGTGGCCTATGCCCATCGCCTGGGGCAGCTGACCGGTGAGCTCCTGGGGCTGGATCCGTTCGTGGCCATGGAGTGCACGTTCGCCGACGGGCGGCTCTTGCTGTTCGAGGAGGAGAACGGCGAGACCGTGGCGTTGCGCCCGCGCACCGAGAGCAACCTGCAACCCTTGCGCGACAAGCTGGGGCTGTGATGGCGGCGGATCATACGACCAGCTTGCCGAGCCACCTTCCTGCCGGCCTCGCCAGCGCACTCGCGAACGGCCTTGCCACGGCTCGCGCGCAGATGCACACCAGCCTGGTGACGCTGAAGGATGTCGACGGCATCACCGGCAGCTTCGTCTACGCGCGCTCGGGTCACCTGGTGGCGCGCGAGCTGCCGGCGATGTTCGACGACGGCGCGCTCAACGAAGCCGGCAGCCGCCTGACCCGCCTTCACGAGACCTTTGCATCGGTGGGCGACAAGCTGGAGATCGCCGTGCTGCGCTTTCGCGAGCACAAGGTCTACGTGAAGACGCTGCCGGCGGGCGCGCTCTGCATCATCTCCAGCGGCGGCGTCAACATGCCGGCGCTGCGGATGGCGGCCAGCCTGGTCGGCCGTCGCATCGCGCCCGTGCTCGATCAGGTCGCCGACGATCCCGCGCTGGCCCAGGCGGCGCTCACGGCCGAGGCGCCGCCGCCCGCCGCGCCACCGCCGACCGGGGCGCGCCCACCCGCGCTGGCGCCGCCCGGGATGCGGCGGTTTCGCGGGAGGACGGTCGGGACGTAGCGGGGTACGACTGCCGACGCCTGGCCTACGTAGCCCGTAATATACGTTCTTATATGCTCAGCTAAACACAGTCGCTTGGCGGCGGCCCGGCATGCGGCCAAGTGCTGGCACGCTGGCTGCTCAGTCCCCTGCAATGGGAAGCCACGGGCGATGCGAAGATGGGCTCAGTTGGTCCCTACACCGCAAAGCGCGCAGGAGCTCGTTGCCCTCGCGATCGAGGCTCTGTCGGACCACCTCGGTTCGGGCGGGATCCTTCGGGTTCTGTTCGGACACCACGGCTCGCGAGCGATGGCGACGCTCGCCGAACGTCTGGAACGACTCGGTCTCGACGAGCTGTCGCGACTCGACGCGGATGTTCGGGAACTCTCTTCCTACGGCGCTTCCGCGGGATGGCGTTCAGCAAAGGTCCGTCGCGTCGACGAGTTCGTAAAGCTTCCCGGAGCTTGGGCCGTCCTGGGTCTTCTGACGTTTCACCGTGATGGATACATGCGGCAGTTCGCCGTGACGACAGTCTGCGCCACGCGGCACCCGCGCGCCCTGGCGTTCGTCCTCCTTCGGCTCAACGACTGGGTACCCGAGGTACGTCGGACCGCGAAAGAGTTGCTCGCGACGCTGATGACGAAGGAGAACGTCGACGCAGTGGTCGTGGCCCTCCCGCTCATCCTGGCCCTCGAAACAAAGGGGCGCGACAATCACAGACCGACGGTCGAATCCGCCCTCGTCCTCCTGCGCGGTCCAAACGGGCGCGAAGCCCTCGCGCGAGGGGTCGACTCGACCGATCGAAAGGTGCGCTTCGCCTGTTATCGACTTCTGCTGGGCGAGGAGGCCGTGGACCTGAAGTTTTTCCGCAAAGCACTCGAGGACCCCTCACCGATGCTCCGGGTGACGGCGGTCCGCGCGGGCGCCCGCGTCCAGCCACTACCCGTGGCGCTTCTCGAAAAGGCGCGCGCTGACTCGTTCTTCCTCGTTCGTCGGGAGGCTTTCCGCCTCCTGCTTGGCGTCTCGCCAGCGCGCAGGCGCAGACCGCGCACATCGGCCGAAGCAAGGTTGCCTTTTCGCCCATGAGCTCGACGAAAGGCTACCCCTTTTCTTCGAGCTCGCGATGCTTCCAGGCAGGCATCCAGTTGAGGTGAGGACCGTGCACTACACGGCCGTGGTAACGAAAGAAGGCAAGCAGACGCTGGCGGAGTTCCCGGGTTGTCCGGGATGCCAGACGTTCGTCGATCCGGGTGAGGACCTCGCGGAGCCTTGCGCGTGGCGGCGGGGCGCCGGCTGCGGTGACTTCCAGCAGCGCGTGCCGCGCCCCGTCGACGCCGCGAACTACTGCGACGGCACACCAGTTCTCGGCTGAAGGCATCCATTCAGTCGCCGCGAGACGATATTCGATGTCGTTCGTTCGCAGGCGAGTAGCCTGAGGGCATGTCACTCGCTCACCTCCGGGAGACGAAGGCGCCACGCAACCGCACGGCGGCGATGGTGCCTCGGAAGGTCAACACGTCGCCCACCGCGTTCTGCGGCGCGAGCCTGGAGCCCGCGTACCGGACGATGGACGAGGCCACCGCGTCAGGGTTGGAGCTTTGCGATACCTGCGTCGCCCTCTTCCGGCGACAGCGCAAGGTCGACTGAGCACGTTTGGCCGCTCTGCGGCGGCTGATCGCTTTGCCTCGCCGATCCCCCTGGGCGCTAACGCCGCGCCAGCGGGACGCGCCGCCGGCCCCACGCGACGAACAGCGACAGGGCGACCAGCAGGGCGTTGAAGGGCGTCTTGGCCGCCTCGCCACGCGAGACGTGGAATGCGATGGCGCATACTTGCAGGGCGGCGCAGCCCAGCGCGGCCCAGACCGTCAGACCCGGCTTGACGCGCGTGGCGGCCGGCAGGAGCACGCCGACGCCGCCGCACAGATCGACCACCGCGGTGAAATACAGAAAGCGCGGTGAAACCTGGCCGGCCCACGGGATCAGGACCGCGAGCTTGGGGATCGGCGTCAGCAGCTTCCACAGGGCGGTGCCCACGAAGGTGACTGCCAGCAGGATCTGGACAGTCCACAGGGCGACGCAAAGGGCGCGACTTGGCGATCTGGACGCGCTCATGGTTCCCTCCCGATTGAACGGATCACCGCTGCGCCGACGCCTCCGCGAGCTCCTGTTCCAGCTCCTCCCACTCCTTCATCAGAGCCTCGAGCTGCGGGCCCAGCGCGGCCAGCTCGTCTCCCAGCGCGTCGATGTCGTCGTGGCTGGTGCGCGCGTAGAAGCTGGGATCGGCGTACAGCGCGTGAATCGCTCGCTTGCGGGTCTCGGCTGCCTCGATCGCCGCCATCGCGCGGTCTCGCAGCTTGGGGAGCTGCGCCACGCGATTGCGCCGGCGCTTCTGCTCCTCCCAGGGCACGCCACCACCCGCACCGCCGCCGCTCTCGGCGACGGGGCTCTCGGCGCGCGCGCGCTTGGCCTTGAGCACGACCGCGTCGCCGTCCAGGTGATCGTCGCCGCAGCGGGACAGGTACTCGGCGAACGTGCCGGGGAAGTCGTTCGGTCCCCGCGGCGTGAGCTCGACGATCCGCGTCGCCAGCTCGGAGACGAACCATCGATCGTGAGACACGAAGATCAGCGTCCCTTCGTACTGCTTGAGCGCCGCGACCAGAGCGTGAATGGCCTCGAGATCGAGGTGGTTGGTCGGCTCGTCGAGGATCAGCACGTTCGGCCGCGCGACGGACAGCAGGGCGAAGATCAGGCGCGCACACTCGCCGCCCGACAGCAGGCGGACTTTTTTCTCGACCTCCTCCCCCGAGAACAGCACGCGGCCGAGCTGCCCGCGCACGAAGGTCGGGCTCTCGCCGGGGCACGCCGCCGAGAGGAACTCGAGCGGCGTGGCCTCGCCGTCGGCCAGCATCTCGCGGTGGTCCTGCGGAAAGTAGCCGGGGCGCGCCTCGTGACCCCAGCGGACCTGCCCACCATCGGCGGCGAGCCGCTCGACGGCGATCTTGAGGAGCGTCGACTTTCCGAGGCCGTTGGGACCGATGATGCCGATGCGCTCGCCGCGCCGCACGGTCAGCGACACGTCCGTGAGCACGCGGTTGTCACCGTACGACTTGGAGACGCCGGCGAGCTCGAGGACCTCGCGGCCGCTCGCGCGTTCGGGCACGAAGCGCAGCATGGGAGCCCGGCGCGAGCTCGAGGCGAGCTCCTCGACCTCGATTCGTTCGATCTGCTTGAGGCGGCTCTGCGCCTGCGTGGCCTTGGTGTTCTTGGCGCCGAAGCGCTCGACGAAGGCGCGCTTGCGCGCGATCTCCTCTTCGGCGCGCTCGACGGAGCTCTCCTTGCGCGCGCGCGCCGCCGCCTTCTCCACCATCGCCGCCGAGTAGCTGCCGGTGTAAAGGGTGATGGTGCCGTAGTCGACGTCGAGCATGTGGCTGGTGACGTTGTCCAGGAAGCGCTGGTCGTGCGAGATGATCACCGCGCAGCCCGCGTACCCGGCCAGGAATTTCTCGAGCCAGCGGATGGACAGGATGTCGAGGTGGTTGGTCGGCTCGTCGAGCAGCAGCACGTCGACGCCGCCCACCAGCACCTGCGCGAGCAGCACGCGAAGCTTGAACCCGCCCGAGAGCGTGGCGAGCGGCGCGCGATGGACGGCGGTCGGGATCCCGAGCCCCTCGAGCACCTCGCTCGCGCGTCCCTCGAGCGTGTAGCCGTCGTGCGCGGCGATGAGGTCCTCGAGGTCGGCCATGCGGCCGGGGTCCAGCAGGGAGCTGGTGCCGTCGCCGTCGCCTTCGGCCATCCGCTTCTGCTCCGCGAGGGCCTCCGACACCACCGCGTCACCACGCATCGCGAGGTCGAGGATGATCGCGTCGTCGTCGAGGAAGCGATCCTGCCGCAGCACGCCGACCCGCGCGCGCTTGACGATCGCAATCGTCCCGTCGGATGGCGCCTCGTCGCCGGCCAGCAGGCGCATGAGCGTGCTCTTGCCCGAGCCGTTGGCGCCCACCAATCCGTAGCGGGAGCCGGCGTTGAGCTGCAAGCCGACGTCGGCGAACAGCGTGCGCGCGCCGTACTCCTTGGCGAGGGCGGTCGTGGCGATCATCGGATGGCGCTCATGGCGCCGGAGGCTAGCAGCTCCGACGGCGATTGGGCGATACTGAAGGGGCTGGTGCGCACCATCCTCAATGTCATTCCGCCCGAGGTCATCGTCCACGACGAGGAGGAGGCCTGCCAGTACCTATCGGGACGCCGCGCGCGCCAGCCCCTGCGCCTGCCGGTGCGCGACCTCACCCCGGCCGAGTTCGACCAGCGCCTGGACGCCGGCGATCGCCGGGCGGGCCAGCTGCTCTATACCCAGGCCTGCCCGGCGTGCGCCGCCTGCGAGCCCATCCGCGTCGATGTCCGCACGTTTGCCCCGTCCCGGTCGCAACGTCGCGTGAGGGCCAAGGCGTCCCCGTCCGTCGTGACGCGCATCGGTCCGATCGAGGTCGACGATCGGCGCCTCGCCCTCTACCTCGAGCACATCCACAAGCGCGGCCTCGCTCGCGAAGGCGAATCGATCGACGCGCGCGGCTACGCGTCCTTCTTCCTCGCGAGCTGCGTCGACGGCTTCGAGATCCGCTACTTCATCGGCGGCGAGCTGGTCGGCCTGGCCATCACCGATCGCGGCGAACGGTCGTTGTCCGCGATGTACACGGCCTGGGATCCCACCTACGAGGCGCTCTCGCTCGGCACCTACTCGATCCTCACGCAGATCGCCCTGGCCCGGAAGGCAGGCCTCGACTGGGTCTATCTCGGCCTCGCCATCGAGGACAGCCCGCCCATGCGTTACAAGACCCGCTTCCTGCCACACGAGCGTCGCATCGGCGGCGTCTGGCAGCGCTTCGAGCGCGGGTAGGGCTTTCGGAGGGTCAGTCGAGGACCAGCGGCAAGCCCGCGTTGGCCCAGCTGCGCGTGCCACCGACGAGGTTGTAGAGGTTCGTCCGGCCGAGGCTGGCGGCCAGGCGAGCCGCGGCCTCGCTGCGAACGCCGGCGGCGCAGACGAAGATGATGCCGTCGCGCGGGAGCTCGTCCTTCGGGTTCGATCGCAGCTTCTGCAGCGGGACGAGTCGCGAGCCGGGCAGGTGCCCGCGCGACCACTCGCTGGGCTCGCGGACGTCGACGATGTCGAACCCGCCGCGAGCGATCAGCGCCTGTGCCTCCTGGGGATTGACCGAGTTGACCATGTGTCCAATATAGGAGACACACGGTCGCTCGGCAAGAGGCCAGCGAGAGAGTTGGCTCATGTCAGCGAAGTGGCCGGGATCCCAGCGGTTGCAGGCGTAGCAGCGCCTCGCACAGGGCGTCGATGTCCTCGGTCGTGTTGTAGGGAGCGAGCGAGGCCCGCACGGTGCTCTCGAGCCCGAAGCGCCGCAGGATCGGCTGCGCGCAGTGGTGGCCGGAGCGCACGGCGATGCCCTCTCGATCGAGCGCGGCGCCGACGTCCTCGGTCGCTGACTCCGTCCAGCACGAACGACAAGCACGCCGGCCTTCTCGGCGGACGTGCCGATGATCCGGAGCCCGGGAACCCGCGACAGCGCGCTCCGTCGCGTAGACGAGCAGCTCGTGCTCGTAGCGAGCGATGTTCTCGAGGCCGATGCGCGGTCACGTAGTCGATGGCGGCGCCCGAGCCCGACCGCGTCGGCGATGTTGCCCGTGCCCGCCTCGAAGCGCCACGGCGGCGGCTGGTAGCGTGGTCCGCTCGAAGGTGACGTCGCGGATCATGTTGCCGCCGCCCTGCCAGGGCGGCATGTCCTCGAGCACGTCGGCCTTGCCGTAGAGCGCGCCGATGCCGGTCGGCGCGAACACCTTGTGTCCGGAGAAGCAGTAGAAGTCGCAGTCGAGCGCCTGCACGTCGACGGGCATGTGCGAGACCGCCTGCGCGCCGTCGACCAGCACCGTGCGCGCCGTGGCGGTGCGCCATCTCGACCATCTCGCGCGCCGGCGTGATCGTGCCGAGCGCGTTCGAGACCTGCGTGAACGCGACGAGCCGCGTGCGCGGGCTCGAGCAGCTTCTCGTACTCCTCGAGGATGATCTGGCCCGTCGATGTCGACCGGGCGCGACGCAGAGGCGCGCGCCCTTCTCGGCGCAGAGCTGCTGCCAGGGCACGATGTTGGCGTGGTGCTCGAGCCAGCGTGATGACGATCTCGTCGCCCGCGCCGATGTTGCGCCGGCCCCAGCTCTGCGCGACGAGGTTGATCGCCTCGGTCGCGCCGCGCACGAAGACGATCTCCCGCGACGACGGCGCGTTGAGGAAGCGGCGCACCTTGTCGCGCGCGCCCTCGTAGGCGTCGGTCGCGCGCGCCGCCAGCGTGTGCGCGGCGCGGTGGATGTTCGAGTTCTCGTGCTCGTAGAAGTACGTGAGGCGATCGATGACCGCGCGCGGCTTCTGCGTCGTCGCGGCGTTGTCGAGCCAGACCAGGCGGCGTCCGTGGACGCGCTCCGCGAGGATCGGGAAGTCGCGCCGGATCGAGACCGGATCGAAGATCCCGCGCTTGTCGTCGAGATCGGGGACGAGCTCGGGATTGAACGGCACGGTCGCGACGCGAGGCGATCGCGGGCTCAGGAGGAACCGCACCGGACACCGGCGGCGTCGGTGCTCCGCCGGTCGTCGTCGGCATCGTCGCCGCCTGGGCGCCCGGCGAGGCCGGGTCGCGCACCCCGACGGCATCGAGAAAATAGAACCTCGGAACCGCTCCTGAGTCTGCACCGGTCGTCGCGACCGCCGGCGTCACCGGCGTCAGCGGCGCGGAGAATCCGAACGTCTCGGAGAACAGCGCCGGCGCGGTCCGCAGATCGCTCTCTTTCGGCGGCGGCGCGGACGCGATCGGAAGCGCCTGCGCGAATCCCGGAGTGGGTGGGGCGGTCTGACTGCTCGAGACGCCTCCGGCCCCGAAAGACAGAGCGCTCGGGCCCAGGCGCTGTGGACCGCTTGCCAGACCGCTCGGCGCCGTCGCCGTCGCGGGTCCGCCAGCGAGACCCGCGCCTGGCAGCTGCGAGAGCACCTGATTCGCGAGTCGCGTCAGCTCCGCCGCGAATCCAGCGTCACCCGCAGGCGCCTCGGCCTGTCCGCCGCTCGAGGCGAGCGGCGGAGCCACGCCGTCACTTGTACTCATGGTAGTGGCCGACGTCGACGTTCTCGAGCACGCCGAGCGCGTCGTCGGTCAAGACGGCCGCCGAGCAGTAGAGCGAGACCAGGTACGAGGCGGCGCCGCGCTGATTGATCCCCATCAGGCGGACGCGACAGGCTCGGGCTCACCTCGCCCGGGATGCCCGGCTGGAAGAGCCCGACCACGCCGCGCTTCTTCTCGCCCGTGCGCATCAGCAGGATGTTCGTCTTACCCGGTCCGCCTTCGGGCCCGTCGACGTGCAGCTTGTCCGACGGAATGAGCGGGATGCCGCGCCAGGTGATGAACGGCGATCCGAACAGCGTGACCGTCGGCGGCGGCACGCCGCGCCGCGTGCACTCGCGCCCGAACGCGGCGATCGCGCGCGGGTGCGCCAGGAAGAACGCCGGCTCCTTCCACACGCGCGCGATGAGCTCGTCGAGATCGTCGGGCGTGGGCGGCCCCTTGCGCGTCGCGACCTTCATGCCGGGCGCGACGCTGCTGAGCAGGCCGTAGTTCACGTTGTTGACGAGCTCGTTTTCCTGCCGCTCCTTGACGCATCTCGAGCAACACGCCCAGCTGCTCGCGCACCTGATCCATCGGGCTGCGATAGAGATCGGAGATGCGCGTCTGCACCTCGATCGTCGTCGTCACCGTGCTCAGCGTGTATTCGCGCGGCTGGTCTTCGTAGTCGACGAACGACTCCGGCAAATCGTCGGTGTCGCTGGGACTGCACTGGATGGCGATGCCGGCGCCGCCGTCGCGGGCGTCCTTCACGCGGTTGACGCGGTAGGTGCCCGCCTCGACCGGCGTCCAGGGCAGCAGGCTCACGAGCCATCGCGGCGTGACGCCCCACCCACTGCGGCGGCGTCTTGGTGGTGTTGGCGAGTTGGCGCGCCGCTTCGGCGCCGAGTGTGTGATGTGCATCAGCCATGGCGAGATCTCCGTTTCAAGCGTCCGTGCGTTCGAGTGATGGGCGAACCGTATGCGGCCCACATCCGATGTGGGAGGCGAAACTCGGTCGGGCGAACGATTGCTCCGCTAGACCGGATGCTCGATCCGCTATGGCGGAGGCGAGCTCCCGGCGACTCCCGGGTGGACATGTAGAGACGTTCGTCTATCATAAGAGACGCGGGCACGAAATCCGATTGCCTTTGTCCTCTATAATAGACAACACTCCGTCGCTGTGTCGCTGACCAAGGAGCACGAGCCGAGGTTTCCCGCGCTGCGGCCTGCGCAGCGCCGGTCTCGTCACGGCGACGGAACGCCCGAGGTCGGCGGCAACTTGCGGCGGCTGCGCAGCCGCCGCGGTCTCTCCCTCGTGCGGCTCGCGGAGCGCTCGGGAGTCAGCCGCGCGATGCTGAGCCAGATCGAGCTCGGTCAGAGCACGCCCACGATCAACGTGCTGTGGAAGATCGCCGGCGCCCTCGGCGTTCCGTTTTCCGCGCTCATCACGAGCGGCGGGCCGGCCGCGACCAGAGTCCTGTCCGCACGCGACGCGAAGATCCTCGCGAATCACGACAAAACCTTCACGTCGCGCGCGCTCTTCCCCTTCAACAAGCCACGGCGCAACGAATTCTACGAGCTGCGCCTCGCCGTCGGGGGCCAGGAGCTCGCCGAGCCGCATGCCCCCGGAACCGTCGAGAACCTGGTGGTGACCGTGGGGGAGGTCGAGATCGTCGTTGCCGGTGCGATTCACCGCCTGTGCACCGGCGACGCGATCTTGTTCACGGCCGATGTCGCCCACGCCTATCGCAACGTCGGCCAGGTCGAGGTGCTCATGTACCTTGCCATGGCTTACGCAGAGGACGTCGGGTGATGAACCGCTCGCGGCTCCAGGCCGATCGACCGCTCCGCCAGCTGCAAGTCCTCGCCGCCTTCCTCCTGGTGGCGCCCGCGTCGCTGGCTGGCTATGCGCTGCCGCGAACCCTGCAGGGTCCAGCCGGGCGGCTCTACTCGGCACTGTTCTTGGGCTACCTGCGGCTCTTCGCGCGCCTCGGCGCCGCGCTCGCTAGCGTCATCGACCCCGCGGCGCGCGCCATCGACTGTGAGATTCGCGGGCGCGCGTCGGTGATGATCGGCAGCGGCTACGACGCGATGGACGTCATCCTCCCTGTCGTGGCCGCCGTGCTGGTGTTCCCAGCGACGCTGCGGAGCCGTTCCGTCGGAATGGCCGCCTGCATTCTGTCGCTCTCGGCGCTCAACCTGCTCCGCATCGGGAGCCTGTACTGGCTCGCGTTGGAGGGCACGGCCTCGCTTCGGTTGGCCAGTCTCGAGGTTTTTCGGGTGCTCATGGTGACGCTGGCGATCGTGGGATTCGTCGCGTGGGCCCGCTGGGCCCGTCATGAAGCGCCGTTGACTGGCTATGTCGCTCCGGAGATCGCATCCACATCACGGCGGGTCACCGGTCGTACATCATGAAATCGTGGCATATCGTGACGTCGGTGCCGGGATTCTCGTAGGTATGCGGCTTGTCGGCGTCGAAGCAGATCGAGTCCCCCGGACCGAGTTGGTGCTGCACGTTGCCCACGTGCAGTACCAGCTCACCGGTGATCACGACAACCACCTCCCGCGTTCTGCGCGCGTGGGGATCGGACAGGTGCTTCGCGTGAGGCGCCAGGCGCAGCTCGTAGAGCTCGCCTCCAACCAGCGACCCCGCATGCGTGAGCGGCCGGCTCTCGAGCTGGCGGTCGGCCGAGTACAGCACCTGCGCATCGGAACGACGTAGTACGCCCACTGGATCGCGGGGAATCGCGAGCAATTCGGCGAAGGGCACGCCGAGCCCGGCGGCGAGGCGAAAGAGCACGCCGATGGTCGGATTGCCCCGGGAGCTCTCGATGTGCGCAACAGCGGCCCGGCTGACACCGGCGGCGGACGCCAGCTGGTCCAGTGACATCTCGCGTGCGGAGCGAAGCCGACGCAAGTTCCGCGCCACGCTCGCCGCCATGCCATCGTCCGGGGCCGCGTCACCCCGATCGAGAGGGCTCCTCTTTCGAAGCGCGCTATCACGATGTGAGTGTCTATTCACAGACCGCCGGGGACAGTCTCGTCGGATTGGATGCGCGTGTCTATTATAAAAGACAACAATCGCGCGCGATCGATCGCCGCCGACGACCTCGACGCCCCCCTCGGACCCTAGAGTCGCCGTTCGGGTACGAACGCGATGGCTTGCAACGCCAGCGGCCGCGCGCTGATCTCGAGCGATGCGCCCGCAACCAGACGCATCTCCTCGGCGCAGGCGAGGCCACCGCGCGCCATGAAACGTAGCTCGAACGTTCTCTCCTCGCCCTCGGCGACCGTGAGAGGTTCGGCGGCGAGCCAGGTCAGTGTCTGGAGCGTGCTCCCGTCAGGCGTCACGAGACGGAAGGCGTCGCGGTGGACGGTGACTGGCTCCGACGACCCGTTATGGACGCGGAGCTCGATTCGCTCCTCCACGAGGTCGGCGCCCGGCAGCTCCGGCTCGATCGTCTGGGAGCAGCCTTGACGCTGAATCGCCAGGCTGACGCCGTCTCGCGACTGAACCTGACCGCTGTTTCGAGCGGGAGGCTTCATTGGCACACAGCCGGACCCGAGCAGCAGGACGAGGACGTTGACACCGAGGACCGTCGTTTTCCCTTGCGCGTGCATGTAGCCCGAAAAGGCAACACACGTGCCAGGGAACAAGCTCCACCGCTGCGGGCTCTTACGAGTGCCCTCGATCGGGCGGATCGGGAAATATTCCGCTCCATGTGGAAGGATTTCCCGATCGGCCGACTGGCGTCGTTCAGTTGGAGGCGCCGTCGCCCCCCGATGCGGGCGCATCTGCGGTATCGCCGTCGGCAGCGTCCTCATCATCGGTGTCGGCCCCACCTTGCGCATCGAGGCTCGTGCCTCTGTCCGCGGCTGAATCGCCGCCGCCATCGCCCTGGCTGGCGCCGCCGACGCCCGCCAGACCACCCTCCGCTCCGGCCGCTCCGTCCACCTTCTCTCCCGCTTCGCCCGTCCCCGCGTCAATCTTCCCCGCCGCGCCTCCCGTCCCGGCCCCGCCGTCCACTCGCGCCGGCAGCGACTTCGAGGCACCGCATCCAAACATCGTCGAAGTGAACGCCAGCATCAAGACCCAGACCATCGCTCGCATCGTCGTCATCCTGGTTCCTTTCTCGTCGGTCTCGTCGGGGAGATCAGAACGCCGCCTGAAAGCGACCAATGAGGGCGTTCTCGGTCTTGCGATCCGTGCCATTCGCAGCACCACCCGTGTAGCGCGTCTGCTCGTAGTTTCCTGACGCCTTCAGGTTGCGGCTGAGTTGCCAGTTCAGCGCGACGCCGTATCCCTTCACCTCGCGGACGGACTTCGCAGGATCGGCGCCGGTTGGAAAGACAGCGTCGTCGATCTCGAGCCAGTTGTAGCGGAAGCCCACCTCCAGCGCGCCGAGAGCCCCCGCCGCGAGGTCCAGCGGGTGCCTGGGCTTCACGCCCTCGTAGGTCACGTCACCACCGAACGCCACGGACGCGGTCACGTGCCCCGCCGAGTTGTTGTACTCACCCGTTGCCTTTCCCTGCTGGACGCCCTGATGCTCCTTGACCCACTCGCCGAGCAGTCCGAACGGCCCGTTGTAGTAGTAGATCTGCGGATTGATGCGCGAGTGGCGTCCGGCCGCGAAAACGTTGAGCGTCGTATCGGTCGTGCTCGTGAGGTACGAGAAGACCGTGTTCTGGCCGGCGGACTTGAACGCGCCGAGCGAGGTGCTCGCCACCGCCCCGGACTCCGTGCCCGTGCTGCCCGCGAGGCCGATGCCCAGGCGGCCCAACCGGCGCAGCGATTCCGTGTTGAACGGTTGCAAAAACACTCGGCCGCCGAGCGTCTTCGGGCCGTTGTTGTCGATGTCCGTGATGGCGTTGTCTGCCGCGCCGTTGTAGACGCCCGCTTCATAGCGGACGATCCCGCCTGCGATGTCGCCCCAGATCTGAACCCCGATCTCGCGCTGGGGTGTCAGCGACTGATCGAGCGCACGTTCTATGAACGTCAAGTCCTGATCGGCCTGGAGGCGTTCGAGGCCGTACGGCTCCTTGAATTTGCCGAATCGCACGCGCAACCAAGGGAACGGGTGGACATCGAGGAAGGCGTCCGCGACGACCACCGCGTTGTTGCCAAAGTCGGGAGAGAGGAAGAAGTCGGTCACACCGAGCAGCGTCCCGGCGAGGATCGGTCTGATCTTGCGTACGACGAACGTGTCGAGCGGCGACAGGGTGCTGTCGCCGACGAACGCGCGACCGTCGAATTGCAGCAACCCCTTGAGCCGCACCTGATACAGCCGATCGCGGCTCACGATCGTGAAGCCGTTCTCATCGGACTGGGAGATCGGTCCTTCGGCGACCGGATGCGTGCTGTCGGGCCGGTTCTGCGCACCGTGCTCCTTTTGCGCCTCGAGTACCCGTGTCCTCCGGTCGAGCTCGTCGAAGCGCTCCTGCCAGGGGGCAGCCGCGGGGGTCGTCGGTGTGGGGGCTGCGGGAGAGGCGGGCCCGCCCCCGGGGGTTGTCACATCGGGCGGCGGCAGGTTGGATTGAGCGCCCGCCACACTCGAGACCAGCGTCAGGCCAAGTACTGCGGCGCCGAGTCCAGCTCGATGAACGGTCGTTCGGGACTGAAACGTCATCTGGAGTCTCCTGTGTGAGGTTCGAGAGGCGGTCGCGACGTCACCCACGCGACACGCCGACAAGTTCTATACAGGACCGTTGTCTGTTATAAAAGACAAATGGCTCGCGCGAGAGATCGCAACGGCCGCGCGACGGCCTGTGCCGACACCTCTGGCTAGCTGCCGGGACCCGTGGTGAGCCGGCGGCGGTACGCGTCGACGAAGTCGGCGGCGGCGCGGCTGCCCGCGCCAAACGATCGCATCGCCTCGCCGTGCAGCAACGACAGCACGCGGATCTTGATCTCGTTGGCGCGATCGTCGGCGACGAGAGCGGCGAATCGCCTCGGGCGTGGCAGGTCGACGTCGATCGTCGCCTTCACGCGGATAGGAATGTGGCTCATCACCAGCACGCGATCGGCCAGGAAGATCGCCTCGTCGACGTCGGTGGTCACGAAGAGGGTGGCGCGCCTCGCGCCGGAACAGAGATCGGCGTACGCGTCGAGCATCAGCTTTTTCGTCAGCGCGTCGAGCCCGCGGAAGGGCTCGTCGAGCAACATCAACGCCGGCTGGTTGATCATCGCGCGCGCCAGCTCGGCGCGGCGTTGCATGCCTCCCGAGAGCTGCGCGGGGAAGCGGGACCGAAACGCCGACAGGCCGACACTGTCGATCAGGCTCGAGGCCAGCGACTCCGTCTCGCGCGTGAGGTCGCCGCGCGCCCGCGGACCGTAAGTCACGTTCTCGGCGGTCGTCATCCAGGGGAAGAGCGCGCATTCCTGGAACATCACCTGGCGGTCGGGGCCAGGCCCGCGGACCGGCTTGCCGCCGACCAGGATCTCGCCGCCCGTCGGCCGTTCGAACCCGGCGATCAATCGGACCAACGTGCTCTTGCCCGCGCCCGAGGGCCCGATCATGACCGTCAGCTTCTCCGGCTCGATCACGAACGAGCAGTCCTCGACGACCGGTCGGCGCGCGTGGCCGGCTCCGTAGCTCTTGGCGACGGCGCGCAATTCGACGGACTGTGGCTGCGACGCCATCACTGCCGTGTGAACCAGGGGGTGAAATGCGCGCCCAGCAGCCGCAGCGCGGCGCTCGACAGATGGCCGGCGACGCCAATCGAGATCATGCCGACGACGATCTGGGGGTACGAACCGCCTACATAGGAGCTCCATATGAAGAAGCCGAGACCGCCGCCCGCACCGGCCGAGCCGCCTGCGCCGCCCCCGGAGATCATCTCTGCGGCGACCACCACTTCCCAGGTGATTCCGATACCGACTTCCATCCCCACCAGCATCGAGGGAACGAGGCCGGGAAGGACGATGCGGCGGAAGATGTTGATCCGCGACGCGCCCATGGAGCGCGCCACCTGAACGAAGCGGGGATCGAGCGCGTCGGCCCCGTCCAGCACGTTGATCACCAACGTGTAGAAGGCGCCGAGAAAGATCACGAACGCGATCGACAGCTCCTGCGTCGGCCAGAAGATGATCGCGGCTGGCACCCACGCGAGCGGCGGAATCGGCCGCAGGAGCTCGAAGATCGGAAAGACGGTGGCGCGGAAGCCCGGGCTGCGGGCGAGCAGCAGACCGAACGGGACGCCCACCAATGCGGCGGCGCTGAATCCAGCCAGCACGCGGACCAGGCTCATCGCCCAGCTGTGCCAGTAGCCAGGGTCGGCGATCAGGTGAGCGGCCGTCGCGAGCACTGCGCTGGGCGGCGGCACCTTGCCAAGCCAGGGCCAGGCATGGCCGGACCACTGCGCGCTGGTTGCTCCGAGTTGCCAGAGCGCGAGCGTGAACGCATACGTGGTCAAGGCACGCCTGCGTGCTCCGAGGGATGCGCGGCAGCGCCGTGAGAACCGACGCAGGCATCGGTAGGTCGCGCTCCGCGTGCGCCGACATCGATTCAGCTCTCCCTCTCGCCGAAGGCAAAGGCCCTCCGCGCTTCTTCGTGAACCTCCTCGGTGACGGCACGCAACAACTCGCGGTAGCGTGCGCCGGTGACGACGTCGTGTCGCCGCGGGTACGGTAAATCGACGTCGAGGATCGCCTTGACGCGGCCGGGTCGCGAGGTCATGACCACCACGCGCCGCGCGAGAAAGATCGCCTCTTCCAGATCGTGCGTGATGAAGAAGATCGTCACCTGAGTGCGCGCATGGACGTCCAGCAGCGCCTCGTGCATCACCGACCTCGTGAGCGCGTCGAGCGCGCGGTATGGCTCGTCCAGCAGCAGGACGGAGGGATCGTTCATGAGCGCGCGCACGATCTCGATCCGCCGCCGGACACCTGACGAGGTCTGCCCGGGATAGGCGCCTTCGTAGCCAGAGAGCCCTGCCTCGGCGAGCGCTTGCCGTCCCTTGTCGAGAGCCTGGCGCCGCGGCAACGTGCCCTGCACGATCGGACCGAAGGCGACGTTTTCGAGGACCGTCTTCCACGGAAAGAGCGAGCCGTTTTGGAACACGACGATGCGATCGGCGGCGATGGGCGCCTGCGGGCGCGCCGCCCCCAAGAGCGAGCGGCCGTCGAGGAGAATCTCCCCCTCGTCGAGTGGATGAAAGCCGGCGACCGCGTTCAGCAACGTCGTCTTGCCACAACCTGACGGGCCGACGACAGCGCAGATCTCCCCCGCCGTGATGTCGAAGGAGCAATGATCCAGCGCGACGACGCGACTGCCCGCCGCGTCGTAGTGCTTGACGGCGTCCCGGATCGTGAGCGCGCCTCTCTTCCGCGTTGATGCCTGAGTCACATCGCGCGCGATCACCGCGATCCCTCCGGCGCCAGCTGGCGCGCACGCCAGAGCATCAGCCGGTTCCCGGCCAGTCGTACCAGAGCGCTGGTGCTGTAACCGACGATGCCCAGCGTCAGCATCCCGATTGCGATCGTCGGGTACTGGACCATCGTGTAGGACGTGTTGATGACGTAGCCAAGCCCGAACTGGCCCGAGACCATCTCGGCCGCCGCCAGTGAGAACCAGGCCACCCCCGTCGAGATCTGTAAGCCGGTGAAGATGAACGGCAGCGCGCCGGGGACGATCACGTGCCAGAAGACTTGCCGGCGCGAGGCACCGAGGCAGGAGGCGGCCAGAATGTAGCTCGGTTCGATGGATCGCACGCCCAGCAGCGTATTGAGCGCAGTCGCGAAGAACGACGCCAGGAACGTCAAGAAGACGACCGGGGTCTCGGACCCGGTGAACACGATGATCGCGAGCGGCACCCAGGCCAGAATTGGGATCGGCCGCAAGATCTCGAAGAGCGGAAACAGGTACTCCTTGACGGCCGTCGACCAGCCCATGAGAAGCCCCAGCGGGACTCCGAGCACCGTGGCGAGCAGGAAGGCGATGCCCACGCGCCTCAGACTGACCAGGATGTGCTCGTAGTAGACCGGCGTGTGCAACGAGAGCCCGAAGGTCGGATCGGGGCTCACCCACTCGCGGACGACTTCCGTCAGGCCCGGCATCTTGGCGAACCGCGGGAGGTGGAATCGCTCCACCGTGAGGTACCAGGCTCCGAGGAAGAGCCCGTACCCGAGCAGCAGGAGGTACGGACGCGGCCCCTTGAACCAATCGGCGGCTTGTCCCATGAGCGCCGCGAGCCCGGACCGCGGCGAATCGTCGTGCCGGCGCGGAACGCTCCGGACCGGACTGGTGGGAGTCCTCATGCGCTGGCGCCTAGTTGGCTGCGACCGGCGCCGCGCCCCGGACCTCGCCCAGCGGCGCGTGCAGGCTGCGCTCGTCGAGAATCTGCTCGGTCAAGGCGGGCAGCACCGCGTCCGGCGGCAGATCCGCGTGCGCGATGCTCTTCACCTCGTACAGAAAGGCGGTGGCGCGCTTGATGAGCTCGAGCCCCTCCGGGGTGAACCCGAACGGGAGCGTCAACCGAACCGGCGACGCGCCGGCGTTGGCGGGATAGCTCCCGAACAGCGCCTGCCGGAGCACCTTCTCGTCGAACCCCGTGGTCTGCGCCTTGGCGAAGCGGACCACCGATGCGGCGTTCTTCTCGTCGGCGAGATAGAGCTCGGCATCGACCTCGGCGCGCAGCCAAGCCTGGATGACGTCGGGCCGCTGCTGAATCAGGTCGGCGCGGGCGTCGATGAAGGCCCCGTCGTTCTCGCCAAAATCGTCGCCGGTGGCCACGCGGCGCGCGAGCCCTTCAATCACGAGGCGCGAAGCCGTCGGCTCCCACACGACAGCACCATCCAGCTTGTTGCCGCGAAAGCCGCTGGTGATGAGCTCGATATTTTGGTTGAGGTACTCGCTGGGAGTGACCTTCTGTCTCTTGAATACGGCGCGCGCGAAGCGATCGGTGCAGCTACCCTTGGGTACCGCGACCCGCTTGCCGTCGAGCCACTGGATCGCGGCGGCGCCGTCGGCAAAGGCTGGCGCGTCGTTGCGCGTGAGGAAGACGTTGCACTGATCGCGGCTGAGCCCGACGTTGGCGATGATGCGCAGATCGCCGATCTCGCGCTTGGTCGCTCCCACGATCGCGGGCATGTCACCGAGGTACCCGATCTGCTGCTTGCCGGCGAGCATGGCGTTCACGATGATCGCGCCCTGCAGCCCGACCTGGAACTCGACGGTCGACTGCGGCGGCAAGTACTTCTTCCAGAGCTCGAGGCCGTTCACCGCCAGCGCCGACCAGGCTTCCGAGTAATAGGGCTGGAATCCGACGACCAGATGAATCGGATCGCCGGGCTTGCCGTAGTCGAGGCGCGCCGTCGCCTGCGAGCCCGCCGCCGTCGCGGGAGGTGCGGCCGGTTGCGCCGCGCGGCGCTTGCAGCCGAGCGCTGCGAACGCCGCGAAGCCGCAAGCGAGAACGACGAAGAGAGAAACCCTGGGACGAACGAACTGGCGCACGCTGACCTCCATCGCTCAAAAGGGGATGTGCGTTCCGATGCCGAGCATGCGCGTGTCGAGCTGGATGTGGCGTTTCGACAGCCGCGCCTGGCCCTCCGTGATCCGGAAAGCATCGTGGATCTTTCCGACCGCATAGAGCGCGGTGGTGCCGCCGTCGAGCACGGTTCGAAACACCTGCAGCGCCGACGTCGCTGACGCCTGCGTCCCGTCGGCGGCGATCTCGACCCTGTAGACCGTGAGGTGGCGCGTGAGCACCGCATGGTCGCTGTTGTGGCGCGGCAGCGTCTCGAACAGCGAACGCAAGGCGGGCTTGTCGTGATCGAGCCAGACCATCTCCCGGCGGATCTCCGGACTGTATGCGCCGACGACGTAGCGAAAGTCGGGCTCGCACAGGTCGAGATAGGCCTGAAAGTCGCGGCCGTCGAGCAGGAGCGCCGACTGATAGACGACCGACTCGACGAGACGCTCGACGCTCATGGCGTCACCGCGCCTCGCGTCGCCGGGGGGCGGTCCCCCTCTGCGCGCTCGCCGAACGGATCCGACGCCGAGCGCGCCATGCGCCGGCCCCACTCGGCGTAGTAGTGCCGCATGCCGATCTCGTCGTGGATCCCGCTCTCCTCCTCGCGCCCGTGGAGCACCCACCGGCTGCCCGAGGTGGCATCTCGCATCGCGCGTCCCTGGCCGGTCACGCCGAGAAAGTCCTCGTGCAGGTTGCGGCCGAACGGGCCCCAGATCGTGTTGTGGTCGCGCACGCGCGCCTGGCGCTGCTCGGGCGTATCGCTCTTCAATCCCAACCCGCGCAGCTCGATCAACGTCTGGTTGGGCGCGAGCGGGATCGCGGTGTCCATCCGGATCACCGACGTTCGCAGGTTGTAGGTCATGCCTGGAAACAGGTCGACGAGGATCCAGCCGCCGGGGGTGAGACCCGGCCAACCAACCTGGCGCTCCGCAGAGCCCTGATAGGCGTCGTAACGAACCTTCATCGAGCCGACGGCGGCGTGACCGTTGCGGTGGGGAACGTACTTTCGTTCGAAGTACCCGGGCTGCTGCATGCCCGTGACGCGGTTAAAGTAGTGCATGTAGTCGTGATAAAACTCGCTGTTGGTGTCGTGCCACAGCTTGAAGTTGGCGTTCACGATCACCTTCTGGAAGTGGAAGACCTCGAGCGGCTGCTCGAGGAAGGGTTGCAACGAATCGAGCGCGTCGCCGATGAAGTCGCGCAACGGGGGCGCGTGATCGTCGACGTTGACCCAGACGAACCCTCCGAAGCCGACCTCGCACCGCACGCGCCGGAGTCCGACATCGGACGGTGTGAGTCGATCCTGGTAGCCTTCACGCCGCCGCGCGATCCCGGTGCAGTTGCCGCACTCGTCGAACGTCCACGCGTGAAAGATGCACGTGAAGACGCGTGCGCTGCCCGCCGGATCGTGGACGAGGACGTTCCCTCGATGCGGGCAGACGTTGTAAAAGGCGCGCACCGCTCCGTCGCCTCCGCGCGCGACGATCAGCTCGACGCCCGCCGGATGCTGAAACGTCCGGTAGTCGTGGGGCGCCGCGATCTCGCTCTCGTGGCAGGCGATGATCCAGGCGTGAGCGAAGATCTTCTCCCGCTCCTCCTTTAAAAGCCCCTCGTCGGTGTAGAGCCGCGTGTCGACGTAGTGGCCCGGGGGCAATCGGGGCGGTGTGGTCCATTCCTGGGCGTTGCGTGACATGGTTGATCTCGATCTCCTTCAGCCCGTGACGTGGTGCCGGCGCAGGCTGGTCACGAAGTCGCCGACGACCGCGCGCAGGCGGGTGTCGGTCTCGGGCTCGAGCGCCAGCGCCGCCGTGCTGCTCGGCCCGAGCAGCTTGTCCAGGATGAAGAGTCCACCCACCACGTGCTGAGCGCCGAGCGCGCTCAGCACCGGCCGCAGCCCGTAGTCGATGGCCAGTACGTGCGCGAGCGTGCCGCCGGTGGCAAGCGGTAGGATCACCTTGCCGCTCAGTCCAAACTGAGGCAGCAGATCCAGGAACGCTTTGAGCACGCCGGTGTAGGACGCCTTGTAGACCGGCGTCGCGACGACCACGCCCTGCGCCCGCTCGATCAGCCCCAGCGGCTCGCGCAGCGCCGGCGAGTCGAGGCGCGCGTGCAGCACGTCGGCGGGCGGCAGGTCACGGATGTTGATCCGGGCGACCTCGAATCCCTGCGTGGCGATCTGAGCGGCGACCCAGTCGTTGAGCTGCGATGTGCGGGACGGCGCGACCGGACTGCCGCTGACGGTGACAACCAGGGCCATGGCTAGAAATGCCCGTTCAGCGTGACGTCGACGCTGCGATCGACGATGGAATGCCCGCCGGGCGTGTAGCGGCGCCAGTCGACGTACTCGCCGAGCACGGTCAGGTTGTCGCCGACCGCGACGGCCAGGGCCGGCACGTGCAGCCACTCGGACGTCGACACGTCGGAGTAGCGGCCGGTGCTCACGTTGTAGCGAAGCGTGACCTTCTGCACGGTGTACTGGCCACCGGCGAGCCCGTAGTGGTTGTGCGCCGATGCCTGTCCGGGGATGACCGGCGCGGTGCCCGTCGCCGGCGAGCCCGCGACGGGGAAATCCGTGACGGTCTGCCCGTTCTGGTAGGTGTACTCGCCCCACACGCTCCATCCTTTTCCAGCCACGGTGAGATCCGCCGCCCCGCGATAGACGTTCTTGGTCCCGATTGGCAGCGCGGCCTGCAGGAAGGCGCCCGACAGCCCGCCGGTCGCCGCCAGTCCGTTGCTCGCCTTGATGAACGGCTCGGCGCGCAGGACCGATTCGTTGCGCCGGTTGGCGCCGGGGATCGAGATCGTGTCGCGGCCATCGAGCGACACGTTCGTGTGCCCGTCGACCACGAAGTACTGCGCGTAGTAACGAAGCCCCTTGTCGCCGTCCGCCCCGACCGCGCCCTCGAGCGACAGACCGTAGTCGGGATCGAGCTTGAGCCCGTCGTAGACCTGCACGTTGCCGTAGAAGGAGTTGTCCCAGAACAAGCCGAAGCGGCTGTACTCCTTGCCCGCCTTGACCACCGTGTTCTTCGCGAGCGCCACCGACACATAGGCTTCCTGCGCCCAGACCGGTCCCGGATAGAACGCGCGCAGGCGGGAATCGCGGAAGCGCGGCTCGATGTGCAGGCTCACGAGTCCGAAGTGACCGTCGAGCAGCAGGTTGGCAAAGAAGAGATCGACGTTCTGCTTGGCGCCGGTCTGGACCGGGCTGTAGTACCAGAGGATGGCGCCACCGCCGAGGCTCAGCGATTTGAGCCAGGGCGGCAGCGGCTGCTCCTTGACGGCCACCGCGGGGACGTCCGGCGCCGGGATGACGCTGGTTCCCGATGCAGCGAGGGTCTCGGCCGCGGCGGGCTGAGACGGCTTGGGTGCGTCGTCGGCCCACGCGGGCGACGCGGCGGTCACCAAGCACGACGCGACCACGGCGGCAGCCAGGGACACGGTCAAACGAATGAGGGGTAGTGGTTTTGTTGAAGGACGACGACGGACGAACATGGCTTGTGCCTCTCTTCTCTTTCAAACAGGTGGTTGATGGGTGGCGGCGGGCCCGGTCGCGGCGCGCGACCGACGCGCGCCGATCCCCAGGTAGAGCTCCTGCACGTCGCTGCGCGCGCGCAGCTCGGCCGCGGCGCCTGCGGCCGCGACACGGCCGTTCTCGAGGATGTAACCGTGGTCGGCGTGCGCGAGCGCCAGCCGCGCGTTCTGCTCGGCGATCAAGAAGCTGACGCCCTCGTCGCGGTTGAGGGTGCGGACGATCTCGAAGATCTCGGCGGTCACCAGCGGCGCCAGACCCATCGACGCCTCGTCGAGCAGCACGAGGCGCGGCCGGGTCATGAGCGCCCGCCCGATGGCGAGCATCTGCTGCTCGCCACCGGACGTGAAGCCGGCGATGGAGGTGCGCAGCCGGGCCAGGCGCGGGAAGTAGCCGTAGATCCGATCCAGATCCGCGCGCAACGAGCGGCCCCGCGTGCGTCGAACGAGTGCCCCCGCGCGCAGGTTCTCCTCGACGGTGAAGTGGGGGAAGCAACGCCGGCCCTCCAGCACTTGCACCAGCCCGTCCTTGACCAGCTCGTGTGGCCTGCGCCCGTCGGCGATGCTCTGCCCCCGGTAGCGGATCGTGCCGCCGCTGACCTCACCGTGGTCCGCACGCAAGACCCCCGAGATCGCCTTCAGCGTCGTGCTCTTTCCCGCCCCGTTCGCGCCGAGCAACGCCACGACCCCGCGCTCGGGAACTTGCAACGACACCCCGCGCAGGGCGACCACGATGCCGTCGTAGACCGCTTCGACATCGCGCAACTCCAGCAGCGGCGCTTCTTCCGCGACCGCGACCGGTTGGTCACGGCCGGTGGGTTCTCCTGTGCCGATCATCGTCATTCCTCCGCCAGTGAGGGGCTCAGCGCGACGCGTGCGCTTCGAGCGAGCAGTTGCGCGGCTTGATCCCCTTCTCCTTGGCGTACTTCGCCGCCGAGCTCTCGATGATCGGCCGCAGCACCGCGCGATCCGGGTGCACCCAGTCGCTGATCGTCACCCACTTCTGCCCGTCCCACTGCTGAAAGCGCACCGCGCCGCCGCCTTCGTGGTCCGAGCAAGAGAGCTTGATCGGCTGCAGCAAGCCGAGCGCGCCGAGCTCCTTCAAGCGGTGGTCGTCGATCGACAGGTTCTCGAAGCCCCAGCGAACCTCCTCGCCGGTGAGCGGGCGCTTGCCGAACTTGGCCTGCGCGGTTCGAATCGCCTCGACGTTGAGGATGCCGTTCTCGACGCCCAGGTTGTAGTAGATCGTGCCGAAGCGCTTCGGGTCCTTGAGGTCCCCCTTGCCCGGCTCGAGCACGTGTTTGTCGATGTCGCGCAGCACGGGGAAGTTGGTTCCCGACGGGCCGGTCGTGATCGCGATGTAGCCCTTGCCGACCGAGCCGGCGGGCTTCACGTCTTCCTCGGCGTTGCTCCAGATGTTGCCGATGATGTGATCGACCGGGAAGCCGGTCTTCGCGGCGGTCTTGATGGCCACCGGATTCATGACGCCCCAGCCACGCAGGATCACCCAGTCGGGCTGGATGCGGCGGATGTTGAGCCACTGCGACTGCTGCTCGTTGCCGGGATGCGGAACCTCGATGTGAGTGATCTCGAAGCCGTACTTCTTCGCGTAGAGATCGAGGATCGGGATCGTCTCTTTGCCGTACGGCGAGCCGTGATAGAGCGTGACGATCTTCTTCCCTTTCAGGTGCTCGATGCCGCCGGACTGCTGGCCAATCCAGGTGAGGATCGCGGCGATCTCGCTGTAAGGGTTGAGCTGCAGCGGGAAGATGTAGGGGAAGACGCTGCCATCGGTGGAGTCGGTCCGACCGTGATTGATGGTGATGAGCGGGATCTTGTCGGCGGTCTGCCGGTCGATGGTCGCGTAGGCGATGCCGACGCTGAGCGGATTGGTGGCGGCGGTGGGTGCGCCGTTGAGGCCCTTCTTGAGGCGCTCGTAGCACTCGACGCCGCGCTCGACGACGTACTGGGTCTCGCACTCCGACCAGGTCAGCTTGACGCCGTTCACGCCGCCGTCGCGCGTGTTGATGAGCTGCATGTAGTCGATGAAGCCGCCGAAGAAGCCCGAGCCGCCCGCCGCGTAGGGACCGACTCGATAGCTTTGCAGCGGAAAATATTGCTCGTTGGGCGGGGCGGCCGCGGCCGGCCGGGCCCCGGCCGCCAGCAAGCTGGCCCCCAGGAGTGCAGTCAAGCCAGCGGACATACCGATCCTGCCGATCGCGTGCGCGTTCATCTTCAATCCTCCGTCGTGGACAGTCGTGTGTCGTGGTTGCGGTTACGCTCGCGCGCCGGAGCGCGCGAGCCCGCGACAGCCTGCGAGGTCGCGGGCGGGCGTCGGTCGCCGCGTCTTGGGTGTCAGCGTGCGCGCGCCCATCCCACCACCCGCCGGCGCGTCGTCTCGAAGAGACGAGCCAGGCCCTGAGGTTCCTTGATCAGAAAGACGATGATCAACCCGCCGAACACCATCTTCTGGATGTTCTCCAGGCGTCCCGGATCGACGCCGCCGCCGACCACCGCGCGTGCGACGATATCCATCAAGATCGGCACCAGCACGATGAACGCCGAGCCCAGGAACGATCCCGCGACGCTGCCGAGGCCGCCGATGATGATGATGAAGAGGATCTGAAACGAACGATCGAGATCGAAGCCGTGCGGCTCGACGGTCCCGAGATAGGTGAACGCCCAGAGAGCGCCGGCCACGCCGCAGATGAACGAGCTCGCGGCGAACGCCGACAGCTTCGTGCGGAGGATCGGGATGCCGACCACGGCGGCCGCCGTATCCATGTCTCGCACGGCCATCCAGCTGCGCCCGGCGTCGCTGCGCACGACGTTGCGGACCAGCGCGGTCAAGACCGCGACCACCGACAGCGTGAGCAGGTACCGCCCGCGCGGATCGCCGAAGTCGTGGCCCAGCCAGCGCAAGGGCGGCGCGCTGATCACACCCGATGCGTTGTCGTTCGAGAACCAGCCGAACTTGGTGAACGCCCACTCGACGAAGAACTGCGCCGCCAGCGTCGAGACGATCAGATAGAAGCCCTTGATGCGGAGGCTCGGCAGTCCGAAGACGACGCCGACCACCGCCGCCGCCGCGCCGCCGATCGCCAGACCAACCGGCAGGGGCAGACCCGGGATCCGCACGAGCGCGTTGTACGCACCGAAGGCGCCGACCGCCATGAACGCCGACGATCCGAGCGACAGCTGGCCCGCGTATCCGGTGAGCAAGTTCAGCCCCAGCCCCGCGAGCGCCAGCACCAGGAACGGAACCAGGATGGCGCTGAACCAGTAGTCGTTGCCGATGGCCGGAATCACGCCGTATGCCAGCGCCGCCGCCGCGAGCAGGAAGACGGGCACGCGCACCGCCGGCCGCCGCCGCGCCGAGAGACCGACCGCCGTCTGGAGTGAGACGTCGCCGAGCGCCATCGCGCTACACCCTCTCCACGCGCGCTTCGCCGAACAACCCGGTAGGCCGGACCAGCAGGAACAGCAGCGCCAGCACGTAGGGAAACCAGTTTTCGATGCCGCCGTCGAAGCGCGGGCCGATGTAGACCTCGGCCAGCTTCTCGGTGGCGCCGACGATCAGGCCGCCGGCGATCGCGCCCACGATCGACGTGAAGCCGCCGATGATCAGCACCGGCAGCGCCTTGAGCACGATCAACGACAGTGAGAACTGAACGCCGACGCGCGCGCCCCAGAGCAGGCCCGCGACCAGCGCGACACCGCCAGCCACCGCCCAGACGATCGCCCAGACCCGCCGGAGGTCGATCCCCACGGAGATCGCAGCCAGCGCATCGTCGGCGACCCCGCGCAGCGCCAGGCCGAGGCGGGTCCGCTGGAACAGCAGTGCGAGCACGAGCACCAGCAGGCCCGCGGTCGCCGCCGCGAACAGATCGAACTGACTCACCATGACGCCGTGGATCTGAAAGGGGCGGTCGGTGATCCCCAGCTCCAGCTCGTGCACGTCGGAGCCCCAGACCGTCTGCGCCAGCCCCTCGATCACGAAGCTGAGGCCCAGCGTCGCCATGAAGAGGACGATCGGCGGCCGATTGATCAGCGGGCGCAGCACCGCGCGCTCGACCGCGAGGCCGAGCAGCACCATGATGCCCAGCGACGCCGCCAGCGCGGCCACGAACGGCAGCCCGCGCTCGACCAGGCTCACGAACGTCAACGCCGCCAGCAACACCATGGCGCCCTGCGCGAAGTTGAAGACGCCCGACGCCTTGTAGATCAGCACGAAGCCGATCGCGACCAGCGAGTACATCACGCCCGCCAGCAGGCCGCCCGTCAGCACTTCGATGAAGAACTGCATCCGATCTCTCTCAGCCCGCTCAGTGCGCCAGGCCCAGGTAGGCGTCGATGACGGCCCGGTGGCGGCGGACGTCTTCGGGGCGTCCGTCGGCGATCTTGCGGCCGTAGTCGAGCACGACCAGGTGGTCCGCGAGATCCATCACCACACCGATGTCATGCTCGATGAGCACCACGGTCGCGCCGAGCTGGCCGTTGGCGTCCAGGATGAACGCGCTCATCTCCTGCTTTTCGTCGGCGGTCATGCCGGCCATGGGCTCGTCGAGCAGCACCAGCTTCGGTTCGGCCGCGAGAGCGCGCGCGAGCTCGACGCGCTTCTGCACGCCGTAGGGCAGCTCGCCCACGACGGTGGTGCGGTGGCGCGCGATGCCGAGCAGGTCAATCACGCGATCGGCGTGCTCGCGCGCCGCGATCTCCTCGCGCCGGGCGCGCGGGGTTCGGAACGCCTGCGCGAAGATGCGCGCGTGGCGTTTCAGATGCCCGCCCACGATGACGTTCTCGAGCACGGTCATGCCCCGGAACAGCGCGATGTTCTGGAAGGTGCGTGCGATACCGCGGCGAGCGGCGTCGTACGGGTGCACGCGGGCCGCGGTCTGCCCGTCGAACGTGATCTGCCCGGTCTGCGGGACATAGACCCCGCTGATCACGTTGAGCAGCGAGCTCTTGCCGGCGCCGTTGGGTCCGATGAGCGCGCAGATCTCCCCCGCCGGCACCTCGAAGCTCACGTCGTCGAGCGCGCGCACTCCGCGGAACGTGAGCGAGATGTTGTCGAGGCGCAGCAGCGCCGAGGCCGGCGACGAAATCCGCGTCGTCGCCGGCGCCGCGAACGGCGGCGCGTCGAGCGGCCGGGCAGGGCTGTGTGGGGCGGCGGTGGTCATGTCACGCCGCCGCCTGCTTGGCCGACTCGCCCTCGAGCTCGCGCACGAGCGGCAGCACGCGCTTGCCGAAGTACTCGACGTCTTCCAGGTAGTGCAGGAAGCCGCCCAGGATCAGGTTCACGCCCTGGTTCTTGTAGGCGACGATCCGCCGCGCGATCTGCTCGGGTGTGCCGATGAGGCCGGTCTTGAAGCCGTCGTTGTACTGGACCAGGTCGTCGAAGTTCGACTGGGCCCACATCCCCTCGCGCTCGGGGGCCGCCTTGCCCGCCTGCTTCACCGCCTCACCGAACCCGTGCACCGCCTCGACGTCGGCCTTGGCGATGATCTCGCGCAGCACGTCGCGCGCCTCCGCCTCCGTGTCGCGCGCGATGATGAACGCGTTCAACCCGAAGCGGATCGGGTGGCGCTCCCCGGCCGGGCGCGGGTGGTCGGCGGCGATCGTGCGCACCTCGTCGATCTGCGCGCGCACGCCTTCGAACGAGTTGCCGTTCATGAAATACCAGTCCGAGACCCGGCCCGCCATGCGGCGTGCGGCGTGTGAGTTGCCGCCCTGGAAGATCTCCGGATGCGGCTGCTGCAGCGGCTTTGGCTTCAGGTTGTAGCCGTTGAAGCGGTAGAAATCGCCGCGCTGCTCGAAGTGATCCTGCGTCCAGGCGCCGCGCAGCGCGCGAATGAACTCCTCGGAGCGGCGGTAGCGCTCGTCATGCTCCAGCCACGGCTCGCCGAGCGCGGTGAACTCGCCCTTGAACCAGCCGCTGACGACGTTGACTGCGATACGCCCGTTCGACAGGTGATCGGCGGTCGCCGCCAGCTTGGCGAGCACGCCCGGCTGCCAGAGCCCGGGGTGGATCGCGGCGATGACCTTCAACCGCTGCGTCGCGAGCAGCAACGCGAGGCTGAAGCTCGTCGACTCGTGCTGGTACTCGGCGCCGTAGCTCGCCATGTAGCGCACCTGGCTGAGCGCGTACTCGAATCCCGAGCTCTCGGCCAGGATGGCCAGCTTCTTGTTGTACTCATACTGCCAATCGGTTCGTTGCTCGATCTTGCTGACCACCAGGCCGCCGCTGACGTTCGGCACCCAGTAGGCGAACTTGAGGCGATCGGAATCCGCTGCGCTTGCGACGTCATTGCTCATGTGAGGGCTCCAATAGCAGCGCGCATGCCAACGGCGACGGCCGCGCGCGCGCCGCCTCTCGTCGCGCGATCCACCTTGACCTGCACCCCCAGCAACATCTCGCTGCTGCGCGGGTGCTTCTGGCGCAGCAACGGCGCGGGCACGCGCACGCGCACGCGCATCACGCGATCTCCAGGTCGTGACCGAGCTTGATCTGCTTGGTGCGCAGGTAGGCCAGGTTCTCTCGGTTGGGCGCGACAATCAGCGGCACGCGCCCCACGATCCGCAAGTCGTAGCCCTCGAGCTCGACGAACTTCGCCGGGTTGTTGCTCATGAGCCGCAGCGTGGTGACGCCGAGGTCGGTGAGGATCTGCGCGCCGATGTCGTAGCTGCGGGCGTCGATCGGCAACCCGAGATCCAGGTTCGCCTCGACGGTGTCGCGGCCCTGGTCCTGAAGCTGATAGGCATCCAGCTTGCGCGTGAGCCCGACGCCGCGTCCCTCGTGCCCGCGCAGATAGACCACGACGCCGCGGCCCTCGGCCGCGATGCGTTCGAGCGCGGCGTCGAGCTGGGCACCGCAGTCGCAGCGCAACGATCCGAAGATGTCGCCGGTCAGGCACTCGGAGTGGACGCGCACCAGGATGTCCGAGGTGCCGCGCACCTCGCCCATGACCAGCGCCACGTGCTCGATGCCGCTGTGGTCGCGGTAGACGCGCACCGAGAACAGGCCGTGCCGCGTGGGCAGCCGCGCTTCGGCGACCCCGACGACCAGAGGCTCGGTGCGCCGGCGATACGCCACCAGGTCGGCGATGCTGACCAGCGGGAGCTGGTGCCGCGCCGCGAACTCGCGCAGCGACGCCAGGCGCGCCATGCTGCCGTCATCGTCGACGATCTCGCACAGGACGCCGCAGGGGGAGAGCCCGGCGGCGCGTGCGAGGTCGACCGCCGCCTCGGTGTGACCGCGCCGTTCGAGCACGCCGCCCGGCCGGGCACGCAACGGAAAGACGTGACCGGGCCGGCCAAAGTCGTCCGCCGAGATGCGCGGATCTGCCAGCGCCACCAAGGTCGCCGCGCGATCCGCGGCCGAGATCCCGGTGCTGGTACCGATCCGGTAGTCGACCGTGATCGTGAACGCCGTGCCCTTCGATTCGGCGTTGTCGGCCACCATCAGCGGCAGCTGCAAGGCCCGCAGGCGCGCGCCGGTGAGCGCCGCGCAGACCACGCCGCTCGTGTGCCGCACGATGAATGCGATGGCCGACGGCGTCGCTTTCTCGGCCGCCATGATGAGGTCGCCTTCGTTCTCGCGATCGGCGTCGTCGACGACCACGGCCATGCCGCCGGCGCGGATGGCGTCGATGGCATCTTCGATGCGGTCCAGGCTCATGGGTGGCCCCTATGAATAAAAGGTAGGAGTGGGGAGATGCTCACTCAGCGCCCACTGGCCGAGCTCGCGCAGCTTGTAGTCGACGGGATCGTGCAGCGTGTGGGTTCGGACGTTGCGCCAGAAACGATCGAGCCCGTTCTTCGCGGCCGTGGCGCGCGCGCCGGTCACCTCGAAGATCCGCGACGCCACCTCCAGACCGGCGCGCGACGTCGCCACCTTGGCGGCGGCGATCGCCAGGGCGCAGGCGCCGCGTTCTTCCGGCGTGAGGCGATCACCGCGCGCCCAGGCGTGGTCGAGCGCGGCGCCCGCTTCGTTGGCGAGCGCGCGCGCCCCCTCCAGCGCCACCCACAGCTCGCCGTAGCGATGGATCACGTAGGGATCCTCTGCCGGCGTGGCGACGCCCGAGGTGGCCCAGGCCCGCCCCGACCCGCGGGTGAACGCGCGGCCCGCGGCGAGCGCCCCTTCGCCCAGACCCAGAAAGACATTGGCCAGGATGGCCTGTGCCAGGCAGGGCCGCAGCGATGCCCAGACGCTGCCCAGCGGGCCAGGGGTGCGCAACAGCTCGTGATCCGCCACGCCCACGCCCCGGAAGGTGACCGAGCCGCTGTCGGTCTGACGCTGGCCCATGTTGTCCCAGTCGTCGTGAATCTCGACGCCGTCACGGGCGGTCGGGATCGCGGCCACCACCAGGCGCCGTTCGGGATCGAGCGCCGAGATGATCAATCGATCCGAGTCGCGGGCGCCCGAGCAGAAGCTCTTGTCGCCGTCGACGACGTGTCCACCACCGTCGGACCGGATCGTCGTCCGCGTGTCCAGCGGGTTGAGCGCATTTCCCCAGAACCAGCGCTCGGCGACGGTGCCGGCGTAGGCCCCTTGCCACTGCCAGGGGTCGCCGAAGAGCCGCGTCGTCGCCAGCAGGAGGTGATGGAAACCGAACAGGTGGGCCAGCGAGCCGTCGACGCGCGCGAGGCGCCTCACCGCCTGCAGCGTGGTTCCCCACGACGCGCCCCAGCCGCCTTCGTCCGCGGGAATCGACAGCGCCAGCAGGCCGCTCTCACGGATCAGATCGCGCTCGCGCTTCGCGGTGCCTCCGCGCCGATCGCGCTCGATCGCGGTGGTGGCCAGTGTCTCGGCCAGCGCATCGACCGCTCCGAAGATGTGGGCTGAATCGACGCTGGACACCAGCGAGACGGAGGCACCCGCGGGCAGGAACACTCCTGCCGCGCTCTCATTGCGCAGTGATGACGGCATGACACCCCACCGCACAGCAGGCGGCGTGCCAGCCGAAACCCTGAATCGAAGGTCGCGGTCCGGCCTGGCTGCTGCCCCATGAGCAGCGCCCCAGCAATCACTGCTGCTGCAGCAGCGGAAGTGGCGGCGGGGGAGAACCCTCGTTGCGTCCCGACGCGATCTCGCCCGCCTCGATCAACCGCGCCCGAACGACGTTGCGGCTGATCCCGAGCAGGCGCGCGGTCTGCAGCTGATTCCGATCGCAAAACGCGTACGCGCTGCGCATGATCGCGTGCTCGACGCTGCGGTAGAGGTTGTCCCCGCCCTGGTCGAAGAGCGCGCGGACCGCGGTGTCGAGCGCGCGCCAGCGATCCCGATGTTCGCTCGATGGCGGCGCGCCGGCGGCGTTCAGTCCTCCGAGCCGGAGATCGGCCGGCAGGATGCGACCGCCGCGGCAGACGAGCAGGGCGTGGTGGATGACGTTCTCGAGCTCGCGAATGTTGCCGGGCCAGGCGTGCCGTTCGAGACGTTGCGCGGCCTCCGGATCCAGGTGGACCTCGCCCAATCCCAGGCGCTGCCGGTAGACCTCGAGGAAGTGCTCGGCGAGTGGCTGGACGTCGCCAGGCCGGTCACGCAACGGCGGCAACGCCAGGACAGCGACCTCGAGCCGGTAGTACAGGTCTTCGCGGAAGCGCCCAGCGCGGATGGCATCCGCCAGATCGATGTTCGTGGCGGCGACCAGCCGGACGTTGATGGGGATCGGTGTCCGACCGCCCACGCGGACCACCTCGTGCTCCTGCAGCACGCGCAGCAACTTCACCTGCATCGGGATCGGGAGATCGCCGATCTCGTCGAGGAACAGCGTCCCTCCGTCGGCGGTCTCGAACCACCCCGGCTTGGAGCTCAGCGCCCCGGTGAAGGCGCCTCTCTCATGCCCGAACAGCTCGCTCTCGATCAACGTCGGCGCCAGTGCGGCGCAGTTCACCGCGACGAAAGAGCGATCCCTGCGGCCGCTCAGGCTATGGAGATGGCGTGCGACGATCTCCTTGCCTGTCCCGGTCTCGCCGATGATCAGGGCCGTCGCGTCGCTGGGGGCGATCCGCTGCAAGCGATCGAGCAGGGCGCGCGACAGCGGATCCTCGAACACCAGGGCCTTCGCGCGAACGCTGAGGGCCATCCCCGTGGCATTGGGTAGGGTCAGAACCGACATGCTCCCGCTTGTCTACTATATGAGACATGAATCTACAATAAGATATTGGCCGAGCGGGAGCGGGCCGTGATCGAGGCGACAGAGGGGACGCGGTCGATCCAGTTGCGCGCTCTCAGAAGTAGCCGTTCAGGGGCGGCGCCTTGCCGTTGACGTAGAAGTCGCCGATGGCGGTGGCCTTGGCGAAGGTCGGGTTGTGCGTCGAGGCGGTGCGGGCGTTGCGCCAGTGGCGATCGAGGTTGTAGACGGCCTGGGTTGCCGAAGCGCCGCCGGCATCGAACAGCCGGCTCGCGGTTTCGTGGGCGAAGCGATCGATCGCCACCTTGGCCTGCGCCGACGCGATCTGCGCGCGTTCGGCGGCCACCCTGTCGGGCAAGCCGTCATTGACCGAGTGAGAGGCCTGCTCGATGACGTCTGCCGCGGACAGGACGATGGCTTCGGCCGCGAACGCGTCAGCCGCGATCTCTCCCACCACTTGCAGCACCTGGGGATCCGCCGACGGCGCCTGGGCTTGCGCGTGGCTGAAGTTGCGCTTGCGCCGCCGCACCAGCGCCACGGCGTCGTTTCGCACCGCGCGCAGGATGCCGGCAGCGACGGCTTGCAGATAGAGCTGCAGGAACGCGTACTGATAGCTGGGCGGCTGCAGCTCGTCGGGATTGCCGAGCTCTTCGAATTCGTCGTCGGCGACGAAGACGTTGTCCAGGATGGTCGACCCGGTCCCCGTCAGGCGCTGCCCGAAGCCGTCCCAGTCGTCTTCGAGCGTGAGGCCCTCCCGATCGATCGGAATGATCGCGGCCGCGACGTTGCCTGACGGCGTCGACGCAAAGATCGCGGTGTAGGTCGAGAACAAGCTCCCGGTCGAGTAGTACTTCTTGCCGTTCAGGCGGTGACCCTTGCCAGAGGCGTCGGGCGTGATCTTGGTGTCGAAGTACAGGCCGACGGCGCGCTGACTCTGCTCCGAGAACCCATTGCCGAAGATGTGACCTTGATTGATGAGCGCCAGGTTGCGCGCGCGCCGCGGATCCGTCGCGGCCCGCTGGAGCTGCGCTTCGACGAACCAGTAGTGAACGCGCAGGATGTGAATCAAGTTCGAATCCGCTTCGCCGAGCTGGATCAGGAACCGGAACAGCTCGCGCAGCGAGATGCCGGCGCCGCCTTCCGCGACGGGGATGCGCAGCCGGCCCAGGCCTGCGTCAGCGATCTGCCGGATCTGCTTGTGAGGCGCGATGCGCTTGGCCTCGCGTTCGGACGCGCCGGCGGCAAGCTCGTCGAGCAGCGCCTTCAACTCCGGGGAGTCGAGCTTCAGGATCGGGTGTGCGCCAGCGCCGTTGCGGGCCTTGCCGGCAGGCGCGGGAGTGATCGCGGCGGATGTGGTCATCGGAGAGTGCTCCTCGGTTGGTTGCTGTGAGAGAACCCCGCGCAGCAGCAGGCGCCGTGCCAGAGCATCGGCGTCGCGACCGTGGGTGTGCGCTCGCGCGGGTGTTGCTCCAGGAGCACCCGAGCAGCAACGCTGAACGCTGGAAGACACTCCGACCTCGGGCGGGCCGCGCTCGAGGAGATCTGTCGCGATCTGGCCGTCCGCTTTCCGCGCGGCGGCGAGGACGCCTGACGTCGAAGTCAGGGGCGGAGCGCGAACTGCGAACGGCGCGGGCGCTCACGACCGGCCGGCGCGCCCGTGGAGGCGCCGCCGAGGTAGAGGGTCTGGACGTCGCTCTGCGCCCTCAGATCTTCGGCGGTCCCGGAGCGGGCCCCCCGTCCGTTCTCGATGACGTAGCCGAAATCGAGACGCTCGACGATCGTCTCCGTCGTTCCGATGAGCTTGGTCTTGAAGCCGTCGTTTGGCTGGACGAGGTTGGCCGGATCGGAGTCGGCCCACATTCCGATCTTGTCGGTGGTCGACGCGCCCGCCTGTTTGACTTGCTCGCCGAACGCCTGCACCACCTTGGGGTCGGCGCTCTTGACGATCGTCTCGAGCTGCGCCAGCGCCTCGGCCTGCGTGTCGCGCTGGATGACGAAGCCGTTGAGCCCGAACTTGACGCGCCGGCCGTGGCGGCGCGCGATGGCCGACACCTCGTCGATCTGTTCCTTCACCTTCTCGACGGAGTTGCCGTTCATGAAGTACCAGTTCGAGTGCTTTCCCGCCATTTGCCGCGCGGCCTTGGAATTGCCGCCCTGGAAGATCTCGGGGTGCGGCTTGCTCACCGGCCGGGGAACGAGCCAGGCGTCATTGATGCGGAAAAAGTCGCCCTGGAACGTGAACCGCTCCTGTGTCCACAGGCCCTTCAGGACCTGAATGAACTCCTCCGACTGGCGATAGCGCTCGTCATGCTCCAGCCAGGGCACTCCGAATGCCTGGTACTCGCCCTTGAACCAACCGCTCAGGATGTTGACCGCGTAGCGACCCTTGGAGAACACGTCCAGGGTGGCGCCCTGCTTGGCGATCATGGCCGGGTGCCAGAGGCCAGTATGAACCGCGGTGATCAGCTTGAGACGCCGGGTGCGCGTCGACAGCACGGAGGTGCAAATCGTCGGTTCCTGCTGGAACTCCCAGCCGTGGCTCGCGATGAACCGCGCCGGCGCCAGACCATAGTCGTAGCCGATGGTCTCGGCGGTCTCGGCCATCTGGGCGTTCCACTCCAGCGTCCAGTCGGTCCGCTGGGGCAAGTCACTGATGACCATGCCGCCGCTGCCGAGCGGCATCCAATACCCGAACTGAATATCCATCGTGCTTGCTCATCGCGGTACTGAGCAAGGCGCATGCCCGTCCCTTCCGCCCGCGCAGACCCATGTTCACGGCCACTCGGTGGGTCTGTGCTCGTGGAGAGGCTCGCGTTGGTTGCTGCGCCAGAGACAGCGAATCAGCAGCTCTGATCGCCCCGCAGCACCCTCTCGTTCAGGGTCGGCCGCGCGGCCACCGTGAAGCGCCCTCATGTTCCTTCTGACTCCGCCATCGGCGCGAGAGAGGTGACGGCTGTTGCGCTCGCGCCGCTCGCGCGAGGCATCGGTCCGGTCGAGTCGGACATTTGTGCTGGCGCTTTGCGGCGTACCCAACTACCGTCGGTGCCTTCAGGCGGGTGCTCTGCCTCATCCCATCACCATGCTCGACGAGAAGGTCAGCGAACCGGCCCGACGCCAGCCGGGGGCGAGCCCGGTGAGAGGGTTCTTCGCGCGCATCGAGGCTCATCTCCGCGCTGGTCGGCAGCACGCTCTTCCCCTGTTGCTGCTCACGCTTCTCCACCTCGCGGTTGTCGAGCGGAATCTCCGCGGCAGCAATGGCATACCGGTGAACACGATCCCGTTCGATTTCGCCGATACCTACTCGCGGTTTCTGGTGTTCATCTCCGACAGTCTGCGCGCAGGGGCATTGCCGATATGGTTCCCGTACGGAAACGCGGGCACGCCCTTCGTGGTGAATCCACAATCTCAGCTCTGGAATCCGGTGACCTGGGTCCTTTCCATCGTGCCCGGCTACAGTTTCCTCGTCGCGCAACGGCAGGAGATGCTCACGATTCTCTTCGGATCGTTCGGCGCCTATTTCCTTGCTCACTGTCTCTGGCAGAAGCGATGGGCGGCCTTGCTCACGGCCATTGCGTACAACCTCACGAGTGCCCGGCTCCCCAATGCCGAGCACATGGACATCGTGGCCGCGTTCTCGCTCTTTCCGTGGGTCTTCTGGGGCATCAAGCGAATGGCGGAGGGCAAGGCGTGGGCTGTGCCTGCGCTGGGAATGCTCCTGGGGCTGCTGATTGTCAGTGGTTACCCAGGCGTCGTTCTCCTGTCGCCCCTGTGGTTCGGAGCCTGGGCTGCCTGGCTGCTCGCCACCGACTGCCGTGACCGAACGACCCGCAAGAAGCTCGTGCTGCAGCTTGGTTTGAGCGCTGGGCTCGCGGTGGGGATTTCCTCCGGGTTTTGGCTGCCGGTGGTCACGAACCTTGGTGCCTTCTCTCGCGGAGCGCCTCTCACGACCGACGCCGCGCTCGTCCAGAGTCTTTCGTCGTCTGATCTCTGGCACCTCGTCTATGGCACCCCGATTGACCTTCTGACCGCCACCGGCACAGGCACCGATCTGTCCATGCGGGGCCTGTACTTCGGCATCCTGGCGCTCCTGCTGGCGGTCTACGCCCTCGTCGCGTGCCGCAGCCGCACGGTCACCGCTCTCGGCGCGGCATTTTTTGCCGCGCTGCTGATGAGCATGGGCAAGAACTTCTTCGCGCGCATCGCCCTCCACGACTATGTCCCGCTCTTGAACCTGTCTCGTTTTCCCGCAGGCGACAGTCGGGCGGTGGCTGCCTTGGCCGGAAGTCTGTTGGCTGGCGCAGGTGCGGCGAATTTGCTCGAAGACTCGGCGGGGCGGGCCCGCCTTTCGGGCATCTTTCTGGGTGGAATCGTGATGCTCGTGGTGGGCCTGCTGTGGCTGGGCGCTGTCATTCATCCGCATGCGACGGCGGACGTGCTGCACGAGAAATTCGGGACCGTCGTGCTTTTCGAATTGTTCTTGGTGTTGTTCGCGTTGGCCGGTGTGCTGCGCTTTTCCTCCCCCAATGCCGTGGTCGCCTGCCTGCTCGTCTTGGCGGCCATCGATGCCGGTACCCACGCGCAGAACCAAAGCTTCATGTGGTCCGTTCCGGGTGGCGCGCGTGCGGAGCAGTACCGCGATGCTCGCAAGACGACCTTCGACGTAGCCGCGGCGCTGTTGCCCAGAGTGGATGCCAAAGGAGTCATCGACGTGCGTGCCAACGATGCCTTCCTGAACAAGGGATTCTACTTGGGGTCCTATTCACCGTTCGTCCTCAAGCGGTTCGAAGCCCTGTTGGCAAACAACTTCAAAGACTTTCTCCTCCACGGCCAGCGGATCGTCGGCTTCACCGGCACCATACCGACCGAAGGTGGCGCCTTTCAGCAGAAGGCGGTACCGGTCTCGTTCACGATCAACCGCTACCTGCCCGACCGGGTGGACTACACGGTGGATGTTCCGGCGCGCACCACGCTGGCGTTCAACGAGCTCTACTTCCCGGGATGGCGGGCCAGTATCGACGGCGGCGCCGCGATTCCCATGCTCGAAGTCGCGGGTGGTGTGCGCGCGCTGACCGTGGAGCCCGGACACCACACCCTGGCGACTCGGTTCTCACCGCGCGCGTTTTGGGTCGGCCTGGTCTTGACCCTGCTCTCGTGGGGATTTGCCCTGGCGTGGCTGATGCGAGTGTCGATCCGGCAGAGAGCTGCCTGATCCGCCCGTACCGGCGCTATCTCGACGTCAAATCGCCGCGGGCTCTCGCGCCGGGGCGGCGGCAGCCAGCGGCAGGCTCATCGTGAACGTCGTGTCTCCCTGGGAGCTCGACTCGACGCGGATCTCTCCGCCGTGGGCGAGCACGATCTGCTGGACGATGTAGAGGCCGAGCCCGAGGCCGTGGGGCGAACGGTCCTGGGGCACGTCGCGGCGGAAGGGCTCGAAGATCACGGCCTGAAAGGCGGGAGGGATCGGCGCGCCGTGGTTGTGCACCGTGACGGTCGCATCGCGGTCGTTCCCCTCGACGTCCACCGTCACCTTCGTCCCCGGCTCGCCGTAGGCGAGCGCGTTGCTCACGAGGTTCGTGATGGCCTGCGACACCCGCGCGGGATCCCAGTGCCCGCGGAGCGCGCCGCGGGTGCGCAGCTCGATCGGCCGATCGGGTTTACCGGCGTGCATCTCGTCGACGACGCCGCGCACGATCTCCCCGAGGTCGGCCGAGCGGAACGACAAGGGAAACGCGCCGAAGCGCAGGCGCGTGAAGTCGAGCAACGTCTCGATCATCTCCTCCATGCGGTCGGCCGCGCGGCGGATGTGCCCGAGTTGCTTGCGGTCATCCGCGGAGCGCTCGCCGCGACAGAGCAGGAGGTCGGTCGAGAGCGTGATCGCGTTGAGCGGGTTGCGGAGATCGTGCCCGAGGACTCCCATCATCCGTTCCCGGAAGCTGACGTCGTCGGTCAGCTGCCGCAGCATGGTTTGCTGCTCGGTGATGTCCGTGGCGGCGCCGATGATGCCGACGATCTTGCCGGCCCGATCGCGCATCGGCTCGATCGCCTCGCGATAGTGGCGCCGATCGTTCTCCTCGAACGTGAAGTCGATCTCCTCCGTGATGCTCTCTCCCTGTTCGAGCACGCGGTTCTTGGTCGCCGCCAGAACAGCGGCCTCGTCGGACCTCAGCCACTGGTCGGGTGTCTTGCACCCCTGCTGGTCGGGCGCGAGCGGGTTATAGAACCACGTGTAGCGCAGCGAGGCGTCCTGCTCGAAGACGACCGTGCGCGCGCCCGCGAGCGCCACGCGGAAGCGGGCCTCGCTCGTCTTGAGGTCGGTCATGAGCCGGGCGTTCTCGAGCGCGTTCGCGGCGTAGAGCGCGAGCTCCCGCGCGAGCGTTGGGTCCTCGTTGCCGTACCTTCGGCCCGACTCACGCGTGTATATGAGCGAGATGATCCCCGTGACCTGGGCGTGCGAGACGAGCGGGATCACCATGACGGAACGGATGCCGAGCAGCGACAGCAGCCGGTATCGTTCCCTGGTTCCGGCGAGCTTGCGCAGAAGATCGTCGCTCACCTCGGTGAGGAGCTGGTAGCCGCTCGTGAGCATGTCGTGCCAGAGCGGGTGCCGGTCCCAGGCGGGCGCGGCCTTGAGGATCGCGTCGCGCAAGGGTTTCTGCGACGGGTCGCGATTGGCCACGAAGGTCTGCCGGATGCGCCCGTTCTCGACGATGTTGAACGCGCACCAGTCCGCCAGCTCCGGGACCGGTACGCCGGCGATGCTGTCGGCGACCTCGTCGTAGTCGAGAACGCCGGCGAGCGCCGACAGCTTCGACAGGATGTCGAGGCGCAAGCGCGCCTGCCTGCGATCACGAGTGTCGCGAATCACGAAGGCGACCGCGCCCACCCCGCCATCGGGCCGGTAGAGGGCGTCGAATTGCGTTTCGTTGGCGCGCGCGGCGGTGCTGAGCTCGAACGAAGCGCGCGCGCGCGCCAGAGCCTCGAGGTCGACGACCGGACGGCCGACGAGGTGCTCGAGCGGCAGGCCGAGCTCGTCCGGTGTCTTGCCGATGATGTCGCCGTAGCGAATTCCCGCGAGCTCACGCAGTCCTTGCGCGGCTCGCCGGTTGCAGTACAGCAGTCTTGCGTCGGGAGCGAGGACCGCGGCGCCTTCGTGTATTTCATCGAGGAGCATCGCGAGGCGCCGGGTCTGCTCGCGCAAGCAATGGCGATCCGCCTCGCATCGCCACCACGCGAGGACGATCTCCGTCGCGCGCGTGCGGTCGCCTGTCTTCGCGGCTTGCTCGAGGAGCACGCGCTCGACGACCTCGTGCTCGTCGATCTCCCGATCCGGATCGTCGACCGCCGGAGACGCTCCCGCGTCATCGGGGCCACCGCGCCGCAACGCCTCGATCACCTCCGCGACGTCGCGGTTCAAGCGCGTGCGCCGGTCGGGGGCCGGGCGTGACGGAGGCTCGATGCGCGCCAGGCGTCGCGCGAGCTCATCGACCAGCCTGTCCCGCATTCCGTCCAGAACGTCCGCGAGCATTGCGACCCTCTGAGTCCGAAGCTGGCGTTGCAACGCGCTCCGTCAAGCAGAAGGTGCGGGCGAGATGTTCGTCGAGTCGGAGCGAGCGTCGAATCAGCCGCGAGCGTCTTCGCGCGCGCCGGCCTCGAGGAAGCTTCGCAGGTCAGCCTCGCTCACCAGCGGCTCACCGGGGGCGACGTTGTCGAGCTTGCCGCGGCGGATCCAGTCTTCCAGCTCGTCGACCAGCTTGTAGAGGTGCTCGAACGAATCGACGATGAACAGCAGCGGCTGGTAGTGGTGGATCTCGAAGTGCTGGTTGACGACCCACTCGATCTGGAACGGGTAGCGCTGCACGGCGGGCGCGTCGATCGCGTGCGCGATCTCGCCGTACGAGCTGAGCAGGCCGCTGCCGTATACGCGGAGCGCGTCGCTGCCGGGCCGCTCGCGCATCAGTCCGAACTCGACGGTGAACCAGAAGAAGCGCGCCATCGCGCGGATGTTGCTGGTGAGGCGCCGGATGCGTTCCGGCTCGTCGGCGATCGCCGAGGCCAGCGTGGCCGCCGTGCGCGCGCACTCGCCGAAGCGCACCAGCGCGTCGGCGAACGCGCGGTCGGTGTGCATCGGCACGTGGCCGGCGATGTCGTGGAAGATGTCGGGCTCGGGCAGGTACTCGAGGCGCTTGCCGTCGCGGATGGTCACCGTCGTCGGGAACTCGCGCCGGCGCAGGCAGTCGAAGAAGACGTACGACGGCACGTAGCCGCTGACCGGGCGCGCGCGAAAGCCGGTCAGCGTCTGCATGAAGCGGTTCACGTCCTCGAAGCGCGGCACGTGCTCGTGGTCCATGAACAGCGTGTCGAGCCCGCGCAGGTACTTCTCGTTGGCGTAGCGCCGCCAGCGATCCTGCATGCGCGCGAAGAGCTGGCACCAGGTCTGGTGGTTCTCCTCGGAGTAGAGCTCGTACGGCTGGCGGATGTACATCTCGCCGTTGGCGCGCGCCTGCTCGATGAACGGCGCCTTGGTCGTCGTCAGGCCGGGCGCGTCCGCCGCTGCCGCCGCGGGCTGCGCCGCTTCCTGATCCTGGTTCGTCGCGTGACCGGGCGCGTGACTGGGGTTGCCCATGCAAAGCAGGCCATCCATACCCGCCCCCTGATTTTAACGCTCGAAAGCTGGGCGCGCGCTAAGATCACCCAGCCGCGCACCAATTCGGCCAAAGGGGGCTCGCATGTTTCACGGTATCTGGCTGGCTTTGCTCGGGGTTCTGGCGGCGTCCAATCTCATCATCGCCAAGAAACCGGACGCCGAGCAGCTCATCGGCAAGATCGCGCCCTATCAGGGCTGGATCGGCGCGGTGTCGGCGGTTTGGGGTGTGTTCGGGATACTGGGCTGCGTCAGCCACGTCGGCTGGATGACCAGCGCGCCGATCTTCTGGCTGTCGTGGCTCGCCGACTCGGTGCTCTTAGTCTGTCTCGGGCTGCTGCTCGGTATCGGCGTATTCAAGAGCTTCATCAAGAACCCCAAGGCCAACGCCAACCTGGATCGGATCATCGCCAAGCTGGCGCCGTTCCAGGGCACGCTCGGCCTGGTCGCCATCGGTCTCGGCGCCTGGATGACGATCGCGGCGGTGATGTTCCGCGTCGCCTGATCCCGGCCCGGCGTCGGTCAAGCCGCCGGCGCTTCCCATCGCCCACTCTGCGCCGAACGCGCCAGCGCGTCGAGCACCGCCATGTTCTTCACGCTGTCCTCGAGCGGCAACGGCGCCGATGCGCCGCTCTTCACCGCCTGCGAGAACCCCTCGGCCAGCAGCGTGTACTGGTTGCACGGCTCGAACGCGACCGACTCGACCATCGGCTCTTCGAGCTGCTCGCTGCGATCGATGATGAGGCGCGTCGGCCGGTCGGTGTACGGGCTCCAGGGCACGTCGAAGCTGATACGCCCCTTGCCACCCATCAGCGCCACCTGCTGCGACGGTGATAGCTGCATGCCGCAGCTGAAGATCGAGTGCCCGGTCGGAAATTCGAGCATCGCCGCCGCCAGGATGTCGACGCGGGTCTCGGGGTCGGTGGTCAGCGACGCGAGCACGCGCACCGGCTCGGTGCCGAAGCAGAAACGCGAGATGCTGACCGGATAAAAGCCGACGTCGAGCAAGGTGCCGCCCCCCATCTCGCGCTGGTAGCGCACGTTGTCGCGCTGGCGCAGGTGGTAGCCGAAGCTGCTGACGATCGAGCGCAGCTCGCCGATCTTGCCGGCGCTGCCCTTGGCCAGCTCGGCGCGCGTCGCCAGCCAGCGCGGGTGCACGCGGATCATCGCGGCCTCCTGGATCAACACGCCGGTCCGGTCGCGCGCCTCCAGCAACGACCGCGCCTCGGCGGCGTTGAGCGCGATCGGCTTCTCACACAGCACGTGCTTGCCCGCCTCGGCGGCCTTGATCGAATAGGGCACGTGCAGGTGATTGGGCAGCGGGATGTAGACCGCGTCGATCTCGGGATCGGCGAGCAGCTCCTCGTACGAGCCATAGGCGCGCCCGATGTTGAGCTCGCGCGCCGCCTTCTCCGCCTTCTCGCGCGAGCGCGAGGCGATGGCCGCCACGGTCAGGTCGCGCCCGCGCTGCATCGCCGGCACCATGCGGCGCATGGCGAACATCGACGCGCCCAGAATGCCCCAGCGCAGCATCAGATCACCGTCCCGTCGGGGATGACGCCGTTCTTGGCCACGATCACGATCCCCTCGCGAATGAAGTAGCCGTTGCCGTCTTTCTCCTTGATGCCGTCGCGGTTGACGATGCGGACGCCGCGGCCGATGCGCGCGTTCTTGTCGACGATCGCGTTCTCGATCACCGACTCCGCGCCGATGCCGATCGGCGGGATGCCCTGGGTCTGCATCATCTCCATCTCCTGCAGCGTCTCGTAGCCGTCGGCGCCGATGAGCAGGCTGCTGCGGATCTGCGTGCCGGCGCCGATGCGGCTGCGGATGCCGATCACGGCGCGGTCGATGTGCGCGCCCTGCATGATGCATCCCTCGGAGATGAGCGCGTTCTTGAGCGTGCAGTTCGCGACCTTCGACGCCGGCAGGAAGCGCGGGTTGGTGTAGATCGGGTGCGACGTGTCGTAGAAGTCGAACGGCGGGATCGGGTCACACAGGGCGAGGTTCGCCTGGAAGTACGACTGGATGGTCCCGACGTCTTCCCAGTAACCGCGGTGCACGTGCGCCTGCACGCGCCGGCGCGGCACGGCGTCGGGGATGACGTGCCGCCCGAAGTCGACCAGCTTGGGATCCGCCAGCGACTCTTCCAGCACGTCGCGCGAGAACGCGTAGATGCCCATCGACGCCAGGTAGCCGCGTCCCACGCCGGGGATGTCCGACACCAGCGCGGGCAGTCGATCCGCCGACGGTTTCTCCTCGAAGTGCACGATGCGGCCCGTGGCGTCCATCTTCAGGATGCCGAACGCCGACGTCTGCGCGGCGTCGACGGGGATCACGCCCACCGTCGCGTCGGCCTTGCTCTCGACGTGGGTCCTGAGCATCTGGCGGTAGTCCATCTGGTACAGCTGATCGCCCGAAAGGATCAGCGCGTTCTTCGCCTCCTGGCGCCGCATGTGGCGCAGGCTCTGGCGAACGGCGTCGGCGGTCCCCTGGAACCAGCTGTCGCCGTCCTCGGTCTGCTCGGCGGCGAGCACGGAGACGAATCCCGACGAGAAGATGTCGAACTTGTAGGTGAGGGCCAGGTGCCGGTTCAAGCTCTCCGAGTTGAACTGCGTCAGCACGAAGATGCGGCGCACGTTCGAGTTGAGGCAGTTGCTGATCGGGATGTCGATCAGCCGGTACTTTCCACCGATCGGCACCGCCGGCTTCGATCGGCGCAACGTCAGAGGAAAAAGGCGGGTTCCACGCCCACCGCCCAGAATGATTGCGAGAACGTCGTCCATGGGGCGCTCATTGTCCCACGGGGAATGGGCCGCGGAAACCTCAAAGGACTGCTGATTTTCGCTGGACGTTTGGTGCCGCCTTGGTGTGGTTGTCGGGCTCGTTGTGGGTCTCTTTTGCTACCAGGTGACCGATTCGCACGACGCCGGAAATCCGACGGGCGCGCCCTCGACGGTCAGGCCTTCTCGGTACTCACCGTCGGCCACCTTGCGGCCGTCGGGCGCCCCACTGCGTCCAACGTCCGACCTTCCGGCCGTTTTCGTAACGGCCCTCGAGCCAGCGTTCGCCGCCGGGATGAAAGGCCCGATACAGTCCCGAGGCTTTGCCATCGACGAAGAGGCAAACCTGGCGCCGCGCGCCGTTCGGGTGCAGGTCGACGAACGCGGCCTGGTCGCTGTCGGTCGGGTTCACACAGAACGCGCTCGCGCCCGGCTTCGATCGCCGCGCGTCGGCGCGCATGCCGGTCGGGCACAGCGGCTTGTCGCACCCGGCGGTGCCCAGCACCGCGCCCAGCGCCAGCGCCGTCACCAGCGCTGCCGGCCGGCGGAGCATCATCCGGAGCGTGATGCGTGCCATTTCCAGGCGTGCTCCACGATGGTCGAGAGATCGGGGTGTCGCGGGCGAAAGCCGAGCAGTTGCTGCGCCAGCCGCGGATCGGCGACCAGCGCCGGCGCGTCGCCGGGGCGCCGGCCGACCTCGCGGCGCGGGACGACGCGACCGCTCACGCGCTCGACGGCGGTGATCACCTCGCGCACCGAGTGGCCGGCGCCGGTGCCCACGTTGGCGGCGAAGCTCGGCTTGCCGGCCGCCAGGTGAGCCAGCGCCAGCAGGTGCGCGTCGGCGAGATCGACGACGTGGATGTAGTCGCGCACGGCGGTGCCGTCGGGCGTCGGGTAGTCGGTGCCGAAGACCTGCAGCTCGCCGCGCTGGCCGAGCGCCGCCTTGATCGCGAGGGGAATGAGGTGGCTCTCGGGCGCGTGGTCCTCGCCGATCTCGCCGCCGGGATCGGCGCCGGCGGCGTTGAAGTAGCGCAGCACCGCCCAGCGCAGGCCGTAGGCCTCGCCGTACCAGCGCAGCGTGCGCTCGACGAACAGCTTCGACTCGCCGTAGGGGTTCACGGGCAGCAGGCGGTGGTCCTCGGGGATCGGCACGGTGAGCGGATCGCCGTACACCGCCGCCGTCGACGAGAAGACGATCTGCCGGACGCCCTTGTCGACCATGGCGTCGAGCAGGTTCAGCGTGTTGACCAGGTTGTTGCGGAAGTACTTGCGCGGGTTGCGCACCGATTCGCCGACCTCGATGTGGGCGGCGAAGTCGATCACCGCCTCGATGTCATGGCGCGCGAAAAGGCGGTCGATGGCCTCGCGATCGCCGAGGTCGCCCTCCTCGAAGACGCCCCAGCGCAGCGCCCAGCGATGCCCCGAGCTGAGGTTGTCGAACACCACCGGCGTGTGCCCCGCGGCCGCGACCAGCTTGGCCGTGTGGCTGCCGATGAACCCGGCGCCGCCGACGATCAGGATCGCCGACAAGTCCCGTGGTCCTGGTGCGTGAACATCATCATGAGCCGCAAGTCACCGGTGAATCATACCGCCATCGGCGGGCAGGTTTCTATTTTCGCCGCTTCCGCCTACTGCTTTCCGAGCACCGTGACCTCGTTCTTGTTGTGCAGCAGCTGCTTCGTGCGCGCGAAGCGCCAGCCGGCGGCGGCGAACAGCGGATCGACCTCGGCGAGCACGCCGTAGCCGTCGCGCCCCTTGAACTTGACCGTGACCACCAGGCGGCGGCACCAGCGCTGCTCGAGCCAGCGCGCGATCAGCTTCAGCGTGCGCGCCGGTTCACACACCACGTCGCACAGCAGCCAGTCGACCGGCTTCGGCGGCTCGTAGGTGAACGCGTTGCCGATGATCGCGGTCAGGCGCGGATGGCCGGCCGCCGGCGGCTCCAGCGGCGCGCGATCGATCGCGGTCACGCGCGCGCCGCGCTTGAGCGCGGTCAGCGCCCAGCCGCCCGGCGCGCCGCCGAGATCGACGCAGGTCTGCCCCGCGGTCGGCGCATCCGCCAGCCAGGCGAACGCCTCTTCGAGCTTCTGATACGCGCGCGACGGCGGCGCCTTGTCGAGCGCGATCGGCGCGCTCCCCGCCGGCCAGGGCGCAAGGTCCGTGCCGCCCCGCGGGAGCGCGCGCGCAGCCGCCGCCGACACGAGCAGGCGCTCGCGCTCGAGGGCGACCAGCTGCACGAGCCGGGCGCCCGGCGCCCAGACCTCGCCGATCTCCGACGGTGCCCGGTACCAGCGGAAGGCGCGCCGCCGCCGGGTCTTGAGCAGGTCCAGCAACTGCCGTCCCACCAGCTCCACGCGGCTGCCCAGCATCGGGTCGGCGACCGCCGTGAAGGCATGGAGCGTGAACGGCGTTTCGCCCGCGTCGACCATGGCCTCGACGGCCTGGTAGGCCGCCTCCGCGAGGCGTTGTATCGACGAGCCCTCCACCTCGACGGCATCCGGCACGAGTTGGCGCGCGAAGACCAGGTCGCGCGCGCCGAAGGTGGTTGCCTGTCGGTTGGCCACCACCAACCCAGGCACGGGCGACTCTGCCGAGCCCCATTCGCCATACATCTCGGTCATGAGCGCAGCCTCGAATCCGGCCGTCGTCATGAACGCATCGCGCGACGTTCGTGACCGGGTTGTGACAAGGGAATGGTCAGGGCGTGACGCGCTTAACGCTAATCTGGATGTCATGGCGTCATCAGACCGAGCCGTGTCCAGCGACGCGGAATCCACTTCCAAGGGCTATTTTCGCGCTACCTCGGTGGCGTTCTGGGGGGTTCACGTCACCGCGATCGCGGGCGTCGCCTACCTCGGGCTCTCGTGGCGGGGCGTGGCTCTGGCGATCGGAGTGTATTTCGCGCGCATGATCGTCGTGACCGCCGGATACCATCGCTACTTCGCGCACCGTAGCTTCCGGACGTCGCGCGTGGTGCAATTTCTGCTGGCGCTCGGCGCGCAGAGCGCGGCCCAGCGTGGCGTGCTCTGGTGGGCCAGCCATCACCGCTGGCACCACAAGCACTCCGACGCGCCGGCCGACGTCCATTCGCCGCGCCGCCGCGGGTTCTGGTACTCGCACGTCGGCTGGGTCATCAGCCCGACCTGGGACGGCACGGATCCGGCGACGGTCTCCGACCTGGCCAAGTTTCCCGAGCTTCGCTTCATGAACCGCGACTACATCCATATGCTGCCGACGGTTCTGCTGGCGCTGGGGTTTCTCCTGCTGGGTGGTCTGCACGGGCTGATCTGGGGATACATGGTGACCACAGTCCTGGTGTGGCACGGCTCGTTCGCGATCAATTCGCTGTCCCATCTCTTCGGCAAGCGGCGCTACAGCACCACCGACGATTCGCGCAACAGCATGGTGCTGGCGTTGATCACCACCGGCGAAGGCTGGCACAACAACCACCATCACTACCAGAGCTCGGCCGCCCAGGGTTTCCGGTGGTGGGAGATCGACCTGACCTACTATCTCTTGCGGTTGGCCGCCGCGGTCGGGCTGATCTGGGACCTGCGCCGTCCGCCCCGGGAGGTCGTCTTCGGCACGGCCGAGGATACCGTCGCGGCCAAGGCCGCGTGACGCGCGCGGCTGCCGCGGCCTGATTTTTCGATTCGCCGTCGGCCGGGTCCGTTATAGAGTCGCCGATGCTTGCTCGGCTTCGGCTCGCCGGCTCTTGGAAGGACCTTGCCTATGAATAATCGCTTTCCGACGCCTCGCTCCAGCTGTGTGTTCGGTGTCCTGGCTGTATCTTCGCTCTCGCTCGGCCTCGGATGCGCCAAGGTTGCGGCGTCCGCGGAAGGCAGCGGGGGCCATAGCGGCGGCGGGACCGGCAACAGCAGCGGGACCGGCAACCACGGCGCCGGCGGCAGCGGCGTGATCCCCGACTCGGGGACCAACAACGACGGCGCGTGCCAGATGGCGATGTACAACTTCGCGCCGAAGATCCCCAACGTGCTGGTGCTCGTCGACGGGTCGGGCAGCATGTTCCAGATGAGCGCCAGCCTGCCCAGCGGCGCGTGGGGCGCGCTGCGCACCGCGGTGCTGCCGGTGATCCAGGGCTTGCAACTGACGCCCGACAACATGCCGCAGATCGACTTCGGGCTCGGCGTCTTCACCGGCGTCGCGCCGGCGATGTGCCCGATCTTCCAGACCGTGCCGATCGCGCCCAGCAACTACGCCGCGATCTCGGCGCAGTATCCGGCGGGCCCTCTCAGCACGATGAAGCTGGAGACGCCGGTGACGCAGGTGCTGCCCAAGGTGCCGGCGCTGTTTGCGAGCGCGCCTGGCAACGGCGGCAACTACATTCTGTTCCTCACCGATGGTGAGCCCGACTTCTGCGACGACGGCAACACCGTCTGTCCCGTCGACGCGGTGGTCGCCGAGCTCAAGCAGCTCAGCGCCATGGGTATCACGACCTATGTCATCGGGTTGACATCGAACTTCAACACCAGCACCTGTCCGGGCGTACTGCAGGCCTACGCCAACGCCGGAGTGAATCAACCGATCGCCAATCCTTGCGGAACGCACAACATCTACAACGAGTGTTTCGGGAACGGCATGAGCCCGTGGGCGACGCTTGCGGCGCAAATGAACCGCACCACCGGCCAGGCGTTGGTCGACTACGTGCCCACCGGGGGGACCGCCCAGGTGTTCACGCCCGACGTCACCGATCAGCAGGCGCTGACCAACACGCTGGCGGGGCTGTTCTCGGGCGTGAAGAGCTGCACGTTCGATCTCAACAGCATCGATCCGGCGAAGCCGCCGATCCGGGTGAACGTCAACGCGCTCGGCGGGGCGCGGGTTCTCGTCGAGACCACCGTGGTGCCGCTCGACAACAACAACGGCTGGCGCGTGAACTGCGTGCCGGCGGGCGATCCCAGCTGCAAGCCGACGCAGATCGAGCTGACCGGCACCGCGTGCACCAACTGGCGCCTCCCGGCCAACAAGAACATCACGTTCGACTTCCCCTGCGACGTGATCGTCCCGGGCTGAGCGCATCCCGGCGGCCGCCGCTCAGGCCAGCGCGCGCTGGTAGTCGAGCGACAGCATGGTGCTGACCAGCTCGCGCGCGGGCAGCGTGCGCAAGAGCTCGCGGCGGCGCGCCGGCGTGAACGGGTCGCTATCGTGCGTGGCCAGGGGATCCTCGCGCGCGATCGCCTCCAGCGCCTCGAGGGGCTGCTTGGCCGCGAGCAACGCCAGCATGCCGCCGCCGTCGATCTCCTGGGGATCGAGCGTGCGCGCCGGGCCGAGCGCGTGCAGCGCCGCGCCGGCGGCGTCGCTCGGATCGACGAAGACCAGCACGCTGTAAAGACCGCGCGCGGCGGCGGTCCAGCCGCTGCGTTCGGCGGCGCGCGCGAGCACGCGCACCGCGCCCATGCTCGCGTTGGCGGGATCCTCTTGCACCAGATCCTCGAGCGCGCGATAAAAACCGGTCGCTGGCGCGCGCGCCGGATCGTCCTCCGGGCCGTCCTCGTCGCCGCCTTCGTTGGCCAGCGCCTCGATCGCGGCGTCGAGCTCGCGCGGCGGCCGCCCGCCCAGGAAGGCCGCCGCCTCTGCCAGCACGCGCGCGCGGCGTGAGACGTCGCCGGCGGGCTCGTCGACCGGCGGCACGCGCGCGGGCCGCTCGCCGTCGCGCGGCACGAGCCGCGTCGCGATCGCCAGGCGCAACGGCAGATCCAGGTCGTCGTCGTTGTCGCGCGCACGCAGCTCGTCGCCGAGCTCCGATGCCAGATCCGCGACCTCTTCGAAATCTCCGCGCCGCCAGGCGACGTCGGCCAGGCGCGCCAGCGCCGGCGCGAACTGCGGATCGAGATCCGACGCGCGCAGGTACGCGTCGACGGCGCCCGCCTCGTCCTCGAGGAACCGGCGCAGGATCTCGCCCTGCCGGAACAGGATCTCCGCGCGCCGGCGCGGCCCGGTGTGCAGGCGCGCCAGGCGGCTGCACGCCTCGGCGGCCTCGCGGTACGCCGACAGGCGCAGGTAGACGTCGACCAGGATCTCGAGCGGCACGGTGCGCGTCGGCTCCTGCGCCATCACCAGCTCCAGGTAGTAGCGCGCCGACGTCCAGTCTTGCAGCTGTAGGTACACGCCGCCCAGGCGCTGGCGCACGTCGAGCAGGCGATCGAGCGCGTCGAGCGGCAGGAGGCGCAGCACCTCTTCCAGGCGCAGCGCGCCGCCGCCGAAGTCGCCGCGCCGGAGCGCGATCTCGGCCAGCGCCTCGCGCGCCTCGACGTGACGCGGGTTCAGGATCGCCACCTCGCGGAAGTGGTTCTCGGCCTCGGACTCCTCACCCAGCGCCTGCGCGATCTGCGCGCGGCGGTAGATCAGCGCCTCGCGCGAGAGCACCTCGGCGGCGCCGGGCGACGCCGCCAGCGACGCGTAGAGCTGGCGCGCGCGCGCCCAGTCCTGCAATCGGAACGCGAGATCGCCCAGCAGCGCCAGCGCGCCCGCGTGATCGGGCACGCGGGCGAGGGCCTCTTCGAGGTCGCTGATCGCGGTCTCGGTCTCGCCGCGCGCGAGCAGCACGCGCGCGTGCGACACCAGGAAGCTCGCGCGCTGCGCCGGCTCGGCCTCGATCGTGGCGGCGCGGTAGTAGGCCTGCTCGGCGCGGTCCAGATCGCCGCTCGCCTCGGCGCTCTCGCCCAGGCTGGCGTAGATCGCCTTGCGTCGCTCCGGCGTCAGCCCCAGCGCGCGCCGCAGCAGGCTCGACAGCGCCTCGGCGCGCTCGTGCGGCTCCACGATGCGCGCGTAGATGTCGGCCAGGGTCTCGGCGGCGGCGACGTCCGTCGGGTTGGTTCCCAGCAGGCGCTCCAGCTCCTCCGCCGAAGCGGTCGGCGCGCGCGACGGCGCCGCGGCCTGCGTGCCCCCGGGACCCGCCGCCGCGCCGCCGGTCGCCGCGGTCGGCTCTGCGCGCGCGTCATCGACGGGCTCCGGGTGCGCGAGGCGCGTGCGCGCCTGCAGCTGCGAGACGCGCTCCTCGCAGCGGCGCGCCGCCGCCTCGTCGCCCGCGCGGCGCGCGCGCGCCGCCAGCTCGTCGAGCGCCGGCACGGCGTCGTCGGGGCTCACCTGCCGCTCGCCGAGATCGGCGCGCAGCTCCAGCGCGTCGCGGCTCGCGGACTCGAGCGAGATCTCGCGCAGCACCGCGAGCGCGCCGGGCGCGCCGTCGGCGGCCAGCAGCCGCGTGCGGGCGCGCTCGACCGCCAGCTGATCGCGCGTCGGGCCGTCCGTCGCCAGCGCCATCCGCGACTCGAAGATCCGATCGGCCTCTGCCACCTGACCCTTGGCCACCAGGCGATCGCCCAGGATCTGCAGGGTGCGCGCCGTCTCACCGCCCGCGTGCGCGGGCATGGTGGCCAGGACCTGCTCGGTCAGGCGGTAGGCGCGTTCGGTCTTGTCGGCGCGCAGCCACTGCTCGGCGGCGGCGAGGCGCGCGATGATCACGTCCTCGTCCTCGTTGCGCCGGCGCGCGATGGTGGCGATCTGCTCGTACGTGTCGGCCGCCAGCGCGGGGTCGCCGTGCTCGGCGGCCGCGACCGCGCGCACCAGCAGCGGCAGCGGCGCCTCGGGCTGGCGCGTGAGGATCTCGCCCGCCAGCTCGTCGGCCTCGTCGAGGTGCGCGGCGCTCGACACCAGGATCTCCAGCACGCGCGTCGCCGCCGGGCCCTCGGGCGCGCGCGCGAGCACGCGGCGGTAGGCGTCCAGCGCGCCCCGATGGTCACCGCGCGCGAGCAGGCCGTCGGCCTCGTCGAGCTCGGGCGCGACCGCCGGGGTGGTCGCCGCCGTCGTCGCTGCAGCCATTGTGGCGGCGGCGACCACCGCGGAGATGGGCGGCCCGTCGTCCTCGGCGCCGGGCGCCGGCGCGTCGTCGCCGCCGCCGCTCCAGCCGAGCGCGATCCGCCCCGCGGTGATCTCGATGGTCCTGAGCGCGGTGCCGCCCGCGTCGGGCAGGCGCCAGCCGTTGGCGGCGAAGGTCTCGAGCAGCGCCATCTCCAGCGGGTCGAAGTCGATCCACCAGCGCGTGCCCGGCCGTGCCTGCACCAGGCTCGACAGGATCGCGCGCGCGACGACCGGGGCCGGGACGGGCAGGAAGCCGTAGATGCGGAGGTCCTCGATCGACAGGCGGATGCGCGACGATTCGGTCGCCACCGCCGCCACCGCCGTGGCCCTGCGCCGCGGTGAGGCGCGATCCAGCCGCGCGCGCGCCGTGAACGCGGCCTCGCGGTCGCCCATGGCGGCGCGCCCGACCAGATGAAACGCACCGTCGGCCAGGCCGACGCGCACGTCGGAGATGCCGGCCGCGGCCAGGCGGGCGCGCATGCCGGGCCGTTCCAGCTCGCGCGCGATACGGCCGAGATCGGTGGTGACCGTCGCCGCGAGCAGTCGCCCGCGGCGGTTGCGCAGCCGCTCCACCGGCAGAGGCCCGGCGGCGATTGCCGCGGGCGTCGGGATCTCGACCGCCACGTCCTCGAGACGCGCGATGCCAGCGAGCGGCCAGGCGGCGAGAGACAGCGTGGTCCTGCCGTCGCCGGATGCCAGCGAGAACGGAGGGCCGGCTTCCGACTCCACGATCTCGCCCGGCCCACCGGCGATCGATCGCGGTGCGCGGCTCGGCACCTGCTCAGGTGAGTCTAGAGGCCCCATGCGGAGCACACGATTTTACCTGAGAGACGGGGGCGGTCGGTTCCTATTACGGGTTACAGATGCGGGGGCGGCCGCCTGGGCGGCAGGCCGTAGAGCGCCCGGCCCCGGCGTCCGCCGAAGTAGGTGATGAGCAGCAACGAACCGAGAATCCCCAACGTTGCCGTGACGATCGGGACGCCCAGGAAGACCGCGTGCATGAAGCCGGCGACCGCCTCGGGGCGGGGTGGCGGCTCGGTAGCCGCGGGCGCCGGTGTCACCGCGGCTCCGGCATCGGCCGCCGCCGGTGGGGCGCCCCCGGTGGCCGGACGCGCCAGGGCGCTGCCCGCGTCCCCCGCCGCGAGGCCGCCGTCGGGGGCCAGCACCGGCAGGTCCGACGCGATCATGCGCGCCAGGATCGGCGCGCTGGTGGCGGCGTAGTCCTGGGCGATCGGGATCACCACCGCCAGGCCCCCGAGCTGGTAGGCGATCCCCAGCCAGGCGGCGGTCAGCGTCGCGATGCGCCCATGTCGGTCACGCGACAGCGCGGCCGCCGCCGAGTAGAGCAGGAGCAGCGCCAGCGCCGTCGACGCCGCCGCGCGCGTGCGGATGGGGCGCGCGTGGCGCGCCACGATCGTCGTGTTGACCTCGATCAGCTCGCGCGTCAGCGCCTCTTCGTCAGGCGCCAGCGGACGCGCCATCGGCAGCTTGGCCGCCGCCGTCGGGTTGCGCAGGTCGCCGAGCCCCGAGACCAGCAGCATCCCGCCGTACATCAGCGTGATCGACGACAGCACCAGCAGCCAGCGCGGCCGGTGGGTCGGCGCGATCGGCCCCGGCGCTGCCCCCGGTCCGGACGGGCCTGGGCCGATTGGCACCACCGGGTCAGCCTCCGAACATTCGTCGCGGCATGCAGGGTTCGTAGGGGGGCGGTTCGGCGCTGTCCTCGTAGCGAAGGACGTCGCGGTTGATCACGATGCGCTTTCCGTCGCGCGCCTCGATGCACCGGTCGTGCGACCAGTCGGTCAGCACCTCCATCCACTTGTTGAGCTCGGCGTCCCGCTGCAGATCGAGCTTTTTCTTCTCGTACTCGGCCAGGTCGGGGTCCTTGCGCTCCTTGAGCCGCACGACGACCCAGCTGCCGGCGATCTCGAACGGGCCGGCGACGGGAGCGTCGGGCTTGAGCTCGAACGCCGCCTTGGTGAGCGCGTTCGAGATCCCGAGCCCCTCGACGATCGCGCCCTCGCGGCTTCCGCGCCGCGAGAACAGGCCGGTCTCCTCGACGCGGGGCGCATCGGCGTCGGCGGGCGGCAGCTTCGCGAGCTTGCCGGCCTTGGTGTCAGCCTTGTCGTCCGACTTGGTCGGGAACAGCTCCTTCAACGACTTGCCGGCGCCGGCCTTCGCCTTGGCCAGCGCCGCTTCGGCGTCGGCCTTGGCCAGCGCGCCCGACCGTTCTTCGCGGAGCTTCTCGTCGGCCAGGTCGAGCTTGACCTTGTCGAACGGCAAGTCGCCCTCGCGGCTCCCCTCGGTGACCAGCAGCACCGCGCCGCCGTCCTTGGTCTTGAAGGGGCCCAGCACCTCGCCGGCCTTGGCGGCGAAGACCTTGTCATCGTCGGCCGACTCCAGGCCCAGCGTGCTCTTGCGCTTCCAGCCGAGGTCGCCGCCCTTGGCCTTGCTCGCGGCGTCGTCCGACGAATCCTTGGCGGCCTGCGCGAACGCCGCGTCTCCTTGGCGGCATCCTTGCCGGCGCCCTTGATCTTCGCGGCCAGCTGGTCGGCCTTGCGCTGCGCCTTGCCCTCGTCCCCGGCGCTGCCCTTGATCAGGATCTCGCGCACCCGGACCTCTTTCGGCACCTTCTCGTACATGAACTTCTTTTGCTCATAGAGCTCGCGCAGCTTGGCCTCGTTCTTCGACGCGTAGGCGGTGAGGTCGGCGTCGGTCACCACCACGGAAGGCTCGTATTTCCGGTTGGAGAAGCGCAGGTATTCCAGATTGACCTGCAGTCCGCTGCGTTCGAAGTCGGCCTTGACCTCGTCGAGCGATACCTTGACGCCCGCGCGCATCAAATTGCGGACGCGCGACGCTAACAGCTCGCGCTTCTGCTCCTCGATGAAGGTCTTGGGGTTGAGGCTCAGCTCGAACTGCACGAAGTTCTTGAAGGCTTCGTAGTTGAACTTGCCGTTCTTCTGGACGCGGCCCACCGTCAGCGGCTCGCCGAGGCCGATCATCTTCGATTCGGCGACCAGATCCTCGACTTCCTCGTCGGTGACGATGTAGCCGAGGCGCTCGGCTTCCTGCGCCAGGAGCTCGCGCTCGATCAGCTTGTCCATCACCATTTCTTTCAACCGCCGCTGCTTGGCGATCTGTGATGGGGCCTGCGCGCCGCCCATGATCAGGAATCCGTAGCGGAAGGCGTTGGTCGAGATGATGTCGCCCGAAACTTTGGCTGCATAGTGATCTGCCCCGCCCAACGCCGCGTCACAGGTCGTGCCCCGCGATTGGGGCCCGAAGCTGATGATGAAAACGACGATCAGGACGCTGAACAGCAGATAGATGAGCAGCGACTGCGATGACTTACGCATCTGCTCGAGCATGCGAGGAACCTTTCGTGAGGGGGGGAGCCGACAAAAACGAGAAGACGTCCCGCGAGACGTCCGGACAAAAACCGCGCGGAATCTACCACAATCATTCGTGTTGGCCCCTATCGGTCGCAGTCTGTTCGTGCTAAGAGACTTCATCCGTTTAGGTGTGCCCAGGGGCGCGGGGCAGGGCGCAACACCTGGGTGCATCTCGGCGAGCACACTCCATGCTTTTCGACTGGGTCTACGGACTGTTTTCGAACGATCTCGCCATCGATCTCGGCACGGCGACTACGCTGACGTTCGTCAAGGGCAAGGGGATCGTCTCGAACGAGCCGTCGGTGGTCGCGGTGCAGCGCGCGGGCAACGGCACGAAGAAGGTGCTCGCGGTCGGGAAGGAAGCGAAGGAGATGCTCGGCCGCACGCCGGGCAACATCGTCGCGGTCCGGCCGATGAAGGACGGCGTCATCGCCGACTTCGAGGTCACCGAGGCGATGCTGCGCTACTTCATCACGAAGGCGCACAACCGCCGCACGCTGGTCAAGCCGCGCATCATCATCGGCGTGCCGTCGGGCATCACCGAGGTCGAGAAGCGCGCCGTGCGCGACTCGGCGCTGGCCGCCGGCGCGCGCGAGGTCTACCTGATCGAGGAGCCGATGGCGGCGGCGATCGGCGCCGGGCTGCCGATCACCGAGCCGTCGGGCAACATGATCGTCGACATCGGCGGCGGCACCACCGAGGTCGCGGTGATCTCGCTGGCCGGCATCGTCGTCGCCAAGTCGATCCGCGTCGCCGGCGACAAGATGGACGAGGCGATCGTCGCCTACATCAAGCGCAAGTACAACCTGCTGATCGGCGAGCGCACGGCCGAGCTCATCAAGAAGCAGATCGGCAACGCGTACCCGGTCGACGAAGTCCTGACCATCGAGATCAAGGGCCGCGACCTGGTGGCCGGCGTGCCCAAGACCCTGATCATGAACAGCGACGAGATCCGCGAGGCGCTGGCCGAGCCGGTGAATGCGATCGTCGAGGCGGTGCGCTCCGTGCTCGAGCGGACGCCGCCCGAGCTGTCGGCCGACATCGTCGACCGCGGCATCGTGCTCACGGGCGGCGGGTCGCAGCTCCAGAACCTGGACGTCCTGCTGCGCGAGGAGACCGGCCTGCCGGTGATGGTCTCCGAGAACCCGAGTGCGCCGTCGTGCTCGGCACCGGCAAGGCCCTCGACGAGCTGAACCTGCTCAGGGAAGTTGCGCTGCAGTAGCCATCACGGGGACCCGCGCCGTCTCCGGCGGGCGGTCGTTGTTTCTTCGCCATGACGGGGAGTCGCAGAGTTCGTGAGGGGTTTTTTGTCGCCGGCATGCTGCTGCTGGCGATCATCGCGATGCGCATGAGCGCGCGCGCGCCCGGCGATCTGTCGACGCTCGACCGCGGCATCCTGCGCATCGTCTCGCCGGCGCAGTCGGCGATGTCGTCGATCGCGCGCGGCATCGGCGGGTTCGCGGGGCGCTACGTCGAGCTGACCCACGTGCGCGCCGAGAACGAGGCGCTCACGCGCGAGAACGCCCGCCTGCGCGCCGAGCTCCTCGAGGTGGGGCGGCTCGCGGCGGAGAGCGGGCGCTACCAGCGGCTCCTGGGGCTCAAGGACCAGACGCCGGCCGAGACCTTCGCGGCGCGCGTGATCGCCATCGACGCCTCGCCCTACTTCCGCGTGGCCCGCATCGAGATCGACCAGGGTGAGGGCGTCGTCCGCCGCGGCATGCCCGTGCTGACGTCGGAGGGTGTCGTCGGACGCGTCAACCGCGTCTCGGGACGCACGTCGGACATCATGCTGCTGGTCGATCCGCGCTCGGCGATCGACGTGGTCATCCCGCGCACCGGCGGGCGCGGCATCCTGCGCGGCAAGTCGGGCGAGAACGGCTACCGCTGCAGCATCGAGTACCTGGTGCGTGGCGAGGCGGCGCGCGAGGGGGACAAGGTCGTGACCAGCGGGCTCGGCGGCGCGTTCCCGCGCGACCTGGCGGTCGGCCTGGTCAGCAAGGTGATGCCGGGGACAGTGGGCCTCTACCAGGAGGTCGAGGTCACGCCCGACGTCGACTTCGCGCGCCTGTCGGAAGTGCTGGTGGTCGTGGCGCCGCCGCCGGCCGCCGATCCCGAGGCCGGCACGCGCCGGACGGCGCCGCCTGCGCGCGGCCTTTCGGTGTATCGCTGATGCGGTCGCTGGTCGCGCTCACCGTCGCGTTCTTCCTGCTGATCCTGCAGTCGACCGTGCTGGAGCTGGCGCCGGTGCGCATGGCGGCGCCCAGCCTGGGCCTCTTGGTTGTGCTGCACGTCGGCCTGTCGCCCAAGTGGTCGATCTCGTCGGCCTCGCTGGTGTCGTTCTCGACCGGCTACCTGCTGGATCTGGTGTCGGGCGCGCCGCAGGGCGTGCACAGCTTCGTGTTCGTGCTGATGGTGCTGTTCGCGCGCGCGTTGTCGGTGCGCGTCGCGGTCACCGGCATCGTGCTGTCGGCGGCGACCGCGTTCGTCGCCAGCCTGCTGTCGGCGGCGCTGGTGGTGCTGGTGCGCGCGCAGGTCGCGCCCGAGGGCGGCTACGGCGGACTTCGCCAGGCGCCGCTCGAGGCGTTGCTCACCGGATTTTGCGGCCCGCCCGTGCTGGGGCTGCTCCGCCGGATCGACGGTCGCATCGACGTGAACCGCGCGCGCGTCGGTCTGTCGTCGCGCGGGCAGCGCTCGTCGCTGGGAGACGGCATCGGTATCAAGTGACCGCGCACCCCACGACGTAGCGGTCCAGCTTCACGCGCCGCGCCGTCAATTTGGCCGGTGGTCGAATGAACCTGGTAACGTAGAGTCGTTCATGAGCAGGTCCGCATGCAGATAGCGGGGCAGGACGCCGAGCTGCCGGAGATCCGCCGCCGCGCGCGCTTCTTCGGCATCTTCGTCATGCTGGTGTTCCTGGCGATCGCGGGGCGCCTGTTTTATTTGCAGGTCATCGAGGGCGACACGTTCTATCGCCTGACCTCGGACAACATCATTCGCACCGACCCCTTGCCGGCGGTGCGCGGGCAGATCAAAGATCGCAAGAACCGCGTGCTCGCGACGGTGCGGCCGTCGTACAACCTTTACGTCTCGCCGCGCCAGCTCACCAGCGACGGCTTCGCCAAGCTGCGCGGCGCGCTGGGCATGAGCGCCGAGCAGGCGGTCGACGTCTGGGAGCGCATCCGCGGCGAGCGCGCCGAGCCCGGCACGCCGGCCGCGCGCAACGAGAGGCCCGTGCTGCTGGCCGAGGACATCTCGCGCGAAGCGATGGCGGCGATCGAGACCGGCCTCGACGTGCCCGGCGTGAAGATCGTGTCGGTGCCGCGGCGCGAGTACCCGTACGGCGAGCTGGCGTCGCACGTGCTCGGCTACATGAACGAGATCTCCGCCGAGGAGCTGCGCGGGAAGAAGGAGGAGGGCTACCACGCGGGCGATCTGATCGGGCGCACCGGCATCGAGCGGCAATGGGAAGGCTACCTGCGCGGGCGCGACGGCTTCGACAAGATCGTCGTCGACCGCCGCGGCCTGCCGCGCCCGAACATTCGCGAGCTCATCGACGGCCCGGTCCGGCAGCCCGCGATCGCCGGCAACAACGTCTACCTGACCATCGACGTCGACGTGCAGCGCATGGCCGAGCGATCGCTGCGCGCGTATAGCGCGGCGGCGGCGGTGGTGATGGAGGTGGACACTGGGCGCCTGCTGGCGCTGGTGTCGAAGCCCGGCTTCGATCCCAACGAGATGTCGGGGCACCTGTCGCCCGAGGCGCAGCAGCGGATCCTGTCCGACCGCTACCACCCGCTGCGCGACAAGACCCTGAACGAGACCTACTTCCCGGGGTCGACGTTCAAGCCGGTGTCGGCGCTGGCGGCGCTGGAGGATCGGTTGATCACGCCCGAGGACCGGGTCAAGTGCCGCGGCTCGTACGAGTTCGGGCGGCGGCGCTTCAAGTGCACCAAGACCCACCTGACCGTGAGCCTGTACGAGGCGATCGTGCAGAGCTGCAACGTCTACTTCTACGACATCGGCGCGCGCCCCGGCATGATGGACCGGCTGGCGAAGTACGGCGCCGACATGGGGTTGGGCGCGCCCACCGGGCTCGGTTTGAACGGTGAAGAAGGCGGCTTCATCCCGACCGAGGCCTGGTACCGCGAGCAGAAGAAGCTGAACCCCAAGGCCGAGGGCTTCCAGATGGGGCAGTCGCTGAACGCGGTGATCGGCCAGGGCTCGACGCGCGTGACGTTGCTGCAGATGGTGACGATGTACGCGGCGATCGCGAACGGTGGCAAGCTGTGGCTGCCTCAGGTCGTCGAGCGCATCGAATCGCCGGATCAAAAGGTGCTGGAAGAGTTCGCGCCGCGCGTGCGCCGCGAGCTGTCGGTGTCGCCGGAGAATCTGGCGCTGGTTCGCCAGGGGCTGGTCGGCGTGGTCAACGAGCCCAAGGGGACCGCGTTCCGCGCGCGCACCAAGGACGTCGAGGTCGCGGGCAAGACCGGCACGGCGCAGGTGCGGCGGCAGAGCCACCACGGCGAGCTGTCGGCGTACGATCAGAACGACCACGCCTGGTTCGTCGGGTTCGCGCCGGCGGGCAACCCAAAGATCGCGTTCGCGGTCCTGATCGAGCACGGCGGCCACGGCGGCGAGGTCGCGGCGCCGGCGGCCATGGAGATCGTGCACAACTACTTCGAGACGGTGGCGCCCGACCAGAAGAACGCGCCGCACCTCGGGCTGCCGCGGCACCACCTGTGGCGCGACGACGCCGAGGCGGCCGGTGCGGGTGAGCACGGTGATCGCGCGGAGCACGCCAGCCGTTCGCGCTGGATCGCGCCCGCGCACGCCGCGGCCGCCGAAGCCGACGCGCCGGCCCCACCATCCAGCATCGAGCCGGCGGCGCCGGCAGAGGAGGCACAATAGCCATGGCGCGCGTGGTCTCCTGGCGCAAGCTGCGCTTCCGCTTCGACTGGACCCTCACGGCCGCCGCCGCCGCGGTCGCGTCGCTGGGCCTGATGAACCTGTGGAGCGCGGTGCACGATCGCCAGTCGAGCTGCTTCACCCAGCAGATCTCCTGGTTCGCGCTCGGCAGCGTGGCGTTCCTGGCCGTCGCCAGCCTGGACTACCGCACCATCAGCCGCTACGGCTACGTCTTCTACGGCGTCGGCGTCGCGTTGCTGGTCGGCATCCTCGGCTTCGGCAAGATGGTCAGCGGCGGCCGGCGCTGGTTCGACCTCGGCCCCGTGCACTTGCAACCGTCCGAGATGATGCAGGTGCTGACCATCATCGCGCTCGGCAAGTACTTGAACGATTCGCCCGCGCTCGAGGGTCGATCGTTCCGTCACCTGGCAATCCCCGTCGTGATCGTCAGCGCGCCCGCGTTGTTGATCGCCAAGCAACCCGACTTCGGCACGGCGTTCCTGATCCTGCTGATCTTCATCACGATCATGCTGACCGCGCGCCTCAAGCTCAAGACCCTGGCCGCGATCATGGGGCTGGCCGCGATCGCCGCCTTTCCGATCTACCAGCACCTGCTGCGCGAATATCAGCGGAAGCGCTTCGAGGCGTTCTTCGACCTCAACTCCGAGGGCGCCTACCAGACCCGCCAGGCGCTGAACGCCATCGGGTCGGGCCGCATCATCGGCAAGGGCTACTTGCACGGCACTCAGGTACGCCTGCGCCGTTTCCCCGCCCTCTGGACCGACTTCCCGTTCGCGGTGTGGGCCGAGGAGTGGGGCTTCCTCGGCGGCCTGGCGATCCTGCTCGGGTACCTGGTGCTGATCCTGTGGGTCATCAAGATCGCCAGCGAGGCGCGCGATCGGTTCGGCGCCACCGTCTGCGTCGGCGTCGCGGCGCTGCTGTTCTGGCACGTCGCGATCAACGTCGGCATGGTCAGCGGCATCCTGCCGGTCGTCGGCGTGACCCTGCCGCTCATCAGCTACGGCGGCTCCAGCGTCCTCACCATCATGATCGCGCTGGGGCTGGTGATGAACGTGAGCGTGCGGCGCTTCGCGTACTGAGCCGGTAGAGCCTCGTCAGAAGGTGGCGAGATGTCTCACGGGTCACCGAGTGCACCCCTGAATCCCGGTTTACTCTTGCTTGGATCGAGTGTCGACCCACTACGGTGAAGGTGCCGCTCCAAATTCATCGTCCCAGAATTTGTTGGCACCTTCGGTCTCGAGATTCTTGAAGAGAATCGATTTCCGGCGCAGGAAGGTCGTCTGGCGCTTTGCGCGGATGTCGGCCGAAACCAGGGCAATGAAGTCGTCTTCTGGAGTCGCACGAACAGTGGACTCGAGCCGCTTCAACATGTCTTCAACAGTCGACCACAGGAGACGCGTTTCGAGCGACGCGAGGGCTTCAGCTCCCCAGTGAAGCGTCGAATCAAAAGAGGCCTGTGCCCACAGTTCCGCGTGGCGTGAATCGACGGACAAAGGATTCTCGGCAGTCGGATAGGCGAGACAGGAAATCCAGTAGAGAAGGGCTTTCGCGTGGGCGGGTGCCGTCGAGTCGCGAAAGTCGTCCCAGATGGTTCCCGCCAGCCACGGCCACGAAGAGGCAAGGCTGACCCAAAACGGGGTCCACTTGAGGCCGACGATCGCGTCAGGAACAGCGAAGGCGGCGTGCAGCAATGACTCTCGAGCAAAGGTTTCGACACGCGATTGCATGTCCGGGCTGCCGAAGTCGATGTGGATGCGAGGTTTGACAAATAGGGTGGAGTGAAGCTCGGACGTGGTGTCGACACAAGCTGTTGATAGAAGAGTCCGTTGCCATGCGGCCCAGATGTGCGGGACGCTGGCCTGGAACAGATCTCGCTGAATGTCATCGGCCAGCTTCAAATCCGTCAGGTAATTCTGAAGTACGCCACAGCCGCGAGGGTCTCCAATCGCGTTGGAAGCCAGGAGCTCCGTCAGGAGCTGCGGCTCGGTTTCGAAGAGCTCTCTTTCGATTCGCGGCACCGACGCGACGTTCGCGCTCCGCAGGTCTGTCGGCGCGGGAGGAACTAGATATGAGGCGCTCATTCCCTACCTCTTGCAGGCGCGGGGCACGGTTTCCTGATTCCCGGCGGGCGGCGGCATCGTCGCTATCTTCCAGGTGTTCGGTGGACTGACGTGCCCTCGCTTTTCCCACTCGACGAGCGCTTCACGAAGCGCTTTTTGCTGATTCAAGATCTGTGTTTCGTGAGTGGCCCAGCCGGGGCTGCCGGGGCGCATCGCGCCGGTGACTTGCTCGTTGTACCGATGAACAAGGCCGTGAGTTCCTCCGCCGCCGGTCAGATGTTTGTCGCGGAACGTGAGCGCATGGATCCGTTGGCCGAGGTCGGTATCGCTGAGGCCCGGAACGTGAACGAGGCCGAGAGGATCGATGCTCCGCAGGACGTCGCTGGGATACGAGTAGGGCTTGTTGCCGCCTACAAAGCCACTCGGGTCTGTACTCAGATAGGTGCCGCTTCCGGGGTCGTAGTACCTGAACCGGTTGTAATAGAGGCCGGTCTCGGCGTCCTCGTACTGGCCGGGCCAGCGGAAGGGGCAGGCGGTGCGGGTGCCGGTGATGTTGCGCAGGTCGCCGTAGGCGTCGATGGTCGCGGACCAGACCTCGGCGCCGGCGGCGTCGTACATCGCGGTGGGCGTGCCGAGGTGGTCGGTGACGATGGCGTAGCGGGCGTCGCCGACGAGCTTGGCCAGGGGGGCGAAGCTCTCGGGGTCGAAGAGCCAGGTGATCGGATCTTCGGCGGTGCCGGGCTCGGTGGCGCCGGTGCTCCAGACGGGGACGGTGGGGGTGTTGGGCTGGGGGGCGGAGAAGGAGTCGTCGGGAGGGCCTTGGGATGGTTTGGCGGCGCGTTCGAAGCGGCGGCGGCGGGCGGCGAGCTCGTCGAGGACGGCGACGTCGGTGAGGGCGGCGTGGGTGGAGGCGTGCGGGATGGGGCGGCCCTCGACCCATTCGTGCACGGGGACGTTGCCGTCCCAGATCCACTTGGTCGTGCGGCCGCGGAAGGTCTTCGAAAGGCGGCGCGCGAGGGCGTCGTAGGTGAAGGTGACAGCTCTCGCCGTCCGGGCGGACGACCTTGGTGAGCAGGCCGGCGACGTTCCAGTGGTAGGTCCAGACGCGCGCGGCGGGTTGAAGCGGAAGGGCCTCGGTTTTCTTCGCGAGGTTTCCTTCGGCGTCGTATTCGTACGTGACCAGGGCGCCGTCGGGCTCTCTCGATTCGAGGAGCTGGCCGGCGGGGCCGTACTTGCGGTCGGTGCGGGCCTGCGTCCGGAACAGGTTGCCGACGGCGTCGGGCATGCGCAGGTCGACGCGGCCGTCTTCGTACGTCGCGGCGGCGAGGTTGCCGAGCGCGTCGTGCTCGTAGCGCACGGGGCCGCGCGCGGCGTCGACGACCATGCGCAGGCGGTCGTTGACCTCCCAGGTGTAGTGCACGGCGCGGCGGAATTCGCCCGCGACCGTGACCTCTTGCTGCGTGGGGCGGCCGATGGCGTCGCGCTGCCAGCGCGCGCGCACACCACCCGGGAGCTGGCGCTCGATCTCCAGGCCCAGCACGGTCGCGCGTGACGCGCGCCTCCCAGTCCTCGGCGGTGCTCGCGACCTCGAGATCGCCCGCGCCCTTGCGCGCGACGCTGGCGCGCAGGCCGGTCATCTGGCCGATGGCGTTGTGCTCAATGCGCTGGTCGAGGCCCTTGGACGAGCGCAGGCGCACGCGCATGCCGAGCGCGTCGTACTCGGACGCGATCGAGTCGTCGCCGACCGCTTCGCGAATCACCCGCCCCAGCACGTCGCGCTCCAACTCCACGGTCGCAGCGTCGTTCCTGGCCTCGACGAGCTCGCCGTCCTTGCGATACGCGTAGGCCTCGGCGCTGCCGTCGCTGTGCTCGACGCCGACGACGCGGCCCGCGGGGTCGTAGGCGTACTTGGTCTCGCGGCTCGCGGGGCGGAAGACCTTGGTCACGCGGCCGGCCTTGTCGCGCTGATATTGCCGGCGAATGCCGTCGAAGCCGCTCTCGACCTCGACGCGGCCGGCGGCGTCGAGCTGGAACTCGTAGACGTGACCGTGCTCGTTCTCGATGGCGGTGAGGCGCTCCTCGGTGTCGTAGACGAAGCCGACGCGCGTCCCGGCCTCGGTGCGCGACGAGACGCGCCCCATGCCCTGATACGTGAAGCGCACGTCGTGCTGCTGATCGCGCGCGTGAACGACGTTGCCTTCCGGGTCGTAGTCGAGCTCGCGCAGGTTGCCGTCGGGCTCGACGACGCGCACCACGCGCCCGAGCGCATCGTGCTCGCGCTGCTGCACGTTGCCGGCGGCGTCGAGCGCGGCCGTGCAGCGACCGAGACGATCGTAACGCCAGCGGGTCACCGCGCCGTCGGGCGTGCGCAGCGACGTGACGTTGCCCTCGGCGTCGTAGTGCAGGCCGGTGTCCTGGCCCGCCGGGTCGGTCAGGCTCGCGAGCCGCTTGATGCGCGCCGCTTCGCTCCCTGCCGGCGTCGCATCCGCATCCGCGCGCCAGTGAAACTGCACGCGCCGCCCGAGCGAATCCATGCGCCCGACGAGCCGCCCGCGGTCGTCGTAGCCCCACGTCCACTCACCGCCCATCGCGTCGACCGCGCGCACCGGCTGGTCGTGCGCGTCGAAGTCGATCGCGATCGCCGCGCCGTCGGGGCCGATCACGCGGATGACGTTGCCGCGCGCGTCGTGCGTCCACGCCGTCTCACCGCCCGCCGCGTCGGTCTCCTTCACCTTCCACAACGTACGTTCGTCGTACTCGTACGCGGTCGCGCCGCCGAGCGGGTCGATCACCTTCACGACGCAGCCGACGGGGTTCATCTTGTACGTCGTCGTGCGCCCGAGGCTGTTGGTCACGCACGTGACCTTGCCGACCTTGTCGTAGTCGATGATGTGGTCGTAGATGCCGCCGTCGCCCCACGTCCGCACGCAGTACGCGTCCTCGCCCCAGCCGTCGTACGCGAAGTAGAACGACAGCCCGTTGCGGTTGGTCTCCTGCACCAGCAAATGGCCCTTGTACGCGAATCGCCACGAATGCCCGAGCGGATCGGTCGCCTGCACCAGATCGCCGGCCGCGTCGTAGGCGTAGCGCGTGTGCACCTGCCACGCGTCCTTTTCCGTCGCGTGCGGCAGCTTGGTCGCGACCAGCCGCCCGGCGCGGTCGTGCTCGAACGCGATCGCGCGGCCCGCCGAGTCGTGCACCCACGCGAGGTTGCCGCGCGCGTCGTACTCGAGCGCGAGCGCGCGCCCGTCGCGCGCGACCTGCCGCACCAGCCGCGACCACGACGCGCGCGCACCGCCGGCGCCCGGCACCGGCGCGAACTCGAACGTCATGCCCTCGTGATTGGTGATGGCGTAGCGCCGCGCGCCCGAGCGACTTCAGCGTCAGCCGCGACGGCGCGTCGAAGACCTCGTGCCCCGTCGGCAGCACGTGGTCAGGGAATGCGAAGACGTCGAGCTCCAGCTCGCGTCCCTCGCCATCCAGATAAACGATCTTCCCGCGCTCGACCCAGACCGCCTGGTCGAGCGAGTGTGACCACCCGTGCCCGAGCGGCCCGTCGCGGCCCGCCCACGCCGACGAATAGTTGCGCTCGAACTTGAGCGGCAGCGGCCCGGGCAGCTCCCAGTCGACGTTGTCGGTGAGCACGCGCCCGGTCGCGACGTCGACGGGGTGGCCGGTCAGGAAGCAGACCGTCTTGCTCAGGATGTTGCGCAGCCGCCCCGGCTTCATGCGGCTCAGCAGGTCGTGCATGTAGCCCGCGACCCACTTCGAGCGCACCAGCGCGCCCACCGCATCCATGATCGAGATCGCCGGCGGTCCGCCGATCATCACCGGCATGCCCTTGGGAATCGCCAGCACCGTCGACGACGGCAGGCGCACGGGCTCACCGCAGCTCATCGACTTGTCGCCCATGCGCACGGCGCTCACGCCCATGATGTTGACGGTCTGCGAGCCGAAGACGCTGATGGCGTCGCCCTCGGGCGCGACCGGCGGGCCGGGCGCGGGCGGCTTGCCCTTGAACGACGGCTTGGGCAGCTTCGGCATCGGCGCCCACGCCGTGCCGGGCGGGATCAGGATGTGCGGCACGCCGAGCGAGTTGATCGCGTTGGTGCCGACGGTGGTCGCGGGAAAGCCGTTGATCAGCACCGGCCCCAGCGGCGGCGTGCCGCTCACCAGCGCCATGGTCAAGCTCATCACCTGCCCGACGAGCAGCCCCGCCGGATCGAACACCATCCCCACGAACGGATTCGGAATCGGCGTCGGCACCGGCGCCGGCATCGGCACCATCTCGAAGTGGATGTCCACCCCGAGCACCAGGTCCATGAATGTGCTCGCCAGCATCGGACTGTCCGGGGGACTCTCAATTCCCCGGCTACTGGCGAAACTCTAGGTCCGTGACGGTGCCGGCTCAAGGCCGAGCGGCACACTGGTTCTTACGATCGCTGCGAGAAAAATGTGAGCCTTCCGCGATGGCCGGTCAGAGAGAACTCTTCTGCCCCTACATTCGTAAGGGGGGAACCACAGTTTTGACCGCATCGGGCTTCCCGACTCGCGGGCGTGCACATCCATCGGTCAGGGGCGGCTCCCTATTGCGTACTTGTAGGGAAAAGAATTGCTCTCCGTATCGCACCTCGCAGAAGGCTCACCACCAGCATGGCAGAGGCCTCTCGACGGTCAAGAGCGTTCGTCGCCCAACGTTCGAGAAAGGATCGAAGACGATGCGCGAACCAACGTCGCGCGAGAGATCAAGTCTCTTATGCGTAAGGTGTCGGGCCGGTGGGCGGTCCGGCCGGCGAAACGTCGGCGCCGGCCGGCGTCTGCGCTTCACCCTTGACCTTTTCGCGCCAGAACGCGCCGACTCCGCCCTGCGTCGCCTGCGATGGGATCCCGCGCGATAGCAGCTCTTCTTTGTCGAGGATCGCGTCGACGCGCCGGGTGGTCGGCTTGGCGTGTTCGAGCGTGTCCATGCGGATGGCGTCGCACGGGCAGGCCTCGGCGCACAAGCCGCAGACCACGCATCGCAGCTCATCAATCTCGAAGATCTTTGGCCGCTTCTCGATGCGCCCGTCGGGCGCCTCTTCGGCGACGATCGTGATGCAGTGGGCGGGGCAGACCGTAGGGCACATCATGCAGGCCACGCAGCGGGTCTGGCCGTCCTCACGCAGCATCAGACGGTGCAAGCCGCGGTTGCGCGCCGGATATTGCTTCTTTTCCTCGGGATACTGGAGCGTGACGATGTCGGTCTTCTTGCGGTTACCGGTGATGTTGCCGAAGAAGTTCTTCACGAAGTGGCGAAAGGTGACGCCCAATCCTTCCGCGATCGCCGGCAAGTACATCTGCTGGCTGAGGCTGCCGGGACGGTTGACGACCTTGACTCCGATGGCCATGTGAGTTTGCCTTTTGAACTTTCTTGGCGCGAGGACTACTTGAGAGCCCAGAGCACGACCAGCGCCGTCACCACGACGTTGCCGATCGAGACCGGTAGCAGGCGCTGCCAGCCGAGCCGCATGAGCTGATCGGAGCGGAAGCGCGGCAGCGACCAGCGGATCAGCAGCTGGAACATGCAGAACGGCACAACCTTGAACAGCGCCCACATCGTGAAGGTCACCACGGCGAGCAGACCGTTTGGGATGTGCGACGCCAGGAACCCGTCGATGGTCGCGCCCCAGTGCCAGCCGCCGAAGAACAGCGTGACCATGATGGCGCTTGAGAAGACGATCTCCAGGAACTCGCCCAGGAAGAACATGCCGAAGCGCAGGCCCGAGTACTCGACGAAGTAGCCGATGATCTCCGGCTCACCCTCGGGGATGTCGAACGGCGTGCGCTTGGTTTCGGCAATGGCCGCGGTCAGGAACAGGAGGAAGCCGAGCGGCTGCGAGAAGATCCCCCAGCTGTGGCGGAGGTCGTTGAGGTTGAAGATGTGCTGCTGCTGAGCGACGATCGCGCTCGGCTCGAGCGTGCCGAACACCAGGAACGACCCGAGCACCGCCATGCCCATGGTCACCTCGTACGACATCATCTGCGAGCTGGCGCGCAGGCCGCCCATCATCGCCCACTTGTTGTGCGACGCCCACCCGGCCAGCGTGGCGCCGTAGACCGCCAGCGACGAGATCGCGAAGTAGAACAGCAGACCGGCGTCGAGCCGCGCGATCTGCAGGTGAATCGGCTGCGAGCACACGCCGTCGGGTCCCAGCTTCTCGGTCAGCTGACCCCAGCACAGCGACGAGCCGAACGGCACGATCGCGCTGACGATCAGCGCCGGGGCCATCGCCATGATCGGCGCCCACATGAACAGGAACTTGTGCGCCTTCGGCGGCACGAAGTCTTCCTTGGCCATGAACTTGAGCGCGTCGGCCAGGAAGTGCGTGATGCCCCACATGCGGAAGGGGCCGATGTTGGCGCGGTTCGGGCCGAGGCGGTCCTGCATCATCGCCGACTGCCGCCGCTCCATCCAGGTCAGGATCGACGCGAGCGGCATCGCGAACAGCAACACCATGAACAGGATCTTGATCGTCGAGACGGTGACGGTGAAGAGAACGCTTCCGTAGTCCATTGAGTCGACCTAGCCTCTCGATCCGGCGAAGCGCAGCTGCACCGGTAGCATCGCGCGGCCCCATTCGGCGTCCTTCATGAACGCCAGCTTCTGCTTGGCCTCGGTGAAGACCGCCTTCGGCGTCGGGAAGTCCATGGTCACGCCCAGCCGGCGCGCGAGGTGGGTGACGATCTCCCAGCCCGGCAGCGCGTCGCCCGCGGGCGGGAGCGCCGCGCGGATCCGCTGCGTCATGCCCAGGCGGTTGGTGAACGTACCGTCGACCTCGGCCCACGCCGCCAGCGGCAGCGCCACGTGCGCGGCGTCGACCAGCAGGTCCGTGTGCGTGCCGATGACCACCAGCGCGGCCAGCCGGTCGACCGGCATCGCCGCCGCCGCGCTCTCGCCGACGAGCACGCCGTCGGCGCCCAGCACCAGGAGCGCCGTGACCGCGCCCGAGCGCAGGTCGTTCGCCAGGTCCATCAGGTTCTTCAGGCGGCCGGCGCCGATCGCGATCGCGCCCGCCGTGTTGGGGTTCTTGTCGGCGCTCACCAGGATGTCGTCGTGCCAGCCCTGGTCGCGGCCCGCCAGGTAAGCCTTGCCGACGCGCAGGTGCTCGAACGCCAGCCGCTCGAGCAAATAGAGATCCTCGTTGGTGGTCTGCGCCGAGAACACCACGCCGACCTTGCTGGCGTCGGTGTCGAGCGCCGCGCGCAGCTTCTTGCCCGCGGCTTCGAGCGCGCGGTCCCAGTCGGTCGGGCTGTTGCCGATGCGCGGGGCGGCCAGGCGGTCGGCGTGCAGCGGTTTGTACGTGAAGCGCCCCTCGTCGCACATCCAGTGTTTGTTGACCGCGGCGTTGATCCGCGGCACCAGGCGGTAGACGCGGCCGCGCGCCGTGTGGATCTCGATGTTGCAGCCGGTCGCGCAGCCGGTGCACACCGACGGCGTCGACGACAGCTCCCACGCGCGCATCGTGAAGCGGAAGTCCTTGGCGGTGAGCGCGCCCACGGGGCAGACGTCGACGGTGTTGAGCGAGTAGGGGTTGTCGAGGCGGTGGCCCGGCGCCGTGGTCAGCACCTCGTGGTCACCGCGGTTCGCCATCTCGAGATCGTGCGACTTCGCGACCTCGTCGCAGACGCGGATGCAGCGCGTGCACAGGATGCAGCGCTCCTGGTCGAGCACGATGTGCTTGCCGAGGTCGACGACCTTGTCCTTGCGGACCTTGATGCCGTCGTTGCGCGCGAACTTCGAGTCCCAATCGAAGTAGTGCTTCTGCAGCGTGCACTCGCCCGCCTTGTCGCAGATCGGGCAGTCGATGGGGTGGTTCAGCAGCGTGAACTCCAGCATCTGCCGGCGCACGTCGAGCACGCGCGGCGACGCGGTGGTCACCTCCATCTTGTCGCCGACCGGCGTGTAGCACGACGGCACCGGCTTCGGCTGACCCTTGACGTCGACCAGGCACTGGCGGCAGACGGCCGGCGACGACAGCCCGGCGTGGTAGCAGAAGAACGGCACGTTGGCGCCGACCTGGTTGCACGCTTCGAGCAGGTTGGTCCCCTTGGGGAACTGGTGCGCCTTGCCGTCGATGGTGACGGTGACGCTCTCGATCACCGCCGGCGTCGGGCCGGAGCCGGTCTTGGGCGTCACCGCGACGGGCACGGCGCTGCCGGGGCCGGCCGCCGAGGCGGACATCGCGGTAGACGAGGTGGAAGACGAGAACGGCGGTTTCGAGATCGGAGTTTCAGCCATTTTAACGGTCACACTCCCCGCCGATCATGTTCATCATGCCGAACGTCGGGACGACGTCGGCCAGGAACAGGCCAGGCAGAAGCTTCATCATGATCTGCACCGCCGGCAGGCAGGGCGGGCGTACGCGACACTTCCAGGGGCGGCCGGTGCCGTCGGAGACCAGGTAGAACCCGAGCTCGCCGTTGCCGCCCTCGGTGAACGAGTAGATCTCGCCGGGCGGCACGTGGATGCCGTCCATGATGATCTTGAAGTGCGCGATCATCGCCTCGATCGAGTTGTACACCTCGCTCTTGGGCGGCAGCGTGATGCGCGGGTCGTTGATGACGACCGGACCGTCGGGCAGCTTCTCCATCGCCTGCTCGAGGATGCGCATCGACTGCTTGATCTCCTCGACGCGGCAGGCGTAGCGGTCGAAGTTGTCGCCGACCGAGCCGATCGGCACGTCGAAGTCGAAGCGGTCGTAGACCAGGTATGGATGGTCCTTGCGCACGTCGTACGCCAGGCCCGCCGAGCGCCCGACCGGGCCGGTCAGGCCCCAGGCGATGGCGTCTTCCCGGCTGATGATCGCGATGCCGTCCATGCGGTCGCGGAAGATGCGGTTGCGGTCGAGCAGCTTGCTGACGTCCTCGAGCACGACGCGCGTGCGCTTGAGGATGTCGGTGAGCCGCGGCACGAAGTCGGGGGTCAGGTCGTCGCAGACGCCGCCGATGCGCATGTAGCTGTGGGTCAGCCGCGCGCCCGAGACCTCCTCGAGCAGCTCGTAGAACCACTCGCGCGCCTTCAGCATGTAGAGGAAGACGGTGAACGCGCCCAGCTCCATCGCGCCGGCGCCCAGGCAGGTCAGGTGGTCGGTGACGCGCGACATCTCGCCGACCAGCACGCGGATGAACTGCGCGCGCTCGGGGACCTTCTTGTCGATGCCCAGCAGCTTCTCGACCGCCATCGCGTAGCCGACGTTATTGAGCATCGGCGACACGTAGTTGAGCCGGTCGGTGTACGGGAACACCTGCGTCCAGGTCGCGCTCTCCGACTCCTTCTCGAAGCAACGGTGCAAATAGCCGATCTGCACGTCGGCCGAGGTGATCTTCTCGCCCTCGACGTCCAGCACCATGCGCACCGTGCCGTGCATGGCCGGGTGCGACGGGCCCATGTTCAGCGGCATCGGCTCGGTCGGCAGATCCGGCGCGTCGAGCGCGTCGTCGGCCGGCTCGCTGACGCCGAGCACGACCCGTCGAGAGGTGGGCGCGATGCTTTGATCCATTAGTTCCGATCCGTCCTTGTCGTCATCGTCATCGTCATCGTCGTCAGGGAGCTCGAAGCTCGGCTCTCAGTCGGCCTTGCCCATCTGTCGCCGCACCAGCGGCTGGCGCTTCTCCTTGGGGTAGTCCTTGCGCAGCGGGTGGCCGACGAACTCCGGGTACATCAGGATGCGCCGCAGGTCGGGGTGCCCCTTGAACCGCACGCCGTAGAGATCGAACGCCTCGCGCTCGAACCAGTTGACGGCCGGCCACAGCGAGACGACCGACTCGATGGTCGGATCCTCCTCGGAGACGCCGCCGTACAGGCGCACGCGGTGCTTCTTGTCGATCGAGTAGAGGTGCATCACCACGTCGAAGCGCGGCTCGTGGCCGAATCGATCGACGGCGGTGAGGTCGCTCAGCATGTTCATCGCGGTCGCCGGGTCGTCGCGCAGGAACGTCGCAACCGAGAGCCAGGCGTCGCGGCGAACCCGCGCCCATTCGTTGCCGTGCTGCGATCCCGTCTCCAGGATCTCGCCATTCTTGAAGTGACCGAGCAGGGTGTCGAGGACGATCTGCGCCATGGGCGGATTCCTAGCTGTGCTCGGTGTGCGCCATCGGGCGGATCGAGGCGAGCGGCAGCTCGTAGCCCTTCTTGGCGGCGTTCTCGGCGCGAATGGTGACCTGGCTGTGCCCCTCGCCCTTCTGGATCCGGTCCATGAGAAGCATCAGGCCGTCGAGCACCTGCTCGGGCCGCGGCGGACAGCCGGGGATGTAGACGTCGACGGGCACGATCTGGTCGGCGCCCGGCATCGTCGAGTAGTTCTGGTAGAAGCCGCCGGTCGAGGCGCAGACGCCGAAGGCGATGACCCACTTGGGCTCGCACATCTGCTCGTAGATGCGGCGGAGCGCCGGGCCCTGCCGCTCGGTGATCGTGCCGACGATGATCAGCAGATCCGACTGTCGGGGCGAGAAGCGCGGGAACTCGGCGCCGAAGCGCGCGATGTCGTACTTCGGCGCGGCGGTCGACATGAACTCCATGCCACAGCACGCGGTGACGAAGGGGTAGTTGAACAGGGAGAACTTGCGCGCCCAGTTGACCGCGTTCTCCAACATCGAGGTGTGTAGCTCGAGGCCCATCCGGTTCCTTTACTCCCAACCGACCGCGCGCTTGCGCCAGACGTAGGCGAGCGCGACGATCAGAATTGCCATGAACACGAGGATCTCGCCGATCCCGAAGAACGAGATGCCGGCCGAGCAGACGCCCGCGTCCAGCGGACCCAGGCACGAGAGCGCGCGGTAGCGCAGCGCCCACGGGTAGAGGAACGCGACTTCGATGTCGAACACCAGGAAGAGGATCGCGACCTGGTAGAACTTGATCTCGAAGCGCGTACGGGGGCTGCCGATGACCTCGGAGCCGCACTCGTAGGGGTAGTCTTTCGCCTTGCTCGGCCGGTGCGGGCCCAGGTACTTCGCCGCCGCCGTCAGCAGGCCCGCAAAGCCCACGCCGACCAGAATCATCAGAGCCGCCGAAATGTAGTCTGAGCTCATTGGGTTCGCAGCGCCTTCGCGCCAGCGATTTATAGATGGTACGGTTCCGGAGGTCAACGACTGGATCCGCCGACTTAGCCCCGTCGCGGAGCGCCGGATTTCGCGCTAACGTGTGGGGCGTAGGCGGCTCCGCCGCCGGAGACCAATGGCGGGAGGTTCGGAACCCTTTGAGGGTTCCGAGGTCGATGTTTGACACGAACGCGGCAGGTTTCTATATCTAGCCGCACATGCGCGCGGCCACCGTCGTGATTTCGGTCTTCGAGGCTGGGCTGCTGCTCAGCGTTTGCGCGCTCCCGGCGTGCGCCAAGACGCCGCCCGAGGCGAAATCGGCGCCCGCGGCGACGCCTGAGGCGGCGCCCGCGGGCGGGGGATCGGCGGGGCAGGACAACACGCCCCCGCCGGGGCTCGACATCTCCCGGCTCGACGATTTCCAGAAGAAGGTTTTCTTCCGCGTCGTCAACACCGAGCCGTCGGTCTGCGGCCAGGCGCAGAGCCTGCTCCAGTCGGCCAAGAAGGACCCCAACTGCCGCCGATCCTACAACGCCGTCCGCTACGTGGCGCACCTCGTCGACCAGGGGTTCACCGACTCGGAGATCGGCGAGTCGCTCACCAAGCGGTACCGAAACACCCAGACCCACAATCTGGACGTCGCCGAGGCGCCCATGGCAGGCAGCCCGAACGCGAAGATCACGCTGGTCGAGTTTGCCGACTACGAGTGCCCGCACTGCAAGCGGTTCCAGCCGGTGTTGCGGCAGATCCTCGACGAGTTCAAGGGCGACGTGAAGCTGTACTTCAAGCACTATCCGCTGCCCCAGCACACCCAGGCGCGCATGGCGGCCGAGGCGGCGACGGCGGCGCAGAAGCAGGGCAAGTTCTGGCCGTACGAGGAGAAGCTGTGGGCCAACCAGGACAACCTGACGCCGGCCGAGCTCGAGAAGTACGCCAAGGAGACCGGCCTCGACATGGGGAAGTTCCGCCAGGACATGGATTCGGCGGCGGTGAAGGCGCGGGTACAGAAAGATCGCACCGAGGGCTCGGCCGCGGGGATCTCATCCACCCCGACGCTGTTCATCAACGGACGCGAATACAGTGACACCCACGACACGGAGAGCCTGCGGGAGTGGATCAAAGAAGAGCTGAGCAAGTAACGGTACGGCTCGTGCGGATGGGGCTGGCGCCGGCCCGGGGGAATGGGTTTCAATAAGGCGATGGCGAATGCATCACTGAGCTCCGGTCCCCTCTCCCGTCTCCGGGAGAGAGCCAGGGAGAAAGCAGACCTTGCGAGCTGCGGCGCTCGTGTCTTGGCGGCAACGCTGGTCCTCTGCACGGGCTGCGCGACCGGCGGCGCCGCGGGCGGAGGGCAGGCCAACCAGGTCGGTCTCCCCGCGCCGGAGATCACGGTGCAGCGCATGTCGGGCAAGCCGGTGAGCCTCTCCAACTATCGCGGCCAGGTCGTGCTGCTCGACGTCTGGGCGTCGTGGTGCGGCCCCTGCAAGCAGGAGCTGCCGATGCTCGACGAGATCGCGTCGCGCCTCCACCACCGCGGCGTGGAGATCCTCGCGGTCTCGGTCGATCAGGAGCGTGAGAACGTGGTCAAGTTCCTGGGCGCGCGCGGCCACTGGGCGCTGACGATCGCGCACGACCCCAAGGGCGAGATCGCCGATCGCCTGCAGCCCGACAAGATGCCGACGTCGTACATCATCGACCGCCAAGGGATCATCCGCTACGTGAACTACGGCTTCGTGCCCAGCGACGCGCCGACGATCGAACGCCGCCTGGCCGACCTGGCCGGCGACGGCGCGGGCCGCGCCGGCAAGCACTGAGCGCGCCTTGATACGGTGCGCCCGATGCCTCGATGGGCGGCATGGGGGTGCGTGGGAGCGACGGCACGTCCCGAGCAATCGAGTCAGAACCCGCGTGCGCGCACCTCGCGAGCGGCTCAGCCCCTGTCGTACTCGTCGTGCCGGCGCCACCAGACGCCGTTCTCGTTGCGCCCGCGCGGCGCGCGATCGAGCCACTGGTACATGCCCCACACGCTGTCGAGCCCGCGCGCGTAGGCGGAGTAGCTGTGGTAGACGGCGCCGTCCTCGAGGACGAACGCGCTCAGGCCCGGCCGCTCGCGCACATACGTGGCCGCGTCGGTTCCCGACATCGCCGCCATCTCGGCGACGGGACCTTTGCCTTCATCCGGCAGCCACGCCGATTCGCGCCGGTAGTTGTATTCGACGCCGCCCTCGCGCTGCTGCTGCTCGGTGATCCGCACGTTGAAGTCGTCGTTGAAGTCGGTTTCGAACGATGACGCCCACGGGAATTGCCATCCCATGCGCCGCTTGTACGCCTGCAGCTTCGCGAGCGGCGCGCGCGACACCGCGCCGAGCGTGACGTCGTGATTGGCCAGGTGGACGACCGAGCGGTCGAACCCGTCGGCGATCGCCGAGCAGGACGGACACCCCCCGGTGTAGTCGGGCCCGAACATGAAATGGTAGATGATGAGCTGCGAGCGCCCGCGGAAGAGATCCGTGAGCGACGCGGTCCCTTCGTCGGTCTCGAAGCGGTACGGCTTTTCGACGCGGACCCAGGGCAGCTCCTGCCGTCGCTGCGCCACCTCGTCGCTGCGGCGGGTGAGCTCCTTCTCTGCCGCGAGCAGCTCGAGCCGGGATTCGAGCCATTCTTCGCGTGTGCCGGTCGGGTGCTTCTTCGTCTTCGTTGTCATCGTCGTGTCTCCTTCCTGACGCCAATATGGCTGCGCGCCGCAGGGAAGGCGGAGTAACAAACGCGACGGGGTTAGCACGAGAAGGCCTCGGACCTCGGGCCTCAGACCTCAGACCGGAAGAGTCGATCCGGAAGCCCGAGGCCCGAGGCCCCTTTTACATGACCGGGCCGTCGCCGCGCGCGAGCACGGTGTCGCGCGCAAGGCGCGGATCGTGATCCGGGTGGTCCAGCGTGTAGTGCAGGCCGCGGCTCTCGCGGCGCCGGCGCGCGCTCTCGACGATCAGATCGGCGACCAGCGCCAGGTTGCGCAGCTCGAGCAGGTCGCCGTTCACGCGCACGTTCCAGTAGTAGTCGCGGATCTCCGAGCGGATGAGCTCGATGCGCTGCGCGGCGCGCTCGAGCCGCCGGTCGGTGCGCACGATGCCGACGTAGTTCCACATGAGGCGGCGGATCTCGTCCCAGTTGTGGCTCACGACGACCGCCTCGTCGGGCGACGTCGCCTCGCCCGCGTACCAGGGCGCGACGTGACCGGGGCGATCCGCGTGCGCGCTCTTGACGTCGTCGGCGGCGCGCGCCGCGTACACCATCGCCTCGAGCAGCGAGTTCGACGCCAGCCGGCAGGCGCCGTGCAGCCCGGTCATCGAGACCTCGCCGATGGCGTACAGGTTGCGCACGCTCGACCGGCCGCGCTCGTCGACGGCGACGCCGCCGCAGCAGTAGTGCGCCGCGGGCACGACCGGGATCGGCACGCGCCGCATGTCGATGCCGAGCTCCAGGCAGCGCTGGTGGATGTTGGGGAAGCGCTCGACCAGGAAGTCGCCGGGCAGGTGGGTCATGTCGAGCTCGACGTGGTCGTCGCCGGTGCGCTTGAGCTCGCGAGTCGATCGCGCGCGCCACCACGTCGCGCGTCGCCAGATCCTTCATCTCGTGGTAGCGGTGCATGAACGCCGTGCCGTCGCGCAGGCGCAGGATGCCGCCCTCGCCGCGCAGCGCCTCGCTGATGAGGAACGACTTCGCCTGCGGGTGGTAGAGGCAGGTCGGGTGGAACTGGAAGAACTCCATGTTGGCGACGCGCGCGCCGACCCGGTACGCCATCGCGATGCCGTCGCCGGTCGCGACGTCGGGGTTCGTCGTGTAGAGGTAGACCTTGCCGGCGCCGCCGGTCGCCAGCACGACGGCGCGCGCGGTGGCGGTCTTCACCTCGCCCGTGGTCTGGTCATAGAGGTAGGCGCCGAAGACGGCGTTGGGGCCGCCGTACTTCGCCGTGGTCAGCAGATCGATCGCCAGGTGGTCGGGCAAGAGCTGGATGCGGTCGTCGCGCTCCATGACGCGGCGGAGCAGCGTGCGGTGGATCGCCGCGCCGGTCGTGTCCTTGGCGTGCACGATCCGGCGCGCGGTGTGGCCGCCCTCGCGGCCGAGCTCGAATTGCCCGTCGGGGCCGCGGTCGAAGGGGACGCCCAGCTCGTTGGCGAAGCGCAGGATGTGCTCGGGCCCCTCGCGCAGGCAGCTCTCGACCACCTTGCGGTTGCACAGGCCGTCGCCGACGCGCAGCGTGTCCTCGATGTGGGCCTCGATGCGATCGTCGGGGTCGAGCACGCCGGCCACGCCACCCTGGGCGTAGCTGGTGTTCGACTCCGACGCCGCGCGCTTGGTGGCAATGAGCACGCGCCCGTGCTCCGAAGCGCGCAGCGCGAAGTAGAGCCCGGCCAGCCCCGAGCCGATGACCAAGTAGTCTGCTTCCAGCACCCTCGGAATCTAGCACCGGCGGGGGCCGACGTGCCGGCGAGATGGCCGGTGTATGTTACGATCGGCGGGCCCGATGCTCATGCGACGCGTACCACCAATCTCCGCCCGATCCGCGCGCCCTGGCGCCATTGGGGGCCTGGTGCTGGTCGCGCTGTCGCTGTCGCTGCCTGCGCACGCGCAGATGCGCAAGAGCGCCCGCTCCGACGGCACCGTGGAGTTCACCAACACGCGAGGCAGCTCGTCGGGCGGCGGCACGTTCTGGTCACGCGAGCGAGCCGACGGCGTCGTCGAGTTCACCAACCTGCCGCCGGTGGGCTCGCGCTGGAAGGTCTGGCTGCGCACCGGTCCGGGCAAGGCGGCGGCGCTGCGCGGCACGACCGACATCGTGCCGGCGCGGGACACGGCGCCGGCGCGCTTTTCGCGCTACGACCAGCACATTCAGGATCAGCAATCGTTCTTCGGCATCCCCGAGCCGCTGATCCGCGCGGTCATCAAGACCGAGTCGGACTTCGATCCCAACGTCGTCTCGAGCGCCGGCGCCAAGGGGCTGATGCAGCTCATGCCCGACACCGCGCGCCTGATGGGCGTGACCGACGTGTTCGATCCGCGGCAGAACATCATGGGCGGCGCGCGCTATCTGCAGGTCCTGGCGCGCCGGTTCTGCAAGACGCCGGCGCAGTCCAGCGAGGCCGAGGGCGGCGAGCGCACGCTGGTCTGCTCCTACGACGAGAAGATCAAGATCGTCGCCGGCTACCACGCCGGCCCGAACGCCGTCGAGAAATACGGCGGCCTGCCGCCGTACGAAACCACGCGCGCGTACGTCACCGCGGTGATGCGCCGCTACGATCGCTATCGCCAGATGGCGTCCGGCGACGACGCGATGGCCGAACGGTGATGGGCGTGTCGGAGCCACCGAGCGATTCACCACCGCCGCCGCTGGGCCAGGACCCGGTGCACGCCGCGCCGGATCCGGAGTTCGCCGAGCACATCGCCAGCGCCGGCCAGCCTGGTCGCCGCGCAACGTTACGACGAGGCCGAGGCCGAGGTGCTGCGCGCGCTCGCGCGCGTGCCCGAGGATCTGCGCGCGCTGAATTTGCTGGCGCTGGTGCGGTTCAAGGTCGGCCGACTCGACGAGGCGCGCGCGACCTATCGCGAGATCGCGGCGCGCGCGCCCAACGATCCCGCCGTGCGGCGCAACCTGGGCCTGCTCGCGCTCAAGGCCGAGCGGGCCGATGAGGCGGTCGCGGAGCTCGAGCTGGCGGCGCACCTGGCGCCCGACGACAAGCGGTCGTGGAGCTACCTCGGCTACGCGTACACGCGCTTCGGTGACGCGGTCGCGGCGGCGGCGGCGTTTCGCCGCGCGGGCCAGGACGCGGTCGCCGACGAGCTCGAAGCCGCGCGCCCGCCGACCGTCATCGCCGATGCGCCGGCGGCGGTGGCGCCCGCGCCCGAGCCGCCGCACGTGGCGGTGATGCCCGAGGCGGCGGTCGGCGCCGCCCGTGCGCGCGCGGTCGGGCTCGCAGGTGTCGTCGGTGTCGTCGATGGGCTCCTGGAACGACGCGGTCGCGCGCCGCTCGGCGGAGACGCGCGCGGTGCCCATGGTGTCGTTCGTGATGTCGTCGCTGGGCCTGTCCCCCGGCAATGGGCTGGCGGCGATGGTCAAGGCGGGCGCGCCGATCCGGCTGTCGGTGCGCGACGGCGCGCACGTGCGCGCCGACGCCGCGATGGCCAGCGTCGGCGCTTCGGAGGGCGAGCGCGCCGTGCGCCGCGTGCGCGGCCGCCCGAGCGGCGAGTGGCTCGGTTCGGCGCTGCGGCCGTTCTTTCGCCTCGACCGGCGCGGGCGAGGTCTGGGTCGCGGGCGACCAGCAACCGCTGGACGGCGCTCACGCTCGACGAGGACATCCTCTACGTGCGCGAGGATCGCGTGCTGGCGTTCGACGGCTCGGTGTCGTGGGAGGCGGGCCGCATCCCCGGCGACGGCCTGCGCATGCTGCAGTTCCGCGGTCGCGGCCAGGTGGTGCTGCAGCTGGACGGGCTGCCGGCCGCGATCCGCATCAGCGAGGCCGCGCCGGCGCGGGTCGCGCGCGGCGCTCTGCTCGGCTGGGTCGGGCGCGTGGTCGCGCACCGGCCGCGGCGCGAAGGGCCGATGCCGATCGTGTGCGAGGGGGACGGCGTCATGCTGCTGGAAGCGCGAAGGAGCTCTGTCTGATGGCCAATCTGCGTCGAGAATTCACCAACCTGCCGAACCTGGTCACCATGGGGCGCGTCGCGCTGGTGCCGTTCGTGCTGCTGCTTCATCGACAACTTCAGCCCGCTTCGCAGCTTCATCGCCAGCCTGCTCTACCTCGGCGCCGCCGCCGGCGACGCGCTCGACGGCTACCTCGCGCGCAGCCGCGGCCAGGTCAGCATGCTGGGCAAGTTCCTCGATCCGCTCGCCGACAAGCTGATCGTCACCGCGGTGCTGGTGTTCATGGTCGAGCTCGGGCGCGTGCCGGCGTGGGTGGTCGTCGTGCTGCTCGCGCGCGACTTCGCGATCAACGGGCTGCGCAGCGTCGCTTCGGCGCAGGGGCTGGTCATCGCCGCCAGCGACGGCGGCAAGATCAAGACCGCGCTGCAGCTGGTGGCGATCATGATGTTGCTGATCTACTTCCGCTACCCGGCGCTGGGCACGTCGATCGCCGTCGACTATCACAAGGTCGGGCCTCAAGGTCCTCTACATCTCGATGGCGGCGTCGCTGGTCTCGGGCGCGCAGTACCTGCGCGACTTCTTCAGCGCGGTGCTGCGCCAGCCGCGCGCCGCGGCGTGATCGCGCTCGACGTCGAGCCGCTCGATCCGGCCGAGGCCGCTCGCCGCGCGGCGCGCGGCGCCGATCCGTTCTGGCTCACCTCGCCGGGGCCCGATGTCGACGTCGGCGTGGCGTTCGACTGCGTCGGCTGCGATCCGGTGCGCGTCGTCGGCGACGACGGCGGGCGCGACGTCGATGCGCTGGAAGACGCGTGGCGCGCCGAGCGCCGCGCCTGGGTCGAGGCGGGGCCGGCGTCGGAGGCGCTGCCGCCGGGGTTGCCGATCGGCGTCGGGTTTCTTTCGTACGACCTCGGCCGGCGCTGGATCGGACTGGCGTCGCGCGCCGCCGACGAGCACGGCTGGCCCGAGCTGGAGTTTCGCTTTCATGATGCGGTCTGGATGCGCGACGCCGCCACCGGCGCGGCGCGGATCTTCGCGCGCGACGACGCCGCCGCGCGCCGGCTCGCCGAGCGCCTCGCGCGCCCGGTCGCAGCCGCTGCCACGGCCCGCCGTCTCGCCGCTGCGCGCGGAGAGCGGCGACGCCGGCTACCTGGCGGCGGTGGAGCGCATCCTCGCGTATCTCACGGCGGGCGACGCCTACCAGGTCAACCTGGCGCGCCGGCTGTCGGCGACGCTCGGCCCCGGCGATCCGGTCTGGCTCGCGCAAGCGTTGCGGTCGCGCGCGCCGGCGCCGCACGCGATCTGGTTCACGCGCAGCGGCGGGCGCGATCAGCTGATCGGCAACTCGCCCGAGCGCTTCCTGCGCGCCGACGGGCGCGGCGGTATCGAGACGCGGCCGATCAAGGGGACGCGCCCGCGCGGCGCCCCGGTGACGCCGAAAGCGATCGCCGCCTGCGCGCGGAGCTGGTCGCGGGCGCCAAGGAACGCGCCGAGCACGTGATGATCGTCGACCTCGAGCGCAACGATCTCGGGCGCGTGTCGGTGCCGGGGTCGGTCGCGATCGAAGGGCTGGCGCGCGTCATGGAGCTGCCGACGGTGTTTCACCTGGTGACGACCGTGCGCGGTCGCCTGCGGCGCGACGTCGGGCTGGCGGCGTTGCTGCGCGCGACGTTCCCGGGCGGCTCGATCACGGGCGCGCCCAAGAAGCGGGCGATGGAGATCATCGAGGAGCTCGAGCCGGTGCGCCGCGGCCCGTACACCGGAGCGACCGGCTGGCTCGGCGCCGCCGGCGATCTCGATCTCGCGGTCGCGATCCGCACGGCGCTGGTGCGCGGCGATCGCCTCACGCTGTCGGTGGGCGGCGGCATCGTCGCCGACTCGCGCCCCGCGGCGGAGCTGGCGGAGACCGAAGCGAAGGCCAGCGCGTTCACCGCGCTTTGCTCGCGCTGAGCGTCAGAAGCGAAGCGCGCAGACGACCGATGGTCCGAGCGCCCCGCCGACGGCCGGTACGCAAGAAGTCAGCGTCAGCTGGCTCGTCGTCGCGGACGGCTCGGTCGCCCAGAAAACGAAACCGGCCGCCGCCAGCGCGCCGGCCCCGATGAAGCCGATAAGGCCCAGGCGCCCGGCTGATTCGTACTGGGTCTTCAGATCCTGGCACTGAGACTGCGTCTTGCGGCCGCTGCCGTCGGTCATCACCGCGCCATGAGACAGGCCACAACCCGTATCGAAGTCGCTGACGAGGCTGCTGTTGTGGAGCGTGCCGTAGATGCCCACGCCGGCGCCCGCGAGCGCCGCGCTCCAGGCGACCCACTTGATCGCGCGCCGTCCCGCTCCCGGGCCGGCGGTCGCAGGCGGGATGTCGTCGGCCTCGCGCAGGCGCACGGGCGTCACGACCTCTTTCGGCGGCGGGGGCGGGGGCGGGGGCGCCAGCGCCGGATCGGCGGCGACCGGAGGATGGGGCGTCGCCGCCACCGGGTGGATCTCGGCCACGGGACGCAGCTTCACGAAGATCCGCAGCTTCTGGCCCGGGACCGGAGACACGGAGCGCGACTCGGAGCGCATGTCGGTCTTTTCCAGGCGAACCTCGTGCGCGCCGGGAGCGACTGCCAGCGGGCGCGGCAGCGGCGCGACGCCGACCTCGTGGCCGTCGATGCTGATGTGGCTACCGACGTCGTCGGTTCCGATCTCGACGTACGACAGGCGCGGGCGGATCTCGCCGATGATCCGCTCCGCCTCGTCGCGGCTTTGCTTCGGGGCGTAGGGCGCCTCGTCGAGAAAGCGTTCGAAGTCGTTGACCGCGTCGACTTCGCGTCCCAGCGCCTTGTGGGCGAGACCCATATTGAACAGGATCTTGGGGCTGGGAAAGAGGCGGATGGCCTCTTCGAAATCCTTGAGGGCGCCGCGGCTGTCTCCTTGTTCCAGCAAGTGCACGCCTGCTTTCTGGAGCTCCTGGGCGCGTTTCTTGTCGGCGGCGCTTTGCGCGCGGGCCTCACCCGCCGCAACCAGCACCATGATAACGATCCACTCAGCCGCCAACCTGCGTCGCAAGGCTGGCGAAACTAGCACGGGCCATTCATGGCTGTCAGCGGCGCGCGCGATCTTTCGTTCATCCGTGCAGCGAGCCGGTGTTTCTTGGTGGACCGCGGGAACAAGTCGTGGATTATGCGTTCTACGTTCACGCGGGAGTGTTCCTGGCCGCGTTTTTCGGGGGGAAGAGAGACATGACGGCTCGCAGGATTTCTCGCGCATGGGCTTCGTACATCGGTGCGGGGCCTTCTTCTTCGGTCGTCTATTGCCTGGCGCTGGTGTTGCTGTCGGCGGCCGGTTGCCGCCAGGGACGCGAGATCTCGCCCGTGACGCCGCCGCCGGATGCCGGCTCGCATGACAGCGGCGGGCAGGACACGGTCTGCGGCTCGCCCGCCGATCCCCGGAACTGCGGGAGCTGCGGAAACGACTGCACGGCGCTGCCCAACGTCAAGCCGGGCGCCGCGGGCATCACGTGCCAGGCGGGCCTCTGCGTCGTGCCGAGCTCCGCGTGCGCAACCGGCTTCGGTCATTGCACCACGCGCGTCGGTGACATCTGCGAGACCAACCTGGCCGATTCGCAGAACTGCGGCGGTTGCGGGATCAAGTGCTCGTCCTCCGCGCCGCTGTGCGCAATGGGCGTTTCGGGCCTGGCGTGCGGCACCGCGTGCAGCGGCTCGGCCAAGGACATCTGCGGCTCGAGCTGCGTGAATCTCATGACCGATCTGAAGAACTGTGGGACCTGCGGGCACGACTGCGGCGCTCTGCCGAACGTCGCCCCGGGTGCCAGCGGCATCACCTGTACGGCCGGCGTCTGCGCCGTTCCGCCCGCGGCATGCGTCTTGGGATTCGCTCACTGCTCGCCGCGGCCCGACGAGGGCTGCGAGGCCAATCTCGCCAACTCGCCGAACTGCGGCACCTGCGGCGTCACCTGCTCGGGGACCTCGCCGGTCTGTTCGACGGCGTCCGGCACGGGAAAGTGCGTCTCCACCTGCACCGGGTCGACGGCCGACGTGTGCGGCAGCATGTGCGTGGACCTCAAGTCCGATGCCAAGAACTGCGGCAGCTGCGGCCATGACTGTTCATCGCTGCCCAACGTCAAGCCCGGCGCGACGGTGAGCTGCCAGGCCGGCGTTTGCTCCGTGCCCGCGACAGCCTGTGTGTCCGGATTCGCGCATTGTTCGTCGCGGCCCGACGACGGCTGCGAGACCAATCTCACGCAGCCTCAGAACTGCGGGCAGTGCGGGAGAGTGTGCAGCGCGCCGACCGCCCTCTGCTCGACCACCTCGAGCACGCCCAATTGCGCATCGAGCTGCGTGACGCCGGCGCCCAACCTGTGCGGGACCAAGTGCGTCGACTTCCAGTCCGACCCGCTCAATTGCGGGACGTGCGGACATGATTGCACCGCGCTCGCCAACGTGAAGCCGGGCACCGCCGGGGTCGAGTGCCGCACAGGCGTCTGTTACGTGCCGCCCAGCGCGTGTGCCACCGGCTTCGCCCACTGCTCCAGCAAGTCCGACGACGGCTGCGAGGCGAGCCTGTCGACGATCACGAACTGCGGCAAGTGCGGGACGGCGTGCGTCGCTCCCACCGGGCTCTGCTCCACGACGACCGGCGCACCCGCCTGCTCGTCCAGCTGCGTCGCCCCGTCGCCCAACCTGTGCGGGAGCCGCTGTGTCGACTTCCAGTCGGATCCCGCGAACTGCGGATCGTGCGGCCACAACTGCGGCGCGCTCCCCAACGTCAAATCGGGCGCCACGACTCAATGTACCGCCGGTGTCTGCTCGATCCCGCCGACGTCGTGCCTGTCCGGGTTCGCGCACTGCGCGGGCAGCCCCGATCTCGGCTGCGAGGCGAGCTTCGCGAGCCCGCTCACCTGCGGCGGCTGCACCACCAAGTGCACGGCTCCGACCGCGCTCTGTTCGACGACGAGCGGCGCGCCGATGTGCTCGTCGAGCTGCGTGTCACCGGCGCCCGACCTGTGCAGCACGAAGTGCGTCGACCTGCAGAGCGATCCGCTCAACTGCGGGAGCTGCGGGTTCAACTGCGGGGCGTTGCCCAACGTCAAGCCGGGCTCGACGGTGCAATGCGTGCGGGGCGTGTGCTCGATTCCCACGACGTCGTGCGCGGCGGGATTCGCGCACTGCGCCGGCTCCGGCAACGCCGGCTGCGAGACCAACCTCAGCGTCCCGGCGACCTGCGGCAGCTGCACGAACACGTGCGTGGCTCCGACGGCGCTGTGCTCGACGACGACCGGCGTGCCGACCTGCTCGTCGAGCTGCGTGTCACCCGCGCCCAACCTGTGCACCACGAAGTGCGTCAATCTGCAGAACGACCCGCTCAACTGCGGAACCTGCGGCTTCAAGTGCAGCGCGCTCCCGAACGTCAATCCCAGCTCGACCGTCAGCTGCGTGAGCGGTGTGTGCTCAATCCCGTCGACGTCATGCGTGGCCGGTTTCGCCCACTGCTCGGGCAGCGGCAACCTCGGGTGCGAGACCAACCTCAGCCTCCCGGCGACCTGCGGGAGCTGCACCACCAAGTGCGTGGCCCCCACGGCCAACTGCGCGCCGTCGCCGACCACCGGCTTGCCGGTCTGCTCGTCGAGCTGCGTGAGCCCGACGCCGGATCTGTGCACGTCGACCTCGACCTGCGTTAGCCTCGCGAGCGACCCGGTCAACTGCGGCAGCTGCAGTCACAACTGCACGACGCTGCCGAATGTCCGGACCGCCCAGGGGGTGACCTGCGTGAGCAGGGCCTGTTCGATTCCGGCGAGCTCCTGCGCGACCGGCTTCGCGCATTGCCCGGGCAACAGCGCGGATCTCGGCTGTGAAACACCCACCAACACCAGCACCAACTGCGGCGGGTGCGGGACGCCGTGCACCAACGCGACGAACGCGACGGCGAGCTGCTCGACCGGGACCTGCGTGCAAACCTGCAGCCCCGGCTTCGCCGACTGCTCCAGCACCACGGCCGGATGCGAGACGGCGATCACCACCGCCAGCAACTGCGGCTCGTGCGGGAACGCGTGCAAGGCTGCCTCGTGCACGACCGTTGGCAGCACGGTGACCTTGGTTCCCGCCGCGACCTGCTCGTCCCAGACCTGCGTCCCGGGGACGCCCACGACCTGCGGCGGGTTCGCCTGCGCCTCGGCAACCGCGTGCGCGATCACCTGCAGCGGCACCACCGGGTGCGCGGCTGGCTTCTTCTGCTCCGGCACCGGCACTAGCGCGACGTGCCTGCCCAAGGCGGCCAACGGCGGCGGCTGCACCACCGGCAGTCAGTGCACGAGCGGGTTCTGCGTCGACAGCGTCTGCTGCGCGACCGCGTGCCCGCTTTCGGCGACCGGGTGCATGAGCTGCGCACAGGCCACGAACCACGTCGCGGACGGCACCTGCGCGCAGCGGGTCAACGTCACGACGACCGCCTGCCCGGCGAACAACCCGACGACGTGCGCGAATCTGCAGACCGACACCAAGAACTGCGGCGGTTGCGGAATCGCGTGCTCGGTGGTGGTCCCCTCGGGGACCACGGTCGCGTGCAACAACGGGATCTGCGGGAATTTGTGTTCCACGCCCAAACAGCAATTTTGTAGCTTCCAGTCGAGTGGAACCTGCCTGTCGACCAACTGGACGTTCGAGCCGGCGGCCAACGAGATCCAGTGGGACGAGGACGACAACGGCAGGACCCTGTCCACTATGCACCCGGAGATGGGTTCGGGTTCGCTGCAGGTATCGGCATCGTCAGACGGACCGCCGTTCGGGCAACCAGCTATGGTCAGCGTCGCCCCGTGCACCAACCTGAGCACCTTCGAGATCGGAAACATGAATTCTCTGCCCGGCCACACGATCTCCGCTTCGATCTTCGTGCCGCAGCTGGCCGGCGATTTCTCCCTGACGAGTTGCCAGCTCGGTTACGACACCCTGGCTCTTGCTCCGGTGGTCCTCGCGCAAGTGGCGCCGATCGTCCCTGGAACATATTTCACGATGACTGCGGTCTTCCCCAGCAACACGCCACCCAGCAATCGCATCTTCATCCGGTGCGCGATGCCGCCGACGTGGCCGTTCGCGGACGATGTCACGCTCGCGAGCACGCCGATGAGCTGGTTCGTCGACGACGTCTCGATCAAATAGGTTTCAGTTGGTGCTGGTCAGATCGGCGAGCCGTCCGTTCATCATCAGCAGCGACAGCACGGTCCAGGACTCGTTGTAGTACAGGCTGTCGCCGAGCAGGGTCAGCGACGCGACGGCGGCGTAGGCGTCGTCGCGCAGCTTGAAGTAGGGCGGGGCGGCCATCGCGGCGACGCCGGCCGGGCCGACGAAGGCGGCCAGCGCGAGGCCGGTGTTGGGCATGGGCGTGCCGTTGAGCGCGTAGCCGTCGACCAGGTGGGTCGCGCCGATTCCGACGTAAAAGCCGCTGATCTGTTGCACGTAGGCGAGCGCGCGCGGCTCGTTGTTCCAGCAGTAGTCCTGCGCGATCCGGAACGGCGTGCGGCACGAGTCGAGCTGGTAGTTGGTCGGTTTGCCCGCCGGCGCCATGGGCACGCCCGCCGGCGTCGACCAGGCGGGCACCAGGCCGTTGTTCGCGTTGCCGTTGGCGGTGTTCAGCGCGGCCTGCAGCACGCGGTAGCTCGACTCGACGACGCGGTTCCAGTCCGCGACGTTGCCGGTGACCTGGCCGAAGATCCGGTAATACGCGGGCGCCAGGTACGAGATGTTGATGATCTGCGCGCCGCCGAACTGATCGCCAGGCGCGAGCACGTCGCCCAGGTTGTGGTCGACCTCGTTGGTCCAGATCAGGCCAATCTGCTTCTTCGCGGCGTCGAGATAGCTGGTGGCGAGCGAGCCGCGGCCGCCCCACTTCTGGTCGGCCGTGACGAGCGCGAACGCCATGTCCTCGTCACCGTCGGTGGCGGCGCCGGTCCCCGACGCCGCCGTGCCCTGGGGGTTGATCTCCCAGTTCATGAGGCCGTCCGACTGAATCCAGAGCTGCTCGTACTTCCACAGGTTGTCGAACAGGTTCTGATCGTCGAGGAAGACCGCGGCGATCATGCCGTAGCCGATCCCCTCGGAGTTCGACGAGTTGAAGGGATTGCCCGAGTTGGGCCGCTTCACGCGCAGGAAGCCGCCCGCGCCGTCGGAGGTCACGAGGTCGGTCTTCCAGCGTGCGTAGGCCGCCTGCAGAGCGGCGTCGCTCGCGGTCGGCGGCAGCGCGCACGTCCCCCGGCCTGGCACGAAGCGCGGCGTCGCATCGGCGCCGGCGTCGGTCCCGTTCGCATCGCGCGGGCCACCGTCGGTCGCGCCGGCCACACCGCCGCTGCCGCCGAGGCCGCCCGCCGCTCCGCCCGCGTGCCCCGCCGCGCCGCCGGCGCCGCCGTCGGTCGCGCCCGCCGGGTGTCCGCTGCAGCTCGCGCCGGCGAGGGAGGCGCACACGGCGACCAGAACCCAGCGGAACGCTGCGGGGGCCGTGCTCACCCGCGAAACATAGCCTATGTCGCCGCGTGGCGACGCGTTCGGTGGATCAACACCGCGATCGCCGCCAGCACCACCGCGACGCTGACCGCCTGCCCCGTGGACAGCAGCACCGCTTCTCCCGCGGGCAGGCCCAGCCAGCGCGCCAGGCGCGGCGTGGCGAAATGGAAGAGGTAGATGCGCGCGAAGTCACCGCGGTACATCTCGACGCCGAATCGCAGCACGCCATAGAGCACGGCGTACAGCAAGACCAGCGTGCCCGGCCGTCGCGCTGCCGTCGTCGGGCCCGCGGCACCCGCGCCGTCGCGCTGCCGCCGCCGCACGAGCAGCAGCACGCCGAAGATCGCCAGCTCGCCCATGGCCTCGTAAAGCTGCGTCGGGAACAGCGGCGGCGTCAGGGTGGCGCCGTCGGCGACGGCCGAGACCGAGCGCAGCGCCTCGAACGCGACGCTGTCGGCGGCGAAGCGCGCGCACCAGTGCGACGCCACGTCGCACGCCTTGCCGAAGCAGCAGCCCGCGGTGAAGCAGCCGAGCCGCCCGAACGCGTGGCCGATCGCCAGCGACGGCGCGTAGAGGTCGCCGAGCGCCCAGAACGACCACCCCTGCCGGCGCGCGAAGTAGAACGCGAACACGCCGGCCGCGATGAAGCCGCCGTAGAACACGAGTCCGCCCTCCCAGACCTGCAGGACGCGCGTGCAGTCGCCGAGCACGCGCCCGAGGCTGCGCGCCGCGATCTCGTCGTCGCCGCCCCCGGCGCAGATGCGCGCGAAGGTGCGCGCGTTGAGCGCGACGTAGAGCAGCCGCGATCCCAGGAGGCCGGCGACCAGCATCCAGAACGACAGGTCGAGGATCTTGCTGCCGTCGAGCCCCTGCCGCCTGGCCTCGCGGAACGCGAGCACGATCGCGACCGCGCAGCCGCAGCCGATGAGCACGCCGTAACTGTGCAGCCCGATCTCGCGTCCCCCGAGGTGCAGAGACAAGAGCATCGGTTTCATGGCGCCCTTTGATGCCTCCGACGAGTCAGGACGATGAGGCGGCCGCCGGGCGCGGTTTCAGCATGTCGATCACCATCAGAGCCACGCCGACGCACAGCGCCGCGTCGGCGATGTTGAACGCCGGCCACTCGTGGTCCTTGACGTGCCAGACGATGAAGTCGGTCACGCGCCCGTAGACGACGCGGTCGATGAGGTTGCCGATCGCGCCGCCGCCCACCAGCCCCAGCGCGACTTGCAGGCGCGTCGCGCCGGCGTCGGTCTTGCGCAGGTAGAAGATCACCAGCGCGAACGCGCCCACTGCCATCAGCGTCAGCACGACACGCCCGCCCGACATCGACTGCAACATGCCGAACGCCACCCCCGGGTTCTCCGAGTAGCGCAGCTTGAAGAAGCCGTCGATCACGACCTTGGGTCGATACGGCCCGAGCGGGCGCAGCACGTCGCGCGCCAGCGCCTTGGTCCACTGGTCGAGCACGATGCTGACCGCGGCGAACACGCCGAACAGGACGTACTTGCGCGCGGGCGATACGCCGGTCGCGCCGCCGGTCCTCGCCGATTCTTGCGATGCCGCGCTCATGCCACGCTCCCTTTCTCTGCCGCGCCGTTGTGCAGCGGCAGCTTCTCGACGACCGCGGCGCAACGGACGCACAGGTTGGGATCGTGGCGGCTGCCCGACGCCTCGCCGGTGCGCCGCCAGCAGCGCGGACAGGTCGGTCCGGGTGCCTCGACGATGCTGATCTCGGTCGCGCCCGTCGCGTCGGCCGCGTCGACGTCGACGCCCGACACCACGCACAGCTCGGTGAGATGCTCCCGGTTCCACTCCCAGTGCGGGCGGTCGGCGCCCGTCGGCTTCACCTGCACGCGCGCCTCGAGCGACTTGTGGCCGGCGGCGCGGAACGCCTCCAGCTCCGCGAAGATCGCCTCGCGGCGCGGGCGAATCTCCTCGAGCCAGCGGCGGTTGGGGTTCGACTTCATGGCGCGCCCCGGGATCGCCTGCTCGCCGCGCACCGACGCGTGCACGTCGAACTTCACGCCGGTCGCCTTGCCCAGCTCGTCGGCGACATCCTGGGCGGTGAAGCACAGGATCGGCGCCATCCAGGTCGCCAGCGTGCGCACCATCTCGTAGAGCGCGGTTTGCACGCTGCGCCGCACCTTGGAATCGGGCGCCTCGCAGTAGAGCGTGTCCTTGATCGGGTCGAGGTACTCCGACGACAGGGTGATGACCGCGTCGGTCAGCAGCCGCACCACGCTGTGGAACTCGTAGCGCCGGTAGGCTTCGAAGACCTCGTGGTCGCGCTCGCGCAGCACGCCCAGCGCCAGCAGATCCAGCTCGCGCAGATATTGATCCTCGAGCGCGTCGCGCCCGGGCACGAAGTCGTAGAGGTTCGACAGCAGATACCGGCAGGTGTTGCGGATCTTGCGGTACGACTCGCCGAGCTGGTTGAGGATCGTCTGCGAGAAGACGATGTCGTTCTGGTAGTCGGCGGCCGCGGTCCACAGGCGCAGCAGCTCGGCGCCGTTCTTCTCCATCCAGACCGCGGGATCGACGTAGTCGATCTTCACGCCGCTGGCGCGCGCCTTGGCGATCTCCGACTTCGAGTAGACCTTGCCGCGCTCGTCGAGCACCCAGCCGTGGGTGAGCACCGCCTTGTACGGCGCCTGGTGGCGCGTCGCCGTCGAGATCAGCAGCGACGAGTGGAACCAGCCGCGGTGCTGGTCGGCGCCCTCGAGGTAGAGGTCGACCTTGTCACCCGCGTCGACGAGCTTGCCGTCGGCGACCGCGGCCCAGGACACGCCCGACTCGAACCAGACGTCGACGATGTCGCCCTGCTTCTCCAGCGCGCGGCTGCCGCACGCGCTGCAGCCGGTGCCGGGCGGCACCAGGTCCGACGCGGGCCAGGTGAACCACGCGTTCGAGCCTTCCTTGAGAAAGACCTCCGCCACGTGCTCCATAACTTCCGGCTCGAGCAGATCCTTCCCGCATTTTCCGCAACGAAAGGCGGGGATCGGCACACCCCAGACGCGCTGCCGCGACAGGCACCAGTCGGGCCGCGCCTCGATCATGCCGCGGATGCGGTTCTCGCCCCAGGTCGGGATCCACTTGGTGCGGCCGATCTCGACCAGCGCTTCGGCGCGCAGCGACGTCGCGTCGTCGGCGTCGCCGAGGCGCGCGAACCACTGCTCGGTGGCACGAAAGATGATCGGCGTCTTGCAGCGCCAGCAGTGCGGGTACTGGTGGCGCACCGACTGGCCCGGCTTGTTCAACAAATATCCGGTGTCCGCGAGCCGCTGCACGATCTTGGGATTGGCGTCGAACACGCCCAGGCCGCCGAAGTCGGCGACGTCGGCGGTCAGCTTTCCCGCGGCGTCGACCGGCGCGTAGATCGGCAGGCCGACCTGGCGTCCCACGATGTAATCGTCAGCGCCGTGCCCGGGCGCGGTGTGCACCAGGCCGGTGCCGGCCTCCAGCGTCGCGTGGCGCGCGAAGTAGAGCCGGAACGCGGCGTCGTGCTGCGCGCGCGATCCCCAGCGGGTGGCGATAGCGCGTGCCGAGCAGCTTTTCGAAGCCCGCGCGGGGAATGCGGATCCAGCGATCCGGCGGGCACTCGAGCCCGCACGCGGCAAGGAAGGTCTCGGCCAGGCCCTCGGCGACGACCAGCAGCTCTTCGTCGTTCTGGCTTGCGCTTCCGTCGCGCAGCTTCACCGGCAGCGCGACGTAGCTGAGCTCCAGGTTGGCGACGATCGCCAGGTTCGCGGGCAGCGTCCAGGGCGTCGTCGTCCAGATGACGAATGAAGCGGGGCGCCCGGCGAGCGTCGGATCCGCGGCGGACAGATCGCCCTCGATCGGAAAGCGCACGTAGATCGATGGCGAGGTGTGCTCCTCGTACTCGACCTCGGCCTCGGCGAGCGCGGTGCGATGCACGACGCACCAGTGCACCGGCTTCTTGTCGCGATAGATGAGCCCGCGGCGCGCGAACCCCGCCAGCTGGCGCACGATCGTCGCCTCGTAGTCTTTCGACAGCGTCAGGTAGGGATCGTCCCAGATGCCGAGGCAGCCGAGCCGCTTGAACTCGGCGCGCATGACGTCGACGAACTTCAGCGCGTGCGCGCGGCAGCGCTCGCGAAACTCGGCCGGCGACAGGTCGCCCTTGGCCTTGCCCAGCTCCTTCTCGACCTGCTGCTCGATCGGCAGCCCGTGACAATCCCAGCCGGGCCGGAACACCGCGCGCCGGCCCATGAGCAGCTGCGAGCGCACGACGATGTCCTTGAGCACCTTGTTGAGCACGGTGCCGTAGTGGATGCCGCCCGTCGGATAGGGCGGGCCGTCGTGCAGCACGAACGGCGGCGCTTCCTCGCGCTGCCGCGCCTCGAGAATCTTCGTGTACTGGCGCTCCTGCTCCCAGCGCGCGAGCCACGCAGGCTCGCGCTTGGCCAGATCGGCCCGCATCGGAAAATCGGTCTTGGGGAGGTTCAGCGTCGCTTTCCAGTCCACGGTTGGCGCGGATACTACCAAAATCTCGTCGCCGCACCGGGAAGGGTGCTGGTAAAACCCTCGCATGGACGAGCGAGTCCCCTGGGACCAGTACTTCATGAACATCGCTCAGGTCGTTGCCTCGCGCTCGACCTGTCCGCGAAAGTTCGTGGGCGCGGTGATGGTCCGCGATCGGACGATCCTGTCGACGGGCTACAACGGATCGATCCGCGGCATGCCGCACTGTACGGACGAGGGACACATGATGGAGAACGACCATTGTGTCGCGACCATTCACGCGGAGGCGAACGCGATCATCCAGGCGGCGAAGAACGGCGTCATGATCGACGGCGCGATGATCTACGTGACCGCCAGCCCGTGCTGGAACTGCTTCAAGCAGATCGCGAACGCCGGCGTGCGTCGCATCGTTTACGGCGAGTTCTATCGCGACGAGCGCATCTTCCAGGTCGCAGCGCGTCTCGGGATCGATCTGCAGCACGTGCAGAGTCACGTGGAGACACCGCGACGCTGACAGCGAGGGAGATGTGATCGCCGTGCCGACGCTGCGCCGAGGCTACGAATCCAGCGTGATCCGCGGCCCACAATCGCGTACCGGGCGGGGCGAGTGAGCGCGGGTGGCGAAAGATGTGAAGAGATCGCAACTTTTTTTGGTTGACCCCTTACTACATTCCCAGGCAGGCTTAACCAGATGCTGCGAGTCGCAATCCTCGGAAGCGCGCTTCTGTTGGCAGTTACCGGAAAAGTGGCGTCGGCCGAACCGGGCGAGGGGGGGGCAACCAGTGAGGGCGGGGGTTCGAAGGCCGGGGCCCGGTCTGGTTCGTCATCCGGTTCGCAATCCGGCTCGGACGACGGTGCCGAAGGCGCAGAGCCGTCCAAGACGCGCCACGGCGGCAACGGCGTCTCGATCCGGAAGCACGGCAAGTTTACCGGACGCGTCGTGCCCGAGGCCGCGCTGCGCAAGGAGCCGCTGGGGATGCCGTCGGGCGATCTCGAGCTGCGGATGCTGGGCCTCGACGAGTCGGTCAAGGTCAACATCTACAACGAGGACGGGTCCTACAACGTCGAGGCGCTGCGCTCGCTCGATCACGTGCTGCGTTGCCGCCGCACCGACGACGAGAAGCCGATCGAGCCGCGGCTGTTCACGATCCTCTCGCACGTCTACGATCACTTCGGCGGCAAGGCGATCGACGTCGTCTCGGGCTACCGGAACCAGCGCAAGAAGACCAGCAACCACTACAAGGGCACGGCGACCGACATCCGCATCGAGGGCGTGACGCCCAAGAAGATCGAGTCGTTCGCGGAGTCGCTCGACACCGGTGGCCTCGGCATCGGCCTTTACCCGCGCGGCCAGTTCGTGCACATCGACGTGCGGCCGCTGCCGAGCTACCGCTGGATCGACCAGTCATCGCCGAACCCGAACGCCGCCGAGAAGCGCCCGCCCCGCGACTGGAAGCGCAAGAAGCTGCAGAGCTAGCTCGCGCGCCCGCTCGGCTCGAGCGACACTCGAGGGCCAGGTTTCTTGCAAACCAAGGCGGGGTCCTTTAGCTTGCCGAGGCAGTATGGCGGAGAAGCAGCTCGACCTTCTGGCCGCGGGGGCCAAGGCCTCGGCCGGGGACATGCCGGGGAAAAGCGGCAAGCGCGGCGGGGGTAAGGGCAAGGGCGGAGGCGGTGGTGGTGACGGCGGTGGGGCCGACGGGCCGACGCCGCCCGCGGACGCCTCGCTCGCGGACGAGGCGCAGCGGCGCTATCTGAACTACGCCGTCAGCGTCATCACGGCGCGCGCGCTGCCCGACGTGCGCGACGGGTTGAAGCCGGTGCAGCGGCGGATCCTGTACGCCATGTACGCGAACCTGCACCTTTACCCCGACTCCAAGTTCCGCAAGTGCGCGACCATCGTCGGCGAGGTGCTGGGCAAGTACCACCCGCACGGCGACGCGTCGTCGTACGAGGCGATGGTGCGCATGGCGCAGTGGTTCTCGCTGCGCTACACGCTGGTCGAGGGGCACGGAAACTTCGGGTCGCTCGACGGCGACTCGCCGGCCGCCTATCGCTACACCGAGGCGCGGCTCGCGCCGCTGGCGATGGAGCTGCTCGAGGAGATCAAGCAGGGGACGGTCGACTTCCGCCCCAACTACGACGGCACCACCGAGGAGCCGGTCGTGCTGCCGGCCAAGGTGCCGCAGCTGCTGATCAACGGCTGCACCGGCATCGCCGTCGGCATGGCGACCAACATCCCGCCGCACAACCTGGAAGAGGTCTGCCAGGCGGCGATCGCGCTCATCGACGACAAGGATCTGCAGATCAAGGATCTGCTGAAGTACATCAAAGGCCCGGATTTCCCGACCGGCGGGCAGATCACCAACTCGAAGAAGGAGCTGCGCGAGATCTACGAGAGCGGGCAGGGCGGCGTCCGCCTGCGCGGCGAGTGGGAGACCGAGAGCCCCAAGGGCAAGGAGAAGGGCGGCGACCGCATCGTGATCACGTCGATCGCGTTCGGCGTCTCCAAGGCGACGCTGGTCGAGCGCATCGCCGAGGTGATCATCAACAAGAAGCTGCCGATGCTGGTCGACGTGCGCGACGAATCGACCGACGACGTGCGCATCGTGCTCGAGCTCAAGAGCGGCGCCGACCCGGCGCTGGTGATGTCGTACCTCTACAAGCACACGCCGCTCGAGCAGTCGTTCCACGTCAACCTGACTTGCCTGGTGCCGATCGAGGACACGGAGATCGCGGGTCCGATAAGGTCGAACCTCGTCGAGATCCTGCGAGAGTTCCTGAAGTTCCGCGACGAGGTGGTGACGCGGCGGTTCCAGTTCGAGCTCGCCGAGCTCGAGCGCCGCATCCACATCCTCGAGGGCTTCGAGACCATTTTCGATGTCCTCGACGAGACCATCAAGCTTATCCGGCAGTCCGACGGCAAGGCCGACGCCGCGGCCAAGATGATCAAGCGCTTCGGTCTCGATGACGTGCAGACCGACGCGATCCTCGAGCTCAAGCTCTACAAGCTCGCCAAGCTCGAGATCCTGCTCATCGTCGAAGAGCTCAAGAGCAAGCGGACGCGCGCCAAGGAGATCCGGACCATCTTGGGCGACAAGCGCAAGCTGTGGAAGGTGATCCGCACCGAGCTCGCCGAGGTCGCCGAGAGGTTCAAGGACAAGCGGCGCACCAAGATCGGCGGCGCCGGGCGGCGACGACGTCGAGTTCGACGCCGAGGCCTTCATCGTCGACGAGGACGTCACGGTGATCCTGTCGCGCGACGGCTGGCTCAAGCGCGTGCGCGAGATCAAGGACATCTCGGCCACGCGCCTGCGCGAGGGCGACGCCGTGCTGGCGGCGCTGCGCGGCTCGACGAAGGAAGCGATCGCGATCTTCTCGAACCAGGGCAGCTGCTACGTCACGCGCGTCAACGACGTGCCGGCGTCGACCGGCTACGGCGAGCCGGTGCAGAAGCTGTTCAACTTCCGCGACGGCGAGCGCGCGGTCGGCGACGATGCTGCTCGACGCGGCGCAGCGCGCCCGCGGGCGCCGTGGCGCTGGCGATCACGCGCCAGGGTTACGGCCTGCGCTTCAACCTCGACCCGCACCGCGAGCTGTCGACGCGCGCCGGCCGCCGCTTCGCGAAGATGGCCGAGGGCGACGAGATCGTGGGCGTGGCGGTCGCCGACGCCGACGGTGTGGTCTGCGTCGTGACCACCGAGGTGCGGGCGCTGGTGTGCAGGGTCGAGGAGATCCCCGAGCTGGCCAACCCCGGTCGCGGGGTGATCGTCATCAAGGTCGAGGCCGACGATCCGGTGGTCGGCTTCGGCGTGGGCCGAGCCCGCGACAAGGAATGGCTGACCGCCGAGACCGAGGGCGGCAAGAAGATCCCGATGGGCACGGGGCGCCCGTCGCTGACGGCGCGCGGTGGACGCGGGCACCAGCTCGGCGCGCAAGACGAAGGTCGTGCGCGTGATCCTGCCCGAGGCACCGCCCCCTCCCACGCTGCTCAACTGAGGAGCGAACAAGCGAAACGAATGGCCACCGCCGCTTACACGTCAGAGCACATCACGGTCCTCGAGGGCCTCGAGCCGGTGCGCCGCCGCCCCGGCATGTACATCGGCGGCACCGACACCAAGGGCTATCACCACCTGCTGTGGGAGATCGTCGACAACTCCGTCGACGAGGTGATCAACGGCTTCGCGACCAACATCAAGGTCACGCTGCACAAGGACGGCAAGTCGGTCACGGTCGTCGACGACGGGCGCGGCATTCCGGTCGACGTCAAGAAGGAGTTCAAGAAGTCGGCGCTGGAGCTGGTGCTGACCACGCTGCACGCGGGCGGCAAGTTCTCGTCGGCGCAGTACCAGTTCTCGGGCGGCTTGCACGGCGTCGGCTCGTCGGTGGTGAACGCGCTGTCGGAAGAGCTGGTCGCGACCATCAAGCGCGACGGCGGCGAGTGGGAGCAGACCTACGAGCGCGGCAAGCCGACGAGCAAGCTGCGCAAGGTGCGCGCGGCGAAGGGGACCGGGACGTCGATCATGTTCCGCCCCGACCCGCAGATCTTCGGCAGCCAGCAGTTCAGCACGGAGACGATCCGCTTCCGCCTCGACGCCAAGGCGTTCCTGCACAAGGGCCTCAAGATCACCTACCGCGACGAGGCCGCCGGCAGCGAGGAGGTCTTCGAGCACGCGGGCGGCATCGCCGACTTCCTGGCACGCATGGTCGCCGAGCGCGGCAAGGCGCCGACGGCGGCGCAGGTCTTTTACTTCGAGCGCGACGGTGAGGGCGGGGTGCGCATCGAGGCGGCGCTGCAGTGGACGGAGTCGCACGAGGAGACCATCCGCTCCTACGTGAACGCGATCCCGACGACGCAGGGCGGGACGCACGAGCAGGGTTTTCGCGCCGCGATCGTCAAGGCGGTGCGATCGTTCATCGAGACGACGGATCTCGCGCCCAAGGGCGTGACGCTGACCGCGGAGGACATCCGCGAGGGCGTCGTCGGCGTGCTGTCGCTCTACGTGCACGAGCCGCAGTTCCAGGGCCAGACCAAGGAGCGGCTCGGCAGCCCCGAGGCGCAGAACCAGGTCGACAGCGCGGTGCGGCCCGCGCTGGAGAAGTTCCTGCTCGAGAACCGCACCGCGGGCGCGGCGATCGTCGAGCGCATCGGCCTGGCGGCCAAGGCGCGCGAGGCGTCGCGCGCGGCGGCGCAGGCGGTGTCGCGCAAGACCGCGGTGTCGCACCGGCTGAACCTGCCCGGCAAGCTCGCCGACTGCTCGTCGACCGACCCCGCGCGCAGCGAGCTGTTCATCGTCGAGGGCGACTCCGCCGGCGGCTCGGCCAAGCAGGGGCGCGAGCGCAAGACGCAGGCGATCCTCCCGCTGCGCGGCAAGGTGCTGAACACCGAGCAGGCGTCGCTGCAGAAGATGCTGTCGAACAAGGAGCTGCAGGACGTCGTGTCGGCGCTGGGCTGCGGCGTGGGCGAGGAGTTCAAGATCGAGCGCCTGCGCTATCACAAGATCGTCTTGTTGATGGACGCCGACTCCGACGGCCACCACATCGCGACGCTGTTGCTGACGTTCTTCTACCGGCACCTGCAGCCGCTCATCAAAGACGGCTTCGTCTACCTGGCGCAGCCGCCGCTGTTCCGCGTCGACCACGGCAAGGAGACGTTCTGGGCGCTGGACGAAGCCGATCGCGATCGCATCGTGGCGACGCTGCCCAAGAACGCGAAGCCCGAGATCATGCGATTCAAGGGTCTGGGCGAGATGCAGCCCGAGGAGCTGCGCCGCACGACGCTGGATCCGGCGACGCGGCGCCTGCTGCGCGTCACCATCGACAACGTCGAGGAGACGGATCGCATCTTGACCGAGCTCATGGGCAAGGACGTCGAAGCGCGCTTCAAGTTCATCATGGAACGCGCCGCGCAGGCGGACCTGGATCTGTAGGGATCCGCGCGCGCGCGGCGTTCCGGCTCCGCTCTTCTGCGATCCGGGATCGCGGAACGAGGACGGGGACGGGGACGGGCAATACGACAGGGAGATACAGCGATCTCCTGGCTGTTCCCTTGACGGTCCTGGCTGACATGGCCAGTTTCAGCCGGGAACCATGGTTGGTGAGACCTTCGGCAACTACGAAGTTGTCGCCACCCTGGGTAAGGGCGGCGTGGGCGTGGTCTATCTCGCCCAGCACCACACGATCGCGCGCCGCGCGGCGATCAAGGTCCTCGCGCCCGAGCTGAGCAAGGACCGCGATGTCGTGAAGCGCTTCTTCCTCGAAGCGCTGGCGACGTCGCTGATCCGCCACCCCGGCATCGTCGAGATCTTCGACTACGACGTCGAGCCGAGCGGCCGCGCGTACATCGTGATGGAGTATCTCGACGGCGAGACGCTCGCGGCGTGCCTGGAACGCACCGGCTCGCTGCCCTGGCAGACCGCGTGCGCGATCGCGCAGCGGATCGCGTCGGCTGTCGGTGCCGCGCACGCGCATAACATCGTTCATCGCGATCTGAAGCCGGGGAACGTCTTCGTGTCGCGGGTCGCCGCGTCGTCGCATGCGACCGAGCGGCGGATCAAGGTCCTCGATTTCGGCCTGGCGAAGCTGCTCACCGACGAGCCGGGCAGCGAGCCGATCACGCGTGCCGGCATGCTGCTGGGCACGCCGATGTACATCTCGCCCGAGCAGTGCACCTCCTCGGACCAGGTTTCGCCCAGCGCCGACATCTACGCGCTCGGCTGCATCCTCTTCGAGATGATCTGCGGCAAGCCGCCGTTCGAGCGCGAGGGCATCCGCGCGATCCTGGCCGCGCACATGTTCGAGGCGCCGCCGCGCGCGTCGTCGCGCGTGCCCGCGCTCCCGGCGTGGCTCGACGAGCTGGTAGCGCGCATGCTGGCGAAGAAGCCCGAAGGCCGCCCGGCGTCGATGGTCGAGGTGGCCGAGACGCTGGCGACGGCGGGTCGCGAGGACGCCGGGTTGACCTGGCTGATGTCGGGCAGCGCGACCGCCATGTTGCCCAGCGTGGTGCTCCCGACGCCGGCGCCGCGTATGTTCCGCTGGCACGACTCGTGGCAGTTGCCGCGCCTGCGGCTCCCGTCGCGGCTATTTCCATCGCGCCTGCGGCTTCCGTCGCGGCTGCTTCCGTCGCGCTTCATTCCGTCGGGGCTGCGCCGGCTTCCGTCGCGCCTGCGCCTTCCAGCGATGGATCGCCGCGTCGCGGGCGCCGTCGCGGGGCTGGCGGCGCTGGTCGTGGTCGCTTCCGTCACATTCTTGCGCGGCGGACACCCGTCGCATCGGGCGGCCGCCTCGCTGGCGGCGGTCACGACGCGCGTCGTCGCCGCGCCGGCGCCGGCGAAGATCGCCGACCCCGGCCTGATGACCGCGAACGCGGTCGATTCGGTTCGGGCGCCCGAGCCGCTCGCGCCTGCGCCCACCGCGGCGGTGGTGATGCCCGACGCTCAGGTTCCGATCCAGGCCCCGCCTCCTGAACTGCGCGCGCCGGTGAAACGGCGCAACGGGGAGGCTCCCGCGCGACGCCACCCTGATTCACCCCGTCCACACGCCCCCGTCGGGCCGGATGGAATCGTTGATCTCTGAAGCGCGCGCTTGGGGCGGACGCACCAGCGCTGTCGCGCTGTCGTTGGTCGTGGTCATCGCGATCGGAGCGAGCCCGGCTCACGCTGCGCCCGCCGTGGCGCCGGCGGCGCCCGCGCCGGTCGCCGGCAATGAAGCCGCGCGAGACACGGCGCGCGCGCGGCTGGTCGAAGGCGTCGAGCTCCTGCGGCAGAAGCAGTTCGCGCAGGCGCTCACGAAGTTCGACGAGGCGTACGCGCTGGTTCCCAGCGCCAACATCTTCTACGACCGCGCGCTGGCGTATCAGGGTCTCGGCCGCGACGCCGACGCGATGGACGCGTTCGACGGGTTTCTCGCGCACGCGGAGCATGCGCCGCCGGGCACGCGGGAGAAAGCGACGCACGAGCGAGAGCTGCTGCGCGCGCGCGTGGCGACGCTGGCGGTGACCAGCGATCCACCGGGCGCCGAGATCTCCGTCGACGGGCGGCGGCGCGGTGTAACGCCGCTCAGCGGATCGGTCTACGTCGACGCCGGGCCGCACGAGGTGGCGGCGCGCAACACCAGCACCGGCGTCGTGACCACCGAACGGATCGTGGTTGCGCCGCGCGAGACCGTCCATCTGACGTTGCGGTTTGGCGCGACGGACACGCATGGGCCTGTCGCAGCAGCGCCGCCGTCGGCGCGCGGCCGACCGAATCGAATTTGTCGCCTGCGTTGGTCGGTGCCCGCGCGCCGGGTAGCGCGACTGAGCCACGCGCGCGATCGCGCTTCGACATTCCGACGCTCACGGCGGCCGGCATCGGCGTCGCGCTCCTGGGGGCGGGGATCACGTTCGGGATCCTCGCGCAGAGAGAAAGCGACAGCGTGACGAAGGATGCGACGAACGGCCTATTCTTTCGCGCGAAGCAGACGGACGGTGAGCGCGATCAGACGCTGGAAGAAGTCTTTCTGGCGGTCGGCGCCGCAGCGGTCGTTACCGGCGGAATCCTGTACGCCATCGACCATTCGCGCGAGCACGCAGAGCGCGCGATGGTGCCGCGACCGCGGGCACAGGCGCGCGTGACCGTCGGCGGTGGGGTGAGCCTGGCGCCGGGGTTCACGGGCGGGCGCCTGCGGCTCACCTTCTGACAAAGGGGACGTCATGAAAGCATCGCCATGGTCGTCGAAGGGCAGCGCCGCCGGGCGAACAGCGGTGCTGGTGAATGCGGTCGCCTTTCTCGCGGGCGCGCTGGCGGTGACGTCCGTCGCCTGTTACGACCCGTCGATCGGAGACGGTCGCGTGTCGTGCGCCGGCAATGAATGTCCGCGCGGGCTTGCTTGCGGCTTTCCGTGCCAGCTCTGCTTCCATGAGCCGCTCCAGGGAAACGAGTGCAGCGCGAACGTGGTCGGCGGCGATGACGGCGGCTCTGGCGCGGGAGGTTTCCACGGCGGCGGCGCCGGTGGCGGCGGCGGGCAGAACGGCGCGGGTGGCGGCTCGGTCGTGGCCGGTGGCGGCGCGTCGGGCACCGCCGGAGCCAGCGGTGGCGGTGGCGCGATCGCCGGCTCGGGCGGACACGGCGGTGCGATCGGCGGCGGGCGGGACGACGGGCGCTCGGCGGCATGACCGGCGCGGCGGGCGCGACCGGCATGGGCGGTCATTTGGCAGGCACCGGCGGCCACAGGCACGGGCGGTCAACGGCACTGGCGGCGCGACGGGCGCCGGCGGCGCGACGGGCGCCGGCGGCAAGGCCGGAACGGGCGGCGCGATGGGCATGGGCGGCGCGATGGGGATGGGCGGCACGCCGCTCCTCGGCAACGGCTCGCCGTGTTCCGTCGGTACGCAGTGCGCGACTGGCTTCTGCGTCGACGGCGTCTGCTGCAACGCCGCTTGCACCGGACAGTGCCAGGCGTGCGACATCGCGCCCGGAACCTGCTCGCCGGTCGCCTCGGGGCCACCCCACGGAACGCACGCGAGCCCCTTGCGGCGGCACCGGCGTCTGCGCGGCGCAATGCACGCTGACGACCGCGGCGACCGCCGCCTGCGTGGCCGCGCCCCAGACGGTCAATTGCGCCGCGCAGAGCTGCAGCGGTGGCACGCTGACGCCGGCGCGATTCTGCGACGGCCTCGGCTCTTGCGGCGCGGCCGCGCCCGGCGCCTGTCCGCTCGGCCTCAACTGCGCCAGCCCAACCGGCCTGCCTCGCCAGCTGCACCACCAGCGCCGATTGTGTGAGCGCGGCGGCGCCGAACTGCAACACCACCACTCACCAGTGCACGTCGGCGCGGCCCGTCGGATCGACGTGCAGCATCGACAGCGACTGTCAGAACAGCCTGTGCGTCGACGGCTTCTGCTGCTCCAGTCCCTGCATTCCGGACTGCATGGCATGCGACGTCACCGGTCATCAGGGGCAGTGCACGCTGGTCCCCGCGGGCCAGCAGCCTCACGGCGCGCGCGCGGCTTGCACCGGTACCGGCGAATGCCAGGCCCGCTGCGACGGGAGCGCGCCGTCGTGTCAGTTTCCGGGACCGACGACCGCGTGCAGCTGCCCGCCGCCACTCTCGACCTCGGGCGCCTGCAATTCAGCCGGGGGCTGCGCGCTGGCCGGTCTCCTGTGCCTCTGACGGCTCGGCGCCAAGATCCGGATCAGAGCGCTCGTTCGGGAGTAAGTTCGATGAATGGCTGCCGCCACCGCGATCTGGCTGCGCCGCGGCGCTATCCTGACGGCCCTGCTGGTTGCTGGCGACCGCCTGCGGGCGCTCGCTGCGCGCTCCGCCAACCGACTTCGACGACGCGTACATGTTCTTGCGCTACGCACACAACCTGCTCGCCGGCTTCGGGCTGCGCTGGAACCGCGGCGAGCCCCCGGTCTACGGCGCGACCAGCCTCCCGCACGTGCTGGTCGTGGCGCTGGTGCGCTGGACGCGGCCCGCGCTTGGCGACGCGGCCGTCTTGCGGGTCAGCTCCGTCGCGGCGGCGATCCTGCTCGTCGCCGCGCTGGCGCTGACCTGTGCGCGGTTCGCGCGGCACCCGGCGCTGCGCCGGCAAGGTTGGGTCTGGGCGGCGCTGCTGCTCGCTGCTGCTCGCGTACACCGACCCGTTTCAGTTTCACGCGCTGAGCGGGCATGGACACCATGCTGGCGGCGCTGGCCAACACAGCGCTGATCTTCGCTGCGCTGGCGCTCGCCGACGCGCCGACGATCCGGCGCGCCATCGCCACTGGAGTCGTTGCGTACGTTGCGTATCAGGTCAGGCCTGACAACGCGCTCTACGCGCTGTTCGTTCCCGCGGTTGTGCCTGGTGCTGGCTCCGAGCCAGCCGCTCAGGATCAGCCGCGGGCCGCTTGATCGCCTTCGTCGCGACGCTGGCCTCGCTGGTCGCGATCGATCTTGCTGCTCAAGACCGCACTGGCTCGGGCACACCGTTGCCGCTCGGCGTCTAGGTCAAGCGCCGCACTACTACGCCGGCTTCGCGGTGAGTACACCTGGAACCCGTTCTGGTTCCTGCGCGTCTTCCTGACCGGGCTCGGGCCGTTCATCGCCGCGCTGGTCGATGTTCACCACGCGCCGGAGCGCGCGCATCGTGCTGGCGCTGCTGATCACTGGTGTGCCGTCACGTTCATCGCGCTTCTTCGACGTGAACCAGATCATGGGGCATCTGGGCCGGTTCTATTTTCCGTCGCTGCCGTTCATCGTCGTCGCCGCCGCGCTCAGCTTCGATGGCTTCTTCGCTGCCGCCGGTCCAGGCGACCGCGCCGTCGCTGGTCCTGCGGCTGGCCGGCGCGGCGGTGCTGCTGCTGGGCGGCGCGCTGGGCGCTCGACGCCGCGGGCTCCGCGTACGAGGCGCGCGCGTCGACACAACGGCTCGCGCCGCTCGATGGTTTCACCGTCGCGGCCACCCAGCCCGCTGCCCGAGCTCGATTCGTGGACGTCGTCGGAAGAGATGGCCCGCTTCGCGCGCGCCGCGCCGCCGGCACGCGCTTCGCGATGTCCGAGCACGGCCTGGTCGGCGCCGCCGCGCCCGACGCCGCGATCATCGACGTGCTCGGGCTTGCACGATCGTGATTTCGCGCTGCACGGGTTTCGCGTTGCCGAGCTCTGGCGCCGCGCGCCCGACGTCATCTGGATGCCCCATCCCGACCACACCCAGATGATCCGCGACATCCTCGACAGCGCGCAGCTCTGGAGCGACTACGACTTCTTCCCCGATGCCTTCACCTACGGAGTGGCCCTGCGCCGCGACGGCCCGCGCGCGCCCGAGCTGGCGGCGCTGTTCCGCGCGCGCTGGCAGGTCAGCTATCCCGGCCTGTCACTCGACGCCTATCGCGCTCGCCTCGCGGTCGCGCGCTGACCGCTCGCGAGCGATATACTGATCGCGATGTCGATCTCGATTCGCGCACGGGGCCGCGCGCGCGCGTCGCTGGCCGCCGCCTGCGCGATGCTGGCGCTGCCCGCGGCGGCCGGTCTCGCGCCGGCGCGCGCCGAGCCCGGCATGTGGCAACACATCGCCGATCCCCAGCGCGACCAGTTCGAACGCCTGGTGCAGAAGGCGCGCGACTTGCTGGCCGAGGGCGTGACTCCGCCCGGCGAGCGCGGGCGCACACAGCTCTCCGACCGCCTGGCGTCGTGCGAGGCGCGCCTGCACGAGGCGCTGGCGCTGTCGCCGTTCGACTTCTCGACGCTGTTCCTGCTCGCCGAGGTGCAGTCGTTGCGCGGGCACGCGACCGACGCGGTCGCCACGCTCGAGCGCGCCGAGCCGCTGGCGCGCCTGCTCGGGCCAGAAGGCGGCGTGCTGGTTTCGCCTCGGTCTCGAGCGCTCGCACCTCGGCCACTATCGCGAGGCGCTGGCCAGCTACGATCAGCAGATCGCGCTCGGCGAGAGCGAGGCGCCGGCCTACGCGAACGCCGCCGAGCTGCTGATGGGGCTCGGCCGCCTGCGCGACGCCGCGGATCGCTATCGTGAGGCAATTCGCATCGACGAGCACGCCGCCGACCGCCGCGGCCACGAACAGGGCCTGGCGTTCAGCTACTACGGCCTTGGTGTCGCGCTGGATCGCGATCGCCAGGACGTGGCGGCGCGCGAGGCGATCGGGCGCGCGATGGCCATGGACCCCAACGGATCGCTGCTGCGCCTGGCCCAGCAGCCCGGCGCGGACTTCTCGTTCCTGCCCGAGGGCGACGTGTTCTATTACATCGGCCTCGCCAGCGAGATCGGCGGCAAGACCGACGACGCGCTGGCGGCTTTCCAGGAGTTCATCGCGCGCCAGCCCAAGAGTCCCTGGTTGACCCGAGCCCGCGCCCACCTGGCCGCCCTCGGCCCCCAACTCCCGTCCTCGTCGCCGTCCTCGTCCTCGCCGCCCCGCCCCCGCCGCCACCGCTGGCACGCCGTCGCCATCGCCACCGTCTCCTCGCAAGGCCCGCTCGCCGCGCCGGTGATCGACGCCGCGCTCAAGCAGCGGCCGCCGCCCTGGGACGAATGCTTCGGCGACGCCGCGCCGTCGCGCGGTCACGACACCCTACGGTTCGTCGTCGAGGCGGAGCTCGACGCGCGCGGCGCCGTGACACGCGCGACCGCGCACCTGCCGCCGCCGTTCGACGCCGGCGCCGTCGGCCGATGTGTCGAGGCGGCGCTGCGCTCGAGCCTGACGGTCACGCCGCCGGCGCACGCGCGGCCGACCCGCGCGCGCATCGAGGTGCTACTAGCCAACGGGGACTCCGGCGGGTTATAGGGGATCGTCTTGTTGCGAACGCACCGTCCCCGGTACATCGCCGTCGAGGGGCCCATCGGGGCAGGCAAGACCAGCCTGACGGATCTGCTGGGCGAAGAGCTGCACGCGCGCGTGATCCACGAGAGCCCCGAGGACAACCCGTTCCTGGGGCCGTTCTACAAGGACCCGCGGCGCAACGCGATGTCGGTGCAGCTCTTCTACTTGCTGGCGCGCTACCAGCAGCAGGGCGAGCTGTCGCAGGGCGATCTGTTCGCGCGCGGCGGCGTGGTGTCGGACTACCTGTTCGCCAAGGATCGCCTGTTCGCGTCGATCAACCTCTCGCCCGACGAGATGGCGCTCTACGACCGCATCTACCAGATGCTGAAGCCGCGCACGGTGACGCCGGATCTGGTGGTCTACCTGCAGGCGCGCACGGGCGTGCTGGTCGATCGCATTCGCAAGCGCGCGCGCCCCGAGGAGAAGCCGATCCGCTCCGAGTACGTCGAGGAGGTCGCGCGCGCCTACGCCGAGTTCTTCTTCAACTACAACGACGGCCCGCTGCTGATCGTCAATGCATCGGACATCGACTTCGTCGGCAACCTCGAGCACCGGCGCGAGCTGATGCAAGGTCATCCTCGACGCGCCGCCGGGCACCAGCCACTGGAGCCGTGGCTAGGCGTGGCTACGCTGACGGGATGTCCGATCGCTGGCGCCAAAGGCTCCTCGACGACGACACCGGCGAAGGTGACGACGGCGACGCTGCGCGCGCGCAAGGCGAGCGGCGAGAAGACCGCGGTGGTCACCGCCTACGACGTCGTGTTCTCGCGCCTCGCCGACGACGCCGGCATCGACGTGGTCCTGGTCGGCGATTCGCTCGGCATGGTCGTGCAGGGCGAGCGCTCGACGCTGCCGGTCTCGCTCGACGACATGGTCTATCACACGCGCCTGGTTTCGCGCGGCGTGCGCCGCGCGCACCTGGTCGGCGATCTGCCGTTCATGAGCTACCAGGCCTCGATCGAGGACGGCATGCGCGCCGCGGGGCGCCTGATGAAGGAAGGCCGCGCCGAGGCGGTCAAGCTCGAGGGCGGCGTCGAGGTCGCGGAGCTGGTGCGCCGCCTGGTGCGCGCCGGCATCCCGGTCGTGGGGCACGTCGGCTTGACGCCGCAGTCGATCCACCAGCTCGGCGGCTTCAAGGTGCAGGGGCGCACCGACGATCAGCGCGCCGCGCATCCTCGAAGACGCGCGCGCGGTCGCCGAGGCTGGCGCGTACGCGATCGTGATCGAGGCGGTGCCGCACGCGCTGGCGGCCGAGATCACCGGCAGCGTCCCGGCGCTGACGATCGGCATCGGCGCCGGCCCGGCCTGCGACGGCCAGGTGATGGTGATGCACGACCTGCTCGGGCTCGAGCCGGCGTGGAAGCCGCGCTTCGTGCGCCGCTACGCCGAGATGGGCAAGGCGGTCGGCGAGGCGTTCGCCGCCTACGCCGCCGACGTGCGCGCCGGCCGCTTCCCGTCGGACAAGGAGAGCTATGACTGAGCAGCGCGCCCGCGGTTCTGCGCACGATCGCCGAGATGACGGCGTTCTCCGAGGCGGCGCGCGCGCGCGGCGAGCGGATCGCGTTCGTGCCGACGATGGGCTACCTGCACGCCGGTCACGTCGCGCTGCTCGAGGAGGGGCGGCGCCGCGGCGATCGGCTGGTGCTGTCGATCTTCGTCAACCCGACGCAGTTCGCGCCGACGGAGGATCTCGCGCGCTATCCGCGCGATCTCGACGGCGACCTGGCCAAGGCGGCGAGCGCCGGCACCGACGTCGCGTTCGTGCCCGCCGACGCCGAGATGTACCCGCCCGGCTACCAGACCTTCGTGCAGGTGCGCGAGCTGGAGAAGGGGCTGTGCGGCGCGCACCGTCCCGGCCACTTCGTCGGCGTCGCCACCGTCGTGTGCAAGCTGTTCAACATCGTGCGCCCGCACGTCGCGATCTTCGGCGAGAAGGACTACCAGCAGCTGGCGGTGATCCGCCGCATGGTGGCCGACCTGGACATGCCGATCGAGATCGTCGGGCTGCCGACGGTGCGCGAGCCCGACGGCCTGGCGATGTCGTCGCGCAACAAGTACCTGTCGCCCGAGGAGCGGCAGCGCGCGCTGGCGCTGTCGCGCGGCCTGCGCGCGCGCGCGCGCGCTCTTCGACGCCGGCGAGCGCGACGCCGCCCGGCTGGTCGCCGCCGCGCAAGCCGACATCGCGCCCGCGGCGACGCGCATCGACTACGTCGAGCTGCGCGACGCCGCGACGCTGGCGCCCGATCGCCGAGCGCGTCGCCGCGCCGGCGGTGCTCGCGGTCGCCGCGTTCGTCGGCACGACGCGCCTCATCGACAACCTTCGCCTGGGGTGACCATGCGGTCGGCGGCACACTTTGTCGTGCTGACGTTGATTGCGGTGCCGCCGATGGCGTGTGGTCGGGGCGCCAGGCCTTCGAGCTCACCGCCGGGCGCCGACGGCGCGGCCGGCGCTCCCGGCGGCGACGCATCGGCCGTCGTCGACGCGGGCCGCGACGCCACGGCGGACGCTCCGGACGCCGACGCCGGCGCCGCGACGAACGCCTTCGTCCACCCCGGTTGTCTGTCGAGACAGGCCGACCTGGATCGCATGCAAGCCAAGGTGGCCGCGGGCGCGCAACCCTGGAAGGGCAGCTGGGACAAGCTGACAGCCAACGCGCACGCGCAGTCGAGCTACGCGCCCCATCCGCAGGCGTCGATCTGCGCCGGCTCGCCGTGCGCACCGGAGAATTACATCACGCTCGCCAACGACGCCGCGGCCGCTTATCAGCTCGCGCTGCGCTACCGCCTCTCCGGTGACGCGTCGTTTGCCGCGGCGGCCGCGCGCATCCTCGACGCATGGGCGTCGACGCTGACCAGCTTCACCGGCGATTCGAACGCGGGTTTGCGCGCGGCCCTGTACGGATACCAGCTGGCGTGCGCCGGCGAGCTCTTGCGCGGCTACGCGCAATGGGACCCGAGCGGGCTTCAGAAGCTGTTGACCGGGGTCTTCTACCCGATTCATTCCGATTTTCTGCAGCGCCACAACGGCGCCTGTGACGGTAATTACTGGGCGAACTGGGATCTCGCCAACATGGCATCGGTGATGGCGATCGGCGTGTTCGCGGATCGACGCGACATCTTCGACCAGGCCGTCGACTACTTTCGCAACGGCATCGGACAGGGCTCGATCGACAACGCGGTCTTCTTCATCCATCCCGATGGGAGCGGGCAGTGGCAGGAGAGCGGCCGCGATCAGGGCCACGCCACGCTCGGGCCGATGCTCCTGGGCGTCGTGTGCGAGATCGCCTGGAATCAGGGCGTCGACCTCTACGGCTACGCCGGCAACCGCTTCCTGCTCGGCGCCGAGTACGTCGCCTCCTACAATCTCGGAAACGACGTCCCCTACGTGACCTACACGTTCTCTTCGGGGTCGCCGGGCTCGTGCCAGGAGGGCGTTCAATCCACGATCTCCGCCGACTCGAGGGGACTCGAGCGCGCGGGATGGGACCTCATCTTCAATCATTACGTGAATCGAATGGGGTTTGCGGCGCCGTTCACCGCGCAGTACGCCGCCGCGTCGCGCCCCGAAGGCGGCGGCGGTGACTATGGCCCCAATAGCGGCGGCTTCGATTCGCTGGGTTTCACCACGCTCACGCACTCTCTGGATCCGATCGCCGCCGGCGCGGTTCCGAGCGACCTGCGGCCGTTCGTTCAGGGCCACCAGATCGCGCTCTCGTGGACCGGGTCGGCCTACGCGACCGGCTACAAGATCAAGCGTGGCGCGGCGAGCGGCGGGCCCTACGCGACGATCGCCCCGATCAGCAGCGGCACGAGCTACGTCGATGCCGGCCTCACGCCGGGCCAGACGTATCACTACGTCGTGTCGGCGGTGCTTCCCGGCGGCGAGACCGCCGACAGCGTCGAAGCGGCGGCGACCCCCGACGACCGACTCTCGGGAACCATCATTGGAACCAGCGGCTCGTTCGGCGGTCTCGGCGCCACCCGGGAGGTGGCGCTCGACGGTTCGATCGAGAACTTCTTCGACGGCCCCGACAGCGTGTCCTGGGTCGGGCTGGATCTCGGCGCGGGCGCGAGCGCGGCGCTGTCCGAGGTCAAATACGCGCCGCGGAGGACGTTCGGGACCCGGATGGTCGGCGGTAAATTTCAGGGCTCGACGACCGCCGATTTCAGCAGCGGCGTGACCGATCTGTTCACCATCAGCGCCGTCCCGTCCGACGGCGCGATGACGGCCCAGCCGATCAGCGACCCCACGGCGTTTCGCTACGTCCGGTACGTCTCGCCCACCGGAGGCTTCGGCAACGTCGCCGAGGTTCAGTTCTTCGGGAAGTAGTCAGATCCCGCGGCGCGCGCGATGTGCGCCAGCTTGTCTCGCAAGCTCAGTCGATAGAACCGGCGCAGGTCGGCGAGCATGTCGCCCAGGCGATCCGGCGCCACGAACTGGCGCTCGAGCGCGCCCGCGTAGCGATCCGCCTCGTCGTTCGCCGTTCGATAGCGCTCGCGCTCGTGCGGCTCGAGATCGTCGGCGAAGCGCACGTCGCGGAACAGCCGCCGCCGCAGTCGCCTCGGCCGCCGGCTCCAGCAGCACGCAGCACGCGAACTTGTCGACCTCGGCCTGCAGCTCCAGCTCCAGCGCCGACACGCGCCGCTCGCCCGCCGCGCACAGCGCGAGGTAGACGAAGTGGCTCACGCCCTCGAGCGCGAGGCAGAAGTCGGCGAAGTTCGCCGCGTGCAGGCCGCTCGCCGGATCGTGGCGCTCGAGGTTCTCGAGCGCCTGCGCGTCGACGAACAGCGCCATCGACAGCTCGTCGCCCGATTCGCTGCACCAGGAGCTGCTCGCGCGGCGCGCGCGCGACGCCGCTCTCCTGGCGCTGCGCGCTCGTCGATCACGAACGCTTCGACGTCGAGGCGCGTCTCGACGCGATAGAGCGCCTCCAGCCCGCAGCTGCAGGCGCGTGAGAATCGAAAGCCGGCCGCGGTGACGCTCGGCCGCCGGCCGCGTCACTGCGGCCTGCCGTCGCCGCGCGCCGGGAATCACGCCCAGCGCCGCGAGGCGCGCCGCGGCCCAGCGGCTCTTCGTGCGCTGCCAGCGCTGGTACAGGCGCACCACGTCCTCGTTGCTGGCGACGTGGGTCGTGCGCCGGCTGATCGACCATCAGCACCTCGACGAAGCGCGCGAAGTTCTCCGCCAGCTCGCCGAAGACGTCGCCGAAGGGATCGCCGGTCCACCCGGTGCCGCCGCGCGCGAGCTCGCCGTACGCCGTGCCGCCGAGGTCGATGTAGTAGTCGACGTCGACCAGCTTGTCGGCGAGGCTCTCGGTCCAGAAGCCCGAGACGTAGAGCGACGTGTCGCCGATCTCGCGCAGCTGCGTGCGCCGCTCGCGCGGCGCCGCGTCGACCGCCTCCAGCATCTTGAGCGCCAGCGGCTCGGCCTGGATCGGCTGCGCCGCGTACGTCGCCAGCAGCTGGACCAGGTAGTGCTCGGTCAGCGCCCCCGCGCGTCGAGCCCCTGGTCCCGAAACGCCCGGTCGACCTCACCCCGAAAGAACTCTTCGACCGATCCACGCGAGGTCCATCTCTTTCACTTATTGGCATTCATCGGCACAAGTCAAAGGATTCTTGAATGATTTCCGAATGATATCTTGTTTCCGCGCTGGCAAATCGACGCCGGCAGTGCCAGAAGCACGGCCGTAAGCCGTTGACAGCGAAGGACTTGGGATTAGAGTCCCGCCCTGGCAGTCGCTAGGGTCGAGTGCTAAAGCCTCGGCCACCTCAAACTCTTCCGGAGGAAAGTCCATGAAGGTTCGCCCGCTACACGATCGCATCCTCGTTCGACGCGTCGCCGAAGAAGAGAAGACCAAAGGCGGCATCATCATCCCCGACTCGGCCAAGGAGAAGCCCGCCGAGGCCGAGGTCATCGCGGTCGGCAACGGCAAGGCCAACGACAAGGGCGAGGTCCGCGCGCTCATCGTCAAGAAGGGCGACCGCATCCTCTTCGGCAAGTACACCGGCAACGACATCAAGATCGACGGCGTCGATCACCTGATCCTGCGCGAGGACGACGTCCTCGGCGTGATCGAAAAGTAAAGGAGCACATCACATGGCAGCCAAAGAGATTCTGTTCGACGAGGCGGGCCGCGCCCGCATCCTCTCGGGCGTCAATCAGCTCGCCGACGCCGTCAAGGCGACGCTCGGCCCGCGCGGCCGCAACGTCGTGATCGAGAAGTCGTGGGGCTCGCCGACGGTCACCAAGGACGGCGTCACCGTCGCCAAGGAGATCGAGCTCGAGGACAAGTTCGCGAACCTGGGCGCGCAGATGGTCAAGGAGGTCGCGTCGAAGACCTCGGACATCGCCGGCGACGGCACGACCACCGCGACGGTGCTGGCGCAGGCGATCTTCCGCGAGGGCGCGAAGATGGTCGCGTCGGGTCACAACCCGATGGAGATCAAGCGCGGCATCGACAAGGCGGTCGCCAAGATCGTCGAGGCGCTCAAGAAGGTCTCGAAGCCCACCAAGGGCCAGAAGGACGTCGCGCAGGTCGGCACCATCAGCGCCAACGGCGACGAGTTCATCGGCAAGATCATCGCCGAGGCGATGGAGAAGGTCGGCAAGGAAGGCGTCATCACCATCGAAGAGGCGAAGTCGATGGAGACCTCGCTCGACGTCGTCGAGGGCATGCAGTTCGATCGCGGCTACCAGTCGCCGTACTTCGTGACCGACACCGAGCGCATGGAGGTCAAGCTCGACGACCCGTTCATCCTGATCCACGAGAAGAACATCTCGAACATGAAGGATCTGCTGCCGGTGCTCGAGCAGGTCGCGCGCGCCGGCCGGCCGCTGCTGATCATCGCCGAGGTCGAGGGCGAGGCGCTCGCGACGCTCGTCGTCAACAAGCTGCGCGGCACGCTTCAAGTCTGCGCCGTGAAGCCGCCGGGCTTCGGCGATCGCCGCAAGGACATGCTGAAGGACATCGCGATCCTCACGGGCGGCCAGGCCGTCACCGAGGACCTCGGCCTCAAGCTCGAGAACCTGACGCTGAAGGATCTCGGCCGCGCCAAGCGCGATCACCGTCGACAAGGACAACACGACGATCGTCGACGGCGCGGGCAAGAAGCCGGACATCGAGGGGCGCGTGAAGCAGATCCGCGCGCAGATCGAGGACACCGCGTCGGACTACGATCGCGAGAAGCTGCAGGAGCGGCTGGCCAAGCTCGTCGGCGGCGTCGCGGTCATCAAGGTCGGCGCGGCCACCGAGACCGAGATGAAGGAGAAGAAGGCGCGCGTCGAGGACGCGCTCCACGCCACGCGCGCGGCGGTCGAGGAGGGCATCGTCCCCGGCGGCGGCGTCGCGCTGATCCGCGCGCTGTCGTCGCTCGACAAGGCCGACGGGCTCACCGAGGAGCAGCAGGTCGGCTACGCGATCGTGCGTCGCGCCTGTGAAGAGCCGTGCCGCCAGATCGCGACCAACGCCGGCAAGGAAGGCTCGATCATCGTCCAGCGCGTCAAGGAAGGCAAGGGCGCGTTCGGCTACAACGCCGCGACCGACGAGTTCGAGGATCTCGTCGAGGCGGGCGTGATCGATCCGACCAAGGTCGTGCGCTCGGCGCTGCAGAACGCGGCGTCGGTCGCGGGGCTGCTGATCACCACCGAGGCGCTGGTCGTCGAGCGTCCGAAGGAGGAGGCGCCGGCCCCCGCGGGCGGCGGCGGCATGGGCGGCATGGGCGGCATGGGCGGCATGGGTGGCATGGGCGGCATGATGTAATCGCTCGCGCGGGAGGGCCGCGTAGGTTCCTCCCGCGCGTTTCCGTTGCTAGGCCTTTAGTTGTCGAGCGTGAACGCCAGCGAGAGCAGGAACGTCTGCCGCCGGTAGTGCGCGACGCTGCTCGCGAGGCCGATCTCGTTGGCGTAGATCGTGTAGCGCGCCAGGAGCTGCAGGCGCTCGGTGAGCGCGCGGCTGAGATCGACGCGCAGGCTGTTGCGGTTCTCGTCGTCGATGCTCAGGAGCGCGCCGGTGGTCGGGTTCTGCGCCGAGCGCGACCGGATCGCGATACTGGGCGAGGATCAGCTCGCCGCGCGCGGCCAGGTAGCAACCGAGCGGCAGCGCGGTCGCGAAGCGCAGCGCCAGCACGTGGCGGGTCAGCGTGTCGCCGTAGCTGTTCGAGTCGTTCCATTGCAGCGCGTACCCGCCGCCCAGCAGCACGCGCCCGGCGTGCGTCAGATCGACGTGTCCGACGGCGAAGGTGTCTCGCCGCGGCGCGGGCGGTGAGCCGACGCCGATCGTCGTCGCCAGCCCGCTGAACGCACGCAGCTCCACGCTGGCGCCGGCGGTCAGCTCCCAGTCGCTGCCGCCGTCGGCCGACTCGCGCGTCCAGCGCAGATCCGCCGATGCCGACCGGACCGTGAAAATCGAAGTCGAGATCCGACTTGAACACGAACGATCGATAGCCCGGCGGCCCCGACCAGCACCGCGTTGCCGGACAGGCGCCGGTCGACGAGCAGCGTCGGCGTGAGCGATCGAAAGTCGCGCCGGTCGGCCGCATCGGCGGGGTCGGTGCTCGCGCGCTGAAACGCTTCGTAGTAGATCGCCTGCAGCGCCGACGCCGGTCGTCGTCGCCGACCGCGATCCGCCAGCGCGCGCTGGTCGAGGCGAGCACGACGTCCTCGTCGCGCGCCGCCGGCGCCGTGAACAGCTTGCCGGCCAGCGTCGCCGACAGCGCGAGTTGCTGGTCGATCGGCGACGACGTCGGCCAGGTGGCCGCTCAGCGCCGCGCGCGCCAGCGGTGAGCCGACGATCGGCGCGTTCGCGATGCCGTCGATGATCTCGGTGCGATGCGCGTTGCTGTCGTACTCGCCGCCGACCTCGGCGCGCAGATCGTAGCGTAGCGTCTCGCCGGCGTGCGCCGCCCGCGCGCCGCTGGCCGCGCCGATCCAGAGCGCGAGCAGCGCGAGGATCGGAACGCGGTGAGAATTCCGACCCGGCCTGCGCCGCGCCGGAGAGAGCCGTCGCATCGGGCGGCTACTATCTCAGGCGCGCGTGCGTCTCGGCAATTACGCGCCCGCGCTTTCACGCCGGGCGGCCGCCACCCGCGATCGTCGAGATCTCCGGGCCGCGGCCGGCGGCCCGCGCGCTCAGTGCGCGGCCGCCTTGGCCCGCAGCGCCCTGGCCTGCGCGTCCAGGCGCTGGGCGCGCGCCTTCAGCGCCGCCAGCTGGCGCTCCATCGACGGCAGGTCGGTGGGGGGCGGCGCGACTGCGTCGTTGCGGTGAACCTGTGCCGCCGTGCTCGGGTCGAGCACGTCGTGAACCTGAAGCGCCGAGGCCGTGGGCGTCGGCGTCGGGCCGCTCCCCGCCGGGCCTTGCGAGGCCCCCGATCCGGCCAGGCTGGTCGGCTGCGTTCCGGGGATGTTGATGCGGCCGGGCGGCGGCGGTCCGTTGTTCGAGTAGTCGGTCGCCTTGCTGGCGATGCTGCTGCCGCCGGGCGCCAGCCGCCGCCGCGAGCCTTCGAGCGGTGCGAACGGATCGTTCTCCAGGGCGCTCGCGCGCCGGTGAAGCTCGAGCCGGCCGCGCACCTGCTCGATGCGCGCTTGCAACGCGACCGCCTGCGCCTGCGTGCGGCGCGCCTGGTCGGTCAGGATGTCGGCCTTGGCCTCGAGCTCGGTCGGCCCGTCGGTGGGGCTGACCACCGGTTCGTTGCCGACGGCCGGCGCCCGCGCCGCGGGCGCGCGGCCCACCACGGCGTCGGTTCGCGCCTTGATCTGCGCGTCGAGCTCGGTCAGCCGCCGCGCCAGCGCTTCGGCGTCGGCCAGGCGCGCGCGCAGCACGTAGTCGCTGCGCAACCCGGGACCGCCCGCCTTCAGGCGATCGATCTCCGCCTGCACGCGGGCCAGGTCGGCGCGCAGGCGCTCGCGCTCGGCGAGCGGGCTTTCGGTGGTTGCCACCGGGCTGGCGGCCGTCTTCGCGGCCTGGGGCCCGGGCGCGCTGTCGGCCAGGGTGCGCGTCGCGGCCAGCGCCGGGCTCGCAACCAGGCTGGCGCCGCAGCAGAGCAGCAACCGGAGCATGTGAAGCCGAGCCAACATCGCGATCCCAGGATAGTGCAACCGACGTACCACGGCGATGCCCGCGTTTTCTGCCGGTGACCAGCCTGGATAGGCTCGCCAATCTCATCAGTTTTCTGAGGTGATTCCGGTAAACTCATGCTGCATGGCGTACAGGGATCAGCAGGCACGCGCGCTCGGCTCGAGAGCGATCGGTGCGCGGTGGCTGGCGCTGGCCGCCTGCTTGATGACGGTCGGCGGCGCATCCTGTGCGTCCACCGGCGCAGGCGCTGCACCTGCCGGCCCGCCGAAGACCTTCACCGCCGCCGATCTCTACCCGCTGGAGCTGGGCTGGAAATGGGCCTACGACCTGGTCAAGGACGGGCAGACCATGCTCGCGCTCTACTCGGTCCTCGACCGCTCCGCCGACAGCGCGACCGTGCAGGGCGGCGAGGATCAGCTGAGCTACGCGATCACCCCCGAGGGGATCGCGCAGAAGGACGGCCCGGTGATCGGTGATTTCATCGTGAAGAACCCGGTGGCGCTGGGCACCGAGTGGCCGGTCGCCGGCGGGCGCGCGCGCATCGCCGCCGTCGCGCAGTCGGTCACCGTGACCGCCGGCCGCTTCGACGATTGCGTCGTCGTCGAGGCGACGCGCACCGATCCGCCGCGCGCCGTGCGGACGACCTTCGCGCCCGGCGTCGGGCCGGTGATCATCGAGCTGCAGATCCGCGTCGGCGGCGAGATGACCACGGTGACGCGCGCGACGCTGCGCGCGGTGACCCGCCCGGGTCAGGATCCGCTCGCGATGCGTGACTGACTAGACCAGGCCGAGCGCCGCAGCGTGCGCGAACGCGAGCACGGCCGCCAGCACCAGGCCCGCCGCCAGGCCCAGCCCCAGGCGCAGCTCCGCGCGTAGCTGGTCGGGTGACTGCGTGGTGATCACCACCGGATCGTCGCCCTCGCCGCGGAAAACCGGTGACACGGCGCCGCCACGATAGAGCGCGCTGCTCTCGGGATAGGGCTCGAGGCGGACCGGACCGGCGACGTACAGCCGATCGCCCTTGGCCAGGAACGTCTCCATGTACAAAGACCAGTCGGGCGCGGGCAGCTCCGTGTAGCTGTCGTTCTTGATGAAGGCGACCGCGCCGCCCAGGTCCAGGTGCGCCGAGCCCGAGTCGTCGGCGACGATGATCTCACCGCCGGCGCGCTCCTGCGCGTGAATGCCCGGGCCCACGCGCAGCGACTGCCAGTAGACGCACGGTCGGTTCGACAGCGGTGCGCGCAGCTGATTGTCCGAGATGACCCGCGCTTCGACGCGGCCCCAGCCTTCGCGCAGCGCCGAGATCGATCCGGCGCTCGCCGCGCGGCGGCTGACCAGCGGGCCCAGCGTGCGCAGGCGGCGCAACACGCACAGCGCCAGGATCACGCCGCCCGCGAGCCAGGCCATCGCGGCCCATGGGCCGCTCTCTTCGATCAATCCCAATGGTTGAGGTCCAAGCGCGACCTGGCCGACCGAGCCGAGCGCGCCGGCGGCGACCTGGCCCGCGGCGAGGATGCCGGTCGCGAGCTGGCCGACACCCCAGCCGAGGCCCAGCGCCGCCTGGCCGATCGCGATCCCGCCCACCGCGAGCTGGCCGATCGCAACCACACCCATCGCGACCTGCCCGATGGCGATGACGCCGATCGCAGGTGGCCGCGCTCCCGTCGACGGATCGACACCGCGGACGATGTGGATGAGCGGCAGGGAACCGATCCTCAGGCGGGACCGGTACTCATAGGTAGAGATCCTGCGCACCGGTTCGGCCGGGGCCGAAAACTCCTGCACCGCCATACCCGGAAGGTTACGGCGGCCATTTGAATCCTGCAATGGCGACAACCATGCTCGGGTGATCGTTTTCGCCGCCCGATGTGTTTCATCGCGACGAGCAATGGATCAAACGGGCTTTGACGGCGATGATGCGCAACGGGTCGATGCCAGCGCTCTCGGGATCGTTGTTGAACACCATCATTGCAGGTGCCGCAATCGCGGCATCGGGTGGGCTCGCTGCTTGCAGCGGTGCTGCGCCGGGGCAAAGGGCGGTCGTGGGCGAGCCGGCCTGGACGGCAACGGCGCGCGCGCCCGCTGGGACGCCTGCGAGCGATGCGCCCTCCGCCGCCGTCACCAGCAACATTCTTCGGCAGGACTACGTCGGGTCGAAAGCTTGCGAGCCGTGCCACGGCGAGATCTACGCGGCGTGGGCGCGGTCGCCGATGCACCAGATGACGCGCTTGCCCGACAGCGCGCGCATCCGCGCGCCGTTCGACGGTTCGGAGTTCCATTTCAAGAACGACCGCGCGCGCTTCGAGAGTGAGGGCGGCGCACATTTCATTCGCGTCGCGTCGGCGGGCGCCGGCACGCACGTCTATCGCGTCACCAAGGTGATCGGCGGCCGCTACCGCGAGGACTTCGCGGGCGTCGAGGTGCCCGACGAGGGGACGGCGAGCGCCGCCGTCGCGTCGGCGGCCAAGGGCGAGCTGATCCTGCCGGTGTCGTTCGTGTTCCAGCCGCCGTCGTTTCGTCTCAAGGGTTATTCCGTGATGGTGGGCGAGCGCCCGGGCCTGCGCGCGGGCGGCGTCTGGAATCAGACCTGCGTCTTCTGTCACAACACGAATCCCTATTTCGACAGCACCTGGGGCGAGCTCTACGGTCCGGGCGCGCCGGGCTACCAGGGCGAGGTGGTCGATCGCCTGCTGCCGCCGGCGCGGCGATTCTCTTTCGAGATCACCGACGAGGCGGCGCTGGCGCGCGCGCTCGAGAACGAGCTCGCGGTGCTCGGCGACGAGCCGCCTCGCGGCGTGGGCGTCGGCGCGGGCGCCGAGGCGCGGCGCGCGTTGCTGGGCGCCAGCATGCACGCGATGCGCCGCGATCTGACGCCGGCGCACTTCGTCGAGGTCGGCATCGGCTGCGAGTCGTGCCACGGCGGCAGCCGCGAGCACATCGAGGAGCGACCGCGTGCGGCCCGACTTCGTGCCGCGCAGCGCGTTCCTGCGCGTGCGCCCGCCGGAAGGCGCCGGCGGGCCGACGCGCGCCGAGGCGATCAACCGCACCTGCGCGCGCTGCCACCAGGTGCTGTTCTCGCGCTACCCGTTCACCTGGGAGGGCGGCGTCCGGCGCGGCGGGCCGGCCGGCGAGCTCGGCGGCAGCTCGATCACCTCGGGCGAGGCGCGCGACTTCCTGCTCGGCGGCTGCGCGCGCCAGATGGCGTGCACCACCTGCCACGATCCGCACGCCGAGGATCGGCGCGACAAGCTCGAGGCGCTGCAGACGCCCGCCGGCAACCACGTCTGCACGACCTGCCACGCGCGCTACGCCGCGCCGAGGCGCTGCGCGCGCACGCGCACCACGACCCCGCGGGCGCGGGCGGCGCCTGCCTCGCCTGCCACATGCCGCGCAAGAACATGGGGCTCGGCTACGCGCTCACGCGCTACCACCGCATCGGCTCGCCCACCGACGCCGCGCGCGTCGAGCGGCGATCGGCCGCTCGAGTGCGCGCTCTGCCACGCCGACCGCAGCGTCGCGACCCTGGTCGGCGACATGGAGCGGCTGTGGGGCAAGCGCTACGATCGCGACGCCGCTGGCGCGGCTCTACGGCGGCGACGCTCGACGTGAACGCGCTGGTCGCCACCGTCGAGCACGGCAAGCCGCACGAGCAGGCGCCGGCGATGGCGGTGCTGGGCGAGAAGCGCGTGGGCGCGGCGCTGGCGCCGATCGCGCGCCAGCTCTTGAACCCGATCCCGCTCGTGCGCTTCTACGCGCGGCGCGCGGTCGACGCGATCCGCGGCGCGCCGTGCGCCGTCGATCTCGATCGCACGACGGCGGAGATCGAGGCCGCGGCGCGCCGGTGCGTGCCCGCGGCGTGGCCGGCGTCGGCCGTGACGCCGACCGCGGCGCCGCCGTCGCGTGCGGGAGCGGCATCCGAAGAGACCGACGACGACTGAGCTCGAGCGCAGCGCGATCCTGGTTGAGGGAAACCCGATCGACGCCGACGACCCTGGCGCTGCTGCCGCAAAGCGAAGTGCGCAGCAGCGATGGGCCGACGACAATCACCCATATCGAACGGGACGCGATCGAGCGGGCGCTGGCGGCGACGTCGGGGAACCGGCGTCACGCGGCCGCGCGGCTGGGCATGCCGCTACGGACTTTCTACGACAAGCTCAAGCGGTACCGGATCTCCTGATGGCCTCGCGGCGCCGCACGACCGCCGCCGGCCGGAACGTTCGCTCGGGCTCAAAACGCGCAGGCGGCAATTTATTTCCCATTCCCCGAGAAAATCCCGCGTTTCTGACAGGCTCCACAGTCGAACCGAGGGCGCGAGGGATCACAATTTGTGTATCATCCTCTGGTCGGCGTCATGAGCGGGGAGGCGGTCAAGAGCGAGCAGATCCGGACACTTTATCGCCAGGGTGTCCCGGTCCTGTTCGCGAACGGGATCATCGCGGGGTTGGTGTGCGCGTCGCTGTGGTCGATCAGCCCGCGGCGGCTGCTCATCGCCTGGATCGCGCTCGTGGCGTTGTTGACGCTTGCGCGCATCGAGCTCTGGCGCCAGTTCTGGCGTCGCCGCCCGCTGCCGTCGCACGCGGCGCCGTGGGGAACGGCGTTCGTGGTCGGCTCGGCCGGCGCCGGCGCGCTGTGGGGCCTGGCCGCGTTTCTGTTCTTCAACAGCGGTTCGCCGCCGGGGGCGCAGCTCCTGATCACGTTCGCGGTCGGCGGCATGTGCGCTGGCGCGGCGGGAACGCTCGCCTGCTACATGCCGGCGTTTCGCAGCTACGTCTATCCGTCGCTGGGCCTGCTGATCGCGCGCACGCTCGCGATCGGCGGCACCCACCATCTGGGGATGGCGGCGATGCTGCTGGTCTACGGAATGGCGATGGCGACGGCGGCGCGTACGGCGCACCGGTCGATCACCGAGTCGTTTCGCCTGCGCTTCGAGAACGAGGGCCTGCTGATGCGGCTCTCGGAGGCGCAGAAGACGTTGCAGGAGAGCAACCGCTCGCTCGAGGTGCGCGTGAGTGAGCGGACGGCGGAGCTGGAACAGAAGAGCGAGGCGTTGCGCGAGTCGCAGCGGCTCGAGTCGCTGGGGCGCCTCGCTGCCGGCGTCGCGCACGACTTCAACAACCTGCTCACCGTCGTGCTCGGCAACGCAACATTGCTGCTGCGCGAACGCGGCGTCGAGGGCGCGTCGGCGAACGCCATCGAGGAGATGAAGACCGCCGCCACGCGCGGCGCGGACCTGGTGCGTCAGTTGCTGGCGTTCGGCCGGCAGCAGCGGCTGGCGCCGAGGGTGCTGGACCTGAACGCCGTGGTCTCGGGTCTGGGGCCGCTGCTGTCGCGGCTCATCGGCGAGCAGGTGCGCATCACCGTGGCGCTCGCGCCGGGGAAGGCGTACGTCAAGGCGGATCGCAGCCAGCTGGAACAGGTGATCGTCAACCTGGTCACCAACGCGCGCGACGCGATGCCGGGTGGCGGGCGGCTGTCGATCGAGACGGCGTTGCGCGAGCCCGAGCAGGGCGTGCCTGGTCCGGGGTGGGTGGTGCTGTCGGTGATCGATACCGGGCTCGGCATGGAGCGGGAGATCCGCCAGCGCGTGTTCGATCCGTTCTTCACGACCAAGCCGTTCGGCAAGGGGACGGGTCTCGGCCTGGCGACCGTGCACGGTGTGGTCGAGCAGAGCGGCGGGCACGTCGACGTCGAGTCCGAACCAGGCGCGGGCAGCTGCTTTCGCGTGTTCCTGCCGCTGACGCTGCGAGGCGGTGCCCGCCGACGACATCTCGGGTCCGGCGCCGGCGCGCGGCGTGCGCGGCACGATCCTGCTCGCCGAGGACGACCCCGACGTGCGCGTCGTGATCGAGCGCGTGCTGCGCGAGGCCGGGCACGAAGTGCTGGCGGCGGGCGGGGGGCACGAGGCGCTGGCGCGCTCGCGCACGTTCAACGGAACGATTCATCTGCTGGTCAGCGACGTGGTCATGCCGGATCTCAACGGCGCCGAGCTGGCGAAACAGCTCCTGCTCGAGCGCCCCGACCTGCGCGTCCTGTTCGTTTCGGGCTTCGTGCCCGAGGGAAATTTGTTGCCGCCCGAGCCGGGCCAGGTCGTCGAGTACATCGCCAAGCCAGTCACGTCGGATCGCCTGCAGCGCAAGGTCGCGGCGCTGCTGACGCCGGTCCTGGGCTCGGGGCTGGTGTCGCCGGGCGGCGCCAGCGTCACCGGCCGCGGGACGTCCCGGCTGACGTAGGCTGCGTCGATGATCACCCTCTACGGTGGGCCGAGCGCGGCGTCGACGGTCGTCCACTGGTTGCTGATCGAGCTCGAGCTGCCCCACCAGCTGCACCTCTTCGATCTGGATCGGCACGAGCACAGGACGCTCGAATACCTGAAGCTCAATCCGGCAGGGACGGTGCCGACGCTGGTGCTCGACGGTCAGGTGCTGACCGAGACGGCGGCGATCGCGATGCACCTCGCGGATCTGCACCCGGCGCGCGCGCTGGCTCCGGCACCGGGCACGCCGGAGCGCGCGGCGTACTACCAGTGGATGGTCTTCATGGCGAACACGGTGCAGCCGGCGTATCGCGCCTGGTTCTATCCGACCGAGCCGGCGGGCGCGGAGAGCGTCGAGGCGACGAAGCGCCAGGCGCGCGCGCACCTCGAGGCGGCGTGGGCGCGCGTGGCCGCGCACCTGGAGGCGAATGCGCCGTATATGCTGGGAGAGCGCCTCACGGCCGTCGATTTCCTGACGACGATCTTGATGCGCTGGTCGCGCAACATGCCTCGGCCCGCCGACACCTGGCCGGCGCTGGCGGCGTACGCGCGGCGCATGAAGTCGCTGCCGTCGTTCAAGGAGGTCTACGCGCGCGAGGGGCTGACCGACTGGACGTGACCGCGGGCGGGCGCACGCGCGGGTGGGCGCCGGCCGGGATGGTGTATGTTCGTCGGGCCGATGAGCGATCCCGTTCCCCTTGATCATCGTGACCGGCTTTCTGGGCGCCGGTAAGACGACCATGCTGAACCGCGTGCTCGGCGCGCCGCACGGCCGCCGCGTCGGCGTGATCGTCAACGAGCTCGGGCGCATCGACATCGACACGCGGCTCATCAAGTCGCGCTCGGGCGACGTCATGGAGCTGGTCGGCGGCTGCGTCTGTCACGAGGTGCGCGTGCAGTCGGAGCTGTGGGCCGCCGTGGGCGAGGTCGTCAAGCGCTCCGAGCCCGAGGTGATGATCCTCGAGACCACCGGCATCGCCGAGCCGTGGTCGATCCTCGACGGGCTCGAGGCGCTCCCGCGCCGCTCGGCGCCGGTCACGGCCGGTGCCGTGGTGTGCGTCGTCGACGCCGAGTCGGGCGGCAAGCAGCTCGAGCGTCACGAGGAGGCGCGCGCTCAGGTCGAGGCCGCCGATCGGATCTTGCTGTCGAAGCTGGATCTCGCGACGGCGGAGCAGGTCGATCGCGATTCACCGGCTGCTCGGGCAGCGCAACGCCGACGCCGAGCGCGCCGGCTTCCCCGAGGGAGCCGAGGGCACGGCCGCGCTGGTGACCTGGCTGCTGGATCTCGGCGGTCGCGCGACCGCCGCGCGCGCCCGCGCGTCACACGCGGGCGATCACGCGGAACCGGGGGAGGGCGAGGGCGAGGCGCACCGGCCGCACGCGCACAGCCAGCTGATCGCCGCCGCCTTCGCCGACGATGCGCCGCTGCTGGCCGAACCGCTCCTGCAAGTGTGCGAGCGCCTCGGCCCGTCGCTGGTGCGCGCGAAAGGCTTCGTGCACCTGGCCGGCGAGCCGCGCCGCGGTTTCCTCGAACGCGCCGGCGCGCACACGACATTGACGTACGCCGAGCCCTGGGGCGACGAGCGCCCGCGCACCGAGCTGGTCTTCATCGGCGAGGGCTTCGACGAGGTCGCGATTCGCCGCCAGCTCTGGGCCTGCCGGGCGCAGCAGAACTAGTGTCCTGTCTCAGAAATCCGCCGTGGCACCGAGGGCGTGAATGCGGCCCGATCGCGAGGCGCGAGGAGCGCGCATACTGGACGTATGTAAGCGACGAGCAACGAAGCGAGCGGGCTGCAGTCGCGCCCGAATGCAGGCGGATTTCTGAGACAGGACACTAGCGGCTCGCGTCTCGCAAGCTAGTTGCGGCTGCGATAGAGCGCGACCAGCGCCGCGCCGATCGCCTGCGACAGCTCGCCCAGCGTCGACGGTAGGATGGTGATGCGCTCGCGCTGCACCGGCCACAGGTGCGGCTTCGCGGTCTCGCGCACCAGGCGGAGGTAGCGGTCCCGGAACGCCTCGCTGGTGCTCTCTGGATCCATGAGGCCGCCGCCGATCACCACGTACTGCGGATCCAGCGCCAGACACAGGTTGGCGATGTGCAACCCCAGCGCGCGCGCCTGCAGGTCGAACAGCTCCAGCGCCAGCGCGTCGCCCTGCTGCGCGAGCCCGCGCAGGCTCAGCGCTTTTTCCCGCGGCGTCTTCGTCGACGATGCCAGCGGGTGATCGGGCAGCGACGCCAGCTTGTCGGCCAGCAGGTAGGGCAGGCCGGCGAGCGTGGTGTAGAGCTCGACGCAACCCCACGTCCGGCCGCAGCCGCACGGGTAAGGCTTCGCGCCGATCAACTGCAGCGGCGCCGCCATGTGCGCGGTCTCCATGCCGGCGAGCGTGTCACCCTGCAGCGGCAGCCCGCTCGCGTCGATGTACGCCGAGCCCAGGCCCGAGCCGGGTGCCAGCATCAGCACGCCCGCCGAGGTCGCGCCGCGCACGCGCTGCGCTTCGCCGACGCCGCCGAACGCGCCGTCGTTGCCCACGACCAGCGGCACCGCCCGCGCCGCCTTGTGCGCCAGCGCCTGGCTGTACGCCGTGTAGAAGTCCCACCCGTCGAAGGACTTGGGCAGGTTCGCCGAGTGCGCGAGCACGCCGTAGCGCTCGTAGGGGCCGGGGATCGCCAGGCCCACGCTGGTCACCTGATCCCAGGTGAGGTCGTTCTCGGCCAGGAAGCCGCTGACCGCCGCGACCCAGCCGGTGACCACCGCGTGCGGTCCGTCGTGCGAGCTGGTCGGGTGCTGGTGCAGCTTGGTGGAGATGGTCGTCCCGTCGGCCCAGACGCCGCCCACCTTCGACATCGTGGCGCCGCAGTCGGTTCCGATGAAAACCTGCTTGGTGCTCATGGGTCGCAGTCTAGGACGGATTCGTTTCCGACGGGAAGCGCCTCTCGCGCTAAAATAAGCGGCCATGGCGACCCCTCCGGCGAACCCTTCCGAAGTGTCTCCGGCGATGTCAGCAGCTTCCGCTCCAGCGGCACCGCCCGGCCCCGCGGCGCGCGTCGAGGCCCTGCGCGCCCGCGGCGTGCGCATGCCCGACCCCGCGCAGGTCTTCGTCGACGAGGACGTCGACCCCGCGCGCATCGACGCCGGTGCCACGCTCCATCCCGGCACGAGGCTCCACGGGCGGCGCACCTTCCTCGGCGCCGGCGCCGCCGTCGGCGTCGAGGGCCCGGCGACGCTCGTCGACTGTGCGCTCGGCGAGGGAGCGTCGATCGCCAGCGGCTACGCCAAGGGCGCGGTGCTCCTGCGCGCCGCAAAGCTGGGCGCGAACGCCCACGTGCGCGAGGGGACGATCCTGGAAGAGGAGGCGTCGACCGCGCACGCCGTCGGCTTGAAGCAGACCATCCTGCTCAGCTTCGTGACGCTGGGCAGCCTGATCAATTTCTGTGATTTGTTGATGGCGGGCGGCACGTCGCGTGAGGACCACTCCGAGGTCGGCAGCGGCTTCATTCACTTCAACTTCACGCCGTGGGGCAAGTCGGGGGACAAGGCCACGCCGTCGCTGATCGGCGACGTCACCGCCGGCGTGTTCCTCCGCCAGCGGCGGATCTTCCTCGGCGGGCAGGCCGGCATGGTCGGCCCGCGCGCCGTCGGCTACGGCAGCATGACCGGCGCGGGCCAGGTCGTGCGGCGCGACGTCGCCGCCGGACAGCTCTCGATCCAGGCCGCGCGCGCCGTCGATGAGCCGCTGGCGCGGCCCATGGACGCGCGCATCGCGCCGGTCGTCGAAAAGAACGTCGCGTACATCGCCCAGCTGCGGGCGCTGGAGGCGTTCTACGTCGAGGCGCGCCTCGGCCGCGCGCGCCACGCCGGCCGCGCCGACCTGGTCGCCGTCTACGAGGAAGCCGTCGCCAATATCGGCGTCTGCGTCGCCGAGCGCGTGACGCGCTTGAAGTCGTTCCTGAAGGAGCACGGCGGCCCCGCGCTGCCTGACCTGGGCGCGCCGGTGATCACCGCGTGCCCGCTGCCGCTCGCGGTCGCGCCGGGCGACGCCGACCACCTGAAGTGGATCAAGGGGCTGGCTCCCGCCGACGTCGAGCGCGGGCAGGCGTGGCTGGATTCGATCGCCGCGGACGTGCGCGCGCGGCTGCGCGGCGGCATGGCGTAGACTGTGACGGGGTCGAAAGGGAGGACGTGACGACATGAAGCTGACAATCGCGTTGTTGATGGCGCTGCTCGGGGCGTGCTCGAGCACCTCGGCGGACAACTCCGGTCCGGCCGCGTGTGCCTCCGCCGGCGGACAGTGCGTGCTCGGAGGACAGACCTGCCCCAAGCGAGGCCCGCAGGATTGCAATCCCGACAAGAACCCGGGCGGCGCCTTTTGTTGCCTGCCCTGTCCCGCCGGTACGAAGGCGAACGACGCCGGCACGGTGTGCGAGTGAGTGCCGGCGATCAGGCGGCTGGTTTATAACTGCCCAAATGCCGGAAGAGAGCCTCGAGACGGGTGAGCTGAAAGAGAGCCTGGAAGAAGGCGTCGAGCGCGCGCACGGCGAGCACGGGCGCGGCGGGCACGCCGCGAAAGGCGAGGGCGGCGGAACGCGCTGGACGAGCTACCTGTCGTTGCAGACCGCGGTCATCGCCGTGTTCGCGGCGGTCGCGTCGCTGGAGTCGGGCGGCAACTCGAACGACGCGATCCTCGCGAAGAACGAGGCGATCCTCTTCGAGTCGCGGGCGTCGGATCAGTGGGCGTACTACCAGGCCAAGGGCGTCAAGGAGTCGCTCGCCGCCAACCAGGCGCTGCTCGTGGGCTCCACGAACGTGACGCTGGCCGCGAAGTTCGACACGGAGGCGGCTCGCTACAAAGCCGAGCAGGGTGAGATCCAGGCCAAGGCGCGTGAGCTCGAGGCCAAGGTCGAGGAGAGCAACGAGCGCGCGGAGAAGCTGCTCGAGCACCACCACCGTTTCGCCATCGCCGTGACGCTGTTCCAGATCGCGATCGCGCTGTCCGCCATCGCCGCGCTGACCAAGCGCAAGGCGCTGTGGAGCGTGGGCCTGGCCGCGAGCGTCGCGGGGCTGGCGTTGTTTCTGCGGGGCTTCGCCGGGTTGCCCTGACGCGGCGCCACTCTTTCCTGACGCGGCGGATCTTTCTCATCGCGACGGAAGGGCTAAAATGAAGCCAGCCTTTCCGTGGAAGGGCGCTGCTGTGTCCATGCGCCCAGGAGGTCCTGCCATGACGAAGCCTCGACGTAGTCTGTTCGTGGTCGCGATGGTCTGGGCGGCCGGCTGCGACGGCCGGATGTCGACGAACGGGGGTGGGGGCGGGAGCGGCGGCGCGGCCGGCATGTCCACGGGATCGGGAGGCGCGAACGCCGGCGCCGGCGGCGCCGGCCTCGGGGCGGGGGGCTCGGGAATGGGCGCGGGCGGCTCGACCGTCACCGGTGCCGGCGGCGCATCGGGCACGGGAGGTTCGCCGGTCACTGGAGTCGGCGGCGCTCGGGGCACCGGCGGCGCCGGCTCGTCGTCGTCGCGAGATCCGATCATCCCGCCGGTGAACGGCGATTGCCCGACCTTCGCGACCGGCACCGTCACCGTGGCGGGCCTCGCCGGGATCTCGTTGCAGGTCGGGCCCAAGAGCCCGGGCACGGGTCCGCTGGTGTTCTACTGGCACGGGACCGGACAGCAGGCCAGCGAAGTCAACGCCCTGGTCCCGGCGGCGGTGCGCCAGGAGATCTTGAGCCAGGGCGGCATCATCGTCTCGTTTCAGGGATCGCTCGGGACCGGAGGCGATTGCTCGGGGACGGCGACGTTCAGCCGCGACGATTTCACGGTGGCGGATCAAATCGCCGCCTGCGCGGTGCGCGACTACGGCATCGACCCGCACCGGATCTTCACGACCGGCTGCAGCGCCGGCGGGTTGCAAGCGGGCTGCATGGGCGCGATGCGATCCAGCTACATTGCGGCGGCCGCGCCCAACTCGGGTGGGGAGGTCACGCGCCAGACGATCCAGGACCCGACGCGCGTCCCCGCAGTGATGACCATGCACGGCGGCTCCACGGACATGGTGATCGTCTCGTTCGCCACGACCAGCGCCACCTACGACACGCAGATGAAGACCGCCGGCGCGTTCGTGGTCAACTGCGACCACGGCGGCGGCCACTGTCAGGCGCCGGCGCCGCTCTACACCGCGGCCTGGCAGTTCATGAAGGACCACCCGTTCGGCGTGACCCCCGAGCCCTACGGGATGTCGTTGCCGGCGGTGTTCCCGACTTACTGCGCGGAGTTCTGACGGCTTCGCCGGGGTGCGCGCGATCCTCTAGGAATCGAGCGAGCGGTGAAATGTCACGCCGCCGACGTTTGCGCGCCGTAGGCGTGGCCTCGACGGCGGGCGTAGGCGTCGAGGTACAGCCCCTCGTACTCGCGGGCGGCGCGGTCCCAGCTGAAGTCCAGCGCCATGGCGCGCTTGCGCATGGCCAGGATGTGGTCGGGGCGGTCGTACCAGGTCGACGTCGCCCAGCCGATGGTGTCGGCCAGGCTGTCGGAGCGCAGATCGTTGAAGATGAAGCCGGTGCCGCCGCCGTTCGTCTCGTCGTAGTTGGCGACGGTGTCGACCAGGCCTCCGGTGGCGCGCACGACCGGCAGCGTGCCGTAGCGCAGGCTGTACATCTGGTTCAGGCCGCACGGCTCGAAGCGTGACGGCATCAAGAAGAAATCGCCCCCGGCCTCGATGCGGTGGGCGCGCCCGTTGTCGAACCCGATCCAGGCGCGAAAGCGGTCGCCGCGCTCCTGCTGCGCGCGCCTGAAGAACTCCTCGGCCTCGGGATCGCCGGTGCCGAGCAGGATGAGCTGCACGTCCCAGCGCAGGATGCGCTCCAGCGCGTGGGCGAGCACGTCGACGCCCTTTTGCGTGGTGAGACGTCCCACCAGGCCGAAGATCGGCACGTCGGCACGCACGGGCAGGCCAGCTTCCTTTTGCAGCGCCGCCTTGCACTTGGCCTTGCCGCCCATGCGGCGCGCGTCGTAGTGCGCGGGGATGAACGGATCGGTCCACGGGTTCCACTCGTCGACGTCGATGCCGTTCAGGATCCCGCGCAGGTCGCGGCTGCGCGCCGCGAGCACGCCGTCGAGGCCGCAGCCGTACGCGCCGGTCTGGATCTCGCGCGCGTAGGTGGGGCTGACCGTGCTCAGCAGCGTGCTGTGGAACAGCGCGGCCTTGGTCAGGTTCAGCGCGCCGAAGTGTTCGAACTCACCAGGGTTGTAGTGCTCGCGTCCGAGACCGGTGATGTAGAGCGCGCCCGACTCGAGCACGCCCTGGTACGCCAGGTTGTGAATCGAATAGACGCTGGCGCTGCCGTGCAGGGGTTGCGCCCATTCGAACGTGTTCAGGTAAACCGGCACCAGCGCGCTTTGCCAATCGTTGCTATGAATCACGTCGGGGATGAACCCCAGCGCCTTGCAGATCTCCAGCGCGCCGCGCGACAGGAACGTGAAGCGTTCGAGGTTGTCGGAGTAGCCCTGGCTCGGCGGTCCGTAGAGATACGGCCGATCGTAGTAGCGGTTATACTCCAGGCAATAAATCGGGACGTCGCTGCGCGGGAGCTGGCCGACGCGCACCCGCGCCGAGGCCCGGCCCCAGTACATCGGCACGACCAGCGCGCCGTCGAGCACCTCGAGCTGATCCCACGGCATGCCCGCGTAGAGCGGCATCACGATTCGCACGTCGACGCCCAGGCGGCGCAACGCGATCGGCAACGCGCCCACGACGTCGGCGAGCCCGCCGGTCTTCGCTAGTGGCGCGCACTCCGATGCGACGAAGAGGACCTTGAGGGGCGCTGCCATCCTGGGGTGGGTTTAGCTGGCGTAGATCCGGTAATCGAGGTGCGGGAACACATTATTTCGCGATTCAAGGTCGTTGAGGAACGGCTCGCTCACGCGCGCCGCGTTCAGCTCATCGTAGAGCCGCGTGAACTGCAGGATGTGCTCGTTGATGCGGCGAGTGGCGTAGGGCACGGTGGTGCCGGTCTTCATGATGAACGTCCAGTCGCTGCTCTGGGCCAGCATCAGCTCGCGCGCCGCCTGATTGAGCGCACGCTTGGTCAGCGGATCGGCCGCCGGATGGCGCCGCGCCAGCTCGACCATCCGCTCGGCGGCGATGTGCAGGTGCCGATAGGTCCAGCCGTTGGTCTCGTTGAGCCAATGCTCGTTGTAGCCCTTGAAGCCCCACGACGACGCGCACGGCGTGGCGACCTGGTTGGTCGAGTGGCGGTTCAAGTAGTCGCCCGGCGTCAGCGTCTCGACGTCGCTCTGATCGTAGTGCAGCTGGCGGAACAGGTCGCCGAGGAAGATCGGCCCCTCGTACCACCAGTGACCGTAGAGCTCGGCGTCGTACGGGCTGATGATCATCGGCGGGCGATCCATGTTCGCGCGCAACGCCGCGCACCTGGCGGACGCGGTTTTCGCGGAAGTGCGTCGCGTGCAGGCCGGCCTTGCCGCGCGCGACGTCGGGATCGTAGACCCACTTGTCGTGCAGCTGGTCGTGGGTGATCGCGTGGTACTTGATGCCGGTGTAGATGCGGTGACCCTCTGGGTGCACGTACGGGCCGATGTAGTCCATCGGCAGGTCGAACCCGATGTCGCGGTAGAAGTCGCGGTAGTTCTTGTCGCCGGGGTAGCCTTCCTTCGAGCTCCACACCTGCTGCGACGACTCCATGTCGCGCCCGAACGCCGCCACGCCGCTGGTGCAGTAGATGGGCGCGTAGGCGCCGTACACCGGACGCCGGTCGGCGAACAGCACGCCGTGCGTGTCGACGAAGAAGTAGCGTATCGCCGCCTCGCGCAGCAGCTCGTCGACGCCGGGCACGTAGCCGCACTCGCCCAGCCACATGCCCGGCGGGCGGCGGCCGAAGTGCTTCTCGTAGAGATCGGCGGCGACGTGAATCTGCGCGCGGATGTTGGCCCAGTTGCGGTCCATGAGCGGGAAGAAGGCGTGCGTCGCCGTCGAGGTGATGACCTCGATGCGCCCGGCTTCCTGCAACAGGTGGAATGCCCACACCAGGTCGCCGTCGTGGCAGCGCCAGGTGTGGCGCAGCGACAGGAAGCGATCGTGGTACATCTGCGCGAGCCGCTGGTAGTGCGGCTCGGAGCGCGTGCGCTCGATCTCCTTGCCCGCGAGCTCGATCAGCTTGTCCAGGTAGCGCGCGTAGCGCTCCTTGAGCAGATCGTCGGTGAGCATGGTCATGAGCGGCGCCGACACCGAGACGGTGCAGCGGTAGGGGACGTTGTCGGCGACCAGGCCCTCGAACATCTGCAAGAGCGGCAGGTACGTGCCGGTGATCGCCTCGTAGAGCCACTGCTCCTCCATCACCGTCGGATCCTCCGGGTGACGGACGAAGGGGAGGTGGGCGTGCAGGACCAGTGAGAAATAGCCGGTGGCCATGAGACGTGTCCTTCGCGATCTAGCGTTTCACCGGATAGGCCGGTGGTTGAGAGGCGGCGCCGTCGCCCAGCGACGCCGGGTAGGTCTCGGCCGACTCGACGAAGCCGGCGCCCAGGCGCTCGCTGGCGCCGGCGAAGAGGTTCTCGCTCGCGCCGCGCATGAGCATCTCGCTGGCGCCCGCGAAGAGGCGCTCGCTGGCGCCGGCGAACAGGCGCTCGCTCGCGCCGCCGTACGACCACTCGCTCGCGCCGCGCATGAGGCGTTCGCTCGCGCCGCGCATCATCCACTCGCTCGCGCCCTTGTAGGCCGTCTCACTGGCGCCGCCGAGCCGCAGCTCGCTCGCGCCGACCAGGAACAGCTCGGACGCGCCGCCGAGCCGCAGCTCGCTGCCGCCCGTCCACATGCGTTCGCTGCCGCCCTGGGCGACCCACTCCGAGCTCCCCGGCGCGAGCGGGCGCCAGACCGTGTCGCTGCGCTCGACGCCGGCGGTGGTCGCCCAGCTGCGGCGGATCTCCCAGGTCGCCAGCACGCGCCGCTCGGCGTGCGCGCCGATGCCGCGGATCACGACCTGCCAGGGGCCATAGACGATCTGCACCTGGCCGTGATCGGTGCGCACGGTCATCGTCCCCTCGTTCCACTCTTCGACGTAGGCAGGCGACTGGACGGCGTAGGTGAACGGTCCCGCCTCCCAGGCGCTGCGAATGAGTCGGGCCGATCCATTCGACCTGCGTGCGCTCGCCGGTCCAGGTCTCCGTCACGCCGCCGCCCATCGCCTCGCGCCACTCCCAGCGGCGCTCGAACACGTGCGGACCGACCGGCGCGCCCGGCCCGACGCCGCCGCCCCCGCCGCCGTTGGTCCAGTCGGGGACGCCATGCAGCCCGCGCTGACTCGCGGTGCCGCCACCGAACGCGCCGCCGCCGCCGCCGCCGCCACCACCACCACGGCGCTCCGCCGGGCACCGGCTGGCCGGCGGCGCCGCTCGACGAGTCGACCGTGAGCCATTCGACGTGGTTCGAGCCCGCCGGCTCGCGACGCGGGAACTCGACGCGTCCCGAGCGGCAGATCTTGACGAAGAAGCCCTCGGTCGATTTCAGGCCCAGCTCCACGCAGGCCACCGACGTCGGCTTGCCAATGACGAAGAACCACTGGCGGTCCGAACGATCGACCTTGTGATCGAAGTAGCTGTGCGCGTTGGTGCCGTCGAACAGGCGCCCGGTGACGTCGTAGACGCGCAGGTTGAGCCAGGCGTCGCGCCCCGCCTCGCCGAGACCGCGCCTCGCGGCGTCGATGGCGGCGTCGGTGCACTCCCAGTACGCGAACATCTTGTCGGGATCGACGACCATCGCGGTCACGCGATTCTGGCCGTAGCTCCAGGGGATGTGGTGCGGGGTCGGCTCCTCCTGCGAATCGGGGCCGAGGTCGAACTTCTCCGGGAACGGCGCGAGCCCACTCTCGGTCGATCCCTCGGGGGGAGTATCGTCGCCGGTCGGATCGCCGTCGCCGCCGTTCGGATGCTCGTGAGGAGATCGATCGAGAGCGCTCTGAATGCGTCCCGCGAGGAGATCTTTGTTCAGCTTGGCCACACCGGTCAGTCCCAGACCGGCGCGCGTATTCGATCAGCTGCTCGCGCGTGCACTTGCGGAGCGCTTCGATCGAGACACCGCCCTGCGCGCCTGCGGCACGCGGATCGTGTCCCAGCAAAGCCAGGATTTCTGATGCGACCTCTGCAAGGCTAGACGTTATCTCTTCGGGCATGGCTCTCAGGGCGCAAAGCTTACTCACTGTCAGGTTTCAGGGAGGCAAAAAAACGACCAAGGCGCCCGAAATATTTGCAGCATTGTCTCGATGTAAAGTCGACGCGATTCGGTGATTTTCCCTCTGTGTTTACAATCCGGACATGAGCGCGCAGCAAAGTTGGTTCCAGGAGAAGGAATCGGTGTTCCTGTACACCGTGCTCGCGGCTGCCGAGACTTCACCCGATCGGCGCGCTTTGTTCGAGAATCTAGGGCGGGAAGCCGAATCGCAGGCGGCGATCTGGGAAGCCGAGCTGCGCCGGGAGGGCGCGTCCGCGCCGGCGTACGCGCCCAGCGCACGCGCGCGGTTGGTCGCGGTTTTGGTGCGCGGTTTCGGTCCGGCGCGTATGCGCGGCGTGCTCGCTGCGATGAAGGTGCGCGGCATGTCGATCTACAACCCGAACCCGCTCGGCGCGCACGACGCCGGCCACGGCGATCCGCTCGCCCGGCACGCGATGCCGACCTCGGTCGACGAGATCGGCCGGCGCCACCGCGGCTTCGGCGGTGCGCGCGGCGGCAACCTGCGCGCGGCGGTGTTCGGCGCGAACGATGGGCTGGTGTCGAATGCCAGCCTGATCCTCGGCGTCGCGGGCGCCACCGCCGATCGTCACCTGATCGGCGTCTCGGGGATCGCCGGACTGCTCGCGGGCGCGTTCTCGATGGCGGCGGGCGAGTACGTGTCGATGCGCTCGCAGCGCGAGATGTTCGAGCGGCAGATCTCCGCCGAGCGCGACGAGCTCCGGCGCTATCCGGCCGAGGAGGCCGCGGAGCTGGCGCTGATCTACGAGGCGCGCGGCTTGCCGAAGGATCAGGCGGCGCGCGCCGCCCAGAGCATCATCGCCAATCCCGAGAACGCGCTCGAGACGCTGGCGCGCGAGGAGCTGGGGCTGGATCCCGCGGAGCTCGGCTCGCCGTGGGGCGCGGCGCTGTTCTCGTTTCTTTCGTTCGCGGGCGGCGCGCTGGTGCCGCTCTTGCCGTTCGCGCTCGGCGTGGGCTCGCGCGCGCTGGCGATCTCGATCGGGCTCACCGCTGCGGCGCTGTTCGGGATCGGCGCGACGATCAGCCTGTTCACCGGGCGCGGTGCCCTGCGCGGTGGCCTGCGCATGCTGCTGATCGGTGGCGCGGCGGGAGCCGTCACCAATCTGATCGGGCGGTTGCTCGGCGTGAAGTGATCGCGGGGGCCTCGGACCTCGGGCCTCGGGCCTCGACGTGGCGGCGGTGGTCAGTGCGCCGGATGCCGGCGCGTATTTCGTCGGTGATCGCGGCCGTCCAGGATTTTCCTGACTTGTGAGCGTGGGGGTGAGCCGCAGCTTGGAGGCGTGGGAAGGAGCATGAACATGAAAAATAACGGAGCTAATCGCAGTCCGGTGTTGCGGGGCACGCTGAAGGCCCTGGGCTTGCTGGGCGTGGTGGGAATGGCGGGCGCGGTCGTGCTGATCGGGCCGCTGGCTGGCAGCGGTTGCAGCGACAATAACGGCGGCGCCGGCGGCAGCGCGGGTCACGCGGGCCTCGGTGGCGCAATCGGCAGCACTGGGGGTTCGGGCGGGGGCGGCGCCGGCGGCGCGGCCACCGACGCGGGGACCGACGGCACGATCTCGGCGACCGCGTCGCAAGTCCTGATTCAGGGCTTCACGTACATGCCGCTCCAGCTCACCGTGGCGGCGGGCGGAACGGTGACGGTGCACAACGTCGACACCGCGATGCACTCGATGACCAGCGAGTCGGCGGTGAACGCCGTCGTGTTCGGGGCGGTGAACGGCGTCTCGTTCAATACCGGCGTGATTCAGCCCGGCGGGAGCGCGAGCTTCACGATCCCGGCGAATGCGCCGTCCGGCACGATGATCCCGTTCTTCTGCACGGTGCACCAGCTGGGCATGCCGCAGGGGACACTCACCGTTCAGTGATCGTCGTCGACTGAGAATGGATGACGGCCGCCCCGGCGGCCGCCGGCTCAACCGGCGGCGGCTGCGGCGGCCCGCTGGCCGTAGGTGCGCTGCGTGGACGGCGAGACGCGCACGCAGTTGCGGCCCGCGGTCTTGCCGGCGTACATCGCGCGGTCGGCGCGATCGATCACGCTCTCGATGCTCTCGCCCGACTCCAGCACCGCGAGGCCGAACGACGCGGTCACCGGGATCGGATCGCCGCTGTGGTCGGCCACGGACAGACGCTGCACCGCCTCGCGATAGCGCTCGGCCGCGGTCAGGCCGGTCACGGCGTCGGCGCCGACCAGCGCGACCACGAACTCCTCGCCGCCCCAGCGCGCGACCAGGTCGACCCGGCGCGCCTGCTTCACGACCAGACGCCCGATCGCCGCCAGCACCGTGTCGCCCGACGCGTGACCCCGGTTGTCGTTGATCGCCTTGAAGTGATCGACGTCCATCAGCATCAACGCCAGCGGGGTGTCGAGACGCATCGAGCGCTCGATCTCGATGTCGAGCGCGTTCAGGAACGCGCGCCGGTTCATGAGGCCGGTGAGCGGATCGATCGTCGCCAGGCGCTGCGCCTCCTCGACCAGCGTCGCCATCCGGATCGGGCCGCCCAGCTCGCGCGCGATGATCGAGACGATCTGCTCTTCCTGGTCGCCCGCCGCCTGCCGCCCCGCGAACGCCATCTGCCCGATGCGCACGTCGGCGAAGGTCACCGGCAGCACCATCGGCTCGCGGCCGGTCCCATCGTCGTAGGCGTCGTCGTCCTCGACGATGATGGTGTGGATGTCGGGGTTGAGCTTCAGCGCGCGGACTGCCTCCTGGCGCGCCTCGGCGATGCGCGACGGATGCGCGTGCAAGCCCAGCCGCGCCGGCGTCTCGGTGACCACCGCCATCCAGCGGTAGCTCGCGACCTGGCACATGAACTGGCTCAGCAGATCGAACAGCCGATCGAACGCGCCGCACAGGCTGAGGTTGCGCACCTCGGACGCGATCACCGACTCGAAGAGCGCGGTGTCGAGATAGGACGCGATGCGATCGCGGATGTCGGTGTCGGCGTGACCGAGATCGGTGAAGAAGTCGTCAGTGGCCGGCGAGTTGGCCACCGCGCGCGACAGCGTGCGCACGAGATCGCCCATGTGTCCCTTGACGACGTAGGCGGCGGCGCCGGCGCGCTCGGCCCAGAACCGATTGCGCTGGCCGTCGGGACCGCGCAAGACGACCGGCACGTTCTCGGTCGCCGGCTCGGCGCGCAGCAGGCGGCAGAGCTGCACGCCGGAGATACCGGGCATCCACAGGTCGGCGACCACCGCGGTCGGTGGCGACGACAGCGCGAGGTGCGCTCCTTCGGCCGGTCCAGGAGCCACCGTCACCGCATATCCCTGCATCCGCAAACGCTCCGCGAGCATCTCCCGGCCGCTCTCTGACGGCTCGATGAGAATGATCTGTCCCGCCGTTTTCACGCTGCCTTGCATCGGCATTTCCTTGATCGGAATTTAGGGCGGGGGTGCGGCACCCACCACCGAGGGTATTGACGGCGCGCGCCAGCCCATGCCGGCCAGCGGCGGCGCGGCTCGGCGCGGCGTCCGCCGAGGCCGACGAAAACCGAAAACCCCCGAAAACCGGCCGCAAACCCGGCCAAAGCCGTTTACGACTGGTCGTGGCGGCAGGGTGCTCCGAGCGAATTTGTAAAAAACCCGCGACGGAAATCGGTCGGCGCGATAAAGTAGTTAGCTGTGCGATAAGACGCGCACGAGGCAAGGCTCCCATGAATCACCGAGCCGACGGGAACCAGAACGGCAGGACGTCCCGCTCGAATCGCGGCAGCGAATCGAGCGACTTGGTCGACATGAAGGCACTGGCGGCCGCGTCGTCACGACCGGCGCCGGTACCGTCACCGCAGGAACGAGGGCCCGAGCTGTCGGGCATGCTCTCTGGCATGAGGGGAGGGAGGCACTCCGTCGTCGGCGCACGCATCGATGATCGCGCGCCGCTCTCGGCGGGCGTGTCGTGGACGTGGCTCGCCGCAGGGTGCGCCGCCGTGCTGCTGCCCGGTCTGATCGGCGTCTGGATCCTGGCGCGTTCGTCGCCGGCGTCGGCCGAGCGGACGTCCGTCGCCGTGGTGGCTCCCGCTGCCGAGCCGGTCGCCGCCGCCGAGCCGTCGGTGCAGATCGAGCCGATGGCTCGTTTGCCGGCGCTGGTCCCAGACACCGAGCCGCCAGCCCCGCCGGCGCGCGGTCCCGTGCGTTATTACCGTCATCGCCGCGGGCGCGGCCTTTCAGCGGCGGCGATCGCCGCGATGGCGGCCGCCAACGGCGGCAATCCGGCGGCTGCGAACGCCGGCGGAGCGCCCGCCGCCGCGACGCCAGGCGCCAGCGCCGCCGATCAGGCGCCCGCCGACAGTCCCGAGACCGCGGACAGCAAGGGCGCGCAGGGCGACCCGCCCGCGGCGGAGAAACCGAAGAAAGCCGTCGAGGCTGCCCCCGATGAGCCGAGCGGCACGCCGCCCCGGACCGTGAAGGAGCTGCGCTCGGCGCTCGCCCGCCTGCAGAATCGCGTGGTGGCCTGTCACCAGCGCTTCCAGGTCGACGGTGTCGCTGACGTGCGCGTCGCCGTCAACCCGAGCGGCACCGTCGAGTCGGCGTCGCTGGCGGGCGAGTTCGAGGGAACGCCGACCGGCGACTGCATCGTGCGCTTGGTCTCAGCGGCGTCGTTCCCCGCGTTCGACGGCACCGAGTCGGTCCGCGTCTCGCATTCGTTCGCGCTCGAGTAGACGCGACGAACCGCGCCTCTAGCCTTGCGCTTTTCCTGGGGAGGGCTCAGATCCCGGGAGCCCCTCCGAGGGTTCACGTTCTTCCAGCGCAAAGGAGAGAGCCATGGTCAAGGTCGGGTTGTTCGTCAGGCTTCACGCCAAGCCGGGTAAGGAAAACGAGCTCGCGAGCTTGCTCGCCGGCGGTTTGTCGATCGTTCAAGAAGAGGCTGCGACGCCGCTCTGGTTCGCGGTCCGTTTCGATGCGTCGACGTTTGCGATCTTCGACGCGTTCAACGACGAGAAGGGGCGCCAGGCCCACCTCGCGGGACGGCTCGCCGCCGCGCTCATGGCCAAGGCGCCCGACCTGCTGGCGAAGCCGCCGGTGATCGAGCAGGTCGACGTGATGGCGTCGAAGGTTCAGCCGTAGGCGCGATCAGCGCGCGACGTGGATGTTGAACATCGGCGACTTCAGCGCGCCGTACATGCGGACCCAGAGCATCACGTACATCTCCTGGCCGCGTGCCGCGCTGAGGTCGCCGAGATCGACGACGTTCTTCCAGCCGAAGCCGCGCTCGAGCAGCTCCCTGACCGTCGCCTTCGCCGCGTCGTCGTTGCCGCACATGAAGACGTCGTGGTCGCCGGCGAGCTGACCGGGGTTCACCATCAGCGGCGCGGTCAGCGTGTTCAGCGCCTTGACCACCTTGAGATCCGGGAACGCGCGCTGCAGTTGCTCGCCCAGCGAGTCGGTGTTGCAGACGCTGAGCGTGAGCCCGGCCGCTGAATGCACGAGCGCATTGGAGACGTCGACCAGCACCTTGCCGGCCAGGTTGGCGGCACCCGCGGCTTGCAGCGCCGCCAGCGACGAGACCCCCGCGGTGCAGTTGAACAGCAGCTCGCCGAAGGCCGCCGCGTCGGCGAACGTACCCTCGGACGCGCGCGCGCCGGTCGCTTTGACCCAGGCGATCGCTTTCTCGTTGCCAGCCGCGCGCGAACCCATCTTCACCTCGTGGCCGACCTGGACCAGCTTGGTTGCGATCACGCTGCCGACCGTTCCAGTGCCGAACACGCCAATCTTCATGGGACCCTCCTGGGCCGGCAGTGTAGCGCGCGCCGGCGCCGCGGTCGTGCTGTTGGAATCGGCGTGCGAAAGCTGCACCACGCGGTGCGACCTTCGCAGTGATCGGCGCCCGCCGGTCACGCGCGCGGCTGACAGCAAGGCAGCGCCGCGGGCCGCGCGAAAGTCAGGACGGCACGCGCGACGCACTCTCGATGATTCGAATCACGCATGCGCGCCGATCGGGCCGGCGATCCGCGCGTGTGGCGATCGCCATCGCGGCTGGCATCCTGGGTGCAATTGCGTCGGTCGAACCAAAAGGAGGTTCCCGATGAACGAAACGCAACTGTCTCCCGCCGAGCTTCCCGTACCCGCCGATGCGAGCGTTCGCACATGCCGCACGCGCGCGAGCCTGGAGCCGGGGCGAGCGCCGCTCCGCATCCTGGTCGCCGAGGACAATCGCACGCTGCGCCGCTTGCTGGCGCTGGTCCTGGGCCGCGACGGCCACGACGTCGTCGAGGCGTGCGACGCCGGGGAGCTGCTCGAGATGCTCGCGTCGTCCTGGCTCGACAGCGGCGTCGCGCCGATCGATCTGGTGATCTGCGAGCAGGCGCTGCCGGGCCTCGCCGGGCTGACGGTGCTCGCCGGCCTGCGCAGCCGCGATCGCGCGACGCCGTTCATTCTCATGACCGGCAACGAAGACGTGCAGCGACGCGCGCGCCGCCTGCGCGCGGTCGTGCTGGATCATCCGTTCAATGTCGCCGCGATCCGCGCGGCGATAAGGCAGTCGGCCGACCTGGCGCGCATCGCCAACGACTGAATCGCGGCGTGGCCGGCGTAGCTACGGCGCGACCGCCAGGCGCGTCTTGCCGTCGCCGCCGCCGCCGGTCATCCCGGCGAAGAAGTCGTTGCCCTTGTCGTCGACGACGATGAAGGCGGGGAAGTCGACGACGTCGATCTTCCAGACCGCCTCCATGCCGAGCTCGGGGTACTCGAGCACCTCGACCTTCTTGATGCAGTCCTTCGCGAGGCGCGCCGCCGGGCCGCCGATCGAGCCGAGGTAGAAGCCGCCGTGCTTCTTGCACGCCTCGGTGACCGCCGGCGAGCGGTTGCCCTTGGCGAGCATGACCATGCTGCCGCCGTGCTGCCTGGAACAGGTCGACGTAGGCGTCCATGCGCCCCGCCGTCGTCGGGCCGAACGAGCCCGACGCGTAGCCCGCCGGCGTCTTCGCCGGGCCGGCGTAGTAGACCATGAAGTCCTTGCAGGTACTGCGGCATGCCCTCGCCGCGATCGAGCGCGCTCCTTGATCTTCGCGTGCGCGATGTCGCGCGCGACGATCATCGGGCCCGACAGCGACAGGCGCGTGCGGATCGGATAGCGTCGACAGCTCGGCGCGGATCTCGCTCATCGGCCGGTTGAGATCGATCTGCACGACCTCGCCCGCGAGCTGCGTCGTGCGTCGATCTCGGGCAGGTACTTCGCGGGATCGGTCTCGAGCTGCTCGAGGAAGACGCCGTCGCGCGTGATCTTGCCGAGCGCCTGGCGGTCGGCCGAGCACGACACCGCGATCGCCGACCGGGCACGAGGCGCCGTGGCGCGGCAGGCGGATCGACGCGCACGTCGTGGCAGAAGTACTTGCCGCCGAACTGCGCGCCGATGCCGGTGCTGCTGCGCGATCGCGAGCACCTGCGGCCTCGAGCTCGCGATCGCGGAAGCCGCGGCCCGAGCTCGTTGCCCTCGGTCGGCAGGTCGTCGAGGTAGCGCGCCGACGCGAGCTTCGCGATCTTGAGCGTGTACTCGGCCGACGGTGCCGCCGATCGACGATCGCGAGGTGGTACGGCGGGCAGGCCGCGGTGCCGAGCGTGCGCAGCTTCTGCGTCGAGGAACGTCATCGAGGCTCTTCGGGTTGAGCAGCGCCTTGGTCTCCTGAAAGAGGTAGGCTCTTGTTGGCCGAGCCGCCGCCCTTGGCCATGAACAGGAACTTGTAGGCGTCGCCGTCGGTCGCGTAGATCTCGATCTGCGCCGGCAGGTTGGTGCCGGTGTTCGATCTCCTTGTACATGTCGAGCGGCGCGAGCTGCGAGTAGCGCAGGTTCGCCGTCTGGTACGTGTCGAACACGCCGCGCGCGATCGCCGCCTCGTCGCCGCCGCCGGTGAAGACCTGCTGGCCCTTCTTGCCCATCACGATCGCGGTGCCGGTGTCCTGGCACGACGGCAGCACGCCGCCGGCGGCGATGTTGGCGTTCTTGAGCAGCTCGAGCGCGACGAAGCGATCGTTGGGCGACGCCTCGGGGTCGTCGAGGATCGCGCGCGAGCTGCGCGAGGTGCCCGGGCCGCAGGAGGTGCGCGATGTCGCGCATCGCCTCGCGCGTCAGCAGCGTCAGCGCCTCGGGCTCGACCTTCAGGAACGTCTGGCCCGCGCGCTTCGAACGTCGAGACATCGTCGGTGGTGAGCAGGCGATACGGCGTGTCGTCGTGGTGGCCGGCGGGGAGCAGCTCTTGGTACTGGAATGCGCTCATGGGCGGCAATATACCGCCCGCCGCGCGCGTCAGGTCCAGAGATCCCAGCGGCCGGTGTACCAGGCGACCAGCACGAGCGCGGCGTTGGTGGCGGCGTGCGCGACGACGGCGTCGACGAGCGCGCCGCGCCGGCGATAGATGATCGCGTACGCCAGCCCGGCCGCCACGCCGGCGAGTGGCCGGTGGTGCAGCACCCCGAACGCGACCGACGAGATCACGATGCCGCGCCAGGGGAGCGCCGCCGGGTCGACGCGCTCGAAGGCTGCCGCGCAGATGCGGCGCGCGAGGAAGCCGCGAAAGGCGAGCTCCTCGACGATCGGCACGAGCAGGATCGCCGACGTCGCGCGCGCGAGCACGACCGGCCGGTCCGTCGCCGCCGCTGACGCCGCCGTCGGCCAGAGTCGATCGATCGCCAGCCAGAGCGCGGCGACACCCAGCCCGCCAAGCAGCGCGATCGGTGACGGTGTCCAGGGGCGCAGCAGCGCGTGATAGCGGCGGTGCAGCAACACGAGAGCGACCAGGCCGGCCGCGGGGCGCAGCGCGAAGAGCGGCTCGGCATCTCCGCTCGAGAACGCGTGCGAGATCAGCCCCGCGCCGGTCATCGCCAGGAACGGCACCAGGTAGGCGGCGACGGTGCCATAGGTCACGTCACCGTCGCTCTCACTGTCCTCGGCGGCGCGGGCGGCGTCGCGGTCCCGGGCGAAAAACGGCAAGCGCAGGCCGAACGCGACGATGCCCAGCGCCACCGCGCAGAACAGGATCGAGCCCGCGTAGGAATGGAACCCGCCCTCGGCGAGCTCCGGCGACACGTAGGCGCCTAGCAGCACCAGGCTGACCAGCCGGCCGATGTTGGCGATGAACGGCAGCAGGGTCGCCGGCACCAGCAGAAGCAGCGCCGCCGGGAAACGCAGGCGCGCGCGGAACAACCACAGCGCCGCGAGCACGAACGCCCAGGTGAGTCCCACGCCCTCGTAGCCGGAGCACTGGGGCGCGATCTCGACCACGAATTTCTCCGCGCCCAGCTCCAGCGTCGCCGGGTCGGCGACCGCCGTGGGCGACAGCAGGGCCAGCACGAAGGTCGCCGACGAGAACGTCGCCTGACGCAGCGGCATCCACAGGCCCTGCGCCAGCCGCCCGACGAGAAACGCGATCAGCCCCAGCACCGCGGTCCCCGCGATCAGTCCAGCGCGGGCGCGCGTGTGCCGCGCGATCACCGACGGCGGTAGCAGCGCCGTGAGCCAGGTCCCAACAGTGGCCGCGACCGCGCCGAGCCAGAGCGCCACCATCGAGCCCGGGTGGTTCATCGCCGTGGCGCTGCCTCCGAACAGGACGCGGCTCACCGCGACGAGCGCGCCGAAGCTGCCCAGGTGAAGGAGGAAGCAGGGGACGTAGCGGCGCGGAGAGTCGACCACCGTGATCTCGGGCGCGCGCGTATGCGGCGTTCCGCGCGCCCAGACCAGCAACACCGCCGCCGCCAGCAACGCGGCAGCGGCCGGCATCACGGCTCCCGCGAGGTGGAGCAGTGGCGTCCACCAGCCGTGTGGTAAGGCAGCGAACGAATCGCTGTCAAAGGCAACGCCCAGCGCCAGCCCCTCGCCGAGGAGGAGCACGATGAGCGCGAGCCACCGAGCACGATGGCTCGCGTGGCTCGCGGATACGGACGTGGAACCCGGGTCAGGGCCCGAGCCGCCGGACTGGGTCTGTGACTCGGTCAGCGACTCGGCGCCAACCGAGGGGATCAGATGATCTCAGCCTTGCGACGCCGCTTGATGCGCGCGCCGAGAAGGAAGGCACCACCCGCCAGCAGCGTCGCTGCGGTTCCGAGGCCGGCCGGATCGATCTCCGGCACCCCGTGTCCGTGATTGGACGGCGGCGGTGGCGGCGGCAGAGGGAAGCGGTGACCAGCAAATGCAGGTGCAGCTCCCAGTAACATCGTAGCGGCCAGCATCAAAACTCTCCATCCCGACATGTGTTCCTCCTTACGGTCGATACAGGATAGATGGGTGTGATCCCGACGTCAACCGAGTTTCGCGACACCCAGAGAGATGCCGACGCGAGCCGTTGAACCATAGGCATCAGCCGCAAAAAAGGAATGGAGCTCACGCGGGAATCTCGCCGAAACCGTCGAAAGTCCCGGTCGAAAGTCCCGGTCGAAAGTCCCGACAGTTGGGTGCGCGATCTTGCCGGCGATGCCGCCTTTCGCGTATCGTGCGCCCGTTCGGGGACCGAGCGCAGCGCGGGTTCGGTCCGTGGCCCTCAGCGGGAGGCGGAGTGATGATCGATTGGACTCGCGTACGTGTTCTGGTGGGATCCGTGGCCCTGGTCTCAGTCAGTCTCGGTGGCGCGTGCGCGCCCGCCGGTGACGGGCTCGAGGACCCAGTGGAATCGTCACCGGCGCGATCGGCGCTGACTGCCGGCGCGACATCGTCACCGCCGTCGTACTTGGTTTCGTTCACGTCGGGTGCCGTCCCCGGCAACGCCGACGCGCTGGTGGGCGCCGCGGGCGGCACCGTGGTGGCGCGCTACCCGAACGTGGGCGCGATCCTCGCGCGCTCCAGCGACGCCCGGTTCGCGGCACGCCTGCGCGCGACCGCCGGCGTCCAGGCGGTCGGTGCGGCGCGGTCGGTGCACAGCCGGATCGCGCCGGTCTTCGCGGCGCCGGTCGCTGCGGCGCCGCCGCCGAAGCCGCCGCGCCCGGGTGCCGGCGGCGATCCGTTATCGTCGTTACAGTGGGACATGGACCAGATCCACGCGCCCGCCGCGCACAAGATCTCCATCGGCAGCCACAAGGTGCTGGTCGGCGTTCTCGACTCGGGCATCGACGCCAGCCATCCCGATCTGGTCGGGCAGGTCGACGCGGCGGCCAGCGTGTCGTGCGTCGGCGGCGTGCCCGACACCACGGCCAGCGTCTGGTCCAACGACGTCATCGGCCACGGGACGCACGTCTCCGGCATCATCGCCGCGGCCAAGAACGGCATCGGCATCGTCGGTGTCGCGCCCGGCGTGCGGTTGGCGGCGATCAAGGTCGCCGTCGACGACGTCAACGATCCCACCTTCGGGTCGGTGTTCGCCGACGCGATCGTCTGCGGCATCGACTGGGCGGTCGCCCACGGCGTCGACGTCATGAACGCGAGCCTGACCGTCGACCCGACCGACCCGACGGCCGACCCGACCGACGTCGACGACGTGCTCTGCCCCGACGACCCCGATCGCGCGGCGGCGATCGCGGTCGTGCAGGCGGCGGTGCTGCGGGCCGCGCGCAAGAACACGACGCTGGTCGCGGCGACCGGCAACTTCTTCCTGGATCTCGCCCACCTCAGCGATCCCGAGGGCGGCAAGTGCCGCGTGTTGCCGGTGCAGACGCCGCACGCGATCGGCGTCAGCGCCGTGGGCCCGACGCAGTTGCTGTCGTCTTACTCCGACTATGGCGTGGGCGCGGTCGATCTGACCGGGCCGGGCGGCGACGCGCTGGTGCTGCCGCAGCCGGTGGGGCAGGTGCTGTCGAGCATGCCGTCGACGTCGCTTTACTATCAGCTCGCGGCGCAGTGGAACGGCCAGGTGCAAGACTGCTCGTCGGGCACGTGCGCGTTCTACGCGTACATCCAGGGCACGTCGATGGCGGCGCCGCACGCGACCGGCGTGGCGGCGCTGGCCATCAGCCGGTTCGGCAAGCTGCCTCCGGACCTGTTGCTCGCGATCCTCAGCCTGGGCGCGCGTCCGCTGCCGTGCCCGGTGGGAGCGTACGATCCCGGCGCGACGGGCATGCCCGCGACCTGCGTCGGGCCGCCGCGCTACAACAGTTTTTACGGTGCGGGTGAAGTGGATGCGCTGGCCGTCGTGAAGTGAGCACGAGCCGAGAGCGCGACCAGGCGATTGTCCGCGCGCGCTCTCCACGGTCGCGCTCGGTTTTCGACACAGTCGATCCCCTCGCTGTCACCGGCGGGTGACGGCGACGGCGCGCGCGTGCGCGTGCGCGCTGCATTTTCAAAGTGGCGGAAGACTTGCTTCGCGAACCCCGCATGCAAGTCTCGGCCGTTTCTCGCTGCCATTCGATCGTAAGTCGTCGGGGGTTCGTTGGGTTGGTCGTGCTGATGACGGCAACGGCGCTCGCTGGTTGCGACGATCCGGATCTCTTCCGTCAGCTCGGAAGCCATCCGAACGGCGGTCAGGGGGGAAGCGCCTCTGGCGCGGGTGGTCGAGCTTCGGGTGCGGGTGGCACGGTCGCCGGCGGCTACGGTGGTTCCAGCGTGGGCGGCGCCGCGGGCATGGGCGTTGGCGGCGCCGGCGGTTGCGGCGGCGCGGGCGAGGCAGGCGGCGCGGGCGGCGCGAACGCGGTCGGCGTCTGCTCCGCTTTCGATCTCTCGCCGTCGTTCGAGCTGGCTCCGTCGGCGCCCGGACAGAGTTACGTGCGCTGCCAGACGCTGGGACCCGAGGCTGATTGGCAGGAAGTGGCGATCGCCTCCGATGGCCAGCACATCGCCGCGCGCACCGGCGCCGGCACGGTGCGTTTGATCGCGACCAGCCCCTGGCATGAGGTCGCGCAGATCGCATCGCCGCTGGGCGTGCTCGATGCGGCGGCCTTCACGCCCGACGGACAGGCGCTGGCGGTGCTGTCGGCCGAGATGGGCGAGGTGACCGTCTGGCGCGCGTCCGACGGCACGCGCATCGCGGCCTTCGCGGCGCCGCCGGCGTCGACGATCGACGCCACCGCGTCGTCGCTGGCGTATTCGCTCGACGGCACGCGGCTGGCGACGTCGCTGGGCGCGCTCATCGATGCGACCGGCGCGGTGACCAGCTGGAAGACCGGCGCGCCGATCGCCACGTCGCTGGTGCTGAACCCCGAGAACCTGGATCTGGGTGAGGCGATCCCCGAGCTCAGCTTCACCGCGGGCGATTCGACGTTGTTCGTCGACACCGCGTACCAGATCGGGAACTCCCCGCCGAGCACGCGCCTCGAGCTGCGCGTGGCCGCGACCGGGCAACAGACGGTGCTGTTCGACCTCTTCTCGCGCGCCCTCAGCGGCTACGCGCTGTCATCCGATCGCCGCAAGCTGGCGCTGGCCATCACCGACGAAGGGAGCGTCGGCGGTTTTCCGCCCGGCCTGGCGATCCACGATGCGGTCAGCGGCGCCACGCTGGTCGCCGATCCCAGCTTCACCGGCACGGTGCTCGGGTTCAGCCGCGACGGCACGGAGCTGTTCACGGAGTCGGACACGATCGTGAGCGCGCTCTCCACCGCCGATCTCCACACGCTGAGCCAGTTCTCCTGGCCCGAGGGAACGGTGTTTCTCGGCGTATCGCCGGCCGGCGACGTCGTCGGCACCAACCTGACCCAGCCGACCGGCGGCAGCACGACCTGGTTCGATCCCGCGACCGGGGCCACCGCGCGCGCCGTCGCTTACCCGCTGCAGCAGATCGTCTGGACGCCCGATGGCCAGCTCGGCGCGGGGACCGGCGACCCGGCGGTGCTCTTTCATGTCTGGCATGAGCCCGACGGCGCCGCGCTGTGCGCGCCGGGGTTGCGCGGCCCGGCCCCGCCCGCGCTGGCGGCGCTGGGCACCTTCGACGATCCGGCCCAGACACCGACGGCGACGTCTGACGACGGCACCATCGTCGTCACCAACCCGTTCGTGATTCACACGCACGCGACCGACTGGACCGCGCTGCACGTGAGCGCGGCCTCCGACGGCTCGCTGTTGCGCGTGTTTGGAGCCACGGGCGGCAGCGCGCGCATGATCGCGATCTCGCAGCCGTCGGGCGCTCGCCTCTACACCGTCCAGGGGGCCGACGTCGCCGTCTGGTGCCGCTGACGGCGCCGGCGCCGCGCGCCGCGCGATCAGACGCCTCGAAACCGCGACGGCCGGCGTTCGGCTACCGCCTGCAGGGCCTCGCGGAGATCGGCGGTGCCGAAGTCGATCGCTTGCGCCGCCGCCTCGCGATCGAGCGCGGCCTCGAGCTCGCGATCGATCGCCGCCGCCAGCGTCGCCTTGGTCTGCGCCACGGCGAGCGGCGCCGCCGCGGCGATCTGCGCCGCCAGCGCGCGCGCCGCGACGTCGAGCGTGTCGCGCGGGTGCACCTGGTTGACCAGCCCCAGGCGCAGCGCCTCCTCGGCGTCGATCGCGCGGCCGGTGAGCAGCAGCTCGGTCGCCGCGGCCGGCCCGATCAAACGCGGCAGCAGGTACGTCGCGCCCATCCCCGGATGCAGTCCGAGACGCACGAAGCTGGCCGCGAGCTTCGCGCCCGCGGCGGCGATGCGCAGGTCGCAAGCCAGCGCCAGGCACAGGCCGGCGCCGATCGCCGGCCCCGCGAGCACCGCCAGCGTCGGCACGCGCAGCGTGCGCACCGACAGGAAGTCTGCGTAGAAGGTGCGCATCGCGGCCCGGTTCTCCGCCTCGGGCAAGTGCGCGCGCGCTGCCAGCATCGCCAGATCCCCGCCGGCCGAGAACGCCTCGCCCTCGCCGCGCACCAGCACCACGCGCGCCACCGCGTCGGCGTTCAGATCGCCGACGGCGCGCCGGACCTCGGCGCCCATCGCGTCGGTCATCGCGTTGCGCGCCGCCGGCCGCCGCAGCACCAGCTCGGCGATCTCGCCGCCGGTCACGAGTCGGATCTCCTGATAGCTCATCTGACCTCGATCACGTGAAGATCTTCGCCAGCTCGGCGGCGGGACGCTCCTCGAGCTGATCGTAGCGGCAATCCTGGGGCTGGCGATCGGGGCGCCAGCGCTGAAAGTGGGTCGCGTGGCGAAAGCGATCGCCCTGCAGGTGATCGTAACCGACCTCGCACACGCGCTCGATGCGCAGCGGCTCCCACGACAGGTCCTTGCCGCGGTTCCAGCGGCTGCCGCCGCCCGGCATGCGCTGTCCGGCCTGCGCCTCGTCGAAGCGCCACTCGCGCCAGGGGTGGTTTTCGAGCGCGCCTTCGCGCAGCGGGGTCAGCTCCTCGAGCAGGCTCTTGCGCCGTTCGCGGGAGAAGCTGGCGGCGATGCCGACGTGGTGGAGCACGCCGGCGTCGTCGTAGAGGCCCAGCAGCAGCGAGCCCACCATCGTGCCCGGGCCGTCCTTGTGAAAGCGAAAGCCGGCGACCACGCAATCGGCGGTGCGCGCGTGCTTGATCTTGACCATCGCGCGCTGTCCCGGCTGGTACGGATCGGCGAGCTTCTTCGCGACCACGCCGTCGAGGCCCGCGCCCTCGAAGTGCTCGAACCACTCGCGTGCCCGCGCGCGATCCTGGGTGGCCGGCGTCAAGTGGACCGGTGGCCGCGCGCCCGCCAGCGCTTGCTCCAGGCGGTGGCGGCGCTCGACGAGCGGCGCCTCGCACAGGTTCTCGTCGCCGATCGACAGCAGGTCCCAGACGATCAGCGACGCCGGCATCTCCTCCGCCAGTCGCTTGATCCGGGAGGCCGCCGGGTGGATGCGCAGAAGCAGCGCCGAGAAGTCGAGCCCCGCGGCCCCGACGATCACGATCTCTCCATCGAGCACCGAGCGCGGCGGCAGGCTTTCGAGGATCGGCGCCAGCAGCTCGGGAAAATAGCGCGCGAGCGGACGGCGATCGCGGCTTTGCAGGTAGACCTCGTCGCCGTCGCGGAAGACCAGCGTCCGAAACCCGTCCCACTTTGGCTCGAACAGCCAGTCGTCACCGTCGGGCAGCGCCGCCGAGAGCTTGGCGAGCATCGGATCGATCGGGAGGCGAGAGAGGCAGGTTCAAGAGTCGACCGCTAACATGGGCCGACGACAGTCGTGTCGTCAACGGTGAACCTGCCGCGGTACCCCGTCCTCCTCGCCTGGGTTGGGCCCACGCCGAGCCGCGATGACGAGGACGAGCGGACGGGAACTATTGGTGCGGCTTCGGCGGGTAAGGCCTCATGGCCTTGTCGACGACCTGCTCCATCTTCTGGTCGCTCACCGGCTTGTTGACCTCGGTCTGTGCGTAGGCGCGCCAGACCAGCTTCTTGCTCTGCGCGTCGACGAGGTCGATGATCAGCGTGCCCTCGTTGTACGTGCGCGCCCACCAGTCGACGTACATCGGGCCCCACCAGCCGCCGGCGCCGAAGTAGGGACCGAAGCCGGCGTTGTAAGGACCGGTGGCCAACGGACCGCTGGATTCGATCTCGGTGCGCGTGTGCGCGCCCGCGAGGTAGGCGACGTAGATGTCCGGGTTGGTCGTCGTCTGCTGCATGCCCTTCTCGGTCAACTCGGTGATGACCGAGTTGCGAATGCGGTCCTTGACCAGCGTGTTGCTGTCATCGGCGATGCCGTTGATCCAGATGTGGCCGCCGAGGAACGCAAACGTCCGGTAGCGCGCGAAGTCCACGTTCTTGTCGTAGTCGGTCGCGGTCGACACCGTCGCACAGCTAAGCGTCAGCATCGCGAGGCCGACAGCCACGCCCCTCATTACCCTGTAGATTGCTTTCAGCATCTGGCCCTCAGCTTCAAACCTGGGGCTGCGATTGTCGGTCACAAGCTGGAGCGGGGAACCCTGTAGGCCGCGCGGATCAATCAGTAGCCACGGCGCGGATCGACGACGTTCTCCAGCGGTGCGCCGCGCACGAAGCGTTCCAGGTTGGCGAGAAACCCGGACATCGTACGGTCGAGCCACCCTTCGACGCGATCCGCGGAGTGCGGCGACAGCAGGACTTGCGGCATCGACCAGAAGGGATGCGAGTCGGGCAGGGGTTCGGTCTCGAAGACGTCGAGCGCGGCGCCGCGGAGGGCGCGCCTCTGGAGGGCGTCGATCAGCGCAGGCTCGTCGATCAACTCGCCGCGTCCCACGTTGATGAGCACGGCGCTGGCGCGCATCCACGAGAGCTGTTCGGCGCCGAGCAGATGGCGGGTGTCGGGCGTCAGCGGCGCGGCCACTGCCACGAAGTCGGCGGGTGCGATCGCTTCGCGCAGGTTCGAGACCACGCGCGCGACGTGCGGATCGCCGGCGCTGAGCTCGGGGCGGCGGCGGTGGGCCACGACCTCCATGCCGAGCGCGGTCGCACGCTGCGCGATGGCGGCGCCGATGTCGCCGTAGCCGATGATGCCCAGCACCTTGCCGGCCAGGCGCTCGCCTTCGAACGGCTCCCAGGCGCGGCGCGACTGAGCGTCACGAAGGCGCGCCAGATCTTTGACGAAGTAGAGCATCGCCGCCAGGACGTACTCGCCGAGCGCGTCGCCGTACACACCGCGGCTGTTGGTGACCACCGCGCTGGACGCCGCCAGCGCCGGTGACACGAGGTGGTCGAGGCCCGCGGCGCTGGCATGAATCCAGCGCAGGCGCGGCGCCGCGGCGAGGATCGGATCCAGCGCGTCGCGTCCGCGCCACCAGCAAAGAACCGCATCGGCGCGAGCGAGGTCGTCGCCGAAATCGTGGGGAGCTTCACCAAACACGACGTGCACATCGGTTGGCACGCCCGCGAGCGCCCGCATGCGCGGGTCGTCGCGATCCCCGAGCACAAGCAACGTCACGGCCATGTTGCCGCGAATATAGCGACAATCGACACGCGCGGCTCTCGCCGGAAATCGGTGACTTGCGCTCGCTGCGCTGCGGCCGGTTCGCCGCGCGTCAGGAATTTCCAACTTCCGCTCGGTTCTTTTGATCCTATTCTCACGATCAGGGCTCGAACGGATATGGCAAGCGCACGACCGGAGACAGAAGATCTGAAGATCGGTAAGGTCGATTCGGCCCGACCAACTGGAAAGGATCGCCGGCGCCACGCGCGGTTTCCGCTGGGCTTGCCGGTCGGCGTGCAGATCGCGGGACGGCCGGGTCCGATCACCGTCGAATTGCTGGATCTCTCCGCGACCGGCGGGCGTTTTCGCTGCCTGGGAGATCGCGTGCGCCTCGACGAGACCGCGACCGTCGCGTTCGTGCTCGAGGATCAGCGACGCTGTCAGGCCGAAGGCCGCGTGGTCCGTTCCGACGCGTCCGGTGAATTCGCGCTGCGTCTCAAGAAGAGCAACGACGCCTTCGCGGCGTTCGTGCGCCGCCTGGCGGAGTAGCCGCCCGCCTCGCATCGTGCCAGCGCGGCGCGCTGGCGTGCTCGCGTCGCACGCGCCGCGCCGTCGGTGAGCGGCGCGGATCGCCGGACGTCGCCCGCGGTGTCGGCGACGCGCGCGCTGTCGCCGATCGCGCCGGCATCCGTTGCTGGCCGCACAACATGCGCGGGCGCATCCGACAACAGACGCGACCACCCCCGGTCTACTCTCCCGCGCGGATATGTATCGCAACGGACGATTTTAGCCGGCAGGGATCCTGCATTCCCTCCATGCAGACGCCGGCCAACGTGCCGCGCAATGCAGGGAGACACAAATGACATCGCTGAAGCCATTCGTTCTGTCCGCCGCGCTGCTGGCGCCCGCGCTCGGTTGCGTGCCGCTCGATTCGACCGACACCGACGTCGCCGCAGGGGCAATCACCGGCACCGCGACGCGGCCGCTGCTGACCTCGACGGAGGCGGCGGGCTTCACCGTGCTCAAGTACCTGTCGCAAGCCGGCAGCGTCACCTCGCCCACCGTCGACAACTGGAATCCGACCGCCGGCCTCGGCAGCGTCACCAGCTGGACGGCCAAGTACACCGTCGCCGCCAGCGGCGGCACGCACACCACGGTGCAAGCGGCGATCAACGCCGCGACCGGCTCGAGCCGCGTCTACATCCGTGTGATGCCGGGAACCTATCGCGAGGTCGTGTGCGTCCCGGCGACGGCGCCGCCGATCACGCTCTACAGCACCAGCTCGGACGCGACCCAGACCGTCATCGTCTACAACAACTACGCCGGCAAGCCCAAGGCCGAGACCGCGGCCGCCAATCCGTGCGAGCCCAACATCAATCCGAACCCGTCGGTCTCGAACGTCACCTATCAGACCTACGGCACGCGCGGCAGCGCGACCTTCGCCGCTTACGCGAAGGGCTTCCAGGCGAAGAACATCACCTTCTCGAACGACGTGGACGAGTCGACGCTGGGATCGGCTGCGGCGCAAGCGGTCGCGCTGATCACGCGCGGCGATCAGCTGGTGTTCGAGAACGTGCGCATGCTCGGCAACCAGGACACGTTGCTCGCGGCCAGCCTCGACGTCTCGACGATCGCGCGCGCCTACTTCAAGTCGTCGTACATCGCAGGCGACGTCGACTTCATCTGCGGCCGCGCCACGATGGTGTTCGACGGCGGCACGATCGCCTTCGTCAACAACCGCCGCTCGACCGGCAACATCCTGGCGGCCAGCACCGACTCGCGCAACCCGTTCGGCATCCTGGTGAGCGGCGCCACCTTCAGCGCGCCGTCGGGCGTCGCGGCCAACGCGGTCACGCTCGGCCGCGCATGGGACGAAGGTCAGGTCAACCTGGCGACCTACGCCGCCAACATCAAGACCGGTGTCTATCCCAACGGCCAGTCGGTGATCCGTGACTCGACCGAAGGCAAGTTCATCAACGCGACCTCGCCCTGGGCCGCCGCCGCGACCACCAGCCGCAAGTTCAGCTCGACGTCGTGGAGCGACAGCAACGGCACGTATCCCGCGAACCGCGAACTCGAGTACAACGATACGACAAAGTAGCTCCGCTGCACGCGAAGGCGCCGCGGCGTTCCCCCGGGCGTCTCGGCAATCCTCGCGCTAGAACCGATTCTGACGTGAACGGCCCCTTGACGGGGCCGTTCGCGTGATCCGAATCAGGACAAGCGAGGATCAGCATGGCCGAGAACCCGTCCCCGAATCGAGACCTGCAGCGAACACCCGGCACGCCGACGCCGCCACCGTCGGGCACGTCGCGGCAGATGCTGATCCTGCTGGCGCTCATGCTGGGCGCGATGTGGTTCTGGAAGACCAACAGCGAGGAGACGGCCCAGCCGGCGATCCCGTATTCGCAGCTCTACAAATGGATCGACGAGGGCAAGGTCGCATCGGTGCTGATCGACGGCGAGGTCGTCGACGCCACGCTCAAGAGTCCCGAGGCCGTCGACGGGCGGCAGATCAAGGACCTGCGCACCAATGTCGCGCCCAATGACTCGGCGCTGCTGCCGCTCATGCGCGAAAAGGGCGTGAAGATCACCGTGAAGAGCCAGAAGCAGCCGTTCGCGGTGCAGGTGCTGTTCACGCTGCTGCCGTGGGTGCTCATCTTCGGCATCTGGTTCTGGATGTCGCGGCGCGCGCAGGGGATGCTGGGCGCGGGCGGGCCGCTCGGGAGCCTGATCAAGAACCGCAGCCGGCAGTTCGACAAGGCCACCTCGGTCAACGTCACGTTCGACGACATCGCCGGGCTCAAGTCGGCGAAGTCGGACCTGCAGGAGATCGTTCAGTTCCTGAAGGAGCCGGAGCGCTTCCGGCGCCTCGGTGGCAAGGTGCCGCGCGGCGTGCTGCTCGCGGGGCCGCCCGGCACCGGCAAGACGCTGCTCGCGCGCGCGGTCGCCGGCGAGTCAGGCGTGCCGTTCTTCTCGATCAGCGCGTCGGAGTTCATCGAGATGTTCGTGGGCCTGGGCGCGGCGCGCGTGCGCGACCTCTTCCGCGAGGCCAAGAAGAGCGCGCCGGCCATCGTCTTCATCGACGAGATCGACGCCGTGGGGCGCGCGCGCGGCGCCGGCCTGGGCGGCGGCAACGACGAGCGCGAGCAGACGCTGAACCAGCTGCTGTCGGAGATGGATGGCTTCGACAGAGCCGATCTGGTGGTGGTCATCGCCGCCACCAATCGGCCCGACGTGCTCGATCCGGCGCTGCTGCGGCCGGGCCGCTTCGATCGCCGCATCCTGGTCGACCGGCCCGAGCTGGTCGCGCGGCGCGCGATCCTGGGCGTGCACGCCAAGGGCAAGCCGCTGGCGGCCGACGTCGACTTGCAGGCGATCGCCGAGAACACGCCGGGGTTTTCGGGCGCGGATCTCGCGAACCTGGTCAACGAGGCGGCGCTGTCGGCGACGCGCAAGGGGCGCGAGAGCATCATGAGCGAGGACTTCGCCGAGGCGTACGACAAGATCGTGCTCGGCGATCCGCGCGAGGCGAAGCTCGACCCGAAAGAAAAGCGACGCGTCGCCGTGCACGAGGGCGGGCACGCGGTCACGGCACGGTTCTCGCCGGGCGCCGAGCCGCTGCACCGGATCACGATCATTCCGCGCGGCATGTCGCTGGGCGCGACCCAGCAGAGCCCGGGCGCCGATCGTCACCTCATGGCGCAGGCGGAGCTGGAGTCGCGGCTGCGCGTGCTCATGGGCGGCTACGCGGCGGAGCGTCTGGTGCTGGGCAGCATCTCGACCGGCGCCGAGAACGATCTCAAGGAGGCGACGCGGCTGGCGTCGCACATGGTGGCGCACTACGGGATGAGCGAACGGCTGGGCCCGGTCTACTACGACCACGAAGAGGAGCATCCGTTCCTGGGCCAGCGCATCGGCACCGCGGGCGGAACCAGCCCGTCGACGATCACCGCGATCGAGGAGGAGGCGCGGCGATTGCTGGGCCGCGCGCTCGAGGAGGCGGAGACGCTGCTCAAACAACGCCGCCCCGAGCTGGAACGGCTGGTGGGCGCGCTGCTCGAGCACGAGACGCTGGAGCGCGACGAGCTGGTCACGATCCTCGGTCCCACGCCGACGGGCGAAGCGGAGCTGGCGCCGGCGATATCGGCCGCCGGAACGCGCTCCTAACCCCATAACCACTCCAATCACGGCGGCAATGGTTGGGGTGGCATTGCCTCCCTCGGGTCGATCCTTACATTCGCGACGGGAGGGATTGCTCATGCGAAAACTAGTTTTCAGTGCATTGACCGGACTCGCGCTGGCGGCCGCCTCGAGCACGCAGCCGGCGCAGGCAACGGAAGTGGGCATCCAGCGTCCCATCGGCGTCGGGCTCGTCGCCGGTTCGTCGCCAGGTTTGACCATGAAGATCTGGACGCGGCCGACGACCGCGCTCGACCTCGGCCTCGGCTTCGGGCTCGGTGACTTCGCGTGCAGCGATCGGTTCAATCCGTGCGGCCAGCGCAGCAGCTTCAATGCCGATTATCTCTGGCAAACCGGGCACAGCTCGTATGACCGGTTGAGCGTGCATGTCGGCCTGGGCGCGCGGTTCTGGTTCTGGAACTACGGCTCCAACACCAGCGATTTTCAGGTCGCGGCCCGAGTGCCGATCGGTCTCGATCTGTACATCTTCCAGTGGCTCGAGGCGTACGGGGAAGTCGCGCCGAGCCTGGCGTTCGGTCCGTCGACGTTCTTCCTGGAGGGCGCGCTCGGAGCGCGTATGTACCTGTGAACCTACCAATGACCTGGGGAACCCTCAATTCACGCGCGCAGTCGCCGTTGCGCTCACATCTGAATTCGCAGATGAGAGCGGGTGACAGCCTGCTCGTCGGCAGCCGCATCGCGTTCTTCGTGGTGCTGGTGGTGATGACGATCGCGATGATCGTGTCGGGCTGCGCGGTCGGCTACACCGAGACGTACCCTGACAACGGCTACGGACCGGACCTGGTCTATGCCGCGCCAGGCGTCCAGGTCATCGCCGACTACGACGAGCCGATCTTCTTCGCGGACGGCTTCTACTGGCGCTCCTCCGGCGGGTACTGGTATCGCTCGCACGACTACCACCGGGGCTGGGTCAGCGCGCGGCCGCCCGGCGCCGTGATGCGTATCGACCACCCACAGACCTACGCGCACTATCGGCCGCAGGGGTGGGCGCCGCGCGGCCGTCCGGCGCCGGCGCCACGCTACGAAGCGCATGGCAGTCCGCCGCCGCGCCCGATGTATCAGGCGGCGCCTCCGCCGCGCGCGCAGCCGGAGGGCTGGCGTGGCGCGCCGGCTCCGGCGCCCGCGCCGCGCGCGCAGCCGCAGGGTTGGAGGGCTCCGCCTGCGCAGCACGCGGCGCCGGCGCAACGAGCGGCGCCACCGCAGCGCGGTGGCGACCACCACGACCACTAGCGGCGTCGCTTCGGGCCCGGGACTCAGTCGTCGCCGGGCGCGTGCCAGCCACCTATGGCGCCGGTCAACCGGGCGGCGTCCGCGGGGCCCCAGGTGCCGGGCTCGTAGCTGTGCACCGCCGTGGTCGCGTCGAGGATGGGATCCACGATCGCCCACGCCGCCTCGACGCTGTCCTCGCGCGAGAACAGCGTCGAATCGCCGGCCATCGCGTCGCCGAGCAACCGCTCGTAGGCTTCCATCTCGTCGGGATCGGACTGGTGGACCAGCTTGAGCTCGGTCGGCTCGGAGACCATGTGCTCACCCGCCTTTTTCACGCGGGCGCCGATCGCGATGATCAGCTCGGGGCTGAGGCGGAAACGCAGGTGATTTGTCTCCTGGGGCCCGACGCGCCGGAGCGGCGGCCGCTTCAGCGTCACCAGCACCTCGGTCGTCGACACCGGCAGGCACTTGCCGGCGCGGATGAAGAACGGAACGCCGTCCCAGCGCCAGGAGTCGACGTGCAGGCGAACCGCGGCGAAGGTCTCGACGTTGGAGTCGCGGGCGACACCGTTCTCGCTCCGATAGCCGTTGAACTGGCCGCGCACCAGATCCTCGTTGCTGAGCGGCCGGATCGCGTGGAAGACCTTGACCTGCTCGTCGCGGATCGCCTCGGCGTAGGTGGTCAGCGGCGGCTCCATCGCCAGGAAGCCGACGACCTGCAACAAGTGGTTCTGGATGACGTCGCGGATCGCGCCGGTCTCGTCGTAGAAGCGCCCGCGCCCCTCCACGCCGAACTTCTCCGCCATGGTGATCTGCACGCTCTCGACGAAGTGGCGGTTCCAGATCGGCTCGAGGAAGGTGTTGGCGAACCGGAACAAGAGCAAGTTCTGCACCGATTCCTTGCCCAGGTAGTGGTCGATGCGGAAGATCGCCGACTCGTCGAACACCGCGTGCAGCGTGCGATTGAGCGCGCGCGCCGACGCCAGGTTGCGGCCGAAGGGTTTCTCGATCACGAGCCGCGCGTCCTTGGCGCACCCCGAGCTGCCCAGGCGCTCGACGACCGTCGCGAACACGCTGGGCGGCACCGCCAGGTAATGCGTCGGGCGCTGCGCGTCGCCGAGCTCGCGGCGCAGAGTCTCGAACGTGCTCGCGTCGGCGTATTCCCCCGAGACGTAGCGCAGGCGCGACATCAGCTTGGCGACCGCGTCCTCGTCGAGCGGCGCGCAGTGCTGCTCCAGGCTCTGGCGCGCGTGCGCGCGAAACTGCTCGAGCGTCCACTGGGAGCGCGCCACGCCGATCACCGGCTTGTCGAGGTGCCCGCGCCGGGTCATGGAGTAGAGCGCCGGGAAGATCTTCTTCTCGGCGAGATCGCCGCTGGCGCCAAAGAACACCAGCGCGTCGGACTTGGTGTCGGGTTTCGTGTCGCTGTTTGGATCGCTCATCGGTTGCCCGCCGGCTTCTCGACGTGCCCGCCGAACGCGTGGCGCATCGCCGAGAGCACGCGGTCCTGAAAGCCAGCCTCGCCCCGCGAGCTGAATCGTTCGAACAGGGCGGCCGCCAGCACGTGCACCGGCACCGCCTCGTCGATCGCGGCGTCGAGCGTCCAGCGCCCCTCGCCCGAGTCGGACACGCGCCCCGCGAATCCGTCGAGCGTCGGGTCGCTGGCCAGCGCTCCCGCGGTCAGATCGAGCAGCCACGAGGCGATCACGCTGCCGCGCCGCCAGACCTCGGCGATGTCGGCCAGGTTCAGGTCGAACTGGTAGTACTCGGGGTTGCGCAGCGGCGTGGTCTCGGCGTCGGCGCCTTCATCCTTCTTGCCGACATTGGCGTGCTTCAGGATGTTGAGCCCCTCTGCGTACGCCGCCATCAGGCCGTACTCGATGCCGTTGTGAACCATCTTGACGAAGTGACCGGCGCCGCTGGGCCCGCAGTGCAGGTAGCCTTGCTCCGCCGTGGAGCCGGGCGCGCGCTTGCCGGGCGTCCGTTCGATCGAGCCCATGCCCGGCGCCAGCGTCTGGAAGATCGGATCGAGGCGCCGGACGACCTCCGGCTCGCCGCCGATCATCAAGCAGTAGCCGCGCTCCAGACCCCAGACGCCGCCGCTGGTGCCGCAGTCGACGTAGTGGAGCCCGCGCGGCGCCAGGCGCTTGGCGCGGTCGACGTCGTCGCGATAGTAGGAGTTGCCGCCGTCGATGAGGACGTCGCCGCGCTCGAGCAACGGTTCGAGCTTTGCGATCGTCGAATCGACCACCGCCGCCGGCACCATCATCCAGATCGCGCGCGGCGGCGCCAGCGCGTGCACGAACGCCTCCAGCGACGGTGTGCCGGTCGCGCCCTCCGCCGCCATCACGGCGACCGCCTGTGTTTGCGTATCGGTGACGACGCATTCGTGGCCGCCGCGCACGAGCCGCCGCACCATGTTCGCGCCCATTCGCCCCAGCCCGATCATTCCGATCTGCACGCGGTGACTCCTCGATGTCAGCTGTGTTCCTGATAAGCCGGCGACTGCCGAATGTCCAGCCGCGCCCCAACAAAACGCGCCGGCGGTGATTACGTTCCGGCACGAATCGGCCCAGCGTCGTCGCCGCATCGGGGAGACATTCGATGGCAACGCTCGATCCAGACCGCGCAAAGCAACTTCATCGCTATTGGTGCGCCGCCAACTACCTGACCGTCGGTCAGATCTATCTGCGCGAAAACCCGCTGCTGCGCGAGCCGCTGCGGCCGGAGCACATCAAGCCGCGCTGCTCGGTCACTGGGGCACGTCGCCGGGTCTGAGCTTCATCTACGCGCACCTGAACCGGCTCATCACCGATACCGACGCCAACGTGATCTACCTCACCGGGCCCGGGCACGGCGGGCCGGCGATCGTCGCCAACGTCTACCTCGAGGGCACGTACTCCGAGATCTATCCCGCAGGTCTCGCAGGACGCCGCGGGCCTGCGCCGGCTGTTCCGGCAGTTCTCGACGCCGGGCGGCATCCCGAGCCACGTGAGCGTGCCCGACGCCCGGTTCGATCCACGAGGGCGGCGAGCTCGGCTACGTGCTCGCGCACGCGTTCGGCGCGGTGTTCGACAACCCGGACCTGATCGCGGTCGCCGTCGTCGGCGACGGCGAGGCGGAGACCGGCCCGCTCGAGGGCTCGTGGAAGAGCATCAAGTTCCTCAACCCGGCGCGCGACGGCGCGGTGCTGCCGATCCTGCACCTCAACGGCTACAAGATCTCCGGCCCCACCGTGCTCGGGCGCGACGAGCGACGAGCGACGTGCGCAAGCTGCTCGAGGCGCACGGCTACGAGGTGCACTTCGTCGAGACGCCGCGCGCCGACGCCGCGGTCGAGGGCGACGCAACGGCGCCGACACCGACGCGATGCCGATGCACCTGGCCTTCGCGCAGGCGCTCGACGCCGCGTACGCGACGATCCGCGCGATCCAGGCCGCGGCGCGCGCGCGCGACGGCGTGCGGCGCGCGTCCGCGCTGGCCGGCGATCGTGCTGCGCACGCCGAAGGGCTGGACCGGCCCGAAGGTCGTCGACGGCGCTGCCGGTCGAGGGGACGTTCCGCGCGCACCAGGTGCCGCTCGCCAACGTGCGCGACAACGCCGAGCACCTGCAGATGCTCGAGCGCTGGATGCGCAGCTACCGGCCCGACGAGCTCTTCGACGAGAGCGGGCGCTTCGTGCCGGAGCTCGCCGCGCTCGCGCCGCGCGGCGACCGCCGCATGGGCGCGAACCCGCACGCCAACGGCGGGCGGCTCACCGTCGATCTCGAGCTGCCCGACTATCGCGAGTACGCCATCGCGGTGGCGAAGCCGGCGACCGAGCGCCACGAATCGACGCGCCGGCTCGGCCAGTTGCTGCGCGACATCTTCAAGAACCCGCGCAACTCGTTCCGGCTGTTCTGCCCCGACGAGACCAACTCGAACCGCCTCGGCGACGTGTTCGAGGTCGAGAACCGCTGCTCGACCGGCACGATCCTGCCCGATCGACGATCACGTGTCGCCGCGACGGCCGCGTGATGGAGGTGCTGAGCGAGCACTACTGCCAGGGCTGGCTCGAGGGCTACGTGCTGACCGGACGCCACGGCCTGTTCGCGACCTACGAGGCGTTCGCGCATGGTGTCGGCGTCGATGACGATCCAGCACGCGAAGTGGCTGGAAGAGTGCCTGAAGCTGCCGTGGCGCGCGCCGATCCCGTCGCTGAACATCCTGCTGACGTCGACCTGCTGGCGCAACGACCACAACGGGTTCTCGCACCAGGGCCCGGGCCTCATCGACACGGTGCTCGCCATGAAGGGCACGGTGGCGCGCATCTACCTGCCGCCCGACGCCAACTGCCTGCTGTCGGTCGCCGATCATTGCCTGCGCAGCCGCAACTACGTGAACCTGATCGTCATCGACAAGCAGCCCGCAGCTGCAGTGGCTCGACATGGACGCGGCGGTGCAGCACTCGGCCGCGGGCGCGTCGATCTGGCGCTGGGCCAGCAACGAAAAGCCGGGCAGCGCTCCCGACGTCGTGCTGGCGGCGCCGGCGACACGCCGACGCTGGAGATCGTCGCGGCGGCGTGGCTGCTGCGCAAGCATCGCGCCGTCGTTGAAGGTGCGCGTGGTCAACGTCGTCGACCTGATGTGCCTGTCCCCGCCCGATGTTCACCCGCACGGTCTGCCCGAAGATCGGTTCGTTCGAGCTCTTCACCGCCGACCGGCCGGTGGTCTTCGCCTTCCACGGCTACCAGCGCGCCGTCCACGCGATCGTCCACGGCCGCCCGCACGCCGAGCGCTTTCACGTGCGCGGCTTCATGGAGGAGGGCACGACGACCACGCCGTTCGACATGGTGGTGCAGAACGAGACGAGCCGCTTTCACCTCTGCCTCGAGGCGCTGCGCCGTGCTCCGCACCCGGAGGCGGGCGATTTCACCGCGTGGTGCCGCGACATGCTGGCGAAGCACGAGGAGTACATCCGCGAGCACGTCGAGGATCTGCCGGAGATCCGCGGCTGGGCCTGGACGGACGCGTGAGCATCCTGGTCCTGAACGCGGGGTCGAGCAGCCTGAAGCTCGGCCTTTACGATGACGGCGCGGTTGCGCTGGCCAGCGGCAGCGTCGACTGGGGCGCGGACGCCGAGCAGGCGGAGGTGCGCGTGCGATGGGTCGCCGGCGGCGAGGTCAAGTCGAGCCGCCGGCGCGTCGCGGACGTCGCCGCGGCGGTGCCGATCGCGCTCGAGGAGCTGGGCGCCGCGGACCGCCAGGTGGATCCGGCCGGCGCGGCGCGGGCGATTCGCGCCGTGGGCCAGCGCGTGGTGCAGGGGGGCGAGAAGCTGTCTCACAGCGTGCGCATCGACGCGTCGGTGAAAGCCGAGTTGCGCCGCCTGGTCGATCTCGCGCCGCTGCACAATCCGCCGGCGCTCGAGGCCATCGCCGCGATCGAATCGGCACTGCCGGCCGTGCCGCAGATCGCGGTCTTCGACACGTCCTATTACGCCACGGTCGACGCCATCCACCACGTCTACCCGGTCCCCTACGAGTGGTACACGAACTGGGGTGTGCGCCGCTTCGGATTTCACGGCATCAGCCACGCTTATTGCGCCGCGCGCGCCGCCGAGCTCCTGGGCGGGCGTGGCGCCTTGAAAGTCGTGAGCTGTCACCTGGGCAACGGCTGCTCGGCGACGGCGTCACGCGGCGGTGTCGCCGTCACCACGACCATGGGTTTCACGCCGCTCGACGGCCTGATGATGGGGACGCGTCCGGGCGCGCTCGACCCCGGCCTGCTCATCCACGTGCAGAAGCAGCGCGGGCTCAGCGTCGACGCGCTCGACGTCGTGCTCAACCACGGCGCCGGGCTCGCGGGCGTCTCGGGCGTGTCGCGCGACTACCGCGCCGTCGAGGCGGCGGCTGCGCTGGGCCACACGCGCGCGCGGCTGGCGCTCGACATCTACGCCCTGCGCGTGCGCGAGGCGATCGGCGCGCTGGCGACCTCGCTGGGCGGCGTCGACGCGCTGGTGTTCACCGCGGGCGTCGGTGAGAACGGGCCGCCGCTGCGCGCCGCGGTCTGCGAGCCGCTCGGCTTCCTCGGCGTCGAGCTCGATCCGAAGCGTAACGCGAGCGGCGCGCGCGATCGCGACATCGCGGCGGCCGGGGCGCGCGTGCGCGTGCTGGTGCTGCACACCGAGGAAGAACTGATGATCGCGCGCGAGGTCCAGCGCGTGCTCGCGAGCTAGCCGACGGCCGTGCCGAACAGGCGGCCGATCGCCGCCGTGACCGCCATTGCCAGCGCGCCGCCCAGGGTCACGCGCACCGCCGCGCGCAGGATCGGCGCGCCGCCGAGGTAGCCGCCGAACGCGCCGAGCGAACCCAGGCTCACCAGCGACGCGAGCGCGATCACCGGCAGCCGCAGCGCGACCGGCGCCGCCAGCAGCGCCAGGATCGGAATCAGCGCGAAGGTCGCGAAGCTGGCCGCGGAGACCCAGGCCGCCTGCAGCGGGCGCGCGAGCGCGGCGCGATCGATGCCCAGCTCGTCGCGCATGTGCGCGCCCAGGCGGTCGTGCTTGCTCAGCTGTTCGGCGACCTTCATCGCCAGCGTTCGGTCGAGGCCGCGCCGCTCGTAGATCGTCGCCAGCTCGCGCAGCTCCGCGCGCGGCTCCTCCGACAGCTCGCGCTTCTCCTGGTCGATGTCGGCCTGCTCGGCGTCGCGCTGCGAGCTCACCGACACGAACTCGCCTGCCGCCATCGACATCGCGCCCGCAACCAGCCCGGCCACGCCGGCGATCAGGATCGATCGCTCGGGCGCCGACGAAGCCGCCACGCCGATCATCAGGCTGGCGGTCGACACGATCGCGTCGTCGGAGCCGAGCACCGCCGCGCGCAGCCACCCCGCGCGCGCGCTGCGGTGGTTCTCGCGGTGGCGGGGGGCCTGGTGGTGAGGCTGTCGGCGTCGCATGGTCCCTCGAAGCAGGGGGTGGGCAGCGGTGCCGGCAGCCTAACACCGGCGTCCGCGCGCGCATCGCCGATTTCGTCGGGCGGCGCGGTAGACAACCGCGCCGCGAGCCCCAGGTTATCGCTCTGGTGCCCCATCGGAACGGTCGAACGGCTCGAAACGGCGTGAGTCGGGTTGCCGCAGCTTCACTGCTGCTGGCGCCCGTCGTGTTCGGCGTCGCGTGCGGCCACGCCGGGGCGCCGGCGCCCGCCGCGCAGGCCCAGGCGCAACCGCCCGCCCGTCCGTTCGATCCCGCTCCCGGCGCACAGCCCGCCGAGCGCAATCACCTGATGGAAGCGCACTGGAAAGAGGTGCGCGTCAAGGCGCGCAAGCAGGGCGCCGAGGTCGTGTCGGCGATCAAGCTCGTCGGCCCGGAGGTCCGCATCTTTCATGCCGCCTCGCCGCCCGAGGCCGGCGACAAGCGTAGCGACGACGCCGAGCGCCCGCCCGCGGAGATCATCGACCTGGCGCAGACCCTGCGCACCATCACACCGCTCGCCGTCGATCACCTCGACATCCTCGACGGCCAGGTCGCGTTCGTCGACGTGAGCCGCGCGGAGCGGCCCGAGCTGTGGCTGCACGATCTACAGCTTTCGGTCGAGAACCTGACCACGCGCGTGCGCGGTGGGGAGGGCCGGCCGGTGCTGCTCACCGCCAGCGGCACCCTGGCGAACACCGGCGACGTGTCGATCTTCATCACCGCGAATCCATTCGAGAAGGGCCTCACGTTTTCGGGGCGAGCCGCGGTGGTCGGCCTGGAGACGTCCGAGCTCTATCGCTTCATCGCGCCGGCGACGAAGCTGCAGGCGCCGGAGGGGACCATCGACATCTTCGTCGAGTTCGACTGCCGCAACGGCGAGCTCACCGGCGGGGTCAAGCCAATCTTGAAGAAGGTCACGATCCGGCCGGCGGATAAGAATCCCTTCACGGCGCTCAAAGCATGGGCGGCCGATCTGGCGATCAAGATCTTCTCGGATCGCGTCGGCGAGCGCCAGGCCGTCGCCACGGTGATTCCGATCAAGGGGACGCTCACCGGGCCCGACGTTCAGCTGTGGCCGACGATCTTCGGCGTGATGCGAAACGCGTTCGTCGAGGGGCTCACGTCCGGCTTCGCGCACCTGCCGCCCATCACCGCGCCCAAGAAGCAGGGCGTGGTCAAGCAAGGCGTCGATTCGCTGACCGGATCGCAGCCGCCCAAGGCGCAGCCGACGCCGCCGGAGAACGTGCCGCCGCCGGCGAGGACCTCTCCATGAAGCGCAGCACGAGCAGGCTCTGGTCGGGCGCGCGCACCGCCGCGCTGGCGTCGGCGTTGTTCGCAGCCGCTGCAGCCGCTGGCAGCGGCGGCTGCGCGCACACCCACGCCTCACCGCCGACGCCTGCCGCCGTGCCCGCGACCAAGCCGGACCACGAGCTCGGCGCCGAGACCGGTATCCCGGTCGCGAGCACGCCGCAGGGGCTGATGCGCGACGGAGCCGAGAAACGCATTCAGGAACGGCTGCGCGCGCGCGGGCTGCTGCGCGCCGACCAGTGCACCGGCCAGCTCGACGCTGACACGCGGGCCGCGCTGCGGACGTTCCAGAAGAGCGAGGGGCTGCCGACCACCGGCTTGCCGAGCTACGAGACGGTCGACCATCTGGGCCTCGACCTCGACACGATCTTTCACGCGAGCGCGCGCCCGCGCGATCCGACCGCCGCCGGCGCCGGCCACCCCGCTCAGTGAGCCTGAGGCCCGTTGGCGGCGGCGACGCGCGACAGGACGCCGCCGCCATCCTTCCAGCGCACGTCGCCGATGAACCGCGGATCGGCGAGCGTGCCGGCCAGCTTGGCGTTGGCGGTGACTCGCCCGCCCAGTGATTCGACGCGCGGATTGAACTGCGCCAGCCAGGCGACGTCCAGATCGCGCGCGACGACCTGGCCGCGAATCGGCAGCTTGGCGGGCGGCGGTCCGTGGAGCACGCGCGGATACCCGAGGTCGGCGGCCGCGTTCGCTTCGACGCGCAGCGAGCCCCCGTGCGCCGACGCGAACGTCAGGTTGGCGCGCGCCGCGCGATCGGCGTAGGTCAGGCGCAGCGATGCCTGGCCGAGGTCGGCGGGAGCGCCGGCGCCCGCCGCGTTCGCGCCCGCTGCGCGGCGCGAGGCGGCCAGCGCGAGGCTGGCGTGCGACGGGCTGACCTTGAGTCCCTTGCCCTGCGCCTCGAGATTGATCGTCGGCCGGCCGGCGGTGCCGCCCACCCGCAGGTGCAGCGCCACCTGACCGCCAACGGGTGGGGTGGTCATGGTGAGGCCGCCCAGGAGCTCGCCCACATCCAGCCGCGTGACATCGACCCGCGCAGTAATCGGCGCGTCCGACGTCGGCGTCCCGGCTGGAAGCCGGAACGCCGCATCCAGCGCGCCGAAAGGCGCCCCGATGTCGGCGCTTCCGTCGATCTCCCCGCCGGCCAGCGTGGCGCGCAGCTTGGCGTCGATGCGCGACCAGCTGCGCGCGCGCCCGCCCTCCACCTGCACGCGCGCGACGACGCGCGGCTGCGCCGTGGTGCCGTCGGCGCGCACGTCGGCGTCGACCAGCCCGCCCAGGTGCAACGTCGGATCGACCAGGACGCGCGGCAGCAGCGCCAGGCGCAGGTTCTGGACCACCAGGTGCGCGTCGAGCGCGTCGCCGGCCTTCGATGCGTCGATCGCGATGGTCTGCCCCTGCGACCGCAGGCGAAAGCCGGTCAGCGACAGGCCCTCGCCGCCGAAGCCGACGTGCGCGGTCGCGTCGGCCGACCAGAGCGCGTCCGCGAAGCGCAGCGTGAAGAGCTGGAGCGTCAGGCTGTGCGGCTCGGCGTCCAGCGTTCCACTCAGCGTCAGGTCGACGGCCTCGGGCGAGGCCAGCGTCGCCTTGGCGGAGACCGCCTGCCCGCGAATCGCGGCGCCGAGCGCGATCGCGCCCACCTGGGTCTCGCCCGCCTGGATCGATGCAACGTGGACCTCCACATCGGCCAGGTCGGGCGACTTCGCCAGGTGCGCCGTGCGCGCCGCCAGCGTCAAGCCGTCGACGGCGTTGTCGCCGATGCGCAGGTGCTCGATCGCGCCCTTGGCGCGGCCGCTCCAGCTCACGGGCGCGTCGTCCATCTTGCCGCCGAACCAGACGTCGAGCTTGCCGCGACCGGCGACCGCCGGCAGCGGCCGGCCGCTGAGATCGCTCGCGGCGCGCGCCGCGAGCGCCAGGTCGTTGAATGCCAGCTTTCCGTCGAAGCTGAACCCGTCGCCGCCGCCGCCCTTGCCGCTGATCGCGATCCCGGGCAGCGCGAGCACGACGTCCAGGCTGGGCACGCCGCCCGCCTGCGTGGCGCCGTCGACGCGCAACGGGCCCCAGGTGTGGCCGGCCAGGCTGAACGCGGGGATGGCGATCGCGACGGTCGCGTCGGCGTTCTCGAGGCGCGTGCCGCGGAACATCGTGTGCGCGCGGATGGTGCCACCCAGGAGCGCGCCGTCGATCTGGCTGCGCAGGGCCTCGCCGCGGATCTGCGCGCTGGCCGTCACCCGCAGCGGACCGACCGGCGCGGCCCGGCTCTCACCGTCGAGCTGCGCCGCGAGATCCAGCGAGCCGTTTCCGAGCGCGTAGCGCGCATTGCCGAGAAAATGCAGCGCCGCCAGATGCAGCCGGGGCTCGGCCCCCGTCCCGTCCCGCGGCGTCACCGCGATCGCCACGTCACCGCCGCTGAGCTCGACACGTTCCAGGTTCACGACCCAGCCTTCGCGGTCGGTCTTCGCTCGCGGCGGCTTCGGCTCGCGATGCGGCGGCTCCCGTCGCGGCGCGATCGCCCGCGCCAGGTTCGTGCCGCGCGCGTCGGACAGCAACCCGAGCTGAGGCGTGTCGATGCGCAGCCCGGTCACGCGCATCTCCTTGTGAACGAGGCGCGCGATCGAGAAGCTGACGTCGACGCCAGCCACGTCGGCGACCAGGTGTCCCTCGGGATCGCGCAGCTCGGCGCCGCGCAGGGACAGATGATCGCCGCCGAAGGTGAGCCGCGCGATCTCGAGGTGACCTCGGATGTGGTCATTGACGCGCGCGACGACGACGCGCCGCAACCGTTCGCTGCCCCATGACGTGCGCAGGACCAGCATCGTCGAACCCGCCAGCAGCGCGACGGCTGCCACGATGCACCCAGCGACCTTCAACCCGACTTTAGCGGCGCGCTTCATGCTGATTTTCTCCGCAGGCCAAGCTAGCCACCCGCGCGCACCTGAACAGGGCTCCACCTGCAAGGTCTTGACTCGCCATTTCACGTCGGGCCTGGGCCTTGGCGTTCGGCGGCGAGTGCTTAGGTTCGAGGGTCGATGGTGATCTTCCAGGCGGTCTTCTCGTTGCTGAGCAAGCTGGCCGGCAAGGTGCTGAACGCCATCTTCGGGTGGGCGGTCGTGGCCTTGTTCGGCCGGTCGTCGCAGAAGCAGCAGACGCTGCTCACGGTGCTGGTCGGCGCGGCCGCGGCGTGGCCGCTCTTGCTGCTGGGGATCGCGCTTCCCAAGATCGCGGCGCTGGTGATCGCGTTCGTACCCTATTCCAGGCACATTCCGGCGTTGGTGTTGCGGTTGGTCTGGATCGCGCTGGCGGTCGGCGTCCCGATCGCGATCGGGTTGGTCGTCGCCAGCAAGGCGCCACCGGGCTCGCCGCGCGAGCCGTTCGCGAAGCGCGTGGCGCGCGGGTTCCCCATCACCGCGGGGATCGCCGGCGCCTTCGTCCTGATGTTCGTGGTCGTCCCGGTGCTTCGCTTGCTGTCGATGGCGCGCGGCCGCCAGGACGAGCACATCCCGATGCTGACGACCGGCGCCGGTTACGGTCGTGTCGCCGAGATGATCGACGAGCTCCTGCGCCGGCACGCGCTCGACGCGCGTCGAGCGCCGCCGGCCTGGTGGCTCATGGCGCCGGCGCGGATCCTCGGCGTCTTGGGCGGGCGAGCGCTGCGCGGCTTCATGCCCGCTGATCTCGCCTACTGGGTCGGGCCGGGCCTCGAGCTGGCGCTCTATCCCAGCGATCTGTTGATTCGCGGCGCGCGGGACAAGGCGGCGTGGGCGCACGGCGCGCTGGCCGAGGGGCTGACGTGCGGTCCGGGTTTGCAGACCCTGGATGTGAAGGCACAGAAGATCGAGGGGGAGATCCACGACATCTGGACCGCCGCCGAGAGGGATCCCGCGCGCAACCACGGTTCGCGCGCGCTGCGCGAGCGCTACGCCGCTGTCACCGCCGAACTGGGCCGGATTGCCGTGCCCTACGACGACTGGCAGGTGCTGTATCGCGAGACGTTGCAGCTGGGACGCGCGCTCGACGGTGAGGCTCAGGCGCTCGAGGCAGTGGTGGGCAAGGGCCGGGCGCCGCACGCGCCGCCTTCCTCGAACGAACGCAGGGCCGCCGCCGCGCATCCGCCGGGCTAGCGGCGGCGCGGCGGACGGCGCGCGGCGCGATCCGACGGTCAATCGATCGTCGGACTCACGGTGTGCAGACGCCGTAGTCCGTTCCCGCGGACTGGCAGGTGCCGCCGGACGCGCAGTCGGTTCCGATGTCGCCGCTCGCGCACAGGGCGGTGCACACCGGGCCCGTCCCCGCGTCGATGCAGGCGGTGTTGGCCACGCAGTCGGCGGGGCCCGCGCAGGCTTGGCCGAGCGCGCCGGTGCCCGCGGCGACGCACGCGCGCTGGGTTCCGGTGAGGCCGGTCGGCGGACACCAGCTGCCGTCGCCGCAGTCGGTGCCAAAGGGGGTGCAGACCGGCGCGGTCTCGTCGACGCTGATGACCACGCTGAGCTGCCCGGAGCCGACGGTGACGATCACGCCGTCGGTGCTGAACTGATAGGTGATCGTCGACGTGGCGCCGTTCCAGATCGTGAAGTCGACCGCCTGCCTCGAGACCAGGTCGGCGCGAACGTTCACGAAGTTGCCGGTGCCGTCGTCGCGCTGGAGCGTCCACGAGGAGAGATACGCGGTGTACGGGCCGGTGGGAAGGGTCGCGGTCAATGCAGCGGCGCTGGGATCGCCGCCCGAGAGCTGCGTGAATAGCGGCCCCGAGATGTAGATATAGACGTTGTTCAAACGGTAGGTGTGATCGTTGGTCGACGTCACGAGCGGCATGCGGACCTGGCCGACCGGCTCGCGATCCGACGGCGAAGGCGACGCGCTGCACGCGGCGGCGCCGGCGAGGATCAGCGCGAGCCAGACGCGCGGAACCCCTGTACGCGAGAATGCCGGAACAGCGGCGACGACTTCGATGGTGGATGGACGCATGGCGAGACCTCCTCGTTGAAGCGAGACGCACGACCGCGCTCCCTGCGCGTCTCGGTGGACCTCGCTCGCGCCGGGGGCGCTGGTCGAGGCGGGGCGCTCGATTGGTTAGAAGGAGCGGCGGCGAGTTGTTACAAGCCGCTTTCACCCGACGAAGAGCACAGGAACCGAACGCTCGGAAACGCTACGCGAAATCGAACGTGCTGGTGAAGGCATCGAAGGCCGCGCGTACGCGCGCGCTGGCCCGGCGGCCCGGCGCGCACACCGCGTGAACCAGCGGCCCGTCGACGACCTCGTCGGGAAAGAGCGGCACCAGGCGCGCCGCGCGCACGTGCGTCTCGACCATGAACGGGAAAACCTGGGCGATGCCCAGGTCGGCGAGCGCGGCATCGACCAGCGAGGGGGCATGATCCAGCGCCACACGCGGTCGAACTTCACGAGGACCCGACCGAAAGAGCCACGGATACGGCTTGCCCGCCGAGCCGATGAGGACGATGAGGTCGTGCGTCTCGAGCTCGGCGACCTGCCGGGGGACGCCCGCCCGCGCGAGATAGGCCGGCGAGGCGACGGTCATGACCCGCGTCCGGTGGATCCGGCGCGCGATGAGCGACGTGCCCGCGAGCGGCCCGATCCGGACCGCGACGTCGACGCGCTCTTCACCGATGCGCAGCACGCGATCGGTGACCACGACGCGAAACCACAGCGCGGGGTGAAGGTTGCGCAGCGCCGTCAACGCGGGCGGCACCAGCCCGGCAACGGCGAATGGCACGGTCAGAACCATCTCTCCGCTCGGGTCGTGCCGATTGTTTTCGACGCCGGCGCGCGCACCCATCATGGCCAGCACCGCGGGGCGGCAACCTTCGAAGAAGCGTTCGCCCTCGCGCGTGAGCGTGGCCTGCGGGCCCCGCGCCAGCAGCGCGATCCCGAGATCTTTTTCCAGCGTACGCACCGACTTGCTGACGGCGGCCGGGCTCACGCCCAGGCGGGCGGCCGCGCGCCGGAAGCTCTTTTCCTCCGCCACGGCAACGAAGGGGACGACGCCGCGAAAGATCTCCAGGTCCATGGGGGGCAACCGCAAGTTAACACGGCAACAACCGGACGGTGGCTATGCGCGCCGGGTTTCTTGCTCGACTGTGGCGTCATTGGCTCGCGGCGCAATTCAAAGGGTTGCGAGCAAATAAATGTATTTGAAACCGCTAACCAAACTAGAGGAGATCGAACATGGCGCAGCCACGGATTGCTCGAGGTGAGTTCCGCAGTGTCGGTTGTCGGCTGACCGCTCAACGAGCGGGCCTGCTGATTGTGCTGTTGGGGTTGGGGGCGCATGCCTCCCTGGCGCGCGCGGACGTTCCGCTGGTCATCGGCCCTCACACCTTCGTGGCCGACCGAGACCCGTTGGGCGCGGCCGCCAGCTTCGACCAGGGGTTCGGCGAAACCTTCACGGCACCGCCCAATCCCAATGGTGCTTTGCTGCTGACCAGCTACTTGCTGGTCCCGGGTGACTACCAGGGGCCGGCCGGCGGCGCCGTGTCGTTTGGTTTCACGATTGAAGAGCTCGGCGCGATGGGGCCTGGCTCAGGCCAGGTCCTCTACACGACATCGCTGTCGTGGGGCGGAGGACACGACCAAGCGTTGATCATCGTCCCGCCGGGCGGCGTGCCGATGATCCCGGGGCGCCAGTATGTCGCGTACGTCACCTATCAAGGCGGGCCGCCCAACGCCGTCATTGCGTGGGCGCAGAGCCATGTCCCCGGCCTCGGCACCAAGTGGCCCGGCGGCGTCATGTGGGCGCGCAGCGGTGCCGGCTGGCTCACGGTGACCGACTCCGACCTCGACTTTTCCATCAACTTCGATCGCGCGCCGGTGGTGCTGCAGAACGGGAGCGCGAGCCAGCTCTGGTACGTCTCGACCGGCGGGGGGGACGACGGCATCCTGAAGGGAACCGTGACCTCGCGCATGACATCGGTCTCGGCGCCGGCGGGATGGGCGGTGATGGGCGAGGCCGACATCAACCACGACCTGAACCCGGACATCATCTGGTATAGCGCCACGCTTCGCCAGATCATGGTCTGGTACATGTCCGGCTCGACGCGACTCTCGACGTCGGTCGTGTCCACGATCTACCAGGACGGATTCGTTCCCCTCGGCGTCCTGGATTTCGACAACAACGGAGACGCCGACATCCTGTGGTACCAGCCGTCGACCAAGACGATGTTCATGTGGTTCATGCGGGTCTCGAACGGGACCTGGAGCGTGATTCACGGCGGCACGTCCGTGGTTGTCAACGCTCCCTGGATGCCCATTGCGACCGGCTATTTTCAAGGCGGCGACGTCAGCAAACCGGACATCCTGTTGCAGAACCAGACGACCAACCAACTGCTGATCTGGCAAATGAACGGCACCGCGCCCGTCCCGCCCGGCATCAACGTCGTGGGCGCTCTCCCCGCGGGGTCGAGCGTGATTGCGGTCGCCAACATAACCGGCAATCCCTGGCCCGACGTGGTCCTGGGCGGCGGCGCGGCCGTCAAGGACTACCAGATCATACCGAGCGCCGGCGCTTACACGTTGACCCCGGACTTTGACCTGCTCACGCCCCTTCCCAGCGGCTGGAGCGTGCAAGCACCCCGCTAGGGCGTGCGCTGCGGTGGCGGGCGCCGCCGGGCGCCTGCCCCGGCAACTGTGCCCTCTGCGACACGCCGTGAATTTCGTGACCACGGTCGGGATGCTGGAAGCCGTGGTGTCTTGCAGTTTCCCCGCAGCTTTGTTGCCCCGGGCCGGCTGACGCCGCGAGGGACGCCGGAGGGGAGATCTGGCGCGCGGTTTGAAAGGTAGGGTCGGGCGAAAGGGTGGTGGCCGAGTGGAAACACAGCGCGGGTCGTTCGTTGGTTCTACTGAGATGAGGGGCGGAATGTCGGCGCCGCGCCGGAGCGCCGCGGGCGCGGCGGCGCTGCTGGTCATGACCCTGAGTGCGCTCGTCGCGGGCGCGAGCAGTGGTTGCGCGTCGTCGACCGCGACGTATCGCGTTCCGGGGCTGGAAGTGCAGCGGCTGGCGAACGTACCGCCGCAGGAGCGCGGCACCAAGGTGCGCGTGGTCCCCGAGACCGCGCCGCTCTATCCCAGTACGCAGCGGATCGCGCAACCATCTCCGCCGGTCGTCGCTCCCCCGCCTGGCTATGGCCCCGACGTCGTCATGGTCGAGGAGCCGCCGCCCGTCGTCGTCGCGGAGCCCGGCGTCTACGTCGACGTGACCGTTCCCGTGGGTGGCGGCCACCCGCACTACGGCCCGCCGCCTCACGTGGTGTCGGGCCGCCCAGCGCCGCGTGTCGCGCCCGCGCCCACGCGATCCGCGTTCGCGGGAGCCCCGCCTGGTGGCGGCCTACGCGGCTCACCGCCGGTCGGAGCAACGCCGAGCGGGGGTGGCTGGCGCGGCTCGCCTGTTGGCAGCATGCCGCGCGCGTCCGCGCCCGGCCACGCCAGCGTTCCGTCGGGATCCGGCGGCGGCATACGCGGCGGCGGCGGCGGTCACCACGGCGGTGGTGGCGGTGGTGGCTCGAACGCAGCCGCCGCGGTCGGCGCCGCCGTGGTCATCGTCGGCCTGGTCGCGCTCGCCGCCGTCGCGGCCGAAAGCGCCGCCGAGGCAGACCACGCACGGACGTTCGACGGCTGGGTCGACGTGAATCCTGGTCACCCGTTGCTGCTTCACTACAACAACCACCAGGAACGCAAAGTGCCGCTCGACGAGCTGCAGCCGAGCGACACCGTCGGCCTCGAATACGGCGAGCTATCCGCCGACGACGGCGACGTGGAGTTGAGACCGCCCGCGCCGGTCGCGGCGGCAAAGGCGGCGCCTGGCGCCCGCGCTGCGGTCGCGGCGCCGGTAGCGCCTGCCACGCCAGCGACTGCGACGCCGCCAGCGACTGCGACGCCGCCTGCGACGGGCGCGCCGCCCGCGACGGGCGCGATTCCTCCCGCGCCCGCATTCACGCCGGCACCTCCGCCCGTCGTTCCGCCGGCCCCGCCCGCGGTGCAAGCGCAACCGACGAGCTAGCGACGGCTTGTCAGACCGGACGATGCCCAGCGTCGATTCGAGATCGACGCTGGGCATCGTCCGCGGGATCAGACGGTGGGAACGGGAGCCGCCACCGGGGTCGCGCCCTGCTGGATGATCTCGCGCAGGCCCGCGAGGGACAGCCGGGGCGTCGCCTTCTCCTCCTCGAAGATGATCTGGGCCAGGGTGGCGGTGGTCAGATCAGCCTGAGTGGTGTTGTCGACAACCCGGATGTCGTCTCCAGCGCGGACCATTGCCGCGATGTGCTCGAGAGTGACGTACCGGCTGTCGCGCGTGTCGTAGAGTTTGCGGTTCGCGTAGCGCTTGATGGTGCGTGCGGTGGTCATGTACTTAGGATGTAGGCAAACGTTTCCCGCGTCAATAAGGTAATTCCAATTACTTATTATACGTGTGGATACAAAGCGTTGGCGGTTACCGGCTGGTGTCAGCGCGAACGCCGATTTCGCGTCTTCGGTGTCGTCATGTCCGCCTGGTTGTTCCACCCATCGTCGCTGGCCGCGATCCTCTTCACGGCGATCGATGACAATTTCATGAAGCAAAACACGCTCTTGCCGGGACTGGATCACTGACGAGCTCACCGACGTCGCTGGGCTCTTTTTCTTTCCGCTCGCCGTCGTCATGGTGCGCGCGCAAAGCGCCGTCGCACGCGCCATCGTCGTGGCCGTGAGCGGCGCGCTGTTCACGCTACGCTCGGCGCGGCAGCGCTGACGACCGCGGCCACCGACACCACGGCCGACGGCATCAGCCGCGCGGCGCCCGGCCACGGTACCAGCCGGCGAGGCTATGGCGCGGTTTGCGCGCCACCAACACCTCGTGAGGAAACTCCTCGCTGAGGAACAGGATCATGAGACCGGGCTTGGGCAGGATGCGCGCCGTCGGGCTCGCGTCGCCTTCACGATACAGCACCAGCTCGCCGCCGTCGGCCGCCGCCCATTCGTCGTGGAGATAGATCACCGTCGACAGCAGTCGATTCGTCTGGCCGGTCAGGCTGTCGAGGTGCCGCTGGTAGCGTTTGCCGGCGGCATAGATCGCGTAGTGGCAGTCATAGCTGAAGAGCCCGAGGTAGAGCCGTTCGTTGAGGGCGACGCGCAGCTCCTCCATGACGATCAAGTACGCGTGGTCTGCTTCGTTCACTCCGTCGAGCCACCGGATCACATCGCCTCTGACGTCATCGTCGCGGGTCCGCTGCGCGCCCCGGCCGACGCTGCTGGGCGCGAAATGCGCCGCGTTCCCATCGTCGCAACCCGCATCGAGACGCGCGAGCAAACCGGCCTCCAGCGCGTCCTCCACGGCGACGAAGCCATCGCTGCGCAACTGGTCGGCGATCTGGTCGACGTCCATCGGGGTCAACTGTCCGACGGCCGTCGCGCGCGCGGCTTCGGCAGCGCGACCAGAATCAGCGCGCGCGGCTCGGCGAATGCCCGCTGCCAGGTGTCGGCGATGTCCGCGAGCCGGGAATTCACCTGCGCGAGCAGGGCGGCGGACTGATCTCGTCTGCCGTTCACGATCGGAAAAGCGATCTGGCCGATCTCGTGTCGCTTCAGCGCCTCGCGCATGCTCGCGATTTTCGCCTCCACGTCCTTGGGCGTGTGAGCCGCCCGCACCGTGAACGACGTTCTGGTTGGCAGCTCACCCGCGAGCCTGTCTCCCAGGATGTCGTCGGCGAGGCCCAGACACTCGTCGCAGATCACCGTGTCGCTGGCGCGGCTGGTCTCGTCGGCCCGCACCAGATGCGCCACCTCCGCGGCTTTCTTTCCGCAAAACGAGCAGGCGACGTCGCGCAGATTGTCGGCCGCGAGTGGCTGGTCGTGCTCAGCCGCTTCTTCCAGCACCTCGTGACAGAGTTGCACACAGGCATCGCAGATGAACACCCGCGGTCCGGTGACGATGTAGTCCACTTCGTTGCTGGGCCGATCGCAGAACGAGCACCTGAGCTCAGGGTTCGCCCGGGTCCCGGAGCGTGCGGGCAAAGACGGCAGGCGACCGTCGAGCGCCCGACGCATGTCGATGGTCAGGTGTCCGGAACGGATGACCGATCCGCCACCCATCGCGGCCGCCCGGCGAATCACGTCTCGCAGCTCGTCGAGGTTTCCCGGCCACGCGTAGCGACGGAGCGTCTTGATCGTGCGCGCCGTCAGTGCGCGCGGAGCATCCGCTCCCGTCTCGCGGCGCAGCTCGTCGAGGAAGCTCTGGGCCAGCTCCGGGATCTCTTCCGCCCGTTCCCGCAAAGCCGGTACGTGCAGCGCGAGATCGAACATCGGGTACATCGGCGTGAACCGGTGCGTCCCCACCATGCTGGCCCGCCATGGAGCTTCGGCGCTCGTCGTGAGCACAAACCGCACGTCGACGTCCCGCCGGCACGTTCCTCCGATCGGAATCAGCGTGCCGGTTTTCGTCGGCCGGAGCAGCTGGTCAAAAGGTCCGCGCGGCAGTGCATCGATGTTCTCGAGCACCAGCGTTCCACCCGTCGCCTGTTCGAGCAGCTCCGGCGCGCGGAAAGGTTTCCGGGAGGCATCACCGCCGGCATCACCGCTGTGTTGGCCGAACTGCCGGGCGGTCGAGCGTTCGGCCGTCAGCTGGCGACAGTTGAACACGACGAAGTTGCCGGGGCGGCCGGACAGCCGGTGAAGCGTCCGGCCGAGGAAGGTCTTCCCCACCCCCTGCTCGCCGATCAGAAGGACCGTCCGAGCATCGTGTGCCACGCGCTTGACGATCTCGCGCGTCAGGTCCATCACACCGCCGCGCTTCACCACCATCACGGATACTGTGCCACCCCTTGGGCCCGGGGACCAGCGGGGGGCGATCCCGCGGTCCCTCCTCAAAGGAAATGGTTCGCGGTACGGTCGGCGCATGCGACCCCTTCGGTACTCCATCAACGTCACGTTGGACGGGTGCTGCGATCATCGAGCCATGCTCGCGGACGAAGACTTGCATCGTCACGCGGCCGAGACCCTCGCCCAGGCCGATGCCCTTCTCTTTGGCCGGGTGACCTACGAAATGATGGAGGCAGCGTGGCGGCGGCCGGCGCCGGCGGGAGCGAGGCCTGATTGGATGGAACCCTTTGCCCGCACGATCGACGCGGCAAAGAAGTACGTCGTGTCGAGCACCCTGGATCGGGTCGATTGGAACGCGGAGCTCGTGCGCGGGGATCTGGGGAAGGCCGTTCAGCAGCTCAAGCAGGAGTCGGGCAACGGATTGTTGGTGGGAGGCGTGACGCTCCCGCAGGCGCTGGCGGAGCTGGGATTGATCGATGAGTACGAGCTCATGGTGCAGCCCAGGCTGGCGGGCCATGGGCCGACGTTGCTCGCGGGGCTATCGAAGCCCATCGACCTGAAGCTCGTGAGCCGGCGGGAGTTCGGCTCGGGAGCGGTGGCGATGCGGTATGCGCTGCGAAGATAGCCATCGGGCTTGGTAGTCCGGGTCGCCGGCGTCGAGCACGTGTGACGCTGCGAGCGCGAACGGTGTTCGGACGGTATTCGAACGGTATCGAACGGCTCGATCGCGCCGCCGTATGACGCTGGCGGCGCGGCGCGCGCAGCCTTCGTCACGGTGGGCCCGCCGCTCCCGTCGGCGGCCATTGGTTGGCGCGCCTCGTGCTACCCAGCGACGCACGTGCGGGAAGTTGGCGCTCGAGCCAAAGCGACGAGAGCGCCGACGACGCCCCGTACAGGGATTGACCGAACCCAAACGAGACGGAGCGACCCCTCATGTACACGCACAAGTTCGAGCGACAGGAAGTCCTGGGGCTGTTGAAGCGGAACGGATCCGGCGACAAGGACGTTCTCTTCACAAACAAGACGGCGCTAATCAAGATAGCCGGGATGATGAAGTTCGGCGGCACCATGTTGATGGTGGTGGGTGTCCTATTCACGCTCACGATTCTCGGCGCCGTGATTGGCATCCCTCTCTTCTTTTTCGGTCGCAAGGTCAAGCGTCGTTCGGTCGAGAACCTCGACATCATCGAGGTGGTCTACGCGGAGTATGTCGCTGGCTTGCAATGATCAGCCGGGACCATCGACATCAATCCGCTCCCATCAGCTCGACCGCCAGCTCGCGAACCCCAATCGCCTCTACATCGGCGCTCACCGGGTAACGCAGGGGCAGGGGCGGCGTAAACGCTTTTGGTTTTGACTGCGCGCGGCCGGTGGCCGCACAGTCCTACGCGCAGTCTTTCACCGGAGGGCAAGATGATGCGCAATCACCGCTCGGCAGGGATCCCGTTCGTTGCAGTCGCCGGTTTGCTCGTCGGTTTGGCGTGGGCTCCCGGCGCGCGGGCGGCGACCTTCGTCGTCAATTCGAACGCAGACGACGGCATCGGTTGCACGTTCAGGTTGGCCGTGGCCGCCGCCAATGGCGGGACCAACGGCTGTGGGCACGGCACCGCCAGCGGCGACGTCGTTCGCCGCCGTGGCAGCGTCGACCACTCCGTTGCAGTCGTCATCCTGGCCGTTACAAGCTTCGGCCACCGGCGTGCACGATGTCTGCGGTGTGGCGGGGTGCGGCCCAGCAACCGCAAAGTGCCCGATGAGCCGAGTGCGAGGAGGGGGACTCGAACCCCCACTTCTTTCGAAACCAGATCCTAAGTCTGGCGCGTCTACCAGTTCCGCCATCCTCGCGAGGAATGATCTCAGATACTTACGACTTCGCGGCGCGGTCGTCCACCTCCTGCATAGCCACAACGTAGCCAACGGTACCGGTGCGGGCCCTCGCCCGGGGTGAGGTCGATGGACATGGCCGCGAGGTCGGCGGGCGAGAAGAGATCCGTTTTGAGGTGAGCGTAGCGCTCGGTGACCTGCACGGTGGAGTGTCCGAGGATCTCTTTCAGCTTCTCGATCGGGCGTCTGTCCATGACCCAGTGGGAGGCAAAGGTGTGGCGGGTGCAACGGTACCAGTTGAGGCGTGGACGACGCTTCTTCGCTGCGTCCTGATGAGTGTCGTTCGCCGGGAGCAGCTTTCGGGCACGGAGAGCTGTGCCGAGGTGATCTCGCAGAGTGTGATCGTCGCAGTGGCGCCCATCACTACGCATCGGCGGCACCACCGACCCTTTGCCGCCCGTCTTCAGCTTCCAGGCCTTGAGAACGGGGAGTAGCGAGTCGAGGATCGGGACCATTCTCGAATCGTCGTCCTTGAGCGGGCCGGCGACCGACTCGCGAACATGGATCCGCCTCGTCTTGAGATCGACGTGCCCATTTCAAGCCCAGCACCTCGCCGGTGCGGAGCCCAGCGAAAACGCCGAGCGCGAACGCCACGTTGATCGGTTCGGGGAGGGCCAGGTAAACGCCGCGCATGTCGTCCTTGCGTTCGAGAAACGGCGTGGTGCGCGGGTCGTGGGCGGGACGGAGCAGCCGTCGCGTAGCGCGGGGGAGCAGCCGAACCGGGTTGTGCGGCGCGTGCCCTTGCTCCACGAGGTCGCTGAAGAAGCCAGAGACACCTCCAGCACCAACAGACGAACGGTCGTGGAAGAAAGGCCCTCCGCCAGCTTGGCCTCGATGATTTTCCTGAGCAGAGCTGGATCGACGGCCTGCGGCTCGAGTTTTGAGAGCCAGGGTGCGAGGTGCCGATCCCAGCGCCAGCGGTCTTCCTTCGCCGACCGATGCGTCTTCGCTCGGCGCTTGTACCAAGCCTCGAAATGCGTATCGAGGCTCTGAACAGGCGGGCCCTCGATCGGGAGCCCGACGTTGCCCGCGGCCATGTCGGCGGCGAGCTTGGCGCGCGCTCTGTCGGCTTCGTCGAAGGTTGCGTAGCCGCGCCAGTACCTTCGCCGTCCGTTGATCCGGAAGGCTATCCAGAAATTGCCGGGGCCGCGCTGATAGACGGTCCCCATGTTATGAGGGCGGCGCCGTGGTTTTCTGGGCATCAGGCCACCGCCTTCCGCTTGCCGGTGCGTGCCGACTTGCCCGGCTCGGTCGCGCGTTGAGGCGATCGCCGCCCGCAACCCTCCGCGACCAGCGCGAGAAGCAAGGTGTTGATCGATACTCCCTCCGCCGTCGCGAGCCGCGAGACCTGCTCATGCAGCGACTTCGGCAGCCGCAGCCGGAGCTGTCCCGAGAAGTCGGCCACCGCATCCTCGGGGGGCGGGGTTTTCTTGTCTTCGCGCAAGACGTCGAGCATCAGCTCAGCGGCACGCTCTGCCTCATGGGTTGCCTTCTCGGCGGTCTCTCCGTGCGCGATGCAGCCCGGGAACGCGGGTACGCGCGCAAGGAAGGCCTGATCTTCGTCGCTCCATTCGACGACGATTCGATATCGAAATGCCTGCTTCACGATGTCACCTCCAGGTTGTGCTCGTCGATGAGACGTAGGACTTGCCGAACCTGGTAGGGCTTCGCGGTCGCCCCATCGCTCTGAAGATTGATCATCGGCAACGCGGGGCGCTTCGGATGCGTGAACACCCGATGCGATCCGCTCTGCCGCCTCTCCACGTACCCGATCGCCTCAACCAGCTTGCAGAGGTCCCGAAAACGGACGTTGGCCTGACTCTGTCGCGCCTGCTCCAGGGTTTCTGAAGGCCTGCGTCCCATCGAAATAATGGTACCGTATTCGGTACCGGGCGCAAGGGGCCTTTCCGGTCCAGGAATCAGCCACGGGAGCCGCCGTCCGCCGATGATGCCCTGGCTAAGCGCGCGAGCGTGAGATCGTCGGTCCCGTGAAGCCGCGAGACATCAACGCGGACAGTGTTGGCGACTTTGACGATGTCGTCGTCTTTGAGCGGCCCGTCGACCGACTCGCGAACGTGGATGCGGCGGCCCGCCATGTCGACGTGCGCCCAGCGGAGTGCCAGCACCTCACCCGTGCGGCGGCCCGCCATCGCGCCGCTCGCGTACGCGATCGTATCCCAAGGTCCCGAAAGCGCCATCGTGAGTGATTCTGAGTTGGAGCTCCACGGTCCAGAGGTAGTCCAAAGGTAAACGATAAGAGTTTGCGTCCCGCACGCAGCGTCTCGGTCCGGTGGCTGAGCGGCGCGCCACGTGACGATTCGCTGACTCACGCTCGACAACCTGGTCCGCTGGGCACGGCCTATGGTGTACGATGCTCGGCGGAGGATCCTTTGTCGGCGTACCCGGAAATCACGGTGCGTTCGCCTACTTCCAGAGTCGGCCTCTGACTTGCCGGTTATTGTGCACCTGATGCGAGCTCGTCTGATGCGAGCTCGTCGCTCTGGCTGGTGCGTCCTGGCGTTCTTGACGACCGCGGTGGCCGGCGCTTCCCGGGCGGGCGCGGCGGAATCGTCGCCCGCCGCCATCGCGCCTGATCGGGGTGGGGTCGTCGAGCTGGCCGCGCTGGCTGGCGTGGGAGGTCCCGTCGGTCCGACGGGCGTCGCGATGTCGGTGATACCGGTGCGCCGATTGTCCGTCGGTGTGGCGATCGGTCAGTTCCTGGTGGGAAACAACTCGGAAGCACCGCGGGCTTACCGGGGAGCGCTGCTCCTACGCTTCTACCCGATCGATTTTCCGCGCCTGCGGGTGGCAATCGGGGGCTGGGTTTCCACCGGCGCGGGCGGCAACGATGAGTCCGGGCGCATCGTGGCTGCGCCGAATGGCACGCTGGTGAGCGATCAGTGGAGCTGGTCGCACGGCCGCCGGCTCGACGGAACAATCGCGGTAGAGGGGGTGCACGGAAACGCGATCTTGCGTCTGGAAGGCGGCGTGGGGCGGTTGGAAGCAGCAGAGACCCATTGCTCCGTCAACTCGACGGGTGCGAGTTGCGACGAGGTGGGCTTTCAACCCGACCACAGTGAGTGGCGCGGCTTCGTTCAGCTAGCGGTGGCGGTCCGTCCGGGCCGGTGGTCGGGGACCGGCGGTGCCATCGCATCGGCCGACGTCAGCGCGCCAGCCTCGGCGCGTGGCGCCGCCCTGTCGCAGCTGCGCCTCTCGCTCGCCATCGTGTCGATTCGCCGCACCTTCCTCCTGCACGACGGCGATCTCGCAGATCCCACTGCCTTCGAGGGGGGCCTCAACGCCGATTACCTGCGATCGGTCGGCTCCTACCTGCGTCTCGGGCTTGGTGCACGCTACGAGTACGGAGGCGGTGCGGGAAGGCCAGTCTCGCAGTTCGGCAGCTATCAATCCGAGCACATCGGCTTTCTGCCCGTGCTCGTCGGCGTTGGACGGCGCCTGGCCGGGACGGACGAGCAAATCGAGGGGCTCATCGGCATCGGTCCCGCCGGGGGATCGTTCTCGGTCGCTCAGTACTCCGCGTTCGGGTGGGGCGTGGAGATCGACTTCAACTACGTCCGGCCTCTTGGGACAGCGGTTGCCTTGGTCGCGGGCGTGTCCGCCCGCGTGCTCTCGTTCTCGACGAAGATCGACGACGGAGGACAAATAGGGACGTCTGGGGTTCACGTCGAGCTGCCCGTCAATTTGGGCGTGCGTATCCTCCTCTGACGCGCGGCTCTCGGGACGCGCGCGCGAGCGCGTAGCCGACCGCCATCCCCGCGCGCGCGAGCAGCTCGTGAACGCGAACCAACCGCAGCGGCGGATCGCCGTCGAGCCACGCCTCGATCTGGGAGCGGCGACCAGTGAGCGTCTGCCACGCTTCCGACGGTGGGGGCAGCGGCCGCGCTTGCACCTGCTTCCCGACGGCGCCGGCGATCTCATCGGTCACCATCGCTTGCGGCTCGAGTCCCCGCTCGCTGGCCTGGTCCAAGTAGCGACCAACCGTCTTCCCCATGACCCTGGCGAAAACGTCGGCCGCTGGCCCCATGTGCCTGGCGACCGACACCTCCGAATCGGGTTGGAACGCGAGTCGTCAGAGGCTCCAAATCGGCAGTGGGCACAAACCTGAAGAACTCCTCCCTCCCAAAAGGAACCTGCATTCGAAAAGGGGCGGCGAAATGTCGCACTTCGGGCACAACACAGACGACAAGTTCCTTTCTATCCGGGAGGCCGGGATTCGGAGGCGTACGCGCAACTTTAGGAGAGCGACCCCGGGCCACGTCATGAGGATAGAGATGATGGCGAAATGAGCGAAGGGAATCGAACTGCCGAGGGTGACGCGCTGGGCGGGGTCATCCTCGATGTCTTCAGGCTGGGTTCGCTACTCATGACCGCCGGCGATCGACTGATCGCTCACCTCGGGTTGACCAATGCCCGATTGCAGGTCATGAGCGCAATCATCGCATCGCCGCGTCCGCAGCCGGTTGCGTGGTTGGCTCGCGACATGGCCTCGAATCGTCAGAACGTGCAGCGGATCGTCAATGACCTGCGAGCGGAAGGGCTCGTCACGTTGTCCGAGAATCCGCACCACATTCGTGCGCAGCTCGTTGTCCTCACTGACGAAGGCAAGCAGACCTACGGCCAGGCCATGCGGCTGCAAACGCCGTGGGTCAACGAGCTGTCGCATGATCTCTCGTTGAAGGATGTCCAGACGTTTCGGCGGGTTGTCGTGGCGCTGCGTGGGAGACTGAAGAGCCAACGGGCGGATCGAGTCCCGAGAGGCGTCGGCCGATATGCGGGAGCCAGACCCGAGGAAGGGACTCGGAAGCCGTAAGTTTCTCGAGTGTCCGCAACGCTTTCGGCCCAATCAGTCGGCCCATCGTTCGCCAAGCTCCTCGAAGACTGTCTGGCCTTCCCTTAACAAGAATAGCCTCGCATCCAAAAGGCCGGCGAAAGTCCGAACTGCGGGCACAAAACATACGACAGCGTCTTCCTTGTCCCGGCAGTAGGGAGTCGTCTCCCGGCAGTAGGGAGTCGTCGATCACCGCCCGCGCCGCTTCTCGCGCGAGTAGAGGCGCCTTCCTTCCAGTCGTGTCACGCGCATTCATTGCAGATGGGGTGAAATCACTTTGCTGAACATCGCACAGTGATCGCGTGTGGAGCCGACGCGAGTGGCTGCACGTTACGGCCGAGAAACGCGATCGTGCGAGGGATGTCACCCAGTTGGGCCTCGACGCGTGAGACAAAACGACGGCACCGGCGACGCTAGCCTCATAGGGGTCATCGTTAGAACCCACGTGAGATGGCCTCTCGCTTGCTCCCGCATCTCTGTCGTTGAAGGAGACGAGGGATGTTGACGCAGAAGCAGACGTTGGTTGGACGGGGATCGCGGGCGACAGCGTTGGCACCATACTTTCTTGTCGCGCTCCCGATATTGGGACTTGCTTGCGGAGGCGGTTCAGAGACCTCGACTCATCCGGCCGACGGCTCATTTTCTTCTCCGGCCGACGGCTCATTTTCTTCGTCTGCCGACGCCGGAGCGCAGCCACCCAGTATTTCTGACGGTGGAACTGTCTCTACGGATGGGATGGGAGGACCCGGGTGCGTCCTGCCCGCCGCCCCCGCGGACCTCTGCGCCGCGCTTCCTGCCGGAAAGGTAATTCCATGCAGCCGCGATGGTGGCCAGTCGTCGCAAACTGGGTACCTCGAGATCGACAGCCCAGGTAGCTCGCCGACCTACGTCTGCGCGACGTCCTGGTCAGCTGATCCCTCAGTCGGGTATGTCTTCGGCCAACCGGCCACGTTCATGTCAGATGCCAAGAGCTGTTGCGGCGGGATTGTCTCCGCGACGACCGCTCCGACAGTTCCACAATTGTTGGTCGGATCACCGGGCACACCGCGCATCCCGGATCACATCAAGCCGCAAGAGCTGGAGCAGCCTGGCGGCGGGCCGATTCGCCAGGACCCCTTTGCCGTCGTGGTCGTTGACCCGAAGAGTGGAGCCGCCGCGACGCAAGCCATGTCGACGTGGCGTTCGTGGGCCGGAGACGGCAAACCGCACCCGGCCCCGGACGGCACGGGGGCCTACTATTTTGCGTTGGGCTTCCCGATCAACTATGTCGTCCTCGAGACCAATGAAGGCTTCCCTGTAGTTGTCGTCGGCCCCGAGGTCTCGCTGACAGCCGACGGAACGACCCCCATCGGCCATCCTAGCCTCGGGGTGTGCCCAACAGGAGGCGGCGCTCCGCTCGCACTGATCGGAGGCGAAGTCGACGGAACCACTCTCAACAACCATTCGGGCCGCTTTGACTACGGTCCATCGGCCACGTCGCAGGCACTCGACAGCGCGGCAAACTTGTTCAACTGCATGGGAATCCAGATAACTGCGACGAAGTACGACCCGCCTAAGTCGGCGTCTGGATCCGTGGACGCAGGGATGCGCGATTGACTGATGAAGCGCCTGACCGGCGGCGCCAATTCCGGCCCAGCTGATCTGTTTGGGAACTCGGAATCGCGAGCGCGCCAGCAGAACGCGCGAACGGCACCGCGGACACGATGGTTCTAGTCCGCGGATCGGCACATCTCCTCACGGCACTTGACATCAGTTTGCGCCGTAGCTATCGAGAGTTGACTTGATAGCCATTTTGACGTTCCGCCCGCATTCGCAATGACGCCGGAATCCGTCGCGCCCAAGTCACTCATGCGCGCACTAGCGGTCATCGCGGTCGGCACCGGCTGCGCGACCATGATGCTCCCTGCTCGCAGCAGCGGAGCAGCGCTTTCTGAAGAGGGCATCGAGCTGGCCGTGGTTGGCCAGGTCTGCAAACAATCTCGCGGCGTGAGTGCCTCCAGTCCGCCTTCACTGGATATGACTCTTGCAATCGAAGTTGGAAACCCTACACCAGGTCTGGTATCCGTGTACCCCAACAGGTTGACCCTGGTCACTCCAGGCGGTGTTTCCGTTCGGGCATCGACAGCAGAACCGGCCAGTCCGCTTTTTGTCGAGGGCGGGACGACGGTACCGGTTACGCTCCATTTCACAGTAATCGGTGCCAACTGCTCACAAGAGATCCAGCTCGACGCAAGCGCCGCCCTCCAATGGGAAGGGCGGGCTGTCACTGTCTCGGCGATCCGGTTCGTCCCTGTCGCGTCCCGGTGACCTGACAACGCTTAGCCCATCGCGTTCATAAGTGGCGGCGAAAAACCGCGCATCGGGCACGAAGTAGACGACAACTTGCCGTCTATCCCAGAGGCAGGGATCCCGTCGGTGCAGGTGTTTTGGGGCAGACCTTAGGAGGAGCTCATGCGTTCGACTTTCGGTAACTCATTGAAGACTGTTGTGGTTATCAGTGCTTTCGGGTTCGGGTTAGCTATCATGGGGTCGGGGTGCAGCAGCAGCTCGAAGAGTCCATCCGACGGTGGAACCGGGGGCCACGCGACGTCCGACGGAGGGACGGGCGGACACGCCGGCACTGGAGGCATGACCGGATCGGGTGGGATGACCGGCACGGGCGGGCACGTTGGAACGGGCGGAACGAACGGAAGTGGCGGTTCGACGGCTACCGACGCTGGCCATGACGGGACGACCGACGTCGCACCCGATGCGTCGCCCGACCTCGCGCGGGACCTGGCGAGCGATGGGACGACGGGTGGCTGACCCGAGGCCCAATCCCAGTTCCGGCACCGGAGGCGCGGTCAGCCGCTCCTCGATAACGCCGACCGCCGACGTACATCCCTCCGCCTTCGATCCTGGACCCGCATATTCTGGGTCGAGGCGGGGGCAAGGACTGCACAACAGCCTGCCCTAAGGGCGAGGCACCTCGTCGTCGATAGCGCGCCGCCACAATTGGACGGCGCGTAACCCTTCCTTCGCGCTGCGCCGGACGCTGGCGCCCGACCCAAGCGCCGCCGTTGCGAAGGCTCGTTCGGCGCCATCGAGGTCTCCTGAGTCGATGAGTAGCCAGCCGAGCGTATCCGCTGCTTCACCGATACGGGGCGAGTGGGGAAATCGAGCGATGAAGGCGGCGAGGGTCGCCTTCGCTTCGGCTGGGCGAGGAATCCGTGCCTGGCAGACCGCCAGCCAGAACCACGCGTCCTCGGACAGCGGTTGGTCACCGGCCGCGTCTACCGCTCGGGAAAATGCCGCAGCCGCGTCGGCGAGGCGCTGAGAGCGCAAGGCTTGCCACCCGTCGGCGAACGCGGTCTCGGCGGCGCTCTGCGTCCCCGATGCTCTCGGCGTCGGGTGATCCGAACGAACGAGCCCGAGGCGACGCTCCCGCGCCTGACCAGACTGCGGGGAAGGGCCATTCCTTTGCTTGAAAAGCTCGATCGAATCCCTCAACCCCGGCCGAGGTCTTCGTTCAGCGAATGGGCGGTCCCATCGTTCGTTCGGCCCCAGGGTCACCGAATCATGGCCCAGCACGCGAACGACGACCTGCCCACGCGTCACCGCGACGGCGACCAAACGGTCATCCGCGGCGGTCACGGAAAACACGGTACCCTTGACCTCGACCGCAGCATCGTCAGTCACGACGCGAAACCGTTCATGCTCCGCGAGGTGCTCAACCTCGACCGTGATCTCACCTTGGCGGAGAACCACGACCTCATCTGGTTGCCCCTGCATCAGGCTGAAGACAGCGGCATTCCCCGGGTGCACCACGCCGCGATGAAGCTTCGCTGGCGACGATCGGGCTGGCGTGTCCGGTCCGACGAGACGATCCAGGCGAACCTCTCGCCCGTGGACCAGCCACAGTGCCGCAGCGACCACCAGCGCCATAACCGGAGCCCACAGCCACCAGAGTGCCCGCGACATCGGCTTTCGTGGACGGCGAGACCCTGCTAGTAGCGCGGTCCGGACAGCTTCCAGATCGTCTGGCGCGACTTCCGGAGACGGCAGCATTCGGGATAGGTCGGCCAGTCTCGCGAACGACGCCCACTCAGCTCGACACGATTCACAATTCGTGACGTGGTCACGAACACGACGGGACGCGCCGCCCCCGTCCGCACGAGAGACCCCGCGCAATAGGTCACGAGACGATGGGCAATTGGGGCCAAGGCGCTTCATTTGGGCTCCTGCTCGATGAAGCCCCTCAGGAACACCTTCGCATCGTGCAGTCGGCGCCATACGCCGGGCTCGCTGATGCTCAGGGCATTAGCCGCCTCCCGTCCTGTCACCTCTTCGATCTCGCACATCACATAGACCATGCGTTGGTCTGGGGGTAGCGCATCGATCCCGGCTGCCAGGCGGGACAGCAATTGTGACCGCTCTGCCTCGTCACTCGGTGTCTTGACGTGACCCTTGGGCGTAGTCGCTAGCGCCGCCTCCATGTGCCGGCGGCGGCGTTCGCCGCGGACATAGTGCGAGGCGATGTTGGCGGCAATGGCGAGGAGCCACGTTGCCACCGTCGAACGACCTCGAAACCGTTTCGCGCTGCGCTGCGCTTCGAGGAATGTGGCCTGCAGCAAGTCCGCGATGTCTGGTCCGGTCTCTCGCGATACGCGACGGAGGAACCGCGCCACACGTGCGGCATGTCGGTCGAACAGCGCTCCCATGGCGGACGCATCACCAGCGGCACATGCGGTGAGCAGCGCCTCGTCGGAGATCTCGTTGGCGTAGCCCTCGATTCTCCGCAGCGGAATCAGGCGGCCCTTCCGTGTCGCGCCGCCGCTCATGGCAACCCGATCCTCACGCCCAGCCCCAGGCGAAAGTAGGCGAAAGGTTCTCCGGAGAGGAAGGTGGCCGCGGCATCGTAGGGCGCGGTGTGCGCCAGTGGAGCCAGGTCCGCGGTCAATCCAAGGTCCAGTGCGACCTCGTCCAGCAGGCGGAACGACATTCGGAACGACGCGCTCGCGCGTACGCCACCAGTATCCACGTCCGCGTTTCGGGTATCACCAATCGAGTGGACAGCCGTGATTCGCATCCAACCCAGGCCGAGGGCCAGCCCGGGGAGAAGTGTCAGCCGCCCATGCCGCACCGGAACCGCGGCGCCAAGCAGCACATCGGCGGCCAATCGGCTGGAACTCTGGTCCTCAGAATCACCGGACCACCCCGAATCCGATGCAACTCGAGCGAGGGCTCCGGCGCACACTGGGCCGATCGGTATGCAGACGCCTGCGCTCATGCCGAACCAGATCGATCCGTCGGTCGCCACCGAGGTCTCGGCCGCCGCCGACAGCGACAGCACCGCAGTCAGCCGGTCGATAGTCGGTTTCGTGGTCTTGTCCGGCGTCGTCACACGGAGGGTGATCGCCGGATCGGCTCGAGCGACGAGCAGTGGCGCGACGACGTCCCCACGCGTCCAGCTCTCGATGAACGTCGCCGCCGCAGCCGGCGTGTGGGTGGTGCGCTCGGCGGTCCGACCGTCTCCGTCGACGACCCGGACCACCAGGCCCTTTGCGACCTGGCGCAACTGCGCATGAATGACCGAACAGCCCTCCGCGACGTATGAGGTCGCGATGCCGCGGCGCTCCAGATCGGCGACGACGTCGCTCCACTGGGCGCCCGTCCCCTCTACGCGGGCTGCCGGGGTACACGCGGTACCCGCCAGCGCGGGTCGCGCCAGAGCGCCCGTCGCCAGCGCCGACACGAACATCGTGAGGGCGAAAGCGGCCCGAGCGGGGTGGACGGAGCGGAGCGGTACCACGGCGGATTAGTGCCCGCCGGATGTAATGTCTCCGTCCCCATCTGGGCACTTTCTGGAAATGGACTGGGGCCACGCCGTCTTGGTCGAAACGCCGAGGACCCATGGAGCGAGGCTCGTGATCGCGGCGACGAGGACGGCGGGAGAGAACTCGGGGTGTACCTCGCACGACCCATCCTCACGAGCTCACAGTTGGCGTCGTCACCCCTCCGAACGTTTGACAACGACCGCCGTGATCATTTGCATACCACAATTGTCCGCGATCACGCGCGAACAATTGAATTGAGGTGCCGCTCAAACATCTGTGCCCGCCCGCAACTAGATCTCCACCGATTGCTCCGATTGCCTTCACATTTATCTTTGTTGGTCCGCAAATGAGCTGTCCGCGCTGCCACTGGACACAGGAGTGACAAGTCTGGACTTCAACGTTGAGCTTTTGGCGCGAGGAGCCATTTCAATGACGACTCGAACGGCGTCTTTGACATTTGCATTCGTACTGGCGGGCGCGGGATGCGCCCGCGTGAACTCGAGCGGGCTCGGCACAGGTGGCGCCACAACCGACGCGGCGACCAGCGGTGGTCTCCGCGGCAGCGGCGGCGCGGCGGGTCAGAACGGCGGAATCCGTCCTGACGGTGGTGTGAAAATCGGAGGCTGCCAGGGTCTGCAGTGCCAGCAAACAACCTGTATGCAGGGGGCCTGCGCGCAACCCGCGTGCCCCGCCGGAGCCAAAACGACCATCAGCGGAACGGTTTACGACCCCGCGGGGCGGACCCCGCTCTACAACGCGATCGTCTACTTGCCCAACGCGCCGTTAGCTTCTATCGCCGACGGAGTGACTTGCGACAAGTGCGACGGCACCGCCACCGGCTCCCCTATCGCTTCGGCTCTGACCGACTCGGCAGGTCACTTCACCCTCGACAACGCACCGGTTGGGAGCAACATCCCCCTCGTCATTCAGATCGGAAAATGGCGACGTCAGGTCGCGATAGCCGACGTCGCCCGCTGCGTCGACAATCCGGTCTCCGATCCGAATCTGCTCCGATTGCCCCGCAATCAATCGGAAGGGCATCTTCCGCAGATGGCGCTCACCACGGGTCACGCGGACGCTCTCGAGTGCTTGTTGCGCAAGATCGGCGTCACCGATTCGGAGTTCACCACCGACACCGCTCCGGGTCGCGTGCATATGTACTACGGAGGCGATCTGAGCGGCCCTGCTGGAGCGGGCGCGGGTGCGAACGCATTCACGCCAGCACTGGGTGGCGGCGTCTTCTCGTCGGCGAAGACGCTCTGGGGGAATCTGGCTCAGCTCATGAAATACGACATGCTTCTCTTGTCGTGCGAGGGCAGCCAATACGCCACAGCCAAGATGCCCTACGTCGCCAACATCAAGGCCTACGCCGACGCAGGAGGACGGATGTTCACCGACCATCTGCAGTTTTATTGGTTGAATCACGGACCCACGCCCTGGCCGATGACGGCGAACTACATAGGTGTCGGATCGGACTTACCGAATCCTTTCGTTTCGACGATTGATCAATCGTTCCCGAAGGGAGTCGCCTTCGCCCAGTGGTTGGTCACTGTCGGCGCAACAACGGCGCCACTGGTTGGCGCGCCGGAGACAATCCAGATCCTCCAGGGCCAGTACTCGGTCCAGGCCACCGTACCGCCTTACACACAGCGGTGGATCTATGCCGATCAGAATCCCAACGATTCGGCCAAGCGACCTGCGGTCGAGTACATGACCATGAATACGCCCGCCGAGCTGGCCGCCAGCATGCCGGCCAGCCAGTGCGGCCGCGTCGTCTTCACCGACCTGCACGTGGTCTCTGCCGCGACGGCGGGGACGCAGGACACGTCGCACCCCGGGACCCCGTTCCCGCTCGGGTGCGTGACCACAGGGGATCTGTCGCCGCAAGAGAAGGCGCTCGAATTCATGCTCTTCGATTTGTCATCGTGCATTCAGCCAGAGAGCGTGCCGCCCGTTCCTCCGATCATTCCCTGAGGTCGTTCCAGGTAACCCAACCGAGCGCTGTATGCCAGGAAGGAGACTCTCGCCATGTGTAACCAAAGTCGTGATTTGATTCCGAGGTTTCTCATCAGAACATCGATGTGTCTCGCGGGAGCGATCCTCTTGCTCGCCAGCTGTGGACCTCAACCCGAGTCGGGTGGAGCGAGCGATGCTGGTTCGGACGTTTCCGCGGCGACCGGCGCTGGCGGGAAGCGCGGATCAGGTGGAAGCGCGGGCGGCGCAAGTGGCGGGAGCGGAATGAGTGGAGGCAGCTCCGTCGGCGGGGCGTCTGGAGGCGCCGGCGCCGGTGGAACAAGGATCATGGGGAGTGGCGGGCGGGCCGGCGGTGGCACCGGTGGTGCGACGGGACGGGGTGGTGCGACTGGAAGCGGCGGTGCCACCGCCGGTGTGGGGGGCGCGATGGCGGGAATGGGTGGGGCAATGGCCGGAACCGGCGGGATGAGCGGCAGCGGTGGTTCGACGATCTCGACCACGGGTATCACCTGCACGCCCGAGACCTGGGACGCCGATCCGATCGGCTGGGCAACTCAAGGCGGGGGAACCACTGGCGGCGGCAACGCGAACCCCGTCACCGTCAGTACTCTGCCAGCCTTCAATGCTGCCGCAGGTGGCTCGACGCCGGCAGTGATTCACGTGTCGGGGCGGCTATCCGGCACGGCGATCGTGGGCTCCAACAAGACCATCTGGGGATTGTGCACCGCCGAGCTCGACGGCAGCCTCGATCTAAGCGGTTCCTCTAACGTCATCGTTCGCAACCTCAAGGTGGTTGGGCCGAACGGCAGCTCCAGCACCGACTCGGTGCACATCCAGGGCGGCGATCGGCACCTGTGGTTCGACCACATGGATATCTCCGACGGAGACGACGGCAACCTCGACATCACCCACGGTTGCGACTTCATCACCATCTCTTGGACCAAGTTCCACTACTCCGGACGCCGCGCACACCAATTCTGCAACTTGCTAGGGCACGACGACAACAATGGCGCCGAGGACAGTGGCCATTTGAACGTGACCTTTCACCACGTCTGGTGGGCGGATAACGTCGACCAGCGGATGCCGCGCGTTCGCTTTGGGAAGGTGCACGTCTTCAACAGCCTCTACACGGCCGTCGGCGACACCGCGTGTATTGAAGTCGGAGTCAGCTGCAACATCCGCTCCGAGCACAACGTGTTTCAAGGCGTCAGGAATGCCGTCGACAGCAGTCACTCCAACGGCGCTAGTATCATCCAGTCGATCGACAACGTTGGTTCCAACGCAAACATCGGGGCTGCCGCCTTCGTCCCGCCGTATGCCTACAGCGCCGACCCGGTCACCTCGGTTGCAGCCTCGGTTATGGCGAATGCCGGCCCGAAGTAGCGGGCGTGTAAGGTCAGCCGGGTCTGGTTAGTCGGATGACGGGCAAGGCATTAACTTCAGATCAATCCTCGGCGCCAAGCGGTTCGGTTTCCGAACTTCCTCTTCGGGTCCCAAGTGTGGTGCGGCGGCACCGCCTTGCATAGAGGATGCTTGCGCTTCTCTCGACGACGTGCTCGACCACCAGCACGCCCGCTACCTTTATGATCGTCACCCCAACCACCAGGAGGTCGAAGGTGAGGTGAAGGATGTGTGTTGCGCGTTCTGTCGAATGGCCCATGAGTTCGTCCGCAGCCGCCGAACGCGTCGATGCGAGGAATTCCTCCCAGGAAGTAACCTCTGTGGTTTAGTGCCCGCAGAACCGATTCTCTACGCACCGATGCCCCAGACGGCCATGTCGATTCAGGCGAAAGGGCGACATGCGCGCGGGCACTAATACGGCCGACGAGCGTACGTGCGGGAGGAGGTGTTGGGCGAATCGCGGGGACGCTGGCGATGATTGCATTCGCGATCGGCGTGCTTCCCGAAAACCAGACCTTCGCGGTACCGCACGACACCGTTCGGACCAAGCGTCCTTCTCGAAGGGGGCCCGCTCCTAGCCGGTGGCTCTCACTTCATGGGGAATCGCGATGCCCTGGGCTCGAAATGACAGTATCGTTCTCGTTCAATCCAGTACGGCAAGAATTGCGCCAGCTGGTGATCGAACAGCGTTGCCGAAATCCACCGGAATCCACTGGTCGATGCCATGTTCGCGGAGGCCATGCATGAGCCGGTGCTCTGCACCGACGCAACCGGCGTCCTGGTGCTGGCGAAGGAGCGCTGCCGGGTCGGTTGGCTCCGACGATCACGCTCCAGAACTACACCTGCCCGACGACGCCGTCAGCGACGGGTGAGACCGAACGGATACCACCGATCGTTGCCGGACGAACCCGGCGCCGACGGCGGGCACGCGGGGGACGTCCGAGGCGGTGTCCCGGTCGTGCGCCCGCTTCCAGGGCCGCCCGGAGCCCCTGTCGGAGTCGGGACTCCATCGTGCGCACCACCTGGCGGCCGAGCCCCAGCGCCGCGGCCGCTTCTCGCTGCGACAATCCTTCGTACATACATCGCCTCGTGAATCCGTTGCATCTCCGGGGACAAGCGCGCGACATAGTCGCCCACGATCGCCATGATCGCCGGGTCGGCGGGGAGCTCGTGCGGGCGCCCATCCACGGAGATCTCGTCGACCAACGCCTCGGTGTCGCGGGTCATCTGCCGTTGCCTTCGGCGGAGATGGTCGACCACCACGTTGCGGGCGATTTGCCTCAGAAAGGGGCCGTATTCGCGCGCGCCGTCGAAGCTCCGGCGCGTTTGCGGCTCGAAGGCCCGGGCAAAAACCTCCTGGACCAGATCGGGGACGTCGGTGGCGATGTCTCGCCAGCTGCCGTGCCATCCCTCACGGCCGTAGCGTCGCAACGCGCCTGCGATCGCCCGCGCCACTGGGTCTGCGTAAGCGCGATACACGATCTCGAAAGCTGAACGCTCGCCATCTCGAAAACTCTGGAGGAATCGAGCGTCGGCGCGCCCGACGAATGTCACCGCGTGTCCTCCCAGGCTCCACTCGTAGCTCCCACCTCCCGGAGAATGCCACAGCTGTGTCCGAGGTCATCTGAGTTTGAGAGTGACTCGAAAAAATGACTCTTCGACCAACCCAGGAGCGCCGGCGCGACGAACATACAGATCGAGTGGCGAGGACAGTGTCGGCGCATAGGAGCCGCAACCTATCTCCGCCCAATCGACTCCGATTGTCGCCAGCGTGGCTGACGCCACAACGTATACGAAAGACGAAGCAATGACGAAACGCGCGACACAAACGAAGGTCGTCACCCCCCTCCCAGATGTTGCCCTCCTTTAGGCTCACGCGGGCAGCTGACCACGTCAGTACTGGACCTCACCAGCCAAAGGCAGGCCAGCCTTGCTCGCGTGAACGATTCTCGCGACGAGTTTTGTCAGCGGCGAGTGCTGGCTGATTCCGCAACGCATACGAAAGGACAGAGTAATGATGAAACGCGCGGCACGAACCAAACTACTCGCAATGCTGGTTCTTGTAGGTGGAATGGCGATTGGGTCCCCATCACAGGAGGCCACGGGAATCACGTCGAGCTACGACGGCAGTTGCATCGTGGGGGATGTCACCTTCGTCGACGATACATGGGGCCGAGCTCTCTCGATCCATTGCACAAGCGGAAAGAACTACTACGGGTATTTGAGAATTCCCAATACAACGGGCAATACGACCTGCACCTTGGCTGATGGTGGTGCTCGTACGGGTGCCGCCAGTTCCACCGCTATCGACAATGTCAAGATGTGGCATACCATCGCTGAAGCGGGATACCTCTCCGGAAGGACCGCGGAGATCAGCTATGTCCCCGCCGGGGCCACGACAGACTGCACCTCGAACCTGATCGCCGCTGTTGGATTGCATTAGGGTCCCCAACGGCATCCCAGTGCGGGGGAGTAAACGACGTTATACTCGCGCAGTGCCGCGACATCAACGGCGTCGCGACGGCCACCATGTTCGACCGCGGAGATCGGTTATCTCCAGCGTCGTTCACTAGTTGGCTACCGATCGACGGCGGCGGCCGCCGCCGCCGTCGATTGAGCAACCAGGCGGACAGGACATTCAACCCAGGTTCAAGTGCGGCGAGGCGCGCCCGGGAGTACAGCGTGGAAGAACGAATCAACCACTCGACCAGGCAGACCAGCAGGCGAGAGTATCTCAACCGTCGCGCGCAAACATGGCATCTCGCCGAGCATGATGTTCCCGGTGGCGCCCCAGCTCCGCGAGTCGGGCCACGACCAGCCTGAAGGCCGATGAGGAGCTCCTGCCTGCGTCGGAGATGCGCGCCGCCCGTGCGAAGATACGCGAGCTGTAGCGCCTGCTCGGGAAGAAGACCGAAGAAGCCGAGCTCCTCAGGGAGGGGCTGGAGTACGCGCGCGAAAAAACACTGCTAACAACGGTCGCCGTTGCGGAGGCTGAAAATGAAATCAAATGAGACGAGAAGGGAGCCGTTTGTTATGAAAAGAGGATCTGCAGCTCTAATGACGTGGGGATCGGTTGGCCTCATCATCGGAGCGTGTGAGCTGCCAGTGCCCGAAAGCGCGCCTGCAAAGGCAGAGGAGGACACCTTGGTTGCGACGCGTTCGGCATTGACCTCGGTGGGATGGACCCATCTGGCCCCGTATCCCTTCGCGACCGGGATACAGAACCTCCAATTGTTGATGGATGGCTCTGTTCTCGCAGCCGATTCAGGAAGCGGACATTTGCCGACGTGGCATCGCTTCATCCCGAGTCCCACGACGGGTTATGCCGGTGGAACCTGGGTCACCGCCGCGTCGTCGCATTACTATCGAGAGGGCTTTGCCACCGGTATGCTGCCCGATGGGAGGTACTGGGTCGGCGGCGGCGAGCACGTGTACCTCAATGGCCAACAGGTTCCTGTGCCGCATGTCGCTTGCGAGATCTACAATCCGGCGACCGACACATGGAGCGATACGCCGGACTTCCCGCAGGCGGCTCGTAGCTTGGAAGATGGTGTGACGGCGCCATTGCCAGATGGGAGAATGTTGGTCGCCGATATCGATGGTGACTCGCGAGTCTTTGACTACCGGCACTGTCCCTCTAACGGCAGCGGGTGTGCAACGAACGCGTGGGGCGACTTTGACACCTTGTCCGGACCGCCCTGGCCCGATGAGGGAAGCATGACCATGCTCTGGAACGGCAACATTTTCCTGACCCAAGGATACTTCGACGGTAGCGGCTCCAGAATTACAGGTGCCGCCATCTACACCTGGAACGCAGCCGCCCCGAGGTGGTCCAAGATCTCACACGGCGCCAATCAAGGTCCAAACCTGGATCCGTTCGGCGGCGGTGAGGGGGGCTCGGCGCTGACACTCTACGACGGACGCGTATTCATAACCGGCGGAAGTGGACATAACGGCATCTACGATTCGACGCCGGGGCTGGCCGATCCGATTCAGAATACGGCCGACACGCCGGGGTTGGCGCAGCTGGCCGAAAACAATCAGCTTGTTTTGCCGACCGGGAACGTGCTCGCGCTTGCCAAGACGCAGGCGTCGCTCGAGTTCAAGTTCTACGAGTGGACACCTCCTGGCTCGGGCCTCACCCAAGGTTCATTTTCTCCACAGCTGCCTGGAAGCCCGACGTTGTCCAACTACGTCATGTCGACTCTGCTTCCCGACGGTGCCGTCATGATCGCGGCGTTGAATGACCTTTACCTGTATCGCCCCGCAGGCAACCAGCTCACCACGGGCAAACCAACGATCGGCACTGTGGCGGGCTTCGTCAATGGACTGTATACGTTGACGGGAACGAACTTGAACGGATTGACGAATGGCGCAAATAAAGATGACGAAGGGCACAACTTCACGTCGTTCCCAATTGTCGCGGCGACGTTCGGCTCGCAGACGCAGTATTGTCCCGTGGTTAACGTCTACTCGCTGGCCATCGCGCCGAATGTGACCCGCTCGATCCAGTTTCGGATGCCGTCAAATGTTCCGGTCGGGCCGGTCACCATCTCAGTGTCGACGAGCGGCCTCCAGGGAGTGAACACGGTGTCGGTCCCCAACACCTTGTACCTTCCCTTGCCGGACGCCGTGCTCCTTTAGTGTTCCACCGCGCCCCGATCGGGAAGATCAGCAGCGCTCGGGCGATCACCAGGCGGGTACTCGACGGCGACCTGCTCCGCTCCCACTGTGCTGGGCCGGATGAGACAGTCACCCTTCAGAAATTAGTGACCAGGGCGGAGACTGGATGACGCCCCCCATGGAGGGCTTTCCAAACGGTACAACTGGCGGGCACGATGCTCAGGTGTCCGCCAAGATCCCGCGCCGCCGGTTCACGGCGGCGTACAAGCTGAAGATCGTCCGCGAGGCCGATGGTTGCTCGCAGCCGGGTGAGCTCGGGGCGCTGCTACGACGGTGTGCGCGAGTCGTGGTTGAGCGTGCTGCGTCGGGCATCGCCGCCCGCGCCCCCGCCGCGGGTATCAGCGGGACAGCAACTGGCTGCGACCCATCTGCGGCTCAGGGGCCCGCTCGAATGCGCGGTCGATTACGACTCGGTTCCTGCGTTCGAACGTGAAGCAGCACCGCACGGGGGCGGTTGGGGCGTGAACGCCCGTGAACGGCCTGTTTCCTAACGAAGCTGAGTACTTACGTCCATTCGGCCAGATCCTAAGTCTGGCGCGTCTACCAGTTCCGCCATCCTCGCGTCGATGCTTACGCGTACTCAGCCTGCTCGATCTTCGCTCTCCCTTCGCGCTGCGTCCACGGTGCGCCCAGAGGCTATCAGAACGACCCCAACCCGCCAGCGCCAGCGCGGGCTTCGATACCACCTTGCCCGGCGAGAGATCCACCGCCATCGGGCTGCGGTTCAGTTTACCGTCCGAGCGGCCTGGTGGTAGCGTCGATGCGGAGATGCACGCGTGTACGGCTGCGCCAGCCGCGTGTCCATCCGTGGACGCCTCTCCCGCGTCCAACGATCCCGACGGAAGCGTGACGAACCAGTGTCCGTCGATCGCCACCTACCGCGCGCAAGCCGATCTCAGCTCACCGAGTGGGGGTTCGACCCCCTCCTGTGCGCCGGTCGAAACGTGGCCCGAGGCACTGGCCTACTTCTGCGGTTACAGTGTGGCTCGATACCTGAATTGCAGCGGGTTCAACGTCATCGTGTGTGGCAGCATCGAGCTCTCGTGAACGCCGGCACGCGCGTGCTGCGTCCGAGTCCCTCTCGAGAGCTACCGGTCGGGCCCACAGCGCTTGTCACCAATTGGTGAGGGTTCTATACTCTCGCGCAAGATGTCGATCACCGAGATCGTAACGACCAAAATTACCGACGCTGCGAACTGGGCGCGGAAGTTCTCTCTGTTCACCTATCCGTTCGTCACGGCGTGCTGCGGGATGGAGTTCATGGCGTGCTTCAGTCCGCAGCAGGACATTGCCCGTTTCGGCGCCGAGTTTCCGAGGTTTTCGCCGCGACAGGCGGACCTCATGATGGTGGTCGGTACGATCACGGAGCGGCAAGCGCCCGTCGTTCGGCGGATCTACGAGCAGATGTGCGAGCCGAAGTGGGTGGTCGCGTTTGGTGTTTGCGCCTCCACGGGCGGCTTCTATCAGAACTACTCGACCGTTCCAGGCGTCGATCAGATCATCCCGGTCGACGTCTATATCCCTGGGTGCCCACCGCGACCGGAGCAGGTGTTCGATGCCATCCTGATGCTCCAGGAACGGATTCAGCGCGGCGAGGGCCACTCGCAGGTCGCGATCAGATTCGAAAGTGGGAAGGCCGACGTTCCGCTCAACCGGTTGTCCCAGGGGCGGCAGAGCCTCATCAACCTCCCGGCAAACGTATCGGCCAAGATCGAGGCGGAGGGTCCAGAAAAGGCCGGTCCGCCGCAACGCTAGCCTGGAGCCACGCGCGGCAGCGGCGCGACGATCCGGACAACCGATCCGGACGACCGAGCCGGACGACCGCACAGACAGCGACGCGCGGGAGCCCGCTCAGTCTCTGCCCTGCCGGGTGCTGGCGTGCTCGTGGATGTGGCTGCTGTTCTTGTTGCGTAGCGCAGCTGCCAAGTGGGTCTCCAGCATCTGCAAGTGCTCTCGGGCCTGCGCCGCCAGACCATGAAGGCGGACAATCTCGACGTGAGTGAGCCGGTTCACGTCATCGAGCCCGCTCAGATCGCGCATCGGATGGACCAGCGCCTTCGCGATCCGATGCACGGTCTTGATGAACGCCGGCAAGGGGGGACGGCCCCGGCGTCGATGCGCCGCGCTCCGGAGCTTGCTGACCTCGGCTTCCAGGCGCTCGACCGTCCACTTCTCTTTTTCGGCGGCAGCAAGCAGAGGTCGCTGATCTCGATCGGCAAGGCCGAGGACGGCGCGAAGATGAGACACGCCGAGACTCTTCCACTTGGAGATGGCGAGGCGCTCGGTGAGCTCGAATAGAGCCACGGCGCGATAGAGACTCGAGGCGCTCACCAGCAGGTCGTGGCCTGTCCGGGCGGCGAGCGTTTCGAACGAAACCTCTTTGGGGCCTTGCGCGCGCCACGCGCTGAGGTCCCCGCCATAGAGGCGATCGATGATCAGCTGACCCATCCTGAGATGCAGATCCATCGTGCTGCCGCGAAGCGCTTCATTGAGCTCGCGCACGACCGTGTCCATGACCTCTTCTCCGGGAGAGGTCTTCCGTGCGACGGCCGCGCTGGCGGAGCCCACCATGGGGGCCGTGTTGGTTCGCGCTCTCATAGGTGAGGAAACCGGGAGGGGAGATGACTTGGACGTAGCCAGCAGCGTGGTAGTCATTACTCGTTCCTAAACCTTTGAATCACGGTCGGAATGGAGACAGGAGATTGCGTCGTCCCTGAGCACAACGTTTGGTTGGCGTATGCATTCCAGTTTCGAGATGTTGTGTGCAAGTCCGCTACTCGTAAAACGCCGCGACTCGTCATTATTCCCTTTCGATACATGGCTCTACCGTCGGGGCTCCTCGATCTCCCTCTGCTGCGCCGTTGGTTTGGAATACACGCGGTCTTCTCTCTCTCCACCCCGCAAAAAAGGCGCGGCATCGTAGAACGAAATATCCAGCGGCGCGAGACCAGAGTACGCAACTGCGAGCACGTGCGCCGGCGCCAGCGCGCCCAGGAAGAAGCGCCACCCCGCCGGGTCTTCACCCGCCGTGGCCCCACGGCCCGTGAGCGCGATGCCGATCTCGTCTAGGCGCACGTCGAACGAAGAGTCGTCGAGTGGAAGGCTCAGCCCAAGTCCCAGCGCCTTGGCGAATGCTTCCTTGAGCGTCCAGTAGTCCAGAAACCGTCGCTGGCGAAGCTCGGGCGAGGCTCGGCGCAGCTCACTGCGTTCGCCCGCGCTGAAGTAGCGGTCGACGATCCCCGGTGAAAACGGGCGGCCCATTGATTCGATGTCCACGCCGAGTCGGGCGCACGCCGCCACCCCACAGACCACAAGCGATCGGGTGTGAGACAGATTGAAGCTTAGCCAGTCGAAACCCGGGTTGGCAATGACTGGTTTGCCGTGCGCCGTTCGCGAGAATCTCCAATCTCTCCAATGTAAGCCGCCCGGCTGTTGAGACAGCACGTGTCGTACCGTCACGCGGGTCAACAACGACCGTTTACGATCTTCTTCGAACAGGAAGCAGGATGCGGCGGCGCGCTCGTCTTCCGGAAGCCCGCGCGCATGGCTCATCAGCTGGTCGTCGGTGAAGCTGTCCGGCGTGGCCCACCAGAGCTGCACGCGCCCCGGCGGCAATTGGGAGCCGTCGTCGCTCGGCAGGCCGTTCAGCTGTCCACCGCTGGCCATCAGGTGGACGAGCCGGCGGCTGCCTCCGGATGCGTGTCGGGGTCGAGGTTTCGTAAACGGAAGCGCTGGAGCTTGCCCGTGCTGGTCTTCGGCAGGCTGTCGACGAACTCGACCCAGCGTGGCCGCTTGTAGGCGGCCAGACGCTCGACGCAAAACTTGATCAGGGCGCGCTCGAGCTCGGGAGTGCCCTCCTTGCCCCTGCGGAGCACGACATACGCGCGCGGCTTGATCAGGCCCGCGTCGTCCTGGCAGCCGACGATGGCACACTGTTCGACGGCGACATGCTGCAGGAGCGTGTTCTCCACCTCGGTGGGCGATACCCAGATACCGCCGACCTTGAGCATGTCGTCGGTGCGCCCGGCGTGCCAAAAATACCCGTCCCGATCGAAGTAGTACTTGTCGCCGGTCTTCAGCCAGTTGCCCTGGAACACGGCGCGGCTCTGCGCGTAGCAATGGAAGTACGATAGTGCGGAAGTCTCGCCGCTCACGAAGATGTCGCCGATGGTATCGGGCGCGGTGATCACGCCACCCCGCTCGTCGCGAAGCTGGATCTCGTAGCCCGGGACCGGTCGCCCGCTGCTGCCCGGGCGGATGTCGCCCGGACGGTTGCAGATGAAGATGTGGTAGTTCTCGGTGCTCCCGATTCCGTCGACGATCTCGAGCCCGGTCGCCTTCTTCCATCGTTCCCAGAGTGCGGCGGGTAGTGCCTCACCCGCCGACACGCACAGGCGCAGGGACGAAAGGTCGTGCTCCGGGAAGCCATCCGCGGCCAGGAGGCTGGCGTAGCCGGTCGGTACCCCGAAGAACACCGTGGGTCGAAATCGCGTCAACGCGCGCAGAACCTCCCGCGGGTCTCGCGGCGAGACGGGCGATAGCACCACGGTTGCCCCGACGCTCCAGGGAAAGAGCAGGTTGCCGCCGGTTCCGTAGGTGAAGAAGAGGCGCGCGACCGCGTACGTGCGGTCGGTGCTGCGCAGCCCCAACACGTCACGCCCGACGAGCGCGCTGGTCAGGGGCAGATCCGCGTGGCTATGGTGGATGCCCTTGGGCGCGCCGGTCGTGCCGCTGCTGTAGTTGAGGCAGCACACGTCATCGGGCGTCGTGGGCGCGGGCGCCGCCTGGTCTGATTCGCCGGCCAGAAGGGCGGTCAGGCCGTCCACCTCGTCATCCACGACGATCACGCGCTCGAGCCAGATGAGGCGCGATCGCGCGGGTTCGATCTTCTGCAGGAGCTCGCTGTTGGTGAACAGAACGGCCGCGCGGCAGTCGTTCAGCATCAAGCACAGCTCGTCGGCGTTGCAGAACGTGTTCAAGGATGTCGGCACGCCCCCGACCTTCATTGCGCCGAAGAAGGCAAACACCCACTCTGCCGAATCCGGGCACAGGATCGCGACGTGGTCGCCGCACCTGACGCCGAGCCGCCGCAAGGCGTTCGCCGTCCGGTTGACCCCCTGCGACACCTGCGCATAGGTCATCGTTGCGCCGGGCGAGATCAGCGCGTACGCGTCCGCCCGTTCCGACAAGTTTCGTTCGAGGATTTCGACCGCGTTGTAAAGAGCCGGCAATTCATCGCGACGCATTTCGCCTCCTTATGCATAGACGTCCGGCCGGTAGGCTGCGAGGTCGATGCGCGGATCGAAGTAGTCGATGAAGCTCGACAACATCCCCGCGCGATAGGTTGCGACCTGGAGAAACGGATCCGAATAGGCGAGGGCAGTGGGGATCGCGGTGCTGCGGAAACCACCCAGCGAGAAGATCTGATCCCCGCGCGCGATGGTGGCGTCCAGCCACAGCGAATGGATGTCCATGATGCTGGCCAGATCGCGCCAGAACTCCAGCAGGCCGTCCGGCCCGTACCAGACACCCGCGAACGGCAAGGCCGACGGACCGTGAACCTCCCACCGGGCGTCGGGAGCGCAGCGCTCGATGAACTTCTCGATCTCCGACTTGCGGACGAAGGCGTCGTACATCTCTGTCGCGAGGCGCGCGTTGATCTGCGCGACCGCAGGGTCGTGATCGATGGTGACACTGTCCGCCTCGGGTCCGGGGAGCCCGCTGCCGCGCCAGGCGCCTCCGTCCAGGACGTCCTCGACGCGCGCGACGCGCCCGTCGCGCATCGACAGCAGGTGGAGATACCACTCCTCGCCCTGCCGTACCGCGCGACGTCCGGCCACGGCCACTTCGTTGCCGTAGGCCATCACGTACTCGAGGGTCGCCGAGGCGGAGGGCCGAACCTTCTCGCGATGCTCGAGATAGCGCTCGTAGGCGTCGGGACCGCGCCAGCGGCCGACGGCCGCCTGGCCCGCGGGCCCCGGGACCTCGACGATCAGCTCGGGGTGCAGCGCGGCTGGGTCGACGCCGCTGCCGTCCGCCAGCTGCCGATAGAGAGCGCGCGCGGTGCACGCGTGCGCATCTTCCTTGATCGGATCGAAGTGGGAATCGCGCTCGCCCGTGGTCGCGTTCACGAGGCGCGCGCGCTTGTGAAACACCAGACCGGGATCGGTGATCCGGCCCGAGGGCAGGTCGGCGCGATCGCGAGTGGGCAGCGTGGCAAGGATGTCGTCACCCACCACGTGCGTGCGCGATGGTAAGCGTTCGATCTCTTCGGCCATCACGACCAGCGTCGATCGGATCTCTCGTTCGTCGTGGGTGGCGGTGACAAAGAAGCGGAGCCGTGCCTTGTCCTGCTCCACGGCCGGGCTGACGACCGGGTCGACGTTGATGCCACGCCCGAACAAGCGCTCCGCCAGCTTGATCGCGCGAAACGAGCTGCCCGTCACGATCGGGATGACCGCCGTTCCCATGGCCAGGTGCGTGTCGAACCCCAGGGCGCGCGCCTCCGCCTGGAACAGACGCGCGTTGGCCTGCAGGCGCGCCACTCGCTCCGGCTCGCGCTGGATGATGCGCAGGGCGCACAGCGCGGCGGCGGCGTTGGGTGGGGTGATGGCGACGCTGTAGACGAAGCCCGGCGCCGTGTACTTGAGATACTGGATCAGATCGGCGCTACCGGCGATGTACCCCCCGCAGCTGGCCAGGGACTTGGACAGCGTCCCCATCCAGATGTCGACCGCGTTCGAGGGGATGCCGAAATGCTCGCGAATCCCGCGCCCGGTCGCGCCCAGGACGCCCACCGAGTGCGCTTCGTCGACCATCAAGTAAGCGCCGTAGCGCTGTTTGAGGTCGATCAAGGCGGGCAGGTCGGGGATGTCGCCGTCCATGCTGAATACGCCCTCGGTGAGGATGAGGGTGCGTTCGGCGGTCTTCTGGTGCTCGACCAGCAGGGATTCGAGGTGCTCGAGATCGTTGTGCCGGTACGCACGGACGCGCGCGCCCGACAGCGCGGCCCCCTCCATCGCGCTGTTGTGCGAGAGCGCATCGTGCAGGACCAGATCTCCCCGCCCGAAGAGGTGGCCGATGGTGGTGACGTTCGTCGCGTGGCCGCTGACCATGACGATGGCCGCCTCGGTGCCCAGCCAGGCAGCCAGCTCGCGTTCGAGCTCGCCGTGCAGCTCCTTCTCTCCCGAAGCGATTCGACTGGCGGATGAGGAGGTGCCATATCGGTCGATCGCCTCTTTCGCGGCCGCGGAGACCTCTGGGTGTCCCGAGAGTCCCAGGTAGTTGTACGTCGAAAAGTTCACCAGCTCGCGCTCCTGGATCCGCGTCGTCGCCTGGGTGATCCCCTGGTGCGCCTTGAAGAAGGGGTGAAGATCCGTCCAGCGGCTCACGACGTGAAGGCGTGAGCGCAGGGCCTTGAATTGGCGATGATCCTCGAGCCTGGAAGGCGCGTTGCGGCCGGCGCCGGTGCGCAACATACGCTCCAGCAAGGCCCTCTTTTCCGTGGGCGATAGAGTGTCGAAGTTCACGACGCCGCCGAATTGAGCTTGCGCAAGAGGGCGTCCACCTCCGCGTCGGTCATCGTATCCGTCACGCCGGCGGCCGCCACGTTCCCGTCCCCACTCAGAAAGTGGGCGAGTGCGAAGACGGTTCGATGATCCCAGAGCGCGGTCGGCTCGACGCGACGGCCGAGAAACCGTTCGAGCTCTCCGGTCAAAGCCACCGCCTCCATCGAGTCGAGGCCCAGCTCATCGAGCGGCCGATAAATGTCGATCTCGGCCGGCTGCAGGCTCAGACGAGCCGCGAGTCGGGTTGTCAACCAGCTCTCAATTCGAGTCTTCGTCATGTTTCCCCTCTGCGCCCGTCGTCCTTGATCGGCCCGTCACTTGGCCCACCCACAACGGAAAGCGATGTGCCACGCGCCACCCGATCCAAAAGCAGTTCAAAGATTGGTTGCGCATCCATCTGGTCAAGCTCGTTTCGATCAATAAGTAAACGGGCGGCCAACGTCGATATTCCCACTTTGATCAGCGACAACTCAGGATTGAAATGACCGAAATGAAGACAACAAGCCGCCGCGTGTAATTGTCCGTACCGCTGGGCCGTTGTTAGTCGTTGCGCGGTCCCCAGACATTCGAAGCGACGTCGCCAGTCGGCCCAGGGGCGGCGTAGTTCGTCAGGCAATGCGCCGATGACATCATCGGCGCCGCGCGACGTGAGCTCGAGCGAATCGTGCCGGAAGGCCGGTAGGGGCAGCGCCAGATCGAAACGGTTGGCGAGAAATCGCTCGCCGGAATCATCCGCGAGTCGCTCGGGCGCGAGCTCCGCGAACAGGGCGTGCAGGCATACGGGCGTGCTGCCGTCGATCAAGGAGACCGCGGCATGGTCGCGGACCATCTTCTGAAAGATTCCCGTGGCGCCATCGCGCAGGAATGAGCGCGCGCCCAAAACGGTGGTGGCGCCCTGGATGGAACGCGCGAGCAGCTCGGGAGCGATCGCCTTGCTGAGTGGGGAGAGTAGGCTGGCTTGCTGGGGCCGAACATGCAGCGCCCGCGCGGTCGAGAGCAGGAGGATCTCCGCCGCAATGAAGCCCAGCCACGCTTCGACCAGCTCTCTTCGCACGGCACCGAGGTCGGTGCCCCGGCCGCCGTAGAGCGCCCGATCGTGCGCGAACTCGGTCGCGATCCGGATCGCGGTTTCGGCCGTACCGAGGCCAATGCTGGCCATGAGGGGCCGGGTAATCTGGAATACCTTCAGCGCCAGCTCCAGCCCCTGACCCTCGTCGCCCACCAATTCTGCGCTCGCGCGCTCGAGCCGCAGTCCGCCCAGGTCGGCGGCCCGCATACCGTGCGTCCGGGGCCGCGGCAATCGCGCGACCGCCGATTGATTGAGGTCCAGCAAGAACCAGCTCAGCGCGCGCGGGCCCTTCGTCGATCGGGTCCGCGCCAGCACGAAACCGTGACGTGCGCGGCCCGCGAGCCCGATGGGCCACTTTTCGCCCGTGACCTGCCACGATCCGGTCCGCGCGAGCGCGAGCGCGTCGTTGGCCAAGAGGTCGGCCCCGTGCTCGGCCTCAGACGCGGCAAAGCAGGGCGCGGCATTGTTGCGCATCATTGCCTGACCGAGCGCCCGTTGTTCCGGTGTTCCCGCCATCCAGAGCAACCAGAGCCAGGATTGCATTCCAACCGTCAGCGCCAGCGCCGGATCACGGCGCGCCAGCGACCACGCCAATGCGACGACCTGATCGAATGAGGTGAAGGCACCGCCTTCCTCGGGCGGCGCCAGCATCTCCGGCAGCCCCAGCCTGCCCAGCGCCGACAGCGCGTCGGTCGGAAATGATTCGGCCTCGTCGCGTATCAGCGCCTCCCGATGTCCAAAGGGACCCTCGCCGCGCGGCGAGCCGAGTCGCTCCTCGATCTGGGCCAGCGCCCGCGCGTAGGCCGTGGTCACGGCGGCGCCGGCTTCGCAGTGAGAAGGTTGAACGATCCTTGCAACCACCGCTTGCGACATTCCCCGCGCTGCAGCTTTCCGCTCGATGTGCGCGGCAAGGCCAACGGCGGCAGGAGCGCGACGTCCGACGGACGGACGCCGTGCGCCCGACCTATGGCGGCGCGGACGGCGAGCGAGATGTCACCGGGTGGTACGTGGCGCGCGGCCCGCTTGACCTCCGCGATCACAACCAGCTTCTCTTCCACCCCATCCTCGACGCTGAACGCAGCCACGCGATCCACGTCCAGCGCCGGGTGCGCGGCACCGGCCACATCCTCGACGTCCTGCGCGTACAGAGATTGACCGCGGATCTTGATGAGGTCGCGCAACCGTCCGGTGATGAACAGGAATCCGTCTTCGATGAAACCAAGGTCGCCGGTCCTCAGCCAATCCTGATCCGAGCCCGGCAGGCGGATGCCGAACGTTTGTCGCGACAGCTCGAGGTCGCCGTAGTAACCGCGGCCCACGCTGGCACCGGCGGCCATGATCTCGCCCACCTGGCCCTCGCCCAGCAGGTTCAGGGTCGGATCCACGATCGCGACCTGCTGCCCCGGAATGGGCCGCCCGCACGCGAAGAGCGAACGCCGAGCCTCCGGGGAGGCCTCCTGGAGGTCGGCCTCGACCGAGCATCGACCCGCTTCGCGCACCGTTGCGCGTTCATTCCAGCGCTGGCCGGTGACGATCAACGTCGATTCGGCCAGTCCGTAGCAAGGGGACAGGATGTCAGAATCCAGACCGACCGCTGCGAAGCGTTCGACGAATCCAGCCCAGGTGGTGGGACGCACCGGTTCGGCGCCGCAGATGAGCATTCGCCAGCTGCGCAAATCGAGCAACGCGAGCTCGTCGTCGGTAATGCCCGCGGTGCACATTCGCAACGCGAACTCGGGCGCTGCGCTGGCGGTGCCTCGGTAACGGGTGATTGCTTCGAGCCAGCGCGCTGGTCGTTGCATGAAGTTCTGCGGCGACATCAATATCGAGTGCTCGCCGGCGTGCAACGGATGCAGGATGGTCCCTATGAGCCCCATGTCGTGGTAGGGAGGAAGCCAGTTCACGCCGACGACCGGTTGGTCGCCCCGCACCCAGTGAATGCCGGCGCTGTTGTGCGCGACGTTGCCATGGGTGATGACGACCCCGCGCGGGTGCCCGGTCGAGCCGGAGGTGAATTGCAGGAACGCAATGTCGTCGTGGGTGGCGCCGGGGTCGCTCCAGCCATCTGGATCGCCCGCAAGCACCTCGGCGACCGGCAAGAGGCGCAGGCCGGGCCGCGAGTGCAGCGCGGTCACCGGCGAGCTGGCGAGCTCGTGATCGACGACGGCGAAGCGCGCCTGGGACCGCGCGATGATGCCGTCCAACCGATCGAGCTGGCCGCGCCGGCGGGACACCATCGCGGGCACCGCAATTGCGCCGGCGTAGAGGCAGGCCAGGAAGCAACGGATGAAATCCAGGCCCGGCGATACGATCAGGATGACCGGTTCTCCGGTGGCGCCCGCGGCCTGCAGCGCCGAGGCGCCGGCACGCGCGGCCCGGTCCAGCTCGCCCCTCGTCGTCGCCTCGACAACGCGCTCGCCGTCGACCAACCAGGTGAATGCGGTGCGATCGGGGTCGCGCTCGACCAGCTCCAAAAAATCGGCGATCAGCGTCGGCCCTTGTCCCTGCACCATCCCCCTTGCACCAATCATCGCTAGTAGCATCTATGCGCTCCGCACCTCCATGTCAATGAGGCGCGCACATTCAGACGGCGGCAATGACTATTGGTGCAATGGCAACGCGGTCAAAACAGCCGTTTGACGTCGACATAAAGGCCCTGATTGGCGCGGTAGTAGCCACCGAATGATAGGTTGGACCCGGTGAGAACGGCGGCGCCCGCGGCGACGGCCCAATGGTTGCGCTTCCAGCGCAGGCCCAGTCGACCGCTGATCCCCGCGGGAATGATTCCGGCTATACCGCGCGCCTCCGCGGAAACCTGGTCCCACAATCGCCATTGCGCGGAGATTGCAGCGTTCAAATTGTTTCGCTGGTACCAAAGCAGCGTCCCGTCACCCTCTTCGAGCACGGCGCGGCCGTATTCGAGCGCCAGGTCGACCACGCGGTCGATGTCGCCCTGATACTCCGCGCCGACCGCGGCCACCCACCAGGGCCGAGCGACGGTGTGTAGATCGCTGGTGATGAATACCTTCGACGATTCGAACGCGCCCTCTCCATACAGCAAGAACGGTCCGCTCTCGCCGCTGACCGACAGGCCCAGGTGATGGCGGCGCTGGTATTGAACCGAAACGGTGGCCGCGAACGCGCCGAACGCGGCGGCGCGCGCGCCGGGATCCAGCTGCAGGGCCGGATCCTCGAGCGCGGCGAGTTGCTGCTGGCTGAAGGTCCACCGCGGCGTTTGGTCCAGGCCATAGTGATAGTAGTGATTCACTTCGAGGCTGCCGATCGTCCAGCGCCAGCGCAGCGCCACCGCTGACTGGGAGAGATCGTCCTTTACGGCGCGGTCCGGAGAAAAGAGGGCGGAGGCTCCCGACGACGGGGGTAACGCGTTCAACACGGCGACGTAGGCGGCAGGAGCGCCGCTTTGCACCAGGGCCCAGTTGGTGCCGAAGAAGTCGAAGGCATGGGGCCGAAAGAAGGGAATGAACGTCAACTGCAGACTCCACCAGTCATGGGAGACGTCGCCTCGCAGGGCTGGCATGGACAGATAGCGGAGCTCCTCGGGGACCAGGAGAGGGTCACGCAGGTCACGCGCGTCGATCACGTCGTTGATCCCGAGCAGCTCGTTCCGACCCCAGGCGACACGTTGTTGCCCGATGGTCAGGTCCACGGGGCCCGTATAGAGCGCCCCGTAAAGCTCGACAAGACGCTGCGTGAATTCGTAACGCCGGCCGTACACTCCTTGGTTGTCGGTGTCGTAGCGGCTTCGACCGTCGTTGACCAGAAGACGGTGCTCGAGCGCGCCGGACGCGACGAGAGCGCTGCCCGCCCGGCGGCGGTGCACCGAGAGATAGAGTGCGGCGCGGTTGGTGAGGAGATCGTGGGGCGGCGTGAGCTCCGGTGGATGTTCGGGCCCGTCCGGCCGAGGACGATCGACCGAGACGGCATCGCGCAACCACCCGGTGACATCGATGGTCCCCGTATCCGCCTCGTCGGCCGGCGCGGCACTCGCGGCCGGCAATCCGGTCCCCAGGTCTTCGGCGGCTGGGGCCGGCTGGGCGCGGGCGCGTGGAGCGACGGCCAGCAGGCTGCCGATGAGCATGGCGCGGAACGCGCCTCGCCGACTGGTCATCGCCGCCCTGCCGCGCTCAACCGCGCTCGAGGTTCCGCTGCGTGAAGACCTCGTCGGGAATCTTCGTGCTGGGAACCAGCTTCTCGATGGTCAGCGTGGTCGCGCGCCCGTCAGCGTGGCTCTCCATACGCGCACGGGTGACGTACCAGCGGCCCGACACGTTGCGGGTCTCGTCGACGGTCAGCGTCTTCGTGTGCTTGCCGCGCAGATCATACATCAACGCCTTCATGATCATGTCGTTGTCGACTCCGGACCAGACGACGATCCGCGAGTACTGCGCGTCGGCCCCCTTGGGCACGATGATGAGACGATGGCAGGCGACGTTGCCTGCCTTCTCGTCGCCGTCGAGCGTCGCCTCGGCCATGCGCAGGTCGCGCCGGTCGATGTCGGCGTAAGAGAAATCGGTGGTCATGAACGAGCCGGCGCGCGATTTTCCCGCGACCCGCCGAACCCGGCGCAGCTCGGGTAGATAGATGTAGCGCTCGTCGTCGTCATCGTGACGCTGGATCTGCAAGAACTTCACTCCGTTGAGATCGGGCGGCGCCATGATCCGCACGAAGCTCTTGGTCAGGCTGCCGTCGTAGGTGCGCGACTGCGCGGTGAAGACGACCGTGCGCACGCTGCCGTTCGACTCACGCACGACCGCGCGCGCCTGGATCTCCGCATCCGACAACCCCCAGCTGTCGGCTTTGAGGATCCGCGTCAGGATCGCGCTGCCGTTGCCGGTCACCGTGTCGGCGCGCGCATCGACACGGATGGCCAGTGCGAGCAGAGCGGCACCGAGCGCCACCTGGCTGTATCGATGCGCCGTCACACCGATGTCCCCTTGACCATGTGCGCGGGATCCTGAGGCCGGACCGGGGTGGGTGGCGCGGGAAGCGGGAACAACCGGCGGCCGAGCGTCAGCAGCACGACCGGACTGAAAGCGAATTCCATGATGGCTCCCAAGACGATCGTGAATGCGATGAGCAGACCAAACTTGGTCAGGCTGGCCACGCTCGACAGCGCGTAGGCGGAGAACGCGCACGCCAGCGCGACTCCGAAGTAGAAGACACCCTGGCCCGCCGTGGACAGCGAGTCGACGATCGCCTTCTTGAGATCGCCGTGCTCGTGGTAGGCGCGCTGGATCTCTCTCACCAGATGGACCGAGTCGTCGTCGAGGATCCCGAGCGCGAAGCTGGCGATCAGGATGGTGTAGGGATCCAGCCAGATCCCCAGGTAGCCCATGAGGCCGAGCGTTCCCAGGACGGCGCAAGCGTTGAGCAGCGCGACGACCAGGCCCAGGTACAGCGAGCGGAACACCAGGACCATGACCAGCGCGACGGCCGCCGCCGTGATGGTCAGGGCCTGGAGCTCGGTCTCCGCCAGATAGCCGTCGATGGCCGCCCACAGGTGCACGAGGCCGGTGACCTCGACTGTCGCGCCCAGCGGCGCGAGATGCTGGTTCGCAAAGTCGGTCACCGCGGCAAAGAGGGCGCGATTCTCATGGTCGGAGCGATGGGCCACCGCGATGCGCAGGCGCGCCTGGCGGTAGTCCGTGCTCACCAGGGAAGACAGCTCGTTCGTGGCGGAGAGCTGGTAGAGCAGGAGATCTTCCGCGACGGCCTTCTGCGTGGCCGGGATCGGATATCGTTCGCCGCCGGCCGCGGCTGCGGATCCGTCACGCGCGAGCGCGTGATCGATCTCTCCCACCAGATCGGCGACGCTGTATGGCTTCGCGGCCATTCCAGTGAACCGATCGTGCAGGTGCCGTTCCAGGCCGAGGAGCGCATTGAGGAAGGCGGGGTCCTTCACGCCGCCTTCCTTGTGCGTGTCCAGCATGACCTCGATGGCGGTACTGTCTTTCACGGCGTCCTCGACGAACGTGTAGTCCTGTCGCAGCTGGCTCCGCTTCTTGAAGACGCCCAGGTAGTGATAGTCCGCGCGCAGCCGCGTCGCGCCGAAGGCCGCGACGACCAGGAAGGCGGCGAAGCTCACCAGGATCGGGCGCCGTCGCGCGACGACCCGCTCGGCGAGAGATCGCAGGCCGCGCACGCGCTCGTTCAGCATGCGTGCCCGCTTCTGCGAGAAGCGGAAGTGGCGCTGAAAGCTGAGCACGAACGGGACCAACACGATCGTGATCCCGTAGGAGAGCACCAGGGCGATCCCCATCGTGCGGCCCAGCTCCTCGACCGGGCGGATCTTCGACGCGGAGAACGCCAGCAGTCCGGCTGCGGTCGTCACCATCGACAGGAAGCTCGATGACGCGGACTCGCGCAGGGCGGTGGCCACCGCTTGCTGGGGCGTGTGGCCGCCGTGCAGCTCCGAGAAGAACGACGACAGCAGAAAGATGCTCGGCCCCATCCCGATCGAGATCAGGAACGACGGGATGATCGCCGAGACCAGCGTGAAGGGAGCGCCGGTGAGCCCCATCAGCCCGAAGGCGCACACCACGGAGAGCAGCGCTACCGCCAGCGGCAGGATCACCGCCAGCACGCTGCGGAAGATCAGGAAGAACACGATGCTCTCGATGAGGAGGATCGCCCCGCAGAACATCCCGCTCTCGCGCGACATGATGGTCCGCACGTCGGCGTCCAGGATCGGGCTGCCTACCGCGCGCGCGTGCCAGTCCCGGTAGACGGGCTCGGCCAGAACGTCGCGGATGCGCTGGGCCAGCTGGATCTTGTAGTCGATCTCCGCGGGGCGTACCGGCGTCTTGAGCAGGATGCCCAAAGAGTTGCCGTCGGCGCTGACGAATAGATCCTTATAATAGGGGTGCTGGGCGGCGGCCTGCCGCCGTCGTGCGAGCTCGGCCGGGTCCGTGACGCCCGCGCCGATGAAGTCGTCGACGACCAGCTCGTCGCCGCGTCCCTCCAGGTGGCGCACATTCACGATCGAGGTGGCCTCGAGCACGTCGGGCAGGCGCGCGAGGCGGTCGGTGAGCTGGCGCAGGTGTTGAACGAACTCGGCGCTCCACGGCTCGGGGTGCTTGAACACCACCAGCGCGTACTCGTCGGTTCCGTACAGTCGTTGAAAGCGCTCGTAGCGCTCCAGCGTTGGATCGTCCCGCAGGAAGAACAACGCCGGTGAGTTGTCGAAGCGCAGCTTCGGCAAGAAGGAGGCGAGGACGCCGACCACGGCGAGCATCACCCCCGCAAACAGGAACCGGCGCCGGAGAAAGGACGCCGCGTACCAGACGAACAAGCGATCGAGAGCGGACGAGCGCATGCGACCCCACCATCACGAGTTTGCCGCCAAGATCCATGACAAGATCCGGCGGATCACGTTCTCATACATGTTTGAGCTGCTCGAAGAGATTCTGGCATCGATCGCAGCGGCGCTGCGTTCGACAACGTGTCGGTCCGAACGCGCTCACCAGCGTGGTTGCCTCGCTTCCGCAGTGCGGGCAGGGCACGCAAGCATGGGTGAGCTGGTAGAGGGCTGTTTGGCCACGCGAGTCCTCGCCACCCGCGCACGGCGCCCGCTCGAGGGCAATTCCCGCGCTCTCCAGCGCCTTGCGCCCGGCGTCGCTGACCTGGTCGATCGTCCAGGGTCGCGCGAACGAGAGGCGCACATCCGCCTCCAGTCCCAGCGCGTGCAACGTGGCCGCGATCTCGTCGGTGATGATGCGCGTCGCGGGGCAGCCGATGAACGTCGGCGAGAGGATGACCGTGCAGCGCGATTCACTGCGCGTGATCTGGCGAACGATTCCGAGCTGGACGATCGAGATGATCGGGAGCTCCGGGTCGCCGATGCGGTCCAGCGCCGCCCACACTTCGGTCGTTGCCGCGTCCTCGGTCACCATCGCTGCGCCCCGCCGAAGTGGCGCACCTCGACCAGCTCGCGATGCATGGCCAGAAATGTGGGCGATGGCGGCGCGCAGCGGTCGCTGGGCGTGTCTCCTGCCAGCAGCTCGCGGCCAAGGTCGCCGAAGCCGGCGTGCGCCAGCTCGCCGACCAGCGTGTGACGCCAGGTCTCGCCCAGGGTTCGCCACGGCCGACTGAGAATGCCGTCGGCCAGCAGCTGATCTTCGACGCCGAGCGGGGCCAGCAACGCCCGCGCGCGCGGCAGGATCGCCCGCAGCGCTGTCTCGACGCGCGAGCGTCCCGGGTCGCGCGCGGAGAGCCGCTCCAGCCAGAGGCGAGCGTGGTCACGGTGCAGGACCTCCTCGGCCGCAATCTTGCCCGACAGCTCGGCGAGCGGCGTCCATGAGCATCCGATCAGGTCGTCGATGCGGAGCTGGTCGGCCAGCTCGTAGACGAAGCGACGGACGATGGTGAAGGCGAAGTCACCGCGCGGTTCCTCGACGATGCGCGCATGACGGAAGTCCTCGGGCGCGCGGTCGAGGGCCAGGGTCCCCGCGTTGGTGCCCAGCCATTCGCCCGTCAGGTGGTAGAGGGCCAGCGCGTGACCGATCTCGTCCTGGGCGATCGCGCTGAACGCCACGTCCTCTTCCACGCAGGGGGCGATGCCGGTCCATTCGGCGTCGCGCTGGCCCAGCACCAGCTCGTCGTCGGCCAGCGCCAGCAGCAGCGCGGCGCGCGCATCAACGGTGACCATCGGCGCTCCCGTCTCCGGCCCGGTGCCCGTCGCCAGGCTTGAAGACGATCGCCGAGCGAAGGGAATGATGCTCGAGCGTCCGCGAATAGGGCAGGGCGCGCACCAGGCCGCGCCCGCGTGCCGCGATCGCGATGTCCTGGCTTTCGCCTCGCCGCCCGAAGAGCTGCGTCGCATAGAGTTGCGCGAACTCCTGGTCCCAGGCCGCCACCGCCCCCAGGTGAGTCAACGCCTTTCCCGGCGCAGCTCGTCCGAAGACGTCGAACAACCGCTCTCCGGGCGGCGGCTTGGTCGATTCGTTGCTGCTGCTCACCGCGGCTCCCCGGCGGTCGTCGCCGCCGCAAGGGTCTCGAAGACCCATCGGTTCTCCTCGAACGCCTGCCGCCGCAGCCCGACGCGTTCCTGGCTGGCGGGCCCCTGCCCGCGGCCGATGGCGCGCATGTACTCCCAGTCCGGCAGCGTGTAGCTCCAGCAACCGGTCGCGTCGTCGCGGCGTAGCGCCGGGTCGCGAATCGTGAGGCCCATCGCCCGGATGCGCGGCACGTACGCGGTCAGGAAATCCTGGCGCATCTGCTCGTTCGACCGGCCTTTGAGCTTCCACACCGTGAGATCGGCGTCGTTCTCGGGCGGTGTCGGCGGGCCATGAAAGAACAGCAAGCGCGGCCACCAACGATCGAGCGATTCTTGCGCCAGGTCGAACTGCGCCCGGGTCCCCTGGGTCAGCGCCGCCATGATGTCCCGGCCGTGAACGACGTGAAAGGCCTCCTCCCAGCAGATCTTCTGCATCGCCCGACGGTAAGGCGCATAGCTGCTGGCGAGCAAGGCTTTCTGCGCATACATCGCCGCTCCGTCGGACAGCCAGGCGATGACGCCGACGTCGGCCCACGAGCTGGTGAAGTAGTGGAAGAAGGTGTGGAACTTCGATCGCCCGGCGGCGAGGTCGCGCAGGACCTCGGCGCGAGGACGTCCTAGATCGTCGAGCAGGCAGTAGAGAAGCTGCGCGTGCCCAACTTCGTCCTGAACCTTGGCCGTGACGGAGATCTTCCGTTCCAGCGTCGGTGCGCGGCCAATCCAGTCGCGTTCCAGCAACGCGCCCATGTACTCGGAATTGGCATGCATCTCAATGAACCGGATCGCCGCCTGCCGGTACCCGTCGGGCATCCAATCATTCGTCTCGACCGTGCCTCCTTTAGCAACGAATGAAATGAAGTCCGCTTCCCTGCTCATGCCCGCCTCGTGAGGCATCAAATGCCTGCGCGTGCCGTGTGTCAAGCACTCTGGTCGCTCCGCATTTCCACGTGGAAATGCCGAGGGCCTTCGGTATGCCGTGACGAGGTTCCCTTCCCGTAATGCCCGGCCATCTCCACGTGAAAAGGCCGAACGGTGTCATGGATGCTCCAATGAAGAGGTCATCGTCGATCAAACTGCGTTGACACCCATCCGTTGACCATACTATGAGCCTCACCTGAGAGGGGAGGAGTGCTGCAATGAAGTGGGTCAGTACGAAACCGTTCAATCGACTTCGTTTCATTCTCGATTCGCGGCTGACACTGGGGAACGTGCTCGACAAGGTGTGTGAGGTTCATCGCAACGGCGCCACCTTCCACCTGGCCGAGCCTCTTCCATACAGCGGCTTGCCGGCCAGCTCCGTGAGCTGCGTTGATCTGAAGGCCTTCGCCAATAAGGTCAGCAATGTATTGGTTGGCGCCGGTCTCAAGCGATTCGATCGAGTCGCAATCATCAAGACACACGCGCCGGACTACTTCTTTCTGGGCCTGGCCGTGATCCGGGCCGGGGGCATCTCGGTGCCCATTCACCCGGGAATGTCGCCCACGGACCTCGGGCACTACCTGGCGCACGTCGGCGCCCGCTTCGTGATCACCGATCCGGAAACGTTTGCTGGCTTCCAGACGATTGCCCCAAATACGTCCGTCGAGCGGTGGATCTTCACCTCGACGCCGGCGGCGGTCATGCGAGTCCCCCACCTGGCGCTCGACCGGGAGCTGCCAGAGGCATCCAGCTCGTTCCAGCCGGTCGAGCTCGCGCGCGATGCCGACGTCTTGATCGTCCACACGTCGGGCACGACGGGGTTCCCCAAGGGGGTGCTATGCGGGAACGAGGGGATCATGACCGCACTGCGCGCGAATCTGTTGATCCAGCCCTTCACGCGCAAGAACCGCGGTCTTTTGGTCGGTCCCTACAATCACTATGCGACCCACCTCGGATTGCTGACCGCGCTGGTGGGCGCAGCGCCGGCCTGGTTGGTGAGCAAGTTCGACCCCGAGGTCGTGTTGCGCACGATCGAGCGCGAGCGGATCAACGTATACGTGGGGTTCCCCGATACCTATTTGCGTATGCACAATCACGGGCTCGACGCATACGATCTCGGCTCTGTGCGAGCCTGGATGGCCGCCGCCGACGCGACTCACGAGGTGCACGTGCGAAGCTTCACCAGCAAGGGGGCGCTGTTTCGTCTCTTTGGCGTGCGGCTGATCCGGTCGGTCTTCGTCGATGCCTGGGGCACATCCGAGATCGGGTTTTTCGGACTGGCGCGCTTCTCCACGTCATTCACGCGCCTGTTCGGGCGGTGCATCGGGAAGCCGTCGTTGTTCGGTCCACGCGTGAAGATCGCGGACGAGAACGGCCGGCCCCTGAGACGCAGGCAGGTCGGCCGCTTCATGGTGAAGGGGCCCACGTTGTTCAAGGGCTACTGGAATGCCCACGACCGGTTGCACGGCGTGATGATGGACGGCTGGTGGTGGACCGGCGACGTTGGCTATCGCGATCGCCTGGGGCGTTTCTTCCAGCTCGACCGAGCGAGCGACGTCATCGCTCTCGACGGGCACACGATCTACACCTTGCCGATGGAGGAGTCCCTGCTCAAGCTCCCCGGCATCGCCGAGGTGGTGGTCATTGGCCTCCCGAAGGCTGATGGGCGTCTCGCGCCGGTGGCCATCGTCAGCCTGCGTGACCGCGGCGTCGTCGAACCCGAGGTGTTGCGTGCGACCGCGAACCTGCAACTCGGCGATCTCGGTCGCCTGGAGCGCGTGGTGGTGGTCGACGATGCCCAGATCCCGCGCGGCCTCACCGGCAAGGTCTTGAAGCGGCAATTGCGCGAGCGGTACGCGGAGCTGCTGCTGGCTCCCGCGCTGGCCAATCTCGAGCGTCCGAAACAGGTGGCCCATGTCGCTCCCGCTTGAACGGCACGGCGCTGCCGCGAGCGGTTCGCCCAATGGCGCCGGCAGCCCGGTGGCGGTGGACGCTTCCCTGATCCCGCGATCGTCGCGCTCAACCCTTCGGGGGTGGCGCCTCCCGGCGCTCAACCTCTTCTACGTCTACCAGTTGCTCGCGCTGCGCAACATCAACTCGTGCGAGATCCTGGAGTTGGGCGGGCGGCTGGACGTGGCGCGGTTGCGTCTCGCGCTGGAGAGAGCGCTGGCGCGCCACCCGGTGTTGAATAGCCGCCTTGGACGGCGGTTCTGGCGCGTCTTCTATACCGAGATCTCAGCCGAACCGCTGCCCATCGACCTGCGGGTCCAGCGCTGCGCCAGCGATCGGGAAGGCGATGTGCACGAGGCCTTGCTGGCCAACATCTGGCGCGAGCCGATCGACGTGTGGGCCGGACGCCCGCTTCGTTTCCATCTCGTCGAGACGCCGACTCGAAGTTATTTGCAGATTGTCACCGCCCGGCTCTACAACGACGCCAAGGCGGGCTACCGCCTGGCGCACGACATCGCCGAAAGCTACTCCGCGCTCGAGACCGGTCGGCCGTTCGACACCACTCCGATCGGGCCTACGGATCGCACGACGGCGTCGCTGTTCACCCGCGGCCTCGGCGCCGGCCGGCGCCTGGGCCATGCGATCGGCGCGGTGAAGTACCTGCTGCAGGATCTGCTGCGCAACGACGCCAAGCTGCCGACCCGCCGTGTGCGGCGCGGCCCGACCGATTTCCTGAAGGTGGATCTGCCGGCCGAGGTGCTGGGCGGCCTGCAAAGGCGCGCGCGGGCATCCGGTGTGACTATCCACGCTCTGCTCATGCTGGCGGTGCTCAGGTTGTGGCGCCGGACGGCCGCGCCCGGGAGAGCCGCGCCGGCGTTGCGGGTCCTCGACAACTTCTCGTTGCGCCGGTTCGCACGCGTCGCGGTCGACGACGTCTATGAGACGTTCGTCGTCCCCTATACCTTGCGCTTGCCGACCCGGGTCACCGATGACCAGGTGCTCTCGTCGGTGTCGCGCCAGCTCGCGCGCTGGAAGGAGGGCGAGATCCTCTCCGAGCTCTATCGCGTGCGGCTGTACGCCGCGCTGGCGCGGGTCTCGCCCATCCGTCTGTCCGCGTCGCTGGTGGCGCGGTTCATTGCCAAGGCAAACATCGTTGTCTCCAACCCGGGGCCGATTCCGTACGCCATGGAACGCTTCGGCAATGTGGCGATCACTGACTTCTACAACTTCTCGCAACTGTTGCCGCCGTCGCGGATCATGCTGATCTTCAGCACGTTCCGCAGCCGATTGCGCGCGACCGTGGTCTACGATCGCAGCGCGTATCCGGACGGGCCGACACGAGAGGTGGTCGACCCCTTCGTCGATGAGCTGCGCCGGATCGCGGACGGCGAAACGGCGCTCGCTGCCGCCGCGCCATCGCGACAGGAGCACGAGCGCGTCTGAGCGTCGCCGTCGTTGGGTGCTCGAGGTCTCGAGGGAATTTGCGCGTGTACCACCGTTGTCTCGATATGGATCTACGGTCGCGGACACCCTCGAGCCTCCCGTCACGGCCGAAGGCGTGTGCAACGTGAGTGAAAGCGATCGAGAAGACCTCGTCACCTGCCTCCGCGATCGCGCCGATCGCATTCCGGACAAGGAAGCCTTTCGCTTTCGGAAAGGGCGCGAGAGCGAGATCATCGCCGACTCCGTCACGTATGGCGGCCTGCACGCGCGCGCCTGCTGCTTCGGCGAGCAGATCGCCGAGGTGAGCCGCGCCGCCGATCGCGTGTTGCTGCTCTATCCGCCGGGCCTGGACTTCGTGGCCGCATTCTTCGGTTGTCTCTACGCGGGTCGGATCGCGATCCCCATGTCGGCCCCCCATCCGGCGCAGGTGCAGCGCGCGTTACCCCGGCTGCGCGCGATCATGGACAGCGCTCGACCGGCGCTGGTGCTGGGCGTGGGCGGCGTCGAGGAAGCGGAGCATGCCGGGTACGCCGACCTGATCGCGGGCTCCCAGGCAGGGTTCGTGTCGTTGCAGCGCCCCGATCCGTCGCTGCCGCCGCCGGTGTGGCGCCCGACGGAAGTCGCCGGTCACACCCCGGCGTTTCTGCAGTTCACGTCCGGGTCGACGTCCAGCCCCAAGGGGGTGATCCTGACCCACGCCAACATCCTTGCGAACCTGCGCCTGATCCGGGACACGCTGACTGGTGCCCTGACGGACGTGCGCGGTGTGTTCTGGCTGCCACCGCACCACGACATGGGGCTCATCGGCGGGATCCTGGGCAACATCTATCGGGAGGGGACGACCACGCTGATGTCCCCGATCGACTTCTTGAAGCGCCCGCTGTCGTGGCTGCAAGCGATCTCCGCGGACCGCGCGAACATCAGCGGCGCGCCGGATTTCGCCTATCAGATGGCGGTCGAGCGGACGGATCCCGAGGAGCGTGCCGCGCTCGACCTCAGCAGCTGGGAGGTCGCGTTCTCGGGCGCCGAGCGGATCCGGATCGAGACCCTGCGCCGCTTCGCCGACGCGTTCGCGGTCGGCGGGTTTCGTCCTCAGGCATTCCACGCCTCGTACGGGCTCGCGGAGGCGACATTGCTCGTCTCGTGCGGCCGGGTCTCGATCGAAGACGTCCCCGCGGCGGGACCGGGGTACGTCACCTGCGGACGACCCGCGCCTGGAGCCGAAGTGGTGATCGTCGACCCGGCGGAGCCGGTGGCGTTGCCCGACGGCGCGGTGGGGGAAGTCTGGGTCCAGGGCGCCAGCGTCTCCGCGGGCTACTGGAATGCGCCCGAGGCGTCGGTCGTGTTCGCCGCTTCGTTGCCCGGCCGCGCGGGCACGTTCCTGCGTACCGGCGATCTCGGGTTCCTGCGGGACGGCGAGCTTTACGTGACCGGACGATTGAAGGAGCTGATCATCATCAACGGCAAGAATCATCATCCCGAGGACATCGAGGCGACCGTCGCGCGCAGTCATCGGTCGATCCGCAGTGGGCAGTGCGCCACCTTCAGCGTCGACCTGGATCAAGAAGAGCGGCTGGTCGTCGTCGCCGAGATCGATCGGGCCGCGCGGGCCGAGGCATCGAAAGGGCCGGGCGATGACCTATCGAAAGAGATCTGCTTCGCCGTGCAGCGCATGGTCTCGGAGCAACACATGTTGTCGGTGCACGAGGTGGTCCTGATCCGGCGCGGGGCGCTGCCCAGGACCACCAGCGGAAAGATTCAGCGGCTGCTGTGCCGCGAGCGCTACGTCTCCGGCTCCTGGGCGGCGGACGCGCCATGAGCGCCGCCGCCGAGACGGAGATCCTGCCGCGCCGAGGTCAGCCCTGCAGCAGGGATTCGATCCGCGCGCGGTCCACGGTGACGCCGCCGGCACGGCAGCGCTCGAAGGCCTCGTCGACGCGCTCGCGGATCTCGCTCTCCGGGACCTGCTTCACGCGCAGGATCGTGAGGACGCGGCGGGTGATGTCGGCCAGTTCCTCGACGGTCAGCGGTCGATTGGCCTGCTTGGCCGCCGATTCGATCTCCTTGCAGCGCTTCCACTCGGGCAGCGCCAGGGAATCGTAGTCCTCGACGGACGGGTTGTCGTTTCGAGTGGTGAGCACGATGCGGGTCACTTCGTTGGAGAAGTCGGGAACGTACGTGGCCATGATGGGATGCCTCCGGTATGTGCAACGGCATTTCAAACAATGGCCCTTGGGCTGTCAATGAGATTGCAGGCGTCATCGCGAAGGGCGTGTATTCAATGCCGTTGACCAAGACCGCATACGAACATTTGGCCGAAGGACGAATTGGGCTGCGCGAGATGGTTCCTAATCACGCGCCTAATCACTCGCCCGGTCAATCGGCGGGTCAGTCGGGCCCCGGCGTGCTGTGCTTTCCATATGCGGGTGGTCAATCGCTGGTGTTTCGCTCGATGGCCGAGCATCTGGGATCTGCTCGCGCGAGCAATGCGGGGCCAATCTGCGCCGTCGATCCGCCCGGCCACGGCTGGGCTACCGGGCAGCCCCTCGACGACATCGAAGCGCTGGCCGACTTGTACGAACGGCAGTTGCCGCCAAGGTGGCTCAATTCGGTAATCTTGTTGGGTCACAGTATGGGCGGTTACGTCGTGATGGCGCTGGCGCACCGCCTGGCTCGGCGGGGTTGTCCTCCAGCGGCGGTGATCATCTCGGCGACGCGCCCGCCGCACCGGCGCGGGGAGTTCGCGAGGCTGTCCGACCTGGCTGACGACCGTCTCGTCGAGGAAGTGAACCGCATCGGCGACGCGCCCTCGTCGCTGGTGGCCCACTATAGCGCCATCATCCGGGCAGATTTTCGCGCCTGCGAAAGCTGGCGCGCTCCGGTCGAGCCGAGCCCGGTGCGAGCCTTGATTCTGGGAGGAACGCACGACCAGTACTGTCCGCCCCATCACGTCATTGAATGGGATCGCTATTTTCCGAACAGTGAATTCGAGTGGATCGACGGCGGTCATTTGTTTCTAGAGAGTCAGGCTCGTGAAACAGGACGCGCAGTCTCGACGTTTCTGACCAAACTGGCCCGCGTATGAGCGCGCGCGAGCAATGGCGAACCAGCGAATTGTAATCAGCCCTCAATGTTCGGGCGCAATGCCAGCGCGCAATGCCGGCGCTCAATCAATCAACGAAAAGCAAGTTGAAGAAAAAGCGCAATGCGTCCTTGACGAGGTAAGTCGGACCGGCTATTTGCCATGATGCCGTGGGGGGTGAGCAAACGTGGACGTAGATGGCCGTGACGATATCGCCGTAATCGGGTTAGCCTGCCGCTTTCCGGAGGCGCCCAATGTGTCGGCCTACTGGCAAAACTTGCGATTGGGCCGTGATGGCATCCGAGAAATCCCTTCGGAGCGCTGGTCGATCGATGGGTTCTACGGCGGCGCCACGCCGGCACCGGGCGCCAGCGTGTCCAAGTGGGGTGGCTTCGTCCAGGACCTGGCGCGTTTCGACGCGGGCTTCTTCGGCATCTCCGACGCTGACGCCGTTCTCATGGATCCGATCCAACGCCTTTTCTCGGAGGTGGCCTGGTCGGCGATGGAACATGCGGGATACGGGGGCGCTCTGGGGAGTGGGGTGCGCGGCGGCGTGTTCGTCGGAGCGCGTTCGACGTCGTACGGTCCCGAGTACCACCTGGCGCGGCGTCTGGCGCACGGTGGGCGGCGCGCATTTGGGCGCGGCGACATCCTGGGCTTCAGCCAGAACTACGTCGCGGCCTGGATAGCGGATCGAATGGATTTGCGCGGTCCGGCGCTGGTCGTCGACACCGCCTGCTCGAGCTCACTGGTCAGCACGCACCTGGCCTGCGAGAGCCTGCGCCGCAGGGAGTGTGATCTGGCTCTATCCGGCGGCGTCGACCTTTTGTTGTCGCCGATGATTTACCTGTTCTTGAGCGGCGCCCAGGTGTTGTCACCGACCGGCCGTTGTCGGGTCTTCGACGAGAGCGCCGACGGCTATGTTCCTGGAGAGGGAGCGGGCGCGATCGTGCTCAAGCGCGCATCGAGCGCGATGCGCGACGGCGACACCATCTACGCGTTGATTCGCGGATCCGCGATGAACAACGACGGCCATACCGTCGGCATCACCACGCCCAATGCCGAAGCCCAGGAGCTGGTCATTCGTTCCGCGATGGCCAACGCCGGCATCGAGCCCGCCGACGTCTCTTATGTCGAGGTCCATGGGACCGGCACCAAGCTCGGCGATCCGATCGAGATGCGGGCGCTCACCCGCGCGTTCGGTGGCGCGTCGGCGCCGGGTTCGTGCGCCGTGGGGGCGGTCAAGGCTTCGATCGGTCATCTCCACTCGGCGGCCGGTATCGCCGGCCTCATCAAGGTCGTGCTGGCGCTGTCGCACGGGGAGATCCCGCCCACGCTCCATTGCGCGCAACCCAACCCGCGTTTCCGGTTTGCGGAGTCACCGTTTTATCCCGCGCAACGATTGCAGGACTGGAGCGGCGGGACCCGTCGCGCCGGGATCAGCTCGTTTGGCTTCGGAGGCACCAACTGCCACATCGTGCTCGAGTCGCCGCCGAAGCCACCGGCGACGGAGGCATCGCGCGGGCCCTGGATGTTCGTGGCCAGCGCGCCCCGGCGAGAAGAGGTCGCGCGCTGCGCCGAGCTTCTGTCCGGCGCGATCGCGGCCGGGCCGCCCGAACAGCTGGCCGACGTGGCGTTCACCGCGTCCGCGGGGCGCAAGCTTCACGCGGAACGAATCGTGGCGGTGGGCGACGACGCCGCCGACGTGGCTCGCGGCCTTCGCGAGGCGGCGTCCAGTGCGCCGCCGGCGTCCAGCGCGGAGGAGATGAAGCGCCGGCCGTCGCCGGTGTTCCTTTTTCCGGGCCAGGGGACGCAGTCCGTGGGGATGTGCCGGCAGATCTTCCAGCGCCACCCGCGCTTTCGCGAGGAGATGGAGCGTTGCCACGAAATCTTCGGACGTCGTCTCGCAACGCCCCTGCTGGATCTCCTGTACCCACGCGAGCCGTCCAACCTGCCGCTGCTGCGCACCAGCCTGGCGCAACCCGCGATCTTCGCCGTCGAGTACGCGCTCGGCCGGCTCTGGGAGTCCTGGGGTGTCCGTCCCGCGGCCGTGATGGGGCACAGCTTCGGCGAGTATGCGGCGGCTTGCATCGCCGGCATGATCTCGCTCGAAGACGCGGCCGAGCTGGTGCTTTCGCGCGGCGAGCTGGCGGAGCAAAAGGTCGAAGCCGGCGCGATGGCGGCGATCCTGGCGTCGGCGGCCGACGTGGAGAGCGCCGTCGCGCCCTGGTCGGCCGAGGTGAGCATCGCCGCGATCAACGGTGAAATGAACACCGTCATCGCCGGGCGTGAGCGCGGCGTCACGGCGATCTCGGCCCAGTTCCGGGCGGCCGGCGTCCGTGCGGTTCCGCTCAAGATCTCGCTGGCGTTCCACTGCCCGCTGCTGGCGCCGATGATCCCGGCGTTCGAGGCCGTGTGCGGGCGGCTGGCGTCGCTGGCGCCACCCGAGGTGCCGTTCCTGTCGACGGTGACCGGCCGCTTTCTCGAGGACGCGCCCAACCCCGCCTATTTCGTGTCGCACTTGCTCGAGCCGGTTCGGTTCGCGGAGTGCGTGGGGATCCTGCGGCGGCAGGGGTTCCGGCGCTTCATCGAGATCGGCGCCGGCGACACCCTGCTGAAGCTCGCCGAGCCGCTGCTGGCCGGGGAGGGCGGTGCGCCCGATCCCGAGGTTCGCCTGCTGGCGTCGTGGCGGCGCGAGAAGACGAGCGAGCTGCAGGAACGGCGCGGGACGCGCGATCTGACCGAGAGCTTGGCCGAGCTGGTCCGCGGGGGAATCACGCCCCGCTTCGACGAATTCTTTCGAGGCGAGTCGCGGCGTCGCGTGCCCTTGCCGACCTTTCCCTTTGCCGGGCGCGAGTACCCGTTGACCGTCAGCGTCGAAGACGCGGGTGCAGAGTCGGTCGCGAGCAGCGCTTCCAATCTCGACCGGTTTTCGATCGACGGTGATAGCGCTCTCGTCAGCGACCATCGCGTCCAGGGCCAGAACCTGGTTCCGGGCGCCGGGCTCTGGGAGCTGGCATGGAGAGCGGCTCGCCGCCGCTTTGGCGGCCGATTGCAGTCGCTCGATCGGATGGCGATCGTCGCGCCGCTGGCTCTGGCGGCGGGGCAGACCGCCGATCTCGAGATCGAATGGACCGACTGCGAGTTCATCATGCGCGCTCGGGTGCGCGGCGGCGCCGACGGCACGCTGGTGATGACCGGTCACGCGCGCCTCGGCGACGCGGCGGCGACCGGCGCGCGCGGACAGCGGGCGGTGGTCGAGCCGCTCGGCGAGACGGCAGCGGTGATCGGCGCGTCCCGGCTCTACGCGTTCCTGGCCGACCTCGGCCTGCGCTTCGGCAAGTCGTTCCAGGTCGTCGAGGAAGTTCGCTGCGAGGGCATGAGGGTCGAGGCGCGGCTGCGCGCCGGTGAGGTCGAGCCCGGAGCCGAGCTGGATCCGCGATTGCTCGACGGTGCGATGCAGAGCCTGGCGGCCGTGCGGCTGGCGCACGACGACTCGGGCGCCGGCGACGTCTTCGTGCCGCTCGCCGTGGGGGAGATGTCCATTCATCGGCCGCTGCTAGGCGGCGCGACGGTGAATGCGTCGGTCCAGGCACCGGCCGACGCCGGCTCGGGCCTGTTTATGGCCGACCTCCGCGTCTTCGATCGAGAGCAGCGCCTGTGCCTGGAGCTGCGGCAAGTCGCCTTGCGCCAGGTCCGACTCGCCGCCCAGGCGGGCGCCGGCCTTTATCAGGTCCGGTGGGAGCCCGAACCGGCGACATCACCGGCTGCCGGCGCTGCCGCGGTCGGTACCTGGCTGGTGCTGGGCGAGGGCGAGGTGGGCGCGGCGATCGTCCGCCGCCTGTCCGACGCCGGCGCGCGCGCCGTGCTGGTACGGCCGAATGACACGGCGGACGCCGACGCCGGCGCGCGCGTGATCGTCCCCGGATCCAGCGACGACCTGCGGCGTCTCTTCGCCGAGCTGCAGGGGCCCGTCGTCGGGGTCGTGCACGCCTGGAACGTGGGCCTGGCGCGGCCGAGCACGCGCGAGCTCCAGCTGGGCGTGTTCTCGCTGGCGGCGCTGGTCCAGGTCGTGACCGATCGGGGCGGCAAGCCACCGGCGCTGTGGATCGTCAGTGAAGGCGGCGCGGATTGCGGGAATGCCCCGGTCATCCCGGAGCGGACTGCATTGTGGACGCTCGCGCGCGTCGCCCGCCGCGAGCAGGCGGCCGTGGTCGGCGGCGCGATCGATCTCGACGGAAGTCCCGGCTGGGAGCGCTGCCTGGATCGGTTCCCGGCCGCGCGCAACCTGGAGCTGGCGTGGCGCGAGGGCATCGCTCACCGCGGATTGCTCGAGCGGGCCGAGCCCGACGGCGGTCATTTCGAGGCAGCGGCCGACGGTGCTTACGTGGTCACCGGCGGCGCATCGGGGCTGGGGCGCGCGTGGGCGGTTCACCTGGCCTGCGTTCATCGGGTTCCCGTGGCGCTCATCGGCCGCCGCGCGCCGGAGCTGGCGAACGATGCGCTCGCCGCCATCGCTGCTGGTGGCGGCACGGCGGTGTTCGAGCAGGCTGACGTTTCCGATGCCGCCGATCTCGCCGCCGCTCTCGCGCGCGTGCGCGCTCGTTTCGGCCAGATCGTCGGGGTCTTCCACGCCGCCGGCGTGCTCCGCGACGGATTGCTCCAGCAGAAGCGGCGCGAAGACTTCGAGCAGGTGTTCGCGCCCAAGGTTGCCGGCGCGATCCACCTCGACCGGCTGACCGCGGCTGATCCGCTGCGCTACTTCGTGCTGTTCTCCTCGTTCGCGGCGATTCACGGCAACGTGGGCCAGGGGGACTACGCAGCCGCGAACGCCTGGCTTGATGGGTTCTCCACCCGCCGCCGAGCCGCCGGGCTTCCCGCCAACAGCGTCGCCTTCTCGCTGGTCGGGGACGCCGGCATGGGGCAGAGCACGGTCCTGATCGAGATGGCGCGGAGGAGCGGGGTCCGCCCGATCAGCACCCGCGACGCGATCGACTCGATGGAACGAGCGCTCGGCTGGGATCAGCCGCACGTGCTGGTCGCCGATCTCGACCTTGCAAGGCTGCGCGCATCCGCGGCACCGAGCGCCTCGGTACCCGCGCCCGTGCCCGCGTCCGATGCATCGCCGGCGCGTCCGACCAACCGGCGCCGGCTGGAGCGCGCCATCCGCGACCGCCTGGTGGGGCAGATTGCGAGCGCGCTCGGGCACGCCCCGGCGGAGGTCGACTCCCGGCAGACCTTCCTCAGCCTCGGCCTGGATTCCGCGACGCTGATCAAGATGGTCCGCTGGCTGGAGACCGAGATCGGCGTCGAGCTTTATCCCACGCTGTTCTTCGAGCACCCGACGGTCGATGCGCTGGCGCAGTTTCTGTCCACGCAATACCCGGCGGAGTTCGAGCGGGTATTGCTGTCCAGCGCCGAGTCGGTGCCGCCGGCGGCCGCGCCCGCGGCGCCGGTTGTGCCTGCGATCGTCGAGCCTGACCCGCCGCGTGCGCTTTCGTCCCATCGATTCGACGGCGACGCCGACTCGCGCGCGGGCGCCAATGTGTCCAGGAGAGGCATCGCCGTCATCGGCATGAGCGGGCGTTTCCCGGGCGCGCTCGACCTGGAACGCTACTGGGAAAATCTCGCGTCCCGGGTCGACAGCGTGGTCGATGTCCCGAGGCACCGGTGGGAGACCGCGGGCTGGTTCGATCGGGATCGGACGCGCGAGGAGACGAGCTACAGCCGCTGGGGCGGCTTCCTCGACCGCTACGACGAGTTCGATCCGCTGTACTTCGGCATCTCGCCGCGTGAAGCGGAGCTGATGGATCCCCAGCAGCGGCAATATCTCGAGATCGTCTCCGAGGCGCTGGACCATGCCGGCTACGGCGGCGACGCCCTCCGCGGCAGCGACACCGGCGTCTTCGTCGGTGTCAGCTACAACCACTACCTCGACGAGATGATGCGGGTCGCGCCGCAGATGAACGGCTATGCGGGCCTCGGCAACTGCCGCGCCGTCGTCCCCAATCGCGTCTCGTACTTCTTCGACTGGCAGGGACCGAGCATGGCGGTCGACACGCTCTGCTCCTCGTCGTTGATCGCGATCAAGCTTGCGTGCGAGAGCCTGCAGCGCGGCGAATGCCAGACCGCGGTCGCCGGCGGCGTCAACCTGGGCCTGCATCCTCTCTACTACGTGTTTCTGTGCCGGATGGGTACGCTCGCCAGCGAGGGGCGGTGCCGCGCCTTCGACGCGCTCGGCGACGGCTACGTTCCCGGCGAAGGGCTGGGTGCGCTGCTGCTCAAGCCGCTCGACCGCGCGCTGGCCGACGGCGACCAGGTGCACGCCGTGATCCGCGGTGGGGCCGCCAACCATGGTGGACGCTCGCAGGGCCTGCCGGCGCCCAATCCTCGCGCGCAGGCCGCGTTGCTGACCAAGGCGTTCGCCGCCGCGGAGATCAGCCCCGACACGCTCGGCTACGTCGAGACCCACGGCACCGGAACGTCGCTGGGGGATCCCATCGAGTTCACCGGGCTCACCGACGCATTCCGGCCGCACACGCGCCGGCGACAGTTCTGCGCGCTCGGCTCGGTGAAGAGCAACATCGGACACCTGGAGCCGGCTGCCGGCGTCGCGAGCGTCATCAAGGTGATCATGATGCTCGAGCGGGGCGTCATTCTCCCCAACCTCCACTTCGATCAACCGAATCCCTATGTGTCGCTGATCGACAGCCCGTTTTTGATTCCGACGCGCCCGATGCCGTGGCCCCGGGGCGCGCAGCCGCGGCGGGCCGGCGTCAGCGGATTCGGGCTCAGCGGCGCGAACGCGCACTTGATTCTGGAGGAGTCGCCGCCGGTTCAAAAGGCCGCGCCGGCTCCGGCGCGCGTCGAGCTGGTGCTGCTGTCCGCGCGATCGCCCGAGGCGCTGCACGCGATCGAAACCCGCCTGCGCGCCGCGCTGGTGCCGGGAGGCAGCGCGCACGGGCAATCGCTGGCCGACGTGGCTTACACACTGGCCGTGGGCCGGGCCAAGCTTCGCTTTCGAACCGCGCGGCTGGTCTCGTCCAGCGCCGATCTGATCGAATCGCTGGCCTCGCCCGCGCGCGCGCAGGAGGCGCAAACCCACGCGGCCGTCGCATTCGCGTGGACCCGGACCGGCGTCGAGACGGAGCGCGGCGTGTGCGACGAGCTGTCGCGCCTCGGCGTGAAGGCCGCCGTGTTCTGCGGCGCGGGCATCTCCGAGTGGGGCGGGGCCGACCTCGGCGCCCTGGCCCAGGCTCAAGGAGTCGATCTCCTCGACGAGGCGCCGCATCGTCACATCGTCCTCCGGCTGGCCGACGTCGCGTCCGAGCCGGCTGGTTCAGCGGCTCGCCGCCGCAAGCTGCTGGAGGTGGTCGCGGCCGCCTGGTGCGCGGGTGTGGATGTGGCGGTCAATGAGCTGTTCACCGGCACGGAGGTGCGCCGGGTCCCGCTGCCCGCCTATCCGTTCGAGCACCAGCGCTACTGGTTCCCGGAGAGTCAGGCCCGCAAGCAGCTGGTCGCGCCAGCGGCGAGTGCCGGTGCGGCCGCGCCGATCGCCTTTGCTCCCGCTGCGCTGCCGGTCGTTCCCGCGGCGCCGGCGGCTGTGCCCGCTGCGCCGGAAGCCCCGCCGCCGGCATCGGCGCAGCGCGCGTTGTTCACGGTCTCTCGTCGCACGCTCGCCGCCGGGACCGCGCCGGACATCGCGCCGGCTGGCACCTGGCTGCTGGTCGGCCCGCAGAACGGATTTTCGCTGGCGCTGCAGCGGCGCTTTCAGAAGGCGGGCGCCGAGCTGCTGCTGGTCGATCCGCAGCCACTGGCGATCCAGCACGGGGTCGGCGCGGCAACGAACCTGCGCGGCGTGGTGCACACCGCCGGGCTCATGCTCGGCGACATGCAGGACGCGGGTGTCGGCGTCGCGCAGCGAATCGATCTGGGCGTGATGTCACTGTTCTCGACCGCGCGCGCGCTGGTCGCGCGCAAGGGCGCCGGCGAGCTCCGCCTGCTGGTCGCGACCGCGGGCGGCAGCGAATCCCAGGAAAGCGGCGGGCGCCGCGCCAGCAGCGAGGCGGCGGCCATCGCCGGCCTGGCGCGCACGCTGTCGCTGGAGCTTCCGGCGCTGGGCTGCCGGGTCGTCGACGTCGGCGCTGATTCGTCGCCGGGCGATCGCGAAGAGACGTTGTGGCGGGAGATCGTCACGGGCGGTCCTCCCGAAGTGATCTGCGCCGGCGGGACGCGCGCCGTCCGCCAGTTGCGCCGTCTCGACCCAACGCCGTCGTCGTCGCCGTCGCTGTCCACGAGCCCGGCGGTCGCGGGCGGCGTCTATCTGATCACCGGTGGTGCGCGTGGCGTGGGTGGCGTGGCGGCCGAGCGGATCGCCGCGCGCGCCGCTGGAGCGCGGCTGGTCCTGCAGGGGACGGAGTCGCTGCCCCCCGAGGACAAGTGGAGCGCGCTCCTCGGCGACGGGACGACGCCGTCGTCGCTGCGCCTCAAGCTCGAGACGATCCGGCGCCTGCGCGCGCTGGGCGCCGAGGTCCACTACAAGGCGTGCGACGTCGCCGATCCGGCGGGCATGCGCGCGCTGGTGGATCAGATCCACCGCGAGCTCGGGCCCATCGCCGGTGTCGTCCACTCGGCCGGGCGCCTGGCCGATGCGTTGATCCGAAACAAGAGCGCGGAGTCGTTCGCGTCGGTGCTCGCGCCCAAGGTGCAGGGCACGTTGCTGCTCGACGAGCTGACGCGCACCGATCCGCTGCGCTTCTTCGTGGTGTTCTCGTCGCTGTCGGGGACCCTGGGCAACCCTGGTCAATCCGACTACGCGGCCGCCAACGCCTGGCTGGATCGGTTTGCCGAGGAGCGCGCGCATCGCGGCCCCGGGCGGACCGTCTCGGTGGCCTGGTCGATCTGGGAAGAGAAGGGGATGAGCACACCGGCGGTGGTGGCGGCGTCGCGCCGCATGGGGCTCGATGCCTTGCCGACCGATACCGGAGCCGAGATCTTCGACTGGATCCTGCATCACCAGACACCTGCGGTGGTGATCGTCGCGCAGCTTGGCGCCCGTGCGGTCGAAAGGATCAACCAGTGGTGGGCCGGGGAGATTTCGATCGGCGCGCTCGCCGGTGCAGGAACGGATGTGGCCGCAGCGGGGCCGGAGGTCTCGGTGCCCGCCGCCCCGGCCGCTCGTGCGAGCGCCGCGCCGGCATCCGGGGCGCCGGTCGATCCGACAGCGATCGTCACCGCCGTCGAGCAGCTGTTGCTGCAGTCGCTGGCGGACAAGCTGAAGATCTCGACGGCGCGCCTCGGCGTCAACGAGCCGCTGTCGGAGTTCGGCCTCGATTCGTTCTCGATCTCGGACGTGATCGCGGACCTGAGCGCGCGTTACGGCCAGCCGCTGCACCACTCGATGTTCTTCGAGCACCCGACCATCGCCGCCCTGGCGCAGCACATGGCGGAACGCTACGGGCTGCCCGCGGGCACCGCCCAACCGGAGCCCGTCGCGCCCGCGCCGGCCGCCACCGCGCCGGCCGCCACCGCGGTGCTCGAGGCGGCCGACGATCACCGCCCCAACGGACACCACGGCGGCGCCGATTTCCTCGCCGCGCCGAGCGCGGCGGTCGTGCCCGCGGCGCGGGCGACATCGGCGGCGCGCGCCGTCCCGGAACCGATCGCCGTGGTTGGAATGTCGTGCCGATTCCCCGGCGCGCCGTCGCTCGACCGCCTGTGGCCGTTGTTCGCCTCGGGTCGAGGCGCGATCGGCGAGGCGCCCTTCGATCGCTGGGGCGTCGATCGGAGCTCGGTCGACGAGGCCAGCCGGTTCGGCGGTTTCATCGAGGACGTCGCCGGCTTCGATGCGACGTGCTTCGGCATGGACGACACCCAGGCGTTGCTGGCCGATCCGCATCAGCGGCTGTTCCTCGAGGTGGCGCTCGAGGCGCTGGAGAACGCGGGGCACGCGGGGCGCTCGCTGCGGCGGAGCGCCACGGGCGTCTTCGTGGGGACCCGCAACAGCTTCTACTACTCTCGCTTCCTCGACCGGCTCGAGCCGCTGCTCCAGAACCGCGGCGATCTGCACGGCTATCGCTCGGCCGTCGTGGGTTCGCTGACCAATTACGTGGCGGCGCACGTCGCGCATCACTTCGACCTGACGGGGCCCGCGATCAGCCTGGAGGCGGCGTGCAGCTCGTCGCTGGTGGCGCTGCACACCGCTTGCCGCAGCATCCAGAGCGGCGATTGTGAACAGGCGATCGCGGGCGGCATCGACCTCAAGTTGATGCCGTTCGCCCACCGGATGCTGGCGGGCATGCGCGCCACCGCGCCCGACGGCCGGATCCGGGTCTTCGACGCGGGCGCCACCGGGTTCGTCCCGGGCGAAGGCGCGGGCGCGGTGCTTCTCCGGCCGCTGTCGCGCGCGCTGGCCTCCGGCGATCACATCCACGCGGTGATCCTGGCGTCGGCCAGCAACAACGACGGGCGATCGATGGGGCTCACGACGCCGTCGCTCGAGGCGCAGATCCAGCTCCTGGAAAAGGTCTACGACCAGGCGCACATCGACGTCGACAGCGTCGAGTACCTCGAACCCCACGGCACGGGCACCGCGCTCGGCGATCCGATCGAGATCAAGGCGCTGACCCAGTTCTTCGAGAAGCGCACCCGGCGCCTCGGTTTCTGCGCCATCGCGTCCGGCAAGTCGGTGATGGGTCACCTCGACACCGCGGCCGGCATCGCCGGGTTCATCCGCGGCGTGCTGGCGGTCGAGAAGGCGGAGATCCCTCCGACGTTGAATTGCGACGAGCCCAACCCGCGCTTCGGGTTCGAGCGCTCGCCGTTCTACATCGCCGATCGGATGCGGCCGTGGACCACCCGCCGCGCGCGCCGCCGGGCGGCGGTGTCGTCGCTGGGGCTCGGCGGAACCAACGTGCACGTGGTGATCGAGCAGGCGCCGCCTCGGGCGTCGTTGCCCGAAGTGGCCGGCACGGCGATCGTTCCGATGGGCGCGGCCAGCGAGGGCGCGCTTCGCGGCCGCCTCGCCGAGCTGAAGCAGTGGTTGGCCGCCCACCCGGACGCGTCGTTGAACGATCTGGCGCTGACCCTGGCGTGCGGGCGCGCTCACCCGCCCGCGCGGGTCGCCTTGATCGCAAGCAGCATCGAGGAGCTCGCGAGGGAGCTCGCCGCCCCTCCGGCGATCTCGACGGCGCGCGGGCGGATTGCCTTTCTGTTCGCCGGCCAGGGCAATCATGCCGGACGCGAAGGGATCGGCCTTTACCGAGATCTGCCCGCGTTTCGCGAGGGCATGGACGAGTGCGACGAGATCGTTCGCTCGCTGCTGGGCGAGCCGCTGGTAGAGCCCTGGTTGCGCGGCGGCGGGGTCGGCGGTTCCACGGCGCTGGCTCACTGCAGCCTGCTCGCGCTGGAGCTGGCGCAGGCGCGCGCCTGGGAACGCGTGGGCGTGCGGCCGGATGCGGTGGCCGGTCACAGTCTGGGTGAGTACGCGGCCGCCGCCGCGGCGGGCGCCCTATCACTGTCGGACGCCTTTCGCTTGATCATTGCGCGCGCGCACGCGCTGGACCGGCACGCCGTGCCGGGCGGCATGGTGGTGGTTCTGGCCGCTCGCGAGGAGATCGCGCCGATCCTGGCTCCGTTCGATGGCGCGCTGGCGGTGGCGGCCTACAACGGGCCGCGCTCGGTGGTGGTGGCGGGCAAGGACGCCGCGCTGGCGGCCTTCTGCAAGCGGCTCGACGAGCAAGAGCTCTCGTCCACGCGGTTGAAGACGACCCACGCGTTCCACTCGCCGGCGTTGATCGCGGCGGCCGAGGCGTTCGCGCCCGCGGCGGCGGCGGTGGCCTGGCGCGCCCCGCGCGCGTCCTTCATCTCGACGACGACCGGCAACGAGATCAAAAAGACGCTGCCTCCCGATCACTGGGTGCGCCACACGTTGCAGCCGGTGCTCTTTTCTCGCGCCGTCGAGGCGTTGCTCGAGCGCGAGATCGACACCATCGTGGAGATCGGACCGGGCGCGACGCTCACGCGGCTGGCGACCCCGCTGGTGCGCGCGGGCGTCAGCTGCGTGTCCTCGCTGGGGCAAGACCCGGACGAGCGCGCGAGCTGGCTGCGCGCGCTGGCGTTCGCTTATCGCGCGGGCGTCGACGTCGACTGGGACGAAGTCTTTCGAAACCAGCCCGGCCGGCGCATCCCGCTGCCGACGACGCCCTTCGAGCGCCGGCGCTTCTGGCCGGCGGATCTGCCTGCGCCTTCCGGAGCCGCGGTCGAAGTCCCGACCGCGCCGGCTCCCAGGCCGGTCGCCGAGGTGCTGTCGCCGCTGGTGGATCGCTGCGTGACGCGCGGCCCGGGCTACGCCGTCTTCGAGAAGGTGTTCGAGCACGATGAGGACCCGGTGGTCGGGCACCACGGGGTGCTCGGGCGGTTCATCCTGCCCGCGGTCGGCTACTGGGAGATGGTGGTCGTGGCCGCGCAGCAGACGCTGGGCAACGCGCCGGCGCGCCTGCACGACGTCGTGATTCTGGCGCCGCTGGTGGTCGATCCGGGCCAGCGCGTGCGCTGCCTGATCGAGGTGCGCGTCGATCCGACGGCGCCCGTCGAGACCTGCGACGTGCGCGTGTTCACGACCGCGGATCCCACCGCCGCCAATGACGACGATCGCTACGTCGTTCACCTCACGGCGCGCGCTGATCGGGGGACGGCTGCTCCCGAAGGCGATCCTGCGCCGTTCCCGATCGACGCGGTCCGCGGGCGCTGCCCGAACGAGTATCCGGCCGGCGCGACGTACCAGGCGGCCTATGCAGCGGAGAGCGGCATCACCTACGGCCGTTTCTTCCAGACCCTGGGCCGAATTCAATGCGGCGCGCAGGAGCTGCTGGCCGAGGTGCAGGTGACCGCCGAGCCCGGACGCCGTCCGGGGGCGCCGGCCTATCGGCTGCATCCGGGGTTGCTCGACGGCGCGCTGCAGTCGTGGGCTGGTTTCCGCATGGGCCTGGCGACCGCGAGCGACGAGAGCTTCATCCCGATGTTCATCCGCGAGGTGCAGCTGCTGGCGCCGCTGCCCGACCGCGTGGTGGCTCATGCCGAGCTGGCCACGCGCCTGGACAGCTCCGACGAGGCCATCGTCGACGTCATCAAGGGCGACACCACTCTCTACGATCCGCAGGGGCGGCCCGTCGTTCGGGTGCTTGGCTTCGTGATGAAGCGGGTGGCGGGGCGCCGCCTGGCGGCCGCCGGCGCGCCGCACGGCGACGCCTTGCTGGCCTGGGAGTGGCAGCCGTCGCCGCTCGAGGCGCGCGAGCCGGATTCCGGCGCGACGGCGAGCGGGTTGTGGTTGGTGCTGGCCGACAACGCCGGCCTGGCGGCGGCGACCGTGGCGGCGCTGCGCGCGCGGTCGGCCGAGGTCGTCGAGATCGCCGCGGGCACACGCTACGCGCGCCTCGGCTCGCACCGGTTTCGCGTCGCGCTGGACCTCGCCTCCGACTTCGATCAGATGGCGGCGGCGCTGGGGCCGGCGCGCCCGATCGCGGGCATCGTGCATGCGCTCGCCTTCGCCCCGCGCGAGGACGCGCTCGAGGCTCCCGAAGCGCTGGCCGACACGATGCCGGTCCACGTCTCGAGCGCGATCGCGCTTCTGCGCTGCCTCCACGCGCACGGGTGGTTGTCGGCGCCGGTGCCCACCTGGTTCGCGATCTCGCACGGCTGGCAGGCCGCGGCTGGCGACGGCACGCCCGCGCCCGAGCGTGCGCTGCTGTGGTCGGCGGCTCGATCTCTGACCCAGGATTTGCCGGCCGTGCAAGCGCGCGTGGTCGACTTCGGCGACACGCCCGCCGCGGAGGCCGCGCCCCGGCTCATCGCCGAGCTCGGAAACCGCGCGCCCGAGGACACGATCGCCTGGCGAGGCGACGTCCGTCTGGTGCGCCGGCTCGCGCAGCTCGCGGTGCCGGGCGCTTCCGCGGCGGCCGCGTTCCGGTTCGAGGCGGGTGGTCGCTATGTCGTCACTGGCGGCGGTGGCGGCATCGGCCGCCGTCTGGCGAAGTGGCTGGTCGAGAAACACGGATGCTCGGTGGCGCTGATCGGACGCTCCCCGCGCGCCCGCGCGCCTCTCGCGTCCGGCGACGGAGGCGACGCCGGCGGCCGCGCGCTCTATTTCAGCGCCGACGTCGCCGACTGGGCGCGCCTGCGCGACGTGGCCGAAGAAGCGCGGCGGGCTCTCGGCGGCATCGACGGCGTCATTCACGCCGCCGGTGTGCCCGGCGAGCTCGGAAACCTCCTCGATCAGCCGGCCGCCGCCATCGAGGCGGTGCTCGCGCCCAAGGTCGCCGGCACACGCAACCTGATCGAAGCCTTCCGCGACGCGCGGTTCTTCGTCTTCTTCTCGTCGGTGTCCGCGCATGCGCCCGGGCTCGCGCGCGGGCTCGCTCCCTACGCGATCGCCAACGCGTTCCTGGACGGGGCCGCGGGCTACTTGCGCTCACGTGACATTCCCGCGGTCTCGATCGCCTGGGGACCCTGGCGCGGCGACGGCATGCTTGCGCAGGACTCCGCGCCGGAGATGGAGCGACGCGGGTTCCGCCTCATCGATTTCGGCGCCGGGATCGCGCTGCTGGAGCAGGCGATGGCCAGCGGTCGCGACGCGGTCATCGCAGCACCTCATGACCCCGTGCGCTGCAATCTCACGGCGCCGGCCCTTGCCTCGGCCGGGATCGCGCCGCCCGATGCGGGGCTTCCGCTGCCCGCGCCGGCCGGCGAGCTCGAGGGCGCCGAGATTGGTGAGGACGGCAGCTACGCCGACCTCCTGGCTCGTCAGGTCGCCGCGGCGCTGAAGGTTCCGATGTCCCGGATCGACCGCCGCAAGAAATTCATGGAGCTCGGTCTCGACTCGCTGGCGTTGCTCGGCTTCGCCAAAGTGCTGGAGCGATCGCTGAAGATCAAGCTCTATCCGTCACTGTACTTCGAGTACCCGACCATCGAAAAGCTGGCGGACCACATCGCTGCTTTGCACGCCGCGCACGCCGCGAGCCCCGCCGTCGAGGCGCCGGCGCCTCCACGCCGCGCCATCGCGGCCGGCGCGCGCGTGCGGCTCGAATTCTACATGGATCGCATGATCGCGATGCGCTGGCGCGTGCGCGGCGCGCTGGATCGCGCTGTCCTGGAGAAGGCGTTGCAGTTCGTCGTGGATCGGCACGATCTGCTGCGTGTCGAGGCGGAGGTGCAGGGGGCCGAGATCGAGCTCCGCCCGGCCCGCGCCCTCGCGCCCTATCGCCTGGAGTACGAAGACCTGGCGATGCTGAGCCCCGACGAGCGATCGGCGGTGGTCGGCGCCTGCCTGCAGAAAGAGCTGGTTCGGGCCGAACGACTTTCGATCTGGCCGTTACTGCGGTTCAAGGTCTTTCGAGAAGACGATCGGAATCACCTGGCGGTGGTCAGCATTCCCCACGCGATCTGCGACGGGTACAGCATCGTCGGCGTCCTGCAGCGGGACATCGCCGAGGCCTATCGCGCCTTCAGCGCCGGTCAGGCGCCCGCGCTGCCGGCGCCGGAGTCGACGTACTGGCAGTGGGTCGAGATGCTCGAGGCGCAACGCCGGAGCGAGGAGTACCGCCTGGCCCAGGCTCACTGGGCCGCGGTCCTGGCGCCGCCGTTGCCGCCGCAGGAGCTGCCCACCGACTTCGCGCGCGATCCGGGCCGCAGCACCGAGGTCGACGTGATGCGCGCGAAATGCGACAGCGCGACGGTCCAGCGGATCGTCGCGCAGGCCTCGCAAGCGGGGGTGACGGTCTACGTGCTGTTGCTGAGCCTGTGGTTGCGCCGGCTGTATCTGTGGTCGGGCGAGGCCGATCGCGTGATCATGGTTCCGGTCTCGGCGCGCCAGGGCAACCTGCCCGATCTCGAGCAGATCGTCGGATGCATGGTTCACGCGCTGCCGCTGCGCGTGCGCGCCGAAGCGGGAGAGGCCTTCGAGGCGCTGGTCGAGCGTGTCGCGGCGGCCAGCCGCTCGACGATGCGCCACGCCGCGATGCCCTTCGATCGGCCCCGGCCCGCCGCTGCCGTGTTCACGTTCCCGCACTTCATCGAGGCGGAGCGCCCGAAGGAAGGTGCGCTGCTGGACTGGCAGCTCGAAGACCTGAGGAACGAGATCGGCCACGACGACGTCGACGTGCTCTTCCTGGGGACGATCGTCGGCTCGCCGAACGGCCCCGAGCTGTTGCTGAACTGGACCTGGCAGCGCGCGCTCTTCCGCGCGGAGACCATGGGAGACCTGGCGCAGTCCTTCGTCGCGGACATCGACGATCTGGTGAAGGGTCGGCCGCTTCCGCTGTCGCTCGCGACGCCGGGCGCGAAAGAACGCCGGCACAGCGCCAACGAACCGCTGGACGGCGTGAACGGTCTCGCGGGCGCAGCCCGGCTATCGACTGCCGCCGGGGACGGTGGCGAGTGAGCGCTGAAATGGGCTCGGCGTCTCCGGTCGAAGCTGCCTCGGTCGAGGCGCTGCAGGCCTCCGCCGAGAGCTGGTTGTGCGACCGCATCGCCGCCGCGCTGGGGTGCGATCCCGACGCGATCGCGTTCGATGCGAAGTTCGCCGCGCTCGGTGTCACCTCGGCGATGGCGGTCGAGCTCATGAGCGCCGCCGAAGTCGCCCTGGGCGTCAAGCTGTCGCCGACGCTGATCTTCGACTACTGCACGGTCGGGGCGCTCTCCGAACATCTGGCCGGCGCGCACGGCGCGGCGCTCGGCGTGCTGGCCTCGCGTCAGGCTGCCGGGAGCGGCGCGGGCGATCGGGCTCCGATCGCGCCGATGTCCGGTCCCGGCGTGGTCGCCGGTGGCTCGGCGTCGCGGCCGCCGAGCGTGCCAGCCGCGCCCCCGGTGACGGACACGCCCGATCTCCAGGTGTCGCAGGAACACCGGCCCGCCGTCGCGGTGATCGGTCTCGCGTGCCGGCTGCCCGGCGCGGACTCCGCGGCCACATTCTGGAACAACCTGCGCGAGGGGCGGAGCGCGATCACCGAGGTGCCCCGCGATCGGTTCGACCTCGAGACCTGGTACAGCGCCGACCCGCAGGCGCCGAGCCGCACCTACTGCCGGTTCGGAGGCTGGCTGGACGACATCGATCGATTCGACGCGGAGTTCTTTCGCATCTCGCGACGCGAGGCCGAGACGATGGCGCCACAGCAGCGCCTGCTCCTGGAAGTCGCGTGGCACGCCCTCGAGGACGCCGGTCACGCGGGCGGGCGCGCGCGCGCGGCGTCCACCGGCGTGTTCGTCGGGATCATTCCGGCCGACTACGCTTCGTCCGAGCTCCTGCGCCAGCGCCCCGGCGCGCGATTGCAGGACATGCTGATCGAGCCGACCGTCGCCACCGGCGAGGCGATGTCGGTCGTCGCCAACCGACTGTCGTATGCGATGGATTTGTCGGGCCCCAGCATCGCGGTCGACACCGCTTGCTCGTCGTCGCTGGTGTCGGTGCACCTGGCTTGTCAGAGCTTGCTGGCGGGCGAGTGCGACCTGGCCATCGCCGCCGGCGTCAACGTCGGCATCACGCCCGGCCGCTTTGTCGCCTTCAGCAAGGCGCGCATGTTCGCGCCCGACGGGCGCTGCAAAACCTTCGACGCCGGCGCGGACGGCTACGTGTGCGGCGAGGGCGTCGGTGCGGTGGTGCTGAAACGGCTGGATCGCGCGCGTGCCGACGGTGATCGGGTGCTGGCGGTGATCCGCGGCTCGGCCGTCAACCAGGACGGCGCCACCAACGGTCTCACGGCGCCGAGCGGGCGCGCGCAGCAACGCGTGCTGGAAGCGGCCTATCGCCGCGCGTCGGTCTCGCCCGCGACCGTCAGCCTGATCGAGGCCCATGGTACCGGGACGGCGCTGGGGGATCCCATCGAGGTGCGCGCGCTGCAGGAGGTCTTCGCCGCGGCCACCGCGCGCAAGGGCTTCTGCGCGATCGGCTCGGTGAAGAGCAACATCGGACACCTCGAGGGCTCGGCCGGGATCGCCTCGCTCATCAAGGTGGTGCTGTCGCTGGTCCACAAGGAGATTCCGGCCACGCTGCACTTCCAGCGCGCCAACCGAGAGATCGACTTTTCGCAGTCGGCGTTCTTCGTCGCCGATCGCCGGCGCGGCTGGCCGGCGGGAAGCAACCCGCGGCGCGCAGGCGTCAGCAGCTTCGGTTTTGGAGGGACCAATTGCCACCTCGTCCTGGAGGAGGCGCCCCCGTCCGAGCTCGCGGCAGACGACAACGTCGCGGCGCCCCAGCTGTGCACGTTCTCGGCGTCGACCGCGCCCGCCCTCGAGGCGCTGATGGCGCATTGCCAGCAGCGCTTTCACGAGATGCCCGAAGCCGAATTCGCCGACGCCTGCTGGAGCCTGAACGCCGGCCGCGACGCCCTTCCTCATCGATTCGCGGCGGTCGCGTCCGGGGCGGCCCAGATGGCGGGCCGCCTCGCCGCGCGCGATGGCCTGGCGGGACAGGTATCGTCCGGGCGGCGGGCGCGCGTCGCGTTGATGCTGACCGGGCAGGGGGCTCAGTACCCAGGAATGGGCAGAGGGCTCTACGCCGGCGACGCCGGCTTTCGCGGCGATTTCGATCGATGTGCGGGGCTGCTGGCGGGGACGGAGCTGGATGTTCCGCTGGCGGATCTGGTCTTCAACGACGATGCCCAGCGGTTGGGGGAGACGCGCTACACCCAGCCCGCGACCTTTGTGCTCGATTACTGCCTCGGGCGTCTGTGGCTGCGCCTGGGCGTCGAGCCCGCGGCATTGATCGGGCACAGCGTCGGCGAGTATGCGGCGGCTTGCCTGGCAGGCGTCATGTCGTTGGAGGAAGCGCTGAGGCTGGTGGTGCTGCGCGGACGCCTGATGCAAAGCGCGCCCGGACGCGGCGCAATGGCCGCGGTGCTGGCGCCGCTCGCCTGGGTTCAGGAGATCGTGGCCGCGACTGAGGGCGTCGAGATCGGCGCGGTCAACGGACCCAACAACGTCGTGGTCACCGGGACCCAGGAGGCGGTGGCTGCGGTCGTCGCGCGCGCGCAATCGGAGCGGAAGCTCGCGCGGCCGCTGGCCGTCTCGCACGCGTTTCACTCGCGTTTGATGGAGCCGATCTTGCCCGCCTTCGCCGAGATTCTCGCCGCCGTTCGCATGTCGCGGCCGGCGATCCCGATCGTCTCGAACCGCACCGGCGCGCTGGCCACCAGTGACATCGCCACCACCGACTACTGGGTGAGCCAGCTGCGCAGCCCGGTGCTGTTCGGGCCGGGGATCGAGACCCTGCGGGCGGATGGCGTCGATCTGTTCCTCGAGGCTGGTCCCGGTCAGACGCTGGCCGGCCTGGCCCGCGAGGTGCTGCGCGACCGTGCGCCCGCCGGACCTTCGCCGGCGCCGGCGATCGCATTGAGCTCGCTGGCGCGTGGCCGCGACGATCGTGATTCGCTGCTCACCGCAGCGGGACAGCTCTGGGTCCGGGGAGTGCCGCTCGATCTCGCCCCGAGCTCCGGTTCCGCGCGCCGCCGTCAGGTGGCGATGCCGCTCTATCCGTTCCAGCGCAAGCGCTACTGGTTGACCTGGGAGCCCCTGCCGGCGGCCGCGCGCGCGCCCGCCCGTCCGGCGCCGCAGGAGATCTTCGGCGCGCTCTCGACCCCGCCCGCGCGCGCCGCCAAGGCGCAGTTGCCCCTTTCGCCCGAGTGAAGACATGACCATCACCGACGTCCCGCCGCCCGCCTCATCGATCGCTCCCGCCATCCTGGTCACCGCGGATGCCGATCCACCGGCGGCGCTGGACCTCACACTGGGCGGCTGGGATCCTCTGTGCGCGGAGTATCGGGTCGGTGACGCTCACGCGCTGCCGGCCGCCGCGTTCGTCGAGTTTGCGCTGCAAGCCGGGACCGCCCTGTTCGGGGGGCGCGCGCGGGTCCTGGACCTGACCGTCGCGCAACCGCTGGTGCTGGGCGCCGATGAGTCGGTCCGGTTGCGCGTCAGCCTCGGCTCGCCGGCCATCGCGGGCGGTGCGCGTTCCATCGCGATCCGCAGCTCGCGCGACGGCGGTTCGACCTGGGTGGAGCACGCGACCGGCTCGATCGCGCCGGCTAGTGCCCGCGCGGGCGCCGCGACGGCGTCCGCAAACGTGACGCCGCGGTCGGGAACGGCGCCCACCTTCGACGGAGCCGCCCTGTACCAGCGGTTCGCCGCCTCCGGTCTGCACCACGGAGCCACGTTCCGCTGGGTGCAGGCGGTGTGGACCGTGAACGACGACGTGGCGATTGCCAGCCTCAGCCCTCCGCGCGCGCTGAGCGAAGATCCGCGCCGGTTCGTGATTCACCCCGCGCTGCTCGACGCCGCGATTCAAACCGCGATGGCCCTGCTCGGGCGGCGCGGGATCGATCGCGGCGCGGCCGCCGCATTCGCGCCGATCCGGTTCACCGATTGCGACGTCCTGGCTTCGCCCGTCAGCGGCGGTGAGCTCCAGGCCGTGGCGCGGATCGTGCCCGCGTCGAACGCCGCGTCCGGCGGTGAGTCGGTGTCGGTCGAGATCTCGATCGCCGAGTCCGATGGGCCGCTCATCGCGCGCGCGCGGTTGCTGGTCGCGCCGCTGGTACTGCCGGCGAGCGTCGATGCCACGCGCGCCACCGCCCCGGCACCCGCGTCTCACGACCAGGTGGACCCGCCGGCCCCGGTGGCGGCGGCGCGGCAGGTGCTCGATGGAGCGATCGCGCTGGCCGCGACCGAGATCCTGCAGCGTCTCGGCGCCGTCGGGGAGCGCCTGTCGCCGGCACCTCGCCGGCAGTGCTTCGAGCGCGCGGGGGTTACCGAGGGATACGAGCGGCTCTTCCATTTCCTGGTCGAGGTCGCGTGCGAGGATGGACAACTTCGCGAGGACGGCGAGGGCCTGCGGCTCGCCGGGGCCGAGACCGTCGCGCCCGGGCGCGCGGCCGAGGTGCTCGCGCAGTCGCGGTCCCTGCTGGCGCCATTCGCGGGCGAGGTCGCGCTGCTGGAGCGTTGCCTGACGTTCTATCCGGAGATCATGCAGGGCAAGCGCGATCCGCTCACCGTGCTGTTCCCCAAGGGCGACCTGACCGCGCTCGAGGCGATCTACCGCGATTCACCGCTGGCGCGCCGAACGGCGGCGGCGATCACCGCCGAGGTCGCGAAGGCGGTCGCGGCGCGCGCGCCGGCGGGACAGGTGCGGCTCATCGAGATCGGCGCCGGCACGGGCGGCACCACGGCCGCGATCGTTCCGGCGCTGCGGCCCTGGGCGGCGCAGATCGACTATCGCTACACCGATCTCGCTCCGGTGTTTCTCAGCCATGGCCGCCAGCGTTTCGGCCAGGAGGGGTTCGTTTCGTTTGGCGCGTTCGACATCGAGCGCGACCCGGCCGCGCAAGGGATAGCCGCGGGCGGCTGGGACGTGGTGCTGGCGGCGCACGTGTTTCACGCGACGCGCGACGTGCGGCGCACGCTGCAGAATGCGCGCGCGCTGCTCAAGCCCGACGGCGTCCTGCTGTTCATCGAGACCCAGGAGCCCCGGCACCGCTGGATCAATTGCATCTTCGGATTGACCGCTGGCTGGTGGCGCTTCGACGGAGCGGACCAGCGAACGCAATCGCCGCTGCTCGATCGCGAGCGCTGGTTCTCGGCGCTGCGGGGCGCCGGTTTTCGTGCGCCGTCGGTGATCTCGCCCCCGGGCCCGGACGGCGACGAAGCGATGGCGGTGTTCGGTGCCTCCGCCGATCCTGGCTGGAGACCGGCGCCCGCGGCCGCGGCCGCGGCGCCGGCTCCGCAGATCGTGGCGGAGTCCCCGAACCGGCCGGCCGCCGTGGGAGAGCTGCAAGGTCGCCTGGAGACGTTCATCCGCACGCGCCTGGCCCAGAGTCTGAAGATCTCCGTCGACCAGGTGACCGCCGAGGGCGAATTCCGGGACATCGGCCTCGACTCGATCCTGGCGCAGGACCTGCTGGCGGGCCTCGAGCAGCTGGTCGGCGCGCCGGTGTCGGCGACCGCGTTGTTCGAAGCGGCCAGCGTGCGCGCGCTGGCGCAGTTCGTTGCGCGTGAGTTCGCGACCTCGGCGACGCTGGCCGCGGCGCTGGCCGCGGTCGACGGCGGAGGCGGAGACCACGGCGCACGCGAGGCTCGTGCGAGCGCCGGCGCCGCGCCGGCCTCGGCCCCGCAGGTGCTCTCGTCTGCCACGTCGCCGGCGCCCTCGATCGGCCGGCGCGCGCCCATCGCCGTGATCGGTTACGCGTGCCGCGTTCCGGGCGCGCCCACGGCGGATGCGTTCTGGCAATTGCTGCGGGAGGGGAGAGACGCGATCTCCGAGATCCCGCCCGATCGCTGGCCGCTCGCCTCGTTCTACTCGCCCGATCCAGACGCGCCTGGTCGCAGCTACAGCAAGTGGGCCGGTCTCATCGAAGAGCCGCGGCGTTTCGATGCCGACTTCTTCCGGATCTCCGGCCGCGAGGTGCGGTCGGTCGATCCTCAGCAACGGCTGCTGCTGCAGACCAGCTGGGAGGCGCTGGAACACGCGGGCCACGCGGGCCACGTGGCCGGGCAGCCGGTCGGCGTGTTCGTGGGCGCGTCCACCAGCGACTACGCCGAGCTGCTGCTCGACTCGATCAACACCGATCCGTCGCTGAGCCGCTACTTCGTGTCGGGCAGCGCTCCGTCTTTTCTCTCCAACCGACTCTCGTTCACCCTCGGTGTCTCCGGTCCCAGCTTGACGGTCGACACCGCCTGCTCGTCGTCGCTGGTCGCGGCCCATCTCGCCTGCACCAGCCTGCTCAACGACGAATGCGACGTCGCGCTGGCCGCCGGGGTCAACGTGTGCCTGACGCCGACGGTCTTCAAGGCGCTGTCCAAGGCGCGCGCGCTATCACCCACGGGCCGCTGCCGGCCGTTCTCCGACGACGCCGACGGTTACGTGCGCGGCGAAGGCGCTTGCGTGGTCGTGCTCAAGCGGCTCGACCGCGCCATCGCCGACGGCGACCAAATCCATGCGGTGATCCTGGGCTCGGCGGTGAATCACGCGGGCCAGACCAACGGCGCCACCGTTCCCAGCCCCGAGGCGCAGTCCGAGGTGATCCGGCGCGCGTTGCGCGCGGCGAACGCCGGCGCCGAATCGATCTCCTACGTCGAATGCCACGGCACGGGGACGCGTCTCGGCGATCCCATCGAGGTCGAATCGCTCACGGCGGCCCATCAGCGCACCACCAGGTGCCCCATCGGATCGTTGAAAGGAAACATCGGGCACCTGGAGGCGGCCGCGGGCGTAACCGCGCTGCTGAAGGTGGTGCTGGCGCTCGAGCACGGCGAGATCCCTCCCAGCATCCAGCTGCGCGCGCCGAATCCGCTGATCCGTTTCGATCGCATCCCGTTCTTCGTCAACCAGTCCGTGCTGCCCTGGCCATCGCCGCCCGGAGAGCCGGCCCGGGGCGCGGTCAGCTCTTTCGGGCTTGGCGGCAGCAACGCGCACTTCATCCTCGAGCAGGCGCCGGTGCAGGCGCAGCGGTCGAGCGCCCAGGGACCGTTCCTCTTGCCGTTGTCGGCGTTGACGGCGCCGGCGCTGGAAAAGACCGTGGCGCGCTGGCGTGCGCACGTGGCGGGCGATCCGGCGCTGGATCTGCGAGACGCCTGCTGGACCGCGGCGGTGGGGCGCCTTCACGGCGCCTGCCGCGCAGCCTTCGTGTTCCAGGATCGGCGTGAGTTGCTCGAGCAGCTGGCGTCGTTCGACGGCAAGCCACGTCCGGAGCGGGGTGTGTGGAGCGGGCGTGCCGCCGCGGCCAACCCGACCACAAATGGGGCGAACGGAGCCGGCGCCGCGCACGATCTGAAGGCGACCGCCCTGGCATTCGTGCGTGGCGAGAGCGATCACCCCGAGATCGTCTTCGCTGGTCAGGCCGGCCGCCGCGTGCCTTTGCCCACCTATCCATTCGAGGACACGGGCGGCAAGGGACTGGCCTGGACCGAGCGCGCCCCGGCGGCGGCGGTCAATGCGGCGGCCCCGCAGGCGCTCGAGACCACGGTGGTGATGAGCGCGCCCGAGCTGCCCTTCGACGATCATCGCGTGCGCGGGCAGACCGTGTTTCCCGGCGTCGGCTGGCTGCAGGCGGCCTATCGCGCCGCCCCGAGTCTGCTGGGCCAGGAGGTCGCGGTCGTCGAAGGCCTGTCGTTTCTCCGCCCGCTGGCGCTGCCGTCGGGAGCCGCCGGCGTGTCGGTCTCGGTGAAGGCCGAGCGCGTCGCGGCCGACACCTCGCTGCTGCCGTTCGCGATCTCCCCCGCCGGGGGCGAGCGCACGGCCTCGGGCTACTTCCGTCGGGACCAGCCCGAGCGCCCGGCTCCCGTCGACCTGTTCGATCTCTCGGCCGCTTGCACCGACAAGCAGGACGTTCGCGGGGCGTACGCTCATTTCTCGCGCGCGGGGCTGGACTACGGTCCGCATTTCCAGACCCTGCACACGCTCCGCTACGGCGCCGACCGGGTCTTCGTCGAGCTGCGCGCCAACCCGGCCGATGGCGGAGATCCCCGCTTCTGCCACGTCGGTTTGATCGACGGCGCGTTCCAGGCGTGCGCGCTGTTCGCGCACCAGCGCGCGGGTGGAAGCCATGAAACCTTCATGCCCTTCCACCTGGAGCGCTGCGTGCTGTGGCAGGCGCTGCCGCCGCGGATCTTCGGGCTCGGCCGCGTCCGCTCGACCAGCGATCGGAGCGACCGTATCGAGTTCGACGTCGTCCTTCATGACGAGAACGGTCAGGTGCTGGGCGATCTGCGCGGGGTCTCCCTGAAAAAGGTGCCGCTCGGCGCGAGCGCGGGAGCTTCGCCCGCACCGTCACCCGCCGCGCCGGCGCATCGGCCGCTGGCATCCTCCGGAGAGGCGCGCATCTTCCAGCTCGGCTGGACCGAGGTTGCCGCCGCGTCTCGCTCGCTCGCGCCCGGGTGCTGGCTGCTGGTGCGCGGCACGGATCGTTCGCTCGCCGACGAGATCGCGCACTGCGCGCCGCTGGCGGGACGGGAGATCGTGAACGCCGGGCCGGGCTCGGCCTTCGAGCGCGCCGCCGCGGGCGACTACCTCCTCGATCTGACGTCGCCGGAACAACTGCGCCAGCTCCTCGACGCGGTGGGGCCGGTCGCAGGGATCATTCACCTGGCCGACGCCGAGCCCCGCGTGGGCTCGCGGCCGGACGCCGCCCTCGCGCCGAGCGCGGCCGTCTTGCGAGAGCGGCTGGATCGTCAGGTCCAGGGGCTGCTGGCGCTCATCCAGGCCGCCGCCAAGCGCGAGGGTCTTTGCGAGCTCTGGTACTTCTGCCGCGACGCCAGCTCGATCGGGGAGCACGCGGCCTGCATCGGCCTGATCAAGACGCTGGCGCAAGAGAGCGACGTGGTTTGCCGCGCAGTCGCGATCGAGGACCCGGGATCGGCGGCGGCGCCCCAGATCGTCGAGGAGCTGGGGCTCGCGGGCGGGGCGTCCATCCGGCGTCGGGGCGGGCGGCGCTGGCGGCAGGCAGTCGAGACCGCCGCGATCGACGCCGGCGCGCGACCAGCGCGGAGCGTGTTCGCGGGGCTCGAGGGGGCGGTGCTCATCGTGGGCGGCGCGTCGGGCCTGGGTCTGACCTTCGCGCAGGAGGTCCTGGCCAACAGCTCGGCCTCGGTCGTGGTCGTTCACCGCTCGTCGCGGGAGGTTTACACCGATGCGCTCTCCGCGCTCGACCCCAGCGGCCGGCGTGTGCACTTCGCCCAGGCGGACGTATGCGATCTCGGCGCGATGAGGGACGTCGTCGCCGACGCGCGCCGCCACTTCGGGCCCGTGCGGGCCGTCATTCACTCGGCCGGGGTGCTGCACGATCGCCACCTGATGCAGTTGCGGCCGGGCGAGCTGCGCGGCGTCCTCGGCCCCAAGGTCGAGGGCGTCTGGGTGCTGGATCAGGTGACCCGCGACGAGCCGGTCGAGATCTTCTATCTGTTCTCGTCGATCTCGGCGATCACCGGGAGCGCCCGGCAGGGCGCCCATGTCGCCGGGAACAGCTACGAAAACACGCTGGGCGCGGCGTTGCGCAAGGCCGGGCGTCCGGTGCAAGTCATCAGCTGGGGCGTATGGGCCGAGACCGGGTCGGTGTGTCATCCGACGTATCTCGCCGCCGTTCGGGAGCGCGGCATCGTGCCGCTCTCGACCGCGGACGCGATGAACGCGTGGCGAATCGCCGCCGCGCAGGGAATCACCGACCCCGTCATCGCCAGCTTCGATCCCGACAGGGTGCCGCCGCGGGTGCGCGAGTACCTGGATCTGTCCTCCATCGTCATGTCGCGGCCCGATGTGTCGGTCGCGATTCCGCCGGCTCCGGTCACTTCATCCGAGGTGGAGCGGGGCGATCGGTTGACGCGCCAGCGCGCGGCCGCCGCCCTCGGCCCCTGGATGACCGCCGAGCTCCAGCGCGCGGGCGAGCTGTCGGAGGCGGCGCTGCGCGAGCGCCTGGGCGTGCAGCCGCGCTTCGAGCGACTGTTCGGTGCGATCGTGCGCATGCTCGTCGCCGAAGGTCTGATCGGCGTGCGCGCCGATCGCCTCCAGGCGTTGCCGGCGCCGCCGCTGGCAGCGCCGCACGACATCGAGCGCCAGGTACGCGAGCAGCTGCCGCAGCTCGCGGTGCCGTACGCATTTCTCGATCGCTGCCTGGGCGGCTACATCGACGCGCTCACCGGCCGGCGCGAGGCGCTGTCGCTGCTGTTTCACGACGGCAGCATGGACGCGGTTCTCGAGCTCTACACCCAGGCGCCGATCTTCGCGTACGTGAATGGACGCGTGCGGGCGGCGGTCGAGCGTCTGGTCGCCGATCGCACGGCGACCCGCCCGTTGCGCGTGCTCGAGATCGGTGCAGGGACCGGCTCGATCACTTCGGTCGCCGCGTCGGTGCTGGCTGGATCGTGCGCGGAGTATCACTTCACCGACATCTCGGCCGCGTTTTTGCGCCGGGCGCGCGCGCGATTCGCGGACCACAGCTTCATGCGCTACGGCGTGCTCGATGTCAGCCGCTCACCGGCTGAGCAGGGCTTCGCGTCCGGCTCCTTCGATCTGGTGCTGGCCGCCAACGTGTTGCACGCGACCCGCGACCTGCGCGAAACCGTCCGCAACGTGAACCAGCTGCTGGCGCCCGGCGGTCATCTGGTGTTGCTGGAAGTGACCGACCCGGGGCCGTGGGGTGATCTGGTCTTCGGGCTCACCGACGGGTGGTGGTTGTTCCAGGACCGGGACCTGCGTCCCCTGTCGCCGTGTGTGTCGACCGCGACCTGGAAGCGGGTGCTGTCCGACGAGGGATTCGGCGCGGCCGAGATCTTCACGCCGGAAGGGATCGGCCAGGTGGCGCTGGTCGTCGCCAAGGAGCGAAACGCGTCCGCCACGCCGGTGCTCGCTGCTGCCCTCGCAGTGACCGCGCCGGGCGCCGAGGTCATCCGGCCCGGCGGCGCCGCGCCGCGCGCCGCCGACCAGCTCGCGGCCGGCGCGATGATCGCCGCGCTCGAGGCCGATCTGTCGGCGGATCTGGCGCGCGCTCTCGAGCGCTCGCCCGATCGCATCGATCGGAACCAGAGCTTTGCCGAGTTCGGCCTCGATTCGCTGATGGCCATGGAGATCACGGCCAAGCTGAGCAAGAAGGTCGGACAGCCGGTCTCACCCGGCGTCTTCTTCGACCACCCTACGGTGAGCCGTCTGGCCAGCTACCTGGCAGCGACGTACGGCGACCGGCTGGGGACCGCACGGCCGGCCGCTGCTCCAGCTGCTGCTCCGATCGCTGAACCACCGGCCGTTCCACTCGCGCCCGCGGCGGCAGCCGCACTGTCGGCGCCCGCGGTCGTACCGCCAGCGTCCGAAGCGCCGCTGATCGCTCCCAGTCCCGGGGTGGCGGTATCCACGCCCATGCCCACGCCCGCGCCGCCGGCGAGGGAATCGATCACCAGCGCTTTCGTCCCTGCCGCAACCGCCGATGATCTGGACGCCGCGATCGCGATCATCGGGCTCGGGTGCCGCTTTCCCGGCGCCGCCAACCCGCGCGCGTTCTGGCGGCTTCTGGAACAGGGCGACCGCGCGATCGGGCCGGCGCCGGCCGGCCGCTGGCGCTCGACGCAGTACCTCGATCGACATCGCCGCCAGCGTGGCAATGAAGGGTTCACGCCGGTCGCCGGCTTCCTGACCGACGACGTTCATGCCTTCGATGCGGCGACGTTCCGCATCTCTCCCGCCGAAGCCAAGTTCATCGACCCGCAGCAACGCCTGTTCGCCGAGGTGGCGTGGGAGACGCTGGAGGACGCGGCGTACGGCGGCGAGGCTCTCCACGACCGCGAGGTCGGCGTCTTCGTCGGCGCCAGCACCGGTCACTACCACGAGGACATGGGCCGCCTGTTCGAGGCCGGGGTGGCGATCGATCCGGCCATGAGCCTGGGCAACTCCAACGCCGTGATTGCCAACCGGGTGTCCTATGCGCTGAACCTGCGTGGTCCCAGCCTGACCATCGACACCCTCTGCTCTTCGTCACTGGTCGCGATCCACCTGGCGGCGCAGGCCATCCGCCGGCACGAGTGCGAGCTGGCCCTGGCGGGCGGAGTCCACCTGCACCTGTCGCCGTCTTCGATCGTCATGAATTCGCAGCTCGGCGCGCTGTCCCCCAGCGGCGCCTCGCGCACCTTCGACGCGCTCGCCGACGGCTTCGCTACCGGCGAGGGAGCCGGCGCGGTGATGCTGAAGCCGCTTCATCGCGCGCTCGCCGACGGCGATCACGTCTATGCCGTGATCCGAGGTTCGGCAACCATCCACGGCGGTCGATCCAATGGCCTGGCCGCGCCAAACGGGATCGCCCAGGAGGCGATGATCCGCAAGGCCCTCGCCCAGGCGAAGCTCGACGGGGGCAGCGTCCAGCTGGTCGAGGGCCACGGCGCCGCGACCCGCATCGGAGATCCGGTCGAGGTCGCAGCCCTGAGCCGGGCGTACGGGGGCGGGCAGGCACGTCGCGGCGACTGCGCGCTCGGTTCGGTCAAGACCAACTTCGGTCACCTCGAGGCCGCCGCCGGTGTGGCTGGTTTCATGAAGGTGACGCTGGCCCTGGCCAATCAGCGCCTGCCGCCTTCGCTGAACTTCGACGTGCCGAACGGGCTCCTCGAGCTGGAACGCTCGCCGTTCTTCGTGCCCATCAAGAGTGTTCCCTGGCCCGCTCGCGCCGGCGAGCCCCGGCGCGGGGCCATCAGCTCGTTCGGGCTCGGGGGCGTGTACGCGCACGCGATCCTCGAGCAAGCGCCGCAGCGGGCGCGCCGCGCTCCGGCCACCGGCATTCCCCTGGCATTGGTGGTGTCGGCGCGCACCGAGACCGCGCTGTCGGCGATGGTGGCCCGCCTCGCGACGTGGACCGACGAGGTTTCCCACGCGGACGTCCCCGCGGCCGACATCTGCTTCAGCCTGGCGCAGGGACGCGCCCATCTCGCGCACCGGGCGGCCTTCGTCGTGAACGATCGCCGCGCGCTCGACGCGCAGATCGAAGCTGGCCTTCCGGCCGCCGCCGCGCGGGGAAGCGTGACCGGGGTGCGCCCGTCGGTGGTGCTGGACTTTGGCGCGGGCGAGACCGACTTCGCGCCCGGCGATCTCGAGCTGGTCAGCGCCGCGTATCCAGCGTTTCGCGCGGCTGCCGCCGAGTTCGATCGGGACGCCGGCGGCGAACCCGCCGCGGGGGACGGGCACACCAACGGAACGCCGCACGCGCGGGTGGTTGCCGCGCGGGCCGCGATCGGTGCGCTTCGCAGTCGCTGCGCGTTCGCGAAGCTCTGGATGTCGTGGGGCGTCGAGCCGAGCCAGGCCGTCGGTCGAGGGCTGGGCGCATGGGCTGCCGGCATCGTCAGCGGGCGCCTCACCGCGTCCGCGGCCGTGCGGAAGATCTGGGACGCAGAGCCGCTCGGCGCGGGGGAAGAGAGCGGGGCTCACGTCTTCACGGAAGCGGCGCTCGTGCTCGAGCTCGCGCCCGGCCAGGCCAGCGCACCCGATCGCATCCAGCCCTTCGCCGCGGGGGCGGGCGAAGGAATCCTGGCCTCGCTGGCGCGCGCGCAGGGCGCGCTGTTCGTGCGCGGGGTCGATCTGCGCTGGTCGTCGATCCAGGACGGCAGCGGAGCGCAGCGGGTGCCGCTGCCCACCTATCCGTTCGAGCGCCAGCACTACGAGCTGCCGCCAGCGCCGGTGGCGGTGGTGTCGGCGCCGCTGCCCTCGTCGCCGGCGGTCGCGCGCGACCGCGCGGAAGAGAGTGACGTGCGCCCGGCTCCGGGACCCGGCGAGCCCCTGTACTGGGAAGCGCAGTGGCAGCGCACACCGCTCGCGGGCGGATCGGCTCCCGGCGAGACCCACTGGTTGGTCTTTCTCGACGAATCGGGCGTCGGTGCCGATCTGGTGACGCGGCTGCGCGCGGAGGGACGGCGCGTGATCACCGTCAGGCGCGGGCGAGAGCTGCGGCGCCTCGGGCCCGACGCGTTCAGCCTGGATCCGTCGGATCCAGCGGCGGCCGCGGCCCTCCTCACGCAGCTCGACGCCGGCGATCCAGGTGCCCTGGGTGTCGTCTATGGCTGGGGGCTCGAGGCTCGCGTCTGGCAGCACCCGTCGCTGTCGTCGCTGGAGGAGTCGTTGACCAGCGGCCCCTACCTGCTGGCGGAGCTGGTCGCGGCGCTGGGCGCGCGGCGGCGCGCGCCGGCGCCGGTGTCGCTCTGGGTGCTCACCAACAATTCGGCCGCGGTCGTCTCGGGCGATGAGCCAATACGCGCGGACGCCGCCGCGCTGGCGGCGCTGGCCGGTGTGATCCGCCACGAATATGGCTGGTGGCGCGTGCGGGCCGTCGATCTCGATCTGGACTCCGCCGACGCTACCGTCCTGGCCGATCAGGCGATGGCCGAGATCCGCGCCGCCGCCGCGCCCGTGGCCGGCGAGCCCCAACTGTCGGCGTGGCGCGGCGGCGACCGCTGGGTCACGCGCGTGGTCCCCGCAACGCCCCGGACGGCGCGCGCGCCGTTCCGAACGGGCGGCGTTTACCTGATCGTCGGCGGAAAGAATGGCCTCGGCCTGGAGGTGGCACGGCTGCTGGCGCGCAAGTACCAGGCGCGCGTCGCCCTGCTCAGCCGCAGCCCCGCGCCGGTCGGTTTCGACCTGGGCGTGCCGGGCGCGGCGTGGATGACCATCGAGGCCGACGTTGCCGACCTGGCTCAGATGCGCACCGCGCTGGATCGCGTGCGAGAAAAATGGGGCCCGATCAACGGCGTCATCCACGCCGGGGGAATCGTTCACGACCGGCTCCTGCGCGACTCGACCCGTGCCGATCTGGCCAAGGTCGTCGCACCCAAGGTCCTGGGCACGTGGGTTCTGGAGCAGATCACCCGGACCGATCCACTCGACGCGTTCATCCTGTTCTCGTCGGCGGCAACCGTGCTGTGCCCGCCCGGGCAATCCGCGCACGCGCTGGCCAACGGGTTTCAGGATGGCTTCGCGGCCCAGCGCCGGAGCTTGGGCCGCCCCGCGGTGGCGATCGACTGGGGGCTGTGGTCGGAGATTGGATACGCCGTGCGCGAGCGCGCCGTCGAGCGCGTCGAGAAGATCGGGCTCAGGGGGCTGACCACCAGCGAGGGGCTCGCGTGCTTCGAGGCCGCCGCCGGCGACGATCGCCCGCGCGTCATCGCGGCCGGGCTGGCGCGCGTCCTGGATCAGGATGTGTTCTCCGCGGCCGCGCCGGCAGTCGCAGCGCCCGAGGCGGCGCGAGCGCCGGCTGCCGCGCCGGTCGTCACGCTCCCCGCTCCGCCCGTTGTCGCGCCCCCCTCCGTCGCGGAAGCTGCTCCGCGATTACAGGAGGCCGAGGTCGTCGACGAGCTCATCGCCTTGCTCGCGCGCTCGCTCGAGGTGCCGGCCAGCGAGGTGAACCCCGAGCTCCCGCTCATGGAGCTAGGTCTCGATTCGGTGCGCAGCACGGACATCGTCGACGGCGCCAACCGGCGCTACGGGGTCGCGCTGACCCCGGAGGTGATCTTCAAGTACCCGACGATCCGGACCCTCGCCCGCCACATCGTGGCCGAAGCGCCGCGCGTGGAGGTTTCGATTCCCGCGCCTCCGTCGCTGAGCGCCCCGCCGGCGGCGGCGCCGGCCAGCATCGCGGCTGCCGCGACCATCGCGCTGCCGCGACCCGAGCCCGCGCTGGCGGCCGACACGATTGTCGTCATCGGGATGGCCTGCCGCCTGCCCGGTGCGGACAGTCCCGAGGAGCTTTGGGAGCAGGTCGCCGGCGGCCGTCATCTCGTGCGCGCGCTGCCGGAGGAGCGACGCGCGCTCGGATACGGCCACGCCGCCGGTGAGCCGGGGATCTGGGGCGCATACCTGGACGATGTCACCGGCTTCGATCCGCTGTTCTTCGGCCTGTCGCCGCGAGACACGGATTCGATGGATCCCCAGCAGCGCCTGATGCTCGAGTGCGCGCATCACGCGCTGGAGGACGCCAGCCGGGCCGGGCGCGATCTCGCCGGCAGCTCCACCGGCGTGTTCATCGGCGCCACCACCGGCGAATTCAACGACGTGATCGGCCGCAAGGGCGGCGTTCCCGATCGCGGTCTGGGCGCCGGGTTGGCACCTTCGATCGTCGCCAACCGCATCTCGTACTGCTTCGACCTGCGGGGCCCATCGGTGCTCGTCGATACCGCGTGCTCGTCGTCGCTGGTCGCGGTGCACATGGCGTGCGAGTCCCTGCGTCGCGGTGAGAGCCGGATGGCGATCGCGGGCGGCGTGAGCTTGATGTTGAGCGCGCGCCGCCACCGCATCGTCGCCAGCGCGGGCGTGCTGGCGCCCGACGACAAGTGCAAGACCTTCGCCGCGGGCGCCGACGGCTACACCCGGGGCGAAGGCGTGGGCGCCGTGATCCTCAAGCGGTACGCGGACGCGGTCAAGGATCGCGATCGGATCCGCGCGGTGATCCTGGGGAGCGCCGTCAACCAGGACGGCCGGACCAACGGAATCTCGGCACCCAACCCCGACGCGCAGCGCGACGTCATTCTCGCGTGCAGCGATCGCGCTGGGGTCGACCTTGCGACCGTGGGGCTGGTCGAGGCGCACGGGACCGGGACCCACCTCGGCGATCGCATCGAGGTCGCGGCCCTCAGCGCGGCGTTCGAGCACTTCACGCAGCGGCGCGCGTTCTGCGCTCTCGGCTCCATCAAGACCAACGTCGGGCATCTGGAACCGGCCGCCGGCATCGCGAGCTTGATCAAGAGCATTGCCGCGCTGGAGGCGCGCACCTTGCCGCCGACGCTGCATTTCGAGGTGCCCAATCCCGACCTCGAGATCTGCCGCTCGCCGTTCTACGTGAACACGCACACCCGACCCTGGCTCGCGGGTGAGCTCTCGCGGCGTGCGGCCATCAGCGCCTTTGGCTTCGGCGGCACCAACTGCCACATGCTGGTGCAAGAGGCGCCCGCGATCATTCGCTCGCCCGCATCGGTCGAGCGCGGCGCTCGGCCGATGGTGCTGGCGCTGTCCGCCCGCACGGAACGTTCCTTGAAGCAGCTGATCGCGCGCGTGGTCACCCAGCTGAGCGCGACCGATGAGCGGGAGCTGCCCGATCTGATCTTCTCGATGAACGTGGGGCGCCGGGCGCTGGCGCTGCGCGCGGCCGTCGTGGGCGTCAGCGCCGCGGAGCTGATCGCCGCGCTGGAGACCGCCGCCGCGACTCCCGTGGTCCGTCCGGGCAGGCGCTGGCTGGCACAGATCTCGATCGAGGATCGGACGCGGGCCGATGAGGCGCGCGCCTGGCTGGCGCGCTGGGGCGTGCCTGCCGAGAACCTCGCCGGCTCGGACGCGGCGCCGGTGAACGATCCGGACCGACCGGTGGCCGACCTGCGCGCGCTGCTCGCCCAGCAGCCACCGGGCTGGGAGATGGAGGCGGCGGCGCGATTGTGGTTGGTGGGCTGCGACCTCGACTGGGACGCGTTCCACAGCGCCGGCGGTCACCGCCGGGTGCGGACCCCCGCGTACCCATTCGATCGAAGCCGCTTCTGGGTCGACGTGGTGCCGGCGCCGGCGCCGGCGCAGACGGCTGCTGCGGAGTCGCAGGTCGAGTCTCTTGCCGCCGGCAATCGCCCGCAGCCGGCGGCGACGCCGCCGCCGCGCGCGGGAGTCGCTCCGGGCCAACCGACCAGCTGGCGTCCGATCTGGCGCGAGCAGTCGGAGCGCGTTCCGCCCGGCAGCGCCGCGTCCGCCCCGCCGCCCGGGACGTGGTGGCTGGTGAATGCCAGCGCCGACCATCTGGCGGCATTCCGCGCGCTGCTGCCGGCTCATCGTCTGGTCGCGGTGAGCGCGTCGTCGCTGGAAGACGGTGACAGCGTCGCTCGGCTGCGGGTCGACACGCCTTCGCACGTGCTGTTTCTGGGCGAGCCTCGCGATCTCGGCGCGCAACGGCTCACCGATCCGGCGACGGTTCAGGCCGCCGTGGCAGAACGGGTCGAGCCATTCTTGCACCTGGCGCGCGCGATCTCCGAATGGCGGCGAGAGTTCGACCTGCGGCTGTACGTCGTGACCGACGACAGCGCGGCGGCCGCTCCGATCGAAGAATCGCTGCGCAGCCTGGCGCGCGCGGCCGCGCGAGAGCTGCGCCGCACCGACGTGAGCATCCTGCGCCTCGAATCGGTGGGAGCGCGAACCGCGAGCGAGAGAGCCGCCGCCATCGTCTCCGAGGTGGCGCGCGGCGCGCCGGGCGCCGAGATCCGTCTGGTGGCCGGCGTGCGTAGCCGGCGGGTGCTCGAGCAGGTCGCCTTGCCCGACGGAGCCGGCGCTTTCGACGCGAGCGGTGTCTATCTGCTGGTGGGAGGCGGCACCGGAATCGGCGCCGCGCTGGCGCTGGATCTCGCGCGGCGTGGAGCCGCCGTCGCGGTGATCGGCCGCTCGCCGCCGGCGGAGCGGGCAGAGTTGATGCAGAAGATCGAGAGGGCGGGAGGCCAGGCGCTCTACGTGCAAGCCGATGCGGGATCGCCGCCGCAGATGGCGGACGCGTTTCGCAAGGTCCGCCGGCGCTTCGGCCGGATCACGGGGATCTTCCACCTGTCGGGCAAGGTCGACCTCGAGACCTTCTCGCTGGCCAACAAGAGCATCGCCGGCTGGCGCGCCGTCCAGCATCCCAAGGTCACGGGGGCGGCGGTGGTCGCGCAGCTGGTCGCCACGGGCGCGCCGCCGAGCTTCGTGGTGCTGTTCTCGTCGCTGGCGGCGGTCTCGCCGCTGGCGGCGTCGGGGATGGCCGACTACGCGGCCGCGAACGGATTCCTCGACGGGCTGGCGGCGCGCCTGCGGGCCAAAGCAGAGGCTGGATCGACGCGCTGGATCTCGATCAACTGGTCGATCTGGCGCGGCGTCGGCATGGGCGCGCACGGGACCGGTTCGCGCTCACTCGATGAGCTCGGCGTGATGCCGCTCGAGGCCGAGCAGGCCTTGCGCCAGCTCGCCGCCATCGTCGCCAGCGGCGAGTCGCAGGTGGTGGCGCTGGGCGCGTGCCGGGACGCCGAGCTCGATCCCGAGGTTCTGGTCGAGCATCGCGCGTCGCGGGAACCGAACCGCGCCGCGGCGGTGCCGGCGCCGGGCGCTGGTGCCGCTCCGGCGACTCCGTCCGCTCCGGAGCACGCCCCGGCCTTCGCGAAGACCGCTCGTGCGGGCCGGCGCGACCGAGACGTCGAGAGCTTCCTCCTGACCACGGTGGCGCGCCTGTTGCGGATCGACGCTGCCGAGATCGACCCGGAGGAGTCACTGGTTCACTACGGCGTCGACTCGATGGTCGTCGCCGATCTGCTGTCGGCCGTCGAGAAGCAGTACGGCCGATCGATCGATCCCACGGCGATCCTCGAGAACCCAACCGTTCGGCGGATCGCCGAGCATTTGAACCGACCGGATGGCAGCGCCGCCGCACTCTCCTCGGCTCCGCCGGCTGGTCAACCCACGGAAGACGGCATGATCATGACGCACGCCAAGCCCGAAACGCGCCGACGAAATCATCCCGGCGCAGAAGGTTTCGTCTTGTCCCCCACGGGCGGCAGGAGGCGAGACCAATGACGACTCGAAGCGTAGGCCCGGCAGCGGTGGGCTCGATGGTCCGGGTCAACGACCGGGCGCGCCGAGCCCAGCAAGCTCTGGCGCTGGCCGTGGTGGTCGGTCCGATGCTGGGCGTGCTGGCGGTGGTGCTGTTGTGGCGCTCCGGCATCCCGGTGAGCGGTCGCGACCTGGTGCTGTTCACCGTGATGTTCCTGGTGACCGGGATCGGGGTCGAGGCGGGCTTTCACCGCTATTTCTCCCACGGCTCCTTCAAGGCGAGCCCGGCGATGCGCGCCTTCCTGGCCATCGCGGGATCGATGGCCGGGCAGGGGCCCGTCATCTTCTGGGCGACCACTCACCGCCGGCATCACGCGTTCAGCGATCGCTCCGGGGACCCACATTCGCCGCACTGGTTCGATGGCCGTCGCCTGTCGCCGCTGGCGGGCCTGTGGCATGCGCACGTCGGTTGGTTGTTCGTCCACGAGATCACCGACTGGACGCGCTTCGGTCCGGATTTGGTAAAGGACCGCCGGCTGTTTCGGCTCAATCAATCGTACCTGCCCACGTTTCTGGCGGGCCTGGTTCTGCCGGCGATCGTCGGCGGCCTCTGGGGCGGCAGCTGGATGGCGGCGCTGACCGCGATGTTGTGGGGCGGCCCGGTCCGGGTGTTCGCGCTTCACCACACGACGTGGAGCGTGAACTCTCTTTGCCACGTGTTTGGCCGGCAGCCCCTGCGCGTGCGCGATCGCAGCGCCAACGTGTGGTGGCTGGCGCTGCTGTCGTTCGGCGGTTCCTGGCACAACAATCACCACGCTTTTCCGAGCCTGGCCAAGAACAACATCTTCTGGTGGCAGCTCGACCCGTCGGGCTGGTTCGTCACGCTCGCGGAAAAGACCCGTCTGGTCTGGGACGCTCGCAGCCCAACCGACAAGATGCGCCGAATGGCGTCCACAGGGAGCTCCGGGGAGGAGGAAGAAGATGTCCGTCATCGATGATAGCCAGTCAGAGATCTTCGAACTGAACAATCCGGGCGCGCCGCCGAGCCTTCCGATCGCGGTTGCGGCCGCGGTGCTGCCGGCGGGCACGGAGGTGGGCGGCAAGGCGTCGCTGCTGCAACGACGTGTGGCGCTCATGGTGCTGGTCTTACCCGCCGTCGCGCTCGGTGCCGCTCTGGCGATCGCATTCCGGCGCGGAATCACGGCCGTCGATGTCTGCTTGTTCGCCGGGATGTACCTGCTCACGATGTTCGGCATCACCGCCGGATTCCATCGCCACTTCGCGCACCGCGCCTTCCGCACCTCGCCCGCGTTCCGCAAGGTGCTGGCGGCGCTGGGCTCGATGTGCGCACAGGGGCCGCTGCTGTTCTGGGTGACCGCGCACCGGCGCCATCACGCGTACAGCGACGGGCCCGGCGATCCCCATTCACCGAACCTGGTGAGCGAGGGGCGTCTGCGGCGCCTGCGCGGCTTCTGGCACGCGCACATGGGATGGATGCTCGACGAGGACATCTCGGACTGGTCGCGCTTCACCCGGGATCTGCTCAAGGACCGATCGGTCCTGCGCATGCACGAGACCTATCCTTTGTGGCTCTTGCTCGGTCTCGCGCTGCCGGCGGCCATTGGCGGGCTAGTGACGTTGACCTGGTGGGGGGCGCTGACAGGCTTCCTGTGGGGCGGGCTGGTCCGCATCTTCTTCGTCAACCACGCGGCGTGGTGCGTGGGCTCAGTGTGTCACATGACTGGCCGGCGCTCATTCCCTACGCCGGACAAGAGCGGGAACGTCCCCTGGGTGGCGGTGATCACCTTCGGTGAAGGCATGCAGAACAACCATCACGCGTTTCCGAGCTCTGCCTATCACGGGCTGCGCTGGCGCGAGCCGGACTTGTCAGGCTGGATCATCCGCGGTCTGGCCCGCTTCGGTCTCCTGTGGGACGTCAAGTTCCCGTCGCCCGCGGTGCGTGAGGCCGCAAGGTACCGGGACTATGTGGGACTCGATCCCAGGCAACAAAACATCATTTAGGTAAACAAAAAGGAGATCAAAGGTGACTCGACTCTTTGGAAAGCGTTTGCAAACCCGAAACAGCACGGTTCGTTTCGATGATGTCGACGATGTACAGCGGTGGCTCACGGAAGAATTCGCCGATCGCCTCGGCATTTCCGTCGATGAGCTGGATACCGGCAAGCCCCTGGCGGGCTATGGGCTCGATTCGAAGACGGCCATCTCGCTGGCGGCCGACCTCGAGAAGATCATCGGGCAGGAGCTGTCGCCGACGCTGGCCTGGGACTACCCGACCATCGAGGCGCTGGCGCGCTACTTGAACCAGGTCAGCGCCAGCCCCGGAGGATCGCCCTAGCCCGATGACCGCGCCAGCAATCGACAGCCGTCAACCTTCGCGCCACTCGCCGGTGGCGATCACCGGCATCGCGTTTCGCCTGCCCGGTGCCAGCGACGATGATGCGTTCTGGGCCCTGGTGCGCGAGGGCCGATCCGCGATCGTCGCCGCACCACCGGATCGCCCGCTGCTCAGCCCGACGCACGCCGGGACGCTGCCCGACGCCGGTTACTTGCGCGAGATCGACCGATTCGATGCCTCGTTCTTCAGCATCCCGGCCGAAGAGGCGGCCGCAATGGACCCACAGCAGCGGTTGCTCATGGAGGTGGCCTGGGAGGCCGTCGAGGGAGCTGGACTGACGCGCGCCAGTCTCGGGGATCGGACGATGGGGGTGTTCGTGGGCGTTGGACCGGGTGACTACGCGCGATTCGCCGTCGGTGCGCCCGGACGCATCAACCCGTACACGGTGACCGGAAACTTCCTTTCGGTGGCCGCGAACCGCCTGTCCTATTTTCTCGGATTGCGAGGGCCCAGTCTGGCGGTCGACACCGCGTGCTCTTCGTCGCTGATCGCGCTCAGTCTGGCCTGCCAGAGTCTCATGTCGGGTGAGTGCGATCGTGCGCTGGCGGCCGGCGTGAACGCCTTGCTCGCTCCCGAGCTCAGCGTGGCGCTGCAGCGGGCCGGCGCGTTGTCGCCCGACGGGCGTTGCCGGCCCTTCGACGCGGGCGCCAACGGCTACGTTCGCGGCGAAGGCTGTGTCGTCGTGGTGCTCGAGCGGTTGGACAGCGCTCTGGCAACTGGCGCGCCGGTGCGGGCCCAGATCCTGGGTAGCGCCGTCAACCACAATGGCACCTCCAACGGTCTGACCGCGCCCAGTCGGCAGAGCCAGGAAGCCGTGCTGCGTGATGCGTATGCCCGTGCCGGCGTGAGCCCGGGCGAAGTCGACCTGGTCGAAACTCAGGGCACCGGAACCATCATCGGCGATGCGATCGAGGCCAACGCCCTCGGCGCCGTCATGTCGGCTGGCCGCGCGGCCGATCGTCCGTGTCATCTGGGGGCGCTGAAGGCCAACATCGGGCACCTCGAAACCGCCGCCGGGGCCGCGGCGCTCGTGAAGTGTGTGCTGGCCCTGGAACGCGCGGAGATCCCACCGATCGCTGCGCTGGACGTTCCCAATCCTCATGTCGACTTCGCGGCGCTGAAGCTGGAGCTGCCGCGCGCCGCGAAGCCGTGGCCGCCTGGCGCGCGGCAACGCCTGGTCGGGCTCAGCGCGTTCGGCATCGGCGGGAGTAACGCGCACCTGGTGCTATCGGCGGCGCCGCCGCGCGATGGCGCTCTCGACGCGATCGCGCGATCCGCGCCGGTGCTCGCGGTCGCTCCGCCACCCACCATCATCACTCTGTCCGCCCACACCCCAGAGGCGTTGCGCGCGCGCGCCGGGCAAATCGCCGCGCTGGTCCGCGCTTGCGCGCCGGAGGCGCTGCCGTCGATCGGCCATACCTGCGCCCTGCGGCGCTCGCCGTTGCCGAGCCGGCTCGTTCTCGTCGCACGGGATCCAGAGAGTGCCGCCCGGGCGCTGGAGCACCATGCTGCCGGCGCGGACGCCGGGCCGGATCTGCAGCTCGTGCCAGCGGGCGCCGGGCGGCGAAAGATCAAGATCGCGTTCATTTTGAACCCGATCTCCGAGACGGACGCGCGGGAGTTCTTGCGCAGTGCCGAGGTCGATCCGCTGTTCAGCAGCGCGCGCGGGCTCGCCGGTGTCAAAGCTCCGAGCGGTTTCGACCCCGCCGTCGCTGGCGTGTCCGCCGAGGAGCTGGAGCCAGTGCTTCGTCTCGGCGAGATCTGGACTCGCCTCGTGGGCGTGCCCGAGCTCGTGATCCCGTCGGGCGGGGTCGGGGCCGCAGCGGCGGTATTGATGGGCGCAGCCCCGAACAGTCCGGCCCCGCCGGTCATCGCCTCGGGAGCCGTGCTGAATCAGGCGCAAGCGGTGGCCCACGCGCGAGCGGCGGCAAGCGGCGCCGTGGAACCGATCGACGCGTCGGTGATCGCGGCGGTCGAGTGGGGCGCCTCGCTGTTCATCGAAGTGGGTGGCGCTTCGTCGCTGACACCGTCCGTGCGGTCGGCGCTGGAGACCCGCACGCCGCGCGTGCGCATCCTGCCGAGCCTGACTTCCGGAGAGCCTCTCGCGCTCACGCTGCGCCGGTCGGCGGCCAGCGCGTTTGCGCTCGGGCGCGGGCTCGATTGGGATTGGCTACTCTCGGGGCCGCAGCCGGTCGCTCGTTTGCCGCCCTATCCATGGCAACGAGCCGCGCATTGGCTACCGCCGGCGGTTGAATGACAAGCGGCGTGGCGCGCCGGGCCGTCAACCGCGGTAGCGTTTCAGAACCAAGCAAGCGTTGCTCCCGCCAAAGCCGAACGAATTGTTCATTGCAACCGAGAGATCGCAGGATTGGGCTTCATGGGGGACCAGATTCATTCCCACCGACTCGACCATGGGATCATCCAGATTGATCGTTGGCGGCGCACAGCCGCGTTGAATGGCCATCACGCTCAAGACGGTCTCCAGCGCCCCCGCGGCGCCCAGGAGGTGTCCGGTAATTGATTTGGTGCTCGAGATCCGCAGCTTGCCCTTGGTGGCGGTGTCGCCGAATACGTGCCGGATGGCCTGGAGCTCGCTCAGATCGCCGGTCGGGGTCGCGGTGCCGTGTGCATTGATGTAGCCGACAGAGTCCGGCGCCAGTCGAGCCACGTCCAGGGCAGCACGCATCGCCCGCTGAGCCCCCTCGCCCTGTTCCGGGGGTTGGGTGATGTGATGAGCGTCGGAAGTCGCGCCGTAACCAACGACCTCAGCCAGGATCTCTGCTCCTCGGGCACGCGCGGCATCGTGTTCCTCCATGACGACGATGGCGGCCCCCTCCGCGATCACGAATCCGTCTCGATTTCGGTCGAAGGGACGACTCGCTCGTTGTGGCTCGTCATTGTGGACCGACAGCGCACGCATTTGGTTGAACCCCGCAATTGCCAATTCGGTGATCGCCGCCTCGGCGCCGCCGGCGATGCACGCATCATAGACACCGTGCGCGATTCCTAGAAATCCCTCCCCGATGGCGTGCGCGCCCGACGCGCATGCGCTGGTGGTCGCGAAGCTCGGCCCTTTCAGGCCAAAAGCCATGGTGACCTGCCCGGCTGCCAGGTTCCCGATGATCGCGGGTATGAAGTAGGGCGAGATGCGGCGCGGGCCCTTCGCGAGCAGCAGGCGGTCGCCCTCCTCGATCATTCCGATACCGCCGAAGCCGACTCCCACGATGGTCGCTGTGCGCAGCTTCTCGGCTTCCGTCGGCGCGAATCCCGCGTGGTCGACCGCCATCTTGGCAGCCGCCAGCGTGTAGTGAATGAATGTGTGGGCTTCTCGGGACCGTCTTCCACCCAACCACGCCTTGGGATCGAAATTGCGGACCTCGCCCGCGATCCGCGAGTCGTGCGCGGCGGCGTCGAAGTGAGTGATCGGCCCGATGCCGCTCTTGCCTGCGACAATGGCTGACCAGGCGGTTTCGAGGTCGTTGCCGCAGGGACAAATTACCCCCATCCCGGTAATGACGGTTCTACGCATCTCCGCTCACGCCCTCCCCTGGTACGCCAGTCAAGCATGACGTCGAAATGACCATGAATCAACGCAACGAGAATAGGTTCATTCTGGTTGCGACTCGACCAGAAAGCGCCGAAACAACCGACAATTCAATCCCGGCGAAAAGATGGTCAGATGGACAAATGAAATCCAATGGTTGGACGCGTCTGTTTATCAAACAGAATATGTCATCGAGTTGAACGAAATGGAGACGGTGCCGATGTGTCGGCCGGCGCTCGGGCGAGCGCCGGCACGGGTGCGGCCGGTTCAGTTTACCGTCCAAGCGGCCTCGTGTTAGCCTCGCGGGATGCGGGCTCGGCGGGTGTGGACTCAGGGAGGCATGATCCTCGGCTTGGTGTGCGGGTTCGTGGCGTCGTGCAGCAGCGCGGCGTTCCAGAAGCCGGACGCAGCGATGGTTTCGTCGGACGACGCCCAGAGCTTCGAGGTGGAAGCGGACGTCTCGATCATCGTCACCCCGATCGTCGATGCGGAGATCGACGTGTGTACGGCTACGCCAGCCGCGTGTCCCTCCGTGGACGCCACTTCGACGCCCAACGATCCCGACGCCGGAGGCGTGACGAATCAGTGTCCGACGATCGACACCTACTGCGCGCAACACAATAACCCGGGATCGGGCGCCATGGGTTCGACTCCCTCATGTGCTCCGGTCGAAACCTGGCCCGAGGCACTGGCCTACTTCTGCGGTTCCAGCGTGGGTCGATATCTGAATTGCAACGGGCTCAACGTGATCGTGTTTGGCAGCGTCGAGTTCTCGACCAACTTCGTCTACGATTCGACGACGCTGAAACTGGTCGACCTCATCGGGGGGCCGGTCTACAACAACCGACTGCCGATCTATTCCCCCCGGTGCATCGCGGGCGAGGTCTTTGATCTCGATCCCGCCACCTGCGAGTCTTACACCGCCACCGCGCCGTGCCAGTGATTCGCGGCGGGGACGCCGTCTTGGCGGGGCTGCGCGTGGCTTCCCGCCGCCCCCGCGGTCCGCGCGCGTGATCACCACCGTCCCTTCCGGGAATTGACAAGAACCCCGGCGCGCTGCGCCGCTTCCCCCTGATCCTCTCGTCCTGGTGACTCCGGTCGCCGAAGGAGATTCGCATGTCCGCGAAGGCTCATCTCGTACGCATGGTCGTTGCCATGTCGATCGCTGCTTCCTGTTCCAGCTCCGGCGGCCAGAACGGCGGCGCGGGCGGAAGCGGCTCGACGAACACGGGCGGCAGCACCGGCACCGCCGGCGCTGGAGCAGGAGGCGCGCCCGCGGGGACGGGCGGCTCCAGTGTCGGAGGCGGCTCGGGCGGCGCAGCCGGCGCGGGCTCCGGAAGCGGCGGCAGCAGCTCCGGCGGCAGCAGCGGCAGCGCGGGCGCCACCGGCACCGCAGGCAGCACCGGCACCGCGGGCGCCACCGGCACCGCCGGGAGCACCGGCGCCGCGGGCAGCACCGGCACGAGCGGCGGCGAGTTCGGCGGCGGTTCGTGCACGATCCCGGCGATGCCGGCGTACGCGTCGCTGCCGGTGAACATGCGCCTGCCGGATCCGTTCCTGTCGATGAGCGGCTCGCGCATCACGACGAAGGCTCAATGGACTTGCCGCCGCGCGGAGATCAAGGCGCAGCTCGAGAACTGGGAGCTGGGGGCGAAGCCGGCGAAGCCGGCGATGGTCAGCGGCACGGTGAGCAACACCAGCATCACCGTGAGCGCGGGCGACGGGACGAAGTCGATCTCGTTCTCGGCGTCGGTGTCGTTGCCGGCGACGGGGCACGCGCCGTATCCGGCGATCATCGGGTACATCGGCGGCTCGTTGAACGCGACCGCGGTCAAGAACCTGGGCGTCGCGATCATCAACTACACCAACGACGATCTCGGGGTTCAAACCAACGCCAGCTCGCGCGGTCAGGGGAAGTTCTACGATCTCTACGGCGCCAGCAACAAGGCGAGCTCGATGGTGGCGTGGGCGTGGGGGGTGAGCCGCATCATCGACGTGCTCGAGCAGACCGGGAACACGGTCATCGACGTCACGCACGTGGGCGTGACCGGCTGCTCGCGCGACGGCAAGGGTGCGCTGGTGGCGGGCGCGTTCGATGAGCGCATCGCGCTGACGATTCCGCAGGAGTCGGGGTCGGGCGGCACGGCGACCTGGCGCATCTCCGACTTTCAGAAGTCGCAAGGCATGAACGTTCAGACGCTGAGCGAGATCACCGGCGAGAACGACTGGTTCACCGGCGCCTTCAGCATGTTCAACAGCACGGCGACCAAGCTGCCCTTCGACCATCACATGCTGATGGGCATGGTCGCGCCGCGCGGATTGCTCGCCATCGACAACACCGGTATCGACTGGCTCACGGCGCCCAGCTCGTGGGGCGGCGAGCAGGCGGGGCGCATGATCTACCAGGCGCTCGGCGTGCCCAACAACCTCGGCGCTTCACAGGTCAGCCACGGCGACCACTGCGCGTTCCAGGCGTCGCAGGAGCCCGAGGTCGACGCGTTCATCAAGAAGTTCCTGCTCGGCCAGGACGTCGCGACCGCCGTCAACAAGACCGACGGCGCGGCGTTCGATCAGGCGCGCTGGGTCGACTGGACGACGCCCGCGCTCAACTGATCAGCTCAGGGCAGCGGCGGCGGCCCCGGCGGGATGACCAGGGCGCGCATCGTGACGGTGCGGATGACGCCGCACGCGGGATCGATCGCGATGCCGGGCTGGAAGGGGCTGACCAGGAACGTGGCCTCGAACGTCCCCGGCGCCTGCGTGTTCAGGACGGCCTCGAGCATTTGCCGCGACTCACCTGGCTGCACCGACAGCGCGCCACCGGAGGGAATGGGATAGAGCAGGAACGGGCCCTGCTGCTGCTGCGACGAGAACACGGTGTCGAACGGGGCGCTGGCCGTGGCGTTGGTGATCGTCAGCGCCATGCGCATGAATTGCCCCGGGGTGACGGTGCCGAAGTCGACCACGGCGGGGTCGACGCTGAAGTCGATCGCGACCGCGTTGACGTTGAGGGCGAACACCGACCTTGGCTGGGGTGGCCCCGTCGGCGTGATCGACAGGGTCGTGCGGTACGCGGCTCCCGGCCGCACGGCGGCCTGGCGGACGACGAGCTCGATCGGCGAGTCGCCGCTCCAGTTGCAGATCTCGCCCGTGTATTGAAGGGAGAGCCCGTCGATCGGGGGCTCCAGCCGCGGGACGTAGTACATCCCCTGGCCGGCGGCGTCCGAGACGCGCAGGATCACGCTGGTGCTGGACGAGCAGCTCACCGCGACGGTCGGGATGACGTCGGGGCTGAACTGGGGCGAGGGCGGCAAGCCCGAGATGCATCCGGGAACGATCGGCCACGAAACGTCGACGCCCGTGTCGAAGCCGGCGTCGCGCACGCTGGGCGGCGCGGCGTCGACGACTCGCTTGCCGCCGGCGCCGGTGTTCGTGCCCGCGTCTCGGGGCCGCGGCGGCGCGGTGTCGAGGGGGCCGCCACAGCCCGGCGCGCCCCCGCCGGCGGCAGCGGCGACCGCGACGACGACGATTGCGGCGAGCCCGATCCCTTCACGACGCTGCGACACGACCGACACAGGATACACCGCCGGGGCGGTGGGGGTCGCGCGGTGGAATCTACGGCGTTCGATCGGCGGGGCGGGGCAGGGGCACGCGCTTCGACCGCAGCTTGAGCTTTCCGTTCGCGCTCACGGATTCTTCGCTGCAGGTGAGCGCGTCGGGTGCGGTGAAGCGCGGCTTGCGGCAATGGGGCACGTCCGCCAGCTTGGCGCCGCCGGCGTCGAACGCCAGCACGCTGTGCAGGAGCTGGTCTCCGGCCTGCTCGCGCGCGCACTCGAAGGCGACGCGCCCGTCCAGATCCGTGAACGCGGCGGCGCTGGGGCAGTCGTCGGACAGCGTCTTGCCGTCGTTGCGGCCGGCGCCCGGCCGGATCACGCGCTCGCGCCGGCCTTCGAGCGGGTCGTCGGGCGCGTTGACGAAGTAGCGCGCGACCACCAGCGCGCCGTCGTGAGGCAGCGCCGCGGTCGTCGAGACGCGATCCTCCTCGTCCCAGTTCACGGCGGAGTCGGGGACGTCGGCGATCGACGCGTCGACCGCCGGATAGCGCAGCGACAGCAGCGAGCCGGCGACGACGGCGCACTTCTTGACGTACGCGTCCTTGATCGCGCTGCGCATCGCCGGCAGCGCCCCCTTGGCGGCGTCGGCCGAATCGGTCACCTCGGCGGCCAGCGCGAACACGCTCTTCTTGTCGCCGCAGTCGCGCGTCTGCACGACCAGCGCGTGCGGCAGCGCGCTGGCCATGGCCCTGGCCTTCTGCGCGATCGCCGTCGCCGTCGGTTCGCTCGCGGCGACGATCAGCCAGACCGCCGGCTCGGCCTTGGGCAGCGTCGCCGCGGCCGGTGTCGTCGCCTGCGTCGCCAGCCAGAGCGCCGCCGCCGCGACGGCGCCGGTCACAGCCCGCTGTCTTTCTTCACGCGGCCGAGCTGGGAGTTCTCCACGAGCTGCACGTGCGCCCAGTCGCGAAACGTCTTCCAGTCGCCGCCCCAGTACAGCGACTGCGCGTGCGCCTCTTCGCCGAGCGCCTTCCAGAAGCCTTCCTTCTCGGCCTTGGCGGACCAGGCGTAACGGCCGTCGATGATGTCGGCGGCGTAGGCGTTGGGCGTGCCGTCTTTCTTCTGCGCGTTGTGAAAGCTGAACTTCACCTTGGTGTGGCCCTTCTTGAAGATCTCGAGCTGCACGGCCACCCTGCGCCAGGCAAAGAAGATCTTGGCCTGGAAGCCCCTCTTCTGAAGCGCGGCGATCACCGCCGACACCTTGGGGCGCAGGTCGGGATGCATGCTCTGCAGCTTCTTCTCCTGCGACCACTTCGAGCTGTCGCCGGTCCAATCGCCGTTGCTGTCGTGCGCTTTTGGCGTGTGCCCGCCCTGCGGCCGGGGCGGTTTGCGCCGGGGCGCCGCCGCGGGTGTGGTCGCCGCCGCCGTCGGAGCCGCCACCGTGGCCGGCGCGGGCGGGGCCGGCATCTCGGGCTGGATATCGGGGTGCACCACGGGCGGCGGCCCCGACCCGCACGGCGGCAGGTGCGTCTCCTCTCGCACCACCACGAGCTGGCCGTGGGCACCGACTCGCCGCAGGGCCAGCGTGCGGAGCGCGTCGTCCGACAATCCGCGCACGTCGGGTCCGGCGACGTCGGCCATCTCCACCAGGGCGCGCCGCCGCTGCGGCTCGCCCCAGCGATCGCCGCCGGGAAACAGGCGATTCATGATGCGGGCGGCGTCGGGCGCCGGAAGCGCGCTCGCCTTCTCCAGATCGCTGGCCGCCGTCCGCGCCGCCACCAGGATCTCGCCCTCGGGGCTCAGATGGAAAACCCACCGCTTCTCCATGCGGCGGAGGGTAAGAACGATCGGTCGCCGCCGTCAACAAGCCAGCTCGTGCTACGCCTTCCAGCCGGCGACCCGCGCACAGGCGGGCTTGCGCCGGCGCCCCATGCGTCATAGATCGGAAGGCATGGAAACCGGCGCTGAAGCTCATCCTTCCGTATCGGATCACGCCGCGTCCTACGCGGCCTGTCGCCCCAACATCTCGGGCGCCGGCCGCCGTCGCAGGCTGCGGATCGGATACGTGGCGACGGTGGTGTCGCTGGGCTTGCTGGCGCTCTTCATCGCGCGCGGCAGCGCCTGGTACCTGCGCGCGCTCGTCTTCCTGCCGGCGGGGCTGGCGGCGGTCTCGCTGCTCCAGGTGCGGCGCAACACCTGCGTCGCACGCGCGGCCGAGGGCATGTTCGAGCACGATGACTTCAGCCGCACGCCGGCGCCGGCCGACGATGTCGCCGCCAGCCGTCGCGTCGCGTCCGGCATCTGCGCGATTCGCTGCTGATCGCGGCCGCGAGCGCCGCCCTGGCCGCGGTCACCGTCTGGGTCTGAGCGGCCCGCAACTGCCGCGCGCGCCGGCTACGGTTGTCCGGCCGGCGAATCGTTGCTGCTCTGAATGCCGTGCGGCGGTGACGCGACGTAGAGGCCGATGCCGTCCTGGATGACGAAATTCACCGTCGAGTAGGAGAACGGCGCCCGACCGCGGTGAACGAGTAGCGGCCGGCGGCCAGGTTGCCGAACAGCACGCCGCCGTCGACCGAGGTCGCGTTGATCGTCGGATCGGGCGCGACCGACTCGTTGAAGTAGATCGGCCCCACCGAAGCGGGGAACTGGATCGCCGGGTGCTCGTGACCTGCGCACCCGGGTCGCCGTGCGGCAACATGGGATTGAACATCGACGCCCACGCCTTGCCGACGGTGGCCACCAGGATGTTGTTCAGCGTGTAGGGCGCGCCGATGAGCCCGCCGATCTGCTGCTCGATCTGGGCCTTGGCCAGCGTGAAATAGGCCTGCGTCGGGAACTGCACCGACAGATCGGCGATGCCGCCGTCGCCGATGTCGAACACCTGCGACTTGGTGGTGACGTAAGCCGGCGTGCTCGTAGACGAACGAGACGTGCAGCGGTACGCCCTTGATCTTGACGACGCTCGCCGACCACTGGCCGTTGGCGTCGCTGCGCACGTTGAGCTGGCGCGTGATCGGCAGCTCGGCGATCGAGACCAGCGTGCCGGGGACCGTCGATTGAAAGGGAAAGAACGCGGGCGGGCTCTGCGTGAGATCGAGCCCGAAGTGAAACACGGTGCCGCCGACGCGCACCACCTGCAGCTGGCAGCGGCAGATCGACTGGCGCCTGCGAGAGCGTGAGGCTTCCCGCGTAGACCTGCTGGATCACGTCGTCGCTGGCCGACGGCGCCGCCTCGGGCTCGCCGCAACCGGCCTGCGAGAGTGACAGAGCGCCCAAAAGAACGACGGCGAATCCGGACCGGAACGAGTGCGGCCTCGACATGTGACTGTCTCCTGGTTGTGAGCAGCTTGAAGTAAGATCGATCGGACGGTCTTCGCGGGGCCGCGATGTCTGGCCAGTCCCCTGATCAACGATCGAGCGCGAATTCTTCTGTTCTCGAGGCACAGCCGCGCGGAATCGCGGCGTTTGCCAGGCCGCGGCATGGACCGCGGATCGCAAACGGCTTACAGTCGAAAGAGATGTGGACCGAGCTCGACCGGGGCACCGCCGCCAGGGTTCCGATCGGGCGGCCGGCGCGGGTGTTCGCTGCGTGCATCGTGTGCTGGGGCCTGGCGAGCCTGATCGCCGCCTGCTCCTCGGGCAGCGGCGGTGGCGACGGCAACGTCGTCCGCGACGCGGGCGACGGCGGCGCCGCCGATCACCCGACCGCGCCCGACGCCGGTGACGCGCCCGGCGACCGCAGCGGCGACGATCGGATCGCCGACGCCGGCGTCGATGCTGCGTTCGCGCCGGACGCGCCCACCGCCGAAGGGGGCGGACGGCACGGACGCCTCATCTTTTGACGGCGACGCTGCGGGCAACGGCGACGTCGGCCCGGCGACGCCGGTCGCGGTCCAGGTCCCGCTCGCGTCTGCGCCGACCGTCGGCGACTGGCACGCGAGCTGCTTCGTCTCGGACAGCGATACCACCGAAACCAGCACCTGCTGGGCGATCCAGTGGCGGCAGTGGACCTACTGGGCGCTCGGCAACACGGACAACCGACAAGCGCTCTTGGTCATCGGCGTCGACGCTGCCGGCCACCTGAAATCGGCGGGCTTCGAACGCATGGGCGCGCGCTATCTCTGGCAGGCGACCGTCGACGCGACGGCGATGACCGTGAGCTACCTCGGTCAGGCCGGCGGCGTCGTCACGATCTCGTGGGTCGATCTCGACGAGGAAGCCCCGCCGTCACCGGAGGCGAGCGAGGCGGCCATCGAGCTGGCGCCCGTCGTCGGCGACGGCTGGTACGCGAGCTGCGTCTATACGTCGTCCGACTTCACGCTGACCAACACCTGCCCGGTCGTGAAATGGGGGCAGTGGACGTACTGGGCGTTGAGCAACATCAACAACGATCAGAGCCTGAACATCGTCGCTGTCGACGCACACGGCGCGGTCAACCCGGCCGGCGGTCTCGTCAAGAACGGCACGCGCTATGTCTGGAAGGTCGCCGTCGACGACAGCGCGCGCACGGCGACGTTCTCCGGTCAGGCCGGGGCGACGATCAGCGCGACCTTCGACGAGCTGCGCATCGATCAACCCTGATTCCAACCCTGATTCCAACCCTGATTCAACCTCCCGTCGAAAAACGACGCCGGCGGTCTGGCGCGCCGCGCCGGGAGATGCAGCCCGGGTCACTTGACGGCACCGGCGCTCGGGGCGGAAGCTAGCGACGGCTCCAATCGCGGTTCCGGAGTCGGGTCGTCCGTTCACCACTCAACGGAGGAGGCGTGGCGCAAGATCCGGATCTGTTGCGGGTCGTCGGGGAGGCCGTGATGGCCCTGGGCACGGACATCGTGTTCGTGGTCGACGCGAAGTCGTTGCGCATCCTTCGCGCCAACCTGGCGTTCACGCACGTGCTCGGTTACTCGGCGGACGAGATCCCCAGCCTCGACATGCGCCAAGTGTCGGGCAGCGAGCCTCGCGTCATGGAGGCGAACCTGGCCATGCTGGTCGAGATCGGACAGGTGCCGATCGAGGTGCGTCCATTTCACCACAAGGATGGCCACGTCGTGGAGATCGAGTCCAGCGTCGGCCGCACCGTCGTCGGCGGGCGCGTGCTCTATTGCGTCGTCGGCCGCGATCCGACCGAGCGGCGCGAGGCGGAGCGCATCCGCCGCGACGCCGAGCTGCGCATGCGCACCTTCGTCGACGCCGCATTCGAGGGACTGACGATCACCGACCACGGCCGCATCGTCGATGGGAACGCACGGCTGGGCGAGATCATGCGCGCGCCGCTCGTCGATCTGGTCGGCCGCCAGGCGATCGACTTCGTCGCGCCCGAGTCGCGCGCCGAGGTGATCGCGCACCTGGCGTCGGGAGCGCCGCAGTTCTACGAGCACCGCCTGCTGCGCGCCGACGGCACCGTCATCCCCGTCGAGGTGCGCGCGAAGACCATCGAGGTCGGCGACCGCACGCTGCGGGTGACCGCGATCCGCGACATCTCCGAGCGCAAGAACCTGGAGGAGCAGGTGCTCCTGGCCCAGCGCATGGAGAGCGTCGGCCGGCTCGCCGGCGGCGTGGCTCACGACTTCAACAACCTGCTGACGGTGATCCTGTCGCTGGCGAAGTTTCTGCTCCGACCGCAGCAGCGACGAGCGCGAGCGCGAGGATCTGGAGCAGATCGAGCTCGGCGGCCAGCGCGCCGCCGAGCTGACCCGGCAGCTGCTGGCGTTCGCCGCCGCCAGATCGTCGAGCCCAAGGTGCTGCGATCTCAACGAGCTCGTCACCAGCCTCGACAAGATGCTGCGCCGGCTGATCGGCGAGGACATCGAGCTGGCCTCGATCACCGTCCCCAGCCTGGGCCGCATCCGCGCCGACCCCGGCCGGATCGAGCAGGTGCTGATGAACCTGGTCGTCAACGCGCGCGACGCGATGCCGGGCGGCGGCAAGCTGACCATCGAGACCGCGAACGTCGAGCTCGGCGCCGACTACGCGGCGACGCATCCCGAGGTCGCGCCCGGGCTCGTACGTCATGCTCAGCGTCAGCGACACCGGCGGCGGCATGGACGCCGCGACCATGGCGCACATCTTCGAGCCGTTCTTCACGACCAAGGCGCCGGGCAAGGGGACCGGCCTCGGCCTCGCGACCTGCTACGGCATCGTCAAGCAGAGCGGCGGGTCGATCTGGGTCTACAGCGAGCTCGGCAAGGGGACGACGTTCAAGGTCTACCTGCCGCGCGTCACCGAGGCGGCACACCCGCCGCCGCCGTCGCTGTCGTCGCCGTCGGCCGCGCGGCCACGAGACGCTGCTGGTCGTCGAGGACGACGAGATGGTCCGGCGCGTGGCGGTGCGCATCCTGCGCGCCAAGGGCTACGTCGTGCACGAGACCGGCGATCCGCGCGCGGCGCTGGCGATCTTCGAACAGCTCGGGCGTGCGGTCGATCTGCTCATCGCCGACGTCGTGATGTCGGGAATGAGCGGCAAGGAGCTGGCCGATCGCCTGCGCGGCGAGAAGCGCGACCTGCGCGTGCTCTACACGTCGGGCTACACCGAGAACACCATCGTGCACCACGGCGTCGTCGATCCCGACGTGAACTTCCTGGCCAAGCCGTACCTGCCCGAGGACCTGGCGCGCTGCGTGCGCGAGGCGCTCGACAGGCCCTGAGCCTAGTTTAGTGCGCCGCCGCGCGCGCCTCGGTCGACGTCGACACGAACAGCGCGTCGACGTCGACGGCGTGGTCGATGAGCTTCAGCGACACCAGCTGCTCGACCAGCGTTTGCCAGCGCGCGCGGGTCATCGCGCCCAGGCCGAGGCGCTTGGTCTCGGCGGTCTCGATGAGCGGCGTCTGTGCCTGCGCGGCCGCGACCAGCGTCGGCGCGTCCATCGCGTGGTTGAGCGTGCCCAGCACCTGGTTCGTCGGCGCCGGGTTGTCGAGGTAGTCGCGCCATCCGGCGGCGGTGGCCGCGACGAACGCGTTCACCATCTCGGGGCTCTTCTTCAGCAACTCGCCGCGCGTGATGACGATGGTGGTGTAGGGATTGAAGCCGGCGTCGGCGATCAGGAACACCTGCGGGTCGCTCCCTTTCTGCCGCGCGAGGATCGGCTCCGACGTGATGTAGCACTGCTGGCCGAACAGTCGGGTCGGTCAGGAAGTGCGCGATGCCGCCGTCGTAGGCGACGATCTTCGCGTCGCCCCAGTGGAGCTTCTGGCGCAGGAACGCGATGTACGGCAGGCCGGTCTCGAGCGCCAGCGTCCCCGAAGCGAACGCGTCCTCGAGCTTCTTCAGGCCGCGCGACGCGTGCACCATGATCCCGTGCGGCGCGGTCTGGAAGGTCGCGAACACCGCGACCACGTCGCCGCCGTGCGCGCGCGCCAGCACCAGCTCGTCGGCGGTGACCGTGCCGAAGTCGGCCCGGCCGGTCGCCACCATCTGCACGACGGGAACGCCGGCGCCGCCGCCCTGCACCTTGACGTCCAGGCCCGCTCGCTTGTACGCGCCGTCCTCGCGCGCGGCGTAGAAGCCGCCGAACTCGGGCTCGGGCAACCAGTTCAGGGCCAGCGTGATGGGCGCGCGCGGCGCCCGCACCGGCGCCCGCGGAGTCGGTCTTCTTCTGGCACGCGCCCGCCAGCGGCAGGGCCAGCAGCGACAACCAGAGCCAGCGGGTGACGGAAGCAGACTGATGATTCACGCGGATCCTCTCGAGGGTTTGTTCAAATGCGCGCGCGCAGCCGCCGCAACAGTCGATTGGAGAACAGGCTGACCGCCGCAAACAACGACAGGCCCAGCAACGACGCCAGGATCACCGTCGCGAACAGGAGATCGGTGCGCAGCTGCCGGTAGGCGGCCAGCACGGTGATGCCCAGGCCGGCGCTGCCCTCGGAGAAGCCGGCCACGAACTCGCCGACGAGCGCGCCGATCACCGCCAGGCCCGAGGCGACCCGCCAGCCGGTGGCCATGCTCGGCACCGCGGACGGCAGCCCGAGCTTGAACAGGCTGTCGGCGGTGCTGGCGCCGTACAGGCGAAAGAGGTCGGTCAGGCGCGCGTCGACGCCGCGCAGGCCGGCCAGCGTGTTGGCGATGATCGGAAAGACCGAGACGATGAACGCCGACACCGACACCGCGCGCAGGCCCGGCCCGAACCAGAGCACCAGCAGCGGCGCGACCGCGACGATCGGCACGGTCTGCAGAAACAGCGCGTAGGGATAGAGCGCGCGCTCGAGCACACGCGACAGCGACAGGAACAGCCCGGCCACGGTGCCGAAGATCAGGCTCAGCATGAAACCGGCGACCGCGCCTTCGGCGGTGGTCAGGAGCGCGCCGGCCAGCAGCACGCGTTCGTTCCAGCCGGCCAACAGCACCGCCGTCGGCCGCGGAACGAGAAACGCGGGGATGCCCAGCAGGCGCACGCCCAGCTCCCAGACGGCGCACACGACGAAGAGCGTGAGCACCGGCGGCAGGACGGCGTCGATCGCGTCAAACCGCTTCGTCGAGCGCGCCATGCGCCTCCAGGGCCTGGTAGAGGATTCCGGTGTTCTCGACGAAGGGCAGCGAGGTGCGCATCGCGGCGCCGCGCTCGGCCGGCAGCCCGATCGGGTGGTCGAGCACGATGCGCCCCGGGCGCTTCGACATCACCAGCGCGCGCTGCGCCAGGAAGACCGCCTCGGCCAGCGAGTGGGTGACGAAGATGATGGTCATTCCTTTCGCCGCCGCTCGGTGCGCCCACAGCGCGCGCAGCCGTTCGTCGAGGCGCTGGCGCGTCAGCTCGTCGAGCGCGGCGAACGGCTCGTCGAGCAGCAGGAGGCGCGGCTCGGTGACCAGCGCGCGCGCGATCGACACGCGCATGCGCATGCCGCCCGACAGCTGATCCGGGTAGCGCCCGAGCGCGTCGTCGAGCTCGACATCGCCGAGCGGCGCGCGCGCGCGCTCGCGGGCCTCTTTCGCGCTCACGCCCCGCAGCTCGAGCGGCAGCGCCACGTTGTCGAGCACGGTGCGCCAGGGCAGGAGGTGGGCGTCCTGGAAGACGAACGCCACCTCGGTGCCGTGCGGGACGCCGCCGTTCCCGCCGGCAGCCCGCGCGCTGCTTCGGATCGCCGGGTTCCGGCCGAGCACGGTGAGCTCGCCGCGCGTCGGGGCCTCGAGGCCCGCGATCAGCCGCAGCAGCGTCGACTTTCCGCAGCCCGACGGACCGAGCAACGCGACGAACGAGCCGGCGGCGATCTCGAGGTCGATACCGTCCAGGGCGACCACGTCGCCAGCAAAGACGTGGCGGAGGGCGTGTATGACGACCGAGCTATCGATGACGATGACCAAACTCCGCGGAGCCGCTCGCGCCAGCCAGAAAAGAACTGAGTACACCAGCGACAAAACCGGGTGCCCGCAGGATTACCCCGGCCACACCGTCCAATCAAGGTCGCAATGATCACCCGGCCGAGGCTTGTTTGTTGCGTCGGTGCGCGAGGTGGGCGTATTGTCGACGTGCAGTGATCTGGCGCGATCATCCGCTCTGTGCCCCCGCAGACCGATGGCCTACCGTCTTCTGGGGCCCCGAATCGCTCGACGAGGAGGCCGGGAATGCGTTCTCGGCGCGCCTCGAGGCGGGCGCATCGGCGGCGGTCATCGATCGCGAGCTCGGCGACGCGGTGTCGGTGCTGGACGTCGGTGGCGGGCTCGGCGCGGTGACCCGGCGGCTCAGGCTGGTGGGGCGGCGCTGCGCGCGGGTCGACCCGCCGCTCGATTCGCTTCGCGCCTGCGAGCGCACGCTGCTGGCCGACGACGGCACGCCGATCCGCCTCGTGCCCGGCCGCGCCGAGGCGCTGCCGTTCGACGATGGAGCGTTCGACGCTGTCGTGGCGACCTGGACGCTGCAATACACCCGCGACCCCGGGCGTGCCGTGGCCGAGATGATCCGCGTGGCGGCGCCGCGCGCGCGCATCGTGATCGTGCAGGCGCACCCCGAGAACCCGATCGTGCGTTGCTACAACGCCTGCGCCGCCATCAGCGGCCGCCCGCTGGCTCACCACGGCTTCCTGCTGGCCCGCGCCGCCGAGGCGCTGGCGGCCCAGCGCTTCACCTCGATCGAGCTCATGCCCGCGCCGGCCTTCGTCCGTTTCGACGCGACGTCGGCGCGCGAGCGCGAGCAGCTGGCGGCGACCCTGGTCGACCTGCACTTCGCCGGCTCGGTGCATCGCCCGGCCATGCTGTCGCGCGCGCTCGAGATCCTGCGCGAAGCTCAGGAGACCGTGGGCGTCGGCGCCGCCGTGGTCGGCGACCCGCGCGGCGCGATTGCCGACCACGGCGTGCTGCTGAGCGCGCGACGGTGATTGGCGGCGGGAGATCGCCTTAGGTATATATCCGTCGTCGTCGATGGAATCGCTCGACTGGATCACGATCCGCGACCTGCGGGTCGACTGCGTCATCGGCATCTTCGCCGAGGAGGATCTGCGGGTGCAGCCGGTGTCGGTGACGCTGCGCCTGGGCTTGTCGCCGCGCGCGCACGCCAGCGAGTCGCTCGAGGACAGCGTCGACTACCTCGCGGTCACGGGCCAGGTGAGCTTTCTGCTGGCGGCGTGCCGCTTCCGGCTGCTCGAGACGGCGGCCGACGCGCTGGCGGCGTATCTGCTGGCGCCGCCGACGCCGGGGGAGCGGCGGACGCCGATCCGGCGCGTCGTCGTCGAGATCCACAAGCCGAACGCGCTGCCCGCTCCGATGACCGCGAGCCTGACGATCGAGCGCGGGGCGGCGCCCACGGCCCTGCGGGTCGAGGACAAGAGCTTCGGGACCGTCGACGTGATCCACGAGGCGGCGCACTCGGGCATCTATCGCCTGAACGTGGCGCCGGGCCGCGAGATCCCGCTGCACGTGCACCACCAGATGGAGGAGCACGAGCTGGTGCTGACGCGCGGGATCCTGTGCCAGGGCCGCGAGGTGTTCCCCGGCACCGCCTTTCACTGGCCACGCAACGCCGCGCACTTCTATCAAAACCCCACGGAGCACTACCAGACCATCCTGTGCGTCGACCGGCCGCGCTTCATCCCCGAGGACGAGGTCGAGGTGACCGGCGCTCCCGCCGAGGTCGCGCCCGAGCACATCTGGGCGCCGCGCGATCCGCACGGCCGCCTGATCGTGTTCGAGCGGTGATGGGCCGGGCACCAGCGGCGGGGCGAGCCTGCGCCGTGACGGCGAGCCGCCGGGTGCGCCGTTGAGGGTCCTGCTCACCGGCGCCTCGCGCGGCATCGGCGCGGCGATCGGGGCCGTGCTCGGCGACGCTGGCCACGCGGTCGTGGGAATCACGCGCGGGGCGGCCGTGGTGGGGGACGGCGCGCGCGCGGCGGCCACCTGGCTCACCGCCGATCTCGCCACCGAATCCGGGATCGCGCGCGCGGTTGCTGGCGCCGGGCCGCTCGACGGTGCGGTGCTGTCCGCCGGCATCATTCGTCGCGCGCCGTTCGCCGAGCTGCCCCCGCCAAGCGGCGCCGATCCGCTGGCGGCGCAGCTGTTCGGCGATCTGGAGTCGCCGTTGCGGCTGCTGCGCGGGTTGCTGGCGTCGGGTCGGCTCGCGGCCGGCGCGTCGGTGGTGATGCTGTCGTCGACGCTGGCGCGGCGAACCGTGTCCGGCAGCGTCGCGTACGCGGCCGCCAAGGGCGGCGTCGAGGCGGCGGTGCGCGCGCTCGCTCGCGAGCTGGGGCCGGCCGCCATCCGCGTGAACGCCGTCGCTCCCGGCCTGGTGCGCACCGACATGACGGCGGAGCTCGGCGACGCGGTCTTCGCCGACTACGCGGCGCGCGTGCCGCTCGGCCGCGCCGGGACGCCCGCCGATGTCGCGCCGCTGGTGCTCTTCCTGCTGGGCGACGGCGCGCGCTACATCACCGGCCAGGTGATCGACGTCGACGGCGGCTGGTGCACCTGATCCTCGTTCTCGACGCGGGCGTGCAATTTCCGGTTCGGTGATATTGCCGTGGTGACGTTGATTGCGGTTTCGGCCGCGCCGCGCATTGCGAAAAGGCCCATAAATGGCCACCATTATTGCGTCAAGCCGCGGACAGAGCCCGGCTGCGCAGCGCACGCCAGCAAACCCGCGCGTCGTTGACAACGAATGACGCGACCGGGCCCTGTCGTGGGGTCACGTGATTTGTGGGCGTAACTAGTGCTATTGTCTACATCCGGAGCTGATGGGGTCCCCCGAGTGACCGACGAGAAACGAATTCGCTCGTTCGAGGATCTGATAGCAGAGGAAGGTCTGCTACCACTGGCGCGTACTGTCGACCTGGTCGCGCAGATCGTCGAAGTCATGAACGGCATCCAGGCCGAGGGTGGCGTCATCGACAGCCTCGAGCCGCGCGCGATTCTGCTCACCGACGAGCTGGTGCCGGGCGCCCCCGGCGCGACCCGCACGCGCGTGCTGGGCATCCGGCGCGCCGAGGATCTGCCGGTGCGGCCGGGCGGCCCGCGCGCGAGCTATCTCGCTCCCGAAGATCTGACCTCGGCGAACGGGCCGGGCACCACGAAGCCTTCGCATCAGTTCTCGCTGGCCGCGATCTCCTACGAGATGCTGGCCGGCTGCCCGGCGTTTCCCGAGGAGATCGGCGAGGTCACCACCGTGGGCGAGCCCGACGACAAGGGTCGGGGCTGGTCGCGCGCCATGCCGCCGCCGGTGAGCGAGCTCGTGATGGGCGTGTCGAGCGGCCTCGATCAGGTGCTGCGGCGCGCGCTGTCGTCCGAGGCGGGCGAACGCTACGCGGGCATCGACGACTTCGTCGCGGCGTTGCGCGAGGTATCGGACCCCGGCGCGGTCTGGGACGACGGCGCGACGGTGATCTGGTCGCCGGCCGCGGGCGACATGGAGCCGGTGGCTCCGCAGCTGTCACCGATCGACGAACGCGGGCCGTGGCTGCAGCCGCGGCGAGAGCGTACGAACACCGCCAAGATCCGGTCGCTGCGCCTCGCGGGCGCCGCGCGCTACCTCAAGTCCAAGGCCGACGCCCTGCTGGGGCGGAACAAGGATCCGTCACTGCGCGCGTTGATGCGCCGCGTGCGTTCGACGCCGCCGCGGGGCGCCGCCGTCGCGGTGACCGCGTCCGGTCCCGCGACGTCGATGACGTTTGCGTCGTTCCCCGGGACGGGAATGCCGACGCGTCGCACGCAGATGATCTTCCTCGGCGCTGCCGTCGTGCTGGTTCTGGGCGCGGTCGGCGTGATGTCGGGCTCGCGCGCGAAGCCGGCCACCGAGAGCGCCGCCACCGAGAGCGCGATGGTCGAGCCCGAGCCGACGATCCACCCGCGACCGCGCATCGTCGAGCAGCGGCCGGCGCAGCGCCCGCCACTGGCGCCGAGCGCGGCCGTCGCGGGTACGCAGCGCGGCACGGGAGCGGCAGTCGCGGCCGCCGAGACGCCGCGCCACCCGGCGAAGCCGGCGCGCGCCCATTCGAGGCGCGCCTCGCACCGCCAGGTCACGGCGCGGCGTTAGCGCTCCGTCCGTGATCGTGGCCGTGATCGTGGCCGCCTCGGTGATCGTGGCCGCGCACCTGAACGGGAAAGCCACCGTGGTCGTGATCAATACGATCGCACCTCCCGCCCCGATGACGCACCGTGGATTGATCCGGACCTCCTCACCCCGACGCTCTCTTCCATGCAGACGTGGAGGAGAGGGAGACTGAGGGGGAGAAGAAGGAAGCCCTGACGCTCTCTTCCATGCAGACGTGGAGGAGAGGGAGACGGAGGGGGAGAAGGGTCTCCGGCTCGTGATCGTTCACGGTCACGGGGTTGGAGGGTTTGATGGGCTGCCTTGCGGCGTCGGAGAGTCCCTCGCGGCGCGGGCGCGGTACGCATCGCGCACGATCCAGAAGGCCTGCTTCTTCGTTCCGTCGTTGGCGACCAGCCCCTTGCGGTTCCAGCCATCCTGCACGCCGGGCAGCGGTCGCCGCGGCGAGCGAAAATCCACGAGGATCCAGGGCGACATCCCGCGCAGCGTCGGGATCGACTGCAGCATCGCCAGCTGGTGGCGATAGAAGCTGGCCTGGTACTCCTCGGTGAACCGCGTGAGGTCGTCGCCGTGCAGGCCGGCCTTGGCATCGGCGCCGAGCTCGCTGACCACCAGCGGCTTGGCGTACGCCGAGCGCCAGGTCAGGCGGTCGCATTTGTCGGGCAGACCGTCGTACCACCCCACGTACTCGTTGACGCCGATCACGTCGAGCGCCGCGCCCAGCGGATCGTCGACGATCACGGTGGCGGCGGCGCCGTCGCCGTCGCCCTCCTCGCCCCCGCCGCTGCCACCCGAGGCGTAGTGGTGCTCGAGCGCCGCGGTCACGAGGCGCGTGGGATCCGCGGCGTGAGCATCGTCGACCAGGCGGCGCAGGAAGCGCGTGCGCGCTTCGGTGATCGGCGTCTCGTTGGCGACCGACCAGAGGATCACCGACGCGCGGTTCTGATCGCGCGCGATCATCTCCGCCAGCTGCTGGCGCGCGTTGGCGAGCGTGCCCGCGTCGGTCCACGCGATCGTCCAATAAACCGGGATCTCCGACCAGACCAGCAACCCCAGGCGATCCGCGGCGCGCGTCATCTCGTCGTTGTGCGGGTAGTGCGCCAGCCGCACGAAGTTGCAGCCGAGCTCGCGCGCCAGCCCCAGCAACGTCTCGGCTTCGGCGCGCGTGGTGGCGCGCCCACCGCGGACCAGCGCCTCCTCGTGCAGCGCCACGCCGCGCAGGAAGATCGGGCGGCCGTTGAGCATCAAATCGGCGCCGCGCACCGCGATCGTGCGAAAGCCGACCCGGTCCTGCACGCGATCGCCGCCGGCGCGGATGACGACGTCGTAGAGCCGGGGTGACTCCGGCGACCAGAGCGCGAGATGCGCCGGAAACGAGAGCACGGCGCGCCCCGCGGCGTCGGTGGTCGCCGCCGCGCGCGCGTGCGCCTCGGGGATCTCGACGGTGATGTGTTGCGGGCCGCGCGCACCGTCGAGCGCCACCACTGCCGTGACGCGTCCGGCGTCGCGCGGGTCGAGCTGCACGCGCGCGTTGCGCACGAAGGTCGGCGGCGTCTCGATGAGGCGCACCTCGCGCGTGAGCCCACCGTAGTTCCACCAGTCGGTGTTCAGGGTCGGGATCGCCTCGGCGCGGCGCGTGTTGTCGACCTTGACCACCAGCGAGTTGCCGCGCGGCCGCAGCCGGCCGGTCACTTCGAACGCGAACGGCGTGAAGCCGCCTTCGTGCTCGCCCAGGCGCTGGCCGTTGAGCCAGACCATCGCCCGCTCGGCCGCCGCGCCGAACTGCAGGAAGACGCGCGTCGCGCTCGCCCTGCCGGGCGTCCAGTCGAATCGCCGTTCGTACCAGAGCGTCCCTTCGTAGTACAGCAGCTCGGGGCGCTGGGTGTTCCAGTCGCCCGGCACGTCCAGGGTCGGCGACCGGGCGAAGTCGTACTCGACCAGATCCGACTTGTTCACGGGCGGCGCGTCGTCGAAGTATCCGTGGGCGCGCGGCTGCCGGCGGTAGTCGTAAAAGCCGTTCTCGTAGGGATCGACGATGGTGTGCCACCGCCCGTTCAAGCTGGCGCCCTCGCGACTGCCCGCGAACCCGAGCGCCGTCGGTGTCGCCGCCGCCGCGGGCGCTGGAGCGGTCGCGGGCCTGTTTTCGGCGGCGTCCGCTGCGCCGAGGGGAGCGGCTGCCGCCGAAAGGACGCCAATCCAGAGAGGCACGACCCACATCGGGCCCCCATCATACGGGCATCGTTAGATCTAGGGCTTGTAGTAGAAGCGCTCGTGGACGACCTTGCCGTTTTTCCAGCGGCGAACGGCGACCTGCTTCATCTGCACGCGCGGCCCGCCCTTGAACGTCAGGTCCCACATCCACTCGGAGTGCCCGACGTGGTTCTTGTCGTCGTACGACTGCGATAGCAGCTCGGCGCCGTGGAACTCGCCGACCTTGCCGAAGAACTCCAGCTCACGCTTGCGATTGGCCTCCTTGCCGACGCAGGGCGCGTCGAAGTTCTCGCACATCTCGATGCTGTCGGCGTAGAACTCCTCGAAAGCGTCCATGGCCTTGCCGGTCAGGATGAGGTCGTTCACTTTCTCGTCGCTGGTCTTCATTGTCGGGCCTCCGTGGTTGGGATCGCGGATCGGGATCCGCGGCATCCTGTCACCGCGACCGGCGGTTGGCCAGCATCAGTCCGGTGACGAACGGCGGGAACCGCGGAGCCTGGACGTTGTCCCTCCGTCGGAGGCCCCGCGCGCATGACGTCCCAGGTCCTGGTGGTCGTCGGTCTCACACTGGCCGCCGTGCCGCGACCTTTGCCGGCCGGGGTGCCGGCCGGCAGGCGCTCCGATCCGGCGGCGCGTGGTCTGGACATGTTCGTGCACGCGCCCGCCCGGATCGCCGCCGGTGCGCGCTTGCCGGTGCAGGTACGCGTCTTTGCGTTTCCGCGGGTCTCGACGCTGGCGCCGCTCGCGGGGGCGACGATCGAGGCGACGTGGGATCCCGAATCGCTCGGCAAGAAGATGGCGGCGGCGCCGCCGATCGTGTCGGCGCAGTCCGACGACGCCGGCCGCGGGCACCTGGACGTCGACGTTCCCCCCGGCAGGGGCCCGCTCAAGCTGCTGCTGTCGGTGCGCTTCGGCGAGCACCAGCGCACGCGCGAGCTGCCGATCGAGCGGCTGCCGGCGCGCGCCGTCGACCTGCGCATCAGTGACGGCGCCGTCGTCCCCGGCGGCACGCTGTCGGCCTGGGCGTTCGTGCGCGATGCCGTCTCGGGCAAAGCGATTTCGGCCGTGCCGGTCGACGTCGAGCTTCTCGAGGGCAGCGTCGCACGGTTCTCGCGCCGCTTGATCACCGACGAGGCCGGCATGGTCGCGACGCAGGTGCCCGTCCCGTTCACCGAGGATCCCGACGCGCACTGGACGCTGAGCGCACGCACGGCGGCCGGTACCGATGATGACGTCTCGGCGGCGCAGTCGCTGCACGTGCGCGAGGAGACCCCGAGCGCGCCATCGCTGGCGCTGCGCTGGACGCAGCCGGCCGCGCGACCGGGCTCGCGCGCCACCTTTCGCGTCGAGGCGCGCGACGGCACCGGCGTGCCGCTCGCGAAGCTGCTGTTTCGGTACTGGATCGGCCCGCGCGGGACGTCGGCGCCGGTGGATGACGCCGCCTGGGAGCGCGCCTCGAAGGCGGCGGCCACCGATGCCGCCGGCGTGGCCGCGATCGACGTCGCTACCCCGTCGACGATCGCGCGGCGCGGGAGCACGCTGACCGTCGTCGCGCGCGCGAGCGCGCAGGGCCACGCGCTGTCGGGGCAGGACACGCTGGCGCTGGAGACGCCGCGCCCGCAGGTCGAGCTGATCCCGGAGCTCGGCGCGCTCCTTCCCGGCCAGCCGCAGCGCCTGTTCGTGCACGCGACCTTCGCCGGCGCCGCGCTGGCCGCCGAGCTCGGGCTCGAGGGGCACGGTCTGTCGGCGCGCGTGCGCACCAACGACCGCGGCTGGGGCGAGGTGCTCTGGCGCGTGCCGCGCGAGATCGGAGCGGCGGTGCCGGACGGGCTCGAATCCGCGTGCGCCGGCGACGTCGCGGCGACCGTGCACGTGCGGCCGCTGGCGAGCCTGGCCGCGTTCGGCGCGCATCCGGAGCCGTTCGAGGTGTGCGTCGAAGTCGACCGCGACGCCACCGCCGCGATCCGGCCCGCGCGGGCCGTCGTGCGCGCCGGCGAGGAGATCGCGCTCCATCTCGTCGGTGACGCGGCCGGCGGCGTGGCACCCAAATCGGGCGGGACGGCGTCGAGCGTGGTGCTGGCGGCGCCCGATCGCGCCAATGCGGCAAGCGGATGGATCGAGAGCGCCGCAGGCGGCGTCGCCAGCGTGCGCGTGCCCGGGGCGGCGGCGGGCCTCTGGTCGATCAGCGCGGCGGAGTCGAACCGCGCGCGCGCCGTTGCGGGCCGAGAAGCCGCGAGGGTGCTGGCAAGCCACGTGCTGGTGTTGCCCGCCGTGCTGCCACGCCTGCGGGCGGCGCGGGTCGCGGGCGTGCCCGCGCGCAGTGGCATCGTGCAGATCGACGCCGACCTCGGCGACGGTCGCGGCCAGCCGCTCACCGGTGCGGTGGGGGCCGTGCTCGTCGACGCGCGCGGCGGCGGTCATGTCGACGGCTTGCTCGCGCTCGATACGCGGCGCGCGCTGGTCGCGGGCTTCGGGGTCGCCGACGCCGACATCGACGGCTTTCTCGAGGGCGACGCGCGCTTCGACACCGAGCGCTGGGCGGCGCTCGCGCGGTCGCCGCCGGTGCTGCTGGCCGCCGCCGTCGATCCCGTGGCGTCGGTCGACGCCGAGATCGACAAGGCCTTCAGCGCCATCGTGCGCTCGCTCGAGGGCGGCGTCTTCGAAGCCAGCGGCGACCCCGAGCGCCTGCGCGACGTGCGCATCGGCGGTCCTGGCCACCACGCGCTCAACCCCGAGATGATGACGCTGACCACCGAGGCGATGCCCGAGGCGCCGACGACGCCCGGGGGCGAGCCCTGGCGGCTCGCCGACCTGATGCTGGTCGATCGCCAGGTCAGCTACGACAATGTCGCGCGCCGGGTGACGCGCCTCAAGCTGTTCCGCGTGCTGTCGGCCATCCGCGACTACGTCTACGAGCAAAAGCTCGACACCGACGAGCCGATGCTGCGCGATCCGAACGCGCTGCTGCGTCGCCTGGTGCGCAGAGAGAAGCTCGCGGCGTCCGATCTGCTCGATCCCTGGGCGCACAACCTGGTGTTCGTGCGCGCGCGCGGCCCGCGCGTGCCGTTCCTGTCCGTCGTGCCCGGGCAGCGGCTGGTCTCTGCCGGGCCCGACGGCCGCGTTGGGACCGGCGATGACGTGCGCGATCCCTTCCAGCGCGTGCTCGTCTCCAGGACGCCTTACGCCAGGGCCGTCGATGAAGATCGCCTGGTCGACGCACGCTGGGACATGCAGGTCAGCGACGACACGATCGCCGCGTGGAAAGATACGCTGGAGGCGCTGACCGGCTCCGAGTTCGGCGAGAAGGATGTGATCGGGACGGGCGGTTTGGGCGCCGCCGACGGCAGCGGCTACGGCAGTGGGGCGGGCGGGCTGGGCGGCAGGCGCGAAGGCCACAGCACCCACGGCATCGAGATCGGCCCTGCGATCTGGTTGCCGCCCGTGCGCACCGACGAGCACGGCCACACGCGGCTGTCGGTGTCGCTGCCCGACGGCGAGAGCACCTGGCAGATCGTGCTGGTCGGCGTGCCCGACCACGGCTCGCCCGCGGTCACCAGCCTCGACGTGCCGGTGGCGCTGCCGCTCTCGGTGGCGGTGCGCACCGGCGCGGCCTGGATCGCCGGGGATCGCGTCGGTGTTGCGATCGAGCTCCGCAATCGCACCGATCGCGCGCTCGCGGTTTCGTTGCGCGTGGCCGCGTCGGGCGCGGCAGCGCTGGCCGATCGCGCGGCGGCCGCGCGCACGGTCGCGGTGCCGGCGGCGGGGACGGCGGTGACCACGGTCTTCATGAGCGGTGGTGTCGCGGGGACCGGCGTGCTCGACGTGACCGCGTCCGCGCCTGGCGTCGAACCGGATGCGGTCCATCATGAGTGGGAGATCCGACCCGCGGGCGAGCGCGCCGTGCTCGCCGACGCTGCCTGGGTCGACCGAACGGCGACGCTGCAGCTACCGGGCGTCACTGCCGACGGCACGGCGCCGATCGAGCCGGGCCGCCTGGTTCTGGAGCGCGGTCCGACGGCGGCGCTGGCTGCGGTGCTGGAGTCTGTGCAGCCGGATCGCCTGCACAGCCTGCGCGCGTTCGCCGACGCGCTGGAGATCTGCGGGCGCATTCGCACCTGGGCGATCGTGCGCGGCGGAGAGAGCGATCCGCTGGCGGCGCGGGCGCGCGCGCTCGCCGGCCAGGTCGCCGAGCGCCTCGGCACCCACGCCAAGAGCAAGAAGAGCGACATTGCGACGCCCTTGCGGGCGCGCGCCGCGCTCTGGGAGGCGGTCGCGTTGCCGCCCGCGTCGGACGCGGCGGCGTCGCGCGATCGCGGCCGCCAGTCGCGAGAGGAGTGCCCGCCGTCGTCGCCTCCGCCGCTGGCGTCGAGCCTGGAATGGCTCGACGTCGCGCCGCGCGCGGAGCGAGGCGCGGAGCCGGCGTGCTGGGCCGCATTCACCAGCTCGACGTTGCAGCAGCTCGCCGGCACCAGCGATCCGCTGCAACTGGCGCGCGCGCTGCTCGCCGTCGCCGATCGGCCTGGCTATGCGATCGTCGCGGGCGCGCTGGCCGATCGGCTGCGCGCCGCGGTGCCGGTGGGCGCCGACGGGACGCTCGCGCTGCCGGGCGCGTACGCCGGTGATCGAGCGTCGCGCTCGATCGCAATGGCCGCGCTGGTGCGCGCGCGCCACCTGGGCGGCGTCGCGCCCGGTTCCGCGTCCGCGATCGAGGCTGCCGCGGGCCGCCTCTGGACGCGCCTGCTCCTCGAGCGCGAAGCCAGCGGCGGCTACGGCTCGATCCAGGCGACGCGCATGGTGCTGCCCGCGCTGCTCGGCACGCCGGGCGCGGTCGCTGCGTCGGTGCCACCGTCGACCATCGACTGGAGCGAGATCGGGCGCGACGGCGGTGTCGGCCCGCGGCACCGGCTCACGCTCGGCGCCGGGGCGCCGGTCTCGGTCGCGCTGTCGGCGACGGCCAGCGCGGTGCGCATCGAGGCGACGCCGCCCGGTTTGATCGCGCGCATCGAGCGCGCGGCGCTGCGCCCCTTCGTGCGCACGGCGGAGGCGGAGAACGGCCCGCTTCACCTCGACGTCCAGGTTCCGCGTGCGCCGCGCGCCGGCGCCACCGCGCCGCTGCAGCTCAGCCTGCGCCACGATCTCGGGCGCCGCGTGCCGGTCGTGGTGCGCATGCCGCTGCCGCCGGGCGCGACGCTGGCGGAGCCGGTCGGCGGCGTGCGCCAGGTGCAGGGGGCGCTCTACGTGAGCACGCAGCTCGACTCCGATCCGTTGCCTCGCGTGTTCGAGATCCCGCTGCGGTTCGCGTTGCCGGGGGCGGTCACCTTTCCCGAAGCCGTGGGCCGCGTCGACGACGACGAGTTGCCGCCCACGCGCGCGCCCGCGCGCCCGCTGGTCGTCGAGGCCGCGCGCTGAACGCGCGTGCGCGCGCGCTCAGCCGGGCTCCGCGCGACACAGCTCCATCCAGCGCGCGATGCCGGCGCTGCGGAACTTGCGCCGGTGCAGCAGGAAGAAGAACTGGCGGCGGAAGTCGCGGTGCGGGACACGGCAGGCCTTGAGGCTGCCGCGGCTGAAGGCGTCGTCGAGCGCGATGCGCGAGACGCAGCCGACGCCCAGGCGTGCCGCGACCGCGCGCTTGATCGCCTCGGTGTGCTGGAGGGTGAGCGCGATGCGCAGCTCCGGCAGCAGGCCGTGCATCGCGCGATCGAACGCCTGGCGCGTGCCCGAGCCGTGCTCGCGCACGATCCAGGCGGCGGCGCGCAGATCGCGATCGCTGAGCGTGCGCTTGCGCGCGAACGGGTGGTCGGGCGCGCAGAACACCACCAGCTCGTCGTCGCGCCAGGGCGTGACCTCGAGCTCCGGCTCGGCGACCTCGCCTTCGATGAGGCCGACGTCGATCTCGAAGTTGCCGACCTGGCGCGCGATCTCCTCGGTGTTGGCGACGGTCAGCGTGACCTCGGCGGCCGGGGTACTGGCGCATGAAGCGCGCCATCAGCGAGGCGGCCAGGTAGTTGCCGATGGTGAGGGTCGCGCCGACGCGCAGCCGCGCCGCCTCTTTGTGGCCCTCGAGCCCGCGCTCGAGATCGCTCGCCTGGTCGAGCACCGCCTGGGCGCGCGCGCGCAGCGAGCCGCCGAGGTCGCTGAGCTGCAGGCGCTTGCCGGCGCGGTCGAACAGGCGCACGTCGAACTGGCGCTCGAGATCGGCGAGCGAGCCGCTCGCGGCCGACTGCGACATCGCCAGCTCGCGCGCGGCGCGGCTCACGCTGCCGAGGCGGGCGACGGCCAGGAAGACCTCGAGCTGGCGCAGCGTGTAGCGCATATCGGCTGAATCCGAATAGACATACATGAATAACCGGTTTTACCGATGAGTCAACCGCGCGGTCAGATCTCGAGGAAGCGTCATGAGTCAGGTCAATCAGGAACGCGTCCTCAGCGTGCACCACTGGAACGATTCGCTCTTCAGCTTCAAGACCACGCGCAGCCCGGCGCTGCGCTTTCGCAACGGCCACTTCGTGATGATCGGCCTCGAGGTCGAGGGGCGGCCGCTGCTGCGCGCGTTCAGCTTCGCCAGCGCCAACTACGACGAATATCTCGAGTTCTACAGCATCAAGGTGCCCGACGGCCCGCTGACGTCGCGCCTGCGCCACATCCAGCCCGGCGATCCGATCCTGGTCGGGCGCAAGGCGACGGGGACGCTGCTGCTCGATCACCTGTCGCCCGGCAAGCGGCTCTACCTGCTGGCGAGCGGCACCGGTCTGGCGCCGTTCATGAGCCTCATCCGCGACCCGGAGACCTACGAGCGCTACGAGCAGGTGGTCGTCGCGCACTCGGTGCGGCTGCGTGAGCGACCTCGGCTACCGCGACTACATCGAGCGCGAGATCGCGCAGCACGAGCTGGTCGGCGAGCAGGCGCAGCGCCAGCTGCTCTACTACCCGACGGTGACGCGCGAGCCATTCCGCAACCAGGGGCGGCTGACCACGCTGCTCGAGACCGGCAAGCTGCCCGCCGACCTGGGGCTGCCGGCGTTCGATCCAGCGCACGACCGCGTGATGATCTGCGGCGGCCCGAGCCTGCTCGCCGATCTCGTCACCATCCTCGAAGCGCCGGGGCTTCGAGGAGGGCAACAGCGACGGGCTGCGGCCAGTACGTGATCGAGCGCGCGTTCGTCGAGAAGTAGCCTTCGGGGAGAAGTGACCCGCCGGCGCGCGCGCCGCTCGCGCGTGCCATGGCGCGTTGGATTCGCGGTCTCCGTCGACAGTCGACGCGAAACCGGAGCGAGTTGAGTATGATTCCGGCGATGCGAAGGCAGGGAGCGGCGGGAATCGCCTGGTCGAGCGGGGTCGCGCTCGTTGCGGGGCTGGCGCTGGCGCCGGGAGGTTGCGGCGGCCGCCCGCTCGCGATCGGCGACGGCGCGGGCACGGGCGGCGCGTCCGGCATCGCCGGCGCGTCGGGCGCCGGCGGAACCCTTGCCGGTTCCGGCGGTAGCGGCGCGGGCGGAAGCGTCGGTGGCATCGGCGGCCATGGCGTGGGCGGCGCGGGCGTGGGCGGCCGCGGCGCGGGCGGCGCGGGCGTGGGCGGCCGCGGCGCGGGCGGGGCGGGGGTCGGGGGAAACGGCGGCATCGGTGGCACGACCGTGCTCTGCGACAGCACGTGCCTGACCGGCGAGATGTGCATCGCCGGCCTCTGTCGGGGCTCGACCAGCCGCTGGACCACGCTGGGCGGAGACGTCCACCACAGCGGTTTCAACGCCAACGAGACCGGCGGTCCGCCGTCGGCGCTGAGCTGGCAGGCGGCGCTGGCGCAAGCGCCGCTCTGGCCGGTGGTGTCCGACGGCACGACGGTCTACTCCTCGGCCCAGACTTATTTCAGCACGACGACCCTGCTGTCGGCGCTCTCAGCCAGCGACGGACACACGCTGTGGAGCCACGACTTCGGGAACATCTTCGGCGTCGGCCAGCCGACCGTCGAGGGCTCGCACGTTTACATCGCTCAGTGCAACAACGCCATGGGCACGTACATGTACAGTTTCTCCACGTCGAGCACGCTATTCTGGTCGGCGCCGCTGACTGCGCAGTGGGAGCGCTACTGGGCGCCGCTGGTGGCGCCGACCGGACGCATCTACTTCGACGGCGGTGTCGGCGGCGGGCTCTACGGCCTGGACACCGGCAGCGGTTCGCAAGCGTTCCTCAATACGTCGCTCGAGCAATACGACGAGTGGAGCCCGTTGCTGTTGAATGGCGTGGTTTATACGTTCATCGCGGGGCGGCTGCGGGCGCACGATCCCAACAGCGGGAATATCCTGTCGACGGCGACCGTGCCCTGGGGCTCGATGTTCGGGAGCATGCGAACCGCGCCGATCTCCGACGGAGAAAAGATCTACGTCGTCGCGCCGCCCAACCTGTACGCCTTCCGCCCGGGACAATCGACGCCGGCCTGGATCGCAAGCGAGTTGTTCAGTGGCATGCCGGCGGTCGCCGGCGGTGTGGTCTACGCGATCGCCGGAGGGCAGCTGCGCGCCATCGATGCGAGCTCGGGCATGGACCTGGGGGCGTTCGTCGGCGACGGCGCGCTCAGCTATCCGCCGGTCGTCGCGGGCGACTACGTCTACGTCGCGAGCGTGGACGTCGTTTACGCCGTGAAGAGATCGACGCTGGTCGCTGCCTGGAAGTCGGCGCCGGGCGGGTGGCTGTCGATCGCGGGCGGAAGGCTCTACGTCGCGCAGCCCGAAGGCACCTTGTCGGCTTACACTCTCGCGCACTGAGAACGACCCGTGACCTACCTCTCCGTCAACGTCAACAAGATCGCCACGCTGCGAAACACGCGCGAAAACGGCATCCCCGACGTCGCGCGCCTGTCGGCCATCGCGCTCGACGCCGGCGCGCACGGCATCACCGTGCACCCGCGGCCCGACCAGCGGCACATCCGCTCCGACGATGTCGCCGTGCTGGCGGCGGTGGTCGCGCGCGTGCCCGGCGCCGAGTACAACATCGAAGGCAATCCGTTCCACGGCTTGCTCGAGCACTGCGAGCGGACGCGGCCGACGCAGGCGACGCTGGTTCCCGACGCGCGCGAGGCGTTCACCAGCAACCACGGCTGGAACCTGGCCGAGCTCGGCGGCGAGGAGCTGGCGGCGCTGGAAGCCGCGATCCGCCGCCTGCGCGCGCTCGGGTGCCGCGTGAGCCTGTTCATCGATCCGCTGCCCGAGCTGATGCCGCTGGCAAAGAAGCTGGGCACCGATCGCGTCGAGCTCTACACCGAGCCCTACGGTGTCGCCTTCGTCGAGGGGCGCGCGGGCCCGACCGTTGCGCGCTACGCGGCGGCGGCGGCGGCGGCGCATGCGCACGGGCTGGGGGTCAACGCCGGTCACGATCTGAACCTCGACAACCTGGGCCCGTTCCTGGCCGAGGTGCGGCCCGTCGACGAGGTGTCGATCGGCCACGCGCTGATCGCCGACGCGCTGGAGTTCGGGCTGGCCGCCGCCGTGCGGCGCTACCGGGACATCTGCGAAAGCGTCCGCGAATCGGGCCGCTGATCGCCGGGGAGCTCTACGGAATGGGGTGCCCTGGGCAGCTCAAAAGGATGGTGACGGCCGTGAGTCTTCCCGCCATCGCGTCCGCGCAGTAGCTGCCGGTCAGCAGAATCGGCGACTGGGGATCGCCGTAGATCCAGCCATCGCTCGCGCTCTCGGGGATCGTGACCATCGATTGGTCCTGGACCCTGATGCTGGTCGGAACGGTTCCCGGGGGAAGGTTGATCAGGATCGCGCACGCCGAGGCACCCGCCTGGATCGGAACGTTGGCGGCGCTGATGTCGCACTGGGTCCCTGGGTCGGTGTCGGCCGCGGCCCCGCCGTCGGTGACAGCGAACCCAGCGGTACCGCCCTCGGCGCCGCCGCTCATGCCTCCGGTGGCGGCGCTCGCCCCCGGCATCTGCTCCGAGCTGCATCCGATCGCCAGCGCCAGCGCCACCGCCACGCCCCAACCGCCGGTTCTCCCCAAGACATTCATCGCCGTCCCCCGCGCCATGGAACTGGAAGGCTACCGGGTGCAGGCGCGCGGGGCCAAGCAGATTGTCGTGACGCGCGGCGGTTGGCTCACGAGCGGCGCTGGTGAAATCTCCGCCAGAGAGCGCGTCCCAGAAAGACGGCGGCCAGCAGCGCCAGCACCAGCGCGACGGGCGCGCCGCGGAACGAGCCGATCTCTCCGAACAGCGCGCGCAGCAGACCGGCGAGCGCGCGCACGATGCCGGTGCCGCTGCGGAGCAAGAGCGGCAAGGCCAAGATCGCGAGTCCCCACTTGGCGAGCGAGCTCAGGCGCGGGGCCGGCGCCGGCGCCTGCGCTGCCCGATGCGCAGGCGAGGGCGGACCGCTTCGATCATGCTGATCGAACGCCGCGCGCTGCGCGGGATCCGAGAGCACATCGTACGCCTGGTTGATCTCCGCCATGCGGTCGCCGGCCAGGTTCGCCAGCGGATTGCCCTGGTGGCGGTCGGGGTGGTAGCGGGCGACCAGCGCCCGATAGGCGGAGCGGATCTCGTCGCGCGTCGCCGCTCGCGCCACGCCGAGGATCGCGTAGGGATCGCTCGGGATCGACGCAGCCCGGCTGGCGTTCATCGTTCCTTTCTACCGGGGGCGGCGCCGAAGATCAAAACTTCCTGGTCCGGGCCCACGGTGGGACCTGGATGCGATCGACGATTCTTTCAGATGGGCTCTCATTCGCGGGGCGCCGCAGGCTGGCGGCGTCATGTCTGGCGGCGACCAGTACCGGCGGCTGCGGCTCGAGTGGTGGTGACGCCGGTGGTTCCGGCGGCGCCGCCGGCGCCGCGAGCGCCGCTGGAGGGAACGGCGGATCGAGCATCGGTGGCGCGGCCGGCGGCGGTGGCCCCGGCGCCGGTGGCTCTGGAACCGGCGGGGAGTAGCGGCAGCGGCGGCTGGGCGGGTTTCAAGGCGGCGACCTCCTTCACCTTCGACGACGCGCAGCCGTCGCAGATCGCGCACTACGCCGAGCTGCAGGCGGTCGGCGTTCCCATGACGCAGACGTGGACCTGGACGCTGCCGCCGCACTTCCCGACCGGAAAATTCGTGCGGGCTGTCGCCCTACTGTCCTGTCTGAGAAATCCGCCTGCATTCGGGCGCGACTGCGGCCCGCTCGCTTCGTTGCTCGTCGCTTACATACGTCCAGTATGCGCGCTCCTCGCGCCTCGCGATCGGGCCGCATTCACGCCCTCGGTGCCACGACGGATTTCTGAGACAGGACACTAGCCGCCGATCTGCTCGCGCAGGCCGGCGACGATCTCGAACGACCGTACGCGCGCCGCGTGGTCGAAGATCTGCGACGTCAGGATCAGCTCGTCGGCGCCGGTCTGCGCCACCAGGCTCCGCAGGCGGCTCGCGACGGTGTCGGGCGCGCCGATGGCCGCGCAGGCGAGCACCTCGTCGAGCATCGCCGCCTGCGGCGGTGGCAGGCGCGCGCGCGAAGTCGACGTCGTCGACGGGCGGCGGCAGCGGCGACGGGCGGCCGGTGCGCAGGTTGACGAACGCCTGCTGCAGCGACGTGAGCAGCCGCCGCGCCTCGTCGTCGGTGTCGGCGGCGACCACGGTGACGCCGACCATCACGCGCGGGCGCTCGAGCCGCGGTGACGGGCGGAAGCAGCGCCGGTAGAGCTCGACGGCCGGCAGCAGCTGCGCCGGCGCGAAGTGCGACGCGAAGGCGTAGGGCAGGCCCAGCGCGCCAGCGAGCTCGGCGCCGTAGAGGCTCGAGCCGAGGATCCAGATCGTCGATGTTCGCGCCCGCGCCCGGGATGGCGCGCACGCGCTGTCCGCTCGCGGCCGGGCGCGAAGTAGCCCATGAGCTCGACGACGTCGTCGGGGAAGGTGTCGACGCTGCCGCCGAGCGTGCGCCGGAGCGCGTGCGCCGTCAGCGGGTCGGTGCCCGGCGCGCGCCCGAGGCCGAGATCGATGCGCCCCGGGTGGAGCGCGTCGAGCGTGCCGAACTGCTCGGCGATCACCAGCGGCGCGTGATTCGGCAGCATGATGCCGCCCGCGCCGACGCGGATCGTCGACGTCGCCGGCGGCGACGTGCGCGATCACGACCGACGTCGCGGCGCTGGCGATGCCCGGCATGTTGTGGTGCTCGGCCAGCCAGTAGCGCGCGAAGCCCCAGCGCTCGGCGTGGCGCGCGAGATCGGCGGCGTTGCGCAGCGCCAGGGCCGCGTTGCCGCCCTCGACGATCGGGGCGAGATCGAGGACGGAGAGGGATGGGATCACGCCTGAAGTCTACGGTGTCGCGACCGCCGCTGTCACCGCCGGCCAGTCGTCGCTGCGGAACGGCGCCGCCGGCAGGTCGGCCTGGTTGCGCAGGTTGCTCGCGGGCGCGTCGGCCCAGTCGTAACGGACGGCGACCGGGTCGGGGACGTCCGGGCTGGAGACGATCACCGACGCGCCGTCGATGCGCGCGGTCGCGGCGTGCCAGGTGTGGTCGGCCCCGGCGACGAGGAAGCCGCGCGGCGCCGCGCCGTCGCTGGTGTCGAGGCCGCTGGCGATCGACGAGAAGCGCACGCGCATCGCCGGTCCTTCGCGCACCGCCGACAGGAACGTCGGTCCGGCGGCGACGACGTCGCGGCCGTAGACCGACTTCAGCGCCGCCAGCGCCAGCCGCCGCCCGACCTCCTGCTTGTTGCGCGGGTGCAGGTTGTCCGCCTCGCCGACGTCGATCGTCACCGCCATCGCGGTGCGCGGCTCGCGCAGGGCCAGCGCCTGCGCCTCGCGCAGCTCGGCCCAGCCACTGTCGCCCAGGGCGCGTCCGGCCGCGCGCGTGCCGCCGAAGTTGGGCAGCTGCACGTAGAGAAAAGGCAACGCCGGCTCGCCCCAGGCCGCGCGCCACGAACGGATCATGGTCGGGAACAGCGTTCGGTACTCGTAGGCGTGGGCGACGTTGCTCTCGCCCTGGTACCAGATCACGCCGGCGATCGGCAGGCGCGCCAGCGGCGCCATCATGCCGTTCCAGAGCACCGATGGGCTCTCGGGATCGTCGGCGCCCAGAATGCGCGGCCGCGTGGAAAAGTCAGCCAGCGCCGGCGGCAGCTTGCGCTCGATCTTGTAGAGCCAGGTGCCGGCGAGCGACAGCGGCGTCGCGCCCGCCAGCGTCTCGCCCGCGGGCGCGAGCCTCATCTGCGCGGGCATTCCCGCGAAACCGCCCGACCCGTAGTGATCGAAGACGCGCACCGCGATCACGTTGGTGCCGGCCTTTGCCAGCCGCGCCGGCACGGTGTAGTGGCGCGGCGCCGCGTAGTAGTGCGGCGTCTCGGCGCCGGTCGCGCCGACGCGCTCGCCGTTCCAGTAGGTCGTGTCGAAGTCGTCGATCGCGCCCAGCGACAGCGCCAGATCGCGGCCTGCCCAGTCGGCCGGCAGGTCGACCTCGCGGCGGAACCAGACCGCGCCGTCGATGGCGAGCCCCGCGCTCTCCCACAGGCGCGGCATCTCCATCTTCGACCAGCCGCGCGTGCTGGTGCGTGGCGACGCGAAGCCGCGCGGCTCGCCGCGGTTGCCGGTGTCCTGATGAAAGTTCTTCGCTTCCCAAGCGGCGACCTGGCGCTCGATCTCCCCGCGCCGCTGCGGATTCTGCGTCGCCGCGTCGAACGCCTCGACCATCGCCTTCAGCCCGGGCTCGGCGACCAGCGCCGCGCGCGGCGTCCACGCCTCGGCGGGCGTGCCGCCCCACGCCGACTGGATCAGCCCGACGGGCACGCCGAGCGCGCGGTGGATCTGCCGGCCGAAATGAAAGGCGACCGCGGAGAATTCGGCGGCGGTGTCGCGGTTGCAGGGCTGCCACTCGCCGGCGAGCTGGGTCGCCGGCGCGGCCGCGGTCTGCTGCGGTTCGAGGAACAGGCGCAACCCCGCGCACCCGTCGGCGACCGCCTCGTCGGCGCCGCTCGCTCGCCGCAGCGGAAACTCCATGTTGGACTGGCCGGACGCGATCCAGACCTCTCCGCTCCAGACGTCGGTGAAGGTCACCCTCGTCGAGCCGGCGAGCGCCAGCGTGAACGGCCCGCCCGCGGGCGGGGCCGCCAGCGTCAGCGCCCAGCGTCCGTCGGCGCCGGTCGTCGTCGTTGCGCTGGTTGCAGTGGTCGCGCCGAGCGTCGCGCGAATCGCCTGTCCGGGCTGGTCGGTGCCGGAGAGCCGCAGGGGACGCCCCTGCTGCATCACCATGTGCTCGCCGGTCGGCGCAGCGACCTTGATCTCCGCGCGCGCCGGTCCGGCGGCAAGGGCGACGATCATCGCAACCGAAACAGACCCGAGCGAACGCACGGTCCGATGGTCGTCGCTGCGCCGCCGCCGCGCAAGCACCTTTGCCACGGCTGAGCGTTGACGGAGCCGGGGCGGACGCTCTCGGAACCCTCTCAGGTTCCCATGAAAACTAGTTGCCGTTGATCTGGCCGAAGCTCGCGGTCGGGTCCTTCGCCTTGCTCATCGTCAGGAGCAGCACGACGGCGGCCGCGGCGGCGACGCCACCACCGACGGCGATCCAGAACCAGGGCTTCTGCGTCAGCGAGCGTTCGTCACTTCCGGACGTGCTCGACTGGGTCAGCAACGTCGGTGAGGCTGTCGCCGCCGACGATTCTGGCGCGACCGCCGCGGGCGGCGGGGCGGTGGCCGGCATCGGTGCGAGCGCGATCGGTGCGGGCGGCGGCGCGGGCGGCGGCGGGGGCAGCGGTTTCGCAGGCTCGGGGGTGCGCAGGTTCGGAGGCGCGCCCGCCGCCGTTCTGGCCCCACTCGTGCCCGTCCCCGGTGTCCCCGGCGGCCACCCCGCGGGCGGCGACACCGGGACCTCGGTGCGATCCTTCTCGATCGCCTTCTTGAGCTCCTCGATGCGCAGCTCGATCTGAGAGCGCCGTTCGTCGCGGCCGTAGACGTGCAGGTAGTTCTGATACAGCGTCAGCGCACGCTGCTTGTTGCCTGCCAGGCGGTGCGACTGCGCGGCGTTGTACAGCAGCGCCGGATCGGATTTCAGCTCGAACGCCTTCTCGAAGTACTCCGCGGCCTGTGCGTAGTGGCTGAGCGCGAAGGCCGCCTTGGCTTTCTCGTGGAAAGCGCGTGCTTCGTCGGCCTCGCTCACTCCGCCCTCGGCGGCGCGGGCGGTGGCCGATGCCAGCAGCGCTCCGAAAGCCACAGCGAACAACAGAGGTCGCACCCGCAGGCTCTGGATAGTCATGAGCGCGACCAGTGTATCAGAGGTCGCTTGCGATCTCGATCGCCCGGCGAGACACCGGCGAGACGAAGATCCCGGCAGACGAAGACCAGGCAGACGAAGAGCCCAGGACGTCCGCACATGCATGTTCCGCCGTGCATGTCGGTGGTCGTCGCATATCGGATGCCGAGTGATGAATGTCGGCGTCGCTCGGTCATTCCGTGTCCGGGCCGTCTTTACCGTACCCACCTTCACCCGTTACAATCGCGCATGGCCCAGCCTCGACTCATTGCTTGGTCCCGCGCGCCCCGGGCGCTCTCGACGTCGCTCCTGGTGGCAACTCTGCTCGTGGCGATGCCGCTGGTCGTCTCGTCTTGCACCAGCACGCGCGCTTGCAAGACCAACACGCTGCTGGTCACGGTCACCCTCGACAGCGCCGCCGCGATGGCCGACAAGCTGGTCATCGCCGTCGCCGTCGGAACCGGGGCACCGGTCATGAACACTGTGAATCACACGCCGGGCCAGACGAGCGGCACCCTCGAGGTCGACTTCCCGAACGGCTACCCGAAGGGGCAGAAGGTGAACGTCGCCGTCACCGCCACGAGGACGGGCGTGTTCATCAGCAGCGCCAACACGGACAGCGTGCTCAGCGACGGCTGCGAGACGGTTGCGGTCTCGTTGATGGGCAGTCCGATTGGCGCGGGCGGCGCGGGCGGCATGGGCACGGGCGGCGCTGGCGCGGGCGGCATCGGCGCGGGCGGCATGGGCGCGGGCGGTAGCAGCGACGCGGGCGCTGGCGGCAAGGCAGACGCAGGTGTCGGCGGCAGCAACGGCAATGACGCCGGCCCTGATTCCGGCAGCGATGCAATGAGCACCGACGCCAAGGTCGACGTCGGTTGTCCCGTCGGATCGAACACCATGTGCGGCGGTTGCTTCGTGACGACGACCGATCGACTGCACTGCGGTTCCACGTGCGCGGTCTGCGGCGCCGCCCAGGTGTGCAACAACGCTTGCGTCAACGCGGTCGCGCCGTCGTTCGTCACCCAGCCAGCCGATCCCGTCGGCTGGCTCGATCCGAGCGGCGCCGCGCTGACGATCATCGTCACCGACACCGGCTACCTCGGCGCCATCTACGAATGCCGAACCGGGCCCGACGCCAGCTTCACGACGACGACGCCGGCCTGGGGCCCGTGCGACGGCGCCAGCGGCACGGGCAAGAGGCACGTGCCGACGCCGAACACCGCGACTCCCGAGGGGAACTATCGGACCGAGTTCCGCTATCGTTCGGACACCTATACCAGCCCGGCGATCGCCACCCGCTATTACGTGCACCACAGCCTGGACAAGATCGGGCTCTGCCCGCGCGCCGGCGTGCCTGCCGACGGGCCTCACTTCGCCGACACCGACTACTTCGCGGCGGCGACCGCGTTCTCGACGGCGACCCCCGCGGCTTTCCCGCTGACGACGACGTTCCCGGTCGGCTCGACGATCCCCGTGCGCACCGACGCGATCTATCTGCGCAACCCGTTCATCAAGATCCCGTTCACGGCCGTGGCCGAGACCACGGGCATGGCCGCCGGCAACGGCACCGGCGCGCCGGTGTCGTGGCCGTCCGCCAATGGCAACTACCTGTTCAACGAACGCTCGTTGCGGCACGTGTGGGTCGTCAATCCCGCGCGAACGATGATCTTGCTCAAACGCCGCTACGTGCACCCGGCCGGCGACTGCCGGGAGCAGTTCTGGGTCGGCAACGGCTTCTACGGCGTCGACTATCCCAAGCATCAGATCGATTGCGAGGCCATGGTCTTGAACACGCACGGTAACGGCCTGTGCTTCAACGGCCCCGGCGCCACGCCGGTTCCGGTGGCGATCGAGGCGCCGGCCAATGGCGTGGGCACGGTGACCGCGACCTTGAACAGCGCGACCGTGACCGGCGTCGGCACGACCTTCACGGGGCAGGCGGGCCGGGTCATCCAGATCCCGTCGGTGACCGGACGCTGGTACAAGATCGCGACCGTGGTGACGGCCACGTCGATCACCATCTCGCCGGTCTACGCCAACGCGACCGCGAGCGGCATCGTCTACCGCACGACCCTGATCGCGACCTACAACATGCCGGCCGCCTTCGCCAAGATGCATCCCGACGCGCACAACTACGCCACGGGTGTGACGTCGCCGGGGACGCCGTCGCCGAAGACCAAGTGCGAGACTCTCAATTGCAACAGCGGCCGGCCGTGGATCACTTACTTGCCGCCGTAGCGCGAGCGGGCGGTCGCCGCGGCCGGTGTGCCCGGTCCTGGCGCGGCCGCGGTCGCTGAGATAGTGTTGGTGCACCCCCAGGCGCGCAGAAATGCAGCTCTTCTCGGCGTTAGAGACTGCGGTCTTGGCGCCGATCAACGAAAATCAATTGCACTTCAGCATCCCCTGGGGGCCTTTCATTGAACGAGCGCTTGATCGACGAGCGCGAATTCGTCCAGGCGATCGCCGACCCGGGGCGGATCGAGGCGCAGTTGCACCGGCTCGCGGCGCGTGCGCGCGGCGCGCGATTGGCGCGGTTGGTTCAGGACGGCGTGCGGTTGCGGCGCCTGATCGAAGATCCACGCCGCACGAGCCGGCTGCTGGGCAGCGCGCTCGGCGACGGTAGCTTCGTGCCCAGCGCCGTCACGCTGCGCGCCGCGCGTCTCGGCGGCAAGGAGCGCGTGCTCGCGGCGCTGGCGCCGCTGGACCTGGTCGCGCACGCGGTGATCGCCGACGAGCTGGCGCGGCGCCTCGAGCCGCGCCTGTCGCCGCACCTGTTCTCGTACCGGCGCGGCCGCTCGTCCTGGACGGCGCTGCGCGCGGTGGCACGCGGCGTGTCGCGCCACCGCCGCGCCCACGCCGATCCCCGCGCGCGCGGTCTCTACGTCCTGCGCGCCGACGTGCAGGACTACACCGATTCGTGGCCGATCGACGACGGGGCGCCGCTGTGGCCCGAGCTGCGCGCGCTCACCGGCCTCTCCGACGGCGGCGCTCACTGGCGCATGCTGCGCGATCTGCTGGTGCCCGCGATCGTCGGCCCTCCGACGGCGACCAGCGGCGCGCCGACGCCGACTTCGGCGCCCGCGCCCGTCTCGGCGGCCGTCGAGCGTCGCGGTGTTCTCTTCGGCGCGCCAACGACCAACGTGCTCGCGAACCTGTACCTCGCGCCGCTCGACGCCGAGATGGAAGCCGTGCCGGGGCTGCTTTACGCGCGCTTCGGCGACGACGTCTTCTGCGCGCACGCCGATCTCGGCGGTGTTGCGCGCGGCGCAGGCGACGCTGGAGACGGTGCTGACCGCGCGCGGGCTGCGCCTCAACCGCCGCAAGGTGCGCGTGCTGTTCTGGAACGGCGCGGGCCGCCGCTCGACGGACGCGCCGCAGATCGACGGCGCGCGCGAGGTTGCCTTCCTGGGCGGCGCGATCTCCTTCGGCGGCGGCATCGCGCTGTCGCCGCGCAAGTGGTCGGCGCTGGTGATCGATCTTCGCGCCCGGGTCCGCCGGACCGCGACGGTGCTGCGCACGTCGTCGCCCGAGGCGTCGCCGTCACCCGCGGGCGAGACGGCGCTGGCGCAGGCGCTGGTCGAGGTCGTGAACCAGAGCCTGTCGCCCGAGGCGCCGCTCGCGACCGACTACGCGCCGTTGCTGTGCGACCTGGTCAGCGACCGACGCCAGCTCGCCGAGCTCGACCGCCTGCTGGCGTTGTGGATCGCGGAGGCGGTCAGCCGGCGCTCCGGCGTGCGCGCGTTTCGCGACCTGCCTTGCCGGCGGTTGCGCGCGCTCGGTCTGCGGTCGCTGGTCAAGGCGCGCAACGGATGACGCGCGGGCGCGGTCACCGAGCCAGCGGCTCCTCCGCGCGCCGCGACCGCGGGCGGCGGACACGCTCGCCTGCGCGCCTGGCTGCGCGCGCGCGCCACGGGCGATCGGGTGGCGGCGCTGGAAGAGGCGCTGCTCGGCGGCCGCTTCTGGCGATTCGCGCTCCGGCGCCTCTGGGTCTTCATCTTCGCGCGCGGTTGGGCGACCGCGCTGCACGTCGTGGAGCTGACGTTCCTGGCCGAGATCTTCTCCGCGCGCCCGTTC
>CAVZEF010000004.1:0-441318 GCA_963774325.1 uncultured Pseudomonadota bacterium
CTCTTTACGACAACGGCTTTTACAACACCGGCGTCACCCGGACCGCGTTCGACATCGGCGTGGGCGGAACCGACCCCATCATCGGCAAGCCGCTGTCGTTCACCGAGCAATATCGACTGTTCTTGCAGGGGCAGAACCCGCCCGATCCGTTCCAGGTCGATCCTTGCACGTTCGCAATCCCGTTCGATCCCGGCAACTGCCGCACGCCGCCGCCCGCCAACTTCCGCGCGGCGGTGAACGGGGCGTTCAAGACGCCTGGCTTACGCAACGTCGAGCTCACGGGCCCGTACATGCACAACGGCAGCATGGCGACGCTGGAACAGGTGGTGCAGTTCTATAATCGCGGCGGCAACTTCGAAAACCCCGAGCTGGACCCGGACATCGAGCCCTTGGGCTTGACCGGTCAGGAGAAGGCCGACCTGGTGTCGTTCATGAAGTCGCTCACCGATCTGCGCGTGCGCTTTTCGCGCGCGCCGTTCGATCACCCGACGATCAAGATCTTCAACGGCCACCCGGGGAATCAGGTGGCCATCACCGCGAGGCAGGCGGGGCTGGGGACGAACCTGGCGGCCGACGACACCTTCACCGTCTTCGCGACCGGCAGATTCGGAGCGGGAAACCTGCTGCCGTTCGCCCCGGCGCCATAGGAGGCGTTCGACGACGACGCACGCACGCGCGAGACCGTCATTCCCGGTCCGCGCGTGCGTGGGTTTTATCGCTACCGCCGCGAAATCGCTCGACTTCAGAACACGCGGACCAAGCTCAAGCATGGATGCCCAGGGGCGGGCGGCCGCCGTCATCACTGACTGTAGGTTCGGGCCACATTTCACCTCACTCGCGCAACGTATGGGCGAAAACGCTTGCCGGGGAACCAGGATCCTTGCGAACGTATTGGCCCTATGCCCGCGCCTAGCGACCCCGCACGCCCCATGCTGACCGCTTCCGGCCTCACCCATCCCGGGCAAAAACGGGGGTCGAACGAGGACGCGATCGGCTCCTTCGTCGACGACCGTCTCTTCGTGGTCGCCGACGGCGTGGGCGGGCACAGCGCGGGCGACGTCGCGGCGGCGACCGCGGTCGACGCGCTCGCCGCGTTCTTTCGTACGTTTCACGCCGACCCGCGCCAGGTCTGGCCCCATCCCGTCGACCGCTCGGTCTCGCTGGGCGCGAACCTGCTTCGCGTCGGCATCAAGGTCGCGAACGACAAGGTCCGCGAGGCGGCCGCCGGCGATCGCTCGCGCTCGCGCATGGCGTCGACGATCGTGGCGATGGCGGTCGGCGACAGCCAGATCTCGGTGGCGCACACCGGTGACAGCCGCGCCTATCGCATCCGCGGCAGTCAGATCCACCGCCTGACGCGCGACCACTCGATCATGGAGGAGATGATGGCGGCGCGCCCCGACATCAGCCCCGACGAGATCGCCACCTTCTCGCACCGCAACGTCGTCACGAAGTGCCTGGGCAGCAAGGACGAGATCGACCCGACGGTCTCCGTCGAGTCGCTGCGGCATGGGGATATCTATCTGCTGTGCACCGACGGCCTGTGGGGCGTGGTCTCCGACGACAAGGTGGTCGCGATCGTTCGCTCGACGGACGATCTGAACGCCGCGTGTGGCCTGCTGGTCGACACCGCCAACGAGGCGGGCGGACCCGACAACATTTCGGCGATCCTGGTGCGCGTGAATGGCGGCCCGCGCGAATAATCGCGGTAGAACCATGTCACATGGTGGAGGTGCTCTCGCGGCAGAAACGGATCGTCGTCTGCGTCGGCCCCGGCGGCGTCGGTAAGACGACGACCGCCGCCGCGCTCGGCGCGCTGGCGGCGCGCCAGGGACGGCGCACGCTGGTGTGCACGATCGATCCGGCGCCACGGCTGGCCGACGCGCTGGGAGTGGGAAACCTGGGCGCCGATCCGCAGCCGATCCCGCCCGAGGCCAACCGCGCGCTGGGCATCGAAGGCGACGGGCTGCTCTGGGCGGTGCGCCTCGACACGCAGCGCGCGTTCGCCGGGCTGGTCGAGGAGCAGGTCAGCGACCAGGAGATGCGCGCGCGGATCTTCTCGAACCCGATCTACCGGCAGATCACGACCGCGCTCTCCGGCTCGCAGGAGTACGCGGCGACGCTGGCGCTCTACGACCTCGCGCGCCGGCAGCAGTACGACCTCATCGTGCTCGACACGCCGCCGACGCAGAACGCGCTCGATTTCCTGGCGGCGCCGCAGCGGATCGCCGAGGCGGTCTCGAGCCCCGCGATCCAGTGGTTCGCGCGGCCCGAGGCCAACGGCGGCAGCAAGAGCGGCGGCGCCTTTTCGTTCCAGCGGCTGCGCTCGGGGAGCGCGATCGTGATCCGCCGCCTCGCCAAGTTCGTGGGCAACCAGTTCCTCGACGATGTCGGCGCGTTCCTCGTCGATTTCCGCGGCGTGCTCGGCGGGTTCCTCGAGCGCGCGCGCCAGATCGAAGCCCTGCTGCGCAGCGCCGACGTCGGCTTCCTGCTGGTGCTGGCGCCCGAGGTGCCCGCGGTCAACGAGGCGCTCTACTTCCACGCGCGGCTGCGCGAGGCCGGCATCCCGCTGGGCGCGTTCGTCGCCAACCGCGTGCACCTGCCGCCGGGCGACGACGACGCGGCGGCGATCGCGCGGCGCCTGCGCGCGCAGCCGTCGGTGGCGGCGCTCGGCGAGGCCGCGCTGCTCGCGGCGGCGCAGGCGCTGGCGGCGTCGGCGCACGACCTGCGCGTGCTGCGCGTGTCGGAGCGGCGCGAGCTCGACCGCCTGACGCGCGAGGCGCCGGGCGTGCCGCTGACCGAGGTGCCGCTCTTCGAGCGCGAGGTCGACAGCCTGGTCGAGCTCCGGCGCGTCGGCGACTACCTGGCGGCTGTTCCGGCGCGCGTCGTCAGCGCCGACGAAACTTATCGAGCGCCGCAAACGGGTTATTGAACGGCGCCGGCGCAGCCGGCTTTCCCGCGGGCGCGCCGCCGCCGGGGCGCGAACCGCCGCCCGACGACGGCTTTTCGAAGCGAGACTTGCCGCCGCCGTTGCTCGAGCCCTTGCGGGTGTCGGGTTGCGCGGCGTCCCCACCCGACCGCGGCGCGCTCGCCGCCACGCCCTGCGGCCGCTCGGCCTTCATGGTGAGCGCGATCTGATTCTTCTCGCGCTTCACTTCGAGCACGCGCACGGTCACGCGGTCGCCGGGGCTCACCACCTCGCGCGGATCCTTCACGAAACGATCGGCGAGCTGCGAGATGTGCACCAGGCCGTCCTGGTGCACGCCGATATCGACGAACGCGCCGAAGTTGGTGACGTTGGTGACGATGCCGGGGCAGACCATGCCGGGCTGGAGATCGGCGACCGCGTGGATGTCCTGCCGGAACGAGAACGCGATGAAGCCGGCGCGCGGATCGCGGCCCGGCTTCTCGAGCTCGGCGACGATGTCGTCGAAGGTGAAAGTGCCGACCTCCGCCTTCAGCTCCACGTCCTGGCGCACCAGCTTGACGCCGGCGCCGAGCAGCCCCTCGGGCGAAACGCCCAGGCGCGCCGCGAGGCCCTCGAGCACGGCGTAACGCTCCGGGTGCACGCCGGTGTTGTCGAGCGCGTTCGTGCCCTCGGGGATGCGCAGGAAGCCGGCCGCCTGCTCGAAGACGCGCTTCGAGAAGCGCGGCACCTCCATGAGCTGCGCGCGCGAGCGAAACAGGCCCTCCTTCGCGCGCCGCTCGACGATCGCCTTCGCCAGCGCCGGGCCGATGCCCGAGACGTGGCTGAGGAGATGATAGGACGCCGTGTTCAGGTTGACGCCGACCTGGTTGACGCAAGAATCGATCACCGCGTCCAGGCTCTTCTTGAGCCCGCTCGGCGACACGTCGTGCTGGTACTGGCCGACGCCGATGCTCTTGGGATCGATCTTCACCAGCTCGGCGAGGGGATCCTGTAGGCGGCGCGCGATCGAGATCGCGCCGCGGATGGTGACGTCGAGCTCGGGGAACTCCTCGCGCGCCACCTCGCTGGCGCTGTAGACGCTCGCGCCCGCCTCGCTCACCATCACCACCGGCACCTCGCCGAGGCCGGCGATCTTCAGCGACTCGCGCACGAAGGTCTCGGTCTCGCGCCCGGCGGTGCCGTTGCCGACGGCGACGGCGGCGATGCCGCCCTTGGCCACCAGGTCGGCGAGCACCGGCGCCGCGTTCGCCTTGCCGGCCGGCGACTCCAGGTGCAAAAGACCGCTGCCCACGTACTTGCCGGAGCCGTCGACGACGGCGAGCTTGCACCCGGTCCGGATGCCCGGGTCGACGCCCAGCACGGCCTTGGGCCCGAACGGCGCCGACATCAGCAGCTTGCGCACGTTCTCGGCGAACACCGAGATCGCCGCCTCGTCGGCGATGTCGCGCAGGTTCTTGTGGACCTCGTTCTCGATCGCCGGCACGACGTACGCGCGCAACGCCATGCGCGCCGCGCGACGGAGCAGCGGCGCGCCCGCGAACGACGCGGCCGCCGGCGGACAGGCGGCGCCCTCGAACACCGCGCCCAGCTGCTCGAGCAACGGATCGGCGGGCGCGTCGTCGCCTGCCGGCAGCGCGCCGCCCATCGACAGCACCAGCTCCTCCTCGACCCAGCCGCGCCGCATCGCCAGATAGCGATGCGAGGCGAGCGGCTTGCGCAGCTCCGACACCGGCTCCTGATAGGCGAAGTAGTTCTCGAAGCGGCTGTTCGGCTTCGCCTTCTCCGCCTTGCGCGTGCGCACGCAGCCCTTCTCGAAGAACGCGGTGCGCACCGTCTGGCGCAGGACCGCGTCTTCGGCGAGGCGCTCGACCAGGATCTCTCCCGCGCCCGCGAGCGCGGCCGCCGCGATCGGCGACGCCTTTCTCGGCGTTCACGAAGCCCTGCGCGCGCGACTCCGGCGTCTCACCCTGCGCCGGCGCGAGCGCGCCGTGGGCGCAATCCCACAGCCAGGCCGCCAGCGGTTCGAGTCCCGCCTCCTTGGCGATCGTGGCCTTCGTCTTGCGCTTTTGCTTGAAGGGCAGATAGAGATCTTCGAGGCGCGTGAGATCGAACGTGGCGCGCAGCTCCGCCGCCAGCTCGGGCGTGAGCTTTCCCTGCCCGTCTATTTCCCCGATGATGAACGCCTGCCGTTTGACGATCTCGTCCCAGGATTCCTTGCCGTCGATGGCGGCGCGGATCGCGACCTCGTCGAGCCCGCCGGTCTCTTCCTTGCGATAGCGCGCGATGAACGGCACGGTGGCGCCGCCGTCGGCCAGCTTGAGCACGGCGTTCGCCGATGCGATGGGGATCTGAGGATGACGAGCCGTGAACCAGTCCGAAAAATTCATGAATCACCAGGGCGGCGCGGCGGTTCGTGAGGGTGTGGGGGCCGCGCGCGGTCGCGCAATCTACAACGTCGCGCGCTCGCGATCATCGTTGACATCGCCGCCGGATTCAACGCTTGGGCGGGCGCGCGCGGCTCCTGCGATCCCCGCGCTTCGGTGACAGCACGTCCAGCATCGTCCCGAGCGAAGGGACCGCCGCCTCGGGCGCGCCCAGGAGAAGGGCGACCAGCGTTCCACGGCGCTGTACCGCGAACACCGCATCGCCGGCGGCGCTCCCGACGGCCGCACGCCAGACGACAGGACGTTCCGTCGTGTCGATCGGAAGCGTGATCTCGGACTCGGCGCCCGCGGCCAGCGCCGCCAGCCGTGGGGCGACACTCTGGAGGAAATCGTCGGCGTCGGCGTCGGACTCCCACACCGTGACCCAGGCGAGCGCGGCGGCGCTGCGCGCGGGGGCCGGTGCCGGTGCGCCGGCGTCGGGAGCGGACGGCGCCGGCAAGGGCGCGTCGGCCGCGGCCGGCAGGTAGATGGCGATGCGATCGCCGCGCCAGCCCGCGGCCGCGCGCTCTGCGATCTCGGGCGTGAGCAGCGGGTCCGCCGCCAGCCCCGGTCCGGGGGCCGCCAGCCAGACGCGCAGCACCAGCTCGCCGAGCGTGTCGGCGCGCGCCAGGCGCAGGCCGTCACCCATGAGCGGCAGGGCGGGCAGCTCGATCTCGACCCGCGATTGCCGGCGGTCGTATGTCTCCGGGTGCAGGATCTGCGTCGTGGATTCGGGCGGCCGGGCCCAGATGGCGTCGATCGCCGCCCAGCTCGCGGTGGCGCGCTCGCGCGCCACGAACGCGAACCCGTCGACGTACGGGAACGCGAGCAGCTCGCGCAGAAAGCGCGGGGTTTGCGGAGTGAAGGCCGGGCCGACGCCCTCGCGCGCGCGCTCGACGGTCTCCGCCAGCTCCAGGGGCGCCGGGAAGGCGCCGCGCGGATCGATCGCCTCCATCGCCAGCACCGACGCGTCGCCCTCGATCAGCGCCTGGCGCGCGAGCTGCTCGTCGAAGGAGAGTCCGCGCCGGCCATCGGGTGTGACCTTGAGAAAGCGCCGCAGTCCGACGCGCTGGTCTTGAAGCGCGTGCGCGATCTCGTGCGCCAGCGCCGGGCGCTGCTCCGGCAGCGAGATGAAGTCGGGAACCAGCAGCCGGCGCGACGCCGGATCGTAGTACCCGACGGGCTCGCGGCCGACGGCGCCCGCGAGGCGATCGAGGTAGCTCGCGCCGCTGTCGAGCAGCCCGAGGCGCTGGAACAGCTTCTCGTCGACGTCGGTCTCGGCGAGCGAGGCGCCGCCGCGCACGGTCGCTTCGGCGGCCGCGCGCGCCTCGGCAGCGCCGATCAGGCGGCGCTGCCAGTCGATCTTCACCGGCGTGCGTCGCGCGCGGCCGAGGGTCTGGGCCAGCGCCGTGGTGTCGTCGAGCATCTGCGCCTCAGTGACCAGAGTCGCGGGCGCGACGCCGGGTGTGCGGTCGCCGCGCCGCCGCCCACGCCGACGCCGACGCCGCGAGTGTCACGCCCAGCGCAAGCAAGCGCGGGCGGCGCGTCGACGCGGGGGCAGGCATGGCCCGCCAGTTTGCGGGAAGGCCGGTCGTGGTTCAATGACAAGAGGGAACAGTGGGAAGGGCCTCGGGCCTCGGGCTTCGGGAACGGACTCTCCGGCGAGAGGCCTGAGGTCCGAGGCCCCTTCACCGGACGGGCGCACCGGCGCGTTTTTGGGGTAAATAGCGTCCGCGCCTTCATGACCACGCCGGACCTCGCGACCCTGACCGGGCCTGAACGACTCGGCGCCGGGGATCTCATGCGCCAGCTCGAGCGGCAGCTCGCGGCGGCGCGCGTCGTCGAGCTCTACGGCGCGCAGGGGTCGCTCGGGCCGGCCATCGCGGCGCGGCTGGCCTCGGGCGCGACGCGCGCGCCGGCGCCGCTGGTCTACCTGGTGCGCCGACGAGGACACCGCCGAGGCGCGCGCCGGCGACCTGGCGTTCTTCCTGCCGCCCGCCGCGGCGACCGACGACCCGGTCGCACCGCCGGGCGTGGTGCACCTGCCGGCGCCGGATGCATCGCCCTACGCCGAGATGCAGCCGGATCGGCGCTCGATCCTGCGGCGCATGGCGGCGCTGTTCCGCCTGTCGCAGGGATTCGCGCCGCTGGTGATGGTGGCGTCGGCGTCGGCGCTGTTCCGGCGCGTGATGCCCGCGGGCCCGTTCGCGGCGCTCTGCGACGTGGTGCGCGCCGGCACGACGATCGACCGCGAGCAGACCATCGCGCAGCTGCTGGCCGCCGGCTACACGCGCGCGCCGGTCGTCGAGGACGCAGGCACCTTCGCGGTGCGCGGCGTCGGTGATCGACGTCTTTCCGTCGGTGTACCGCCACCCGGTGCGCGTCGAGCTGTTCGGCGACGAGATCGAGTCGATCCGCCTCTACGACGCCGGCACGCAGCGCACGCTGCGGCCGCTCGACCAGCTGCACCTGCACCCGGTGCGCGAGACGGTCCGCACGGCGGGCGCCGATCCGCGCGCCAAGCTGCTGGCCGCCGCCGACGCCGCGGTCTTCCCGTCGTCGAAGACGCGCCTCTTGCTCGAGCAGATCGACGAGGGGCTGCCGTTCTTCGGCATCGAGTCGCTGGCGCCGGTCTTTCACGCGCGCGATGGTGCCGCTGTCGGACTACCTGCCCCGAGGGCACGATCTTCGTCGTCGAGGATCCCGAGGCGGTGATCGACGAGGCGCGGCGCCACGCCTCGAAGCTGCGCGAGACCGCGGCGAGCCGGCGCGTCGAGCACCGGCTCGCGCTCGACGCGGGCGAGTTCGTGCTCAGCGAGGACGAGGCGCGCGCGGCGCTGGACGCCGCCCGGCGCGTCGATCTCCACGCCGTCGAGCTGGAGCGCGGCGCGCAAGACCGAGGCGGCGACCATCCGGCGGCCCGCCGCGCCTGAAGCTGATCTCCGAATCGAACGCCACGCTGCGCGCCGAGCTGCAGCGCGCGCGCGCCGACGCCCCGCGCGACGACCCCGACGCGCAGGTCGATCTCGGCAAGCCGCTGCGCGATCGCCTGCGCGCGTGGATCGGCGATCGCCAGCGCGTGCGCCTGGTCGCGCCCAACCGCACGCACGCGGATCGGCTGGCGGCGATGCTGCGCGCCTGGGGCCTCGCGCCCGAGGTCTGGCGCGGCGGCGGCGCCGAGCTGCTGGCCGAGCTGGAAGATTCGATCCAGCAAGCACGGTCCGCTGGCGATCCTCTCGGGCTCGCTGGCTCACGGCTTCCGCCTGCCCGCCGATCGGCTGGCGCTGGTCGCCGAGGAGGAGATCTTCGGCGCGCGCTCGCACCGCGAGGCGCCCGCGCCGAGCCGCGCGCCGGCGCTGGGCGACCTGGGCGAGATCGCCGAGGGCGACGCGGTCGTCCACGACGAGCACGGCATCGGACGCTATCGCGGGCTCAAGAAGCTGGAGGTGCGCGGCGTCTTCCACGACTTCATGCACCTCGAGTACGACGGCGGCACGGTCTACGTCCCGGTCTACCGCATCGGGCTCGTGCACCGCTACATCGGCGCCGAGGCGGAGGCGATCCGCCTCGACAAGCTCGGCGGCAAGACCTGGCTCGAGAAGCGGCGGCGCGTGTCGGCCGAGGCGCGCAAGATCGCCGAGGAGCTGCTGCAGCTCTACGCGCAGCGCGCGGCGCTGCCCGGCCACGCTTCCCGGGACCCGACGCGGTCTTCCGCGAGTTCGAGGCGACGTTCCCGTTCGAGGAGACGCCCGACCAGGCGCAAGGCGATCGAGACCGTGCTCGACGACATGCAGGCCGGGCGACCGATGGATCGCCTGATCTGCGGCGACGTCGGCTACGGCAAGACCGAGGTCGCGCTGCGCGCGACGCTGCTGGCGGTGCTGGGCGGCAAGCAGGTCGCGATCCTCGCGCCGACGACGGTGCTCGCCGAGCAGCACTTCGTCACCTTCTCCGAGCGCTTCGACGAGTTCCCCGTGCGCGTCGCGGCGCTGTCGCGCTTCCGCACCAAGGCCGAGCAGTCGAAGACCATCGCGGCGCTCGCCGAGGGCAAGCTCGACGTCGTCGTCGGCACGCACCGCCTCCTGTCGCGCGACGTGCGCTTCAAGGATCTGGGCCTGGTCGTCATCGACGAGGAGCAGCGCTTCGGCGTCACGCACAAGGAGCGGCTGAAAGAGCTGCGCACGCAGGTCGACGTGCTCACGCTGACCGCGACGCCGATCCCGCGCACGCTGCAGATGGCGATGGGCGGCCTGCGCGAGATCTCGATCATCGCGACGCCGCCCGCCGATCGCCTCGCGATCCGCACGTTCGTCTGCAGGTTCGATCCGGCGATCCTGGGCGAGGCGCTGCGCAAGGAGCTGGCGCGCGGCGGCCAGGTCTTCTTCGTGCACAACCGCGTCGAGGACATCGCGGAGTGGGCCGAGAAGGTCCGCGCGCTCGCGCCGCCCGGCACGCGCATCGCGATCGGCCACGGCCAGATGGCCGACGGCGCGCTCGAGAAGGTCATGGTCGACTTCGTCGACGGCCGCTTCGACGTGCTGGTGTGCACGACGATCATCGAGATCGGCCTCGACATCCCGCGCGCCAACACGATGATCGTCAACCGCGCCGATCGCTTCGGCCTCGCGCAGCTCTACCAGCTGCGCGGCCGCATCGGCCGCGCGCGCGAGCGCGCGTTCTGCTACCTGGTCGTGCCCGAGGCTGCAGATCACGCCCGACGCCAAGCAGCGGCTCGCGGTGCTGCAGCGGTTCACCGAGCTCGGCGCCGGCTTCCAGGTCGCGACGCACGATCTGGAGATCCGCGGCGCGGGCGAGCTGCTCGGCGACCGGCAGTCGGGCTCGGTCGCCGCGGTCGGCTTCGAGACCTACGCGAAGATCCTCGAGGAGGCGGTGGCCGAGCTCAAGGGCGAGCCGATCAGGGCCGAGTTCGATCCCGAGATCACCGTCGACGTGCCCGCGTTCCTCCCCGACGACTACGTCCCCGACACCGGCCAGCGGCTCGACTTCTACCGCCGACTCGCGCAGGCGCACGACGAGGACGACGTGCGCGCGACGCTCCACGAGCTCGCCGATCGCTACGGCCCGCTGCCCGACGAGGCGCGGTTGCTCGGCGAGGTGATGATCGACAAGACCATCGTGCGCACGCTCGGCGCGCTCGCGTACGAGCTCAGCCCTTCGCGGCTGGTGCTGTCACTCGGCAGCGACACGCGGCTCGACCCGGCGCGCGTGCTGAAGATCGTGCAGCAGAAGGCCAGCCGCTGGAAGCTCACGCCCGACATGCGACTCTCCTACAACCTCGACGAGCGCGAGCGCACCGATCGGCTCACCGCGGCGCGCGCGCGGCTGCTCGAGGTCAAACAATGCCTGCTGTGAATCAGCGGCCGAGCTAAGCTTCACGCCATGTACACGCTCCTTCATCTCGCGGTGCTCACGGTCACGATCCTGGCGCTCGCGCGGTTCCTGCCGGGCGTGCGCATCCGCAGCATGTCGACGGCCGTGGTCGTCGCCATCGTGTTCAGCCTGCTGAACTTCTTCTTCGGCTGGCTGGTCAAGGTCGCGCTGTTCGTTCCCGCGATCCTCACGCTGGGGCTGCTGTTTCTCATCCTGCCCTTCATCGTGAACGCGATCCTGCTCTGGCTCACCGACAAGGTGCTGAGCGCGTTCGAGATCGACAGCATGGGCTCGCTGCTGGTCTCGGCCCTGGTGATCACGCTGGTCAACGGCGCGTTCCACATCGCCCTGCATCCGCACATCTACCGAACGTTCACGCAGCCTGGACCGCCGCGCTGGATCTAGCGTTTGTGGCGTTGCGGCGCGGGCCAAGCCGTGTAATCTCTCCCGGATGCGTACCCGCCCCCTGACCAGATTGTTGGCTATCGCCGCGATGTTCGGCCTTTATTCGACGATCCCCGCGTGCAAACCGGCCAAGATCAAGTCGACGCAGGACAACTCGGAGCTGGGTCAGGTAGTCGCAAAGGTAGATGACAACGTCATCACCGTGGGCGACGTGCAGGAGCGGATCAACAAGCAGTCGCCGTTCATCCGCTCGCGCTACACGACGCTCGACAAGAAGAAAGAGTTCCTGGACAACCTCATCCGCTTCGAGGTCATGGCGGCCGAGGCGCAGAAGCGCGGCTACGACAAGGACCCCGAGGTCATCCGCGTGATGAAGCAGCAGATGATCTCCAAGTTCCTGCAGAAGGACTTCGAGTCGAAGCTCAAGGTCGAGGACGTGCCCGACGCCGACGTCGAGAAGTACTACGCGGCGCACCCCGAGGAGTTCAACCGCAAGGACGAGGTGCGCGTGAGCCAGATCGTGGTCAAGGACAAGGCCAAGGCCGACAAGGTCGCCGCCGAGGCGCGCGCGCTGCCCAAGGGGCCGACCGTCGACCAGAAGCCGTTCCGCGACCTGGTGGCGAAGTACTCCGAGGACGAGGACTCGAAGCAGCGTTCGGGCGACCTGACGTTCTTCGACAAGGATTCGGTGGCCTATCCCAGGCCGCTCGTCGAGGCGGCGTTCAAGCTGACCGAGGTCGGCGACGTCGCCGGGCCGATCAAGACGCGACAAGGGCTACCACATCATCAAGCTCACGCAGAAGAAGCCGGGCTTCACGCGCCCGCTGGCCGAGGTCAAGCGCCAGATCCAGCAGCGCCTGTTCCGCGACCTGCGCACGAAGTCGATGGACGCGTTCATCGCCGACCTGCGCCAGAAGGCGAAGATCGACATCTACGAGGACAAGCTCAACAAGGTGCTGATCGACACCGGCATGAACGGCGGTGGCGAGGGCGCGGCCGGACCGATGGCGGGGATGCCGCCGGGCGCGATGCATCCGGGCGGGATGCCGCCCGGCATGTCGATGCCGGGCGCGATGCCGCCGCCGGGCGCGCGACCGATGGCGCCGGGGAGCATGCCGCCGCCCGCCGCCGACGGCGGCCGCCAAGACCAAGCCGTGAAGCCCAGCACCACCCGAATGACTTCCGTCGCGGCGCGGTCCGCGGGCCTGGCCGGTGCCGTTGCCCTGGGGCTGACGCTGGTGATGGCGTCGGGCGCCGCGCACGCGCGCGTCGTCGAGAAGATCGCCGCGGTCGTCGGCGACAGCATCATCCTCGGCAGCGAGATCGAGGAGAAGGCCGCCCCGCTGCTGGCCGAGGTCGCGCGGCTGCCCGACGCGTCGAAGCGCGCGGCGCGCGCGGCGGCGCTGCGCCGTGAGGTGCTCGAGCGCCTCATCGACGACGAGCTGATCCTGCAGCAGGCGACCGAGCTGAAGCTGAGCGTGACCAGCGAGCAGGTCGACTCCTCGATCGAGGAGATCAAGCGCCAGAACAACATCGACGACGATCAGTTGCGCGAGGCGCTGCGCGCGCCAGGGAATGAGCATGGCGGCCTATCGCGCCGATCTGAAGAAGCAGCTGCTGCGCTTCCGGGTGATCAACATCGCCGTCGGATCGCGCGTCACGATCTCCGACGACGACGTCAAGACCTACTACGACCGGCACATGAAGGACGGCGCCAACGTGCAGGTGCGCGCCAGCCACATCTTCATCGCGATCCCCGAGAACGCCGACGCGGCGGTGGTCGCCGAGAAGCAGGCCCAGGCCAAGAAGCTGCTCGAGCGCGCGCTCGGCGGCGAGGACTTCGGCAAGCTCGCGCGCGAGTCCTCCGACGATCCGGCGACGCGCGCCGAGGGCGGCGACCTCGGCTACTTCGGCAAGGACATGCTGCCGAAGGCGATCGAGGAGATGGTCTTCGCGATGAAGGTCGGCGAGGTGCGCGGCCCGGTGCGCGCCGACCGCGGCTTCCACGTCATCAAGCTCGTCGATCGCAAGGTCAAGGACCCGAAGCCGCTCGACGACGTCAAGGACGACGTCCGCATGCAGCTGCGCCAGAAAGAGATGGAGCGGCAGACGAAGTCGTACCTGGCCGAGCTGCGCAAGAAGACGCTGGTCGACATCCGGTACTAGCCGTTCGCGACGGCTACGCTGACGCGGGCGCGCGCTTGAAGCGCGCCAGGATCATCAGCGCGACGCCGGCGACCAGCACGGCGTCGGCGACATTGAAGACCGGCCAGGGGTTGAACGGCCACACGCCCAGGTTCACCAGCACGAAGTCGGTGACCGATCCGTGCGCCACGCGATCGATCACGTTGCCGAGCGCACCGCCCCAGATGAGGCCGAGGCCGGCAATCGTCGCCACGCTCGACGCCGGCACCGTGCGGAGATAGCCGATGATGAGCCCGAGCGCCGCCAGAGACACCACGCTGAGGACGACCCGCCCGCCGCTCAGATTCTGAAACTGGCTGAACGCGATGCCGGGGTTCTCGGCATAGATCAGCGTCAGCCGCCGGCCGATGACCGACAGGCCGCCGCGTCCCATCGTCGGCAGGTGATGCTGCACCCACGCCTTGCTGAGCTGGTCGGCGATGGCGCTGAGCAGACCCAGCACGGCGAACAGCATGTACTTGCCGCGCGTGGACGGAGCGGCGGTCGGCAGGCCTCGCACACGCGCAGACTAGCAAAGGGCCGTCGGGGCGCAATGGCTGTTACTCCTCGCAGGCTGTGGGATACGGCACCGGTCTTGATGGACACCGCGCGCATGAAAGCGTTGGAACAAAGCGGTCTTCCCAGGCAGCGGAATAGCGCGGCGCGCGACTGTGAAAAACGGGCATTTCAGGTTCAAGACTGCCCGAAATCCTTGTTGATTTGCGTCGCGCGCTCCGCTACGAATCCAGCGTCTGCGGGACGGGATGATGGATGCCCCCAACGGGACCCATTCAACAATTGTTTGGTCGGCCCCACACGAAGTGACCCTGGTCGCGGATTGGGTTTCGAGGCGAAGAAGTGCGATTACAGGCGGATGGCGCCCAGTCACCCACATGCCCGTATGTGGGCACAGGTCATGCACTTGGAACGGCAACCCGGGGCGCGAGGTGTACACGCTGCCCGTCAAACAGGAGGAGGGACCCGAACCATGTTCCAGAAGCAACTGACCGGCCGAGTACTTTTGACCGGCGTCTGCGGGGCGCTCATCGCCCTGTCGGCGGCGCCCGTCCGAGCGGAACGGCTCGGGGACGAACGCGCCTGCGTCACGGCTTTCAGGAAAGCCAAGGAACATGAACAGGGGGGCAAGCTCCAGGAGTCGAAGGACCAGCTGATGTCGTGCGCGCAGGCGCCGTGCAGCAGCTTCATTCGCCAGCAGTGCTCGAGCAAGTACAACCAGCTCGAGTCGGACACCCCGTCGGTCGTCCTCATCGTCACTGACGCGAGTGGTTCGCCGCGTGGCGACGTCCAGGTGCGCATGGACGGCGAGCTCTTCGCGCAGCAGCTCGACGGGCGCGCCCTGTCGATCGACCCCGGCATGCACGAGTTCACCTTCGCCGCCGACGGCGTGGTGTTCGCGACCCAGAAGATCATGATCGTCCAGGGCCAGCGCAACCGCTTCATCACGGCGCTGCTGCGCTCGGGCGGCGGCAGGCAAAAGCGCATGGTGGCCGAGGCGCCCGCCGAGAAGCCGGCGCGGAAGGTCGTGAAGGCCGACGACGACGAGAGCGAAGCGGCTCCGGTGACCAAGACGGCCAGGACGGGCACGTCCGCGAAGGTCGTGGCCGAGGGCAAGGCCGCCGAAGAGGAAGACACCTCGAAGACCGAGGAGACGCCCGCGAAGAAGAGCGGCTCGATCGCCCCCTACCTGCTGGGCACGCTCGGCGTCGCCGGGCTGGCGGCGGGCGGCGTGCTGACCTACTGGGGCCGCAAGGACAACAGCATGCTCAAGGGCTGCTCGCCGATGTGCGATCCGTCGGCGACCAATCACATCAAGAAGCTCTACCTGGGGTCGGACATCGCGCTCGGCGTGGGCGTCGCGGCACTGGGCGCCGCGTATTGGGCGTACATTGCGACCCACCACAACAACGACGAGGGCGAGGAGAAGGCGAAGCAAGAGGCGCTTCGCGTCGACGTCGTTCCGACGACGACCGGCGGCTACGCCGGTGTCTCGGGGAGCTTCTAACCAGTGCGCCGTCTCACCACCAATCGGGGGCTCGATCAGATGATGTACCGCTCGTCCTTTCTGGTTCTGGTTCTGGGATCGCTGGCGACCGTAGGCTGCTGGCAGCAGCTCGATTCGAACGCGTCGAGCGGGCTCACGACGGCGGCGGTCGATCCGGACGCGGGTATCGGCGGTCCATTCCCGACGAATGTGACGACGCCGCTCATCGCGGTGAAGTCAGATCCGAAGAGCGGTGACCCGCTCTCCACCACCGAGGATCCCTGCGTCAAGACCATTGCCGATGCGCTCGCGATCCGCACACGCGCATGCACCCTTTGCCATGAGGCGTCTACTCCGACTGGCAAGGCGCTCGGCGATCCGCTCAATCACATCCTGGAAGACGACATGATCATCAACGTGAAATCGACGTCGCTGGCCAACTCCGGCAAGACCTATGTCATCCCCGGCGATCCGGACAATTCGCTGATTTATCATCGCGTCGCCGTTGCTCAGGACATGCCCAAGCCACCGCCGGATGCCACGACCGCGGCGATCCCGTTCTCGATCAGTGAGATGTCGGTCATCCGATCATGGATCATGTGCCTGGGTTCCGCGCCCGCGCCCAGCGCTGACGGCGGGGCTCATTGAACCAGCGTCCATCACGAAAGAAAGAGATTGGGTTTGAGCTCGAGAGGCGACGGGTTAGGGGTGGGTTTGATCTTCCATCGACCAGAGGATTGGCATTCATGAACAACCAGCGAACCATCCTGACCGCCGTCTCATTGTTTGGGCTCGCCCTTGGAGCCGCGGGCTGCAAGGACCCGTTTCCGCCGAACACCACGCCGACGCCAGGCCTCGAGGACTGCGGGGCGAGTCTGGAATGGCTGATGGATGGTAGCGGAGCCTACCAGCCGACGCCGCCGCTCACGCTGTTCAACCCGGCGCCCCACCCCACGACGGAGTGCCCGTTCTACCGGGGCGGCTGGCAGAACTTCCTGGTCGCGACGCAGCCCACCGACGCGAACGGAACCCCGGCGTTCGTGACCAGCACCTATCCGACGATCGACAACGTCTTCTCGCCCAAGATTCCGCACCCCGCCAGTCGCTCGTATCTGGGTGACATCAAGCAGGCCGGCAAGCGCGAGCTTCTGATCGATCAGAACGGCAAGACGCTCTACTACAGCATCGAGGTCAATCAACCGTACTCGGACTTCATCCACCAGAACGGCCTCACGACCTCGACGGCGCTCCAGGCCTATCCGAACGACGTGGTGAAGAAGAACCTGTTCTTCCCGGCGGGTCTGGTCGAGATCAAGGCCGCGTGGCAGGTGGTCGAAGGGACCGACCAGGAGATCGCGGATCAGACCGCGCAGTACATCAGCTTCAAGACCAGCATCCCGACGGTCCGGACGGTCACCGACCCCGCCACCGGCGCGCAGTCGATCGAAGAGGACCGCAATACGCCGATCAACAACGTCACGGTCCGCTTGATCGCGGTCCACATCGTATACACCTACCCGGGCCACCCCGAGTTCATCTGGACCAGCTTCGAGCACACGACCGGAACGCCCGACGCCGGGACCAAGGACAACAAGCGTAACGCCGCGCCGACGCTCGAGGGAAAGCAGCCCGACGAGATGAACAACCTCGACGTCAACTCGGTGGTCAGCGACACGGAGAACTTCTATCTGCTCTACAAGGCGCACACGCCGGCGAGCCAGGCCAACGCGTCGATCCCCGAGGATTGTCACGCGAGCCCGAGCAACTGCTTGCACCTGAACGATCAGCAGCAGCGGTTCATCGACCCCGCGACCGGCATGCCCCAGCAGACGTCGATCTACCGCATGTACCCGGCGTCGAAGTCGAACACCGTCGACGCCGACGACGCGATCACTTCGCTGAATCACAACGTCGAGGCGGTGTTCGCGATGGCGGACGCGGCCCAGGCGCTGCCGGCCAACGACAAGCGGCGCTACTACCGCTTGCTCGGCGGCCAGTGGATGGACAAGCCGATCTACTTCCACAACGACTTCCCCATCCAGAACGACCTGACCAGCCCCTACGCGCAGACGAAGGGCAGCGACGCGGATACCTTCGGCGTTGGCGTCGGCAAGGACACGTTCATCACCGACATCAGCAACAAGGGATCCGACAGCCCGTACTCGATCCTCGCCGGCGAGGACCGCATGTCGAGCACGTCGATGGAGTCGTTCACACAGTTCAACGGCTCGTTCCCGAACTGCTTCCAGTGCCACAACACGCAGGGCATCAACGCGCACGGAACGTCAGTGAACAGCGACAAATCGTCTGTTCAGCTGCTCTCGCCGGGGTTGCTCAACGTGAGTCACATCATCTCGGAATTCGTGCTCGAGGATTGCCCGAAGATCGTGATGAACGGCGACGGAACGTCGCGCGCCGACTGCACGCAATAGCCGGCCGGAATCGTCGCTGTAGCAACGAAGCGGAGGGTCCAGCAGGCCGGACTCTCCGCTTCCTACTTTTGTCGTTGAGGGCAATTTCGGTTCGTGCATAATCCTCGCTCGATGCAGTCACCAAAATCGACCGGGCGCGCGCGGCGCGCCGTCGATTTCCTCGTCATGGTCGCGCTTCCGCTGCTGTTGCCGCTCGGGTGTGGCGGCAACGACAATCGGGCGGCCGAGTGGTCATACATCGCGCCCGCGATCATCGAGCCGAACTGCGCGACCGTGAGCTGCCACTCGTCGGTCGCGCAGCGCGCGGGCGTCATCCTGGACACACGCCAGAACGCCTATGACACGCTGACCACGCGCCATTTCGTGGTCACCTGCCCGATCCCGGATGACATGACGTGCCGGGACATGGCGGTGGGCACTTCGGAGATCCTGGCCCTGCTGCGTGGCCAGGGCTCGCAGCGGATGCCGCCCGATCAAGCGCTGCCCGAGTCGGACATTCACTTGATCCAGGTCTGGATCGCCAATGGAGCGCAGAACAATTGATGGTCCCGTTGCTCCGCCGCACGTCAATCGTCGCCGCGCTCGTTGTGGGTTTGCTGGTCGCCGCGTCCGCGCGTGAGGCCTGGGCCTACCCGCAATTCCAGTTCAGCTCCGGAACGACCCGCTGCGGCCAGTGCCACTATTCGCCTTCGGGCGGGACGTTGATCTCGTCGTGGGGGCGTGACGAGGCCGGCGACACGATCAGCTTGGGCGGTGACGGCTCGTTCCTGCACGGCCTGTGGGCGCCGCCGTCGTGGCTGGCGCTCGGGGCGGACATCCGGCTCGCCGCGCTCCGCAACGACGTGGGCGGCGCCGACTCGCCCGAGCTCGCCTTCTTCCCGATGCAGGCCGACGTCTACACGCGCGTCGCCTACGACGCGTTCTCGTTGAACGTCACCGTGGGCGCGCGCGGCGTGGTGCGCCCGCCGGATCCGTCGCTCGGGGGCCGGACGTCGGACGTCGGCCAGCGCATGATGTCGCGCGAGCACTACCTGATGTGGCGGCCCAGCGCGACCGGCCCCTACGTGCGCATCGGCCGCTTCCAGGCTCCGTACGGCTTGCGGTTCGTCGAGCACATCTTCTTCGTGCGCGCCAACACCGGCTTCAACCTCTACGAGGAGACCTACAACGCGTCGGGCGGCTACGTCGACGAGGATTGGGAGGTCCACGCCACCGCGTTCACCCACATTCCGAGCACGCTGCCGGACTTCCTGGGCGCCTCCGGGGCCGCCGAGAACGGCGGCGTCGCCTATGGCGAGAAGCGGTTCGCGAAGATGGCCGCGCTCGCGCTGCAGACGCGCATCGGCATCGGCAAGGAAGAGTCGCGCTATCAGGGGGGCGCCGTCGGCAAGCTCTGGGTCGAGAAGGCGCGGCTCTTGTTCCTGGGCGAGGCCGACTTCATCCGGCAGCAGTTCCCGCAAGCAGGGAACTTCGCCCAGAACCAGTTCGTCTCTTACGCGGGCGTCACTTACTTCATTCGCGGGTTCATGGCCGGTGTGGCCTACGAGCGCTTCCAGGAGAACCTGGCGATCAAGGGCACCGGGCGTGACGCCTACGACGCCGAGCTCAACGTGTTCCCGTGGGCGCACTTCGAGCTCAACCTGCTTGGCCGCTACGAAACCCGGGCCACCGTCTCGCCCGGCGACACGCCGCGCGGCTCGCTGGTGATGCTCCAGCTCCACTACTATCTGTGAGAACGGTCATGAGCAAGAACAGCTTTCTCATCACGCTGCTCGCTTCCGCTGCCGGCCTGGGGCTGGGCGCGTGCAGCATCCAGAACACGCCGCACGCGCCGACCTTCGAGTCGGACATCAAGGAGATCACGCTCTCGCGCTGCGTGCGTTGCCACGGCGCCGGAGGGCACCTCAACGCCGATCCGAAGTCGACCATCCCGCTCTACCGGATGGCGCCCTTCGACGGCTACTTCGACCGGATGGAAGACATCTGCCCCGACGGGGGGCCCCCCGGGTGCCACGGCTTGGGTCACTACACGAACGACCCCAACGACATGCGCCTCACCAACTTCATCCACGCCGTGGGCGACCCGATGCCGCCGGCGCCGGCGCCGCGACTCACGAGCGATCAGCTCGATATCTTCGACCTCTGGCTCGCCAACGGCGCGCCGGCCCAGTGACTTAGGCTTCGGCTTCGGTCGCCGCGACCGTCTTCTTGCCCGCCGTGACGGCCACCGGACCGCGGGCCTCGGCCTCGCGGTTGAGCAGCACCAGAATCACCAGGTAGGCCGTCATCAGGCAGATCGACTCGGTGACGAAGTGCTGCGACAGCGTGGGCGCCACCGTTGCCAGGTATTCGACCGTGCACATCCCCAGCAGCACGGCCCAGATGCGCGCGTCGCGGCGCTCCTCGCCGTCGGCGATGGCGAGCAGCGGCAGCAAGAAGACGTAGTGGTAGTAGTAGTTCGCCGCGTAGAAGGCGACCGGGATCATGAACAGCGCGATCACCGCCGCGTGATGGGGCGCGCGGTTGCGCGCCGCGCGCACCGTGAGCACGCCGAACCCGACGATCCCCAGCGCGTAGAGGACCAGGCGCGGGAAGCTGTGCGTCCAGCCCTCGAGCAGCTCCCAGGTCTCGTAGTCGGTGGAGATGATGCTGTGGTAGCTGACGTGGTTGACGTGGTAGCCGCTGGTCAGCACCGCCGCCTTCTTGGCCCAGCCGACCCAGGCGCTGGGTGACAGCACCGCCGACGACAGGGCGACCAGGGCCAGCACGGTGACCGCGGCGGCGCCGATCGCGCGCAGCGTGCCCTCGTGCGTGCGCGCGAATTCATGCAGCGACGGCTTGCGGCTGCGCTGGTCGTAGAGCCACCACAGCGGCGGCACGGCCAGCCCGATGACGGCGATCCCCGGGAACGCGCGGATCATGCCGGCGTAGGCGAGCAGCGCGCCGCCGAGATACCAGCGCCGCACCTTGAGCGCGCAGACGCCCAGGCCCAGCGCCGCCATCCAGTCGTTGCGCAGCGTCGCCCCGGCCCAGTCGGTGCCGAACATGTAGAGATCGGTCGCGCCGAAGACGATCATGCACACGAACGCCGTGCGCCAGCCAAACGTGCGCCCGGCGACGAACGCGAAGAGCAGGATCAACAGCGGATCGAGCAGCCCGGTCACGAACAGCAGGCCGTTGCTGGCCGAGGCGTGCGCGAACATGAAGTGCGCGACCGTGAGCCAGACCGGCGTGGCGTTGCCGCCGTGGTCGGTCAGCGTCGTGAAGTAGTCGCGGCCCATCGTCTCGTGGAAGTAGCGCATGTCGCGCTTGAACTCGGTCCAGCGCTCCGGTGTGAAACGCTGGCTGATGGTCTGGATCTGGTCGGCGACGTCGCGCACGCGCCGCATCTCGTGGTTGCGCAGGTCGCGCAGCTCGATGTTGGCCAGCGACTGCAGCGACGAGCCCGGCGTGTTCTCGATGTACGCCTCGACGCTGGCCAGGTAGAGACCGTCGTACTTGAGCTCGTGGAAGTACTTCGCGACCGGGAAGTAGACCCGCATGTCGTAGTTGTGGATGTAGCTCGGCTGGCGCTGCTTCGCGTCCCAGAACTGCGCGCGGCCCAGGTTGAAGAAGCAGGCCACCGCCAGAAACGCCAGCCCGCCGAGCAGCACGGTGATGCGCCGCGCGTCGACGACGCGCTCCGGACGCCGCCACAGGAACGGACGCAGCACCGCGAGCACGCCGACCACCGCGAGGACCGAGCGCAAGAGCGACACGTCCGCATCGGTGAACGGCGGCGGGCCGCGCAGCATCGACAGGAACACCGCCGCCGCCGATACCGGCGCGATCGCCGCCAGCACCCCGCGCCGCGCCGAACCGTGGCAGCCGACGAGCAGGAAGAAACCGCAGGCGATGCCGAGCACGAGGATCCACTGCGTGAGCGGCGAGCTGTCCGAGTTGCCGCGCCCACCGGGCGGCTCCGGCCAGCTCGCGGGCACGACGCTGAAGACCTGCAGCTCGGAGACGCTGTACGCGCCGTCGCCGCCCGCCGCCGACAGGCGCAGGTAGCGCGCGCGTCCGGTGATGGTGTCGGAGGTGCGCACGCGCAACCCGCTGCCGCGCACCGGTGGCGCGTCCCACAGTGTCGTGTAAGTCGAGCCGTCGACCGATCCCTCCAGGAGGTAGTGGTCGTTGTTGTCGGCCTGGACGAACGCCGCGGCGATCGGCACCTCTTGCCCGAGATCGAACGTCATCGTCGCCTGCGGCGACGGCAAGAGGCCGGTGAGCGCCGTGTTCCAGAAGTCGCCGTTGGGCGCCAGCGTGCCGTCGGTCAGGCGCTCGGCGTGCTCCGCGCCGCCCGCGACCTGGGCGGTCTTCCCCGCCAGGCGGTTGGCCTGGTCGGGGTTGTTCGGCGGCGACGTGCCGCAGCCGCTCGCGAACGCCGCGCACAGCCCCAGCGCCGCGCCGAGACCGCAACCCATCGTCGAACGTCTCCTCGAACGCATGTTGGCCCTCATCCCGGCGGCCACCCGAAGGAGCGGCCCGCCAGCAGGTGCAGGTGCATGTGAAACACCGTCTGCCCCGCTCCGACGCCGCTGTTCATCACGACGCGAAAGCCCTTGTCGGCGAGGCCGCTCTCGCGCGCGATGCGCGACGCGACCAGCATCAGGTGGCCGAGCAGCGCCTCGTGCGACGCATCCGTGTCCGCCAGCGCCTCGATGTGATCGAGCGGGATCACCAGATCGTGGAGCGGCGCCTTCGGCCCGATGTCCTTGAACACGAGCGCGCGATCGTCGCGATAGACGATCGTCGCCGGGATCTGTCCATCCCGGACCTTGCAAAACAGGCAGTCGGGTTTACTCACGGGGTTCGGCATGGGTTCTCCAGCAGGTGACGTTCAGCGGGCCAGCTCCAAGAGCGCGCGGCGCGTGTCGGCCGAGGGCGCGGCCTCGTCCGTTCGTTGCCGCAGGAATGCGTCGATCGCGTCGATGCGCGCGATCGCCTCGTCGGTGCGGCGGTCCGAGCCGCGCTGGTACGCACCGAGCAGGATCAGGTCGCGGTGGCGTTCATACGCCGCCAGGATCTCACGCACGCGCGCCGCCGCCGCCAGCTGCGAGGCGTCGGCGACCGCGGTCATCAGGCGCGACAGCGACGGCAGCACGTCGATCGCGGGCCAGTGGTTGCGGTCCGCCAGCGCGCGCGACAGCACGATGTGCCCGTCGAGGATGCCGCGCACCTCGTCGGCGATCGGCTCTTCCATGTCGCCGCCCGCGACCAGCACGGTGTAGAGCGCCGTGATCGAGCCGCGCGCGGCGTTGCCGGTGCGCTCCAGCAGCCGCGGCAGCAACGCGAACACGCTGGGCGGGTAGCCCTGCCGCACCGGCGGCTCACCCGCCGCCAGACCCACCTCGCGCTGCGCGCGCGCGAAGCGTGTCAGCGAGTCCATCATGAACAGCACGCGCCGACCCTCGGCTCTGAACCACTCGGCGATCGCCGTCGCCACGAACGCCGACTTCAGGCGCACCAGGCTGGGCGCGTCGCTGGTGGCGCACACGACGACGGAGCGCGCGCGCCCGACCGGCCCCAGCGATTCCTCGAGGAAGTCGACCACCTCGCGCCCGCGCTCGCCGCACAGGCAGATCACGTTGACGTCGGCGTCGGTCTGGCGCGCGATCTGGCCCATCAGCGTCGACTTGCCGACGCCCGAGCCCGCGAACAACCCCAGGCGCTGCCCCTCCCCGACGGTCAGCAACGCATCGATCGCGCGCACGCCCAGCGCCAGCGGGCGCCGGATGCGCGCGCGCGACAGCGGCTCGGGCGCCGCGCGATCGACCGCCCAGCCCGGCGTGACGTCGCGCAGGGGACCGCCCCCATCGATGGGGTCGCCCAGCCCGTCGAGCACGCGCCCCAGCACGCCCTCGCCGACGGCGATCGACAGCGGACGGCCGGTCGGCGTCACCAGCGAGTCGGGCCCGATGCCGGCCGCGGCGCCGAGCGGCATCAGCACCACCTCCTCGCCGCGAAAGCCCACCACCTCGGCCTGCAGGCGCGGCTCGCCCGGCGACGGCGCGCCTCCCGGCGCGGTATCGATGTAGACCAGCTCGCCCACGTGCACCCCGGGAATCGTGGCGCGCACGAGCAAGCCGGTCACCTCGCTGACGCGCCCGGCGAGGCGCAGCGGGTTCACCTGGTCCAGGCGCGCGAGCGCCTCGCCGACGTCGACCAGCTCGACGTCCATCTCGCCCGCGCCGGGCGACGGCGAACCGATCACGGCGCGCCCTCGCCGGCGACCGCGCGTTCGAGCGCCGCGATCTGAGTCTCGAGCCGCGCGTCCAGCCGCGCGGTCGCGGTCTCGACGACGCAACCGCCGCGACCGATCGCCGCGTCGTCGACGATCTCCAGCTCGACGGCGCCCTCGAAGCGCGCCAGCAACACGCGCCGCGCGTCGTCGCGCTCCAGCGCCGCCCGATCATCCGGGTTCACGCGCAGCTTGACGAGACCGGCGCGCGCGCGGCTGGCCGCCAGGGCCTGCGCCGCGATCGCGGTCAGCGCGTCGGGCTCGACGTCCACGGCGCGACCGACGATCTTCTCGGCCATCTTCGCCGCCAGCCGCCCGGCCAGCCGCATCGCAGCCGGCTCGGCCTGGACGCGCACGCGCGCCGCCTGCCGGGCGGCGGCCGCCAGCGTCTCGGTCAACTCCGCGGCCGCGGCGTCGCGCCCATCGGCGTAGCCCTGCTGCCGGGCCTCGGCGCGCGCCTCCTCGCCCTCGCGCACCAGCGCGGCCGCGCGCGCGTTCGCCGCCGCGAGAATTGCCGCCGCCTGCTCCATGGCCCCGACCACCGGAGCGGGCAGAACTCGGCCGGCGTTCTTGACCAGGCGCCCCACGCCCGATCTCTTAACACGGGAGCCCCGAACGATGCGCGGGACCTACTCCAGCGGGCGATCGATGTGTTGAAGCGCGTCGTCCTTGAGCCCGAACTGCGCGCGCACCTGCCGCACGTCGGCCAGGGTGTTGATCGAGATCGGCAGCTCGACCGGGTGCTGGTCGGCACGCCACCCGTTCTCGGACAGGTCGAAGATCAGGTTTGCCGCCTGCAGCCCCAGCCCGCCGTGGTCGGGCACGACCGCGAACGTCCCCAGCGGCGCCTCCGGGTTCACCAGATTTGGCACCCCGACGACCACCGGCACGTGCGCGCTCCGCAGCTCGGCGCGCCAGGTCTGATCCAGGTACTCCGAGCTCTTGATGAGCTCGTTGTCGTTGATCATCCACAGCGCGTCGACCCGCTGGCCGACCAGCAGCACGTGCAGCGACGAGCGCAGGCGATCGGCGTAGACGCCCTCGCCGACTTCGATGGTCACGAGCTCGATCTGCTCTTTTTCAGCCAGATCCTTCTGGCGGTTGATGAACTGGCGGAAGCTCGGCCGGTAGATGACGCCGACGCGGTGGATCGGCGCCTTGATCACCGAGCGCAGGTCGACGAACGCCGCGACGCCCGGGACCTCGTAGGCGATGCCGGTCGCGTTCACCAGCGTCGGGCGCAGCTCGTCGATGAACGACGCCATCACGATGACGCTGGGCGGGAACACCGCGCCGGGATTGTCGCGCAGGCTGGCGCGCTGGTACTCGCGGTACAAGCCGACCGTGCTGTTGTTCATCAGCACGATGCACGCCGGCGACACGCGCCGGATCGCCGCGCCGAGATCCTCGGAGGTCACCGACGCCGTCACCGCCAGCGTGGCGACATTGAAGTCCCGCTGCAGCTCGTTGAGCAAGCTGCGGCGCACAGCCTGAAAATTCGAGGACGGTGGCATCGCGACCAGCACCAGCGGCACGCCCGCGCGCGCCGGCGGGTCAGGCGGCGCGTCGCCCGGAGCACCGTCGGCGCCCCGCATCGCGGCCGTCGCGCAGCCGAGCACGCCCAGCGCCCACAACGCCACCGCCACCGAGCGCATGGCTGGCCCGCCCATCAACGCGCGCTCCAGCTGTCGATCCCCAGCAGCGACCGCGTCTCGGCGTCGAGCTTCTGGATGCCCTGGACGATCACCGCCCGCGCCTTCTCGTTGCGCACCGCCACCGCGGGCAGCCCGACGCGCGCGTTGGGCAGCTCGCGCACCGCCATCGTCAGGCGCGTGCGCTCGGTGAAGCGCTTGACCGCGGAGCTGGGGATCAGCACGGCGTCAGCCGCCGAGAACTCCAGCAGCGGCAGCAGGTCCTCGATCTTCGCGACCCGCTTGATCTTGACGTCGGGCGCTCCGACGGCAGCGGCGGCGAATGCCTGCGTGCCGTCGCGGCCGAGCAGATCGACGATGCCGACGGTCTTGCCGGACAGCGACGGCTTCGTCGAGCCGCTGGCGGCGGCCGCCGCGCCGGTCATCACCAGCAGGTACGGCTCCCACTCCTTGCCGCCGCGCACGCCCAGCAACGTCGGCTTGGCCTGCGCCTGCTCCAGCAGCGGCGCGATCGCGACGATCGCGTCGGGGTTCTTCGTGCCGATGCTGTCCTGAAAGTCGCGCAGGCGCCCGAAGACCGTGACCGCCAGCCCGGGCAGCTCTTTTTGCAGCGCCTGCTCCAGCGCGCTCGACTTCACGTCCAGTTGCAGGAACACGAACAGCGTGGGCCGCGGATCCTCGGCGCTGGCCCGCATGGGCACACCCAGCGACAGACTGGCCACCAGCGCCAGCGACAGCCCCGCACGCAGGATCCCACGCCGGCGCGGGCGCGCCGACACGCGCGCGGACGGGCGTTTCGGGATCGAGCTCGGACGCTGGGCCGGCAGAGGAGCCTCTCTCAAAGGTGGGTCACAGTGTGCGCGCACTGGCGCCCCGGGTGGACGTTCGATTCACTGCGTCGGTAGTTTTCGGTCGATCGCGCCGGTTTCTTGACCCACTCCCCGACGGCTCACCGTCGCAAATGTGACTCAAGTTTTGCCCTTCCCCTCCGGATGTATTCCGAAGCAGGCGCACCCCGGCGGTGGTCTCGTCTGCGATGGCGCGCGCGTCCGGCATGGAAAAGCCCTTCAGCTCCTTTCGATCGTCGCAGCGCACCCGGCTGCGGACCAGGCTGGTCCGCGCCATGGTGGGCACGCTGGCCGTCGTGTCGGGCGCCACGCTTCTCACCGTCGGGTATCTGAACATCCGTATCGCCCGCAGCACGCGCGACAGCATCGAGGCGCAGATCCGCGAGAGCATCACGCGCAAGGGCGAGGGGCTGGCCACCAACCACGCGCTGGCGCTGCGTGGCCTGGTGGCCGACAACGCTTTCGGCGACGTCGCTCATCTAGTAGAGCGGGCGGTGCGGCAGGACCACGAGATGGTCTACGGCCTGTTCCTGGGCTCGGACGGACGGCCGTGGACGTACGTGCCGCCGCTGTCGGCGACCGGCCCCGACGACCAGCCCAACTGGCACGAGCTGGGCATCGACGCCGAAGAGAGCCGCACGCCCGATCCGCAGTCGCGCCTGCGCGTCGTCAACGGCCAGACCATCTTCGAGTTCTCGGCGCCGGTCGACTCCGACGACGGCGTGGTGCTGGGCCGCCTGTTCTACGGACTGTCGCGCGTGCCGCTCGATCACGCGCTGGCGTCGGCGCGGCGCGATTTCCAGCGCTCGCTCGCGCTGACGCTGCTTCTCATCGGCGGCCTCGGCATCGTGACGATGCTGCTGGGCGTGACCATCATCCGCAACCTCTCGCGGCGCATCACCGAGCCGCTGGCGCACCTGACCGACGTCATCACCGCCATCGCGGCCGGGCACAAGAGAGAGCGCGTGTCGATCGAGAGCGAGGACGAGATCGGCACGCTGGGCCGCGCGTTCAATCGCATGCTCCAGCAGCTCGACGAGTCGTACCTGAAGCTCGAGGGGCTGAACCGGACGCTCGAGCAGCGGGTCCAGGAGCGCACCGAGGAGCTGGGGGCGCGCAACCGCGACATGCGCCTCGTGCTCGACAACGTGAACCAGGGCTTCCTGACCATCTCCGAGGATGGGACGCTGGCGCAGGAGCACTCGGCGATCGTCGAGACCTGGTTCGGCCTTTACGAGGGGCAGCTGACCTTCTGGGACTACATCGCGCGCAGTGACCACGGCTTCGCCGAGATGTTCCAGCTCGGGCACGAAGCGCTGCGCGAGGACGTGCTGCCGCGGCAGCTGTGTCTGGACCAGCTGCCGGCGCGGCTGCAGGTCGGCGGGCGGGACCTCAGCTTCACCTATCGATCGATCGGCGACGACACGACGTTCGGCGGCGACGAGGTGACGTCGTCGGGCCGGCGGCCGAAGCGTGGCGTCCTCATCGTCGTCAACGACGTCACGGCGCAGCTGCTGCGCGCGCGCCAGGAGTCCGAGCAAGCGGAGCTCATGGCGATGTTCCAGGGCTTCACGACCGATCGCACCGGCTTCATGTCGTTCTTCGACGAGGCGACGCGCATGCTCGAGACGCTGCGCGAGGACGCCGTCGATCTGGCGACGCGCAAGCGCCTCTATCACACGATCAAGGGCAACGCCGGCCTGGCCGGCTTCGGCGCGGTGGCGCAGCTCTGCCACGAGGCCGAAGACAAGCTGGCCGAAGGCGACGCAGCCGCGGTCGGCGCGGTGCTGGATGCATTGAATGCGCGCTGGGCGGTGCTGCAGAGCAAGCTGGTCGAGCTGATGCGCGAGCGTGGCCGTGACGTGCTCGATGTGCACGCGCGCGAGCTCGACGACGTGCTGAAAGCGCTGCGCGGCGTGGTGCCGGCGGCGATCTGGGATCGCATGGCCGACTGGCGCCTCGAGCCGGCCGAACGGCCGCTCGCGCGCCTGGCGGAGTACGCGCGATCGCTGGCCCAGCGGCTGGGACGCGGCGATCTCGACGTGGTCATCGAGTCGAATGGCCTGCGCCTGGACCCGAACCACTGGGGCGGGCTCTGGTCGGAGCTGGTTCACGTGATCCGTAACGCCGTCGACCACGGCCTCGAGCGCACCGAGGACCGCACCGCCGCCGGAAAGCCGATCCGTCCACGCATGCGCCTGGCGACCAAGGCGGCCGGCGATCACCTGGTGATCGAGGTCGAGGACGACGGCCGCGGCATCGACTGGGACGCCGTCCGGCGTGTGGCCAGCGCCAAGGGGCTGCCCAGCGAGACCATCGAAGACCTCACCAACGCGCTGCTGTGCGATTCGGTGACCACGCGCGAGGTCGTCACGACCACGTCGGGCCGAGGCATGGGCCTCGCGGCGGTGCGCCAGCGCGTCGCTGCCCTCGGCGGTCACATCAAGCTGGCGACGGCTCCCGGCCAGGGCACCCTCTTCCAGCTCGGCTTCCCGCTGGATGCGCCGAACAGCCCCCACGACCGCCGCGTCGCCCGGACGCCAACGCGCCTGACCCCGCCCCCCGCGGCGGCGTGAGCTCTCGCGCCGCCCTAGTGCGTGTATCCGAGCTGCAGCAGGATCACGCGGCCGAAGCCGGGCGGGTCCATGCCACCGAACCCGGGCTGGGGGTGACGGTCGTCGAGCAGGTTCTGCGCGCGCAGCGAGACGTTGACCTCGGGGCCGGCGCGCAGGGGGCGGAACGCCAGCGTCGAGACGGTCACGTCGAGATGCGCGTACGCGGGCAACTGGTACGCGCGGTTGTTGTTGAGCAGCACGTTGCTCTGCGAGGCGGTGCGCGCGCCATCCCAGCGGACCTGCGCCGCGGTTCGCAGGCGCAGCTCGGGAAGATCCGCCTCGACGCCGCCGCGGAACCAGTAGTTCGGGTAGATCGCCGGCGGCGGGGTATCGATCGATCCGTTCACCACCGCACGCTGCGCGGCCACCGAGGCATAAGGTCGAAAACGGTGGAAGAGCGCGCGCAGTGACAGCTCGGCGCCGACGTTGTGGCTGCTGCCCTGGTTGCGCGCGATGAAGTCCGCGCCCGCCTGCGTGAAGTCGATGCGATCGTGGATCTGCTGGTAGTACGCGTCGCTCTCGAGCAGCAGCACGCGGCCCAGCGCCGCGCTGGCCGCGGCCTCGACGCTGTTGACGACCTGCGGGCGCAGCGGCGCCAACCCAGGCACGGTGCGGTTGCCGATGACGTTGTTGGATGCGCCAAAACCCGACCGCCCGTAGAGCAGCACCGCCGACGGCACCTGGAACGCACGGCCCGCGAAGATCTTGACCGTCAACCCGGGCGACACGCGGTAGGCGGCGGCGGTGCGCCAGCTGTACTGCACCGGAAACAGGTTGGGGACGTCGAGGCGCCCGCTCACCGTCAGGTGCAGGTTCGGCAGGCGCGCGAACGGCACCGCGCCGATCTGCGCGTACGCGCCGGCGTTGGCCAGCACGACGTTCTTCTGATCGTTGGCGCCGATGAGGTCGAGGCTGTCGCCGGGGACGTTGGTTCCCAGCATCGACTGAAACGTCTGTGTGTAATAGAGCGTGCGCTGCGGCTCGTAGCTGCCGTCGGCGCCCATCACCAGCGAGAACCCCCGCGCCGGCGCGTAGGCGAGCTGAAAGCCGGCGTCGACGGCGTCGTAGCGATAGCGCGGCGTGAACGAGCTCAGGAAGTTGCCGGTCAGGTACAGGGCCTCGTCGCGCGTGGGCGCGCCGGTCGAATAGCCGGCCGTCGCCACCAGGCGCATCCGATCCGACCACGACTTCTCGTAGCGCGCCTGGCTCCAGTAGTTGTCGATGGCGACGCGGCTGCGGTGGGTCAGCACGGAGTTGAGCTGGAACTCGGCCATCGAGTCGAGCTGCTGCACGCCGCCCTCGAGCACGAAGGATCCGCTGCGGCTCGAGCCGGGCAGGCGCAGCGAAAGGAACGCGCTGCGCGGCTCGGTGACGTCGTTCTGGCTCGCGCTCGCGAAGAACGGCGCGTAGCGCGGCAGCGTCACGTCCTGGTTGGGCAGCGTCTTGGTGATGCGCAGCCCGGAGCGATCCGCGCGATCGGTCGAGAACGCCGCGACGATCTCCAGCGAGCCGCTGCTCTCGGCGACGAACGCGCTGGCGCCGAAACCCGGGCCATTGCCCATCAGGTTGGAGCGCAGGTTGACCGCGGCCATCGGCACGTTGGGCGCGCGCACGGTGATGACGTTGACCACGGCGAGGAAGGCGTTGGCGCCGTAGATCGCGGACAGCGGCCCCTTGGCGATCTCGACGCGGTCGATGGCCTCGATCGGGATGAACTCGGGTCCGATCAGCGCCGCCAGATCGGGCCGGAAGCTCACGGCGGTGCCATCGATCATCACCTTGATGATGCGCGTGCTCGCGCGGATGCCGCCGGTGATGCCGCGAACGCCGACGGACGGCATCACGCCGTCGTCGGTGACGTCGAGGCCCGGCGTGTTCTCCAGAACGTCGGTCAGCGATCGCCAGCCCTGGCGGGCGATGTCGTCGCGCGTGAAGACCACGACGCTGGCAGGCGCCATCGACCCTTCTTCCTCGACGCCGCCCGACGCGGTGACCACGCGCAGGTTCATGAGCTGATCCAGGTTGACGCCCGAATCGATGTCAGCGGCAGAGCCCCGCGCGTCTTCGTCGACGCCGCCCGCGGCGACCGCCGATGACGGCGCTGCGAGCCCCATCGAGACCATCGCCATCCACGGCAGGTGCCGAGCCGTCAGCCTCATCTAATGCACGGCATTCGACTGAACCGCGGCGCCGCTTTAACCACATGCGGCGTGCTCAAGTTCTCGACGCAAACCGCCGATCGCCTGCCGCCCAAGGAGCCATCATGCCGCGTCCGTTCCCTCGCCTGGTTTCGTTCCTGTCATCAGTGCTCGCGCTCGCGCCGGCGCTCCTCGCCGGTTGCGGCTCCAGCTCGGGACCCAAGTCGACGGTGACCATGGCCGTGATCCTCGATCGGACCAGCCAGTCCGGCGGCCTCATCGCGATCCCCGACGTCGTGCAGTTGGCGATCGACGACATGAACGCCGGCATCGAGAAGGCCGGCGGGTTCAAGGGGCTGGCGTTCGATCACAGCGACGGCGATTCCAGCGGATCGGGATCAGCGACGATCTCGGGCCAGCTGGCGACCATGCTGATCCAGCAAGGCGCGAAGATGGTCATCACCGACAACAGCAACAACACCGTCTCCGTCATGCGCGACGACTACGACGCCGACACGACCAACGACCTCAACTCGCCGATCCTGTGCGTGCTGTGCGGCTCGTCGGTGATCAACAACCCGCTGGCGACCAACACCGACCCCATCACGCAGGACGCGCTCCGCAACGGCAAGGGCTGGAACTTCCGCACGATCCAGGACTCGAAGTACTTCGCGCCGATCGCGGTCGCGCGCGCTCTCGCGATGGCGGGCGGCAACGGCGACGGCAACGGCGACGGCCTGGTCAAGGGAGCGCTCTACGGCAGCAACGAGCCGCAAGGTCTGGCCGCCCTGGGCGGTTTCGCGGCCGCGCTGGCGGCGGCGGTGCCGACGGCGTCGATCGAGAAGATCTTCCACGACCCGGCCGCCGACCCCAACGGAACGCTCTGGGCGACCGACTCGGGACGCCTGACCGACAACCGCAACGAGACGACCAACATCGTCGACGGGCTCCCGGACTTCGTCTACGAGAGCAGCCTGCCCGGCACGGCGATCGCCTTCACGAAGGCGTACGTCCAGGGCAACTACGGCATCCCGCTGCTGCACGGAGCGCCCTTCGGCAACGAGACCGCGACCCTGACGCTGGGCGATCTCGCCGACGGCCAGGAAGGGGTCGGCTTCGCCACCTACTATCCTGGCGCGTCCGCGGACTTCTTCGTCTCGCGCTACATGCAGCATTTCGGCAAGACCCCGGAGAGCCACGAGCGCGACGGCGCCACGACCTATGACGCCATCATGCTGGGCGCGCTGGCGACGATCATGGCGGCCAAGGACCTCGACGATCCGTCGACGGTGACCGGCGCGCAGATCCGGGACGCCATGTGGACGCTCAACGATCCGAACGGCGCGGAGATCCTGGCCGGCCCCGATGGAATCGCCAAGGCGATCCCGCTCATCAAGGCGGGCATGCCCATCAATTACAATGGAATCTCGGGACCGCTCGACTTCGACTCGAACGCGTTCGTGCTCGGCGCGATGGCGCACTGGAAGATCACCAACAACCACTTCGTCGACGAAGAGCTCTACGACTGCACCAAGGGCGCGCCCTGCACGCAGTACGTGGCGCCGCCGGCGTACTAGCGATCGAGCAGGATCCGCCCGAGCCGCGGCGGTAGTCTCTGGGCGATCACCCGCGCCGCCCCGGCGGGCAAGTCGCCCGCAAGCGCCAGCAGCCCCAGGTACGTCGTCGACCCCACCTCGCCCTCGGAGGCGCGTGCCCCGGCGGCAGCGACCAGCGACCGCGCGCGCTCCCGCTCCTCCGCGGGCGTCGACCGGCCGGCGGCCTCCAGCATCACCGACGCGAGAGCGCTCCCCGCCGCCGCCGCCGCGCGCGCCACCACCGCCGGCGGCGCGCCCGCCAGCGACGTCCCCAGCGTCGCGGCGCCGCGGCGGTCGATCTCGGCCTGCAGGGCCGGCAGCGGCAATACCGCCAGCCGCAACCACCCCGGCGCGTCGGCGCGCGCGACTTCGGTCGAAAGAGGCATGGGGACCAGCGAGCCGAACGCCGCACGCCGCAGCTCCGCCAGCGTTTCGTCGGGAATCACCGGCACCGGGTCGGTCAGGGCGCTGTCCGCTCGCGCGGCGACGATCTCGCGCGCGACGGCTCCGACCTCGGGCGGCAACCCATCCGTGATCGCGCGCAGGATCGGCGTCGCCTCGCCCTCGAGCGCGGCGCGCAGCCAGCCGGCGTGAACCTGCTCGATCCCCTCGGGGACCGACGCGCGCGCCCGGCGCAGGAGGCCGGCGAGCGCCCGCGCCCGCTCGGGGCGATCCAGCGCGGCCAGCGTCGCGAGCGCGGTGCGGCACGCCGTCGCGTCCGGCTCCAGCAGCGCCCCCAGCGCCGCCAGGTCCGTACCGCCGCCCTCGCCACCGCCCGGCCCGGCGTCGAGCGCCAGGGTCAGAAGGCAGCCCGAGACCCGCGCGGAGAGCCCCGAGAGCGGATCCCCGGCCCCCGCGCCGCCCCGAGCCCCCCCATCACCCCCCCCGCCAGGCCGGAACCCGGGCGACGCCGAGTCGGCACGGGAATTTGACGACATGCAGGGCGGAAGGTATCACGGCGTATTCGCTCCTTGCGCCCGGGGCCGGGGGCGGGTATGTCTCGCGCCCGTCATGAGCACCGCGACCCCTCCCCTGCCGTCCTCCACCGTCGAGCTGGCTGAAAAGCCGGTGCGCAGCGATGTGCGCAACATCGCGATCATCGCGCACGTCGACCACGGCAAGACCACGCTGGTCGACGGGTTCCTGCGCCAGGCCGGCAGCTTCCGCACCGGCGAGGTCGTCGCCGACTGCGCGATGGACTCGAACGATCTCGAGCGCGAGCGCGGCATCACCATCCTGGCGAAGTTCACCGCCATCACCTGGAAGGGGATGCGCATCAACATCGTCGATACGCCGGGCCACGCCGACTTCGGCGGCGAGGTCGAGCGCGTGCTCAAGATGGTCGACTCGGTCTGCCTGCTCGTCGACGCCTACGAAGGCCCGATGCCGCAGACGCGCTTCGTGACCCGCAAGGCGCTGGCGCTGGGCCTGCGCCCGATCCTGGTCGTCAACAAGGTCGACCGCCCGGGCTGCGACCCCGAGGGCACCGTCGACGCCACCTTCGATCTCTTCTGCGCGCTCGGCGCCACCGACGCGCAGCTCGACTTCCCGATCGTCTACGCGTCCGGGCGCGAGGGCTGGGCCGTCAAAGACCTCAAGGACGAGCGCAAGGACCTGGGGCCGCTGCTCGACCTGGTGCTGGAGAAGGTTCCGCCGCCCGCCGCCGACGTGACCGCGCCGCTGGCGATGTGCGTGACCACGCTCGACTACGACGACTACCTGGGCTATGTCGCCATCGGCCGCGTCGAATCCGGGCGCGTCAAGCAGGGCGACCGCGCGCTGCTGGTTCACCGCGACGGCAAGCGCGAAGAATTCCGCGTCGCCAAGATCCTCGGCTACCAGTCGCTGAAGCGCTTCGAGCTGGCCGAGGCGGCCGCGGGCGACATCTGCGCCATCACCGGCATGCAGGACCTGACCGTCGGCGAGACCATCACCGAGCCGCTGCGCCCCATCGTGCTGCCGCTCCTCGACATCGAGGAGCCGACCGTGCAGATGCAGTTCATCTCGAACAACGGGCCGTTCGCCGGCACCGAGGGCAAGTTCGTCACGTCGCGCAACCTGCGCGACCGTCTGTTCAAGGAAGTGAAGTCGAACGTCGCGCTGCGCGTGAACGAGACCGACTCGCCCGACACCTACGAGGTGCTCGGCCGCGGCGAGCTGCACCTGACCGTGCTCATCGAGACCATGCGGCGCGAGGGTTACGAGCTGATGGTGTCGCAGCCGCGCGTGATCTTCAAAACCGGCGAGGACGGCGAGCGCCAGGAGCCCTACGAAGAGGTCGTGATCGACGTCGACGAGTCGTATTCCGGCCCGGTCATCGAGGAGCTCGGGCGGCGCGGCGGACGCATGCAGGAGATGGGGCCGGCCGGCGAGGGGCGCATGCGGCTCGAGTACGTCTGTCCGGCGCGCGGGCTCATCGGCTATCGGTCGCAGTTCCTGACCGACACGCGCGGCACCGGAATCATTCACCACAACTTCAAGAGCTACGGCCCCTACGCCGGCCAGTTCAAGGCGCGCGCCCAGGGCGTGCTCATCGCGCAGGACGCGGGCGACACCAACGCCTACGGCCTCTTCTATCTACAGGAGCGCGGGCAGCTGTTTCTCGGGCCGATGATCAAGGTCTACGGCGGTCAGATCATCGGTCTGCACTCGCGCGACAACGACCTGGTCGTCAACCCGTCGAAGGCCAAGAAGCTGACCAACATCCGCACCACCGCCGCCGACGAGAAGCTCACGCTGTCGCCGCCGCGGGTCTTCACGCTGGAATCGGCGATCGAGTTCATCAACGACGACGAGCTGGTCGAGGTGACGCCCAAGGCGATCCGCCTGCGCAAGCGCGTCCTCGACCCCAACGAGCGCAAGCGCGTCGAGAAGCTGCGCGACGCCGGCATCAACGAGTAGGCAGGCGGGAGGGCCCGCGCCCCGCACCTTCGTGGGACCCGCAATGGGTCCCACAAAGGGCGCCACGAACCCGTGTCAGTAGAACCAGCGCTGGGCGTCGCTGTCGTTCCAGCCCCAGGTCCACACGGTCTGCCCGGCAACCAGGTTGTCCCAGGGCACGTCGAGGTCGCTCATGAGCGCGTTATTGAGGACCTGATACTTGGGGTCCCAGCTCCACTTCTGCGCGTCGGTGCCGTTGCACCAGTACATCCACACGGGCGTTCCCCAGACCGTGCTGCCGTTCTGCACGTCGAGGCACAGGCCCGAATTGTTGTGAGAGATGCGCTGATTCAGACGATCGTAGGTCCAACCTTGCGACCCCGAATTGCCGTTGCACGGGTACACCTGCACCACCGTCCCTACCTGCGTATTTCCGCCCGGAACGTCCAGGCACAGGCCGGAGTTGGCGCTGACGCGGATCGTGGAGTCCGCCTTGGTCAGGTCGGTGATTCCGTTCGCATAGAGGTAGAGCGTGTCGAGCAAGGCCTGCACGCCGAACACCGGCGTCATCCTGCGGACGTCGGCATAAGCCTGATTCTGGACGGGCTGAATGTAGGTTTGATACCAGTTGCTGTAGTCCGTGCCGTCCTGATTCAGGCAGGCCTGATCGTAGGTGACGTAGCCGCTACCGCTGGAGCCGTCGTCGGTGATGCAGTTCGCGTAACTGAGCGGGTATACGTCGGCACTGAAGATCACCTGAGTTTCGTTCAGGCCGGTATAGATGTCGGCGCAGGAGACCCAGAACTCCCAGTTGGGATAGTACGCATTGTTGCCCTCGTTGGGATACTCCGGCGGATTCCTCACGACGTTGCAGCGAACCCCGGCGTTCATCGTCAAGACCTGGTTCGACAGCGCGTCGTGATACGACATGAGCTCGTCGTGAAAGCGAAGGTCGGTCGTGAAGTTCGGATCCTCCATCGCCATCAGCTGGAGCCTCAGCCCAATGAGCTGGGTCAGAGCCGGCACCCCGAGTCGCCAATCGTAGACGTAGCCGTTGTCATAGAGCAGATCTGACTGGGTATATGCGATGACCGATTTCCAGCCGATGGTCCCCGCTTGAGCGCTGATCGCGTTCGACGTCCCGTTCGTGTCGCGGTCGATGTAGTACCTCTCGAATGCGGTCGGGTCCGTGGCGTCACTCACGGTCCTTCCCGTGCTCAGATCCAGGTTGAACCAATCGACGGACGTACCGCTGTTGACGGCGTCGTTCGTCGTGAACACGGACGAGCGCATGTCGGACAGCCGTTGCTCTCGATCGGACTCCGCCATGAACCAGCTGATCTGCTCGGCGACTTGATCGATCTGCTGATGGAGCGCCTGCAGCTGGTTGAGGATGTCCTGGTTGGGGTCGCCCAGGATCCCGATGGCCTGGAGGATCGCCACGGCAGCCTGATACGTGCCGTAGAGATTGGCGATGGCGCCGGACCAGTCGACGATCAGCTTGGCGGTTCCAGTGAATGTGTCCGTGGGCGGCGGATCCACCGCGCGCGTGGTCCGAACCACCGGCTCGGCGCCCGCGCTGCTCGAGCCGACTGGTTTCGAATCGGACGGATTGGGTGAATCCGGCTGGGTGGGCACATTGGGTGGACCACAACCAATGCCGGTCCCACCAATTGCAGCAATTGCAGCGACCGCCAACCACATTCGGTACCTGGATATACGAACCATGGCAATGACCTCCCCCGGTGTAAACGCATCCGGAAAGGCAGTGCCAGTAACCACGCGGGCAATCGAGATCAATTGCCCTCTTGGCAACAGATCAGAAAAAATGTCAGCGATGTTGTTCGCGGTCACGCTTCCGCGAAGCGAAGGCGCGCGTCACACGGCGTCTTCGCCGCGCTCGCCGGTGCGGATGCGGATCGCTTCGTCGATCGGTGTGACGAAGATCTTGCCGTCGCCGATCTTGCCGGTCTTGGCGGCGGTGACGATGGCCTGGATCACGTCGGGGACCATGGCGTCGGCGCAGATGATCTCGACGCGGATCTTGGGCACGAAGTCGACCACGTACGCCGAGCCGCGATAGATCTCGGTCTTGCCGCCGGTGCGGCCGAAACCCTTGACCTCGGAGACCGTCATCCCGTTGACACCGATGGCGCGCAAGCGTTCCTTGACGTCGTCGAGCTTGAACGGCTTGATGATCGCTTCGATTCGCTTCATGACGGTCTCCTCGGGTGGCGCTGGTTGCTCTGACCGGAGGCTCTAGCCGCCGGCCTCGTCGTAATGGTAGCCGACCTCGCCGTGGTCGGTCTGGTCCAGGCCCTGCTCCTCGGCGTCGGGCGAGGGCCGCAGGCCGATCGCCGCGCGGATCGCGAACGCCAGCACCGCCGTGCCGCCGACCGACAGCGCCAGCGTGAGCCCGATCGCCTTGAGCTGCTCCAGCCACAGCGTGTGCCCGACGATCGACGCGAGGTTGGTGTTGAGGTTGGCGTTGGCCTCGGGCGTCGCGAAGAAGCCGGTGACCAGCGCGCCCAGCGTGCCGCCGACGCCGTGCACGCCGAAGGTGTCGAGCGCGTCGTCGTACCGGAACATCGACTTCAGCTTGGTGCAGGCGAGGAACGGAACGACGCCCGCGAGCACGCCGATGATGACCGCTCCCCCTGGCATGACGAAGCCGGCAGCCGGCGTGATCACGACCAGCCCGGCGACCGCGCCCGAGCAGAATCCGAGCACCGTGGGCTTGCCGCGCGTGACCCACTCCAGCGCCGGCCAGACCGTGGCGGCGACCGCGGTCGCGAGCGTGGTCGCCGTGAAGGCGTTGGCGGCGATGCCGTCGGCGGCGAGCGCGCTGCCGGCGTTGAAGCCGTACCAGCCGACCCACAGCATGCCGGTGCCGACCATCGTCAGCACCAGGCTGTGCGGCAGAAACGCGCGCTGGCCGAATCCCTTGCGCTTGCCGAGGATCAGGCAGAGCACCAGCGCCGACCAGCCCGACGACATGTGCACGACGGTGCCGCCCGCGAAGTCGATCGCCTTGATCGACGCCTTGGCGTTCCACACGCCGTTCATGAGGCCGTCGATGCCCCAGACCATGTGCGCCATCGGGAAGTAGACGACGAACATCCACAGGACGATGAACAGCATGAGCGCGCAGTACTTCATGCGCTCCGCGATGGCGCCGACGATCAGCGCCGGCGTGATGATCGCGAACATGAGCTGGTACATCGAGAACACGTTCTGCGAGACCCAGGCGGCGTAGTCGGCGTTGGGCGCCGAGGTCACGCCGTGCGAGCTTGGCGAACTTGAACCCGCCCAGGATCGAAGTCCCGGGCGCGAAGGTGATGCTGTAGCCGACCGCCCACCAGAGGATCGTCACGACGCCGGCGCAGCCGAAGCACTGCGCGACGACCGAGAGCACGTTCTTGCGGCGCACGAGCCCGCCGTAGAACAGCGCGAGCCCCGGCAGCGTCATGAACAGCACCAGCGCCGTCGAGGTCATCATCCAGGCGTTGTGCCCGGGGCCTGCCGACGCCATCACCTTGGGCGTGCCGTTGGAGATGTAGGCCTCGAGGTCCGCGACCCGCGTCGCCAGGTCGGGCGCCGCCGGGCCGCTCGCGAGTGCGGGCGCCGTTGGAGCCGCCGGATTCGGGGCCGGCGCTTGCGCCAGCGCGGAGCTCGCCACCAGGGCGATGGATAGGGCGAGCACGCTAGCCGCCAGGGCGCATCGGTTCGACTGGGTCATCTGAGGCTCCTCGCGTCAGGGTGAATCCGGGCTGTTCCGGTAGGCCGCACCCTAAAAACGCCGGAGAGTACGTGTAAAGCCGAAACACGATCCCTATATCAGATTTTGCTTACAGGAAATCTAATAGAAATCTGTCGGAAATATTTAACCCGGGCACGAGACGCGAACACACGGCCGAGCCGCGTTAGATTGCTCGCAACGGAAATGGGCAAGCTGATCACGCGTGTGGTGCTGGGGATCGCGGCGGGCGTCGCGGTTTATGTCGGGTTTTCCATCTGGGCGAATGCGGGCCACGTCGCGGAAGCGCTGGCGCGATTCCACTGGAGCGCCGCCGCGGCCGCCTGCGCGCTGGCGCTGGGGAACTACGCGATTCGCTTCGTCCGCTGGCAGTACTATCTCCGCGTGCTGGGCCTGTCGGTGCCTGCCGCCGACAGCGGGATGGTGTTTCTCGCCGGCTTCGCGCTCACGGTCACCCCGGGCAAGCTCGGCGAGGCGGTCAAGGCGTTCCTGCTTCGCGAATCGCACCGGATCCCCATGGCGCGCACAGCGCCGATCGTGATCGCCGAACGCATGACCGATCTGGTGGCGCTGCTGCTGCTGGCGATGGTCGGCGTCTTCAACTTCGACGTCGACCGCCGCTTTCTGATCGCGGGCGGCCTCCTGGTCGCGCTGGGCATCGCCGTGGTGTCGATCGAGCCGATGGCGGACCTGGCGCTGTCGATCGCGGGCCGCCTCCCGTTCGTGCGGCGGTTCGCGCCGCGGCTGCGCGAGTTCCACGTTCACACCGCGGCGATGCTGCGGCCCGCCCCGCTCGTGGTCGCCACCGCGCTGTCGTGCGCGTCGTGGTTCCTCGAGTGTCTGGCGTTCTGGACCGTGGTCGGCGGCATGGAGGGCGCCGCGGTGAGCCTGCGCGCCGCTACCTTCATCTATGCGTCGATGACGGTGGCGGGCGCGCTGTCGTTTCTACCCGGCGGCCTCGGCGTCACCGAAGCCGGCATGCTCGCCCTGCTGATCCGGCTCGGCACGGGCCTCGACCGGGGCTCGGCCGCGGCCGCGACCTTCGTGACCCGTGCGTGCACGCTGTGGTTCGCCGTCGCGCTCGGCCTGCCGGCGCTGATCGCGTACGCGCGGCGGAAGCACGTCCATGTCGAGGGCGCCGTCAGTCGCTGACCGCGAGCACGCCGCTGACCATCATTCCCATGGCGCAGCCGAACTTCAGCTCGCCGCTCGCCTTGGGCGTATAGGTGACGTCGACGGTCTTGCCGAGCGGCAGCGCCGTCTTGCCGTCCTGGCCCTGAAACACGATCTCGCGCGCGCAAGTGCGGTCGGTATTACGGGTGATGGCGAGGGTGATCGGCTGCCCCTTCTTGGCGGGGATCCGACCGGGGACGAAGCCCTCCTCGGTGACCGCGAGGGCAATCTTCCCGAGCGGCGGGGCAACCCCCGCGGTGGCTGGCGTGTCCGCAGGCACGGGCACGGGGGGAGCAGACACCGGGGCGGGTGGAGCGACCGCCTTGTCGGATCGGCACGCCCCGGCGGCACCAAAAAGGCCCAAACCGAGAATACCAATAACTATTACCCGAGGTCGCATGGGCGAAGTCTGGCACCGCCGCGGCGAAATACCAAGCGTGACTGAGGGTCGGACACCCCACCTCCCCACCCCAGATCCACCGAGATCGACGGAGGTCACCCGACGTCGTCACACGATTACTGCTTGAGCGTCACATAAATGTCACGCGATTCTGTGCATGATGCGCCCGCCTACAAGGAGGCGCTGCACATGATCGAATCGAATCGAGTCAGACGAGTGTCGCACGCATTGGTGCTGCTCGCTTCAACGGCGGCTTGGGAAGGATCGGCGCTCGCACAGACCGACAACCAGGCCCCCCCGTCGGGCGCCGCTCCGGCGCCGGGATCGGAGACGCCCGCTGCAACCCCGCCCGCCGGTGCCCCGCCGGCCGCCCCCATCGAAGTGCCGCTGCCACCGCCGCCGCCAGCGCCTCTCGTCGTCGCGGTGCCCCCACCGCCGCCGCCGCCCGCGCCGCCCCCGACGTTCACCGTCGGGTCGAAGTTCGCGGCCACGCTGTACGGCTTTGCCGAGTTCGATTCGATGTACGACTCGACCCTGAGCTTCACCGACCTCCCGGGCAACGGCGCGGTCGCCCGCCCCGGTACCTACAACGGCAACCACAACCGCATGACCTTCGGCGTCCGCAACTCGCGCATCGGGTTCCGGTTCAAGGGCCCCGACAGCGAGAACATCAAGACTTCAGCTCTGGCCGAGATGGACTTCATCGGCAACCAGCCGCTGGGCGCGCCGGCCCCCGCTGGCACGCCGGCGGTGTCCGAGGCTGCGTTCTTCAACAACCCGACCTTCCGCGTTCGCCACTTCATGTTCAAGATGGAGACGCCGATCATCGACGTCATGGCCGGGCAGTACTGGGAGCTCTTCGGGTGGCAGTCGTACTTCCACCCCAACACCGTCGAGCTGCAGGGCGTCCCGGGCCAGATCTATTCTCGCACGCCGCAGCTGCGCCTCTCGAAGCTCATCAAGACCGACGCCGTGAACGTCGAGATCGCGATCGCCGCCTTGCGCCCCCCGCAACGGAACTCCGCGGTGCCCGACGTCCAGGGCGGCATCCGCCTGCTGGTCAACCAGTGGAAGGCTCTGCACACCGCCGGCGGCACCGGCACCGCGGTCGACCCGGCGGGGATCGGTATCTCGGGCGTCACCCGTCACTTCCGCGAGCCGGAGTTCAACGTAGCGCCGACCTCGACGCGCTCGATCACCAGCTGGGGCGTCTCGGCCGACGCGCTCATCCCGATCATTCCGGCGTCGACGGTCGGCGACTACAGCAACAAGCTGACGCTCAACGCATCGTTCGTCTACGGCCAGTCGATCGCCGATCTATACACGGGCCTGACGGGCTATAACGGCGGCACCCCGTTCCTGACTCCGCCGGTCCCGATGGGCGGGACCCAGGGCTTCGTCCAGGACACCGACAACGGCCTGGTCGGCTATACGCCCGATGGCGTGCTGCACGCCATCCGCTGGTGGTCGACCATCGTTGGCCTGCAGTACTACCTCCCGACGCCCCTTCGCTCGTGGGTGACGTTCAACTACTCGCACATGAAGTCGCCAAATATCGACGTCTTCGCGACGCCGGCGAACGGCGTGGCGGTGGCCAACGTGGCGAACATCAACAAGACCATCTTCAACGAGTCGGATTGGTTCGAGGGCTGTTTCTTCATCGACGCGAATGCGGCGGTGCGCTTCGCCGTCGACTACGCGTACTTCCGCCAGACGTACCTCGACGGCGTCCACGCCACCGACAAGCACGTCGGTTTCTCGGCCTGGTACATCTTCTAGCGCTCGCTGCTAGAGACTCGTTGCTTCGCGCAAAGCGGGCCGACCAGTTCGGCCCGCTTTTTTCGTTTGCGCGCGCTAGGAGTTCTCGAGGACGACGCCCTCGATGATGTTGGCGACGTCCTCGCAGCGATCGGTCGCCGACTCGAGCGTCTCGTAGATCTCTTTCCACTTGATGACCGCGATCGGGTCCTTCTCCTCGCGGAAGAGCTTGGCCAGCGCGCTGCGCAGGATCTTGTCGGCGACGTTCTCGAGCCGATTGATCTCCACGCAATGCTCTTGAATGCCGTTGGCCTTCTTGAGGCTGCGGATGCCGGTCACCGCGCCCAGCACGTGCTCCGCGCTGGTCACCAGGCAGCGCGCCAGGTCGCCGACCTCGGGGGTCATCGTGCGCAGCTCGTAGAGCCACACGCGCTCCGACGCCGCCTCGACCAGGTCCATGATGTCGTCCATGCGCGTGATCAGCGTGTAGATGTCGTTGCGGTCGATCGGCGTGATGAACGTCTTGTGCAGGCCTTCGACGACGGCGTGCGTGATCTCGTCGCACTCGTGCTCGATCTGCTTCACGCGCTCGGCCTGAATCTCGAGATTGGTCGGGTTCTCGACCATCTCCAGGAACGCGCGGCAGCCTTCGACGGTCTTTTTCCCCTGCTGTTCGAAGAGCGTGAAGAACGACGCGTCGTGCGGCAGCAATCTCATAGTCGGCGTGTATAGCCCAAAAGTTTCGTCGTTGTCACTCAATCGACACCTCGGCCCCGGAAGATGTCTGCGAGAAGAGAACCCGATCACGACCGGCCGATCGCGCCGAAATTGATGTTCAACGAATCGAAGGGAGATTTTTCCATGCACACGAAGACGACTATTCTGGCGATGGCGACCGCGGCGATGTCGCTCGCGGCACCGGCGATCGCGCAGGCCGGGACAGTTTCGATCAAGGGCTCGGACACGATGGTCGTGCTCGGCCAGCGCTGGGCCGAGGAGTACATGAAGAAGCACCCGGAGACGACGATCCAGGTGACCGGCGGCGGCTCGGGCACCGGGATCAGCGCGCTCATCAACGGCACGACCGAGATCTGCGAGGCGTCGCGCAGCATGAAGGACGCCGAGAAGGCGCAGCTCAAGGAGAAGGCGGGCGCGCCGCCCGAGGAGATCGTCGTCGCCAAGGACGGCCTTTCGGTCTACTTGAACGACAGCAACCCGCTGAACGAGCTGACCATGGAACAGCTCAAGGGCATCTTCACCGGCAAGATCACCAACTGGAAAGAGGTTGGCGGCGGCGACGCGAAGATCATCCCCTACTCGCGCGAGAACAGCTCGGGCACCTACGTGTTCTTCAAGGAGCACGTGCTGGGCAACGCCGACTACACGCCGCGCGCGCAGGCGATGCCGGGGACGGCGGCGGTGGTGAACGCCGTGTCGAAGGAGAAGAGCTCGATCGGCTACGGCGGCGCGGCGTACGCCAAGGGCATCAAGGTCATCAAGGTGAAGAAGGACGCGGCCGCGGCGGGCATCGCGCCGTCGGACGTGACGGTGAAGAACGGCACCTACCCGCTGTCGCGGCCGCTCTTCTTCTACCTGCGCAGCAAGCCGGCCGGCGAGATCAAGTCGATCGTCGACTGGGTGCTCTCGCCCGAGGGCCAGGCCGTCGTGCTCAAGGTCGGGTACTTCCCGATCAAGTAGTCGCCGCCTGACCGTGTCTTCTAGCTAGACTCGGGGGGTGAGCCCCGGCGCCGACGAGCTGCATGCCCTGGCGCGCAAGTACCGGACGCTGGTCGCGCTGCGCGCGCGCCGCGACCAGCATCAACCAGCGGAACCGAACCTGCCACCGCCGCCGCCGTCCGAAAAGACGCCGGCGGCGGTTTTGCGTTCGCTGGCGCGCGAGTTCCCGGGCTGCCTGCGGGAGCTGGATACGCTGGGCGCCGTCGAGCTGGCGAGGCGAGCGGCGTGTGTGGCGGAGGCTGCGGCCGCGGGCGAGGCGACCGAGCCCTGGATGGCGTGGATCGCGCGGTATCACCGGTTGATGCGCGCGGCGCTGGCGATCCGGCGCGCCGGTGGGGACCGTGGCGACGCGGGCGCGGGGGATCCGCGCGACGGCGTCGAGGTCGAGGCCGCGTTCGTCGCCGACGTGATGGCGCCGCCGGACGGCCGTGTCGGGATCGTGGTGCTGCGCCGGCTGGCGCGCGACTTCGGCGTGCCCGCGAAAGAGATCGCGGCGGCGCTGTTCCCGGTCCGCCGGCCGTCGCCGTACGAGCTGTGAGCAGCGGGCGAGCCTCGGCCCTCGCAAGGCCTGCTCTCAGTACGGCCGGGCGGGCTTCGCCAGCTGCGCGGCGAACGCGTCGGGATCCGTCGCCGGCAGCTCGCAGTGGCCTCGCTCGCAGACGTAGGCGGTCGCGCGGCGCGACTGCGCGACCTTCTCGGCGGCGAACGGCGCGACCTTGGCCAGCGCCGCCAGCTCGTCGCCCTCGGCAGCGCCCGCCAGCACGGCGTTGGGCAGGAACGTCCGGCGCAGCACCGCCTGCAGCGGCTCGACGCTCGCCGCTTCGCCCGCCGGCCAGACCAGCGCCACCTCGCGGCTCGTGTCGGTGAACGCGTCGAGCGCGAGCAGCGCCTCGGTGATCGCCACCGGCTTGCTCTCGAGCACGGCGTGCAGGCTCGCCGAGCGCCTTCTCGGCGATGCCGCGCCAGCGCTCGTCGCCGGTGAACGCGTAAGCTCGCAGCGCGTTCCGCAGCGCGACCGACGTGCCCGACGGCTCGGCGCCGTCGTAGGCCGGCTTCTCGCGCGCGATGCAGCCGCTCGTGCTCGTCGCCGGTCATGTACCAGCCGCCACGCTGCGCGTCGGCGAAGCGCCGCTCGGTCGCGTCGGCCGTCGCCAGCGCCTCGCGCAGCCAGCGCACGTCGAACGTCGCCTCGTAGAGATCGAACAGCCCCGCCGCCACGAACGCGTAGTCGTCGAGAAAGCCCGCAGCGTCGAGCCGTGGCCGCGCCGCGTCGCCGTCCTTGAAGCTGCGCCGCAGCCGATCGCCCTGCCGCATGTGCGTCGAGCACGAAGTCGGCGGCGCGCGCCGCCGCCGCGACGTAGCGCGGCTCGCCGAGGATGCGCCCGCCGACCGCCAGCCCCGAGATCATGAGCCCGTTCCAGGCCGCGAGCTGCTTGTCGTCGCGCAGCGGCGGCACGCGCTTCGCGCGCGCCGCGTACAGCGTGGCGCGCGCCGCGCGCGAGCGCCGCCCACTCGGCCTCGTCGGGGTGCGCGACATTCAGGATGTTCGCGCCCGGGATCTCCGCGAAGTTGCCGCCCGCGCGTGACGCCGTAGTAGCGCATGAAGCGGGGCGCGTCGGCGCCGAGCCGCTCGCGGATCTCCTTCTCGCTCCAGACGAAGAACTTGCCCTCCTCGCCCTCGGAGTCGGCGTCGGTCGCCGAGTAGAACGCGCCGCCGGGCGCCGTCATCTCGCGCAGCACGTAGTCCAGCGTCTCGCGCACCACGCGCGCGAAGTCGGCGCGCGCCGTGACCTGAAACGCCTCGGCGTAGGCGACCGCGAGCAGCGCGTTGTCGTAGAGCATCTTCTCGAAGTGCGGCACCAGCCAGCGCGCGTCGGTCGAGTAGCGGTGGAACCCGCCCGCGATCTGGTCGTACATGCCGCCGCCCGCCATCTTCTCCAGCGTCAGCGTCGCCATGTGCAGCGCCTCGGCGTCGCCGGTGCGGCGGTGATAGCGCAGCAGCAGCCGCACCGGGATGTTCGACGGGAACTTGGGCGCGCGCCGCACGCCGCCGTGGGTGTCGTCGAACGCCTGCTTGAAGTACGCCACCGTCGTCGCGATCGGCTTGCGCCGAGATCGCCGGCGAGCCGGCGGCGGGCGTCGCCTGCGCGTCCATCTCCTCGCGCACCGCGCGCGACAGCGCCTCGGACGCCTTCTTCACGCGCTCCGGATCGTTCGCGTACGTCTGCGCCAGCTCGCCGAGCACGGTGAGGAAGCCGTGGCGCGCGCCGCGCGCGCCGTCGCGCGGCGGGAAATAGGTGCCGCCGAAGAACGGCTCGCGCGCCGGCGTGAGCCAGACGCTCATCGGCCAGCCGCCCGAGCCGGTCAGCGCCTGCACCGCGGTCATGTAGATCGCGTCGATGTCGGGCCGCTCCTCGCGGTCGACCTTGATGCAGACGTAGTGCTGGTTCATGAAGCGCGCGATCTCCTCGTCCTCGAACGACTCGCCCTCCATGACGTGGCACCAGTGGCAGGTCGAGTAGCCGATCGACAGGAAGACCGGCCGCCCCGTGCGCCGCGCTTCCTCGAACGCCTCGTCGCCCCACGGATACCAGTTCACCGGGTTGTGCGCGTGCTGCAGCAGATACGGGCTCGACTGCAGGATCAGACGATTGGTGTACTTCGGCGCCTTGCCGACGAGGTGGTGCGTGCGCGGCACGTACGCCGCGCCCTTCGCCTCGAGCGCGGCGTGCAGCCGCGCGGCAAGCGGCGCATCGTAGGGGGCGGCCCCGGGCAGTGGCTGTTCACTCATCGTCGGTGATCCTCGGTGAGGGCGGCAGCCCCCGCCGAGGACAATGCTCAGGAAGATGGCGGAACGCAACCAGGTCCGGCACCTCGCTCACGCGGCAAACATCAGCTATCGGCCGCGCCGTGGCAAGGAATCGATCTGGCAAGCCAGTCGGATCTCCGTTGACTTCGAGGGAGCGCTGCGATTCGCTGGGTCCGTGTCGTTCTTGCTCGGCGTCGCCCTGCTTTGTCTCGGCGGCGACGCCGCGACCGGTGAAGATCCGGAGGTCGAGACCCCGGCGACGGCTTCCGGCGACGCGCCGGTCGAGCTCCCGTTCCTGGCCGAGTACGCGCCCGCCGCCATCGAAGGGCCCGGCCTGCGCCTGCCCGAGCCGCTGACCCGCCTCTACATCGACGCCAGCTACGCGCGCACCAACGACCTGTCGGGCCTGCCGCTGGTCGCCGGCAGCGCGCACAACTATCGGTTCGCGGCCGGCGGCAGCCTGGCGTGGCACCGCTTCTCGTTCGACGCCGAGGTCGCCTTCTCGAACATCACGACCATCGACGTGACCCAGGTCCCCGGCGGCGTGCCGCTCGACGTCGACAAGCACCAGACCGCGACCTCGCTCGGCGACACGCGCCTCGGCGTGACCTGGACACAGGCGCTCGACGACGCCGGCCAGCTGGTCGGCGGCTTCGGGCTGCGCGGGCGCTTTCCGACGCACACGGTGGTGTTCCAGTTTCACCTGATCGACATGGTGTCGCTGGGAAAGTACGTCTTCCCGTACTACTTCCACGTCGAGCCGACGGCGATCCTGGCCGGGTGGCACGGACCGTTCGGGTTCGTGGTCAACGAGGGCGTGACGCTGATGACCGGGCCCGACGGCAACTTCAACGATCTGCACATCATCGTGCCGAATCTGTTCTTCTGGAGCGCCTACTACGCGCTGGTGTTCGCGCCCGTTCACGCGCTGGCGCTCTCGGCGGAGCTGGGCACGAATCTGCAGCTCAACCACGTGAGCGCGATGTACTTCGACAAGGTGAACGGCCTCTTCTCCGCCACCCTCGACGTTGACTTGCAAGTTCACTTCGGCCGCTTTCGCGTCGATGCCGTGGCCCACCGAGGGCTGACCCGCGACAGCGAGATCTTCGGCGTGTTGCAGTATTCGGGCACGAACTCCGTGACGCTGCGCCTCGGCACCTACTTCAATTGAAGCTGAGCCCGTTGTAATGTCCGGGTAGATGAAGCAGGCCTGCGTGTCAGCCCGTGGTTTTTTCTGGATGCTGACCCTGTCGACGATCGCCGTCGGCGGATGCTCGGCCGGCGGTGGCGGCTCGTTCCCCGACGCACACCCCGTCGACGCCTACGAGGTCAGCCTGGACCTGCCGCCCGGCTGCCCGCCCGCGGCCGGCAACGAAAAAGGCGTCGGCAAGCCGTGCACGACCGGCGGCAACGAGTGCCCCAACAACGGCACGCTGCAGTGCACGTGCGACACGTTCCTGGGCATCAAGCTCGTGGGCATCCCCTGCTTCTGCACGCTGGTCACCGTGGGCAACAATCCCGACGCGGGCGATCTCTGTCCGGCGCTGGGCGCCAACTTCTGCGGCACCAACGCGGGCTGCTGCAGCTATCAGTCGATCGGCACCTACTGCGCGCCCGACATCTGTCTGCCCGGGGGTGTCTGTCCGCCGGTCAGCGTCGGGCAGTAGGCGCATGCGGCGGCGGCGAGGTAGTGACGAACGTGTGGTTGGCGTTGCTGCTGGCCGGAAGCCCCGGGTTGCGGATCCGCTCGGGCACCGATTGCCCGAGCGCGGCCGAGGTGCGCGCACAGATCGCGCCGCTGCTGCCGGCCGGGATGTCGGTGGTCGACACGGGCGACGCCCCCGCGCGGCGGATCATGACGGCGCTGACGCCGCGCCACGACGAGGTGCTGGCGGCGACCGGCCCCGACCCGCTGCAGGAGCTGGAGCTGCGCTCGGCGGTCGAGGCCGCCTATCGGGTCATCGACCGGCTGCCCGAAAAGTACCGGCGGGTGCTGGTGCTGAGCGAGCTCGACGAAATGCCGCCCGACGCGATCGCCGCGCTGCTGGATGCGCGGGTCGAGACCGTGCACGTCTGGCTACACCGCGCGCGGCGCATGTTCCTCGCCAAGCTGCGCGAGTCCGATCACCCGGGGGACGACGACAACCGGCAGGAGCCGAAATGAAGCAACCACCCGAACGTCAACCATCGCACGACGGACCGGCGCACGCCGGCGATCAGGCCGGGGCCCGCGCCCAGAAGGCGGCGCGCCTGCTGGGCGCGGTGCGCGGGGTGAGACCGAACGTCAAGGTCACGCTCCCGGAGATCCAGGCGGCGATCCGTGCGCAGCGATATCTGGCCATGGTGCCGGTGGGACGCATGGCCGCAGTCGCCGCGATCGCGCTCTGTCCGGTGCGCGTCCGCGCGCGGCGCTGGTCCCGCCACACGCGAGCGCGCCGGTTGCAACCGATTCGTCACGCGCGACGGCGCCCGATCCGTCCGCGCCCGCGGCGTCGACGCCGATCAATGAGGTCGCGATCGTCCGCGACGCGCTGGAACGCCTGCGCGGCGAGAAAGACGCCGCGGGCGCGTTGCGGCTCCTCGACGAGCACGACCAGCGCTTCCCCGACGGGTTGCTGCGCGACGAAGCCGCGGTGACGCGAATCGAAGCGCTGCTCGCCCTCGGCCGAAACCGGGATGCGCTGCAGGGGCTGGAAGCGCTCGCGCCCGCGCTGCTCGATCGCTCGCCCCGCCTGCGCGTCACGCGCGGCGAGCTGCGTGCGGCTCAGGGACAGTGCCCGGACGCGCTCGGCGATTTCGGCGTCGTCTCGGCGAGCCAACCCGCGGGCGAGCTCGCGAAGCGAATCGAACGCGGACGCGCCGCCTGTAATTCTCCGACGGCTCGACACACCGGTCAGGTCGGAGGTAACTGATGACGACACGGATGTTGCGCGCGGGGCTGCTGGGTATGGTGTTCTCAACTCTCGGGATGAGCTGTGACGGTCGGACGTACATTGGCTCGGCCGGCGGCGGCACAGGCGGGACAACGACGGCGAAGCTGGCCGACGCCGGGCCCGTCGGCAACCCCACCGTCGACCCGACGACGGGAATGCCGGTCGACGCCGCTGGTCCGGTCGTCGACGCGACGGGGAACGCCGTGGATGCGCTGCCTCGCCTGTGACCGGCCGCCGGACCGGCCAACACCCCGGCCAACACCCCGGCCAACACCCCGGCCAACACCCCGACGACGATCGCCGCCGGCGAATCAGTGCTCGTACTGGTACGCGAGGCGCAGCATGACCTCGCGGTCGAGACCGGGGAACGGCGCCTGATCGTCAGTGAACGCCGTGCCGCTCGTCGAGATGTGCACGTACTGGTAGTTGGTGCCGAAGATGTTGTAGATGCCCAGGCCCAGGGACAGCCCCGGCGTGCCGATGTTGTCGCGAAAGATGTACAGGTTCGCCAGGGCCTGCGTCGGAATCTGGGTGGCGGTGCTGGCTCCCGTGTTGGGATCATCCGGCCCGCGCATGTAGCGCGGCCCCAGGATCAACACGCTCGGGCTGATCCCGATCCGGTTCCAGGCCCAGACCGTCCCGCGCGCGTGGACCCGGTGCGCGGGCGCCCCCATGAACTGGTCAGGGTGGCCCGCAACGACATAGGCCCCCAGATTGTCCGCGAACGTCGGCGCATAGAACGAGTAGTTCGCCTCCAGCTTCGCCGAAGGCGCGCGCACGCTGTAGGTCACCTCGAAACCGCGCGAGCCCTGCTTGCCCAGATTCAGATATCCCTGCCCCGAGGGGTTCATCGGATCCAGCGTGTACGCGATCGGGGCGTCGATGCGGATGTCGAAGAGGTTCGCCGAGATCTTCTGCTTCCCCGGCAGGTCCAGCGCGGCTTCGAACTCGAAGATCGTCGTGTGCTCGGGTCGCACGGGGGCCATGGGGGACTGCAGGGCGATGTTTTCGACGCCGGGCGCGCGGAACGACAGCGAGAAAAGGCCCTTGAGGCTGAGCGGCCCGAACGAGCGCAGCAACACCAGGCGCGGCACCAGGTCACCGCCGATCGTGCTCAGGTGATCATAGCGGACGCCGGCCGACACGTTCAGCACCGGGTTCTCGGAGTAGAGCTCGAGGAACGTGCCATAGGTCTGGTAGTCGACGCTGTCCTTGCCGTTGAACTGCAGCTGCTGTCCGACGCCGGAGGGAGCCAGCAGCTTGGCTTCGTCGAACATCGCGTCGCCGCCGACGCTGATCTGCAGCTCGTCGATCGGCGCCCAGCGACCGAGCAGGCGGCCGCGGATCCGGCGCACCGACGTCTGGTAGTAGAACGACTCGTGGGCGGCGTCCGGCGCCTGCCAGGGACGCTGGTAGGTGACGTTGAAGCGCGGCACGATCTCGACGCGGCTGCTGGGGCGGAACGTCCCGACGAGCTCGCCGTAGTACGAATCGAAGGTGGTGACCTGGGACGCCGGCAAGACGAAGCCGAGCGGCTCGACGCTGTTGGTGCCCAGGCGCTGGTACAGGAACGTGGCCTGCAGATCGCGGTAGCCGAGCCCGGCCTGCACCATCGACGGGTTCAGCGCCGACTGCCCTTCCATGGTCGCCGACGCGCCGGTGTTGTCGGTGAACGGCGAGACGCTGCGCTGCCCTTCGCCCAGCGACAGCGACGCGTAGGTGCTGAGCCCCGGCACGGCGTCGACGACGTAGCGGCCCGAAACGGTCACGCGCCGGCGCGCGTAGCCTGTCGACGCGCTGTGCGCGCCGGTCATCTCGCCGTAGGTCAGATGCACGGTCGCGTCGGTGGCGCCCTGCAGCCCGCGCGTGACGATGTTGACCACCGATAGCTCGGCGAGGCCGCCGTAGATGACCGACCCGGGACCGCGCACGACCTCGACGCGCTCGATCAGCTCGACCGGGAAGCCGTTGTCGAGCTGCAGCGTCGAGAACATCAGCTCGTTGACCTCCTTGCCGTCGATCATGATGAGGATCTTGCCCTCTTCGCCCCACAGGCCGCGAAAGCCGGCGCCCACGACGTTCTGCACGTCCTGGCCCACGAAGTAGCCCGGAACCATGTAAAGGATGTCGATCAGATCGCGCGCGCCCGAGGTGCGGATGTCCTCTCCGCTGATGACGGTCACCACGGCCGGGCTGTCCTTGAGCTTGGTGATCGCGAACGAAGCCACCTGCGTCGCGGCGGCGGTCTCGTCGCCCGCCGCCTGCACGTTCGCGTCGGGGTCGGACGACGCCGGCGCGCCGGCAGGGGGGTCCGTCGCTTCAGGCTGCGCCGCCGGCTCGGACGGCGACTCCGCCTGCGGCTCCGCGCCGGCGGTGTCGTCGATCGGACGCACGGGCCCATCCTGCGCGCTGGCGCCGGGGGAAAAAATGCCACTCAAGATCGCCGCCGCCGCCAATGCCGTTCGAAGTCGTTGGATCGTCATCACGCAGGTTTTTTTTGGACCGATTCGTCAGTGTGGGGTGCGATGGGGACGGACGGAGCGCGGCGCGCGTCCCGTCAGCGGAGATCGACGGTGGTGGTGCGGCCGGGCGCGACCACGATGGTGGCCCCCCGCTTCTCGATGCCGTTGACGCGAACCTCGACCTTCGTGGGACCCGAGGCGAGATCGTCGACCTCGAGCGGCGGATACCCGCGCGGACGTCCGTTGACCCACACGACGCCGTAGAGCCCGGGCGACGTCACATGCACCGCTCCGGTGTTGTCGTCGGAGGAGGCGACCGGCGGCGGCACGACCAGCGCGGGCCGAGCTCGTGACGCGGGCACGGGCAGCCTGGCCGCAACGGCGTGCGGGGCCTCGGAGCGCGGCGGCGCGGGCGGCGGAGGCGGCGACTCTCGCGGCGCCTGCGTCTCGGCCGCGGTCTCCATCGGCAGATCCTTCACCAGCGTCGCGGTCCCGCCCTCCTTCACGTCGACCGTCGCCTCGTAGACTTTGCGATCACCGTCGAACAGCGCCACGCGATGCGATCCCGGCTTGACCTTGGCTCGCATCGGCGACAGGTCGACAGCGGTGTCGTCGACGTGGACCAGCAGACCGCGCGGCGTGGTGCTGACGATGAGCAGGCCCGACGCCGGTGGTGGCGGCGGAGGCGGCGCGGTCTCGATGAGCGACGCCGGAATCGGTGTCTCGCGCACGGCCAGGCGCCGCGCGACCGCGGGGCGCATCGGCGGCCGCGGCTGCGGCGGGCTGGGCGCGGCAGCCACGTGGGTCGGTCGCGCGGCAACCGCCGCCGCGCGATCGCGCTTGCCGCGCAGGTCCTCGGTCACGCGCAGGAGCTCGCCGACGTTGGCCTTGTCCCCCAGCAGCGAGCGCGCCTCGGTGAAATCGATCAGAGCCTTCTCGTACTCGCCCGCATCCAGCGCCGCCAGCCCCGCCGAGCGCCGCGCGAGCGCGCGCGATTCGAGCTCCTGATCGTCGGCCGGGTTGGCCCGCTTGTGCTCGGGGACCTCGGGTGCGGATCGCCCCACGGTCAGCTTCGCGACCGCGCTCGGGGGATCAGCGCTGGGCGGAGCGCGCAGGTTGGTGACGATGAGATATGCCGCACCGTTCAACAGGATCGCGGCTATCGGTATCCAAATGAGCAGCTTCCTCTTGTTGACGTTTCCGGTCATGTCGTGGTCTCCGGGCCATTTACCACCAAGATCTTGGTCTTAGGAATCGAATTGAACTCGCAGGCGCTGCCCATCGTATACGCCCCCATCAACGATCCGACCAGCAGGTCGCCGATCTGCAGCTCGGGCAACCAGAGGTCTTCCTCGATGATGTCGATGCTGTCGCAGGTCGGACCGGCGAGCACGCTCGGGTGGTGCGCGCCCGAGCTTTGCGAGACCGCCTGCAGCGGATAGCGAACCGTCGGGTCGTAGACGCGACCATTGAAAGAACCGTATACGCCGTCATCCAGGTAGTACCAAAAGGAATCGCCGCGCCGAGCCTTGCCGATCACGGTCGCGATGGCCTCCATGGCGGGGGCCACCAGGAACCGCCCCGGCTCCGCGGTCACGCGGATCTGCGGGGGAATGCCGGCGAGCGCTTCGCGGATCGGCGCGCAGAACGACTCGATGCTGGGCGGCGCCGGCTCGGTGGCGTAGGCGACGGGAAAGCCGCCCCCGATGTCGAGCACCTGGATGTCGGCCAGGCGCGCGAGCCGCGCGCGCTCGATCAGCAGCCCGCAGTCGTTGATCGCTTCGACGAAGGCGCGCGGCGAGCCGCACTGTGAGCCGACGTGAAAAGACAGGCCAGCGATGCGCAGCCCAAGCTGCTTGCCCAGGTCCAGCAGCGGGAAAGCGTCGTCGACGGCGCAGCCGAACTTCTTGGCCAGGTCGACCTCGGCGTCCTCGCTGCGGAAGCCGATCCGCAGCAGCAGCGACACCTGATCGCGGTGCGGCGCGAACTTCGCCATCTCGGCGGCGTTGTCGACGACGAACGTCTCGCAGCCGTACTGCAGCGAATCGCGGATGTCGCGGTCCTGCTTGATCGGGTGCGTGTAGATCGACCGGTCCGACGGGACGCCCAGCGCCGCGAGCAGCGCCAGCTCGCCGCGGCTCGAGAAATCGAAGTAGCTGTCCTCGGCGCTCAGCGTCGCGATCACCGCGGGGTGAGGCAGCGCCTTGATCGCGAAGTGCAGATCGACTCCCGGCAGCGAGGCGGCCAGCCGGCGATACTGCGCGCGCACGCGGTCGCAGTCGAGCACCATCAGCGGCGAGCCATGCTGGCTCACCAGCTCGCGCAGCCGAGCCGTCTCCGCGAGCGCGGGAGCCGGAGTCGCGAGATCCTTGTCGGCGACCTCCGACATCGGCGGCACCGTGCCGCTCGACGAGGGCGGCGGGCGCACGCCCACGCAAGAAATTGCTGTTGCGTACCCCGAGTGTCGAAAGAGACCTTTCCGAGTACTCACTGCTCACCTTCCGTGAAGCGTTTGCGTCCGGTAAAGTAGCCGGGACATGAGCCTGTCTGCTCTGGGTCTGTCGCTGGTCGCCGCCCTGTGCTTCGTCGCGGGCGGCGCGTTCATGAAACTATCGAGCGGGTTCGCCAGGCTCGGCCCCGGCATCGCGGCCCTGGGTCTGTTCCTGTGCGGCGCCGTCGCGCAGACCCTGGCGATGAAGCACGGCGAGATGGGCGTCTCGTACGTCTTCATCCTCGGGCTCGAGGCGGTGTTGGCCTTCGCCATCGGAGCGTTGCTCTTTCGCGAGAGCGTATCGGCGCCCAAGCTTCTGGGCGTCGCGCTGATCATCGGTGGGTTCGCGTTGCTGCATGCGAGCACCACCGTCGGAACACACTGACGGCTTCCGGGGGAAGGTGCTCGCAAGGACAGCATGTTCTTCCGCTAGAAAACGGCGAACCAGAAGATCAACGATCCGAGCAGGCACGCGAGCGTCACCGCCACGATCAACTTCATCGGGACGCCCTCCTCGACGGTGAGCACGGGCATCGCCACCGAAGGATGCATGGACGGCGGCATGGATGACGGTGCCGTCGTCGTCGACATCATCGTCGACATCATCGTCGATCGCGACACCGGCGCGGGCGGCGGCGTGGCTTGCATGTCGCGCCGCGACGGGTAAGCCGCGCGCTGCGGATCGTCGTCGCGCATGAACTGCAGGGGCACGTCGAGCTCGCCGTCGGGCCCGTGCGTGGGGTCGACGTCGAAGCCCGGGGTGTTGACGGAGATCGACGCCGCCTCGCTGACCATGCTGCCCACCGATGGCGCCATGGCGATGTGGCTGTCCGACGGGAACAGCATGTTGACCATGTCGTGGACCGGGATGCTGCGCGTGTCCCCGGCCCCCGACGCGCGATAGCCCTCGAGATCCGCGGCCAGCTCCGACGCGCTCTGATAGCGCGCGCGTGGATCGCGCTCGAGCAGCTTCATCAAGATCGCCTCGAGGCGCGGATCGGTCTCCGGCATCACCGAGCGCGGCGGCGGGACCACGGCGCGCATCACGCGCACGGCGGTCGCGCCCAGCGAGTCGCCGCGGAACAGGCGCAGGCCGGTCGCCACCTCGTACAGCACTACGCCGAGCGAGAACAGATCCGATCGGTGATCGACGTTCTGCACCGTGATCTGTTCCGGCGACATGTACGAGAGCTTGCCCTTGACCGCGCCGGCCACCGTGGTGGTGATCGTCGACTTCACGACGCCGAAGTCGGTCAGCTTGACCGCGCCTTCGCGCGAGATGAGCACGTTGCCCGGCGAAACGTCGCGGTGAACCAGGTTCAGCGGCCGCCCGTCGGGCAGCTTGAGCGCGTGAGCGTAGGCGAGCGCGCGCGCCAGCGGCAGCCCGACCTCGACGGCGAAGTCGGGGCCGAGCGGAACGCCGCCCTTGCGCGCGGCGCGGACGATCTGGTCCAGCGACGCGCCGTCGACGTACTCCATGACCAGGTAGTAGGTGCCGTTCTCTCGATCGAACTCGAACACGCGCACGATGTTCGGGTGATCGAGCATGGCCGCGACGCGCGCCTCGTTGGCGAACATGCGCGCGAACTGCGGATTGCGAGCGAACTCCGGCAGGATGCGCTTGACGACGTAGCGCTTCGAGAAACCGGCAGGCCCCTCGAGCGTCGCCAGCGATACGCGCGCCATCCCGCCGATGCCGAGATCGCGAATCAGCCGATATTTTCCGACGACCTCGCCGACCGGCGGGGGAGTCCCCTCGCCACCGACCGATCGAAGCTCCCCGATGTTCAAAGTCACGTTTCTACCCCCTTCGAGCTGCGGCCCAGCATACCCGCGTCGCAGTCAAGAACGTGTAACAGGCTGGTTGCCTCGTCGTTTCATTTTCGCCGTTTCGTTTCGCCGCTTCGTATCACGCCGCAGCGACGGGCGCCGGAACTTTCCACAGGTCCGGGCACGACGAAGCTTATGAACGCTGCGATGGCGGCTAACCAAGGTCGACGTCACTCCAGCTCCCCTTTCCGGCTGAAGGTTCCTATTGCTGCCGAGCGTGCGGAAAAGTAACAAGGTCGCGAGAAAAAAGAAAGTCTTTGCTCGTCGGTGATCACCGAGCGATCGAGTTGGTCGAAATCGTCCAGCACCGTGGCCACAAATGACCGGCGGGTCCAGATAAGCCGTCGTTATAAGCACCTGCAGTCATATTTATTGGACTAATGCAGCTCGGCCGCCGCAGACTGACCTCCTATCGCCAACACTGCGAGGTCAGGCAATGATTTCCCATCCCGAGAAGAAGTATCGCGCCCCAGCCCCGGTATCCGTCACCGACGGAGCGTTCGAACGAACCTGGCCGAATCGCACGATCACGCGCGCGCCGCTCTGGTGCAGCTCCGACCTGCGCGACGGCAACCAGGCGCTGATCGAGCCGATGAACCACGCGCGCAAGCGCCGCATGTTCGACCGACTGGTCGCGATCGGCTTCAAGGAGATCGAGGTCGCGTTCCCGTCGGCGTCGCAGACCGACTTCGACTTTGTACGCTCATTGATCGAGGAGCGCCTGATCCCGGACGACGTGCGCATCCAGGTGCTGGCCCCCGCGCGTGACGACCTGATCGCGCGCACGTTCGAGTCGCTGCGTGGTGCGCCGCGCGCGACGCTGCACTTCTACAACGCGACCTCGCCGCTGTTCCGGCGCGTGGTGTTCCGCAAGGACACCGACGGCATCATCGAGATCGCCGCCAGCTCGGCGCGGCTGGTGCGCGACCTGGCGGCGGCGCAGCCGGACACCGACTGGCGCTTCGAATACAGCCCCGAGACGTTCACGGCGACCGAGCTCACGTTCGCCAAGGAGATCTGCGACACCGTCACCGAGATCTGGCAGCCGACGCCCGCGCGCAAGGCGATCATCAACCTGCCGTCCACCGTCGAGATCGCGACCCCCAACGTCTACGCCGATCAGATCGAGTGGATGCACCGCAACCTCGCGCGGCGCGACGCGATCGTGCTCAGCGTGCACCCGCACAACGATCGCGGCACGGGCGTCGCTGCCGCCGAGCTGGGTGTCATGGCCGGCGCCGATCGCGTCGAGGGATGTCTGTTCGGCAACGGCGAGCGCACCGGCAACGTCGATCTGGTCACGCTGGCGCTGAACCTGTACACGCACGGCGTCGACCCGCAGCTCGACTTTTCCGACATCGACCAGATCCGGCGCGACGTCGAGCTCTGCAACCAGCTGCCGGTGCACCCGCGTCACCCGTACGCCGGCGATCTGGTCTTCACGTCGTTCTCGGGCTCGCACCAGGACGCAATCAAGAAAGGCTTCGCCGCCCAGCAGGGGCAGGCGCGCTGGGACATGCCGTACCTGCCGATCGATCCGGCCGACCTCGGTCGCAGCTACGACGCCGTCATCCGCGTCAACAGCCAGTCGGGCAAGGGTGGCGTCGCCTATCTGCTGGGAACGGAGCTGGGCCTGGAGCTGCCGCGCCGGTTGCAGATCGAGATTGCGCGCACCGTCCAGGAGGTCACCGACTCGTCGGGCAGGGAGATCACCGCGCGAGAGATCCATGCGATCTTCCGGCGCGCATACCTGAACCTCGAGGCCCCCCACCGCTACCTCGGCCACCGGCTGGATTCCGACACGGCCGGCGCGGCGGTCAACCTGGTCGTCGAGATCGAGAGCGGCGCCGTGCGCCGGCGGCGCGCCGGGCGCGGCGCCAGTGTCGTCGAGGCGGCGCTGGCGATCGCCGGCGCGGTCGCGGGGACGTCGTTCACCGTGCTCGATCACCAGAAGCACCCGGTGGCGCACGTCGCGCCCGACGGCGATGCGCCATCGGGGGTGGCGGCGTACATCGAGCTCCGCGGCGACGGCGGCGCGTCGATCCACGGTGTCGGCGTCGCGACCGACGAGGAGACGGCGTCGATCCGCGCGGTGCTGAGCGCGCTCAACCGCCTGACCGCCGCCCCGGCAGAGAGCGCGCGACCGCAGACCGCGGCTGTGCTATAAGGGAGCTGCTTCGATGAACACCGCGCGCATCACCCTCATCTCGATTATGGGCATTCGCCGAAGAGGTGGGGGCCCGCCGCGCTGAGCTGAGTAACCAAGTCGACCAAGGCCCCGCACCTCTCCGAGGTGGCGGGGCTTTTTTTTGCCTCCGTCACGCCGGAGGGGATCGGGCGCCGGAACCCGGAGCCGATCATGTCTGCCCTGCCCGTTTCGCTTACCGACTCACAACCCGCCTCGCTCACCGACCACGCCGACCATGACGACGACTCGCGCTGGATCGCGCGCGATGGCCTTCTCGACCGCGAGCTCCTCGCGGCGGCGGCGACGCGCGTGCGTGGCGTACTGCCGGAGACGCCGCTCGTGCGGTCGGAGCGTTTCGGCGCCTGGCTCAAGCTCGAGAGTCTGCAGATCACCGGCGCGTACAAGGTGCGGGGCGCGCTGAACGCGCTGGCGGCGCAGGTCGAGCGCGGTGATCAGCGCGCCGTCTTCGCGGCGTCGGCAGGAAATCACGGGCTGGGCGTCGCCTGGAGCGCGCGGCGGCTGGGCCTGGCGGCGACGATCGTCGTGCCCGACGGCGCGCCGCGGACCAAGGTGGCGGGCTGCCAGGCGCTGGGCGCGCGCGTGATCCGCGCCGGCGACGGTTTCGAGGGGTGCGTCGCGCACGCCCGCGCGCTGGCGCATGCGAGCGGCGGGCGCTTCCTGCACGCTTTCGACGACGCCGAGGTGATCGCCGGCCAGTCGACCGTCGCCGCCGAGCTTCTGGCGGCGCGCCCCGACGTCGTGGTGGTTCCCATCGGCGGCGGGGGCCTGGTCGCCGGCGTCGGCAGCGTGCTGCGCCGCGCGGGTGTGCGCGTCGTCGGCGTGCAGGTCGAGGGCGTCGATTCGTTGCGACGCGTGCTCGCGCGCGAGGGCGCGCCGCGACTGCCCGGGCCAGCGCCCGCGACGCTGGCCGACGGCCTGCGCGTGGCGGCGCCCGGGCGGCTGCCGCTGCGGATCGTCTCCACGTTCCTCGACGAGATCGTGGTGGTCACCGAGGACGAAGTGGCGGCGGCGCTCGCGTCGCTGGCGCTGCACGAGCGCGTGATCGCCGAGGGCGCGGGCGCCGTGGCCGTCGCCGCGCTGGCTCGAGTCGCCGGCGACCGCCGCGTCGCCGTGGTCTCGGGCGGCAACATCGACGCGGACCAGCTGGGCGCGATCATCGCGCGCGCCGCCTGAGCGGCGGCTATTTCGCCTTCTCGAACGTCTTCTCCGACGCCTTCTCGAAGAGCGTATCGACCGGCACCACCTTGACGTTGTCGGGCTGGACCGGCAGCGGGAACTTCTCGATGATCTTGTCCTCGGCCAGGATCTCCGCCGGCGTGCCCGCCGTGTCGTAGGTGATCGGCGTCGCGACCCCGTCGACCAGCTTGCGCCGCACGTCGGCGCCCTTGTCGGTCACGATCGCGATCGAGAGCTTGTCGATGCCCAGGTACTTCTTGATCACGCGATCGACCTCGGCCTTCTTCATCTTCGGCAGCCGCTCGTGCAGCTCCTTGATCAGATCCTTGCCGGTGATCGCCGCATCCATCGCATAGCCGAGGCGCCGCGAGATGTCCTGGATCCAGAGGTCGGCATAGTTCATCAGGAACGTCTTCGTCGCCTGGAAGCCGGCCTCGGGGATCCCTTCGCGGATCAGCTTGTCGGTCTCGTACAGCGCCGCACGCAGCGCGAACAGGCTGTTCTGCGGCGGCACCGGGCGCAGCCAGATCTCGAAGTGCTGGTCGCGGCGCGGGATGTTGGGCAGCGGGAACGTCGACCAGCCGTCCTGAATGAAGTTCTCGATGTACGCGTAGTCGCCGTAGTTCAGCCCGCGGTTGCCGCGGAGGTGGTTCATGAGGACACCGTTGAACGTGCGGTGCTCGCCGAGATACGAGCGCGCGACGGTCAGCGGATAGAACTCGTTGCTGGCGCGCGTGATCGGCAGCGGCCGGCCGATCGAGATCGCGTTGGCGCGCGCGTCCTTCTCGACGATCAGGATCTCGTCGCCGGCGTGCCTGGGCGCGGGCGGCAGGCGGGGCTGCGGCGCGCCGCGGTGGCCGAGCGCCGCGAACCGGCGCGTGAACGCGTCGGCGAACCCGTCGGGATAGCCGCCGCCGACGCCGACGACCAGGCGATCGCGCGTGTAGTGCAGAGCGTAGAACAGCTTGACGTCGTCGAGCGTGATCGCGTTCAGCCCGGCGACCGTCCCCTGCGACGGGTAACCATAAGGATGGCCGGCGTACAGCACCGTCGCCATCGCCTGCTTGCCCAGATCCTCGTCGTCGTTGCCGCGCAGGGTCTTGGTGATGTAGTCGAGCGCGTCCTGGCGGTTGCGGGTGAAGTCCTCCTCGGCGAAGCGCGGGCCGATGATCTGATCCGCGAGCAACTGGGCGAACTTCTCGGCGTTGTCGCGGTGGACCATCCCCTCGAAGACCACCGACTCCTTGTCGCCGTAGACGCGGATGTTCGCGGCCAGCGGGTAGAGCGCGTCCAGCACCTCGGCGTAACTGCGCGCGCGCGTGCCACCCCTGCCCACCATCTCAGCGGTCAGCGCGGCCAGGCCCTCTTTGCCCTTGGGGTCGTCGACGGCGCCGACGCGGAAGAGCACGCGGATCGCCACCAGCGGGTTGGTCGCTGACGGCAGGAAGACCGTCTTCGGCGGATCACCGGCCCAGCGAAAGGGCGGCGGCGCCTTGGGCGGCGCGGCCGGCTTGGCGCTCGCGTCGGCGGCGGGCGCGGGCTCCTCGGCGGCACGGGCGCGCCGGCCGCCCAGTCCCGCCATCAACAACATCGATGCGATCATCACGCGACTCCTCATGGTGCGACTCATTTGCCGGCCTTCAGCGTCACGACCGTGCGGTTGCTCGGCGTGAAGTAGAACTGCGCCACCCGCTTGACGTCGGCGCTGGTGACCTTGTCGTAGAGCGCGAAGTAGTCGTTGATCGACGACAGCGTGCCGGTGAGCGCGATGAACGAAGCCGCGGTCGTCGCCGTGCGATCCGCCGTCGAGAGCTGCCCGGCGAACCCGTACTTCACGTGCGAGAGCACCTCCGCCAGCGTCCGTTCGTCGACGCCTTCGCGCGCGATGCGCCCGATCTCGTCGTTGATCGCCGTCTCGACATAGCCGATGTCGCCCGGCTTCTTGATGCGCGCCAGGATCGTGAACAGGTTCGGGTCGACGTGCGGGTCGGCCGAGCCCGACAGCGACTCGACCTTCTGCTCGTTGATCACCAGCTTCTTGTACAGCGGCGCGCGCTCGGCGAAGAGCAGCTCCGCCAGCACGTCCAGCGCCGGCAAGTCCACGTTGGTCGTCGAGAACCCGGGGACGTGATAGCCCTCGAGCAGCATGGGCAGCGTCGCGCCCTTCCAGGTCAGCTCCGCCTGCTTGCCCTTCTTTTGCGCCGGCTCGGCGGGAATCGCCGGCCGCGCCGGACCGCGCGCCCAGCCGCCGTACTCCTTCTCGACCAGGCTGAAGACGTTGTCGGCGTCGACGTCGCCGACCACCAGCAGCGTCACGGTGTCGGGGCGGTAGTAGCGATCGAAGAACTGGCGCGAGTAGCCGAACTGGTTGGGCATGTCCTCGATGTCCTTCAGGAAGCCCATCGTCGTGTGCTTGTACGTGTGCGTGCTGTACGCGTTGTCGTAGAGCACCTCGACCATCTTCTCGATCGGGTTCGACGCGTTCTTGTTGTACTCGCCCAGCACCGCGCGCGCTTCCTTCTGGAAGTCGGGCTCCTTGTATTGCAGATGCTGGAAGCGATCCGCCTCGATCTCGACGATGCGCGGCAGCGCCGCCTTGCCCGCCAGGATGTGATAGACGGTCAGGTCGTCCGAGGTGAACGCGTTCGAGTCGGCGCCCATCTCCTTGATCACCGCGTTGTACGCGTCCTGCGAGTAGCGCGCCGTCCCGCGGAACATCATGTGCTCGAAGAAGTGCGCGAAGCCCGACTTGCCGGCCTCGACCTCGTTGCGGCTGCCGGTCCGCACCACCGAGTAGTACGCGACCAGCCCCGGCGAGTCGTACGCGACCACGTACACGTGCAGGCCGTTGGCGAGCGTCTTCTCCTTCACCGGGAAGGGGAAGGCCAGCCCGGCCGAGGAGGATGAAGATGCCTTCGCGTCGGTCTTCGCGGACGCGGGCCGCGAGATGACCGCGGCGATCGGCAAGGCCAAAAGCAGCGCGCTGGCGAGCGCGCTCAAACTCGGGATCAGAAGCAGCCTCATGAAACCTCCGGTGGGCGGGTAGGCTACAAGCTCGGCGCGCGTCGCTCCAGTTCTGATTCGTCGATTTGTTGTAGCCTGGGATCTCCGATGTCGGAAGCGCCGTCACCGCCGACGTATTCCCCCAGCGCCCCCGCCGCTGCGCGCGGGCGGCTGCTCGTCGACGGAAAGCTGGAGCCCGGCGCCGTGGTCTTCGGCGGCGGGCGCATCCTCGAGGTCATCCGCGGCGAGGGGATTGCGGCTGGAAGACTGCCCGCGCAGGTGTTCGACGCGGCGATCGTGACGCCGGGGTTGATTGATCTGCAAGTCAACGGCGGCTTCGGGTTCGAGGTCGGGGCTGATGGGGAGGCGCTGCGCGCGCTGGCGGCGCGGCTGCCCGCGACCGGCGTGACCGCGTTTCTGCCGACGCTGGTGAGCCGGGCGGCGGAGCAGTACGGGCCGGCGCTCGACGCCTTCGAAGCGGCGGCGGCGGCGTGTGTGGGGGCGACCCCGCTCGGGTTGCACCTGGAGGGACCGCTGTTGAGTGCAGCGCGCGCCGGCGCCCACGACCGCGCCGCGATCGACGCAGCGACGCCGGACCTGATCGACGCCGCGGTCGCGCGCGGGACCGTCCGCCTGGTGACGGTCGCGCCCGAGCGTCCGGGCGCGCTGGCGCTGATCGCGCGGCTGCGTGCGCAGGGAATCGTGGTCAGCCTGGGCCACACCAACGCAACCGCCGCCGAGCTGCGCGCCGGCATCGACGCCGGCGCATCGATGGTCACCCACCTGTTCAACGCCATGTCGCCCTTCACCCACCGCGCCCCGGGCGCCGTCGGCGCCGCGCTGGCCGATGACCGCGTCGTCGCCGGGTTGATCGCGGACGGCGTCCACGTCGATCCCGTCGCGGTGCAGGTGGCACTGGCCGCGAAGGCCTGCGGCGGCATCGCGCTGGTCACCGACGCAACCGCGGCGGCGGGTCTCGGACCGGGACGTCACGAGCTGGGCGGCGTCCCGATCGTCTCCGACGGAAACGTGGCGCGCCTGGCGTCCGACCCGACGACGCTGGCCGGCTCGACGCTGACGCTGGACCAGGCGCTGCGCAACTTCGTGGCGTTCACGGGCGCGGCGATCGAGGACGCGTTCGCGACGGTGACGTCCGTGCCGGCGCGGCTGTTGGGCCTCGGCGACCGGGGTCGCCTCGTCTCGGGCGGGCGGGCGGACGTGGTGTTGTGGTCGGAGGCGCTGGAGATCGAGGCGACGTTCTTCGGGGAGAGTGGCCTCTACCGGCGCGACCGAGACGCGACGCCTTGATCGTGTTCTCAGAGTGGCTTCGGCACCGGTCTTTGGGGGACATCCCAATTGCCAACCACTGAACAAATGTATACATTGCCGCAATGGTTGATTGCGCTGGATTGGGGGATGAGATTGCGGGATTGGCGGTTCGGCTCAATGTTGCCACCCATCGATTGCTTTATTGTGTTCGGCGATTTGACGAGCTCGGGGGTTGGCACGAACAAGGGGCTCAGAGCTGCGCGCATTGGTTGACGTGGCGGGTGGGGTTGGATCCGGGGGCGGCGCGCGAAAAGGTACGGGTGGCTCGCGCGCTGGGTGAGCTTCCGAAGATTGACGACGCGTTTGCAGCGGGGAGGCTTTCGTACTCGAAGGTTCGGGCGATCACCCGCATCGCCACGCCGGCGAATGAGGAGAATATGCTCGAAGTCGCGCTGGCGGCCACGGGAGCGCAGCTCGAACGAATTTGTCGGGGATTCCGGCACGCGACGGAATCCGAAGTCGAAGCGGGCCGGGACCGGTACGTCCGGGCGCGCCCTCTGGGCAGCGGCCTGGTGAAGCTGGAGGTCGTGGTGGCGGCCGATGAGGCTGATCTGGTTTTGAAGGCGATCGAGCACACGCGCCAGGGGCTCTCGCCGGCTCGTGATTCGTCACCGCGACCATCGGCCGCCGATGCGATCGTTCACATGGCGGCTCTCCAGTTGACGGGCGGCGCAGCGAGCGCGGGCGCGCCGGCCCCCGATCGCTGCCAGGTCGTCATCCATGTCGATCGCGATTTGACCGCGTCCGACACGACGTTGCGGGCTGAGCTCGAGGATGGAACGCACGTTTCCGCGGAGACGCTTCGGCGTGTGTCGTGCGACGGGGGCGTGGTGACGGCGGTTGTCGATGAGAGCGGGGAGGTTCTCGACATCGGGCGCCGCACGCGCGCGATACCGGCCGCCATTCGGCGCGCTCTCTGGATTCGCGACCAGGGATGCCGATTCCCTGGGTGCGCGAATGAGCGCTTTCTCCACGGACATCACGTCCAGCACTGGCTGCACGGCGGCCGGACGTCGCTCGACAACCTGGTCATGCTCTGCTCGTTTCATCACCGGCAGATTCACGAGGGCGGCTTCTCGATCCGACTGGCGACAAACGGAGACGTCGAGGTTCGTGCGCCGGGCGGAGCGCTCCTCGCGGCAGCCCCGCCCGTACGTGACGACATCGGCGGTGTCGTCTGGCACGGCGACCAGTGGGATGCTGACCTTGCGACGCCGTCGTGGGACGGAGAGCCGGTGGACTACGACGCGGTGGTCGGCGCGCTCACGGCTGCTTAGGGCGCTGCGATCGCAAGGCCTGGAGCTGAGGAGACTGGAGCTACCCGCGGCGGCGGCGCGTGCGCAGCGCGATCAGGAGCAGCAACGCGGCCGCGAACGATCCCGACGCGCGCGCCCCGGTTCCCGCCGTCGCGCAGGCGCAACCGCCGCTCGCGCCACCGGTGTCGCCGCCGCCGCTCGCGCCGCCCTCGCCGCCGGACGCGCCGCCGCCCGATGATGAGCCGCCGCCGGCGCCGGTCGTCGTCGAACCGCCGCCGCCGGTCACGATTGAACCACCGGCGCCGGTCACCGTCGAACCACCGGCGCCGGTCACCGTCGAGCCACCGGCGCCCGTCACGGTCGAGCCGCCGCCGCCGGTCGTGCCGCCCGTTCCCGCTCGCGCGCCACCCGCGCCGGTCACGCCGCCGGCGCCGCCGCCGGTCATGCCGCCCGCACCGCCGGGCGCGCCACCCGAACCGGTCGCGCCGCCGCTACCTGTGACGACCGCGCCGAACTCGAAGGCGCCCAGGTCCGGCGCGGCGCCGACGAAGGGCAGGCCGACGTCGGTGCCTTTGTCGATCATGTCGCTGCCGGCGACCAGGCGCATGAAAGCGTTGTTGGGGATGCTGCCGTCGGCGGCGCGCGGGGCCAGCGCCAGGCCGTTGATGTCCATGCTCATGAAGTCGGCGGCGGAGACCGTCACCGAGAGCGTGAACGAATTGAAGGTGTCGGTGCCGCCGCTCAGGTTGCTGATCAACGATCCCGGCGCCATCGCGATGTTGTTGCGGATGACGTGGCTCGATGGAAAGCCCGCGTCGGCCTGCATGTTGTAGTTGGCCGGATTGTTGAAAGCCGTATTGTTGTAGAAGTTGATCGTGCCAGGGTGGTGGTTGGCGTAGAAGCCCTCGGCGCGGTTGCCGGACGCGACGCAGTTCTCGACGGTGTGGGTCGCGGCGCCGGTGGAGGGCACCACGGGCGGCGAGCCGTAGCCGCCGGCCTTGAAACCGGCGCCGTTGCCGGCCGCGGTCGTGGTGCCGGGAATGAAGCCGTTGCGGAACGAGTACGAGCTCTGAACGATGCACGGACCGGCCGCGTTGATGAAGTCGAAGCCGTCGTCGCTGTTGTCGTAGCTGCGGCAGCCGCGCAGGATGTTGTTGCCGCCCGACGAGTGACAGCCGAACCCGTCACCGCTGCCGCCGCCCTCGAGGACGTCGTAGTTGTTGTGCGAATCGCAATTCAAGATCAGGTTGTTGGCGCCGCTGGTGATGAACACACCGGGCGCGTCGTTGTTGTGGACGTTGAGCCGCTCGAGGATGTTGTTGTTGCCCTGGATGCGCACACCCCATGAGTCCTGACCGCTCTGGAACTGGTGCACGCCCATCACTTCGAGCCCGACGATGTGGACGAAGTTGCAGTGCACGTCGAGGCCGGTGACCCGCGACGTCGGGGTGAGGCCGCTGAGATCGAAGACCGGCACCGGCTCGCCCGCCACCGCCGAGTAGGTGATCATGCCGGCGGCCGTGCCGCTGGTCGTGAACTCGCCGCCGACGGGCGTGTTCGGATCGGTGAAACGGTACGTGCCGCCGTGGACCATCACCGTGTCGCTCGCCTTCACCGTTCGCTGCGCGCGTCCGATCGTGAGCCACGCGGTCGCCGCCGTCAGGCCGTCCGCGGTGTCGCTGCCCGTGGTCGCGACGTGATAGGTCGCTGCGTGCACAGACCACGACGCCAGCACCGCCACCAGGAATGCCCCGAACATCATGGCGGGACGAATGAGGGCGGTCTTGCGGGTCGACATCATCTCGATCTCCTTCTTCCGGCCGCGGCCGAAAATCCAAGCTACCAGAACTGAGTGTCCGCAGCGGGTCGGAAGGGCGCAGGCGCTGCGGGGAAATAAGGGCCGAGCGCGTCGAAACTAGTGCACGCGCGGCACGTGCGGCAACGCCGCGAGGATCTCCGCCTCGCGCTGCGCCAACTCGTCGATGCGCGCTTCCAGAATCGGCGCGGCGACGAGCGGGCTGGCGAGCGTCACGAAGATCTCCGCGTGGCGCTCCTCGGCCGACGCGAGCGCCTCGTAAAACGTCGCGAGCTCGGCTTCACCGGTCTTCGCGAAGCCCTCCGCCAGCAGGCCGAGACGCTCGTGCGATCGGGATTCGATGAATGCAGCTACCAGCAACGCGTCAAGGAGCCGTTCGGGCTCCCGGCCGCGCACCTCGCGAAGCAGGCCGCGCGCATAGTGATTGGGCGTGTCGGCGCGCGGGGACCATCCGCGGCGCGCCAGCAGCACGGCAACCTGAACCACATGGCTGGTCTCCTCGTGCGCGAGGCGGGTCAGCGCACCGACGGAGTCGCCCCGATGCGGATAGCGCCGCACCAGCGACAGCGCGTTCTCGGCGGCCTTGCGCTCGCAGTGCAGGTGGTCCGAGAGCAACGCCTGCAAATCGGACGTGCTGGCTGCGAACCAGCGCGGATGCGTCGAAGACCGGAGAATGGAAGCGGGACCGATCATTGCTGGAGATACTCTACCGATTTCTGAGAGAATCGCCGCATGGCGAGAGACGTCACGCTTGCATGGGTTGCCACTGGCGCCGCGGCGCTGGTGATCGGTTGCGGCTCGATCTCGGTTGTCTCTGACGGCGGCCACGGCAGCGGTTCCGGCGGCAACATCGACGTCACGACCGGCACCGGTGGCGCGACGGCCGGCTCCGGCGGCAAGAGCGGCATGGGCGGCAGCGGGGCCGGCGGCAGCGGGGCGGGCGGAAACATCAGTAGCTCGGGCGGCGCGTCCGGTGCAGGCGGCGCGCCCGGTGCGGGCGGCACGGGCACCGGCGGCATGATCGCCGGCACGGGCGGCAGCGGCGGCGTGACCGGAACGGGCGGCCGCATCGCGGACGCGGGCGTGGATCGCGGCGCGTGCATCTGCCCCGACGTGATCGCGCTCGTGTGCGGCGCGGACGGGATCACCTACAACAACTCGTGCCTCGCGGGGTGCGCCGGCGTCACGGTGGCCCACATGGGCGCGTGCGTCGACGCGGGCGTGGTCGCCTGCAGGGCGGTGCCCGGCTGCTGCTCGGCCGACTCCGATTGCAACGCCAACGAGGAGTGCGCGGGCACGACCTGCGGCGCCGACGGGCGCGCGAACGGCGTGTGCAAAGCCCGCCCGAACCGCAACGGCAACGGCAACCGTTGCTGGACCGACGCCGATTGCGCCGGCCAGAACAACAACAATAACTGCACCGGCGCCATCGTCTGCCCGTGCGGCTCCCTCTGCTTGCGCCCCGACGCGCTCGGCATGTGTAACTGACGCGGGGCCACGCTCACTCAGCACCGACGCGGCGAGGACACCGCCGGTGATACCAGAGGTACGTGATCGCCAGTGCCAGACCATAGGGGATGAACTCGATCAGACGCCCGACCGACTCACCGATGGGCGGGGTGATGAAGTAGGAGCTGCCTGCCCAGTACACGATCGCACACAGGACTCCCAGGCAGATGGTCACCGTCCGGGAGTGTCCATGAGCGACGAGCCCGAACAGCGCGCCCGAAGAGATCGAAAAGACCAGGCGGGTCAGGAGCCCGAGCAAGACGATGCGCGCGTCGAAGCCCGCGTCCAAAGAGCGATGGCCCACGAAAGGGTAGGCAGCGATCTTGAGGGCCACCCAAGTTCCACCCAAGGTGAGCCGCGGGAACGAAAGGCTCAGGGGCCCGACGATTGCCAAGACGAGCAGGTAAAAGCCAACCGCGAGAACGACCCGCAGGAGGGTGAGCACCAGATTGCTGACGAGCCCGGCCACGATGCCAGCCAGCACGTCCACACGGACCGAACCATGGCCCGTCGCGCCCCTGACCTCCGCCACCGCTCTCCGCACTTTTGCCCCGTACAAGAAACCTACAACCGGCAGGGCCCTACACAACTCCCCTCCTTTACCGGCGCGAGAGAGCCTCCGCCCGGAGCGAGCGGGCGATTTCACTACTGAGCGTCGCCAGAGCTCGGGTGCACGCCACAACGAGGGCGTCGTAGCTGCCACCCGGCGCAACGGGAGCGTGCGCCGTCGATCGCCCCGCGTGTATGGGGCGGCTGTCCGTCCAGCGCGCGACCCACGCGACGTCGATGGCCACGCTGTCGCCCAGCTTGGCGTCGAGGCGCTGGACGTCGATCGTCACCTCGACGTCGGTGGCCTCGCGGGTCTCCTCCTCTTCGGCGAGCACGACCAGCGCACCGTCCAGCTCGCGCGCCAGATCGCTGGCGACGGCGCGCGCGATGCCCGTCCGCAGTGGCTCGGCCCACCGATGGCCGTCGTCGATCACGAGCTCCGTGGCGGACACGCGCAGAACGAGCTCCGGGCGGTCGAGCATCTCGGGCACGGACGCAGGGCCGACCCGGACGGTGTAGCGCGCTGACGCTGGGCGTGCCGGCGGAGCTGGCGCGTCGGCGCTGAGCGTGTAGTAGCGCACCTCCGCCGTACGCACGCAGCCGATGAGATCCGCCGCCGAAACCAACGCCGCCACCGCGATCCCCGCCTGCCTCACCGAGACTTTCACTTGCGCCCCCGGATCAACGATTCGGGGTGTCGCTCCAGGCTGTCTGCCAGCGCGCGCAGGGAGCGCGCGGCGCGGGTGACCTGCTGGAAGACCTCGTCGAGATCGGCGGTCCGGGGGGAGGTCGGGCCGAACTGTTTCACCGCGGCGTCGGCGTTCGCGAACGCGCTGCCCGCCTTTGCCAGCACCTGTCGGGCTTCGCCGATGACCTGATCCAGCGGCAAGCGGTCGACCTTCCGGGCCACATCTGCCAGCGCCGCGCCCAGGTCGTCAGCAGGGAGCGTCGGGAGCTCATGCGGGTGCAGAACCGGGTCGAGCTTGACCCGCGCGACGCGAGGGAAGAGATCCATGGCAACGTAGAGCTGCCCAGTGAGGAGGTTTCCCGCGCGGAGCTGCGCGCGCAGGCCATGATCGACCAGACGCTGAAGCCGGGACTGTACCGGCTCCGCCGCGTCCTCGGGCACCTCGTGACGAAGACGCGCGCGCAGACGCCCGGGGTAGATCCGCACGTCGACGGGCGCCGTGAAGTCGAGGCGCATGGGATCGTATTCGACGCCGATGCGGGTCACCTCGCCGAGCGGCACACCGCGAAAATCCACCGGCGCTCCCACGGCCAGGCCGCGAACGGAGTCGCGAAAGATGAGGGTGTAGTCCTCGGCTTCCGTGTCGGGCTGTTTCATGGCGTCGTCCCGGTTGCGGAACAGAACGAAACGGTGGTTTGGCGGGGCGGCCCCGGCGTCCCGGCCATCCGGGCCCGGCTCGAAGCAGATGCCTCCCAGGACCAGCGTCACCAGCGATTCCGTCTCCACTTTCACTCCGGCGGTGGTCAGCGAAACGTCGACTCCGCTCGCCTCCCAGAAGCGGGTCGCGGTCGTCACGTAGCGGTCATACGGCGCGCGCACGAAGATGCCGATGGAAACCTGGCTGCCGTCCGCGTCCAGCTCCGAGGCCGTGACCTGTCCGACCTGCAGGTGGCGAAAGATGACGGGCGACCCGACGCCGATCGATCGGGTCGCGCGCGCGACGAACGCCCGTCCCGGCGTCCCACCGCTGATGATCGGCACGGCCTCGAGCCCCTTGAAATCGCGCCGCTGGCGCGTCGACATCCCGACGTCGAGGCCAATGTACGAACCGGACAGCAAGGTCTCGAGGCCGGAGATCTCCCCGGCGGCGATTCGCGGGTGGACCACCCAGAAGTGCGTATCGTCGACCATCCAGGAGGCGGCCTCGCGCATCAGCTCGACGGTGACGACGACCATCGCGCGATCGGGGCTGAAGCCAATGGACCGGACCTCGCCGACGTCGACGTCGCGGTACTTGACCTTGGTCTTGCCCGCCGCAAGCCCCCCCGCGTTCGCGAAGCTGATGGTGACCGTCGGCCCGCTCGAGCGGATCGCCTTGACGGCGAGCCAGCCGCCGATGAGCGCCGCCACGATCGGAATCGCCCAGATCAGCTCCGGCAGCAGGCGCGAGCGGCGCGAGATCACCGCCTCCGGGAGGTCCGGCTCGCGCTCCGTCGGCGGGTGCGGCTGCTGGTCGCTCATCCTTCTCCTCGGTGCGGATCCCAGATCAAGCGCGGGTCGAACGCCCGCGTGGCCAGCAGGGTGAGCACGACGACGGCGCCGAAGGCCACCGCTCCCGGGCCAACGGTTATGGTCGCCACGCCCCGCAGCTGCACCAGCGTGCTCACGATCGCCGCCACGAAGATGTCGGTCATCGACCAGCGGCCGATCCGTTCGACCAGGCGATAGAGCCGCGCGCGCTGCAGGCATGCCCCGCGCCAGCGCCGGTGCACCGAGAAGAGCAGGACTGCAAGCGCGAGCAGCTTCGCCAGCGGGATCAGGATGCTGACGGTGAAGATCAGCGCCGCCAGCGGCCACGAGCCGCCCCGCCACAGGTAGACGACGCCGCTCATGATCGTGTCGCGCTGCGATCCGAACCCCGAGCTGGTTTCCAGGATGGGCAGCAGGTTCGCCGGGGCATAGAGGATGCTCGCCGCCAGAAGCAAAGCCAGGGTCCGTGACAAGCTGCGCGGTTTGCGCGCGTGCACGAGCGCGCCGCAACGGGCACAGGCGGGTCTGTCCATGGCCCCCGCGGCGGCCGCGCGCCGGTTGAGGATCCCGCACGACGAGCAGAGCAGCAGGCGTTCACGCGCGGCGGTGAGGGCTGTCATCCGCTGCCAATTCCCGTCGGTTGCTCCGCTGGCCGCCACGTCAACCGTGCCGCCATCTCCCGGATATCGAACGCGTTCGGGATCACCGCCATCAGCGCCATCAGCGCTCCAAACGACCAGAGCCCCGGTCCGAGCTGGACCCGCGCCAACGCGGTCAGCCTGGCCAGCGCGGCCAGCGTCCCCAGCACCAGCACCTCGATCATGCTCCACCGGCGCGCGACGTGGAGAAGGCGCAGCGTCACCGGAGCGCACCGCGGGCGGGGCCGGAAGCGCAGGAGCGCCAGCAGGTAAAGCGTCAGGGAGATCTCGACCGCCGGCATCAGCAGGGCTGTCGTCATCACCAGCGCCGCGACGCTGGTCAGGTGTTGCGCTCGGAGCGCAACAACCGTACCGAGCAGCGTGGTCGAGGTGCGGTTACCTTGTGCCTCCAGCGCCACCATGACGGAGGCGTTGGCGATCACGAACACGATCGCCGCGGTCGCCGCGTACGCGACCGCGCGCTCGAGACCACCCGGCACCCGGCGGTAGAGGAAGGCCCTGCAGCGCGCGCAGTGCACGCGGCCCCGCGCCGACAGCGGCGGTTCGCGTTGTAGCAGATCGCACTCGGGACAGGCGATGACCCGCACGGCCACGACCCCAACTGTGTGAACGGCGCGCGGGCGCGGCAATACCAACTAGAAGTGCTGCGGATGGGGCCTCGCGAACGACCTCCTCACGGGCACCCAGCGCGCGCCACCCCGGGAATACACAAGCTGCACGAGACGCTCGTCTGCAAGTCGTCGGGCAGCGCCCCGCCGGCGCGGGTCACCTCCAGACGCTTGGCACCGGCGCACTTCATGACGTCGTCGACCAGCGTCCAGCAGGGCGGCGTCGGATCGACCGCGCAGGCCTGCAACACGGTCTGGTGCTCTTGCCGCTGGGTATCGGTGTAGATGTCCATCACCTGACACTCGGGATCGAGCTCGGGCGTCAACGGATTGCTGTCCATCAACTGTCCCGTGATGCACTGGGGGCCGATGTTGATGCGGATGCGGTCGGCGATCTGGGTCAGCGCCGGCGTCAGGTCGTCGAGGCAGATATCCTCGATCAGGCCGTTACGACCGAAGGCATCCACCCACTGCTTCAAGCGCACCGCGGGTGCGCCGTTGATGCCATTCGCCCCCATGCACGAAGGCTTGATGTCCGGGTGCAGCTCGACGTCGCGGTCCTGCATGATCATCCCGACGCTGTAGTCGGTCGGCAACCCGGTGATCGCCGCGACGACGATGCGCGACGGATCGACCTTCAGCCCCTTCAGGAACGCCACCTCGTCGCCGACCTTGGTCAACCGGCCGGTGGGCGTCTCGTTGGAGACGCACCCCTGCAGGTGGTCGGCAGGCCCGCGCGGCGGCGGCTGCAGGGTGCCGTTGATGTTGCACAGGTGGCCGAACTCATTGCAGCGGTACGACCAGTAGGGGCCGAGCGGATCGCTCATCCGCGTCTGGCTCGCATCGAGGAGGTCGGAGTCATCGGGGACCGAGCAGTCGTCTTCATTGGTGATGAGCACGACCGCGAGCGTGGCGTCCGCGCGTAGAAAGCCTTCGTTGCCGGCCGGGCCATTGACCGGATCCAGCGCCCACCGCACCGACTTGAGCTGCCCCTCGAAGCCGCAACCCGTGTCGCCGAGCGCGGCGATGCAACCAAACGCAGCGCTGATGTCGCCGTCGAAGTTGGTCACGGTCTGGTTCATGGACGCCGACAGGAACGTCTGCTGCGTCGGCGTGGTGTGAAGCGGCGATTTCGTGCAGGTGCCGCGCGCCGCATACTGAAACTGCCCGCGGTCTCCGCCGAAGGGACACCCGTTCAGCGGCTCGTCGAAGGTCCCCGGCCCGGTATCCGACGACACCACGGCGACGTGGATGTCGGGCAGCGCCACGCCGGATCCGTCCGGCGTCGGGACCATCTTCAGCGGCTCCATGAACGAGGGAAACTGCGCGATGAGCTTGTCCTGGAGCTGCTTCATCGACGACGAGTCGTCGATCATGAACAGGACATCGAGCTTGTTCACCAGTGACGCTGGAAACTGGTTCTGCGTGGTCCGGGTCGGATCCGGTGTCGGCGGCGTCAGCGGATGAGGCGTGCATCCCAGAGTCACCGACAACGCCAGCGGCAACGCCGCGACCAAGAAACACTTCGATTTGAAGCAAGGCATGAACATCCTCCTCGTCAGTTACAACCGGGGTGCGCGACGCCAGGGATGCACAGGCTGCACGAGACGCTGGTCTGCAGGTCGTCCGGCAGCGCCCCGCCGGCGCGGGTCACCTCCAGGCGCTTGGCGCCCGCGCACTTCACGTCGTCGTCGACCAGCGTCCAGCAGGGCGGCGTCGGATCGACCGCGCAGGCCTGCAACACGGTCTGGTGCTGGTGCCGCTGGTCGTCGGTGTAGACGTCCATCACCTGACACTCGGGATCGAGCGCCGCCGTCGACGGATCGCGGTCCAACAACTTTCCGGTGATGCACTGCGGGCCGATGCTGATGAGGATCCGGTTGGCGATCTCCACCAGCGCCGGCGTCAGGTCGTTGGCGCAGATGTTCTCGATCAAGCCATGATCACCGAAGGCCTGGACCCATTGATTCAGGCGCACCGCCGGATCGGCATAGTCGCCGCTCGGTGACATGCACGAATGCGCGATGTTCGGGTGCGGCTCGGGGTCCCCCGAGCGCTGGATCATCTCGATGCTGTAGTCGGTCGGCAGCCCGGTGATCGCCGCAACGACGATGCGCGAGGGGTCGGCCTTCAATCCTTTCAAGAACGCCACCTCGTCGCCGATCTTGGTGAGCAATCCGAGCGGTGCGGTCGCGGTCGGCGTCTGCGTCTCGTTGGAGACACATCCCTGCAGATGGTCCGCGGCCCCACGCGGGGGTGGCTGCATCGTTCCGTTGATGTTGCACAGGTGGCCAAACTCGTTGCAGCGGAATGAATCGAAGGGGCCCAGCGGATCCGCCATCAACGTCTGCGTCGGATCCGCGAGATCCGAATCATCTGGAACCGAGCAATCGTCTTCGTTGGTGACCAGCACGACCGCCAGCGTGGCGTCCGGGCGCAAAAAGTCCTCGTTGCCGGCGGGAACGCCGAGGGGATCCAGCGCCCAGCGCACCGATTTGAGCTGGCCCTCGAAGCCGCAGCCATTGGCCCCCAGAGCGGCGATGCAACCAAACGCGTCGCTGATGTCGCCGTCGAAGTTGGTGACTGTCTGGTTCATCGACGCGGACAGGAAGGTCTGCTGCGTCGGTGTGGTGTGCAGCGGCGCCTTCGTGCAGGTGCCGCGCGGCGCAAACTGAAATTGCCCGTAGTCGCCACCGAAATGGCAATTGGACGCCTGCGCGAACTTGCCCGGCCCGGTGTCGGACGAGACCACCGCGACGTGGATGTTGGGCAGCGCCACGCCCGACCCGTCGGGAGTCGGCACCATCTTCAACGGCTCCATGAACGACGGGAACTGCGCGATCAACTTCTGCTGCAATGGCAACATCGACGGCGAGTTGTCGATCATGAACAAGACATCCAGCTTGTTCTCCGACGACGACGGAAAGACGTTCTGCGAGCTGCGCGACGGATCCGGCGTCGGCGCGATCAATGAATGGCCGTTGCAGGCCCAGATTATTGGCAGCCCGGCCGCCAGCAGCGGCCAACGCGCAAGCTTCCACGCGCGCCGCGCGCGCCCCCCCGCTGAACAACCCCTCTTGTAAGCGATCATGCGTCCTCCTCGAGGGACGCATTCAGCAAGGGTGGGGCCAGCGCCCGCGCGCCGTCAAAAGCCCGCCGGTCCGCGGCGACGCTCGCCACGAACGGCGTGACGCCGGCAACTAGGTTGCCGTCACACTCTCGTCAGTTGGCGGCGCGCCCGCTAAGCCACGAGCTGCCGCAGCACGTACTGCAGGATGCCGCCGTGCTGGTAGTAGGCGATCTCCTGCGGCGTGTCGATGCGCACCAACGTCTTGAAGTCGACGCTGCTGCCGTCGGCGCGCTTCGCGCGGATGCGGAGCTCGCGGCCACCGGCGAACCCGCCGTCCAGCAAGGCCGGCAACCCGACCGTCGCGTAGACCTCTTCGCCGGTCAGGCCCAGCGACGCCGCGTTCTCGCCCGGGCAGGAACTGCAGCGGCAGGATGCCCATGCCGACGAGGTTCGAGCGGTGGATGCGCTCGTAGCTCTCGGCGATCACCGCGCGCACGCCCAGCAGCAGCGGCCCCTTGGCCGCCCAGTCGCGCGACGACCCGGAGCCGTACTCCTTGCCCGGCGAGCACGACCAGCGGCACCTTCTCCGCGGCGTACTTCACCGACGCGTCGAAGATCGACATCGCCTCGCCGTCGGGCAGGTGGCGGGTCACGCCGCCCTCCGTGCCGGGCGCCAGCAGGTTGCGCAGGCGGACGTTGGCGAACGTGCCGCGCACCATCACCTCGTGGTTGCCGCGGCGCGCGCCGTAGGAGTTGAAGTCCTCGGCCTCGACGCCGTGCTCGATCAGGTATCGGCCCGCCGGCCCGTCCTTCTTGATCGAGCCCGGCCGGCGAGATGTGGTCGGTGGTGATGCTGTCGCCGAGCACGGCGAGCACGCGCGCGCCGGCGATGTCCTGCACCGGCGCCCGGCGCCTTGGTCATCCCCTCGAAGTACGGCGGGTTCTTGACGTAGGTCGATCTCCTGGTCCCAGGCGATAGGTCTCGCCCTCGGGCACGTCCAGGCCGCGCCAGCGCTCGTCGCCGTCGAAGACCTCGCCGTAGCTCTTCTTGAACATCTCGGGCTTGACGGCGTTCATCGCGGTCGTTGACCTCTTGCTGCGTCGGCCAGATGTCCTTGAGGAAGACCGGCTTGCCCGCCTTGTCGGTGCCCAGCGGCTCGTTGTCGAGGTCGATGTCCATGCGCCCGGCCAGCGCGTAGGCGACGACCAGCGGCGGCGACGCCAGGTAGTTCGCGCGCACCTCGGGGTTGATGCGCCCCTCGAAGTTGCGGTTGCCCGACAGCACCGCCGCCACGACCAGGTCGCGCTCGTCGATCGCCTGCGAGATCGTCGGCGGCAGCGGCCCGGAGTTGCCGATGCAGGTCGTGCAGCCGTAGCCGACAGGTGTGAAAGCGCAGCTTCTCGAGGTACGGCGTCGAGCCGCGCGGCGTCCAGGTACTCGGTGACGACCTTCGAGCCCGGCGCCAGGCTCGTCTTGACCCACGGCTTGGTGGTGAGGCCGCGCTCGACCGCCTTCTTCGCCAGCAGGCCGGCCGCCACCATCACCGACGGGTTCGACGTGTTGGTGCAGCTGGTGATCGCCGCGATCACGACCGAGCCGTTGACGACCTCGGGCTCGACCGACGCCGGCGCGTAGCCCACGTTGGTGATCTCGGCAGCGGGGTCGCCGCTCGACGCCGGCGCCGCGCCCTTCTTCTTCGGCTTCACCAGCGACGGCAGCGCCTGCTCGAACGACGCGCGCGTCGAGAACAGGTCACGCGGTCCTGCGGCCGCTTCGGCCCGGCGACGCTCGGCTCGACGGTCGCGAGGTCGAGCTCCAGCGTGTCCGAGTACTCCGCCTCCTGGCGTGTCGGGCGTGTGGAACAGCCCCTGCTCCTTGCGCGTACGCCTCGACGAGCGCGATCTGCTCGTCGGAGCGGCCCGAGAGCCGCAGGTAGCGCAGCGTCTCGGCGTCGACGGGAAAGATGCCGCAGGTCGCGCCGTACTCGGGCGCCATGTTGGCGATGGTCGCGCGGTCGGCCAGCGGCAGCGCCGCGCAGGCCCGGGCCGAAGAACTCGACGAACTTGCCGACGACGCCCTTCTTGCGCAGCATCTGGGTGACGGTCAGCACCAGGTCGGTCGCCGTCGCGCCCTCGCGCAGCGCGCCGTGCAGCCGGAAGCCGACGACCTGCGGGATCAGCATCGACACCGGCTGGCCCAGCATCGCCGCCTCGGCCTCGATGCCGCCGACGCCCCAGCCGAGCACGCCGAGGCCGTTGATCATCGTGGTGTGCGAGTCGGTGCCGACGAGCGTGTCGGGATAGGCCTTGGCCATGCCCTTGCCGTCTTCGCCGGTGAAGACGACGCGCGCCAGGTACTCGAGGTTGACCTGGTGCACGATGCCGGTGTCCGGCGGCACGACCGCGAAGTTGCTCGAACGCCGTCTGCCCCCAGCGCAGGAACGCGTAGCGCTCGCGGTTGCGCTGGAACTCGAGCTCGGCGTTCAGCGACAGCGCGTGCGGCGTGCCGAACTCGTCGACCTGCACCGAGTGGTCGATGACCAGCTCGACCGGCAGCAGCGGGTTGATCTTGCGTCGGGATCGCCGCCCAGGCGCTTCATGGCGTCGCGCATCGCCGCGAGGTCGACGACCGCGGGCACGCCGGTGAAGTCCTGCAGCAGCACGCGGCTGGGCATGAACGCGATCTCTTTCGACGGCTCGGCCTGCGCCTCCCAGGCGCACAGGGCGCGGATGTCGCCTTCCTTGACCGTTCGCCCGTCCTCCGTGCGCAGCAGGTTCTCGAGCAGGATGCGCAGCGAGAACGGCAGCCGCCCCGGCGCCAGGCCGGCCTTTTCCAGCGCCGAGAGACGATGAATCTCGTACTCGCGGCTCCCGACCTTGAGGACTGACCGACTGCCGAAGCTGTTCGCCATGTTGAGCATTCTTAGGTTCGCGCGGGCGCGATGTCGACAGGAAAACGGCACCCCGGCGACGCGCGCCGCACACTTGTCGTGCGGGAAAAAATGCGGTTACCTGGCGGACACTCCTCGATGATTGACGGAAAAAAGATCGTGGTGGTCATGCCCGCCTACAACGCGGCGCAGACCCTGGAACGCACGGTGTCGGAGGTGCCGGCCCTGGTCGACGAGACCATCCTGGTCGATGACGGCTCCTCGGACGGCACCGCCGAGATCGCGCGGCGGCTGGGGCTACACACGCTGGTCCACGAGAAGAATCGCGGCTACGGCGGCAACCAGAAGACCTGCTACACGGCGGCGCTCGAGCGCGGCGCCGACATCGTGGTCATGGTCCATCCCGACTATCAGTACACACCCAAGCTGGTTCCGGCGCTGGCTCACTGCGTGGCCAGCGGTCTCTACGACGTGGCGCTGGGCTCACGGATCCTGGGCGGCGGCAGCCTCAAGGGCGGCATGCCCAAGTACAAGTACGTCGCCAACCGCTTCCTCACGCTCGTCGAGAACCTTCTCCTGCGCGAGAAGCTCTCCGAGTACCACACCGGCTATCGGGCATTCTCCCGAAAGCTTCTGCTGACGTTGCCGCTGCAGGAGAACGACGAGGGGTTCGTGTTCGACAACCAGATGCTGGTGCAGGCGGTCCACTTCGGCTTCCAGATCGCGGAAGTGACCTGCCCCACGAAGTATTTCGAGGAAGCCTCGTCGATCGGGTTCGCGAAGAGCGTCCGCTACGGGTTCGGCGTGCTCGGCGCGGCGGTGCAGTTTCGCCTGGCGCACCTCGGGATCGGCCACCCGCGCTTTCTCGCCGCCGATGGGCGCCGGCTCACAGACCCGGGGCGCGGCCCAGCGGCTCGAACGGGTAGTCAATCGTGACCGTGTCGCCGACCTGGCGCGGCCGGTAGGACGCTCCCGGCCGGCGGCGTTCGAGGAAGTACACGGCCTGGTTGTGCGCGGGCACCATCGCGCGCCCCGAGACGAAACCGCGCGTGAAATCCAGATAGCGGCCGATGGTGTCGGTCTGCCAGACCGAGGCGACCACTTCGAAGTGGCTGCGGAACGCGCCCAGGTCGCGCACGATCGGCGTCATGACGTGAAAGAACTGCGGGCCGAGCGCGGGATAGCACTCGGGGCAGGTGCGGCCGTAGATCGGGTTCACGCGTTCCGTGCCGCCGCGCGTGGCGATCGCGGCGTTGCACAGACCCCACATCTCGATCGGCGCGGCGTCGGTGTAGTAGGCGAAGATGCCGCCGTAGTCGGTGACCAGGCGGGCGCCCGGCGGCAACGCCGCGCCCAGGATGCGTGCCGCCGCCTTCAAATTTCTGACGTGGCTCCCCTGGTCGGCGGCGATCGCCAGCTTCACTTGCTGCAGCGGCTCGGTGGAGATGTGCCGCTCGGTCCGGCGCACCACGAACGCCATCGCGGCCAGCGGCAGCAGCAGCAACACCAGCGACGCGCGCCCGAGCCAGCGCCGGAGCCCGTCGGCGATCCACTGGCCACCCCACGCAGCCAGCACCAGCGCCACCGGCAAGAGCGGCAGCAGGAAACGCCCGTAGGGCATCCAGTCGCCGCCGGCGCGCACGACGTACGCCAGGTGCAGCGCCACGAACGCCAGCAGCAGCAGCGCCACGATTCGCTGGCGCGCGGCCAGCGCCAGCAGCGCGAGCGGCGCCAGCGCCAGCGAGCCGTTGGCGCGCATCTCGTCGCGCACGTACTCCCAGCCGCGGTGGGGCAAGAGCTTGGGGATGAGCGCCTTGGCGTAGTAGGTCGTCGGCAGCGGCAGGCCGTAGTAGCGCCAGCGCCAGAAGAACCAGAGCGCGTAGACGGCAACGCCGGGCGCGGCCCAGACGACGTAGTCGCGAATGCTTCCTTCGCGGCGCCACAACCTGCGAACCGCTTCGAAGCCCAGGATGAACCCCAGCGGGATGAACCCGTCGATGCGCGAGAGCGCGACGCAGACGAACGCGGGCACGACCCAGCGGCGCAGATGACCGGCGTCGGCTTCGATCGACCGCACGTAGAGCCAGAAGCCCAGCATCAGAAACGCCATCGCCGGCAGCGTCTCCAGCCCCATCAGGAACGCCGTGCCGACGTCGGCGGCCAGCGCCAGCACCACGAGCACCGCGAGCGAGAGCGTCCGCGATGCGCGCGTGCGCGCCAGCCGATAGGTCGCGAAGCCGAGCAGCGCGACGAACGGGATCGCCGTCGCGCGCGCGACCAGCAGCGGATCGGCGCCGCGCGGGCTGACCAGCAGACCGAACGCGACCGCGACCATCCACAGGAAGTTCGAGTAGCCCTCGACGCGCTCGCCGTGGCCGTAGACCGGCCCGTGCCCGGTCGCCAGGTTCTTCGAGTACGAGAACGTGATGTACGCGTCGTCGATCGCGATCGGCGCCTGCACGCTCGTCTCCCAGATGAACAGCGCCGCGACCGCGAGCGCCGCCAGCAGCACCACCACCGTGGCAGGCCCTGACTGAAAGGCGGCGCGCGGACGGAGCCATCAGATCTCGGATCAGGGCGGCGACGGCGCGCCCGCCGCGGGCTGCGGGTGGACCATGCGCAGACCCCACGGCATGAGCACGCGGTCGTTCTGCGCCGTCGAGTATCCGCGCTTGGCGACCGCGAACGGCGGCTTCATGTCGACGATGCCGAACTCGCCCGACAGCAGCGCATCGATGACTTTTTGCCGCTCGCTGCCGTCGATGCGCGTCGGATCGCTGAAGAACAGGATGTATTCGGCGTCGAACACCGAGAACCGCAGCGTGTAGGCGACCGGCCGGTTCGAGATCTGCGGCACCAGGTTGTCAGACGCCGACACCGACGCGCGCGGTGGGATCAGCCGGACGATCTCGGCAAAGGTCTTGCGGTCGTTGAGATCGCGCGTCGTGGTCTCGAAGTTGTACGGCGAGAAGCCGCCCTTGGCGGTGTTGCGCTGGAAGATCGCGCCCGACTGATAGCTGACAGGCACCATCGCGCACGCGAGCGCGAACAACGCCGCGCGCTTGTTGGCCTGGTACTCGCCGTCGCCGAGCCGCGGCGAATTCTGGCGATCGAGAACGTAGATGAGCCCGATCATCAGGAAGACGGTCCAGTAGAACGTGTACTGAAACGAGGTCTGGATGAGCGGCGGGTAGCCGGTCGACAGCACCGTGAAGAAGAACCCGGGGACGATCAGCAGGAGAACGATCGGCCGCTTGAGCGGGATGAACGCCAGCGGCACCAGGTACTGCAGCATGTAGAGCAACTTGTCGCGCTCGAGCAGCGTGTGCAGCGTGTAGAACGGATTGCCGAAGACGGTCTTGACCACGCCGCCGAAGTTCTGCTGCCCGGCCGGCTCCAGGTCCTTGTAGAACGTTATGAAGCTCTCGCCGCCGAGGACCAGCGGCATGAACACCATCTTGAGCAGGCAGAAGTGCAGCGCGCCGGCGGTGGCCAGCGCCAGGCCGACGCGTGGCCGCTCACCCGAGATCAGCAGGTACGCGCCCAGCACGGCGACGCCGGCGCCGCCGATGTCCTCGCGCACCGACAGCGCCAGGATCGTGAAGACGATGCCCCAGCGATCGTGGTGGGTCTCGAACAGGTAGAGCGTGGTCCACAGGAAGAACGCGCCGAACGGGATGTAGTGGAACTCGTACAGGTTGGCGCCGTGGTTCGGCGGGTAGAGCAGGTAGCAAAGCGCGATCAGGCACCCCGCCCACGCGCCCAGCTTGCGCCGCGCGATGAGGAACAGCGGGATCGCCGCGAGGCCGATCATCAGCGACTGGATGAAGAGCAGCGTCGCCGCGCCCTGCGCCAGCGCGTAGAACGGCGCGATCACGTACGAGAAGAACGTCGCGTGGTTGCCGAAGTGCGATCCGGTCGGCCCGCTGAACGGCGTCGAACGGAAGAACCCGATGCCGTGCAGCACGTTCCAGACCAGGTTGTCTTCCAGGCCCAGGTCGTACGCCGCCGTGCGCAGGTTGTGGTGGAACCTGATGGTGTACGTCGCGAAGAGCGTGACGTAGGCGGCGCTGGCGATGAGGACGATGATCAGCGGCAGCAGCGCCCAGCGACGGCCGGCGAAGACATCACGCAGCGGCGCGAACCGGCGCCGCCAGGCCTGGGCGCGCGGGCCCGCAAAGAGCGGTGGGCTCAGCAGCGCCGCGCGCAGCGCCGTGCGCGCGGACAGGCTGAAGATCGCCACCATGAACAGGAACGTGAAGTCGCGCCCGATCCAGGTGCGCCAGCGAAACAGAAACGGCAGGAAGCCGACGAGCGCGATCGGCGACAGGCGCTTGGCGACCTGGTACAGGCGCTCGGCGCCGCCGTGCGCGCGGATCTTCCGGTAGTAGAGCACCGACGCCAGAAACGCCACGCCCGCGCCGCCCGCCATGACCAACAGCAGGAACATGCGGCCGGTGTTGCCGAAGAAGTTGCTGAGCAGGAACGGCTCGGTGTTGCCCTTGATCAGCGCGAGGCCGAGCACCACGCCGACCGACCAGCCGCACAGCACCAGCAGCCCGAGCGCGCGGCACAGCAGCGTCAGCTCCGGCACTGCGGGCTCCGCCGCGGCGGACGGCGCGTGCGCCTCGAGCGGCGCCTCGGGCGGCCGGATCGGCGTGATCGGCTCTTCCGAGGGCGCGGCGCTCGCGGCGGGCTCGCCGCCCGGTGCCGCGGCGAGCTCCTCCTCGCCGGGGACGGCGCCCTCGGCGCCTTTCGGGATCAGGGGTCCGGTCATGTCGTTCGTCCTGCCTGGTCGGTGGGGTGGGGAGACCCTAGCAGATTTTCCCCGTCTGCCTGGAAGTTGAGCAGCTCGGAGATCGCGTACAGCGGGCGACGCTTGACCTCCTCGTAGATGCGTCCCACGTACTCGCCCAGGATGCCCATGACCAGGAGCTGCGCCGACGATCCGAGCGCGACCAGGATCATCAGCGTCGTCCACCCCTGCACGGCGCGCTGCTCGAACACCTTGACGTAGAACGCCCAGACGCCGACGCCGATGGCGGCGAAGCCCGACAGCACGCCCAGCCAGGTCGCGAAACGCAGCGGGATGATCGAGAACGACGTGATGCCGTCGATGGCGAAGCGCAGCATCTTGCGGAACGGGTACTTGGTCTCGCCGGCAAAGCGGCCGGGCCGCTCATACATCACCGCGACCTGCTTGAACCCGATCCACGCGACCATGCCGCGAACGAACCGGTGCTGCTCGCGCAGCGCGCGCAGCGTCAGCACCACCGGCCGGCTCATCAGCCGGAAGTCGCCGGCGTCGACGGGGATGTTCACGCCCAGCATCGCGTTCAGAAAGCGATAGAACAGCGCGGCCGTGACCTTCTTGAACCAGGTCTCACCGTGGCGCTTCGCGCGCACGCCGTAGACCACGTCGTACCCCTCGCGCCAGCGCGCGAGCATGTCGCGCACGACCTCGGGCGGGTCCTGCAGATCGGCGTCCATGACCACCACCGCCTCGCCGGCGGCGCGGTCGATTCCGGCGGTGATCGCCAGCTGGTGGCCGAAGTTGCGCGACAGGCCGATCACCCGGTAGCGCGGCTCGCGCGCGGCCAGCTCGCGCAGCATCTCGCGCGAGCGGTCGCGCGAGCCGTCGTCGATGAACACCACCTCCCACGATTCGCCGACGCCCTGACCTGCATTTGTGCTCAGATCGACGAGGAACGCGCGGAGGCGCCGGTCGAGCTCCGGGATGATCGGCTCCTCGTTGAAGATCGGGATCACCAGCGACAGCGTCGGGCGCGCCATGAATTGCCGCGGATACTACATCAGGAGGGTGTGTCGCGTCGGACCGCGGCCCGCCAGCGCGCGATTCGCGCCGGCGTGAGCCAGCGGAGCGCGGCAATCGCCAGCCCGATGCCGAGGAGCGTGAACACCACCCCGGCGCCCAGCGCGGGCGGGCGGTGGCGCAGCACCAGCCGATTGTGGCCCGCGGGCATGGCCACCGACAGCAGGCCGACCGGCGGAGTCGGCGTCTCCCCGGCGACGCCCGACGACCTCAACCATTGTCGATGCGCGCCGGCGAGATAGGCGCCGATCCCCGCGGTGGTCGGGCCGGCGACGATCTGCCATCCGCTCTCGTAGTTCTGGTTGATGACGACCACGCCGGGCAATTTCAGGCTCACGTCCAGCTCGACCCGGTTGGGCGTCCAGCGCGCCGGCGCGACCTGGCCGGCGGTGGCCGGCTCGAGCCACTGCTGCGGCACCTTGCCGTCGACGATGCCGGGGGCCGGCTTCCAATCGAGCGGCACGTAGCACTGCCGCGTCCCGACGCCGCGCACCGGGTGCGTCGGAAAACGGCCGTAGTCCGTGCCCGCCTGATAGAAGTCCGTCGAGGCGCGCGCGCGCGTCAGCGGCGGGTCCATCCCCTGCTGCAGCCGCACCTGGTTGGTGACGCAAACATCGATGGCGATCGCAACCACCAGCACGATCTGCGACGATCGCAAACGCGCGCTGCAGCGCCGGGCGCAGGCCAACCTCGGCCATGCGGGCGCGCGCCGCCATCAGCGCCGAGGTCACGACCAGCGCGAACCCGACCATCGCCGGCCCCAGAAAGCGCGAGGGGACGCGCAACGACGTGTAGATCGGCAGCTCGTGCAGGAGGCCGAACGCCGACGGGCCAGGGATGTTGCCGAGCGCGCACCAGATCAGCCCGGCCAGGAGGAACAGATCGATGCGGCGCTGGCGTGACTCACCATCGCGGCGAACCACGGCGACGATGATGCCCGCGACCAGCAGCGCCACCGGGATGACCCCGACGTAGTCGGCGAACTCGTCCCAGACGTACGGGTGACCGGCGAAAGTGCGCTCGTGCATGCGGAGGGTCCACGTGCGCAGCACCTCGCCCAGCGTCATCTGGTCGTCGAGCGGGACCAGGCGCGGGTGCTCGTGCAGGTAGCGGAGCACCGGAAGCAGGCGCGCGCCCGCCAGCAACGGGAAGAGCACGCCGAAGATCGTCAGCGACGGCAGCAGCCCGCGCCGATCGTCGGCCGACCCGAGCCGCGCCAGGATCTCGATCGCGAGCCCGATCAGCATCAGCGGGATCGGATAGGTCGCGCCTTCGTAGAAGGCGAGCGCGAACAGCGCCGCCACCAGCACCGCCCAGCGCGCATCGGCGAGCGAGCGGCGAAACGCCCACAGGATCGTCGGGAAGAACAGGAACGGCGTGAATGACAGGTGGCCGCCGCCGGTGTGCCAGGCGACGAACCCACACGCGGCGACGATGACGGCGCCCAGCAGTTGCTCGGCGCCGTTGCCGCCGCGATCGCGGATCAGCGCGCGCGCCCCCAGCGCGCCGGCGATGAAGTGGGTGAGGATCCAGACCTTGATCGCGGCCCCCGTCGGCAGCCACCAGAACGTCAGCAGGAAGATCGGTCCGGGGAACGGCGACTGCGGGTCCTGGTACAGCACCAGCCCGCCGCAGTGGTACGGGTTCCACGACGGGAACTGGTGAAAGTCGGTCAGCGCCACGCGCGCCGCTTCCCAGGCTTCACCGAAGTAGCGCCAGTCGCTGGTCGAGCCGAGACGGTTGAACGACCACTGGCAAGCCGCGCGGCTGATGTGCCCGGCCGGACAGTCGACGATCGCGGGCGCGGCCAGGCCCAGCGCGACGGCGATGCACGCCAGCGCGACAAGCCAGGACCCGCGAAGCCAGGACAACCAACGGCCGACCCGCATCGCCGTCAAATATCCCGAATCGGTCCGATGTTCCAGAACCAGCGTCGGGAAAGCGGCTTCACGCCGGACTCACCGGCGGGTACCCGGGCACAGCGACAGCTTCTGATCCAGACGCGCGGAGAGCTGCGGATTGAAGGTTTCGAAGTGGTGGGTGTAGCCCTGGTAGCCGAGCGCGAGCCCGATCGCGACCGTCGCGGCGCAGAGGACGAGCGCCCCGCCCGTGACCGCCCAGCGCGCGCGTTCGCTGGCTCGAGCGTGCGCGTACAGGGTCCAGATGCCCAGATTTCCGAGCAGCAGCAGGCCGGGCGCGATGTCGCCCAGGTAGCGCATCGTCGCCATGTAAAGACCAAGCGGCGCGAGCAGCGTCACCGTTCCCAGAATCGTGAAGGCGAGCGCGAACCAGAGATAGCCGCGGTCGCCGCCGGCGCGGGCGGCGCGCACGGCCGCGCGGATCGCCGCGGGAATCGCCCAGGTGATCGGCGCCGCGACCAGGATTCCAATGACCGGTTCAGGGGTCATGTGGTCGCGCTGGAACGGCAGCCAGTCGGGCATGGCGGCGTCCATCGGCGGACTGTAGGGCACGACGGCGAACGGCACGGCGCAGGAGAACGAGAAGCGGCGAACCAGATAGCTGTAGAGATTCGGAATGAACGAGCGCAGCGAAAAGCGAAACTTCCAGGTCGTGAGCTGGCGTTCGACACCGAACTCGATCCAGGCGTCGAAGCGGAGCTTGTTGTAAGCGAGCAAGAGCACCAGCGAGACGGCCACGGGCACGGCGATCCAGGACAGCGCCGCGATCGTACGCCGGCGGAGAAGGGCCCGCGCGTCGCCTGGCTCGACGGGCTCGCCGCCTTGCCGTCGAGCCACGAGGACCCCGGTGGCCACCACCAGCAGCAGCACCGCCGGGGCCACCGAGATGCGACAGGCGAGCGCGATCCCCCAGGCGCTCCCCGCCGCCAGCAGCGGCCAGCGGCGCGGCGGGCGGGTGGGCGGATCTGCGGCCCCGTCGTGAACCGCATCGGACGCGAACACCAAGCCCAGCAGCAGAAACGCCTGCGCGCCGGTGACCGCTGCCATGTACACCGACGTGCTGGCGAGCAGGTGCAGCGCCGGACCACCGAGCGCAAAGGCCAGCAGACCAGCGGCCAGCAGCAAGCCTGCGGCAACAGGCGAGCCCGCGGCATCAGGATGGCCTGGGGGCGGCGCGAACAACCGCCGCGCCATCCGGTCGAGGATCAGCGCACCGCACACGGCCGACAGCGACAGGAACACGAAGACCAGATACTGATCGCCGACGGGAACGGAGATGCGCAGCACCGTCTTCGCGAGCGCGAGCAAGAGCCCCGGGAACGGCCCCCAGTAGAAATAGTAGCGGCCGCCATACAGGGTCAGATCATTCATCCAGAAGTCGGCGGCGGCGAGGGCGTAGGGATCCGGCTGCGCCAGCAGCGCCGGCGAGGGCTGCACGGTCAGGTAGAGATGGCCGGAGCGGAAGGCCTCGGCGAGCAGATCGTAGTAGCTGAGGTAGGTCGGCCAATCCCTCATCTTGCCGGCCGAGACAATGAAGACGTACACCGCCTCGACGGCGGCCAGGACCAGGGCCAGCAAGATCCAGCGGCGGGTCGGGCGCATCCCCCGCGACGCTAACACGGCCGCCGCCGACCGCGCGGCTGCGCTTCGCCGGCGGCGGATCTGCGCCCTCGACACCGCCCGCGGGAGTGAGGCAGAGTGGCGCGGTCATGCAGCAGCGGCGCGATCTCGTCGCCTGTCTGTTGTTCGCGGTCGCGGTCCTCGCGTTCGTGGGCGAGCGTCAGGTGCGGTCCGGCGACGTCTCGGGGCGGTCGCTGGTCGGAGTGCGCCGCCCCTACGCGCTGGTCGGCGTGCTGAGCGGCAAGTGCCTGGCCGCGAACGGCGCCATCACCGCCGGCGCCCGCATGCAGATCGAAACGTGCAACGGCAGCGCCAACCAGCAGTTTCAATTGCAGGCGCGCGGCGAGCGGTCTTACCGCCTGCGCAACCTCGGCACCGGCATGTGCGTCGACGTCCAGGGCGCCGACGAGAACGCGGGCGCGGCGGTGATTCAGTTTCCGTGCACGGGCGGCCGCAATCAAAGATGGTGGTTCAGCCGCTTCGCCGACGACGTCTACGAGCTCGCCCCCTTGCACAGCGGATTCCGTCTCGACGTGAAGGACGCGCGCGTCGCCGACGGCGCGGAGCTGATTCAGTGGTACCCCAACAACTCGAGCAATCAGCGCTTCCGCCTGGTACCGGCGGCCGCGGTCCGCTGAACCGCGCCCGCCGCTGACCCGCCGGTCAGCCGTTGCAGCCGAGGACGCGCAGGATCTTGATCTTGGTCGCCGCCGTGCCGGGCGCCGGATAGGCGACGCTTCCGTCGGGGAACGAGCGGAAGTCCTGGTAGCGGCTACCGAGCACGTTCGGCGTCAGCTTGAGCGGGCCGGCGGTCGTCGCCGTCGAGCCGGCCGGCGCCATACCGGTCGTGCTGTCGAGGATCTGGATCGACATCTGTCGAGCCGCGTTCTGCGCGAAGTCGCCGAGCGCCGTCGAGCTCTCCCACACCGCGAGCATCTGGGCGCCGGCGGTGCCGTACGGCGCCAGGTGGGGCGCGCGATCGTTCTGGCCGTCGCTGACCGCGACGATGTCCATGTCGGGCGTCGGCGTCGACACCTTGGTCACGTGCAGAAGGTGGATGTCGGCCATACCGTTGGCGTTGGGCGTCTGCCCGGGGCGGATGTCGCTTTCGAAGATCCAGTAGCCGCCGCCAGTCGCATTGATGACGCTGCCGATCTGGTCGTAGTTGAGATCGATCGGAACGATCGTCGCGGCGTTGGGCGCGAACCCGATCTTCCCTGACTTGCCGCCGGTCGGCAGGTCGTTCTTGCACACATTGACGAAGACCTTGTTCGTCGGATCCCAGACGATGCGCTCGTAGCCGCTGTGGCTGCAGCCGAAGCTGAAGCCGGGCGTCGTGAGCAGCGTGCCGGTCCCGTTGACGGCCTGCATGCGATCGCCCTGGTGAATGTTCACGCCCGTGGTCATCGTGCTCGCGCCGACGCAGCCCTGAGCGGGAACGGTGATCGCGGCGCCGAAGTAGCCCGCATAGTTGGTGCCGTCGAACGCGATGCGGCCGTTGTGCGCGTACTCCGACCAGATGAAGATCACGTTGCCGCCGGCGGTGGCCGAGACACCGTACGCGGGCAGCGTCGCGCTCGTCTGGGTCAGCTTCGTCGCCCACGCCTCGGTGCTGCCGTTGAAGCGCACCATGTAAAGGTCGTAGCAGGAGGCCGCCGTCGGGTAGTTGGCGACCAGGCCGCACAGGTTGTTGATGTTGCCGCAGTTGTGATTGTCGGTGGAGCCGAGCGCGTTGCGGCTGAGCAGCATCACGCCACCGGCGGTGTCGGCGTAGATGTCCTGAAAGTCGAACGCCGGTAGCGCGAACGCCGTACCCGGCACCGGTTGGTCGCTCGCGTCCAGCGTCACCACGTGTGCCATGCTGTCGGTCTTGCCCAGGAACGCCAGGCGCGAGCCGCCGCCCGGAATCGGCGAGATCGCAAGCGGCGTTTGACCGAGCGCCGCGCCGTTGTTGTCGACCTCGTTGTAGGCGTAGGTCACGCCGACGTCGATCTCCGTGACGCGCACACGGTCGGACAGCGCGGTCGTGCAGCCCGTCGTGCCGGCCCCGCCGATATTGCCGCCAAGTCCGCCGGAAACGCCTGCGGTCCCCGTCACGCCGCCGGCGCCGGTCGTGCCGCCGACGCCGGTGGTGGTCGCGCCGCCCGCGCCGGTCACGGTGCCGCCGCCGGCGCCGCCGAGCCCGCCATTGCTGCCGGCAGTCCCGGTCGAGCCGCCGGCGCCCTGGCCGCCGTTGCTGGTCGCGCCGCCACCCGCGCCGTTGCTACCCGCGCCGCCGCCGGTCTGGCCGCCGCCGCCGTTGCTTCCAACGGTGCCGTTGCAGCCGACGCCGAGGCCAACCCCGAACGCGAGAACCAGCAGAGCGGACGATTTCGAACAGACGGCTCGGCGCATCGGGACAACCTCCGAGAGAATTTCATCACTTGGCGCGGGCGAGACGACGACACCCCGGGAGAACGCACACCCTCCCCATCCCGCGCCGATGGGCACTCGTGAAGTCACTCGCGTCGTTCGTGACAGCTCAACAATGATGAAGCGCCCGGCGACGGCGGCGCGTCGCGAAGTGATGTAGGGTCTGCCGAATGGACCTGAACGAAGTCCCGGCGACGCCGTTTCGGCGGCATCCCTGGGAGGTCGCTCGCGCGCGGTTTTTCGGAAAAATCGTCGCCGAAGCGATCCCGCCGGGCGAGCACGCGCGCGTGCTCGACGTCGGGGCCGGCGACGGGTACCTGGCGCGCACGCTGCTGGGCGGGATTCCGGTCGGCAGCTCGGTCGCCTGCGTCGATTCCAATTACACCGACGCCGAGCTCCAGCGGTTCGCGTCGCCGCCCACGGCCGGGCTGTCGTTCGCGCGCGCGCGGCCCGCGGGGCGCTTCGACGTGATCCTGCTGCTCGACGTGATCGAGCACATCGCCGACGACCGCGCCTTCCTCGACGAGCTCGTCGGCGCGAGCCTCGACTCGAACGGCCAGGTGGTCGTGAGCGTACCGGCATGGGACCTGCTCTACGGCCAGCACGACCTGGCGCTCAAGCACTTCCGCCGCTACCAGCCGGCGCAGTGCCGCGCGCTGCTCGAGGCCGCCGGCCTGGAGATCGTGCACGACGGCGGCCTGTTCCACAGCCTGCTGCTGCCGCGCGTTCTGCAGCGGATCGGCGAGGCGGCGTGGGGCACGTTGCGGGTCGGGCGTGGAAACAAGCCGGCGAACCTGGGCCAGTGGCGCGGCGGCGAGATGCTGTCGTCGCTGGTGACGCTGGCGCTCGAAGCCGACACGCGGCTCTCGACGCGGCTCGCCCGCGCGGGACGCGTCGTACCGGGCCTCAGCTACTTCGCGCTCTGCCGGAAGGGCTCGGCGTGATCGATCGAAACGACGCGCGGCGCGACGCGCCCGCCGACGCCGCGGCCGACGCGCCCCGCGCCGGCGGCCTGCGATCGATCCTGGTCGTCCCCTGCTACAACGAAGCGGCGCGGCTCGACGACGACGCGCTGCTGTCGCTCGCGGGCGGCGAGTTCCCGGCCACGCGTCTGCTGCTGGTCGACGATGGATCGCGTGACGAGACCGGCACGCGCCTGACCGCGCTCGCGCGCCGCGCGCCCGGACGCATCGAGACGCTGGCGCTCGACCGCAACCGCGGCAAGGCCGAAGCCGTGCGCCAGGGGATCCTCGCCGCGCTCGCCAGCGGCGCCGACGTCGTTGGCTACTTCGACGCCGATCTCTCGACGCCCGCCCCGGAGATCCGCCGGCTGCTGTCGATCCTCGACGAGCGGCCGCAGATCGCCGTGCTGATCGGAGCGCGCATCTCGCTGCTCGGCAACGACATCCAGCGCAGCCACACGCGCCACTACCTCGGTCGCGTGTTCGCGACGCTGGCGTCGCTGATCCTGCGCGCGCGCGTCTACGACACCCAGTGCGGCGCCAAGCTGTTCCGGCGCTCCGACGCTCTCGCGGCGGCGTTGCGCGAACCGTTCCTGTCGCGCTGGTCCTTCGACGTCGAGCTGCTCGGCCGCCTGCTGGTCGGCGACGCGACCACGGCCGCGATCTTCGAGCGCCAGGTGCTGGAGGTGCCGCTGCGTGCCTGGCGCGACGTCCCGGGCTCGAAGCTGCGCCTCGGCGCGATGGCCGGCGCGCTCAAGGACCTGGCCGAGATCGCCAACGACCTCTCGCGAAGACGCCGAGAGGCGGAACGGCGGGGGTAGCAACATTCCGTGCGTGGTGCCGACAAGCTGGGTTGTCGTCTCGAGGAGGGTCCCGTGCAGCAATTGAGCAAAAGCGCTCTTGTCGGTTTTCTGCGACTTGGTTCGGCCGTCATCGTCGTATCCGCCGTCATATCGGCGGCGTGCACGCAGTACAGAGTGGTCGTCGACGACGGGGGCAGTGACCACCTTGGGAGCGGCGGCGCTGCGGGATCCGTCACGGCTGGCATGGGCGGCGCCGCAGGATCGACGACGACCGGCAAGGGCGGCGCTGCCGGCTTCGGTGGTTTGGGTGGCACCGGCGGAATGGTGACGGCGGACGCTTCAGCCGATTCTGCCCTGGACAAGGCGGGGGCCGACGCCCCGAGTGACGCGTGTAACCCCGCGACGAGTTGCTGCGGCAGCACGTGCGTTGCACCCTCGTCCGCGATCTGGACGATTGGCGCTCTGGTGGGGACAAGCACGGCCTGTCCAGCGGGATATTCGTCGACGGCCACAACGATTCACACGGGCGTCAGCGTCGGTTGCGCCTCGGGTTGCGGTTGCACGCCGCCCGTCACGGGTTCGTGCTTGATGGGCTTCAACATGACCTTCTCGCTCGGCACCGGGAGCTCTACGGTCTTCGGCGAGATGCAGTGCACGGCGGCGTGGACGGGAAACGACATCGCGACTCAGATCTCTGCCAATCAGCCGGCATCGTTCAACGCCTGCTCGAACGCGACGTCGTGCCCCTGTGACGGGAGAGTTTGCCCAAACTGCGACCCGACTGGTGCGACGGCTCCGCTTCCGGCCTGGCAAACGTCGATGAATTTCTGCCCGCTCGCGTCCGACGCGGCGACCTGCCCTTCGGGGCAGTGCGCGCCGGCCGCGACCAAGATCTGCGTGCTGGCCGCGGGCACCCAGCCCTGTCCAGCGGGCTTCACCGCGATGGGCGCCAGCGGCAGCTGGGCAACGGGTGCTACGGCCGCAGGAGCAGCCTGTACTTGCCGTGGATGCGGCGTCGCCTCCGGAGAGAGCTGCGCCGGCACCTTGATGACCGTGGGATATGGCGTCTGTACTCCGCTGATGTACGTGCCGCCGGGAAGCTTTCTGGCCGGTCAGTTCAAGGGTGACGGCACGAGTCCCGCGGTCGTTCCCGATGCCAGCAACACGCTCGGCGGCTGGGTCGCTTCGGAGCTATTTCCTGAACTCACGGGTACCCCGACGCCCGGGGTCTGCGCCGCGCCGCAGGCAGTCCCCTCGGGCGGGTACGCGCCGACCGGTCCGCAGACGGTCTGCTGCCTCTGAGCGATCGCCGGCGGCCTGGTAGTGGTAAATAGCGCCGCCTGCGCGGTTACTTCCTCGAGGAGCGGCGACGGCGCAACAGCAGAGCCGCAAGGAAGAGTACGCCGCTCCACGAGCCGACGGCGCCGCCGCCGACCGAGCAACTGCCGCAACCGGTCTTGTCGGAGCCGCCGGTCCCGGCGCTTCCGTCTGCACTGCTGCTGCCTCCTTCACCGCCGCCCATCGTCGACCCACCCGAGCCGGCCACCGCGCCTCCCGATCCGCCACCCGTCGTGCCACCGGTGCCGGCCGTCGCGCCGCCCGCACCGGCCGTCGCGCCGCCCGCGCCGGTGGTCGAGCCACCCGCACCAGTCGTCGCGCCGCCGGCGCCCGTCATCGCGCCGCCTGTGCCACGGCTATCGACAGCGCCGCCGTCGCTGGTGCTGCCCGCGAGAGCCATGTTGGCGCAATGGTGGTAGTTGCAGTTCGGAAAAACGTGGTCAGTCATGATCATCACCACCTGCAGCGTGCAGGGCGTGGCCATGCTGCATTGAGCGCTTTGCGGAATTGTCACCTGGAAGCTCTTGGTTCCGCTTTGAACCGTCATCATCGCTATCGCCGCCGTTGCCCCAGCGGGCAGGCCGAGCTTGTCTGCGATCACCGGCTGCGTCGGCGACCAAACGGGGTTGTCAATAAAGGGGGGCGTACACTGGAGCGCACTGTTCGGCGCACCCAACTCGGGCGGATCGGGAAAGATCGTCGCGGTCTGCGTCGCGGCTGCTCCCTGGCGCAACGAGATGCGCCACCAGCCGGGATGAGCGATGGTCGAGGTGACCGTCACTGTCACGGGCTGCCCGGACTGATACACGTTCACGACGTTGGTTGCCGTGAGCGTGGGCGCCTCGCTGGGACTACCGCACGGGGGAGTCTTTTGCGGAGCTCCGCCGCCAACGGGGTTGGGGTCCTGATTCCACCAGTTCGTAGGCGCAACGAGCAGGTAGTGAGCCTCCGCCATTTGCGGTGCCAGCAAGAGGCCTCCGATAGAGAACGCGACGGCGAGGTTCAATCTAGACATGTCGACTCCCTTTGCATTGACGAAAGCGCTCGGCGAACGGCGTCGGATCGCGCCCCGAACGTCGCGCCCCCGAGCGCGTCGCGGGGACGCTGCAGGCGCCATGTATAGCGCCAAAACCCGCACCTCGTCCATGGATCACGCCTCTATCGCAGGGACGCTGCAGCGATGATCACACCGTCGGCGCGATGTCCGGAAATGACGTCGGAGCGCCAGAGCGCAAAGCCGATCTTGCGTTCCGCCCGATGACGCGCTCGCCTACGGCCACTGGCCATCAGGACGCTTTCTTTCTGTCCCTCCGGATCTGATCTGCCAGGTAGATCTTCATGAGCGACTGGTATGGCACGTCCCGCTTGTTGGCGAGCGCCTTGAGCTCCTCGAGCATCGAAACGGGTAGCCGCAGGGAAATGGATTCGGTCGACGGCTTCAGGTTGGCGAAGCTCGGTTGAGCCGCGCGATCCCAGTCGAAGAAGTCGGCCGCGTCATGAGTCGCCCAGAACTGCCGCTCTTCGTCTTCATTCTCGAAGGTGGGAACCGCGACGGTCTTACGCTTCGGTGGCTTTTTCATAGATCCTCCGTTCACGCCTGCTCATGTCCCGCACCGAAATGACCCGAACGAGAGTACGTCGCACGGTGAACACAATCATGAGCCGCCGGTCGCCATTCGACCTCCCAAGTGCGGCGTGCCGCGGTTCCCTGTGCGAATGCGTCCCGTCCGGTGCGACAAGAATGGGACGGTTGAAGAAAGCTTCTTCAGCCTCACTCCGCGACACCTGATGCAGCGTCCAGTTCTTATCTGCGTTCCCTTCGTCCCATTCGAAGCCGGTGCAGATCGCAAGCTCGTCTGGGAACCCATCCATTCTCTACGTATATTACACACATATACGAGACGGCGCCCGCAATCACGGAGTTTACCACCCGTTCTCGACGAACGGAGGCCCAGCTCCAGCTACGGCAAACGCGGGTGGGGCAGCTCGGGCGGCTTCATCTGATCGAACGGAATGCGCGTCAGCAAGCACTGTGACGACGTCGGCAATGGATGGTTGCGCAGATGGTAGTGCCAGGCCCAGAAGCCGGTCGCGGCGGTGGCGCTGAGGAGCACCGCCGCGGTTCCGAGCGCCCAGGGCAACAGCGCCGGCCCGATACCGGGCGTCGGCACGCGCAACGTCGGGTCGAGCAGCTCCGGGCCGTGGGCCGTCGTGCGAAACGGTCCGTCGGCGGCGCCGGCGTCGTCGAGGAAGCCCTCGGCGGCGATCTCGTCGCCCTGATGCAGCATGACCTCCTCGACGCGGAGCGCGCCGTCGAGGCCGAACTGCTTGCCGGCGGCGAGCGCGCCCGGCGTCCCCTCGCGATGCAGCACGGGCGCGGCGTGAATGCGCGCCGACTCCGGATCCAGCCGCAGCCGCAGCGGCGGCAACGACGACTGCCTCGTCGCTACCGGCGCGCAGCCAGTGAATCTCGAACGCGTCGGGCGACGCGACCTCGTGCACCAGCTGCATGCGCGGCGCGATGTGTTGCGTGATGCGCAGCCGCCAGTGCACGCACGCCAGGCCCGACACCGGCGAGCGCAAAAGCTCACTGCCCGCGTGGACCGTGCCCTGAAAAGCAACCGCCTTGGTCATCGGTCGATCACGCCTCCTCCCTTGGGAACGTCGCCGTTCGGGGTTCGCGGCCGCGGGAGCGCCGCTCTGCGCCGGTGTCGGTGCGCGCGGCATACTCTTCGAGCTTGCGATAAAGCGTCTTGCGGTCAAGGCCGAGCCGCTGCGCGGCGCGCGTCTTGTTGCCGCCCTCGGCCGGCAGCACGCGCTGGATGTACTCGCGCTCGAGCTCGTCCAGCGACATGTCGCGCGCCAGCGCACGCGCCAGCGGATCCTGCTCCGCGTCGCGCCGCTCGCGCACCGCGGCCGGCAGATCGTCGACGCGGATGCTCGCGGTCTCGGCCAGCGCGACCGCGCGCTCGACCACGTTCTCCAGCTCGCGCACGTTGCCGGGCCAGCGGTGCGCCAGCAGCGCCTTCTTGGCCACCTCGTGAAAGCCCTTGACGTCCTTGCCGGCGCGCGCCGCGCTCGACGCCCAGGAAGTGCTCGGCCAGCGGCAGCATGTCCTCGGCGCGGTCGCGCAGCGGCGGCAGCTGGATCTGGATGACGTTGAGGCGGTAGTAGAGGTCCTCGCGGAACGACCCGTCCTCGAGCCGCGCGTCGAGCTCGCGGTTGGTCGCGGCGATGACGCGCACGTCGACGCGCTCGGCGCGCGCGGCGCCGAGCGGGCGGATCTCGCGCTCCTGCAGCACGCGCAGCAGCTTGGCCTGCAGCGCCGGCGACAGCTCGCGCGATCTCGTCGAGGAACATCGTGCCGCCGTCGGCCTCGACGAACAGGCCGGCGCGATCGGCGCGCGCGTCGGTGAACGCGCCGCGCTTGTGGCCGAAGAGCTCGCTCTCGAGCAGCGTGTCGGGGATCGCCGCGCAGTTGACGGCGACGAACGGCCGCGTCTTGCGCGGGCTGTTGAAGTGGATCGCCGCGCGACCAGCTCCTTGCCGGTGCCGGACTCGCCGGTGACCAGCACCGACGCCGCCGAGCCGGCGACGCGCCGGACGAGATCGAACACCTCCTGCATCGCCGGCGAGCTTGCCGATGATGTTCTCGAAGCGGTAGCTGCGCGAGACCTCGTCGCGCAGCCGCGCGACCTCGGACCGCAGCTCGCGCTCGGCGAGCGCCTTCTCGACCGACAGGATCAGCTGGTCGATCTCGAACGGCTTGGTGATGTAGTCGAACGCGCCCAGCTTCACCGCGCGGATCGCGGTGTCGATCGAGCCGAACGCGGTGATGGTGATGACGTAGGGCGACGGGCTCGACCGCCTTGATCTCGCGCAGCATGTCGAGCCCGTCGATCTCCGGCATCTTGACGTCCGAGACGACCAGGTCGACGCCGCCCTTCTGCACGCGCTCGACGCCGGCGCGGCCATTGGCGGCGGTCTCGACGCGCGTAGCCGTCATCCTCCAGCGCCTCGCGCAGCATCTCGCGCATGGCCGCGTCGTCCTCGACGATGAGGATGCTGGCCCGACCGCCGCCGCGGCGGTTCTGGGTGCGGGTCATCTCGGACGCGGCGGAGTCGGCCATGTGAAGCGTCGATCAATCCTTGCCCATTCGATTCTCTTCGGCAAGGACGGCTTTTGCGGCTGGCTTTTTGCGTCGGCTTTTGCGTCGGTTTTTGCGACGCTTCGGTCCGCTCGGCTCAACAGGCGGCCAGGAGGGCCTCGATCGCCGCGCGCATCGCGCGCGCCGACGTCGCGCGAAAGCGGCGTCCGTGTCCCGGCAACACCCACTCGAACCGATGGTCGAGCAGCCGGCGCAGCGACGCGACCTGCTCGCGCCACGAGTACCAGCACACCGACCGCGACATGCCCAGCCGTCCGGTGTCCTCGTCGCCCCACAGGTGGTCGCCGGTGAACAGGAACGTCTCGCCGTACAGCAGCGCGGTGCTACCGCGCGTGTGGCCGGGTACGGGGATGGCCAGCAGGTCCTCGTCGAGGCGGATCGGCTCGGCGCCCTCGAGCCGCCGCTCGAGGTCACGCGTGCCGGCGCGGGCGTCGGCGTCAGCGGCGTGCAAGATGCGCTCGCAGCCGAAGACCGCGTGAAAGCGCGCGTGATCGGCGACGTCGTCCCGGTGGGTCAGGAACATGCGGCGCACGCCGCCCAGCTCAGCCAGGCGCGCGAACAGCGGCCGCGCGGCGCGCGGCGAATCAACGAGCAGGTTTCCACCGGCGCGCCGGACCAGGTACGACGACGCGCCGTACGACGACGCGGACGCGTACCCACACGCGTAGACGCCGCCGGCGATCTCCTCGGGAAACGCGCGCGCGGCGTCCGAGGGATCGCGCTTGCCGGCGCTGCCGATCGAGGCGGTCGGGCAGGCGACCAGCGCCATCAACGCGCGCCGCTCTTCGGCGGCCGAAGCCGGCTGCGCGCAGACCACCGACTGGCCGGCGCCGGCGTCGCGCGCGAACACCGACGGCGCGATCTGGCGGCAGGTCTCGCAGTCGATGCAGGTGTCGTCGACGAAGAGATCGCCGTCCGCGTTCTCGGCCAGCCGTCGCGCCAACCGCGCCATGGTCAGCCTTTGTCGCCGCCGTCGCCCACCGCGCGCGGAAGCCCCGGCGACGTCTCCTCGGGCGCGGCGGCGCGCCAGCCTTCCCCCGTCGCGCCGGCCGCGCCGGCCGCGCATGGCAGGAAGACGCGAAAGACCGCGCCCCCCTCGGTCGGGCTGTCGACTTCGATCCAGCCGTCGTGGTCCTTGACGATCCCGTGGCTGACGGCGAGGCCGAGCCCGGTCCCCTGCCCTTCGTCCTTGGTCGTGAAGAACGGCTCGAAGATCTTGCCGCGGTTCTCGGGCGGGATGCCCGGCCCGGTGTCGGCGATCTCGAGCATGGCGTAGGGCGCGGGCGACGCCAGGTCGAGGCCCTCCTTGCGCCGCGTGACCCGCTCGGCGGTGATGCGCAGCGTGCCGCCGCTGGGCATGGCGTGGATCGCGTTCATGAGCAGGTTCAGGCAGACCTGCTGGATCTGATCGGGGTCGCCCGGCACCTCGGGCGGCGACGGCAGCACGCGCACGTCGGTCTTGATCGCCTGGCGGTCGACGATCTCGCGCAGGAACTCCAGCGCCTCGGCGACCACCGAGCCGAGGTGCACCGACGTGATCGTCGGCCCGCGCTGGCGCGAGAAGTCCAGCACCTGGCGGATGATCTTCGCGATCCGATCGACCTCGCCGGTGATGATGCCGGCATTGCGCGTGACCTCGGCCGGATCGCTGGCGCGATGGCTCTTGCCGAGCGCGCGCGCCCGCCCGCCGATCACGTTCAGCGGCGTGCCGACCTCGTGCGCGATCTCGGCCGCCATCTGCCCGATCGTCGCCAGCTTCTCCGACTGGCGCAGCCGCGTCTCCAGCGACAGGCGCGCCTGCACGCCGCGCTCGCCGTCCTCGCGCGCCTCGCGCAGCGAGCCGGTCATGTCGTTGAACCGGCCGGCGATGGTGCCGATCTCGTCGTCGCGATCGGCGAGCAGCACGCGCGACAGGTCGCCCTTGCTCGACGCCGTCGATCCCTTCGAGCAGGCGGCGCAGCGGCAGCGCGACGACGGTGCGCATGGCGAGCTCGACGCCGATCGCCACGAACACCAGCGCGCCCAGGAACAGCGAGAAGATTCGACTTCGCCGTCGCCGTCACGGCGTCCTTGACGTAGCGCGCGTCGCGCCGCATGCCCAGCATCGCCTTGGGCCGGCGCGCCGGGTGGTGCTGCGGCAGACGCCATACCGGCCACGTCTTGCAGCGGCACCGCCATCGCGAAGGCCGGCTCGCGCCCCGGCGCTTCGAGCAGGTTCCCGACGGGCCCGTCCTCGATCTCGGCCGCCTGCGCCAGGATCAACCAGGACTGATCGGTGGTCTGCCACCGGTCGCCGACGCGCAGCACCTCGAGCTTGAAGGCGTCGTCGCGCTCGCGCGACATCCAGGCGCGCTCGGTCAGCACGCGCATCGTCGCGTCGGGGTCGTCGGAGACCGGCTCGAGCCCGCTGCGCAGCGTCTCGGCGACCTCGCGCGCCTGCTGGTCGAGGTCGGCCTCCAGATCGGCGCGACGCAGCTTGAGCGCCGCGTAGCCGGACGCGGCGAGCACCGGGGCGACCAGCGCGGTGGTCACGACGGTGACGCGGGTGCCGAGCTTCATCGTTGACCCAGTATACCCCCGGCGCTGCAGCCAGCCGCCGCCGCCGGCCGCGTCGTGCTATACGATCCGCACCGAATGGCCATCACCGCGGACGAGATTCGCATCAAGATCGCAGCAGCCATCCCCGGCGCCGAGGTCACGGTCCAGGACCTGACCGGCGGCGGGGACCACTACGCCGCGACGGTGGTTGCCGCGGCGTTCCGCGGGCAGGGCCCGGTCGACCGGCACCGGATGGTGTACGCCGCGCTCGGCGTCGGCGATGAATGGGCCCATCCATGCGCTGGCGCTGACCACGCGCACGCCCGAAGAATCCTAACGACAAGACAACACGACAACGCCAACGAGCAGGAGACGACAGGATCATGGACGACCAGCTCCGCAATCGGATTACCGAGACGATTTCCCGCGACCGGGTGATGTTGTTCATGAAGGGCAACCCGTCGATGCCCCAGTGCGGCTTCTCCGCCACGGTGGTCGGCATCCTGAAAGAGGTCGGCGTCCCCTTCGGCTCGTTCAACATCCTGTCCGACCAGGAGATCCGCGAAGGCCTCAAGGAGTACTCGAGCTGGCCGACGTTCCCGCAGCTGTACCTGGACGGCAAGCTCGTCGGTGGTTGCGACATCGTGCGCGATCTGCACGCGCGCGGTGAGCTCGGCAAGCTGCTGGCGCCCGCGCCCGCCGCCTGAGCCCGATCTCTGCCGTGACCTCTTCCGAGATCGCCCGTCAACGTCGTGTTTCGCGATTACGGGCGCCGGAAACCATCTTTTGACGCGAAATAGGCGTCACCGAAAAATCTTCGAAACACGCGCTGCCTTATATCGGATGGGTGTTCTTCCAGCCCATCAACGAAAGGTATACGCGCGTGAAAACCAATCGACGATTTCGCAACCCCATCAGCAGTCCCACGCGGCTCGCGCTGTCGGCGGCCATGGTCTCCGTCGCGTTGACGGGGCGAGCCGCAGCGGGCGAAACGGCGATCGCATCGGCCGCGCCACCACCAGCCGCGCCGACCGCGACGACCGTCGCCACCCGCGCCGGCCGTCGCGCCGCCACCTGCGCCACCGCCGCCGCCCTACTCCGCTGCCGTGGCAGCTCCGGCCGGCTGGCATCGCCACCGTCGTCCGCTCGGACAGCACCGTCGCGTTCTATGACGGCGCGCCCGGCACGTCGGGCAGCACGGTGGCGACCATGCTGCTCGGCAGCTACAAGATGTCGCCCAACCTGGCGCCGCTGGTGCGTATCGGGTGGGTGCAGAACACCGCGCCTGGCACCGCTCCCGACGGACAGTCGTTCATCAACCCGCTGGTCGGCGTGACCTACGCGCGCCCCGCCGGTCCGATCCGGTTGGCCGCGACCATCGCCGCCACCGTGCCGGTCGGCCAGGGCAGCGTCGGAACGCCGGCGAACAGCGGCTCCGCCGGCGCCAACGCCGCCGGGATCCAGGCGCGCTCGGGAATGGACAACGCGATGTTCGCGGTCAACTACCTGACGTTCATGGGCGGCGTCGACGCCGCCTACGTCGCGCACGGGTTCACCGCCCAGCTCGAGGCCACGGTCTTTCAGCTCACGCGCGTACGCACCAGCACCGGCGACAGCTCGCGCACCAACGGTACGGCCGGGCTGCACCTCGGGCTACTTCGTGATCCCGCAGGTGTCGCTGGGTGGCGAGCTACGCTACCAGCGCTGGCTCAGCGACGCGGCGCCGGTGAAGGCGAACGCCGTCAACCGCGACACGCTCTCGATGGGGATCGGACCGCGCGCTCACTTCAAGCTCGGCAAGACCTGGTTTCGCCCGGGGATCTCGTACTCGCGCGGCCTCGACAAACCGCTGACGACCGCGAGCTACAACATGGTCCAGGTCGATCTGCCGTTCGCGTTCTAGCTGGTCTCGGTCGCGTGGCCGAGCTTCTCGGCGATCAGGCCGACCAGGTGCTTCATCACGAACGGCTTGGTCGTGGCGATGTCGATGCGCACGCCGCGCTCGCCGAGCGCCGACTCGACGATCGGGCCGATCGCGGCGACGCGTGTCGATGTCAGCGCGCCCGCGAGCGCCGGCTCGATACCGGCGCTGCGCGCGACACCCCACAGCCGATCGATCTGTGACGCGCTGGTGAAGGCGATGGCGTCGATGCGGCCGGACTTCATCGCGTCGATCAATTCGCGCACGCGCTGGTCGTCGATCGCGGGCGCGTAGACATAGGGCGACACGGTCGATACCGCGACGCCGGCGCCGGTCAGGAACGCGACCAGCTCGGCGCCAGGATCGGTGCCGTAAAGCTGCAGGCCGACGCGGCGTCCTCCGAGCTCGAGCGACCGCAAGCTGTCGATCACACCGCGCGACGTCGGCACGCTGGCCGGCAGATCGGACGCGAGCCCGATCTCGTGCAGCGCGCGCGCCGGCTTGGGGCCTCGCGTGATGCGGCGGACGCGCGCGAGCGCCGCGATGACTGCGACTCGCGTCCCGGTTCGCTCGGCGCGCGCGAGCAGGCGACGCAAGCCCTCGCCGGTGAGGAAGATGACGTCATCGAACGCGCCCGCGACCAGGCGCGCCAGCCAATCGTCGATGGGCGCGGGGTCGGGCGCGTCGAGAATCGCCACCAGTGGACAGCGCCAGGTGGTCGCCCCCTGCTCCTCGAGCAACCGCGACAGCTGATCCAGCTCGCGCGACTCCGGCAGCGCCACGGTCTTGCCCGCCAGCGGCCCGGACGTCATGGCCGGCTCCCCGCCGGCTCGGTCGCGTTCGCGGCGCTGGCGGCGCCGAACTTCACCTTCAGGCTCTGCGTCGCGCCGTCGCGCCGGATCTGAACCACCGTTTGATCTCCCACCTTGAACACAGCCATGGCCTCCATGTAGGAATCGATGTCGGCCACCGGCTTGTCGCCGACGCGGTCGATGACGTCGCCGGCTTTCAGCCCCGCCTCGGCCCCGGCGCCGCCGGCCATCACCGCGCTCACGCGCAGGCCGTTCTCCGACTGATAGTCGGGCATGACGCCCAGCCGTACCGCGATCCCGTGTGTGCCGCCGACCGCGCCCATGCGCGTCCACTGCGGCGCCACGAACGCCAGGCGCTGATCACGATTCGCGACCGCGACGACGATGCGCCGGGCGAGCCGCGCGGTTTGCGCGATCCCGTCGGCGTTGATCTTGTCCCAGGTGTCGCTGGCGCGATGGTAGTCGCCGTGCAGACCGGTGAACAGGAACAGCGCCGGGATCTGCTTGTTCAGGAACGGCGCGTGATCGCTGTTGGGGGCCACGCGCTTCGGAAACGTCAGTGCCAGCTTCTCATCGTTCGCGGCGTTGACGATCGCCTCCCACTCGCGCGCCGTCGTCGACGCGCCGACCTCGACCGCGCCCGCGTGCATGCGCCCGACCATGTCCAGGTTCAACATCGCGACCACGTGACGCCGCGTGGCCTGCTCCGCCAGCGCGAGCGAGCCGATGAGCCCCTTCTCCTCGCCGCTGAACGCGACGAACAAGATCGATCGCTTGGGATGCACGCGCTCCGCCGCCAGCGCTTCGGCGACCTCGAGCATGGCCGCGGTTCCCGACGCGTTGTCGTCGGCGCCGGGGTGGATCTGGCCGGCGGCGCCGAACGCGCTGCCCTCGTCGCCGCGCCCGAGGTGGTCGTAGTGCGCGCCGATGAGCACCGCCTCTTGCCGCAGAACCGGATCGGATCCGGGCAGGATCGCGACGACGTTGCGGCCGGCGAGCGACGGTGTCTGCCACTCGACCGCCAGCTCGGCCGCGAGCGGCAACGCGAATGAAGCCGGGCGACCGCTGTCGTCGATCCGGCGTTGCAGCGTGGCCACATCGCCCGCGCCCGCCGCCGACAGCATGCGATCGGCGGCCGCGCGCGCGAGGTGAAACGACGCGATGTTGGACGGGCCGGGCACGCCCACCGGCAACGGCGCCGCGTCGATGGCGGCGCCGGGCTCGGCGGCGGCAGCGCTCGACGGCGGCGGTGGCGCCGGCACCGGCGCCGGCGGATCGACGATGGCGACCGCGACCGCGCCGTGGCGGATCGCATTCTCGATCTTCGCGCGCAGCGCTGCGCCGGCGCTGAACGCCGGATCGGCAGCGCGGCCGGCCGCGACATCATAGTGGGGCGCGTACCGCAGGCAGATCACCAGCTGGCCGCGCGCATCGATCGCAGCGTAGTCGTCGTAGCCGCCGTCGATCGAGATCCCGTAGCCGGCGAAGACCACGCCCGCCTGCGCGCCGCGACGCCGCGGCGCCGAGATTCGGCGCGAAGTCACGGCCGAGCTCCAGCGGCTGCTCGCCGAGCCGCAGCCCCGTGCGCGAACCCACTCGCCGCGGCATCGGCAGCTCGATGCCTTCGAAGAACGTGCCGGCGTCACCCGCGCCCGCGAGGCCCATGTTCCGGAATCGTGCGGCGATGTAGGCCGCCGCGCGATCGAGGCCGGGCGTGAGCGCGCCCCGCCCCTGCATCTCGGGCGCGGACAGAGCCTTGACGTGCAAGAGCGCGTCGCGCGCCGCGATCTCCGGCGTGGTATCGGCCGGCGCCGGCGCGACGATCGGGGCCACTGCGCCGGACCCACCGGAGGGGGCGGGCGCGACGCTGGCAGCCCGAGCGATGAGCGGCCACGCCCCGACGGCAACGGCCAGCGCCCACAGCGACCTTCTCATGATCCTGGCAGCGGTTTTACGGTATGGTCCTTGCCCCAGCAAGGGATCAAGCAATGGCGAAGACCAAGACCACGACAGAAAAAGCCCCCGCGAAATCCGAAACAATCGCCTCCGACGCCAAGTCCGGGGAGACGACCGCCGATGGCGCCGCGGCCGACGGCAAAAAGCTCGAGGCCGCACGCACCCGCCTGGGCGCGGCGGGACGCAACGATCCCTGTCCTTGCGGCTCGGGGAAGAAGTACAAGAAGTGCCACCTGCGCGACGACGAAGCCGCGGCGGTCCCGCCGGTGGCCGCGCCCGATCCCCAGGAGATCCTGGCCACCGCCTGGCGTCTGTTCGAGCAGCGCCGCCCCGGCGCCGCCGAGAACGAGTTCCGCGCCGCGCTCGAGCTCAAGCCCGACCTGCTCGACGCGCGCGTCGGAATCGGCATGGCGCGGCTGTCGGCCGGCAACGCCGACGGCGCCAAGGAAGAGCTGGGCGTGGTGATCGAGGCCGGCGAGAAGCAGGCCGCCGAGCTGCGCGCGCAGAACGTCAAGGACGCGTTCACGCGCCCCGAGGCTCAGCCCTACATCCGCGCCTGCCACGCGGTCGGTTGCCTGGCATACGATCAGGATCGCTTCGCCGACGCGGTGACCGACCTCGAGCGGGTCTACGCGATCGACGAGGGCACGGTCGGCACCGAGGCGCGGCTCATCGCCGCCAAGGCGCTGATGAAGCTGGAGAAGCCGGCCGACGCCGCCGCCGTGCTCGAGCCGGCCGTGACGTCGGAGACCGCGGGCAGCCGCGCGCAGCTCGGCCTGGCGCTGGCGCACTTCGTCGCGGGCGCCGAGGACAAGGCGCGCGTCGCGCTGGGCGCGGCGCTGGACGCGAACCCGCACTTCGGCAAGACGCTGCTCGGCCGCATCCGCCGGCGCGTCGAGAACGTCGCCGGCTCGCAGCCCGGCTCCATCGAGGAGGCGCTGGTCTACAGCCAGACCTACGGCGACGTCTGGACCGACGCCGCGAAGGAGTTCCTCGAGAAGGTGCTCGACGAGCGCAGCGCCGCGCCCAAGGCCGCCGCGCCGGCCGCCGAAGAAGCGTCTGCGGCGACCGCCCTCAGACCCTCCCCTGCAGCGGGCAGGGGAGCTGGCGTCGGCAGATCGACGTCCGGATCGTGAACGTCGATCCGATCGTGTGCCGCTCGGCAAAGAAGATGTCGAGCGGGTAGCTCTGCCCCTTGACCATGCCGAGCGCGCTCGCCGCAGCGTCGAGCTCGACGCTGTCGCCCAGCGTCTCGTGGATGCCGCCGAGATCGATGACCAGCGTGTGGTTGATGAAGACCCAGCAGTCGTCGTCACCGCGGAACGAGAAGACCTCGCCGCCGTGGTACAGGAACTGGGTGTGCGCCTCGAGCGTGAAGTGATAGTTGTGCGGATTGCCTTCGTTGCCGAACAGCTGGTTGTCGATCGGGAAGAAGGACAGGTTGTCGTAGACGTAGAAGTCGGGCTCGGTCGGCGCTCGCCATCAGCGGAAGGCTGATCATCGTCCTCAAATTGACGCCGGGGACGTCGTGGTACCACTCGTTGAAGTCGGCGGCGCCGGTCGTCGTCGGCGTCGTGGGGTTGCCGGCGTAGACCGGCGTGCCGTCGGAGCCCAGCGTCGACTCGACGATGCCGAGGTCGGGGTCCCTCGACGTGAGACCGGATTGCTGCCGACCGCGGTGACGTCCAGCTCGAAGTCGGGCGGGTTGTGCGCATGAAAGTCGCGCACCGTCGTCGTGAGGATCGGCGGATTGGGCTCGGGGCGCGTCGCAGGCCGCCCAGACGCCGTCGGTGCAGGTCTGGTTGCCGCTGCCGCACACGCTGGAGCAGCTGCGCGTCACCGGCGCGACCTCGCATCCCTGCCACTGCTCGCCGTCGCAGGTCTCGATGCCGGGGCCACAGTCGTTGCTGCACGCGCGGGTCACGACCGGAATCACGCACGCCTGCCAGGCATAGTCGACGCAGGACTCGGTGCCCGGGCCGCAGAACCCACCGCACGGGCGCGTGGTGTCGACCGCCGGATCGCACGGATCGACGTCGTTGAGCTGCGTGCGACCGCAGCCGAGAAAACCGGCCGCCGCAAGCGCGACCAGCGCGCGCGCGATCGCGCGTTCACCCCCAAGCCAAGTCATGCGGGCAGCCTACCTCAGACGCGGCGGGGACCGCGTCTCCGCGATCACTTCTTGGCGCTCTTGAGCTCGGCGAGCCAGTCCTCGACCTTCTTCGATCCGCTTGTCGAGCTCGGCGGTCTGGTCGGCCAGCGGCTGCTTGTCGCCGTCGAACGACGCGTCGATCGCCTCGGGGTAGTCGTTGGCCAGCGCGTTCAGCATCACGTCGTAGTCGGTGGTGACGTTCGAGTTGCCGCCCTTGGGATCGATGGTCGCCATCTTCTTTCCCATCGCGACGATCGGCTTGTTCAGCGACTCGCGCAGCTTGTCGACCTTGGCCTTGTCGCCGCCCTTCATCGCGCCGTCGTACTGCGCGCGCGTCTTGAGGATGAACGCGAACACCTGCTTGTGCAGCGGCAGCTTGCCGCGGTCGTACTTGAGCAGCCGCTCCTTCTCCTGCGTGCCGCCAGCTCGGCGGCGACCTTGGCCTCGGCCGCCTGTCGCTTGGCGACCCGGTCGGCCAGGCTCAGCCCGTCGTTGTTGGCGACCATCTTCGGCTTGCGCGCACCGCGGCGTCGATCGCCGCCGTGGGCGGAGGCGGCGGCGCCTTGACCGGCTCGGCGGCGGCGACCGGCGCGGGCGGCGCCTTGGGCGCCTCCTTGTCGCACGCCGCCGTCAGCACACCGAGCGCGAGCGACACGTGATCAAACCCAGGGTCGTCTCTCTCGTCGATCGCATGCGGACCTCCTGCCCGGCCGGGCGTGGAGGCGCAGTATTGACAACCTGATGGGGCGAAGCAACCCTGGTCTCGGCTTGACACTCTTGACAACATGCCGCTCTCTGGTGAGAAAGCTCGTGCGCTGGCCGCGCGATTCGCGCGCCTCGGGATCCGCGAAGAGGATCTCGACGAGAGCTTCGTGCACTCGGGCGGCAAGGGCGGCCAGAACGTCAACAAGGTGGCCACCTGCGTGGTGCTGGTGCACCGGCCGAGCGGCATGGCCGTGAAGTGCCAGCGCGAGCGCACGCAGGGCGCCAACCGCCTGATCGCGCGCGCGATGCTCGCCGACAAGATCGAGGAGCAGCGACTGGGCCGCGAGAGCGCCCGCGCGCAGGCGGCCGAGAAGATCCGCCGGCAGAAGCGGCGGCGGTCGCGGCGCGCGAAGGAAAAGATGCTGCGCGCCAAGCACGCGCAGTCGCACCGCAAGTCGCTGCGCGGCGCCGGTGCGCGGCGACGACTGACCGGACCGCATCCGATGGTAGCCCCACCCCCGACGATCCCGCCCGTCCCGACGGCGGCGCTGTACGACGCGCTGGCGTCGGTCTATGACCGCTGGCAGGCCGCGGGCGGCACCACGCCGTTCTCGCGCGTCGTGCTGGCCCAGCTGCTGCCCGCGCTCGAGCGCTTCGGGCGCGAGGCAGCGACGGCGACGTCCGCTTCCTCGTCGCGCGCGCTCTCGTTCGTCGACCTGGGCTGCGGCACCGGCGATCTGTTGCTCGGCCTCGGGCGCGCGCATCCGGACTGGCGGCTCGCCGGCGTCGACGGCAGCGCCGCGATGCTCGCCATCGCGCGCGCCAAGCCGGGCGCCGAGCGCGTGCAATGGATCCAGGGCGCGCTGGCGGCGCCGGCGGTGTCCGACGCGCTCGACGCGCCGTCGTTCGACGCCGCCGGTTGCTTCTACGACACGCTCAACCATCTGGCCGACGACGCGGAGCTGCGCGCGGCCGATCGCCGCGCGTTGCCGCGCGGCTGCGGCCCGGCGGGCTCTTCGTCTTCGATGCCACCAACGAGCTGGGCTTCGACCGCTGGTGGCGCGGCAACCGAACCTGGCGCGAAGCGCGACTGGGGCGTCGCCATCGAGACCCACTACGACGCCGCTCGCCGCGTCGCGCAGGCCGAGGTCACCATCGACGACGGCGACCGCGCACACCCGGGCATCGCTGACCGAGCGCTGCTTCACCGATGGCGAGATTCGCGCGGCGCTGGCCGCCGCCGGCCTCGACGAGGTTTCGCGCGAGCCCTGGAGCCCCTTCGACCTCGATGCGCCCGGAAAGACGTGGTGGATCGGGCGAAATCGACACGGTCTGACCCGCATCGGGTCCCGATCAGCGCGTCAAAATGGGTCATTTAGCCAAGTCGTCACCGATCGCGCTCAAGATCTTGTTGACCGGAGCGGCAAATCGACCTAGCTTTGTCCGCCTCAGTCAGAAACCCTTCGAAAAGGAGACCCACCGTGGCAACCCGCTCGCTCAAGACCGCTCCCTCCTCCGACCCCGACCAAAAAGGCCTCCGAAAGGGCCGCAGCCCCTCAGCTGCACAAGGTCACCAGCGGCGCCGAGAAGCTCATCCGGTGCCTCGAGCGCGAGGGCGTCGAGTACGTATTCGGTCTGTCGGGCGGCGCCGCCATGCCGATCTTCGACGCGCTGGTCGACTCGAAGATCAAGCTGATCCTGGTGCGCCACGAGCAGGGCGCGACCCACATGGCCGACGGCTACGCGCGCTCGACCGGCAAGCCAGGCGTGGTGCTGGTGACGTCGGGCCCGGGCGCGACCAACACCGTCACCGGCCTGCTGACGGCGCTCATGGACTCGGTGCCGATGATCGTGCTCACCGGCCAGACCATCTCGCCGATGCTCGGCAAGGACGCGTTTCAGGAAGCCGACGTCACCGGCATCACCTACCCGGTGGTCAAGCACTCGTACCTGGTCAAGGACCCGAACGACATCCCGCGCATCACGCGCGAGGCGTTCTACCTGGCCTCGACCGGCCGGCCCGGGCCGGTGCTGATCGATCTGCCCAAGGACGTGACGTCGGGGCCGTGCACCGCCGACTTCGTCGACAAGGTCGACCTGCCCGGCTACATCGTGCCCGGCCACCCCGAGGCGGATCTCGTGAAGAAGGCGGCGGCGCTCATCAACCGGAGCCGCAAGCCGGTGCTCTACGTCGGCCACGGCGCGGTGATCTCGGGCGCGGGCCCGGCGATCATGAAGCTCGCCGAGAAGCTGAACGCGCCGATCGTCAACACGCTGCTCGGCAAGGGCGCGTGCCCGGAGGATCACCCGCTGCACCAGGGCATGCTCGGCATGCACGGCACCGCGTACGCCAACAAGGCGGTCACCCACTGCGACATGATCATGGCGATCGGCGCGCGCTGGGACGACCGCATCACCGGCAAGCTGTCGGAGTTCTGCGTCGGCGCGACCAAGATCCACATCGACATCGACAAGGCCGAGTTCAACAAGATCGTGCGCCCCGACGTCAGCCTGGCGGCCGACGCGCGGCTCGCCGTCGAGGATCTGCTCCCGCACGTGCAGAAGCTCGACACCGACGAGTGGCTCGAGCAGATCGCGGCGTGGCGCAAGCAGTTCCCGCTCAAGTACGCCAAGAAGGGCGGCCTGCGCGCGCAGCACGTGCTCGATCGGCTCGACGATCTCGGCGGGCGCGAGGCGATCCTGACCACCGACGTGGGCCAGCACCAGATGTGGGCGGCGCAGTTCTGCCTGACCACCAAGAACCGCCACTGGCTGTCGTCGGGCGGCGCCGGCACCATGGGCTACGGCTTCCCGGCGGCGATCGGCGCGCAGTTCGCCGAACCCGAAGAAGGCGGTCTGGGCGATCGTCGGCGACGGCGGCTTCCAGATGACGATGGCGGAGCTGGCGACGGCGGCGATCCACAAGCTGCCGGTCAAGGTGCTGATCATCAACAACTCGTACCTGGGCATGGTGCGCCAGTGGCAGGAGCTGTTCTTCGAGAACCGCCTGTCGGGCGTGGATCTCGAGGGCAACCCCGACTTCGTCAAGCTCGCCGGCGCGTACGGCATCAAGGGCTGGCACATCAAGCGGCCCGTCGGAGGTCGATCGGGTCCTGAAGGCCGCGATCGCCTACAACGACGGCCCGTGCGTCGTGGAGGCCGAGGTCATCAAGGAGGACAACGTCTTCCCGATGATCCCCGCCGGCGCCCCGCTGCGCGACATGATCATCGAACGCCCGAAGCAGAAGATGGCCAAGCCCGAAGGGAGCACCTAGTCATGTCCGCGTCACCGATCACCGCCATGCCGCTGCCATCGCATCCCGTCGCTGAGCGCGCCGCTGCACACGATCTCGATCCTGGTGCGCAACAAGCCGGGCGTGCTGGTCCGCGTCGCGCTGGTCTTCTCACGCCGCGGCTACAACATCGAGAGCCTGGTCGTGAGCGCCGACGTCACCAACGGGCAGTTCTCGCGCATGACGATCACTTGCAGCGGCGATCCCGAGACGCTCGAGCAGATCATCAAGCAGCTGACCAAGCTGATCGACGTCGTGCACGCGTTCGACCACACCGGCACGGCGGTCATCGAGAGCGAGATCGCGCTGGTCAAGCTCGAGTGCGCGGTCGATCAGCGCACGGAGATCCTGCAGATCGCGGAGCAGTTCGGCGCCAAGGTCGTCGACTCCGGGGCGACGTCGATGATCCTGCGCATCTACGGCGTCAGCGACAAGCTCGACGCCTGCCTGTCGCTGCTCAGTCACTACCGGATCGTCGAGCTGGTGCGCTCGGGCAAGATCCTCATGACGCGCGGGCTGGCGCAGACGTAGCGCGCGGCGCGGAGGACGCGCGGACGGCGCCGGCACCTCAGCCGGCGCTGCTGGCGTCTTCCGAGTCTTCTTCTTCGGCGCGCTCGGCCTCGGCTTCACGGCGCAGCCTGCGCTTGATCAGCTCGCGCTTGACCGGTCCGACCTGATCGATGAGCAGGCGGCCGTTCAGGTGATCGGTCTCGTGCTGCATGGCGCGCGCGTAGAGCGCTTCGCCCTCCACCTCGAAGGCGTTGCCCTCGAGGTCGGTCGCGCACACACGCGCGCGCATGCCGCGCTTGACCGGCACGAAGATGTTCGGGAACGACAGGCAGCCCTCGTCGCCGGTTTGCGACTCGCTCGAGATCTCGACGATCTCCGGGTTGATGAAGACCTTGGGCGGGTCTTGCTCGCCGCCGCCCGCGACCTGGCCGTCGACGATGAAGATCCGCAGCGGGACGCCGATCTGGATGGCGGCCAGCCCCGCGCCGTTTTGCGCGTACATCGAGTCAGCCATGTCGGCGACCACACGCCGCACGTCGTCGTCGACGGTGCTCACAGGGGCCGACGTCTGACGCAACCGCGAATCGGGAAAACGAAGGATCGGCCGAACCGCCATGTCTGACCTCTAAGATGACATTCGGCCCTCGGTGAATCAAGCTAGAGAGGCTTGGTTTTCCTGAGCTTTCCCTCAGCTCGGTCGTGGCTCCGTTGACTTTCTCGACGGCGGCCCGTAATTTCCCGGCCCAGCTGGGCCCGCCCAGGCGCCGTAACTCTTCGGCGACCGGCCCCATCTAATCCTCGCGATGAAGCTCACCCGGTACGCAGAAGCTGATCTCCCCACGAGTCACGGACCGTTTCGCGTGTTCGTTTTCCGCGACGCCGACGCGCCGCCCGACGTCCCCGCCGAAGAGCACATGGCGATCGTGCGCGGCGACCTGTCCGGCGCGTCGAACGTGCTCTGCCGCGTGCACTCGGAGTGCTGGACCTCGGAGGTCCTCGGCTCGCTGAAGTGCGATTGTCGCGACCAGCTCGACGCCGCGCTCGAGCGCATCGCCAGCGAAGGCACCGGCGTCATCGTCTACCTGCGCCAGGAAGGCCGCGGCATCGGGCTCGGCAACAAGATCCGCGCCTATGCGCTGCAGAACAGCGGCGCCGACACCGTCGAGGCGAACCTGGCGCTGGGCTTCGCCGCCGATGAGCGCACCTACGACCTGGCGGCGGCGATCCTGGCCGACCTGGGCGTGCGCTCGGTTCGGCTGCTCACGAACAACCCGCTCAAGGTCGCGGGGCTCAAGGCCGCGGGCGTGGTCGTCGCCGATCGCATCTCGCACTGGGTCGGCGAGAACCAGTACAACGCCGGCTATCTCGCGGTGAAGCGTCGAAAGATGGGGCACCACCCGGACAATCCGGTCAAGCTTCGGGCGATCTCGTCCGCGCGCAAGGTCTGATCGCAGAGCCCCACGCGCGCGGGCGTCACGCTCGCAACGGAGTCCGCCATTCCCACCGTCGACGAAATCCGCGCCGTCCTCGATCAGGTTCAAGACCCCGCGCTCAAGGTCGGCTTCGTCACCGCCGGCATGGTCAGCGCGGTCGCCGTCGAGGGTGACCGCGCGATCATCGACATCGAGCTGACCACGCCCGCCTGCCCGTCGAAGGACGTCATCACGTCGTCGATCCAGGCCGCGGTCGGCAAGCTGCCCGGCGTCAGCGCCGTCGACGTGCGCTTCAAAGCGTCGGTCGTCGGCCGACCCAATCACCCCTCGAACCCGCGGCTGCCCGGCGTGAAGAACATCATCGCTGTCGCCGCCGGCAAGGGCGGCGTCGGCAAGTCGACCGTCAGCACCAACCTGGCGGCGGCGCTGTCGCGCCTGGGCGCCAGCGTCGGCATCCTCGACGCCGACGTCTACGGCCCGTCGATACCGCAGATGATGGGCGCACCCGAGGAGCCGGCCGGCACCGAGGCCGGCAACCGCATCGTCCCCGCGATCCACTACGACATGAAGGTGATCTCGATCGGCTTCTTCGTCGAGCGCGGCGGCGCGGTCATCTGGCGCGGCCCGATGGTGCACAAGCTGCTGCAGCAGTTCATCGAGGACGTCGAGTGGGGCGAGCTCGACTACCTGATCGTCGACCTGCCGCCCGGCACCGGCGACGCGCAGCTGTCGCTGTCGCAGCTCCTGCCCGATCACCGGCGCGGTGATGGTGACGACGCCGCAGGAGGTGTCGGTCATCGACGTCGAAAAGGCGCTCGGCATGTGGAAGCGCGTCGAGGTGCCGGTGCTGGGCCTGATCGAGAACATGAGCGGCTTCGTGTGCCCGAGCTGCGGGCACCACGAGGAGATCTTCCTGCGCGGCGGCGGGCGCAAGCTGGCCGAGCGCGAAGGGATCCCTTTCCTCGGCGAGATCCCGCTCGAAGTCGCGGTGAGCCGCGGCGGCGACGCCGGCATGCCGGTCACCCTGTCCGCACCCCGACTCCGCGATCGCCAAGAGCTTCCTGTCCATCGCCACCAGCATCGCCTGCAAGCTCTCCGTCAGGAACATCCCCGAGCCCGGAAGTGGTAAGCGCAGCTCGAAGCTGGCCCTGATCCGCTGAATCGTCGCGCAATCGTCGCGCGGCAGCGGTCTTCCGTCCATCACCGGATTGCCATGGCCCCGAGACGGTACACGTTTAGGGAGTGGCCTCGCGCTCCGAATCCGGCAGGGCCGGCGGGGACGACCGCCGCGCTGGATTTCGACATGGGGGTGGTCATGAGCTTTGTTAACGGATCGAGACAGCGGCGGCGACCGGGAGAATCCCAGCTCGGGACGGTGCTGAGCCGAGGCCTCGTCAAGGCTTCCTTCACCAAGATCAACCTGCTGCTTCTCGGAGCGGCTGCCACCGGAGCCGCGCTCGCCGAATCCTGGTCGGTGCTGCTGTTCGCGACCGCCGGCTTCGTCGATGCTGACGGCGTTCAAGCTGTGCAACGGTCGCTTCTGGAACCGGATCCTCGCCGACGTGCGCAACCAGCCAATCGCGCTGCCCGAGACGTCGAGTCTGCTCGAGGCGCAGGCGCGCAGCTGCATCGAACGGATCGTCAACGCGCGCCAGGTCATGCGCCAGGTCGTCGAGGATGTGCCGCCGTCGATCCGCGATCACTTCGGACCGGCGATCGCGCACATCCCGCACCTCGAGTCGCGCGCCGTCGCGCTGGCCTCGCGCATCGAGGAGCTGTCGCGCTATCTGTCGAACATCAGCTACGAGGCGATCCGCTTGCAGATGCAGACGCTGGACTCGCGGCGGCGCAACACGTCCGACAGCGACAGCCAGGAGCAGTACTCCAGCGCGCACGCCGTGCGCGCGCAGCACCTGGCGGCGCTCGACGAGATCGGCGCCGCGCGCGAGCGGAGCTGCGCCGCGCTCGACCACGTCGTCGGCGTGCTCGAGCGGCTGCCGAGCCACATGATGATGATCCGCGCGCTCGAGGCCGAAGCGACCGAACGGGCGGGCGGCGAGGGTCTGGGCAGCGTCGCCTGGTTCGAGGACGAGCTCGGGCGCATCGAGGAAGAGTGGCGCGACGTCGTCGACGGAAGCCGCGTCGTGAGCCTGATGGACGCAGAGCCCGAGGTCGAGATCGAAGTCCGCGCGCAGTGATGATCGGCAGCCGGCGCCGCGGTCAACGCGGCGGCGGCGGTCCGAGGCGGCGGCGGTACTCGGCCTCGTCGATGATCTCGACGGCCAGCGCCTGCGCGCGCGCGAGCTTGGTGCCTGGGTTCACGCCGGCGACCACGAAGTCGGTGCGACGGGAGACACTGCCGGCGACGCGCGCGCCCGCGGCCTCCGCCGCCGCGATCGCCTGCTCGCGCGTCATCGATTCGAAGCCGCCCGTGAGCACGATGGTCTTGCCCTGCAGCGGCCCGGGCGCGCCGGCGCTGTCGGCGACGGGGTCGGCCATCCGCACGCCGGCGCGGCGCAGGCGTTCGATGAGATCGCGGTGGCTCGCGTCGGCGAACCACGCGTGCACCGCGCCGGCCTTCTCCGGACCGATGCCCTCGATCTTCTGCAGAGTCCTCGACGCTGGCGGCGGCGAGCGCGTCGATCGACGGGAACGCGCGCGTCAGCAATTGCGCGACGTGCGTGCCGACGCGGCGGATGTTGAGCCCGACCAGCAGCCGCCAGATCGGGCGATCCTTCGACGCCTCGATCGCAGTGAGCAGGTTGGCGATCGACTTTTCCTTGAAGCCCGGCAGCGTCGCCAGCTGAACGGCGGTGAGCGCGTAGATGTCGGCGGGATCGCGCGCCCAGCCGCGCTTGCGCCAGCGTCACGCCGGTCATGTAGCCGAGGTGCACGATGTCCATCGCGTCGGGCGACGCGAAGTGGAACAGCCACTCGATGGTCTGCGACGGGCAGGCGCCGCGGTTGGGGCAATACCAGTTGGCCTCGCCGGGCGCGCGCACCAGCGCCGTGCCGCACGACGGACAGGTCGTCGGGAACGACGAAGGGAACCGCATCGGGCGGGCGCTTCTCCAGCACGGGCGCCACGACCTCGGGGATGACCTCGCCGGCGCGGCGCACGATCACGGTGTCGCCTTCGCGCACGTCCTTGCGGTGCAGCTCGTCCTCGTTGTGCAGCGTCGCGAAGGTGATCGTCGCGCCACCGACGAAGACCGGATCCAGCACCGCGAACGGCGTGACCTTGCCGGTGCGGCCGGTGTTGACCGCGATGCGCGCGACGCGCGTCGTGCGCTCCTCGGCGGGAAACTTGTAGGCGATCGCCCAGCGCGGCGCGCGGCTGGTCGCGCCCAGCTCGTCGCGCAGCGCGAGCTCGTCGACCTTCACCACGGCGCCGTCGATCTGGTACGGCAGATCGTGGCGCCGCTGCTGCCAGCGCTCGCAGCAGGCGAACGCCTCGGGCAGCGTCGCGACCACCGCGATCTCGTCGTTGACCGGCAAGCCGGCGGCGCGCAGATAGTCGAGCGCCTCGCTGTGCCGGGTGGGTCGGATACCGCCGCGCGGCGCCTTCGATGGCGCCAATGCCGTAGCACCAGACGCGCAGCGGGCGCGCAGCGGTCGCCGCCGGATCTTTCTGGCGCAGGCTGCCGGCGGCGGCGTTGCGCGGGTTGGCGAACGGCCGCTGTCCCGCGTCGCCGAGCTCGCGGTTGATGCGCTCGAACGCCTCGATCGGCAGGTAGACCTCGCCGCGGATCTCGATCAACGCCGGGTGCGACGCTCCCGGCAGGCGCATCGGCAACGAGCGGATCGTGCGCAGGTTGGTCGTGATGTCCTCGCCGACGGCGCCGTCGCCGCGGGTCGCGCCGCGCGTGAAGGATCCGTTCTCGTAGGTCAGCGAGACCGCGAGCCCGTCGATCTTCGGCTCGCAGACGAAGTGCGCGCGATCGCCGACACCGCGCTCGACGCGCGCGCCCCAGGCGGCCAGCTCGTCGCGCGAGAAGGCATTGTCGAGCGAGAGCATCGGCGTGCGGTGCTGCGCGGGCGCGAACAGCACGCTCGGCCGCCCGCCCACACGCTGGGTCGGGCTGTCGGGCGTGATGAGCTCGGGGAAGCGCTGTTCGATACCGCGCAGCTCGCCGACCAGCGCGTCGTAGTCGGCGTCGGGGAGCTCGGGCCGATCGAGCACGTAGTAGAGATAGTCGTGGTGCGCGATCGTCGCGCGCAGCTCCTCGACGCGGCGAGGCGCGCTGCCGCGCTCGGCCGCGCCGCCGCGGTCGTCTGCAGGATCGTCGATTGCCATCGCGTGCGCGCTTCTGCTCACGTGCGCGCTGCCAGAAGATAGCGCGGGGCGCGTCGCGTCGCATTGACGCGACTGGGGCACCGATGGCAAGCTGCGGACGATTTTCGTTTTGCCCACCCGCCTCGATCACACCCCATGATGCGCGCTCGACTTCGCCGGACGTTGTTTGCGTGGGCATGCGCCGCCGCGCTGGGTCTGGGCGGCGCGTGCGGCTCGGTGGCCAGCCGTAACGGCAACGGCGGCGCGGGCGGGAACGCAGGCGCGTCGGGCACGGGAGCCGGCGGCTCGGGCGGCGCCACCGGCGCCGGCGGAAGCACGCTCGACGCCGGCGGCGACGGCGGACCGAAGAATGACGGCGGCTCGTCGCCTTCAGTTCGACTTCGCGGCGGAATCGAAGCCGTCGGTCAAGTCTCGGGCGCCGGCGCCACGATCCGGATCATCAATGCCGGTTTGACTTACCCGAGAACACGCGTTTGCAACTCATCTGCCTGTTTGAGCGGAGGGATCGTCCCATGAAGCGGCCTCGACTGCGTTTGTTCGTCGTCACGCTGGCATTGGCCGGCACGTTCTCGCTCGGCTACTGGGTCAGCCGCGTGCGCGCCGCCGGGAATCCCGGCGATGGCGGCGCTCACCTACTCCGGCACGCTGACCGATCTCAACGGCGCGCCGCTGACCGGCTCGAAGAACGTCCTCCTGCAACTCTACGCGATGGCCACCGGCGGCACCGCGCTGTGCGCGAGCACGCCGACGTCGGTCATGCTGGTCGCCGGGACGTTCCAGGTGCCGCTCGGCGACGACTGCATCGACGTCGTTCACGCCAATCCGGATCTCTGGATCGACGTGCTCATCGACGGCGCGTCGATCGGCCGATCGAAGGTGGGCGCCGTGCCCTTCGCCGTCGAGGCGGATACCGCGCAGCACGCCGCATCCGCCAACACCGCCGCGGGGACGCTGGCGACGACCATCCAGACGTTGCAAACCACGGTACAGGCGCTGCAAACGACCGTGGCGACGTTGGCCTGCCCCACCGGTTACTTCCAGGCCGGGCCGAATGTGTGCATCGAGAGCGCCGACGCCCTGCACACGCCGACCGATATGTACACGGCCGCCAACGTGTGCCGGACCATGCAAGGTGGCCACGTCTGCTCGCGCGACGAGATGTATCAAGCCTGCGCCGCCCTGGGGACGAACGGCATCCCGGCCGCGTACAACCCGTACGCGGCCACGACGCTCGGCTGGTACAGCGACCACGGCCCGACGGACGACGTGTACTTCGAGTGGAACGTCGGCAGCTGCGCCGACAACAACGACGGCCCACCGCAGCCCTCTTCGGTCCTGCTGCCGTTCCGCTGCTGCAAGTAACGCCGGGCGCGCCCGCCCGCCACACGATGAGCACGACGCCGCCCGCCGCCAAGCCGCTGCCGCTGCCACCTGGACGCAGCGGCTGGCCGTTGCTCGGTGAGACGCACCTTCTGCTGCGCGACGGCTTCGGCTTCGTCGACGAGCGCGCGAAGCGCCACGGCCCGATCTTTCGCACGCGCATCCTCGGGCCGCAAGACCGCGGTGATCACCGGCCCCGACGCGACCGCGCTGTTCATCGACAGCCGCAAGGTGCAGCGGGAGGACGCGATGCCCAGCCACATCCAGGCGCTGTTCGGCGGCCATGCGCTGCCGGTGCTCGACGGCGACGTGCACCGCGAGCGCAAGCACTTCATCATGGCCGGCTTCACGCGCGAGGCGATCGCGTGGTACGTGCCGATGCTGCACCGCCTGACCGCCGACTATTTTCTGCGCTGGTCGGCGCGCGGCGACGAGCTGCGCTGGGCCGATCAGATGGAGAAGCTGGCGCTGGAGGCGATCGGCGAGACCCTGATGGGGATCCCGCCCGGGCCGCTGATGGACCAGCTACGCGGGCTCTACGCGATCTTCTTTCGCGGCCTCGCGGCGCTGCCGATCCCGCTGCCGGCGACCGCGTTCTCGCGCGCAAAGCGCGCCCTGCGCCGCATCCTGGCGATCCACCGCGCCAACGTCGACGCGCACCGGGCCGAGCCGCGCGGCGACGGCCTGTCGCGCATCCTCGCCGCCAAGTCGCCGCTGTCGGGCGAGCCGCCCGCGCCCGAGGACATCGCGCGCGAGCTGCACCACCTGGTGATCGCGGGCCTCATCGTGCGCGGCTGGTTCGCGACGCTGGTGCTGGAGCTGCAAAACCACCCCGAGATCCGCGAGCGGCTCACCGCCGAGATCGCGCAGGTCGCGCCCGACGGACCGCTCTCGCTCGAGCGACTCGAGGCCATGCCCTACCTCGAGCAGGTGGCCAGCGAGGTACGGCGCCTGTCGCCGGTGGTGCACGTCTTCTTCGGCAAGGCGCGCGAGACGATCGAGTTCGCCGGCCACACCATCCCCGAGGGCTGGTCGGTCTTCTGGGGCATCCGCACGTCGCACCTGGCGGCCGACATCTACCCCGATCCGCTGCGCTTCGACCCGGAGCGCTTCGGGGCGACGCGCGCCGAGCACCAGCGCCATCCGTACGCGTTCGCGCCCAACGGCGCGGGCGGACCGATGGGGCACAAGTGCGCGGGCTACGAGCTGGCGCCGCAGATGCTGAAGGTGTTCGCGGTCGAGCTGCTGCGCGGCTATGACTGGCAGCTCGCCGCAGGGCAAGACCTGGCGCCGGCATGGAACCAGGTGCCGCCGATGCCCAAGGATGGGCTGCGCGTCCAGGTGACGTCGCTCGGCGCGCAGCGGGGCTCGGCGGCCCGAACTCCGTAACACTCCGCAGGGGAAACCCGCGACAGGCTTGGGCCCTGGGTGGCTCCGCCCTTGCACCACCTCCCTGCGACAGCTCTGCGGGTGGGTGGATGAGGAATTTTCAAAAACGCGCGAGCGTGATCGCGCTCGCGTTGACGGCGGCGACGCTGGTCTTCGCGCCGGCGCGTCGGGCGCACGCCGACGTCATCGCCGGCTTCGTGCAAGGACAGGGCGGCCTGTCGAGCAGTGACGCGACGACGAATCGCACGTCGTCGCTGTCCTCGAGCTCCGGGCTGACGCCGGGCCTGGGATTCCAGGTCGGCGCGCGTTTGCTGTTCGTCGAGGGCTACTACGACCGCACCGCGTTCGGCTCCGGCGCGTCGATCCAGCGCGGCATCGTCGGCGTGCGCGCGCGCTTCGGACCGGGCGACCTGCGCCTCGTGCTGCGCGCCGGCGCCGGCATGCTGACCGAGCACGGCGGCGCCATCAGCGGCATCGCGCTGGGCGGCGACCGGCGCGGCGTCGTGGGGCGGGTCGGCGTCGCGCTGGAAAAGCGCCTCTCGCGCGGCGAGCTCTTCGCCGGCGTCGGTCTCGACGGCGAGGTCTTCAGCCTGCAGACCCCCGACACGCCGCACGTCAACGACACCAGCGTCGGCGGTGATCTGTTCCTGTCGCTGCATCTCAGGTTCGAGCTGGGGATTTGACGCCCTTCGAGGTTGCGGATGCGGGTCCGATCGGACAGCTCACGCCGGTGCCGCCGATGCCGCAGTAACCGTCGGGGTTCTTCGCCAGGTACTGCTGGTGATAGTCCTCGGCGTAGTAGAGCTCGGGCGCGGGCGCGATCTCGGTGGTGATGTCGCCGTACCCGGCCTCGGCCAGCATGGCCTGGTAGCTGCCGCGCGAGATCTCGGCGGCGCGCGCCTGCGCCGGCGTCGTACGTGTAGATCGCCGAGCGGTACTGCGTGCCGGCGTCGTTGCCCTGGCGCATGCCCTGCGTCGGGTCGTGGTTCTCCCAGAAGACCTTGAGCAGGTCCTCGTAGCTCACCAACTTGCGGATCGAAGACCACGCGCACGACCTCGGTGTGGCCGGTCAGGCCCGAGCAGACCTCGCGGTAGGTCGGGTTCGGCGTGAAGCCGCCCGCGTAGCCGACCGACGTCGAGTAGACGCCCTCGAGCTTCCAGAACATCCGCTCGGCGCCCCAGAAGCAGCCCATCCCGAACAGCGCCAGCTCCATGCCCGCCGGGAACGGCGGCTCGAGCGGCGTCCCCAGCACGAAGTGCTTGGCCGGCACCGCCAGGCGCTCGGCGCGCCCCGGCAACGCTTCCTGACGCGTCGGCATCTTCAGCTTCAGGCTATTCGTCCACATGGGGCGATCTTGACCGGCATCGGGCGCGTTGACCAGAGCAGACCGTGCCCGATGCGTGCCGGCGCGCATGACGCCAGAGTGCGAGACCGCGAGACGCCCGGAGTGCTATAGTTGATGCGGGTGCTTCTCCCGCGCCTTCGCACCGACCTCGATTTCATGGCTTCGCCGTTCCCGGAGCGGCCGGGGCTGCTCATTCGCGATCCGCACCGCTACACCGACGCGACGCTGATCGTGCCGCCGGTGCTGGTCGGCTGCCTCAGCTGCTTCGACGGCAGCAAGGGCGAGAGCGACCTGCACCAGGTGCTGACGCTCGCGACCGGCCTCGACGCCGTCGCCGACATCGCCGCCGATCTCGTGCGCAACCTGCACGAGGCCGGAATGCTCGACGACGCGGTCTACGCGCGCCTGAAGTCGGAGCGGCACCGCGAGTTCGCCGAGGCGCCCCACCGCGCCGCCGTGCACGCGGGCGGCGGCTACCCCGACGATCCGCAGGCCGCTGCGCGAGATGCTCGGCGACTACCTGGCCGGCGGCGGCGCCCCGTCGCGCGACGCCGCTGATCGGCATCGCCGCGCCGCACGTCAGCCCCGAGGGCGGCATCGGTTGCTACGGCACCGCTTACGCGGCGCTCGGCGCGGGCTTGCGCGAGCGCACCTTCGTGATCCTCGGCACCTCGCACTACGGCGAGCCGAACCGCTTCGGGCTCACGCGCAAGCCGTTCTCGACGCCGCTCGGCGAGGCGCAGACCGACGGCGCGCTGGTCGACGCGCTCGCGCAGCGCGCCGGCGACGGCGTGAAGATCGAGGACTACTGTCACGCGGTCGAGCACTCGATCGAGTTCCAGGTGCTGTTCCTGCAGCGGCTCTACGGCCCGCGCGTGCGCATCCTGCCGATCCTGTGCGGCCCGCTGGGCAACGGCGCGCGCGACGCGCGGCCCGAGCGGCAGCGACCGGTCGCGCGCTTCCTGGGCGCGCTCGGCGAGCTGGCGGCGCGCGAGCGCCCGCGCCTCTTCTGGGTGCTGGGCGTCGACATGGCGCACGTCGGGCGGCGCTACGGCGATCGCTTCCCGGCGACCGCGCACGAGGGGCCGCTCGAGGTCGTCACCGAACGCGACCGGCGTCGCATCGATCGCATCGGCTCGGGCGACGCCGACGGCTTCTGGGACCTGGTGCACGAGAACCAGCGCGACGACCTCAAGTGGTGCGGCTCCTCGCCGATCTACACCTTCCTGCGCGCCGTGCCCGAGGCGCGCGGCAAGATGCTGCGCTACGACCAGTGGAACATCGACGAGGAGAGCGTGGTCAGCTTCGCAGCGCTGGCGTTCCGCTGAGACGATCTGGTCAGTGCCGCTTTTCCAGATCGGCGCCCACCGGATCGGGCGCTCCCACCGTCGACGGCAACCCGGGCGTGCCCGCGTCGCCGAACAAGCAGCGGGCCTTCGCCGACCGATGCGCTTGTGCGCGATCTCGGCCAGCACGGTGCGCGCGCTGTCGGCGAGCGGCTTGCGCGGGTCGGCGCTCCAGCGCGTGAGCAGCGCCTCGGCGGCGTCGCGGATCTCGGGCGTGACGTCGTAGACCGCCACGTGGCGCAGCACCCACGCCGACTCGGGCTCGCCGATCTTCTCGAGCGCGGTGATGAGGTGCAGCCGGCCGAACGGCGCCGCGGTGTGCATCGCCGTCTCGATCTGCGCGACCGCCTTGCGCCCGTAGCCCGCCAGCCGCTCGGTGGCCGGCGGCACCAGCGCGTCGTTGCGGCGCGTGAGAATGTTGATCTCGTCGCCGATGTCGGTGTGCGAGTGATCGTCGCAGGATGCTCGCCGCGACGACGGCAACGAAACCGAGCGCGACCGTCGCGATTCGGAGCCCGCTCAAACGCGCCGTCCTCGACCGCGAGCGGCCCGCCGCGACGGCCGTTGCGCGCGATCGACTTCGTGATCGGATCGTCGGGCGGCGTCTCGATGACGCGCTTCAGGCCGCGACGCCGATGCGTCGAGGCCGGCGAAGAACGCCTCGCCGATGTCGAGCAACTGCGCCGGGATCGACGGTCGTGAACGTGCGCTGGCGCAGGTGCGAGCCGCCGTAGAGCCCGCGCGAGTACCAGGCCAGCGTCTTGCGCAGCTCGTGAAGGCGCATCTTCTCCGGGCTGTGCTGCCCGACGAGATCGGCGTGCCGCCGCCAGACGCGCCGGCGCTCGGCCAGCGACGGCGGCCCCGGATCCGGCTCGCCCTTCTCGAGCGCGACCAGCGTCTGGAACAGCCAGGGGTTGCCCATGGCGCCGCGGCCGATCATCACGCCGTCGCAGCCGGTCTCGGCCTTCATGCGCCGGTAGGCGGCCACGTCCTTGACGTCGCCGTTGCCGATCACCGGCACCGACGCCGGCAGCGCCGCGCGCACCTCGGCGATCGGCTCCAGGCGCGCCGAGCCCGAGAAGCCCTGCGCGCGCGTGCGCCCGTGCACGGTGATCATCGCCGCGCCGGCGTCGACCAGCGCGCGCGCGAACTCGGCGGCGTTGAGCGAGCAATCGTCCCAGCCGGCGCGATGCTTCACGGTGACCGGGATCTGCGCGGGAACCGCGGCGCGCACCGCCGCCACCAGCGCCGCCGCCAGCGCCGGTTCGCGCATGAGCGCCGAGCCGCACGCGCCCGCGGTCACCTTCTTGGCGGGGCAGCCCATGTTGATGTCGACGATCGACGCGCCGACGTCGACCGCCATGCGCGCGGCGCGCGCCAGCGCCTCGGGCTCGCGCCCGAAGATCTGCACGGCGAAACGGCGTCCGCCCAGGCTCGGCCACATCCGGCCGACCGCCTTGGCCGCGCCGCGGGTCAGCGCCTCCGCCGACAGAAACTCGGTGAACGTCAGCGCCGCGCCCAGCTCCTCGCACACCGTGCGGAAGGGCAGATCGGTGACCGCCTCCATCGGGGCGAGGAGGACGGCGGGCCAGAATTCCAGGGCGCCGACGCGCATGCGGCCCGGAGGATACCAGAGCGACGGCGCCATGGCGGCCCTGGCGAACTGCGTCTAGAATCCCGCGCCGTGAAGAACCTGGCGCTCCGGGGCGGGGCCGCGCTGATCGGGCTCCTGCTGGCGGGCTGCGCGACCAGCGCGACCGCGACCGCAACCCCGGCGCCACCGGCGGCGGCGCCCACACCGCGCGCTGCGTGCGCTGGTGACCATCGTCGTGGATCAGCTGGCGGCCTGGATCGCCGCCGAGCGCTGGCCCGAGTTGCCGGCCGACGGTGGCTTCGCGCGGCTGCGGCGCGAGGGGCTCTACGTCCGCGAGCTGCGCTACGACCACGCGTCGACCGACACCGCGCCCGGCCACAGCGCGCTTTACACCGGCGAGGTGCCGCGCGAGAGCGGCATCGTCGCCAACGACATCATCCCGCCCGACCGCAACGACGGCGTGTCGATCCTCGCCGACGACCAGCAGGATCTGCTCGTCGCCGGTGGCGCGACGAGGCCGAAGCACGGCGCGTCGCTGGCGCGGCTTCACGGCGACACGCTGGCCGACGTGCTGCGCGCGCGAGATGGCCAGGCCGCGATCTACAGCCTCTCGCTCAAGGACCGCGGCGCGCTCTTCGGCGCCGGGCGGCACCCCACTGTCGCGCTCTGGCTCGACTCCGGCGAGGAGGCGTTCGTCAGCTCGACCGCGTTCGCGGCGGCGATCCCCGACTGGGTCACGCCCGTTGGCGGGCGCGACGCCGTGCGCGCGGCGTGCGCGCGCGCCTGGGACCAGCCGCTGGATCGCGCGTGGGTCGAAGCGCACGCGCTGACCCCGGATCCGCAGCCCGGCGAAGGCAACCTGGGCGGGCTCGGCATCCAGTTCCCGCACGCGGCTCCGACCGCGAAGACCGTGCGCGCGACGCCAGCCGGCGACCAGCTGCTGCTCGACCTGGCGCGCGCCGCGATCGCGCACCCGGCGCCCGCGCCACACCCGACGCTGCTGGCGATCTCGTTCTCGTCGAACGACTACGTCGGGCACGTCTTCGGGCCCGATTCGTGGGAGGCCTGGGACGAGCTGCGCCGGCTCGACCAGCGCCTGGGTGAGCTGCTGGCGGCGCTCGACGCCGCGTTCGGCGCCGACGGCTACGCCGTGATGCTGTCCGGCGATCACGGCGTGGGCGCGCTGCCCGAGCTCACGGGTCGCGCGCACGAAGCAGCGTGCCGGCGCACCGCCGTCGCCGACATCGACCGCGGCGCCGACACCGCGGACTGCAAGCTGGGCCCGCGATCGCTGGCCCCCGACGTGGTCGCCGCGCTCGAGGCGGCGTGGCAGCACGAGCTGGGCGACCGCGCGGGCGGCCCGCTGATCGCCGGCATGGCCGACTCGCTGATCTTCCTGAACACGCGTGGGCTCGCGCTGGGACCGGCCGAACGCGCGCGCCTCGCCCGCGCCGGCGCGGCCGCGCTGCGCGACCGCTTCGGCATCGACCAGGTCGTCGACGTCCGCGCCGCCGCCGCGCCGTGCCGGCCGGCGTCAGACGAATCGCGCGACGCGCTGGTCTGCCGGTCGGTCCGCCGCAACGGGCCGGGTGACTTCGATCTCGTCGTCGCGCCCCGCGCCTTCTTCGACGCGCGCTACACGCCGGGCGCCGGCGCAAGCCACGGTTCGCCGTATCTCTACGATCGCGCGGTCCCGCTGCTGGTGCGCGCGCCCGGACGCGTGCCCGCAGGCGTGGTCCGCGAACACCCGGTCCACTTCACGGCGTTCGTGCGCACGGCCGCATCGTTGCTGGGCATTCCGGCGCCCACCACCGCGGGCGCAGGCGAAAACCTGGCCGCGCCAGCGCGCTGACGCTCAGTCGATCGGGTGCCGCGCGGCGATCTCGGGATCGCACGCGGCCGCGTCGATCTGCCGCGGGCCCAGCTTGACGTGGATCAAGCTGCCCAGCGTCTCGTCGAACGCGACGTGCAACCAGGCGCGGATCGCGTCGCCGGCGCTGACCTTCAACCGCGCGGCGTAGCTGGTGAACCCGCGAATGTCCTTGAACTGATCCATCGCCAGCATCATGTGCGCGTCGTCGACCAGCCCGGGCGGGATCGGCCGCGCTGCGATGTTGCGGGTCGGCGCGGATCGCCGCGATCTCGCGCGGTAGTCGCGCGTGATACGAGCCGTCTTCGATCAGCGACGCCAGCGCGCGCTGGTGCGGGTGCGTCCCGGCGACGATCTGGTCGGCCTGGCGCGCCATCTCTTCCACGCCCTGCTCGTGCGCGCGCAGCAATACCAGGTCGTAGACTGGATGGCGGTGAAACGTCTGCAGCACGTGCTCGACGATCGCGTCGCGCGGCAGGAACAGCCCGACCGGATCGAGCATGGTCGCCGGCCCCGCGATGAATCGTCGCAGGTTGTGAAAGACCCAGGGAATGCCCTGGCTGCGGTAGAAGAGCTTGGTCTCCTCGCTGGCGCTGACCATGATCTGATCGCGCCCCGCGATCAGGAGCTGGGACCAGTTCGGAATCGCGTCGATGTGGCCAAGGCCGCGCAGCCGCTCGAGCCGCCGGCGCACCAGCCCCGGCCGGAAGAACGCCGCCACCAGCGAGCCAGCTGGACGAGCTTGGTCAGGTTCTGCCGCCAGCCGCCCACGACGTCGGCGAGCAGGCGCCACCACGACCGGTCGAGCCAGGTCGGCCGCGTCGCCCCCTGAATCTCGGCCATGGACGGCTGCCCCGACGGGACGGCCGTCGCCATCGACGACTGCACGAAATGTAGCTTAGCAGCTACGGCCAGGCCGGGCGTGTCAGGGCGTGTCGAGCAGGTGGCGCGCATCGACGCGCGCGAAGCCCGCCGGGTAGCGCGACAGGTAGTCGGTCGCCGCGCGCCGCGCCGCGACCGTGTCGATCAGCGCGAGCATCTTCATGCGCTGCGCGGCCGCGCTCTCGGCGAGCGGGCTGTTCGGATACTGGCGCGAGAAGCGCTCGAAGATCCGGACCGCCTGCGACCCCTGGCCGCGCCGCTTGGCCCGCACCGCCGACGCGAACAGATCGTTCTGCGCCGCCAGCTCGGACTTCGTCAGTGGAGGCGACGGCGGAGCCGCCTCGGGCGAAGCTTCGGCCGCCGCGGGCGCCTCGGCCGGTGCCTCGGCGACAGCAGGCATTGCCGGCGTGGTCGCGCGCAGCGTGCGCGCCAGACCGCCGCGGTTGCGAACGCGCGCACTCGGGCCAGCGGCCGACGACGCCGGAGCCGGCAGCATGTCGCTGCACTTCTCCGGCCACACGTGACCTGGCGTGACCCGCACCTCGGTGCCATCGCGGCGCACGCTGACCACGCCCTCGGTCACCGAGACGCGCGTGATCGTACCGCCGCCGCACGCGGGATCGACTGGAACCACCGCGACCCGGAACGCCGTGCCGTGAACCTCGACCTCGGCGTCGGCCGTGGAGATGATGAATCGTTCGCCGCTGATCAGCTTGGCGACCCGCGCGCGGATCGCGCCCTCTTTCAGCTCGTAGCGCTGAATTGAGGTGGCGTCCTTGACCGCGACCTCGCCGCCACCCTCGAGCGTCAGCGTCGTGCCGCGCGGCGCGCCGATGCGCACCTCGCCCGTGGGGGGAGCCACCAGGCGGTAGCCCTGCGGCAGCGCCATGCCTTCGATCACGGGAACCGGCGCTTCGTCGGTCCCGACCATCACGCCCGACGGGTGTTGCGTCGCGCTGAGAATGTGCAGGCGTTGCGAGGACGCCGCCTTCTCGACCGCCGCCATCGGCGCCGGCGAGTAGGGCAGAAGCAGGGGCTTGCCACCGACGACCAGCACCAGCACGGCGGCGGCGGCACCCGCGGTCATCGTCCAGCGCACCATCTGCTGGCGGCGGCGACGCATGCTCAGACCCCGCTCGACCGCTTGCACCAGACGCTCGCGGTCGGGGGGAAAGCGGGGCGACGGCTGCGACTCGTTTCGCAGCGCGGTCGCGATCATATCGGCATAAGACCGGGACATTTTAGCCACCCCCTTCGCTGACCTTGAGAAGGTCCGCCAGCTCGGGATCACAGGCAACACGTTGGTGCAGATCGCGCCGCCCCCGCGCCAATCGACTTTGCGCGGCCGCCAGACTCACGTTGGTCATTTCCGCAATCTCTTTAAGTTCGTAGCCCATGAGCTCATGCATGACGAACGTCCAGGCTCTTCCTTCGTTCATCTTCTCCAGATGAGCCGCCACGCGCGCGAGAATGTCGCGCGTGAGCGACCGCCGCTCGCCTCCCGAGGGAGCAGCCGGCATGTCCTCCTCGGCCAGAGCGTCGGCGAAGATCCGCCGCTCCGTCCGCCGCCGCCGGATGTACTTGAACACCACATGCGCGGTCACCGTCTGCGCCCAGGTGTCGAGCGAGCAGTCGCCGCGATAGCGATCGATCGTCCGCACGATCTCGAAGAGGGCCAGCTGCGACAGATCCTCGTGGTCGGTGTCGCGCCGGCCGAGCAGCTTGCGGATGGTGCGGTCGACCTGCGGCCACAGTCGGTTGCACAGCGCCGAGGCGACGCCTGAGGTCCCCGCCCGTGCGCCCGAGATCAGAGCATGATCGTCGAGCGCGCGCGACGCCGGCGTCGAGGGCCGGTCGGCCGTAGCGGGCACCAGCCGCAGTACCCCTGCCGACCTATTTTGAGTTCCTAAAGCCACGGTACAAGGGAAGAGTACCTCGACCTCCTCCGTAGCAGGCGGCCTGTGGAAAATCAGTCACACAAAATTTTTGCGCCACGGTGGCTGCCCCCGGAGCGACCGTCTTAAGTCACTAGAATAATATACGAATCCCGACTTCGCCCACGCCGCGCAGCACGGGAATCGTGTCCTTCACATCGCCGTCGATCTCGAGGTCGGTGCCCCCCAGCGACGCCTCGATGCCCAGGCTGGTGACGACGTCCAGCGCGGAGCTGACGCTGAGCGCAATTTCGGCCAGCGCGTCGAAGCCGGGCAGCCACTTCGAGGCCTGGTGCGTCGCCGCGTTGTTCCCGCCATAGGTGACGGAGTGATTCAGAACGAGCGCGTCCATGCGGATGCCGACCGCCAGCCGGCGGTCGGGAGACGAGCGCCGCGGCCAGACGGAGACACCGAGCGCCGCATAGGTCGCCAGGTCGTGCCCCGGGAGCAGCGGCACCGCGCCCTGCCGGCCCCCGAATCCGAGGCGCGCCGCTACCGCCGGCGTCACGAAGAACTCGCCCGCGAGCGAGGCCCCGTACCCGCCCGCGGTGCCGCCGAGGCCCGTGCTGCCCAGCGCCACCAGGCGAATCCCGGTGCGCAGCTCGGGCTCCGCACCGTCGGCGCCCTTCGCACCGCGGTGGGGGTTCGCGGCCAGCGCCTCCTCGGGCAACATCGACGTGACCGCAAAGCCCAGGGCCCGCCCGCGCTCGGTCGCGGTGTCGACGACCGCGAAGACGATGGTGCGCTCGGTCCAGCGGTTGGTCTCGGCCACGTGGACCCGCGCTCGCGCCCGCGTGTGCGCGGCGTCGAGCCAGACGATCTGAGCCGACGTCTGCGCGTGCACGAGGTGCTCGATGCGCAGCGTCTCGGCGTCGCTGGCCTCGTCGACCTCGCGTACCTCGACCGTGTTCTCGCCGCCCAGCGCCTCGGCGGCGGTCGAACGCATCGACTCGGTCGCCTGATCGTCGACGTTCTGCGTGGCGATCACGATCGCCAGCACGACCGCAGGCGACATCAAGCGACCTGCCCGAAATGCCGTGGCCGCACTGACATCCGATCCTCTGATTACCACGGGACCTCCGTGACCGGCAGCGCAGATTCGGGCGCGCGCCCGCGACGACGGCGATTTCCCGGTAACATCGCTCCGTGACGGACCGTGAAAGCAGCGGCGGCGAAGCCGCCTGCACCCGACGCGTCGGGATGGCCCTGTGCGCGCTCGTCGGTCTGGCGGCGGCCAGCTGCCACCGGCGGGATGCGACGGCGCCCGGTCCGCGCAGCGCCGAACTCGACCAGGGCCGCCGCCAGGACGCGGCCACGACCCGCCTGCTGGAGCGCGTGGTCGACCCATGGCGCTGGCCGCGCGCGTCCGGAGCGACGGCGCGCGAGCGCGCGCTGGAGGACATCGGCCCCTACGAGATCCCGCCCGACGGGAAGACCGGCGGCGATGCAATCAACACCAACGCCGACTACTGGACGCGGCTGGCCGGCATCGCCTGGGATCGCGACGTCGACGTCGACTTCCACGACGAGCCGGTCGACCTGGACGGCGACGGCGTCGCCGATGCGCGCATCACACGGCGCGTGCACGCGCCCGGGGGCATCCTCGCCAACCCCGAGCTGTTCGGCCTCACGCGCACGCCCGACGATCCGCGCGGCCGCGTCGGTCGCATCTCGGTGTCGACCGGTGTGCTCGGTCTGCGCGAGGCGCTGCGCCCCGACGGCCAGCCGAGCGGCCAGATCGGCATGACCTGCTTCGTCTGTCACGGCGGCACCGATCCCGTCGACGGCCGCATCGTGCTCGGACTTCCGGGCACACGCTTCGACTACGGGCTGCTGCTGGCGACGTCATCATTGCTTTCCGACGACGAGCGCGCGGTCGCGGCCCGGCGCGCACGCGGCTTTCCGCCCGGCCGCGCCGTGCGCGCGCGGCTGCTGTTCGCGGGACCGGGGCGTCAGGACCTGACCGGTGAGTTCGGGCTCGACGTCACCGTGCCCGGGTACCACTCGGCGCGCTACCCGGGCGCCAAGCGCGTACGCCAGGGGATCCGGGGCCTCGTCAATCCCATCAGCGTCCCGGCGGCGTTCGGCACGGCCGGACTGCTGCTGCAGAACTGGTCGGGGTCCGAGGACGGCGAGGGCCCCTGGCTCGACCGGCTGATCGCGCTCGCGAGCGGCAGTCCGGGGCGCGCGGATCCAGAGGCCGGCGCGGCGACGCTGGCGGCGTTCGGATTACCGGCGATCGATCGGGTGGCGGCGCGGCGCGCGCTGCTGCTCGACCTGCGCAACCTGGGAACGCTGGGACTGCAGCAGGACTCGTTTCCGGGCCTGCTGTGGGCCGACGCGATCTACGGGCACGCCGACGCTCGATGCGCGCGCGCTCGCGGCCATCCCGGCGATGTACGCCGCGACGGCGGTGCGCGCGGTGCTCGCGGACGCAGCGTCCCCCCAGGCGCTGCCCCGCCCGCCGGTCGCCGACGCCTCGGCGGTCGCGCGGGGGCGCGCGCTGTTCAGCGATCGGGTCGTCGGCGTGATCGCCAATGGCCAGATGCTGAAGTCGGGCCCGCGCGCCTATGCGGCCGCGCGGCTGGCCGGGCCGATCCTGGCCCCGATCGACGCGAGCCAGCCGCTCTACGCCAAGCTGCCGGTCCGCTGCGCCGATTGCCACAGCGCCGCGCCGCTCGAGCGGGTGGTGCCGCTGGCGACGAATCCGCCGCCGCTCGGCCGCTGCGTCCACTGCCATCTCACCCATCCCGAGCCGCCGAGCTACGCGAGCTGGGGCTCGATCGCCGCGCTCTCGGCGCCGGCCGAGGCTCCCGCCGAGGTTGCGTTTTGCGAGCGCTGCCACAGCGAGCACCGCGACTTTGGCCCGTTCGTGGCGACGTCGAGCCGCCTGTTCCCGTTCGATGCCGACGGCGACGGCAACGCCCAGGGCGACGAGGCCGACGACGCGCGCGCCGGCGGCATCGGCACCGAACCGCTGCTGGCGTTCGACGTGCCGCGGCCCGATCGCCCCGGTGGGCACTTCGGGATCGACGTTCCGCTCATTGGTGATCCGGTTCACGCCGGGCCGATTCACCAGGCGCGGATCGGCGTCGCCTGGGTGCGCACGGCTCCGCTGGTCGCGGTGTTCGCGACCGCGCCCTATCTACACAATGGATCGGTGCCGACGTTGCGGGCGCTACTGGAGCGCGCCCCCCGCCGACCGGCGACGTTCCCACTCGGCGCGACCGGGTTCGTCTTCGACACGCGCCTGCCGGGCAACCGCAACATCGGCCACGAGTTCGGCGCCGACCTCAGCGACGGGGAGAAGGACGACCTTGTCGCATTTCTGAAAACGCTTTGACGAACGGAGGCGCCGCGGGGGGCCTCCGGCGAGTCAACGACGCCCGCTACTTCAGGGCGCCCAGAACCTGAGGGTTTGCGGGCCCGCTATCACCCAGACCTCCCCTTGGACGCCGCGAAGTGCTTTCCCGTCCTGGATCGTCCACGGCATGTTGAAAGGCGAGATGTCCGAAATGTCACCCGTCGGAAAGCTTTGCCAGCTGCCCCACGTCCCCGACGCCGAAAAGATCGACGTGAGGATGCAGGGCGTCCGCGATGTCGACGGGCAGCTGCCGGGAACCATCGCGTAGGCAGAGGCCAGCCCCCCGGCCAGTGGTGTCGCGCGGCCGAGCGAGTTGAAGGCGTTGTTGGGATCCGACAGCGCGAACGTCAGCGTCGTCGGAAGCGCCGGAGGCGCAGCGCCGCCGCCGGGCCCACCGACGGTCGTGGAGAAACCGCTCGTACCGATGAGATCCAGGCCGGCGTTGCTGGAGCCGAACGAGCCGAGGAGCGCGACGCTGTCGCTGCCCAGCGGAACCCAACCCGAAGCGGTGCGCTGGTACAACTGGTTGCTGGTCGTGACGCCGATGAGGCCGAGGAAACGGCCGTAGCCAATCTGTCTGAGGTTGATCGGCGTCGGAACCGTATCGATCGTGAAGTTGATCCGGGGGTCGTCGCTCGCGCCCTTCGGCCAGGACGTGCCCGCCACGAACACCTGCGAGTCGCTGCGAAGCGCGTAGATCGTCACGTTGTTCGGGAGGAAGTCGGTGTAGTTCCGCATGGCCAGCGACACGATGCGCATGTTGGGGTTCGACGCCTGGAACGGACCGGGAGACTGCGCCTCCTCGCCCCCTCGTCCGCGGATCGTCGCCCCCGAAGATCCGACCGCGACAAAGCAGTGCAAGACCCCGCCCCAGCTGCTGACCTGGGGTGACGTGACAGCGCACGCGATGCCGGCGCCGGCGAACGTGTTTCCAACCACCACCTGCGAATAATTCGGCCCCGACAGCGTCGCCCAGCACTGGTGCGCGTTGTCCCCCTGGCACGTCGTCCCCTCCGCCACCTGCGCAGAAACGACCTGCAACCCAGCCACAGCTACGACCACTCCAGCAACCATCGTCCGTCTCATCCCATCCCCCTCGCTTCAAGTCGAAGAAATCCTCTCGTCGACCTCATCCGGTCGTCGAGATCAGAGGGCCGATAGTAGACCGCACGACCTGACCCCGCCACTATCTCTGGAACTGCGCGCCGCGATCGCCGACGGCCTGGAGAATCTTGCGGTCTGATTTGGCGGGGCGGCGATCCTCGACGAAGATGATCGCGCCATGATTGATCGAACTATCTCCGGGCGCCGCTGCTGGGCGCGACTCGCGCCGTCGATCGGCGTGCTCGCGGCGGCGGCGATTCCGTTCGCGACGTCGTGCGCTGATCTCAATTTGCAGGGATTGGGGCTGCCGCCCGCGGTGGAGTCGCTGAGCCCGCCTCAGGTGACGTTCGTCGGCGCGACGATGGTGGGCGCGCCGCCGACGCGCACGCTCGCGGCTTACTACTGCCCCGACGTCATCTCGGCGCCGCTCGGCACCGGGCCGATGATCTGCCAGGGCCTGTTCGGCGCGCGCCCCAATCCGGCGGCGATGGCGGTGACGTTCGACATCCAGCTCCGCGTCGCCAACCCCAATCGCATTCCCATTCCGCTCGCGAGCGTGCTCGCGGCGGCGACGGTCTTTCCGGCGGCGTCCAACGAGAAGCTGGGCGCGATTTGCCTCAGCCTGTGCCCGGCCGGGACGCCGGGATGCACGGGCATTCCGGCGCCGGGCGCGTGCGAGGCGTCGTCGCGTGACGTGCGCTCGCTGAATGACTTCGTCAACCGATCGCTGCCCCAGCTCTTGCTCGCGGGCGGTCTCGCGATGGCGAACGGCCAGCCGCCCAGCTTCACGGCGCCGCCGCTCAACGGCTCGAGTCAGATCGACGTGGTCGCCCGCTACTCCTTCGGCCCGGAACAGCTGCTGGGCGTGCTGCGCCAGCTCGCCGTTCAATCCATGAGCGAGCTGCGCGCCGGCCGGGCCCCGACCTTCACGATTCCGTATCGCCTCGAAGGAACGATCTGGTTCGACGCCGGTTCCGTCGGCCGGATCGCCGTCGGCTGGGGCCCGACGCAGGGTACGTGGGTGTTGCCGGTCGAGGGGCTGATTCCGCGGTACTAGTACTAGCCGCTACCCGACGCGCAGGTCGCCCTCGCGCACGATCATCGCGGCGCGGTGGGCGCCGACCGAGACGTAGCGGGCGGGACGGCCGATCGACGTCTCGATCAGAGTGACGTAGTCGCGCGCCGCCTTGGGCAGGTCCTCGAACTTGCGGATGCCGGTGATGTCCTCGGTCCAGCCGGGCATCTCGCGGTAGATGGGGCGGCACTGCTCGAGCACGGTGTTGATCGGGAAGTCCGTGCGCTTCTTTCCCTTGTACTCGTAGTGCGTGCAGACTTGAAGTGCGCCGCGGCCCGACAGGCAGTCGAGCTTGGTAATCGCGATCTCGTGCGCGCCCTGCACCTCGGCGCCATAACGCGAAGCCACCGCGTCGAAGTGGCCCACGCGCCGCGGACGGCCCGTCGCCGCGCCGAACTCGTTGGCCTGCTCGCGCAGCTCCTTCGCCTCTTTCTCGTCCATCTCCGTCGTGAACGGACCGTCGCCCACGCAGGTCGAGAAGGCCTTCACCACGCCGATGATCCGATCGGCGTTGACGCCGAACAGGCCCGAACCGATGGGCGCGAACGCGCCCAGGCAGCACGACGACGACGTGAAGGGATAGATCCCGAAGTAGACGTCGCGCAGCGCGCCCAGCTGCGCCTCGAAGAGGATCCGCCGCCCCTCCTTCGCCGCCGTCGACAAGAGCGCGGTCGTGTCGCAGATCATCGGAATCACGCGCTTGCCGTACGTGTCGAGCCAGCTCATCACGCTGTCGAGCGTCGCGGTCGGCGTCTTGCCGTACACGCCCTTGGCGACCAGCGCCTTCCACTCGACCAGGCTCTTGATGCGCGCCGGCAGGTGCTCCGGGTGCAAGAGCTCGCCGATCTGGATCGCCTTCTTCATCACGCGATCGCCGTACGCGGGCGCGATCCCTCGCCGCGTCGATCCGTAGGGACGCCCCGCGCTGGCCGCGAGCCGCTCCTCTTCCCATCCGTCCTCATCGGCGTGAAACGGAAAGCAGATCGTGGCGCGATCCGAGATCTTGAGATTGATCGGCCCGACGCCGCGCGCCTCGAGCCCGGCGAGCTCGCGATTCAGATGCTCGACGTCGATCACCATTCCCGGACCGAGCACGTTGATGGCGTGCGGACTGAAGATCCCCGACGGAACCAGGTTGAGCTTGAACACACCACGGTCGTTCACCACCGTGTGGCCGGCGTTGCTGCCGCCCTGGTAGCGAACGACGAAGTCGGCGTCACCCGCGAGATAGTCGACGATTCGGCCCTTGCCCTCGTCGCCCCAGTTGACACCGACGATAACCGTGGAACTCATGGTGGGTTCTCTATGCCCTGCGCGGTCCCAAAAAGCAACCCTGGATCCGGCGCGATCCGGGCCCGAGATCCCTGAAAATCAGCCATCAAAGTCAGACAACGACTTGATGCATCAGCTCGCTCGCCGCCGCTATTTCGCGTAGTCGGTCGCGCGCGTCTCGCGGATCACCGCGACCTTGATCTGGCCCGGGATACGCCAGCTCGGACTCGACCCTGCGCGCGATGTCCTTCGACAGCAAGCGCGCCTCCTGATCGCTCACGCGCGAGTTCTCGACGAGCACGCGCACCTCGCGCCCGGCCTGGATCGCGAACGCGCGCTCGACGCCGGGGAAGCTGGTCGCGATCTTCTCGAGGTCGACGAGCCGCTGCACGTACGACTCGAGCATCTCGCGTCGCGCGCCCGGCCGCTGCCCCGACAGCACGTTGGCCGCGTCGACGATGTGATCCATGACGTCGATCGGACGGCACGTCGCCGTGGTGCGCCTCGATCGCGTGGCAGACGCGCGGCGGCTCGCCCAGCTTCTTCGCGACGCTGGCGCCGATCACGGCGTGCGAGCCCTCGATCTCCTGATCGATCGCCTTGCCGATGTCGTGCAGCAGCCCGGCGCGCCGCGCGGTCTTCACCGGCAGCCCCAGCTCGGCCGCCATCGCGCCGGCCAGGAAGCCGACCTCGATCGAGTGCTGCAGCAGGTTCTGCGCGTTGCTCGACCGGAACTTGAGCTTGCCCAGCAGCTGCACCAGCTCCGGGTGGATGCGCCCGAGCCCGAGATCGAACGCCGCCTGCTCGCCGGCGTCCTTGCACTGCTGATCGATCTCGCGCGTCGCCTTCTCGACCATCTCCTCGATGCGCGTCGGGATGGATGCGCCCGTCGGCGATGAGGCGCGTGAGCGCGATGCGCGCGATCTCGCGCCGCACCGGATTGAAGCACGAGATCACGACCGCCTCGGGCGTGTCGTCGATGATGAGGTCGATCCCGGTCGCCGCCTCGAGCGCGCGGATGTTGCGCCCCTCGCGCCCGATGATGCGCCCCTTCATGTCGTCCGACGGCAGCGGCACGGTCGCGACGGTCCGCTCGGTCACGTACTCGCCGGCGTAGCGCTGGATCGCCGCCGAGATGATCATCTTCGACTTCTCTTCGGCCTCGGCGCGCGCCTGGTCCTCGATCTTCTTCACGTCGCCCGCCGCCTCGCGCCGCGCTTCGTCGCGCACCTCGTCCAGCATCTGCTGGCGCGCCTCGGCCTGCGTCAGCGACGCGATCTTCTCGAGGCGCGCCTTCGCCGCCGCGGCCTGGTTCGCGGCGTTGCGCGCCGACGCCTCGGCCGCCGACTCGCGCGACGCCAGCTGCTTCTCGCCGCGCGACATCTCCTCGGCCTTCTGGCGCAGCTCGCGCTCCTGCTTGTCGATCGCCCGCTCGCGCGACGCGATCTCCGCCGCCTGCTTCTCGAGCTCCGTCTGGCGCGCGCGCAGCTCGGCATCGACGGCGGCGCGCGCCTTCAGCGCCAGCTCCTTGGCGTCGAGCGCGGCCTGCCGCTTCAGCGACTCCGCCTCGCTCCTGGCCGCCTCGATGAGACGCTGCTTCTCCTCGTCACTCTGCGGTAGCGCCGGCGCGCGCAGGGAACGTCCGACGAGCAACGCGACCACGAACAGGACCAGCAGCGCTGGCACGGCGACGGCGATCGGGATCAAGCACGGCCTCCGTCTGACGATTTGGGCGGCGCACAGCGCACGACCTGGCGATCGGTGACGACGCAATCGACGCCGACGTCGGCGTCGCCCGCGGGACAGCGTTCGACGATCTGGAAGTCGTAACGCGAGGCCGACCAGAAAACCGCGGCCCGCGGCGCGCAAACGCCCGGCCGCCTCGTCGTAGTAGCCGCCGCCGTAGCCCAGCCGGCGGCCGGCGCGATCGAAGGCCAGCCCGGGCAGCAACATCACGTCGATGCTCTCGACGGCGACCTCGGGCGCCGACGGCGCTGGTTCGCGAAGCCCGAACGGCCCGGGCACCAGCGCGCCGGCGTCGGCCGGATCGACGTCGTGAAAGCGCAGGCGCGGCGGCTCGACGCTCACCCGCGGCAGCGCGACGTGCGCCCCGCTCGCGCGCAGCGCCGACAGCGCCGCCGCCGGATCGACCTCGCCCTTCGCGGGCAGCGCCACGAAGCCGGCGACGGTGCCGCCGGAGGCGCTGGCCGCGGTCAGCTCGGGCAGCGCTCCGAGCCGCGCGGTCAACGCCGCCGACAGCTGCGCACGCACCTCGGGTGAGAGCTCCTGCCGTCGCGCCATCATCGTGTGGCGAAGCGCGCGCTTTTCGTCCAACAGCAAACGGGTACCCGAAACCTAGGAGGTCATACTCGCGCCTCGCGTTCGAGGTAGTCAAGCAGGGACTGACTCTTTTCGCGAATCCTTTTCCGCAGTTCTAGTGACTCGCGCCGTTCTGCAAAGAGTTCCTCCGCGATCTGTAGAGCAGTGAGCACCGCTACCGCCTGGGTGTCGGGGACCTTGGCCTGCTTCTGGATGTCGCGGATCTTTCCGTCGACGTAAGCAGCCAGGGCCTTGACGGTCCGGTCGTCGTCATCGGTCTTCAGCGAGTAGCGAAGGCCCGCGATCTGAACCGTGACCGACCGCTTCACGGTGGTGACTCTAACACGGGACCGTCTTCCGGCATGCCACCCGGCGGGATCAGGGTGCCGTCGCGGTAGAGATCGTCGTGCACCAGGCGGCCGCTCGGGTCCCAGCGCCGCCAGTGGCTGTCCTTGTGGCCGGCGAGATACGATCCGTCGGTTCGCGCGTGCCCGTCCTCGTACCACTCGCGAAAGCCGTGATTGCGCACGCCGGATTCGTACTCGACCTCGCGCGCCAGCTGGCCATTCGGATACCAGAACCACCACACGCCCCAGCGCGCGCCGTCGCCGTCGTAGCGACCGAGCGTGCGCGGTTTGCCGTCGGGATAGCGGTCGCTGAACGAGCGCGCCTCTTGCTCCTGCTGGTGTCGCCTCGGCCCGGGATCGTAGGTCGCGATGCGCACGATGCCCGAGCTCGTGAACCCGAGCTCGCTGCGGTCGGCGGCGCTGAGCTTGGCGGCGCGCGTGACGATCTTCTGCGCGAGCATCTCGCCGTCGTTCCAGGTCTCTTCGCGCCACATCTCGCCGGTGTTCCAGTAGTAGCGCCAGAGCCCGTGCTGGACACCGTCGACGTACGTCCCTTCGAGCAGCTTCACGCCGCTCTCGTAGTAGCGGACCTCGGCGCCCTGGCGTACGTGGTCGGCGTCGCGGCGGCACCACTCGGTCTCGACGCCGCCGCTGTAGACCCGTCGCGCGAGCGTCGCGCCCAGCGGGCACGCGGTCTGAGCATGTGAGCAAGCGCCGACGAGCGCCGCGACAGCCAGCTCCGCGACAGCCAGTCTCGCGCCAGCCAATCTCACGGCGGCCAACCCCGCCGCGCCGCCTGGAGCGATCCCTCCCCGCACGCGTGCCACGCTGGGACATTACCTCGGGGCGATCCCCGATTTGAAGCACAAGCGCATCACCAGCGTCGCTTCCCGTCGGTGAGCGGCGCCGGTTTCGGGTCAGACGAGCCGGCGACGAAGCAGTTCGTCGTCATGCAGCCTTTGATGCAGCCCGCGGTGCGTGTCGTGGTGCACCTGGTGGCGGACCTCCAGCGCGGCCACGACCAGATGAGCGAAGCCGAGCGCGAACGTCCCCCACGTCAGCCACGGCGTGGCGCGCGACGCGACGGCGAGGATCCAGAGCGCGAACAGCACGAACCCGACCATCGCCGGAGGTTTCGCCCCCTCGCGGCCGTGCTCGGCTGGCAGCATCGCGGCCAGGACGATCGACGTGAGCCCGGCAAGGCCGAGCAGCCAGGTGAGCCACATCGTCGCTCCCTGGTTGAGCCCGACGATCCACAGCACGACCAATGCGGCGCCCAGCACGACTGAACCGAAGCGAGTCATTGAACGACCTCCTTGGTCGCGCCCACCTGCGGGCGAGTCCCTAGTGAGAACGTAGGGCACCTGGATCGCCTGTCACTAGGGTCACGCTCACATATCCACTACTGGACAAGCGCGGCCGTGCGTCGATACTCGTGCACAGATGCCGGTGACGACGCCTGGACCGCATGAGGCCGCCGCCGCGCCGAACGTCACGCCGGAGCTCGACCCGAACGCCGACCCGAACGCCGACCCGAACGCCGACAAGGGAGCGAAGGTCACGCCCTGCTTGCGGCTGCGCATGGAGTCGCTGCTGGTCAATGCCGGCGAAGCGCTGGCGCCCCGCTTCCAGGAGGAAGAGGTGGCGGTGGCCGAGCTTTCGTTTCTCTACGACGGCGCCGTGCCCGGTCTGGGCCGCGATCCAGTCGGCGAGCGCCGCGCGCGTTACCTGCTCGAGAGCCTGGGCGTCGTCGAGATCGCCTGCCTCGACGAGATCGAGACCTGCCCCGGCTCTTCGGCCGAGTACCTGGTGCGCGTCGACCGCAACGTCCACGCGCTGTGCTCGTTCACCGCGTATGCGCTGCCCCAGCTGCGCGCGCTCGGCTGGCGCGTCGAGCTGCCGCCCGACTACCCGTTTCAGATCGTCGGCGACGATGCGCCCTGGTACGCGCACGTCGGCGACGGCGACGACCAGGTGGGCTGGTTCAGCCTGCAGCTCGGCATCGAGGTCGGCGGCCGGCGCGTGAACCTGTTGCCGGCGCTGCTCGACCTGCTGGAACAGGTCTCTCCGTCGGCGCGCTTCGATCGGTTGATCCCGCCCGGCGCGCGCGCGTTCGCGCTGCCGATCGGTGATGGCCGCTACGTCACCGTCCCGCCCGAGCGGTTGCGCATCCTCATGAAAGTGATGGGCGAGCTGTACCAGGGCACTGGCCAGGGGAGCGCGGCGCGCGCCGATGCGTTCCGTTTCCCCGCGACCAAGGCCGGGTCGCTGATCGGCATCGACGCCGCGTTCGCCGAGCCGGGGCGGCCCGCGCTGGCCTGGAGCGGCGCGACCACCGTGCACGAACGCGGGCGGGCGCTGGCTGCCGGCCCCTCGGTGACGGAACAGCCGGCGCGCCCGCCGATCGGCCTGCGCGCGACGCTGCGCCCGTATCAGCAAGAAGGGCTGCGCTGGCTGCAGCACCTGCGCGCGCACGGCGCGGGCGGAATTCTGGCCGACGACATGGGCCTGGGCAAGACGCTGCAGACCATCGCGCACCTCGTGGCCGAGAAGGAAGCCGGGCGGCTCGACCTGCCCGCGCTGGTCGTCGCGCCGACCAGCGTCGTCGGGAACTGGCGGCGCGAGCTCGGCCGGTTCGCGCCCGCGCTGCGCGTGCGGCTGGTGCGCGGCGCCGAGCGGCGCTACCAGTGGGCCGACGTCGCGCCCGGCCGCTGCGACGTCGCGCTCACGACCTATCCGGTGCTGGTGCGCGACGACGCGCTGCTGGCGTCGCGCCAGTTCTCGTCGCTGATCCTCGACGAGGCGCAGACCATCAAGAACCGCCGCAGCCAGGCCCACCAGGCGGTGACGCGCGTGCACGCCCGCCACCGCCTGTGCCTGTCGGGCACGCCGGTCGAGAACAACCTGGGCGAGCTGTGGGCGCTGTGCGAGTTCCTGAACCCGGGCCTGCTCGGCGACGCCGACTGGTTCCGCCATCGCTTCGCGAACCCGATCGAGCGCGAGCACGATCGCGAGCGGCTGCGCGCGCTGCGCGACCAGGTGGCGCCGTACATCTTGCGGCGCACGAAAGAAGAGGTCGCGCGCGACCTGCCGCCCAAGACCGAGATCGTCCGCCCCGTCGAGCTGCGCGGCGCGCAGCGCGATCTGTACGAGAGCCTGCGCGTGGCCGCGCACGCCGAGGTCCGACAACTGATCGCCAGCAAGGGAATCGGCCCGTCGACGATCCCGATCCTCGACGCGCTGATGCGGCTGCGCCAGGCGTGCTGCGACCCGCGCCTGCTGCGCGGAGAGACCGCGGGCGAGGTGCGCGAGTCGGCCAAGTACGACGTGCTGATGGAGCTCCTGGAGCACCAGCTCGGTCAGGGACGACGCGTGCTGGTGTTCTCGCAGTTCGCGCGCATGCTGGCGTTGATCGGCGCCGGCCTCGACGAGCGCGGCATGCGCTGGGTCAGCCTGACCGGCGCGACCGCTGATCGGCAGCAGCCGGTCGACGCGTTCCAGAAGGGGCAGGCCGACGTCTTCCTCATCACCCTCAAGGCAGGCGGCACGGGACTGAACCTGACCGCGGCCGACACCGTGATCCACTACGACCCGTGGTGGAACCCGGCGGCGCAGGCGCAGGCGACCGACCGCGCCCACCGCATCGGGCAGACGCAGCCGGTGTTCGTCTACAGCCTGATCGTCGCCGGCAGCGTCGAGGAGCGCATGCTGGCCCTGCAGCAAAAGAAGCGCCGTCTCGCCGACGGAATCCTCGGCCGCGACGGCGACGCCGCGACGGCGTCACTGACCGCGCGCGATGTCGACGGTCTGTTCGCCCCGCTCGGCGATCCGGGAACCGTGACCGACTGAACGACGTCCACACGCGACCGAGACCGAGACCGAGATACGAGACACGCGGTGCAATTCGTGGCTAGGATGCCCCGGCGAGGAAACCAGGATCGGGGGTCGGCATCCAGTATGAAGATGGTGTTCGCACACGGCCTTCCGGCGGAGATGGGGCTCGACGGCGGCACACCGGCCGACGACCCCCTCCACCAGAACCTCGAGGCGACGTGCGCGATGGTGCGCGCGCTGCTCGAGCAGCCGTCGATCCCCTTCACCTCGGTCTGCGACACGATCCGACGCCTGTCGCTGCCGATCTTCATCTTCGGCGGGCCTTCGCACGCTCTCCGCTACGGCAACGACGCCTGGCGCCGCGTGAGCGGCTACGGCGGCCCGCCGGGCATCACGCTGGTCGAGCTGTTCCCGCGCCTGGCAGGCCATCCACTGCTGGCCGCCGTCGATCACGTCTACGAGACCGGCGAGCCGATCGAGCTCGCCGACAGCGCCTTCGACAACCTGGGCTCGGGCGTGCCCCGGTTCTACAGCGTGGCGATGCAGGCGTACCGCGATCCCGCGCGTGCGGCCGTCAGCGGCGTCGTCCTGACCGGCGTCGACCTGACCGCGCGGGTGCTGGCGCGGCAGCTTCTGTCCGACGTGCTGCAGACGATCGTCTGGTCAGGCATCACCGGCGGCGGCGGGCGCGGCCGCTACAACGGAAGCTGGATCGAGTACACCGGCCTCACCGTCGACGAGAGCAACGAGGGCGGCTGGGAGCAGATCGTGCACGACGACGATCTGCTCGCGTGCCGGCAAGCATTCGACGAGGCGGTGGAGTGGCGGCGCGCGACTCAGTTCGACGGGCGGCTGCGGCGGCGCGACGGCGCGTACCGCTGGCACCGCGTGCGCTTCGCGCTGCTCGACACGCGACACGACATCGTGCGCTGGTTCGGGATCGCGTCCGACATCGACGACGTTCGCCGCACGCAAGAGGAGCGCATCGAATTGCTCGCGCGCGAGCGGGCGGCGCGCGCCGAGGCCGAGGAGGCGAACCGCCAGAAGGATCGCTTCCTGGCCGTGGTGTCGCACGAGCTGCGCACGCCGCTGGGCGCGCTGCTGCTGTGGACCAAGGTGCTGCAGGACGAGCCCATCAATCCCGACCTGCGCCGGCGCGCGCTCGCCTCGATCCGCGAGTGCACGCTGGCGCAGTCGCGCCTGGTCGAAGACCTGCTCGACATCTCGCGCGTCATCAGCGGCAAGCTCTATCTGGATCCAAAGCTGATCGACCCTGCCGCCGTGGTGCAGGCCGGCGTCGAAGGTGCGCGCCCGGCGGCAGCCGCCAAGGGACTGACGCTGGACGCGACGTTCAAGGCCGGCGGTGGGCGCGTGTTCGGCGACGCGGGACGGCTGCGCCAGGTGCTGAACAACCTGCTCTCGAATGCGATCAAGTTCACCGACGGCGGCGGGCGCGTCCGCGTCGTCGTGAGCCGGAACGAGGGTGACGTCGAGATCGCGGTCAGCGACAACGGGCGCGGCATCCTGCCCGAGGTGCTGCCGCGACTCTTCAACCCGTTCAGCCAGGGCGAAGAAACGGAGATGACGCGCTCTCAGGGCGGCCTGGGGCTGGGCCTGGCGATCGCGCGCCAGCTCGTGGAGCTGCAGGGTGGTTCGTTGCGCGGCGAGAGCGCGGGCGCGGGCCGCGGGGCGACGTTCACGCTCCGCTTGCCCCTGGTGCCGGAGATCGAAGCGGTGAAGCCACCGGCGACGGGTGAGCCGGTCCTGGAGCGCCTGCGCAACGTGCGCCTCTTGCTGGTCGACGACGATGCGCGCGTGCGCGAGCCGCTCGGGCTCTTGTTGCAACAGGAGGGCGCCGACGTCGAGTGCGCCGATTCGGCCGACGCGGCGTGGACCGCTCTTCTGCGCCGCCCGCCGCAAGTGCTGGTCAGCGACGTCGCCATGCCGGGCAGCGGCGGCGACGGCTACAGCTTGCTCCGGCGCCTGCGCGGGCAGGCACCCGAAGCGGTGCGCGATCTGCCGGCGGTGGCGCTGACGGCTCACGCGCGCGACGTCGATCGGGCGCGCGCGCTCGACGCCGGGTTCGACATGCACGTCTCGAAGCCCGTCGACGTCGACGAGCTGGTGATCGGGATCGGCACGCTCATCGCCGGACGGCGCCGGCCGGGCAGCAAGCCGGCAGGCAGCCGATCGGCCCGCCGGACACGAGCGCGGTCGTCGTCGTAGTCGACGGGCACGGCGTGGCTAACGGCCGAAGCGGTACCAGAGGCCGATGCCAACGCGGAGGCGATCGACCGGCGACAGCTCGGCGCTCGGGTGATCCGGCGTCGCCGCCTGCAGCGGACCGACGACATAGGGGTTGCGGCTGGCCAGCGCCGCGTCGACGGTCGCCCGGTACGACAGGCCGGCGACGCTGGGCACGTCGCCCGACAGCGTGAGCCGCGCCTCGACCTGGAGCGGCGCCGTCGGCGTCGGCACGAACATGCCGTCGTTGGCGCGATCGGCGAGACGCTCGCCGAAGAACAGCGCCGCGAGCCCGATCATCGGCAAGCCGGCCGGCAGCGCGTACGAGACGCGCGCGTTGCCGAACACCTTGGGCGTGACCGTGAGATCGACCTTGGTGCCGTCGGGCTCGTTGCGGTCCGCCTCGGCGACCGTGAGATTGGCGCCGTAGCGCAGGCGCCCGCCCAGGCGCGAGCCGTCGAAGGACGCGTTCACGCCGAGGTCGTTGATGGCAGAGACGTTCTGATACTGCACCGCCGACGTCGTGCCGGGCGCGAGCTTGCCGGCGGCGATGGCGGCGTTGACCTGATCCGGCGATAGCTGCTGCAGCGACACCATGCCCAGCCACCACGAGCGAAATCCGCCGATGAGAAAACGGTCCGAGCCCCAGCGCTGGGTCAGCAGGACCTCGACGGAGCGGACCACCTCCGGGCTCAGCCCGGGCGCGGCGAGCTGGCCGCGCGGATCGAGATAGGCGATCTCGTAGAGCGTCGGCGCGCGGAACGCCTCGGAGTAGATCGCCTTCAGCGTGCCGCCGGTCCACGGACGGACCGCCACCGCCAGGCGCGGCGACAGGTGCGTGCCAAAGCGTTGATCGGCGTCGAAGCGCAGGCCCAGGTTGAGATCCAGATTCTTCATGGGCCGCGCGGTCTGTTGCCCGTAGATCCCCAGCGCCCCCTCGGTGCGGCGCTCGCGGCCGATCGCGCCCGGGTTGTCGCCGGTGACCGCGTCGTAGATGTCCAGCTCCGTCCCGACGTGACGAATGCGCCCGTCGGCGCCGAGCATCGTCACCATCGAGCCGTCGTGGCGCCAGTCGAGCGTCGCCTGCTCTTCGAGGCCCGCCCAGCGCGACAGGCCCAGCGCCTCGCGGCGGCAGCCGTTCACCTGTCCGTCGAGGCAATCCTCGGGCGCCGAGCTGTTGAGGTGCTGGCGGTAATCGTAGAGGTCGCCGTAGAGGCGGCTCTTGAGCTCGGCGATCGACGACAGCGCCAGATGGTGCTTGAAGTCGGCCGACAGCCAGCGATCGCGCTCCCAGCCGTTGGGATCGTTGAAGTCGCCGAGCGATTGATTGAAGTCGTTGACGTACGGCGTGCCGCGCGTGTACGAGGCGGCGCGCACGTCGAGCTCGGCGTGACCGAGCGTCATGCGCGCGTACCCGGCGGGGATGCGCGTCCAGTACGACTTGTCGGCGGCGCCGCCCCAGATGCCGGCGTTCGTGCCCGCCGCGTTGAACTTCTTCGGCTGCATGGTGACGCTGTCGTCGCCGACGTTCTGCGGCCCGAACGTGAACGTCGGCCCCGACTGTCGGTAGTAGTCGAGCGCCACCGTGATCGACGCGGGCAATCCAGCGAGCGTCCCCTCGCGCCCGAACCCGAGCGCCAGGCGCGCCGAGATCGGCACCTCCGACTCGACGGCGATCTGAAAGCCGTTCCACTCGCTGGCGCGTTTCGTGATGATGTTGATCACGCCGAGCATGGCATTCGAGCCGTAGAGCACCGAGCCCGGGCCGAGGATGATCTCGATGTGGTCGATGAGATCGAACGGGATCGCGGCGCCGCGCTCGAAGTAGGCCGTGCCATCGAACTGCTCGTTCATGGCGTGGCCGTTGACCAGCAGCAAGACGTGGTTGCCGAAGTCCGAGGTCAGCAGCACGCCGCGTGCGCCGATGTCGACGGAGTGCAACGGGTTCTGCGTCAACATGCCGAGCGCCAGGTAGTTGATCGCCTCGTCGAGGGAGCGGATGCCGAAGCGGCGCAGGTCGTCGGCGGAGATCGACGTCGACGTCGCGGGCGCGGCGCTCGCCGACTCGAGCGATTGCGACGCGGTCGAGAGGATCGGCTCCTCGACGAGGCCGCGCAGCTCGGCGAAGTCCTCCTCGGGCGGCGGGGCAGGCGCCGGCGTGGCGGCGGGCGGCGGCACGGCGGGCGGCGGCGGCGCGGCGACCACCGGCGCTGCGGCGATCGGCGGCGCTGCGACGTCGGTTGCGGCGGCGTCAGCGGGCGCGCCGCCGTCGAACTCGGACGCGGCGAGCGCCGGCGAGCCCGCAAGCACCGACGCCGCGAGGACCATAGCGGCGAGCCGGCGTATCGAATGAAGAAGCCGCTTCACTCGACGATCCTCATCAGCTGGAACAGCGTGGGCGGAAACTGCACGTTCAGCGCTTTCATCTGCGTGCGGTTCAGCAGCATCTCGGAACGGCCCGACACGAGATCGAAGCCCAGCACGACGCCGCGCGGAACGAAGCCGGCGACGGCGCCCGCGGTCAGGACGGCCGTGCCGCGCAACGCCTGCGCGACCTCGGGGATCGCGCCGCCCAACCCCGGCGACAGGTAGACGATCGCGATCCGGCGCTCGCGGCACGTCGCCGCCAGGGTCGCGGCGTCGTGAAACGGCTCGACCGTCTCGTGGTGCACGCGGCGAGCGATCTTCTTCATGTCACCGAGCGCGCCCATCAGCTGGCGCGCGACCCGCTCGGAGCTGACGTCGTCGTCCTTGGTCAGGACCAGGATCTGCACCGAACCGTCGGCCGCCAGGTTCATGTTGGTCTGAAACGACGCGACCGCGACCAGCAACTGCGCCTGCACGCGCGCGGGCACGGTGACGTCCTCGCCGGCGCGCGCGGTTGCTGCCGCCGCGACGGCGATCGCCGCGACCGAGAGCAGCACGCACCTGGGCTTCCGATTCGACACTGACACGCACCATCGGCAGCGACGCGGCGTTTCTCAAACGCATGGAAGGCGTTAGGCTGGGCGGTGGCGGAGGCCGACCGCGAACCCGCGCCGATGTGTGCGCGTGTGGCCGTCGCACCCCACCGGCGAAAACGCTTCGCGCCGTCCCGGCGGCGGGCGATAACCGCCCGCATGCGCCCGGCCCCGCTCCGCACCGACCGCAGCAACGCGTTCGCGCACTACAGCATGAGCGTGCGCGTGCCCAAGATCCTCGACGATGTGATCGCGCGCAACCCCGCCCTGCCGCCCGCCGCGCGGCAAGCGGTCGCGCGGCTGCGCGACGAGATCGCGGGCGACGGCGCGCTGCCGCCGCTGCGGTTCCCCGCGCCCGACGCGGGCGAGTGGGAGTCGGCGGTGGCGGCGTACGCCGGACAGACCTGGCTGGCCACCGACTGGTTCTTCGCCGAGTGCTACGTCTACCGCTGCCTGATGATCGCCGTGCGCTACTGGGAGACCGGGCAGGATCCGTTCGCCACCGCCAAGCGCGAGGAGCTGGCGGGCGAGGCGCTGTGGCTTGGTCTCGACGGAGCGCTCGCGGGCGTATCGGAAATCGTCGAAGCGGACATCGTCGTGCATCTCGCCGAGCTGCTGCTGCGCGCGCTGTGGGGCAACCGAGTCGATCTCAGCTACGCCGTCGGCGTGGCGTTCGGCGCCGCCGGACACAGCGACGATCTCCTGTGCGACGACCGCGCGCGCGCGATCCCCGCGCTGCTGCGTTCCGACGGCGACGTTCACATCGTCGCCGACAACACCGGCAGCGAGCTCGCGACCGACCTGGCGCTGGCCGACACGTTGATCGCGCGCGCCGGCGCGCGCGTGAGCCTGCACGTCAAGATTCACCCGACCTTCGTCAGCGACGCGACCGCCGGTGACGTCTGGGCGTTGCTGGCCGCGATGGACGCGCGCGGCGGCGGCGCTGCCGGTCTCGCGACGCGCTTGCGGCGCGCCTGGGACGCCGACCGCCTGCGTTTCCTGCCCGACCCGTTCTGGAACGGGCCGCGCTTTCTCTGGGAGCGCCCCGCGCGCCTGGCGCGCGTGCTCGACGGCGCGACCGCGGTCGTGCTCAAGGGCGACGCCAACTACCGGCGGGCCGTCGGCGACGCCATCTACCCCGACGGGGTCAGCTTCGCGGCGGCGACCGACTATTTCCCCGCGCCGCTGGTCTGCCTGCGCACGATGAAGAGCGACGCGCTCGCCGGCCTGGCGCCGGGGCGAGCCGCGCAGCTCGACGACGTCGATCGCGACTGGCGCATCAACGGCCGGCGCGGCGTGATCCAGCTCGGCGGCCGCGGCGCGGCCGATTCGTGCTACGACATTCTCTCGTGAGCACCCTCGGTGACCACGCCTACCCGCCCGACCTGGCCGAGTACGTCGAGTCGCACTGGCCGCAGGGCCGCACCCTGTCCCTGTCGCGCGACCTGCTCAGCGAGGCGCTGTCGGTCGCGTTCGACGCGTCGCTGACGACCGAGGAAGCGCGGCCGACGCGCTTTCGCCTGCTGCTGATGCGCGCGGATCAGCTGCCCGAGGCGGGCGCCGCCAACCAGGGCGTGCTGCGCCTGATGTTCGATCACACGCGCCCGCTCCTCGCGGACGAGCTGCGCCGCCTGAGCCCGTCGGTGCCCTTCGAATCGGCCCTGATCGGCGCGCACCCCGAGGACGGACAGCTGCGCATCTGGGGCATCGCGCACTCCGGCCCCGCGTGGCTGGCGCCGACCTGGGGCGGCCGCAGCGTCGTGCCGACCTGGACCGACGATCCGATCGTTCACGTGACCGGCCCCGGACAGCTGGCGGTGCGCTGCGCGGGCAAGCTGGTCGGCGCGATCCGGCGCGGCACGCTGGTCGACGCCATGATGGACGTCTTCGATTCAGACTGGCTGCCGGCGATGTTCGCGCGCGAGCGCGAGCAGGTGCGGGCCGAGCACGCCGCGCTGCAGGCGCGAACGTCGTCGCCGACGTTCGCCGACCATTCGCTGATCGGCCGCATCGGCCAGCACATGCTCCGGCGCACGATCCAGCTCGTGCGCGGCGCTGGAAACGGCGGAATGATCCTGTTCGTCGACGATGAGGCCCGCAGCGAGACCGGCGCGCCGCGGGCTCGCCGGCCTGCGTCTCAAGTTCCGCTTCGACCAGGACGAACCGTCGCGGCGCTACCGGACCCTGCTGTTCCAGATCCTCGAGCGCGTCGCCGCCGCGACGTCGAAGTCGTCGGTCGGATGGTCGGACTTCGCGCTCGACGCCAGCCCCGGCCTCGAGCGCCTGGAGCAATCGGTGTTCGAGCTGAGTCGGCTCATCGCCAACCTGGCCGCCATCGACGGCGCGGTCGTGGTCGACAAGCGGTTCGCGCTGGTCGGCTTCGGCGCCGAGGTCTCGTCCGAGCTGTCGGCGCCGCCGCGCGTGTGGCGCGCCCTCGATACCGAGGGGGTCGAGCGCGAGATCGACGACATCGAGAACGTCGGCACGCGCCACCGCGCCGCCTATCGCTTCGTGCACGACCACCCGCAAGGGCTGGCCATCGTCATCTCTCACGACGGCGGCGTCTCCTTCGTCGCCAACCACGACGGCGAAGTCGTCTTCTGGGAGCAGTCGGTCAGCCCGTAGCGGCGCGCGGGCGCCCCCCGTCGCGGTGACGCCAGGTGGGACCGCCCGCCACCCTTGCGACCCCGCCGCGGAGAGGGTACAAGGAGCACGGTTTCCGGGCCCATAGCTCAGCCGGTAGAGCTGCGGACTTTTAATCCGTAGGCCGCAGGTTCGAACCCTGCTGGGCCCACTTCAACGCTCCTGTGGTTCGGGTTCGTCGCCGAGCGGCGGGAACTGCCGATCGATCTCGGCGATCGAGTCGACCAGCGAGAGACCCTGCTTGCGCAGGCGCCAGAGCGCTTCGAGCCGCTGATCGCTCCGCACACGCTCCTCGAGCGCACGCAGCCGGCGCAGGTGATCGTCCGCAGCCTTGACCTGATCGCTCACGAAGAGATCCATCTCCGCGCGCTTCAAGCGTTCACCTTCTTTCTTGCGCACCGCCGCCCGCTCCGCCGCCGCCTGCGCTTGCTTCTCCGTCCAGCGACGGTGAGCCTCCGCGCGGTCCTGCTCCGACGGCCCGAACCCGGCGTCGCACCGGGCGCACGCGCAGTCGCGCCGGTGGGTGATCCCGTCCTCCTCGAACGAAGGAAGCCTCGCCAGAAGTGAGAGTGCCCGGCCCATGACACCTGATTATGTGTTCAGGTATGGCAACGGTCAAGCAACAGGTGGTTCCGGGTGGGTAACGTTTCTGCGCAACCCGCCGATACGGTCAGCGGGCATCGATTGCCTCGGCGCTTTGTGGCCTTGCGCTCTAGCCCTCCTTTCTTTATAGATGACCGCTCCCGCCGGACCCCATCGTCTAGCCCGGCCCAGGACAGTGGCCCTTCAAGCCACGAACGCGGGTTCGAATCCCGCTGGGGTCGCAGAATCCTGAGTGATCTTGCCGACCCCCTCGTTCGACCGGTCGTCCCTCGACCACAGAGACAGACGGAAGCCACGACAGGGTCATCGATCCACGCCGAGCCGCGCCAACCGGCCCCAGGGTGATCTTCAACGCCGGCGCGCGAGGATCCTGTCCAGGTCAGGTGCTCCGGCGCTGGCGCGCCTGTTCTCGCCGCATGAAAAGGTAGAGGCTCTCGACCTTCTGTCGCGCCCACGGCGTGCGGCGCAAGAACTTCAAGCTCGATGCGATGCTCGGGTCGGCGGTGAAGCAGCGAATCTTGACCTGCTCGCCCAGCTCGGACCAGCCGAAATGGGCGACCAAGTCCGTGAGGATCATCTCGAGGGTGACACCGTGAAGCGGATTGCCGGGTTGAGAGGTCATACGTGCTCGATGGTGATTCGACCGAGGTACCGTCCTCGAAGCGCGAGAGAGCCAGGAGCGCCTACGCTTTACGCGCGCTAGGACGGGCGGCTCCTGCCAGTAGGAGGGCGGCGAGACCGAAGAGGCCACTCGACAGCGAAGGGCCCGCGGGCCCGCTCGCATCGCAGTTGCAGCCCGGCCCACCCTCGATACCGGAGCCACCGATGACATTGCCGCCGCCGCCATCGGTGGCACCGCCGCGTCCACCGCCAGGGCCGCCCACCGGACCGGGGCTTCGCGCGGGATCCGGGGTCAGCGGGGCGGACGCGGTCCGGGACAGGCCGGGGATGGCGGTGCCGCCGCCGCCGTCGTTGCAGGCGAAATCGCCGTTCAGGCTGTCGGTGTTCGTGGAGGTCGCCGCCCAGATGGTGATCGGGGTCGCAGGCGTCAGGCCCAGAGGTGTGAGGTCGCTCCAGGGGATCGCCACGTCGATGAAGGCGTCGTTCCCGCCCGCGAACAGCGACGGGCCGGCATCGATCACCTGCCCGTTCGTGGAGAACGGGTACGTCATGACCGGAGGCTGATCGGCAGGGTCGGCGGGGCTATCGACGATGGTGGTGACGGTGTTGCGATAGAGCCTGACCGTGTCGGCGGCGCCGTCTACCAGGATCAGGATCTCGTAGTTGGCGGCGTTTCCGTCGGTGCTGAGCTCGAACCCCCAGGCGAACGGGCGTAGGCCGCTGCCCATCACCGGCGACACGTCGACGCGCATGCGGAGGTAGAAGAACTGCGCGTCGACGGCGCGGAAGCCGGCCGGGTTGGCGGTGGTGCCGACGATGTCACGCTCGTCGATGGCGCCGCTCTGATCTCGGTAGCCGTCGGTCATGAGGCCGCGCTGGCAGTAGAGCGGCGACATCGTCGCTGGGAAGGTCTGCGCGCGTACCGAGGCGGGGACGGCCGACACCGCTACTGCGGCGACCACCGATAAGCCGATCACTGCGATGTTGCGCATACTCCACCTCCTCGGTCAGTTCACGATCACGAAATCGACGCGGCGGTTCTTGGCCCGCCCTGCGGGCGTGACGTTGGGGGCGATGGGATTGCTCTCCCCGTACCCCCTGGCGCTCAAACGCGCCGGCGCGAGCCCGCGCTTGATGAGTGCGCGTTTGACGCTGTCGGACCGCTCCTGCCCGAGCTTGAGGTTGTAAGCGCTGTCGCCAACGTTATCGGTGTGCCCCTGGATCTCGACCCCCCTGATCTCGCGGTGGTCGTGGAGCGCGTGGGCTAGCTCGTCGACCACTTGCTCGCTCTTGGGGAGTATGCGGTCCGATCCGGACGCGAACTGCACCTTGCCGAAGATCACCAGCTTCCCCTTGCGCACGATGACGCGCGCCTTGTCAGGGCAGCCGTCGCCGTCGCCACCCTTCTCCTCGGCGTCGTCGGGGCACTCGTCGACGTCGTCGGCGATGCCGTCGTGGTCGTTGTCCGGATCGGGGCAGCCGTCGTTGTCCTGAAAGCCGTCGTAGTCCTCGGGCTCGTTGGGGCAGCGGTCCTGACTGTCCACGATGCCGTCGCTGTCGCTGTCGCGCGCGCCGCCCTTGCCGGGCAATCCCACCGCGTAGCGCACGCCGGCCACCACGCGGAAGTCGGGAACAGCCAGCCCGTTCGTGATGCCGACGCCGCCCATCGCGTACACGCTCCATCGCGGGTCGGGCTGGAGGATGACGCCTCCCAGCGCCTCGAGGGGCAGGTCCAGGAGCGCCCGCCCGTGCACGGATGGCAGCCATCCTCCGGAGAGCTCGGCGTGGAGGTGTACGAGATCGCGCGCCGGCTTGAGCGCGTACGTCAGCGCCAGGCCGAACGTCACCTCATCACCGGGCGAGAACGATTCGTTGCGCCTGAAGAGAAAGCCGCCGTTGGCGACGACCGCCAAGCGCCCGGGGTAGAGGCCTAGCAGCAGACGCGGCTCGGCGGTCACGCCCGAAGACCCGCGCAGCGCGTGGTCGTCACCGGTGGGGAAGGTGAAGGGAACGGAGGCGCCCAGCGCCCACCAAACCCTGGCGTTTCCGCCGTGGACGATCTCGACCTTCGGGGCGAGCCGCAGGTCCCCGATCCCGCGCGAAGCGACGAGCGGCGCGGCGCTGCCGTCGCCGGTGTAGTAGATGCGCACCGGGAACCCGATCCCCAGCTCCAGCCGATCGAGAAGGCCGATCGAGGCCAGCAGATCGAGGCTGGCGGCGCCGTCGAGCGGGGTTCCGACGACGTTCCCGGTGGCGGCGTTGCGCACGACGACCGCGTCGTCGGCGAAATGAAGGAAGAGCCCGACGCCGTACCCGAGGTTGAACGGCACCACGGGTTGCTCGACGAAGACGTAGCCCGCCGCCCCCGTGGCCGGCGCCAGCCGCTCGCCGTCGAACCCGGCCACCTGCGCCTGAGCGCGGGCAATGGGCGACACCAGAAGCATGCCGGCCAGGATCAGCCAAGACACTCGCATGACGCGGGCATTGTAACTGACCTTCGCCGGTGATGGAAACGGGAGTCCGTCAGGGGGGGCACCGGCAGGCGCTTCGCGCCCAAGGCCAAGCGGATCTGTTCCGACGAGAAGGCGCTCGCCAAGTACGTCGACTGCGAGGGTGATTGTGATAGCGGCCAACCTTTCGTGGCCACGTTCGATCAGCACGGCGAGCTCAAGTCGGTGTTCGCCCCGGCCGGCTACCCGGCGAGTCTCTTCGCGGGCGCCGAAGGGAGAATGGCTTGGGCCGGCGAGTTCACGGGGCGCCTCGATCTCGATCCTGATCCGAAGGTGACCAGAATGGCCGCCGCCCCGAACGCCAGGAAGCCCGGCTCCGGGCCAAAGCAGGCCTTCTGGTCGCTCTTCGATCGACGCGCAGGAATGCGTTATCTCGATGGACGCGCCATTGTCGGCCCTGCGAACGCCGTGATCCAGGGCGGGACATTCGACGCCGACGGGACGCTGCTGCTGCTGGCCGACGTCGACCGCGGGCGACGCAAGGACGATGCTGAGCTCCTCACCGATTCCACCACGGCCACCCCCTTGGCAGCCCCCGGCGCTGGGCGCAACCTCGTCATCGCCAGCGAGCCTTCCGGAACGTCGCCATCGATCCGGCCTTTGACCGAGGATCGGAAGCCCGAGACCACCCAACTCCGATTCCTCCGCGCTCCAACCGGGGGCGTCTTCGTCGCATTTGGCGGCCTGTCCTCGAGCCGTGCGAACAACCCAGGCGTTCCCGACCGAACGATCGTAGCGGTCCACGGCCCCGCCAACGGGTTGCAGATTCACGTCCCGAACGACGTTGTTCCCGAGGCGGTGCTCACCGATCACGGGCGCGTCTGCTTCGCCTTCCAGGTGCTCGGTCCGCATCAGCTCTCGGTCGGTGGCCGGACCGTTGGCGTGGGCGAGCCTGACAAGGCGACCCCAGCAATCGGCTGCTACAAGCTTCCGCCTACACCGCAAGAAGCGCCACGACCTCCACCGGCACCGCCAGTCTCAAATTGAATCGTGACCCGCTGGGGTCGCCAGATCTCGAATGATTCTGACGACGCGCTCGCTCGAGAGCGTACTCGGGCGCTTGGCGAGCGCGCTCAGTTGGGGGCAGGAGGCCGGGCGATCGTCACCGGCCAGCTGATGGTGGCCGCGCCGACGGTCGCGGAAAACGTAACGCTGCCGTCGGCCTTGCAGTTGGTGAACACCACCGTCTGCTGCAGGAGATTGGCGCTCGCGGAGATGGAATCCATCGTGCAGATCTCGGGATGGTCGGACGCGAAGAAGCCGGCGCCTCCATAGGCCTGCGTCCCGTCCGAAAGCGTCAGCAAAGGCTGGATCCCAACCGTGCCCGGGGCGTCGCCGCTAAAGTGGAGCCCGGCCTTCGTTGGGTACCAGAGCGTGCTCGGCGCTGGGCCGATCTGTGCGATTTCCTGCTCGATTCCGTCCGTCAGCGTGATCAGGCGTACCTCCCCGCTGACGACGTCGGCCATCGAGGCCACGCGAACGGGCAGCGTCTTCGTGAACTGCCGCGACGAGATCGTGACCTGCGCCGTCCCGGTCATCGATCCGGACTGGAACACGCCGCTCGCGCTGTCGAACGCTACGGCGTCGCCTTGTACAGCAACCGACGTGTCGAAGCTCGACACAAGCCCAGAATCCGACTCGAACGCGACCCACCATATCCAGCTCGAGTTCGTGAACACGGGGTACAGCCCGCCGCACTGTCCGTACGGCGTCGTGATCCCTTCGGCCTTCTGTGCGACGGCGCAGGTCGCGTGCAACCCTGTGGCCGTGACAAATGTGACGGGAAACGTGGTGCTGAGGTGCGAGCCGTCGGATAGAGCGGCTCGCACGCGGAGAACCGTGGGGCCGGCCGTGTTGCCAACGATGTGCAGTACGATGACGTTGTTCGAGCTCACGAGCTCGACGGATTCCACGGCGCAGGCGCTCCCGTCGCACGCCGCATCGACCGTCGACGTGAGACTACCAACGGGCGGACAGAAGTCCCCTGTCGGATCCGTAGAGCCGCCAAACGCTTTTCCGCACCCGGGGTCGGTCGTGACGTAGAAGATCGCCAGCTCGCCGACCGCCGCCTTGTCAGGGCCCTGAACCTGGAGCGACGCGGTGCTGTCGCAGCCGTTCACGACTAGCAGAAAAACCAGCGCCGGCAGAGCCCGGAGCGCGCGATGAAGCTGCGCCATCAGAGGCATTCTGGACACCAGGCGGCTGGCCGGGGAAGCCGAGACCGCATCAAGGTGGCACGCGTCGCCCGGCATGAGCCATGTTGTTATTGCAGTTTCCGGACCGGACCATCGGTCCCCGATCCTGCGGCGTTCAGCCTTCACGCGCTCCGCGATGAGTGCCGCCGAGGCACACGCTGTGGCGGTTCGGCCGCCGTCGCGCCGATGACCCTCACCGGCACCGCCAGTCTCAAATTGGATAGTGACCCGCTGGGGTCGCCAGATCCTGAATGATCTTGCCGACGCGTTCGTACGCCGGTTCGGCGGCGCGCCCACGCGCTCGAACTCAAAACGGCCTCCTTCGGAAGATTTACGGCCCCCGCTTCTCAGTTTCCGACCGGTCCTTTCGGAGCGCGTGCGGCTGGACTAGCAGGCCCTGTCGTTCGTAGCGCTTGCGCTCCGGCTGAATCGGACGACCACGGCGTAGACCTCGCTCGCCGCTTTGGCCCGCCGGCTGAGCGCGGCGTCGCCGGCCGGCAGGAACTCCAGCGAGCTCAGCCCGACGCAGGAGAGACAAGCCGGGCCAGGCGTCTCCATCATCAACAGATCACCGGTGGCGCCGCAGCGATGGCACTTCCAGTCTCTGTCGAGGGGTTGAATGACGAGCAACTCCGGCGCGCGATTCGCCTTTGCGGTGATCCGTCCGCGTTCTCTTTCGGATAGGTCGCGGGAAAGCCAATGCGTTCGGTAGAAGCGCTCGATCGCCTCGTCCCCGCTCGCGCTGAACCGAAGCATCTGGCGCCAGGGCGTTCGGGCCACATACTCCGTCTCGCTCGGATCGAGTTGCTTCTCGATCGCCCAGGCGCGTAACGCTTCCAACGCTTCTGCGACACGCGCCGGCTTGGTCTGGATGCCGTCCGCCAGAGACGAAAGCTGACCATGTTTCCATCGCTGCAGCGTCGTCGGATCCAGCCAGCCGACCCGGTGAGAACGTCAACCGCGCTGGCATACCCCTGGCGGGCTAGCGCGGATTCCGCTGCATCCACCACCCGGCTGCGAAGCTTGTTCGGGGAGCCTGAGCTCATCGGTAAACCCTTCGTTGACAGGTCCGCTGTGGCCCTGCGCCAGAGGTTGTACTACCATGGTAGGAACATGGCGACCACTCGGCCAGGGAAGACAGTCAAGGTCAGCATCTCTATCGACAGGGAGGATCTGGCGATTCTCAGGCGTCGCGCCCGCGAGTCCTATCGCGGGAACCTCTCTGCCGCGTTTTCAGAGGCTGCTCGGTTGATTCGACAGCGCGCAGCTCGTACTCGGCTGATCGACATGCTGGGTGGTCCGACCTTGACGGTCGGTGCGGCGCAGTCAATAGACGCGGAACAAACCAGGAATCCCGGCGCGTCGAAGAAGCGACGGCGAGCGCGAGCGGCGTGACGGGGTTGACCTTCGACACGGGTGCCCTGATTGCCCTCGAGCGGCGCAAGCTTCGGATGCGCCAGGTCTTCGAGCTCGCGAGGGAACGCGACCAGATCATCACAGTTCCGGCAGACGTCGTTGCTGAATGGTGGCGTGGACCCACGGACGTCCGCAAGGCCATCCTCGACTCCGTCGATGTCGAACCCCTTACCCTGAGCCTGGCAAAAACTGTTGGTGAGGCCCTCGGCGCGGTTCCCGGCGCAACCCTAGTCGACGCCATCGTCGTCGCCTCGGCGGCGTCTCGCGGCGACATCATCTACTCGAGCGACGTGCACGACCTCGAGAGACTTCGCCACGTGTTTCCGGGCGTCAGAATCCTGGGGGCATAGACCAGTAGCGGTCGCGGGCACCGAATCTCATCCACTTCATGGTGATCCCCTGAGGGTCGCGATCGTGAAGCAGTCCTTTGCCACGCACGGGAAGCCACGACCGCCCGGATTCGCACGGCACGAAGCGGTCGCTGATTCCTCCCAGCGGAACACCGCCACAAGCCGACATCACTCACGATTTAGCGCAAGGCCGCGCCAGACGCTGACCCATCGACACAGGCGAGGCCAGCCGACATTAGCTAGCGTCGCGCTCGAGTCGGTTCGGAACGCGACGAGCACGCCGCGATTTCTCCGCTTCAGTTACAGTCCGGGGCTTGCGGCGCGTGCTCCTATCCCTCGGCTGGTACGATTACCGTCTTCACCGGGGCATCGAGAAATACGCGCACGCGCATGACTGGAATTTGTCGCAAGACTTGGCACGCGAAAAGGTCATTCCATGGGGCTGGGACGGGAACGGCATTTTGGCCTGGCTGGGCGCGGGGGATGACCTGGCGGAATTCGTCCTGCACGCGGGCAAACCGACCGTCGATTTCAGTTTCCGCCGGCCGCATTTGCCCTTCGCTCACGTGCTGGAGGATCATCCCGCAGCGGGCCGGCTGGTAGCCGAGCACTTCCTCGCGCGCGGCCTCCGCAATTTCATCTACTACAGCGACGCGCCGAACTGGGTCTATCAGGAGCGTGGACAGGGTTTCATCGAGGCCATCACTCGTGCGGGGCGAAAGTGCAACTGGCTCCGATGGCATGAGTCGCCCTCACGCGGCACAAGACGGGACGAGTGGCGACGCAAGCGGGAGTCGGTGGACACCCAAAACCGGCCACTGATGGACACCTGAAAACCGGCCACCAGTAGAAGCGCTCCGAGACGTTGACGAGGCGGAGGGACCTATGGTCCCGCCGCCGGGATGGCCAACGTCTTGAGCGACGAGACAGAAGCAGCAGGTAGTGGCGCTGGGGCGACTGGGTTGGTCGCTGCGGCGGATCGAAGCGGCGACAGGCGTCCGTCGGGAGACGGCGAGCGGGTACCTGCGCGCCGCGGGGATCGCGGTGCGGGCCGCGGGCGGCAGCGCACGGGTCTGGCCGCCAAAACCGGCCACCAGCGCAGGGGGTGTCCACCGACTCTGGAGCCGACGAGTCAAAACCGGCCACCAGCGGAGGAGGTGTCCACCGACTCGGCGCGCCGCATGCCGCCAGCCGGGCCGCGCGCCGGCGGCGAGCGCGTGCGAGCCGTACCGCGAGCTGATCGACGAGGCCGCCGCGCCGCGGCCGCAACGCGATGGCGATCTGGCAGGACCTGGTCGACGACCACGGCTTCACGGCCAGGTACGCGAGCGTCGCGGCGCTTCGTGGCCAGGCTGCGCGGCGACGGCGCCGCCGGAGGCGCGCGTCGTGATCGCGACGGCGCCGGCGCAGGAGGCGCAGGTCGACTACGGCGAGGGGCCGATGGTGCGCGACCGCGACGACCGGCAAGTACCGGCGCACGCGGCTCTTCGTGCTTGACGCTCGGCTACAGCCGCAAGTCGGTGCGGCTGCTGGCGTGGAAGTCGTCGTCGCGCGTCTGGGCGGAGCTGCACGAGCGCGCCTTTCGCCGGCTCGGCGGCGCGCCGCGCGTCGTCGTGCTCGACAATCTGCGCGAGGGCGTGCTCACGCCCGACATCTACGACCCGGCGCTCAATCCGCTGTACCGCGACGTGCTCGCGCACTACGGCGTCGTCGCGCTGCCGTGTCGCGTGCGCGACCCCGATCGCAAGGGCAAGGTCGAGTCCGGCGTCGGCCACGCGCAGAAGACGCCGCTCGCAGGGACTGCGCTTCGAGACCCTCGAGGAGGCGCAGGCGTATCTCGATCGCTGGGAGGCGCACTGGGCCGACACGCGCATCCACGGCACGACGAAGCGGCAGGTCGCCGCGATGTTTGCCGAGGAGCAGCCGCATCTGCGCCGCTGCCCGTCGAGCCGTTTCGCTACTACCAGTACGGCGAGCGCACCGTGCATCTCGACGGCTGCGTCGAGGTCGACGCCGCGTACTACGGCGCGCCGCCCGGCTGGATCGGCCGGCGCGTGCCAGGTGCAGTGGGACGGCGTGCACGTGCGGCTCCTCGATCCGAAGACCGGCGCAGCTGCTGCGCGAGCACCTGCGCCAGGAGCGCGGCCGCCATCGCATCCTCGACGAGGATCGACCCTCGCGCACGCCGCACGACGACCGAGGCGCTGCTCCGTCGCGCGCGCGGCGCCGGCCAGCACGTCGGCGCGGTCTGCGACGCACATCCACCGCCACGAGGGCGCGCCCGGCGTCCGGCGGATCCTCGGGCGTGCTCTCGCTGCGCCAAGAAGCACGGCGCGCCCGCCGTCGACGACGCCGCGAAGGCCGCGCTCGACCTCGGCGCGCCCACGCTACCGCTTCCTGCGGCGCTACCTCGAGCGCCGCCCGCCGGCGCCGCTGACGCTGCGCCAGGTCGATCCGCTCATCCGCCACCTCTCGCTGTACCGCGACCTCATCCATCGCAAAACAGGAGACCCCGCATGAACCTCGTCGAGCTCGATCACGCGCTCCGAAAGCTCCGCCTGTCCGGCATGGCCGCCGTCCTCGAAACCCGGCTGCGTCACGCGCAGACCGAGCGACTCGCGCCGATCGATCTCGTCTCGACGCTCGTCTCCGACGAGCTGCTGCGGCGGCAGGATCGCCTGCTCGCGCGCCGCATCAAGCACGCGCGACTTCCGCGACGCCGACCGCTCGCTCGACACCTTCGACTTCGACTTCAACAAGAAGATGAACCGCGCGCTGATCTACGAGCTCGCCACCGGCGCGCTTCGTCGCTCAGCGCGAGGACGTGCTGCTTTCTCGGCCCGCCCGGCACCGGCAAGAGCCATCTCGCGCAGGCCATCGGCCGCGCCGCGATCCAGCAGGGCCACCGCGTCCTCTACCGCGAGGCCCACGTGCTCATCGAGGAGATCGCCGACGCCGACGCTCGACGGCACGCGGAAGCAGCTACCTCGCCGACCTGGCCGCCGTCCCGCTGCTCATCATCGACGACCTCGGCATGCGCAAGCTCCCGCACACCGCCGCCGAGGACCTGCTCGAGCTCATCATGCGCCGCTACGAACGCGCCTCGCACGCTCCTGACGTCGAACCGGCCGGTCGACGACTGGGGCAAGCTGCTCGGCGACACCGCCGCCGTCACCGCGCTGCTCGATCGCCTGCTCCACCACGCCCACGTCCTCAAGTGCGGCCCGCGCAGCTGGCGCACCAAGGTCCAGACCGACTTGCGTCACGAGGAAGCCGCGGGATAGAAATCACCAGTCTCGGACGCTCCCCTGGTGGCCGGTTTTGACCTGTCCATCCATGGCCGGTTTTGAGGTGTCCACCGGGCTCGCTGCCGAAATGCGACGTGCGTTGAAACCGACGGCGGTCTTTGCCTCGGCTGACGGACAGGCGCTCGATGTTCTCGAATCGTGCGAGTCGGTGGATCTGCGAGTTCCTGAGGAGGTTGCGATTGCCGGTGCCGGGAACACGCTGCTGGCCCCGGACGCGATGACCACGCCCGTCTCGAGCGTGGACACAGGTCTCGAAACGCTGGGGTTCATAGGAGCGGAGCTCCTGGACCACATGATGGACGGTGCGCCGGTCCCGAAGCAGCCTCTACGTCTGCCGCCGATTGGCTTGATCGAGCGGAAGAGCAGCGACGCGATGGCGGTATCGCACGACAAGGTCGCGCGCTGTCTGCGTTTCATCCGGGACCACTGCGAAGAGCAAATCGGGGTGGACGATCTGGTCAGGGTCGCGGCGATGTCTCGGCGCGGATTGCACCAGGCCTTCGTGGAACACGTCGGCCGCGCTCCAGGCGCCGAGCTTCACCGGGTCCGCATCGAAAGAGCGAAGCGGCTGTTGGCCAGGTCGGACGACAAGCTCGAAGCGGTGGCCGCCATGTGCGGATATCGTCACGCGAATAGCTTTTGGCTGGCGTTCAAGCAAGCGACCGGTTTTTCACCCAGGCAGTTCCGCCAGTACATGCGCCGTTGATCGAACTGCCGCCCAAGAACCTCGCCTGGGCGCTGACCCGCGACGTCCCGGCAGCTCGCCGTCGCGACATGGCGATGCACAAAGCTGGATGTGATTTGCTCAAACCCATGAGGGGTTGGACGTGGAGCGGCCTGATAGCGTCCGCCTCGATGACGATGACAAGGAGCTCCCATTGGTCGGCGATCGGGTTAGCGATATTGCTGCTGGCCCCTTGTGGATGTAGCAATCACGCTGGCTTGCCCGCCGACGCCGGCGGAGATGCTTCCGATGGCAATACGAACCAGGGCTGGCCTGTATGCACGGACGAGATGGCGGTCGATCCAAACCCGAATAACGGCGGAGCGCTTCTCCTGCCGCCCGATATCGGGCGCCTCGCTGTCACGAGACCGGGGATTCCGGGCATCGTCAAGATCCGCGATACATACATTGCTCCCGCGCCCAACGAGACAACGCCAGACGGCCTCTATTACTTGACGGGCACGACCGCGGATATGCCAGATGCCTGGTCGAACTACGATGGGATCGAGCTGTGGAGCTCTCCGGATCTTCAGAACTGGACTTATCTCGGTTTCATTTGGACATTCAGCGTCGACGCGAAAGCCGAGCCGAATGCATGGTTCTCGCAGCCGTTGGTGTACTCGAGCTCCACACACAACGGAGGGGTGCCGTATCAACTTCAAGTTGTGTGGGCGCCGGAAATTCATTACATCAACGGCAATTGGTACATCCCGTTCTCGATGCCCGGCGGGGCCACGGGCATCCTCAAGAGCACGACGGGTAAGCCAACCGGCCCCTATCGCAATGCCCTTCCGGCGGACGGGTTCATCGCCCGTTCGATCGACGCGAGCTTGTTTCAGGACACTGACGGAACGGTCTACTACCTCGATTCGAGCGGGAACATGGCGCCGATGAATCCCGACCTGAGCGGGCTTTCGGGCCCCGTGGTGATCGACGTCGCGACCACTGGCGGCAACCCCAACGGCAATGACACAAGCGCGGCCGAGGGCGGCTTCATGTTCAAGGCGTTCAACACGTACTACTTCGACGTCACGACGCTTGGCGCGCTGGAGATCGCCAATCGATACAGTAGCTGGATCGCGACGACGCCGAATAACCCGCTCGAGGGTCCGTATACGCAGATGTACGAGGCCGTTCCCAACGGCGGCCACAATAACTACTTCAAAGACAAGAAATGTCGCTGGTGGTCGACGATGTTCGGCGACCACGGCAACGCTCCGGTCGACAATGAGCCGGCTCTCGTGCCGGTCGAGTTCGATTCGGACCACAACGTCCGCGTCGATTTCGATCCGCGACCGGACATCACGTTCGCCAGTCCCGACGCCGGTAGCAGTGGCAGTCGCGTGCGCGATGCTGGACCCGCCGATGCAAGTGACAACGTCGGCCCGTCCGCTTTGTGCCCCACCAATTGCGTGGCTCCACAAACCTGTTGTGCCGTTCGAGGTCCGGCCGGCGTGGGTGTCGGCGCCACCTGCGAGGATGTCGCCACGTGCACCACTGCGAACGCAGTCCAGTGCTCGCGTCCGCAGGATTGCCCGACGGGTACGTTCTGTTGCGCTGGCTCCAGCTCGACCGGCCCGCTCGGTTCACAGTGCCTCGCGACGTGCGTGAAGCCCATGCCACGTCAAGTCTGCCGATCGCCCGCCGACTGCCCGAGCCCGGACTATAAATGCACGGGCGGTGTCTCGACGGGCTTTCTCTATTTGACGTGCCGTCCGCCCGCCGCACCGGTTGACGCCGGCGGGCCTGATCAGAGTGTCAGCGAAGACGGCGGGAGCGACTGAAGCGGGCAAGTACGCGGTCTTCCCGTGAACCTCATCAGCCCCGACGCTCTCGTGCTCGCCGGTGGGCGAGTGCGTTCCGCGCCCCGCGGATCCCATCTGCGAGACTCAGTCGTTCGCGACGACATACTACCCAGTCGCGATATCGCTCACCGAAACGGCCCGCGGGGCCACCAGCTCCACCGGCATCGCCAGTCTCAAATTGAATCGTGACCCGGGTGCGCGGGCCGGCGCGCCACTCGCTTTTGCGCGGCGGCTTCCGAGGTCTGACCTCGCCGCCAGGCCGCCATTTCCTTCCGCGCTCGCGCCAGTATCCGCTTGCGCTGCTCGGGTGGCACGGTGATCACTTCGGTCTTCGCAAGCTCGATTATTTCCTTCACCATGGCCCATTCTTCCCCGCCTCTTCCCCTGCCATTCTCGGTCTTCACGATCGGTCCTTTCGCGTTGGGATGGCCTTGCGCGATCGCGCTCATCGTCCCAGCTCGGTACCCGGCATGGCGCCGGCACCTTCACCTTCGACCGATTCATCATGACTCCTCGACCGTTTCGCGTGCATTTCCGGCGCGCGGTATTTCTGTAGCCGTTTGATGAACGAACGGCGCCCTCGACGGGGCGCTCGAGTCACGCCGCGTTCTTTCTGCCTCTACAGCTTGCCCACGAAGCTCGTCACGCTCTGGGCGTCCAGCGTGGCGCTGAAGCGAGCGTTGGCGACGGTGATTGGAGTCTTGGACGCGAGATTGTCCGCGGCTGACGTCACCCAGGGGGTCGTGCTGCACGGGACGTCGCCGGAGACGTAGAGGGAGAGGGGGGTCGCAGAGGTGTTGCTGTTGATGGCCACCACGACCACGGTTCCATCCGCGGGGTTCTGATAGGCGGTCACCAGGACGCCTGAGGGTGCGGCGCCCGAGGTGGAAACTCGCACGAACCCGGGCCGCACGAAGCGCGCGTAGTTGCCCAAGACCCACAGCCGCTTGGTCCACATGTTCGTGGTCGTGTCGTAGAGGCAGCCGCCGTTACCACTTGCATTGTAGAGCCACCAGATGTGCCACGCGTTGAGGTTGGCCTTCGTGAGGTCGTTGTGAAGCGTCGTGGCCATTGGCAGCGCGCTGGCGATGCCATCGCCGGTCGAGTCGCCCTTGCCCGTTCCCGTATCGACCTCGGTCTCCCAGTATTCCTTGCCGTCAGCCGCGATCGTCGGCTGGGAAGGCAGTGTGCCGCACCCGTATTCGTGGCTGGCGAAGATGTTGACCGCGTTCCAGGCCGCCGTGTCGGCCTTGATGGCGTTGAAGTAAGGGGTAAACCCGCAAGCATTCTGCGTCTCGGGCGCCATGACCTTCACGCCGATGGCTGACATGGCAGGACCGAGGACGTCGATCCAGGCGGACATCTGCGCCGCCGAGTAGGAGGTCGTGCTGTTGATACCGCAGCTGTCGGGCTCGTTCCCGGCAGACACGGCGTAGATTGGCACGCCCTGGGTCTTTGCGTTTTGCACCCACGTCACGAGAGCGCTGGCCAATCCCTGGGGATTGGTGAGCACGGGCATGCTGCCCTTGCAGCCGTTCGGGTTGGTTTGGGTGGTCGTGAAGCTGCCGCCGGTAGAACCATTGGTGCCCGTCCCCCAAGGCGTCATCCACACGGTGACGCCATTCTGAGCGGCGGATTTGGCAATGGACAGCCCGTCGCCATATCGGACGCGGAGCAACGACAGACCCGCCCCGTTCGTGGTGGACCAGAGAAAGTCGGCATCTGACGCGTTTCTATAGCTACCCGCCCACGCACTGGAGACACCGAAGCCGGTAATCTTTTGCTGATGACTAGACAGGCTCACCGTCACGTCGCCTGTTTGCGCCGTACCGGTACTGCAGGCCGTCGGCGGGAGCACGACGCCACCGTCGGACTGACTCGTCCCTCCGGTGCCGGTCGCACCGCCAGTGCCGGTGGCGCCACCGACAGCTTTGCCGCCGGCTCCGGGCGCCCCGCCGGTTCCGGATTGTCCGCCCGTGAGGGGTCCACCGCCCGCGCCTGCCCGGCCTGACGCGCCGCCTGACTCCGCCCGGCCTCCGCTTCCGCCGCTTTCCGACGGTGAAGGGCTCGAGCATGACGCGAAGGGCAGCCACACTGTGGCCAGGGGCAGCCACACTGTGGCCAGAAGGATAAGAGAGGTCCGAGTCGGGGGGTGCATAGTTACCGCCTTTCGAGCTGGCCCAAGTAACTGTCTGGCACGAGCAGGGATTGCTCTGTTTTTGGGGCCCTCTACGACGCCCGCGGCGCCACCATCTCCACCTGGACCGCCAGTCAATAGACACGGAACAGACCAGGAATCCCGGCGCGTCGAAGAAGCGACGGCGAGCGCGAGCGGCGTGACGGGGTTGACCTTCGACACGGGTGCCCTCATTGCCCTCGAGCAGCGCAAGTTTCGGATGCGCCAGGTCTTCGAGCTCGCGAGGGAGCGCTGAATGATCGGCAACGATTCGGATGGCCGGCAGTCCTTCGCCGCTTCTCAAGGCGTGCTGGTCACCTTGAGCATCACGACGCCGTGGCTGGGGATCGATGATGCGGTGTATGAGCCACTGAACGTTCCAAGTTCGGTGTGACTCCAGAGGTCGCGGACGGTCGCGGCGCCGGTCGGGATTCCAAGGGCGCTCCACTGCACGGTGATCGAGGCGGTTCCCGAACCGCGATTGAGGAGCGCGACCGCGCGGACGTTCGTACCTGACAGCGCCTTGGACAACACTTGCAGGTTCGTGCCCGGAGACGCTGCAAGGTGCCCTTGTTGGCCCAGAGGATCCTGGTCGACGGCGATGACCTCGGTGTTGGTGAGCGTCGCCTTGGTGGTCGCGCTCATGCTGCTCAGGTCGTTTCCGGCAATGAGCGGCGCGGAGAATATCGCCCACATGCTGAAATGCGTGCGGCCCTCGGTGTCCGACAGGCCGCTGTTGCCGACCTCCAACATGTCGGGGTCGTTCCAGTGCCCGGCCCCCGCGTACGGCGAGAGTGCGGCGTCGATGTCGATGAGGCGCGTGATATCGCCCCACGTGGCCTTGATGTCCGCTCCGATGCGCCACATGTTTGCGATCGCCAGCAGGTCGAGCCCGCAGGTCGAAGTGTGCGCACCGGTCGGGTCGCACGTGTTCCCGTTGAAGGGGTTAATGCCGTAGACAATCGGACGGCCCGTGGCGCGAAGGGCATCGCGCATGACGGCGAACCCGCTCAGAGCGCCGCCGCAATCGTCGTACTTGAGGAAGTCAACGCCCCACGAGGCGTACGACTTCGCGTCCTGCTGCTCGTGGCCGAGGCTGCCCACGAACACCGAGGGCATGGCAGGACTTCCGTACAGGCCCTGGCAGGTTCCCGTGTTCGGTGCCGAGTAGATGCCGAACTTGAGCCCCTTGTCGTGCACGTAGCTCGCGAGCGAGGTCATTCCCGACGGAAACTTGGTCGTGTCCCACTGGATGTTGCCGGCGGCATCCCGGCCGTTCATCCAGCAGTCATCGACACACACGTATTGATAACCGGCGTCCTTCATTCCGCTGGTGACCAGGGCATCGGCCGCCGCCTTGATGTGCGCTTCATCGATGTTGCACGCGAATGCGTTCCACGAGTTCCAACCCATCGGCGGCGTCGCCGCCAGCACGCCGTTCGACCCGGCTGACCCCGCCGAACCCGCACCACCGCCGCTTCCCGCTCCGGCTCCTGCCATGCCCCCGCTGCCACTCCTGCCAGCCGAGCCCGCCGTCCCTCCCGTGCCTGCCGCTCCACCGGATCCCGTTGCATTGCCACCGATGCCGCCGGTGCCGGCCGCGCCCGCCAAGCCGGTTGTTCCACCCGTTCCGCTGGCGCCGCCACTCGACACGCCTCCGCTGCCACCGCCCGTTCCGCTGGCGCCGCTACTCGACACGCCTCCGCCGCCACCGCCCATTCCGCTCGCGCTGCCGCTCGACACGCCGCACGCCGCCGAGAGCGCCGATAGGACAGCGCAGAACGCGAGGACGATTAGGAAGTGCGAGAAGCCCTTCATCGGGCGTCTTTGCCGAGCGGGGCGGTGTTTATCAATATTCTTCCGGGGCCGGTCCGGCGCCGTCTTCGTGCGCGGCCGAATACGGCAACGGCGACGAACAAAGTGCCGGCCGCGTAATTGCTGGATGGGGAGCTGGCGAGAGCGCACGAGCATCCGGCCGCACTGCCGGTCTCGTTGCCGCCCGTGGTACCGCCCGAGCCCGGCGCTGTGGTGCCGCCGCTTCCGGAAGTGCCCGCGATGCCGGTCGCACCACCCGAGCCGACGGCGCCTCCATCCGTGCCACCGGCACCTCCACCCGTGCCGCCGTCGCTGCCGCCGCGACCGCCTGGCGCGCCGGCAGCGCCACCGCCTGTCCCGCCCGTGCCCGCCTGGCCGCCCCCGCCAGTGCCCGTCTGGCCGCCGCCGCCCCGCCCGCCGATGCCGGCGTTTCCGCCGGCACCGCCACCGCCCGTACCACCGGTGCCGCCCACGCCAGTGTCCCTGTCGAACGCCGCGCCGTCGAACGGCACGACGATGACCTTGCTGCCGTGGTTCGAGCCGGCCGGGATCTGGTTGTCCTTGTTGACGTCGGCCACGGCGAAGGTCACGTGGGTGATGAGCCCATTCTCGACGAGCACGCTCGGCCGCTCCATCTTGAACCAGTGGTCGGCGGTGCCGTCGGTGTAGCTGAAGATCTGCGTCGCGTATCTCGGATCGTAGGCCAATCCCTGATCGGTCCAGTTATGGATGCCGTCGGTCGAGGTGAGGTGATAGCCGACGCGATCGCCCGGATAGTCGTAGAGCACGTGGTACTGCCCACCGCTGAACCAGATCACCGGATCTTCGGCGACGGCGTAGGTGGACTCGACGGTCGACGGTGCCATCGGATCGGAGTGCTTCTGTCTGTTGGGATAGATGCTGGCGCTGAACTGGGAGGGAATGGCCTCGTTCGACGGATAGGTGTTCGTGGGTTGCTGCGCCCTGTAGGGACCACAGATCCCAGCGGTGCTCAGCGCGAGCAGCCCGTGACGCTGCGTGATCTCGAAATTGCCGTCCGGCCGGACCACCAGGCTGACGTTGGACGCGTAGTTGGTGTTTCCACCAAACCCAGACGGGACGCTCAGCCCGGATCCGGGCGAGCCGGAGCACGGCGTCCACGGTCCGTCCAGCGAGCTCGCGGTGAAGATCGTGAACGGCACGACCTCGCTGACGATCATGGCGTACGTGCCGTTTAGCAGCGTGACCACCTGAGTGTTGTGCCCGTGGTGCGGGTCGCTCCCGAAGCTCGAGTTGCTGTACGCGAACCCTTTGTCGGTGTAGGGGCCGGGCGCGCTCTTGCCGCCCACGGCGTGGATGGGATCCGACCCCTGCCAGCCCGGGTTGAACCCCTGGGAGCCGGCCCATCGGCTAGCGAACAAGTGATAGGTCCCGTCGGCAGCGAGGATGATGGTGCCGTCCCAGTAGAAATTGCCGGGCGGGTTCGTCGAGCTCTCGATCCCGTTGCAGGTGTCCCGCGGAACGACGCCCATGCCCGACACGCAGTTGGGCGGCGTCGAGCCCGTCGCGGTGCAGCCCCAGGCATTCGTCGTGAGCGAGCAAGTGACGGGCGCCGGTTGGAAGTAGCTGATGAACGTCTTGGGGGTCTGCGCGCGCGCGACCCCGCCGAGCGTCACTTCCACGAGAAACACGACGGCACCGATCCAGCGGGCCGCCAACAAGGGTCTGTGGCTCTCGAGGCGCGTAGCGACAGCTCTCTCCATGAGATCTACTGCCGCTAGGAGACCGCCCTTGTGCCAAAAGATGACCGAGTACCGAGCGGATGTGTCGACGCGAACCGTTCGACCAACCCCCCAGAGCGAGCGACGGGCCCGAAGTGGTCGATCAACCCGATGACCTTTGACTAACATCGAACCGATGGGGCGCCCTACGCCGCCCGCAAGGCCACGACATTCAAGGACACTTCCAGTCTCAAATTGAATCGTGACCCGCTGGGGTCGCCGAATCCTGAATGATCTTGCCGACGCGGTCGCGGCCAGCGGCGTGGACGCCGGGGTACCTGATCGAGCTCGCGCCGAGCGGTCGCCGACGAGGTTCGTCATCCGCGCGAGTCGTCAAAGATCCCTCGGCCGGCTACGGTAAGCGGCGCGCCAGCAGCACCAGCATGACCAGCAGCACGACGCCCGTCGCCAACAGCACGCGCTCCTCGGTCACGAAGAGCGACTCGATCGGCCCGAGCGTCCACTTCATTACCAGGCGGGCCTTGAGCGACCCCGCGCCCTCCACGGGCACCTCGACGGTGGCCGGCCGCGCACGCTCGGTCGACAGCCTGGTGAGCTCCACCGGCGCCGGCGCGGGGCGCGTGCTCTCTAGCGCCTCGCCGTTGCGCGTGGCCACGACGCGGCTCGACGGCGACGACGGGGCCCGAACCGGGTAAAGGCCAAGCTGCACGATGCGGCTTTGCCGGCTTATGTAGCCGAGCATCTTCTTCGTCAGCACGCGACTGTCGGCCGCGTCGTCGGCGCTCGTGAGGTCCGCCTTCAGGTCTTCGGCGATGGCGTGGGCCACCTCCTCTGCCGCGATCCGCGTCTCCTTGATGACGCCGGCCCGTGTGACGTGAAGGCGCACCTCGGACGACAATACGGCGAGCGACACGACAGCAGTCATCATCAGCAAGATCTTGGTGCGGCCGTTCATCGATGAGCCTCCTCCCTCGCCGAGCGCGGCCACGACGCGGCCGCACCGGTTGGCGTGCGGACGGACGGGCCGCCCCGTTTATTCATCGTTGCCGCCGTCGATTTGCCGGGTCAGGTCGATGGCGGTGTGACCTCGTCGCCGAGCTTGCCTCGAACCCCTCGATGCTCTGACCGTCCTCCACGTGCATGTCGGGACTGATGGGTTGATCCAGCGCGTCGACGAACGTGGCACGCGCTCGGCGGTGAGTGCTCCCGAGGCACGGGCTGTGGCGGCTCGGCCGCCGTCGCGCCGACGACACCCAGTCCGGCGCGCTTCGCCATCAGTCGGCGTCGAGACGAGGTGGTTGAGCCGAGCCCACCACAAAATCGTGGCCACCCGGCGACGCCAGCCACTTCGCGACGACTTCAATCTGATCGTCCGCCATCAGAGAGGGCGCATGGCCTACGGCGGGGAACGTGACCACCCGTGCACGGGGTCCGCGCTTTTGCATCTCGAGTGCGGTCTCGGCGGACAAGAGGTCGGATTCGGCACCGCGGAACACCAGGGTCCGACAGCTCACCTTGTCCCAAAACTGCCACAGATTGACGTCGGCGATGCCCTTCTTCACGTTCCCGGCGATGGCGGGATCGTAGGCCAAGGCCAGCGCGCCATCGCGCAGGACGCGATGACCGTGACGGGCCAGATGTGCCCAGTCTTCGTCGCCGAGTGGTCCGAAGGGCGCAAGCACCGTGCGCAGGTGGCGCTCGAGCTCCTGCAACGAGGAGAAGCGTGCATCGACCATGTAGTCGGCGATCCGTTGAAGGGCGGCCGCGGGGACGAACGGTCCCACGTCGTTGAGCAGCAGGGATGCGATCGGTGTTCCCGGCAGCGCCGCCAGGAACATTCCGATGAGCCCGCCCATCGAGGTGCCGATCCAGTGCACGCGCTCGACATCGAGGCGCGCCAGCAAGGCATTCATGTCGGCCTGGTATTGCGCGTACGTGTAATGCGCCGGATCGGTCAGCCAGTCGCTGCCGCCGCGCCCGACGACGTCGACGGCAACGACGCGATACTGATCCGCCAATCGTTTAGCCAGGCGATCAAAGTCATGCGCGTTGCGCGTCAGGCCGTGGACGCAGATCACCACGTCGGCGTCACGGGCACCCCACTCGAAGTAGCGCAGGCGATGAAACCCGCTCGGACTCAGGCCCTTGACGAATCGCTCGGCGACAGCCATGGCGCTCGTCAGTGGACGAGCGTTCGGCTGCGAGGAAGGCGCCTGCGACGCCTCGGCGAGGCTACGAAGTTGCTGAACCAGGTTCGTGCTCACCCAGATGCGCGCGATCCGGTCGCCACGCATCTCGAAGAAGGTGATGCCGCCGTAGGACATCGTGGTCCCGGTGGGGGGGATGCCCAGATACTCGCCGCGAAGGGTGCCGTGGCCCTCCCAGCGGATCGCGGTCTTGTCTCCGGAGGTGACCGCGTCGTCGATGCGATACTCTAGATCGGGGATGGCGCGGTACAGCGGCGCCAGGACGAGCTTGACGGCGTCCCGACCGCGCACCTCGGCTCCGTCCCGGATGAGCACGCAGTCGTTGGTCAACAGAGCATCGAATGCTTCCAGTCGATGACTGTTGTAGGTGTCGAGCACCCTGCGCAAAAGGGGGGCAGCCTCCGCCGTGTCCAACCGCATCGCCGCCTCCCGATCCAATTGTGGCGCCCGCGGCGGTGGGGTGCAACGACGAGAACTCAGCGCGCGCCGCCGCTTGCGCGTCCGCACCGCCTCCAAACGAGGCCTGGAGCTCGCCGGACCCCAGACGGAGCCTCGCGAGCGAATCGACCTCGGTCAGGTCCCCCCGGATTCGCTCTCCTTCGTTGAGCCTGCGGCATGGCAGAGTGGCCCCCGTGGTGTGGCTGAAGCGAGGGATCGTCTTCGTGGCCGTCGTGGCGGGCTGCTGGCGGCGGTGGGGTTCGTGAAGCAGCGACGCTTCGAAGGACGATGCCGAGACCGGGCGTGGCCCGGCGCGCTCCTCCCCGCGCCAGGGGGCCCCGTGCACGTGCGGTGTGAGGGAACGGGAGAGCCGCTCGTGTTGCTGGAGGCGAGCGGCCTTGGCAATGCCATGCAATACGATCGCGTTCTGCGCGCCGTCGCGCGTCGAACGTCCGCATGCGCGTGGGATCGGCCCGGTAAGCCTCCTCGGTGGGGCGGCGTACATCAGGTGCCTCGGCGTGATGATGGATTTCAATATCTCATGAGCGGCACTTGCGTTCGTGGTTCCGCTGCTCCCCGCGGCGGTGCCGAATCTGACTTGGTACCTCCTTTCTGCTCGTCTGGGAGCCGCCCAACCCGGCGTTGAACCCGACGGCCGCTTGCGCGACCGCGGGTTAACGCCGTAACGTCAGGCGCACAACCATCTGCGAGCAGGACCGAGGACTGGAAGGTCTCGGCGACTTCGTGTGGGCCGGAAGGTATGTCGCGCGAATCACCACCAGCGCGGCGGCCGGCGCGGCCTGCACGCGGAATGTGCAACAGACGCCGTAGTCGGGCAATCGCGCCGCCCTTTCTCGCTCACTTTGCCGGCGGGGCGGCCGGCGCGGCAACGGTGAGGGTTGCCATGTTCTGCTGAAACGTGGCGCCTCGCTCGGCGTTCGGCTCGACCTGAAACGGCTCAGTACCGACCATGATCTTCACTGCTCTGAGCGGCCCCGCCGCAAAACCCGAAGCCTGCTCCCGATCGAGCTTGTAGACGGCCTTCCAGAAAGTGAGGAAATTGTTTGCGTTGAGCTCGATCGTCGACGGCTTCACCTCGGCGGTGTTCTCGAACGTCAGGATCTGACTGCCGACGGCGAACTCGCCCTTGTCGCCGGGATGTCCGACGTTCAGCGACGCGCCGGCGCGGGCGACCCGCACCTCGAGCGTGTACTTGCCCTGCGCCTCGTCCACGTCGATGGCGTTCCAGTTCCCACCGTCCAAAGAAAGACTGAAGCTGCGGCGCTGGCCGACGAACGGGTCGTTCTTCACCTCGATCGCCCCGCTGTGGGCGGCGCAGGACGACAGCAACACGATCATCGACAGCACGGTAAACAGGAGAGACCTGAGCATGCTCGAAGGATTCGCCCCGACCCAACACCGTGTCAAGCCAGGTCTATTCGCCGCCGTGCCGTCGTTTCTCGAGCGGAGAGGTCGATTCTTCCTGCACTACTACCGAGCGTCTGGAACGTCCCGACCCGCGATGACCGCATCGTCCAACGGCGCTCGGGGGTGCCGGCGGTCAGACTCGTCACCGTACCCGAGCGTCAGTGGCGGCTCGAAGGGCTCTCTGCCCACCAGCCAGCCGATCAGTCGATGGTAGGCCCTGTATAAATTCGACCCCAAAACGCAATGGGACTTTTGTTGTTGCGGCGGCCGTTTCGATCATTTTGACGGCGCTCGCGACTTCGTCCCCGACACCACCGCGGGCTGCGTGACCGGAGGCGTGTGCGCGCAGTGCCGCGTGCTGCGCTGACCGCCCTTCACGCATGCTCGGGCGCGAATGCCCGGCTTGACGTGGCAACAGGTCCTCAGCGCGGAGGAGCCCGCAGCCAGAGCGCGAGCACGTCGGCCATGCGCGACAGATCGACCGGTTTCAAGAGCACGTCATTCATTCCCGCCGCGGCGCACTTCTCCCGATCCTCCGGCATGGCCGATGCGGTGATGGCGATGATGGGCGCGCGCGACAGCCTTCGCCGTCCCGGCTCTCGACCCCAATCTCTCCTCCCATCATCTCGATGAGGTCGCCAGGCCAAGGCCCGTGCCCCCGTGCGATGTGTCCTGTTCGGAGATGTTCGCTCGAAGAGCGACTGACGGGCGCCGGTGCTAGGGTGCGCGCATGGGCGCGCTCGCTGACTTCAAGAAGGCCCTGCAAACACTCACGACGACGGTCGTGAAAGCGGAGGCCGCCCAGGAATCTCAGGGGTCGAGCTCCGACGCTTTCGAGCTGCAGCGCGCGGCGAGCGCGGCCGAGAGGAGGCTTCTGCGCGAGACGCACGCCGCGCTGGTCGCGGAGCTGAGCGCGAGCGCTCCCGGAGCCCCGCTGCCGCACGCGACCTGGTTCGCGCAGACGGTCGCACGCGCCGACGCGCTGTTCGGGCCGGAACCTGTTTGATACGCTCTCGCTTTTCTCTTCACCTTCAGGAGGAGGACTCATGATCACCGTTGCCGGACAGAAGCGTCTCTTGTCGGACCTGGTGGCGTCGATCAAAGGCGATCCGCTGACCCCCTGGCACAAGGGGTACGACTGCTACTTGCTCAAGCTCATTGGCAACACCTATCCCACGATGCCCGATCTCTCGGACAAGTCCGCGCACACCACCGATCCCGAGACTGGCTTCCCCAAGAGCGGTTCGGTGACGGTTGCGGAGTTTTACGTCAGCGGCAAGGACGGGCGCCGGGCGACCAAGCGCACCGAAGGGCAGACGACCAGCTACCACGACTCGAAGAGCCACGTCGCCAACACCTACGAATACGCGCGGCTCGTGTGACGAAGGTACGAAAGCGGCTCGCGAAGCTCGGCGGCGGCCTGGTGTTGCTGACGGTGCTCGGGTTTCTGTTCCTGCGCTCTCTGCGCGGCACACGTGCAGAGCCCTACACCCTCGCCCCCGACAGCCTCGGCCCGTGGAGCCTGGCCATCGTCTCGGGGGCGCCGCCCGACGAGGCGATGCTGGTCTTACGACCGCCACCCAAGTTGATGAGCGGTCTCTTCGACCAGCTGTTCAAGCGGGCGATGGAGTCGATGGGCGAGCCACCCGTGCCGGGGATCCCGTTGGTCATGCAGGGTGAGCTCACGCGTGCGCTCGTGGACCACCCGACGCTGACGCCGGACGCGTTGCTGGCGGCGGCGCGCGCGGCCGGCCTCGACGCTTCGTCGCCGAAGCCGCTGTGCATCGCGCACCGGCGGGCGACCGGCGGGCGCGATCGGGCGCAGCTCTTCTTCGCGATCTTCGACCTGCCGGCGTTCGGTCAGTTTCGTCAGCGTCTGGCGACGCAGTGGAATAGGGGCGTCACGCCGAACGCCTTCGAGCCGGCTGTGATCTCGCCGGCGCTGATCATCGCCACCGTCGAATCGACAACCGAGTCCTGGCTGCCGCTTGGCGCCGACCCCAAGGTCGACTGCGTCGCGCCGATCGCGATCTCGTCGGCGAAGGATTGAAGGGCAAGGAACGCCTGCCGGTTAGACATCAACCGCAGCTCCCGTCCGCTGTGACGCCGACGACCGCGGGGGACAGCGCTGATGCTCGTGCGATCACATGCGCGCGCGATGCCCAGCCCTTTAGGCGGGCTCGCTGCGTTCCATCCCGGCGGGAACCGGGAAATAGTCACCCTTGAGGCCGATGGCGTGGCCGGCCGGGATGGGGATCCCCAGCTCGTCGATGCTGAAGGAGGTGGGCGGCAACCGCAGCGATTCGCGCAGGCGGTCCATGGTCCCGGGCACGAAGGGGTAAAGCATGATCATCAAGTTCTTCAGCACGTAGAACGCGCTGAAGAGGGCGTTGCGCCGCGCTTCTTCCGGGTGTCGATCATCGTGCGGTTTGTACTGCGCGAAGAGGCTGTTGATGATGCGCGCGTAGTTCTCCACCTCGAAGAGCATGTTCGGGTAGTCGGCGCGGTCCATCGATTTCACATAGCGCTGGACCATTCGCACGGTGTCGCTGAGCACGCTGCCCACCAGCACACCGTCGGGGACCCGCCCGTCGAACTTCGAGTGTGCCGCCGAGATAGGGCGTTCGAAGGCAGCGTTGAGCGGACCGGCCAGAAAACGGTTGCGCTCGTCCAGCTTGCCGAATTCAAAGTCCGACGGCTTCTCCGATAGCCCCAGCAGCGCCAGGTAGTAGCGAATCTGGTCCGCCGCGTAGCCTTTCTCGTCCAGCAGCTGATCGCCGCCATAGAAGTTGCCGCGGCTCTTGCTCATCTTTTCGCCCGAGACCATGAGGTGGAAGGCGCTGACGATGTCGGTCAGCTGCAGCTCGCCGGGCAGCGGCATGCGCTGCGGATCATCCTGCGTCCCCAGCCACATCGCCCCCTGCATGAGCACGTAGAAGAAAACGTTGTCCTGCCCCAGGAACTGCGTGACCCGCGCTTCGGGATCGCGCCAGTACTGGGCGTAGGTCTCCGGGTCCAGACCCTTCTTCGCCAGGGCCACCTTCGAGAACGCGATGGGGGCAATCAGCGAGTCGGGCCAGACGTAGAGGGTCTTGCCCGCCAGATCCGGATCGATGGGCGGCACCGGCACACCCCAATCGATATCGCGGGTGATTGATCGGTGCGCCCACTCGTTGGCGACGGTCGACGGGATCCCGGCCGCCGCCAACGCCGCCCGCCCCTTTTCGAACGCTGCCTTGTCGCCAAACTGCACCACCACCTTCTTGCCCGGGGCGTACTTGTTCTTGTGCGGGGGAAGCGTGGCCTTGAGGGCCTTGTATGCCTCCTCGTGCTCGCCGTCGAAGCGCAGCGACGGCAGTACCTTCTCCAGCGTGTCGGCGATGACCGAGGGGCGCCACGCCTTCTTCTTGGCCTTGCCTTCAATCCAGGCGCGCAGCACCTCCGACACCTTCCACATGTCCAAAAACCAGTGGACGGTGTCGCGCTGCTCGGGCGTGGCGTTGGACAGCACACTCTTCGGGTTGATGAGCGCGGTCGGCTCGTGCTGGTGGCCGCAGCGATCGCACTCGTCGCTGTAGGCGCTGTCGTAGTTGCACTTCGGGTTGGGGCAGGTCCCCCGCACCAGGCGGTCGGGGAGGAAGCGACTGAGCTGGGGGTCGTACCATTGCCGGCTGGTGCGCTTTTCCAGCATGCCGTTTCCGTGCAGGCGGGTCAGGAAGAAGTCGCACAGCTGCTTCTGGATCGGAAACGTCTCGGGCTGTGAGGTGCCGGTGTAGACATCGACGCCGATGGCGTAGCGCGCGAGCGTCACCTGCTGCTGCGCGTGGATGCCGTCGATGAACTGGCGAATCGGGATCCCGGCCGCCGCGGCCGACACCTCGCTGGTCGAGCCATGATCGTCGGTGCCGTTGACGAACAGGACGTTCTCGCGGCCGATGAGCATGCCCATCCAGCGACTGTAGATGTCAGCCGGCAGATGCGCCCCGGCCAGGTGGCCCAGGTGAAGCGGCCCGTTGGCGTAAGGCATCCCGGCGGTGACGAGAGCACGTCGCGGACGCTGGACGGTCTTCAAAACCGAAGGCACGTCGACGGGGACATGCGGGTTCTTGCCGGCGACATCGGGTGCTTTGCGCGTGTTTTGGTCTGCCACGGAACGGAGGAGCTTGCCTTGAGAATTACGGTCGTACAAGGTCATCCGAAGCCCCGTGTCCACACGTAACGCCGTGGCGGCTGCGCTCCTTTGGAGTTCACAGGGTCCCGGCCGTCGGCTAGTATCCACTCCGCGATGGAGCGGGAGAGGATCGCGAACCCGGACCGTGCTGGCGAGCGACACCGCGTCGCCTTCGCGATCGTCGAGGGTCGTGGATACGTCGCCGACGGGGAGAGCGTCGAGATGTGGGCACGCTTCGATGCCGCGGGGTACCTGTGGCTCGACTTCGTCATCGTCGGCACGATGCAGCCGAAGATGTCGTACCCCGTTGGTGGCGAGCGCTCTGCCGTCCAAAGGATCGAACCGATCCTCTTCGCCTAGCTCACCCGCGATTGGCAAAGGGCTGGGCAAGAGCAAACGCCGGAACCAGAGATGTCCTCTGGGTCAATCTCAAATTGATTAGTGACCCACTGGGGTCGCCAGATTCTTGAATGATTCTGCCGACGCGCTCGGCCGGTTCTGTCGCCGGCCCCGGCCACGAGCGCTGGCGGGCTCACGAGCTATCGGCGGGCCAGCGGTCTCGCGCCGCCTGACGGGCGGCCTCCGCCTCGAGCAGCTTCGATCGGAAATGCCCCAGGCCCTCGACCTCGACGAGTTCGCGGTAGAACGCGACCGAGTCGTCATACAACCGCAGGAGCCCACGTTTGTCGTCGATTTTATCGTCGCAGTATTGGGTCGGCGGCTGGAACACAGTCAGGGTGCGCACTCCGATCTGGGCGGCCATGTGAGCCTCTGCCTCATTGCACGCCATGGGCGACAATCGCTTCCCCACGGAGACCAACAGCGCCTCCTGCTCAGGATTCAAGAACGGCAGCAGGATCTCGAGGTGCGGTTCCCAGAGCAAACGGTCGTCTGTCCCGTCCTTGTCGTCGAGTGCGAGGGCGAAGTGCTGTAGGAAGCACCGGCACAGGCACTCCGCGAATGTTCGCGCGAACAGCCGGCCCTCGCCTTCGTCGCGAGACGCGAAGATCACGGGCGGCTCTTCGCCAGCCTGCCAGCGCGGATACCAGCAATAGCTGTTGCCATAACCGTCGCCGGCGAACGGCACGAGCCCCGGCCGCAGAACCTCGTCGCCCTTGAACGCCTCGATCTCATCGAGCCCTCGGTCCCACTCGATCGATCGCCACCAAAGCACGAGCCGCTGATGGGTCCGGACACGCAGCGCCCGTTCAGCTTCGGAGAAGCTATCGTAGGGGCCGCCCCAGTAATCGAAGCGACCAGCCCGGTAAAGCTCGACGAACGACCGCGGTGCCGTCCCCACGCTGTCCATCCTGGGGGAGGATATCAGGACGCCAGACTTCTCGAGCAGTCGCCCCGAAGGCGCCTAGGCAACTCGCAGCGCCACGACCGTCACCGGCAGCGCGGTGATGTTGATCCGGCGCCTGGTACTACACTACATCCGATGAGAAATTCACGGATCAATCTCTATCTCAGGGACAGTCAGGTCCTCGTCGTCCCCAGCGTTCGATTCGAGGTCGAACCTGTCCAGGTCGTCGAGCCCGTGGAAGCGGCGTTACAGCCGGCAATCGAGGAGGCCATTCGAGTGGCGTCGACGGTGCCCATCCCCGACGATGACGATTATGACCCCAAGAAGTGGGTGGTTCTCAAGGCGCTGGGGTTGAAGTCGGCGAAGGCGTTCTATCAGAACGTCGCGCATGCGTCTGTGCTCATTTACAACGACAAGATTCAAGTGCAACCCAATGCCCCGACGAAGAAGGGCCAGGCCTTCGAGGGGTCGGGCGCCTCCATCGAGGTGCCGGATATGAGCTCGTTGGGCGCTGCCGCGCTCAAAGTATTGAAGGAATCGCCTCGAATGAATCCACGCGCTTGAAGCCTAAGAGCCAAACCGAGAATTGACTAGAAGATGACGACGACGGTTCGAGAAACCGACGCCGACGAGCGGGCGATAATTGCGCGGCGCGCGGGCCGCGCGCCGGTCGGTTGCAGCCTCGACGGGCGGCGGAGGCGAGGCCAAATGGCTCGGTCCTGCCTTCGCCGTCGCCGCAGCTGGCGCCGCGTTCCAGAGGGTCCGGATCCCTTCGTTCCCGTAGATTTGCACTGCGCTACGCTTGCCGCACACCTTCGATCAGTACCCAACTCGGCGCGACACCAGCAGCCTGGCGCGCTCGATCGGGTTGAAGACGGCGGTCCAGCGCTTCGTGTCGAAACTGATGAGGGCCGCGCCCCCGTACCACCAGAGTGTACGTGTCCCGCCGCGCGGCCGGAGATTCAGGCCGACCGCCCAGGTCGGGGCGGGGGCGCGGCCGTAGACGCTGACCTTGCCGCTCGGATCGACGTCGACCAGCGCGCCCTCGCCGGCGTCGGGCGCGATCCAGATCGGAACCGCGTGGCCAGGCGAGGCGGCTACCGGTGAGGCCCGGCCGCCGAAAGGGAGCGCGATCGTCCGCCGAGGCCGGCCGTCGACGAGGCCCAGCACATCCAGGCGCGTGCGCTCGACACCGAGCACCAGCTCGTCGCCGCGCCCGAACCCGTCGCTCGCATGAGCGCGCGTGGCCGCCGCGACCAGCGGGTCGCGCGCTCCGACCCAGCGACCGTCGCGGAAGCCGACCTCCGCGCCCCCGAGCGCGACGAACCCACCAGGGAACGGCGCCACCGCGCCGACGCAGGTGTCGAACGTGCGCGTGGCCCCTGCTGCCGATGCCGGCACGGCGCCGATCAGCGTGACGTCGAAGCAGGACGGCATGGCACCTGGCACGCAAGGCTTGCCGCCGTTGCAAATCCGGAACCCGACGTGCACGGCCAGCCTGTCGCCGATCGCCGCCACCTGGTTGGACGTCCCGGGCGGCAGGGAGAACACCGACCAGCCGCCGTCCGTTTCGCGTCGCGCGATGTGGTGCTTGCCGAGCAGCCAGATCGACGTTTCGCCCGGGTCGGTGTCAAAGCGCTCCCAGGTTTCGCCCTCGCCGGACATCGCCGGCGCGGCCGGTAGCTCCAGGCGCGCGGCCTTGCGCGTGGCCGGATCGTAGGTCCACAGCCCGCGCGTCGGCGGTGCAGGAGCGTCCGCGGCCGATACCTCGCTGCCCAGGATCAGCAGACCCTCGCGTGTCTCGACGACGTCCTGAACCCAGCCAGGGAATCCCGCGACCGCGATCTCGGTGATGCCGTCGATCTCCAGCACGTCTGGCCGCGCTGGCTCCGCCGGGTAGGCCTCGATGCCGGCGGTCGTCGGCGTGCACCACAGTTGAAGCGCGCCGTTCATTCCGCGGCTGGCGATCAAAAACCGCGAGCCGTCCGGCGACGGCTCGACCATCGATTCCGACCGCAGCTGCGCGCGATCTGAGACGCGCGTCCCCGCCCCGTCGCGCGTGGCTTGGGAGGCGAGCAAGGCGGTCAGCTCGCCGCGCGCATTCTCGACGGCGATCGATTCGTAGTCCCCGCGCGTCTTGGCGATTCCGATCGTCGCGGCGCCCAGCGCCGTGCGCCGCCCGTTCGGGCCGAGAAAGTCGAACAGTCCATCGGTGCCCGGTTTCGGCCAGGCGCCGCCGGAGCGGTCGGCCTCGTCAGGCAGACCCGCGAGCGTCGAGCGATTGTGGCGGACGCCGCAGGCGGCAATGTCGCGCGCGCCGAACCGAAGCGGCGAATCGTCCTTGCACTCGTCGATAGCGACAGTCCGGGCGCCGAGGAACGTCATGCGGTCGACGCCGCCGATGCTTGCCGTCCCCGACAGCGCCGCGATCCTTCTCCCGCTCGCAACGTCGAGCACGCCGAGCTCGTGCCCGGTCGAAGCCCACACGAGCCGCCTGCGCACCAGATCGTAGTCGAGGCTGGCGAGCGCGTGCGCCGGCCAGCCCTTGGGACTCCACCAGCGACATCCGGCAATTCGAATCGTGCATCACGAGCGTGATGTAGCCGGTCGCGTCCCATGTCGCGGCGGCCGGACAGCCGCCGCTGGCCGGGCCGAACGGATAGTTCGTCGTTGGCACCGCCGTGTTACCGCTCGGCGTCGCTTCCCAGTAATACCTGGCTATCGCGGGCCCGTCGCTACAGCTCCTTCGCTTCGATGCGGCGGTTCTTCTGGCGGCCCTCGTCGGTGTCGTTGGGGGCGATGGGGCGCTCGTCGCCGAAGCCGACGGCGTCCAGCCGCTTCTTGTCGATGCCCTTCGACGCGATGTAGTTGCGGCACGCTTGCGCGCGCTTTTCCGACAGCGTCTTGTTGGTCTTGGCGTTTCCCACGTTGTCGGTATGGCCCGAGATCTCGACGCGGGCGCTCTTCTTGTGGACCATGAACTCGACCACCGCGTCGAGTTGCGAGAACGACTCGGGCCGGATCGTCGCCTTGGCGGTCTCGAAGTTGACCCCGGCCATGATGAAAGGCTGCTGGGCGAACTCACGCTTGTAGCGCAGGGTCAGCTTGACGGATTGATTCGGCTCGTCATCCACGGGAACCGTGGCCGCTATCTCCCGCCGGCCGAGACTCAGGAAGGTGACGTCGTATCTCTGGCCCACCGGCACCAGAACCTCCGCGTACCCCTCGCTGTCCGTCGCGTCGGCGTAGTATTTCGTCTTGGCCGGCCCGGTCAGAAAGATGACGACCCCCTTGACCGGCCCCTTGTCCTTGTCGACGACGAACAGCTTCATCGCCGCCTCGGTCCTGGTCGGCGCGATCTTCGATGCCGTGGCACCGTGCGCCGCCTTGGCCGTGTGCGTGTCCTGAAGCTGGAATTCGCGCTTTTCGTCAGAAGCAGGGGCGACCGGCGACGCTGCATACGCGGCGGTCTTGGCGGCCAGGACCATCGCGACGATCGTCGTGTTCGAACGGTGACGCATGAGGGAGCCTCCGTCGTCAGAACTCTGGACAATTGACGGTAACACGAAGGCACGGGGACGTCGCGGTGGGTATAGCAAGCCCCTACCTCCACCGGCACCGCCAGTCTCTCATCACGCTCAGAAGGTGAGGACGGCGCCGGTGCTCGCCAGCCTCTGCCGCCGAGCGCCTGATTTGTAGTGGCTAGGAGGTCCGGCGTACGCTCCCGTCATGACTTATCGAGACGGCGCGCGCTATCTTTGGGTTGCGGCCTTCATGTCCCTTTATGCAGGGGCCGGCTGCGGATCATCGCAGGCCACGGTGGACGGCGATGGCGGGAGCTGCAGTGCCAACGTCCCCAAGGGTCAGGCCTGCAACACGCTGGCGAACGTCGGGGCCGCGATCACTCCGACCTGCATGGCCGGAACGATTCCCGCCGGGTCCGGCGGAACGATCGTCGACGGGAGGTACACGCTCACCGCGCAGACCTACTACGGCACGACGCCTTGCCCGTCGGCGCCGGTCAGCGCGACGATCGAGATCGCGGGTGGGTGCGTGCAGGAAGCGGCTGGCGCGACGATCCAGGTGACCGCCTCCATCGTCTCCACGGTGGCGGGGGCGACCATCACCAGGACCGTGACCTGCCTCGAGCTTGGCGTCGACGCCGGGCCCCTGTCAGTCGACACAGCGGCCACCACCTTCACGGCGACCCCCACGACATTGACAATCTTCATCAAGAACTCGGGCACGAGCAGCCCGAACCCCGATCGGGTCGAGACGTACCAGAAGCGCTGACCGGGGCTTGCTTGATATGCTCCGCCGGTGCTCATCACAGGAACATCAAAGACAGGTACGGGACCGACGTCGTCAGCCAAACCCGTGGTCCTCGCCTCAGCTCTCGGGGTCGCCTGGCTCGTGCTCGGCTGCGCCGCCAGCCAAACACCCGGCGCTTCCGCGGGGAGCATCACGGCTCCCCCAACACGACCCGCGAGCAGCGATTCCCCGGCCGCTGGCCTGGCCGGTCTGCGGATAGAGGTGCCGTGCAAGGGTGACAAGTTCGGTGAGAACACCGAGTGCCACTGGGATCCGGCGCTGAAGGTGAACGATCCAAAGTGGAAACTGAAGAGAGAGATCGTGAGAACGTTCAACGGCACACCGAGCACCATCTACGACGTGACCATCCGCGTTCGCGGCGTCGTCGAGCCAAAGAACTTCACGGGCGGCACTGTCGAGCACCAGCACTTCCAGATCGGCGGCACTCCCGACGTCAACAACTACAATTTTTACAGCCTGAAGGTCTCCGATCCGGCCCAAGACTATACGGTCAACCGCCACGAGACGAAGGTCGGCCATTTCCTGTTCGCCATCGACTACACCGTGACCATCCCCATCAGAGGCGGGGCCACGGTGACGATGGGCGCCTACGACGACAACGACATCTCGATCGCGAACCACCAGAACGTGATCGCCCCCGAGATTCCCCCCGCACCCGCGCCCTTCGATGGCCAGTTCTTCCAGATCGACGTGCTGGCGGTGACGGCGAGGCCCTGATGGGTTGACGGTGGGCGTAACGTTCGGGTACGGCGGGTCTTACGAGGAGGGATGTCATCAGCAGGACGCTGGTCGCCATGTAGCGCTCGCAGGCGAAGTCGATCAGCGCGGCGCGATCGTCCTCGCGGAGGGTCCGCCCGAGGGCACGTACAGCCGGCGCAGGTCGTCGAGCCGCTCGAGCCCGGCTAGCACGTCCGCCGCCGGCAGCCCGAAGTCGATCATGCAAGCGATCTCGTTCACGCCGCGTGCAGCGACGTCATCCAGCAGCGGTGCGCAGCTCTCCACCGTCCCCAGCAGGGCGCTGGTGGCCATGTAGCGCTCGCAGGCGAAGTCGATCAGCGCGGCGCGATCGTCCTCGCGGAGGGTCTGCCCCATCCCCTTGATCGGATTGAGGTGGTCGTACTGACCGACGAAGCTGTCGAGGTAGTCGCGCATCGGTTGCCGCACGCGCGCCCGCACCTCGTCCAGGCCGTCCCCGATGAAGGTGTGCAGCATCAAACTGACGGTCCCCGCGTTCGGGTCGTGCCCGTGCTCCTGGCGCGCGCGGCGGTAAGCTTGGATTCGCTCGCTGAGATCCTGGCTGGTCTGGCTGATGAGCGCGCACAGGATGTTCGCGCCCAGCTCCCCCGCCTTGACCCAGGTCTGCGGGCTACCCGACGCCGTCACCCAGATCGGCAGCTTGGGCTGGATCGGGCGCGGCAGAATGGCCACCGCGGTCGGCGTGCTGTTGACGTCGGGAAGGCTGACGGGTTTCCCCTCCCAAAGGTCGCAAACCATACGCAGGTTGTCGAACGCCAGCTCCCGGCGGTTCGCGTAGGCCTGGGGCGCAATGAGGAAGTCCCCCGGGTGCCAGCCGGTGGCGACCGAAATCGCGACCCGCCCGCCCGAGAGGTTGTCCACGACGGCCCACTCCTCGGCAACGCGCAGCGGGGAATGCAGGGGCAGGACCACGCTGCCCGCGCGCAGCGAGATCCGCCGCGTGACCAGGGCGAGCGCAGCCGCCAGCAGCGCGGGATTGGGATAGAGCCCGCCGAACCGCTGGAAGTGGCGCTCGGGCGTCCACACCGCCTGGAAGCCGTTCCGGTCGGCGAACCGCGCGCTCTCCACCAGGAGGTCGTACTTGTTCTGGCCGCTGTCGCCGTCGCCAGAGAAGAAGAAGAGGCTGAACTCGAGGGGCCGCCGCGCCCCGGCTGCCGGCTGCGCCGCGCGCGCATCGGCGCCCGCCGGCTCCAGCCGGTCGAGGTGTATCCCGCGCTCGCGGAGGCGCGGGGCCAGGAGCTCGCGCTGCGCCGTTGAGAGGGCGGCGATGCGTTTGCGTATCTCTTCCATGGCTCACCTCACTCGTTTGGGTCGGAGGCTTGCAGCCGGCCGAGCTCGGCCTCGACCTCCTCGTCCGACAGCTCCTCGACCTCGCGCACCAGTCGATCGAGGTCATCATCGGCGCCCGCCGTCTCGCCGCCCGGCGTCGCGAGCGACAGCGGAAGCGACCGACCCTTCACCAGATCGTCGATGTCCGCGACGAAGGACTGCGCCAGGTCTCCCATGGTCTCCGCGCGGAAGAGCGCACGCTGCCAGGTCCAGTTCAGCAACAGCTCGGGGCCGTTCGGCGAGCCGACGATCGTCCCCAGGAAGAGCACGTCGACGTCGTCGTGGCCGATCTCGTTCCTCAGGTCTTCGAGCTCCCAGTCCAGCAGCGCACCTTTTTTCGGGCGCTCCGCCTCGATGAAGTGCGGGAACGTGAACGCGGCGGCGGCGGGCCGCGGCCGATCGAACGGCATCGCGGCGTGACGCATCGTCGAGCGGCTGGCCGCCGCGACACGCTCGACCAGCGCCTCGAAGGCCTCTCCCGCTTCGACGCGCACGCGCAGCGGCAGCGCGTGAACCATGCATCCGACGATCTGCTCGAGATCGGGCAGGTTGCCCTGGCGCGCCGAGACCGGAACCATGATCACGCGATCGGCCTCGCCCGACCACAGATACAGCCGGCGCAACCACAGGCTCAGCAACAGCACGTAGACCGTCACCCCCGCTTGCGAGGCCTGCGCGACGATCCGCTGGACCGTCGCGCTGTCGCATTTCGCGCGCATCACGTCGACCTCGGTGCTGCGGCCCGGATCGCGCGCGAAGTCGGTGGGCAGCTCCTGCGGCGGCAACGGCGGCGCCAGGACCGCGGCCCAGTGAGCCTGGGCCAGGCGGTACTCCTCGCTCCGGCGTTGCGCCTCGAGCATCTCGACCCACTGCCAGTACGTCGACTCCGGCGCCGGCAGCGCGGGCGCCTGACCGGCGCTGAAGGCGCGATAGGCCTCGGCGATGTCCCGCTGCAGGACGCCGACGATGCTGTACCCGTCGCAGATCGCGTGGGGAATGCTGACCACCGCCAGGTGATTCCGATCGTCTTCTCGAAAGACCTTGAACCGCAGTAACGGCCAGATCGAAAGTCGTTCGGCCCGAACCAGCTCTTTCTGCAGGCAGGCGCCGACCACCGCCGATCGCTCGTCGGGGCTCAGCATCGCCAGGTCTTCGTACTCCAGGCGATAGGGCGCGAGGGCGCGGGCCGGGCGGAGCTCGATCTCGGCCCCCTGCACCTCCGCCTCGACACGCAGCAGATCGTGCCGATCCACGACGAACTGCAACGCCTTCTCCAGGACAGCGCGATCCAGCGCGCCGCGCACGCGCCAGCGCATCGCGATCATGCGATCCATGTAGAATTCGAGCCGCACGCGCGCGCCGGCCGCGATGGCGCGGCGTGGAGGCGCCGGCGCCTCGACGGCGGGGCTCGCGGCGTGCGCGGCGTGCAAAGCAGCGATGTAGTCCGCCAGCTTTTCGATGGTCGGATACTCGAAGTACACCGACGGATAGAGCTTCATCTTCAGCGATTGCTCCAGCGCTTTGGCGAAGCCGAGCAACGCCAGCGAGTCGAGACCGAGCTCCATGAATTTCTTGCGGCGGTCGATCCGGGACATCGGAACCTTCAGCGCCGCGGCGACCTGACGAGCCAGGAGGTCGGCGTAGCTGCCGTCCTCACCAATCTCGACGCCCTTGGGTTCGCCGGCCGGCGCCGGCGCCGTGAGATTGCAGCGCACGGGGTCATGAGGTGCTGCGATGACCGCGTCGCGACCGCTGGCCATCGCCTGCTCCAGCAGCGCGATCCCGGCGCCGAAATCGATGAGGCGGAACCCGCGTCGCTCCATCTCCGGCGCGGAGTCCTGCGCAAGCATGCCGTCGCCGCGCCAGGGTCCCCAGGCGATCGAGACCGCGGGAATGTCACGTGACCGCAAGTAACCCGCGGCCCCGTCCAGGAACGCGTTGGCGATCGCGTAGGGAGCGAGCCCGCGCGCGAGCCCGGGCGCATGCGCGGACACCGACGAGAAGAAGACGAAGAACCGCGCGTCGCGGAAGGCTTCGATCAGGTTGCGTGTGCCGGCGACCTTGGGCGCGAGCACCGCCTCGATGGCGGCGGCCGGCTGATCGAGGAGGTTTCCGAGCTCGCCGGGCACACCGGCGGCGTGAATGACGCCGTCGATGCCGCCGAGAGCCCGCCGCGCTTCTTCGGCCACGTCGCGCAGGCGCGCCCAGTCGGCGACGTCGGCGCTGAAATAGAGCGCGCGGCCGCCGGCGTCGCCTCCGTCGCCGGACGCGAGAGGCTCGCGGGCGCGCGGGGAGCGTCCGATCAGCGCCACCGAGCATCCGTGTTTCTCGACCAGCCACTTCGCCAGACGGCGGCCGATGCCGCCACCGCCGCCAGTGACGACATAGCGACCACCCGCCTCGAACCGGAACGCGGCCGCCGCGGAAGCGCCCGGCACCGCGAGCTGCGCGAGCCGGCGCACCAGACGGACGTCGCCTCGCCAGGCGATCGTGTCCTCGGGCGCGCGGTTTCCGAGCTCGGCGATGAGCCGGGGCGCGGCCTCCGCGGCGGGCGTGTCGCCGAAGTCGACCACGCGCGCTTGCACGGCCGGCAAATCCTGGGTCAGAGATCGAGCCGCCGACCACAGCAGCGCACGCTCGGGCGCGGGCGTGCCGTCGCCAGCCGCGGCCTGCCAGCCGTGCGAGATCGCGAACCAGGTGGGCACCGGCGCCGACAACCACCCGTGCGCGTGGAGGCAGCGCAGAAGCGCGATCGCGCTCGAGACGTGGACCGGCATCGTGTCGGCCAGCGCTTCGGGAGCCTCGAGCGCGTCCTCGCGCGGGGCGAAGGCGAGCGCATGCACGATGCCCGCGATCGGGCGCGCCGGCCCCAGCGCCGCCGCCATCTGATCGAAGTCGGAGGCGAGGTCCAGCGCGACGCGAAACCGGTGCGAGCCGAGGCGCGCGTAGCGTGTGCCCGCGGCGATCTCGACGACCTCGGCCGACCGCGCGCGCAGCGCCGCCACGGTCGCCGCCGCCAGGCCGGCGTTGTCGGCCAGCACCAACCACAACCCGCTCGCCGTCGCGCCGGAATCCGGCTCGCGCGCCTCGAGCGGCGACGGCTGCCACTCCCAGGCCAGCAAGGCGTCGCCGTGCGGCGCGCCGGCGGCCGCCAGGCGGCGCCCCGCCACCCGCTTCATCACGAAGCCAAGCACCCGAACGACGGGCCGCCCCTGCGGATCGTAGAGAGTGGTGTCGCCCTTGATGACGTCGACGATGGCCTCGTCGGAGCTGTCCAGGCGCGTGGCCAGCTCGGCATGAGCCACCACGCGGTCGGGCAGCGGCGCCAGCAGCTGCACCTCGCGGATGAACATCGGGATGAAGCTCTCGTCGCTCGCGGTCGCCAGGCCCATGCGGAAACCAGCCCACGACTGCAGCGCGCCGTCGAGCAACCCCGGATGCAGCCGATAGGCCGGCGCCCCCGGACGGCGTCCGGGCTCGGCGGTCACCTGCACCTCGGCCAGCAGCTCCTGCGCGCCGCATTGAATTCGGCCCAGGGTCTGGAAGAAACGGCCGTAGGTGATGCCGCTCTCCGCTGCATAGGCCGCCTGGTACGTCGCGCCGGCCGGATACTCGTTCGGGCAGCGCCCGCGGACCGCGTCGATCGGGAACGGCGCAGGATCGCCTTCGGGAGCAGCCGTCCCCCGATCAGCGCGCGCCGTGAGGTGAACGACGTAGCGATCGTCGTCATTGGCGGCGGTGGGATCCGCGGTCGTGAACACGCGCACGTCGCAGGTCTCGACGGGCGCCGTCGGATCGACGCGCACCTCGATCAGGCAGCGCACGCGCTGGCCCGGATCGACCACCAGCGGCGCCAGAATCGCGACGTCGTGCAGGCGCGCCGGCGCGTTGCCCAGCGTCTGCTGCGCGGCCACGACCACCATCTCCCAGTAGCCGACCGCGGGCAGGATGAACCGCCCGAGCACCCCGTGGTGCCCGACCACCGGGTCCTCATCGTGCTCGAACACCTTCTCGAAGACGGCATAGCCCGGGCCGCGCGTCACGCAGCGATCCACCAGCGGCGACAGCGCATTGGGCGCTTCTGGAAACCGAGAGGCAAACCCGATTGCGGCGATATCGTCACGGCTATCTACGTCCACGTTTGCTCACCCCCCACGACATCATGGCAAATAGTCGGTCCCGCTCAACGGGTCAAGAACGGATTGCGCATTTTCTTCAATTCACGTTTCGTTCATTGAGCGTTGTTACGCAATTCGCGGGTTCGCCATTGCTCGAGCGCGATCATACCCGCGCAAGTGTGGCCACAAACGCCGCGGCCGCGCGTCTCGTTGCGCGCGCATGACTTTCTGGAAACAAGTGGCCGCCGTCGATCCACCCGACTTCACTGTTCGGCCAGGACTTCGATGTCGTCGAGGGGCTGCCCGCTGGCCCAGCCGTGGCCGGGCGGATCGACGGCGCAGATTGGCCCTGGATGTCTCGCGCGAGCAGATCCCAGATACCCGGCCATCGCAGCAGGCTCTTCATTGGAGTGCGCGTGAACACGCTCGGCATTTCCACGTGGAAATGCCGCCTCCGCGACCTCGCCGCCGGGCGATCGAAGTTCCACAGGTTCTTCCACTACTTCACTCGCTCGTGGGCCGACGTCGGCGTCATCGCCCGACCCAGCTCCGCATCGACAACCTGATCGGATCCTCATGGATGCCGCTCGCCGAGCTGTCGGGCAAAATTGCAGCCGAGGAGGGAGTGGAATATTGACCAACCGCGGCGTTGTTCCGATAGCGGACTTGAACTCAACGTCTCGAAGCCTGAAATGCGTACGCCTCGTGTCGCCTGCGCCAACCACACATTGTGCTCAACGACGATCAATCTCCTGCCTGTATCCGATCGTGATTCAAAGGATTAGGAACGAGTCATGACCAGCGCGTTGCTGCCTCCGACCAAGTCACCTCCCGTCCCGGTTTCCGCGCCGACGACAGCGCGCCCCAACACGGCCGCGATCGCGAGCTCCGCCAGCGCGGCCGGTGCGCAGAAGGCCTCTCCCGGGGAGGAGGTCATGGACACGGTCGTGCGCGAGCTGAATGAAGCGCTTCGCGGCAGCACGATGGATCTGCACCTCAGGATAGGTCAACTGGTCATCGACCGCCTCTATGGTGGGGACCTGAACGCGTGGCGCGCGCAAGGCCCGAAAGAGGCCTCGTTCGAAAGGCTCGCCGCCCGGGCGGGCCACGACCTGCTGGTCAGTGCCTCGAGTCTCTATCGCGCGGTGGCTCTATTCGAGCTCACGGAACGCCTTGCGATCTCCAAGTGGAAGAGTCTCGGCGTATCTCATCTTCGCGCCGTTCTGGGCCTTCCCGATCGAGACCAGCGACCTCTGCTCTCTGCCGCCGAAAGAGAAAAATGGACGGTGAAGCGCCTGGAGGCCGAGGTCAGCAAGCTCCGGAGCTCGGCGGATCGACGCCGGGGCCGTCCCCCCTTGCCGGCATTCATCAAGACCGTGCACCGGATCGCAAAGGCGCTGGTCCATCCGATGCGCGATCTGAGCGGGCTCGATCACCTGGACCGGCTCACCCACGTCGAGATTGTCCGCCTTCATGGTCTGGTGGCGCAGGCCCGAGAGCACCTGCAGGTGCTGGAGACCCGGTTGGCAGCTGCACTTCGCAACAAGAACACCAGCCACATCGGCCAGCACGTGAGCACCCGGCAGGGCAGAGCCTGAGCCACCTCCGCGCGTCGGCCCGCTTGCCTCACCGGCGGAGCGCGCAGGGTCTACGCTCTGTGGGGCCGCCGCGCCCCGGCTGCGCCATCGCCTGACGCCGCGGCGTCGAGCAACCGGGCCGCGATGGACCGCGCAGCCCCGGCCGGGATTCGAGGGCCGTCGCCTCGTAAGCCTCATCAACTATCGCTCGTGACCGAGCCGGCTGCCGGGGCCCGCGCGGCGGCCGCGGCCGAGGCGTCGCTCGATGAGCGTCGCCAGACGATCGCCGAGGTCGGGGGCCTCGATCGGTTCGCCATGCGAGAGCGCGAGCCGTACGGGAGCCTCGCGCGCCAGGGTCTCGCGGGCCCAGGCGCGGTAGGCTCGTCGATCGCCGATGGCCAGCCAGATGAAGGTGGCGCCGATTTGCAATCCGGGAACGATCGCCATCCGGCGCAGCATGAAGCCGGCGAGCCCGGTGACCGGCTGGACCACATTGAAGAACGCGTCGCTCGCCAGCAAGGTGCGCTGGCCCTCGTCGATGAGCGAGAGCCAGGCCTCGCCGGATCGGACGCCTTCGCAACGGAGGAAGCGCGCGCCTTCGGGCAGCAGGGGCTCGGCCTCGGCCAGCTCGCGCAGGCCCTGGTGTCCCTTGGCCTGCAGTCGGGGCAGAGCCTCTCGGCTGGCGACGACCAGCGCACCGGGGTAGCGCGCGCGGAAGCGCTTCAATCCCAGGTGATGGAAGTGGTTGGGCGCGAACAGCACGCCCGGTGGGCCGATGGCCTCGAGCCGCTCGAAGGTGTCGTCGCCCACCCAGGTGGGGCTATGCAGCAGCGTACGGCCGTCGCGCAGCCGGACCGCGTACATGTTACGGGGCCAGCCGCTGGGCTCCCGCTGCTCGAAGCGCCAAACCGCGGGCACGCTACCGGTCTACTACGGCGCTGACTGCGGCGCCCAGGTAATCGACGCGGGCCCAAGCGCCGCTCACGACGCCTTCACGCCGCTCACGATGAAGTAGCCCGATTTGGATCGGTCCATCGCAAACCCGAGCAGCGGCGCGCCTGCCAGCATGTTCTCCCAGCGCTTGCGGTGGATAGCGCCGGCTCCGGCCCCGACCGCCTGGGCCAGGAATCGATACATGGTCGCCGGCACGTGCAATACGGACGGGGCCACATTGGCGGAGATATCCTCGACGCGCACGTCGCGGAAGCCCAGCCGCCGCGCAGCCTCGCTGAACTGGTGGATCTCGCCCCAGGTCTCCAGCGACCAGCAGGCGCACAGCGCGCGGTAGCAGGCGCGCGTGAAGAGGTTCATGCGCGTGGTCCGCAAGAAGGCGTCGGCCACCACGAACCGCCCGCCCGGCCGCAGCACCCGGTGCATCTCCGTCAGCAAGGGCTCCTTGTCCAGCCCGGGCGCGTAGCAGCTGCTCTCCAGCGCGTAGACACCGTCGAAGGAACCGTCGGCCAGCGGCGTCCGCGTGTAGTCGGCGACCAGATAACGCAGGCGCCGGCGCGCAGGCGACTCCCGGGTCGCCTGCGTGGCGGCCGCAATCTGCCAGGGGACCAGGGACACGCCCCATAGCTGGAGCGGCGCGCTCGCGCCGGCGATGGTCCGCATGGTGGCGCCAACCCCGCAGCCGAGATCCAGCACGCGTGCGGGCGCGGTCGCGCCCAGGACGCCCAGGCGTGCCGCCACCTCGAGGTTCATCTGTTCCAGCATGGCCTCCAGGTCGCGGACGTTCATGCCGGACCGGAAATATCCGAAGTGCATGTTGAAGCCGCGGCTCCACATGCGGTAATCCGGACCGGCCTCGGTGTAATAGCGGACGACTTCCCCGTTAGTGGCGCTGTTTGCGCGCTCATTGACTGGCTCGTGAAGCCTTGACACCGAGCTCGTCGCAAGCATATCAACGGTCATGGCGTCGTGGTGGCTTCCGGAGGTCGGGTCTGTGCAGGAATTGCCGGCAATCGATCCCCGGCGGGTGGCGCCGGCCTATATCGATCTGCTGGGCATGATCTATCACGCGGAGTTCGCGGCCATGGACAGCTTCGACCGCCTGATCGACCCGGAGATCGTGATTCAGCACGACGCTCTGTTGCGCGCGCGGCCGATGCTGGTCTCCGACGAGAAAGCGCACCTGCTCGATCTGGAAGATTTGATCCGGTCATTGGGCGCCGACAGCATCCCCGCGCAACCCGCGGCATTCAGCAGTTTGTGGGATTTCGAGACCGCTCGCAAGCGGCTGATCTATCCGTTGCCTCCCTACGTGGCGGCGTTGTTCATCCTGGTCACCGAATCACTGGGGTTCGCGGTTCTCCATCATTTGGCGACCAACACCAAGGATCCGACCTTCTCCGCTCGATTGGCCTCCAACGTGCGAGACGAGAGAGCGCACGTCCGGGTCGCGATGCACGCGCTGTTCGCGACCATGAGCAGTCAACAGCGCCCGCTCTTGGTGCTCGCCGATCTGGCGTTGCACCTGTTGGCTTTTGGTTTGCTCAGCCGCGCGGCGGGCCGGCGACTCGGCCAATCGCTGAAGGGAATCGGCTGGCGCCCCGAGGTGGTGCTGGCCTCCGCGGCCCGGTTCACCAGCGAGCTGCTCGAACAGGTGCTGGCGCGGTTCTTCGCGGGCAAGCGCACGGTCAAGCTGCCGACCGCTGTACGTTCGGCGCTGCTGTCACCGCTGGCCATGCAGGCGATCCTCAGCGGCGCGGCCGTGCCCGAGCCGCCGCTGCTGTGGCCCATGGTCCGCATCACCACCCGCGCCGTGCGACCCAAGAGCTTCGCCGCTGCGCCATCATGACGGTCCTGGTGCTGGGCGCCGGCCTGGCCGGGCTCTCGTGCGCGCTGGAACTCGCGCGCCGGGGCTTCGCGGTGACTGTTGTCGAGGCAGCGCCCTTCGCGGGCGGGCGCACCTCGTCCTGGACCGCGGCCGGAGTCGCTCGCGACACCGGGCTGCACGTCGTCGCGGACCACTACCTCAACCTGCTCGACCTGCTGGAGGGGGTGGGAATCGCCGACCGGCTCACCTGGTGGAGTCAACATTCGTTCCTGCACCCGGACCGCCGGCCGCTGACCATGCGGTTCGATCCTTACCCGGCGCCGTTCCATCTCTGGTACGCGGCCCGCAACATCTCGCTCCCGCTGGGCGAGCGTATGCGGCTGGGGGCGGCGGCGCTCGAGATGGCGACCTTCACCCAGGCCGACCTGGCCGGGCTCGACAATCTTCCCTACCTGGAGTGGCATCGGCGACGCGGCCTCGGTGACGGCTTCCTGCTGGAGCTGGCCGAGGTGGCCGCGGACGCCGCGGCGTTCTTGAAGCCGTCCGAGATCTCGACGCGAGCGGTGCTGTCGTGGATGAAGTACCTGGGCCGCAACACGGGCGCCGCACGGCTCGCCACCTGGCGCGGGACGCTGGCCGAGGATCTGATAGAGCCCCTGGTCAATCAGCTGCGCCGGCACGGCGGCCAGCTGCTGGCCGGTCGCGCGGTCGTCGGACTTCGTGACGACGGCGGGCGCGTCAGCGGTGTCCTCACTTGCGCCTCGACGGAGGCCGGCGCCTTTCACCGGGCCGACGGGCGCCCCGGAACCGCCTCCGACGCCTCTACCGGTCTCACGCCCTGCGACGCCGTGGTGTCGGCGCTGCCGCCGCAAGCGCTGCGGCAAGCGCTGACCGAGCTCCAGCTGCAACGGGCCGGATTGCAGGCGGTCAACCGACTCCGCACCGTGCCGGCAATCTCGGCGACCCTGTACCTGGACACGCGCATCCCGGCGCCGATCGGTGTGCCGCTGGTGGCTCGTTGCTCGATCCGCGACCTGATCGACGTCTCGCCCCGCTTTCAGTCCCCACAGAAGAGCGGCGCGCTCGGATCGGTGCTGCAATTCGTGGTCAGCCGTGCCGTCGATCCCGACACGCTGGACGACGACGCGCTCATCGCCCTGTTGCACCGCGATCTGCTGCGCATCTGGCCCGCCGCGCGCGGCACCCGCGTGGCGTCGGGCACCGTCGAGCGGATCGGCGCGGCGCTTTTCGCCGCGATCCCCGGCGCCCACGCGCTACGCCCCACGACCACGACCGGCATCCCAGGGTTGTTCCTGGCTGGTGACTGGACCCGCCACGACCTGAACGCCAGCATGGAGGGCGCGGTGCTTTCCGGGCGGCTGGCTGCGCGCGCGGTGGCGGGCGCCCGCGGCAGCGACATCCCCGTCAGGACGGTGCACGAGCCGATGGTCGCGCAACTGATGCAGGGATTGGCTCGCCCGCTGGTCTCTGCGCGCCTGGCCCGGCCGCGTTGATGCTCGGGCCGCCGATCAGCGGGTTCATCCAGACCTGGTAGTTGCCCTCGGCCGCGAGCATGCCTAGCACCGCGTAGAGGCCCCATTGCAAACGATTGAGAAACAACAGATCCGCGGGCAAGTTCATCGTGAACTTGTTGGGGTTCTCGAAGATCATCAGCGGGAACGTGCCGCGCAGATAGTCGGGGCTGAAGCGAAACGGCGGCTCCTTGAGCCACGGCAGCGACAGATACTCCGCGATGCGGAACTGGGCCTCGAAGTCGAACTTGCGGCCTTGGGGCGCGATCCCGAGCTCGATCACCAGCCGGCGGAAACCTTCCATGTCGTGGGCGCCGACCGCGACCAGCATGCGCCGCCACACGTCGACGACCGCGGGCTGAAAGTGTTTCACCGAACCGAAGTCGAGAAAGGCCACCTTGCCGTCGACGAAGCGGTAGTTTCCGGGGTGAGGATCGCAGTTGAACATGTGGTGCGACAGGATCGACTCATAGGCAAAGCGCATCATGGTGTCGCCGGCGCGGTTGCGCTCTTCCTGGGAAGCAGTGGCCGCGAACGACTCGAAGTTCTGGCCGCCGATGAGCTCGCTGGTCAGCACCCGGCGTGAGGTCAGCTCCTGAACGACGGTCGGGATGATCAACCCGGTCCGGCCGCGCCAGGCTGCGCGGAACGCCTCCTGGCTGTGGGCCTCGTGCAGGTAGTCGCACTCTTCCAGCAAGCGCGCCCGCATCTCGTCCATGATCGAGTCGTAGTCCAGGCCGCGGAACAGCAGCGAGCCCAGGCCGTTCATGATCGCGGCGTTGCGCAGGTCGCTCTGGATCGCCTTGTCGACGCCGGGATATTGCACCTTCACCGCCAGCAGGCGTCCGTCTCGGTGGCGGGCCCGGTGAACCTGCCCGATGCTGGCTGCGGCGAACGGTTCGGGCGACCAGTCCGCGAACAGCGCTTCCGGCGACTTGCCCAGCTCGGCGGTCACTACAGCGGCCGCCACCTCGGGGCGCATGGGATCGGTCATGGTCTGCAGCTCGGCCAGCACCGCGCGAACGCCCTCGGGGAGTGACGGGCTCATGAAGCTGGCGATCTGCCCCGCCTTCATGAGCAGACCTTTCAAGGATCCCAGCCGCGCGACGACTGCCCGGGCCGACGCGATGTCGGCGCCCAACATCCGATCGTCATCTGGGCTCGCGGCGGACATGAGCCGGCGCGCGCGGTTGGCGACGGCGCGACCGGCCAGGCCCAAGATCGCGCTCGATGCGCCGATGCCCCGGCTGATGCGTGAGGTGGGAACCCTGTCCATGGTGTCTACCTTTGAAGTGGCCGGAGCAAAGGCACGCGGTGGTCCGCCGTGAGCGGCTTGAGACTCTGGCCGTAGAATATTCGGCCACGGAGCGTGCCGCAATTCGGCAGCACTTGTAACGGCGAAGGGATCCGCGCGCGCACGCGCTCAGCGTAGTCGCCATACGCGCTGGAGAACACGCGCAGCAAGCGGCGGTCTTCGAGCCCGTTGTAAATCAGACCGTAGACAACGTTGACCCCGGCGATCAGGTACCCATCCGTGGTCCCACAGATCAGCGCCAGCCCGCAGGAGAACAGGATCCCGGACCAGAACAACGGGTGGCGCGCGCGCCGATAAACGCCCGACTCGACGGGATGAAACTCTTCGGTGCGCACGAACTCGGGAACGAACGCGGCGTTGGCCACGCCCAGCATATTGAGCGCGTGGAAGAACACCGTCAGCGCCATCGCCGCGACCAGCAGACCGGCCCAGACCTGTACATGCCCCAAGCGCACCCCGAGCGGCAGTCCCAGCAGATCGACGAGCCCCTGCCCATGCATCAGCGGCCGCAGCATCTGGGAGAAGCCAAAGACCACGCCGGGGACGATGTCGCGGATGAAGGCCCGTCGATAGGGTAGCCGCGACGCCGCCAGATAACGGGCGCGGTTACGCGGGAAGATCGCGCTGTGCCAGACGCTCCAGAGGCCCCACAGCAGCGCCACGTCCAGCGCCGACTGCAGCGGTGTCAAGGACAGGGATGCTTCGACGATTCCTTCGCCCAGAGCCACGGCCACCATCCCCACCGGGAATGCCAGCAAAAACCCGGCCCGGACTAACCAGGAACGCCTCAGCTCGGCAGAAAGACCGAGAGCGACAAAGGTTTGATCCACGGAACCCCCCCAATTCTCCACGCTACGTTTGACGCTCGCTTCATGACGGCGTCTCTCAACGACGAAGGACGAACATCGAGCTTGACCGTCATCGCGGATTCATGATTGGTCGTTATGGAGCGGTTTGTAAACAATCAAGAACCGTATTTCACACAGTGAGGAACGCGATGGTTAAGAATCTGATTGGTGATGTGATGGGTCTTTTGATTTGTCCCGACACGGCGACGCGCTGGATTCATGACGCCACTTCAAATCGCTTTCGCTTCCCGCTAGCACGAATCTCCTGGGTAGCCAACGCGTTGGCGGGACGAATCAAGCGGGGACCGAGGGACATAGAGATCACTGACAGCTCTCCTGGGTTGCGCGTGGCGGCGACGGTCGATCTCTTCGGCACCGACCTGCGAGCTTCGGCGGTTCTGCGCTTCAATCGCGTCGCGCTGTCGTCCACGACGATGACCATCGACGTGGCGGTCAGCAGTGTCCTGCTACGATTGGTCGACGAGGCCGTTGATTCTCCGGTCGCGACGTTGATACGTTCTGGAGTGCTCGATTTCCGTCGTCCGGGGAATCTGGTGACCACGATGCCCTTTCGCCCAGCCATCATTCAGGGCGGAAAGGATGACGTCATCACCCTCGACCTCAGCAAGTCGTCGTTCCTCGCGCGGCGACCGCAATTCAGCCACCTGGTGGCCTTCGTCCTCTCGGTCCTGGCCGTGGACCAGATCGACGTCGACTCCGAGGATCTAAGGGTGAAGCTGCGCTACTTCCCCGAAGGCGTCGGTCCCAGTCTGTCGGCCTTGCGGCGCGCCATCTGAAGGCGACCCGTGCGGACCTAGCCCGGCCATTGGGCTGGGCTAGGTCGCACAGCGCCCTCCCGATCAGCCGCCGAGAAGCGTGTGCAGGTTCTGGATCCCCTGCGCCACGCCGGCGTTGATCAACCCCAGGGTCATCTGGTCAGGCGGCACCGGCAGCGTGATGGTCAAGACCGCTTTGGTCTTGGTGCTGCTGGTCGCGGTGAGCGCGACCTGAGCGTCGACGTTCTGACCGTTCGTGGTGTCGCGCCACTTGAACAGCGACGGCGAGTTCCAGGTCAGCACCACAACATGCCCCGAGGTCGGCATGCCGCCCACGGTGCCAGTCCAGTCCAAGGTCCCGCCCACGCCGACCCCGCCATTCACCCCGGGCGTCACGTGGGTGATGATGGGCATCCACAACGGGATCGCGGCCAGGTTCGAGGCCAAGGCCGCGACGTTGCTGCGAGCTACGTTGAAGTTGGCCGTGTAGGTGAGATTGGTGAGCGCTCCCTCGGTGGTCGCGGTCCCATCATCGAGCTCACCGCCACAACCAGCCAGGCCGGCCCCGACGAAGGCGGCGGTCAATGCACCGGTGGCACCGAAGAGGAAATCGCGACGATCCCGGTTTCCTTCAATCAGCCCACCTGCAGACTCTGTCTCAGTTGTTTCAAGCCCCATCACACTCTCCTTTTTTGCCTGCACCAGTTGAACAACGAAACGCTATTCCTGCGCAATCGACGACAAACGCATGTCAATCATCGACCCGAATGCGTTGCACCGTACGATCGCCCCAGAAAGGCGTCAAGAAGAAATCGGCAACATCTATTGCCGGTCACAGCAACTCTGATTTGTTCTCACCGAATGTGCGATCCAGCGCCACGGAAGAGGGTTCTCAAACAATCAAGGGGGCACTGTAGTTGCCGTAATCTTCAATTCTCGGACTTCTGGCTCGAGAACATAATTGCCCCTCGGCGACTCGCGCACTTCCGCCGGCATCCGTTTACAAACCCCCGCAGGGAGGTTCTGTCCGTTCCGGTCCAGGACGATCGACATGCTTCGAGCTAGCGCGATTGTCTGCCATCGGGACGCTCCGGAGAGCGCCGCGGCCGCACTGCCTTTTGCCACACCTTTGCCACGACCGCGTGAACGCGGGGGCTCGCAGCGGTTCCACATCGCCAAACAGACCGACCCGGTCCGCTCGCCGCAGTCAGCGACAAGTGGTACCGAACGTTTACGATCGTGCTCGAGCCTCTTCCAGCATGCGCCGCGAAAGAACCCGCGCGCTGCTGCCTGGCCGGTCTTCGGGCGGAGCGAGGGTTGGGCACGGAACACTGCCAGCGTGGAGCGCCCGCGTTCGGCAGCACGGCGCCTCAGCGCAGGATGGCGGCGCGCGCGGCGCACGCGGTATCAGCGGCTTCAGCCGTCGTCGAGACCAGCCCGAACAACGTCGAGGGGTACGTCCAGCGGACGCAGCGCGTGCGCCTCGATGTCAGGGGCACGCGCAGGGGTCGGCGGCTCGCGGCACGCGCCTCGAGATTGCACGCCAGCGCTCGGTCGACGACCTCGCCCCGTTCATCAAATCGAGTAGCCAGCCGACGACGCCGTCGCGAAACATTCCGGTCATCGAGCGCTGCGCCATCGGCAAATCACGGCGCCCGAAGAGCCGTCAGAAGCTGCAGGTGCTGGCGCAGGTGCCGATCGGCTGCTTGCTGGTCATCGCGCGGTAGTGAGCGGTGATCTGCGCCGCGCTCAGCAGGTAGTCGTAGACGACGACCTTGCCGATGGCGCCAGGAAACCAACCGTCCATTGCCATCGTGCCGATGTTGAGCGGGCTCGATAGCGCCTGCGGCACGACGCTATATTGGCTCATGCACCCGGTCTGGCCGTGGGATGCGTGATTCCACTGCACGCCGTTGACCCAGATGTCTATCGAGCCGGGGTATGTCGAGGCATTGTTGCAATCGAGCGGCTGCCCGAGGGTGGTGTACTCGCCAACCACGTGATACCAGGTGCCCGCCTCGATGAGACCGCAGCTCGGCTGCCAGTCGGCGGCGGATCCCAGGCCGGCGCCCGAGTTGAAAACGTAAGCCGACATCCGATTGCAGCGGCTCTCCGAGTTGGTGGTGCTGTACATGCGCGCCTCCCACTCGCACGTCGGCGCGTAGTCCTGGCACTTCCCCATCCAGTCGACGTAGCCGCTGCCGCTGTCGTTGGGAAACTGCAAGACGTCCGGTCGGATCCACCCCTCCCACGTGAGGCTGTGCGTGGTTGCGATCGAATACGACGCTCGCGACGGAACGGCCAGGTACTGGCTCGAGCCGTTGAACACCGTGACCGGATCACCGTTCGGTAGCGTGCTCAGCGTAGCGACGCCGCCCTTGTAGGTTCCGGCATTGCTGTTACCGGAAAGGTCGGGCTCGGTGCCCGAGCCATTGCCAACGGACCAGTATCCGACCGGACGATCACACAGGATCAATTGGTCGTACGTCGCCGTGGCGCAGGCGGACCCGTCGGCGGTCCCGGTTGCGCCGGCGCGGCCCCCGCTCCCCACCGCGACCCCGCCGGCACCGGTCAATCCACCCGCACCGATCGATCCGCCGGCGGCGCCGATGTCCGTGGGTCCGCTACCCGTGCAGTCGCTCGCGAGCACGGCGAGCGAAAGCCCGCCGAGCAGCGCTCGCAGCGGCCGATAGCATCGTTGCGTCACCATTGGATCACTGACAGGTCAGCTGGCATGGTGCCGGTTGTGGCGAAAAGGGTCAGGGCGCGTCGGTTCGCCGGATACAGCGAAGGCCAAGCTCGCCTTCGTAGTGGATCATGGACGTCGACACGCCGGGCGGCAGCGGGATCATGTGGCTGCCGGTGATACCCGGCGCGAGTGTGCCCGACTGAATGGTTCCGTCGTCGGCGCGAGCCCAGATCGCCAGCGACGTGTAGAAGAAGGGAAGGCCGTTGCCGCCGGGCGCGGAGAGCGCCCAGGTGTCGGCCACCTTCTGGAAGTCTGCCTCCGTCAGCGATGCCAGATCGGCCTCCGTGATCAGCCGCCAGCCGGGCCCCATCTCGGTCCCGCAGATGTCGACGTCGTCGACCAGCCGCGGGATCCAGTAGGGCTTGGCGACGTACTGCATGTACGCGCACAAGCCGACCTGGTCGTAGTTCGTCGCGAGCTTCGCCTGCGTCAGCGGGGTGCCGTCAGCCGGCGCGAGCGTGATCGTCGGGTAGAGCTGGGCGCACAGCGGCAGCAGCCAGTCGAACAGCAGCGACGCGTCGTGCGCCATCGTCTTCTCGCCGTCCAGGCTGGTGGGGAACGGCGCATAGATGATGGTGGTGCGCGGGAGGATGGGCGCGGAGATCTGCACGCGCTGGCCGGTGACAACGCCCGCGGCCGCGAACGAGAGCGCGCCGTTGTATTCGAACGTGGCGGGCTCGCCGGCGGCGGCGCCCGCGCCGCCGCTTCCGCCGGCCGCGCCGGTGTTGCCCGTGCCCGCACCGCTGCCGGCCGCGCCGGTGCCGCTGCTTCCGCCCGGCGCTTCCGGCCGCGAGCCATCGCTCTGGCAGGCCAGGTTCGCGACCACGGCCAGCGTCGCCAGGAATCGCCACCGCATGCCGTCAACTATCCTCCGTCGAGCGCGCCGGCGCAACGTCGCCCGGTTCTGGCTATTGCGCGATTTGCGTTGCTGTCCTCGTAATCATGCGAGACCGATTTTGCTCTCATGCTCCTCCATCGTCGCGCGCGACCAGGACGCCCCTCGCGTGCTATCGGCTCGAGACTAGGGAGCAGCGGTACGCAACGCCGGGTTGAAGCAGGGTGCGTTTCCGGGCTGCGCGTTGGTGGAGGGGTCCGCGCAGTCGATGCGCGTGCCGTTGCCGATCTGGAAGTGGATGTTCGCGGAGATCTCGGTGTCCGCCAGATCCAGGTCGTTGAAGGCGCTGCCCAGGTTCGACATGCGCGTGTTGAACGCCGCCGCGCTCGTGCCGCTGGTGGCGACGACGGTCTCGATCCGCGTGCGCGCTGTGCGGATGCGGTTCGCCTGGGCAACGTTCAGGTTCGACACGCCCGAGAGGACGCGGACCGCGTCGTCGAGCTCGAACAGCGTCATCTGCGCCATGCGCCGCTGCATTCTGTCCACGCGCGCCACGTTGCCGAGGGCGGTGCCCATGTCGCGCGCGCCGCTGATCCGGTTCGCGGCCATCTGGATGTTGAAGACGGAGTTGAGGGCGCGCAGGAAGCGGCCGATGTTCGCGACGTCGGCGGCGGTGGCGGTGACCGGGGTGGCCACGCCACCCGGCGAGGTCGCAAAGGCCGGCGAGGTGTAGAAGGCGACGGCCTGCTCGACGGTCTGGGCGCTCGAGGTATTTTCAGAGACGGCGCCGACGACCTGCGTGTCCGTGTGGAAGAAGGGACCCGTATCGGCCGCCTCGACGAGCGGCGGCGCGTTGAACAGGCCGTTGCCCATGGGGTTGGGTGGCGTCTGGCCCGGGAAGAAGAAGTCGCCGCCGTCCGCCGGGAAGCCGCTGAGGGCGGGATTGCGCGAGCTGTCGACGCCGGTGTTCTGGCTGAAGTTGACGTCGGTCGGAACGCCGTTGACGGCGACAGTGACGTTGGCGCCGGCGTTGCCGTGACATCCGGTGCAGCCCACGGTGAGGAAACGCTGGCGGCCGAGCTCCGCGCCCGCATCGCTGAAGCCGACGCTGCTCAGGTTGATGTCGTTGAGGCGGCCGAGGTGCTTCATGAAGGTGGCGACGGCCGTGCCCTCCTCCTCGGTCGATTTGCGGAAGTCGACACCGGGCACGCGGTTCAAGCTGCGGGTGAAGTGCTGATTGATGGCGCCCATGGTGAAGTCGTCCAGGCGGCCCGTCATCGTCACGCCGCTCCCGTTCGTTCCCGAAGCGGGCGCGCCGTCACCCGACCATCCGGTCCGGTCTACGGCCGGGTCGGATTCGATTCCCAGGCCCTTGATGCTCACGCCCTGCGACAGGTTGTGCGGCACGCTGCGGAGCACGAAGCGGACGGTCGGTCCCTCGGGCTGGGTTCCGTCGACGTTCTCGAGGATGAGGCCGCGCGCGCGCATCTGCGCCGGAATTTCGAGGCTGTCCAGCGACAGGCCGTCCGTCGTGTTCTCGGCGACGAACAGCGGGTCCGTGTTGGGAAGCCGGGCGATGAAGGTGGCGTCGATCGCGAAGTTTCGCTCCAGGCGGTGGCAGGAGCCGCAGGTCCGTCCGTTGCCGTTGAAGGTCTCCTTGAAGAAGATGTCGGCGCCGACGCACTCGGTGAGTGAGACCACGCCCGACTGGACGCGTGGATCGGCCTGACAGGCGGTCTGATGCTGCGCAAGGGTTTGATTCAGCGCGCTCTGCTCGACCGCTATGTCTTCTCCCTGCAAATTGCTGAAGTCGCCGCAGGCCGACAGAAATACCGCGCTGATGGATACGGCAAAAACGTTGGATCCCAGCTTCATGACATTCTCCTTCGCTCGCAAATGGGCCTGCCGACTTTTTCGAATGCTTCGTGGTCTATCCGCGTTGGAGCTCGCCAAAGCGCAGACCTTCGGTCGACCCGAAGAAAATGCGAATGAGGCTTCGGATGAGGGGTTGACTGAGCCTGCCTGTACGAGCGAGACTCGAATCTTCCTTGACTCGTGATGTCGTTGCGGACGACATCACGACCGGCCGCCGGCGGGCGGCCGCCTCCAGAGAAGTACTAAGAATCCTTATGCGAGGTTGCTTAATGAAGGGCCTTTTCCGATTGCTGGTCTGCGCGAGCGCAGGAATGTGTCTGGGTCTCGGCGCCTGCGGTACCGCCGAGTCCCCGGCGCCCGACGGCGTGGGCGGGACCACGAATACCGGCCAGGGCGGCAGCGCTTCTGCGGTGGGCGGAGCGTCGGGTGGTCTCGGCGGGGCCACCGGAGCGGGCGGCACGACCGGGCTCGGCGGCGCCACGGGCGGGAACATGGGCAGCGCGGGCAGCAACGGTGCCGGTGGCGCGACCACGGGAGCGGGCGGCGGCGGCGGGCTTCCCGCGCTGACCGTCGATGGCAATCACCTGCGCGATCCTGCGGGCAACGCCGTCGTGTTGCGTGGGTCGTCGTTGATCGACATCGGGTCGCTGTACATGTTCGGCGGTCAGAGCGCGGCGGGAATCACCAATCGCCTGGACAAGGTCGCGGCCGCCGGCGTCCAGGGGCACGTCGTGCGGATGCCGGTGTACCCGCTCATCACGTACAACGGGACTACGCCGACCTGCTCGCCCCTGCCCTACCCGGTGGGGACAGGCCCCAGCGCCACCTGCACGCCGAAGATGCCCCTCAACGCCGCCGACTACGTCTCACGCGTGCTCAAGCCAGCCGTGGACTACGCAACCGGCAAGGGCTTGTACGTCATCATCGACTTTCATCAGATCGACAACGCGACCACCGGAACATCGGCTGCGGATGCGAGGACCTTCTGGACCGACATCGCGCCGCGATTTGCCAGTTATACAAACGTCTTTTACGAGCTCTTCAATGAGCCTATCGACAACAAGGTGCCCTGGTCTACCCTCAAACCGGTGGTTCAAGGATTGGTCGACGTCGTCCGGGCCGCGGCTCCCCAGAACATCATCGTCGTTCCGTCCAACGCCTGGGATCAGCACACCGGCGACGCGGTGGCGGATCCCCCGCGGGGCAGCAACTTCATGTACACGGCGCACATTTACCCGGCCAACTGGAACCAGGCGTTCCAGACCCAGGTCGCGACCGCGGTAGCCAGCGCGCCGGTCTTCGTAACCGAATGGGGCTACACGGCGACCGACACGAACTCCCACGCATGGGGCATCGCCCTCCAGGCGACCATCGACGCCAGCGGCGCCAGTTGGACCGCCTGGGTGACCGACAACGGCTGGTCACCGCCGATGTTCACGAGCACGGCCCTCACCGGGCTCACCGACTTCGGCACGCTGGCGAAGACCTGGCTAGCGACCAAAGGCCCCTAGCGACGAGCTGACCATCGCACATCGGTCGCGAGCACGCCGGAGCTCTGCCGCGAAGTCCGCGGCTACTTCAGGTCTGGCAGCTTCTCGCCGGTAATCCAGAGCTTCAGGATCCGCTGGCCGCCGAGGCGCGACGGGCCAACGTTCACTTCGACCTGCCGCCCCGCCGTGAGGCTGGTCCACGGCACGCCGACGACGGAAGCGTCGAAAGACAGCTCCCCGACGCCGTCCACGTTGGCGCGCCCCATTCCCTGCTCCTTCCGGAACTCGACGATCGTGGCTCGCATGACGGCGAGGTTAGCCCGAAATGGCGGACCTGACAAAGCGGAGCGCACGCGCGTCAACCCCATCACCGGGGGCGCAGAACAGCAGGCGCATGCCGAAGGGCGTCTCGATCGTCCCAGATGGGATCAGCGCTTCGCCAGTCGCAAAGTGGATAGTGATCCGACCCCGTGGTCGTACGTCGGCTATGCTCCACAGGTGAACATCCCTACGGTTGTGGAGCAGACGCATCGCGGAGAGCGCAGCTGGGACATCTTCTCGCGGATGCTCAAGGACCGCATCATCTTCATCGGCAGTGAGATCGATGACGACATGACCAGCATCGTCATCGCACAGCTGCTGGTGCTGGAGAGCGAAGATCCCGACAAGGACGTGATGATTTACATCAACTCGTCCGGGGGCCTGGTCTCTGCCGGCCTGGCGATCTACGACGCCATGGAGTACGTGCAGCCAGACGTGGCCACGTTCTGCATGGGCGAGGCGAGTTCCATGGCAGCGTTCATCCTGGCCGCCGGTGCCAAGGGTAAGCGCTACGCGCTGCCGAACGCGCGCATCCTGCTCCATCAGCCGATGAGCGAATTTTGGGGACAGACCTCGGACGTCGACGTCCACGCCAGGGAGATCATGCGCTCGCGCGACGAGCTGGCCAGGCTCCTGGCCAAGCACACCGGGCAGCCTCTCGAGCGGGTCCGGGTAGACACCGAGCGCGACTACTTCATGACCGCGACCGCGGCCGAAGCCTACGGTCTCATCGATGAGGTCATCGTCGCGAGCGACAGGGGCGGGCCATCGCTCGCACCCGCCGCGTTGCCGTCGCCCAAGAACCGCGCAGCTTGAACCGCTGAGCCTGGACAGGAGGCCGGATCGCGCGATAGGAGCGGTTCGTGTTCCTGGCCTCGGACGTCGAGTCCCTCGCGCCTCCGGGACCGCGGTCGAGACGCTCGGCCGCCCACGAGCTGTCGAACGGGACGTGGAAGCCGCATACGACCAGGCTCTGGCGGAGTTGGCCGCCGCGGATCGCTCGCCATCGGGCTGAGCGAGACGACCGGTTCGTGACAGCGATGTCGTGGGAACCTCGGGAAATAGATCAGCGCGACCGATGATGCTGCGAATGGGCAACCCTTGCCCGTGGCCCCTTGATTGCACAGCGGTTCACCAAGGCGCGAGCTCGTCGAAGTCTCGCGGTTCATCTACACATGCCCTTCCAGCGCAACGGGTCCAAGCTGATCGAATCCAGCCTATTGCTGGTGGTGGTGACGACCCTGGTCTATGCGGGATCGGTCGCGCTGTCCGAGAAGATCTCCGTCGGCGGGGGCTTCGGGTTCGACGGGACCATCTACGGCACCTGGGCTCGGACGTTCCCGGCACCGCTCCGCGATGGGTCGCTGGACCGGTACTACATCCAGCGCATCGCTCCCTCCGCGCTGGTTCACGGCACGCTCCGCCTGCTTCGAGCCAAGCTCACGCCCGTCCACATCATCCATGCGTTCGAAGGCTGGGCGATTGGCCTCGTTTGCGCCGCCGCTTCGATCTGGGTCGCGCTCGCGCGGCGGCTGCGCCTGACGCCGGCCGCCCGATGGTTCGGCGCCGCCGCGCTCTTCGGATCGTACGCGTCGCTCAAGTGGACCGCCTATTACCCCGTGCTGACCGACTTTTGGTCCGTCGTCATCGCGCTGTTGCAGCTGCTTCTGTTCCTCGACCGACGCCTGGTCCCGCTCGCGCTCGTGACTGCTATCGGGGCCTTCATCTGGCCCACCAGCGCCGGCATCGGGGCCACACTGATGGTCTTCCTTCCGCTGCCTGCGGAGGGTCCAGCGGCTCCCGCGCCGCTACCGGGCCGGCTGCGCTTCGTTCCCGCCGGCGTTGCCGCGGTGGCGTGGATGCTGTTCTGCGCGTCCCTCGTCGAGTCCGGCTACGGAAACTCGAACGGTCTCGCTCCGCTTTGCCACCCTCTGTTTCGGCTCAGCCTGCTCGCGAGTGGCGCCTTCCTGTTCGGCGCTCTGTCGGTGATCATCGACGACCGAAACTTGTTTGATCCGCGCATCCTGGCTCGCTACCTGCTCCGGCCCCATCTGCTGGTTGCGGCCGCCACGATCGTGGCCATTACGGCCCTTCAGGCGCGGCTGGCTCCGACCCCTAGCCCCCACCCCTTCAGCGAGTTCCTTCGCATGTCGGCGTACACGTCGATCCAGAAACCCGCCGTCTTCCTGGTCGCGCACGTCATGTTCCTGGGTCCCGTGCTTCTCGTCATGGTGATGCGCGGGCGCGCGGTGATCGATCTCGTTCGGCGGTCAGGACCGGGACTGGTCGCCGTTGCGGGTTTCAACGCGATCTTGTTCCTGAACAGCGAGTCGCGGCACCTCTGGAACGTGTCGGCGATGCTCGTGCCCTTCGCCGTGAAGGTGCTCGACCAGCTCTCGTGGACACCGCGGCAATTTCTCGTGCTGGGCGGCTTGACTCTCGCCTCCTCGAACGTCTGGCTGACCTACGAAGATCCGATCTGGCCGGACCCCCTGCAGCTCCCCGGGCAGCTCTTCTTCATGACCAACGGTCCCTGGATGTCGCTCGCCACGTACGCGGTGCAAGCGGCGATCGTCGTCGCCATGGGAGTCTGGCTGGCGCGCCAGCTACCGGCGACGAAGCGCCCGACCGCGACGAGCCCCGTGGCGACGCCCTGACGCCGCCCCAAGCGTGACGGGATTTCGATCGACGCGCGCTCACCGGCGCCGGACGCCTTGCCGGAACAGAGCGTCGGCCGGCGTCTGCGCCAGCACCGCGAGCGCTTGCGCCGACGTCACGCGTCCGGCTGTGAGGTGCGTGCGCATCCCGGCCTCACACGTCTTCAAGACCATCTCCAACCCCTCCATCGGGCGCGGACGTCGCCCGTCGTGCTCGCCGCCCGCGAGCCAGACGTTCACCAGGTAACCGAGCTCGCTCACGCGCGCGGAGAACAGCGCGGCATCGCTTTCGCGCAGGTCACTCATTGCTTGCTCGAACAGCGGCGCGACGACGCCTGCCGGCCGCTGCTTCGGATCTCGCTTTGCCGGCTGCGCCCCATCCGTCCCAGCCGTCAGCGCGAGGGGTAAGGATGAGAGACCCGCCCCCGCGATCACCTCGGCGTCCCGCAGCAGCGCCATGAGGCCCCCGACGTCGGCTGCCGCGAGCGCCGCGCCGTGATTCGGCGCAGCACCTCTCTCGCCCCGGCGAGGCATCTGGCCCTTCGAATCTGGACGCTCCAGCCCGCGAAAGTAGGCGAGTGTGATCGCGTCGCGCCCATCGCCACCCTCACCGCGCCGCGCGAGCTCGAGAAACGCGCGTGCATCCGCCGGGCTGACGAAGCCTTCCGCGACCCGCCGATCGTCGCGCGCCGCCGCGACATCGCTGTCCAGCATTTCCTCCGACGTCAACACCTGGAACAGCCCCCCCTGTCCCGAGATGTACTCCGTGCTGATCTCGCAGCAACGCTCGAGGATCTCCCGCAACCGATCGTGGTGATCGCGATCGAGCGACAACAGCGCGCTCCAGACGTCGTCCCACGCGTCCGCGTCGCGCGCGATCAATCGAAACTCCTCCCATTCTTCGACGACGGACCTCTCGAGCGCGCTCTCGATCGCCTCGGCCTCCTCGTCCCCTGGACTCAACTGCTCCTCGAGCACGTCCATGTCCAGCACCAGCACCAGCCGGTGGACCGCCAGCACCAGGAGGTCCAGCGGCAGCTCGCACAGCCGCTGAGCCAGGTGCTCCTCGCTGGCTTCGAGCATCACGCGCAGCCACAGCGCGAACCGCTCCGGCCGAAACGTCTCGTCGCCACCGGCCCGATCGGCGCGCCACAGACTGTCGTCAAAGATGCGCTCGAGCTGCGCGGTGCTCGCGAGCGCTACCAGCTCGCCTGCGTCTTCGAGGCCGATCCGATCGATGAGCTTGCCGAGGACCGCCCCGGGCAGCTCGCGGACGGCCGCGACCAACCCGGGTCGTTCGAGAATGCGCAACAAGAGCGCGGTCGAGGGAGGAACGTGATGGCGGCTGAGTGAGGTCATCGAGTGCTCCTTTCGCGGGAAGCACGCATCCTCGACGCCTGACGCGTCACTTCATATCTGTTGATTTTTTCGGGGAATTTGTAGTATTAAATGGGTTCGTTGGCGGCCGGAAAAACGGCCCCCGTGGTACCAGAGGCGCCGTCGATCGTGCTCTCGCGGACGGCGCCTCGTCGAGTCGCGAGTTTCTTCTCGTGTTACGGCATCGTGCGGGGTTACGGCGTCGTGTTCAGCAACGACGCGAGGACTGGCGCCATGGACGACGCGACGACCAGCTCCGGGCGGAACGTGCCGTTGAGCTCGGCGGCCGCCAGCAGCGTGGGTGCGGACACCGACGTCTGAACCATCCCGTCGACCAGCAGCGCCGCACCCGTATTGCGCAGAACGGTGATGACCGCGCCGGTGAGCGTCGAGACGTCCGGCAAACCATCGCCGTTGAGATCGGTCACCACCAAGCCCTCGGAGGGCATGGGCAGGACGGTCTGCAACGTCTCGGTCGCCCCGTCGAGCAGCAGCAGCCCCGCGGACGTCGCGAACACAGCATCCACGGCTCCGTCGCCGTTGACGTCGACGAGCCCCAACGCGTTGGCCGGTGCCGGAAGCGTCACCACGAACTGCGGGGATCCGAACAACCCGGGCACCACCCCGTGCGCGATGGAAACCAGGCCATTGGCGTCGCAACCGATCAGGTCGGTGAGCGTATCGCCGTCCAGGAAGCCGCCCGCGAGCTGCGTGAACGCCGGAGACGCGGTGCTCTGAATCGTCTGGAACATGCCGCCCCCGTTGTTGCGGCTGACGAACAGGGCGTCCGGCGCGCGGGACGCGCTGACGATGTCGACCAGACCGTCCGCATCCACGTCGAGCAACGCGAGCGCAGTGGCGGGCGGCACGTTCAGCTGCGGGAACACGTTGAACTGGCCCGTGCCCGTACCGAGCATCACCACCGGCGCGCTGGTCGTGAACGAGACGACCAGGTCGCCGATGCTGTCTCCGTTCAAGTCGGCCGACAGGACCTGACTGACAGGGTCGCCGAACGAGAACAGCGTTCGCGGCAATCCGAACCCTCCGCCCATGCCCTGCAACAGCAGGAGCTGGTTAGAAGGAGCAATCGTCGCAACCACGAGGTCCGAATTGAAGTTGCTGGTGAACTGGCCGGCCGCCATCGCGCCGGCGGGCGCGGGGAGCGAGGCGATCCGCGGCGGCTCGAACGTGATGGAAGCGCTGGTACCGCCCGTGCCTCCTCCTGTACCGCCCGTGCCTCCCATCCCTCCCGTTCCTCCCGTTCCTCCCATTCCGCCGGTTCCGTCGTCTTGGAAGTCGACGCCGATGTTGGCTCGGCCGTTGCGGCGCAGGACCAGCGCCACGTCCACCGGCGGGCTGACGGCCACGTCCGCGGTGACCGGATCGCCCACCCAGCTCGGCACCTCCGCCGGCGTCAAGGCGGCGCAACTGACGGAGAATGCCTCGCCCGAGAATGTGTCGCTCCCCAGCGGGAGCCCCCCGATCGTGAGCTCTGTCGACTGGCCGGGGGTGACGTCCACGGCCCGTGTCACCGTTCGACTGCTCCCGACGACGGTGATCCGCACGCACAGCACGTCGGCCGGCGCCTGCGTGATCGCCAGCCTGGCGACGCCGTTGTCCTCGGGTGGATCCGCGCCGCAACCGCCCGCCATGCCGAGCCATAGCGCCGCCGCAGCGGCCGCCTTCCCCACGAAATTCGCCCCAACGAATGTCTTTTCCATATCCGCTCCGCTCCTTAGGACGATGCGATGACCGCATCAGAACGGAGCCAAGCACAAACCACCAGCTCGTGGAAGTCGTGCACGCTTGCGCCGCTCCCGGCCTTCGCCGGCCCTCTCGGTGGGGTTCACCTATGACAAGAGCCAGAAGGGCGCGTTCATGCGCTTCAAGCAGAACCTGGCACCACTGAGGATCCGCCGCCGCCGAATCACCCGCTGCCGTCGAGCGGCTCGGATCCCGCTCGATGCGCTGCGCGGGCGGCGGCGGCGACGTCGGCGAGAATGGCGCGCGCCCGCGGCAGCAACGTGGCGCCGGATGGCAGAAGGCGTACACCCCGCGAGGTTCGCTCGAACAGCTTCACACCGAGCTCGTCCTCGAGCGAGCGCATCTGGCGACTGAGCGGCGGCTGTGACAGGTGCAAGCGAGCTGCCGCTCGACCCACGTTCCCCTCTTCCGCGACGGCGACGAAATACTCCAGCTGCGCCAGGCTCACGGCAGCGATCTTAGCACGCAGGCATCCCGGCATCCCGGCATCCACTCTGGCCAGATCGAAAAGGTATTGGATCGCGGGAGGTGCGCGCCTGCACAGTCGAGCGATGGCGATCGAGATCCTCGGGGCTGCCGAAGTTGCGGCGATGCGGCAGGCTGGGCGAGCGGCCGCGGCCACGCTGGCGATGATCGGGGCGCGAATTTCTCCAGGGATATCGACCGCCGACATCGATGCCTGGGTGCGCGCGGACACCGCTCGCCGCGGCGGACGGCCGAGCCAGCTCGGGTATCACGGGTTCCCGGGGGCAGTGTGCACGAGCCGCAACGCCGTCGTGTGCCACGGAATCCCGAACCCGCGAGAACACCTCGCGGCAGGCGATATCATCAACGTCGACGTCACGACCGAGCTCGGAGGTTTTCACGGCGACACGTCGGCGACGCTGTTCGTGGGGGCGCCCGGCGCAGAGGCGCGACACGTCGTGGAGACCGCCCGCCGCTGTCGCGATGCGGGAATCGCCGAAGTCCGCGCCGGTGCGCGCCTCGGCGACATCGGCGCCGCCATCGAGGAGCTGGCCGCGCGCGCGGGCTGCAGCGTGGTGCGCGATTTCGGCGGGCACGGAATCGGCCGCGAGATGCATGCCTCGCCGACGATCATGCACGTCGGACCACGCGGGTTGGGCCTGCGCCTGCGCGAGGGCATGGCCATCACCATCGAGCCGATGATCAACCTCGGCGGCCCCGACGTACGGCAGCTCGACGACGGGTGGACGATCGTCACCGCCGACGGCTCGCTGTCCGCCCAGTTCGAGCACACGGTCCTGGTCACCCGCACAGGCTGCGAGATCCTCACGCTCCCGGTGCAAGTCGAGTGAAGGTCGGCTCACTTTTTTCCGCATTCGAGCGGAGGGCTAGCGCAGCCACGCCACGAGGGCGTAGCGATTCCCGCCGGCGATCAAGCTCACTTCGTGCACGGTTGCGGCGGGAAATGCCACGAACCGCCCGGCACGAGGGACGATGTCGAGCGGTGCCGTTCCGCCGGCCGGGTGGAGGCGCAACACGCCGCCGTCGAAGCCACGATCGTTCAAGAAGGCCGTGATGGTGACCTTGCGCGGCCGCATCCTTGTTCGGGGGTTCTCGTCCGGGTGAGGTCGGAAGAAGTCGCCCGGGCGATACCTGAGCAGGTTGGGTCCCTCAAAGCTGTGAGTCCGTCCGAACCGGGATTCGAGACCGCGGGCGATCGCGAGCAGTCGCGCCGCGATCAACGACTCGCAGCTCCGCGGAACGGAGCACCACTGGGCCCGACGAAACTCCAGATCGACGCGTGATCGGCCGCCGTGGTTGATCTCGCCCCATTGCCAGCAACCGTCGCGCTCGATCTCCTGCACCACTTGACGGCACAGGTCGCTGGGCAAAAATGGGCCGGTCATCGCGATGGATGGGATCATCACAGCCGTGCCTCCGCCTCGGATAGAAGCCGCGTTTGCCATCGCCGCAACGCCGGTATGAAGTCCTTTCCGTATTGATCGACGACCAGACGACGCCGAAGCGTGATGTCGCCTTCGCCAACCATCTTGAGATGGCGGCGCAGCAGCGCACGCGTCAGCGGGCCCGCGAGGGCGTTCCCGGAATCGAGAACGGCGATCTCCAGGGCGATCATGTACAGAAGGGCGTAGTGGGCGTGCAGGATCGCGGGCATCGGCCGTAGACGGCCATCGAGCAACGAGCTGGGATAGCGTTCGTCGGCCAGATTCGCGACGAGGCACGCGGCAGTGGTGAAGCCCACCCCGCACGCTCGCAGCTTGTGGTGCGCCATCTCGTGCACGATGGCTTCGGCCAGCCCCACCGGCGAGTGGACGGTGGCCCAAAGGCTGCCGAAGGCGTCTTCGTACGAGTGCGATGCAGAGGAGATGCCGTTCCATCCGACGTCATCCTCGACCACAGGATCGAGGGCTGCATGAAGGACACGGACCAGGCGCCGTGCCTGCAACGCGCCAAGCGACCATGAGTCGATCAGGCCCACGGCTCGTGACAAGTTCGGATGTGTGGCGGCGGCCACCCGATAGCCGGAGAAGTCGCGCTCGAAGTCGAGTCGCCCCTCGTAAATCGGCGCTACCTCGAACCAGACGGCGCCGCTGCGATCCGGGGTGGATCCTTGCCCGCAACAATGGTCCGGTTGCTCCGCCGCCGCGAGCCGCAAGACGATGGCGGTGTCGTACCCGTCGCCTTGCGGCTCCGCCATCCGCGACCAATCGGTTGCCGCCCACAGCGACCGGCGCGCCCGAGCCTCAAGCATTGACCGATATCCCGGATGTGCTCATCGCGGCGCTTGCCACCAGGCTCCTCAGGGCCGCAGCATCGAGACCGGTCCGGCGCAGGTAGCCTTCGATGTAGTCGTAAACTCGATACGCGACATGACAGCGCGCGGTGTCGGGGTGCTCGACCGCCGCGGTGTGCGCGGGCCAGCTGTCGCAGGCGCCGCGAAATCGGCAGTCGCTGCAGCGCCGTCGGGTGACCCTCTCGCTGCGATCGAGCGACGCCCGATAAGCGTCGCTGTCGAGAACATCGATCATGGTCTGTTGCGCCAGATCTCCGATGGCAAGCGGCTCCTGGCCCACTTCAGCGACCTGATACAGTGTCCCGTCGGGACGCACGACGAGCACGCTCTCGCCCCTGCGCCGCCGATCGTAGCCCGGCGCGCTGAATCCCAGCAGGTGTCGCACGACATTGGCGAGCCACTCGTCGAGGGGCGCGACCGCGATCGACGCGGATGATCTCATCTTGTGTTCGAACAACCGGCAGAGCGCGTCGACCAACTCCGTCTCGCTGGCGTTGTAACAGCCAACGTCCCGGCTCGGAGGTCCGGCGAACAGCGGCAGCACGCGAAACGAGAAGCCGCGCTCGGCCCAGAAGTCGAACACGTCGCAGATCATGCCGCAGGTGTGCTTCGCCAGAACGGTGATGGCGCCGCAGACGAGCCCGGCGCGGCGCAGACGATCGAGGTTCGCCAGCACGCGGTCTTCGGTCGTCCGACCCGCCACGGAGAGACGGACACCCCGGACGACATCGAATGAGACGCCGAAGCCGACCTGATGCTGCTTGAGGACATCGATCGCGGCATCCGAGATCGCGTAGAGGTTCGTCTGCATGGCCGTGGTCACCCGCTCCGGTGCGATGCCCGCGGCGGCGACGATCTCCTCCTTCAATTCGAAGGTACGTCTCAGGTACTCGAGCGGTAGCGCCAGCGGCTCACCGCCGTGCCAGATGATGCGCGTCGACACGGGCGCACCGCGGCGCGTCTCCTGAAGCAAGTGATAGTCGCACGCGGCGCGGAGGACCTTGCGCCACAGCTCGAGCGGCATCCGCCGTCTGTCGGCGAGACCGTCCCACTGATAGCAGTAGGCGCAGCGCATGTTGCAGAACGTTGAAGCTTCGACCACCCACTCGATCACGTTGGGCCTCGATTGCTGCGTGATCGCGGTTCGAGCTGGTTCACGGGTCAGCGCTTCGGTTCGGCTCCCGGGGGCCGCTGTTGAACGTCAGCCTGCTGTTCGTTCCGTCCCATTCCCACGTTGACGTTGCCGAAGCGCGCGTAGCCTCCATCCGGTGTCGCCACGTCGAGGTCGCCCCTGCGAAGCGCCTCGCGAACGGCGCCCGAGAGGATGGTCGCGAGCCTCTCCTCGCCGATGTCAGGGTCCTGCACTGCCCCTTCGAGCCCGACGTTGACGTTGCCGAACCGCGCGTAACCCCCATCCGGCGTCTCCACATTGAGGTCGCCTCGAAGGAGCGCCTCGCGGACGGCAGTCGACAGAACCGTCGCGAGCTTTCCTTCCGCCACGTCGGGGCGCTGGCCGGTCGCATCGATTCCGACGTTGACGTTGCCAAAGCGCGGATAGCCGCCACCTCGTGTCGCCACATTGACGTCGCCTCGACCGAGCGCCTCGCGAATGGCGGTCGACAGAACCGTCGCGAGCCGTTCCTCCCGGGTTCCGCCCTGATCGGAAGGCACCGGGGTCAGTCGCTCGAACGGCTCGACGGGCTCGATCGGCTCGTGCGCGTAGCCAAGATAGGTCGACGGCTGATGGATCTTCGCGCCCACCGAGCCGCCGCTGAGCACGAGATCCATGCTGAGCTCGACGGAGGGGCCTCCCTCGGGCCCGCCCGCGAACGAAATCACGACCGCCATCAGACGGCCCAGGACCCCCGGAATTGCCGTGGAGACCGACTGGTAGAACGGGAATACGGTTCGTTCGCCGAGGTGCAGCGTTCCGATCTCCTTGTCCTGAGCGCTCATGGTCTGCAGGAATACGGCGGTGGAATCGTCGGCGCTGAAACCGTCGTCGGCGAGATGGACCCGCAGCGACGACTTCGCCGGCAAGGTGCCGCGGTAGACGCGAACCTGAAGGGTGGCGTGCTCGAACCCCAGAACGTCGATGTGCTGCGCAACAGGGATCTGTATGACGACTTCGCGCAGATTGCCGAAGTCGTAGCGCGTACGGGGCAATATCCGCACCAGTACTTGTGACCCAATGGTAGGCATCGTTGTTCTCCCCCTCGCCCGCCCTTCATGAACGGCGACGACGTCGCTTATTCCCTACAGGCGGGTCGCGACATCGGGCAACGCGACGAGATCCCGGGGAAACCTGGGAACTGACAGCTCCGGCGACTTGTCAGCCAATGTAAGCGGCTCGGCGAGCCGTACCTTGGTCCGCAACGGTTCGGCGTCGCGTTGTATCATTGCAACGATGGTGAGACTCGGGCTGCTCACGATGAGCCTGATCGCGGGGGTGGCCGCCGGCTGTACCGACGGCGCCGCCAGCGCTTGGTCGAATCCGCACGATGCCGCCACGGAGTATTTCATCACCGCCGATGTGAACGGCGTGACCGTCCGTGCCGCATTCGAGCCCTGGAGCGGGACGGGTGGCGTCGAAACGGGGCTGATCTGGGTGGCGGCCGGGAGAACCTCGATCTTCGACGGGTGGGAGCTCTCCATCCCCAACAGGGTGGGCACCACCGCCTGCCCGCCTTCCTGGCTCGCTCTGTTCGAGGTCAACGTCCCCACCGTGTGCAGCGACGGCCCCGGCGCGAGCTGCAGCGTCACCATCACCTCCGCCGCACCCGCGCTGGGCGACGTCCTGGAGGGAACGTTCACCGCGACGCTGTCCGTGTTTGGGGCGGCGCCGTCATCCGCTGGGGCAGTCGCGGTGACCAACGGCTCTTTCCACGTGGCGCGGAACCTGTAGACGTCCGCCGCGCCGCGAATGCGGGCGCGCGCCTCACCGCTTTTTGGGACGCTCGCTCGGAACCGGCGCTTGGGCCAGCGTTCCCTTCTCGGCGACGGCGGCCTTTGGCTTCGGCAGCTTCGCGCGAGCGATGCGCTTCGGATCCAGCAGGGGCGTCAGCAGGATCTCGATGCGGCGATTGCGGGCGCGGCCGGCGGGGATCTTGTTGCTGGCGACCGGGTGGTACTCGCCGTAGCTGCTGGCAACCAGGCGCTGGGGCGGAACGCCGGCCTTCTCGCTCAGGAATCGCACGACGTTGATGGCGCGCGCCGCCGACAGCTCCCAGTTGCTCGGAAACTGAGACAGGAGCTTCTCGCCGACGACACGCTGGTTGTCGGTATGACCCGAGACCTGGATCTGCTTGTCGTCGATCTGCGCGAGGACGGCGCCCACACGGCCGAGCACACCCTCGCCGCGCTTCGAGATCTGCGCCTCGCCCGAATCGAACAGCACCTTGTCGACTAGGTCGACGCGCACCTTGCCGCCCGCCTCCGAGAGCTTGATGTCGCCCTTGGCGATCTCGTCCTTCATTTGCTCCTCGAGCTTCGCGGCGGTTTCGTTGAGCAGCGCCAGCTCGTCGACCTTCTCCTCGACGTCGCGTGCGAGGTGTTCGTTGGCGGACATGAGCTCGACCTTTTCGGTCTCGAGCGCTCCCTTCTCGGCGGCGAGGGTGGTGATGCGTTCGACGACCTGCGCCCGCGCCTTTTCGGCGACCGCTGCCTTCTGTTCCGCCGCCACCAGGGCCGCGTGCGACTTCTCCCGCTGGTCGAGGACCCACGCCGCTCCCCCGACACCGCCAGCGACCACGAGGCCCAGGAGTACCCAGGGCACCGGTGACGGCGGGCGGAGCGCGGCAGCGAGCGCCTGGTCATTCGCAGACTGGTTCATGGTTCCTCCCGGCTGAGCAATGAAGACGAGAGCACGAGCCCACACATTGTACGCCTTTGCGGCGAACGGGTCGCCGGGAAGCGATCACGCGCTTCGCCATGGAGCTCTCGGCTTCGTTGCCGTCACTCCGCGCGCAACGCGATCATGGGATCGACGCGCGCGGCGCGGCGCGCGGGGACGACGCACGCAACGAGCGCGACAATCGCGAGCAGCACCGCGATCGCGATGAACGTAAAGGGGTCCGACGGGCTCACGCCGAAGAGCATCGAGCGGAGCACCTGCGCCAGCGGCACCGCGCAGGCCAGGCCAGCGACGATGCCGGTCGCGACCAATCGCCCGCCGCCGCGTAGCACGAGCGCCACGACGTCGCGCGGCCGCGCGCCCAGCGCGACGCGCACGCCGATCTCGCCCGTGCGCTGCGCGACGGAGTAAGCGGTCACGCCGTAAACGCCGACGCCGGCCAGCAACAGCGCCGCTGCCGAGAAGACGGCGAACAGGATCATCGCAAACCGCTCGCGCGCGAACGAGCGGGCGACCAGCTCACCGAGCGGCCGGACGTGCGCCACCGGCTGGTCGCCATCGATGGCGGCGATGGCGGCCCGAACCGCCGCGGCCGCCGGCGCCGCGGCGAGGCCGGGCGCGCGCAACACGAAGGTCACCGACGCCGAGGGCGCCTGCCCGAACGGGGCGTAGGCCTGCAGCGTGACGTCGCCGTCGAGCCTGTCGAGCTTCACGTCGCCCACCACACCGACGATCTCGCGCCAGCGATCGGGCCCGGCGCGGACGGCGTCGATCCGTTCGCCAATGGGATCTTCGCCGGGAAAGAGCCCGCGCGCAGCGGACTGGCTGATGACGGCCACGGGCGCGCCGCCCGCGCTGTCGTGCGCGTCGAACCGGCGTCCGCGCAGGAGCGGGATCCCCATCGCCTCGAAGTACCCGGGGGTGACCGAGAAGACGTTGGCGGTCGGGTGCTGCTCGGGCGGGGGGCGGCCGGCGACTCTCAGGGCGACCACGTTGATGACGTCGCCGGAGAACGGCAGCGCCTCGACCGCCCCGGCGGCGGTGACGCCGGGAAGCGCTGCCAGCCGCGCCGTGGCCTGCTCGGCAAAAGCGGCCTGCGCCGCGCCCTCGCGCTGCTTGCCGGGCGAGAGCACCAGCGCCGCAGCGACCGCGCCCTCCGGCTCGAAGCCGGGCCGGGCCTGGTGCAGACGCGCGAAGCTGCGAATGAGGAGCCCGGCGCCGGCGAGCAGCACCAGCGCGACCGCCAGCTCGACGACGACCAGCGCGGCGCGCAGCCGCTGCTGGCGCGGCCCCTGGTGCCCCGAGCCGCGTCCGCCTTCCTTGAGCGCGCGGTGAAGATCGATCCGCATCGCCGAGAACGCCGGGGCGAGGCCGAAGGCGACGCCGGCCGCGAGCGCCAGCGTCAAGGTGAACGCCAGCGCACGCGCGTCGACGGCGATCTCGTTCGCGCGCGGCAGGTGGGCAGGCGCGAGCGCAACCAGCGCGCTCACGCCCACGCGCGCGACCGCGGCGCCGAGCGCGCCGCCGGCCAGCGCCAGCAGCACGCTCTCGGTCAAGAGCTGGCGAACGATGCGCGCGGGGCCTGCGCCGAGGGCCGCCCGAATCGCCATCTCCTTGGAACGTCCCGCGGCGCGCGCGAGCAGGAGGTTCGCGACGTTGGCGCAAGCGATGAGCATGAGGAGGCCGACCGCGCCCAGCAGCGTGAGCAGCATCGGGCGCACGCCGCCCACGCGGGCGTCGAGCATTGGCGCGAGCCGCACCCCCGCGTCGCGGCCGGCGTCTCCGCCCGCCTGCGGATGCTCCTCGGCCAGCCGCCGCGCCACCAGCGCCATCTCGCGCTGCGCTTCATCGAACGTGATGCCGGGCCCGAGGCGGCCGATCACGTCGTAGACGTGGCTGCCGCCGCGGTCATTGCGCTCCGTCTCGCTGAGCGCGATCGGCGTGAAGACGTCGACCGCGCGGCCGAGCTCGAAGCCGCGCGGCATCACACCGACGATCGTGAACGGCCGCCCGTTCAGGTCGAGCGCCTGGCCGATCACGTCGGCGCGTCCGCCCAGCCGCCGCAGCCAGAACCCGTGGCTCGAGATCACCACGTCGGCGTGCCCCGGCCGGTCATCGTCGGCCGTGAAGTCGCGCCCCAGCGCGGGGCGCGTTCGCAGCGTCGCGAACGTGTTGGCGCTGACCCGGGCAGCGGAGAGCCGTAGCGGCTCGCCCCGGCCGGTCAGGTTGTACGAGCCTTCGCGGCCCGGGATGCCGTCGGCGAGCTGCACCGCCGCCAGGCTCTCGAAGCTGGTGGACCGCTCGCGCCAGTCGACGTAGTGGCCAGGCGACGCCGGCAGGCGCGGGAAGCGCGGCAGGAACGTCTCCTCGAGGACGACCAGACGATCCGAACCGGGGTAGAGAAGCGGGCGGAGCAGGACGCCGTCGACGACGGAGAAGATGGCGGCGCAGGTGCCGATCCCCAGCGCCAGCGTCAGCACGACCACGATCGTGAATCCGGCGTCTCGGCGCAAGGTGCGCGCGCCGTAGGCGGCGTCGCGCGCCAGATCCGCGAGCCACGCGAACGGCCGGACGGCGCGGGCACGCTCCTGGATGGCGTCGGTGGAACCGAAGGCGACCAGCGCCGCGCGCCGCGCCTCGGCCGCGTTCATCCCCGCCGCGACGTTCCGCTCGGTGAGGAGCGCGACGTGCAACCGCATCTCCTCGTCCATGTCGTCGTCGAAGCGGCTCACGCGATCCGTCCGTCGAAGAGTTGGATCGTGCGCGCCGCCTGCGCCGCGAAGCGCGGATCGTGCGTGACCATGCAGATGGTCGCCCCCTCGCCGTGCAGCTCGCGCAGGAGCGCCATCACGGAGTCGGCGCTCGTCGAGTCCAGGTTGCCGGTCGGCTCGTCGGCGAGCAGCAGGGCCGGCTTGCCGGCCAGCGCGCGCGCGACCGCCACCCGCTGCTGCTGTCCGCCCGAGAGCTGCGCCGGGTAGTGGTTCCGGCGCGCCGCCATGCCCACCCTCTCCAGAACCTGGTCGGCGCGGCGGCGGCGCTCCACCGCCCCGAGGCCGCGGTAGGTGAGCGGCAGCTCGACGTTCTCGAAGACCGTCAGCCCGCCGATCAGGTTGAAGCTCTGGAAGATGAAGCCGATCTCGCGGTTGCGCACCAGCGCCCGCTCGACCGGGGCCAGCCGAGCGACGTCGCGCTGCTTGAGCAGATAGCGCCCGCGCGTGGGCGTCTCCAGCAGACCCACGATGCCGAGCAGCGTGGACTTGCCGCAGCCGGAGGGGCCGCTCACGGCCACGAACTCGCCGCGGCGGATCTCGAGGTCGACGCCGGCCAGCGCGTGCGTCTCGACCTCGTCGGTCTCGAACACCTTGGCCACACCTTCGAGCCCGATCAACGCGTCGACCGATGCCATGCGTTCCTCCCCGGTCAGTCCACGCGCACGCGGTCGTGCGCGTCCCATTGCGACATGTCCGAGACGATCACCTGGTCGCCCGGCTCGAGACCGCCCGTCACCTCGACGAGATCGCGCGAGACGCGCCCGAAGCGGACCGGCACCCGCACCGCCGTGCGCCCGCCGTCGACCAGGCGGAAGAGGCGCGTCGGGGATTCGCCACCGAGCCCGACGCCCACGGGGCGACCGACGTAGAGCACGCCGTCGAGGCGCTCGATCGTGACCGTCGCGTCGACCGCCAGATCCGGCCGCGCGCCGACCGGCAGCTTGCCGCCCGCGGCGAAGGCCAGATCGACCGTGACGGTTCCGTTCCGCACGGCCGGGTCGACGCGCGCGACGCGTGCCGCGACCACCCCGTTGCGCGTGTCGACCGCCGCCGACTGACCGAGCGCGACGTCCTTGGCCTCGGACTCGGCGATCCGGATCTGCACCTTGAGGCGGCTCTGGTTGGCGATGCGGGCCAGCGGCGCACCGGCGACCACGCGCTGGCCGACGCGGAGCGGCTGCTCGTCGCCGAGGAGTTGCAGGACGCCGGCCACGCCGGCGCGCACGGCCAGCGCGCCGAGCTCGCCACGCCGGAGACGCTGCTGCGCGCTCACCTTCGCGATCTCCGCCTGCTGCACCATGAGCTGGGCGCGCCCCGAGCGCGCCAGCGTCTCCATCCGTCGCTCGTCGAGCGCGACGCGGGCGGCGAGCTCGTCGGCCCGGACGCGCGAGCGCTTCGCCACCAGCGCGGGGCCGTACCCCTTGGCGCGAAGCTCCTCGTCGCCATCCGCCTCGATGCGCACCACCTCGAGCTGCGAGCGCAACGTGGCCAGCAGCGATTCCTGCGCCAGCCGATCGCTCTCGATCTGGAGCTTCAGCCGCTCGAGCCGGGCGGCGGCGGCGCGCGCCTCCCACTCGAGCTCCACGACCACCTGTTCGAGCTCGGGGTTGCTGAGCTCGACGACGACGGTGTCGGCCGTGACCGCCACTCCCGGCAAGAAGGGGATGCGCTCCACACGGCCGGCGGTGGCGGCGGTGACCCAGCGGATCTCCTCGGGCACGAGGCTCCCGCTGCCGCGCACCTGACGCATCATCAGACCACGCCTGACCGTATCGATCGACAGCGCGGCGCGCTCCACGGCCGGCGCGGCCGGGCGCGCGCGCGACAGCGCCACCATCCCCGGCGCCAGCGCGGCCAGCGCCGCGCCGGCCAGCGCCAGCCGGTGCCGCCCGCGCCGGCGATGTCGGGGGCGTGCAACGTCCATGCTCATGCCGACTGCATCACCTTCTGGATGGCGAAGCGCAGCTGCTCCCAGCCGGCCTCCTCCTTCTCGAGCTGCCGGCGGCCCGCCCGAGTCAGGCTGTAGTACTTGGCGCGCCGGTTGTTCTCGGACTGCCCCCACTCCGACTCGAGCCACCGCCTGTCCTGCATCCGGTAAAGGGCCGGGTAAAGCGACCCCTCCTCGACGGTGAGGAGGTCGTCGGAGCGGTCGTGGATCTGCTGCGCGATCTCGTAGCCGTGCAGCCGCCCCCTCGCCAGCACCTTCAGGATCAGCATGTCGAGCGTCCCTTGCAGCAGCTCGACCTTCGACGGGTTGGACAGGGGCCACCTCTCTCACCTAGATGTTCTAGGGATATGGTACGCGGCTCACCTAGACTGTCAAGGGGAGAGGGACCGCCGTTCGTCACGGTCACGCTCGACCTCTCGCCGCCGAGCTTCGATCTCTTCGAGGTCGCGGACGGCACGCGACAGGTGACCTCCGGAGGCAGTTCACCCTTCGACGTGTACGCCGCGAATCAGATCTTCGCCTTCGACGGCACCGGCCTGTCTCGCAATGCGGGACACGAACGCTGATCGAAGGTCCGGACACATTGAAATCACCCTTCGAATCCTAACGCCTGCGCAACTCGGCCAGGATCGCGTCCAGCTTCTCGGCCAGCAGCGCGGTGCCGGCGCCGTCACCGTCGGCGGCACCGCGCGGCGCCTGCGCGCGTTCGTGGTCCAGGGCGCGCGCGGACAGCGCCGGACCGATGGTCATCACCATGGCGCCGATCGCCTTGCCGAGCGGGGTGACGGGAAAGATGTTGGCGTAACCGACCGACAGCGCCGTCGAGACGTAGTGCAGACCGTCCCAGTAGCTGCGCACCATTGGGTTTGCGCCGGACTCGGCCCAGTAAAAGAGCGCGGCGCCCCAGCCGACGAGCAAGCCCAGCTCCTCACTGGGCGAGGCGACGTAGGGCGCCGGCGGCGCATGATGCGCCGCCGCACCCAGGGCGATGTCAGCCGCATCAACCATCGGCGGTCACCCGACCCGCCTGGGTCACGATCGGCGGAGGCGGCACGGCAGCGGCCGGAGGAGCCATCGTGATCGCGGGCGGCACGGCGGCCGCCGGGGGCGCCGCCATCGCTATCGCGGGCGGCGCGCCGGAGTCACCCGCGAACGACTGGAACGCCGCCTTCAGCTTGTCGGCGTCGGTGAACTTCATGACCTCCTTCAACATCGGCAGCACAGCCGACGCCTCGATGATGCTCTTGGTGACGGGGCCAAGCGCCCCACCGAGCAGCGGGAACTGCGCGCCCGCCGAGACACCGTTTCCGTTCGAGCCCGCGCCACCGCCCGACATGCCGCCAAACTGCAGCACCTTGATCTCGCTGATCTTCTCGGCAGGCTTGACCAGCTCGCGCAGCATCGCGGGGGCGCCCTGGAGAAAAGTCAGGATCGCCTCTTGAAGTAGAATCTCCTTGGACTTCGAGTTCGCCGCCGCGTTCTTCTGGCGCAGCACCTCGGCCTCCTTGAGGCCGGCCTCCCGATTCGCCTCCGCGAGCTTGGTGATCGACAGGGCCTGCATCTCGGCGGCGTCCGCGTCCGCCTTGGCGCGAATCTTCACCGCCTGCGCCGCGCCCTCGGCCGACGCCTGCTGGGCCGCCGCCGACGCCTCCGCCTCGAGCCGCTTCTTGAACGACTCGACCTCGGCGGCGATCTTTTGCTGCTCGGACTCTCGCTGAGCGGCGACGATCGCGACCTGTTTCTGCCGCTCCGCCTCCGCCACCTGACCGACGGTGATGACCTCCTGGTCAGCCCGCTCTCTCAGCGCCAGCGCGGCCGCCTTCTGGGCGTCAGCCTCGGCCGACTCCTTGGCCTTGAGCGTGAGCGTGATCTGCTTGTCGACCAGCGCCGCCTCGATGGTCCGTTCCTTGTCCACCTTCGCGGCCTCGACCACCTTCTCCTTGCCGATGGCGGCGGCCTGCTCGGTCTGCTCCTTGCGCGAGCGCTCGACGGCGATGTTGGCCTGCCGTTGCAGATCGCGGGCTTCGATGGCTTCGTTCTTGGCCAGGTCGGCCTTCGCCCCCGCCTCCTCTTCCTTGGCCTTGCCCTCGCGCATGATGCGGGTCTGCTGGGCGACGGTGATTCCCTGTTCGCGCGCGATCTCGGCGGTGCGCTCCGCCTCCTCCTGCATCTTGCGCTTCACCGCGATGTTCTTCTGCACGACGGTGTTGGTCACCGTTTCGCGACCCGACGCGCCGAAGATGTCGTCGCTGCGCAACTCCGAGAGCGGCGTCTGCGTGAGCTCGGTGATGGTCACCGACTCGAGGGTGAAGCCGTTGCGCCCGAGGTCTTCGCGCAGCGCGTTCGAGACCTCTTGCCCGAAGTGCTCGCGGTTGAGGTGCAGCTCCAGAAAGTCGTTCTGCGCGGCCACCGCGCGGATGGCGCCGATCAGCTTCGGTTCCAGCAACTGCTGCGCCTTGGTCCGGATGGCGTCAGTCGAGGCGCGCCCCTCGTCGATCCCGATGGTGCGCGCCGCCTTCTTGATGTCGTCTTCGTTGGGCTCGACGCGGATGTAGAACTCCGCCGACAGGTTTGTCGAGATGAAGTCCTTGGTGACCAGGGCTTCGTGTCCCTCGCGCCGGATCGTGAGACCGATGGTCGACAGCGACATGGTCGCCGCCCGGTGCAGCACCGGGACGATCCAGCAGGCGCGGCCGATGAACACGTCGGTCGTGGCGCGCCCGATGCGCATGATGGCCTCGGAAGGTGAGGGTCGCTTGAGAAAGCGGGCCATCGCCCCGACGAACAGCAGCGCAAACACGGTGACGGCACCCACCAGCGCGAGCGCCATCTGCCACACCTCGACTCCCTTCAGTAGACCACTCATCGTCTCAGCTCCTTTTGTCGTGCTCGAGCTCGGGGCAAGCCGTCGCCCAGAAGAGCTGCTTGTCCCCGTCGTAACTGACCAAGAGCACCTTGGTCCCACGTGGCAGCGGCGCCTCACCAGCGCGCACGCAGCCGTGCAATAGAAGCTCGTTCCCGCGATCGTCATGGACCCGGATCTCGCCGAAGCGAGCGTCCAACGTCGCCGATGCCACGACGCCGACCTTGCCCTCGAGATCGCGCTTGGCGACAGCGCCGCGGCCACCTACGTCGACCAAGCGCGCCGCCAGCCGCGAGAACAATCGTACGCTGGCCAGGCCCACTACCAGCGACGACAGCGATACGGCGACGAACCACCACCCGTGGTACGCCCCGGCCGCGCGCACGAACAGCACGCGGTTGACGAAGATCCCGCTGAAGCCGCCGAAGAGGAACAAGGTCACCCAGACCACCATGAACGGAACGCGACCCACGCCCAGGAACGCGAGCGCGTCGTGCCACGCGGCGGTCATTCCGCCGCCAACGGCGTCGGCGTCGGCGTCGGCAGGCACATCCGCGTCGACGTCGTGATCAACGTCGGCATCGACGTCATGGTCGGCGTCGCCGCCCAGGAGGCCGATCGCCTGCAGGACGAAGAACACCCCGCACAGGCCCAACATCACCAGGAACGGCAAGTTCCACCAGTGATTCAAGAACGCCAGGAAACTCAATTCCCAACCTCCTCCCGGTGAAAGGGTACTCGAAAAAAAGAGCGGCGCCGCGCAATCGGGCAACCCCGCGCGAGCGTTGGGATCTCAGTCCGTGATAGCGTGCGGCCCGCTTGCGTGTGGCACTGCGCACCTGTAACCGTACGCGACCGAGGAGCACGCCATGACCGAGACCCCCGAGGCCCAGAGGAGAGCGCGGCTGATCCGCGAGCATCGCGAGTTGCTCGCGCGCAAGAACGAGCTCGACCCGACCTTCTCCAATGGCTTGTGCGATCGCTATCGCTTTCCGGTGCTGACCGCGGCGCACACGCCGATCTTCTGGCGTTACGACCTCGACCTCGACGACAACCCGTTCCTCCTCGAACGGCTGGGCGTCAACGCCGTCTTCAACGCCGGCGCGATCGAGCACGCGGGCAAGATCTTGGTTGTCTGCCGCGTCGAGGGCGTCGACCGCAAGTCGTTCTTCGCCGTCGCTGAAAGCGCCAACGGTATCGACGCGTTCAGATTTTGGGACTACCCGATCCTGCTGCCGGAGACCGACGACCCCGACATCAACGTCTACGACATGCGCCTCGTGCGGCACGAGGACGGCTACATCTATGGTCTGTTCTGCACCGAGCGAAAAGACCCGGCCGCGCCTTCCGGCGACACCTCGAGCGCGATCGCGCAGTGCGGGATCGCGCGCACGCGTGACCTCGTCACGTGGGAACGGCTCGCCGACCTGCGAAGCCGCTCGGCGCAACAGCGCAACGTCGTGCTGCACCCGGAATTCATCGACGGAAAGTACGCGTTCTACACGCGCCCGCAGGACAGCTTCATCGAGGCCGGCAAAGGCGGCGGGATCGGCTGGGCGCTGTCCGACTCGATCGAGCGCGCCACGATCGGCGACGAGCTGATCATCGACGAGAAGCGGTACCACACGATCAAGGAGGCGAAGAACGGCCAGGGGCCGGCACCGCTCAAGACCGCGAAAGGCTGGCTTCATATCGCACACGGCGTGCGCAACACGGCCGCGGGCCTGCGCTACGTCCTTTACGCGTTCCTCTCCGACCTCGCGCACCCCGAGCGCGTCACGCACAGCCCCGGCGGCTACCTGCTGGCGCCGATCGCAGACGAGCGCGTGGGCGACGTCTCGAACGTGCTCTTCTGCAACGGCGCGGTGGCGCGCGCGAACGGCGAGATCCTGATCTACTACGCCTCGTCGGACACGCGCCTTCACGTCGCGACGACGACGGTCGACAAGATGCTCGACTACGTCACCGGGACGCCGCCCGACGGGCTTCGCTCGCACGCGTCGGTCGCGCAGCGCCATGCGCTCATCGACAAGAACCTGGCCCTCATCGCCCGCGCGACGGACAGCGATCCGCTCCGCCGCGCACGAGGCTGAGCGACCGAGCCAGCGTTACATCGACAGTGCCAGGTCGAAGCTGCCGTTCGTGATGCTCTTCGTGCCGCCGCTCGGCAGATCGAACACCACCTCGAACGTCCCGACGATCGGCGCACCACCGACGGCGCCGATCTGCGTGAAGGCCACCGTGCAGCTCTCGGCCTTGATCGTCGGCCCCGCGGGATTGTCGTTTCTGTAGCTGAGGAGCAGCGGCTTGTCGGGCGTCGTCTGGCCGCAGACGAACGTTTGCGCCGTGAACGGCGTCGGCGCCGCGGCGTAGATCGTGACGGCCGCGCTGTCGTTGACGCCGAGCATGTCGACGGAGTCCCTCCCCCCCATCGACAACCACGTCGCCTGTCCCCCGGTCGCGGTCATCATCACGCCGTCGTCGAGCCAGGTGAAGTGGTGGGCGCCGCCCAGCACGTTGCCGCCGCTGACGCAGCCGCCGAGCAGCGCCGACGCGGCGACAACCCACGCTCCGATTCGTGCCGTCATCCGCTCAGCATAACCCTGTCCGCGGGCTACAGGTACCGCTGCTCCGCCGACCGGTCCCAGGCGTTGGCTCGCCCGTCCGCGTAGTGGATGGGGGCGCTGGCAAGCTCGTCGTCGCTCGCGTCGTCGAGGCAGGCGACGTTCACCGCGTGAAAGCTGCCGCCCATCTGGGGGAGCACCCCGCCCTCGGAGAAGGCGCGGACGCCGCACTGGTTGCAGAAGAACAGGTGCAGGAAAGGCTCGGCCCTGGTGGGCGGCGTGTGCCGGTAGTCGGTGAGCGACTCCTGGCCGCGCAACAGCCGAAACTCACCCTCTCTCGCGAACGCCATCCAGAACCGAGCCTTGCGGCAGAATGAACAGTTGCACCGGGTCGTCCCGGCCGCGAGGTCGAGCTCGCACTCGAACGCGACCGCTCCACAGTGACAGCTCCCGTGATAGGTCTTTTTCATGACCGCTCCTACTGATTTCGTTTTACAACCAGTTGTCTTTTAAGATCGAACCGCCCAGACTGCAAGCAGGAAGTCGATGGCGCCGCGCTCCTACTGTCCCATCAACCTCGGCCTCGAGATCTTCGGCGACACGTGGACGCTCCTCGTGCTCCGCGACCTGATGTTCGGCGGCAAACGTCACTTCCGCGAGCTCTTGCAGTCCGACGAGGGGATCTCCTCGAACATCCTCGCCAACCGGCTCAAGCGCCTGGTCGACCGCGGGATCCTCACCAAGCGCGACGACCCGACCCACAAGCAGAAAGCGATCTACAGCCTCACCGATCGCGGCATCGCCCTCCTGCCGATCCTGCTGCAGGTCGGAGCCTGGAGCCGCGTTCACCTGCCCGAGACGCGACGGTCCGATCCCCGGGTCCTGGCGATGAACCGATCGCTCGTCGAGAGTCGGGGAGCGATGCGGCGAAAGATGGCCGAGCTGCGCAAGGTCCACGTCGGCCGCTGACGGCGGTCGCAGGGGTCGGAGCTGGACTTCATCTCCGCGGGCGCGTGCGCAGGCCGTGCCGATCCAGGAACGCCTCCAGGCGTCCCGGATCGGCGTCGGGATCGGCCCAGGCGACGTAGCCGTCGGGGCGCACCAGGTAGAGCGCATCGCGACGCAGGCCCGCGCGATGCCGGCGCGATGCCGGCAGCGCGAATTCGTGCAGCGGCAGCGCGCGCCGCGCACACGCCTCGCGCAGCGGGTCGCGCGCCCGCCCGTACACATGCACCTGCCAGTCGAGCGCCGCCAAAGGGGCGTGGTTGTCGGCGCCGGGCCCCGAACCCTCGGCGGGGCGGAGCCAGGGCAGCCGGTCGCCGCCGCGCACAGCGCCCGCGCGGCCCGCGCTGATCGCGCTCTGCCGGTAGTGGATCCCGATCTGCGCCACCGTGCGGAACATCAGCCGGCGCGTGAGCGCGAAGCGAAACAGCAGAGGGACCAGCGGCCGGCAACAACGTGAGGCGCACGAAACGCGACCACCGCGTCGGGCTGGTCGCGGCCGTGAAGGCGCGGTCGGTGGTGGCGACCAGGCGGCGCGCGAAGGCGATGCGTTCCGGCTCGTAGGTGTCGAGCAGCGCTTCATCGGCGCGCCCATCCAGCACGGCTGCCAGCTTCCACGCCAGGTTGACCGCGTCGCCGAGGCCGGTGTTCATGCCCTGCCCGCCCACGGGACTGTGCACGTGCGCCGCGTCGCCGAGCAAGAACGCCCGCCCGCGGCGAAACTGCGACGCGACCCGGTGGTGCACCCGGTAGGTCGAGAACCAGCGCACCTCGGCGACGTCGATGTGCAGGCGGCGCAGCAGGTCCGGGCTGACGTCGTCCCAGCCGAGCGCGCGGCTCCCCGCCTCGGCCTCGACCGCGGCCGGCATGGTGCCGATGAGCCGCGCGCGCCCCACTTGCCGGCTGCCGGCGCCGCCCGCCGCGTCGACGTCGGCCAGCGGGAACACCGCGATCAGATCCTCACTGTCCAGCGCCACGTGCAGCTCGCCGTTCATCATCGGCCCGTGCGCGCGCACGTCGGCGACGTAGAACAGATGATCGTAGGTCCCGCCCACGAAGCCCTCTCCCAGCGCGGCGCGCACCGCCGAGTGGGCGCCGTCGCAGCCGGCGATGTAGCGCGCCGTCACCGGCGACGTCGCGCCGTCGGGCAGCCGCAGCTCGGCGCGCACGCTGCCGGTCTCCTGGACGAAGCCGACCAGCTCGACCGGCCGCTCGACGGTGACGCCCTCGCGCCCGAGCAGATCGATGAGCAAGCGTTCGTGCTCGTCCTGCGGGTACGTCGTCACATAGGGGAACGGGCTCAGCTCGCCACCGAGATCGCCGAGCACGACGTGACCGCGCTGGACGCCACCGGCCCACAGGTTGACCGCGGCGAACTTCAACCCGCGCGCGACGATCGGGTCGGCGACGCCCAGCTGCCGGTACTGCTCCAGCGTGCGCGCCTGCACCGCCAGCGCGCGCGAGGTCGTGCCCGGCTCGGCCGCCTTGTCGACGATGCGCACGCGCCGGCCGAGCCGCCGCAGCCACAGCGCCAGAAGGAGGCCGGTTGGGCCTGCGCCCACAATCAGGACGTCCAGCACGTCAGGTGCGTCAGGCGCGTGCGTGTGGGGCCTATCCATGGTGGGGCCCTCGGCGGGCCTCCTTCGCGGCCACGCGCAGCGATCGACGGAGCTGCGTTTCGAGGAGGGTTCCACGCCGGGACTCCGCCTCGCGACGTTTGAGCAGCGCCAGGACCGCCGTCTCCGCGGGTCGCAAGTCCCGATTCGAGCGCGCGGGCAGCGCCATCGCACGCGCGAATGCGGTGCCGCGGGCCAGCGAGCCATCGAGGAATGCGCCTATCACCTCGGGGTGAACGTAGCACTTGCGGCATACCGACGCCGTATTGCCCAGGCGCCGCGCGACCTGCTCGATCGCGCGCACCACGTCTCGCTTGCTCGGCGGGCGGTGGCCGGGCCGGACCCGCGCGCCGGCGGCCGCGCGCGCGTTGTCGTTGGCGCACATGGCGCACAGCGCGGTCGCCGCCAGCACGGTGCCGGCCCAGGTGCGGAAGTCCTTGGCGGTGAACTCGTCACCCGCGATGTCCCGGATGTATTCGTTGACCTCGGCCGAGGTGATCGTCGCCGGCTGGCCATCCTCGTCCAGGTACTGAAACAGCTCCTGTCCCGGCAGGTCGCGGCAGCGCCGGACGGTGCGCGCGATCGCGGTGTCGTGGATCGAGATCTGGTGGAAGACGCCGCTCTTGCCCCGAAAGTGAAATCGCACCTCGGCCGGGCCGAAGGCCACATGCCGATCCTTCAGCGTCGTGAGGCCAAAAGATTGGTTGGCGCGCGCGTACTCCTCGTTGCCCACGCGGATGAACGTGATCTCCAGCAGGCGCACGACCGTCGCCAGCACTTTGCGGTGGGACAAACCCGGGGCGCGCAGATCGGCGGCCACGCGCCGGCGAATCGCCGGCAGCGCACGCGCGAACGCGATCATCTTCGCGTACTTGGTCTCGTCACGGTGCTCGCGCCAGCGTGCGTGATAGCGGTACTGCTTTCGCCCGCGGCCGTCGCGGCCGGTGGCCTGGATGTGCCCTGCGGCGTGCGGGCAGATCCAGACGTCTCGCCACGCGGGTGGAATCGCCAGGCGGCGGATCCGGTCGAGCTGTTCTCGATCGCGTACGACGCGGCCCTGCGCGTCCAGGATCTCGAACGGCTCGACCCGGCGCTTGCCCTGCCGCGACGTCTTGCCGTTGCGCCGCCGCCGCAACCCCGGCTGCGAATCCTCGACGTGGCGCAACCCCGCCGCGCGGGCGGCCGCCAGCGGATCGTTCGCCTCGATCAAGGCGTCGGCGACCGGGCGCAAGGCGAGTGCGGGTGCCACCGCCTAGCGGTGACGCCAGCCGCCGTCGTGCCAGTCGTAGTGATCTTCGTGGCGGTCCCAACGCCCCGGCTCGTAGTCATATCCGCGACGCTCGCGCACGTAATGGCCGCGCGACCACACGTAGTGGTTGTGACGCCAGCCGTGGTGCCCACCCACCCAGACATATCCGCGCCGCGGAGCGTAGTGCTCCTCGACAGGCGGCGGTGGGGCGTCGTGCCCGCCGTGAATGACGATGACTGCCGCCATCGCCGTCGGGCTGACGAGCCCAATCAGCAACAGACCCAAGAGTCCACTTTTCCATCTGGTCATGTGTTGTTGGTAATCACCACCTGAAGCGCAGGTAGTGCTTGCCGTCGCTTTTCGCCTCTTCGCCGGTGGAGGCGGGGTATGCCCGGGTACGTCCTCAGGCCGCGCGACGGCGCGTTCGCCGCACGGCCGGCGCCGCGGACGATCGGGCGCGCGGAGTCTTCATCAAGTCGCGCTCCGATAAATCTCGAGCTCTCCGCCCCGCCCAGGCTCGCACGTGAGCCACGACCGCGGCGGGAGAGGGAGGTGGACGCAGCAGACGCTGAGCTGCCTCGTGCGGGCGATGGGTTCGAGATCGTCGAGCACCTTCGCGAGGCGGGCGCCGCTGAACGGACAGTTGAAGAAGAACACCGAGCCGATGACCATGAAGGCCGCGATCGTCGCGGCGTCGCCTTCGATGCACGGTATGCGCGACAAGCCGAGTCGTGCCGAGAGGCCCTGGGCCGCGTGGACGAGCTCCGGTTGAATTTCGAGGCCGATCGCGCCGGCGCCCGTGAGCAGGTGCACGAGCGCGATCGCCCTCCCCGGCCCGGCGCCGACGTCGACGAACACGTCGGTCGATCGGACGGGCGCCTCGTCGACGATGCGCAGGAGGACCTCGACCGAGCACGGGAGATAGGGGACGCCGCCTGCCGGGAGCGCGGGACCGTCGCTGGGCAGGTCGTCGAGTCCGAGCACCAGATCGACCCAGGCGTCGCGCTCGCCCACGGGGACGCCCAGCAGGACAGCGCGGAACGCCGGCGGATCGTGGAGCCCGCGCTCGATCGATCGCCGCGCTGCCTGCGCCGAAGTCAGGTGTCGCGCTTCCATGGCAGCCAACTTCTCGAAGGATTCAATCCGCCGGCGCGTACTGTGCGATCCCGCCGCCGAAAGACCAGTCGATGGGCTCGTTCTCACTCAGGACCACCATCACGTCCTCGGCGCGCGTTCCGGTCGCGGCGTTCACATTGTCAGCGATGGCGCGGTAAAGGGCGCGCTTCTTCTCCGGTGCCCGCCCGCGGCGAAGCGTGATGTGCACCGCCAGGAAGCTCGGCGTGCGTGCGACGTCCAGGTAGCCGGGATCGAAGATGAGATCCTCCGGGCCGTGGGCCGTGATGATGTGAAACCGATCGGCGGGCGGGATGCCGATGGCGTCGACCAACGCCTTGTGGACCGCGTCGGAGACGTTGCGGCGGTAGCCAGCGTCACAATGGGCGGGAACAGCAATCCGGACGAGAGGCATGCGGCGACTCCTTTCGGCGAGGTGGAGACGCGGCCGATTCTAGCTCTGGCAGGCTGCGACGGCGGCACGATAGTGCGCGCTATGGGACGTCGGGCGGGTTCGGAGGGTGGTTCAGCAAGTGGTGCACGACGTCACCGGTGAAATAACTGTCGGGATACTTCGAGAGCATGATCCGGGCTTCGGCCTCGGCGTCCTCGAGCCGCCGCAGATTGAACAGGGCCTTGACGACGTTCCATTCGAATTCAGGAGCGTTCGGGCTGTCGGGAAATCGCTTGACTGCCTCTCTTGCTATTTTGAGCGACAGATCCGGGTTCGACGCCGCCAGCTCATGAAGCTGCGCAAGCATCGATTCATCATCCGGCGGCTTGCGGGCGTCCGGTTCCGCCCGCGCAGCGGGTCGTGCCACTACGGGGGCGGGTGGGCGAAGCGCGACCTTCCGGTTGCCCAGCGTGGGCTCTGACGAGGCCGGCGTGGTGAGCGCGTCAGGCTCATCGGGTGGAGCTGAAACCGGCTGCTTGTGTTTCTTGAAGGCGAGGACGACCAGGAGCCCGATCACGCCGACGCAGGCGGCGGATATCGCGAACGTCACGGGTCTGGGCATCGCCAATCGTGCGCGCCTGATCCTACTTGAGGCTCGGGATTTCGTCGCGCGTGACGGTGTACGAGCTCGCGTAGGCCGCTTGCATGCTGGCCACCGTGTTGAACGTAAAGCCGCTGATCACGGTATTTTCATAGGTGGCCCAGACATTCCACATGATCCAGGGCGTCGCGCCGCCCGGGAAAATAGAGCTCGGCTGCAACGCCGACCCGGTTTCGTGCAGGGCGATCGGCATGGTGCTGCCGAAGATGCTGGCGGCGGGGCTGTAATTCCCCGATGCGGTGAAGGTCAGCAAGTCGGCTGGATGCGAGTATTCATCCGGTCCCCCGACGTCCACGTACGCCTTGCCTGGATAGTAAGCGGCGTTGGGACTGCCGCTGAATGGCATGAGCCAGACGATATTGGTGAGACCCTTGGTGCTGGTCAGATAGTTGAACGTGTACTTCCACAGGTTGACGAATTGAGGCCCGGTGGAGTTCTCGGCCCACCAGAACCACCCGTTCGGCTGGGTCTCATGAAAGATCGCCAATATCACCGGCACGTTGGCCGCTTTCATCGCACTGATCTGAACCGCCACGTAGTCGAGCTTGGCATTGAGCGACGTGTTCTCTGGCGTGCCCGGCGTGATCACGCTGGTGAAGAAAGCGGCGCTGGGGTGAGTTGTCGGCTCGGCGCAGTTGGCGCCCGAGAAGCAGTCGTTTGCGCAGGTGAGACCGGACCCCGGCAGGCCCATGTGGTACCGGAACATGGTGATCCCGCCCGCGTTCCAGTAGGCGATCGCACGCGTCGTGGAAGCGCTCACGGTCGTGCACGACGAGCTGCTGCGGTACAGAAAATCGCTCCCCAGAATCGCCGGGGACTTGAGGCCGTTGTTGGCATACCAAGCAATGTCGGTGGGGTTGGCGTTCCAGTTCGCTTCCTGTTGGCCCGAAAGGATGTGGTTGCCTTTGATTCTGTAAAGGTAGCAAAGCAGGTTTTGCGCTTGCGGGGTCGCGTTCGGGCTCACCGGAGATACGCCGCACGTCGTGCCACTGCTTCCACCGGTGCCGGGCGAACCAGCGGCGCCACCCGTGCCCGACGCACCACCCACGCCCGTTGCCCCCGCCGCGCCCGTCGCTCCGCCCGTCGCACGACCTCGGCCCCCGGTGCCCGTGACACCACCGTCCGTGCCCGGTATACCGCCGGAACCGGTCGTTCCGCCGCTTCCGGTCGTGCCGCCAGAGCTCGTCGCTCCACCCGAACCCGTCGTCCCGCCGCCGCCAACGCTGCCTCCACTGCCGCTGGTCGGGGCACCGCCCGATCCGCCGGCGTCGTTTTCCGTCGACTCCGGCACTCCACAGGCACTGGCCACGAAGATGAGAACCAGGGGAATCAGGGGGCGTACTGTCATGCGTGTTCTCCTTCGGGAGCGAAAGCGCGTCGTTGACTGACCTGGCGCGCCACGACAGCGCCCGGCAAGTCAGAAAAGGGCGCCGCCTGGCGGTGACCTTCAAAAGAGAAACGCCGATGTTCGCCTTTTGTGGTTTTACGACGCTGCCGTCTCATCCGTGGGTCACCGCCGGCACGAATACTTTGAAGGTTTCGCCCCTTCCGCGACCTATTACGGGCGCCCTCTTTGGGCCGGTGCATATCCATGAAAACGATCTGGCGAATCCTCCCGGCACTTCTCCTCGTCGCGTCGGCCGGTTGCGACGACGGGAGCTCCGCGCCGCAGACCAATGCCGGCGACGCTTCGATGGAGCCCGGTGACGGCAGCTCCGGGGGCAGCGCGGGACAGCAAGCCGGAGGAGCGACCGGTGCCGGCGGCGTCGCCGGCGCCGGCATGGGCGGGATGACGAGCACCGGCACCGGCGGGATGACGAGCGGGGGCGCGGGCGGAATGACGGCCGCCGGCGGCGCGGGTGGCCGCGGCGGCGCGGCAGGAGCCGATGCGGGGATGGGAGGAGTCCCGGGTTCAGGAGGCGCCGGTGTCGGCGGCATGGGCTCGCCCTCCGTGCGCGTCGTGGGGAGAACCGTAGTGGGTCCGGGGATCGGGTCGCTCCAGTACGCGTGGCCGGGAGTGAACATTCACGCCAGCTTCACGGGGACGCAGGCGTCCATGATGGTCAACAACGCCAGCGGCAACAACCGTGTGACCGTCGTCGTCGACGGCGGCGCACCGAAGACTCTCGCCCTGGTGTCCGGCCAATCGACGATCTCACTGGCGTCGGGGCTGGCCAGCGGAATGCACGAGCTCCTCATTTGGCGAAACACGGAGGCGTCGCCCGGCGACCTCACGACTTTCAGCGGCCTGACGGGCTTCGGCGCCGCGGGAGGTCTTCTGGCGCCGCCGGCCGCCCCGACGAGGCGCATCGAGATGGTGGGCGACTCGCTCTCGGTCGGCGCGGGCGTCGAGGGCGACGCGACCTGCACGGGCGGTATCGACGCCTACACCAACAACTATCTCGCCTATGGCTCGGTGGCCGCGCGGGCGCTCTCCGCAGATGTGGTCACCATTGCGTATTCGGGGATCGGCGTGTATCGCAACTTCGGCGAGACGATCCCGACGGCTGCTTCGTTGACCATGCCGAGGCGGTATCCATACGCCATCCCCGACACCGTGCTCTGGGACTTTTCGCTCTATCAGCCGCACGTGGTGGTCATCAACCTGGGGACGAATGACTTCGGACCGGGCGATCCCGGCACCCCGTTCGAGACCGCCTACGTCTCTTTCGTGCAGAGCATCCGCGTCAAGTACGCGGGCGCTTACTTCATTCTGATCGACATGTACGGGGGCATGCGTCTGACGCGACTCAACGACATTCTCACCACGCTGAAGAACGGCGGCGAGTCGAAGGTCGAGGTGCTGAGCCTCAATGCCGTGCAAAACAATCTGGGCTGCAACCAGCACCCCAACGTCGCTGGCCAGCAAGGCATGGGGAACACTCTGGCCGCGCGCATCCGCGTGGTGATGGGCTGGTAGTCATGCGTGGTCGTTTCGGCCTCTCCCAGGTTTTGATTTTGGGCGCGCTCGCTCTCGTAGCAGCCTGCGGAAGCAATCCGGGGCCAGGCAGCCCGGGAACCGGTGGCTCGGGCGCCGGTGGCTCGAGCGCTGGCGGTTCGGCCGCTGGCGGCTCGGCCGCTGGCGGCTCGGCCGGCGCCATGTCGAACGGCGGCACCATCGGAAGCGGCGGCGCCGCGGGATCGGGGGGAGCGGTCGGTGGAGGGATTGGCGGCAAGAGCGGCGAAAGCGCCAGCGGCGGACAATCGGGCGCTGGCGGTGTCACAGGGTCGGGCGGTGCCGCCGGAAAGGCCGGCACTGGCGGAGCCACCGGTGCTGGCGGGACCGCCCACACGGGGGCCTGGAACGTCATGATGCTGGGCGATTCGGTGACCGAGTCTACTTGCTACCCGCAGCTCACCTACCAGCAACTGAAGGCCGGGAATCACGCCAACTTCCAGTTGGTCGGGATGGAGACCACGAACCAGTCCTGCGGCGCCGGCGCTCCCGGCTCGGTCAAGGACGAGGGACACGCCGGCTACGGCGTGACGTACCTTCCCCAGAACAGCACCCGAAGCGCCTGCACAAAGAGCAGCGGATGCGGAAGCTATGCCGAGCTACAGAGCTGGGCTGCCGAGAAGCCTGACATCGTGCTCATGCACTACGGGACCAACGATGTCTGGGACGGCATCGGGACCTCGACGATTCTGTCGGCATACGTGGCGGTGATTGCCGAGTTCCGCAAGCAGAACCCGAACGTCATCTTCTTCATCTCGAAGATCATCAAGCTGAGTCCGTCGGGCTGCACGGGCTGTCTCGCCAACGTGGCGGTGCTGGCCGCAGCGTTGACGCCGAGCTGGGCGTCGACCAACTCGACGGCCACGTCGCCGATCCGCATCATCGACCACTACGACAGCGCCTTCAATCCGACGAACAGCGCCGATACTGCCGACGGTGTTCACCCCACACCGGCTGGGGCCACCATCATGGCGACCGTCACCTTTGACGCGATCGCTGCCAGCGGATACTTCTGAGCGCGCTGGCCGTTCGGCTGGTGTCCGAGGACGCTGGGCGAATCAGCCGAAGACGCCGGGCAGCGCGCCGGTGAACTGGTTGCTGTTGCCGAGCGAAGGCAGGGTCACACCGAAGACGGGCGCCAGCGCCAACCAGAAATCGTTGAACGGGCGATTGCCCGTGCCGCCTGCCGAGCCGACGCCGGTCTGCATCGGTAGCGCCCCATTGGTCACCTTCAGGAACGTGCCGCCCTTGAGCCCGGTGTTCTTGCCGCCGAACACGAGCAGCGGCATGCCCATCTGGTTGTGGTCCCAGGCGCGCGCGACCTCCGTGAGATAAACCACGACGGTGTTGTCGAGCAGGGTGTTGCCGTCGATGTCGGTGGTGGCGTCGAAGGCCTGCAACGCCGTCGCGGTCTGCTGCGAGTAGAAAAGGTTGATCTGGTTCAGCCAGTCGCGCGTCATGGTGTCGCCTGACGGATCGCTGTGACTGGGCGGATGGTGCGGCGTCGATTGCAGATTGCCCTTGATGGTGGCGCCGTTGAAGGTACCGGGAAACACCACCCAGTTGGTTCCCGAGGACCACATGAACGTCGACACCCGCACCAGATCGCAAGCGAACGCCGCGCGAATCAACGACAGGTGGGCCTGGCCGAGCAACTGATGGGGGTGATTGTTGGGGTCGCTCGGCAAGTAGTAGTCGACGCCGCTCAGCTTGGTTCCGCCCGCCGGCGCGAGACCGCTGCTGGAGCCCGGGCCCGCGCCCGACTGCGTGAAGTAGGCCGGCGCCGCCGGCTTCATGCAACTCGAGCCGGTGGTTCCCGTACCGGTCCCGGTCCCGAGCGACGCGCGGATGCTCGCCTCCAGTTGCTGGATCGCGGCGGCGTGGGTGTCCAGCTTGGGCTTCTCGCTGGCGGGAATCAGCGTCTGCATGCGCGCCAGGTCGCTGCGCATGAAATCCAGGATGCTCAGCCGGTTGGCCAGCAGCGCGGCGGTGTTGGTCCCGGTCGGCAAAGCGCCGCCGAAGATCCGGGTGAACGTGGTCAGCGGCTCGGTCTCCGCATACAGCGGCTGGCGCGCCAGGCTGATGTCCGGGTTCGCCGTCGGCGGCAGGTACGAGAGAACGCGCGGTGCGATCTCGTCGCGGTCCGACCGGATGTCGGCCGCCAGTTGCAGCGAGCCGAACATCGTCTGCTTGTTGGCCGGCGTCGCGGGGCCGCCCAGCGTCGGCGAGCGCGCGAGCAGGAGCTGGTCCATCGACGGTCCGCCGGCGCAGTGGTCTTGCTGGCCGATCTGCCCGAGAGTGGGGACACCGGACATGAGCGCGACCATGCCGCCTTCGTGGGTGTTCGGTCCCCCGCTGTTGCCCGCCGTCTTGGACGCGGTGACCAGGTTGAGGCCGTCAATCATCATCATCTTCGGCTTGAGGAGCGTGAACGGCGCGCTCTCGGCGGGCAAGGTGAACGACGTCGTGGTTGCGGTCGCGGCTGGACGCCAGGTGGAAAGGCCGGGCGCCGCGCCCAGCGGATGGTGAATCACCAGGAAGCGCAGCGGGGCCGAGATACCCTGCGCCCTCGCCTCGATGCTACGCAACAGCGGCAACAGCAGCGCCGCGGAGCCGCCGCAACTCTGCAAGAAGGATCGGCGCGCCATCTTGTAAGACATCACAACGTACCTCCCGAGCGAGCACGAACGAATGGAGCCAGCGCAACGCGACTCAGCAGTGACGAGACTGTGCCGTCCGACTGGTCGAAGTCCGCGCGCAAGGCTTGCAGCTCGCAGGTGTTGGAGACGCGGATCATCGTGCCGATCGCGTAGCTGGACATCTTTTGAACTGCGCAGCCAGCCAGCACCTTGGTCGACTCCAGCCCCTGCGCCAGCTCCGGTGCGCCGTTCACGGTCATGGGCGCGAGGGGACCCACCTTGAACGTCACGGATGGCACGACGGGGCGTCCCACCTCGTCCACCGTGCGGTAGTTTCCGACGGGACCGAAGTTCTGCAGCACGCGCGAGTAGGGATCCATCTGGGAGTGGCACGCGGAGCAGACCACTGTCGGTGACATGCGTGCATCCGATTTGGTGATCTCGCTGTCGCCCATGGCAATGACCGCCAGCGCGGTGGGCGTGGTCAAGTCAATGGGCGGCGGCAGCGGATCCTGGCAGACGACATCGTCGTGAATGAATTTTCCTCGCTTGACGATGGAGTTCGCGGCGGGGTCCGATGCCGCCCATAGAAAGGCCGGCTGGGTCAATATTCCGGCCCGAGTCTCGGCCGCGGGAAAGGTCGCCGCCGAGAATCCGGTGCCGGTGCCGGTGAACGGCAACCCGTACAGCGTCGCCAGCCGCCGGTTCACGAACATCTTCGGCGAGGTCACGAGGTCGGTGACCTTTCCTCCACTGGTGAACAGCACATCGGTGACGAACTGCTGCGCCGAGGTCAGCAGGTCCCCGACCAGGACCGTCTGGTCCTGATCGGCCGGCGCCAGCGCGGCGAGCAGCGTCGTGTCCTTGTTGGCCTTGTCGACCAGCTGCCCGACGTTGAACCAGTTGACGACGACGTCCGTCACGCTGGCTTTGGTCTCGGGAAGCGCCAGTAGCCGCGTGACCTCGGCCGCGATACCGTCGTCGGTCGCCAGACTGTTGGCCGCGGCCGCAGCCAATAGCGCGTCGTCGGGCGTCGAGTCGAGAAACAGGAACCCGAGCTGCGTCGCCACCTCGTACGACGTCAGCGTCGTATCGGGGAACCTTCCGCTGGCGTCGGCCACCAGCGTGCTCGGGCCGAGCTCGGTGCGGTAGATGAACGACGGGGAGAGGATCAACGCCTCGATCATCAGGCTGACGCCGGTGTTGAAGTCTTGCGTGGCGCCCTGGGTGTAGACCTTCATGAGGTTGGTCACCTCGGCGGCCTCCAGCGGTCGCCGAAAGACCTTGGCGCCGAACCGCTGCGCAAAGCGTGTGGCGCAGGCCGCCGGCGCCTCTCCGCTGCTGCAAGCCGCGATGGCCGTCAATCGCGGCCCAATCTGGGCCATCACGTTCTCAGCGGTCTGGTAGAGACCACCGAACAGGTACCCGGGCTGGACGGTCAGGTCGGCGCCGTTGATGAACGCGTAGGCTGACGAGCCGTCGGTGGTCGTCTCGCTGAGCGTCGGCGCAGCGCTCAGGCCCAGCAAATCACGCGTGGCATTGGCATACTGTTGCGACGATAGACGCCAGATGCGCCGCGGGATGGCCGGCAGCGCCGTGCAGGGCGCGGTACCGCTGCCGCCGCCGACCGAACCGGCTCCCGTCCCGTTGCCGGTGCCACTCCCACCGTTGTCGCCGCCGGCAGCCCTGCCCACCATGTCCTGACTCACGGCACCAACGCACCCCGCGGCAAATGAGAGCATTGCCGGCATTGCCACCAGGAGCCAAACGACACGACGTGGTTTCATGGCGAGTGAATCGACTATGCTCGCGCCAGCGCCAGATCCAAGGAGGGAACCAACTGATGTTTGTAGGATTCCAACATCCGCGTTGATTGCGTTACGCAACAACGCGCCAGGAGCGGCGTTCACCACGTTGCCGTGATGCCGGCGCTGGCGAAGTTGACGTTCTGCTTCTCGCCCAGGTACCAGACGAATTGGCCGCGGAAGAAGTCCAGGCTGAAATGAAGGTGGTCGCTGTGATGAAACACCAGTGCCGCCGACAGGCCGACCTGGTTCTTCACCAGGCTGGAGGTCGCGTCCGCGCGCTCCGAGTCGAGCAGGAATACACGGGAGATCCCGGCACCAACGTTGACATCGAATCGCCCGACCAGGACCTGGGCCAGCGCCGAATAGCCGTCGAACGTTCGCAAGTTGAAGTTCTGATCGAACGTCGTGTTCGTGTCTTCGAGCGCGTAGCTCAAACCGAGGCCGCGCCCGTAGTGACCGGCGAGGCCCAGGTGGAAACGCCCCAGCTCGAGGCGGCCGCCGTAGCCGACGCCAGCCATGGTCGCGGTGCGCGTATCGGCGGGGCGGTACAGGCGTTGCGCCCCGCCGTTGACGAACAGGTGCAGCTTCAAAGAACCAGAGGAGTGGTCGAACGTCAGCTCCGACTCCGGTCTGAAATCGCGAGTCGCCTCCCAGGCGCCGGCGATGGTCACCGGGTCGTACACGCCCACCGAGAGCCGCAGGCCCCCGATCTGCGGGGTGGCGTACACCACTCCCGGCGAGAAAAAAGCGGCCAGAACGCCGAAACCAATCATTCCGCGGGTGGGGCCCGTGTTGTTGATGTTCCCGGGGAAGCCCAGCGAGAATCCGTGTCCGTAGAGGAAGTCGTTTTCGGTCGCGCCGCGCGAAAAGAGATCCAGCGCACGACCGACGAGGAGGCTGCCCCAGCGACCGTCGAGCTGCAGGTATCCCTCGCGCGCGTCGGGGTAGACCGGCGTGGTCTTTCGCTGTGCGAGCTCCTCGATCGTGGTCCACAGGCTCAGGTGAACCAGGAGTCGCGTGTCTTCGCTGATCTGCGACCGAAGGCCGATGGCGAATACGTTCGGCACGAAACCGCTGCGCACGCGCATGCTGCGGAACGTCCCCTGTGCGCCCGCGATCGGCATGCCGTCCGGTCCCAGCGACGGAATGCTGTCGCTGCCGACGTCCAGCCCGCCGCCGGGGCGGATGGTTTCGTTCGGTCCGTTGATCGGTTGCGGGTATCCGTCACCCCAACCATAGCTGAGGAAGCCGTTGACCCGGCCGCTGGTGTAGATCTCCCAGTCCTGGGTCTTCAGCAGGACCACCTCCGCGGAGGCGACGGCGCCGTATGAGACGATCGCGACCAGCGTGACGACGGCAACCAGGAGGCGGGGCACGCAGACCTCGGGCCTCCGAAACCAGCTGTTTCGGTTCATGTGTTACCAATTGCAGTCGCGCTTACATCGCCGCGACTGAGTTGACCGTGATGTGAATGATCTGGGCGTGGTACGGCTGATTGGCGCCGTTGAGCAGGTTGATGCTCGAGACGGGCTTGCCCATGTACATCGTGGGCACCTTGAGAGCCGGTTCACTGGGAACGCTGCGGCTCGCCGTGCACACGCCGGCGTATACGCCTGGGCCGCAGTTGTCGACGGCATGACAATTCGAGTCGCCCATGAACAGATCGACGCTGCCGCCGCCAGGCACGGGGATGGTCTTCGTGTAGTGCAGGAGGAACGTCTCGTGGTCCTCGTACGGCGTCGTGGTCTGCGGGAAAGAGTTCAGGTAGTAGTGGTTGAGCTCGGCGCCCCCCGGGTTCCTGACCACGAGCTTGTAGACGTTGTAGAACTCCTGCGCGACCGGCATGCCGCCCCGATAGAAGGTGTCGGTCCCCGCGGGGCCCTGCGCGTTCGCAACCACGCCGGTCCCGGCGTCGCGCATACCACCGGTGTAGTACTTCGCTTCGGCCACGCCGTTGACCGTGAAGGTCATGTTGTACAGGGTTCCCTGCGTTCCACCCAGCGTGAAGGTTTCGGTCTGAGTGAAGCCGCGCGCCTCGAAGCTAGCGGCGTTCTGGTTGGGGCACTGCGTGCCGGTGGGAATCGTGATGCAGTCCTGAGCGGCTTGCTGATAACAGGGCACCAGGAAGAACGAGCTGGCCAAAGTTTCCCCGAATTGATTGGGAATGCCCGCAACGCCGGTCACGGTGACCGACCCGCCCGCGCCGGAACCACCCATGCCAGTGGTGCCGCCGCTGCCGCTGTTGCCGCCCCCGCCTGCGCCGCCGGCGCTGGAGCCACCGCTGCCGGAGCTGCCACCCGTGGTGCCACTGCTACCGCCCACGCCCGCGCCGCCCGTACCCGCCACGGTCCCGCCGCCTGCGCCGGCGGTGGTGGCGCCACCGCTGCCGGTCGCGCCGCCCTGGCTGGTGGCGGCGTCCGTCTTGATCACGTCCGGTTGCGAGCAAGCGATGATGCCCGCCGTCAATGACGGAAGCAGTAATTGGACGAATATCCGTGGTTTCATGGGGGAATCCTCCTCGGCGGCGGATTGGCCGGTTCGCGATGACACTCGTCGATACGGCAACAATCGCACTCGCGACAATCTCCGCCCGGGGCCTCGCAAACAAGGACGATTCCCGCCTATCTTCGTAGGATTCCGGTACGAACCCAATCAAGTGGTGCGAATTCGCCGTTTCTTGCGCGTTCGGAGCGCGCCAGGCGTGATTCCCAATCGTTGGCGAAACACCGCGCCCATGTACTCCTGATGGCGAAAGCCAGCTCGTTCGGCGATCTCGATCAATGGCAGGTCAGTCTCTTGCAGCAATTGGCGTGCGCGGCTGAGCCGTACCCGGATGATCTCGTCGTGGATGCTTCGCCCGAGCAGGTCGCGGAACAGGCGCTGCAACACGCTGCGCGAGATGGGCACCGTTCGCACGACGTCATCCACCTCGATCTCCTCGCAGGCATGCTCGCGGATGAAGCGCAGCGACCGGGCCACATTGCGGTCGTCGACGGCCAACGAGTCCGTCGAGACGCGGGCGTGGATACCCTTGGGGGGCAGCAGAATCGGAGCCACGGGGGGCGAGCCCTGGTGCATCAACGAGTCGAGCAGCCGCGCCGCCTCGTAACCAACCTGACGGTGGCTGGGCCACACGCTCGACAGAGGTGGGTCACTCACCTCGCACAGCGGTTCGTCATTGTCGACCCCGACCACCCCCACGTCGTCCGGCACGATGATGCCGTTGCTGCGACACGCTTCCAGGGTGTGCGGGCCGAGCTGGTCGGAAGCAATCATCAAGCCCGTCGGCCTGGACAGACCGACCAACCACGCAGCCAGCTCCGGCCCGCTGTCTTCCCAGCTCTCCTGCCGAGCGGTTTGACGGGACACGAAGTGAGTTTCACAAGGAAACCCCGCGTCGCCGACCCGTCTGGCAAAGGCCAGAGCCCGCCTGTCGGACCAGTTTTCGCCACGGATTCCCAGGAAGGCAAAGCGGCGATAGCCTTGATCCAGCAGATGCTCGGCGCCGACCTGTCCGATGGCCTGGTCGTCGACGTGGACGATGGGGAATGGCAACCCATCCACAACGCCCAGCACGTCGATGGTGGGAACACCCGCCATCGCGATGGCGCGCGCCACCCGCGGGTTCTGGACCCGCGCGATGATTCCGTCGCCGCGCCATCCCCTCAGCCAGCGCGGGACCGATTGCTCCAGCGAGCGCGGCTCGTGCGCGATTGACCAGGGCCCCTCCTCACGCAGGTAACTCGCGATACCGCGCAGGATCTCCCGTCCCGGCGCCAGCGACGTCTCGATGATCAGAGCGACTCGCTTGCGACCGGGCGTGGGAAGGACACGAGGAAGCGGGCGGCGCACGGCCGCGTGAGCGTAAGCGACTTCGGTGGCCTCAATCGTCATGTTGCCGGCTTTCTACAAAGATTGCTGTGAACCCTCTAAGCAAGCCTCGAAGAACGATCAATCGGCGAGCGACTATTACGTGTGATCCAGAGGTCTTGGAGTCCAGATGCGCCGATGGTGGCAAATGCTCTCAATGCGCCATTGATGGCACCGAGCGGTCTCTTTGACGGCTGATTCCGTATTGCATGACCTGTCGGCGATCTTTGGTCTGTGCTACCCAATGGCGCATGACTCAGCATCCACGACATGACGCTCGGACGGTGGGACGCTGGATGAGGTTCGGAGCGGCAATTCTTTTCGCGGTCTCGGGTTGCGCGGGGGCAGCAACGGGCTCGCCAGCGGCAAGCGGGGGCGCGAGCGGCTCCGGTGGCGCGAACGGAGCCGGAGGTGCGGCGGCGACTGGAGGCTCGGGGGCCGGCGGCCTTGCTGCTGGCGCAGGCGGAGCCGTGGCCGGAACCGGTGGCAACGCCCTGGACGCGGGCAGCGACGCGGGACTGGGCGCAAGGACGGATGGGGGCATGGGCGGTGCGGCAGGGTCGGGTGCCGGAGGAGGCGCCGGTGGGCTCGGTGGTGCCGCGGGAACGACCAACTGCGCCGGTCATGCGGTCGCTTTCAACGCGAACGTCCCCGGCAACAACGATCCGGCGATGGCGCGTGTGATGGTCGACTTCATGAACAGCGCCGACCTGCCGATCGGGAACGCCAACCGGACCATCGAGCTCTGGGCGTTCGTCAGGACCTCGAGCTGGGTAGGCGACGCCAACACGCTGTTCTTCTACGGCACCAACAATCGCGTCGCCGACGGGTTCGGTCTCGACTTCGGCGGGGTCCCGGGAACCATCGATCCGTTCACGAACGCGATCTTCGACAACGACAATCAGCCGAGCGGGCTCGGCACCTCCAGCGACCAGTGGGCGCACTTCGCCATGACGTGGGACGGCACCACCGTTCGGGCATTCGTCAACGGGGTGGAGAAGGCGAGCAAAACCTCGACCGTCGCACAGAAGACGCTGATGACGGGGCGTACGCCGCTGACGATCGGAGGCTATGCCCCCGCATTCTTCAACGGCTACATCGATGAGCTCCGGGTCTGGAACGTGGCCCGCGCGGCGGCCGACATCGCCCGCACGATGCATACGACGCTGGCCGGCAGCGAGCCGGGACTGGTCGGCTACTGGAAGTTCGACGAGAGCAGCGGCACCACCGCCGCCGATTCCACGTCCGCCGCCGGTCATACGCCGCACCCGGGCGTGTTGATGGCGAATAGCATCGGCAACTTGCCGGCATTCGTTGTCTCGACGGCGCCGATCAGCTGTATTCCATGACCTCCACGCGCGGGCACGAATCATCCCTCATGTACAAGGGAGGCCCTCCGTCAAACCGGTACACGAAATCGAGGCGTGCTTCCGCGCATGGCGGTTCGCGTCGTGCGATGTAATTTTTTTGCGGGGGAAATCCTCAGAGATCACCGGTGCATCGATTCTCTTCACCGCGCGCTTCAACGTGCGACCAAACAAATTCACCCTTGACTGTGTCAACGCAAAAGATCACCCTGATTGGGCAATGACAAGGTTGTGCACATGGTCGATTTGCCGGACGGGATGCGAATCCCTTCGGGCGGTCGTGTGCGTGCGTTTGGCCGGTCGCCAGGGTCAAAAGCACACCCCCGGATCAGTCCCGTGCTCGTATTCCCAAGAGTCCGGGACCTTGAATTTTGGGGATAGCACCGGCGATAGCAATATCGCTATGGGGTGGCCAATCGGGTAGCTCGAACTGACTGTTCGCAGCCCGAGACGAGGCCGCCCCCCAAAAGGGCGGCCTTTTTGCGTTTCTGGCCTCTCGCGCTGGGACGCAACGGTGCCTGTAAAGCACTGGCCCTTGGGGTTTGCCTGGTTCGATTCCAGGGAGGGGCACGACTGCCTGAAGCCGAGGAGAACGACGAATGACAGACGGCCAATTGCTCGGGGATCGCTAATGGCAGGCAAACCGCCTTTGAAGCGGTTGGTTGAGGTTCGAATCCTCATCCCCGAACGCCTGGCGCTCGCGACGCCACTGATCTTTGACAACCAAATAGTCGACGTGAAGGAGGCGGGACGCCATTCCCGCCGACATCGCCAATACGCCCTCGGCGAATGGATCGCGGCCAGCGCTACGAACGCAGGCTTCGGAGGTTCGAGTCCTCTCGGGGGTACCACGCCGGCGAGCTTCGGCAGCCCGGCGCCCTCATGAGGCGCGCGGAGATGGTTCGACTCCCTCCGCCGGTACGGCACGCACGCACGCACGATTGTCCGAGCGGATAGGACCCGGTCTTCCAAACCGGAGAGGCGAGTTCGACTCTCGCATCGTGCTCCAAGCAGAAGGCCGCCGCGGCTGCTGGTTGCTCCGCCGGGACTGGGGGTCCCGGCGTTCCAGCGGAAGGGCGGCGGCCGAACACGTGCCCTCGAAGCGTTGCTGGCGACGCGCCGGTTCCGTAAACCGGAGAACGCGGTTCGATTCCGCGCGGGGGCTCCATTCCAGGGTGGCAGATCGGTTCATGCGCTCGCCTGTTGAGCGAGACGAGGCAGGTTCGATTCCTGCTCCTGGAGCCACGCGCCCGCCGGTTCGCCGGCCGTACTTTCTGCTCACGTACGCATCTGGTGAGGCGGGCCGGTTGTCTCCCGGCTGAGAGGAGTTCGATTCTCCCCGTGGGCGCCACCGCCTTTTTTTCGTTCGTCAGTGCAACTGGCCCGTAGCTCAACGGGTAGAGGCAGACCGCTCAAGTCGGTCGGGTTGCGGGTTCGAATCCCGCCGGGCCAACAACCAAGGAGATCCGTCATGTCCGCCGCCGCCGTCCTGTTCCTGGATGCGCAATACCGTCCCCTTCGCGTCGAACCCTGGCAGCGAGCGATCGCCGACTTCTTCCTCGGCAAGGTCGAGGTGGTGGCGTACAGCCGCGATCGGACCATCCAGGGAGTCGACCGCCAGCTGGTCTCACGCTGGCATCGAGACCCATCAAGCCACGCTACTTGCCCGCCGTCACCGTTCGGATCGGCCGGGGCTCGATCCCGGAGGAGTGGAGGCCGTACTGGTCGACGACGATCGATGCCTGAAGCCTCTGCACCCGACCGTCACGTCGACTCGCGACCCGCGGCAGCGTAGGTTGTTGCGATGGCCCTGCGCAGCGTCTTCCTGGACGAGCTGGCGATCGACGACGAACGCTCGTTCGCGCATGTCGCGCTCTACGGCCGCCTCAAAGAGGCGCTGATCCGTTCGCGGCACCGGTTCTGCATTCCGCAGGCGGACACGCAGCTCGGCTGGGACCGGGCGCTGTTTCTGAACCTGACGTACTGGAACAGCGAGGCGAGCACAGACGTGCTGTGCGACCGGAGCATCCCGGCAGACGTCGTCGCGCACGTGGCGTGGCATCACCTGGTAGGCCAGGAGCTCGGCCGGCGAGCCGCAGCCGTCACGGAGGCGGGCTCACCGGTGCCGCCGTCGGCGGCGGCGTTGTTCTTCGCTGAATCAATCGCCAGCGCGTTCGATCTCTATCTCGTGGGCCGCTTGATCCCGAACGCGCCGGATTCGGGCTTCGTCACGACGCAGGTGCCGCTGATGGCGGAGCGCGCGCAGGAGGCGGGCTTGTCAGAGACGGCGTTCGCGGCTTTGCTCGAAGACGTCACTGCCGAGCCGGAGCGCGCGTTCGAGGACATGCGCGCCCTGCTCCTGGACACGGCCGGCGCGCTGCTGATCTGCCGCGGAGCCGAGGAGGCGGAGGCCGCGCTCGCCAGCTTCGACGGCCACCGCTTCGCGCCCCTGCTGCACCACTTCGAGCTGTCGAACTGGATCCTCTACGCGCGCGCCTATGCGCCCCCGCCCTCGCGCCCCGACCCCGTGGTGCAACCGCTGGACGCGCTCCTCCGCAGCGCCCCCGTCGCGCTCGACTGGCTCGCCGACAACTGCATCGACGCGGCCCACGAGCGCCCGTAGACGGGCGGCGCCGGCGCCGGTCGAGCGCTCGGATGGGGGCATCGCGGAAGAGGACGGGCTGCTCGTAGCCGTGACGCCGGTTGATGCCGCCGAGCCTTCATCGGTTGGCGGGCGCGCCTTCGCCCTCCAGATCCTTTTCGATGCGCCGCATGTGCTGCTCCTGCTGGTGCTCCACTTCCTGGCGAACCCGGTCGGGCGTCACCTGCTGATCCGGATGGGTAAAGGCGGCGCTCTTGCGCGTGTCGTAGCAGCGCTGCGCGAGACAAGCCCACCCGTCGTCGCAGTCCTGGTTGGACGCGCAGGCCTTCGGCGCCGGTGCTTCATGCGGCTTCGCGCGCGGGCAGGCCGCCGCGCCGAGCGCCGCCGCGAGGACCAACGAGACCAGGAGCGCGCTGGGCCGAGACGTCACGTGCGCGATTTTATCGGACGGCGACGGCGATTGGCAAACCGGCCGTCGGTTTTGTGAACCGAGGAGCAGCAGCTAGTTAGAAACCATGCTCTGCTCCGCATAGGTGATCGACGTCATGCGGAGCTTTGCCACCTGTGCGATATCGGGCTCGCGCTCTGGCGTCGATCTTCTTCCATCTCGCCTCGCCCACGATGCCGTGCTCGGTCAGCTTCCGCGCGACGTGCTGCTAGTGTCCTGTCTCAGAAATCCGCCTGCATTCGGGCGCGCCTGCGGCCCGCTCGCTTCGTTGCTCGTCGCTTACGCTGGCGCTTCACGGTGACGCGCGGGGGCCGAATGCCTGCGTTTCGAAAGCACCGACAACGACAACTTCAAGCTGGTCGTCAACGGTGCCGCCGTCACACAGACGCTGCCGCGGCCTGCCAGCACGAACGTCACCATCACCTGCCCCGACCGCACCAGCTATTCCAATTCGAACCCGATCTCGCTGCTGTCCTGCGATCCGGGCGGGCCGCTTTCGGAGGGCTACAGCTCCAACGCCACCAGCGTGAGCCTCGTGCTCCAACTCTTTCGAAACAGCGCCGCCCCTCTGTCGATGTTCGACTGCACGCGGTAGCGAAGTCGAACGAACCTATCTGCGAAGGCGACGGCGGCGCCGGTCGTCCTTGCCGACGGTCGATGATTTCGAGCTCGACGGCGCGCCGTACGCTGACCTCACCGCGGACGGGAATTCTGACGGCGGCCGTTCTTGGGAATCAGCAGGCGCATCGCCTTGAAAAACGCCTTCGCGGACTTGCTGTCATTCTTTGAAACCCATGTTTTTGCCATCGGATGAGCGTGCGCGTTCTCGACGGATAACGCCATCTTTAGTTGTTTCCATGGCGCGGGCGGTCGGGACCAGTGCTTGTCGGACAGCTCGAGTCATCTAGACAGCCCGCGGATGAGATCCATCCTATACTCGGCAAAAGCGATGAAGCGCCCAGACAAGCTCGATCGGGAGCCGTTCAGCCCGCGCACCGTCGACAAGGGCTCGCGCCTCCGCGGTGCGCAGGTCACCAAGGGGGTCTGCCCCTATTGCGCGGTCGGCTGTGGCCAGCTCATCTACACCAAGGGCGGCCAGCTCATCGACATCGAGGGCAACCCCGACAGCCCCATCAGCGAAGGCACGCTCTGTCCCAAAGGGGCCGACACCTTCCAGCTCGCCGTGAATCCGCACCGGGTCACGCACGTGCTCTATCGCGCGCCCCACTCCGACCACTGGGAGAAGAAGCCGCTCGAATGGGCGGTCGCCGAGATCGCGCGCCGGGTGAAGGACGTGCGCGACGCCGACTTCATCGAGCGGGGCTCCGACGGGCGGCTGCGGAATCACGTCCGCACCATCGGTAGCCTCGGCGGCGCCACCATCGACAACGAGGAGAACTACCTCATCAAGAAGCTCCTCGGCGGCGGCCTGGGCGTGGTGTCGATCGAGAACCAAGCTCGAATATGACACAGCGCCTCGGTGCCCGGTCTGGGCGCCTCGTTCGGCCGCGGAGCCGCCACCAACTACCAGCAGGATCTGGCGAACAGTGACTGCGTCTTGATCATGGGCTCCAACATGGCGGAGGCGCACCCGGTCGGCTTCCGCTGGCCGATGCTCGCCAAGGAGCGCGGCGCGACGATGATCCACGTCGACCCGCGCTTCACCCGCACCTCGGCGCTCGCCGACTTGCACGTCCAGATCCGCGCCGGCAGCGACATCGCTTTCCTCGGCGGCCTCGTCAACTACGTCCTCGCGAACGAGAAGTGGTTCAAGGAGTACGTCGAGAGCTACACCAACGCGTCGTCGATCATCGACGAGGCGTTCAAGGACACCGAGGATCTGGACGGCGTCTTTTCCGGCCTCGGCGACCGCGCCTACGACACGCAGGCCGGCCACTGGGCCTACGCCAAGGTGCCCGGCCAGGACGGGGGCGGCGGTAGCGGCAGCGGCGAGTCGTCGGCCGGCCATGGGCACGAGGGCGCCGCCCCGGGGATCGGACCGCCCGGCAGCGTGCCGAAAGACCCGACGCTCAAGGATCCGCGCTGCGTGATGCAGATCTTGCGACGCCATTTCTCCCGATACACGCCGGAGATGGTGTCGAAGGTGACGGGCTGCCGCCCGGAAGAGCTCCTTCGCGTCGCCGAGCTCCTGTGCGCGAATTCGGGGCGCGAGCGGACCTCATCGATCGTCTACGCGCTCGGCTGGACGCAGCACTCGACCGGCGTGCAGATCATCCGCACCGCCGGGATCCTCCAGCTGCTCCTCGGCAACATGGGCCGCCCGGGCGGCGGCATCATGGCGATGCGCGGCCACTCGACCATCCAGGGCTCGACCGACATCGCGACGCTCTACGACGTCCTGCCCGGCTACCTGCCCCAGCCGACCACCGACGACAAGCACCAGACCCTCGGCGAGTACTGCGAGAGCGAGGGAATGCCGACCGGCTACTGGGCGAACTTCAAGAAGTTCACCGTGAGCCTGCTCAAAGCGTGGTACGGCGACGCGGCGACCAAGGACAACGACTTCGGCTACTCGTTCCTGCCGCGGATCGACGACGACTATTCGCAGCTCCCCTACTTCAACCGGATGGCCAACGGCGAGATCAAAGGCTACTTCCTGTTCGGCCAGAACCCCGCCGGCGGCGCGCCCAACGCCGTCCTGCACCGCGCCGGCATGCGCAAGCTCGACTGGCTGGTGTGCGTCGATTGGTTCGAGACCGAGAGCGCGGTGTTCTGGAAGGACGATCCGAACGCGCCGCCGCCGTCGGAGATCAAGACCGAGGTGTTCTTCATCCCCGCCGCGGCGTCGCCCGAGAAAGAGGGCTCGCTCACCAACACGCAGCGCATGCTCCAGTGGCACGACATCGCGCTCGACCCGCCCGACGACTGTCGCTCCGACGCCTGGTTCCTCTACCAGCTCGGCAAGAAGCTGAAGGAGCTCTACGCCGGCTCGACGCTCGCGCGCGACCAGGCGCTGCTCGCGCTCACCTGGGACTACGAGCGCAAGCACCGGCACGTCCTGCCCGACGGGACACCGAGCCGCATCGAAGGCGAGCCCGATCTCGAAAAAATTCTGCGCGAGGTCAACGGGTGCAAGCTCGATGACATCGACGAGCGCACCGGCGAGCCGCGGTTGCTGTCCGGCTTCGGCCAGCTCGCCGACGACGGATCGACGGCGAGCGGCTGCTGGATCTACTGCGGGGTGTACCCGGAGCCGGGGCGAAACCGCGCGCGCGAGCGCAAGCGCACCGGCCACCCGCTCGAGCCGGAGTGGGGCTACGCGTGGCCCGACAACCGCCGCATCATGTACAACCGCGCCTCGGCGGATCCCGAGGGCAAGCCGTGGTCGGAGCGGAAGAAGCTGGTGTGGTGGGACGAGACGGAGAAGAAGTGGGTGGGCCTCGACCGCCCCGACTACGACCCGCTCAAGCCGCCGAGCTACCGCCCGCCGCCCGACGCCAAGGGCATGGCGGCGATCGCCGGGAACCAGCCGTTCATCATGAAAGGCGACGGCCTGGGCTGGCTGTACGCGCCGAGCAAGGTGAAGGACGGGCCGCTGCCGGCGCACTATGAACCGATCGAATCGCCGGTGGGGAACCTGCTCTACCCGCGGCAGACGTCGAGCCCGACGGTGCGCACCTTCGACGGGCCGCTCAACCAGCTCTCGTACGCGCCGACTGACGCGTATCCGATCATCGCGACGACGTTCCGCCTGACGGAGCACTATCTCAGCGGCCCGATGAGCCGGTTCAATAGCTGGCTCAACGAGCTGCAGCCGGAGATGTTCGTGGAGCTCGGCCCCGAGCTCGCCGCCGAGCGCGGCATCGAGCACGCGGGCTGGGTGACGGTGTCGACGCCGCGCGGAACCATCGAGGCGCGCGCCATGGTCACGCGGCGGCTGCGTCCGGTGCCGCTCGGCGGCGGCGTCGTCCACCAGATCGGCCTGCCGTTCCACTGGGCGTTCGCGGGCGAGAGCGTCGGCGGCAACGCCAACGACCTCACCGCGCTGCTCGCGGACCCCAACGTGTCCATGCACGAGGCCAAGGCGTTCACTTGCCAGATCGCTCCCGGCCGCCTGCCCGCCGACAAGCGCCCGCACGCGACCAAACCGCTGGCCCTGCGGCCGACCGAGGAGCCGATCCCGGACACGCCCGAGTCGGCGCAACCCGAGGGGAGGTTCCGTCGTGGCCGTTAGATCGCCGATCCTCGATCAGCTCATGCGCGGCATGGAAAAGGCGACACCGCCGCCGGCCAAGGCCGAGACCGGCTTCTACACCGACACGACGGTCTGCATCGGCTGCAAGGCGTGCGAGGTGGCGTGCAAGCAGTGGAACCAGCTCCCCGCCGACGGCCTCGAGTGGACCGGCAACAGCCACGACAACACCGGCGCGCTGTCGGCGCAGTCGTGGCGGCACGTGAAGTTCATCGAGCAGTTCCCCGAGAGCGGCGGGCCCGGCCGCTGGCTGATGATGAGCGACGTGTGCAAGCACTGCGTGAACGCGCCCTGCCACGAGGCGTGCCCGACCGGCGCGATCGTCTACAACGAGACCGGCAACGTCTACATCCAGCAGGACGTTTGCAACGGCTGCGCTTACTGCGTCGCCGCCTGCCCGTTCGGCGTGATCACGCGCAGCCTGTTCGACGGCCACGCCCACAAGTGCACGCTGTGCTACGACCGGCAGCGCGATGACATGGTCCCGGCCTGCGCCAAGACCTGCCCGACGGCATCGATCCAGTTCGGGCCGATCGAGGAGCTGCGCGAGCGCGCGCGCAAGCGGGTCGACACCCTCCACGAGCGCGGCGTGACCTCGGCCTATCTTTACGGCGATCGCGAGACGGAGACGTACTCGGCGTTGAACTCGTTCTATCTGCTCGTCGACAAACCGTCGATCTACGGCCTCCCCGACACGCCCGTCCACCCGTGGTTGCACATGAAGGGTGACTACGTGCGCGCGTTCTCGAGCGGCCTGGTCGCCTTGCTGGTCGCTCTCGTCGCGCTCGTGGCCTTCCGGGTGTGATGCGCGGCTACGCCGATTCACCCTCCGTGAAGGCGCCGAACTGGCACGGGCTGGTCGTCGCCGATATCCTGCTCAACAACCTCTGCACCGGCCTGTTCCTGGTTGCGGCGCTGGGCGAGCTGGCCGCGCCGGCCACGTTCGCCGCCACCGCACGCGTCGCCTACCCGGTGGTCCTCGGGCTGCTGATCCTCGACCTCGTGTGCCTGGTGCTCGACCTCGGCGATCCGCTGCGCTTTCATCATATGCTGCGGGTCTTCAAGTTGCGCTCGCCGATGTCGGTCGGAGTGTGGTCGCTGGTCGCGTTCTCGCCGGTAGGTCTCCTCGGGGTGATGACGATCCTCGGCTTCGGCCCGGCGTGGGACGGCGTGCGCCGCGTGCTGGCAGCCGCCGGACTGGTCCCGGCGCTGGTGGCGGCGATGTACAAGGGCGTCCTGTTCAGCACCACCGCCCAACCGGGGTGGCGCGACGCGCGCTGGCTGGGCGGGTACCTCACGACGTCGGCGGTGCTCCTCGGCTGCGCCGAGCTCCTGGTGCTCGCGCTCGTTCTGGGTCAGCTCGCGGCGACCACCGCGCTCCGCAACGCGACCCTGGCCCTGCTGGTGGTGAACGGAATCGGCCTGGCGCTGGTCGTCAAGGACGTGCCTCTGCTCCGGCGCGCCGCCGCCGTCGCCGGCGTGGTGGGCATCGCGGCGCCGCTGCCGCTGCTCTGGTGGTCAGGCCCGGCGCCGTTCGCGGCCGCCACGGCGCTGATCGTCGCCGGCGCGCTGGTGGTTCGCCGCGCGCTCGTGCACCTGCCGCACCAGTAGCGTTTCGCGCCTTCCCGATCTCGCCGTCCATGCGGGCTCGAGGGGGGCGGGACTGACGCGAGAAGGACTCACGCGAGGGGGGACTCCCGACGGGCATCGCAATGATTAAGGTCGAGACAACCTACAGTCTTCTTCCCTTGATCAAGGAGTGCGCGATGAAACGAGTACATCTAGGACTGCCTGTGACGGTGGCCATGATTTTTCTTGGCGGCGCTTGCAGCAGTAACAACAACGGTGGCGTCGGCGGTGCCGGCGGAAGCTCAACCGGTGGCCACGATGGCGGCGCGGGAGGTGCGGCGACCGGCGGCGCGGGCGGCGCAGGCACCGGCGGTGTCGGAGGCGGCGCGGCCGGCGGTCGACTGGATGCCGGACCCGACGTCCCCGCTGACGGCAATACGGATGCGCCAGTCGGAGACGCGCTCATTCCCGCGACCTTTACTCAGGTCTTCAACCAGATCCTGAACAACACCACCATGCCGACGGCCGCTACGTCACCGGGTTGCGCCAACTGTCACGACGGCATGGCGGTCGATGGGGGAAACGCCAACCAGATCATCGTCCATTCGTTGAACTACCGGGACAAGGCCGGCGCTTATACGACGCTGGTGGGAACGCAGATTCCGGCGGTGGGTGTGGACTCACTGCGCTGCCCGGGCATGGATGGCGGCGCCGCCATCAAGCGCGTGCGTCCTGGCAATCCCGATGAAAGCGTCCTGGTGCAGAAGCTGCGTCAGGGGTTAGGGATCGGCACCGCCTGCGACGGCGTCGGTATGCCACTCAACATTCCGCTGCCCAACGACGGCGGCGCGGATGCGGGGTTCACCACGCACGCGATCACCACTGACCAGCTGAACCTGGTGATCAGCTGGATAAACGCCGGCGCGATCAATAACTAGGCGCCCGACAGCCTGCGGGCCGATCGTCATCGAGCGAGCCGGGAAATCTCCCGGCTCGCGAGGAGCCTCATGAGAAGACTTGCTTTGCTGATCGTGATGATCGCCGCCCCGTCGGGTTGTTATGGACATCGTCATGGCCGCGGCTACGGGGGACCCGGCTACGGGCCCCCGGGCTACGGAGCGCCGGGGTCTGGGCCCGGCTCCGGGTATTACGGCATGGCCGGCTGCGGCCTCGGCTCATTGCTCTTCTGGGGCGACAACGAACCAGTTGCCCAGGTACTGGCGGCGACCACCAACGGCACGTTCGCCACCCAGACCTTTGGCATCAGCTCCGGCACGTCCAATTGCGTCTCCGGCGGCGTGCTGCGCGCTGAGCATGAGCAGGCGGCTTTCGCCGAGGTGAATTTCGAGGATCTCAAACGGAACATGGCCGCGGGAGGCGGTGAATACCTGCGCTCGTTCTCGACGCTGCTCGGCTGCGAGGAGTGGGCAAAACCGGCCTTCTTCAAGATGACCCAGGAACGATTCGACAGGATCTCACCCTCGGAGAAGGCCGGCCCGATCGAGCTGGTCGTGGCCACCAAGGCCGAGATCCGCGCCAATCCCGCCCTCGCGCTCGCTTGCAGCGACGAGCACGCGATCGCGCGCGCCAGGAACGTCCCCGCCCCCCGCAGCATATCGTCGCCGGTGGCGCGCCCCTTGTGGATGGCGGGCCGGGTCTCATTTTGAGGAGATGACGCGCGCGGCGAAAAAGAAGCAAGCGAGCAAGGCCGGCCCGCTGCGGTTCGCGGTGATTGGGCAGGGGTACTTTGCCCAGGCTGCGGTGCTGCCTGCCTTCGCACAGGCGCAGGGCTGCCAGCTGCGCGCTCTTTTCTCCGAGGACCACACGAAGTTGCGCGCGCTCAAGCGGAAGTACGGCCTGACGGCGGCTTTCGGCTACGACCGGTACGATGAGTACCTGCGCAGTGGCGAGGTCGACGCCGTTTACGTAGCCGTACCCAACGACCAGCATCGCGAGTACGTGGAGCGCGCCGCGCGGGCCGGCGTGCACGTGTTGTGTGAGAAGCCCCTCGGCGTCGACGCGGACGACGCGGAGCGCATGGTCGCTGCCTGCGAGAGCGCCCACGTTCGTCTCATGACTGCCTATCGCTTGCACTTCGAGGCTGCGACGCTCGAGGCGATCGAACGCGTGCAGAGCGGAGATATCGGTCGCCCGCGCTTCTTCGCCAGCACATTCGCCCTGCAGGTGCGAAAGGACAATATCCGCACCAGCGCCGCGCGCGGTGGTGGTCCGCTTCTCGACCTGGGCATCTATTGCGTGAATGCGGCGCGATCGCTCTTTCGCGCCGAACCAACGGAAGTCATGGCGACCGCGGCCTCACGCGAGAGCGACCCGCGATTCAAAGAGGTCCCCGAACAGGTCGCAGCGACGTTGCGCTTCCCAGACGACCGACTGGCGCAATTCACCTGCAGCTTTGGCGCCTACGATCACTCGTCCCTGACGGTGGTCGGTCAAAAGGGCCGCGTCTGCTTGGATCCGGCCTATGACTACGCCGTGCCTCTGACAGTCATGACCGACGTCGAGGGAAAGAAGCCGCGCGAGAAGACATTCGCAAAACGCGATCAAGTCGCGGCGGAGCTCGTCATGTTCGCGCGCTCGGTGCGCGAAGGGCGCGATCCCGAGCCCTCGGGCCGGGAGGGATTGGCTGACCTGCGCGTCCTCGACGCGATCGCTCGTGCGATCGACAGCCGCCGCGTCGAGCGCGTCGTCTCTGGTCGAGACCTGGCGCTCGAGCGCCCGAAAAAGAATCAGCGCATCGAGCGTCCGGCCCACGGCATGCCTGGGCTCGTGCACGCGCAGTCACCGGGTCGCGGCTGAGCGAAGGCCGCCGCGACAAATACGCCACGTCGTGCCACGAAGACCGCACGAGGGAGCGACGAACGCCGACCCCAAAAGGACCGGCGTTCGTCGCGAAGAGTGATTCTACTTTTCCGTCTTGGTCTCGGACTTGGTCTCGCTCTCGGTCTTGGAACCGTCGGCATTCTTCTTCGATTTCTTCGTCTTCTTGGTGGTCTTCGTCTCGGTAGAGGGAGCGTCGTCAGCCTTCGCGATGGTCCACGTGGCGGGCAGCAGAAAGGCCAGGCCGAGGAAGATGGTGCGAACGAGATTCATTGGTCTCTCCTTGATGTTGGGGAATGACAGCCGAGCAAGCTAGTGTCGAATCCCTACTCCGGAACCCCCCAGCCGTCGATCTTGCCGAGGGCGGAGGCTGCACTGGCGTCACCCGTGGGGGTGGATACTTTCTGAGCCATGACAACAGGCGATGCAGTCAAGGTATCCGACGAAGAGAAACGCGAGCACGTCAGGAAGCTCGTGGCGGGGTTCGATACCGCCATGCTGGTCACGACCGGCCTCGCGGGTGGCCTCCGCTCACGTCCGCTGAGCATTGCGAAGAATCGCGAGGACGACACGCTGTACTTTGCGACCGCGTTCGATTCGGAGAAGGTGCACGAGATCGAGCGGAATTCGAATGTGAACGTGGTCTTGCAGGATGGCCGCCGATTCGTGTCGTTGACCGGTCGAGCGCGGATCGTTCACGATCGCGCGCTCATCCACGAGCTGTGGTCCGAGTCGTGGAAGATCTGGTTTCCCGAGGGAGAGACCGATCCGTCGTTGTGCCTGCTGGCGGTCGAGCCGCTCGAGGCGGCTTACTGGGACGGCGCGGGCGCGATCGGACTGAAGTACCTCTTCGAGATGGCGCGCGCCTACGTGACGAATACCCGCCCCCAATCTGACGACGACGAGCACCACACCGGCCACGTCAAGCTCCGATAGGCGTTCCTATCTCGAATGCGTAGACTCACTCCGGAACGCAGCGCTTCGCTGGAGAGATGGAGGAGTCCCGCAATGAACCGTAAGAGTCTGCTCGCGATCGGTACGACGATGGTGGGACTCGCTGTCCTGGGCGGCGTCGCCGCTTCTGCTCAGGACAAGTACACCGTGAAAGTGCCGGGCGGGCTCGCGTTCTCTGACTTCAGAGGATACGAAGCCTGGCAGGCCATCTCGATGAGCCGAAACGAAAAGGCGGTCGCTGTCATCCTCGGCAATCCGACGATGATCGCCGCCTATCAGGCCGGCATTCCCGGCAACGGCAAGCCCGTGCCCGACGGGGCCAAGATGGCCAAGGTCCACTGGATGCCGAAGCCGAACGAGTTCTTCCCGGATGCGACGGTGCCGGGAAACCTCCTCAACGTCGACTTCATGGAAAAGGACAGCAAGAGGTTCGCGGACAGCGGCGGGTGGGGATACGCCGTGTTCGACTACGACGCTTCGTCCGACGCATTCAAGCCGGGCACCACATCTGGCAAACCGCCGCAGGGAAACGACGCCAGGTGCGGGTTCGCGTGCCACACGAAGGCAAAGGCGAAGGACTACGTCTTTACGGAGTACGGGAAGCGCTGAGCCGCGGGCTCCTCCAGAGGACACTGGATCTGCCTCGGAGGTTCCATGAGGCTCGCCCCCGCCTTTCCGAAGCCGTCGTTGCCGGTCGCTCTGGCTGAATGTGCGATGATCGCGCTGATGATGTCGGCGTGCGCCGGCGTGAAGGCCCCTCCGCCTCCCGCCGGGAGCGGCGATGCGTCAGGTGGCGCGGGTGGTGCGACGAGGCCGCCGACCGGCGCCGGCGGGACCGGCGTGACACTTCCGCCAACCGGCAACGGCGCCTGCACCAACCTGCGCTGCCGCCAGGGGAGCTGCACCGGCGCCGGCTGCACGGCGACTCCGTGTCCCGGGGGTGGGACCACCTCGTTGAGCGGCACCGTCACCGACCCGGCCGGCAAGGTCCCGCTCTACAACGTTGTGGTCTACGTCCCCAACGAACCCTTGCAGCCGCTGCACGAGGGCGCCGCCTGCGAGACCTGCAACGGGAACGTCTCTGGCAAGCCGATCGCGGTGACGCTGACCGACACCGCCGGCCACTTCGAGATCGACGACGTCCCTGTCGGCGCCGATGTCCCGGTGGTCATCCAGATCGGCAAATGGCGCCGACAGCTCGTGGTGGCCAACGTCTCGGCCTGCGCCAACACCCCGATCACCAACGCGGACCTGACGCGACTGCCGCGCAACCAGAGCGAAGGCGACATCCCCAAGTTCGCCATCGCCACCGGGGGCTCGGACGCGCTCGAATGTTTGCTGCGCAAGATCGGCGTCGACGAGGCCGAGTTCACGAGCGACACCGGCGCCGGCCGCGTGCACCTGTTCCAGGGCTACCGCGCGTCGCCGACCGTCGCCACCAATGGCGCGAGCACGCCGCTCGAGCCCGTCGACCAGCTCTGGTCCAGCGCCGCCAGCATGATGAGGTACGACATCGTGCTGATGGCGTGTGAGGGGGACTCCGGCCAGTCCGAGGGACGCACCGCCGCCCAGTACCAGGCCGTGCGCGGCTACGGCGACATGGGCGGCCGCGTCTTCGGATCGCACTACCACACCAACTGGGTCCGCTCCGAGGACGGCGAGCCCAACGCCGGGTACCCGATGGTCGCGAAGTTCTCGTCCGGTGAAGGCACGTTGCCCGACGGATTTCTGTCCAACGTCGACACCAGCTTTCCGAAGGGAGCAGCGCTGCGCGACTGGCTGGTCAACGTCGGCGCGACGCCCACGCCGGGCCAGCTCGCGGTCAACGGCACCAAGCACCTGGTCGACGCCACCGTGCCCGGCGTGTCACAGCAGTGGCTCTACGGCCTGGACACCGCGAAGAAGACGAACGCCGTGCAGTATTTCTCTTTCACCACGCCCGTGGGCCAGAAAGAGTGCGGCCGGATGATCTTCAGCGACGTCCACGTCTCGCAGGGCGGCGGCGATCTGGCGGCCGTTCCGTTCCCCACCCGCTGCGGTCCGGCCGGCGGCGAGCTCTCGCCGCAGGAGAAGGCGCTCGAGTTCATGCTCTTCGACATCTCGTCCTGCGTGCAGAAAGACGACGCGCCGGTCCAGCCGCCGACGATCATCCCGTAGTCGCCCACCGGTGCGCCTCCCTTCGGTGCCCCGGCCCGCGCGACCGCTCGCTTCTCGACCAATGAGCCTTAGGTTGGTGGGCGCCACCAAAGGAGGCAAAATGAAAACCAAGCAACTGGAAGAGCTCTTGTTGCAATCGCTCGAGCACGAGATGGGCGGAGTCAAGATCTACGCGGCTGCGTTGACCTGCGTACAGAACGCCGACCTCAAGAAGGAATGGACCGAGTACCACGAGCAGACCCGCACCCACGTGACCGCGCTCGAGGGGGTCTGCAAGGCGCTCGACATCGACGCCAAGAAAGAGACGCCCGGAAGAAAAGTCGTGCGCACCGTCGGCGGAGCGCTGGTCGAGGCCATGAAGCTCGCCAAGGACGCCGGCAATCCCGCCGCCGCCGAGCTGGTCGCCTGCGAGTGTGTGGTCCTCGCCGAGGTCAAGGATCACGCCGACTGGGAGCTCCTTGGTAAGTGCGCCGAGCACCTGGAAGGCGCCCAGAAGAAAGCCCTGAAGGACGCCTACGACGAGATCGAGGATCAGGAGGACGAGCACCTCTATCACACCAAGGGATGGTGCCGGGAGCTATGGATCCAGTCGCTGGGCTTGAAGGCCGTCCTGCCTCCACCGGAGGAGGTCAAGGAGGTCAAGACCGCCATCGGCGCGGCGCGGGCCGAACAATCGGCGGGCAGCCACCGCTGACAATCACACGAAACCGGATCGGCGTCCGACGCGCGGAGGTGTCTCATCCCCCGCGCGTCGCTCGCTATCGCGTCGACGAGCGACGGCGCGCGAAACGCCGGACGCGGACGATTGTCGGCCGGCGTCCCCGAGTTAGAGCTCGGGCCGTAGCGCTACGGAGACGGAGGCGACTGGCAGGCCATGTCCGCCGGAAACGCCACCGCGGCGTCCGTCCCGGTGCCGGTGCACGTCGCTGCCTGGACCAGCGGCAGACAGGCGGCGGCGTCGTTGTACGCCTTGTCGCCCTGGGAGCACCCGAGCGTCACGAAGAATCCACGGCAATCCGCGTCGGTATCGAAGGACACCGTCAATCCTCCTTGCGACACGGCGCACATGGGCCCGTCGAGGCACGAACACGCTTTCTGACAGACCATCGTTCCGATCTGCTGGCAGACGCTCTCCGAAGAAGAACCGCAGGTCACCTGCAAGAGGCTGGCGATCACCAGCACGAGGAATTTGCGCATGGCGCATTTTCAACCCCATTGCGGCCGGCCGTCAATTTGTCGTCGCCGGACTTCCCCTCCCGGTATGCGATCGCGATATTTCAGGACGTAAGGGTCTTTGACCGTCGCAGGCGCCACGCCGGAAGAACAAGGAGGTCGCCATGTCCACGATCCATCTTCACCAAACGACCACCGCGACGCCCCAGCAGTTCATCGCGGCGCTCACGGACTTCGGGCCCGGCCGCGGGAAGCTCTTCGGGAACAGCACCGACGACTACCTCGAGGTGCATGAGCGCGGCGTCAGCGAAGCCGACGTCACCGAAGGCTCGAGCGGTATCTGGGAACGCCTGCACTACGACTGGTCGGATCCCAACCACGTGGTCATGAAGACAATCGACTCCAACATCTGGGGAGGAAACTCGGGTCACACGTATACCTTCACGCGCAATCTCGACGGAACGACCGACCTCGACGCGGTCGTGGTTCGCGACGGCAAGAACCTCAAGGGGCGCCTGCTCGGCGCCCTCGTCGGAAGCATCGGCAAAGGTCATCTGGCAAAGGCGCTGGCCAACACCGTCAAGGCCGTCGAGGCCCGCAATCACGGAATGACAGCCGGGTAGTCGGATCCGTTCGCGGTCGCGTTCGAAGACCGTGACGAGGACTCGGTCCTCGTTCACCTGCTAGGGTTGGGGAATGGCGGCTCCACGACTCGCGACCATGGCGCGGCAGCTCACGCTGAGGCCCGACGGGACGTTGCGCCTCGCGGTGGTCGCGGACACGCACTCGGAGCCTCACCCGCAAGCAGCCGAGCACCTGGCGGCGCGCACGCCCGACGCCATCCTGCACGCCGGGGACATCGGCGATCGCGAGGTGCTCGACCACCTCTCACGCATCGCCCCCGTGCATGCCATTCGGGGCAACATCGACGTCCACGCGCCCGACCTGCCGGACGTGCTCACGCTCGATCTCGTGCGCAGCGCCGAGGATCCGCAACCGCTGCTGCGAATGCTTCTGGTTCACATCGGCGTTTACGGCCCCAAGCTGCGCGCCGAGGTCGCGGCGATGGCCCGTGCGCACGGCGCGCAGGTCGTGGTGTGCGGGCACTCGCACGTGCCATTTCTCGGGCGCGACCGCGGCCTCACGGTCTTCAACCCCGGATCGATCGGGCCGCGTCGGTTTCACCTGCCCATCGTCTTCGGCACCATCGACGTGACTCCCGCCGGCTTACGGCTCGCTCACGTCGATTGCGAAACCGGAGCGCCCTGGACCCCGCCGTAACAGGTCTCGTCGAGTTTGACCGCGCAAACGGAGCGCTCACCTTTCACTTGTGGGCACACAGGTGGAGCACTCGGGCTATGCACTTCCCGCACCTGGCGTGGCCGCGCCGCTCGATTTGCAGTTCCGGCCGGCGGCGCTGGGCAGGCGCGACTTCGAACAGCGCGCGAACGAGACCGGGCATCCGGTACACGTTCGCTTCGCGCTCGAGCAGGACGGGGGCGCGGTTTCGCGGTTCGAGGTGCAGCTCATGCCGGAGAGCCACCCCGACGCGACGGCGAACTTCCGCATGCTCGAGCGTCTGGTCAAGCTGGCGGTCTGGTCGCGCGGCGGGTACCGCATCACCCTCGACGCACCGGAGGCTCTGGTCGAGCAGCTCCGCGTCCACTATCGCGACAGCGCGACCGGCTGGTTCGACTCCGAGATCGTCGGCTGCCGTGTCTACAATCATCCGATCGAGATCGTGGCGGCGCACGAGCTGCCGCCGGAGCGGGCCGCGACCACGACGCTCGGCGGCCACCTCGACGGCTGCCGCATCGGCTTCGACCTGGGCGGCAGCGATCGCAAGGTGGCGGCGATCATCGACGGCCGCGTCGTCTGGAGCGAGGAGACCGAGTGGGATCCGTACTACCAGCCCGACCCCCAATACCACTGGGACGGGATCATGGACTCGCTTCGTCGGGCCGCCGACCACTTGCCGCGCGTCGACGCGATCGGGGGCAGCGCCGCCGGCGTCTACGTCGACAACCAGGTGAAGTTCGCCTCGCTGTTTCGGGGCGTGGCGCCCGACGTGTTCGAGGAGCGCGTCCGAAACATCTTTCGCGATCTCAAACATGCCTGGCACGACATCCCGTTCGACGTGGTGAATGACGGAGACGTCACCGCCCTCATGGGATCGAGGTCGATGAGCAGCGGCGGCGTCCTCGGGATCGCGCTCGGCACCAGCACCGCCGGTGGTTTCGTCACCGCCGACGGCCACATCACGCCCTGGCTCAACGAGATCGCCTTCGTGCCGATCGACTATCGCGCCGACGCCCCCCGCGACGAATGGTCGGGCGACATCGGCTGCTGCGTGCAGTACCTGTCCCAGCAGGCGGTGGGCCGGCTGCTGACCCCGGCGGGTATCATCCTCCCCCCTTCATTGCCGCTGCCCACCAAGCTCAAGGAGCTGCAAGCGATGATGAAGGCGGGAGAGCCGCGCGCGCGCCGGATCTACGAGACGATCGGCGTGTACCTCGGCTACGCGCTGCCCGAGCTGGCGGCGGTCTACGATTACCGTCACGTGCTGCTGCTCGGACGCGTCACCTCGGGGCCGGGCGGCGACGTCATGCTGGACATGGCGCGCCAGGTGCTGCGCGTCGACTTCCCCGAGCTGGCGACCCGGCTGGATCTCCGCATGCCCGGCGAGCAGGACAAGCGTCATGGGCAGGCGATCGCCGCCGCCAGCCTGCCCGAGCGAGGAGAATCGGCGCTGGTGCACGCCTGACGGCAATCGTCACCACGTCATCAGGCAAGCAACAGGCCAGGACGCATGTTGCGCGGTCAAGCAGCCTGGATAGCCTGCAACGTGAGACCGAACCGGGCGAGGTACTTGCGAAGGCGATCGGCGTCGTTCGTCGTGGCGCGCGCGGAGCGCGACGCCGCGAACAGCGCGCGGCCTGCCTCGGATAGCGAGCGCGCGGTCCGGCAGATGCGGACGACCTCCTCGAGCTGGATCCGATCGAAGCGATCGAGGGCAGAAAGGTGCGCGCTGTCGAGCAAGCGGTCGAGGATGCCGTCGGGTTCCTCCGCATGCTTCGCCGCATCCGGCTCGACGCGCCAGAGCGCGCGCAGGCGCTCGATCTCGTCGTCGACCTCGGAAGTGCTGATGCGGCCACCCTCGCAGAGAGTCGCCATGCGGCGCAGCGACGCGCCGAAGTCGCGAAAGTTCCCGCTCCAGCGCGCCTCCGCGGAGCGCGCGAAGGCGAGATAGCGCTCCCGCGCCTCGCGGCTCAGCGTCAGGCGCTGCTTGAGGTCGTCGCCGACGCGTTCCAGCTCGAACTCGAGGTTGGTCTCGATGTCTTCTCGGCGGTCCCGGAGCCCGGGGAGCAGGAAGGTCCACAAGTTGATGCGCGCCAGGAGATCCTCGCGAAACCGGCCGCTCGCGACCCGATCGGCGAGATCCCGGTTGGTGCCCGCGATCAGCTGAAAGTCGCTGTGCACCTCCTTGTCGGAGCCGACCGGGAAGAAGGTCTTGTCCTCGATGGCGCGCAAGAGCATCGCCTGTTCGTCGAGACCGAGCTCGCCGATCTCGTCGAGGAACAGGACGCCCTTGTCGGCCTTGCGTAGCATCCCGCCGCGCCCTCGGCGGCCCCGGTATAGGCGCCGCGCACGTGTCCGAACAGCGTCGACATCGCGGCATCTCCGCGGACCGTCGCGCAGTTGATCTCGACGAGCTCTCCGGCGACCTGCCGCCGGGTCTTCTTGAGCTCGTAGATGCGCCGCGCGAGCTGTGACTTGCCCGAGCCCGTCGGTCCGCACAGCAGCACTGGATCGCGAGACGCGATCGCAACCTGCTCGACGCGCTCGATGAGGCGGTTGTACGCCGCGTTCTTGGTATCGATGCCCGCCTTCAGGAACGACAACCCCTCCGTGCGCTCCTTCTGAAAGCGTCGGGCGATGCTGTCGTACCGGGAGAGATCGAGGTCGATGATCGTGTAGGAGCCGGCTGCGTTCCCGTCGGGCGTGGGCGGAGGCGACGTCTGGATGAGGCGCGCGGGGATGTGTCGCGACTCGACGAGCAGAAACAGCGAGATCTGCGCGATGTGCGTTCCCGTCGTGATGTGGGCCAGGTAATCCTCTCGCGTCGGATCGAACGAGTAGCGGCGCGCGAAGTCGCGGAGCGCGCCATAGGTCTCCTCCAGGTCCCAGGGGTCCGCGATCTCGATGACGTCGAGCTCCACGGTCGTCTCGGGCGACACCTGCACCACGTCCGCTGCGATGGCCCGGGCGAGACCCGCGTAGCGCGAACCGTGTAGCAGAACGAGCCGATCGACCAGCAGATCCTCGTGCTGGCAGAGCGACACCGTCGGTCGCCAGCGTTCCCAGCGGGCAGGCCCGCGCTTTCCCTGGTCGAGGGTCGATCCGAGGAAGCCGATGACCGTGAGCCGGCGGCGCGACATTTATAGCATATCAATAGATAAGCTGGGCCAGGAAGCCGGCGGTCGGGGCCGGCAGCCCGCGCTTCAGAAGCAGCGGTGCTCGTGGCACGTTCGCTGCAAACTGGGTGGCTCATGACCAACGACGCGAACAACACGGGGTCGCCCACTCACCAGGTCATCAACGTCGAGGGTGGTTCGCCGATCCGCGCGTGGACGATCGGCGTGCCCTTCGAAGCGGAAGCCCGGGCACAGCTCGAGAGGATCGCGCGCCTGCCCTTCATTCATCGTCACGTCGCCGTGATGCCGGACGTGCACCTCGGCAAGGGCGCGACGGTGGGGAGCGTGATCGCGACCAAGCGCGCGATCATTCCGGCGGCGGTGGGCGTGGACATCGGATGCGGCATGATGGCGGTGCGGACCAGCCTCCGCGCCTCGACGCTCCCGGACGACCTGCGGGGCGTCCGCACCGCCATCGAGGCGGCGGTGCCGCACGGCCGCACGGACAACGGCGGCCGCAACGATCGCGGCGCGTGGCGTGATCCCCCCGCCGCGAACGTCGAGGCGTGGAACGGCCTCCGTCCCGGCTACGACCGCATCATCGCAAAGCACCCCAAGCTCGATCGCGGATCGCACCTCGGGCACCTCGGGACGCTCGGAACCGGCAACCACTTCATCGAGGTCTGTCTCGATGAGGAGGACCACGTCTGGATCGTCCTCCACAGCGGGTCGCGCGGCGTGGGGAATCGCATCGGAAGTTACTTCATCGAGGTCGCAAAGGAAGACATGCGCCGCTGGTTCGTCAACCTGCCCGATCAGGATCTGGCGTACCTGCCCGAGGGGACCGAGCACTTCGAGGAGTACGTCGAGGCGGTGGACTGGGCGCAGGAGTATGCCCGCCTCAACCGCGAGCTCATGATGACCGCGCTCATCGACGGCGTCCGCGCGACCGGAAAGCTGCCGCCGTTCGAAGCGCGGCTCGAGGCGGTGAACTGCCACCACAACTACGTGGCGCGCGAGCACCACTTCGGCGAGAACGTCTTCGTGACCCGCAAGGGTGCCGTGCGAGCGCGCCGGGGCGATCTGGGGATCATTCCGGGCAGCATGGGCGCGCGCTCGTACATCGTGCGCGGTCTCGGGAACGACGCCAGCTTCCACAGCTGCAGCCACGGCGCGGGGCGCGCGATGTCGCGCAACGAGGCGCGGCGGCGCTTCACGGTCGCCGACCACGTGGCGGCGACGACCGGGATCGAATGTCGCAAGGACGCGGACGTGATCGACGAAACGCCGATGGCGTACAAGTCGATCGATCAGGTGATGGAGGCGCAGCGCGACCTCGTCGAGGTGGCGCATACGCTGCGGCAGGTCGTCTGCGTCAAGGGGTGAGAGGACAAAGGACAATGATCGCGCTCGATGGATCGCAGGGCGAAGGCGGCGGCCAGATTCTCCGGTCGGCGCTCTCGCTCTCGCTGGTGACGGGGACGCCCTTCCGGATCGACAACATCCGGGCCGGGCGTCCCCGTCCGGGGCTGATGCGCCAGCACCTCACGGCCGTCGAGGCAGCCGCGGCTGTGGGCGGAGCCCGGACCACCGGTGCGGCCGTCGGCTCGCGCAGCCTCACGTTCGAACCGACCGGCGTACGAGCCGGCGACTATGTGTTCTCCGTCGGGACGGCTGGCAGCGCCACGCTCGTGCTCCAGACCGTGCTGCCGGGCCTGCTCACCGCCGATCGCCCCTCATCGCTGGTGCTCGAAGGCGGCACGCACAATCCGAGCTCGCCACCGTTCGACTTCCTCGCGAAGGCGTTTCTGCCTCTCGTCGCTCGCATGGGTCCCCAGGTCGAGGCGACGCTGGAGCGACCCGGGTTTTACCCGGCCGGCGGCGGCCGCTTTCGCGTCACCGTCGCGCCGACGACGGCTTTGACCCCGCTGGCTCTCGAGCAGCGGGGCGAGCTCCGTGCGCGACGTGTGCGCGCCGTCGTGGCGAGCCTGCCTCGCGCGATCGGTGAGCGCGAGCTGAATCGGTTCGCCGCGCGAACGCACTGGGACTCGTCGGCGTTCTCACTCGAGGCTGTGCCGAACTCGGTTGGGCCGGGCAACGCGCTAATCGCCGAGGTCGAGAGCGAGCACGTGACCGAGGTCTTCACGGGTTTCGGCGAAAAGCAGGTCCGCGCCGAGACCGTCGCCAACGTGTGCGCCGACGAGGTCCTCGCCTACCTCGCGACCGACGCACCCGTCGGCTCGCACCTCGCAGATCAGCTCGTGCTCCTGGTGGCCCTTGCGGGCGAGGGTATCTTCCGAACGACGACGCCGACGAAGCACACGCACACGCAGCTCGACGTCATCGCCCGCTTCCTGAGCACGTCGATCTCCTGTACCGAGGAAGCCGGGGGCACGTGGCGGATCGAAGCGCGGAGGGGATAGGCGCGCGATGTGCACGATGATCTCGGTGTTCGTGCCGCGCACCGCGGACGTGGACGGGCGCGAGCAGATGACTCTCGCGTCCCTGGAGCCGCCGGCGCTCGCCCGCCTGGAGGAAGGTGTCATCTACGAGTTCGTCACCGGGCGCTGAGACACCTTGGTACGCGCGCGCTCACGTCATCAGTGAACCGTGACCGCGGCGTTCACTGATACGACCGCGCTCGCGCGACAGACCTTCATTGCGGCTTCGAGCTCAGATGCCCCGATGGTCGCCAGATGATTCGGGACCTCATCCAGCGCCGAGGGGGGCCATCCGGCCTTCCATGCCGTGAACAGGGCGCGAGCGACCTCGGCGTTGGTTCCGTACCGCGCCGCCGTCGCCAGCGCCAGTCGCCAGCGTACGCGCTCGATCGCGGCCTCGTCGGCGATCGATTGACCGCCTGCCGTGAGATACGACTCGATCAGCGCCGTCCCGTCGACCACGGATTGGTCCTCGATGTCGAAGATGCCCTTCAGGATGTTGCTACCGCCCCAGAGCTGGGTGTGGCGAACGTTGTGCCCGTAACTTTTGCCCTCGTGAATCCGCAGGTGCTCGAACAATCGTTCTTCCATGAGCTCGCCCAGGAAATCGCCGACGACGGCGTCGCGCGGCGTACGCGCCGGCGGCAACAGACAACCGAAGGTGATCGATGCCGCCCGCTGTTCGCGCATCTCGTTGAACTGGATGGGCAGCGGTCCGACCCTGGGCCGCGGCTCGGCAGCAGGCGGCGCCGTCAACCGCGCGCGCGGCGCCGGGCGATCACTCCACGACCCGCGAAGCTTCCAATCGGCCAGCGCGAGCGCCTCGCCCGGATCGACGTCGCCGACGATGATCAGCGCGCCGTTCTCGGGGCGTTCGACGCGATTGATCCACGCCTCGACCTCCGCCTGCGATCGCTCCATGACATCGACGATCGGGATCGCGAGGCCGTACGGGTTGTCGCCCCAGAGGGCCGCCGCGAACCGCCGCCGGGCCCAGCTTCCCCGCGTCTTCTCGTCGACCATCACCGTCGACGACCACCGTTCGAAGCGTTCGTCCGGCCATTTGACCTGTAACGCCTTGGTCTTGTCGGCGAGATAGGTGAGCGCAGCGCCCGTGAGCGACGCGTACGTCGACAGCTCGTCGCGAACGTCGTCGTCGTCGGTCCGCTCCTGCGACAGGAGGTCGTACTCGAGGGGCCCCCAGATGTTCTCGTACTGACGTCCGAACCGCGCCGCGAGCCAGATGCCAGGCGGCGCGTCCCGCGTGGGTGTCGAACGGAACCCCAAGGTCACCGAGACGAACGGCAACCCCGGCCGGCGCATGGCGATGACCGTGAGCCCGTTGGCAAGCGTGGCCGCACGCGCGGATCCCGCCGGCGGTGTCGCGGCCGCAGCACGGACCTCGTCTGGTGAATGAGTCGCTGGCGCTGGGCGGGGACCGGCGTCGGCCGGTCGCGCTGACGGGGTCTCGTTCCTCTCGGGCGGGGCGCTGCCGTTCGCCAACGACGCCGCGGCCATCTGGGCCGGCGCCCGCGGAGGCAAGGACCATTGAAACAGGATCGAACGAGCGGCTGCCGGCGTCAGGTATCGGTCGGCCAGATCGGAGAGCTGGCCGACCGAGACGCGATTGACGGCCTCGATCAGCGGCCCCAACCCGGCGTCCCCGCCGGGTTGCGCATGCGCCAGCTCCGCGCGCGCGATGGTCCGCGCCTGCAGCGCCTGCAGGCCCAGGACTTCACTCAGCGTGACCCACTTCAGCGAGGCTTGTTGAACGGCGCCGTAAAGACGGAGGCTCGACAGGGCTCGTTTGGACACGATCTCCACGGCGCGCTCACGCACGGTGTCGGCGCGCCCCGCCTCGCGCAGGACGACGATACACTCGAGGACGCTCCCGCGATCCTCGATCGAGGTGTTCACGATGCTGAACAGGGCGTTGGGCAACTCCCCCTGCTCGATCGCCACGGCGAGGGCCAGACTGATGACCTCGCCCAGAATCTTGATGGGCACGGCGTCGACAGCTCGCGTTCCCGGAAGCCACCAGCCGATCCGGAGATAGGGTTTGTCGTTGATCGTGCGCGCCCGCGCCATCGCCGGGCTGCCGTCGAGCGGCGGGAGGGTCGCGACCATGGGTCGCCGTTCCGGCGCGCGCGGCGCGGCGCGATCCCCGGCCAGCGCCGCCGGCATCATCTCGAAGAGGTGCGCGTCCCAGGCCCTGGGGATCGCGCCGCTCAGAACCAGCGTCATCTTCTGCGGCTGGTAGTGATTGCGTACGAATGCTCGGACCGCGGCCGCCGGCCACGCCGGGGCCGCCGCATCCAGATCGCCCGACACGGCCGCCGCGTAAGGATGCGGCGCCGGGAAGATGCGCGCCCAGAGCAGGCGCTGCTCGGCGAGCGCCATGTCGTCGCGGACGTTGCGCTCCTCGCGCAGGACCACGCGCTGCTTGGCCAGCTCGGCGGCCAACGTGTCGTCGTCAGCGGCTCCGAGCGGGTCGGCCATGCGCGAGAGCTCGACGGCCACCAGGCGATCGAGCTGGCTGCGCGGACCGAACGTCTGGAACTGGGTTTTCTCCAGCGAGGTGAAACCGTTGACGTCAATCCCGCCCAGATCGCGCAGGCGTTCCCAAGGAGCATTGGACGCAGCATCGGGAGCAGAGTCGCGCGCGCCCCGGTGCAGCTCGAACGCCAGGTGCTCGACCACGTGCGGAAGCGATCCGTGGAAAGCCGGGTCGTCGACCGCGCCGGCGTCGACCACCCAGACCACGCCCACAAGGCCGGCGCTCGGGTCTTCGTCGATCACCACCCGCAAACCGCTCGGCAATGTGTACTGCCGCGCCGGAAACGTGCGCGCCACGTCGCGCGGGCTCATCGTCGCACACGGCGTCGAAAGAACGAGGAACGCACCCAAGGCCAGAAATGATCCGCGCCCTCCCACCATCATCGACCCGCGCACACGCCGACTGTCGCTGGACGAGCACCGGCCGTCAAGCCACACGGTCGCAACGCGGATGACTCGCGACGATTGGAAGCGCCCGGCCGCGGGGCTAGCGCGGCTGGCGCGAGCCGCGCTGGTTCAACACCGACTGAGGGGCCCACTGCGGGAACTGCGGTAGGCCGTCGGCGATCCGGTCCCACGCCGCCTTGTCCGAGACCCAGGTGTGGGCGCGCGGCTCGGCGGTCAACGGCGTGTCGAGGCTGCCGAGGCGGATGCGGAGGACGTCAGGGGTCGCGGTCAGGTACGCGTAGATCGGCGACCCGCACGCCGCGCAGAAGGCGCGCAGCTTGCCGGGCGACGACTCGTACTCGCGCAGGGTGTCGCCCCCGCTCAGAAGCCGGAACCGCCCCCGCTCGACCGGCGCGTTGGCGGCGTGCGCGCTGCCGCTCGCCTTGCGGCAGCTCCGGCAGTGGCAATAGCCAAACTCACCGAGCTCGCCGTCGATCTCGTAGCGCACGCTCCCGCAGAGACAGCTCCCGTTGTGCATGCCGCGATCCTAGCGCTAGAAGACGTCGAAGTCGCCGGAGCTGATCTGATAGCTCATGGCTCTGTACTGGCGGTGAATCATGCCCTTTTGCGAATCGAAGATGGTCACGAACTTGTCGGCCGAGCTCTGAACGTAGTCAAAGACGTAGATGGGTCGATCCCCGGCCGCGGCCAGCAACTGGTCCAGCTGGTACGGCGTCACGACGTAGTATCGATGGCGATAGTCCGCGAGCAACTCTTTCGGGACGTGGGTGCCAATGTACGGGCCGCCCCCGGACTCGAACTTGTACAACGTATAGTCCGGGACGTACAACGTCGACGCCTTGAGCTGTTTCAGGGCTTCGTCGTCGTCGAATTCGTCGAAGAGCCAGCGGCGCCGCGACTGCTCCAGATCCCGCTGGACGGCGGTCAGGTAGAGCGCCAGTTGCGGAGGTGTCCAATTGAGGAACCGCGCCCCCGCGTAGAGCGGAATCAGATTGTCGTCACCGTTGGCAATCGAGGTGTTCAGGGTGTTGCGATCGGGGTAAAGCTCGATCCGACAGAACGTCGTCGGCTCGAGCTGTCCGTGCTCATCCGGGATCGAACGCTCCAGCGTCAGGTAGAAATGGGTATTGACGTAGGAGACGTGCGCGTCGTTGGGCCTGGCGACATTCAGAGTCGAGTGGAACTTTTCGACGCCGCCGATCACGAAGTACGAATAGCGGCCGCGATCCGCATACGCGGCTCGCTCGCGATAGGGCACGAACAGAACCTTCGTCAGCCGCCACACCCGTCGAACGTCGGCCTCCAGTGCCGCGCGCCACCGCTCGTCGTCGTCCTTGAGGAAAAATACCGTCTCGCTCTGCTTCAATGCCGCGAGCTCGGCCGGCGAAAACTGGCGTTGGCTCATGTGCTCTGTGTCGCCTGGGTCGTTCCAGCCATGTCGCGACATGAACGCCAGCGCGAAGCAGCCCGGACACACAACCAGCAGCACACCCAGAACACCGAACCGCACCCAATGGCGAAGGCGGCCCGGGGATGGCGCAGTGGACATTCGAGGCATCTTGTCTCGCCGCATCATTCGCCGATCCAGGGCAGAGCTGTCAACTTTTCCTCACGCGCACCCTCCCGTCTCGGTCCCCACCCCCGCGCCACCCGCGCGCGCCCCATGAGTGGGTGCGCGCGGGTGGCCCCCGCCGCCCGCCGCCATCAAAACAAGGGTGGGCTCGCCAGCGTCGCGAGCTCGAGCGCCTGCTGCGCGAACCAATCGCCCGCCGCGGGATCGACGATCCCACCCCACTCGGGATCGGTGGTCGATCCGGAGACGCCGCGATTGCACGAACCGTCCGACTCGCCGGGAATCTTGATCCAGAGCTCGGCGTCGGCGAGCGGGATGCCGGTCGCCGCCGTCGGCCGCGGCCCCACGCCCCGACCGGGCGGGTTGCACCAGTTCTGCGCGTCCGGGTAGATCACCGCCGGCGTCCAGGGCCCCTGGCCGTTGCGGCTGGTGTCGATCACGAAGTGCGTCGTCGCCGTCGCGCCGCCCATGAGTGCTGCCAATCCCGCGGTCACGCCCGCTGCAAAGTCGGGCGTGTAATTCACGGTGCTGTAGTTGGTGGCCGGGTCGTATTGGCTCGGGCAATAGTCGAAGTGACCGGCCGCCCAGGGCGCGCCCGCTGTCGCTGCGGTGATGCAGTCCGAGACCCACGTCCCGAACTGAGCATTTTGATCGGTCGGCTGATAGTTGGACACGTTGAGGAAGAATCCCTGGGCGCGCTGAACACCCGCGGTCACCAGCCGAAACGCCGCATCACCGGGGCTCAGCCAGGCGCTGTGCGTACCGTCGAGATAGACAGCCGTGCGCGGCGCCTTGGCCCCGATGCTGTCGACGGCGTAGTTGAGCTGCGCATAGCGCTCGCTCGGGCTGGCGCCCGGCGCGGCGACGACGTTGCCTTGCGCGTCGGTGATCGTCGGCTGGCACGAATCCGCCGCGCCGAAGATGGTCTTGTTGTACGGGATGATGCCCAGGCTGTCCGGCTCGAGGATCACCACGGCTTTCCCGTCTCCGATGCCGCGCGCAAAGCCGTCGATCCAGGCCTCATACGCGACCGTGTCGACGGCGCCGCCCGCCGAGAAGCCCGCGCAGTCACGAAACGGGACGTTGTACGCGACCAGCACCGGCACCCGTCGTTCCTGGGACGCCGCCCGCATGGTGTTGCGCACCCCCCGCTCGACCTCGACGGGTGAGCCCGAGGTGAACCACACCGCTTGTGGTATCGCCTCCATCGTTGCCAGACGGCGCGCATCCGCGAGGCGCCGTGCGCGAAGCAGCTCGACGAGCTGCGTCTCCGCGCCGGCGTCCGGCGGGCGCACGAAGAAGCGCGTGTCGGGCGCCAGACCGCGCGGGTCGCCGCACGAGGACTGCGATGTCGATTGCCCGTCCGTCGAGGTGAGCGCGGCGGTGCGCTGCCCCTGCGTTTCGATCGCCGTCGGGTCACCGCCGCAGGCGCCGATCCCGCATGCGACCAGCGCCGACAACGCCGTGGGAAAACGCCCTGCTACCTTTGTCCTCGCCCGACTCTCGTTGTTCATGTCCATGGGTCTCCTCGTTTTCGTTTCCCCTCGCGGGATTGCGAAGCGAGCAGACGAACAGCAACGAACGGACCAACGCCGAGACGGCGGGATCGCGGTCATTCATGCCGCTACCGGCACCCGAATCGGTGTCGGCCGACGTCTCGGACGTCCGCCGCGGACGTCCACTCGGTCGCCGCGTGCCGGACCGCTACTTCTTCACGAGGGATGTCGGCGCGCTCGCGTCGATATCGAGAGGCGGGTTTGCGTTGCGGGCCAGCTCCAGGGCTTGATCCGGGAACCATTCGCCGATCGGTTCGCCGCTGCTCGGGAGGACACGCCCCCAGAGCGGATCGAACTGGTTCCGCGAGTCGCCCGCGATACCCCACGGGTTGTAGCGGCTGTAGTCCCAGGCCCGTGCCCCGCCGGCGATGTCACAGGATGCGTTGCAGATCCCAGGCATCTCTGCCCAGAGGTAGGCGTCGACCAGCGGCACGCCCGTGCTGGGCGTGGGAGGAAGGCCAACCCCGCGGCCGGGCGGCATGCACCAGGCCCCGTAGTGCAGCACCTCGATGACCGGCGGCGGCTGATTGTACGGCGCGTGCCCGTAAACGCTGACGTCGAGCGGGCCGCGCCCATTGCGGTTCGTGTTGATGACGAAGTGGGTGAGCGCGTCGGTCGACGGCGGGTGAGCGGCCCGATCCACGTGCTCGACGTACCAGGCCTCCACCTTGGCCCAATCGGCTTCTTCGATCGGGGCGCTCGGTTCGGGTTCGCGCTCGTAGTGGGGCTGTCTGGGGCAATCTGCATAGCGGTTCGCCCCGGCGGGGGCCGAGGGCGCCGTGCGCACGTAGTAGATGCACTTCGCGATCGCGGTGCCGTACTGGATCGAGCGCCGCGTGGCCTGGAAGTTGCCGACGTTCAGGAAAAATCCCGCGGTTCGGCCCACGCCGGCGCGCACCAGCCGATAGGCCGCGTCGCCGATCGGCAGCCAATCACTGTGTGTCCCGTCGAGATAAACTTCCGCGTTCGGGGCCTTGGCGGCGAGGACGTCGACGGCGTAGTTGAGCTGCAGGTAGCGATCCTCCGGCGTCGCGCCGGGAGAAGGGACTCGCCTGCCATCGGGACGCGCCTGCATCGGTTTGCACTCGTCCTCCCCTCCGTTCAACCACCTCCCGTGGGGCATGAGACCGAGCCCGTTCGGTTCGAGCAGGACGATGACCGGCTCGTTACCGATTCCAGCGACGAACCCATCGATCCAGGCTTTGTAGGCCGCGGTATCGACCGCCCCCATGATCTCGTATCCGGCGCAGTTGCGAAATGGGCGCTGGGACGCCACCAGGACCGGCATCCGCCCTCTGCGTTCCGCTCGGGTGATGACCTCGCCGACCTGCGCGCGCACCTGCTCGGGCGAGCCGCTCACGAACCAGATCCCCGCCGGCGTGGCAACCATCGCGCTCAGCAGCGCGGCGTCGCGTGCGTCGTTGGCTTTCCGGAGGCTCGCGATCTGCGCGACCGCGCCCGGCGGCGGATCGGAGCTCAGGAACCGCGTGTTCGGATCGAGCCGGTGGATCCGGCGCGCGGGCTGCCGCGCGACCGGGGGAGCGGCGGGGGCCGCGGCCTTCCGCACGGCCACGACCGCCACGGCCAACACCGCGACGAGCAATCCGGCGCCGAGCAACGCGCGGGAACGAAGGCGCCCGCTCGGCGCACGGGGCGTCGATGCGCGATTCTCAGCAGCCGGGCCGATGCGCATCGAACCGCTCGCCGATGCCGCGGCCTCGTGGTCATCACCCTCTGCTACCAACGTGGAGATCCTGTCGAAGCGGGCTCGTCCGGAATCCTCGGGCGGCGGCGGCCAGACCTCGCGGCGCGCGAACGGCGCCAGCGCGCGGCCCAGGGCCTCCGCCGATGAAGGTCGCAGCGCGAGATCCGAAGCCAGTACGCAGTCGACGATCTCTGCGAGGCCCGCGGGCAGGTCCGGCCGCACCGACGCGATCGGAACGGCTGCATGCGTGGCGATGTGATGCAGGATCGCGTTCTGCGACCCGCCCGGGTGCGGCCGTTGCTGCGACACCAGCTCGTAGAAGATCGCGCCCAGCGCGTAGATGTCCGCCCGCGCATCGACCGTCTTTTCGCCGCGCGCCTGCTCCGGCGACATGTATACGACCGTGCCGATGAGCGACCCGGTGCGCGTTGCCGCGCTCGCTTCTTCCAGCGCTTGCAGCTTCGCCACGCCGAAGTCGAGGACCTTGACCAGATCGGTGCCGTCGTCGCGCCGGCTCACGAACAGGTTCTGCGGCTTGAGATCGCGGTGGACGATGTCGGCGGCGTGAGCCGCCGCGACCCCGCGACAAGCCTGCAGGATGAGATCGGCCGCGCGTGTGACCGGCAGGCGGCCCTCGCGCTCCAGCAACGCCGCCAGGCTCTCACCGACCAGGTACTCCATCACGATGTAAGGTGTGCCGTCGTCGGCGATGCCGAAGTCGACCGCCGCCGCGACGTTCTCGTTCTCGAGCGCGCCCGCTGCTTCGGCCTCGCGCTGAAACCGCGCGAGGATGTCGCGACGTTCGGCGAGCTCCTGGCGCAGCAGCTTGATCGCGAAGCGCCGGTGCACGACCGTGTGCAGCGCTTCGTACACGAGGCCCATTCCGCCGCTGGCGAGCAGCCGGACGATGCGGTACTTCCCGCCGATGATTGCGCCGATCCGGCTCGTCTCCGCCAGGGCCTTCATCGGCCCTTGTCCCCGTCGCTGCGCAGGCTGTCGAGGTCGACGCCCTGCCCCTCCATGAGGCGATAGGCGCGCTGCCGGCTGATGCCGAGAACCGCCGCCGCGCGCGCGACGTTTCCGCCCGCGGCCCGCAGGGCCGAGATCAGCACGGGCAGCTGCATCGGTTCGGTTGCAGCGGAAACCGGCGGTGACCTCTCCGGCGTCTGGGCGCTGGCCTGCACAGGCGCAGCGGCCACGCTGGATCTTTCGGTCATGCGTTCGGGCAAATGCTGGGCCGTGAGAGTGACGCCCGATCCGTGCACCGCCATGAGCCGCCGCGCGAGCAACGCGAGCTCGCGCACGTTGAAGGGCCAGTCGTAGATGCACAGCCGCTCAGCGAGATCACTCTCGAAGGCGGGCACCCGATCGGGAGCGGCCGCCTCCAGCAAGCGCGCGAACAGCGGCAGGATGTCCTCCCGCCTTTGCCGCAGCGGCGGCAGGCTGACCGTGAGCCCGTCGAGCCGCGCGAACAAGTCGCTGCGGAAGCGTCCGGCGCGAACGGCGTCCATCAACGATTGCTGGCCGGCGACCACGACGCGAACATCGATCGGCACGGGCCGCGCCTCGCCGAGCGGTTGCACCTCGTGCTCCTCGAGCACGCGCAGCAGCTTGGCCTGCAACGGCATTGGCAGGTCGGAGACCTCGTCGAGCAGCAACGTTCCCCGGTCGGCGCTGCGGAAGAAGCCCGGGCTCGCCCGATCGGCGCCCGTGAAAGCGCCGCGGCGATAGCCAAACAGCTCCGCCTCCGCGAGGGCTTCGGGGAGCGCCGCGCAATTGACGGCGATGAACGAGCCCTGGCGTCCGCTCCAGCGATGGAGGGCGTCGGCGACGCGCTCCTTCCCGGTACCGGTCTCACCCTCGATGACCACCGGCAGATCGGTGACCGCCACGCGTCGCAGGGGCGCGAGCGCACCGATGAGCGCTTCGCCGCCCCAGAAGCCAGGCACGATCTCGACCACGTCGCCGGGAGCGGCGGTGACCACGCCGATCCAGCCGCCGAGCCGCAGCACGTCCTGCGGCGCGAGGGGCGCAAGCGGGATCTGGCGACCATTGACCCGGACGCCGTTCCGGCTGCCGAGGTCCACGATGGTCGTCACCGCTCCGGCACCCGGGCGCAGAACCGCATGCCGTCGCGAAACATCGTGTCCTCCCAGCTGAACGGCGCAGCCGGGATCTCTTCCCAGCGTGGTCTCGCCGTCGCGGTCCGATTTCAGCGCGACCGCCGGGACGCCGCTGTGCGGGTACCGCCAGGCGATCGAGAGCGCGTGCGTGGCTGCCGCCGTGGGCCCCGAGACCGCCTGGGTGATCGTCGTCGTGCCGCCCCCGTCGCTCATGCCCAACCGCCTTGATACCACGGTGCGGCCGCGCCGCTCAAAGGACGCCGGCGAGCCGATGCTATACTCGAGTCGTGTCCGCCCGCAGCACCGACCCCGTGATCAAGGGCCGTGATGGCCTATCGGACAGGATCGGACGGCGGCGGTTTGCTGAGGAAGTGGCGCGGAAACACGATGTCGACGCAGGCGACGTGGAACATGTACTCTCGAACTTGACCCTGCTGCCGATCGAGCGACTGCGGCGGAGCCTGAAGCGTGCCCGACTCGGACAGCCTGCCGGTAAGTGAGCAGGAGATCGAGCTCCTGCGCGAGCTCACGGACACCGGAGTCCCGTTCATGCTGGTCGGGCTCGGAGCTGCCGTCGTCCAGGGAGCAGATGCCGTCACCAAGGATCCAGACCTGTGGTTTCGCTCGATCTCACACCCTGGTCTCGACGAGGCTGCACGCAAGGTCGGTGCGGTGTTCGTTTCGAGGAACAGCCCACCTCTGTTTTCGGGTGCGGGACTCGATGACATTGACGTCGTCATCCGCTGCGATGGTCTTCAGGACTTCGACGCCGAATACGCCGCGGCCATCGAAGTGGAGTTGACACCGAATCTCGTAATCAAGGTTCGACCCATCGAACGCGTGCTCGCCAGTAAGCGGGCGGCGGACCGCCCCAAGGACCGCGCAGTGATCCCGGCGCTCGAAGCGGCGATCGCTGCCATCAAAGAATCGTCCAGCTAGCGATCGATCACCTGCGGAGCCTGGATCCCGCGAATGATCAGCCGGCGTTCGTCCGCCGATACCTTGTCGAGGCCCTGCCCGAGCGCCTTGAAAGCAGCGCACGCCTCATCGTCGGTAGGGGCGCCGTTGCTGGCGACCTCGAGGTACGCAGCGCGCGGCTCCGGGTCCAGCGCGGCGATCATGTGAGTGATCGCCTGGTCGACGACGGCGCCGGGAAGGTGCGCCGGCGGCGAGCTGGCGTGCAGCTCCAGCTGGGCCGAGAGCGCGCTCGATCGGATCCAGATCAGCTGCTGGTCCTCTGGCAGACGCCGGAGGGCCGCCATCATCACCTCGGGCCGGATCCGCCCGGTCCAGAATCCGGCGCACAGCTCGGGCGAGGCTCCCGCGACGGCACGCTTGGTCGCAAAGAAGTCGCCGAGCGCCGCGTCCGGCAGGCGAGCCAGCCCGCCAGCGGACAGCTCGGCGAACAGCGCTTGCTGATTGTTCGCGAGCCCCTTGCCCGAAGCCGTCTGCGCGAGCGTGGACGCGCGTTCCTTCTCTAGCCGCGCGATGAGCGGGCGATCGCGCATGAACGCCTTCATCTCCTCCGCGAACACCTGGGCTGCGCGCTCGTTCCCGTAGAGTTGCAAGCCCGCCGTGCGCAACTCCCGATTGGCGCTCCACTCGTCCAGCCTGGGCGAGAGAAGCGGACCTCCCGCCCCGATGATCCCCGCCACCAGCACGACCGTGGTGAGGTTGGCCGCCTGTGGTTTCATGGGGACGATCCGCCGGGTGAGAAGCCATCCCAGCAGGCCGGCCGCCCCTCCCAGGACCCCGTAGACAGCCAGATGAAGAAGGTCCATGCAGTGCCGATCTAGGCCCGGGGCAGCGCCCGCGTAAAGCGCAATTCTGACATCCGATTCACTGGGCTTCCGGGACGCGAGGTCACCGGCACGCGCTTCGATGCTGCCCGCTGGCGCACCGACCTGCCCGAGCGCGAAGCCGCCGCCAGCGCGCGCGACGATGCCGGTTGGGCGGGGTGAGTCGTGACCCGTGGAGGTGTCGCCTTTGGCAACGCCGGTGTCCTGATCGAGGTCGACCTTCACGGGGCGCGAGGCGACGGTCGTGGCATCCGCCGGCGGCGCGAGAATTGCTGGACCGGTCCCCATGGCGCGGCGGTCGATCCTCCTACTCTTGCTGCTGATGGGCCTCCTGACGGCGTCCTGCCTGGACGACGGCCCGGTGTGCCCCGCGGGCTACGTGGACCAGGGTGACGCGTGCGTGGACGTCGACGAATGCGCGGCCGCCAGCGCCACGGCCATCTGCGGTCCTCACGCGGGCTGCGTCAACACGATGGGTTCATATCGATGCGTCTGTCTCGCGCCGCACTGGCAAGCGCGCGGCATCACCTGCGTGCCGGCCGACTGCGAGACGGAGAACGGGGGTTGCGACGCGGCGTCCACCTGCAGCGGCGCCGGCGCCGACATCGTGTGCAGCTGCCCGCCCGGCGAGCTGAATATCGCCGGGAGGCTGCAGGCTCATCACCTGTTCGATGAACAACGGCGGCTGCGACGCCACGGCCACCTGTTCGGGCAGCGGTCCCGGAATCCAGTGTCGATGCCCCGACGGCTACAGCGGTGATGGCACCCGGTGCGTCTTCACGCTCTGCCAGACCAACAACGGTGGCTGCGATCCGAACGCCACCTGCGCCGGCTCGTCGTCGGGCGCCGTGTGCACCTGCCGCGCCGGCTATGTCGGCGACGGCATCACGTGCAATGAGCGCACGTGCGCGGTCAACAATGGCGGCTGCGATCCTCACGCCGCCTGCGCGGGCTCGGGCGCGCAGATCACCTGCACGTGCGACGCCCGGCTACGTCGCGAGCGGCAGCGGCTGCGAGCCGTGCGGGACGAAGTCGTGCCAGAAGTGCAACGATTGCGGTGACTGCTCGTCGGGGACGCTCGATACCTGCGCATCAGGCCAGTGCAGTGCCGTCGCGCCGCCCGATCCCGGCGCGCAGTCGTGCGAGGTGTGCAGCCTTTGTGGCTGCGCCTTGGGCACCACCGACGCCTGTGGCAGCGGCTGCAACGCGACTCCGCCCCCCGACGTCGGCTCGTCATGCGAGGCGTGCAACAGCTGTGGGGGTTGCAGCTGGGGCTTCACCGACGCCTGCGGCGCGGGCTGCGACGCCATCGCGCCGCCCGAACCGGGCACGCAGTCGTGCGAGGCGTGCAACAGCTGCGGCGACTGCGACCAGGGCTGGAGCGACAGCTGCGGCAACGGCTGCAACGCCATCGCCCCCGACGAGTGGGAGTGCAGCTGACACCCAAGCTCTGCCACACGAAGGCGGGGAAATGTGGGTGCTCTTGCAAGTTCGTGGGTGATCTGCCGATGATCCGGAGATGCCCGAGCGTGCTGTTGACGCTCTCGACCCCGCACGAAAAAACCAGGAGGGGAATCCACCGCATCGCCTTCGCATCGCGGCGCTGCTCGATCACCTGAATGCGTTCAGCGGCGGCTATGAAGCGCAGCTGCGCGATGCCCTGCACGCCAAGTGCAGCGAGGCGGGCCATCATCTGCTGCTGGTCTATGGCGGGCCGGTCGAGGCGCCGCAGCCGAGAGACGCGGCGGACAACGCCATCTACGAGCTGCTTCGACCGGAGTCCGTCGACGGCATCATCGTCGTCTCGTCGTTGCTGTCGACCCACTGTGGCCCGAGCGGGGTCGCGAGGCTGGTCGAGCGATTCGGGCACGCGAAGGTGTGCAGCGTCGGCATCGAGCTGCCGGGGGTTCCGAGCCTGGTGCTCGAGAATCGGCCCGGCATGGAGGCGGTGGTCGAGCATCTGGTCCGCGATCATGGCCGTCGCAAGATTGCGTTTCTCGCGGGAACCCCCAACAACCCGGAAGCGAACGTTCGTTTCGACGCCTACCAGACGGTGCTGGCACGCCACGGCATCGCCTGCGATTCGACACTGATCGCGAGGGGCTACTTTCGCACCAACTCCGCCAAGGTTGCGATGCAGGAGCTTCTCGCGCGCGGCGTGGAATTCGACGCCGTCGTCGCGGCGAACGACGAGATGGCGACCGGGGCCATCGATGTCCTGCGCAAGCACGGCCTTCGCGTGCCCCAGGACATTCCGGTGACCGGCTTCGACGATCTCACGCTGGCGCGCCTGGGGAACCCACCGTTGACGACCGTCGCGCAACCGTTCGACCAGGTTGCGGACTGGGCCGTGCGTGCGATCGATGAGCTGATCACCGGTCGCGCGGTGCCGGCGTGCACCCGGGTGGCGGCGCGGTTCGTCCGGCGTGAGTCATGCGGGTGCGGATACGAAGCGTACCGGGGCGACTCGCAGGCCTCTCACCCGATTCATTCCCCGGACACGGGGACCATGGTCGATCGCCTCGAGACTCTGCGGCCGGTCCTGGCGGGGCTTCTCGGCACCGGATTCTCGAGCGGCGCGGCGGCGGCGGAGCGCCTGCTCGATGGGCTTCGCGCCGAGATCGGCGGGCGGCGCGACGCGTTCCACCAGGCCATCGTCGGCCTCCTCGACAATGCCGGCACGGACAACGAGCGCCAGAGGATGCTCCACAGCGCGATCTGTTACCTCCACGACGAGCTGCGGGGCTGGTCGAGCGTCCAGGTCGAGAGCGTCCTCTTCAATGGACTGAACCTGGTCGCGCTCTCCAACACGACCAGCCAGATGGAGCATCGCTTGCTGCTCGACGAGAACTATCTGCGCCTGCTCGGAGTGGGCGAGCAAGCGTCGATCGCGTTCGATCTCGCGTCGCTGCGAGACGCGCTGGTGAAAGGGCTGCCCAACGCGGGCGTTCGCACCGCGTACCTGTCGTGCGTGGCCGGCTCGAACAGAAGCGTGCTGCGATCCGCTATGTGCCTCCGCGGCGGCGAGCTCCTGGACAACGAGAACCTCGAGTACGCGGCCAGCCGGCTGCTCCCGCCCGGCGCGCTGACCGACGACACCCGGGAGACTTTTCTGGTCCTCCCTCTCGCGTTCGAAGATCAGCTGCTCGGGATCATTGCGTTCAACTATTCCGATGGGATCAACGCCTATGCCGCGTTTCGCAATGAAATCGCGGCGGCGCTGAAGAGCATTCGCCTGCGAGAGGAGCTGGTGCAGACCAGCATGCTGCACGAACGCAGCGTGCAGGAGCGATTGGCGGCAACCCGACGCATGGAGGCCCTGAGCGTGCTCGCGGGCGGTGTCGCGCACGATCTCAACAACGCCCTCGGACCGCTGGTCGCCCTGCCGGACGTTATCCTCGCGCAGCTCCGCGAGATACCGATGGGCGGGGAAGCCGCGCGCGACCTGCGCGCCGACATCGAAGCCATCAAGGTGGCGTCGCTCCGTGCCGCCCAGACCATCAAAGACCTCCTCGCGCTCGGCCGCCAGGGGCGGATGGCCATGGAGAATCTCGACATCAACCGCGTGATCAAATCGTGTTGCGCCAACAGTACCCTTCGCTTCCTCGAGGAGGGCAGGTCTCGAATCAACATGATCACGGACCTCAACCCCACGCCGCTCGTCGTCCGGGGATCGGAGTCGCAGCTGGCCAGGGCTGTCGACAACCTGATTCGCAACGCGGTCGAGGCCATCGGCGGCAACGGCGAGGTCGTCGTCAAGAGCGCCAAGGTCGACGTGCTCGAGCCACGCGTGGGCTATGAGACCGTTCCGGCCGGACGGTACGCGACGCTCTCTGTTTCGGATGACGGCTGCGGCATCGAGCCGCACGAGCTCGGGCAGGTGTTCGAACCCTTCTTCACCAAGAAGCGCGCCGGTGAAACCTCGGGGTCCGGCCTGGGCCTTGCGATCGTTCACGGCGTCGTCAAGGAACACGAAGGTTTCATCGACATCTCCAGCACGCCGGAGGTGGGGACGACCATCACGCTGTACCTCCCGCACGTCGACGGCCTGGAGCGCCGCGAGCGCGTGCTGGCGGCGCCACGGGGAGACGCGCGCATCCTCATCGTCGACGACGAACCGATTCAGCTGCGGACCGGACGGCGCGTGCTCGTGCGCCTCGGATACCAGGTCGAGATCATGGAGAGCGGCCTGCGCGCTCACGAGCTCTTCAGCCGCGCGGCCAGCTCGGGTCAGAGCCCCTTCGACCTGGTCATCATGGACATGGTGCTGGGCGAGGCGCTCGATGGCCTGCAGGTCATCGAACAGATCCAGCGTCTGTTCCCCGCGCAGAAGTTCATCGTCGTCAGCGGTCACGCGCCGACTGAACGTGTGGAGCTGGCGGTCAAGCGGGGCCTCACCTGGCTCGCCAAGCCGTACGACATGGAGAGCCTCGCCAAGGCGGTGCAAGGGGTCCTGCGAAGCGACGGCGAAGCCGAATAGCTTCGCGCGAAGCGGCGTCGCAACGCAGAACGTACCGTCTCATTCCCGGGTCACTGCAGTCCGAACGCTGCCTTGACCCGATTCAATCCCGACGCATTGGTCACGGTCAGCGACAGATTCGTGCCGGTTCCGCTCAGCGTCGTCAGCGACCAGGGATCGGCGGTCCGCAGCACCGGCCAGTAGCAATTGCCAATCCCGTTGTCGTGCAGGTACGTCGACAGCGCTGTGATGAAGGACGCGTTGTGGTCGCCGTCTCCCGCTCCGCTGTAGTCGCTGCCCGTGGTCATCGGCGCACCCCATTCGCTGACGATGGTTCGGCTCGCGTATGCGCCAAGGTTGGTCTGCAACATGTCTCGCCACGCCTGCGTCGAGGTTTGTGTGGCGTTCGAAAACGGATAGATGTGCAGCGACAACAACGTGCCGTTCAGGCGTGGGTCCGCGCCCTGCGGACGGACATCTTGATCCGTATAGTTGCCGGCGACGATCACTCGTCCGGGCGGAAGGCTCGGATAACGGGCCAACCACTGCACCGCCAGGGTGATGAACTCGGCCGGCTGATAGGCATACGGCTCGTTGAAGATCTGAAAATAGACCAGGCCGTTGCCGGCATACGCGTTCACGACGACGTCCCACATCGCGTAGAACGTATTGACGTCGTCCATGCGCCCGTTGTGCCACGCCCAGTAAGCGACGATGACCTTCATTCCGCGCCCGACGGCCGCGTCGATCGTTCCTTTGTAAGCGCTCCACCAGGGATCCATCGCCGTTGGCTCGTTGATCGGGACGCGCACCGAGTTGGCGCCCACGGTGTTTTGGAACGCCGTCAGGATCGCCGTCCCCTTTGCGAGCACGGTCGCGTAGCTGTCGGCGGTGGTGGTGCCCGAGAGCTGGAGATTGCCGTTGACGAAGTTGTCGCGCTGGTCGGCCCAGTTGCCGCACCGGAACGTGCTCGCGGCGGCGGAGGCGCTGCCGCCATCGGCGCTGGGGGCCGTATCGGCGCCGGTGTCCCGACCGGCGTCGCCGTTGCCGCCCGAAGTCCCGCCTGTCCCCAATGCGCCGCCTGTCCCCAATGCGCCGCCTGTCCCCGACGCGCCGCCTATCCCGTCGGCTCCCGCGCTGCCACCCGCCCCAGCACCAGCTTCGCCGCCGATGCCGCCACCGCCGTGGGACGACCCGGAACAACCCCCGAAAGCGACCAAGGAGCCTGCGGTCACCAAGATCAGAATCTGACGAGAGGGGCGAGTCATGTCACCAAGGAGTTGCACCAGTCCCGAAAAGGAGGTCATGGTCCTTCCCGCCGTGCTGATGCTGAACGCGGTCACCCTGCTGACCCTCGTCGCCTCGGCTGAGGCCTCGAACCCGAGCCCGATCGAAGAGGCCCAGCAGATTGCCGATATCGGCGACCTGCCGCTGGCCAGCGGGCAGACGCTGCGCGCGTGTCGGGTCGGCTTTCGCACGTTTGGGAAGCTCGACGCGAAGGGACCCAACGTCGTTTTGTTCCCGACCTGGTTCGGTGGAACCACCGCCAACCTGGTCGACCTGATCGGGCCCGGAAAGCTCGTTGACCGCTCGCGCTATTACGTCGTGGCGGTCGACGCGCTCGCCAACGGCGTGTCGTCGTCGCCGTCGAACGGCCCGACCCAGCCGCGCATGCGGTTCCCCGAGGTCGGGGTTCGCGACATGGTCGAAAGCCAGCGGGCGCTGCTGACGCGCGTCCTGCACATCACCCACCTGCGCGCGGTGGTCGGCATCTCGATGCGCGGCATGCAGGCCGTTCAGTGGGCGGCGTCCTATCCGACGTTCGTGGACCGTGCCGTCCCGATCGTAGGGCCGCCGCAGCTGGCGGCCTACGATCTGTTGCTCTGGCAGACCGAGCTGGACGCCACCTTCGCCGATCCCGACTGGAAGAACGGCGACTACGTCAAACAACCAGCGCTGCGAGCCGTGCATGACATCCACACGCTATCGCTCAGCACGCCGGGGCGCTTCAATCGAACCACGACGCGGCAGTCGCTGGCGTCCGAGGTCGCGAAGCGGACGGCCACGGTGCCGAGCTGCGAGCGGGACAAGATCGCGGCGGTGATTGCCGAGCTCCTGCGGTGACGCGCCGTCTGCCATTGCGCGGCGACCGGCAACATGGATGATAACGTCGACAGCATGCGGCTCTCCGGCTCGTTTCGAGCCATCCGGCTGGCGTCTACCGCGCTGCTCTGTGTGATCGGGCTGGGAAGACCGACGGCAGCGAACCCCGATGCGGCGGCTTCGTCCGCCGTGCGCCCGTTCTTCTACGATCGCGCGCTCACGGCCCCGGACCTCGCCGGACGCCCGCTCGAGGAGCTGCGCCTGATGCGAAACACGATCTACGCGCGGGCGGGCAGGCGCTTCGCGGATCCGACGCTGCGCGACTACTTCGCGCATCAGCCGTGGTACGTGCCGGCGAAATCTGGACAGCGAAAGCTGGGCGCGGTCGACATCGCCAACATCCGGACCATCGCCGAGCAGGAGAAACGGCTCGTCGCCGAGCCGGTTTCGGTCCCGTGCCCCGAGGCGGGCCCCGCCGGCGTGGTCGGCGACGGCCGCCTCGAAGACGACCTGTCGGGGCTGGCGCGGCGGTTCAAATGGGAGGCGTACGGCCCGCCAACCACCTGCCATCGCCGCGTCCAGCTGGCGTGTGGCCCCGACATCGACGGCGACGGCCAGCCGGAGTCCATCGTGCACATCACCTGGCGGACGCTCCTGAACGGCAGGAACTGCCGCACCATCCGCGACGACAACGACTACTGGGACACCGGCGTGACGTTCCTGATCTCGGGACGCGCACACGCGTGGCGGGCGGTCGCCCCGTTCGGGATCGACATCGAAGGCGACCAGCAGGACATGCACTCGAGCGCCTACTTCGTACGGCATCGCGGCGGCGAGATCCTGGTCCGGTCGTCCACGTCGAACGTCGCGTCGGACACCATGTGCACCATGAGCCACTACACGACCTGGCGGCTCGGTCACGGGAAGCTGCGCTCCGTCGAGGAGGGCGACGACTCTCCGCCCTGCGACGGCGCCGAATGAGCGAGCGGGCGGCGAGCCAACGAAACCCGACGGCCGTACGAAATCACGTTGACTTCGCGCCGGGGCGGAACAGGTTAGGAGGCTCGTGATCCACGACGCGCTCGTCATAGGCGCTGGTCCGGCCGGAAGCACCTGCGCGCGCTTCCTGGTGCAGGGAGGCGCGCGCGTCGCGCTCGTGGACCGCGCGCCGTTTCCGCGGGTCAAGCTGTGCGGAGGTTGGATCTCGGCGCCGATCTGGGACGCGCTCGGGTTCGGGCCGCGTGAATACCCGGGCGGCCTGTGGGAGTGGAACACCTGTCACGTGAGCTACGGCGGAGAGGACCGGGCCATCCCCTGTCACGGCTGGTTCATCCGCCGCTTCGAGCTCGACGATTTTCTTCTTCGCCGCAGCGGCGCCGAGCTGCACCTGGGCGTCTCGGTCCAGGAGCCCGCTCGCGACGACGACGGGCTGTGGTCCATCGCCGGCGTTCGCGCGCGCTACCTGGTGGGCGCCGGCGGCACGCACTGCCCCGTCGCTCGCCTCCTCGCGCCGCCGCGCCCGAGTGGTCCCGTGGGTTGCCAGGAGCACGAGTTCCGCGCCGAGCCGGCGGCGATCGCGCGGACGCGCGCCGGGCGTGACGGCGAGCCCGAGCTCTTCCTGCACGACGATCTGCGCGGCTACTCCTGGAACGTCCCCAAGACCGATTGGCTCAACGTCGGCTCGGGCACCATCGAGCCGCACGAGGTGCGCGCGGCCTGGCAGCGCGCGCGCGCGCACTTCAGCGCCGCGGGCCACATCCCCGCCGAGTCGACCGCGGAGCTCGACGCCATGAAAGGTCACACCTACTACCTCTTCGACCCGGCTCACCTGGACGGCGCCGTCGGTGAAAAAAATGACGTGCTCCTGTGCGGCGACAGCCTGGGGCTCGCGCATCCGGTCACCGCCGAGGGGATCCTGCCCGCGGTCGTCTCGGGCCGCCTGGCCGCCGAGGCGATCCTCGCGGGCGACGCGCGCAGCTACCGCGCGCGCCTCGCGGCGCATCCGGTGCTCGCGGACTACCGGCGCGTCTTCCGCCTGCGCGTCGCGGCCGGCGCCCTCGGTGGTCGCGGCGCCCTCGGCGATGGCCGCCCCGGCACCGGGCCGGTGGCGCGGTTCGGCCGCCGCGCCCTCGCCAGCGGCTTCGCATGGATGTTCTCGGGCGCCCGCCTGCCGGCGCCGCAGCTCGTCGACGCCGGGTTGGCGCTCGCCGAGCGATGGGCAGACAATCACCGCCCGCACCGGACCACCCCATGATCGACTTCGCCCGCAAGCTCGCATCCACTCTCGATCGCAACCCGGCCGACATCGTGCGCGAGGCGCTGGCCGGAGCCGGCATCACCGTCGGTGGCGACGCCCCCTGGGACATCCAGGTTCACGACACGCGGCTTTACGATCGGGTCTTGCGCGAGGGCACGATCGGCATCGGCGAGTCCTTCATGGAAGGGTGGTGGGACTGCCAGGCGCTCGATCAAATGATCGAACGCATCGTGCGCGCGAAGCTCTATGGCGTGCTGGCCAAGAGCTGGGCGTTGCGCGCGCAGCTCGTGCGGGCGCGCCTGTTCAATCTTCAGATGGCGCGCCCGTTCGAGGTCGGCCAGCGTCATTACGACGTCGGCAACGATCTCTACCGCGAGATGCTCGGCCCGCGCATGATGTACACCTGCGCGTACTTCAAGGATACCGATTCGCTCGACGCCGCGCAGGACGCCAAGGTGGATCTGGTGTGCCGGAAGATCGGCGCCGCGCCGGGGATGCGTATCCTCGATCTCGGCTGCGGGTGGGCGGGCTTCGCATCCTTCGCCGCCGAGCGCTACGGCGCCACCGTGGTCGGGTACACGGTCTCGCGCGAGCAAGCGGCCTGGGCGCGCGAACACTACGCAACGCTCCCGATAGAGATTCGCCTCGACGACTACCGCCACGCGACCGGCAGCTATGACGCCGTTGTCTCGATCGGGCTCATGGAGCACGTCGGGCCCAAGAACCACCGCGCTTACATGGAGCTGGCGGCGCAGCGGCTGGTCCCCGGCGGGCGCGTGTTCATCCACACCATCGGCGGCGCCGGCCCGCGCGCGCACATCGATCCCTGGTTCGACAAATACATCTTCCCCAACGCCGCCATTCCCACCCTCGGCCAGCTCGCGACCTCGATGGAGGAGATCCTGGTTCCCGAGGACGTGCAGAACATCGGCCCGCACTACGACCGGACGCTCATGGCCTGGTGGGCCAACTTCGACGCCGCCTGGCCGCGCCTGCGAGCCAAGTACGGCGACGTCTTTTACCGGATGTGGAAGTTCTATCTGCTCATCAGCGCGGCCTATTTCCGCACGCGCGAGCACAACCTTTACCAGATCGTCGCCACACCGGCCGGTGCTTCCCAGCCGCCAACCGTACGGGCAACCTGAGCGCGCGCGACGGGCGCCGGTGACAAAATGGCGAGCCCCGCCGGCGAGGGCGCGACACGAGGTCGGCGCAGTCGTCGGACCACTCGCGGGTCGCTTCGAAAGCCGTGGCTGTTGAGGCGCGCGCGGGGCGCGCGCCTCAGGCGGTATTGTTCTTGCTGGCTCTTGCGGAACAACGGACGACATGGCGATGAGCGGAGCGGGGATGGGGAGTCAGAAGACGCGGGCGTCGATCGCGGCGATGCTGGTCGCGGGAGCGGCGTTGGTTCAGGCGTGCGACGGCGGTAGCCCACCGCAACAGAGCGGCACGCAGCTGCTGCCCGGGCGCGACTTCGGCAATCTCTTCTTCTGGAACGCGCAAACGGCGGCGTTCACGCGCCAGACCACCGCGCCCGGCGGCGCGAATCAGGACCTGTGGGTCTGGCCCGACGAGGAGAGCGCGCCGCTGGTGGCGCTCACCCAGGTCGACTGGTCCCCGCCGGTCTCATCGTTCGCCACCATCGTCGGCGACATCCTGATGACCGGGCCCAACGGCGTGCGAATCTATGACCTGCAAGCGCGGACGGCGGTCGATCTCGAGTCGGTGGGCGCGCGGGGCGCGCCGACTGGAACCGCGCTCGGGTTCGCGGCCATTCGCCGTGACGGGGGCAGCATCCTCGGCAGGCTCCAGATGGGAGGTCTGTTCGTGGGGCGTGGCGCGACGTTCAGCTTCCTCGTTCCTCCCTATATCGCGTGGGGCGCCGACTTCCTGGGGACCGATCTCGCGGTCGTGGCGAGTCCGTCGGTCGATGAGCTGGACTCCAACCTGGTCTATCGGATGGCGGTGCCTTCGGGCGAGGTCACGCCCTTGCCGGTGCCGCCGCTCGGTGCGACGCCCCTTGGCTGTTCGTCGTTCCAGACCTCGCCATGCACGCAGTTCCGCGTCGTCGGCTGCGGCGCCGGCGATCCGGTCTGCGCCGAGACCGGCCGCGCGCCGTGCGCGATCTTCTACACGCGCACCGATCCGACCACGATGGCCACGCACCCGTTCGTCTTCGACGTCGCGGCCGCGCAAGAGCAGGCGCTGCCGGGCGACGGCCCCAGCGGTTTCGTGGTCTCGCCCGATCGGCGCAGCGTGGCCTGGATGCACTCCGACTTCGACGATCAAAACAGCGGCACGACCCCGCCCGCGGAGACGGCGATCTACGTTCGCAATCTGTGCAGCGGCGCCGCGGTGCAGTGTTCGTTGCCACGCCCGCAGCAGATCGCCTGGCGCTCGGATGGAGGCGCGCTGGCCGTCGATCTCGCCGAGGACCAGCTGGGATTGGTCGATGTCCCGACCGGCAGCTGCAACGTCGTCGGCCAAGGGACGGTCTACGCAGGTACCAATCTGCACGCGTTTTCGCCCCCGGGCGATCGGTTGGCGTGGATCACGATGGATCGCGTGGCCGACCCGCCGCTCAGCATGCTCTGGGTCGGCGACGCCGCCGGTGGCGGGCCGCGGGAGGTGGCGAGCGGCCTGCTGACATTCTCGTTCTCTCCCGACGGGCAGGCGATCTTCGTCTTCCGCGCCAACGGCGATCAGATCTCGCTCGGCCGAGTGTCGCTGGAGAACGGTTCACCGGATGAGCAGATGCTCGCCGACGCGTCCAACGGTGCGGTAACGAGAGGCAACCGGCGCGTGCTGCTCATCGATCATTGGAACGGGCAGGACGCCTCGGGGAACCTGGATCTCATCGACGTCTCCAGCGGCGCGCACCAGGTCCTGGCGCACGCGGTCACCGACTTCGCCGTCGACAGCACGGTCGACGGCGCCGCCCGTGTGATCTACGCCGTGCGCGGCCGGTTCACGTCGGGGCAAGACGGCCTCTGGAACACCACGCTCCCGGCGCCGTGAAATGCCGGCCGGCGCGCTCGCGATCGGTTTGCTGTGCCTGGGAGTCGACGCGGGCGCTGGCGCGAGTCCGGATGCCGCGGCCGAACTCGAACAGGCCGGCGTCGACGCGGGCGGCGACGCGGGCGCCTCGGTCGAGTCGCCGGCTCCGCCCGTGCTGCCGGTCCCTGCGGCGCTCGTGAGCCTGGAAGGGACGGTCTGGGAAAAGGGGACGCGCCATCGCCTCGCCGGCGCCAGCGTCACCGTCGACGCGATCCCCAGCGGCGAGACCGACGAGTCGGGCGTCTTCAGCGCGTCGCTTTCGCCGGGGCGCCACGTCGTGCAGATCCAGCTGCCCGGCTTCGACCTCGTGCAGGAGGCGATCGACGTCGCGGCGCCGGTCACACGCCGGAGCTGGCGCCTGGTGCGGCGCTGGAACGACCGGCGCTACCAGACCGTGGTCTCGCCGCCGGGGCAGCCACCCAAGATCGCTCTCAGCGGCGAGGAGGCGCGCACGACGCCCGGCGCCGCCGGCGATCCCTTTCGCACCATCGAGTCGCTGCCCGGCGTCGCGCAGCTGGCCTGGCCGCTGGCCCTGTACGCGATCCGCGGCGCAAACCCTGGCAACACCGGCTTCTTCATCGACGGCATGCGCGTGCCGGCGCTGTTTCACTTCGCGCTCGGCCCGTCGGTGGTGCATCCGTATCTCATCGATCGCCTCGACTTTTACCCCGGCGGACCGCCCGCGCGCTTCGGCGGCTACGTGTCCGGCGCGGTCGCCGCCGACCTCGGCACGCCGCCCGCGGATCTGGCGCACGCCTCGGTCGACCTGCGGGTCTACGACGTGGGCGGGCTGGTCACGACCCCGTTCGACGACGGGCGTGGCACGCTCGCCATCGCCGGGCGCTACTCGTACACCGGCGCGCTGGCGCAGGTGTTCTTCTCCGGCGTGCAGCTCGGCTACGCCGACTACCAGGTGCGCCTCGAGCACCCGTTCGCCGGCGGTCGCCTGATCCTGCTCGGGATGGGATCGGCCGACGAGCTGGCGCTGCGCCTGCAAGTGGTCGGCGGCGGCGCGCTGCAGTTCCACCGGATCGATCTGCGCTGGGACCGCGCGCTCGGTCCCGGGCGCCTGCGCCTGCGCAGTACGCTCGGCACCGACTGGGCGCGCTCGCTGCTGAGCGATTCTCCGATCTCGATCCGCGCCTACTCGGTGGCGCCGCGGGTCGAATACAGCGCTCGGCTCGCGCCCGCCGCGCAGCTCGAGGCCGGCGTCAGCCTGGAGACCCAGCGCTTCCGTCCGACGATCCCGCCCATGCCGGACAGCCCGACGCTGGACGATCTCGCGCGAGCGCGCGACGCGTCCACCGCGGCCGCCTACCTGTCGCTGGCGCTGTCGATCGGGTCGCGGCTCGAGCTGTCGCCGGGAGTCCGGCTGGTGCGTTACGCAGAGCAAGGGGTCGTCGACCTCGCGCCCGAGCCGCGGCTCAACGCCCGCTGGACGGTGTCGGAGCGCGTCGCGCTCAAGGGCTCGGTCGGGCGGTACACGCAGATGGCCAGCCTGCCGGTCGGCGTGCCGGGCTTCGACGCTTTCGATCTGCGCGACCTCGGCCTGCAGCGGTCGACGCAGAGCTCGCTGGGCGTCACCACCAAGCTGGGCAGCGCTGGGCGAGCTGGATCTGACCGGCTTCTATCAGCAGCTTCAAGTCACCGACCTGCGCAGCACATTGAGCGCCGACTTTCTGCGACAGGACTTCCTGGAGATGCGCCCCGGACGTGGCTACGGTCTCGAGGTGCTGCTGCGCCGGCCCGACAGCGAGCGCCTGCACGGCTGGCTCGCCTACACGCTGTCACACAGCCAGCGGCAGGTCGACGGCGTCTGGGGCGATTCGGACTGGGACCAGCGGCACATCATGAATCTATTGGCGAGCTACCGGCTCGGGCGCGGGTACTCGATCGGCGGTCGCGTTCACTACAACAGCGGGCGGCCGTTCCCGGTGGCGATACAGGGCAATGCGGCCCAGATCGAATACCGCCGCTTGCCGGCCTTTTATCAGCTGGACGTGCGCGCCGACAAACGCATGGTCTTCGATCGGTTCACGCTGACCGCCTACGTCGAGATCGGCAACACCACGCTGACGCGCGAGGTGACCAGCCTGTCGACCACGTTCCACCAGGACGGCACCCCGGTGCTCGATGGATCGGTGCAGCAGCTCGGCTACCGCATCTTGCTGCCGTCTCTGGGCTTGCGCGGCGAGATCTGACGGACCGCCGTCCGCGCCAGCTCTTCCGCAGGGCCGTATTCCATATTCCCTGACCGATCGGCGGCGACGCCCGCGACGCGATCCTGCGCACACCGACCTCGCAAACGCCTTGGCGCCCCGGGTGGTCCGCGCCACAATCGACCTGCGCGGCGCTTGGAGCTGCCCCACCCCCCCGGAGGACGCCATGACCCAAAGCTCGCCCAAAGGCACGACCACGATCCAGAGGCACCACCACGTCACCCTGTGCACCGGCGGTGCGCAGGAGGACTATGACTTCCACACCAAGGTGCTGTCGCTGAAGAGCGTGAAGAAGACCGCTCTTTACGACGGCGTCGCGCCGATCTACCACCTCTACTACGGCAACGATCTCGGGCAAGAGAGCACGCTCGTCACCTGCTTCCCGATGCGCCAGTCCGGGCGCAAGGGACGCAAGGGAACCGGCCAGGTGACGATCCTCAGCCTGTCGGTGCCGGTGTCGTCGCTCGGCTTCTGGAAGAAGCGCCTCGAAGCGCACGGCCGCACCGTGCGTGAGGCGGAGCGCTTCGGCGAGAAGATCCTGCAGCTGCAGCACCCGTGCGGCATCGATTATGAGCTCTGCGGCATCCAGGACGACGCGCGCAAGCCGTACTCGAACGGCGAGGTGCCCGCGGAGCTCGCGATCCGCGGCACGCACGGCATCACCGTGAGCGTGCGCGATCTCGAATCGTCGGAGGAGTTCATGAACCACGCGCTGGGGCGGCCGCCGTCTGGCCACCGACGGCAAGTTCGTGCGCTACGTCTTTGGCGAGGGTGGCTCGGGGCGCATCGTCGACTTCGCGCTCGAGCCGTCGCTGCCGCCGGCGACCTGGACGTTCGGCGAAGGGATCATCCACCACTGCGCGTTTCAGGTCGCCGACTTCGCCGCGCAGGACGCGGTCAAGGCGCAGCTCGAGGGGCTGGGCTTCACCGACACCTCCGAGCGAAAGGACCGCGGCTACTTCGATTCGATGTACGTGCGCACGCCGTCGGGCGCGATGTTCGAGGCGACCGTCTCCAAGCCGCAGGGCTTTCTCGTCGACGAACGCTTCGAGGAGCTGGGCAAGAGCTTTCAGGTGCCACCGGTCTTCGCGGCGCGCGCGAAGGAGATCATGGACTACCTGGAGCCGCTCAAATACTAGGCGCGGCGTCGCTCAATCCGCATCTGGCGGTGCCGCCGGTCTTGTACGGCGCACCGCTGGCGGCGGCGCGCACCGTGGTCATCCTGGTGCACGGCCGCGGCCAGAGCCCCGACGAGATGGAGCGGCAAATCGTGCGGCGCCTGGATCTGCCGGGCGTCGCCTACGTCGCGCCGGCCGCCGCGGATCAGACCTGGTACCCGGCCGGGTTCATGGCGCCGCTCGAACAGAATCAGCCGCGCCTCGACTTCGCGCTCGCGCGGCTGGCGGCGCTGTCCGACGATCTCGCGGCGCGCGGCATGCCGCCGCCGGCGCAGGTGATCGCCGGCTTTTCCCAGGGCGCCTGCCTGGCCTCGGAGTACGTCTATCGCCGCCGCGAGCGCGTGGCAGCGCTGTGCGCGTTCACGGGCGGGCTCATTGGTCCGCCCGACATGGCCTGGGAAGCGGACGGCGCGGCGTTCGAGGGCATGCCGGTCCTGCTGGGCGGCGCCGCCGAGGATCCCTGGGTGCCGGCGGCGCGCATGCTCGACACCGCGGCGGTGTTCCGGCGGCTGGGCGCGCTCGTCGACGCGCCGATCTATCCGGCGGCGGCGCACGAGATCAATGACGACCAGATCGCGCGGGCGCGCGCGATCCTGGTCGAGATTCTCGAATCTTCCGCGCCGCGCTGAGAACGCGCGCGCCGCGAGCAGCCTCTTCTAGTAGAGTCCGGGCTCGCGCCCGAGCCCCGCACCACGCAGCAAGCAACGTCAACCCGTAGCAGCGCAGGAGGGCATCCATGGGAAGCACTCGTTTTCGACGTCGTACGTTGATCCAGGCCGGCGGCACGCTGGCCGGCGCCGCGGCGCTGGGACTCCCGTTCCGTTCGGCGCTCGCCGACGCGAAGATTTTGAAGATCGGGTTCGTGTCGCCGCAGACCGGACCGCTGGCGCCGTTCGGCGAGGCCGACAAGTTCACGGTCGATCAGATGAACAAGCTGTTCGCGGGCGGCATCGACATTCACGGCAAGAAGGTGCCCGTGAAGATCGTGCAGAAGGACAGCCAGTCGAGCCCGAACCGCGCGGGCGAGGTGGCGAACGATCTGATCCTCAAGGAGAAGGTCGATCTGATGCTGGTGTCATCCACGCCCGAGACCGCGAACCCGGTCTCCGACGCGTGCGAGCTCAACGAGCTGCCCTGCATCTCGACGATGGTGCCGTGGCAGCCGTGGTTCTTCGGGCGCAAGGGCGATCCCGCGAAGGGGTTCGCCTGGACGTATCACTTCTTCTGGGGACTCGAGGACGTGATCGCCAACTTCGTCGCGGGCTGGAAATCGGTGCCGACCAACAAGAAGGTCGGCGGCTTGTTCCCCAACGACGGCGACGGCAACGCGTGGGGCGACAAGAAGCTCGGCTTCCCGAAGCCGCTGGCTGCCGACGGATTCACGTTGATCGATCCCGGGCGCTTCCAGAACATGAACAACGATTTTTCGGCGCAGATCGCCGCGTTCAAGAAGGAGGGCGTCGAGATCGTCACCGGCGTGGTGATCCCGCCGGATGCGAAAACATTCCTGATTCAGGCCAAGCAGCAGGGCTTTCACCCCAAGGTCGTCACGCTGGGCAAGGCGCTGCTGTTCCCGGCCGCGATCGAGGCGCTGGGGGGCGACGGCCTGTCAACCGAGGTCTGGTGGACGCCGGAGCATCCATTCTCGTCGTCGCTCACGCACCAGACCGCGCGGCAGCTCGGCGATTCCTACGAGACCACGGCCAAGAAGCAGTGGACCCAGTGCATCGGGTTCGTCCACGCGCTGTTCGAGGTCGCGACCGACGTGCTCAAACGCACGAAGGATCTGGGGAGCGCGGCGTCGATCCGCGACTCCATCGCCGCAACGAATCTCAAGACGGTCGTCGGTGACGTGAAGTGGGGCGGCGCCGGGCCGTTCAAGAACGTTTGCAAGACGCCGCTCGTGCTCGGGCAATGGGCCAAGGGGACCAAGCACAAGTACGAGCTGGCGATCGTGAACAACCAAGCGGCGCCCAACATCCCCGCCAGCGGCAAGCTCAAGTTGATGACCTGACCCCGGCCGCTCCGGTCCCCTCCCCCGTCGTCGGGGGAGGGCTAGGGAGAGAGCAAGCCTTGCGAGAAGCTCAGCTGCTCGTGAGCCGACGGACTTCCGACGCGCTGGCTACCAGCGTCCGCGGCCATTGCCGCCGCCGCCGCCACGGCCACCACCACCGCCGCCGCCACCGGAGCGCTCCTGCGCCTCGTTGACGTTGAGGGCGCGACCGCCGAGCTCGCGACCGTTCAGCTCGGCGATCGACGCCTGAGCCTCCTGGTCGCTGCTCATCTCGACGAAAGCGAAGCCGCGCGGACGGCCGGTCTCACCATCCATCACGACCTTGGCGTCGGCGACCGTGCCGAACTTGCCGAACACCTCGCGGAGCTCCATCTCGGTCGTGTCGAACGAAAGGTTTCCAACGAAAAGACGTCTACCCATTTGATTTCTCCTTGTATCGCTACCCGGCGAAAACTGTCGCCGCTCAGAGCCTCAAGCCTGCCGTGCATCGACCTCGAGCAGACGGCAGGCGAAGCCGCGACACAGAGACGAAATCCGAACAGAAAGGGGACTGGGTGGATTGTTACCACGTGGAACCAGTGGCCGCAAGCGCGGCCGCGAGCGCCGCCGCGGCCGCGAGCTTGTGCTTGGCCTGCCACGGCGGCCCGATCGATCGTCCCATCGCCATCGCGGCCAGAAAGGCGTCGACGTCCTCGCCGCCGCGCGTCGCCGCCGCGTCGAGAAAGACGCGCTCGCGGTCGTACCAGTGCACGGACCAGCCGCGCGCCGCGGCCGCGCGCGCGAGGGCCTCGCGATACATGACGGAGTCGGCGACGGTCTGCGCGCGATTGTCGCGGATCCGCTCCTCGATCGTCGGCGGAAGCGGCGGGCACGCGCGGATCGCGATGCTCGCAATCGGCATGGGCACCGCCGCAGCCAGCGCCTCGAGGCTCTCGCGCGCGCCACGCGCCGCAGACTCGCGCACGCGCTCGACCAGCGCCACGGCGTCGGCCAGCGAAATCGCCCGTGCCCAGGGGCTGTTCAGGTACCGGCCCACCGCCCACGATCCTTCGTGGTGGTGCGGGTGCGTCGGCAGACCGCGATCCGTGAGGTCGATGCGCCGGCGATCGAGCAGCTCGCCGCCCGGCGCGAGGGTGACGAGCACCGCCGAGTTGCCGTGCTCGGCGACGCCGACGGCCGCGGTTTGCAGCGAGGTCGCCATGAGTCGCTAGCTTAGCCGCTGCACCGTAAACTAGGCCGGGTGCAGTTCGAAAAACGGCTACGCGACGGCGTTCGCCGCGGCGAGATCACGTGTAGCGTACGGATCTGGATGCGCCCGCACGTCAAGACGGGCGGGCGCTATCGAATGGAGGAAGGCGAGATCGAGGTGGATTCGATCCTACCGATCGAGCTCGGCGACATCACGCCCGAGCTGGCCCGGGCGTCCGGGTTCAAAGGCGTCGTCGATTTGCTCAAGGTCGCCAAGCACGGCCGGGGCGAGAACGTCTATCTGGTCCGGTTCCACTATCTGGCGCCCGCGCGTCGCACCCCACGCCGGGCGCCCCGCTGAATATCACGGGCCGGTGGGCGGCGTTTCGTTGCAGGTCGGGATCCCGGCCGGCGGCAGCAACGAGCAAGTCAGCCCGGCCGGGCAGACGCCCGAGCAGACCGTGGCCTGCGACTCGATCAGGATCGCCTGCTGCACCGGGTTCGTGAAGAAGGTGATGACCCGATACACGCCGAGCCCGCTGTAGTGGATCTTGAAGTGCGGATCGGTGCTCGGCGACGTGGCCGCGATCGGTGACCCGCCCGGCGGCACTTGCAGCACGCCCGCCGACGCTCGGTAGAACGTCTGCGAGGTCCCCCACCCGTCGAGCTGGTTGGTGACCGTGACCGTGGCCGTGTCGACGTCGGTCACCATCCACGGCTCGGTCACGTTGTAGATGCGCGAGAACAGGTTCGGGGCGACGAACGGAAAGAGGCGCGTCGACTCGTCGACGCCCCAGCCCGTGGCGTTGGACCGGAAGTACGCGAACTGGTCCACCCCGATCACCGCTCCTTGCCGCTCGGTGAGCGGCTCGTCGTCGCCCGCCGCGCCCGAGCCGACTTCCATGAAGCAGCCGGAAGACAGCGCGGCCACCAGTCCCACCCCGAATACGCTCACCAGTATCGTTCGTCGCATGACAGCCCCCTTTCCCCCACTTAGAGCGCGCGACGCGCGGATCTTCTCACGCGAGGAACGAAAACCATGTGACGGCATCGTGGCCGTCAAAATAGACCGGTCGCTCACCGCCGGAACAGTAGCCCCTCGCGGCTCAACACCCAGACCAGGCCGTCCGCTCCGCCGATGCTGGTGACGTCGCCGACGCCGGGCCGTTCATCCACCGTCCAGGTGTCGCCCTTGCCGTGAGCGATGTGGGTGCCGCCGGCCCAGATCTCGCCCGACGGGCTGACCCAGATCGCATCGAGCCGCGCGGGCAGCTCTTTCACGATCTCGAGGCGCCCGCCGGCGAGCCGCGAGATCCGCTTTCCGCCCACCAGCCACAGCGCGCCGCCGCGGAGCGCGCCGATCGAGAAGCGCAAACCCTTTCCGTCGGGGCCCGCGGCTTCGGGCGGTATGACCATCTTGCCGCCGTCCCAGCGGTGAAGCGGCCAGCCCGCCCAGAGCTCGCGCGCATCGCCGAAGACCTGCGCAGCGTCGAAGTCGACGTCGATCGACTCGACCGCCTGGCCGTTCCAGTGCAGCAGCGCCGAACCGGCGCCGATCCAGACGTCGTTCGCCGCGCGCACGACGAGCGACGACATCGTCCACCTGGGGCTCGCGACCACAATCGCCCACCGTTTGCCGTCGAACCGGAGCAACTCCTTCTGCGTCAAGACCCAGACGTCGCTGGCCGCGGGCGCAGCAAGGGCGACGGGGGTGAGAGCGTTCTTTCCGGGAAATCGCGACGCTCGCCAGTCGCGACCGTCGTAGTGCAGCAGCGACGCGTCCGATCCGATCGCCCAGATGTCGTCGGCCGCGCGCGCGGCGACGCTGCGCAGGGAGACCGGATCGTCGCCGCGCGACCAGCGCTCGCCGTCGAAGTGCGTGAGCTCGCCGTCCTTCGAGATCGCCCACACGTCGTCGGGGCCCCACGCCCAGAAGTCGCGCACGTCGCCCGGGCTGGCCTTCGGGCGGCGCGGGTCATCGAGCCGTCCCCTGCCACCGCCGCCCCACCCGAGCGCGAGCTTCCACCCGCTGGCGTAGCCGTGCCGGCCCACGATCGCCGCCGGCTTCTGCTTCGGGTTCCGCGTCAGGTAGCGTCCGTTCCAGTGCACGACGTCGCCGCCGCCGTCGGCCCAGACATCGTCGGGCGACGCGCCCCACACGCGGCCGAGAGGGCCGCACCCGTCGTCCTCGTCGAACTTCCACGCGGCGGCGTCAGCGCCGCCGGCGGTGTGGCCGATGAGGCAGTGGCTGAGGATCTCGTCGCCGGCCAGTGATTTCTTGGTCGCGCCACCCACGATCCAGGCCTCGCCGTTCGGCACGACCAGCAAGTCCGCGAACGCTTCTTCCTCGTCGAGCTTCGGTAACGCGACCGAACGCCAGGCGGTGCCCGAGAGGCGCAGCAGCGTCCGCCGGTTGCCGATCGCCCATGCGTCCCCGTGCTCCCGGCCGCCGATTCCCACCAGCGATTCCCTGGTTCCCGACGGAACCCGGGACCAGCGTGCGCCGTCGAAGTGCACGATCGTTCCGCTCTCGCCCACGGCCCACACATCGCTGGGGCTCGTTCCCCACAGCCGATTGAGCTTGATCCCCGTCGGGCGTGGGTAACCCCAGCACCAGCCGTCGCCGCAGGCGCCCGCGGACCAAGCCGCGGGGGCCGCCGCATCCGAGGCGCGCTGCGACGGCGCCGGCGGAGACCGGCACGCGGCGGCCAGCAGCGCCGCCGCGCAAGCGATCAAACCAGGCCGCCGAGTGACTCGCAGTCGTCTCATGGATCCGCGATCGCATGGTTTGGAGCCCCGGCCAGCGGCGGCCGGTGAATCTGCAGGGTCTTGCCTTTGACCACGCACGTCGCATCCCCGGCGTCGACGTCGCGCACGTTGCCCAGGCTCAGCACCTGCCCGCGCGCGATCTGGCTGGTGGCGATCAGCCGCTTCTGGCGAAGCCCGTCGTCGCTGTCGCTGTAGACGACCGTCAGCGACGTCGCATCACCCTTGAGCCAGTCGGCGACCGGAATCCGGGCGCGCGCGGTGTGGCCGCTACGCACCACCTCGACGCCCGCGAGCGGCGCGGGCGCTCCGAACGCCGAGAAAACCTGTCCATCGGAGATCCGGATCCCCCACTGGCGCGAGGGATCCGCGCCGGGTGGCTCGTCGCAGATCGTCTCGGTCGCCGTGATCCCGGACGGCGCCAGCCACAGCTCGATGTGGTCTTCCTTGATCCAGCTCTTGCCGCCGCTCGTCCAGCGATCGTCGGCGATCTCGACGAACAGGAAGCCGTCCTTCGACACGACGGCCCGCAACGAAGCGTCCGCGGCGCGGCCCTTCCCGCCGTAGACCGCGTAACCGTGCTCGTCGCCGTCCACGAACGCGCCGCAGTTCCCGAGCGCGATCGATCGCCACCCGTCCTGCACGAACGCGGGCGGCAGCAGGACCCGGGGCACGACCACGGCGTTGAACGTCGTCGACGCGGGCAGCTCGTCGGGGTGCGCGCCCGCGTCCTGTTTCGCCGCCTCTTGCTGCTTGCGCCGTGCCTCGCAATCCGGCGCCGACCAGGTCTCGGACCCCTCGAACGTGTCATGGTTCCAGTCGGCCGATTTCGAGGTGCCTTCCTCGTCGAGCGTCCAGAACGACGACTCGTCGGTGTGGACGATGCGCAGCGGATCGAGGCCGACTTCGGTGCCTCTGCTCCATCGCCAGGCGGAACCTCCCGACTGATTGTGCGTGAACGTCCGTGCCTCCGCGTCGACGGAGACCGTGTCTTCCCCCACGCCCGCGGCGCCGTACCCGTTGTTGCACTCCTCCGAAAGGAGCTGGCGCGCCCGGATCTTGCCGTGCGAATGGACGATGAGGTGGTACTCGTACGGGCGGCAGTCTTCGGCTTCGGGATCGTGCTCCGTGGCCGGATCGTCCGCGGCCGCCTCTTCATCACCGTCACCGCCCGACCCACTCTCTTCCGCGGGCGCCTGCTTCGCCGCGCGCGGTTCGATCGGACAGGGCTCCTTGTCCAGCACGCCACTGCCGAACGGCGCGGGCTCGACGGACGGCGGCACCAGACAGCTCGCGACACCGCCGAAGCCGGCGTCGATCGTCGCCACTGCCAGTGAGCGCCCTTTCCGATCGGTGCCGGCGTCCTCGATCCCGCTCACGCAACAACCGCGCTTCCCGCAGATCTTCCGGTCGATCGCCCTGGCGAGCGCGAGGTTCTCGACCTCGGCCTGGGGACGTTGCGGTCGGCTCTCGTCTTCGGTGGGCTGGCCGCGCGCCGCGGCGCCGCGCGCTGCGTGTTCCGCCGTCGCAGCCGGGCCGGCCTCCTTCCCGCAAGAGAAGCCCGCCCCAAGCGCCGGCATCACCACGACGATGACAGCGGCGGCGACGCGAGCGCCCCGCAATCCCCGCCGGCCGACCGTCATCGACCGCACCTTAACACCGCGGGTGCCGGTGCGGTTTTCTCGGCGAGATCCGGGGGCGGCGACAGTGCTCTCGACGCGAGCAGCGCGGGCGCGGGCGGCGCGGGAGGTCAGAGTAGCGGGAGCGGCGGCGGCGCCGTGAGCGGCACCGGGGGCCGCGGCGGCGCAGGCGGCTCGAATGCTCCCGTGGTGACGTGCCCGTCAGTCACTCGTTGTTCGACCAAGGTCGTCGACGCCGACGCGTTCGTCGACATGAACGATCCCGCCACCAACTACGTGGGCGTCACGGAGATCACCGGTGATCTCAAGCTCAACACCCTGGTCGACGTATCGTCATTCGACTGCCTGGAGATCGTCGACGGCGAGATCGACATCCAGGGCGGCGCGGACGGCGAGCCGTCGCTCGGCAGCTTCCCGAACCTTCGGCAGGTAGGATCGAACATCAATTACACCCGGTTCAGCGGCTCCACCGTCGACTATTGCGCCTTTCGCTCGCTCGAGACCTTGGGGGCTTCCACTCACACGGGCGCCTTCGACATCGTGGGCAGCGACGTCGGCGGGGAGCTCAATCTCGGCTCCCTGCACGACTTCTTTCGCATCCAGCCGCGAAACTCCCTGCTTCGCCACCTGATCCTTCCCAGCAACGGCAGCTTCACGGCCGCGCAACTGCGTCTCCAGGGCAACACGAGCCTCTCCAACATCTACGGTTTCGAGAACGTCCAGCTGACCGGTTCCACGATCAATGCTGGCGACTACAGCGTCTTCATCAGCAACAACCCGGTTCTCGCGCCTTGCCGCGCTCAGAGCATCGCGCAGGCGCGTCACTTCAAAGCTGATCGAGCACGCGCGAGACGATTGCCAGCGCGGCGGCGAACTCACCACACTCCGCGCCGAGCCCCACGCGGAAGTGATCGCGCGCGCCGAAGCAGTCGCCCGGCGTGACGAGCACGCCCTGCGTCGCCAGCGCCTCGGCGAAGGGACGCGCGTCGCGCCCGTCGGTGAACCAGGGGAAGGCGGTGGTGCCGCCGGCCGGCTTGAACCAGGCGAGCGTGCCGGCGTGTGCGGCGATGAACCGCTCGAGCGCGGCGAGATTGGCGCCGACGACGGCGCGGGCGCGCGAGAGGATGGACTCGGCTGAAGCGAGCGCGATCTCCGACAGGCCCTCGGTGACCGGCGATCCCGAGACCGTGAAGTAGCCGCGCGTCTGGGCCAGCCGCTCGCGCCGGCCGGCGTCGCGATCGATGATCCAGCCGATGCGCAGGCCCCCGAGCGACAGCGCCTTGGACATGTCGCCGATGGCGACGGTGTTCGGCAGGCGCGCCGCGCTCGGCGCCGGAGCTCCCATGTAGAGCGGATGGTAGACCTCGTCGACAGCCAGCAACGTGCCGCGCACCGCGAGCATCTCTGCAAGCGCGGCGATCTCTTCGGCAGGCATGACGGCGCCGCTCGGATTGTGGGGCGAGTTGACCACCACCAGCCGGGTCGTCTCGTCCGCGGCAGCCGCGATCGCGCGCGCCGTGTGCTCGAAGCCGCGCTCGCGCGACAGCTCGTAGGTCCTGACTCCCAACCCCCAGGCGCGCGCCGCCACCGAAAACGCCGGGAAGCGCGGCGACGGCAAGAGCACGGAAGCGCCGGGCTCCGCAACGACGCACATCAGCGCCAGCATCGCCTCGGAAGCGCCCGTGGTGACGACCACCCACTCGGGATCCACGTCGTCGAGCGCGCCGATGCGCCGCCGAAGCGCCAGGCTGCCCGCCGACGGCAAATAAGACAGCGCGAGCGATTCGAGCTCGCCGCGCGCCGATGCGCCGCCCAGGTCCAGCAGCTCGCGCAGGGTCCAGCGCGGACCGGTGCTCGACGCCAGGTCGTAGCGAATCGGCGGCGACGCGAACTTGTGCTTGCTCAGCCAGAGATCGAGCTCGAAGGGCGGTAGCTGCATGGGATCACCGGACGCGAGTATAGCCGCGTGCGGCGCGAATGACCGCGGCGTCAGGATACGCCGGATCACGGAGCGCCGGCGATCGCTGCCGCCACGGCTTCGGCCTCGATCCCGATCTCGCGCAGCAGGCCCGTGGCCACGTTCTGGAAGCCGACAAAGAACAGGTTGCGACGCGCTCCGCCGCCCCGCCAGTCGCGCGGGTGGCCGTCCTCGGCGAGCACGCCGGGGACGTCGATGAGCTCGGCCAGCGCCGGGCGATAGCCCGTGGCCAGCACGATGGAGTCGAACGCGCCGGCGCTGGAATCGGCAAAGGTCACGCCCTGCGCGGTGAAGTGGTCGACACCCGGCTTGACGGCGATGCGCCCGTCCTTGATGGCCGCGATCGTCCCGATGTCGATGAGCGGGATGCGCCGCCGCAGCTTGATCGCCGACAGAGGCCCCAGCGCCGGCCGCCCGAGCCCGAAGCGCGCGAGATTGCCGAACACCAGGCGCGATATCAGGCGCCCCAGGCTGTCTCCAAGCGCGAGCGGCGCGTGGCGCATGCGGATGCTGGTGACCTGCGTCGGCATGCCGAGAAAATCACGTGGGACGATGTTGACGGGCGCGCGCACCGCCAGCGTCGGTTTCGCGCCGCGCAGAGCGAGCTCGAGCGCGATCTCCGCGCCCGTGTTGCCGGCGCCGATGACCAGCACGCTCTGGCCCGCGAACGGCTCAGCGTTGCGGTAGCTCGCGGCGTGCAACAACTGGCCGCGGAACTGCTCCGCGCCGGGTGGTCGATCCGGGTTGGGGACGCGATTGTACCCGGTGGCCATGACCACGGCGCGCGCGCGATGGACCGCCCGCGCCGTCTCGACGATGAAGACGTCGTCCCTGACCGACACGCGTCGCACACGCTCGTCGAAGCGCGGGCGGATCGCGAATCGCGCGGCGTACGACTCGAGGTACGCGGCCATCTCGGCGGCGGACGGGTAGCGCGGCACGTCCTTCGCGAAGCGCAGCCCCGGTAGATGCGAGTGCTGCTTGACCGTATGCAGGTGCAGGCGCTCGTAGCGCTGTCGCCACGAGCCGCCGACGGACGTCCCCGCGTCCATCACGAGCGCGTCGATGCCGCGCCGCTTGAGACAGGCGGCCGTCGCCAGACCCGCCGGCCCCGCGCCGATGACCAGCGCGGGAACCGGCGCCGCCAGGGCATCCCCATCGGTCGACATGACGCTCGATCATATCGGATTCCCCTGGAGACGGACTATTCCCGGACCGCGTCCACGACGACCTTTCGAAAGAAGCGCGCCCCTGGATCGCGGTCGGTGCGGTCGTGCCACACCAGGGAGATGCGCATCGCGGGCAGCGGGAAGGTCGTGGGCACGATCTTGATCGGCAGCGTGGCGACCAGCGTCTCGGCGACGCGGCTGGGGAGACCCGCGATGCAGTCGGTGCGCGCGGCGACGAGAGCGGCGGTCGTGAAGTAGGGCACGGTGAAGCGAACGTGCCGCTCGAGCCCGCTGCTGCGCCAGTGACGGGCGGCTTGCTGGTGGCCGAATCCCTTTCGCCCCAGCGCGACCTCGACGTCGATGTGGGACAGCTCGGCGAACAGCTTGGGCGTCAGCTTGCCGCGCACCTTGGGGTGATCGCGGCGCACCACCAGCGCCGCGCGCTCTTCGAAGACGACCGTTCCGTGGTGACCGGGCAGCGCCAGGTCGGTGGGGACGAAGGCGGCGTCGATCTCGCCCTTGGCCAGGCCGTCGGTGGCGGCGAGGAAGTCGGCGCTGACGGCGCGCAGCTCGGCGCGCGGCAGCTCGCGCGTGAACGCGGCCGCGATCAGCGGGATTTCCCGCGACTGGTGGTTGTCGGCGGCGGCGATGGTGAATCGGCGCGTGCTGTCGCGCGGGGCAAAGGAGCCGCCGCCCTCGACCGCCGCCGCGAGCTGGCCGATCGCCTGCGCGACCAGCGGACGCAGCTCGTCGGCGCGCGGCGTGGCGACCAGGCCGCGACCGCTGCGCACGAACAACGGATCGCCGAGCGCGACGCGCAGCCGCGCCAACCCGTTGCTGACCGCGGATTGCGTGACGCTGAGCCGCTTGGCGGCGCGCGTGGTGCTGTTCTCCTCGAACATGGTGTGCAGCAGGAGAAACAGGTTGAGGTCGAGGTTGGAGAGAGTGCCCGACACGCCGATCGACGGATTCATTGCGATGATAGATAGCATCATGACTCATGAGTTGTGGACATGAATCGCCGGCGCCATCCTGCACGACATGGAAACAACAGCCACCAGGCAACGAGCCATCGTCATCGGGGGCGGCATCGCCGGCCCCGCCATCGCGGTGTTTTTGGCCCGCGCCGGCATCGAGCCGGTCGTCATCGAAGCGCACGCCCTCAGCGACAACGTGGGCGGCGGCTTCCAGATCGCACCCAACGGCATGCGCGTGCTGGCCGAGCTCGGCATCGCCGACGAGCTCCAGCGCGCGGGGCAGCCCTCGCGCGACTTCCGGTTCAAGAACCACCGCGGAAAGGTCATCGGGTTCGCGCCCACGGGCGGCGCGCGCCCGGGCGTCAATGTGCTGCGGGCTCACCTCCACCGACTGATGCGCGAGGCGATCGACCGCGACCGCATCGCCATCCGCTACGAGAAGCGCCTGCGCGATCTCGCCGTCGAGAACGATCGCGTCGTGGCGCGGTTCGACGACGGATCGACCGAGACCGGCGACTTCCTCATCGGCGCCGACGGCGTGCACTCACGCGTGCGCGCCTGGATGCACCCCGAGTACGCTCAGCCGCGCGACACGCGCATGATCTCGCTCGGCGCGTTCTGCGAGCTCGGGTTCACGCCCGACGTGCCGTTCGAGGAGCACGCCAGCCTCACCTTCATCGTCGGACCGAAGCACCAGTTCGGGTACTCGAAGATGCGCGCCGACCAGTGGGGATGGTGGTGCCACATCCCGTTCGCCGACGACGCCGAGCGGGCGCAGATCCTCACCATGCCGGTGGCCGATCTGGCTCGGCGCATCCACGAGCAATACCGCGGCTGGTGCGCGCCGACCGATGAGCTCATCGCGCGCTCGCAGGCCTGGGTCCGCACGCCCATTCACGACGTGCCGACACTGCCGAGCTGGCATTGCGATCGCGTCGTGCTGATCGGCGACGCGGCGCACGCGATGAGCCCGGCCGGCGGCCAGGGCGCGTCGCTGGCGCTCGAAGACGCGATGCTGCTCGGGCAGCTGCTGGCCGCCCGCGCGCGCCCGGTGCACGAGTCGTTCGCGCGCTTCGAGCAGCTCCGGCGTTCGCGCGCGGAGGCGATGGTGGCGCGCGGCTACGAGAACGATCAGCGCACGCTGAAGGAGCTGGGCGCGTTCGGCATGTGGATGCGCGACACCGTGCTGATGCCCCTCATCGCGCCGCTGATCGGCAAGGCGCTGACCAAGGTCTACGCCGGCGATCCGGCGCTCGCGGTGCAGGCGGCACAGGCGGCGTGATCGCGCGCGGCGTTTGCCCGCGGGTGCGCTATATCTCGCGGGGTCGCCGCCCATGGACAACCCCTACGACGAGATCGGTGGTCGCGCGAAAGTGCTCGCGCTCGTGGAGCGTTTCTACGACGTCATGGAGCAAGCCGAGCCGGCGCTCGCGGCGCTCCACGAGCTCGACACGCAAGGAAAGGTCAGCCGCCGCAACCGTGATCGCTTCGGTTCGTTCCTGGTGGGCTGGCTCGGCGGGCCCGACGACTACGTGCGGGACCACGGACATCCGCGCTTGCGCCTGCGTCACTCGCAGGTGCCCATCGACAGCGCCATGCGCGACGCCTGGGTCCGCAGCATGGAGGCGGCGATGGACGACTGCGCGATCCCGCCCGCGACCCGCGCGTTCTTGCGCCAGCGCTTCGGCGAAGTGGCCGACTTCCTGCGCAACCTCGATCGCCCCGGCTGACGCCGCCGCCCCGGCCGACGCGGCGCTTACGCCGCTTCTCTCGACAACCCTTCGGCCAGCAGCGCCAGGCCGAACGAGGTGCGGCCATGCGCGCCGCCGAGATCGAGCTGCCCGGCCCGCATCGCCGCGTAGCAGTCCCCCAGCGACGGCGCGTCCTGCAGGGCCGGCGCCGGTCGCGCGCCGAGATCCTCGCTCAGGCCCAGAAACGTCAGCCCACAGAGAACCGCCACGAGCTGTCGCAGCGCGCGGAAACCGAGCCGTTGGCGCTCGTCGAGGGACACGCCGTCGTGTCGGGCGACCAGCTCGCCGGCGACGGCCTCATCGAGGCGCAGAAACATCGCGAACGTCGCCAGATCGTAGTGCGGATGTCCCAGGCCGGCGACATCCCAGTCGACGAGCCACGCCTTTGCGCCGTCCCAGATCACGTTCATGGGGTTGACGTCGTTGTGACTGACGACTCGGCGCGCGTCGTCGGCGAGCACGGTGGCGATCGCGTCGAAGGTGGTCGCCAGCGACGCGGCCCACGACGGAAAACCCGCGCGCGTGCGCTGCTGTTGCCACGCCGTGCGCGCGTACGTCAACGGATCGCTCTCGGTGACGCCGACGGGGTCGAGCGCATGCACCGCGCGCAAGCGATCGACCAGGGAGGCGAGCGCGCGGTCCCGTTGCCGGGGATCGGCGAGCGCCGCCGGCAGCGGCATCCCATCCACGCGGACCGTCACGGTGGCGCGCGCCACCTCGTCGACGTGCACGATCGCGGGCGCCACACCGATGTCCGCGGCGCGGCGGGCCACGAGCAGTCGGTGAGCAAACGTGACCGCATCCGCCGCGGGCTGAACGCGCACGATGAACGCGCCGCGAGACGCCGTCACCGCGTACACGGCGGTGCCCGAGAGCCCGAGCGTGATCGGCTCGATCCGATCGATCGTGCCCACGCGCGCCTCGGGCAAGAGCGCCGCCAGACCACCGTGCTCGCTGGTGAGTCCCTGCATGGCAGGTTCTTTACCAGACGAGCGAGGCGGGCGATACCGATCACGCCTGCCGCCGCGGCGCCGGCCAGCACCAAAATCAGGATCTACACCCGATGGCGTCCCGGCCGGCCAACCGTCAGGGTCTAGATCACCGTGGATCGGTTCGACGCGATCATCGTGGGAGCCGGCCAGGCCGGTCCCTCTCTGGCGGGCCGGCTGACCGCCGCGGGCATGTCCGTCGCGCTCATCGAGCGGCATCTGTTCGGCGGCACCTGCGTGAACACCGGCTGCATGCCGACCAAGACGATGGTGGCCAGCGCCCATGCCGCGCACCTCGCGCGCCGAGGGGCCGACTTCGGTGTGCTCACCGGGCCGGTCAGCGTGGACCTGGCTCGCGTGCGCGCCCGCGTCGACGCCGTGGTCCGCGACGCGCGCGACGGCGTCGAACGCTGGCTGCGCTCCCTGCCCCGCTGCACGATCATCCGCGGCCACGCCCGGTTCGAGGCGCCCGAGATCATCCGCATCGGCGAGGACCGGTTGAGCGCGCCGCGGATCTTCATCGACGTCGGTGGACGCGCGATCGTTCCGGCTTTGCCCGGCGTCGATCGCGCGCCGCACCTCAACAACAGCTCGTTGCTCGCCCTCGACGTCCTGCCGGCGCACCTGGTCGTCGTCGGCGGCAGCTACGTCGGCCTCGAGCTGGCGCAGATCTACCGGCGCTTTGGCGCCCAGGTCACCGTCCTCGAGAGGCAGCCACGGCTGATCGCCAACGAAGACACCGAAGTGTCGGAGGCGATCCGCACGATCCTCGAGGGCGAGGGGATCAGCGTCCGCACGTCCGCCGAATGCATCCGCCTCGCGCCCCGCGACGTCGGCGTCGAGGTATCCGTGCACTGCGCCGACGGTGTGCCGGAGGTGATCGGCTCCCACGTGTTGCTGGCCGTCGGCCGACGCGCGAACACCGACGACCTGGGCCTGGAACGCGCCGGCGTGGCCACCGACGCCCGCGGCTACATCAAAGTCGACGATGGCCTGGCGACGAGCGTGCCCGGCATCTGGGCGCTGGGCGAGTGCAACGGCCACGGTGCGTTCACCCACACGGCGTACAACGACTACGAGATCGTTGCCGCCAATCTCTTGAACGGTGAGCGGCGAAGAGTGAGCGATCGAATTCCCGGCTATGCGCTGTTCATCGATCCACCCCTCGGCCGCGTCGGCCTGACCGAACGCCAGGCGCACGCCCGCGGGCGGCCGCTGCTGGTCGGCTCGCGCCCGATGTCGCGCGTGAGCCGCGCCGTCGAAAAGGGTGAGACGCAGGGACTGATGAAGGTCGTCGCCGACGCCGAGACCCGACAGATCCTGGGCGCCGCCATCCTGGGCCCCGGCGGCGACGAGGCGATCCACGGCATCATCGACGCGATGAATGCGCGCGTTCCTTACACCCAGCTCGAGTGGGCGGTGCCGATTCACCCCACGGTGTCGGAGCTGATCCCGACGGTGCTGCGAGAGATGGTGCCGGCACGCGAATGACTCGATCGAAGCCCGCTCCCGTGAGAGGGTGAGCAATCGGGGGGGCTCTCCGTGATCGACATTGGCGCCAACCTGACCTCGAAGAGCTTCGGGCGCGATCTCCCGTCGGTGATCGACCGCGCGGCGGACGCCGGCGTCGATTCGATCATCGTCACCGGCACCAGCCTGGCCGGCAGCCGCGCGGCGGCCGAGCTCGCGCAGCAGGCCGGACGGGTCGCGCTCTACGCCACGGCCGGCGTGCACCCGCATCACGCCGTCGAAGCGACGGGCGATTGGCTGGCGGAGCTGCGCGCGCTGGCCGGACGTGCGCGGGTCGTTGCGCTAGGCGAATGCGGCCTGGACTTCAACCGCAACTATTCGCCGCGCGAGGATCAGATCCGTTGCTTCCGCGCCCAGCTCGGGCTGGCAGCGGAGTTGCGCCTGCCGGTGTTCCTGCATGAACGCGACGCCCACGAGCTCTTCACCGGCATCCTGCGCGAACACCGGTCGTCGCTGGTCGGTGCGGTCGTCCACTGCTTCACGGGCACGCGCGAGCAACTGGAAAGTTATTTGTCGCTGGATCTCCACATCGGCATCACCGGATGGATCTGCGACGAACGGCGCGGCCGAGAGCTCGCCGGCATCCTGTCCGGCATTCCGGGCCGGCGCCTGATGATCGAGACCGACGCCCCGTACTTGCTTCCGCGCAACATGCCGTCGCCGCCTCGGGACCGCCGCAACGAACCCGCCTTCCTGCCCCACGTGCTCGACGCGGTGGCCGCCGCTCGAGGAGAGGACCGCGGCATGACCGACGCCGCCGCCACCGCGACGGCGCGCGCGTTCTTCAGACTGCCTCGGGTCGGCGGGCCCTGAGCCCGCGTCAGATCGAGGTCCCGTTCGTTTCCGCCAGCAGCTTGCGAGCGGCCATGCAGGCGGGGTCGTCCTCCGAGAGCCGGCAGCCTTTGGGTAGCACCTCGCGAGCGCGTGCGATATCCGGCGCCATCCCGAGGCCGCGCACCAGGCTCGAGCCCCACATCGTGCAAGCCCAGGGATCGTCTTGGCGGCACATGGCCTCGAAGGTTCGATTGACGCACGACCAAGGAACGGAATCGTTGGGCGGGTGCGCGATGATTCCGGCGGCACGATTGGTACAGGCGGACGCGCCCCCCAGGCTGCAGGCTCTCGAGAACAGCGCCTCGGAATAGTCCACCGGCGCGTTCATCTCTTGAACGCGGAGCGCCGCCGCATAGCAAGCGTGCGCGTCATTCGACTGGCAGCGATCGAGGCACGGCTCGAGGTCGGGCGCGCATTCACCGGGACGATAGCCGAGCATCTGCGCGACGCCCGGGAACGCGTCGGCGGGACACTCGGCCATCGGGAACAACCAGGCTGGGCGCTGGCTGAGGCGCTCCAGCGCGCCGGGGGTCGGACCGGCGACTCGAGCCGTGTCGGCGATCTGCGTCGCACCGCAACCAGATGACGCAAGGATCGCCACGACGACCGCTGACACCGACCACCGAATCATCCACCAATGACGCTACCTCTCTCGGGCCGCACTTTCGATGACAAAAGCGGCTCCCCCGCGACAACGTTCGTCATGGAAGCGTGTCCAAGTCCATTTCGCGCCGGATTCACGGGATCTGCGGGGGCGATGGTTCTCGCCTTCTCCTTCCTCTTCTTCGGAACGATCTTGGGAACGATCGCGGGCGGCTGTAGCAGCGGTGCCAGCACCCCGTCGGGCACGGGCGGAAACACGGGTAGCGGGGGAGCATCCGCGTCCTGTTCCAATGTGGCACCCTGCGGCGGCACCGTAGTCGGAAGCTGGAACGTGACCTCGTCCTGTCTCACGGTGAGCGGCGAGCTGGATCTGACATTGGCCGGGTTGAACTGCGCGCCCGCGGCGATCACGGGATCCCTTCACGTGACGGGCACGTGGACGGGTAACGCCGACGGGACGTACTCGGACAACACGACCACGACCGGCAGCGAGCAGTTCGCGCTGGCGCCGGCGTGCTTGTCACTCTCGGGGACCACGACCACCTGCGATGGGATCGCTGGTCCACTCCAGAGCCTGGGCTTCAGCTCGGTCACTTGCACGTCCGCCGCGAACGGCGGGTGCACCTGCACGAGCACCGTCCAGCAGGCTGGCGGGGCCGGGTTGGTCTCCGCTCTCGCGTCGGGAAACGGCCGCTACGAGACCTCCGGCAACACGCTCACCGTCGACAACAGCTCGCCGTATTCGTATTGCGTCTCGGGAACCAAGATGACCTGGACTCCGCAGCCCGCGAGTCCGACCATGACTGGCACCATCGTGTTCCAGAGCAGCGGCACGAGTGGTACGGGCGGCGCGAACGGAACCGGCGGCATGAGCGGCACCGCCGGCGCAACCGGGACCGGGGGCGGGACCGCCGGCAACTCCGGTGGAACCGGCGGCACGACCGGGACCGGCGGACGAACGGGAGGCGGCGGCACGACCGGAACGGGCGGCAGGACGGGCGCCGGCGGATCGACGACCCCCGTCCAGGGGCCGTGCGACATCTACGCGATGGGCAACACGCCGTGCGTCGCGGCTTACAGCACGGTTCGGATTCTCTCGAGCCAGTACAGCGGCCCCCTCTACCAGGTCAGAAAAGGCGGCACGATGACGACCGACGGCACCGGCGCGAACATGAAGACCGGCGTCCGCGCGGGCGGAACGACCATGGACATCGGCGTCGTCGCCGGCGGCTTCGCCGATTCGGCCGCCCAGGACGCGTTCTGCGGCACCGACACGTGCACCTTCTCGATCATTTACGACCAGTCCGGTAAGGCCAACCATCTGCGCGTGGCGCCCGCCGGCTGTTTCGTCGACGGCAGCGCCGACCTGCCGGACTACGAATCGAGCGCGAAACAGAAATCGGTGACCGCCAGCGGTCACAAGGTCTATGCCCTCTTCACCAACGCGCGCGAGGGCTATCGCAACGACGCGACGACGGGCGTGCCCATGGGTGCCAACATGGCGTCGCAGGGTGTCTACGAGGTCGCCGACGCCACGCACGCCGGCACCGCCTGCTGCTGGGACTTCGGCAACGTCGGCAAGGACAATTGCAACGGCACCACCATGAACACGCTGTTCTTCGGCACCGGGTTCTGGGGCAGAGGCGCCGGCACCGGTCCCTGGTTCATGGCCGATTTCGAGGGCGGCGTCTGGTCCGGAGGCACCGTGGGCGCGCCCAGCGCCACCAATGACACGACCGCCGCGAATATCTCGATGTCCGGCGTTCCATTCGCGTTTGGCGTGCTCAAGACCAGCACGGGGCAATACGCGCTCCGGATGGGGAATGGGCAATCCGGCAATCTGACGACCGGCTATGACGGCGCCGCTCCCGCCAAGAACTTTTCCTTCGGCGGCGGCATCGTCCTGGGCGTGGGCGGTGACAACAGCAACCACTCGTCTGGAACCTTCTTCGAAGGCGCTGTCACCACGGGACGGCCGTCGGACGCGACCGACGCCGCGGTGCTGGTCAACGTCCAGGCCGCGGGCTACGGCAAGTGAGCGCGCGTCCGAGCACTCGGATTCTCGTCACGCCAAGATGGCGCCCAGATTTGCGGTAACGATCAGGCGGTACCCGACGTCGAGCTGCGTCTGCGCCAGCAGATGACCGTGCTTGCGGGCCCACGCGCCGTCCTCGAGATCGGCGGCGAGGCGCGCGAGCCCTGCATCGAGATCCGCGCGCGCGAAGCTGGAGATCCCGCGTCGGATCGATGGGTCGAGGTAAGCCGCGGGCCGGCGCCAGAACGCCCCGAGGAATCCGTCCGCGCAATCGTGCGGAATGGGAACCGGCTCGATTTGCAGCTCGCCGAGCTCCTCCTGCAACGCGCGGAGGCGCGGAAATCGCTGGTGGTCCAGCTCCAGCATCGCCGGGAAGTAGTCTTGCACCAGCCAGAAGCCGTCACAATCGGGGTCCCAGGTGAACAGCACCACCCGCTTGCGCGTCACGCGGACGAGCTCGCGCAATCCCGCGCGCCAGTCCGACCAGTGATGCACCGTCAGCACGGCGAGGCCGGCGTCGAAAGCTCCGTCGCCGAAAGGAAGTTGCTCGGCGACTCCGCGAACGCAAGGCGCCGAGCCGCGTGAGCGCTGCGCGATCATCGTCGCCGATGGCTCCACGGCGACGGTGCCGCGTGCCGCGGGCTCGTACGAGCCGGCGCCCGCACCGACGTTGACCACGCTGCCGGCGTCACCGAGGGCTTCACCGATGGCGCGCGCCAGCCGCGGATCCGCGCGCCGGTTCTCCGCGTACCCGCCTCCAATCCGCTCGTACTCGTTCGAGCCGCCAGCGGTGACCGCGGAGGCCAGATGCCCGATAATCGTCGCGTTTGCCAATGCGCCTTCTCTTCCTGGTTGCCTGGATCTGCGCGCCCCCGTCACCTTCGCCCGGCGCGACACGACCCTATCGGGAAAAGGACTATCGCGTCGAGCACTACGAAGCGGAGCTCGCGCCCGACGTCGCGACTCGTTCGTTGCGCGGGAATGTCAGCATCCGCATCGCGAGCACGACGGCGAGCCTGTCCGTGGTCGCGCTCGACGCGGATGGGCTGGTGATCGAGAAGGCGGTCGAAGAGACCGTCGAAGAGGCGGGCCAAGAGGCGGGGAAGAGGCGGGGAAGAGGCGGGGAAAGACCGGCGCCCTTTGATCGTCGACATCCAGCCGGGGCTGGCAAACATCCGGCTCACGCGGCCCGCGCGGCGTGGCGAGTCACGCACGTTGCGCATCTGGTATCACGCCGAACCGAAGCGCGGCATGTGGTTCCTGCCGAACGACGGGTGGTACACGGGGTTTCACACCGAGGCCTGGTTGCCCTGTGATGCATCGCCCTCGGATCGCTCGACGTTCACCTTGCACTGGATTGTCCCGGCCTCCTCGACGCTGATCGGCACGGGCGACGAATCGGGACGAACGACTCTCCCCAGGGGCCGGGAGCGCCGAACGATCCGGCTGACGGAGCCGTATCCGGCCTATCTCGTCGGGGCGGTCGCCGGACCTCTGCGAACCACCTGCGTCGACGCCGGAGCGGTCCGCGTCTGCGCGTCGATCGATCGCAGCGCCACGACGGATCTTCGACCGGCGCTGGAGGCGGCGCAGGGCGCGATACCGACGCTCGCGCGATGGGCCGGCTCGGCGTTTCCCCGGAGACGTTACGATCAGGTGTTCCTTTCCAATCGGGTGCCCGGCCAGGAGCTGGTCGGCATGGCGCTGCTGAGCGAGAGCTATCTTCGCGGTCTGGTCCAGGACCGTCGCGAAGATTGGCTGGTGATCCACGAGCTCGTTCACTCGTGGTGGGGGAATCGAGTCACCTGCCGCTCGTGGAACGACTTCTGGTTGAACGAAGGGTTGACCACGTTCTTGCAGGCCGCTTTCAAGGAGGTGAAGTGGGGTCGCGCGGACTATGACAAGGAGATCGCGAACGCGCGCCGGCGCTATGACGACGCGCGCCGCGCGGGCAAGGAGCGGGCGCTCTCGTACGGTGACTGGCAGGCGCCCGCCGACGCGAGCGGGCCCATCACTTACAGCAAGGGGGCGCTCGTCTTCGAAGCGCTCCGGCGCCGACTGGGAGAGCAGGCCTTCTGGTCGGGCCTGCGCGCCTACACGCTCGCCGGCGCGAAGAGCGAGGGCGGCGTGACGAGCGCCGAGCTGGAGCACGCGATGGAGGCCGCGAGCGGCCAGGATCTGAAGGCGTTCTTCGACACCTGCGTGTACGGCGCTCACGCGCCCGAGTGAGCGCGCCCGCTGGTCATCCGAGCCCGGCTGCGCGCGCGATCAGGATGACCCCGATCCCCAGGCTGACGGCCCCGATCGCGCGCGCGACCCGGGCGTCGGCAGGCGCGACACGCTCGGCCGTGATCGCCGCCGTGACGACCGCCATCGCGCGCAGGTCCATGATCCCGACGACCAGCAGGATCGCCATGAGACCCGCGCAGCAGTAGCTGCAGTGGACGCCCAGTCGCAGGCCGTGTCGCAACGCTGTGCGCGCGTCGGCGCGCAGCTTGTCGTCGAGGCCGGGCACCGCTCGGCAGCAGTCGAGGTGACGCGCTTTCCACGAGCTCCACTGCAGCAGGCCGGCGAGCACGACGACCACGGCGACGGCGATCGGCACGGCGCGCGCCAGCGCCGGCTGCCGCATCTCGATCTCCGCAACCGCGACGCCCAGCGGGAACGTCAGCGCTCCAAACAAAGCCCAGACCCCGAAGTAGGCCACGCCCACGAGCAGCGTCAGCCAGCCGAGTCGCGCCCGGCTGACGCCGACGAGCGCTCTTCGATACCGCCCGAGCATCGGGACCAGTGAGGGCAGCATCATGGCCACCATCATCACCTGCCACATGCCCAGGAAAGCCGCAGCGGCGCCGGCCCACGTCTGTCCGGGCATTCGCATCCACGCCATCGACATCGTCCATCCGCCGGGCATCGGCATCCCGGCCGGCAGCGACGTCGATGTCGACATCGAGCGGCACCAGACGGCGGTTGCCGCGACACTGGCGACGAAGAGGATCGCCGACGCGCCCCAGAACAACGGCTCACGCGCGCGCCGATCGGCCGCGCGTGGCGCCGTCACATCCGGTGCATCGGCACCACAGCAACTCACGATTCGCCGAGAGATGGTCGTGCTGGTCATGGTGGCTCCCCCAGATCGCGATACCGCCCAGAGATACCGCCCTCCGAAGCCGTGCGGGAGTAACAATGGCGTCGAGGTTAGAGTCACGCAATGGATTCGTCGATCACCGCGGCCGGGCGCGCGCTGCGCGCGGGGGATCCGCTGGGCGCGCTCAAGCGCGTCGCGCTGCGAAACGACCCGGCGGCGCTGGCGCTGCGCGGGATCGCGATGGCCCAGCTCGGCGAGCTCGGCCGCGCGCGCGCGTTGCTGCGCCGGGCGGCGCGGGGCTTCGGACCGACGCGAGACGGTGGCGCGCGCGCGCTGCCTGACCGCGGAGGCCGAGGTGGCGCTGGCGGCGCGCGATCTCGTCTGGCCGTCGCGGGCGCTCGGCCGAAGCGCTGCGCACGTTCGCGGCGCACGGCGATCGCGAGAACGCTGCGCACGCGCGGCTGCTGCAGATCCGCCGCCTTCTGTTGCTCGGACGGATCGACGAGGCGGCGGGCGCGTGCGCCGCGCTCGAGCCCGGGCTCGAGTCCGACCACGCGCCGGCCCGGCTGGTTGCGGTCGCCCATCTGATCAACTTCGAGATCGCGCTCCGCCGCGGACGGGCCGAGCCGGCGCGCGCCGCGCTCGACGGCGCACGCAAGGCGGCGGCGCGGTCGGGCATCGCGGCGCTTGCGCGCGGAGGTCGAGCACGCGGGCCAGGCCCTCGTCCTGCCGGCGGCGCGCCTGGTCAGCGCGGGTGAGGCGCCGGTCGCTGACGCTGGCCGAGGTCGAAGCGCTGCTGGCGTCCCCGGACCTGGTCGTCGACGGCTGCCGGCGCGCGGCGCGACGAGGAGAGCGGTCGGTGCGGCTCGCGCGGCGACCGGTGCTGTTCGCGCTGTTGCGCGCGCTCGCGGAGGCGTGGCCCGGCGAGGCGGCGCGCGACGCACCTGATCGAGCGCGCGTTCGGCGCGCGGCGCGTCGAACGCGTCGCACCGCGCGCGCCTGCGCGTCGAGATGGGACGCCTGCGCCGCGAGCTGCGGACCGCTCGCCGAGATCCGTGCCACTGCCGGCGGCTTCGCGCTGGCGCCGCGCGGCGCGGCCACGGTGCGCGCTGCTGGTGCCGCCGATCGAGAGCCCCGACGCCGCCGTGCTGGCGCTGCTCGCCGACGGCGAGGCCTGGTCGACGTCGGCGCTGGCGCTGGCGCTGGGGTCGAGCCAGCGGACGGTGCAGCGCGCGCTGGTCGCCCTCGAGGAGGCCGGTCAGGTGCGCGCGCTCGGCCGCGGCCGCTCGCAGCGCTGGCTGTCGGCGCCGGTGGCCGGTTTCGCGACGACCTTGTTACTCCCGGTCGCCGAGGGATTCGGGTAGGAGATCGACAGGAGGAAAGCGATGGGCAATGAGCAACGACATCGATCAGCCGGCCGAGATCGTGCGCGAGTACGGTCCCTTTCCCGGCGCGCCGCAGGTGGGCGGCGTCAGCTTCGACGGCAGCCTGGTCTGGTTCGCCGGCGGCGAGCAGCTGCAGGCGTTCGATCCGGCGACCGGCAAGAGCGTGCGCGCGCTCGACGTCGCCTGCGACGCCGGGACGGCGTTCGACGGCCGGCACCTCTTCCAGATCGCCGACGATCGCATCCACAAGATCGATCCGACGACCGGAAAGATCCTGTCGTCGATCCCGGCTCCCGGCGGCGGGCGCGACTCGGGGCTGACGTGGGCCGAGGGGACGCTGTGGGTCGGACAATACCGCGACCGAAAGATCCATCAGATCGATCCCGACACCGGCGCGATCCTGCGAACGATCGAGTCGAACCGCTTCGTCACCGGCGTCACCTGGGTCGACGGCGAGCTCTGGCACGGCACCTGGGAAGGCGACGACGCCGACATCCGCCAGGTCGATCCCGAAGACCGGCGAGGTGCTGACCCGGTTGACGATGCCCGAGGGCACCGAGCGTGAGCGGGCTGGAGTCGGACCAGCGCGACCTGTTCTACGCGGGCGGCGGCAAGAGCGGCCGCGTGCGCGCCGTGCGCAAACCGCGCGGGCGCAAATCAGCGCGCTAACACGCGCGCTACTGGATCATCGCGAACGACGCGGCGATGTTCTTGGCGACCGCGGTGTTGCCGGTGGTGGTCAGGTGCGGGCCGCCACCGCTGAACGCCGCGCAGTTGGGCGCCTCGAACTTCGGGGCGACGAAGACGAAGTTGGGGAACTGCGCCGCCGCCGCCGCCAGCGCGCCGTCGAGCTCGGGCGGGATCACGATGGTCTCGCCTGCCGCGGGCGCCGTCGGGCACAGCATGTTGTTGGGACCGCGGATCACCGTCATCAGGTCGATGCGCTTCAACCCGGAATACTTCGCCTTCAGCGTGTTGATCGCGCCGGTGACCTGGGCGACCCACTGCGGCTGCGTCGTGCAGCAGGCGGGCACCCAGCTGAGCACCGTGAGCACCACGTGGTCCGGCGACGTCGAACCCTGCGCGCACGGCGATTCGATCGGCTCGTTCCAGAAGTCGCTGTTCGGGTTCGACCACTCCGTGATGTAGCCGTGCTCGCGCGCCTTCAATTGCCAGCGATCGTTGGCCACCATGTTCTCGAAGCCGGCCTCGTACCACTCGCGGGTCAGCGTCATCGCGGTGACCTGATTGCACACGAACCCCGTCGGCGCCGCCGCGTCGATCCCACCGCCGCTGCCGGCGCTACCACCCGCGTCGACCGGGCCCGTCGTTCCCCCGATGCCGCCGATGCCGCCGCCGGTCAGGCCGCCCAGCCCCGGCGAACCGCCCGCGCCGCCGCTGGTTCCGGCCACGCCGCCGGTTCCCGCGCCGACGCTCGCGCCACCGGCGCCGGTGGATCCGCCCGCGCCGCCCCCGGCCGGCGGGTTGCTCTGCGACGTGCAGGCCGCGAGCCCGAGCGCCCACAGGCCGGCGATGCGAGCGATCGAGCCCACCCATTCGCGACCGCGATCACGGTTCCGAGATAGAGAAAGCACCACCCCTAAGTCACAGCGGAGGCTTCATTCGGCTCACGGGAACGCGCGCGGCCCGAGGGAGCGCGAGTGGCACGCGTTCGGCTAGCTGAGCGTCAACGGAGCGTCAACTGATCCACGCCGCGACGGTGTCGACCTTGCGAGCGAGCCAGCTCGCCAGGTTGCGCGCGTTGTCCATGACGATGCGCTCGCGATCGACGAGCGACGCCATGTAGAACGGAACGACGCAGCCGCACCGGTCGCAGTCGGCCTTGGGGCCCATCATGCACTTCTCTTTGAGCTCGCCCTGGGGCCCGAACGCGAACGACTTCTTGGAGAAGAGACAGTTGTCGGTGACCGAGCGCGAGTTCTCGGCCTTCATCAGCTCGAAGGCGCGCTCGGGCAGCACGATGAAGTCGCGGTAGATGCGCTTGAGCGCGATCAGCTTGTCGAGCATCCGATCGCGCTCGGGAAAGTCCATCCACAGGTCTTCGTTGATGGTCTCGATCGGTGTGTAGAAGTCGAACGTCATGTGGGTCGCGCCGGCCTGCGCCCAGTCGATCACCGCGCGCTCCACGCAGTGCGCGTTCTGCTTGGTGATGCAGAACGCGATCGTCACGCTCAGGTTGGGGTGTTCGCGCACGTTGCGCATGGCGCGCTTGTAGATGCCCTTCTTGTTGCGGATGTACTCGTGCATCGGCTCGTCGCCGTCGATCGAGATGTACCAGCTGACGTCGGGCCAGTCGGGCAGCGGGATGGTGCCGTTGGTGACGACCGTGTTGTAGCGAAAGTACTTGCGGCAGCGCTCGACCAGCTTCTTGCGCACCAGCGGTTCGCCGCCGACCCACGTGCACTGCAGGAACGGAAACTCCCAGGGCGACGACTCGGCCTTGAGCTTCTGCAGCTTCTGCTCCCAGGCCTCGATGGCGAGATCGTCGTCACCGTAGGCCTCCTCCTGCTCGAAGAAGTAGCAGTGACGGCAGCGGAGGTTGCACTCCTTGGTGACGTCGATCGAACCGAAGCCGTTCTTCGGGAAGCCGAAGAGGAAGAAGCCGACCTTGACCAGGTCGTAGGCGCTAGGCCCCGGTCGTCGATTCGGGTGAGGGATGTATTCGTGCGCCAGCTCGAGAACTCCGCTCATCTCACCAAGAGTTCGTCTGGCGGAGCGCACACGCAAGTCGTTTTCGCCTGCGAGCTTTCCTGCGCGGAAGGTTTGCTCAGGATGCCGGAGCCGGCCGGCGCGCCGACCCGCCCGAGAACGCTCTACACAGCCGCGGAAGCTGGATCACGGGGGATCGCGCGATCGCGATCGCAGAAGATCGTGATGAGTTTGCAACATCTCGAGTCAACCCGATTTGCCGTGATCGCCGGAGTTCTGCGCGTACCTCCGATGTGCACTTAATTCAGCACCGTCCATGGAAGGCGCAATCACGCGCCTTCCATCTCGGGACGGGGGGGAAGGGAGATCCGCATGACATCGAAAACTGCTCTCACTGTCTGGGCCGCTCTGGCTATGACTGGTTTCGCAACACTGGCCGTCGCCGATCATTCGGGCGTGCTGGCAAGACTGCCGGCAACGCCCACTTCGGGCTCGACGGTTCCCGCCAACGGAGACATCAATCCGTACGGCATCGCGTTCGTGCCACCGGGCTTTCCGTCGGGCGGCATCCTCAAACCCGGCGATGTGATCGTTGCCAACTTCAACAACGCGAACAACCTCCAGGGAACGGGAACCACCATCGTCAGGGTGAACCCGAGCAAGGCGAACCCCGATCAGGCGCCCACGCTTTTCTTCCAGGACTCGTCAGCGCCGGGCTTCTCCACGGCGCTCGGCGTGCTCAGCAGGGGATTCGTGCTCGTCGGTCAGGTTCCCAGCACCGACGGCTCCGGCGTGTGCACGCCGGGCCCGCAGGGACAGGAAGAGAACGTGGGCCAGGGGAGCCTGCTCGTCATCAACAAGCACGGCGTGCTGGCCGAGGTCTTGACCAGCCCGTCGTTGCTCGACGGTCCCTGGGATCTGACGGTCGAAGACTTCGGCCCGACGGCGGTCGTGTTCGTCTCCGACGCGTTGAACGGCTCGGTCACCCGGCTCGACCTGCGCGTCGAGGGCGACGGCGACGGTGATCGCGACGACAAGGTCGTGGTCGAACGCGAGACACGGATCGCGTCCGGGTACGGCCACCGCTGCGATCCGGCCGCCTTCATCGTCGGGCCCACGGGCCTGGCTCTCGATCGCGACCACGATCTGCTCTACGTCGCCTCGGCCGCCGACAACATGATCTTCGCGGTTCCGAACCCGCACGGCTCGGGCGCCGACGACGGCCACGGCCGCGGCCGCATCGTCGTCAAGGACAGCGTTCATCTGCACGGACCGCTAGGGCTGGTGCGCGCTCCGAACGGTGACCTCATCTCCGCGCAGGGCGACGCGGTCAACCCCGATGCCAATCAACCGAGCGAGATCGTCGAGTTCACCGCGGGCGGCAAGTTCGTCTCGGAGTTCTCGATCGATTCGGCGCCCGGCTCGGCCTTCGGCCTCGCGCTCTCGCACGTCGCTGGCCACACGTTCCGGTTCGCGGCGGTCGACGACGGACTGAACGTGCTCGACCTCTGGGACTTCCGCGATTGAGTCGCGCGCGGTCCTTTCGAAAACCGGAAGACCGCGACTGAAAATCGGAGACGCCGCGGGGTCCGTGCCCGCGGCGCCTCGCGGGTTCTCGCCTGGCTGCAGAGTTGCACTGAGGGGTGGCCACCGCATGGCGGGTCTGGCCCGCGTGCGCCGAACCACAGGAGCTGAGAACCATGGCCAAGGATCACAAGACCAATCGATCGAACAACACCGTCTCGAATCCGCTGTCCAAGCCGTTTTCGCGCCGCAACTTTCTGACCGGCACCAGCGCCGCGGGTCTGGCTGCGGCCGCCTCACCGTTCGCGGCGAACCGCACGGCCCAGGCGGCGACGCCCGATGGAACGCCCGAACAGATTCACCTCACGTGGGGCAAGGATCCGACGCGGTCGATGGTGGTGTCGTGGGCGTCGGCGGCGCAGGCCGTCAACCCGCGCTTGCACCTCGGACCCGACCACCACTTCGGCCGCACGATCCCCGCGGTTCAGAAGACCTACACCGACGGGCTCAACGGTCAGACCGTGTTCACGTACCACGTGCATCTCGAGGACCTGTCGCCGGATTCGCTGCACCATTATTCGGTCACCGCGGACAACGACAGCAACGCCGCGCAGCCGTTCGCGGCGACGTTCCGCACCGCGCCTTGCGGCCGCGCGCCGTTCCGCTTCACCAGCTTCGGGGACCTGGCGACGCCGGTGACCGCTTGGGTGCTCTCGTACGGGCAGAGCGCGTTCGCCGTTCAGGCGGTCGAGCAATTTCGGCCCCTGTTCCACCTGCTGAACGGCGATCTCTGCTACGCGAACCTGAATCCCACGGTGCAACCGACGGTGTGGGCCGACTTCGGCAACAACAATCAGGCGTCGGCCGCGAACCGCCCCTGGATGCCGTGCCCGGGCAACCACGAGATCGAGTTCAACAACGGAGAGCAGGGGTTCACGTCGTATCTGACCCGCTACTCGCTGCCGCACAACGGGACGCGTTTCCCCGGCCGCTGGTACAGCTTCCAGGTCGGCACGGTGCTGTTCGTCTCGCTGCAGGCCGATGACGTGATCTATCAGGACGGCGGCCCGTTCGTTGGCGGCCCCGCGCCGTTCGTTCCGGCGGCCAGCACCGGCAACGCGACCATCGAGCCCGGCACGTCGTTCTACATCCACGGCTGGAGCGGCGGCGAGCAGACGCGCTGGCTGGAGGAGACGCTGCGCGAGGCCTCGAAGGACGACGACATCGACTGGATCGTCGTGCAGATGCACCAGGACGCGCTCTCGTCGTCGAAGAACGGCAACGGCTCCGACCTGGGAATCAGGCAGGCGTGGCTTCCGCTGTTCGATCGCTACGGCGTCGACATCGTGGTGTGTGGTCACGACCACGACTACGAGCGCAGCTTCCCGGTGCGTGGCTTCAACCACGACGCCGGCCAGGACATCGCCACCGGCGCGCCGGTCGATACCTTCCAGCCGAACCCCGTCGTCGACGCGAAGAACGCCGACGGCACCTTCGACACCAGCCGCGGCACGATCCACCTGATCCTGGGCGGCGGCGGCACCAGCGCGCCACTCGACATCTACGGTGTCGACCCCGCCGACGGCGCGCCGCAAGCCAAGCTCTTCACCAAGCCCAACCGCCCGATCCCCAGCCCGACGACGCCGGGCGTGTTCGTTCGAGCCGCGGCCGACGCGCTCGAGGACGCGATCTGGTCGGCCCAGCGCGACACCGGGACCGGCTACGGCATCGCGGTCTTCGACGTCGATCCCGGCCACGAGGGCGGCGGCAAGACGACGATCACCATCAACTACTACCACGCGCCCGGGGCCGACAAGGTGCCGACCCCCACGTACGAGCTCTTCGAGACCACGGTGCTCGCGAAGCACACCAAGCGCCGCCGGCGCTGGTAGCAGCGCGCGCTCGAGAGGCGTCGCGGCGCGTGCGGAATCGCGCCCGCGACGCCTCTGGTATCATCGGCGCCCATGCGCCGGCGTTCATGGCCGCTCGTGATCGCGTGCGTGGCTGTCGCGCCGATCGCCGCGGCGATCGTGCTGCTGCTGGGCCACGACGTGCGGCGCGCAGAGGCGGCGCGGCCGCTGTTCGCGCGCGAGCAGGACTACGTCGGCGCCAGCGCCTGCCGCGCGTGCCACCCCGACCGCTACGCGAGCTGGCGCCGCACCTATCACTCGACGATGACGCAGCTGCCGGACGGCACCACGGTGCGCGGCCGCTTCGACGGCGCGCCGGTGACGCTGTTCGGGGCGACGGCGACGCCGTTCGAGCGGGCGGGGCGCTTCTTCTTTCGCTTGCCCGCGGCGGGCGGCGAAGGGCCGCGCGAGGCCGAGGTAGCGCTGTGCGTGGGCTCGCGGCGCTATCAGCAGTACTTCGAGCGCGTCGACGGCGCGGACGGCACCGTCTACCGCCGCTTGCCACTGCTGTGGCACATCGGCGAAGCGCGCTGGCTCCACATCAGCGGTGTCTTCCTCGAACCCGACGACGACGGGGACGGCGCCTGGTCGCGCGGCCAGGCAGTCTGGAACATGAACTGCGTCTTCTGCCACAACACCGGTATCGCCCCGGGGCTGAAGCCCATCGGCGACGGCGGCGACAAGCGCTTCGATACCCACGTCGCCGACGTCGGCATCGCCTGCGAATCGTGCCACGGCCCGGGACGCGATCACGTCGCGCGCTACGCGTCGCCGGTCGCGCGCTACCGCACCGAGCTCGCGCGCGCAGACGTGAGCGCCGCCGGCGCTCGCGCCGTCGTCGATCCGCTGCGCGTCGGTCAGGCGGAGAGCGCGGCGCTGTGCGGGCAATGCCACGCGCAGCGCTTGCCCGACCCGATGGACAAGCTGTGGACGTTCCTCGACACCGGCCCGACGTTCCGGCCGGGCGGCCTGCTCGCGGGCCACGTGAGACCGCTCTCGCGCGACACGCCGGTCCCGCCGCCCGGCGACCCCGACATGTTCCGGCAGCGCTTCTGGAGCGACGGGACGCCGCGCCTGACGGCCTATGAATACGTGGGCCTCACGCAGTCGCCCTGCTTTCGCGGCGGGCAGTTCTCGTGCACGAGCTGCCACGCCATGCACGCCGGCAACGCCGCCGGACAGCTGGCGCCCGACCGGCTCGGTGACCGTGCGTGCACGCAATGCCACGCCGCGATCGCGCGCGACGTCGGCGCGCACACCCACCACGCGCCGGCGTCGAGCGGATCGCGCTGCGTCGAATGCCACATGCCCCGCGTCGTCTACGGCGTGCTCGAGATCCACCCCAGCCACCGCGTCGAGGTGCCCGACGTCGCGCGCGACGTCGAGGGCGGGCGCCCCGACGCGTGCACGCTGTGCCACATCGACCGCGACGCCGGATGGGCCGCCGATCGCATGCGCGACTTCTGGGGCGCGCGCTATCGCCGCCCGACCGCGCGTCCCGACGGTGCGCCGCTGGATGCGCCCGAGGCGCTGGTGTCGGCGCACGCCGGCGATCCGCTGCTGCGCGCGGTCTACGTGACCGCGCTCGGCCGCGCCGACGGCGCAGTGCCACCTCCCGCCCGCGGGTTCGCGCTCGCGAACTCGCTGGTCGGGCTCGGCGACGGGTACGGCGCCGTGCGGTTCCTGGCGCGACGCTCGGCGCGCGAGCTCGCAAAGGAGCTTGATCAATCGCTGGGGCCGGAGATCGGCGACGATCTCGGCGCCTATGACGTCCAGGCGACGCGCGCCGTGCGCGATCCGGCGTTGCAGGCTTTGTTGCAGCGATTCGCCGCCGCGGCGCACACGCGCCTGCCGCCGCCGCCGGACGGCGCATTCGTGACGCGCGACTATCACCTGGAGATCGATCGCATCCGCCCGCTGCTGGGCCTGCAGCAGAGTCACGTGATATCGGTGGGTGAATGACCAAGGCGACGGTGACCGCGCCGGCGACGTCCGGCGACCCCGCGATCCGGAGGACCGTGCGCGCCGGATGGCTATTGCTGGCGATCGCCCTGCCCTTCGGCGTGACCCTGGAGGCGCTGCACGGTTTCAAGGTCCAGGCCTACCTGGCCAGCGACATGCGCCGCGAGATGTGGCGGCTCGCGCACGCGCACGGCACGCTGCTGGGGATGCTGTGCCTGGTCTCGGCCGCGCTCGCCGAGGCGCACATCCCCGAAGCGATCCGCGCGCGCGTCCTGGCGATGATCCGCTGGGGCGCGGTGCTGATGCCGCTCGGCTTCTTCCTGGGCGGCGTGCTCAACAGCGAGGGCGATCCGTCGCTGGGGATCCTGCTGGTCCCGCCCGGCGCGCTCTTGCTGATCGCCGCGCTGGTGCGCGCCGCGCTCGCCGCCCCGCGCGCCAGAGCCTGACGTCGGCTCACGGTTGCGGAAAGAGGAACCGGTCGACCTCGGCCAGCAGCGGCGGCGGAATCTCATGGCCGCCGTCGAAGGGCCGCCAGGTCACCGGGAAGCCGTGGGCGTCGAGCAACTCCTTGGCGCGGGTGCCGCTCGCGAACGGCACCACGGGATCCTGGCGTCCGTGCGACAGCAGGAACCGCGGCCGGATGGCGTGTGGGGCGATCAATGCCGGCACGGAGTCGACCAGCAGCACGCCCGACATCGCGACGACGCGCGACACGGCCGGCGCTGCCGCGAGCGCGACATCGATCGAGAGCATCGCGCCCTGCGAAAAACCGAGGAGCGCCACCGCTTGTGGTGCGTAGCGATCGACCACGGTCGCGATCAGCGCCTGCACCGCCGTGCGCGCGGCGACGACCGGCGGCGTGGGTCGAAAGCCCGGCGCCACGCGATCGGTTTCGGCGTGGGGCGGGCGATTGTGCGGGTCCAGGTGCCACCAGGCGCGGCCTCCGCCGATCTCGGGCAGCGGCGCGGCCGGCACGAAAAACCGCACGCCGGGACGCTCCAGCGCCTCGGCGATCGGCACGAGATCGTCGCCCGGCGCGCCCCAGCCGTGCAGCACGATCACCGCGGTGCCGCCGCGTTCATCCTCGCGCATGCTCGAGACCCGGACCACGCTGAGCCCGCCCCCGAGCGGCGCGCCTCCCGCGTCCGCGGGCATCGCCAGCCGCGCGGCCGACCGGCGGCATCCGAAGGGCGCGGACGCCAGCGTGGCCAGCAAGACGTTCCGGCGGGAGAAGCTGCCGCGTCGCGTGTCGTCGAGGTGGTTCATCCCGGAGTCGAATGACGACTATGTACGCAATGCGCGTCGATTGTCGATTGCCGTCGATGGCGGCCGCGCCGCCGACTCGCGCGCGCTTCCCACCGTTCGCACCAGCAGCTCGCGAAAGGCGCGCAGCACCGGATCCTGGTGCGTGCGCTCGTGCCACAAGAGGTTGATGCTCGTGCCCACGGGCGCGAGCGGCGTCGTCACCCGGCGCAGCATCAAGCGCGGCGCGAGAACGCCGAGCAGGCTGTCCGGCAGCGAGGCGACGAGATCGGTGCCGGCGACGATCGCCGCCGCCGCCGCGAAGGTCGGCACCACCACGGCGATGTCGCGGGCGACCCCCAGCGCCGCATAGCTCGCCGCCAGGGGCCGGCTTCCCCGTCCCGGCGCGACCTGGACCTCGACGTGCCGGAGCGCCGCGAGCCGGGCCTTGGTGAGGCGGCCCCGGATGCCGGGGTGGCCGGCGCGCGCGACCAGCACGATGTTCTCGCGGAACAGCGGTTGCGCGCGGACGCCGGGCCCCTTCTCGCCGGCGCCGATCGCGACGTCGATCTCCGTGCCCGACAGGCCGCCCGACGCGAACAGAGTGTCGATGCTCAGCACGCGCAGGCGCGCACGCGGCATCTCCGCCGCCAGCGCCGCCATGATCGCGGGCAACTTCACCACCTGCCCCGCGTCGGCGATGGCCAGCGTGAGCTGGCGATCCGTCGTCGCCGGATCGAATCCCTCGCCATGGACCGCCTGGTCCAGGTCGTTGAGCGCGCGCGCCAGCGCCGGGGCCAGCGCGGCGGCACGCGGCGTCGGCACGACACCGCGGCCGCTGCGGATCAGCAGCGGATCGTCGAGCGCCGCGCGCAGCCGCGCGAGGGCGTTGCTGACCGCCGACGGCGTCACGTGCAGGCGGCGCGCCGCGCGGACCACGCTGCGCTCGGTGAGCACCGTATCGAGGATCAGGAGCAGGTTCAGATCCAGGGCCGATAAGCTCACGAACCGTGATGATACAGCTCACGAATCATCACTGGATCGAAAACGTCGCGGCGCCTAGTTTTTCTCCTCGATGACACCGCATTCGAACCGAAACCCCATCCGGGTGGGTGCCGCGGTCGCCGCGCTGGTGGCCTGCGCGTGCGCCCACCCCTCAACCAGGAGCACTGCCATGTCCGAGCAAATCCGAGAGCAGAACAAGAAACACGTCGAGAAGCTGTTCGAGACCTTCAGCAGCACCGGCGACGTCGCCGTGCTGGAGCAACTGGTGTCGCCCGACTACGTGGGCCCGCAGGGCGGCAAGGGCCCGGCCGGCTTCAACGCCGTCGTGGTCGGCCTGCGTAACGCATTCCCCGACATCCACTACACGGTCGACGAGCTGGTCGCCGAAGGCGACAGCGTCGCCGTGCGCTGGCACTGGACCGGTACCCACCGCGGTCCCTTCCGCGGCTATCCGCCCACCGGCAAGGCCGTCTCGAACTCCGGCAGCGGGATCTTCCGGTTCCAGGATGACAAGGTCGTCGCCGCCGACCTCGAGACCGACCGCCTGGGGTTCCTGCAGCAGATCGGGGTCGTGCCCGAGAACGTCGGCCTCGGGCCGCGCGCCGGGTCGCCCGCGGCGCCGCACCCGGCCGCGGGATCGACGGCCGGCGGCCCGATCGCGCACTGAAAAGGGCATCGCGCGTCGGGGTGTGTCGATCCGGGGCCTTGTCGTTCGTCGTTGCTTCAGAGACCGGCAAAAGAGACAACTGCCCGGCTCGATCAGACAAGGAGATCACCATGAGAAAGCTCATCGTTTCGGAGTTCGTCACCCTCGACGGCGTGATTCAGGCCCCCGGCGGCGCTGACGAGGACCGCGACCTCGGCTTCGCGCACGGCGGCTGGACGCGCGCCTACTGGCACGACGACATCGGCATGGCGTTCGGAGCGCTCATGAAGGACTGCGACGCCTTCCTGCTCGGCCGCCGAACCTACGTGACCCACGCCGAGGCCTTCGAACCGATGCCGGCCGGCGACTTCTTCGGCGACATGATGAACGCCCCGGCGAAGTACGTCGTGTCGAAGACGCTCGAGGCTCCGAAGTGGCGCAACACCACGATCATCCGCGACGACGTCGTGGCCGCGGTCCGCGCGCTGAAGGCCCAGCCGGGCAAGAGCATCCTCACCGACGGCAGCAGCCAGCTGGTGCACACGCTGTTCGAGAACGACCTGATCGACGAGCTGCACTTGTTGCTCTATCCGCTGGCGCTCGGCACCGGAAAGCGCCTGTTCCCCGGGCGCGGCCACGCGAAGTTCAAGCTGCTCGAAGCCAAGCCGTACCCGAGCGGCGTGGTCGGCTTGTACTACTCGCGTGAGCGGGGCTGAGCCACGGTGCCGGCGAGGCACCTCTGCTTCTTCGATCCGGCGTCGGAGCGCTGCGCAGTCGCCAGCGAGACGGTCTCGAATCCGAAGCGCTCGCGGATGGTGTCGACCACCGCGCCGACGCGTTCGTTGCGATCGAAGAGCAAGAGCTGCTCGAACACGCCCAGGTTGGAGAGCTGGATGCCGAGCAGGCGGATCGGCAGCGGCCGCGTCCGCGCCGCGACGAACATCTGTTTCACGATGGGATAGAGCTCGAGCTCCGAGCTGGTCGCCATCGTCGTGTGCGAGCGCGTGAGCGTGTGGAAGTCCGCGTAGCGCAGCTTCAGCGTCACCGTGCGCGCCTTGACGTGGCGCTTGCGCGCGCGCCAGCACACGCGCTCGCACAAGCCACACAGGACGCCCTCGATCGACGCTGCGTCGGTGACGTCTTCGCGAAACGTGCGCTCGTTGGAGATGCTGCCGACGGTCTCGCCCTCGGGATCGTGCTCGGCGAACGCCGGGCGTTCGCGGCCGAGATCACCGGATCCCTGTCCCCGCACGCCACGCGAGATCGACGCCGCCCAGGCGCCGAAGATCTTCTGCAGATCGGCGATGGGCGCGTCGGCGACGGCGCCGAGCGTTTCGTAGCCCGCGGCGCGTAGCTTGGCCTCGGCGACCGGGCCAATGCCGGGGAACGATCGCACCGGAAGCGGCGCCAGCACCGCGCGCTCGACGCCGGCCGGCACCAGCATCACGCCGCGCGGCTTGGCGAGCGCGGAGGCGACCTTGGCCACCACCTTGCTGGTGGCGATGCCCGCGCTCGAGGGGAGGCCGAGCTCGTCGAAGACCGCAGTCGTCAACTGCAGGACCGCCCCTTCGATTGCCTGATCGGCGGCCCGATCGCCGGCGCCTTCGCCCGCGCCGTTGGTGTTGGCGGCGCCGTCCCATCCGTAGAGCCGCTCGCATCCGGACAGATCGAGGAACATCTCGTCGATGCTGGCGACCAGCACCGTCGGGGCGTAGCGGCGCGCGATCTCGCGCACGCGATCGGCGTAGGTGCCGTAGATCTCGTGTCGCGTGGGCAGATAGATCGCGTTCGGCGCGAGCTTGCCCGCCTCGACCAGCGACATGCCCGACTTCACGCCCAGACGGCGCACCTCGTAGCTGGCGGCCGTGACGACGCCGCGGCTTCCGGGCTGACCTCCGACGACCACCGGCTTGCCCTCGAGCGTCGGATCGAGCAGGCGCTCGACCGAGACGAAGAACGTATCGAGATCCAGGCAGCAGATCCGGGGCGCCGTCAGCGGCTGCGCGCGAGCGAGCTCGGAGGCGGCACCCATGGATCCCACGCTAGCTGATCATTTGTTCAGATACAAGACCACCGGACGGATCAGGGCGAACGTTTCGTGCGTGTCTTCGTGCCCGCCTTCGTGCCCGCCTTCGTCGGCGCCTTCGTCGGCGCCTTGCGTGACACCGGCCGGCGCGTCGAAGCAGCCAGCGCCTCGTTCCAGTCGTCGTCGGTCAGCAGCGCCCGCACCCGGGCCGTCGCATCGACGAGCGAGCACCGCCTGTCATTGAACCCCGACCAAAGATCGCCGGTCTCGCCGATGCGCGCGGACATCGTTCGCAGCGCGAAGGTTTGCGGACCGACCGTCGCCCCCTCGATCTCTTTCCAGGTGCAGGGAGCCGAAACCGGCGCGCCCGGCTTGGGCCGGACGGCGTAGACCGCGGCGAACGTCGCGCCGGGGAGATTGCGTCCGGTGTCGACGAAGATGCGGCGGCCGCGATCAGCCTTGATGAACTCCTGGGTCAACAACTCGGGGTGGCGCTTGACCAGCACCGCGCCCGCCCCGTGAGCGAAGCGCCACGCGCTCTCGGCTTCGCCCTCGCCGTCGAGCGGGATCAAGATGTGGAAGCCCTTGGAGCCCGACGTCTTCACGAACGACGGCAGCTCGAGCTCGTCGAGCAGATCGCGCACCGCCAGCGCCGCGGTCCGCAGCGCCTCCGGATCCTCCTCGGACGGATCGAGGTCGAACACGCACAGGTCCGGCTGATAGAGCCGCGGCACGCGCGAGATCCAGACGTGCGGCGTGATCGAGTTCTGGTTGGCGAGCCAGATCAACGATCGCGCGTCGGTGACCAGCGGGTAGTGCACCGTCTCGCCGGATTTGTCGTTTCGCTTCTCGACCTCGACGCGCTCGAGCCAGGTCGGAAATCCCTTCGAGACATCCTTCTGGATGAAGCCCTTCTTGTCGATGCCGGCGGGAAACCGCTCCATCGTGATCGGGCGCCCGCGGACGTGCGGCAGCATGAGCGGCGCGACCGCCTCGTAATACGAACAGAGCTCGCCCTTGGTGATCCCGCTATCGGGGAACAGCACCTTTTCGGGATGAGTGATCACGCGCATAGCTTGGCGTCGCGACACCGCGCTGTCGATGACCTCTCGTGCTATGGCCCGGCGGCGAGTCGCGGCTAACCGCCGGCTAACCGGCGGCACCACCCCGCGCGACTTCGACGCCGGCGAACTCATCTGGGCGTTCTTCCAGAAGCACGCCCGGCGATGAAGCATCGAGGGAGCGCTCGGGCGCGGCCGGCCGGCTGATGCCCACCGGCAAGGGGATGGCGGCCTCTCCCATTCGTTTCAGGGCCCGCTCGGTCAAGAGGCCCTTGAGCACGCGTTTCGCGCGGTGAATGCGCGTGGCGATGGTCCCCATCGGCAATCCCAGACGCAGCGAAATGGCGCGATGGGAGAGCCCGCGCAGCGCGTGGAGCTCGAACGGGATTCGGAATCGATCGGGGACGCGCCGGACCGCCGCGAGCACGTCATCGAGCTCCAGGCTGCTCCAGATGGGCCTGACCTCGGCGGCCGGCCCCGCGAGATTGTCGTGGGCGATTCCGTGCGCGAACGGGCTCGATCGGTGGCGGCGGATCTCGTCGATGAACTGGTTGGTCAAGATCGTCCCCAGCCAGTGCGCGGTGTTCGAGCCAGCTTTCAACTGCCGTCGCGATGCGCACGCGCGCTCCACGGTGCGCTGAACCAGGTCCTTTGCATCTTCACGATCGCGGGTCAGGTAGACCGCGCGGCGTAGCAGAATCGGGTAGGCCTCGACAATCGCCGCGTGGAGATCGGCGACCGGGGCCGTCTCGATTTCCGGTCGTGGGCCGGTATCTGCGCTCATGTTCCTCGCCTCCTGAGGAGAGGACTCGGCTCGACCGCGACCGCTGCACGGAAATCGTCACAGCCTGGTAAATCCGCCGACCTTGGGGCGCGAAGCGGGGGCCGGAGGTGTCGCCTCGATGGCGCGAGGTTCCGGCGGAAGGGCGCTCGGCGGGGGCGCCGGGTCCGGGTCGGGCACCGCCGCGGCGGGCGAAGAGCGGGGAACCACGCGCTGAGTCTGGCCCCGCGCGTGGCGCCCGCTGGCCTTGGTCTTGTTTACGGTCGCCGTCTCGTTGCCCGCGGGGGGCGCGACGCGAATCTCCTCGAGCGACGGCGGCGACTCGCGATGATTCGAGACTGGCACGCCCGCCACCGGCGAGGCCCCGGCCGCGTCGGACAGGTGCGCGGAGACGTGAGGCCGAAGCCTTTTGCCCGCAAGCAGGAACACAACCAGGCTGACGGCCAGCACCAACCCGATCCACGCCGCCCCCCTGCCCCTCGGCATGGGTTGGCGCAGGCTCGCGGCAACCGCCTCGCCCGTCAGGTCCTTGCTGGTCGTGCCCAGCTGCGCGCCCACCGCGCCCGCCTTCGAATCGCCGCCGGCGAGCACGGGCGCCCCCGCCGCGTCCCGAAACGCATCGAAGAATGCGCCAATCGAGGGAAACCGCGCGGCGACGTCCTTCCTCAACGCGCGCCGGACGGCGAGGTCGACGCCAACTGGCAAATCGGCGACCAGCTCGCTCATCGGGCCAGGTTCGGTATGAGCGATGCGATACAGAACGTTCTCCAGGCAATTGCCGGCGAAAGCCGCGCGGCGGGTCAGCATCTCGTAGATGATCGCCGCCAGCGCAAACTGATCGGCGGCACTGCCGATGTTTTCGCTGTCGCCGCGAGCCTGCTCGGGCGCCATGTACAGCGGCGTTCCCACCAACATCCGCTCGCGCGACACCAACAGAGATTCGGCGGCGTTGACCCCTGTGCGTTTGGAGAGGCCGAAATCCAGCAGCTTCACGACGTCACCCGCTCCATCCGGGCTCGGCACCAGCATGATGTTCTGCGGTTTCAAGTCGCGATGAATCACCCCGCTCCGGTGGACGGCGACCAGCGCCGAAACGATCGGGCCGACGATTTGCAACACGCGCGCCAGGCTCATGGGCCCTTCGGCCTGGATGATGCGGCCCAGGTGCGCTCCTTCCAGATATTCCATGACCAGGAACGGCCGCCGGTGCGACGTCCAGTTGAAATCAATCACCTGCACGATGTTCGGGTGGCGCAACGCCGACGTGATATGGGCTTCACGCCGAAACCGCGACACGATCTCGTCCGTGGTGGCGATCTGGCTCGTCAACACCTTGGCGGCGTAGCGGCCGGAGAGGCGCGCGTGCGCGACCTCGTAAACCTCGCCCATTCCGCCGTGGCCGATGAAACGAATCACGCGATAGGTGTCGTTGAGTGGCGTTCCGGGGGCCAGGCTCCCGTGGTCGCGGTCGTCGCCAATCGACGCCGTCCGATGGCCGTCGAGCGGGCGAAGGGTCGTCCTCGCGGGCAAGTCGTTGGCCAGATCGGCGGACGAGTCCGCGGGCAAGCCTGCGAGATCTCCAGCGAAGACGTCAGACTCCGGCAACGAGAGAGCGCCGGCCGCATTGGCAAAGAGCTGGGTGCAAGCGTCGCATTCGGCCAGGTGTTTCTCCGCATCGGCCAGGGGTTGCCCCGCGGTCCGGCCCCGCAACAAGTCCACCACCAGGTTTTCGTCCAGGCAGCTCACGCTCCTCCACTCCCCTGCGCTACCGAGATCTTCGCGCTACCTGAATACAACGGCCAACCCCTGTTTTACGTCACAAAATAAATCAAAAGACAGAGCGGTGAACGGGGACCCGAGGCGCCTGTTCCCGGCCGGGAGTAAACTGGAGCCGTTCGCCCTATGTCCCCTTCCCCAATCGACTTTTTCCGCCGCGCGCTGGACGGAGAGCCCCATGCCCCGAACGAGCTGGCCCCGCGGATCGCCGCAGAGTCTCCCGAGTTGGCGGCTACCCTCAATCGTGCAATCGAAGCGGGACGGCGCGCATTCCCTGAGGTCTCGGTCAGCACCGACCGCTTCCTGACATTGCTGGGCCGATGCGCGCGCGAAGCCCTGGGTACCGATTCATCCACTCCGTCGCCGGGCGACGCCGATCTCGCGGCGCTCCTGGCCGGGCTCGTGGTCGAAGACCTCTACCTGGCCTGCGCCGCCGCTCACGGCGACGCGACCGCCATCGAGACCGTCATCGCGACGCTCGTCAGGCCGGCGGTCATGGCCGCTTGCCGCGGCGATTCGGCCGCCTTCGCCGACGAGCTGGTCCAGGTGCTGCGGCAGAAGCTGCTGGTCGCAGCCGAGGACGCCGCGCCCAAGATCCTGTCATTCTCGGGGCGCGCGCCGCTGGGCGCCTGGATCGCCGTGGTCGTGCAGCGCACCGTCTCGACCCTGCGTCGCACCGAGGGCACGCGCGAACACTTCGAAAGGCGCGCCGCGATCGAGGCCGAGATCATCGAGCGCGATCCCGAGCTCGGATACATCAAGGCCCACTACGCCGGCGTCTTCGCGCGCGCGTTCGAACGCGCGCTCGGCCGGCTCAACGATCGCGAGCGCTCGCTGTTGCGCCTGCACAACCTGCACGGCGTGACCCTGCAACAGCTCGCGACCGTCTACGGCGTCAACGACGCGACCATCTCGCGCTGGCTCAAGCAAGCCCGCGGCGCGCTGGTCGAGGAGACCGGCCGCCACATGCGCGAGGACGCGGGCGTCAGCGCCAGCGAGTTCGCGTCACTGGCGCGCGCCCTGACCAGCCAGGTCGACGTGAGCATCAACCGGTGGTTGATGTCGGGGGCAGTGACCCGGTCCCGCTGAGGCGACGGCCGGCGTGCAACTGCGACGGAGGCGGATCAGTCGCCCTCCGTGCAAAAAGCCTTCGCCGGGCACGGCGGCCGCCTGCTGCGACTAACGGCATATATCGCAGCAACGCCGCCCAGAATAACCGCACCGGCCGCCGCCCAGAACGACCAACGGCGTAGAATCGACTTTCGCGGCGGGGGCGCCTCTGCCCCAAGCGTGACCGGGCCCGACGACAGATGCACAGGCGTTCCCGGGGACAGCGACATTTCGCGATTCGAAGCAACCTTCGCGTGCGCGATTTGCGCGCCCTCTTTCGCAGCCTCGATCCGTTGCGCGTCTTCCTCGGACTCGGCGTGCGAGAACTCGTATAGAAACGTGTCGTAGTGTGCAGCGGCGTCGACGAATCGGCCCAGCTGGCTTTCGACCTCCGCCTGGTTGAAGAGGATCTTCGGGCTCGGGAACGCTCCGTATGCAGCGCGAAACTCGGCGAGAGCCTCGTCGAAGGCACCTGCGTTCCGCAACTGATTGCCGCGATCCAGGTGCTCTTGCGCCAGCGCCTTGGCCCTGTCGGTGGCGCCGTTCGCCGCGCCGTCCGTCGCGGGTTGCATCCCCTGCGCCCAAGCCGCGCGCGCAGCCGAAAACACCGCAATCACCACCAACATTCCGAGCCACCAGATCCCCGACCGCATCCGCGCCAAATTCTATAGCAGGTGCGATCGGGTGACCAGCCGTGGTTTGCGGTACGCGATGTAAGGAAGAACGTTCGTCACCTTCGTTTGGTTAACGACAGGACCCGGCAGCGGCGCGGTGCCGCTGGGCCGGGCCTGCCGGAGATCTCTGGCCGTGTGTCCGGGGCCGGCGAAGAAGGGGGCGAGGCATGAGACGAGTTCTTTTTGCGCAATGGAAATGGGGGTTATTCGTCGTACTCGTGGCATCGGCAATGGGGTGTCGGCGCTCGAGCGCCGCGCAACGCGGGCCGAGCAAACCGGTGCCCGCGACCGGGGCGACGGGGGACCTGATTCCCCCCGAACCGTGCCTCACCAATGACGAAAGTCGGACCCGGGAGGATCTACTCAAGAAATTCAAAGAACCATTGCCCCTGCTGGAGCCGGGCAAGGCCGAGACCTCGCAAAAAGAGGCAGGAGCCAACCTGAGAAGGACCTTCGAGTCGTTGCCTGGCGGACTGCTCAAGCGGATCGACGTCAGCCAGCCGAACTGCCGTGAATCAAAGATCGCGTGCTACGTCGACGTGGAATATCCGGACTGGCGGACCTTCGTTGAGGTCAACCGAGCCATCATTGATGCTCAGCCGGCGACTCCATTCATGACTTTCCCGGGACCACGCTACCGTTCGGGTCGTGTCCGCATCGACAAGAAGGACAAAAAATTCTTGGCGAGCTGGTTCCTGTCGCTCCCACTGCGTGGACCGCGAGAAAACCGTGCCTGCAAAGAAGGAAAGGGGGAGTAATGCGCTCCTATCGTCTGATCGCTCTCGCAATCGTCAGTTTCATTGGCATCTCGACGGTCACTGTCAGTGCCCGCCCCAGGAAAGTCGACTACCACCCAGCTGTCTGTCAGAAGGGACCGGTGCTCGGCGACTTGGACGGCAGTGGTGTCGCGCCGAGTCTCTCGTACGGCAACATGACGGTCGGACCCGTTGGTGCCGACATCACTGCGATCTGTCCCTTGGAGCACATCACGTTCGGGACCGACACGTCGACCGGGCCTTATTGGCTGACGATAACGGTCAATGCTCAAACCCCGGCGTCCTCTGCCGCCGGTTCCAACTGCAACCTCCAGATAGAAGCCCCCCTGTTCAGCTCTCTCCCGACCTCTGCGTTCCCCGGGTCGGGCGCGAGCGGTCAGCCAACAGCGGCTGCGTACGAGTATCTTCCGGCACTTTCGACGACCGGTCCTCTCGGTATGCGCCTACTTTGCAATCTCATGAACGGTGCGACCATCGGGTCGATCGAGCTGGAAATAGACTGACGAGCAACGGCGGCCAGGCGCACGGAGAAGGATCTCATTGCGCCTGGCACGGCCCCGCCGGCAAGGCGTGGGCGCAGAGGGTGGGATCATCGAGCGCGGACTGGAGCCAGCTCACGCGGCAAAGCAACGAGTTGTTGCCACGCGGTGATTCGGCATTCCCGACAGGTAGCACGGAGCACAGTGAACCGCAGGCCGGGGACGAGAAGACCGCGTCTCTACACACCGACGCGCCGAGCGTGCAGTACACACTGCAGCCGCCCATCGGGGAACAGGGAGTGCCGACCAAGCTCGCGTCGACGCATTGGTTCGCGTAAGGCGCGGCTCGGAGTATATCCATCCGGCACGCCAAACCATCGGGCATCAGGTCCGCAGCGGCGCAACTACGCTCGCATTGTTGTTGTTGTCCCGAGAACAACATCGAACACGCGGCGACGACCGCGGTGCAGTAGTCGGTACATGCCTGGGGAATCGGCCCCGCGTCGAAGGGACCGGCACCGGTTCCGGCGTCGCCGTCGTCTCCAACTTCGCGTCCGGCGTGCGCGTCAGTTTCAGCGTCGGCGCCGGCTCCAACTTCCGTGTCAGTCGCCGCATCGCCTCCGTCCGGATGCGGGAACATCTGGCAGGGTGGCTGGTCTTCGGTCGCCGGGCCACCGCACGGGTGCAGGAACAGCTCCTGCGAGAAGAACTGTTGCTCCAGGCCGTTGAGCATGAAGCCAGCGCGCTGGCCGGAGGCCACCGGCCCGCCGCCGGGCCCATACGCGAATACCTGCAGGTCCATCGATCCCGATCTCTCCTTCAGGTAAAGACCGAGGGTCACCGGGAACGTCGTGCTGGCCGCGTCACCGGCGACGTTCTCATGCCGCCCCGGCGCGTAGTGCGTAAATGATGTGCGCGCCTCCAGGGTGGCGATCTGAAAATCGGTGCTCAGGTCACCGCCGCGCTCAACGGTTATCAGCACCAGGCGCTCGGACTCGCACGCCGGCAACAGCGCCAGAACCAGGGGCACGGCCAGCCCGAGTCGGCCGGCGTGCCTCGCCCGGCTCACGACCGCGCCGCCCGCGGACATCACCACGCCCTCTGCCCGAGCTGATTGCACACGCCCGTTCTCCTTCGAGATGAGATCTGGCTCCGCCTCCCGGCGGCATCCCAACCCATCTGCCTCCCCAACGCAAGCCGTAGGGAATCTTCCCAAACGGGACGGCACTGAAGAAAGACCGCGGCCACGGCGGGCCGCGCGCGCCTCAGAGGCGGGTGGCGTAGGCGGTCTTCATCAGGTCGTAGAGCGACATGTCCGCCTGGGCGGTGTAGTTGGCGCCGGCGCGCGTCCACAGGTCGGTCGGCTGCCAGTTGAAGGTTCCGATGCCCTGCTGATTGGGGAGCTGGAAGATGATGTCGTTGGCGGCCCGCTGCTGCGTGCTGTACTCGCCGATCATCAACTTGACGGTCGGGAACTGCGTCGACAGCGCGCTGAACGTCGCCTGCCAATCCGCCGGCTGGCCCTGCACGTTGACGTAGCAGGACTCGGCGAAGACGTCGAACGGAACGCCCTTGGCGGTCGCGTTCGTGATGAAGTTCCGGCTGGACGCGAGATCGTTGCCGCGATCGAGGTGCAGCGCGATCTTGATGCCGGTGTCGACCTCCTTGATCCCCTGCGCGGCGGCATTGAGCAGCATGCCGAGGTTGTTCCAGCCGCCGACAGGCGGGCCGCCGCCGGCCGGAGCGCCCTTATCGGTCGACGAATAGAGGTAGAGCGCGCCGTTGACCGGGTTGTACCCGGCGGCTCCGGCCAGCGGCAATCCGCGGCTGTCGCAGAGGTGAATCAGGAGACCCGGGGTCTCTTCATTGCCGATCTGGACCATGTCGGGGCGCGCGCCGCCCGCGACCAGCTGCGTGATGGCGTCCTTGGTGTAGTCGTGCACCGCGGTGGCGAGGCCGGCGATCGTGGTGATGCTCTGCCAGGCGACGGGCACGCATTGCTTGCCGGGGTCGGCCCAGTTGTCGCTGTAGTGAAAGTCGAGCAGGAAGCCCATGCCCGCGTCCTTGACCTGCTTGCCGAACGCGACGGTGTGAGCGATGTCGTCGTTGCCGTTGGTCTTGTCGTAGCCGTCGGCGGCCTTGGGATCGACGAAGGTACGCAGGCGGACGTAGTTGAACCCGTGCGCCTTCATCAGCGTCAGTAGATTTGCGCGCGTCGCGGCCGGCTGCGGCTCCTGGTCGGTGATGTCGGCGCCGATGAAATACGACGCGCCGATCGAGACCGCACCGCCACCGCCGGTGATACTGCCACCCGCGCCGGTGACGCTGCCACCCGCGCCGGTCGTCGTCCCACCGTTGCCACCGGCGGCCGTCGCTCCGCCCGCCCCGGTCGTTCCGCCGCTGCTCGAACCGCCACCGGCGCCGGTCGCGCCGGCGCCACCCGACGCGCCGCCGCTGCCCGAGGCGCCGGCCGTGCCGGGTGCGCCCGCGGTACCGGAGCTGCTGCCCCCGGGCCCGCCGCCGCTTCCCGAGCCGCCCGAACCAGCGGATCCATTGCAGCCCAAGCCCGAGAAACCAGCGATCATGACGAGAGCGAGAACGCGCTTCAACGAAACCTCCTGAGCGGGCCGTGGGAATCGCCGGGGGGGCAGGTCGGCCCGGTGTCATGGTTGCGTGAAGCCCGCAGATCAATCACGCATGGCCGACGGCCAGCCGCCAAGGCTTTTCGTCGCGGGGCCGCCCGTGGAGATCCTGAAACGCCGCTGGCGGCCGGCCACACCGCGGCGCTTGCCCCCCCGCGACCGCGACGCGCCGCACGAGTTTACGAATTCTTGTCCGCGCCGAAATCACGGCGCGCCAGCACCTTGGGTAGGTTGTCGCCAGACGAACCAGCTCGAGGAGGGCTCATGAACGACGGCGACCGCGAACCCGACGACCAGGCCCAAGCGCCCGAAGACGCGCGCAGCACATCGACCGTTCCCGCGAGCTTCGTGAACGTCTCACCGAACGTCTCACCGAACGAGGGCGATCCTTCGCGCCGCGGCTTCATTCAAGGCGGGCTGCTGACGATGGGAGCCGGCTCGCTGGCGGCGCTGGGCGCGCCCGCTCTGGCGCACGCCCAGACGGCGGTGCCGCGCACGACGTTCAATCACTTTCACGTCGCCGCCACCGACAAGAGCGTGCACTGGGGTTACTTCAGCAAGAACCTCAAACCGCTGGTCGAGGTCCTCTCCGGCGACTTCGTGACCATCGAGACCGTCACCCACCACGCCAACGACGACGCCGAGCGCATGGTGACCGGCGATCCCGGCGTCGAATCGATCTTTTACTGGGACGCCAAGCGCAAGGGCGTCGACCGCCGCGGCGCCGGACCAATGGACGGGTCGCTGTTCGGCCGCGGCGCCGGCGAAGGTCTGGGTGTTCACATTTGCACGGGCCCGGTCGCCGTCAAGGGTGCGGAGCCCGGCGACATCCTCGAGGTGCGGATCCTCGACGTGCGGCCGCGCCCGTGCGCTAATCCCAAGTTCGCCGGCAAGACGTTCGGCAGCAACGCCGCGGCCTGGTGGGGCTTTCACTACAAGGACCTCATCGAGGATCCCAAGCCGCGCGAGGTGATCACCATCTACGAGATAGACGCCGCGTTGGCGCGCGACTGGGCCAAGGCGGTCTACAACTTCCGGTGGACGCCGCAGACCGATCCCTTCGGCAAGGTGCACAAGATCATCGACTACCCGGGCGTGCCCGTCGATCACCGCAACGTGAAAGAGAACTTCGGCATCCTCAAGAACGTGCGCGTCCCGATCCGCCCGCACTTCGGAACCATGGGGCTGGCTCCCAAGGAAGCCGACATCGTCGATTCGATCCCGCCCAGCTACACGGGCGGCAACATCGACGACTGGCGCATCGGCAAGGGCGCGACGATGTTTTACCCGGTGTCGGTCCCGGGTGCGCTGCTGTCGGTCGGCGATCCGCACGCGTCACAAGGTGACTCCGAGCTGTGCGGCACGGCGATCGAATGCTCGCTGACGGGCACGTTCCAGCTGATCCTGCACAAGCGCGCCGCGCTCAAGAACACGCCGCTCGACGGGCTCGACTATCCGTTGCTGGAGACCGAGACCGAGTTCGTGGTGCACGGCTTCAGCTTTCCCAACTACCTGGCCGACCTCGGCGCCAAGGCGCAATCGGACATCTACTCGAAGTCGTCGACGGATCTCGCGCTGCGCGACGCGTTTCGCAAGATGCGCCGCTTCCTGATGTCGACGCAGCACCTGGGCGAGGACGAGGCGGTGTCGTTGATGTCGATCGCCGTCGACTTCGGCATCACCCAGGTCGTCGATGGCAACTGGGGCGTGCACGCGATCGTGCGCAAGAGCCTCTTCGCGGGCGGCTGATCGCAAGACCGGCTGAAATCGTCCATGCTCGGGGCATGCGACCAAGCCCAATGGCCGCCGCGCCCGACACCGCCGAGCCCGCCGCGCCGGCGGGCTTTCTCTACGTGCCCGAGCTCATCACCGCGGCCGAGGAGCGCGCGCTCCTCGACTGGTTCGCGGCGTCGCCCGACTGGAAGCTGGTCACGTTCCGCGGGCAGACCGCGCGCCGGCGCGCGATGTCGTTCGGCGCGCGCTACCTGACTCAAGGACGGCAGCTCGAGCCGGCACCGCCGCTGCCGCCCGAGCTGGCGGTGTATCGCGACCGCATGGTCGAGGCGGCGTGCGCCGGGCTCGGCCGCGAGGTCGCGCTGGCGGGGCGGGCCATCGCCGACTTCGGGCTGTGCACGGCGCTGCACTACCCGCCGGGCGGCGCGATCGGCTGGCACGCCGACAACCGCGCGTTCGGGCCGACGGTCCTGTCGCTGTCGCTGGGGACGCCGGCGCGCCTCCAGCTTCAGCGCGCGGCGCGTGGCGACGCCGTCGCGTCCGACGTCGTCGAGCACGAGCTGGCGCCGCGCAGCTTGTTCGTGCTCGCGAGCGAAGCGCGCGCTCTCTGGCAGCATCGCGTGTGCCCCGTGCGCGCCGAGCGCTACTCGCTGACGGTGCGCGCGGCCGCCGATCCGGAGAGCACGTGAACGGTTCGGGCGAGGATCCCGCGATCGTCGTGGCGGCACGAGGCGGCGACCACGCGGCGTTCTCGACGCTGTGCGAGCCTCACCGCCGCCCGCTGCGCGCGCATTGCTACCGCCTGCTCGGATCGTTCGACGATGCCGAGGACATGGTGCAGGAGACGCTGCTGCGCGCCTGGCGTGGCCGCGAGGGTTTCGAGGGCAAGTCGCTGTTTCGAACCTGGCTCTACCGGATTGCCACCAACGTTTGCCTCAACGCGCTCGAGCGTGGCCCAGCGCGGGTCTTGCCACAGGATGTGGCGCCGCCGGTGACCGCCGCGACGCCGGCATCGGAGGCGCGCCCGCGGCCCACCCGCGCGCCCGAGATCCCCTGGTTGCAGCCCTATCCCGACGACATGCTCGATGCGCCCGCGCCCGAAGGAAGCCGGCCGGACACCCAGCTCGCCGCGCGCGAGACCATCGAGCTCGCTTACGTGGCGGCGCTCCAACATCTGCCACCGCAACAGCGCGCGATCCTGATCCTGTGCGACGCCGTGGGCTGGTCGGCCGAGGAAGTCGCCGAGCTTCTGGAGACGACTGTCGCCTCGGTGACGAGCGCGCTCCAGCGCGCGCACGCCACGATGCGCGCCCGCTTGCCCGGCGGGCGGCAGGACTGGGCGCCGAGCCATCCCGTCAGCGCCGAGCAGCAATCGGTGTTGCGGCGCTTCATGGCGGCGTGGGAGCGCGGCGATCCGGACGAGGTGACGAAGCTGCTGCGAGAAGATGCCCGCTGGGCGATGCCGCCGGCCGCGCTCTGGTTCGACGGGCGCGCGGCCATCGCCAGCATGCTGCGGAGGTTTCCGCCCACTTTTCAGGGTGAGTTCAAGATGGTGGCGACCGCGGCCAATCGACAGCCGGCGGCCGCTGCGTATCTGCGCCGCGCCGGCGAATCGCGGTTCAGCCTCTCTGCCGTCCTGGTGCTGCGCATCGAAGGCGGACAGATCGCCGAGCTGACCACGTTCTCGGCCGAGCTGTGCGGCGCTTTCCGCTTGCCGGCGACAATTCGAGCGAGCGACCGATGATCTTTTTCGTGGCCTGGGTCTACACGGATGGACGTACCAAAGGAGACCCAGATGACCCCGCAAACCCGAAAGACGACTTCGAAAGACGGCACCGGCATCGCGTTCGACCTGATCGGCCACGGACCGCCGCTGATCCTCGTTCTCGGCGCCTTCAACGATCGGCGGAGCGGCGCGGCGCTCGCGTCGTTCCTGGCGCCGCACTTCAGCGTGCTCGGCTACGATCGGCGTGGGCGAGGCGAGAGCGGCGACGCGGCGACGTACGCGATCGAGCGCGAGATCGAGGATCTCGACGCCTTGATCCGCTCGGTGGGAGGCTCGGCCGCCGTGCTCGGGTACTCGTCGGGCGCCGTGCTCGCGCTCCGCGCGACGGCGGCAGGGCTGCCGATCACCAGGGTCGCCCTTTATGACACGCCGCCGCCGCAAGCGGCCGAGCACGCCGGCGCGCTCGCGTCCTTGATCGCTGGTGGCCGGCGCGGCGACGCCGTCGAGTACTTTCAGCGGCGGGTGGTCGGCATCCCCGAGCCGATCGTCGTGCAACTGCGACACGCGCCGTTCCGGCCCGCGCTCGAGGCGATGGCGCACACGCTGGTGTACGAAGCCGCCATCATGGACTACAGCGCGGCGACGCCCGCGTTTGCCGCGACCGTGCGCCAGCCGGTGCTGGCGATCGCCGGCGGCTCGGGCGCACCTTTCATGCGTGACGTCGCCGCGACGCTCGCGCGCTCGCTTCCCGACGCGAGGGCGCTCACGCTGGACGGCGCGACGCACGACATCGACCCGACCTCTCTCGGTCCGGTTGTCGCGCGGTTCCTGGGCGCGCAGGCGAGCGCTTGAACCATCGGCGATCGAACGGCACCGGTTTCAGGGCACAATCGCCCTCGTGCATTCGCCTGGCGGACAACTGAAACGCGGGATCGCGCTCGCGGGGCTCGCGGCCTTGTTGTTCGGCGTGACCGCGCCGCTGCTCAAGCGCGCCAGCGAGGGCGTGGGGACGTTCTTCGCGGGGTCGCTGGTCTACCTGGGCGCCGCGCTGGCCGCCGGCCTGATCGCCGCGCTACGATCTTCGGGCGAGAACACGCCGTCGGTGCCGCGCGGATCGCGCGCGCGGATCGCCGCCGTCGCGCTGCTCGGCGCCGTCGTCGCACCGGCTCTCCTGGTCGCCGGCCTGCGCCGCACCGACGGCGCGACCGCCTCGCTGCTGCTTGCGCTGGAGGCGCCGTTCACGATCGTGCTGGCGCGCGCGCTGCTGCGCGAGTTCGTCGGCTCACGCGTGACCGCGGCCGCCGTGCTGATCACGGTCGGCGCGGCGGTGCTGGTCGGCACGTCGTTCACGTCGGCGCCGACGTTGCTGGGTGTCGCGCTGATCGCTGCCGCCGCGCTCGCCTGGGCGCTCGACAACCTCGTCTCGCGCGCGCTCGCGGATCTCGATCCGCTTCACGTGGTCGCGGCCAAGGGGTTTCTCGGCGCGGCGATGTCGAGCATCGTCGCGATCGCCGCCGGCGACGCACCGCCGCCGATCGCGAAAGCGCTGGCGTTGCTGCTGCTCGGCGCGTTCGGCTACGGCGTGAGCCTGCGCCTCTACCTGCGCGCCCAGCACATCGTGGGCGCGGCGCGCACGGCGTCGATGTTCGCGACCGCGCCGTTCTTCGGAGTCGCAGTCGCGTTCGTCGCGGGAGCGCCTTCGCCAAGGCTGGGCCCCGCCTTCCCGCTGGCGGCGGCACTGGTGGCGGCCGGCGTGGTGCTGCACCTCTCCGAGCGCCACGAGCACCCGCATCATCACGACGCGGTCGACCACGAGCACACGCACGACCATGACGACGGCCATCACGATCACGTTCACGACCCGATGCCGCGCGGACCGCACAGCCATCGCCACACGCACGCGGCGATGTCGCACGCGCACGAGCACAGCGAAGACCTGCATCACCGCCACGAGCACGCGACCAAACCAATCGACCGCGGCTGAAGACGCGCGCCGGATGGCGCGGCGCGGTTTCGGGTTTGTTGCCCATGGCACGTCCGTGGCGATCCGTGCTACTCGATCGAGCGGGTCGAGAGATGGCTACACCGGTCGAAGCAGCCGCGCATCACCGTGCGCATGAGCGTGCGCACCGCGCGGCCCCGTGGATCCGCCGTGGTGGCGGCGCGGTGCTGATGTCGGCGGCGGTGCACGCCGTCGCGGCAGCGACCATCGGCGGCGTGCTGGCCTTCGCTCCCGCGTCGCCTGGCCCGGCAGTCGAACCCGCCGCCGTCGACGTCACCGTGATGGCGCCTCCCGATGTGCCGTTGCCGCAGAGCGCGCCGTCGCCCGGGACGCCCCCCGCGGCTGCGCCGGCCCAGGCGCGCGGTGACCTCCCACCGCCGGGTGGCCTGGCGCACGGCGAAGGCAATCCCGCCGCCCACCGCCGCTCCCTCTCCTTCCCCGATCTCGACGCCCCCCGCCGACGAGCCGCCGATGATGTTCGCGCTCAGCGCGGGCACGGTTGCGAGCGGACCTACGCTCGCAGCGCCCGCCGTCGCGTCCCCCGGCCTCACGACGCGCAGCTCGACGTCCGGTTCCGGCGCCGGCTCCTTCGATGCAGCGGATGCAGTGCCCTTGGGCGAGCGCGAGGTCGACGTGGCCGCGCGCCTGCTCGCCGCCGCGCCGCTGGCCTATCCGCCGGCGGCGCGACAGGCCGAGATCGAGCTCGACTTCCCGCTCGAGATCGTCGTCGGCGCCAGCGGGCGGGTCGTGTCGGCGCGCGCTCTCGGCCACGCGGGATACGGCCTGGACGAAGCGGCGCTGCAAGGGATCCGCGGCTACCGATTCTCGCCGGCGATGCGCACGGGCCGTCCCGTGGCGGTGCGCATGCGCTGGATCGTGCAATTCCGCCTGCGCTGACCGTCTCGCGGCAACGAACAGACAGGCCCGTCTGTTACGACTTGGTGTCGACCGTGTTCCGTCGTGGACACCGCGCGCGCCGCTTGTGATAACCGCCGCGATGGACGAGGTCTTCGGTCTTTTCCCGATTCCGTTCATGCGCGCGCGAGCGACGCTCGCCGAGCCGCTGGTCGGGCGGCTCGTCGAGCACTTCGCGACGCTCGCCACCAGCGACAACAACTCGTCCGGCAATCTTTCGCACACGCGGATGCTGAAGCCGAAGGACAGCCCGCTGTTCACCAGGGCGGCGGAGCTGATCGCGCCCAAGCTGGTCGACTACGGCGTTCATCTGCTGGGCGAGCGCATTCGCTGGCTGATGAAAGAGATGTGGGTCAACGTGATGGACACCGGCGGGCGCCAGGCGATGCACAACCACGCCAACAGCTTCATCTCGGGCGTCGTGTACCTGACGCCCACGCACCCGGGATCGCAGACGGTGTTCATGAAGTCGCCGGGCGGGACCGACTTCCTGCTCAAGAACGATCACTCGGGTACGACGCCGAACGAATTCAGCGCCGACAAGTGGATCAGCCCGGCGCCCGAGCCCGGCGACCTGGTGCTGTTTCCGAGCTACCTGATGCACGCGGTGCCGCCCAACCAGGGCGAGCGCCGCATCACGCTGTCGTTCAACGCGATCCCCGTCCAGCTGGATTCGTGGGGCTACGTCATCCGGTTGAGCTGATCGGAGCGGCCGCCATGTCGATGTCGCGCAGGGGCGCGTCGCTGTTTCTCATGGTGGCCTCCGGCTTCGCCGGGCTCGGCTACCAGATCGTGTGGTCGCAGCAGTGCGCGCTCTGGCTCGGGCACGAGTCGGCGGCGGTGCTGGCCGTCGTCACCGCGTTCTTCGGCGGGCTGGCGGCGGGCGCGTTCGCGCTCGGGTCGCGCATCGCCCGCAGCGCGCGCCCGGCGCGCTGGTACGCCGCGTGCGAGATCGCGATCGGGCTCTGGAGCCTGCTGCTGCTCGCGGCGATGCCGGCGTTCAGCGCGGGCGCGCTGCGCATCATCGGCGTCCAGCCGGCGCCGGTCTGGCAGTGGTCGGTGGCGTTCGTCGGGACGTTCCTGCTCTTTCTGCCGGCGACCGCGGCCATGGGCGCGACGCTTGCCGGCGATGGAGCGGCTGACCGCGCGCGCGACGGACGACGGACGCGCTCGGGCGAAACACGATCAATCGCGGCGCTCTACGCCAGCAACACGTTCGGCGCCGTCGCCGGCGTGCTCGCCGCGGCGTTCTGGTTGATCCCGGCGATCGGGCTCGCGCGCACGGCGGGGATCAGCATCGCGCTCAACTTGCTGTGTGGGGCGACCGCGCTCGCCGTTTTTCCCGGCGGCGTGTCGGGTGTGAACGTCTCTCCGCCCGAAACCGCCGCGCGCGCCGCGCCAGCGCTGGCGCGCCTCGCGGTCACCGGGTTCCTCGGCATCGGCTTCGAGGTGCTGGTCGTGCGCGTGCTCAGCCAGGTCACCGAAGACACGGTCTACACGTTCGCGCTGCTGCTCGCGGTCTATCTGATCGGCAGCGCGGCGGGAGCGGCGGCGTACCAGCGCTGGGGGGCCGCGCGTCGAACCGGCAGTGGCAAAGCCGATCGATTGACCGATCGGTTGCTGGGCGCGCTCGGCGCCGCTTGCCTGCTCGGCGCGGCATCGCTGTGGGGCGCCGGTGCGTCGAAGGCGCTGGCGCTGCGGGCGCTCGGCGGCGGCCTGTTCGCGGCGATGACCGCGGAGGCGGTGCTGGCGATCGTCGCGTTCGGTCCGGCGACGATCGTGATGGGCGCGCTGTTCAGCAACCTCAGCGACGACGCGCGCGCCCGCGGCGTCGGCTTCGGGCGCGCGCTCGGCGTGAACACGCTGGGCGCGGCGGCCGCGCCCGCGGTGTGGGGCGTGGTGGCGATCCCGGCGCTCGGGCCCAAGCCGGCGTTGATCCTCGTCGCCGCCGGCTACCTGGCGCTCACTTCGCGGCGCGCCTGGCGCCGGCCGATGGTGTGGGTGCCCGCCGGAGCCGCGCTGGCGATGGCGCTGCTCGCGCCGCCGTTGCGCTTCATCGACGTCCCCGCCGGGGGACGCGTCGTCAGCTACCGCGAGGGCGTGATGGCGGCGGTCAGCGTCGTCGAGGACGCGGACGGCGTCGCGCGCCTGCGCATCAACGACCGGCAGCAGGAGGGCAGCAGCGCGACGTTTCGCTTCGACGCGCGGCAAGCGTGGCTGCCGCTGCTGCTGCACCCGGCGCCGGCGCGCGCGCTGTTCCTGGGTCTCGGCACGGGCGTCACCGCGCGCTCGGCGGCCGAGGCGCCGGACCTGCACGTCGACGCTGTCGAGCTCTTGCCCGAGGTCATCGACGCATCGGCCGCGTTCATGCGCGGGCGGGCGACGCCGGCGCCTCCCCGCTTCGACGTGATCGCCGCCGATGCGCGACGCTTCGTGCGCGCGAGCGCCCAGCGCTACGACGTCATCGTCTCGGACAACTTTCATCCGGCGCGCAGCGGGTCCGGCGCGCTCTACACCGTCGAGCATTTCGAGGCCGTGCGCGCGCGACTGAACGCGGGCGGGGTCTTTTGCCAGTGGTTGCCGCTGCACCAGCTCGATCTCGAGACGTTGCGGCACCATCGTGCAGTCATTCCTGACGGCGTTCCCTCGAGCGTGGGCCCTGCTGGCGAACAACAGCCTGGAGACGCCGGTGATCGGCCTGGTCGGCCGCGACGACGTCGGCCGCGACGACGCGAACCGCTTCGACGCCGCGGCGATCCGCGATCGCTTCGCACGAACCCCGTTGCCGCCGTCGATTGCGGGCATCGGGCTCGAGGACGAATTCGCGGTGCTCGGCAGCTTCGTCGCCGGACCGGCGGCGCTGCGGCGCTTTGCCGGTGACGCCGCCGCCAACACCGACGACCGCCCCGTCGTCGCCTACCGCGCGCCGCGCATCACCTACGCGCCCGACTCGTCGCCGCGCGACCGCTTGTTCACGCTACTGAACGAGCTGTCGATCGAGCCCGCCGAGCTGGTTCTCCCGACGAGCGACCCGGACGGGCCGCCGCGCCTGGCCGCGTACTGGGTCGCGCGCGATCGCTTCATCGCGTCGGGGCGCGACGTGCGGCCGTCGCCGCGCGTACAGGAGATGCTGGCGCAGGTGCGCGAGCCGCTGCTGGCGGTGCTGCGCATCAGCCCCGACTTTCGACCGGCGTACGATCCGCTGCTGGCGATGGCGACTGCGCTCGCGCAATCGGACCCGTCCGGCGCGCGCCGGTTGCTCACCGAGCTGTCACGAATTCAGCCGGCGCGCGCCGAAGCCCCGCGCGCCATCAGCGCGCTCGGGATTGAAGCCGCGCCCCCGCTGCCTTGATCTCGTTTCGTTGGCGTCCCGACACCACGTCGTCACAAACGCGCTCGACCCGTACGACAGCGAACCATCCGAAAGTCGGAGGCTCTTTCCGCTTCCCGGAGACAGCGCGTGACGTCGATGGCACGACCGGCGCGCAAATGCGCGAAACCCCGCAAATCTGTGTTTGGGACTGATTCGCGGACGCTGGCCCACCTCTTGCCCTAGGTGGCGGCGCAATCTACCGCGGCGTTTGCGCGCGGTTCTCAACAGGCACCGTTTGGAGGCAAAGCGATGATCAGGACCGCCGGCAAGATGACGATGCTCGCACTGGCGCTATTTGGTTTCTCGTCCGTCGTCGGATGCAACGGACGCGGCGGCGGGAACACGCCCTCGATGACCCAGACCGGAGAGACCACCGGTTCGGTCAGCTTCGCCCTGCAGTTGGCGGGCGGCGGCTCCATCCGGAGCGCCAGCTACACCATCACGGGGCCGAACAACTACAACAAGACCGGCACGATCGATCTGTCGTCGTCGACGACGCTGTCGGCCACGATCGGCGGCATCCCCGCCGCGAACGGCTATCAGATCACCATCACCGCCACCACCACCGACGGCGCGACCACCTGCGCCGGCTCGGCCACGTTCGACGTGACCGCGCGCCAGACCCGTTCGGTCACCGTTCCGCTGACCTGTCACGAAGCGGCGCGCACCGGCAGCGTGCTCGTGAACGGCACGCTGAACATTTGCCCGACGATCGACGGCATCAGCGCCAACCCGGCCGAAGTTCAGGTCGGCGGCACGATCGCGCTCGCCGGCTCGGCCCACGACACCGACTCCGGCCCGAGCCCGCTCGCCTTCGCCTGGACCGCCAGCGGCAGCGGCACGATCGCCAACCCCACCGCGCAGAACCCCACGTTCACCTGCAACGCGCCGGGCACGGCCACCGTCAGCGTGACCGTCAGCGACGGCGACCCCGCCGCGTCGTGCGCCGGCAACGCTGAGCGCGCAGGTCAACTGCACCGCGGCCGCCAAGGCGCCCGGCACCTACGTCGCCGGCGACTTCCACAACCACACCACCTGCTCCGACGGCACGATCTCGATGCAGAAGCTGGTGAAGAAGGCGACCGACAAGACCGAGACGCCCTGGGGCCTCGACTGGTTCGTCCAGGCCGGCCACGGCGGCAACGGCAACCGCAACTGCACGCTGGTCGAGGACGCGTCGCTGGGCACGCCCGCCTACCCGTTCATCGCCGGCGAGGACGCCAACACCATCGTGGGAAAACTCGGGCGTGACGCCCAAGGGTGACGTCTCGGGCACCAGCCCCAACCGCAACATGTGGCGCTGGCAGTCGGTGCAGGAGTTCCAGTACCCGCTCATCGAGTACCTGAACGCGCTCAAGGGATTGCCGCTGTTCCTCGGCATCGAGACCGTCGTCCCCGGCCACGAGCACACCTCGATGTCGGTCATCGACGGGCAGATCCCGCTGGCGCTCGACACGGCGCCGCTGCCGTCCGCGCCGCCCTACGTGCCCGTGGGCAGTGGCACCGCGCTCGGAAAGTGGGAGTACTGCTTCGATCGCTCCGACACCGACACCAGCCGCGGCGCTCCGAACAACAACTTCGATTGCTCGGTCCCCGGCAGCGCCAACGCGGCTGACCCGAGCTGGAACGCCGACCGCACAGAAGCTGATCCCAGCGGGCGGCACCGGCAGCGGCACCGCGGGGCCACCTGAAGACGCTCGAAGGCCTGAAGTGCATGGCGGCGTTCCACCCGGCCACCAGCTACTACGTGCCCGCGCACCTCGAGCGCGCCGGCCAGTTCAACCCCGACGGCAACAACGGCTACAACGTCGAGCAGCTTGCGCGACTTCAACAACGCGGCGCCGATGACGGCGTTCGGCATGGAGACGCAGCCCGGCCACGGCGCCTCGGCGAACCGCGGCGAGTACCAGGTGCTGCGCAACAACATCAACGGCGTGCAGACCGACAGCGTCGGCGGCACGACGTTCGGCGGCACCGGCGTCTACGGCGGCATCATCGGCGGCGTGTGGGACGCGCTGCTGGGCGAGGGCCGCAACTTCTGGTTCTTCGCGAGCTCCGACTGGCACAACCGCGGCAACTTCGGCCCCGACGATCGCCGCACGACGCAGGACTTCTATCCCGGCGAGTACCAGCGCACCTACGTGCTGGTGCGCAACGGCAGCGACAAGCTGCGGCCGCAGACGATCGTCGACGGCCTGCGCAGCGGCAACGCCTTCTCCGCCCAGGGCCAGCTCATCGACCGCGTCGGCTTCGTCGCCTGCGTCGGCAAGGCCGACGGCATCGTGCAGGAGATGGCCGCGAACGGCGCGTTCAACAAGACCATGTTCACCACCGACGGCTGCGCGACCATGGGCGAGAAGCTGATCGTTCCGCCCGGCTCGGACATCGTCGTCGGCATCGCGGTTCGTGACCCGGCGGGCCCGAACTTCTCGCCGTACACGTTCGCCGAACCCGTCGCTGATGCAGATCGGCGTCAACCAGCCGATCAACATGCCGGTCCTCGACCACATCGACCTCATCGGCGGTCTGGTGTACCGGTTACCGCACGCCGGGCAGCGCGGACTACGCGGGTGAGTGGCCGCGCAACACGGCGTGGCTGCACGCCGACGGCACGACCTCGGATCTCTCGGTCGTCCCCGATGCCGCGAAGAACTTGACCACGGCGCTGCTGCACACCTTCAACGGCAGCGGCGCGACGCCCTGGACCCAGGTGACCTCGCCCGTCGACGGTACGACGTTCCTGGCCATGTCGTTCCGGATCCCGGCGGTCGCGGCGTCGCAGTACGTCCGCGTGCGCGGCACCAGCATGCCGCCGGCGGTGCCGTTCGAGACCGACGCCAGCGGCAACCCGCTGTCGGACGTCTACACCAACGCCAACGACCTGACGATGCTGCGCATCCCCTGCACCACGGCGCACAGCGCGGCCAGCCAGTTCGACGGCTGCCCCGACCACCTGGCGACGGCCGGCGGCGCGAGCCCGATCGCCGGTCAGCGCGCGGTGTCGTTCGACGTCGCGGCCTGGTCCGACCTGTGGTTCTACGGCAACCCGATCTACGTCGAGGTCGTCGGCGGAACGCCGGTGGCGGGAGTGAAGTAGTCCGCTCCGCGTCGATCGCGCTGCACCGCGCTGCTGAGTCATGCGCACTCTGTCCGAGCCGGTTGCGGCGGCGCCACCGCCGTCGCGGCCGCGCTTCGTCTGGCTGCGTGAGCCGCTCTTGCACTTCATCGTGCTCGGCGGTCTGCTGTTCGCGATCGACCGCTTCCTGATCGCGCGCGCCGACGATCCGCACGTGATCGTGGTCAGCAGCGACGTCGACCGCGAGGCGATCGAGACGTTCAAGGCCGCGCGCGGCCGCGACCCCAACGCCGAGGAGCTGGACGCCCTGCGCCGCGTCTGGCTCGACAACGAGGTGCTGTATCGCGAGGGGCTGGCGATGCAGGTCGACAGGGGCGACACCGCGATCCGCGAGCGGGTGATCTTCAAGGCGCTCAGCGTGATCGACAGCAACGTCAAGCTGCCGCTCGCCGACGACGACGTGCTACGCGCGTGGTTCGAGAGCCATCGCGACAAGTACGACGAGCCCGCGCGCTACGACTTCGAGGAGGCGGCGCTGTCGGGCAACGGCTCCGAGGCGGCCGTGCGCGCGTTCGTGACCGCGCTGAACAGCGGCACGCCCGGCGACGCCAAGGCGGGGCTGCGGGTGTTCAAGGGCCGGCCGCTGTCGAACCTGACCCAGAGCTATGGCGCGGACCTGGCCAAGGCGCTGGGCGCATCGAAGCCGGGCGAATGGCGCGCGATGAAGACGCGCGACGGCTGGCGCGCCATGCGGCTCGACGCGATCACGCCGCCGCAGACCGGCGGTCTTCGAGTCGGTGCGCGGCCCCGTGCTGCACGACTGGACCGACGAGGTCGCCGCCGAGCAGCGCACGGCCGCGGTGCGCGCGCTGACCAAGAAGTACAAGATCAAGCACGAAGTCTCGTCTCGGCCGGACAGCGAGTGATGCGGCAGCGACGGATCTCCGCCGGCACGCTCGCGCGCACCCTCGCGATCATCGCGACGCTGCTGCCCGCGGCGGCGCACGCGCACGAGATGACGATGGCCGAGATGGAGGTGCGCGAGACGACGCCAGGCGAGTTCTTCTGGCAGTGGTCGGCCGCCGAACGACAAGCGTCCGATGGGCAACGACCTCGTGCCGCGCTGGCCGGAGAGCTGCACGCCGGGACCGACCGTGGTGCGCTGCGGAGCCGCCGGCCTCAAGGGCACGTTTGGCGTCGACGGCGTCGGCAAGCGATACTCGGCGGCGATCGTCAAGGTGTTCTGGCTCGACGGCGGGACCCGCGTCTACACGATCACCAGCGCCCAGCCGACCGTACAGCTCTACGGCTCGGCCGACGACCGCCGCGGCAGCGGCGAGATCGCGCGCGCGTACATCGTGCTCGGCGTCGAGCACATCCTGAGCGGCATCGACCACCTGCTGTTCGTCGCCGGCTTGCTGTTTCTCGTCGGATTTCGGCGCCGGCTGATCGGGACGATCACGGCGTTCACGCTCGCGCACAGCATCACGCTCGCCTGCAGCGCGTTCGGCTGGATCACGCTGCGCTCGCCGCCGGTCGAGGCGTCGATCGCGCTGTCGATCCTGCTGGTCGCCAGCGAGGCGCTGCGCGAGCGCGACACGCTGGCGCGCCGGCTGCCGGCGCTGGTGTCGTTTCTGTTCGGCCTGGTCCACGGGCTGGGCTTCGCGGGCGCGCTCAAGGACATCGGCCTGCCGCAGCGACACCTGCCGCTCGCGCTGTTCTGCTTCAACGTCGGCGTCGAGATCGGCCAGCTCCTGATGGTGTCGGTCGCCTTCGCCGTCGTGCATGCCCCCTTCGCGCGGCGGCGTCTCGGCGTCGCCCGGCGCCCGGCGCTGTACGTCATCGGCGACGCTCGCCGCCTACTGGTCGTGGCTGCGCATCGCCGCCATCGCGTTCTGAGCGCTGCGCCGCGTAGCGGCCCCCACATTCCCGCGGGCTCTTGGAAGATGGGGCGTTTCCGGCGTATGAGATCCGGAGATGCCCACGCGTGACTTCGACGTGCTCGCCAGTCGAATCCTGACGTTCGCGAAGAAGGCGGTGGGCGACGGCGGCTCGGTCATCCCCCTCGGTGCCGCGATCTCGCTCGACGGCGAGTTCCGGCCGATCCAGCGCATCTACGCGCCCCACCAGAAGGTGACCGCGCCCGATCTGGCCGACGAGATCGTGGGCGTCTTTCGCAACCTGGCGCGCGACAAGCAGGCGCGCTCGGTCGCCTGGTGCGTCGACATGCGCGTCGTCCCGCCGGGCACGACCGAGAACAGCACGGCGCTGGTGCTGTTCTGCGAGTCGGCGAACGGCGACGCCAGCATGCTGGTCACGCCCTATCGCGGCGCGCCCGGCACGACGACGACGTTCGCGGCGTCGTACCTGCAGGCGCATCGGCCGCGGGTCTTCGTGGGCTCAGCGTGAGGCCGACGCCGCGACCCTGAGCGCTTCATCGAAGTCACCGGGCGCGAGGCCGAACGTCTTCTCGGTCGACGACGAGTCGACGACGAAAGGCGACACGAACTGGTAGCGGGTCGCTCGCAGCTCGCGGATCAACGGGACGAACAGGCCCGCTGCCCAGAGCACCGGGTAGGGCAGCGGAGACAGCTTCGGCGCCGGCGCGCGCGCGACCGACGCGAAACGCACGGCCAGCTCACGGATCGTCAGCGGCGGATGCGACGGCGTCAGCCATGCGCGGCCCCAGGCGCGCTCATCGGTCGCGACGGTGACCAGCGTGCGCGCGGCGTCGCTGATCGTCGTCCAGGTGTGCGGCACGTCGAGCGCGCCGGGAACGAAAGCGCGCTTGCCCTGCAGGATCGGCTTGGCCAGCACGAAGCCCAGGATCGAATTGGCCTCGAGGTAGTCGCTGGAGCGAACCTCGGTGACGCGGATGCGGCCGGCCTCGTGGCGCGCCAGCGCCTCGCGCCACATGTCGGCGCGGATCCGAAGCTTGGGGTGCGTCGCCGCCAGCGGCGTCGCGTCGGTGATCGGCCCGCCGACCGGGCCGTAGCCGTAGAGGTTGCCCGCCACGGCCAGCACGGCGCCGCTGCGCTCGGCCGCCGTGAGCAGCGCTTGCGCCAGCGGCGGCCAGTCGACGAGCCAGCGGTGGTAGAGCGGATTGGCACAGTTGTAGAGCGCGGCGGCGCCGGCCGTCAGCTCCGACAACCGATCGGGGCTGGCCGCGTCGGCCGCGACGCGCTCGATCGACGGATGGTCGGGACCCGCGCCGCGTCGGCTGATCATGCGGACGCGCTCGCCGCGATCGACCAGGATCCTGGCGGCGCCGGTACCGACCGGGCCCGCGCCGACGATGACGTGAAGTGACACCGCCGGGATACTAGCGGCAAGCAGCGACGGGCGCACCCGAGAGCACGACGAACGTGGCCGACATCGGCGGCAGGGTCACCGCGCGCGCGCCGCCCGTGGATTCGGCCGCGGACGGGAGAGGGAGATGGGAGGCTTCGCCCGAGCCCGCGCCCGCCGTGTCGGCCGCGGCACCGAATTCGGGGAACGGCGGCAGCGAGCCGTCGGCCGCCGTCTCGAGCGTCGCGCCGTCGAGGCGCACCGTGCGCGCGGTGAGCGCGTCGGCCTGCAGATGGAGCACGCGCATCGCCGGCGCCGCGCCCGCGCCGAGACGCACCGTCGCGGCGTCGGTCGGGTGAATGTTGAGCAGCAGCACCGCCACGCCGTCGCTGCCCGCGCCGCCCGACGCGCCCCGCAGACAGTGCGCGTACGCGTGCACCGCCGGCGCCGCCGGCTCGACGGCGACGTCGAGCACGCGCGTCCCCATGAGATGCCTCCAGATCCACGACGCCCAGTAGCTGGGGTTGGGCCGCAGCGTGCCGTCGTCGACCAGGCCGTAGTCGGAGCCCGACAGGGTCTGGCGCACGACGACCGGCTGCCCGCGCCGCGACAGGCGCCCGAGCTCGTCGAGCCACCACAGCGCGTCCGCGAAGCTGTCGGAGACGCCCGCTTCACCCCCACATTGCGCGCTCGCGGTCTCACCCAGCCAGACCGCGGCGCGCGGCGCGTGCTCGTGCGCGGCGGTTTCGACCTGCTGCGCCCAGTGCTCGACATCGGCCAGCCGTTCAGGCGCCGGCGTCAGCGCTGCGGCCGCGCGCCGCGTGGCCAGCGGGCAGCGATGCGACTGCTGCGGGTAATAGTGCCAGGTCACGATGTCGAGCACGCCGCCCGCCGAGCGCAAGGTGTCGTCGAGAACCGCGCGCCCTTCGCCGAGCACGGGCCAGAACGCGCTGCCGACGCCGGCCAGGCGCCCCGGGTCGTGCAGCTCGTCGAGCAGCGCACGCGCGCGCCGCAGATCGCCCGCATAGCGATCGGCCGCGAGCCAGCGGCCGTGCGTCAGCGGAAACGCGTTGATCTCGTTTCCCAGCTCCCACACATCGACCGGATAGCCGTGCGCGCGCGTGTACGCGATGAGCGAGCGCGCGTTGTCGGGACTCCAGCCTCCGTCGCCGTCGCGTGCGCTGGGACCGGCGTTGAGCGTGAACATGATCTTCAAGTCGGTCGCGCGCGCGAACGCGGCGACCTCTGCCCAGCGCGCGCCGGTCAGCACCCAGCGCGCGCCGGCGCCGGGAACGCTCGGGCCGGCGTCATCGCCGGCGCCGTCACCCTCGACGCGATAAACGGTGCGGTCGGCGTCGGTCCCGCCGATGCGCAGGTAGGCCGGCGCCAGCGCGCTCGCCAGCCGGCGCAACGCCGGCCGGGCGAAGTCGTAGCGAGCCACCGGATGGGTCTTGAGCAGCCCCTGCTCCGAGCCGCGCGGCGCCCAGAACTCGCCGCCCACCACCTGGGCCGTGTCGACCGCGAATGAGAGAAAACGCTGGTCGACGGTCGCCACCGCCCCGCGGTCGAGGTCGATGCGAACGTCGACGCCGGCCACGGGAGGAGGCGGCGGGGGCGCGGTGCCGGAGAATCCCGGCACTCCCATCAGCACCGTGGTGCCGCCCGCGAGCGCGAGCGCACAGAGGACGATCCGAAGCATCGCAACAGAATCGTCGACCTGCGGACACGGTCACGCAACGACATTGAAACGATTTCGTTGCACGGCGCACCGAGGATGACTCGCGTCGCGCGCCGGACTAGCGCAGGCGCGGCCGGAGCGCGCGCAGCAGGTCACCGCTGTAGAGCGCGTTGGGCAGAACCTCACATTCCGCCCAGCAACCGGGACAGTTCGCGACCCAGCGCCGCTGTTTCGCGGCCGTCGCGCTGCCCCACAGCTCGCCGAAGCTCTGCTGCGTCAGATTGCCGACGCGCGCCGAGTTGAACTGACAGGTGGGAACGTCGCCGTTGGGATAGAGGCGCAGGTGGGCGCCCAGCGCCACGCATCGCGGGTTCGGCGAGGCCCGGTGGTCGAGTAGCCGCCCACGGATGCCGTCGAGGTAGTAGCGCTTGGCCACGCGTTCGGGGAGCGGCAGCTCGCCGAGGTCGCTTTCGATCTCGGCGAACAGCGCGGCCAGCTGGTCGACGGTGATGTCGCCGAAGGTCGAGAATCCGCCGGGCGCGCGCGGCGCCTCGTCGATCTCGCGCTTCAGGCTGTAGGTCGCGCTGGCCTCGTAGGCGACCACGACCTGATGGCGCACGTCCAGCGGCCGCAGGATGTCGTGCAGCCGCGTGTAGTGGCTGGCGCTCTCGGCGTCGACGACGGTCTGGTTCACGGCCAGCCGCAGCCCCAGCTCGCGCTGGCGGGGCGCGAGGGTGCGCACCGTGGCCATCGCGCACTCCCAGGCGTCACGCCGCCCGCGGATCTCGTCGTGCTTCGCGCCCACGCCGTCGATCGAGATCAGCAACTGGAGCGGCACCGCTCGGTCGCGCTGCTCGCAGAACGAGACGATGCGATCCGTGAGGAACCCGTTGCTGGTGACGTGCAGCAACCAGGGCCGCAGGATCTCCTGCGCCAGCGCCGCGATCTCACCGAGATCCTTGCGGACGAACGGCTCGCCCCCGGTGAGGCGAATCGCGTGCAGCGGCGGTAGCTGGCGAAAGATCGCTTCGATCTGTTCCAGCGTCAGGTCGCCGTCGCCTTCCTTGCGCCACGAATCGCACATCACGCAGCGGGCATTGCAACGAAACGTCACGATGTAGGTGAGCAGCCGCGGCCGGTCGCTGCGCCCGAGGTGCGTACGCACCACCGTCGTCGCCAGCTCGGCGGCGAGCGCGCCCGCGCGCCGAACGTCGTCGACGACCTTCACGCCAACCTCCAACCCCCGACGGCGGCTCCGTCCGACGGCGGCAGCGCGGGGCGCGGGCCCGCGGCCGCCAGCGCCTCGCCGCGGACCTGACCCTCCAGCGCGTCGACCGCCGCCTGATTGCCACACGCCATCTCGCGACGGATGCGCTGCCGCAGCACGGGAACCGCATCGACGAAGGCACCGAGCCGCTCCGGCGTCAGCTCGACACGCTCGGCCCAGCCGGCGCCGCTCTGCTCGAGGAAGTACGCGTTCACCGCCTGCTCGAAGTTGAGCTTCTCCGGCATGACCAGCAGCGGCTTCCCCAGGTACATCGCCTCGCCGACCAGCTGATTGCCCGCGGTCGTCACGACGGCCGTGCAGCTCGCGAGATCAGACAGGAATGCGCGCTCGTCGATGGGAAGAAAGCGCAACGCGCCCTGCGCAGGCTGCGCGCCGAGCCCGTAGACGCGCACTTCGCGGCCGCCGGCCGCCAGCGCCGCCAGCGTGGACGCCGCCGCGTGACGCCGGATGTACGCCAGCAGGTGGTCGCCCGATTCGGGTTGCGCGCGCAGGACCTCGGGCCGCATCAGCGTGCCGACCCAGATGGTGTCGCGATGCGCGCGCTTGAGCGGCGGCGCATAGAACGACGACACGATCGTCGCGCGCTGCCAGTCGTAGAGCGAGCGCACGAACGGCGCGGCCAGGTTCGCCTGCTGCCGCAGCCAGAACGGCAGGTCGGAGAGATCGCTCACCACCAGGTAGTGCTGGTGGTCGAAGCTCACGAAGGGCACGCCGGCGACGCGCGCGGCGCGCGGTAGAATGGGCTCGAAGTCGGCGATCACCAGATCGGGTTTGATGCGATCGAGCTCGCGCAGCGCCGCCGTCACGTGGCGCTTCATGGTGAAGCGCAGCCGCGCCGCCAGCGCGACCGTCCCGAGCAGGTTCACGCGGCCGGGGCCTGCGTACGCGAAGCGCAGGCCGGGAACGCGAAGAACGCTCACGTCGGTGTTCTCGTAGAGCGCCGACAGCATCTCGTAGGCGCAGTCCGACGCAAACAGTGTCAGCCGGTGGCGGCCGCGCATCGCTTCGACCACGGCGCGGGCGCGCGTGGCATGGCCGCGACCCTCGCCCGACATGGAATAGACGATATTCGCCATGTGGCTCCTCCCGCGATGAGCTTCGGCGGCGAGACCGCCTGCGCCCTCCGCACCCCGACAACCTGCACCCCGCCGGTAACGCGGGCGCGCCGATTTGGAGCCGGCCCTGAGCACTTGTTGCAACGATTGCGGATACATCCGGCCGTTCGACGTCTCGAAACCGGGCCGTTGCGCACCTGTCGCGGTGCACGCGCAGCGCGTGATTGGCATCAGCGTGTATTGGCCGTAGCCTCTGCGCCGTGACCATCGACGCCGCTTCCAGCTCATCGTCATCCCCGACGTTCCTCCGCCGCCACCGCGTGCCGATCGTTCTCTTCGCGTTGCTGGCGGTCGTCGTGGGCGCGGGCGCGCTCTGGACGCTGATCACGCTGACGTTCAGCTACTCGGACGGCGACCGCGTGGGCTACGTGCAGAAGTTCTCACACAAGGGCTGGATTTGCCGCACCTGGGAAGGCGAGCTGGCCATGACGCCGGTGCCGGGCGCGGCGCCGGAGATCTTCACGTTCACCGTCCGCGATCAAAAGGTGGTGCAACAGATCCACGACGCCGAGGGCAAGAAGATCGCGCTGCACTACAAGGAGAAGAAGGGCGTCCCCAGCTCCTGCTTCGGCGACACCCGCTACTTCATCTCGGAGATGCGGATCCTCACTCAGTGAATCCCTGGCGATAGAGCCCGGCTTTCAGATCGTCTTCGAGCGCGATCGGATCGTGCGCCGCGATGACGTGCACGTCGGGCGGTAGCTCCGCGAGCGCGTGCAGCTGCGCGGCGACCGCGGGACGATCCTCCTTCATCAGCAGCGTCGCGATGGCGGGACGCCCGGTCTGCAGCCGGATGTTGTCCTTGGTCCAGGCGATGTCACCCACGAACAGGAAGCGCTGCCCGCCGGCCAGCTCGACGTAGACGAGCTGCGATCCCGGGCTATGCCCAGGCGCCTTCTGCAGCACGACGCCGGGCGCGACCGCGTAGAGGCCCTGGTACGACAGCGGCTCCAGAGTCGCGAGCGTGCCGGCGGGAAAGTCGCCTCGCTCCAGCTTCGGGCTGTCGAGCTGCTCGCGCGTCATGCGCACCTTCTTTGCGATCGCGGCGAAGTCGGGCGCGGCGGCGACGCCACCCACGTGATCGACGTGCTCGTGGGTGAACACGATCGCGTTCGCCTTCTTCATCGCCGCCTCGAGACGATCGAAGGCGGCAGCGTCCGCCTTGCTCCCCGGCATCTTCTTGGTCGCCGCCGGCGACATCGCCGTGTCGATCACGACCGAGCTGTCTGGCCAGACCACCCGGTGGGCGAGGAGCACCATGTGGTGCATGCGGAAGCCGTCACCGGCGACGACCAGCGTGCGCGGAAACGCGAACTCGCCGATCCTCTCGACCTCGATCCGCTGCGGCAGCGCGCCGCCACCCGCGACGGCTGCATTGTGGAGGGCGCTGAGATCGATGACGTACTCGGCGCCAGGCGCTGCCGCCGTGCCGAGCAAAAAATACTTGCCCGCGAGCAAGATCACGAAGATCCCGAGAACGACCCACGGCCACCGTCTCCGTCGTGCTGGCATGGCGCAAAGCTACCACTCTCGCGCCTCGCGCAACGAAAGAGATGCGATTCCGTCGCTGGCGCGAGAATAGCGCGACGGGGTTCAGCGAACCACGCCGGTCGGCACGAGCAGCCCGCGCGACGCGAAGCCCACAGTGCGATCCAGCGTGGCGACGTAAGCGCGCTCGACCGGGCCGATACCGCGCAGGTGCCACATCACCTGGCCGTTGGTCCACGCGGCCTCGCGCGCGGCGGCGACGCTCCAGATCGCCACCACGTCGTCGACGCCGTGGAACTCGACGTCGACCTTGCGGGCGAGGTTGTCGAGGTAAAGGTCCTTGACCTGCTTCTCCGTCGTCGCGAGCAGGCTGTTTACCGTCTCGAAGTCGGCGTGCTGCGGACTGTCGTCGCTCGGCGCCAGCCCCAGCGACGCGAACGTGTCGACCAGCGCCACCGGCAGATCGCGGTTGATGTGCGCGTTCATGCCGGCGAGCGCGAACTGGATCGGCGCGATCGTCCGGGTCGCGCGCGCGCCGAACAGCGGCTGCCAGGCGCGCGGCGTGTCGGGCGAGCCGCTGTCGTAGGCGCGCAGCGCCGCGAAGTACAGGTTCGCGAAGACGACGTCGAGCGCCGTGAGAAAGCGCGGATCGGCGAAGGTGGCCTGCCCCACGCCCGCGAGCACGTTCTTCGTGACCTCGAGATAGAGCTTGTTGAAGCAGGAGATGCCGTCGGTGGGCGCGAGCGCCTGATCGATCGCGGCCATGCGCGCGACCGCGTCCTCGATGCGGCCGACGGGGGTCTGCGCCAGGATGGGGCCGAGCAAGCTCACGGCGCGAGAGTAACAGGTTTGCCGCGGCGCCGCGCGGACGCCGAATGTCGAGCCACATGGCGCCCGGGAAATCACTATTATCCCGCCATGCCGACCAACGACGACGCCGAGAAGCTGGAACCCGTGCGCTGGGGAGTGCTGAGCGCGAGCAACTTCGCGCTCAACGTCAGCTTGCCGGGGATGAAAAAGGGTGCGCTGACGAACCTGCGCGCGCTCGCCTCGCGCGACCTGGCCAAGTCCAAGGCCGCCGCGCAGAAGCTGGGGATCCCCAGGGCCTACGGCAGCTACGAGGAGCTGCTCGCCGATCCCGAGATCGAGGCCGTCTACAACCCGCTGCCCAACCACATGCACGTCGAGTGGACCGCGCGCGCCGCGCGCGCCGGCAAGCACGTGCTGTGTGAAAAGCCGATCGCGCTCACGGCCAAGGAGGCCGACGCGCTGCTGGCCGCGCAGAAGGAGAGCGGCAAGATCATCTCCGAGGCGTTCATGGTGCGCAGCCACCCGCAGTGGCAGCAGGCGCGCGCCTGGGTCACCGAGGGGCGCATCGGCGAGCTGCTCAGCGTGCAGACCGCGTTCTCGTACTTCAACCGCGACGCCGCCAACATCCGCAACCGCAAGGACGCGGGCGGCGGCGCGCTCTACGACATCGGCTGCTACGCGGTGAACACCGCGCGCTACCTGTTCGGCCGCGAGCCGAAGCGCGCGATCGCGCTCATCGAACGCGACCCGGATTTCGGCACCGATCGCCTGTCGTCGGGCATGCTCGACTTCGGCGGCGCGCACCTGACGTTCACCTGCAGCACGCAGCTCGTGCCCTTCCAGCGCGTGAACGCGCTCGGCACCAAGGGCCGCATCGAGGTCGAGATCCCCTTCAACGCGCCGGCGGACGCAGCCTGCCGGATCTTCCTCGACGACGGCTCGCGCCTGGGGGGCGCCTCGGCGCAGGCCACGTCGTTCCCGATCGTCGACCAGTACAGCCTGCAGAGCGAGGCGTTCTCACGCGCGATCCGCACCGGTGGCGCCGTGGAGAACTCGATCGAGGTCGCCGTGGGCAACATGCGCGTCATCGACGCCCTCTTTCGCTCCGCGGCCAGCGGCGGCTGGGAGAACGTCTAGCGGCGAAGTGGGCGTTCGCCCTTCATCGGGCACGACCCTTGCGTCGTCCACCCCCGTGGCTTTGACCCACGGATGAGGTGGATGATGAAAACTCTCAATCGATCGGTTGTCTTCGGGGCGCTCGGCGCCGTGGTTTCTCTGGCGATCGGCTGCGGCGGGCCGAACGATGGTGGTGGCGGCGGTGTCGGCAGTGTCGGATCGGTGACCGCGGATCCGGCGCCGGTGGTGTCGTCGTTACGTTCGGGTGGACGGCATCGTCCAGCGGTGGTCCAACCCGCGGGCACGGGTGGCGCGCCCGCGACGCCGCCAGCCGACCCACCACCCGCGACTGGCGACGTGAACGCGGCGATTGCGGCCGCCCAGACGGCCGACGGTCAGGCGATCCCTCAGCCCGCCGGCCCCGACGGCTCCTGTCCCCGGGTGCTCGTGATGCTCGGCTTCTGGTCCTGCCCGACGCTGGGCCAGACCTGCTCCTACACGGCGAGCGGCGTCGCCCACAGCTGCGCGTGCGATCGCACCGACGGTGAAGGACAGACTCCGTCGTGGGTCTGCGACCAGTGACCGCGCGATCGGGCGCGGGCGCGCAACAATTGGAGCCGCTCCGCTCGGGAAAACCCTTGCCTCGCCCACGACCAGTCTTATTTGTACTTCGATAGTTGCGTCGGCGAAGGCAAGGGAGTCATGGGCGAAACTGCCAATCCAACCGAGTCATCACCGGGCCGGCCGCAATTCGTGGTCGGCGTCGGTGCTTCCGCCGGGGGCCTGGAGGCGCTGCAACGCCTGTTCGAGAAGACCCCGCTCACGGGCGCGTTCGCCTTCGTGGTGATCCAGCACCTGTCGCCGGACTTCGAGAGCGTGATGGGCGAGCTGCTGGCGCCGCACACGCCACTCAAAGTCGTGCGGGCGCAGCACGGCATGCACCTCGAAGCCGACCATCTCTACCTGATGCCACCCCGGCACGAGATGGCGGTCTCCGACGGCCAGATCCGCCTGACAGAGCGCGATCCCGGCAAGGGTCTGTTCCTGCCCATCGACGTCTTCTTCCGTTCGCTGGCCGAGGACGCGGGGGCGCACGCGGTCGCCATCGTCCTGTCGGGCACGGGCAGCGACGGGTCGCGCGGCATCCGAGCCGTCCACGAAGCCGGCGGGCTGGTCATCGCGCAGGACGATTCGGCCAAGTTCGACGGCATGCCCCGCAGCGCGATCGAGACCGGCACCGTCGATCTGGTGCTGCCCCCGGAGCGCATGGGCGAGGCGCTCGGCCGCTATCAGGAGCACGACGGCCAGCTCAATCAGGTGCCGGACGCGCCGCCCGACGTGCTGGCGCGCATCTTCGATTTACTGCGCCGCGAGTGCGGGATCGACTTCGCAGGTTACAAGGAGAACACCGTCGGCCGTCGCATCCAGCGGCGGCTGATGCTGACCCACAGCGGCGATCTCGGGCAATATCTCGACCGCATCGCGCAAGATCCGGTCGAGCTGCGCTCGCTCTACTGCGATCTGCTCATCGGCGTCACCCGCTTTTTCCGCGATGAAGAGGCGTTCCAGATCCTGGATCGCGAGGTACTCCCCGGCCTGGTCGACGCCCTCGGCAAGGACGACGAGCTGCGCGTCTGGACCGCCGGCTGCGCCACCGGCGAGGAAGCGTACAGCCTGGCGATGGCGATCGCCGAGACCTTCCGGCGGCGTGAGAAACCCGCCGCGTTCCGCGTGTTCGCGACCGACGTGCACGGCGCCTCGCTCGAACGTGCCAGCGCCGGCGTCTACTCCAGCGAGACCGTCGCGCGTGTGCCGGCGCCGCTGCGCGAGCTGTACTTCCAGCCGCACCGCGACGGCTTCCAGGTGACGCCCGAGCTGCGCAGCCACGTGGTGTTCGCGCACCACAACCTGCTGCGCGACGCTCCGTTCACGCGCATCGATCTCGTGAGCTGCCGGAATCTGCTCATCTATCTATCGGCGGGCATGCAACGCAAGGCGCTGACCTCGTTCCACTTCGCGCTCAAGGTCGGCGGCACCCTGCTGCTCGGCCCGAGCGAATCCCCGGCCTCGCTCACCGACGAGTTCGCCGTGGTCAACGGGCGCTGGAGGCTGTTCAGCAAGCTGCGCGACAGCCGGATCCTGCCCGAGGTGCGTGGCGCTTCGCCGCTGCGCGTGGAGCCGCCGGCCAGCCCGCGCCGCCCGGTCGAGGACGGGCGCGTGACGCGCAGCCGCGAGCTCCTGATGCAGGAGTACGGACCGCCGTCGCTGCTCGTCGACGGGGATCTGCACCTTCTGCACACGTTCAACGCCGCGAGCGAGATGCTGGCGCCGAAGGACGGCCACCCGTCGCTGAACCTGCTCGACCTGGTCGACGGCGAGCTACGCGCGGTGCTGGCGGCGTCGATCCGACGCGCCCAGCGCGATCGGGCGCCCGTGCGCCTCGACGGCGTGTCGGTGACGACGGCCAAGGGACGGCGGCAGGTGCGCGTGGTGGTTCGTCCCGTCCCGGGCAACGGTCACCACGACGACGCCTGGGCGGTCAGCCTGGAGCCGAGCGCCATCGTCGAGCACGGCGCGCCGGCGCCGGTCGAAGGGTCCGACCGCGGCGAGCTCATGAGCGAGCGCATCGCCGGGCTCGAGAGCGAGCTGCGCCACGCCAAGGAGAACCTTCAGGCGACCATCGAGGAGATGGAGACCAGCAACGAGGAGCTGCAGGCCACCAACGAGGAGCTGGTCGCGTCGAACGAGGAGCTGCAGAGCACCAACGAGGAGCTGCACTCGGTCAACGAGGAGCTCTACACGGTCAACGCCGAGTATCAAACCAAGATCGCCGAGCTGACCGAGCTGACCGCGGACATGACGCACCTGCTGGAGGCGACCGAGGTGCACACGCTGTTCGTCGATCGCGATCTGCGGCTGCGCAAGTTCACGCCCAAGATCGGACAGGCGTTCCACCTGCTGCCGCAGGACGTGGGGCGCCGCCTGGATTCGTTCGCGCACGACATCGAAGACGACGACCTCCTGCCCGATCTCGGCCGCGTGCTCGCGAGCGGAGTCACCGTGGAGCGCGAGGTCCGCGACGTCGCCGGGGGCTCGTATTTCCTGCGCATCCTGCCCTATCGCTCCGGGACCAAGATCGACGGCGTCGTGCTGACGCTGATCGACCTGTCGGCGTTGAAGCGCGCGCAGCGCGACCTGATTGGCGTGCTCGAGCACTCGCCCGCGTTCATCTACCTCAAGGCGCTCGACGGCAAGTACCTGCTCGCCGGCCGGCAGAGCAGCGACATCTTCGGCGTCACCCCCGAGAAGATGGTGGGCCGCGACGACAGCCAGCTCATGCCGGGCGCGCTGGCCGACGCGCGCACGCGCTGCGAGCGCAGCGTCATCGAGACCGGCAAGGTCCAGGAGCTGGAGGAGACCTTCGTCGTCAAGAACGTGTCGCGGACGTTCCTGACCACGATCTTCCCGCTGCGCGACGTGCACGACGCGGCCGACGCGGTCGCCGGGATCTCGACCGACATCACCGAGCAGAAGCGCGCGGCGGAGGACGCGCGGCGCGACGTGCAGCGGCGCGATCAGTTCCTGGCCATGCTGTCGCACGAGCTGCGCACGCCGCTGGGCGCGATCCTGAACGCCGTCGAGCTGCTGGATCGCAACGGTTCGGCCAAGACCGGCCGCGACGCGCATGACGTGATCCGCCGCCAGGCGCGCCACATGGGCCGGTTGATCGACGATCTGCTCGACGTCGGACGCATCACGCGACAGCAACTGGTGCTGCAGTCGCGGATCGTCGATCTGCGCGATGTGATCAAGGACGTGGCCGAGATCGTGCGCGCGCAGGCCGATCGCAAGAAGCTGAGGTTGCGCTGCACCGTCGCCGACGAGCCGCTGACGCTGCGAGGCGACCCCGTGCGGCTGCGCCAGATCGTGACGAACTTGCTCGTCAACGCCGTGACCTACACCCAGGAAGGAACCGTCGATGTCGAAGCCGGGCGAACCAACGGCAGCGTCGGCCTCGCGGTGCGCGACACCGGCGTCGGCCTCGGTCCCGAGGAACTGAAGCAGGTGTTCGAGCTCTTCTACCAGGCGCCGCAGCCGCTCGATCGACCGCGCGGCGGGCTGGGAGTGGGGCTGAGCCTGGCGCAGCGGCTGGTGACCCTGCACGACGGCACCATTGCCGCGCGCAGCGCCGGACGCGGCAAGGGAAGCGAGTTCACGGTCAGCCTGCCGTTCGTCGCCGAGTCGCCCGAGATCGCGCCCGCGGACACTCGGCCTTCGCGGCTGCGCATCGTCATCGTCGAGGACAATGACGACAACCGGGACATGCTCGTCGAGCTGCTGCGCAGCGAGGGGCATCTGGTGTGGGCCGCCGACAACGGCGTCTCGGGCGCCGAGCTCATCTTGGCCGAACGTCCCGACGTGGCGCTGGTCGACGTCGGATTGCCCGGGCTCGACGGCTTCGGGGTCGCGACGAAGGTGCGCGAGGAGGTCGCGGGTCTCGTGCGGCTGGTGGCGCTGACCGGCTACGGCCTGCCGCAAGACCGGACGCGAGCCACCGACGCCGGCTTCGACTGCCACGTGCTGAAACCGATCGAGCCCTCGGCGCTGTTGCGCGTGCTGCGCGACGTGTCGCCGACGGCGTCGACCCGTCCGAGCTAGGGACGTCGCAACGAGGACCCGGTCGCCTGAGCCCTCAGCGGCGTGATCGACTTCGCTTGGGCGCCGGCGCGCGCCGGGGGCGACCTGCCGCGTGGCGCGTTCCGGATCGGCCGGCCGCTACCGGCCGCGCTGCCATCTCCCCGTCGCCCGACTCGATCAGCTCGGCCAGCCGCTCGAACTCGAACGGCTTGGTCACATGCTCGGAGAAGCCGGCGTCGAGCGCCTTCTCGCGATCCGACGGCTGGCCGTAGCCGGTGACGGCGATGAGGCGCATGTCGCGTAGCGATCGCTGCGCCTTCAGCCGGCGCGCCAGCTCGTAACCGTCCATCTCGGGTAGCCCGATGTCCAGCAATGCGACCGACGGTCGAAAGGCCAGCGCGCCCTTGAGGCCGGCGACCGCGTCGTGCGCCACCTCGACCTGGTGCCCGCGCTGCGACAGCAACAGCGCCAGCACCTCGGTGCTGTCGCGGTTGTCGTCGACGACCAGGATGCGGTACCCGTTCGCGCCCTCGCTCGCGGCGCGCCGCCGGCGAGACGGCTTCTCGGCCGTCCCGCTGCGCACGGCGGCGGGCGGCAGCCAGACCGTGAACGTGCTGCCTTTGCGCAGCCCGTCGCTGGCGGCAGCGACGCGCCCGCCGTGCAGCTCGACGATGTTGCGCACGATCGCCAGCCCGAGCCCGAGGCCGCCCTGCGCGCGATCGCTCGCCTGCGGGCCCTGCCGAAACAGATCGAACACGTGCGGCAACAGATCGGCCGGGATTCCACCCCCGTTGTCGTGCACCTCGAGAACGACGCCGCCGTCGTCGGCGGCGTGCCCGCGCACCTCGATGCTGCCCTTGGCGTGAGTGTACTTGGCGGCGTTCGCCAGCAGGTTGGCCACGACCTGCACCAGCCGGTCCACGTCGCCCTCGACGACCAACCCCGGATCGATCGACGTGATCAATCGATGGCCTTTCTCCTCCAGCACCGGGCTCACCGTCTCGATGGCGCGCGAGATCAAGCGGCCGATCTCGACCGGATATCGGACCAGCTTGACCTTGCCGCGCGCGATGCGCGTGACGTCGAGCAGGTCGTCGACCAGCCGCGCCAGGTGGCGCGCCTGGCGCTCGATCACCGCGCGCTCGTTGGCGAAGACCTTCTTGCCCTGCAGGCGCATCAGGTCGAGCGTCGCCAGGATCGGCGTCAGCGGGTTGCGCAGCTCGTGACCGAGCAACGCCATGAACTCGTCCTTGGCGCGGTTCGCCTCGCTCGCGGCCTGGCGCAGGCGGATCTCGTCTTCGTGCGCGCGCTTCTGCTCCTCGGCGGCCGCCTTCTGGATCGTGATGTCGTCGAACAGGATGCCGAAGCGATCGCCGCCACGCGCGAACGCCCGCACGTGGAACCACCGGTCCAGCGTTCGAATGTGTTGCTCGAAGCGCGTGGGCTGCCCGGTATCGACGACGCGCCCGAACTCGCGCAGCCACATCGGGTCCATCGTCGGCGCGCGGTCGCGCATCGGCTGGCCGACGATCTTTTCGCGCGTGCGGCCGGTCTGGTTCTCGTAGGCGCGGTTGAGCTCGATGAGCTTGTAGTCGACCGCGCGCCCGCCGGCGTCACGGATGATCTCGCCGACGGCGAAGCCCTCGTCCATCATCTCGAACAGCGAGTGATAGTGCGCCTCGCTCTCGCGCAGCGCCGCCTCGGCGCGCGCCCGCTCGATGCGCGGAAAGATGCGTTCGCTCAGCTGGCGCAGCAGCTGGACCTCGCTGGCGCGCCAGTCGCGCGGATGATTGTCACCCACGGCCAGCATGAACTTCCAGTCTCCGTCGCGATGAAAGGGAACGGTCACGAACGCGATGATCCCCAGGCGGGCGCACGCCCGCGCGTCCGTGCGCGGGTCGGTCTCGGTGTTGCCGACGACCACCGTCTCGCCCACGCGCCCGGCGCGCTCGTAGTCCAGCGTCAGGTAGTCGGCCATGCGATACGTTCGGGCCATGACCTGCGGCGGCTCGGTCGCCTGCCATCCGAAGGTCGTCGTCACCAGGCCGCGCTTGGTGTCGACGTCCAGAAATGTGCAGTGGGTCATCTGGAGGTGCGCGGCGATGCGCTGACTGATCCGATTCAAGATCTCGCCTTCCGGCTCCGCCACCGCCATCGACTGGGAGATCTCGTCGAGGAACGCGAGCTGCGCTTCCCGGGTCTTGAGCGCCTGCTCTACGTTCGCGCGCTCGACCGCGGCCCAGGTCCGCTCGGCGGTCTCCTCGACGAGCGCGACGTCGAACGGCGTCCACTCGCGCGGCACGGCGGCGCCGACGCTGAGCGTGCCCAGCAGCCTTCCGCCCTTGGCGAGCGGCACGACCAGATGCGCCCGGATGTTGAGGACCGCGATGCGCGCGCGCGTCGACGGGCCGGGATCGCCCTCGGCCAGCCAATCGCCGGTCACGAACGGCCGGCCACTGCGAAGGATGTCGACGACCGCCGGCGGCAGCTCGGAGATCAGATGGACGCCGCGCATGCTGGGTCCGCCCGCGCGCACGAAGTCGCGGTGGATCGTCACGGTGCCCGCGTCCTCGTCGAACTCGGTGTAGTACGCCCGCGCGACGCCCAGGTGCTCGGCGAGCATGCGGGCGGCGATGTCCTGGATCGCCGCTGGATCGAACAGCGGGCGGACCGCATCGCTGAGTGCGAGCAAGAACGCCTGGCGAGCGGCCTCCTCGCGCGCGGCACCCTCGGCTTGCTGGTTCGCGCTGATGAACTCCGAGAGGATCCCGAAGCGCTCGCCGCCACACGCAAAGGCGGTGACGTCGTAGTAGCGCCCGCGCGTCGACAGGTACTCGAACTGGATCGTCTCGTTCCGGTCGACGGCCGCTTCGAACATCGGCAAGAGCTGGTCGTCGGTGTCGACGCCGGCCTCGCCGCACAGCTTGCCTTCGAAATGGGCGCGCGGCAGCCCGCTTTGTGCCTCGAACGCGGGATTGATCTCGACGTAGCGCCAGCTCACCGCGCGGCCGTCGGAGCCGCGTACCAGCTCGCACAGCGCGGCAGCCTGGTCGATCGCCTCGAACAGCGCGCGATATTTCTGCTCGCTCGCGCGCAGCGCCGCTCCGCCGTCGACCCCGGCCTCAGCCCCGCGGACGGTCGCGGCTTCCGCCCCGCCCCTCTCCGAACCCTCGTCAGTCTCGTGGGCCCCGCTCCGCACGGGCGCAACCTATCACGGGCTGCCTTCTTCGGGCGAACCGCGCGCGGCGCGGGTGTCGGCGTCAGGCTTGCCTCAGTTCTGGCGGCTGTCCTTGAGCAGGCCGTAGCGGACCAGGCTCTCGCCGGTCGACGCGATCGCCTCCTCGGCGGAGCGAGGCGACCACTGCAACACGCGCCGCGCTTTCTCGCTGGTGGCGTTCTTGCGTTTGCCGAGCTCGGGCAGGATCTGCTTCACGGTCGGATCGCGCATCGCCGCCAGGCGCACGAGGAAGTTCGGAATCTCGCGGCCGGGCACGCGCTTGGCGGCCGCGCCCAGCCGCCGCTTGAGGATCTGCGCGATCTCCAGCGTCGACAGGAAGTCGCCGGCCACCGCCAGGAAGCGCTCGCCCTTGGCCGCGGGGTCGGTCATGGCGCGCAAGTGCAGGTCAGCGACGTCGCGCACGTCGACCGCGCCGAAATAGAGCTTGGGGCACCCCGGCACCGCGCCGTCCATCAGCCGCTTCACGAGCAGGATCGACGTCGAGTAGTCGGGCCCCAGCACAGGACCGAACACGCCGACCGGATTGACGGCCGCCAGCTCCAGCGCTCCGCCCTCCTTGTCCATGAACTCCCACGCGGCGCGTTCGGCCAGCGTCTTCGACTTCACGTACGGCGCCACGTCGGCGCCCGCCGGATCGGTCCAGCTCTTCTCGTCGAACGGCTCGCTCTGCAACGGGTGCCCGTAGCCGACGGCGGCGAACGACGACGTCAGCACCACGCGCTTGACGCCGGCGTCGCGCGCGGCGCGCAGCACGCGCAGCGCGCCCTCGCGCGCCGGAGCGATGATCTCGTTTTCATCCTTGGGGATGGTCGCGGGAAACGGCGAGGCGACGTGCAGCACGAAGTCGCAACCAGCGACCGCCTGCGGCCAGCCGGCGTCGGCCTCTAGATCGGCGGCCACGAAGGACAAACGATCGCCGGACAAGCGATCGCCGCCCTGCGCGAGCATGCCGCGCACGTCGGCCTCACGTCCGAGGTCGCGCACGGTGGCGCGGACCTGATGACCCGCGGCGAGGAGCTGCAAGATCGAATGGCTGCCAATGAAGCCCGAGCCGCCGGTCACCAGCACCAGGCTCACGCGCGCGCTCCGAACGCCGCCATCAGCGCCGTCAGTGATTCGCCGTCGATGGCGCGGGTTCGGGGCAGCCCCGCCTGCGAGACGGCGTCGCCCTCGATCATCAGCAGCCCCACACCCAGCGGCTGCAGGCGGCGCGCGAGCGCCCCGCCGTCCCAGCGGCCGGTCGCCGTCGCGCACGCGGTCAGGTATTCCGCGGCCACCGCCGGCGTGACCGCGAGCTGCATCGCTTGCGTGTAGCGCGCAAAGGGCTTCATGGCTTCGAGCGCATCGTCGATCTGGCTCGCGTCGTTCTTGATGCCGACGCCCACGACGCGCAACCCTGAAAAGGCGGCTTTGTGATAGCCGACAAGATCGAACGCGGTGCCGGGCGGCAGGCGGTTGAACAGCGTCAGGCCGGCGCCATCCAGCCAGGTCGCCACCGCGGGCGCCAGCGCCGCCGGGCCGGGCGCGCGGCTGAACAGCTCGCCGAGCGGCCCATCCGCGCTCTTCGACGCCGCGAACAGCGCCGCCGCCAGCACCTCCGGCGCCGGCGCCTGGTGCCAGATCGAGGTGGACGTCGCGCGCAGACGATCGATCTGCGGCTCGATCGCCGCCAGCTTGTCACGTGGCGAGGCGCTCGATTCGACGGGGATCTCGAGCTGCGCGGCCAGCGCATCGAGCACGTTCGTGTCGCCGATCGCGTTCTTGAGGCGGCGCAGGCGCAGGTAGCAGTATCGAGTGCGATCGGGGTCGGCGAAGAATCCGAACTTCACGGCCCGGCATGCTCCCCGAGATCACCGCCGAACACCACTCCCGATTGTTTCGAGACGGCGTGCTGCGAGTCACTCATCACAATTCTGAGCCGTTTTGGAAAACACATAAAAAGAGGGATTGACGACGACCGGGCAGACCGGGCAAAAAGAAGCACCACCGTTCTTTCATTGCTTCGAATTGCGAGCTCCGTTCGACGCGTCTCGCGGCTCCGTCGTCAGGGGACTCAGGATGAATACTATTTTCCGGGCTTGGCGTTTGGCAGGACGACTTCACGTCATTGCGGCCGTCGCCTCGGTCGCTTCGCTCGTCGCCGGATGCACGTTCAGGATGGACCGGCCGGACGCCTCGCTGAACGTCGAGATCGACGCCGCTCCCGACATCCACTACCGCGACCTGCCTCCGCCGCCCGATCGCCCGCCGTGCACGGCGACGGTCACCTCCTGTAACCCGGCGGGCGGGCAGTACTGCGGCGACATCGGCGACGGTTGCGAGGGCATCATCCACTGCCCCGCCTGCGCCGCGCCCGAGACCTGCGGCGGCACCGGGACGCCCGGCCTGTGCGGCGTCCCCGGCTGCGTGCCCACCATCGCCGCCTGCACCGGCGGGGGCGCAACCTATTGCGGAACCATCGGCGACGGCTGCGGGCACCAGATCGTCTGTGGTGACACCTGCACCGCGCCCGAAACCTGCGGCGGCACCGGCATCCCCAACGTCTGCGGCGATCCCGCGTGCGTGCCCCACACCTGCTCGGTGGCGGGCGGCCAGTACTGCGGCGACATCGGCGACGGCTGCGGGCACAACCTGGCGTGCGCGGCGTGCCCGACCGGAATGGCGTGCGACGCCACCAGCCACGTGTGCATCGTCCCGGGCTGCGCGCCGACGCTGATCAGCTGCACGGTCAGCGGCGCCAACTACTGCGGCGTCGTCGGCGACGGCTGCAGCGGCATGGTCGATTGCGGCGCCTCGTGCCCAGCCGGCACCGCCTGCGGCGCCAACGTGCACGGGATCTGCGGCAAGCCCAACTGCACCCCGCTGTCGTGCGCGTTCCAGGGCGGCCAGTACTGCGGCTCGATCGGCGACGGCTGCGAGCACTCGCTGGACTGCGGCGCCTGCCCGACCGGCACGTTCTGTGATCCGACCAAGCACATCTGCCTGCCTCCCGGCTGTTCGCCGACGGTGACCAGCTGCTCGGTGCCGGGCGCGACCTATTGCGGCCTCATCGGCGACGGCTGCGGCGGACAGGTCGATTGCGGCGGCACCTGTCCGACCGGCACGGCGTGCGGCGCCAACCTGGCCAACATCTGTGGCCAGCCGAACTGCGTGAAGGCGTCGTGCTCCCCCGCCGGCGGCCGTTACTGCGGCGTGGTCGGCGACGGGTGCGACGCGCAGATGGACTGCGGCGCTTGCCCGACCGGCCAGGTGTGCGGCGCCGGCGGCGTCGCCCACGTCTGCGGCGTGGTCGGCTGCACGCCCAACCGCACCTGCTCGCTGCCGGGCGGCCAGTACTGCGGCCTGATCGGCGACGGCTGCGGTGGCGTCGTCGACTGCGGCAACAGCTGCCCCGCGGGCCAGACCTGCGGCGGCGCCGGCATCCCCAACGCGTGCGGCGCGCCGACCTGCCCGGCGGCGACGTGCACGCCGGTCGGCGGCCAGTACTGCGGGATCATCGGCAACGGCTGCGGCGGCTCGCTCAACTGCGCGGCGGCTTGCCCCGCGGGCCAGACCTGCGGCGGCACGAACGTCGCCCAACCTGTGCGGCGGCGGCACCTGCACGCCGCTCACGCCGGCGGCCTGCATCTACAACGGCGGTCACTATTGCGGCCCGATCGGCGACGGCTGCGGCGGCACCATCAACTGCGCCGCCTGCACGGCACCGCAGATCTTGCGGCGGCCGCAACGTCCCCGTACCTGTGCGGCGACCCGGCGTGCGTCACCGGCAGTTGCACGCCCCAGGCCGGCGTTCAGTACTGCGGCACGATCGGCGACGGCTGCGGCGGCTCGATGAACTGCGGCAACACCTGCCCCAACGGCCAGACTTGCGGCGGCGCCGGCCCCAACATCTGCGGCGTCTCAAAGCCGTGCATCAACCTCTGCCCTCTGCAGCAGACCTGCCCCAACGGCGGCACCACCAGCATCAGCGGCATCGTCTTCGCGCCGACGCCCCCGCAGTTCGGTGCGGCCGATCCGCTCTACAACGCCGTCGTCTACATCCCCAACGGTACGGTGACCGCGTTCGCGCGCGGCGTCACCTGCGACCAGTGCGGCTCCGACCTGACCGGCGATCCGCTGGTGACCACGACCAGCGGACCCGACGGCAAGTTCACGCTGACCAACGTCCCGGTCGGCAACAACATCCCGGTCGTCATCCAGCTCGGGCGCTGGCGGCGGCAGATCTCGATCAATACGCTTCCCTGCGTCGACAATCCGCTGACGGCCGACCAGTCGCGCCTGCCGCGCACCAAGGCCGAGGGCGACATCCCGCAGATGGCGTTCGTCACCGGCGACGCCGACGCGCTGGAGTGCGTGCTGCGCAAGGTCGGCATCGCCGACACCGAGTTCACCGACGCGACCGGCACCGGGCGCGTGCACGTCTACCTCGGCAACGGGTCGACGCTGGGCAAAAATAGCTCGTGGACGGCGCTGACCGCGTCGTCGCCGACGGTGCCCGCGCCGGTCGGAATGCCGCCGACGCTGGCGAACTACGATCTCTTGTTGTTGCCGTGCTGGGGAACCCCGCCCGACCCGAATATCCCCTCCAATTCTCCCAACAATCCACCGCCCGCCAATCAACAGAACGTCGTTGCGTATACCAACGCGGGTGGGCGCGTGTTCGCGACTCACTACAGCTACTCCTGGCTGTACCGCACTACGATCTTCGACACGACAGCGCTCTGGAACAATGTCGACCAGAAACCGCGGCCGGACGACCCGCTGACCGCTCTCATCGATCAAACGTTCCCCAAGGGCGTAGCGTTCGCGCAGTGGCTGCTCAACGTCCGCGCGGGAACCGTCATGAACAATCAGACTCAGATCCAGATCGCGGCGCCGCGCCACGATCTGGACATGCTGGTGCCGCCGTCCCAGCGGTGGATTTTCTCGACCTCGACCGATCCCAAGAACACGACCATCCAGCACTACACGTTCAACACGCCCGTCGGCACGCCCGAGGCGATGCAGTGCGGGCGCGTGCTGTTCAGCGACTTCCACGTCGCGGACGCCTCCAGCAACGGCATCGCCTTCCCGAACGAGTGCGACAACATGCCGCTGACGCCGCAAGAGAAGGTGCTGGAGTTCATGCTCTTCGACGTCACCAACTGCGTGCAGCCGGACAACAAGCCGCCGCCGCCGCCGCTGGTGCCGCCGAACGCGCCGCCGCCCAGCGCGCCGCCGCCACCGCCCCCACCGCCGCCGCCCGCGCCGCCGCCGCCGCCACCCGCCCCGCCGCCGCCGCCGGCTGCGCCGCCGCCGCCACCGCCACCGCCGCCCCCGCCGCCGGGTTCGGCGCCACCGCCACCTCCGCCTCCGCCGCCGGGCGCGCCGCCTCCGTCGGCGCCGCCTCCGCCGCCACCTCCGCCCGCCCCGCCGCCTCCACCGCCGCCGATCGTGCCGTAGTTTTGCCCTGATCGGCGCCCGCCCCGGGGAGCGTGACCGGCGCACGCACCCACCCGCGCCGGTTGTCATCGCTCCGTCACCGAGAGTTCACCGCCAGCGCATGGCGCTCCGAGTAGGTCTCTACTCAGGAGCTCACCCATGCACGCGACCAAGTCTCGTCTATTCTCCGCCGGCGCGCGACGCGCCTGCGCCGCCGCCATCTGCGCCACCATCCCGGCGCTCCCTTCTCACGCCGTGGTCGCCGACCAGCGACACGACGTCGAGCGCGCCGCCGTCCCCGAAGGCGCAATCCAGCACGTGATGGTGATCGACCTCGAGAACGAGAGCTTCGATGACACCTTCGGGCCGGCTTCGCCCGCGGTCTACCTGAACACGGTGCTACTCAAGCAAGGCCAGCTGATCAACAACTACTTCGCCACCAGCCACGTCAGCCTGGGCAATTACCTGTCGCAGGTATCGGGCCAGGCGCCGACGTCGTCGACCAACAACGACTGCATCGATCTCGCCTCGCTCAGCCATCCACCGATCGTGGGTGGCTTCACCGACGTCACGCCCGGCGACGACGCGCCCGATCAGCCGAGCTTCCCCGGCCAGGTCGTGGGTGACGGCTGTGTCTTCCCCGCGCCCACCCACACCTCGAACGGCGTGCGCACGATCGGCGATCAGCTCGACGCGATGACATCCGACGAATTCTGTCACCACGACAGCCGCCTTCGCTGGCGCTCGTACGCCGAGGACATGGGCAACGATCCGGTCCGCGACTACGGCACGCCCGATCCGCTGGGCGGGACCGACTGCGCGCACGCGCCGATCGGCGGCGCCGACAACTCCAACACCGCGGCGGCGAACGACCAGTACGCCACGCGGCACAACCCGTTCGTCTATTTCCACTCGGTGATCGACGATCGAGCGCGATGCGATGCGCACGTCGTGCCGCTGGGCAAGGTGACGGTGAGCGCGACGGGCGGCAACGACGTCTTCAGCGGACATCTATTCGAGGATCTGCGGCGCCCCGAGACCACGCCGGCGTTCACGTTCATCACGCCGAACCTGTGCAATGACGGGCATGACGGCAGCTGCACCGGCACCAACACCGAGGGTGGCCACCAGGGCGGGCTGGTCGGCGCCGACCTGTGGCTCAAGCACTGGATGCCGATGATCTTCGCGTCGCCGGCGTACCGGAGCGGCAAGATGCTGGTCGTCATCACCTTCGATGAGGCCAGCCCGACCGACGCGCGCGCCTGCCCGGCGGCCAACCAGGCCGATTGCGGCTCGCCCACCGGCCCCAACGTCAGCAATCCGGGCTTCAGCCCGATCCTGGGCCTGTTCGGGTTCCAGACAGCGCCCACGACCACGTTCGTCTACCCGGGCGGCGGACAGATCGGCGCCGTGCTGTTCAACCAGCGCTTCATCGAGCCGGGCACGATCAACGAGACCGGCTACTACAATCACTATTCGGCCCTGCGCAGCTACGAAGACCTGCTGGGCATCACGCGCGGCGGCGACGATGGGCGCGGGCACCTCGGCTTCGCGTCGAAGGCCGGTCTCAAACCATTTGGCCGGGACGTCTTCAACCGCCGGCGCGACCGCGATGAAATTCGCCCCATCGATGGGCTACGCTTTCCAGACCGCCAGCTTCGCGTCCACGTATTCGGTGAGCTCTGCGAAGGTCTTTGCGAGCGGCAAGCCGGATGGTAGGCCCGACATCACGTGTGAACCGAGGTAGCCGATCGCCGGGCGATGGTAGTGATCGAGAGCGAGCTCGGCCTCGCTGATCGTCCCCTCCGTTCCGGGAAGAACAATCACGACGTCGGACGCGAGCGCATTGATGTGGTTGCGCGACAAGGGGTCCTTCCCGCGCCTGCCGGAATAGGGCAGATGCGTGAAGATCGGGATCTCGACCCATTGGTTGGCCTCACCTCGCCTGGCTGCATTCACATCGTCGCTTCCGGAGCGGATCACGCCGATGACCAACCCTCGCCGTCCCTCGGTTTCGGAAAACGCCTTCGACACCGACGTCATGACGCCACCCCCGCCGCCGTTGAGCAGGTGAACCCCCCTCTTCGCCAGCCACTTGCCGACCGGGACCGCCAGCTCCTCGTGCGGATCGTGGCCTGAACCCATCACCCCGACTACCGGTCGTCGCTCCATCTATCTGCCTCCGGCGTTCAGGGAACGTCGATCTCGATCGGCGGCGCCACGACGCGCCCCGCGAGCAGCGCAGAAGAGACAATCGTGGCGACCAGATGCACGCGTAGCCCAGCATACCCCCGAATCGATCCGAGCTTGCTGCCCCGCGATCGCGCACACGCTTCACGCCCGTTCGCTCGCCGCCGTCGCCGGAACGACGCCGAACGTTCACCCAACGTTCAACGAGACGTTTCACTCCGTTCCCGCAAGACCTCGTAGAGCCACGTGCGTAATTTTTTCGCACCGAAGGAGGGGGATCATGTCGAAGCATCGTCTTGGATTCAGCGCGTGGGCGGTGGCACTGCCGCTCTCACTCTTGATTTCGCGCTCGGCGGGGGCGGATCCCGCGCCGGAGCGGCTGCCCAACAACCAGGCCATCACGCCGGCGGCGGCGCGCGGCGCACACTTCGCGGCGCTGAACCCGGGCGTCGCCACCGACCCCAGCTACGTCGTCGGCCAGGCGGTGACCACCGCGATCAGCCCCGACGGCAAGACGCTGCTGGTGATGACCAGCGGCTACAACCTGATGGCGGACGCCAGCGGCAACGGCATCCCCGAGCTTTCGACGGAGTTCGTGTTCGTCTTCGACATCGCGCACGGCGCCCCGGTGCAAAAGCAGGTGGTCCCGGTGGCCAACACCTTCGTCGGGCTCGCGTTCTCGCCCGACGGCCGCAGCTTCTACGTCACCGGCGGCAAGGACGACAACGTCCACACCTATCGCCTCGGCGGCAGCGGCTGGGCCGAGAGCGGCACGCCGGTCGACCTGGGCCACGGCGGCGCCGGCAACGGCCTCTTCGTCAACGTCCCCGGATTCGGCAGCGCCGTGAACGCGCAATCGGCCGGCGTCGGCGTGACCAGCGACGGCGCCAAGCTGGTCGTCGCCAACTTCGAGAACGACTCGGTCAGCGTGGTCGACGTCGCCAGCAATACCAAGACCGCCGAGCTGGATCTGCGGCCCGGCAAGATCGATCTCGCGCAGGCGGGCGTGGCCGGCGGCGAGTTCCCCTTCGGCGTCGCGGTGAAGGGAACGTCGACCGCCTACGTGTCGAGCATCCGCGATCGCGAGGTCGTGGTCGTCGACATCGGCGGCGCGCCGCGCGTGGTGACCCGCATCCAGGTGCAGGGCAACCCCAACAAGATGATCCTCAACCGCGCGCAGTCGCGCCTGCTGGTCGCGGCCGACAACGCCGATCTGGTCTACGTGATCGACACGCGCCGCAACGAGATCGTCGACACGATCAAGACCACGGCGCCAGCGGGCCTGGTTCCGCACCGCCACCTGCCGACCGGCAGCAGCCCCAACAGCCTGGCGCTGTCGCCCGACGAGCGCACGCTCTACGTCACCAACAGCGGCAGCAACTCGGTGGCGGTGGTCGATCTCGACGGCTCCTGCGACCGCGATCGCGACGGCCACGGCCGCGTGCTCGGCCTGATCCCGACCGGCTGGTTCCCGAACTCCGTCAGCGTCAGCCGCAACGGCAAGATGCTGTACGTGGTGAACGGCAAGAGCAACGCCGGGCCCAACCCCGGAGAGTGCACGGGCACGTCGGCGAGCAACACCTTCGCGCCTGGCTGCCCGCCCTCGCTGCAGAACGGCTCGAGCAACCAGTACGTCTGGCAGCTCACCAAGGCCGGCTTCCTGACGCTGCCGGTGCCGGACGCGCGTGAGCTCGCGCGCCTGACCGACATCGTCGCCGACAACAACGGCTTCATCCGCTCGGCGACCGCCGCCGAGGACGAGATGATGGAGGCGCTGCACGAGCGCATCCACCACGTGATCTACATCGTGAAAGAGAACCGCACCTACGACCAGATCCTCGGCGACATCAAGGGGAGCAACGGCGATTCCAACATCACGCAGTTCCCGCAGGTGATCACTCCGAACTTCCACGCGATCGCGCAGCGGTTCGTCAACCTGGACGACTTCCGGTGCTCGGGCGAGGTGAGCCAGGACGGCTGGCAGTGGAGCACGGCGGCGCGCAGCTCGGACATCAACGACAAGACCACGCCGGTCGACTACGCGGGCCGCGGGACGTCGTACGACAGCGAGGGCACGATCCGTTCGGTCAACAACGCGCTGCCGACGTCGGCCGCGCGGCACGCGGTCAACCCGATCAACCCGCTCGACCCGGATCTGCTGCCCGGCGTGCGCAATGAGGTCGAGCTCGACGGCCCCGACGGTGAAGAGGGCGCCGGCTACATCTGGAACGCCGTGCTCCGCGCGGGCGGGAGCGTCCGCAACTACGGCTTCTTCGTCGACCAGACGCTGTACAGCGCGCCGCTGTCGCTGGGCGGCATCCCGGTGCTGCGCGATCCGTTCACCGCGGGCGTCGTCGTGTCGACCGCGTCGCAGCCGGAGCTGCTGCCGCTGACCGATCCCTACTTCCGCAGCTTCGACACCAACCTGCCCGACTTCTGGCGATTCAAGGAGTGGGAGCGGGAGTTCGACGGCTACGTCGCCAACCACGACCTGCCGAAGTTCGAGATGGTGCGCTTCATGATGGATCACATGGGCTCGTTCTCGACGGCGATCGACGGCGTCAACACGCCGGAGACGCAGCAAGCCGACGACGACTACGCGGTCGGCCTGCTCATCGACAAGATCGCGCACAGCCCCTACGCGCACGACACGCTGATCTTCGTGCTCGAGGACGATTCGCAGGACGGCCCCGACCACGTCGACGCGCACCGGAGCACGGCGTACATCGCCGGTCCATTCGTGAAGCACGGCGCGGTCGTGTCGACCCGCTACACCACGGTGAACATGCTGCGCACGATCGAGGACGTGCTCGGCCTCGAGCACATGAACCTGCACGACGGCGGTGTGCATCCGATGGCCGACGCGTTCGATCTGCGGCACCGCCAGTGGACGTACGACGCCGCGCCGTCGGACATCCTGCGCACGTCGACGACGCTGCCGTTGCCGCCGAAGCCGGCCGGCGCGCGCATCCTGCCGCTGCGTTCGACCCACGACGCGGCCTGGTGGGCGGAGCACACCAAGGGCTTCGACTTCCGCACCGAAGACCGCATCGACGCGCAGGCGTTCAATCACGTGCTGTGGACCGGTCTCTTCGGCAACCGCCCGTATCCCACGGCGCGCCCCGTGGCCGAACGCGACGCCGACTGACCGCCGGGCCTCCTCTCTCCCTCTCCCCGGTCCGCCGGGGAGAGCATCCGTCGGGGTGAGGGGTCGGCCGCTCCGCCGCGCCCTCACCCACCTCGCGTGGCGATCAAATCCCCCAGATACAGCGCCTCGTTCGCGCGGTGGTCCGCTTCGAGTCTCATCTGCTCCGACGTCTCCGGCTGATCCGCCGTCCGCTGCCACAGCGCTCCGCGCCGCGTGCATTCGCTGGCGCACGCGCGCCGCTCGGCGCGAACCGCGGTCAGCAGAGCCAGCTCGATCGCGGTCGCCAGCTCGCGAGCCAGCGCCGAGCCGATCACCGACTCCCGGCCGCGGCGAAAATCCTCGGCGGCGACACGAGCGACGTCAGCGAGCGGAACGCAGTTCGCAGTCTTCGCAGCTCCCATGAATCTAGGATACGCCGCGATCACGTCGCGCGCCCCGGCGGCCGAAGGCCAATCGGTACCTACGCTACTCGCCGCGCTTCTTCCAGTCGGTGCGGCCGAATCCAGCCATGCCCGAGCCCGTGGGATAGCCCGAGCGCGGATAGACCGGCGGATGAATCGGCGGCTTGCCGAAACGTACCGGTGACGGTGATACCGACTGAACGCTCGCGGCGCTGCAGATCGCGGCCGCGTCGCTGGCAGGCCCGGGGACCTCGGCGCTGGTCGGGATGGTGCCGCGCGAGACCCGATGGCAGGGCGAATGCTCGAGCACATCGCCCAGGTTCAGCGCGCTGGCGTCGCGCGCTGTCAGCGATTGCAGCCCGAACGTCGTTTCGATGAGCTTCAGCGTCGACGCGTGCTCGAACGGGCCGTGGTGGATGACTCGCGACGGCGCCAGGTTCGACACGACGATCGTCGGCACGCGGAAGCCGAGCTGCGTGTAGTCGGGAACGAGCTGGCCGTCGGTAGGCGTCGTGCTGTCGCCGGTGTGATCGACCGTGGCCGGATCGGTGTCGTCGACGACGCGCGGAGGCGGCACGTGATCGAAGAAGCCGCCCCACTCGTCGAAGGTCACGATGAACACCGTGTTGTCGAGATATCCCGCGTCGGCGAGCGCGTGATAGGCATCGGCGATGAACCGCTCACCGAGCCGAATGTCCGCCAGGGGGTGATCGTCGGCGGAGGTGCCGTTGCCCTCGCTGTCGAACGCGGGGTCGATGAAGCTGACGTTGGGCAGGTTGCCGGCCGCGACCGTCTCGATGAACGACGGCGTTTGAACCGGGATCCCCAGCGCATCGGTGTCGCCGGGCGCGAACGGATGCCAGAACGGGAAGTACTTCGTGCCCCACAGCGCCAGGAACGGCAGATCGCGGAAGAAGTACCCGCCCGTGGGAATGCCCAGCGTGTTGGGGATCGGCGACAGCTGGTCCCAGATCGACGGCAGCAACGACACGTTGTTGCTGTTGTGGTCGCGGTCGGTGCGGGCCGCGTGCTGGTAGAAGCGATTGGGGAAGGTCTCACCCGCGAACGAGCAGAAGTAGCGATCGAGCACGGTGTAGTTTTCGGCGAGCGCGCCGATCACCGGCAGATCTGGCTGCGCCTTGCGCGTGTGGTCGGGATGGCGGTTGGTGTAGTAACCGATGGGGAAGGTGTTGGCCTGGGCCAGCGTCACGCCTGGGTTGCTGGCGGGCGCAGTCGGCCGTTGCAGGAAGCCGTCCATCTTTCCAAAGTTGTGCTGGACCAGGAAGCCTTCCCAGCTGTGGTCGGGGTCGCTGTAGCCGCAGCCCTGGAAATCCGGCGCGAGCGGGTAGTTGCGGTAGGAGTGTCCGTCGGTCGCCTCGTAGATCATGTCGTGCCGTCCGTCGGCGCCCGGCAGCCAGCCGAGGAAGTGATCGAACGAGCGGTTCTCCATCATCAGCACCACGACGTGCTGGATCCCGTTCGACCCACCGGGCGATCGCGCGGGGTTCGCGCGCGCCGCCGTGCGTGCCAGCAACTCCGATCCCGTGACCAGGGCGCCCGTTGACGCACCCGTGAGCCGTAGAAAGCCTCGACGTGTCAGCATGGGCCGAGTATGTCCCGTGCCACCGGTGCCGTCATGGCGGAGCGGCAACAAGAGAGCAACCAGCACGTGACGGAGTCTTGCCGACTTGCACGACCAGCGCCGGCGGATCGGCCGTCGGATCGCGGTAGGCCGCGCCGATTGACGGCCGGACGATCAACCGCCCCGGTTCGCCGCCGCGTCAGGGTTGACCACGTTGCTCGGCGCGCCGCGCGCGTAGGCGACGATCTGGTCGAAGATGTCGGCGAACTGGATCTCGTACTCGTCGCGCGTGACGTAGCCGATGTGCGGCGTGCAGACGACGTTGTCCATCGCCAGCAAGGGATGGTTGCCGTCGCGCACGGGCTCTTGCTCGAAGACGTCGACCGCCGCCATGCCAGGGCGGCCCGCTTGCAGCGCACGCACCAGCGCGCCGGGCTCTATCAGCCCGGCGCGGCTGGTGTTGACCAGCAGCGCGGTCGGCCGCATCTGGCGAAGGTCGGCTTCGGTGACGATGCCGCGCGTGGCCTCGACCAGACGCATGTGCAGCGACAGCACGTCGCACGCGGCGAAGAAGGCCTCCTTGCTCGACGAGATCGCGTGGCCGTCGGCCTGGGCGCGCAGCCGCGCCGGCTCGCGCGCCCACACGGTCACGTTCATGCCGAATGCGCGGCCGTAGCCGGCGACCACGGCGCCGATCCGGCCGTAGCCGTAGATGCCCAGGGTCTTGCCGCGCAACGAATGACCGACGCCGATCTGCCACGTCCCGGCGCGCAGCGCCGCCACCTGTCGCGGCAGCTGGCGCATCGCCGCCAGCACCAGCGCCCAGGTGAGCTCGGCGGCGGCGTACGACGGCGTGCCGTCGTGCATGCTCGACGACACGATCACGCCCAGGCGCGTGCACGCCGCGATGTCGATGTGCGGGTAGACGCTGCGCTGGCTGATGAGCCGCAACCGCGGCAACCGCTCCAGCAGCGCCGCGCCGATCTTCGTGCGCTCCCGGATCAGCACCAGCGCCTCGACGTCGTGCAGGCGCTCGGCGAGCCGATCGATGTCCTCGACGTGATCGTTGAACACGGTGACGTCGAACGGTGCGAGCTTCTCGAAGCAACGGAGCGTGCGGAGCGTGTCGAAGTAGTCATCGAGGATCGCGACCTTCATCCGCATGATTCGGGCCGGATCATACCGCGATGCTGGCGCCCAGGGCGCGAAGCTGTGCCGCGAGCTCATCCCGGGTCACGGCTCATTATGTCTCGACGGAGTTTCGCGAACCACATAGCGTCGGCGTCCGGCTAGCCATGAGCCCGCCCCTTCACCACTCGACAACCCTCCGGCGCGCGGGCGTCGCGTTGCTGCTGGTCGCAGTGACGGCGGTGGCCGTCTGGTGGCTTCGTCCTGATCCGTCGCGGGACAGCCACCCGGCGGAGCGGGCGCACGAGATCGCGATGCGCAGCGCGGACGGCGGAGGCGCGGCCCGCGCGATCGACCGAGGGTGGCTGGTGGTCTACGCCGCGCCCAAGCAGGCGGGCGGCGGCGCGGGCCCGCTGCGAATCGTCGCCGATTTCCCGAGCTCGCAGCCGGGCCGCGTATCACGGTCGGAGCACATCGCCTTTGGCGTGCGCGACCTGCGCGCGCCTGCGTACGTCACGATCTTCGGCGTGCAGGACGACGGCACCGTTCACCTGTACTTGCCGCGGCCGGCGGGCGAACCGATCTACGCGCCGGCCGGATTCGAGCCGACGGTGTTCCGTCCCAGCATCAACCTCACCAACTCGCATCGCCTCGGCCGCCTGGTGGTTCACGCGGTCTTCACCGCCGCGCCGCTCGATCCCGAGACCACGCGGCGCGCGCTGGCCGACGGTGACACCCTGGAGTCGACGCTGGCCGCGGCGGATCCGGAGTCGTTTCGAGTGGGTGGCGTGCTGACCGTCGAGCCGTAAGGAAGGGCTAAAGACCGCGCAGGTACTCCACCAGCGCTCTCTGCTCGCCCGCGGTCAGCGTCGGCGCGGGCTGCCCCGGCGGCGCGACCGCCTGGAGCATGATCGGCACGACGTCGTCGAGCGTGGCCGCGCTGCCGTCGTGCAGGTACGGCGCGCTGTCCGTGAGCCCGCGCAACGCCGGCGTATCGAACGCGCACGCCACGCGCGGGTCTCCGAGGACATCGTCGTGGTCGACGTCGGGGAAGTCGGCCTGCGCGCAGGTCCCGACGTCGTGCAAGAGCACGCCACCCGGCGTCTGCGTCGAGACGACCGTTCCGGTCAGGTCCAGCGTCGGGTTGCCCGCGCCCGAATCGGTCAGCGCCGGGCCGCTGTGACAGGTCGCGCAGCCGAGCTGCGTGAACAACGCTTGCCCCTGCGCGCGCAGATCCGCCAGCGCCTGCCCCTGCAGGGTGTGGGTCGCATCCGTCGACGGCGGCACCGGCGCCGGGATCGCGTGGTTGACGAAGGCGGCCAGCGCGTCGAGCAACGCCTTCTGCGATGGATTGTCGATGCTGAAGTGACCGCCCTGCTCGATATTGATCGTGCGCCAGTAGTCCTGCACCTGGTTGCGATCCGCGGTGCGGAACAGGAACCCGGTGTCGAGCATGCCGCCCGCGTTGCTGGGCGTGTCGCGCGGGCCCTGCGCGAACTTCCAGGTCACGGCGTCGCTGCGCCCCTCGAGATGACAGGTGGCGCACGCGACCCAGTGATTCTGCGTCAGCGGCAGCTCATCGCTGTTCGCCGAGGCGAACAACCGCTGGCCGAGGCGCAGGTTCGCCGGCATCGGATCCGACGCCAGCGTCGGGAAGGCCGCGCCGTCGGGCGTGACCAGCACGCCCGACGCCGAGCGCGTGACGGCGAACGCCACCACGTCCTCGGTGTTGCGCTCTTGCACGTAGATCCTGCCGCCCGCCCAGACGATCCCTTCGGGCGTGTGGCCCGGGAGCGGGCGGATGATCTGGCTCTCGACGCGGCGATCGGTGTCGACGATGAGCACGTCCTCGCTGTCGCTGTCGGCGACGAACGCCAGCGCGCCGTCGTCGGAGAACGCAAGCGCGTGCGGGCCCGACACGATGTCGCCGAACGCCTGGCCGTCGCCGGGGTTGGTCGACACCGACAGCCGCGCCTGCTGCACGCCGCTCGCGTCGAAGATCGACAGCGACGGGAACACCGTCTCGCGAAAGTTCAGGTCGGGCTGGGCCGTGTCGATGCCGAGCATGATGTGCGCGACCCAGAGCTCGGAGCTGCCCGGTCGCTCGGCGACGTCGTAGATGCCGCGCACGGGCCCGTGGGGCTCGGTCGGATCACCATCGTCGCTGGGCGGTCCCTCGTCGAGGGTCCAGGTCGCGGACAGCGCGAGCGGCCCGGTGTCGAACGCGCTGACGCCGGGCCCCAGCAGGTGCGTCGCCAGCAGCGTCTTCCCGCCGGCGGCCCAGGCGAGCGACCATGGCTTGCGCGGGCTGGGCGCCGCGCCGGTCATCGACAGATCGGCGGCGCGAACCTGGACGATTTGATCATCCTGCGCGCACGCGACGAAGACGCTGGCGTCGTCGGCGCTCACCAGCACGCCGATCGGCTCCGAGCAAACGAACGCGTCGTGCAGCATCGCGCCCGACGACGCGTCGAGCGCGTAGATGTGGCCCGAGCGCTGCCCGGTGACGAAGAGCGTGTGTCCCGTCGAATCGAGCGCGAGCGCGCGCGGGGCCACCGCCGGCTCGTAGCGCCCGGCGCTGTCGACGGCGACCGGCTTCGCGGCCAGCAGCACCTCATGCAGGATCGCGCGTGTCGCGAGATCGAGCACGCTGACGCTGTCCGCGTCCGGATGCACGACGTAAAGGCGCGTGCCCGCCGGGTTCACCACGATCGCGGACGAGTGCGATTGCACCGCCGCGGGCCCGTTCGAACCGCCGTCGGCGTCGCCGCGCGCATCGCCGCCGGAGCTCGCGGTATCGCCCGCAACTGCCGCATCGCTGCCGGCGTCATTCGCACCACCGGCGCCCCCAGTCCCGCCCTTGCCCGCGCCGCCGCCACAACCCCACGCGCCGGCAACCAGCAAGCATCCAATACCCGCGGCTCTCGTAACCTTTCGCAGCGCGCGCACGCGCGCAGAGTAGATGACCACCTACGAAAGTGGACGGCGCGCGTCGTGATGGCTCATGAAATTTCAGCTCCGTCGACGGTGGCGTGGAACGCGGCACGGCCGAGCCGAACCTCGTCGGCGATGTACGGGACGTAGCGGAAGTCACGAATCAGGGACAGCCGCTCACCGCGCCATTCGATGAGCACGAAGGACGAGGGCTGCGTGCTGGACCGCGGCGAATACATCGCCAGCGCGAGGCGCCCTCCGGCGACCGCGTCGTCGAGCACGCCGGGGACGACGCGAAAGTCGCGTAGATCGGCGTAACGCGCGAAGTATTCACCGACGGCGCGGCCGCGACGCTCGTGGCGCGAGACCAGATCCAGCCGGCAATCCTCGGCGATGAAGTCGCGCAGCGCGTCCCAGTCGCGCGCGTTGAACAGCGCCGCATAACGGTCGAGCCGCAAGCGATCGCCGGCGTCGACGGCGACCGGAGCCTGGGACTCTGCCGCGGTGTCATCGGCGCGCGCGCGCAGGCTGGCGCGACCGCGGAACAGCGCCGCCTTGACCGCCGGCAGCGTCGTACCGGTGATCTCGGCGATCTCGTCGAGGGAGCAGCCGAGCACATCCTTGAGGATCACCGCGCTCCGCTGAGCGATCGGCAGCTCCAGAAAGGTCGCGAGCGCCGCGCGCACGACCTCGGGGTCGGCCCACTCACCGACGAACGCGTCTTCAGGCAACTCGGCGACGGAGTCGACGTGGCGCCGCTCGTAGCGCCGCAAGAGGTCCATCGCGGTGTTGTGCGCGATGCGGAAGAGAAAGGGACGCAGCGCCGGCAGCTCGGCGGCCATGCTGATCGCGTAGTACGCCTTGGCCAGGGTGTCCTGGACGACGTCCTCGCCGTCGACGATCGATCCGGTCAGCCGCGCGCAGTAGCGATGCAGCTCGGGACGCAGCTCCGCCACCAGCTCGAGAAAGCGCGCGCGCGCCTGAGCCAGCTCGGGCGGCGGCGGTGGGTTGGGGCCGGGCATGTCCGCGTCCCGCTCCGCGCTAGTGTCCTGTCTCAGAAATCCGCCGTGGCACCGAGGGCGTGAATGCGGCCCGATCGCGAGGCGCGAGGAGCGCGCATACTGGACGTATGTAAGCGACGAGCAACGAAGCGAGCGGGCCGCAGTCGCGCCCGAATGCAGGCGGATTTCTGAGACAGGACACTAGAGCACTTCGATGCCGGAGCCGCTCACGCCGATGATTGATCCGTCACGAACACCGGATTGCGCGACCTCGCCCTGCGCGATCTTCACGATGGCCTGCGCGACGCCATCGGCGCCCAGCGGTACGGGGAACCTCTCCATGAATTTCTCCCGCGTGATTCCAGCCAGCGCAGCATACGCGTCGGCGGCCATCGTGCCCAGCTCGGTGCCGGCGAGCAGCTGCTTCGGCACCACCGTCACGAAGCGGATGCCCAGCTTGGCCGCGTCGGCCGAACGCTGCAGGTAGCCGGCCAGGAACATCTGCATGCGCTTGGCCCCCGCATAGCCGCCCGATAGGGGCGAGCCGCCCAGTCCGGCGCCGCTCGACACGATGATGACCTGGCTGCCCGCGCGCAGCGGCTTGCGGAGCGCGCTCTGCCCGATCTGGAACGTCATCTTGACGTCGGTGTCCCAGGGCTCCGAGAAGCTGTCCCAGGTCTGCTCGTGCACCAGCGCCAGCCGCGCGCGCGCGCCCGCGCTGACCACCACCAGATCCGGATCGACCTCGCGGATCAGGCGATCCATCGCCGGGCCGTCGGTGGCGTCGAGCGCGGTCACGCTCACGGCCCCCGGGCCGGGCGCGTCCTGACGCACGCGCTCGAGCGGCGCGGCCTGGCGTCCCACCGCGCGCACGTGCGCACCCGCCGCCGCCAGCGCCAGCACGGTCGCGCGCCCGACGCCCGATCCGCCCCCGATCACGATCGCTGATTGTATCGATGATGATGCCGTCATGCGTCCCCTCCAATGAGACGACGTTCGGCGCGCACGAAAGGATGCGCTGCCCCGCGGCGCGATCGCTTTTTTGCGGCGAAGGCCGCACCTCGGCCTTGATCGCGGGCGGGGGAGCGACGACACTCCGGTCGTGGCTCGGTTCGGACGGTGGCTCGGGGTTCTGGCGGTGCTATGCGCCGTGCTCGGGGTGCAGGCGCGCGTGGCGCAGGCGGCGCCGGTCACCGCGCGCGAGCTGCGCGCGCGGCAAGACTTCGCCGCCGGCCGTTACGAGGAGGCGGTCGAGATCTTCGCCGAGCTCTACGCCAAGACCGCGGATCCGATCTTCCTGCGCAACATCGCGCGCTGCTACCAGAAGCAGAACCGCGCCGACGAAGCGATCGCCAGCTTTCGCGAGTACCTGAACAAGGCCAGGAAGCTGTCGGCCGGCGAGAAGGAAGAGGTCGAAAGTTACATTCGCGATCTCGAAGCGAGCCGCACGCCGCCGAAGCCGGCGGAGGCGGTACCGCCGCCGCACGCCGCGGAGCCCGCGCCGGCCGCGACCGAAGCGCCGCCCGCGAGGGCGACCGCGCCGGCGCCCCATCCGGCGGCGACCGAGAGCGCGGCGCCGACCACGACCGAGCGACGCGCGCCGAGCGAGGTCGCGTCCCGCGCGCCGTCCGCGGGGTTACCGCCGGGAACGCAGCTCCGCGCCGGCGCGCAACCCGCCGCGCACGGAGGCGGCTCCGTGTCCGTGCCGGGCGTGGTGCTCACCATCGCCGGTGCGGCCGTGATGGGCGGCGGCGTCGCGTTCGGCCTGGCGGCGCGCTCGGCGGCGACGGCGGTCGCCAAGCAGTACGATCCCGATCGCGAGAGCGCGGGGAAGCGCGACGCGACCCTGCAGTGGATTGGCTACGGCGTCGGGGCGGCGGCGCTGGTCACGGGCGTGATCCTGCTGGTGCGCGGCCCGGATGACGCGCCGGCGGCTTCGTCCTCGGCCGAGGTCGGTCTCGGTTTCTACCCCGGCGGCGCGTCGCTGTCGGGGCGGTTTTAGGGAACGGCAACCCGCGCAAAGGCTTGCCCCTTCCCTATCCCTCCCGGCGGCGGACCGCGCGAGACGGGATCGGAAGGGGTCGGCTCAGAGCTTGCGCTCGTCGTCGTTCAGCTCCAGCGGCTCCGCGGGCTGCTCGGTGCGCCGGTGCCGGCGCGCACCCGCCGAGCCGCCCGACGTCGCCGCGCGCGACGGACGATCTGGCGCGGGCTGATCGCTCGCCGGCGGACTCGTTTCCGGCGCGCTCAGCGGTGCCATGCCCAGCGTCAGCGTGCGATCCACCTTCCCGTCGACGACGATGTTGCGGTCGCCGAAGCCGGGCGCGCGAAACACCACGCTGTGCGCTTCGGAACCGGCCGGCAGCACCAGCGGCAACGACGCTACCTGACCATCGACGGTGGCGGTCAACTGCGGCGGCGCATCGGCGATCTGGACGCGCACGGTGCGAGCGATCGGCGGGGACGCCGGGTGCGCGCCTTGCGCCGGGTGCGCGCCTTGCGCCGGATGCGCCGTCGCCGCCGATACCGGCGCAACCGGCGGCGGCGGATCGACGTCCATCTTCAGATACGCGAACGCCCCCGCCGCGGTGCCGGCGATGCCGAGGACCGCGATCGACGCCCAGACCTTGCCGTGCCCGCGAGGCTTGGCGCGCCGGCCGCGCAGCTCCTCGGCCGCCATCTCCGACAGCGTCGTCTGCGATTTCTCGACGAGCGGGTGCACCGGTCCCAGCGAATCCCGTACGTCCACCGACGCGAGCGCGTCAACGACCAGCGTGCGGCCCGGCCCGGTGATCGCGCGGGCGTCGCTGCCCTCGGAGATGAGCGGGTCGCTGCGCCGCGACGGCGGAGACCCACCGGCGGAGGCCGGCATCGGCTCCGTCTCCCGCGCGCGCATCTCGCTGGTCGCGACCAGCTGGGCGGCAAGCGCCGCGATCTGCTGCCCCGCCGCTTCCATGCTCTGCGGGCGGCGCGCCGGATCCTTCTCCAGCAGGCGCGCGACGAACGCCGCGACCGCGGGTGTCAGCCGCGGCCGCAACGCCAGCAGCGACGGCGGCGGCTCGGAGATGTGCGCCGAGATGAGCTCGCCGAACCCCTCGTACGTGAACGGCGGCCGCCCCGCGAGCATCTCGAACAAGATGCAGCCCATCGCGTAGATGTCGGCACGCCAGTCGACGGCGGCCGCGCCGCGACACTGCTCGGGCGACATGTAGATCGGCGTGCCCAGCAACGCGCCGGTCCGCGTGCGCGCGATGCCGGCGCGCCCTTCGCCCTCGGTCGACAGCAGCTTGGCGATGCCGAAGTCGAGGATCTTGATCACGAACCCGTGCGCCGCGCGCGCGTCTTCGACGAGGAAGACGTTGTCGGGTTTGAGGTCGCGGTGAACGATGTGCTTGCGGTGCGCGGCTTCGAGCGCGCTCGCGATCTCGCCGCTCAGGCTCAACGCCACGCGCTCGTCGCTGCCGAAGGTCGGGTCGCGCGTCATGCGCCCGAGCAGGCTCTGCCCCTCGAGCAGCTCCATCACGATGTATGCGCGCCCGTTCGGCTGCACGTCGCAGTCGAGCACCTCGACGATGCCCGGGTGGCGGATCGACGACGTCGCCCGCGCCTCGGAGAAGAACCGCGCGATCATGTCGGTGCGGCTCGACATCTCGGCGCGCAGCAGCTTGATCGCGACGCGCCGATCGATGCGCAGGTGCTCGGCGACGAAGACCTCGCCCATGCCGCCCGCGCCGATGCGCGAGATGATGCGATAGCCGGCGACGATCTCGCCGATCATCGGGTTGGGCTTGGCGCTGGCGCTCGGTTCGCCGTCTTTGGACCGCGTCGCCATGTCAGGGGGAGATGCGACCGATGTTGCCCTGCAGGAGGTCGGCGAACCAGAGGTTGCCGTCCGGTCCTTGCGTGAGACCGGAGACCATCTGATTGGTCCCGGGCACCACGTAACGGGTGATCGTCCCGGTGGGCGTCAAGCGCATGATCGAGTCGGCGCCGTTGCTGAACCAGAAATTGCCGTCGGTCGCGAGCACGACATTGCCTCCCTCGCTATTTGCAACGCCGGTCGGCAACGGGTATTCCACCGTGATCTGTCCGGTCGCGGCGACGATGCGGCCGATCTTCGATATCTCCAGGAACGCGAGCCCGCTCGTCAGGTCCGACGCGATGGCCACCGGAAACCCCGACGAGGTGGGGATCTGGTAGCGGGTGATGATGCCCGCTGTCGTGATTTTGCTCACGTGGTTCCCGATGAACTCGGTGAACCAGAGGTTGCCGTCGGGCCCCGCGGCAATGCGCATCGGCTGGCTGCTCGCCGTCGCGGCGAAGGCCACCGAGGTTCCGGTCGGCGTCATCCGCCCGACCCGGCTGTTCGTGACGTCGGTGTACCAGATGTTGCCGTCGGGCCCCGTCGCCAGGAACAGCGAGGTCGACATGGTGCCGACCATGATCGGAAACTCCGCCAGCATGGCGCCGGTGGTGTCGCACTTGCCAATCTTGTTGAGGTTGGTCTCGGAGAACCACAGAAAGCCGCCCAGCGAGACGATGTCCCAGGCACCGGCGGCCGGCGTTGTCGTCGCGAACTCGGTGATCGTGCCCCCCGTCGTGCAGCGCCCGATCTTCGACCCCGCCGCCTCGGTGAACCAGATGTTGTTGTCGGGGCCGACGGTGAGCTGAAACGGGTGCGCGTTGGCGGTCGGAACCTTGTAGGTCACGATTGTCCCGGTCACCGAGCCGCCGGCGCCGCCCACGTTCATCCCGCCGGCGCCGCCCCCGCTCATTCCGCCGGTGCCCGGGGTTCCGCCGGCGCCCATCCCGCCGCCCGTGCCCACCTTGCCACCGGTGCCGCTGATTCCGCCGGCGCCGGCGCCACCGGAGCCGCCACCCGACACGCCGCCCGTGGCCTTGCCCCCCATGCCGCCGCCCGACGTGCCGCCGCTGCCGCCGCCCGACGTGCCGCCGCTGCCGCCGCCCGACATGCCGCCGCTGCCGCCGCCAGACGTGCCGCCGCTGCCGGAGCCGCCCGTGCCCGCGCCCGAGCCGCCGTCACCGCCGCCGACGGTCACGCACTTGCCCGACGGAACGTCGCACATGAACCCGTCGGGGCAGCGTTTCGAAACGTCCGGCGGCGCGCACAGCGTGACACCGCTCTCGAAGTGCGGATCGTAGCTGCAACCGAAACCGGTCACGAACGCAGCCGCGGCCAGAGCCAGTCTCCACAGACGCCACTCGGCTCGACTCCGTCTCAAAATGCCTCCCGGCCCACTCGCCCCGCGCATGGGCGGGAGAATGATACGAGCCGCCCCGCGCAATCAAGCGTGACGAAGCCTCCGGCGCTTTATCACCACGCCACGCAGCGCTGGACCGGCGCCATGGGCTGCCCCGCCTCGCACGAGAACGCCCGCGCAAATTCCGGCATCTCTGAAACTATCCCGTTGACCCGGACCCGCACCGAAGGGTGCTCATCGCGCCGTGTATCCAGTTCGGACACGAAGTCCGCGCGGGCGGAGCAGCGGGACTGCGCAAACGCGACGAAGAGCTCGCGCACGCGCTGCCAGTACGACTCCACGTCGCTCCCCGTCACGGAGCGATCCGCCCGCATCGCCTCGATCGCCAGGTCGAGCCCGGTCAGATCGGCAGGGTACTCGTCGGCGGAGCGCCGCGGGTCGAACGGAACGCCCCAGTCGGCCAATCCCAGCGCTCTCCGCCCGCCCACGCATGGCCCACCGCCAGGAAGTCACGCCTGATCGTCTCGACACGCAGGGGCAGAAGCGTGTCGAGAAACGATCCCGGTGGGGCGGCGATCGAGGACCAGACCGGCGATCGGGGCCATTGCTCGGCAAACAGGGGTTTGAACCGAGTGAGGCGTTCGCTGACGATCGCACGAGTCTACGCGTCGACCAGCGTCGCGCGCCGGATCGCCTCCGACGGAGCAGCGCAGCCGAGAATTGCCGCGCCAGCCAGCCACACGGCGAGCGCACGCCGCGTTCGCATCGCGCGGCCCCGCGCGCCCACCCTCGACATTCGCGCGTCAATCGCGCTGGCGCAGCGAGGTTTCGCTCAGGTTTCGTTCGGCGCGCGGAGCCAAGGCCCGATCCGCGATCGCGTCAATGCTCTTGCCGCCCGGCTGATCGCGGCTGCCAGCGCACGTCGGCGCACCACGAGCCTGTGGGTTCGGTCTATAGTGTGTCCCGCGATGGATCAGGGGGCGACGGTATCGACCTTGACGGAGGCGGGTGAGTCGCCGCGCTCGTGTATCGCCGCGCGCGTGCTCGCTCACCCCGATTCCGATCGCGTCGGTGACTTCGTGCCGCTGTTCGACCACAAGGGCGGCGGCGTCGTGACGCTGAGCCGCCTCGCGCCCGAGTTCCGGCGTCCCGACGGCCGACTGTCTGCGCCGCTCGCCAGCCCGCGCATCACGCGAAACCCACTGGAAATCGAGCGCCGCGGCGACGGCCTGTGCATGCGCTACCGCGCCGAGGTGCCGCCGATCGAGGTGAACGGCCGCCCGCTCGTGGGCGAGCGCGTGCTGTCCGAAGACGACCTGCGCGACGGGCTGGTGATCCTGTCGGGCAAGGATCTCGCGCTCTGGATCGGCTGGCTCGATCTGGTCGAGCCGGCGGCCGACGTGCAGGGGATGGTCGGCGAGAGCACGGCGATGCGGCGGCTGCGGCAGCAGATTCACCGCGTCGCCGCGCTGGAGGTGCCGGTCCTGCTGCGCGGCGAGACCGGCGTCGGCAAGGAGCTGGTCGCCGCCGCGATCCACGCTTACAGCCGGCGCGCGGCCGCCCGGTACGTCGCGGTCAACGTCGCCGGCGTCCCACCGACGGTCGCCGCGTCGGAGCTGTTCGGCCACCGGCGCGGCGCCTTCACCGGCGCCGTCGAGGACCGCAAGGGCTACTTCGTGCAGGCCGACGGCGGCACGCTGTTCCTCGACGAGATCGGCGACGTCACGTCCGAGGTGCAGGCGTTGCTGCTGCGCGCGGTGCAGGAGGGCGTGATCCAGCCGATCGGCGGCGGCACGCGCCAGGTCGATGTCCGCCTGATCGCCGCCACCGACTCGGATCTCGAATCGGCGGTGGCGCGGCGCGAGTTCCGCGAGCCGCTGCTGCGCCGCTTTTCCTACGAGATCCGCGTACCGCCGCTGCGCGAGCGGCGCGACGACATCGGCATCCTCTTCTATCACCTGCTGCGCGAGCGGCTGGCGACCATGGGAGAGGCGCGCCGCCTGTCGGGCGAAGGCGGTGACGGCGCGCCCTGGGTGCCGGCGTCGTACGTCGCCGATCTGGTGCGGCACGACTGGCCCGGCAACGTGCGCGAGCTCGCCAACGTCGCGCTGGCGTTCGCCGTCGAGAATCGCGACCGCCCGCGCGCGCGCGTCAGCGACGAGCTGCGCGGCATGATCCGCGCGCGCCCCGCGCCCGCGGTCGAGCCGGCGCGCGCCGGCGGGCCCAGCCGCGACCTCAAAGCGCCGGGCGACCTGCAGGAAGAGGACTTCGTGCTGGCGCTGCGCGCCGAGAAGTGGAGCCCCGAGCGCGCCGCCAAGCGGCTCGGCATCTCGAAGAGCCACCTTTACAAGCGGGCGGCGAGCATCGGCGTGATCCGCCTGGCCAAGGATCTCTCCGACGCGGAGATCCGAGCGGCGGTCGAGAGCAGCAACGGCGATCTCGACGAGGCCGCCGAGCGGTTGCGCGTGTCGGGCCGCGGGTTGCGCCTGCGCCTCAAACGTTGAACCGTGCTCAGTGCTCGGCGCCGCCGCTCTCGGTCGGGACGCTGGCGGGGCTGAGATCGAACATCGACCAGTAGGCGCGCGTCCAGCGATCGGGATTGGCGACGCCCAGCGCGCGCAGCTCCGCGTCCGCCTCGGTCTGCAGCCGATCGCCCAGCGCCGAGCGCGCAAACTGGCCGCGACGTTTGCGCGCGCAGGCGGCCAGGCACGGCATGTAGAGCTGGCGCAGCGACAGCTCGGCGTCGTTGAGCCGGCGCAGCGCGAGATCGCGATCGCCGCGCAGGTAATCGAGGTTGGCCTCGAGCGCATCGGCGACCGCGGTCCACAGCGCCAGACCCAGGCCGCGTAGCACGGCGATCGCCTGGGGAGCCGCGCTGTCGTCGAGCGGCGCGCGCCGCGCGGCCACGGCGCGGATCGCGGCCCACGCGGTGTGCAGCCCGAGGTAGCCGCTCAGGAACGGCGTGTGCGCCGATGGGTTCTGCAGCAGCGGCGAGCGCTCGGACGCGCTGCCCGGCTGCGGATCGCGATCCTCGTAGCGATCGATGATGTCATCGTACAGCGCCGCCGCGACCTCCAGCGCGCCCGGCTGCCCGGTCCACTCCGCCTGCGCACGGCGCAGCTCGGCGCGCGCGCGCCCCGGCTGATCGTGCGCGATCCAGACGATGGCGTGGGCGATGCGCAGCATGCCGGCGTGGAAGAGATCGCCCGCCGCCTCGGCGTCGGCGAGCCAGCGCTGCGTGCGCTCGACCTGGGTGAAGAAGTCGCCCTTCTGTGCGTACTGGATGAACACGGCGATGCCGCGCGCGGTGGCCAGCTCTCGCGTCGCGCCCGGGCACGATTCCAGCAGCGCGCGCTCGGCGCGCTCGAAGCCGGCCTGCGCCGCCAGAAAGTCGCCGCTGAAATGCGCGCTCTCGGCCTCGGCGGTGTCGAGCAGCGCACGCGCGTACGGCGATCGGATCTCGTCGGTCAAGCGGCGGCAGAGATCGAGCGCCCCGCTCACCAGCGGGCTCGCGTTGTAAGCGACGATGTCGATCACGAACAGCGCCGCCGCGCGCTGCAGGCGCACGGGATCGCCGGCGTCCAGCGCCGCGGCGAGCGCGTTGCACGCGAAGGGCAAGCACCGCATGTCGATCAGCGCCAGTCCCTGCGTGACCGCGAGATAGAGATCGATGCGGTCGAGCACCTCCGGCGCGGGCGGCCCGCAGTCGCGCGGCGCCATCCCGTGCTCCGCCAGCGCGCCCAGCGCCGCCGCCGTCGCCTGGGCGGTCTCGGCGAGCCCCGACGGAACGGCCAGGCCCGCGCGCGCGAGCGCCGGTGACAGCGTTTCGAGGCCCAGCTTGACGTCGCCGCTGAGCAGCAGGTGCGTTCCCGCCTCGCGCAGCAGCGCATCGCGCAGCTCGACGTCGGGCGCGAGCGCGGCGGTGCGCAGCAGCAGATGTCCGGCGTCGCGCCGGCGGCCAGCGTTCTGCAACGCCAGCGCTTGCTGGCGCTCGAGAGCGATGCGCTCGCCGACGTCGTGCTGGCCGTACGCCAGCGCGACTCCCAGCAGCGCCGCGGCGCGGTCGAACGCCAGCTGCTCGTTGGCGCGCGCGGCGGCACGGATCGCCACGGCCGCGGCGCCGCGCGCGTCGCCCGCGCCCGCCAGGTGCTCGACCAGTAGCTCCGCGGGGATGCGCGGCTCCTGCGCCAGCCGCTGGGCCAGGCGCCGGTGATGGCCGCGCCGCACGTCGGGATCCATGAGCGCGCGCACGATGTCGGTGATGCGCGCATGGTAGGGCTCGACCGCGCGCCCACCTTCCGCGCGCGCCGACCGGATCAGCGACGCGGCGAAGAGCGGATCCAGCGCCTCGGCCTCGCCGTCGCGTGGACGGAGCTCGGCTTGCCGAGCGGAGTCCTTCGCGGGAGGCTCCGGGAACCCTCCCAGGGTTCCCGGATAATTTGTCGCGCCGCTCGCCGCCAGCGCCACGTCGGTGCGCAGTGGCAGCGACGACGTGCAGATCACGTCCAGCGTCGCGCGCGCGACCGCCGGCAGGTGGTCGAGGCGCGCGCGCAACGCCGCCTCGAGGCTGGCGTCGCGCGCGGCGGCCGCCGCGCCCGGCTCGGACACGGCGATTTCGGCCAGAAACGGAACACCCTCGCTCTGCCGCGCCAGGTGGCGCGCGACTTCGTCGTCGAGCGGCTCGGCGCCCCGCCACAGCGAGCGCACCAGCGCGCACGACTCGGTCGGCGACAGCGGCCCGAGGAGCAGAGCGCGGGGCGGGCTCGGGAGCGCGCTGCCGATGCGCCGCAGATCGACGCTGGGCACGCCGTCGCCGGTGCGGCGCGCGCCGACCACCAGCAGCGGCGGCGGATCGACCCCCGACAGCAGCTGGTGCAAGAGCCCGGCGCTGTCGGGATCCAGCCACTGGATGTCGTCGATGAGCAGCACCACCGGGTGCTGATCGCAGATGCGACGGAGCATCTCGCGCAGCGTCTGACACGCGAGCCACCGCCGGCGCGCCGGATCGGCGGCGTCATCGAAGTCGGGGTCGGCGCGCGCGACCGCCGGCAGCCGCGCCAGCACCGGAAACAGGTGCGCGAGCAAGCCGCGCCGGCGCGGCAGCAAGACCTCGAGCACGTCGGGCGCGAGCCGCGCCAGGTGCGAGCTGAGCTCGTCGATCGCCTCGTCGAGGGCCGGGAACGGGATCGACTCGCCGTCACGCGCGCGGCTGCCGAACACCAGCGTGCCGCCCGCGCACGCGAGGCGCTGCCGGAACTGGCGCAGCAGCGCCGTCTTGCCGATGCCGCTCGCGCCCTCGATCCAGACCGCCGTCGGCATCCCGCGCGCCGCATCGGCCGCCGCCTGCTCCAGCGCGTCCAGCGCCTCGACGCGGCCGACGAACGCCTTGCCGTTGCCGGGCGGCGGCGTGGCCGCGTGCGCGACCGGCGCCAGCAACGACAGGATGTCGGCCAGCGTCGCGCGCCTCTCGGGCCGCGCATCGCACAGGTTCTCGGCCAGCACGGCGAGATCGCTGGGCGCAGGCGCGTGATCGCGCAGGAGCTCGCGCAGCATCACGCCGACCGAGAACAGATTCCGCCTCGGGACCGAGCCGCCCCTCGAACACCTCGGGCGCCACGTACGACGGCGAGCCCTCGACGTCGGCCATCACGCTCCAGCCGGCGCTGAGCGCGCAATCGAGCAAGACGACGCGGCCGCTGTTGTCGACCAGCACGTTGGACGGCTTGACGTCGCGGTGAGCGAGACCGCGCCCGTGCAGCGCGCCCAGCGCCAGCGCGAGCTGGCCGAGACACGAACGCAGCCGCTCGTCGGAGCCGGCGACATAGCTGGCGATCGGCACGCCGTCGACCAGCTCCATCGACGCGACCAGGTGCGCGCCCTCTTCCCAGAGCGCATCGACCCGCACGACGTTGGCGTGGCGGATCTCGGAGGCGACGCGGAACTCGCGCTTGAGCCGCAGCAGCGCCTCGCCGCCGGGGTTGCGCAGGCGCTTGAGCGCGACGCGCCGGTTGCGCTCGACGTCGAGGGCGACGTAGACGTCGGTGTCGCGCCCCGGCGCCAGCCGTCCTTGGACCTGATAGCGCCGGCTGCCGCGGTAGTCGCCGCCCGCCGGACCTGCGGGGCCGGCCGGCGCGCTCAGCACCGGCAGCGTCAAGCCCAGGGCGCGCGCGAACGCCCGCGCGCTATCGAATCGCTGGTCGGGCTGCTTGCCCATCGCGCGCGCCAGCGCCGCTTCGACGACGGGCGGCAGATCCGGACGCACCCGCGCGATCGACGGCGGCGGATCCTGGCGCACCGCCATCTCCAGCTCGGCGCGCGTGCGCGCGCGATACGGCGGCACGCCGGCGAGCATCTCGTAGAGCATGCAGCCGAGCGCGTAGATGTCGGCGCGCGCGTCGATCGGCTCGCCGGGGCTCCACTGCTCGGGCGCCATGTAGCCGAGCGTGCCCAGCAGCTCGCCCGGCTGCGTGACCGCGGCGGAGTCCTCGACCCAGCGCGCGATGCCGAAGTCGAGCACCTTGACCCGTGCGCCCGCGCCGGCGCCGTGGCGCAAGAGAAAGACGTTGCTGGGCTTGAGATCGCGATGAACGATGCCGCAGGCGTGGGCCGCCTCCAGCGTCGCGCAGACCTGCTCGACCACGGCCAGCGCCAGCGGCAACGAGAACCGGCCGCGCACGTGCAGCAGGCGCGACAGGTCCTCGCCCTCCAGGTGCTCCATCACCAGATACGGGCCGTGCTCGGTATCCTGGCCGTGGTCGAACACCTGGACGACGCCCTCGATCGCGAGCCGCGCCATCGCCCGCGCCTCGCGCAGGAACCGCCGCGAGGCCAGGCGATCGCGCGCCTTCTCGGGCGGCAGCACCTTGATCGCCACCGCGCGATCCAGCATCAGATCGCGGCCGGCATAGACGGATCCCATCCCGCCGCTGCCAAGCAGCCCGGTGATGTGATACCGCCCGCCGATCCGTGTTCCGAGACCCACCTGGGGGCGGGTCTTCGTCCGTGCACGCGCTTTCATCCCCACTCCAGCTCCGCTCGCGACGATCTGATTTATCGCCCGTTTGACCCATCATCGGCAAGACATCCTGTGTGCTCCTGATTTTCGGGCGCCTTTTGTGACAATTTGAGCCACAATCGGGCAAATTCATCGGTCCCAGATCTTGGCGAGCCAGCTCGAAGGGCAAAGACGCGCGACGCCACCGTCACCCCGTTGAAAATAGAGTTGCCAAAGAACCGCCGGTATGTTGGCGCGCTGGAGCGCGTTATAGGCAAACGTGAAGCAATCGCGCCCAACCAGCGGCAGATAACGGAACAGCCCCCGTTGCGCGAATTGGCTGTCCATCCAGGCGCGCGCGGCGTCGACGTCGGCGTGACGGTATTCGAAGATGCGATCGACGTCGTACCGCTTGGGCATCGCCGCGGTCGCGCGATCGAGGATCGCGCGGTCATCGTCGGCGTCCACGGCCGTCCCCTCGGCGATGACACGGCGGCGCACGCTCGCCTGCGTGCCCCAAGGGAGCGCCAGCGACGCTGCCCATTTCCGCGCGGTCAAGAGACTCACGACCGCGCCCCCTTTCGCGCGCCGCAGGAGACGACGTCGTAGAGCGTGGCCCGGTTGTTGGCGCGATCGAGCAGCAGCACACCCACGTGCGCCCAGATGGGCAGTTGAAAGCGACCGAAGGAGACCCACTTGGTCGAGAACAACAGGAACAGGCTCGAGCGGCGCGCCGCTTGTGGAGCGGCGTCCTTCGCGGGACCTCCTCCGATCTGATCGTTGGCAGCGGCAGGGAAGCCGCGAGGCAAGGCCTCGACGGCGCCTGCGGCCAGATTGTTTGCGGCGCCTGCGCCCAGATTGTTTGCGGCGCCTGCGAGCAGATTGTTTGCGGCGCCTGCGGCCAGATTCACGACGGTAGCTGACATGATCTTCCTCCGACGTTGGTTGCGTCGTCCGGGCATCGGCCCCCGATCTCCGAACGACGCAGGACCCTCATCGCAAGGTCCGGGCCACGGCCGCGCCCCTGAAGATCCGCTGACTTCCGCGGACCTGCGACGCGCGCTCCGGCCCGCGAGGGGATCAATCTGGATCGCAGGGGATCAAGCTGATTCCCGGGCTCCCGGCCGGAGAGAGACGAGCATTTGGCGGCTGGTTGAGAGTATCCTGGCGTGCGCGTATGCCCACGGCCGAACAACGACAGCGCATCGGCGCGACGCTCGGTGGGAAATACCAGCTGCGCGAAGTGCTGGGCAGCGGCGGAATGGGCGTGGTTTACGAAGCGGTCAACGCGCTGACCGGGCGGCGCGTGGCGATCAAGCTGGTCGCCGCCATGGCCGGCGCCGGCGGCAACAGAACTCGTCAGCGCTTGCTGCGCGAGGCGCAGGCCGCCGCGAAGATCCAGCACCCGCACGTGGTCGACGTGATCGACGTCGGGCTCGACGGTGATCACGGCATGTTCCTGGTGATGGAGCTGCTCAAGGGCGAATCACTCGACGAGCTGCTGGCGCGCAAGCAGCGGTTGTCGGCGGCGGAGACGATCGAGCTGCTGGCGCCGATCGCGCAGGCGCTGGAGGTCGCGCACGCGGCCGGCGTGGTGCACCGCGATCTCAAGCCCTCGAACATCTTCCTGCACGTGGACGGACTCGAGCGCTGCGTGCCCAAGCTGGTCGACTTCGGCATAGCGCGCACCGACGGCGTTTCGCTGACCACGACCGGAGCCGCCGTCGGCACGGCCGGCTACATGGCGCCCGAGCAGATGAAGGACAGCAAGCGCGCCGACGCGCGCGCCGACATCTGGGCGCTCGGCGTGGTCACCTATCAGTGCCTGGCCGGCCGGTTGCCGTTCACGGGGAATTCGCCGGTCGAGCTCATGTCCAGCGTGCTCGCCGGCGAGATGGTTCCGCTGGTGCGCGCCGTGCCCGGGATCGATCTGGTGCTGGCGTCCGCGATCGATCGCGCGCTGAGCGTGCAGCCGGAGCGCCGGCCGCAGCGGCCGACGGAGCTTTTTTATTCGCGCGCCGCGGGAGGTGGCGCGGTTACGCGGGCCGAGGCGCCCGCCCGCAAGGCGCTGGCCGACACCATCGCGCCCGGCCAGCTGCCCTCGTACGGAAAGCGGCGCGCGTCGGCTCACGAGGTCGTGGCGCCGGTCGAGAGCAGCACCACGCTGAGCGTCGACGCCGCGGCGCACGGCGCCGGGAACATTCGGCGCTGGCTGGCGAGGCTCGGGCTGCGCCGGAGAGGCGCCGTGAGATGAAGATCGGCGGCACGCTCACCGAGACTCGCCATCCCGGCAACAGCACCCGGCCGTTCGTGCTGGTGCTCGGCCCCGACGTCTTCTCATCCTACGATCTGCCCGAGCACGGCACGCTGGTGATTGGCCGCGATCCCAACGCGCAGATCTGGATCGACGACCCGATGCTCTCGGGCCACCACGCGCAGCTGATCGTCGAGCGCGAAGGGACCTACTTCATCGAGGATCTCGCCAGCCGCAACGGCACCTCGATCCGCCAGCAACGGCTGGAGCCGCGCGCGCGCCAGCGCCTCGAGGTCGGCGAGACGGTCGCGGTCGGGAGCTGCCTGGTCGTGATCCAGGCGGGGCGGTCCGTCGATCGCACGCGGCGCGCCGCCTCGTACGGGTTCTTGCGCATGCGCCTCGACGAGGAGGTCGCGCGCGCGGAGATGGGGCCGCCGCGCCGGTTCTGCCTGGCGCGCCTGCGCGTCGATCCGCAGGCGTCGTCGGAGCGCATCCGCGAAGCGGCGGCGCAGGTGCTGCGACCGTTCGACACGTTCGCCGCGTTCGCGCCCAACGAGCTCGCGATCCTGTTCACGTCGACGCCCGACGACCAGGCGCGCAGCCTGGTCTCCGAGCTGACGATGATGCTGCAGGCGGGCGGGATCCCGCTGCGCACGGCGCTGGCGTTCTACCCCGACCACGGCCGCTCGTCGCCCGCGCTGGAGGCGGCGACGCTGCGACTGCTGCGGCCCACGCAGAGCGCGATCGATCTCGGCGACGAGGTGGTCGCCGTGGCGCCCGCGACGAAGCAGCTCTACCAGCAGGCGGAGCGCGTCGCCGCGAGCCGGATCGCCGTGCTCATCAGCGGCGAGACCGGCGCGGGCAAGGACGTGCTCGCGAACTTCATTCACACGCGGTCGAAGCGCAAGGGCCCGTTTCAGGCCGTCAACTGCGCGGCGCTGCCGGAGAACCTGCTCGAGAGCCACCTGTTCGGGCACCTCAAGGGCGCGTTCAGCGGCGCCGACCGCGATCGGGCCGGTCTGGTCGAGGAGGCGCGCGACGGCACACTGTTCCTCGACGAGATCGCCGAGGTGCCGATGGCGGTCCAGGCGAAGCTGCTGCGGCTGCTGGAGAACCACGAGGTCCAACCGCTGGGTGCGCCGCGCGCGAAGAAGGTCGACGTGCGTTTCATCGCCGCCACCAACGAAAATCTGGTCCATGCGGTGAGCGCGAAGCGTTTTCGCCCGGATCTGCTGTTCCGGCTCAAGGCGTTCGACCTGCACGTGCCGCCGCTGCGTGAACGCCGCGAGGAGATCTTGCCGCTGGCGCGCGCGCTGCTGGTGCGCCTGGCGCGCGACGAGAAGCTCGACGAGCCACCGGTGCTGTCACCCGGCGTGGAGGCCTGGCTGCTGGAGCACCGATGGCCCGGGAACGTGCGGGAGCTCGCCAATCTGCTCCATCGTGCGCTGGTTCTTTCCGACCGCAAGGTGATCACCGAGGACGAGCTGCCGCCCAACCCCGACGGCCCGCTGGACGGCGTGCCCGGTTCCGACGCGGGCAGCGATGACGAGGAGCCGGCGGGCGGCGACAGGGTCAAGCCATCGTCGCGCGTCAGCAACCCATCGAAAGGGGAGCTGCGACGAGCCATCACTCGTTGCGGCGGCAATCAAAGCCGCACCGCGGAGCTGCTGGGCATTCCGCGCAAACGCTTGCGGGATCTGCTGGAGTTCTACGACTTGCCTCTGCCGCGCGGCTGAACGGAGCGGGCGCGGCTCACAAGCACGTCATGTAGGGATCGCCGCCGTAGAAGTCGCAGGTCGCGAGGTTCGCGCATTCGGCGGTGCTGGTGCAGAGCCGCGTGCACGCGCCCACCGCGTTGCACGAGGTGTCGCAGGCACCATTGAAGATGTCGGAGGTGGTGACGCCGTCGGGGCAACCACAATCCTCATGCACCACGCAGGGGCGGGAGCAGATCCCGTCCGGCGTACAGAATCCGCCGTCGAGCGCGCTGCAATCGGAGTCGAAGTCGCACGGCGCGCCAATCGTGGCGCTGTGGAGCTTGCAACCGAGCGTCGAGAGCGAAAGCAAGAGGACGGCGGCGGCGAACGAGACGAATCGTGCGGAGCGAGCGTTGTCGATGGAATGCATGGTCTCCCCTTTTCGGTTGTGAGCGTGGCGATCTCGATTGCTGGACCGACCCGCGACTCAGCAACGGTCGTGCCGCGCGGATCACGCTCCGCGCGCCGGCATTCCGCAACGGCGCGAGGCGCTCGGACGTGTTCGGACACGGTCGTCCCCGTTCGGACGCTGTTCGTGCGCGTCGGGAACCGTCTTCGAGAACGGTGGGTGGGCCCGTCCGGCTGCGGGAGCGCGCGCCTCGAGGCGTGGGGACGACCGGTTCAGTCGCCCGCGACAATCGGTGCGCGTGGCGCACCTCTTGCGTTGCGGAGCGCCCAATCCCTCGGACAAATCTCAGGAGAACATCGACAATGAAGAATCGCCGTTGGTTGACCGCCGTCATTCGCGTTGCGCCGCTGGTGGCCCTGGTTCCGGGCTGCATGCTGGGGGTGGCTCCCCAGCCGGTTGCGGTGGCGCCGCCGCCGCAGTACGCGCCTCCGCCGCCCTCGCCCGCCGAGGCCATGCCGCCCCCGGCGGAGCCCGCCCCGCCCGCCGTCGCCGAGGCGCCGCCTCCCGACCCGGCGGTGGAGGTCGTCGCCGCCGACGCTTCGACAATCTATCCGACGGTGCCGCCACCGGATCCAATCCCCGAGATCCGCCCGCCGGCGCCCGCGTGGGGCTACGCCTGGATCGATGGATACTGGGATTGGAGCGGCGTCGACTGGTCGTGGAATAGCGGCTACTGGATGCCGCAACGGGCGGGCGTGGTCTACGTGGCGCCGCGCTTCGTGTTCGTCGACGGTCGCGCGGTCTACTACCGGTCGTACTGGGCGGGAGCGGACGGGCGACGCGAGTACGGCTACGGATGGCGAGGCGCGCCGCCCGCGGCCTGGCGCGCACGGCCGTCGGCGGCGCCCGCCGTCTGGCGCGCCCAGCACAACGCCGCGTGGCGCGCGAAGCCGGGCGCCGCGACTTACCGTGGCCCGATGGGACGTGGGGAGCCGGCGCACGCCGGCATGAGGCCGAACGAGCCGCACGGCAACTTCCAGCACGCAGGCCAGGGTCCGAACGAGCCGCACGGTAACGTCCAGCACCCGGGCCAGGCGCCGAGCGACCCGCACGGTAATTTCCAGCACGCGGGCCAGGGTCCGAACGAGCCGCACGGCAATCCCCAGCACCCGGGGCAACCGGGGGCGCCCGCCGGCGCGGGCTATCACCCCGGTGGACAGCCGCAGGCCGGTGCGGGCAATCGGCCGGGGACGCCGCCTTCCGGCGCCAATCGACCGCCGGCACCAGCAGCGCCCCACCCGACGGCCGCCCCACGTCCCGCGCCCGCGCCCGCGCCGGCGAAGCCGTCGGGCGGCAACCACAAGCGCTAGTTGCGCGGCGGCGATGCCGGCGTCGCGCGCAGATACGCGGCGTCGGTGAGCGTGCGCAGGAAGGCGACGATCGCATCGATCTCGCGGTCGTCGAGCGCGGGCGTGTCACCGGCGCGCCGGTTGTAGGGGATCGAGTTGATGTTGACCTGGCCGCGCCACTTCGCCGGCACGTCGTCGAACTTCACGCGCGACTTGTACCAGCGAAATGGATCGGTCGCGCGCGTACCGTAGAACGCGACCACGTCGCGCAGGTCGGCGAACACGCCATTGTGCATGAACGACGGCCGTACCGCGACGTTGCGCAACGAAGGCGTGCGAAAGCTGGCGCACCACTTCTCGTCGCGCGACTGGATCCGCTGGTCGGTGCGCTCGCACAAGCCGAGATCGAAGGCATCCGCGCGCCGCGTGCCGGGCAGCCTGCGGTTGCGCGGCGCCGCCACGGCGTCGTAGCCGTAGTCGGTGAACATCGACCGCTCCGGCGTCGGCGAGGTCACCGTCAGCAGGTGGCACGACGCGCAGTTCCCCTTGTCGGGGTCACGAAACAGCTTCAGCCCCAGCGCCTCGTCGGGCGCCAGCACCGCGCGCCCGCGCACGTAGGCGTCGTACTTCGACGAGAACGGCGCCATCGCCGGGCTGGTCAAGAACGCCTCGAGCGCGCGGCCCAGCGCGGCCAGCGCCGCTTCCGGCTCGTCGAGCGACGCGCCGAGCGCGCTCAGGAAATCGGCCGCGTAACCGCCGGCCCGCAGCTTGGCCGCGATCTGCCGCGCGTCGCGGTTGTTCATCTCGTCGGGGTTCAGCAGCGGTTGCCGCACGAGCGCCGCGATCGAATCCGCGCGGCCGTCCCAGAAGAAGCCGCCGAACGGGCTCGGCTGGGGTGCGTCCTCTTCTTGATAGTAGTGAAACTGCGGAACGTACTTGAGATAGAGCACCGACGGCGTGTTCCGCCGCGCGAAGTGGCCGGGCCGGCTGCCGCGCGCGACGCCGATCGCCGCGTTGTGGCCGCCCGCGAACGCGCGCGCCGGGTCGTGGCAGCTCGCGCAGCTCGTACCCGCGGGCTCGGACAGCGCTGGATCGAAGAACAGCCGCCGCCCGAGCACGATCGCCGGCGTCTCCCCGGCCGTGATTTCACCCGGGGCCGCCGGCGCGCGACCGTCGCCGCCGGCAACGGCGCCGCCGCCGGCGAAGGCGATCGACACGCAAAGCGCGGCCGGAAGCGCGCGCGCGGTCGGTCTCAGTGCAGGAATCCCTGCTTCTCGCACGAGATCTTGTCGCTGGCCGCGTCGAGCGCGCAGGTGTCCATGAGCGTGCCGTCGTGCCGGAACTCACGCACCGTCCAGCCGGTGGGCGCGCGGTCGAGCACGAGGAAGCCGTAGCTGCTCATGTCGGCGATCTGATCGGCCACCACGCCGGGCGCCGGCTCGACGCCGCCGCTGGCCGCCGGACCGAGCGGGAACGGATCCGGCAGGTTGATGTCCAGGTTGTCTCCGCCGTTGCCCGACAGGATCTCCACCGGGTGCGGCGTGGCGAAGTCGATCGCCTCGAAGATGTGGTTGTGCCCCTCGAGCACCAGCTTGATGTTCGGGGGGAAGTAGGCGCCCGGGAAGGTGGCCGACATCACCGACAGCAGCGCGAGGTTCCCGCCGATCGGGTTCGCGCCCGCGACCGAGGTGTACGCCAGCAGCGGGTGATGGTTGGTGAAGATGCTGAACACGTTCGGGTCGGCGGCCAGGGTCGCGACCTGCTGCATCTGCGTCTGGTAGCGCGAGAAGATCGGCCCGTCGGTGGCGCTGGCCGGATTCAGCGCCGCCGCGCCCGCCTTCGCCGAGTCGAAGACGATGAACTGCGTGTCGCTGCCCGCGGGCACGGCGTAAGGCGCGTTGTAGTTCGCCAGCGTGTCGTTCGCCGGGTCATTGCACGACCGCGTCTCGTCGTACGGGTTCGTGTCGAGGAACCGGAACCAACCCTGGCCACCGCGCGCGCACTCCTCGTGATTGCCGCGCACCATGACCCAGGGCGCCGCCGCCATCAGGCTCGCGACCGGCTTGAAGAGATCCGCCTCCCACACGTCCCAGCCGTAGCCCCAGGGGCTGCCCTGGCAACCGGCGATGTCGGGCGGGCAGGCGTTCTCGCGATAGTGATAATCGCCCACGTGCAGCACCAGATCCGGTGACTGCGCCGCGGCCTGGCTCGCGATCTCCCACAGCGGCCACTCCGCCGGATCCGAGCAAGCCTGGAACGGATTGCCGACCTTCATGCGACAACCGGTGTCGCCGATGACCACGATGCGATTCGGGCGGGCCTTGGGCAGCGGCAGGTTCATGCCGGCCGCGATGACCTGGTGCGCGCCGGCCGGGATCGCCAGCTCGCAGGTCGTGACCGGGAACAGCGACGGCTTCGAGAGCGCCGGCGTGCTGGCTGTCGGGCGCAGCGGCTCGCTGCCCGCGCCGATGCGCAGGTTCATCGCCAGCGACTGGCCGTCGACGTAGATCGGCGGGCAGGTCGCGTCGGGCGTGATCACGCGGGCGATCGCCGTGCCGCCGCTGCCCATGACCACCCAGGCATACGTCGACGGCGCCGCGGGAGAGCAGGTGATCTGCACGCTGCCCGAGTCGGCGCACGTCGGATCGGCGTCGCCATCGGAGACGGCGGCGGTGATCGTCACCGGCCCCGCGTAAAGGCAGGTGAACGTCGGGGTCGGCGACGACGCGTCGCTGAGCGCGCCGGAGCTGACCGTCCAGTGATAGCTCAGCGGCGCGGGACCAGCGTCGGGATCGACCGCCGACGCCGACAGCGCCACCGGCTCGCCGACGATCACCTCGCCCGGGTTGGCGCTGAGGCTGGCCAGCGTCGGGCAGATGTTGATGGTCCCGTTCACGATCGCCGTGCCGGTGCGCGGTGCCTCGTGACAGGTCAGGTGCACGGTCACCGCCGTCGTCGCGTGCGCGACAACCATGAACGACGCCGCGCCCGAGCAGGTCGTCGTGTGGTCGGTCGAGGTGGCGGCGATGCTGATCGAATAGCCGGCCCCAGCCGGCAGGCCGCCGATCACCGTCGACAGCGTCGTGCTGTGCGACAGATCGATCGTGCCGCTGGTCATGAACGCGTTGGGGCCGGTGACCGTGTAGGTCGCCGAAAGGATCGACTGGCCCGACGCCAGCGTCAGCGCCAAGCCGACCGAGCCGAGCTCGTCGCGGCTGCCGGTGCTGGAGGGTGCGCTGGTGGGCGCGCAGGCGCCGATGCCGAGGCTCAAGGTGGTGGCCAGTGCCAGCGCGGCCATCCGCGCGGGTGTCCAGGAGCCGATTCGCGCGCTCGTGAAAGGTCGCTTCACGTTCCCCTCCGTCGAAAAATGGTGAGCGGCGAAGCTCTTCCGCCGCAGGTTGGTCGCCACTTTGCCGGCGTCGCCGAGGCAGGTCGAGCGACGACTCCGTTACAGAGTCGCAACCGATCTGCGCCGGCCGCGTGCCGTAGCACGGTCGAGCGCTTGCGTTGGCGGCCATCGAAGCGCAACATCCGCCGTGAATTGCCCCCGCGATTGCGCCGTCCGTGCCGCGTCGTTGCGGCGCTCTTGTTTGGGTTTTGCCTGCTCGCGAACGGCACGGGCGCGGCGGCGGCGAAGAAGAAACGCCACCCGAAGCGGGTCGGTTACCCGGCTCCGGCCGAGACCGCCACCGAGGGCGGCGCCGGGGCGACCGCCACGGCGACCGCGCCGGGCGCAACGCCCGTGGGCACGCCGGCAGCGGCGGCCGGCGGGTCGGGCGCGACCGCGAGCGCCGGCGGCGAGAGTGGAGCGCCGGCGAGCGATGCACCTGCCGACAAACGCTCGCCCGAATGGGTCAACCACATCGCGTTCGGGGGCGGCGCGATTCTCTACTACTTCCAGCCGATCCACACGCGGTTCAAATCGAACCTCGAGCTCTACTTCGCGTACTTGCGCATCGACGGCACCTTCGGCCACTTCGGGCTCCACTTCGAGCCGCGCTTCCGCGACACGCGCATTCGCCCGTTCTTCGACGGGCCGAGCTGGGTCGAGGAGGCTTACGCCTGGGCCGACGTCGGCCCGCTGACCGTGAAGGCCGGCAAGATCTACAGCCGCCTCGGTCTGTTCTGGGACGACTCGTTCTACGGAAACGTGCAGCTGTTCGACGGGCTCAAGCTGGATCCCAACAACGGCGTCTCCGTCGAAGGTGCATTCGGTGACGAACGCGGGATCTCGTTCGTCGCGCAGTATTTCCTGGTGGACGGACGCACCAATCTGTCGTTCGACGGGCGCGATACCATCTCGATCATCGGCGCGCGACGGCGCAACATCGCGCTGGCGCGCATCGATCCGTACTTCAACCTCGGAACGGTTGGCCGCGGGCGCGTCGGCCTGTCCGCCGAGCACCTGACCGCCGACCTGCCCGACGGCGAACATCCTGTGACTCGCGTCGCAGTGGACGCCGGCGTCGACGCCCATGGCGCCAGCGCCTGGGTCGAGTGGCTGCATCAGACCGGCGAGACCGTCACCGACTTTCCCTACGCCGGCATCCCGGCCACCGCGACGACGCCGGCCATTCCGGGCCGTTTCTCGACCAGCAATACCTACTGGTTGATTGGCGCCGAATACACCCACAAATGGCTCACCGTTCGTTACAACTACAGCCGCGGTCATTACGAGACCGTTGCCGTGACGGAGAGCACACACGTTCCCGGCATTGGCGTAGCGTTGCACTCGAATTTGATCCTTCTGGCCGAGCTGGTGCTCTGGAATCGTTACGCGCCCGAGGGAACGGCCGTGATGGATCGCAGCATCGACATCACGTTGACCGGTCATTTCTGACTCCGGCCCGTACTCGTCCTCGTCGCCGTCCTCGTCCTCGCCCGCTCGGAAACGGCGACGCCGCCGCAATGCATGCGTCGCTCGAAGCTCAAGAATCGACGCAAATGAAAGTGATATTTATTTTTTAGATTCCTGCCTGCCCGAAGACCCCTCGGGCTACTAGACCTGCTGCAGCCCCCGCCCCCCCACCCCCGAAAGCCACGGGTCTGCTCTGACATCGCCTTGGGATTTTGTCTGCCCTGGAGAGATCTGTGACGGAGACCATTTTCATCTCTGGCCTCTACTCCGGCCCCAGTCCGTCCGCCGGACTTGGCGTCGCGCGATCGTTGCGCGCGGCGTTCCCGTCGGCGCGGCTGATCGGCGTCGACTACTGGGCCGGTAGCTCCGGCCTGCACCACGAGGTCTTCAACGCCACCTGGCTCAAGCCGTCATGGGACTTGATCGAGGAAGGCCTGTACGCCGACGAGGTGCGCGGCGAGCTCGAGCGTGGCGCCTTCTGGATCCCGACGCTGGATCTCGAGGTGGCCTGGCTGGCGCGCATGATCGGCGCGCACCCGCGGCTGCTGGCGCCAACCGAAGCCGCGCTGGCCCCGACGCGCAAGCCGCGGCCGACGCTGGCGGCGGCGATGAACCTGCCGCTGCCGCCGTCGATGGATCTCACGGCGCCCGAGGAGGACGTCTACGCGTTCTGCCGCACGCACTCGTGGCGCGTCTGGATCAAAGGCCCGTTCCACGACGCGGTCGCGGTCACGAGCTGGCGCAACATGGAGGAAGCGCGCGCCAAGATGGGCAAGCGCTGGCAGACCGATCGCCTGTCGGCGCAGGCCCACGTGCGCGGCTACGAGGAATCGATCTGCTTCGCGGCCCACGCCGGTCAGCTCATCGACGCGGTCTTCGTCCAGAAGCGCATCACGACGCCCGAGGGCAAGACCTGGGCGGGACGCGTGGCCGACGTGCCGCCCGAGCTGCTCGGGCCGCTGGAGCGCGCGGTGCGCGAGATCGGCTGGAACGGCGGCGCCGAGGTCGAGATGCTGCGCGATCTCGACGGGCGGCGCTGGTTCCTCGAGTGCAACCCGCGCTTTCCGGCGTGGGTCCACGGCGCGTCGCTGTCCGGGCGCAACCTGCCGGGCGCGCTCGTGCGCCGCGCGCTGCGCCTGCCCGACGGCCGGCGCACCCTCATCGAGCACGCCGAGTTCACGCGCGTCGTGCTGGAAGTGCCGGTGCGTGCCGAGCTGCCGCTACCGCTGCCGTTCGAGCCCGAGCACGGTCACGTCGGCAACGTCAACAAGTACGGCGGCGCGCTGGAAGCGATGGTGCCGCGGTTGGCGCCGAGCAGCGGCCCCGGGCGTGACAACGGCGACGGCGGCGTGGCCGCCTACTCGGAGCCGCCGCGCATCTCGCCCGAGACCGAGGCCGATCTGCGCGCCGCGAGCGCCGTCGGCGAGACGCCGCACCGGTTGTTCCTGCCGCGGACCGCGCAGGCGACGTTCGCGCGCGTCGAGCGCCGCCCGGACGGCGACCATCGCGACAGCGGCGACGGGCCGGCGCTGCGCTTCGCGTACAGCCTGAAGACCTCGCCCGACGCCGAATATCTGAAATTGGCGCGCGCCGCCGGAATGCTCGGCGAGTGCATCAGCCAGCTCGAGGTGCGGCGGGCGCTGGAAGCCGGCTGGACGCCCGAGACCATCGTGCTCAACGGCCCGGGCAAGTGGTGGCCCGAGACCGAGGCGCCCGTCGATGGGCTGCGCGCCGTCTTCTGCGATTCGATCGAGGAGCTGGAGCGGTTGTCCGCCTCGGGGCGAAAAGACCGCCTGTGGGGCGTGCGCCTGCGCGTGCCGGGATTCAAATCGCGCTTCGGCATCTCCGTCGATGAGCCCGAGACCTTCGACCGCCTGTGCCGGGTCGTCGCGGCGCTTCCCGCCAAACGCGGCTTCGGCGTTCACGTGCACATGGCCAGCACGCTCATCGGCCTTGGCCACTGGCAGGACGTCGTCGAGTCGGCGGTGGTCTGGGCCAAGATGCTCGAGTCGACGACCGGCCGCCCGATCGAGGCGCTGGATCTCGGCGGCGGCTACCACCCCGACGATCTCGCGAAGATCCCGTTCTCCGACGTCGTCGCCTTCGCGCGCGAGAGCCTGCCCGCGCTGACCGAGGTCTACGTCGAGCCGGGGCGCGCGCTCACGCAGTCGACGATGGCGGTGGTCACGCGCGTGCTCGACGTCCGGCGCAGCAACGGCAAGCTCGATGAGGTCGTCGTCGACGCCTGCATCGCCGAGCTGCCGCTGGCGGCCGCGTACCCGCACCGCATCTTCCTCGTCGATCACGGCCGCGCCACGCCGATCGGGCGCGGCGACGTCCGTGTGCTCGGCCGCATCTGCATGGAGGACGACGTCCTCTCGTCCGGTCTCAATCTTCCCGAGAGCCTGAGCGTGGGCGACCGCCTGGTCGTGTGCGACGCGGGCGCTTACGAAAGGAGCATGAGCTATGCCTTCGGTCGCGCCGGATACGCTTGAACGCGCCGCCTGGATGCAGGCGTCGGTCTCGACGCTCGCTGACCACGGACCGTGCTGCGCCCGCGCGCGCGCCTGGCTGGTCGCCATGGCACGCTCGCACGACTTCGCGTCGACCGACGGGTTGACGTTCGCGGCGCCGCGCTGGCTCACCAAGCGCTGGACCTGGGGTCCGACGCGCTGGCCGATCGCCTGGTGCGAAGCCGTCCGCGCCGAGACCATCGACTGCGGCGTCTTCGGCGTGTTCGCGCTGGAGATCTTCCGCGCGAAGGGCATCGAGGCCTATCCCGGCCAGGTGCTGCGCACCTACTCCGAGGAGAGCACCACGCACTGGCGCCACAAGTGGGCGGCGCTGCCAGGCGCGTTCGACTGGATCGGCGGGCGCGTCGTCTACCACGAGATCTGCGTGGTGCGCGTCAACGGCGACCAGGCGCGCGTCTACGATCCGACCGACGGCGTGTGGCTCGACCCCGAGATCTACCGCGGGCACGGCGGCCACATCGCGATCCGCGCCGAGCTGCCGGTGGCGTTGAAGTGGGGCCAGCACACGCTGGTGCACGGGCAGTGGACCGAGATGGCGTCGCGTGCCTGATCGTCCATCGTCGCGATTGAAGCTCGCCCTCTCGATCGTCTTCCGGCACCTCGCGACGATCAGCGAGACGTTCTTCGTCTACAACCGCTGGGTCGGATTGGCCGGCGTCGTCGTGCTGGCGATCGCGGCGCCGCACCTGGCGGTGTGCGCGCTGGTCACGAGCGTGCTGGCGCGCATCGTCGCCGCGCGCGCCGGCGCCTCGCGCACCTTCATCGACAGCGGTCTCGTCGAGCTCAACGGCTGGTTTCTGGGGCTGGCCTGCGGCACCTTCTTCGCGATCGGCCCCACGCTGGCGGTGGCGGTGGTGCTGGGCGGGTTCCTGGCCGCCGGCGTCTCGATCGTGATGAACCGGATCATCGCGACCTGGGACATCCCGCTCATGGTCGGGCCGTACATGCCGGCGTTCTGGATCCTGTCGTGCGCATTGCCGGTGTTTCCCTGGTTTCACGCGGCCGCGCTGCCCATCCCGACGTACGAGCCCGGCTCGCACGCGCTGCTGGTGCTCATGGGCGGACTGCGCGGAATCGGCGAGATCTTCTTTCTCCCCGACGCGCGGGTCGGCGTCGGGCTCGCGGTCGCCGCGTCGATCGCCGACTGGCGCCTCGGCCCCGCGATGGTCGGCGCGTCGGTGGCGTCGGTCGGCGTCGGTTACCTCGCGGGCACGCCGCTGTGGCAAGTCGAGCAGGGCCTGGCCGGTTTCACGCCGGCGCTGGTGGCGGTGGCGGCGCTGCGCCGTTTCTCGGGCCTGGGCCCGGCGGCCGTGATCATCGCGATCATCGCCAACCCGTTGCTCGAGGCCGGCGCGTTGCGCTTCGGCAACGCCGTCGGGCTGAGCGCGCTCTCGGCGACCTACGTGGCGCTGGTCTGGGGCTTCGCGCTGGTGCGCCCGGTGCGCGACGCCGGCGCCGCGCGCGGCGGCTGGTCGATCGGCGCGCGCTCGCGCACCGGCGAGAGCCGCTGGTAGCGATGATGCGTGCGCTAGAGCCGGTTGCCGCTGGTGAGGATCGCCACCGCGACCGGCCGTCCGATGCCCACAATCGTCATTTCGATACGACCGGAGCGCGCGCGCCGTCCGTACACCCACTCGCATGCAACACCTGCGGGGGGCGATAGGGCATCTGGCGGTCGCGATCCTGGTCGGGCTCGTGGTCGCGTCGCTCGACCGCTACGCCTCGGCCGGCACGGGCGCCTTGCCGGCCGCGCCGCCGAGCGCCAGTGTCGTCGCGCCGATCTCGCTGCTCGACCAGCGGCCGCTACCGCCATCCCCGCTGCTGCCTCTGTTCTCGCGCCTGAGCTGGCTGCGCCCGAGCGTACCCGGCCCGACGGGAGTCCCCGTGTGGGGCGCGTCACTGTCGCTTCCGTTCTCGTTGCGCGCTCCGCTGCCCCACACCGGCGCCAGGTTCCCGGTGCCGCTGCGTCCCACGCCCGAGCTGGAGCTCGGCATCCGCTCGATCGGCCGCGCCACCGGCGCCGTTGCTGAGTACGTCACCCGCGGCGGGATCCGTATCGGCGGCGGGTTCTATTTCAACAAGATCGCCGTGGGCGCGCCTCCCGCGCACCAGGCGATGCTGGTGTTTCAGATTCCACTACCGTGATTCGGGACCATGGCCATACTCCCTGGTCAAAATATGCGGATGGCACCTGGGAATCGGGCTCATGGCCAGTGGCTGGTGATCGTTGCTGCGATACCGGCGTTGATGGCTACGGTCGCGGTGCAGCCCGGCGTCGCGCGCGCCGAGAGCGCCGCCGATGCGGCGCACCTGGCGTTCCTCGCGGGTCAGGTCGCGGCCAATCGCGACGAGAGCCGGCGCGACTACCAGCGCGGCGTCGCGCTCGCGCGCGAGGCGTTGGCTCGCGACCCGAACGATCCCGGTGGGCTGCTCTGGCTCGCCGCCAACCTGGGCGCCGAGGCGCTGTCCCATGGCAAGCTCCACGCGCTGGGCGCGGTCGGCGAGATCGAAAGCATCCTGCTGCGTCTCGACCAGACCAACCCCGGCTACGACCATGCCGCAGCGGCGCGCGGGCTGGGACGGCTCTACCACAAGGCGCCGTCGGTCATCTCGGTCGGCAGCAACAAGAAGGCGGCCGTCTACCTCGAGCAGGCGCTGGCACGCGCGCCCGAATTCCCCGGCAACTGGGCCTTCGCCGCCGACTTCTACGCCGACCGCGGCGACTGTGGGCGCGCGCGTCCCCTCGCGCAGCGGCTGGGCGCCGCGCCCGAGCTCGATCGCTATGGCTTCGAGGCGCGCGAATGGCGCGAGATCGCCGCGCACGTGCTCGCCGCCTGCCGCTGATCGGCGGCCTCGCGCAAATCGAGACCACCTTGAACCAGCTTTGCGTTCAGGTTCACGTTCGCGTTCGCGCGTCGGCGAGCGATAGTCAGCGCGAGCGCTAGCCGCAATGCCGTTCACTTAGCGATCGGCGGCGCCGGTCGGCAGTCAGCTCGCGATCAGGGCGGAGGGCCAGGGGCGAAGGTTCGCCAGTCACTCCGCTTTCGGCGGGGGCGGGTATTGCCTCCGCGGGGACGCGCCCTTACGCCGCCGCCGAGAGGTTGACTCTCGATGACTGAATCTACCTATTCGGAGCGCTGACTCGACCTTGGAAGGAAAACCAGCGGCGGCACGGGGGCGCTTCGCTTCGGGCTGGCAACCTGCCTGCGGACAGGCAGGAGCGCCCTCAGAGACCCCGCGGAGACAACACCCGCCCCCGCCTACGCTCCGTTCCAACCCTTCGAATCAGGCTGCCCCGACTAGATCCGGATCCGGATCCGTTTTGTGCAACCGGGTTCGAGGAGTGGGAACGGAGCGTAGGGCGGGGCGGGTATTCCCCCCGCGGGGTCTCTGAGGGCGCTGCGGCCTGTCCGCAGGCCGCTTGCCAGCCCGAAGCGAAGCGCCCCCGTGCCGCCGCTGGATCGGGACCAAGGTCGAGTCGCCGCTGGCATAGGCAGATTCAATCTTCGAGAGTCAGCCTCCCGGCGGCGGCGTCAGGGCGCGTCCCCGCGGGGGGAATACCCGCCCCGACCGAGAGCGCAGTGACTGGCGTACCTTCGCCCGAGCCCTCGCCCCACCGAAGCGTACTGACTAACCGACCCACGTCCGCCAGCCTAGGTGAACGGCGTTGGCGCTAGCGCCTCACTCGGCGACGCCCTTCTCGCGCAGGATCTTCCACACCTTCTCGGGCGTGATCGGGATGTCGATGTGGCGCACGCCCAGGTGCGCCAGCGCGTCGACGACCGCGTTGGCGATCGCCGGCGGCGCGCCGACCGTCGCCGATTCGCCGACGCCCTTCGCGCCGATGGGGTGGTGCGGCGACGGTGTCACCGTGTGGCCGGTCTCCCATTTCGGCGTCTCGACCGCCGTCGGCAGCAGATAGTCCATGAAGCTGCCGGCCTGGTTGTTGCCGTTCTCGTCGTAGGTGATCTCCTCGAGCAGCGCCGGCGCCATTCCCATGGTCAGGCCGCCGTGCACCTGCCCCTGCACGATCATCGGGTTGATGATGTTGCCGCAGTCGTCGATGGCGACGAAGCGCCGGATCTTGACCTCGCCGGTGCCGCGATCGATGTCGACCACGCAGATGTAGCTGCCGAACGGGAACGTCAGGTTCGGCGGATCGTAGTAGTGCGTGGCTTCCAGTCCCGCCTCCATCCCTTGCGGGTGGTTGGTGTACGCCGCGAACGCCAGCTCCTGGATGGTCTTCGACTTCTGCGGCGCGCCTTTGACCACGAACTTGCCGACCTCCCACTCGAGATCTTCCTCGGCGACCTCGAGCAGATGCGCCGCGATCTTGCGCGCCTTGTCGCGGATCTTGCGCGCCGCCATCACCGCCGCCGCGCCCGCCGTCGGCGTCGACCGGCTGGCGTAGGTGCCGAGACCGTACGGCGCGGTGTCGGTGTCGCCCTCTTCGACCTGGATCTGCGAGGCCGGGATGCCGAGCTCCTCGGCGACGATCTGCGCGTAGGTCGTCTCGTGGCCCTGCCCCTGCGACTTGGTGCCGAAGCGCGCGATCGCCTTGCCGGTCGGGTGAACGCGGATCTCCGCCGAGTCGAACATCTTGATGCCCAGGATGTCGAAGTCCTTCGACGGCCCGGCGCCGACGATCTCGACGAAGCTGCAGATGCCGATCCCCATCAGCTCGCCGCGCGCGCGCTTCTCCGCCTGCTCCTTGCGCAGGTCGGCGTAGCCGATCATGTCCATCGCCTTTTTCAGCGCGCCCGTGATAGTTGCCGCTGTCGTACTCCCAGCCCAGCAGCGACTTGTACGGAAACTCGTTCGGCGCCGATGAAGTTCTTCATGCGCAGCTCGGCGGGATCGATCTTCATCTCGTGCGCGAGCACGTCGACGATGCGCTCGATCGCGTGCACCGCCTCGGTGACGCGGAACGAGCAGCGATAGGCGACGCCGCCCGGCGGCTTGTTGGTGTACGCGGCGTCCATCTCGGTGAACGCGTGCTTCAGCTCGTACGCGCCGGTGCAGATCGAGAACATGCCGGCCGGGAACTTCGACGGGTTGGCCGCCGCGTCGGTGTAGCCGTGGTCGGCGACGGTCTTGATCCGCAGCGCGGTGATCGTGCCGTCCTTGTCGGCCGCGAGCTCGGTGTCCATGTGGTAGTCGCGGGCGAACGAGTCGGCCTGCAGGTTCTCCATGCGGTCTTCGATCCACTTGACCGGCTTGCCGATCACGACCGACGCCGCGGTCGCGATCACGTAGCCGGGATAGACCGGCACCTTGCCGCCGAAGCCGCCGCCGATGTCGGGCGAGATGATGCGGATCTTCTCTTCCGACAGGCCGACGTGGCCGGCGACCAGCGCGAACACCGTGCGGATCGCGTGCGGCGCCTGCGTGGTCATGTAGACCGTCAGCTTGCCCTGCGCCTTGTCGAACGAGGCGACACAGCCGCAGGTCTCGATCGACGCCACGTGGATGCGCGGGATGTAGATGTGCTCCTTGACGACGACCGCGGCGTCCTTGAACGCCTGGTCAGTCGCGGCGCGATCGCCCGCCTCCCAGTGCCAGATGTGGTTGTCCTTCTTGCCGGGCTTGTCGGTGCGCAGCACCTGCGCGCCCGGCTCCAGCGCCTTGTAGGGATCGACGATCACCGGCAGCGGGTCGTACTCGACGTCGACCGCCTCGACGCCGTCGGCGGCCGCGTAGCGATCGGTGGCGATCACCGCCGCGACCTCCTGCGCCTGGTACATCACCTTTTCCGTCGGCAGCACCATCTGCGTGTCCGACATCAGCGTCGGCATCCAGTGCAGCTTGAACCCCGCCAGCGTCTCGCCGGTGATCACCGCCAGCACGCCCGGCACCTTCATCGCGCGCGAGGTGTCGATCTTGACGATCTTCGCGTGCGCGAACGGGCTGCGCACGATGTCCATGTACAGCATGCCGGGCAGAACGACGTCGTCGATGTAGTTGCCCTGGCCGCGGATGAAGCGCGGATCTTCCTTGCGCTTCATCGAGTGCCCCATGCCGCAGACGTCCGCGCTCGTACGAGGTGTTCCGTCGTTTTCGGTCGCCATGGTCGCGTCCTCCTACCGAAGCTTCGCGGCCGCGTGCTGCACGGCCTTGACGATGTTGACGTAGCCGGTGCAGCGGCAGAGGTTGCCCGAGATCGCCCCGCGGATCTCGGCCTCACTGGGATTCTTGTTCTGCTCCAGCAACGCGCAGCTGGTCATCATCATGCCGGGCGTGCAGAAGCCGCACTGCAAGCCGTGCTCTTGCATGAAACCTTCCTGGATCGCGTGCAGCTTGCCGTCTTGCTCCAGTCCCTCGACGGTCTTCACGTTGCGCCCGTCGGCCTGCACCGCGAGCACGGTGCACGACTTCACCGGCACACCGTCGAGCAAGACGGTACAGGCGCCGCAGTGGGTGGTGTCGCAGCCGATGTGCGTGCCGGTCAGGCGAAAGACCTCGCGGATGAGGTGCACCAGCAACAGGCGCGATTCGACCTGCGCTTCGTGGCGCGTGCCGTTCACGGTCACGCTGATCTTGTGACTCGACGACGCCATGCTACTGCCCTCCCGCCGCGCGCTGCGCGGCCCTGGTCAACGCCCGCTGCGTCAGCACGCGGGCCATGTTCTGCTTGTACTCGACGGTGCCGCGCCGATCCGGGTTCGGCGCCGTCGCCGCCGCCGCGCGCTTCGCCGCCTCGGCGAACGTCGCCGCGTCGGGCTTCTTGCCCTTGAGGAACTGCTCGGCGTCGGTCGCCTTGATCGGCGTCGGACCGAGGTTGGTGAGGCCGATGCCGGCCGCCTCGATCACGCCGCCGCCGATGACCAGGAACGCCGCCGCGCCCGCGGTCGCGAAGTCGCCGACCTTGCGTTCCAGCTTCACGTACGCGCCGCCGCTGCCGGGCGGGGGCGCGGGGATGCGGATCTCGGTGAGGACTTCGTCGGCCTCGAGCGCCGTCGTGAACACCGCGGTGAAGAACTGCTTCACGGCGATCGTGCGCGCGCCCTTGGGCCCGGTCGCCACGACGTCGGCGCCGAGCGCGAGCATCGTCGCCGGGTGATCGTTCGCCGGGTCGCCGTGCGCCAGGTTGCCGCACACCGTGGCCTGGTTACGCACGAGTGGATCGGCGATCACCTGGGCGGTATCGATCAAGATTGCGTACTTCGCGCGCACGAGCGGCGACGCCTCCAGCGCGGCCTCGCGCACGAGCGCGCCGATGCGCAGCACACCGCCCTCTTCCTTCAAGTAGTCGAGGCCGGGGATGCGGTTGATGTCGATGAGGTGGCCGGGGCGGGCAAACCGCAGCTTCAGCAGCGGCAGCAGGCTCTGCCCGCCCGAGAGGATCTTCGCCTCCTCGCCAGCCTGGCCCAGCTTGCCGAGGAGGCCGATCGCCTCCGGCAGGCTCGTCGGCGCGTGATACTCGAAAGACGCAGGAATCATCGCAGAGCTCCTTTCGCCATCGCCATCGGCTTGCACCGATCGGCTTCACCGCACGAACAGCCGGTAAACCAAAACAGCCGCCGCAGTCACCACGACCCAGAAGAGCGGTCGGCGCATCATACGCCCGGCGGCCCGCGCCAGGATCTTGCCACCGAAAGAAAAGACTTCGATCGGGGGAGCGGGGGCTCGGGCCGGCGCCGGTGCCGGCGTCGTCGCGGTCGTCGTTGCAGTCGTCGTCGCGGTCACGGCGGACGGTGACGGCGGCGACGCCGCGGCCGCGCTTCCGGAAACGGCGGCGGGCGCCACCGGCGGGGCGGTGCTCGGCGCCGGTGCCGTCGAGGTCGCTTCGGCTGGCGCGGAAGCTTCCGCATGTCCAGCGGCTCCGGCCACGGGCGGCGCGGGCGCCGCCTCGGCGGGCGCCGCGTCGGGGCGCTCCAGCTCGGCGCGCACCGCTTCAGTGAACTTCTGGAACATCTGATTGGAGACGTCCTGCACCAGGCCGCGCCCGAACTGCGCCATGATGCCGGTGACGTTCACGTCCGACGCCATCGCCACCTCGGTCTCGCCCGGCGTCTTCTCCGACAGGCGGCTCTCCATCTTCATGTCGGCGCCGCCACGCCCGCTCAGATCCTGTCCGCGCGCGACGATGGTCGCCGTGCGCGCCGCGGCGTCCATCGACTCGAATCGGACCGTTCCTTTGTACTTCGCCGCCACCGGCCCGACCTTCACGGTGATTGTTCCGTTCCAGGTCCCCTCGCCGGTCTTCTCGGTGATCGCCGCTCCCGGCAGCGCCGGTGCGACGCGATAGGGATCGGTCAGATAGGCCCACACCTTCTCGGGGCGGGCCTTGATCGTGAACGCGTGCTCGAACCTTAGACCCATGTTCAAACCACCAGTTGAGGAAGGAGCCGCTCGAGCGACTCGAGGTTGTGCGCGGGCGCGAAGCAGTCGATGAAAGGAAGCGCGGCCGCCATGCCGCGCGCGATCGGTTCATAGCGCGGATCGCCGAGCAGCGGGTTCAACCAGACCAGCCGCCGCACGCGCGCGCGAATCCGCCGCACCGCCGCCGCCAGCTCCGCGGGATCGCCGCGATCCAGGCCGTCGCTGAGCACCACGACGATGGTACGCGGGCCGCCGAGCCTGGGCAGGTGGCGCGACGCGAACGCCGCCAGCGATTCGCCGAGCCGCGTTCCCCCCGACCAGTCGGGCACGCGCGCGGCGAGCCGGTCGAGCGTGAGGCGGATCTTGCCGGCCACCACGTCGCGGCCGAGATCGACGAGCTCGGTGTTGAACGCGAACAGCTCGGCGCGCCGGGACGCGCGCCGCAGCGCGAGCACGAACATCAGCAAGAACCGGGTGTGCGCGTCCATGGATCCGCTGGTGTCGCAGAGGAAGACCAGGCGCGGCTCCTCGACGGCGCGCTCGCGGCGCGCGAAGCGCAGCACGTCGCCGCCGGTCGCCAGCGCGCGCCGGTAGCTGCGGCGCGGGTCAATGCGGCCGCGCGCCGGCGCGCCGGCGGCTGGCACCCACCGGCGGCTGCGGCAGGTCGCCAGCCGGTGCGCCAGACGCGCGAGCATGCGCTCCATCGCCGCCATCTCCTGCGCGCTCCACGCCGACGCGTCGAACGCCTTGCGACGCAGCAGCGCCTGCGGGCTGGCGGCGGGCCGCGTCCCCTCGCGCGTGCCGCCCGGATTGTCCGCATCCTCGTCGGGCTCGCTCATGCGGCGGCGCACCGGATCCCACGACAGCAGGCGCGGCGGTTCACGGCGCTCGCGCGGCGGCGGCTGCGGAGGCAGATCTGCCGGCTCGATCAGGTCGGCGCCGGTCCAGAACGCGGTGAACAGGCGGTCGTACGCGGTCCAGGCCTCGCGCGGGATCTTGAGCGCGATGCGCAGCGCGGCCCTGACCTCGTCGCGATCGTCGCGGTCGATCAATCCCATCGCCTGCACGGCGTCGATCTCGTCACGTACGGTCGCGGCGATGCCGTGCGCGCGCAACGTCCCGCCGAAGCGCGCCAGCGCCGCCGCGAGCTCGCCGGTGACACCGCGCTCGGTGACGACGCGATCGCCGCTCGAGGCAGCGCGCGCTCCGGTCATGACCGTGCCTCGCGCGACGACGCCACCAGCGCGGCCACGTCGGCCGGTGAGAACGCCTCCAGATCGTGGCGATCCTTGAGCAAGCAGCCCAGCGTCTGGCCCACGACGTCGGGATCGAGCGAATCCTGCCGCAGCAGGCGCAGCGCGCGCGTGAAGTCGAGGGTCTCGGCGACGCCGGGCGGCTTGACCAGGCTGCGCGCGCGCAGCGCCTGCAGGAAGCGCGCGATCTGTTCGGGCAGCGTTCCGAGCGCGTCGGGGCAGCGCGCGCGAATGATGCGCACCTCGCGCTCGAAGGTCGGGTGATCGAGGTAGAGGTAGAGGCAGCGGCGGCGAAGCGCGTCGCCCAGCTCGCGCGTGCGGTTCGAGGTCAGCACCACGTACGGCGGATGCTCCGCCTTGATCGTGCCGAGCTCGGGGATCGTGACCTGAAAATCCGACAGCACCTCGAGCAAGAACGCCTCGAAGCCGTCGTCGGCGCGATCGATCTCGTCGATGAGCAGCACCGCCGGCCCGCCGCGGTGGGTGATCGCGCGCAGCAAAGGCCGCTCGAGCAAGTACTCGCGGCTGAACAGGCGCGCCTCCAGCGCCGTCGCGTCTTCGCCGCGGCCGTCGGCGATGCGCACGCGCAGCATCTGGCGCGGGTAGTCCCACTCGTAGAGCGCGGTCTGCACGTCGAGGCCCTCGTAGCACTGCAGGCGGATCAGCTCGGTGCCGACCAGCCGCGCCAGGACCTTCGCGAGCTCGGTCTTGCCGACGCCGGCGTCGCCCTCGACCAGCAGCGGCTTCTGCGTGGCGCGCGCGAGATAGAGCGCGGTTGCCGTCGCCGGCTCGGCGATGTAGCCGGCGGCCTCGAGATCGGCGAGCAACGCGACGATCTCCGGCGTCACGACGTGGCCTCCGCCGCCAGGAACTGCGCCGGCGCCGCCATGAACCGCGCGCGGCAGCCGCCGCAGCAAAAGTAGTACGCGCGCCCGTCGTGCTCGGCGCGGTGAGCCGCGCCCGCGATCACCACCATCATGCCGCAGACCGGATCGCGCGCCTGCTCGCCGCTCGGCGCCACGGCGTACGCGCCGTTGGGCTCGGCAGCCTGGGCCAGACGGACGCGGCGGGGCGGCGCGGCGGCCGGCGGCGAGGCATGCGCAGCGGCGCCGTTCACGCTCGCGTCAGCCGCCTTTGCGGCGGCGCGCCGCTGGCCGACGATCTCCGCGAGGATGCTCACGGCGATCTCCTCCGGCAACGTCGCGCCCAGGTCGAGGCCGGCCGGATTCTTCACGCGCGCGAACGCATCGGCGCCCACGGTGTCGCCGAGCAGCGCGCGCATCTCGCCGAAACGCTTCCCGCTCGCCATCACGCCCAGATACGCCGGCGGCGGCTGCAACGCCAGCGCCGCGGTGGTCGCTTCTTCGTCCCACTGCCCCTGCGTCGCCACGACGGCGAAGCGAGGGATTGCGGGCGCGCCCGCGCGCGCGCCCGCGTCGGCCGGATCCTTCAGCACGGCGTCCGCGTCGGGAAAGTCGGCCACGTCGGCGGTCGGATCGATCACCAGCACCACGTAGCCCATCGCCTTGCCCAGACGCACCAGCGCCCGCGCCGTCGGCGACACTCCGTAGATCAGCAGGCGCGGTGGTGGCAGCACGGGTTGGATGTGGATCTCCACGCTCCCTCCACTCTGGCAGGTCATGGGAAAAACCGTGAGCCCCGGACGGCGGCGACTGTCCGGATCGGGATCGAGCGCGACCAGCCGCGGCCGCCCGTCGGCGAGCGCCTTCTGCGCCTCGGCGATCACCGTCGGGCGCGTGCAGCTGCCGCCGACCCAGCCGTGAAAGCCACCGTCGGGGGTGACCACCGCGGTATCGCCGACCTGCGCCGAGATCGGCGGCGATCGCGCGATCACCGTGGCCAGCGCGAACGGCTCACCGCGATCGGCCAGCGACGCCGCGAGATCGATCAGCTCGCGCCGCATCTAGCTCGCCGACACCTTTCCCGCCGCGCCCGCGCTCGCGAGCGCGCCCAGCTCGAAGACGATGCGCTGGTAGTCCTCGGGGCGATCGATGTCCGCCAGCGCGCGCTCGGGCCAGGACAGCACGACCGCTTCGCCGCGGTGGCGGCGCACCATCTCCTTGCCGCACGCCTGCCCGGGCAGCGCCAGTAACTCCGCGAACAACGCCCGATCGTAGAGGATCGGCGGCGCGTTGACCTCGCCGTAGCGCGAGACCACCATCGGCGCGGCGGTCCCCTCGCGCGCCGCCACGCGCGCCAGCATCGCCGCGGTCACGAACGGCATGTCGGCGAGCATGACCACCGCAGCGCCCGCTGCCGTCGACGCCGCCACCTCGGCGATGCCGAGCTGCAGCGACGTGCCTTTGCCGTTCGCGTGGTCGGGGTTGACCACCGTGCGACAGCGCAGGCCCGCGAGCGCCGCGCGCACGCGCTCCGGCTCGTGCCCGAGCACGACGATGATCGGATCCAGCGCCGCGGCCGCCGCGGCACGCACCGCCCGGCTGACCACGGTTTCGCCTTCGAGCGACAGCAAGAGCTTGTTCTCACCCATGCGCGTCGACGAGCCGGCGGCCAGCACGACCGCCGCGGCCGGCGCGTTCGAGCGTGACGAGGCTGCGCCGTCAGGCATGGATCGCCTCCGCCCGTTCGCGCAGGTGGCGCGGCTGACGATGCGCGTGCACCGCCAGCAACTCGGCGACGATGCTCAGGCCCACCTGCTCCGGTCCGTCGGCGCCGATGTCGACGCCGATCGGCCCGAAGAGGCGCGGATCGCCCCGCATGCCCAGGTCGGCCGCGATCTTCTCGATGCGCGCGCGCGGGCCGAGCACGCCGAGGTAGTGGATCTCCGTCGCCGCCAGGCGCTTGACCCACGCGGTGTCGCGCATGAGCGAGTGCGTCTTGATCACCGCATACGTGTCGCCGTCACCGGGCAGCCCGGGCGCCGCTTCTTCGGGGCGGATCAGAAACAGACGCTGGGCTTCGGGAAATCGCTCGGCGGTCAGATACGCCGGCCGATGGTCGGCGACCGAGACCCGAAACCCGACCATCGCCGCCAGCGTCACCGTCGGGCGCGCGTCGTCGCCCGCGCCGCACACCAGCAGCTTGGGCGGCGGCAGGAGCACGTCGGAGAACACGCGGCGCGCGCCGAGCGCATCGAAGCGCGAGCGCCCGCTGGCGAGCGCGACCGACGCCAGCCTCACGACCTCGGCCTCGAGCGCCGACGTCTCCGGCCCCTGGTTCCGCAACGCGCCCGCCAGCATCCCGCGCGCGCCGACGACGATCGTGCCGCCCGGGCGACCGCCGTCGGCATCGACCAGCGGTCGCCAGCGCGAACGGCGCGTCGCCGTCGAGCAGGGCGCGCACACAGGTCCAGACCCCGCCGGGCTCGGCTGCGTCGGCGGCGGAGATCGGCTGCACCAGAATGTCGACCTCGCCGTCGCAGCCCAGGCCCAGGCCCCAGAGCTTGGTCTCGTCGGTGCCGGTGTCGTAGTGCAGCAGGCGGCTCGCCCCCGAATCGAGCACGCCGAGGCCGATCTCGCGCACGTCCTCCTCGAGGCAGCCGCCGCTGATGCTGCCGAGAAAGCTGCCGCCCGCCTCGACCAGCAGCTTGGCGCCGGGACGCCGGTACGCCGAGCCGCTGATCTGGGTCACCATGGCCAGCGCCGTGGCTCGCCCCTGCCGCCCGAGAGCGACGACGCGATCCAGGATATGCGCCATCTCCTGCCAGTGCTTCAATCGAGAGCCCCCGGCCGCCGGCGACGAGCCCGACGAGAAAAACGCCAGAAAAAAGGCAACGAGGCGAGGGAGCGTACCGGCACTCCGAAGAGACGGTCAAGGAAGGAACGGTTCCGGTTAACCGGTTGGCCGTTCATTCGTTGGCCGCTTCTGCACCCTTCGGCGGTGCTACGCTGTCGAGTATGACCGGCGCCGGCAGCGGAGGCGAGCCGTTCGCGGGCGACCGCGGCGAACGGTTCCAGCCCGAGCAGGCCCGCGCCGACTTCCCGGCGCTGGCGCAGCTGGTCCACGGACGGCCGCTGGCATATCTGGACAGCGCCGCGACCACGCAGATGCCGGCGGCGGTGATCGACGCCGTGGCCGCGTTCAGCCGCACCGACCGCGCCAACGTGCATCGCGGCGTGCACACGCTTTCCGAGCGTGCCACTGCCGCCTACGAAGCCGCCCGCGCCGCGGTCCAGCGCTTCATCAACGCGCGCGAGGCGAGCGAGATCGTCTTCGTGCGCGGAACCACCGAGGCGATCAACCTGGTGGCGCAGACCTTCGGGCGCGCGCAGGTCAGCGCCGGCGACGAGGTGCTGGTGACCACGCTCGAGCACCACTCGAACCTGGTGCCCTGGCAGATGCTGTGCGCCGAGCGCCAGGCGCGCCTCCGCGTGGTGCCGATCACCGCGGCGGGCGAGCTGCGCCTCGACGAGCTCGACGCCGCGCTCGGGCCGCGCACGCGCATCCTGGCAGTGGCTCACGTCGCCAACGCGATCGGCACGGTGAATCCGATCGCGGCGATCATCGAGCGCGCGCACGCACGCGGCGTACCGGTGCTGGTCGACGGCGCGCAGGCGGCGGCGCACGTGCCGATCGACGTGCAGGCGCTGGGCTGCGACTTCTACGCCTTCTCGGCGCACAAGATGTACGGCCCGACGGGGATCGGCGTGCTCTACGGGCGCGCCGAGCGGCTCGATGCGATGGCGCCGTTCATGGGCGGCGGCGAGATGGTGCGCTCCGTGTCGCTGTCCGAGGGGCCGCGCTGGGCCGCGGTGCCGTACCGGTTCGAGGCGGGGACGCCCAACATCGAAGGGGCGATCGGGCTCGCGGCGGCGATCGGCTATCTCGACCGCTGGGAGCGCGCGGCAGTCGCGGCGCACGAGCGCGCGCTGGCCGCCGACGCCGCCGCGCGCATCGCCGCGCTGCCGGGCGCGCGCCTTGTCGGAGCCGGACAGGCGGCGGACCGCGCGCCGATCGTGTCGTTCGTCATCGACGGCGTGCATCCGCATGACATCGGGACGATCCTCGATCAACATGGCGTCGCGATCCGCGCCGGCCATCACTGCGCGCAGCCGCTGCTCGAGGCGCTGGGCGTGCCGGCGACGGCGCGCGCGTCGTTCGGGCTCTACAACACCAGCGAGGACGTCGACGCTCTGCTCGACGGCCTCACCGACGTGCGCCGGGTCTTCGCGTGAGCGACGCGCCCGCCGACGATCTCTATCAGACGGTCGTGCTCGAGCACGGCCGCCACCCGCGCCACCGCGGCGCGCTGGCGGGCGCCACCCACAGCGCGCGCGGCGACAACCCGTTCTGCGGCGATCGGATCACGGTCACGCTGATCCTCGATGGCGACCGCATCGCCGACGCCCGCTTCGACGGCGCCGGCTGCGCGATCTCGACGGCGTCGGCGTCGATGATGACCGGCGCGCTGCACGGCCGCACGCGCGCCGAGGCCCAAGCGCTGTGCCACGACTTCGAGAGCCTGCTCGCGGGAACCGCCGGCGAAGCGGCGTCCACCGCGCTCGGCGAGCTCGGCGCCTTCGCGGGCGTGCGCCGCTACCCCGTGCGCGTGAAGTGCGCGCGCCTGCCCTGGCAGACGCTCGCCGCCGCGCTGGCGGGCGGCGCGGGCACCGTCACGACCGAGTGAGCCTCACCGGCGACGCCGGCGCACCAGCGCGGCGCACGCGATCACCGCCACGGCGAAGGACGCCGGCACGCGGCTGGTCGCGCCCGAGCCCCGAGCCTGGCCGACGGCGCATCCGCATCCCTGCGAGGCGTTGTCGACGATGCGATCGGTTGCGCCGCCACCGTCGGCCGTGTCGGCATCGCCGGCATCATCGACGCCGGCGTCGATGATCACCGGCGGCGCCGCGCCGCCCGGCACGAACAGCGACAGCGCATAGACCAGCGGGGCGTTCCAGTTGATGGCGACCTCGTTGAGCGTGTACATCATCCAGTCGTCTTGCCAGTTGCTCGCGGTGGTGCCGCCGCCGACGAGCAGGCCGGGAAATGGATCAACATTGTTGTCGGCGACCGACGGACGGTGGTGCGGGCTCATCGGCGGCGCCAGGCCCAGGCCGGTCACCTGCGATCGGTTGTAGTGATTGCGCCCGAACAGAAACCCGAGCTGATCGATCGCGACGTCGAGATAAGTCGAATTGCCCGACAATCGGCTCGCGAGATCCAGCACCATCGTCGTGCGCGCCACCGACCCGTTCGATCCCCAGTAGTAGCGCATGACGCCGCGGCCGTACCCGCCGCCGTCGTGGACCAGGGCGATCGTCTTCGCCGCGTCGATCACGCTCGCGGCCACGGCCTCGACGATCGCCGGATCGCGCCCTTCGCGCATCGAGATGAGATACGTGAACAGGCCCAGGTTCTTGGTGTTGTTCCAGTCGAAGTCGGCGTCGACGATCGCGCCCGGCAGCGCGGCGATGCGCGTCTCGACGTCGGCGAGCGCGGCGGCGTCGCCGGTCGTCTCCCACATCTCGGCCGCGGCCCACAGGCGATCGTCGGGATCGGTCGTGCCGTATCCGCCCGTCGAGAAACCGACCTGGTTGGCGGCGGTGTTGGCCGGGTTCGCCACCAGGTAGTCGTACGAAGCGCGCGCCGCCGCCAGGCACTGCGCGGCGAAATCGGCGTCGTAGGGCGCATAGAGGCGCGCCGCCTGCGCCAGCGCCGCCACCAGATCGGCGGTGGCCGCCGTACCGTAGGGAACGAAGTAGCGCGGGGCGACGTCGTTCTCCGGCATGATGAAGTCTTCGAACAGGTTGCCGGTCAGCTTGTGCGACACGCGCGGGTCGTCGGCGGCGTACTGCATCTTGAGCAGCCAGTCGAGCTCCCACTTCACCTCGGCGAGGAAGTCGGGGATGGGACCGCCCGATTCGGGGATCGGCAGCGCGAGGCGGGTCAGCCCGTCGCGGTGGCGCTCCCACGCGCTCAGCAACATCCCGACGCTGAACGCGCCGTTCACCGTGTACTTGCCGTAGTCGCCGGCGTCGTGCCAGCCGCGCGTGCCGTCGCGCGTGGTCTCCGTCTGCCCCACATAGTCGAGGCGCCCGTCAGCCAGGTGGCAGGAGCCGTGGGCGAACGTCGCGCCCTGGTACGTGAACGACACCGCGGTTCCGCAGCGCGCGCCGTAAAAACCGAGCATCGCGGTGGCGAGCGGCGCCTGGTAGACGTCATCCCCGATGGCGAAGACCGCGGAGCGACCGACGCCCGGCACGTCGACGTAGTACGAACCGACGTCGTCGAGCTCGCTGAAGTCGCCGATGGAGACCATGTCGCCGCTGGCGTCGGAGATCGGCGCGGGCAGATCGCCGGTGAGCGCCGCGCTGTCGTCGGCGGCGCGGCGCACAACGAACGACGCGGCGCCGGCGGCGACGGAGACCCGCTTGGCGTGGCCGGTCACGTAGCCGATGGAATTGACGCGCACGTCGCTGTCGGCGGCGAGCGCGACGCGAGACGACGACAGCAGGAATGCCACCACCAGCGCCCAAAACCCGAGAAGGAACCATCCCGCGCGACGGCGCGCGGCAAGCCAGGACTGCCAGACCACGGCGCGACAATAGGGCAAGCGCATTGCCGAATCCAGGCGCCGACGCGGCGGGCGGATTTATACTGAGAGCGCGCGTGCGTGACTCAGGCTCTCACCGCCACACCGCACCGCGGCCGCCGCGCCACCGGCCGCCGCCGCTGCTGGTGATCGCCGCCACGGGACTGGTGGTGGTGATCGCTCTCGGGATCACGCTGGTGATCGTGCGTCTGGTAGGCGGCGGCGCCGGAGGCGGAAAGGACGACGCGACCGCCGTCGTCGCACCCGAGCTCGAGGCCCCTCACCCGCCGACGCCGACGCCGGTCGCGCCGCGCGGCCCGGCACCGGCGCACCGCGAAGCAATCGCTCCCGGCGTCACGCCGCCGGCCACCGCCGCCGAGCCGACGCCCGCCGAGGTCCCCGAGTGGGAGCGCAAACCGCTGCGCACCAGCCAGCCGTTCCCCGAGGAGGCGCGCTTCGACCCGCCGATGCCGCCGATCAAGATCCCGCCCGAGATGCTGATCCCGCTCGCCGCGCCCGACGCCGCCGGCGCGCGCTGACGGTCCGCGAACGCCAAGAGCGCCCGCCGGGCAGCCTTGTGACCCGCCATCGAGCCAACTCGATTCGTTGGCGGCGGAGCGAACCGTCCCCAATCGATCGCGGCCAGCGCTTGCGCGGTCCAGAGCAGATAGACCACGACCGCCAGCGCGACGGCGGCCGGCTCCAGCGCGCCGTTCCACAGACGCGCCCAACGTCCTGCCGCCGCCGCCGGCGCGCGACCAGCCGGCGATGCCAGAAACGCCTCGCGCGCCCGCGCGTGAATCCGCGCACCGGCGACCGTTGCCAGCGTCGCGCGGCGCAGCGCCGCCACGCGCGCGTCGATGTCGTCGCCGTCGTCACCTTTTTGCCGATGATTCATGACGTCTCTCCTTCTTCTGGCGCGCGCACCGGCGCAGCGGTCTCGAGCGCCGACGCGATCGCCGCGCGCGCGCGACGGAGCCGCTGGCGCGCCGCCTCCGGACGCAGGTGCAGCATCTCCGCGGCCTGCGCCGGTGAGAAGCCCTCGACGGCCACCAGCAACAGGATCTCGCGCTGCGCGAGCGGCAGCGGCGACCAGCGCGGCTTCCAGCCGGCGCTCGGCCTCTGACATCACAGCCAGATCGTGCGGCGACGGCGGGGCGGATTGATCGCGCGACGCCCACCGCCAGAAGCGCAGGAGATCCAGATCGAGCACGGCGCGCCGTCGGTGGCTGCGGTATAGATTGCGCGCCACCGTGATACAGCCAGGCGCGCAGGTTCGTGTCGCGGGCCAGAGCGCGCGCATGGGTCGCGAGGCGCATCCAGGTCTCTTGCAGCAGCTCCTCGGCGATCGCGGCACGTCCGACGAGCCGCGCCAGGAACGCGAACAGGCCCGGCGTGTAGCGTCGATAGACCTCGTCGAACGCGGTCGCATCGCCGCGCCGCAGCCGTTCGGTCAGCGCCGCATCCGCGGCCTCGCGCCGGCGTCGTCTGGCGCGGCGATCTCGCGATTCTCCCCGGCGTCCAACTCCGCCACGCTGAACCCAACGCGCGAGCGGGCTCAAGCGTGACGGACATTCGCGATCGCGGCGGCGGTCGGAGCGCCGGCCCGAGCCGGGCGAATCCAGTAGACTGCGGGCCCGAGGTCGCCGCCATGACCGCCCGACGCTGCCACGAGACGTCCCGCTCCACCTCCGCGCCGTGCCGCCTCTGCGCCGGCGGAGCTTCGCCGATCTGGTCGACCGGCGCCTGCGCAACCAGCGGCTCTGCGCCGCCGCGGCCGCTCGAGCCCGAGGCCGTCGTCGCCGGCCTGGGCGCGGTCCAGGCGCAGGATTACCTGGGCGCCAAGTGGGCGGTCGCGCAGCGCGCCGGCGACCTGCAGCGACGCCGGCGTCGAGGAGGCGCTCGACCGCGGCGCGATCCTGCGCACCCACGTGCTGCGCCCGACCTGGCATTTCGTGGCGCCCGGCCGACATCCGCTGGCTGCTGGCGCTCACGGCGCCACGCGTTCACGCGCTCAACGCCCCGTACTACCGGCAGACGCGGCCTCGACGCGCGCACGCTCGCCCGCAGCGATGCCGTGCTGGCGAAGGCGTTGCAGGGCGGACACCACCTGACGCGCGACGAGCTGCGCGCGACGCTGCTCGACGCCGGCATCCGCGCGGACGGCCTGCGGCTGGCGCTGGTGCTCATGCACGCGGAGCTCGAGGCGATCGTGTGCAGCGGCCCGCGCCGCGGCAAGCAGTTCACCTACGCCGCGCTCGACGAACGCGCCCCGCCGGCGCGCGCGCTGGCGCCCGACGAAGCCTTGGCCGAGCTGGCGCGGCGCTACTTCGCCGGCCACGGTCCGGCGCGACCGCAGGACTTCGCCTGGTGGTCGGGACTGCGCGTCGCCGATGCACAGTCGGCGATCGGCGCGCTCGGCCCGGCGCTGGAGAGCCGGCGCGCCGGCAACGACACCTACTGGGCTGCCGCCGCGAGCGACGCGACCGCGCCCGCACGCGCCGGCCCGCGCGTGCACCTGCTGCCGAGCTACGACGAGTACGTGATCGCCTACCGCAACCACGCGCCGATCGTCGAGGCCGCGCACGCGAAGACGCTGAGCATCCGCGGCGGCTTCGTGGGCGCCGCGGTCGTGCTCGTCGACGGCCGCGTCGCCGGAAGCTGGCGCCGCACGCTGGAGCGCGGCGGCGTCGCCATCCAGGCGCACGCTCCTGGTGCCGCTCGACGCCGCGGCGCAATCGGCGCTGGAGCGCGAAGCCGAACGCTACGGGCAATTCCTGGGGTTGCCCGTACGTCTCGACGTCCGCGCGCCGCGCCGACGCCCGCGCGAAGTCACGCCGCCGCTCGCCGCGCGTTGTCCCAGGTTGAAGGCGACCACGCCGGCGCCGCCGGAACCAAGGAGACTTCCGTATGACCAGCCTGATTCGCGACGGTGGTGCCCCGATGTGGGCGATCCTCTTCTTCGGCCTCGCTCAACCTCGGGGCGGCGCTGCGCTTCGCGTATCGCGCCGACGCAGAGCGCGCCTGCCGCCGATCGTCGCGCTCGCGCTCGCGGTGCTGTTCTCGATCGCGTGCGGCGTGATGGCCGACATCGCGGCCGTCGGCTCGAAGGTGCCCGCGCGGCCCGAGTGGGCCAACGACCCCAAGATTCACCTCATCCTGCTTCAGGGCCTGGCCGAATCGATGGCCCCGGGCATCCTCGGCTTCAGCGCGCTCTCGCTGGTCGCCCTGCTGTGCGCCGTCGGCCTGCGCCGCCTCGGCTCACAGGAATGATAATGAGACGAGGGTGCAGGCGATTGTACGCGTCGGTAGACCACACGCCCCCGCGTGCCACCGCGCTCACAATCGCCCACACCCTCGCCCCGGTTGAATTCATCCCTACCCGCCCACCGCCCCTCCTCGCCGCCGCCCTTTCCTTCGCCCAACCCGCAATCACACATTGGCCGCAGCAAACCAACCGCGCAAGGCGACAAGTGGTGCTTCGCTCAAAATTCACCGACGAGAAACACGCCAGTTTACCTGCGCTGGAGACGCTCGACGACCACGCGCGACACGAACCCGAAATGAAGCGCACGATCGCATGTCATCGAGCGTCGCGATCGCCGTCTCGAGCCGCCGTCACTGATCCTGGATCGCGGCTTCAGTTCTTGCGCGGGCTCCCGATGTGAGAGCACGGCCCCACCTGTTCTCCGGGGTCTTCTATTACAGGAGGAATCGATGGGATGGCGTTCAAAGGACGAGAGCACGCGCCCGGACCGCGAGCCGATCGAGAACGTCCTCGGTCGTTCCGCTTTCGTCCGCGGTGAGCTCAGCGCCGAAGGGCGCGTTCCGCATCGACGGCACGATCGAAGGAACGGTCGCGTCGCGCGCCGAGGTCGTGATCGGCGAGAGCGGCGTCGTGCGCGGCGATGTCGTCGGCTCGGACGTCGTCGTCGCGGGACAGATCATCGGCAACGTCCGCTGCAGCGGGCATCTCGAGATTCTCGCCAAGGGCAAGGTCGAGGGCGACATCGCCGCGCAGAGCGTGCGCATCGAGACCGGCGGCGTGTTCCGCGGCACCAGCTTCATGGGTGCGCCAGCACCACGGCCAAGCGACGGGAAGGGACGCTCGGTCGAGAGCGAGCCGGCGCATCAGCTCGACTCGCACGGCCACCTGGTCCCCGCCGCCTAGCCGAAGCCGTTGTCGATGGTGGAACGGCCGCACACGACGACCACCGTCGCCGAGACGTTGCGGCAGCTGCGCAAGCAGCCGGAGCGCCCGCGGCGCGACCGGCGCCTGCGCATCATGATCGCCTGCGATCCGGAGCGCCCGATCCGCACGCTGGTGCTGCCGCGCGCGCTGCCGATGCTGGTCTCGCTCATCGGCGCGGCGTTGCTGCTGGCGACGGTGATCCTGCTGTGCGGATCCGTGCGCATGAGCGAGACGCTGGGCGGCCTCGAACGGCGCGTGCGCTCGATGATGCAGGTCGCGGACACGGTGGCGATGCACCCGCTGCACGAAGGCGACGCGCGCGCCGACGGCCGCACGCCGTCGCTGCGCCCGCCGTCGGGACAGATCGGCCACTTCACGCTCGAGTCGGCCAACACCGGCGAGTCGATGGAGGTGAAGATCAACCTGACCAGCGGCGAGATCGAGCCCGAGTCGTACCGCCAGCTGCGCCACCAGCTGCGCTGCCTGCGCACCAGCGCGGAGACGCCGCCGGATCCGCGGCTCATCGAGCTGCTCTACCGGATCTCGCAGCGCACGCATCAGAAGATCATCCTGGTGTCGGGCTTCCGCGCGCCCATGTACTCGCTGGCGACGCTCAGCTATCACACGCGCGGCATGGCGGCCGACATCCGCATCCCCGGCATGACGCCGCTCATGGTGCGCGACCTCGCGTTCGCGATGGGCGTCAAGGGCATCGGCTACTACCCGGTGTCGCAGTTCGTGCACGTCGACGTGCGCGACAACCAGCAGTACTGGATCGACTACGGCGCAGAACCGCATGGACGCCGAGCGCGCCGAGCACGATCCGTCCCACGGCGAAGCCGAAGGCGGCATCGAGCCCACCGAGCCGGAAGCGGCGGCGGGCGCGGCGCCGGCGCCGTCGCCGGCGCCCGACGACGACGACGATTCAGCGCGGTAGGTTCACGCAGCCGGCGTTCTCGGCGCGCAGCGCGGCGAAGACGCGCGGGTCGGGCTTGCGCTTGAGCCCGCGCAGGATCGCGCCGTACTCGCCGGCGGCGCGGCAGGCGTCGCCGTGCCCGGCGAGCGCGTGGGAGAAGCGCTCGGCGGCCAGCGGCAGGTCGCCCGCCAGGCGCGCGCGCAGACCGTCGACGTAGGCGCGCAGCGGCTCGTCGTCGCGACGCGCGCCGTTGTGCGGCGGCGCGGTGCCGGCGTGCGGGGCGTACCGGCAGGAGCGGCCACGGGGGTGGTCGCCGGCTCGCCGAGCCGCGCGAGCTCGTCGCGATCCGGATCGCGGCCGTGCTCGGCGGCGCCGCCGCGCGTGAGCAGCGCCGCCAGCGCGCCGACGCCGCCTGCCGCCAGCGCCGCGCGCATCTCGAGCAACGGCCCTTCGGGCGCCGGCGGAAAGGGCGGCGCGCGGTTGCGCCGGCGTGCGCCCCCGCCCCAGGCCGACCCCGAACTCAGCCCACGCCAGCGCCGGCATGTGCGGCGCGGCCAGGCGCTCGGCGCGCGCCACCAGCGCCGCGGCACGATCGACCGCGCCCAGCTCGGCGAGCAGCTGCGCGATCTCGGACAGCAGCCGCGGGTCAGTGGGCGCCGCCTCGGCGGCGGCGACCGCGCTCGCTCGCGCGCGCGCCCGATCCCCCGCCACGCGCGCGCGGGTCGCGTCGCGCAACGCGCAGGCCGCCAGTTCGAGCGCGTCGGTGAGCTGCGGCCCCTCGCAGGCGGTGTCGAGCGCCGCCGACGCCGCG
>CAVZEF010000005.1:0-1159520 GCA_963774325.1 uncultured Pseudomonadota bacterium
TAGACCATCCGTAAGACACCGTCAAGGTTATCGTGTTTTTTTTTTTTTTTTTTTTTTTTTTTTTTTTTTTTTTTTTTTTTTTTTTTTTTTGTTTTTGTTTTTTTTTTTTTTTTTTTTTTGTGTGTGTGTCTCGTACGGTACCGTATTGCTGCTGGATGGCGTCGCGTGACGACGCAGCTTGCCGTCGCGTGGAAGTAGGGCGCGCGCGCAGCCAGGCCGCGCAGCGGGGGGGCGCGGAACTTTCCGATGTCCGCCCAGAGACCGGTGGTGAGCGCTCAGCGAGATCGCAGCTGCGAGCTTGGTCTCGAGGGTGGTCTTGTTCTGCAGCGTGAGCAGCGGCAGGTCCGACGTGCACTTCGGCGGCTCGGCGGTGCCGGTGTTGAAGAACTGCACCACCGAATGGCCGCCCACGTTGGGCGTGTCGTGGCAACCGCTGCACTTGCCGGCGGTGTTGAAGACCACCTGTCCGCGGTAGATGGCGCCCCGCGCGGCCTGGACCGAACCGTCGTTTCCGAGGCCAGCGTACTTGGACCAGCCGTCGTAAATGTTGAAGACGTTCGGATTGAACGGTAGCCCTGCGGATCGTGGCCGGCGTTGTCGTTGATGCCGATGTAAAACGGCTGGGCGAGAAGTGCCGCCGGTCCACCGTGGGCGCCGTCAGAATCGAGGCGACCGGCCTGGAAGTCGATGCTCTGAGCGAAGATCACCACGAACATGAAATCGCCCGCCGCGGCCGCCACGGCCGGCGGGGCCGGATCGGCCGGGTCGCGCTGTTCGTGCAGGCGCGCCGCCCCGGCAGGAACCCCTCGAGCTGCGCGAGCACGGTGGTGGTGGGAGGCCCCGTCCAGAGAATGCTCGCAACCTTGGTCTCGTTCGCGGTCGGGCTCGGACGCCGAAACCCGGAGAACGTGGTGGTGGTCAAAACCCGTAGGGATCGTTGACCGCGGCGAGCGTGAACTCCGCCGCCGGGCTGATCGTCCGGTTGAAGCGCACCAAGCCCTTCTGGACAACCAGGTCCACGAACGTGTTGATGCGCGCCGGAAAGGTGGAGATGTCCGCGTCGGAGCCAGTGCCTTCGTCCACGAGATTGAACAAGGGCCCCGTGCCCAGCGAACCGAGGAAGAGCAACCCGTTGGCGATACTGGTGGTCCATCCTTGCGCCGACGAGTGGCACGTCTCGCACGTGCGCGGATTTTCGTCCCCAGCGCCTGGAAGAATGGATTCGTGCGGTCAATAGTGCCCGAGGTGTGAAGGGTTTCCGCTATGCCGGCGAGATTGACCGCCGGTTCCAGCGCGCTAGTAGTTTCAGCGATTGGCTCCGGTTCAGCGGTGGGCGAAGCACCACATCCAACGAATGCGAGACATAGGCCTGCCAATAGCGCTTCGGTTGCCTTTCGGAGAACACACCACCTGAGGGACGTTTGTCTCTGTCATGGAAGGCTCCTTCTGGGGGTTCGCTGTTTGCACCGCTCGAGCATTCGAGGGTCCGTCAGCGCAATGATGGTCGGCCCTCGCAACACACACCTATCCCGTTTTATTCCCCACTTTTGCGATTATCTTTCTCGGACGGCTCACCGCCGCCGATCTCTGCCTGCCTGATGCGTGAGCCGCCTAACCGGTCCGCGGGCGTTCGGACACGCGGCTCGGCACGCGCGGCGCCATCAGCGCCCAGCAACGCCGGCGCCAGGGTCAGCCCGCCAGCAGGCAGGTCGGCTCGCCCAGGATCGCGGTCCGCGCCGAACGAACGGATACCGGCGTTCGACGAGAGCAGCAGCGATGCGCGACCACGCGACGGTCGTGGTCCATGAGCAGAGCACCACCGCGCCACCGGTCGTGGCCAGCGTGGCGCAGTCGGGCCTCGCCTCGCGCTCTCGCGCCACCACGTTCACGGCGTCGTCGACGCTGATCCCGAGGGTGATCGGGAGCGCCACGAAGTCGAGGAAGTTCACCTTGAGGCCGCGCAGCGCCGCGCACGCGATCATCAGCGTCGTGCCGGTCGCCACGCTGGCGAGCGTCGCATCACGTGACGCCCGCGCCCGACCACGACGACCACGAACACCGCCACGCCCAGCGCGGCGCCGGCGTCGCGCGCGGCCCCGCCCGCACCACCGCGCGCAGCACGTCCGCGAACACGAACGCGCCACCGCCGACCGCCGTCTCGTCGGGCAGGTTCAGCGCGCGCACCGAATACGGCGAAGGCGATCATGCCCGACCGTTCCACCCGTCGAAGCGCGACGCCTGATTCGCGAACAGCAGCCGGCCGCGTGCGCCGTCTCGCTCCACGTAGCGGCGCGCCAGCGGCGCCGGCATGTCGGTCACGGTCAGCGGCCGCAGATCGTCGGCGGGCCGAAACGGTGCAGGCGGCGTGCTCCTCGGGGTCGAGCATCTCCGGCTCTGTCGTCGATGAGGCGGCGGATCTCGGCGAGCACCGCCAGCTTCTCGCGGCTGGTCCCGGGGGACGAAGCTCTCGATCGACCCCACCTTGCGGAACAGCGCCTCGCCGGCACGGATGCCCGGCTCGTCCTCGGCGTGCGCGCGGAGCATGCGCTCGATGGTCTCGGCTGCTGGCGCTGCCGACGCCGATCATGAACCCGCCGACCAGCTGGCGGCCGAATGCCTCGTAGATCGCCGACATCCAGCGGCGCGCGTCGGTGGCCATTCCGCTGTCCGCTCGCAGCCGCTGCCAGTCGTATTCGACGGGATCCAGGGCGAGGTAGCGGCAGGTCATCAGCGCCGCGACGAGACGCCCCGCCGCCAATCGCGGCCACCACCGCGGCCGCCGCCACGAGAGCGCGCCAGCAACCGGCCCATCGCCGGCTCGCCCGCCACCCGGTCGCCGCGCGTCGCTCCAGCACCGCCAGCAGCGCGGGGAGCACGGTGTAGGCGGTCATCCAGCAGCATCATCCCCACGCCGCCGATCACCCCAAAGTCACGGAATCCGCGGAAGTCGGTGACGATCAGGGAGCGTAGGCGCTCCCCGCCGCCAGCGCCGCGGTCAGCGTCCCGGTGAAGCGATCCGCCCAGCGCCGTCGCCAGCGCGCGCTCGCCCGGCCACCGCGGCGCCGCTACTCGAGGTAGCGCGCCAGCACCATGATCCCGAAGTTGATCCCGTTGCCGACGACGATCGACGACAGGAACACCGTCACGCTGTTGAGGTGGCCGATCGTCACCCGCACCACGCCGAACGCGACCAGCGTGCCGACCGCGAGCACTCCGAGGAGCGCCGCCGAGCGCCGGCGCCGATCCGAAGTAATCAGCATCGACATGCCGACCACCTACGGTCAGCACCACCGCCAGCGTCATGCCGTCCAGGATCGCGCGGTGCTCGGCGACCGCGATCACGACGTCCTCGGTCATACCGATGTCGACACCGGGGCCGATCTCGCGCGGCGTCCCGCGATCGGCGCGGTCGAGCGCGGCGACCAGCCGCTCGCCCTGCGGACGGAGGTCGACGGGAACGGCGCCTCGACGATCAGCACCTGCAGTGCCGTCGCGCGACACGATCTCGCTCGGTGCCGGGACTTCTCGTCGGCGGCGCCCAGCTGCGCGCGCAGCCGGTCGATCTCCGCTCGCTCGTCGGCCGCGTCACGCGCCACCTCGTCCGGGTCGTCCAGCGAGACATAGAGGGGGTTGGCGGGGAGCTTCGCGCCGGGCCGACCGCAGCGCGTCGCGCGCCGACTCGAGATCCGTGAGCGGCGCGAACAGAAACCGGTGGTTCCAGGCGAAGCGCCGACCGACGCCCTCGTCGCTGACCACGTCGGCCACCAGCGCGCGATCGATCGGGCGGATGCGCTCGGCGAGCGGCGCGCGGCCCCGCTCCGGCGCGCGGCGTCGTCGCTCGCCCACCGCGCCCAGCACCAGACCCAGCGCCGTCGTGCGGCGCTCGATGCGCTCGAGGTCGCGCACCGATCGCTCGTGCGGCGGAAGTAGGTCCGACAGATCGGCACGCAACGGGAGCGTCAGCGCCAGCGCCGCGCCGACCGCCGCCGAGGCGCCGGCCACGCCAGGATACACGGCGCCGCCGCTCGATCCAGGGGGCGTATTGATCCGATCGCCGATCTTTCAGCGCCGGCGCCTCGACGCGCGGCGATCGGATACGGTGAACCGTCGCGGCTCGTCGCAAGCACCGCGCTTCTTGCCGCGCATGCTTGACGTTTGCGGCGCTACGTGGCATCGCTGCGGGTAAAGCACGCACATGGAACGCGTCGGGAATGCGCGCGGTTCGTCGTGCGCCTGCCTGGCCTGGCGATCTTTCGGACGATGGCGCTCGTCACACCGTCGTAGCTCCCTCGAGAATGGCGGCTCGACGATCGGGCGTTCCGCGCCACCGCGCGAGCGCTCGCCGGCCGGCGGCCGCGCGTGTTGTTCATCGGCGGCACCATCAACCACACGACGCAGGTCCGGCAGATCGCGGCCGAGCTGCCCGACTGCGATCACGCCTTTACCTGGTACTACTGCCACGGTTTGCTCGAGCTGCTTCGCCGGCTGGGCGCGCTCAAGACGACGGCGGTCGGCGACAAGCTGCGCGCGCGCTGCCTCACCCACCTCGAAGAGCACGGCCTCCCACTCGACCTCGGCGGCCTTCGCGGACCTTACGATCTGGCGATCACCTGCTCGGACATGGTCGTCCCCGCGAACCTCCGCGGCCGCCCCCTGGTGCTGGTCCAGGAGGGGATGACCGATCCCGAGGACCTCGTCTTCAAGCTGGTGCGGGCCTTCCGGCTCCCACCCTGGCTCACGACCACCTCGTCGGCGACCGGGCTCAGCCACGCCTACGATCGCTTCTGCGTGGCCAGCGAGGGCTACCGCGACCTCTTCGTCCGCAAGGGCGTGGCCCCGACAAGATCGTCGTCACCGGCATCCCCAACTTCGACGACTGCAGACGCTTCCTGAACAACGACTTCCCCCATCGGGGCTACGTCGCTGGTCTGCAGCTCGGACATCCGCGAGACGGCCGTTCGAAGAACCGCCCCGCGTTTCATCCGCAAGGTGGTGCGACATCGCGGCGGGACGGCCAATCATCTGGCAAGCTCCACCCCAACGAGAACGCGGCCTGCGCGCACGCGCCGAGCTCGGCGCGCTAGGCGCCCGGCGCGCTGGTGTTCGACGACCGGCAGCGCCGAGGAGATGATTGCCAACTGCGACGTGCTCGTGACCCAGTTCTCGTCGACCGCCTACGTCGGCCTGGCGCTGGGCAAGGAGGTGCCATTCCTACTTCGACGTCGAGGAGCTCCGACGCCTCTGTCCCGATCCAGAACGGCAGCACCAGCGCGCGGCGCATCGCCGAACGTCTGTCGTCAATTGCTGGGGATCGCCCAAGCCGATGTCGGTCCACACGACGACTGCGCCAACCAGCGTGATAGCGACGGTGCGGCGCTCGACGCAAACGACACCACAATGCCTCGCAACTTTCACACGAGCTCTGGCTGACCATCGTAGGCTCGCCGAACAGTCATCCGGATGCCTGACCACCCGACGCGGCGCCGGCGGCTCCTGCTCGCGATTCGCCTCGCGGTGGCGGCGGGGCTGCTCGCGTTGCTGGCGCGCCTGATTCGTCCCGGTGACATCGCGCGCGCGCGTGTGCTGGTCGGGCAGATGCGCTGGACGATCGCGCTGGTGCTCCTGCCCACGCTGATCGCCATGACGATAGACGCGCTCGGGTGGCGAACGATCCTGAGGACGCTCGGTCATCGCGTTCGCTGGCGTCGCATGCTGGAGCTGCGCCTGTCGGTCGAGGCCATTGTCCTGGCGATGCCGGGCGGCTCGGTCGCGGGCGAGGCGGCGAAGATCGCGCTGCTCGAACGCCGCGCCGAGGTGCCGCTGGCCGTGGGCGCGGCGAGCCTGGCGCTGACCAAGCTGCAGTTGATCGCGTCGGACGCCCTTTACCTGGTACTGGCCGCGGTAGCCGTCGGGTTCACGGCCGGCCGATGGCGGCTCAACATCCCGGCCGAGCTCGCGCTCGCCGGCGCGGCGCTGACCACGGTGGTCACCGTGGTGCTGTCGTTGCTGTTGCGCTCGCGGTCCGGCAGCTGGCTCGCGCGCGCGATCGCCCGGCTGCCGAGCGCGCCGATCCGCGCCTGGCTCGAACGCCGCCGGGCCCGATTCGAAGAGCTCGACCGCGCGACGCAACGCCACTTCGAGTCGTCGCGCGCCGCGCGCCTGGCCTGCTTCGTGCCGTTCCTGTCCGAATGGCTGATCGAAGGCGCCGAAACCTGGCTGATCCTCCGCTGTATCGGCACCTCACTGAATCTCGGTCAGACGCTGGCGCTGGACGGGGTGGGCTCGTTGCTGCGCGCGATGGTCATCTTCGTGGGGCCGGGCTCGGCATTCAAGATGCAACGCAGCTGATGTTGATGCGGGAATTAAACGTTCCTGACGCAATTGCAACGGGAGCGGCATTTATTTTCATCAAACGGACGAAAGAGGTTTTCTGGATCGTCATCGGATCGTTGTTTTTGGCTGTTAGAAGAGATCTGTGGCGACGCAAGCTCCCCAGCCCCGGAACAACGTCCGAAACCGCGCGCTAGGAGGGTTCCCAACTTGAAGATCGTCGGCGTCATCCAGGCGCGCGTCGGGTCGAGCCGACTCCCGGGCAAGGTCTTGCTGCCGCTCGGTGGGCGCCCCGCGCTGGAACGGATGCTCGCGCGCGTCGCTCACGCGGAGCAACTGGACGACGTCATCGTCGCGACGACGCGTCTCGCGGCCGACGACTCGATCCGCCGGCTCGCCGCCGCCTGCCGGGTGCCCTGCATCTCGGGCGATCCCTATGATCTCGTCGACCGGCACCTGCTGGCGGCGCGCGCGACCGGAGCCGACGCCAGCAGGTGCCGGTCGACGAGATCATAGGGATCGCCCGAGATGCAGGGCACCCGGCAGGCGGCGGCGAGCCGGCGGATCGAGTCGTCGGCCGCGAGACGCGTCGTCGCGACGATGACGTCGTCCAGTTGCTCCGCGTGAGCGACGCGCGCGAGCATCCGTTCCAGCGCGGGGCGCCCACCGAGCGGCAGCAGGACCTTGCCCGGGAGTCGGCTCGACCCGACGCGCGCCTGGATGACGCCGACGATCTTCAAGTTGGGAACCCTCCTAGCGCGCGGTTTCGGACGTCGTTCCGGGGCTGGGGAGCTTGCGTCGCCACAGATCTCTTCTAACAGCCAAAAACAACGATCCGATGACGATCCAGAAAACCTCTTTCGTCCGTTTGATGAAAATAAATGCCGCTCCCGTTGCAATTGCGTCAGGAACGTTTAATTCCCGCATCAACATCAGCTGCGTTGCATCTTGAATGCCGAGCCCGGCCGGTACGAAGATGACCATCGCGCGCAGCAACGAGCCCACCCCGTCCAGCGCCAGCGTCTGACCGAGATTCAGTGAGGTGCCGATACAGCGGAGGATCAGCCAGGTTTCGGCGCCTTCGATCAGCCATTCGGACAGGAACGGCACGAAGCAGGCCAGGCGCGCGGCGCGCGACGACTCGAAGTGGCGTTGCGTCGCGCGGTCGAGCTCTTCGAATCGGGCCCGGCGGCGTTCGAGCCAGGCGCGGATCGGCGCGCTCGGCAGCCGGGCGATCGCGCGCGCGAGCCAGCTGCCGGACCGCGAGCGCAACAGCAACGACAGCACCACGGTGACCACCGTGGTCAGCGCCGCGCCGGCGAGCGCGAGCTCGGCCGGGATGTTGAGCCGCCATCGGCCGGCCGTGAACCCGACGGCTACCGCGGCCAGTACCAGGTAAAGGGCGTCCGACGCGATCAACTGCAGCTTGGTCAGCGCCAGGCTCGCCGCGCCCACGGCCAGCGGCACCTCGGCGCGGCGTTCGAGCAGCGCGATCTTCGCCGCCTCGCCCGCGACCGAGCCGCCCGGCATCGCCAGGACAATGGCCTCGACCGACAGGCGCAGCTCCAGCATGCGACGCCAGCGAACGCGATGACCGAGCGTCCTCAGGATCGTTCGCCACCCGAGCGCGTCTATCGTCATGGCGATCAGCGTGGGCAGGAGCACCAGCGCGATCGTCCAGCGCATCTGCCCGACCAGCACACGCGCGCGCGCGATGTCACCGGGACGAATCAGGCGCGCCAGCAACGCGAGCAGCCCCGCCGCCACCGCGAGGCGAATCGCGAGCAGGAGCCGCCGGCGCCGCGTCGGGTGGTCAGGCATCCGGATGACTGTTCGGCGAGCCTACGACGGTCAGCCAGAGCTCGTGTGAAAGTTGCGAGGCATTGTGGTGTCGTTTGCGTCGAGCGCCGCACCGTCGCTATCACGCTGGTTGGCGCAGTCGTCGTGTGGACCGACATCGGCTTGGGCGATCCCCAGCAATTGCCGGCAGACCTCGGCGATGCGCCGCGCGCTGGTGCTGCCGTTCTGGATCGGACAAAGGCGCGCTAGCTCCTCGACGTCGAAATAGGAATGGACCTCTTTACCCAGCGCCAGGCCGACGTAGGCGGTCGACGAGAACTGGGTCACGAGCACGGCGCAATTGGCAATCATCTCCTCGGTGTTGCCGCTGTCGAACACCAGAGCGTCGGGCGCGTGGCGCGCCAGCTCCGCACGTGCGCGCACGCCGTCCTCGTTGGGGTGCAGCTTCCAGATGATCGGGCGTCCCGCCGCGATGTCGATGACTTGCCGGATGAAACGCGGGCGGTTCTCCCAGCGCGCCGTCTCGCGGATATCCGAGCTGCACACCAGCGCGTAGCCCCGGTGGGGGAAATCATTGTTCAGGAAGCGTTTGCAGTCATCGAAGTTGGGGATGCCGGTGACGACGATCTTCTCGTCGGGCACGCCCTTGCGCATGAACAGGCGGCGGTATCCGTCGCTGCTGACGCAAAAGCGATCGTAGGCGTGGCTGAGCCCGGTGGTCGACGACGTGGCCGCCAGCCAGGGTGGTAGGCGCAACGCCTTGATGATCCTGAAGATCGCGTCCTCGGGATCGGTCATTCCCTCCTGCACCAGCACCACGGCGCCGCCGCGCGCATTGCGCGGGCTCGCCAGGTCCGAGCAGGTGACGATCAGGTCGTAGCCGCCGCGGCGGCCGCCGAGATCCTGCGGCAGCCCGTGCGCCGTCAGGTAGGCGAGGCAGCGCGCGCGCAGCTTGCGGCCGAGCGCGGTCGATTCGAGCAGCCCGAGGCGGCGCAGCAGCTCGAGCAGTCCGTCGCAGTAGTACCAGGTGAACGCCGGCTCGCACTCGGGCAGCGCTGCCGCGATCTGCTGGACCTGCGTCGTGTGGTTGATGGTGCCACCGACGAACAGGACCCGCGGCCGCCGGCCGGCGAGCGGGGCGCGCGCGGGCGGCGCGGAACGCAGGCGATCGACGAGCCGACCAATCCACGTGGGAATGATCGCCAGCGTGACCAGCGCCAATCGTCCGAGGAAGATCGCCAGAGCCACGGGCAGGCTCACGACCAACCGCAGCGCATTCCCGACGCGTTCCATGTGCGTCCTTTACCCGCAGCGATGCCACGTAGCGCCGCCGAGGTCAACCAATGCGCGGCAATTTGCGCGGTTCTTGCGAGCGAGGCGCGGCGGTTCATGGTATCGGATTGCCGCGCGTCGCGGCGCCGGCCATGAATCATCGTCGATCGGATCAATACGCCCGCTGGATCGATCGGCGGCGGCGCGCGATCCTGGCGGTGGGCGGCGTGCTGGCGGCGGTTGGCGCCGCGCTCGCGCTTCAGCTGCCGGTGCGCGCCGATCTCTCGAATCTGTTGCCGCCGCAGGAGCGATCGGTGCGCGACCTCGAGCGCATCGAGCACCGCACGCAGGCGCTGGGCCTGGTGCTGGTCGCGCTCTCCGGCAACGATGCCGCGCGCCGGAGCGTGGCCGCGCGCTCGCTCGCCGCGCGCATCCGCGCGTTCGATCCCGCGCTGGTCGCCGACGTGGTCAGCGACGAGGGCGTCGGGCGGCGCTTCGCCTGGGACCACCGGTTCCTGTTCGCGCCGCTCGCGGATCTCGAGTCGGCGCGCGACTCGCTGGCCGGCCGCCTGCGGCGCGCGAAGCTGCGCGCCAATCCGCTGTTCGTCTCGCTGAACAGCCCGGAAGAGGAAGAGCGCGACGCCGCCCGCGAGCGCGCGGAGATCGACCGGCTGCGCGCGCAGCTGCGCACCGCCGAGGACAAGTCCCGGCAACCGAGCGAGCTGGTGTCGCCCGACGGCACGTTGCAGTTGCTGATCGTCGAGGCGCCGTTTCCGTCGACCTCCGTGCCGCAGGGCGAGCGCCTGGTCGCCGCGCTCGACCGCGCCGTCGCCGAGACGTCGCGCGAGATCGGCCCCGGTGTCGACATCGGTCTCACCGAGGACGTGGTGATCGCGGTCGCCGAGCACCGCGCGATCCTGCACGGCCTGACGCTGGCGGTGGTGCTGACCGTGGGTATCGTCGGCATTTCGCTGCTGCTCTACTTCGGATCGGCGCCCGCGCTCGGCGCGCTCTTCGGATCGCTCGCGGTCGGCACGCTGGTCGCGTTCGGGCTCGCGCGGCTCACGATCGGGCACCTCAACAGCGTCACGGCGTTCCTGTCGTCGATCGTCGTCGGCAACGGCATCAACTTCGGCATCCTGGTGCTGGCGCGCTATCTGGAGTCGCGGCGCCGCGGTGAGGCGGGCGTGCGCGCGCTGTCGACGGCGCTGGGCGGATCCTTCACCGGCACGCTGACCGCGGCGCTGGCGGCCGGCAGCGCCTATGCGTCGCTGATCGTCACCGACTTCCGCGGCTTCCGTGACTTCGGCGTCATCGGTGGCGGCGGGATGCTGCTGTGCTGGGCGTCGGCGTACACCGTGCTCCCCGCGCTGCTGGCGGTGCTGGAGCGACGCGCGGCGATCCGTGTGGCGCGCGAGCCGGCGCTGGGCCGGCTGCTCGCGCGCTTCTCGCCGCGGCGGCCGGCGGTGGTGGCCGCGATCGGCGGCGCCGTCGTGCTGGTCGCGGCGCTGATCACCTGGCGCTACCTCGCCGACGATCCGTACGAATACGACTGGCAGCGGCTGCGCGCCGACAGCGGAATGGCCAGCGAGGCGCACCGCTGGATGGCGGCGATCGATCAATCATTCGGCCGGCAGCTGGTCGGCGGGTTCGTCATCGGCGCCGCCGATCGCCAGCAAGCCGAGACCATCGAGCGCACGTTGCGCGCGCACGCCGAGGACGAGGCCGGCACCCGTCCCGGCGACGCGCTCTTCCGCAGCGTGGGCTCGATCGAGAGCTTCGTGCCCAAGGATCAGGCGCGGAAGCTGGAGGTGCTCGCCGAGATCCGCCACCTCATCGACGACAAGAAGCTGGAGTTGCTCGATCCCGAGGAGCTCGCCGACCTGCACCGCTTTCGGCCCGCCGACGATCTGCGGCCGCTGACCGAGACCGACGTGCCGGCGCCGCTGGCGCGCCGTTTCGTGGAGCGCGACGGCACGCGCGGCCGGCTGCTGTTCGCGAACCAGGCGTCGCGCTTCGACGGGTGGAACGGCCGGCACATGATCGCCTTCGCTGATTCGGTGCGCGCGCTGAACCTGCCCGACGAGATGGCGGTCGGCGGCGGCGCGTTCGTGTTCGCCGACGTGCTGCGCGCGGTGACGCGGGCGGGGCCGCGCGCCACGCTGGCGGCGCTGCTGGGCGTGGTGCTGTTCGTCGTCGTCGTCGTCGGGCGCGGGCGTCACGTGATCGCGACGCTGGCCAGCGTGGTCGCGGGCACGACGGTGATGATCGCGTGCGCGGCGCTGCTCGGCCTCAAGGTCAACTTCCTCGACTTCGTGGCGCTTCCGATCACGCTGGGGATCAGCGTCGACTACGCCGTGAACGTGGTGGCGCGAGAGCGCGACGGCGGTGCCCCCGATCTGCGCCACACGCTGGCCACGACCGGTGGCGCGGTGGTGCTCTGCTCATGGGCCACGATCGTCGGCTACGGATCGCTGCTGCTTTCGGCCAACGCCGGTATCCGTTCGTTCGGCGCGGTCGCGATCCTGGGCGAGGCGACCTGCCTGCTGGCGGCGCTGACGCTGGCGCCGGCGTTGCTGGCGCTGATGGCGCCGCGCGTGCCGAGCCGCGTGTCCGAACGCCCGCGGACCGGTTAGGCGGCTCACGCATCAGGCAGGCAGAGATCGGCGGCGGCGAGCCGTCCGAGAAAGATAATCGCAAAAGTGGGGAATAACGGGACGAGGGGTGCGTTGCGAGGGCCGACCATCATTGCGCTGACGGACCCTCGAATGCTCGAGCGGTGCAAACAGCGAACCCCCAGAAGGAGCCTTCCATGACAGAGACAACGTCCCTCAGGTGGTGTGTTCTCCGAAAGGCAACCGAGGCGCTATTGGCAGGCCTATGTCTCGCATTCGTTGGATGTGGCGCTCCGCCCACCGCTGAACCGGAGCCAATCGCTGAAACGACGAGCGCGCTGGAACCGGCGGTCAATCTCGCCGGCATAGCGGAAACCCTTCACACCTCCGGCACGATCGACCGCACGAATCCATTCTTCCAGGCGCTGGGGACGAATCCGCGCACGTGCGAGACGTGCCACTCGTCGGCGCAAGGATGGACCACCAACAGCATCGCCAACGGGTTGCTCTTCCTCGGTTCGCTGGGCACGGGGCCCTTGTTCAATCTCGTGGACGAAGGCACTCGCTCCGACGCGGACATCTCCACCTTTCCGGCGCGCATCAACACGTTCGTGGACCTGGTTGTCCAGAAGGGCTTGGTGCGCTTCAACCGGACGATCAGCCCGGCGGCGGAGTTCACGCTCGCCGCGGTCAACGATCCCTACGGGTTTTCGACCACCACCACGTTCTCCGGGTTTCGGCGTCCGAGCCCGACCGCGAACGAGACCAAGGTTGCGAGCATTCTCTGGACGGGCTCTCCCACCACCACCGTGCTCGCGCAGCTCGAGGGGTTCCTGCCGGGGGCGGCGCGCCTGCACGAACAGCGCGACCCGGCCAATCCGGCCCCGCCGGCCGTGGCGGCCGCGGCGGGCGATTTCATGTTCGGTGTGATCTTCGCTCAGAGCATCGACTTCCAGGCCGGTCGCCTCGATTCTGACGGCGCCCACGGTGGACCGGCGGCACTTCTCGCCCAGCCGTTTTACATCGGCATCAACGACAACGCCGGCCACGATCCGCAGGGGCTACCGTTCAATCCGAACGTCTTCAACATTTACGACGGCTGGTCCAAGTACGCTGGCCTCGGAAACGACGGTTCGGTCCAGGCCGCGCGGGGCGCCATCTACCGCGGACAGGTGGTCTTCAACACCGCCGGCAAGTGCAGCGGTTGCCACGACACGCCCAACGTGGGCGGCCATTCGGTGGTGCAGTTCTTCAACACCGGCACCGCCGAGCCGCCGAAGTGCACGTCGGACCTGCCGCTGCTCACGCTGCAGAACAAGACCACCCTCGAGACCAAGCTCAGCTGCGATCCCGGCCGAGCGCTCACCACCGGTCTCTGGGCGGACATCGGAAAGTTCCGCGCCCCCCCGCTGCGCGGCCTGGCTGCGCGCGCGCCCTACTTCCACGACGGGCAAGCTGCGTCGCTCAAGGACGTCATCCAGCACTACCAGGATCACTTCAGCCTCGGCCTGACTTCACAGCAGACCAAGGATCTGGAGGCGTTCCTGAAGGCGCTCTGAGCGCCGATTCGCGCGACACCGCTCGACAGGGGGGAGCGGTGTCGGCGTCGGCCTCGGCGTCGGGATGCACCGCGACCTCGGTTGGCGAGCTCAGTTCATCTTGATCGCGGACGCGGTCAGGACCTTCTTCTTCTTCGCGCCTTTGCCGTCCTCGCTCAGCACGCCGGTCACCGTGGCGGGCTTGGTGCCCGAGCAGACCGCCTCGTGGTTCTGCTCGCTGACGTCGTTCTTCGCGAGGTAGTACATGACGTCCTTGCCGCCGTCGCTCACCTTGAGGACGTTCTGGCACTCCTTGGTCGTCTTGAAGTTGCACTTGCCACAGCCGAGGTCGCCGCTGAGCGTGACCTCCTTGCCCTTGGCGGCGGTGTCTCCCGCCTTGGCGGCGGGCGCCTTGTCGGCGGCGCGGGCGCCGGCCGAAAGCGTGAACGCAAACGCGAGGCTCATGACGAAAGCGGTGAGCTGTTTCATGGGCACCGTTTACCGCATCCGCGGGGAAGGAGCGAGGAAAAGGAACGGGGATAGGCTGTAAGCTGCCGCGCGATGGACACGTTCGAACGCGATCCCGAGGCCGCCTGCGCCGCGCTCGGTCCACTGCTGCTCGACGGGCGGCGCGAGCGCATCGACGAGGTGATCGGCGCGCGCCTCGGCAGCCTGCGCGTCGCCATCGAGAACCTGCACGACCCGCACAACGGCGCCGCGGTCCTGCGCAGCGCCGAGGCGTTCGGCATCCAGCGTGTCGAGGTCGCCGAGACGCGCGAGCCGTTCCGCTTCTCGCCGACGGTGACCCAGGGCTGCGAGAAGTGGCTCGACATCGTCCGCCACAAGTCACAGGCCGAAGCGGTCGCCAGCCTGCGCGGCGACGGCTTCGCGATCTACGCCGCGGTTCCGACGGCGGACCTGACGCTCGACGAGCTCGACTTCACGCGGCCGGCGGCGATCCTGGTCGGCAACGAGCAGATCGGCCTCTCGCCGGAGGCGATGCAGACCGCCGACGCCTGCTTCCGCATCCCGATGGTCGGCATGACCCGCAGCCTGAACCTGTCGGTGGCGGCGGCGCTGATCGCCGAGCGCGCCTCGGCGGCGCGCCGCCGCTTCCTGGGCGTGCCCGGCGATCTCGGCGAGGCGACGCAGCTGCGCCTGCGCGCGCGCTTTTACGCGGCGTCGGTGCGCGGCGCGGACGCCGTGCTCGCGCGATATCTCGAATCGCGCTGATCGTCACGCGCTCGCAAGTGTCACGCGATTGAAGCACGGCCTGTCGTTGCTTCGACGCCAGGGTGCGTCCGAACGGTGTTCGAAAACGGTCGAACACGTCTCACGTGTCCCATCGGCGCGCGTCGGCCCGAAGAGACGGCGTCCCCGGCGTCGCTCACGGACGACTGCGGCGCGCATTTTCGCGCGTGATCTCGGCCCGGGCTGCCTGCGCTTCCTCGATCGATCGGAATCGGAACACGCCGCGGGGGTAAACCTTTGGTGCGAGCGCGAAGTAGCGCGCGCACTGGCGTGCGAATCGCTCGAAGCCCTCTTCCGGTGGAACCAAGATGGGTGCCTCGGCCATCTCATCCACCGAACGAAACTTCTGAACGCGGCTGCTCACGGATCGTCCTTCAAATCAAAGGCCTGGCGTAACATGGCCGCGTCCTGACGATCGATTGGACGAACCGTGTCCTTCTTCAAGATGTAGAGCGCGCGCGGACTGGCGACCGTCACCCGAACGCCCGCCACGTCCTTGACCTCCGCCTCGACGCTCTCGTAGCTGGCGGCCGTTCCGAGACGCGTGAGGATGTCGAAGTACAGATCGCCCGTGGGGGGATAGTAGCGAACCGCCGGGTAGGCGCCGAGCAGATCATCGGCGCTGATCTCTCCGATGCTCGGATCATCTCCGTACATGGAGCGAAAAGCGCGCAAAAGGCGCACCACGTTGTCTTGCGTCGCGCGAATGAAGATATCCAGATCCTCGGTCGCCCGCACGATACCGTGAACGCCCATCGCAGCCGCTCCGATCAGCACATACTCGACACCTTCGTCGCCGAAGGTGCGCAGAGCTCGAAGCATCTCATCACGGTCCACATCACAAGAGTAACCCGCGCCAACGGGATCCCCCAATGCCGTTCTCAACCAGTCTTCACGCGTCGCGCTGACGCCGCAGCCCGCGCACCACGAAACGCCCGAGCATCGCCGCGCCCACGAAGGCGGCGGCGAGCGCGGTCTGCGTCGCGCCGACCGGCAGCTCGCCGCGGAACGAGATCGCGTAGCCGGCGACGCCCGACAGCGCGCCGAACAGAGTCGCCAGCGCGAAGACCACCGACATGCGCGAAGAGATCGCCAGCGCCGCCATCGCCGGCAGCACGCTGAACGCGAACACCGGCAGCGCGCCCAGCGCGCGCGTCGACAGCGCGACCGCGACGCCGATCGACAGGAACAGGAACGTGTTGAGGCGCCGCACCGGCAGCTCCTGCACGCGCGCGCCCGTCGGGTCGTAGCCGACGAAGATCAGCGCGCGCCAGCACAGCAGGTGCCCGAACAGCAAGACCACGGTCGCCGCCGAGACCAGCACCAGATCCGCGGGTTGCACGACGACGGCGCTGCCGAACAGGATCGCCGACAGATCGTGCGCCTCCTGGGTGATGCGATCGCCGACGATCACCGCGCCCGCGCCGCTGACGAGAAAAACCAGGCCGAGCAGGCTCTCGCGCGTCAGATGCAGGCGCACGGGGTTGGCGATGAAGACCAGCGTCGCCAGCAGCGACGCGCCGATCGCCCACAGCACCGGCTCGAACAGCAGCGACGATATCAAGTGCACATCGGAGCCGGCCTGGTGCCCGGCGGCGTGGCGGACCGGGTCGATGACGATCGGCATCCAGAACGACAGCGCCACGCCCAGCGCCGCCGCCTGCGCGATCGCCGACGACGCGAACACCATGCGCCGCAGGACGACGTGCACGCCGATGAAGCCGAGCAGCGCACCCGCGAGCCCGCCGGTGATGATCGCGTCCTTGAAGATCGGCAGGTTCGCGAAGAGCTCGTGCCAGCTGGCGCTGTCGTTCATGGCGTGACCTCGGCGCGGGCCAGCGCGCGGCCGTAGATGTGCGCGAACGCCGGGCTCGCGCGCAGCTCGCTCGCCGTGGCCGCCAGCGCGACGTCGTGGTCGCGGTCGAGCAGCAACGCGCGATCGGCGCGCTCCAGGCCGTCCTCGACCAGATGGGTCACCATGACGACTGCGGCGTCGTGACGCGCCCGCAGCGCGCTGATGAGATCCATGACCTGCCGCTCGGCGGCGATGTCCAGCGCCGCCGTCGGCTCGTCGAGCACGAACAGCGCCGCGCGGCTGGCGATCGCGCGCGCGATCAGCACGCGCTGCCGCTGGCCGCCCGACAGGTCGCGCAGCTGGCGGCGCGCGAGATCGGCGGCGTCGACCTCGTCGAGCGCGCCGCGCGCGACATCGAGATCGGCGCGGCCCGGCAAGCCGATGAAGCGGCCCGGCGCCTGGCGGCCCATGAGCACGAACTCGGCGACCGAGATCGGAAAGATCGTGTCGAGCGCGCTCTGCTGCGGCACGTAGCTCATGCGCAGTCCGGGCGCGCGTTCGACGCGCCCCGCGACCGGTTGCTGCAGCCCGAGCAGCGTGCGCACGAACGTCGACTTGCCGGCGCCGTTGGGGCCGATGACCGCCCACAGCTCGCCGGGCGCGATCGCGGCGGTGATCGGCGGCAGGATGCTTCGCCTGTCGTAGCCGACGCGCAGGTCGTCCACGCGCAGGAGCGGAGCCCGATCGGACACCTCCGGCATCGCGGTCATTTGCCCGCGCCCGCGCGCGCGGGCAGCGCCGCTTCCAGCGCGCGCACGATCTCCTCGATGTGCTCGACGTACGAGCCGCGCTCGGGCGTCATGCCCTGGATCAGCACCAGCTTGGCGCCGGTCTGACCGGCGATCGACTCGGCGACGCTCGACGGATACCAGCGCTCTTGCAGGATCGCCGCCGCCTTGCGCGCCCTCATCTCGTTGACCACCTCGGCGACGTGCGCGGCGTTGGGTGGGATGCCCGGCTTGGGCTCGATCGTGCCGACCTCGACCAGGCCGAGCCAATCCTCGAGGTAGGTGAAGCTCTTGTGGTAGCTGACCACGGGCGTTCCGCGCCGCGCCGCCATCCGCTGCTCCCACTCCTTGGTCTTTGCGTCCAGGCGCTTGCCGAACGCGTCGGCGTTCTGCGCATAGAGCGCGCGGTTGTCGGGCGCCAGGTTGCCGAAGCGCTCGGCCAGCCCGCGCGCGATGCGCGCGCCGTTGCGCGGATCGAGCGTGAAGTGCGGGTTGCCGCCCGGGTGGATGTCGCCCATCGAGCGATCGATGCGTTGCTGCGGCACCTCGCGCAACGGCACCATCGTCGACGCGACGATCGATCCCGCGCTGCCGCTCTGGATCTTGCCGTTGCGCGAGCCCTTGACCAGCACCGGCAGCCAGCCGACCTCATAGTCGAGGCCCATCGAGATCAGCGCGTCGGCGCGGTTGAGGTCGAGGATCAGGTTGGGCCGCGCGTCGACGAAGTGGGGATCCTGCGTCGGCTTCGCGAGCACGACGACGTCGCCGGCGTTGCCCAGCACTTCGCGCGCGATCGCGCCCAGATCGCCGACGGTGGCGATCACGTGCAGCTTGCCGCCGGCGTGCGCCGCAGGCCCGCCGCCGACCTGCGCCGCGGCGAACGCGAGCAGGCCGAGAACGAGTCGCGAAAGGAGACGCCTGGATCTTGATTGCAGAGATGAGAGCCGCTGTCGTCGCATGGATGCGACCTCCCGAGCACGAGGAACGAACGACGGACCGAGATCGACGCGATCAGGCCGCCGGCGGCGGGGAGGTCTTGGGCGCGAACGAGAGAAGCACGCTGCGCTCGCCATGAGCGGGCGCGTCGATCGAGGGTGTGGATATCGCCGGCGGGGGCGCCAGCTCGGCGGTGGGACGCGGGGGTGCGCCAACCACCTCGCGGCGCCCCCAGAAGCTGATGCAGTGCTCGTGGCCGTGGCCCACGATCGACGTCACGGCCAGGATCGCGGGGGACGCGGCGCGCGCCGATGCGGCGTCGACATTTGCGGCCACCGGCGCCGCACCCGCGACGCGGTGGACCAGCTCGCCATGCTCGGGGCAGCGATCATGCGCCACCGCCATCGAGTGCGCGAGCGTCGAGAGCTGCCCCGCGAGCAACGCCAGCGGGACGATCAGGCCGAAGAAAAGGGACCGCTTGCGCAACATCTCAACCATACGATCGCGGCGAAGGGCCGTCCACCGGCGTGGCGGCCGCTGCAGCGTTCTCTGTAACCTTGGACGCGGGAGTTTGCATCCCGCTTCTACCCTAGAACGGTCAGCGACACTCGAACGGTGCGTTGCCCAGCCAGATCCCGAGCTGCCACGGCCCCTGGAGCTGCGCGTAGCTGGTGACCTCCACCACGTCGAGGCGCCCGTCATTGTTCAGGTCGGTCACGATCATGCCGGTGCAGGACGTTCCCGGCCCGGAGAACCGCCGGCGAAGACGGAAGTTGCCGTCCCCGGTGCCGAGGGCCAATCCCATCACCGCCGAGCCGGTGCTGGCGTAGGCGACGTCGAGGCGTCCATCGCCATTGATGTCGCCGGCTGCCAGGCACAGCGGACTGTCGCTGGCGTCGCCGGTGGCGGTGAACCCGGATCCAGTCAGCGCCCTATCGCGATGGACGATGATGCTCTGGAGGCCGACCGGCTTCGATTCGCTGGCCACGAAATCGGGACGTCCGTCGCCATCGATGTCGCCCACGACCACCCCCACGGGGAGTAACGCGTCCAGCAAGATATACGGCGAGAAGTGGGTTCGGCCGTCGCCGAAGAAGGTGGTCACCATGAGCGTGTTGGCCACCGCGATGTCGGCGTGCCCATCGCCGTCGAGGTCGGTGACAGCGACGGCGTATCCGCCGGCGTTGGAGAGCGCGAGCAGCGGCTGAAACGTCCCGTCGCCGTTGCCCAGCAAGAGCGCCGACGTGTTCGACGGATCGATCCGAGCCACGACCAGATCCAGGCGGCCGTCTTCGTTCGCGTCGAGCGCGGCGATGGCCTTCACCTGCCCGTCGACGGGAAATTGCCGCAGGTCGCCGAGCGTGCCGTCGGTCCGGCCCAGGCGCACGCCGATCATGTGCTGGACGTCGTCGTAAGCGACGATGTCCGACCGTCCGTCATTGTTGAGGTCGGCGGCTGCGATGGGACTGGTCTGCGGCGCCGTGCCAAACGCGTAGGCGCGCGTGCGGGGGAAACCGCCGCCGCCGTTGCCGTAGAGCACGAGCACGTTCCGGCCGCCGCTGACCTCGCCGACGGCGATGTCGACATTGCCGTCGCCGTCGAAGTCGCCGGCGGCCGACGAAGTCGCGGCGCCCGTGATCGGCACGGCGGGCGCGGGGGAGAGCACCGCACTGGCGGTCGACAGAAATCGGACGATCTCGCCGCTCACGCTGCCGACCAGCAGATCGGTCACACCGTCGCCGTCGAGATCGCCGGCCGCGAGCTGGTTCGGCTGCGTGAGGTCGCCGCGGATCAGCATCGCGCGCGCCGGCTGGAACTGGCCGTCGCCCCTGCCCAGGAAGATGTAGAGCTGCTTCCCGTCGGCGTAGGCCAGGTCGGTATGGCCATCGTCGTCGAAGTCGCCGGCGACCACCGTCGACGCCACGCCGTTGGCGTCGAGCTCGGGCGTCAGCACCGGGCCCGTTCGCAGCGGCATGTTGCCCACGCCGAAGAACATCGCGATTCTGTTGTCGCCCGCCACCGCCATGTCGGAGACACCGTCACCGTCGAAATCGCCGGTGGCGATCGAGCGCGCACCCGTGGGCACCGGATAGACGACCGGCTCCGTGAAGTCGTGGTTGTAGATCACGGTGACCGAGGAATCCGCGGCGCTGGCAGCGGCGATGTCGGGCAGACCGTCATTGTTGAAATCACCGACGGCGATCGCCGACAGGCTCGGCCGGGAGCCGTAGCTCCCGCCCGGCACGAACAGGCCGCCGCCCGTGGCGGTCAGCAGCGTCACGTCATCGGTGCGAGTCGGGTCCTGGTTGGCGATCGCCAGGTCGGCGTGGCCGTCGCTGGTGAAGTCAACTGCCGCCAGCGCGCGCGGCTGCGCGCCCACGGCCGAGTAGGCGCCCATGCGAAAGGTCCCGTCGCCGGCGCCGACCAGCGTCGTCACCTCGCCGGCCGAGAACGTGGCGACCGCGATGTCCGCCAGCCCATCGCCAGTGAACTCGCCGATCGCGGCCGCGATCGGCTGGCCGCTCAGCGTGTAGTTGCCGTGAGAGTGGAAACCGGTGGTGGCGTCGTTGAGCCACACCGCGACGCTGTTCAGCGACGGGCTCAGCGTCACCAGGTCGGTCAGCCCGTCGCGGTTCAGGTCGCCGAGCGCGAGCACCAGGTCCGGTCCACCCGGCACACCGGGGACCTGGCGAAACAACGCCGGTACGCACCGCTGCCCCGCACCGCACGGGTTGTGAGCGACGGTGCAGGGATCGAGGGCGGCGCGGGCATCGGCGTGGCCTCCGGAAGGCGTATCTCCGCCGCCCGCGTCACCGGCCGGGACGTCGACGCCGCCGTCGTTCCCGACGCTGATGGGCGCCAGCGCCGGCCAGAGCTCGGTGCGGCCGCACGCGCCGCCGAGCGCGACCGCCAGCGCCGTCGCCAGCACGCTGACTGTCGATCGAAAGATACCCATGTCGTCCCCGGGCGAGAAGTGAGGCACATCCGTGGAAACAGCTCAAGACTGAATCCGGGTGCGCGCGGAATGCTTTACCTCACAGGGTTTCTTGAATGGCACCGCCGCACGGATAGACTGTCGAAATGCCGGCCGGACCATCGCTCGAAGACCGCGATCCGCGCCGATCGGGCAAGACCTCGGGTAGGACGACGAGCTCGTCGTCGGGGAAAAACCTGCGCCGCAACGCGCGGGGCGGCGCTCGCGGCGGCTCGGCGGGCCGCGGTGGGAGTATCTTCTGGGCGTTGCGCACCGCCCTTGGCCTCGGCCTGTTCTGCGCGCTGGTCGCCATCGCCGGGCTCGTCGGCATGTTCTCGTACTACGGCAGCGACCCGAAGTTGCCGACGCTGAAGGCGCTCGGCGACTATCACCCGAAGCAGGTCACGCGGATCATGGACCGCAACGGCGCGGTGATCGGCGAGCTCGGCACCGAGAAGCGCACGGTGATCCCGTACGACCAGATCCCGAAGATCCTGGTCAAGGCGGTGGTCGCCGCCGAGGACGCCGAGTTCTTCCACCACGACGGCATCGACTATCGCGGCATGGTGCGCGCGTTCGTCGAGAACGTGCTGCGCGGCCGCACCGCGCAGGGCGGGTCGACGATCACGCAGCAGGTGGTGAAGACGTTCCTGCTCTCGCCCGAGCGCACCATGCGGCGCAAGGTGCAGGAGATCATCCTGGCGCGGCAGCTGTCGCAGAAGTTCACGAAGGAGGAGGTGCTGGGCCTCTACCTGAACCAGATCTACTACGGCCACGGCCGCTACGGTTGCGAGGAGGCAGCGCGCTACTTCTTCGGCAAGTCGGTGCGCGACATCAACGTCGCCGAGGCGGCGCTGCTCGCGGGCCTGCCGCAGAGCCCGGAGCGTCTGTCGCCGCGCAAGCACCCCGAGGCGGCCAAGACGCGGGAGCGCTACGTGCTCGGCCGCATGGCCGAGACCGGCGTCATCACCCAGGCCACCGCGACGAAGCTGGCGGCCGAGCCGATCCGGCTGGCGCGGGAGAGCGGCGCCGCGCGCGGCATGGCAGGCGAAGCCGTCGACGGGGTGGGGCGCTTTCTCTCCGAGAAGTACGGCGAGCGCGCGGCCTTCGAGCTCGGCACCACTGTCGAGACGACGGTCGACGCGCGCATGCAAGACGTCGCGCGCCAGTCGCTGGAGCGCGGGCTCGAGGATCTCGGACGCGCGGCAGGGCTTTCGCGGGCCGTCCGGGCACCTGACCGGCAAGGCGCTGGCGCGACGGACGGCCGAGCTCAAGGCCTCGCACGACGGCGGGCGCAAGGACTCGGCGATCTTCGAAGGCATCGTCACGCGCGTCGACAAGGGCGACACGGCCAGCGAGGCGCCCGCGAGCGACGAGTCCGCCGCGAAGCCGGGCCGCGGCGGCAAGGACACGAAGAGCCGCAAGGGCGCGGCGAAAGAGGCCGAGGCAAAGCCTTCGGTGGTGACGAGGGGTGTGACCGTCGTTCGCGACCCGAAGAAGGAACCGAAAAAAGGAAAGATCTTCGTCGATATCGGCGGCGAAGAAGGCGTCGTCGATCTGGATCTCGAGCCCCGTTACACCAAGGGATCGAAGCCGCTCGTCGATCGTTTCTCGCCGGGCGATCTGATCCGCGTGCGACTCGCGACCGAGCGCTCGCACGCCGAGGGCGCGCCGTCGCCGCTGACGCTCGAGCTGGGGCCGCAGGCGGCGATGGTGGTGCTGGATCCGGCGACGCGCCAGGTGCTGGCGCTCGTGGGCGGCTACGAGTTCCACTCGGGCGGGTTCGATCGCTCGCGGCTCGCGCGGCGGCAGCCGGGGTCGGCGTTCAAGCCGATCTATTACGCGGCCGGGATCGAATCGAAGAAGATCACCGCGGCCACGGTGATCAACGATTCGCCCGAGGTCTACGCGCTGTGGAAGCCGCAGAACTACGAGAAGGAGTTCCTGGGCCCGGTGCGCGTGCGGACCGCGCTGGCGCATTCGATCAACACCGTCGCCATCAAGGTGCTGTCGCAGGTCGGCCTGCCCGACGCGCGCGCCGTGGCGACGCGCTTCGGGCTCACGCTGCCGCCGCTCGAGCAGCTGAACCTGGGCATGGCGCTGGGCGCGATCGAGGTGACGCCGATCGAGCTCGCCAGCGCGTACTCGGCGTTCCCCGCGGGCGGCATGCGCTCGCCGGCGACGCTGGTGCGCTCCGTCGGCGCCGAGAAGATCGATCCCAAGCCGCCCGAGCCGGCGATCACGCCCGAGACCGCGTACATCATGACGTCGATCATGCGCAGCGTGATCGACGAAGGGACCGCGCGCGCCGCCGCCGGCAAGCTGCGCCGCCCCGCCGCCGGCAAGACCGGCACGACCAACGATCAGAAAGACGCGTGGTTCGTCGGCTTCACGCCTGATCTGCTGGCTGCCGTGTGGGTCGGCTTCGATGACGGCAAACTGCTGGGCCACGGCGAGGCAGGCGCCAAGACCGCGCTGCCGATCTGGCTCGACTTCATGACCAAGGCGCTCGTCGGCCGCCCGACCAAGGACTTCGTCCCGCCGCCCGGCATCGTCATCCAGCGCATCGACAAGACCACCGGCCTCCTCCCGGCGCCCGGCCAGGACAGCAACACCATCGACGAGGTCTTCCTGCCCGACACCGTCCCGACCCAGCAGGCTCCCGTCGCGGGCGAGGAGACCAGCGCCGACAAGCTGCTGCTCGACCAGCAGTAGCGGCGGCTCAATTCCCGATCAACCCGACGGAGAGGTTGGTCTGATAGTCACCGTCGCCGGGGTGGCCGTACTGCGAGAGGAGGACGAACACCTCGCCGCCGACGTTGGGGTTGGCGGCGCGCGGCGTGAGCATCAAGTGCAGGGTGTCGCCGTTGACGCCCTCGCTCTTGTCGAGCGCGACGCCGAGGTTGGAGCGATCGCCGCCGAGGAAGTCTTCGTAGGTGTAGGCGGTCACGGTCCAGCTCGCGCTCGGTCCCGTGCTGTAGAGCGTGACGGGGACGGTGCGGCTGGTCCCGAGCGGGATGATGAGACCCTGCGTCGGAAACGCGTTCACGCCGGCGCCGAACGCGATCGGGTCCAGCGCGGCGAAGGCGTTGACGTAGGGACCGATGGTCGGGGCCGGCACGCACGGGTTCTGGGCGCGTTCCGCGGCCGCGTTCGACCACGAGCGCTGCACCGAATAGGTGGTTCCTGGCAGCCGGTAGACCAGGTCGGGATTGAACGCGCACAGGTCGCCAACCTCGCCTCCGGTCAGGAACGTCCAGACGTAGTGCGCGAAGTCTTGCCGGGTGTACGCGGGGTCGCTCCGGGGCAGCGGATCGGTCGCGGCCTCGATCAGCTCGTGGCTGATGGCGACGGTGCGCTCTTGCAGCACCGACAGGTTGGGCCCGAGCGCGCCGGGACACGAGCAGCCGACCGCGTACGGAACGGCGACGCCGTTCGATCGGACCTCGAGATGATACCCGCCGAAGTCCTGGCAGCAGGTCGCGCCGCCGGAGAAGACCGCGTTGGTTCCCTGCGGCAGAACATAAAGGTAGATCGTCTGCGGATCGGCGGCTCCCCACGGCGCGGCCGCGCTGGCGGTGTTGGCGACGAGCTGCGCCTCGAGCGAGTCGTCGTCGATCGTCAGGGGCGGTGTCGTCGTCAGGACCACGGGCGGCAGGATCTGGAGCGGCCCGACGCCGTATTCACTGGTCGTCGCCGGCCAGTACGCGGAGCTGGCGAGCGCCGTGAGAAAAGCGCCGATCGCTGCCTGGTCGAGATCCGCGGCGTAGAAGATCGGTTGAACCTTGGGCGCGTCCAGCACCGGTCCACCCAGGTTCGCGACCTGCGGCATTCGCGGGTGGGGAGCCGGCTGGAACCCCGTGGTCGATCCGCTGTCACTGACCGAGCCGTCGGCGTCGCGCATCGTCCCGCCGCTGCCGCCACTGCCCGCGCCGGTGCTGCCCGCGCCACCGCCGTCGACGACGACGCGCACGCAGAGGTCCGACAGGCAGGTCAAAGCCTCGTTGCAGGTGTGGTTGGGGTAGCACGCCCCGGTCTCGTCGCCGATCTTGGCGCCCGAGGATGACGAACTCCCGCAGCCGAGCACACCGAGGGCCACGAGCGCCAGCAGACCGCGTCCGTTCTCACCCACCGGTTCGAATCAATCCGGATCACGGGACCAAGTCAAGACGGCAGCCAGCCGACGAGCGCAATCCTCGTCTGTGAGGGCGATCACCGGGCTCGCGGGCACGGTTGTAGGAAAATTGAGCTTTTCGGAACCCCTGTCGCCACTTCAACGGCCGCACCAACCCGTAGTGGGTTCCACCGACCGTCCGCTGTTATAAGGAGTGCCATGCGATCCAGCCTGGAGACCTCTTCGTTCCGTGTCGTCGTTCTCGCGTCTGGTCTCGCAATGCTCTCCGCGGCCTGCGCCAGCAGCTCCGGCCCGCCCAACAGCGGCGCGGGTGGCAGCTCCGCGGACGCGGGCAGCGACGCCAAAAAGGCCGATTCCGGCGCCGGCGGCGCGCCCGCCGACAGTGGCGCGGGCGGCAAGGCCGACTCGGGTACCGACAGCGGTGCGGGCGGCAAGGTGGATTCCGGGACCGATAGCGGCGCGGGCGGGATGATGATGGTCGACGCAGGAATGGGCGGCGCGATGCTGAACCCACCCTGGCATGCGTACCTGCCGCTGGTCATGGCGGCGTCCGGCAGCTCAGCCACTATGGGAACGGTCCTCGATCTCAGCCCGAATCACTACGACGCCACCTACTACGGCCCGGTCACCTTCGCGAACGGCTCGGTGAACCTCGTCGGCAACAACTCCCAGGAGATCGTGGTCCCGCCGAAGGCCGGCGTGCCTGCCGTCGACGTCAACGGCAGCTACTCGGTCCAGGCATGGGTCACGCTCGCGAACGTGGGCGGGTTCCAGACGGTCGTGTCGGGCGAAGGCTTCAACATTGCCTCGTTCTTCCTGCAGAAGCGGCTGGACCTCGGCGGCGCCTGGTTTTTCACGACGCAGGCCGGCGATTCGACCTCCTCCGCCAATTGCATCTCGCCGCCAACCGTTGCAGTCGATGGCGGCCCCGCGCAGAGCCCGGTCGTCGTCGTCGTCAACACGCAGTACCACCTGGTCGCCACGCGTGACGGCACGACCGGTTTGCAGATCCTCTACGTGAACGGCGTCGAATCAGGCCGCAACACCTGCCCGGCCGGATTCGTCGACACCGGAATCCTGGGGATCGGCCACGGCCTCTTCGGCGGCGGCCGCACCGACTTCGTGACCGGCGCGATCTCCGACGTGGGCGTGATCAACCGCGTGCTCACTCCCACCGAGGTCACGGCCCTGTTCGCGCGCGGCCGCACGTTCGTGCCGCCGCCGCCGGACGCCGGCCCCGACCTGCCGGCGGCGACCGACGGTGGGCCCGACGCGCCCACCGGGCCCGACGCGCCCGCGGGCGGAGACGGCAGCTCCGCCGACGGCGGCTAGGCGCAAAGCCGTTCATTTAAGCGCCAGGACGCCAGGAACGCCAAGTCCGGACTCTCAATAATCCGGATCCTGGCGTTCCCCGCGTCCTGGCGTTTTTCTTGTCTGACCGGAATTGCGGCTAGTGTCCTGTCTCAGAAATCCGCCTGCATTCGGGCGCGACTGCGGCCCGCTCGCTTCGTTGCTCGTCGCTTACATACGTCCAGTATGCGCGCTCCTCGCGCCTCGCGATCGGGCCGCATTCACGCCCTCGGTGCCACGGCGGATTTCTGAGACAGGACGCTAGGCGACCCGCAAGGCCGATCTGGGATCAACCGCGGTCGCGCAGCTGGGGCGGGCCGCGGAAAGTCTTGCGGATGCGCAGCCACCAGCCGGCGGCCAGCACCGCGAGTGTCGCGCCGGTGACGACCAGCGCGCGCTCGTTGGGCGGCTGTACGCAGATCCAGATCACCAGCAGCGCGCCCAGGACCGCCACCGCTGCGAGCGTGCGATACGCGGAGCGGCCGAGGTCGAACGGGCCCATGCGCGTCCAGGTCCCGCCGATCGCGAAGAACCCGGCGCCGAGCGGCATCACGTACGAGAGGTAGAGCAGGATCACGCACGCGCTGGTCAGCGTCGCGTACGCCGACGCCGACAGCGTCGACGCCAGCGTCAGCGCGGCGGCGACCCAGATCGCGGCGACCGGCGTCTGGTGCCGTGGCGACACGCGGCGCAGCACCGTCGAGAACGGCAGCCCGCCGTCGCGCGCGAACGCGTAGATCATGCGCGACGTGGACGTGATGCTCGCCAGCCCGCACAGGTAGTTCGCGACGACGATTCCCGTCCAGAGCAGCTTGCCGCGCGCGCCGGGGAAGACCTGCGCCATGAGCCACGGGAAGACGTTGGTGCCCTGGCGCGCGGCCTCGCGCAGGTCGGGCATGGCCAGCACGAACGACGCCACCAGGATCCAGCCGGCGGTGCCCGACACCAGCACCGAGCGCAGGATGCCGCGCGGCACGTTGTGCGCCGCCTGCACGGTCTCCTCGGAGGTGTGCGCCGACGCGTCGAAGCCGGTGATGGTGTAGATCGGCCACATCAGCGCCAGCAGGAACATCACCGGCCGGCCGCGCGCCGCGGGCCAGACGCCGCCGCCGGTGTCGCCGCCGTTGTCCCTGAGCTCGAACAGCCGCGCGACGTCGAGGTGCGCCGGGTGCCAGAGCATGCCGGCGATCAGCAGGACCGTCACCGCGAGGATCAGGTAACCGCTGAAGTCGGTGAGCCGGCTCGTGAGCCGGATGCCGTAGTGATTGATCAGCGCCTGCGACAGCGTGATGAGCGCGACGCCGGCGATCTGGTGCGCGACCGTGAGCCGCGCCGGATCGACGCCGAGCATTGGCGCGAGGAAGCCCGTGAACAGGCTGTAGGCGCCGACGTTGACCGCGGCGGCGAGAAAGATCAGCCCGCCGAGGTTGAGCCACGCCGTGACCCAGCCCCAGCCGCGGCCGCCGAGGATCGAGCTCCAGTGATAGAGCCCTCCGGCCGTCGGGAACGCAGACGCGATCTGCGCCATCGCCAGCGCGACGACCAGCGAGAACGCGACGCCGACCGGCCACACCAGTCCGGCCGCCGCGCCGCCGACGGCGCTGATACCGAGCTGCAGCGAGGTGACGCCACCGGCGATGATGCAGATGATCGAGAACGAGATCGCGAAGTTCGAGAAGCCGCTCATCCCGCGGCGCAGCTCCTGCGCGTAGCCCAGGCTGCCCAGCAGTCGCGCGTCGTCGGATTCGCCCGCGCCCGCGCTTCCGCCGTCCGTCTTCGTGTCCGGAGTGGTGTGATTCATGGTCCGCCCAGCCCCGCGACGAAGCGATCGAAGAGCGCGCGGCCCTCGTCCCACGCGCCGATGTGGGACGCGAGGTTGATGTGCCCGCGCTCGCCGACGTTCGCGATGGCCGCGCCCCAGGCCTTCGCGGCGCTGCGCGCCGACGCGAAGCTGGCGTAGGGGTCGTTGGTGCTGGCGATGACCAGCGCCGGCAGCGGCGGCATCCCTTCGGTGGCGGGCGCGAAACCGACGGCCGAGCTGGGGAAGTTGGGCCCGAGGACGTCGGGCGGCGCGACCAGGAAGGACCCTCTGACGTGCGGGTCGCGATGGTGCTTGGCCCACTCGACGGCCAGCAGACACCCGAGGCTGTGGCCGATCATCACCTTGGGGCCGGCGAGATCGCGGACCGCGCCGTCGAGATCGGCGACCCAGTCGGCGGCGCACGGCCGATCCCAGTCGGCGTGCTCGACCCAGCAGCCCCCGAGCGCGCGAAACCAGATCGATTGCCAGTGATCTGGCTCCGAGTTCCCGATCCCCGCCAGGAAAACGTAGTTCATCCCCTGCGCGACTCTAGCATCGCGGCGCGGACGCGCGCTGTCTCTCTAGTCGCGGATCGGGGTCGCCTTGAGCGCGGCCCGTCCGTCCTTCACGTAGACGGCGAAGCGCACGGTGCGGCACTGGTGCTTGGACATGAGCGCATCCTTGTTGCCGCGCAGCTTGTCCTTGAACTTGTCCAGCGTCAGGCCGGCGATCGATTCGCCGCACTCGCGCTTGGTGGCCACGAAGTCGTCGAAGATGTTCTTGAAGTGGGTCTCTTCGTCGACGTCGTCGGCGCTGGCGACCACGCGCGTCGCCTCCGGGCCGGCCTGCGCGATGTCGGCGTCCAGCGCGTGCGCCGGTAGCGTGCCCCAGGGCACGCCAGCGTCGTTCGACTTCGACGCGCCGGGGATCGATGACGCCGAGAACGGCGGCGGCGGCGCGAACATCGGCGGCGGTGGCGGTGAGAACGACGGCGGCGGCGGCGGCGCGAACCCGGCTGGGGGCGGCGGCGGGAACGACGGCGGCGGCGGTGGCGCGAACGCCGACCCGGGGCTCGGCAAGTCGAACGCCTTGCCGCCGGCGCTGTCGCCGAGGATCGCGTTCAGATCCTTGCCAGCCATCGCCGAGGGTGCGGTCGGCGCGTGCGTGTAGTGCTCGATCGCGGCGTTGATGTCGCGCGCCAGGCCGCCGAAAGGACCGCCGTACTGCAGGTCCTGGATCTTGAAGATCTCGCCGCGCGCCAGCAGCTTGAGGTCGGCGCGCATGCGGCGCAGCGGCTTCTCGCCCTCGCGCCTGATCAAGAAGAGCCCGATCACGACCGTCAGGAACACGCCACCCGCGAGCGGAACCCACGGGAAATGACCCCACTTCAGATCGTCGGAGCTGGTGTTCTTCAGCAGCGCCGGAAGGTCGGCGTTGGCGGGTCGTTTGCCGAACAGGACGTAGAACGCCTGCTGCTGCCCGGCCTGGCCGGCGAAGGGCGCGGCGACCGCCAGCAGCTCGTCGTTGCCGGCGGTGAAGGGGATCGCGGGCGTGCGCTTGACCTGCTGGATCTCCTGCGCGTGCTGCGCGATGAGATCCGGCAGCGGCGCGAGCATGCCGGGATACGCGGTGGTGGCGATCGCCTTGCCGCGCAGGAACAGCGCCACGTCGACGTCCAGGTTCTTCTTGAGGCGCTCGACGAAACCGTCGCCGGTCTCGGCGCCCACGTAGAGCGCGCCGACGATGCGGTCGCGCCCCTTGGACAGCACCGGCGCGGCGGCCATGCGCATGAGGCGCCCGTTCATGCCCCAGACGTCGTCGGACAGATAGCCGCGCAGCGCATCCGCGACGACCTCGGCGCCGGTGACGTAGTCGCCGTACTCCTTGTCGTTGTCGCCGGCGCGCGCGATGACGCGGCCCTTGTTGTCGACCGCCACCAGCGCCGCGATGCCGCTGCTGGCGAGGTCGGGGATCAGCGAGTTGAAGCGGTCCTGCACCGTCTTGTGAATGACGTTGATCTCGCCGGCGCCGCGCGTCGCCGAGTCGAGCGACTCGGAGATGATCGCGTCGCGACCGAGCTTGGACACGCGGTCGATCCATTTGTGGGCGTCGACCTTCAGCATCTGCTCGGCGGCGTACTGCGCGCGGTCGAGGCGCTGCCCTTCGAGCGCCGACAGCTTCTGCACGGCCGGACGCGGCGCCACCAGGGCCACGGTCACCGCCAGGCCGGCGGCGAGCGCAATCAGGATGAACCAGATCTTCGATAAAAACATGGGATCCCGTCGGCCCGGCTACTCAGCCGAGTCCTTGTCCTTGGTTTCCTTGCCCTTGGGCGCCGACACCTTGATCGAGAGCGCGTCTTTCTTGGAGGTGTCGATCTCCTCTTCGTGGGCCCACCGCCCGCGCGTCCAGACCTTGAGCGTCGCCTTGCCCTCGGGCACGTCGGGGATCGAGAAGTTCCCCTTCTCGTCGAGCGTGGCGAAGTAGGATGACTTGACGACGATCGCCGAGATCGCGATGTGCGGGTACTCGGCGCAGCGGATCAGATAGCCGCCCGGCGCCGTGAAGAGCTGGCGGCGGAGACTGCCCGGCATGAGCCGTTCGACCGGCATGAACGTCGGGTTGTCGGGCGTCGAGAACTCGTGCGTCACCTTGCCGGTGTTCTTGAGCTCGAGCACGGAGCCCGGACCCAGCAGCACCAGACGCGGCCGCGCGTCGAGGCCACCGATCTCGACGGTGACCGTGCGCGCGCCCGGCGGTTTGGTGTCCTTGTTGAGCTCGAGGACCACCACGGTCTCGGCCTTGGCGCCGCCGCTCGATTGCACCGGCACGTTGCCGTTCTCGAGGCGCCAGTAGCCCTGGTAAAGGCGTGTGCTCCCCGCCTCGTCAGCGAGGTGGACCACACCTTTCACCGTGCCGGCCTGAACCGGTACCGCGGGCAGAACCACGAACAGGGCTGCCGCCGCGACCGACGACATGAGGAGGGGGCGAACCGTCGTTGTCATCGTCGACGCCTTCATCGATTTGGTGCTGCGGCAGCGTAACGTGCTGTTTCAAGTGGTGTCAAACGGAAATACCCAACAAAAACCGACTTCAAGGCGGCGGCGGCCGGTTGTGCCCGTCTTTATGCCCGTCATGCCCGTCCTTGGGGCAATCTCGGGACGGTCGTATATTCTTCGTCCCCACCCATGCCTACCTCGACGCCCCCTTCGGCTGGCCACACGTTGGAGACATTTTCCAACCCCAAGCCGGCGCGCGACTACTTGATCAAGTTCGAGTGCCCCGAGTTCACCTGTCTCTGCCCCAAGACCGGCCAGCCCGACTTCGCCACCATCCGGGTCGAGTACGTCCCCGACGAGCTGTGCGTCGAGCTCAAATCGTGGAAGCTCTATCTCTGGTCGTACCGCGACCAGGGCGCCTTCCACGAGGCGGTCACCAACCGGATCCTCGACGATCTGGTCGCCGCGATCGCGCCCCGGCGCGCCCGCGTGGAGGGCGAATTCAAGGTGCGCGGCGGGATCTACACGACCGTGGTCGCAGAGCACCGCAAGTAGCGATTCCATCCGTCAGCGTCGGCGTCGGCGTCGGCGAAATCGCGCGTCGTTCGCCCACGCCCACGCCCACGCCCACGGATGCGGACTGACGGATAGGGCTCAGTGCCGCTTCTTCCCGTGCTTGCCGGCCTTCGCCATCTTGGCGGCCTTGCCTTTCCCCTTGCCGCTCGGCATCGGGTCAGCGGCCGCGTCGTCGGGGGCGGGCGTGTTCTGCGCCATGATGTCCTTGGTGTCGCGGTTCTGGATGATCGCCAGCGTCACGCGCGTCTCGCCGAGCAGATCACGCGCGCCCGGGATGCGCACCGCCTTCTCGTCGCGTTCGATCTGCTTCTCCAGCTTGTCGACGCACGCCGCGCAGTCCTTGGTTCCGAGCCGCGACAGCGAGAACAGGATCGCCTGGTGCACCGGGAAGCGCTCCGCGTTCATCGCCGCGATCGGCTTCATCGCCGCCAGCAGCAGCGGCAGGCCGTCCTTGGCGTTGCCCGAGAAGCCGATCGCGAACGCCGCCTTCTCCGCGCGCGTCCACGAGGGGTCGAGCAGCTTCTTGCCGTAGCACTGGATGTCGCGGTCGCACTCGTTGGCGACCAGCATGCGGTCGAGCGCCATGCCGAAGACACCCTGCGCCTCGGTCTCCTTCTCGGCCAGCGCCTTGAACGACTCGAACGTCTCCTTGCCGGCGATGCGCGCCAGCGCGATCGCCGCGCTCGCGCGCAGATCCGACGCCTTCTGGCCGCCGGTCACGACGTAGCCCGACTTCGCGAGCTCGAACAGCGTCGGCACCGCGCGGCGGTCGCCCGACAGGTAGAGCGCGTCGGCCGCCGACGCGCGCGCCGCCGGATCCGCCTTGGGATCGCGCACGAACGCCAGGATCGCGTCGACCGCGGGCGCGTCGGCGATGTAGCCGAGCGCGATCAGCGCCGAGCGCTGCTCGTCGCCGCGTGCCTTCATGTGCAGGCGCGCCGTCAGCGCCGGCACCGCCTTCTTCGCGCGCAGGTCGCCGAGGAGGATCGCCGCCTTGTGCGGCACGACGCCCGGCGTGCCCACCGGCGGCGCCTCCTCGAACTTCAGCTTCTTCGCCATCGCCTGGATCTCGGGATTCTTCTCCTCGAGCAGCTGGATCAGCGGATCGACCGCCGGTGGACCGATGCGCACCAGTGCCAGGCGGCACTCCTGGAAGATGCCGGCGCCACGGCCGGTCATGAACAGCCCCTGCAGCAGCGCGGGGATCGACTGCGGATCGCGGAACTCGGCCAGCGCCAGCGCCGCCTTCTGGTTCAGCAGGAAGTCCTGGTCGTCGGCCGACGTGGTCACGATCTTCATCAACGTCGGCACGCCGCGCTTGTCGCCGATCTTCACGAGCGCGCGGATCGCGGCGATGCGCACGTTGTTGGCGCGCGACTTGATCGGCAGCTGCTTCTCCGCCGCCTTGATGAGCGGATCGACCGCGTCGGGCGACTTCATGTCGCCGAGCACGCCGGCGGCGATCGTCGCGCGGTCGAAGTCGTCGTCGCTGTACTCGAGCGCGTCGATGAACAGCTGCTTGGATCGTTCGTCCTTGTAGCGCGCCAGCGCTTCCAGGTGCTCGGGGCGCTTCGCGTCCAGATAGAGCTCCATCAACGCCGGCACCGCGGGCCGCGCCTTTTCCACGTCCATGTTGGCCAGGTGGTCGAGCGCCTCTTTCTGAGTGCGCAGGTTCTTGAGCTGCTTGGCCCAAGTGATCGGGTCGTTGGGATCGCCCTCACAGGCAGCGGCCCCGAGGACGAGGATCAGGGCGAGGGCGACGGACTGAGTGCGCATGGGGCCTCCATCAGCGGGGGGAAACTGCGGTAGCTAATCACCGGCGCCGAGAAAAAACAACGACGGCCGCAGCTCATCCGCGTCCCCCCGGTGATGACCCGAGGACGATCGTCGCCGCTCAGTGTCCCATGACCTGCACCTCTGCCATGTGCAGATAGTCGGCGTCGGTCTTCGCGATCATGATGTACCGGGTAGCGACTTGCATCGGGATGTCGAGCGTCGTGATGAGGCTGGTGTCATTCGAGTGGTTGGCGACGAGGGACCAGCCGTTGTCCCCGGGCAGCGAGTTGGGCGGATCGTAGGCGAGCACGTTGTAGTGCTCCAACCGTTCGGCGCAGCAGTCGGTTCGGTTGTAGAGGATCACGTCGTCGACCGTGTACGTATTGCCGAGATCGACCGCCCAGTACTGGCCGGGCCAACTGGGGCCGCCGGAATCGGTCAGGCCCAGGCCGGTGTGCATGACCGAGTGGTCAGAGAATTGACCGTCCATGTTGCCGTCGTTGCCGAGGTTCGCGGTGGTCTCGTCGCTAAAGTTCGACGACTGCCACGCGCTGCCGTTGAGCGCGAGGTCGGTGTCGAGGGCGTAGTGCTTGAGCCAGACGTTGTCGACGCCGTTGTCGCCCAGAATGACGTGCACCTGGCTATCGGGAAAACCGGGTGGGGGTTGGCTCATCCCTCGCGTGTCGAAGTAGTCGACACCCTCCGGTTCCTCGGAAGCGAGGCTGCAAACGCACTGTCCGTCGAGTGCAATTTCGCCCACTGCGAAGCCGAGGAGTGCCGTCCCGATTTCCCCCGTGACAAAGCCAAACACGGCCGACCATTCTCCTACGTCGACGGGGCACGTCTTGTCGCCGTATTTAGTTTGAAACTGGAACGAGCGGTTTACGCCGGTTTGGGGGCCCGGGTCATCGGGATTGTAGGACTCGTCCCGAAGACCGGCCCACTGATACTGATCGATGATGCGGAAGACGTGGATCTTGCCGGATTGATGGCAATACCCGTTGCTTGTGTAAAGCAGGCTGCCGTCCTCGTTGAAGTCGCCGCCCTGCATCGTGTACATGTCCGGCGCGGGATACTGATCCTGCTCGTCGAGTATGGTGTAGATGGTTGGAGCGCCGAAGATCCCCGACGGTGGGATCGGTTTCTCGAGCGGTTCACCAATCGGGACCACCCAGGTTCCGTCGGCTTTCACGACCAGGTGAGACGGGTCGAACACAAACGAAGCGAAGACCAGTTTCTGATCGCTGGTCCGCACCCCCTCGAGCCAGAGCGTCACGGGGTCACGCGGCCCCGGCCCGGGCCGCGCGGCGACCCAAGAACCGGACTGCGAGAAATCGAAGCCGGGCACATCGGGCAGGGGGCCCGACGTCACGTACGCGAGATAGTCGGCGTCGAAGACGGCGATGAGGGGAGGCTGCGCGCCTTGCACAGGTATGAACAACGCGCTCGCGCCGCCTTGGTGATAGATGTGAACGTCTCCATCCCCGAAGTGGTTGTAGCCGGCGAGGTCGAAATTGTACATCTGGTTGCCGGGCTGGTTCACCCAATGGCTCGGGTCGCCGATGGCAAGGCTACTGGAGCCGGCAGGAGCGCTATCTGACCCCAGGTCCGCCGTGAACGGCACCTTCCAGATCGTCGACTTCTGCGTGATGAGCCAGCTGTCCGCGTTGTGCGCGAGACCCTGAACCTCATCCGACCAGAAGGTTCCGGTCGAAGGGTAGTTGTAGAGGAAGTTCACAGCTCGCGGCGGCGGGATGATCGGATCCGCCGCGTAGCAGGCCTTGATGATCTCGAAGGCCGGATCCCCGCCAAACGTGGCCCGGTCGCACGTGTACGGGCCGTAGATCTTTCGGTACAGGTACGATCCGTTGGCGCCGAAGGCCACGGTGCCGTAGTAGGCCGGCGCCTGCTCGTACTCCACCGCGATCTGAGCGCCGACGAGAGCGCTCGATCGGGAGGTCGTGGGCTCGCGCGGCACGTCGGCGCCACATCCAGCGAGAAGTAGACCAAGGGAAAGACAGCATCGTCGCGTCACGGGGCAAGGCCTCCTGCGTGTGATCAAGATCGAGGCGGGCGGATCGCCGGTTCCGCCTCTTCAACGCCGATGGTGTGAGAAGTTCCCTGTCCTCGCGCGCACAAAAAAAAACGGCCGGTCCCGCGAGGGACCGGCCGCGACTTGCGCAACGTTCTGAAGTTGTGACTTACGGTGCCGCGGTGCCGCCGCCCTTCGCCTTGGGCGTGACGGCGAAGTTGACGTTCTGGTAGCCGGCCACGGCGATCGAGTACATGACTTTCTTCAAAGCCTTGAACTCGACGTTCTTGTCCGACTGGACGATGGCGATCCCGTTGAACTCCTCGCCCGGGTGCAGGAGCTTGTAGTTGTTCTTCAGGGTCACCAGCTTGTCGTGGAGCTCGGCGATCTTGAAGTCCCCCGTCGAGGAGTCCTTCAGAAGATCGTCGGCCGTCGCGACCTGCGAGCCGTCCAGCGTGACGACGTCCTTGCTGACACCGATCACGGGCGCGCGCTCGAGATCGGTCCAGTTCTGGGCGTCGGGCAGCACGATGTTCTTCTGAACGAACAGGATCTCGCCCGTCGCCGAGAAGGACATCAGCAGGAAGATGACCAACATCGTCATCATGTCGATGTACGCGACCAGGTTCAGCGGGGCGTACAGGCTCTTGCGGCCGGCGTGGCTCAGCTTGGCCGCGGCGACCTCGAGCTTGACCGACTGATAGAGGTGCGAATGTGGTGCGTGAATAGGCATCGCGTTCCCCTTAGATCCCGGCCCCGCCGGAATCGATGAGTGAGATGTCGGGGAAACGGGCGGTGAGCGCCGTGTCCATGGTCCGGATCAGGACCTCGAACTTGATCGCGTCTTCCGACGCGACCTGGATGTCGGTCTTGTCCGGGTGGGTGTCCTTGAACTTCTTCAGCTCGGTGCCGAGCTTTTCGAAGTCGTATTGATCCCCGCGCTTGGGGAGCGGTTGCTGGTCATCGCCGGCGACGAGGTTGAACCCTTCGCCGTTGACCACCACCACTAGCTTGACGATCTTCTCGGGTGGCGTGTCCTCACCAGCCTGCCCCTGACCCTTTTGGTGCGCTTCGAGGCGCGCCAGCTGGGACCAGACGGCGGTGATGAGAAGGAACGCCACCATGCACGTCAGAAGGTCGATGTACGGAACGAGGTTAAGATCGGCATTGACGGACTTCTTGCCGCTCTTATCCCCAGAATCGACTGAAACGCTCATGATTGTCTCCTTGGGTGGGTGGTGCGCCGCTCATCGAGAGCGAGCACCTTCCCGTCCAATCGAGCCCTAGTACTGCTCCTGGTGTCCGCCGCCCTGACGTCCGGTGACGACCAGGTTCAGCGTCTCGACCGTGCCCTGATTGATGCCGTCGAGGACGGCCTGGGTCTGGCCGTTGAGAACGGCGTAGGTCGCGAGGCCCAAGATACCCGTGAAGAGACCGAACGCGGTGCAGTTCATCGCCTCCGAGATACCCTTCGAGAGCATCGTCGCCTTCATCGACGGGTCGACGCCGGCGACGCCGGCGAACGCCTTGATGAGGCCGGTGATGGTTCCGAGGAGTCCGGCGAGGGTCGCCAGGTTTCCGAGCATGGCCAGGTACCCGGTTCGCTTCTCGAGGCGGGGCAGCTCACGCAGCGCTTCCTCGTCCATCGCTTGCTGCACGTCGTGCTCGCTGCCGCCCGCCTTGCGCAGGCCGGCCGCGATGATCTTGGTGACCGGTGCCGGGCTGGCCATGCAGGTGTTGACCGCGCCCTGGATGTTTCCCGAGACGATCTGGGACTTCAGCAGCGACATCAGCTTGTCCACGTCGACCTTCGACTTCGAGACGTAGAGGAAGCGGTCGATGGCGATGAAGATAGTGATCGCGAGCAGACCCAGGATGGGGTACATGCCCCAGCCACCCTCTTTGAATGATTCCAAAAGAAACATGAGGTCGTTCTCCTTGTCTTGGGTGTCGTCGAAAAAAAGTTGGTTGATTCGCTCGCGTTAGCCGCGGAGCGCCGCCTTGGCCTGGAACAGGAGGTTCGAAACGTTCTTCTTCACCTCGGAGATGTCGTCGAGCGCGGTCTGGGTCTTGCCGTTCAGCCAGGCAAAGGCCGCGAGGCCCGTGATGCCGGTGAAGAGACCGAACGCGGTGCAGTTCATCGCCTCCGAGATACCCTTCGAGAGCAGGGTCGCCTTCTGCGACGGGTCGACACCGGCGACGCCGGCGAACGCCTTGATGAGACCGGTGATGGTGCCGAGGAGGCCGGCGAGGGTCGCCAGGTTACCGAGCATGGCGAGGTAGCCGGTGCGCTTCTCGAGCTGGGGCAGCTCGCGCAGCGATGACTCCTCCATCGCGGCGTTGATCTCCTCGTCGGAGCGGTTGGCGCGCATCAGGCCCGCCTGGATGATGCGGGTCAGGGGCGTCGAGTTGCCCGAGCACACCTTGATGGCGCCCTGGATGTTGCCCGCCGAGATCTGCGAGCGCAGGAGAGCCACCAGCTTTTCTTTGTCGATGACCGCGCGGCGCAGAAAGACAGCGCGCTCGATCAGGATCGACAGCGTGAGCATGAACAAAAACAGAATCGGCCACATGCCCCACCCGCCCTCGTGGAAACCATCGGCCAGTATCTTTAGAACGCTCATCCGGCTCCTCCTTGACTTTCCTGCTTCTGGCAGTGTCGGCGTTGAATCGCCTGATTCGGCTCGATCACGGGACGTGTGACTGTTGCGACTGTTGCAAAAAGCCCCATCCCGGGATGTGGGAAGGCTCTTAAGCACAGCCGATGCCAGGGGTTACGGCGCCGTTCCGATTCGGTTTCGGGATTATCGAGCGGGGAATTTTGCCCCAAAGCGGGGAGTTTTTCCGCGGTGTGTGTGGGGCGGGGTGGGGCGCGTCGTTCCGGCCTCGTTCCCGCGGCGCCGTCCTCGCTTCGTGTGGAAGCTTGCGATAAGAATGAAGCCCCCGCGATGCGTGTGACCCGAATCCTCGACCTCATCGTGATCGTCTTGCTGGCGGTCATCCTCTTGATGCCGCGGCCTGACGTCACGGTCAAGGCGGCGCTGCGACTGCCGCCCGAGCCGCGGGAGCGGGTCGCCGAGCTGCAGGCACGGCTCGTGGCGGAGCCCGAGGCGGTCGATCCGGCGATCGAGCTCTCCAACATCTACCTGGACGGCCACCGGCCCGACTGGGCGCTGGCGACGGTCGGATCGGTGCTGCCGGCGCACGAGAACGACTTTCGGCTGCACCACGTGCGCGCGATCGCCTACGCCGATCGGTTCGAATCGGCGCCCGCGTTCGAGTCGGCGTCTCGCGCGCTGGCGCTGTGCGAGCGCACCGGCCCGGGAGCGACGCCGGTCTGCAGCGAGGCCGACCGGGGGCGATTGAATCTGCTCAAGGCCACGCTGGAGAGCGTCGCCGGCATCGACATGCGCGCCGATCCTGCCCTGGCCAAGGAAAAGATCATGCAGAGCCTGCACCCGACGTACTTGCCCAGGCGCAACGCCAAGGCCGCCCGCGCCCCCCTCGCCGGCACCCCCCTCGATGAAAGGCGCCGAGAAACCCTAACGTGCGCGCCGCTTTCCCTTGACAGCGGACACGCACCTACGCATCATCCGGCCCGCAAAAGTCACGTAGGCGCCCGTAGCTCAACTGGATAGAGCATCGGCCTTCGAAGCCGAGGGTTAGGTGTTCGACTCACCTCGGGCGCGCGGGCCCAGCGACAAAACGAAATACTCGGGCGCATAGCTCAATTGGTAGAGCAGCGGACTCTTAATCCGTTTGTTGAAAGTTCGATTCTTTCTGCGCCCACTCACTTCTCCGGCAGGTCGTTGGGTTCGACCCTGCATGCGCGGTGCTTGACCGCCCGGGTGCACGTGCCCGACAATCACAGCGGCCGGCAATGTGGCGCGGAGGATTCGTGAACCGTTCATTGGGAGTGGTCGTCGGGGCGCTGTCACTTGCGGTGGTGTTTCCGGCGGCTTGCGATCACCCGGGCTTGAGCAACGGTCCCGCAGGCAGCGGGGGCAGCTCATTCGCGGACAGCGGCGCGCAGGGGGGAGCGGCGGGCGCGAACGATGACGCGGGCACCGCGGACGTGCCTGGCGCTGGCGACGCCGACGGGCCTGCCGATCGCGGTCCGGACGGGGATGGCTCGAGCACGGAGGCGGGCGCGGGCGCGCTCGGGTTCTCGTGCACGCTCGATTGCGGGGGCGAGGTGCCGGTTTACCTCGGCGTGCGGCCACCGCAGACCGCGGGCTCGGACGTGATCTCCTGGAACGTGGTCACGTCGTCGGGCGCGCCGACGGGCGATCAACTCTGGACGTACGACGCCGCCAATCGTCTGCTCGTGAACTCGATCAACGACCTCGCCCTCAAGATCAGGCCCGATCACTCGCTGACGCTCGGCGTGTCGGCGACCGACGGCAGCGCGGTGACCCTGCGAAGCAACACCGACAGCACCTACGGGCTGGTCTTCGATGACGGCGACGTCGTGGGCATCGCCGCGGCGAACTGCCCGGGGGCTCCGTTCTCCAGCGTCGCGCCGGGGACGGCCGGCTATCGCACGGCCTACGTCCGTCACTGACTCACCCTGGCGGGGCGGGCGTGGCTCGTCGCGAGGAGTCTGTCCACCACCGGGCGCTCCCCATCCGCTTCGGAGTCAGGTTGGGCCGCCGCCTCGTCGACGAGCCACTTTACGGAGAATCACGTCGCGAAAATCGCGCGCGACCAGCGGAGAGGTACGATCCTAACGGTTCCAGGCCGCGCAGACCTGCGCTGGATCAGAATCCTCGATCATCTCGAAAGACCGACAGAATCCCTCCTCGGTCGTGTCGTCATTGGTGAGCTCCCGAGCGATCTCAGCAGCCTCCCGCTTGACTTGGTCGCTCTCCCCACGAGCGGCCATGAACATCGTCAGGAAGGTCCTGGTCGACGCGCTCGGCGGAATGCAGCCGTTGAAGGGTTCGGCAGGGGGGGGCGGATCCGGTGTCAGGTGTCGCTCGATCAGTTTCAACCCACCGATCTGATATGCGCCGGTGCCTGGAGTGGGCGCGCTCCCGAAGCGTATCGTCAGCGATGGATCGGGCGGCGGCGAAACACTGGTGTCGGTACCAGAGTAGTCGAATCGGGCCTCTTGATGGAGGCTATACCAGTCCTTCTGACGCTTGCTCTCCTTCGCGTCGACCATGGATTGCAAGGCGCTCTCGGTTCCGTCGACGATGTTCAACATCCGAGCTGATACGCTGGGATGAGAATCCAGACGCGGGTAGTAAGCGACGCCGCTCTTCCCACACAGGATTTGCCGCGCGTCGGTGGCGATCGAAGTCGGCCCAAACCCACCAAGCCTCGCACGCCAGGCGCGAAAGCCGGAGACCAATTTCGTCAAGTCTTCAAAGCGTTCGTTGGCCAAATCGCAGAGCGAGCGGTGCTTCCCCATCGCGACTAGGAACGCGGACATCGCAGACGACGTGCGGGATCTCATCGGAAAGCGAACCAGGAACTCCAAAAGCGCATGGCTCGCCACCTTGTCGGCGCGCCTTTCATTGTCCTGACGCTGCTTCCTGTCGCAGCCCGATCGCATCAGCTCGAATTTTCGGCCGACCTCCGACGACAAATCGACCGGACTGTAGGCCGGTGCGAAGGCGCCGCTATCCCCGTGGCGAATATGAGCGAGCTCATGCGCGAGAAGCAAAACGAGCTCGGCTCCTTGCAGTTCGCCCTGAGTCAGCGCCTCGACCAATGACGACGAACAGAGGACCGTTTGTCCCTCGGCCCGACACCCCTCGACGATTGTCAATCTATCGGGGTCGCCGCGCGGGCCGATCGGATAAGCAATACATCCAGTCGTCGGATCAACCTGAGTCTCGGCGGCGTCGGTCACTATGAGTACGCGAATGGGCGGCCCTGCATTGGCCGCACCCTTCGGACCAAAGGCGCTCGTGCCGAAGATGCCGTCATCCTCGGACGGCAAGCTCCAGTCACCGCCAATCATCCAGGGAGGGAGGCGAAGGGTCGTCGACGGTCCCAGGCCATTGACGTCTATTCCGGGCCCGATGCGTCGGGGCACCACAATGAAAGTAGTCCCCCCGGAGGAAGGCAGGAACGAGGTCGGCACATCACGGTTCACGCCGTCGAGCGCCGCGCGGGCCGCGAAGTCAACCGCGTCGAGGAGCGCTCCCTGCATCGCGAGCCTGCACGGCGGGACGGTGCCCGCAAGATCGTCGGCGTGTGCTCGCGGATCGATCGCGACGGAGCAGAGAAGCAAGAGCGCGGAGAACTTCACGGACACGGAAAGACCCAACTTCCTCGGGCGTCCGGATGCACGCCAGGCTCGACCGGCTCGGCGGCCGAGCAACCCCTTCCGGCGGGGGCGCTCTGACCGACGTCGAGCTCTCGACGACCTGCGCGCTCACACTCTATAGTCAGCCGGGCCGGCCTCGGCATCCACTTCGAAATGGCGAGCTTGAAAAAGCCATCGGGCGCTATCGCATCACGCGCACCGGGCTCTCCCAGCGCGTCGACCACGCTGATTTCTCCGGAGTCGAACGGTCGATGGTCGCGCCTGCACGCATATCCCGCAATCGAGAAAGGGCGCCATGTCGGCAACGGCACCCGACGGGCATCGTAGAGCAGGAGCGCGATGCTGAGTGGGAAGAGGATCTTCGCCAGCAATCGAGTCGGCTGGGGCAGCGAATAGGACCAAGCGTGGCGCTCGAAGAGGTATTCCGGGGGGGGCATTCCACCGAGAGCCACCGATCTGGCGACGATCGCATGGATCGTCAAGCCGATCAGACCAAGCGGTACGAGCAGACTGACCGCTAGCGTGAACCTGGGTGTGGACGGAAGCAGCCGCGCAACGGGATCGACGACCGAGTTGATCGCGGCGAGAGATGATCCCACGAGGAGGAACGAGGACGGTTTTGCGGCGCCACCCCCCGAGGGTCTCGCCCGGGAGTCGGTGTAGTCCCCGATGAGGGGCGTGCGCGCGAGCAGCCGCATCGGTCAGTACGGAGGAGCGAGATTTACCCTGAGGTGCGCCTCGGGGGACGTGATGCGCGCGATGGGCGCATTCATGTCCTGGCCGGGAAGCCGAGCCAGTTGCAACTCCACGACCACGGAGGAGTTGACGCCACCCGCCTGACCCGTTCCGGACGGGACCGAGAACGACAACTTGGTCCGCTTTCCACCCTTTGCCTGCAGCACGATCTCGGTCGGTATGCGTATCTTGATCTTGTCTGGCTGCGAGTTCGAGGACGGTACAGACGCGAGGTACGCCACGCTCAGCGAGAACGTCCCCGATGCGCATGGGTCGTAGTCGAGGTACCCCGTCCCCGTCAGTTCGGGCGTCGTGACCGTTCCTATGGCATGTCCGGAACGCTCGACGAAGAATTTCGGCTCGACATCGAACGCGAGGATCGGCGTCTGTCCGGCGCAGGTCTGCTGCGACACGGTTGCGGTTCCGCGGATCCTGATGGCGGCGACATCAAAAGGCGTTCCGTGGACGAGGGCTTGAAGGTAGACGCTATCGGCGCGCCCGTCGGCGCTGGTTCGACCGGGGAGCGGAATGGGGTCGCTGAGCCAGATACGGCTCTTCAACTTCACCGCTTTGGCATCGAAATGACCGTCGATCCGATCGAGCCGGGTTCGTCGGGAGTCGAACCCCATTGCGTCGACGTCGCACCAGAGATCGGAGACGTTGTCCGCGACAGGAATGCGGAACGAACCGGTGGGGCTCACGCGTCCAGTACCGAGAACTACGGTGTCGTTGTCACGCCGGCGGAGGGTAACGATTGCGTGGGCGATACCCTGGCCGCTATCCGCGACAACCTGCCCGATCGCGTCGGCGGCGGACAACGAGGCGGGCCAGAGGAGGAGAGTGCAGAGTGCCGATAGCCGCTGGTGTGATCGCACCGCCACCATCGTCGGTCAACCGGTTGGATGTTGCAAGCATGGGACGGATGAGACGCACTCGCGATCGCGCCGAGGAATCAACGGTCGGCATCACCCCTGGCGGGGCGGGCGTGGCTCGTCGCGATCGCCCCAGCGCCACCGCGGCGGTTCACCCTTGGCGTAGCAGACCGCCAGCATGACCGCGATCATGGCGACGATGAACAGACCGTAGAGCACCCGGTGGTGCCCGACCAGCCCGCGCGCGCCCGTGATGATCGCGATCATCCAGATGATCAGGAAGGTCCAGCCTTCCCATGTGACGGGCAGACCCCAGCCCCAGCCGTAACGCTTGGCTGGAAACCAGTATCTGCGAGCGGGCTCGGTCATGTCGCTGGATCGTAGCGCCGCCAGCGGACCACCACCAGCGGGAAGCCAGCCGCTGGCGTAATCAGGTCACGGGCGTCGAGCGCGCCGAGATCTCCGCCGACACCTCTCCGGAGATCGGCACCTCGAGCTTGCCCGTGATCTGGCCGTCGAGCGGGTCGACGTCGGCCAGGCTCACCGGCAACCAGCACTGGAACAGCGTGCCCGATTCACCGGCGGCGGAGAGCTCCAGCTCGCCGCCCAGGCTGTCGACGGCGGCGCGCACCGCGCCCAGGCCGACGCCGCGTCCGGACGTGCTGGTCGCCGTCGCGCGCGAAGATATCCCGTCGGTGAACAGCGCGGACACCAGGTCGACGTGCGTGCTCGCGGGCAGGCCCCGATCGCGCGCGCGCTTCGCGATCGCCTCCCAGTCGACGCCGGGGCCGTCGTCCTGGATCGAGATGAGGATGCGATCGCGGTCGCGGCCGATGGCGACGCGGATCGTCGCGCGCTCGGGCTTGCCGCCGGCGATCCGCTTCTCGCTGGTCTCGACGCCGTGGTCCACGGTGTTGCGCACGACGTGCGCGAACGCCGACCAGAACGTCGCCCACCGCCGTGGCGGCAGCCGCACGGTCGTGGGATGGCAGATCACGTCGACCGGCGCGCGGCCGAGGCGGCTCGCGAGGCGCTCGATCTGCTCGCGGATCAACGCCAGGCGCTTCCAGGCCGGCTCCAGCTCCCAAGCCTCGACGGCCGCGAGCAAGCTCTCGTGATCGGCGTAGCGCCGCAGGTCGTCGCACAGGCGCTCGTAGTCCTCGCGCGCGACCGCGATGGCGTGGCGATCGCCCGCCTCGACCAGCTCGGCGCGGGTCTTGGTCGCCAGCGCCCACGCCTGGCCGAGACGCACGCGATCGGCGTCGAGCAACGCCGCCGAATCGTCGATGCGATCCTCGATCGCGTGACACAGCGTGGCCACGCTGTCGATGCCGAAGAGCGCGCAGTTGCCCTTGAGCGTATGCACCTGCCGCTTCACGATCGGCAGCTCGACGTCGCGCGCGGTCGTGATCTCGCGGACCAGCGTCGTCGCTTCGTCGAAGAACTCGTTGAACGCCGGGCGATCGGCGATCAGACGGCGATACATGCTCATCATCTCGCGCTGGCGCTGCTCGGAGCGCTCCCGTTCCAGGCGCACGGTGACGTCGGTGATGATCACGATCGCCTTGTCCAGCGTGTCGCCCGCGGAGTAGATCGGCCGGTAAGCGAGCTCGTAGGTGCGGCCGTCCTTGTTCACGAGCTTGGGCAGCTGATCCAGGCACAGGTCGGCGGGCAAGACCTGGTCGATGATCGCTGACCAGGCCACCTCGAAGTAGTCGCCGAGCGCGGGATCGAACCGGCGCAGGTAGTCCCAGAACGGCGGAGTGCCTTCGATGGGGCCGAACCAATCCTCGACGATGCGCGAACGCTCGCCGGCGATCGCGCCGGAACGGTCGATGTTGAGGAACCCCTGACCGACGTTGTCGAGGACCAGCCGCATGTCCTGATTGCGCTGGTTGATGTGCTCCTCGCGCACGCGAATCGCTGCCGCCATGCTGCGGAAGGCGCCGGCGAGCTGGCCGACCTCGTCGTCGCTGCGAATGTCGACGTCGGCGGCGACGTCCTGGCCCTCTTCCACCCGCTTGGCGGCGCGCGCGAGCTTGGTCAACGGTCCCACGACCAGCAGGCGCGCCAGCGCCATCAGCAGCAGCGTCAGCCCGGTGGCCACCACGGATGAGGTCACGAGCGCCGACCGCTTCAGCGCTGTCCGCGCCTGGTTTTCATGCGCGAGGGAGAACGCCGTCACCAGCACGCCCACGACCTTGCGCTTGATGTCGTGCACGGCGGCGAACGAGACCACGCGGTCGGGGTCGCGTCGCAGCTCGACCGTCTGGGGTACGTGGGTCACCGCTTCTGCGCGCCCGCGCGCGAGCTCGGCCATGCGGCGCGTGATGCGTCCGCTGTCGTCGACGGCCCAGACGGCGACGTACTCGACGTCCTCGTTGCGGCCGAGCGTGACCAGCGTCTCGTGCAGGTCGGCGGGATCGTCGAAGACCACCGACGGCGCGCAGGAGTCGGCAAAGAGGCGCGTCACCGCGCTGGCGCTCAGCTCCTTGGCGCGCAGCAGCCCCTCGCGCTGCGAGCGCTCGAGCTGAATGGAGACGCCCGTCGTCACCAGCGCAATCAGCGCCAGCGTCGCGCCGGCCAGCTTGAACGCAACGGAAGAGAAGCGGGGAAGCCTCACCCGGCGCACCGCCCCGGTACGCGCTCCGGGTCGGGACGGGCGCCGCTACCGGAGGCGTGGACGCAGACGCTGACGAAGCCGTTGGCCGAAGGTTCCTGCATGCGTGAACCGGACGGATCCAACGTCTCCAACGTCTCCAACGTCGGCGAGTTTGGAAGAAACCTTGAGTGCGTGTCGTCGATGGGCCGTCGTTGTCCTGCATCGACCGCAATCAACTACCAATACCCACCTGCGGCTCTGCGGCAATCCGAATCTCCGTCAATCAACGTTTCGGTCCTTCATGTGCGTAAAAAACAACCATTGGGTTTGACATTGTTACATCGCTGTCTCTACGATGCAGCGCGGAAGTGCTCTGGCTTGCTCATTGATTGACGGCTGGAAAGCGTCGAGCTCATTGCTCGATCCGTTCGAGTCGTCGCAACGTCGTTTCAACGAGGTGCCCATGCGTACAAAGACAGGGGGAAAGCGAGGATCCGCGGTTGGATCGCAACGAGCGCGCTGGCGGTAGCCGGCGTCTTGTTTGCGAAGCCCGCCGCAGCGCAGGTTTCGGTCAGCGTCTTTGGTGACGTCGACTATCAGGCCACGCACGACGGCGGCAATCCAGCCACCGGCGTTCCAGTTGGAACGACCAATGCATTTTCGGCGCCGCGCTTGGAGCTGTTCCTGACGTCGACGCAAGGAAAGCTCGCCTTTTTGGCCGAGACCATGTTCGAGGTCGGCGAGGCCAACGAGTTCGGCATCGACATGGAACGCATCGAGGTCGGTTATCTCTTCTCCGACAGGTTCCGCCTGCGTGTGGGTCGGTTTCACACCGCGATCGGCTACTACAACGACGCCTATCACCACGGCCGCTATTTCCAGATGACGGTGGATCGGCCGACCATGGTTCGCTTCGAGGACGAAGGCGGGCTCATCCCGGCGCACTCGGTGGGGCTCCACGGCGACGGCCGGTTGCCGGTCGGCGGGGCCGGCAACATCCGCTACGACGCTGAAGTGACGAACGGCCGCGGCGCGACGCCCGGTGAGGTCGACAACCTCACAGACCCCAACAACGGAAAGATGTACAACCTGCGTTTGCGCTTCGAGCCGTCGTCGATCGACGGCCTGGTCATCGGCGGCAGCGCGACCTACGACGTCATCGCGGCGGCGCAGGCGGACCCGCTGCTGCCGCTGGTGTCGCTCCGCGAGATGATCTTCGGCGGTCACCTCGCCTATCTCGAGAATCGCATCCACGTCATCGGGGAATACCTGTTCATTTCACACGAGAACGCGAGCGCGGGCTGGACCGGCCACACGCAGTCCGCGTTCATGGAGCTCGGCTACGATGCGGGGATCATCGGTCCCTATGTGCGTGGCGAATGGGTCCACTTCCCGGCCGACACATTGACCAACGACCCCTTCTTCGCGCAGAACGCGTTGTTCCTCACGCGCGGCAGCTCCAAGTCGGGGATCGTCGGCGTGAAATCGCTGCTGTCCGACTATCTGGCGGTCAAGCTCGAGGGCGAGTATGTCAACCGCGACAGCGGCGGTACCATCAAGACCGTGGCGGCCCAATGCGCGTTTGCCTTTTGAGAGAGACATGACCATGTCGAAAAACATTGGCAAAGTGCGACTCTCGCGGCTCTCGATGGCGGGCGTTCGCCGGCGTGTCGTGCTGGGTGCAGGGACGGTGGCGTTGGTCATCGCGGCCGTGGCGTGGCCGCCGCGGATCGCGCGCGCGGTCGAGTTCGTTCTGATTCACAACGCCAAGACCGGGACGGCGTCGGTGACCAAGAGTGAGCTCAAGGACATGGCGATTGGCCGCCGCAAGGTCTGGTCGTCGGGCGTGCCGGTTCAGCTGGTGCTGGAGCCGGTCGGCGCGCCGGAGATGAAGTGGTTCTCGATGTTCGCGACCGGAATCGGAGACGAGACGCTGGGCGCGAAGATGAAGCAGGAGGTGTTCAAGGGCGAGCTCCGCCGGCCGGTGATCGTCACCTCGGACAAGAGTTGTGTGAACGCCGTGGCGAACGATCCGGGAGCGGTCGGCGTGGTGTCGGCGGAGACCGCGAAGAGCCTGCCGGACGGGGTGACGGTGCTGGCCGTTCAATGAGCGGGGGGCGGCAAATCACGGCGCTCGCGTCGTTGCTCGCGTTGCTGGCGCTCTCCAGCGGCGCGCGCGCCGAGCTGGTCGAGGTCCGGCAGGTCGCGGGCGGCATGGAGTGCGCGGAGTGTGCGCGCCAGCTGCGCATGGAGGTCGGGCAGCTCGACGGCGTCAACGCGGCCGACGCGAGCTGGAACCGGCGCATCCTGACCGTGCGCTTCCGCGCCCGCAACCGCGCCACCCTCGAAGAGCTGCGCGCCGTGGTTCGCCGCCATCACTTCATCGTGCGCGAGGCCGACTTGGTCGTTCGCGGCCGCGTCGGCCGAGCGAAGGCGGGCGCTCTGCAGCTCACGGTCACCGGGTCGGGCGCGGTCTATCCGATCGCTGCTGCTGCCGCCGCGCCCGAGGCGACCGACGCGCTGGCGGCGGCGCTGGCGCGCGCGGCGACGGCGGGCCGCGAGGTCACTCTCCGCGGCCGCATCGCGGGCGACGAGGCCTCGCCGGGCCGCCCAGCCGCACCCTCCGCCGGCACGCTCTGGGTCCTGCAGATCACCGACGCCGGCACCTGATCGAGCTCCTCTCCAGCGGGGAGGACCGAAGCCCGAGGCCCTTTAATCAGTGCGGCGTCGCGCCGCGCGTCCGCGCAGCGGCGGCGCGGAAGACCGCCGCCGCCGTCAGCCGCGACGGGTGCCGTACCGGCGCTCCGCCCAGCAGCACGCGCGCGATTTGCCGGATGTCCTCGGCCAGGTCGGCGCGCCCCTTCGCCGACGCGAGCTCGGCGAGGACTTGCAGCTTGCACGCTTCCGTGAGGCGATAACTTTCAATGGCCACGTAGAATCAACGCGCTCGACGGCCGGTATTCCCGCCAACCGAGCGTACTCGCCGGTGCGGTGTGATCTCGCTCGCTACGGGCCGTTTCGGGCGTCGCCGCGTCGTGATAAAGAGACGGCATGCTCAAAGGCCTGACGCGAAGAGGATTCTTGGGCGGGTCGGCGGCCGTGGCCGTGGCGGCGGGTACCGCCAGGGGGGCCACCAAAACCAAAGGAAAGGGCGCCGACAAGGACGCTCCGTTCCCGAAAGACTTCGTCTGGGGCGCGGCCACCGCCGCCTATCAGGTCGAAGGCGCCGCCGCCGAGGACGGCAAGGGTCCCTCGGTGTGGGACGTGTTCTGCAAGAAGAAGGGCGCGATCTTCGAGGGCAACACCGGCGACGTCGCCTGCGACCACTACCACCGGTACAAGGACGACGTCGCGCTGATGAAGGCGCTGGGCGATCACGTCGTACCGCTTCAGCATCTCGTGGCCGCGCGTGCTGCCCGAGGGCACGGGCGCGCTCAACCCCAAGGGGCTCGACTTCTACAGCCGGCTCGTCGACGAGCTGCACAAGAACGGCATCACGCCGATGTGCACGCTGTTCCACTGGGACTACCCGCAGGCGCTCTACAAGCGCGGCGGCTGGCTCAACCGCGACTCCGCCGACTGGTTCGCCGACTACGCCGCGCTCATGGGCGACAAGCTCGGCGATCGCATCAAGATCTGGGTCACGCAGAACGAGCCGCAGTGTTTCATCGGGCTCGCGCTGCTCGACGGCGTGCACGCGCCGGGCGACAAGCTCAAGGATCCGGACTATCTGATGGCGGCGCACAACGGCATGCGCGCGCACGGCAAGGCGGTGCAGGCGCTGCGCGCGCACGCCAAGGACGCCAAGGTCGGCTACGTGCGTGGCCACGCAGCTCACGCAGCCGGCCAGCGACAAGCCCGAGGACATCGAGGCGGCGCGCGCGGCGATGTTCTCAGTGCTCGAGCGCCACCAGTGGAACAACGCCTGGTGGATCGATCCGGTGCTGTTCGGCAAGTACCCCGAGGACGGCCTGGCGACGTACGGCAAGGACGTGCCGAAGTGGAAGGCCAGCGACCTCGACGAGATGAAGCAGCCGCTCGATTTCCTGGGCCTCAACATCTACAAGGCCGAGACGTTCCGGCGCGGCGCCGACGGCAAGCCGGAGCACGTCGCGCTGCCGCCGGGCTACCCGCGCTCGGGCGTCGACTGGCAGCCGATCACGCCGTCCTGTCTCTACTGGGGCCCGCGCTTCTTCTGCGACCGCTACAAGCTGCCGATCTCGATCACCGAGAACGGGCTGTCGACGCGCGATCAGCTCTTCCTCGACGGCAAGGTCCACGATCCGCAGCGCATCGACTACATGCACCGCGTGCTGCTCGAGCTGTCGCGCGCCATCAAGGACGGCGTGCCCATCACCGGCTACTACGTCTGGTCGCTGCTCGACAACTTCGAGTGGTCCGACGGCTACAAGCAGCGCTTCGGCATGATCTACGTCGACTACCCGTCGCAGAAGCGCGTCCCCAAGGATTCGTACGACTGGTACAAGAAGGTCATCGCCAGCAACGGTCGCAGCCTGCTCGAGCACGGCCTGTTGCCGGCGACGCAGGTCACGCCGGTCTGACGGACAAAGGCCCTCCCGATCCCTACTTGACCGCGGCGGTCGTCGAGCCGGCGGCGGTCGCGGCGCCGCCCGTCTTGTGCGCCGACCCGAGCCAGTCGGCCAGCGCGTCGGCGCGCTCGGCGGGCGTCAGCTTCATCAGCACCGAGAGCAGCACATCGCCGGCGGCGTCGCGCTCGCTGCGCGCCAGCCGCGCGTGGTAGGTGGCGAGCGCCAGCCGCGTGACCTTGGGATCGGCGCCATTGCTGGCCGCGACCACCTGCGCCAGGTTGTCGAGCGTCGACGCCTCGGCCGACACCAGCGCCAGCCCGCGCAGCTCGGCGTCGGTCTTGGCGTCGAGGAACGGCCGCAGCGCGCCGTAGGTGTCGCGCGCGCCGCGGTTGATGAGCGCGCGCGTCGCGGCCAGCTGTACGGACAGGTTCGAGCGCTTGAGCAGGCGCACGAGCAGCTTGGTCGCCTCCTCGGTGCGCAGGTGGTCGAGCTCCGTGGCGACCGCGGCGGACGGGCGCGGATCCTTGTCCATGAAGATCACGTACAGGTCGTCGAGGTTCGAGTTGCCCGCCGCGCGCACGATACCGGCGGCGGCGGCGGCGCGCATCTCCGGCGACGAATCGCGGAGCGGCGTCACCAGCGCGAAGACCTTGCCGCGCCCGCTGCCCGGCGCCGCGCCCGCCAGCGTCGCGGCCGCGCGCAGGGCGACCGCGTCGTCCTTGCCATTGCCGACATCGGCGAGCGCCTTCTTGCTCGCGTTGTCACCCGCGATCGCGCCCAGCGCCACGGCGGCGGCGACGCGCGCCTCGGTGCGGGCCTTGTGGTTCTCGAGCAGCGCGATCAGCCCCGGCGCGCAATCGACCTCGCCCGCCGTCGCGAGAGCGGCGGCCGCCGCCTGCTGGTCGGCGATCGGCGGCGCCTTGGCGTCGGCCGCCGCGTCCGGGGCCGGCAAGCGACGCCTTGACCAGCGGGCAGACCGGGACGTGATGCGCGGCCAGCGCGCGCCCCGCCGCCGCCGCGGTCTCCGGCCGCTTGACCGCGGTCTTGAGCCACGCGGCGCCGCTGTTGTCTCCCAGCGTCGCCAGCATGTCGGCGACGGCGACGGTGGCATAGGGGCGGTTGACGGCGGCCTTGAGCCACGACGTCGCCAGCGTGGTCAGCATCGGCTCGGCCGGCGCTCCGCCGGCGCGCGCCACGCGCATGCGGCGCACGATCTCTTCCTCGCGGCCGTCACGGACCAGCTTGGGGATCGCGATCGGCAGCGGCTCTTCGTAGCGGACCAGCGTCACGCCCGAGCAGCGGTGCTCGTCGCGCGCGAAGCTCCAGGACAGGTGCACCAGGCCGTCGTCGGAGCGCAGGTCGACGGCGGCGCGCGGGAACGGCACGCTGTCGCGCAGCACGTCCTTGGCCGCGTCGTCGAAGCCGCCGAAGCCCGAGCTCTTGGACGTCTCCAGCGTCACGATCTCGCCGTCGGGGTTCAGCACCAGCTCGACGGTCGTCGCGCGGGTCGGTTGGTTGATCGGGTCGGTCTCGGGCAGCTTCTGCGAAGCCAGCGCCAGGAAGTTATCGGCCCAGCGGCTGTGAACGCGCGCGTGCACACGGCTCAGGTACGACGCCTCGGGGCCGTCGATGACCGACAGCGGCGTCTCCTTCTCCTTGTCGACGGGCAGCGGCGCCGCCAGCGCCGTCGCCGCGGCAATCAAGAGGCCGATGGCGATCGCGGCGGCCAGGAGATAGTTGGATGACGACCGAGCTGACGTCCGAGTGCCCATTGGCAACGTTCCTCCCGCTTATGTCTTCGACGGCTTCGTGATATTCCGGTAGGGATGTCGTGTAGACGGAACCCCTGTGCTTTCATCGGCTTTTGCGCGGCGCTCTTGAGCGGCCTGGGTCTCGGGTGCGCGGGGCTCAAGCTTCAGCTGGTCGACGCCTCGGTGCGCAAGCCCTCGAACGTCGCGGTCTACTTCACGGTCGACACCCGCGGCGGTGAGCCGGTCGCCGACCTGGCGCCCGACCAGTTCCACATCTACGAGGACGGGCAGCCGGTGTCGGTTCTCGAGAGCCGGCAGACCATCTTGCAGCCGGAGGTGGCGGCGATTCACTACACGCTGCTGCTGGTCGACATGAGTGGAAGTGTGGTTGATTCGGGGGACATGCCGGCGCTGATCCAGGCGGCGGCGTCGTTCGCCGAGCGCGTCGGTCCGTACCAGAAGGTCGCGATCTACACCTTCGACGGCAGCCCCCACCTGACCCCGCTGGTCGGCTTCGGCGGCAACGTGACGCGGCGGCATTCACACGCTGGCGACGCGCCGGCCGCGCGATCCGTCGACCAACCTCAACGGTGCGGTCATCGAGGGGGTGCACGTGCTGCACCGGCAGATGGAGAGCGCGCCCGTCCCGCTGCGCTTCGGCACGCTGGTGGTCTTCACCGACGGCACCGACCGCGCCCACCGCGCGTCGCCCGACGACGTCAGCCGCGCGCTCGACTCGGCGGGCTTCGAGACCTACGTCATCGGTGTGGGACAGGAGGTCGATCGCGGCCAGCTGTCGCGCATCGGCCGATCGGGGACGTTCGCGTCGCGCAACCGGACCGACATCCAGCGCGGCTTCGACGAGGTCGGCGCGCGCATCGAGGCGTCGTCCAAGCGCTATTACTTGTTGTCGTATTGTTCACCGTCGCGCGCCGGCCACCACCAGGTCGAGATCGAGGCGGTCGCGCACGGCCGGTCCGGGCGGCTGTCGCATCCGTTCGACGCCGCCGGCTTCGGCCCCACCTGCGATCCCAACCAGCGGCCGGCGTTCGACGTGCGCCACCCGCGCGCCATCCCGCCCGACGCGGTGGCGCCGCCGATCGCGGAGCGCGCCGCGGGGCGGCCGGCGTCGAATCCGCCGCCGTCGTCGTCGGGGAACGCGCCCGGCTGGCAGCCCAAGCGCTGAACGTACGCGTGCGAGTCAGCGCGCCAGGACGTCGATGAGCGTGCCCAGGAAGAAGACGACCGAGACGTAACCGTTGAGGTTGAAGAACGCGACGTCGAGGCGTGAGAGATCGTCGGGCCTGACGATGGCGTGCTCCCAGATCAGAAGGCCGATCACCACGGCGATGCCCAGCAAGTACGGCGCACCCAGGTGGGCGGCGACCGCGAGCGCGATCAACATGCCGCTCGTGATGCCGTGGAGCACGGCGGAGACGACGAGCGAGCGCGGGATACCGAAGCGGGCGGGGATCGAATGCAGGCCGGCGCCGCGATCGAAGTCGGTGTCGGCGATCGCGTAGAGGATGTCGAAGCCGCCGATCCAGGTGAGCACCGCGATCATCAGGAGCGCGGGCGCCAGGCCGAAGTCGCCGCGCACGGCGATCCAGGCGCCGCCGGGTCCGCCGGCGATGGCCAGGCCCAGGAACAGGTGGCAGAGAAACGTGAAGCGCTTGGTGAACGAGTAGCCGAAGAGAAACAGGAGCGCGACCGGCGCCAGCGCCAGGCAGAGCTTGCCCAGGAACGCGGCGGCGCCGACGAACACGGCGGTGCTCGCGAGCGTCAGCGCCCACGCGGCGTCGAGCGAGACGGCGCCCGCGGGGAGCTCGCGCTTTGCGGTGCGCGGGTTGCGCGCGTCGATGTGGCGATCGACGATGCGGTTGAACCCCATCGCCGCCGTGCGCGCACCCGCCATGGCGACGATGATCGCGAACAGGCGCGACGGCGACAGCCGGTGCCCGCGCGCCGCCAGCGCCGCCGCCGCCAGCGCGAACGGCAGCGCGAACACCGTGTGGCTGAACTTGATCATCCGTCCGAACCGCGCGACGGCGTTGCCGTCGCTGGCGACGGGAGCCGGGGCTGGGGCCGGGAGAGGGCCGCGCACGGTCACGCGCGCGCCCTCCAGGTGACGTCGGGGTGCGGGTCGCTCACCAGCGCGGCTTCGGGCGACCCGGCGCTCGGAACGGTGTGCGGCATGACCTCGATGATACCGGGACGCTTGCCCGGCGTCAGCGATCCCAGCGGCGCGAGCTCCATCGCGTCGGCGCCGCCGCGCGTGGCGGCGTCGAGCCACGTGGCGGGTGCGACCCGAGGGAAGCGCGCGGTCAGCGTCGCCAGCTCGCCCCACGAGGACAGGTCCGGTGTCGACGCCAGGCTGTCGGTGCCGATCGCCAGGCTGACTCCGTCGGCGATGCAGCGCGCCGACGTCGGGCAGCTCGCCGGTGATGTGCAGGTTGGAGCGCGGGCAGAGCACGGCCGTGGCGCCGGCAGCGCGCGCGCGGCGCCGGTCGTCGGCGTCGGCGTGGACCATGTGCACCAGCAGCGGCGGTTGCGCGGCGTCGAACGCGCCCAGCGACGCCAGATAGGCGACGGGCGGCTGGCCAGGCACGCGCGTCGCCGGATCGACGCCCATGCGCCGCAGCACGTCCGGCCAGTCGCCGCTGCCGTCGCGCAGGAGCGCGGATCTCGTCGCGGTCCTCGGCGACGTGCACCGAGGTCGGCACGCCGGCGCGCGCGACGACGTGGAAGATCTTGCGCAGCAGCTCGCGCCCGACCGAGTAGGGGGCGTGGGGCGCGGGCACGTAGGCCAGTCCCGGCGGCCAGGTGGCGGCGCCGGCGTCGGAAGCGGCGCCGCCGCTGGCGGGCCCGGCGAGAAAGCTCTCGAGCTCGCGGCCCGCGTCGGCGAGCGCGCCGCCTTCGCGCGCGTCGCGCGAGCCAACCAGCTCGTGAAAGAAGATCCCGCGTAGCCCGGCGGCGCCGATCGCGGGCACGGCGGCCAGGCTGTTGCCCACGTCGCCGACGGCAGCGGTCCCGCAGGCGAGCATCGCGGCCGCGGCGGCGGTCGCGGTCGCCGCGGCGCGCCCCGGCTCGATCGCGCGCACCAGAGAGACCAGCTTCGTCGCCCAGGCGATGAGGCCGCCGCCGCCCGGCGACGGCGCCGGCCAGCGCGGAGAGCTCGAGGTGGCAGTGAGCGTTCACCAGCGCCGGCAACAGGAAGCCGTCGGCGCGCTCTTCGGTGGCTTCGGGGTGCAGGCGCAGTAGATCGCCGCGGCGGCCGATGGCGAGGATCGCATCGGTGGCGTCGACCACGACGCCGCCGTCGGCGATGGGCGGTTGCGTGATGGGAAGGATCCAGGGAGCGCTGATCAGCCGCATTTCGCCCTCGCAAGGTCTGCCCTCTCCCTGACCGTCTCCCGCAGACGGGAGAGGGGACCGGACCGGGCTGTGCACACGCCTAGCTCCGCAGGCGCTCGTAGCGCATGTTGCGGCGCTGCGGGAGCGAACCCCGCGCCACGGATGTAGCGCTCGATGTCGTCGGCGCCCAGCTTGAAGATCGCGCCCGCCTGCGACACGACGTTCTCCTCGATCATCGCCGAGCCGAAGTCGTTGCCGCCGAAGCGCAGCGCGACCTGCCCGACCTCGGGCCCCATCGTCGGCCACGACACTTGCAGGCTGGGGAAGTTGTCGAGGTAGAGCCGCGACAGCGCGAAGACGCGCAGGTAGCGCATCGCCGTGGTGTCGTCGTGCAGCTTGAGACGCGTTCCCTCGGCCTGGAACGGCCAGCAGATGAACGCGGTGAAGCCGGCGGTCTGGTCCTGCAGCGCGCGCAGCCGCTCGAGGTGGTTGATGATGTGTTGCGCCCGCTCGCCGAAGCCGAACACCATCGTCGCCGTCGTGCGCAGCCCGAGCGCGTGCCCCTGGCGCATCACCTCCATCCAGGTGTCGGTCGTGCACTTGAGCGGGGAGATCGCGTGGCGGATCTCGTCGTCGAGGATCTCGGCGCCGCCGCCCGGGATCGAATCGAGCCCGGCCGCGATCAGCCGCTCGACGACCGCGCGGATCGACATGTTCTCGATCTCGGCGATGTAGCGGATCTCCTCGGGCGACAGGCCGTGGATCGCCAGCGGGAAGTTGGCCTTCATCCAGCGGAACAGGTCCTCGTACCAGGTGAGCGGCAGGTTCGGGTTGAGCCCGCCCTGCAGCAGGATCTGCACGCCGCCGAGGTCGACCGTCTCCTGGAATTTCTGCGCCAGCACCTCGCGCGACAGCGTGTAGCCCTCTTTGCTGGTCGGCGGCCGGTAGAAATTGCAGAACTTGCAGCGCGTGACGCAGACGTTGGTGTAGTTGACGTTGCGGTCGATGATGTAAGTGACGATCCCCTCCGGGTGCAGCGCGCGCCGGCGCGCGTCGGCGGCGGCGCCGAGATCCAGCACCGTCGCCTGCTCGTAGAGGCGAATCGCGTCGTCGGGCGACAGGCGGATCCCGCTTGCCGCGTCTGCCAGCAACGCGATCCACCGATCTCTCGGATCCCCGCTCGGATCCCTTCCGGTTCCGCCCGTCGGCGTCGGCGTCGGCGTCGGCGATCCCACTTCCCACTGCCGCCCCGCCGAAGAACCGCACGCGCGTCGCGCGCGCGACGGCGCCGGCCTCGCGCATGCGATCGAAGAAGGCCGCCAGCCCCGACAGCTCCTCGGCGCCCAGCCGATAGCGGATGTTGTCGGTCAGGTAGCGCTCGTAGAGCGCGGGCGGCCCGCCGTGCGCCTCGGCCCACGCCGACGCGATCTCGCGCCGGTGCGCGAGCCCGTCCGTCAGGCTGCGCTGCAAGAGGGCGACGTCGTCGTCGCCGATCACGCCCTCGCGGCCGACCCAGAGGGCGTAGACGAACGGCAGGCCGGTCACGCGCCGCCACTCTTCGCCGAGGTCGACCATGTGCTTGCGCGCGTTCGCCGCCTCGAAGCCGGCGTCGCCGATCACCAGCGCGCCGGTGGTGCCGGTCGCCGCCGCCAGGATCTCGTCGTGGGGCACCTCGCGGAAGCGCGGCGTGACGCCGCGGTCGCGGCACAGCAGGCGCAGCAGCATCGCCGAGCTGCGCGACGCCCCGTCGAGCGCGATGTCGGTCATGTCGTTCCAGGGCACGTCGCCGATGAGCAGCACCGTGCGCACCGGCCCGTAGCCGGCCACGGCGATGCCGGGCACCGCGCGCAGCTCCATCGACGCGCCCAGATCGGCGTAGCTGGCCGACGGCATCAGCGCCAGGTCGACCTCACCCGCGCGCAGCGCCTCCGCGCAGCGTGACGGCAGATCGAACGACAGGTCGAAGCGAGCGTCGTCGGCTCCGGTGCGAACCCGCGCTCGAGCCCGTAGGTGATCGGGCGCGCGTTCAGGAACGACACCGCGCGCAGACGGATCCTGTCGCCGTGCCCGTTGCCGTTCGCCGTCACGACGCGACTTCCAGTGATCGCCGCACGTCGCGCCGGTACGGCTTCTGCGGCGCCAGCGCGTCGCCCTCGGCGAGCACGTTGTAGAGCGTGTCGCGCTCGACCGGCGTGCGTCCCGCCGCGCGGATGATGCGCACGATCTCGGCCGGCGTCATCGCCTGCGGCGTCTCGGCGCCGGCCATGTGATAGATCTTTTCCTCCTGCACGGTGCCGTCGAGATCGTCGGCGCCGAACCAGAGCGCGGTCTGCGCGGTCTTCACGCCGAGCATGATCCAGTACGCCTTGATGTGCGGGATGTTGTCCAGCAGCAGGCGCGCCACCGCGTAGGTGCGCAGATCGTCGGTGCCGGTCGGCGCGGGCAGCCGCATGAGCGCGTTGTTGTCGGGGTGGAACGCCAGCGGGATCAACGTCTGGAAGCCGCCGGTCTCGTCCTGCAGCGCGCGCAGCTGCAGCAGGTGATCGACGCGGTCCTCGACCGTCTCGATCGTGCCGTAGAGCATGGTGCAGTTCGAGCGCAGGCCCATGCGGTGCGCGATGCGGTGCACCTCGAGCCACTCGTCGCCGGTGCACTTGTCGTCGCAGATCTTCTTGCGCACGCGCGGCGCGAAGATCTCGGCGCCGCCGCCGGGCAGCGAGTCGAGCCCCGCCTCGCGCAGGCGGCGCAGCACCTCGGCGATCGGCAGCCCGAAGTGCTTGTGGAAGAAGAAGATCTCCACCGCGGTGAACGCCTTCAGGTGGATCGACGGCTTGATGCGCTTCAGCCCCGCGAGCAGCTCGGTGTAGTACTCGAACGGCAGGCGGCCGTGCAGGCCGTTGACGATGTGGATCTCGGTGATCGGATCGTTGGCCTCGACGCGCGCGCGCAGCTTCGACCACGCCTCCTCGTGCGACATGGTGTAGGCGCCGGGATCGCCTTCCTTGAGGCGCGCGAACGAGCAGAACATGCAGCTCGCGACGCAGACGTTCGTCGCGTTGATGTGCAGGTTGCGGTTGAAGTAGGTGCGGTCGCCGTGCAGCCGCTCGCGCACCTCGTTGGCCAGCGCGCCGACCTCCATGAGATTCGGGTGGCGGTAGAGCGCCACGCCGTCATCGTGGGACAGCGGCTCCTGCGCGCGGACCTTGTCGCGGATCGACGCGAAGGAAGGCGTCGCGTTCGGGTGGGTCATCGTCGTCATCAAGCTACCTCCTCGAGCCGCAAGTCCGAGAGCCGCTCGCACGGCGTCAGCCCCGCGCCGCGGATCAAGATCGCCGCCTCTTTGCGGGTCATCGCCGGGTTGCGCGCGTTGTCGCCGAGGCGCAGCGCGCGCTCCGAGACGATGGGCGCGAACAGCTCGTCGGCGCCGAAGCCCAGCGCCATCTGCGCCAGCCGCGGCCCCAGCGCCGGCACGTCGGCGATCACGTGCGGGATCGCGGGCAGCGCCAGGCGGCAGGTCGCGATCAAGTGCAGCGTGTCCAGCCCCTCGGGCTCGCTGCCGTCCTCGGGCGTCGGCAGCACGCCCCAGATCGAGCAGGCCCGCCGCAACCAGCGCGCGGGCAGCGTCTCGATGCGCGCGGCGCGCGCGTCGCCATCCTCGCCGCTGCGAAAGTAGAGCCGCCAGATCGACCGCGCGCCCCCGGCGACCGCCGCCGCGTGCAGCCGCGGCGTCACGGCCGCCGACCAGCACGCCGACGCCCAGCGCGCGCGCCGCTTCCCAGCCGCCGAGCGCCGCCGAGATCGCCCTCCTCGACGAACGACTCGGCGGCGTCGCGCGGGCCGCGCCAGGCGCCCGTCGCCAGCAGCTGCCGCGCGCGCACGAAGCTCGCGCGATCGCCCAGCGCCTCGCGCCGCGCGGCGGTCGCGCGCCGCGCGAGCCCGTGGAGATCCTCGTCGGCCAGCGATCCGCCCCCGCGCTGCTCGTCGTCGTCGGCGCGCGCCGTCGGTCGTCGCAGGGTTCCTCGCGGCCGTCTCGGCGGCAGCGGAATCGACGCTCATCTCGCGGCTCCTTCCTTCACGGGTCGCTCGCCCCAGCGGGGCATGAGCTCTTGCGGCAGGCCGACGTGGTCCAGGATGCGGGCCACGACGGTGTCGAGCAGCTCGTCGATGGTCGGCCGGCTTCGAGTAGAACGACGGCGACGCCGGCAGCACCACCGCGCCGGCGCGCGTCACCGTCACCATGTTCTCGAGGTGAATCAGCGACAGCGGCGTCTCGCGCACCACCAGCACCAGGCGGCGCCGCTCCTTCAGCATCACGTCGGCGGCGCGGCCGATGAGGTTGTCGGAGATGCCCGTGCGCGATGCGCGCCAGCCCGCCCGTCGAGCAGGGCACGACCACCATCGCGTCCCAGCCGGCCGAGCCCGACGCGAACGGCGCGTGGAAGTCGCGCAGGCCGTAGCGCGTGAACGGGTAGTCGGGCACGGCGCCGAGCTCGTGGTTCCAGACCTCGGCGCCCGCCGACGAGAAGCAGAGCCCGACCTCGACCGCGGCCGGGTCGCGCGCCACCAGCGCCGCCAGCGTGTCGAGCAGCCGGCGCGCGTAGATCGAGCCGGACGCGCCGCCGACGGCGACGACGAGCTTGAGCGCGCGCGCGGCGCGCGCTCATGACGCCATCACCAGCGTGGCGACGCCCGAGGGAAACAGCGCCCGCGCCTCGACCTGCGCGAAGCCGACCTCGCCCAGCAGCGCCGCGAACTCGGCGCGGCTGCAGAAACGCTCGATCGATTCGGGCAGGTAGCGATAGGCCTCGCGATCGCCGGTGACCGCCCAGCCGACGAGCGGCAGCACGTGGCCGTTGTAGATCTGTCGAAGAAGAAGCGCGTGCGCGTCGGGGCGGAAGAACTCGAGGATCGCGACGCGCCCGCCCGGGCGCACCACGCGCCGCAGCTCGCGCATCGCCGCGCGGCAGGTCGGCGAGGTTGCGCACGCAGAAGGCCGAGAACGCGCCGTCGAAGGCACCGTCGCGATAGGGCAGGTGGTGGCCGTCGGCGGCGTGGGTCTCGATGACCGCGCCCGCGCGGATCTTGCGGCGACCCGACGCGCAGCATCTCGCGCGAGAAGTCGGCGGCGACGACGCGCGCGCCCGGGATGCGCCGCGCGATCTCGATCGCGCCGTCGAGCGTGCCCGCGCCGAGATCGAGAACGCGCGGCTCGCGCGCCGCGCGCCCTCGAGCCAGCCAGCCGATCGCCTTTTTGCGCCAGAGCACGTCGACGCCGGCCGACATCACGCGGTTGGCGGCGTCGTAGCGCGCGGCCACGCGATCGAACATGCCGCGCACGTCCGCCCCTTCGTTGCCATGGGCACCCTGGAAGGGTTCCCAAACCCTCCCGCGATGGGCTCGCGCGAGGCAAGCTCGCGCTCGCCCGCGCGATAGCCAGCTGGATTCAAAGCCCCAGCTCCTTCCAGAGCGCGTCGACGCGCGCGACCACCTCGGGCGCATCTTCAGCACCTCGGGCCACTCGCGCGTGAAGCCCTCTTCCTTCCACTTGCGGGTGGCGTCGACGCCCAGCTTGCCGCCGAAGCCGAACGCCTGCGACGCGTGGTCGAGCACGTCGATCGGCCCCTCGGCGAAGAAGACGTCGCGCTTGGCGTCGATGTTGTTGAGCGCGCGCCACGCGACCTCGGCGACGTTCTGCACGTTGACGTCCTCGTCGACGACGACGATGCACTTCGCGAACATCATCTGCCCCATGCCCCACAGCGAGTGGCAGATCTTGCGCGCGTGGTGCGGGTACTCCTTGTTGATCGAGACGATGCACAGGTTGTGGAACACGCCCTCGATCGGCAGGTTCATGTCGACGATCTCGGGGAACGTCATCTGCAGCAGCGGCAGGAACAGCCGCTCCGTCGCCTTGCCCAGCCACGCGTCTTCCTGCGGCGGCGGCCCGACGACGGTGGTCGCGTAGATCGGGTTCTCGCGCCGCGTGATCGCGGTCAGGTGGAACGTCGGGTAGTCGTCGGCCAGCGAGTAGTAGCCGGTGTGGTCGCCGAACGGACCCTCGCGACGCAGCGGCTCGTCGACGTCGACGTAGCCCTCGAGCACGAAGTCGGCCGACGCCGGCACCTCGAGATCGTTGGTCTTGCAGCGGACCATCTCGACCGGCTTGCGGCGCAGGAAGCCGGCGAACATGAACTCGTCGATGCCGTCGGGCAGCGGCGCGGTCGCCGCGTAGGGCAGGATCGGATCGCCGCCGAGCGCGACCGCCACCGGCATGCGCTTCTGCCCCAGCTCCTTGTAGCGGCGCATGTGGCGGCGCCCGGTCTTGTGCAGCTGCCAGTGCATGCCGGTCTCGCGCGGGCCGTAGACCTGCATGCGGTAGCAGCCGACGTTGCGCGTGCCCTTGTCCGGATCGCGCGTGATCACCATCGGCAGCGTGATGTACGGGCCGCCGTCGTCGGGCCAGCAGGTGAGGATCGGCAGCTTCGACAGATCGGGCGTGCGTCTCGACGACCTCCTGGCACGGCGCCGCGCTCACCGTGCGCGGCATCGCCGTCGCGACGCGCGCCGAGCTTGGGCAGCATGCGGATCTTGTCCATGAGCCCCGCCGGGCGGCTGCGACTTCACCAGCTCGCCGATGGTGCGCGCGTGCTCCTCGAGGTCGGCGACGCCCAGCGCCCACGACATGCGCCGGCGCGTGGCGTAGGTGTTGATGAGCGAGCGGGAAGCGCGAGCCTTTCACGTTCTCGAAGAGTAGCGCCGGCCCGCCGGCGCGCATCACCCGCTGCGCGATCTCGGTGATCTCGAGGAACGGATCGACCTCGCGCGCGATGCGCCGCAGCTCGCCGCGCTCCTCGAGCAGGCGCACGAACTCGCGCAGGCCGTCGTGGTGCGGCGGGCACGCCGGTCGCGCGCCGCCTTCCCGTGGGCGCCCGCGCCGCCGCTGCCGTCGCGTCCGACGTGCACATCAGGACTTCCTATCGACGGCGAACAGCGCCAGGTCGCGCAGCGCGTCCGCGATGGGGCGAGTCGCGGCACGGCGTCGAGCTCGATTCGACCGCCTCCGCCGCCAGCTCGCGCGCCTTCTGCCGCGCGCGCTCGACGCCGCCCGCCTCGCGACAGCGCTGCAGGATCTCGGCGGCGACCTCGGCGGGCACGCCGTTCTCGCCGAGGTGCGAGCGCACGTACTTGCCGAGCGCCGGGTCGGCCTCGCAGGCCAGCAGCACCGGCAGCGTCAGCTTGCCCTCCTTGCAGGTCGTGGCCCACCGACTTGCCGGCGGTGGCCTCGATCGACGTCGCTGTCGAGCACGTCGTCGGCGATCTGGAACGCGCGCCCGAGCGCGCGGCCGTAGCGATCGAGCGGGCCGTCGTAGGCCGGGCCCACGGCGCCGCCCACGCGCGTGCACCAGGCGATGAGCGATGCGGTCTTGCGGTCGATCACGCGGAAGTAGTCGTCGATGGTGGCGTCGGGGTTGCCGGCGCGTTCGAGCTGCGCGACCTCGCCCTCGGCCATCTCGGTCACCGTCGCCGCCAGCGACTGCACGACCGGCAGCGAGCCCGGTCAGCGCCACGGTCTCGAGCGCGCGCGCGAGGCAGAAGTCGCCGACCAGCACGACGATGCCGTTGCCGAACACCATGCGCGCCGCCGGGCGGCCGCGCCGCACGCGTCCGTCGTCGACGACGTCGTCGTGGTACAGCGTCGCGGTGTGAATCAGCTCGGCGGCGCAGCCCGACGGCGACGCCCAGCTCGAGCGGCACGTTGGCGGCGCGCGCGGCCAGCACCGCGAGCAGCGGGCGCAGGCGCTTGCCGCCCGCGTCCAGCAGGTGCGCGCCGACCTGCGGGATCGCGCCGACCGGGCTCTCCATGCGCTCGGCGAGGCGCACCTCGACTGCGCGCATCTCCGTCTCGACCAGGGCGGCGGCGCGGTCCGACGCGGGAGCGGGCGCTTTCGGCGTCGTTGGCGGAAGCAGCGGCGTTCTTCATCACCTTGGGCATCGCCTGGATGGAGGGGAGAGACAAGACAATTCTAAATATTCAAAAGAAATTGAAAGTTCGCAAGGCGATTCACCGGCGGTGGCGTTTTTCCCGCGCCCTGGACGCGGCGGCCGGCGCGGGCGCCGCGGCGCCCGTCGGCCGCCGCCGCCGGCGGTTCGACGCGCAGCAGGTGGCGGAATTTCCCGACGTCGAGCGTGAGCTGGCCGAGCAGCATGTTGAGCATGGTCTCTCCCAGCTTGCAGATCTCGCTGCAGGCGCCCGAGGCGCACGACGGTGAAGTCGGCCTCGGCCTTGGCCTTTTTGCCCGCGGCGCCGCTCATCGCCTTCGCGGCCGCCAGCGCGGCGCGCGCGCTCGCCTCGCCGCGCTCGACCGCCTCGACGGCGGCGCCGATCTCGCGCCGCTCGCGCTCGTTGAGCACGCCGGCGATCATCTTCCAGAAGTCGGTCTCGGCCTCGTAGTGCTCGCGCCGCTGTCCGCGCACCCAGACCCGGTGCACGACGCCCCAGCGCCCGAGCGCCGCCAGCGTCATCGACGCGCTCCCCGCCGAGATGCCGAGCCGCTTCTGGATCTCGGTCTGCGGCAGCGGCTCGCGCGAGAGATAGAGCAGCCCGAACGTGCGGCCCATGGTGCGCGTGAAGCCCCAGAACTCGGCGATGCGCCCGCAGGTGTCGATGCCGAGATCGCGCGCGCGGGTCAGGTCGTGCTGGATATCGTCGGTCGGAGGCCATCACGCGCGCGACGGCTCGAGCCGGAGCGGGAACCAGCGTTCCGCGTCGCGCGCCGCGAGCTGCCCGCAGGCGGCGTCGATGTCGTCGCCGCGCGGCGTGCGGATGTAGACCGCGAGGCCGCCCTGCGCGCAGGCGCTCCTGGAACGTGCGGATGCGCTCGGCCGACGGGCGCGCGAACGCCGGGCCCGGCGAACGGATTCCAGGGGATGAGGTTGACCTTGCTCGGGATGCCGCGCAGCAGGCGCGGCAGCCGTTCGGCGTCGGCGTCGCTGTCGTTGACGCCGGCGAGCAGCACGTACTCGAACGTCACGCGCCGGCCGTGCGACAGCGGGAAGCGGCGCGCGGCGTCGAGCAGCGCGGCGATCGGCCAGCGGCGGTTGACCGGCATCAGGCGGTCGCGCACCTCGTCGGTGGTGGCGTTGAGCGAGATCGCCAGGTTGGGCGCCGGCATGAGCTGGCCGAGCTTCTCGATGCCGGTGACCATGCCGACCGTCGACACGGTGATCCGTCGCGCCGAGAAGGCGGCGCCCCACGGGTGCTGCAGCAGCGCGAGCGCGCGCGAGACGCCGTCGAAGTTGTGCATCGGCTCGCCCATGCCCATGAAGACCAGGTTGGTGGGGCGGCGGCCGGCGATCTGGGTGGCGCGGTAGACCTGCTCGACGATCTCGCCCGCCGAGAGGTGGCGGGTGAAGCCCAGCGTCGCCGTCGCGCAGAACGCGCAGTCGAGCGCGCAGCCGACCTGCGACGACACGCAGAGGGTCAGCTTGTCGCGCAGCAGGCGGCCGGGCAGGCGACGGCGCCGATCGGCGTCGTCTTCCGCGTCGGCGTCGTCGCCGTCACGGGTTTGCCGCCCCGCGTGGAAGTCGAGAGGCTCGACGCGGTTCTCGTCGGGGATCAGCACCGATTCGATGGCGCGGCCGTCGCTGGTGCGGAAGCGCAGCTTGCGCGTGCCGTCGGCGGCTTCCTGGACCAGGTCGACCGCGAGCGGGCGCAGCGGCGCGTCGGCGGCCAGCGCGTCGCCGAGCGCGCGCGGCACGTTCGACATCGCCTCGACCGAGTCGACGACCGCTTCGGTACCTCGGCCGTGGAGCCAGCGGAAGACCTGCTCGCCGCGGTAGGCCGGCTCGCCGGCGGCGCGACACCCGCTCGCTGAGCTCGGCGGGAGTGAGAGAGCGCAGGTCCATCGCGCGGGAACACTACCGCCTCTCGACGGGGGATGCTAAGGAATCCGGCCCGCTGCGTCTCCCGCAGATCCGTCGGCGTCGGCATGGGCGTCAGCGTCAGCGTTGGCGACCAGGAACGGTGCATCTCGGATCGCCGACGCCGACGCTGACGCCGACGCCGACGGATCTGAGGGGAGGACTATCAGACGTCGCTCAGCGGCGGCGGCGGCGCTTGCTGGTCAACGTGCCGCACAGGCCCAGCACGGCGGCGAACAGCGCCAGGCTGGACGGGTTCGAGCTGTCGCCGACGGCGCAGCCGCAACCGTCGCCGCCGCCCTTGATGCCGATCTGCGCCGAGATCTCACGGCAGTCGCCCGAGACCTGGCAGCTGGCCATGCCGTCGGACGTCACCGCGCAGGTCCAGCACGGACCGGGGCAGTTGACGGTGTTGCACGGGTCGGCCTCGCAGGTGCCGGTCTGCTGGATGCAGCGCTGGCCCCTTCGCGCACTGGGTCACCGCGCAGGTGTCGATGCGGCACTGGCCGGTGGTCTGGTCGCAGAACTGGCCGCCGGCGCAGGGCGACGGTGGCGCAGGTGTCGGCCATGCAGGCGCCGCCGACGCAGCGCTGCGAGCTCGGGCACTTGTTGGCCGTGCACAGGTCGACGCAGTTGCCGTTGTCGCAGTACTGGTTCGTGCCGCAGTTGACGCCGGCGCACTTGTCGGTCTGGCAGACGCCGGCGTTGCACATCTGGCCGGCGGCGCAGCCGAGCGTGTAGCAGTCGACGCACTGGCCGTGCTGGCAGATCTTCGGCGAGTTGCACACCACGCTGGCGCACAGGTCGACGCACGAGCCGGTGTTCTCGTCGCAGCGCTGGTCGGTCGGGCAGGTCTTGCCCGCGCACCGCTGCGGCACGCAGTAGTCGCCCACGCACTTGTAGCCGTTGGGGCAGGGGAACTCGCCGGGCGTGCACAGGATCGTGCAGCGGCCTTCCTTGCAGCCGAGCCCCGACGGGCAGATCGGGTTCACGTCGGCCACGCCGTCGCAGTCGTTGTCGAGCCCGTCGCAGATCTCGGGGCCGGGCAGCACGCAGCCCTCGCAGACGAAGCCGCGCGTGCCGCGGCAGACCAGGTGGCCGGCCTTGCAGGTGCCGACGCCGACCTTGGCCGGGTCGAGGCCCGGGCAGATGCAGGTCTGGCCGGTCTGGGTGAACGGGCCGTCGTCGATGACGCCGTTGCAGTTGTCGTCGAGGCCGTTGCACACCTCGGGCATCGGCATGCCGCCGTCGCCGGCCTGCAGACCAGCGCGCCGCCCACGCACGCGGTCGACGCCCGCGTGGCAGGTGCCGATGGTGGCGCCGCAGGTGACGCCGATGCCGGGCAGCGTGCCCTCGTCGACCATGCCGTTGCAGTTGTCGTCGATGTTGTTGCAGATCTCCTGCGACGGCGTGCGCGGCATGTCGCAGAACGCCGTGACGCCGTTGCACGCCACGATGCCGGGGCACGGCATCGCGCACTTGTCGCCGATATGGCAGTGACGTGCCGGCCAGCATGATGCCGTCGTCGATCAAGCCGTTGCAGTCGTCGTCGATGCCGTTGCAGATCTCGGGCAGCGGCGGGCAGCGCGCAGCGGGCGGCCGCAGGCGTTGGTGGGGCAGCCTTCGTCGATGACGCCGTCGCAGTTGTTGTCCTTGCAGTCGCCGCAGATCTCGACCGCGCAGTGCTTGAGCGGCGTGCCGGGCTGGTTGTCGGGATCGTTCGGGTCGTTGGGCTTGGCGACCGGGCACTTGTTGCTGACGCCCTCGTCGATCTGGCCGTTGCAGTTGTCGTCGATGCCGTTGCAGGTCTCGGGCGGCGGAACCGTCGACGCGATGATGCTGACCAGCGCCGCCTTGACTGCGTTCGAGTCGGTGAGGCTGACGTTGATCACGCGTGGTGCCGCCCTGGGTGGCGATCGCGGTCGCCTCGGTCTGCTCGGCGTTGGTGAGCAGGGTGAAATCGGTGAGGATGTACGTCGGGACGCCGGTCAGGCGCAACAAGCAGGCCTGGACCTCCGGATGAAAGGTGCTGTAGCCGGTCTGCGCGCACGTGGTGGAGTTGAGGGCCGTCCCCTTCGTCGCGTCGCAGGTCTCGCCACCGTCGGTCACGAAGATGACCAGGTTCTTGCGGCACTTGGACTTGGGATCCATCGGGACGACGCCGGCGTCGGTGGTCACCGTCGCCTTCACGTAGTTGTCGAAGTACATGCGCGCGTAGAAGATCGAGCGGCCGATCGGCGTGCTGGCGTTGCTGGGGCTGCGCAGCTCGGGATCGCTGAGCGCCGTGCCGCCGGTGTTACCGTCCTCGGTCTGATCGATCCACTTGTAGATGTTGCTGATGTTGGCGCCGGGCGGGTCGAAGTAGGTGCCGTCGACCGGCTTCAGCGTCGACGCCGCCGGTGGCGTCGCAGCCTTGGTCACCGGCACCAGCAGCGCCTGCGAGATGCCGTTGGTGGCGTCGTCGAACCAGGACGGGGCGGTGCCGTAGGTGGTCTGATTCGTGCTCTGCGCGGTCAGACGGCAGCCGGTGTTCCCGCCGACGGCCGAACCGGCGGCGTAGTGGCCCTGCGGGCATGTCGGCCCCGATCCGAGGCTCACGGTCTGCGGGTAGCGCATGAGTCCGAAGTTGGCCTCGTCCGAGCCGACCTGCGCCAGCGCGTCGCGGAGCGCCTTCTTGAGCGCGTAGATGCGGCTCGAGCCGCCGGTGTTGTTCATGCCGCCCGCGCACAGCGGCGATCCATCCTTGCTGCCGGACAACATCGATCCCGACGTGTCGAAGATGAAGAGAATGTTCGGGCGCAATGACTGCGCCTGTGCCGCCACCGACGGCGCCGTGACCGCCGCCGCCACTCCCAACAAAAGGCCGAGTTTCTTGTTTGTCATGAGGTCTTTCATTGATCAGTTAGGGCAGCGCGCCCGGGTGGCAGCAGCGGAAGCCGACCGACGGCAGGAGCACGTCGGAGGTCGGCGCCGGCGCGGTCGAGTCGCACTGCAGGCCGACCGCGGTCGTGGTCGCGGTGCCGCTGGAGCTGTCGACGAAGCTGAGCGTGTTGTACGCGCCGCCGCGCATCTCGTACGCCGTCGGGTGGGCCGGCGTGGCCGTGTCCAGCGCGGTGGCGGCCCACTCCTTGACGTTGCCGGACAGGTCGTAGACCTTGCCGACCGCCATGCCGAAGTCCGACGTGCACCCGGTGGCGGTGCCGGCGGTGAGGGGAGCGCCCGCGCCGTAGTCGAAGCCGTTGCAGGTGATCTTCGAATAGGTCGCGCCGTAGGGGAAGGCGTTGGTCGTGGCGCGGTTGCAGGCGTACAGCCACTCCGCGCTGGTGCAGAGCCGCCACTTTCCGTCGCCGATCTTCTCGCACGCCTTCTCGGCGTCCTCCTTCTTGACGCTGGTCCACGGCAGCTTGCCCGCCGTGGAGCACGGCCGGTGGACGATGTCGCCGCCGATGATGTCCTTGTTGTTGAGGTCCTTGCCGGCGTCGACGTGACTCGCCTCGTAGGCGAACATGGTGATGGCCGTGGGCGCGCCGGTGGGCGTGAAGATCACCAGCGATTCGTTGTGCGTGTCGGCCAGGCTGTCGAGCTCGTCGACCTTGCCGTCGCAGTCGTTGTCGAGGCCGTCGCAGATCTCCATCGTCGCGGCCTTCGTCGCCTTGCAGATGTGATTGCCCGGCTGCGTGTTCTCGCACGCCCAGGTGCCCGCGGCGCAGACGCCCAGGCCGGCGACGCAGCTCTTGCCGATCAGGAACGGCTCGTCGGTCTGGCCGTCGCAGTCATTGTCGAGACCGTCGCAACCGAGCGTCGTGTCTTCGATGTCCTGATAGCCGGCGTGGTACGGGCAGACGTAGCCCATCGGGCCCATGCACACCGGGACGACGCCCTGGCAGATCGATCCCTGCGAGCGGCACACGATGGTCGCCGGCAGGACGCCGTCGTCGATGAGACCGTTGCAGTCGTTGTCGCGCCCGTCGCAGATCTCGACGCCGCCGTTGGTCTTCTGGCAGTACGTCTCGCAGCCGTCGGAGTCCTTCTTGTTGGTGTCATAGAAATCCGGCAGGCACGCGCCCATCGTGCACATGCCCGTGTCGCAGCTCGACGCCGCGAACGGGTGGTAGCAGGGCATGTTGCAGCCGCCGCAGTTGTTGAGGTCCGACATGAAGTCGAAGCCGTCGTCGACGGTGCCGTTGCAGTCGTTGTCGATGCCGTCGCAGATCTCGACGCCGCCGTTGGTCGGCTCGCATTCGCAGCCGTTGGCCGGGTTCTTGTCGGCGTCGAAGAAGCCGGTGAGGCAGGTGTACTGGCAGGCGCCCGCGATGCAGGTCGCGTCGGCGTTCATCTCGTAGCACTGGTTGAAGCAGTGGCCGCAGTTCGCGACGTCGGTCTGCCGCAGCGGCGAGTTGTCGTCGCAGGTGTTGCCGCCGCCCGCGCCGCCGGTTCCTGCGTCGCCGCTCGCGCCGCCGTTTCCGTTGTCGCCGCCGGTCCCGGTCGCGCCGCCCACGCCGGCGTCGCCCGTCGTGCTCGCGCCGCCGCTGCCGGCGTCCACGCGGCCGACGCTGCCGTCGACGAGGCTGATGGTTTCGCCAGAGTCGTAGAGCCGATCGTGGCACCCCGTGCCGACGCCCGCGAACACCCCGCAAATGAATAGAATACGGCCGAGCGAATGTCTCATGTCGCCGACTGATCAATCGGCGCCAAGTGGCAGCGAGTTTAGGCGGTTTCTCGACGGATCAGCCCGCACCGCCGCAGGCACATCCCCTCACGTCCCAGCAGATGTCCGCCATCCGCCCTGTCGCGCCACGGCGCTCGTGCTCGCGGGCGCCAGCCTCGATTCGCGACGCATTCACGACCTCGTCGCGCGGCCCCGGCTGGGCTAGGCTACGGGCATTGTCGTGATCGGGCAGAGCGTCGGCAACTATCGCGTCACCAGGCTGCTTGGCGAGGGCGGTATGGGAATGGTCTACCTGGCCGAGCATCCCGAGCTGGGCCGCCGCGCCGCCGTGAAGGTTCTGCACCCCGATCTGGCCGCCAGCCAGGAGATGATCCAGCGGCTGTTCAACGAGGCACGCGCCGCCAATGCCATCGGGCATCCAGGAATCGTCGAGGTCTCGGACCTGGGCGTCCTCCCTTCGGGCGCGCCCTACATCGTGATGGAGCTCCTGGACGGCCAGAGCCTGGGGGCCCGCCTGAGCGCGGCCGGGCGATTGTCGCTGCGCGCGGCGCTGGAGATCGCCGACCAGACCGCGAGCGCGGTCGGCGCCGCGCACGCCAAGGGCATCATTCATCGCGACCTCAAGCCCGACAATCTGTTCTTGATCCCCGACCCGCTCTGGCCGGGGCGAGAGCGGCTCAAGGTCCTGGACTTCGGGATCGCCAAGCTGGCGCAGCGGCCCGCGAGCGCGGCCGACGTTCGAACGCGCACCGGCGCCATCCTCGGTACGCCGCGCTACATGTCTCCCGAGCAGTGCCGTGACAGCCGGGAGGTGGATCACCGCACCGACATCTACTCCCTGGGCGTGATCCTCTACGAGATGCTCGCTGGAGCGCCTCCTTTCGTCTCTGGTTCCTGGGGCGAGATGGCGCACATGCATATCGGGGTGACACCGCCCGATCTGCGCGCGCTGGTGCCCGAGCTGCCGCAATCGATCGAACGCGCCGTGTCGCGGGCGCTGGAAAAGGATCCGGACGCTCGCTTCCAGTCGATGGCCGACCTGCGCCAGGCGCTGGACGCGACGGCGCTGCAGGGTGAGGCGACGGGCCAGAGGACGACAGGCGACAAGACGATCGGGGACAAGACAATCCCCGGCACGTTTTCGTGGGGGGCTCCGGCTGAGGTGACCGAGCCGGGCTCGACGCTGCGCCTCGACGCGCCGCCGGGAGCGACGCGCCCGATTCGCCGGACGACGCTGGCGGGCGCGGCGTTGGAGGTGCAGCGTCCGTCGGGGCCGGCGGATCAGCGGCAGCGCCTCCGTCGCGTCGTGCCGCTGCTGGCGGCGGGCCTGCTCGGGGTCGCGGTGGTCGTCGTGGGCGCGCTGGCGACGCGGCGTGAACCGCGTCGTGACAACGTTCGTGTACCGACGCCGGAAATCTCCGCGGCGCCGGGGCCGGCGCCGGTCGCGCCCCGCGCCCCCGCCGCGGCAGCTTCGATCGCCGTGCAGCCGGAGGCGCCGCGCGCGATCTCGGTCGAGATCCTGAGCAACCCCGCAGGCGCTCGCATCATCCGCGAGCGTGACGGCGAGCTCCTCGGGTCGACGCCCCTCGAGACTCTGTGGCCGCGGGGCGATGGTACCCAGGCGCTACGGCTCGAGCGCGAGGGTTACGAGAGCACGCGCTTGATCGCGCCTCTCGATCGAGATGTCCTCGTCAGGGTGGAGTTGAAGAAGAAGCCTTCGAGCGCCGCCGGACACGCGCCGGCGCCTGCGCCCGCAGGGCATCGGCCCGCCGACAAGACGCGCCCCGCGCCGGCGGGCCGGCCGCTCGCGGAGCCGTTCAAGGTATGAGGACCTTCTGGGCGGCGGTTCTCGTCGCGTCGGCGGTCGGAATGACGGCGATCGCGGCGCCGCCGGCGCGCGCCGCGCCCACCTCCGCCGACGGACCCGTCGCGATGCCGGACCTTCCGGACGTCGAGGCGCGAAATCTCTTTCAAGCCGGTCGATACCCCGACGCTCTGGCGATCTACCGGCGGCTCTACGCGGAGACAAACCACCCGACCTACCTGCGAAACATCGGACGCTGCCATCAGATGATGCGCGAGCCGACGCCCGCGATCGAAAGCTTTCGGGCTTACCTGCACGAGGCGCACAGCCTGGACGAGGGCGAGCGCGCCGAGATCGAAGGCTACATCGCCGAGATGCAGCGGCTGCAGGTCGCCGCGCCCCCGGCCGCCGGCTCTTCGGGGACCGCGGTGGCTTCGTCCGCGAGCCCGTCTGGCGCCACACCCGGGGGAGGCGCCATCACCCGCAGGTGGTGGTTCTGGACCGGCCTGGGTGCGCTGGCGGTGACCGGCGTGATCGCCATCGTCGCCGCGAGCGGCGGGAAAGATCGCTTGCCATGTCCCGGCGGTGCGGTGTGTCCTCCTTGAGCGCGCGCGGAGGCCGATGAGTCGATGAGTCCACGAACCACATCGCTGCTCGGGTGGCTCGGCGCGGCGCTGCTGCTTTGCGCGCCGGCTGGCTGCCGCTCGGTGCGGACCGACGAGGGACTGGCGATGCTCGACGTGACCGCGGCGGCCGACGTGCCGGCGTTCACCACCGCGCGCTTCTCGGTCGCCGGCCGTCCCGAGATCGCTCCCCACGAGATCAGCTACGACGGCAAGAGCATGCTGAGGTTCGGCTACTACTTGCCCGGACCCAACGGGACCCTGCGCGTGACCGGTCAGGCGCTGTCGGCGAGCTGCGTGGTCGGCGCCGGGACCGCCGAGGTGAGTGTCCAGCTCGGGCGCGTATCGACACCCGTGCCGCTGGTGATCAATCGAATCGCGACCGTCGATCCCGCGTGCGTGGCCTCGCCGGACGCGTCGGCCGATGGGCCGCCGGATGCCACCACGCCGGACGCGTCGTCCGACGGGCGGCAGGACGCGATCGCGCGCGCCGACGGATCGACGACGCCTCCCGATGCCGGCCGGCCGGCCTGCTCGGTGGCGACGAAGGCGTGCACCAGCTCGACGGCGTGCTGCGCCGGCCTCACCTGCGGCACGACCTCACTCGGGCAGGTGTGCTGCGGCAACTTCGAGTCGCCGTGCACTCGCCCCGGAGGTGAGGATTGCTGCGGTCAGCTCGAATGCATCAACGGCGGATGCTGCCTGCCCGCGACCTATTCTTGCACGGGGACGTCGTGCTGCGCGGGGCTGGTCTGCGGTACGACCAGCCTGGGCCACACCTGTTGCGGCAACGCCGGAGCGCCGTGCATCCGCCCCGACGGCGCCGACTGCTGCGGCGCCCTCCGCTGCGTGAACAACGTCTGCTCGAAGTGAGTCGGAGGTTCGGCGCGTTTGAAACAAATCGCTACGCGAGCCACGCGCCGGCCGACGCGAGCTACGCGAGCGACGCGCCGGTGAAGAAGAAGCCGATCTCGACGCGGGCCGTGTCGGCGGCGTCGCTGCCGTGCACGGCGTTCTTCTCGATGTCGGTGCCGTACTTCTGGCGGATCGTGCCCTCGGGCGCCTTCTTCGAGTCGGTGGCGCCCATGACTTCGCGGTAGCGCACGATGGCGTTCTCGCCCTCGATCACCATGACCACGCACCGGGCCCGACGTCATGAACGTGACGAGGTCCCTGTAAGAACGGCCGCTCCTTGTGGACCGCGTAGAAGGTCTCCGCCTCGGTCCCGCTGAGCCTGACCAGCCGCAGGCCGATGATCTTCAGCCCGAACTTCTCGATCATGTCGATGATGCCGCCGATCGCGCCCTTGGCGACCGCGTCGGGTTTCACGATTCCAAACGTTCTCTCGAGTGCCATCTGACGGGTCTCCCTTGTCTCTGCCTGCTTTGCCTCGGTTTACGAAACGAACGCCGCGACGGTCTTGCCCAGGTCGGCCGGCGTGGCCGCGATCGCGATGCCGGCGTCGCGCAGCGCGGCGATCTTGTCCGCCGCCGTGCCCTTGCCGCCGGTGATGATCGCGCCGGCGTGGCCCATGCGCTTGCCGGGCGGGGCGGTCTGGCCGGCGATGAACGCCGCCACCGGCTTCTTCACGTGCGTCTTGCACGAACGCGCGCCGCCTCCTCCTCGGACGTGCCGCCGATCTCGCCGATCATCAGGATCGCCCTGGTCTCCGGGTCGCCCTCGAACAGCGTCGAGCGCGTCGACGAAGTCGATGCCCTTGACCGGGTCGCCGCCGATGCCGATCGCCGTCGACTGGCCGAGGCCGAGCGCCGTCAGCTGATGCGCCGCCTCGTAGGTCAGCGTGCCCGAGCGCGACACCACGCCGATCGGGCCCGGCTTGTGGATGTAGCCCGGCATGATGCCGATCTTGCACTCGCCCGGCGTGATGACGCCCGGGCAGTTCGGGCCGATGAGCGCGCGTCTCGGTCGTCGCGACTCGAGCACGCGCTTGCACCTTGACCATGTCGAGCGCCGGGATGCCCTCGGTGATGCAGACGATCACCTCGATGCCGGCGTCGGCCGCCTCGAGGATCGCGTCGGCCGCGCACGGCGGCGGCACGAAGATGATCGTCGCGTTGGCGCCGGTCTTCTCCACCGCCTCCTGCGACGGTGTCGAACACCGGGAATGCCTTCGTGCACCGTGCCGCCCTTGCCGGGCGTGACGCCGCCGACGACGTTGGTGCCGTACTCGCGCATCTGCTTGGCGTGGAACGTCGCCGGCGCTGCCGGTGATGCCCTGAACGATGAGCTTCGTCTGTTTTCCGACGAGGATCGCCATGGCTACTTCGCCTCCCCGGCGCGCGACAGCGCCACGATCTTCTGCGCGCCGTCGGCCATGTCGTCGGCGGTGATGACCGTCCAGCCCCGTCTCCGCCAGCATCTTCTTGCCGAGCTCGACGTTGGTGCCTTCGAGCCGCACGACCAGCGGCACCTTGAGCCCGACCTCCTTGACCGCCGCGATCACGCCGGCGGCGATGGTGTCGCACTTCATGATGCCGCCGAAGATGTTGACGAAGATCCCCTTCACGTCGGGGTCGCGCGGTGATGATCTTGAACGCCGCGGTCACCTTCTCCGCCGTGGCGCCGCCGCCGACGTCGAGGAAGTTCGCCGGCTCGCCGCCGTAGTACTTGATGATGTCCATCGTGCCCATCGCCAGGCCGGCGCCGTTGACCATGCAGCCGATGTTGCCGTCGAGCTTGATGAAGCTGAGGTCGCAGCTCTTGGCCTCGCTCTCGGCCGGGTCCTCCTCGTCGAGGTCGCGCAGCGCCTCGAGCTCCGGGTGGCGGAAGAGCGCGTTGTCGTCGAAGTTGATCTTGCAGTCGAGCGCCAGCACGTCGCCCGTCGTTGGTGACGACCAGCGGGTTGATCTCGACCAGCGAGCGTCGATCTCGACGAACGCGCGGTAGAGCTGCGCCAGGAACTCGCCGGCGTTCTTCGCCGCCGCGCCGTGCAGCCCGAGGCCGTAGGCCAGGTTGCGCGCCTGGTAGCGCGGCCAGGCCCGATGACCGGATCGACCGCCTCGCGCAGGATCTTCTCCGGCGTCTTGGCGGCGACCTCTTCGATCTCCATGCCGCCCTCCGTCGACGCCATCACGGTGACGCGCCCGGTGCCGCGATCGACCAGCATGCCGAGGTAGAGCTCGCGCGCGATGTCGACGCCCTGCTCGATGAGCAGCCGCTTGACCTTCTTGCCCTCGGGCCCGTCTGGTGCGTGACGAGGTTCATGCCGAGGATCTTGCGCGGCCGCGTCGCGCGCCGCCGCCGCGCCCTTCACCACCTTGACGCCGCCGCCCTTGCCGCGGCCGCCGGCGTGGATCTGCGCCTTGACGACGACGAACTCGTTCTCGGTCTCGGTGATCAGCGCCTTCGCCGCGGCTTCCGCCTCGTTGAAGCTCAGCACCGGCGTCCCCTTGGGGATCGGCACGCCGTACTTCTTGAGGATCTCCTTGCCTTGATACTCGTGAATTTTCATCGATACCCTAAAGTCTTTCTACAGTTTCCGCGAGGCTTCGATGAGCTCGCGCACCGCGCCCGCCGACTTGTCGAGCATCGCCTTCTCTTCGGCGGTGAGCTGGATGCTCGACGATCTTCTCGACGCCGCCGGCGCCGATGACGACGGGCACGCCCATGTACAGGTCCTTGTAGCCGTACTCGCCGTCGAGGTAGGCGGCCGCGGGAACGACGCGCTTCTGATCCTTCAGGTACGACTCGGCCATGACGATCGCCGCCGACGCGGGCGCGTAGTACGCGCTCGTGCCCATGAGCTTGACGATCTCGCCGCCGCCGCCGCGCGTGCGCTCGACGATCGCGGCCAGCTTGTCGGCGGCGATGAACTGGCTCACGGGCACGCCGTTGATCGTGCAGTAGCTGATCACCGGCACCATGGTGTCGCCGTGGCCGCCGAGCACCATCGCGCGCACGTCCTTGACCGCCACGCCGGCCTCGCGCGCCAGGAAGAGCTGGAAGCGCGCCGCGTCGAGCACGCCGGCCATGCCGACGACCTTTTCGCGCGCGAAGCCGGTCACCTTCTTCAGCTCGTACACCATCGCGTCGAGCGGGTTCGAGATCACGATGACGAACGCGTTCGGCGCCTTGGCCTTGAGGTTCTCCGCGACGTTGCGGATGATCTTGAGGTTGATCGAAAGCAGATCGTCGCGCGACATGCCCGGCTTGCGCGGCACGCCCGCGGTGACGATCACCACGTCGGAGCCGGCGACGTCGTCCCAGTTCGAGGTGCCGGTGATCTTCGCGTCGTAGCCGAGCACCGCGCCGTTCTGCTCGAGGTCGAGCGCCTTGCCCTTCGCCAGGCCCTCCTTCTCCGGAATGTCGAAGAGCACGACGTCGCCGAGCTCGCGGCGCGCCACGAGCGCGGCCAGCTCGCCGCCGATGTTTCCAGCGCCAATGAGAGCGATCTTGTTCCTGCGGGGCATGTCACAAGCTCCTTGTGCGGGGGACGTGGACGTGAACGCGGGCGGGGCAGCCAGCGCCTCGATTCGAAGATCAGAGGTTTTTGATGATCGCGGCGCCGAAGGCCGAGCACGAGACTTCGGTGGCGCCGGTCATCAGGCGCGCGAAATCGTAGGTGACGGTCTTCTGCGCGATGCTCTTTTCCAGGCCGGTTATGATCCGCGTCGCGGCGCCCGTCCAGCCGAGATGCTCGAGCAGCATCACGCCCGACAGGATCACCGAGCCCGGGTTGACCTTGTCCTGGTCGGCGTACTTGGGCGCCGTGCCGTGGGTCGCCTCGAACACCGCGTGGCCGGTCAGGTAGTTGATGTTGCCGCCCGGCGCGATGCCGATGCCGCCGACCTGAGCCGCGAGCGCGTCGGACAGGTAGTCGCCGTTCAGGTTCAGCGTCGCGATGACGTCGAACTCGTCCGGGCGCGTGAGCACTTGCTGCAGCGTGATGTCGGCGATCGAATCCTTGACCAGGACCTGGCCCGCGGGCGGCTTGCCGCCGCAGTCGTCCCAGCCGACGGCGCGGCCGGCGTACTCGCGCTTGACCAGCGCGTAGCCCCAGTCGCGGAACGCGCCCTCGGTGAACTTCATGATGTTGCCCTTGTGCACGAGCGTGACGCTCTTGCGCTTGTGGCGGATCGCGTAGTCGAGCGCGGCGCGGATCAGGCGCTCGCTGCCCTCGCGCGAGACCGGCTTGACGCCGATGCCCGACGTCTCGGGGAAGCGGATCTTCTTCACGCCCATCTCGTTCTGCAGGAACGCGATGACCTTTTTCGCTTCGGGCGATTCGGCCGCCCATTCGATGCCGGCGTAGATGTCCTCCGTGTTCTCGCGGAAGATCACCATGTCGACCTTCTCCGGGTGCTTCACGGGCGAAGGGACGCCCGTGAAGTAGCGCACGGGCCGCAGGCAGACGTAGAGGTCGAGCATCTGGCGGATCGCGACGTTGAGCGAGCGGATGCCGCCGCCCACCGGCGTGGTCAGCGGTCCCTTGATGCCGACGAAGTATTTCTTGAACGCCTCGAGCGTCTCGTCGGGAAGCCAGCTGTCGAAGAGTTTCTTGGATTTCTCGCCGGCGTAGACCTCGGCCCAGGCGATCTTCTTTTTGCCGCCGAACTCCTTCTCGACCGCGGCGTCGAGCACGCGCACCGAAGCGCGCCAGATGTCGGGGCCGGTGCCGTCGCCTTCGATGAACGGAATCACTGGATGATCGGGCACTTCCAGCCGTCCATCACCATGGACTTTGATGGCTTCACCACCTGCGGGGACCTGCGGAGCTGCACTTGCCATGGGCCGTGATTACGTCTGACGGACCCCGGTCAGGCAAGCGAAAACGACGCCGCCGCCCCGAAAATTGCAGAGGCTGCGGCCACGGTGTTTGCCAAGATTGTTTCGGGGTCGCGCGCGCGACGATTTCGACGGGATCGCTAGCGCACGCGCGTGCCCGGTGGGACGTCGCGGTCGAGGGCGGACAGCGCGAGGACGTCGGCGTCGCCGGCAGCCAGGATCATGCCCTGCGAGAGCACGCCGCGGATCTTCGCCGGCTTCAGGTTCGCGAGGTAGATCACCGTCCGCCCGACCATCTGCTCCGGCTGATAGGCGGTGGCGATGCCCGAGACCACGGTGCGCGGCTCGGCGCCGGCGCCGACGTCGAGCGTCAGCTTCAAGCAGCTTGTCGGACTTGGGCACGCGCTCGCAGGCGACGACCTTGGCGACGCGGAGATCGATCTTGGCGAAGTCGTCGATGGCGATCTCGGCGGGGACGGCGGGCGGCGCGTGCGCGGCGGGGGCGGGCGAGGTCGCGGTGGCCGGCGCCGGCGCGCTCGCATCGGCGGCCGGCATCCACTTCGCGATGAGCGCCGCCTGGCGTTCGGGCTCGATGCGCGGGAACAGCGGCTTCGGCTCGGCGAGCGTGCCGCCGGGCCAGCCCCACTTGTCGGGCCAGGTTCCGTCGTCGGACGCGCGACCGAGCTGGCGCAGGATCTCCCTGGCGGCGACCGGCATCGCGGGCGCGATCATGAGCGCCGCCCAGCGCAGGGCCTCGCACCACTGGCGCAAGCACGCGAGGAGCGCCGGGCGCTGAGCCGGATCCTTGGCCAGCGCCCAGGGCTTCTTGAGCTCGATCTGCTGGTTGAACGCGCGAACCAGGCTCCAGGCTGCTTCCAGAGCGCGCGACGGTTGGAAGTTGTCCCAGCAACCCTCCGCCTCTTTGCGCAGTCGAGCGGCGTCGTTTTCATCTTCGTCAGGTCCGCTCGTCGAGGCGTCGAGCGTCGCCCCGACATACCGGTGCACCATCGACACCGTGCGGTTCAGCAGATTCCCGAGGTCGTTGCCGAGATCCGATTCGTAGCGCTGAAAGAGCGCCTCGTAGGTGAAGTCGCCGTCGCCGCCCAGCGTGTACTCGCGCAGCACGAAGTAGCGCAGCGGATCGACGAAGCCCACGCCGAGCTCGGCGACGATCGCGTTCGGGTCGACGCGCGTCGCCGGGATCGACTTCGAGATCTTCTGGCCTTTCACGGTCAGGTAGCCGTGGCAGAAGACGCCCTTCGGCGGCGGCAGCCCCGCCGACTTCAGGATCGCCGGCCAGAAGACCGCGTGAAAGCGCAGGATGTCCTTGGCGATGATGTGATGGGCGAACGGCCAGAGCTCGCCCTTGCCCTCGTGGCGCTCGACCGCGGTCGCGCCGCCGAGGACCGTCAGGTAGTTGATGAGCGCGTCGATCCAGACGTAGATCACGTGCTCGGGATCGTCGGGGACCGGGATGCCCCAGCTCACCGACTTCTTCATGCGCGAGATCGAGATCGGCTTGAGTCCGCCGCTCACGAACGACGCGACCTCGTTGCGCCGCGACTCGGGGCGGATGAAGTTGGGCGTCTTGTAGAGCTCGAGCAGGTAGTCCTGATAGCGATCGAGCCGGAAGAAGTAGTTCTTCTCCTTCACCGACTCGACGGGCGTGCGGTGGATCGGGCAGAGCTTCTTGCCGTCCTCGACGACGACCTCGTCGTCGCTCTTGAACTCCTCGCAGCCGACGCAGTAGAGGCCTTCGTACTCGCTGCGACTCGATGTCGCCTTGCCCATGCGCCGCCAGATCTCGGCGACCGCGGCCTCGTGGCGCGGCTCGGTGGTGCGGATGAAGTCGTCGTTGGCGATCTCCACGCGCGCCAGGTCTCCTGGAACTTCGCCGCGATCTCGTCGCAGTAGGCCTGCTCGCTGATGCCGCGCTCGGCGGCGATGCGCTGGATCTTGAGCCCGTGCTCGTCGAGGCCGGTCAGGAAGAAGGTGTCGTTGCCGCGCGCGCGGTGGTAGCGCGCCATCGCGTCGGCGACCACCGTCGAGTAGAACGTGCCGAGGTGGGGCAGGGCGTTGACGTAGTAGATCGGCGTCGTGATGTAGAACGGATCCATGGCAGGCGCGACAGCATAGTCGATCCGGCGTTGAGCGTCTCAGCGCGCGGCTAGTGTCCTGTCTCAGAAATCCGCTTGCATTCGGGCGCGCCTGCGGCCCGCTCGCGTCGTTGCTCGTCGCTTACATAGGATCGACTATGCGCGCTCCTCGCGCCTAGCGATCGGGCCGCATGCACGCCCTCGGTGCGACAGCGGATTTCTGAGACAGGACACTAGCTGCTCGGCACGCCGGGCGGCGGCTCGTCGCCGGGGTCGTGCTCGGGCGGCGCCGGCCCGCCGCCGGGCGGTCCCGAGCTGCTTGACCTGCTCCGCCGTGAAGACCTGCGGCGGCCCGTCCTGGAAGTAGACGCGCACGCGCCCGTGCAGCACGTCGAGATCGGCGACGCGCCCCTCGCCCTCGGGCGTGCTCACGCGCTTGCCGACCTTGGGCAAGAGCTTCGCGGCCTCGACGTAGTTGGCCTCCTCGTAGACCAGGCAGCACTTGAGCCGCCCGCACTGCCCCGAGACCTTGGCCGGGTTCAAGACCAGGTTCTGGTGCTTGGCCATCTTGATCGACACCGGCGCGAACCGCGGCAGGAACGTGCTGCAGCAGAGCTCGAGGCCGCACGACCCGATGCCGCCCACCATCTTGGCCTCGTCGCGCACGCCGACCTGGCGCAGCTCGACGCGCAGCGCGCAGCTCGTTGCTGAGATCGCGCACCAGATCGCGGAAGTCGACGCGGTTCTCCGACGCGAAGTAGAACGTGGCGCCTTGCCGTTCTGGTGCAGCTCGGCGCGGAACATCTTCACCGGGATCTTGCGCGCGCGCACCATCTCGCGCCCGAACGCCAGCGCCTCGGCAGCGCGGCGCGCGTTGGCCTCCAGCCGTTCGAGATCGCGCTCGTCGGCGACGCGGATCACGCGCGGCAGGCGCCCGCCCGGCGACGGGCGCGGCGCGCTCTGCCACCGCGACCACGCCCAGCTCGTGCCCGTTCTCGCCCTGGATGATCACGCGCTGCCCGCGCCGCAGCGTCAGCGTGCCGGCGTCGAGCTCGTAGGTGCGGCCCGTCGGGTGCAGCTTGACGCCGACGGTGTTGACCAAGCGCTCGACGGCCCGCGCGCGATCATCGTCGAGCGGGAGCTTCGCCGCTTCTTTTGCCGGCTCTTTCGGCTCGCCGTTCATCGCGCGGCCAGCCCCGGCGCGCCGCCCTGGCGGCGGATCTCCAGCAGCAGACGCTCGACCGCCACCAGCGCGTTCATGTTGGCGGCGATCGCGCCGTCGGCCTCGACCACCGCGGCCAGCGCCCGCACCAGGCGCGGCGCGCCCGTGGACGCCAGCTCCGCGGCCTGCTCGCGAAACAGCGCCAGCTCGGGCGCGCCCGCCGCGCGTCACCATCGCGTCGCGGTACAGGCGCCCGAGCAGCGACAGGATCGGCGGCAGCGCCTGCTTGATCTCCTTGTCGCCGGCGACCGCGGCCGCGGCGTCGAAGATGCGCGCGACGCCGGGGCCGCCGCCGTCGCCGGCCGCCGCCGTCGCGCAGCGACGACACCGAGTCCCAGATCGCGTCGTCCTCGGCGCCGGCGGCGCGCAGCGCGCGCGCGACCGAGCCGTCGGCCAGCGCGGCGGCCACCGTGGCGCGGCGCGCATCGACCGCGTGCGCGCCCGTCAGCAGCGCGACCAGCGCCTCGGCCGTGAGCGCGCGGAAGCGGATGCGCTGCAACGCGCGAGCGGATCGTCGGCAGGATGCGGTCGGGCGCGCTGGTCACCAGCACGATGTGCGTGCCGGCCGCCGGCTCTTCCAGCGTCTTCAGCAGGCAGTTCGCCGCGTTGACGTTCAGCCGATCCGCGTCGTCGATGATGATCACGCGCGCGGGCGCTTCGTGCGGCCGCGTCGCCGCCATCGCGACGATCGTCTGCGCCTGCTCGATGACGATCTGGGTCGTCTCGGCGGCGAATACCGGCACGTCCGGATGCAGGCCCGGCGTCGATGCGGCGGCACGACTCGCAGGTGCCGCAGCCCTCGCCGGGCTCGACCGCGCAGGTCAGCGCCAGCGCCAGGCCGTAGGCGGCGGCGCGCTTGCCCACGCCTTCGGGACCCTCGAACAGGTACGCGTGCGGCACGTGGCCGGACGCGACCGCGCGCCGGAGCACGGCCGTCGCGTGATCCTGACCGGAGAGATCCCGAAGCCGCATTGTCCCCGACCGTAGCATCGGCGCCGCGGCAGTCGACCATGCGGGGGCGATGCGTGCGACATGGGCGATTGCCGGGACGTTAACCTTCGGGCATGGGAATTCTCGGCAGGCTGTCGACGATGATCAAGTCGAACGTCAACGACCTCATCGACTCCATGCAGGATCCGGCCAAGGAGATCGATCAGATGGTCCGCGACATGGAAGAGTCGGCGCGCGAGGCGCGCAGCGAGGTCGCGACCTGCATGGCCGAGGAGAAGCGCCTGTCGAAGCGCATCGAGGCGCTGACCGACGAGGCGAAGGGCTGGGAGGATCGCGCGACGATGGCGGTACGCGCCGGCGACGACACGCTGGCGCGCGAGGCGCTGGCGCGCAAGGGCCGAGAAGGACGCCGAGCGCGCCGAGACCCAGAAGGCGCTGCAGGAGCAGCAGGTCTACGTCGACCAGCTCGCGGTCGGGCTCAAGGCGCTCGACGCGCGTGTCCAGGACGTACGGCTACGGCAGGGCTCGCTGCGCGAGAAGGCGCGCGCGTCGAAGCGCGGCGGCAGCGCGGTGTCGACGAAGACGTCGGCGTTCGACGACTTCGAGCGTATGTCGAGCCAGATCGACGCGGTCGAGGCCGAGGCGAGCCTGGGCGACGAGCTGTCGGGGCGGACGCGCGTCGTCGATCGACGCCGAGCGCAAGCTGAAGGAGATGTCCGAGAAGAGCAGCATGGACGACGCGCTGGCGGAGCTGAAGAAGAAGCTCAACAACCCCTGAGCGACGACGGCTCCCCGGAGCGCCGGCGCGGGGAAGGCGGGCGAGAGCCAGCGCTCTCTTGATGCCCCTCTCCGCGGCTACTCGGCGTTGCGTCGCGTGGCGCTTTGCTGCAACGACGCGAGACGCCTGGCGGTGAGCAGCAGCAGCGCCGCCAGCACCACCAGCAGCGCCAGGCCGACGGCGATCGCCCCGATGAGCAGCGGCCGGCTGCCGCTGGCGACGCGCAGCGGGCCGAGCGCCGCCAGCGCCGCGTCGCCGCCTCCCGCGCTCTCGGGTGCGCCCGTGACCACCACGGCGACCGCGGCCGGATCCAGGCCCGGCACGCTGCCCGCCACCAGCTTCTGGACGTCGCCGTCGGGTAACGGCGCGCGTCCGCCTCGAGTCTTGAGCAGCACCGCGGCGCGTGCCGCCGTACGCGGCTTGGAGTCGACCGCGAGCGGATCGTTCTCCTCCAGCACCAGGTGCACGCGCGCGCTCACCACGCCGTCGGCGGTCTCGAGCGTCCGCTCGATCTCGCCGCCCAGCGCTTCCAGGTAGCGTGCCCGCTCCTCCGACGGCGTCGGGATCAGGCTCGGCTGGCCGTAGACCTCGGCGAAGCCGTGGCGCCGATCGCGCGGCAGCCCCAGCGAGCGCAGCAGGTCCAGCGCCTTGCCGGTGTCGTGCCGCGCGATGCGCACCGTGAACGCCGTGGTGCTCCCCTCGTCGGCGACCTTCTCGGTCGCGATGCCGGCGCGCTCGAGCGCGGCGATCGTCTCGTTGGCCGAGCCTTCGTCCAGGCCGTGGAGCAGGTTGGTCGAGCACGCTGCCGCGCCGAGCGCGCACGCCAGCACGATCGCCCGCATGGCGGCGCGCCCAGCTGTCCCCGCCGCCGTCGCTGTCGTTCCCGTCGGCCGCCGATTCATTCGCCGCCGTCCGCCATCGCCACGCGCAGGAGCTGGATCGCGCGCGCGTGCAGCCGGCAGGCCCACGACTTGGACAGCCCCATGGACTCGCCCGCTTCTTCCAGGTTCTTGCCGCCGTAGTAGTAGAGGTCCATCAGCTGCCGCTCGCGCGCCGGCAGCTTCTGGATCGCGGCGCGCAGGCGCAGGCCCAGGCGGCCGGTGTCGATCAGCGCGTCGGGCGCCGGCAGGCTCTCGTCGGCGATCGTGGCCGCCGCGTCGAGCGACGTGATGTGCACCGCCGCCACGTCGGACAGGATCTGGCCGATGCTCGCCAGCGTCGTCGCGGTGTCGGCCGGGCCCTCGGCGGCGCGGCTCGCTCCCGCCGGCTGGCGCGCCGCCGCTCCGCGCTCGGCGGCGTCGCGCTCGGCGTGCGCCTGCAGTAACTCGTTGGCGCGCTCCTCGGCGCGGTAGCGCGCGTAGTCCGAGCGCGAGTACCAGCCCATCGTGCGCAGCCCGTCGAACATCGCGCCGCGGATCCGGTAGTACGCGAACGTGCTGAACGTCACCCCATGCGTGGGATCGAACCGCTCCGCGGCCTCGACGAGCCCCTTGGATCCGTAGCCGACCAGGTCCTCGAAATCGATCGACGCGCTCAGCGTCTTCTTCACCTTGCGCGCGATGGCCTGGACCAATGCCAGGTGGTTCTCGATGAGCCCTCGTTTCTCCCGCGCCGCCGGCACCGGGCGAATAGACAAGGGTTGCGCTGCGCCGTCAAGTCCGCGTATCTATGTCGTCTTCTCCGGTCTCGACATGGGTTCTTTTCGATCGCTTTCGGCCGACGACGTGCGCGCGATCCTGCGCGCGTTCGGCGCGCCGGCCTACCGCGGGCACCGCCCGATCGCGGTCGGGACCATCAACACCAACGTGGCCGTCGACACCGAGGACGGCCCCCGCTTTCTGCGCATCAACGAGGGCAAGTCCGAGGACGACGTCGCGCGCGAGGCAGCCATCGTGGCGCACGCCGCCGCGCGGGGCGTGCCGACGCCCGCGCCCGCGCGCGCACCCGATGGCCGGCCGTTCGTGCGCTGGTCGCCGCCCGGCGCCGGTCCCGGGGAGCCCGGCGCGATTGTGTCGCTCTTCCCCTGGCTACCGGGCCGCACGCTCGTGCGCGCCGAGGTCGCGCCCGCGCACGCGCGCCAGGTCGGCGCCGCCCTCGCGCGCCTGCACCTGGCCAGCGACGGCATCGCCGATCGGCGGCCCGGGCGTTACGAGCCCGACGAGATCGACCGCCGGCTCGTGCTGGTGACCGCCGCGGCGTCGTCGCGCGCCGAGCTGGCGCCCGCCGTCGCGATCCTGACGCCCGAGCTGACGGCGCTGCGCCGCGAGCGCCACGCCGGGCTGCCGCTGGGGCTGATCCACGGCGATCTCTTCATCGACAACACGCTCTTCGACGCGCCCGCCGAACCGGCCGCCGCCGTCGCGAGCGCGCGCCTGGTGGCGCTGCTCGACTTCGAGCAGGCATCCTGGGGACGCTTCGCTTACGACGTCGCGGTGACGCTGCTGGCGTTCGCTTTCGGGCGCGACGACTTTCGCGCCGACGTCGTGCGCGCGCTGCTCGAGGGCTACGCTTCCGTGCGCCCGCCGACCGCGGAGGAGCGCGCCGCGTTCGGCCCCGAGCTGCGCTTCGTCGCTTGCCGGTTCGCGGCGACGCGCATCACCGACGTGCACTTGAAGCGCGGCGAAGGCACGCCGCCCGGCAAGGACTTCGGGCGGTATCTCTCGCGGCTCGAACAGGTGCGCCGCCACCTCGCCGCACGCGACGGGGTTCTCGACCTCTAGCGAGGACGAGGACGGCGACGAGTACGAGGCCCGGCTAGGTTTTGCGGACCATGTTGATGTACTTGCGGAGCGTGTCCTTACGCTCCTCGTCCAGATCGATGTACCGGATCCCCATGTCCATCGGCGGCTCGCGGTTGGCCCACACCACCTCGCCCTTGACCGCGATCGACGCGTCGAGCTCGGGGAAATTGAGCACCAGGTCGACCAGCGTCCCGACCTCCTCGATCCCCGAGGTTCCGATGCAGACGCCGCCGAGCGAAATATTCTGGATTCGGTGAAACAGCAAAACCTCGTTCCCGGTGAAATCGACGTAGGCGTTGACCTCATAGCGCGGGAACTCGCGGACTTGCTCCGAGCTGTCGACCATCGAATGGCTCTCCCTTGCGAGCGATAGTATCAAAATCGCGTGGATGCCGCTGGGCTCAGCCCAGCGGAGTTCGTCGGGGCTCCCCTGGCGAAGCACCGTGACGATGTGTTCTTGCCATTTTGGCACGGGGCGCCAGCGACGAGCGCCGATGCGGCATGCCTGCGCCCTCTCCTGATCCGGCCTTCACGCGGTTCTGAACGACTTTGCGTGGCCGAGGGCCCTGGAACGCTTCGTGCACAGCCGTGCGGGCACAACTTCCCTCGTACCCGCGTCGAATCACCGGTATTTTCCCCCCGCAAAAGCATGGCGAACAGGCTTCTCACCGCGGCTCTCTTGCTGGCCACCTCCGGCGTCTTCTCCGGTCTCTGCTCCGGTCTCGGGGGCGTGCGCCCACCAGGAATACTTTCCCAGCAGCACGATCCCCAAGACCGAAGAGAACAAGCAGATCATCGAGACGGTGGAGCAGTACCGCCGCCGCCTCCTCGAGCACAACGTCGAGGGGTTGCTGCTCCTGGCCTCCGAGAAGTACTTCGAGGACTCGGGGACGCCGCGCTCCGACGACGACTACGGCTATAACGGGCTCAAGATGGTGCTGAGCAGGCGCCTGTCACGCGTGCAATCGATGCGCTACGAGATCGAGTACCGCGCGATCAAGCACCAGGGGAACCGCGCCGAGGTCGAGGTCTTCCTCGACGGCTCGTTCGAGCTGTCGGCGAAGTCCGGTGATCGCTACCGCCGGGTCAACGACTACCACCGCTTCATCCTCGAGCGGTCGATCGCCGACGACAAGTGGCGATTCGTCAGCGGGATGTAGTCAGCAGTAGCGCTCGATCGCCTCGAACAGACGGCCGAGATCGAGCGGCTTCATCACCAGCTCGTCGGCGTCGATCAGCACCGGCCGCTTGCCGGTCGCGGTGATCACGATGAGCGGGATGTTGGCGATCGCCGGATCCTGTTTCTGCTCGCGGCGGAACTGCCAGCCGTCCATGACCGGCATCATGAGGTCGAGCAGGATCACGCACGGGCGCGGCGCGCGGCGCAGGTAGTCCAGCGCTTCGCGGCCGTTGGCGACGCCGTTCACCTCGTACCCTTCGTCTTCGAGGACTTCCTTCAGTGAGTCCCGGATGTCGGGATCGTCGTCGACGATCAGGATCCCAGAACATGCGCCGTCGCCGTCGTTGCTCATTCGTCGACCGCGATTTTTCGGGACAACGTCCGGCTTGTCAAACGGCGTCGCACGGAAAGTGCGCGACAAGCCTGCCGCGGGCGGTATAAGAAGCGCCCGCGTGAAGCTCGCCGTCGTCGTGATTCTGGTCGCGCTGCTGTCCCTGCCGCGCGCCGCCGCGCGCGCGGACCAGGCCCCCGACGCGCTGGAGCCGGCCACGTTGCTGGGCTCCCGCTACCGGGTCGAACCGAACATCACCTACCTGACGGTGAACGGCTGGAACGCGCGCCTGGACCTGTACTTGCCGCTGCACGCGACCGCGCCGGCCGCGACGTTCGTCTACTTCCACGGCGGCGGCTGGGTGACGGGATCGAAGGACGAGTCGGGGCTGGAAGTGCTGCCCTACCTGGCGATGGGGTTCGCGGTGGTCAACGTCGACTACCGCCTGGCGCAGGTCGCGCCGGCACCGGGCGCCGCCGAGGACGCGCGCTGCGCGCTGCGCTGGGTGTTCCGGCACGCGCAGCAGTACAACCTGGACCCGACGCGCGTCGTCGCCGGCGGGATGTCGGCGGGCGGTCACCTGGCGCTGCTGGCGTCGATGGCGCCGGTCTCGGCGGGTCTGGATCGGCTGTGCCCCGGCAACGAGGATCTCAAGGTGGCCGCGATCGTGAACTTCTTCGGCATCGTCGACGTGCTCGACGTGCTGGTCGGCGCGCACGCGCGCGACTTCGCCACCGGCTGGTTCGATCATCTCCCCGATCGCGAGCGGCTGGCGCGCACGCTGTCGCCCATCGAATACGTGCGGCCGCACGGGCCGCCGGTGATCACGGTACACGGCGACGCCGATCCGGTGGTTCCGTTCGAGCACGCGCACCGGCTGACGGCAGCCCTGGCCGCGGCGGGCGTCGCCAACAAGCTGGTCGTCGTTCACGGCGGGAAGCACGGTGACTTCGGCGGCAACGACATGGTGCGCAGCGTGCGCGCCGTGCGCCAGTTCCTGACGCGCCAGAAGATCCTCGGCCGGGAACGCTGAGGGAGAAGAGGCCTCGGGCCTCGGGCTTCGGAATGTCGGGCCTCCGGCCGTGAGAGTCTGCTCCCGAGGTCTGAGGCCCGAGGCCTGAGGCCCCCTATTTGGTCTAGCTTCGCGTGCTCGGCGTCGAGACCGCGGCCAGCGTGGCCAAATCGGCCAGCTCGCGCACCAGGGCCGCCAGCGCGGTCGGCTGGATCGGCTTGGTCGCGTGCCGGTGAAAGCCGGCGGCCAGCGAGCGGCGCCCGTCCTCGCTGCGCGCGAAAGCCGTCAGCGCCGCCGCTGGCGTTCGCCCGCCCGCTTCGGGTGGCAGCGCGCGCACGCGCCGCATCAGCGAGTGGCCGTCCTCGCCGGGCAGGCCGATGTCGCTCAGCAACACCGTCGGGCGCTCCTCGCGCAGCACGCGCACCGCTTCGTCGGCCGACGCCACCGCGCTGACCGTGGCGCCGTACTGCTCCAGCACCTCGGCCAGCAGCTCGCGCGCGTCGGCCTCGTCGTCGACCAGCAGAACGCGCACGCCGGTCAGGTTGATCCCGTCGGTGGCGTCGGCGCCGGCGGGCATCGAAACCGTGCTCCGCAGGCGCGCCGCGATCGCGGCGATGGGCTCGGCGTCGGCCGCGCCTTCGCTCACGGATTTCTCGGAGCGCGGCAGCGTGACCGTGAACGTCGCGCCCCGGCCCTCGCCCGCGCTCTCGACGCCGATGCTGCCGCCATGCAGCTCGACCAGGTGGCGCACGATCGCCAGGCCCAGGCCCAGGCCGCCGTGCGCGCGCTTGCTGGTGCTGTCGACCTGGCGAAAGCGGTCGAAGATGAACGGCACGAAGTTGGCGTCGATGCCGCGCCCATCGTCACCCACCATGATGCGCGCGTCGCCGGGGCGCCCCGCGCCGCCCGGCGCCGGCAGCTCGTTGACCGACAGCGAGACGTGACCGCCGGACGGCGTGAACTTGATCGCGTTCGACAGCAGGTTCCAGATGACTTGTTGCAGCCGCGATGGATCGCCGCGAAAGCCGGCCGGCAGCGTCGCGATCGACGTCTCGAGCTGGATCCCCTTGGCATCGGCGCTGGGGCGGACCGCGTCGAGAGCCGCGCGCGCGATCGTGCCCGGGTCGATCGGCTGCGTCTCCAGGCGCAGCTTGCCGGTGATGATGCGTGAGACGTCGAGGATGTCCTCGATCAGCACCGCCTGCGCCTTGGCGTTGCGCTCGATGGTCTCCAGCGCCTTGCGCGATTTCTCCGGTGACAGGTTGCCCGAGCGCAGCATCCCGGTCCATCCGACCATCGCCGCCAGCGGCGTGCGCAGCTCGTGCGACAGCGTGGCCAGGAATTCGTCCTTGGCGCGGTTGGCCGCCTCGGCCTCCTCGCGCGCCTGGCGCTCGCGCTCGACCACGCGCGCGTATTCGTCCTCGGCGCGCTTCTGGCTCTCGATGTCGGCGGCGGTGACGATCCACCCGACGACCGCGCCGCCGTCGTCGCGCTCGGGAACGGCGCGGCCGACGTGCCAGCGAAACGTGCCGTCGGTGGCGCGGCGCAGGCGGCACTGCGCGTCCAGCGGCTCGCCGCGCGCGAACGCCGACGCCCACGCCAGCTGCAGGTGCGGCAGATCGTCGGGGTGCACCAGCGCCGCCGGATCGATCCGCACGTCGGCGACGTTGGTCAGACCGGCGTACTCGGTCCAGGTGCGGTTGCAGTCGTAGAAGGTGCCGTCGGCGCGCAGCGCCCAGATCGACACCGGCACCGAGTCGATGAGGCGCTGCATGCGCAGCTCGCCGCTGCGCCGCAGCTCCTCGCGCTCGCGCTGGCGCAGGGCGGCCGCCTGCGCCTCGATGCGCTTCTCGCGCAGGAAGATGTCGACGAAGACCGAGACCTTCGAACGCAGGATGCCCGGATCGAACGGCTTCGCCAGGTAGTCCGCGCAGCGGTAGTCGTAGCCGCGCGCGACGTGCGGAGCGTCGCGGTAGATCGCCGTGACGAAGATGATCGGGATCTGCGCCGTGCGCGGGTGGGCGCGGATCAGCGCCGCGGTCTCGAACCCATCGAGCTCGGGCATCTGCACGTCGAGCAGGATCACCGCGAACTCGTCGACGAGCAGCGCCTTCAGCGCCTCGCGCCCCGAGCTCGCGCACACCAGCCGCTGCCCGAGCGGCGCCAGCGTTGCTTCGAGCGCCACCAGGTTCGCTGGGTGGTCGTCTACCAGCAGGATCGACGCTTGCGGCGTCCCCGTGCTGTCGGCTTCCGGTCGGTGCGACCGCGCCTCACCTTGCGGGCCATTGATCAACGCCCCACCACATGACCTCTTCGAGGTCACGGGAACCTAAGGCGCCTCGGCCTCGGGTCAACCCCCTGGTCCCACGATTCTGGCGCCCTGGCGCGACCTTTCGGCGGCCGCGGAGCGTCAGCTGAGCAAATTGGCCAGGAAATTTGGGTGCAGGTTGAGGCCGAGGAAACCGGCCAGCCCCATGAGCGCGCCCAGGCCGGCGAAGACTCCGGCGGTCACCAGCAGCCAGCGACGCTGAGTGAGCGCGGTGATGCCGAACAGTGCGATGGAGATCGACATCAGCGCCTCCGCCATGTCGAACTGGTCGTCGTGGAAGTTCAGCCGGTCGTACTCGGTCTTGTGCCCCTGGGCGGTCTTCTCGATCACCAGCTTGTCGGTCTCGTAGTGTTTGACGCGCGCCGCGTACTCCGCGAGCTTCTTGTCCATGAGCGCGCGCGCCTCGGACGTTGGGCTCACGGCCAGATCGCGCTGTAGCTCCAGCTGGTCCAGCGCCGACTGAGCCATGTTTTCCTTGGTGCTCTTCGACTGATAGTAAGCCCAGGCGTCGACCGCCGAGGCCTGCTCCTGGGCCATCGCCTGCACGATGTTGCCGTCCTTGACGTTGCAGAGCGCGGTGAACGTCGCGGTGATCGCGACGCTGACCGCGACGATCGTGTTGATGCGCGAGCCGCCTGCTTTTTCCACGGCTTCCGAGATGGTGTCGGCGATTTCGCTCATGGCGGCGCATGCTACGCCAAAAGGCCGATCGCGACGCCTGTGATAATGTCGAGGGCCCCATGGAGCCGCCAGCGTCAACGCCTCCGCCTCCCACACCCCCCGCGCCTGCCGACCCGGCGGCGCCGGATCCGCGCATCGGCACGGTCTTGCAAGGGCGCTATCGCATTTTGTCCAAGATCGCCGCCGGCGCCATGGGGGTGGTCTATCGCGGTGAGCGCGTGCAGCTGGCCCGGCCGGTCGCGGTGAAGTTCCTGCATCCCTGGATCGCGGCGCAGAAGACGTTCTTGAGCCGCTTCGAGAACGAGGCGCGCGCCATGAGCCGCCTTGGTCACCCCAACTGCGTGTCGGTGATCGACTTCGGCGTGGAAGGCGGGCCCTACCTGGTGATGGACTTCGTGACCGGCAGGACCCTGCGCGACGCGATCCACGGGCAGGGGCCGCAGCGGCCGGCACGCGCGCTGCATATCGTGCGGCAGCTGCTGGCCGGGCTGGCACACGCGCACGCGCAGGGGATCGTCCACCGCGATCTCAAGCCCGACAATCTGATCCTCACCGACGAGATCGGGCTCGACGATCACCTGCGCATCCTGGATTTCGGACTGGCCAAGCTGCGCGACGGGCCGGCGATGACCGCGGGCATGGCGGTGGGGACGCCCAGCTACATGTCGCCGGAGCAGAGCGGGGCGGCAGGCACCGTCGATGCGCGCAGCGATATCTATGCCGTCGGCGTGCTGCTGTTCGAGCTGCTCGGCGGGCGCAAGCCGTTCGAGGCGCAGCAGATCGGCGAGCTGATCCTCATGCATCGCGAATCACCGCCACCATCGCTCCGCGCGCTGGCCCCGGCGATCTCGCCCGCGCTCGAGGCGCTGGTCGGCAAGACGCTGTCCAAACGGCAGGAGGACCGCCCGCAGTCGGCGGCCGAGCTGGCGGCGGCGCTGGACGCGACCCCCGAAGGCGGCATGCGCGCCGAGGCGCCGGCTCCCGCGAGCCCCGCGCCGGTCCCGGTGGCCCCGCAGCCCGCGGCGCCGGGGGCGCGCGCGGGTGGTTTGCCGCTGCCGCCGGCGACGGGGCGCCCGCCGCGCGCGCCCGAGGCGACGATCGTCGACACGGCGACCGCGATCATGCGGCGGCACGATCGCCCGGGTGCGGCGGACGGCGATGCGGCGGCCACGATCGTGGGGCCGCTGCCGGCGGCTGACGACCACACGGTGAATGCCGCCGACGCGCCGGCCGGCGAACCAGGCCGCGAGGACACCGGCCGCGGAGCCTTCGTCATCGATCGGCGCCTGGCTGCCATCGCCGCGGGGGCGCTCGCGTGCGTGGTCATTGCGGTCATTTTGGGGGTCGTGCGCCACCGCGGGTCCGAGCCGGCCGGCACGGTCGCGGCCGCAGGCCCGGCGTCCGCCGCCGCGCCCCTGCCGGCGCCGTCGTCGATTGCGCCATCCCCCGCCATCCCCACCGGCGCCACTGCGGGCGGCCCACCGCCCGCGCCGGGCGCTCGGCCCGCCGGCGCGGGCAGCTCCGTCGAGGAGGCCCGCCGCCTGCGCCACAACGGCGACTGGGAGCAGGCGCTGGCGCTCCTGACGCGGGCCCGACGCGAGACGCCCGAGGACGCCGACGTCGACTACCTGCTGGCCGACATCTACCTCGAGCACCACCGGCCGCTCGAGGGGATTGCCTCGGCGCAAAGCGCGATTCGCAAAAACCCCGCGCTCCGCGGCGACGGTGATCTCGTCAACGCGGTCATCCAGTCGCTGGCCAGCGACAAGACCTACGACCGATCGCAGGCGTTTTTGCGCGGTCTCGGCCCGTCGGCGACGCCCTTCCTGAAGGAGGCCGCGCACCGCAATCCCAGCGCCAAGGTGCGCGAACGCGCCGCCGAAGTCCTGCAGGGACAAGGTGGGTCAAGGTCGGCATTTGGGTCGAGCCCACACTCGTCGTCAAGCCTTTTCCGTCGATGAAAAAAGTAACTTCTAATACCATTGGCGATGCTGGTATTATCGGTGCGTGCGACTCCGATCTCGGTCCGCCGGTCTGCATCGAGGCGTCCCTGGCGGGGGTACTCACGAGCGGACGGAGACGGGGGAGACCGTCGCCGCCGGCAACAGCCTGGTGGGCCTGCTGCAGGAGCAAGTTCGTGAGCTGACCGCCGCGCTCGGCAATGCTGGCGAGGCGATTTACCGCACGGACGCCGAGGGCCGCGTGGTCACGGTCAACCGCTCGTTCTCGGAGATGTTCGGCTACAGCACCCACGAGCTCATGGGGCACTCGTGGCAAGAGACACTGGTCGAGGAGGATCGGGCACCGCTGGCCGCCGCGCTGGCCGGCGGGGGCGAAAGCCGGATCGAGCGCCGCGCGACCGGCCGGCGCAAGGACGGCACGTCGTTCGCGATCGAGGTCTCGATCGTGCGGGTCGCCGGCGCTGCGGGCCAGGGCGCGGCCGGGCCCGAGCCGCGCGGCCACTACGTTTACGTTCGCGACCTGACCGAGCGCCGACACATGGAGGATCAGCTCATCTTCGCCGGCCGGATGGCGGCGGTCGGCACGCTGGCCGCGGGCGTCGCGCACGAGATCAACAACCCGCTGGCGTACATCGTCGCGAACATTGATTTCACGCGGCGGCAACTGGCGGCGCTGACCGGAAAGCTGGCGTTGCAGTCGTCGATGGAGCCCGAGGTCGGCGTGAACCTGGACGAGGTGATCGAGGCGCTGGGCGAAGCGCGCGAGGGCGCGGACCGCGTGCGCAACATCGTGCGCGACCTCAAGGTCTTCGGGCGCGGCAACGAGGAGGCGCGGGGCCCGGTCGTCCTGCGCCGCGTGCTCGATTCGTCGATCAACATCGCCTGGAACGAGATCCGCCACCGCGCGCGCCTCGTGAAGGACTTCGGCGAGGTGCCGCTCGTCGAAGGCAACGAGTCTCGCCTGGGCCAGGTGTTCCTGAACTTGTTGCTCAACGCCGCGCAGGCCATCCCCGAGGGCGAGGCCGAGCGAAACGAGATCCGCGTGAGCACCGCCACCGATCGCGACGGGCGCGTGATCATCGAGGTGCGCGACACCGGCGTCGGCATCGCGCCCGAGATCCTGACGCGCATCTTCGAGCCGTTCTTCACCACCAAGCCCGACGGCGTGGGCACCGGGCTCGGCCTGTGGATCTGCCGCGGCATCCTGACTGACCTCGGCGGCACGATCGCCGTCGACAGCCGGCTCGGCCACGGCAGCGCGTTCCGCGTGACGTTGCCGCCGGCTGCCGTCGACGACGTGTCGGCGGTGGTCTCGGGCCGCGGTCCCGAGAGCGAGCGCCAGGGCGAACGCGTGCTGATCATCGACGACGAGCCGCTGATCCTGGGCGCGCTCCGCCGCGCGTTCGGCGGCGACTACCGGATCACCTGCATCTCCGACGCGCGCCAGGCGCTGTCGCGGCTCGCCTCCGGCGAGCGCTACGACGTCGTGCTCTGCGACCTCATGATGCCGGAGATGAGCGGCATGGACGTGTACGCCGAGCTGGCGCGGGTCGCGCCCGACCAGGTCGACCGCCTGATCTTCCTCACCGGCGGCGCGTTCACGGCCAAGGCGCGCGATTTTCTCGAGCAGGTCCCGAACGCGCGCATCGAGAAGCCGATCGATTTTCAGAACCTGCGCGCGCTGATGAAGAACCTGCTGCGCTGATCGTCGGGCGAGACGCCGACGCCGACGGTGCGCGCGTCTTGACGCGCTCCCACGGCGAGGGCTAAAAGCGCGATCATGGCGAGCATGGGCGGCGTGGACGCATCGGGATCCAAGTATGTCGCCTCCGCCGCGGCGGTCGCGCGCGAGGTGCTGGCCGTGCACGCGGCCGACGTCGACGCCAGCGGGCGCTTCCCGGCCGAGAGCATCGAAGCGCTCGCGCGCAACGGGCTCACCGGGTTGTTCGCGCCCGGCCAGCTCGGCGGGGGCGGGCAGGGGATGCGCGTCTTCGCCGCCGTCGTCGAGGAGCTGGCGCGCGCTTGCGCGTCGAGCGCGATGATCTACACCATGCACGTCAGCGCGTCGCAGGTGATCGCCGCGTCGACGGCCCTCGACAGCCGCGACTCGATCCTGCGCGACATCGCCGCCGGAAAGCACCTGACGACCCTGGCGTTCTCCGAGGTCGGGTCGCGGTCGCAGTTCTGGTACCCGATGTCGGAGCTGGAAGCGCGCCCAGGAGAAGGCGGCTACGTCGTGACCGCGCACAAGTCGTGGGTGACGTCGGCGCGGCACGCCGACTCGTACGTCGCCAGCGCGCGCCGGCCGGGCGCGGCGGCGCCGTCGGAGTCGGTGCTGTACTTGATGCGCCCGCGCGCCGCCGAGGTGCGCACCCGGGGGACGTTCAACGGGCTCGGCCTGCGCGGCAACGATTCGGCGCCGGTCGACGTCGAGAACTATCGCCTGAGCGATCGCGACCTTTTGTGCGCGATGGGCGACGGGATGATCATGACCCGCGACGTGGTGCTGCCCTGGTTCTGCGTGGGCACGGCGGCGCTGGCCAACGGCCTCTGCCTCGCCGCCGTCGAGCTGAGCACGGCGCACCTGACGGGATCGCGCTTCGAGCACGACGGCACCGACCTGCGCGATCTGCCGATCCTGCGCGCGCGCCTCGCGCAGATGAGCGTGCGCACCGAGCAGGCGCGCGCGCTGCTCGGCTACACCGTGGGCGAGCTCGATAGCCCGTCGCCGGCCACACAGATCTACGTGCTGCAGAGCCGGCTGGCGTCGCTGCAGGCGGCGGTCGAAGTGACCGACCTCGCGATGAAGGTGGGCGGCGGCGCCGCGTTCTCGAAGCAGCTGCCCATCGAGCGGCTGTTCCGCGACGCGCGCGCCGGCTGGGTGATGGCACCCACCGTCGATCACCTGAACGACTTCATCGGCCGCGCGCTCACCGGGCTGCCGCAGTTCTGAGCGTGGCGCCGCCGTCGGGAGGCGCGCGTATTTTGTCGGACTCGGCGCGCCTCGCTTGACGGCGCCCGGGTGTGTCGGCGTACCCTCGACGGGCCCATGAGCACGAGCGATCGTTTTTGCGGGCTTGCTGGTGGCCGCCTCCACGGGAGCGCCCGTCGCGTCGGCTTCTTCGTGATTGTCTTGCCGCTGGCCATGGCGGTCGCGGGCGCGTCCGCGTTCGCCGCCGGCATCGAGCATCCCGACATCGGGACGATCGCGATCGGCCGCGGCGGCGCGTATGCGGCCGCGCCCAGCGATGGGCTCGCCATGCAGTACAACCCGGCGGGCTTCGCGTCCCAGCACGGATGGCGCCTCACGCTCGACGCGAATCTCTCGTGGCAGGCACTGAGCTTCGCGCCCGCCGACGGTGGCGCGACGGTGTCGAACTCGGCGGGCGCGTTTCTCGTCGGCGCGCCGATTGTCAGCTACGGGTTCGGTCGGGTGGGGCCGCTGTCTGCGCTCACGGTCGCGGCCGGCTTCACCACACCGAGCGCGATCGGCAAGGAGACCTATCCCGGGACGCGACCGCCGATGCCGCCGTTGCCCGTCGGCCAGGCCGGCCAGCGTTACGCGCTGATCAACAGCGACTACTTCATCATCTACTACTCGGCGGCGATCGCGGCCTCGTACAAGGACTGGTTGAGCGCCGGCGTCACGCTGCAACTGGTGCACGGCTCGGCGAAGTTCTCCCAGGCGGTCTGGTCGGGGTCAGGCCCGGGGACCGATCCGTTTCAGGATTCGGTCGCCAACGTCGACGTGTCGAGCGACTGGATACCGACGGCGGTCTTCGGCGTGAGCGTGCGGCCGGTGCCGAAGCTGGTTCCGAAGCTGGTGCTCGGGCTCTCGTACCGCCCGCGCTTCGATTTTCTCGCGCACGGGACGCTGACCACCAACCTCGACTCGTCGGCGGCCGCGGTCGGGACCACGGTCGTCGGCAATTCGACGGACTTCTTCCTTCGCTTCCCTGACGTGATTCGTTTCGGCGCGCAGTACGTGATCAATTCGCGCCTGCTCGTCGAGGCCGATGTCGTCGCCGAGCTCTGGTCGGAGCTGCACACGATCGAGATCCGCCCGCGGGACATCCACATCGTCACCAGCGGTTTCAACACCGATCGGACGCTGAACACGATCGTCTTTCAGAAGGACTATCAGGATTCGGTGAGCGTGCGCGTCGGAGCCGACTACGACCTCTTGCCGAAGCGGCTCACGGTGCGCGCCGGTTACCTGCACGAGACCTCGGCGATCCCGCTCAAGAGCGTCTCGGTCGATTTCGGCAACTGGCAGCGCGACGTGGTCAGCGTCGGCGCGACGGTGCACTTCCTGGGTGGCCTCACCCTGAGCGCCGCCTACGCGCACCACTTCATCTCCGACCAGACCGTGACCAACAGCCAGGTCGTGCAGGTGGTCACGCCTTGCGTGACGATGGGTTGCACCGATCCGGCGCCGAGCGTCGTCGGCAACGGCGTTTACAAGGCTTCTCTCGACGTGGCCTCACTGTCACTTGGCGTCACACTTGACGATTTTCGACCTCGTCCGTACGTTACGTCCCCATGATGCGACTAATCTGCGTAGTGGGGCTCTCGGGTGCGCTGGCACTTGGCGCGTGTAGCAGCAGCAGCAGCAATAAAAACGACTCGGGCGCCGGGGGTTCGACGGCCGACGGCAGTACGGACGTCGTCGACGCTGGACCGGCGCTGGTGACGGTGTCGGGGACGGCGGCGCCACACCCGCTGACGGCGGGGCTGGATCCGACGGCTGCCACCACGCAGTTCAACATGATCAACGTCGCGGTCGTCGATCCGTCGATCGTGCTATCCAATCCGGCGGCGGCGCCGCTGGCGGGCGGGGCGCTCGACACGTCCACGGGGAATTGCCCGGCTGCGACCGGCTGCGCCTGGAGCTTCGACAACGTCAACATCAGCGGTATCTCGCTCGGGCTGGTCGGCATCCTCAGCGATGCGCGCACCGCCAGCCCCGTGTGGGTCAAGACCGGCACCGGCGCGGGCGCCGGTGACTTCATCGCGATGGAGAAGCAGACCCGCGCGCCGATCACGAACCGGCCGCTCTTCGCGGTGAGCACGATGAGCGAGGCCAAGCTCGCCGCGTTCGCGGCGACGGTGCTCTCCGACACCACGATCGTGGCGGGATCGCTCACCCAGCGCGGCTTCATGATCGCCAGCATCCTCGGCAAGCAGAGCGCGGGTGCGATGCCGGTCATGGGCGCGACGCTGACGCCGACGGACGCCACGCGCGTCAACATCATCTACCCGAGCGCCGACTTCATGAGCGTCGGGACGTCGACCTCGGCGACCGGCACGGTGCTGGTGGTTCCCAAGGCGGGAGGGACCAACGCGACTCCGGTGGTCACGTCGTGGGCGGTCACCGCGCCCAGCGGCGACACCCGCGTCTGGCCGACGCTGACCGCGGGTTCGACGCCGGGCACGGCATTCGTGATCCTGTTCGCCGCTAACGAAACTCCATGACCGACGCGGTGCTGGTCACGGTCGCCGCGACCAGCACCGCCAGCTCCGTGAGCTCGATCGCCGCGCCGTAGACGTCGCCGGTGAGGCCGCCCAGGCGGCGATCGAGCAGACCTGCCAGCGCCAGCGCCACGGCGAGGGCGCTGGCGGCGGCGATGCCGATGATGGTCGCGGTATCGCCGAACGACGAGTTGGCCACGCAGATCGCGATGGCCGCGCCCAGCGCCACGATGGTCGCGCCCGCAAGGTGGATTGGGCGCGCGTGAGCCTGGAAAGGGCTGCCCAGGCCCTCGGCGCGCGCGTAGCGAAAGAAGACGATCAGCGGCACCACCGCCCAGCGCGCGAGCACCGGCGCGACGAACAGCGGCCAGAGCGCGCCGTGCTGGAAGGCGTCGCCTTGCGTGATGCGATCGAAACGCGGCAGCAGCACGGTGCGCGGGAGCAGGTCGGCGACGGCCGCGATCTTCGCCGCCAGCAGCAGCACCAGCGCGACGGCGCCGTGCGCGCCGATGCGGCTGTCGCGCATGATCTCCAGCGTGCGCGCGCGATCGCCGCGCCCGCCGCCCCAGGCGTCGAATGTGTCGGCGAGGCCGTCCAGGTGCAAGCCGCCGGTCAGCAGCGCCGACAGCGCCACCAGCGCGACCGCGATCAGCGCCGGCGGCAGGTGGCCGCCCAGCAGCCAGGCGACGCCGACCTGTGCGCCGCCGATCGCCGCGCCCACCAGCGGAAACCAGACCACCGAGCGCCCGATCGCGGCGCTGGCGACGTCGCCCTCGCCGAGCGCGCGTGGCGGCACCGGCACGCGCGTCAGGAAAGCGAACGCCGCCGCGATCGAACGGAGCAGGCCGGTCATCATCGACACGTGGTTCGCGTGCGCGTTCAGCCGCCGCGATCGCTCACGCCCGCCGAGGCGAAGGTCGCCATCTCGCGCACGATCGCCAGCGCCGCCTCGACCAGGCTCATCGCCAGCACCGCGCCGGTGCCCTCGCCGAGGCGCAGGTCGAGATCCAGCAGCGGCCGCTGGCCGATCGCCTTGAGCACGGCGCGGTGTCCCGCCTCGACCGATCGATGCGACGCGATCATCGACGCCGCCGCCGCCGGCGCGATGCGCGCCGCGGTCAGCGCGGCGGCGCCGCAGATGAAGCCGTCGATGATCACCGGGATGCGCGCCGCCGCCGCGCCCAGCACGACGCCGGCCAGCCCCGCGATCTCGAAGCCGCCGAGCTGCGCCAGCGTACCGACGGCGTCGGCGGCGTCGGGGCGGTGCAGGGCCAGCGCGCGCCGGATCGACCTCGATCTTGCGGTGCAGGCCGTCGTCGTCGATGCCCGGTGCCGCGGCCCACCACCTCGGCGGGCGCCGCGCCGGTGAACGCCGCGGTGAGCGCGCTCGACGCGGTGGTGTTGCCGATCCCCATGTCGCCGATGCCCAGCAGCGTGATGCCGTCCGCCGCCAGCTCCTCGGCGATGGCGATGCCGACCTCGAGCGCGCGCACGGCCTCGCCGCGCGACATCGCCGCCTCGCGCGTGAAGTTGCGCGTGCCGGCGCCGATGCGCAGCGAGCGGATCTCGGGCAGCGGCGGCAGCTCCGACTTCACGCCCATGTCGACGACGACCACGCGCGCGCCGGCCTGGCGCGCCAGCACGTTGATCGCCGCGCCGCCGCGCGCGAAGTTGAGCAGCATCTGCGCGGTCACCTCCTGCGGATAGGCGCTGACCGACTCCTCGGCGACGCCGTGGTCGGCGCCCATCACCACGACCGCCTTGCGCGGCGGCTCGGCGGCAATGTGGACGTCGCCGCGGATCGCCGCCACCTGGCAGGCGAGCTCTTCGAGACGGCCCAGGCTCCCGCGCGGTTTGGTCTTGTCGTCGAGCAGCCGCTGCATCTCGACGGCGATCCTGCGTATCGGGCTCGCGGATGCGGGCGCAGGTGGCTTCGAGCAGGCTCATGGCGTGGTCTCCTCTTCGTCTGTCGAATGTCGTGTGGCGCGACCGCAACCGGTTCGGGCCGCAGCCTGAGGATCGTCCCCAGGATCGCCAGGTGGATCTCGTCGGCCTGCGCGGCCAGCGTCTGGTGCGCGCGTCCGACGACGTCGCGGAACAAGCGGCCGAGCGGCGCCTCGGGCACGATGCCCAGGCCGACCTCGTTGGTGACGATGATCGCGTGGAAGCGGCGGCGCGCCAGCGCGGCGCCGAGCGCATCGACCCGCTCGGCCACCGCAGCCCTCGGTGTCGCCGCGGCAGACCAGGTTCGAGAGCCAGAGCGTGAGGCAATCGACGACCACGACGTCGGCGCTGCTGCCGCCGCCGCTCCCGCCGATCGCGACGAGCGCCTCGGGCAGCGCCAGCGGCTCCTCGACGGTGCGGAAGTCGGCGCCGCGCGTGCGCGACGTGCGCGGCGATGCGCTCCGCCATCTCGCCGTCGAGCGCCTGCCCGGTGGCGACGAACACGCGTCGGGCGCCTAGCCGCCGCGCGCGCGCCAGCGCGAACCGGCTCTTGCCCGAGCGCGCGCCTCCGCCCACCAGGATGATGCGGGCAGGGCCGGAGGTCGGATCTTCGCTCATGGCGCGCTCGGCGCCTGTATCGCGCGCGTGCGGGGCTGTCAAGCCGCGCGTTTGCGGCGCTGGCCGTCGACGACGTTCACGAGGTGAATGAAGCGGCGGACCGCGGTCACGTTGGTGGTCACGGCGATGAACACGATCCCGATCGCCGCCAGCCGCGGGAACGGATGGCGCTGGTGCGGCGCCGCGATCAGCTCGAAGAGGGGCGTCGCCGCCAGCGCGGTGCCGAGGTAGAGGATCCGCTCGGCCCGCTGCATGAGCCCGGGGTGCGACGGAACGCCCAGCGACTCCGCCTTGGCGCGCAGATAGGGGATGAGCGACGTGCCCAGGATCGCCCCCAGCGTCGGTATCAGCACCCAGCTCGTGCGGAAGTACCAGGCCAGCCCCATCAGCATCAGCGAGTCGGCGTAGCGATCGAGCACGGAGTCGACGATCGTGCCGCTGGGCGCCGCCTCGCCGTGCGCGCGCGCGAGCCGCCCGTCGAGCGCGTCGAGGATCCCCGAGAAGAGAAACAGCCAGCCGCCGAGCGCGAAGCGCCCGCACGCGACCGCGATGCCCGACGACGCGCCCAGGCCGGCGGCGACGCCGGTCACGGTGTTGGCGCGCACCCCGCTGGCCAGCAGCACGCGCCACAGCGGGCTCACGATCCAGACGAAGAAGTTGCGGAAGTAGAAGTTGATGAAGATCGACTGCCCGCGCGCTTCGATCTCGCGATCGTGCGGCATGCCCCGCAGCATCGTGCGCGCGGTGAAGGCGGCCAGGCCGGCGAAGAAGTACAGAAAGACCACCAGCGCCGGAAGCAGCTGCCAGAAGGTTGCTGTCTTCATGACTGCTCGTCTCCTGCCAGCCGGGTCGGCATCCACGACGGCCGTACCCGGGCCGCCTCGCTCGTCGGGCTGTCCTCGTCGCGCGCCGTCGCGCGCGGCCCCGGCGCGGCCCACGGCGCCGGCTTGCGATCGGCCAACTCGTGCAGCCGCGCGCCCAGCTGGCGCGCGCTCGCGTGGGTGCTGAACGCGCTCTCGACGCGCTGATACGCGCGGATCTGCAGATCGTGCCGCAGCGCCGGCTGCTCGATCAGGCGGCGCACGGCCGCCGCGAACGCCGCGACGTTGCCGATGGGGAAGACCAGCGCCTCGCGCTCGTGCGCCACCACGTCGCGCGTGCCGGCCGCGTCCGACACCACCAGCGCGCGGCGCATCGCCATGCTCTCGAGCACGACGTTGGGACACCCTTCGGATTGCGACGGCAGCACCAGGATGTCGCACGCGGCATAGAACGACCGCATGTCCTCGACGTAGCCGAGGAAGCGCACCTGCTCGGCGGCCGGCGACACCTCGGCCATCGCCTCGTAGAGCGGCCGGCGGCTGCCCTCGCCGGCGATCAGGAAGCGCACGTCGCGATGGAACGGCGCGATCTCGGCGGCCATGCGCAGGAAGTCGTCGGGGCGCTTCTGCGGAACCAGGCGCGCCGCGAAGCCGACGACGACGCGCGCGCCTTCGGGGCGGTAGAGCCGCGCGTCGCCGGCGCCAGGGTGAAAGGCTTCGGTGTCGACGCCGTTGTTGATGACGACCGCCGGCGCGTCGACCAGGCGCGCGAAGCGATCGTGCACCGCCTGCCCGCAGCAGACCAGCAGGTCGGGCGGGCTCACGGCGGCCCAGGCAGCGAGGATCAGCTTCTCCGCCGTGCTGATCTCCGTGCCGCCCGCGCGCCAGATGATCGGCACGCCCAGCCGCCGCGCGACCGGCGTCGCCGCGACCCAGGAGAACGGCATCGCCGCGAGGATCGCGTCGATGCGCCGCTCGCGGACCAGCGCTTCGATGCGCTCCGCGATCCGGTGCACGGCGCGCACGTAGATGTACGGTATCCGCGCGCGCGACCAGCCGCTCAGCTTCGGGCCACCGCCGGGGAACTCGAGCGTGTGCACCAGCTCATCGACGCCGTTGTCGTTGAGCCAGCGAACGATCGTCTCCGACGGCCCCACCAGCGGCAGCACGTCGAATCCCGAGTGCGCGAGGCGCGGAACGTTGAGCGACGCTTGGCGTTCAGCGCCTCCAAAGCTGGAGCACGGCTGCACATACAGCAAACGTCGCCGAGATCGGTCGAGCACCGGCCACGATTCGACCCTACGTTTCATCGTGGATGGCTCACTGCAAAGAGGCCGGTGCCCGCTCCAGCTCCGCGTCGCGGAGCGTTTCTCGAAGCGCATCGCGGAGCATATCGACGCTCGCCTGGTTGCTCGGCCTGGCGCTGACCGCGTACCTGGTCCGCCGGGTCGGCGCCGCGACGATCGGGCATGCGCTCGCGCGCGTCGGCGCACGCTTCGTCTGGCTCGTCGCCGCCTACGCCGCCGCGACCGCCGTCGCTGCGATCCCCTGGGCGCTGCTGTTGCCAGCGCGTGCGCGTCCATCGTGGGGCGCCGTGGTCACCAGCCGCTTCGCCGCCTCCGGGCTCGCCGCCGTGCTGCCGTTCTTCGGGCTCGGCGAGGCGGGCCGCCTGCTCTGGATGCCGCGCATCGCCTGGTCGAGCGGCACCGCCGCGATCGTGGTCGATCGCCTCATCTATCTGGTCGCGGGCGCGCTGTTCCTGTTCGCCGCCGCGGGCTCGGCGCGCTCGCTCGGTTCGCTGCCGCCGCACCTGATCAGCGGCGCGGTCGTGGTCGCGTTCGCGATCCTCGCGGTCGCCACCGGCGTCGCGCTCGTGGCCGCGCGCGGGCAGCTCGGCCGCGCCTGGAACCGGCTGCTCGCCACGTTCGCGCCGCGCCGGCTGCGGGCACCCGGCGCCTGGGAACCGTCGCTGCGCGAGATGCTGGTCGGTCCGCGGCGCCCGCTGCTCGCCGGGCTCTCGATCCACCTCGCGTCGCGATTGCTGTTCGCGCTCGAGATCTACGCCGGCCTGCGCCTGCTCGGCCTGCCGTCGGGCTGGCGCGTGACCGCGATCTTCGCCGCTGTGCCGATCGCGCTCTCGGTCGCCGGCACGTTCATTCCCGGCCAGCTCGGCCTGCAAGAGGGCGTGCAGGCGCTGGTGGCGACCGCGCTGGGGATCGGGCCGGCAGCGGGGCTGACGCTCGTGCTGCTCCAGCGCGTGCGCCAGCTGCTGTTCGTGCCGCTGTCGGGTTTGCTCATCGCGATGGTGACGCGCGGCGATCGCGGCTCCGAAGCTGCTTGACTGCCTGGTCACGTCCCCTCCCCGGGACGAAAGCTAACGACGCGCTAGTTGACTTCCATCCGCATTCGGCCCGATCAACTTCCAGTCGCGGGGCAGGTAGGCGAGCGTGTCGTCGAGCAACGGCTTTCCGGTCCACCGGGGATGCCGATCGACGGCGTCCCACTCGCGGCGCTGCGCCGGCTGCAGCGGCGCGCTGCCGCCGCCGAGCGCGTCCATGAGCGGCGGGTTCACGCGCGCGCGCGGCGCGCCGGCATAGAAAGGTAGCCGCAACCAGGACAGCTCCGGATGCGCGCGCGTGTCCAGGCGTCGCGGCTCGGGCAGCAGCACCACGCGAAACGACTCGGCGGGGATGAAGCGTGCCGGCCGCCGCGTGTCGTCGGCGGGGCGGAACGGGCCGAAGCCGCTGCCGGCGCCGGCGTAGCGCGCGGGCAGGGGATAGCTGCCGCCGCTCTGCGAGCCCTTCCACCACAGCATCTGGCCGCGCCCGCCCGTGAAGACCAGCACGTGGTCGTCGTTGGAGGCGCCAGCCGCGAGCCCGTCGGGCGCCATGGCCCGCACGCGCAGCACGTTCTGCGGCTGGTAGCGCCAGCCGTGGAAGAAGAACTCGTACCCGATGGCCTTGAAGCGGTCGACGACGGTCGCGTCCTCGAGCGCGCAGGCGTGGCCTTCGATGATCACCTCGACGTGCTCCCAGTCGCCCTCGTGATGGTTGATCCATTCGTTGAAGGGGAAGAAGAACCAGTACTGGATCGCGAGGCGGCCGTTGGCGCGGTCGAGCCAGAACGCGTGCGCGTACTCGGTCGGCGGATACGTCGAGCGCGCGGGATCGGTGCCGGCGATGGCGCGCCAGCGCTCGCGCCAGAGCGTGCGGCCGCTCGGCGCCACCGAGTCGTCGCCGGGCGCGTCGACCCAGTATTGAATCGCGTGACCCGCGCCGTCGTTCGCGGGCAGGTCGTTCCAGGCGCTCTTGCCGAGGCTGGCCGGCCGGGCGCGCGATCCGATCGTCGAGCGCGCGTCCGCCCGGCGCCGACGGTGCGCGCGTGGAGATCGCCGCCCTCGCTCCACGCGTAAGAGACGTCGACCGGCCACGGGCCGTCGGCCGACGGCAGGGCCAGCGCCGGGTTGAAGCGGCGCACCAGGCCCTGCAGGGCGGGAGCGCTCTCCTCGCTGGCCGACAGCGGCGCGGGCCGGCTGCGGTCGAACGCCAGCGACGCGGCCGAGACCGTGCCGCGCGCGCCGCCGAAGGAGTGGCCGAGCACGCAGCTCGAGCCCGCGGTCGCGAGCGCGACCGTCGCGAGGATCCAGCGACTGCGGGAGATGGTCCGGCGCCGGCTCGACCGGATTGCAGGCGGATGAGCTTCGGAGACGTCGGGATCGGGCTGCGGGTGGGGTGGGTGCTTCATGGTAGGGGCGTCGCAGGAGCGAGCTCGACGCCTGTACGGATTTCGGCAGTGCTGCGGACGTGTGCCGACCGGGCGGCCGCCCACCTTGGGAGGAAGCGATGGCGGGCGGAGGACAGGACCGTTCGGCGCCCGGGGACGGGGAGGAGGCGGCGCGGCGCACACGAAGGCGCGCAGAACGATGGGTCGCCTGGTCCTTGCGGCGCGCGCCGGTGCTGGTGGCGGCGGCGGTGGCGGTCGCGGTGCCGGCCGCCTGGGTCACCGCGCGGCTCTACCGCAACCTCAGCAGCGACGTGGAAGAGCTGCTTCCCCGTCAGGCGCCGAGCGTCATCGCCACCGACGAGCTGCGCGCGCGCGTGCCCGGGCTGTCGACGCTGGGCGTGGTCGTCGACGCGGGAAGCTCCGACCGCGTGCCCGCGGCCGAACGCCTGCTCGACGACCTGGCGGCGCGCGTGCGCACGTACCCGGCGGCGCTGGTGCGCAGCGTGCGCGTGGGCGCGGCCGACGAGACGCGCTTCTTCGATCAGTACGGCCCGCTCTACATCGCGCCCGCGGACCTCGCCGTGATTCGCGGCCGCATCCAGGCGCGAAAATCCTGGGAGTCGCGCCGCACGCTCGACATCCTGCTCGACGACGAGCCGGCGCCGCCGCTCGACTTCGGCGATCTGCAGCAGAAGTACCGACGCCAGCTCCCCGGCACCGCGGGGACCGAGGCACGCTTCTCGAACACCGGCGCGGCGGTCTCGGTGCTGCTCATCGAGGGCACCGAGATGACTGCGCGCCTCGCCGGCGCGCGGCAGCTCGTGGCGCGCGTCGAGGCGGATCTGCGCCAGCTCGGCGGCCCCCAGCACTACGCCGCCGGCATGCGGGTCGGGCTGGCCGGCAACGTCGCGGTGTCGGTCGAGGAGCTGCAGGCGCTGTCGGAGGACCTGGGGATCTCGACGGTGATCGTGGTGCTGACCGTGCTGGCGGTGATCCTGCTCTTCTTCGGCTGGTGGATCGCGATCCCGGCGCTGCTGGTTCCGCTCGCCGTCGGGACCGTGGTGGCGTTCGGCCTCGCGGCCGTGCTCCCGCTGGGGATCGATCGAATGAACTCGAGCACGGCTTTTCTCGGCTCGATCGTCGTCGGCAACGGCGTCAACTTCGGGATCGTCTGGCTCGCGCGCTACGCGGAGGCGCGACGGCGCGGCATGCCGGTCGAGTCCGCGCTGGCGCAGGCGATCGCGGGCGCGCTGCCCGGCACGCTGGTCGCCGCGCTCGCCGCCGCGACGTCGTACGGATCGCTCGCGGTGACGCAGTTTCGCGGCTTCCGCCAGTTCGGATTCATCGGCGGCATCGGCATGCTGACCGCGTGGGTGTCGGCGTTTCTGCTCACGCCGCCGCTGGTGGCGTGGCTGGAGCGGCGCGCGGGGCGCGATCGCTGGCCGGCGCGCTTGCACCGGCGGGCCGGCGAGGTCGGGCGCCTCACGCGGTTCGTCGATCGGCATGCGGTGCTGGTGGTCGTCGTCGGCGCCGCGCTGACCGCGGCCGCGTGCATCGAGATCAGCCGCTTCGATTCGACGCGCATCGAATCGGACTTCTCGCGGCTGCGCCGGCGCGACACCGGGATCTCGGGTGAAGGCTACTGGGGGCGCAAGATGGAGGAGGTGCTGCGCCGCAACCTCTCGCCGACGGTGATCCTCGCCGATTCGGTCGCGGACGCGCGCGCGATCGCCGCGCGCCTGCGCAGCGCCGAGCAAGAGCCGCGGCTGGCGGCGCTGATCGCGCAGGTGCGCGACATCGACGACGTCGTGCCGCCCGACCAGCCGGGCCGCATCGCCGCGATCGAGCAGCATCCGCCGCCTGATCACGCCGGTGGTGCGCGCCCAGCTATCGCCCGAGTCGCTGCGCCTCGTCGATCGCTTGCTCGGCCAGCGCGCCTTGCGCCCGGTGCAGCTCGCCGACGTGCCGTCGTCGCTGACCGCGGGGCTGCGCGAGCGCGACGGCACGATCGGCCGCACGGTGCTGGTGTTCCCGCAGCTCACCAAGCGCCTGTGGCAGACCGACGAGCTCGGCTTCCTCGTCGGGCCGGCTGCGCGCGGCGGCGGCGGCCGAGGTCGCGCCCGGAGCGCGGCCCGCGCGCGTCGCCGGCTACGTGCCGATCGCCAGCGACATCACCCAGGCGTTGCAGCGCGACGGCCCGATCGCCAGCGGCGTGGCGTTCGCGGCGGTGGCGATCCTGGTGATGCTGATCTTCCGAGGCCGCCGCACCGGCCTGTGGGTGCTGGGCTCGCTGTCACTGGGCGCGATCTGGATGCTGGGCGCGACGCATGGCATCGGGCATCAAGATCAACTACATCAACTTCGTCGCCTTCCCGATCACGTTCGGCATCGGCGTCGACTACGCGGTCAACATCATGGCGCGCTACCGGCAAGAGCTGGCCGAAGGCGGCGTCGACGCCGTCGGCGCGCGCGACCATCGAAGCGATCCGGCGCGCCGTGCACACGACCGGCCCCGCGGTGGCGCTCTGCTCGCTGACGACGATCCTGGGCTATTCGTCGCTGCTGATCGCCAAGAACCGCGCGCTGTCGTCCTTCGGCGCGGTCGCGGTCTCGGGCGAGGTGAGCTGCCTGTCGACGGCGGTCGTGGTGCTGCCGGCGGTGCTGATCGTGGCTGTTCTCGCTGCGCGCGCGGCGCCGAGGTCACTCGGGCGCGAAGCGGTAGCCGCTGCCGCGCACCGTGAGCAGGTGGCGCGGCTGGTCGGGATCCTGCTCCAGCTTGGCGCGCAGCTGCGCCACGAAGTTGTCGACGGTGCGCGCCTGGCCGCCCTGGCGCAGGCCCCAGACCTCGCGCACCAGCTCCTCGCGCGAGAAGACCCGGCGGCTGTTGCGGCAGAAGAAGCTCAGGAGCTCGAACTCCAGGTGGGTGAGCTTGACCAGCTGGCCGGCGCGCCTGACCGTGCGGCTGGAGAGGTCGACGACCAGGTCGCCGAAGCGCAGCACGTCGCCTGCGCCGCCCGCGGGCGCGTCGCTGCCGGCGCTGGTCGTCTCCGCGGGCGCGTCGCTGCGGCGATCGGGCGTCACCGCGCGCCCGCTGAGCCGCGCGCGGCGCAGGACGGCGTCGACGCGCGCGAGCAGCTCGGCGAGCGCGAACGGCTTGGTGACGTAGTCGTCGGCGCCGAGGCGCAGCGCCGCGACCTTCTCGAACTCGTCCTGGCGCGCCGACAGCACGATCACCGGCACGTGGTCCTGCGCCTCGCGCAGGCGCTCGAGCACCCAGATGCCGCTCTGCTTGGGCAGCGAGATGTCGAGCAGCACCAGATCCGGCCGCCCCTCGCCGATGCGCGCGCGCGCCGTCTCGCCGTCGGCGATGACCTCCGAGCGGTAGCCGAGCAGCTTGAGGTTGAGCGCGAGCCCCTCGGCGATCGCCGGGTCGTCCTCGACGACGATCACGAACGGGCGCGAACCCGGCTCGCCCGGCGCCGGCCCGGATCCGCCGCCCGCGCCCGGCGCGGTCACGCCGCCTCCTCGCGCAGGCGGGGCAGGGTGATGCGGAAGCGCGTGCCGTGGTCGCTGCCGGAGCGGACGTCGACCCGGCCGCGGTGCGCTTTGACGATCGCGCGCACGATCGCCAGGCCCAGCCCCGAGCCCTGGCTACCGCCGCAGCACCGCCGTCGAGCCGCGCCGGAACTTCTCGAAGATCGCCTCCTGCTCGGCGCGCGGCACGCCGTCGCCGTTGTCGGTGACCGCGATGATCACGTGGTCGACGTCGGAGCTGGCGTCGATCGAGATGCGCTTCTGCGTCGGCGTGCGTGTACTTCCAGGCGTTGCTCAGCAGATTCCCCAGCGCCTGCGCCAGCGCGCCGCGATCGCCCGACACGGTCAGGCCGGGCTCGACGGTCACGTTCAACGTCACGTCGGTGCCGAAGCGTACGGTCTCGAACGCCGCGAGCGCGTCGCTGACGACGTCGGCGACGGCGACGGTCCGCCGCTCGAACGCCGCGTGGCGCGACTCGATCTTCGACAGCTCGATGAGCTTGCCGACCATGCCGTCCAGGCGCGACAGCTCTTGATTGATCACGGTCAGGCAGCGCTGCCGTTCGACCGGGTCGTGCACGCGCTCCTCGCGGAGCGTGTCGATGAACATGCGGATCGACGTCAGCGGCGTGCGCAGCTCGTGCGAGACCGCCGACAGGAACTCGTTCTGCACGCCGGCCAGCGCCGCGCCGCGGGTCACGAAGATCGTCCCCACGGTGTACCCGGTCAGCGCGGTCGCGCAGAACGCCAGCACCAGGATGCCGCCGACCAGCGACGCCGACTTCGAGCCGCCGGTCGCGACCAGCACGATGCCGATCGCCGTCATGAGCACGGTCGGCAGCAGCGCCGTCAGGACGAAGATCAGACGCGCGCGGTGCAGCAGGCGCGTCGTGGGCGAACGGGCGGTGTTCACCCGTTCATTCTGACAGACGCGGCGCCGTGGCAGCCAGGGGACCGGCAATGACCTCGGCGGGCGGGCGGCGCAGGTCCCAGATGAGGCCGCAGAGCGCCATGAGGCGCAGCAGGTAATAGGTCACGTCGATCTCCCACCAGCGGAAGCCCTGATTGGCCGAGCTCTGATAGTGGTGGTGATTGTTGTGCCAGCCCTCGCCGGTCGTGATGAGCGCCAGCGCCCAGTTGTTGCGCGAGTCGTCGCTGGTCGCGTAGCGGCGCCGGCCGAAGATGTGCGACAGCGAGTTGATCGAGAACGAGCCGTGCCAGAGCATGACGGTCGAGACGAAGAAGCCCCAGACCAGGCCGTGGCTGCCGCCGAGCGCGTAGCAGGCGAGCGCGAGCACGACCGCCGGCAGCAGGCAGATGCTGCTCCGGTTGAGGAAGCGCAGCTCCGGGTAGCGCGCGAGGTCGGCGACGCGCGACTCGTCGGTCGCGTTCCAGTGCGGGCTCAGGATCCAGCCGACGTGCGAGTACCAGAAGCCGCGCAGCCGCGCCGAGTGCACGTCGGGGTCGAGGTCGGAGAACTTGTGGTGCCAGCGGTGGTGACTCGCCCACCAGAGCACGCCCTTCTGCGCCGCGCTCTGCGCGCCCAGCGCCAGCACGAGCTGGAACCAGCGCGAGGTCTTGAATGACCGGTGCGAGAAGTAGCGATGGTAGGCGGCGGTGACCACGAACATGCGCGCGAAGTAGACGCCGAGCGCCAGCGCCAGGCCGCGCAGCGAGAACCCGACGTAGAGGACGCCGCCCAGCGCCGCCAGGTGCACCATCCAGAACCCGAAGGTGACCGGCCTGAAGTAGCCGGTCCAGGTCATCGCGTAATCCGACGGCGATGACGTTGGCGTCGGCTCGGAAGTCGGCTCAGACGTCGGATCAGACGTCGGATCGAAACGTCGGCGCCGGCGTTTCGGGGGTGGGGATGGATGCGGTCGTCATGCGCTCCTTGGGGGTCTCGACACTTCCCGGCCGAAGTCTTAGCGGGGGCTTGTCAGGGAAGTGTCATCTCTCGGTCACAAGGCGGTCAGAACCACTCGCGCCTCTTAGGTACCCCGAAAAGCGGCGTCGTGAGCAGTTTTTGTGGCCCTACTTCATGATCGTCGACCCGGTCACCTGCGGCGGGCCGCTGGCGAGGACGAAGATGCCGGGATAGCCCGACGTCTCGAAGCCGGCGCTGGGGTTCCCGGCCAGCGTCGAGTTTTGAATGACGAGCGAGCCGGTCTTGTCGTTGCTGACGAAGAAGATCGCGCCGCCGCCCTCGTTGGCGGTGTTGTCGTGAATCGCGTCGCCGCACAGGGTCAGCGTATACGTGTCGCCGTCGTTGTAGATGGCGCCGCCGCTGCCGCCGCCGGGTGTGCCTGGCCGCGCCGGGTTGGCGCCGTTGCCGATGGCGTGGTTGAACGCGAACAGGCTGTTGAGCACCGTGTACGAGACGCCGATGCTGCTGAGCCCGCCGCCGTTCGAGCAGACGTTGCCGAGCCCGTCCTTGCCGCCGAAGGTGCTGTTCACGACGTAGACGGGCAAGCCCATCGACTGGCTCGAGCGCGCGCACCGCCGCGCCGCCGACGTCGGGGCCGGTGTCGTCGCAGACATTGTCGAAGAAGCGCGAGTTGATGATCTTGAGCCGCCCGCCGCGCGCGAAGATCGCGCCGCCGCCTCCTCCGTCGGTGGTCTGGCCCTTGGAGTTGCCGTCGACGAAGGTCAGGTTCTGCACGGTGAGCTGCGGGTCGGGCTGGTCATCGCAGTGCGACGTGGTCCAGACCTGGGCCTGGTCGCAGGTGTTCTGGTAGAGGATGCGCACGCGGCCGCCGCCGCTGAGCGTGACCTTGCCGCCGCCGTCGATCACGATCTTGGGGCCGGTGTCGTTGACGATCTTGGCGGTCTCCGTCGAGCGTGACGGTCACGGGATCCGCGCCGCAGTTGAAGGTGATGACGCCGCCCTTGGCGACGGCGCTGACGAAGGCCGCGCCGGTGCAGCTGGCGGCGGTGCCGGTCCCGACGACGGTGCGCGGGCTCGAGACGTCTTCGAGCTGAGCGTCGGCGGGGACCGTGCAGTGGCCGTCGGGATTTCCGGCGGGCGGTCCGGCGGTGGGATCGGTCGGCGTCGATCCGCCCGCGCCGGTGACGCCGCCCGCGCCCGGCGCCGCGCCACCGCTGCCGTTGCCGCCGGTTCCGGCGGTACCGCCGCATCCCGCGCAGAGCACGACCGATGGCCGCCAGCGCCAGCGATTGACGCGGGATTGTCGAGGCGGCTCCCAAGAACATGTCCCGCATGACGCGCCCGGTTTCACGATATCATCCGGCCGCGGGCGGCGGACCGTTTACGTCGCACGACGCAAAAAGAAATCTCCCCGAAACGAGGAGCCGAGTAGGCTTCGGACCACCGCTGTGACTACCCTCCCTCACACGTTGTCTGATTTGGAATCTCTGGCCGAAACGGCCCCCGAAACACCGGGGGGCGCCGCGGCGGAGAGCGCCGAGAATCTGACCGTCCCCGAGCGGACGGCGCGGGTCGAAGCGATCGATCTCGACATCAAGACCCTCGGCGCCTGCCGTTACGAATCGCCGGTGGCGACGCGCCTGGGGCAGGCCGCGGTGCACCACGTGGGGCGCGCCGAGCGGCTGCTGCTCGACGACCGCTTCTCGCGCGTGATCAGCGAAGGGTACTCCGCGCTGCCGACGTTCGAGCTGGCCGGCCCGCGCAACCGCATCTTCTTCGACCCGGACAAGCTGCGCTGCGGGATCGTCACCTGCGGCGGCCTCTGTCCCGGCATCAACAACGTCGTGCGCGGGCTGGTGCTGGAGCTGACCCACGCCTACGGCGTCAAGGAGATCCTCGGTTTTCGCTACGGCTTCGAGGGCATGGTCGCGCGCTTCGGGCACACGCCGCTGCGCCTCGGGCCCGAGCTGGTGCAGTCGATCCACCACCAGGGCGGCACGGTGCTCGGCAGCTCGCGCGGCGGGCAGGATCCGCGCGAGATGGTCGACACGCATCGAGGCGCTGGGCATCGGCGTGCTGTTCGTGATCGGCGGCGACGGCACGCTCAAGGCCGCGACCAAGATCGTCGCCGAGCTCGAGCGGCGCAGCCTCGCAGGTCGCGGTCATCGGCATCCCCAAGACCATCGACAACGACATCCACTTCATCGACCGCAGCTTCGGCTTCGAGAGCGCGTTCTCGGCGGCGGTCGAGGTGATCCGCAGCGCGCACGTCGAGGCCAACGGCGCGCGCAACGGCATCGGCCTGGTCAAGCTCATGGGGCGCCACTCGGGCTTCATCGCCTGCCACGCGGCGCTGGCGTCGACCGACGCCAACTTCGTGCTGATCCCCGAGGTGCCGCTGCGCCTCGACGGCGAGCACGGCTTCCTGCGCTGCGCTCGAGCGGCGGCTGCGAGCAGCGCGCGCACGCGGTGATCGTCGTCGCCGAGGGCGCCGGGCAGGAGCTGTGCGCGCCGGCGACCAGCGGCGCGGCGCGCACCGACGCCAGCGGCAACGCGCGGCTCGGCGACATCGGCCACGTGCTGCGCGACCGCATCAACGAGCACTTTCGCGGCGCGCGGCATCGAGATCACGCTCAAGTACATCGACCCGAGCTATCAGATCCGCAGCGTGCCGGCGTCGCCGTCCGACAGCGTCTTCTGCTGGAACATGGCGCGCAACGCGGTGCACGCGGCGATGGCCGGCAACACCGAGATGCTGATCGGCCGCTGGCACGGCCGCTTCGTGCACGTGCCGCTGCCGCTGGCGACGCGCTTCCGCAAGCAGGTCGACGTCAACGAAGACCTGTGGATGTCGGTGGTCGAGTCGACCGGCCAGCCGGTCGCGTTCGGTTGATCGCCCGCGCGACCGCGAGCGCCGCCGCATGATCAAGCTCGGATCCACCGGCCAGCTCGGGGTGCTGGTCGCCGCCGCCGCGCTCGAGGTCGGCGGCGATGCGTTGATTCGCCGGGGCTTGCGTGGCGGCGGGCTCGCCCTCATCGTCCTTGGTTTCGTGGTGCTGGGCAGCTACGGCGTCGCCGTGAATCTGCTCGAGCTCGACTTCTCGCGGCTGCTCGGCGTCTACGTCGGCGTGTTCGCGCTGGTGAGCGTGCTCGCCGGGCGCTTCCTGTTCGGAGACCGCGTTCCGGCAGCGACGTGGATAGGCCTCTGCGTCGTGCTCGCGGGCAGCGCGATCATTCACCTCGGCGCGCGCTGAGCAGCTGCGCTTCGCGCGCGGCCAGCCGCTGGCGGATGGCCGCCACCATCGCCGGATCGGCGCTGTCGGGGTGGCCGCAGTCGTAGGGCGGGTCGGGGTCGTACTCGAGCCCGAGCTGGATCGAGCGCGCGACCGTCTCGCCGGCGAGCTCGGCGGCCAGGCGCAGGCCGAAGTCGATGCCCGGCGGTGACGCCGCCGCCGGTGATGCGGTTGCGATCGACGACGACGCGGCCCTTCCGGTAGCGCGCGCCGAACGACTGCAGCCGGTCGACGTAGGCCCAGTGGGTCGTCGCCTCGTAGCCGTCGAGCAGGCCGGCCGCGCCGAGCAGCAGCGCGCCGGTGCACACCGACGTGACGTAGCGCGCCCGCGCCCCCTGCGCGCGCAGGAAGACAGCACCTCGTTCGTCTTTGGCGAGCGGCGCCTGGCCGAAGCCGCCGGGCACGAACAGTACGTCGAGCGGCGGGCTGTCGGCGAGCGCCGTCGTCGGGAAGAGCGTCAGCCCCGACGTCGCGCGCACCGGCCGCGTGTCCTTCCACAGCAGGTGCACGCTGGCGTCGGGCACGCGGTGGAGCATCTCGAAGGGGCCGGTCAGGTCGAGCTGCGTCAGGTCCGGGAAGAGGAGCATTCCGATCTCGATGGGCATGGGCACCGTCCTTTCCGCGTCTCGTTTCGCACGCGCGGGCCCCTGGCAGCCAGGTCAACAATGGTCTATTTTCTGCCAATGCGCCGCGTGCTGATCGTCGCCTTCGAAGGGGCGCAGACCCTGGACGTCACCGGCCCCGCCGAGGTCTTCGCGGCGGTGTCGCGCGTGCTCGGCCGCCCGGCCTACGAGATCGTCTTCGCGTCGATGGGCGGCGGCGAGCACGCCAGCTCGTCCGGGCTGCCGATGCGCACGCGCGATCTCGCGCGCCTGCGCCTGCGCCGCGACGACACGGTGATCGTCGTCGGGCGGCGAGGACGACGCCGATCCGCGCCGCCGATCGCCGACGGTCGTCTCGGCGCCTGGCTGCGGCGCGCGGCCGGCCGCGTGCGTCGCATGGCCTCGGTGTGCTCGGGCGCGTTCGTCCTGGCGGCGGCCGGGCTCCTCGACGGCAAGCGCGCCGCCACGCACTGGATGGGCTGCGACCAGCTCGCGCGCCTCTTTCCGCGCGTCACCGTCGATGCGAACGCGATCTTCGTCGTCGACGGGAATCTCTGGACGTCGGCCGGCGTCACCACCGGCATCGACATGGCGCTGGCGATGGTCGAGCAGGACCACGGCCGCGCGCTCGCCGATCGCGTGGCGGCGCGCCTGGTGCTGTACGTGCGGCGCCCGGGCTTCCAGTCGCAGTTCAGCGACGCGCAGGTCGCGCAGTCCGGCGGCTCCGATCCGCTGGGCCCGGCGATCACCTGGGCGCGCCGCCACCTCGGCGAGGCCGACGTCGAGACGCTCGCGCGGCGCGCGGGGCTGTCGGTGCGCACGCTGCACCGGCGCTGCCTCGAGACGCTGAACACGACGCCGGGCAAGCTGGTCGACAAGCTGCGCGTCGAGCACGCGCGCACGTTGCTGTCGTCGAGCGCGCTGCCGGCCAAGACGCTGGCCGCGCAGTGCGGCTTCGGCAACGCCGTCCGCATGCGGCGCGCGTTCGAGCGCGAGCTGGGCCTGGGCCCGCGCGAGTACCGCGCGCTGCACGCGGCGAGGTGAGAGGAGATCGGACCTTGCGCTACTCCCGGAAGACCGCGGCCAGCATGGGCAGGACCTCGTACGAGAGGCCGATGTTCGCCAGCACCGCCGGGTCGTGGTCCTTGAACGCGTGCAGCTCGGCTTCGTTCGCCGCGCGGATCACGCCCAGGCCCCACGGACCCTTTGGATCGTTCACCGGGCCGAACACGATCGCGTTGCCCTTGGCGAGCAGCTCGCGCCAGTAGGCGCCGTGCGCCAGCATGGCCTTGCGCTCGTCGGGCGTCATGTCGAACGCGAACGTCGGCCGCGGCGCCAGCAGGCGGCAACAGAAGTACATCGGCGCGGGCGCACCGCCGGCCGCAGGCGCCGTTGCCGGCGGCGCCGCCGCGGGCGTCGTGAATCGCGCGAGCCATTCGAGCACGCGCTCCCAGCCGCGCGAGTGGCTGTCGCAGGACTCGGCGCGATCGCCGAAGCCCTCGTGGCGCACGGTGACGCGCGTACCGGTGGCGATCGGATCCAGCAGGTAGTGGATCGTCGTCGTGTGGCCGCCGTCCCAGTCGGGCCGCCAGGTCTGCACCAGCCGGCGCGGCGGATCGATCTCCAGGAACTCCCCGCTCACGCTGAACGGCCCGCTCGCGCCGCGTCCGACGGTGCGCCACTGTCCGCCGACGCGCAGGTCCATGGTCGACTCGGTGAGCTGGTAGGTGTCGGGAGAGCCCCACCACTGGATCAGCTCGTCGGGATCGGTGAGCGCGCGGAAGACGCGCTCGGGTGGGACTTCGATCTCGACGACGGCCAGGACGACTCCTTTCGACAGATCGGCGACGGCGCGCGCGGCTCGCTTGGTGGTGCTCATTTTTTCTCCAGATGGCGTTTCAGGTTGTCGAGGCTGGTCTGCCAGAACGCCCGATAGCTCTCGATCCAGCCGGCGACCTCGCGCAACGGATGGGGATCGAGCGCATAGACCCGCTCGCGGCCCGCGCGCTGCTCGCGCACCAGGCGCGCCTGGCGCAACACGCGCAGGTGCTTGGAGATCGCGGGGCGGCTCTGCGCGAAGTCGGCGGCCAGCTCGTTGACCGGCGCGCCGCCCGCGCGCAGGCGATCGAGGATCGCCCGTCGCGTGGGGTCGGCGATCGCGCGGAAGACGTCGGCGTGGGCCAGGGCGCGGTGCATGGGTGGGTAATGGGTAACCTTTCGGTTACCAATTACCCCACGGCCGCGACCCTGTCAACCACCGCCGCGCACCGTTCGTGCGCCAGCAGCCAGCGCTTGCGCTCGACGCCCCCGCCGTAGCCGACCAGCTTGCCGTTCGCGCCGATGACGCGGTGGCAGGGGACGACGATGCAGATGGGATTCGAGCCGTTGGCCAGGCCCACCGCGCGCACCGCGGACGGGTGTTCGATCGCGCGCGCGATGTCGCCGTACGAGCGGCTCTCACCGCAGGGGATCGCGCGCAGCGCGCGCCAGACGGAGCGCTGGAACGGCGTGCCCGTCGATTCGGCGATGCGCAGGTTCTCGATCGCCGCGAGGTCGCCGGCGAAGTAGGCGGCGAGCGCGGTGCCGAGGCCGCCGGGATCGCGCGCGCGAACAAACTCCGCATCGGGACGGTCGGCGAAGATCCGCAGCCGGCCGGCCATCCGGCCGTCGGTGGCGTCATCCGTCCAGCCGGCGGCGACCAGGCGTCCGTCACCGTCGGCGACGAGCGTGAACGGGCCGAGCGGGCTCTCGACGTGATCGAAGAAGAGCCGGGAGGTCGTGGTTGCGGTCTTTCGTGCGGTCTTGTTTGCGGTCGTGTTTACGGTCATGGGGATCCTCCTTGGGCGGACCGCGCAGCCTCGGCGGTCCAGAGATGTTGGGCGGCGTATCCGCGCCAGGGCCGCCAGCGCGCTGCCCGTTCGGACATGGAAGTTGGCTGCAGGGGTCGGTTCCGACGTTTCGTCGAAACCAGCGTGGCGGTTGCGCGCGTTCGCGCCGCCGGCGTGGCGCCGATGCGATCCCAGGCGCGCATGAGGCCGATGTCGGTCGCGGGGAACGCGTCGGGATCGCGGCCGGCGCGCAACGCAATGTAGTGGGCGGTCCACTCGCCGACGCCGGGCAGCGCCTGCAGCCGGGCCGCGGTCTCGTCGATCGTGCCCGCCGGCTGGAAGAGCATCGGGTCGGCGACCGCAGCTCGCGCCACGCCCATCAGCGCGCGCCGCCGCGCCGCCGGACCGCGCACGGCCTCGAGCGCCGCGGGCGAAGCGTTCGCGACATCGGCCGCGCTGGGAAAACAGCGATTCAAATGCGCATCACCGCCGTGCGCCACCGCGACCGGCCGGCCGCACGCCCGCGCGAGCGCGCCCGCGAGCTGCCGCCCCGCCTCGACGGTGACTTGTTGCCCGAGGATCGCGCGCGCGGCGATCTCGAAACCGTCCCAGCCGCCGGGCACGCGCAGTCCGGGCCGCTCGTTGATGAGCGGCGCCAGCAGCGGATCGCGCGCCAGGTGCGCGCCGATCGCCGTGACGTCGGCGCTGACGTCGAAGAGATGGCGCACGCGCGCGATGATCGCCGGCAGCGCGCGCACGTTGGGAAAGCGCACGGTCACCGCCAGGCTCTGGCGCTCGGGCAGGTGCGCGACCGCGACGGTCCCGGTCTCGCCGTCCTCGCACACGGTGCGCCGGTAGACGTCGCCGTGGACTGTGCTCGACGCCGTCGACGGCGCGCGCGCGCAGGTGAGCCAGCATCGCGACCCAGTCGTACGGCGCCCGGTAGCGGACGCGCACGGTGACCCCGCTGCCGGCGACCGTGCCCTCGGGGAGCGCGACCACGCCTCGCCGGCGGAGCGCGCTCGGCGGCCGGCGGTAGAGCTCCTGGAACGTCTCGTTGAAGCGGCGCACGCTGCCGAAGCCCGACGCCAGCGCGATCTCCGCCATCGGCAGCCGCGTGTCGTGGATGAGGCGCTTGGCGAAGAGCACGCGCCGGGTCTGCGCCACGGTCTGCGGCGACGCGCCCAGGTGCTGCTGGAACAGGCGGCGGAGCTGGCGCGCGCCCACGCCCAGGCGCTCGGCGAGCTTGTCGACGCTGGCGTCGTCGCCGTCGAGCGCGCCGGCCGCGATCAGCGCGAGCCCGCGCGTGACCGTGTTCTCCGTGCCGCGCCAGGTGCCGAGGTCGGGCGCCGTCTCGGGACGGCAGCGCAGGCAGGGGCGAAAGCCCGCCTCCTGCGCCGCGGCCGCCGACGCGAAGAAGCGGCAGTTCTCGATGCGCGCGGTGCGCGCCGGACAGACCGGGCGGCAATAGATCCCGGTCGAGGTCACGCCGACGAACAGCCGCCCGTCGAAGCGCTCGTCGTGGGTTTGCAGGGCGCGATAACAAACGCGCGGATCCAAGCGGTGCATGCCGGTCACACTACGACCGGCGGCGGCTCGAGGCTCGCGGTTTTCGGACATGGTCGCCGGGCCGGGCCTGGCCGCCGCGCGCGTCTTTGTCGGGATGCCCCAAGCGCACCAGGCTTGAAGTAGTATCGGCCGATGAGCGGGGGGAGAGCGTTTTCTTCGACGGTCGGCGCGGTGATGCTGGCCGCGTTCGCAGCGTGCCAGCGGCCGGCGCTGGCGTCGCGTGACGCCGGCGCGACCGGCCCGTCGGCCCAGCCGTCACCGGCGTCGTCGAGCGCCACGCCCGCGCCGCGCCCACCGGCCGCGAACACCACCGCGCCCGGATATCCCGTCGACACCACTCCTCCCAAGGACTTCTTCAGCGACAAGCTGCTGAAGACGCTCGGCAAGGAAGCGACGGCGACCGTGGTGTGCCGCCTGCGAGGCCTGACCGACGTCTTCCCCGACCACAAGGAGCCGGACACCTTCTACGATGCGTCGTGCGAGGTGGTCGACGTCTTGCGCGGGCCGGACGCGTTGCGCGAGGGCAAGACCCTGGACTTCATCTGGCAGGTCGAACGCGGCAACCGGATGCCGCCGCCGCAGTCCGAGTTGCTGGTGTACCTGAAGGCGCGCAAGGAGCCGCTCGACGGACCTCCGGCGCTCAGGTGGGTGGCCCTCGACACCGGCGTCATGCGATACACGCCGGCGCTCCAGGAGAAAATCCGCAAAACGTTCAGGAAGAAAAAGTAATTCCGAGCGTAGAAGACCTGGGGAGATAGTGACCGCCGGTGGCCAATTTCGTCGACGGGCGTAGGTTCGCGCGTATCTCGGGACAGCTCGTTCACGTACCGATCGGCAAGACCGTGAAGATCGGCCTCTGGGGCGGGGTCGAGACCAGCGGCCATCTGCTCGACGTCGTCCCAGACGACGACACGCTGCTCAAGGTGACGCGCGCGCCCAAGCACGGGCAGATCTACATGTTCGTGCTCAGCGGGCTCAAGCTGGGCGAGACCACGCTGGACGCCATCGCCGCCGACGGCGCCTCGTGGGATGCCGTGCAGATTCACGTCCACATGCCGCGCAAGAAGTTGCTGCCGTCGTGGGACGACCTCTCCGGCCACTACGCAGGTGACGAAGAATCCAGCGACGACTTCCGCACGCGCATCGGCGGCCAGGTCGACAACTCGCAGTACAGCAACACGTGCACGTTGCGCATGAGCGAGGCGTTCAACGGCGCCGGACAACCGATCCCCAGGAGCCACCCGGGGCTGCTCACCGTGCTCGGCGGGGACAAGAACCACTACGCTCTGCGCGTCGCCGAGTTCAAGCAGTTCATGCTCAGCGCCTACGGCCCGCCCGACCTGGTGCGAACCCCGCCCACTGGCTCGCCGACCGGCGTGCTGCGCACCGACTTCTCCCATCTGCGCGGCGTGATGTGCTTCGAGGTCCACTTCAGCGACGCCACCGGTCACTTCACGCTGTGGGACGGCACCCAGCCGGTCCACGGCGACTACTTCGACCGCGCCTTCCGCGTCAGCTTGTGGATCGCCGGCTAGCAGCGGGCGCTCGATAGTCGAGTCACACGCAGCCTCCAGCGTGGACATATTGGAGGGTGGCGTGCGCGGCGCGGCCGCCGCTGCCGGGAGGACCCGATGAAGCCGGAAGAGCTCGACCGTCTGTGCGTCAATACACTGCGATTTCTGGCGGTGGACATGGTCCAGAAGGCGAACTCCGGCCACCCCGGCATGCCGCTCGGCGCGGCGCCCATCGCCTACGTTCTGGTGAGTCGGTTCCTTCGGAACAACCCCGCCGATCCCGGCTTCATCGACCGCGATCGATTCGTGTTATCGGCCGGCCACTCCTCGGCGCTGCTCTACGCGATGCTGCACCTGACCGGGTACGAACAGATGACCATGGAAGAGCTCCAGCGCTTCCGCCAGTGGCAGAGCCTGACGCCGGGCCACCCGGAGAGCCACCTCACGAGCGGCGTCGAGGCGTCGACGGGTCCGCTCGGTCAGGGCCTGGCCAACGCGGTCGGGATGGCGATCGCCGAGGCGCACCTGGGCGCGCGCTACAACCGGCCCGGGCACGAGATGTTCAATCACGACACCTACGTGCTGGCCAGCGACGGCGACCTCATGGAAGGTGTGCAAGCCGAAGCCGCGTCGCTGGCCGGGCACCTGCAGCTCGGCAAGCTCATTGTCTTTTACGATTCGAACGACGTCACGCTATCGGGCACGACGGCGCTGGCGTTCACCGAGGACGTCGCCGCGCGCTACCGTGCCTACGGCTGGCATGTGCAGCAGGTCGGCGACGGCAATGATCTCGGCGCCATCGCGCGCGCCGCCGAGGCCGCGCGCGGCGCGACCACGCAGCCCTCGCTCATCGTCGTCAAGACCCAGATGGCCTACGGCTCGCCGGACCTGGCGGGCTCGTGGCACGCGCACGGGAACCCGCTGGGCGTCGATGAAGTGAGAAAGACCAAGCGCAACCTGGGCTGGCCCGAGGAGCCGGCCTTCTACATCCCGAACGAAGCGCTGGCGCAGTTCCGCTCCGCGCTCGAGCGCGGACGAACGTTGCAGCAGGGCTGGGATCGCCGCTTCGGCGCGTATGCGCAGTCGTTCCCCGAGCTGGCCGAGGAGATCCGGCGCCGGTTCGCCGGCGAGCTTCCGCGGGCCTGGGACGCGAACCTTCCGCAGTTTCCCGCCGACGCCAAGGGCATGGCGACGCGGAAGGCTTCCGAGGCCGTGCTGCAGCAGCTCGCGAAGACCCTGCCCGAGCTCGTCGGGGGCTCCGGCGATCTCGACCCGTCGACGTTCAGCTGGCTCAAGGAGGCCGGCGACTTCGAGGCGCCTTCGCGGCCGCACGAAGGCGTCGAGGGAACCGTGGGCGGCGGTTGGGGCTACGCGGGCCGCAACATCCACTTCGGCGTCCGCGAGCACGCCATGGGCGCGATCGTGAACGGTCTCGTCTATCACGGCGGCTTCGTCCCGTTCGGCGCGACGTTCCTGGTCTTCACCGACTACATGCGGCCACCCGTGCGGTTGTCGGCGCTCGCTCACCTGCGCTCGATCTGGCTCTACACGCACGACAGCATCGGCGTCGGCGAGGACGGGCCCACCCACCAGCCCGTCGAGCAGATCGCGAGCCTGCGCGCGATCCCCGGCCTGGTCGTGCTTCGACCCTGCGACGCCAACGAGACGCGCGTCGCCTGGCAGGTCGCCGTCGAGAACCGCGGCGGTCCGACGGCACTGGTGCTCACGCGGCAGCAAGTTCCGACGCTGGATCGCGAAAGCCTGGCTTCCGCCGACGGAGTGCGCCGGGGAGCGTACGTCCTCAACGAAGGCGAGCGCGAGCCGGAGCTGATCCTGATCGCGACCGGCTCCGAGGTGGCGCTGATCGTCGCCGCCGAGTCGCGGCTGCGCCAGGGCGGCCTGCGCGTGCGCCTGGTCTCGATGCCGTCGTGGGAGCTCTTCGCGGCGCAGGATGCGGCGTACCGCGAGCAGGTTCTGCCGCGCGCGGTGAAGGCTCGTCTGGCGGTCGAAGCGGCGCGGTCGTTCGGGTGGGAGCGGTGGGTCGGATCGGAGGGGGACGTGATGGCTGTCGATCACTTCGGAGCGTCGGCGCCGGGAGAGCGGCTGTTCGAGGCGTACGGGTTCTCGGCCGATCGGGTGGTCGAGCGGGCGCTGGCGCTGATGGCGAGAACCTGAGCTGGTCCCGTAACGCCGCCGTTCCTGGTCACCCTCGCCGGCGCGGGCCGCCGCGCCGTCGCCGCGCGAACAGCCACGCGAGCGCGCCCAGAGCCGCGGAGGGCAGGCCGAGCGCGCCGCGCCCCGTGGCGTCGTCGATCGTGCACGAGCAGCCGCCCGACGCGCCCCCGGGGTCGACGACGCCCGCACCCGCGCCGCCGGCCGCGCTCGCGCCGCCGCTGCCGGCCATCGCGCCGCCGCTGCCGCTGCCGCCGCTACCGGGGCCAGCGCCGCCGCTGCCAGGCGTTCCCGTCATGCCACCCAGTACCGAGCATGCCGCCCGCGCCGCCCGCTCCCGTGCGGCCGCCGGTGCCGGTGCTGCCGCCGGCGCCGCTCGCTCCGCCCGTGCTCGTCACGGCGCCGAACTCGTACGCGCCGAGATCGGGAGCGGCGCCGACGAACGGCAGGCCCACGTTCGTGCCTTTGTCGATCATCCGGCTCGCCGCCGCCAGCTTGAGAAAATCCACGGCGGGCATGCTGCCGTCCGCCTGGCGAGGTCCGAGCGCGCCCGACGACTCGATGGCCACGCCCGTGCCCGAGACGCTCGGGTCCGAGATGCTGAGGAAGTCGGCCGCCGCGGGCGTGATCGCCAGGTCCCAGGTGTTGAACATCGTGTCCACGCCGGTCATGTTGGCATTCTTGTTCGGAAAGCCGATGTTGTTGCGCATGATGTGCGCCAGGGCGCCCGTCAGCGTGATCGTCGTGTTGGGATCGTTGGCCGGGCTGGCCAGCATGTTGTACTGGGTCCCGTTGTTGTAAGAAGTGTTGTTGTACCAGGTGTTCCCGCCCGACGAGTGATTGGCGTAAAACCCCGAGGCCTTGTTCTTCCAGGCCACGTTGTTCTGGACCAGGTGGCGCACGCCCGTCGCGCTGCTCCCCATCTTGAATCCGTTGCCGTTACCCGACGACGGATTGAAGGTGCCGTACATGGCGAAGCCGTTGCCCATGGCCCAGGAGCTCTCGACGGTGACCGGGAACTCTTGATTGATGAGATCGTAACCGTCGTCGGAGTTCCACCACGCGCGGCAGCCGCGGATGATCGTCGTGGCGCCCGCCGTTTGGTAGTGGACGCCGAAACCGTCGGCGTTTTGCCCCTGGCCCTGGGATGACGTCGCGTCGTAGTTGTCGTGCGCGTCGCAATTGAGCACCAGGTGCCCGCCGTTTCCTTTGCCGATGAAGATTCCGTTGCCGCTGTTGTGGTGCATGTTGAGCAACTCGAAGATGCAGTTGCCGCCGTTGCTGACCGCGACGCCGTTGTTGGAGAACGTGTTCATCGGCACGTTGGCGATCTCCAGCCCCTTGAAGTGCAACCAGCTTCCGGTCACCACGAACCCGTGGGTGTAGCCGGTGGTCGAGATGACCATGTTGGTGAAGTCGAACACCGGCACTTCACCGGGGTAGGCCCAGTACCGGATCCGGTTGGTGTCCGATGTGCCGCTCTTCGTGAACGAGATGCCGGCGCCGGCGTTCGCGGGCGTCGTGATCGGGTAGGTCCCGGCGCGGATGAAGACCGTGTCTCCCGCCACCGCGACGTTGACTCCCTTCTGCAGCGTGGCGAACGGCGAGGCCATGGTGCCCGGGTTCGAATCGCTGCCCGTCGTGGCCACGTAGTAGTCGGTGGCCCAGGCGCTCCGCCCCGCGGCGAAGAGGATGACGAGCGCCGTGAGGGAGATCGACAGTCGGTTCCGGCCGAGTCCTGCGAGCATGCGAGAGCCTCCGACCGGATAGAGGGTCGAGCGCGCCCGGATTGGTGCATCGAGCGCCGGACGCGGTGCGCCGATGCGACGCGGCACTGACGCCGCGCAGCGGCATGACGATCTCTGGTCTTCGTGGGCCAGCTGCCACATAATCGGGCCCGTGGATTGGCTCGCTCCCGAGGTCGATGAGGCGCAAACGGCCTGGCTGGTCGCCGACGAGGCGGTCTGGAGCCGAGCCGCCGAGATCGTGCGCCTGCACCCCGAGCTCGACCTGAGCGGTGTCTACCACACCCTGCACAATCTTCGCCGATCCCCGGCTGAACGCCTTCGCCGAGGACTTGGTCATGGCGGACTCCGCCCTCAGCGTAGGTGAGGGACGGTTTCTTCGCGCGCTGAACGCGCGGGGGGTTCGGTTTCTCCTGGTCGGAATGAGCGGGGCCCTCGTTCAGGGCGCCCGAGGACCAACGGAAGACATCGATCTCTGGTTCGAGAGTCCCGCGGATCCCGGTATCGGTGAGGCCGCGCGCGAGGTCGGAGGGCTCTGGATCGCGGGGATGTCCGGCATGCGCCCCGCGGCAGTCGGGGGCGAGACCCTGGGTGATCGCCTGGACGTGGTGCTGCTGGCCTCGGGCCTTCGATCGTTCGCCGACGAATATGCAGAGAGCGCGACCTTCGAGATAGAAGGCGTTCCGCTGCGGGTCCTTCCGCTGACCCGGATCCTGGCGAGCAAGCGTGCCGCCGGTCGACCCAGCGATCTCGCCCAGATCCCCGCCATCGAGGAGGCGATCGCAACGCTGGCGAATGAGCGCCAGGCGGCTGGCGACTCGTGAACCGCGCGATCGGGTCTTGGCTCCGGAGGAGGGTTTCGAACCCCCGACCCGGCGGTTAACAGCCGCCTGCTCTGCCCCTGAGCTACTCCGGAATGGGTGGCGCCATTATGGGGAGAGGAGTCGTTCAGTCAAGCCGGACGTGCAGGGTCGAACCCACTTCCTGCGGAGGTCTTGCGCGGCCTACGGCTGGTGGTTGGGCCGCCACCGCAGGAGCTTGGCGGCGTTGTCGAAGTAGACCTTGCGCAGGATCGAATCGGGCAGGCCCACGCCGTCGATCTTCCAGCGCCCCTGGATCGGGGTCGGGCTCTCGAACTGGCGGTCGAGGGTCTCGAAGTAGCGCCACGTCTGGGTGAAGAAGCGGACCTCGTCGGCGCGCGTCGGCGGGTTGGCGCCGTTCGACCCGTACATCATGTCGTCCTGGCTGGCGCCGACGCCGGTGTCGGTGCCGAACAGGATGCGGTCCTGGTACTTCTCGAAGAACCTCCGCATGCTCTCGACCGGGTGCCGGCCCATCTCGGGCACGCGCGCCGCTGTGTCGATGTAGAAGTTCGGGTACTTGTCGAGCATCTTCGCGACGCGCTCCGGATCCTCGGGGTCGTTGCCGAAGTGCACGGCGATGAAGTTGCTCTTCGGGTGCCGCGCCACGCGCCGTTCGAACGCGGCGTAGAGTTGCTCCCACGACGGGACCGGCTCGCCGTAGAACGACCACTCCGGGTGCGCCTGCAGCTCGTCCCAGCGCTCATTTTCGGGCGTCGCCGGCTTCCAGAACGCCTTGGGATCCCCGACGTGGATCGCGATCGGCATGCCCAGCGCGCCGGCCTTCTCGAACAGCGGGTCGAGCCCGGGGTCGTCGACCGGCAACAGGTGGCGGCGGTCGGCCGTCGGGTACCCCAGGCCCAGTCCCTTGGGAATCTTGAGCCCGACCGCGCCCAGCCGCTTCGACTCGCCGAGCATCTCGGCCATCGCCACGCCGTAGTCCGGCCGCACGCGCACCAGCCGGAAGTCGGCGTTGGCGAACACGGCGATGCGCCCGCCGCTCTTCTCGGCGGCGGCGAGCTGGAGCTGCAGCAGGTTGCGCGGCGGCCCGGGGTACATGCCCGACAGGTTGACGCCGCCGTCGATGCCCCACTCATCCATGAGCCGCACCGCGCGCTCGATGCCGTCGGGCCCGATGTGCATATGCACGTCGATGCGGGGGAGCCGCTTGGCGCCCGCGCGCGCCGTCGTGGCGTTGGTCTTGTCGCTCGTCGTCGCCGCATGCGCGGCCGGTGGCGGCGGGGATGCCGCACCGTCGGTCAGCGTCTCGCCGGCGGCAGACAGGCGCGCGCCCCGGCACGCTCCGCCCAACGCCAGCGCAGGCGCGATGGCGAGCGCAATCCCGAGCAGGCCTGCCGGCGGCCGCAGCATGGATCCTACGGCGTTTCGGCGGCCGGGGGTGTCTCGGTCTTGGCGGGCTCGGTGGGCTTCTCGGCTTTCTCTTCGCCGCCGCCCTTGGCCTCACCGCCGCCAGCGCCCGGCGTTTTGTGCAGCTTCACCGTGACCCGCAGGCTCTGCCCCGGACCCTTGCCCTTGGTCCAGTCCGCCGGGCTGACCATGTGCTCGTGGTTCTCGAAGCCATCCTTGCGCACGGTCAGCGCATGGGGCGCCGCCGGATCGATATCCTTGCTCTGGAACGGCGTCTTGCCGACGGACTGGCCGTCGATCAGCACCTCGGCGCCGGTGGGCAGCGAGATCACGCGCACGACGTTGGCCGCGTCGTCGCCGCCCTCGGCCGCTGCCTCGTCGCTCTTGGCGGCGGGCGCTCCCTTCTTGTGCGGGATCGGGCGCGGCCGCTTCACGGCTTTCGCGGTCACGGCGGCCGGGTCAGCGGCGGCGACCTTGGTGTCGGCCGGCTTGGCTTCGGCGGGCTTGGCTTCCGCCGCCGCCGGCTCGGCCGGTTTGGTCTCGCCGGGCTTGGGCTCCGCGGCCGCGGGTTCGGCGGGCCTGGCTTCGCCGGCCTTCGCTTCGCCGGCCTTCGCTTCGTCCACCTTAGCCGCGCCCGCCGGATTGGCCGCGGTCGGTTCGGTCTTGGCGCCCTCGGGCGCCGCCGTCGCCGGCGCGGCTGCCGCCGGGGCGGGTGGGGCACTGCTGGCCTGCGCGGGCGTCGCTGCCTCTTCGGGCTCGCGGTTCAGGACCTTGAACGCGATCCCCGCCGCTGCGGCCGCGCCGACCAGCACGCCGACGACGATGAAGGCGGCGGTCGGTCGCTTCTTGGGTGGCTCGACCCGCGGCGTGGCATGGGGCGTGTTCATGCGCGCCGCCGACGTCACGGCGTTGATGCGCGCCGACGCTGGCACCGTGCTCGCAAGATCACTGTCCAGGGTACCGGGGTTCGGGTGCGCGCCCACGTGCGGTGCCACGTTCGGTCCAACGTTCGGTCCAACGTTCGGTCCAACGTTCGGTCCAACGTTCGGTCCAACGATCGGCCGGTTTCCCGACAGGCGTCCCGATGCAGCGGCGCCGGCTTCCGCGCCCACGGTTCCATCGGGCGACGTGGTCCGCGACGCGGCGGCCGCAGCCCCGCCGTCGGGCGACGTCGTGCGCGCGGCAGGCGCGGTCGCTCCGGGGCCTTCCGCTGGCGCGCTCGCCGCGGGTGCCGACATGTCGTCGAGTGACAGCTTCGGCTGAGGTGACGGCGTGGGAACCCGTCGAGAGGTCGCCGTGATGCTCGCGGCGCGGCTGGCGGCCAGCTCGCCGAGCGCGAGAGCGGGACCGCCCACGTGGGTCGGCTGGTCGCTCGCGAACTCGGGCAGACCGTCGGCGATCTGGGTGCGCTCGCTATCCTCGAGCGGCGTGGGAACCGCGGGAACGCCCGCGGTTCCGGTGACCCGCCCCGAGGCGTCGCCGGTCGCCTGCTTGGGCGGCAGCGGCACCGGCGACTTGCTGCGAGGTGCGCCGACCGGCCCGAACGCGCTGAGGTTGGGGCCGGTTGCGAGGCGCCCGAGCGCGCTCTGACTCTCGAGCGTCGGCAGGGCGCCCGCGCCCGGTGCGCCGGTCGTGGCCCCCCCGCCCGATGACGGTGACGGCTTCGATCCGGCCGCCGCTGGCGACAGCGACGACAGCGGTTGCGTCGGCCGCGCCAAGGGCGACGTGGTCAGGCCGCTCGGCGACGACGCCGCGAATGGATTGGCGGTTGTCGTCGTCGCGGGCGGCGACGATCCGGGGATCGGCCCCGAGCCCGGTGCGCCGAGCGGTGAGCCTCCCGCGGGCGGCATCCCGGGCGCGGCGGGATCGACCGCGCTGAACGTGCTCGACGGTCGCCGCTGCGGCAGCGCTGCTACCCCCGACTTCCCGGACACGGTATTCGCGTTCGGGCCGCTCGCCTCGCGCTTACCTTTGTCGACCAGGATCCGGTCGAGCACCGGCTGGCTCGCGGGCGTGAGCTTGTCGAACCGCACGCCCATGCCCGGCGTCACACCGGCGCGGGTGGGGTCGTGCTCGCGAATCCAGACCACGGTTCCTTCCCCCGCCATCAGCGGCGAGGTGTCCTGAAGCTGAAAGTCGAACTTCAGCTGGGTCCCCACGGCCAGCGGCTCGCGCGTGCGGATGAAAATCCCACCTCGGCTCACGTCGACCGCATAGCGCTCGACGAAGTGCTCGATGGTTTCGCTTCGGAATTTGATCCTCAGGTTGACCGGAACGCGCGTTTCTTTGGACGGGGGCTGTTCCATCTGGATCACTCGGCGTGTGAAAACACCGCTCGGCACTATAAACACTTCGGATTGCCCTTTGCAAAGGGCTAAGACCGCCTGGTATACGCGAAGAACCAGAATGGTGCGGACTCGTCGTCTCGTTGATGCGCGAATCGCCGTCACACTGATTTGTTGGTCGAGCTGGCTCGTGCCGCCGCTCGCGCGCGCGGCGACGCCGCCGCCGTTGCGCGCAGCTCATGCGGCGGTAGCGTCCGACAACCCGCTGGCGTCGGCGGCGGGCCTTGCCCTGCTCCAGGCCGGCGGCAACGCGGTCGACGCCGCGTGCGCGACCGCGCTGGCGCTGGGCGTGGTGCATCCGTTCGCGTCGGGGATCGGCGGCGGCGGCTTCGCCGTGGTCTACATCGCGAAGGAGAAAAAGGTCTACGCGCTCGACTTTCGCGAGCGCGCGCCGGCGGCGATTCGACCGGAGAGCTTCCTGCGCGACGGGCGCGCCGATCCGGCGCTGTCGGCGGCCGGCGGGCTCGCGGTCGGCGTGCCGGGTGAGGTGCGCGGGCTCGGTGAGCTCGTGCGGCGCTGGGGCGCGCTACCGTTCCGTAAATGCGTCGAGCCGGCGCAGCGGCTGGCGACGCGCGGATTTCCTGTTTCGTGGCGGCTGGCCGAATCCTTCGGTCAGCTCGCGGAGAAGAAGACGGCACCGCCGGGCGCGGCCGCGAACGCGTCGCCCGTGAAACCCAATGCGACGTTCGAGACCATCTTCGGAAGTCTCTCAGGCGGCAAGCTGCTGACGACGAGCGATCGCTGGAAGCGGCCGGACCTCGCCTGGACGCTCGAGCGCCTGCGCGCGGGTGGCGCCGACGCGTTCTACAAGGGCGACATCGCGGCCGCGATCGTCAAGGCGGTCAAGGACAGCGGCGGCGTGATGAGCGCCGAGGACCTCACCGGCTACGCGGCGACCGACCGCGCGCCGCTCGAGGGCGCCTATCGCGGCCTGCGGGTGTTCTCGATGCCGCCGTCGTCGTCGGGCGGCATCGTGCTGATCGAGACGCTGGGTATCCTGTCGGCGCGCTATCCCGATGCGGCGGCGCTCGCCAAGCTCGGGCGCAACTCGTCGGCGTACCTGCACGTGCTGGCCGAAGCGTTCAAGCACGGCTTCGCGGATCGCGCGCGCCAGCTCGGCGACACCGACTTCGTCACCGTCGATCTCGCGCACCTGACGAGCCCCGCGTATCACCGCGAGCTCGCGGCCCGCATCAAGGACGACGGCGTGCAGCCGCGCGACAGCTACGGCATGCCCGGCGGACCGGCGGCCTTGCACCGCGACGGCGGCACCACGCACCTGTGCGTGATCGACGCCGAAGGCAACGCGGTGTCGCTGACGACGACGGTGAACCTGGGCTTCGGCGCCAAGGTCGTCGCGGGCAAGACCGGCATCCTGCTCAACGACCAGATGGACGACTTCTCGCTGGAGCCGGGCGTGCCCAACGCGTTCGGACTGGTCGGCAGCACGCAGAACGCGGTCGCGCCGCACAAGCGGCCGCTGTCGTCGATGACCCCCACCATCGTGCTCGACGGCGATCGCGTGAAGATGGCGGCCGGCGCCGCGGGCGGGCCGACGATCATCACGGCGACGACCCAGGTGCTGCTCAACGTGCTCGACTTTCATCTGGACGTGCAGGCCGCGGTGTCGTCACCGCGCGTGCACGACCAGTGGATGCCCGAGGCGATGATGATCGAGCCCGACATCGTGGTCGACGTGCGCGACGGCCTGGAGAAGCGCGGGCAGAAGCTGCGCGAGACTCCGCGCATCGGCGTCGCCAACGCCATCGTGCGCACCGACCACGGGCTGGAAGCCGCCGCAGAACCGCGCAGCGCCGGCGCACCTGCGGGATACTGATCGCATGCCGGCCCGTCGCATCCGCAAGGTTCTGATCGCCAACCGCGGTGAGATCGCCTGCCGCGTGATCCGCGCGTGCCGCGAGCAGGAGATCGCCACCGTCGCCGTGTTCTCCGAGGCCGATCGCGGCGCGCTGCACGTGCGCATGGCCGGCGAGGCGGTGGCCATCGGACCCGCGCCCGCGCGCGAGAGCTACCTGGTGATCGACAAGATCATCGACGCCGCCCGGCGCACGGGCGCCGACGCGGTTCACCCGGGCTACGGCTTCCTCTCGGAGAACGCCGGCTTCGCCGAGGCGTGCGAGGCCGCAGGCGTGACATTCATTGGTCCGCCGCCGGCGGCGATCCGCGCGATGGGCGGCAAGACCTCGGCGCGCGCGCTGATGCAGGCGGCGGGCGTGCCCGTCGTGCCCGGCGACAACGGTCCGGGCGGCAAGGGCTTCGCGAGCGCGGTCGAGGCCAAGGCGGCGGCGGCGCGCATCGGCTATCCGGTGATGCTGAAGGCGGCATCGGGGGGCGGCGGGCGCGGCATGCGGCTGGTCGACAGCGAGGACAAGCTCGAGGCGGCGCTCGCCGGCGCGCGGCGCGAAGCGCTGGCGGCGTTCGCCGACGACGCGGTCTATCTGGAGAAGGCGATCGTGCGCCCGCGCCACATCGAGATCCAGGTCTTCGGCGACGAGCACGGCGGCGCGGTTCATCTCTATGAGCGCGACTGCTCGGTGCAGCGGCGCAACCAGAAGGTGATCGAGGAGTCGCCGTCGCCGGCGATCGACGACGAGACGCGCGCGCGCATGGGCGAGGTCGCGGTGCGCGCGGCGCGGTCCGTCGGCTACGTGGGCGCGGGCACGATCGAGATGCTGTTCGACAGCGCCTCGCGCAGCTTTTATTTCCTGGAGATGAACACGCGCCTGCAGGTCGAGCACCCGGTCACCGAGCTCGTGACCGGCGTCGATCTGGTGCGCTGGCAGCTCGCCGTCGCGCAGGGCGAACCGCTGCCGCTGGCGCAGGCGCAGATTGCGCGGAAGGGTGCGGCGATCGAATGCAGAGTGTACGCCGAGGATTCGGTGCGCTTTCTGCCGTCGCCAGGCACGATCACCTCGCTGCGCGTGCCCGGCGGTCCCGGCATCCGCGACGACTCGGGCGTGGTCGCGGGCAGCGTGATCTCGGTGCACTACGATCCGATGATCTCGAAGCTGTGCGCGTGGGCTGACGCGCGGCCGGCGGCGATCGATCGCATGCGCCGCGCGCTCGGCGAGTACCACGTGGGCGGCATCCGCACCAACCTCGGCTTCCACCGCCAGGTGATGCGCCACGCGGCATTCGCCGCCGGCGAGTACGACACCGGTTTCATCGAGCGGCACAAGGCGGACCTGGTGCCGCCCGATCCGGACGACGCGACCGCGGAGCTGGCAGCGATCGCGGCGGCGGTGGCGGTCGACGCGAGCGGTGGCGTGAGCGGCGGGACCGTCGAGCTGGAGCCGAGGCAGCCGTCGGAGTGGCGGCGGGGATAGCCTCTCTCCCCGTCCGCGGCCGTCCGCGGGGAGAGAGTATGGGTGAGGGGGATTCGTGGAATGCGCGGGTTGCCTTTTGGTTGCGCGGGACCTCCTCACCCCGACCCTCCTCCACGCAGACGTGGAGGAGAGGGAGAATGATTTAGAGAATGAGCTCCCGAATTCTAGAGAATGAGCTCCGGATCTAGATGCTCTCCTCCACGCAGACGTGGAGGAGAGGGAGAATGATCTAGAGAATGAGCTCCGATCTAGAGAATGAGCTCCGGATCTAAAGAGCGAGCTCCTCGGGCTGATTTAGAGAAATGAGCTCCCTGAGGTGTTCTCTTCGAAGCGACGGTCTACTCGAACAAGCTCTGCTGGCGGCTTTCCTTCTTCTTGGCCTCGTCGGGCAGCTCCTGCTTGCGCGGCGGTTCCGCCGGCCTCGGCGCGCCGATCAGCGCACGCAAGCGTTCGAGGTTGCGCTTGAACGACGGCTGCTTGTCGGGGCCGGACGGCGTCTCGAGCACGCCGGGGATGCGCGCGAAGCGCGGGTCGTTGACCAGGCGCCAGAACGGCAAGCGGACCGAGGAAGCCGTCGCCGATCTCGGCGTGGCGGTCCACACGGCTGCCGGCGGGCGACTTCGAGTCGTTGAGGTGGAACGCCTTGATGCGGTCGACGCCCAACACCCGGTCGAGCTCCTCGAACGTCCGGTCGTAACCCTCGTCGGTGCTGAGGTCGTAGCCGGACGCATGGACATGACAGGTGTCGAAGCAGACGCCGACGTCACCGCCGCTGCGCGCCTGCGACAGCATCGCTTCGACCTGCTCGAAACGACAGCCGAGGCAGCTCCCCTGGCCGGCGGTCACCTCGAGGAGCAGCCGGACGCGCATGCCGCGGGTGCGCTCGTGCACGGCGTCCAGCGATTCGGCGGCCGAGGCGATGCCGTCGCGCTCGCCGGCTCCCAGGTGGGCGCCCGGGTGAAGCACGACGTATTCGAGCCCGAGCTCCTCGGCGCGGGTCAATTCCTCCTCGAGCGCAGTGCGCGACTTGTCGAGAATCACCGGGTCGGTCGCACACAGGTTGATGAGGTAGGACGCGTGCGACAGCACCGGACCGGGCAACTGGGTGCGCTCGGCGCGGAAGCGCGTCACCTCGCCGGCGGCGAATGGCCGGGCGCGCCATTGCGCGGAGGGACGGGCGAAGATCTGAATCGTTTCGCAGCCATCCTCGAGCGCGCGCGGGAGGGCCGTGAACGCGCCACCAGCGACGGACTCATGGGCACCGAGAAGCATCCCGCCAGCATAGCGCAGTCGGCAAGGAGCCCTGGCCCGCGCTCAGCCTCTGCGGACACCACCACCTGAGGTGATGTCGGGTGGTCTACCGAGGCTGCGCCACGTCAGCCGCTTTTGAGGAAGCGGACGACGCGTGTAACACTTGCGATAATTCGAGCGTATTTTTTGGTGGAACGGCGAGAAATTGATTACGACCGACAGAATAAACGGTTCGAACGGCGTTTCAATATCGCGTTTGGGTGGGGTCCCATGAATTCTCATATAGCCGATCGCACCGGGTTTTTAGCAGCACTCGCGAAGGATGATCCCGAGCGCGTGCTGGCCGAGGAGCACGCTCGCGCGTGCGCTCCTTGCGGCGAGGCATTCGCCGAGGGGCTGGGTCTCGTCGCGCTGCTCGACGAATCGCAACCGCTGTCACCGCCGTCACCGGATTTGCTGGCGCGCGCGGCGTCGGCGATCGAGCAACAGAGCGCTGGAGAGGCCAGCGTCAATCGCCGCGTGATCTGGGGAGCGGCGATGGGCGTGCTGGTTGCGTGGGCGTTTCAGCTCACTGTCGGCAGCGGATTTTCACCCGATTTCGATCATGCCGGTGCATCATTGATGGTGCTCGGCGTCGCATTGGCGGGGGTCACGGTTCTCCGCAACCACGCCAAGCTGGCCATTGTTCTGGTCGCCGCCACTTCATTTGCAATGGTCTGGGTCTCGGGCACCGCCGAAGGTCTGGCGCCGGGCGTCGGCATCCGTTGTTCCTTCCGTGAGCTCTGGGCAGCCGGTCTCACCTGGATCATCGCGGGCACCGTGGCCCGCCGGGTCGAGACCCCGCTCGGCCGCTGGAAGCTGACCGCCATCGTCGGCTGCGGCGCGCTGGCGGCGCTCGCGGGCCAGCACCTCGCTTGCGAGGTGCCCCACGCGCATGGCCACCTGCTAGTATTCCACTTTGGTGCGGTGCTGCTAGCGATCGCCGGGACGCTGGGGACGAAGGTGGTGACCGGTCGCCGTGGAACGTCGTTGCTCACGACGCGTTGAAATCCGCTCCGGTTGCCCAACGGTCCAGTTGTCGTCAAGTAGCCGTTTCTATTCGTCTTTGGCTTGGTCTGTAACATCTTGATCAAGGCCGACGTACTTAGGGACGGCTGAGCGGAGAAACCACGGAAGAGAAGTTGATGGCTCTTTACGCTGAAGGCGATGGTGCTGCCTTCAGGCGGCTGTTCGAGCTGATGGCACCAAGAATCCGCGCGTTCTTCTTGCGTTCCTTTTCAGACGCGGCGGTGGCGGACGATCTTACCCAGGCTACGTTTTTGAAGCTCCACTCGGCGCGCGTCTCCTATCGAGCCGATCGCCCGCTCAAACCCTGGGTCTTCACGATCGCCGCCGGCATTCGCGTCGATGAGCTCCGGCGCCGCTACCGCCTGCCCCGCCACATCGGTGAGGCCGATCTCGAGAGCATCGAGAACGCGCTGGCCGTCGAGTCCCCGTCGGAGGAGCAAGCCAACGCCGCCAGCCGCACCGATGCGGTGCGCGCCGCGATCAAGCGCCTGCCGGAGTCCCAGCGCGTGGTCGTGCACCTGCATCGCTACGAAGAGCTGACGTTCGAGCAGATCGCGCAGGTGCTGGGCACCAGTCCCGGCGCGGTGCGCGTACGCGCGTCGCGCGCCTACGAACGATTGCGCGAAGAGCTGCGCGCGTACATCACGCGCCCGCCGTGATAACCACGCTGAGGGCTCAGCGCTAGTGTCGCCGGTGTAACACTCGCGCGGGCGCCGTCGTACTGAGGGGGCAATCCGACAGAGGCCGTTGCTCGTGGCTTTGTGTTCGCGCCGCGGGCTGTGGCTCGACGTGTACCTGCCGGACGCCATCGCACGGCCCGCATGCGCGGGGAAACCCCTAGGAGGTCCGAATGTTCAAGAGAACCATCAAAATCTTATTGGCAGCCAGCGCGATCGGCGCGCTGGGATGTGGGTCCCCCGAAGAGGACGTCGCCTTGACCGAAGGCGCGGTTCTGGGCGACGCGCTCGCCGGCACCAACGGCGCGACGTTCACTGCCGCGAGGAATAACTTCGCCGCCGCTGAAAACAGCTCCGACGGTCTCGGACCGATCTTCAACGAGCGCAGCTGCGGCGCCTGCCACGCCAACGGCGCGGTCGGCGGCGCCGGTCAGAACATCGAGCGTCGCTACGGCACGCTGACCAACGGCGTGTTCGATCCGCTGGCCAACACCGGCGGCTCGCTGCGCCAGCTCTTCGGCATCGGCGGCTTCAACGTCGGCGGCCTCAACTGCCAGTCGGGCACCGACGCCAACCCGGCGCCGGGCGCGACCATCTTCGCGGGCCGCCTGACCACGCCGCTCTTCGGCCTCGGTCTCGTCGACTCGATCCCGGACGGGCGCTTCGACACGCTGGCCAGCCGCGAGCCGGCGGCGATCCGCGGCATCGTCAACCGCGTCAGCATCGCGCTCGCCAACCCGGCCGACTCGTCCCAGCACGTCGGCGGCACGCGCGTGGGTCGCTTCGGCTGGAAGGCCGGCGTGCCGAACCTCGGTCAGTTCTCGGCGGACGCGTACTTGAACGAGATGGGCATCACCACGTCGTCGTGCAACGGCGGCGTCGCCAACCGCGCGTTCGGCACCGAGAACCGCGCGAACCGCGCGCCGTCCAACGCCGTCATCAACGGCTGCCCCGACGACGCCGTTCCCGGCACCGACGACGACTTCGCGACCGAAGAGAACAACTGCGCCGGTGGCGTCAACGAGCTGCAGGACGACGTGGCGAACTTCACGTTCTTCATGACGCACCTGGCGCCGCCGCCCGCGCTGGCAATCACCGCGGGCTCGACGCAGGATCGCGGCCGCACGCTGTTCAACTCGGCCGCGCTGCAGTGCTCGGGCTGCCACCGCAACGACGCCGATGTCTTCACGTCGACGACGGCGGGCGGCACTCCCGCGGGCGTGGTCTTCACGCCGTACTCCGACTTCCTGGTGCACGACATGGGCACTCTCGGTGACGGCATCGGCAACGCCGGCGACAGCGTGGCGGTCACGCGCCGCATGCGCACCGCGCCGCTGTGGGGCCTGCGCTCGCGCAACTTGCTGCTGCACGACGGCCGCACCACCGATCGCGGCGCGGCGGTCGCGGCGCACAACGGCGGCGCGAACGGCCAGGGCACCGCGGCCGCGGCGGCGTATAGCGCGCTGACCTCGGCGCAGAAGAGCGATCTGCTCGCGTTCCTCGCGACGCTGTAGATCACAGCGCACACCGTTCGCAATCACGGCCGTCCCGCGTTGTTCTGCGGGGCGGCCGTTTTTTTTGTTTTTGGTTTCCGCGCCAATCGCGCGCGCCGGCGCAATTAGCCGCGTGTGCGCCGTAACACTATCTGCGCTGGTTCGTACTCCTGGGCCGAGCCGAACCACCCGAGGAGGACCGAATGCTCAAGAGAACCCTGACCATCTTATGGACCGCGACCGCGATGGGGGCTGTGGGCTGTGGGCAGAGTGCCGACGACGTCGGATCCACGGAAGGCGCCGTGCTGGGCAGTGCGTTGCCCGGAACCAACGCAGCGACATTCGCCGCCGCAGCGGCGAACTTCGCGCAGACCGAGACCGTGCAGGACGGCGCGGGCCCGATCTTCAACGAACGCAGCTGTTCGGCGTGTCACTCGAACGGCGCCACCGGCGGCGCCGGCCAGAACATCGAGCGGCGCTATGGCCGCGTGGTCAACGGTCTCTTCGACGCCATGGAGAGCACGGGCGGCTCGCTGCGCCAGCTCTTCGGCCTGGGCGGCTTCAACCCGAGCCCGGGCGTCAACTGCCAGTCGGGCGTCGACGTGCTGCCCGCGGGCGCGACGATCCGCGACAGCGGCCGCCTCACCACGCCGCTCTTCGGCCTGGGCCTGGTCGACTCGCTGCCCGACGCGCGCTTCGACACGCTGGCCAGCCGCGAGCCGGCGGCGATCCGCGGCATCGTCAACCGCGTCGGCATCGTGCTCGCGAACCCGGCCGATCCGTCGCAGCGCAACGGCGCGACCCGCGTGGGCCGCTTCGGCTGGAAGGCGGGCGTGCCGAACCTCGGTCAGTTCTCGGCCGACGCCTACCTGAACGAGATGGGCATCACCACGTCGTCGTGCAACGGCGGCGTCGCCAACCGCGCGTTCGGCACGGAGAACCGCGCCAATCGCGCGCCCACCAACGCCGTCATCAATGGCTGCCCCGACGATCTGGTGCCAGGCACCGACGACGACTTCGCGACCGAGGAGAACAACTGCGCCGGCGGCGTCAACGAGCTGCAGGACGACGTGGCCAACTTCACGTTCTTCATGACGCACCTGGCGGCGCCGCCCGCGCTGACGATCGCGGCGGGCTCGTCGCCGGATCGCGGCCGCACGCTGTTCAACTCGGCGGCGCTGCAGTGTTCGGGCTGCCACCGCTCCGACTCCGACATCTTCGTGTCGACGTCGGCGGGCGGCATCCAGGCCGGCATCACGTTCACCCCCTACTCGGACTTCCTGGCGCACGACATGGGTACGCTGGGCGACGGCATCGGCAACACGGGCGACACGGTCGCGGTCACGCGCCGCATGCGGACGGCGCCGCTCTGGGGCCTGCGCTCGCGCAATCTGCTGCTGCACGACGGCCGCACCAGCGATCGCGGCGCCGCGATCGCCGCGCACAACGGCGGCGCGAACGGCCAGGGCACCGCGGCCGCGGCGGCGTACGGCGCGCTGACCGCCGCTCAGAAGAGCGACCTGCTCGCGTTCCTGTCGACACTCTAAGCAAAGGGCCTTTAGCTCGAGTGCCGTTCAGATGAACGCCAGGACGCCAGGAATGCCAAGTCCGCCAAGTTCGCCCTCTCCATAATCCGGATCCTGGCGTCCCCGCGTCCTGGCGCTTTTTTATCTGACCGGCGTTGCTCTTAGCTCACGGCGGCTGTTCCGCAAGACGCGGGACAGCCGCTTTTTTTGTGCGCGCAATTTGCGCCGGCGACCCGCGTGCCGCACGTTGACAACCCGTCGGCTCTGCCGGAAAGTGAGGCGGTCCGACTTTTCGAATCTGCTCTGCGGCCGCAAGGCCAGAAGGAAAGCTCAATCATGGCCGGCGCGCCCGCTACCGCATCATCATCTCCCGACCACGGCTCGTCCGAGGTGACGACCCTGCTCGGCCGCGGCAGCGAGTTCGAGGGCAAGCTTTCGTTCGAGGGCACGGTGCGCATCGACGGGAAGCTGTCGGGGGAGATCTTCACCGACGACGTGCTCATCATCGGCGAGGGCGCCGAGGTCAGCGCCGAGATCAACGTCGGCGCGATCATCATCGAGGGGACCGTCCACGGGAACATCCAGGCCAAGCGGTCGGTCGAGATCCGGACGCCGGGGAAGGTGCGTGGCAACATCATCACGCCCTCGCTGTTCGTCGAAAAGGGCGTGATCTTCGATGGTCATTGCCAGATGGAGCCGAACGGCTCGTCGGCCACCAAGGCCCGCCCGAGCTCCACTACGGTGACCGGTGCGGCTGCCGGCGATTGACGCTGGACGATCATTGACTCGCGCCCTTCTATTTGATAACGGACGCGCGGGTTTTTCTAACATGTCTTTTTCGCCACCCTTCGTCGCGCTCGTTCTCGTTCCGGCGCCTCAGTCGCACGAGCCGCAGCTCATCGACGTCGACGGCACGATCTTCGTTCAGCTCGGGCTCTTTCTGCTGGCCGTGGTGGTGCTGTACCGATTCCTGTGGAAGCCTTACCTGCGCGTGCGGGACGAACGGGTGACCCGGGTCGAGGGCTACCGGCAAGAGGCGGCGCGCATCGACGCCGACGCCGAGGCGCGCCTGGCGCGGCTCGACGCCGAGCTGGCGGAAGCGCGGCGCGTGGGCGCGGGAGAGCGCGCGACGGCCCGGGCGGCGGCGCTGGCGCACGAGCACGAGCTGCTGGCGCAGGCCCAGGCGGCGGCGCAGCGGGCGCAGGCCGAGGCGCGCGCGCAGCTGGCGGCGGCGCTGGCAGCCGAGCGCGCGACCCTGCATCAAAAGGCGACCGAGATCGGGCGCGAGGCGGCCAAGAAGATCCTGGGGCGCGAGGTGAGCTCGTGAGCCAGCCCATGACCATCGTCCGTCGCGGCGCGCGAACTGTTTCGGCGCTGCCGGCGGTGGTGCTCGCGCTGACGCTGTTCGTGTCCTTTTTCTTGGCCGCCGGCGCGCGCATCGCGCGAGCCGACGAAGCGGGAGCCGAGCGTGCGGCGGCAACCGCCGAGGGCGAAGAGCACGGCGCGGGCCACTCGGAGGAGGCGCCCTCGGTCGACGGCAAGAAGCTGGCGCTGCAGCTGCTGAACTTCGGCGTGCTGCTGGCGATCCTGATCAAGTTCGGCGGCGGCGCGGTCAACAAGGCGCTGGCCGGCCGCCACGAGCAGCTCAAGGCGGAGGTCGCCGCCGCGTCGGCGGCGCGCGCGCAGGCCGAGGCGCGGCTGAAGAAGCAGGACGAGCGGCTGGCCGGCCTGGAGCGCGAGATCGCCAACATGCGCGCCGGCCTCAGGGCCGAGGCCGAGGTCGAGAAGGCGACGTTGATCGCGGCGGCCGAGGAGCGTGCCAAGCGCATCCGCGAGGAGACGGCGTTCGTCGTCGAGCAGCAGATCAAGGAGGCGCAGGTCGCCCTTCGCCGCGAGGTCGCCGACAGCGCGTTGCGCATCGCCGAGGACACGTTGCGCCGCGGCGTCACCGCCGAGGACCAGCGCCGCATGGTGGAGGGGTTCATGAGCGAGGTCGTGGGGCCGGAGCCGCTCGTGACGAGCGGGAAGGGGATCTAGATGGCCGCGCTCGCGGGATCGGTCGCGCGGCGGTACGCGCGCGCTCTCTTCCAGATCGGCGTCGACACTGGCACCTTCGAGGCGCTGGGCCAGGAGCTGGCCGATCTGGCCGCGCTCTTTCAAGAATCGGCCGAGCTGCGCCAGACGCTGGTGAACCCGGTGTTCAAGCCGGCGGAGAAGCGCGCGATCCTCGAGAAGATCCTGCCGCGCGTGACGCCGAACCCGGTCATGCAGCGGTTCGCGCTCCTGTTGCTCGACCGCGGCCGGATTGCCCTGCTGGCCGTGCTGTCACGCGCCTACCGCGAGATGGCCGACGCGCACGCGGGCCGGGTGCGCGCCGTGGTCACGTCGGCGACGCCGCTGTCGCCCGCCGATCTCGAACGCGTGCGCCGAACGCTCGAGCGCCGCACCAAGAAGACGGTCATGCTCGAAGCGCAGGTCGATCCGAGCCTGATCGGCGGCCTGGTCGCGCGGGTCGGTGATCTGGTGCTGGACGGCAGCATCCGCACCCAGCTCAGCTCCCTGCGCGACAAGCTTCTCAATTAATCAGTCGATTTCGAAACGCCACCGAGGAACTACGTCATGCAAATTCGCGCCGAAGAGGTCAGCCAGATCATCCGCAAGGAGATCGAGGGGTTCGATCAGAAGGTCGCCGTCCGTGAGACCGGCACCGTGCTGGAGGCCGGCGACGGCATCGCCCGCGTCTACGGCCTGGAGGCGGCGATGGCCGGCGAGCTGCTCGACTTCGGGCACAACGTCGTCGGGCTGGTGCTGAACCTGGAAGAGGACAACGTCGGCGTCGCGCTGCTCGGCAACTTCGAACACGTGCGCGAGGGCGACACCGTCAAGCGCACCGGCAAGATCGCGCAGGTGCCGGTGGGCGATGCGCTCATCGGCCGCGTGGTCGACGCGCTGGGCGTGCCGATCGACGGCAAGGGCCCGGTCGCCACCACCGAGATGCGCAAGATCGAGGTCAAGGCGCCGGGCATCATCATGCGCAAGTCGGTGCACGAGCCGATGCAGACCGGCATCAAGGCGATCGATTCGATGATCCCCATCGGCCGCGGCCAGCGCGAGCTCATCATCGGCGACCGCCAGACCGGCAAGACCGCGGTCGCGGTCGACGCGATCATCAACCAGCGCGGCCAGAACATGAAGTGCTTCTACGTCGCCATCGGCCAGAAGCAGTCGACGGTGGCCGCGGTCGTCGAGAAGCTGCGCGAGCACGGCGCGCTCGAGTACACGACGATCGTCGCGGCGACCGCGTCCGACCCGGCGCCGCTGCAGTTCCTGGCGCCGTACACCGGCGTCACCATGGCGGAGTACTACCGCGACAGCGGCCGCCACGCGCTCATCGTCTATGACGATCTCTCCAAGCAGGCGGTCGCGTACCGCCAGCTATCGCTGCTGCTGCGCCGCCCGCCGGGCCGCGAGGCGTTCCCAGGCGACGTGTTCTATCTGCACTCGCGCCTGCTCGAGCGCGCCGCCAAGCTCTCGGACAAAGAGGGCGCCGGCTCGCTGACCGCGCTGCCGATCATCGAGACCCAGGCCGGCGACGTCTCGGCGTACATCCCGACCAACGTCATCTCGATCACCGACGGCCAGATCTTCCTCGAGAGCGATCTCTTCTACGCCGGCCAGCGCCCGGCGGTGAACGCCGGCATCTCGGTGAGCCGCGTCGGCGGCGCCGCGCAGATCGCCGCGATGAAAAAGGTCGCCGGCAAGCTGCGCCTCGATCTCGCGCAGTACCGCGAGCTGGCGGCGTTCTCGCAGTTCGGGTCGGACCTGGACAAGGCGACGCAGCAGCAGCTGGCCCGCGGCGCGCGCATGACCGAGGTGCTCAAGCAAGGGCAGTACCTGCCGCTGCCGGTCGAGAAGCAGGTGCTGATCCTGTTCTCGGTCACGAACGGTTACACCGACCCGCTGCCGATGGACTCGCTCGGCCGCTACGAGCGCGACCTGTACGCGTTCGTCGACGCGCGCCACCCGGCGCTGTGGAACGAGCTCAAGACCAAGGGCAACGACGGGAAGGCCTGGGACGGCCTGGTGACGCGCATGCGCGCCGTGCTGGGCGAGTTCGGCAAAGAGTTCGTGTCGGAGACGAAGGCCGCCTAGCCGATGCCGTCACTCAAGAGCATACGCACGCGGATCGCGTCGGTGAAGTCGACGCAGAAGATCACGCGCGCCATGAAGCTGGTCGCCGCGGCCCGCCTGCGGCGCGCGCAAGACGCCATCGTCGGTGCGCGGCCCTACGCGAACGCGCTGCAAGAGGCGGTGGCCGAGGTCGCCGTGCGCGCGGGCGCCGAATCGCACCCGCTGCTCGACCAGCGCCCGGTCAAGAAGATCGGGCTCGTGGTCCTGACGTCGGACCGCGGGCTCGCGGGCGGCTTCAACGCCAACGTCTTCCGCGGCGTGCAGCGCTTCGTCACCGAGCAGAACGCGGCGCCCGCGGGAGAGGGCGGGCCGCACGAGCCGCCGGCCATCGTCGTGTACGTCATCGGCAAGAAGGGCCGCGACTTTTTCCGCCGCCGCAAGAGCTCGACGGTCGCGCACGAGTTCGCGGGCGCCGCCGGCAACGTCGCCGAGGCGCGCGCTCAGGAAGTGGCGCTCACGATCCTCGAGGTCTTCCAGACCGCGCAGGTCGACGCCGTCTACCTGGTCTTCAACGAGTTCAAGTCGGCGATCCAGCAGCGCGTGGTGGTCGAGCCGCTGCTGCCGCTGGTCGCGGGCCGGCTGGCGGCGGCCGCGGCGTCGGCGCCCGGCGGTCAGATCGATTTTCTCTACGAGCCCGATAAAGCGCAGCTCCTGGACGCGTTGTTGCCGATGTACGTCCAGTCGCAGGTCTACCGCGCGCTGCTCGAGTCGATCGCGTCGGAGTTCGGCGCGCGCATGACCGCGATGGACAGCGCGACCAGCAACGCCAAGGAAGTGATCGCGCGGCTCACGCTGCAGTACAACCGCGCGCGACAGGCGGCGATCACCAAGGAGCTGATGGAGATCGTCAGCGGCGCCGAGGCGCTCAAAGGCTAGTCGCTTCGTGATTCGCTCTTCGAGGATTCAGTCAGGGACATCAGGGGACAAACAACAATGACCGCACCGAACACCGCGCACACCACCACCACGGCCAAGCAAGGCAAGATCGCTCAAGTCATCGGGCCGGTCGTCGACGTCGAGTTCGCCGGCGGTGATCTGCCGGAGATCAACACCGCGCTGCGCATCAGCAACCCGGCGATCAACGACAAGCCGGGCAACCTGGTGGTCGAGGTCGCGCAGCACCTGGGCGAGCACCACGTGCGCTGCATCTCGATGGACACCACCGACGGTCTGGTGCGCGGCATGCCGGTCACCAACACGGGTTCGCCGATCATGATGCCGGTCGGCAAGGAAGTGCTGGGACGGATCCTGAACGTCATCGGCGAGCCGGTCGACGACGGCGGCCCGCTGAAGACGGCCAAGACGCTGCCGATCCACCGCCTGGCGCCCAAGTTCGTCGACCAGTCGGTCAAGGTCGAGATGTTCGAGACGGGAATCAAGGTCGTCGATCTGCTCGCGCCGTACCGCCGCGGCGGAAAGATCGGCCTCTTCGGAGGCGCCGGCGTCGGCAAGACCGTGCTCATCCTCGAGCTCATCAACAACGTCGCCAAGAAGCACGGCGGGTTCTCGGTGTTCGCCGGCGTCGGCGAGCGCACGCGCGAGGGGCGCGACCTCTACAACGAGATGGCGGAGTCCAAGCTCGGCGACGGGGGAACCGTCCTCTCCAAGGCGGCGCTCGTCTTCGGCCAGATGAACGAGCCGCCGGGCGCGCGCGCGCGCGTGGCGCTGTCGGCGCTCACCGTCGCCGAGTACTTCCGCGACGAGGAGGGCCAGGACGTGCTGCTCTTCGTCGACAACATCTTCCGCTTCACGCAGGCGGGCTCCGAGGTGTCGGCGCTCCTCGGCCGCATCCCCTCGGCGGTCGGTTACCAGCCCACGCTGTCGACCGAGATGGGGGAGCTGCAGGAGCGCATCACCTCGACGAACAAGGGCTCGATCACCTCGGTGCAGGCGATCTACGTGCCGGCCGACGATCTCACCGACCCGGCGCCGGCGACGGCGTTCGCGCACCTCGACGCCACCACCGTGCTCAACCGCAGCATCGCCGAGCTGGGCATCTACCCGGCGGTCGATCCGCTCGACTCGACGTCGACGATCCTCACGCCCGCCGTCGTGGGCGAGGAGCACTACCGCGTCGCGCGCGCCGTGCAAAAGGTGCTGCAGAAGTACAAGGAGCTGGTCGACATCATCGCGATCCTCGGCATGGACGAGCTGTCGGAGGACGACAAGCTCACCGTGGGCCGGGCGCGCAAGATCCAGCGCTTCCTGTCGCAGCCGTTCACGGTCGCGCAGACGTTCACCGGCGCGCCCGGCAAGTACGTCGAGGTCAAGGACACCATCGCCGGCTTCAAGGAGATCGTCGACGGCAAGTGCGACGACATCCCCGAGCAGGCGTTCTACATGATGGGTGGCCTCGACGACGTGCGCGAGAAGCACGAGCGCATGCAGAAGGACAACGCGTAGCCGACATGCGGCTCTCGATCACCACGCCGCGCGGCGCGCTCGTCGACACCGACGTCGAGGAGGTGACCGCGCCCGGCCTGCTCGGCGAGCTCGGCATCCTGCCCGGGCACGTGCCGTTGATGGCGGCGCTCAAGCCGGGCGTGCTGGTCTATCGCACGAAGGATCACGCCGGCGTGGTCGCGGTCGGCCAGGGCTTCCTGCAGGTCGCGCCGGTCGCGGCGGCCGATGGGCACGCCGCCGGCGATCGCGTGCTGGTGCTGGTCTATCACGCGGTGGCCGCGGGCAGCGTCGACCGCGCGGCCGCGGAGAAGGATCTCGGCGAGGCGGACGCGGAGCTCGGGCGCTGGAAGCGCGAGCTCGACGGCGAGTATCAGTCGCTGCTGGTGCGACGCGACTGGGCGGCGGCTCGCGTCGACGCCGCAGCGCGCGGGCCCGGCGCGGCGCACTGACGGCGGAGCGCCGCCGTTGCCTGACGCGCAACATCGCGCGCGTCACGGTACAACTGAAGCCGCGAATCGACGCGGGCGACCCGCGGGTTTTGTAGCTACGGCTACGTAATTTTTTGGAATAGATAGTGCAACGGTTGGGGTGATGGTCACTCGGAGCCTGGCCGTCGAGCGCTCGCACTTGCTGTGTGTCGGCGCCCTGGCGCGCATCGAATGCGCCGACGGCGACGGCACCCTCGACGTCGAGGGGACGATCACCGCCATCGACGGCCAGCGTCTCACCGTGCGCTTTCGCCAGCTGTCCGCGCCGCTGTCACCGCTGCTGGCGCAGGACCGGGTCGCGGTGCTCAAGGTCGGGGACCGCTTCGGCATGCACCGCGCCGAGGTGCCGATCCACGGCGTGGTCGAGGAGGGGGGCAACGCCGCGGTGATCGTCGGCGCGCCGTCGCACTTCATCGGCACGCAGACCCGGCGCTTTGCGCGCGTGTCGGCGCGGCTGGAGCTGTCGCTGGCGCGGGCGGGCCAGGGCGGCGAGCGCGCGATGCTGCCCGAGCGCACGCTGTCCTGGGACATCAGCGCGGGCGGGCTCAGCTTCGTCAGCGACAGCGCGCTCGAGGTCGACGATCACATCGCCGTGACGCTGGTGCTGCCGCAGGAGGTCGCCGACATGGTCGGCGAGGTGCCGGCGCTGGAGACGCGCGTGGTGCGCAGCGAGACCATCGGCGAGACCGGTCCGCGCTTCTTCGGCGGCGAGTTCGAGAACGTGAGCCGCCGCGCGCGCGAGCGCCTGGTCGAGGTCATGCTGGGCCTGCAGCGAATCATGAGATAAGCGCGCCTGCGCGTCGAGCGCGTGGCAAAGTGCGCCTGCCTTGACCCACGCCGATCGTTTTCGCTTCTTCGTCACCTGCGCGCGCGGCACCGAGGGCGCGCTTCGCCGCGAGCTGGTCGCGCTGCGCATCGGCTCGCCCAAGGGCGACGCGGGCGGCGTCTGGTTCGAGGGGCCGTTGCGCATGGGGATGGCGGTCTGCCTGCACGCCCGCGTCGCGGTGCGCGTGCTTCTTCAAGTCTCCGATTTTCCAGCCTCCACGACCGACGAGCTCTACGCCGGCGCGCGCGCGGTCGACTGGACCGCGTGGCTGTCGACGAAGAGCACGCTCGCGGTGCATGCGAGCATCCGGACGACCGAGGTCGGGCAGGGCGCGGCGCGCGGACTCTCCCACTCGGTCTACGCGGCGCTCAAGGTCAAGGACGCGGTCGTCGACATGCTCCGCGACAAGCTGGGCGCGCGCCCCGACGTCGACGCCAAGGACCCTGACGTGGGCCTGGTGCTGCACGTGGCCGGCGATCGGGCGCGGTTGTTTCTCGACCTGGCGGGCGAGCCGCTGCACCGGCGCGGCTACCGCGTGGCGATGACCGATGCGCCGCTCAAGGAGACGCTGGCGGCGGCCGTGCTCGCGCTCGGCGGCGTTCGCACCGACGAGGCGTTCGTCGATCCGATGGGCGGGTCGGGCACGCTGGCGATCGAGCAGGCGCTGGCGGCGCGCGACATCGCGCCCGGGCTCGTCGCGCGCCGGCGCTTCGGCTTCGAGCGCTGGCCCGCGTTCTCCGACGACCATCGCCGCGCCTGGCGCGAGCTCGTCGACGAGGCTCGCGCGCGAGAAGCATCCGGCCGCAGCGCGCCGGCGCCGGCGCCGATCGTCTACGGCGACACCGCCGCCGACGCGCTCGCGGCCGCGCGCGCCAACGCCGCCGCCGCCGGTGTCGCCGCCGACATCCAGTTCGTGCGCGCCGACGTCGCCGAGGTGGGCGAGCAGACGCGCCGCTGGCCGCACGGCGCGGTCTGCACCAACCCGCCCTACGGCGAGCGCATGGTCGAGCGCGACCTCGGCGCGCTCTACCGCCGCCTGGCCGGCGCGCTCACGCGCGTCGCCTGGCCGGTGGTGCTGCTCTCGGGCAATCCGTTGCTGTCGCGCGAGCTCCGCATCAAGCCGCGCGTGTCGCATCGCCTGTTCAACGGCCCGCTCGAGGTTCGGCTGCTGCGCTATGAGCCGGCAGGGGGAGACCGGTTATAGTCACGCCCCGCATGGGGTCGCTCAAGATTGATCGCCGCCGCGCGGGCCGGCTCGGGCTGTCCGCGCTGGCCGCCGTTCTGATGTACCTGTCGGCGCCGACGGCGAATCTCTGGCCGCTGATGTGGATCGGGATCGTGCCGCAGATCTACGTCGCGCTCGATTCGACCACGCCCCGCCGCGCGTTCCTGTACGGCTGGCTCACGGGCACGATCGCCAACACGGCGGCGTTCTTCTGGATGCGCGGGTTTCTCCAGCACTTCGGCCATATGTCCGCGCTGGAAGCGATCCCGATCATGTTGCTCCTGACCGCCTACCAGGGGCTGGAGTTTGCGTTCCTGTCCTGGGGCATCTACCGCGTGCGCCGGCGCGTCGCGCTGCCGATGGCGATTGTCGCGCCGCTGGTGATGGTGGTGATCGAGCTCTGCACGCCGCAGATCTTTCCCTTTTACCTGGCGATCACCCAGGCCTGGGTTCCGCCGGTGATCCAGATCGCCGACCTGACCGGACCGCTGGGCGTGACGTTCGTGCTGGTCGCCGTGAACGGCGCGCTCTACGACGCGCTCATGGCCTGGCGCGCTCATCGGGCTGCCTCGACGGCCGGCGCGCCGTTCGACTGGCGGCGTGGCTTGCGCCCGCTGGCGTCGGTCGCGGCGCTGGTCGCGTCCGTCCTCGTTTACGGCGCCGTGCGCATCCACCAGGTCGACACGCGCCGCGCGGCCGCGCCCCGGGCGAAGATCGGTCTCGTGCAGGCCAACGTCGGCATCCTCGAGAAGTGGGATCCGCGCGAGTTCGCGCACCTGGTCGACCTGCACCAGAGCCTGTCGGTCGATCTGCAGCGCGCCGGCGCCGATCTGGTGGTGTGGCCCGAGTCGTCGTACTCGTACGTGCTCAGCCGCGAGATGCGGCAGGACTTCCCGCGCGGCGATCGGCGCGAGATCCGCCGCGGGCTCGACAAGCCGCTGCTCTTCGGGGCGATCACGCGCTCGCCGGGCGAGCCGCGCACGTTCAAGGACCGGTTTGCCTACAACACCGCGATCATGATGGACGCGGCCGGCCGCATCACCGGGACGTACGACAAGGTCTTCCTGATGATCTTCGGCGAGTACATCCCGTTCTACGAGAGCATCCCCTGGTTCACGAAGCTCTTTCCCGAGGCGTCGAACACCAACCGCGGCGAGGATCCCGCGGTCCTTCCGTTCGAGCTCGCGGGCCGGACGTTCAAGCTTGGCCCGCTCATCTGTTACGAGGACATCCTGCCGGCGTTCGCGCGCCGGGTCGCGGCGCTGCGCCCGAACCTGTTCGTCAACATCACCAACGACGCCTGGTTCGGCAAGACCGCCGAGCCGTACCAGCACATGGCGCTGGCGGTGTTCCGCTCCGTCGAGCACCGCCTGGAGATGGTGCGCGCCGTGAACACCGGCGTGTCGGCGCACATCGACGCCGCCGGGCGCGTGCTGCAGGCGAGCGCGACCGTCGATCCGCTCGCCGACCCGCTCTCGCCGCCCGCGACGCTGCTGGCCGACGCGGCGCTGCTCGACGGCGGAGGCCTCTACCGCTTCGTCGGCGATCTCTTCGGCTTTCTGTGCCTCGCGGTGCTCCTGGTCCTGCTGTGGCGCGCACGCCAGGCGGCGCCGGCGGGTGGAGCTCGACCCTCGCCGGTGCGGGCTCAGCGGCGCAAGAAGAAGGGGTAAGTGAACGTCTGGATCGGCCCGTCGAATCGCGGGAAGCGCGCGCCGTGTGCGGCCTCGACGATGCAGTCGCCGGTCGGCGTCCCGCTGAGCGCGCCGGCAAGCCGCACGGATTGCACCGAGCCGTTGCCGGCGACCTCGAAGGTCAGCGGCGCGGCGCCAGGGACGTGGAAGCGCTCGAAGCAGGCGAAGACCTGCGCGCGGATGCGGCCCATCGCAACGGCGACCACCGAGCGTGAGAGCTCCGTCGGCAGTGGCTTGTCCTCGTCGTCGTCGTCACTGTCGTCAGCCGGGGCCGGCGCGCCCGGCGTTCCCGCCTCGGCCTTGGCGGCCACGCGCGCCGCCGATGTGCAATCGTCGCTGTCGGGCGACGCCGGGGCCCGCTGGCCGAGCCCCGTGGAGGGCGGCGACGAGAGGATGATCGCGCCGGTGCAGGCGTCGACGATGCGCGCCGCGACCAGGCCGAGCGCGTAGCCGCGCGTCGATCGGAAGCGCCACTCGCTCGCGGTGGCGTTGAACACCAGCTCGGCGCGCAGGTGCGGTCGCACCTCGTCGAGCCAGCGCCGCGCTTCGCCCTGCGACGGGAAGCCGAGCCGCAGCCACGCGATCTCGACGGCGGCCGACAGGCTCTCCGTATCCGCCGCCGTCGCGGTCGCCTTGCCGCCGCCGCCGGGCTTCGCCTCCCCCGGCTTCTTCAGCGTCACGAACACCGGGTCGGGCGAGCGGCCCACGCGGATCGGGCTCGCGCAGGCGATGCAACCGGTGAGGCTGATCCGGTAGCCCTTCAGCGCTTCGTCATAGGGCGAGACCGAGATCGCCGCCGGGTCGCGCGCCGCGATCGTGAACGGGTGCTCGGGCAGCGTCCGGCGCAGGTAGGCCAGCGTGGCCTGGCAGCGCGCCCGATCCAGAGCGCGCTTCTCGTCGGTGCAGCGGTCGACCAGCGCGCCCAGCAGCGCGCCGACGTCGCCGGCGGGCTGCGCGTCCTTCGCGAGCGTCTCGAAGGTTTCGGGGGTGCCGTCGCCGGCGCCGTCGCCCTTTGGGGCCGCCTTGTCGCCGTCGTCGTCGCCCGCCGCGCGCGCGTCACCCGCTCGCGCACCGGTGGCGGCGAGCACGGCGGCCAGCCACACGACCGCGATTCGCATCTGCATCGACTATACACCGCCGTGGCCGGGACCGAGGATCGCCTTCAGGTAGTGGGTGTAGTCGAAGTCGCCGTTGGTCTGGTCGGGCGTGTGGCAGCCGAGGCAGACCGACGCGGCGACCTGACGCCGCATTTCGCCCAGTCGTTGCGTCCCGGCGCCCGCGCTGCCTGGGGCCCGCCCGCCGTCGCCGTTACTCGTGTGGGCGGTGACGTGATCGAGCCCGGGGCCGTGGCAGGCCTCGCAGCCGACGTCGCGCAGGCGCGCGGTCGCCACGCGCAGATCGCCGGTGCCGCCGGGGCGCATGTATCCGGTGACGTGGCAGCCGATGCAGGTCGGATCACGGTCGCGCTTGACCCTCTTCAGCGTCGCGAGCGCGCGTGCGTGCGCGGTGGTCTGCCAGAATTTCAGAGCCTCCGCGTGGCAGCCGCCGCAGGCGACGGTCCCCGCGTAGCGCAGGTTCTCCTCGGGGGCGGCGGTGCCTTCGGTCGCCGGCGCCGCAACTGGGTGGGGCGCCGTCGGCAGGTGAGGGCTCACGCCGACGGGCAGGCCCGCGCTCGCGCGCCGCTGGTTCTCGCGGTTGTACGCGCCGACGAGCAGCGCCACGCCGGTCTGGTCGGGGATCGCGGCATCGAGCGGGAGGATCCGGTTCTCGAACCAGCTGCCGTGAATCTCGGCCGGGTGCTCGCCGAGCTGCTCGCGGTCGTGCGCGATCGCCTTCTCGAGCTTGGCGATCTGCTCGGCGAAGTGCGCCTGCATGATCGGCGGCTGCTCGCCGGCGCGCGCGCGGTAGTCGGCGATCTGGTGCTGGTGGTCGACCAGGATCGCCAGCAGCTGCGCGCGCCGCCCGCGATCGACGAATCGAACCGCCCCGGACGCGCCCCCGTCGCCGGCGTTCCCGGTCTCGCCGACGATGTGCAGGTCCAGGCGTCCGAAGTCCTTGCCCATCGACATCGCCTCGACGGCGCGCGCACCGACAAAAGACGGGGAACGCTGGGCTGCGGCGGGGGACCCGCCTTCGCCCGACGCGATCTCATCGGGCGTCTCCAGGTTCATCGCGCTGTGCCCCAGCACCGCCCAGTCGATGCCGGGCGCCGCCTGCAGGATCCTCTTGGCCTCCTCGTAGGGACCGGCGTGCACCAGCGCGATCACGATCCGCGCGCCGCGCGCGTGCAGCGCGACCACCTCGTCGCGCGCGGCGGCGACCGGGTCGCGCGCGTCGAGGCGCCAGCTTTTCCAGCGGTCGGCGTCGTCGGGCAGCGCGCGGACCAGGCCGAAGAGGCCGATCTTGACGCCGGCGATCTCGACCACCCGATCGGCGTCGAAGAACAGGCGCCCGCGGTCGTCGTAGAGGTTGGCCGCGAGCGCCGGGATCTTGTGCTCGGCCAGCAACCGCCGCAGCAGCGGCGGGCCGATCGCCAGGTCGCGCTCGCCCGGCGTGAACGCGGTCAGGCCGGCGCGCGCCAGCACCGACAAGATGAGCTGCGCGCGGCGCGTGATCTCGCCCGGGTCGGGCGGGAGCAGCGCCGTGTTGGCGCGCGCGCTGGGGCTGTCGATCGGCAGAAGCAGATCGCCGGCGTCGAGCGTGAGGACCCCATCCGCCTCGGCGCGGGCCTTGTCCAGCTCAGTGGCTCTCCGGGCAAGACCGCCCAGCGGATGGGCCGGTCACCCACAAGGCTCGTACTCGCCGAGGATGTTCGACGAGTACGCGACCACGATCTGCTTTCCACGCGGCGGTGGCGCCACGGCGGCGGCGGCGGGCGCGGCCCCCGCGTCGGCGGCGACGGCGGGCGGCTGGCGCCGCCGAGCGTGGCACGACGCGACCCCCAGAGCGAGCCCGACGGCGCCGAGCACGGCGAGGCCGAGCGAGGCGCGCGCCACGACGCCGCGAAATCTCTCTGCAACCTCTGGTGCGGCGCCGGTGAGCATGGCGAGATATTATCAGCCCGCGACCCAGGTCGCGCCGCATTCCCCGCTCGCCGATGAAGACCACCTCGACATCCCTCTCGACCTCGAAGCCGTCTCCCGCTGCGGGCTCTTCCGAGCCGGAAGACGACGGTGACGGCGAAGCCGCGGAGGCCTCAAGCGAAGTCCCCGCCGCCGACGAGCTCGACCCCGACGAGGCGCGCGTCCCCGATGCCGTGCTCGAGCCCGAGGTCACGCGCAAATCGCCGACCGGCCTGTCGGCGCCGATCCGTGACCCGGTCGAGCGCTTTCTCTCCGAGGCGCGCCGCTATCCGCGCCTGTCGGAGAGCGAGGAGCGCGAGCTGGGCCTGGCGGTGCGACAGCGCGGCGACATGGACGCCGCCCGCAAGCTGGTGGTCCACAACCTGCGCCTGGTGGTCGCGATCGCCTATCAGTACCGCCGGGCCTGGACCAACATCCTCGACCTCTTCCAGGAGGGCAGCGTCGGCCTGATGGAGGCGGTCAAGCGCTGGGAGCCGACGCTGGGCCCGCGCTTCGGCTCCTATGCCGCGTACTGGATCCGCGCGTTCGTGCTCAAATTCTTGCTGACGAATTCGCGCCTGATCCATGTCGGCAACACGCGCGCCGGTCGCAAGCTGTTCTTCCGCCTGGAAAAGGAGCGGCAGAAGCTGCTGGCGGCCGGCTTCGAGCCGACACCCAAGCTGCTGGCGGCCAAGCTGGACGTCGACGAGAAGGAGCTGGACCAGGTGAGCCAGCACCTGGATTCGCGCGAGGTGTCGTTCGAGCCGCGCGCCGGCGCGCCCGAGGATTCCTACCCGCTGTCGGAGCGGATCGCCGCCGAGCAGGAAACGCCCGAGGAGCGCGCCGTCGAGGCGGAGATGGTCGGCGCAGTCGCGCAGTTCGTCGACGGGTTCCGCGAGCGCCTGACCGACGAGCGCGAGCGCGCGGTCTGGATCGAGCACCTGGCCGCCGAGGAGCCGGTCTCGCTGGGCGTGCTCGGCGAGCGCTTCGGCGTGACCAAGCAGCGCATGGGTCAGATCGCCGACAAGCTCAAGAAGCGATTTCGCGAGGAGATCGTGCGCGATCTCGGCGAGGGAATCCAGACTGACTGGCTGCGCGAGCGGGACTAGGCAAAGCCCCGAAGTCAGAGGCCCGAAGCCCGAGGCCCGATTCGGTGCTAACTAACCCGCTATGAATTACGTCGAGCAACGCGAGTTCACGCTGCGGTTCGAGCTGCGCTGCGAGTTTCCGGAAGGCTACGAGGGCGAGGCCGATGGTTTCGAGTGGGTCAAGGACTTCCCCGCCATCGCCGCCGAGATCCTGCAGAGCGCGGCCGCCATCGTTCGCAAGCGGCCCGGCTGGGATGTGCGGCCCGCAAACCGGGGCCGTCCCACCGACGAGGAGGTCACGCTGCTGGTGACCCGCGCGCCATGAGTCCGCAAAAAAAAACGGCCGAGGGGGATTCCTCCCGGCCGTTTAGTTCGCTTCAGTGGTTCGGAACGTTACGCCGACTTGCGCACGTTGGCAGCCTGCAGCCCCTTCGGCCCCTCCGTGATGTCGAACTCCACCGTCTGACCCTCACTCAACGAGCGGAAGCCCTCGCTCTGGATCGCGGTGTGATGCACGAAGACATCGGGACCGTCGTCACGAGCGATGAATCCGTACCCCTTCGCATCGTTGAACCACTTCACCTTTCCGGTTGCCATACTGCCCTCCTCGAACGTTTGGTTGCTTCTTCCTTCGGCTGCAGCCGGAGAAAGTGTGCCCGAAAGTACAGGGCCTGGAATTCATGTCAAGTCCCCAGCTTAGTGTGTCGAGGCACCCTCTAAAATCGTCCGGGAAAACGAAAAAGCAATTTCTTCGGGCTGCTCGTCGGCCAACAGCGCTCGGATACAGGCGATTCCGTCAGCCCCCGCGGCGAGGCACGCGCGGCAGTTCTCGACGGTGACGCCCCCGATTGCCAGCACGGGGAGACCGTGCACCCGCGCGGCGGCCAGCGCGCCCAGTCCCAGCGGCGCGCCGAAGCGACGCTTCGAGGGGGTGTCGAAGATCGGTCCCAGCACGGCGAATGCAATCTTCGCATTCCCCGCCGCGACCAGGGCGGCGGCGCGCGCGATATCGTCCGGTCCGTGCGCCGAGATCGCGATGGATAGCGTAGGGGCGATCACCGCAATCTCCGACGGTGACAGCGATGTGCCAGCCAGGTGAACACCATCGGCGCCGGCGGCGAGCGCCACGTCGGCGCGATCGTTGATGTAGAGCGCCGCGCCGTAGCGCGTGGTGAGCGCGCGCAGCGGTCGTGCGAGCTCCAGCAGGGCGCGCGCCTCGAGATCTTTCTCGCGCAGCTCCACCGCGACAGTGCCCGGGCTCACGCCGGCGCGCGCCGCGCCAGCGAGCACGCGCGCCAGCACCGCCTCGAGCGGCCGGCCGCGCGTCGCGTGGCGATCGGTGACGACGTAGAGCGCGGGCGCTCGACGGAGATTCGGAGTGTGGCGCGCGTTGGCGGCGCTACTCAATCAGGCCTTCGAGCGGCGACGACGCGTTCGCATAGAGCTTGCGCGGAATGCGCCCGGCGCGGAACGCCTTGCGCCCGGCGATGATCGCGTCGCGCATCGCCTCGGCCATGAGCAGGGGGTCGCGCGCGCCGGCGATCGCGGTGTTCATGAGCACGCCGTGGCAGCCGAGCTCCATGGCGATGGCGGCATCGGACGCGGTCCCCACGCCGGCGTCGACGATCACCGGCACCTTGGCGTGTTCGAGGATGATGCGGATGTTGTAGGGATTCCGGATGCCCAGGCCCGAGCCGATCGGTGCCGCCAGCGGCATCACCGCGGCGCAGCCGACGTCTTCGAGCTTCCGCGCGAGGATCGGATCGTCCAGGCAGTAGGGCAGCACGACGAAGCCCTCCTTCACCAGCACGCGCGCCGCCTCCAGCGTGGCCGCTCCGTCGGGAAACAGGGTCTGGGGATCGCCGATGACCTCGAGCTTGACCATCTCGGCCATGCCCAGCTCGCGCGCGAGGCGGCAGGTGCGGATGGCCTCCTCCGCGGTGTAACAGCCGGCGGTGTTGGGCAGCAGCGTGTGGCGTGAGCGATCGACCGTGTCGAGCACGCCCGGCTTTCCCGGCGTGAGGTCGACCCGGCGCAACGCGACGGTGACGATCTCGGCGCCCGAGCGGGAGATGGCCTCGCGCCCCTCCTCGATCGAACGATACTTTCCGGTGCCGACCAGCAGCCGCGAATGAAACGTCTTGCCGGCGATGATCAGCGGGTCGTCCGAGCCGCTGACTCCGACCGCCGGGCCGTCCGAACCGCCGCCGATGAACGCGACGATCTCGATCTGGTCGCCGTCGGCGATCGGCGCCTCGCCCCAGGTTCGCCGGGGTACCACGTCGCGGTTCCTCTCGACCGCGACGCGCGCCGGGTCGACACCCATGCCGGCCAGCAAACTGGCCACGGTGGTGCCGTGCGGCGTGGTACGTATCTCTCCGTTGACCGTGACCTTTAGATCGCTCATGAGCCGCGCAAGCATAACCCAGAGCCTGGGGAGCGACTGATCATGCGCTGTCCCTTTTGCTCTGCCGTCGAGGACAAGGTCGTCGACACGCGTCCGTCGGACAACGACCAGGTCATCCGCCGCCGCCGCGAGTGCGTGGGCTGCGGCCGGCGCTTCACCACCTACGAGCGCGTCGACGAGATCCTGCCCATGGTGGTCAAGAAGGACGACCGCCGCGAGCCGTTCGATCGCGCGAAGATCCTGAACGGCCTGAAGAAGGCCTGCTCGAAGCGGCCGGTGTCGCTGGAGACGCTGGAGAAGACCGTCGACAAGATCGAGCGCGACCTGGAAGAGTCGGGAGAAAAGGAGATCGCGTCGACGCGCATCGGCGACGCGGTCATGGCGGCGCTGCGCGAGATCGACGATGTCGCCTACGTGCGCTTCGCGTCGGTCTACCGGTCGTTTCGAGACGTGAACGAGCTCATCACCGAGCTCAGGAGCCTGGTCGCCGATCGCGGGGGCGGCAAGCGTTGACGGCGGGGCGAAGCCGAGCTCCATCCAAGCGATTCTCGGCCGCCGACGTCGCGCACATGCGGCGCGCGCTGGCGCTGGCCGAGCGCGGGCGCGGCAATACGCGGCCCAATCCGGTCGTCGGCGCGGTCGTCGTGCGTGGCGGGCGCGTGCTGGCCGAGGGCTACCACCGCCGCGCCGGCGAGGCGCACGGCGAGATCGACGCGCTCGCGCACCTGGGCGGCCGCGCGCCCGGCGCGACGATCTATGTGAACCTCGAGCCGTGCTGCCACACCGGCCGCACCGGCCCGTGCACGAAGGCGCTCATCGCCTCGGGCGTGCGCCGCGTGGTCGTCGGGGCGCTGGATCCGAATCCGCGCGTCGACGGGCGCGGCGTGACCCGGCTGCGCGCCGCCGGCATCCGCGTCGACATCGGCTGCCTCGAGGCGGAGTGCCGCGATGTGAACCGCGGTTTCTTCGTCTGGGTGCGGGAGAAGCGGCCGCTGGTGACGTTGAAGGCGGCGGCGACGCTCGACGGCTTCATCGCGGCTGCGGGCGGCGCACGCGAGTGGATCACCGGGCCCGAAGCCCGGCGCGCGGCGCACGCGCTCCGGTCGGCGCACGACGCGATCCTGGTGGGCGCGGGGACGGTGCGCGCCGACGACCCGGAGCTGACGGTGCGCCTCGGCGCGCGCGACGGCGGGGTGCGCGCGCGGCCGCGACGCGTGGTGCTCGACGGGCGCTTGTCGGTTTCGCCGCGCGCGCAGGTGCTGAGGCCGTCGCCGGGCACGCCGGCGACGCTGGTCATCGCCGCGCGCGGCGCCGAGCCGCGGCGCGTGCGCGCGCTCGAGCGAGCCGGCGCCGAGGTCGTGCTGCTGTCGCCCGGTCGGGGCGGGCGGCTGCCGCTCGGGCGGGTCCTGGCGGAGCTTGGCCGGCGTGAGATTCAGTCGCTGCTGGTCGAGGGGGGCGCGCAGGTTCACGGCGCGCTCATCGACGCGCGGCTCGTCGATCGGGTCGCGCTGTTTCTCGCGCCCAAGCTGATCGGCGCCGGCGTGCCCATCGCGCAGGGCCGCGGTGTGCCGGTGGCGAGCGCGCTCGCGCTCGGCCCCCCCAGCGTCGAGACGTTCGGCGACGACCTGCTGGTCCGTGCCGAAGTCCGTGCGGAAGTCCGTGCCGAAGTCCGTGCAGAAGTCCGCCCGCGTCGCTGAGTCGAGTTCGATCCGAGGCCAGAAGCCCGAGGCCCGAAGCCCGAGGTCCGAGGCCCCTCTGACCGACGGGGCCTGCCCCTCCGTTGAAGCGCGCTATACTGCCCCCCGAAATGTTCACCGGGATCGTCGAAACGCGCGGCACCGTCGAGGAACTGGAGCCCAAGGGCTCGGTTCATCGCGTGGTGATCGCGACGGCCGATCTCCCGGTCGAGGAGCTGCCGCTGGGCGCGAGCATTGCCGTGGACGGCGTCTGCCTGACGGTCACCGACCGCGCGGCCGGGCGCTTCGGCGCCGACCTCGGCCCCGAGACGCTGGCGCGCACGACGCTGGGCGCGCTCACCGTGGGCGGACGCGTGCACCTGGAGCGGCCGCTGAAGCTCGGCGACGCGCTGGGCGGCCACCTGGTGAGCGGGCACGTCGACGGCGTGGGCCGCGTGGTTGCGCGCCGCGCGCTCGGCGAGGCGCTCGAGCTCCAGATCGCCGCGCCGCCCGAGGTCGTGCCGACGCTGGTGGTCAAGGGGTCGGTCACCGTCGACGGCGTGAGCCTGACCATCAACACCGTCCTCGGCGAGGTCTTCTCGGTCACGCTGATTCCGCACACGCTCGCGGTGACCGGGCTTGGTGAAAAGGCGCCCGGCGCCGCGGTCAATCTGGAAGGCGACCTCTTCGCCAAGCACATCGACCGAATCCTGGCTGCGCGCTCGAGCGCCGCAAACAGCAACCAGAAGACTACGCCCCCCCTTGCTCCGGAGGCGCCTGCGCGTCCCTCGGGGCTGACGCTGGAGACTTTGAGGAAACATGGCTTTGTCCGCTGAATCCGGCTCCGACCGCATGGCACTGGTCCGGCGCGCGATCGAGGAGATCCGCGCCGGCAAGATGGTGATCCTCGTCGATGACGAAGATCGCGAGAACGAAGGCGACCTGATGATGGCCGCCGATCTCGTGACGCCCGAGGCGATCAACTTCATGGCGCGCTACGGCCGCGGGCTGATCTGCCTGTCGCTGTCCGAGGACCGCGTGCGCCAGCTGGGCCTGACCATGATGGCGACCGACAATCGCTCGCCGCGCATGACGGCGTTCACGGTCAGCATCGACGCGCGGCGCGGGATGACCACCGGCATCTCGGCGCGCGAGCGCGCGGAGACCATCCGCGCCGCGGTCGCACGCGACGCCGTGCCCGACGACCTGGTCACGCCCGGTCACATCTTCCCGCTGCGCGCGCGTCGCGGCGGCGTGCTGGTCCGCTCGGGCCACACCGAGGGTTCGGTCGATCTCGCGCGCCTCGCGGGCCGCGAGCTGGCCGGCGTGATCTGCGAGATCATGCGCGACGACGGCGAGATGGCGCGCATGCCCGACCTCGAGACGTTCGCCGCCGAGCACAATCTGCTGATCGTCACCATCGCCGACCTCATCGAGTACCGCATGTCGCAGGAGCTGCTGGTGCGGCGCGCGGGCGAGGCGCGCTTCGGACCGCACATCGCCGGCCTGTCGCGCGAGTTCCATGCCTACGTCTACGTCACCGACGTCGAGGACACCGAGTACCTGGCGCTGGTGCTGGGCGAGCCGTCGCCCGACGAGCCGGTGCTGGTGCGCGTGCAGACCGCCAGCGTCATGCGTGACGTCTTCGGTGTCTCCGCCGATCCCGACGTGCTGCCCGCCACCGTGCCGCTGCGGATGATCGAGGAAGAGGGCAAGGGCATCCTGCTCTACGTGCTGCCGCGCGGCCGCGCGAGCCTGGTCGACGACTTTCACGAGTCGCTCGCCGCGCCGAGACCAGCGGGGGCAGCGCACGCCGGGTCGAACAACCGGTTGCGCGACTTCGGCCTGGGCGCGCAGGTGCTGGCGCACCTCGGCGTGCACAAGATCCGCCTGCTCACCAACAACCCGCGGCGCATCGTCGGTGTCGCGGGCTACGGTCTGCACATCGTGGAATGCGTCCCTATCCGCGCCCCCGTGAAAGTGGTACCTCTGCGAGAAAGAGGAGCCTGAGCATGACCGCCCGCAACGAGTTCCAGGGGACCACGCACGAGGGAATGCTGCGCGCCGAGGGCCGGCGCTTCGCCATCGTCGCCGCGCGCTTCAACGACTTCATCGTCGACAAGCTGATCGACGGCGCGCTCGACGCGCTCCGCCGCACCGGCGCCGACGACGAGCGCATCGAGATCTTCCGTTGCCCGGGCGCGATGGAGCTGCCGGGACTGGCCCGGCGCGTGGTCGACCTCGGCCGCTTCGACGGCGTGATCTGCCTGGGCGCGGTCATTCGTGGCGCGACGCCGCACTTCGACCTGGTCGTCGGCGAAGCAGCGCGCGGCATCGCCGATCTGGCGGCCGACGGCGGCGCCGCGGTGGCGTTCGGCGTGCTCGCCTGCGACACCATCGAACAGGCGGTCGAGCGCGCCGGCACCAAGGCCGGCAACCGCGGCTTCGACGCCGCGATGGTCGCGCTCGAGATGGCCGACCTCTACGCCGCGATCGAGAGCAGCAAGCAAGCGCCGCGCGACATCGCGGGCCGCCCCGCGCGTCCGGGTCGCATCGGCAAGTGATGACATGAGTGGTCCGCGCAGACGATCGCGCGTCGCCGCGCTGCAGATCTTGCACCAGATGGACGTGAGCCCCGAGCTCGACGCCGACGGCGCGCTCGGCCTCTACTTCGGACAGCTCGCGGGCGGTGGCACAATCGCCGTCGACGAGGACGAACCGCCGGTGTCCGGGGAGACCGGCCCGATCGACCGCGCGCTCGTCGAGCAGCTGATCCGCGGCATCTTCCAGAACCGCGCGGAGCTGGACCGGATGCTGTCGGCGTCGTCGAAGAACTGGCGCGTCGAGCGCATGGCGGTGGTCGATCGCAACGTGATCCGGCTGGCGCTCTACGAGATCAAGTTCTGCGCCGACGTACCGGTCGCGGTCGCGATCAACGAGGCCATCGAGCTCTGCAAGCAGTTCGGCAGCGCCGACGCGCCGGCGTTCGTCAACGGGTTGCTCGATCGCGCGGTCGACGAGCTGGGATTGCGGCGCTAGCAATGGCGTCGCGGGTGGCGGGCGCGCGGAACGGCGGGACCAGCGAGACGACGGCGTGAAGATCAGCTTCGTGGCCATCGATCTGGCGCGCTGGGATCAGGCGCCGGCCGGCGACCTGCTGGCCGTGGGCCTTTACGCCGACCTTCGCCCGCTGCGCGGCGCGGCCGGGCTGGTCGACTGGCGCTTCGACGGGCGCATCTCGAGCTTGATCGTGGGCGGCAACCTGACCGGCGCCGAGGGCGAGCAGCTGCTCATGCCCAACCACCGCCGGCTGCCCTGGCGCTGGACGCTGGCGCTGGGCCTCGGGCCGAGCGCCGAGCTCGATGATGAACGCGCGGCGCGCGCGATCCGCAAGACGCTGCACACCATGCGCGGGCTCGGCCTGGCGAAGCTCGCGGTGGCGCTGCCCGGCCGCGAGATCGAGCGCATTCCGGCGCGGCGGGCGCTGCAGCTCTTCCTGAAGGAGGCGGAGCAGGCACCGCCGGGCGGGGTCGAGGAGCTGACGTTGGTCGAGACCGTCGCGGGTCAGAAAGAGCTCGGCGAAGTGGTGCGGCGTCGCGGGCAGACGACCCGGGCGCGCGAGCCGCGCGCGCGGACCGAGCTGAGCGTCCATGCCGGTCAGACAGGAACCGCCAAGTCGCCGAGACGCCAGAGATCCGGACTATTGAAGGTCCGGACTTGGCGTCCGTGGCGCCTTCGCGGTCATCTGAACGGCGAATTTTGCGCGGGCCCGCGTGACGCCCGAGAATGGGGTGATGGCTCCGAGCTTCGACGCCTCCGTGCAGCAGTTCCTGGACCACCTGCGCGTCGAGCGCGAGCTGGCCCCGGCGACCGTGAGCGCCTACGGCGGCGACCTGGCCGACTTCGCGAAGTTCGTCGCGGCGCGTGACGTGCGCGGCGCGCGCGACGTGCGTACCATCGACGTCCTCGACTACCTGGCGCGCGTCACCGAGCAGGGGTTGTCGGCGCGTTCGCAGGCGCGGCGGCTGATCGCGCTGCGCCAGCTCTTTCGCTTTCTGCGCACCGAGCACGCCTGCGACGCCGACCCGACCGAGGAGATCGATCTGCCGCGCTTCGGGCGCAAGCTGCCGACGTTCCTGAGCGTCGACGAGGTCGATCAGTTGCTGGCGGCGCCCGACCGTCGCACGCCGCGCGGCGCGCGCGACGGCGCCATGCTGGAGGTGCTGTATGCCACCGGCCTGCGCGTGTCCGAGCTCGTGCGCCTGCGCATCGCCGACGTGAACTTCGACGCCGGCTATCTCATGGCGTTCGGCAAGGGCCGCAAGCAACGCCTGGTACCGATCGGCGAGGTGGCGCTCGCCGGCCTGCGCGCCTATCTGGAGACGGCGCGCTCCACGTTCCTCGGGGGCGGGGGCAAGACGAAACCCAGAGCAGCGTCGAACGCGCTGTTCTTGACGCGTCACGGTCGCGCCATGAGCCGCCAGTCGTTCTGGAAGCTGCTCGGCCGCTACGCGGTCGCCGCCGGCATTCGCAAGCGGATCTCGCCGCACAAGCTGCGCCATTCGTTCGCCACGCACCTGGTCGAGCGCGGCGCCGATCTGCGCGCCGTGCAGGCGATGCTCGGCCACGCCGACATCGGCACGACGGAGATCTACACGCACCTGTCGAGGCGGCACCTGCGCAGCGTGTACGATCGGTTTCATCCGAGGGCTTAGGGCCGGTCAAGGCCCGAGGTCCGAGGCCCTCTTAGATCCCCACGGGCCGCCTCGCCGAGATAGACTGTTTGACCCGCGTGGAAGCGGTCAGATATACGGAAGGGCTCCCCCCAATGGACATCTCAGCGGATCAGGTTCGAACGGCGGTCATATCGCTGATCGCGTTCATCCTGTCGGTCGCCGTGCATGAGTTCGGGCACGCCTGGATGGCCAATCGGCTGGGCGATCCGCTGCCTGCGCAGCAGGGGCGCCTCACGCTCTCGCCGCTGGCGCACATCGATCCGATCGGCACGATCCTGCTGCCGCTCTTCGCCGTGTTCGCGCCGGGGGGCTTTCCGCTGCTCGCCTGGGGCAAGCCGGTGCAGACCAACCCCAAGGCTTACCGGGGCATCTCGCCGCGAGTCGGGCACATGCTCGTGTCGCTGATGGGGCCTCTCATGAACCTGCTGCTCGCGGTCGTGATCTCGATCTTGCTCGTGGTGCTGGCGCGCGTCGTCAAGCTGCCGCCCGCGCTCGCCGAGGCCGCGATCCGCTACTTCCTGGTGCTGAACATCATGCTGATGTTCTTCAACCTGCTGCCGCTGCCGCCTCTCGACGGAGCGCTCGGTGCTGGCTGGCCTGCTGCCAGAGAGCCTGCAGTCGATACCGCGCGTGTTGCAGCGCTACGGCATGCTGGTGTTCTTCGGGCTGCTGCTCACGGGCGGGCTCCGCATCGCGATGCGCCCCGCCTACGCGGTCGCCGGTGCGTGGGCAGGCGCGGTGATGAGGCTCATGGCTGGATGATGCCCGAGGCCGGTAACGTCCCATATCGCGTCGCGCTGCCCGAGTTCGAGGGCCCACTCGATCTGCTGCTGCACCTGTGCAAGACGCACGAGATCGAGATCGTGAACATCCCGATCTCGTTCATCACCGAGAAGTACCTGGAGTACCTCGAGGTGATGCAGACGATGCCGGTCGATCTCGCGGCCGACTACCTGGTGATGGCGGCGACGCTCGCGTATCTCAAGTCGCGCGAGCTGGTGCCGTCGCCCGAGCCGCTCGAGACGGCTTCCGACGAAGAAGAAGAGGTGCTCGATCCGCGCGAGGAGCTGATCCGCCGGCTGCTCGAGTACCAGAAGTACAAGGACGCCGCCGAGAAGCTGGGCGGCCGCCCGATCGAGGGGCGGAACGTCTTCCTGCGCGGCGCCGAGATTGAAGGCGGCGGCGGCCTGGCGCCGCTGGCCGAGCACTCGGTCTGGAAGCTGATCGAGTCGTTCGGGAAGCTGCTGGAGAAGGCCGGCAACAAGAGCCTGACCCACGACGTGATCATCGATCGCGTCTCGATCAGCGAGCGCATCAATCAACTCGTCGATCGCATCGAGGCCGGCGGCGGCTCGTTTCGCTTCGACGCCTGCCTGGATCTCTCGCTGGCCGAGCCGGAGCTGCGCAGCCAGCTCGTGGTGACGCTGCTGGCGGTGCTGGAGCTGGCGCGGCTCAAGGTCGTGCGTGTGTTGCAATCGCCCGACGGCGAGACGCTGTTCATCAGCCAGGTATCCGGCGCGGCGCTGGCTGACGCGCGGCGCGCCGAGGTGACGTCGGCGGAGGAGGTCGCGCCGGCCGTCGCGGCGCCGCCCAGCGATACGTCCCTGACCGAAGAAGCCCCCACCGGCGAGGCCACGGCCAGCCCCCCCGACGAGATCCCGGCTCCACGCGAGGACAAGAATGAGCAAACGTAAGAAGCAGCAATGGCGCGACCAGGCCGGAGGTCCGGAGGCCGGCGGAAATCCCGAGGCCGGTGGAGATCCCGAGGCAATGGTTTCTGCCGAAGACGACGCCACCGAAGAGGCCACCGAAGCACGCGAGGGTGACGGCACCGCGCCCGTCGAGGCCACCGAGGTTTCGCCCCTCGATTCGTTCGAGGAGGTCGAGGTCGACGCCGCCGTCGAGTCGGTGCTGGGCAGCGGCGCCGTGGGCACCGGTGCGCTCGGCGATCCGGCGGCACCCGTCGAAGCCGCCGACGCCAGCGGTTCCGACGCGAAGACGCCGCCCGTCGAGATCGACGCGGTGGCGATGAACCGGCGCGCATCGTCTGACGGCGAGGCGCCCATCGAGGTGTCGATCGACGCGCCGGCCGCGGGCGACGACAGCGGCGGCTGGGAAGAGCCGACGCGCGTCGGCGCCGAGGCGGAGCTGGCCGAGCTGGCCGCGCAGTCGGTGGCCGAGCCGAGCGGCGGCCACAGCGAGACGGCCGACGTCGAGGCGCCTCCGGTCGATTCGGCGGGGCGTCTCGAGAGCATCCTCGAGAGCCTGATCTTCGCTTCGGATCGGCCTTTGGCGCTCGTCGACTTCAAGCGCCTGGTTGGTGAACGCGACGCCAGGAAGCTGACCACGGCGCTGGAAGCGCTGCAGGCGCGCCACCGCGGCACCGGCCTCGAGCTGGCGAGCACGGCGGGCGGCTGGCAGTTCCGCACCAGCGCCGAGAACGCCACCTGGGTCGCAAAGCTGGTGGCCGGGCGGCCGGCGCGCCTGTCGCGCGCGATGCTGGAGACGCTGGCCATCGTCGCCTATCGGCAGCCGATCACGCGTCCCGAGATCGACGAGATCCGCGGCGTCGATTGCGGTCCCGTGCTCAAGACCCTGCTCGATCGCACGCTGGTCCGCATGATCGGCAAGAAGGAAGAGGTCGGCCGCCCGATCCTCTACGGAACGACGCCGGAGTTCCTGCGCACGTTCAGCCTGAAAGATCTCACCGAGCTGCCGACGCTGCGCCAGTTCCACGAGCTGGGCGCCGCCGAGCAGGCCAAGGTCGACGCCGAGGCGCCGCTGCAGTCGACGACGGAGGGGAGCGCGGGTAGCGCCCCGCCGCGCGCGATGCCGGCGCCGTCGCCGCTGCCCGACCACGATCCCGCCGAGGAGGACGCGCTGCTGGCCGAGCTCGACGAGGCGACCACGGCGGCGTCGCGCGCGACGCGCTCGCCGGATCCACCGCCGCCGCCCGCCGACGAACCCGCGCCGCAGGCAACGGAGTAGACGTGGCAACTCGACTGCAAAAGTTCCTGTCCCAGGCCGGAATCTCGTCGCGGCGCCAGGCCGAGGACCTGATCCGGTCGGGCGCCGTCAGCGTGAACGGCGCGGCGGTGACCGCGCTCGGCACCACCATCAATCCCTCCGTGGACCGTGTCGAGGTCAACGGCCGGCGCGCGTACATCGAGAAGCCGATCTATCGGTTGCTGCTCAAGCCGCGCGCCTGCCTGGCGACGCTGCAACCGACCGGGGCGGCGCGGCCGACATTGCGTCGCTTCCTGCGCGAGCCCGAGCCGGGGTTGCAGGTGGTGGCGCCGCTCGACTTCCCGGCCGAGGGCGTGGTGCTGCTGACGTCGGACGGCGCGCTGGCGGAGGCGATGTCGAAGCGCTCGCAGCGCGTGCTGATGACCTATCACCTCAAGATGCAGGGCAAGGTCGACGACGACGCGATCACGCGGTTGCTCAAGGGCTGGCGCTGGGAGAACCGCCCGGTGCGGCCCACCGCCGTCCAGCCGCTGGCGACGACCGGGAAGAACACCTGGATCGAGATGGTGGTCGCCGAGAGCCGCCCGCGCGCGCTCAAGGCGGGCGGCGATCTGATCCGCCACTCGCTGCTCAAGATCTCGCGCGTGCGTCTGGGCGGCCTGTCGTTCGAGGGGCTGGCGATGGGCGGCTGGCGCGATCTGACCAAGCCCGAGGTGGCCGACCTGCGCGCGCGCGCCGGTGTCGACGGCGCCTGAGCCCGGCTACGGTGTCGTGTCGAAGGCCGCGTTCCACGTCGAGCGGCCGACGATACCGTCCGGCTCGAGGCCCATCTCGCGCTGGAGCGCGATGCACGCCTGTCGTGACTGGCGGCCGTAGAACCCGTCGATGTCGACGGCGAAGCGGCGCTCGCGCATCTGGGTCTGCCAGATGCGCACGTCGTCGCCGTTCATGACCGGCGCGTGTGGCCAGACCAGATAGCGCCCGCTCCAGGCCGGGCGCCCGGCCTCGGGCGGCGCAGGCGGCGGCGGCTCCGCGGGTGCGAGCGGCGCGTCGGCCAGCGCCTGCAGCTCGGCGAGCTCGCCCCGAAAGCGATCGCAGTCGCACGGCCCGCGCACGCCGGGGATCTTCTGCGCGGCGCCGCTGTCGCCGTCGGTGAACTGCCAGAAGTCCCAGCGTGCCCAGGTGCGCGGCACGACCGGTTCCTGCGCGCCGTAGCGCGCCGTCCAGAGCAAGCGCGTGCGAAGCTCGGGGACGTCGGGATCGCGCAGCGTGCGTCGCCACAAGCCGCCCGTGTAGATGATCAGCGGCTGGCCGAACAGCGTCTCCGCCTTGTTGACGAACGCGACCGCCCACTGCACGACCTGCGCAGGCGGTAGGCCGCCGTCGATCTCCAGATCCAGCGCGGGCGGCAGCGTGCTCCACGTGCGCGGCCCGACGACCGCGGCGAAGTGCGCTGCCTGGGTCTCGGGATCGCTGCCGGGACGCGCGAAGTGATAGGCGCCGCGCAGGAGGTGCGTGTCGCCGAGCGCCTTCCAGTTTTCATCGAAGCGGCTGTCGGCGATCGAGCTGCCTTCAGTGGCCTTGACGAAGGCGAACTTCGCGTCCGAGCCGGCGACGGCCGTCCAGTCGACCTGATCGTTGTTGTGGCTGACATCGATTCCCAGCACAGGCATTTTTCACCTCTCGCCCCCAAGAACGCAGACGAGGGCCAAAATTCCGAAGGATTCGAACGCGCGAACCCGCGCGCGGATCAGCCGATCGCGCGGCGCATGAACGACCGCAGGCCCAGGCGCCAGAACAGCGCCGTCATCAGCACCAGCGCGGCCAGCACCACGGGCAGCGGCATGTGCGGCTGCGCCGGCACCAGCACCGCGCGCAAGCCCTCCGCGATGTAGGTGAGCGGGTTGAGCAACACCGCGTACTTCATGGCCGGCACTGCGTCGAGTCCCCGCCACGGATAGTAGGCGCAGCCGAACATGATCATCGGCGCGACCACGATGCCGAACAGCAGGCCGATCTGCGTCCCCTCGATCACGCTGCCCAGGTAGAGGCCGATCACGCTGAACGCGGTCGCGCCGAACACGGTGACCAGGAACACCATGCCGGCGTGCGCCGCCGACAGGCCGGGGATCGGGCCCATGATGAGGCGCGCGAGCGGCAGCACGAACGAAGCGGCGATCACCGCCTGCACGGCGCCCGAGATCACCTTGGCCAGCGCCACCATCCAGCTCGGCACCGGTGCCAGCAGGCGGTCCTCGATCTCGTGGGTGAAGCCGAAGTCGGCGACCATCGGCAGCGCGACCGACTGCACGGCGGCCAGCGCCAGGCTCACCGCGAGCACGCCCGGTAGCAGCGCCGCCGTGTACTCGCGGTGCATGAATCCCATGCGCGGCAGCAGGTAGCCGAAGACCACGGTGAACATCAGCGGCTGCATCGCCGTGCGCATCAGGAAGAACGCCAGCTCGCGGCGCACGACGATCACGTCGCGCATCAGCAACGCCAGCAACACGCCGGCGGCGCTGGGCGCTTTCGGGGCGGGCATCAGTCGAGCTTCCTTCCCGTGAGCGACACGAACAGCGTCTCCAGGCTCGGTGGCGCGAGGCGAATGTTGGTGACCTGGCGGCCCGCCGCCTGCACCGCGCCGATGAGCGGCGCGACCGCCTCGCCGCCGCCCGGGTGATAGACCGCGAGCGTGGTGTCGCGCGCCTCGACCTCGAGGGTGCCGCCGATCGCGCGCGCCGCCGCCGCGACCGGCGCGGCCGGCCCGTCGAGCGAGAGCTCGATGAGCGTGCCGCCGGGCGCCTTGCGCCGCAGCTCCGCCGGCGCGTCGCACGCCAGCAGGCGCCCGCGGTCGACGATCGCCACGCGGTCGCACAGCTGCTCCGCCTCTTCCATGTAATGCGTGGTCATGACGATGGTGCGCCCCTCGGTGTGCAGCGCGCGCAGGATGTCCCAGAGCGCGAGGCGCGCCTGCGGATCGAGCCCGACGGTCGGCTCGTCGAGAAACAGGATCTCGGGTTCGTGGATCAATGCGCGCGCGATCATGAGTCGTTGTTGCTGGCCGCCCGACAGGTGCTCGACGCGCGCTTCGCCGCGGTCGGCGAGCCCCATGCGCTCCAGGATCTCCTCGGCGCGGCGGCGCGACACCGCGCGCGAGAACCCGAAGTACGCCGCGTGGAAGATCAGGTTCTCCAGCACCGACAGCCCGCGATCGGCGTTCGGCCGCTGCGGGACCACGCCGATGCGCCGGCGCACCGCGACCGCGCGCGCGACCACGTCCTCGCCGCCGATCAGCGCTTGCCCGCCGGTCGGCAGCACGCGCGTCGTGAGGATGCCGATGGTGGTGGTCTTGCCGGCGCCGTTGGGGCCGAGCAGGCCGAAGAACTCGCCGGTCGGCACCGCCAGGTCCAGCCCGTCGAGCGCGACGATCGGCGTCCCGGGCGCCCGCGGCGGCCCCGACGGGAGTGAACCCGGCGGCGGTGGTCCGCCCGAGCGCCGCTTTTTCAGCCTGGGCGCGGCGTACACCTTGCGCAGCGCCCGGGTTTCAATCGCCATCGTCAAGGCGCGCGCATCCTAGCGCGGACGCTCGCCGGACGGCGCGCATTTGCACGTCGTCGCGCACGGAGAATGATAAGAGATAAGGCGTGTCAAACACAGGTTCCAAACCGGCCCGCGCTCTCATCTCGGTCTCCGACAAGACCGGTCTCGTCGAGCTCGCGCGCGGCCTGGTGAAAGAGGGGCTCGAGATCCTGTCCACCGGCGGCACGGCCAAGGCGCTCTACGCCGCCGGTGTCGCCGTGCGCGAGGTCAGCGACTTCACCGGCGCCGCCGAGATCCTCGACGGGCGCGTCAAGACGCTGCACCCGCGCGTGCACGGCGGCATCCTCGGCCGCCCGACCGCGAAGCACCGCGAGGAGATGCGCCAGGCCGGCCTGTCCCCGATCGATCTGGTCGTCGTCAACCTTTATCCCTTCCGCGAGACCGTGGCGCGCGACGCACCATTCGAAGAGGTGATCGAGAACATCGACATCGGCGGTCCCGCGATGATCCGGTCGGCGGCGAAGAACCACGAGCGCGTCGCGGTGGTGGTCGAGCCCGCGGACTACGCGCGCGTGCTGGCGGCGATCCGGAGCGAGGGCGAGGTGCCGGCGGAGCTGCGCTTCGAGCTGGCGCGCAAGGCGTTCGCGCACACCGCGGCCTACGACGGCGCGGTGGCGTCGTACCTGGGGCGCATCACCGCGCCGGACGCGCCGCTCGCCGACTTCCCGCAGACCATTCATCTGTCGGCGCGCCTGGAGCGCGCGTTGCGCTACGGCGAGAACCCGCACCAGAAGGCGGCGTTCTACGTGCAGGACGACGCCGTCGGACCGTCGCTCGCGCGCGCGCAGGTGCTGCAGGGCAAGGAGCTGAGCTTCAACAATCTGCTCGATCTCGACGCGGCGATGCGCATCGCCGCCGAGTTCACGCCGCCGACGGTCGCGATCATCAAGCACAACAACCCGTGCGGCGTCGCGATCTCCGAGACCAGCGTCATCGACGCCTATCGCCGCGCGCGCGAGACCGACCCGGTGTCGGCGTTCGGCGGCATCGTCGCCGTCAATCGCCCGGTCGACGGCGAGCTCGGGCGCGAGCTGGCCGACACGTTCCTCGAGTGCGTGATCGCGCCCGACTATTCAGCAGAGGCGCGCGCCGCGCTGGCGGCGAAGAAGAACCTGCGCCTGCTGGCGTACGACTTCGCGCGCGATGGCGGGCTCGCCGGCGGCGCCGCGGGTGCGAGCCCCTGGCGTTGCTCCAAACGATGCTCGATGTCCGTTCCGTCGCGGGTGGCTTTCTGGTGCAGACGCGCGACATGACGACATCGGCGGCGGCCGCGGGGCGCGTCGCCTCGAAGCGCGCGCCCACGGCGGCGGAGCTGATCGATCTCGACTTCGCGTGGCGCGTCGCCAAGCACGTCAAGTCGAACGCGATCGTCTTCGCGGGCGGGGGGCGCACGCTGGGCATCGGCGCTGGTCAGATGTCGCGCGTCGATTCGGTGCGGCTGGCGATCTCCAAGGCGCGCGCGCCGCTCAAGGGCTCGGTGCTCGCGTCGGACGCGTTCTTCCCGTTTCGCGACAACATCGACGAGGCAGCCAAGGCCGGCATCACCGCGATCATCCAGCCCGGCGGCTCGGTGCGCGACGACGAGGTCCTTGCCGCCGCCGACGAGTACGGCATGGCGGTGGTGCTGAGCGGCGAGCGCCACTTCCGGCACTGAGGCCGATCGGCAATGCGTCTAGTGAGCGTGGCGCCGGTGGGTCCGGCCGGCGCCGGCGTTGCGGCGGTGCTTGTGGCGGCCGTGCGCGGCGTCGGTCGCGGCCGGTGTCGTCTCGGCCGTAGCGACCTGAGGTGCAGGCGCGACTGGCGTTGGTGCCGGCGGTTCCGCCACCGGCGCGGCCTCGATCACGCGGGCGGGGACCGGCGCCGCCGCCACGAAACCGGCGCCGGGCCGCGGCTCCTGCGCCGCCCAGTAGAGGCCGAACGACATCGCGACTCCGAGCGCGCCAACGCTGAGCCAGCGTCCCACGCGTGAGGAGCGTGCCATCGGCCGCAGGCGCTGCTTCTGGGAGTCGAGAAGCTCGTGCGCGACTGGATCGGTCGGCTCGGCGAGATCCGTCAGGTCGAGATCCTGGATCGGTCTCGGATCCGCCAGGCGATCGCCTTGCCTCATCCAGTTGTTGATGATCTGATCGGAGAACCCCGGGTCGTCGCCCGCGTGCGCCGGCTGGCGCGTGGGAGCGGGCGCGTGGACCGCGGGCGCGGCCGTCGCGATCACCACCGAGGGCGCGGGTTCGGCCGCGGGAGGCGGCGTCACCGCCGCGGCGCCCGCCGTCGTCACCGGTACCGGCGCGTGCCCAATCTCACCCGAGACCATCGTCGGCAGGGGCGTGGGCACCGCCGCCTCGGGCGGCGGCGTGGCGACGTTCGAAGCGTCGAGCGTCGCTGGATGAGGTGCGGGCGTGACCTCGGCTCCGGCCGGGTCCGCGCTGGGCGCACCCTCCGGGAGCGACTCGACCGCGCCCGTGCTGCTGTTAGTCCAAGCTTCCATTCGAGATGTCGGTGGTCTGGCCAACGATGACTCGTCAAAAAATTCGGTGTCGGATTTGTGGCTCGGAAGCGATCTCAAGAGTTCCGGATTCTTACGTTTTGCAAACGCAACGGCGTGCGGCGCGGTCGTCTCGACGGTCACGACCCGCCGCTCCGTCGATGACGTCACACCCACATCGGCGCTTTTTGTGCGCTGTGGCCGCCGCGCGCGGCCGCCGCGCAGCGCCGGCGCGGGGGGGTGTCCAGGCGAAATAGTTGCCGCGCCCGACGAATTTCGGGGTACGTAAGGCGTGGCAATGGGGTGTCACGTGATGCTGGTCGGCTCGGGCGGGCGCGAGCACGCGCTGGCCTGGAAGCTCGCGCAGAGCCCGCTCTGCGAGCGCATCACCGTCGCGCCGGGGAATCCGGGCATCGCGCGCGTGCCCAAGACGCGCGTCGTGCCGATCAAGGCAGAAGCCGTGACCGATCTGGTGGCGCTCGCGCAACGCGATCGGGCCGGCCTGGTGGTGTGCGGGCCCGAGTCGGCGCTGGTGGCCGGCCTCGGCGACGCGATGGCGGCCGCCGGGATCCCGTTCTTCGGGCCGTCGAGCGCCGCCGCCGAGATCGAGGGCTCGAAGGCCTACGCCAAGAAGCTGATGGCCGACGCCGGCGTGCCGACCGCGGCGTTCGGCGTCTTCGACGACGTGGCCGCCGCCGAGGCGTTCATCGACGCGCAGCCCGGCGCGGTCGTGGTCAAGGCCGACGGCCTGTGCGCCGGCAAGGGCGTGGTCGTCACCAGCAACGCCGCCGAGGCGAAGGCGGCCGTGCGCCAGATGCTCGCCGACCGCGCGTTCGGCGACGCCGGCGCGCGCGTGGTGATCGAGGAGCGGCTCACCGGCCGCGAGGTCTCGATGATGGCGCTGTGCGACGGCACGCGCTTCGAGCTGCTCGACTCCGCCGAGGATCACAAGGCGGTGGGTGACGGCGACGTCGGCCCGAACACCGGCGGCATGGGCACGTACTCGCCGTCGCCGCTGGTCGACGGCGCGCTCAAGCGCCGCATCGTCGAGACGATCTTCACGCCGACGGTGCGCGCGCTGGCGGCCGCGGGCCGGCCGTTCCGCGGCCTGCTCTACGGCGGCTTGATGCTGACGCCGGATCGCGGGCCGGTGGTGATCGAGTGGAACTGCCGCTTCGGCGATCCCGAGACCCAGGTCGTGCTCGTGCGCATGCAGGACGATCTCTTGCCGTGGCTGCTCGGCGCCGCGCGCGGCGATCTGCCGTCGGGGCCGATCGCCTGGCGCGACGGCGCCGCGGTCTGCGTGGTGCTCGCGGCGCCCGGCTATCCCGTCGCAGCCGCGCCTGGGCGACGCGATCGCCATCGATCCGGGCCTGCGATGCGGGCGACGGCGAGATGATCGTGTTTCACGCGGGCACGCGGCGATCGATGGTGCGCCCCGGCGACACCGAGGGACCGCTTGCTGACGTCGGGCGGGCGCGTTCTCGGCGTCACCGCGCGCGGCGCGGATCTCGGCGGCGCGCGCGCCATCGCGTACGATGCCGTCCGGCGCATTCATTTCGCTGGCATGCACTTTCGCAGCGACATCGGTGCGCGAGGAGACAAGAAGACATGAGCGGTCCGAACAAGGGAAATGCGATCGACGTCGCGATCATGATGGGATCGAAGTCGGATCTCGAGACCATGCGCCCGGCGGCCAAGGTGCTCGAGGCGCTGGGGCTGGTCGTCGAGGTGCGCGTGCTGTCGGCGCACCGCACGCCGGAGCACGCCGCCGCGTTCGTCAAGCAGGCGGTGCAGGACGGCGCGAAGGCGTTCATCTGCGGCGCGGGCGGCGCGGCGCACCTGGCGGGCGCGGTCGCGGCGCACACGACGCGGCCCGTGATCGGCGTGCCGATCGCGTCGGGCACGCTGGGTGGCTTCGATTCGCTGCTCTCGACGGTGATGATGCCGCCGGGCATGCCGGTCGCGACCGTCGCGGTCGGCGGCGCCGAGAACGCCGGCCTGCTGGCCGCGCAGATCATCGCCGTCGGCGATCCGGCGCTGTCGGCGCGGGTCGAGGCCGAGCGCGAGACGCGGCGTCGCAAGGTGCTGGACAGCGACGCCGAGGTTCGCGCGCAGTTCGGACGCGGGACCGCCGCCGCGAAATAGGACCGCGGGCCGTGGCCCACGCCTTTCACGAGGAGATCCTCTTCGCCGCGGACGCGCTGCGCCGGGGCGAGATCATCGCCTACCCGACGGAGACGTTCTACGGGCTGGCGGTGAACGCGCTCGACGAGCTGGCGCTCGCGCGGCTGCGCCAGCTCAAGGGGCGCGGCGAGAAGGCGATCTCGGTGCTGGTGCTGGGCAACGAGATGATCGAGCGCCTGTGCCGGCACGTGCCCGTGGCGGCGCGCAAGCTGATGGCGCGCCACTGGCCCGGGCCGCTGACGCATCGCGCTGCCGGCGCGGCGCGGGATCCCGGCGCCGCTGGTCGCAGGACGGCTGCGTCGCGATCCGCGAGTCGCCGCACCCGACGGCGCGCGCGCTGGTCGAGGTGTTCGGCGGCCCGATCACGGCGACCAGCGCCAACCTGGCGGGCGTGCCGCCGCCGAGCACGCCCGAGGCGGTCGAGGAGCTGTTCGAGGGGCGCTGCCGTCGTGCTGCATGCCGGCGCGACGCCGGGCGGCGCGCCGAGCACGCTGGTGCGCGTGCGCGGCAGCCGGATCGAGGTGCTGCGTCAGGGCGCGCTGGTGCTGGCCGCGGATTGAGCGCCCGCGGATTCCCGGGTCGTGAGGCCCGGCGGCGATCGGGTAGAAGAAGCGCATGGCCGTGATCGCCCCCTTCACACGGACTTCGCTACGACCTGGCGCGCGTCGGCGATCCGTCGCGCGTGCTCGCGCCGCCCTACGACGTCATCTCCGAGGCGCAGCGGCTGGAGCTGGAGGCGCGCCACCCGCAGAACGTGGTCCGCCTGGAGCTGCCGCGCGGCGAGGGCGACGCCAAGTACGCCGGCGCGGCGGCCCTGCTCGACGCCTGGACCGCCGAGGGGATCCTGCGCCGCGACGACCGGCCCGCGCTCTACCGCTACGAGCAGACGTTTCGTTTTCCGCCGGGCGACGGGCAGAGCCTACGTGCGCAAGGGCTTCTTCACGCTGGTGAAGCTCGAGCCGTTCGCGAAGCGCGTGGTGCTGCCGCACGAGCACACGCTGTCGGCGCCCAAGGAAGACCGCCGCAAGCTGATGCGCGCGACGCGCACGCACATCTCGCAGGTGTTCGGGCTCTATCGCGATCCGGACGGCGCGTCGGAGCCGGCGCTGGGCGTCGCTCGACGTCGGCGACGCCGCCGCTGCTCGACGGCACGACGGCCGACGGCTGCCGCCATCGCCTGTGGGCCGTGACCGACCCGCAGGCGCATCGCGCGCGTCGCCGCCGTCCTGCGCGACAAGCAGATCCTGATCGCCGACGGCCACCACCGCTACGAGACCATGGTGGCGCTGCGCGACGAGCTGCGCCCGGCGGGGCGCGCGCCCGGGCGCTCGGGCGCCGACTGGGGCGCGATGTTCCTGGCGCGCGCCGAGGACCCGGGGCTGCTGGTGCTGCCGACGCACCGGCTGGTGTCGAGCTCGCCGGCGTGGAGCCGCGGACGCGTTGCGCGTCGGCGCGGCGGCGGCGTTCGACGTCATCGCGCGGCGACGAGCGCGACGCGCGCGGCCATCGAGGCGCGCCTGCGCAGCGCGCGCGGAGCGCGTGACGTTCGCGGTGCGCGCGGCGGGCGAGCGCGAGACGACCTGGCTGGCGTTCAAGCCGAACGCCGATCTGTCGCCGCTCGGGCCGCCGGCGCTGCGCACGCTCGACGTCACCGTGCTGCACGGGATGCTGCTCGGGCCGCTGCTGGGCATCGACGCGACGGCGATGGCCAAGCAGTCGTACCTCGGCTACACGCACGACACGGCGGAGGCGCTGGCGCGCGGTCGAGGGCGGGCGCGTGCAGGCGGCGTTCCTGATGAACGCGACCAAGGTCGAGCAGGTGCTGCAGGCGTGCGAGGCCGGCTTCGTGCTGCCGCAGAAGTCGACCTACTTCCAGCCCAAGCTCGCCACCGGCCTCGTGATGTATCGCCGTCGAGCCGAGATCGCTCAGCTGCCAGCGCAGATGCACGCGGCGGCGACCGTGGCCGACGAGCCGAGGCGACGATCACCGTCGACACGCTGCTCGGCGGGCGCGTGACGTTGATCCAGCCGCGCGCGCGGATTCCGCAGCAGCCTGGATCCCGGTGCTGCTCGCGCGGTTTCTGGCGCCGCCGTTCGGGCGCTTCCTCGACATCGGCTGCGGCACGGGCGCGCTGTCGTTCGCGCTGCTGCGCGCGGCGACGCGCGCGCGACCGGCGTCGGCGTCGAGCTGCAGCCGCGGCTGGCGCGGCTGGCGGCGCTGGGCAGCGAGCGCAACGGCATCGGCGATCGCTTCGTGCTCGTCGAAGGCGACGTGCGCGCGTCGGCGACCACGGCGGCGCTCGGCGCCGAGTCGTTCGACCTGGTGGCGACCAACCCGCCGTTTCGGCGCGGTCGAGCGCGGGCAGCTCGTCGCCCGACGGCGAGCGCGCGGTCGCGAACCACGAGCTGACGCTGACGCTCGCCGAGTGGCTCGACGTCGCGCGGCGGTTGGTGAAGGCGGGCGGCCGCGTCGGCGTGGTCTACGCGGCGGAGCGCGCTGCCCGAGTTGCTCGCGGGCATGAGCGCGCGCGATCTCACGCCGGTGCGCCTGCGCGTCGTGCATCCGTTCGTGGATCGCGCGGCGGTGCGCGTGCTCGTCGAGGCGCATCGCGGGTCGCGGCGGCCGCTGACGGTCGAGCCGCCGCTGGTCCTGCACGCCGGCGATCCGCCGCGCTTCACCGAGGAGGCGAGGACGCTGCTGGAGTCTGGGACCTCCTCACCCCGACGCCTCTCCTCCACGCGGACGTGGAGGAGAGGGAGAAGCAGACTCGAGGCGGAGGCAGCGACAGTCGATCATGACCTCCTCGACGAGGAACAGCCGCGTCGTCGTGATCGTGCCGTGGTGGCGGTGGCGGTGCGTCTCTCCACTCGGCAACATCAGCGCGTCGCCCGCGCGCAATCGCACGACGCGACCGTCGACGTTCAGGTTCATCTCGCCTTCGAGCACCAAGCCCGGTGTGGCCGCGCGTGCACCACTCGGGCTCGACGAAGTCGGCGCCGAACTCGACCAGCCGCAGCTTCTTGCCGCCGCGAACGACAGTCTTGGTGCGCAGGCCCGGTGCGGGTGTCTCCCACGCGATCGCGTCGAACGCGAAGGAGACCGCCCCGGCGTCCATCGTTCTGGCTCGCGCCCCTGGCGCTAGCTCTTGTTCGGTGCGGGCGGCGCCGCCGCCGGCTCGGCGACCGGGCTCTCCTTGAGCGCTTCGTCGATCGGCGGCAGGTCGTCCAGGTTCGGCACCAGCGTGATCTCGATGCGCCGGTTCTTGGCCTTGTTCTCCGACGTGTCGTTCGCCGGCGACCGGCGACTGGTCGGCGTAGCCGGCGGCCGACAGACGCTTCGGCTCCATGCCGCTCGCGATCATGAAGTTGACGACCTCGACGGCGCGCGCCGTCGACAGGTCCCAGTTCGAGCGGAAGCGCTTCGACTTGATCGGGATGTTGTCGGTGTGGCCCGGCGACCTGGAAGTTGCGGTTGGGGATCGCCTTCAGCACGTCGGTCACCTGGCGGAGCGCGTCCTCGCCCTCTTTCTTGAGCTCGGTCTTGCCCGGGTCGAACAGGATCTGGTCGCCGAGGCGCACGATCATGCGGTTCTCGCGCAGCTCGACCTGCAGCTTGCCGGCGTCGGTGAGCTGCTTGAACTGCGAGACCAGCTTGCGGAACTGCGACGCGCGCGCCTCGGCCTGCGCCTGCGCCTTGCGCAGCTCCTCCATGCGCTTCTTGGCGGTCTCGAGCTCGCCGCCCAGGTTGCCGCGCTCGGTCTCGAGGCGCGACACGTCCTGGCCCAGCGACTCGAGCTTCTTCGAGAGCACGTCGATCTTCTGATCGCGCGTGCCGACGTCTTTCTTGTGCTGCACCTTCTCGGCGTCGTTGGCGGCCTGCGCCTCGGCCAGCTTCTGTTTCTGCTGATCGCGGTCCTTGATGGCGGCGTCATAGACCTGCTGATCGACGCCGCAGCCGACGATCATCGGCGCCGCCGCCGCCAGCAACGTCGCGCCCAGCGCGGTGCTTGCGAACGCGCCCACGAGCCTGCTTCGAATGTTCATCTGGCTCCTCCTTTGTTTCGCGGTGTGGCTCTTGCCGCTCCGAACTCACGCTCGATGATCGCATCCAGCTCGCCACCGGCGAGCGCACCCGCGGCGCCCTCGAAGTCCCAGCCGAGGTTGGCCGCCAGGCGCGCGCGCACGGCGACCTTGCCGTGGCCCAGGCGATGGAGCAGGGCGGCGCGCTCGACGAGCTCGCCGCGATACATCGCCTCGCGCTTGGCGGGCAGGGTCTTCGTGTACGAAGCATTACGCTTCGGCTGCATCCAATCGAACGCCATCAGGTTCTCCCGTTGGGCAGCATGCGGGCGACACTGTAACGCGAAGCGCGAGTTAAATCTCCTTCAACGCAACCTTCGCGGCGTCCCACAAGCGGTCCTGCTCTTCCGCAGACGCGTCCGAGACCGCGCGCCCCTGCACCCGTAGAGCTTCCTCGATGTGCGCAAAGCGATCCGCGAACCGATCGGTCGAGCCGCGCAGCGCGCTCTCCGGGTCGAGGCCGAGCTTGCGCGCCAGGTTGGCGGCCGCGAGCAGCACATCGCCGAGCTCCTTCTGCATCTCGGCGCGATCACCGGCGGCGATCGCCGCGTCCAGCTCGGCCAGCTCCTCGTCGATCTTCGCGCGCGGGCCCTTGGCGTCGGGCCAGTCGAATCCAACGGCGCTGGCCTTCTCTCCGGCGCGCGTGGCGCGAACCAGCGCCGGCGCGCTCTTGGGGATGCCGTCGAGCGCGCCGCGCTTGCCCTTTTCGGCCTTCTCGGCCGCCTTGATCTTCGCCCAGTTCGCCATCACCGCGTCGGCGTCGCGCGCCGCGGACAGGCCGGGCGCGGCCTCGGCGGCCGGCGGGAAGACGTGCGGGTGGCGGCGCACCAGCTTGGTGACGATGCCGCGGGCGACGTCGTCGATGCCGAACTTGCCCTCGCTGAAGCGCAGCTCCGACTGGAAGACGATTTGCAGCAGAAGATCGCCCAGCTCCTCGCGGTGGTCGTCGACGTGGCCGGTGGCCAGCGCGTCGACGACTTCGTAGGTCTCCTCGATGAGATACGGCACCAGCGTCTCTAGGGTTTGCTCCCGATCCCAGGGGCAGCCGCCCGGGGCCAGCAGGCGCTGCATCAGGCCGACGAGCTGACTCACCTCGGCGCCGGTCTGCTTGCCGTCGAGCGGGCTGAGGTCGGGCAACGGCACGTCGGCGGCGGGCGATTTCACGGCCGCGAGTCTACACATTGAAAGCTCGCGGTTCGCGTGCTAATTCCAGCCAGTTGAACGAGCGAGGTGGCATCGCAGGACGTGTGGCCGATCGGCCGGCTTCGAAACGCCCCAGCGAGACGATCACGGCGCGGCTGAGCCTCGACGAGAACGACGTCGCGGTGGCGCTGTACGGCGAGCGCAACAGCAACCTCAAGATCATCGAGCACGAGACCGGCGTCGAGCTGCACGTGCGCGGCAACGAGCTGACCATGATCGGCGCCAGCGACGCCGTGGCGATGACGCGGCGGCTGGTCGAGGAGCTGTACGCGATGGTCCGCGGCGGCTCGCCCATCAGCCCCGAGGACATCGGTCGCGCGGCGCTGGCGTTGCGCGCCGACGCCGGCGTCGACCTGCGCGACGTCTTCTCCGACACGATCCTGATCGCGGGGCGCGCGCGGCCCATCGCGCCCAAGGGCCTGGCGCAGAAGCGCTACGTCGACGCCATCCGCGCGCACGACATCGTGTTCGGCATCGGCCCCGCCGGCACGGGCAAGACCTACCTGGCGATGGCGCTGGCGGTGCGCGCGCTCATGGACAAGCAGGTCAAGCGCATCGTGCTCACGCGTCCCGCGGTCGAGGCGGGCGAGCGTCTCGGCTTCCTGCCGGGCAGCCTGGAGGAGAAGGTGTCTCCCTACCTGCGCCCGCTCTACGACGCGCTTCACGACATGATGGACTTCGAGAAGGCCGACCAGCTGCTGGCGCGCGGCCTGATCGAGGTGGCGCCGATCGCGTTCATGCGCGGGCGCACGCTCAACGACGCGTTCGTGATCCTCGACGAGGCGCAGAACACCACCGGCGAGCAGATGAAGATGTTCCTGACCCGCCTCGGCTTCGAGTCGAAGGCGGTGATCACCGGCGACGTCACGCAGATCGACCTACCCGACAACCGCCGCTCCGGGCTCACCGAGGCGGTGTCGGTGCTCTCGGGCATCGAGGGCATCGCGTTCCGCTACTTCACCGAGGTCGACGTCGTCCGCCACCCGCTGGTGCAGGAGATCATCAAGGCGTACGACGGCCGCGAAGAAGCCGCGTCGCAACAGAACGACGGCCGCGGCCCGTCGCAACAAAACGACGGCCGCGGGCCTGGAAACGCCGATCGCGCGAAGTAGCCGCGATGGTATAGGCTCGTGCGCGTGAGCGCTCCGGACGACCATCGCCTCATCGCCGATCGGTACCGCTACGAGGTCGGCGAGCTGGTGGCGACGTCGCGCGCGCTGTCGTCGGAGCGCGACATCCGCACGCTGCTCGGGCTGATCCTCGAGAAGTGCCGCCAGGTCACCGGCGCCGACGCCGGCAGCGTCTACGTGCTGGAGGGCGAGGGCGCGGTGCGCGACAAGCGCCTGCACTTCATGCTGTCGCAGAACGACTCGCTCGCGATCGACTTCAAGGAGTTCACGCTCGACGTCGACGAGAAGTCGATCGTCGGCAAGGCGGTGCTCGACGCGCGGCCCATCAACATCCCCGACCTCTACGACCTGGGCGGCCCCGGGCAGAACCCGTGGGGCTTCCACCACAACAAGAGCTTCGACGAGAAGACCGGCTACCGCGCGCGCTCGATGCTGACGGTGCCGATGCTGTCGGCGCAGAGCGAGGTCATCGGCGTCATCCAGCTCATCAACAGCAAGCGCAATCCGGCGGCGCGCCTGCTCGCCGCCCGACGACTTCGACGCGCGAGGTGATGCCGTTCGACGAGCGCGTCCGAGGAGCTGGCGCTGGCGCTGGCGTCGCAGGCCGGCATCTCGCTCGAGAACGCGATGCTCTACGACGAGATCCGGCAGCTCTTCGAGGGCTTCGTCGACGCGTCGGTGACGGCGATCGAGTCGCGCGATCCGACGACGTCCGGCCACTCGCGGCGCGTGGCCACGCTGTCGGTCGCGCTCGCCGAGAAGGTCGACGCCACGACCGACGGGCCCTGGCGCGACATTCACTTCACGCGCACGGCGCTGAAGCAGATCGAGTACGCCGGCCTCCTGCACGACTTCGGCAAGGTCGGCGTGCGCGAGAAGGTGCTCGTCAAGGCGAAGAAGCTCTACGACGAGGACCGGCGCGCCGTCGAGATGCGCTTCGCCTACATCCGCCGCGGGCTCGAGGCCGAGGCCGTCGAGCGCAAGCTGCGCCTGGCGCTGGAGCTGACGCGCGAGGAGCTGGCGCCGCGCTTCGTCGAGGTCGAGGCCGAGCTGGCGAGGAAGCTCGCCGAGCTCGCGAGCGCGTGGGCGTTCATCTGCAAGGCGAACGAGCCGACGGTGCTGGAGCAGGGGGGCTTCGAGCGGCTGGTCGAGATTGCGCGTCTGCAGTATCTGTCGCCCTCGGGCGAGCTGCGGCCGTACCTGGAGCCCGAGGAGGTCGCGGCGCTGCAGATGCCGCGCGGCAGCTTGACCGCCGTCGAGCGCGTCGAGATCGAGAGCCACGTCGTGCACACCTACAACTTCCTGCGCAAGATCCCGTGGGGGCGCGAGATGGCCGACCTGCCGCGCATCGCCGGCTCGCACCACGAGTACCTGAACGGCATCGGCTACCCGCGCCGCCTGTCCGCCGCCGAGATCCCGATCGAGAGCAAGCATGATGACGATCGCCGACATCTTCGACGCGCTCACCGCGTCCGACCGCCCCTACAAGAAGGCGGTGCCGATCGACCGCGCGCTCGGCATCATCGAGGGCGAGGTCAAGGCCGGCAAGTGCGACGCCGATCTGTTCCGGTTGTTCGTCGAGGCGGAGATCTACAAGAAGGTCCTCTGACGGTGGTCGAGACGCTGGTGCGAGGGCGAGCCGCGGGCGCGGTCGATCGAGGTGTGCAACGGGCGGTCGCGGCGCGGCTGCGGCGCGCGCTACGCGAGCTCGGGCGCGCGCGCTCGTCGGCGACGCTGGTGTTCACCGACGACGACGAGATCCGCGTGCTCAATCGCGACTACCGCAAGCACGATCGCGCGACCGACGTGCTCAGCTTTCACCTGCAGGAGCTGGGGGGCGAGGACGATCCGGCGGGCAACGGCATCAACCTGGGCGACATCGTCATCTCCGTCGAGACCGCTCGCCGGCGAGCCGCGGGCAAGCGGCTGCAGAGCGAGCTGGTGCGGCTGGCGGTCCACGGCCTCTGCCACCTGTTCGGGCACGACCACAAGCGTCCCGGCGAAGCCAAGGTCATGTTCGCGCTCGAACGGCGCCTGCGCCGCCTGCCTCTTTGAGCCTGGAGGTTCTGGTCGCCTAGAAGCGCATGCCCCGCTTGGCCCGATACGCGAACCACTTCCAGGTGAGGTAGCCGGCGCCGGCGGCGCCGCCGATCGCGAGAATGCCTGGTCCGGCGGTCGCCAGCAGCAGGCCGGTCCCGCCCCAGGCCGCGACCGCATAGATGCCCTTCTTCTTCGCCTCTGCCTTGTCGCGCGAGATCAGGCTTTCCATCGTACCTCCCCTCAAGGCGTAGCATGAGCATCGCGCCCGAGCCAACAAGAGGCGCGCGACAGTCCGCCTCAGAAAGCGTGCGCGCCGTGGGCGCCGACGGCGAACTCGAAGGCGGTCAGGACCGACCACTCGGTATCACGCCCGCCCCCCGGCAGCGTCGCGGCGCCCTGCACGCGGATGCGCGAGAACTCGGTAGGCCAGAAGGTCAGGTTGCCGGACACGCGCTGCAGGTCGTCGATGAACGCCGTGTCGATGCACATCGGATCGTCGATCCCACAGTGCGGCAGGACCAGGCCCGCGCCGTTGCGAGTCGGCGTGCCCAGCTCCCAGCGCGCCGCGGCTGCCCACCGCTGCGCGAACCGCCAGAACAGCGAGGCGAACCCTCCGGTGTCGTGCAGCGTATCGCCGGGGACGTCGAGCCGCCGGTAGAACCACTCCGCTTGCAATGACACGATGGTGTGGCTGCCGCCGGAGAGCGGCCGGTACTTGAGGTAGATGTCGGTGCCGCCGATCTTGGCTCGCCCGTCGGGATCGGCGGGCTCGCTCGGGTCCGAACCCGCCATGCCCGACAGGCCCCACATGAACGACCAGTCGTCGGACAGCGCGAAGAACTGCTTCACGGCGACCGTCGCCTGCAGGTTCCCCAGGTGGTTCACCGCGATCGTCGAGTCCTGGGTCACCGACCCGACCAGCTCGACGTACCAGGGCAGCGGCGTCAGGTACGACAGCTCGAGCCCGAGGCCTCGGTTCCCGTCGGGGCTGAACAATCGGCCGATCTCGAGCGGCTGGTCGACGAAGTCCCAGGTGTGCGGGTGGGTCGGGTTGAACCGGCCGAAGCGCGTGAGGAACTGCCCCACGCGCAGCTGCAGATTGGCGGGCAGGGACGTCGTGGTGGCGTAGACCTCCTCGATCTCGACGCCTCCGGGCTCTCCCGTACCGACCGCGCGGGCGTCGGCGGGTGGCCGCGGCAGCTTGAAGACGATGAACGAATCGAAGCGGAAGTAGGGATCGACCGCGCTCGACACCGCCAGCTCGAGTTGCTGCAGCGTGAAGCCGTTGTTGTGCGGATCGTGCTCCCCGCTCTCGAGCGGCGGCTTGGTCGAGAACCAGGCGCCCGCGACGTCGGCGATGAGCGAGATGTCGGGGTTCAGCGACTGCAGCGCGGAGGCGCCGGTCGCAGGTGCGGCCGGCTCGGCGGGCGCGTCGCTCACGGGGGGCGCCGCCTCTGCGGGCGGCGCCTCCGGTTCGGGGGTTTGCGCCGCGGCGATCGCGGGCACGAGCGACAAACCGATCCAGATCGACAGGAACGACGGCGTCAGCTGTTTCAAATCCGAATCTCCGACTCGGGGTGATACCCGATCCGGTGGTGGATGTCAGTGACGGTCGACGTCAGTTGAGCGTTTGTGGCAGCGACAGCCGAAAGGGCGCGATGTCGGCGTCGAAGGCCTGCCCCCGATCGGTGACCATCTGATACGTGCCCCGCATCATGCCCGATGGCGTCGCCAGCACGCACCAGCTCGTATATTCGAAGTTGTCGCCGGGCCGCAGCACCGGCTGGGCGCCGACGACACCGTCGCCGCGCACCTCCTGGACGCTGCCGTTTCCGTCGGTGATGATCCAGTGCCGGCTGCGCAGCTGCGCCGTCTCGTCACTCTGGTTCTCGATCCGAACTGTGTACGAGAATGCGTATTGCCGGCTCGACAGCGACGAGCGCTCGGGTATGTACTCACTCTTGACCGTGACCATGATTCCGTTGGTGAGCGCCGTGGACATTGCTAGACAAACTGCCAAATGCGGGCGATTCATTCAAGGACATGGAGAGTGATCGAGGACAGACGACCCCCGGTGGGCCGAAGGAGACCGCGGGGATGAAGGTCCTGGTTTCCGGAGCGACCGGTCTCATCGGCACGCACCTCGTCCGCGCGCTGGTCGACGGCGGCGCCAGTGTGAACGCGCTGGTGCGCGACACGGTCCGGGCGGCCGCGCGCCTGCCCGCCGGCGTCACGCTGTTCCCCTGGGACGTCGTCGCCGGGCCGCCGCCCACCGCCGCTTTCGACGGCGTCGACGCGGTGGTCAACCTGGCCGGCGAACCGATCGCCGACGGGCGGTGGACCGTGTCGCGGCGCAAGTCGCTGCGCGACAGCCGCATCGTCGGCACGCGCGCGCTCGTGAACGAGATCCGCGGCCTCGCCGACAAGCCCGGCGTGCTGATCGGCGCGTCGGCGGTCGGTTACTACGGCGATCGCGGCGACGAGATCCTCACCGAGGCCACGACGTCGGGCGCCGGCTTTCTCGCCGAGCTCGCGCGCGACTGGGAGGAGGAATCGATGCGCGCCGCCGAGCTCGGCGTGCGCGTCGTGCTGCTGCGCAACGGCGCCGTGCTCTCGCGCCAGGGTGGCTTCCTGCGCAAGGTGCTGCCGGTCTTTCGCCTGGGCGCCGGCGGCCGCATCGGCAGCGGCGCGCAGTGGTTCCCCTGGATTCACATCGAGGACGAGGTCGCGCTCATCCGCCACGCGATCGCCACCGAGAAGGCGTCGGGGGTCCTGAACGGCGTCGCGCCCGAGCCGGTCACCAACCGCGAGCTCACGGCCGCGCTGGGCGAGGTGCTGTCGCGCCCGACGGTGCTGACCGCGCCGGCGTTCGCGCTGCGGCTGGCGCTGGGCGACATGGCCGAAGAGGTGCTGCTGGCCAGCCAGCGTGTGATGCCGGTGCATACGCTGGAGTACGGGTTCAAGTTCAAGCACCCGCTGCTGAGGGGAGCGCTAAGGGACGTGCTGAAGAACCGTTAGGGCCTACGGGACGGATGGGACGGGACGGGACGGAGCTCAGCGCGCGGCGGCCGCCAGCCTGGCCCCGGGCATGGTCTCGACCTCGGCGCGGATCTGGTCCCACACCGATTGCGGGATTCGCATCCAGACCTCGACCACCGACGGATCCAGCTGCGTGCCCGTGCACTTCGCGATCTCGCTGCGCGCGATCTCGTAGCTGCTCGACTTTCGGTACGGGCGGTCGCTCGTGATCGCGTCGTAGGTGTCGACCACGGCGAAGATGCGCGCGCCGATGCAGATCTCCTCGCCCTTGAGGCGCGCCGGGTAGCCGGTGCCGTTGAACTTTTCCTGGTGGTGGAGCGGGATCATGCGCGCGCGCTCGAGGAAGTTGATGCCTTTGAGGATCTCGTAGCCGAGCGCGGGGTGGCGCCGCATCTCGACCCACTCGGCCTCGTCGAGCGGTCCCGGCTTCAGAAGCACGGCGTCGCGCACGCCGATCTTGCCGATGTCGTGCAGCGTGGCGCCGCGCTCGATGTCGTCGAGGTCGCGCCCGGTGATGCCGTACTCCTCGGCCAGCCGGCGCGCGTAGCGGCCCACGCGGCGCGAGTGCCACTGGGTCTCCGAATCGCGCATGTCGAGCGCCGACACCAGGCCGTCGAGCAGGTTGCTGGTCCGCTCCTCGACCAGCGCGTCGAGACTATGGTTGATCGCGGCCAGCTCCTCGCCGCGCCGGCGCAGCTCGGCGGTCATGCGGATGTTCTCGCGCTGCAGGAACGCATGCTCGGCGGCGCCGTGCACCGCGGTGCGCAGCTCGCCGATGTCCCACGGCTTGACCAGCATGCGGTCGACGCCCACCTCGTTGATCGCGTCGAGCGCCGACTCGAAATCCGCGAAGCCGCTCACCAGCAGGCGTCGCATCTCCGGGCGCATCCGCCGGCCCTTGGCCAGAAGCTCGATCCCGCTCATGCCCGGCATGCGCAGATCGGAGACGATCACGTCGAACTGCTCCGCGCCGAGGAGGTTCAACGCCTCCTGTGGCGACGACGCCGTGGCGACGACGACGTTGCTGTCCTGACGGAACAGCCTCGCGAAGGCCCGACAGAGGCTCGGCTCGTCGTCCACGTATAGGACGCGAGCCTCCGCACTACCCGCCTGCATGGCGATTCTATCGACAGGAGGCTCCGCCTGCTTGAGCGGATCCTCACGCAATCTAGGCCTGTTTCAGCGCACGGCAAGTAGTCCGTATGCGTGCGCACGAGTCAATTGACGGCTCGACGCGCGAAGCCCCCGACCAAGCCCCCGACGAAGCCCCCCGACGAAGCCCCCCGACGAAGCCCCCCGACGAAGCCCCCGACGAAGCCCCCCGACGAAGCCCCCCGACGAAGCTCGACGCGGGCTTCTCCCCCCAGCCCCCAACCAAGGCGCGACCCAACCGTCGGCGGAGGCCCGATTCGGTGCTGCGCACACCGCTCCGTCGACGATCTGAGACCGCGGCCCTTGATCGCGCCGATTTTTCGATAGATGATTAGGGCGCCCTCCGCCCTCAACGGGCGGCGAGTTGCAGGTCAGCGAGCGTGCGACGAGCTCCGGCCGACACCGGAGTCAGAGGATCAATGGCGGGTCAGGATACGGTTTCCAGGCACGAGCCTCCGCGCAGAAGGCGCTTCTCCGGTATGAGAGAACGCCTCAGCCTCTATTTTCTTCTCGCGGTTTTGCTTCCGCTCGTGTTCGGGACGTTAGTGTCCGAGCGGCTCATCGAACGTCACATTGTCGGTCTGGCGCGCTCCAGCGCCGAGGAACGGCTGGATTCGGTGGCCGGCCGCCTCGAGGACCGCGCCCGCTTCGTCCAGATGGGCCTGTCGCAGCTCGCCGCGAGCCGGGGGCTGCTCGACGCCGCGGCCGCCGCCGACCCGACGCTGGTCTCGGCCTCGCTGCGCGGGGCGCTCATGCCCCGGCAGCTCGACGTGCTGGCGCTGGTCGCCCCCGACGGACACCTGGTCTCCCGGACGGGTGGGAAGCGCGACCACATCACGCTCGACCTCAAGCAGGACGTGTCGCTGCGCCGCGCGTTCGCCGGCGAGACCGTGATCTCCTACGAGATCCTCGACGGGATGCTGGTCCAGGCGGTCACGGTCCCCGTGCGCGAGCGCGACCGCACGCTCGGCGCGCTGCTGGGCGCGACGATCCTGACCGGCAACGACACGCTGTGCGCGCACCTGGTCGATCGCGGCCAGGGCGAGGCGGCGCTGGCCCAGGGCTCGAGCTGGGTCGCCAGCAGCTGGATCGACGACAGCCGCGGCCCGTCGTTCGTGGGCTCCGCCCTGCGCGCCGAGCAGCTCGGCGCCCTGCAACGCCGGCAGCGCTGGGCCGGGCCCTCGCCCGACCCCAGCGAGGGCTACATGGCGGTCGGCTCGCTCAGCGACGCGAGCGGGCAGGTCGTGGGCGGCGTCGCCGGCCTGGTCAGCACGGCGGGCCTGTCGGCGCTGCAGGTCGACGCGCGGCGCTCGTTCTTCGCGGCGATGGGCCTGGGTGCGCTGGTGTCGCTGCTGCTGGCGCTGGTCGCCGCGCGCCGCATGACCGCTCCGCTCCGCCGGCTCGCGCAGAAGGCGACCGACATGCAGAAGGGCAAGCTCGACGCGCCGATCGAGGTCGAGGGTGACGACGAGGTGGCGCAGCTGGCGCGCGCGCTCAACGAGACGGCGCGCGCGCTGGCCGAGTCGATGGCCACGCTCGAGTCGCGCGTGCAGGAGCGCGTGCACGAGCTGACCGAGGCCCACGACCGGGAAGCGGCCCTGAACCGCGAGCTCATCGCGCACAACGAGCAGCTGCGGCTCGCAGGGCGAGACGCTGCGCGCTCAGGGCGAGGAGCTGGAGCAGCAACGCACCGAGCTGGTCGAGAAGACCCGGCGCAGCGAGGAGGCGGACCGGCTGAAGAGCGCCTTCATCGCCAACATGAGCCACGAGATCCGCACGCCGCTCAACTCGGTGCTCGCGCTGTCGCAGCTGCTGCGCGACGGCATGGCGGGCGCGCTGTCGAACGATCAGCGCCGCTACCTGGAGGTCATCGAGCGCAACGGGCAGAATCTCCTGCGCCTCATCAACGACATCCTCGACCTGTCTCGCATCGAGGCGGGGCATCTGGAGATGGATCTCCAGACCACCGACATCGGCGCGCAGATCCGCGCCACCGTCGGGCACGCTGGTGCCGCTCGCCGAGGCCAAGGGTCTGGACCTGCACGCGCGCCTGCCCGACGACCTGCCGAGCGTGCGTTGCGACGTCGATCGCGTGCGCCAGATCCTGACCAACCTGATCGGCAACGCCATCAAGTTCACCGAGATCGGGCCAGGTCCAGGTCTCGGCCGAGGCGCGCGGCGATCTGGTCGCGGTCCACGTCACCGACACCGGCGTCGGCATCCCCGACTCGGCCAAGGCCAAGGTGTTCGAGGAGTTCTTCCAGGTCGACCAGTCGATGGCGCGGCGCCAGGGCGGCACCGGGCTGGGGCTGGCGATCGCCAGCCGCCTCGCGCGCCTCATGGGCGGCGAGATCACCTTCGACAGCGTCGTCGGGTCGGGCTCGCGCTTCACGCTGACGCTCCCGCGCAGCGTCGAGGTGCGCGACCACCGCCGCCTCGAGGTCGCCGGAGCCGAGGGCGCGGCGTCGCTGTCGGGACGCGCGGTCATGCTGGTCGACGACGACGCCGACGACCGCCGTCAGGTCGGCGCGCTGCTCCAGGAGATGGGCATGCGCGTGGAGACGCCGGTCTCGGCGGACAAGGCGCTGGCCGAGCTGCGCTGGGAGACGTCGCGCTTCGCCGCGCTGCTCATCGATCCGACGCCGGCGGGCTCGATCGGCGCCGAGCTCGCCGCCGCGATCGAGGGCGACGTGCGGCTCGCGCGGCTACCCCTCATCGTGCTGTCGTCGCACGACCTCACCGTGCGCGACCGCGAGCAGCTGGCGCACTCGGCGTTCGGCTTCGCGCGCAAGGGCGAGACGCTGCCCATCGCGCTCGGCCCGATGCTGCGCAAGGCGCTGCGCGCGCCCGCGACGGTGAACGCTCACGTGCACGCGCCGCCGCCCGCGCGCGATTCGTCGATCCTCATCGTCGAGGACAACGAGGACAACCTGTTCACGCTGCGGCAGATCCTGGCCAACCTGCTGGTCGACCTGGTGACCGCCTCGACCGGCCGCGAGGCGATCGAGTATTGCCGCCGCCGACTGCCCGACGTGATCATCATGGACATGCAGATGCCCGGCATGTCGGGCCTGCAGGCCACGGGCGCCATCCGCGCGCTGCCGGGCGGGCCGACGATTCCGATCATCGCGCTCACGGCGCAGGCGATGAAGGGCGATCGCGAGCGGATCCTGGCCGCAGGTTGCGACGAGTACCTGCCGAAGCCGATCCAGCCCAAGGTCTTGCTCGCGACGATCAAGCGGCTCCTCACCCGGCGGGGCGAGACGGTCGGCGGGCGCGGGGAACAGCAGCCGGCCGAGGAAGGAGAGCATGGCACGCATACTCCTGGTAGATGACAATCAGGACAGCCGCTTCGCCGTCGTCGAGACCCTGCGCAAGCTGACCGATCACGCCATCGAGGAGGTCGACAGCGGCCCGGCCACGCTGGAGCGCGTGCGCCGCAGCGACTACGATCTCGTGCTGCTCGACGTGCAGATGCCGGGCATGGACGGCTTCGAGGTCTGCCGGCGCCTGCGCGCCGACGACCGCACGCGCCGGCTGCCGGTGCTGTTCCTGACCGCGACGCACTACCAGGTCGAGAGCCGGCTCAAAGGCCTGGAGGTCGGCGCCGACGACTTCATCGTGCAGCCGATCAGCAACCAGGAGCTGGTCGCGCGCATCAAGTCGGTGCTGCGCGTGAAGGCGCTGGCCGACGAGATCCGGCAGCACAACACCGAGCTCGAGAGCAAGGTGCGCCAGCGCACCGTCGACGTCGAGAAGCTGGCCAACCAGCTGCGCGCCGAGCGCGACATCCTGCGCGAGACGTTCGACGTGTTCGACGAGGGGCTGTCGCTGGTCGGCCCGTCGGGCGCGCTCGAGGTGGTGAACGCCACCGGGCGCCGCCTCTACGACTCGCCGCGCGCGCGGCGAGCTGGAGTCGCTGGCGCGCGAGACCATCGAGAAGGCGGCGCCGTGCGAGGCGTCGGTGATCCAGGGCGGTCGCGCCTACGTCGCGCGCGCGCCTGCCGGTCTCGGGCGGCCGCGCCGTGGTGTTCGTCCGCGACATCACCGAGGACCGCGATCGCGAGGTGCGCCGACTGCAGGCCGAGAAGCTGGCGTCGATCGGCATGCTGGCCGCCGGCGTCGCGCACGAGATCAACAACCCGGCGGCGTTCGTGCTCGCCAACATCGAGGCGCTGGTCGCGCAGATGCGGCTCATCGAGGAGAAGGTCCGCGAGCTGCCCGGCGTCGCGAACAGCAGCACCGTGGGCGAGGTCGGCGCGGTGCTGTTCGAGGCCACGGCGATGCTGCAGGAGTCGAAGGAGGGGATGGTCCGCATCCACCGCATCGTGCGCGACCTCGGCTCGTTCTCGCACGCCGACGACGATTCGACGGCGCCGATCAACGTCAACGCCGCCGTCGAGTCGGCGCTGACCATGCTGCGCAACGAGCTCAAGTACCGCGCGCGCGTCGAGCGCGACCTGCGCGCGACGTCGGCGGTGCGCGCCAACTCGGCGCGCCTCGGCCAGGTGTTCCTGAACCTGATCATGAACGCCGCGCAGGCGCTCGACGAGATCGGGCATCAAGCGCAACGTCGTGTCGGTCAGCAGCTTCGAGGACGGCGACGACGTCGTGGTCGCAGGTCCAGGACAACGGCCCCGGCATCCCGCCCGAGATCATGCCGCGCATCTTCGACTCGTTCTTCACGACCAAGCCGCGCGGCGTGGGCACCGGTCTCGGCCTGCCGATCTCGCAGGGGATCATCCGCTCGATGGGCGGCGAGATCACCGTCGACAGCCGGCCCAACGTCGGGTCGATCTTCCGCGTGCGCCTGCCCGCGGTGGCGGCACCGGCGGTCGACGGTCACCGCCGAGACCACGCTGCCGTCGCACGGGTTCTCGCGGCGCCGCATCCTGGCCATCGACGACGAGGCCTTGCTGCTGAAGGCGTATCGGCGCATGTTGGGCGACATGCACGACGTCCAGACCGCGCGTCGGCGCGCAGGAGGCGTTGCGCGTACTGGCCAACGACCGCCAGTTCGACGCCATCCTGTGCGACCTGCAGATGCCCGACGTGTCGGGCGCCGAGCTCTACGGCACCGTGCGCCTGCGCTACCCGGCGCTGGCCGAGCGGTTCATCTTCGTGACCGGCGGCGCGTTCTCGACCGACGCCAAGCGCTTCCTCGAGGAGTCGGCGTGCTCGGTGATCAACAAGCCGTTCCGCGTCGAGGAGCTGCTGACGATGATCGAGGCGAAGATCGAGGCTTCGCTGGCCGGCAACCGCGTGCCCGCCGACCCGCCCGTGGCCGTGGCGTGACCGGCGCGCGCGCGCAAGCTGGTCGTCGCCGCGCTGATCCGGCAGGACGGGACCCGCGGTTCGATCCTGATGTCGCGGCGGCGCGCCGACCAGGCGCTGCCGCTGCTGTGGGAGTTCCCGGGCGGCAAGGTCGAGCCGGGCGAGGCGCCCGAGCAGGCGCTGGCGCGCGAGGTGCGCGAGGAGCTGGGCTGCGGCGTCGCCGTCGGGCGCATCCACGACGTGGTCTTCCACGCCTATCCCGACTACGACGTCTACTTGCTGGTCTACCCCTGCACGATCGTCGAGGGCACGCCCGCGCGCCGTCGAGGTGGCCGAGATCGCCTGGGTCGAGCCGGCAGCGCCTGCCGGCGCTCGACCTTCTGCCCGCCGACTATCCCCTGGCGCGCCGCCTAGCCGCCGAATCCTGACCCCGTCCTCGTCGTCGGCCGCCGCCCGGGCCTCGGGCCTCGGAGGACACCCGGCCCCCCGCCTTCCCCAAGCGCGCGCACCTGTTCTATGGTGCGCACCGCATGACTCTCGAACGCCTTCGCGCGATCGGGCGCTTCGCGCGCCGCCACATCCCCGAGCTGATCGTCGTGGCCTTCGGCCTGGGCCTGCGGATCTCGCTGACCAAGACCTTCGACGTCACGCTCGGCTACGACTACCCCACTCACCTGCAGTTCGTGCAGTACATCCGGGAGCACTGGCGAATCCCGCCCTACAACCACGACTTCTCGACCTACAACCCGTCGCTCTACTACTGATCGCGGCGCTGCTGTTGAAGCTCGGTTGCTCCTTGCAGGCGGTCGGGCGCATATCGATCGTCTGCTCCTGTCTGCAGCTGCTGGTCATGTGGGTTGGCGTGGAGGTCTACCTGCGGAATCGCGGCTGGCGCGCGTGCTGGCTTGCTGATCTTCGCGACGCTGCCGACCGCGCTGCACATCGCCGGGTTTCTTCTCGAACCACGCGATCGCACGATCTCTTCTGCACGGCGGGCATGCGCTGCTGACGCCCCAGGTCGTCCTCCGCCGTGGCCGCGCGCCGTTCGCTACGCGATCGGCGCGGCGTGTGCATGGGCGTCGCGCTGCTGACCAAGGTCTCGGGAGTGACGATCGTCGAGGCGTTCCTGATCTGTCGTGGCGATTGCGGTGTGGCGCGCGCCCGGGCGCAGGGACATGGCTCGCGCGCTGATCCCGGGCGACGGCGCTGGTGCTCGGCAGTCGTCGCTGCGGTCGCCGGCTGGCACTACGTCCGCCACAAGGTGCTGTACGGGACGTTCGTGCTCATCGGCTACGACCCCTTCGACCGAGATCGAGCCCGCTTCAAGATCCCCTACCTCGATCGACGCACGTTCGGCTTCGTCGGCTACTGGGACACGGCGATCTACGTACCGGGCGCCGTTCTGGCCGTCGGCGATCCAGCCCTACCCGCGCTTCTGGCCGATCCTGGTGGCGACCACGTTCTCCGACTACTTCAATTTCGCGTTCGTGCCTCGGCCCCGCCGGGCGATGCGACGGTAACGGATCAACGGCAAGCCGATGCGGATCGCGGCGATCATGCCCGCGCGACTCGGCGGTCATCGGCGGCACGATGCTGGCCGTGCTGGCGGTGGCGGCCTGGCTGGTGTCGGTGCGGACCTTGTGGCGCGCGAGGACTAGGCGCGCCTGTTGCTGCTCGTCGCCGTCGCGCTCGCGACGCTGGCGCAGCTACACTTCTGCGATCCGCTTCACCATGGACCACATGGGTCCGATCAAGGGGACGTACCTTCAGTTCGTCGGGCCCGATCTTCTGCGCGCTGGCGGCGACTGGCGATCGGCTGGCTCTGGAACCGGCGCCGCCCAGTCGCCCGCGTGCTGGCCGTCGTCGGGATGGCCGGGATAGCGCTCTCCGGCCAGCTACAGCGTCTACGCGAAGGTCGTCGTCCCGCTGTTGGGGTGAAAGCCCAGGTCCGCTCAGAAATCCGACGGGCGACCGAGGGCGAGACCGAAGCAGGCGGAGCTCTGCGACGGACACTAGCTGGAGGGCGATTCGGAGACGGGCTCGGGCTCGCGCCGGATCGTGTAGCGGCGGATGCGCGTTGGAAGACGGCTGGCGGACGTCGACTCCGCCGTCTGCCACGGTTCGGCGCTGGCCTCGACGGTCGCCGCAGCGACCTCGGCAGCGCGGCGCGCCCGGCAGGGTCGGGTGGCGCAGCGCCTCGCGCTGCGCGGCGCGCGCCGCCTCGGTCGCGTCGCGCTTGCACGCGCCGCACAGGCTCGGCTCCGCCCAGTTGCCGAGGTGGGTCTGCAGCTGGCTCTCCGGCGGCCAGTAGATCGCCGTGGCGCAGCGCGAGCAGGGGATCTCGTGGGTCTTGCGGTCCTTGAGGAACTCGATGCACGCCTCGCAGCGCCGCTCGGGCGGCCGCGGCTCGCGCCGTCGCTTGCGGTTGCGCCCGCGTCCCTTGCGGCCTTTCCCCTGTCCCTGGCCTTGCCCCTGGCCCGGCTGGCCGGGCGTGGCTGCGGCCGGCGCGCCATCGGCGGGCGCCTCGGCGCCAGGCGCCGCCTCGTCGTGCTCGGCTGCGTCAGCGCCGGCATCAGAGACTGCTTGCGGCCGCGTCGCCCGGGTGCGGCGCCGGCTTCCGCCGGCCCTGCTTCTCGTCCTCGTCTCGTCGTCCTTCACCACCGGGCGCACGCCCGCCGCCAGCTGCTGCGCGCTGGTCCAGGTCCAGGTCCCGGTGCAGTGGTCGGTCTTGCACGGGACCTGGCGATCTTCGAGCTCACCCAGCTCCTTCTCGCACTCCGCACAGTAGTGCGGATAGGGATCGCCGGTCTTGCCGCGCACCGCGCGGGCCAGCTGGGCGCCACGCTTGTCGGTCCAGGTCCGCTTGCAGGTCGTCCGCCGGCAGGGCCGCTCGACGTCCTTGAGCTTGCTGTAGATGTCGAGGCAGCTCTGACACATGCGAGCCGCCGCCTTGGGCACCGGCTTGCCGGCGAGGCAGGCGTCGAGCTGATCGCCGCGCGACCAGGTCCAGGTCTTCTTGCAGCCCGACGTCCGGCACCGCACCTCGCGATCGGCGATGGCGCCGAACACGGTCTTGCACTCGTCGCACATGCGGCGCGGCGGCTCGTTGGGCTTGCCGGTCGCGTACGCCTGGATCTGCTCCTCGGCGCGTCCAGGTCCACTTGTGCTTGCAGCCGTTGATGCCGCAGCTGACCTGCCGGTGCTTCAGCTTCTTGAAGACGCCGTCGCACGGCCCGCACATCGATTCCGGCGCGGTCGCCTCGACGTCGGGCGCGCCGGCCAGCAGCTGCGCCTTCTTGCTGAAGACCGATGACCGCGTACAGCCGGGCACCGAGCAGGGGACGGTCTTGTCCTCGAGCGCGGCCAGCTTCTCCTCGCAGCGCGCGCAGAGAACGGTCGGGGCCGGTTGCTTGGTCGCGAACGCGGTCAGCTGCGCCGCGGTGGGCCAGGTCCAGGTGCCGTCGCAGCCGGGGCGCGCGCACGCGCGCTCCACGTCGTGCAGACCGGCGAACTTGTCGCGGCACGGGTCGCACATCCCCGACGCCGGGTCGTTCGGGTCGGGCGCGGCGCGGCCCCCGAGCTTGAGGCCCTTGCCCGCAGCGGCGAGCGAGATCCAGGTGCGGGTACACCCCTGCACGGAGCAGGGAAGAGACTTCGCGCCCAGGCGATCAGCTAGCGTGAAACCGAGAGAGCCCATCTGAGGAACGGCCTATGCTGACCGACAGACCCCCCCGGGGGCAAGTGCAAAGACGACGCGACCAGCAGCACCCCCGATACCCCCTCCCGCCACCGCTGTCCCCTCCGTAACGACAATGGAACATCGGTTGAACAATATCGTTCGGAACGGTAGACATCGCCTCCCAGACCATGCAAATCACGATCGAAGACATCTCCCCGGTAGAGAAAAAAGTGGATTTCGAGCTCCCCTGGTCCGACGTCGCGCCCAAGCTCGACAAGGCTTATTCGGATCTCCGGCGGGACGTGCGGCTCAAGGGGTTCCGCCCCGGCAAGGTGCCGCGCACGATCGTCGAGCGTATGTACAAGCGCCAGGTCGAGGACGAGGTGGCGCGCGAGCTGATCGAGTCGTCGCTGGGTCAGGCCATCCAGGAAAAGCAGATTCAGCCGGTCGCGCCGCCGACGGTCGACAACCTGGAGCTGAAGTCGGGCGCGCCGTTCAAGTTCAGCGCGCGCGTCGAGGTGCGCTCGCAGGTGGTGCCCAAGGACTACGCGGGCGTCGAGCTGACCAAGCGCAAGGCCAAGGTCAGCCGACGAGCAGATCACCGAGGCGCTCGAGAACTACCGCCGCCGCCTCACCGAGTACAAGCCGGTCGAGGGACGCACCGAGACGGCGCCCACCGACGTGCTGATGGTGGAGGTGCACGGCAAGGTCGGCGAGCACAAGATCAAGCGCAAACAGCTCGCGGTCGATCTCGAGGACGAGACCGGCGGCGCGCTGCCGGGCCTGGCGTCACGGCTGCGCGGGCTTCCGATCAACGCGTCCGAGGTCGAGGTCAAGTTCACGCTGGCCGACGACATCACGCAGAAGGAGCTGGCGGGGCGCATCGTCGACCTGCGCGTCACCATCAAGGAGGCGCGCGAGAAGAAGCAGCCGGCGATCGACGACGAGATGGCCAAGGACACCGGCGAGGCCGAGACGCTCGACGGCCTGCGCGACAAGATCCGCCAGCGCCTGCTCGAGGCCGACGAGCAGCGGATCAAGCGCGAGATGATCCAGGCGCTGGTCAAGCACCTGGTGAAGATCAACGACTTCCCGATCGCGCCGGCGCTGGTCGAGCGCCACGCGCAGGCGATCGTCAACCGCGCCAAGTGCCAGCTCATGATGGCCGGCATCGACGTCGAGGGGCAGAACTTCGACGAGGCGAAGATGCGCCAGGAGTTCCGCGCCGACGCCGAGGAAGAGGCGCGCGGCACGATCCTGGTGCAGGCGATCGCCGAGCGCGAGGGCATCACCGCGAGCGACGCCGACATCCAGAAGCGCATCGCCGAGATCGCGGCTGCGCGCCAGGAGAACCCGAAGAAGCTGCGCGCGGAGCTGGAAAAGGACCAGCGCATCCACCAGATCCGCAACCAGATCATCGAGCAGAAGACGCTTGATATGCTGATCGCTCAGGCTAAGATCACCGACGAAGATCCCGCCAGACTGATCGTTACCCCCGATGAGGCGGCCGCAGAGCTGGCCGCGAAGAAACGGAAAACGCCATGAGCAACGCTTTCGGTCCTTTCGACGCGCCGCCGCCCGCCACGCGCAACTTCATCATCCCGACCGTCATCGAGCAGACCCACCGCGGTGAGCGCGGCTGGGACATCTTCTCGCGCCTGCTCAAGGACCGCATCATCTTCCTCGGCACGGCGGTCGACGATCAGATCGCCAACATCATCATCGCCCAGCTGCTGTTCCTCGAGAGCGAGGACCCGACAAGGACATCATGCTCTACATCAACTCGCCGGGCGGCATGGTGACGGCCGGGCATGGCGATCTACGACACCATGCAGTACGTGCGCTGCGACGTGGCGACGATCTGCATGGGCCAGGCGGCGTCGATGGGCGCCTTCCTGCTCGCCGCCGGCGCCAAGGGCAAGCGCTTCTCGCTGCCGCACGCGCGCATCATGATCCACCAGCCGCTCGGCGGCTTCCAGGGGCAGGCGACCGACATCGACATCCACGCCAAGGAGATCCTGCGCACGCGCGACAAGCTGAACGAGCTCCTGGTCAAGCACACCGGCCAGCCGCTCGACACGATCAAGCACGACACCGAGCGCGACTACTTCATGGCGCCGGCGAGGCCAAGGAGTACGGCATCATCGACGAGGTGCTCGATCACAGAAGCCAGGAGACGTCGCCAAGTAGCTGAGGTATAGACCGGCGCTGACTTGCGCGCCGGTCCTGTGCTACGCTTGTGCTCAGTGCCGACCGAGCGAAAGCGCGACGAACACGGCAACCTGTCCTGCTCCTTCTGCGGCAAGAACGCAGAAGGAGGTCAAGAAGCTCATCGCCGGGCCCGACGGTCTACATCTGCGACGAGTGCATCGGCCTCTGCAACGACATCATCGCCGAGGAGATCGAGAAGGAGGAGCAGTCGCTACGGGCTCGACGCTCCGTGCCCAAGCCGGCCGAGATCAAGAACGTCCTCGACGAGTACGTGATCGGGCAGGAGCGCGCGAAGAAGATCCTCGCGGTCGCGGTCCACAACCACTACAAGCGCATCGACGCCAAGGTCGGCGCCGAGGACGTCGAGCTGCAGAAGTCGAACATCCTGCTGCTCGGCCCGACCGGCTGCGGCAAGACGCTGCTCGCGCAGACGCTGGCGCGCATCCTGAACGTGCCGTTCGCGATCGCGGACGCCACCAACCTGACCGAGGCCGGCTACGTCGGCGAGGACGTCGAGAACATCATCGTCAACCTGCTGCAGAACGCCGATCACGACATCGAGAAGGCGCAGCGCGGCATCGTCTACATCGACGAGATCGACAAGATCGCGCGCAAGAGCGACAACCCGTCGATCACGCGCGACGTCTCGGGCGAGGGCGTGCAGCAGGCGCTGCTCAAGATCATCGAGGGCACGATCGCGCAACGTGCCGCCCAAGGGCGGCCGCAAGCACCCGCAGCAGGAGTTCCTGCAGGTCGACACCACCAACATCCTGTTCATCTGCGGCGGCGCGTTCGTCGGGCTCGAGGACATCATCGAGCAGCGCGTCGGCCAGAAGCAGATCGGCTTCGGCGCCAAGATCACAGTCGAAGAACGAGCGCCGCGTGTGGGAGCTCCTGCGCGAGGTGCAGCCCGAGGATCTGCTGAAGTACGGCATGATCCCGGAGTTCGTCGGCCGCCTGCCGGTGATCGCGCCGCTGCACGAGCTCGACGAGGAGGCGCTGATCGACATCCTGACCAAGCCGAAGAACGCGCTGGTCAAGCAGTACCAGAAGCTGTTCGAGATGGACGGCGTGAAGCTGCAAGTTCACCAAGGGCGCGCTGTACGGCGATCGCCGCCGACGCCCAGAAGCACAAGTCGGGCGCGCGCGGCCTGCGCGCGATCCTCGAGCAGCGCGATGCTCGACATCATGTACGAGGTGCCGTCGAGCGGCGCCACGATCCGCGAGATCGTGATCAACGAGGAGACGATTCAGAAGGGGCAGCAGCCGATCCTGATGTACCAGAAGGGGGCTGTCGCTGGCACCGAGAGGTCCGCTTCTTGAGACTGTCCGTTTGAATTGAAGGAGGTTCCCCGATGCGAGGACCGACGACGACGACGGTGCGACGGTGGCTGGTGTGGATCCCGGTGCTGATGGTTGTGTCGCTGCTCTACTGGACGGTCGCGCTGGGGCTCGGGGGGCATGTCGCTGATGGCGGTGAGCGCTCTGTCACAGGATCGCGATCCGGCGTTCCTGACGCTGCCGCCGTCGGGCGGCGACACCGACACGGCCGAGGCGACGGCGCCGCGCGACGGGTACGAGCCGATCGTCGTCCACCTGGAAGAGTCGGTCGAGCCCGAGGACGTCGACGACAACCCGGGCTGCGGGTTCGCGAGCGGCGCCTCGGCCACGGGTGACGTCGACGGGACGCCGGTCCCGACCGGTCAGAGCGGCGTCGGCGTCTACTAATTTTGACAAGGACCCCGAGAGGGTCCTTCAGATCCCCTCACGCCCGAGGTTCGGTGGCGTCGCCGTGAAGCTCGTGCGCGATTGCGCGCGAAGCGCGTTCGAATTTTGGCCGTCCGCGCGCGGAGTTGCTAGGATCATGAAGCGTTGTCCCGATTGACAGCGTCTCGATACCTGCCTCTACCGATGCCGCACCCGAGGAGTCACTGATGTCCGATCGCCAGAGGGACCAGAGGGACCGAGAGGGATGACGACAAGCGTTCTCCGCGACGCGTCCCCTTGCTGCCGCTGCGGGACATCGTCGTCTTCCCGCACATGGTGGTGCCGCTGTTCGTCGGGCCGCGAGAAGTCGATCAGCGCGCTCGAGGAGGCGATGGGGAAGGGCGGCTACAAGGAGATCTTCCTCTCGCGCGCAGCGCAAGGCCAAGACCAACGAGCCCGTGCCCGACGACATCTTCACCGATCGGCACCGTCGGGCACGATCATCCAGCTGCTGCGCCTGCCCGACGGCACGGTCAAGGTGCTGGTCGAGGGCAAGCGGCGCGCGCGCGATCCGGCGCTTCACGCAGACCGAAGGCTTCTTCACCGTCGAGATCGAGGAGCTGCCCGACGTCGGCGAGAAGTCGGTGGAGCTGGACGCGCTGATGCGCTCGGTGCACACGACGTTCGAGAACTACGTCAAGCTGAACAAGCGCATCGCGCCCGAGATCCTGATCTCGGTGCAGACGATCGACGATCCCGGCCAGCTCGCCGACACGATCGTCGGCCAGCTGCAGCTCAAGCTCGCCGACAAGCAGGCGATCCTCGAGATGGACGCGCCGTCGAAGCGTCTCTCGCGGCTCTACGAGCTGATGAAGGCGGAGATCGAGATCCTGCAGGTCGAGACGCAAGATCCGCACGCGCGTCAAGAAGCAGATGGAGAAGACGCAGAAGGAGTACTACCTCAACGAGCAGATGCAGGCGATCCAGAAGGAGCTGGGCGATCGCGACGAGTTCAAGAACGAGCTCACCGAGCTCGAGGAGCAAGACCAAGCAGAAGAACCTGTCGCAAGGAGGCGCAGGCCAAGGTGCGCAAGGAGCTGAAGAAGCTGCAAGCATGATGTCGCCGATGTCGGCCGAGGCCGACCGTCGTGCGCAACTACGTCGACTGGGTGCTCGCGCTGCCGTGGGACGAGAAGACCGAGGACAAGCTCGACGTCATCGAGGCGGAGCGGATCCTCGACCAGGACCACTACGGCCTCAAGAAGGTCAAGGAGCGCATCCTCGAGTACCTGGCGGTGCAGGCGCTCGTGAAGAAGCTCAAGGGGCCGATCCTGTGCCTCGTCGGTCCGCCCGGCGTCGGCAAGACGTCGCTCGCGCGATCGATCGCGCACGCGACCGGACGCGCGCTTCGTGCGCCTGTCGCTCGGCGGCGTGCGCGACGAGGCCGAGATCCGCGGCCACCGGCGCACGTACATCGGCGCGCTGCCCGGCAAGATCATCCAGTCGCTCAAGAAGGCCGGCAGCGCAGAACCCGGTCTTCCTGCTCGACGAGGTCGACAAGATGTCGACCGACTTCCGCGGCGATCCGTCGGCGGCGCTGCTCGAGGTGCTCGACCCCGAGCAGAACTCCACGTTCAACGATCACTACCTCGATCTCGACTACGACCTCGTCGACGTCATGTTCATCACGACGGCGAACTACCTGCACGGGATCCCGATCCCGCTGCAGGACCGCATGGAGATCATCCAGCTGCCCGGCTACACCGAGTGGGAGAAGGTCGTCGATCGCCGAGCAGTACCTGATCCCGAAGCAGAAGCGAGGACAACGGCATCGGCGACGTCGAAGCTGGACTTCGCCGAGGACGTCGTGCGCGACGTCATCCACCACTACACGAAGGAAGCCGGCGTCCGTAACCTCGAGCGCGAGATCGCGACGGTCTGCCGCAAGATCGCGCGCGACGTCGTCGCCAAGAAGCTGCCGCGGGCGTCGAGGGCAAGCCGGAGGTCAAGATCACGCCCAAGCGCCTGCCGCGCTACCTCGGCCCGCACCGGTACCGCTACGGGCGGCAGGAGGGCGACGACGAGATCGGCCTCGTCAACGGCCTGGCGGTCACGATGTACGGCGGCGACCTGCTGGCGACCGAGGTCTCGATCGTCGCCGGGCAAGGGCAAGCTGATGCTCACCGGCAAGCTCGGCGACGTCATGCAGGAGTCGGCGCAGGCGGCGATGAGCTACGTGCGCTCGCGCGCGCCGTCGCTCGGCCTGGATCGCGACGACTTCTACAGCCGCGTCGACATCCACGTGCACCTGCCCGAGGGCGCGATCCCCAAGGACGGCCCGTCGGCGGGCATCACGATGTGCACCGCGCTGGTCTCGGCGCTGCTGCGCGTGCCGGTGCGCCAGCGACGTCGCGATGACCGGCGAGATCACGCTGCGCGGGCGCGTGCTGCGCGATCGGCGGCCTCAAGGAGAAGATCCTCGCGGCGCACCGCTCGGGCATCACCACGGTGATCATGCCCAAGGAGAACGCCAAGGACCTGCGCGACATTCCCAAGCGCGTCCTCAAGACGCTGCGGGTCGTCCCCGTCGAGCACATGGACGAGGTGCTGCGCGTGGCGCTGGTGCTCCCCGACGCCGAGAACTTCCTCAAGGGCGGCTCGGTCGCCGTCGACTGGCGACAGCCGCTCGACCGGCGCGACAAGGAGAAGGATCGCCGCGAGGAATCGTCGCGCTTCCCGGTCGCGAGCGCGGTGCCGCCACCGAGCGCCATCGACGACGGTTCAGGGAGCGACCGAGAGCCGCCGTCGGACTCGCCGCTCGAGGATCGCCTGCCGCGCCCGACGCCCGCGACCGACATTGGCTACCCCACGCCCGAGCCCGCCATCCGCGAGGAGTGACTTCCAAGCGCTGTCCCTCCACGGACAGGGCGTCCCTCCGAAAGCCCTCTGCTCCACGGACAGGACGCCGCTCTCCCCTCCGAAAGCCCTCCTCCACGTCCGCGTGGAGGAGAGGGTATGGGTGAGGAGGCTCGCCCCTGCCTCAGCGCGATTTGACGCATCAACAATGACCAGTGGCGACCCTTGTAACGAGGGGCGCATCGATCATTGCGCGCACGGGAGATCAACATGGCTGGTTTGCAATCGAGCGCTGAGCGATTCAATGACACGGCTCGCATTCGCGCCTGGTGCAGGATCGCTGGCGTCGCGATCGCGCTGCTGAGCGGCAGCGGGTGCGGGAGCGCGTCCCCCGCTCAGAACGGGAGCACGGGAGGAAGCTCCGGTGAAGGCGGCGTGACTGGTGGCGGGGCCGGGGCCGGTGGCACCGGCAATGGCGGAAGCAGCGCGCTCGGAGGGAGCACCGGCACGGGCGGACAGTCGGTGGAACCACACGATGCCGCGACCAGCGACGCGACTGCCGATCGGCCGCGGGGCGCCGACGCCACCGTCGATTCCGCGGGACCGGGCGTCGACGGTGGAAGTCCACCGCCCTTCGGTGGCGCCACGGTGACCGCGACCGTGACCGTGAATCGCGCGATGCAGCTCGCGGCGCTCGGGCCGGGATTCGCGGGCTTCAGCTTCGAGAAGTCTCACATGACCGACGGTTTCTTCACCGGCGCCAACGCGCCGCTCATCGCCCTCTTTCGATTGCTGGGTCCAGGAATCGTGCGCATCGGCGCCAATGATGTGGATCGTTCGGTGTGGCAACCCACCGCCGCCCCGGTCGCGGGCGGCACCACGACCAACAACGTGGGGACGGCCGACGTCGACGCGCTGGCGGCGTTCCTGACCGCGACCGCCTGGCATGCGATCTACGGCGTCAACATGAAGACGTCGACACCGGCGCAGGCAGTCGCGGAGGCGACCTATGTCGCGTCGAAGCTGGGCGCGAGCCTGGATACCGTCGAGATCGGAAACGAGATCAACTTCTTCGGCGCCTACGCCACGGTGCGGCCGCAGTGGGAGCCGTTCGCGGATGCGATCAAAGCCGCGCTACCGGCGGTCTCGCTGGCGGCGCCCGCGACCGCGGGCGATCTGAACTTCTCGGTGATGTTCGCCCGGGACGAGGCGAGCCGCATATCGATGCTGACGCATCACTACTATCGCGGCGGGGCAGGCAGCGCGACCGCGACGCTGGCGAACCTGCTCGCGCCCGATCCGCTGGTCACCACGCAGTCGCAGGGTTTGGCGGCCGCCGTGACCGCGAACGGAATTCGTGAGGGGTTTCGATGGGGAGAGATGAACTCGTTCTCGGGGCACGGCCAGGCCGGCGTGAGCGACGTCTTCGGCGCGGCGCTCTGGTCGATCGATTTCATGCTGACCACGGCGCAGCTCGGCTCGCGCGGCGTCAACTTCCACGGCGGCGGCCAGAACATGGACGGCAACGTCTGCAACAACGGCGTCGCGTCCTGCACGCGGCCGTTTCGGTACTCGCCCATCATCGAGGTCGACAGCCGCGTCACCGGCGCCGCGCCGCTGTTCTACGGAATGCTGCTGGTGTCTCAGGTGAGCGCCGGGACGATGCTGGCGACGCGCGTGACCGTGCAGGCGGTCAACTTGACCGCCTATGCGGTGGCGGCGGCCGACGGATCGACCGACGTCGTGCTGGTGAACAAGGACGCGGCGACCGGCGCGAACGCGACCATCGACGTCGGCAAGCCCGTGCTGTCGGCGACGGGCGCTTACCTGACGGCGCCGGCGCTGACGTCGACGACCGGCATCACGCTGCGCGGGGCGTCGGTCTCGGCGGCGGGCAACTGGGCGCCCGCCGCGCCTTACAATCTCGCCGCGAGCGGCAACACGGTCTCGCTGGTCGTCCCGCCCGCGAGCGCGATCCTGATCCGCGCTCGCTGAGGTCGTCGCGCCGCCGGCGGCGGCTGGGTCTGGTCTAGTTCTGCGGCACCGCGACGATGTCCCAGTCCTGGTTCGCGGCCCCGGTGTAGGGCGCGGTGTTGGCGAGCGTGCCCGAGGTCCTGTTCCCCGAGGGAACTTCCAGCGCGTTCCCCGAGGACTTGTTGATCAGCTTGAAGTGGCCGTTGTGGTCGTCGATGCCCCAGAGCTGCGGCTGCGCGCTCGAGAACGTCTGCTGAATGACGCCGCTTCCGCTCGAGGTTCCCGAGCCGGTGACCGCCTTGGCCGTGAACGTGTTGACGATCTTCCAGGTGCTGCTCGCGGTGAGCACGATCTGGAACAGCTGGTTGCCGCCGCCGTTGTAAGAGTACTGCTCGATGGGAGCGTTCTCGGCCATGTTCCAGCTCATCACGTCGAAGGCCAGCCCCGACTGCGAGTTGATGAACTTGTAGAAGTAGCTGGTGTCGAAGTCCGGGCGGTAGCTCGACGCGCGCCACACGGTGATGGGCGAGGTGTACCCGTTGCACGACTTGTAACCCTGGCCGGCGTTGGGCGACGAAGCCGCGGTGCACTTCGCCGAGCACAGCACGCCATCGCCGAAGGGGTTGCGGTAGATCGAGCTCGCCGCCGCGCCGAGACGTCCGGGGACCACGCCCTTGGCGAAGCCCGAACCCTCGCAATAGAACGCCGGCACCTTGCCGTCGGAGCCGGTGATGAAGATGTTGCCGAAGAACGTGCCTTCCTGGTTCGGATAGGTGCTGCTGCTGCCGTAGCCGATCGAGGAGATCGGCGAGTCGAGCCAGATCGGCACGTGGACGCCGGCGGCGTTGACGTGGGCCATCATGCAGGCGGAGACGCCCTCCTGGCAGGCGGTGTTGCAGGTTCCGGTCTCCCACGACGCGCCGGCTCCGATGGCGCCCGGGAACGTGTACGAGACGCCGTTCTGATCCTTCTTGGTGATCGAATGGCCGGAGGGCAACGCACACTTGACCAGGTAGGCAACGGTCGTGCGGCCCGAGGCGGTCGTCATGAGACCGGTGTTCGAAGCCAGCCCGGTCGAGGCGAGCGGATTGAGCAGGAGGCCATTGCCCGAGAGTCCGTTACCGGAGAGCCCGTTGCCCGAGAGTCCGTTACCGGAGAGTCCGTTGGTCATCGAGAGACCGTTGATCATGCTGAGCCCGTTGGTGGAGGCGAGCTCGCTTTCGGTGGCGCCGGTCTGTGCGTCATCGCCCGCCATCGGTTCGCAGGCGCTCAGCATGGCCGCGAGCGCGAGAGGGGTTGCCAACCAGATGCTCTTCTTGGTTCCCATCGTCGGTTCCATGGCTCTTGTATGGACTGACTTAGCAGTAAGCGTGCCTACGATTATTTTTTGGATAGACTAGGAAAACCATGGGTCTCCGAAGCCGGGCGTGACCGCCGATGACGCTCTTCGTTGAGATCCGAGCAACAGACTGTTGCCAGTGCCGGGTGTGCCAGTTTCCCGAAGCTCACCCCTTCATACCGTGTGGGTAAAACGCGACCGGCAGCCAGGCGCTCGGCTCGAACGGATCTGGGAGCGAGCGCGCTCGCTGTCGTTGCGCTCGTTGCGGTCGTTGTACTCCCGGCGCTCGCATTGGTCGGTTGCGGCAGCAGCGCGCAGGAGACCCCGGACTCCGGCGCGGGCCCCGACAACTCGACCGGAGGGTCCGGCAGCGCGGCGGGAGGTTCGGGCGGTTCGTCCAGTGGCGCGGGCGGCGCCGCCGGGCACGCCGCCGACGATGGCGGGGCGCGCAGCGATTCCGGCGCGCAGCCCCTCGATGCTCGCGACGCAGGCTCCGGCGGCATTCCCGGCGCCGGGGGCGGCGCGGCTGGCGGCCAAGCCGGCGCTTCCGGGAGCGGCGGTGCGGCCGGCGGCTCGGGCGGATCCGGCGGTGCGACGGCGGGCGTGCCGCTCGACCCCACGTTGCTGTCGCGCTGTACCGGCACCAATCCCATTCGATGCACGATCCCGGTCGCCGCCAACGGTGACTACACCGTCACCGTCGAGCTCGGGGATCCCGCGGCGGCATCGTCGTCGCGCATACAGGCGGAGCTGCTGCGCGTGGTCGTGCCGACGGTATCGCTGGCGGCGGGTCAGCTCTCACAACAGACATTCAGCGTGAACGTGCGCGCCGAGGTGCACGACGGCTACTCGGCTCCGGGGATGATCCTCGATCTGTTGATCGACGGAACGGCGCCGCGACTGCACGGCCTGGGCGTCGCAGCCCGGCCGGCGTTGCCGACGATCTTCTTGGCCGGCGACTCCACCGTCTGCGACTGGGATCCAGCCGCGGCCAATATCCTGTCGCCGATCCAGCGCGGTTGGGCGCAGGAGGTCTCGCAGTACTTCGGTCCCGGCATCGCCGTTGCCAACTACGCGGACTCGGGAGAGACCGCTGGCAGCTTCTACTCCAAGTTCTTTCCGGCGGCGCGCGCGGCGATGCGCGCCGGCGACTATCTTTTCATTCAATTCGGCCACAACGATCAAAAAGCACAGGCTGACATCGACGCGTACCAGGCGAATCTCATGAAGTACATCGCCGATGCGCGCGCTCGCAATGTCACGCCGGTCCTGTTCACGCCGGTGGCGCGGCGCACGGCGACGGCGGCCAACCCAGGATTTGCTGGCCTCGACCAGCAGGCGCGCGATCTCGCGGCGGCCGAGAACGTCGCTCTCATCGATCTCACCAACCTGGCCATCGCGTACTACCGAACGGTGCCCGACATCTCGCTCTTGTTTGCCACGCCGACCGAGGGAACGCACTTCAGCGAAACGGGTGCCACCCAGGTTGCCAACCTGGTCGTGCAGGCGCTCAAGAACAGTCCGTTGCCCCTCAAGTCGTTCGAGCGCTGAGGTTCGAGGTTGCGCGTCGCGGTTGCGCATTGCGTACCGCGCGTTGCACGTTGCGCGTTGTGCCTTGCACGCCCGGAGGTTTCTCACAAAGTGCGAACTAATGTGTGAAGGTCTGCGGTAGATGTGTCCCTTGAGTTTTCGGAAATATGCAGCACCCCACATCGTCCGCAGTGGCAATGGGTCGCAATCAACGGTTGATCCTGGCGTTGCTCCTCGCGGGCGCCGGTTGGTCAAATGCTTGCTTGGGCGTTGCCGACGTACCTGGCGCCCATCCAGGTGACGGCGGTTCATCGGGCGGCGGAGCGGGAGCGGCAGGGACTGCCGGCGCTGCGGGTGCTGCCGGTGTGGGCGGTGCGGCCGGTGGCGTGGGAGGAAGCGCCGGTCGACAGGCATCGGGCGGGCGATCCGGAGGCAGCGACGCGGGCGCGGCTGACGCCGCTTCCGATCGCGGCCTGACGGCGGCAGGCGGTGGTGCCGGTGGCATCACCGGTGCAGGCGGCGCCACCGGTGGCGACAACTCCCATTTCGTCTTTCCCGACTGCCGGTTTCACTTTGGAACGATCGATAGCAAGGCGAAGGCCGCCGGCCAGGCGTTGATCTCCCAGATCGACTATTTCACACCGGGCTGGATGCTCGGCGCCACGTTTGATCATCAGGGCGTCTGCAATGACACCAAGCCCGGCGGCGTGCTCGCGGGAAAGGTACCCGTGATCGTGGCCTACGTCTCGGCAGGGAACGTCAAACGCGACCACGCGCTCTGTGATTGCAACGTGAGCGGTTGCGCCGGCGGCAATCTGTGCCAGACCGGCGCCCAGTTCATCACCCAAGACTGGGCGAAGATCCTCAACGCCTATCGGAGCTACTCGCAAGGCTTCGCGGCCTGCTACGGGACGACCAAGCCGATCGTGTTCGAGATGGAGCCCGACTGGTATCAGTACACCGGCGGCTCGCAAACCCAGCCCTGGACGGCGGCGCAGGCAGGTCAATACATGTCGCAAATCGTGGCGGCGCTGAAGACCAATCTGCCCAACGCACGGTTCTCCATCGACGTGTCGCCGTGGATGGCCCCGAGCAACGGCGGCGACAACGGAGCGCGCTGGTATTCGAGCTTCGACATGTCGCTCTTCACGTTCGTGAACACCTCCGGCGGCGGAACCAACGCCGGGACGGTAAAGATTCGCTCGAGCAACAACATGACCTGGGCGGGCTTGCACCAGGTGACCGGCAAACCGATCCTGGCGGACACCGGATACGGCGCGAACGGGATCTCGGCGGGGCCCGACGCCGCGTGGGACGTCCCGACCAACATCGGCGCGCGCATCGCGGACGGAGTGGTCTCCATCGCCCAGTACAACCCGAGCGCCACCTGGGCAGCGACGCTTGCGGCGATCCGCGCGCAGCTTCCGGCGCCGACCAGCTGTCCGTGACGCTCCGACATGGTGAGCGCGCTCGGCGAGCGTCTCGAGTTGGTAGACCGACACGAAAAGCACACGGCTCCGACGCCGCGCTTGCGCTCAGCCGCCAGCGCGGGCTTGAACGCTCGCGACTTCGCGTCGGTCTATAGCCACACCTCCGAAGACGTCATCCGGTGGATTCGCGCGCTCGGCGGGCCTTCGGCCGATCAGGACGACCTGCTCCAGGAAGTGTTCTTGATCGTCCATCGCAAGCTTCCCCGCTTCGACGGCCGCAACCTGGCCGCCTGGCTCTACAGGATCACCGCGCATCGCGTCCGCGACTTCCGGCGCCTGGCCTGGTTCCGCCATGTGCTGGGGAGCGACGCGCTCTCGATCGAAAAGCTCGAATCGACCGATCCGAGCCCGGTCGTGGTGTTGGAGACCCTGGAGAGACGCCGGGAGCTGGAGCGCCTCCTGTCGAGGCTGAGCGTCCGCCTGCGCGCGACGTTCGTGCTGTTCGAGGTCGAGGGCTACACCGCCGAGGAGATCGCCGATCTCCAAGGTGTGTCGGTCAATACCGTCCGGGCGCGCATCCACCGGGCGCGGAAGAAGCTCTTCGATGACCTGCGCCTCGCGAAGCGCCGCGCGCGTTGATCAGCTCGCAGGCTGGACGTTGCCCAGGATGAAGACGTAGTCCTGATAGTCGCCGTTTCCGGCCTCTTCCACCGCGAGCAGATAGCTGCCGGCCACGGTCACGCCGCTCGCGTCTTTGAGAGGATAGACCTTCACGCGATGCACGTTGGCCGGTGAGTTGGCGACATCCTCCGAGTAGTCGTAGTCACCGTTGGTGGCCGTCCCGCCCGTGTCGTAGAGCTGGCTCAACTGGTCGGTGTAGACCCAGATGCCGAACGTCGCCGCACCGGGGTCGAAGGAGGTCGCGCCGGTGAGCGGCGGAAGCATCATGCGGGCCTTGTCAGAGGTCTGCGCGTCGGGCGCCGACGCCATGGTCGCCACCAGGTTGCGGGTCGCGGGCGCGCCCGCGGGGTACCATCCGAACGGCATCGGACCCTTGGGCGAGAATCGCGCCACCGCGCTCAACGTGACGTTGCCGCCGCCGCGCTTGCGAAACAGCGGCGCGGCGATCTCGTCGGTGCCGGGTTCGACCTTGGGCAGCTGTTGCACCGTCCCGGTGTTCGGATTGGCGTTGTTCTGCGCGAGCCCGACGTTCAATTTGATTCCCAGCGTGGTCAGGATCTGACCCAGCGTCACCTCGTGCGTGGCGGTGGTGAGCAGTAGCCCGTAGACGGTCACCTGCGTCGCGTCGGCCCCCGCTTTCGCGTTGATTGTCGCGGTCAGCAGCGTCCCGCCGCTGTTCTGAGGTGGGGCCGCCGGAAGCGCCGCTCCGGTGGTCAGCGCCTGGACGGTGATGGGCGCGCTCGCGCCGGCGGCGAGGGAGAGGGGCGTGGTCATACCGCTGAGCTGGAACGCGGCGGCATCCGTTCCGGTCAGCGTGATGGCACTGACGGTCACTGCGGCGGTGCCGTCGTTGCGCAGCTGCAGCACCTGGCTCGCGGCCGGGGTGACGACACCGCGCACGCCGGTCACGATCGCGGCACTCGGCCACGCCGGAATCAAACTGATGCCAAGCGTTCCCGTGCCGGTGCCGCCCGCGCCCGATCCGCCGGCGCCGCCCGCGCCGGTCGCGGCCCCGCCCGCGCCGGTCGCGCTGCCACCGGCGCCGGTCGCACCGGCGCTGCCCGCCGCTCCGCTGCTTCCGCCCGGCGCCGCGCCGCCTGTGCCGCTGCCGGCGCTCCCGCCCGTCGCCGGCGCATGTCCGCCCGCGCCCGCGCTCTGCCCGCCGCTACCGTCGCTCGGGCCGCTCGTGCTCGCCGGAGACGAGCACGAGATCGCGCCTGCGAGAATGAAAAACGACAACGCCGCGCGAATCCATGGGCTCATAGGACGCACCTCACGTGAAACGATTCGCTGAGCCGCCCGTAAAGTCCGCTGCCGCGATCGAAGCGCACGTACCAGGCTAGCTCGTTCCCGTTGGCAAAGGTCGACGACGTCCAGAATGCGTCGGGGGGCGACCCGGGAAACGCGGCGCGATCGAGCATGGGCGCGCTGGCGTGCTCGTCGACGAGCGTGAGCAGCTCGCTCAACGTCGGGACGCGCCAGCGCTCGCTGCCGCCCGGCCGCAGGCCATCGCAATGCGCTCGCGCCGCTGCGAACGACAGGGCTTCGCTCGTCGGTGCGCGCTCCCAGCGAAGGCCGGTGGCGACGTCACGAACCTCGCGCGCCTGGATCTCGTAACGGTCGGTGACATTGTGCGGCGGCTGCGTGGCGCGGACGCAACGGACGGAGAAAGCGTTGCTGACATCGTCGGTCCGGGGATAGCCAAAATAGAAATAGACGTACCAGGCGGCGCTGGAATCGCCGGCGTCGCGCGACGACGTCCAGAACCAATCGCTCGGCGTGCCGGGGAAGGCATCGACGTCGATCGCCGGCTGTGTGCGCGTGCTGTCGAGCAGTGACACGAGCTCGATGCGCGACGGCAGCCGCCAATCGTGGTGGCCGGCCAGGGTGAGGTCGGCGCACTGCTGCTGCGCCTTCGGCCAGGTCAGCAGCGTGTTCGAGAGGCCGCGTTGCCACATCAACCCGGTGATCCGGTCGGTGACCACGCCCGGCATGGTGACATCGTAGTCGTGCGGGTTGGGCAAGCCGGGCAAGTGAGCGTTGGGCATCGGCCAGCCCGCCCAGGCTTCCACGGCCGGCGATGACGGCGCCGGCCGGCACCCGGTGGCGAGGCCGAGCACGATGATCCAGTCGAGACGCATGCGCGCGAGCCGCAATCGCCGGCTCAGAGCGCTTCGCCCGCGGAGGGGCGCCGATACATGAACGCCTTCGACGTGACCAGCGATGTCAAGAGATCGCGCACCGAGAACCCCGCCGTCGCGGCCGCCTTCTGGTAGGCGACCGACATCGAACCGGCGTCGTCCGTGGTCTCGGGCCGTCCCATCATGAAGCGAGTCCACTGGCGGTCGATGCAGCTCTGGGCTTCGGTGTTCCTGGCGAGTTGCTTGAACAGATCGAGCGCGTTCTGAAAGGTGATCGAAGCGTTGCCGGGCGTGACCAGCGTGCCGGTCGAATCGACGGGCTGGCCGGCGTCCATGGTTCGGTAGGCGCCGATGCCGTCGTAGCTCTCGAACGCGAAGCCCGGCGGGTCGAACAGCGAGTGGCATCCCGCGGCGCACGCCGAGCTGCCGTGGGCGTCATACGATTGCCGGGTCGTTCCGTTGGCCTTGAACGTGACTGCCGGTACGTTGGCGGGCGGCGAGCCGATCGTTCCACACAGCACCTTGAGGTAGACCGACAGCCCGCGGTACACCGGATTGTCGGCGCCGTCGCTGGCCAGCGTCGCCAGGAAGGCGGTCTGCGTGAAGATGCCGCCGCGCTGGGTGGGGTCGAGCGCGACCTTGGCAAAACCCGTCGCCGGGCCGGCCACGCCGTAGATGGCGCCGAGATCGTGGTTGATGAACGAGTAGGGCGCGGTGAAGAGCGACTGCAGCGTTCCGTCGCCCGCGTAGACCGACGTGATGAACTGCGTGAACTCCTGCTGGACTCCCTGCGCCGCGGCGGTGGTGAAGAGCGGGTTCGACTTGGTCAGCAGTTGCGTGAGATCGCGGCCCTGGCTGCCGAAATTGAACAGCCACTGCGCGTGAAAGCTGAAGAGCCCGCTCGCGGCGCGCGGATCCGCCAGCATGCGCGTCGCCTGCGTCGAGACGTCGGCGACGGTGGACAGCTTTCCCGCCTGCGCCGCCTGCAGCAGGGTGTCGTCCGGCGTCGTCTGCCAGATCGACGACGCCAGCCGCGAAGCCATCTGCCACGGCGTCAGTGGAACCAGACCGTCCGCTCCCGCGACCGGTTTGGTCGGACCGATCTCCCAGTGGTAAAGGAAGTTGGGTGACTGGATCATCCCCTTGGTGACCGCGCCCAGGGAGTCGTTGAAGGAGAGCCCCAGGCCGCGCACCTTGGTGAACAGCGCGAGCAGATCGGTCTCCTCGTCGCCCGAGATCGGCCGGCGGTACGCCTGCAATCCAAACGTGGTGATGAATTGCGTCGCGCACGTCGTCTCTGCGGCGGACGTCGTCGGCGCGGGGCGGCAGGGGAGCGCGAGCTTGCCCGCGGGTTTGCCCGCCGCCAGCGCCTTGAAGGCGGTGTCCACGACCGCGTCGGCGGTCTGGTTGTAGAGATCGACCTGCAGATCGGCGACGCTGGTCGGCGCGACGTAGCCCACGGCGTTGGGCGCGTCCGGCGACCAGGCGTTGCCACCCTCGGCCGGGGCCGTGGCGTCACCGACGAGATCCGCGAGCATGTGATCGTACTCGGCGTAGGTGAGGCGTCGCATCACCAGCGTGCCGGCGCTCTCGGCCGGCGGTGTCCCCGTGGTGGTGATCGGAACCGCGGGCGCCCCGGTCCCCGTGGTCGCGCCGCCGCCACCGCCGCTGCCGCTGTTGTTGCCGGCCGATCCCGGCGCGTTGCCGCCACCGTTGCCAGCGCCAACGGGCCCGATCTGCCCATTGCAGCTCGCGATGACCACCGCCGACGACAACACGCACGCAATCATCCGGGGCGAACGCGACGATGTGAGACCTCTCATTGATAATCTCCCGCTGTTCTGATTGTCGTCACGTGTGCGCTCAGCCTTTGAGGGCGGTCAGCTCGCCGCCGTAGGACGTCTCGCCGAAGGTGCTCACGGGCGTGTCCATCGCGTTGCACAGCGCCACGAGCAGGCCGTTGTTCGGCGTGCCCGCGGGCAACGCCAGGCTGCGGCCGGTCTTGAAGTAGCCGCCGCAGCTTCCCGCCATGACCACGGGCACGCCGGTGGTCTCGTGGGTGCCGCTGCGCATGCTGTTCATGCCGACCACGACGCTGTTGTCGAGCATCGATTTCCCGGTACCGTCGGTGATGCTCTTGAGCTGGCCCACGACGTAGGCGATCTGCGACTGGAACCAGGTGTCGCATTGAACCTTGCGCATGGTGTTCTCGTGCGCGATGGCGTGAAATCCGTTGGCGTCGCCGGTGTTGGGATCCGATGCCAGCGGGCCGCCCTTGGCGAATCCCAGCCAGCTCATGACCAGGTTGGCCGCGCCCTGATCGGAGATCTGCATCACCGCGACGCGCGTGAGATCGGCCGCGAAGGCCGCCACCGCGAGATCCATGTGCAGCTTGGTGATGGCCGGAACGTTGCCGACTGCGGTGGGCGTGGGCTCGCCGGCGGTGCTGGGGACGTTGCAGGCAGCGTCACCGGTGGCGGTCGAGATGGGACCGCCGCCGTCGACCGCCGTCGCGGGTCCGGTCGTGCCCATGTTCTGCAGCCGCATCTCGATCTCGCGAACCGAGGTCAAATGCGCCTCGATGCTCTTCTTGTCGTCGCTGCCGACGACGTTCGAGAAGCGGTTGATGTCGGCGATCACGTAGTCGAGGATGCTCTTGCGGATGGCGATGGTGTTGTCCACCGGCGGCGGCGTATTCGTCCCGGCGTCGACCGGCGTTGTCGTGGGCGGCGTCGTCGTGGGAAGCGCGCCCTTGAAGTAGAGATTGAAGACGCTGGCCGGATCCGGGTTCGGCAGCACCACCTGACCGGCCGCCTTCCACGACAGGTGGCCCGTGCTGATCACGTACGTTCCCTGGTTCAGGCTGACGAGACCCTTGTAGCCGCCGGCCTGCAGCTTGTTACCGATGTACTGGTCGACGGAGATGCCACCCGCGAGATCGGAGCTCGTGCCCGACGAGAGCAGTTGATAGAAGGCGCCGGTGAGCATGCCGGGGAAGCAGGCGTGGCCGGTCCGTTCGCCCGACCCGGGCATGTCGCGGATGTACTTGTAGTCGATGCCCTTGAGCAGCAGCAGATCGTTCACGTAGGGCTTGAGGGCGTCCTGAAAGCCCATCGAGCCGAGCGACCAGCCGGCCGGCGTGGTGCCCGCGGTTGCCCAGTTGTTGATGCTGCTCAGCATCCCGTTGGTCCAGGCCAGGATGTAGAGCCGCTTGATGCCGCCGACGTAACAGGCAGCGTCGGAACGATCGGAGTGGAGCATTGGCAACAGAGCCGCGCCCGCTCCAATGGATTTGAGCAAGAGGCGGCGCGAGAACCGTCGATCACGCTTCATCATTTGTCCCCGGTGGAGAAAGGGAGGGACAGCGCCAATGTGGTGCATCGATTGTCTAACTCACGCCGATCTGGACTTTTGCGTCTGCGCGCGGCCAGACTGCGCGGCGTGCAATTCACCGGTGGCGCGCGATTCAAACCAGCAGTCGCCGCATTGATGGGGCTCGCCGGTTGTCAGGACGCACACGCCCCTGGGCTCACCGCGGCGAGCTGCGCGCCGGGCGGCCCGGGCACCAGCCGCTGCGGCGCCGGCGACACCTGTTGCGTGAGCCCGCTCATCCCCGGCGGAGCCTATGATCGGACGTACGTGAACGACGGCGGCGGCGCGACCGATGCGGCCGATCCCGCGTCGGTGAGCGCCTTTCGCCTCGATCGCTACCTCATCACCGTCGGGCGCTTTCGGCAGTTCGTTGCCGCCAGCGTCGCTGGCTGGGTTCCACCGGCGGGCGCGGGCAAGCACGCGCACGTGAACCAGGGCAGCGGGCTCGCGAACGGCGCCGGCGCCGGCCACGAACCCGGGTGGAGCGCCGGCGACGACATCGAGCTGGCGACGACCACGGAAGATTGGTCCGCGCGTCTCGGCTGCGAGCCGTCATTTCAAACCTGGACCGACGGCGTCGGGCCCAACGAGGCGCTGCCGATGAACTGCCTCGACTGGTTCGAGGCCTACGCCTTCTGCATCTGGGACGGCGGGTTCCTGCCCAGCGAAGCCGAGTGGGAATACGCGGCCGCCGGCGGCAGCGAGCTGCGCGCGCACCCGTGGGGCGCGACCGATCCGCGCGGCAGCAGCGCTTATGCGATCTCGGGATGCAACTATCCACCCGGCTCCGACGCCTGCGTGGGCACGGCGAACCTGGCGCCCGTCGGCACCGCCACGCTGGGCGCCGGACGCTGGACGCAGCTCGATCTCGCGGGCGACCTGGCCGAGTGGACGCTCGACTGGTTCGCCCCTTACGCCAACCCCTGCACCGACTGCGCGAACCTGACCGACTTCTCGTACCGCGTCCTTCGCGGCGGATCGTTCGGCACCGACACCGACGACACCTTGCCGATGGCGCGCGACGGCGACGTTCCCGCGGCGCGCAACGCCTTCTACGGCGCCCGCTGCGCGCGGTCGCCGTGAGAGGGCCGAGGGTCGAGGCCGCTCATCCGCGGGCTCGCCTGGTGACCGCCCCTTGCCGGTTTCATGGGCCGCCGGTATCCGGTATACCTTGCGGTGCCGCACTAGTTGTTCCGGAGGAGTGGCCGAGTGGTTTAAGGCAACGGTCTTGAAAACCGTCGCGCGAAAGCGCCGGGGGTTCGAATCCCTCCTCCTCCTCCTCAAAATAAGATCATTGGAAATCGGGCGAGGTGGCCTGGCCGATCGGCGCGAGAACGAGGTGGTAGCCTGTGCCGATGAAAGGGTGGCGCGCGGTTGCGGCCGAGGCAATGGTGGGACTCGGAGCCATACTTGCCGCGGGGACCGGCTGCGGGAACGGCGTGGCGGCCTGTCACGACGATTGGCCCCCCGCCGGGGCCCAATTCGTCGAGGGTGGGGCGTCCTGCACGCTGCCCGGTGGTCGCGCCGGCGTGGGGATGGGCGACTACGGATGCGTGGACCCGACCGTGTGCCATTGCAAGCCCGAGGCGGGCTCGGCTACGTGCGCCGCGGGCGCCGTGTGCGTCTACGCCGCGTGCAGCGGAGCGAACGAGGGTGCGGCCTGCACGTTCGCCGGCGGCGCGCGAGGCACCTGCTGTAGGGGCGCGTGTAGCGCGGTCGACCTGCTCGTCGATCCATCCGACTGCGGTGGCTGCGGCAACGTCTGCCCCGTCGGAGTGACCTGCAACGGCGCCTGCGCCATTCCCGCCGGCGCCACTCCCGTCTGCCCTTCCGGCCTGGCCGCGGCGCCCGCTACGTGCGTGAACTCCTCCTGCGTCGCCTGCGTGGCCGCGAGCTGTGCCGGGCTTCTCGACGGCGCCCCGTGTGCCGTGGAGGTGGACGCCGGCCGGGCCGACCAGCTAGCCGGGCTTTGCTGCCACGGCGCATGCGTGCTCTGGTACGGCGACGATCAGAACTGCGGCGGTTGCGGCGTGACTTGCTGCCCAGGAACCCACTGCCAGCGTGCCGGTGACTTCAGCATCGCAGCCATCTGTTTCTGAGGCACCGGGTCAGTTCAGAGTCAGTTCCGGCCCAGGTTCCATTTTTCCAAGTCACTGGCCGCTCGCCGATCAATAGATCGGGCATGAACGTTCTCCGCCGGCAGGGAGTGAGGCTGGTCGTCGCGCTCCTCATGCTCGGCTGGCTGGGCGATTGTCGACGAGAGAGGAAGACGAACATGACCGACGAGGTCGAGCTGCGGGAAGTCGAGCACATCAGCGTTTCCATCGATCGCGTCCCCGCCGACGTCTACGCGTTCGCGTCGAATCCCATGAACGCCCCCAGATGGGCGAAGGGGCTGGCGGGAACCATCACGAACGTCGGCGGTGCCTGGATCGCCGATTCACCCATGGGACAGGTGAAGGTCAGCTTTGCAGACCGAAACGAGCTGGGCGTGCTGGACCACGACGTGACCCTCCCGTCGGGCGTCACCATCCACAATCCGCTGCGCGTGATGCCGAATGGCCGCGGAAGCGAGGTAGTTTTTTCGTTGTTTCGTCAACCTGGCATCTCCGACGCGAAATTCGCCGAGGATGCCGGCGCCGTGAGGAGGGACCTCGCCTCGCTCAAGCAGGTGCTGGAAGGGATGGCGGCGCAGCCGCCGAGCCGCCCGTAGCCGCGATCGGTTGCTATGCTTCACCTCGTGAAGTTCGACGATTCGGACAGAGCAGACTCATCGGAGGTCGAGGATCGCCGCGGCGCGCGCTTCCCCGGCGGTCGCGTCGGCGCCGGGGTCGGCGGCCTGGGCCTGGTGGGGGGCGCCGTCTACTTGGTCCTTCAGGTGCTCGCCAGCGGCGGAAACCAGACCGCGGGCGAGCTGACCCACGTGATCGACCAGGCCCGACAAGGGCAGGGCCAGGGCGTCGAGCAGCCGGACCCGCGGCAGCTTCCCGCGGGGCCGTCGGGCAGTTGCCGTGGCGTCGATTCGGTCAACGATCCGGCGAAGTTCGTCGTGTGCGTCGAGACCAACGTCCAGTCGTTCTGGCGGCGGCGCTTGCCCGAGGCCGGCGCTTCTTATCACCCGTCGAAGCTGGTGCTGTTCACCGACTCGACGCCCAGCGGCTGCGGCATGGCCAGCGCGCAGACCGGCCCCTTCTACTGCCCGCCCGACGAGAAGGTCTACCTGGACCTGGGCTTCTTCCGCGAGCTGCAGCAGCGGTTCCACGCGCGCGGCGGCGACTTCGCGGAGGCGTACGTGGTCGCGCACGAGTACGGCCACCACGTGCAGGACCTGCTCGGCACCGAGCGCCGCATGCGGGCGATGCAGCAGGCGCGGCCCGATCAGCGCGGCGCGCTGTCGGTGCGCCTCGAGCTGCAGGCCGATTGCTACGCGGGCGTATGGGGGCACGCGGCCTACGAGGCGGGCAAGGTCAGCCACCAGGAGATCGCCGACGCGCTCGACGCTGCCGCGGCCGTCGGCGACGACCGCATCCAGAAAGAGGTGACGGGTCGGGTGCGCCCCGAGACCTTCACCCACGGCTCGGCGGCGGCGCGCCAGAAGTGGTTCACGACCGGCATGGAGACCGGCGATCCCGGCGCCTGCGACACCTTCGGGGCCCAGCGGCTCTGACCTCTTGCGGGAGACGAAGCCGCACTCGCGGACGCGCCGAGAATCTGTTAAAACGACGCCCGTAGTTTGGAGAGGTGGCCGAGAGGCCGAAGGCGGCGGTTTGCTAAACCGTTATACGGCCCAAAAGCTGTATCGGGAGTTCGAATCTCCCCCTCTCCGCTGACGCTCGCGGGAGAAGTCTTTCCGGCTCGCTCCCGCGAGCGTGACGGCTGCGTAAACTCTTGACGGGGTCTCGCGGTCACGGCATACGTACGCAGCAACAAGCGGCCATAGCTCAGCTGGATAGAGCATCGGTCTACGGAACCGAGGGTCGGGAGTTCGAATCTCTCTGGCCGCGCCCTCTCACCGCACCGCCGCGGCAAGCGTCTCGCTTGCCGCGCGGTTCGCGCTCATGAGGGGCCGCAGCAGCGATCGCACCGCCGCGCGCGCCGTGTCCGACCGCCCGACCAGCCGGGCCAGCGGCGGCGCGTCGCGCGCGTAGAGCAGCGCCGCCAGCTCGACCACGCCCGACCGCTGCGCCGCCTGGTCGCGCTCGCGGCGCAGCACCGCGACGTCGGGGTCGAGCTCGCTGCCGTAGGCGGCGGTCGCGATCACGCAGCCCGAGAGCTGGGTGTAGGGGCGCTTGCCGGTGATCACGCGCGCGAACGCCGGCGCCGACCAGCCGCAGGCGCCCCGCGCGCGCAGGCCGATCGAGTAAGCGGTCTGCGGCAAGAGGCCGTCGACCTCCGCCTCGCTGATGGTCCCGGGCACGTCGACGGCGGGCGCCGCCGCCGGCGCCCATTGCGAGAACAGGCTCTCGTCGGCGCCCTTGAGTGGGTCGGGCGCGATGGCATAGCGCAGGTCGTAGCCGATGACCGGCGCGCCGCTGTCGGACGACTGGCGGAACGTGAACGTCGCCGACGTCGGCGGCTGAGTCAGCTTGGGCTCGTCGATGCGCGGCGCTTCGGGCGTGGGCGCGGTCGCGCAGTCGAGCGGCGCGCAGGCCATCTCGTCGACGTGAACCACGCCCGCGCCGCCCGGCCCGTCGCTGACGCGCAGGCGCTGGACGCCGCTGCCCGGCGTCGCCGCGGTCGACCTGCGCATCGATCGGATGCAGGTCGCCGGCGACGCCGGTCCAGTCGCCGTATCCGTACGCCGTGGCCACCGCCGCCGCCGCGATCGGCGTGCCCGCCGAGACATGAAGCGGCACGCGATAGACCACCGACGGCTGGCCGACGTTGCCGTTCTGGCCGTAGGCGTCGTAGTTGCTCACCTCCTCGGGCTCGATGAACGAGTCGTGGGTGAACGCGGCGTTCTCGTCGAACTCCTTGCCGACCTCGACCATCAGCGCGTAGTCGCCGTCGGGCAGACCGTCGGGCACGCTCCAGGTCGCCGAGAAGCCACGATCGTACGCCGGCGTCGCCGCCGCGATGACGTCGAGGTCGTTGATGAGCCCGTACTGGGGCGCGTCGCCGAAGTCGCACGCGCTGCCGCCGCTGCTGATGATCGGGATGCAGACCGCGCTCCAGTCGAGGATGTCGCCGCGCGGCGGGTAGTACGTGCGTGCCTCGCCCGGCTGGAGCAACCCCTTGGCGTCGCGGAACGTGCCGCTGGCGCAGGTGACGGCGTCGACGATCTCGTTCTCCATCATCGGGCGGCAGAAGTGGCTCTCGGGCGAAGAGACCGACTCGTGGAACGTCATCCAGTTGTCCTTGCCGTCGTTCATCTCCACCGATTCGTAGAGCACGCCGCGCCGGTGCGCCCAGACCGGCAGCGCCATGATTCGCCGTCCATAGGGAAAGAGCGGGCCGGACCGGAAGTCCCAGCGCCCGGGCCGGTTGCCGATGCCGTACAGCGCGACCCCGTTGGTCACCAGCAGCGTGTCGATGAACGTGGTGCCGTCGGCGCTCTCGAGCCAGACGGCGATCTGCGGGCCCGTAGTCGGGCGTCGGCGACGTCGAAGCGGCAGGCGCCGGTCGCGGGATCGCGCGTGAGGCAGTCGGGCTCGAATCCGAAGCGGAGCAGGCGGCAGCTCGCGTGGGCGGCCGGCGCGCTCGACACGAGCGCCGCCAGCGCCAGCGTCATCCCGACGATCGCAGCGATCGAGGGATGAACGCAAAGCGAACGTCGGGGGCGCGCGAGAGGCACGGGCGATCCCCACCCTAACCTCTGGCGAGGGGACCCTCACATGGTCGCCGTCACGGACGAGGCGCGTGGACGGAGCCGGGCCCGGGCTGCCATGAAAGCGTTGACTGGATGCAGTGGATCGTTGCGCGCCAGACAACACTCCGACCGGCTGAGCTACCCGCATCTCCGCATTTTCACTAGGTGTGGGATGTCATCTACCGTTGGTCCGAATTGTGCTTTGCCATACGGTTTATGAGCCGCTCAAATGCGGAGCCAAGCCGAGCTCCGGCCGCCGCACCAATCCCGACCCAGGAGGCAACCCCGATTCAGATGGCGACGAAAACCGCGCCGATTCTGTATCTGCCGACCTGGTCGCGCCTGCGCATCGCGACGAAACAGCGAACCCGCCTGGGCAGCGGTGGAGACTTCTTCGAGGTGTTCCAGCACCGCGAGGGCCCGGTCACGACCGTGATGGCCGACGTCGCCGGCAACGGCCCGCGCGCCGCGGTGCCGGTCTCCGACCTGCGCTGGGCATTTCGCCAGCGGCTCGCGCGCGGTGAAGCGCCGGGGCAGGTGCTGGGCGCGGTCAACGACTGGCTCATCGGCCAGAGCGTCCACGAGCTGCTGGTGACGGCGCTGTGCGTCCGCATCGACGTGCACGACCGGCGTCGCCGAGATCGCGAGCGCCGGGCATCTGGGCCCGTTCATCAAGCGCAAGTCGGGCGTCGCCGAGACGCTGACCCCGGCGCCGGCGCTGCCGCTCGGCATCCTCGAGGGCGAGGAGTACACCGTCGATCCGCACGGTGCTGTCGCTGCAGGACGCGCTGGTGCTGGCGACCGACGGCGTCACCGATCGGCTGGCGACGTCGAGCGATCCGCTGGGCGAGCTCGGCCTGGTGCGCCACCTGACCGCGGCGCCGCCGTCGGCGCCGCACATCTGCGACGCGCTGCTGGCGATCGGCGCCGATCACGATCACGACGCGACCGTCGTCGTCGTGCAGATGCCGGCGCGCCAGCGAAAGCCGACGCCACCGTCGAGGCGTCGCTAGGACGGCCCGGGCTTCTGGCGCGCGACCCGCAGCAGGGTCACGCCCATGATCAGGAAGCAGCCCAGGCCCAGGAGCTGGTAGCCGCCCTCGCCGATCGCGCCGTGCGAGCGCGTGCTCCAGCGACAGCTTGCCGATCGCTTGCGCCCAGCTGTCCTTGACCGTCAGCAGCGCCACGGCGACGCCGGCGACCGCGCCGCCCGCGACCAGGCCGGTCGCGAACAGGTTGCCGGGGCCGAGCTCGGATTCCTCGGGCGTCTCCTTCTCGTCCCCTTGCCGGGGCCGCGCCGCCGCGCGAGCCGATCCGCGGCCGCCTTGACGATGCCGCCCGCGAAGATCGGCGACGTCGTCGACAGCGGCAGGTAGGCGCCGACGGCGAACGAGAGCGACTTCACCCCGCACAGCTCCATGGTGATCGCGAGCGCGACGCCGACGAGCACGAACTGCCAGTCGAGGTTGGCGGCCAGCAGCCCCTGGATCAGCGTCGCCATCAGCGTCGCCTGCGGCGCCGGATAGCGATCGGAGCCGATCAGGTGGTGCGGCGGATGATCGAGCACGCGGATGGTCACGCCGACCACGATCGTGGCGGTGACCACGCCGATGAGGAGACCGATCTGCTGCGCGCGCGGCGTGGCGCCGACGAGGATAGCCGGTCTTGAGATCCTGCGACGTCGCGCCGGCGTTGGCGGCGGCGATGCACACGATCGAGCCCACGCACAGCGCCATCGGCTGATAGGCGTCGCCGGTCCAGCCGAAGCCGACGAAGATCAGGCAGGTGCCCATCAGCGTCGCGATGGTCATGCCCGACACCGGGTTCGACGACGTGCCGATGAGCCCGACGATGCGGCTGGCGACGGTGACGAAGAAGAAGCCGAAGACGATCACCAGCAGGCCGAGCAGCAGCTTGCTGACCACGCCCGATCCGGGCACGAACGGCAGCACCGCCATGATCGCGACCAGCGCGGCGCAGCCGAACAGCACGGTGGTGATCGGCAGCTCGCGGTCGGTGCGCTTGGTGCGCTCGGCGCCGCCGCCCTGGCGCAGCGCCGCCAGGCTCTCGCGGAACGACGAGACGATCGTCGGCAGCGTCTTGAGGAGCGTGATGAAGCCGCCGGCCGCGACCGCGCCCGCGCCGATCTGGCGCACGTAGGCGCGGTAGATCGCGGACGCCGTGCTCGCGAAGGTGTGGGTGACCGGGTCCCAGCCACCCGGCCCGCCCGGCGTCGCGACGCTGGCCAGGTAGCCGAGCTTGGCGAGCTGGGCGGCGACGGCGTCGGCGGGGGTCAGGAACGCGAGCAGCGGAATCAGGCCCAGCCACGCGAGCACGCCGCCCGCGACCAGCTCGCCGGCGATCTTGGGCCCGATGATGTAGCCGATGCCGAGGTACTCGGGCGTGACGTCGCCGCTCAGCACCGCCGACGGCAGGTAGCGGTTGGTCTGCTTGAGCGCCAGCGTCGGTGTCTCCGCGATGAAGTGGAAGATCCGCTGCAGCAGCGCATACGCGAACGCGAAGCCCAGCCCCTGGTACGCGGTGCGCGCCAGCACGCCGCCCTTCTCGCCGGCGATCAGCACCGACGCGCACGCCGTGCCTTCGGGGTAGGGCAGCGCGCCGTGCTCCTTGACGATCAGCGAGCGGCGCAGCGGCACCATCATGAGCACGCCCATGATGCCGCCGAGCATCGCCAGCGTGAGGATCGTCCAGTACGAGAAGAACGGCTCGCCGACGCTGCGCCCGGTCGCCGGGTCGCGTGTCAGGAACAGGAACCCGGGCAGCGTGAACACGACGCCGGCGGCGATCGACTCGCCCGCGGAGCCGATGGTCTGCACCATGTTGTTCTCGAGGATCGTCGACGAGCCGAAGCGCTTGAACAGCGAGATCGCCAGCACCGAGATCGGGATCGACGCCGACACCGTGAGCCCGGCCTTGAGCGCCAGGTAGACCGTCGCCGCGCCGAAGATCACGCCGAACACCATGCCGAGCACGATCGCCTTCGCGGTGAGCTCGGGCATGCTGGTGCCGGGCGACGACGTATGGTTCGAAGTCGGGTTCGAACGTCGAGGTCGCCGACGCTGACGCCGACGCCGACGCCGACGACGTCGACGCCGAACCAGAAGGGCCTGGCTCGTCGTCGCTGGTGCCCATCAGGACAGGTCCTCCCACCGGCACAGCGTGATGCCGCGCCGCTGCAGGGCGCCGCGCACGCGGTCGGAGCAAAGCGCGGTCAGCTCTTCGGCGCCGTGATACGGGCGCCCCTCGGCGTCGCGCGCGCGGATGTCGGTCTCGGACGGGTGGCAGATGAGCTCGTGATCGCCGGCGCCGAGGCGCCCGATGATCTCCAGGATGCGGATCTCGTCGAGGCAGCCGCTCTCGACGTAGCCCCAGCTCTGCGGGCCGTGCCGCAGCATGCCCATGCTCCGCCGCGACAGCCAGCCGAGGCCGGTGAGCAGCCCGGCCTCGATCCCGCGCGTCGGCTCGGTGACCCACGACAGCGTCGGCTTCTCGAACAGCGTGCGGATCCCGTGGATGCCGTGCCGGCGCGCCGCCGCCTCCATCGCCCGGCCGACCATCGGCAGGAAGCCGAGGTGGTGGTGCGTGTCCAGGTGATCGACGGCGATGCCGGCCCCGCGCACGCGATCGATCTGCGCGTCGATCTCGCGGTCGATGTGCGCGGCGTCGAGCTGGCCGCGCATCCAGCGCGTGAAGAAGTCGGTCGAGCGCGCCAGGAACGCACCGCCGCCGTCGGTGAGCGTGGGCACCGTGCTCGCGTCCGACACGGGCCGGCCGCCGATCAGCGCCAGGTGCACGCCGACGCCCAGCGCCGGCGCCTCGGCCAGCAGCGCGCGCGCCGCATCGAGATCACCACAGTTGCCCAGCAGCGACGTGCTGGTGACGACTCCGGCGCGGTGCGCCTTCACGATCCCGCGCGAGATCTCCATCGTCATTCCAAAGTCGTCGGCGTTGACCACCAGACGAACGCGCGCATCGGTCACGATCGGCTCCCCATCTCAAAAGTCGGCCCAGGGCCGGCGACACCAGATCGCCAGCGGCGGAAAAGGGACCTTTTACCATGTTGCGTCGCGCGACCCTGAGGTTTGACCCTGTTTTTCGAAGATGGTATCTGAAGACTCAATGGCGAAGCGCATAGTGATCGCCGACGACAGCGCGACGATCCAGAGGGCCTTCGCGATGACCTTCGGCGCTGAAGACGTCACCCTGGTCGCTGCGCGATCGGCGGACGAAGGCCTCGCCCTCACCCGCCAGCTACAGCCGGAGCTGGTGATCGCCGACGGTATGATGCCGGGCCGGTCGGGCTACGACCTGTGCGCGCAGATCAAGGCTGATCCGTCGCTGTCCGCGACCGCTGTCTACGTGCTGGCGTCGGCGCAGCAGCCCTACGACGACTCGCGCGGGCGGCAATGCGGCGCCGACGGGCATCTCCTGAAGCCGTTCGACACCGCCGCGATCATCGAGAAGGTGCACGAAGCGCTCGCCAAGGGTCCGACCGAGGTCGCGCGTCCCGCGTCGGTATCGGCGCCACCGTCGGACGATTTCGGTCCGCCGGTGCCGTCCGACGCGCGCTCGCCGATCCCCCTCGGGTTGAGCACGTCGCTGGCCGCGGCCGACGACGATGACGAGTACGGCGAGATCAGCGTCGACATGGCGCCGCCGACCCCCGAGGACGACGCGCCGGAGACCGAGATCGAGTACGCGGCGGTGCCGTCCGCGCCGCCGCTCGCTGCTGCGCGTCCCTCGCTGACGCCTCCGCCCTACGCTTCGGCGGCGGGGACGCCGGCGCCCGTCCCGGCTTTTCAGGCTCCCGCGCCGCCGGCGTCGCCGATGTCGGCGGCGGCGAGCATGCGTCCGTCGCTGATTCCCGGCATTCGCCCGGGCGCGGTGGCGCCGGCGCGGCCCGGCGCTGCGCCGCCACGCCCCGCGAGCCCGGCCGCTGCTCCCGCGGCCCGGCCACCCGCGCCGATCGCGCGCACGCTGATGGGTCTGCCGGCGGCGAACATTCCGATCCCGGGGACTTCGCGTCCCGCGGCGCCGCCGATGGCGCGTCCGGCGCCGCCACCCTCCGGGACGCCGTCGCCGTTTTCGGCGCTGAGCTCGACGCCGGCGGTGCCCCCTCCGTCGTCATCATCGGCAGCGCGGCCCGCTCCCGTGGCTCCGCCAGCCTCGACCCCGGCGCCACTCTTCTCGTCGGTGCCGGCCATGCCGGCGACCCCGCTGCCCGCGGTCGCTGCCGCGGCCAGCGTGTCGGCCATGGTGTCGGCGGCGGTCGGCGCCGCGGTGGATCAGAAGATCGCCGCGATCGGCGCGCGCGGCCCCGAATACGAAGCGATCGCCAAGCTCTCGCGCGAGATCATCGAGCAGATCGTCTGGGAAGTGGTGCCCGAGCTCGCCGAGGTGATCATCCGCGAGCACGTCGAGCGCCACGTCCGCGCGTAGCTACGGCGAGACCACCAACCCCCACGGCAGGCCGCCGATCTTGATGCGCTTGTCGATCTTGCCGGTCGCGGCTTCGATCACCGAGACGTCGCCCGAGGGACCGTTGGCAGTGAAGATCCACTTGCCGTCGTGGCTGACGCCGATGCCCCACGGTCGCGCGCCCACGCCGTCGATCAAGCGGGCGACCTTGCGCGCGGCGACGTCGACGACGGCCACCGACTCGCCGCGGCCGTTCGAGACGTAGAGCTCCTTGCCGTCGGGCGAGAACGCCAGGCCCATCGGGCGCGGGCCGAGCACGGTCTTGGCCTTGGGCTCGATCTTGATCGTGCCGTCGGGCGCATTCTTGGCGACGTCGACGACGGTCAGCATCGCGCCGTTCTCCGAGCCGGCGAATGCGGTCTTGCCGTCGCGGGTGAACGCGATGTTGCGCGGGCGCGGGCCGGTGGCGATGTGAGCGAGCACCTTCAGCGCATGCGTGTCGACGGCGACGACCTCGTTCTCTTCCTCCGACGTCACGTAGACCACCTTGCCGTCGGGGCGCACGGTCACGCCCTCGGGCTCCTTGCCGACGGGGATCCGGTGCGTGACCTGGCTGGTGCGCAGGTCGAGCACGCTCATCTCCGCGGTCTCCTCGTTCGACACGTACAGGGTCTTGCCGTCGCGCGACAGGTCGAACGATTCGGGATCCTGACCGCTCGGCAGCGTGCGCACCAGCTTGCGCGTGGCCAGGTCGACGACGCCGATGCCGTCGGCCGAGCGATCGGGCGGCGGCAGCTTGGATTCGTCGACGCCCGGTCCGCCGCGCGGCGATCCCGAGAGCGCGACGTACAGCGTCTTGCCATCCTTCGACAGCTTGATGCCGCGCGGGCGCTTGCCGACCGGGATGCGCGCGACGACCTCGGCGTGCGCGGGGTCGACGACCACCACCTCGCCGCCGTCTTCGACGCTGACGTAGAGGCGCGTCGCAGCGCCGTCCGCGGCGCGCGCGGGCGTGCCGGCCGCCATCGCCCAGATGCCGCCGACCAGCACGAGCGCGGATAGTGACCCAAGTCTCGGGAACCGGTGAGCTCTCGTCGGTGTGGGTTGCATGCGTCGACCGGGATGGTTACAGGACCGATCGGCGCGCGGCGAGGGGTTTTTGCGGGTTTTTTGAACGCTTGACGGGCTCGGGCCGGGCGTCGAGAATACGGGTCCAGTGTTCGGAGCGAGGCGTCGGCCTCGCGGGCTTTCGCGAAAGGTGACGTCAATGAAGTGGGAAACCCCGGCCTTCGTCGAGATCAACATGAGCGCCGAGATCGGCGGCTACCAGACCGACTTCGATGACGACCGCGAGCCCGCGGGACCGCGCGTGCCGCGCGCCGACCGCGTCGCGCAGCAGGACGCGTCGCCGCGGCGGCCGTAAAACCGCCGCGTGCGCATCCGCGTCCTCGGTTCGGCGGCGGGCGGTGGTTTCCCGCAGTGGAACTGTGGCTGCGACAACTGTGCCCTCGCGCGCCAGGGCAGCGCGCGCGTCCGGCCGCGTACCCAGGAGTCGGTCGCCGTCAGCGGCGATGGTGAATCCTGGTTCCTGATCAACTGCTCGCCTGAGATCCGCGCGCAGATCGAGAGCTTCGACGGGCTCTGGCCGCGGTCGCGCCGCCATTCGCCCATCGCCGGCATCTTCCTGACCAACGGCGATCTCGACCACTGCCTGGGGTTGCTGTCGTTGCGGGAGTCGCACCCCCTGATGGTCCACGCCACCGACGCGGTCCGCGCGGGCTTCACCGAGGACAACGTCCTTTATCGCACCCTCGCGCGCTTTCCCGAGCAGGTGACCTGGCGGCCGCTCGAGCTCGGCCGCGAGCAGGCGCTCGACGCGCGAGACACCGGTGCCGGGCTGCGCGTGACCGCGATCGCCGCGCCGGGCAAGCTGCCGCTGCACCTGGAGTCGTCGCGCGCGGCCAGCGCCGAGGACGGGATCGGCTTGCTGATCGACGACCCGCGCACGGGCGGGCGTCTCGCCTATTTCTCCGGCGTGGCCGGACCCTCGCCCGAGATCGAGCGCGCGATCGCCGGCGCCGGCGCGGTCTTTTTCGACGGCACCTTCTGGAGCAGCGACGAGCTGATCGCGGCGGGCCTGGGTACGAAGCGGGCCGAGGAGATGGCGCACTGGCCGGTCGGCGGTCCCGAGGGGAGCCTCGGCTTTCTCGCGCGCGCCACCGCGCGGCGGCGGATCCTGATCCACGTCAACAACACCAACCCCATCCTGCGCGAGGACAGCGCCGAGCGCCGCGCCGTCGCCGCCGCCGGCGTCGAGGTCGCCGAGGACGGCATGGAGCTGGCGCTGTGAGCGAGCCCGCGGTCGCGTCGCCGCCGCCGTTGCTGCCGCCCGACGAGCTGGTCGCGCGGCTGCGTGCCGAGGGCGTGGGGCGCTACCACGACCAGCATCCGTTTCATCAGCGCATGCACGCGGGCCAGCTCTCGCGCGCGGAGCTTCGCGCCTGGACGCTCAACCGCTATTACTACCAGACGCGCATCCCCATCAAGGACGCGATCATCGTGTCGAAGTCGGAGGATCCGGCGTTTCGCCGCGCCTGGATCCGGCGCGTGAACGACCACGACGGCACCGCGGGCGACGGCAGCGACGGCGGGCTGGCGCTGTGGTTGCGCCTGGCCGAGGCGGTCGGTCTCGACCGCGCGCGCGTCGCCGCGTGCACCGACGTGCTGCCCGGCGTGCGATTCGCGTGCGATTCCTACGTGGCGCTCTGCCGCGAGAGCCCGCTCGTGGTCGCGGTCGCGTCGTCGCTCACCGAGATGTTCGCGCCGGATCTGATGTCGCGGCGGATCGCCTCGTGGGAGCAGCACTATCCCTGGGTCGGCGCCGAGGCGCTCGCCTACTTTCGCGCGCGCGTGCCGCGGGCGCGCCGCGACGGGGAAGAGGCGCTGGCGTTCGTCGTGGCGCACGCGACGTCGCGCGCGCTGCAGGACGCCTGCGTCGCCGCGCTGGTGCGCAAGACCGAGATCCTCTGGCACCTGCTCGACTGCGTCGCCGCGGCGACCGCAGGCGGGGCGCCGGCGCCGTGATCGATCTCGACACGCGCGTGCGCCTCGCCCGCAAGGCGCGGCTGCGTCGCGACCCCCCGTCGAACAAGATGATGCTGCTCTACCCCGAGCGCGGCCTGGAGCTCGGCGAGACCGCCGCCGACATCGCGGCGCTCTGTGACGGCCGGACGGCGGGCGCGATCGTCGACGAGCTCGCCACCCGCTACACCGGCGTCGCGCGCGAGCGCGTGGAGCACGACGTGCTCGCGTTCCTGCGCACGCTCGCCGAGCGCGGATTGCTCGCGGCCGATCCCGGGGACAGCGAGGAGGCGCCGTGACCGCTGTCGCCCAGCCGGTGGTTCCGCGGCCTTACACGCTGGTGGCCGAGCTTTCGTACCGCTGTCCGCTGTCCTGCGCGTACTGCTCGAACCCGCTCGATCTCGACCGGCGTCGCGACGAGCTCACCACCGGCGACTGGACGCGCGTGTTCGCCGAAGCGGCCGCGCTCGGCGTCTTGCAGGTCAACCTGACGGGCGGCGAGCCGCTGGTGCGCGACGATCTCGAGGAGCTGGTCGCCAACGCGCGCGCAAACGAGCTCTACGTCAACCTGATCACGAGCGGCATCCCCGCCGATGGCGCGCGCCTGGCGCGGCTTGCGGCCGCCGGGCTCGACAGCGTGCAGCTCTCCGTGCAGGACGTCGATCCCGCGGGAGCGGCCTGGATCGCGGGGCGCGACGGGCTCGCCGCGAAGCTCGAGATGGCGGCGACCGCGCGCGCTCTCGGCTTCCCCTCACGCTCAACGTGGTGCTCCACCGCGGCAACATCGCGCGCACCGCCGAATTCGTCGCGCTGGCCGAGCGCATCGGCGCCGAGCGCCTCGAGCTGGCCAACACGCAATACCTCGGCTGGGCGCTGATCAATCGGGATGCGCTGCTTCCGTCGCGCGCCGAGCTGGCGGCGGCACGCGCGATCGCCGACGCGGCCCGCGAGCGGCTGCGCGGCCGCATCGAGATCCTGTTCGTGCGCCCCGACTACTACGCCGATCGCCCGCGCGCCTGCATGGACGGCTGGGCGCGCCGCTACATCGTGGTCACGCCCGACGGCAGCGCGCTGCCTTGCCACCAGGCCGCCAGCATCCCGGCGCTGGCGTTCGAGAACGTGCGCGATCGCTCCCTCGTCGCGCTGTGGACGGATTCGCCGGGGTTCCGCGCGTTTCGCGGCGAGGCCTGGATGCCCGAGCCCTGCCGCACTTGCGACGAGCGCGACATCGACTTCGGCGGCTGCCGCTGCCAGGCGATGGCGCTGCTCGGCGACGCGGGCGCGCCCGATCCCGCCTGCGCGCGCACGCCGCGCCACGACCTGGTGCTGGCCGCGCGCGTCCGCGCCGACGAAGCGGCGAACGAAGGGCAGGGCTCGAGCCCGACCGCGGCGCCGCTACGCTTGCGCCGTTTTTCGGTACGCTGAACGCCGTCGGCCGCTGGCGTTCCCGTCGGACTGGAACCATGGGTGGGTTCCGCGCTAGAACCAAAGCTTCACCATGGCCGAGCTGCCCAAGACCTACGAACCGCAAGCGATCGAGCCGCGCTGGTACGCCGAATGGATGGCGCGCGGGTACTTTCACGCCGACGCGTCGGCGCCCAAGGCGCCGTTCGCGATCGTCATCCCGCCGCCCAACGTGACCGGGTCGCTGCACATGGGCCACGCTCTCGGTGACACGATTGAAGATATCTTCACGCGCTGGAAGCGCATGGCGGCCTATAACGCCATGTGGCTGCCCGGCATGGATCACGCCGGCATCGCGACGCAGATGGTGGTCGAGCGCGAGCTGCGCGAGAAGGAAGGGAAGTCGCGCCACGACATCGGGCGCGAGGCGTTCGTGCAGCGGATCTGGGACTGGCGTGGCCGCACCGGCGACCGCATCCTCAGCCAGCTCAAGCTGCTCGGCTGCTCGCTCGACTGGGAGCGGTCGATCTTCACGATGGATCCGTCGTACTCGGCGGCGGTGATCGAGGCCTTCGTCCGCCTGCACGAAGAGGGGCTGATCTACCGCGCGCGCCGCCTGATCAACTGGTGCGTGTCGTGCCGTACCGCGCTCTCGGATCTCGAGGTCGACTACGACGAGGGCGTGCAAGGCGAGCTCTACGAGTTCGCCTACCCGCTGGCCGACGGCAGCGGCGAGGTCGTGGTCGCGACCACGCGGCCGGAGACCATGCTGGGCGACACGGCGGTGGCGGTGCACCCGGATGATCCGCGCCACAAGTCGAAGATCGGCAAGACGATCAAACACCCGATCACCGGGAATGAGTTCAAGGTCATCGCCGATCCGGTGCTGGTCGATCCCAAGTTCGGCACCGGCGCGGTGAAGGTCACGCCCGCTCACGATCCCAACGACTTCGAATGCGGCCTGCGCCACGACTTGCCGATGATCTCGATCTTCGACGAGAAGGGCGTGGTGACCGCCGCCGGTGGTCCGTTCGCGGGCCTGGATCGGTTCAAGGCGCGCAAGGCGATCAAGGCGCGCCTCGCGGAGCTGGGCCTCGAGCGCGGAAGCAAGCCACACGTGCATGCGATCGGCCATTGCCAGCGCTGCGAGACGGTGGTCGAGCCGATGCTGTCGACCCAGTGGTTCGTGAAGATGGAGCCGCTGGCGCAACCGGCGATCGAGGCGGTGGAGCAGGGCAAGACCAAGTTCGTGCCCGAGACCTGGTCCAAGACCTTCTTTCACTGGATGCGCAACATCCGCGATTGGTGCATTTCGCGGCAATTGTGGTGGGGCCATCGCATTCCGGTCTGGTATTGCGGCACCTGCGACGAGATGACGGTCGCGCGCACGACGCCGACCGCGTGCCAGCATTGCGGCGGCACCAGCCTCAAGCAGGACGAGGACGTGCTCGACACCTGGTTCTCGTCGTGGCTGTGGCCGTTCGCGACCATGGGTTGGCCGGCGGAGACGAAGGAGCTGAAGGCGTTCTACCCGACGACCATGCTCGACACCGGCTACGACATCCTCTTCTTCTGGGTGGCGCGCATGATGATGGCGGGCCTGCATTTCATGAAGAAGGTGCCTTTCCGCACGGTCTACCTGCACACGATGGTGACCGACGAGAAGGGCGAAAAGATGTCGAAGGTGAAGGGCAACACCATCGACCCGGTCGACGTCATCGGCAAGCACGGCGCCGATGCGCTGCGCTTCGCGCTCGCCTGGCTCACCACCAGCGCCGCGCAGGGCAAGAACATCAAGTTCTCGATGGGCAACGTCGAGGACGCGCGCCGGTTCGCCAACAAGATCTGGAACGCGACGCGGTTCGCGATGCTGAACCTGGAGGGCTTCGACGCCGACCGCTATGCCGATCGCGTGGCCGATGGGCCGGACCGCGCGGAGTTCGATCTGCCCGAGCGCTGGATCCTGTCGCGCGTGCAGCGCGCGACCGAAGAAGTCGACAAGGCGCTGGAGGAGCACCGTGTCTCCGACGCCGCGCAGGCGGTCTATCACTTCATCTGGGACGAGGTCTGCGACTGGTACATCGAGCTCGGCAAGGCAGCGCTGATCCGCGCCGAGGGCAACGCCGAGATCACGGCCAATCCCGAGGCGCGCTTCAAGATCCAGGGCGCGCTGGTCACGGCGCTGGAGACGGCGATGCGGCTCTTGCACCCGTTCATGCCGTTCATCACGGAAGAGATCTGGCAGCAGCTGCCCAAGCCGTCGGGCGCGCCCCAGAGCATCATGATCACCCTTTATCCGGTGCGCGACGTGCGCTTCTACGACGACGCGTCGGAGGCGTCGATGGCACTGGTGCAGAAAGTGATCGTGGCGCTGCGCGGGATCCGCGCCGACAAGGGCATCACCAGCGCGACCCGCGTGGTGGCGTTGCTGTCGGTCAACGACGACTACAAGAAGACGATCCTCGACGGATACAAGACGATCATCGCCGAGCAGGGCAAGTGCCGCGAGGTGCGCGTGCGCCGCGCGGGCAGCAGCCTGGGTGGCGAGTTCTCGCTCGACAGCGTGGCGACGGCGCTCGCCGGCGATGTCGAGGTGATGGTTCCGCTCGAGGGTGTTGTCGATACCAAGGAAGAAAAAGGCAAGCTGACCAAGGAGCGCGCCAAGGTGGCCTCGGATCGCGACTACTTGATGAAGAAGCTCGCGAACCCGCAGTTCGTCGAGAAGGCGCCGGTCGACGTGCTCGAAAAATCGCGCGCGAAGCTCGCCGAGGCGGAGCTGGCGCTTGCCAAGCTCGACGAAGCTATAAGTCGTCTCGGCGCTTAGGGCGCCTGATCCTCGATCTCCGATCGGCCCCCGGCTTCAACGGCCCCTTTCCGGAGTTGCGCGATCGCGCGCGGGCGGCGAGGTGGGATCCTCAATGCACCAATCGTTCGATGGTCGCCCCTACGGGTGATTGCGCGCGCATGTCATTGCGTTCGTTGATCGATCGGCGTCACGGACCCTTACAGCCTGCCGCTTGTGTAACAACTGAGTGACAAATCGGTGTCAATAAAATGTTGCCAATCGAAGGAGACGGCCTTATGGTCCCGCTTCTCAACTGATTCGCAGCTGAACGGCGGCTTCGACGGGGCAGCCCGATTCCTGCTCAAGTTGGTGGACTCGGTTTGGGTGGAAACGCTCGCTGGCACCCGTGGGGGCGCCTGTCGTCGCCTCGTTGGATGCGATTCCTCAAGGAACCCGAAGGAGGTTCGAATGCGTCGTCGCCGATTTGGATGGTCCGCTGCTATCGTGCTCGCGCTCGTTTCGTACGGCTCGGGTGGGATGGCGAATGCTCAAGCGCCCGCTGGCGCTCCACCCGCCGCCGAGCCGGCGCCGATGGCGCCGCCGCCCGCCGAAATGGCCCCGCCGCCGCCGGCGGCGTATGTGCCGATCACCCCAGCGATCGAGGTGCCTCCGCCGGTGCCGCCCCCGCCACCATCCTCACCGATCCCGTCGGCAGCGCCGCTGAAGATCGAGGCCCGGAACGCTACGATTCGGTTCGGGATGTTGCTGCAGCCGCAATTCGAGACGGTCGGTTCCCCGACGGGTAGCGGCTACGCCAACAATCTCTACTTGCGGCGTGCGCGCATCGTCATGGGCGGAACGCTGTTCGACCGGATCGAATATTTCATGGAGACCGATTCACCCAACCTGTTCAAGGGCGCGACAGTGGCGCCCGCCATGGGGCAGGCCCTCAAGACAACGAGCACCATGGTCATTCAGGACATGTTTGGAACCTTCAAGTTCTTGGGCGACATGCTCAAGATCGACGCGGGTTACACGCTGCCGGCGGGCTCGCACAACTCGCTCCAGAGTGCATTCACGCTCTTCGGCTGGGACTACTTCGCCTATACATTCCAGCAGAACAACGCATTTGGAGCCGTGACGAGTCCGGTAGGACGCGATCTCGGGTTCCAGCTCCGCGGCCTGGTGGCCGATGGACACGTCGAGTACCGCGTCGGCCTGTGGCAGGGCCAGCGCAACGCCGCGATCGCCGCGGATCCAGCAGCGGTTCCACCGGTCACCCCGGTGCAGGGCGCGCGCAATTTCTTCCGCACGACGGCGCGAGTGCAGATCAACCTCTTCGATCCTGAAACCGGTTACTACTACGGGGGGACCTATCTCGGCGCGAAGAAGATCCTGTCGTTCGGCGGCTCGTACGACTTTGAGGCCGATTACAAGGCGTACGCCTTCGACGGTTTCCTCGATATGCCGCTCGGGCCCGGTGTCGTTACCGCGCAGATCGACTACTCGCACTGGGACCCTGGTACGTATCTCCCCGTGTTGCTGCTCCCCAAGCAGTGGGCGCTCCAGGGCGAGGCGGGGTACACCTTCCTGCCGCTCGCCGTGGCCCCGATCGTCCGCGTCGAGCATCTGCATGTCGACAATGGCATAACGCAGAATCGGTATGCAGGCGGTGTGGCCTACTGGTGTTATGGTCACAACTCGAATGTGAAACTCTTCTATACTCGCATTCAACAGGACAATGCACCGCACGGCGCCAATCAGGTCAACCTGCAGTGGCAGATCTTCTTCTACTGAGACGGTAGTCGTTCGAATCCGTGCCTGAGCCGGCGTTGCGCGGTCTCGAGCTCTTGCCGCTCGGACCGCGTGGCGCTTTCAAGAACGCCAACACGCACAATCGGGAGGAACTTTCATGAGTGATTCGGCAACTCTCCCTCCGCTGACGAAAGCCGCGAGCACCGGGCTCAAGGCCGAGGAAAAACGCGTCATCTTCGCGTCCTCGCTGGGCACGGTCTTCGAGTGGTACGACTTTTATCTCTACGCGATCCTGGCGCCGTTCTTCGCGTCGCTGTTCTTTCCCAAGGGAAACGACACCGCGGCGCTGCTGGGCAGCTTCGCCGCCTACGCCGCCGGGTTCCTGGTGCGGCCCTTCGGTGCACTGGTGTTCGGACGCATCGGCGACATCGTCGGCCGCAAGTACACCTTCCTGGTGACCATCACGGTCATGGGTCTGTCGACCGTCCTGGTCGGCTGCTTGCCGCGCTTCACGACCATCGGCTGGTTCGCGCCGATCATCCTGGCGCTCTTGCGGCTGCTACAAGGCCTGGCGCTGGGCGGCGAGTACGGCGGCGCCGCGACCTACGTGGCCGAGCACGCGAAGGAGAACCGCCGCGGCTACGACACGAGCTGGATCCAGACCACGGCGACCATCGGCTTGTTCGTCTCGCTGGCCGTGATCCTCGTTTGCCGCAAGGCGATGTCGCCCGAGGCGTTCACCGACTGGGGCTGGCGCATTCCGTTCCTGGCGTCGGCGCTGCTGCTGATCTTCTCGCTCTACCTGCGGCTCAAGCTGGAAGAGTCACCGGTGTTCAAGAAGATCAAGGCCGAGGGCAAGACTTCGAAGGCGCCGCTCACCGAAGCCTTCGGCCAGTGGAGCAACCTCAAGATCGTGCTGCTCGCGCTCTTCGGCGCGACCGCGGGCCAGGGCGTGGTCTGGTACACCGGCCAGTTCTACGCGCTGTTCTTCCTGACGATCACGCTCAAGGTCAGCTACGAGATCGCGTACGTGCTGATCGCAGTCTCGCTGGCCGTCGGCACCGGTTTCTTCGTCTTCTTCGGTTGGCTGTCCGATCGCATCGGGCGCAAGAAGATCATCATGGCGGGTTGCCTGCTCGCGGCCCTGACGTACATGCCGCTGTTCAAGGGGCTGACCCACTACGTGAACCCGGAGCTGGAGGCGGTGTCGGCGCGGACGCCGATCACCGTGACCGCGGGCGGCTGCAACTTCCACGTCTTCGTCGGGCCGTGGTCGAAGTTCAGCGCGTGCGACAAGGTCAAGGACTTCCTGACCAAGCAGGGCGTGTCGTTCACGTCGATCGAGGCTTCCAGCACCGATGTGACGACCAAGATCGGCGACGTGGAGCTCCAGGGCTGGGACGAGGCCAAGTACAAGGCGACGATGAAGGCGGCGGGCTTTCCGGCCAAGGCCGACGCCAGCCGCATCAACTGGTTCATGACCGAGGTGATCCTGATCCTGATGGTCCTCTACGTGACCATGGTCTACGGGCCGATCGCGGCATTCCTGGTCGAGCTCTTCCCGGCCCGCATCCGGTACACGTCGATGTCGCTGCCCTATCACATCGGCAACGGCTGGTTCGGCGGCATGCTGCCACTGCTGGCCACCGCCATGGTGGCGTCGTCGGGCAACATCTACAACGGCCTCTGGTATCCGATCGTCGTTTCGGCGTTCACGCTGGTCGTCGGGATGCTGACGTTGCGCGAGACCAAGGACCACAAGGTCCGCGTCGACCTCTGAGTTCCCGTTGACGATCGAGATGGGGGCGCGCTTACTGCGGCGCGCCCCCGTTGATCCAGTCGGAGATCGCGCGCAGGTCGCTGTCGGCGAGCGGCGCATCGGGTGGGTCGCGGTGGCCGGGCGTGGTCGGCACCGGGCCGCCGCTGGGGCCGGGCACGATCTTGCGGATCAGGTAGCTGCGCGACGCGTCGCCAGGCTGGACGAGCTTCATTCCCGCGACCTCGGTCGCGTCCGCGTACACCAGCGCGGCCCAGGCGTCGCGGTCGCAGAGTGACAGCCCCTGCGCCGGCGTGTCGAGGCAGCTGCCGTCGTCGGGGTCGGGACGGTGGCAGTTGCCGCCGCAGCGGGCGGCGAAGATCGGCAGGATCGCGCTCGACGCCGGGACGTCGGGCGGCGGAAGGGGCGGATTCGTCGGACCGGCGCCCGTGGCAAAGGTGCGCTGGTCGCTCTCGGCGAGGCAGCCGGTCAGCGATCGGACCGTCGGCATCACGGTCACCGCATAGGTCAGGTTGGCCTGCAGCGGGTTGCGCGGAGTGAATCGGATCGACCGGGTGATGAAATCGACGAAGAAGCCGCCGAGACGGGTGTAGAGCCCGCTCGACAGCAGCACGGTATCCAGCCGGACCGAGTCGGGATCGGGGTAGTCGCTGAGGTTCAGGCTGATCGACCCGTCGGTGGGGATGTCGCCGGCGCCGTCGGGTGGCGTCGATGACATCACCGTCAGCGGAGCGCAGGTGCCCGGCAGCGGCTGCTGCGAGCTCGGATAACTGCAGCCGGGCGAGCCGGCCAGCACGGCACCGGCCACTGACAAGCCGGCCATGGTCGCGCGCAACCGGCCGCGACCGGACATCGAATCAACTCTCGCTGTAAAGCCGGAGCTGCTCGCGCACCACCTCGTCCGACAGCCCCGTTCGCAGGTAATCTTGAAGACAGTCGGCCAGGGTCACGATCATGTCGTCGACACCGCGGTCCTCGACCAGCTTGCCCAGCAGCCCGCGCGCTTCCGAGCTGTCGTCCTCGCGCAGGAAGTCTCGAACCATGTCCAGCGTCAGATCTCCGGAGAAATCCAGTATCGCGTGATCGAGAAGGTAAGCGATAAGTTGTTTCACCGGAAGGCCTCCAGAGGGGTAACGGGGTTGACGACGGCCTTTGCTCATATCGCGGATGACCCGGGCGTGCAAGAACCAGAACACCGAGCACGACGCAGAAGCAGTACCAAGGACGACCACAAGGACGCGGAATGCGAACATGATTTGACCCCGTCTGTCGGAGTTGTTACCGTTCCGCCTGTTTTGCGCCAACTTCGCTACCTCACGACGGGGGTGCTGGCGAAAGGCGCCGTCATCGCGATGCTGGCGACGCCGTTCGCCGGCGGGTGCGGACCGGTCGAGTACATCAACCAGGTCTCGTTCAAGGCGGCGTCGGCGCTCGCGGCAGCCAAGGAGGCGCAGGCCGATCGGCTGGCGCCCTACGAGTACACCGCTGCCGAAGCGTACTTGCACAAGGCGCGCGAGGAAGCCGCCTACGCCCAGTACCAGGATTCGATCGAATACGGCCGAAAGGCCGAGGAGCAGGCTCACCGCGCGCGCGCGATCGCGCTGACCCGCATGACCCAGCCCGTGACACCTCCTTCAGCACCGGTGCCGACGACCACGACTTCCGCCAAGAGCTCCGCGGGCGAATGACGACCGCGCTTCGTTCCCGCTCTCTGGCGGTCTGCGGGCTAGCGCTCGCCGCGGCCGCCGCCGGTTGCGCCGGCACCGAGGTCGCCGCGAACGTCAAGCAGGTGCGCTCGATCATCAAGGAGGCGCGCGACAGCGGCGCCTACAAATGCGCGCCGCACGAGCTGGCGCTGGCCGAGACCAACACCGAGTTCACCGAGACGGAGCTCGACCAGGGCGACTACTTCCGTGCGCGCGAGCACCTGGAGCTCGCCGATCACAACGCGCGCGAGGCGCTGCGCCTGTCGCGCGAGCATTGTGCGCCTCCGACGCGCAAGGCCAAGCCCGTCATCGGCGACAAGGACGGCGACGGCATCAAGGACGACGTCGACAAGTGCCCGAACGATCCCGAGGACAAGGACGGGTTCGAGGACGAGGACGGCTGTCCCGATCTCGACAACGACAAGGACGGCATCCCCGACATCAAGGACAAGTGCCCGAACGATCCCGAGGACAAGGACGGGTTCGAGGACGCCGACGGCTGCCCCGATCCCGACAACGACACCGACGGGATCCCCGACGTCAGCGACAAGTGCCCGAACGATCCCGAGGACAAGGATGGCTTCGAGGACACCGACGGCTGCCCCGACCCCGACAACGACAAGGATGGCGTCCCGGACACGACCGACAAATGCCCCAACGAGGCCGGTCCGCCCGACAACGACGGCTGCCCGAAGAAGTACGAGCACATCGTGGTCACCGAGGCGAAGATCGAGCTCAAACAGAAGATCTTCTTCGAGACCAACAAGGCGGTCATCATGCCGCGCAGCTTCCCGCTGCTGGCGGAGATCGGCCAGGTCCTGCAGTCGCGGCCGACGATGACGGTTCGGATCGAAGGTCACACTGATTCGCGCGGAAAGCGGCCGCACAACATGACCTTGTCCCAATCTCGTGCTGACTCCGTCAGGCAATTTCTGATAGGACTGGGGATCGAACCATCCCGAATGGACGCCAAAGGATTTGGTCCCGACCAGCCCATCGAGACCAACAAGACCGCTGCGGGGCGGGAGAAGAACCGCCGCGTCGAGTTCTTCATCACTCAGCAATAGCGAGGTTCGTCAGGAAATGATCGGCACCAAGAGCACTCCCCGGAACCTCGTCATCGCCCTGGCCGGTGCCTTGACCTGCCTGCTGGTTCCCGCTGCCGCGCATGCCCAGAACGCGCCTGCGGTCGAGAAGCTGATCCAGATGAACAAGAAGGCGCTCGACGATTACGAGACGCTGGAGTGGGACAGCGCGAAGCGCACGCTGCTGCAGGCGCTGGTGTTCGCCAAGAAGTCGAGCTTGGAGACGCACCCGATGATGGCGCGCACGTATGTGCACCTCGGCGCGGTCTACATCGTCGGCTTCAACGACAAGCAGAAGGGGTTGCAGAGCTTCCAGCGCGCGCTGGAGATCGATCCGACGATCCGCATCAGCAAGGCGATGTCGACGCCCGAGCTGGAAGAGCTGTTTGCGCAGGCCGGCCGCGGCGGTTCGAGTGGGGGCGGCGGCGCCGATCGCTCGGCCGAGCCGCCCGCCGACCGAGGCTCGGACGCTGAGCCGCCGCCACCGTCGTCCTCTTCGGGCGGCCGTCGCCGGCGCGCGCCGATCATGGAGGCGGAGCCGCCGCCGCCGCCCAAGCCGGTCGAGGAAGAGGACTCGGAGCCGGATCTCCCGGCGCGCATCAACGTGCTCGAGTGCCCGATCAAGGATGAGACGCCGCCCGAGAAGTCGGTGCTGATCCGCTGCGCGATCGCGCCCAATTTGCCGGTGACCAAGCTCTTCCTGCTCTACCTCGAGCCGGGCAACGACGACTTCACGTCGACGCAGATGGAGAAGACCCCCAAGGGCTGGTACGCGGCGAAGATCCCCAAGAAGGCGGTGACCGGAACGTCGCTGCGCTTCTACGTCGAGGGGCGCAACGAAAAGGGCAAGGCGATCGTCTCCAACGGGCGCGTCGACAGCCCCAACGTCATGCTCATCCGCGACGCGGAGGCGGCCGCGACCGAGAAGGAGCTCGGCGGCACCAGGCGCACCAAGGAAGAGAATCCGCTCGACGAGCCGGATCCGACGCGCCCGCGGCACCTCCTCGGCCACATCGACCGGTCGAAGATCGGCCTCGACACGCGCTACGGCAACCGCCAGTGGTGGATCGGCTTTGCCATCGGCAGCGGTTACGGCTTCGCGCCGGCGGGCGGGCTCGAATCGCTGCCGCAGCTCGCGCCGCGCTACGTCTCCGGTGTCGCGTGGGAGGGTGGTGGACACCTCGCGCCCGAGATCGGCTACCAGCTCGGTCCGAACTTCGCGATCTCGCTCGAGGGTCGCAACCAGTACATCCCGCAGAGCAGCCACTTCGCGCCCTACGCTGCGAAGGGCGCCCAGGCGGTGCTCGCGAAGCTCATCGCGTACACCAGGCAGTCGCGTGGACGGTTCTTCGGCGACATCGCGGTCGGCGGCGGCGAAGGATTTCGCCTGATCGCGACGCCGGCGCAGGGCTGCAAGGCGCCGGGCGTCACCGGACAGGAGTGCTCGGGCTACTTCACGAGCAACGGCGGTGGTCCCGTGATCATGGACCCGGCCTTCCCGAGCTTCAAAGACACCGTGCGCGGTGGCCCGGGCCTGGCGGGCGTGGGTGGCGGCTTCCTGTACGAGATCAGCAAGAGCGTGTCGTGGATGGCCGAGATCAACCTGCTGGCCGGCTTGCCGCACTTCGCCGCGATCGCCGACATCAACACCGGCTTCCAGTTCAACTTCGGGTCGACGGCGCCGCCGCCGGAAGACCCGCTCAAGAATCTGTTCAAGCAAAAGACGGTAGTCGAGCCAAAGCGTCCGAAGCAGAAGCGACCCGCTCAGCAGCTAGACGACGAGTGAGCGCGGCGGCGAGCGACGCCAGCATCGCGCCGGTCTCACCGAATCGCTCGATCGCGGGCGGTGCCACCGGTGCCGCGTCGTGCCGGCTGCCCGCGATGAGCGCGCTCTGGTCGCGCAGCGGGCGCCCCATCATCATCTCCCAGATGATCGCGCCCGCCGCGTAGAGGTCGGTCGCGGGCGACGCGGGCGCGCCCGCGAACTGCTCGGGCGCGAGATAGAGCGGTGTTCCGCCGGGCGCGTCTCCGCCCGGCTCGCCGCCGACGTCGCCCGAGGCGCCGATGAGCTGTGCGATGCCGAAGTCGGCGATGACCACGTCGCCGGGCCGGCGCAGGAGCAAGTTCGACGGCTTGAGATCGCCGTGCGCGATGCCGCGCGCGTGCACGTGAGCCAGCGCCTCGAGCAGGCTGCGCGCGGTCGACAGGATCTCGCCGGCGTCGAAGCCGTCGTTGTTGTCTGCGCGCTGGTTGTCTGGCGCGCTGCGTTGTCTGCGCGCTGGTCGTCGGCGCCATGAGGGCCGACGTGTGGGGGGCCCTTGCCATTGGGGCTTCCGGCCGCCACCTGGCGCAGGCGCGTGCGCAGCGTGCCGCCCGACACGTACTCCATCGACAGCGTGCGCGCCCCCTCGTCGAGGTCGTAGATGGCGATCACGCCGGGGTGGCGCAGCGCCGCAGCGAGCCGCGCCTCGGCGAAGAAGCGGCGCCGTGCTTCCGAACGCGCCGGCCCGGCCAGCTGTGGGTGCAGCACCTTGAGCGCGATGGGGATGTCGAGCACCTGGTCGCGCGCGAGATAGACCGCCGACGTGCCGCCGCGGCCCAGCTCGCGCACCAGGCGGTAGCGCAGGATCTCGACGCCGTCCGGCGACACCAGCGTACCGGCCGCGCCCTCGGCGGGCGGCTGGATCTCATCGGCGCGCAGGCGGCGCAGATGCGCCCGCGCCTGCGGGTCGTCGATGTCGATCGCCAGCAGGCGCTCCCAGCGCAGCGCCGCGCGCGCCAAGGCGCCTTCGCTCTCGTCGAGCTCGGCCAGCAAACGGTTCGCGTCGGGCGCGACCGCGTCGGCGGCGCTGCCCCCGCGATCCAGCACCTCCAGCTCGTGGCGCGCCGCCGCGCGCTCGCCGCAACGCCATGAGCAGCCGCGCGTACCGCAGCCGAGCGGCCATGTCGCCCGGCGACGCCCCCAGGTGGCGGCGCAGCGCCGCTGTGGCCGCCGCGAGATCGCCGGCCTGCTCCGCGCGGTCCGCCTCGAGCATCAGATCGACCTCGAACCGCGGCATGGCTAGTCGACCTCGATGCGCAGGCCGGTGCCGGCGACGCCGGCTGCCGGACGGATCTCGATGACGTCGCCGTGCAGCAGATCGCAGGTCGCGCCCACGAAGTGGCCCCCCACACGCACCGGCGTGCCTTCGCTGCGGCCCAGACGCGCGGCGCCCGCGCCCAGCTCCAGCCAGAGCCCGTCGGCGCCCGGGATGAGCTCGCCGAGCGGGAACGGGTCGATGCCGACCACCGCCACCAGCTGCCGGTCCAGCCCCGAGGCGCCGCGCAGGATCACCCGGTCGCGCGCCGTCGAGCGGAAGTGGATGCGGCAGTCGCGGCCCAGGGCCAGCTCGCCCTCGCCGCGCAGGGGCAGGGGAGCGCCCAGCACCGCGCCGCCGACGCGCACGCCGGCGCGGGAGCCGGCATCCTCGATGTGCAGCTCGCCGTCGCGCGCCGCGATCACCGCGTGCCGGCGCGACACGCTGGGGTCGCGCACCGGCACTTCGGCCAGGAGCTCGCGGCCCAGCGTCGCCGGCACCGCCGCGAAACGGATCGGTCCGAGCAGCGCGCTGCCCGCGCCGGCGCTGCGCAGGGTGACCGCGCGCTCGCGCACCAGGCGGCTCTCGACGTCGCGCGCCCGCTGGCGCACGCCGGCCGATGTCGGGAGCTCGCCCGGGATGCGCGACGCCGCCTCGAGCGCGGCGCGCCGCTGGCCCGCCGCCATCAGCGACTCGAAGCTGCGCAGCTCGTCGAGCGCTTCGCGCGCCGCGCGCAGCCGCGCATCCTCGCGCTCCAGCGACGCCTCCATCTGGTCGAGATCGCCGATCGCGCCGTAGGCGTCGGCGGCGCGCGCGTCGTCGCCCAGCTCCTCGTAGGCTGTCGCCGCGCGCCGGTGGTCGCCGCCCTCGGCCAGGATCTCCGCCGCCGTGCGCAGCGCGCGCCGTTCGAGATCGCCGAGCGGCGGGTGCGACAGCCGCGCCAGCAGCGCCTCGCCCGCGGAGATCCGCGCCGCGCGCATCTGGTCGGTCAGCGCGGCACCGGGGCGCTTGGGGACGGGGATCTTCCCGAGCGCCGAGCGCAGCGACTCCGCGGTGGCCCGTAGCTCGTCGATCGTCGCCGCGGCCCGTGGTCCGCCGGCGTAGCCGAAGACCACCACCAGCGAACCCCAGGCGCGTTCGCGCGCCAGCCGTTCGACCAGGATGGGCAGCTCATGGGTGACGGCGGCCGACACAACCTCTTCGAGCGATATCTGCCTTTCGTCGCCGGTGAAGGGCATACGGGTCTTCAAGATTAACAGAGCGCGCCCCCTGGAGCGCCCCGATACGAGGACGGGCGGAACCGGCGTACACCGGGTCGCAGTTACCGACGCTTGCGGGTACACTGTGACCATGCTCCAGCGAGTGGCGCTCGGGCAGGTTCGGTTCAATCTGCCCGGGCTCGCGGTCGACGGGCGCGGCGTCGTCGCCGGCCGGCAGATCGCGGTGCGGTTCGGCGCGATCGATCGTCTGGTCTCGTTCTTCCGCCTGCTGTCGGCCGAGCAGAGCCTGGACGATCTGCAGCCGGGCCTGCGCATCCTGCAGGCGCGCGCGTCGGCAGGCACGCGCGAGGCGATCGTGGTGCTGCCCGCCGGCTCGTCGCATCTGGGCGAGACCGCGGCGCGCGTGGCGCGCATGGCAGGCGGCCAGACCTTCACCGGCAACGGCAAGCACTTCGTGCAGTACCGCGACGCCCGCGCGCCGCTCGGCTACGACGCCGCCGCGATCTCGCAGGATCCGGGCGACGTGATCTTCTACGGGCTCGAGCACACGGTGTCGTACAGCGTCGAGAGCGAGCTGCCGCTGCAGAAGCTCTTGCTGCGGTTGTCGCTGCAGCGCCAGCACGGCCGCGCGCGCGAGATCGATCCCGGCGCCGTGCTCTATCTGACCGCGCGCCGCGGTCTCGGGCCGATGCTCGCCGAATATTTTTATCGCGCGCAGTCGGCGCCGCCACCGGCCGCCGCCAGCACCGGGGCGGGCGCGGCGTCGAGCGCGGCGCCACCCCAAGCGCTGCGGGCGTCAGCGGCGCTGTGCGACGGTAGCCCCGAGAGCGCGTTCCACGCGGGCACGGCGTTCTGGCTGTTCCGGCTCGAGTCGGTCCCGCCGCGCATGATGGGGCTGCTGTCGGCGACGCCGGGGCTGGAGCTGTTCACACCGGTGAGCGCCAACGTCGCGGTCGCCTATGGATACCGGCACCCCATCCACCTCGACGCGTGCAAGGCGACGTTCCCCGGCGATCGCTTCTTTCTCTTCTCGCCGCACGAGGGCGGCGCCACGGTGCTGTCCCCGGTCCCGGCGTTCGCGGCGGTCGAGGACCTCGTGCGCATCCGCGCGCCGGCCGCGCGCGAGCCCGAGGGGCGCGGCGCGCGCACGATGCCCCGTCCCGACTTCGCCGTGCCGCTGCGTCTCGAGCCATTCCCCGACTACCAGCGCCACGCGGTCGCGACGCTGGTGCCGTGGCGCCAGGCCGACTGGCTGCGCCGCCTCTGCTACACGCTGCCGGCGACGGCCTTGCGCGGCTACCGCCTGGCGGTGCTCGACCGCGGCATCCTGGTGATCTCGAGCAGCGTGCTCGACGGCATCCCCTTCGGCACGCTGCTCGACTTTGCAGCGCCGGATCTGCTGGTGCCGCTGGGCGCGCGGCTGCGGCCCGCGGTGTCGCCGCAGATCCTGTCCGAGCGCACCGGCGCGATCGGCGGCGCGATCGTGGTGTTTCCGCAGCTCGGCGAGGCGCCGTTCCGCGTGCCCGCCGACGCGATCGAACCGTTCGAGCGCCGCACGCTCGCCGACGCTGACCTGGGCAGCGACGCCGGCATCGCTGCGGTCCGCAAACGCGCCCCTGATCCGGTCGATCCCGCCGGCGGAGGCGGCGCGCCCGCTGGACCGGCGCCGCTCGAGCCGGTCGAGATCGAGAACGACTACCTGGGTCCGATGCCGCTTTGGGGCCTGGCCTGAGCAGCATGTATTCGCGGAGGAGCTGAATGGCACGGCGGTTCGTCAGCGATTTCCTGCTGCCGCTGGTGAAGGGGGGCGCGCTGCACATCGGCCGGCCGCTGGGCCCGCGCGCGGTCGAACGCATGGTCGACGGCGTGCTGGGATCGACCGAGGCGACCCAAGACGCGGGCGAGCTCCCGGCCGTCGAGCGCCAGGCGCTGGCGGAGCTGGCGCGCTACCGCCGCCAGCGCATCACCGAGCTCATGCCCGCCGCCGACGCGCCCGCGCTGGACGCGGTCACCCTGCGCCTCGGCGCCGCGCTCCACAATCTGCTGGCGCTCGGGCACCCGGAGATCGCCGGCCGCGGCGTCGAGTCGCGGCAGGAGCGCATCGCGACCGCGGCCGCGACGCTGGCCGCCGCCGGCGCGCCGCGCAGCGTGCGCGAGGCGGTCAGCCGTCATTCGTTGCTCGCGCGTCTGCCCGAGATCGTCCGCTCCGACCATACCGTGCATTTCTGGGTCGGTCGCCGCACCTTCGTGGGGCGCGTGCCGCCGCGGCGGATCACGGCATTGCCCAAATTGCGCAATGTCCGCGTCGATCTGGTGCGCCGGAGCTGGTTGCGCGAGGTCGGCATCCCCGCGGTCGGGCGTCCGGCGTTCCTGGCGCTGAACCTGGCGAGCCCGCTCGGCGAGGCGCTGGACCCGCTGCGGCTCGAGCCGCCGCTCGCCTGGAGCCGGGTGCTGGCGGTGCTGCGCTTCCCCGCGCTCTGCCGCGCCGTCGCCGGCCGCGCGCTGGATCTCGGCGTGCGCAAGGCGGGCGAGGCGTTCGCCGACGCGCTCTTTCGCTTCGCCTCGCTGCAGGAGCCGACGGGCGGCGTGCTCGCCACCGCCGAGGCGTTGCGTTTCGCCATCCGGTTCCTGGCGCATCTGGTGTGGCTGGACCTGCTGTTCGGCAGGGAGCGCGCGCGGCGCCGCGGATGACGGCGGCGATGCGACCGCCGACTTCGGCATCGAGCTGCCGGTGATCCTGACCGCCGCGCAGCCGCACGTCCGACGATCTGGTCTGGCCGCGCGATCTGCCGCGCGACGGTGATCTGGGTCGCGCGTTCCTGGCGCGGCTCGACGCCATGGCTGCCAAGGTCACGGCGCAGAACCCACCGCGGTTCGAGTCCGCGCTCGGGATCGCGGAGCTCGCTACCGAAAGCGCCGCCTGACACCGCGCGGTCGACGTTGCGCTGCCGGTTACACGCGCGACACGTGGTTGTTCGACTCGTCGGCGGGAAGCTCGATCACGAACGTCGCGCCTTCACCGGGCGCGCTGATGAGGCGGATCGTCCCCTTGAGACGATCGACCGCGCGCCGCACGATCCAGAGCCCGAGGCCGAACCCGTCGCGATCGCCGGGACGCGGCTCCTGCTGGAAGCGCTCGAACGCGCGTTGCTGCTCCTCATCGGAGAATCCGGGGCCGTGATCGACGACGGCGAGCACGACGGTGCGCGCGGCGCGGGTGGCGATGATGTCGATGGGCTTGCCAGGCGCGTACTTCGTGGCGTTGACGATCAGGTTCGAGAGGATCTGGTGAATCGAGGCCGGCGACCAGCGGCCGCGGATCGCGGCGTCGCAGCTGATCGTCACCGAGCAGCCCGAACGCTGCAGGGCCGCGCTGTGCAGCCCGACGCACTCGTGGATCGCCTGGCGCAGCTGCACGACCTCGATCTCGTCGAGCCCGACGCGGCGGCGCTCGATCTCGGGTGTCTCGCGCTCGCGCGCCTCACGCAGCAGTCCTTCGATGAGGCCGACAGTCTGCTTGACGATCTCCCGCGCCCGCTGCAGCGACGCTCGGATCTCGTTGCCGCTGGCCGCACCGGGCGGCAGGCGGCGAAGAGCGGCCTCGATGTTGAGGTGAACCGCGCTCAGCGGCGAGCGCAGATCGTGCCCCAGAGTCGAGAGCAACTCTTCGAATTGGCGCAGCCCTCCCTCGCGATCCACAGGTCGCTCGGGGATCGGTCCCTCCACTGTGCTCACGCTCCCCACGCCAAAACTCTATCGAAATGCGTCACCGCTTGACACTCCATTCGAATATGTATTCAACGAAGGTGATTGAATGTCATCGTCGACATCAGTCGGCGCGCGCGCGGTGAGCGGGGGAGCACGCCGCGTGCGAAGGTCGTCGCGTCCGCCTCCTCATCGCAGGGAGGGGCTGATGGATCGATCCGACGGGTCCCGGTCACGGCTGTTTCACGGCGCGCGTCGCGAACCGTTCTCAGACGATCGATTCGTGACAGAACGCAGTCCGCCTTGACACCCTCCGCAAAACGCGGGAGGAAGCCATTCTTCCTGACAACTGAATAGAAACGCTTTCGGTGCCCGTCAGGGCATAAAAGGGAAGACCGGTGAAAGTCCGGCGCGGTCCCGCCACTGTCAGTGGGAAAGCAATCTCCCATACCACTCGAGGCTGAAACGTCGACGACGCCAGCCGCGGGGAAGGGGGAGGTTGCGCATCGACACCCACGAGCCAGGAGACCTACCGAAGGCACGAGCCTTTCACCTCTGCGAGGAAACAGGGGCGGCTGCGCGAGCTTTCGACGTCTCTTCTCCGTCCGTCGTCGCCTCTTCGTCGTCCTCGTCGCGTCGTTCCCGTCGCTTGTCGACTTCGTTTCCCGCCGAGCCGAGTCCCGACAATGCCGGCTGAACGATCGACGAACCCCCTCACGACAATTGCCACCATCGCGGCAGTGAAAGCGCGCGTACAGCGCACGCCGGTGGTGTTGGGGCTCGTCCTCGCGGGCCCCGTGCGGCCGGTCCCCATCGCCGTTGGCGGACTGAATAATTCATTCACCACGTTCATCCCGTCAGTGTCGTTGAGCAGCAACGACACCGGGCGCCCGCTCGTCACCGCTTGGCGGACGGCACTGCTGATGCAAGAGAGCCCGCGGCTACCGCATCTACGGCAGCTCGAAACCGACCGTGAGCCGATCGTCCCGATCGAGCCGGTCGACGACAGGGCGAGCCGATGACGGCGGCGGTGTTTGGCGGGATGCTCTCGGTGCTCGCTGCGACGGCCGACCTTCCGTCCGTGCCGGTCCCGGCCTCCGCGACGGCGCCCGTACCCGCCTACCAGACGATCGTGACCGCGCCGGTGCCGCCGGCCGCCGCGCCGCGCGCCGATTCGATCGCCGCTGTCAGCGTGGTCTTTCCCGCCGACAGCCCGCGCGCCTTCGACGATCTCGGCGATCTGCTCGTCGAGGTGCCGGGCGTGATCGTCACACGCTCGGGCGGCGTCGGGGACTTCGCGACGGTGTCTCTGCGCGGATCCAACCCCGACGAGGTGCGCTTCTACGTCGACGGCGTGCCGCTCGCCGTCGCGTCGGGCGGATCGATCGACCTCTCGACGCTGCCGCTCGGCGACGTCGAGCGCGTCGAGATCTACCGCGGCACCACGCCGATCGGGTTCGCCGAGTCGGCGCTGGGCGGCATCGTGTCGATCACCACGCGCGCGCCGTCGGGGCCAGCTGCGCTTCACCCTGCGCGCCGGCGCCGGATCGTTCGGCACGCGTTTCGGCGACGCCACGGCGTCGGGATCGACCGGCCGCCTGCACGTGTACGCGGGCGCACACGCGATCGTCGCCGACGGGTTCGACTACCTGAACGACAACGGGACGGCCGCGAACCTGTCCGATGACGCCAACACGTTTCGCCGGAACAATCAGCTGGCGCAGGTCGACGGTGCTCTGCGCGCGGCGATCGATCTGCGCGGGCGCCGCCAGCTGGGCCTGGGCGTGATCGCCTTCGCGCGCGATCACGGTCTCGCCGGCATGGGGATCTTTCCGACGCAGCTCGCGCACTTCGACACCGCGCGCGGCATCGGCTACGCCAGCTACGACTCGCGCGACGACCTGGGCCCGGGCGGCCGCCTGCACGCGCAGCTCTTCGCGTCGGCGCAGCGCGATCGCTTCATCGATCCCGATGGCGAGATCGGCGCGATCCCCGCGCGCACCGACGACACCACGCTGTCGGCCGGCGCGACCGCCAACGCTTCGCGCCCGTTCGCCGAGTGGGCGCGCGGCGCCGCCATGGCCGAAGCGCGCCGCGAGACCTTCGCGCCGATCAATCATCTGGAGGCGACGCCGGTCGGCGTCCCCGCGGAGCGGCTGGTGGGCGCCGCCGGCGTCGAGGGCGGCTTCTGGTGGCGGCGCGCCGACCTCGACGTCGTGCCCAGCGTGCGCGTCGAGGTCGTGCGCGACGTGGTCACGGGGCGCGACGCGCTCTTCCAGACGCAGCGGCCCGCGGGCCCGCCGATCGTTCACGCGTTGCCGGTCGTCCGCCTCGCTCTGGCGCGGCCGCTGTCATCCAGCGTGACCCTCAAGGCCAACGCCGGCCGTTACGGCCGCGTGCCGTCGTTCCTCGAGCTCTACGGCGACACCGGGCCGCTGCTCGGCAATCCGCTGCTGCGTCCCGAGATCGGCTGGAACGGCGATCTCGCCGTCGAGTATCGCGCGGTCGGCGAGCGCGCGTCGGTCGCCGGGCGCACCGGCCTCTACGCGGCACGGGTCGACGATCTCATCGAGTGGGTGCCGATCTCGTACAGCCAGGCGCGCGTGGACAACATCGGCCGCGCGCGCATCTCGGGCGCGGAGCAGGATCTGGACGTCGATCTCGGGCGGCGCGTACGCGTGAGCGCGCATGCCACGTATCTCGACGCGCGTGACGCCAGCAACGTGGCGGCGCGCAACGGCAAGCAGCTGCCGTTGCGGCCGCGCGTGCACGGCTTCCTGCGCCCGCAGCTGCGCCGGCTCGCGCTCGGGCGCGCGCTCGAGGCGAGCGTGTATGTCGAAGGCGACCTCCAGACCGGCGCTTACTTCGACAGCGCCAACGTCGTGCCGATCGCGACGCGCGTCGTGCTCGGAGCCGGCGTCCAGATCGCGGCGCCGCGCGCCGGCCTCTTGCTCGCGCTCAGCGCGAAGAACCTGACCGAGCTCGCGCTCTCTCGACGTCGTGCAGTACCCGCTGCCCGGCCGTTCGATCTTTCTCTCGCTCATGTGGTCCAATGAAAGTAAGAAGGAGTGAATCATGATCCTCTCGAAGATGTTCCGGCCCTCGCACCGGCTCGTGCTCTCACTGGCGCCCGCGGCGGCGCTGGCGGCTCTCGGCTGCGGGAGCTCGAGCTCGCCCGGCACCAACGTGACCGCCCCTACGACGGGGCTCGCCGTGCTCAGCAGCGACTACAGCGCGACCAGCCTGTCGCTGGTCGACCCGACGACGCACACCGTGGTGCACGACGACTGCGTCGACTCCAACACCGTGCCGCCCACGCTGTCGCTGGCGCTATCGGGCGACGTGGCGCTGCCGTCGCACGCGCAGAAAGGCGGCGACGTGCTGCTCATCGATGACGGGAACAGCGCGCTCACCTGGGTCGACCCCCAGACCTGCAAGATCCGCCACCAGCTCTCGGTGGGCGGCTTCAAGGCGCTCCCGCACGACGTGATCTCGGTCAGCGCCACCAAGGCATACGTGACCCGCTTCGCGACCAACGCCAATCCCACGACCGATCCGATGACGTTCGGCGCGGACCTGCTCATCATCAATCCCTCGTCGTCGCCGCAGCCGACCATCGTCGGCCGCATCGATCTGGCGCCGTACGCCGCTCCCGTCGCCGGCGCCGTGATCGAGGCGCGGCCCGACAAGGGGGTGCTGGTCGGCGACAAGCTCTACGTGACGCTCGCGAGCCAGAGCAACGGCTACAAAGCCACCGGCGTGGGCCGGATCGTCGTGGTCGACACCACCACGGATCAAGTCAGCGGGATGATCGACATCGCGTCGCTGGCCGGCTGCGCGCGCATGGAGTACGTGGCCGCGACCCAGCTCCTCTACGTCGACTGCGGCGGGTCGTCCTCGGCCGCCGACGAGTCGCAGACCTCGGGCATCGCGCGCATCGATCTCAGCGGCGCCGCGCCCACCGTGAAGGACACGCTGCCGGCCACCTGGCTCGGAACGCAGCCGCTCAACTTCTCCTGGGTCGCGCCGGTCTCGGACACCCAGGTCTGGACGGCGACCTTCGGCGCGTTCGATTCGACCAGCGGCGCGCAGACCGCGGCCGACGCGATCTGGTCGATCAACCCGGTGCTCGAGACATCGATGATGTCGATCCAGGGCGGGGCGTTCAACCTGGGGCGCGTCGCGTTCCTCGCCAGCCCCCCCACGCTGTTCGTGCCCGACGCCGACATGACCCATCCGCTGGTGCACGTGCTGGATCTCGGCGGCGCCGCGGCGGTCGACATCGACGCCAACCCGTCGCAGCACCTGCCGCCGCGCGAAGTCGCCTGGTATTGACGGCGCGTCACCGCGCGCAGGGCCGGTGCCGCGGCTGACGCGCGGCGGCGGCGCCGACGACGGAGGCCTCGGGCCAGCGGCGGAGACCAGCGCGGCCCGGATCGTGCAAAGCCCGCCGGGCCGGTTTTCATCGCCAGCCGCAAAAAGGCGGCGGACGTGTTAGCGTTCATCCTGGCGACGGAGCCCGGGCGGGGTGTTGTCGCTGTCTGTCATGAGCGACCAACCTCCCTCGGCGCACGGATCCCGAACGTGGCAGCAGGTCTGGTCGCTGCTCGTCGGGCCGTTGCTGGCGGCCGGTACGGTGTTCGCGATCGAGCTGGCGCAGACCTTCAAGGTCAAGATCCCGAATCCGCCGTCACTGCTCGTGATGATCGTCGTGTTCTCCGCCTTTTCCGGCGGCATCAAGAGCGGGCTGCTCAGTCACGCCATCGCCTGTCTCTATTTCGGGTCGTACTACTCGATCCCGGGCCGGTTGTTTCACTACGACTCCGACAGCCTCTTGCGTGTCATCGGTTACGCCATCACCACGCCGACGATGGTCGTGATGGCCGGCATCTCCAAGCGCCGCGCCGATCGCATGAACGAGCAGTCGCTGCAGAACGAACGCGAGCACTCCGCGTCGCTGCGCGCGCTGGTGACACAGCAACGCAAGGCCGAAGCCGAGCTTCAGCTGGCCAAGGAGGCCGCCGAGTCGGCCAACCGCGCCAAGAGCCAGTTCCTCGCCAACGTCAGCCACGAGATCCGCACGCCGATGAACGGGATCATCGGGCTCACCCAGCTCACGCTGCGCACCGACCTCACGCGCGAGCAGCGCGAGTATCTCGAGATGGTCAAGGTGTCGGCCGACTCGCTGCTGATGGTGATCAACGACATCCTCAACTTCTCGAAGATCGAGGCCGGGCGGCTGGAGCTGGACAACGCGGATTTCGATCTGCCCGACGTGATCGGCGACGCGACCAAGACCCTGGCGCTGCGCGCGCACGAGAAGGGGCTGGAGCTCGGCTATCGGATCTCGCCGACGATCCCGCGCAACCTGATCGGCGACTCGCTGCGGCTGCGCCAGATCCTGCTCAACCTGGTCGGCAACGCCATCAAGTTCACCGACAAGGGCGAGGTGTTCGTGATCGCCGACGCGATCGAGGTCGGCGATCCCGAGGTGCGATTGCACTTCCAGGTGCGCGACACCGGCATGGGCATCCCGGCCGAGAAGCAGCGCATGATCTTCGATGCGTTCGCGCAGGCCGACGGCTCCAGCACGCGCAAGTACGAGGGGACCGGCCTCGGGCTCACGATCTCGTCGCGGCTGGCCGAGATGATGGGCGGGGAGCTCTGGGTGCAGAGCGAGCCCGGCAAGGGCAGCGTGTTTCACTTCACGACGCGCTTCGAGCGCTGCGCCGTGCAGCAGCCCGAGCGGACGGTGCCGGCCAAGGCGCGCGGCGCCGGCGTGCTCATCGTCGACGACAACCGCACCGAGCGCGGCATCCTGGGCGAGCTGCTGCTCGGCTGGGGGCTGGTGCCGACGCTGGCGGCCACGGCGGCGATCGGCATCGAGGCGGTGGCGCGCGCCGACAGCGACGGTGCGCCGTTCGATCTGATCCTGATCGACGCCGGCATGACCGACGTCGATGGGTTCGTGTTCGCCGACCAGCTGCAGCAGCGGGGCGTGCGCGCGCCGATCGTGATGATGCTGACCACGGCCACGCGCCGCGACGAGCGCACGTCGGGGCGCGAGCTGCGCATCGCCGCCCACGTCACGAAGCCCATCAAGAAGAGCGATCTCTTCGACGCCGTGGTGCAGGCGCTGCGGCCCGGTGACGCGCACCCGACGTTGTCCGACGAGGACGCGCGCACGCCGCCGCCCATGCAGCCGCTGCGCCTCTTGCTGGCCGAGGACAACATCATCAACCAGAAGCTGATGCGGCGCCTGCTCGAGAAGGCGGGGCACGAGGTGACGCTGGCGCGCACCGGCCGCGCCGCGCTGGAGGCGCTGGGGCAGTCGACGTTCGACATGGTGCTGATGGACGTGCAGATGCCCGAGATGGACGGGTTCGAGGCGACGGCGGCCATCCGCGCACACGAGCAGAGCGCCGGGGGGCACATCCCGCTGATCGCGATCACGGCGCACGCCATGCGCGGCGACCGCGAGCGCTGCCTCTCCGCCGGGTTCGACGGCTACGTCTCGAAGCCCGTGCAGTTCAAGGAGCTGTTCGACACCATCGACCGGCTCACGCCCGCGGAGCTGGGCGCCAAGCGCCGCACGCCGATCCCGGGCGGCGCGGCGCCGGCGCCAGACGCCGCCGGTGACGCGGGCAACACGTTCGACGAGCGGGTGGCGCTGGAGCGGACCGGCGGCGATCGCGACCTGCTGAGAGAGCTGATCGTCGTATTTCTCCACGAGATCCCCAACTGGATGCAGGCGCTGCGCGGCGCGCTCGACCGCCGGGACGCGCCGGCTCTGCGCATCACCGCGCACGCGGTGAAGGGCGCGGTCGACAGCTGCGGCGCCTCGGGCGCGTTCGACGCGGCCATGCTGCTGGAGCGCATCGGCGCCGAGGGCAACCTGGCGAGCGCGCCGGCGGCCCTGGCGGCACTGGAGCGCCGCATCGAGCGCGCGCGCGCCGAGCTGGGCGCCTACCTGGCGCGCGATGCTGGCACGGGTGAGGTGGGCGCGACTGGCTCGGACGCGGCCCTGCTGGGCGGCGATCACGCGGGGAGCGGGCGGGTCTGATGGCGGTCGTGCTGGTCGTCGACGATTCGCCCGTCGATCGCGCGCGCGCGGGCGGCCTGCTGAGGAAGCGCCCCGATCTGACGCCGGCGTTCGCGTCGAACGGGCGCGAGGCGCTGGCTGCGATCGCCGAGCGCCCGCCGGATCTGGTGCTGACCGATCTGCAGATGCCGGAGATGGACGGCCTGGCGCTGGTCGAGACGGTGCGGCGGAGCCTGCCCGGGCTGCCGGTGATCTTGATGACCGCGCACGGCAGCGAGGAGATCGCCGTGCAGGCGCTGCGCAAGGGCGCCGCGAGCTACGTCGCCAAGCGCAACCTGGCCGCGGAGCTGGTCGAGACCGTGCTCAGCGTGCTCGAGATCGCGCGCGCCGACCTGAGCCAGAAGCACATCCTGGCGTGCCTGACGCAGACCGAGTCGCACTACGAGCTCGGCAACGAGATCGGCGCGATCGCACCGCTCATCGGGCAGCTCGAGGCCAACCTGAACCGCATGCAGCTCTGCGACGAGACCGGCCTCATCCGCGTGGCGGTCGCGCTGCGCGAGGCGCTGGTCAACGCCATCTATCACGGCAACCTGGATCTGACATCGGCGCTGCTCGAGGACGACGAGGTGCAGTTCACCGACCTGGCGGCGCGGCGCCCGCACGCGGAGCCGTACGCGCGCCGGCGCGTCCACCTGATCGCGCGCGAGACGCGCAACGAAGTCACCTACGTGATCCGCGACGACGGGCAGGGGTTCGATCTCGCGTCGCTGCCCGATCCCACGCTGCCGCAAAATCTAGAGCGGCGCACCGGGCGCGGGCTGTTCCTGATCCGCACGTTCATGGACGAAGTGCGCCACAACGACGTCGGCAACGAGATCACCATGGTCAAGCGCCGCGACGCCGCGGCGCCGGGGCTCACGCCCGGGCCGGCGCTACGGCCCATCACCGGCACGTTCCCGGCCGCGGTTCAGCCCACGAAGTAGAGCCCGTAGACGAGGTAGCCGATCCCGATGCCGCCCAGCAGCGCCGACGCGGCCCACAGCGGCTTGCGCTTGGTGATGAGACAGACCGACGCGAGCGCGATCGCGATCTGCAGCGACGCGATCGCGAACCCCAGCGGCTTGCCGTGCTTCGCGGCGGCGTCGCGCTCCGCCTCCAGCGCGCGCGCGTGCGCCTGGACGTCGGCTTCCTCCTTCTGATAGCGCGTCGCCTCTTCGGCCGCATGCGCGGCGTTCTCGGGCGCCGCTGCCGTGCGCGTCGCCAGCTCGGCGATGTGCCGCTTGATGCTCTTCGCTTGATAGAACGCCCAGGTGTCCGACGCCTGCGCCTGGCTCAACATCACCTTGCTGCCGAAGCCACCGGACTTGAGCGATCCGATCGCGGCCGCCACGGCCAGGAGCACGATCTGCAGCGATACGTAGCGCGTCCAGCTCTCGCGCTTCTCTTTGAGCTTCGCCGCCTGCCGATCCTCGTGGATCGAGCGAATGAGCTCTCGCACGTCCTGCTGGGCTTCGTCCAAGGCTTCGTGCACGGTCGGCATGTCTCGTGTCCCCCTCGGGCGGTGCGGCTCAGTTGGCGGTCTCGTCGTCGGCATCATCCTCGGCGGCGGGCGCGCCGTCGAGGTCTTCTTCACTGACCGGCGTGCCGATGCGGTACGCCCCGTCGAGCCAGCTCCCGAGATCGATCGAGCGACATCGCTCCGAGCAGAACGGACGGTACGGCCAGGTGTTGGCGGGCGCGCCCGGCTCCACGGTCAGGTCGCGCTTGCACGTCGGGCACTTGGGCGTCCTTTCCATGAGCCAAAAGATAGAACGCTCCCCGAGCTGTTGCGAAAAAATTATCTGGTGGCGGGCGCCTTCCCGGGGAGAAAATCGGCCGTGGCAAACGGCGGCGTTCCCGGGGACGAGAACCGGGCTGGCCCACGCATCGTGACCCCGGCCGAGACGCCGCCTGCCGTCACGTCCGGGCCGGCGCCGGCGCCGCCGCGGCGCAAGAGCGGACTCTTCCCGCGCGTGGGCCACCTGCCGCGCGTCGTCTGGCTGTTCGGGTTCGCGAGCCTCTTCAACGACCTCTCCAGCGAGGCGATCTTTCCGCTGCTGCCCGTGTTCTTGACGTCGCTCGGCGCGCCGATGAGCTTCCTCGGCCTCATCGAGGGAAGCGCGGACGCGCTCGCCAGCGTGCTCAAGGTCCTGGCCGGCCGGCGGGCGGACCGCGGGCCGCGGCGCTGGATGGTCACCGGCGGCTACCTGTTGCCGGCGATCGCGCGCGCGGGGATCGCGCTGGCGGTTGCGCCCGCGCAGGTGCTGGCTGCGCGTTTGGTCGATCGCACGGGCAAGGGGATCCGGTCCGGCCCGCGCGACGCGATGCTCGCCGACTCGGTCAACCCGACCGAACGCGGCCGCGCCTTCGGGCTCAACCGATCGATGGACCATCTCGGCGGCGCGATCGGGACGCTCTTGGCGAGCGGTCTGGTGGCGGTGGGGTTGTCGCTGCGCTGGACCTTTGCGGTCGCGGCGTTCTTCGGGCTGCTCGCGCCCGTGCTGCTGTTCCGGCGGTTGAAGGATCCGCGCGCGACGCCCAGCGCGGCGTCGCCTCCCGCCACGCACGCCGCCGCGACCGCGCGCACGCGTGGCGGACTGCAAAAGGGCTTCGCCTTCTATCTCTCGGTGTGCGTGCTCTTCGCGCTCGGCAACTCGTCTGACGCGTTTCTGCTCGTGCGCGCAAGGGAGCTCGGCTGGGGCGCGGCGGCGATTCCGCTGCTCTGGTTCTTTCACCACCTGGTGAAGTCGGCCGTCGCGATCCCTGGCGGCGCGCTGTCCGACCGCCATTCACGCGCCGTCGTCGTGTCCGCCGGCTGGTTCGCCTACGCGCTGACCTATCTCGGCTTCGGCTTCGCGACCGCGCGCTGGCAGATCCTGGCGCTGTTCGTCGCGTACGCGCTCTATCACGGACTGGCCGAGGGCGCCGAGCGCGCGATCATCGCCGACCTCGCCGAGCCAGGCGCGCGCGGTCGTGCCTTCGGCCTGTACCACGGACTGGTCGGCGGGGCCGCGCTGCCGGCGGGCTTCGGCACCGGCTGGATCTGGGACCATTGGGGCGCGCGCTGGGCGCTGTCAATCAACGCCGCGTTCGCGGCGATCGCGTCGTTGCTGCTGTTCTGGCTCGCGTTCGCGGGGACGTTGCGCCGCGCGAAATGAAGCGCGCGCCGGCTATTCCGCCGACCAGCTCCCAGTAGCGCGCCGCGCGCGGGTCCTGGCGCCCGAAGCACTGGCGCACGCTGGCGCACGCTGGCGTCCTGCGCGTCCTTGCCGCCAATCAGGCCCCCCAATTTGCGAGGCGCTCGATGTTGTGCGCTCCGGCGAACCGTGGCAAGATCGACGGCCCGGAGAGGTCGGCCACCATGTCCAGCGATGGAGATCGGGTGCGGGTCGGTCCTGAAGCGATGGAGAGTGAGCGGCGAGCATCCGAGGCGCGGTTGCGCTCGATCCTGGAGACTGCGCCCGACACCATCATGATGGTCGACCGCGCGGGCAAGATCCTGTTCATCAATCGCGCGCAGCCGCCGCTGGTGATGTCGGAGGTGGTCGGCACCAGCTGCTACGACTACGTGCCGCGCGAATCGCACCACCGCGTGGCGGCGGCGCTGGATCGGGTCTTCAACCAGCGCCTGTTCGACGAGTACGAGGTGCGCTCCACAGCGACCGCAGAGGGCGAGTGGGGCTGGTACTCGGTGCGCGCGGGCCCGATGATCGAGGGCGACAAGGTGGTCGCCGCGACGTTGTGCGCGACCAGCGTCACGGCGCGGCGCCGCGACGAGGAGCGCAACCGCGAGCTGGTCTCGCGGTTGCAGAAAATAGCCAGCCAGGTGCCGGGGCTGGTCTTCCAGTTCAAGCTGCGGCCCGACGGGACGTCGTGCCTGCCCTACGCGAGCGAGCGCATCCGCGAGCTGTTTCGCGTGTCACCGGAGGAGGTGCGCGACGACGCGAGCAAGGTCTTCTCGATCCTGCACCCCGAAGACCATGACGACGTCGTCGAGTCGATCCGCTACTCGGCGAGCACGCTGCACCCGTGGCAGAAGGAATTTCGCGTGAAGTTCCCCGACGGCGAGGTGCGCTGGTTCTACAGCAACGCCGTGCCCGAGACCCAGCCCGACGGCTCGACGCTCTGGCACGGGTACGCCGACGACATCAGCCAGCGGCGCGCGGCGGATCGGGCCAAGGCGCAGCTCGAGGAGCAGCTGCGCCAGTCGCAGAAGGTCGAGAGCATCGGCAAGCTGGCGGGCGGCGTCGCGCACGACTTCAACAACCTGCTCACGTCGATGATGGGGTTCATCGAGCTCGCGCTCATGGAAGCCGGGTCCGATTCGCCCGCGGCCGAGTACCTGGCGGGCGCCATGGACGCGGCGAAGCGCGGCGCGGCGCTGACGCAGCAGTTGCTGGCGTTCGCGCGCAAGAAGATGGTACGGCCCGAGGTGCTGGACATCAACGAGGTCCTGCAGCGCATGGGCGCGATGATCCGGCGGCTGGTTGGCGAGAACCTGGACCTGTCGCTGTCGCTGTCGCCGTCGCTGGGCAAGGTCAAGGTCGACGTCGGCAGCCTGGAGCAGGTGATCATGAACCTGGTGGTCAACGCGCGCGACGCCGTGGGCGAGTCGGGGCGCATCACGCTCGAGACGCGCAACGCGTTCCTCGACGACGACTACTGCCGCACGCACGCGGAGACCACGCCCGGCGAGTACGTGCTGCTCACGGTGACCGACACCGGCATGGGCATGACGCCTGAGGTGCAGGCGCGCGTCTTCGAGCCGTTCTTCACCACCAAGCCGACCGGTGAGGGGACCGGCCTCGGCCTCGCGATGTGCCACGGCATCGTCAAGCAGGCGGGTGGTAACATCTCGTTCTCGAGCGCGCCCGGGCTGGGCAGCACGTTTCGCGTCCATTTCCCGCGCATGCTCGGAGCGACGCCGCCGCAGCCGATCTCGATCTGGACGCCGGCGGCGACCACGACGGCGTCGGCGGGCAACGAGACCGTGCTGCTGGTCGAGGACGAGGAGACGATCCTGCGCGTGGCGCGCGAGGCGCTGACCGCGCTCGGCTACCGGGTGATCACGGCGCCCGACGGCGTGCGCGCGCTGGAGCTGTTCGAGCGCACGCCGGAGCACGTCGACCTGGTCATCACCGACGTCGTGATGCCGCAGATGGGCGGCCGCGAGCTGGCGACGCGCCTGGCGGCGGTGCAGCCGGGCATCCGCATCCTGTTCAGCTCGGGCTACTCGGAGAATGCCATCAGCGCCGACGGCGTGCTCGACGAGGGGATCAACTTCCTGCAGAAGCCCTACACGCCCACGACGCTGGCGCGCCGCGTGCGCGAGGCGCTCGACCGGTGACCGACCGGCTGATGGCTAACCCCGATGCGGGTCACTTAAACGCCAGGACGCCAGGAACGCCAAGTCCGAACTTCAAATAGTCCGGATCCTGGCGTTCCCCGCGTCCTGGCGTTTTCTTATCCGACCAGCGTTGCGGTTAACCCCCGCTGCGGGAGGGCTTCTTCGCGGCGCGGCCCTTGTGCAGCGGTTTCGCCGCCGGTTTGTCCTGCGCCTTGTCGTCGGCCTTCTTGGTCGCCTTGTCGTCGCTCTTGCCGGCTGCGGGCTCGGCGGCCTTGTCGCCACCCTTGTCGTTGTCGTCGCCGGTCTCGTCGCCGCCTTGCTCGGCCTTCTCGCGGGCGGCCTCGGCCTCGGCGGCCTTGCGCTCGGTCTCGGCCTCGGCGGCCGCGCGCTTCTTGTCATCCTCTTCGGCGCGCTTGACCTCGACGGCGACCTCGCGGTCCATCTCCTTTTGCCGCTTCTCGTCGCAGCCGACCGGCTCGCAATCGCCGGGGCACTCGCAGCGGGCATTCTTGTTGGTGCACATGCACGCTTCGCCCTTGCGATAACAACCGCAGGCGTTCAGCGTCACGCCGGGCGGCGCGCCTCTGCTGGTCGCCGCCTCGGTCTTGTCGGTCTTATCTTTTTTGGATGCTGTCTTCGCAACGGCGACCGCGCCGCCCATTCCCAAAATGAAACCGAGCGCCCAGATCACCACCGCGCGCCGCTGGAGCTGGTGTGACGTCCGCATGTCCGCCTCCTGAAACCGTCAAGTCAGGCCCCAGGTCTACCGGATTTCGGGACGGGAAGCACGGCCGGTTCGTCGGGATCGTCCAGCTCGAGGTGGAAGCGGTGCAGAAAACGATGCGCCACCGGTCCCACGGCGACGCCGGCGCTGGCGATGAAGATCACGCCGCTGAAGAGCGCGTAGGCGCTGGCGAACAGCTTGGCGCCCGTGCTCTGCAGCGGCGACACCGGTCCCATGCCGGTCAGGATCATAGACGCGTTGAGCAGGGCGTCGATCCAGTCGAGCCCCGCGCTCAGGTGGTAGCCAAGCACGCCGACGCCCAGCGAGATCGCGATCAGCGCGCTCGACACCACGAGGCTGAGGCTCATGCGCCGCGCGAACTCTTGCCGCGTCGGCAGCGGCAACGTGCGGCGGCGTCGCCGCGGTTCAGACATTGCTGGTTTCGCCGGGCGTGGCGATGAGCTGGTTGGCGCTGCGCTGCAGGTCCAGTTGCTGGCGGCGTTCGCGCAGGATCTCACGCGCGATGATCTGCAGCGCCGCGACGACCGGCACGGCCACGATGGCGCCGATGATGCCGGCGATCTCGCCGAGGAACAGCACCGACACCGTGACCACCAGCGGGTTGACGTGCACGGTGCGCCGGAAGATGAGCGGGGAGAGCACGTTGCCCTCGAGCTGGCCGTAAAGAATGAAATAGATTCCGCTCGCGATGCCGTGCCAGGTGCCGCCGGTGACCAGCGCGATGAGCGAGATGAGCGTGCCGGTCACGAACGGGCCCGCGTAGGGGATCGTGCTCGACGCGCCGCTGAGGATGCCGAGCGGCAAGAAGAACGGCACGCGGTTGATCGCCAGGAACGTGGTGGTGAGCGTGGCGTTGATGGTGCAGATCAGCGTGAGCCCGCTCAGGTAGCCGCCAATCGATAGATAGATCTTGTGCAGCACGTTCTCGTAGATCTGCCGCCGTTCGGGCCTGGCTTCCGCGAGCGCGGCGCGGATGACGCGGCCGCCGAAGATCAGCATGAAGACGGTGAGAAAGAAGATCGTGACCAGCGCGCCCACGAGCGTCAGGATCCCGCCGAGCGCGGTGAGGATCGGCGTCGCCGCGCCCTCGAGCATCTCGGGCAGCCCCTTTTCCGCCTGCCCGATGCGATCGGCGAGGTGAAACTGATGATCGAGCCGCAAGAACAGCCGGCTCTGGCGCGCGGTATGAATGAAGCCGGGCGCCTGCTGCACCAGTTGCTTGCCCTGGTCGACCGCCGGCGGGATCAGCGTGAATCCGAATCCGACGATGAGCCCGAGGACGGCGAGCGTGACCGTGCCGATCGCCAGGACGCGCGGGAACCGGCGGCGCACCAGCCACTGCACGGCGTGCTCGAGCGCGACCGCCAGCAGCACGGCCGTGCTGGTCAAGGTGATCGCCACCAGGGAGTGGATGGCGGCCATGACCAGCGCCAGGATCACCAGCACCCCGAACGATACGGTGAAGACCGTCTTCAGGGTTACCTGCGAGGGGGCGACTTCGCGATTCGGCGCTGGGGCCTCGGGCGTCACGGGTCTCCGTTTTGCGATGGCTCCGTCGGAACCGGTGCCTATGGTGGGGCCGAGGCTCCGGTTCCGCAACGAGAAATCGCCGCTTGCCGCGGCGCACGCGGCGGCGCCGTGTCGCTTCCGTTCTCGTCGTGGGGCCTTAGCTTCCACACAGGAGGCCGCCATGGCGACGGTGGGGAGTCAGGTGCAGGCACGGCCGAGGGGGAAAGAGCTCGAGGCGCTTGCGCCGGTCGCTCGCCCGTCGCTGCGCGAGCTATTGCAAGAGATCCGCGTCGAGGGGACGCACCTCGTGCGCAAGGAGATCGAGCTCGTGCGCACCGAGTTGCGCGAGGATCTGCGCAGCGAGGCCATCGCGGTTGGCTGCCTCAGCGCGGCCTGCGCCGGCGGCGTCATCGGCGCGATCTTGTTGCTGGTGACCTTGATCCTGGCGCTGGCGCGCGTGATGCCCGGGTGGGGCGCCGGCCTGATCGTCAGCGGCTCGGTGTTGCTCATCAGCGGCGCTGCCGCGGCGGTAGGCTGGAAGCACCGCGTGCGTGCGCCTCTCGAAAAGACGCGCCAGGTGCTGAAGGGAGATCTGCGGTGGACGCGGGAGCGTTACGCATGAGGGCGGTGTTCTCGAACAGCCAGCGCAACGGCAAGCCCACGGGCGGTGCCGAGAGCGAGAGCGATCGCTTGCGCGCCGACATCGATGCCACGCACCGCCGGCTCGAGGGACTCCTGGGCGAGCTGGATCGGCGCCGCCGCGAGGCCTTCGACGTGCGGCTACAGATGCAGCGCCATCCGCTGGTCTTCGCCGCGGGCGCGGCGCTGGCGCTGGGCGCGGTGGGCGGCGGAACGGCGCTGGCCATCGCGCGTGTGCGGCGGTCGCGCCGCCAGCGCGGCTCCTCGGCGGCGCGTTTGTGGCGGCTTTGGCAGCTTTCGCGCCGGCCCGGTGTCATCGGGGCGCGGCGATCGGCACGCACCAGCTGGCTGCTCGGAACGGCGGTCAAGGTGGTGGCGGCGATTCTGGTGCGCCGTCTCGGCGGCCGGGCGATCGCGCGCGGACGCCGCGACTGACAGCGTCCGCGGCCCGCGCCGGCTCCGACATCCGCCACCGTCACCGACACGATCGGCGGCCGCCGACGGATGGTGGCGGAGGCAGGTGGGTGGGCGGTAGCGCCTGCCACATTAAAGAAGGCGGGGGATAGTGTCGAACCTGTCGGCGTGGATTCACCAACACCGACATGGGGTCGGGCCTTGCGGCCGCTGGGGCTGCTGCTCGCGTGGGCGTGCCTGTCGGTTCCGGCGGCGAATGCCGCCGGCGGTGGCGGTGGCGAACAGGGCGAGGCGCGCGCCTACTTCGACAAGGCGACGGCGTCGTTCGCGCTCGGCCACTATCCGGTGGCCGCCGAGAACTTCGAGAAGGCGTTCGAGCTGAAGCCGGACTCCGCGCTGCTCTACAACGCCGCGCAGGCGCATCGGCTCGCGGGAAACAAGGAGCGCGCGCTCACGCTCTATCAGAACTATCTGCGTCTTTATCCCAAGGCGGTCAGGCGCGGCGAGGTCGATTCGCGCATCGACGAGCTGAAGAAGGCGATCGAGCGTGATCGGCAGCTGGCAACGTCACCGCCGATGACCACCATGCCGACCGCGCTGCCGCCGGGACCTCCGGCGTCCGAATCGACGAATTCGGCGGCGGCTTCGGTCGCGAGCGCGACGCCGGCTCCGGCGGCGCCGGGCGCCACCCTGGCCGTGAATACGGCGCCGCTGCCGGCGGCGACCGACACGCGCCCGGCGGCGCCCGTGCTGGTCGCCCAGCCCGAGCCCGCGAATGGCGAGAAGCGATCGTTGCTGCAAAAGCCGCTGTTCTGGACGGCCGTCGGCGGCGCCGTCGCTGCCGCCGTGGTGGTCGTGCTGATGGTGGCTCTCGGCGGAGCCAAGGATCCCTCTCCTTCACTGGGCACCGTCAAATGACGCGCGCGCGATCCGGACAGCATCGCCTTGGTCTGGCCATGGCCACCGCCTCGCTCGCCGTCGCCGTCTCGGGCTGCGGTGGCACGCGCGCCTGCCGCAACGGCACCCTGTTCGTCACCGTCGATTTCGTCGCCGAGGCCGTCAACGCCGAGAAGGTGTCGATCGACGTCAAGCCCGAGGGTGCGCCGCTCCGCACGGAGATCTTCGACCATGCGCCCGGCGCCACCGAGGGCACGATCGAGGTCGATTTTCCCGGCGGCTACCAGTCGGGCAATCGCGTGACGCTCGTGCTCACCGCGCGCAAGAATGGCCTGCCGTTCGCCGCGGCCACCAGCTCGTTGGTGCTGTCGTCGGGGTGCAGCTCGCTCGACGTGCAGCTCGGCGGCACGCCGTTCGACGGCGGCAACGGCGACGCCGGCGGCGACGTCGCCACCGGGATGGGCGGCTCGGGCGCGGGCGGAGGCAGCGGCGACGCCGGGATGGGTGGGCGCGGCGGCGCGGGTGCCGGCGGGGGCGGGGGCAACGACGGCGGCACCAGCACTGACAGCAGCGCGGGCGGCGCGGGCGGCAAGATCGACGCCGGCGTCGACACCACTGGATGCGTGTTCCAGTCGGCCGAGGACTGCTTCAACGGCATCGACGACGACTGCAACGGCCACACCGACTGCGACGATCCGGCGTGCAACGCCTCGACGACCTGTGTGCCCGCGGCGGGATCGAACGGCTTCGCCGCCGGCGCCTGGATCGATCCCTCGCTCACCTGTCCGGTGCGCTTTCGGCGCCGGCGAGTCGACGATCAACGCCATGCTCAAGCCCGGCGCCGGCTGCACCGGTTGCTCGTGTGACGCACCGGTGAGCTGCTCGGCGAACCTGTACAAGTACGCGTCGGCGGCGGCGTGCAACCTCGACCTGACCAGCACCGGCGGCACGCTCGCGGGCGGGATCAGCGCGACGCTGGCTGGGGGCGCAACGACCGCGACGACGTCCTGCCTGGCCAGCACGTTCACGACCACGACCGAGGCGCGGGTCAGCACGTACGTGACCACCAGCGGCGCCTGCACGCCGCACGGCACGGCCAAGGTGTCGCCGCCGACCTGGGGTTCTTCGCGCACGTTTTGCAGCGCGGGCAGCATCGGCGGCGGCTGCTCGCCCGGTTACGTCTGCGTGCCCAAGGCGGCGCCCAATCATTGCGTGATGGCGCTGGGCACGAAGGCTTGCCCGGCAGGTTACACGCCGGACGCCGCGACCTGGTACACCGGCTTCACCGATACACGCAGTTGCTCGGCTTGCAGCTGCGGCACGCAAACCCCGGGCAACTGCGCATCCATGCAGGTGGCGTTCTACTTCGGCAGCACCACCACCTGCACCGCCGGGATCCACCGCGGCCTTCAGTCGAACACCAGCAACTGCAGCTTCGGCGGCGACTGCGGCAGCGCGGGGTTCACGGGAACCCCGACGCCGCCGGTGTGTCCGCCGGTGAGCACGCTGGCGGGGGCCCTGACCGCGACGGGCGCGCAGACGCTGTGCTGCTTCTAGCCGCCGGGTCCGTGCGCTACAGGACCGCGCGCAGCAGATCCGGAACGCGGCGTTCGGTGAAGAGCTCGAAGCCCCGGGCGGCGGTGCGCTCTCGGGCGCGCTCGTCGGCCAGGTAGCGCAGGCAGGCATTGACCAGCTCGTGGTACTCGACGAACGCGATGCCGTCCTCGTAGGGGCGCTCGCCCGCCAGGTCCAGTCCGCGCTCCGAGACCACGAAGCAGCGGTTGGCCAGCAGGTACGACACGCGCACGACCTCGAAGACCTTGGCCTCGTACATGTGCACGTTGAGGACGATCTTCGCGCGCGCGATCAGCTCGTCGCGCTCGGTGCCGTAGACGCCGAAGGCCGGGATCACGTTGGCGCCGCGCTCGTGCAGCGCCTGCAGCACCGCGAGGCGCCGCTCGACGATCGAGCCGACGAACAGCACGTCGATGTCGCGGTAGGGCGCGGCCGGGATGCGCGTCAGCTCGGGCACGTAGCCGATCGGCACGTGGCGCGCGGCGATGCCGTAGCGGGCCAGCGCCTCGATGTTGGCCAGGCTGTAGTCCCAGACGGTGTGGCGGCGAAAGAGCGCGATCAGGTCCTTGGTCAGCCAGGGCGAGTCGTCGTAGATCTGCTCGAGGTTGTAGAGGATCGCGCCTCTGGGCAGGTGGCGATCCTTGGCCGAGATCAGGTTCGAGCCGAAGACGATGTGGCGGCGGCCGGGCAGGTCGGTGCGGTCCGACAGCACCGAGTCGTGCCCCAGCGCGCGCAGCCCATGGTGGACCGACTCGGCGACCTCGCGAAAGGCTTCGCTGTGAACGAACCCCGGCTGCGTCGCGATGCTGACGGCGAATTGGCTCAAATCGCGCCTTTTCCCCCTCCGAAACCCACATCGACGTTTCGCGACCGCAGCTTGAGCGGCGGTCGCGCTGTGGCCGCGTGCGCCACAAATCTGGCTGGTCTGTGACTTGCTTAGTCCGGACGTGTGTCGGGATCCGTCCCGAGTGCGCCGATCGTTTCGATCGTCATCCCCGTGCATGACCAGTGGGCGTACACCGTTCGCTGCCTGGTCGCCGTGCTCGATCACAGCCGCGACATCGCCCACGAGGTGATCGTCGTCGACAACGGCTCGACCGACGAGACTCCGGCGGCGCTGGCGCAGCTCGCGACCCTGGCGCAGCCGGCGGCCGTGCGCGTCCATCGCAACGCCACCAACCTCGGCTTCGCGCGCGCCTGCAACCAGGGCGCGGCGCTCGCGCGCGGCGAGCTCGTTCTCTTTCTCAACAACGACACCGAGCCCCGGCGCGGCTGGCTCGCGGCGCTGCTGGCGCCGGTGGGCGCCGATCCGGGCGTCGCCGCCGCGGGCAGCCGCCTGCTGTTCGCGGACGACACCATCCAGAGCGCGGGACTGCTGCTCGCGTACGGGCTGCCCTATCCGCTGTCGGTGATCCCGCGCGGCTACCGCAAGCCGGCCGGCGAAGCGCCGCCGAGCGGGCCGGTGCGTGCGGTCACCGGCGCCTGCATGCTGGTGCGCGCCGCCGGCTTTCGCGCCGCCGGCGGCTTCGACGAGGGATTCGAGAACGGCTACGAGGACGTCGACCTCTGCCTGCGGCTCGGCGAGGCCGGAGGCAAGATCCTCTTCGTCGCCGAGAGTGTGGTGACCCATCACGAGGCGGTGAGCGGCGGCCGCTTCAAGAACGAGGCGGCGAACCTGGATCGCCTGCAGCAGCGCTGGATGGAGCGCTTGCCGCGCGCCTGGTTCGATGTCGACTACCGGCGCCAGGCCGCGCAGGCGCCCTCCCGTGCCGGGCGCGCGCCGGCCAGCGTCGTCGTGGTCGTGCAGGATGCGCTCGGCACGATCGCGCCCTGTCTCGAGAACCTGCGCTGCACGCTGGGACCCGACGACGAGGTGATCCTGGTCGACGACGGCTCGCGCGGCGCGACCGCGCAGTTCCTGCGAGCCCACGCGCGCGAGCACGCGGGCCGGACGCGACTGCTGTCGTCGTCGGAGGCCTCCGTCGGATTCGCCGCGGCGGCGCGGCTGGGCATCGGCGCCGCGACCCGCTCCTTCGTGGCCCTGCTCGCGCCCAACGTGCGGGTCGGCGCTGGGTGGCTCGACAAGCTGGTCGGCCACCTGGAACGCGATCCGGCGCTCGGCGTGCTCGCGCCGGGCCTGGCCGGGCGGCAAGGCGAGGCCGCGGGGCCGCTCTACGCCCCGCCGACCGGGTATCCGCCGCCGGGCGCGTCGGTGCTGGAGAAGCTGGTCACCGCTCGCCCGCGGACCGTGCGCGTGCCGCCGAGCGGTTGCCTGGTCGCGCCACGCGCGCTGCTGGCGGAGCTCGCGGCGGTGCCGGACCTGCTCTTCGGCGATCCACCGGGCGCGCTCGCGGACCACCTGGCGCGCGACGGGCGGCGGCTGTCGGCGGCCAGCGACGTCTCGGTGCGCCGCCTCAACCAGGTGGGCGGCGACCACCACGGGCCCGACCGCGCGCGCTACCTCGAAGGGCAGGGCGCGACCACGCGCGAGGCGCTGGTCAGCATCGTGATCCTGGTGCGCGACAACCTGGCGCTCACGCGCGCCTGCATCGATTCCATCCACGCGCACACTCCCGGCGCGCTGGAGCTGGTGCTGGTCGACAACGGCTCGACCGAAGACGTTGCCGGCACGGCGCGCGAGCTGTCGGCGGCCGGGCGGCGGGTCGTCTACGTGCGCAACGAGCGCAACGAGGGCTTCGCGTACGGCTGTAATCAGGGCATCGCGGCGTCGCACGGCGCCTACCTGGTGCTGCTCAACAACGACGTCGTGGTCACGTCGGGCTGGCTGTCGCGCCAGCTGGCGCTGCTGGAGACGGATCCGGCGATCGCGGTCGTGGGCCCGACCACCAACGCCACCAGCGGCGCGCAGCTGGTCGGCACGGCGGTCTATCGCGGCGTCGCCGACGTGAATCGCTTCGCGCGCCAGTGGGCGCTGGAGCACGCCGGCGAATTCGCGCTGGTCCCGCGCATCGTCGGCCTGTGCATGGTGATGCGGCGCGCGCTGGTCGACGAGGTCGGAGGCTTCGACACCGCGTTCGGCTTCGGCAACTGCGAGGACGACGACCTGTGCGTGCGCATCCTGCGCGCCGGCCACCAGATCGCGATCGCGTACGACGTCTTCATTCATCACCACGGCAGCGCGACGTTCCGCTCGCTGGATCTCGACGCGCGCGCGCTGGTCGACGAGAACTGGCGCATCTTCTGTCACAAGTGGCGCCACCCGCCGCAGCGGCACGGGCCCGATGCGCTCGCCGCGCTCGCGCGTGCGGCCCCGTTCGATCCGGCGATCGATCGCGTGCCGGTCGACTATCGCGAGATCTTCAATCCGCGCGCGACACCGCTGCCGCTCGCGACGGCGAAGCCGGTGCGCGTGCTGTGCATCCCCGACTTCCGCGACGGGCGCGCCGGCGCCGGGCTGGTCCCCAGGGCAGGCACCTCGTCGGCGTCGGCGTCGGCGTCGGCGTCGGCCTGGCGCGCGCCGCTCACGCGTTTTTTCCAGACCTTCGGCGCGAGCGACCCGGTCGCGCTGGTCGTGCGGGTCGAGCCGCCGACGCCCGAGGGCGCGGCGCAGGCCGTGGAGACGGTGCGCGCGCTGCTTCGCGAGATGGGCCTCGGCGAAGAACGCGCCGCCGACGTCCTGGTCGACGCCACCCCGCTGCCGCCGGCGCGGCGCGGATCGCTGTACACCTGCGCGGCCGCGTTCCTGTCGTGCGGCGGAGCGCGTGACCGCTTCTACCGCCGCGAGGCGCAGGCGTGCGGGTTGATGCTCGCGGAGCTGGACGCGGCGGTCTCTTCGCCGACGCCGACGCAGGGGGGGGCGATCGCGGCGCCCGCGGCGCCGCCCGCGGTCTCGGTGATCGTCCCCACCGTCGATCGCCCGCAGCTGCTGGAGATCGCCTTGCGCAGCATCCTCGCGCAGACGTTCCACGACTTCGAGATCGTCGTCGTCAACGACGCGGGGCCACCCGTGCGCGACCTGGTTGCGCGGCTCGCGGGCACGTATCCGCTGCGTCACCCGATCCGCTACCTCGAGAACGGGCAGCGCCGCGGGCACGGCGGCGCGCGCAACGTCGGCGTGCGCGCGGCACGCGGGCGCTACCTCGCCTACCTCGACGATGACGACACGTTTCATGCCGACCACCTGGCCACGCTGATGGCCGCGCTCGCGGGCGGCGGTCACGCCGTCGCCTACAGCGACGCCGAGCGCGCCCAGGTCGGCGCAGCCGGCGAGGTGCTCGGCTGCGACGTGCCGTACTCGAACGACTTCGACGCCGACGCGCTGCTGCTCACCAACTACATCCCCATGCTCTGCGTGCTGCACGAGCGCGCCTGCGCCGACGCGGTGGCTGGGCCGGGCGGCGCTCTCTTCGACGAGACGCTGCCGGTCCTCGAGGACTGGGACCTCTGGATCCGCCTCTCGCGTCGCTACGCCTTCGTGCACGTGCCGCGCGTCACCTGCCGCTTCACCGTGCGCACCGACGGCTCGAGCGTGACCACCCTGCGCCTCCGCACGTTCGCGGACACCGAGCAGCTGTTGCGCCGCCGCTACCAGCGCGAGATCGCGCGCGCGCCGCGCGCGCTGCAGGCGCTCTACCAGAGCCTGTTGCCGGGCCTTCGCGACTCGCTCGCGGGCGGGCGAGCCGCGCACGCCGCCGGCGAGCTCGCCGCATTCGTCGAGAGCTATCCGGAGTGCGCCGAGGCGCGCCGCGATCTGGCGGCGTTGCTCCGCCGCTGAGCCGTCGTGCGGCCCGCCGTCAGCGCTTCACGAGCACGGCGGGCAGCTTGCTCGCCTGGTTCACCCAGTTGCGGACCTGCGCCTCGCTGGGCGCGGGATTGGCGATGTGGCGCGTCTTGTTGAGCGCGCCCATCTTCTTGGTGAGCGCGGGCGGCTCCATCGCCGCCAGATCGGGGACCGACTTGACCCCCGCGGTCTCGAGCAGGATCACGAACTCGGGCCCGATGTCGCTGAGGCGCAGCAGATCCGCGCAGCGCGCGAGCTCTGTCGAGCCGCGTCGCGCCGAGGCCGGTCTCCTTCGCCAGTTGCTTGCGTTGCTCTGGTCCCACCGCGCGGTGAAGCAGGTCGTCGGTGCTGTGGATCCCGGCGCCGTGCAGCTTGCGCGCCTCGCGCTCCTTGATCAGCTTGGGCACCTCGGAGACGTTGTAGGGGTTCGCTCCGGCGCGCGCCGGAGCGAGCAGCAACGCCGCGAGGGCGAGCAACGGCGGCAGTCGCAGAGGACGAAGGGAGGCGCGGGCGGTTCGGCATGGCGATGATGCGGCGGATGATACCGCAGACCGCGCCGCGCCCGCGCGCGGCGCAGGTCAGCGGGCGCGGAAGGCGGGCAGAAGGTCGATCACCGCGCCGCTGGCGGGCGCCTTCGGGGCGCCGTGCTTGATCACCTCGAGCGGGCCGCCGAGGTCGATCCAGATCTTGCCGCCCGGCTTCAGCAGGCGCGCCATCTCGGCGAGCGCGGCGATCGGATCGGGCAGGCGGTCGAGCGGGATCTTGCACGTGACGGTGTCGTAGGTCTCGTCGGGGGTCACCAGGCGGACGCGGGGATCGTACTCCAGCGCGCGCAGGGTCTCGGGTAGCGCGGCGGGAGCGGCGGCAGGCGCGGGCGGGGGCAGATAGACCGCGGGTCCGGCGCCGCGGCGATCGGCGCGGGCGCGATCGGCGTGTACGCGGTCGGCGTCGCCGCGGCGTTGGCGAGCTTCACGGCGACCTCGACGTTGGATGGGTCGACCGCGAGCGCGGCGCGGTAGAACGCGCCGGCGTCGTCGCTCTGGTGCAGCGCGAAGCTGATGTCGCCCGCCAGGGCCAGCGCTTCGGCGTCGCGCGGCGCGCGCGTCAGGAACGGCTCGAGCGTGCGCAGCGCCTCGGCAGGGCGACCCATCTCGAGGAGCACGCGCGTGAGGTTGTGCCCCGACTGGCGGTCGGTCGGCTCGATGGTCAGCGCGACGACCAGCGCCGCCTTCGCCGCCGCGAAGCGGCCCGCGTCGCGGTGGAGCACGCCGAGGTCGTTCCAGGCTTCGGCGGTCGCCGGCTCGCGATCGACGAAGCGTTCGATCTCGGCGACCGCGGCGTCGAGCTGGCCCGACGCCAGCAGGGTCTCGGCGGTGCGCAGGACCTCGCTGTAGAGCGGAGCGTTCGCGAGCGCCGAGGTGGTCGGCGGCGCGATCACGGTGCGCGCCGCGGAGACGGGCGCGGGGAGCGGCGCGGGCACGGTGAACGGCGCCGGCGCAGCGGCGGGCGCGACGGCGGCGTTTCCCACCGCGGTCGCGATCGCGTTGCGGTTGTCGCGGATGTCGGCGTGGAAGGGATCCAGCTCCAGCGCGCGGCGGCTCTCGCGATCGGCGTCGGGCAGCCGGCCGGCGGCGTGATAGAGCACCGCCAGGTCGTTGTGGGCCTCGGCGCACTCGGTGTTGGCGGCGGTCAGGCGCTCGAGCTCCGCGACCGCGTCGGGAAAGCGCCCGGCGTCGAGGAGCCGCTGAACCGGCACGAAGCTCTGCTTGTAGGCGCGGGTGCGTTCTTCGTTCGTCGCCATCGGCATGTTGGTGTCCTTCCTTTGCCGTCGAGGAAGAGCAAGGGCGATGCCACGGCAAAATTGCCCACGAGCGCGATCTTTGCGCTCCGGCACGCGTCAGAAGCTTGGCGCCGCCAATTTTTTGGCGCGCGGACCCTCTCCCTGACCCTCCTCCTCCTCGGGTCTACAGGCCCTTGAGCTCCGCCAGCGCGCTCCGGGCCGCGTCGACGTTGCCGAGGCCGATCTCCGCCTTCGCGAGCTGGGCCAGCACCGGGCCGCGTTCGGGCGCGGTGTCGAGCGCTCGCATCAAGTGAATGCGCGCCTGACGAAAGTGCTTGAGCTCGACGTAACCGCGGCCGATCAGCCAGTTCGTCAGCCAGAGCTCGGCGTCGTGCTGCAGGCTCTGCTCGAGCAGGCTCACCGCCTTGTCGAGCTGCTGGTTGCCGAGCGCGATCATCGCCAGGCGCGCCACCGGCAGCGCGAACGAGCTGTTGCGAAGCGCGGCGTCCTCGTAAAGAGCGCATGCCTCCTCGGTCTGGCCCGCAGCGTCCGCCATCTCGCCCAGGCGGCACTGCGCGGCGCCGAGGTTGGGCGCGATCTCGCGGCAGCGCTCGAACGCCGCCACCGCGCCCCCGAGATCGCCGCGCGCCTGCAAATGGGCGCCGATCTGGAACGCGACGTTGCACGATCGTGGGCTCAGCTCCTCGGCGCGGCGCAGCCCGCGCAGCACGCGCGGCGGATCGGTGTCGACGCCCGCCAGGAACATGTGCGCGAGGTAGAAGTCGGGCGCGAGCCGCGTCGCCTCGGCGAAGCGGCGGCGCGCCTCGTCGGTGCTGCCGGCTTGCTGCAGCACCAGGCCCTCGTAGAGCAGCCGCTCGACCTCGCCCTCGCCGAACGCGAAGTAGCGCGAGCCCTCGAAGGTGCGCGCGCCCGCCGGAGGGACGGCGAGCGCGCCCCCGACGGGCGTCGGGTTGCGGCCGCCGCGGTCGAAGGCCAGCGCCGCCATCATCGACAGGTAGAACCCCAGGCGATCGCGCGCGTGGTCGCGCTCGAGGCGCGCGCCGGCCAGCTCCTGCGCCGCGCGGCGCACCATCGCCTCGCGCTCCTCGGGCTGCGCGAGCGCGCGCTCGATCGCGGCGTCGAGCTCGCCGAGGTCGCGGAACAGAAATCCGTTCTCGCCGTCGCGGATCGTCTGGGTGTAGGGCTCGAGCGCCGAGCAGATCGCCAGCGCGCCGCCCGCGGTGTACTCGAGGAACTTCACGTCGGAGCGGCAGCGGTTGAACTCGGTTGGCAGCAGCGGGCCGAGCCCGATCGCCAGTCCGGAGACGAACGTGCGGTAGGCGTCGATGCTGCCGCCGAAGGTGAACTCGAACTGCCGCGGAGGCACCCACGCGAACAGGTCGCGCAGCGACGAGTCGCCCATGACGGCCAGCGTGACCTCGGGGTGGCGCGAGAGCGTTCCACGCAGCACCGGGATCACCCACTTGATGTCCTCGCGATGGCCGAGCGAGCCGCCCCAGCCGATACGCACGTTCGCGTTCGCGCCCGCGGCCGCGCGCGGCGTTGCCGGCGCCGCGGGCGGATCCCAGAGCTGGTTGGCGAACACCGCGCGCCGCCCGTTCAGGTGCCCGAAGCGCCGCGCGAGCGCCTCGACGGTGAGCTGCAGGCAGTCGGCCTGGCGCGCCAGCTGCGACGACAGGCTGCGCGACAGTAAATTCGCGGCCAGATACGCCGTCGGGTTCCAGGGCTGCGGCGCCAGGAAGTGATCGTTGATCTCGTACACCGTGAGCCGGCGGTGCCGCCGCCGCGCCTCGATGACCGGCAGGAAGTCGGCGTCGACGACGTCGCACAGCACCAGCACGTCGGCGTCGTCGATGAGCGCGTGCGCCGCCGGCGTCAGCAGCGATCCGCTGACCACGGTGACCCCTTCCACCTCGCCGAGCGCGCGGCAGGGCTGGCGCGTGCGGTAGACGTGATCCCCTTGCTGCCCGCGGTTGGGCGATTCCAGATGGAGGATCAGCATCGCCCGCCTCGCTCGCGGCTCACGTACGGCGCGAGGCCAGCGACTGGGTCGCCGTTGGCGCGCCCCCGGTCTGGGCGGATGAATTCCCCGCGGGGACCACTGCGATGAAGCGCGCGGCTTCCTGTTTCAGCTCTTCATCGAAGAGCTCGTGCATCATGCGCGACACCTGCGCCGCCGCGCCGGTGATGTGCGGCAACAGCGCCGTCGCGAACTCGCCCGCGCTCTGGTAGCGAACGGCCGGATCGACTTGCAGCGCCTTGGCCACGATCTCCGCGCACGGCGCCGGCAGCGCGGCGATGCGCGCTTGCTCGCCGACGTCGGGTCCAGTCGCGGCGCGAACCAGGAGCTCGTACGTGGTGTTGCCGCGATAGAGCACCTCGCCGGTCAGGCAGTAGAAGATCACCAGCCCCATCGAGAAGAGATCGGCGCGCGCGTCGACGTCGCCGCCGCGCGCCTGCTCGGGCGACATGAAGCTGACGTTGCCCTTGACCACGCCCTGCTGGGTCTTGCTGACGCGGCCCTCGGCCTTGACGATGCCGAAGTCGAACAGCTTGACCTCGCCGCGCGCGGACACCAGCACGTTGTTGGGCGAGACGTCGCGGTGCACGATGCCGAGCGGGGTGCCGTTGTCGGCGAGCCTGGTGTGGGCGTACTCGAGCGCCTTCAGCGTCTCGTGCGCCACGTGCAGCACCACGCCGTAAGGCAGCGCCGTGCCGTTCTGCTCCACCATGCGCGCGGCGATGCGTCCGAGGTCGCGCCCGAGGATGTACTCCTGCGCCAGGAAGTACTCGTCGCCGACCTTGCCGAAGTCGAAGACCGGGATGATGTTCGAGTGCACCAGCGACGAGCCGAGCTTGGCCTCGTCGATGAACTGCGCGACGACGGCCGCGTCGCGCGCCAGCTCGGCGCGCAGGCGCTTGACCACGAACGTGCGCCGGAAGCCCTCGGCGCCGAAGGTGACCGCGGTGTAGACCTCGGCCATGCCGCCCGCGCCCAGGCGATCCAGCAGCGTGTAGCGGCCGAAGGTGGTCGCGGCGTTCGCGTCGCCGCCCGCCGCGGGCAGGGGCCCGGGGCCGGTGTGCAGCGCGGTCGCCGCGTCGCCGAGCCCCGCGGTGGTGCCGCCGGTGATGCGCGCCGCCCGCCGTCGAGCCGCGAGCCGGTGTTGCCGGCGGCAGGTCGGCGCCCAGCCCCGGCACGGTGTTGCCGACGGTCAGGCGCGGGTCGGTGCCGAACGCGGGCGCGGGCGTGCGGCGGAAGCCGAGCAAGAGCGCGATCACCGCCGCGAGCGCGCACGCGCCCCAGAGCGCGTACTTCGACGTCGCGCCCGCGCCCGCGGCGTCGCGTGCGGCGGCGCCGAAGCTCCACATCCACAGGCCGGGCGCGAGCTGGCTCACGACCGCGGCCCAGCTCCCGTCGGGCGCGAGGAAGAGCGGCCCCTTGGCTCTCCGCGCCGACGGCGTGGCGCAGCTGCTCGCGCTCGGCCGTCGTCGCCGCTCTCGAGCACCGGCGCCTTGCCGTCGCTGAGCAGCACCGCGCCGCGCGCCTTGTCGGCGAGCGACCGCACCACCGCCTCGTCGATCGGCTTGGCCAGCACCAGCACCGGCGCGACCGCGCGCTCCGGCACCGGCGCGACCGTCGCCGCCGCGGCGTAGGGCCAGCCCTTGCCCATGACGATCTCGGCGATCGGCTCGCGGCGCGCGCGTGCGGCGCGCACCAGCGGCTCGGCGGCGAACTCGGCGGTCCGCATCCCCTCGAGGATGTCGAGCTTGTCGCCGTCGAGCGCGATGGCGTAGACCTTGAATTCGTCGCGGAACGGCTGCCACCAGACCTCGCTGCGAAACAGGTCCTGCAGGGTCGCCGCGTCGACGTTGCCCTGCAGCGCCGCCTCGAGGCGCGGGTTGGCGGTGGCGTTCTGGACCTTGAGCTTGAGCTCGGCGACGTGCGCGGCGAGGCGCGTCGCTGGCGCGCAGGCCCGCCGCCTCGGCGGCGCGCTGCGCATCTTCGCGCTGCGCGCGCGCGCGGCCGGCCTCGATGGCATTCGTTCCCGCCGCGGCCGCCCCCAGGAGGCCGGCCGCCGCGATCAGCCCCCAGAACCTCTTCACGTACCGATTGTTCCCTCAGCCGCGCGGGCCGTCAACACAATGGGGTCGCGCGGCTCGAGGGGCGCCGCGGTTTGCGCGGCGCTAGTGTTCTGAGACAGGCCACTACGGCCCGGCGGCGACGATCTTCTCGGCGTCGGCCGTCAGCGTGCCGTTCACGTGCAGCTTGACCCAGCCTGCCGTCCTTTCGGTGCGTGCATACATCGTCGTACGGTTGCCCGCGGGGTCGGTCTGCTGGGCCGAGTTCTCCGGCGGCTTGGCGAGCTCGATGTACCCCAGCGACTTCTTGCCGTCGAAGTACTCGACCTTGCGCGACCGGCGTCGGCGCGCCCTCCTTGGGCACCTCGCCCTGGCCGAGGACCTCCATCGCGAACGACCGCCAGAGCAGATCGTGCCAGTTCTTGGCCATCTGATCGGGCTTGTCGGGCGACTTCGGCGACGCCAGCTGCGCGGCCTGGATGCTCTCGCGGTGGGTCTGGACCAGCTCGCGGTTCTTGCCGCCGACGGTGAGCAACAGACGGTCGAACTCGGTCGGCTCGAAGCCGTGCAGCTTCTTGTCGACGAGGCGGGTCGACGCCGTCAGATCGCCGAGCACGCCGTGCGGCATCAGGTAGACGCGGCCGTCGCGGTTGTCGCGCATGAACGCCTCGAGGATCCCGTTGCCCGCGCGGCTGGCCGATGGTGTACTCGCGCGTGTCGCCCTTGGCGGTGATCGTGAGCTTGCGCTTCGACCCCTCGAGCCCCAGCTCCTTGAGCTTGGCGGCGTCCAGGATGCCGAACGCGCGCGGCGAGCGCAGCGGCGCGAGCTGATCGAGCAGCTTCGTCGCGACGTCGCTGCCGCGCAGATCGCGCGGCGGGGTGACCGGCGGCGTCGCCGCAGGCGGTGTCGGCGTCGGCTCCGACGTGTTCGCGGCCTCGGCCTTCGCGGCTTCGGGCTTCTTGGGATCCTTGGGCGGCGTTGGCGGCGCCTTGGGCTTGTCGACCAGGTGCAGCCAGACGCCGGGCTCGCCGCCCTCCTGCTTGCGCTCGAGATCGATCGACGTGGTCTCGTCCTCGAAGTGGACCTTGCCGAGGTCGTTCTTCCCGGCATCGATGACGGTGACCTCGCCGGGCGCGCGCTCGGGCTCGCGCTGCCAGGTCAGGTGGGCGGTGATGAGGCCGAGGGCGGCCAGGCCCCCCTGCAGTGCGGCTGCTTTGCCGGTCACGACGCGACTCCTTGGTTGGACGGGCTGGAAACGATCGGCGCGGCGGCCTTCTTGTAGCGGCGCCGGCGGCGGGTGACGAGGAAGCCGAGCACGAGGACCAGCACCGGCATCAGGAAGATCGACGAGTAGAACCAGACGACGTCCTGCTTGCGCGTGTGGGTGATCGGCACGTCGGTCTCGACGTTGGTCTGGCCCGAGTAGGCTTCGTCACCGGCGAGCCAGCGCACGACGTCGAGCGCCAGCAGGCCGTTGCCCGCGACGCGGATGGCGGCGTCCGAGATGAAGTCGGAGTCGCCGATCACGAACACGCGCCCCGCGCCCTTGGTGATGACGGCCGCGAGCTCGAACGCGCGCTGCTCCTCGCCCGGGTCCTTCTTGAAGTTGCCGTTCTTGTCCTCGAACGTCGCCGGTTGCGCGCGCAGCGGCGTGTCGAGCGCGACGCCGCTCGGCTTGGTGATCTTGAGCGACTCGACCCAGCCGGCGCCCGGCAAGATGAGCGGCGCGCGCGAGCCCAGCTTCAGCAGCGTCGACATCGTCGGGTGCGACGAGAAGCTCGCCGTGACGATGTTGGCGTGGTCCGAATCCTGGTGCGTGCGCCGCGCGAAGGCCTGCTCGTTGGCGAGCGTGACCATGTGCAGCTTCACGCCCAGCGGCCCGAGCAGCTCGTGCAGATCGACGCCGTTTTCAGGGTCGAGCGCGATGAACAGCTTGCCGCCGCTGTCGAAGAAGCGCGTCAGCGTGCCGATCTCCTCGGGCTCGAACGGCTTCTGCGGGCCGATGATCATGATCAGCGTCGCGTCCTTGGGCACGTCGGTCATCAGGCCGTCGGCGGCGCCGAACGAACGCACCTCGTAGCCCTGATCGCGCATGACCTCGCGCAGGTCGCGCATGCCGGGGCGCTGGTCGGTGTCGTTGGTGCCGTGCTCGAACCAGCGCTCGTTGTGGCCCTGCGTGAACAGCACCACGCGCTTCGGCTTGACCACGGTGAGCAGGCGCTGCTGCACTTCCTTGTCGAGCGTCTTCAGCGCGTTGCGCGCCGTCTCGAACTGCACCGGGACCTGGATCATCTCCTTGCGGCCGTTGCGCGCGACCACGACCGTGCCGTTGGTCGTCACGGTCAGCTCGTGCGCCTTTTGCGGGTCGATGTCGTAGTCGTACTGGTGAAACGACATCTGGCTCGACTCCTTGGACAGGTCGGTGAAGTAGTTGGCGATCTCCTCGCGCACCTCGTTGCCGCCGGGGAAGAACGTCGCGACCTCGATCGGCTGGTCCAGCGCGCGCACGATCTTGCGCGTCGCCTCGCCGGGCCGGGTGGTGCGGAAGTACGCCAGGTCGACCTTCTTGTCGCGCTCTGACGTCACCCACGCGACGCTGAACGCGAAGATCAGCGCGAACGCGACGCCCATGCCCGAAAGCAGCGCGTCGCGGATACGCCGCACCTCCAGATGCGGCGCGCGCGCCATGTTGGCGTAGGCCAGCTCGACGAACGCTATCGGCCAGGCCGCCGTGAGCCAGATCGCCGGCCACAGCGCGCCGAGCGCCGTCGCCAGCTTGGGCCAGGCGTGCTCGAGCGGCTTGCCCCCGCGCAGCGTCGGTACGTCCGACTGGACGAAGTAGACCAGGACCGACAGCAGCCCGAGCGCGTACAGGCCCAGCAGCGACTTCTCGACCTGGCGGCGGTCGGGGTTGGCTTTCTGCGCGCGCAGGATGCGGCCGACCATCGACGCGATGATCAGCAACAGGCCGAGCACCGTCATCACCAGGCGCGGCTTGCCGGTGCCGAGGGCGCGCTCGCCGACGTAGATCGACAGCATGCCGGCGGCGTAGACCGCCGACCACGCGCGCGCTGCCGCCCAGGCGGCCGGCGCTGTTCGAGGACTGTGTCATCGCCATCGCCGAGCCTCCATGACGCGGGTCGCGCTGAACAGCGCGACGTAGGTGACCATCAAGTAATAACCGACGTCGCGCAGGTGAATCGCCCCGGCCATGAACGGCGGGAAGTGGCGGCCGTGCAGCGCGAGCGCCGTGAACATGTCGTTGAGCGGCGCCTCGGTCACCTTGGCAAGCATCCAGGCGACGATCATCCCGACCACCATGCAGCCCGAGAAGATCGCCGCCAGCACCTGCGTCTTCGCCAGCGCCGATCCGAAGGCTCCGATGGCGAGCGACGCGCTGCCCAGCAGCAGAAGGCCGATGTACCCCGCGGCCATGTGACCGAAGGAGATCTTGCCGTTCACGAAGATCAGCAGCGGCATGAACACCGTGGCCGCCATGATCAACATCAGGAAGATCACCGCGGACAGGAACTTGCCGACCACGATCTCCCAGTCGTGCACCGGCGACGACGCCAGCAGCACCAGCGTGCCGGTCTGGCGCTCCTCGGCGAACAGGCGCATCGAGATGAACACGCTGGCCGCCATGACCACGCCGCTCGAGTTCAGGAAGAACTGACTCAGCACCTCGGACGACAGCTTTTCGCCGGGCGTGGCGAAGGCATTGAAGAGCACTCCGTCGATCAGCAATACGAGCGCGGCGATCACGTAGCCGCTCATCGACCGCAGGTACGCCGCCAGCTCGCGGCGCATGATCAGGAAGGTGGATCTCATTGCGGAAGCTCCCCGGTGTGGGTCTTTGTCAGCTGAAGGAAGATGGATTCCAGCTGGGCCGCGCCGCGGTCGATGCGCAGCAGGTCGAGGCCGCCGTTGACCAGCACGCGCGCGATCTTGGGCCGCAGGTCGGCGGCCGCCTGCATGCGCACCAGCGCGACGCCGTCGGCCTCGCGCACGACGATGGCGCCGGTGACGCCCGGCACGGTGCTCGCCAGGTCGACCACGCGGCGCCCGGCGGCGCTGGCGATCTCGACCTCGACGGTGCCGCCGGCGCCCATGCGCGCCGCCAGCTCCTGCTCGGTGCCCTGGGCGACGATCTCGCCCGACTGGATCACCAGCAGCCGATCGCAGGTCTGGCTGATCTCGGACAGGATGTGGCTGGACAGTAGAATGGTGTGCACCCCGCGCAGGTTGCGGATGAGCGAGCGCATCTCGATGATCTGCAGCGGGTCGAGCCCGCTGGTCGGCTCGTCGAGGATCAGCAGCTTGGGGTTGTGCACCAGCGCCTGGGCCACACCGACGCGCTGCCGGAAGCCGTGCGACAGGCTGCTGATGAGCTCGTCGTGGACGTGGCGCGTGGCGGTCTTCTCCTCGGCCTCGGCGACGCGCGCCGCCGTGTCGCCTCCGGACACGCCGCGCAGCTGCGCCGCGAAGGTCAGGTAGCGCCCCACGGTCATCTCGTTGTAGAGCGGCGGCGAGTCCGGCAGGAAGCCGATGCGCCGGCGGATCTCGTGGGGCGCCTTGGCGATGTCGATCCCGTCGACGCGCACGTCGCCGGCGGTCGGCAGCAGCACGCAACCGAGGATCTTGAGCGTCGTCGATTTCCCTGCTCCGTTGAGCCCGAGAAATCCGATGACCTCGCCGCGTTCGATGTTGAACGTGAGGTCGTGAATGGCGGCGTGCTCGCCGTAGTACTTGGTCAGATCTTTGACTTCAATCATGGCAAAGGGGGGCCTCGCATGGATTTGTCGGCGCGCAGTATGCCCGAAAATCGGCGCCCCATTCAATGCGGAGACCGTCGCGGTTATTCCCGCCACCGACTTTTGACTGACTTGCTACCGACTTTTGACCGAACTTGCTACCCGATCTTGCTACCCGATCTTGCTACCCGATTCTGCTACCCGATCTTGCTACCCGATTTGCGACTCGATTTTCCACTCAGCTCGGCCGCGCTTTCCGGGCTCCTAGATTGTCGTCGTCGTCGGCGGACGTTGTGCTAGCCTTCGCCCCGAAATGTGCGGGGTCGTAGGAATTTATGGTCACTCCGAAGCCGCCAATCTAGCCTATCTGGGCCTACACGCCCTGCAGCATCGCGGGCAGGAGTCTGCCGGCATCGTCTCGACCGACGGTGAGAAGCTGCGCTGGGTGCGGGAGATGGGCCATGTCGGCGACATCTTCACCGCGGATCGGCTGGCTCACCTGAGCGGCTTCGCGGCGATCGGCCACGTGCGCTATTCGACGGCCGGCGATTCCAGCCTGAAGAACGCCCAGCCGATCGCGGTCGACTACGCCGGCGGCTCGGTGGCCGTGGGGCACAACGGCAACCTGGTCAACGCGGTCGAGCTGCGCGAGCGGCTCGAGGCGGAGGGGTCGATCTTCCAGACCACCTCGGACACCGAGGTCATCGTCCATCTGATCGCCAAGTCGCGCGAGCAGGCGCTGCCCGCGCGCGCTGCCGACGCCCTTCGCCAGGTGCGCGGCGCCTATTCACTGGTCTTCCTTTCAGAGGACACGCTGGTCGCCGTGCGCGATCCGATGGGCTTCCGCCCGCTGGCGCTGGGTAAGGCCCGCGGCAAGGACCGCGACGTCTGGGTCGTGTCGTCGGAGACCTGCGCTTTCGAGCTGATCGGCGCCGAATACGTGCGCGATCTCGAGCCGGGCGAGATGGTGATCATCAACGAGTCGGGCGTGCAGAGCGTGCGTCCGTTCGGCGCGCAGACGGCCCACCGCTGCGTCTTCGAGTGGATCTACTTCGCGCGGCCCGACTCGACCATCGACGGGCGGTCGGTCTACCGCTCGCGCGAGCGTATGGGGCGCCGCCTGGCGATCGAGCACGCGGTCGAGGCCGACGTGGTGATCCCGGTGCCCGACTCGGGCATGGCGGCGGCGATCGGCTATGCGCGCGAGAGCGGGATCCCCTACGACCAGGGGCTGATGCGGTCGCACTTCATGGGCCGCACGTTCATCGAGCCGTCGCAGCAGATCCGCCACTTCGGCGTGAAACTGAAGCTGAGCCCGGTGCGCGAGGTGCTGCAGGGCAACCGCGTGGTGGTCGTCGACGACTCCATCGTGCGCGGCACGACGTCGCGCAAGATCGTCGGGATGATCCGCTCGGCGGGCGCGCGCGAGGTGCACCTGCGCATCAGCTCGCCGCCGACGATCGGTCCGTGCCGCTACGGCATCGACACGCCGACCAGCGAGGAGCTCATCGGCGCCAACCATAGCGTCGATCAGATCCGCGACTTCGTGGGCGCCGACTCGATCGGCTATCTGTCGCTCGACGGGCTCTACCAGTCCGTCGAGGGCTGGCGCCCCGAAGGGCAGCAGGTCACCGACGGCGGCCGCAAGGGGGGGCTGCCGGTGCTGCAGTCGGGGCCGGGAGGCCCGCAGGGTTTTTGCGACGCCTGCTTCTCTGGCCGCTACCCGATCGCCGACGAGCAGCCGGCGCGGCTGCGCCAGCTCCGCCTCATCAGCGCCTGAGCGCGCTCTCGCCGAGGATCACGACGCTCGCGCGCCTCAGGGCAGCGGGTGCGCGGAAAAAAACGACCACATGGTCGTGCTCGCATCGATGGCGGGGGTCTGCCCGGGCGCGCCCGGCCATTCGTGGCCGGCGCCGTCGATGGTATAGAGCGCGACCGCCGCGCCGCCGGCGCAGTCGCCGTAGGCGGTGAGCGTGACGACGTCGGCGGCGGGCGCCGACGTCGGGTTCGCGCCGCAGCCGTCGTGTGCGGCCCACTGCTGCTGGGCGCTGGGCACGCTGTACGTCCAGTAGGGCTGGCCGCCACCGTCGTACGGATTGGTGGCGTCGGCGGTGCCGTGGAACGCGACGACGGGGACGGCGCGCGCGCCGTTGCACGGCGTGGGAAAGCGCAGGCCCGCGACCGGCGCGATCGCCGCGACGGTGCCCGCCAGGTCGCAGCCGAGCTGGCTGGTCATGCGCGCGCCGCCCGACATGCCGGTCACGAAGACCCGGTGCGCGTCGATGGCGTAGCGCTGCTGCAGGAAGGCGATCGCCTGCGCAAAGAACGCCACGTCGTCGGCGGCGTCGGGCGGCACGGCGCCGCCGCCGAGCAGCGGCTGGCCGGGCACGTTCCAGGCGAACCCGCCGCCGAGGGCGATCGCGGCGTCGGGATAGGCGACGATGAACTGGTGGGCCTCGGCGACGGCGTCCATCCCGATCGAGGCTTCTTGCTGCGCGGCGGTTCCGCCCGAGCCGTGCAGGTTCAGCACCAGCGGCCGGGGCGTTGTCGCGGCGCCGCCCGGTAGATGAACGATCAGGTGGCGCGGGATGCCGCCGGCGACGAGCGACAGCGATTCACTGCGCGGCAGCGCCGTGCCGTCGCCGGCGTCGATGAGGATCGGCGTGCCGTCCCGCGCCATCGGACGGCGGCAGGCGCCGGCACCGGCGATTGCGATGGCCATGGTGATGGCGACAATCAGCGGTGCCGGCGTGCCGCGCATCGAACCCATCACCCGCGGCGCTACATGCCGCAGGCCGACTGGCAGGTCGCCGGCACGAAGTTGGTGGCCAGCAGGTCGGCGCAGGTATCGCTGTTCAACATCGAGATGCAGCTGGCGCCGAGCGTTGGACTGTAAGTGGGGCAGTTGGTTGCAGGGTCGATGCACATCGCCTCGAACATCGTCTTGCAGGCCGCGACGGACGTGCCGAATTCGGCCGTGAAGGCGGTGGTCTGCTGGGCGGCGGGCACGCACTGGAAGACGCGCGCGCAGATGGCGTCGAAGGACATCTTGCAGAAGACGATCGGATCGGAGAGGGTCCCGCCTCCCGACGAGCCGCCAGCGCCGCTGCCGCCAGCGCCGCCAGCGCCGCCCGCGCCGGTCGGCACGTCGACACAGACCGCGGCGCAGCTGTTGCCCAGCGATCCGTCGGCGACGGTGGAGCAGCTCTGGGTGTTGATGTCGGAGAAGCACTGGGTCTGAGCGGCGGCGTTCACTTGCTTCCCGGCGCATCCCGCCGTGCAAAGCTGGGCGAGCCCCGCGGTGCACGTCGACTCCGACGGGCCCCAGGCGTTGTGAAAGTTCGTGTCCTGCATCGCCGCTGGCGTGCATGCATAGGCGCGGTGACACATCGCCGCGGCCGATTGCTGGCAGAAGTCGGCGGTCGGGCTCGAGCTCCCGCCGCAACCGACTGCGCCTGCCAGTACTGCTGCTCCCAGAATCCACCCCATGGTGATAGTGCGCATGTGTGCACGGTCGCACGATTCCGGATTCCTTGCCACCGGCGCCCGGTGCTCGTGGCTTCGGGTTTCGTGGCGCTTGAAATTGCGATCGACGCGCTACGAACCGACGATAGCTTCCGCCTCGATCTCGACGAGGATTTCGGGCGAGATCAGAGCCTTCACCTCGACCATGGTCGTCACCGGCCTGACGTGCGCGAAGACCTCGCCGTGGGCGCGGCCGATCTCGACCCAGCGGCTGATGTCGACCACGAACATGCGCGTGCGCACCACGTCCTCGATGCGCGCGCCGGCGCGGGTCAGCGCGTCGCGGATGTTTCTCAAGGCTTGCACCGCCTGCGCATAGGGATCGCCGATGCCGACGATCTTGCCGTTCTCGTCGGTGGCCGTGGTTCCCGACACATGCACGTGGCTGCCGATGCGCACGGCGCGCGCGTAGCCGACGATCGGCTCCCACTCGGTCGCCGACTGCACGTTCAGGCGCGCGCCCGCGGCCGCGCGCGCGGCGGCGACGCTGTCGTCGATGTAGCCGCGCCAGGTCTCGTCGGGCTCCCAGCGCCGCGCGAGATCGCGCGCCGCCGTTGCCGGGCCGGGCTCGCCCACGATGATCCGGTACGCGTAGATCAACGCCGACACCCGCTTGTTGGCGGCGCAATGAACGAACAGCCGGCGCCCGCCGTGCGCGCGCAGCGTCTCGAAGAAGCGCAGCGCCGCCGGGACCTCGGGCGCCGTGAAGTCGATCGGGATGTGGACGTATTCCATGCCGTTGCCGGCGACCACCGCGGCCTCGTTGGCCAGCGCGCCCGGCGACGTCGCCAGCGCGAGGTTGATCACCACCTGGAACCCGCGCGCGGCGACGGCGCCGAGCTCGGCGGCGGTCGGCTGGCCCGCGGTCGCGAGGTCGTCCGACAGCTGAAGGAAGTCCTTGATCGATGACAGGTCGGGTAGGCTCATGGCGCCACGCTCATCATAGCGTCGCGTAGGCCCGGCGCGCTTCGACGGAGACGAGCCGGCGTTCGGGGAGCAAGAGCGCGGTCAGCCGGCGCCCGTAGACGCATCCGGTGTCGAGGCCGGTGGCGAAGCGATGGCGCTGCAGTCCGCGGATCGCGTCGTGACCGAAGACGATCCTCTCGGGTCCAGGCCAGACCGCCGCCCAGGGGCGCCCTTCGATGCGCTTGGTCGGTTGGCCGTCGGCGCCGATGCTCCGCATGGTCGTCAGGTGCTCGCGTGTCTGCTTCTCGAACGGAACGCCGGGGACGGCGCCCGCGTGCAACACGATGGTCTCGGCTTCCTCGGCGGGCGAGGCGTCTTTCGTTGCCGCTCCGTCGTCGCTCGCGCCCCCGTCCGCGCCTTCGTACCCGAGGCGCAGGAATGTCGGCAGAGCCTCGAGATAGGCCCAGTCGTCGCGGCCGAGCGCGTCGGCGACGACCTGGTGCTCGGCGCGCACCCCCTTGGCCGGCGGCGGAATGGTCCCGCGCGCGACCGCGCGCGCGCGCATCACGTGGTCGTCGTGGTTGCCCACGACGGCGAGCGCGCCTTCCTCGCGCGCCAGCTGGACCACGCCCTGCGAGTCCGGGCCCTTGGCCACCAGATCGCCTGCCAGCACCAGGCGATCGCCGCGCTGGAAGCCGCAGGTGGCCAGCAGCCGCCGCAGCTCGTCCAGGCAGCCGTGGACGTCGCCGACGACGATCGTCGGTTCCATGACCAGGTGGGCTCCGTCTTTCACGACCAAGATCCTAGCAGCTCGCGGCGTGTGATCGGGGCGGTTGACCGCGCTCGGCTTTGCGGCGAGGTTAGCGGCTGGCCTCTCGCGGCCACGCTTCATCGTGACTCCTCGGACCCACCAGCTGCACGTCGGGTCGCTCGCGCGCGCCAGGCTCGCGCGCGCTCTGGGCGCGGTCGCCGTCGGATGGCGGTTTCACCGCGCCCACGGCGTCCGCTATCGGCGTGCGCGCGCGCTGTGCCTGACCGCCGATCTGCTCGACGTGCGGCGCCCGCGCGACTGGCAGGGCCGCGCCGAGCGGCTCCACCGGCGCGCGGCGCGCGAGCTCGACGCCATCGCCGAGCCGGGCGCGCCCCAGCCGGGCGCACCCGAACCGTTCGCCCCGGACGCGCACCGGTCGCTCGCAGCCGCCTCGCGTCCCTATCGCCGCATGACGATCGCGCTCGGCGCGCTCGCGGCCGCGTCGGCTCTGGCGATCGCGCTCTTGGTGCTGCTGGCTTGCCTGCTGTCGCCGGCGCTGCGCGCGCGCCTCTTCCCGCGCGATCTGGCCGCGGGGCGGCCGTGGGTTGCGAGCGGCGCCATGCCGCCGTCGCGCCGCAGCGGCACGGGTCCCTCGACGACGTCGAAGGCCGACTTTTTTTTCCAGACCTATCCCAGCGACCACCCCTGGATCGCCGTGGATCTGGGCACACCCCGGACCATCCGCTCGCTCCTGGTCGAGAACCGCCGCGACTGTTGCTGGGAGCGCGCGCTTCCGCTCGACGTCGAAGTCCTGGATCTCGACGGCCGGAAGTGGCGCAGGGTCGCGCAACGCCGCTCGGGCTTTCACGTCTGGACGCACGAGATCGCGCCGGTGAGCGCCCGGCACGTGCGCTTCCGTCTGGCCGCCGTCGGCACCTTGCACCTGCGGCGCATCTCCCTCTACGAATGGTGAGCGCGCGGCTGGCCCGGGCCTGGCGCGCGGTGGCGCGCGATCGCGAGAGTGGCTGGTGGTTCACCGCTGCTGTCGCGACGCTGTACCTGACGTTTCTGATCTGGATGCACCTGCACCACGAGATGTGGCGCGACGAGGTGCACGCCTACAGCCTGGCGCGCATCGCGCAGGGCTTCGGCGATCTCGTGACCGGCGATCGCCGCTACGAGGGACACCCGCCGCTCTGGTTCTGGTACCTGCGCGTCTGGAGCTGGCTGTTTCCCGAGGTGTGGGGGCTGCAGGTGGCGACCATCGCCGCCGCCGTGGCCGCCGCCGCCGTGCTCCTGCGGTTCGCGCCGTTTCCGCGCTACCTCAAGGTGCTGCTGCTCGTCACCTACGACTTCGGCTACGAGCTCAGCGTCGTGTGCCGCAACTACGTGCTCGGGTGGCTGCTGCTGTGCGTGTTCTGCGCGCTCTACCATCCGCTGCGCCAGCGGCCGCTCGCGCTGGCGGTCGTGCTGTCGCTGCTGGCGATGACCAGCGTCTACGGCATGGTGCTGGCCGTGGGGCTGGTGCTCTTCCTCGTGGCCGAAAATATCCGCCTCGGCCGCCAGATGCCGCCGCGACGGTTCGCGGCGGTGCTGCCGCGCCAGTTGCTCGCGCTGGCGATCTTCGGCGCCGCACTCGGGTTCTGCGCCTGGAGCGTCGAGCCGATGGATCCCAACCCCTTCGCGCCCGGCTGGGACTTCTCGCTGCTGGTCGGCCCGCGCATGATCCCCGATACGCTCGGACGCGTCCTCGACGGGCTGGCGCCGCTGCGGCCGGTGCGCCTCGACTTCTGGTTCCTGCCGCTCACCTGCTGGCAGAGCGTGCCCGGCGCGATCCCTTACGTCGCGGCGGCGCTGCTGGCGGCGGCGATCGCCGTTCTTTACCGTTCATGGCGGCTGATGCTGTTCTACGTCGCGTCGCTGGCGATGATGATGGTGATCCAGCAGGCTCGCCTGGGCGGCAGCCCGCGCCACTGGGCGCACTACTTCATCGCGCTGGTCGCGGCGTGCTGGCTCTTGCGCCGCCTGCAGCCGCAACGCCGCCACCTGCCGTCGCTGATCCTGCTCCTGGCGCTGTGCGGGCTGCAGATCCAGGGCTTCGCGGTCGCGACGCTCGTCGACACGCGCGAGGTCTTCTCGGGCGGTCGCGACACCGCCGCGTTCATTCGCGGCGCCGGCATGCAAGACCTGCCGCTGGTCGCCGGTCCCGGCATGGCGCTGACCGTCGCCGCCTACCTGCGCCGCCCGTTTTACAACATGGAGACCGAGGAGGTGGAGGAGACCGTCGCCTTTCACCACCGTCGCCGCGACTTCTCGGTCAACCAGCTCCTGGCCAGGGCCATCGCCGTCTCGCGCCAGCTCGCGAGCCCCGTGACCGTGGTGCTTTCCACCGTCGAGCTGCCGCCGATGCCGCCCGGCGTGCAGTCGCAGCTCCTCTTCACCTCGCGCCCCGCGACTGTCGTCGACGAGCAGTTTCTGGTCTATCGACTGGAGGCTCACTAGGCGTCACCATTGCCGCCATGGCGATGATTGCAACGTCGGTCACCGTGGTTGCCGGTCCCCATCCCGAAGCGCAGCGTCTGGACGCTGAAGTGCGCGCGCTGCGCGGACGCTTTCCACGTGCGATGATCGATCGCTACCTCGGCGCCGTGCCGTCGGTGGGGCAGGGCGTGCTGGTCGCGCCGGGCGCGGCGCTGGTCGGCGACGTGACCCTCGGCGACGGCAGCTCGGTCTGGTGGGGCGCCGTCCTGCGCGGCGACCTGGCGCCGGTCGCGGTCGGCGCGCGCACGAACATCCAGGACGGCACGGTCATGCATGTCGCCGACGACACGCCGTGCACCGTCGGCGAAGAAGTGGTCGTCGGCCACCGCGCGATGCTGCACGCCTGTCGCGTCGAGGACGGCTGCCTCATCGGCATGCAGTCGACGATCCTCGACGAGGCGGTCATCGGGCACGGCTCGGTCGTGGGCGCCGGCGCGCTGGTCACCCAGCGGACGATCATCCCGCCCTACAGCCTGGTGCTGGGCGCGCCCGCGCGCGTGGTGCGCACGCTGACCGCCGAGGACGAGGCGTTCCATCGCGCCGCCGCGCAGAAGTACGTCCGGCTCAAGGAGAATTACCTGCGCGATTCGCTGCGCTAGGGACGGACTTGCACGCTCTCGCCCATGCTAGACTGCCGCGCACCATGATGGAGCTGTCCCCGATCCGCGAGCGTATCGCCAAGCTGGAGAGCCGCCTGGAGATTCTCCGGGGGCATCTTTGACATCGCCGGCAAAAGAAATCGCATAGCGGAGCTGGACGCGGAGGCGGGTAGCCCCGAGCTTCTGGTCCGCCGCCGAGAAGGCTCAGGCAACGCTGCGCGAACAGGCGCAGCTGAAATCGACGGTCGATAGCTTCGACGCCCAGATGAAGGCGGCCGAGGAGGCGCGCATCCTCGTCGACCTCGCCGACGAGGCCAAGGACGAGGCGACCGCCAGCGAGGCGAACCGCACGCTCGATGCGGCCGAGGTCGTCGTCGGCAAGATGGAGTTCGCGCGCATGCTGTCCGGTCCGTACGACCGGCAGGGCGGGCTCGTGAGCATCAACGCCGGCGCCGGCGGCACCGAATCACAGGACTGGGCCGAGATGCTGCAGCGGATGTACACCCGCTGGGCGGCGCTGCGCGGCTTCGGCTGCGAGATCCTCGACCTGCAGCCGGGCGACGAGGCCGGCATCAAGAGCGCCACGCTGGGCATCAGCGGCGAGTGGGCCTACGGTTATCTGCGCGCCGAGGCCGGCGTGCACCGCCTGGTGCGCATCTCGCCCTACGACGCGCAGGCGCGTCGGCACACTTCGTTCGCCAGCGTGTTCGTCTACCCCGACATCGACGAGACGGTGAAGGTCGAGATCGACGACAAGGACCTGCGCATCGACGTCATGCGCTCGTCGGGCGCCGGCGGCCAGCACGTCAACAAGACCGAGTCCGCGGTGCGCATCACGCACATCCCGACCGGGATCGCGGTGCACTGCCAGCAAGAACGCTCGCAGCACAAGAACCGCGGCACCGCGATGCGCATCCTGCGTTCGAAGCTGTTCGAGATCGAGCAGAAGAAGATGGAAGACAAGATGGGCGGCATCCACGCCCAGAAGAAGGCCATCGAGTGGGGCAGTCAGATCCGGTCCTACGTGCTGGCGCCGTACCGGCTGGTCTCCGACCACCGCACCGGGCTCAAGGTCAGCAACGTCGACTCCGTGCTCGACGGCGACCTGGACCAGTTCATGATTGCGCAGCTTCTGCAGCTGGCAGGCGACCCCTCGGCCGCACCCGTTGTCGTAAGGGGTGGGCCCGAGGAGGATGATCTGTAGCGTCGTAACCAAACGTGCACAATCGGGATACATTGTGGATAAGGTTGGGAATTCTTTTTGATCTCGGTGGTTTGCCAGGATCGAGCATGTTGACAGCCCGTGGATAAACGATGGCGGACGAACAAGAGCTAATTGCTGAACGAGAGAAAAAGGTCGCCGAGATCCGCGCCTTGGGCGCGAATCCCTACGCAAACGGCTTCGTGCCGACCCACACCGCGGCCGAGGTGATGGCCCGCTTCGCCGGGGTCACGCCGCCCGCCCGAGGCCAGGCGAAAGGGGCGCCGCAGGCGCTGCTCTCGGACGAGCGGTTCACGGTCGCGGGCCGCATCGTCGCGCACCGCGGGTTCGGCAAGGCGACGTTCGTGAAGATCCTCGACCGCACCGGCGAGCTCCAGATCTACGTGAAGAAGGACCAGGTCGGCGACGCCGCCTACGAGCTGTGGCAAAAGGTCGAGCGCGGCGACTTCGTGGGCGCGGTCGGCGGCGCGATGTTCACGCGCACCGGCGAGCTGACGATCCTCGCCGACAAGGCCATCGTGCTGACCAAGGCGACGCGGCCGCTGCCCGAGAAGTGGCACGGCCTGCAGGACGTCGAGATCCGCTACCGCCAGCGCTACGTCGACCTGGTGGTGAACCCCGACGTGCGCGAGGTCTTCCGCAAGCGCACGCGCGATCGTGCGCTCGATCCGGCGCTTCCTCGACGCGCGCGGCTTCCTCGAGGTCGAGACGCCGATGATGCACTCGATCCTGGGCGGCGCCGCGGCGCGGCCGTTCAAGACCCACCACAACGCGCTGGATCTCGATCTCTACATGCGCATCGCGCCCGAGCTCTACCTCAAGCGCCTGGTCGTCGGCAGCTTCGAGCGCGTCTACGAGATCGGCCGCAACTTCCGCAACGAGGGGCTGTCGCGCCAGCACAACCCCGAGTTCACGATGCTCGAGTTCTACCAGGCCTACGCGACGTACGAGGACCTGATGGCGCTGACCGAGGAGCTGTTCCGCGAGCTCGCGCGCGAGGTCGCGGGCGGCGAGATCATCACCTACGGCGGGCAGTCGGTGAGCCTGGCGTCGCCCTGGCCGCGCATCCCGATGAAGGACGCGATCATCACCGCGGTCGGCGCCGAGCTGCTGCCGCGCGGGCTCGAGCGCGCGATGCTCGACGACGAGGCGGCGCTGTCGCGCTGGCATCGCGTCGACCGGGCTCGCCGAGCGCAAGGACGAGCTGGCGGCGGTGCTGCGCAAGGCCGACAACCACGGCGAGCGCATCGGCGCGCTCTTCGACTACGCGGGCGAAAAGGCGCTGCCCGCCGATCGTCCGACGTTCGTCACCGACTACCCGGCGGAGACGTCGCCGCTGTCGCGCCGCAACGACGGCGATCCGGCGCGCGTCGACCGCTTCGAGCTGTTCATCGTCGGGCGCGAGCACGCCAACGCCTTCTCCGAGCTCAACGACCCGGCCGATCAGCGCGCGCGCTTCCAGCGCCAGGTCGACGCCAAGGCGCAGGGCCGCGAGGAGACCATGGACTACGACGAGGACTACTGCCGCGCGCTCGAGTACGGCCTGCCGCCGACGGCCGGCGAGGGGATCGGCATCGATCGGCTGGTCATGCTGCTGACCGACCAGCCGTCGATCCGCGACGTGATCCTGTTTCCGCTCATGCGGCCCGCGGCGGAGCGCGCGGCCGCCGACGCCCCGAACGAATAGGATCGGCATGGCCGCCAGTGGATTCGAATGGTTCGTCGCCTGGCGCCACCTGCGCGAGGAGCCGTCGCGCCGGTCGCCGCGCACCATGATCGTCGGCCTGGTGCTGCTGGCCGTCGGCGGCGGCTGGCTGGCGCTGGCGCGTTTCGGCCCGGCCGCGATCGATCGCCTGCTGCACATCGGGCCCTGGCTGGAGATGCGGACCGAGGGGTTGCCCTACCTCGACTGGCTCAAGGGCGCGGCGGTGGGCGCGATCGGGCTCGGCCTGCTGCTGACGATCCTGGGCGGGCTGTTCGCGTCGTTCACGGTGTTCACCGCGATCTCGATCTTCGGCGTGTTCCTGGGCACGGGCGCGCCGATCATCGCGCTCTCGGTGATGTCGGGGTTCGAGGCCGATCTGAAGTCGAAGATCCGCGCCACCAAGGCCGACGTCGTGATCAGCGCCGCCGACGATCGCGCGTTCACCGACTGGAAAGACGTGCAGGAGAAGATCGCGCCCATCAAGGGCGTGGTCGACTCGATGGCCTACATCGAGTCCGAGGTCATCGTGAAGCACGCGTCGAACCCGGCCGGCATGGGGATCATCCTGCGCGGCATCGACGCCACCCGCGCGCCGCGCGTGCTGGATCTCGCGCGCAAGATGTCGGAGGGCAAGGTCGAATACTTGATCACGCCCGACAAGATTCCACCCGAGGACGTCGAGCTGATTCCGGGCGCGGCGACCTGGGGGCTCGGCGCGGACTCGGGGGAGGCGACGAGCGGCGCGAGCCCGCGCGGGGCCGCCGGTGGCGAGACGCACAAGCTGACGCCGGGCAAAAGAGGCGAGGCGGGCGAGAAGGGCGGCAAAGGCGACAAGGGCACGAAGGGCGGCGAGGCCGACACGGCCCCGGCGCCGTCACCGCCGGGGATCCTGCTCGGCGAGGAGCTCTACGCGCGCACGTTGCACGTCTTCGTCGGCAGCGACGTCGACGTCGCCTGCCCGATGTGCGGAGTCGGCCCGACGGGCCCGATGCCGCGCATGCGCTCGTTCCGCGTGGCCGGCCACTTCTATACCGGCATGTACGAGTTCGATTCCAAGCTGGCCTACGTCTCGCTGGCCGAGGCGCAGAAGTTCCTGGGCATGCAGGGCGAGGTGACCGGCGTCGAGGTGCGCACCGTCGACCCCGACCGCGCGCGCGACATCGCCTCGCGCGATCGAGGCGCGCATCGGCCCCGGGTACGAGGTGCGCACCTGGGAGGAGCTGAATCGCGGCCTGTTCATGGCGCTGCGGCTCGAGAAGATCGCGATGTTCGTGGTGCTGACCTTCATCGCGCTGGTCGCGTCGTTCTCGATCGTCTCGAACCTGATCATGCTGGTGACCGAGAAGGCGAAGGAGGTCGCGATCTTGAAGTCGATGGGCGCGCGCGACGTCGCCATCCTGCGCGTCTTCTTCGCCGAGGGGCTCTACATCGGGCTCGTGGGGTTGGCGCTGGGGGTCACGTTCGGCGTCACCGGCTGCCTGCTGCTGGCGCGCTTCGGCCTGCCGATCGACCCTGATCTCTATTACATCCAGAAGCTTCCCGTCGTGATGCGGGTCTCGGAAATCGCGTCGGTGAGCCTGGCCGCGCTGGGCCTGTGCTGCCTGGCGACGATCTACCCGGCGTTCGTGGCCTCGCGCATGCGTCCGGTCGAAGGCTTGCGCTACGAGTGAGCCTCGACCGGGCAACTCGGTCTAAGTCCGCTCAGTCTCAAGCGTTGTGGTAGCTCGCCCGTCGTTGACACTCGCCGAGGTGGCGACTACCTTGCGACCCCGCAATGAACCCGCGCAAGGAGCCTGGTTGACACTCGCGAGCTCGTTCGCGCCATCCGTCGATCGGTCGCCTGTGTTTCTCGCCTCGCCGCCCGGAGAGATCGGGGGTGCCGCCCGGCCGGCGCGCGGCGGCGCGCACGTCGTCGTGCGCGATCTGACCAAGACATTCAGCCACGGCGGCCGCGTGCTGCCGGTGCTGCGCGGGATCAACTTCGAGCTGCAGCCGGGCGAGGTCGCGTCGGTGGTCGGCGCGTCGGGCGCCGGCAAGTCGACGCTGCTGCACGTGCTCGGCATGCTCGACGCGCCGTCGGCCGGCACGATCACCTTCGACGGTGTCGATCTCGACGTGACGACGATGTCGTCGGCGCAGCCTGGCGGCGTTCCGCAACCGCGAGATCGGCTTCGTCTTCCAGTTCCACCACCTCTTGCCCGAGTTCACCGCGCTCGAGAACGCGATGATGCCGGGCCTCATCATGCGGCTGCCGCGCCGCGAGTGCGTCGAGCTGTCGCGCGCGATGCTGACGCGCCTCGGTCTCGGCGATCGCCTCGACCACCGGCCCGGCGAGCTGTCGGGCGGCGAGCAGCAGCGGGTGGCGCTGGCGCGCGCTCTCTTGCTGTCGCCGCGGCTGTTGCTGGCCGACGAGCCGACCGGCAATCTCGACACGACGACTGGGCGCGAGATGCACGAGCTCTTCTTCGAGCTCAATCGCGAGCGCGGGATGACGATCCTGATCGTCACCCACAACAATGAGCTGGCCGCCCAGACCGCCCGCAAGCTGCGAATGGCCGACGGCGTGATCGTCGAAGGGGAGTAAACGCAGCCGTGAAGATCATTCCTCGGGACCCCGCGCGGGCTCCCCGAAATAGCGCGAATTTCATCGTCGCGGCGCACGTGCTGGCGCTGGCGCTGGCGATGACCGGCGCGCGACCGGCCTTCGCCCGACCGGCCTTCGCGGCCGACGACGAGGACGCCGCCGCCGAGACGCCGCCCGCCGCCGCGCCGGCGGTGGCGACGCCGTCGATGAAGGTGGTGCGCGTGCTCTTCCGCGGCAACCGCAAGGTCGAGGACGACGCCATCAAGGTCAACCTCAAGACCCAGCCCGGCGTGTCGCTGACGCAGGAGATGCTGCGCGACGACGTCCGCACGATCTGGAAGATGGGCTTCTTCGAGGACGTGCAGATCGAGAGCACCGAGAGCAAGGCCGGCCTGGTGATCGTCTTCGTGCTCAAGGAGAAGCCGGCGATCAACAAGATCTACGTCGCCGGCAACGACGAGGTGTCGCTGTCGAAGATCAACGAGATTCTCGACGTCAAGAAGGAGCAGATCCTCGACCCGTCCAAGCTCAAGAAGAACGTCGAGAAGATCAAGGAGCTCTACGTCGAGAAGGGCTTCTACATGGCCGAGGTCTCGTACGAGCTCAAGCGCAACTCGCCGTCGGAGGTCGACGTCTGGTTCCGCATCCACGAGAACGCCAAGGTCGAGGTGCGCCGGGTCAACTTCGTCGGCAACCACGCCATCGGCGACGACGAGCTGCGCGACGTGATCCTGACCCACGAGGGCAACATCCTCTCGATCGTCACCCAGGCCGGCACCTACCGCGAGGACGTGTTCCAGCGCGATCTGCTGCTGCTGCAGGCGCACTACTGGGACCGCGGCTACGTGCAGGTCAAGGTCGGCACGCCGCTCATCGAGCTTTCGCCCGACAAGCAGTCGATGTACATCACGATCTCGATCGACGAGGGCCCGCAGTACCGCCTCGGCAAGATCGACATCCGCGGCGACCTGCTCGAGTCGAAGGAGTTCTTCCTCAAGCGCGTGACGGTGAAGCCGGGCGAGATCTTCAACCGCTCGAAGCTGTCCGACGATCTGCAGAAGCTGACCGATCTCTACAAGGACCACGGCTACGCCTACGTCAACGCCAGCCCGGCGACGCCGGTCGACGAGAAGACGCTGACCGTCGACGTGACGTTCGAGATCCAGAAGGGCGAGCTGGTCTACTTCGACCGCATCAACATCCGCGGCAACTCGAAGACGCGCGACAAGGTCATCCGCCGCGAGCTGCGCATCATCGAGGGCGACGCCTACAACCAGTCGCTGCTCGACTACTCGAAGCGGCGCGTCAACGCGCTCGGCTTCTTCGAGAAGGTCGACGTCTCGACCAAGCGCGGGTCGAGCGACAACGAGATGGACGTCAACGTCGAGGTCACGGAGCGGCCGACCGGCACGTTCCAGATCGGCGCCGGCTTCTCGTCGGTCGAGAACTTCATCGCGCAGGCGCAGATCTCGCAGAACAACCTGCTCGGGCGCGGCCAGCTGCTCACGCTGCAGGCGCAGATCTCCAGCCTGCGGCAGCTCTTTCTCGCTGCAGTTCCAGGACCTCTACTTCCTCGACACCAACTGGACCTTCGGCTTCAACCTCTTCAAGCAGGACCGCATCCTGTCGTCGTTCACGCGGTCGTCGGAGGGCGCGAGCCTCACCTGGGGCTACCTGCTCGCCGAGGATCTGCGCCTCCTGCTGACGTACACGCTCGAGGACGTGCACGTGACGACCGGCGGCTTCGCCGGCCTGTTCTCGAGCGGCCAGCGCGACCCGATCCCGCTCGGGTCGATCGCCAACCTCTTGCGGTCGGGCGTGACGTCGTCGGGGCGATCGCTGCATCTCGTACGACTCGCGCAACGACCGCATGTTCCCGACGCGCGGCTGGTACAACACGCTGTCGGCCGAGGTCGCCGATCACTTCCTGGCGTCGGAGAACGTCTTCACGCGCTACGAGGGCGCGGCGCGCTTCTTCTATCCAATCTGGGGGCCGTTCGTCTTTCGCATCAAGGTCGAGGGCGGGCTCATCTCCAGCCGCGATCCGCACGGCGTGCCCGATCTTCGAGCGCTACTTCGTGGGCGGCATCTACGACATCCGCGGCTTCGCGCCGCGGTCGCTGGGGCCGGTGATCCAGTCGCTGTCGCAGCAGACGCAGGACGCCGGGCTGCAGAGCTTCCTCATCGGCGGCAACATGCAGGTGCTCGGGCAACGCCGAGATCGAGTTCCCGATCTTCGACAAGGTCGGCATCCGCGGCGTCGTGTTCACCGACATGGGCAACGCGTTCAACCTCGAGGATCAGTACTGCAAGCTGCGGCCGTCGAACGTCGACGCCAGCAAGGATCCTTGCAAGGGGCCGTTCGACATCGGCGCCTACCGCGAGAGCTGGGGCTTCGGCTTTCGCTGGTTCTCGCCGATCGGCCCGCTGCGCTTCGAGTGGGGCATTCCGTTCCGAACTCTGCCGGGCGAGCAGCCGATCGTGTTCGAGTTCACGATCGGGAACTTCTTCTGATCTGGACCCTCGATGGGTCCCGGACCCCCCGCGAAGAGCTCGGCCGGCAAGCCAGCCTCCCTCACACGATCGGCGGGTTTTACTAGTCTTTTCTCGCAGATCTGCTAAGCAAGGCCGCGTCCAAAAGGAGATCACATGTTGCGTTTGGTCATGCTCGGCGTCTTCCTGGTAGCTTCTTCCCCGGTCGTGTCGTTCGCCGAGGACGTGAAGCTCGGCTACGTCGACCTGCAGCGCGCGCTCAACGAGACCGAGGATGGCCGCAAGGCGAAGGCGAATCTGAAGAAGGTCTTCGACCAGAAGCAGAAAGAGCTCGACGAGCAGCAGGAAGATCTGAAGAAGGCGATCGAGGACCTCGACAAGAAGCGGACGCTGATGCCGCCCGACAAGGTGCGCGAGAAGGAGACCGAGCTGCAGGGCCGCATGCAGAAGGTGCAGCAGACCTATCTGCGCCACCAGCAGGACCTGCAGGCCAAGGAGCAGGAAGCGACCGGCAAGATCTTCGAGCGCATGAACAAGATCATCTACAAGATCGCGCAGGCCGAGAGCTTCACGATGATCTTCGACAAGACGCAGTCGGCGGTGCTGTACGCCAAGCCGCACCTCGACCTGACCAACGAGCTCATCCGGCGCTACAACAGCGGTGAAGGCGCCGACTCCTCGGGCGGCAAGGCGCCGACGGCCGCGGCCCCGGCCAAGAAGTAGTGCTCGATATCCGCGACATCGAACGGATCCTGCCGCACCGGTATCCGTTCCTGCTGGTCGATCGCGTCGACGAGATCGACGACGATCACATCGTCGCGCGCAAGCTGGTCACCCGCAACGAGCCGCACTTCGAGGGCCACTTCCCCGGCCACCCGGTGATGCCGGGCGTGCTGATCATCGAGGCGCTCGCGCAGGCGGGCGCGCTCTACGCCGCGCGCCTGGTGAAGTTCGATCCCGAGAAGCAGGTCATCTACTTCATGGCGATCGACAAGGCGAAGTTCCGCAAACCGGTGGTGCCGGGCGACACCCTGCGCCTCGAGGTCGTGCCGCTGCGCAAGGGCGGCGCGATCTGGAAGATGCGCGGCGAGGCCAAGGTCGGCGACGTCGTGGTCGCCGAGGCCGAGTTCATGGCGAGCATCCAGCCGAAGCCGGCTGCGGCAGCCCCCAGCGAGCCGGCGCAGGCGCAGAGCTGATGCGCGCCGGCCGCCGCGCGATGTGGTTGGCCGGCTTGGCGCTCGCCGCCGCTGCGATGGTGACGACGGCGGCCGGCTGTCACCGCAACAAGCTGCTCCCGCGCGCCGACGGCGCCGCGGTGGTGGTGGTCACCACGCCCGACGCCGGCATCGAGCCCGGCCTGCCCGCGAATGCCGAGGTCGAGCCCAACGGCACGCTCGCGACCGCGCAGAAGATCGACCTCGGCCTGGCGCACGCGCTGGTCGTGAACGGCAGCATCAGCGCGGGCGCCGACCCCGGAGCCAAGGGCAAGGACGTCGACCTCTACCGCTTGATCGTCCCCGAGGAGGCGCCGCCGCCCGCGACCCCGGCAGCGGGCGACGCGGTCGCGCCGGTCGCCGCCGCGGATGCCGCGCGACCGACGACGAAGCGCCGGCTCTCGGCGCTGATCGCACCCCGACCTCGGGCTGGCGGTGACCGTCGATGCGCTCGACGACGCCGGTCAGGTGCTGATCGCCGCCCCCGGCAACGCGCCCGGCGAGGCCGAGGGCATCCCGAGCATGGTCGTCACGCCCGGCACCTACTTCCTGCGCGTCCGCGCCACGCAGGCCGCCGCCGAGGGCGAGCTACCACCTCGCGCTTCGCCTGCAGCCGCTCGAGGCGGGCGAGGAGCTGGAGCCCAACGGCAAGGCGGACGCTGGCGACGGAGATTGCGCCCACCGGCGAGGCGGTCGGCTACTTCGGCTGGCGCCACGACCAGGACTGGTATCGCGTGCCGCTCGATGGTTTGTCCGACGGCAGCGTGCTCAGCGCCGACCTCGAGGCGGTGCCCGGCGTCACCGCGTCGCTGCTGGTGCTCGATTCGGTCGAGCGCAGGCTGACCGAGGTGCGCGGGCGCAAGGAAGAGCGCGTGGCCGTGCGCAACATCCGCCTCGCGCCGGGCGAGCCGAGCCTCTTCCTGGTCGTGCGCGCCGACGCCGGCCGCAACCTGGACGTGCGCTACAACCTCCGCCTGCGCACCGAGGTCGGCAAGCCGGGCGCGGCCGGCGGCGATCTCGAGCCCAACGACGACGCTCAGCACGCGAGCGCGCTCACCGACGGAACGGTGCAGGGCTATCTGGGGCGCGGCGACATCGACGTCTACCGCTACACCGCGGCCGAGCCGCTGGAGCTGGACATCGAGGCGGCGCCGCCCGAGCGGGTCGACATGCGCCTCGAGGTCATCCGCGGGACCGACGGCGCGCTGCTGGTCCGCGCCGACGAGGGCAAGCGGCAGGAGCCGGAGCGCCTGCCCAACCTGTTCGTGCCCGCCGGCTCGATCCTGATCCGGCTGTCGGCGCCGCGCGGTGATGGGAACCCCGACGAGCCCTATCGTCTGACCGTCGCCAGCAAACAACCCGGGGCTGGCGCCGAGCGCGAGCCCAACAACAGCAGCGCGACCGCGACGCCGCTGGCGGCGGGGAGCGGCGGCAACGGGCTGCTCTACCCCAAGGGCGACGTCGACTTCTGGCAGGCGCCGGCGGCGGCGGACGGCGCGGGGGAGGTCGCGATCACCGTCACCGGCATCGCCGGGATGGCGCTGGACGTGCGCGCGCTGTCGCTGTCGTCGCGCGAGCTCGGGCGCTTCAAGATCAGCGGTGAAACCCCGGTCACCAATCGCCTGGCGATCGGTGCCGAGCCCTGCTGCCTGCTGCAAGTGCGCGAGGCGACCGGCAAGGCGGCGAACTTCCGCGATCGGTACACACTCTCGGTAGGACGATGATCCGGCTCGGCGCGGGGCTGCTGCTCCTGGCCGGCGCGGCCGCCGCCTGCGCGCACCCGCAGCGCGGGCCGGCCGACGCGATCTCCGACTTCGGCGCGGCGGTCGATCGCAAGGACTACGCGGGCGCGTACGCGTTGATGACCACCGAATACCGGAAGCGCGTCCCGCTCGAGGATTTTCGCCGCGATCTCGACGGGGGTGGCCCCGAGGTACAGGCGGCGGCGCATCGGCTTCGCGAGGATGCGGCGCGCACGCCGCTGCAGATCGACGTCGACGTCGATCTCGGCCAGCGGCTGACGCTGGTGCTCGAGGGTGGGCAGTGGCGTGTCGCGGCCCACCCGTTCGATCTGTACGACCAGGCGACACCTCGCGCCGCGTTGCGGTCGTTCGTGCGTGCGGTCGAGACGGTGCGCTATGACGCGCTCCTGCGGCTCACGCCCAACCGCTATCGGGTGGCGGTCACGGTGCCCAAGCTGCGCGACTACTGGGAAGGCGAGCACAAAGCCGACAACCGCAAGCGGCTCGCGGAGCTGCGTGCCAACATCGGCGCGCCGATCGTCGAGACCGGCGACGAGGCGCGCATGCCCTACGGTGACAATTCCGAGGTGCGATTCGTGCGCGAAGACGGCCTGTGGAAGATCGAAGACGTAAATTGAGTGAAGGACCAAGCGGGAGGGGCCCCTCGGTCACCCGCCGTCGACGGCAATTACGCCGGCGGCCGTCAACTTTTGCGGTGCGCAGCGACGTTGCCTCCAAGCGCTCGGGATCCTTTCGGATCTCGCGCACTAAGGTGAAGCGCGCAAACCGTCGAACTTGACTATTGGGCAGGGATATTGCACGCATTTAACGAGAGGTTCTCCCGATGCTCGAGCCCTGGATCATCGAACAGATCCGACGCCGCGAGGAAGAGGAGCGGAGGCGCAACGAGCGACCGCAGCTTGAGGTTCCGATTCGAGACGATCGCTGGAAGCATCCGGCGGGCGACGAAGAGGAGCGCAAGAAGGAGAAAGATGACGAGGGCTCCGACCGGGGCGTCGTGATCATAGACTTCTCAGGTCTCTGAGACTCTCGCCTCGGTTGCCGCGGCGCCCGGGCGGCTTTCTGGACGGAACCGGTGGGCCTGATTAAATCAGGCCATGAGCGAGAGAGCTGGGTTCGCGCTCCGGGGGCCAGGCGCGCGTCGGGCGAAGGGGGCTCCGCCGCCGCTGCCCGCCGTGGTTCGCGACGTCGTGGGCCGCGACGTCGTGGGCCGGGACTCCGTGGGCCGCGGCTTCGTTCCAGGCGGCTTCGTGGGCCGCGGCGCCGAGCTCGCGCAGCTCGACGCGGCGCTCGAACGCGCCTCGCGCCTGCAGGTGCCCCAGCGGGTGACCCTGTGCGGGGCCGCGGGCATCGGCAAGAGCCGCCTTTGCCGCGTGTGGTACGACCGGTTGCGCGGCGTGGATGACGTGCCGGGCAGCGGTCCGCGAGCCCTCTGGGTAGCCGCACCGGGGCGCGACGACGCCACCCGGACCTTCGACGCGGTCGCCGCGATGGTGCGGCGGCGATTCGGCTTGCAGGACGCCTCCGACGCGAACCTCGCGTCGATCCAGCTGCGCGACCAGCTCCAGCAGCGTCTTCAGCGATCGCCGCGTCGTCGAGATGTCGTCGCTGCTGGGCAGCCTGATCGGCCTCGAGGTCGCTGAAAGCCCGCTCAGCGGGGTGCTCGCCCGCCGCGCGCCGCGCCTGGACGACCTGGCGATCGCCGTGCTCGCGCGCGTGCTGGAACGCGACGCCGCCGCGGCGCCGCTGGTGATCGTGCTCGAGGATCTGGATCGCGCGGATGATCGTTCGCTCGATCGTCTGCACGCCCTGGCCGCGGAAGTGACGCAAGGCGCGCTCTTGATCGTGGCCACGGCGCGGCCCGACTTCATGGTGCGGCGTCCGAGCTGGGGCAGCGAGGCGCATCACGCCCGCATCGATGTCGGGCCGCTGGCGCGCCCGGAGCTGGAAGCGCTGCTGCGGACGATGCTGGGTGACGACAATCTGGTGCCGGCGTTCGTCGACCGGGCGGTTGCCGAGTCGGCCGGGAACCCGACCCTCCTCGAGCAGCTCCTGCGCGTCTACCGGCAGCACGGGATCCTGACGGTCGAGCACCAGCCGGGCCAGCCGGGCGCTCGTGGGTGGATGATCGACCTCGAACGGGTCGCGCGCGAAACCATGGCTCTCACTCCCGAGGAGGCGGCGGAGAAGCGGATCGCCGCGCTCTCCGACGCGGAGTGCGAGCTCCTGTCGCGGGGCGCGACGCTGGGCCCAGTCTTCTGGACCGGCGCGGTCGTGGCGCTGGGGCGGCTGGGCATCGACCCGGCGGATGCGCGGACGCAGCCGGGCTCTGTCCGGCGGGTGTTCGCGCCCGATCCGGCGATCCGCGCGATTCAACAAACGCTGGGCGCGCTGCGCGATCGGGGCTACCTGCACGGGCCCGCCGATTCGACGATCGCGGGCGAGATCGAGTGGCGCTTTCAGGATCCCGCGGATCTCGACGTGGTGCGCGCGCGCGTCGAGCCGGCGCTGATGCGGCGGCGCAAGGCGTTCGCAGCGCAGTGGCTCGAGAGTCACCTCGCGGTGGGCGGCGTGGGCGCGCGCGAGCACCACTTCGCCCAGCTCGGCGACCTCTACCAGGCGGCCGCGGATCGGCGGCGCGCGGCGTATTGTTACCTCAGCGCGGCCGGGCTGGCTCGCGCGCGGCTTCCGCTCGAGGATGCGCACGGGTTCTACGTGCGCGCGATCGAGCTCCTCGGCGAGGACGACGCCGTCGCCAAGATAGACGCCTTGCACGAGGCCGGCGATCTGGCGGCGCGGCTCGGCCGCACGCGCGAGGCCATCGGCCATTTCCAGCAGCTCTTGCGCCTGGCGTGGTGGCTCGACCTGCCGGCCAAGGGCGGCGCGGCGCACGATCGCCTCGGGCGCCTGCACGGTCTGCTCGGCGAGCACCCGGCGGCGCTGGAGCACCTGACGCTGGCACGCGAGCTGTTCGAGCTGGCGGGCGATTTGCCAGGCATCGCGTCGACGCTCGACGACCTCGGCCGCATCCATTTCCTGGCGGGCGCGCCCGCCGATTCGCTGGAGCACCACCGCGCCGCGCTGGTGGCACGCGAGCGCCTCGGCGACGACCGCGGCCGCGCACTCACGCTGTCCCGGCTCGGCCAGGTCGAGCACGAGTCGGGCGCGCTGGTGCCCGCGGGTGCGCACTTCCGCGAGGCGCTCGAGCTGCGCCGCAGGATTGGCGATCGTCCGGGCGAGGTCTGCTCGTTGCTCGACCTCGGCGGCCTGGAGCGCGACCTCGGCGGCATCGATCGCGCGCTCGCGCTGCTCGAGGAGGGGCGGGGCATCGCGCGCGAGCTCGGCGACCGCCTGCTGGAGTGCAGCCTGGGTATCGAGATCGGCGACTGCCACCTCACGCGCGGCGAGGCGCCCGAGGCGCTGGCCGAGCTGACCGTGGCGCGCGATATCGCGCGCGCGTTCGGCGCCAAGCACCTGGTCAGCGAAGCCATGCGCGGCATCGCCGAGGCCGAGCTGTCGCTGGGACGCTCCGTCGACGCGCGCAACCAGGCGCGGTCGGCGTACGAGATCGCCGAGCGGATCGGCTCGCCGCCGCTGGCAGGAGCCGCGCTGCGCGTGGCGGCCACGTCGGTGGGGCGGGGCGCACCCGGAGACCCCGACCTCGGTGGCGCGCGCGAGATGTTCGACCGCGCGGTCCAGATCCTCGGCGACGCGGGAGCCGAGATGGAGCTCGGGCGGGCGCTATCGGCCTACGCCGACTTCGAGGAGCGCACCGGCCGGACCGAAGCCGCCGCCGAGCTGCGCCGCCAGACCGGCCTCATCGCCGCCGAGGCCCGCCGCCCCGGCCGCACGCGCACCACCCACGAGATACCCGCGGTGTCCTGACGGCGGATCTAGCAGGCGGCGGCTACTTGCCGGCTACCGTGGTCTTCTTGATGTCGGCGACCTTGACCAGGATGCGGTCGGCCGACCACTTGGCGACGGTGAAGACGTCGGGCGCGTTGCCGGCCTGCACGAAGTAGCTCTGCTTGTCCTTGCTCGCGTCGCCGATCTTCAGCGTGCAGGTCGCCGCCTTCGACTTGGCGACGATCGTCGCCTGCGGCTTGACCAGGCCGCCCGCCTTCAGCGACGACGGATCGTCGGCGAAGCCGGTCGCCTTCCAGGCCTTGAACGCGCCCGCGATCGGCGTGATCTTGTTCGGGTCGAGCTCGGTCTTCGCCGGCTTGGTCGCCTTCCAGTCCTTGCCGCTCTTGACGATGGTGTACGACTCGGCGCCGCGGGTGACCGCGACCTCGCTCAAGTCGGCGGCATCGATGTCGCAGATGGTCTTGTCGCGGAAGTCGATCGGGCGCTTGTTGATGTGCTCGACCGACCACTTCTTGACCACGAAGACCTGCGGCGACTCGCCGTTCTTCACGTAGAACTCGTCGTCGGTCTTCTTGTTGCCGACGAGCGCGGTCACCTTCTTGCCGCCCTTGAGCGTCACGGTGATGGTCAGCGCCGGGTCGTTGAGCGCCGAGACCTCCGGCTTGACGTTGTCGCCGAACTCGTTGGTCTTCCAGCCCGCGAGCGCCGAGATCAAGCTGCCGGCCGCGCTGGTGTCGAGCTTGGGGATCGGCACCGTCGAGGTCGCCACCGTCCAGTCGTCGCTGGCGCCGGCCGACTTGCCGTCCGCCTTCTTCTGGCTCTTCTTGAGCTCGATCGAGCCGCCGGTCTTGCTCTTGATGTCGATCGTCTCGGCGTCGGCGGCGACGAACGTGGTGATGCTCTTGTCGCGCCAGTCGGCGTCGCCCTTGTCGAACGTGAAACGGATCGAACCGTTGGCCTGCCAGATGTCGTCCTTGCCGGGGACGCGCACCATCGTGCCGGCGCCGATCGACTTGCCGATGATCAGCTCGACCCACCGACGTCGCACCTTTTTTGGCGACCACGCGCAGGCCGTCGTCGCCGACCTCGAACTCGGCCTGCTTCGCCTTCTGATCGGTGACGACGTCGCCGAAGTCCAGCTTCTCGATCGCCTCGAACGCCGCCTTCGCCGCGCTGTCGTCGGCCGGATAGCTCACCGGCGATGTGACCTTGAACTTGCCGCCGTCCTTCTGGATCACGGTGGTCAGCTTGTTGCGCGTGACCTCGAGCGTGTCGAAGTCGGCCGAGTGCGAGCTTGGCCACCGGCCGCGGCTTGATCTCCGCGCCGCTCGCCCTTTTCAGGGGCGCGCAGCGCGATGAACGCGACGACCGACAGCAACAGGAAAGCTCCGAACGCGAGGACTGTTTTTCGATTCATGGCTTGGCGGGGGGGGATTGCGGAGTTAGAGTTTCTGACCCTGTCGGCGCGCGCGGCGCAGGCGCCAGCGCACGAGACCGAACGCGCAGAACGCCAGCGGCACGCCGGCGATGTTGATCGACTTCAGCGCCGTGACCTTGTGATCCGTTCGATCTGCTTGATCGGGTGCGCCGCGACGGTCTTGGTGCGCACCGGCGTCAGCGCCTCGTCCTCGAGCGTCCAGCTGATGGCGTTGAACAGCAGCTGCGCGCCGCCCTGGTAGATCGGGATGAAGCGCGACATCTGCAAGATACTCGTCGGACGCGAAGTCGGAGTCGCCGAACACCACGATGCGCACCGGCCTCTTCGACTCGTTGAGCGGCCCGGCCGTGCTGTCGGGCACCGACATGCCGGCGTTGGGGTTCGCCGTCGCGATACGCCGACTTGAGCGGCCCCTGGTACGCGAAGCCGAAGTCGACCGACGCCGCGGTGATCCTTCGCTTCGGGCGCGAGCTTCTGCCCCGGCGACACGACGAAGAACCCGGTCTTGGTCCACGCGGCCTCCGACGAGCGGGCCAGCGTCCAGAGCTTGCCCTGCGCCGGCTTCCCGCCCTGCAGCGGCCCGGTCAGCTCGACCGAGCTCGCGTACGGGAACACCAGCGCCTTGACGCCGGCGAGCACCGAGAAGTCCTTGTCGCCCTGGTCATCGACCTCGACGCCAACGAACACCGGGTAGTTGGCCAGCATGCGCCGCCCACCGTACTCGACGGGGCCGGGCACGTTCTGCTGATCGTCGAGCACGAAGTCCTGGTTGATCTTGAAGCCGTAGGCGCCGAGCAGATCGGCGAGGCCCGCGTCGTTGGCCTGGCCGATCTTGGGCATGCCCGGCATCTCGGGCTGACCCATGTTGTTGCGCGGCGAGCTCATCACCATGCCGTCGACCAGGAAGATCGCGCCCTTGCCCTTCATCAGGAAGTGGTCGATCGCGTGGCGCGCCTTGTCGTCCAGGGCCTGGCGCGGGCCGCCGACCACCAGCGCGTCGATGTCGTCGCCGATCTCGGCCGACGACGGATTCACGGTCGTCGTGTCGAACTCCTGCGACAGCACGTGCTTGAGCGCCTGGAACCCCTCCGACAGGTCGTGCTCGCCGTGGCCGTTGGTGAAGGCGATCTTGCGCTTCTTCTGCGACATGCGCTTCACCAGCGACGAGATCTGATACTCGAGCCCCTCGGGCTGGCCGATCTCCGCGATCGCCTCGTCCTGGCCCTGGTACTTGAAGCACAGGCCCAGGTAGTAGCTGCCGACCTCGAACTTCTGCGAGCGCATCACCTGGACTTGCAGCTTGTTCACCTTGCAGGCGCTGGCTTCTTCCTCGAGCTTCTTGTCGGTGCCCGGGTCGATCGCCTCGAAGCGCAGCTTGCCCTTGGAGTACGTGCGGTACTCGTCGAGCAGATCGCGCACGTAGCGGCTGTCGTTGGCCAGCTCGGGCGGCAGGTCCTTGGAGATGTACGCCTTGACCGTCAGGTAGTCGGGCAGCGCGCCGACGATGTCCTTCGACGCCTTCGACAGCGTGTAGACCTTGGCCTCGGTCAGGTCGAGGCGTTCGAAGACGCGCGTCGCGATCAGGTTGACCACGACGATCGCGCCGATCGTGAACAGGGTGTAGAGCGCCGCGTTCGACGCCGAGGCTCGCTTCTTCTGGTTCATCGCCATGGCTACTTCCACTTCCTCGATTCGAGAGCGGTCGTCGCGATCAGGAGGCAGACGCCGATCACCGACAGGTAATAGATGACGTCGCGGGTGTCGATCACGCCGCGGCCGATGTTCTCGAAGTGGCCGTCGATCGACAGGAACGAAATGATCGGCTGCAACGATTCGGGCACGAACTGCGTCAGCTTGCCGAAGAGAAAGAGCGCGAAGCTGATCGCGAAGGCGACGATGAACGCGATGATCTGGTTGCGCGTCAGCGACGACGCCATCACGCCGATCGCGACGTACGCGCCGCCCATCAGCACCAGGCCCAGGTAGCCGCCGATCGCCGGACCGCGGTCGAGCGGGCCCAGCGACTTGACGGTGATCGCGAACGCCAGCGTCAGGAACAGCGCCGTGCACAGCAGGAACAGCGCCGCCAGGAACTTGCCGACGATCACCTCCCAGTCGCGCACCGGCATGGTGATGAGCAGCTCCAGCGTGCCGCTGCCTCTCTCTTCGGCGACGAGGCGCATGGTGATCGCCGGGATCACGAACATGAACAGCAGCGGCATCACGCCGAAGAACGGCCGCATGTCGGCCTGCTTCTCCAGGAAGAGCTGCGTGAAGAACAGGTAGCCGGTCAGGATCGTGAACACCGTGACCACGATGTACGCGACCGGCGAGTTGAAGTAGGCACGGATCTCCCGTTTGGAGATGACGAGCGCGGGGTTCATGGGCGGGCCTCCGTAGTGCCGTTTTCGGATTTGATCTCGAGCTTGGGTTCGTCGCCGGTGGTCAGGTTGCGGAACACGGCCTCGAGGCTGACCGACTCGCGCACCAGCTCGAGCAGCGACCACTTGTTGTCGATCGCCGTCTTGAACAACATCGGGCGCAGATCGTCCGAGGTCGCCGCGTCGATGCCGAAGGTGTGCGCGCCGTCCTCGCCGCTCACGATCTGGCAGGCGCTGACGCCTCCCAGCCGCGACAGGCTGGCGCGCAGCGCCTCCTGCGCGGATTCGGGCGCACGGAAACGCCGCGCCGCCCGCCTGCAGCACCACCCGGTAGCGGCCGCGCTTCTCGCGCGAGGTCAGCGATTCCGGCGTGCCGTCGGCCACCAGCTTGCCGCCGCTGATGATGAGGATGCGGCTGCAGGTCGCCTGCACCTCGCTCAGGATGTGCGTCGACAGGATGATCGTGCGCTCTTTGCCGATCTCCTTGATGAGCTCGCGGATCTCGACGATCTGGTTGGGGTCGAGGCCGCTGGTCGGCTCGTCGAGGATCAGGATGTCGGGGTCGTGGAGCATCGCCTGCGCCAGGCCGAGGCGCTGGCGGTAGCCCTTGGACAGCTCGCCCACCAGCTTGCCCGCGACGTCGCCCAGGCCGCAGCGCCCACCGATCTCCTTGATGCGGGCCGGCGCCTTCTGCACGTCCATGCCGCGCAGCTCGGCCGCGAACTGCAGGTACTCGAGCACGGTCATGTCGCGGTAGATCGGCGTGTCCTCGGGCAAGTACCCGATGCGGCGCCGCACCTCGAGCGAGTCGTCGAACACGTCGTAGCCCGCGACCTTGGCCGTGCCGGCGGTCGGCGACAGGAAGCAGGTCAACATCTTCATCGTCGTCGACTTGCCCGCGCCGTTCGGGCCCAGGAACCCGAGCACCTCGCCCTTGCGCACATTGAAGGTCACCTTGTCGACGGCGCGCGCGGGACCGTAGTCCTTGGTGAGGTTCTCGACCTGAATCATCACGTCCGACATGCGTTCCTCGCGTGTGCTCGTCGATCGATCGAAAAGAATCGACCGCGAAACATCATTTGATGCGTTGGCTGAGCTGGGTTGCAGATCCGGGTTGCAGATCCAAGTTGGATAATTCGCCGGTGGGGCGGTTCGCGTCTGCCAACCAACCCTCGATCGGATTCATTCCCGATGTGGGTCTAGCTCCGTTTTTTTTCCCTCGGGTACCTACGACAGGCCGGCGAACCCTGTCAAGTCGCGCTCCAGCGCCGTGGAGCGGTCCGCAAGGTACGCGCTCCCAGGCGATCGCACCAGGCCTCGAATCGCTCGCGTGGCACGCCGCCGAAGCGCACCTCTTCCAGCGTCTCGGCGCACGGGGCGGTGTCGACGAGCGTCGCCAGCTTGCGATAGAGCACGGCCGCCTCGCGCCCGGCGGCCAGCGTCGCCGCCAGCTGCGCGAGCGCCGCGCGGCCGCACCGTCCAGGCCGAGGCGTCGTCGGGGATGTGCTCGAGATGTTCGTAGGCGCCGATGACCAGCGACGCGCTCTTCTCGCCGAAGCCCGCCAGTCCGGGGATGCCGTCGGCGGTGTCGCCGGTCAGCGCCAGGTAGTCGGGCATGCTGCGCGGGCCGAAGCCGCGCAGCGCGCGGAACGTCGTCTCGTTGGTGACCTTGTTCTGGCGGCGATCGACCTGCACCACCCGGTCGCCGACGATGCACTGCCCGAGATCCTTGTCGGGCGTCATGATGCGCACCTGCTCGACCTCGGCCGCGAAGCGGCGCGCGCCGGCTCGCGAGGCCGTCGTCAGCCTCGTACTCGCGCATCGACCAGACCGCGACGCCGATCGCGGCGACCCCTTCCTCGACCGTGTCGAACTGCGCGCGCAGCTCGGGCGGCACGCCTTCGTCGCTCTTGTAGTCGGGGAACAGATCGTTCCGGAACGAGCGGATCGGGTTGTCGAACGCGACCGCGATGTGGGTCACATCTTCGGTGGGGTCGTGTAGCAGCGAGAGCAGGGACGCGACCACGCCCACGGTCGCCTTGGCGTCCCAGCCCTCGGGCGCGCGGTGCTCGGGGCGGGGAGCGAAGTGGGCGCGGAAGAGCTCGTAGGTCCCGTCGATGAGGTGCAGGCGCATGGGCGCCAGTCTGCCTCAATGTCGTCCGGGTTGTCCCGGCCCCGCTTGGCCTTAGCGGCGGCGCGGCGCTTTGGTCACCGGGCGGCGCACCAGCACGGGCTCGAGCGGAGCGAGGCCGGCGATCCAGCGCTCGGCGACCTTGCGCGCCGCTTCACCCAGCGCCTCGGGCGCGGCTGCGTCGAGGATCGCCTTGGCCTTGCGGGTCAGCTTGTCGGTGAGCTTCATTGTCGTATCGCCTTGGACGCGGGTGAGAGCCTCGAATTCACGCACCTCGTCGGTGGTGAGGGGCTGAAAAGACATCGGCTGGTCGCGCTTCGAGCTGGAGTCGCCGGCGAGCAGGCGCGCCACCAGCGCCGTGCGCGCCAGGACGCCCGCGTCGATCGCGCCGGCGTCGCCGCTCTGCAGGCCGGCCGGCGTCGCGGCCACCGCCTCGGTGTTGATGTGCTCGCTGCGGACCCCCAGGCCGTACAGCAAGGCCTGCGCCGCCGCCGCTTCCTTGAGGGCCAGGGTGGCGCGCGCCACGTCGGCCATCGACGCGAACGGCCGTTCCGCCGCCTTGGGCGGGTCGTCGAGCAGCGCCGGGAACGCCGGTCGCCGGCGCGTCACCGCCTCGATCACGGTCGCGTCAGTGTCCTCGAACAGACCCGGGCCGAGCGCGGCGAACGGCCCCTTGCGCTCGAGCGCGCGCGCCAGCTGCTTCACCTTGCCGATGAGGCTCACGCCGAGACGGAAGAGCCGCACCACCGGCACCGTGCGCACGGCCTCGATCGCGCGCGCGTCGTCGCCGTGGGCCAGGAACTCGACCGCGATGTCCAGCGTCGCCAGCATGCGCGCGAGCGCCGCGTTCACCGCTTCGTCGTCGCCGGGCGTGACCCGATCCGCCGCCAGCACGCGGTTGCCGAGCGCGACCAGCGCGAAGTGCAGCTCGCCCACCTCGTCGGGCGTGGTCAATCCGGCGACCGCGCGCGCGAACGGAGACGTGCTGCCGCTCAGGCGCTCGGCCAGCGCCGTGGGCGCGCGCAGCGAATCGCCCGAGCGCCCGTCGCCGTGCAGCGGGCGCACGCGCGACGCCGGGCCCGTCGCCTCGCCGATGCGCACGCTCGCCGGATCGAGCTCGCGGTAGACCTCCAGCGCTTCCCAGTGGTCGGCGAAGCCGAGGTCGGCCATGCGCCCGCTGCGCCAGCGGTACGCCATCTCCTGCAGCGTCGACGGCAGCTCGCCGCGCGCGCCGACCAGCAGCCGGCGCGCGAGCACGCGGTCGCTGCGGTAGAGCAAGTCGACGATGCGGATCATCGCGCGCGCCGACTCGGGCGGCTCGGCGCCCTCGTCGCCCTCGTCGCGCTCGGGCGCGGGGGTCGCCGTACCCCGGCTCTGCGGCGCCGTCCTCGCGGAGGCGTCGCCCTCGGGCAGGCCGCGCACGTCGAGCACGAACAGGCGGTCGGGCGTCGGGTAGAAGGTCCCCTCGGGCTCGTCGGGCGGATCGCCGTCGCTGAGGTCGTAGATGCTCGAGGTCTTGAGCAGCAGCAGGGCGACCAGCTCGACGTCGAGCCCGGCGATCCACTCGCCGATCTTGTCGGGCGGCGCCTCCGACAGCACCTCGAGCCACTCGGTCAGACGCGCCGCCGGGATGTCGTCGCGTTCCCACAGCGCGAAGTCCAGCACGACCTGGAGCTGACTCGGCGTGGCGTGGACCAGGATGTCGAGCGCGTCGCGCGTGCCGGTCTCGTGCACGATGTAGTAGAGCTCGTCGCCGGGCAGCGCGCGGATCGCGGCCTCGGGGTTCGGCGTGTTCATGAGCGCTTCGGAGCGGCGTAACCGCTTGCCGCGCCCGAGCTGGGCGCGGTAACGCGACAGGGCGATGACGTTGTCGGGCGGCGAGTCTTTCGAGGCGGGCATCGGCCTTCTTATACGACAGCCGCGACGGCCGCGCCGCCGGTGGCGCGCGGTCAGTCGCGGTAGACTCCCCGCTCGACATGCTGTCCCGTGTGGAGCGCACCATCCGCGAGCGCGGTCTCTTCGACCGCGGCGATCGCGTGCTGTGCGCGGTCTCGGGCGGTCCCGATTCGATGGCGCTGCTGCACGCGCTGTGGGAGCTGCGCGATCGGCTGGGGTTGGAGCTGGTGGTCGCGACCGTCGACCACGGATTGCGGCCCGAGGCGCGGGCCGAGGCCGAGCTGGTCGCCGCGCGGGCGCGCGACCTCGAGCTCGAGTGGCGGCTGCTCGCGGTCGACGTCCGCGGTGCGCGTGCCCGCTCGTCGTCGTCGTCGTCGCTTTCTTCGTCCTGGCAAGACGTCGCGCGCCGCCTCCGCCTCGCCGCTCTCGAGGCCCACGCGCGCGCCGTCGGCGCGCACAAGATCGCGCTCGGCCACCAGGCCGACGATCAGGAGGAGACGATCCTGTTCCGGATTCTGCGCGGCACCGGCGTGCGCGGCCTGGCGGGGATCCCGTATCGGCGCGAGATGTTCGTGCGACCCTTGCTCGACGTCGAGCGCAAGCAGATCTCGACCTACCTGCGGCGCCGGAGCATCCCCTTCGTCGAGGACCCGTCGAACCGGGACGCCCGCTTCGCGCGGGCGCGCCTGCGTTACCAGATTTTGCCGGCGCTGCGCGCCGAGAACCCGCGCCTGGGCGAGGCGCTGCGTGCGCTCGCCGCCGATGCCGCGCGCCTGACCAGCGGGACGACCGCGGACCGGCCGCATCTCAACCGGCGCGCGGCCGCCGTGGTCGGATGGGCTGCGCCGCGCGCGCGTCGGGACCCGCCGGGTCGACGTCGCCGGCGCGGAGGTCGAGGTTTCGTACGGTCGGGTGACCTGGCTGCCGGCGCGCTCCGCTTCCGCAGCCGAGCCACCGCCGGCGGAGGTCACGATCCTCGCGCCCGGCGACTACGGATGGGCGGGCGGCGCCTGTGTCGCCATCCGTGAGGGGGCTCCGGTCGAGGGCGCCGCGAGCTTCGACGCCGAGCTGTTGTCGCGGCCGCTGCGGCTGCGCCCACCCCGGCCCGGGGATCGCATGCGGCCGCGCGGCGGGCGCGGCAGCCGCAAGCTGTCCGATTTGTTAATTGATGCAAAGGTCGCGCGTCCCCTGCGCCGCCTGCTGCCGGTGCTGACCACCGTCGACGACGAGATCTTGTTCGTGCCGGGCTTGCGCCCCGCCGAGCTCGCACGCCCGCGCGCGGCGACGCGACGCTGGCTCAGTGTTTTTTGTCCGCCGTCGCGCACCGAAACCAATCGTCGCGGTCCCGAAACCAGTGTTTGACGCTCCCTTCTTTGGGCGCAATACTTTGGGTCGTGTGCGGAGGCTGCTCAAGCGATCGCTTTCTCTCGTCGAAAGAGAGATCGAGACCGTGACTGCCCCTCACGCCGAAAGGATTTCGAGTGCGCCAAGGACATAAGACGTTTCTCGTCTGGATCATGCTCATCTTCGCCTTCGTCGTGGTGTGGCAGTTCCTGAACAGCCAGCGCCCGACGGACCACCCGCTGCTGTTCTCGACGTTCGTACAGGATGTCGATCAGCACCCGGAGAAGTTCAAGGCGGGGTCGGCGATCACGATCAAGAAGAACAACGAGAGCGCCGAGTTCCGCGGCCAGTGGGCGAACGGAGAGAACTTCGTCACCACCGGCGTCGTCAGCGACAAGCTGTTCGATCGCCTGGACAAGGCCAAGTTGAACTACGAGGTCGTCAAGGAGAGCGAGAACGGCTTCTGGCAGCAGATCTTCGTGACCTGGCTGCCGATGCTGGTCCTGGTGGTGCTGTTCCTGGTCTTCATGCGCCAGCTGCAGGTGGGCGGTGGCAAGGCCATGAGCTTTGGCAAGTCCAAGGCCAAGCTGCTGTCCGAGAACCAGCGCAAGATGACCTTCGCCGACGTCGCCGGCATCGAGGAGGCGAAGGACGAGGTCGAGGAGATCATCTCCTTCCTCAAGGATCCGAAGAAGTTCACCCGTCTCGGCGGCCGCATCCCCAAGGGCGTCTTGATGATGGGCCCTCCCGGCACCGGCAAGACGCTCCTGGCGCGCGCCATCGCGGGTGAGGCTGGCGTTCCATTTTTCTCGATCTCGGGCTCGGACTTCGTCGAGATGTTCGTCGGCGTCGGCGCCAGCCGCGTCCGCGACCTGTTCGAGCAGGGCAAGAAGAACGCGCCCTGCATCATCTTCATCGACGAGATCGACGCCGTCGGCCGTCACCGCGGCGCCGGCCTGGGCGGCGGTCACGACGAGCGCGAGCAGACGCTGAACCAGCTGCTGGTCGAGATGGACGGCTTCGAGTCGAACGACGGCGTCATCCTGATCGCCGCCACCAACCGGCCCGACGTGCTCGACCCGGCGCTGCTGCGCCCGGGCCGCTTCGACCGCCGCATCGTCGTGCCGCGGCCCGACGTCAAGGGGCGCACCGGCATCCTCAAGGTGCACACCAAGAAGACGCCGCTCAGCGCCAACGTCGACCTGGACGTGATCGCGCGCGGCACGCCCGGCTTCTCGGGCGCCGACCTCGAGAACCTGGTCAACGAGGCGGCGCTGTGGGCGGCTCGCCTCGAGAAGGACCGTCTCGACATGCACGACTTCGAGATGGCCAAGGACAAGGTCCTGATGGGCCCCGAGCGGCGCTCGATGATCATCAGCGAGAACGACAAGCGCATCACCGCCTACCACGAGGCTGGGCACGCGCTGGTCGGCAAGATGATGAAGGGCTCGGACCCGATCCACAAGGTGACCATCATCCCGCGCGGCCGCGCACTGGGGTTGACCCAGCAGCTGCCGACCGAGGATCGCCTCAACATCTCCCAGGAGGCGGCCAACGATCAGATCTCGGTCGCGATGGGCGGCCGGGTCGCCGAGGAGCTGGTGTTCAGCCAGATCACCACCGGCGCGTCGAACGACATCCAGGTCGCCACCGACCTGGCGCGCAAGATGGTGTGCGACTGGGGCATGTCGGACAAGCTCGGGCCCCTGCACTTCGGCAAGCGCGAGGGCGAGGTCTTCCTGGGCCGCGACTTCGGCGATGGCGGCAAGGACTACAGCGAGCAGACCGCGATCGAGATCGACAGCGAGGTTCGCAAGATCGTTTCGGCGAACTACGACCGCGCGCACAAGATCGTCGTCGAGAACATGGACAAGCTCAAGGTGCTGGCCGAGGCGCTGCTGGAGTTCGAGACCATCGACGGCACCGAGATCGACACGATCTTTGCCGGCGGGCGTCTCGACCGGAAACCATCGACCTGGGCGACCACGTCGTCGCCGGCCAAGATCGTCGACAAGTCGAAGACCGAAAAGCGCCCCGCCGCGCCGAGCATCTTCGCGCCGCCGAGGCCGCTGCCGGACCCGGAAAAGGCCTAGTGCAGCCTTAGGCACAATGCCGGTCAGATAAGAAAACGCCAGGACGCGAGGACGCCAAGATTCGGACTCTTCAGGGTCCGGACTTGGCGTTCTTGGCGTTCTTGGCGTTTATCTCTCCGGGTAGGCTCACTCCATGCCGTGCCTCCTCGTCGGTGTCCTCAACGCCACCCCTGACTCCTTCTCCGACGGCGGGCAGTACGCCACCCCTGACGACGCGGTCGCCGCGGGTGTGCGGATGGTCGACGACGGCGCCGACTGGCTCGACATAGGAGGCGAGTCGACGCGGCCGCGCGCGCTGGTGGTTCCGGAGGCCGAAGAGATCGCGCGTGTGGTACCGGTGCTCGCCGGGCTGCGCGCCCGCGTCGGCGATCGCGCGCGCCTGTCGGTCGACACCTACAAGTCGGGTACGGCGCGCGCCGCGCTGGCCGCCGGGGCGACCATCGTCAATGATATCTCGGGAGGGCTGCTGGATCCGGCGATCCTCGGGGTCGCCGCCGATGCGGGCGCCGCGGTCGTGCTCGGGCACCTGCGCGGCGAGCCGGCCACGATGATGGACGAGATCGCCTTCGATGACGTGGTCGCCGAGGTCGGGAGCGAGCTCGATGCGCGCATCGCCGCCGCGCGCGCCGCCGGGGTTCGCGAGATCTGGGCCGACCCGGGCATCGGCTTCGGCAAGCGCGCCGAGCACAGCCTGGCGCTGCTGCGCGCGCTGCCGGCGCTGGTGGCGCGCGTGGCGCGTCCCGGTGCTGGTCGGGGTGTCACGCAAGTCCTTCATCGGGCAGATCACGGGCAAGCCCGCACAGGAGCGGTGCTTCGGGACCGCCGCCGCGGTCGCGGCGTGCGTGGCGGGCGGGGCGTCGGCGGTCCGGGTTCACGACGTCGCCGAGATGCGGGATGTCGTTCGGGTCGCGCAAGCGCTGAAGAATGCTTAAAATGCCGGCGCATGAGCCCCAACGACACCAGGAAGCTGTTCGGTACCGACGGAATCCGCGGCGTTGCCAACCAGGACCCGATGACCGCCGAGGTGGCCTTGCGCCTGGGGCAGGCGGTCGCGCAGCGCTTTCGCCATCCGGATCGCCCCGGACGCATCGTGATCGGCAAGGACACGCGGCTCTCGGGCTACATGCTCGAGAGCGCGCTGCAGGCCGGCATCGTCTCGGCGGGCGCCGACGTGATGCTGGTCGGCCCGCTGCCGACGCCGGGCATCGCGTTCATCACCTGGTCGATGCGCGCCGACGCCGGCGTCGTGATCAGCGCGTCACACAACCCGTTCCAGGACAACGGCATCAAGATCTTCGCCGCCGACGGGTTCAAGCTGCCCGACGAGGTCGAGGCCGACCTCGAGCGGCGCATGGAGGCGATCTCGGAGGGCAGGGGTGAGCAGGGCACCGCGCCCGACGCCATCGGCAAGGCGATCCGCATCGACGACGCGCGCGGCCGGTATGTTCAGTTCCTGAAGAACGTCTTCCCGAAGGAGCGCACGCTCGACGGCATCAAGGTGGTCGTCGACTGCGCGCACGGCGCCGCGTATCACTGCGCGCCGCAGGTGTTCGAGGAGCTGGGCGCGCACGTGATCGCTCTCGGTACCGACCCCAACGGCCGCAACATCAACGACGGCGTGGGCGCGCTGCACCCCGAGAACATGGCGGCCGAAGTGCGGCGCGTGGGCGCGCAGCTCGGCGTGGCGCTCGACGGCGACGCCGACCGACTGATCCTCGGCGACGAGCACGGCAACATCGTCGACGGCGACCAGGTGATGGCGATCCTGCGGTACGCGCATGCTGGAAGAGGGCTCGCTGCCCGAGAAGACCGTGGTCGCGACGGTGATGTCGAACCTGGGCCTCGAGCGCGCGCTGGCGTCGAAGGGCGGCAAGCTCATGCGCACCGCGGTCGGCGATCGCTACGTCGTCGAGGCGATGCGCGAGCGCGGCCTGCTGCTCGGCGGCGAGCAGTCGGGGCACATCATCTTCCTCGACCACGCGACCACCGGCGACGGAATGGTCGCGGCGCTGCGCGTGCTGGCGGCGATGGGCCAGACCGGGCGCCCGCTGTCGGAGCTGTCACGCGCGATGACGCGCTACCCGCAAGTCCTGCTCAACTTCGCGGTCGCCAAGAAGCGGCCGTTCGAGGAGATGCCGTCGGTGACCAAGGCCATCGCCAGCGTCGAGCTCGCGCTGGGCGTCGAGGGGCGCGTCGTGGTGCGCTACTCGGGCACGGAATCCAAGGCGCGCGTCATGATCGAAGGGACCGACGAGATCCGCATCCGCGCGCAGGCGAACGAGATCGCCGAGGTGATCAAGGCGGCGCTGCTGGCCTGACCGCGCGAGGCGCGCGGCGGGCGTGGCGAACATCGAAGTTGGGGGCAATGACCTACGTCCTGACGGCCGAGCAGATGCGCGCGGTCGACCGCGCCGCGACCGCCGACTTCGGCGTGCCGACCCTGCTGCTCATGGAGAACGCCGGACGCGGTGTCGCCGACGTCGTCGCGCGCGAGCTCCGCGGGCGCGTGGCGGGCCGGCACGTGCGTGTGGTGTGCGGCGCGGGCTCGAACGGCGGCGACGGCTTCGTGGTGGCGCGCCACCTGGCGCTCGGCGGGGCCGACGTGCGCGTGCTGCTGGCGGCGCCGCGTGAGAAGATCGAAGGCGCGGGCGGCGACGCGGCGGCGATGCTGCGCGCGCTCGATGCGCTGGGTCTGGTCGCGGTCGTCGCGGGCGCGGCGTGGAACGACGCTCAGGATTGGGCCGAGGCGCTCGCCGGCGCCGATGCGATCGTCGACGCGCTCTTCGGTACCGGGTTGCGATCTGGAACCGCCGGAGTACCCGCCGCCGACGTCACCGGCGTGCCGGCCGCCGCGATCGCCGCGATGAACGCCGCCCCCGGGCTCAAGATCGCCGTCGACATCCCGTCGGGCCTCGAGGCCGACACCGGACGCATCTGCGGCGTGGCGTTTCGCGCCGACGTCACGGCGACCATGGGCGCGCCCAAGCTGGGCTTCGTCGTCGACGCCGATGCGCCCGCCGGGCGGGTCGAGGTCGTCTCGCTGGGCGTGCCGATCCGGCCGCCCGCGGCGCTGGGCCCGTTCTGTCACGCCGTCGACGTCGGTGAGACGCTCGCGGGCGTTCCGCGCCGCGGGCCGAGCGGTCACAAGGGGACGGCGGGGCACCTGCTCATCGTCGCCGGCTCGGCCGGCAAGACCGGCGCCGCGTGGCTGTCGGCGCGCGCGGCGATGCGCTCCGGCGTCGGCCTGTGCACGGTGGCGTCGACGGCGGCGGGGCAGGCCGCGCTCGACGCCAAGGCCATCGAGATCATGACCGCCCGCTACAGCGACGGCGACGACGCCGACGCGAGCAGCTCGGCGCGCCTCACGGCGCTCGCTTCCGGGATGCGCGCGCTGGCCATCGGACCGGGCATCCCGACCGGGCCGGGCATGCGCGCGCTGGTCGAGGAGCTGGTCGCGCGGCTGCCGCTGCCCATGGTCGTCGACGCCGACGCGCTGAATTTGCTCGCGCCGCACGCCGCGCGCGCCACGGCGGCGGCGCCGGCGCCGCGCGTGCTCACGCCGCACCCGGGCGAGATGGCGCGCCTGCTCGGCACCACGACCGCCGAGGTGCAGCGCGCGCGGGTCGCGTCGGCGCGCAAGCTGGCGGCCGACACGCGCGCGGTCGTCGTGCTCAAGGGCGCGCGCACGCTGATAGCCAGCGCCGACGGCACCGTGTACATCAACCCGACCGCGAACCCCGCTCTCGGTACCGCGGGCGCGGGCGACGTCCTGACCGGCGTCGTGGGCGCGCTGCTCGCGCAGGGCATGGACGCGTTCGAGGCCGCGCGCCTGGGTGTGCTGGTGCACGGCCTGGCCGGCGAGCGCGCGGCGGCGGCGATCGGCGGCCTGGGCATGGTCGCGGGCGATATCCCCGACGCCATCCCCGCGATCATGGCGCAGGGACGGGGCGCTCCGCGAGCCGATCCGACGACACCTCCGTAGAGCGCAGGGCCATCGTCAGCGTCCGGTCCCTGAGCCGCACCAGGTAGGGGCCGGGTGGCAGCGCGCCGACGCGCGCCATGCCGTCGAGACCGCTCTGCGTCCAGACCGTGGTGCCGTCCGCCGCCGTCAGCGACAACCAGGCGTGCGGGAGCGCCGCGCCGTCGGGGGCGCGGATCCGCACGCCGACCCAGGCCGCGCGCGGCTCGGTCTTGCTCGCGCCCGCGGGCGGTATCGCCAGCGCGGCGAGCGCCGCGTGGGCGTTCGTGGAGACAGCCGTGTCACTCGACGTGCTGGCGCGCGTGAGCGCGAAGCGCAACGCCGCGACCGCGGCCAGGTCGTCGCGACGCAGGTCGGGCACCGCGAGCAGCGCCCAGGCCGCCGCCGCGCGCACATCGGCGGGCGCGCCGGCGTCGCCGACGATCCCGATCAGCCGCTCGCGCGCGGGCGAACCGCCCAGCACGGCGAGCGCGTTGCACAGGTGTGGCTGGACGTCCGGCGGCGCCGCATCGAACGCGCGCAGCACCGACGTCTCGCGGCCGTGCACGCCGTGCGCCAGCGCCAGCGCGCCGGCCGCCGCCTCCGCCTCGGCCGGTTCGCGCGTCAGGCTCACGATCAGCAGATCGACAAGCGCGCCGTCGGCGATCGGCTGCGCTGCGTGCGCGGCCGCGAGAGCGCGCGCGATCACGCGCCGCCCATCGGTCGGCAAGCGGCGCAACGCCGCCGCGAGCGCGGCGTCGTCGGCCGGCGCCGCCGAGATTGCCAGCGCCTCGGCGAGCCCGTCGCCGAGCGTGCCGCCGGCGGGGCCGGGCGGCGCGCGATCGGAGACCCGATCCAGCGCCGGCTCGGGCGGCGCGCGCTCGATCAGCGCCAGCAGCGGCGCGACGCTGCCGGGGACGCGCCAGCGCAATCGCACCAGCGCGCGCACGGCTTCGCGCGCGACCGCCGGGTCCGGGTCGGCGAGCCGCCCCGCCATCGCCGTCAGCGCCCCGGGGCCCGGCGGTCCGAAGCTGGCGCCGAGGCGCAGCGCCAGCGCGCGCACCTGCGCGTCGCGATCGCCGAGGCCGCGCTCGAGGATCGCCAGCGCGCGATCGTCGCCGATCGCGATCAGCGCGCGGTAGCAGGCGCGCCGGGTCTCGGCCAGGGGATCCGCCGCGGCGTCGAGCAGCGCCGGCAGGGCCTCGGGATCCTTGATGACCGCCATCGCGCCGATCGCGGCCGTCACCGAGCCGCTGGCTGGGTTTCGGCGACCGACGATCTCGGCCAGCAAGACAGTGACGGCGTGATCGGCGCCGGCGCTGCCCGCGCGCAGCTGGCCCAGCAGCGTCACCGCGGCGGCGCTGCTGGTGATCGTCCCGCGGCGCGCCTCGACCAGCAGCGCCGGCACTGCCGCCGCTCCGGCGCGCATCAGCCCGCCGGCGACCTCGTCGGCCACGGGCGGTTCGCGCAAGTGCTCGATGAGCACGGCGATCGCGTCAGGGGTGGCGATGTCGCCGAGCGCGAGGGCCGCCTGGCGCGCGATCTCTTCGAAGGGTGGGCGGCGCATGAGCTCGGCGATCGCCGGCACGGCGTCGGCGATCTTGAGCTTGCCGAGCGCCAGCGCCGCCGCGACGCGCACGTCGTCGGCCAGGTCACCGAGCTGGCGCTTGAGCGCCGGCGCCGCGCGGGCATCGCCGATGCCGAGCCAGGCCTTCCATCGCCTCGATGCGCACCTGGCGGTCGACGTCGCCGAGCCGCGCCAGCAACGGAACGACCGCGCGCCGATCGCGCGAGGCAGCCAGCGCGCGGATCGCGCGCACGCGCACCTCGCGGTTGTCGTCCTCGCTCGCGGCGGCGAGCGGCAGCATCGACGGCGTCAGGTCTTTTTGCTGCGCGAGCGTGTCGACGGCGAGCAGCCGCACGGTCAGGTCGGCGTCGCTCAGGCTGCGCTCGACCGCGCGCAACGCCGGCGCGGGCAGCGGGCTCGGGCGCCTCGCGCAGCACGTCCAGCCCGAGGCGCCGGTTCGACGGCGTCGCCGAGATCGTCCAGCGCGTCGCCACCTCGATCGCCTCCGGTGCGCCCTGCTGGGCCAGGATGCGCGCGGCGGTCAGTCGCACCGAGGGCGCGGGATCGTCGAGCAGCGCGAGCAAGCCCGGCGCGCATCTCGGGTCCAGCCCCGGATCGTCAGGCGCTCGGCGGCGCGCTGTCGCTGCGTGTGATCGAGCGCGGACAGATCCTGGGCATCGACCGTGTCCGCGCCCGGCCAGGCCGAAAGTCGCGCCGCCGCCGACGAGCCAGCTGGGCCAGCATCGCGCGAGACCAGAGCCGCCGGCGCCAAGGTGCGGCCAGTATGACGCCGGGCGTCGCGCGCTCGCCACGGGTTTCCCGGCGCGCTCCGGTGCATTACACTCTCGGGCATGACCCGTGACATCATCGTGCAGATTCTGGAGAGCGAGGGAGCGAAGGGGGGAGCGAACGGCTTTTCGCTCCGCGAGGATCGGGAGATGACCTGCTTCGTGTCGGCGCCGGGCGATCTGTTTACAGATCCCGCGCGTCGTGAAGATCGACCTCAAGGAGAAATTCGTCTCGCTGACGACCGCCAAGGACGAGCGGTTTCTCTTCGCCTACGAGGATGTGCTGGGGTTCAAGCTGACCGCGGCGTTCACGAAGGACCGCACCGCGGGCTTCGGAAGCTAGCGGCGGCGCCCGCCGCCGAATGAGCGCGCGCCACCGAACGACGACGAGGGCGCGTGGCCGCCGCCGAACGACGAGCCGCCAGTGGACGATCCGCCGGTGGACGATCCGCCGGTGAACGAGCCGCCAGTGGACGATCCGTGGTTCACCGATCGACCACCGAACGACGAGCCGCCGCTGAACGTGTAGCCGTTGCCGTAGAAGCGTCCACCGCTGAAGCTGCGTGTGGGAGCCGGCGCTGGCGTGGAAGCACGGGCCTGCGCGCCGGTCCAGGGACGCGGCGCGATCGAGGGCGCCGTGCGGTAGGTCGGGCCGCGGTACCAGGCGGGCCGTGTGCATGATCATCGACGACGGCGCGCCGTGGATGCCGGTGCGCCGGCCCCCGGGCGCCGTTCCCGACGGGAACACGCGCGGCGGAGCCGCTCCCCGGCGGAGGACCGCGGGCTCGCCGAGCGCGGCCGGGCGCGGCTCGCCGCCGCCACGCCGGCTCTCGTCGTACGAGTCGGCGAAGCGACCAGCGGCAGCGGCGCGCACCCAGGGCCGCGCCGGCGGCCGGGGTTCCCGCGTGCGGCTCGATCACCCGCTGCGGCAGCGCGCGCGGCGCGACCGACGCCAGATGCGTCGGCGCCCGGGCGGCGCCGCCGGCCGGTGGCATGCCGACGATCGTCGGCCCGGCGTTCACGCGGACCCTGGCCCCCGGGATCGGAAGCGCGCGCGCGTTCGAGACCACGCTCATGCGCCCGAAGATCCGCGGCGCGACCTGCTGCGACAGGATGAATCCGTGCAGGCGCCCCAGGTCGGTCGCCGATCGCGAACCGCCACGGCGACCCCGGGCCGAGCGGCGAGCCGACGCTCATTCGTCGCGGCGCGAGCGGCGCCCAGCGCGACGTAGCCGCCGCCGGCGCGCCAGCTGACCCAGGCCGGCCCCCACAGCGTGCCCGGCATCCAGCACCAGCCGCGCTCGGCGACGACGAGCCAGCGGCCGTAGTGAAACGGCGCCCAGCCCCAGTCCCAGTCGGAGATCCAGGTCCAGCCGTACTCGGTCGACTGCCAGTGCCCCGCGGTGGCGTAGGGCGAGAAATCGTCGCCGACCGACCTCGGCCGACGGCTGCCAGACGCGGCCGTAGACGTCGTCGTCGACCCAGGTGCCGTAGGGCGAGAGCGTCTCGTCGAACTGGGCTGCGGCCTGGGGATCGTAGCCGTCGTCGTAGGTCTGCGCGACCGAGTCGTCATAGGTGACGTCGTAGTCGATGTTGCCCTCGGTGTAGCGCGGCGGGGGCGGCGGTGGCTCGATCTCGGCGGCGTTCTCCTCGCCCGGCGGATAGAGCGGCTGAAGCAGTGTCTCGGGCAGTCGTTCCTGCGCGCTCGCCGGCGCGACGCTCCATAAAGAGAACAGGCTGACCATCGAGAACCGAGCCGCGGCGCGCATCAACACCTCCGGGCCGGACGCACCGAGCGTCCCGAGACAGTCTACCGCAGAGGCGAAAGTGTGCACGGGATCAAGCTGGCGCGCCTGGTTTCCTGTCTCAGAAATCCGCCTGCATTCGGGGCGGATTTCTGAGACAGGAAACTAGCGCATCGACATCGACCAGCTCGCGATGGTCTTGGAGCCGTTGAACTTGGGGAATCCGAAGCTCTGCATGCGGCCGAGGAGGCAGCCGGCGAAGGAGCCGCCGCGCTGCCCGTTGACCTTGACCGCCGAGACCTTGCCGGTGCCCCGCACCACGAAGTCGAGCGCGATGTCCGACAGGCCCGGCTCCTTGTGCCGCTCCGCCATGATGCACGGCACCAGGCTGCGGTAGTTGCCCATCATGACCTTCTGGATCACGTCGTCGTCCAGGGCCTCGTCGCCGACGCCGGACTTGGTGGCGTCGCCCAGGTTCATGTCGTTGGTGAACTCGGCGTCGTTGGCGGCGCCGCCGCTCGAGGCGTGGTGCGCGCCACCGCCGCCCTTTTTGGCGACGCTCGCCTTCGCGAAGTTGATCTTCACGTCCTTGAGGAACGCGTCGACCTCGGCCTCCTCCTCGCGCGACGCCAGCTTGCCGCCGTCGGAGTCCTTGCGCGACATCACGTAGAGAGCGATGGCGCCCAGCACCGCCACCAGGACGATTCCGACGACGAAGAACGTCGCGAGCGACTTCTTCTTCTCGACGCTCTCGTGCGCCTGCTCGGCGCGCGCGCGCCGCTCTCGCTCGCGCCGCCGCTCCGCCGACTTGGTGAACTCGCCCAGGCCCGGGAACTCCTTGACCTTCCAGCGCTCGCCCGAGTCGGTGTCGACGATCAGGTGCTCGCTGAAGATCTCGCCGCGGTCGATCTGCGCGCGGATCTGCGCCAGCGAGAACGGCCCGAAGTCGAGCTTGTCCTTCTGGACCAGCCAGCGCTCCTGGTTCTCGTCACCGACGGCGCCCGCCGCCTCCATGACGTTGAACGGCGTGCCCAGCGACAGGCGCCCGCCCTCCATGGTCGCCGGCTGCCCGGGCAGCTGCGGCGACGCCAGTCCGGGGATCGGCGCGGTCGTGACCGGGTAGGCGCTCGACCCGTTGGCGCCGTTGTGCGCGACCGCCCCGGGCATCGGAACCATGCCCGAGTTCGCGGACGCCACCTCGGCGCCGCCGGTCGCCTCCGCGGCGGCAGCACCCGCGCCCTGGTCAGCCGCCGGCGCATCGGGCGTGAGCACGCTGGCCAGCGCGCGCTTGAACTCGCCCGGCGAGGTCCAGCGCGTCTGCGGGCTGCGGCTCAGCGCACGCTCGATGATGGCGTCGACGGCCGCGGGCACCTCGGGCGCCAGCCGGCTCACCGGCGTCAGCTGTCCCCGACGGGGGTCGGCCGGCCAGCACCTCGTACAGGATCACGCCCAGCGAGAAGACGTCGGCCGCGGACGAGGGCGGCGCACCAGCAATCATCTCGGGCGCCACGTAGAGGTGGTCGGGGCTGCCGGGCGGGGCGCCGCGCCGGCCCAGGGCCGGCAGCGTCCGCGCGAGCCCGAGGTCGCCGACCTTGACTCGACCCGCCTTGTTGACCCAGACGCTGGCGGGGTTGAGCCCGCCGTGCGCCATCAGGTCGTGCGCCTTCTCCAGGCCGTTGGCGATGTGGGAGAGTAGGTTGTACGCGCCCTTGAACGAGATGCCGCGCCCGTCGGCGCGCTTGCCGTCCATGAACTCGCGCAGGGTCTGGCCGTCCATCAGCTCGGTCGCGATGAAGTAGAAGTCGGCCTCGCGGCCGATCATGAGCACACTGACCAGGTTCTTGTGGATGACCGCGCTGGCCTTCTCGACATCCACTTCCAGCGTGCGGGCGCTCGCGCCCAGGAGCCGCAGGGGGATGACCCGAACCGCCGCCGGCGCACCCTGGCTGGTATCGAACGCCCGGTAGACGTGGCCGACGTTGTCGTGCGTGATCGCCTCCTCGATACGGAACCGACCACCGATGATCGCGCCGGTGGCTATCTGGCCGGGAGGGACGGCCGAGGCGGATGGATCACCTGCGGGTGGCATCGCGAGGGCGCGACTCTATCAAAGGTCGTTCGTAAACCGGAAGCGCCATCTTGGGCCGGCGTTCGCCGAAGCCTCCCGGCCCGCGCAAAGCCGGCCCCGCGGCCCAAAAAAAGCTGCCCGGATCGCGGGATGCGTCGGCCGGACTACTTGGTTTCCAGAACGACCGGCAGCTTCTTGGCCTCGTCGATCCAGAACTGGATCTGGGGCTCGGTCGGTGGCTTCTCCGTGATCTTCTTGGCCTGGTTGGCGCTGGTGAGGGCGGTCAGCAGCCCGGGGGCGTCCTTCTTCGCCAGGTCGGCGATGCTCTTGACCCCGGCGGCCTCGAGCAGCAGCACCATCTCCGAACCGACGCCCTTGATGCGCAGCAGGTCGCAGCGGCGCGCCAGGTCGAGCAAGGTTCCCGCGCTGATCCCCGACGCCTTTGCCAGCGCCTTGCGGTCCTTGGTCTTGCCCGCCTTGGTCAGGAGATCCTCGGTGGTGGGGACGCCGGCCTTTTGCAGCTTTTCCGCCTCGGCCGGCGTGATCAGGTGCGGCACGTCGGCGACCGCATAGTGGCTGGCGAACGCAGGTCGGCCGATGCTCAGCAGGGCGGCGACGACGAGCAGGGAGAGCGCATGGGCGGCGGATCTCATGGGCGGGTCCTCACGGTTGGCGGTTTCAGAATGCCTTGAAGCGGCGGACGAGCTCGCGCAGGCGGCGCGAACCACCCCCCTCGCGATAGATGAAGCGCACGCCGGTCTGGTTGACGCCGGCGTGATAGACGACGCGGCCCGAGAGGTCGAACGAGACCTCGCTGCCGGGCGGCGTGATCTCGAGGACGATGTCGGTGCCGATCGGCGGCTGGAACTCGCCATAAAGCAGCCCGCCGCTGACGCTGATCTCGCGTAGCTCGGCGGCGAGGTAGTCCAGCTCCGAGGCGATGCGCACGCGCGCCGGGATCCCGATGGGGATGCGCGTGTGCTTTCGTCTACGCGTGGGTGGGCGATCTCCCTTCAGCGTCTGGACCATGAAGTCGCGCTTCGCCATCTCGTCGGCGTCGAAAGCGACCGTGGCGCCCGCGCGGATGCGCATGCGCGGTAGCGCCGGCCGCCAGGCCGTGACGATCCCGCGGATGAGCACCTTGTTGGGCAACCCGTCGCACGCCATCTCGACGACGACGGGCGTGCCGACCGCCAGCTCCGTCGTCGTGGGGCAGAACGCGCCCCCGTTCGGCATGTCGGGCAGGTAGTGCTCTTCGAATTCTTCCAGGTTCCGGCAGCGCACACGAAGAATGTTCACCGAAGCTCCAGGCTCGCAGTTGTGATCGTTGGTCCCTAGGGTGCCCGCAACAGCGGGATACCCAATCCTGCCCGTGCAGAATAGCCGAGCTGTCGCTGATGTACTAGGTTCTCCGCGCATGTCGATTCGTGTCCATATCGGCGGCCGGGTCTGCCGGCCCGAGGAGGCGAGGATCTCGATCTTCGACCGGGGCTTTCTCTACGGCGACAGCGTGTACGAGACGATCGGGACCTTCGATGGGCGGCTCTTCGCTACCGCCGAGCACCTGGTGCGTCTCGAGCGGTCGGCCGAGCGCATCGGTTTGCGGACGCCGCCGCGGCCCGAGATCGAGCGCGCGATCGCCGAGACGGTGGCGGCGGCCGGCAACGAAGAGTCACGGGTACGGGTGATGATCACGAGAGGCGCCGGCGGCAAGATCGATCTCGACCCGGCGACAGCGGGCGACCCGGAGCTGATCGTCATCGTCTTTCCGCTGGGTGCGCCGACCGCCGAGATGTACGCGCGGGGTGTGTCGGCGGCGATCGTCTCCGTCGAGCGCAACAGCCCGCAGGCGATCGACCCGGCGGTGAAGTCGGGCAACTACCTCAACAACGTGCTCGCGCTCGGCGAGGCGCGCCGGCGATCGGGCGCGTACGAGGCGATCCTGTGCGCTGCCGACGGCACGATCGCCGAGGGCGCGAGCAGCAATGTCTTCGCCGTGCGCGGGGGCGTGGTGCGCACGCCGCCGCTCGAGGTCGGCATCCTCGACGGCATCACGCGCGCCAAGGTCCTGGAATTGGCGCGCGGCAACGGGATCCCATTCGAGGAGGCGCGGCTCTCGCCCGACGAGCTGCGCACCGCCGACGAGGTCTTCATCACGAGCGCGACGCGCGCGGTGCTGCCGGTGACCCGCCTCGACGAGCGCCCGGTTGGCTCCGGCGTTCCCGGGCCGGTCGCGCGCCGGCTGATGGAGCTGCTGGCCGACCTGGCCCGGAGGAGCCGCTGATGTCACCCGCCGCCGCGTTCATGCCGAAGTTCTTCGCGATCTGCAGCGTCATCCTCATCGCCACCGGCGTGCTTCAAGTCTTCGTGCGCCCGCGCAAGCAGCGCGAGACGCTGGTCGAGCGCCTGGTGAACCGCTCGACGATCACGGCGCTGGTCTCGGTGGCAGTCGGCGTGCTCGGCTTGCTGCTCGGTCTCGGCGTGATTCCGATGGTGCACCTGCACCTCGGGCCTTGAACCCAATGTCGGTCAGATAAGAGAAACGCCAGGACGCCAGGAACGCCAAGTCCGGACTCGATGATCCGGATCCTGGCGTTCCCCGCGTCCTGGCGTTTCTTATCTGACCAGGATTGCCCTTGAACCCGCCCTGCCTTACGTCTTGAGCTTCGGCGAGATGAACACCCGGTCCTTGGGCAGGAACGACAGCGCGGCCTTGTAGGTCTTGGTCTTCTGCTGCTCCTGCTCCTTGAGCGCGCCCTTGTCGTCGGTCTTGTGCAGGCCGAGCTTGGCGAAGGTGATCGCCGCGTAGGACGCGATGGTCTCCTGCACCGTCGACAGCTTGGCGTCGAACTCCTGGCGCGTGACGGTGATCTTCATGATCGGCTCGTCGTTGAGCAGCCCCGAGTAGGTCAGCTCCTTCAAGTTCGGCGCCTTGTTGAACATGGTGCTCGTGAACTCCGCCCAGTACGTCATGGCGTTGTTGAAGCTGATCGTCTTCACGTATTCGTCCTTGCCGGCGTCGAGGTAGGGATAGGTCACCTCGACGGACTGCTTGGCCGCATCGATCTTGTAGGTCGGCTTGTGCGTGAACTTGTCGTCGAAGCGCGGCTGCTTCTTCTTGGCGTCGAGGTGGCAGCTGTCGTTCAGGTCCTCGGGCACGGCGCGGTTCAGGCTGTAGGCGAACGCCTTCTCCACCTGCTCGGGAAACTCGAGGGGGATGTTGTTCTCGCACTTGGGGCCGCTGTCGCCGCGCTCGCGCCAGATCTTCGCGGCGGGGTTGCTGCCGACCTGGGCTTCGCCCTCGCTGGTGAAGAATTCGCCGTCGAAGTTCACCGGCTCGAACGATTCGCGGGTCATCGCGTAGCGATACAGGAACTGCAGCGCCGGGTAGATGTCGTCGCGCTTGGTCTTCTGTTTGAGGGCGACGCGAATCTTGACCATCTGTCCGTCGCTGGGGCCGCTCGCGTCGTCCTTCACGACGGTGAAAGCTGGAACTCCGGGCGGGATCTTGGGCTGGTCGCAACACGCTTTCGGACCGGCGGCTTTTTCCGTGCTGCACGACGCGGTCACGGCGACCGTGGTCACGACGAGCAGGAGCAGGGAGAACGAACGACTGCGCATCACGAACCTCCTCAGGCGGGGGGCGGAGTTTCGGCGAAAATACTACAAGAACGAGGGCGGCCCAGAATAATATCGGGCCCGTCATGACGCCCTCGACCTCTCGCCGCGCGCGCCGCTTCTGGCAGACCCTGGTCGTGGTCGCCCTCGGCTCTCCGGCGATCCTGGCGGCCGGGACCGCCGGCGGGCTCGGAACCGCGCTGGCTCAGCAGCCGTCGAGCCTGACGGCCGAGCAGAAGCAGGAGATGAAGCAGCACTACGAAAAGGGGCAGCGCGCCTACGACGTCGGCAAGTACGCCGACGCCATCGACGAGTACGCCAAGGTCTACGAGATCGGGGGCAACCCGGCGATGCTGTTCAACATCGCCCAGTCATATCGCCTGAACAACCAGCCCGGCGAGGCCATCCGTTTCTACAAGCGTTTCCTGCTGCGCGCGCCCAACGCGCCCAATCGCGCCGACGTCGACCAGAAGATCGCGGAGATGGAGAGACTCGAGGAGAAGTCGCGGACCGCGACGCCCTTGCCTCCGCCGCCCGCGCCGGCTCCCGCCGCGGCCGCGCCCCCCGCACCCACGCCGCCGCCCCCGCCGCCCGCGCCGCCGCCCCCGCCCGCGGCGGTCGCGGCGCCCCCGCCTCCGCCGCCGGTCAGCGCCGCGCCGACCGAACTGGCGCCGGTGACGCCTCCGGCGCCGCCGCCCGCGCCGGCTCCCGAAGCGTCGAGCGGCGGCAGCGGCCGGACGATCGCGATCATCTCGCTGCTGGCCGTCGGCGCCGGCGGTCTGGTGCTCGCGGGCTTCGAAGGCCTGGCGGCCAGCAGCAACGCCGACACGATCACCGCGCAATCGCGCGCCGGCAAGGTGTTCGACCCCGCGGTCGAGACCAGCGGGCGCCGCGAGAACGCCATCGCGATCACCGCGGCGCTCGTCGGCGGCGCCGCGCTGACCACCGGCGTGGTGCTGCTCATAACCGGGTCTTCTTCTTCGCCAGCCGCCGAGCCGGTGGCCGGCACGCACGTCAGCTTCGCGCCCTGGTTTACACCGTCGGGGCTGGTCGGAGCCGGCGCTTCGTGGAATTACTAGGACGACGGGGACGATGATGTCGAAGAGAACCGGTCTTGGCTTGCTGGTGACGCTGCTCTCCCTGGCGTGGTTTTCGCCCGTCGCCTGCTACAACCCGAGCATCCAGGACGGCGGTTTCTTGTGCGCCGACGCCGGGAAGCCATGTCCCGACGGCTTTTCCTGCAGCCCGCTCGACGGGCACTGCCACGCGAGCCCCTGCCAGAAGGTCACGCCGATCTGCAGCGACCAGCCGGCGGCGGGCAAGGCGTGCAATCCCTCCTGTCAGACCGGCTGTGCGTGCGGGCGATGCAACGTCGCCGAGGGAGCGGCCCAGTGCAGCCTCAGGATGGGCACGAAGAAGCTGGGCGAGATCTGCGCGCCCAACAACGACGACTGCGAGCCGGGATTCATCTGCCTGCTCGAGTCCGATACCTGCGGCCAGAACGTCGGGCGCTGCTATCAGCACTGCACGACCAACGCCCAGTGCGCGACGCCGGCGGGACGGAGGTGCGAGATCCCGATCCTCGACGGGAACAACAAGGACACCGGCTTTCTGACGTGCAGCCTGGGCTCGCAGGCGTGCAATCCTCTGGTCACCACGACCAACAAGTGCGCGAGCCCCGGGCTCGGCTGCTACGTCAACAGCGCCGGCGCGACGTTCTGTGACTGCCCCAACCAGATGACGCCGGTCGTGCTCGGCGGCGTGTGCACCGCATACAATGACTGCGCCGCCGGGTTGCTCTGCACGGCGTCGCCCGGCCTGGCCGGCATGCACTGCCGCCAGACCTGCTCGGCGACGGGCACGAACACCTGTCCGAGCGGCCAGCACTGCGTCGCCGTCGGCTCGATGTACGGCTACTGTCTGAACTGACCCCAAGCGGGCTTAGGGCCAATGCCGTTCACTTGAGCGCCAGGACGCCAGGAACGCGAAGTCCGGACTCTCAATAGTCCGGATCCTGGCGTTCCCCGCGTCCTGGCGTTTTTCTTATCTGACCGGCATTGGGCTTAGGGCGGGCTCAGGACCTTGGTCACTTCGCGCAGTGGATCGTCAGCCGCCAGCCTTCGTGCAGGTACGCCTTGCGCATGGTCCCGGCGTCGCCGCAGCTACGGCGGTCGGAGGCGGGCAGGGCGCAGACCTCGTGCGGGCCGGAGCGCGCGCGCACCGACGTCTTGTTGCGGGGACCGATCTGGCCGACCGACTGGCCGTCGATCGCCAACCGCGTCGGTTCGTTGCAGAGCGCGTTGTCGATCTCGATCCAGATTGCGGGCGCGACACCCGCCGCTGCGGCCTCGGCGCTGAGCGGCGGGTCGGCCACCGCCAGCCGCGGCGTCGTCGCGGGCGGCGATGGGGCCGACGCCCCGCGCGCGCCCGGCTCGGACGTCGCCGGGTCGGCGAGATCCCACGAGCCGATCGCGTCCGGCAGCAACGCGGGGGCGATCCCCTTCGCGCCCAGCTTGCAGCCGGCGTGGCGCAGCTCGGCGCCGAGCTGATCGTAGAACGCCACGCGCATCTCGCGGTAGTCGGACAGCAGCTGCTGGTGCATGTCCTTGGCCTTCTTCACGCGCAGCCGGTAGTCGGGCGTCAGGCCCAGCGTGTCGCCGAGGTCCTCGGCGCGGCGGATCTCGCGGTAGCTCGCCTGCAGCTGCTGGCCGAGCGCCAGGTAGCGTCCTCCCGAGGCCAGCGCGCGCCCGTACGGCGCCCCCGTCGTCGCCGGGCACTGGTGCGCGGCGGCCGCCGCGTCGTCGGCCAGCGCGGTCAGCGTCTCGTGCACGGCCGACGAGAACTCGTCGCGCACGCGATCCATCTCGCCCTGCAGGGACAGGAACTTATCGATGGACGCGCGCAGCGACGCCACGTCGCCGAACACCGGGTCGATGCGCGGTGCGGCGTCGGTACGGAACGAGACATCACTGGTCGCGGGGGATGGCGGCGCGCTCGCGGCGTCGCCGAGCGCGAAGAAAACGATCGGGATCCAGAGGTGCAACATCGTCGGGTGCGGTGATTATGGCGTGCCGCCGGCGCCGGCAGCGAAAAACACCACGAAAAATTGCGCGCGACTGCGCGGCTCCCGCGGATGGGCTCCGGACGGTTCCAAGCTATGTGACTTTTGGGTGTTATCTTTGTGCGGTGACCGAGCCTAGCTCTCTTCCGTCTTTGCTTATCTGACGCCCCGCACGCTGCCGTCCGCTGACAAGCTGGCCGGCCGGGTCGCCGTGCTGGACATCGCGTTCGCCAGCGAAGGCGGCGGCTCGTCGTTCACCAAGACCACGCTTCCGTTCATCCGCGGGCTGGGCAGCCGCCTCGCGGCCTGGGTCGATCACCACGATCACGAGCGCCACGTCGACTATCGCCGGCGATCCACGCTTCGTGCTGTCGACCAAGGCCGAGCACGGCGCCTGCCCCGAGATGGTCACGCCCGAGGTGGTGCACGACGCCGGCCCGATCGACACGGTCGCCGTGCACCTGGATCTGGATGGCCTCTATTCGGGCGCCAAGTGGGTGCTGGGCGGCGTCGAGCCCTACCCGGGCGCCGACGCCGACGCGCGCGCGGTCGACACGCGCCGCGGCGAGCCCGGACCGATCGCGTCGCGCATCGACCGCGCGCTGCGGGCGCGGTTTCGCGACGAGAACCTCAAGCACCGCATCGTTCAATACCTGGTGGCGCGCACGCGCTCGCCGGTGCACTGGGAGGAGATCGAGGCGGCGGCGCGCGAGATCGATCCGCTGCTCGATCAATCGCGCCGCCTGGCCGAGCGCTACCGCGTGGCTGACGGCGTGGCCTTCATCGAAGCCGTCTCCGGGCCGCCCTATGACAAGACCGAGCTTCTGCTGCTGGGCCAGGAGCGCGCGCCGGTCGCGGTGGTGCGCGACTCCGGCGCGCTCACGATCGCCGCCGACTTCGAGTCGGGGTTCGACTTCGTCAAGCTGTTCAAGCTGGGCGGCGGGATGCCGACGCGGGTCACCCTGCCCGAGGCGCGCATGGCCGAGGTCATGTCCAAACTGGCGGGGCTGGCCCCTGCAAAGTAACCTCTTCCGGTAATGGCCACCCAGCGCCGCCCGACCTCCCGCTCTCCGCACGTCGATCTCGCGGAGCGCGTGCTGTCGGCGGCGGCGGGCATGCACGCCGGGCTGGCGTCGGAGGGGCCGCTGCCCTCGCGCCGCGACATCCGCCTGCTGGTCGAGGAGCTGCTCGAGGTGCTGTTCCCCGAGTCGCATCGGCTGGGCACCGATGGCGGCGACCTGCGCAGCCACGTCGCGGCGACGATCGAGTCGCTGGAGACGCGACTCGGGGCGGCGGTCTACCTGGGCCTGCACCGCCGCTGCGGCGACAAGAAGGCGCCCGCCGACAAGTGCCGGCGGCGCGCGCGCACCGTCACGCGCCGGCTGCTGGACGCGCTGCCGGAGATCCGCGCGCTGCTGGGCAAGGACGTGCTGGCGTCGTTCGAATCCGATCCGGCCGCCACCGGCATCGACGAGATCGTCGCCTGCTACCCCGGCCTGTACGCGATCGCGATCTATCGCGTCGCGCACCGGCTGCTGCGCGACGGCGCCGAGGTGGTGCCGCGCATGCTCACCGAGCACGCGCACTCGCGCACCGGCATCGACATCCACCCGGGCGCCACCATCGGCGAGTCGTTCTTCATCGACCACGGCACCGGCATCGTCGTGGGCGAGACCACGCTGATCGGCAACCGCGTGCGCATCTACCAGGGCGTCACGCTGGGCGCGCTGTCGATCCGCGACCGCGGCCGCACCGACAAGCCGCAGGGGCGCAAGCGCCACCCGACGATCGAGGACGACGTCATCATCTACGCGAACGCGACGATCCTCGGCGGCAGCACCGTCATCGGCCAGGGGGCGGTGGTGGGCGGCAACGCCTGGATCACCTACTCGGTGCCGCCCGGCATCCGGGTCGGCGTGGGGACCTGACCGGCGGTGGCGGTCTCGCCCCGCTGCCTCGAGCTTCTGCGCGAGGTCTCTGCGGAGATTCTCGAGGCTCAGCGTCCGATCCGGGTCCTGCGGGCGATTTCCTGGGACGAGAACGTCGAGCGCGCGTTCTTCGCCTCGGGCGCGCGCGAGCTGCCGCGCCCCGAGTACCGCGTGGTGCCCGACTGGACGGCGTCGCTGGATCGCTTCCGCGCGCTCAAGGCGCGCGTCATGGGCGACAACGCCATCGAACGCTTCCTGCGCGAGACCTGTGAGTCGTTCGCGACCGCGGCGCGCATGCTGGCAGCGGTCGGCACCAAGGACTTCTACTTTCATTCGGTCGAGATCTACGGGCGGCCGGCGAGCCTGACCGCCGATCGGCGCACGACCAACCTGGATCTCGCGCGGCACTTCTCCGAGGTCGTCGACGGGCTGGCGGGCGCGGCGGCGATCCCCAGCCCCGCCGACGAGCTGACGCTCAGCGCCGAGGAGGTCGCGCCCGAGCTGGAGCGCCGGTTCCAGAGCTTCTTCACCGACACGCCCATCAGGGTCGAGATCGTCGACGGCATCGCCGCCAAGGCGGTGGCCGGCGTCGACGGCGTGCGCGTGCAGCGGGGCGCGCGGTTCGCGCCGCGCGACGTGGCGCAGCTGGAGTTTCACGAGGGCCACGTGCACGTGGCGACCGCGCTCAACGGGCGCGCGCAGCCGTTGATGCCGTTCGTCGGCTATCCGTCGCCGCGCACGACAGCGACGCAGGAGGGGCTCGCGGTCCTGACCGAGTTCATGACCCAGTCGACGAGCATCGAGCGCATGCGACGGCTCTCCGATCGCACGCTGGCGATCAAGATGGCCGAGGAGGGCGCCGACTTCCTCGAGCTCTATCGTTTCTTCCTGAGCCACGGCCACGACGAGGGCGCGGCGTACGACTGCGCGCGCCGGGTGTGCCGCGGCGGCCTGGTCGCGGGCGGCGCGCCGTTCACCAAGGACGTCTGCTACCTCGACGGCCTCCTGCGCGTGACGAACTTCATGCGCGTGGCGCTGGTCAAGGGCCACGTCGAGTTGGTGCGGTTGTTCTTCGCCGGCAAGATTGGCCACGACGACGTGCCGCTGTTCGGCCGCCTGCTGCGCGAGGGGTTGGTCAAGGAGCCGCGCTACCTGCCGGCCTGGGCGCAGGATCTGTCGTACCTGACGGCGTTCATGAGCTACTCGGCGTTCCTGGGTGACTGCGATCTTTCGGTGGAGCAGCGTCGCTACGAGGACCTGATCGCCCACGCCGAGGACGAACTGCTGTGACGAGCTCGCGACACCTGCGTCAGAGATTGAACGTTCGCGCGGCGTGAACCCTCGGGGTAACCTTGTTTCCTGAGGGAGCGAGCGTGGCTCGGCGATTGCTTCGCACTGGCGAGGAGGAGACGGGGATGCTGAGCGAATCGGTGAAAGCGGTGTGTGGGGGACTGGTATGCGTTGCGGTGGCCGTCTTCGCCGGCTGTAGCACGACTGCGTTGCCCGAGATCGACGCGGGCACCGGCGGCGCGATGGGGACGGGCGACGTGGTGACGGGCGGGATGGCGACGGGCGGGATGGCGACGGGCGGGACGGGGACCGGCGGCACGGGGACCGGCGGCACGGGGACCGGCGGCACGGGGACCGGCGGCACGGGGACCGGCGGCACGGCGGCCGGCGGCGCTCCTGGTGCCGGCGGCGGTGCCGGCGTCAAAGGGGTCGCCGCCGGTCACTACCACACCTGCGCTCTGATGATCGACCACACGGTGCGCTGCTGGGGCTCCAACCAGCTGGGGACGCTCGGGGACGGGACGCAGATCAGCGAGACGACGCCGACGCCGGTGAGCGGGCTCACCGGGGTCGATCGGATCTACGCCGACTACACCGACAGCGCCGCCATGCTGATCGACGGGACGGTTCGCTTCTGGGGGGTCAACCACAACGGACAGCTCGGCGACGGAACGACCAACGAGCACGACCTCCCCACGGCGACGCTGGGAACCACGGTGCTCCAGGATCTGTCGTTGGGGCAATACCAGACCTGCGGTCTGTGGCTGGACGGCTCGGCCAAATGCTGGGGCGGCAACTATGCGGGGCAGGTCGGCGACGGAACGAAGATCGATCGCCTCACGCCGACCCCGATCGCCCTGGCGGGCGTCAAGCAAGTGGTCGCCGGCGACATCCAGTCGTGCGCCGTGTTGCTCGACGGGACGGTCAGCTGCTGGGGCTACAACGGCGTCGGCACCCTCGGCGACGGCACGACCACGGATCACCTCATCCCCACGCCGGTGCCCGGACTGCACGGCGTGACGCAGCTGGGCCTCGGCGCCAACACCGCCTGTGCGATTGTGGACGACGCCACCGCGGAGTGCTGGGGCGACAACACCTATGGCCAGCTCGGGAATGGGACGGCTGGCGGACCCATCCTCGCTCCTTCCACCCCGAAGCCGGTGCCCAACCTGGCAAACGTCACTGAGCTGGCGGTCGGCGAGGCATCTGTCTGCGCGCTGCTCGTCGACGGGACCGTCAGCTGCTGGGGTAACAACGCCCACGGTGAGCTCGGTGATGGGACCAGGGTCAGCCGATCCATCCCCACGCCGATCCCGCAGCTGACCGGCGTCAAACAGATCTCCGCCGGGACCACCCACGCGTGCGCGGTCACTTTCGCGGGCGCGGTCCTGTGCTGGGGCGACGAGCTCGCCTATCTCGGCGGCGGCCCCAACGCCAACCGGTTGACCCCCACCGTCATCGCGTTCTGATCGCCGCTGGCGGCCAGCGGCCCGGTCTGGTAAAACGCAATTAATTCCAGGGCATGTGAGCCTGTCCCCGGGAGGGAACGGCGACGTCCCCGAGCGCGGGCAGGGTCGATGAGGATCTAGACCTCGTCGCGCGCGCCCCCAGACCAGACGAAACGCCCTTTCGGTCGCTCAAATATCGATCGCGAGGGGGCTCGTTTTCGTCGCTTTCGAGTACATTCACCACCATGCAAATTTCGCTAGATGCCGATCCGACCGAGACGCGCGAATGGGTCGACGCGCTCGAGAGCGTTCTTGCCGTGGAGGGACCCGAACGCGCGCACTTTCTGCTCGACCAGCTCGCCGACAAGGCGAGGCGCGCCGGGGACTTCCGCACGTTCAGCGTCAAGACGCCGTACCTGAACACGATCCCGCCCCACCTCGAGGAACGGTCCCCCGGCAACCACGAGATCGAGCACCGTCTTCGCTCTTTCGTGCGCTGGAACGCGGCCGCCATGGTGTTGCGCGCGGGCAAGAAGGCGCTCGATCTCGGCGGGCACATCGCCAGCTTCGCGTCTGCAGCGACTCTTTACGATGTCGGGTTCAACCACTTCTGGCGCGCGCCCACGCCGGACTTCGGCGGTGACCTGGTCTATTTCCAGGGACACTCGTCGCCCGGCATCTATGCCCGCGCCTTCGTCGAGGGCCGCCTGGGCGAAGCGCAGCTCGACATGTTCCGTCAAGAGGTCGACGGCAAGGGCCTCTCGTCTTATCCGCACCCGTGGCTGATGCCGGACTTCTGGCAGTTCCCCACGGTGTCGATGGGCCTGGGGCCGATCCAGGCCATCTACCAGGCTCGCTTCCTGCGCTACATGCACCACCGCGGCCTCGCCAACACCGAGGGCCGCAAGGTGTGGGCGTTCATGGGCGACGGCGAGATGGACGAGCCGGAATCGCGCGGCGCCATCAACCTGCCGCCGCGCGAGGGGCTCGACAACCTGATCTTCGTCGTCAACTGCAACTTGCAGCGGCTCGACGGCCCGGTGCGCGGCAACGGGAAGATCATCCAGGAGCTGGAGGCCGACTTCAGCGGCGCCGGCTGGAACGTCATCAAGGTGATCTGGGGCGCGTACTGGGATCCGCTGCTGGCGCGCGACGACGACGGCATCCTGCTCAAGCGCATGGAGGAGGCCGTCGACGGCGAGTACCAGAAGTTCAAGAGCCGCGACGGCGCGTACGTGCGCGAGAACTTCTTCGGCAAGTACCCGGAGCTGCGCGAGATGGTGGCCACGATGTCCGACGAGGAGATCTGGCGCCTCAACCGCGGCGGCCACGATCCGCACAAGGTCTACGCCGCCTACTCGTCGGCGGTGAAGCACGAGGGACAGCCGACGGTGATCCTCGCGAAGACGGTCAAGGGCTACGGCATGGGATCGGTGGGCGAAGGCAAGAACATCGCGCACCAGCAGAAGAAGATGCCGCTCGAGGCGTTGCAGCAGTTCCGCGACCGCTTCAAGATCCCGATCCCCGACGACAAGCTCGCCGAGATTCCTTATTACCGGCCGGCGCCCGGCTCGGAAGAGGCGGAGTACCTGAAGGAGCTGCGCGCCAAGCTGGGCGGGCCGCTGCCGCAGCGGCGGCAAAAGAGCAGCAAGCTCGAGGCTCCCAAGCCGGACGTGTTCAAGCCGCTGCTCGAGGCCACCGCCGAGGGGCGCGAGATCTCGACCACCATGGCGTTCGTGCGCCTCTTGACCGGGCTCGCGAAGGACAAGGAGCTCGGCAAACGTATCGTGCCGATCGTTCCCGACGAGTCGCGCACCTTCGGCATGGAAGGTCTGTTCCGCCAGCTCGGCATCTACTCGCGCCTCGGCCAGCTCTACGAGCCCGAGGACTCGGACCAGCTGATGTTCTACAAGGAAGACAAGAACGGCCAGATCCTGCAGGAAGGGATCAACGAGGCGGGCGCCATGTGCTCGTGGATCGCGGCCGGCACGTCGTACGCCAACAGCGACGCGCCGATGATCCCCTTCTACATCTTCTATTCGATGTTCGGCTTCCAGCGCATCGGCGACCTGTGCTGGGCCGCGGGCGATCTGCGCGCGCGCGGCTTCCTGCTGGGTGCGACGTCGGGGCGGACCACGCTGAACGGCGAGGGGCTGCAGCACGAGGACGGACACAGCCACATCATGGCGGGGACGATCCCCAACTGCGTGGCCTACGATCCCACGTTCGCCTACGAGCTGGCGGTCATCATTCAAGAGGGCCTGCGGCGCATGGCCGGCGAGCAGGAGGACATCTTCTATTACATCACCCTCATGAACGAGAACTACGCCCACGGCGCGCTGCCCGAGGGCGCGCGCGAGGGGATCTTGAAGGGGATGTACAAGCTCACCGACGGCGGCGCGAGCAAGGGACCGCGCGCGCAGCTGCTGGGCAGCGGGGTCATCCTGCGCGAGGTCATCGCGGCCGCCGAGCTGCTCAAGAGCGACTGGCAGCGTCACGTCCGACGTCTGGAGCTGCCCCAGCTTCAACGAGCTCAGTCGCGAGGGGCGCTCCATCTCGCGCTGGAACATGCTGCACCCGACGGAGAAGCAGAAGGTCGCCTGGGCGACCAAGTGCCTCGCCGAGACCAAGGGCCCGGTCGTCGCCGCCACCGACTACGTGCGCGAGTTCGCCGATCAGATCCGCGAGCTGGTGCCGCGTCGCTACAAGGTGCTCGGCACCGACGGCTTTGGCCGCAGCGATTCGCGCAAGAACCTGCGCCAGTTCTTCGAGGTGAACCGCTTCTACGTCACGGTCGCGGCCCTGAAGGCGCTGGCCGACGACGGCGAGGTGCCGGCGGCGAAGGTGGCCGAGGCGATCAAGAAGTACGGGCTCGATCCCGAGCGCCCCGCGCCCTGGACCGTGTGAGACGGCACGACCCCTACCAACCGATTCCGATCGTTCATCACTTGCAGAGGAGAGACGCTTGGCCGCAACCGAAGTAACCGTCCCTGACATCGGGGACTTCAAGGACATTCCGGTCATCGAGCTGCTGGTCAAGCCGGGCGACGCGGTGAAGAAGGACGACTCGCTGCTGGTGCTCCAGAGTGACAAAGCCACGCTGGAAGTGCCGTCGCCGGCGGCGGGCGTGGTCTCCGAGATGAAGGTCAAGGTCGGTGACAAGGTGAGCGCCGGTACGCTGCTGGCGCTGCTCGAGGGCGGCGCGCCCGCGGCGACGACCAACGGCGACAACGGAACGAAGGCGAAAGCGCCCGCGTCGACGCCGACGCCGACGAAGGCGGCTCCTGCTCCCGCGGCGGCGGCTCCGGCGGCGGCGGCACCCGCGACAGCGCGGCCTGCCGCTGCGGCGCCGGCCGCCCCGGCGGCGCCCGGTGCGATGGTGCACGCCAGCCCCGGCGTGCGTCGCTTCGCCCGCGAGCTGGGCGTGACCATCGGCCAGGTCACGGGCACGGGCCCGAAAGGCCGGATCAGCAAAGACGACATCCAGGCGTTCGTGAAGCAGTCGTTCACGGGCGGAGGCGCGCAGGCGCGCGGTGGCATGACCGACCTCGGGCTGCCGCCCTGGCCCAAGGTCGACTTCGCCAAGTTCGGACCCATCGAGGCGCAGGCGCTGACGCGCATCCAGAAGCTGTCGGGGCCGGGGCTGGCGCGCAACTGGGTGATGATTCCGCACGTCACGCAGTTCGACGAGGCCGACATCACCGAGCTCGAGAAGTTCCGCGCGCACATCAACGAGGAGAACGCCAAGACCGGCGTCAAGGCGTCGCCGCTGGCGTTCATCATGAAGGCGGTCGTCGCCACGCTGAAGAAGTACCCGACGGTCAACAGCTCGCTCGACGGCGAGAATCTGATCCTCAAGCACTACTGGCACATCGGCTTCGCGGCCGATACGCCGAACGGCCTGGTGGTTCCGGTCATCAAGGACGTCGACAAGAAGGGCATCCTCGACATCGCGCGCGAGACGACGGAGCTGGCCGCCAAGGCGCGCGAGGGCAAGCTCGGCCCGAACGACATCCAGGGCGCGACGTTCACGATCTCGTCGCTGGGAGGCATCGGCGGCACGGCGTTCACGCCGATCATCAACGCGCCCGAGGTTGCGATCCTCGGCGTGTCGAAGGCGGTCGTGAAGCCGGTGTGGAGCGGCACCGAGTTCGCGCCGCGCACCATGCTGCCGCTGTCGCTGTCGTACGACCACCGCGTCGTCGACGGCGCGCTCGCCGCGCGCTTCACGACTCATCTGTCGCAGGTGATCGCGGACATTCGCCGGGTCATGCTCTAGTCATGGCCAACCGCGAGATTCCCGTCCCCGACATCGGGGACTTCAAGAACATCCCGGTCATCGAGATCTTGGTGAAGCCGGGCGACGTCGTCGCCAAGGACGCGCCGCTCGTCACGCTCGAGTCGGACAAGGCGACCGTCGAGGTGCCGTCGCCGATGCCGGGAACGGTCAAGGAGGTCAAGGTCAAGCTCGGCGATCGCGTGTCGAAGGGCTCGGTCATCGTCGTGCTGGAGGAGGCGGCGGGTGAGGCTCCCAAGCCGTCGGAGAAGCCGTCGGAGAAGCCGTCGGCGTCGGCGAAAGATGCGGGCGCTAATCCGGCGGCGACGTCGCCCACGCCCACGCCTACGCCTACGGGAGCGCACTCGGCGCCAGTTGTGCCGGGGACGGGCGCCGCCAAGCACCCCGACGCCAAGTACCACGCGGAGGTCCTGGTGCTGGGCTCGGGGCCGGGCGGCTACACCGCCGCTTTCCGCGCCGCCGATCTCGGCAAGAAGGTGGTCCTGGTCGAGCGCTACCCGCGCCTCGGCGGCGTCTGCCTCAATGTCGGCTGCATCCCGTCGAAGGCGCTGCTCCATGCCGCCAAGGTGATCACCGACGCCGAGGAAGGGGCTCGCATGGGGCTCTCGTTCGGCAAGCCCAAGGTCGATCTCGACGGGCTGCGCAAGTTCAAGGACGGCGTCGTCGCCAAGCTGACCGGCGGCATCGGCAGCATGGCCAAGCAGCGCAAGGTCACCGTCGTCGAGGGGCGCGGCCAGTTCGCGTCGCCGCACTTGCTGGCGGTCGAGACCAAGAACGGCATCGAGACCGTGTCGTTCGACCACTGCATCATCGCCGCCGGATCGCAGGCGGCGCGCATCCCGGGCTTCCCGTACGACGACAAGCGCCTGCTCGACTCGACGACGGCGCTGGAGCTGGCCGAGGTGCCAAAGCGGATGCTGATCATCGGCGGCGGCATCATCGGCCTCGAGATGGCGACCGTCTACGATGCGCTCGGCGCGAAGGTGACGGTCGTCGAGTTCCTCGACCGCCTCATCGCCACCGCCGACCCCGACATCGTGCGCCCGCTCGCGCGCCGCATCGAGAAGCGCTACGAGAAGATCCTGCTCAAGACCAAGGTCGCGAAGCTCGAGGCGCTGCCCGAGGGCCTGCGCGCCACGTTCGAGAGCGCCGACGGCCAATCACCCGCGCCGGCGCCCGAGGTCTACGACTGCGTGCTGCTGGCGGTCGGCCGCCGCCCCAACGGCCGCAACATCGCCGCCGACAAGGCCGGCCTGCAGGTCAACGAGCGCGGCTACATCCCCGTCGACAACCAGATGCGCACCAACGTGCCGCACATCTTCGCGATCGGCGACATCGTCGGCGAGCCCATGCTGGCCCACAAGGCGACGCACGAGGCGAAGCTGGCCGCCGAGGTGATCGCCGGCATGAGCCACCACGTCTGGGAGGCGCGCACGATCCCCAGCGTCGCCTACACCGATCCCGAGGTCGCCTGGATGGGCCTCACCGAGACCGAGGCCAAGGCCAAGGGCGTCGAGTACGAGAAGGCGACCTTCCCGTGGTCGGTCAGCGGGCGCGCGCTGGGCATGGGCCGCGAGGAGGGCGTCACCAAGCTGCTGTTCGACAAGCAGACCAAGCGCGTGCTGGGCGCCGGCATCGTCGGCATCAACGCCGGTGAGCTCATCGCCGAGACCGTGCTGGCCCTCGAGACCGGTGCCGACGCCGAGGACCTGAGCCTGACCATCCACGCCCACCCGACGCTCTCGGAGACGGTGTTCTTCACCGCCGAGATCGTCGACGGGACGATCACGGACCTGCTGCCGACTAAGAGGTAGACGACGCGGTCGTGGTCGTCGCGGGTTCGGGCGGCGTCGCCGGAGCCGTCGGCGCGGGTGGCAGCACCTCGCCCTTGCGCGTGAGCAGCCAGACGCCGACCGCGAGGCAAGCCATGCAAGCCCATTGCGCGGGGGTCAGGCCGCCGTAGCGCTCGTCGGGGAGCGCGACGTCGCGCGCGCGCAAGAAATCGAGCCCGAACCGCACCGGCGCGTACATCGTGGCGAAGAGGCCGATCACGCGGCCGGGCACGCGCGGGCGGCGCGCGTAGAGAAAGAGGACGATCGTGATGACGATCGTGAACAGCAGCTCGTCGAGGCCGAGGTCGTGGCGCGGACCGTCCGGGTAGCGGACAGCCAGGAAGAAGTCCGTGTGGCGCCCGGGGTGGTCGTGCGCGGTGAAGCAGCCGGTGCGCCCGAAGATCCAGCCGACGGCCAGGCCCAGCGCCACCGAGTCGGCGTAGGGCAACCGCGGGATCTGTCTCCCTGTGGGTCAAGACCAGGAACGCGATCGCCGCGCCCAGGAAACCGCCGAACGACGACAGGCCCGACCACACATAGATCAAGACCCAGGGATTCTCGCGGATTCGCTCGGGGAAATAGAAGATCACCGACACCAGGTGGGCCACGACGAACCCGGTGAAGACGACCCAGACGTTGAGGTACTTCACGTTCTGGGGGTCGAGCCCGCGCCTGGCGCCCTCCCTGACGACGATGCGATCCCCGATGATCACACCGAGCGCCACCAGCACGCCGAACATGTAGATCGGCTGGTTGCCGATATTGAAGAGATGCGCGTCGAAGTAGGGGATCATCGTTACGTACGGGCGCCGTCGCGCAGGGCGAGCACGATGTCGCGCTGGCCGTCGGCGTGGTAGCTCGAGCGCACCATCGGCCCCGACTCGACGTGGGGGAATCCCATCGCCAGCGCCTCGGTCTTGAGCTGCGCGAACTCGTCGGGCGGCACGAAGCGCGCGACCGGCAGGTGCGCGGGCGACGGCCGCAGGTACTGGCCGAGCGTCAGGATGTCGGCGCCGATCGCGCGCAGCTCGCCGAGCACGGCGCGCACCTCGTCGAGCTCCTCACCGAGCCCGAGCATGAGCCCGGTCTTGGTGATGGCGCCGCGCTTCTTCGCGTGCTCGAGGATCGCGTACGACCGCGGGTAGCTCGCCTGCACGCGCACCTGGCGCGACAGGCGCGGCACCGTCTCGAGGTTGTGCGCGAACACGTCGGGCCCGGCGGCGAGCACGGTGTCGACCGCGTCGGTGTCGCCCTTGAAGTCGCCGGTCAGCACCTCGAGCACCATCTCGGGCAGGCGCGCCTTCACCGCGCGGATCGTCGCCGCCCAGTGCGCGGCGCCGCCGTCGCGCAGGTCGTCGCGGTCGACGCAGGTGATCACGGTGTGGCGCAGCCCGAGCTCGCCCAGCATCGTGGCCACGTGCTCGGGCTCGTCGGGATCCGGCGGCAGCGGGCGCCCCGTCGGCACGTCGCAGAACTGGCACGACCGCGTGCAGATGCCGCCGAGGATCATGATCGTCAGCGACTGGCGGTTCCAGCATTCGCCGATGTTGGGGCAGGACGCGCTCTCGCAGACCGTGTGCAGCCCCAGCTCCTGCACCCGCTTCTTGAGGTCGAAGAAGACCTCGCCGGACGGCAACTTCATGCGGATCCAGGGCGGCTTGGGCTCGAGGCGCCCGGTCGCCGGGGCCGCGCCGGCGGCGGCCCCCAGGACGCGGAGCTTCGACGACCGACTTTCTACGACGCGCGCGGACGACATGGAACGTGGCTAAGTATGCACGGCTTCGGGGCCCGAGTGTGGGTGCGGCGCCCCCCTGGCGACGCGCCCGGAGGAGGTATACCCGGACCGGACCCGTCCAGGGAGGAGAATGTGGTCCATGGGCTCAATGTCCTTCGAGTTCTGACGATACCGTTTGAGGATGTTAGGAATGACTTTGTCCAAGCTGGAGGGGGGCGGTGACGGTAGCGAGGCTCCAGATGCCGACGGCAGTCGGGGATTGGTGCTGCTCGTCGACGACGAGCCGACCATCGTGCGCGGCTTCGCGCGCATCCTGACGTCGGCCGGCTTCTCGGTCCAGATCGCGCACGACGGGCGCGAGGCCGCGGAGCTGGCTCGAGGCATGTCCTTCGACGCCATCGTCAGCGACATCGCGATGCCGGAGATGACCGGGCTGCAGCTGCTGCGCTCGGTGCGCGAGCACGACCTGGACGTGCCGGTGATCTTGATGACCGGCGGGCCCGCGGTCGAGAGCGCCGTCCAGGCCATGGAGTACGGCGCGCTCCGCTACCTCATCAAGCCCGTCGATTCGAAGCAGCTGGAAGAGGTCGTGGCGCGCGCCACGCGCCTGCACCAGATGGCGAAGATCAAGCGCGAGGCGCTCGAGCTGTTTCGCCTCGAGGGCAAGCACCTCGGCGATCGCGCCGGGCTCGAGGTTCGCTTCGCCAACGCGATCAACACGCTGTGGCTCGCGTTCCAGCCGATCGTTTCATGGAATGACAAGTCGATCATCGCCTACGAGGCGCTGGTCCGCAACGAGGAGCCGACGCTGCGTGCCCCGCCGGACCTCTTCGAGGCGGCGGAGCGGCTCGGCCGCCTGCGCGAGCTCGGGCGCATCATCCGCGACCGCGTCGCCAAGACGCTGGTCGACAACCCGACCGTCGACGCCGAGGTGTTCGTCAACGTGCACGCGCTCGAGCTCGACGACGACTCGCTGCTGGCGCCGACGTCGCCGCTGTCGGCGTTCGCCAAGCGCATCGTGCTCGAGATCACCGAGCGCGCGCCGCTGGAGAAGATCAAGGACGCCAACGCGCGCGTCGCGCAGCTGCGCCAGATGGGCTACCGCATCGCCGTCGACGATCTCGGCGCCGGCTACGCGGGGCTCACCAGCTTCGCGCACCTCGAGCCCGAGGTGGTCAAGGTCGACATGTCGCTGATCCGCGGCCTCGACCAGTCGCCGACCAAGCAGAAGCTGCTGCGTTCGATCGTCGGCCTGTGCCGCGACCTCGAGATCAAGATGATCGCCGAGGGCATCGAGACCGTCGAGGAGCGCGACACGCTGGTGCGCCTGGGCGGCGACCTGTGCCAGGGCTACTTGTTCGCGCGCCCGGGCCGCGCGTTCCCGCCCATCAAGATCTAGGTCGGAACGGCGCGCGGAAACGCCGTATCCAGCCGTGTTAATCTGCCCGTCGTATGACGGTGGAGCTGACCAAGGAGTATCGGTTCGAGGCCGCTCACCGGCTGCCGCGCGTGCCCGAGGGGCACAAGTGCGCGCGGCTGCACGGGCACAGCTACAAGATCGAGATCGAGGCGCGCGGGCCGATCGACCCGGAGGCGGGCTGGCTCTTCGATTTCGCGCGGCTCGACGAAGCCTGGGAGCCGCTGCACGCGCGCTTCGACCACCGCAACCTCAACGACGTGCCCGGGCTCGAGAACGCGACGTCGGAGAACCTGGCCATCTACATCTGGAACGCGCTGCGTCCGCAGATCCCTCAGCTGTCGGCGGTGACGGTCTGGGAGACCACGGACGGCAAGTGCACTTACCGGGGATCGTGAGGCTCGGATGAAGCCGAAGTATCTGCGGTTCATGACGCTGAACTTGTGGGGCGAGAACGGTCCGTGGGAGGAGCGCCTGGCGCTGGTCGGCGAGAAGCTGACCAGCCTCAAGCCCGACGTGGTGGCGCTGCAGGAGGTGCGCGAGGTGCCGGGCCGCATCGTCAACCAGGCCGAGATGCTGGCGGCGGAGCGCGGCTACCGGTACGTCTTCGCGCCGTCGACGGAGTGGGGCGGCGGGCAGGAGGGGCTGGCGATCCTGTCGCGCTCCCCGATCGGCGCGCACGAGGTGCGCGCGCTGCCGCACACCGCGGAGAAGGAGGGGCGCATCGTGCTGTCGGCGCGCATCGACAGCGACTTCGGTGAGGTGTGGGCGCACACGACCCACCTCAGCTACCGCGAGAACGAAGGCCGCCAGCGCGAAGATCAGGTGCAGGTCGTCGACGAAGCCATCGCGGCCCACAAGAGCGACAACCCGCAGATCCTGATGGGCGACTTCAACGCGGTTCCGCACTCCGACGAGATCCGCTGGCTGTGCGGGCTGACCACGCTGGGCGAACGGCGCGTGTTCTACCAGGACACCTGGGACGTGCTGCACGCCAACCTGCCCGGCTACACCTGGGCGCGCGCGAATGCCTTCACCTCGCGCATGGGATGGCTGCGCGGCGATCGCCGCCTCGACTACATCTTCACCACGCCCCCGCGGCGCGACGGCCGCGGCACCGTGCACTCGTCGCGGCTGTTCCTCGACGAGCCGACCGTGCTGCCCGACGGCGAGCGCTTGTTCGCCTCGGATCACTTCGCGGTCGTCGCGGAGATCCAGTTCGCGGTCAACGAATCGGGAAGCGTGAACTTGTAGTTGGGGCCCGATTTAGTAGTCCCACGCCGTCCCCCATGACATCCTCTCGCGCATGTTCCGCCTCGCGCACGTCACCGATCCGCACTTCCGGGGCTTCGATGGGATGACGCTGGGCGCGCTCGCCGGCAAGCGCGCCATCGGTCTCGTCAATCTGGCGCTCAACCGGCGGCGCAAGCACAAGACCGAGCTGCTGGCGGCGCTGGGCGACGACCTGCGCGCCGAGGCGCCCGACCACCTGGCGTTGACCGGTGATCTGTCGAACCTGTCGCTCGAGGGTGAGTGGCGCGCGGCGCTGCGCTGGCTCGAGCACCAGGGCGCGGCGCCAGCGACGGTGACGGTGATCCCCGGCAACCACGATGCCTATGTCGCCGACGTCGTGCGCGCGGGCGTGTTCGAGCGGCTGTTCGGGCAGTTCCAGACCGGCGACGTCGCCGCTGCCGCGGGCTCCGCTGGCGGCAACGACGCCGACGGCGATGCGCGCGCGCGCTATCCGTTCGTGCGGCTGCGCGGTCCGCTGGCGCTCATCGGCGTCAATAGCTGCGTCGCCACCGGAGATCTCGGCGCCTGGGGCGAGGTCGGTGCCGATCAGCTCGCGCGGCTCGAGGCGCTGCTGGCCCACGCCGAGGTCGCGCGGCGCGTCCGCGTGGTGCTGATTCACCACCCGCCGGTGATGCACAAGGGCGGCGAAGCCCGCAACCTCAAGGACCGCGTCGCGCTGGCGGCGGTGCTCGCGCGCGCCGGCGCCGACATCGTGCTCCACGGCCACGACCATCGCGACGAGCGCGCCGACCTCGGCGGTCCGGGCGGCCGCCGCATCCCGATCGTGGGCGCGGGTTCGGCGTCGTACGCCGGCGGCCCGGAGCGCCGCGCCCGCTACAACATCTACGAGCTCGACGACAGCGGCCACATCACGCTGGTCACCCGCGCGCACGACGAAGCCACCGATCGTTTCAAGGAAGTGCGCCGAGAGTCGCTGGTCTAGCGTCGGGGCTCGGGCTCTCTCGCATTTTCGAGGCGGTCTCCGACTATCTGAGGACGCCGCGCCCGCGAGCGGCGCGGCACCTGCGAGATCGACGCGTTTTCTGCGCCTTTGTGGCCGCCGTGGGTCGGCGCGTCGGGCACGGGGCTTGCTCCAGCCAGGTCTCAACTTGGCTTCTCGATATCACCGACTCGTTTCCCAGTGGAGGTCGACCATGCTTCGCAACGGCGCGCGCAAGAGACCATTCGGCATCGGCATGTTGGGGCTTTCCTTGGCGGCGACGTTGGGCGCGGCCGGCTGCACACCGCAGGATCTCGAGGAGGTCTTCGGCGACGTCAAGGACTCGCCGGCGCAGCCGCCGGGCGCGGCGGTTCCCTTCGAGGCCTTCACCGATGACGTCAGCGCAGTCTCCGCCAAGGAGACGCGCGCGCTGATCCGCACGCCGCAGGGCTACGTCAGCTTCTTCGGTCACGCGCCGCCGTCCGGCGTCGACTTCTCGACCGACTGGGTGATCTTCTACGCGGCGGGAACGCGGCCGACCGGCGGATTCTCCGCCAGCATCGCGTCGCTCACGCGCGCGGGCAACGACCTCGTCGCGGTGACGTCGCTGGTCTCGCCGGCGCCGAGCTGCATCGAGCCGCAGATCGTCACCACGCCCAACGTGCTCATCAAGTTCGCGGCGCAGACCGGCGCTTCGATCGAGTTCTTCAAGAACGACATCGTCAGGAGTGACAGCACCGTCGACTGCGGCACCGTTCAGCACTGCGGCGGCATCGCGGGCATTCCCTGCCCGGGCGCCGCCCAGTGCGTCGACGACCCGAGCGACAGCTGCGATCCGAACCACGGCGGCGCCGACTGCGGCGGCATCTGCCAGTGCGTCGAGGCCGTCTTGTGCATCGTCGGCGACGTCTTCGACGCCTCGCCGGGCGTGTGCGGCTGCGTGCCCCAGCCGCCGGCGACCTGCCCCCCGGTGTGCGCCATCTTCTGCGCGTACGGCAACGTGCGGGACGCCAACGGCTGCCCGACCTGCACCTGCAACCCGCCGCCGAAGGGCTGAGCCTCTTTACAGGCGGCGCTGGTGGCCGTTGCGCAGCAGGCCGAGAACGGTCTCGAGCAGGCTCTCGACCCGCAGAGGCTTGGCCAGCACGGCGTCGATCCCGCGCGCGGCCAGCTCCTTGGTCAGGTCGTCGCCGAAGGCGCCCGCCGACTCGGGGGAGACCAGCACGATGTGGCGCGCGCGGTGCAACTCGTGGGCTTCGGACGCCAGCCCCACGCCGTCGCCGTCGGGCAGCGCGCGCGCCGTCAGCAGCAGATCGACGCTGCTGCCGGCCAGCGACGCGCGCGCTCCCTTGACGTCGGTGGCGTCGACGACCTCGATCCCCTCGCTCGACAGCACGCGCGTGACGAAGTAGCGCGTCGACTCGTCGCTCTCGACGACCAGGATGCGCGGTGGCTCGACTTCGGGCAGCGGCGTCCTCTCCAGATCGCCGCTGGTCGCGGGGTGCGGCGCCGGCGCGGCGTCGCCGCGCGAGCGCGCGATCGGCAAGTGCACCCGCAGGGTCGCCCCGCGGTCGGGCACGCTCTCGATCGAGATGAAGCCGCCCGCGCGCCGCACGATCGACGTGCACATCGCCAGGCCGAGACCGGTCCCTTCGCCGGTCACCTTGGTGGTGAAGAACGGATCGAAGGCGCGCTCCTGCAGGTCGCGGCTCATGCCGCGCCCGTCGTCGGCGACGGTGAGCACCAGGAACGTCCCCTCGGTGAAGAGGCCGCGCGAGCGCGCCTGGTCCGCCTCCATCACCACCAGCCCCGTCGACACGCGCACGCAGTGCCCGAAGCCGCGCGTGGCGTCGACGGCGTTGCCGACCAGGTTCAGCACCACCTGGCGTAGCTGGGTCCCATCGATGACCACGCGATCGGACGCGGTGTCGAGCGACACCGACAGCTCGAGGTCGCTGCCCACGATCTGGCGCAGCAAGGGCAGCACGGACGTCACCAGCTCGTCGACCGACAGCATCGTCGGCGCGATGGTCTCGCGCCGCGCGTAGGCCAGCAGCGAGCGCGTGAGGCCGGTCGCTTGCCGCACGGCGGCCTCGATGTCGGCGATCGCGGCCGCCTCGCTCTCGTCGGCGGGCTTGGGCAGCGACGCCGTCGATGCGCTGATCACCGTGAGCAAGTTGTTGAAGTCGTGCGCCACCGTCGCCGCCAGGCGGCCCAGGCTCTCGATCTTCTGCTGCTGCAGCTGCAGCGCCTCGGCCTCGACGCGCTCGGTGATGTCCAGCCCCAGGCTCGCGCTGCCGACCACCGTGCCCGCCGATGAGCGGATCATTGTGTTGGTCCACAGGATCCGGCGCAGCGAGCCGCCGCGCGTGCGCAGGCCGGTCTCGAAGCGCGGCACCAGGTTGCCGTTGCGCACGCTCGCCAGGTACCGCTCGCGCACCTCGTCGCGTTCCTGCTCGGGCAAGATCAGCGCGAAGCCGTCGGCGCCCATGGCTTCGTCGCGCGTGAAACCGGTCAGCCGCACGAAACAGTCGTTGACCATCTCGACGTGGCCGCCGGCGCTGAGAATCACCGCCAGCAGGTCGGCGTTCTCCAGCAGGCGGCGGTAGCGGCGATCGATCTCGGCGCGCTCCAGCTCGGCTTCCTTGAGCGCGGTGATGTCGGCCAGCGTGCCCTGCACCGCGATCGGCTTGCCGGTGAGATCGCGCACGACGCCGCAGGTGTCGCGTACCCAGCGGCGTGTGCCGTCGGGCAAGCGGATGCGGTAGATGAGCTCGCCCTCGAACCCGTCGGCGATGTGGCCCGACAGACGCCGCCGCACCGGCTCGCGCTCCTCGGGCTCGATCGCCTGCACCCAGTGCTCGATGCCGCCCGAGACCAGGTAGCGTTCGGCGGCCAGGCCGCCCAGCTCTTGAACGCGCGGGCTCAGGTACTCGAGCTGGCCGCTACGCGCCTGGAATGAATAAACCGTCACCGGCAGCGACTCGACCAGGTTCTGGTACTTCGCCTCCGAGCCGCGCGCCAGGTGCTCGGCGCCGATGCGCCGCTCGGCTTCCAGCACCAGCGCCACCATGGCGCCGACGTCGGTGGCGAAGTCGATCTCCTCCTCCTGCCAGTGGCGCGGCCCGCCCTCGTGCTCGTGACAGACCACGCCATGCAGGTGGCCCGGGCCCAGGATCGGGATGTCGAGCAGCGCGCCGACGTTGTACGTCCGCAGGTAGTCGCGCAGCTCGGCCGTGCGCGCGTCGGTCCAGGCGTCGTCGACGGCGACCGCGCCCAGCTCGGTGGTGCCGAGCGCGCGGATGTAGCCGGGGCAGGTCGAGATCGGCAGTACCGACCCCTCGGTCGAGAGTCCCGGCGGCAGCTGGAAGCGGCACACCAAATTCTCGCGGCTCTCGTCGAAGAGCCAGATGCTGGTGCGTGGGATCTCCAGCGCCTGGCTCGACAGGCGCGCGACGTCGGCGAGCAGGCGCGACATCATGTTCCAGCCGTCGAGCGAATCGCGGAGGGCGTCGCGCAGCAGCGCAGCGTGCGCGCGCAGGCGCAGCGCCAGGCTGCGGTGGCGCGCCAGGCGGGTCCGATAGTCGCTCTCGCGCTCGCGTGCTGCTTTCAGCTCCCGGTCCACCAACACGTCGTTCGACGGCATCTCCCCTCCCAAGGATCCAAACCGAACCGAAGAACGAGCACCGGCGCCGGTGGCCCTCCCCACTGGGGCCGTCGCTGAGCTTGTACCGGATCTGTGTGGATGCAGAGCTTAGTGCGTGGGGAAGACAAACACCAGCTCGCACCGTCGCGCGCGCGCGGGCGTCTCAGCAGCGGTCACTACGGTTGGCCGACGATTGAAATTTTATTCACCATCTCCAGGTCCAGGTCCAGGTCCAGGTGCAGGTCAGATGCAGGTCCAGGTCCAGGCAATCGGTGAGGTGCTGTCCCGACGACTGTTCGTAGGAGGCGCATCGCGCTCGCTCAGCGGTCCTCCGGCTCCTTTCGTCCGCTCGGTGCGTCGGGAAACGCACTCTTGGCGGGGATTGCCGCGGGCACGGCGTCGTCGTCCTCACCTCGCGGGTAGATGTCGGCGATGGTGAGCCCTTTGATGCGGTTGCGCCGGTTCTCGTCGAGATCCTCGACCAGCGCGCGCAGCGCCGGCGCCGTGGCGCCGTGGGCGATCTCGATGTCGGTCGACCGGAACACGGCGAGCACGTCCTCGAGCGTGATGGTATCGGCGGCGCGGCCGGGGATGTAGCCGTTGATGTCGCCGTGCACCTCGGCGATGAGGCCGCGCGCCTTGAGGCGCGTGACGATGCGCTCGATGATGTCGGGTGTCAGGCCAAACGCCTTGGCCAGCTTCTCCTTGGGCAGCCCCAGGCCGCCGGTCTCGTGCGCGCCCGCGACCGCCGCCAGCAGCTGCGCGGCGAGCAGTCCGTTGATCGGCTCCTCGTCGCGTTGCCGTCGATCCTCCGCCTCCAGCAGCTGCAGATTTTGCAGCGAGTGCGCGATCTCGGCGCCCAGCAGCACCAGCAGCCACGAGGTGTAGATCCAGACCAGCACGAGCGGGATCAGGCCGATCGGTCCGTAGACGCCGCTGTAGCTCTCGAACATGATCTTCTGCGCGTAGGTGACGAACGCGAACTTCACCGCCTCGAGCAGGAAGCCGGTGACCATCGCGCCCACGATCGCGGAGCCCCAGTTGACGTTGGTGCGCGGCAGCAGCTTGTTCATCAGCACCAGCGCCACGAACTGCACCAGCAGCGGCGCGAAGAAGCGCGACGCCGCGCCCGCGGTGACCAGGCGGCCCGACCAGTAGAGCGAGAAGCCCGCCAGCGTCGGCAGCAGCGTGACCATCGCGTAAAACGTCAGGAACTTGCCGATGATCGTGCGCCGCTGCCCGACGCGCCAGATGTCGTTGTAGATCTTCTCGATGTACGCGTAGAGCGAGTAGCAGGTGACCAGCGTGAAGATCAGGCCGCCGCCGCCGAGCGCGCCGATGCTGATCTTGCGCGAGAACTCCTCCATCTTCAGCGTCACGTCGGCCATGTGCGGGAAGATCCGCTCGGCGATGAACGCGGTCAGCTGCGACTGCGCGTCGAGCGAGCCGACCGCGCGCAGGATCGTGAACGCGATCGCGGTCACCGGCACCAGCGACAGCGCCGTCTGGAACGCCAGCGCCGCCGCCTGCTGCGGGCACTTGTCGCGCGCCCACTGCGCCAGGATGCGCAGCGCCAGGCGGTAAAGGTAGACCGCGGCGCGCGCGCGGCGAGACAGCCGCTTCGAGGCGAGTGCCGCCAGCGGATTCTCGGCGAGAAAGACCCGGATCTGTCCCAGCGTGCGGCGCATATATCGCCACGGTCATTGAAACCCGCCCCACCCGGGCTTGCAAACTAGTGCTCGGGGTTGGCAGGTAATTTTTTGACCGGGCCCTGGGACGGGGTGACTCTGTAGGCCATGCTCGCATCCAGCGAAGAGGCCCGCACCTTCGAGTCGCTCAAGGCCGAGCTGCTCCGCTCGTCGCCCGGTCAGTTCGCGGCGGTGTGCGGGAAGAAGCTACTCGGCGTGTTCTCCTCGGTCGACGATGCTCTGCAGGCGGCGTCCGACGCGTTCGACGCGGACACGCTGCCCGCCGGCGCGCCGATCCTGATCACCGAGATCGCCGAGAAGGTCAGCCTGCGCGTCATGGCCACGCCGCAGCAGAAGGCGAAGGCGGCGGCGTCCCCGGTGAGCCTGCGCGGGCTGGTCTGATCGGGGCGCTCCAGAGCCGGTGGACGGATCGCAGCGCATGTCTCATGCGCGAGCGCCATCGAATCGATCACGAAAAAGACAGGCCGACCAGGGGCGAGCTGGCGACGCGGTCCCCGGTGTGAGCTGCATTCCCTGCTGCCAGACACTGCTGGTGCATGCACAGGACGAGACCTACGAGAGTCGCAGCCCCGCCTGGATTCGTTTCTTCGCCGATATTATTGCCGTTCGCGGCGTTCGCAGCGTTCGTCGTCGTGCACGGTTGCAGCACCAGCGAGGGTGATGGGGGCGGTGCCGGCGGCTCGACGGGCGCGGGCGGCCAGACTCCGAGCGGCATGGGCGGCGCGGCCGTGGGCTCGGGAGGGAGCGGGCTCGGGGGCAGCGGCAGCGGCGGCGCGACCGGCAGCGGGGGCGCGTCGGGCAGCGGCGCCGGCGGCAGCGCCGGGCGTCCTGGCACCGGCGGCACGCCGGGCACGGGCGGCGCGGCCGGCCTCGGCGGCGCGCCGGGCACGGGCGGCGGCACGGGCAACTGCGTGACGCCGCCTGAAGCCCCCCCGCTCATCGGTTGGGCGGCGGTCGGCGACAATCGCGTTCCGATGCTCAACGGCGGCGGCAGCGCCGTGCCACGCCCGGTGACCACGGTGGCGGCGCTCAACGCGGCGGCGGCCGGCAGCACGCCGGCGGTCATCTACGTGCAGGGTGTGCTGCCGCCCGGGCGAATCGTCATCGGCTCGAACAAGACCATCGTGGGGCTGTGCGGCGCCGAGGTGCACGGCCACGTCGACGTCAGCAACGTCGGCAACGTCATCATCCGCAACCTCAAGATCGTCGGCTACGGCGTGGGCAACTGCGCGCTCGACCCGAGCTTCAACGCCGCCGTGGGCTGCTCGTCAGGCGACGACGCGATGACGATCCAGAACAACTCGCACCACATCTGGGTCGACCACTGCGACATCTCCGACGGGACCGACGGCAACCTCGACATCACCAGCGGCTCCGACTTCGTCACCATCTCGTGGACCAAGTTCCACTACACCCCGCGCACCGACGTGGGCGGCAGCGACTCGACCGGCGCCAGCGGCCACCGCTTCTCGAATTTGATTGGTTCGGGCGACGCCGTGCTCACCGACGTCGGGCATCTGAACGTCACCTGGCACCACGACTGGTGGGCCGACAACGTGAACCAGCGCATGCCGCGCACGCGCTTCGGCCAGATCCACGTGTTCAACAACCTCTACACGTCAGCGGGCGACAGCTACTGCACCAACTCGGGGATCCAGACCCACGTCCTCGTCGAGAACAACGTCTATTCGAACGTGCATAATCCGCTGTCGCCCGACGCCAACGGCGACATGCTGGCGCGCGGCAACCTGTTTCAGACGACCACCGGCACCACGACGTCGACGGGCGTGGGCTTCACGCCGACGTACCAGTACGCGCTGGATGCGACGGCGACGCTGGCGGCGACGGTGATGGCGCAGGCGGGGCCGCACTGAAAGAAGGCCTCGGACCTCGGGCCTCGGGCCGGAGGCCGGAGGCGCTTGACCGAACCGACCGGAGCTCAGTTCGCCAGCGTCAGGCTGATGTTCGAGAACTCCACCTGGCAGGCGCGCGCGGTGAACAGGCCGGCGTAGACGAAGTCGCCGTCGATGGCGTTGAGGTCGATGGTGCGGACCGCCGGCGCCTCCGTGCCGTACGTGGTGGTGTACGTCGAGCCCGCCTTGACGATCGTGAGGTCGATGACCGACGCCGCCGCCGGCACGGCCGCCGGCGAGCTGACCACCGTGCCGGTGAGCTGGGTCGGCGCGCTGGTGTCGCGCTGGAATGACGACCAGGCAGTGGCCGGCGCGCTGCCCTTCATCGTCCCCGCGGCGACGTACGAGCTCAGCAGCGACGCGTCCGAGACGTCGGTCCAGGCGGCGTCCCGCACCATGAGGCCGAAGCCCACCTGGGTGTTGTTATAGGTGATCGACGTGACCGTCGCGGTCGCCTTGAGCGTGAAGTCCTTGTCGATCGGGACCTGCTGAAAGTAGAACGCGATCCCGTCGGTGGCGGCGGAGATCTTGCCGGCCGACGTGGTCGCCGTTCCCGAGCGCATCGACACCACGAGCGGCGACGCCGACGTCTCGCTGATCGAGAACGAGCCGTCGCCGACCTTGGACGTGCCGCCGATGTCGCCGAAGACCGATCCCTGCCAGGGCGCGGTCGTGACCCAGACCGTGCTGCGCGCCGGGGGCGCGTAGACGATCGGCTTCCAGTTGGGGTTCACGACCAGGATCGACATGTCGGGCGGCGCGATGCCCGGCAGCACGTAGTCCTTGAGCGCCAAGCTGGACGCGGCGAGATCGGTCGCGATCAGATAGGCGTAGTACGCGCCGCCGTAGATGTTGGTGTGCGTGTCGTCGACGCTGGTGATCGCGGCGCTGACCCACGCTTGCAGGTTGGCCGTGCCGGTGGCGCCCGACGCCGCGAAGATCTGTTTGCCCAGCGCCAGCGTCGACATCGTGTTGTCGATGACCGCGACGCCCATGGCCGCGCCGAGATCGCGGATCGCCTTGGGATAGTCGCCGCCGGGATAGGTCACGCCGCCCGAGACCACGTCGGCGGTGACGTGAACCTTGGCGCCCGCGTAGACGCCCGCCGAGTCGCGCCGCACGATCGGCGTCGCGAGGATCGGGATCGCGCCCACCGTCTGCGCCGGCTTGATGTAGTACGTGTAGAGGTAGTACTGGAACGACTTCGGATCGGTCACGTCGGTGTTCGGGTTGGTGTACAGCGACGGGTCGGCCTTCTCGTCGTTGTGGCCGAACCCGATCATCAGATAGTCGCCCGCCTTGAGCCCGCTCATCAGCATCGCGTAGTTGCCGTTGTCGGCGGGATCGATGTAGCTCTTCGAGCTGCGTCCCGACAGCGCGAGGTTGTTGACGGTGACGCTCGGGGACAGGTACTTCCCGATCTGCGTGCCGTAACCGTAGCGCGGGTAGTAGTAGGGGTCGTTGAACGCCGCCACCGTCGAGTCGCCGGCGAGATAGAGCGTGACCGGCGCGAGGTTGCCCGCGTCGGTGCTGCCGCCGGTGTCGGTCGCCGGCGCGTCGGTGGCGCCGCCGCCGTCGGTGCCGGCACCGCCGGCGCCACTGCCGCCCGCCCCGGTGACGTTGGGGCTGCCGCTCGAGCTGGCGCATCCCGTCGCGAGAGCGCCGGCGCCGATCGCCGTCACCAGAGCCAGCGCGAATCGGCGCGTCACGCGTGCGTGTGGTGGTCTCATGCTGCGATCTCCTTGGCCCGGAGAATGCCGCAAGAGCCGCGACCGGGGACATACGCGAGCTTCGTCCAGCCTCGGGGAGCGTCAGTTGCTCTTGCGGAAGAAGTGCGGGCCGGGCGTCGACAGCCAGACCGCGCCGGCGTCGCCGGTCACGTAGGTGTTGTTTTCGTCGCTGCTGCTACGCGCCGCGCTGGGCACGTCGGCGACCAGCGACCAGCTCTGGCCGTCGAAGTGCGCGACGTCGGCGCCCGACGCCCATACGTCGCTCGCGCCGCGCCCGAACAGCGTCACCAGGTAGAGCGCCTGCGTGGGGGCGACGCCGGCGATCGCCACGGTGGGTGCGCTCGTGCCGTCGAAGCGACGCAGCGTGCGCGCAATTTGCTGTCCGTTCACGATGTCCTGTGTCGGCGTGGCGAGCCAGAGCGGAGCGCCCGCGCGCCAGATCGTTTGCACCCCGCCCAGGCCGATGGCGGTGTGGGTCCAGTTGGCGCCGTCGAAGTGATGCACGAAGCCCTGGTCCATCGTGTTACCGACCTCGTCGCTGGCGCCCGCGGCCCAGACGCTGGTCGCCGAGTCGATCCAGATGTCGCGGAAAAAGTAGCCGATCGACGCCGTTGCGTTCGGGTAGCTGGGATCGTCGAAGTTGAACGCCGTCCACGCCTGCCCGTCCCAGCGCAGCATGTTGTTGGTCGCGGCGACCCAGATCTGGTTCGCCGCGACGGCGCGGACGCGCCCGAGCTCGATCGTCCCCACGAACGACGGCGGCTGGTGAACCAGGTTGCGCCAGCTCTCGTCGGCGAAGCGGGTCCAGCCCTGCGCGTCACGATGGAACAGCAGATCGCCGCCCGTGGCCCAGACGTCGCCGGTCCCCGTGCCGTTCACGCTCGGGGTTCGGGCCGCCGTCGCCGACGACGGGATCGTCAGCTCGACCGACCAGCAGCCGGCGTTCCAGCGCAGCACGCGCGGGCTCGACGGCCCGTTGACAGGATCGCTCGTCACGCCGGCGAAGAACAGATCGTTCTGCCCGGCGACGAACGCGTCGGTGACGCGAAAGCCGTCCTGGCCCACCGGGGGTGAAACCTCGGCCCAGGTGCCGGGCGTGGAGGCCGGGAACTGGCAGACCGGCGACGGGCCGGCGCCGTCCCCACCCGCGTCGACCACGGCGGTACCGCCGTTGCCGCCGTTACCGACCGTGCCGCCGTCGGTGCCGGTGCCCGTGCCACCGGCGCTGCCGCCGGCGCCGTGGCCACCCGCGCCGGCGTTGCCGGTACTACCCCCTATGCCCGAGAGAGACGGCGTGCTGTTCGAGCAACCCACCGCGCTCACCCAGACCACCGCGCATGCGACGGCCGTCCGCCGCAACATCCGTCCCGATCGTCCGCGTTTGATTTTCATCACGCCACCCTCCAACCCCGAAGGTGGGATTCAAGACGCGTCCCTCAATACAGGACCGCGGGAAACGCAGACCAACCCTCGACGAGGGCAGCGTGTACGAGAACAGCCTGTATCGGGCGGCGGCTCTCAGGCCAGGCCGTCGAGGATCGCCTTGAACGCCGCGGGTGTCCGCACGACGTCGCGGTGGCGGCCCACGGGGATGCGGATGATCTCGGGGGTGGCGCCGGCCCACGCGGTCGCGCTCTCCAGGCTCACGCCGCCGTCGCCCTCGGCCAGCGCCTCGGGCGGCAGGCGCGCGACGCGCGGGCCCTCGCCGGGCAGGCGCGCGCGGCCCTTGTCGACGACGATCTTCACCTGCGTCGGCAGTCCGGCGCCGCACACGCAGCTCAGCCGGCGCGGTGCCGCCGCGCGCTCGAGCATCTCCCAGCTCTTCCGCGTCGAGCTCAGGCGCTCGCCGACGATGCGCATCCAGTCCTCTTCCTCGCTGCCGCCGCCGGGGCAATCGCCGAACACCGACAGGCGCAACGCCTTCCAGGTGGACGGATCGTAAAGATCGTACCCGGGCTCGAGGAACACCGCCTGCTCGGGCGGCGGCAGGCAGTCGAGGCTGCCGGGGCAGGCGACGAACTCGCCGGGCGTGACGGTGCGGCCGAGCGGCGCGAACTGGAAGCCGACGTTCAGGCACGCGAGGCTTTCGAGCGAGCCGCCGAGCGGCGCGCCCGACGTGACCACGCGCTCGACCGGCACCGCCGGGTCGATGGCGTAGACCGCGCGCACCAGCAAGCCACCGTTCGACAGGCCGAGCAGGTCGACGTCGTCCTGGCTGACCTCGGCCAGGCGCCGGATCTCGTCGCAGAGCGCGATCGCCACGTCGACGGAGCGCAGCCGCCAGTCGTAGGCGAACATGTGCAGGTTCTTGCCTGGTACGTAGCCCGCGCGTCCCAGCGCCTGCTGGAGGGAGCCCAGGATGTCGTAGCGCAGCCCGGCAAAGAGCGGGATCGCGCTCATCACCTTGCCCGGCTTTCCCGGCAACCCGGCGCGCGACGCCAGCCGCGGCCCCCGGTAGAGGCAGCCGAACGTTCCCCAGATGGCGCCCAGCTCTTCGTCGTGGAGCTCGGTACCGAACAAGGCGGGGACGACTACCAGGTGCCGCACGTTCCGTCAGATCGTAACAGAGCCGCCGCCCTGCCGCGGTCGGCAATTGCAAATGATCCCCGCCTTCGATAAAACCCGCGTCTATGCGCGACACGCGGATCAGGCGAAATCTCCCAGGTTTGTCCACCAGGGCTCCGGTGCTCTCCCGAACGCGATGGCTGGCGGCCTCGCTGTCGCTCGCTGCGGTGTTCGCCGGTGCCTGCGTCGAGCAGGACGAGGACAAGCCGTCCGAAGACGATATGAAGGTCGCGAAGCAGAACATCCTGACGACGGCGCCGACGCCCAAGTTCGCGGTCAATGCCGACCTCGACGGCAAGATCATCTACCTCGGCATGGACGCCGACCCCGCGGTGGTCGAGCCGGGCAAGGACGTCAAGATCACCCATTACTGGAAGGTCGTCGCGCCCGCCAACGATGGGTGGCGCATCTTCACGCACCTCGACGGGCCCAACAACCAGCCCTTCATCAACGTCGATCACGCCCCGGTCAAGGGGAAGTACCCCGTCAGCCAGTGGAAGGCCGGCGAGATCATCCGCGACGAGCACAGCATCCGCCTGCCGCCGAACTGGCAGCACCAGCAGGTGATGATCTACACCGGCCTGTGGAAGCCGGGCATCGGGCGCATGCCGGTCAAGTCGGGCCCGCACGACAACGACGGCCGCGTGCTGGCGGCGACGCTGCCCGTGCAGGGGGCGGCGAAGCCGGTCGCGGCGCCGCGCAAGCGCTACGTGGCGCGCATGGTTGGCAAGCCGATCAAGGTCGACGGCAAGCTGGACGAGGCGGCGTGGACCGACGCGCCGTCGACCGGCGCGTTCGTCAACACCATGAACGGCGCGCCCGTCGATCAGAAGACCGAGGCGAAGCTGCTCTGGGACAACAAATTTCTCTACGTCGCGTTCAACAACACCGACAGCGACGTCTGGTCGAGCCTGACCAAGCGCGACGACAAGCTGTGGACGCAAGAGGCCGACGAGCTGATGATCGACGCCGACGGCAACGGCAAGACCTACGTCGAGCTGCAGGTGGCGCCCAACGGCAACATCTTCGACACCTACCTGCCCGAGTACCGCAAGTACGAGGATTCGATCGATCCGAAGAAGAAGCCGTACTCGTGGAACTCGAAGATGAACGTCAAGGTGCACGTCGACGGCACGCTCAACAAGCGTGACGATCAGGACAAGGGCTGGACCGTCGAGATGGCGATCCCGCTCGACGATGTGCGCGGGATGGACAAGGACGCCGCCAAGCTGCCGCCGACCGCGGGCGACGTCTGGCGCATCAACATGTTCCGCATGGACGTGCCCGCGGGCAAGCAGCAGCAGGCCTCGGGGTGGTCGCCGCCGATGGTGGGTGACTTCCACGCGCTCGACAAGTTCGGCGACCTGGTGTTCGGCGACGAGAAGGGCAACGTTCCGTCGCGCGCCGCCGCGGTGCAGGTCGCGGGCCGGCCCGCGCCGCTCACCAGCGCGGGCGGCGCCGGTGCGAAAGACTCCGCCAAGCAGCCAGCCGCGTTGCGCGGCAAGCCGGCGACCGACGACAAGAAGACCGCGGGCCCGAAGTCGGTCGAGAAGGAGCCGCACGAGAAGAAGTGACCTCGGTGCGGCGCCACGCCGCGCGAGGTGATGTCGTCGGCGTCGAGGCCGCCGGGTTCATGAAGCGGGTCGGGAGGGTGATGCGGGGATGGTTGCTGGCGACGCTGCTCGGGTCCGCGGCCTGCGCACAATCGGGCGCGGCTGCGGGCCGCTCGCCGGCGCCGGTCGCGCCGGGCGCCGTCGCGGCGCCGGGAACACGGCCGACGGCGACGGGGGGACCGCCGACGCTGGCGGCGCCGCGGCGGCCAGCGCTTCTGGTTCCCTCGGGCCGGAGCGCGACGGTCTACGCATCGACGGCGCCATCCGACGGCGACCGGGCGCCGCCCGATCCGTTGCGCGACGCGATCCGCGCGGCCGTCCGCGAGAGCGCGCGCCGCGCCGGCGTTCCGACGCCCGAGGTCGACGCGCGCCTCGACATGGCGATGAACGACTTCGCGCGCGTTCTCGGCCCGGATGACATGCCCGCGCCCGAGGCGGTCGACTTCCTGCTCGCGCACTACGGCCTCCCCGATCCGCCGCCGCACTGGCTCATCGAGCGCGCGACGCTCGGCAGCGACGGCGAGGTCGCGGAGCGCACGGGGCCGCCGGTGCTGGAGGCGCTGAAGGCGACGCAGGCGGCGCGGCTGGGCGTCGGGATCGATCGCGGCGCGGGCGAGCTGCGCGTGGTGATCGCGGTGCAGGAGCGTGACGTCGATCTCGAGCCGGTGCCGCGGCAGATCGCGCCGCAGAAACCGGTGACGATCACCGGGCGCCTGCGCGCGTCGTTTCACGATCCGGGGCTGGTGATCACCGCGCCCGACGGCAGCGTGCGCGAGCTGCCGGTGCGCTCCGCCGGCGCGCGCGGCCGCTTCGAGGCGGCAATCGCCTGCAACGCCGGCCCCGGGCGCTATCAAGTCGAGGTCACCGCCGACGGCGCGGGCGGCCCCGGCGTGCTCGCGAACTTCCCGCTCTACTGCGGCGTGCCCGTGCCGCGCGACGCTCCCGTGCCCGCGGGCGTGCTGCCCACGGTGACGACGGCAAAGGAGGCCGAGGCGCGGCTGCTGGCCCTGGTCAACCGCGACCGCGCCGCCGCGGGCCTGGCGCCGCTGGCCCTCGACGCGCGCCTCGCCGACGCCGCGCGCGCCCACAGCCGCGACATGGCCGATCACGACTTCGTGGCCCACATCTCCCCCTCGACGGGCTCGGCTGTCGAGCGGGTGGGGCGCGTCGGGCTCGCTCCGGAGTTGCTCCTGGAGAACGTCGGCCGCGCCTACTCGGCGGAGGACGCCGAGAGCGGTTTCATGACCAGCCCCGGCCACCGCGGGAACATCCTGGATCGACGCGCGCGCTTCATCGGAATCGGCGTCGCCGCGGGCCGCGAGCTGGCCGGCTCGGTGCCGCTGTTCGTCACCCAGCTCATGATGTGATTGGCGTGATCCGGCGCGGGAACGAGGGCTCCGTTACGGAAGTGTGACATTCATCGGCTCAAGTCGCACCTCCCCGGCTCCGATAGAGGGAGCACGGGGGGCCGTGACTGATGCGCGAGCGGCGAAGGAACCGGCGGCGGAGAGCGCCTTGCCGGTGAGTCAGCCACGCGGCGACGGCCGCCGGTTGAAGACCAAGCTCCTGATCGGATGCCTGACGCCCCTCGTGGTGGGTGCGCTCTGTCAGGCCATGTACACCGTCGGCGCACAGAAGAAGGCGCTGATCACCGGCCTCGAGATCAAGGCGCGCTCGATGGGCGAGCTCATGGTCAACGTGGTCGGACCGAGCGTCGCCGTCGACGACCGCCCGGGGGTGCGCTACGGGCTCGGCTTCCTGGCCCAGGACGCCGACTTCGCCTTCGCCGAGGCGCTGACCCCCGATGGTCAGGTGACGGCGTTCCTGGGCTCGCAGGTGGCGCGCGACAGCCTGGGCAGCCAGGTCGGCGTCGTGCATGGGCCGCGGCTGGCGCTCGGCGAGGACGCGATGGCGGCGCTCTACCCGCTCAAGGAGATGGGCACCGTCGTCGTCGGCCTCAAGACCTCGAACATCCGTGCGACCGCTCACCGGCTGGTGGCGCGCACGGTGCTGATCGCGTCGATCGCGATCCTGATGTCGGTTGTCGTGGTGCTGCTGCTGGCCGACGTCATCGTGCGCCGCAACCGAGATCTGAAGTTGATCATGGACACCGTCGGGCAGGGCTTCATGTCCGTCCGGCGCGATGGCGAGCTCTTGCCCGAGCACTCGGCGATCGTGGAGCAATGGTTCGGGCCGTGGCGCGCCGGGGTTCCCTTCTGGCGGTACTTCGGGGGCGTGTCGGGCAAGCTCGAGCGCTCGTTCGAGCTGCTCTGGACCAACATCGAGTCGGATGCGCTGCCGCTGTTCGTGGCGCTGGATCAGCTCCCGCGCCGCGCCGAGGTCAAGGGCAAGACCTTCGACATCGAGTGCAAGGCGGTCGGCAAGGGGGAGGACGTCGGCCAGTTCTTGCTGGTGGTCTCCGATATCACGGCGGTCGTCGAGCAGGAGCGCGTCGAGACCGAGCAGCGCGAGTGCATGAGCCTGTTCCAGTGGCTGCTCAACGATCGGGCGACGCTGTTCCAGTTCCTCGACGACGGCGCGCGCCTGGTGCAAGGCCTGATCTCCACCGCCGAGCAAGACACGGTGTGCGTCAAGCGCGACATCCATACGCTCAAGGGCAACGCGTCGATCTTTCACCTGACCACGGTCACGTCGTTGTGCGAGACGCTCGAGGAGCGGCTCGAGGACGGCGGATGCGGCACGCTGGTCGACGACGAGCGGATCCGCCTGGCCGACGCCTGGAAGGCGGTCGAGCGGCGGTTGCGCCAGCTCGGCGAGAAGAACGAGAACCGGATCGAGATCGCCGTCGTCGAGTACCAGGCCATGATCACGGCCATCGACCGCCGCGCGCCGTACTCGTCGCTCGACGGCCTCGTGCGCGGCTGGGTCCACGAACCGATGAAGCAGCGCTTGCACCGCTACGGTGAGCTGGCGCGGGCGCTGGCGCGGCGGCTGGAACGCGGCGACCTGAACGTCCAGATCCAGACCGAGGCGATCCGCTTGCCGAAGGGCGCGCTCGCGCCGTTCTGGTCATCGGTGATTCACGTGATTCGCAACGCGGTCGACCACGGAATCGAGCCGCCCGACGAGCGGGCGCGCTGCGGGAAGACCGGACCGGGCGTGCTCAGCCTGCGCGCGGCGGAGAGAGACCAGCGGCTCATCATCGAGATCGAGGACGACGGGCGCGGGATCCCCTGGGATCAGCTGGCCGAGCGCGCCCGCGCCGCGGGGCTGCCGTGCGAGACGCGCGCCGAGCTCATCGAGGCGATGTTCTCCGACGGCGTGACCACGCGGCAATCGGCGAGCGACATCTCGGGGCGCGGCGTGGGCATGGCGGTGGTGCGCGCCGCCTGCCTCGACACCGGTGGCCGCTACGACGTCTGGAGCGAGCCGGGTCGCGGCGCGCGCTTCGAGTTCTCCTGGCCGTTCTCGGTGATCGAGGCGAACGCGGAGGAAGCCTCGGCCGCGGCCGCGATCCCGCTGGGCGGAACCGCTGCGCGCCCGACGACACCCAGCGCATAGGCCCCGGACATGGAGGCCTCGGGCCCTCTGACTGCCCCGGGCTCACCCGGCGAGCGGCGCCGGCTCGACCAGCACCACCCAGCCGCCCGCGGTGCGCGCGGCGCGCGCCCCCGGTCGTCGCGCCAGCGCGCCGGCACCCGCCGCGTGCAGCCCGGCGATCGCCGCGGCCAGCGCCGCGCGCTCGGCGGCGGGCAGGGCATCGACGGGCGCGACATTCGCGGGCGCGTCCGCCTCGACGATGGCTTCGTAGATCACCGACCGGCGATCGTCGGAGATGCCGAGCACGCGCTGCAGGTGCGGCCCGCCGGCGGCGGCGACCGCGCGGAGCTGCGCCAGCGCTGGCTCGTCGAGCGGCGCGTCCCTCTCCTCGACGACGATCCAGCGGCCCACGCGTGGATCGCGCCGCCGCACCAGGCGGCCGGCGGCGCTGCGGCCGAGCTCGACCTCGGCGCCGTCGGCGCCGTCGGGATCGGCGCGCACCGCGGGACCACTGCCCGGCGCGTCGTGCACCGTCGCGACCGCCAGCGGCTCGGTCGGCCAGGCGCGCACCACGGCCACCATCTCCTGCGCCGAGGCGAACCGGTCGCCCGGCGCCTTCGCGAGCGAGCGCGCGATCGTGTCGTCGTGCGCCGGCGAAAGGCCCGCGCGCATCGCGCTCGCCGCGGGCGGCGTCTCGCCGAGGTGCTGCGCGACGATGTCGGGGCCCAGGAACGGTGGCCGCCCGGTGAGCGCCTCGAACAGCGTCACGCCCAGCGCGTACAGATCGGCGGCCGCGCCGATGCTGGCGCCGGTGATCTGCTCCGGCGCCATGTACGCGATCGTGCCGACCAGGCCGCCGGTCTGGGTCTGCCCGAAGTCGACCAGGTGCGCGGCGCCGAAGTCGCCGAGCTTGGCGTTGCCGGCGGCGTCGAAGAAGACGTTGGCGGGCTTGATGTCGCGGTGAACGATGCCGCGCTCGTGCGCCGCGTCCAGCGCCGCGAGCAGCTCGAGCGCCATCCGCCGTCCGGCCGCGGGCGACAGTGGTCCGTGCGCGGCGAGCCGTCCGGACAGCGTGCCGCCGGCCATGAGCTCGAAGACGAACAGGCCCAGCCCCTCGTCCATGTCGTGCAGCGAGACGATGTTGGGGTGGCGCAGGCTGCCCGCGGCCTCGGCCTCGCGCGCGAAACGGAAGTACGCCTGGCGCTCGGGGCCGGTCGCGCCCGCGCCGACGGCCAGCAGCTTGACCGCGACGTTCTGGCCGAGCAGCGTGTCGTGCGCCAGGTAGACGCGGCCCATCGCGCCGGCGCCCAGCAGCTCGAGCACGCTGAAACGGCGGCGCAGCAGGCTCGCCTCGTGCGGCGCGTGCGCGCCGGCGGCGCTGCCCGTCGCCTCGGCGGCGGCGAACGCCTCGGGTGACGCGGGCAGCGCCGGCAGGTCGCGGCGCAGGTGGCCGAGCACCTCGGCGGCGGCGGTGCGCAGGCCGAGGGCGTAGAGCTCGATCACCAGCGCGCGCCGCGCGTCGGTGCGTGTCGCGGTGAAGCGGCTCGCCTGCTGCAGCATGCGCGCCGCCTCGTGGTGGCGGCCGAGCCGTCCCAGGAGGCGGCCGAGCGCCAGCCGTGCAGCCGCCGCCTCGGCCTCGCCGCCGTGGGCTGCGAGCCGCTCGTAGAGCAGGCCGGCCTCGTGCAAGTCGCCGGCGAGCTCGAGCGCGCGCCCCTCGTCGAGCGCGGCGTTGGCGCGACGGTAGTGCGCCGCCGCGCGCGCGAAGTCGAGCGCGCGTTCGGCGGCGCGCCCCGCCTCGAACGGCCGCCCGCGCCCGGCGAAGGCGCCGGCCGCGGCGGCCAGCTCGGCGCGCGCGTCGTCGGGGATGGCGGACGGCGATCTCGGTCGCGCGCGCGACGTCGCCGCGCGTCCAGGCTCAGCCGCAGCGCCAGCGGCCGGTCGTCCAGCGCCAGCGCCAGCGGCACCGCGTCGCGCGAAGCGCCAGACCCGCTCATAGAGCTGGATCGCGCGCCGGAGCTCGCCGCGCTCGACGGACAGGCGCGCCGCCTCGACGTAGGCGCCGTGCGCCACGAGGTATTCGATGATGTCTTGGCCCTCGGTCACGTCGTTCCCTGGCGGCGCCGATTCGTGATAGTACGACGCAATGACGGCGATTGTAGGCCCAAGGCCACGATGATCGTTGGGCCTGTCGTTGGGATCCTGGGCGGCAGCGGCCTCTACGATCTCGAGGGATTGTCCGGCGTGCGCGAGCAGGCGATCGACACGCCGTTCGGCGCGCCGTCGGCGCCGCTCATCAGCGGGTCCATCGGCGAGGTCGAGCTGGTCTTCGTGCCGCGGCACGGGCGCGGGCACCGGCTGCTCGCCGTCGGAGATCAACTACCGCGCCAACGTGCACGCGCTCAAGCAGCTCGGCGTCGAGAAGGTCGATCTCGGTGTCGGCGGTCGGCTCGCTGCGCGAGGGCCTGGTGCCCGGCGATCTGGTGGTCGTGGATCAGTTCATCGACAAGACCTACCGCCGCGAGTCGACGTTCTTCGGCGACGGCGTCGTCGGGCACGTCGGCTACGCCGATCCGGTGTGCGGCGCGCTCGCGGGCGCGCTGCACGCGCAGGCGGTCGCGCACGGGATTCGAAGCCGGGCTCGGCGAGGATCGCGGGCGCAGCCGGCGCGCGGGGCCGGGCGCGGCGCGTTCATCACGGCGGCACCTACGTGTGCATGGAGGGGCCGCAGTTCTCGACGCGCGCCGAGTCGCTCTTGCACCGGAGCTGGGGCGCCGACGTCATCGGCATGACCGCGGCGACCGAGGCCAAGCTGTGCCGCGAGGCCGAGCTCTGCTACGCGTCGCTGGCGCTGGTGACCGACTACGACTGCTGGCACCCCGAGGAGGAGGCGGTCAGCGCGTCGTCGATCGTCGAGGTGTTGCAGGCCAACGTGGCACGCGCCAAGGAGATCGTGCGCGGGGTGCTGCCGCGGCTGGCGACCTTGCCGGCGTGCGAGTGCGGGCGCGCGGCGGCGCACGCGATCATGACATCGCCCGAGGCGATTCCCGCGGCGGCGCGGGAACGGCTGAAGGTGCTTTACGGGAGGTACTTGTGAGCAACGCTGAGTCTTCACTTCTGGTCGTCGGTTCGGTGGCATTCGATACCGTCGAGACGCACGCCGACAAGCGCGTCGAGGTGCTGGGCGGCGCGGCGTCGTTCGTATCGGTCGCGGCGGGGTTCCTGTCGCCGTCTCCGGTGCGGCTGATCGGCGTCGTCGGTGACGATTTCCCGGCGGCGCACACCACGTTTCTCGAGCAGCAGCGGGTCGACCTCGGCGGGCTCGAGCGCGTCGCGGGGCGGACGTTCCGCTGGTCGGGCGTCTACTCGCCCGACTTCACGACGCGCACGACGCTGGATACCCAGCTCAACGTCTTCCAGGATTTTCGGCCCAAGCTGCCGCCGGCGTGGAAGTCGTCGGACTACGTGTTCCTCGCCAACATCGATCCAGTGCTGCAGCTGTCGGTGCTGGAGCAGGCGGCGCGGCCCAAGTTCGTCGCGTGCGACACCATGAACTTCTGGATCTCGGGCAAGCGGCCCGAGCTCCTGCGGCTGCTCGAGCGCGTCGACATGCTGCTGCTCAACGACGAGGAGGCGCGCCAGCTCTCGGGCCAGTCGAACCTGCCGGCGGCGGCGCGCGCGATCCGCGCCATGGGCCCGCGCGCGGTGGTCATCAAGCGCGGCGACGCGGGCGCGCTGCTTGTTTCACGAGGGCGGCGTCTTCGCGGCGCCGGCCTTCCCGATCGAGAACGTGATCGATCCGACCGGCGCGGGCGATTCGTTCGCGGGCGGCTTCATGGGCTGGCTCGCGCGCACCGGCAACACCTCGCCGCAGTCGATCCGCACCGCGATGATCCTGGGCTCGGTGCTGGCGTCGTTCAGCGTCGAGGACTTCAGCCTCGACCGCTTCCGGCGGCTGGACATCACGGAGATCCGCGAGCGCTTCGCGGCGTTTGCGGATCTGGTCCACTTCGAGAAGATCAAGATCTGAGGCCGGTGCAGGGTCGGCGTCGCTCTCCCCCGCGGACGGGGGAGAGGGGTCTCGGATCGGTCGTCGCGGCTTCGGTCGTCATGGTGGCTCTCACCGCGCCGCTCACCGCGCACGCCGAGACCGGATACGACGCCTGGCTCCGGCACGCGCCCATCGCCGATGCCGCCACGCGCGCGCGCTACGACGCGCTTCCCGCCGTCGTCGTCGCGCTGGGCGACTCCGCGGTGATCTCGGCGGCGCGCGATGAGCTCGTCCGCACGGTGCGCGGCGCGCTCGGGCGCACGTTGCGCATCGAAGCGACCGCCGCCGCGCGAGCCGGCGATTCTCCTCGGTACGCTGCACGCGCTCCACGCCAAGGTCGCGGCGATCGCGGCGTCGCTGCGCGCACCGCCGGATCTTCCGGACGACGCCTACGTCATCAAATCAGTCCCCGGCTCCGCCGCCACGCCGCCGCGCCTGATCGTCGCCGCCTCCAACGAGCGCGGCGTGCTCTACGGCGCGCTCGCGCTCGCGCGAAAGATCGATCTCGGCGAGCCGATCGCCACGCTCGACGAGACGCAGTTCCCCTACGCCCCGGTGCGCATGCTCGATCACTGGGACAACCTCGACGGCACGATCGAGCGCGGCTACGCCGGCCCGTCGATCTTCTTCGAGCACGACGCCGTCGCCGCGGACCTCACGCGCGTGCGCGACTACGCGCGCCTGATGGCGTCGGTCGGCGTCAACGCCTGCTCGATCAACAACGTCAACGCCAACCCGCGCGTGATCACGCCCGACTTCCTGCCGCAGCTCGCGCGCGTCGCCGAGGCCTTTCGGCCGTGGGGCGTGCGCCTGTTCGTCTCGATCGACTTCAGCAGCCCGAAGCGCATCGGCGGCCTCGATACGTTCGATCCACTCGACGCGCGCGTCGTCGCGTTCTGGAAGAAGACCGTCGACGACATCTACCGCGCGATCCCCGATTTCGGCGGCTTCGTGCTCAAGGCCGACTCCGAGGGACGCCAGGGCCCGTCGGCCTACGGCCGCACGCACGCTGACGCCGCCAACGTGATCGCGCGCCCGCTGGCCGCGCACGGCGGCCTGATCTTCTATCGCGGCTTCATCTACGACCACCACATGGACTGGCGCAACCTCAAGAACGATCGCGCGCGCGCCGCCTACGACAACCTGCACCCGCTCGACGGAAGCTTCGACGACGCTGCGGCGTTACAGATCAAGCACGGGCCGATCGATTTCCAGGTGCGCGAGCCGCCGTCGCCGATCTTCGGCGGCCTCGAGAAGACCAACCAGGTGATCGAGCTGCAGATCACGCAGGAGTACACCGGCCAGCAACGTCACCTCTGCTTCCTGGTGCCGATGTGGAAGGAGGTGCTCGACTTCGACCTGCAGGCGCGCGGTCCCGGATCGGCGACGCCGGTGAAGGAGCTGGTTGCCGGCAAGACCTTTCACCGCAAAGTGGGCGGCTTCGTCGCCGTCGCCAACGTCGGCCGCGATCGCACCTGGCTCGGCCACGACCTGGCGATGGCGAACCTCTACGGCTTCGGACGCCTCGCCTGGGACCCCAATCTCTCGGCGCGCGCGATCGCCGAGGAGTGGACCAAGCTGACCTTCGGGCGCGATCCCGCGGTCGTCGAGACCATCGTCGATCTGCAGCTGCGCTCGTGGCCAGCCTACGAGGACTACACCGGCTCGCTCGGTGTCGGCACGCTCACCGACATCATTCAGGTGCACTACGGTCCGGCGCCCGCGTCCTCAGAGGAGAACGGCTGGGGGCAGTGGCATCGCGCCGACGCGCACGGCGTGGGAATGGACCGCACGGTCGCCACCGGCACCGGCTTCATCGGCCAGTATCGTCCGGGCGTGGCGGCGACATTCGAGTCGCTCGCGACCTGCCCCGAAGATCTGCTGCTCTTCATGCACCACGTGCCTTACACGCACCGCCTGCGCTCGGGGACGACGGTGATCCAGCACATCTACGATCGCCACTTCGCGGGCGCCGCCCAGGCCGCCGATTTCGTCCGTCGCTGGGGTACGCTGGCGGGCCGCATCGACGAGCCCCGATTCAACGAGGTCCTCAGGCGTCTGACCTATCAGGCGGGTCACGCCGAGGAGTGGCGTGACGCCGTCGACGGCTACTTCTTCCACAAGTCAGGTATCCCCGACGAGAAGGGACGCGTCGGCGTCGGGCGCGGTCCCTGGTCGCGTCGAGGCCGAGAGCATGCAGTTGCAGGGCTATACGCCCGTCGATGTGAGCCCTCCGGAGGCGGCCTCGGGCGGCAAGGCGATCCGCTGCTCGCTCGCGTCGACGCCCAGATCCACGATGCCGGCGTGCTTCGCGCGTTTTCGCTACGCGGGCGCCGCCGGCTGGCGCGACATCGCCGTGCGCTACTTCGATCTCGCCGGCGTCGCGCTCTTCCGATTGCGCGTCGCCGGGCAGGTCGTCGACGAATGGCTCGCGTCGGACGAGCTGCCCTCGAACAAGGTCGACGCTCACACGTCGTCGCGCCACGTGGTGAGCGGCGTGGCGCTCCGCCCCGGCGACGAAATAACCGTCGAGGGGAACCCCGACGCGGTGGATCCCGCCGCGCTCGATTACGTCGAGATCCTGCCCAGCGCCGTCGCGCCTAACCCAGCCGCGCGTTCACGCTGATCGCGGGTACGGACGCGAGCGCCTTCGACACCGGGCAATTCGCCTTGGAGAAGGCGACCTTCTCCTCGAACAGCTTGGCGTCGACGCCGGGCACGTTGGCGACGGTCTCGAGCTCGATCTTCTCGATGAGCGGCCCCGCGCCCAGGTGCACCGTGGCCGAGGTCTCGATCGACTTCGGCGTGAATCCGGCCGACGACAGTTGCGCCGCCAGGAACATCGAGAAGCAGCCCGCCTGCGCGGCGCCGATCAGCTCCTCGGGCGTCGTGCCGCCCTTCGCTTCCTCGAAGCGAGTCGCGAACGTGAAGGGAGCGTCGAGGTGACCGCTGTTGCCCTTCATCGTGCCCTTGCCTTCCTTCAGGTTGCCGGTCCAGGTCGCGTGTGCTTTCGAGATCGCCATGGTGAGACTCCTTGTTTTGCTCGAGGTCGTTTCCCGTTTCGGCGCGCAAGATAGCGTCATTTCTCAACTTGGAGGTGACACTTCTTCACGCTGCGGTGTTGTTCCCTCTGCAACATTGCAGAACGAAAGTTGCAGTTCGGCGGACAACCGCCGAAGGAGTTCATCCGTCAGTGTGCATAACCAAGTGAGGCAAATATGAAGACGATTGGCCTTTGGGGTTTCGTGACGCTCGTCATCGGTGTTGGAGCATGCGGCGGTAGCAACGACACGCCGGGAAAGACGAACGGCGCGGTGACGTTCTGGGGGGACGTCCAGCCGATCTACAACACGAAGTGCGTCAAGTGCCACCAGGCGGGCGGGATCGGCCCGTTTCGCCTGGACAACTACACCGACGCCAAGGCCTACGCGCCCATCGAGAAGGTCCGCGTGAACCAGGGCACCATGCCGCCCTATTTCATGGTCCACGATGGGAGTTGCCAGACGTTCGAGGACGATCCCACGCTCAGTGCCGATCAGAAGGCGACGATCAGCGCCTGGGTCGACGGGGGCATGCCGGAGGGGACGGCCCCGTCGACTCTGCCGACTCTGCCAACGCAACCGAGCTTACCGAACGCGAGCTCGGTGTCGACGCCCACGTTCATGCCGACGCCCCAGGGCGGTGAGCTGGCGGAGTTCGACGAGTATCGATGCTTCATGCTCGATTTCCCGCAGAGCGGCGACACCTTCATCACCGGTTACGACGTGATCCCCGGCGACGCCGCGATCGTGCACCACGTGATTGGCTTCGTGGTCGATCCGCAGGCCACGGGCGACGGCGGCATGACCAACGCGCAGATCATCGCGAACTTGCAATCGCAGTCACCGGGCCGCGTCGGCTGGCCGTGCTTCGGCGGCGCCGGTGACGGCGTCAACGTGGGCGGCTTGCCGATCGCCTGGGCGCCGGGCCAGGGCATCGTCGAGTACCCGACGGGCATGGGCGTCCCGGTCAAATCGACCGACAAGCTGGTGGTGCAGGTGCACTACAACCTGGCCGATCCCACGACGCTGGGGCAGACCGACAGCACGACGGTGCAGATGCAGTTCGCCGACAGCGTGCAGCGCGAGCTGCGCTTCCTGCTGCCGGATCCGTTCCTGGACACCGTCGCCCGCGTGGGCGCCCCGCCCGACAGCCTGCCCGCCGGACAGGCTGACACCAAGTACACCTGGACGCTGTCGGGGAGCGACATGGGGATCAAGGGCGTCCCCTCGGTGGATCTGATGGCGGTGATGCCGCACATGCACCAGCGCGGCGTGCGCCAGACGATGAAGATCGGTCCCGTCGGCGGGCTCGGCTGCGCGTCGCATCTCGAGAACTGGAGCTTCCACTGGCAGGAGTTCTACGCGTACAAGACGCCCATCGCGCTCACGCCCGATACGCAGATCCAGGTCACCTGCGAGTACGACACGTCGAGCGACACCCAGCCGGTGCTGCCCGGCTGGGGCACGCGCAACGAGATGTGCCTCAACGTGCTGATGGTGGCGATGCCCGCGCAGTAGCGCTCCGCCCTCGCCCTCGCGGGCCTGGAAGCTAGACCTTGACCAGCTTCCAGCGCCCGCGACGGAAGATCGCGACCGACACCAGCGCCACCGCCGAGAAGGCGAGGGTGATCGAGACGTAGACGCCGGTCGGGCCCAGGCCGAGCAGCCGCGACAGCACGTACGCCGCCGGGATCTCGAACAGCCAGAAGGAACCGAAGTTGATCCAGGTCGGCGTCCAGGTGTCGCCCGCGCCGTTGAATGCCTGCGACACGACCATGCCGTAGGCGTAGAGCGGGAACCCGAGCGCGACGATGCGCAGGGAGCGGGTACCGGCCGCCACGACGTCGGCCTCCGAGGTGAACAGACCCACGATGCCGCGCCCGGCGACGAACAGCAGCAGGCCGACCGCGCCCAGGAAGACGAAGTTGTGGAACGCCGCGCGCCAGACCGCCTGCTCGGCGCGCGCCGGGTTGCCGGCGCCCAGGTTCTGGCCGACCAGCGTCGCCGCCGCGTTGCCGAGGCCCCACGACGGCAGCAGAGCGAACATCACCACGCGCATCGCGACCGTGTAGCCGGCCAGCGCCGCGCTGCCGAACGTCGACAGGATGCGCACCAGGAACACCCAGCTCGCCATGCCGATGAGCATCTGCAGCGCCGCGCTGCGGGAGATACGCAGGATCGTCTTCAAAGTCTCGAGATCGATCCGGATCTCCGACCGTCGCACCGACAGCCGGCCGCGGCCCGCGCGCAGGTTGTGCAGCTGGTAGAGCACACCGATGCCGCGCCCGATCGTGGTCGCCACCGCGGCGCCGGTGACGCCCATGCGTGGCACCGGCCCGAGCCCGAAGATGAACACGGGCCCGAGCACGATGTTGATGCCGTTGGCGAGCCAGAGCGTGCGCATGGTCAGCGCCGCGTCGCCGGCGCCGCGGAAGGCGGCGTTGACCAGGAAGAGCAGGATCACGCTGGCGCTGCCGGCGAAGATCGTGCGCGTGTATCCCGCACCGATCGCCTGGACCCCCGGCGACGCGCCCATCAGCGCCAGCAAGCGCGGGCCGGCGAGCGCGCCGGCGGTGCCGACGACGACGGACAGGCCGAGGCCCAGCACCACCGCTTGCACCGCGGCCCGCGACGCCCCCGCGCGGTCCTTGGCGCCGGTCCGGCGCGCCACCACCGCGCCGACGCCGATCGACAGGCCCATCGCGCCCGCGTAGATGACGGTCAGCAGGCTCTCGGTCAGGCCGACCGCCGCGATCGCATTGGCGCCCAGCTTCGAAACCCAGAAGATGTCGACGATCGCGAAGATCGACTCCGCGACCATCTCCAGGATCATGGGGATGGCGATCAGGAACACCGCGCGTCCGAGCGGCATCGCGGTCAGGTCGCGGCGCGAGCCGGCCAGCGCTTCGCGGACCATCGGCCAGAACCGGGTCGCGGACGCACCAGGAGACGTGGATGTTGTTTGTACGGGCTCGGATTCTTCGAACGGGGCGGACATGACTTCTTCTCCGGAGGTTGGCCGGAAGCCCCGATCGCCAGCGCGTGCGACCCAGGCCGTCCGGCCTGGGTCGTCGGCGCGGTGGACTAGCCCACCGGCGAGACGACTCGGCCAGCGCCGCCGACGATAGTCGGCGACGTGCGGCGCGAATTTCTATCTCGCATGATGGCGCTCATCGCGAGGAAAGGTACTCAAGCGATCGCGGGTTGGCAAGCGCCAGTTCACGCCAGCAGCGGCGCCAGGCCGTTGACCAGCTCTTCGCTGCGCGGGCCGGAGCTGCGCATGACGATGCGCCGCATGCCCTCGCCGATGCCGTCAGCGTCGAACGCCGGCGTGATCTCGACCTCCAGGTGGTCGGCGGGCGCGACCGCGGGGAAGCGATCCAGCCACTCGATCGCCGCCGCCGCGTAGTCGTACGCCTCGGCGAGGCCCAGCTCGGCCAGCTCCGCCGGCTGGTTGATGCGATAGAGGTCGGCGTGCACGAACGGCACGCGGCCCGGGTGCTGGTTCACCAGCGCGAACGTGGGGCTTGCGACGTGGCGTTCGAGCGGCACCTCGAGCCCGCGCGCGATGCCCTGCGCGAACGTGGTCTTCCCCGCGCCGAGCGGCCCGACCAGGCCGACGACGTCGCCCACCTGCATCAGCCGCCCGAGGCGTTCGCCCAGCGCCTGCATGTCCGCAGCCGAGGCGGCGGGGAAGACGCGCTGCCAGCCGCTCAGTCGCTCACCCCACGAACTTGCGCGCGACCGCGGCGATCCCCGCGGCGTCGAGCTTGAAGTGCTGGTACAGCGCCTCGGGCGTGCCCGATTCACCGAAGACGTCGGGGATGCCGTGGCGGTGAATGCGCACCGGCTCCAGCTCCGAGACCGCCTCGGCGACCGCGCCGCCGAGCCCGCCGGTGATCTGGTGATCCTCGACGGTCAGGATGCGCTTGGTCTCCTTCGCCGCCTTGGCCAGGAGCTGCGCGTCGATCGGCTTGATGGTGTGGATGTTGATGACGCGCGCGTGGATGCCGTCCTTGGCCAGCATCTCGGCCGCCTTCACCGCCGGGCCGATCGTGCCGCCGGAGCCGACGATCGTCAGATCGTTGCCGTCGACGATGGTCGTGCCCTTGCCGAACTCGAACTTGTAGCCGTCCTTGTTGATGCGATCGAGCTTCTGGCGCGTGGTGCGCAGGAACGCCGGCCCCTTGTGCGTCATCAAGTACTCGACGGCGCCCTCGGTCTCGAGGTCGTCGCCCGGCTGGATCACCGCCATCGTCGGCAGCGTGCGCATGAGCGCGATGTCCTCGAGCCCCTGCTGCGAGTACCCGTCCTCGCCGATGCCGACGCCGGCGTGGCTGCCGACCAGACGAACGCTGGCCGACGAGTAACAGATCGACATGCGGATCTGGTCGAAGCGGCCGGTGATGAACGCCGCGAACGAGCAGCAGAACGGCACCTTGCCCGAGAGCGCGAGCCCGGCCGCCGCGCCGAGCATGTCGGCCTCGGCGATGCCCATCTGGAAGAACCGGTTCGGGAACTTCTTCGCGAACTTGCCCGACCGCGTGCTCTCCGAGAGATCGGCGTCGAGCACGACCAGCTCGGGGTGGGTCTCACCGAGGCGCAGGATCGCCTCGCCGAAGGAATCACGACTGGCCTTGGCTGTGCCCGTCGACGGTTGTGCCGGCGCTCCCATTACAGTTTCTCCTTCGCGGCGCGCAGCTCGGCGACCGCCTGTTCCAGCTGTTCCTTGTTCGGCGCCATGCCGTGCCAGCCGATCTTGCCCTCCATGAACGAGACGCCCTTGCCCTTGACCGTGTCGGCCAGGATGAACGTCGGCTTGCCCTTGGTCGCGCGCGCCTCGTCGAGCGCCGCGCCGATCTGCTGGTAGTCGTGGCCGTCGATGCTGATGACGTGCCAGTTGAACGCGCGCCATTTGTCGGCGATCGGCTCCAGGTCCATGACGTCCTTCACGAAGCCGTCGATCTGACCCTTGTTGTGGTCGAGGATCACGACCAGGTTGTCGAGCTTGTACTTGGGCGCGCACATCGCCGCCTCCCAGACCTGGCCTTCTTCCGACTCACCGTCGCCGATGATCGAGTAGACGCGGAACTTGTCGCCATCCAGCTTCGACGCCAGCGCCATGCCGATCGCGATCGACGTGCCCTGTCCCAGCGAGCCGGTCGAGGCCTCGATGCCCGGCAGCATGAAGTTCGCCGGGTGGCCCTGCAGCGGGCTGCCGAGCTTCCGCAGCGTCGGCAGCATGTCGCGCGAGAAGTACCCCGCGTGCGCCAGCACGGTGTAGAGCGCCGGCACCGCGTGTCCCTTGGACAGCACGAGCCGATCGCGCCCCGGCCAGTGTGGCTCGGTCGGGCGGTGCTTCATTTCGGCGAAGTAGAGGGTCTGAAGGATGTCCATCACCGACAACGTTCCGCCGGGGTGGCCGTTGCCGGCCATCGCGATGGCCGTCAGGTTGTCGATGCGGAGGTCGAAGGATCTCTTCCGCAAGGAGTCAATCGTGGGTCTGTCGAGCATGGCGAAGGGAGTGTCCCGAGGGTGGTCACACGGTTCAAGCGAAATCTGTGTGTCCGGACGGCTCCGGCACGATTCCGTCGCTGGCGGGGCGCGCGCCGCGGGAAACTGGCGCGGGCGGCCGCCGTCGGCCAAGTTGATCCCGAGGGGGCAACGTGCGAGGGTCGCCGCAAAATCGATGACGGCGGAGGCGGACAGTAGGCCCCCACGGCCCGCGCCCGAGATCGAGGTCGGGGGGCCTGCGGGCCGAGGCGGGGATCGCGGGGTGGGGCACCTGGGGCCGCTGCTGGCCTGGGCGGTTGTCTTCGCCGATCTCGGGACCTCGGTCTTCTATGTTCCGGGGATCCTGTACGCCCAGGTCGGGCCGATCGCCCCGGCGTTCGTGCTCATCGCCACGATCGCGTTCGTCTTCGTCGCGGTCGAGCATCTGGAGATCGCCCACCGCTACCCCCTGGGCGGCGGCGGGGTCGCGGCGGCGGTCGAGGCGTTCGGGCCGCGCGTCGGCGTGATCTCGGGCGCGCTCATGATCAGCGCGTATCTGCTGACCATCACCATCTCCGTGGTCAGCGCGCTCAATTACATCGCCGCGCTGCACCCCTGGCCGCACGAGATCCCGATCCTGTCGCTGGTCGCGATCCTGGCCATGGGGGGGCTGCACTGGATCGGCATGCGCGAGCTCGGGCGGCTGGCGCTGGTGCTGGGCGTGACCACGCTGGTGGTCGAGGGCACGCTGGTCGCCGCGGTCGTCGTCCAGCTCCAGCCATCGGACTGGGCCGACCTGTGGGGCAACTTCGGCCATCTCAAGCAGCTCAGCTGGTCGGGCACGGCGAGCGGCTTCGCGGGCGCCTGGCTGTCCTATTCGGGGCTCGAGTCGCTGGGCCAGCTCGCGCCGGCGGTGCGCGAGCCGCGCCAGAAGGTCATCCGCATCGCCGCCGCGCTGGTCGTCGGCAGCGTGCTGTTCACGGTGCCGCTGTTCACCGCGCTCGCCGTCGAGGCCGCGCGCACCAGCCACATCGCGCCGCAGGGAGCGCTGCTGGCGCCGGTCGCGCTCAAGTACGGCGGCGTCGGCCTGCTGACGGCGCTGGCGCTCACGGGAGCGGGGCTGCTGCTCGTCGCCGCGAACCTGGCGTTCATTGGTTGCTACAACGTCTTCAAGGCGGTCGGCGAGCACGGCTACCTGCCGGCGGCGATCTCGCGGCGCAACCGGCGCTACGGCACGCCGCGCGGCGCGATCATCGCGATCACGGCGGCCGCGATCATCATCCTGGTCTCGGTGCAGGGCGATCTGCTGCGCCTGGGGAAGATCTTCGCGTTCGGGCTGCTCGGGTCGTACTCGATCACGTCGATCAGCCTCAACGTGCTGCGCTGGCGCGAGGGGCGGCGCGGGGTGGCGTTCGTCAACGGCCTGGTCGCGACGCTGGCGCTGATCGTGCCGTGGGTGATCAGCTGCGTGACCAAGCCGCACGCGGCGGCGTACGCGGCGGTCGTGGTCGGCGTGCAGGCGGTGATCGCGTTCATCACCCACCGCGGCTGGATCGAGTCGGGGCGCTTCGGCTTCATCCGCGCGTCCTCCGCCGAGCGCGCGGCGTCGGAGCAGCCGTCGTGCGGCGAGGTGGTCACGCTGGAGGAGGCGGTCTCGCTGAAGCAGGCCTACCCGTCGTCGACGATGGTGGCGCTGCGCGGGCCGAACCGCAACCTGTGCGCCGAGGCGGCGCGCCGCGCGCGCGGCATGGGCGACGCCGCGGTCTACGTGGTGTTCGTCGACGAGATGCCGGGACTGTTCTTTCCGCCGCGCACCGGGCCGTCGGACGACGCGCAGGACGTGCTCAACGCCGCGGTCTACGACCTCAACAAGGAGGGCGTCGAGGCGGTGCCGGTGTGGCGCATGGCCCACGACGCGGGCGCGTCGATCGCCGAGGCGGCCGAGGAGCTGGGCGTGGGCTGCGTGATCATGGGGACGACCCAGCGCTCGACGGTTTGGCAGTTCCTGCGCGGCGACGTGCTGAAGAGCCTGCTCGACGAGCTTCCCGAGCCGATTCACGTGGTGATCTGTGAGTGAGGGGGCCGGCGGCGCGGGGCCGCCGGCGCGGCAGCGCGCGCGGACGCGGCCGATGCAGGAGATCCCCGATCACCTGTTCGAGCGGCAGAAGTCATCGGGACGGCTCGGGCCGTTTCTCGCCTGGTCGGTGGTGTTCGCCGACATCGGCACGTCGATCTACTACGTGCCCGGCCTGCTGTTTCGCGAGCTCGGTGGCCACAGCCCGTCGGCGGCCGCGGCCTTCGTGCTGCTGACCGGCGTGGCCTTCGTGCTGCTGGCGCTGAAGTACGTCGACGTCGCCGCGCGCTACCCCGACGGCGGCGGCGTGGTTTCGGTGGCGTCGGACGCGTTCGGGCCGATGATCGGCTGCATCGGCGGCATCCTTATCTGCGTCGACTATTTTCTCACCGGCGCGATCTCGTCGGTGAGCGGCTTCCAGTACCTGGCGGCGGAGCTGCCGCGCCTGGTGCCGTACATCGCGCCGGCGGCGTGCGGGGCGCTGATCGTGCTCGGGCTGCTCAACTACATCGGCATCCGAGAGTCGGCGGTGTTGACCGCGGTGCTGGCGGTCGGCTCGCTCACCGTGAACCTGGTGGTGGTGTTCGTCGTCGCCAGCCGCATCGACGCCGCGAAGTGGCGCCTCGTGATGGAGCAGTTCTCGGTCATCAAGGCGTTGCCGCCCTGGCGCATCCTGGTCGGCTTCGGCAGCTCGTGGCTGGCGTTCTCGGGGCTCGAATCGATCAGCCAGATCGCGCCCGCGCTGCAGGAGCCGCGCGAGCGCACCGCGTTTCGCGCGATGCTGATGGTGATCGCCGGAATCCTCGTCACGTCGCCGATCATCACGGCGTTCGAGACCGCGTTGCTCGACGCCGCGCGCGCCAACCCCGACCAGTTCCTGTACGAGCTCGGCGCGGCGTACGGCACGCGCGCGCTGACCATCGCGATCGTGCTGACGTCGTCGACGCTGCTGATCGGCGCCGCCAACACCGCGCTCATCGGCTGCTACCACGTGTTCCTGGCGCTGGTGCGGCTCGGGTACATGCCGCGCTGGCTCGCCGAGCGCAACCAGCGCTACGGCACGCCCCACCGCGCGATCATCATCGCGGTCACCGTGCCGGCGGTCGTGGTGCTGGTGACGCGCGGGCAGATGGCGCTGCTCGGCGACATGTACTCGTTCGGCCTGCTGGGCGCGTTCACGCTGACGTCGGTCGGGCTCGACCGCATGCGCGTGCAGGAGAACAAGCGCGGCCTCGGTTTCTGGCTGGGTGTGCTCACCTCGCTGCTGGTGGTGCTGGCCTGGGGCGTGAATCTCATCTCCAAGACCAAGGCGACGATGTTCGGCGGCGGCACGACCCTGCTGGGCTTCTCCGTCGCCTACGCCGTGCAGAAGGGATGGATTGGCGGCCACCGCTCGGGGTTCACCGAGGCCGAGGCGGCGGAGAAGGCCGCCGCCGGCCTGGAGTCGGCGGTCGACGTGGTGACGCTGGAAGAGGCGATGGACACCCAGGCGATGTACCCGTCGTCGACGCTGGTCGCGCTACGCGCGCCGAATCTGCGCTTGTTTCAGGAGGCGCTCGCGCGCTCGCGCGGCGCGGGCGACGCCGCGGTGTACGTCATCTATGTCGACGAGATCCCGGGGTTGTTCTTTCCACCCAAGAGCGGCCCGTCGAAAGAGGCGCGCACCGTGCTGACCGCGGCCGTCGACTACTTCAGGCAGGCCGGCGTCGTCGCCGTCCCCATCTGGCGCATGGGCCACGACGCCGGCGCGTCGGTCGCCGGCGCGGCCCGCAAGCTCGACGTCAAGGCGGTGATGGTCGGGACGTCGCAGCGAAACGCCGTCTGGCATCTCCTGCGCGGAAGCGTGCTCAAGTCATTGGTCAAGGATCTGCCCCTCAGTACGCGCGTCTGGATCTGCAACTAGGCGATCCGGGGGATTTGGGGCGCCACGGGCGTCCCGGGGGTTCAATGCTATGTTCTGCGCCAAACGTGCCCCGGTTGGTTCAGCTCGCGCCGCTCGCGCTGGTGATTGTGTTCGCGACTTCCGGCTGCGGCAGGCGTGCGGAACCCCAGCAGGACGCGGCGCTGCCGCCTCCGGCCGGGGATCATCCCGCGCCGCGGCCCAGCGCCCACGCGCGCAGCTACCAGGTCATGGGAACCGAGGCGGTCTTCACCGCCTGGACCGATGACGCCGAAAAAGCCGACCAGGCCTTCACCGCGGCCTACGCCGAGATCCGGCGCATCGAAGAGCTGATGACCGACTGGGAGCGTCCCGGCCAGCCGCCCAGCGACGTCGTGCGCATCAACGCCGCCGCGGGCAAGACGGCGGTTCCGATCTCCGACGAGACGCTGCAGGTGATCGAGGCGAGCCTCGACATGTCGCGCCGGTCCGACGGCGCCTTCGACATCACCTACGCGGCGATGCGCGGCCTGTGGAAGTTCGACGAGGATCTCGAGAAGAAGATCCCGCCGGCCGCCGAGATCGAGCGCCGCCGCCAGCTCATCAACTACCGCGACGTCATCGTCGATCCGAAGAAGCGCACGGTGAAGCTGCGCCGCGCCGGCATGCGCCTGGGCCTGGGCGGCATCGCCAAGGGTTACGCCGTCGATCGCTGCGCCGAGGTGCTGCGCCGCCACGGCTTCGACAACTTCATGGTGCAGGCGGGCGGCGACCTGTTCGTGTCGGGCTCGAAGGGCGCGGCGCCCTGGATGGTCGGCGTGCGCGATCCGCGCGGCGGTCCGCGCGCGATCATCGCCAAGATGGCCATCCGCGATCACGCGTTCTCGACCGCGGGCGATTACGAGCGCGCGTTCGTCCTCGACGGCAAGCGCTACCACCACATCATCGACCCCAAGACCGGCTACCCCGCGACCGCTTCGCGCGGCGTGACCATCTTCGCGCCCACGGCGTTCCTGGCCGACGCGCTCGACGATGCCGTCTTCATCCTCGGGCCCGAGCGCGGCATGGCGCTGGTCGATTCGTACCCCGGTTGCTCGACGATGATCGTCGACGGCCACAACAAGGTCTGGGTGTCGAAGTCGCTGCAGGGCAAGCTGCAGCAGACCGGACAGCCGACGGAAGGACCCTGAGCATGCCGCGCACCCCCATCGATCTCAGGCGATCTCCGGCACGCGCGCCCGCGTCGAGCGCCCCGGCCGTCGACGTCGCGATCGTGGGCGGCGGCATCATGGGCTCGGCGATCGCCCTGCGTCTGGCGCAACGCGGGCTCCGCGTCACCGTGATCGAGCGCGGCATCCCGGGCGCCGAGGCGTCGAGCGCCGCGGCCGGCATCCTCGGCCCGCAGATGGAGGCCGAGGGGCCGGGTCCGCTGCTCGACCTCGGGCTGCGCAGCCGCGCGCTCTATCCCGCGCTGGCCGCCGAGCTGCACGAAGCCACCGGCATCGACGTCGGCTACACCAAGTCGGGCGTGCTCGCCGTGGCGCTGACCGACGCCGAAGAAGCCGAGCTCCACACGCGCCGCACCTGGCAGACCGCGCGCGGCCTGCGCGTCGAGCCGCTGTCGGGCCCGGCCGCGCACGAGCTGGAGCCGGCGCTGGGGCCCGAAGTGCGCGCGGCGATCCGCTTCGTCGATGACGCCCAGGTCAGCGCGCGCGAGCTGGCGCGCGCGTTCTCGCAGGCGGCGGCCTCGGCGGGCGCGCGCTTTCTCCCCGGGCGCTACGTCCGCCGCGTGGTGATCGCGGGCGGCGCCGCCACCGGCGTCGAGCTCGACGGAGAAGTCTTGTCGGCGGGCGTCGTCATCGTCGCCGCCGGTAGCTGGTCGGCGCTGGTCGAGGGCGGTGGCATCCCGGCTCAGGTCGTGCGTCCGGCGCGCGGGCAGCTCGTGTCGATCGAGACGCGCCCGCCGCTGTTTCGCCACGTCGTGAGCGTGCACGGGCGCGGCTACCTGGTCCCGCGCCGCGACGGCACGGTGATCGCGGGCAGCACCGTCGAGATGGTCGGCTTTCGCAAGGAGGTCACCGTCGGCGGCCTCGCGCAGATCCTGGGGCTGGCGCGCGCGCTGGTGCCGGCGCTGGGCGACGCCGCGGTCAGCGGCAGCTGGTCGAACTTTCGCCCGTACACCGAGGACCACCTGCCGGTCCTGGGCTACACGGCGGTGCGCGGCCTGGTGCTGGCGACCGGCCACTACCGCAACGGCATCCTGCTCGCGCCGATCACCGCCTGGTCGATCGCCGAGCTGGTCGCGTCCGGCCAGTCATCGATCGACCTGGCGCCGTTCGCAGTCTCGCGCTTCACGCCGTAGGCGTCCGGCGCTACCGGCCGCGGCGCTTCGGCGTCTCCGCCAGGTCCGCCGTCGTCAGCGCGCCCGTACCGAACTTCTCGGTGATGCGATCGAGCGCGACATTCACCCGATCCGCCGCCGTCGGCGCCGCGCCGAACAGCCCGAGCTGCGCCGCCGCCGCCGGCTCGAGGCTCTGCGCCGACACCCCCGTCAGCCGCACCGGCGCCGCGGGCGGGTGCGCGCGCAGAAGGTCCATCGCCGCGCGATACAGCGCCTGCCCATCGTCGGTGGCGGTCGCGAACGTCGTCCGCCGCGTCACGATCTGAAAGTCCTCGAGCTTCAGCTTGAGCTGCACGCAACGCGATCGCAGCCCGGCGCGCCGCAGCCGCTCGCCCACGCGCAACGCCTGCGCGTGGATGTACGGCCGCAGCGCCTCGGGCGCGGCGATGTCCTCGTCGAACGTCTCCTCGGCGCCGATGCTCTTCGCCTCGCGATCCGGCACGACCGGCCGCGGATCGATGCCCTGGCTCAGCTCCCAGAGATCGCGCCCGGTCTCTCCCAGCCGCTGCTCGAGGCGCTCGCGCCCGCGTCGCGCGAGATCGCCGATGGTGGTCAGCTCCATCGCGCGCAGCTTCGCCTCCAGCTTGGGACCCACGCCCCACAGGCGGCCCACCGGCAGCGGCGCCAGGAACGCCGCGCCCTCGGCCGCCGCGATCTCCCGCTGGCCGTCCGGCTTCGCGACATCCGACGCGATCTTCGCGATGAACTTCACCGCCGCGATCCCCGCGGACGACGGCAGCCCGACCTCGCCGGCGATGCGCGCGCGCAGCTTCGCCGCGATCTCGGCGGCGCTGCCGAACAGCGACTCGGAGGCGGTCACGTCCAGGAACGCCTCGTCGAGCGACAGCGGCTCCACGAGGGGCGTCACCTCCTCGAGGATCGCGAACACGCGCGCGCTCGCCTCGGCGTAGGCCTCGCGTCGCGGCGGCACCACCACCGCGTCGGGCGCCAGCTCGAGCGCGCGCATCATCGGCATGGCGCTGCGCACGCCGAACGGACGTACCTCGTACGACGCCGCGAGCACGACACCGCGCCGCGCGTGGCCGCCGACGATCACCGGCCGGCCGCGCAGCCGGGGATCGTCGCGTTGCTCGATGGACGCGTAGAACGCGTCCATGTCGAGGTGAATGATCGCGGCGGCTACTCCCCGGCGGCGCCGTCTTCCATCTTCGGCCGCTTCGCCTTCTTGCGCTTCGGCGTCGCGTCGCCGCTGTCGCTCGCCGGCGGCGGCGGAGGCGCCTCCTCCGACGAGGACGAGGCCGCCGACGAGCTCGACGGGTGGTCCGCGCCGCCCAGCGTGACCGCCAGCGACAGCGAGCCGCCGTACGTCTGATCGATCGCGCCGCCCACGATGAACATGTCGCCGGTCCTCGAATGCATCGTGTAGAAGTAGCGCCGGTAGTCGAACCCGACGCGCGCCTCGATCAGGCTGGTGAGCGCGTAGCCGACGTAGAGCCCCGCTTCGATGCCGCTCACAGCCAGGTGCGGGAAGTACGTCGTCTTGATGTCGCCCGCCGACAGCACGTAGCGATACCCCGCGTCGACCGCCACCGACACGCCGCCCGCCAGCGGCACGTGAGCCCCCACGACCGCCCGCACGTACTTGTACTCGGTGTCGGGCAGGATCAGCGCCGGGCGGTTCGCGCCCGACAGCTTGTAGGCGTGGTCGCCGTAGCCGACCGTGAGGAACGGCGTCAGCGAATCGAGCGGCACGCGCACGCGCACGCCGCCGTTGAAGTCGTGGATCGTCGTCGCGTAGTTGGTGCCGTCCGGCGTGCGCGACTGGATCGCGAACGCATCCTCGACGTTCAGCTCGAGCCCGATGTTGGTGACGAACCCTTCGCTGAACTGCGCGCCCGGGAAGTAGAGCAGCGACAGCACCGCGTCGCCGAGCAGGCGCGGCTGGTACTCGCGCAACGTCGTCGTGATCTGCTGGTGATAGGTCAGGCTGCGCGAGAACGCCTGCCCGCCCACCGACAGATCCAGATATCGCCCCGCCGGCGCGTGCGGCCCGCTCTCCCGGGGCGCGGCGCTCTCCTCCTCGAGCTTGACCCCGCTCTTCGCGTTCTTCGACTTCACGGGCTGGTCGTCGCCGGGCGCGGCCGCGGGCGTCGGGTTCACGCGCGCCGCCTTCTGCACGTCCGCGTCGGACGCGCCGGTGTCTCCGCTCGACTCCGTGTCGGTCTCGCCGGGAGTCGTGCTGCTGTCGTCCTTGCCGGACGCCGCCGACTTCTTTTTCTTTTTCTTCTTCTTCGCCGCCAGCTCGAGGGTCCCCTTGCGCCCGGCGCGTCGCAGGCGCGACAGCTCGAAGCGCTCGACGCCGATCCGCTCGTCGAGCGGCGACGCCATGCCGATGGACGGCATCGTCGCGCCCAGGCTGGCGCCGGCGAGCAGGACCGCCAGATTCGTCGCGAGGCGCTTTCTCATCGCGTCTCCTCGCCGGTGAAGGGAGCGGGTGCCGTGGCGACGATGGCCGCCCAGCTCTTGAGGCACGCCTGATCCGCGGGCTGCAGGAGCGTGCCGAACGGCATCGAGGAGCCGCAGGGCGGCGGGTTCATGGTGATCTTGTCGATGAAGACGCCGGTCGCGGGACTGACGCCCGCGTTGATCAACGTCATGTTTTCGCACTGTCCGCCGCTCGCGTCCGCGATGGTCATCTTGCCGACCAGGCGCATCTCCGGATTGGCTGATTCGAGATCCAGACCCGCGGCCGCGCCCACCGCCGCGTGGCAGCTCTTGCACTGGCTCGCGAAGATCGCCGTCTGGCAGCCAGCGGCCGGGGCGCCGCCCGTGCCGCCACCGCTCGCACCACCCGCGCCGACGCCGGGGTCGAGCGAGCCGGCGCATCCCATCACCATCACCGACAGCAGCAGCCCACACGCCATGGACAGTTCCAAAATCCATTCGCAGGTCGCGCGCCCGCGGAGGCGGGCGTCCGGTAACGATCGCTTCATGAAGACTCCCTTCGAGTTCCGGTCCAGTGCGACAGATGTCACGCGCGGGCCATCCTACGTGCGTCTCGCGGTCGCGTCAGCCCCCATTGCGGAAGAACCGTTCGACGCGGCAGGGAAACCACAGGGCTCACGAACCGCACGCGACCCGAAGGCTCAAAAAAGCGTAGAAATCGGGTGATCGCGCCGCCCAGCGCAGCGCGCCCGCCCCGGTGTCGCGCGGCGCGTTCAGGGTCCAGTCATGCGGCGCGCGTCGAGGAGCTGCGCCAGCTCGTCCGCGGGCAGCACCTGCTTTTCCAGGCACAGCGCGCGAATCGTCATCTTGCGCGCGACCGCCTCGCGCGCGAGCGCCGCCGCCGCGTCGTAGCCGATGCGCGGCGCCAGCGCCGTCACCAGCGCGCTGCTCTGCTCGACCAGCGCCGTGCAGCGATCGACGTCGGGCTCGATCCCCTCGATGCAGCGAGCGGCGAACAGGCGGACGCCGTTCGCGAGGATCTGCACCGACTGGAGGAAGTCGTACGTCATGACCGGCGTCATCACGTTGAGCTCGAAGCTGCCGGCGGCGCCGCCCCACGCGATCGTCGCGTCGTGGCCGATGACCTGCGCGCAGATCATCAGCAGCATCTCGGCCATGACCGGGTTCACCTTGCCCGGCATGATCGAGCTGCCCGGCTGCAGCTCGGGCAGCCGGAGCTCGCCGATGCCGCCGCTCGGGCCCGAGCCCAGCCAGCGGATGTCGTTGGCGATCTTCGTCAGCGTCGCCGCCGCGCCGCGCAGCGCGCCCGACGCCTCGACCAGCGCGTCGTGCGTCGACAGCGCCTCGAACAGGTTCGGCGCCTGGCGCAGCGGGATCGCGATCTCGCGCGCCACCATCGCGATCACGCGCGGCGCGAAGTCGGGTTCGGCGCCGAGGCCCGTGCCCACCGCCGTGCCGCCGAGCGCCAGCTCCGACAGCGCCGATCGCGTCGCCTCGACGCGCCGGATCGTCGAGCCGAGCATCGCCGCATAGCCCGAGAACTCTTGACCGAGGCGGATCGGCACCGCGTCCATCAGGTGCGTGCGGCCGAGCTTGACCACGTAGTCCAGCGTCGCCGCCTTGCCGGCGAGCGCGCCCTCGAGCGCGCGCAGCGCCGGGAGCAGGTCGCGGTCGACGGCTTCGATCGCCGCGATGTGGGCCGCCGTCGGGAACACGTCGTTCGACGACTGCCCCATGTTGACGTGATCGTTGGGGTGCACCGGCGACTTCGACCCCATCACGCCGCCCAGGAGCTGGATCGCGCGGTTCGCGATCACCTCGTTGGCGTTCATGTTGCTGGACGTGCCCGAGCCGGTCTGGAAGATGTCGACGAGAAACTGATCGTCGTGCTGGCCGGCCGCGACCTCGTGGGCCGCCGTGCAGATCGCGTCGGCGATCCGGCGGTCGAGCTTGCCCGTGTCGCGGTTCAGCTCCGCCGCCGCCTTCTTGATCAGCGCCAGCGCGCGGATCACCCGGCGCGGCAGGCGCAGCCCGCTGACCGGAAAGTTCTCGATCGCGCGCTTCGTCTGCGCGCCGTAGAGCGCGTCCGCGGGCACTTCGACCGGGCCCAGCGAATCTTTTTCGGTGCGGGTGTCCGCTGCGCGATCACTCATCGAAGAGCACGTTGTCGGTCATGTCCAGCGCGTCGGCCTCGAGCCGCGCGCCCGACAGATCTTCCGTCGTCTTGCGCAGGCGATCGGCGAGCACCTGGACAAAGCTCCACAGCAGCTTGACCGACAGCGACGGGTCCTTGCGGATGATCTGATAGAACTCGCGGCGCCGCAGCGTCAGCACGCGCGACCGCTCCTCGGCCGTCGCGCTCACCGAGCGCGGCCCGCGGTCGACCAGCGCCATCTCGCCCATGTGCGCGCCCGAGGCCAGGTTCGTGATGAACGCGCCGTTCTTGTGCAGGCGGATCTTGCCGCGCAGCACGATGAACATCTCGTCGCCGGCCGCGCCCTCCTTGATGATCTCCTGGCCCGGCTGGAACTCGCGCACCTCGGTCACGTTCAGCACGCGGATGATCTCTTTGTAGCTGAGGTGGTGAAAGAGCGGCATCTGCTTCAGCACCTCGATCTTGCGCGTCAGCTCCTCGGCGCGGTTGTCGGGCGCCGCGCCCGCCGCCACGCCGTCGACGCGCACCACCACCGCCGTGATGTTGTCGTGGCCGCCGCCCGCGTTCGCGAGCTCGACCAGCTTGCGCGCCACGTCCGTCGCCGCGTCGCCCGCGCGCAGCAGATCGATGATGAGCTTGTCGTCCAGGTACGCGTGCAGTCCGTCCGAGCAGATCAGGAACTGATCGCCCGGCAGGATCTCGAAGTCGATCGTGTCGCCCTGGACCGTCTCGTAGACCCCGACCGCGCGCGTGACCGCGTTCTTGTAGGCCTTGTAGGGCGAGTCCTCGAAGCCCTCCTTCGTGATCTTGCCGCGGCGGATGAGCTCGTTCAGCAGCGAGTGGTCTTCCGTCAGCTGGACCACCTGGCCCGCGCGCAGCATGTAGACCCGGCTGTCGCCCACGTGCGCGATGAAGCCGCGTTCGCCGGCGATGAGCAGCGCCGACGTCGTCGTCCCCATGCCGCGCTTCTCCGGCTCGTCCTGGCCGCGCTGGTAGACCGCCGAGCCTGCCGCGTGAATCGCCGCCTCGAGCAGCGCCAGGACGTCCTGCGGGCGCACCGAGTCGTCGCCCTTGGCGAACCGCTCGATCACGTCCTTGCCGGCCTCGACCGACGCCCGGAACTCATGCACCGCCAGCTGAGACGCGACTTCTCCTGACGCGTGCCCGCCCATGCCGTCCGCGACGACGAAGAGCTGCAACTTCTTGTCGACGAGGTAGTTGTCCTCGTTGATCTCGCGTTTCTTGCCGACGTCGGTCGCGGCCGAAAAGCTCAGCTCCATGGGCTTGTCTGTCCTCTTACCCTAAGGGCGAAGGGGGAAGTTGGAAGGTTGGCGGGACTTCCAGCGCAACCCCCGGCGGGTGAGCCCGCCGACAGCGCGCCATGACGTAGGTACCACGAAACCCCGTCCGCCGATAGGCCGCCCGCCCGAGGCTGAGCGGGCCGTGGAGGACGGTGTAGGACCAGGGGCAGCACGGCGGGAAACACGGCGGGAAACACGGCGGGAAAGAAGAAGATAAGACGCAAGATAGACGAACGGAGCGAAATCCCAGACTTGACAGCGCGACCCCCCCTGTTAGATATCTTCCCCCGCGCGGGCGGACTCGCCCGGGCAGCAATCGGGGATCGTCTAATGGCAGGACGCCAGATTCTGGATCTGGCTATCAAGGTTCGAATCCTTGTCCCCGAACCAGGGAGGGCGTAAAAACCCTCCAGACACCGGCCCCATGGTCTAGCGGTTAGGACGTCGCCCTCTCACGGCGAAATCTCGGGTTCAAGTCCCGATGGGGTCACAAAAGTCCGGGTTAGTTCGCCGCTCGCTCAGGGGCTGCGGCGTTGAGTCTCGCACTCGCTGACGAGTTGCACGTTATTCAAGAGCGCCGTCTCGGAATGTTGCACCAGGCCGTTCTCGTCCACGAGTTGGCGTGAGTGGCGCGGGCCTTGCGTCACCTCGATGATCGGCGGTGTCCGTGATTCGAGGGAGTACATCATCTCGCTCGCCTCCCTCGGTGGAGAGAAAGGGTCCCAGATCTCGACAAAGAATGTCTGGCCGCGGCCTCGGAGGAGTTCGTGCTTTATCCGATCCGCGATCGCCACCGAGCTGGGAAGCCCTGTCGACTCTTTCGTGCGGAAGCGTCCGGAGGACGGGCCTTCCGCCGTCTCGAGCTCATATTCGTAGCTCGGGCCGCGATCGCCTGGATGCGCTTCCCAGCTTCGGCCAACCAGACGGCACCGCGCTGCACTGGTTGGAGGTCAACAGCGCACGGTTGCCGCCGCTGCGGTTCGATTGCGGCGCCAACGATCCGCTGCTGGCGGGCAACCGCGCGCTGCACGCCGCGCTCGACGCGCGCGGCATCGGCCACCAGTACGAGGAGTTCGCAGGCGGTCACGACTGGCTCTACTGGCGCCTGCACCTCGCCGATTCGCTGCGCTTTCTCGACGGCGCGGCAACCCGCGCGCCTGGACCCGCGCAATAGGGCGCCGCTCAGTTGGGCGCTCGATCCGCGCACCCAAACGCCCCTCCGGGGTTGATCTCCAATGAGGTCGCACAAGGATCCCGTCCGCCGGACGGCCACCGTCCCGATTCCGGACGGCCGACGACGGGGAATCAAGTAGCTCGTCAGAACGTGTAGTGCATAACCCAGTAGTCGTGGGGAAAGTTGTCGAACAACAGGACGTGGAGCTGACTGTTCGCCGGCATGCTCGGCACGCCCACGCCATTGAGATCGAAGTAGTCGACACCTTCCGGTTCTTGGTCGGCGTCCCCCCCGCAGCACTGGAATTTGAAGTTGAATGGGCCGTAATTGTTTTCGGACTTGGCCAGCATGATACCGGTGCTCAGGTCGAACGCCCGCACGCCGGCACCATCGCCGCCGCCGCCGCTGTTGGAAAGGTAAATGATCGAGCCATCCGGCGACAGGTCTCCGCCCTGCATCGTCTCCAGGTTGATCGGAGGTTCGCCGTCCTCCGAGAAACCCCAAAGGTTGATCTCCCCCTGATAGAACAGGAACTGCCCGAAGAGGCCGTGCAGATCGATATAGTACTGCTGGAGCTTGTTGCCAGAAGCGCCCGTGAGCGTGCCGTTCGAGGTGTAGAGATACGCGGTCGATGGACCGGTCTGCTGAACCGCCACCCAGGCGCTATGGTGGTCCCAATTCCCGGTGAGCGGGTTCGAGCTCACGTAGCTGAGGTCGGAGGCCCGGAAGACGGCGACGACCGCGTACGGTCCAAAGTCGGCATTTCCCGCCTCGATCGGAACGAAGATATATTGGCCGAGAGCATCGGGATCGCCGAAATGATCGTAGCCCTGCGCATCCAGGTCGGCCGGGATATTCGTGTGGCTGGAGTTCGGAGGCCCGGATACCATGGCGTCGGGCGGCAGCGAACCCGCCAGATCCCAGGAGAGCGGCACCCGGTACAGATCGCTCGTGGCGCTCAGTATCCAGTCGGTCGTGGTGTGCGTCAGGCCCTGCCCATCGCTGTTGTCGATCCAGAAGTTCGAAGAATTGGACGGCCAAGCACTGACGTATGACGCTGGCACCGGCTGACCGGTGTTCTCCTCCACGAACACTGACGATGTGGCGTTGTCAGAGCCGTACGGCAGCGTCGCGGCCCCGTAACCACCTTCGAAAGGCGCCTGCGGGCCACCCCAGCTCCCATCTCGATAAAGCCGTGCACGTACCGACGAGCCCACCTTGATGGACGATATGGTGTTGTCGGCGATACCCATATACGGAGTGTCGTAAAACCCCTCTTCGAGGACGGAGCAGGGCTCGCCGTAGTTGGGTTCCGCGGCGACGACCACCTGATACGGGCCGGGCTCAGGACAGGTTGCCCTCGCGCGATTCACGACCGCCAAGCAAATCACCGAGGCGACCAGGCCAATCACCACTCCGCGTGAAACCATCATCCACCATCCCTGTTGAAGGCCAATCGAATCTGAACCGGTCAGCAGAACATAGGTCGAGGTCCCGAATAGGGAATAGCCACTCGGATCTCGACGCCGTTGTTCGGAGCGAGCGCGCTCACCGGCTTCCTGGTTGGGCGCTGCGAGGCGCGAACGCCCGGCACGGGCTTGCCTGGCGTTGCTAATTCCGTAGCACGTCGATCACGGGCCGCGGTCGACGGGAGGCGGGCGCGATCGCTCAGGCCGGCCTTGGCGAGTTGCGCGGGGGTCAGGACTGTCGCCAGGGCGGGGCGCAGCGCGGCCGCCGCGCGTTCGTCGATCCGGTGTCGCTCGTAGCGCACATGGGCGGCCTCGTCTTCGGTGAGCACACGCGAGGTGCCGTCGGCGCGCAGCTTCTCCAGCGTTGGGCTCTCATTGGCGGGGCGCATTGCGGCCATGCCGAGGATCACGATCAGGCGATCCTGCTGTTCGCGTGAGAGCCCGAGCGGCTGCAGGCGCATGTACAGCCGCCGCATCTGCTCGTTCTTGCCGATCGCTTTCAGCGCGTGAGGCGCCCAGCGGCGTGAGCACGGGCGTCGGCGCGCTTGGCGGCTGCGCCGGCTCCTCCGTCGGGGTGCGGTCCTCCACCGGCGCGAGCTCCCGCTCTGGAGTCGTCGCGCCGGATCGTCCGCGCCGCGCCGGGTACGCCGGCGCGCGTGCGGGCATGGTCTCGGGACGTGCCGGCGCCGGGCGCGACGCCGACCCGACGTACGGCCGCCGCTCCGATGACGAGCGCGACGCCGGCAGCGGCCGCGACGAGACCGAACCGCCGCCGTCCGCTCACGAGAGCACGAAGGCGGCCTCCAGGATCCGGCCGTCCCAGAACTGGATCGGGACGACGTAGGTTCCCGCGGGGAGGCCTTGCGTACTCAGGGGGCAGACCCACAGCCCGGACGCGGCGTCGAAGTGGAAGACGGTCTGGCCGCCCGGCCCCTGGCCGGGATGCGCCGGCGCCGCGCCGGGTATCACCAGCTCCAACGCGATGATTCGCGGCGCCGCCGCGGCATTGGCGGCGGTCACCGGGGCGCCACCGAGCGAGCCCGCCAGCTTGAGCGGGATCGTCGACCCGGCATGGAATGGGGCGGGGGGCAGTGCCGGCTGGACGAAATTGGCGCCCTCGATCGCGAACAGGTCCGCGTTCTGGGAGTCGAGGTCGGCGCCCGCCGCCGGCGCGAACAGACCGGTGATGGTGGTGAAGTAGCGCTTGAGCGTGGTGGTGCGGCCCAGGTTGTCGCGGGCGACGATGGTCAGCGGGCCGGTCCCGATGGTGGTGCCGCGCGAGAACGACGTGCCGGTCACGTTCGCGTTCACGCCGTTTACCGTGAGCCGTACGCTCGCATCGCGATAGCATCCCACTTCGACGGGCTCTGGCGTCGACCGGAGGACGTCGTTGCGCCGGTGCCCGCGCTACCACCTGGACGTAGCCTCGCCGACTACGCCGCCGTGATCGGAGGCGCGCCATGAGCGAGATCGTGCGTGCACGCGTGGAGGAGCGGCTGGTGAAGCTCTATCTCAAGACGGTCGCGGAGCGCCTCGACGCCATCCTGTCGCAGGCCGCACGCACCGAGCCGACGTACCTCGACTTCCTGGACCAGATCCTCGGCGAGGAGACTGAAGCCAAGCAGCGCAAGCGGGTGGCGAGTGTCCGTCCGCCTGATCGCAGTCACTGTCGGCGCCGATGACTGCTTGACGGTGAACACTTAGGTGTTCACGGCCCGTCGGCGCCGGCATCGGTCACGCTGAAGCCTCCGCCGCTCGCGACGTAACCGGGACAACAGCCGATCGTCGCCGATTGAAAGTTGATCGTCGCCGCGACCGTCTCGCCGTCGGCGAGATGCCCGCGGACATGGCAGGTCAACGTCTCATTGAACGCGTCGTCGATGACCTGTACCGACGCCGCGCTTCCGTCGCCAGGAACCAAGGTCGCGGTGCAGGGCGCGTCAGCCGACACCTCCACGAGCGCCGAGGGAAGAGTGGTGGTGGAGATCGAGTCGTACGGGATACCCGCCGGACAGTTGTACGTCCCCGAGCACTTCCCGTCGCAACCGGTCACGATCGCCACGCCGCCCATCAAAACACCGATCATCAAGCCAAGAGTCTTCATCCGTGAATCTTAGCTTCAAAGCATCGGTCGAAGCTGCGGCGCAACAATCGTGGGGCTTTCTGCGAGAATATGGCTCAGTCGAAGGCCGCTTCCGGTGTCTCCGTCCGCCCACGCGCCCGTCGATGGGCATATGACCTCGACGGTCACGCGTTCGTAGACTCGGCTGCGGGGATCGCGACAGCGATCGGGGCCGGGGTTGATGGGGCCGCCGTCTGCCGCGCCTTCCACCGCACGGGCATGAGCGCGCCGACGTCGGCGATGCGGATACGTCGCGCGAGGCGCGGCAGCACGTCGGTCAAGTACGTGGCTGGATCGACGCCCGCCAGCCTGCAGCAGCCGAGGATCGTGTATGCGATGGCGGCGCGCTCGCCGCCGGCGTCGGACCCGGCGAAGAGATAATTCTTCCTCGTGAGCGCGGCGCGGACATGGAGCCGCTCCACGATCCCGTTGTCGATGGGAATGTCGCCGTCCTCGAGGAAGCGACCGAGCGCCACCTTGTGGTTCGTGAGGTAGCGGAGGGCGTCACCGAGCTTCGACGTCGGCGGCTCGTGCGGCCTGTACGTCTCGCACCACGAGCACAGCTCTTCCCAGACCAGCTTGCTATCGGTGTTCGCAACGCTGCAGAGTCGGATTGTTCGCGGTCAGCCCAATGCCTCGTCGCTCTATACGCACCTCGCATCGGGGGCCATGCCGCTCGGGAAACCGCGGTTCTCCGACGCGGAGCTGGCGCGCGTCCGTGCCTGGATCGTCGCGGGCGCGCCCAATGATTGAGGTCGCACTTGCTGAAGTTCGAGGCCGCGCTCACTCCCGTCGATCAGCGCGTCATCAGCGCGCTGGCGCAGGCGCCCTCGTCGACCGCACCGGCCAGCCATGAGGTCAAACACCGATCCTGGGCATCACCAGGCGTGATCAGGACGCCGCCCTTATGGTGCTCGGTTCCGCGCGCCTTGCGGACCAGCGTCAAACGTTCTGGTCGCGCGCCACCATCCTGGACCACCGCCGCCAGGATCTCGGGCTCGAGGCCAACGACGGATTGATAGTCGGCATCGACCTCGTCCGGAGTGGTAGCGCGCCCCCCGGGGACGTCCGTCGGATCGAGCCGCAAGCCCACGAAGCCGTAAAGACGCAAGCTCCGACCCACTTGGCCATGGCAATCGAGTGTACCGCAGCGCTGTTCGAGAAATGTGGCGACCGCGGGAAACGAGGCAGCGGAAGGAGCGACGATCGCTATCCGAGCATTCCCGTCGGGCGCGGACGCGCAGGCCGGCAAGACGAACGGCAACAGGGCCGCGCCCAAGGTGGAGAGAACCACAATCGGAATGCGCAACGGCCGATCCCACGACCCCCGCCGCAACGTCATGGCCCCACCGGGAAAGATGCCGGATCGACGACTAGATAGATATGTCCCGCCGACGCCGGACCCGGTGGATCGGTGTGGCAGTCGGCGCACGATCCATCCCGACCCACCTGGGTCTGCATGTCGACGCTGACACCGCGATAGGATACCGAAACGAGCATCGGGTAGACGGGCTGCCACGTGTTGGCGTCGACCAGGAAGTTACCTGTCCGATTGGTCGTGACCGTTTGAATGTGTTTCTGTGCGTCGGTGAGCGTGACGACTGCCCCGCTCAGAGCTTGGGTGTCGGACATGCTCTCGTAGATCGTTCCTCCGACGCTGAGATCGGGGCTACCCGGACCGAGCCCTCCATGGCAGACCAGGCACGGCTGACCTGGGCGATGCGTCGGCCCGTTGTGCTGGCCCGAGGGATCGCCACCCAGGGCCGCAACCTCGCGCGCGTGAACCGGATCCAGAACGTCCTCGACGACGCTGCAGGCGTCCAGCGACGCCGCTAGTGCCAGAGCGGCTAAACAGATGGCTAACGAATCGCTTCGACGTTTGTCGGGTGTCCTCATAGATCGGTCTCCCATACGAACGTCGCGATGCCGGCGAGTCGGCTGCCGATGTAGAGATCGTCGAGAAAGGACGTCCACGTCACATCGAGATCGCCGCCGATCGACCAGCCCCTCGGCTGAGGGCGGCCTCCTTTCCAACGAACGCCGACGCCTCCGGTCGCGCTCCACAGCGGTCCCAGTTCGCGGTCGCCGGTGCGTAGGGCGGGCACACCCGCGTCGGTGAGCGTGTACGCTCTCTGCCAGAAAGAGACCGGTGACTGCGCGTGGAAGCGAACGTGGGATGCAAGCAACCAGCGATCACCTCGATCGATCATGAATCGGGCGTCGCTGCTGGAGGCGCGGAGGCCCCAGGTGTCGGTGTAGAGACGTTCTTCGAGACGGAGCGTCGCGCGCGCGTAGCGGTGGAGATAGCGGCCCCATGCGGCGTAACGATCGCGCGCGAGGGGCAACTGCTCGAGCGGTCGCTCCTGCAAACGCAACCGATTCACGTCGTCGATCGAAGTGTCAGGCGCAATTCCCGCAGCGACACCGGGAGAGAAGAGCGGCACATAGCGGTAGGGCTTTGACTGATCGCCTCGCTCGAGGATGAGGTCCCCGCCGATGACGACGATCGTCGCGGGATCCGCGACGATCGTGACCGCGCCGTTGAAAGCGTTCCTGGTCAGGGAGCGCGAGAAGACCGAGAACGACGTGCCAGAGCGTCCGATGGTGTCGTGGCCGTAGCCATAGCCCGCGAGCAACGTGAGGTTCTTCTGGTCGAGATCGAGCGTCACCGTTCCACCCGTCGCCCACGCGAGGTAATCGGGTTCGCTGGAGAACGATCCCGCGGCGCCGACACCCAGGTCACCCGGCTTGAAGGTCGCTTGTGCTCCGCCCGCCTGCCGGGTCTCGGTCCAGTGGCGGGATGCGCTCGAAACGATATCGACTGAGGCTGCGGACACCGCGTCGACCAAATAGTCAGCGTGGGCCGACCATCCCTGTGTCGCATCCGTCAGATCGACGGACAGCGAAGGCGTGACCACGTCGACGTGATCGGAATCGGTATAAGCCGCCAGCTCCCCGCGCAGTCGCCCGGTGATCCGTCTCGGCGCGGCGAATCGAACGTCGGTCGGTGCGGGTGATGTCAGCGATGTCGAGTCGGGCCTCGCGGGGGCGGTGAGCGTCGGCCACGGCGCCGGCGCGGGGGGGACCGGTTGGATCGGCGACGGAGGGGCTCCAGCGTCGGGCGAAGCCAAGATAGGCGGCGCTGCGTCGGGCGATGCCGTATCGGCGGGCTGCGCGTCTGGGGCGCCGGGCGGTGGCGTTTCTGCCGCTCCTTTCGCCGCCACCAGGATGATCAGGAGTAACGCGATCGTCAGTTGCAGCCGCAACCAGCCTCTCCGGCTGAGCCGCCGCCGGTGGCACCCTCACGTACGGCGCGCGCATGAGCCTCACCGGGGCCGCCCCAATCAGCGGTGGTCATGGTCGAGTGCGCAAGCCGCTCGCGCTGGTACGGGCGAACGTGAATGCACCCCCCCAGCGTGACCAAGGACACCACCAGCAGGAAGACGCCCGGGAGCGCTTTCCGGGACAGTACTGTGGTCGGCGGCATGGCGATCATGGACCTCGTCTCATCTATTCGATTAGTGAGGCAGTCGGCGACAAAGGTTGCAACAATCGTGAGCCATCCCCCCGACGCAGCCGAGGCGCACGTCTGCTCGGAGTGCAACCAGGGGTCGGACGACCGGGACGAGGCGCGTGATACCCTCCTGGAGCAAGTGAAGGTGAGCATGCGAGCGCCCGCGCCGGCTCGTTGGGCCTGGCTCCGAACGGAAGTTGAGCTGATCGCTCTTCTGGTGAGCCGCGAGCGTTCCGGCAAGCCGGCATCCTGCCTCTGGGGCTCAGTCGCGGCACTATCACAGAAAAGCCACCTCGCGTCGCGCCGCCCTCAATCGCTGATTCGACGGTGCGCCTGTCGGAGCTCGACCCAGTGAAGAAGCTCATTGTGTTCGACCTGGACGGCACGCTTGCCGAAAGTAAAGCATCCCTCGATGCCGAGATGGCCACGCTGCTCGATGCTCTGCTGCGTGTCGCAAAGGTGGCCGTCATATCCGGCGGGGGCTGGCCGCAGTTCGAGACGCAACTGCTTTCCCAGTTGTCTCGCGACGAACGACTGATCGATCTTTCGCTGCTTCCTACGTGCGGAACGCAGTTCTTCAAGTACTCCTCGGGCTGGACACTGCTTTACGCGGAAAATTTCTCCGACGAGGAGAAGCAGTTAATTGTCCATTCGCTGAAAGAAGTGATCGATTCGTCGGAGTTTCTGATCGAAACCACGTGGGGAGAACAGATCGAAGATCGGGGGAGCCAGATCACGTTCTCTGCGCTGGGCCAGCAGGCTCCCATCGAAGAAAAGGACAAATGGGACCCTGACTTCGCCAAGCGTAAGAAGATGCAGGTCCGCCTTGAGCGACTTATCCCTGGGTTTTCTGTGCGCCTGGGCGGCACGACCTCGGTGGATATCACCAAGCTCGGCATCGACAAAGGCTACGGCATGCGAAAGCTCCGAGACACTCTTGGAATTGAGCTCCAGGAAATGCTTTTTATCGGGGATGCCTTGTTTCCCGGTGGGAATGACTATCCGGCGAAGGAAGCAGGCGTCGAGTCGATCCAGGTCAGGGATCCGAACGAGGCGAAGCGCGTGATTGAAGCGATCCTCGCGTGTGTGGGGCGGGCCCCACACACGGGGGTCCGCGAGCCCGGCGCGCGATGAGCGGCTTTCAGTTGCAGCGCCTTGGGCAGATCATGGAGCCAGAACGGGGCAATCCGCTCGAGATCGAAGGCGTCCTGAATCCGGCGGCCGCTCGTGGCCCGGATGGTCACTTGTATCTCTTCCCGCGGCTTGTCGCGCGGGGCAATTATTCGCGCATTGGCATCGTCCGCGTGCGGTTCAATCCCGCTGGTGATCCGTCGGGTGTCGAGCGGCTCGGCATTGCTCTCGAGCCGGAGGCTGACTATGAGCTGGGAGCTGACGGTCGCGGCGGTTGCGAGGATCCACGCGTCACCTTTGTAGAACCGCTGCGGCGTTACGTCATGACGTACACCGCGTTCTCGCCCGTCGGTCCACGAATCGCCCTCGCCATATCCGAAGATTTGTTTCGCTGGAAGCGACTGGGTCTCGCGACCTTTGCTTCGTATCGCGGCATCGATTTCGTCCGCGTGGACAACAAGGACGCGAGTCTCTTCCCACTCGCGATTCCCAATCACGCCGGAAAGATGGAGCTGGCGATCCTCCATCGGCCCCTCTTCCCCGGCACGCGTCCTGAGGAAACCGCCTGCCAGAATGCGTCTCGGGTGGTGGATCTCGAGCGTGAGAGCATCTGGATTTCCTACTGCCCGATGGCCCAGGATGACTTGGAACCGCATCATCTTGGCCTATTCAACTCACATCACCGGCTCGCGACTCCTGTGTCACCTTGGGAGATGCTGAAAATCGGCGGTGGCACTCCGCCCATCCTCACCCGTCATGGTTGGCTGATCGTTTATCACGGCGTGAGAGAGGAGCTATCCGAGACACGAGGCGCCGAGCCCCTATTGTTCTACTCGGCTGGGGTGATGGTGCTCTCCAAGGAGCATCCGCGCGTGATCCTCTATCGATCGGCGGAGCCAGTGTTGACGCCGTTCCTGCCGCAAGAACGGCGGGGCGCGGTCTCTAACGTCGTCTTCCCCACCGGTATCGACCAGCGACTCGATCTCGGCCTACCGGACCGCATCGACGTCTACTATGGAATGGCCGACAATCGGATCGGCGCGGCGCGCCTCGACGTGCCCGAACGCCTGCCGCCAGGGGCACCCGCCGACCCTCCACTGCATTGAATACCTGACATGGAGGTTGCGCCCGCTGATCCCGTCCTTATGGTTTCCACACCGCAGGAGAGGAGCCTCTATGCCCGGTGTGTTCAAGGAATGGACGGTTCTGCCCCATAGCAAGCTCGCGCGGGTCGAGGACAACCTGCTCACCGTCACGGGCAACCTGCCTATGCCGATGGGTGAGTTTCCACGGCGCATGACCGTCGTCCGCCTGCGCGATGCGCGGCTGATCATCTACAGCGCCATCGCCCTCGACGAGCCGGAGATGCAAGCCCTCGAAGCCTGGGGAAAGCCTCGCTATCTGATTGTCCCCAGCGACATTCACCGCAAAGATGCCAAGATCTGGAAGGACCGCTATCCCGGCCTCTTCGTCGTCTCGCCCGCTGGCGCCCGCGACAAGACCGCCGAGATCGTGGCCGTCGACGCGACCAGCGTCGACTTCGACGATCCCAGCGTCAGCTTCGTGACCGTCCCCGGCACCGACCAACACGAGTCCGCGCTGGTGATCGACGGCGGTGGCGGCACCACTCTGGTGGTCAACGATCTGATCTGGAACGTCGACGACCGCCCCGGCTTCGGTGGCTGGCTGTTTCGCATGGCCGGATTCACCGGCAGTGAGCCCAAGATTCCGATGTTCGTGGCTCTCAAGTCCATCAAGGACAAGCCCGCCCTGAAGGCGCAGCTGGAACAGTGGGCGGCGCTGCCCGGTCTGAGCCGCATCATCGTTTCGCACGGCGACATCATCACGAAGGACCCGCCGCAGGTGCTGCGCGCGCTGGCGGAGTCTCTGACGGCATAGGCCAGGCCGCGGGCCGAAGAGCAGCCTCAGCGTTCGCGGAACACCGCCTCGATGTTGTTGCCGTCGGGATCCAGTACGAAGGTGGCGTAGTAGCCAAAAAGGTGTGTCCCGCCGACCCGGTCGGCAGCGAGCCTGGGTCGACGTTGAAAGGAGACTCACTTGCCGAACGACATTGAATCGGTGGCGTCCATTCGCGCGCGCGCCGAGCAGCAGCTCGGCAAACACCAGCGGAAGATGGAAGAGGTCACCGGCGCACTCGGGAGACCCACGACGGTCTACTTGATCCTTGCGGTCGTGTTCGACTGACGACCCAAGCGCCCTTCGAGGTGTGGCTGGCGGTCGGAGTCAAAGCTCGGAAGCCGGCTCTTGCGAGCTCTGCGGTCAGGATCGTCCGGTTCAGCCTTCGCGCGCTCGCAGAGGGCATCGAGGTGCATCAGATCGAAGGCGTCCCGGTGCGAGTTACCTCGGCCGGCCGCACCGTCGCTGACTGCTTCAAGTACCGCAACAAGATCGGCCTCGACGTGGCGCTGGAGGCACTGAGGGACTATCGGCGGTCGCGCCGCTCGATCGATGAGCTGGTTCGTGCGGCTCGCATCGTTCGGGTTCAGAACGTGATGCGTCCTTACCTGGATGCGGTCGCGGCATGACCAAGGATCAGCCACGCAATCTCGCTGCTTCGGTTCCTGCCGGAGACCGTCAAGGCTGTCCCAATCCGGGAGGACGCGATCTACGACGGAATACGGGTGACTTTGGAGGCGCGGCTCGAGGCGGCCAGGATGCACCTCCAGGTCGATGTCGGCTTCGGAGATGCGTGCGTCGCGAGACGGCGATCCCCCGAGAGCCTCCGGTCGCGCTCACGTCGGAGTTCGCAGGCGATAGACAGAAGCAGATCCAGTGGACCGCCTTCGTCGCGAAAATCGCGCCTTGCCGATCCCTCACCCGATCTCGCCACGGTCGTGGCGCTCCTGCACAGGTTCCTCTGGCCGGTGCTGGTTGGGCTGAGCAAGAGTGGAACCGCTGGGACGATGTGGACCATCGCCGCCGGTTGGCAGTGAGGCCCCAATCCCCGGTTTTTGGGGAGAATTTTCGCTCCAGATCCAGTTCAGCGGGATGTATTGGTTTCCGAGCGCCCGCAGCCCATCCGCACCACATTCGGATCCGCCGCATGGACCAGGGTGCGAACCTGACGACGCGGGTAGAGCTTCGATATAGACGTTGACGCGCGGGTCTCGGCTGTTCCCGGCCATTGGATGCGACGCGAGCACTGATCGTGCAGGCCAATCATACTTCCGCGCCATACCTCCAGACCTACTTCGAACCTGCGCCCGGTCGTCGTCTCTCGCGGGCGACCCCCAGGACTCGAACGACGGTAGGAAGCCCGATGATACGACCGAGTAGGGAAGCGTCGAGCTGCGGCGCGACGGCCCCCGGGCTCGGCCGCGACGCGTGGATAGGGCGGAAATCGGTTGGGGCTGCGAGCGATCGCAGCCAAGACGGCGTCGACCTGGCCTCCAGGTCGTTTATGCTTCGCGGCCATGTCGCGTTTCGGTCTCGCCTTCTCATGTTTTTTCCAGGTGCTGTTCCGGCGGAGCCTGCCGCCGGCGGCCGCCGCGTTGCTGCCGGAGACGGCGCGGGTGCCCGCGCCCACGGCGGAGCCTCAGGCGGCCGAGGTGGAGCGGCCGGCGCCGGTGGCGGTGGCTCCGGCGTCTTCGCCGCCACCCTCACCCGATGTGGCCGAGCTGCGCAACGAGGGCGTGCTGCTGCTCTTGTCGCTCTTCCAGCGTGAAGGGCGTCTGCTCGATTTCCTGCGCGAATCGATCGACGCGCACGCCGACTCCGACATTGGCGCGGCGGCGCGGGCGGTGCACGCGGGCTGCCGCAAGGTGCTCGACGAGCACATGAAGCTCACGCCGGTCATGCCCGGCGACGAGGAGGGGCCGGTGACCGTGCCGCGCGGCTTCGATCCCAGCGAGGTCCAGTTGGTCGGCACGACAGGCAGCACGCCGCCGTTTAGGGGGACGCTGCTCCACCATGGCTGGCGCGCGGTCGAGGTGCGGTTCCCATCGCTCAGCGCCGGCATCGATCGCCACGTGCTGGCGCCCGCCGAGGTTCGGGTCCCTTGAGGGAGCACCCGTGATCCCGTAAAGAGAGGCACCATGGCCCGCTACGTCGTCGGAATCGATCTCGGCACCACCAACTGCGCGCTGGCTTTCGCCGACACGAGCGGCGCGGACGGCGCCGGTGTGGCCATGGCTTCCGCGATTTCGCCCTTTTCCGTCCCGCAGGTGACCAGCGCTGGCGAGGTCGAGGCGCGCACGACGCTGCCGTCGTTCCTGCTGCTGCCGACGCCGGTCGAGGTTCCGGCCGAGGCGATGAGCGTCCCCTGGGGCGTCGAGCCCGGCCAGGTCGTGGGGACGATGGCGCGCGAGCGCGGCGCGGATCTCCCGCACCGGCTGGTGTCGTCCGCGAAGTCGTGGCTGTCGCACGCCGGCGTCGATCGCCGCGCCCCCATCCTCCCCTGGCGCGGCGCGGAGACCGACGCCGAGGCGGCCGAGCGGGGCGGCGCGGAGGCCGACGCCGGAGCGCGACAGGTCTCGCCGACCGAGGCCTCTTCGCTGTACCTGGCGCACCTGCGCGCGGCCTGGAACCACGCGCACCCGGACGCGCCGCTCGAAGAGCAGGAGGTGTTCGTCACCGTCCCGGCCTCGTTCGACCCGTCGGCGCGCGAGCTCACGGTCGCCGCCGCCCATCTGGCCGGCCTGGAGAACGTCGTCCTGCTCGAGGAGCCGCAAGCGGCGTTCTACTCCTGGCTCGCGTCCATGGGCGAAGAGTGGCGCCGGCGCCTGCACCTCGGCGACGCGGTCCTGGTCTGCGACGTCGGCGGGGGCACGACAGACTTCTCGATCATTGCGGTCGTCGACGACGGCGCCGGCAACCTCGCGCTCGAGCGCGTCGCGGTGGGCGATCACATCCTGCTCGGCGGAGACAACATGGACCTGGCGCTCGCCGCCATGGCCGCCGAAAAGATGCCTGACAACCTGAGCGCGCACCAGCGCAACGGGCTGGTCCACGCGTGCCGCCACGCCAAGGAGCGCCTCCTGGCGACGGAGGCGCCCGACAAGGTCCCGGTCAGCGTCCTCGGGCGTGGATCGCGCCTCATCGGCCGCGCGGCCCGGTTGGATCTGCTGCGCGAGGACGTCGCGCGGCTCTGCCTCGACGGATTCTTTCCCGAGGTCCCCGCGTCGGCGCGGCCGCAGCGTCGTCGCACGGTCGGCCTGCGCGAGCTCGGGCTGGCCTACGCGCACGACCCGGCCGTCACCCGGCATCTGGCAGAGTTCCTGGGGCGGAACCCGCACGCGCCGACCGCGATCCTGTTCAACGGCGGCGTGATGAAGGGCGAGCTTTTGCGCGCCCGTGTCGCCGAGGTCGTGGGTGGATGGTATGGCCGCGCGTTGTCGGCGCTCGTGGGGACGGACCTCGATCTCGCGGTCGCGCACGGCGCCGCGTACTACGGGCTGGTGCGCCGCGGGCGGGGCATTCGGATCCGCGGCGGTACGGCGCGTGCCTATTACATCGGGATCGAGTCCGCGGCGCCGGCCATCCCTGGCGTCGCGCCTCCGGTCAAGGCGCTCTGTGTGGCGCCTTTCGGCATGGAGGAGGGGACCCGGGTGACGGTGCGCGAGGCCGAGCTGGGGCTGGTCGTGGGTGAGAGCGCCGAGTTCCGGTTCTTCGCTTCGAGCCACCGCCCCGACGACAAGGCGGGCGTGCTGGTCGACGTGGCGAAGGCCGAGCTCGACGAGCTAGGCCCGGTCGAGACGCTGCTGCCCGCCGGCGCCGGCAACGCGCCCGGTGAGGTGGTACCGGTGACGCTGGCTTCGCACGTGACCGCCGTGGGGACGCTGGAGCTGTATTGCCAGGGGCGCGGCGATCGGGAGCGCTGGAGGCTCGAGTACTCCCTGCGGGGCGGCGCCGCCGAGGTACCGAGCCCCGACGGCGCAACTGGGCGCGACGCGGGCCGCGGCGCCGGCGCCGGGCCGCAGCGCCGATAATCTCACGGAGACGGTGACAGTCGTGACAGCGGCGGCAACGGCTCGTTTCATCCTCGGCGTCGACCTCGGCACCACCAACACCGCGGTCGCTGCGGTGGACACGGCGGCGGCCGAGCCGCGCGTCGAGCTGTTCGAGATCCTGCAGCTGGTCGCGCCGGGCGCCGTTGATCGCCGGCGCCAGCTGCCGTCGTTCATCTTCTTGCCCGACGAGCACGACCTGTCCGAGGCGGCGACGCAGCTGCCCTGGGACCCGGAGGCGCGGCGCGTGGTCGGCGAGCTGGCCCGCGCGCAAGGGCTGCGCCGGCCAGACGGGATGATCGCCTCCGCGAAGTCGTGGCTCTGCCACGGCGGCGTCGATCGCCGCGCGCCGATCCTCCCGTGGGGCAGCGACGCGGGCCCCCGCCTCTCGCCGGTCGAGGCGTCCGCGCGGGTGCTCGGGCACGTGCGGGACGCGTGGGACCACGCGCGGGAAGACCGAGCCGACGCTGCGCCGGCACCGTTCACCGAGCAGGAGATCGTGCTCACCGTGCCGGCCTCGTTCGACGAGGCGGCGCGCGAGCTGACCGTCGAGGCCGCCCAGGCGGCGGGGCTGCGCCACGTCGTGCTGCTCGAGGAGCCTCAGGCCGCCTTCTGCGCTTGGCTGCAGGCCCAGGCAGAGCCAGGCGCGCACCCGCTCAGCCCCGGCGACCGCGTGTTGGTGTTCGACGTCGGGGGCGGCACAACCGACTTCACCCTAATCTCCGTCGACCAGGCGGGCGAGCTCGAGCGGACAGCGGTCGGCGATCACCTCTTGCTCGGCGGCGATAACGTCGATCTGGCGCTGGCCAAGGCGGTCGAGGAGCGCATGACCGCTGGGGCGCGCGGTGGGCGCCGGCTGGACGCGCTGGAGTGGCAGGGGCTGGTCCATGCGTGTCGTGTGGCCAAGGAGACGCTGCTGAGCGACGACGGCGCCAGCGCGGTGCCGCTGACCGTGGCCGGCCGCGGGACGCGCCTCATCGGCAACACCCTGCGCGGCGAGCTGACACGCGCCGAGATCGACGCCATCTTGCTCGACGGTTTTTTCCCGCTGGTCGGCCGCGGCGAGCTGCCGCACCGGCAGCGAGGCGGCTTGCAGGAGTTCGGGCTCCCCTACGCTCGGGATGCGGCGATCACCCGCCACCTTGCGGCCTTTCTGCGCAGCCACGGCAGCGACGGCGGCTCGCGCGTCGACGCGGTGCTGTTCAACGGTGGGACGATGACGCCGCCGGCGCTGCGACGCCGCGTGAGGGAGCTGATCGGTTCCTGGCAGCCTGACGTCGGCCCGCCACGCGAGCTGGAGGCGCGCCACCCCGAGCTGGCGGTGGCGACCGGCGCCGCGTGGTACGGCCTCAGCCGCCGCGGCCTCGGCCGTCGCATCAAAGGGGGGAGCCCGCGCGCGTTTTACGTCGGAGTCGGTCACGAAGGCGGCCGCGACCTGGCGGTATGCATCGCCCCGCGCGGCGTCGGCGAGGGGCAGTCGATCGAGCTCGCGCACGACTTCACGCTGCTCACCAATCGCCCGACGCGGTTCAAGCTCTTCTCATCGACGACGCGCGACGACGCCGCCGGCGCGGTGTTCGCGCTGCCACGCGCGGGCGGCGGCGCTGACGACAGTGACGTCGCGGCGACCGACCTGGTGGAGCTGCCGCCGATCGTGACCGCGCTCGAGGCGCCCGGGCGCGCGGAGGTTACCGTTCATCTCGAGATCGTGCTGACCGTACTCGGCATTCTGGAGATCTGGTGCCGGGAGCCCGGCGCGCCCGGCGTTGCAGTCGCCGCGAGCGCCGCGCGGGCTGGCGGTGGCGCTGGCGGCGGCCTTTGGCGCCTCTCGCTGGACATGCGCGCGCGCAGCGATGCCGACGGGGCAACCACCGCCGCCCCCGGGCCGTTGGGGCCGTCGCCCTCGACGGCCGCAGAGACCACCGGCGCGGGTGCCGCCGCTGAGCGCGGCCCGCGCGTGGCGGCCGCGGTGGCGCTGGTGGCGGCGGTGTTCAACGAAAAGCCCGACGCGCTGGCGGGCGTCACCAAGCAGCTCGAGGAGCTGCTGGGCCTGCCTCGCAACGAGTGGCCCACCGGGGTCGCGCGGGCACTCTTCGACGCCGCGCTGGCCGTCGAGCCTCGGCGAAAGCGCTCCCCCGAGCACGAGGCGCGCTGGCTCCAGCTGGCCGGATTCTGCTTGCGTCCGGGGACCGGCGCCCCGCTCGACGACTGGCGGGCGCGGTCACTGTGGTCGATCTTCGCCGGCGACGTCATCCACCATAACGCCGAGCAGTGTCGCATCGCCTGGTGGATCGCGTGGAGGCGCGTGGCCGGCGGCCTTGGCAAGGACGAACAGGAGCAGATCGACGAGCGGCTGGTGCGGTTGTTCGTTCCGCAGAGCAAGCCGGGCAAGAAGCTGCACCCGTTCAAGGCCGCAAACCTGCTTAGCAAGCAGCGCGCCGGATCCCGCGCGGGGACCGCAGAGGATGCCGAGATGCTGCGCTGCCTGGCCAGCCTCGAACGCCTGCCCATCCGCGCGAAGGTGGCGCTGGGCGACGAGCTCGGCCGGCGCCTCTCGATGAGGAACCTCCCCGCGCCGCCGAACGTCGCGCTGTATCTGTGGGCGCTCGGCCGCATCGGGGCGCGCGCGCCGCTCTACGGCCCGCTCGACGCGGTGGTTCCGCCGCAGACGGCGGCGATCTGGCTGCGTGGGATCCTCGGGCGCGACTGGCCCGACCGTCCGGCGATCGCGTTCTCCGTCGCGCAGATCGCCCGGCGCACCGGCGACCGCTCACGCGACGTCGACGACGACGTCCGCACCGAGGTTGCGGGTTGGCTTGCCGCCGCAGGCGCCGCCCGCGAGGCGACGTTGGTCACCGACGTCGTGACCCTGGATGTCCCCGAGCAGGTCATGGCCCTCGGCGACACCCTCCCCGCCGGCCTGCGCCTCGGCCCCGCGCGAGACTAGCAAACGCGCAGCTTCGATTGGATCTCGGCGCGCGCGACGGGCCAGTCTTCGTCGCCTCAGGATCAGCTAGAACGCGGCGTGCACGACGCCGATCTCGGCAACCCAAGCGTGCCGAACTCGAGCGCGACCTCGCCGATTGGCGTCAGTTTCATCGACTGGCGACCCAAGCGCCCTTCGAGGTGTGGCTGATGTCGTGTAGCTCGATTGCGAGCGGCGTGATCGCCCGAAGGTTCAACCCTCGATGGGGATCGCTCTTTCGAACATTCCGGGCGCTGCTGGGTAGATCGGCGGAACCACCTCGAAGAAGTAACCTTCACGTTTGGCGACTGCAGTGTTCTTTCCCGCCCAGGCTTGAAGCTCATCAAGGACCTCATTGGATCGGGCCACGAAGGCATCGACATCCTTGGTTCGCTCAGTGCTGCCGTACGCCAGCACCACCGCCGCGCCGCCCGAGAGATACAGTGGCGTCGACCGTCCTGTTTCCACGAGGTGTCTATCGAGCACACCAAGGTAGGCGAGGATCGATTCTTTCGCTGTGGCGGCGGCCATTGTTATGCCGAGTCGGGCGCGGCCAGGATATCTCGGGCTCGCGCCAGGAAGTCCTCTTGCGCTGTCGAATACGCGATTCTCCACTTCTTGGCGACGGGCGGGATGCTTGCCAGCTGCTTTGAAGCATCGGTTCCAAGCGCGGCAGCTGTGTTTCCGAACAGGTCCCAACCGTCCGGCCACCGTGATGCTTTCGATAGCTTGGCGAAATCCTGCTGACGGCTATTCCACGATGCCTGGCGCACCTGTTTGATCTTCGAAAACGCCGCCGGATGGAGCCTGCTGACCGAGATCTGACTAGCGATCCATTCGGCGATCTCCGCCAACCATCCGAGTCGGTGGAGAACCCCAGTACCCATAGCTTGGGCTACCAGCTCGGCGACGGAGAATTCGTTCTTGAGGAGCAGGGCTGGGATGCTTTCCAGGATTCTTGGCGTGCCAGCATCTGTCAGGCTGATGGCGATAAGGTTTTCGAACTTTGTAGCAACACACGGTGACGGGAACGACGAGTGCATTTCTCACGGCCGAGGTCATCGCGTGCTCTATCTGTCGCTCGCGTCAGCTTCGGTCGGTGATCCTCCCGAAGTGACTGCGCAGGACGCTCCGCAAGTTCACTTGGCGCTTTTCAAATGGCGCAATAGCTGACGGGCGTGTGAGCGATGTACTTTCTCACGCCGTACGTGCCGAGATTGGATGCGTTCACGTAGAGCTCGTCGGTGTACGGAACATATAACCCATCACATGCGCCGAGCGACGACGGTGTCGCGAGGCTGACCGAGTTGGAGTGTTGCCATACCATCTCGTTCCCGACGCGGGCGAAGTTGCCCATGTCGAATCCTGGCGTGATCGAATTGGCGTCGATCGCCACGAGTTGGGCCCAGTCGAGGTCGCAGGGTGACTCGCGTTGCAGTGCGGCGGTCGAGGTGATGTGGTTGGTGGGCAGGGGCGCGCCTTGATCGTAGGTGGCATCGGCCTCGGTCCAGGAGAGCATGGCGGGCTGCCCGAGAAGATCCGGCACGCAGCTGGTGCAGCTCGCGGTCAAGCCGCCGTACTGATTGGTGGCGAGCACTCCATTCACCTGCGTGATACCGGGCGCGGCGCGGTTCTGGATGACGTGGATTAGCTCTTGCTCGCAGGGGCTGGTCACGGTCAGTGTGGCGGTGCCTGCGCTCGCGTCGAGCACCAAAGCTGCAATCGCTTGGTCCGAGCTCATCGTCGTATCCATGTAGATCGGCGCCGCTGGTGGTGGCGGGTTGAATGCGCTGCCGTTATCGCGCGCGCTCGCCGACCCGCGATAGACCGGCGCGTCTCCGCGCAGGTAGCGCCCGATGAGATCGTCGAGGATCCTCATGTCCTGCGCGACGGCGATGGCCTGGACGCTCGCGGGATCGGTGCCGCTGGGCGCGTCGGGCAAAGGCGGCGTCGCGATCGCACCACCGGCGGTCCGGGCGGGATCGGGCGTCGGAATGGGCAAGGGACACGCGATAGCATGAGCGCCCCCCTGGCCACCGCCGTCGGGAAGGACGATGATGCCGCCGGCACCGACAATGCCGACACCGCCGGTGCCCGCTGCACCGTCGGACGCGACCGACTGGCAGCCGCTCGCAGCGGTGGTGGCGACCGCAAAACTGGCTGCAGCAAGCAGGAGCGGGCAATAGGGGAGAAGTGCACGCCTGGCATGGGTGGGCTGGTCAAGCATGATCCCGGGTTAGAGCAACATGGATGCCGACGCCGGCGAGCGATCCAGGTACCAGTGCAGAGTGGCATCCGTCCGACCATTTGCGATGCGATCGCGATCAAGGTAGGCGCCCCCTGGTGTTCGCCTCGCGATCGGGAGGTATCAAGGCTCCCTCACCCCCGGACATTCCTGTCGTGGTTCCGTCATGTTGCGCTCCCGCCGCACGGTTCCTGGGTACTAGACCGACGTTGATGGCAACGCCTCGCCGGACCCAGTCGACTCGCGCCGCGAGTTGTGACAGGGCGGTCGGGCCCCGTCCACTTCACGCCGCGCCAGCACCGACCGCAGCTTCCCCAATTCGCTTGCCATCGAGGCCCTCCTTGCAAACGCGCCCGAGTCTCGCGAGCGACAACACCCCCGTCAGGACGGGTGATCGCGATCGGCGGAAGAAGCTGCGTACCTTTCCGGGTGACGAAACTGGCGCGGCAGGGCGCGCGGCGCGTGACTGCTGCCGCACTGAAGGTGAAGGCCGACGCCTACGTCGCCACGTTTCACAGAGGATCGCGACGGCGATGGGCGCGCCCTCGTCGTGCGCAACGGGTCTTGGGGGCGCGCGCTGTGGCAACGATGGGTATCCGCAGGCCGGCCGATCACCCGTCAGGATGGGGGCGGGAGTTACAATAAAACGCCGCAATAGCGCCATTTTCTTGCGAGCGAGCGAGCGCCGGCACTCGCTTTCCAGTTTAAGCTCTCGCAGAATCGCAGGCGGACTGGTCAGTAGGCGAAGGTCAAGACGTCGTATGCGATCAGAGATGGGACAGTGACGGTCGCAGTGCCGTTCGCATAGGTCACCGCAAGCGTGATATCGGCGTCTGCGTCGGGCGAGGCGAGCGTGACCGCGGGAGCCCCAGGTACCGGCACCGTCACTGTGAAACCGTCGTGCTCGACGAGCGCGCCATGGTAGTCGTGGTTCACGAGATGGACGAGTCGGCGCCGCGGCGCCGACTGATCAGCGACTGCCAGCATGACCGCCGTCGTCAGCGACGTGGTGGTCTGCGAGGCGACCTCCTCGGTGGCCGCGGCCACGTGATGGTAGAAGGTCGCGTGTCCCCGATAGAATGCCGCAAGGCGCTGGTACAGGGGCATGAGCCCGAGCTGCGTTGCGCTCGGATCACCGACCGTGTCTTGCAAGTGGAACGCGAAGAACAGGCCGTTGGCATAGGCTTCGGCGGCATAGATGCGCCAATAGTCTTCGCGCTGGGTCGGCGGCATGCTGAAGAAGTAGGAGATGAAGTCGTTTGGCCAGTCTAGGAACACGACCACCGGAGCTCCGGGCGCGAGCGCTTCGGAGCGTGTTTTGAGGTTCAGGAACGGCCGTTGCAGGCTAACCGTCCCATCGAGCTGGGCGGCCGTCGTCGTTGAGCCCGCCATGACCGGAACGTACGGGGCCTCTGCACCACCATCCCCGTCGTTGTTGTAGGCGAACAGACCTACGCCCTGAAAGTCGACCAGTGGGTAGACGCCGTTCACGGCGAGATAGATTGCCCGCCCATACGTGCGTTGGGCGTAGTCGCGCAGCTCGCTGACGATCGCACCCCAGTAACGATATGGCTCCGCGCTGTTGACGAAGTCAGGTGCGCCGGGCGTCGGTCGGCCGCCCACCGTCTGGCCCCAGATGGCTCGCAGCGGATTGCGCGAATCGAAGGGATTCGATCCCCAGCCCCGGCTGACCAGGTATTTCTGATAGTTAAAGTTGTTCACCAGATCGCCCGCGGGCACACCTGCGGTCAACAGGTTGGCGGACGTCATGCCAAACATCGCGCCGTAGTCGGCACCCGGAAACCTCCAAAGAAGGTAGGCGTTGAAATCGGCCAGATGGTAAGCATCGAACCCCTCGTTGCCGTCGAAATCGGCGCCCTCGTAGTCCTGATTGATTTCGTCGAAATACAGGCCGTCGACGCCGCCGTCGATCTGCATCTTGCAGATCCGCACCAGGTACGCTCGGTACTCGGGGTTTGCCAGGGAGCCGCGGCGGAGGTCCGGGAGGATCTTGTCGTGAATGACTGGCTGGTTGTTCGCGTCCCGGGTCGAAACATCGTCGACGGAAAGCGAGGGAAACTGCGCGTTGGGGAATTCGTCGGGGAATAGAGCGGTCGCGGTCGTGCCTCCAATAAAGACCTTCACGCCAGCGGCGTGCGCATCGGCGATGTAACGGAAGTCGTAGTCGTTCATCACCCCATACGTATCGAATCGCTGCCAAGCCCGCATATTCATGTCGGGCGCCAGCGCCAGGACCTGGGGGTCCCCGACATCATCGGGAGTCTGGCTGAAGGCATAAACTGTGACATCATCGAGCGGAACGGGCGCCGGCGCAGCCGTTGGTGCTGTCCAGGCACCGACGCCGACGTCGAGAGCTCCGCCGTCGAGCGTCGAGTTCCCACCAGGTGCTCCGTCGACCTCCGGCCGAGATCCCATCCCAGAGCGGCAGCGCGCCCCGCCGATGACCACCGCGACAATTGCGGCCAGGCGGAGAAAATGTGGTGACGCAATCGCCATGCGACTGATTCAACGATCCGGGCGCTGGTCTTGGTCGAACCAATCGAAGGCACGTCAGGACAAGCTGCTTCTTTTATCACGGCACACGCAGAACACGAGGCTGCCATCGAGCCCGAGCTGTGTCTGGTGTTGTCGTGATACACGCCACGACTCGGATCGCTTTGGTCCGACAGCCGAAATCGCGCCTTGCCGATCCCTCACCCGATCTGGCCACGGTCGTGGCGCTCCTCCACAGGTTCCTCTGGCCGGTGCTGGTCGCGCTGAGCAAGAGCGGAACCGCTGGGTCGATCGGGACGACATGGACCATCGCCGCTGGTTGGCACTGAGGGCTTCTCGTTGGCACCAGGTTGGCACGTCTCGGGGGAACTCCTCTCCCACGTTGATCTTCAATCCCGACGCGCGAGGATCCCGTCCGTCGGGACGGCCATTGTCCTGGTTCCGGACGGGCGCGGACGAGGAATCAACCGGTTAGGCAGGCCCGCTAGTCCGCGTACCCCGACACGAACCGTGCCGGCTATCGCAGTGAGGCGGCTGATGGGAGGCTGGTTTCACCAGGATTTTCATGTCAACGGCGACACGCTCGAGGAGATCATCGCCGCTTGTCGAGCCGTCACTTCGGTCGACCAGCAACGTTCCCTGGCGACGGAGATCGAACGGTTCCTGGGCGAAGCTCGTGACGTCGATTCCGAGTTTCAGCGACGCTTCAAGCGGGATGTCTCACCGACCGGCTTTGCTCCGACGACACGCCAATTTTTGACGAGCATCGCCTCGCTCCTCGACGAGCGCAGCTAGGTTTTTCAAGGACTTCTCGATTCGGCTCGCGGCTGATGGCGAGGTCGAGGTCCGGGCACCGGGCGGTTGGTTCGCTCATGTAGCCTAATCCGATTCCCGCTCGCAGTAGCCGTACCGGCACGACGGCCGGCTCTGGGGGCAATCACTGTTCGACGTGCACGCCGCACATTCCGGCCTCAAGGGGTCGACGCCGACCTGGGCCTCGAACGCGCACCCGCACGCGACCGGCGGCGGATCGAAGTAGGTGAAGTCGCCGAGCTCAGAAACGCGCCTCACCTTCATCGCGCACGGGGGTATAAGGCCGCTATTGATGATCGCCGACAGGACGTCGGGATCGGGGACCGGTGATGCGAAGAGGGACATGAACTCCGCCGCGGCCGGCGAGATCAGCATGCCGTTCGGGCGCGCGGCGAAGAAGTGGATGCGGCCCCAGAGTGGGTAGTGGCCGTCGCGCACGTTGATCTTGTCCCGGCTGATCAGGGTCGAGTCGGGCAGGTAAGCGCACGACTGGCCCTGGGCCTGGAAGCCCAGCGCCTTCAGCGAGTCCCGGTACGCCGGCTGATCGTAAATGTCCGTGCCCAGCATTCCCAGCGTCGCGTCCGCGTCGCCAGGGCTGGTGAGCAGCGATAGATTTCGGGCCATCGCCAAGCCGCTACCCTGGTCGATGCCCCAGAACTGATTCGGCAAAAGGCCGATCTCCTTGGCGACGAGGCGCAGCGTCGCGGTTCCTTGACCGCGGATGAACAGGAACGCCGGGTCCTCCCACGGGGGCACACCGCCGCCGCCGCCGAATACCTGTTGAGCCGCCGCCGCCGATATCATCTTTTGCTTGGAGAGCTTGGGCACCGCGAAGACGATCGGCAGAATCGGTCCCAGGGCCTCCCCAACCAGATCGGGCGGATTCACCGGGCCTCCACAAGTCTCCTGCGCGATCTCCGACTCGCCGAGGTCGACCGCAACGACGCCCGCACCGAGGAGACAGCTGACGGCGGGCGTGCCGTCGCCGAGGAATATCTGTGCGAACGTGTCGGTGGTGGTCGTCGGATCCTTGATGTAGTGGTCCGCCGCGTAAGTCGCGCTCTCCGGGTTCATCGACCGCACGCCCGTGCACGACGACGTCGTTCGAAGGACGGGGATGATGTTGAGCGCGTTCACGATGACCGGCGACAGCTCCTGAAGCAGCGGCGCGAAATTGCTGGAACCGGTGATGTACAGAGCCTGCTTGCCCGGGGGCACCAGGTCCCTGCACGCGGAGGTCGGGCTCGCGCTGGGCGCCACCACGGGGGCCGATACCGGGGGCGGCGTTCGCAGCATCGCGCCGCTGTCGAACGGCGTCGAAAAACTCAAACAGGTGTCCGGGCTGCAGGCGTTCAGGAAGTCGGCCTGTGCCATGGGGATCGCCTTGGGCGGATCCACGAAGAAGCACATGTCCGGCTGCAATCCCGACGGCACGCATGCCGAGTTGAGACAGTACGGATGGTTGCCCAACGACGCGCAGTCGTCATCCGTCCTGCACCGAACGCCGCTATGGTCGAGCGGTGCCCTGCACGCGCTCTCTGCCAGCGCCGCCGCCGCGAACAGCAGCGTCACCCTCGCCCCCCCAAGCCGATTCATTGGAATCCTTTCCCACGGGCAGCCGCAAGATATTGCCCACGAGCACGCTGCCGTCGCTCGCCGGGAATGTACTTGACTCGCGATTGTGAGCGCAAGCCCGACTCCCGGAGGGACAGCTGGCGACAGAGATCGAAGGTTCCTGGGCGAGACTTGTTTCCCTTTTCGCGAAGAGAGGCTCGATATCAGCAGGCCTTGCCTCTCCAAGCCCAGAGTCGACAAGACTGGATCGCTTGTCTTCCCATTTCGTTACCTCGTTCAGAACGTGAACGACAGGCGATGACCGATACTGGCGTCGAGCCCAGCGCCCAAGGCGCCGCCGAGGAGCGCGCCCGTGTCGGGCGATTCCGAAAGCACAAAGCTCTTCTCGTCGAGCGCGGTCACCGTACCCGTTCGAACCGGCCGCCCCGTCGTGCCATCTCCGTGCGGGACATGGCGTCGGCGCTTCTCCTCGTCTGTGCCTGCGCGGGGTCGAAGCAGGCGGCTCACTCTGCAGTTAGCGGCAATCGAGAAGGCTGACGCGCCCATCGAAGTAGCTGCCGGTGAAATCCTCCCAGCCGATGGTCCAACCAGTCGCCGTCCCGACAATCGAGACGGGCCCCTCGGCCAGGGTGCCCATCGTATTTGAGCCCAGCAGCTGCATCGACCGAACCGGTTGGCCGTTCTGATCGACCTCGAGGAAGTACGTATTCAGCCCAAGAGTGGAAGGATGAGTGATGACTGCGATCCCGAGCGTCGCGCCGCGCGCCGCGATGCCGAGCGCGCCCATCTGGACAAAGGACGGCAGCGGCACGACGAGCGGTGCGGTCCCGAGCGCGCGGTCGAAGCGAGCGAATTGCACCCCGGACGCGTTGCCGAACGCGGCGAAGATCGACCCGCCAATCTCCGTGACCTGCGCGTCGCGGTTGGCTCCGATCGTGGATGCGCTCTGCTTTCCCAGCGATGTGCCGTCCGCTGCGATGCGCGTGACGTCAAGGCGTGCGGGCTCGTTGATGGTCCAGGTCATCGTCGAGGCGATCAGCCATGCGTCGCCGTCCCACTGAACGCTTGGCGGCGATCGGAATCCCGCCAGGACCTGGCTGGTGCGCACGGTGCCGTCGGTCCCCACGAGAGCAAAGGTGACCGTCGTGAGGTCTGTCCACGCCACCCCGTACGCGCTTCCGTTCCACGCGACCGCCACCGGCAATCCGTAGTTGATGGGCAGCGCAAAGGGACCTGACGTGATCGCGCCGTTCGCGCCGACGGTGATCAAGCTGGCGCCTTCGATGTTGGTGTCGCGGTTGATGTACGTGAGTGCCAGATCGGTCCCGTTCCAGGTTGCGGGGATTGTCGTGCTGAGGACCGTGAAGGTGGACGTCCACCCGTCGGTGAAAGCGCCGCCCACGATTCGGCCTCCTTGAACGGTGTGGTCGCTCGCGTTCGCCCAGACCACCGCGAGCCCATCGCTGGTCGGTACCAGCGTTGGTGGCGCGAAAGCCGTCCCAGGGAGGTCGATGATCGTCTGTGTGCAGGGCGCGGCGATCTGACCGCCAGTTCCGGACGCGCCCGTGGCACCGCCCGTCCCCGGCACACCCGCGGCGCCGCCCGTCCCCGATCCGCTACCGCCACCCGCCGCGCTCCCGCCGATGCCGGTCGCTCCGCCGCCTGCGCCGGCCCCGCCCCCCGCCCCGGATGCCGTGCCGTCCATGCTCGAGGCGTCGTTGCGGTTTGCTTGCCCGCTGCCGCACCCGCTGCCCGCGCTGCACGACAGGCCCACCAGCCCCAGGTAGAGAGAGAGACGCCGCATGGCCAATTGATAGACGAGTCTCTCGCCCAAGAAAGTCATGGTCCGGCCGATGAGGAATCGAGCGGTTGGGCGAGATCGCCCGGTCCGCTCGCAGGACACGATATGTGCCAAGGTCGCAGCCAACAGCCGTAAGGGTTGCTGGGCTCGGTCAGACCAAGGCGTTCACCTGCGACGCGGGGACGATCATCGGTCAAGGCATCGTCAGGGGTTTCTCCCCCCATGCAGTCAATGAGCAAGGTCGTGGTCTTACTCTCCTAGGTCTTTCCGAGGACTACGAGGCCCGAGCCGCGATCACCGCCACCGCGACCTCGCTGTTCACATTAGAAAATGACCCGATGGGGTCACAAGATCAACTGCCCGCAGGTATTCGGGTTCGCTTCGCGAAAACACCCCATCGGGTTTTCGATCACCGCATTCTCGACGGAAAGGGCACCCAGCCCCAGGTCTAGATGAGGTTCCGTGCCCGGAGAACTGCTAGCCGAACGCCCACGGCGTCAGCAAGAACTCGGCAGCGGCGCTGACGTAGAGACACGCTGGAAGAGCTGCTGCACCGCGGACGATACTGGCCAGCGCCAAGTAACTGGTAAGCGGTGATGGCTGGCATCGCTGGCGCACCAAAGCAGCGACAGCCAGCAGCACTCCGACGCCTGCGGCCACGCTCGCGATGGCGGTCACCCTTTCGATTTTTCGTAGAGCGATCGTCCCGGTCACATCTCGCGGAAGATCGGCGAAGAACCGATCCTTGGCGACGAGGAGGTCGAATCGCCTCGTATGGACGATGACTGCCACCACGCTCACACCAGCCACCGCAGCCAAGGCTAGGGCGAACGCACCCCAGGCGAGCCTCACGTTACTCGGGAAACGAGGTCCGTCGCGCTTCACAGTCGCCGTCCGTCTGACGATACTGCGGCTCAGCGGCGGGCGCACGGGGCGATCGAGCGGACGGCGGATACTCCGAACCGTACGAGGACGAGATGCGGCGACGCGGCGCAACTCTGATCGGGGCAGCAGCCGCCGTGGCATTCGCTGTCGCCACGTCCTGACGATGGCTGGCTGGCGCGCGCTCAGGCGCGCAAACAGCCGTGCCACACGGACGAGGAATGCCGCGAATTCCGAGGATTGATCCACGGTTCCACCAGGTGCGTGCGCGTCCTCTCGACAAAACGATCGAATTGGTCGTTCCGTTCGTCCGTGCGTTACCATCGGCCTGTGTCGACGAAGCGACCAGCTCTCCAGCGAGAAGCCACGCCCATGGCTTCGAGTCGGGGCGTGATGCGTTCTGACGCGGAAAGGTATCTTCCGCCGAGCGACGCCGATATTCGGAGTGTGCTCTTGGAGCGCCTGAGAGCACGCCACAGCAAGGAAGCGAGCGTCGCATTCCTTGAGGAGCTGGGCCAATTCCGCCCGCTCGCGGTTGGCACCCTCGTCGAGACACCGGCTCCCGAGCGCGCGAGAGTGACGTTCGAAGCCCTTTCAAGTCCCGATGGGGTACAGAAGAATTTCCTACGGGGGAGATATTTCTCCTCAGTGAACTGGATTTAGGTGTGACGACGCGTCCTGCAGAGCGGGCGCGGTAGAGCTTCTGCTCGAGAGCGTTACGTGGAGGCTAGCGCCTTGGCCACGCTGACCACGTGCGCCGCGGTAATCCCGAGCTCCTTCATTACCTCGGAGCCCGGCGCCGACAGACCAAACCGGTCGATCCCCACGGTGGCGCCGTCCAGGCCGACGTAGGGCGCCCAGGTGGAGGTGACCGTCGCCTCGATGGCGACGCGGCGTCGGCAGGCGCGGGGCAGCACCTCTTCGCGGTATGCCGCCGGCTGGCGATCGAAGCGCTCGAACGATGGGAGGCTGACCACGCGCGTCCCCGGTCCCAGGCTGTCGGCCGCCGCCAGCGCGTGCTGCAGCTCGCTGCCCGTCGAGAGTAGGATCAGGTCAAGGCGCGCGGTCTCTTTCCTGGCGATGTAGCCCCCCTTGAGCGCGCCTTCCCGGCGTGTCTTCACGGGGATGTCCTCGAGCAACGGGACATTCTGACGGGTGAGCGCCAGCAGGGTCGGTCCGTCGGTCCGGTCGAGCGCGGCCACGAACGCGCCCGCGGTCTCCTCGGGATCGGCTGGACGGATGACGTCCAGGTTGGGGATCACGCGCAGCCCAGGGATCGTCTCGACCGGCTCGTGGGTGGGTCCGTCCTCGCCGACGCCTACGCTGTCGTGCGTGAAGATGTATATGACCGGCAGGTGGGAGAGCGCCGCCAGGCGGATGGAGGCGCGGCAGTAGTCGGCGAAGACCAGGAACGTCGCGCCGCTCGGGCGAAAGATCCCGTGCACTGCGATGCCGTTCAGGATTGAGCACATGCCGTGCTCGCGGATCCCGAACCGGATGTTGCGCCCGGTGCGATGGCCCGGGTTGAAGTCGTCGTTGCCTGCCTTGAGATCGCCGATGTAGTTCAGCGTCGAGCCGTAAAGGTCAGCGCTGCCGCCGATGAGCAGTGGAACTTGGGCGGCGAGCGGCTGCAGCACGTCCTGGCCTGCCTTGCGGGTCGCGATCTTGGTGCCGGCGGGAAATTCGGGGATCGCAGCCAGCAGCGCCGCCACGTCCGGTGTTCGCTGGGCCGTCCCCTCCGGAAGGTCGCGGACCTCCGCCTGCGCGGACGCGAGCTCGTCGGCCAGCTTGGGGTTCTTGGCTTTCCATGCCGTGAAGACCTTGGTCCACGCGTCGTAGGCCGCGCTCTGCTCTTTTGCCCGGGCCGCGAAGAACGCGCGCACCTCCGGGGAAACGAAATACGGCTCCGGCGGCAGTCCCAGGCCCTTGCGCGCCTCCGCCGCGAACTTTGCCCCACCTTCGCCGTGCGCCTTCTGCGTCCCCTCGACCTCGGGCACGCCCTTGCCGATGAGCGTCTTGGCGATGATGAGCTGCGGCTTGCCGCTGCCAGCCTTCTTGGCGCGCAGGAAGGCCGAGAAGAACGCGTCCATTTCGTGTCCGTCCACTGTCTGGACGTCAAAGCCGATCGCCTCGAACCGCTTGGCTGTGTCCTCGCTCTGGGTCTCCTTGGCCATCGCGTCGAGGGTGACGGCGTTCGAGTCGTAGATGAGGATCAGGTTGTCGAGCCGCTGGTGGCCCGCGAAGGCGAGCGCCTCCATGGCCACGCCCTCCTGCATGCAGCCATCGCCCGCGAGGCACACGATGCGGTGATCGAAGATGACTTGTTCGGCAGTGTTGAAACGGGCCTCCGCCATCTTGGCGCTGGCCGCCATCCCCACGGCGTTGCCGACCCCCTGGCCGAGCGGGCCGGTCGTCGTCTCGACCCCGCTCGGCGCGTGGGTCAGCTCCGGGTGACCGGGGGTCTTCGAGTGGAGCTGCCGGAAGCGCTTGATCTCGTCGATGGTGATGTCGCGGTAGCCGGACAGGTGCAGCCAGGCGTAGAGGAACATCGAGCCATGTCCGGCCGACAGCACGAACCGATCGCGGTTCAACCACCCCGGGTGAGCCGGGTCGTGGCTGAGCGCGTGACCGTAGAGCACGGCGCCGATATCGGCGCAGCCCAGCGGCAGACCGAGGTGGCCGCTCTGACTCGCGGTAACAGCGTCCAGCGCCAAGCCCCGGGCGATGGTGGCCGCCTGGGAGAGAATCTGTTCGGGAAGCTCGCTCATTTGCGCGCAAGTGTAGCAAGGATCATGAAAGAGGATCCCCGTCGGTCCGGACGGCCGCGGTCACGATTCCGGACGGCGGTCAATCGAACCGCGCACACGAGTGGGCCCCAAAATTCGCCCCGGGTCCGCTCCGAGACGATCCGCGCGCCCGCGCGACCTGAAGACCGTGCGATGATCAGTGAAGCGTCGCGATTCGACTGCTGCAACCGAGGCAGAGACAAGATCCGCGTTACCCTTGACAGAATGACGCCGCTTTGCGGGGAAGATCGGACTCCCCGGCACGGATACTCCACAGCGAGGACCGAGTCGACGACCTGAGTCGTGAGAATAACGTCGCGAGCTCCAGCCGATCCTGGCCCGGTTTGTGCGTGGCCATGACGTCAGCATGTATTCGCAACGGACTCTCGCGTTCGCCTCCGTACTGTTCGTCCTCGCTAGTACGGCACCATCCGGCGGTTGTGGCCGGTCCGTCGACCGTGCGGCCAAGGCAGACGTTGACGCGAGGATCGCGATCATCCGGCCGCCCAGTAACACCGTCCCCTTTCCCGGCTCTCCCAAGCCCATGCCGTTCTCTTCAGGGCAGTGGGCGCTCTACAAACTCACGAAAGGCGGCGGCCCGCCTTCGTTCGTCGTGTACAGGATACTCGGAGAAGAGGCGGGGGCATTTTGGTGGGAAATGGAATCGGTCAGCTACACCGGTCGGAGCGGAATGCGGATCTTGATGACCGTCGGCAGCCCCACGGTTCCCCTCCCAATCCAGATTCGCGAGATTCGCGCCGTCATCGTCCGAGGCAAGGACGGGCGCATGGTGACACAGCCGCCATCGGTCCTCCCGGTCATGCAGAGTACTTTTGCGCCGGCGTTTTCTGCTCTGGTCACCGAGTGGAAGGGGCTGCCTCAAGAGGCGGTGGACGTTCCGGCCGGAAAGTTTGAAGGATGCTTCCGCCGACGCGCTGTCACCGACTGGGGCGGTGTTCACGGTGTTTCCGATACCTGGTCACAACCCGCAGTGCCCATCTTCGGGATCGTATCGAGCAGAGCGATCAACAAGGCCTACGACATGGAGCTCGTCGCTTTCGGCCTCGACGGCGGCCCTTCGCCGCTTTAGCGCTGGGCAACGAATACCCGGTTGTGGTTTCCGGTCAGTCGTGGTTTCCGAAGCGAACCGCCGCCCAGGCGCCGAGGATTGCGGTCCCCAGATCCAGTCCGACCGTCAGCTCCTTCGCATCCCCGTCTACCGAGGTCGTCGCGCGGACGTACTCTCCATCGTCGCGCGCAGGCGAGAGGCCTTCTCAGGCGGGATTTTACCCTTCAAGACGAGGTTCCGCTCCATCTCCTCCAGGATGTCGGCGCTCCAGCGCAGCTGATAGAAGCCAGCCGCCGCGGCGCGCAGCACCGTGTCCCGGAGCGTGAGCGGATAGAGAACGTTGGCGTCGACGACGACGATGAAGGGAGCCGGGCCCATCGGGCTGGCGCGACTCTACTACTTCGTCTCGGCGTCGTAGCCGCCGAACTCCTGACTCATCTGCGACAGCTCGCGGAGGCCCGCGCGCCGATCTCTGTCGCGCTTCTCCTTGAACCCAAGGACCGCTGAGTGGTCAGCTCACGGCCAACAGGGACGACCGTGATCGAATCGCCTCGGGCCATTACCTCCGCGACCCGCTCGAGCACGTAGAACACGGACTCAGGCAGCGCGATCGTCTCCCCCTGATGCACGCCGACAGAGGCGCCGAGCTGATTCGGGAAGCGACTACGCAAGAGCAGCCGACGAAGCGCGGCCGCGTGGCGATCGCCTTGGCGACTGCATCCGGGATTTCGGACCACCCGCAAGACGGGACGAACCCGGATGGACCGTGCTCTTCTGCTACGACCCACGCAACAAGGAGTCTGGGGAGGCGCGTCATCGATCACGCCATGCAGATAAAATATTCCGAAAATGGAGGCAAACCTGCCTGCGAATTGATCGCTCAGGGTACCAACCAGACGTATGCTGCTCCTGCCGAGAATCGCGCAGATTGTAACGCTGATGCTAGCCACGCTGACGGGCGTGGACGCGTCCGCTGCGCAAGCGAGACTGCCGCGGATAGCCATCCAACCAGTGCACGGCGCTCCAGACCTGGTCGGAGCCAGTTTGCGCGCGCAAATCGCCCACTTGGTGCGCGCTCGGGGTTTTCGCGTGGTCAACACGACTGCCAGCGTCGAGAACAGCGTTCAGTACGCGGCCTTGGCACAGGATCGCGGAGTGAGCGCGTTTGTGATCGGCGATCTGAAGCGGTCCAAAAGGCGGCACATGGTAACCATCGTGGTGTTGGATGGCGAACGGGGCTCGGTGCTAGGCCGCTGGTCTGTAGACGCACCGCCGAAGAACCCGGGCAAGTTTCTGGCGAGTGGCTTCTGGAAGCACCTTGGTCCGGCGCTGGCGACGGCTGGCGCCCCAGCACTGCCGTTGATGGCGGTGAGGGTCGGCAGCAACGCACGCGCGATGCCCTGACCCCCGTACGACGCGGCGTGCTCCGACAGGGTCCACCCCAGCTGTTTTGGACCGTCAGGCGCGCTAGGATTCGAGCGCGATGTCGCTCCCGGTCGCGGTCCCGACTACGGTGAATCCCGGACGCTCGACGGCGCCGCAGCGACGCCCGGGGCTGCGGATTAATTGGTGGGTCCCACTGGTCGCGCTGCGCCAGGTGACGGCGCGCCTTTTCAGGCGCGCGTGGCGACGCCTCAGCGGCAAGGCGCGCTTTCGGCTCAAGATCCTCGCCGCGATCCTGCTGCTGCTCGCCCCGCTCTGGACGCTGAACTTGGCGGTCGCTTTCTTCGGTCGCACAGCAGTCTTCCCTCTATCGCCCTACTTCGTACGCGAAAAGATCGCGGCCCTGGGCACGTACGCGCGCCATTGGGTGCGCTGCACGCCGCGCGATCACGAGGATGTCGACCGCTTGGTGAAGGAAGCCGAGATCCGCCACCACCTGCCGCGCGCGTTGCTGGCCGCTGTAATCCACGTCGAGTCGAACGGATACGCCCACCGCATCTCATCTGCCGGGGCGATGGGTCCCGGACAGCTCATGCCCGAGACCAGCAAGCTGCTCGGGGTCGCTGATCCCTTCGACACCGCGCAAAACGTCGATGGTGCTGCGCGCCTGCTCGCGGGACACATGCATCGCTTTCGGCGCGTCCGCCTCGCTGTTGCCGCCTACCATGCTGGACCGGGCGCAATTCATGGGCATGTGCCGGAGAACGGCATGACGCCAGGTTACGTCGCGCGCGTCATGGAGACTTACGTCCGCCTGCGACCGCGGCGCCCAAAAGCCGGCTGAAGACGCGCTCGACGCTGACTTGGCTCGAGGACATTCCCACCGAGCCACAACCCGCCGTACATCCGCGACCCATGCCCGGCGACTGATGGCGCTCGCGATCTGGAGCGAGGTGCGTGCCGGCGTGCGCACCGAATCGGCGCAGCTGGATAACTCGGGTGGCACCGACGTTGCCAAGTCATTGGAACTGCTCCGAGGAATTCTGGCGTAGAGCGTGCAATGAGCTGGAGCTCGCCACTTCGGCAAGGAGAATATGATCCATGGACCCTTCGGCTAAGTCTTTTCGTATCGGTCACGGCGTCGCTGGTTCCGCGCTCACGCTGCAGCACCAATGTTCTGCTCCGGACGATTCGTTGCTGACGAAGATCTCGACGACGGAGGGAGAGCGCACGAGCGCTGGAGGCCCCGATCGGGAGGCGCCTTCGGCGACCCTCAGTGCAGACGCGTTCGACGCCGAGTGGGACTTCATCATCGACGCAGCCACTGATTGACGGCAGGGCGTCGGACTGCCGCATCAAGCGCTGTCTGCAGACGCGAGACAGCTCGTCGGTCCCGGCTTAACAAGCTCCGCCTAACGAGACAGACGCGCTGACCTGCGCTCAATTCGCCTTGAATTCGAAATTGGCAAAGAAACAGAACGGAACAGCAATGTTGTTGGCCATGAGCGGGCGATAGCGCCATCCCTTGACCGCCACGCGGACCGTCGTGTCACCCACAGACACCTGCTTCTCGCCGAAGTCGATCTGCATCTGGTGGCCCGGCGCGGTCTCGAAGCGAACAGTCGCCACCTCCGCGGCTCGTCGAGCTTGGCGGTGAGGCATCAGAGCACGCTGCAACGTCCTCATCGGTGCCGCAATGCCTCGCTCCGCGAGCAAGCGCCGTACGACGACCGCGTTTCCTTGGGCTGGCCCGTCGAGGAGCTCGACGGCCAACACCCGAGCTGATTCGTCCAGCGTCCACGCTGCGGGCCGCAGGCTGGATCTCAACACTCGGACCGCCGCGCAGATATCGCCGCACCGTCCCGCGTGCGACGCCTGTCTCATCCGCGATTCGCTGTGCACCCCAATGCAAGCCGGCCAAGTCTTTGATATGGCGCACGATCTCCGGAACCAACATCGACACCTCCGCGCCCGGAAGCGCCATCACATCTGCCTTTCGATCCATCTGTCCCTCCTGCGGAGGGGGTCAGTTTTAGTGGCGCGAGGGGGTCACTTCCCGATGTCGTTTGACAGATGGGGTCACTCAAGTCCGATTGGCTCAAAGTTGGGAGCCGATCAGGCCCGCAAACCAGTCGCCCATCCGGGCGTACCACGGTCGGGCGCGCCACTCGTCGAGGGTAATTCGTCGAGATCTGAGCAAATCCCGCGCGAATGCCCGTCGCTCCTCAAGGGCGAGCCCACGATCGATGACGTTCAGATTGGCCTCGGCGTTCAGCCTGAACGAGCGGCTGTCGAAGTTGGTAGAGCCGACCGACACCCACTGATCATCGACGACCATGACCTTGCAATGGAACATGGTGGGCTGGAACTCATAGATCGCGATTCCCGCCTCGAGTAACGGTTCCCACGTCTGTCGCGACGCGGCGCGGGTCACCTCACTGTCGATCTCGGCCCCAGGCACGAGGATCTGGACATCGACTCCGCGCCGGCGTGCCTCGACCAGAGTCCTCACCGAAAGTCCGTCGGGGACGAAGTAGGAGTTGGCCAAGAGCACGCTCTTGCGCGCGGAGGCGATGGATAGAAGATACATGAGTCGGACGCCCTCTGTCCCATCGTCGGCGGCGCTTCGCACCATCTGAGCTGGCATCGATCCCGCGCTCGCGAGCTCGGGGAAGTAGGCCTCGCCTTGCAAGAGCACACCGCGCGTCGACAGCCAGTGCTCGACGAATGTGGCCTGCATCTGTGCGACGACGGGCCCGACCACTCGAAAATGGGTGTCGCGCCAGTGGTCGGGGTTGTCGGCGTCTCCGTCCCATTTGTCGGCGATCCCCACGCCCCCCGTGAAACCGACCTTCCCATCGACGATCAATAACTTGCGGTGGGTCCGGTTGTTGATTCGATCGAGGTTGTACCAGCGCAGAGAACGATATTTCTCGATCTCCACGCCCGCGTCCCGCATCGCCCGCAGCTGGGCAGCGTCCATCTTGCCCGATCCGACTGCGTCGATGACCAGGTGGATCTTCACACCTATATTGGCACGCTCGATGAGCGCTCGGGTGAAGGAGGCGCCGACTTCGCCGGACCAATAGATATAGGTTTCGAACGTGATGCTCTTCTGCGCGTGTCGGATGCCATCCAGCATCGACGCGAAGATCTGGCGGCCGTTGTAGAGCGGAGTGACGGCGTTCCCCGCGACGAGCGCCGGTCCGAACATCGCGCTCATCACGCGAGCGAACTCCGGGTCATCGACCGCGACGGCAGTCGAGATCGGCTTGTCGATCTTGTGCTCGCCCGACAGGACATTGACGGCCACGAAACCGGTCAATGCGGTGACGACGGCCGAAATCCCCGCGACCATGACCAGGCGTCGCCGTCCCATCCCAGCGGCTTTCGTTTTTATCTTCGATAGGAGCGCCAAGGCGTCAATCCAGTCTCGTCCCTCAGGCAGGATTTGTGCCCGCCAGGAATGGAGACGCGGCTTTCGACCCCACTTTACCGCGGTTCAGCCTCCGGCGTCGAACGGTCTGCACCCGGCTGCCCGCAGCCGTCGCGGGCGGCGATGCGACCCTGCGCCCCACCCCGATGGCGTCAATGAATTACGTCGTCGTCGGGGCGGGAATACGGCGCTCGAGCTAACGTTTTCATCTCGAGCGTTCTTTCCGGCTGGTCGTCGACTTGGATGAGCGCTCGCTCGCTCGATCGTGGCTTCAAGCTGCCCAAGTCCACCAACACAAAAGGCTTGCCGGACGGAATCTACGGACAGGAGACAGCGGCCGCGTTCGTGGCGTTCCAGACTAAGAACAAACTCAAGGTTGACGGCATCGCGGGGTCTGCGACGGTCACGCCTATACGATCGACCTCGAGGGCATGGTCGCGGAGGTTCCGTCCGCAGGCCGGCGCTATCAGGACGAGGTCGCGCAGGTGCGAGAGTTTGTCGAGGCGCTGGCTCCGGGACGGTACGACATCACTTCGCAGCGAGCCAACGGCGGATACAACCGGCAGGCGGAAAACACGAACTGGTTCTTCGCGATCGGCGGTTACTCCACCTGGGGCAAAGGGACTGCGGTTGTCACCAACGCGCCCGCTGGCCCCGAGTATGACGTTGCCTTCGAGTACAAGTTCTACGATCGATACAACTGGGACAAGGGCAAATCCGTCACGATCCATGGCATCAAAGTCACCGATGCGTTCATGGGCGAATTCCACCGCGAGGGTCTCGCGCAGGAATTCGACTGCTATGGTTCCTTCAAGCGCCATTTCACCTGGCGCAAGGGTGCTCCCATCCCGAAGGCGCAAATTGACGGTGCGGGCGGGCGCTAGCTCGCAGCGACCGCTGCAGGTGCGGTACCGAGACCGGCGTGGTGCTCTGGTGGTGCGTCGGCTCGCGGTCTGTCTTGCGGTCTGTCTTGCTGCGATCCTGGCGCAGGCTTGTTCGAAGAAGTCTGCGCCGGTCGGGCCGCGGTCGGATGTCGTTCTGCGACGTCAGCCGCCCGATGTGGCCCCACCGCCGGATTCACTGGCGACGATCGGGCGCGAGCTGGGACTGACCTTTGCGCCGGGGACCCGTCTCTTGGGCGTGGCGCGCGAGCGGGGCATCGACGACCTTGTCGAACTCAAGGTCGAGATGAAGGCCGCCGATGTCGAGAGCTTCGTCGCGCACTCGGCGGTGCGTCCCACAGACTTTCGCCCGGGCGAGCGGGGCCTTTTCGGACCGGATCACGGCTGGTGGGATCCAAACCGCGCCTTGCGGCTTCGCTCGGCTCAGGCGAACCTGCCCAAAGGCCGGTTCCTCAACATCGGCGTCGCCGAGGGCCCCGGAGACATGGCGGTGGTGTACATCGTCAACCACGGCACCTGACGCCGGGGAGCAAATACATCGACTGCCCGCTCAGCGCACGAGCGTGTCAATGCGATCCCATTGCTCAGTCACCGTTCCCTCGATGTTCGCGAGCGGGACCGTGACTAACACCGGCACCGCTGTTTACTTTGGAAAGTGACCCGATGGGTCCCGCAAACTCCCAAATAGACGGTCGAACGCTCCCGGGTGCCTGCCCGCGGCTTCGCTGATTCCCCCGTCAGCCGGTCGCGGGCGCCGTCGCCCCGACCTCGGTGGCGAGTTGCACGGCGCGCTTGCGCACGGCCGCTTCGTACAGGGCCTGCTCGCGCTCGCGATGGGCCTTGCCGAAGCGCACGGCGACCGCGGCGAACGACGTCGCCAGCGCACAGCCGCCGAGGATCGCGAAGCAGGTCTGCACATCTCCGACGGCCTTCAAGAGAACGCCGGCGGCCACCGCGCCGACGTTGCCGCCTGCGCCCACGATGCCGGCGACGCCGCCCAGCGCCTTGCGGTCTATGAACGGCACCAACGCGTAGGTCGCGCCGCACGCCGTGTGCGTGAAGAGGCCGAACGAGATCATGGCGACCACTGCGGCGCCTGCCGTTGCAGTGCGCGAGAACCAGAGCAGCCCGAGGCCTTCGCCGATCATGAGGGCGAACAGCAATACGGTCCGCGCGCCGAGGCCGTGGCGGCGCGCGAGCTGGTCGGACATCAGCCCGCCCACGGCGCGCGCGAACAGCGCGAGCAGCCCAAAGCTGCCCGCGGCCATGCCGGCCGATTGCAGACTGAGCTTGAACCGGTCGACGTAGTAGCTCGCGGCGACGTTGTGCACGAACAGTTCGATGCCGAAGCACGCGCCGTATGTGAGGAACAGCATCCAGCAGCGGTAGTTGCGCGCCGCGGTCTTGAAGACCGCCCAGCCGCCCTTCTTGCCGCTCTCGATCTCGACGCCGGCGGCGCGCAGCTCGCGATAGTCGCCTTGGGGACAATCCTGGGTCAGCTTCCAGTAGGCGACGGCGACCGCGAGCATCAGCGCGGCCGGCATGATCATCGCGAGGCGCCACGCGTGCATCTTGCTGGCGCCGAGGCCCAGCAGCGCCGCCAGCACCCAGGGCATCGTCGACTGCGTCACGCCACCGCCCGCGTTGCCCCAGCCGGCGCTGGCGGCGTTGGCGGTTCCCACGACGTTGGGCGCGAACATCACCGACGTGTGGTACTGCGTGATGACGAAGCTTGCGCCGATCGTGCCGATCAACAGGCGGAAGAAGAGGAAGACCGGATAGCTGGTGGCGAGCCCGATGCCGAGCACGGGGATCGCGCCCAGCGAAAGCAGCGCCGTGTACGTGCGGCGCGGGCCGAACTTGTCGCACAACGGTCCGATCAGCAAGCGCGCGAGCACCGTGACGCCGACGGCGGCGATGTTGATGTTGGCGATCTGTCCCTTCGTCAGCGAGAACTCGCCCTTGATGACCGGCATCAGCGGCGCCACGGCAAACCAGGCGAAGAAGCACGCGAAGAACGCGAGCCAGCTCAGATGAAAGGCCCGCATGGCGGGCGTGGAGAAGGAGAAGAGGCGGATCTGCGTCTCCTTCTCAGCCTTGGGGTTCATCGGTAGCTCCTGGAATCAGCTCTTGGTTGCACTATCGAGACGCTCCTCAATCACTGGGTTACGACGTTTCGTGTGAACCGACGGTCGATTGTTTGTATCCAGAAAACGTAGACGCGGACCCGTGCTCGCGGCTGCGCGGAGAATGCGGGCAACCGCATGCGCACGCGCGATTGTCTGTGGCATCATTACGGTTGTGATGACCACGCTCGAGGGACGGGCCTGCGAAAGCTGTTACGGGACGGGGCAGGTGCCCACCGACGGTGGACCCACGCCCTGTTCGGACTGCGGCGGCTCGGGCCACTTGCCCCGGCCCGACACGAACGTCGAGTGGCGGTTGCGCGAGATCGAGCGCGCGCTTTCCGCCGCCGGCGACGAGACCACGCAGTCGATTCAGTGGTTGGCGTTCGAGCTCCGGCGCGCCCGCGGCGCCCTGACCGAGATCCTCTCTCTCAGCGCCGATCTGCCGGAATCGCCGGACGCCATACGGCTGCGCTTCATCGCGAACCGCGCGCTCGACATGTACGACGAGATCTCGGTGGGCGCGCCCGCGCCCGGCGCGAAGAGCTGACGGGGGCTGGCACCTCTCGCCGGCGGCGGTCCGCATGAATTAACGATCCCTGCTCCGCCAGGAGACACGTAGGAAACAGTCCGGCGCCAAAGATGGCGGCCATGGTGGACGATGTGGGGGCGCGAGCGCCGCAGCCGTTCGAAGGTCGTGGGGGCCACCTTGCTACCGCCGCAGCCTCGGACGCGCCGGACCGCACCGATACCCATTGCCCCTACTGTGCTCTCCAGTGCGGGATGACGCTGGTGCGCGAAGGCGGGAGTTGGGGAGTGCTCGGCCGCGACTTCGCCGTCAACCGCGGCAACCTGTGCCGCAAGGGATGGACTTCGTCGGAGCTCCTCGACGCGCCCGATCGGTTGCTCGTCCCTTTGCTGCGCAGGTCCCGCGCCGCGCCGCTCGCGCCCGCGTCGTGGGACGAGGTGATCGGCTTCATCGTCGACCGCATCGCCACCACCACGGCCGCGCACGGCCGCGATGCGGTCGGCCTCTTCGGCGGCGGTGGCCTCACCAACGAGGCGGCCTACACGCTGGGCAAGCTGGCGCGGGTGGTGCTTGGCACGAAGCACATCGACTATAACGGCCGCTTCTGCATGGCCTCGGCGGCGGCCGCGGCTCAGCGCGCGCTCGGCGTCGACCGCGGCCTGCCATTTCCCGTGTCCGACATCACCGGCGCCGACGCCGTGCTGCTGGTGGGCACGAACCCTTCGGAGACGATGCCGCCCCTCATGCGGTACTTCGATGAGATGCGCGCCCGGGGCGGGCGCTTGGTGGTCGCCGATCCGCGCCGGACACTGACCGCCGATGCGGCCGACCTGCACCTGCAGATCGCGCTCGGCAGCGACGCCGCGCTCGCGAACGGGCTGCTGCACGTCGCGATTCGCGACAAGCTGATCGATCTCGCGTACATCGCTGAACGCACCTCCGGCTTCGAGGAGGTCCGACACACGGTCGCCGCGTACTGGCCGGATCGCGTGGAGCGGCTCACCGGCATCCCCGCGGCCCGGATCATCGAGGTGGCGCACCTGCTCGGCGAAGCCGAGCACGCGCTGGTGCTGACAGGGCGTGGCCCCGAGCAGCAGGTGCAGGGCGTCGCCAACGTTCTCAGCTTCATCAACCTCATGCTCGCGCTCGGCAAGGTGGGCAAGCCTTCGAGCGGATGGGGCTGCCTGACCGGCCAGGGCAACGGCCAGGGGGGACGCGAGCACGGGCAGAAGTCCGACCAGCTCCCGGGATACCGCAGCCTGCGCGACGCCGACGACCGCGCCGTGGTGGCGGCGCGCTGGGGCGTCCCCGCCGAGTCTCTGCCGCCGGCCGGGCCGTCGGCGATCGAGATGCTGCGCGGGCTCGGCGACGCCGGGGGCGTACACGCGCTGCTCGTGCTCGGCGCCAACCTGGTGGTGTCGGCGCCCGACGCGCGAAACATCGAGGCGCGTCTCGCCAAGCTCGATCTGCTGGTCGTCGCCGACATGTTCCTGTCGGAAACCGCGCGACTGGCGGACGTTGTGCTGCCCGTGGCGCAGTGGGCGGAGCAGGAGGGGACCATGACCAACCTCGAGGGACGCCTGCTGCACCGGCGACCAGCGCGCCGCCCGCCCGGCGAGGCGCGCAGCGATCTCCAGATCCTCAAGGCGCTCGCCGACGCACTCGGCGGCGGGCGCTTCGTCTCCGACGCGCCCGAGCCAGCGTTTGCCGAGCTGGCGCGCGTCTCGGCGGGCGGCAAGGCCGACTACGCGGGCATGAGCTACGCGCGCCTTCGCCGGGGCGAGGCGCTGCACTGGCCGTGTCCCGCACCCGACCACCCCGGCACGCCGCGCCTTTTCGCCGACCGGTTCGCGACGCCCGACGGCCGCGCGCGCTTTCACGCCGTGCGCTGCACCTCGCCCGGCGAGGAGCCCGACGATCAGTATCCCCTCTACCTCACGACGGGGCGGCTACTCGCCCACTATCAATCGGGGACGCAGACCATGCGCGTCCCCTCGCTGCGCCAGGCCGAGCCCGAGGCCTTCGTGGAGATCCACCCCCAGCTGGCCCAGAGCCACGGCGTCGCCGCCGGCGAGCGCGTGCGCCTGTTCACCCGCCGGGGTACTGCGACGTTCACCACGCGGCTCTCGCCGCGGATGCGCCTCGACACGCTGTTCGTGCCGTTCCACTACGCCGGCGCGGGCCGAGCCAACATCCTGACGCAAGACGCGCTGGATCCGACCTCGAAGATCCCCGAGTTCAAGATCGCGTCGGTCCGCCTCGAGCGCGCCACCGACGAACAACCGGAGTGACTCATGGAATCAAGACCGCAGTTCGTTCAGGGTATATTCGGCTTCGAGGGGGCGGGGCTGACGAGCCCGACCCTGCTGGGGGCGGGCGCCTCCTACAAGGTCCCCGCCGACAAGCGCGCGCAGATCGTCTACATGCGTGCGGGCAACTCAACGGACGCGCTGATCTGCGTGACGTTGCTACGCGACGGCAAGGTCATGCGCCACTTCCCGATCGGCGCCCGGCAGGCGCTCCACGTTCCGCTGGCCATGACCGAAGATGTGTTTCCCGAGAGCCAGCTCGAGCTGGCCGTCGCGGCGCCGCGCGGAGTCGCGGGGACGGTGGTGATCGATCTCGGCCTCTTCGAGGTCGAATAGGCAGCGGCGGGCGCCATGAGCAAACAACGTCTGGTCGTCGTGGGAAACGGTATGGCCGGCGCGCGCACCGTCGAGGAGATCCTCGCGCGCGGCGGCGCCGACCTGTTCGACATCGTGATGTTCGGCGACGAGCCCTACGGGAACTACAACCGCATCTTGCTGTCGAACGTCGTCAACGGCAGCCAGGACCCCGAGGAGATCTTCCTCAACAGCCTCCCCTGGTACGAGACGAACGGCATCCGCTTGCACGCGGGGGTCCGCGTAGAAAAGATCGACCGCATGGCGCGGCGAGTTCACGGCGCGGGCGGCGTCGTCGAGCCTTACGACAAGCTGATCCTCGCGACGGGGAGCCGGCCGTTCATCCCGCCGATCCGCGGCGTGCTCGACGGCGCCGGAAAGCTCCGTCAGGGCCTGTTCACCTTCCGTACGCTCGACGACTGCCACGCGATCGTCGCCGCCGCCGCGTCGTCCAAGAAGGCGGCGGTGATCGGCGGCGGGCTCCTCGGCCTCGAGGCGGCGCGCGGCCTGCTCAACCACGGCTGCGAGGTGCACGTCATCCACCTGTCGACGCACCTCATGAACCTGCAGCTCGATCCGGCGGCGGGCGCGATCTTGCGCGCGTCGATGGAGGCGATGGGCGTGACCCTGCACCTCGGCAAGCTGACCGCCTCGGTGCTCGTCGAGGGCGACAGGCTCACGGGGCTGCTCTTCAAGGACGACAGCGTGCTCCCCTGCGACATGGTGGTGATCTCGACGGGGATCCAGCCGAACGCTTCGCTGGCGGCGGAGTGCGGTCTCACCGTCGAGCGTGGGATCGTGGTCGACAACCACATGCGCTCGCCCGACGACTTCGACGTCTACGTCGTGGGTGAGTGCGCCCAGCACCGCGGCGTGACCTACGGCTTGGTCGCCCCGCTCTGGGAGCAGGCCAAGGTCCTGGCCGATCACATCACCGAGCGCAACCGATCGGCGGTGTACGTCGGATCGAAACTCGCCACCAAGCTGAAGGTCATGGGCGTCGAGCTCGCGTCGATGGGCACGCCCGAGCCCGCCAACGCGCAAGATGAGGTCGTGCTCTTCGCTGAGCCCAAGCGCGGACGCTACAAGAAGCTGATCATCCGCAACGGGCGCCTCGTGGGCGCGATCATGCTCGGCGACCTCGACAAGGTGGCGTACCTGACCCAGGCGTTCGACAAGAACACGCCGCTACCTGAGGAGCGGCTATCGTTGCTGTTCGACATCGGCGCGCCCAGCAAGAAGGTCACCCTCGACGAGATGCCGGCAGAGGCGCAGGTTTGTAACTGCAACGGTGTCTCGAAGGGCGCGATCGGCGCCTGCGTGTCGTCGGGCAAGAGGACACCCAAGCTGGTCATGGAGGCGACGCGCGCGGGCATGGGGTGCGGGTCGTGCAAGTCGTTGGTTTCCGACTTGGTCGTCTGGTTCTGCGGAGGCGAGGCCGAGGAGGATCCGACGGTGCACTATTACGTGCCGTCGATTCCGCTCGGGAAGAAGGAGCTCTCCGAGGCGATCCGCACCCAGGGCCTGAGGTCGGTGTCGGCGGTCGTCGCGGCGCTGGCGGGCGGCAAGGACGACCCGGCGAGCAAGCCGGCGCTGTCGTCGCTGCTGTCGGTCGTCTGGCGCGGCAAGCAGGTCGACGAGCGTGACGCGCGTTTCATCAACGACCGCGTGCACGGCAACATCCAGAAGGACGGCACGTTCTCGGTCGTGCCCGAGATGGCGGGCGGTGTCTGCCAACCTGACGATCTCCGGCGCATCGCCGACGTCGCCGAGAAGTACCAGGTGCCGCTGCTCAAGCTCACGGGCGGGCAGCGTATCGACCTGGTCGGGGTCAAGAAAGAGGACCTGCCCGCTGTGTGGCGAGACCTCGGGATGCCCGCCGGCTACGCGTGGGGCAAGAGCTACCGGACGTGCAAGAGCTGCATCGGCGTCGAGTACTGCCGCTACGGCCTGGGCGACAGCATGGACCTCGCGGTGAAGATCGAGGATCGCTTCCGCGGTCTCGAGAGTCCCGGCAAGCTCAAGCTCGCGACCGCGGGTTGCCCGCGCAACTGCTCCGAGGCGCTGGTCAAGGACGTCGGCGCCGTGGCGGTCGAGGGAGGCAAGTGGGAGCTCTACGTCGGCGGCGCCGCGGGCTCGCACATCCGCAAGGGCGATTTGCTTTGCACCGCCGAGACTCACGAGGAGGTGCTGCGCATCGCCGGGCGCTTCATCCAGTACTACCGGGAGAGCGCCAAGTACAAGGAGCGGACGTACACCTTCGTCGAGCGCATCGGCATCGAGCGGCTGCGCGCGGTGATCGTCGAAGACAGCGAGAAGATCGCCGCCGATCTCGATCGCGCGCTCGAGGAGTCGGTCGCAGCGGCGGCGCGCGATCCCTGGAAGGAGCGCGACAAGCCGGCGACCATCAACCAGTTCCGATCGGCGCTGCAGATCGTCGGACAGCGATAGGAGGACACGCGTGGCGACTCCACAACGAATCGGGCCCATGGCGCAGATACCCGAAGGCGAAGGGCGAAACTTCGAGGTGTGCGGCCGGCGCCTCGCGGTGTTCCGCGGGCGCGACGACCGTGTGTTCGCGACTCAGGCGAGCTGCCCTCACCGGGGCGGGCCCCTGGCCGATGGGCTGCTCGGCAACGGGACGCTGGTCTGCCCGCTGCACGAGTGGCGCTTCGACCTCACCACCGGCGCGACCGCGAACGGCAGTTGTCCGCTCGAGGTCTACCCGGCCCACGTCGACGGCGATGGCCAGGTCACCGTCGAGCTGCCCTGACCTTCACTCCACCAGCATGACCGCGCTGCGCGGCTGAACCAGGTAGCGCCACTCGCTCAGAGCGGGAGCCTGAGACAGCGGCAAGATGTCATTGGGAGAATCCAGGGCCGTATCGGCGACGCGGCGCCAGGCGCCGTTCTGTCGCGGTGGCAGCTCGAACGCCAGGGCCTCCCAGTAGCTGTTGAACATCAGGTGCATGTGCCCTCGGCGACCGTGCGCCGAGACGGCGAAGCTGTGCGAGTGCGGCGAGAAATCCGGCAGATTCAACTCCACGCCGTGCCATTCGATGCGAGACGAAAGCAGAAACTGGCTCAAAGTTACGCGCGAGTCGCGCTCCGGGGTGCCGTGCAGGCGCCACTCCACCAGCAGTTTCACGAAACGGTGCAAATCCGCATGGCGTTCGAACAGCGACCAGTCAAACCAACTCAGCTCGCCATCCTGACAGTACGCGTTGTTGTTACCGAGCTGCGTTCGCCGCACCTCATCTCCCATCAGCAACATGGGGACACCTATCGATGTCAATGTGAGCAAGAGCAGGTTCTTGGCCTGGCGATTTCGCAGCCGTTCCACCTCCGGATCGTCCGTGGGGCCTTCCACGCCACAGTTCCAGCTGAGGTTGTGATCGAGCCCGTCCCGATTGCCCTCCCCATTCGCTTCGTTGTGCTTGCGGTTGTAACTGACCAGGTCGTTGAGCGTGAAGCCGTCATGGCAGGTCACGAAATTGACGGTCTGTTCTGGGTCGAGCTCCTCGTGGCCGTACAGGTCGGGGCTCGCCATGATCCGGTTGGGCATGGCCGCCACCGCACCCTCGTCGCCGCGTACGAACGCGCGCACGTCATCGCGAAAGCGGCCGTTCCATTCCTTCCAGCGATCGCCGACGAACGTGCCGACTTGATACAGCCCGCCGGCGTCCCAGGGCTCGGCGATCAGCTTGGTGTCCACGAGCTCGGGATCGGTTTCGATGCTCCAGAGCGTGGTCGGATAGTCCAGCATCCGTCCGGTTCCGTCACGTGCCAGAATCGACGCCAGGTCGAAGCGGAAACCGTCCACGTGCATCTCCCGCACCCAGTAGCGCAAGCTGTCTTGGATCAATCGGCGCACGACCGCATGGTTGGTATGTAGCGTGTTGCCTGTACCGCTGAAGTTCGAGTACTTGCCCTTCTCCAACACGTAGTAGGTCGGGTTGTCCAGACCGCGAAACGACTGGGTGGGACCGCGCTCGTCCCCCTCCGAAGTGTGATTGAACACCACGTCCAAGATCACTTCGATGCCCGCGCGGTGCAGCGCCTTCACCAGGTCGCGGAATTCGTCGAGCGGCCCCATCAGATCCTGGCGCGAGCTGTACTGCCGATGCGGTGCGAAGAATGCGATCGGCGAGTAACCCCAGTAGTTCCTGCCGACCACCGCGTCGTCGACCTCGAACTGGAATACCGGCAAGAGCTCGACCGCGGTGATACCCAGATCGACCAGGTAGGGGATCTTCTCGATCAATCCAGCGTAGGTTCCACGCTTTTCAGCGGCCACCCCAGAGTTGGGCCGACGCGTGAAACCGGCCACATGTAACTCGTAAATGACGGTGCCAACGAATGGCCGGTTCAGCGGCTTGTCGCCTTCCCAGTCGTAGGTCGTGGTGTCCACCACGACACTTTTCAGTGACTCCGCGACGTTTTCCCCGGGGCGAATGGCCGCCGTGCGGTCGTAGCGCCGCGGTATGGCCAGGAGACGCCCATAGGGGTCGAGCAAGACTTTGTCGGGATCGTAGGTGAGTCCCCGCTCGGGCAAGCGTGGGCCGCGCGCGCGATAGGCGTAGACCTGCCCTGCTTTCAAGCCAGGTATGAACACGTGCCAGTAGTGGTAACTGCGATGCTTCGCCGGGTCGAGCGGCACCACCCGGGTGGGGCGCTCGTCGTCGACGTGATCGAACAGCAACAACTGAAGTTCCGTGCTGTGCTTTGAATACACGCTGAAGTTGACCCCGCCCTCGAGGAGGGTCGCTCCGATGGGCCAACTGCTGCCGCTACGCACGGGCGCCACGATACTCCGTTCGACGGTCCCGATCCGCGCGTGATCGCGAGATCACCGCTCGTCGGAGACATTCGCTTAACGCAACCCTGACGATGCCGAAACCTTTCGCCCCTACCTCACCAGACCATCGGCTATGGCGTCGCCAAAACGTCGCCGCGATTTTCATTGACCGCGCATTCGCCGCGCGCGAGCCTCGCAGCCATGCGGACGAGGCGGGGGTTTCGGGTGTGGTGTTTTCTCGGCGTGTTGGTCTCGGCTCAGGCGGTGCTCGTGTCCGCGAGCCGTGCCCAGGTCGTTCGGATCGGCTACGCGAGCCTGGTGGCCGGACACAGCGGAAAGTGCCTCGACATCTCGGGGGCCTCCACGTCGCCGGGGGCCGCGGCGGTTCAGGCGAGCTGTAACTCCGTGGCGGACCAGCAGTGGACGGTGCAGCTGTTCAACAGCTTCTACCGCGTGATTGAGCAGCAAACCGGTCAATGTTTGGGGCCGGCCGGTGGAAGCTCCGCGAGCGGAGCCCAGCTGGTTCAGAATCCATGCAATGGGGGAAACCCCGAGCTGTGGTCCTTCGTTGCGAGCGGCGGAGGCTATCAACTGGTGTCGAAGAACAGCGGGCTGTGTGCGAGCGTCAGCGCGGCGAGCACGGCGGACGGGGCCAACGTCGTCCAGAGTCAATGTGGCACCGCAGGGAACTTCATTTGGACGGTGTCTTCCGGGCTCATCACGCCCTCCGCGCTGGTCGTCATGCAGGCGAGCCACAGCGGCCAGTGCATGAACGTCAACGGGAACAGCAAGAGCTCCGGTGCAAACATCATCCAGTGGCCTTGCGCCGGCGCGGTGAACGAGCAATGGACGCTGGTGCCGATCGGCAGCGCCTACCAGGTGATCGGGAAGAACAGTGGGCTGTGTGCCAGCGTCAACGGAAACAGTAGCTCCTCGGGAGCGGCCATCGTGCAGACGGTCTGCAGCAGCGCCGCCAACGAGCTATGGACCCCCAAGGCGGTCGGGCACGCGTATCAGCTGGTCGCGCAGAACAGCGGGATGTGCATGGCCGTCTCTGGGTCGAGCCAGACGAAGGCGACGCAGGTCGTTCAGAACCCTTGCAGCGCGGCCCAGAACCAGCTCTGGAGCGTCTCTTCTGCCAGCATCCCCTCCAGCTGGACCAGTGTCATCTCGCTGGCGGTGAACCCGATCGCGGTCGCGAACCTGCCCAACGGCAAGCTCCTCACGTGGTCCGCGTTCGACCTCTACAACTACGAGGCCGACATCGGCCAGGCCAACGGCAAGACGTACACGTCCATCTTCGATCCGGCCACGGGCTCGTCCAACCAAATCGTCGTGACCAACACCGGAGACGACATGTTTTGTCCGGGCACAGCGAACCTGTTCGACGGCAGGATCCTGGTCAACGGGGGCAGCAGCAGCCCCAAGACCAGCATCTACGATCCCGCCACGGGCGCTTGGAGCAGCGACGCCCAGATGAACATCCCGCGCGGCTACGAGGGGGACGCGGTCCTGTCGACCGGTTCGGTGTTGACGCTGGGCGGCTCGTGGAGCGGGGGGCATGGCAACAAGACCGGCGAGCTGTGGACCTCCGGCGGCGGCTGGCGCCTCCTCCCGGGTGTCCCTGCCACCTCGATCGCCGGCCCGGATCCGCAAGGAGTGTTTCGCGGCGACAACCATCTTTGGCTGTTCGCCGGCGCCAACGGGCAGGTCTTCCACGCCGGCCCCAGCGCGCAGATGCATGTCATCACCACCGGGGGCAACGGCACAATCACCTCGGCGGGCAATCGCTCCGACGACCCCTACGCGATCAACGGAAACGCCGCGCTCTACGACGTGGGGCTCATCTTGAAGGCGGGCGGTGCGCCTGCCTACCAGAACGCGAACGCGACAGCGTCGACGTACCTCATCGACATCACCAACGGGGCGGTCGTGACCAAGCTCGCCCCGATGGCCTACAACCGGGCCTTCTCCAACGGCGTGATTCTGCCGAATGGCCAGGTCGTGATCATCGGCGGGCAGACCGTACCGGTTCCTTTCTCGGATGCGACATCGGTCCTCGTGCCCGAGGTGTGGGACTCCGCCACCCGGGTGTTCCGCCAGCTCAAGCCCATGGTGACCCCCCGCAACTACCACAGCACCGGCATCCTCCTCCCGGACGGGCGGGTGTTCGAGGGCGGAGGCGGGCAGTGCGGGCAAGGTTGCGCCGGCAACCATTTCAACGCGGAGATCCTCACGCCGCCCTACCTGCTCAACGCGGACGGCTCGGCCGCGACCCGACCGGTCATCACCTCGGCGGCCACCACGGGCAGCCTCGGGGGAACGCTGTCCGCTTCCACGAGCACGCCCGTGGCCTCGTTCGTGCTCATGCGGCTATCGTCGGTCACGCACACCGTGAACAATGATCAGAGGCGCATACCGCTGCAAATCCAGTCCACCAGCGGGTCCTCGTCATACGTCCTCTCGATCCCCTCCGATTCCGGAACGGTGCTGCGCGGTTACTACATGCTGTTCGCACTCGACGCCCGCGGAGTGCCCAGCGTGGCGGCGACCATCTTGATCAGCTGAGGCTCGGCGCCGCATGAGACCCTGGTCGGTTCCTCTCGGCGTGCTCGTTGGCGCGGTCGCGCTGTGCGGAATCGGAGCCTCCGCGCGAATGGCGCCGGCGGCCGCGCGCCACCGCAGCCGCGGGGAGGCTCTGTTCGTCGGCGAGGAGCCGCTCAGGGGCGCAATCCGCGGCCACCGCAGCGGGTTGCCGCCCGAGGTGGTCAGGTGCTCGAACTGCCACGCCGTCCAGGGTGAGGCGCAGCGGGCGGGCACTCTGGCGCCGCGGATCGACCGCGCGCTGCTTCTCGAGGTCCGAGATCGCCGCGGAGGGCCGCCGTCGGCCTACGACCCGCTGAGCTTTTGCAAGCTGATGCGAACGGGGGTCGATCCCGTCTACATCGTCATCGCGCGCGAGATGCCGGTATACGATTTGGACGACGCCCAGTGCGCATCCCTGTGGCAATTCCTGACCACCGAAACGAAGCGGACTGAACGGACGGAACGGAATGTAGGGAGCGACCGTGGTGAAAGGAAGTAGTCGGCTCTCCCGCCGTTTGTTTCTGGGATCGGTCTCCGCCGCGCTCCTACCTCTGTCTCTCGAGCAGCGGACGTCCGCCCAGGGTCGGGAGCAGGATCACGGGCGAATCAACCCGCCCGTCCCTGTACCGGACGTCCGTGTGGTGCTGCACGACGGCACGACGACGCGCCTCCCCGCACTCGTCCGACAGCACGCCACCGCCCTGCAGGTCATGTTCACGGCCTGTCGCACGACCTGTCCCATTCAGGGGGCGATCTTCGCACGTGTACAAGGACTGATCGCCGACCAGGTCGTCCGCGGAGTCCAGCTCGTCTCCCTGAGCGTGGACCCGCGAACCGACACGCCCCGCGCCCTCGCGGCGTGGCTCGAGCGTTTTCGCGCCGGGCCGGGCTGGGTCGCTGCGGCGCCCGAGGTCAAGGACGTGGAGCGCATCCGCGCGTTCGCGGGGCGGGGACGCAGCGCCATCGACAACCACTCGACCCAGGTCCAGATCGTCAACCGGGAGGGGCAGCTCGTTTGGCGCACCTCGGAGCTGCCGGAGGCAGAGGAGGTGGCGACGATCCTGCGCCACATGTGAGGGTGCGCGCCGGGCGCGGCCGAGGACCTCGGCATCCTCACGCGGTAGCTCCAGGCCCCCCCAAGGTTCCCCTCCCCAAGGTTCCGTCCGGCAACGCGCAGGCTTGACCGCCGACGCGCCGCTGGACGCACTTTCCGGCGTTTGCAGACGTGTCGACGGAGAATCCCGCGCGGGCCGCGCTTTCACGGCGAGGCCGCCGGCGAAACGAGCGCGGGATTCGCCGTTCACGTCCCCGCAAACGGCGAAAAGCCAGAACGGCCGGTTGGTCTTCCAGGCCGGCGCGGTGAGGACCCCGTCCGGCCAGCGGCTCGGAAATCAACCTGGGAGAGGTGTCGCTGGGTGACAGACGGGGCGGGGCGCGGTGTTCCATCAAGCAACCGGCGCGACTGGCGGGGTCCTGGTGTCCACCCCGGCGGGGACATCACCGGTGCCGCGATGGATCCCCTCATCATCCTGGAGGCCTCATGTTCTTTTTGCGCGTACGACTAGCCAAATCGGCTGCGATCTTGCTCATCGGGTCGATCCCGCTCGCCGCGTGCGATGGGAACGCGCCGGGCGACCATCCGGACGCGGCGGCCGATTCTCAGGCCGCCAGCGGGTGTCCAGCGACCGAGCTCATGGGGGCGCTGGACCAAGCGCGCGCGACCATCGGCGCGGCGGCCGCCACCGCGGTGATTCTTCGCGCGAACTGTACATGGATTGGGGCCAGCGGGCGTGCGGACGTCCCGAACGATGTCGCCGTCCGGCCGGGCGATCGCCTTCGTGTCGGCAGCGTCACGAAAACATTCACCGCCGCACTCGTGCTCCAGCTCGTCGACGAAGGCACGCTCGGACTCGATGATGTCCTCGAGTCGTGGGTGCCGGGCGTTGCCAATGGCGCGACCATCACGATCGAACAGCTCCTCCGCCACACCAGCGGCGTCGCCGACTACCTTGACCAGGGGTTCTTCCCGCTCGCATCCGAGCAGTGGACGCCGGAGCAGATCGTGGCCTACGCGAACGCCAAGCCACCAGCGTTCGCGCCCGGGACAAGCTGGGGCTACAGCAACACGAACTACATCCTCCTCGGGATGATCATCGAGCGCGCGACCGGCAACAGCTACCACCAGCAGCTACACAGCCGCCTGCTGGATCCGCTCCAGCTCGCGGACACCTTCGTCGAGGGGGACGAGGACATCCCGGGCGGCTTCATCCGCGGCTACATGCAGCAGAACGGCGCGTACGTCGACGTGCGCGATGCGATGAATGGGTCGGCGGCGTGGGCCGCTGGGGCCATCGTCTCCACCGCGAGCGACATCGCCCGATTCGGCCGCGAGCTTCTGCGGGGCAACGTGCTCTCGCCGGGTTGGGTGGCCGAGATGACCACTCGCACCACGCTGCCCGACGGCTCCACAGTGGATTTCGGGATGGGCTTGATCATGACCGACTCGCCCTACGGGCCGCTCCAGGGTAACAACGGCCGCGCCATCGGCTTCCGCTCCGATCTCATTTATGTCCCGGGTCGCGACATGGCGGTAGCGGTGCTCGTGAACGACGGCGACGCGGATCCGGGCACGATCAGGGATGCCCTGCTTCAAGCTGCGCTACCCTAAGCTGGCGGACCCAGCGCGGTGAGAAATGACAGTCGTTCCCTGACGACGAGGACGAAAATGTCGGAATTCATTCGCTTGGTTGGCGTCGCACTGCACCCGCTCACTTCGACGGGGACGTTGAGTTGGGAATTGGACAGGGATGGCGACTCGATGTCGATCTGTCTCCCGTTCGTGGATCGCTATGGGGACGCGTTGTTCAACCAGTTGCAGATTCCCATGCTGATTGGCGAAGTACGCCGGCGGCTCGCGCGGTCCGAGATTGGGTGGGCGACCGGATGCGGTGATAAGCTCCCCCTTCGATGCGAGTTCTCAGTCGCGCGAGGGGGATCGGGCGGGTCGCCGGGACCGCCGCGTGGCTGGTCCTCGTGGCGGCGTCCGGATGTCGAGGAACGTCGCTCGGCCTCGTTGACGCAGATGGTAGCCATTTCGACGCTGCAGCCTCCGACTCGGCCGCGGACCATCACGTCGATACGGCAAAGGATCTCGACGCGATCATCTCCTCCACGGATGTCGGCGACAGAGACACCGCCGGCGAAGCTTCGAGCGACGGTGATGCTCGTGCCGACATTGTCAGCGATGCGTCGAATGCCACGAACGACGCGAGCGCTGGTGATCGCGTGGATCTTGCCGACGTCGCGGATGCTGCTGATGCCGACAATCCCGATGGCCTCAGCCGGGACGCGTCGGCGTCGGACGCCCGAACGTCTCCCTGGAACTACGTGTTCGTCACGTCCTCCACATATGGCACAACTCTCCAGCCGCTCGAAGCGGCGGACGACATCTGCAACCTGGCGGCGCGCGCAGCGCAGCTGCCCGGCACCTACCGAGCTTGGCTTGCGACCGCCAATGTTGCGGCTGCCGATCGGCTGCAGGGAGCGCGCGGTTGGGTTCGCGTAGACGGAGTACCATTCGCCGACACCATCGCCGATATCCTGAACGGTCGGATCTTCAATCCGCCTCGGGTCGACGAGTATGGCAACGATCTCGGCGCAACCGATTCGTGGCAGGTCATGACCGGGACCAATTCCGACGGAATCGACGTACCGGGTCAGGATTGCGAAGGATGGACCAATTCGGCGGCCTCCGTCTATCAGGCGATCGGAGACTTGCGCGCAACAACCCAGAGTTGGACCAGCGGAGGCGCAGTGCAGTGCAACGAAACGGTTCGAATGTATTGCTTCGGCATCGACAAGCAGCAACCACTCACCACGACCTCCGTGGTCGGGAAGCGTGCGTTCATCTCGGACGGCTCCTTTCGCTCCAGTGGGGGTCTTTCGGCGGCCGACCAAGAGTGCGCCGACGAAGCGGCAGCGTCGCTCCTGTCGGGCACGTTCAAGGCGTTACTCGCTACATCGACAGCTTCAGCCGCTTCTCGATTCACGTCTTCGCCGTCGACCATCTGGGTCCGCGTCGACGGCATGCCTCTCAACGCACCGGGCACCGATATCATGGACGGCGGTCAGTTGCTCACGCCTCTCAATGTCAGCAGTACCCGGGCCTACGTCGGAAACGTCGGCGTCTTCACCGGCGCCTCCACACCACGCGAAGTCCCCATGGTGTCCTCATCCTGCGATGACTGGCAGACGCCGAGCACCGCCGACCTCGTGATACTCGGGTCCGTTACCCATACCGTCAGCTGGTTCCGCGAATTCGCGTCGCCGTGCAACCTCGTCAGCTCCGGTCAGGTGCGCATCTATTGTCTCGAACAGTGAGCAAGGCTCGATGGCCAATCCGCGTCAACACAATACTCTCGGCCGGACGGCCAGCGTCCCGCACACGGACGGCCGGGCGACGAGGAATCAATCCCCAGACGTCCGCACCCAGGTTGATTCGACCGCAACTCGCCGAGAAACCCCGTCCGTCCGGACGGCCGCCGTCCCGAACACGGACGGTCCGAGACAGGAATCAACCAGTTAGCTGGGCCTGTTGGTCCGCTTGTTCGGACACGAGTTGTGCCAGGTGTCGCGACGAGCAGACTCGAAAATCAACCTGGGAGGGGCTTAGCGGAGGGGCTTAGCTGGCGAAGCGACCGAAGATCGCGCCTAGGCGCCGGCAGCGCGACCGTTTCGCGACATTGGCTTCGATCCATGACAGTCGTGTCGGGATCGCGTCGCCGACGGCGAATTCGTGGGGCCCGTCTCCACTAGGCGTCGGTCACTGGTGCGGTTGTTGCTGTTGGGTTGCTCATGAAACCAACGACCGTGCGCGACCTGCTGCTGGGACTGGGACTGACCGCCGGGCTCGGTGGTTTGGTACAAGCGTGCAGCTCGCAAGACAACCCTCCGTCGCACCCCGACAACGGTAATGAGGGAGGCGTCAGCGGCGGCGGCGGCGCGGGAGGCAGCATGGGCAATGCTGGTGGGTTCACGGGCGGTACTGGAGGCGTCGGCAATGGTCTTGGCGGGTTCACGGGCGGTACTGGAGGCGTCGGCAATGGTCTTGGCGGGTTCACGGGAGCTGGCGGGTTCACCAACTTTGGAACCGGCGGCAACGCAATCCGCGGCGGCGCCCCCGGCCAGCTTGACGCGTCTGACGATACTACCAGCGACGGTGGCAATGCTGACGCTGGCGATCCGATCGATGTCGGTTCAGCCGACATGAGCGAGGACGGGGGTTGACGCCCGTTCGCGGTTGGCAACCGCGCGCCGACCCGCCCCCTCTCGACAGGGCGTCCCTGCCGCGTTCGTTGGTCCAGTTGCTGGCGCTGCGATGGCAGCAGCTGTGCGAGGATGAGCGCGACTCGGTGATCGGCGCGACCCTCGCGGCCACCGACCTGGCGCGTCTGGGTGCGCCAGCAGCCATCCTGGGTGCGGCGGCGCGGGTGATCGAGGACGAGGTCCGGCACGTCGAGGTGTGCGCGCGCGTCCTCGACCGGCTGGGGGCCGAACCGTTCCAGGGCTCGCCGGCAGCACGGCGCGCGACGCTGGGGAGCGAAGCGGCGATCGACGCCCGCTGCGCCCGCGCCCTGGTTGCCGGCTTCGCCGTCAGCGAGCCGATGTCGGCGGCGTGCTTCGCGCTGGCCCGGCGGCACGCGAAGGAGCCGCTGTTTCGTTGGGCGCTGACGGAGCTGCTTCGCGACGAAGCCCGCCACGGGCCCTTCGGGATCGAGGCCGGCGGGTGGGTGATCCGGGGCTGGTCCTGCGCCCAGCGACGCGCGCTGTGGCCGGCCTGCGTTGCCGAGATGGAGCTGTTCGAGCGGCTGCTCGGCGGACCGATCGCGGCTGAGTCGCTTGCTGCCAAGCCGCCCCAAGGATCGTCGCATGCTTCTCCGACCTCGGCGCCTGCAGCGAGGGCGTCGGCGGTCGGGTTGCTCGCCCCGCTCGTCAATTGCGCGGCGGCGGTCGCCTGCATCCCGCGCTGGGTCCTGCCTCCGCTGGCGCGCCTCGGAGTGCTCCCCGAGCCGAATGGCCCACCCGCGTCGGCCGCGGGCGCGTGACCCATGCCGCTGAGAGGACCGTCATCTTCAACACGAAGAGCCGCATCTATCACCACCGCGGCTGCAATGCGGATCTCGCCTGCACGGTCAACTGCGTGACCGTGACCGTCTCAGAAGCGCGGCAACTTGGCGGGCGCCCGTGCGGGCGGTGCGGCGGATTAGCAACGCCCACGCGTTGGCAGGTCGGTCCCGGCTGGACAAGCTCCGCCTAACCCTTAAGGGCGTTGCAGCTGACGGTCGCCCAGGCGCACGCACGGTGGAAGGTCTGGAGCTCAGGGAGCAGGCGGCTCAGTCCGGCAGCTCTGGCAAGATCGCGCTGGTTACACGGTGGTCGCACTTCGCTCGACAACCTGGTGACGCTCTGCTCGTTTCATCACCGCCTGATTCATGAGGGTGGTTTCTCGATTCGGCTCGCGGCTGATGATGAGGTCGAGGTGCGGGCACCGGGCGGTGCGTTGCTATCGCGTGGGTTGAAGGCGTCCAATGATGTTGGGGGCGTTGTCTGGTGGAACGACGGTGCGTTTGGTGGTGCGAGGGTGGATGCTTACACCGCGATGCCGCTCTGGGACGGGGATCCAGTGGACTATGACGCTGCTCTGGGTTCCCTCATGTCGCCAGAAGTTCCCTTCCGTCAAACCAACCCCTCCGAGGTTGACTGCTCTGCCCTCGCCGGTGCGTGTTACCGTCGTCGTCGATGGCAACCCGGTCTCTCCAGGATAACGGCGAGTCGTTCGACGTCACCATCCTCGAAGCGGATCACCCGCAGCGGCTCGTCTTGTTCGCCGTAGGTGCGGGAGGGAACCCGGAACGTCACGCGCCGCTTCTCGCGTGCCTGGCGGCTGCGGGGTGCAGCGTAGTCGCGCCGCACTTTGCGAGGCTGGAATCGCCGAGGCCCACCGAGGCCGAGCTGCTTCTCAGGGCTCGACGGTTGCGGATCGCCCTCGACGCAGTCGAAGTCGGAGGTGCCGGCATTCCTGTCGCCGGCGTGGGTCACTCGATCGGGGCTACCATGCTGGTCGCCTTGGCGGGCGGACAGGTCTGGATGCGCGCCGGAGAGCGGCTCTCGATCGCAGTCGATGCTCGCTTGTCGCGGCTGGTTCTCTTCGCAGCCCCGACGGGATTCTTTCGAGGCCCCGGCGCGCTCGACAATGTCGCGATCCCAATCCTCGTCTGGGCCGGCACCCTCGACGACCTGGCGCCCCGTGAGCACGCCCAGCTCTTGGTCGATACCATCGGCACCAGGTGCCCGGTCGACCTGCGGCTGATCGAGGGGGCCGGGCACTTCTCCTTCATGGACGTGCCTCCGCCGTTGGTGGCGGAGCCTCTCGCCGATCGCGACGCGTTTCTCGCCGACGTGCGGATGGCGACGTTGCGATTCGTGACGGCTTGATTAGGAATATACGCACACGCATCGGGCTCCGCGTGAATCGCGGCGCGCCCACCCTGCTCTTGTTCGTGCTCGTGGACTGCTCGCACAGGGACAAGGGGCAGAACAAGGAGAATGAGATCCTTTCCGGCGAAGCCGCCTTCCCGAAGGGCTAGCTGCACCTGCACTCGAGCAACTCAGGCGACAGCGCTACGTCGCCGGCGGATGTGGTCCACTGAATCTCAAGACCTGCGAACCGCCGCCGCCGCCGGGACTGTGGTGGCCGGGGGCGACTTCTATGCCTCGACCGGCGTTATCCTCCAGCGGCAAGTACGTCTGGCCGCGGTTGCGCACTTCGACCTTGCTTTTGGCGCATGTCCCGGTGAATCCTCTAGGTTCACATACGCGACCGCGTTCGGAGAGTCGTGGGAGAGGACAGCTCGGAAATGATCGATCTCCTCCAGCACGCCGGATACCAACGGAGAGGCCATCTCGCCCTCCTTGTGCCGTTCCTTTACGCGATGGGATGCGGCTCCGGAGCAGGCCTTCACAAAAGCGATGGGGGACCGGACGACGTCGCAATTGCGGATGCCCGGGTCGATGCAGCGGGCGATCGGATGGTCGCGGACGCGATTGACGTTGCGGCGGACGCGATTGATGTCGCGGCGGATGTCGGCCACCTGGCGGACCGGCCGGCGGACGTCGTTGATGCGATTGACGGCGCGTTGGACGTCGGCGACGCGGCGGACCGGTCGGCGGACGTCCCGGATGCGATTGACGTCGCCACCGATGTCGGCGACGTGGCGGACAGCGCCGCAGACAAGGCCCGCGACGCTCCGGCAGGCCGGTGCGTGGCTCGGAAACCACCAGGCGCGCTCATATCCGATTTCAGCTCCCACACCGGGTTGACCTTTGGCCGCGCGGGGCACGACGTGGTCGTCGGGGGATTGGCCACTACCGACCTCTTGCAGACCGACTTCAGCAATGGGGACTGGCGGACCTTCGGACCGTCACAGAGCGATCGCGATGAGATGCTCGAGCTAGTTTGGGACTGTGAAGACATCCCCGCCCTTTGCCCGCTGAATGCGTCGGACTACGCCGGCATCCAGTTCACGATCAAGAGCAACGCCGGACCCCTGCAAATGCTCGACTTTGTCGCCCGGCGTATCGACGACGACACGCCGGAAACGACCATCGAGTGCGGGACGTGCGTCGAAGCGCCGGGCACGCTGTTCCCCACGGCCTGCAAGCCGCCGGTCGCGACCTTTGCGGTCACCAGCCAGCCGACCGTCGTGACGTTGCGCTGGGCGGACTTCAGCGGCGGACTACCCAATGCCGCCGCGGATCCATCCCAGATTACGGACCTGTACTGGGTAATCCATCCTCCGTTCCCGGCAGCTGCACCGACGCAAAGCTACGACATCGACGTGACGATCGACGACATCCAGTTCGTCCCGTTCTGACCGTCAGCCCGTCGGGGCGCCCTACGGCGGCGCAGCGTAAAAAAACTGTCTACAAAATCGCGTCAACCTCACCGTACGGAGTCGACTGCTGTCTGCATGGGTCAGTTGTAGGTCGCCGACAACAGAGCGCTAAAGGCGATGAAGCTCCAGTTCGGGGGATTGCCGAAGAGATTGCCCGCCTGGCTGTCTTGCATCGAACCGAGCAGCATTTGGGCTGATACACCGAGTCCCCAGTTGTCCGATACCCACCACTCCTTGCCGAGCAGCCCTTCGAAGGTGAAGCCCCAATCTGACTTCCGGATCGTTTCGCCATTCCCGTCGTTGATCTCCAGGCGCGACCCGAGGAACGACGTCGCGACGAAGACGTTGACGTCGGTGTAATAGGCCAGCCCGACGCCGATTCCCACTTCCCCGGCATTGCCGCCGCTGACGATAGGAGCGACAGCGTCGCCTCTCACGGTCGGGTCCCTCACCAGGTTGTCGAGGATGGTCCCGTAGACGATCACGTGGGGCATGATTGTGCCGCCTACCGCAATTCCGAATCCTGCTCCTCCGCCCGACGCTTTGACTCCCGCGTCAGTCGACATGCTGGTGTAGCCGAGGCCGAACTGCATCCGGAGGTAGAGACCGTCATGGACGTGGGAACCTGGGTCGGGGGTCGGCTGGCCGTAGGGCCCGCGATAGTATTGGCGGGGCGGCGGCGGATAGCCCGATGGCGGCGGATAACCGCCTTGAGGGGGATCGCCGGGCTGCGGAGGAGAAAGATAACCAGCCGGGGGCGCTTCCGGAGCCGCCGCAGTGTGAGCCTGCGCGCCCGTGGCGGCAAAACACGAGCCCGCCAGCACGACCGCCGCGACCATCCACTCTGACCTTCTGCCACTCTCCACGATGTCCTACGTCCCTCCCGGCATCGTGGTCTGCCCGCCCAGCCGAGGTCAACTCCTATCCTTCACCTACGGGCGGGCGATTGGGGAGCTTAACCTCGGAGGGGCCCTCCCCGAGTCGGGCCGCCTTGGCGGCAGGCCTGCCCGTCGAAATTCGAAAGACTGTTGCGACAAATCTCCCGGTCGCGTGTCTCCCTCTGCGGAGGCAATACCGAGATCGCACCAATGAGTATCGCCAAGGCGTGGGTCTGGGCGCGCTGCAGGTAGGGGCGAGGGCGGCAGGCTACGACGGTCGGCGCAACTGCATGGTCCACTCGGACACACGCTCAAGGAGATCATATGAAAGCGAACCATCAGAGAATCAGTGCGTCGGTCGGTGTGGCGTTGCTCGCCATGGGTTGCGGGAGCCCGCCGCCGGATGAAGGAACAGCAACGCCCGCTGCGGAGGGGGCGGTCCCTGGAAAGACGATGGCCCTTCAGTTGTTCAAGGATCCGAGCACGTCTGGCCCGAGGCTGGATGTGTACGACGTCGGCGGCGCCCTAGGGATCACGGTGGGCGGCCCCATCGGCACCGAGGCTCCCGAGTCGCCCCCGACCGCCACGTTGATCGACTTGTATCGAGGTCTTCATCCCGCCGCCGAGATTCCCGCTGAGCTCATCCCGCTCGACGCACGCCTTGCGCTCTCGCGTCTCGCAGCCGCGAGCCCGGAGCCGGTCGCACCTGCGCCAGCGATCGTGAACAAGAGCTGGAGCGCTTTCAATGCGGCCGTGTGCCAGACATTCGCGGTGAGCCAGTTCGCCCAGTGGGTCCCGGTCGAGTGCGATTGGGCGCCGGTGTCCACGTGCCAGCTGACGTATCTCGGTCATGACGCGGGTTGGGGTTACGGTAAGTACTTCCCGGTGCAGAATGGCGAACGCGTTTACTCTTGGAACAACACCGCTGCTGGGGGCTTCGTCTCCTGGTATCTCAACCGCAGTACCGGCCTCCAAGGTGTTGCCTCGTTCTTGCTGCCGGCCTATTGGTGGACGTGGACGTCCTTCTCCGGCCCCACGCCGTATGGCAACGGACCGTATGGCGCTGTTGGCGGGCCCAATGTCGACTGCGTATATAGCCCCACCACTGGCGATGTGGGAATCACTCACCATGTGTACCGTCAAATCGTGAAATAGAGATCGTGCGTAGACTCCTCTGTGCACTAATTGCCTGCACGGCTGGGGGCTGCTCGAACGTCGATATCGCCACGCTTCGCACCCAGGAGGCGGTGCTGAATGGCAACGACGACCGCAAGGAGGTCTTCGAGCTCGATGAGGTGACGCGGCAGGCGATCGCCTCATCGAGCGCAGCATTGGTCTACTCCAACCATGTGAGTTGGGGTGGTCCGAACGGGGGCTCATTGAATGCAGAGTCCGCCGCGGTAGCTCTTGGTCTCTGCAGCGACGAACCGTTTGCCAGCGAGCCCTGCGCGGCGTTTTGTTCCGCCGTGTTGATCGACGACGACTTGGTGCTGACTGCGGGTCATTGCCTCGGCGGGGATCTCGCGAGCGCGATGCAGCTGTGCCAACGGGTGCAAGTCGTCTTCGGCTATGGCCTCGAGGCCGCTGACAGCCAGCCGCAGCTGGACGCCGATCAGGTGTTCAGCTGCCGTCGAGTCGTCACCCTGAGCACGGCTCCGGCGGACTTCGCCGTGCTTCAGCTCGACCGACCCGTCTCTGCACCGCTCGCTCCGGCGCGGTTCGCCGCAGCCGCCGTTCAGCCGGGCGACGCACTCTTGGTCGCGTCGTACGGGGCCGGTCTGCCGCTCAAGGTGGAACTGGCCGCGCTGGTGACGAGTGCGTCACTCACGGACGGATCATTCGTGCTCGCGTCGGACACGTTTTCCGGCAGCTCCGGCGGTGGGCTCTTCACGAAAGCGTTCGAGCTGGCGGGGCTCTTCGAAGGCGGCGAACCAGATTGGATCAGGACCGACGGCTGCAGCCGAGCCCAACACAGTGCGACGCCCGCCGAGCGCGGGCAGCCTGCCTCGGCCATTCCCGCCGCCGTTTGCGCGAGTGGGTGGCAGAGCAACCGCCTATGTGGCGTTCAGCCCGATTGTGGGCGGGGTGTCTGTGGCGCAACCTGTCCCCAAAATTGCGCGACACCCCGCTGTGGGGACCTGTTGTGCCAGCCCTCAGAGCGACAGACCTGTGGTCCAGACTGCTCACGCTACGACGACGTACCGAGCAGTTGGCTCGACGATCCTGCTGCATATCCCGGGCACAAGGAGACTGGCATCTCGAACCCTGTGGGTCCGTCGGCGTCTGGAGGCTGCGCGGTCTCGGGTCGACTCCCGCCTGGCCTGGCCTGGTGGTCCATCGGATTGGCCGTGCCGGTGTTGCGAAGGCGGCACTCTCGCCGACGGCGCATCTGGGCCAGCGCTAGAAGGCCATCCCCATCGCCAGCGTCGCCTCGGTGAGGCCGTCGAATCCGTACCCCGCCAGCAGCCGCAGGTTGAAACCCGTGCCGGCCGGGCTCCACCAAGTGGCGTCGATTCCCGAGGCCATGTCGAAGACTCGACCGGAGGTCTTTGGGTCATCGCAGCCGTCGCCCGACACGGACACGACGTGGGCGCTCGCCAGTACAGGTATTCGCACATTCCAGTGGCTGCCGCCCGGGCTGGGGGTCGACAGGCTGGGCGATACGCCCAGGCGCAACGTTGCCTGGGATCCGACGCCGCACGGATCGATGACCAGGGCGGCCCCGGCCTCGGCTTCGACGAGGTCGTCGAAGCGTCGCGATAGCGAGCCGCCGAGGAGCGTGAGGGCACCGCTATTACTGAGGTTGTAGCCGCCGCTGATGCTCCTTTGCCAGAGGACTCTCTGCGTGAAGGGCAGCTGAAGGCGTAACGTGAACGCGCTGGCCACATCGAATCCATGGCCGGCGCTCTGGTCGGCGTTCGCCTCGGGCGATGCGGCACGGGCCGTCAGATTGCCGCCCGCGACCAAAGTCGCGATCAGCCACACGACCCGAACAGCCCGCATGTTGAACATGCACCCCCCCAGTGCAATCCCGGCGCCAGCGCCGCAGGTACCCGGCCATTCGCAAACCGTCGACGTCTCGTCCGATGCCCCAGCGCTCTTGCCACAGGTGTGTGTCAGCTCTTCGACAGGGATGAGCTGTCACTGGACACAGAAGAATCCGCCGCCGCCGCGTTCAATCTCGATGAGACTGCGCTCAGTAGCCGATTCGGCTCATCCAACGCCGCCCAACAACTGGATGATCTCTTGCCGCTGGTAGTCCTCGACGGCGAATGTCGGGACGACAAAGCGGCCTCGAGCCGTCATGAGGACGACGGTCCGCGGATCGCTTGCGATGACGCGCTCGATCTCACCGAAGGAGACGGTCTTTCTCTTCGCGAGAGGCCCGGCCTTGATCTCGATCCGGTCGCCCAGGATGCGCACGATGGGGGTCGACTTGAATGAGAACCCGAGCAGCAGCGGAAAGACCGCCGAAGCCAGTACAATGAGCGGCGGGTGCGGAAACGTCGCCGCGCCCACCACGCCGAGACCAAGCATGACGACGCCAACGGTCAGGAATAACCGTGCCTGGCGACTGTAGTACTCCTTCATTGCCTGCCCTTCGCCGAGGGCAGCGACCACCTGCGCGTTCTAGCCACGCGGTAGGAACGCCGGATCAGGCCGGATCTTCCCTCGCCTGCTCAGGACGACGTGACCCGATGGGGTCGCTCAAGGTCGGCGCGTAATCCCACTTGGCGTACCGGCTCCGCCCTTTTGGGTATCGCGGGTCCCTGGCCCCTGTTAGGGATCTCCCCATGCGCGTCTTGTTCTCGTCGACTCGGGGGCCGGGCATCTCCAGCCGCTGCTGCCATACGCGCACGCGCTCGAGGCGCACGGGCACGAAGTCAAGATTGCCGGGCCGGTCGACATCGCCGAGGCGCTCAGCGCGGCGGGACTCGCCCACGCGCCGTTCGGTCATCCAGGGGACGCGACGCTGGCGCCGATCTGGGCCCGATTTCGCGGGGCGTCTCCCGATGAGGCCCTCGCGCTCGCCATCCGCGAGATCTTCGCGGGCCTGAACTCGAAGGCCGCCCTTCCCAAGCTCATCGAGACGATCGAGAGCTGGCGGCCCGACCTCGTCGTGCGCGACTCCGTGGAGTTCGCCTCAGCGGTGGCGGCGGAGCGCGCGGGCGTGCCCCACGCCCGCGTGGCGGTGCACATGGTCTCGTTCGAAGAGATCATCCCCGCGCTGGCGGTGGACCCCCTCGACGAGCTCCGGCGCGCCGCCGGCCTGCCGGCCAGCGGGACTTGGTCCCTGAGCGCGGAGCCGGTGTTCAGCGCCTTCCCAGCGTCGCTGGACGATGCTTCGCCTGGAATTGCCCAGCCGCCTGTTCGTGTTCGCATGCCCGAGGACCGGTCGCGCGCCGCGCCGGTGACCTGGGCGCCGCCGGGTGACGAGCGGCCGCTCGTCTACGTCACGTTCGGCACCATCGTCGGCACCTCGCCGGCCCTCCGCGGGGTCTATCGCACGGCGCTGGAAGCCATCGCGAGCCTGCCGGTGAGCGCGCTACTCACCACCGGGCGCGGCATGGAGGAAGGAACGCTGGGAGCGATTCCCGCCAACGTTCACGTCGAGGAGTGGGTTCCGCAGCGCGACGTCATGGCCCGCGCGGCGGCCGTGGTGTGCCACGGCGGCTCCGGCACGGTTCGCGGTTCACTGGCCGCTGGCGTCCCGATGGTCGTGGTGCCTCAGGGCGCGGATCAACCGCACAACGGGCGCCGCGTCGCTGCAGTGGGCGCCGGGCTCGCGTCGCCGGGCGCGGACGCCGGCATCCTTGGCGCCGCCGTCGCGCGCGTGCTGGCGGTCGCCGACTTCGGTCGCGCTGCGCGACGGATCGCCGACGAGATCGCCGCGATGCCACCCGTCGAGACGGCCGTGGCGGCGATGGTCGCAATGGCGTCGGACGCAAGAAAGTCGTGGAGCTGACCGGATCGAACCGTCGATCATCCGGCGCCCGGCGGTAGCGCGACCAACGACGATGACTCGGCTCATTGACCGCTGCCGCTCGCCTGTCCACCGCCGTCCGCGTTGGGGTCACAGGTGTCCCCGGGGAGGAAGTCAAACGTTGCGTAGGCGTAGGGCACCGCAAACTCATCGCAACCGGTGAGGACGTGCCCGTCGCAGCTGCACGCGTGCTGGATGCACATGGGCCCGCGGCGACATTGCTTCTGGGGCGTGCTCGCGCCGCATCCGGGGCTTGCATAAACCAGGGTACCACCTCCTTGAGCGAATCTGGCATGACTACACTTGTTCGACGCATCTTGGTAGCGACGACCTTCCTCTTGGCGTTCGCGCTGAGCAACGCATGCAAACCTGCGGGTCCCACCGGGGAGAGGGGAGCGAATGTGATCGAAACGAAGGACGATCCGAATATCGACTCACAGCGTGTCAGCCGAGCGCCGGTCGTGCTCAGGGCGAGGTTCATCAGGCTGATCGGGGGCCAGAAGTACGTCTTCGATGAGATTGTGGTCGTCGCCGTTCTGAAGAACCAGAGTCACCGGAAGTTCTCGGGGTCGCTCGAGGTGGCGCACTATGGGTGGGAGCCCGGTGTTCCGCCCGGCGAAAGCACCGTGTACCTGGAACCGTACGTCGTGGGTGACGAGAGTCGCTGGAAGCTCCTCGGTGGCAGTGCGAAGGAGGGCGTGAGCCATGCGCAGGGCAGGCCACCCGGGGACGGCGGGGCTGGTTCGTAGAGGTCGTCGGCGGTTGGGATCGTATCCGTCCGAATAGTCGACGCCGGGCGCGCCGCTCGCTTGGGAGACCATCGATGTCGGACTATCCGCAGCTCGAAAACACCCCTCCCAGGTTGATCTCCGATGCTGCTGGGGGAGGCACCCGTCCGTCCGGGCAGCATCTGTGCGTTTCCCGCGAAGGACGAGAAGATCGTTCCCTGACCCCGTCGCTTTTCGCGACGTTTTTGTGGACGTTTTTGTGACGTTTTTGTGATCGTTGGCCGGGTCCGGGCACCATTACCCCTTTCATGAAGACAGCACAGGTTGGGGTGGCCGCGGCGCTGGCGGTGGTCGCAGTGTGGTCGCCGGCGCTGGCCGCGCGGCCGGCCCGTCTGGCGTACGAGGCGCCATACGGGTGTCCGTCCGAGCCCGAGTTCGTCGCCGCCGTGACGGCGCGCGGCGCCGATTTCGATGCGCGCGAGGCAACCCAGGGACCGCAGACCCTGGTCGTTTCTATTCACCGTCAAGGAGACGGCTTTGCGGGGGCGTTCCAGGTGCGGTCTGCAGCAGACGCGACGAACAAGCGGGAGGTGCGCGGCGCGACCTGCGTCGAGGTGGCGGACGCCCTGGCGGTCGTGACGGCGATTGCCCTGCACTCGGAGGCGGACGCTGGTGGCATCGGCAGTACGGGGGCGGGCGCCAGCGCGCCCGACGAATCATACGCGGCGTCACCGGCTTCGGTGTCGCCTGCGGTTGCGGTGGATGCACCGCAACCGCCGCGGCGGACGCCAGGCACACCAAGGGTCGTCGCGCCCGGCGAGGATCGGCTGCGGGGCAGTACTCGCGCCTTTCCACCGCGCAGCGAGAGCATTTCGGTCCACGCCGGAACGCTGCGCTTCGATCTGCAGCGCAGCGCCACGGTCTACGCCGGCGCGTCAGTGGGCATGATCCCGTCGCTGGTGCTTCCGCGATATGAGCTGTCGGGACTCGTGGCTAGCTTCGTCACAACGCCGGAGGGAGAGCAGCGCATCTCCAGCCTGGTGTTCAAGCTGCGCCTCGGCGTCCTGGGCCCCGCAACTTACCAGTCACCGGACACCAAGACCGACGTCTCTGGCATCTCGTTCGGCATCGACCTTTGCCAGTCGCCGCACTACGACAGCAAGGGACTGGTCTTGCTCTTCTGCGGCGGTTACGGGGGCGGCGTGATGATGCTGAAGACCAAGGGGCTCGACGGCGTCGCCATCCAAACCAAGAGCATGGGGTTCGGCGAGGTCCTGCTGTCCGGAGAGCTGCAGTACTACCTGGGCGCGGGTGTCCACGTCGGTCTCCGCCTGGGCGGCGGGTTCACCGTCGGTCAGATCACCGCGGAGCGCGCCGACGGCAGCCGCATCTTCGCGTCGTCGGCCTGGTCGGCGCAGGCGACGCTGGGCCTGGGGTTTCGCTTCTGAGGGAGACGCCTTGGGCGAATTCGCGCGCACCTTACGTTCTTCCGCTGCCGTTGCCACGGCCGCAGCTGGGCCCGAGCCCATGGAGCTGCGCGCGCTCTTCGAAGCACACTGGCCGTCGATCTGGCGCCTTCTGCGGCGCCTGGGCGTGCGGCCGGCGCAGATCGACGACGCCGCGCAAGAGGTCTTCTGGGTCGCCGCACGCCGGCTGCCCGACATCAAGCCGGGGTCAGAGCGCTCGTTCCTCTACGGCGTCGCCCTGCGCGTCGCTTCGCAGGAAGCGCGGCGGCAGTCGTCATCGATGCCGCTCGTGACCCTGGAGGAAGTTCCGATGCTGGTCGACGCGCGCCCCTCTGCCGATGAACAGCTGGCCGACAAGCAGGCGCGCGCGCTGCTGGACGATGCACTGGACGCTCTGCCGCAGGAGCTGCGCGCGGTGCTGGTCCTTCATGAGCTCGAGGGCCTGGAGATCCGGCAGATCGCCCACATCGAAGCGATCCCGGTCGGTACGGCGAGCTCGCGCTTGCGACGCGCGCGCGAGGAGCTGGCCGCCATCGCTAAACGCATGCGCGCCCGCCTGCAGGCGCGAGGAGGGTACGCCTGATGTCGTCCGAACCGGGATGGCCAGAGGACGCGGCCTTTGCACGGAGACTGCTCGATTCGGCGAGGGGCGACCCGCAACCCGGCGACGCGGGCGAAGCCTGGGCGCGATTCGCCGGCACGTTGAGCGCGCTGGTTCCAGAGGCGCGCGGGAACGTCGGCGCACCACCGGCCAGCGTCGGGAACGGACTGCCGGTCAGCGTTGCGGTCAGCGGTGCGGTGGGCGTCGCCCGCCTCCCCTGGTTCACCGCCGTGAAGTGGCTGATGCTGGGCGGGATCGCCGGCGCGGGATTGACCGCTGGGCTGCCGATCGAACTGCGGCCGCCGGTGGTGGAGCGCGCCGTCGCCGAACCCACGCCGACGGGCGCATTGACGGACGAGCCTCCGCCGGCGTTCGAGGCGACTGTCGACCGGCGGTCGGTCCGACCGGAGACAGACACCGAGAAGAATGTTCCACGAGCGCCTCGGCATCATCCATTCCGCGCCTCCGCGTTCCGTGCGTCCGCTCCCGCGCGCGCGGCCGTCACGCCGTCGACGCTCGCGGCCGAGGTCTCGCGCATCGACGACGCGCGTGCCGCCCTCGCCGCCGGGGATCCCGCCGAGTCGACGCGCCTGATCGAGCGCTACCACGACGACTTCCCGTCCGGCGCGCTGGCCCCCGACGCCGACGTAGTGGGCCTGGAGGCCGCCGCCGCCAATCACGATCGCTCCGAGGTCGTACGTGGCGCCCGCCGCTTCCTGATGCGCTACCCGAACGATCCGCACGCGGCGCGGATACGGGCGCTGCGGGAGCAGGCGCGGGAGGAAAAAATGTGAGCAGGCGGAGATGCAACCCAGGTCGGCGGCGTGCGGCCGTGGGCGATGGATCCCGACGCGGCGGAGCGGCTGTGGGGGCTCAGCGAGGGGTGGACGGGGATGGGGATCGATCACTTCAGCAGCGACGAACTGGCGTAAAGCTCGAAGCACGGAGGCCCTTGTCACGAGCGGGATACGCCCGACATTGCTCGAATGAGCAAGAATCGGGATGGGTTGGTGCGCGTCATCGGGGCGTTCAAGCTGGTGAAGGCGGCTTTTCTCATCGCGGTCGGCGTGGCGGCGTTGTGGTCCCTGCCGCAAGACCTCGCGGCCTTCGCTGAGCGCGCCATCTCATGGATGGGCGGGGGTCCGTTTCTCGGCCATGAGGGGCCCCACCGCGCCCTCGACAAGCTGCGCGATCTCGACCCCGCGACCGCCAGGAGGTTCGGGGTCCTGGGCCTCGGCTATGCCTCGGTGTTCCTGGTCGAAGGCGTCGGATTGCTGCTCAAGCAGCGCTGGGCCGAGTGGCTCACGGTGGTCGTGACGGGGTCGTTCATCCCGATCGAAATCTACGAGCTGGTCAAGGAGCTGAGCGCCGGGAAAGTGGTCGCGCTGGTGTTGAACGTCGTGATCCTGGTCTACCTGATCACCCGTCGCGTCGCGGAGCGCCGGCAGATCGGGTCCCGAGCTCTGCGCGCCGTCGGCGCGGCGTGAGGCCGATGGTCAGCGTATGCAACGCTGACTCACCCCTCTTCGCGGACGACGCCAGGAACACCGAGGATGTAGTCGGCACCGCAGGCGCGAGCCGGAGTCTGGTAGCCGGCCGGCAGCTCGCCGCGCAGGGCCCGCGCCGCGAGGTCGAGCGCCGTGATGCTGGTGAGCTGGTAGCTCTCGGGTGTCACGAGGCGCGCCTTCACCGCCTGCCCGGCGGCGTTGCGCGCCTCGGCCCACAGCCGACTGCGACGTTGCGCGCGCTGATCGGCAGTCGGCCCCGGCGCGCGCCGGCGCACGCCCGCCGCCAGCGCGCGCTGGACGGCGCTGGTCGCCAGCAGCGGAGCGAAGACGCGCGCCGCGCGCATCCCCGCGCGGGCCGCGAAAGGCAGCGCGGCGTAAACCTCGATGTTGGGGATGCCGGTCGTGTGGTAGGCCGTCGCAACGTCGCCCCAGGGGATGGTGATGGCCGACTGCGCGCCGTCACCGAAATCGATGTGGCGCGTCCGCCATCCGCTCGGCACGCGCACCAGCGCCCCTTCGCGCCGGATCATCCCGCCCGCGTGCGCGTTCTCGATCGCGGTCAGTGCCGTGCCGCGCGACATCTGCGTACCCGCCGAGAAGGCCAGCGTCAGGTGCGTCGCCGAAGGGAGCAGGCGCGCTACGTGCGCTGCCAGACAATCGGACGGGACGACATCGAAGCCGGCGCCCGGCAGCAATGTCACGCCGGCGGCACGCGCCTCAGCGTCGCGTCGCGACAGCGCCTCGAACACGTCGATCTCCCCGGTGATGTCCAGATAGTGGGCACGCGCCCGCAGACAACCGTCGACCAGCGGTCGTGCTGTGCGAGAGAACGGGCCCGCACAGTTGAGCACCACCGTCACTCCGGCAAGCGCGCGGTCGACCGCCGCCGCGTCGTCGACTACAAACGTCCGTTGCTCGCGCTGGAGCTCGCCCGCCAGGTCGCGCAGGCGGTCGCCGTTTCTCCCCGCCAGCACCGCCGGCACGCCGTCCCGCGCCGCGCGCCGGGCCACCAGCTCACCCGTGTATCCGTTCGCACCGTAGATCAGCAGCATCGTGGAAGTATCCTTTTACTCCCAGGTTTTACTCCCACGTTTTACTCCCACGTTTTACTCCAACGTTCGCTCGATGCGCGGAGGACGGCGACAGAGCCGCCGCCCTCCGCTCGCCCGCTACTGTGCTTAGGATCCGAGGCAGGTGTTCAGTGCGGCGGACTGCGGGTTGCAGACGCCGGAGACCTCGAACGCCTCGGTGTCGAAATCCGAGCAGATGAACGAGCTGGTCGGCTGCTGCGCGGTGCAGCGGTTCAGCGCGTCGAACTGGGCCTCGCAGCCGGCGAAGAAGTCATAGGACTGCAAGCAGAGGTTCACGCAGTCTTCCTCGGTGTCGCCGCAGTTCAGCGCGAGGCCCGGGTCGCACGCCTGCGCGCAGATGAACGGGCGGCTGTCCACGTTGCAGCGCGGGCTGTTCTGGTTGACGGTCAGCAACGTGTTGGGACCGTTGGGCGCGATCAAGCGATAGCTCAGGGTCTGACCCGCCGTGAAGTTCGTGCCGAACCTGAACTGATGATTCCCGGGCAGGAACGTGGTCGGCCGAAGATTCCCGGTGTCCTGCGCGAACACGTTGCTGGTCCCCAGCGGCACGTTGACGACCACGCCGTTCTGGTTGTTGTAGCCAAAGTACGCGCGCAAGCCGCCGCCCGGGCGCGTGCCCACGCACTCGGTGCGCGGCGCCAGCGGCGCCTGGCCGCCCTTCATGTAGCTCTGATCGAGGAAGGGCAGGAAGGGATCCATCCGCGTGTAGTACGAGAAGCTCTCGCAGAAGTCGCCGGTCCAGGTGGAGATGCCCACGATCTGATCTTGTCCGCCGCTGTTGCGGACCGCGGGGCCGCCCGAATCGCCGGCACAGGTGTTGGCGTTGGGCGCGCCGCCGTTGGTCTGGAACAGCGAGCTCAGCACCGCGGGGATGCCCAGGCCGGGATGGGGATGCGGCGGCAGCGGGCTGGTGATCGGCTGGCCGACGAACGGTGCCGTGCCGGTGCGCTTGATATGCCCACCCTGGGTCTGCGAGATGTCCGCGGTCAGCGCCAGCAAGGCCCCGTAGCCGATCTCGGTGATCGGCTGGCCCACGAGCGACGCGGCCAGGCGGGTGCGCCCGATCGGCAGCGGATCGACGATGGTGTTGGGGGGCAGGCGCGGCTGTCGATCCAGGTACACGACCGCCAGATCATTGGCGACGGTGTCCGGGTTCCAGCCCGCGATGGTCTCCCAGCTGTCGGCGCGCATGAAGCGCGAGGGAGCCGGCGCCGCCGAGATCGCGAAGTACGGGTTCGGCCCCAGCGCCGCGAAGTCGGCGTCAAAGTTGTTGCCGATGTACGCCAGCACGCGCGCCGCGACCCGCTGCTGGCCGCTGCTGTTCTTGGGGGCGATGCAATGAGCCGCCGTCAGCAGCACGCGCGGCGAGAACAGCACGCTGGAACAGAAGGCGGCCGCGCCGCCGTCGCTGAACTCCGTGCGGATCGCCATCACGTAGTTGCGGCCGTTCTCCAGCGTACCGCGCACGATGTCCGATTCAACGGAGACCAGCGGCTCCTCCGGCGTCGCTTCCGGCTGTCCGCAGGCGGCGAACGTCAGCCCCGTCGCCATGGTGGCCGCCAGAACGAGTCCATGAATCCGAGTCTTTCCCTGTCCCTGTCCCTGTCTCGACATTGTCTGCTCCTTGGGTAAGCGACTTGCTGGCTCTGCGACGAGCACTGGTGAACGCGTTTCTGCGCGGTGACGCCGGCGAGGATTCCCCGGACCGACGTTGGCTGACGCCCGCAGCAGCGGCCAGGGTCGGCCGCCGGATTCAACAGTGCGGCGCGGAGTCTCTCTCGAGCCGACAGAGAATTACAATCGTTACCGCAACCCAAGCGATCGTCAGGACGATCGCGCGGCGAACCGCCGGCCGGCTCCGGGCCGTCGCGGGCAGTTCGCGGGCAGTTCGCGGGCTCGACGTCCTCGGAGGACGCTCCGATCAGGCGACGAACACGCCGATCTTGTAGAGGTCTTCGCGGAAATGTGGCGGTTCGGACTCTTCAACCGCGACGGGATCTGCCGCGCGCTCCCCGTCGAGGCGCACGCGCTGCTGACCCACGAGCGTTTCCCTTCTTTTGAGGTTTTTTCGGCGGCGGAGATGCAGGCTGCGACGTGGTGGCCGCGCGCTTCGGAACGACGACCGTGAGCTCGCCGTTGTCGAGCTTCGCCGTCACGCGCGCGACGTCTGCCTGGTCCGGCAGCGCGAGCTTGATCTTGCAGACATACGCGCCGTCCGTCTCCTTGACGTCGAACGAAGGCACGCCTTCCGTCTCCTTGGCGGCGTCGAACGATGGGGCGTCAACGGAGTGACTCCAACCAAGCATCTCGCGCATGAACCAGAACGGATCCCACAGAGCGTGGGCGACGCTCGGAGTTCCGCCGGTCGGCTTCTTCTGGTCCGCTACGTACCCCATGCCTTCTCCTCCTATTTCGCCGCTGACGAACGTCCGCGTAAATGATGTCCACGTTATCACTTCGAGCAACCCGCCTCTTCACCCTCGCCGTACCATCAAATTGTTCGTCCGCTTGACGCGACACGATCCGTGCCAGGCAGGGGCCGTACCGGAGTGGCCGTACCCTCTCAGTGGTATCCTCCCCCCCTAGTCGCGGGGGAGTGAGCACGTGCCGAGCGTTCTGATCGAGGTGAGAAGGAGCTACACCCAGGAGCAGGAGGTCGCCATCATGGAGGCCGTCCACGGCGCCGTGAGGCACTCCTTCAAGATCCTCCCAGGCGACCGGAACGTCCGGTTAGTCGCTCACGAGCCGCACCGCTTCGCCTGCCCGCCCGCGCTTGATAAGCCCGATCTCTACACACACGTCAGCATCGACGCCTTCGCCGGCCGGTCGCTGCAGGCGAAGCGCGCCCTCTACCGCGCCATCGTCGAGAACCTGGAGCGTCTGGACATCCCGCGCGACCACGTGAAGGTCGTGTTGCGCGAGATCCCGCGCGAGAACTGGGGCATCCGTGGCGGCCAGGCGGGCTGCGACGTCGATCTCGGCTTCGACGTCGAGGTGTGACGCCGGCGCTCAGCCGATGACCATGAATGGGGGGCGAGCGCCTGTCGCGGACGCGCGCACCGACCAGACGGCGCGCCGTCGACCTGGGCGCGGAGTGACATGAAGTGACGGCTATCCGTCATCTTCTGAGCGCTCACAGCGGTTTTCGGGCAGGATCAGCCTTCAGGGTTCGGATCGGTCTCGAAAGGAGTTTGCCATGTCGGCTGCCGTGAAGGTCGATCTCGCAGGTGATGGTTTCTTCGTCTTGGTGGATCTCTTGGAGGCTGCCAAGGCGGGCTTGCCGGAGGAGGTTCCGTCGCCGTTGGATGACCAGTTCAGCGAGATCGCCCGCGCCTATCGCAAGGCCGATCCAGCGCTGCGACAACAGGTGCGCGAGCAGATTCCCAGGGAGTACTGGCTGCCACTTTTACAGCTCGGTGACCGGTGCGCTGAATGGGCTCTGGTCGACAAGGACGCCAAGCACCTCGAGGATGGGTTGACGGCCTATTGCCTCGAGGATTTTCGCTTTGACGCCCGAGAAAACCTGGTTCACCTGAGCTGTCTGTGGTACGCGGGAAAGACACTGCACGCCGACACCGCGGCGATCTTCAATCAGGTCGGGCAATCTGGCTCGCAGCAGGGACTGCAGGAGCTGAACAATTTCTCGGCGCGCCCCGAGGACGCGAAGTCACCCTGGAGCATGGGCCTCGAGAAATATCAGGAAGGAACCCATACCCGCTTTCGCCCCCGTCGCCCCAAAGGGACCGAGTCGCCGGTTACCTGAGCGACTGCCTTGCGCCGTGAGCCCGCCGGATGATTACCGGCCTGCCAAGCCGTAGGCGAGGACTCGGTCGGTCGCCACGAAGACCTGCCCTTCGTTGACCACGGGGGTGATGAACTTCGCGCCCTGGCCGAGCTCGTCGACGCCCGTGTGCCACAGCACGGTCATCGTCGTCCCGTCGACCGCGTAGAGGATCGGGTGCGCGATGTTGACTCCGTCTTTGGTCATTTCGGCCAGCGAGCTCTCGGCATCGATCACCCAGAGCATCGGGTTGGTCGAGCCGTCGCTCGTGACGACCGGCGAGCTCGGGTTCAGCAACGCGAGCGTGGTCTCCTCGGCGTCCGGCGTGAGGTAGGCGGGCTGGCCGGGCAAGGTGTTGATCTTGAGCCGGAAGATGTCCGGCGGCGAGTCGACGAGCGCTCCCGCGTCGTTGGGCGCCTTCGTGTTGCCGGTAACGTAAACGAAGTTGTTGACCGAGTCGGTGAAGAACGCGGGCGTCGTGTGCATGCGCGAAATGACCTTCGTCGCCGCCGCTTGGTACGGGCCGAATACGTTCAACGGGCCGATCGTCTGGAACTGCGCTTGCGGGTTCGGCCCGAGGAGCGACTGATCAGTCGTCGAATCTTCGCTGCAGGCCTGGCGCGCGGAGAGCGCCATCGACAAGTGCGATCGATCGACGAGGTACACGTTGCCTGCCTTCGAGCCGAGGACGGCCAATCGGGGCGTGCTGGTCGTGCGGGGATCGAGCGTGATGAGCACGGGGGCGGCTCCGCTGAGGTCGGCGTCCTGCGCTTCCATATCGCAGTAGTTGAACGGCGTATACCTCCCGGTGAGCCCCAAGGTGCTGCCGGGAGCGAACGCGAGAAGCGACTCGCCGTACACGTGCGGCGCGGGGCCCAAGCCCACCGGGCTGTTTCCGGTGGTCATGAACATCGTTCCGTCGTCGTCGACGGCTGCTCCGAACTCGCCCCACATGCCGGCGTTCGCGATCTGCGTGGTCATCGCCGCGCCGGAGAACGAGCTCACGACCGCCGCCGCCTTCGTGTCGACCACGACCATCCAGCCGGCCGCGAGATCGCGCAGTCCGCTGAAGGGGATGTAAAGGAGCGATCTGTTCTGGCTCAAGTTGAGCGCGCTGCGCTGCACGGCGCGGCCGTGGACGTCGAACGTGAAGCTGCCCGGCCCGTTCTGGTTGACCGGCTCGAGCACCGCGTCGTTGATGGTAACTGGCCAACCGGGGATGATGCTGCCGTCGAGCAGGCTGACCGCGAAGACCTGCCAACCCGCCGTCGCGTCCGCGGACGTGACGTAAATCCGCGGTGGCTTCGCGTGGACGTCGATGACCGGTGTGCTGAGCACGCCGATCGGAAAGAGCGGATTGACCGCGCTGCCGGTGCCCACGACGACCGCGGGGGTGGTGAGCTGGGACTTCCAGAGAATGGTGCCGGGCGTGGGAACGGCAGCGCAGGCGTCGTTCACGGACGGAGCGCTGATCGCATAGATGAAACCGTTTCCGGTCGCGGTGACGAGCACCGTGAAGCGCTTGGCGAAGCCGGGCATCTTGACGTTCTTGATGATCAGCGGCGACGCCCACGCAGTCGGCGGATACGTGGTCGTCACGCCGTCGGCACCCGTCACCGTGAACGAGTCGAGCACGGGCGACTGCCATTGCTGCGTCAGGCCCTTCCGCGCGACCGCGCTCGGCGAGAGCTTCGGCTCGGCCGCGTTCCAGCCGCTTCGGGAGCGGTTGCCCGTGACGGTCACGATGTCGCCGTCACGAGAGCTGTCTCCGTCGCCTCCACTCGCAAGCAACGCCTGAACGGTAGCTTTGGCGAGGGGCTCTTCGGAGGGAGCGGACGAAGAGCAAGCTCCTGTCAACGCTCCGAGCGCCAGCGCGACGCCTGTGGGGCCCGCACAGAGGAGCGCCCAGCGACGGGCCAAGGTCGCCACGGTGCGTCCGAAGGCGAACGGTACGCCTCGCGCCGGAGCGCTATCCCCTTGATAGGAGCCGATCTCGGCATCCATCTTCATTGGCTCGTACCTTGGCTCAGTCCATCTCTTCATGGTGACCCTCCCCGACATTTAGAGGCCCGTGCTGCGGGCACTCGTCTGACCACGGTCGTAGATGCGATTCGGCTCGGTGCCGCCGCCTGCTCATGAGCCGTCGTCATTCCTCTGCCGCGGGCATTAGAAGCCGACTTTACGTCGAGGTCAATGTCGCCGGACGCTCTTCTGTCCTCCGACTCGCCTCCGACTCGCCTCCGACCGCCTCCGACTCGCCTCCGACTCGCCTCCGACTCGCCTCCGACTCGGCGGCCGACGTCGTCAGCCGCAGCTTTGTGGAGACCGAACGCTCAACGAGCGGCGCGCGCGCTGGCTTTCGACACCTCGAGCTCTGCCAGCTCGCGCACCAGCAGCCAGACGCCGAGCGTCGCGACCGGAACGATCAGCCAGAAGGGCGGTGCCCAGTGAACCCAGAAGGGAGTCCACAACGGAATCATCAACGCGAACGAAACCGCGAAGACCACGATGCTCATCGAACGTCGTCTCCGCCGGCGTCGGACGCGCGCGCTGGCGAGGGTCCAGGTGGCGACACTCGCGAATGCCCCCAGCGGCAGGAGCACCATCCGACTCACGTGACCCAGCAGCAGGCGGCGGAGCGCAGGCGAAACGGCGATCTCCGTCGGCATCCGAACGCCTTGCTCAACGGGAGTTGGCGACCAGGCCGCGCGGACCACGTCGCGGGGATAAGCCAGCTGCCTAATCTGATTTCGATCGATGGTGGCGACCGTGCTCGCGCTCAGCAGCCCAGCGGCGGGAACGACGGCTGCCAGCAGACACCACGGCAGAATCAGTCCGCGGAATTTTTGGCCTCGCGTGATCGGCTGGGTCGCCAGAAAATCGCGGATGGCGGGCGCGTTCGCGCCGGCGAGGGGGCCGGCGCAAGTCATCATGAGGATGAGCCCGTTCGTGGTCGAGAGGGGATTACAGAGAGCGACCACCACAAAGATGACCAGGAGGATCGCGAAGAACACGGACCAACCCCGGCGCGTCAAGATCTCGCTCAGGAGAAACATCCGGAGCGCTGTCCAGCGGCGCGCGGAATGGCGTGCGGGGCGAACCCGCGCCCGAGCGCCCACTGCGTCGCTTGGAGCAGAGGGAGCGGGGATGCGCTCGCGCGGCGAGGCCAGCCACCCGATCGATCCGAGCGCGAGCGTCACGGCGGCACTCGTGGCCCAGTTGCCCCAATGATGGGAAGCCGCCGCGACGCCCAGCGGAACGAAGGACAAGAGCCAGCCGACCGTCCAGATCCAGAGGCTTCTTCCCGCGAACCAATGGCCCACGGCCGTCGCCCAGCACCAGCACCCGAACAACGTGACCGCCGCCAGCGGCGGCAGCACCGTGAGCGATGCCAGCGCGATCAGGACGCCGGCGCCGGCGAAGGGGAGAAAGAGCAACCATTTGGGGGCGACGGGCAGGGGAGTGACGCGCAGGAAACGCAAGGCCTCCCCTCGGTCGTTCTCGAAGGCAGACATGGTGCCCGTCGCGCAGGTCGAACAGATCGCCAGCGCGACGAAGGCCCGCGCCGAAGCGGAGAAGGCCGAATGCAGTGCCGCGATCGCCAGGCCACCGACGACGACCGACGACCACATCGCCAGAAACACCAAGGCTCCGCTGGCCCTTCCGGGAGTGCTCTTCCCGGCTCTCAACAACAGGAAGGACGCTTCCCACATTGTCAGTCGATCGCGTCTACGGGATTCCATCGTGATCCGCCTCAGGAGGTGGTGGCCGGCTGCGCCTCGACGCCGTCGCCGACCAGATCGATGAACAGGTCTTCGAGACCGAGTCGCTGGACCTCGAACCGAGCGTCGAGCTGCGCGGCCAGATGCGCGATGTCGTCGTCGTCGTAGCCGATCACCGTCGCCAGCATCTCGTGGCCGGCGCGCCGCACCGACAGCAACCCCGGCAGATCGAGGTCTTCGGGCGCGGCGCCCTTGAACATCAGGCGCAGGCGGCGCACCTGGTCCTTGAGCTCGTCGAGCGGACGCTCGATGAGGAGGCGGCCGTGATCGAGGATGGCCACCCGGTCGGCGACGCGCTCCACGTCGCTCAGGATGTGACTCGAGAAGATCACGGTCCGATGCGCGTCCTCGGCGTTGACCAGGCCGAGCACCGTCTCAAGAAACTCGCGGCGCACCACCGCGTCGAGGTTGGCGGCCGGCTCGTCGAGGATCAACACCTCGGGCTGTGGGCAGACGGCCAGCAGCAAGGCCACCGCGCGCCGCTGACCCAGCGAAAGGTCCCGCAGCCGGCGCCGCGGATCGATCTGGAAGCGCGCCAGAACCTGATCTTCCAGCGCACGGCTCCAGCTGGGATAAAGCGGCGCGCAGAGCCGGATCATCTTTTCGGCGGTGGCGGCCGGGAACGGGATCCCCTCCTCGGAGAGATAGCCGATGCGCTGGCGCATCGCCACGTCCAGCGTCACCGGATCGCGATCGAGGATCGTCACGCTGCCGCCGTCGGGCCGTTCGAGACCGACCAGGCTGCGAAGCGCGGTCGATTTCCCGGCTCCGTTGCGTCCCAGTAACCCCACGACGCTTCCTCGAGGAATCGCGAAGGTCAGGCCGCGGAGCGCGTGCACGTCGCCAAAGCTCTTGCTGACGTTCGAGAATCGGGCGCTGACGGCGGTCATCGTACCCTCCTCAGGTTCTTGACGCGGTCGACTTCGACGAGCTCGCGCCAGGCGTCCTCGGCTTCCTTCAGGGTCTCGGCGCGACTCAGGCCGGCCTGCGCCGCCTCCAGCACGAAACGCCGGGCCCCCTCGGCGACGCTCGGCGGCACGGTCTCCGGATCTCTCTTCGGTCGCGCGCGCGCCGCTCGGACGAACATGCCCAGACCGCGGCGCATCTCGATGGCGCCGTCGTGCTCCAGCTCACCGTACGCCTTGCCGACCGTCAGGGCGTTGATCTGCAAGGTGGCGGCGAGCTCTCTGATCGAAGGCAATCGATCGCCCGGCGCCAGCCGCCCCGCGACGATCATGCGGCGCACCTGGTCCATGATCTGGCGATAGACCGGGAGGCCGGAGCTGGGATCGATCGAGAGGAACACGCACCCCTAGTGATATAGATATCTACATCACTAGTCAAGGCGAGGGGATCTCGGGGACCGCGGCTTGCGGAGTGAGCGCGATCCGTGACCTCGTGCGGCGTGGGCTCCTCTGCGGTGTGTTGCTCGCAGTCTCGGTAGACGCTCCGAGACAGGCGACCCACGGCATGTAAATCGTGGACTTTCCCCGCGGACTTGCTATCAGCCGTCCACCACGATGCACCACTTGGCGCCTGTTTCTCCGAATGAAGGCGGGTTCGCCGCGCTCGGCCTGTCCCCAACCCTGTGCCAGGTGGTGGCCGAGCTGGGCTTCGCCGCGCCGACTCCCGTCCAGGCGCGCGCCATTCCTCTGCTGCTGGCGGGTCGGGACCTGATCGGACAGTCCACCACCGGCAGCGGGAAGACGGCGGCCTTCGCCTTGGCGATCCTGCAGAAGCTGAAGCGGGCCGAGCGCCGCCCGCAGGCCCTGATCCTGTGTCCCACGCGCGAGCTGTGCGCGCAGGTGGCGCGCGACTTCCGCAAGCTGGGTCGGCGTGAAGCGGGCCTTCAAGTCTTGATCCTCTCGGGCGGGCAACCGATGAATCCCCAGCTGGCGGCGCTGCAACTGGGCGTCCACGTGGTCGTCGGAACGCCGGGCCGGGCGCTCGATCACATTGCGCGCGGCTCGCTGGATTTGAGCGGCGTTGCGACCATCGTCGTCGACGAGGCCGACCGCATGCTGGACATGGGATTTGGCGAGGAGATGGAAAAGATCCTGAGCGGTGCGCCGAAGCCGCGTCAGACGGTGTTTTTTTCCGCCACCTATCCACGATCGATCGACGTGATGACCAAGGCGCACCAGCACGACCCCGAGCGCCTGACCGTCGCCGAATCGGACGGTCCCCAGACGCTGCTGCGCCAACTGGCCTACGTCGTGGACGACGGCAATCGCCTCGATACGCTGCTGGCGATCCTGCGGGTGAGCCCGCCCGAATCGGCCATCGTCTTCTGCAATTTCAAGGCGACCGTCGCCCGGATCGAGCAGGCGCTCGGCGCGGCGGGGGTCAGCAGCGCCAGCCTGCACGGCGACCTGGAACAGAAAGAGCGTGACTTCGTGATGGCGAAGTTTCGCAACCACAGCATTCGCGTGCTGGTGGCGACGGACGTCGCCGCGCGCGGGCTCGACATCGAAGGGCTGGATCTGGTCGTGAACTTCGAGCTGCCGTCTCAGCCGGAGATCTACGTCCATCGCATCGGACGCACGGGCCGCGCAGGCAAGGCGGGAACGGCGGTGTCGCTGGTCGGCCCGCAGGATCGCGGCAAGGTGAAGGCGATCGAGGCAGCGATCGGGTCGCCGCTCGAACGTCAGGCGCCGCCCTCGGAGGCACCACCGATGATACGAGCCGAAAGAGGCGCGCGCCGACGCGACAATGGAGACGCTGTACATCTCCGGCGGCCGCAAGGACAAGCTGCGTCCCGGCGACATCCTGGGCGCGCTCACCGGCGAGGCGGGCGGATTCCAGGGCAGCGAGGTCGGCAAGATCGAGATTCACGATCGATTTTCCTACGTGGCGATCGCCAGGGGCAGCGTGGACCGCGCGATCCAGCAACTCGGCGCCGGGCGCATCAAGGGCAAGAAGTTCAAGGTGGGGCTGGCTCGCTAGCCGCTCATGACCCACAACGACGTCCTTCGAAGCATCCGCTATTTGCTGAACGTCAGTGATACGGCTCTCCTCGATATCATCCGGCTCGGTGGCGGCCAGGTCAGCCGAGCCGAGCTCGTCGCGTTCCTCAAGAAAGAGGACGAGGCGGGTTACCAGTCGTGCGGCGATGAGTTGATGGCGCGCTTTCTAAATGGCCTGGTGACCTACAAGCGCGGAAAGGACGAGGGCCGACCGCCCCAACCCGTCGAGCTTCCGGTCACCAACAACACCGTGCTGAAGAAGGTCCGCGCCGCCTTCGAGCTCAAGGAGGGCGACATCATCGCGCTCTTGCAGAAACAGGGCATGACGGTGTCGAAGGGCGAGCTGAGCGCCTTCTTTCGCCGGCCGGACCACCGAAACTATCGCGCGTGCGGGGATCAGGTCCTCAGATATCTGCTGAGGGGCCTGGCCAACTAGCGAACCGGCGACCTAGAACAGCTTGTTGATCTTCCCGATGGCATCGATGTTGGGGTCGAGGACGCCATTGACGAAGTACGGACGCCGGTTGAAGCCTTCGCAGTGCCGGCCGCTCCACAGCAGGAAATTCCCCTCGATGGTGTAGATCTCGCTCGCGTCCTCCGACACGCCGACGATCACCGCTGAGTGGCCGTAGTGATCGCCGCTGGAGCCCGGGACGGTGAGATAGTCACCTGGTTCGGCTGTCGCCGGAGTGATTCCCCAGTGGTCGACCCAGCCACCGTAGGTCTGGAACATGTTCTTGAACTCGTCGACCTCGGAGATGTCGTGGACGTAGATGTAGTGGATGCATCCGAGGAAGGTGTTGGTGGCGCAGTAGCGCCGATCGGGGATGCCATTCGCGGGCCACCAGAACATGTCGCGCGCGAACTCACTGCACCACTCCGTGTCGCTGCTCTGATAGATGATCCGCGCGGCGTCGTCGCAAATCACGCCCTCATCGCTCAGCGTTCCGTCCCCGTTCCGGCCGTCCTGATTCAGGGCGTATGCGATGATGTCCCGGCGCTTGGTGTTGGCGTATCCCCAGTAGGCGGCGCTCGACGAGGTCGTCAAGGTGAGCAGGTCGTTTGCGCTCAAGCCGTCCAGGCTGCTCGACCCGACCCACGGATTGGAGATCCGGCCGGTCGTCGGGTTGATCAGGGTCCCGGGCGGGGTGTTGCTGTTCGCCAGCGAGGTCACCCGAAAGTTGTCCAACCAGTAGTAGTTCGCGGGCTTGCTCCAGTTGGCCATGAGCTCCACCGAGGACACCGAGGTGAGCGCGGCATAGTTGTAGCTCATCCCCCAATCGAACGCAGGGACGCCGTCGACCATCGGAAAGCTCCCCGAAGGGGTCACGTAGAGCTGGAACTGATGCCAGTTGTTGCGGGCCGAGGCACCGTTGCGCGCAGCGGGAATGTTGTAGCCGGTGTTGCCGGCGCTGGCGTCGGTCCGAACATAGTACGAGCCGTTCGCAACCCGGTTGTTGACCCCGATGCTGATGAAGTGGCCGAAGGCGTCGTAGACCATGAACAGCAGGCCATAGTCGCGCGTACCGTCGTCCCAGAATTCGATCTCGTAGAGGGCGTTCGAGCCGGCGATGTCGCTTCGTGACATGGTGATCCAGCCGCTGCCCGAATAGGAAACGACCAGCTCATTGTGGTGGATCGGATCGGAGCTCGCTGCGATGTAGTTCTCCGAGTCCCCGCTCGTGGCGGTGGACCACGGGCTTGGGGCCGGCTCCGCCATCGTATAGTCGAAGCTGTCCTGAGCCGGGATGGCGGCGACGGCCGCCCGACCTGACGTGCCCGCGAGAGCAAGGACGACCAGCGTGAGAAACCGATGCGGGTTGTTGATCTTCATGTGCGGCATCCCTTTCGTGTGACCAGCACCGAGCGGCGAGCGTCCGCCGTCGCTTCATCACGGGGGAGACACCGGAGGCTCGACTTTGTCGCACCAAAATCTTTGCACGCGCCTCGGGCCCCGCTGCACGGCGCGACCTTCGCTGAGCGCCCACCAGAAGGAGGGACAGCGACCAGCGCAAGGACGGAGAGCGTGTCCGAATGGCGTCGAGCCGCAGATGGTGCCATCGAGCAGCCGCCGCCGTCGGCCCGGCGCTGGAGGTCGTTCATCCGGTCCACGAGCCAGGGTCGGTGCACGTCGACCCGGGTAAAAATCGTCTGCGCGTCGCAGAGGGTGTCGGAGTGGGACCCTCGAGAGACGATCGCGGCGAGCAGGTTCGTCTGTGACTGGAACGCGCCGCCTCCCGAGTCGCCCGTGCAGATCTGCACCTCTTCACTGCCGGCCACGACCTCGGTATCGTCGACGGACGAGACCGGCACGCGCCCAGCGCGTCTGAGGCCTGGGACGCCATCAACCGCGGGCACGCCGTAGGCTGCGACGTCGAGCAACGCTCCCACCGCGACAGCGTCCGGGCTGTCGTCGAGCCAGGCGACCGGGACGGGGAGACCGCGATCGAGCAGGACCAGGCCGATGTCGTGCAAGTTCCGAGTGTCCGTCGTCGCGTCCCGAACGAACTGCTCGTGAACCACGACGTCGACCACGCCCGCAGACGGTTGCGGCGGTTCCCCGATGTCGCCGTCGACCGTGAATCCGAGCTTCGTCGCATCGGTCGACGATACGGGCAGGCAGTGAGCGGCCGTGACCACCACCGTCGGCGCGATCAGGGTTCCGCTGCAATGGTATCGCCAGCTGCCGTCGCTGTTCTCGATGAGCAGCGCGCCCACGGAGAGCGGCTGGAAATCGGCCGGGGGGGCCGACCCGGTCAGCGCCCCCCGACGGACGCTCAAGTCGGCCGCCGGCGATGGATTTCCGCCGGCGGCCGATGGAGTCAGCGCCCAGAAAGCGTAGACGCCGCAGATGGCGGACACGATCGCCGCCAAGCCACGACGCCTACTGGGGTCTTGCCTCAGTAACCGCACCAGTTGAAGTTCTGGTCGTAGGCGACGTTGCAACATCCCCAGGCGCTGCCGAGGCAGACGCGGGTGCTGAGCACGGCCGCGGCGTTGGCCTGGGCTTGCTCCGGCGTCGAGCCACAGCCGTCCGCGCAGATCTTCAAACCCGACGCGCTGCCGTTCGTTCCGTTCGTGCAACCGTTGGTCTGGGCCCGGTAAATGTAGGGCCCGCAGCTCGCCGGCGGCGGCGGCGGCGCCGGCGGAATCGGCGTCTGCCAATAGAGCCCGACGTTGACGAGCGTTCCATTCCCGTCGCCTTGGCATTCCACGCCTTGGCTAGAGCTGGAGCCGGCGCGGTACGCTACCCACGTGCGCGCCGCGACGGTGTCGGTGCGGGTGATCTCCCAAACGGTGCCACAAAAGATGCCCGAGCAGACCTTCTGCCAGAGCGTGAGCTTCGCCGTACCGGAATCAGAGGCGTTCATCACCGTGCAGTTCCAGTTCGCAACGCCGTCGTGCCGCCCCGAGTGCGACCAGGTGTTCCAGACCGTGCACCACGTTCCGGGCCTGCAGAAGTTCCCGCGAAACCAGACGAGGTCACCGTTGTAGTCATAGAAGTTGGGGCCGCTCGGACCCTGCTCCTCGATCGCGGGGACCACCGGCAGGGCGGGGCCCGCCTGAAGCTGCGACTCCCGTGCCTTGCGCAGCGATTCGATTCGCACGTCAGCCTCGCCGAGAACATTCACCACCTCGGCGCCGAGCGGCGCCTTCAGCTTCGGCGCCACGGTCTTGTACATGTCCATGAGGGTGGAGGTGCGTGAGTCCCAGCCGTCCAGAATCGAGCTCGTGCCGACGGCGCCCTCCTCGGCAATCAGGACGTCGCCTGGATGGTCCTCGAACACTTTGATGCGCGTGCTGTCGGTTTCAAACACGACGAGCGGCTTGGTGGTGTCGTCGCCGTCGCGCCGCTTGCGCTGCCCGCGCCCTCCGCGCTGCTCCCGTTCCCCATATCGCATCCGGTCGCTCCGAATGTCGCGCCGAGCAGTGCGAACATCGAAATCCCGACTGTGCCCCGACAATGCCGTCTCCAACCACGACGAACCCCCAAAACAGATCCGACACCAATGACGCTGTCCATGCTTCTGACCCCCTCTTTGTAAGTGGCATCACCCGTGAATCGAGTGTGCGTGGCCGGCTGACGGCGGCGCGTGGGCCTCGCCAACGCTGCCGCCGCCACCGTTCCATGGTCGGAAGACACAGCGACTCGGACTTTGTCGCAGGCGCGAAGGACGATTCTGATCGAGGAGAAGGCAGAATCTCTGCGCTAGACCTCTCTCCTATCCCGCGAGGATCCGGGACATGGTGACATGAACGTCATGCTCCATGATGCGGTACAGACTCTTGACGTCGGCGGTGTCGAGGCCGTGCTTGGTCGCCAGCTCCTCCCTCACCTCCTTGAACAGCCGGGTGCGGATGGCGACCAGCCACCGGGCGATGGTGGCGCGGTTGACGCGATAGACGACGCCGATCCTTTCGATGTTGAGCCCGTCGATGAAGTGCAGGCGCAGCAAGGTCCGCTCTCGGGCCGTCAGCCGGCGAAATCCGATCTCCAGCGCGTCGTGGAGATCGGCGAGGTACCAATGTTTGAACTGCGCCGCCTCCTGGCCCGAGAGGACCGCCTCGGGTAGATCATCGTCCGGATGCAGGCGATCGGACCGCTTGAGGTTCAAGGCCACGCGCGTCGCGATGACCCGCAGCCAGTCGACGAGCGCGCCCGTTCCTGAATAGGTCCAGAGCTTGGCATCATCGCCGGTCAGCAGCTTGACCCGCAGCTCTTGCGTCACATCGTCGATGAAGCTCGGGGCGCGATCGACTCGGGCGACCACGCTGGCCGCGATCCTGAGATCGTCGTCGAAATGAGCGATGGCCCCAGGAACCTGTTCCAGGACCGCGACGACCAGGAACAGGTCCTCCGCGTGCGCCATCAGTCGCTGGTCGTCCAACCCGAGGCGCGCGCAGTGCTTTCGAAAATCGCCGGGCAACAGCGAGAGGATCGGCCATCGCGTCTGGCCGCGCGCGTAGGCGAGTCTCCGTCGCCGTCACCTTCAGGTCGGTCACGTCGTGGATTATACTGGCTTCGTTCGATAGCCTGTGCGGGACCGAGGGACGCGGGAGAACGCAGTATGATCTGTCTTGGTGACGACGAAGTGACGGCGCTGTTGACGGGCGCCCTCGAAGGGGAGGCGTTCGCGGTGGCGGAAGTGCACCTCGACGTCTGCCGCCGCTGTCGTCTCCTGGTCTCGACCCTGGCGACGAAGACCGGCGACACCTTCAGGAACGGATCGCTGAACGCCTTTGGCATCGGTGACGTCGTCGCCGGCCGCTATCAGATCGTCGCCCTCCTCGGGTCGGGCGGGATGGGTGAGGTTTACGAGACTCTGGACACGGTGCTGGGCGAGAGAGTCGCCCTCAAAACACTGGCCGCTGGGATCGCGGTCGACGAGACCGGCGTGTCCCGCCTCAAGGCTGAGGTTCAGATCGCGCGCCGGGTGACCCACCGCAACGTGTGCAGGGTCTTCGACGTTGGCTTTCACACCGACGTCCGTTTCGAGGGGGACGATGTGCCGAACCTCGCCATCCCGTTCTTCACAATGGAGCTGCTGCGAGGCGAAACGCTGCGAAAGCGTCTGCGGTGCACCGGGCCACTGTCCTGCAGCGAAGTGCTGTCGCTGCTGGAGCAGATCGTGGCTGGCATCGACGCCGCGCACGCGGCCGGCATCGTTCACCGCGATTTGAAGACCGAGAACGTGATGCTGGTCCCGGAAGAAGGCGACGACGCGCGCGTCGTGATCACCGACTTCGGGTTGGCCCACCAGTTCGACGAGCAGGCGCTGCGCCGTATGCCGCTGACGAGGCACGCGGCCGGAACCTTGGGCTACATGGCGCCCGAACAGCTCGCCGGCGAGCAACCGCGCCCCGCGACGGACATCTACGCGCTCGGTGTCGTGTTGTTCGAGCTCCTGACCGGAGAGCTTCCCTTCAGCGTTGCGGAAGCCATCGGGGCCAAGGAACGGCGGGGACCACCGCCCTCCCTGCGCTCCTTCTGCGCGGCGCCGCCCGCCTGGCAGACCGCCATCGACCGTTGCCTCGAGGTGTTGCCATCGGCCCGCTTCGGTAGCGCCAGCGAGCTGCTCTCGGCGCTGCGCGCGTCGTCGCCCCCGCCCCGACGGCACCGCATAGTCGGCCGGAGTTCCCTGGGCGCGGCGCTGACCGTGCTGATCGTGGGGGCGTCGGTCCTGGCTGCCCGCCGCGAGGCGCCTCCCCGGGCGGCGGCGCTGAAAGTCGTCGAGACGCCGCCGGTTCGCCCCATCGCGCGGGCGGTGTTGCCGCCTCCGCCTGCGACACGGCTCGAGGTCGGACCAAGCGCGCGCCCCGGCTCGGCCGAGTTGCCCCGGTCGTCGCCGCTCGGCCGAGCGCGCCACGCGCGCCGCCGGGCCGGCGAGAGGAGCGTCCCGGCGAGAACGCCCGAGGCCTTCTCGGCGGACGACCGGCTCGGCGACGACGATCTCGTCGATCCCTTCGTGCAACCCCTCGTGCAACCCCTCGTGCAACCCTTCGTGCAACCCCTCATGCAACCCTCGATCGCCCCCTCGCATACCAAGTGACGCCACTGACATCGTCAATCGTCGTCGCCATGGCGCTGGCGCTGGCATGCCCGGCGGGCGGGCGTCTCGCGCACGCCGAGACGCCTCGGGACGAGGCACGCAGTCTTTACCAGACGGGGCTGGAGAGCTACCGCGCGGGCAACTACGACGAGGCGATCGCGAGGCTGAAGGCCTCGTATCAGCTGGTCCCGGCACCGGGGCTCCTCTATGACCTCGCCCAGGCCCAGCGGCTCAAGGGTGATTGCGCAAGCGCGCGGACCCTTTATCGCCAGTTTCTCGACCACTCACCAAGTGGCCCGGTCGAGAAACTCGCACGATCTCACCTCGCCGAGATGGACAAGTGCGTTGCCGACGCAGCCCTCATTCCTACGATCGCCAGCGTCCCGGCGTCCCGGCCGACGACCAGCCTCGGCCCCGAGCAAGACCTCGTCTCCGCGCCTGCCGGCCGCGCCGACGGCGTCAAGCTGGCCGCCGCTGTTCCTCATCGATCGCGTTTCGTCGGTCGGCGGGGGGCGCTTGCCGCCGGGTTCACCGCGCTCGGCTTGGCGGTCACCACCGGGTACTTCGCCTGGCGCGCCGACCAAGCGTCGGACAAGGTGTCGAACATGTTCTTGCCGGGACAGGTGTGGAGCGCCACCGGAATGAACGCCGAGCAATCGGGACGCTCCAGCGAGACCTTGGGCGTCGTCACCGCGGTGGCGGCTCTGGTGAGTGGAGGTATCGCCGCGTGGCTCGCGACGCGCGACTGACGATAGCGGCGGGCCGCCTCGCGATAGTCGTGGCCGCGTTGGTGGGAGCTCACGGGGCACGGGGCGCCGGCGCCGACGTCTCGGGCTTCGTTGGCGTCTGGACCTTTCAAGGCGGCAGTGAAGTCCAGGCCGTGTGCTCGAGCCTGGGGACGGTCGTGGAACAGCTGAGCGGCGCGCGGGTCAGCATCTATCGAGGGACCACGACCGATCTCATCTTCGACATTGGCTGCCGCTGCACAATCGGACTCGACGTCGTCGGCTCACGCGCGACCCTGGCGGAAACGCAGTCATGTCTGGTCATTCCCCGCGGCCAGCAACTGTCGGGACAGATCAGCGCGCTCACGCTCGACCGATCGGGCGATGGCGTCCTCACCCTGACGTTCTCCGGAACCGACGGCGTCCTCACCGCCGCGGGCAACGCCAGCTGCGCACTGTCCTCGTTGTCGGGATCGGCGACCCTGCTGCGCACCGGAACGGGGATCGTCAGCTGCGGTGATCCGACGACGGCGGTGGGCGTGTTGCCCTATTCACCGTCGGGGACGATCGACTGTCCGTTCGGCGCGGGTGTCGAGGATCTCCGGATCAGCATGCGCGATGAGAATCAGCCGCCGTGCAGCGACGCCTCCGGCTCTCGCGGGGAGGGCCAATGGGTCCTTCCCGACGACCCGGACCGCGGTCCCCCGGTCTGCACCTCGATCAGCACCACGACCCTCACTTTCTGTCGCGTGGACGGTGCGATGTTCAAATCGTTGACGACCGCCCTGGCGCCTCAGCAATTTTACGCGGTCTTGAAGCTGGGCAGTGTCTGTCCGAACGGCTCGGTCGAGGTGAGCAAGACCATCGACAATGAAGACGATCCGGGGCCCATCGTGAGCACCGACCTCGGCGACCCGGGGCCCAACCGCGTGGAGAGTCAGCCCGAGCTCGGCACGATCACCAGGCTGGTTTTCTGTTACTTCCGCGGAGCGGCCTCGCAGGACGCGGTCATGGCCGGATTCCCCGACCTCGGCTTTCCGTACGCCGTGTTCCACGCCTACGCCGGCGAGCAACCGCCCTGGGTGATGGTCAAGCGATGGATCTACAGCAACGACGAAGACAACCAGATGGGGGTCAACCGGTACGACTCCACCGACGCGGCCGCGATGACGGAATTTCACCGGGTCGTCGAAAATCCCCCCGAAACTTCCCAGTCGAACACTTACTTCAACCTGGCACGAGTGCGCTGACGTGTGGTTGCGCCAATCGAGCTCACGCGGCGCCAACGGCGCTCTCCAAGGAAGTCTCCTTCCTCGCGTCGCGCTCGTCTGCCTCGCGCTCGCCTGCTATCGACCTCGTGTGGTCGACTGCGTTCTCGCGTGCGACTCGCACGGTTGTCCAGATTCGATGACCTGCTCCGCCGGCCTGTGCACGCGGGGCGCAACGTGCGCGCTGGCGGTGGCGGCCGGTGCCAGGCACAGCTGCGCGATCGTCGGCGGCCAGATCGAATGCTGGGGCAACAACACCTATGGGCAGCTGGGTATCGACAGCACCCAGAACCGTGGCGGCGACGCGGTGCCGTTCACTCCCGTTGATCTGGGCGGGGGGCGCACGGTGGCCGCGACGGCGACTGCGATCACGACCGGGACCACGACCGCGATAGCGACGGGAGGAAGGCACAGCTGCGTGCTGACCAGCCAGGCGATGTCGGCCAGCGTGGCCGTCGTCTGTTGGGGCGACAACGCCTTCGGGCAGCTCGGTCTCGCGGACGGTCGCGCGCGCGGCGCGCTGGCCGGCGACACCTTCGATGTCGTTCCTCTGGCCGGCGGTCACTCGATCGCCGCAATGACCGCGGGCCTCTACCACACCTGCGCGCGTCTCGATGACGGCAGCGTCGTGTGCTGGGGAGACAATCGCTTCGGCCAACTGGGTGTCGCCGGCGACGGAAACGCCACCTTCGCCCCCGTCGACTTGGGCGAGCCCGCGAGCGCCGTGACCGCCGGTGCGTACCATTCATGCGCTCTCCTGGCCAGCGGCGCCGTACGGTGCTGGGGGTGGAATGACTACGGACAGCTCGGCGGGGGGGATCGGCCGCCCGGAGGCTCGCCCGCCAGCGCCGCGACAATCGTCGACATCCCGGCCGCCAAGGCCGTCGCCGCCGGCGGATTTCACAGCTGCGCCGTGCTGGAAACCGGTGCGGTCGCCTGTTGGGGACAAGACGACGCCGGGCAACTCGGTGTCATGCGAGATCCGACCGTCGGGACCATCGGCCCCGGCAAGCTCGTCGATCTGGGACGGGATCGGTCGGCGCGCTCGATCGCGGCCGGCGCGTCCCACACCTGCGCGCTGCTCGACGATTTCTCGGTCAAGTGTTGGGGCTACAACGCTCACGGCGAGCTCGGAATCGGCGATTCCCTCAATCGGGGCGACGATGAGACGCTCGGCGACGATCTCCCGGTGGTCGCGCTGGGACGCGATCCGGTGAGCACGCTGACGGTGGGCGCCAATCACGCCTGCGCGATTCAAGCCGCCGGCATCCGGTGCTGGGGCTTCAACGACTCCGGGCGTCTCGGCGTGGGCGACAGCCAGGAACGGGGCGCCGACTCGTCACACCCGATCGGTCTGGTCCGTCTCGGGACTTCGGGTCCCTGACCGCCGCTGGTCGTGACCTTCGTCTGCAACTGGCAGCGGGTGCATCACCTACGTCGAGTGACGTGGCGATCACTTCGTCGCGGCGTTGACCGCCCGTGTGGCCGCAAGGTATGACATCCAGGCATACGCAGAATGGGCGCGCGAGCACGGTCTCGACTGACGGGGAAATCGCCCGACCTTCTATCGATGGTCGAAGCGGCCTATTTCGTCGACGCCCCGATGCTTGAATGGACGAACGGGCTCTTGCAGGCCGCGGAGCGGTCGATCGGCGCTGGGCTGGGTGGGTTCGCCTGTGGTTTCCGCAGCAACGCAGACGGAACGATCTCCGTGGACCGCGCCTCGACGGCCGTCGCAGGCCAGACGCCTGAGACAATGAACGCGATCTTCGATGGGTTGACGTATGCGCCGCCGGGTTGGCTCTCGGCGTACACCAGTAGCCCGCGGAGCGCCTCCTATTGCGTGATGACCAGCGAGGTCGATCCGAGCGTCCGGCTGTCGTACCGGGCGGGTCTCGCCAAGAACGGCGTGTACGACGGAATCAACATCGCCTGCATGAACCTCGACCGAAGTGGTGTCCTGATTTCCCTGGGGGTCGGAAAAGACGATCGGTTGACGGCGGCGATCCGGCGCAGCCTGGCGAAAGTGGGGACCCACATCGCGGCCGCCCTGCGCTTGAGGGGACGCCTGCGCGCCGTTCATGCCGAGGCGCGGGACCCGGGCTCGCTGCCCTCGACCGACGATCCATCCGCGCACGGCGACGCGGGCGCGATCCTGTCGCCCGAGGGGAAGCTGCTGCACGCCGATGGCGCGGCCAAGTTGGCGGGCGCCAGGCGGGCTTTGCAGGCGGCGGTGCGCGACATCGAGCGCGCCCGGACGTCCTCGCGTGACGACGTCGACCGAGCGCTGAATCTCTGGAAGGGTCTCGTGTCCGCGCGCTGGACGCTGGTCGACGAGTTCGATGCCCACGGCGACAAGTACATCGTGGCCCGCGAGAACTCACTCCCCGCCACCGCTCTGTCCAAGCTGACGCCGACCGAGCGCTGCGTGGTCACCTGCGTGGCCCGAGGCTTTTCAACCAAAGAGGTGGCGTACACGCTGGGGATCAACGATGCAACGGTCCGGGTCTTGCTGATGCGCGCCGCCCGTCGTTATGGGGTCCGCGGCCGCCGCGAGCTCTTGAAGCTGGCGCCCGACGTCGCGGCGGTCCGTCCCGCCGAAGCGGGAGACAGAATTTTTGCGGGCCCGCGGCGCGACACTTAACCTCGTCGTATGGACAAGACCTTCCTGGTCGATCAGCTCGTCGAGCGCCTGCGAGAATCGGCGGCGGTCGCGCGCAAGGCCGGCCAGGCAGCCGAGGACGAAGCGCGCAACGGCGCCACCCCCGCGGAGAAGCGCGAGAATGCGCGAGTGGCGATGGAGTTCGCCGGCCTGGCGCGTGGCCAGAAAGAGCGCGCCGCCCGCGCGGCGGGCGAGCTGTCGACGCTCGAAACCTTCCGACCGCCCCGCCTGTCCGCCGGTGGCTCCGTCGCGATGGGCGCGATCGTCGAGGTCGAGGACGGAGCGCAGGGCCGCACCTTCTTCTCGCGCCGGTGGGCGCGGGCGTCGAGCTCCATGGGCCGGGCGGCGACGGGTTTCTGTCCGTGGTCACGCCAGTCTCTCCGATCGGGCGCGCAGTCCTGGGGCGCCGGGTCGGCGACGTCGTCGAGGTGACGGTGGAGGGCGAGCCGCGCGAGTGGACGATCACCTACGTCGAGTGAGCGCGCGACCTGAGCATAGCGTCGGCGAAAGCGCGCTACATCCGTCGCGTCAGGGTCAGGTTCCCCGATAGCGTCAGCGTCGAGCAGCCGTCGACCGCGGCGGTCATGTGGCTCAGCATGAGGGGAACCGGTGCGGGGGAGCCGAGCTGCCGACCATTGCCGGGGACCACCGCCGGGTCGTCCACGCTCAGTTGCCAGGCGAGGCTCGACGGTGAGCGAGCCCCCAGCCCGGGAACATCCAGCGGACAGGTCTGGCCCCCGACCGCGGAGGCGACGTAGTTCACGTCGACTGCGAACCGGAGGGCACAGTCGGGCGACATGGTCGCCTGAATGTAAACGTCGTCGACCCGCGTGACGACGAGTTGTCCCGTCACATCGCCGAGGTAGGCCATCGAGCCGGGGACGGCGCAATGCACCTCGCCCCTCACGTAGTCCCAATTCCCTGCGAACCAGGCGCTGGGGTCGTCACCGCCACCGCAACCGAGCACCGGCGCTGCCAAAACCGCGAGCGAGATCAGCTTGGTCCACATGTTGAACCCTCTTCTAACGCTCCAACTCTTCTTCGCCCCTGATTGCGATCTCTAGGTCTTGCCGCCAGCAATCGCAACGCACAAAATGGTAAAACGAAGAGATGAGCTCGAGGCGGTGGCGCTCGATCTGGTTGTGCGTGGCGGTCTTGGCGGCGGGTGGCGCTGGCCTTGTGGGATGCTCGTCACAGGCGCTCCCGGACGGCTCCGGGGGTTCCGCCGGTAGCATGTCCGGTGCGGGAGGCCGCCAGTCTGGGGTGGGCGGAACGGGCGTGGGCGGAACGGGCGCGGGCGGAACGGGCGCGGGCGGCGCCGGTATGGGAGGCGCCGGCATGGGAGGCGCCGGCCTGGGAGGCGCGGGCATGGGAGGCAGCGGCATGGGCGGGGCCGGTATGGGCGGCCGCGGCATGGGCGGCAGCGGTGCAGGAGGCGCCGGCGTCGGTGGCGCCGTCGGCAACCTCGGATCCTGCATTCCCAATCACATCAATCCGGACGTCGCTCCGGGAGGAGCGTGTGCCTCGGACTGCCAGAGCGTGAGCTGCGGCAGAGTCTGCACCGAGGATTGCTGTGTGACCTGCGGCATCGACCTGCTCGGTCTCAGAACCTGCACCTGTCCGACTCCAGGCCTCCCTTACTCCAACTGCAACTGCGCTCCCCCGGCAGCTTTTCCCTTCGGCTTGCAGGGGGGCCCCTGCAGCCCGCAGGGCTACGCGAGCACGATGGTTCCCCCGGGCGCTCCGGCCGGCTCGATCTCCCTGCGCGGCTTGCCCTGTCGGGCGCTCAATCTCGTCTGCTTCACCCTCGAATCCACCCCGACGTCGGAGCGCGGCTGCATTTGCATGGCGGATGGCGTGATGCACTGCGGGAGCGTCAACCACTGGTTCGTGAACGACGCCGTCCCGACAGCGTGGATGCCGTAGCGATCGTCGAACTATCGCGGGGATCGCACGCCACGTTGCCCGAACCGAGGCCCCGCTTGGGGCATCGGGCCGCCTGGCCGCGCCGTCGGCGCGCTGCCGCCCGAGCGTTGCCCCTTGTCGCGGCCGGCACGACCCCGCTCGGCGTCGCGGCTCCGACGCCCGCTGCCGCCACCGCCGCCGGTGCGGTGCTCGGGCGCTCCCACCTCGGGCGCGGTGACGGTGTCCAAGGTCCCGCGCTGGAGGTGGTGAAAGAGCGCGTCGCCGCAGTCGGCCACGCGCAAGAGCCGCGCGTCGAAGCGGGCCAGATGCTCGGTCAGGTTTCGCAGGTCGCGCCGCAGGATCTGACGGGCGTTGTTATTGCCCGCCACCTCGACGACCTGGGGCATGTCGATGATGGTCGGACCGCCGGCTGCCATGAGGACGTTGTAGGCCGACAGATCGCCGTGAATGCGTCCGGTGCCGAGCAGCGTCTTCACCTGAAGGAAGACCTCCTGATGAAGCGCGGTGGCTTCCTCGGCCGTGAAGACAAAATCGGCGAGGCGCGAAGCGGGCGCCCCGGCGCTGTCGACGATCAGCTCCATGAAGAGAACGTTTTCGTGGAGAAAGTACGGCTCCGGCACGCGGACGCCCGCAGCGAAAGCGGCTCGGAGCGCATGGAACTCCATGTCCTGCCAGTTGTCCTCGATGAGCCCGCGCCCGTAGGTGCTCTTCTTTTGCATCGCGCGGCGGTCGCGTGAGTTGCGGGTTTGATTCCGCCCCTCGACGTAGCTGGCCGTCTTCTTGAAGGTCCGCTCGTCGCGCGTCTTGTAGACCTTGGCTGCGCCGAGGTGTCCTTCGCGCTCCACGACGTAGACCGTGGCCTCCTTCCCGCTCATCAAGCGCGCGTGGACGGCGTCGATGATCCCCTCTGCGACGAGATGGGAGATGCCGTCAGGCTGGGACATTCGTCGCCAGTGAAGGCCTCGGAGCGTTGTTCAGGCGGGGCCGCGTCAGGCGGGGCCGCCCTCGCCCGGGGAAGACGGATTCTTCCGGTGGCGAGTGGCCAGCCGTCGCAAGATCTCGACGCGCGACAGATAAAGATGCCAGCGCTGGCCGTGGCGTTCGTAGGGATTCGCCTGGTTCACCCACCCCTTGAGCTGGATCGGCGTGGTCACGGCCGTCGAGAGGTAGACCTCGGTGAAGAGGTTGTCCTTCATGGCCCGTTTCGCCAGCGCGTGACTCTCGAAAAAATTGTCGTTCACTCGCCGTCCTTCTAGCAGATTTCCGCCCCAAAAGCGAGAGCAGTTGCCCGAGAGTTCACTTGAGGTCGATCACTTCGTAGACGCCGGCGTCGTTGAGCTGAGTCCCCCACACGCGGTGTGACGCCTGGTGCTCGGTCAGACCGAACGTGAGCGGCGTGCCGAGGCCCAGATCGAGATCGCGGATGCTCTCGAGGGCATCGACCACTCGTTCGGAGTCGAGCTCGGGGCCCGCCCGCCGCACGCCTTCGATGAGGACGTTGGCGGTCCAGTATCCTTCGAGAGAGACGTAGTCGACCTTCTCGCCCGGGAAGTACCTATTGAGCGCCTCCTTGTACTTCAGGATGGCCGTCGAGAAGCTCTCGACGGGGGGGACCACTTGCGTGACGATGACGCCGGAGGCGTAGCGCTGCCCGAGCAGCTTCAGCTCCTCCGCGAGCGCCGTGCTGCCGACGAACGAGACGTTGGTGAAGATCATCTTCGGGTAGAGGTCGCGCACCTTCTCCACGAACCGCGCGGCGGCACGATAGGTCGCCACCATGACGACCGCCCTGATCGGCGTCGACCGGGATCGAGCGTTCAGGGTCGACACCGCTTCGCTCACGTCCGTCGTGTTGCGCTGGTACCCCACACGGAGCGTGGAGTGAAGATCCGGTCTCAGCTCGCGCACCGCTCGCGTGACGCCCGCGAAACCCGCGTCGCCGAATGCGTCCTGTTGTGCGAACACCGCGATCGACTCGGCCCGGACGTGGCGGACCTTGATGAGGTAGCGGACCACCGCCGCGGTCTCCTCCGCATAGCTTGCCCGGTAGTTGAAGACGTACCGATCCGGTGGGTCGCGCCGCAGGAGATTCGCGCCGGTGAAAGCCCCGAAGAAGAGCATCTTGTTCTCCAGCGCCAAGGGAAGCGCGACGGCTGCCGTGGGCGTGCCGACGTTGCCGACGAACCCGAACACCTTCTTCGTGTCGCGCAGATCCTTCATCGCCAGGGCCGTTCGCGCGGGCTCGTAACCGTCGTCCGCCGAGATCAAGGTCAGCCGACGACCGGCGATCCCTCCGGCGTCGTTCGCCGTGTTGAAGGCCGCCTCGATCCCCAGCTTCATCTGGCGTCCGAGCTCCTTTGCAGGTCCGGAGAAGGGGGCCACCATTCCGAAGCGAATCTCGTGGTCGGTCACGCCCGGAACGATCGAGGTGCCCTCGGGGGCTGATGGCGTCGTGAGCGCCACCACGGGAGCCGCTGCGTTGGTCTTGGGCCCTCGCTCGCTCTGGGGGGCCCGGCGGAGTTGCAGCGCCACGATGGCGACGACCGCCGCTCCCAGCGCGGCGGCGGCCACGCCGACCCAGATCTGCGAGCGATTTGGGGGTCCACTCTTCATCATTGCCATACCTCGCTTGTCGTTTTCCGCATCCGAGTCGTCGCCAGAAACGATCAATTGAAGCGCAGACTCCTTGCGGACAGGAGGGAGCGACGAGAGCGTTCGGCGGCCGCCTTGAACCACTGTGATGTCTGCCGCTTCCTCCAGCCTGCTGGCACCCTCGAGCAGTAAGGTCTCGACGGAGGTGAAGATCCGACGCTCGCGCGCGCGAACGCCGAGCTTGAAGTAATAGCCGCCCGCGGTGAGCTCCAGGGCTCGATGAACGGCGTCGGCGCCTTCGAGGTTGCCCAGTTGGGCGTCGACCAGCTCGCCGTTTTCGAAACAGAACCTCCCGACCACATCTCCCGTGTCATCGGCGGTGAGCATCAACGCCCCGCTCGATTTGACCTTCACGCAGAGCTGGATCACGTCGGAAAACGCGACCTCGCCAAGTTCTCCCGACAATGACATCTTGTCGCCGCAATCATACTGCTGTGAAGTGACCTGGTGAAGGGAACGAGACGCAGCGGCGCCCGTCCCGTCCGCGAGGTTCCTTGACGTTGGCCGTCTGCGTAACAAGCGACGGGTGCCCCTGCGCTCCCGCGCCGCGTTTCCCGGCATAGGGACCGGACCTGGTGTCGGCCGGTCGGATCAGCGCCCGGAAGAGGCTCTCTGCGGCCCAGGCGCGGTCACCGCCTTGCGGGCGCGGTCACCGCATTGGACGATTGCAGGTAGCGAAAGACGTCGGCGTCGGTCGACAGGATCAACCAGCTGTCCTTGTCGATGGTGGCGCGGTAGGTCTCCATGGTGCGCAGGAATCGGTAGAGCTCGCGGTCGCGATTGTTCGCGTCGGCGTAGATCGCCACCGCTTCGGCGTCGCCGCGACCCATGATCTCCTGGGTTTTGCGGTAGGCCTCCGACTCGATCACCTTCAGCTCGCGCTCCTTCTTGCCGCGGATCTCGGCGCTCTTTCCCTGACCCTCGGACCGGTGGCGGTCGGCGATCCGTTTGCGCTCGGAGATCATTCGGTCGAACACCTTGGTCTGCACGCTCTCGACGTAGTTCACGCGCTGCACCTGCAGGTCGACGAGCTCGATCCCGTAGTCGGGCATGACGAGCGACGCGCGCTCGAGGATCAGGCGCGTGATCTTGTCGCGCCCGAACTCGACGGCGCGCATGGCCTCCGTCTCCATGACGTCCTCGACCTCTTCGGCCTTCTCGAACGAACGGTTGCTGCTGCGCACCACCTCGATGAGGTTGTGGCTGGCGATGACGTTGCGGGTCTCGCCGTCGATGATGTCGTCGAGTCGCGATTGTGCGCCGCGCTCGTCGCGCAACCGCTGGAAGAACAGCAGCGGATCGGAGATGCGCCAGCGTGCGTAGGTGTCGACCCAGATGTACTTCTTGTCGCGCGTCGGAACCTGGTTGGCGTTGCCGTCCCATTCGAGCCAGCGCTTGTCGAAGACGTTCACCTCCTGGGCGAACGGTATCTTCATGTGCAGCCCCGGCTGGGTCACCGAGCGTCCGATCGGCTGGCCGAACTGGGTGATCACCACCTGCTCGGTCTCCGACACGGTGTAAAACGCCGACCAGAGCGTGATCAGTCCCAGCGCCAGCACGCCCGCGCCGAGCCACCACGACCGCGTCATGGCTTGATCTCCGGCTTGACGTCGGCGCTGCCGCCTCCGAGTGGGAACAGGGGCAGGATCCCTTTGGCCTTGTCGTCGAAGATCAGCTTCTTGCCGGCGGCGGGCAAGACCGCCGTCAACGTCTCGAGGTAGATCCGCGTTCGGGTCACCTCGGGCGCCTTCCGGTACTCCTGCTCGAGCGCAATGAAGCGCTGCGCGTCGCCCTTGGCGCGGTTGACGCGGTCGACGGCGTATCCCTCCGCACCCTGGATCTTCTGCTCGGCCAGACCACGGGCGCGCGGGATCTCCTGGTTGTACTCGGCCCAGGCTTCGTTGATGGCGCGCTCGCGCTCCTGGATCGCCTGGTTGACCGCGTTGAACGACGGCTTGACCGGCTCGGGCGGATCCACGTCTTGCAACACCAGTTGCTGGACCGCGATGCCGTTGTCGTAGAGCTTGCACAGGTTCGACAGCAGCTCCTTGGCCTTGAGCGCGATCGACTCGCGTCCCACCGTCAGCAACTCGGTGACGCTGTGGTCGCCCACGACGGTTCGCATCGACGCCTCGGCCATCAGACGGAACGTCGGCTCGACGTCGCGCAGCTTGAACAGATACTTGTAAGGGTCGGCGATCTTGTACTGCACGATCCACTCGACGGTCGCCACGTTGAGATCGCCGGTCAGCATCAGTGATTCGGCGATGGTCTTTTCGTCCTTGTGGAACGTGCTCTGGATGTCGGCGCGCTCGGTGCGAAAGCCGAACTCCTGCTTGAGCTGACGCTGGACGGGGACCTTCATCACCTGCTCGACGCCGAACGGGATCTTGCTGTGTGGCCCCGGCCCGGTGGTGCGCACGTAGCGCCCGAACCGGGTCACCAGACCGACCTCGTCGGGCTCGACCTGGTAGTACGAGCCGACGATCACCACCAGGGCGAAGATCACACCGCCGGCCCACAGCAAGAGCCGCCGTGAACCCCGCAGGCGCTCCACCAGCCGGCGCGTCATCCGCTGGAGATCCTCCGGACCAAAGTCGTAGCCGCCGACGCTCATCGACCCCTTCTACAGACTCCCCCCGGAAAAGCCAGCTGACGGAATGGGCACCGGCCAGAGCCTCGGAAAGAAGCTCATGAAGATCGCCGTCGTCGATGAACGGACCGGCGCGCACTGTGACTACGTCAGGTCGGTCTTGCGCAACGTCATCAGAGTGCCGGGCATCCTCGACGCGATTTTCATCTTCAGCGACAGGAGGCAGCGCCTGGGCGACAAGGTCGCCGGAACGATCGTCATCAAGCAACACGCAACCTGAGCGTTCGCAAATTGCTCCTCGCTTCTCGGCGTCGATGATCGATCGACGCCGTCGCCTCGATTTGCGTCAATTCCCGTTTTGGTCTTCCGTATACGACCATGGGCGTCCCCGCAGAACGCGGGGTCTCACTCATCACACCCACGGAAGGAGGCGGAGATCATGTTGGCGACTCAGCTTGGCTCTTGGTCGAGGTCGTTGTTGTCCGGCGCGGTGCTGGCGATCCTGTTCGGCGCGTGCAACGGAGGCCCGCCCAAACCCAGCCCCGACCCGCAAACGGGGAGTTTCCGCCTGGCGTTGGTCTCGTCGGCCAACGGGCACACGTATCGGCTGCGGCACGCGACATTCCTGATCACCGCCGCGCCCGGATCCGGTGCGCCGACGATCCTCGACTCCGAGGCCGACCCGGCCGCGACGGCGCTGAGCGCGACGCTGGACGCAGGCAGTTACACTGTTCGGCTGGTTGACGGGTGGTCGCTGGAGCGGCAGGGGTCAGGCGATCCCGTCACCGTCGTTGCCACACTGATCTCTCCGAACCCGGCGGCCTTCGACGTCACTGCGGGCTCGACGACCAGCGTGGTTTTCCGATTCACCACCGACGGCTCCGTCGTCACGATCGGCCAGGGCACGGTGTCGATCACCACCGAGGTGACGGAGCCCGGCGGTCCCGGCCAGCTCTCGCTGCTGGCGGGCGGGCTCGGCGGGCGCGGCACCGGCGACGGCGCGGGGCGTGCTGGCCGCCTGCTCGGCCCCAGCGGCATGACCCTGGCGAGCGACGGATTTCTCTACGTCGCCGACAGCGCCGCGCACACGATTCGCCGGGTCGACCGCGCGCGCGGAGATGTCCTCACCATCGCCGGGACGCGCGACACGCCCGGCGCCGACGACGGAGTCGGCCAGGCCGCGCGATTCGCGTTCCCCCAGGATCTGGTGGCGGACGGCCTCGGGAACCTGTACGTCAGCGACAGCTCGAACTTCACGATCCGCCGCATCGTCATCGCGACCGGCGCGGTCAGCACGCTGGCCGGCGCCGCCGGACAGACGGCGCCCGTCGACGGCGTGGGCGCTGACGCGCGCTTCGGCGGTCTGGGAGCGATCACCATGGACCCGGCCGGCAACCTCTACGTCGCGGACATCACCTTCAACAACGTGCGCAAGATCGACGTCGCCACCGCGCAGGTCACGACCATCGCCGGATCTCCGACCGGCGAGCCCGGGTATCAGGACGGCACCGGCACCGATGCGCGCTTCGCCGGCCCGGTTGGCCTGACCGGCGACCTGTTCGGCCACCTCTACGTCAGCGAGAACGTCAACAGCACGATCCGACGCGTCGACCTCGAGACCGGCGAGGTCACCACCGTCGCGGGGACGCCCGGCGTGGCCGGCTCCGTCGACGGCGTGGGGGGCGCGGCGCAGTTCTCGGGGCCGCAGGCGCTGAGCGTCGATTCGTCGGGCAACCTGTTCGTCGCCGACACGTTCGACGCGACCGTGCGACGGATCGATCTCGCGACCGGCGCAGTCACCACGCTGGCCGGCGCCGCCAACCAGCAGGACGACCGCGACGGCGCCGGCGCGGCGGCGCGCTTCGAGTCGCCGATGGACGTCCTCAGCGACGGCGCGGGCAACGTGCTGGTGGCCGATATCGGCAACGCGTCCATCCGCCAGATCGCGCTCGACACGGCGGAGGTCACGACCATCGCCGGCTCGATCACGCCGATTGGTAGCCGCGACGGCTTCGGCGGCGTGGCGCGCTTCGGCGGCATCAGCGCCACGTTCTCCGACGGCGCCGGCACCCTGTACGTCAGCGACGCCAACAACGCGACCGTGCGCAAGGTCGTGCTCGACACGGGCGAGGTCACCACGATCGCCGGCACTCCCGGCTTGCAGGGCAGCGCCGACGGCCCGGGCCACGATGCGCGCTTCGTCGGCCCGTTCGGTCTCGCCGGCGACGGCGCCGGGAACCTCTACGTCGCCGATCCGGGGGCGCACACCGTCCGGCGCATCGATCTCGCCTCCGGCGACGTCACCACGCTGGCCGGTCGAGCGGGGCAGATGGGCTCCGTCGACGGCCTTGGCCCCGACGCCCGCTTCAACGCTCCGCGCGCGCTCGCCAGCGACGGCGCCGGAACCCTCTACGTGGGAGACGAAGGCGGCAACACCATCCGAAGAGTCGACCTCGCGACGAGCGCGGTGACGACGCTGGTCCAGCTACCCGCCGACATCGTGGACCTGAGCGGGCTGGCCGCGGACGGCGCCGGCGCGCTCTACGTCGCCGACTCCTCTTTTCATACGATCTGGCGTGTCGTCATCGCGTCGGCGGAGGTCTCGATGGTCGCGGGCACTCCGGGCGTGCCCGGAAACGACGATGGGCCGGCTGGCGCCGCGCGCTTCCAGTTTCCGGCCGACCTCGCCAGCGACGGCGCCGGGCATCTCTACGTCGCGGACGTGGGCAATCGCCTGATCCGCCGCATCGACCTCGCCGCCGGCCTCGTGACCACGGTCGTCGGCGTCCGCGACGAAGGCAACGGCGTCGTCCTCGGCGCGCTGCCCGGGCGCCTCGATTTCCCGCTGGCCGTCTCCATGCTGCCAGGCGGCGCCGGCGTGGTGTTCGCCGACGAGGGGGCCTTGCTGGTCGCGCAGTTCTGACCCGAGGCTACCCCTCGCCAGCGTCGCTGTTCGGGCTGGCGGGAGCGGGAGCGGGAGCGGGAGCGGGCTTCACGGTCTTCTTGTCTACGACGAACATGTGCTTGTTCGCGCACTCCCAGAAGTCCACCTGAGCGTTGACCACACGGACGAACTCCGCCGCGCTCTTGCAGGTGGGACAGGTCGGATCAGGTGGCGGGGGCTTTTCCATCCCGCCACTCTACGCGCATCAGGGCCGAGGCGATGCTCGCGATGGCGTGGGATTGGAAGCGCCCATCCGTTGTCGCCGTGACAACAGTGCTGCTGAGCTCGAGTCAACAGATCTGCTCCGCGCGTCATCGGCAGCGCCCAGGTATTAACGTAATCTATCGTACTATTTTGGCATAGATAGTGCTCTCTACGTTCCCGAGAGTGGGGACATGTCGAATTTTCATTCCGTCCGTTGGTCCGGCCTTCCGCTTCTGTTGACTGCTGGCGCTTGGCTCGTCGGATGCCTGCCGGCACCGGCTCCGGACAGTCATGAGAGCAGCACCGAGCCCTTGACCACCACCAACGGTCTCTCGATGATCAATGGTCTCTCGATGACCAATGGGCTGTCGATGACCAACGGTCTCTTCATGAGCGCTGGGGTGGTCCAGCCTCTCAACGGCAGCGGCCTGTCCTCGAGTAGCTCCTTCATGAATTCCGACACGGGTCGCAGCACGATTGCCTATCTGGTGCGATGCGCGCTGGCGGCAAGTCGATCGATCACCAAGAAAGACACGAACGGGACGTCGTACACGTTCCCGGGCCAGATCGGAGTCGCACCGGAGTGGGAGTCCGGCACGTGCAGCGAGAGCTGTCAGGAGCAAGTGACCGCTTGCTTGCTGGCGCACGTCAACACCTCGGGCGTGCACATCCCCTTGTGGATCGACGGTGACAGCCCGGCGATCAGCTGGAATCAGAACGCTGCCTACCCCGATCAAGAGGGTTCGTTCTTCGGCAACGTCTTCATCTCCCCGCCGGTGGCCTACTACTGCAACGGCAAGGACTTCGACGTCGGGGTGGTTCCCGGCCGCATCGGTGCCGGCCAGACCAATGCCCCCTACAAGAACCCCTTCGCCAGCCCAGGCTATTGCCGGGACCACTGCACGCCCGCCGACATCCCCCACGCGGGCGATGGCTACAAGGCTTGCGACGGCTACAACCACATCGTGACCGTCTGGCGAAATGCCGGCACGCCGAACGGCGCGGGGGGCTCACACTCGGGCTCGGGTGGTTCCTCGGGTTCGGGCTCCGGCAGCGGCTCCGGGTCTCGTTCGGGCTCGGGCGGCGGCTCGGGCTCTCATTCGGGCTCGGGCAACGGCTCCGGCTCTCATCACTAGCGCGACGCGCCCAGCCTACGGGTCGGGCAAGTCGGCCTGGCAGTCGAAGTCGCTGCCGTCGATGTAGCCGTCGCCGTCGTTGTCGACGCCGTCGTGGCAGCCGCAGGCCTCTTCCTGCAGGTCGGTCTTCCCGTCGTGGTCATTGTCGATGCCGTCGCAGCAGGATCCGCTGACGCAAGCGTGCGCGCAGTCGCCGCCCGTGCACACCGACGAGTCGGCGCCCTCGGCGGAGACGGTGGTGCACACCGGCACCGAGGCCAGGTCGGCCCACTGGCGCGCGAACTCGCCGGACAGCGACACCGCGAGGCCCGGGTTCTTGATGTAGAGCGAGTTTTCGTCGTTCTCTGTGTCGCCCGAGGCGGTCCAGTTCATCGATCCGAAGATCACCGCCGCCGATCCGGGCAGCGCCGCATCGGCGACCGCCCACTTGCTGTGCGACTTGCCGCCCCAGTTCTCGGTCTTGACCGGGATGCCGGCGGCGCACAGCAGCCCGTGCTTCGAGTAGGCGTTGGCCGCGCCCGACGCGTCGATCACCATGCGCACTGCCACGCCGCGCGCCTGCGCCGCGAGGATCGAGTCGGCGATCGGCTGGCTGGTGAAGAAGAACATGGCGATGTCCAGCGTCTGGGTCGCGGCGTCGATCAGCGGGATGACCGCGTTGTCGGTCGCGTGGTCGGTCGGCGAGAAGTAGCTTTCGACGATGGTGCCGTCGGTGAAGTGGCTGCCGTCGACCACGTGCTGGGTGTTGTCGGTCTTGTGCTTGTGGAAGAGGCCGCTGGCGAACATCTCGTCCATCTCGCCGCGGTAGATGGCCGCCAGCTTGTAAGAGCTGATGAGCGCCGCGATGTCCGAGTTGTACTCGCCGCCGAGCTCCGTGTCGCTGATGTTGGTGCTGCCAGTCCAGACCGCGCTCTGGTCGAACACGAAGAACTTGTTGTGCATGATGTAGCCGTACCCGGATCCGATGTCACAGTGAACGTTGGCGGCGCCGAGTGCCGCGATCAGCGCGGGCGTATCGGGGTAGCCGAACGTCGTGCAGCTCGCGTCCTCGGAATCGACGACGCCGCGCACGACGACGCCGCGTCCCTGCGCGGCCACCAGCGCGTCGATGATGTGCTGCTGCGCGCGGATGCCGTAGATCGCGAAGTCGATCGAGCTCTGCGCGGCGTTGATCGCGCCCAGCAGTTGCTGGCAGACGGGGCGGTTGCACGTCGACTCGGGCGTACCGTGCTGGTTGGTGGTGAAGGCCACGCTATAGACGAAGGGCTCGGGGAAATCGCCACCCACGCAGGTGCCCGAGCTCGAGCCCAGATCGGGCGTCGCGCAAGCGCCGAAGGGCGCCGCCCCGCAGTCGGGGCGCGCCTCGGACTGCCCGCTGGCGCAGTTGAAGGGACCGACGCGTGTGTCCGCGAGCTCGGCTCCGGCGCCGTCGGCCAGCCACACCTGGTCCGACGTGGTGATGCCGGTGCCACGCGAGATCACCGCGTGCTGGAGCGCGCCCAGCGCCGGCTGTGTCGCCGAGCATGACCCGCCCGACGCGGCGGTGTCGCACACCTTGAACGCCGCGCAGCCGGACGCGCTGGCGCAGTAGACCTCGACCTTGTCGGCGGTGGTCCCGCCGTAGGCCGTGCTCTGCGCCACCTCGGTGATGATGAGGGGCACCGTCCCGAGGCCGCGGCGGACAGCGACTTCCGACTCGGGCGGGGCATCGTCGGGCGCGCAAGCCGGCAAGGCGGCTGCCGCGAGCACCGCCACCATCGCCATTGCCATGCCCGAGCCCGCTCTCGCGCCGCGCGTTCGACCCTGGAACGTCTGTGTGAGCATCAGGCCCTCCGGCCACGTTAACGATCGGCGGAGACGGCAATTCCGCGCAATCGCGCTCACGGCGACGATTTGTCGACGGATCGTCGACGGGAAGGCCCGCGCCGATGTGAGAGGGTGTAGGGCGAGGTTTGTCGCGCTAGAACCGCCGGATGGTCTGGACGCCGCTCTCTCGGATGGAGCTCGAGGAAATGATCGCCGTCGGCCTCGAAACCATGGACGACGGGGTTCAAGCCGCGTGGCGCGCGATGCGCATTGAACCGGAGAAGTGGCAGTGCAGCCCGTGGGGAGACGAAGGAGGCGGCTTCTGGGTCGTGGCCGAGAAGGATGGACACGTCGTTTGGTACAACGACATTGAACACGGCTTCAACGTCAGTCGATCTTCCACTCGCAAAATCATCGACGAGTATCGGTGCAACGAGACCACGTTCGAACAATTTCTGTTGCAACTGCCCGAAGCAAGAGAGGCCGAAGACTGGCGCGGCGACGCGGACACAGTCGTGCCTCTCGACCTGCGACGGGGCGGAACCATTGTTGGTCGCCAGACCACTTATTGGGACTTGCGTTCAGACCAGGGGGCGCTCTCGCGACTTCATTTCAAGTCCAAGGCCGAAACCAGATTTGTCGAGGCGCAGTTTTCGACGATCGAGCTCGTCGATGCGCATCCGATCCTCGGGCAATACCTGGAGCCATGGTCGCGGCTCTTCTTCGCCGGTACCGCGACCGACCCTGAAAATGTGAAGCGTGTTCTCGCGGAACGAGTGGCAGCAGCCTCGGGGGGTTGGCGATCCCTAGGCGAGTATCTGAACGGTAGGGGGGACACGCTAGGAGGCTATGGCCTTCTCCTGCATGCACCCGCGAGCTTGGTGAAGATTGCGACAGCCGTGCTCAACGAGGCGGGGCTCGTCACGTCGGAGCTCGAGGGCAGGGGGCCCGCCGAGCGGCCTCGCGCGATCGCGATGATGATGGGCAGAAACTTCATCGTGGCGCGGGAATTTCGGTTTCAAGCGCGCTAGGCGGTCCGTGCGGCGTGATCGAGCGCTCACCGCAGGCTGAAGAGCAATATTCACGGCGGAAAGCCTCTGGCCATCACGGGGCGCGGCGTATATTCCGCGGACGACTCGACAGACGAACAACCCGCCGGTCGGCACGACCAAACTGGCCCCGCAATGGGGACCGGCATGGCTCCGAAGATGGATGCTCGCCGCGGGCGTCGTCTACCTGCTCGCGGTGTGGTTGGATGCGATCGGCAGCGGGGTTCCCAACTCGTTGTTGCCTCGCCCTGTTCGTTTCTTCGTTCAGGAAGCGGCGCTCTTCCCGCACGCGGCCCCCGAGGTCGTCGAGTGGCGCGTGGAAGGGTGGACGTGCGCGGAGCGACGCTTCGCCGAGATTGATGTGCGTCCCTTCTTTCCCATCAGGCGCGACGACAAGGAGAGCCGATTTTATCGGGCGATGTTCTTTCATCATCGCGAGCGTCAGGTGATGCAGGCCCTGGATGAATACATCGTGCGGAAGCAGAACAGCGCGGATCCCGAGCGGCGCATCGGGGGCGTCATGCTGCTGAGCCTGCGCGTGCCGATTCCAGCTCCCGGGTCGGCGGAGCCCCGATACCAGCGGCTTCCTTTGTCCAGCTTTCCCCCAACGATCGAACGCAGCTACTGGTACACGACCGGCAAGGAAGAACGAAGCACGCGCTGCACGGAGGCGCCGTGAAGCGAGCCTTGGTGCACCTCAGCTTGCGAGAACGCGCGCGGCTCTGGCTCGACGAGCCGCAGCCGATCGCGCGACTCGCGTTTCTGCGCGTCTCGATTCCCCTGGTCGTCATCGGGTTTCTTTCGTCGCGGCTCGTCCACGCGGACGACTGGTTGAGCCCGGCCGGCTTCCGGGTGCCCTATCTCGGCGGGAATGATTGGCGTCAACCGCTCTACTTGCCGGCTGTGCCCGCGCCCGTTGCCTGGGCCGTCGCCGCGGCGCTCGTGCTCGCGGGTGTTTGTCTCGCAGCGGGGCTCTTCACCCGGGCCGCGGCGGCGCTGTTCACGTTCCTGCTCGTGTACGTCGCGCTGGCCGATCGCCTCGAGGCCTTCACGGTCAGCAAGCTGGCGCCGATGCTCAGCCTGGTCCTGATGGTGAGCTCGAGCGGCGCGCGCTACGGGATCGATGCCTGGCGCAAGGCGCGCCGGCAGCCCGACGCGCCGGCTCCGACTCACGTCTCGGGCGGCGCCATCCGGTTCTTCCAGGCGCTGCTCCTGGTGATGTACTCCGGGGCCGGCATCGCGAAGCTCCGCGGAGGATGGCTCTCCTCCGACGTGCTCTGGAGTCACCTCCACGATGACTATCAGACGACCGTGGCCTGGCTGCTCATGCGTACGTTCCCTCGGGGGGCGTGGCAGGGTCTCCAGATCCTCACGCTGGTGTTCGAGGTGGGCGCGCCACTCTGGTTCGCGCTGCCCTGGACCCGCCGTCCGGCTCTTTACGTCGGTCTCGGGATGCATGCGATGATCGGCCTGATGTTCGGACCGGTCGTGTGGTTCGCGCTGCTGATGAGTGTGCTCCTCATCGGCTGCTTCGCACCGGCGCCATCCGATTCTTCCGCATAGAGTGTTGCCTCATGAACGATCTCCCTCCGATCACCGGCGACACCGAGCAGACGGCCAACGTCACGCGCAGCGTTCCCCCGAGCACCGGGATCGATGCGAAGGGGGTCCGCGCCACCTTCGGCCTGGCGCTGCACATGCACCAGCCCACCGTCCTCGGTGACGGCGAACGGACGACCGCGCCGCTGATCTCGAATCTGCAGTACATGCTGGACCACCCCGGGCAGGGCGATAACCACAATGCCCCGGTCTTCTTGCGTTGCTACGGGCGGTCCGCCGATCTCGTCGGGGCGCTGGTGGCGCGCGGGCGTCGCCCGCGGCTGATGCTCGACTACTCGGGCAACCTGCTTTGGGGCCTGACCCAGATGGGCCAGACGGACGTCGTCGCGGCGCTGCGGCGCACGAACGAGCCGGAGCTGGCGCCGTCGATCGAATGGCTCGGCACCATGTGGTCGCACGCCGTCGTGTCGTCGACGCCGGTGCCGGATCTCAAGCTGCACATGCTGGCCTGGCGTCATCACTTCGCCGCGCTGTTTGGATCGCCGGCGCTCGCCCGCGTGCGCGGGTTCTCGGCGCCCGAGATGCACCTGCCCATCCACCCCGACGTCTGCTTTGCGTACGTGAGGGCGCTGCGCGAGTGTGGCTATCGGTGGCTGATGGTCCAGGAGCACACCGTCGAGAACACCGACGGAACCACGCTGCGCCAGCCGCGCTTGCCCCACCGGCTCGTGGCCCGCAACTCCGAGGGCGAGACCGCGTCGATCCCGGTGCTGGTCAAAACCCAGGGTTCGGACACCAAGCTCGTCGGTCAGATGCAGCCGTTCGGCGAGGCGAAGTCGCTCGACCGGCAGCCGTTCGGTGCTGCTACCGTCCCGCCTTACTCGCTCCAGATCGGCGACGGCGAGAACGGGGGCGTGATGATGAACGAATTCCCGAGCGCCTACGAGCGCGCCTTCGACGAGCTCGGCGCCGGCGGTGCCGGCGGCGTGGTGGCGATGAACGGCACCGAGTACCTCGACGCGCTGGTGGCGATGGGCGTGGACGAGGGCGCGTTTCCCACCGTACAGCCGGTGTCACAGCACCGCATCTGGGAGCAGGCGACGGAGTCGGGGCCGGGGGCGGCGGATCGGGCCATCGCGCGCCTGCGCGAGCGCGATCCGTCGTTCAATCTCGATCGCGCGTCGTGGACCAGCGATCGCAGCTGGGTCGAGGGATACGGCAATGTGATGGATCCCATCCAGCAGCTCAGCGTCCGCTTTCACGAACGGTGGGACGGGGCAGGGGCCGACGTCAACGCCGATCCCGCTTACCGCATCTCCTTGCTCTACTTGCTGCTCTCCCAGACCAGCTGCTTTCGCTACTGGGGCCACGGTTTCTGGACAGACATCGCGCAGGAGATCTGCCGCCGCGGCCTTGCGTCTCTGAGCAGCCGCTAGCGCGAGAACGTGGACAGCAGGCGGCCCTCGCCGAAGACCCACAGTGTGCCGGGCGCGGCCTTTTGCCAGGTCTCGGCGCGGGTCAGCGGTTCGGTCGCGACAATGGCCAGATAGGCGTCGGCCAGGTGGGTGTCGCCGTTAGCCTTCATCGCCTCGCCCAGGTTGACGGTGACGTCGGCGTCGACCAGCGTCGCGTGCCCGAAGGGCGAGCGCCGCAGGATGGCCGACAGGTGGTCGCCGCAGCGCGCGTACAGGTAGTGTCCGTCGGCGAGCAGGAAGTTGAAGACGCCGTCGCTACCCAGGTCGTTGGCGAGGTCGAACAGCAGGCGTCCGATGTCATGCGGGTCCTCGGGATAGCGCGCGCCGTAGCGCACGCGCATGGCGTCCAGGATCACACAGAACGCGTGCTCGCTGTCGGTGTCGCCGATCGGGCTGTCGAAGCGCAGCGGGCGGTCGCGCACGTGTGGCAACGTGCCGTTGTGCGCAAAGACCAGGTGGCGTCCGTCGAACACGCGCACGAACGGATGGGTGTTCTGGATGGCGGCCTGTCCGCGCGTCATCTTGCGGATGTGCGCGATCGCCAGCGGCGTCGGGATCGGATTGTCGCGCACGAATCGCGCCAGCGGGCTCGAGGACGCGGGATGCGGCTCCAGAAAGGTGCGCGCGAATCGCCCGTCGTAAAGAGCGACGCCCCAGCCGTCCGCGTGCGGCCCGGTCTGGCCGCCGCGTAGCGCGAGGCCCGTGAACGAGAACGTCAGATCGGTCGGCACGCTCGAGACCATGCCCAGCAGCTCACACACGCTCGGCCTCCGCGCCCGCGACCGCGCCCGCAACAACGACAGCGGCGATGCCGGCCCCGGCCGAGACATTGCACACCGGCGTCGCCGATACGCGCACCATCGCGCCCTCGGCGAGGCCCGCGAACAGAAACGGGCACAGGTCGAAGTAGACGTCCTCGTACACGACACGGTCGGTGAACGTGGGTAGCCGCACGGTGCTGGTGCGACTGCGCTCCTGGACGACCATGGCAACCGCATCGCTCGCGGCCGCCGCGGCGACCGCCGCCGCCCAGGCGTCGGGTGGCGTGGTCCATCCCAGCAGCACGCCCTTGCCGCCGTACTCGTCGTTGGGTTTCAACACCAGCTGCTCGCGCCGCGCGATCAGCTCGTCGGCCAGCGCCGGCGCCACCCGCCGCGTCCAGGGCACGTGCGCCGCGATCGCGCGCCGCTGCTCGTCCGAGAACAGGTCGCCGTGGTGCGGATCGGTCAGCACGGCGAACGCGGCCTTCTTGTTCAGGGCCTTGGTGCGAAACGAATTGGCGACGCACACGTCGCGCGCGCGGTACGCCCGGATCAGCGGATGGTCCATGCCGCGCCGGCCGACGAGCTCGCTGGTGATCACGCGCCGGTAGACGAGATCGATCTCCATCGTGCCGACGCGGGGCCGGCGTCCGTCGCCGCCGCCGCCCGCCACCTCGGCGCGCAACCGGCCGCGCGCATGGCTCAGCTGGTCGGGATCGACGCATACCGCGTCGTACCCGGCGTCGTTCAGCAGCTCGGCCACCGCCTGCAGCTCGCCGGTGGTGTCGACGCCCAGCCAGTCGACAATCGCGATCGTGCTCAGGCGGCGGCCGCCGCTCCATGCCGCGAAGGCATCGGCCAGCGCGCCGACCAGCTTGTTCTGCGGCGCGGGCACGTGCGCCGTTATCCCGCGCGTGAGCGATCCGACGTCTCCACCTTCCGCTGGCGCGCCACCGTCCGCGAGCGCGCGCATGTGCGGCAGGCTGGCGAGGGCGCGATGGATCATCGCTTGATCGGTGATGCCGGCCGGCGAATCGGCGTTCAGCTCCAGTACGTGAAACTCGTCGCCGTCGAGCAGCATGTCGAGCCGGCCGACCGCCAGCGCCTGCGGGTAGCCGGGATCGATCGCAGCCAGCGCGCGCTCGGCGGCTGTCAGCCCCAGCGCGTCGGCCAGCCCCGCGTCGGCGGTCGCGTGCGCGGCCACGGTCCCGAGCGCAGAAAGGATCAGCTCGGCGGAGCGTGCGATGGCGTGATAGCGCGCCTCACCGATGACGATCGGGCGCAGATGGCGGCCCAGCGCGCGCTCGCCGTGGGTCAGCCCCAGCCGGCGCTGTGTCGCCATGAATTCTTCGAAGCAGCGCGCGTCGATGGCCCCCGGCGCCGACAACCGCGCGTCCAGCTCGCGCGCCAGCATCGTCTCGGGTGCCAGGGTCTCGGGGTTCACTTTTCGACCGGCCAGGCGTGCACGGGCTGGCCGCCGTCCGAGAGTTGCAGGTAGCTCTCGAGCATGCGCCGCCGTGCCTCGTCGGGCGCGACGCCGCGCGCGCGCAGCGACTCGAGTGTGCGCAGCTGCCAGACCGCGCCGGTCATGCCGCTTTGCACGCGCCGCTCGAAGATGCCCAGGTAGTGGCGGATCTCGCTGGGCGCGACGCCGGCCGCGATGAGGCCGATCTCGGCGCGCGGCAGCAGCGACAGCAAGAGATCGCGCGCGCGCACCCGGGTGGGCGCCTCCCCGCGCGCGAGCGGCCAGCCGAGCTCGGCGTCCAGTCCCAGCTGGGCAGCGCGATAGAAGTTGCGGTCGGCGAGCGCGAACGGAAACGCCGGCAGCAGACGCGCCAGGCCGGACTCGCTGCCCAGATCGAGCATGGCGCCCACCAGAAACGCGGCGTTGGCCAGCATGTCGTCCACCGTCGGACCCGACGGCAGCGCGCGCAGCTCGATGCGCAGGTGACCTGCGCCCACCGGGTCGTACACCGGGCGGTTCCACTTCCAGACCGTGCCGTGGTGCAGGCGCAGCTCGGTCAGCGGCGGCGCGCAGCCGTGGTCGGCACCGTGCGGCGCCGCGCCGGGATCGCCGTCGCTGCACACGGGAAGGATCGGCTCGTAAAGGGCGACGCTCTCGTGGAACAGCTCCGCGGCGCCGGTGCGTACCCACCCGTTGCCGAAGCTGATGCGGGCTGGCTGCATGGTCGTACCGGCGCTGTCGGGGGGACGGTCGTCACCCGCCTGCTTGAAGAGCGCGATGCGCGTCTCGTGCCACAGGCGATGGCCCAGGAACGTGGGCGAGTTCGCCGCCGCCGCCAGCACCGGGCCGGTCAACATCATGGCGGCGTTGAACAGCGGCGCGAATTCTCTCGGAGTGACCTGCAGGTGAACCTGAAACGCGGTGTTCGCCCCCTCCATCGCGGGGCCGCTGGTCGTCAGCTCGAGCGGGTCGGGACCGTCGATGCAGATCTGAAAGGGAGCGTCACGCAGTCGGCGCAAACCGGCGGCCAGAGCCCGGTAGCGCGGCAGATCGGTGATGCTGCCGGCACCGAAATGCTCGCGATCCAGCGTCGGCAGGATGCTGATCGGCACCGCGCGCGCCCCGTACTTTGCCGCCTGCGCGCGGATGCCACTCATCGCCTCGCGCATCCGGGCGCCCAGCTTGGCGAACGGCCGGTCGGCCAGCGCCACGGGTGGCGTCGACAGCTCGACGGTATAAACGCCCATCTCCGGCGTCACTTGAGGATCCTTGGCGTCACGCACGACCTGCCGGCTGACCGGCAGCGGCTGCGCGCGCTCCCCGATCAGAAAGAGCTCCAGCTCGGCGCCCAACGTGCGTTCACCCTCGCCGAAGCCCGGGCGCGCCAGAACTTCCTCCAGCGTGGTCAGGCTCGTGCGCAGGCGAGCGCGAAAGCGCGCGAAGTCAGCTTCGTCGAAATGGTCGCTGTCGATCTCGATTCCCAAGTTCGACCGAACTTAGTCACTCGTCCCCACGACAGAAGACAGATTCGAGTGCGGGTCGAAGCGCACGGCAAGAGCGATGAGCCAAATCTCGAGGCTGACGGCACTTGCCGGCGCCGCATCTCCGGCTCGCGATTGTGACGATTCGGTGGCGGGTGTCATTGGGAAGGTTGCGACAGGTCGCGACCAGAGGAGGTCACACATGAACGCGAATCGTGCACATCGCCGTGGATTCGTCTTTGCAATGCTCTTGGCATTCACTCTCGCCACGTTGGCGTCGGCTGCTGACGTGCAGGCGGCGGCGCGACAGATCACCGATCTCGGGACGCTCGGCGGAGCCACCGCCTTCGCGCGCGACATCAACGAGCCCGGACAGATCGTCGGCGAATCGACGACGGCGAACGGCCAGACGCACGCCTTTCTGATCACGCCCTGGGTGGCGATGGGAAGGATGGTCGACCTGGGGACGCTGGGCGGCACGTTCAGCCAGGCGGCCGCGATCAGCAATCGCGGACAGGTGGTCGGGACCAGCACGTTGTCCGGCGACGCCCAGACCCGCGCCTTCCTCTGGGACCAGGGCAAGATGGCGGCGCTGCCGCCCCTCGACGGCTCCATGTTCAGCGAGGGCCTCGACGTGAACGACGCCGGAATCGTCGTCGGTCAGAGCAACGGCATCGCCGTGAGCTGGCAGAACGGCCGCGTGCACGTCATCGGTACGCTCGGCGGCGGGAGCAGCTTCGCCACCGGTATCAACCCGTCGGGCGTGATCATCGGCAACGGCGCCACGCCGAGCGGTGACTTTCACGGCTGGGTCTTCAAGAACGGCGTCATGACCGATCTCGGCGGGTTCGGCGGCGCGAGCAGCTCCGCCGACGGTATCGACTCGGCGGGCGACATCGTCGGCCACTTCGAGATCGCCCCCGGAAATCCCCACGGCTACCTTCTCTCGAGCGCCGGCGCCTTCCGAGATCTGGGCGCCCTCGCGGGCGGCTCGTCGAACGCCAACGCCATCTCCAACAGCGGCCTCGTCGCCGGCGAGGGCAGCAGCCCCGACACGGTGCACGCCCTGCTCTGGGACTACAACCGCGCCATCATCGATCTCGGAACCCTCCGCGGCAGCAACTTCAGCTCCGCCAGTGCGGTCAACAGCGCCGGAACGGTGGTCGGCGTGAGCGCCCTCGACGCCGGGTTTCGGGCGGTCGTCTGGCGCTGAAGCGGTCGAAGCGCTTCAGGCGGGCGTGCGGATCCGCCAGCGGACCGTGCGCCCCAGGCTGTACGGCCACGGCTCGGGGATGGCCAGGAACATCAGCGACGAGCCGAGCAACGCCATGTTCTTGGTGAAGTTGACCATGTCGGACATGCGCGTGGCGGCGTTGGTGTCGGACCAGAACGGGTGCATGAAGAAGCTGACCGGCACCAGGAAGAGCACCAGCGCCGCCACACCCAGCCGCGGCAACACGCCGAGGATCAAGGTCACCCCCGCGATCGCCAGCAGCAGCCCCGACCCGATGATCGCGACGGTCGGCGCTGGAACCCCGTGCGCTTCGGCGTAGCGGGCCAGGGTGGCCGTGTCGTTGAAGTGGTGGAACGCACTGAACAGGTAATAGGCGCCCAGGATGATGCGCCCGAGCACGAATATGGCTGCCATGGTTGAGCCTCCCCTCCGATGATGAGCTTGATCGCAAGCTAAGAACGGCAGCTCACTGTGGATAGGGTGCCCACCCTGCCGGGTGCCAGGGAGCATCAATCCGGTCGCAGGGGCAGGCGCACGGTGAACGTCGAGCCGTGACCGACCTGGCTCTCGACGCTGATCGTGCCGCCCATGCCCTCGACCAGCTGGCGCACGATCCACAGTCCCAGGCCGAGGCCGCCGTACTGCCGGGCCGAGACCGCGCGTTCGAAGCGATCGAAGATACGCTCCTGCGCCTCGGGCGCGATGCCGATGCCTTCGTCGCGTACGTCGATCACCACGTCCTCCGCCTGACGGCGCACTCCGACCCGCACCGGGCGCTCGGCCCCGTATTTGACGGCGTTCGATACCAGGTTCGTGATCACCTGCTCGATACGCAGCCGATCCCAGCGTCCGTGGGTTCCGGCGTCAGGATTCCCGGCGTCGGGGAGATCCAGTCGAATGCCCGCCTCGGTCGAAGCAGCGAAGCGCCCGACCACGTCGCGGACCACTTCGGACAGCTCCAGCGGCTCGAGCTCCAGCGTCAACTTCCCCGCCGCCAAACGCGAGACGTCGAGGAGTTGATCGATGAGCCCGTTCAGGCGCGCCAGCTGCCGTTGCAGGCCGCGCCAGCGCTCGCCGAGCCGCGCGTTTTCGTCGAACATCGACGGGCGCGCCGGTTCGCTCGGCGTCGCCGGCTCGGGGCGCCGGGCCAGCGTCTGCTCGATCAGGCGCAGGTTGAGCCAGAGCGCCGTGAGCGGCGTTTTCAGCTCGTGCCCCGCGACGGAGAGAAAGTCTTGGCGAACGCGGACCGCTTCCTCGAGCTCGCCCTGGACCGTCTTCAGCGCGGTGACGTCCTCGAACGCGACCAGCACCGTCTCTCGATGTCCATCGACGCCCGCCAACCGGGCTGCTTGCGCCGTCAGCACCTTGGGGCCGCCCGGGAAGTGCCAGCGAATCTGGATCCCGTTCACGTCCTGCCCCCGCGCCGCGCGCACCATTGGAATCTCGTCGATGGGCAACGGCCGATCGTCGAGGTCGCGTATGTCGAAGCAGCCGGCGTATTCGGTGGCGTGCGCGGGCCGCGCCAGACGCCCGCCGGCCATGCGATCGGCAGCGGCGTTCGCAAAGTAGAGGCGCGCCGTCTCCGGTTCGACGAAGACCAGCGGCGTCGGTGTCCGCTCGAGGATGACGCTCAACCAGTGCTCCTCGGCGCGGGCGCGCGCCAGCAGGATCTGATTCTGCGCCGCCAGGGCCGCCAGCCCCTCCTCGGCGTTCTTGCGTTCGGTTATGTCGCGCGAGATGCCGATGACCCCGACGGCCCGGCCGTCGGCCGCCCGATAAGGCGTCTTCGCCGTCGAGAAATAGTGGATCTCGCCGTCGACCTCGAACCACTCGTCGTAGGTCTCGCCGGCGTCGGAGGCCATCACGCGGCGATCGGCCTCGCGCAGCGCGCGCGCCTGCTGGGGCGGAAAGATCTCGTCGTCCGTGTGCCCGAGGATCTCGTCGACGGCGTGTCCGGCGACGCGCGCGCTGGCCGGGTTCGCGACCAGGTATCGCCCTTCGCGGTCCTTGACGAAGACCAGGTCGCTGGTTCCCTCGACGACTTGACGGACCATGCGCTCGTTGCCCTCCACGCGCTCGCGCGCACGGACCTCGGCGGTCTCGTCCTTGTACACCGCGACGACGAACGCGACCGATTCGTCAGCCGCGCGCAGCGGAAAGAAGCTGGCGGAGATTGCCATCCGGCGGGTCGGGGCGGCGGGTGACGGGCGCAGACTCTGGACGGTGCACCAGACGGCGGGCGTGTGCACCGCTTCCCCGGAGAACGCGCGCCGGACCAGAGCCCGAATGCCGCACGCCGTGTCCGGGGCGTCGTCGAGGACGTTGTATTCAGGCGGCGGCTCCGAACCAAAGAGCTCGCGAAACGCTCGGTTGGTGATCACGCTGCGACCGTCGGCGCGGTAGACCTGCATGCCGAATGGCGCGTTCTCGAAAACGCCGTCGAGCAATCGATCCGGATCGTCGACGTCGTGAAGCCGCTGTGGGAGGTTTTGTGCGAAATCCATCGTCGAGCTTTTCGGCGCGTTGTCACCGATTCTGACACGCGCGAGCGGCTCGGTCCGGGCGCTCGATCGACGGAAGCTCGACCGCGGCCAGCTCCGGCGGAAGTAGCCTGTAGCCTGCCGCCGATCCGCGATCCCGGATCAGCCGCGCTCGTTTGTCAGGTTTCCTCTCTGCTATCTCACCCGCAGCGGAAAGCCAAAGAACTGGTAAAAGAACTGGCAGGGGTGGAGTAGGTATTTCGTGTTTTTCGCCCACTTGGCGTACAATCTCGAACGTGAGCACCAGCGACAAGCGAAAGCAGAGTCTCTACTTCCCCGAAGAGATGCTGAAGGAGATCGGGGCCGAGGCGACTCGCCAGGATCGTTCTCTCTCATGGATCGTCCAGAAGGCGTGGAAGGCTGCCCGCAAGGACATCATGAGCATTCCGTCCGTCGGCGAGCCTCACGACAAAGACGACGAGCGCAGCCCCGGGCAGTAGCCCTCGCTCGGCGTGTAGCAGGTTCACCCACCGCGTGACGCGGTCCATTCTCGATCCGTCGAGGGTGGGCGGAGCGTATCATCGCTGGGGTGAGAGGCAGCACGCTCACGGCCGCCGTCGCGGCGACGGTCGTTCTCGTGATCGGCTGCGCCAAGAACGACGCGCCCGCGACCGATGCCGGCGGAACGCGCGACAGCGGTGCGGCCGAAGGCGCGATCGCGGACCGCGCCGGTAGCGAACGCGGCGCCGAGACCGGCGGGCCCACGTGCGTCCCGGCGCTGCCCGCTCTCGCCTGGACCAGCCCGTACGCCGCCTGGTCGCGCGGCGTTCCGACCGACCCGAGCTTCTTCCCGATCTCGGTCTGGCTGCAGGGCTCGTGGCACGCGACCGAGATGGCGGACCTGGGCATCAACGTCTACGTCGGCAACAACGCGGGCACCGACAGCCTCGCCGCGGCCGATCTCGCGACGCTCAAGAGCCATGGCATCTACGCGATCGTCGGGCAAGACGCGGTCGGGCTCGCGAACATCGACGATCCGGCCATCGTTGGGTGGTGGATGACGCCCGACGAACCGGACAATGCGCAGGCCAACGGCACGGGCGGTTACGGACCGCCCGTCGCGCCAGCGGCGCTGGTGTCGCGCTACAACGCGTACAAGGCCGCCGACCCGACGCGGCCGATCTACCTCGGCCTCGGGCAAGGCGTCGCCTATGACGGCTGGGAGGGGCGGGGCAGCAACGCGCCGCCCGAGTCGCAGTACGTCCCCGCCGCCGACATCATCGCGTTCGACATCTATCCGTACAACAACTGCGGCGGCGACGCGAACGAACAGGTGACCTGCGGGCAGTTCTGGCTGAACGCGTTCGGGGTCGACCGCCTGCGCCAGTGGTCGAACCGCGGCCAGGCGGTCTGGACCGACCTCGAGACCACGACCATCGCCGCCGGCACGACGTCGGGTCCGACGGCGGTGGAGGTGCGGTCGGAGGTGTGGCTCTCGCTGATTCACGGCGCGAACGGCGTGACGTACTTCGTGCACTCCTGGGCACCGACGTTCCGCGAGGACGGCATCTTCGGCAATTCGACGATGGTTGCGGCGGTGACCGCGCTCAATCAGCAAGTGAAGTCATTGGCGCCCGTGCTCAACAGCGCCACTCTACCGAACGTCGTCGCCGTGACGAGCTCGGACAGCGGCGTGCCCATCGACACGATGATCAAGGCAAAGGGTCAGGTGCTGTACGTCTTTGCGGCCGTCGCGCGCGCGGGCACGACCACGGGTACGTTCACGATCGCCGGATTGACCGGCGACGGCAGCGCGACCGTCGTGGGCGAGTCACGCACGGTCGCCGTCGTCGCCGGCAAGCTGATCGACGACTTCGCCGCCAGCGCGGTCCACGTCTACCAGATCGATCTCGGGTCAATCGCCTGCCACTGAAACAGGTCGATTTCTAAGCTATCGACCGCCTTCTGCGTCCTCGAGCAGTTTTACAAAGTCCCCGTCGTCCATTTGGCCGGACTCCCAGTGCGGGATTGCCTTTTTGAGTTGGCGAGCTTTCGCGCTGTTGGATGCTTTGAGCACTTGATGTGCTCGTCCGAGAAGCATTTTCTTGGCATCTCTCGGATGCTGCGCCAGCGCCCGAGCCATGGCTTGAACGCTATTCTTTACTCCGAGTGCACCGATGGCGGCGAACATCGCGACCGACGTCGTCGGCAGCCCACCGGGGAAAAAGAACGCATCTACCGCAGCCCCAAGCGCATAGCCAAGACACGCAACACCGAGGTCGCCACGCGTCGAGACCCCGACCTTTCGGAGATCTCCGATATCCATTGAGGATTAGCCCTCTTCAAGCGACGTCCTCACCTTCCACATGCGCCGCCACAGGAGGGCGAACGTCGTGCACGCAGCGAAGCCAAAGGACACAAGTTGTGGGGCTTTGAAAAGATCCCCGATTCCCACACCTACTGCACCTGCAAACAGCGACCAAGGCAGTATCAGCCGTCCACCCTCCAGGCGATTCCAAAATCGTCGCGTTCGAAAACGGGGATCCTCACTGGGAAATCGTCGCTCGGTTGAATCAGCAGCGCTGAGACGTCCTACCTGCTTGCGCGTTCCTCGACCCAACGCTCGGCGCGATACCAGCGCCAGCACCTCCCGTGCGTCTCTGGGCCGATCGTAGGGACTGGATCTCAAACAGTGCCGGCATATCTCCGAAATCAGATCGCCGGCCGGTGTAACTTTGGAGCTCCCGGAGACGTCGGACCCATCCGGACGCCTTCCGAACGCGACTTCGTGAAGAACAACTCCGAGAGACCAAACGTCTGAAGCCATCGTTGGCTCCTGACCCACGACCAGTTCCGGCGCTGCGTAGGCGGACCTTTGGGTGTCGCCTCCAGCGTCTCTTTCCCATCCCACTGCGATTCCAAAATCTGAGATCTTCAGACGATCCGCTTCTGTCCGAAGGATGTTTTCAGGCTTTAGATCTCGATGTAGCAGCCCGGCGGAATGTATCGTTGCGAGGCCAGAAATAATCTCGAAAGCGTATCTGGTGCGCAGCTCCCCATCCTCAATTCGAGATCCGAGACAGGCTCGCAGCGACCCTTTCTCAGCGAATTCCATGGCAACGAAGACATGGTCTTCCGCGATCCCGGCGTCGTAGATTTCGCAGACGTTGGGATGTGAAAGGACATGAGTGTCTCGCAGCTCGGGCGCCACATGCGCCCAAGCGTTCGAATCCTGATCGAGCGGCTGCGATAGAACCTTGACCGCGACATCTCTGAGCTGCAAACGGTCGAGGCACCGATATACGACGCTACCGGTGCCACGACCTACGATTGAAGCGATCAGATATCGCTCGGCAAACAGGTGCCCGGTCGTGAACCTCGTAGGGTCGGCCGCTACGAGACGCGGGTCGCTCGTGCGAAGGGAGGGCCAAGTGGGCTTTGACGACGTGTCCGACATAGTCGGCAGGCGTATCTTGCTCCAGGTCCTGCTTGGACGCAATGCGCCTCGATTCGTCTAGGTTCGATCTCTGGCGTGCATTGGAATGCTCAGCCGTAGTAGGTAATGGACCTGATACCGGACAATGCCTGCAACGGAGAATTGCCGCAAACGGGCCGTCCCCAGCGCGCTAGCCGGCGTCGTGCGGCGGCCCGAGGTACGGGAAATCTGCGAGCAGGTCGCGGTGGGGCCCGACCTTGTCGCCTTTCACTTTTCCGTTGGTCAGGATCGGCAGAAAGACGTCGATCACGTCATCGGTGAGGAGACGTCCATTGGTCGGGTACGACGCCGGTCGACTGGGATCGTACTTGAGGATGTCGGGGAGCAGCGTGCCCGCCGCGCGCTTCGCGTCCTCGGGCGCGTACCCGCCGGCGTGCGCGAGCTCGTGCGCGAACGTGTCGACGAAACGGGCATCGTCCTTGGGCTCCGCGGCGAGATAGGCGTTCCGCGCGTCGCCGGCCAGGAAGACGGTCTGCGTGGGCCGCGCGCCGCGCTCGACCTGCACCCAGCCGCCGTCCGCGCCGTTCGCCGGAACCAGCACGCGCATCCACAGACCCAGCGGCCCCGCGCCCAGCGCGGAGTTGGGTACTTCAATGACCAGGCTGTACACGTTCTTGTCGGCGAAGTAGTCGTCGCCGGTGAACTGCAGGTCGTGTAGCGCCCCCATCACGTCGAAGAAGAACGGATCGCTGCGCTTGCCCACGAACACGCGGTGATCGCCAGCCACGGTCGCGCGCGCGTCGCGCCCGGTCGCGACGGGGATGCCCTCCGCGATGACGCGGCCCTCGGCGCCCATGCGGGCGGCTTCGGCGCCCTCGGCCCGGCGCAATATTGCGGTCTGGCCTCCGGACGGGGACTTCGAGACGCGCAGCCGGTAAGCGATATCGGCGACGGCATCGCCGTTGGTGTCGATCCGAAGCTCGTAGACCGCCTCGGGCGCGTAGGGCTCGGTGATCGTCGGACCTGGCGGGCTCACGCCCGAGGACGGATGCGCGTCCATGATCAGCACGGACCGGCTGGGATCGCCCGGCTTGGGGAAGGCGAACAGATCGGTCAGGTCCAGGCGCGCGTCTCCGCGCGGGAACCCGACGTTGGGACCAGAGTAGTGGTGCGACATGGCCGTGTTCGGTGGACACGACGCGCGGTCCACACAATGGGTCGTCGATCGATTCAACGGTTGACCGGAGGGGCGTCGGCAGCGCCCACGACGCGCCGGGCGCGCCGCGCGGGCATCACGGCACCGTGTCGAACTCGATCAGCGAGCAGTCGGCGGTCTCGGCGCAGGTCCAGCGCACTGTCGCGAGCTGCTGCGCGAGGCAGGCGGAGAGGCTGGCGTCGGTATGTCCGGCGGTGTCCTTGACGCTGAGCGAGCTCGGGCATCCCGATTCGAACTGCACCATCACGAAGGTGAGCTCGGGCAGGAAGCACTGGGTCTGCGCCAGTCGGAGGAGCTGCGCGTCGAGCATCCCGCCCGCGCTTCCTCCTGCTCCCCCGAGCGCGTCGCAGGCGGCGCGCGGCCGGGTCGCGCAATCGGCGTGCTCGATCGATACGGTGGTGGGCCAGGGCGTCGAGGCCGCCGGGCCGACGCAGCTGTTGTCGCGCCGGCCACTGTCGGTCGTCGCGCCGGCGTCGGTCGTCGCGTCAGACGAGGCGTCAGACGAGGCGTCGGTCGTCGCGTCGTCGCTGCCGGAGCTGCCATCCTGCGGTTCCAACGTATGGCGCGCGTCGCACGCCGCTGCGCATGCCGCGAGCCCGAAGCCAGCGATCACGAATGCGCAGACCTCCGCGGCGCGCGCGCCGCGCCGAGCCCCGACCTCGAGTGCCGCGCCCATCGTCAACCCCCGAGCTCAACCTATCATGGAACGCTGACGACCTTTGCGCCCTTGGCGGCGGCGGTTATTCTTCGGTCTCGGCCATGTTGGAGATTCGCGTCGACGACCTGAGCGACCTTCGTATCGCCGACTTTCTGCAGGAACACCTGAAGGACATGCACGCGACCTCTCCGCCGGAGAGTGTGCATGCGCTGAATCTGGAAGGCCTCAAGAAACCGGAGATCACGTTCTGGAGCGCCTGGAAGGGCAGCGAGCTCGTGGGGTGCGGCGCGCTCAAACGGCTCGACGCCGCGCACGCGGAGCTCAAATCGATGCGGACGTCTCCGAAGCACCGGCGCGAGGGATTGGGCAAGGCGATCCTGAAGTTCCTTCTGGACGAGGCGCGCCGCCGAGGCTATCGACGGGTGAGCCTGGAAACGGGCTCGATGACGTTCTTCGAACCGGCTCGTTCGTTGTACGCAAATCACGGGTTTACGTTTTGCGCGCCCTTTGCGGACTACACGGACGATCCCAATAGCGTGTTCATGACGCGGAGCCTGCTCGACGACGGAACTCCTGGGGGAAGAGGAACGAGCGCCCCCAGCTCTTAGCCATCGCTCGGTTACCGCCGCGCCTTTGGCACGTCGCGGTCCAGCACCGTCTTGCGGCCGTCTCGGGCCGCGGCGCGGATCGCCTCGTCGCAGACGCTGCGCACGTGCTCGGCCAGCAGGTCGGCGACCGCGTCGGAGGTGTTCATCCCGGAGCGGTCGCGAATGTATTTTTTCAGCTTCGAGACGACGATCAGCACGTCGTCGTGAGCGTATGCGTTCGACAGGGCCGGTCCGCCCGCGTGCGCGGTCACGGAAGCGGCCGTCGCGGGCGGCCTCGCGACGGCGGGAGGTGCCGCACTCGCGGGCGGCGCCACGACCGACACCCGCTCCTTGACCGGGTGGTCGTCGTCGTCCCGCGTCGGCGCCAGCGCCTCGACGGCCCCCGCGTCGCGGTGGCGCACGGTCGAGAGGTGCGAGTCCCAGCAGGCCACCGAGCAGAACACGAGCCGGGTGCGGCTCTGATTGCAGGTCGAGACGCTACAGACCCAGTGAACGGATCCGAAACCAATATCGGTGCGGCACGCGCTGCACACCGACCAGACGTCCTCGTTCGCGTGAGACATTCCGTGATTCTAGTCGAGGTCTCGCGCTACTTGCCGTATCCCGCGGCCACGATGTTCGCCTGGATCGCGTTCTCCGTCGCGTCGGAGGGATAGCCCGAGACGATGCATCCCTCGTAGAACGTCCCGTCGCTGAGGTTGGTGTTCGTCGCGCAACAATCGCCGCCGCTGCCGAGCACGATGGCTCCCTGCTTCTTCATGGGGCTGTAGCCCGCGGGCAGGGCGCCCTTGTAGTAAGTGCTCAAGGCGCCGGTGGTCGCGTCGCCGCCCCTGAGCGTGTATTCGGTGGTGCCGTTGTTCTTCAGGACGGCGGTGACGAACGCGCTGGTCTGCGTCGGATCGGCCTGACTCTTCGCGATGGAGCCCTGGGTGAAGAGCCCGAATTCGAGGTCGGCCGTCACCCACGGCCCGGCGCCCGCCCCGGTGCCCCATGCGGTGGTCGTGCTGAAGTTGAGGGCATCCATCGTGGCGGCTCCGTCCGCCTTGCGATCGGTTTCGCTGTTGCCGTAGTCGAAGCAGCACCCGCTGTTGAAGTGCTTGCCGCTCGTGATCATGTACATCCCCTCGGGTTGACTGCCGGTCGGCATGCCCAGCTTCGAACCGTCGACCCAGTAGCTGTTGCCGGGATTGATGAACAACGAATAGACCTTCTTGCCGCCGATCGTGATCGATTCGCCGGTCGCGCTCGCGGGGTTGTCCCGGCCGCCGACGGGGCTGCCCGTACCCTGGTAGTCGAGGTCGTTCCCCTTGCCGGTCTGATCGTAAATGATGGTCATGACGCACGTCGTGCCGGCGCAGAACGTGTCCTGCGCGGGGCCGTCGGCGGCGCCGCCGGCGGCGATGGTGTTGATGTCCCTGGTCGTGCCGGCGGCGTTCCGGATCTGATAGAGCTTTCCCGCATACGCCGCGAACAGGGCTCTCACGGTGCTGTGCGCGGCCACGCACGGCGTGCCGCCGGTCTTGTAGATGTCGCACGGCCCCGTGTTGATGCTGCCGCCGGCGCCCGTGCTCCCGCCCGCGCCGGTCGTGCCGCCGCGCCCGCCCGTCGCGCCGGAGCCGCCGGTGCCGTTCACGCCGCCCGCGCCGCTGCCAGCGCTTCCGCCTTGCCCCGTCGCGCCCCCCGAGCTGCCGCGGTCGCCGCCTGCGCCGGCGCTCGCGCCGCCCGCGCCGGTCGCGGCGCTCCTCTGCAGCACGATCGTGCCCGTCATCGTCGGGTTGGCGCTCTGCGAGGTCACGGTGAGCTGGTTCCCGGAGACGCAGTACCCGTAGCTCGCGTCGGCGATGCCGCCCGAGATCGTGAGGACGTTGCCCGCGGTCATATAGCGGCTGTTCGTCGGCGGCGAGGGTGAAACCAACCCGAGTCCGCCGGTCTGCGCGACCGTGCCCATGCAGTTGCACCCGCCGTTCGCGGCGTCGGTGCACGTGAGCGACGAGTAGCCGAGGACCGTGAGGAGGCTGCCCGCGCCGTCGCACGTGACCGGCGTCGACGAGATGACCAGGCACGATGGCGCCAGCGTGAACTGCTCCTGGCCCGTCGTGGTCGTGTTGTCGGTATAGGTTCCGTCCGAATTGGCGGTCCACGTTCCGGTCACGTGCAGCGAGCCCGTGACCGGCGCGGTCGCGCAACCGGTCCCGAACAGCGACAGGTCCAGCTGCCCCGAGACCTGGATGCAGGACGACGTCACCGTCCAGGTCCCGACGACGCTGCCGCCGCACGGCGTGACATCGGAGCAGGATGCGCCCGATCCGCCCGAGCCTCCGCCGGCTCCCGATGGGGTGTGCGGGTTCGAGCTGAACGAGCTGCATGCCGCCGCGATCATTGCGAGTGCGAGCGCCGTCGCGAGGACAAGGGACTGGCTCTGGCTCTTCATTGAAACGCTCCTGTTCCAGGGGAATTGTCTCGGGGCGCGATTCCTTGTCAATGCTGCGATCGAACGTGGGCGCGCGCGGCGACGCTCCGCGCCTGTCCGAAAAGTGGTGAACCGGCGTCGGATCTTCACCAGCCGGCGTCCCTTCTGCGCGCGCGGACCTGGCAGGGACGCGCTTTTCAGGACTGGAACCCCGCCTGCAATGAAGTCCCTGCGCGCGCCTCCACAACGAGTCGCGTCGGGACAAACGGGAGGTCTTGCCATGCGACGGTATCCAGGCAGCCAGGTGCGAGCTCTTTCAGTTGCGATCGCAGGTGCGGCAGCGCTTGCCGCCGCTGGGTGCGGGCAGGTGACGCCCGCGGATTCGGACGCGGGCGTGGCGCTGAGCGCGGCGCCCGACGAGATCGCGCAGACGGTCTGTCCCAAGGCGTACTCCTGTTGCACCGCGAGCGAGCTCATGGGCAACGATCTCGCCGGCACGGACGAGGCAAGCTGCGAAGTGGCGACGGCGAAGTCGTTCGGCGATCAGCTCTCCGCCGTTCAGGCTTCGGAGAACGCGGGCCGCGCGCGCTACGACGGCACGCGCGTGGCGGCGTGCCTGTCGACGATCCGCTCGTCGACCTGCGAAGCGCTGGGCGTGACCAACCACCTGTCCGGCATTCCCGGCTGCGAGACGTTCGTCGTGCCGCTGGTCGAAGAAGGCGGCGATTGCGCCAGCGACTGGGAGTGCAAGGTCGGCCGCTGCAACGCCGGCGTCTGCCAGGCGCAGCCCGCGGTCGGACAGGCCTGCGCTGACAATCACTGCGCCGCCGGTGCGATGTGCGATCCGGCAGGGATGTGTGTCGCCGCGCGCGCCGACGGCAAGACCTGCACGGAGGCCGCGCAATGCCCGAGCCTGCAATGCGCGAACGGCACCTGCGCGCCGCGCGCCCGCGCCTGCTTCTACGCCAGCGGCTGCGCCGTCGCGGGCGGCGGCGCGGTCAGCCCGCTGGCCGGGGGCGTGACGTTGGTTCTTCTGCTGGTCGTGCTCGCGTACCGGGATCGCTACGGACGATTGCGCAACGCTCGCATCGCGCCGGTCGAGATGCCGCCGTCGATCAGCAGCGTCTGGCCGGTGACGTAGCGGCTCGACTCCGAGGCGAGGAAGACGACGGCGCCGTCGAGGTCGCTCGGCTGTCCGGGGCGGCCGAGAGGGATGCGCTCGACCAGATAGTCGACCCACGCCTCGTCTTCGTACATCACGCTGTTTTGCGCGGTCCGGAACCAACCAGGAGCCAGGCAATTGACGGTGACGCCGTGCGGGCCCCAATCGTGGGCCAGGCTCATGGTCAATTGCCGGATGCCGCCGCGGCTGGCGCCGTACGGGCCGAGGCCCGCGTAGCCGGCGACGCTGGTCACCGAGCCGATGTTGACGACGCGGCCGTAGCCGCGCGCGATCATGCGGCGCGCGACGGCTTGCGCGACGAAGAAGCTCCCGCGCAGGTTGGTGTCGATGACCAGGTTCCAGTCGTCCCAGGTCACCTCCAGCGCCGGTTTGCGCACGTTGCAGCCGGCGTTGTTGACCAGGATGTCGAGGTGTCCGTACGCTGCCTCGGCGTCGGCTGCCATGCGTTCGATGCTGTCTTGATTGCGGACGTCCAGCTCCAGCGCGACGGCGCGGCGGCCCAGGGATTCGATCTCGGCCTGAAACGGCGCCAGATCCTCGCGCCGGCGGCTGGTCAGCACCAAGTCCGCGCCGGCGCGCGCGAGCGCCCGCGCGAAATACTGGCCGAGGCCGCGGCTCGTGCCGGTGACGATCGCGACCCGGCCCGCGAGGTCGAACAGCGGCGGCACGCCGGCGCTCACGACGACGAACCCGGGGTGAGAACGACCTTGAGGAGATTCGGCTCGCCCGCGTGCAGCCGCTCGAACCAGCGCGGGCCGTCCTCGAGCGGCGCGATCGCCGAGATCAGCGGCTTGACGTCGATGGCGCCCGACGCCATCCATGCGATCGCTTGCGGGTATTCGCCCGCCGACGCGCAGGATCCCTGCAATCGGATCTGCCGCGTGACGACTTTTTGCAGCGGCAGGTTCACGTGGGGCGTGATGTTGCCGACGAGGACGACGGTGCCGCCCTTGCAGACCGCATCGATCGATGCGCCGACGGTCTCGTCGCGGCCCACGCACTCGAGCGCGACGTCGACGCCGCGCTCGCCGGTGAACGCCTGGATCCCGCGCGCCAACCCGTCGCCGGTCAGGAGCGTTTCGGTCGCGCCGAGCCGGCGCGCCAGCGCCAGCCGGTCGTCGTCGATGTCGGTGACGAACACGCGCGCGCAGCCGGCGGCGCGCAGCGCCTGCAACGTGAGGATGCCGATGTTGCCCGCGCCGACGACCAGCGCGGTCGTGGCGGCCGAGACCTTCGCCAGGTTGACGCCATGGATCGCGACCGCGACCGCTTCCAGCAGCGCCGCTTCGGCAAACGGAAAGCCGTCGGGCAGCCGGTGGACGATGCGCGCCGGCACGGCGACCAGCTCGGCGAAGGCGCCAGCGCGGCGGTAGTCGCCGCACGACACACCCAGCACCTGCCGCCGGTCGCACAGGTTGGCGGCGCCGCGACGGCAATGGGGACAGTCGCCGCAGTAGACCGTGGAGTCGAACGTCACGCGCTCGCCGACCGCGAAATCGCCCGCGGAGTCGCCGCGCGCCGCGATGGTCCCGGCTGCCTCGTGCCCCATGACGATCGGTGGGATGCGCCGGCCCGACGAGCCGTCGTACCCGTGCACGTCGCTGCCGCAGATGCCGCACGCGGCGACGCGCACCAGGACCTCGTCGGGCGCCGGCGTCGGCGCGGGCAGGTCGGCGATCTCGAGCTTTCCGTAGCTGGACAGGAGCAGGGCCTTCATGGGGGCGTGATTCTCTGCGCATCGCGCGCCTGCTGTAAAGTCCCCGGGTTCCTGAGAATGCGCGCCGCCTCCTTCGACCGAGCGTGATCCGCGCAAGGTGCCAAGGTGTTGCAATCGGATGCGGCGCGACACGTGTAAAATCGCGCGCGTGAGGTATCGATGTCCAGGGGGTATAGCGCTGTTGGCGCTGGCGAGCTGCAGCTCGGGTCACGGCTCGCGCACCGACGCCACGGTGGGCGGCGATGGGGCGCCCGAGGTCTCGGGCGCGGATGCCGGCTCGGATGTCCGCGCGGACGCTCCATCCGACCATCCCGCCGGTGATGGCGGCACGTCGACAGACGCCGTGGTCGACTCGACAGGCTCGGCCGACGCCCCCGCCGACGCCGTCGATGCGCTCGCCGACGGAGATGCCAGCGACGCCGGTGCCGCGAGCCCGCCGCTGTGCCCGACGTCGAGCCCGTGGTTCGATCTGCCCTACGTCGTGGGAATCGCGGCTTACAGCCGCGCGGTCGACCGCCTGCTCATCGCGCCGGCCGACGATCGTTCGCTCCGCATCCTCGACCCCGAAGGGTGCGGCGAGACCATCGTGCCGCTGCCGCGCCTGGCGCTGTCGATGGCGCTGGCGCCGGGAGGACGCAGCGCCGCGATCGGACATGACGGTTCGGTATCAATCGTCGACCTCACCACGGGAGTGGTGGTCAACAACTTCCGCGTGCCGATCCAGGTCGACGAGATCGCGTTTGCCAGCGGCGGTCACATCTTCATCCACTCCTACGTCGGACTGTCCTCAGTCGTCACGCCGTTGCTCGCTCTCGCCGCAACCGACGGCACGATTCAGACCGACGCCAAGATCGAGAACACCGGTCACCTTCGTATCACCCCCGATGGAATGACGATGTACTGGGTCTCGGCAGACGGGGGCAACGACACGCAACGGATCGATTTGCCCGCGGGCATCGGTGAGCCCCTGAACTTCAACGCCAACGTCGCCATCTGCAAGAACCTGTTTCCTCTCGACGATTCACAGCGGTTGCTGAGCGGCTGTGGCGCCGTGCTGGGCGTCGTGAACGGCAACGTCGCGCACGATCCGATGTCGATCGCGGCGCTTCCGGGAGTGAGCGCGGTGCAGTCGGCGGACTCGCTGGCGTCGGCCGGGGTGATTGCGTTGCTCGAAAGCTACGACAGCTTCGCGGATCCGACGCTGATGTCCGCCGACGATCACGCGATCCACGTTCACGATCTGACCAGCTACAGCGCGGTGAAGTCGATCAGCCTGCCGTCGCTGGAGAGCGGAGGCATCACCGGTCGCCCGAGTGGCCGCTACGTTTTCATTCGAAGCGATGGCAGTCGCTACTATGTGATTGGCCGGCGTGGTGTCCCTGGCTCCCAGCTCCGTGCCGACGGCGTGGTTCGCCTGGACGCCGGTACCGCCGGCGGCGATGCGGGCGCCACGGCCATTCATCTGCCGGCCCCGGCCCACTCGCCGCACGACGGCGCTCCCGCGGCGATCACGGTGCCCAGCGTGGGGGTCCCGCTGCCGTTCGACACGATCGATGCCGGCTACAGCCGCGCGCTGAATCGGCTGGTCATCACGTCGATGGTCCCGTCGCCGGCGGTCTATCTCGTCGATCCCGACACGGGCGTCGCTGAAACCATCGCGACGCCGATCGCTCCCGCGCAGGTCTACGTTCGTCCCGACGGCCTCGTGGCCGCGATCGTTCGTCAGGGCGGCGTGACGTTCCTGGACCTGAACGCTCGGACCGTGCTGCTGGAGCAGGAAGGGCCTGTCATGACCGCAGCCTTCGGTCCCACGACGCAGGTATTGACCGAGACCGCCTTCACGAACGGTTTTCTTTATGCGACCTGGGTCGACACCTCGACCGGTGTCAAACGCGGCGGTTTCTCGATGGCGCCGCTCGGCGGTCCTCTTTTCCCTGACTTTTTCGCGACGGTCCCGAATACGCTGACGTCTTACGCGATCGACACGTTGCTCGAAGTGCTCCGCCGGCATGACGACGTCGCGGCCGTCGGCGATCCGAGCGTGGACCTGGCCCCGCTCGAGCCCGACGTCCTCACGGCGACCGTCTGCAAGTCGTTGTGGGTCACCGGCAACGGCAGCCTGTTGACCCTCAATTGCGGCCGCGCTTTTCGCCTGTCCGCGGCGAGAGCGACCGATCTGGTCTACGCCGGAGGGTTCGAGCGCACGCCGCTCATTCGCGATGTCGTGCACTTTCAAGCCGGCGGACGCTTGTTCGTGCTGCCGCAGGAGATCGTCAGCGGTGACACCTTCTTCGCCGATACGAACGTGCTCGCGATCTACGACGATGACCGCCTCAATCTGCGCGCGCTCGTCGAGCTCGGCGCGCTGGGCTGGCGGGTTTTCATCGGGCCGGAGCCGGCCCAGCCCTACGTCGTCGCCCGGGTCGCTGTCTTCGGGTCGGGTACGACGACGACGCTCGTGGAGAAGCTCGACCTGACAGGATTGTGAGCCCCGGGCGGATCTGGACCGCCGTAGACCTGCAGGATGCGATCGACGCGCGAGAAGGTTACGTCGCGGAACGATCGGGGCCAGCGAGGTGCGCGCGGATCAATGGCGCGACCTCGTCGGCGTGATCATGCGCCAGCATGTGATCGCCGCCGCGGATGCACGCGAGCCGCGCGCCCGGGATGCGGCTCGCGAGAAAGCCGGCGACGTCTTCGGGGCACAGCGGATCCTGGTCGCCGTACAGCACCAGCGTGGGCGCGCGCAGCGCCGGCAGGCGCGTGGTGATGTCGGTTCGATCGATGACGAACCAGTCCGGGACGTCAGGCATCTCGGCGCGGTAGCCGGGGCGCCAGTCGGCCGCGCCCAGCGAGGCGACGTCGACGCCGCCCGAGGTCGTGCACAGCACCAGCCGGCGCACGCGGTCGCCGTGCTCGAGCGCGATCAGCGCGGCGACGACGCCACCCATCGACTGCGCGACGAGATCGCACGGGCCGGCCGGCATCCGCTGCAGCACCCAGGCGACGAGATCCGCGACCGAGCGGATGCGTTCGTCGGGTGGCTCGTCGCCGAACCCCGGCCAGCCGAAGCGGACCGCGGCGCCGGCGCCGCTCGCCGCGAGCCGTTCCGCGACCGGCTTCCAGAAGGTGACGGTCCCGCCGGCGCCCGGCAGGTAGACGATGGGAGGCATCGCGCCGGCAGCTTAGCGCGCGCCGGCCTCGGCCAAGCCTTTTGATGCGCAAGCCGCCCGTGGTTGACTCTCGCGGTCCGCGACTCACCTTAAGGGCGGAGGTGGAGTGCCATGCGCCAGCATGATGACCTGAAGCGGAGCTTGCGCGGCGCGGTCTGGGGCCTGGCAGCGACGGTCGTGATGACCGCGGTCATGGTCATTGGCGCGCTGGTGTTCCGGTCGAGCTTCGCGCGACCGCCGTTTCCCTATCTCTTCATCGATCACCTTCTTCCCCACGCGGGTGGGGGAGCCGTCGCGGCGCTCACGGTCGTCGCGCACTTCGCTTTTGGTGCGTTGATGGGGACGCTCTTTGCCTACTTCTCGGAGCCCATGACGCTGGCCAAGGGTCTCGGCTTCGGGACGCTGGTCTGGTCGGCCATGCAGGTGATCTTCATTCCCTGGCTGGGATGGGGCGACTTCGGGTTGATCCATTCGTCGTCGCCGTCGTTCGTCTTCTACACGCTGGTCTTGCACCTGGTGTACGGCGTGACGCTGGGCAGGCTCGGCGCGCGCGACGACCGGGTCCATCAGGCGACGTTCGACGAGGTCGGGCGCCTGCACGCGCACTCGGTCTGAGGCGCGGTCGCCGGCGCCCGCCGAAAATGAAAACGCCCCGGCGCGCGAGCACCGGGGCGTTCGGGTCGTTGGTTTGGTTGCGCTTACTTCGGGCCGGCGTTGCTCATGATCGAGCTCGCCAGCGAGCCCGTCGCGTCCAGCGAATAGCTGTACGACGGCGAGAACGGCGTGCCGACGCCGGCGGTGTTGCCGGTCGTCGAGGTGAACATGTTGCCCGACGATCCGAGGATGCTCGACGAGTTCGAGTAGTCCGCGATGTTGAGCGGGACGTTGACGCCCTGAAACACGTTGTTCTCGGTGCGGACGTTGCCGTAGTAGCCGAGGCCGACGGCGTAGTTGTTGCCGGCCGCGGTGTAGAGGTTGTTGAACACGTGCACCTTGCCGAAGCGGACGCGCGGCATGCGCTCCATGACGTTGTCGGCCCACCAATCGTGGTGGAACGTGACGTTCAGGTGGCCCGTATCCTCGGACGAGTTGCTGTCGCTGTGCCCGATGAGGTTGCACACGCGGTGACCCATGGGGCCGGTGTCGTTCGGGTCGCTGCGCTTTGTCGAGTAGAAGAACTTCGTGTACGAGATCGTGATGAAGTCCGAGGCGTGCGTGATGTCCAGGTTGCCGTCCGAGCCGTCGGAGACGGCGTCGTGGTCGAACCAGATGTTCTTCGACGACTTGTCGACGGTGACCGCGTCCTGGCCGTTCTGGCATTGCCCGCCCGTGGTGACGTCGACGTCGGGCGGCGCGCAGTTGTAGCCGACGACGTTCACGTTGCGGACGATGACGTTGGTCGACGTCGAGAAGCCGACGTGGCCCCGCAGCGTCGGCGTCGTGCCCGAGCAACCGATGATGGTCTTGTTCGAGCCGATGGTCGCCGTGCCCTGGTCGAGCGTGCCCTTGACGTAGATCACCGCCGCGGTGGTGCCCTTTGCGGCGGTGTTGAACGCCGACAGCGTGGTGACCACCACCGGCGTCGCGTTGCCGCCGCCGGTCGTGCCGCCGTTCAGCGCCGCCCAGCCGATCGGGCTCGGCTGCGCCGAGACGAATGACGGAATGCTGCAGCCGCTGACGGTGCCGCCGGCGCCGCCCGCCGACGAGCCGCCGGCGCCCGCGCCGCCCGAGCCGGTCTTGCCGCCGGCGCTGGAGCCGGCCGCGCCGCCCGCGCCCGCGCCACCCGAGCCGGTCTTGCCGCCGGCGCTGGAGCCGGCCGCGCCGCCCGCGCCCGAGCTCGAGCCGCCCGTGGCGGTCACGGCCACCGTGGTCGCTTGATAAGGCGTCCCGGTGGCATTGGCGCAGAAGCCGAACGTCGTCGACGTTCCGCCCGCGAGCGCGGCGTTGAATGACGCGGGGAGCGCCGTCAACGAGGTTCCGCTCTGCGTTCCGGTCGCGCTCCAGATCGACGACATCGTCGATTGGTTCATTTGAATGACCGCGGTCCAGGTCGTGATTGCGCTGGTGCCCCCGTTGGTGATGGTGACGTTTGCGCAATAGCCGCCGCCCCAATCCGACGAGATCGCCACGCTGCCCGACATCGACGATGTCGCCGCGCTCTGCTGCAGCGCCAGCTCTTCGTCGTCGGCGCCTCCCTGCATCGTGCATCCATCCATGAACATGAACGCGGACAGCGCGCTCAAAGATAGGCTCGACCAAAGGCGCCAGGAATCAAAGCGCATGTGCTCCTCCTCGGTTGCGTGGGGACGTTCCGAGGAAGAAAGCAAGATCGCACCCAAATAATTCTGGACGTGGGATTACGGGTGAAAATGCGGGAAAGTCGGCCTAACGCTGCCGCACATGCGACACAAAACGACTCCGCCGCCGTTGCGCCCGTGGAGACAGCTTTGTGCGCGAAACAACATGACGCGCGGGGAAAAGACCGTGGCGATGCGGCGCAGGCGGCAGAGGGTCGGGCGAAAACCAATCGCTCGCGTGCTGCGCGGGCGGCAACGCGACTCGCACCGCACCCGGCGTAGACCAACCGAAGTGTGGGCGTTCGGCGTGGACGCTGGACGTCAGCGGCGCGACGGGCGCCCTCGCTGTCCCCTCACGTCCACTGGCGGCGCATGCTGCGTCCGGGTGCGCGTGCGCCAGGCGGCTGCGGCGTCAATGTCGAACCGCTCGAGCCCGGGGATGCAAGCGTTCACGATCGTCTCCTGAAACGTCGCCGAGACATCGGTCAGATCGGGCAGTCCGATGGCGCTCTCATCCTCGGACAGCTCGCGCGCGTTCGCCGGATTGGCGCCCATGTATTGCTCGAGCTGCGCAAATGCATAACGAAGATAGCGCGCCAGTGATCGCCGAACGTCGGGCCGGGTCCCGAGCCATTCGCGCTTCGTCTCCAGATACAAGAATCCGAACTGCGCGTGAAAGCGCTCATCGGCGGCCAGCTGGCGGAACGTCTCGCGAATGAACTCGTCCGTCGTCTTCCCGATCCACTTCGCCAGGCGCGCGGCATTGACGGTCTCTCCCAGGCAGCAGCCGTAGATCACGTTGCGCAACACGCTCTCTTCGAGCGTGCAGTCGGGATGAATCGCAGCGCGAAGCACGGGCGGCGCGGGAATCGCTGGCTCGGCGCCCAGCGCGGCCAGCACGCCGCCGCAGAGCTCGGCGTGACGCAGCTCGTCCTGCGCGATGCGCAGGACGCTGGCCTGTACGTCGATCGGCGCGTCGATCTGGCGCATCTGCAAGCCGAGGTCGGTGAGCAGCGACGCCGACTCATACTCGGTGCGCATCATCCGTGCCCACCAGCCGCGCGCGGCTTCGAGCACCGCGGGCGAATAGAACGCAGCATCGAACCGATGCGCGACCGGCGCACAGCGGCGCAGCGCCGCGATCGTGGCCCGGTAGTCGTCGGCGATCGCGGTCGACGACAGCGTCGCGTTCACCTGGCGCGCGGTGGGTACTGCGTCGCTCGACATCAGGCGACCCAGGAGCGCGGCAACAGCGGCGCGGGGCGCGGGCCGCCACCCGTGTCGCTTCCGGCGTCGGGCGCGGGCGTGCTGAGCCCGGCGTCGACGCTGACGTCGGTCGAAGCGTCCTTCCTGGGGAATGGCGGCAGAGACTGCCCGGGACAAGGCGTGCCACTGCAGACCGTCTCGCAGCCACCGGTCGAGATCACGGCGACGCCCGCCGCGATGCCGACCGCTGCGCCCGAGACCAGCGCCAGCGTGCGCGCGAAGCGCAGGTAGCGCGGCAGAACGTAGAAGCTGGCTTCGGCGTCGGTGGTCTCCGGCTTGGTGGGCATGCGCCGAATGTTAGCAAGGGCTGCGCCTTTCAGTGCGCGGCGCATCCAGCGACGATCTCGCGCAAACTCACGATCGGCCGCGCCCGAGACGCGACACCGGCGTCGCGATCGCGTCGGCGCCCACGTTGACACCGGCCCGGCCCCCCATCTAAGGTACCCGCCACGGATATGAGGCCCTTTGTCGCCGGTGATCGGCATGACGCCGGCAACGCGCGGCGCTGCCCCGCAAGCGCCGGCGTGACCCTCGGCACGTTGGTCATGGTCGTGGTCGTTCTCGGCGGCTGCGGCAGCGTCTCCAACGGCTTGCCCAGGAACGACGCCGGCACCGGGGGCGCCACCACCGGGGCTGGCGGCGCTGGCGCGGGCGGCACCAGCGCCGTCGACGCCGCGGTCGATCACGCGACCGGCAGCGGGGGCGCGCCCGGCGCTGGCGGCGCCGCGGGCGCCAGCGACGCTGCGACGAGCGCCGACGCGGGCGACGCGCCTCGCGAGGGCGGCGGCGGTTGTGGCGTGCAGCCGAGCTGCGCGGCCCTGCACACCTGCGATCCGACGCTGCCGAGCGGCAACTACATGATCGCGCCCGACGGACCGACCGACGCCGCGCCCGTGCTGGTCCACTGCGACATGGAGACCGGCGGCGGCGGCTGGACGGTGATCTACCTCGCCGACGGCATCGACCTCAATTCGACGACGATCCCGTACACGATCGCGTCGCAGAAGCTGCGCGACAACTCGCAGCAGGCGCTGATCGCGTTTCGCAACCTGAACCTGAACATGGTCGCCAGCGATTGGGCCAGCTTCGATCTGCCCGCCACCTGGCGCGCCAGCAACCCGCTGACGGTGACGCCGTTCGAGGATCTGACGGTCTCTGCGTCGGTGAACGGCGCGCTGCCCGCGCTGGCCAAGCTCCGCTACGGCGTCTCCAACTTCGGCTCGTTGTGCGGCGATGACTGGGTGACCGCGAGCCCCTACGGCCGCGTCTGCCTGCAAGGCACCGCCGCCGCGTTCTACAGCGGCTTCACCACCGGCGCCGCGACGACCGACTACTGCGCGCTCAGCACGCAGGGGTACAGCGTGCGCGCCTGCTCCGACGCGATCCGTTTCAGCATCGCCGTGCGCTGAGGCGCGCAAGCGCACGGTCTGGGCAAACGCGCACAACGCGCGCGACGAAATACTTCGGAACCTCGGTGGGGCGGGCGCTGTCTCAGCGTTAGAAACCCAAACGCCGGAGGCACCCATGACCGCAGAGCACGCGCTCGAGGTCCAGACCGTCTTCCGTGGCGTGGTGATTGGCACGAAGTACGTCGTCGCGCCTGCACGCCACCGCCCTGTCCGCAGCCGCCGCCACGCGCGTCGCTGCACCTTTGCGATCGGATCGTCGGCGCGCGCCGACGCGCCGGTCGCGCCCGCGTTCTTGCGGCACCTCGCCGACGATCCGCGCGGCGTCGCCCACCCGCTGATCACGCTGGCCGCGCTCGACGAGCACGGCGCGCGTGCCAGCGGTGGCGACGGCGATTCGCCGTACGCCATCACGCTCGCGCCGGGCATGAGCGGAACGATCTACGACGGCGCGCGCACGCAGGCGTTGCAAACGCGCGGCGATGGGCTCACGCCCGGTCCGCGCGTCGCGCTCGCGCGCCACGCGCATGCGCGCCTGGAATGCGGCGCGGTCACGTTCCTGATCGCGCCGGCGGAACGTGCGGTGACATTGCCCGCGGCGTCGTTCTCGTGGCGCGCCGCCGAGAACCGCTATCACCTGGGCACGGCTCTGGGCCTGGCGGTGCTGCTGCTGATGCTGCTGGCGACGCCGAGCGATCCGCGCGCGCTGGCGCTCGACATCTTCTCGACGGATCGCGGGTTGGTGGCGTTCCGGATCATGCCGCCGGAGGTGCCGCAGCCGGAGCTGGCAGCGACGGGCGTCTCCCGTGCCGACCCGGGGCGTCCCGGCGGCGCCGCCAAGGGGCCCCCCGGCGTCGCGGGCAGCGAGACCACGCGCGAGCGCAATCGCCGGTTCGCCGTCAAGGGCAACGCACCCGCCGCCGACGCGCGACTCTCGGGCGCGCCGAAGCCGGTCGATCCGCGCGATGCGGGCCTGCTCGGGATCTTGCGGCGCTCCGACGCCGCACGGTCGATCTTCGAGGCGGGGCCCGCGCTCGGGTCCGAGAGCGACGACGTGCTGGGCGCGCTGGTCGCGGGGCCGATCGGTCCGGCTTACGGGAATGGCGGCCTCGACGCCATTGGCACCGGTGGCGGCGGCACCGGGACCGGCGAGGGCGCGATGGGCGGCCCCGGGCACCTGCGCACGCTCGGTTTCGGGGGAGACCATGGCGTCGACGGTCGGGCCTACGGCCATGACGTCGGGTACCTGAGGCGCCGCCCGATCCAGACTCCGGAGATCATCATCTCCGAGGGGCACGTGCGCGGTTCGCTCGATCGCGAGATCGTCCGTCGCATCATTCGCCGGCACATCAACGAGGTGCGGTTCTGCTACGAGCAAGAGCTGGTCACCCACCGCACGCTCGGCGGTCGCATGGTGGTGCAATTCAACATCGCGCCGAACGGACAGGTGCTGGGATCGGTGCTGCAAAGCTCGACGCTCGGCAACGTCCGCGTCGAGAGCTGCACGGTCAAGGCGATCGGGCGCTGGGAGTTTCCCAAGCCCGAGGGTGGCGGCCTGGTCAGCGTCTCCTATCCGTTCGTGTTCGCTCCCGCCGGCCTCGGCGTTGATTGACGCTCGCCGTCCGCGCGGAAAAATGACACGATGGAATCCGGTAAACACAAAATGGGGGAGAAAGGCATGGGATGGAGTCCGACATTGCGGGTCGGGACGTCCGCTCGGAGTCGCTGAGACGCCCACTTTCAATAGCGCGCCGGATGTCCGCCGTGGCCGGCGCGCTGTTCGTCGCTGCCATCATCGTGGGGATCCCCGAGGCGCAGCGGCGGCTGACTTTGTTGCTGCAACTGGATGGGAGGTCGACGCCGACGATCCTCACCGGCGTCGCCGCTTTCGCGATTCTGCTGGTGCTCTACGGGGTGCCGGCGATCTGGCTCCTCCACGGCAAGATACGCTTTCGCGCCGCCGCCCTGGTCGGACCGTTCCTCACGCTGGGGTCGGTGGTGATCACCGCGGCCGCGCGCCGCGGAGCCGGCGATCCGCCGCCCGCCGCCATCGAGATCGCCGAGCTGATCTCGTTCGCGGCGGCGTCGGTGGTGCTGCTCACCGGGCGCCCGAGCCGCGCGCGGCTGCGCGCCGGGATCAGCGTCGCGTGCTTCTGGCTGGTGCTGAGCCTGGTGCGGATGGTCGCGCTCCGGTGAGCGCGTCGCGCGTCGCGCCGCTCACGGCACGATGTACGCGATCGAGTTGTTGTCGACGAGCGTGAACCAGAGGTTGCCGTCGGGCCCCACGGTGATGTGGCTCGGGTGCGGAGCGGTCTGGTACTCGGTGATGACGCCGGCCGGCGTGATGCGCCCGATCCGGGCGCCGCGCGCTTCGGCGAACCAGAGGTTGCCGTCAGGCCCAGCCGTGATGCCGATCGGTCGGCTGTCCGCATTCGGGAGGGGAAACGCCGTGAAGTCGCCCGCCGGGGTGACGCGGGCGATCTGGTTTGCGGCCAGCTCCGTCAACCAGAGATTGCCGTCGGGTCCGGTCGCGATCAGGAAGGGATCGCCCGACGGCGGCGTCATCATGGCCGGCGTGGTCTCCTGCGGGCCCATGTGACCCACCACGATCGGTCCGGCGAACCAGATGTTTCCATCGGGCCCGACGGCGATGCCCACCGGGACGGTGCCGTCCGCCAGGGGAAAGTCGGTGATCTGGCCTGCGGTCGTGATGCGGCCGATGCCGGGCTCCGCGCTCTCGGAGAACCAGAGATTGCCGTCGGGTCCGACGGTGATCTCCAGCGGCTGTGCCGCTCCATTCGCCAGCGGAAATTCAGTGATCGCCCCGGCGGGCGTGATGCGCGCGATGGCGGCGTGGCCGGTCTCGGAGAACCAGAGATTGCCGTCGGGCCCGGCGACGATGCCGCCGGCGGCGCCGCCGGTCGACACGTCGAAGTGGGTGACGGCGCCCGCCATCGTCATCCGACCGACACCCTGAGCGTCCGTGAACCAGAGCGCTCGGTCGGGTCCCGCGGTGATGCCTCCCGGGCCGATCAGCGGCGCGGGCAGCGGAAACGCGACGGTGGTGCCGTGGGGCGAAGGGCCTGCGTCGGCGGGATCGCCGGTGTCGGATCCGCCGCCGGCGTCCGATCCCCGCGGCCGTACGTCGTCGTTTCCACCGTCTTTGGTCGCGGGAGAGCCCGAGCCCGATCCACAGCCCGCAAGCGCCAGTAGCCAACCCGAGGCAACCGCGGTACGCCATCGTCGATGCATGAGTGGACTATGTGCACGACGACGGGGTTCTGCTGGCCCGACGCCGGCCGTGACGGTCGGGCGTGTCCTGCAGTCGGTCAGTGAGCGCGGACCTGAGCGCCGCGCTGGTGCATGCGATCCCACAGCGCGCCCGCATCCAGGAAGAAGAACACCACGCGGCCGAACGTCAGCACGTCGCCGCTCTGGACCGGCCAGGGCGCGCCCTTGGCGTCCAGGCGCTTGCCGCCGATCCAGACGCCGTTGCGCGCGCCGGCGTCGGACAGCTCCCAGCCTTGTGCGACCCGCCGCAGGAACGCGTGTACCTTGGACACGAAGCCGTCGGGGATGATCACGTCGTTGGCGCTGCCGCGGCCGAACGTGATCGCCGTCGGGACCGTCCTCGCGACCTTGCGCAGCGGCATCACGAACGACTCGTCGGTCGGCGCCGCGGGGGCGCGCCCCTGGACGGTGGCCGCCTTGACGCGCCCGCTGACCTGCGTGTCCTCGTCGGGGCTGTCGGCGACCAGCGCGTGGCGCATGCGCCCGCTGATCTCGTACAGGAACGGGACGGGAAACGCCTCGACGAACTCCTTGCGCGACAGCGACGTCGCCAGCGCCCGCCAGTCCTGGTTCGGCGTCGGGGCACGCGCCAGGCCGTCGCGCTCATCGATCAGCGCCGGCTCCTGCTCGGCGAGCGGGGCGTATCGCAGCACGAGATCCAGCAGCGTCACCATCGCCTTGCGTCCGTCGCCGTTGGCGTACAGCGCCAGCGCCAGGTGGACGTGGGGGGCCGCCATCTCGGGGAACTCGCCGATCGCGACGCGCAGCACCTGCACCGCCTCCTGGTGGCGCCCCGCTCCGCGCAGCGCGCCGCCGAGCCCGACCAGCGCGCGATATCTTTCGTCGGGCGGCAGGCCCAGCGCCAGCGCGCGCTCGTAGGCGGCGATGGCGGCGGGGCCGTCGTTGTGAGCTTCGCGCTCTCCGGCCTCGGCCAGGATGGCCCGGGCCTCGGCGACGTTTTGGGACATGATGCGATCGTACCGCAAGACGCGGCCGTCGCGCAGCCTGGATGCGGCCGAATCAGGGCATCGGAACGACAAAGGTCGTGATGGAGTAGGGCGCGACCGTGGCGACGAAGCTCCAGCCCTGGATGGTCAGGGGTGTGAGCGCGACCAGGTTCTCCGTGCGCGACACACGGTGGACCTCGGCGGCCGAACCGACCGTCGGCAGCGACGTCAGGTCGAACGTGAAGCCGGCGCTGGCGGTGGTGCTGGGGTTGACGACCACGATCGCCACGCGGCTGCCGTCGGGGCTGACCGCCGCGACCATGTTGGCGTTGTTGACGTCGACGAAGGTCGAGCCGGGGCGGATGTAGCGGCTGAAGGCGGCGTGCATGTAGTAGCGCCGCAGGAAGCCGAACGACTGTTGCCCGTCGTTGAGCGTGTAGCTGGCCCAGTTGGCGCTGGGATCGCCCGCCTGCCAGTCGACCCAGGCCTCGGCCTGCAGGTCGCGCAGGTCGGTCATGATCCGCCCCGCCATGAAGACCGCGGCGGCGGTGTCGTCGGCCAGCGTCTGGTTCAGCGGCCCGGACTCCGAGACCCACAGGCGCTTGCCGTCGGTGGTCGCCAGCGTGCGCAGGTTGGCGCGCATCGACCCCGAGTAGCTGTGCACGTTCATCTGGCTCATGCCGCCGAGCGTGGTCGCGTCGTAGCCGCGCATGATGTTGTAGCCGTCGTCGATGCTGTTCTCGTCGGAGGCGCTCACGGTCGTGCCGGTCAGGCCCTTGGCCGCCAGCGACGCGTTCACTGCCTTCAAGACGGTTTGCTGATTGGCGGCGGCGAAACGGCAACCCTCCTGTCCGCCGAGCGCGGCCCACCAGGTGGCGTTGGGCTCGTTGAGCGGCTCGAGCGTGCGGAACGTGATGCCCCAGGTGTCTCGGTAGTGCTTCACGACCTCGGTCAGGTAGTCGGCGAACGCGCCATACGAATCGTCGCGGAGGTTGTTGTTGGCGCCGCTGGTCGCGCCCGAGGCGCAGCCGCTGTTGGTCATCCAGTAGGGCGGCGAGTTGGAGAACGCCTCGAGCACCACGCCCGTGCCCGCGCTGGTGACGATCCGCTGCAGCATCGCCCGCTGGTTGGCGTCGGCGGTCCAGTCCCAGGTGCCGCTCTTCGGCTCGAACCCGGGGATGTTCTTGAACTGCCCCATGTGGGTGTGCGTCGGATCGTCGCCGCCGCCGATGTTGTAGCGAAAGACGTTGTAGCCGAGGCCGTTCGTGGCATCGACCATGTTGTCGACCAGCGCGTTGCGTTTCGCGTCCGCCCAACCGCCGACGTGGTTGGCCCACCAGCACAGGCTGGTGCCCCAGCCCTCGAAGTGCTGGTGGTGGACGTTGGCGTCGACCTTGACCAGCGTGGTGCCGGTCGCCGCGGTCACCGGCCCGCGCATCATGCCGCCCACCGCGCCGCGGTCGGCGCCCCGGTCGGTGCCGCTGTCGACGCGCCCCGCGCCGCCGTCGCTGCCGCCGGTGGTACCGCCAGCCGCCCCGCCCGCGCCGGTGGCGGTCCCCCCGGTACCGCTGCCTCCCGTGCCGCTCCCGCCCGTGCCGTTCGCGCCGCCGTCGCCGGTGACCGCGCCCGGCGCCGCGTCGCGTTCCGGCGTCGCCGGTGAGCGCCCGGCGCAGGCTGCGGCGAGCAGCGGTGCCAGGAAGAACATCGTGAGCCTCGCAATCGGCGCGCGCGAGGAGCTGGTACGGAGAACGGTCGGCGCTCGTTCAGGCATGGGCAATCCTTCCCATGAGGATCAGGGGCGGAGTGACGCCAACTGGTGCTTTTGGCTCAATCAAATTCAATGGGAGTCGCATTTTGACCCCTCGCTCGGGGCGCCGTACTGTCGCGGTCGTGTCGCGCGCCCACCGCCGCCGGATCCTGGTGCTGTTCGTCGCCATCCTGTCGTCGGTGGGGACGCGCGCCGGCGCCGCCGACGATCCGGCGATCCGCCAGGTGCTCGAGCGCGCCGCCGATCAGCACCCGACCGGCGGCTCGGCGGCGCGCGCGCGGCCCTGGAATGCCGCGACGGTCAGCCGCCTCGGGGCCTGGTTGCAGGGCAAGACCGGAGTGGCCACGTCCGACGACGTCGCGCTGCTGACCGAGGAGCTGCGCCGTCCGGTCGCGCTCATCATCTCGGGCGCGGCCAGCCTCGGCAGCTACCAGGGCGGCTTTCTCTACTACTACCTGCGCCAGCTCACCGACGCACGGCGCCTGGCGGAGCGCGCCGCCGCCGCCGCGGGCCAGCAATGGTTTGCACCCGACCAGGGCTCGCCTTTGCAGCTCATCACGGGCGCGTCGTCCGGGTCGATCAACGCCGTCATTGCGGCGCTGACGTCGTGTCAGACGCCGGTCCACGACCCGCGCCACAGCCTGTTCTGGACCACCTGGATCCCGGTCGGCGGCGCCGAGCTGACGGCGGCCACCGAGGTGCGGCCCGACGGTCTGCTCTCGACGCTGCCGATCCGCGAGGCGGTCGCGCGCATGCAGGACGCGTGGAACCTGGGCTCGTGGTCGGCGGATCAGACCTGCGCCGTCGATCTCGGGCTCAGCGCCACGCGCACGCGCGCGCGCACGGTGATGCCGCTCGAAGACCCGAATCTCCAGCTGCCTCGCCAGACCGAGCAGATGATGATCACGTTGCGCGGCGGCCGCGGCGAGATGCCGCAGATCGGTCGCTTCGCGCCGCAGCCGGGCGCCCTAGACGAAGCGCTGTTCGTGAAGCTGTTTCCGCGCGTCGGCGTGCCGGGCAGCGCGCCGACCTTCGCCGACGTCACCGACATCCTGTGGGCGTCGTCGGCGTTCTCGTTCGCGTTTCCCCCGCACCCGTTGCACCTGACCGCGGGCGCGTCGCCCGCGGCCGACGACGCCGACTACACCGACGGCGGCGTGTTCGACAACCGGCCCGCGGGGCTGGCCGTGCGCATGCAGCGCTGGCGTCTGGGCGTGCAGGGCGAGGCCGACTCGCACACGCGCTACATCGTGCAGGATCCCGACATCACCGCGTGGCGTCCGAGCCGGCCGCCGCCGCCCGAGCCGACGGTACCGGCGGCGGCGCCGCTGTTCGTCGACACCTGGTCGGGGTTCGCGAGCGACTTCCTCGACACCACGTTCACCGCCGAGCTGATGAACGCCATCGAGCGCGAGCCGACACTGTACGCGGGCATCGAGATCCCTCCGCGGCGCGTGCCGGTCGCCGGTGCGTACCTGATGGAGTTCCTGTCGTTCGCCGAGCAGGACTTTCGCGTGTTCGACTTCTTCACCGGGATGGTCGACGCCTGGCAACAGCTCGCGTCGACGTCGCTGGTCTTCCAGGCGATGACGGCGGCGAACCAGGCGCCGACCTTCGCGGCGGGCTCGCCGGAGTTCCGCTGCCTGCTGGCCTGGCGCGCGCACGAGCTGGCCGGCGCGCCGCCCCCGGGGGACGACGCCTGCGCCGCCGTGGGAAAGTCCCCCGCCGATCCGATTCTGCGCGACAACATGCTGGCGCTGGTTCACGCCAGCGCGGCGACCTTGCAGTACAGCAAGCGCCCCGACCCGCGGACCGGCGATGCCAGCGACGAGACGTTCTTCCTGCACGCGCTCGGCGAGCCGCCCGCGCCCGGCCGTCCGGTCTATCGCTTTCGGGACCTGACCTATCGGGGGAAGCCGGCGACGGCGCAGACCATCACGCTGGCGATCCGCGACGTCATTCAAGACCTGATCGAGCGCACGACGTTCAACCAGGCCAACGGGATCGGCCGATTCGCCGTCGGCGCCGTCGGCAAGTCGCTGGCCAACTTCTACGCCTATCGCCCGCCTGCGATCTTCGCCGGTATCGGCCTTTCCACCGAACGCGGCCTCGAGCTGCAAGGAGGGATGCGTCTGCCATTTGACGGCTACTTTCCGCCGGTGCTGGACCTGCGCGTCGACGCCGTGTTCCGGTTGCTCGACCTGCGCACCATGACCGTCGACCAGCCTCCCAATCAATTGTCGCTGCTGGCGTTCAGCTACGTGGGCGCGGTGCACATCACCAACGAGTGGCAGCTGCAGCGCTGGGCGCCCGAGTTCCAGGCCATCGCGCAGTTTCACACCGGGATCGGCTGGGCGGTGGAGTCGCTGCAGAACTTCAACGGGCCGCTCATGTTGCGGCAAGGACCGGAGCTCACCGTCGGCGCGTCGCTGTTCCAGCGGTTGACGCTGGAGGTGAGCGCGACCTGGTGGGAGGATGACTGCGCCGGCAACAACCGTTGCGCGCAGGCGACGCCCAGCCTGGGCGATCGCGCGACGCCGCTGGTCGACAGCAGCTTCGCGCTGCGCGTGGCGCTGGGCTTTCGTTTCTTCGTCAACTAGCGCTCACGCGATCACGAGTCCCGCCCCAGGCGAAAGAGGTAGCGGATGCCGATCCCGACCGAGTAGTCGAGCTGCTGCGGGCCGAGGAACTGCGTGCTCGCGCGCGTGAACAACCCGACGCGGCCGATCAGCAAGCGGCCGACCTCGATCACACCGAAGAGGCTGCCCGCGTCGCGCTCGAAGTCGATCGTCGGGTTCAGATCCAGCTTGTACCAGGTGTACCCGCGCCCGAAGATGATGCTGCCCGCGTCGAACGCGAGCTGGTTGACCGGCGCGCGCGCGCTGTCGCCGCCCACCGAGAACTGTTCGTTGAACACGAGGTAGGCGAGCCACCAGCGCACCGGCTTGATCGCGGCGCCCGCGCCCAGCGTCACCTGCTGCTTGCCCGCGCCCAGCTCGGGCTGGCTCGCGGTGTTGAGCACGGCGCCGGTGAACAGCGCCGCGACGAAGGTCGGGTTCGAGGCGAGCACGGTGATCGCCTGGATGTGCACGTCACCGAACCCGGACTTCTGACCGGCGGGTGTGGAGAGCACGCGCAGCGTTCCCTCGTAGCGCAGGAGAACGCGACCGACGAACTGGATGTCGAGCTCGACGGTGGTGTCGTGCACCGACACCCCGCCGCCCAGCGCCGCGAACGACTGCCGCAGTTCGAGGCGCGGGATCAGCTCGACGGGAGTCACCCCGGCGCCACCCTTCGGGATCTCGGCGGCGGCTTCCGCGTCGGGGGCCGGCGCGTCGGAGAGCGGTTCCTCGCCGGACGCGCCTGCCATGGTTTTCGCCGGATCCAGCGCGAGCAGCGCAGCGAGCACGACGAAGACACACGCGCCCATGGTGCGCGAAAGCTTGGGGCCGCGGTGCCGCGCAGGGAACCTCGGGTCCCGCCCGCAGTTTCCCGATTGTCGGGGTTGTCAGGGACCCTGGGCCGGATAGATCATCGATTCCGGGGAGGCATCGACGACGAGCTGCACGCGCCGGCGAAGCTCACAGCGAGGGGCCATTCCCAACAGACCACCCGGTCCCACCATCCTTGCCACGTGCGAACTATAGATAATCCTCTGCAACCATGACGAGGCCTCGCAAGACATTCACGGTCAAAGCCCGACCCGCGAGATCCGCGGCGTCGCCGAAGAAGCCCGACGACCGTGACGCCGGTCCGCCCGATCCGCGCGTCGCCACCTTGATCTCCGCGCTGCGCGCCGACCCGAGGCTGGCGGCCGCCGCGCGCGATTTCAAGGCGTCGCGTGCGGCGCCTTCGCGCAAGTTCGGCTCCAACGGGCTCAAGGTGAACGGCAAGCTGTTCGCCCTGTTCACGCAGGGGACGCTGGTGGTGAAGCTGCCTCGGGAGCGCGTGACCGCGCTGGTCGCCGCCAAGGTTGGAAAGCCGTTCGACCCCGGTCATGGGCGCCTGATGAAGGAGTGGCTGACCGTCACCGACGCCGCCGCGCCGTGGATCGCGCTCGCGCGCGAGGCGCACCGGTTCGTCGGCGGGTAGCCTCGCCGCCCGGCTTTCGTCGCGTACACTCTCGGCTCCAATTTTTCGCGCCCGCGGGCGCACTCTCACGCGAAGGGGCAGGACATGAACTATCGAAGTCTCGGCGGTACGGGTCTGCGCGTCTCCGAGCTGTGCTTTGGAACCATGACCTTCGGTGGCGGTGGAATGTATGACGTCATCGGCAGTACCGCGCAGGCGGAGGCCGATCGCATGATCGGCGCCTGCCTGGAAGCGGGCATCAACTTCTTCGACACGGCCGACGTCTACTCGGCGGGCCACAGCGAGGAGATCCTGGGCAAGGCGCTGGGCGCGCGCCGCAAGGACGTCGTCGTCGCCACCAAGGCGCGCGGCCGCACCGGGCCCGGGCCGAATCAGCTCGGCCTGTCGCGCGGACACATCATGGACGCGATCGACGCCAGCTTGCAGCGCCTGGGCACCGACTACATCGACCTCTACCAGATTCACGGCTTCGACGCGCTCACGCCGTGGGAAGAGACCCTGCGTGCGCTCGACGATCTGGTGCGCGCCGGCAAGGTCCGCTATCTCGGCGCCTCCAACCTGGCGGCGTGGCAGTTGATGAAGGCGCTGGGCATCAGCGATCGTGACCGGCTGGCGCGCTTCGAGACGTTGCAGGCGTACTACTCGCTCGCGGGCCGCGATCTCGAGCGCGAGGTGGTGCCGTTGCTGGAGTCGGAGCGCGTGGGCCTGCTGATCTGGAGCCCGCTCGCCGGCGGGTTCCTGAGCGGCAAGTTCAGCCGCAACCAGAAGGGGCCCGACGGCTCGCGCCGCGCCAGCTTCAGCTTCCCGCCGGTCAACGAGGAGCGCGCGTACGCCGTGCTCGACGTGCTGGGCGAGATGGCGAAGGCGCGCGAGGTCTCGGTGGCGCGGCTGGCGCTCGCCTGGCTGCTGCATCGGCCGTTCACGACCAGCGTGATCATCGGCGCGCGCAACGAAACGCAGCTGAAAGACAACCTGGCCGCCGCCGACGTCAAGCTCACACCCGACGACCTGCAACGCCTCGACGCCGCGAGCGCGCTGCCGCCCGAGTATCCGGGCTGGATGATCACGGTGCAGTCGCGCGACCGGCTGGAGGTGATCTCCATGGAGCAGCGCTTCGCGCCCGTGAAGTAGGGCGCGCCACGATTGCGTCCGCCGATGTCGTCAGCGAACGACATCGGCGGATCCGGCGACGGAGAGGCCGGCGAGGACGCGCGGGATCCGGAACAGCTCGCCGCCTTCGACGTCGACGAGGATCGGTGCGGCCAGCACGGTGACCTCCGGACCGACGGCGAACGAGAAAGGGCCGCGCGCCAGGACGTAGCGGACCGAAGCGAACGCGCCGAACGTGCCGTCCTGCTGCTGCTGCTCGGGCGCGGGGCCACCGGATCGGGTGGCGGCCAGCCGCAGCCACGCGCCCCCGACCGCAAGATCGAGCTTGCCGTCGAGCGTGCGTGCGATGCCGATGCGGGCACCGAGCGTCCGCGCCTGGATCGACCGTGCCGTCTCGAGCCCGCTGCCGAGCGTGCCCGCCGCGGTCAATGACCATCCGCCGGGCGCGGAGAGCCGTACGTCGACCTCACCTTCGATCGCGGCGGGAATCGAACCTCTCCACAGCTCGCCGCGCGCGGCGACTCCGATGCCGAGCCGCACGGGCCTGCCGCGGCGGGCACTCGCGGCGGTGATACCGAGCTCGGCGTCGCTCGCCGTCGTCGCCGGAACAGACGCGGGCGCCACGGGCGACGGCGGGGGCTTTGGTGCGTGGTTGGTGCCGAGCCGCAGCTCGTGGACCGCGTCCAGGAGGGTATCGACGGCTTGTGTCGGAAGGGACGGATCCAGGGCCACCACCCGCTGCCGGGCGGCGGCGCCGGGAGCCAGCCATTCGACGCGAGCGGTGCGCTCGTCGCAGACGATGACGATGGTCCCCGCCGGTTCGGGGGCGACGGCGAGCTCTGCCCGGGCGCGCGCTTCGAGCGCCCCGCGGCTCTCGCGATCCAGCGCCGCGCAATCAATCCGCAGCGGCGCCGCAGCGTCGGCCGAGGGTGTCGCATGGACCGCCACCGGCGTCTCGGGTGCGGCCAGTGTGGGCGGGCCGGCCAAGGCGGCCAAGGCGACGACAATCGGCGGCGGCAGCACGCGGCTATAGTACGCGTGGCGCGGGCGCGCGCGCCGGTTTTGCGGCTGCGCGGTGCGGCGGCGACTTCGCAGGAGGGACAGGCGATCCGAAACAGCAAATCCAAGCGCGACCGGGAACCAATCACGTCGATGGAACGTCCGAGCGGAGGCGGCGTGCTGGCCCGAAGGCTGGTCGAGGCACGTCCTGCCCCCGAGGAACCGGTGCCCACGCCCGAGGCCGTCTTCGCGCTGGTCTATGCGCAGATGCGGGCCCTGGCGGGTCGTCGCGACGTCGATGAGCTGGCGCAGGTCGCGGTCGAGCAGGCCATCCGCGCGCTGCCCGGGTTCGCGGGCCGCTCGAAGCTATCGACGTGGACGTTCCGGATCTGCCATTTGACCGTGCTCAAGCACGATCGCTGGTACCGCCGCTGGCTGCGCCGCTTCACGTTGACCGACGACGGCGAGTTGCCCGAGCGCGGCGGCGCCGGCGCCCTCGACGACGCGCGTTTGATCGAGATTGAACGGGCCCGGCGCCTGCGCGTCGCGCTGGATGAGCTGTCGGCGCGCCGGCGAGCCGTGCTGGTGTTGCACGATCTCGAAGGGTTGTCGGTCGATGAAGTCGCCGAGATCGTGGGCGCGCGTCCGGTCGCGGTGCGGTCCCGATTGCGCGACGCCCGCGCGGCGCTGGCCGACACACTGGCCGCCGACCCGTACTTTGGTGACGAAGCCTGTCGGAGAAAGGATCAACCGTGAACTCATCGACGTGTGGTGATCCGCGGATCGCCGAGCAGTTGCTGGACCTGGCGCAGTTCGCGCACCGGCGAGCGCTCGGGAAACCGGTGCAGCTGTCGTCGGAGCAGTCCTGGCACCTCGAAGGGTGCACGAGCTGCCGAGGTTCGATCGAGCGGGCGCGACGGCTGGTGGCGGTTCACCTCAGCCTGCGGCCGAGCACCGCCGAGACCGCGGCGGCGCGCGCGCGGCTCGCGGGACGAGGCGAGCAGGTGCGGTCGAACCCGCGATTCGGACGGAGGCTGCCGCGGGCGATCGCCGCCGCGCTGGTTCTGGCGCTGGCGGCCGGCGCGGCTGCGCAGCTCGCCGCGCGGCGACGGGTGTCGTCGAGAGTGCCGGTGGGCGCGCCGCCGGCGCTGGCGCGCGTTCCCCAGGGAGCCCCAATCGTCGGGCCGCGGTTGGAGCCGGCGCTGCAACCGTCCGGGGTCAGTGGGCCAGTCACGCCATCGTCGCCGGCGCATGCCCGGGTCGAGCGACCGGTTCACGCCGTCGGCCGGTCTCTCGATCGCGCGGCCTCCGCCGCCGACAGCGCGGTCGCCGCCATTCCAGCACCGGACGGCGAAGGCGCCGCGGGATTGTGGGAGGCGGTCTCGCGCGCGTTGCGGGTGCGCGATCACGCGGCCGCCGAGAGCGCGCTCGATCGGCTCATCACCTCGGACGATGCGCACACCCGTGACGCCGCTCGGCTGGCGCGCGCGCAGCTCTGGTTGTCGTGGGGTCGAGGCTTCCCGGCTCGCGCCGAGCTCGAGGACCTGGCCGCGACGGGCGCGACGCCCGTCATCCGCGCGCGTGCGCGCGAAACGCTCGAGGCCCATCCGTGACCGGTTCGACCGCGGCGCGGCGCGCGCGATCGCGGTACGAGGGCTCATTTCGCTGCCGACCGGGAACCAAGCTCTCGGGAGGAGATGAACGATGAACACCGCCGAGCGTAGGTACCGGTTGCTCTCGATCGTGGCAGCGCTCGCGACCGCGCCGAGCCTCGCGTGCGATTCCCACGTCCTGCGGTTTCCCGCGAGCGATCGCAGCGTCGCCGACTGTCTGGTCTCGCCTTATTGGTACGGAACCGACGAGGAACCCGATATAGCCGCGCAGCCGCCCCACCCCGACGCCGAGTGCGGTTTTTACACGGCGGCCGTGCAGTACTTCACGTTCGCGACGAGACCGGTGACGGGCGGCGATCCGGCGCTGACCAGCTACGCAACGATCGACGACACGTTCGCGCGCGCGCATCCTCTTGCGTCCGGAGCGCTGGCGCCGAGCGGCACGCATCGGGGGACAGCAGAGCGGGCCTGGCTGGGCCACGTCCGGCAACCCGGTGACGACACGATCCTGGTCGATCAATCGGGGCACGCGATCTACTACGGCGTCAGCCTCAACGGCGCGTTCGTCAATTTCGTGAACGGGCATGCGCTGCAGACCGCCGCGGCGATCGAGAACGCCGATCCGGCGCTGGCGTTTCCGCCCGGCGTGGCCACGTACCGGTCCGCATGGAAGGACATCGACCCGGCCGATGGTGTGACCGGCGACTTCTCGACGTTCGTGACCACGGACGCCTGGGTCTCGAGCCTGCAGATCGACGCCGCGGGCACGATCGTCGAAGACCGGGATCACCCGCGCCACATCCGGGTGGCGCTGCTGGCGGCGGATGTCGCCTTCAGCATCCCGGGGCACTCCGAGCTCATCTGGGCCACGTTTCAGCACGTCGGTGTCGACGGTTCTTCCGACCTCGCTCCCGCGGCATCCACGCAACCCGCCAGTTTTGTCGCCAGGGCCGTGCCCAGCCCGATGTCAGAGCTCCTCTATCACGGAAACACGCCGGCGATGCTGGCCAACCAGCCCTATTCCGACAGCCAGCTTCAGCTCGACGGCGCGACGCAAACCTTCGCGCAATCGACGTCGATCTATCGCGCGTACCCGGCGTCGCAGTCGACCACGACCGAGGAGCGCTCGGAGGTGAAGTCGGTCAATGGAACAACGCTCGGTCTGCAGTCGGCGCTCGCCGACGTGCGAGGCGCTTACGCGCTGGTCGGCGCGGTGTGGATGGACAAGCCCGGCTATTTCGGGATCGACGAGTCGTTGCAGAACGATCTCTCCAGTCCGTTCGTGACCGGCGCACACGTGGATCAGGACGGCAATACCGTACCCGCGGTCTCGCCCGACCAGTTTCAGGCGTCGATGGGCATCTACGGCGTCGACAGCCCCTACTCGATCGTGGCAGGGACGGATCGTCTCTCGAACCCGGCCATCGAGTCGTTCACCCAGAACGGCACGTTCAACAACTGCCTCGCCTGCCACAACACCCAGGGGGTCTCGGCGCGCGGCCTTCCGGCGCCGCAGGACACCAACCAACCGACCTTGCTCACGCCCAAGCTGATCAACGTGAGCCGCGTCTTCAGCCAGTTCTTGCTCGAGGAGTGCGGCCCGAGCGGGGTTTGCCCCGCGCCCTAGCCCGGCGTCATCGTTCTGACGCGTAACGGAATTCTGACGCTGGTTCAGACCAGCGCCGGCGCGGCTCGCGCCCGTGCGCGGAGTGTGGCCGTTGGTACGCCACTTGCGGGGATGCGCGTTTGCGATGTCCCACATCCAGGCGCCCGTGGTCTCGGTCATCATCCCGGTCTTCAACAAGTGGGAGTACACGTTCAAGTGCTTGATGGCGGTCGCCGCCAACACGGGCGACGTGGCTCACGAGGTGATCGTCGTCGACAACGCCTCCAGTGACGACACCGCGCAGGCGCTGCCGTTGCTGGACGGCATTCGCTTCCAGCGCAACGAGAAGAACTTCGGGTTTGCCAGGGCGTGCAACCAGGGCGCGGCGATGGCGCGCGGGAAATACCTGATGTTCTTGAACAACGACACCGAGGTGCGAGCCCGCTGGCTGTCCTCGATGGTCCACATCCTCGACGGCGAACCCGACGTCGCCATGGTCGGCAGCAAGCTCTTGTTCCCCGACGGCACGCTCCAGCACGGCGGCGTGGTGTTCGCCTATGCGGGGCCATTGCCGGTGACGCCATTCCACCTGCATTACCGCCGTCCCGAATCGGAGAGCCGCCAGCGCAAGACCATGCGCGCGGTCACCGCCGCCTGCATGCTGATCCGGGGCGAGGTGTTTCGCGCGGTCGGGACGTTCGACGAGGGCTACATCAACGGCTACGAAGACGTCGACCTGTGCCTCAAGGTCTCGCAGACCGGCGCAAAGATCGTCTACACGCCCGACAGCGTCGCGGTTCACTACGAGTCGGTGTCCGAGGGGCGCTTCAACGCCGACTCGATCAATGTCAATCGCTTGAACGAGCGCTGGCAGGGCCGGTTCAAGGCGTTCGACGTCGATTTTCGGCGCGAGGTCCAGCCGATGGCCGTGGATCCCGCGCGGGCCGCCGCGAGCGTGATCGTGCCGATGCGCGACGCGCTCTGGAGCCTGGCGCCGTGCCTGGAGAACCTGCGCTACACCACCGGCGCGCAGGACGAGGTCATCATCGTCGACGACGGGTCGCTCGGGCCGGCGGGCGACTTCGCCCGGCAGTTCGTGGCCGCGTATCCGCAGCGCTTCCGCCTGATCCGCAACCCCGCGCCCACCAGCCTGGCGCAGGCGACGCTGCAGGGTCTGGAGGCCGCGACGCGGCCGCGCGTCGCCGTGATGGCGCCCAGCATGCGCGTGGTCACCGATTGGCTGGCGCGGCTGTCCGCGCATTTCGACGCCCAGCCCAAGCTGGGCGTGGTGGTCCCGACGCTGCTGCCGGTCGAGGGGTTGCCCACCCATCAGCTCTACTACCCGCTGGAGCAGGCGCCGCCCGACGCCGGCGGCAAGGTCGCGTCGGGCGTGGCGCATCCACGCGCGGCGAATCCCGGTGACGTCGAAGAGGTCGCGATCGCCGCGACCATGCTGGCGTACGGGCCGCGCGAGCGGTTGCTCGAGATCGGCCGCCGCGTGCCCGAGGCGTTGCTCGGCGACGACCGCGGGCGTCTGTCCGTCGAGCTGCGCGCGCACGGCCTGGCGCTCGGCCGCGCGCGCGACGTCGGTGTCTACCGGCTGGTGCAGATCCCCGGTGACGTCGACGGCGCTCTGGTGGCGACCTACGCTCGCGCAATCCAGCAGCAACATCACCTACGAGCGCTCGTATCGCGAGAACGGCGGGCCCGTCCTGGGGCGCGCGAGCAGCGCGCAGACCGAGCTCACCAGCATCGTGATCGTCGCGCGCGACAATCCAAGCGTCACGGCCGATTGCGTGGCGTCGATCCTGGCGCACACCCACCGTTCATTCGAGATTGTGCTGGTCGACAACGGGTCGTCCTCGTCCTCGTCCCGCGACTACGGCGGCCTGGCGGCGCAGCTGCGCGCGCCAGCGCGTGCACGTCACCTGGTTGCGCAATGAGCGCGACATCGGCTACGCGGCGGCGTGCAACCAGGGGCTGGCGGCGGCGCGCGGCGAGTACCTGGTCATCCTGCACAACGACGTGGTCGTCACGCCCGACTGGCTCGGGAAGCAACTGGCGCTGATGGCGCTGCACCCGGCGGTGGCTCTGGCGGGGCCGGCGCTGAGCGCGTGCGGCGGCCTTCAGGGCGTCAGCATGCGCACCTACCAGGATGCGGCGGAGCTGTCGGCGTTCGTCGAGCCCTGGGCCGTGAATCACGCGGGCGAGTTCGCGGTCACGCACCCGCTGTCCGGCATCTGCCTGGTCATGAAGCGCCAGGTGTTGAATCGCATCGGCGGGCTGGACGCGCGGTTCGGCTCGCCGATCCACACCGACGACGACTTCTGCATCCGCGCCTATCGCGCCGGCTTTCGCATGGCGATCGCGTTCGACGTCTTCGTCCACCACGCCGGCGCCGCCACATGGAAGGCGCTGGGGATCGATCGCGGAAAGGTCGCCGCCGAGAGCCGCCTGCGCTTCTGCGAGAAGTGGGGCCTCGGCCCCGACGTCAAGGTCCCCGACGCGGTCCGCGAGCTATCGAAGCAGGCGTTTGACCCCGCGCGCGACTACATCCCGATCGGCGACGCCGCCGTCGCCGCGTCACCCGCCGCCGCGGGCGTGGCCCGATCCGTGCAGCCCGTACTGCGGCTCATCGGCTAAGAGCTAGCCGCCCGAGAGCAGGCGCAGCGCCGTGTGCTGATTCTGGTTGGCTTGCGCGAGGACGGCGGCGCCGGCCTGTCCCAGGATCATCTCGCTGCTCAGATCCGACGCCTCCGAAGCGATGTCGGCGTCCATGATGCTGCTGTGGGCGGCGGCCAGGCTCAACGACGTCTGCTGCGCCTGCGACGCCGCCGAGGACGCGCGGTTGGCCTGCGCGCCCAGCGTCGAGCGCAGCGACGACGCCGCCTGGATCGCCGAGTCGATGCTATCGAGCGCGCTCGACGCGCCGGACGGCGTCGCGAGGTTGATCCCGCTGACGCCCAGCGCCGTGGCGCTGGCGTCCCCGGTGGTGAGCGTGAGGCGGTCGTTGCCGGGGACGTTGCCCGTCCCGACCTGGAACGTGAGGTTGGCGTTCCCGCTCAGCAGAGGCGTGCCGTTGAATTCGGTGCCGCCCGAGATGCTGTTCAGTTGCGCGGTGAGCGCGTTGGCCTCGTCCTGAATGTCGGCGCGGTCGGAGGCGTTGAGCGCGCCGTCGCCCGACTGCATCGCCAGCTCGTCGAGCCGCGAGAGGATGTCGGTGGTGTTGCTGAGCGCGGCGTCGGCGGTGTCGGCCAGGTCGAGCGCGTCGCCGGCGTTGCTGACGTCCTGGTTCGAGCTGCCGAGCTGCGCGGCCATCTGGACGGCGATCGCCAGGTTGGCGGCGTTCTCCGACGCATTGTTGATCTTCTTGCCGGAGGAGAGATGCGACAGGGTCTTCTGCGTCGCGTTCTCGGTACCGAGAAGGCTCTTCTGCGCGAACAAGGAGCTCTGATTGCTGTTGATGGAGATGGACATGCCGACTTCCTCCCGCCAGGTCTTCCGCCGGACAGGGGTCCCTGTCCTTGGTTGCCCCATCGGCACATTCGCGAAAATCTTTAGGGCGAAGGCGCGGAAAAATGCGCGGGGGCCCAAAAAAAGCTCGAACAGTGGCGCGACTTTGCCTGGATCTGGCCGGCGAGTCGGCTATTTTTGCCGGGTCGCGGCTCAAGGCGCCGGCAAGATCTGCCGAGGGGCAGGGCATGGCGGTTGATACATCCAGCTCGGTGAGTGCGGTCGATTCGGGACAGGTGGACCAGAACTATTCGGTGCGGATGCTGCGCAAAGCGCAGGATGCCCAACGCCTGCAGGGCGCCGAGGCCGTTCGTCTGATCGACCAGAGCGGCCCGCAGATGACGAAGACCGACGACGGCCACATCTCCGTCCGCGCCTAGCCTGCGCGAAGTTACGAAACCTCGACCGGCCGGAAACCTGCGCGTTGCGTGCGCCGTGGCCAACTCGCGGCCATGAGCGGACTCGGAGGTCTCAATCGATCGCCGGCGGGCGTGGTGCTGGGGATGGTGCAGCTGCAGCTGCCGACGGTGACCAATCCGGCGGAGCTGTCGGCGCAGGCCGCGCGCATCGTCGCGATGGTCGGCAAGGCGCGGCGCAACCTGCCCAGCATGGATCTGGTCGTGTTCCCCGAGTATTCGCTGCACGGCCTGTCGATGAGCACGGCGCCGGAGCTGATGTGCCGCATGGACGGTCCCGAGGTCGCGGCGTTCCGCGCCGCGTGCCGCGAGAACCGCATCTGGGGTTGCTTCTCGATCATGGAGGCGAACCCGCACGGCAATCCCTACAACACCGGCATCATCCTCGACGACCAGGGTGAGCTGCGCCTCTACTATCGCAAGCTGCACCCGTGGGTTCCCGTCGAGCCCTGGGAACCGGGCGACGTCGGCATTCCGGTGTGCGACGGGCCGCGCGGCAGCCGCATCGGCCTCATCATCTGCCACGACGGCATGTTCCCGGAGATGGCGCGCGAGTGCGCCTACAAGGGCGCGGAGATCATCCTGCGCACGGCGGGATACACGGCGCCGATCCGTCACGGCTGGCGCATCACCAACCAGGCCAACGCGTTCTGCAACCTGGCGGTGACGGCGTCGGTCTGCCTGTGCGGCTCCGACGGCACCTTCGACTCGATGGGCGAGGGGATGATCGTGGGCTTCGACGGCGTCACGCTGGCGACGGGCGGCGGCCGCCCCGACGAGATCATCACCGCCGAGGTGCGGCCGGATCTGGTGCGCGAGGCGCGGCGCGAGTGGGCCGTCGAGAACAACATCTATCAACTCGGCCACCGCGGGTACGTCGCCGTCGCGGGCGGCGCCACCGATTGCCCGTACACGTTCATGCGCGATCTCGTCGCGGGCCGCTACCGGCTGCCCTGGGAAGACCAGATCGCCGTCGTCGACGGGACGTCGTGCGGCTTTCCGATCCCCGCGCGGCTCTATCAACCGCACCCGGAGACCGCGCCCGGCGCGCTTCCGAGCGCTCCGGCGGTCGCCGCGCCGACGGAATTGCGCCGGCGCACCGCTTGACACATCGAGTCTCGTACCTAAAGTTCGGGCGGTGGCTCGACGGAGATCGCTGGTCTTTGGGTTGATGGTCGGCCTGGTCGGGTGCGGCGGCGGGCAAGGTCGCCACGATCCGGGCCACGATGGCGGCCCCGACGGCGGTAACGATGCCGGCGCCGGCGCGGACAGCAGAGTGGGCGCGAGCGACGGCGGCGGCGACGCCGCCGACACCGCGGACGCGACCGCCGATGCCGCTGTCGATCGCTTCGACGCGGGGTCGATGGGAAGAGACGCGGGTGACGCGTCCGACGCGACCGCGGACGCCGCCACGCCGTGCACGCCGTGCAGCTTGCAGCTCGGCGCGCTCATCGCCGCCTGCAGCGAGGGCCAGGGCGGCGCGACCTGCGTCGTTCAAACATCGCAGACCGCGAACCCCGACGGGACGACCGTCAACGTCGTCAATCAATGCTTCACCGGCGGCGCCAAGGTGCTGACCACGAAGATCTCGGGCAGCGTCGACGCCGGCGCGTTCGTGTCATCGACCAGCGAGCGGATCAAGGACGGACAGACGTGCCTGACGCAGCAGACATCGGGGGTGCGATCGTCGGCCGGGCTGGTGGCGACCGATCTCTTTCTCGACGGCGCGGGCCGCATCGTCGCGACGGTGATGACCAACTCGCTCGCCGGCGCCGACGGCGGCGTCGTGCAGCTTCAGACCATGACCTGCTCCGGCCAACCCGCGGAGCCCTACCGGGTCTGCCTGCCGTCGTCGTCGCCCCCGGTGGACGCCGGCGACGCGGGCGCCTCGGGCATGGTCGCGTGCACACCGGGCGCCTGTCCGTAGCGCCGTATCACCTGGGCAGCGGCGTCGAGAACAGCGCCTGGTGGCGGCTCTCGAGCTCGGTCAGGCTCGAGCGGGCGTGCGTGCTCCGATAGAGCTGCCCCAGCATGCGCCACGGTCCAGGGTCGTCGGGCTCTGTCCCGATCGCGCGCTTCAGGTACTTCTCCGCCTCGGTGTCGCGCCGGTCGGTGGCCGCCATCGCAGCCAGCAACACCAGCGCGCGTTCGGCGCCATCGTACTTGGCCAGCGCCGATTCGCAGCGCTTGGCGGCGGCGGCGCGCTTCTTGGGGATCTTGGCGCTCATTTCGAGCTCGCACGCGACGACGTCAGTGGCCGGCGCATCGGGGAAGTCGCTCGCGAAGGACTGAAACCGCTCGCGCGCGGCCGCTGCGTTGGCGCTCGACAGGGAGCGCGCGATCTCGCGGTAGCCCGCGACGTACGCGACCTCGCGCGCGGCGGGTACGCCCAGGTTGTCCGCGTTCGGCGGCAAGGCGACCTGGTGGCGCGTCGACTCGATCTCCGCCTGCGAGCTTGCCGAGCTCGGGGAGGTTGGCGTTCCGACCGAGTCGCGCCATCAACCCCTCGGCGGCGCTGAGCGCGCCCAGGTTGGCCGCGAACGACGCGGCTTCGCGCCACAGCGTCGCGTCGCTCGGCACCTTGGCCTTCGTGAGCTCGGCGATGATCGGACCGAGCTCGGCCCAGGCCTCCTCGGTGCGGCCGGCGTTGGCCGCCGCGATCGCGCGGTTGTAGCGTTCGATCTGCTCATGGGTCACGCCCTTGGGCTCGGCGGCGGCGCCGGCGACCGGTGTCCCGGTCACGCCGCGCGCGCGCTGGCGCGCGAGAGTGAGCAGCTGCGCGCGGTCCTTGTCCGAGCCCTCGTCGGCCGGTGCGTCGCGCAGCATCGACTCGAGCGCCGCGACTTCCGGGTACGCCTCCGCCGGCCGCTCGAAGCGGCGGCCGAGCACCAGGTTGATCACGCTCTGCTCGAAGGGACTGAACGCCGCCTGGTGAGCGTCGTAGGTGGGGTTCATGATGATCGACGGGTCTTCATTGTGCAGGAGCCCGAGCGTGTGCCCCCACTCGTGCAAGAAGATCACGACTTCTTTGTGCGCCTTGCGCTGCGCGTAGATCGACTGGCGTTCAGCGGGGTCGAGCAGCTTGAACTCGCGATCGAGCGCCAGGAGCTCTTGCTCGTCGTCCATTCCGCGCAGCACGAAGTGGTGCGAGAGCAGCCACGCGCTTCCGACCTGGTGCACGGAGGTGGCGACGCCGCGCATCGGGGTCACGAGACCGATCACGCAGGCGACGTCGTGCGCCGGATCCAGCGCTTCGAGCTCGGTGAGCACAGGCTCGAGCGGCATCCCGTTATGGGAGCGGTTCCATTCACGGACGCTCTCGATCTCGAAGCGCACCGCGAGGACAGGCCCGACGACGGCGTTGATCCGCTCGATCTGCGCGCGCAGCCGCTTTTGCCAGCTGAGGACCAGCGTGCGGTAGTCGCTGTCGGCGTAGAACCGCAGGCGCACGACGCGCACCTCTCCCGCCAGGCCCGGCGCGGGCGTGAGATCGAACCGGCCCGGGAGCAGGTGCCGGGCTGCGTCGCGTTCATGCCCGGCCGGCGTGGCCCAGCGCTCGAAGTCGAAGAGGCCCGGCTTCTTTTTGCTGTCGTCGGCGCGAGCCGTCGCGGCGGCCAGCAGCAGCGCCAGCCCGGGGAGCGCGATCGACAGTCGGGAGCGCGGAGTCCCTGTCACGCCGAAGAAACGGCGACCGGGCCGGTTCTTCCCTGAAAAACGTGATCAGGGATGCCCCATCGCCGGCCTGCCGGGCGCCGCAGGCGCATTGCGGCGCGCCAGCCAGAGGAACGGGATCATCACCGCGCTCATCAGCGCGAACACATGCAGCACGTCGAGGTACGCGAGCGTGGTCGCCTGGATGATGGTCTGGCGGTAGACCACCGCCAGCGCGCGGTGGGCCGCGTCCGCCGACGACATCCCGGCGCGTTGCAGCGCGCGCGTCACGGCGTCGAGCGTGGCGATGAATGAGTGATCGTACGGACTCGTGTGGTCGGTGAGCCGCGCCTGATGAAACTGCGAGCGCCGCACCGCCAGCGTGGTGACGAACGCGATGCCGATGTCGCCGCCCATGTTGCGCGCCAGGTTGACGATGCCCGACACCGCGTTGTTCTTGTGCGGCGGGATGCCCTCGTAGATCAGCGTGTTGATCGGCACGAACAGGAACGCCAGACCCACCGACTGGAACGCGCGCAGCTCGAGAGCGGTGCGAAAGTCGATCCCCGGATAGAGGTGGGCGGTCATGTAGAACATCGCCGCCGACAGCGTCGCGAAGCCGACGGCGATCAGGATGCGCGGGTTCACCCGCGGCGTGAGCAGGCCAACGATCGGCAAGAGCACCATGACCACGAAGCCGCCCGGCGACAGCACCATCCCGGCTTGTTGCGCCGAGTAGCCCATCACGATCTGCAAATACTGCGGCAACAGCACCGTCGAGCCGTAGAGCACCACCCCCAGGGCCAGCATCAGGCAGCAGGCGACGGCGAAGTTGCGCTCGCGGAACAGGTTGACGTCCACGATCGGGTTGTCGTGCCTGAGCTCCCACAGCACGAACGCCACCAGCGCGACGCCGCCCGTGATCGAGAACGCGACGATGAACGGCGACTGGAACCAGTTGTCTTCTTGCCCCTTGTCGAGCACGACCTCGAGCGCGCCGAGGCCGATCGCGATGAGCGCGAAGCCCAGGAAGTCGATCGGGCCGGTGCGCTCGCGCGCCTGGCGCAGGTGCGGCGGATCCGAGACCACGCGCGACGTGAGGAGCAGCGACACGATGCCGACGGGAACGTTGATGAAGAAGATCCAGCGCCAGGAATAGTGGTCGGTGATGAAGCCGCCCAGCGTCGGCCCGATCGCCGGCGCCAGCACCACCGCCATGCCGTAGACCGCGAACGCCATCCCGCGCCGCGCCGGCGGGAAGGTGTCGGCCATGATCGCCTGCTCGCTGGGCGCGAGCCCGCCGCCCGCCGCGCCCTGCAGCACGCGGAAGAAGATCAGCAGCGGCAGCGTCGGGGCCAGGCCGCACAGGAGCGAGCTCGCCGTGAACCCGGCGACGCAGGTCATGTAGAAACGCTTGCGCCCGAAGCGGCTCGCGAGCCAGCCGCTCACCGGCAGCACCACCGCGTTCGAGACCAGGTACGACGTCAGGATCCACGTGCTCTCGTCGGCGGTCACCGAGAGGCTGCCGGCGATGTGCGGCAGCGACACGTTGGCGATGCTGGTGTCGAGCACCTCCATGAACGTCGCCAGCGTCACCACCAGCGCGATGACCCACGGGTCGTGGCCGCCGGTCCAGCCGGTCTCCGCGTCGTCGCTCACGGCGCGATGCGGACCTTGGGCTCGACCGACATCCCCGGGCGCAGGCGATCGATGCCGGCCTGGCCGGGATCGAGCCGGATGCGCACCGGGATCCGCTGCACGACCTTCACGTAGTTTCCCGACGCGTTCTCGGGCGGCAGCATGCTGACGCGCGAGCCGGTGGCGCCGCCCAGGGTCTCGACGGTGCCGGAGTAGCTCTGGTCCAGGGCGTCGACGTGCACGGAGACGGTTTGCCCCGGCTTCATGTGGCGGATCTGGGTCTCGCGGAAGTTGGCGGTCACCCAGACGCGATCGATCTGCGCCACCGCCGCCAGCGATTGCCCTGGCGCGATGCGATCGCCGACGTTCACGGCCTTGCGCGCGACGATGCCGGCGACCGGCGTGCGCACGCGCGCGTAGTCCAGGTCGAGCTCCGCCTGGCGCAGCCGCGCGCGCGCCACCTCGAGGTCGGCGCGGCGCGACAGCACCGACGCGCGTCGGGTTTCGACCTGTCGGGGCGCATTGGTCTCGACCTCGGCGAGGCGGCCGCGCGTCGCTGTGAGCTGCGAGCGTTGCTGCGCGACCCGCGCGCGTGCCACGGCCAGCGCCTTCTGCGCGGCGCGCGCGCCGGCCTCGGCCGCGTCGGCGGCAGCGATGCGACGATCGAGCTCGGCGCGGGGCAGCGCTCCGTGAGCGAGCAGGTCGGCGCCGCGCTTGCGATCCAGCTGGGCGTTGTGGTTGGTCGCCTGGGCCTGCGCCACCTGCGCGCGCGCCTGCTCGACTTCGTGGTCCGCGCCGGTCACCATCGCCGACGCCGACTCGAGATCCGACGCGGCGTTGGTCAGCGCGGCGGCGTTCGAGGCCTGGGTGATCGGCACCGTCGGGTCCTCGGCTTCGAGCTGCGCCTGGGACTGCGCGACCGCCGCGCGCGCCTGGGTGAGCGCGACCTGGAGATCGGTCGGATCGACCTCGGCCAGGACGTCGCCGGCGCGCACCGCCTGGTTCTCGGCGATCGCGACGCGCGTGACCGTGCCGCCGACGCGCGCGCCGATGTCACTGACGTCGGCGTCGACCTGCGCGTCGTCGGTGCTCTCGAACTGGCGGCCGTGCAGGTAGTAGACGAGGGCGAGCACCGCCGCGACGGCTCCGGCCGCCACCGCCCAGGTGCGCCGCCGGCCTCGGCGTCGGGGCGGCTTGCTCGCCCCGGCGCTCTCGTTCTTCGTCATCGGCGCGTCGGGTGAAGCGGTCTCCACACGGCCGAATCTGAACACGTACCGCCGCCCGTCCATGGCGGCGCGGCGGTCTCGGGCCGGCGCCGGTCAGGTGGTCTTTCCACCCCGACTCTGCGAGCGCACCTGCGGCGACGCGTTCCGGTTCATCGCAGTGATGCGCAGCGCGCTGTCGGTCTTCACGTGCGTCGGGCTCCGCCGCGTCGATTTCCGCGACGGGCGCGCCGATCCCAGGGGTGCTTCCAGCTCGTAGGAGCTGTTCTTGGCGGCGCGGGCCGCCTCGTTGTGCGTGCCGCGCACGCGCGGCCTCACCTTGGTAGCCGGGGCTCTTTTCGCATGAGCTTGGCGCTGCATCTGGGCCTTGAACCGCTCGCTTCTGGTCGCCATGGCAATGCCTCCGTATGTGGTCGATTCAAGCAGGCCACGGCGCCGGCGATCGTCAAGGGCGCACCGGAGACGCGACGGTGCGCGCGACCGCGCGGTTGGGCTTCTCGCCGCGCCCGGCGCGTGACATCATGCCGCGGGGTTTTCAGAATGGTCGCGCTCGAACCGATCAGTCGAGATCAGGCTCCGGTCCTGGGCAACCTGTTCGAGCTCTACGTCCACGACTTCAGCGAATACCTGCCGATCGACCTGCAGCCCAGCGGCCGTTTCGACGTGCCGATCGGCGATCAGTGGTGGGCGCGCGACGATCACTTTCCGTTCTTCATCCGCGCCAACGGCAAGCTCGGCGGCTTTGCGCTGGCGCGGCGCGGCTCGCGGGCCGGCGGCGCCAGCGACGTCATGGATGTTGCCGAGTTCTTCGTGGTGCGCAGCGCGCGCCGGCACGGCTTCGGAACCGCGGCCGCGGTCGCGCTCTTCGACATGTTCCCCGGCCCGTGGGAGATCCGGATCCGGCGCGCGAACCCCGGCGCGTTGCGGTTCTGGTCGCGGGTCGCGGCGTCGTGGCTCGGCCGCGCGGTCGCCAGTCATCCCTTCTCGGTCGACGGCGTCGACTGGGACCTGCTGCGGGTCGAACCCGGCCTGCGGTCCCAGCGCGCCGCCGACGCGACCTAGTGTCCTGTCTCAGAAATCCGCCTGCATTCGGGCCACGGCGGATTTCTGAGACAGGACACTAGCGCCGCCCCGCGCCGACGGCCAGCTGGCAGACCTCCAGGTAGCGCGCGGCGGGCCAGCCGACCGGCGTGGGGAAGTCGGGGGGCAGGCCGCCGAGCTCGAGGAGCGCCGCGGGGCGACCCGCGCGTGTGAGGCCGGCCTCGACGTGCTTGAGCACGCTGGGGCCGCGGTGGGTGTTCGACGAGACCCACAGGTGCCCGCCTTCCTCGGGCAGCAGCGCGCACGCGGCGGCGATGAGGTCGGGATAGTCGCGCTTCTGCGCCCACGACGTCGCGCGCGCCCCCGAGACGGTGGGCGGGTCGAGGATGATGACGTCGTAGGCGGCGCCGCGCTCGCGCTCAGCGTCGAGGAAGCGGAACACGTCGGAGGTCTCCCAGCGGAAACGTGCCTCTTCGGGGTCGAGGCCCGACAGGCGGAAGTTCTCGCGCGCCCAGGCGAGCGGCCCGCCGGCCAGATCGACGCTGGTGACCGCGGCGGCGCCGGCGCGCGCGGCGGCCAGCGACAGCGCGCCGGTGTACGCAAAGGTGTTGAGCACGCGGCGATCGCGCACGAACCGCGCGAGGCCGGCGCGGTGATCGCGCATGTCGGAGAACAGGCCGACGTTGATGCCGCCGCGCAGGTGCACCTCGTGCGGCACGCCGTTCTCGCGCACAATCAGCTTGGCGGGCGGCTCCTCGCCGAGCACTTGATCCTTGGCGCGCTCCGGGCTCGACCCCTGCGCTTTGAGGCGCACCTTCAGCACCGCTCCGCGCAGGGGCAGATCGCCTTCGGGCAGCACCGCCAGCGCCGCCGTCGCCAGCGCGCGCGCGTGATTGCCGAGGCCGCGCGACAGCGCGGTCACCACGGCGAACGGGCCGTAGACGTCGGCGGTCAGTCCGGACAGGCCGTCGCCCTCGGCGTTGATCAGCCGGTACGCCGACACACCGTCGGCCAGTCCCAGGCGGCGCCGCGCCGCGAGCGCGCGCTGCGCGTGCGCGCGAAAGAAGGCGGCGTCGAAGGCGTGGATCGCCGAGCCGCCGTCGGTCCCGCTGCCGGCGCCGCCGTCGGCCGCGCTCCAGATCCGGATGAGCTCGTTCTCGGGATTGGCGACGCCGGCGGCCAGCGCCTCGCCGCCGGGCGCGAGCAGGCGCATCGGCCGGCCCGGCTCGAGCGCGGCGCCGCCACCGACGAGGTCGGAGAGCGGAAGCTGGGGGTGACGTGCGCGCAGGCGCTCCGCGCCGGTCGCGGTGACCGCGACGCCGTGAAGTGACATGGAGCGGATCTCTTAGCCGGTGCGCGGGTCGCCGGTCCAGCCCGGCGTGCGTGCCGGTTCCCGCGCGCGATTCTCCGCGGCGCTCAGAAGTAGAACAGGAAGCTCGCCTGAAGGCCGATGTCGGTCTCCTTGATGTCGCTGCTGAAGGTGGCACCGGGGTTGTCGATCTTGCTGGATCCGGACAGGCCCACGTCGACGGTCGGACCGATCAGCGCGAGGGCGTTCGGAGCCAGCGCCAGAACCAGCGGCGCCTCGATGGTGGCGGCGAAGAGGCTGGAGGTCTGCGAGGTCCCCCCGCTGCCCTGGTCCGTCGAGACGCGGACGTAGGTGATTCCGGCACGAGGCCAGAGCCAGACGGCCGGCGCGAGCCGCGCGGCGAAGCCGACGCGGGGCGCGACCAGGAAGCCGCTCAGCGTGTTGTCGTTGCCGCTGTTGGACGTCGAAAGGTGAAAGTAGGTCAGGGACCCGCCGAGCGAGATGGAGGGCGCGATGAACGCGTCGAACCCGACGCGCGGGTAAGTGTAGATGCTGGCGATGCTGCTGATCGGGCTCCCCAGCAGCGAGATCGAATTGAAGGTCGTCGTCGTCGTCGTCGTGGCACCCGCACTCTTCTGGTCTTGACTCACGTGCACGTAGCCGAACATCCGCTCGCCCCCGATCGCGAAGTGACCCTTCTCGCCGAATCCGGGGGCGAGGGGCTCCTCTTGCGCGTGCGCCCGTGCGCCGGCAACCAGGACCAATGAAAACAACACCCCCTGCGACGCTCGCTTCATTTGTCCTCCTCTGTTCGCCGCGACGAAAGGTCGCTGGCCTTTGGACAGTAACGCATGCTGCGCGGTAAATTCCCGACGGGGAGCGCCGCGGGCGCCGATTTTGCTAGACTGCGCGCATTCCGTCGAACGGCGCCGCGCACACCGTCTTCATCCTCTCGCCCGCGAACCTGGGTGGCGAGCGCGGGGCGCTGCTGTTGCGTTCGGGCGCGGCGTCGCCGCTCGCGCTGCAGCTGCGGTCGCCGGGCGGCGCGTCGCTGCGCGAGGTGTTCAGCTTCATCAGCAGCCTCTACTTTCGGGGCAAAGCGGCGTACGCCGCCGCGTTCGGGCGCGCGCCGGCCGATCTGGAGGCGGCGCTGGTGATCACCCCCAGCGAGGGCCTCGTCTCCGTCGAGACTGCGCTGACGCTCGAGCGCGCGCAGGCCTGGGCCGGCGTCGACATCGACGAGCGCAACGACGCCTTCACCGCGCCGCTGATCCGCCACGCCGAGGAGCTGGAGCGCGGCTACGGCGCGACCACGCGCTTCGTCCTGCTTGGCAGCGTCGCGTCGAACAAGTACGTGCGTCCGCTCACGCGCGTGTTCGGCGACCACCTGCTGTTTCCGCCGTCGTTCGTCGGCCGCGGCGACATGAGCCGCGGCTCCATCTTGTTGCGCGCGGCGCGCGAGGGCGTCGAGCTCGCCTACGCGCCCGTCGAGGGCGCGATCCGCCACGCCACGCGTAGCAGCAGCGGGGCGAATCCCGATTGACGAAGCCGCCGCCCGACCCAGCATGGAGCGGGGGGATTTCACCGATGTCGAAGGGAACCGTCGTGGTCACCGGCGCGTCGAGCGGCATCGGGCGCGCGAGCGCTCTCTTGCTCATCGAAAATGGGTTCCGCGTCTTCGCGGCCGTTCGCAAGCAGGTCGACGGCGAGCGCTTGCAGGCCGACGCCGGTCCCGGGCTGCACCCGGTGATCATGGACGTGACCGATGGTGGCTCGATCCGGGCCGCGGTCACGCACGTGGCGGAGCACCTGGCGGGCGCCGACCTCGACGGGCTGGTCAACGTCGCGGGCATCGGCCTGGCGGCGCCGCTGGAATACATCACCCCGGATGAGCTGCGGCACATGTTCGACGTGAACGTGTTCGGCCAGCTCGCGGTGACCCAGGCGTTCCTGCCGATGCTCCACCGATCGCGCGGGCGCATCGTCAACATGAGCTCGGTCGGCGCGCACATCGCGATTCCGTTCGGCGGCGTGCTCAACGCGTGCAAGGCCGCGCTCGGGACGCTGAGCGACACCCTGCGCATGGAGCTGCGTCCGTTCGGCATCCGGGTCTCGACGGTCGAGCCGGCGGCGATCAACACGCCCGCCGTCGAAAAGACGCTGGGCCACGTCGAGGAGACGATCCGCCGCCTGCCGCCCGAGGGTGCCGAGCGCTACGGCGACATGCTGCGCACGTTCAACCGGCGCGCGTTGCCGCGCGAGCTCAACGGCAGCCCGCCCGAGGTGGTCGCGCGCGCGGTGCTGCACGCGCTGTCGTCGCCGCGCCCGCGCATCCGTTACGTCGTGGGCAAGCTCTCTCGGCCGATGACGTTGTTGCCGCACCTCCTGCCCGACAGCGTGCTCGACGACCTGCGCATGCGCGTGTTCGGCCTCTCGGAGGCCCGCCCCGAAGATCACCAGCGCGCCGGCGACCACTAGCGCGCCGGCTGGTAGCTCGGGCGGAACGAACCACCCCGCGCGCGCCCGGCGGGTTATTGTGGTGGCATGCCGCCCACGATCGACGCGCCCGAGGCTGCCGGCGTCCTCGACGTGGTCGTGCTGGGCGCGGGCGCGATGGGGTGCCTGTTCGGCGCGCGCCTCGCCCGCGGTGGGCATCGCGTGGTGCTGGTCGACGTGCGCGCCGATCAGCTCGACGCGATCAACGCGAACGGCCTGACGCTGGAGGCGGACGACGGCGTCGCGATGGTGCGGCCGCGCGCGTGCCGTCCCGAAGAGGCGCGCGAGGTCGCCCGGCTGGTGATCGTGTTCACCAAGGCGTTCCACAGCGCCGCGGCGCTGGCGGCGGCGCGCGCCGTGATCGGCCCCGACACCTGGCTGCTCTCGTTGCAGAACGGCCTCGGCCACGTCGAGGTCATGCGCGCGCACGCCGACGACGCGCACATCATCGTCGGCACGACCACGTTCCCCGCCGATCTGGTCGGGCCGGGTCGCGTGCGCACTCACGGCAGCGGGCAGCTCCGGATCATGGCGGTCGCGGGCGGCGTGAGCGAGCGCCTGCGCGCGCTCGCCGCCGCGTTCGGCGGCTGCGGCCTCGACACCGAGATCGAGCCCGACGTCTTCGTGAGCATCTGGGAGAAGCTGGCGTTCAACTGCGCGATGAACGCGCTGGCGGCGGTCAGCGGGCTCACCGTCGGTGGGATGGGCAGCACGGCCGAGGGGCGCGCCATCGTCGATCGCGTGGTCGGCGAGGTGGTCGCGGTGGCGCGGCGCAAGGGGATCGCCGCCGAGCTTTCGCGCGTGCGCGACGTCGTCGCGATGGCGTTCCGCGAGCACGGCGATCACAAGCCGTCGATGCTCCAGGATCTGCTCGCCGGCCGGCCGACGGAGATCGACTTCATCAACGGCGCTGTCGTGCGCGAGGCGGCGGGGCTGGGCATGTCGGTCCCCACCACGGAGACGCTTTGCGATCTTGTTCGATTGCGCGAAGGGCGCAATTGATGTTCTAGTGCGGCGGCACGACCGCTCGATTCGTTCGCTCTGATAATACGTGTATTTCCATCGACGGGTGTCGGTGCGGCGCGAATTGGCGTCGCGCCCGTCCAGAAGGCTGAGTTCTATCCGCGCGGGCTGCTCCCTCGTGATCGCCGGCAGCCGGCGCGGTCGCCGCTCCCACCCGCGTGATCACGAGACGAGAGACGAGAATGAAGAACGCCATGATCGGTCGAAGGGTCGGTCGACCCTGCAGAGCCACGCTTGCGATCTTGGTCGCCGTGCCGGCCGCGGTGTGGGCGTCGCTCGAAACGTCGGCTCACGCCGACCCGGCGCCGCCGGTTGCTTCGGCGCCGCTGGCGCAGGCCGCGCCGCCGCCGCCCGCGCCTCCAGTGGCTCCGCCGCCCGCCGACATGATTCCCGAGGCGGTGATCGCGCCGCCGGCGCCGCCGCCGCCCGCCCCCGAGCCGGCGGGAGATCTCAAGAAGATCGACACCGGATTCGCGTTGCGCGTGGGCGGGCGGCTTCAGGGAACGACCGACCGGAGCAAGCTCAACGACTTTGGCTTCGACGAGGTCTACGCCGAAGCGCGCTTCTCCGGCCGCCTGACGCCGATCTTCGCCTGGCAGTTCAACCTCAACGCCAGCTACGATCCATTGGGCGGGGCCGGCGGCGCGGGCATCATGGACGCGATCGTCAAGTTCGAGCCGATGAAGGAGTTTCATCTGTGGGCGGGCCGCATGCTGGTGCCGTCGGATCGCTCGAACTTCAGCGGCCCCTGGTTCATGAGCCCGTGGAAATACACCGGCGCCGACATGCCGATCCCGTTCGTCGGCCCGCGCACGACGCAGTTCGGCCGCGACAACGGCGTGACCGCCTGGGGCACGTTCGGCGACGGCAAGGTGAAGTACTACGCCGGCGCGTTCAATCTGAGCAATCCCGCGCAGTCGCCGCTCTTCTCCGGCCGGGTCAACATCTGCCTGATTGGCTCGGAGCCCGGCTATTATCACAGCAGCACGTATTACGGCAGCCAGGACATCCTCGCGATTGCCGGCGGCGGTCAGTATCAGAGCAATGGAGCGCCCATGGGCGCCTCCGGCGCCAACTATTCCGAGCTCAACGCCGACGTTCTCGCCGAGAAGAACCTGGGCGCGGGCGGTGTCGGGACCATCGAAGCCGGCTACTACCACTACAACAACTTCTTCGGCTCCTTTCCCCCGGGCGCCGCCGGTGTGCCCGCGGTGAAGAACTTCTTCTACGTGCTCGGCAGCTGGCTCACGCCCCAGCCGATCGGCATCGGCAAGCTGCAGCCGCTGGTTCGCTGGCAGCAAACCACCGACCCGAGCTGGAAGATCCTGGATGCGTACGTGACCTACGTGATCGACGAATATTTCCTGCGTTTCGCCGTCGGTTACGAGCACACCGACTTCGGCGCGGGGACGACCAACGGCAACGCGATTCTGCTCGGCGCGCAAATGCAGCGTTAGCAAGTACAGCGTTAGCAAGTACAGCGTTAGCAAGTACAGCGTTAGCAAGTGCAGCGTTAGCAAGTGCAGCGTTAGCAAGTGCAGCGCTAGCAAGTGCAGCGTCAGCGGCGGGCGCCCTTGCGACTTCCGGGATCGCGGTTGATCACTTCCCGCGCCGCGATCCCGGGTTCATAATCGGCGCGGTCAGCGATGCGACCTCGGTGAACCCTCGAAAAGGAGTGGAGCGGCATGAAGAGCGTGAACGGTACGATCCGCATGGCGCAATGGCTGGTGGCGCAAACCCAAGGGGCAGGGCGTTCGATGGTCATTCTCGCGGCGCTCGGCGTGTGCGTGCCGCGCGCCCAGGCCGAGACCAAGCCGCCGGCCGCTCCCGCCGCCGCGAAGCCCGCGGGCAAGATCGATCCCAAGCTGGAGGAGCTGTTCGGCGATCCGAAGTATCAGCTGACCGGCGTCGCCGTTTCAACGAAGCACCGCTTGTTCGCCAACTATCCGATCTGGTCGCCGCTGCACAAGTACTGCGTCGTCGAGATCACCGGCAAGACCGAGTCCAAGCCCTATCCCGACGAGGAATGGAATAGCTGGAAGCCGGGCGAGGACGGCACGAAGAAGTTCGTGTCGGTGCAGGCCGTCTACGTCGACGACCAGGACAAGCTGTGGGTCGTCGATCCCGCCAACCCGTCGTTCGGCGGCGTCTATCAGGAGAGCGACAAGCTGGTGCGGATCAACCTCGGCACCAACAAGGTCGAGCGCGTCTACCCGATGAAGGGGATCACCGACAAGGACAGTTACATCAACGACGTTCGCGTCGACACCAAGCGCCAGGTCGCGTACATGACCAACTCCAACGAGGGCGGGATCGTCGTCGTCGACTTGAAGTCGGGCAAGACGCGCATGGTGCTGAAGGGCGCGCCGCCGACGCAGACCGATCCCGCGTACCACTTCATGATCGGCGGGCGCGAGGTCGCGCCGGGCGGCAAGCCGCTCAAGGTCAACTCCGACGGCATCGCGCTCTCGCCCGACCGCGAATGGCTGTTCTTCAAGCCGCTCACCGACGACAAGCTCTACAAGATCAAGACCGCCGACCTGCGCAACGCCAAGCTCGCCGACGCCGATCTGGTCAAGGCGGTCGTCGACCTCGGGCACGTGTCGATCACCGACGGCATGGAGTTCGACAAGAAGGGCAACCTCTACTTCGGCGACATGGAGCACGACACGATCGTGAAGATCACGCCGGATCTCAAGAAGACGGTGCTGGTCGAGGATTCGCGCCTCATCTGGCCCGACAGCTACGCGGTCTCGAAGGACGGCTATCTCTACATCAGCACCTCGCAGGTGCAGACCGCGCCGCCGTTCAACAACGGCACCGACACGCGCACGCTGCCGTACGGCCTCTACCGACTCAAGATCGTTCCCTGACGCCGGCGCGTGCGGCTCTCCCCCGAGGTGGTCTTGCCGACCAACGACGCCGACGAGAAGCGGGTCTTCGACAAGGTGCGGGCCCGCCTGGTCCCGATCCTGATGCTCGGATACTTCGTCGCGTTCCTCGACCGTGTCAACATCGGCTTCGCGTCGCTGCAGATGAACCAGGAACTGGGGTTTGGCCCCACGGTGTACGGGACGGGCGCCGGTATCTTCTTCGTCGGCTACTTCCTGTGCGAGGTGCCGAGCAACGTGATGCTCGAGCTCAAGGGCGCGCGCATCTGGATCGCCCGCATCATGATCAGCTGGGGCCTGGTCTCGATGGCGACCGCGGCGGTGCGCGGCGCCGCGACATTCTACCTGGCACGATTCGCGCTGGGCGCGGCCGAGGCGGGCTTTTACCCGGGCGTGATTCTCTACCTCAGCTCCTGGTTTCCGCGCGCCGAACGCGCGCGCGTCGTGGGGTGGTTCACGCTGGCCAACCCGGTCGCGGCGGTGGCGGGAGCGCCGCTGTCGGGCGCCATCCTCAGCACCGGCGGCGCGCTCGGCCTGCGGAGCTGGCAGTTGTTGTTTCTGCTCGAAGGCGTTCCAGCGTTGGTGATCGGCTTTCTGGTCTGGCGGCTGCTCGACGATCGCCCCAGCGAGGCGCGCTGGCTCAGCGACGACGAGCGCGCGCTGGTGGCACGCCGGATCGCCGCCGACCGGGGCGAGCACGCCGACCGCGACCGGTTGACGCTGCGCCAGGGATTGACGAACCCGCGCGTGCTCCTGCTGGGCGCGGTCTACTTCGGTTGCATCGCGGGCAACTACGGCCTGGCGTTCTGGCTGCCGCAGATCATCAAGGCGTTCGGCTTCAGCTATTTCCAGACCGGGCTCATTGCCGCGCTTCCCTATGCGTGCGGGGCGGCGGCCATGGTGGTGTGGAGCGCGCACTCCGATCGCACGGGCGAGCGGACCTGGCATGTGGTGTTGCCGCTGCTGCTGGCGGGGCTGTCGTTGCTGGCCGGCAGCTTCATCGGCCGGTTCGTGCCGGCGCTGGTCTTCATGTGCCTGGCCGGCGTCGGCATCTTCGCCAACACGCCGCCGTTCTGGACCTGGCCGACGTCGCTGATGGGCGGCGTCGCTGCCGCGGGCGGCGTGGCGCTGGTGAACTCGCTCGGAAACCTGTCGGGCTTCGTCGCGCCTTATTTGATCGGCGCCATCAAGCGCCGCACCGGTGGCTTCCAGTGGGGGCTGGCGGCGCTCGGAACGATGCCGCTTCTGTCGGCGGGGTTGATGTGGTTCATCGCGCGCGCGGGTCGCGGCGCCCGCAGTTGATCGCAGTCGAGGTGATGTCATGTACACGACCGGCGCAGCTTTTCTCGACGCTCTCAAAGAGGGCGGCGTGTCCTATCTGTTCTGCAACTTCGGCAGCGACCACCCGTCGATCATCGAGCGCCTCGCCGAGGCGGCGACCGAGGGGCAGCCGCTGCCGCGCGTGGTGACCTGTCCCAACGAGATGGTCGGGCTCAGCGCGGCGCACGGCTACGCGCAGGTCACCGGGCGCGCGCAGGCGGTGCTGGTGCACGTGGAGTGCGGCACGCAGTCGCTGGCGGGGGCCGTGCACAACGTGGCCAAGGGGCGGGCGCCGGTGCTGATCTTCGCCGGCGCGTCGCCGTTCACGCAGGAGGGCGAGCTGCGCGGCAGCCGCAACGAGTTCATCCAGTGGATCCAGGACGTGTTCGATCAGCGCGGCCTGGTGCGCGGCTACGTCAAGTACGAGAACGAGATCCGCACCGGCCGCAACGTCAAGCAGCTGGTCCATCGCGCGCTGCAATTCGCGCACAGCGATCCCAAGGGCCCGGTGTACCTGGTCGGCGCGCGCGAGGTGATGGAGGAGGTGGTGGGGACAGCGACAGAGACGCCGCCGGTTGCGATCGACGTCGCCGAATGGGCGCCGATCGCGCCCGCGGCGCTGCCGCCCGACGGCATCGATGCCATCGCGGGCGCGCTCGCCCAGGCGCGGCGGCCGCTGGTGGTGACGTCGTACCTGGGGCGCAACGCCGCCGCGGTCGACGCGCTGGTGGCGCTCTGCCACCGCGTGGGCGCCGGCGTGCTCGAGTCGGTCCCGAACGCGGTGAGCTTCCCCGCCGACGATCCGCTCTACCAGGGCAACCAGTGGAACGAGCAGCGGCAGAACCCGGTGCTCGCCGCCGCCGACGTGGTGCTGGTCGTCGACAGCGACGTGCCCTGGATCCCCGTGGTCAACCGGCCCGCCGCGGGCGCGCTCGTCTTTCACATCGACGTCGATCCGCTCAAGCAGCAGATGCCGCTGTGGCACATCCCCGCGCGCCACACCTTTCGCGCCGACGCGGCGCTGGCATTGCAGCAGATCGAGCAGCGGCTGGCGTCGGGTGCGATCGCGGTCGACGCGCGCGCCGTCGACGAGCGCAAGGCGCACTACGCCTCGCTTCACGAGACGCGCGCTCGTACGCTGTCGGCGCGCGAGGCGCCGCCCGCGGCAGGCGCGCCGATCACGCCCGAGTTTTTGACCGCGTGCGTGCGCGCGGCGATCGATGACGACACGGTGGTGCTGAGCGAGGGGATCACCAGCTACGGTGTGATCGTCGACCACCTGGCGCGCCGGCGCGCCGGGACGCTGCTGACCAGCGGCGGCGGCTCGCTCGGCTGGTGCGGCGGCGCTGCCATCGGCGTGAAGCTGGCGCGGCCCGAGAGCACGGTGGTCACGCTCTGCGGCGACGGATCGTATCTGTTCTCGATCCCGTCGGCGGTGCACTGGATGGCGCGGCGGTACGAGACCCCGTTCCTGCAAGTCATCTACGACAACGGCGGCTGGAAGGCGCCGCGCTTCTCCACGCTCGCGGTGCATCCCGCCGGGCACGCCAGCGCCGCCGACGGCCGGGCGCTGGGCCTGAGCTTCGCGCCCGCGCCGGATCACGCGGGCATCGCCGCGGCGTCGGGCGGCGCCTTCGCGCGCACCGTGACCCGCCCCGACGAGGTCGCGCCCGCGCTCGTCGAGGCGCTGGAGGTCGTGCGCCGCGAGAAGCGCTGCGCGGTGCTCGACGTCAAGCTCGCCCAGATCTGAACGACGTTCTGAACGACGCGCTGAAGCTCAGAGAAAGTGGTCGAGCGGTAACCCGACGTAGTTCTCGGCGAACGCGCGCGCCGTGGTCTCCGACGAACAGAGCCAGGCGAGCTGGGCGCGCGTGACGCGGTCCTGGAACGCGTCGGTGTCGGGCAAGCGGTGGAGCAGGGTGGTCAGCGTCGACGAGAACTCCTGCGCGCGCCACACGCGGCGCAGGCAGCGCTCGCTGTAGCGCTGCAGGCCCTCGCTGTCGCCGCGCTGAAAGAAGTCGCGGAGCGCGTGCGACAGCACCCAGACGTCGGCGACCGCCAGGTTCAGGCCCTTGGCGCCGGTCGGCGGCACGATGTGCGCGGCGTCGCCCGCGAGATAGAGCCGCCCGTACTGCATCGGCTCGACGACGAAGCTGTGGTGGAGAGCGATGCTCTTCTCGATCACGGGGCCGTCGCGCAAGGTGAAGCCGTCGGCCGCCAGGCGCAGGCGCAGCTCCTCCCAGATGCGGTCGTCGGACCAGTCGTCGAGCTGCGCGGCGCGATCGACCTGGATGTAGAGCCGGCTCACCTCGGGTGAGCGCAGGCTGTGCAGCGCGAAGCCGCGCGCGTGGCGCGCGTAGATCAGCTCCTCGGTCGACGGGGCGACGGCGGCCAGGATGCCGAGCCAGGCGAAGGGATAGTGGCGCTCGTAGATCGTGAGCACGCCCGGCGGCAGCGACGGGCGCGACACGCCGTGAAAGCCGTCGCAGCCGGCGATGAAGTCGCAGCGCAGCTCGCGCGCGCCGCCGCCGTCGCGGTAGCGCACGCGCGGCCGCTCGCCGTCGATGCCGTCGAGGCGCACGTCCTCGACGTCGAACTGGATCTCGCCGCCGCTCGCGAGCCGCGCCGCGATCAGATCCTTCACGACCTCTTGCTGTCCGTAGACGGTGAGCGCGCGCCCGCCGGTGAGGTCGCTGAGCGCGATGCGGTGTCGGCGCTCGTCGAGCGTGAGCAGGAGGCCGTGGTGAACCAATCCTTCGCGGTGAAGGCGCTCGGCGAGGCCGAGCTCGTCGAGCAGGTCGACGGTCCCTTGCTCGAGGACGCCGGCGCGCACGCGCTGTTGCACATAGGCGCGGCTGCGGCTCTCCAGGATCACCGAGCCGATCCCTTCGCGTTGCAGGAGATGCGAGAGCACCAGTCCCGCCGGGCCCGCTCCGAGAATGGCCACCTGAGTTTCCATACGCACGGCAAATCTACCTCGGCTTGTACCGCCGAGCGCAATTGCATACTCTGCCCGAGCAGGCAGACCGAGCAGGCAGACAACGAATCAAGGAGGCCACATGGCTCGCACCTTTTCGGGATGCATCGTGTGGATGATGGCGGCGGCCACGACCGTCGCCATGCTAGGGCTGCCGCCAGTGGCGCGCGCCGACGAGCCGCCGATCAAGATCGGCTACGCCATCTCGCGCACCGGGCCGTTTGCGCCCGGCGCGCAAGTGACGCAGGAACCGAACTACCTGCTCTGGGCCGACCAGGTCAACGCCGCCGGCGGAATCTCCGTCAAGGGTGGCAAAAAACGGAGAGTGGAATTGATCGGGTACGACGATCGCAGCGACGTCGAGACGACCGTTCGCACCTACGAAAAGCTCATGGGCAGCGACAAGGTCGACTTGATCCTGCCACCCTGGGGCTCGGGCACCAACTTCGCGGTCGCGCCGCTCGCCAACAAATATGGATATCCGATGCTGGCGCCGACGGCGCTGTCGCGGAAGCTGGTCGACATGAAGCTGCCGTACTTCTTTGCGTTGCTGCAGCAGCCGGATCGAATGATGGGCGCGCTGGTCGACTTCCTGGTCGACAAGAAGGTCAAGACCGTCGCCGTGATCTACATGGACGATCTGTTCGGGCTGGAGAACGTCAACGCGCTCCTGCCGCTGCTCAAGGCCAAGGGCATCCAGGTCGCCGAGAAGACCAGCTATCCGCTGGGTGTGAAGGATCTGTCGCCCACGCTGAAGGCGATCAAGGCCAAGAACGTCGACGCGTTCCTGGGAATCACCTACCCGCCCGACACGATCCTGGCGTCGAAGCAGTCCAAGGAGATCGGCTTCGCGCCCAAGGTGTTCTACTCGTCGGTCGGCACGGCGTTCCCGCTGTACAGGGAAGTGATGGGCAGCGCGGCCGAGGACGTCATGGGCATGGGGTCGTGGAACGCCAAGAGCAGCCCGGCCGCCAAGGCGTACTTCCAGGCCCACGTGAAGAAGTTCAGCAAGGAGCCGGACCGCTGGGCCAGCGGCCACGCCTGGGCGGGCCTGCAGATCCTGCAGCAGGCGATCGAGAAGGTCGGCCTGGACCGCAAGGCCATCCGCGACTACGTCGCGGCGACCGAGTTCGAGACCGTCGTCGGTCCGATCCGGTTTCAGGGCAGCGAGAACATCACGACGCCGGGGACCATCGGACAGTGGGAGAAGGGCGAGTTCGAGGTGGTGTGGCCGAAGGATCGCGCTACCGCGGCGCCGGTGTTTCCCAAGCCGGCGTGGAAATAGCGCTGCGCGCGATGGCGGCGGGCCGCAATCAGCCTTAACGAGTCGGAGTGGACGGATCGCTGTTCGCGGATCTCGCCGTCGCCGGCCTCATCACCGGTGGCATCTACGCGCTGATCGCGATCGGCCTCAATTTGCAGTACGGGCTCCTGCGCATCATGAACATCGCGCACGGCGAGTTCCTGATGGTCGGGGCCTACCTGACCTACGCCCTGCGCACGGCGACCGGCGCGAGCCCGCTGTGGTTCCTGCCGGTCTCGACCGCGGCGATGTTCGTGCTGGGGCTCGGGTTGCACCGCCTGATCTTCCGCCGGCTGGCGGCGACGTCGGCCAGCCCGGAGGTGCTGGAGGAGCGCAGCCTGCTCATCGGATTCGGGCTCATGTTCGTGCTGCAGAACGTGGCGCTGCTGATCTGGGGCGCGGACCTGCGCGGCTATGACTACCTGGCTGACCCGCTCCAGTATCACGGCGTGATCGTCACCGCGAACCGCGTGCTGGTGTTCGGCGTGGTGGTGGCGATCAGCGCCGCGCTGATGATCGCGCTGCGGATGACGATGGCCGGCAAGGCGGTGCGCGCGATGCTGCAATCGCCGCTGGGCGCATTGCTGGTCGGCGTCGACACGCGCCGGCTGCACCCGATCTGCTTCGCGCTGGGGCTGGCGCTGGCGGGCGCCGCCGGCTCGCTGCTGTCGATGATCTTCGAGGTGTCGCCGTCGATGGGCGAGTCGTACACCGTGACCGCGCTGATCGTGATCACCCTCGGCGGACTCGGCCACATCGCCGGCAGCTTCATCGGCGCGTTGCTGCTGGGGCTGGTCGAGAGCTTCGGCATGTACTTCACCAGTCCCTCGCTCAAGGTGCTGCTCTCGTACGGTGTGTTCGTGCTGGTCTTGTTGATCCGCCCGCGGGGATTGTTCGCTCGATGATCGCCCGTCGCGCGGTCGGTGCTCTCGCGGCGCTCGCGATCTTCACGCTGCCCCTCTACGGCTCGCCGTTCGCCGTGGCGCTGGGACTGGCGTGCCTGATGTATGCCGCGCTGGCGATCAGCTGGTCGATCTTCAGCGGCCCCCTGCGCACGCTTTCGCTCGCGACGTCGGCGTTCTTCGGCATCGGCGCCTACTGCACGGCGTTCGCGCTCGGGTCGCTGCCCTGGGCGGTGGTCATCGTTCTCGGGGGCAGCGTGGCCGCGGTCTTCGCGGCGCTGATCGGCCTCGTGGTGTTGCGGTTGCGCGGCGCTTACTTCGCGGTGCTGACGTTCGGCCTGGGCGAGGTGGTGCGCCACACCGTCACCTACGTCGAGAAGTCGCAGTCCGGCACGGTCGGCCGCGTGCTCACCGACACGCCGCCCGCGAGCACGGTCTACATCACCGTCGCGGTGCTGGCGGCGCTGGCCGCCGTCGCCTATCGCGCGGTCGCGCACAGCGACCTCGGCTTCGCATTGCGCGCCATCGGCGACGACGAGGAGCGCGCTGCCACGCTGGGCGTGCACACCCGCCACGCCAAGCTGGCGGCCTTTGTTCTCACCGCCTGGTTTGCCGGCGCCGTCGGCGCGGCCGCGGCGGTTCGCTGGACGTACATCGATCCGACCTCGGTCTTCAATCCGTTCATCCTGTTCCAGACGGTCCTGATCGCGATGGTGGGCGGGCCGGCCAAGCTGCGCGGGCCGATCCTGGGCGCGTTGATCTTCAGCCTGCTCGCCGAGCTGTTGCGCCTGCGGCTGCCGTACCTTTACATGATCGTCCTCGGTGTGTTGCTGATCCTGTCGGTGTTGTTCCTGCCGGACGGTCTGGCAGGCGTGCGCTGGATCGATCGTCTGCTGGCGCCGCCGTCGCGCGCCGGCGGGGAGGCGTCCCACGTCTGAGCCATTGTTGCAGGCGCGCGACCTGTGCGTGCGCTTCGGGGGTCTGCGCGCGCTGGCGAACGTCACGTTCGCCGTGGCGCCGTCGGAGCTGGTCGGGATCATCGGCCCGAACGGCGCGGGCAAGACCACGCTGTTTCACGTGCTGTCGGGCATCGTGGCGCCGGCGTCGGGCCACCTGTCGTTCGACGGCGTCGACCTGACCGGGTGCGCGCCCCATCAGTTCTGCTGGCGCGGCATCGCGCGCACGTTCCAGACGCCGCGGGTCTTTCGCGCGTTGACGGTGCTCGAGAACGTGACCTTCGGCGCGCGCTTCCTGCACCGCCGCCAGCGACGCGGCGGCGCGCGAACCCGTGCCGGCGCGCTCGACGAGCTGGCGCGCGCGGCGCTCGCGCGCGTGGAGATGGCCGGCGACGCCGGACTTTCAGCGGGGGCGCTGCCACCCGCGCGGCAGCGCTTGCTGGAGATCGCGATGGCGCTGGCGACCAACCCGCGGCTTCTGCTGCTCGACGAGGTCGCCGCCGGCCTGACCGAGACCGAGGCCGACCACGTCGCCCGTTTGATCCGCGGCATCCAGCGCGAGCTGGGCATCGCGGTCATCTGGATCGAGCACGCCGTCGGCACGCTGATGCGCGCGTGTCGATCGCATGATGGTGCTCGACTACGGCGAGCTGATCGCCGACGGCGCGCCGGCCGCGGTCGCCGCCGATCGACGCGTGATCGACGCCTATCTGGGAGGTGGCGGTGGCGGCGAAGAAGGGAAAGAAGGCGGCTCGGCGTGAGCGCGATGCTCGAGGTGCGCGGCTTGTCCGCGGGCTACGGCGCGCAACCGGTGCTGGCGGGTGTGGCGCTGGACGTGGGCGCGCGGGCGCTGGTGGTGCTGGTGGGCGCGAACGGCGCCGGCAAGAGCACGCTGCTGGGCGCGATCGCCGGCCTCGTGCCCTGCGCGGGCGCGGTCCGTCTCGACGGCGCGGACCTGACCGGCGAGTCGATCTCCGGACGCGTCGCGCGCGGCATGGTGCTGGTGCCCGAGGGGCGGCGCCTGTTCGGCGGCATGACGGTGCGCGAGAATCTGGAGCTGGGCGGCTACCTGCGCGGCGCGCGCGAGCGGCGCGCGGCGATCAGCGAGGCGCTGCGCCTGTTCCCGCGGCTCGCCGAGCGGATGGGCCAGGCGGCGGGCACGATGAGCGGCGGCGAGCAGCAGATGCTCGCGGTCGCGCGCGCGCTCGTCAGTCGGCCGCGGCTGCTCATGCTCGACGAGCCCTCGCTGGGCCTGGCGCCGCGCATGATCGGCGACCTGTTGCGCATCCTGCAGCGCATCCGCGACGAGGGCACGTCGGTGCTGCTGGTCGAGCAGAACGTGCGCCAGGCGCTGGCCATCGCCGACCACGGCTACGTGCTGGAGCGGGGCGCAATCGTCGCCGAGGGGCCGGGCGCGGAGTTGCTGGGGACGGAGGTCGTTCGGCGGGCTTACCTGGGGAGCGCGTAGGGCGCGTACGCCCGGTGATCGTACGCCCGGTGATTGAGCCCACGCGCTCTTCACGTGCAACCAGCTCGTATCGTGACCGCGCGCAGGACCTTCGACTTCGCCAGCCTGATCTTCACCGCCTGCGCTTTGGTCAGTGGTTCTCCGGACCGGGCGCGCTCACGCAGTCGGCATCGTCACCTACGTGAACGACCTGATCACATTCTCGCTCTACTTCTTCGGCTGCCCGGCCACCGGTACCGACGCGGGGCCGCTGGCGTTCCAGCTGATCCCGCGCGCCTTCGCCGGCCGCAGCTTCACCACCGCCGACGTCGCGGCGCTGTCGGCCGCGTGGCGAACCTGGTCAGCGTCGACGACGTTCAGCGCCAGCACCTGCCCTTAGCTCCGCCTCGGACGCATCTCGCTCGTCGCAAACGCTTCGTCGGCGTCGGCTTCGTCGTGCGGCTTCGTCGTGCAACTCCGTGGCGCGACTCCGCCCGCGTCGGGATTGTGCTCGTTTCAATCGGACCCACATTCCTCCGCCGGATGTGGATTGTCCGTCTCGCGCTGCGGAGGCCGTACACGGTGCTGGTCAGCGTGCTGGCGGTCGCGCTCTTTTCCGGATTGTCAATCCGGCAGCTCAAGCGCGACGTCTTGCCCAACATCGACATCCCGGTCGTCATCGTCATCTGGAACTTCCCCGGGTTGCCCGCCGACGACATGGAACGGCGGGTGGTCTTCATTACGGAACGCGCTCTCTCGACGACCGTCGGCGGCATCGAGCGCCTGGAGTCGCAGTCGCTGGTCGGCATCGGCATCGTACGGGTCTTCTTCGAGCAGGGGACCGACATCGGCGCGGCGATCGCGCAGATCAACGCGGTCTGCAACACGATCCTGCGCGTGTTGCCACCGGGCATCACGCCGCCCAACATCCTGCAATTCAACGCCTCGAACGTTCAGGTCGCGCAGCTCACCATCAAGAGCGACAGCCTGACCGAGCAGGACCTGTTCGACTACGGCCTCAACTTCCTGCGCCTGCGCCTGTTCACCATCCCCGGGCTGTCGACGCCGGCGCCCTTCGGCGGGCGCACGCGCCAGATCCAGGTCGACCTCGACCCGCAGAAGATGCAGGCGCGCGGCGTCTCGGCGCAGGACGTGGTCAACAGCCTGCTCGTCGAACAACGTGATCCTGCCCGCCGGGCAGGCGCGCATCGGCGACACCGAGTACGACGTGCTGCTCAACTCGTCGCCGATCGGAGGTGACCGAGTTCAACACCATGCCGCTCAAGGTGGTCAACGGCGTGACCGTGCTGCTGGGCGACGTGGCCCACGTCCACGACGGCTACGCGGTGCAGACCAACATCGTGCGCGTCAACGGCCGCCGCGCGACCTATCTCGCGATCCTGCAGCAAGGCGGGCGCGTCGACGCTGGCGGTGGTCGACGCGGTCCGAGCGGCGCTGCCCTCGGCGCTGGCCACGGCGCCCAAGGGCACGGAGCTCACGCGTCGACTTCGACCAGTCGGTGTTCGTGCGCGCGGCGATCTCGAGCGTGCTGCGCGAGGCCGCGATCGCCGCAGTGCTGGTGTCGGCGATGATCCTGTTCTTCCTCGGCAGCTGGCGCATCGGTGGTGATCGTCTGCACCTCGATCCCGGTCGCGCTTGCTCTTCGGCGTCGTCGGTCTCTTCCTGACCGGGACAGACGCTGAATCTCATGACGCTGGGCGGGCTGGCGCTGGCGGTCGGCATGCTGGTCGACGACGCGACCGTCGAGGTCGAGAACATCCACCGCAACCGCCTGACCGGCAAGCCGCTCACCGTCGCGATCCTCGACGGCGCGCACCAGGTCGCCGTGCCGGCGCTGGCCGCGACGATGACCATCTGCATCGTCTTCTTCCCGGTGGTGATGCTCGAGGGGCCGGCGCGCTATCTGTTCGTGCCGCTGGCGATCGCGGTCGTCTTCTCGATGTGGGCGTCGTATCTGCTGTCGCGCACGCTGGTGCCGACGCTGGCGCGCCGGCTGCTGCCCACGCTCGAGCACGCCGACGGTGCCGCGCAGGGCCAGCTGGTCGGAGCGCTTCAACGCCTGGCGCGACCGCCGCTTCGAACGGTTGCAGCACGCGCACCGCTCGGTGCTGAGCGTGTGCATCGAGCGGCGCCGGATCTTCCTCGCGGGCGGGCTGATCTTCAGCGCCGTCGGCCCTGCTCTTGATCAAGGTCGTCGGCTTCGACTTCTTTCCCAGCGTCGACACCGGGCAGATGCGCCTGCACGTGCGCGCGCCGGTCGGCACGCGCATCGAGGACACGGAGATCATCGTCGGCCACATCGAGGAGGAGATCCGCCGCATCATTCCGCGCGACGAGCTCGACATCATGAACGACATGATCGGGTTGCCGACGTTCTACAACCTGGCGTTCGTCTCGACCGACAACGTCGGCGACCAGGACGCCGAGCTGCTCGATGCAGCTCCGGGCCAAGCACCGGCCGACCGCCGCGTACATGGCGCGCATCCGCCACGAGCTGCCGCGGAAGTTCCCCGGCGTCGCAGACCTACTTCATGCCCGCCGACGTGGTGACCCAGGTGCTGAACTTCGGCGTGTCGTCGATGATCGACGTGCAGATCGAGAGCAAGGACCCCGAGGCGGCGTTCGCGATCGCGCGCACGCTCGCTCCGAAGATCCGCAAGGTGCCGGGCATCGAGGACGTGCGCATCGCGCAGGTGATCAACCACCCGGCGCTGCGGCTGGACGTCGACCGTCAGCAGGCGCTGCAGCTCAACATCGGCTATCGCGACGTCGCCGCCAGCCTGCTCACGTCGCTGAGCTCGTCGTCGCTGACCAGCCCCAACTTCTGGGTCAACCCCAAGACCGGCGTCAACTACAACGTCGCGGTGCAGACGCCGATCGTGCGCATGGCCAGCATCGACGACCTGCTGGGCACGCCGATCACGCCGGCGGGCGGGCTCACGCAGGAGAGCACGATCGCCAACGTCCCCAGCCTGACGCCGGGCCCGCTGGCCGCCGGCACCAGCGACTCGGGCGCGACACCCGCTACCGCGCCGTATCTGGGCGGCATCGCGCGGCTGACGCCGACGCAGGACCGCGCGTCGGTCGAGTCACTACACGGTGCAGCCGATCGTCGACGTGCAGGCGTCGGTGTCGGGGCGCGACCTCGGCGGCGCGTCCAGCGACGTGCAGGACATCGTCGACGCGGTGAAGCTGCCGCCGGGCGGGCGCATCCACATTCGCGGCCAGGCGCAGAGCATGCGCACGTCGTTCGAGAGCTTCGGCCTGGGCCTGGTGATCGCGCTCGTGCTGGTCTACCTGCTGCTGATGGTCCTGTTCCAGTCGGCGCTGGACCCGCTGGTGATCATGGTGGCGGTCATGGGCGCGTTCGTCGGCATCGCCTGGATGCTGGCGGTGACCGCGACGACGCTCAACGTCGAGTCGTTCATGGGCGCGATCATGGCGATCGGCATCGCGGTCTCGAACTCGATCCTGCTGGTGAGCTTCGCCAACCAGTCGCGCGCCGAGGATCCCGAGCCTGTCGGCGAGCGCGGCCGCGCTCAAGGCGGCGTCGACGCGCCTGCGGCCGGTGCTGATGACGGCGCTGGCGATGATCCTGGGCATGCTGCCGACGGCGCTGGCGCTCGGGCGAGGGCGGCGAGCAGAACGCGCCGCTCGGGCGCGCGGTGATCGGCGGCCTGCTGATGGCGACGGTGGTGACGCTGCTCGCGGTGCCGACGGCCTACGTGATCCTGCGCCGGCGGCCGCCGACGGCGCACCAGCTGGACCAGCGTTTCGAGGCCGAGTCGCGCGGCGCGGTCGCGGGGGCGCGATGACGGCCGGCGAGGCGGACGCGGCACACCCGGTCATCGAGCGCCACACGGCGCGGCGACTGGGCCTGATCTTCCTCGCGGCGATCCTGCTCGGCGCCGTGCTGGCGGCGTTGCTGTTCTTGCGCCATCACCATCGCCTGGTCACCGACGCCGCCGAACGAGCAGCGGGAGGTCGACCGCGGACCGCGCGTCTTCGTCACGCGCGTGCAAGTAGGCCCGTCGGCGCGCGACCTGACGCTGCCCGCCGACGTGCGCGGCTTCTTTCAGTCGACGGTCTACGCCAAGGTCGCCGGCTACGTGAAGTCGATGAACGTCGACAAGGGCGACCGCGTGAAGGCCGGCCAGCTGCTGGGCGTGCTGCAATCGCCCGAGGTCGACCAGCAGGTCGCCGCCGCGGAGGCGGACCTCGTGATCAAGAAGCGGACGCTCGAACGCTACGCGCTGCTGGTCAAGAAGGACTTCGTCTCGAAGCAGGACTTCGAGACCGCGCAGGCGCAGTACGAGGTCTCGCGCGCGACGCTGGCGCAGGCGCGGAGCTTTCAGTCGTACGAGATCGCTGCGCGCGCCGTTCGCGGGCACGATCACCGCGCGCTACGTCGATCCGGGCGCGCTGGTCCCGGCCGCCACCGGCTCGACCCAGAGCGCGGCGCCGCTGGTCGACATCGCCGATCTGCGCCGCCTGCGCGTCCTGGTCTTCGTGCAGCAGGACGCCGCGCCCTTCGTGCACGCCGGCGATCCGGCCCGCATCAGCGTCGATCAGAAGCCGGACCTCGCGCTTCAGGCGCCGGTCAGCCGCTGCGCCGATGCGCTCGATCCGCGCACGCGCACCATGCTGTGCGAGATCTGGCTCGACAACGACCATCGCCTCTACCCGGGAACCTTCGTGCACGTGACGCTGCAGCCTGAAGGCGCCGAGCACGCCCGCGGTCGAGTCGGCGGCGGTGCTGCTGCACGCCGACAAGCCGGCGGTGGCGGTCGTGCGCGATGGGCGGGTGCACTTCGTGACCGTACGGGTGGGCCAGGACGACGGGAAGACCGTGCAGATCCTGGGCGGGCTGCGCGGCGGCGAGGTGGTCGCGCTCGCGCTGCCGTCGGAGGTCGCCGAGGGCGCGGTGATCCAGGCCATCGAGCGGCCGGGGAAGTGAGTCATGGCGGCGCGGTCGGGAGCCTGGCGGGTCGCGATGATCGGGTTTCTCGTCGCGGCGCGCGCGGCGCACGCCGAGCCCGACCTCACGGTCGACGATGCCATCCGCATCGCCCGCAGCCACCACCCCAGCATCGAGGCGCAGCGCGGGCAGGCCAGCGCCGCCGATGGACGGCGCGAGCAGGCGCTGGCGGGGCTGCTGCCGTTCGTGACCGGCAGCCTCGCGTTTCAACCCACGACCGCGAACCTGGCAGCGACGCCGGCGCAGGTGCGCGCGCTGATCGGCGTGGCCGGCAGCGACACCGTCATCGACGCCGCCGGCCGGCCGGTGTCCGTGAGCTGCCGGACGCCGGGCGTCGGCAACTGCGCGGTGGTGCCGCTGCTGCGCGAGAGCTGGACGCTGCACAACTTCTGGGTTGCGCAGGTCGGCGTCTCATGGACGGTCTGGGATTGGGGGCGATCGATCTATGCGTACCGGAGCGCGCGCGATCTCGCGCAGGCGCAGGCGGTGGGTGTGCGCGCCGCCTCCAACGACGTGGTCTTGCAGGTCCGTCTGGCGTTCTTCGGCGCGCTGGCCGCCGACGAGCAGGTGGTCGTGGCCGACGACGCCGTCCGCAACTACCAGGCGCACCTGGCGCAGACGCGCGGGCTGCACGACGCTGGCCTGCGCACCGGTATCGACGTCGCGACCGCGGAGTCGGCCGAAGCATCCGCCGAGATCGTGCTCTCTCGCGCGCGCACGGGCCAGGAGGTGTCGCGCACGCAGCTCCTGGTTGCGCTCGGCGAGGACCGCTGGCACGGCTGGCGCCTGGTCGCCACCGACGCCGCGCTCGAGGCCCAGCCCGGCGATGACCAGCGCGGCCGCGCGCCGCTCGACGATCTCGCGAGCCGCGCGCTCGGTCAGCGGCCCGAGCTGGCGCAGCTGCAGCTTCAGGAGCGCGGCTTCTCGTCGTCGGTGAAATCGGCGCACGGCGGCTACCTGCCCGCGCTGTCGCTGGGCCTGGCCCCGGTCTGGGCCGGGCCGTCCTGGTCGTCGCTGAGCGGCAACCTCACGGTCACCCTCGCGCTCGCCTTTCCGCTCGACGGCATGAGCCCCTGGTTGGTTCACGGCCAGGCGCGCGAGGCCACGGGGAACCTCATGGTGGCCCGCGCCGGCGTGCGCGCGAGCCGCGACGGCATCCGCCAGGAGGTCGCCGACGCGCACACGTCATTCGCGTCGGCGCGCGAGCAGCTGCGGCTCGCGCGCAGGCTGACCGACGCATCGGCGCGGCAGCGCGCGCTGGCCGAGGGCCGCTATCAAACCGGCGTCGGCAACGTCATCGAGCTCTACGACGCGCTCCTGACCGACGTGAACGCGCGCTTCCAGCTGGTGCAGGCCCGCCTCGACGTGGCGTCGGCGCGCGCGCGGCTACAGCACGCGCTCGGCGAGGACTGAGGCCGGTCAGGGGCAGCCGGAGAGGCGCTCGCCGAGCGGGCAGATCTCGCACGAGGCGGTCGTGGTCGTGCCGGCGGGCGCGTCGACGCCACGATTGATGAAGAGGCCGAGGCCGTCGTTGCACGCGGCGCTCGCGCGAACCGACCAGCAAGGGCGGGGAGCACTCGCCGCCCCGCACACGGGTAGTTGAGTCGCGACCGTCGCGCCCGTGGCGTCAGTGACCTGATCGGTGACTATGCAGTCGGCGTCGATGTCGGGCGTCGCCGGGTTCGCGTCACGGACCGCCGAGCCGAGACACTGGGGCGCGTCGAGCCTGCTCAAGCCTTGTGCGAGCTGCGCGATGGCCGGTGCAAACGTGGCTGCGCAGATCGTCTCAAGGAGACCTTGGTTGGCGAAGGCCTGGGCCCATTGCTGCAAGCGGACCGCCGGCAGGCCGCTGTCCCCACCATTGATCATGCACGAGGGAAGCAGAACTGGGACCATCTCCACCGCGCCGGTTGCCTCGGTGCGGCTGGTTCGCGTGGTGACGTAGGGCGCGGCAGGGCCGGCGATGGCCGCGACGAACACGCGGGTCGGATCACTCTTGAGGCTTTTCAAGAACGCGACTTCGTCGGAGACCTGGGTCAGCCTTCCGCTCGAGGACTCGTTGGGCTGGCACGTGAGCGGCAGTTGCGTGGCGGCGCGCGACGGTGGCAGCAGAGCTCCCGCCACGTCGCAGAGATTGCCGAAATCGTTGCAACGAAACGTCGTGAACGGTCCAAGCGGCGCGGTCAGAGAATCCTGGCTCGGATCGAACAGCGTGGAATCGTCCGGGAGCGAGCAATCGTCTTGCCGGTCGACGATGATGATCGCCAGCGCCGCGTCGGGGCGGAGGAATCCTTGATGGCCAGGAGGAGGATTCACTGGATCGAGCGCCCAGCGCACCGCTTCGAGCGGGCTGGTCACGAAGCAGCCGTCGTCGCCGAGGTGCACCAGACAGCCGATCGCGTCGCTGATGTCGCCCGCGTAGTTCTTTTGGCGCTGGTCGTCGTCCGCGGTCAGATAGCGCAGCGGTTGAGTCGGGTCCAGCGGCGCCTGACAAGCGGTCCTCCCAATAGGCCGAAACAGGCCGCGATCGCCGCGCGGGCGACAGCCCTGGGTGGAGAGATCGAACGCGCCCACGCCGGTATCGGCCGAAATGACGCCGACGTGCAGGCTGGGCAGCGCATTCCCGGAGCCGTCAGCGGTCGGGAGCATCTTGAGAACGTTCACAAAGACCGCCATCTGCGCGGCCAGCTTCACTTGGACTCCCGCGGCCCCCGGCGACGTGTCGACGACCATGATCATGTCGAGCTTTCGCACCGGCGCCGGCACCAGCTCGTAGGTTTCGCGCGCGCTGCCTGGAGCCGCGCCACCCGCGCCGCTCATGCTGCCCGCACCTACCGCGCCTCCGCCGCCGACCGCGTGGCGGAGCGCGCGCGGGTCACACCCCACCATCGCCGCCATCATCGCCGCGGCTGCCATCTCCGACCACGCGCGCGAGCGCACGCTCCCGGCTCCCATCAATGTGGATCGTAGCGAGGTCTCCGACTTTCGTCGAGCCGCCACCGTCCACACTTCACCCGCGACGTGCGACGCGAGATCGCCTATACCGGTGCCATCGGAGGAGGGAACCATGGCCATCAAGCAGCTCAACCCCTACCTGAACTTCAACGGAACCGCCGACAAGGCGATCCAGCTTTATCAGAGCGCGCTCGGCGCCAAGGTCGAGAACATCATGCGGTTCGGCGACGCAGCCGGCAACATGCCGGTCGCGCCCGCCGACAAGAACCGCGTCATGCACGCCGTCCTGCGCATGGGCGCGGGCGTGGTCATGCTCAGCGACACGATGCCGGGCGCGCCGGTGGGCGCCGACGGCGGCAACGTGCACATCACGCTCGACTTCGACGACGTCGACGAGATGACGAAGAAGTTCGACGCGCTGGCCGCGGGCGGCCAGGTGACGATGCCGCTCAGTGACACCTTCTGGGGCGCGCGCTTCGGCATGCTCACCGACGCCTACGGCATCCGCTGGATGTTCAACTGCGAGCAGAGGAAGGGATAGCCGCGCCGGTGCAGGACGTTGGCCGTGGTTCGCACGGCGGCGACAGCAGCGGTCCAGGCGCCGCGCCGGCGCGCGGCGGGTTGGCGATGAATCGCCGGGTCGAGCTCTTGCTGTTCATGACCGGTTGGGGCGCGAACCACTTCTCGACGTTGCTGGTCGTGTACCGCAAGAACCTGGGCCTGCTGCCGTCCGCGCTGGGGATCCTGTTCGGCGCCTACGCGCTGGGGTTGGTGCCGGGCCTGGTGCTGGCGGGCCGCGCGTCGGACCGGCGCGGGCGGCGCGCGGTGGTGTTGCCGGCGAGCCTGCTCGCGATCGCCGCCAGCGCCGTGCTGGCCTTCGGCGAGCACGGCTTCGGCGTGTTGCTGGCGGGCCGCTTGCTCTACGGTCTGGCGACCGGCTCCGTGATGAGCCCGGGCAGCGTCTGGGTGCAGGAGCTGTCGTCGTCGGCGGTGGGCGCGCGCCGCGCGACGCTCGCGCTGTCGGCCGGCTTCGGCCTGGGACCGCTGGTCTCGGGCCTGATCGCCGAATTCGCGCCGGCGCCCATGGCCTGGCCGTACGTCGTGCACGGCGTCGCGATGGTGCTGGCGTTCGTTCGGTGCGGCCGGTCCCGAGACCGCACCGGGGGCACGGGGCGCAAGGGGCACGAGGCCGGCGCCGGGCGCGCGCCGTGGCCTCGACCGCCGCGAGTGGAAGGTCCTGGCCCAGCTGCTTGCCGGTCGCGCCCTGGGCGTTCGGCTTTCCCGCGGTGACGATCGCGATCCTGCCCGGGCTCATGCGCGCGCACGTCGCGCGGCCCGTGATCTATTCCGGCCTGGTCATCGCCACGACGCTCGCGACTGGCGTCGCGGTTCAGCCGCTGACCAGGCGGCTCCAGCGCGGCGGGGATCTGCTCGGGCTGGCCGTCGGCGCGCTCGGCGTCTTCCTGGGCGCGTACGCGGTCGCGGTCGGGTCGCCGGCGTGGGTGTTCGCGGTCGCGGTGCTGGTCGGCGCCGGCTACGGACTGGTGATGACCACCGGCCTGCTCGAGATCTCCGAACGCGTCTCGCGGGAGTCGCGCGGCACCGCGGTCGGGATCTACTACGTTCTCACCTACGTCGGCTTCGCGCTCCCGTTCGTTCACGCGCTCGCCGCCAGGCGCCTCGGCGACGCGACGACGCTGGCGCTGGCGGGTGGGGCGGCCGTCGCTGGGCTCTTGATCCGCGGCATCATCAAGCCGGCTCGCGTGAAGTAGACTCGCGCGTGATGACACCGCTGCTCTACGCGCGCGCGCAGATGGGGTTGTCGCTCGCGTTCCACATCGTGTTCGCCGCCGTCGGGATCGCGCTGCCGTTGCTCATGGTGATCGCCGACCTGCTCTGGATGCGCACGCGCGATCCCGACTACCTGGCGCTGACCAAGCTGCTCGCGAAGGGGACCGGCATCCTGTTCGCGGTCGGCGCGGTGTCGGGCACGGTGCTGTCGTTCGAGCTCGGGCTGCTCTGGCCGCGCTTCATGGGCACGTTCGGGCCGGTGATCGGCCTGCCGTTCGCGCTGGAAGGCTTCGCGTTCTTCACGGAGGCGATCTTCCTCGGCATCTACCTTTACGGGCGCGGCCGGGTTTCGGAGCGTTTCCACCTGTTCGCCGGCATCGTGGTCGCGGCCAGCGGCGCCGCTTCGGCGTTCTTCGTCACGCTGGTGAACGCGTTCATGAACCAGCCCGCGGGCCTGACCTTCGATGCCGCCGGTCATCTCGCCGGCTTCGATCCGATCGCAGCGATGTGGAGCCCGCCCTGGCGCCATCAGGTGGTCCACGTGCTGCTGGCGTCGTATCAGGCGACGGCATTCGCCATGGTCGCGATCCACGCCGCGCTCCTGCTGCGCGATCGCACGCGCGGCCTGCACCGCAAGGCGCTGGCGATCGCGCTCGCGGTCGGCGGGCTGGCCGCGGTGGCTCAGCCGATATCCGGCGACGCCTCGGCGAAGGCCATCGCGCGCCAGCAGCCGATCAAGCTCGCGGGCGCGGAGGCGCTTTTCGTGCAGCGGACCGCGCGCGCCGCTGGAGGTGGGCGGGTTCGCCGACGTCGAGCACCGCCGTGTCGACGGCGCCATCCGCATCCCCGGCGGGCTCTCCTTCCTGGCGTTCAACGACGTCGACGCGCCGGTCACCGGGCTCGACGCGTTCCCGCGCGCCGATTGGCCGCCCGTGCGTGAGCTGCACCTGGCCTTCGACGCCATGGTCGGCGCCGGCACGGCGATGGCGGCGATCGCGCTGCTGGCGGCGGCGCTGGCGCTGCGCCGGCGCGCGCTGCCCGACGCGCGCTGGTTTCTGCGCCTGCTGGTGGCGTCGGGGCCGCTCGGCCTGGTCGCGCTCGAAGCCGGCTGGCTGGTGACCGAGTGGGGGCGCCAGCCCTGGATCGTGCGCGGCGCCCTGCGCACCGCCGACGCGGTCACCAGCTTCCCGTACAAGGCGGCGCCGTTCTGGCTGTTCACGATCACCTACCTCTTCCTCGCGGGGGTGGTCGTCTATCTGCTCTGGCGCCAGATCGTGTCGAGCCACAACCTGGGCGCGCCGGCGTCCGAGCCGCCCCGTGCCGTCTGAAGTCCTGCTCGGCGGCGTGATCGTCGCCGCGCTCATGCTGTACGTGCTGCTGGCCGGCGCCGACTTCGGCGGCGGCGTCTGGGACCTGCTGGCGTTCGGCCCGCGCCGCGCGCGCCAGCGCCAGGCGATCGAGCACGCGATCGGCCCGATCTGGGAGGCGAACCACGTCTGGTTGATCCTGGTCGTGGTCGTGGTCTTCACGGCGTTTCCGGCGGCGTTCGCCGCGCTGTCGACGGCGCTGCACGTGCCGCTGACGCTGTTCCTGGGCGGCGTCGTGTTCCGCGGCTCGGCGTTCGCGTTCCGCAGCTTCACTCGCGTGGACGCGGGTGGAGATGACGACCGGGGCGCGTTCGCCCAGCGCCGCTGGGGCCTCATCTTCTCGCTCGCGAGCCTGATCTCGCCGCTGCTGCTGGGCATGACCGTCGGCGCGATCGCGTCGGGCAGCATCCGCGTCACCGGCGGCCTGGTCGAGGGCGGCTTCGTGCGTCCATGGCTGGCGCCGTTTCCGATCGCCGTCGGGCTCTATGCGCTGGCGCTGTGCGCGTTCCTGGCCGCGACCTACCTCGCCGTCGAGGTCGAGGACGATCCGGAGCTGCAGCGCGATTTCCGGGTGCGCGCGCTGGCCGCGGGCGTCGCCGTCGGCGGCTGCGCGCTGCTGGCGTTCCTGCTGTCGGGCAGCGGCGCGCCGTTGATCCGCGACGGCCTGACCCGCCGCCCCTGGACCTGGCCACTGCACGGCGCGACCGCGCTGTGTGCGATCATCGCGCTGGTGGCGCTGGCGCGCGCGCGTTTTCGCCTGGCGCGCGTGCTGGTCGCCATCCAGACGATCGCGATCCTCGCGGGCTGGGTTGCATCCCAGTATCCGTTCCTGCTCGTACCCGACCTCACCATCTGGAACGCCGCCGCGCCGCGCGAGACGCGCAACTGGCTGCTGATCTTCCTCGCCGCCGGTGTCCCCGTTCTGGTTCCGTCGCTCGTCGTGCTCTTTCGCGTGTTCAAGAGCCGCGGTCGAGGTCCGGAGCTCAGAACGATGGACTGCGGCGGCAAGCCGCCTTCGCCCGACGCGCACGCCCAATAGCTGGTAGGCTCCGCAGTCTCGCCGTGAGACTGGTTTTGCCCTTGACCCTGCCGCTGGTCGCGCTGACGGCTGGCGTGACCGCGGGAGGGTGTCGTTCGCCGAAAGAGCCGATCGCCGTCGGCGATCCGGCCGGCCCGGCGGTGGCGTTGCCTCCGAGCGGCCCGGAGACGCGCGTCGAGATGACCCTGCCGAGCGGGATGCGCGTGATCCTCGAGGAGAACCACGTCGCTCCGGTGATCGCGCTGCAGCTATGGGCCGGCGTGGGCTCGGCCGATGATCCGCCCGAGATGTCCGGCCTGGCGCACCTCTACGAGCACACGCTCTTCGCGAGCACGAAGAGACGCGCTGCCGGCCAGATCGCGCGCGAGCTCGACGCCATCGGGGCCACCTTCCGCGCCTGGACCAGCTTCGATCAGACGGCCTATCAGCTCCTGCTCGCGGCGCCGTACGCCGACACCGGAATCGACATCGTCGCCGACGTGCTGACTGGCGCGACCTTCGACGCCGCCGAGGTCGAGCGCGCGCGCAAGGTCGTCGCGGTCGAGCTGAAGCAGGCCGAGGAGAGCCCGGACCGCACGGCGGCACTGGCGCTGTTTCACGCGGCGTTCACCGTTCATCCCTACGGGCGCCCGGTGCTGGGGACCGACGCCGCGGTGGCGTCGGTGACGCACGATCAGCTCGTGGCCGCGTATCAACGCATCTACGGCGGGCGCAACCTGACGCTGGTCGCGGTCGGTGATTTCAGCGCGGCGGCGCTGAAGGACAAGGTCAGGGCGGCGTTCGCGTCACTGCGCACGGGCGACGCGCCCGCCGCGCGGCGCATCGAGCCGGCGCAGGCGGCGCCGCGCACCGTCGTTCTGTCGCGGGATCTTCCCGAGACGCAGATCTGGCTGGCGTTTCACACGCCGGCCGTCACCCACGACGACGTTCCGGCGCTGGATCTTCTGTCGGCGATTCTGGGCCAGCGCTCGGGTGGGGCGGGGCGGCTCGAGCAGCGCTTGGTGCGCAGCCGGCAGCTCGCGACCGCGTCGAGCTCGTACACGTTCGCGTCGCGCGACGGCGGGCTGTTCGTCGTGGGCGCGAGCATGGCGCCGGGACGGCTCGAGGAGCCGGCGCGCGCTCTTTACGACGAGGTGTCGCGGCTGGCACGCGAGGACGTTTCGCCCGACGAGCTCGATGCGGCGCGCACGCAGGCGCTGGCCGGTGTCGTGCGCGATCAGGAGACGCCGGCCGGCTATGCGCGCAAGCTCGGTTTCTTCGCCAGCATCGGCGGCGATCTCGCACGCGATCAGGCCTACCGGACGCGGATCGCCGCGCTCACGCCGGCCGACCTGCGCGTGGTCGCGGCCCGCTACCTGCGCGCGCCTGCCGTCGCGAGCGTGGCGCTGGTGTCGTCGCGCGGCGTGACCGCGGGGCGCGGCGCCGTCGACCCGGTCAAGATCGCGGCGCGGCTCGACGCGGTCTGGACCGCCGGAGAGGCGCGCGCCGATCGCCGCTTTGCCGCCGTGCCGATCGCCCGCCCCGGCGACGAGGTCGTGCGCGTGGTGTTGCCGTCGGGACTGCGCGTGCTCGTGTTGCGCGACCCGAGCGCAGGCCTCGTCAACGTGCAGGCGATGTGGCCGGGCGGGCTGCGCTACGAGGACGCGCGCTCGAACGGGATCTCGAACCTGATCGCGGCGATGCTCACGCGCGGTACCAAGGGCCGCGCAGCCTGGCAGCTCGCCACCGAGCTCGACGCGATGCCGGGCACCATCACGGGCTTCTCGTCGCGAAACGCGCTCGGCCTGCGCGCCGAGCTTCCCGGCACGGCGTGGGAGCGCGGCCTCGAGCTGCTCGCCGACTGCATCGTGAACCCGCAGTTCGCCGAGGATGAGGTCGAGCGTCAGCGGCGCGGCGTGCTCGATCAGATCCGCGCGCAGGATCGCGACGCCACCAGCGCCGCGTTCCAGCTCTTCGCAAGTACGCTGTGGACGCGGCATCCCTACCGCTTTCCCGAGCTCGGCACCGCCGACAGCGTCGCGTCGCTGTCGCGCCGGCGCCTGGTCGATCACTATCGGCGCTATTACGGCGTCGCCGGGTTGACGATCGCCGTCGTCGGCAACGTCGCGCCGGCGCGGGTCGTCGCCAAGCTCCAGTCGCTGCTCGGCGACGGCGGCGCCGCGCTGGAGACGGCGCCGGTCCCCGTCGAGCCGGCGCGCAGCGAGTCGGTCGAGGTGTTTCGCGCCATGCCGGCCGACGACGCGCAGGTGGTGCTCGGGTATCCGGGGACCACGCTGCGCGATCCCGATCGGTTCTCGCTCGAGGTGCTGGCGGAGATCCTGTCGGGGTCGAGCGGACGGCTCGCCGCCGCGTTTCGCGATCAGCGCCCGTTCGTGCGCGGCTCGGCGGCGCGGTCGTTCGCCGGGCTCGACCCGGGCTCTCTGGCGATCGCGTTCCAGTGCCGGCCGCAGAACCTGGAAGCGTCAGTGGCCGCGGCGCGGGGCGAGCTGGCGCGTGTCGTCGAGCGCGGCGTGACCGCCGACGAGGTCGGCCGCGCGCGGCGATACCTCATCGGTGCGCACGCGGTCGGGCTCGAGCCGCGCAGCGCGATCGCGACCGCGCTGGCCTCCGGTGAAGCCTACGGACAGGGGCCGCGCGAGTTTCGTCGCTATGGCGAGGCCATCAATCGCATCACGCCCGCCGACGTGCAGCGCGTGGCGCGCAAGTTCATCGATCCGCGGCGCGAGGTCGTCGCCGTGGTGCGGCCGCCCGACGACGAGCCGGCGGTGGCGAAGCGAAGCGACTCCCGGGCCGAGCCCAAGGCCGGTGCCGCGGGCGCGCTGAAGACAGGAGCGGGGCGCTCGAGCGCGCCCTGAGGAGACCGACGTGGCTTCCTGCGCCAGCTGCTCGTTCGAGATCCAGATCGAGGACACGTTCTGTCCGCGCTGTGGCGCGACCGTCATCGACCCGCTCATCGGCGCGGTCGTGGGCGAGCGCTACCGCATCGTGAGCCGCATCGGCGTCGGCGGCATGGGCGCGGTCTATCGCGCCGAGCACACCATGATGCGGCGCGATCTCGCCATCAAGGTCCTGCTGTCCGAGCTCGGCGGCCGCGAGGAGTTCGCGCGCCGCTTCGAGCGCGAGGCGGAATCGGCCAGCCGCCTCGCGCACCCCAACATCATCACGGTCACTGACTTCGGGCGCACGCCCGACGGCTCGCTGTTCCTGGCGATGGAGTTCCTGGCCGGCGATTCGCTCACGTCGCTCATCGACCAGGGACCGCTGCCGCGCGAGCGCGCGCTGGGGATCGTCCGCCAGATCCTGCGCGCGCTCGACCATGCCCACGGTGCCGGCGTGGTGCACCGCGACCTCAAGCCCGACAACATCATGCTGGTCGAGCGCGACGGCCAGCGCGACGTGGTCAAGATCCTCGACTTCGGCATCGCCAAGGTGACCGAGCCGACTTCGGGTCAGGAAGTCCTGACGCAGGCCGGGGTGATCTTCGGCACGCCGGAATATCTGTCGCCCGAGCAGGCGGTGGGTGAATCGGTCGACGCGCGCGCCGATCTTTATGCGGCCGGCGTGATCCTTTACGAAATGTTGGCGGGGCGACGTCCGTTTGAATCAGAGGACAAGGTGAAGATCATCTCCATGCACCTGTCGCACGCCCCGCCGCGCATCCGCGAAGCCAACCCCACGGTCGACGTGCCGTTCGCGCTGGAGCAAGTCGTGCTGCAGGCGATGGAGAAGCATCGCGAGAACCGCTTCGCGAGCGCGACGGCGTTCCTGCAGGCGCTCGAGGATTCGGAGGCGGTGGTCGATCCGGCGCTGTCGCTGGAGATCGACGCGACCTCGCCGCACATCGCGTTCGACGCGCAGGCGGCGAGCACGACGGGCGAAACAGTGCCGGTCGGCGCGCCCCGATCGGCGCGCCGGCGGCTGGCGGCATCGGCGCTCGTGGTGGCGCTCGGCGGCCTCGCCGCGCTGGGCGTCGTCGGTTATCGCGCGCGCGCGCATCGCAAGGGCGTGGGCGCGGTGGCGCTGACCTCGTCGCCCTCGGAGCCGGCACCCGCGGCGCCCGCGCTGGCGACCGAGCTCAAGAAGGTCGAGTCTCTGCTCGAGGCCGGAGATACGGCGGCGGCGCGGCTGACGCTGGAAGATCAGCTGGCGAAGCGGCCGCAGGACGCGCGCGTCCACTACATGCTCGGTCGGGTCGCGTTCTCCGACAACCGCCACGCCGACGGGCTGGCGTCGTACCGGCAAGCGATCACGTTCGATCCCGGGTTCCGCGGCGATCCGGTGCTCCTGGCGCACGTCGATACGGCTCTGGCCGAGCCTCGGCACGCCCAGGCCGCGCTGGACCTGGTCATCGACAAGATCGGCTCGCCGGCCGCCGACTTGCTGGAGAAGGTCGCCAACGAAGGCTCGGATCTGGCGCGGCGCCGCCGCGCGGCGACGGCGCTGCATGAGATGGGCAAGGACGACCGGGTCGACCGCGTCGGCCTGCTGATATTGGAGCTGAAGAAGGCGCAGACCTGCGAGGAGCGCAAGGACCTGGTCGCAGAGCTGCGCGCCGCGGGCGACACGCGGGCGTTGCCGGCGCTCAAGGCCCTGCGGTCGCGCGGCGGCAGCGGGCTCGGGCGGCTGATGTCACGCCTGGGCGGTGGGGGCGCTGGCTCGGCGTGCATGAAAAAGGAGCTCGCCGACGCGATCAAAGAGCTAGAAGAGAAGTCGTGAAGCGGGTCAAGGCGATCCACGGTCCACGGAATCTGCTCACCAGCCTGGTGCTGGTCTTCCCGCTGTTCGTCATCTACCAGATCGGCGTTCTCTTCACGCTGCCGCTGCTCAACGGCGCCGACTTCTTGACCGTCTTCCTGTTCCGCAAGGTCGGCCTCAGCACGACCGCCTACCTCGGCTATACGGCTGTGGTCACGGTTCTCTTTGCGATCGCGGTCGCGATGCTGCGCCGCAAGCAGCGCTTCGATCCCGGGTTGATCGTCCCCGTGCTCATCGAGAGCGCGATCTACGCGCTGACCATGGGGTCGGTGATCATCCTGGTGATGACCAAGGTCTTCGGGATCTCACCCCAGCTCGCGGGGGGTGGGGGGCTCATCGCCAGCCAGGGGTTGGCGACCCGCGCCGTGATGTCGATCGGCGCCGGCGTCTACGAGGAGACGGTCTTTCGCCTGGGCCTGGTGGGCGGGATCGTCGCCCTGCTTCACAAGGTGTTTGGCCTGCACCGGTGGCTCGCGCTGGTCACGGCGTTCGTGCTCTCGTCGCTGCTGTTCTCGGCGATGCACCACATCCCGCCCTACGGAGATCCGCTGCACCTGGGGATCTTCACGTTCCGGTTCCTGGCCGGACTCTGCTTCGCGCTGATCTTCTGGACGCGCGGCTTCGCCGTCGCGGTCTACACCCACGCGCTCTACGACCTCTACGTGCTGCTCGTCCGGTAGCGCAAAGCTCGTCGGATGAGCAAACCGCCACTTGGCGGCTCAAACCGGGCTACTTCTTGCTCTTCTTGGCGGCCGACTTGGCCGCGACCTTGTTCGACCGCTTCGCCGACGAATCGGTCACGGCGCGCGCCGGCTTGGCGGTGCGCGAATGGGTAGCGGCCGCCTTGGCGGGCCGGGCGTGGTCCTTGGCGACCGGCTTGCGGTTCTTGGCCGCCGCCGCCGGCGAGATGTTCGCCTTGGGCGCGGGCTTGGCCGCCGCCTTGTGAGCGTGGTCGTCCTTTTCCCGGTCCTTGTCTTTGTCCTTGGCGCTTTCCTTGTCTTTGTCCTTGGCGCTTTCCTTGGCGCCTTCCTTCGCGCTCTCCTTGGCGGGCGGGGCGGCTTCCTTGGCCGCTGCCGCCTTACCCTTGGCCGGCGCCGCCTTCGCGGCAGGGACCACCTTGGCGTTCGACGGTCGGCCATCCCCCTCGGCGGCCAGCGGCAGCCCAGGCATGTCCTTGCGGTTGTGCACCAGCACGCGGCGCGAGTCCTTGAACGTGATCTCGACCTTGCTGTCCGAGAGCACCTCGGAGACGAACCCCCGCCCGAACTTGGGGTGGGTCACGATGACGTTGTCGTGGTAGAGCTCGCGAAATTCGTAAGGCTTTCCGCCCTTTTCCCCGTGCTTGTGGAAGAACTCTTCCCAAGTCACCTTCTTCATCATCGCCCGCTTTTTGGCGGCGATCGGCTCGGGCACGTCGTCCTCGACGTCCCCGCGGGGCTTGCGGAACGAGTGAACATCGCCGCACGGATTGCACTGAACACGGCGAATCTCGTCTTCGTACTTCGAAATTACGACGTGAGTGGTATCGCCCTTGCACTTGGGGCAATACGCCTCAACATCGGAGCCGACCTCGTCGACCTCGTCCTCGAACATGAAGTCCATCAGTTCGCCTCGTTAGATTTCGGCTACTAACACAGTACTGGTAGCCCTGCAAGAAATAGGAAGAATTTCGGCGCCAACCGGGTCCTGTTCAGGGTAAATAGCGCCCCAGTCCCCATGCGCTACTTCGAAGCCGAGATTCTGGAGAACAAGTCGCTCGGTGGGGGGTATTTCGTCATCGAGCTCGAGGGTTGCGAATCGCTGGGCGACGCCCGGCCGGGTCAATTCGTGATGTTACGGGGTGACTGGGAGCGGGATCCACTCCTTCCCCGTGCCTTTTCGCTACTTTCGGTCGACCCGGTGGCCGGCACGGCCGAGGTGCTCGCCAAGACGGTGGGGCGCGGTACGGCATTGCTGGAGCGGGCGGGCGCCGGCGAGACCATCTCGGTGCTGGGGCCCCTGGGCACCAGCTTCCCGGTGCCTTCGCCCGAGCACGTCGACCTGCTGGTGGCCGGCGGGGTAGGGCTGCCGCCGATGTTCATGCAGGGGGCCTGGGCGTCGCAGGCCGGGCTGGTCAGCCGCAGCGAGATGCTCTACGGCGGCCGCGGCAGCGCCGACCTGGTCCTGCTGTCCGAGATGAAGGCCCTGGGGCTGGACCTGCACCTCACCACCGAAGACGGCTCGGTGGGGCGCAAGGGACTTGTCACGGCGGCGCTGGAGGCGCGCCTCGACCACCACCGCGGCCAGCCGGTCCGGATCATGGGCTGTGGTCCCAACGCCATGCTCTGGGCGGTCGGCCGCATTGCCCGCGACCGCGACATCCCCTGCTTCATCTCGCTCGAGGAGCAGATGGCCTGCGGCATCGGCGTCTGTCTCGGGTGCGCGATCCCGGCCCGCTCGCGGCCCTATCGCTACGTGTGCAGCAACGGCCCGGTGTTCGACGCCGCGGACGTGCTCGACGTGGGCGGCGGGCCGCCGCGGCCGGCGGAGGCCTGCCTGCCGACGGTGCGTTCGTGACCGCGCCGGTCTCGCTGGCCATCACCAGCGGTGGCGTGTCGTTCCGAAATCCGATCCTGACCGCGTCGGGGACGTTCGGGTACGGCAAGGAGTTCGAGAACCTGACCGACCTCGGCGCGATTGGCGGCCTGGTCACGAAGGGGATCTCGCCCGCGCCCCGGTTCGGCAACGCCACGCCGCGCATCTGCGAGACCGCGTCGGGGATGCTGAACTCGATCGGCCTCGAGAACGTCGGCGTCGAGGGCTTCTCCGGCGACAAGCTGCCGTACCTGCGCACGTGCGGCACGCGCGTGCTCGTGAACTTCTTCGGGGTCACCTTCGACGAGTACATCGACTGCGGCGAGCGGCTCGCGCGCCTCGACGGCGTCGACGCGCTGGAGATGAACGTCTCGTGCCCGAACATCAAGGCCGGCGGCATCGAGTTCGGGACCGACCCGCGCGTGCTCGGCGATCTGGTGCGGCAGTGCCGCGCGGCGATCACGAAGCCGCTGTGGATCAAGCTCACGCCCAACACCGCCGACATCGTGGCGCTGGCGAAGGCGTGCGCCGACAACGGCGCCGACGGGCTGTCGATCATCAACACCATCACCGGGATGGCGATCGACGCGCGGACGCGGCGGCCGAAGATCGCGACCATCTTCGGCGGGCTCTCCGGCCCGGCCATCAAGCCGATCGCGCTGCGCATGGTCTACCAGGTGCGTCGCGCCGGCGTGCCGCTGCCGATCTCCGGCATCGGCGGAATTCAGGACGCGACCGACGCCATCGAGTTCTTCCTCGCGGGCGCGAGCACCGTGCAGGTCGGGACGCAGAGCTTCGTGGATCCAGACGCATCCGGCCGCATCGTGCGTGACCTGGAAACCAGCCTCCGCGCCGATGGTGTCAGCGATGTTCGGGAGTTGATCGGAGCCCTGCGGACCGACCCAAAATAGCTCCGGTGATCGGGTTCGAAAAGGCGTCTGTTATCAGTAGTTTTCATAGGTTACGACGATTTAACGGGTACGAAACCTGGCGGAAACAATCGCGGAGGTAGGTTGCCATACACGTCATGAAAAAAATCGAAGCGATCATCAAGCCATTCAAGCTCGACGACGTGAAGGATCGCCTTCGCGAGATCGGTGTGCAGGGCATGACCGTCTACGAGGTCAAGGGCTTTGGCCGTACGGGCGGGAAGAAGGAGGTTTATCGGGGCTCGGCCTATGTCGTGGACTTCGTCCCGAAGGTCCGCGTCGAGATCGTCGTCAAGGACGACATCGTGCGCGACGTGGTCGAAGCGATCTTGGCGGTGGCCCGCACCGGACGCATCGGCGACGGGAAGATTTTCGTGACGCCCGTCGAGGAAGCGATCCGCATCCGCACCGGCGAGCGCGGCGAAGACGCGCTCTAGCAGGAGCTCGAGCAAAAGTTTTTCGTTCACCCAACACCCAACTCACCAGGCACAAGGGGTAGATCTATGACAGCAGCTGAGGCAGTGAAGTACGCCGAGAAGAACGGCGCGAAGATGGTCGACTTCAAGTTCGTCGACCTGCTTGGCATCTGGCAACACACCACGATGCCGATCGGGAAGCTGACCGCCGACGTGTTCAAGGACGGCTACTTCTTCGACGGGAGCTCGATCCGCGGCTGGCAGCCGATCCATGCCTCCGACATGATCTTCATCCCCGACCCGGCGTCCGCGATCATGGACCCGTTCTACGCGCTGCCGACGCTGTCGCTGACCTGTGACATCGTCGACGCGGTCACCCACCAGCCCTACAGCAAGGACCCGCGCACCATCGCGGCCAAGGCCGAGAAGTATTTGAAGTCGACCGGCATCGGCGACACGTCGTACTTCGGCCCCGAGCCGGAGTTCTTCATCTTCGACGAGGTCCGCTACTCCGAGGGCCCCAACCGCGCCAGCTACTTCGTCGACTCCATCGAAGGCATCTGGAACAGCGATCGCGAAGAGGGCCCGAACCTCGGCTACAAGCCGGCGAAGAAGGGCGGCTACTTCCCGGTGCCGCCGACCGACACGCTGACCGACATCCGCGCCGAGATGGCGATGACGCTCGAGGCGGTCGGCATCCCCGTCGAGGTCTTCCACCACGAGGTCGCGACCGGCGGTCAGTGCGAGCTGTCGATGCGCTTCAACAGCCTCAAGGCCATGGCCGACTGGACCATGTGGTACAAGTACGTCGTCAAGAACGTCGCGCGCAAGCACGGCAAGACCGCGACCTTCATGCCCAAGCCGCTCTTCGGTGACAACGGCTCGGGCATGCACTGCCACCAGTCGATCTGGAAGGACGAGAAGAACCTGTTCGCCGGCGACGGCTACGCGGGCCTCTCGGAGATGGCGCTGCACTACATCGGCGGCATCCTGAAGCACGCGCCGGCGATCTGCGCGTTCACCAACCCGGGCACCAACAGCTACAAGCGGCTGGTGCCGGGCTACGAGGCGCCGGTGAACCTGGCGTACTCGTCGCGCAACCGCTCGGCCTCGGTCCGCATCCCCATCGGCGGCAGCTCGCCGAAGGCCAAGCGGCTCGAGTTCCGCTGCCCCGACCCGACGGCGAACCCGTACCTGGCGTTCGCGGTCATGATGATGGCCGGCCTCGACGGCATCCAGAACAAGATCGACCCGGGCAAGCCGCTCGACAAGGACATCTACGCGCTGGCGCCGGAAGAGGCGAAGGACATCCCGAAGACGCCGGGCGCGCTCGACGAGGCGCTCAACGCGCTGGAGCGCGACCACGCGTTCTTGCTCAAGGGCGACGTCTTCACCCCCGACGTCATCTCGACCTGGATCGACTACAAGCGGGAGAACGAGGTCGACGCCATCCGCCTGCGCCCGCACCCCTACGAGTTCGCGCTCTACTTCGACAACTAGTCACCTCGGAACCCTCAGAGGGTTCCGAACCTCCTATCTCGACCACTGCATCCGACACCGTCGGACACGGTTGACCCATTTCGCCGGTCGCTGCGACATTCGTCGCGGCGGCCGGCTTTTTTGGGTTCGACCGCCGGGCGGGAAAGATGACGACGGCGGGCGACGGAGGTGGAAGTCTTTGACGCCGAATTCGAGCTGCCCTAAGATCTGAGTCCCGCGGAAGTCCGCAAAACTCATGGACTCTCTCTCTCTTACCGATCGCGCGGCGCGCGCGATGTGGCGGCTCCTGCCAAAAGAGGCGTTGTCGGGGGCGATTGGATGGGGAGCCAGCCGGCGGCTGCCCGCACCCCTGCGCGCGAAGCTATTGTCAGGTTTCGCCCGCAGCTATGGGATCGACGTGAGCGAGGCTGAGAAGCCGCTGGCCGAATACGGCGGATTCGACGAGTTCTTCACGCGCCGGCTGCGCGCGGGGGCGCGCCCGATCGACGCAGCGCCCGGCGCCGTCGTATCGCCGGCCGACGGCACTGTGGTAGATTGCGGCGTCGCGTCTGCGGGCAAGCTGATTCAGGCGAAGGGTGTCTTCTTCGAGCTCTCAGAACTCTTGGCGGATGACGCCGCGGCCGCTCGTCTCGAGGGAGGCGCCTATCTCATCACGTATCTGTCGCCACGCGATTATCATCGGGTCCACTCGCCTGTCGGTGGGCGCGTCGTCGCTTGGAATCACGTCCCTGGTGCACTCTTCTCGGTGAATGGAAAGAGCGTGCTGCGCGAGCCGGGACTGTTTCACGCGAAACGAGCGCTTCGTGACCTTCGTCGAGGGGAGCGCGGGTTTCGCCGCCGTCGTCATGGTGGCTGCCGTTGGCGTCGGTCACATCACTGCCGCTTACGATTCCGACGTCGCCACGCACGACGCGCGCTTCGTCCGCGCAGCGGTGAGGCGGCGGGTCTACGATTCGCCGCCGCCGATCGCGCGCGGCGATGAGCTCGGCACATTTCATTTGGGTTCGACGACGATCGCCGTCTTCGAACCGGGTAAGGTCGCGCTCGATCGTCTCGAGGCCGGGACCTCGACGAAAATGGGAGCGTCCGTCGGGCGCATCCTTTGAGCAGGAATCCTCACGTGGCCAACCCCGACGACACGCTCCTGTCCGACGATCCGGCGGCGAACCTGCAAACGCCGCCGCCGGTCCCCGTCGAGGTGCAACCGGCGCAGGAGCGCAGCGGCGGGATCTCGATCAGCGGCGGTGACTTCGCCACGCCGATGGTGCGCAAGCGGACGATCACCAAGCCACGCGGCCTGCCGGCGGTGCCCGCCGCGGATCTCGCGGCCGTGGATCTTGCGGCCAACGTGGTGACGCCGCCGCCGGTCCAGAACGGAACGCCGGCGCCCGCGGGCAAGCCGATGGCGATCGGGAGCCGGCCGACCCATCCGCGCGCCGCGAGCCCGGTCGATCCCGACGCGACGAGCCTGCGCGGTCAAGCGTCGCGCCTGCGGGGGGCGACGGGGCTGCAGCCGGTGCCGCCGCCGCCGGCCGTGGACATAGCGCTGACGCCACCACCGCCGATTCCCGCGGCCGCGCCGAAGACGCCCGCGGCCGCGCCGAAGACGCCCGCGGCCGCGCCGAAGACGCCCGCGGCCGCGCTCAAGCGCGACACCGCCTCGGTCAAAGTGGAGCTGCCTTCGGTCGACATCGATCCTGGCCCGACGCCGCCGCCGTTCGCGGTGCCTGCCGAGGCGGCGATCCCGGAGCCCGTCGAGGTGCCTCCTGTCGAGGCGGCTCCCGTCGAGGCGCCATTGATGGACTTGCCTCCGGGCGAGTCGCCTCCGGGCGAGGGGGAGCACGAGGCGCCCGACGCGCTGGCAGCGCCCGTCGAGGAGTCGCCGGTGCTCGATCTCGGATCGATCGTCGAGCCCGCGATCGCCGAGGAGCCCGTGCTCCACGACGAGGTAGCCGCCAGCCACGACGAGGCGGCGATCGCCGAGGAGCCGGTGCTGCACGAGGAGCCGATGCTCCACGAGGAGCCGGTGCTGCACGAGGAGCCGATGCTCCACGAGGAGCCGATGCTCCACGAGGAGCCGCTCGTGCACGAGCAGGCTGCTGCGGATCAGGGCGCGATCCCGTCGCGACCGATGCACGAGGGCGACAGCGAGCGAAATCTGTCACCGCTGGCGCACACGCTGGCTCACATCGCCGAGGAAGCGCAACGGCGCTCCGAGGCAGGTGGCTCGGAGGAGCTGGCGGCCGAGGACGAGCTCGAGCTCGTCGATGCGCCGCTGGATGCGCCGCCAGCCGCTCCCGTCGTGAGGCCGATGGCGCCCCCGATTCCGATCCTTCCCGCGGCTGCCTACGCGACGCCGCCGCCGCTGCCGTCGATCCTGGCCAGGTCATCGGCTCCGCCTCTGCCTGTCACCGAGGCGCCGGCCGCCGACTCATCCGGGGTGGTGGGGCCGCCGCTGCCGGAGGCGCTGGCCGAGCGGCCGCGACGCCCCAAGCGATCGAAGCCTTGGTTCGAGGAGATCTTCGACGAGGACTACCTGCGCACGCTGCCCTTCATGACCCCGGAGCAGACGCTGCGCGAAGTGGCGTTCATCGAAGCCTCGCTCGAGGCCACGACCGGCGCCGAGATCCTCGACGTCGGTTGCGGTTACGGGCGTCACGCGATCGAGCTGGTGCAAAAGGGGTTGAACGTCACCGGTCTCGATCTCTCGCTGCCGTTGCTGATCAAGGCCGCCGACGAAGCGCAGCGACGCGCGGTCTCGGTGAACTTCGTCCACGCCGACATGCGTGAGATGCCCTTCGAGCGAAAATTCGACGGTGCCTACTGCATGCTCACCTCGTTCGGCTACTTCGACGAGGACGCCAACCTCAAGGTCGCCGAGGGCGTGGCGCGCGCGCTGAAGCCGGGGGGGAGGTTCCTCCTCGACATCGTCAATCGCGACTACGTCGTCTCCGACCTGCCGACCCGCATCTGGTGGGAGGGGATCGGCTGCGTGGTGCTGGAAGAGGTCGATTTCAACTTCCACACCAGCCGCATCGTCACGCGCCGCTCCGTGGTCTTCGAGGATGGGCGTCAGCTGGAACAGGAGATCTCGGTTCGGGCCTACAGCCTTCACGAGCTGGGCCGCTTGCTGCGCCAGGCCGGGTTCCGCGTGCTCGACATCTCGGGCAGCATGGCGACCCGTGGACGGTTCCTGGGTGGAAACTCCCGGAATCTCCTGGTCCTCGCCGAGAAGCGCTCGGACTAGCGCCCCTCCGCCGCCGGTCCGAACCAGGTTGCCAGCGCGTCAGGGAGCCCGGCCTGGGTTCGCTGCTCTCCCACCCAGGCGACGTGCCCGTCGGGGCGAATCAACACGGCGGTGGGAGCCGGGACCCCGCCCAGGACCGGAAGCTCCCACGGGCCCGTATATTGAGCGTCGAGCAGCCGCACCCGATTCCCCCACGGGGTGATGTCGAAGGCGCCGGGCTCACCGAAGGCGCCGGGCTCACCGAGGTTGAGGAGCACCGGCCGGGCAACGTGCAGCAGGGCAAAGACTCGCAGCGCGCCGCCGGCGGTGACCAGGTCGAGATCGGGCATGCGGCGCCCGAGCAGCGGGTGTCCCTCACCGAGGTCATAGCGGATATCCAGACCAGACATCATCCCGGCGAACCGCTTGCGAGGCTCCGCCATGCCCAGCAGCTCGGACACGGTGTCGCGCAAGGCACCCATCTGGTCGTCGTGTCGGTTGAGCGCGGTCATCGCCAGGGTGTGCCGGAGCACGCGCGCAGCGACCGGGTGCCGCTCGCGGTGATAGGAGTCGAGGAGGCTCTCCGGCGAGGTCCGGTTGACCACCTGGGCCAGCTTCCACCCCAGGTTGACCGCATCCTGCACGCCGGTGTTGAGGCCTTGCCCACCCGCCGGTGAATGCACGTGGGCGGCGTCGCCCGCCAGCAACACCCGGCTTGCGCGGTAGGACGCCGCCTGTCGAGCCATGTCGGTGAAACGGGAAATCGAGACGGCGCGCTGCAGACCGTAGTCCGTCCCGTAGACAGCGATGAGCGCCTGGCTGAGATCGGCGAGGCTCGGCTCACCGGTATGCCCGACGCGCTGTTCGGTCACCATGACCCGCACCAGCTTGCCGTCGTCCAGCTTGCTGAGGCTATGGATGCCCTTGGCGTCGCGGCGGATGCCCCACTCGGGCTCCGCCGTGATCTCGACCTGCGCGATCAAATAGCTCGTCGACGCGGCCCACCCTGGGAACTCGATTCCGGCTGCCTTGCGGATCACACTTCGCCCCCCATCACACCCGACCAGATACTTCGCCCTCAACGACGGGCCGCCCGACACCTCGACGTCGACACCGGTGTCGTCCTGCGCAAACCCGCTCACCTCACGCTCGCGATAGATCGGAACGCCGAGCTCGCCGACCCAGTCGGCGAGCGTGCGCTCGATGCGGTCCTGCCACAGCGCGAGCCCATAGTTGTGCCGCGTGGGAAAGTCGCTGATATCCAAAGGAATCATGGCGTACCCCGCGACCTGCATCGCCTTTCCCTGCGAGAGGAACCGCTCCGCGATTCCACGCTGCTCGAGAACCTCGATGGTGCGGGCGTGCAGACCACCGGCGCGCGAGCCGACGACGTCCTGGTTGGCGCGCCGCTCGACGACGGCAACGTCGACCCTCGCCAGGGCCAGCTCACCGGCCAGCATCAGCCCCGTCGGTCCTCCGCCCGCGATCACCACCGCATGCCGGGTCATCGCCACACTCCGGCCGGATCCATCGACAATGACAGCTTCATTTCGCGACTCCTTTCCGCAAGGTCCTGGCTTCGGCCCGCGAGTCTGCGGCGCGAACCAGGGCTTGCGGCAAGGCCCCCCCTGTTTTATAGATTAGAGGTGGAGAGGCGTCGGGTTCGGTTCCGCGCCATTCGCCGGTAGCGCCTGGAGGTGGGTCCGCACCCGAGCGTGGGTCACTACTGGGCCGTAGCCGGCGGCGTTCGCGACGCTTCGGTCGCCGAAAAAAGCGGCCGGGTCACGGAGGGGACGCCTCGTAGGGCTCAAAGAACCCTAGCGATCACCAGAGCTTGGGTCCCGCTTGACGCGCGCTACCGGCGCCTGCCCCGTAATTGCGCGAAGGGCACGGAAAACCCCATTGTGCTTGGCCGGGTCGAAACCCATGTTTTCAGTCGGGGTGTGCGACCGATTCGCGGCCAGGGCATCGGAAGGTTCGGTCAGACTGTTCAATCTGGAATATTTATCTGACGAGGAACGTATACCAAAAAAGGGTCCTGCAGCACTGTCGGGCCCGGAGAAAAGGAATGATGAATCGAAGTATGGGAAAGGCTCGGTCGTCGCGCAAGCAGCGACTTGATGGGGCTCGAAAAGGTAGGGCAGCGCGTCCAGGCAACCGTGTGCCGCGGATCGTCAAGGCCCGGGGCGCCGCTGTCGCGGTGCCGGCCAACGATACGGCGCTCGAGGTGCGCGCGCTCGACCCGGAGATGGTTCCAGCCAACGCCGTGATGCCGGCGGAGGTCGAGGCTCTCGAAGGGGAGGCCCTGCTCGCGGAGGGCGCCGCGGGCGCCCCCGAGGAGCTCGAGCTGGCGGCGGCCGCGGATCCGGCGGTCGAGTCGGAGGACACCGAGGCGGAGGCCGAAGACGCCGAGGAGTCTGAGGACGCCGAGGAGATCGACGCCGAGCTGGCGGGTGCCCCCAGCAACAACAAGAAAAAGCGCGGCGAGGAAGAGCCGGCGAGCTTCCTGGCGATGTACTTCCGCGACATGGCGGAGCTGGACGTTCTGCGTCCGGAGCAGGAGTTCGAGACCGCGCGCAAGATCGAGGAGATGGAGCTGGATCTCTGGCGGACGCTGCTCGGCTTCGCGTCGGGCGCCGACTGGATCGGCGACACCATCGAGAAGGCGGTCGGCAAGCCGATGCTCGAGGTGAAGGCCTACCGCACGGCGGCCGAGAAGGCGCGCCACAAGGCATCGATTCCGATGCGTGGCCGCTTCGACAAGTCGGCGGGCGAGCTGGCGGTGAAGCTGCGCGGTATCGACATCGACCGCATCTTCCTGGATGCGTCGCTGGCCGAGATCCAGCGCATCGGCCGCGCGACCGAAGGACTGCCCTTCGAGGGACACGTCCCGTTCGCGACGACGACGCGTGTCTTCAAGACCTACGTCAAGACGGTGCGTCAGAAGGCGCTGCGGCTCAAGGCGGCCAAGAACGAGTTCGTCAAGGCCAACCTGCGACTGGTGGTCTCGATTGCGCGCCGGTTCAACCACGGGCGTCTGCCGTTGGCCGACCTGATCCAGGAGGGCAACATCGGCCTCATGAAGGCGGTCGAGCGCTACGACTACCGCCGGGGCTTCCGGTTCTCGACCTACGCCAGCTGGTGGATTCGTCACGCCATCAGCCGGGCGCTGGCCGACAAGGGTCGAGCGGTCCGCCTGCCGGTGCACATGATCGACGCCTATCACCGCATCGCGAAGTCTCAGCGGGAGCTGCAGTCCAAGCTCGAGCGCCCGCCGTCGACCCAGGAGATCGCCGCCGCGACCGGCATCGAGGCGGAGAAGCTGGAAAAGATGAAGACGTTCCTGTCCGAGACGCCGGTCTCGCTGGATCGTCCGATCTCCGACGAAGACGGCCGCCGCCTCATCGACGTGCTGGTCGACCCCAACGAAGGACCGGGCGTGCCCGATCAGATGGTGTCGACCGAGACCCAGAGCGAGATGTTGAAGCTGCTCGGGGGACTGAAGCCGATCGAGGCCGACATCCTGCGCAAGCGGTTCGGTCTGCTCAATGACCGCGAGCGCACGCTCAAGGAGATTGGCGACGAGTACAGCCTGTCTCGCGAGCGCGTGCGCCAGCTTCAGGAGCAGGCGCTGGGGAAGATGCGTCGCGCGATGGCCAAGCGCGAAATGCTCTAGGACCCAACTATAGGATCGAGCTCAACCACGCGGACTGCGTCGGACTTCGTCCGGCGCAGTCCGTCGTTTGTTTCGCGGTATTGACCGATTTGGGGGGACGGGGCTAATGTCACAAACCTCAAATGGGAGACAAAGTCATGAAACGCCCACTCGGTCTCGCGCTCGGCCTGTTCCTCGTCGGTGTTGCGGCTTGTACTCAGAGCGGCGGGCCGCTCAAGGTCGATTCCGTCGAGCCGCCGCAGGGCACGACGGCGGGCGGTGAAGAGATCTCCATCCTCGGTAGCGGATTTCAGCCCGGCAAAACCCAGGCGCAAGTGAAGTTCGGCCGGAAGATTGCGGAGACGGTGACGATCGCGTCCAACAGCAAGATCCGCGTCGTGACGCCCTCGAACGAGAAAGGGCCGGTCGACGTGCGCGTGTCGTTCGACGACGGCGCCGAGTTCAAGATCGCGAACGGCTTCCGTTACCTGGAGCCGACCAACGGCGACAACGCCCGCCGCGCGTTCTTCTCCGGCAACAAGCCGAGCGGAAACGCCGCCGGCAAGATCGAAGTCGAGAAAGCCGCCCCGTAAGGCGCAGGCGTCGGGCCTCGGACCGCCGGAGGCCCGCTCGTCCGGCCGGACGCCCGAGCGCCTCCTAGGCGCTGAGCTCGACGCGGAACAGCTGCTGGCCCATCAGCACGAACGAGCCGCTCGGCACCTCGCGCTCGGAGCGGATGCGAAGGAATGTGCCGTTCGACGAGCCGAGGTCCGAGAGAAAAACCTGGCTGTCGTTGATCGCGATGCGCGCGTGCGAGCCGGAGACGTAGCCATCCTCGGGAAACAGCACGTCGCCGCGCTCGCGACCGAGGACGATCGCATCGCCGAAGAGCGGGAAGGCCGACCCGTCGACGTCACGACTCACGACGACCGATAGCCGCCCCCAGAAGCCCGGGTTGGGCGTTCCCATGATCTCGGTGCCGTCCTCGAGCGGCTGCGGCGCCGAGATGATCTCGAATCGCAGCAGCTCCTGACCGATGCGGAAGATGTCGCCCGACTCGAGCGGCTCATCCTGGGAGATCTTCAGGAACACGCCGTTCAGGCTGCGCAGATCACGGATCACCATCCCGGTGGGACCGATGAGGAACTCGCCGTGGCGAGGTGACAGATAGGCGTCGTTGTCGAACAGCGAGCCCTGGCCGCGGCCGATGATGTTCTCACCGTCGTAGAGCGTGTGCGTCCCGCCCTCGGTTCCGTCGGGGCGGATGAGGATCAGGCGGCCTCGCGTCGCGGGCGCGGTCGCCATCGGACCGCCCATGAACATCGTCCGCGGGTTTGCCACGGGGGCGGCGACCACCGCCGGGGCCACGCGCGTGCCGCACGAGCCGCAGAAGGCGAACCCGGGAGCGATCGGCTTGCCGCAGGTGGTGCAGATGAGCTCCGCCGACGCCGGCGGGCCGCCCATGCCCCCGCCACCGCCGAGCCCGGCGATCGGGTTGCCAATCGCGGGCGTTCCGCCGCCATTCGAGCCATTGCCGCGTGCAACCGCGGGCGTCACGCCGCCGCCCGCGGCGAACGCGTTGCTGGAGGGTGGCGGAGCCTGCACGATCGGCATCGGCGTGAACTGCGCCGGCATCTTCGGCGAGTCGTTCCAGGGGATGCCGCCCTTGGCCTTCTGCGCCGCTGCCGCCTGGGCGAGACCCGAGACCGCCGGGCGATCAGGCTGCGCGGCGGGCTTGATCTCCCCGGACGTCGTACCCACCGGTAGCGGCGTCGCGTCGCCCCCGCGTCCGCCCGAGGGCACGAATTCGGTGCGCGCCATCGCCAGCGGCGGCGGCGTTCGCTCGGCGGCGACCGGGTCGGGAGCGGCGGGACGGGACGCGCTGGGCGGTGGCGTCGCGGGAATCGGCGCGCTCGGCGCCGCCGCAGGCGCAACCGGGACGGCCTTCGCTAGCTCGTTTCCACACCCGAGGCAGAACTTGTAGTGGTCCTGATTTTCTTTGCCGCAGCGGTTACAGGTAATCAAGCGGGCCCCCCGGGGACGAAGTTCGCACTAACACAGGCAGAAGTGGCGGTCAACCGTTGGGCCCGTGGATGTGCTTGAAATCTCATGGTTGTGCCGGCGGCCCTCAGATGACCTCGACTCTCAGCAGTTGCTGCCCGAGGAACACGTAGTCGCCGTTGTTCAACAGCCCCTCTTCGTTGATTTTGACGAACGTTCCATTCTTCGATCCGAGGTCGGTCAACGTTACCTGTCCGTCGGGCGTGATGCTCACCTGGGCGTGTTTTCCCGAGATGAAGGGATCATCGAGAAAATTCACGTCGTTGCCTTCGCGGCCGATGGAGATGGTCTCGCCGCGCGACCGGTAGATCATGCCGATCTCGCCGCCGCGCAGCCGCTGGATGAGCCGCATCTTGGACGGCCGCTTCGGGCTGGCATAGAAATACGTTCCCTCGGCGTCGGGCGCCGAGCCGAGGTCGGGGGGAGCCGGCTCCACCTGCAGCAGTTGCTCGCCGATCAGGAACAGCCCGCCCGCGCTCACCGGCGTCGGCGTCTTGATGCGCACGAAGACGCCGTTGACCGACCCTTCGTCATGCACCTTGAGCTGGCCGTTTTGATAGACGAAGTTCGCGTGTCGCGGCGAAAGCAGCGGATCTTCGGGGAAAAGGATCGCGCCTTCCGAGCGGCCCGCGATGTGCTCCGTGCCATTGAGCTGGTAGGTCACGCCGTCGAGCCCCTCGCCCTTGATCACGATGAGGCGGGCCTTTCCGGGGACCTGGTTCGCGCCGAAGAACATCGTCTTGTTGGCGGGAGCGGGAGGGGCGACGTCGACATTGGACCCGCACTTGCCACAGAACTTGTTGTTCGTAGGTACCTCGGCACCGCAGGTCGGACACATTTTTCCCGGCATTCAGGATCTCCCAGCGAAGCGTATCAGACGCTCGCCATGGCCCCGACATTGTCAGGGCCCTGTTGCGCAAGTCAAGGTTCGAAGTGCTCCAGGGCACCCCGGACCAGGTCCGAAGGATCCCGACGAAGCCGCGCCAGCACGGGGACCAGGACGGCCGGAAGCGCGTCGGCGCTGGAAGAGGTCGCCGCCGCTCGCTTTCGAGCCAGCGCGCGCGCCGCCGCCGCCCGGACCGCCGGGGTGGGGTCGGCAGCCCCCGCAACCAGGATAGCCACCGAGCCGCTCGCCGCTCCCACGGTGACGGCCGCCGAGCGGACGAAGGGGGAGGGGTCCCGGGCCGCCTCCTCGAGCAGCGCGCGCGCGGCCGGGCCAGCCGGCGCCAGCATCTCGACCGCCGCCAGCCGGCGCTCCCACGACGTCGCGTCGGCCAGCAACGGCCCCACCGCCGCGGGGATCGCGGCCCGGGTCTCCGGGTGGTGGGCGGCGACCGTCGCGAGCGCGAAGGCTGCGGCCTCGGGGAGCAGCACCGCCGGCGTCCCGGCAATGGCGACGATCCGCGCCGGCGTCAGCGGAGGCTCGGCAGCCCTGTCGCCCGTGTCACCGGTCCTGTCACCTCCTTTGGCCGCGACCCGCAGCGCGAGCGCGCGCACCTCGGGCGAGCCGTCGTCGAGCAGCGCGAAGACGCGCGCCCGCAGCGCGCCGCCCAGCCGCTGCAGCGCCGCCGTGGTCGCCGGCGCCAGGGGCGCCGTCCCGTCGGGCGCCAGAACGCCGAGTCCCAGGCCGTCGGCGCGCGCGTCGAGGGCCTGCAGCGCCAGGACCCGCTGCGCGCGATCTCCGTCGAGGGCGCGGCGGAGCGTGTCCTCGATCTCTCGCGAGCGCGGAATCCAGGCGAGCGCGCGATCGCCCCGCGTGACCCGGGGCGGCGGCAGGGTCAGCACGCCCAGCATCGCCTCGAGATCGAGCCGCGTGCCGTCGATGGCCTTGGCTTCGTCCTCGATGGGCGCGTTGCCGATCAACCGGTCGATCGCCGCCAGCGCCGGTGTCTGATCGGCGGTGCGCAGGGCCGGGCCCAGCAGCGCGCGCTCGAACAGGGCCGGCAGCAGGCTGGTGTCACCGAGCGCGCCGAGCGCGACCGCCGCCGCGCGCGCCAGCTCGTCGCTCGACGAATCGAGCAGCGACATCAACGCCGGCACGCCCGCCCGGTTGCGCGACAGCCCGAGCGCGACCGCCGCCGCGCGCCGGAGCTTCGGCGGTTGCGACGGATCCAGCGCCGCGTGCGCCAGCTCCGTCCCCCAGCGCTGATCGCCGGTGCGGCCGAGGCCCAGGTAGGCGAAGCCGGCGACGTCGAGGTGCGAGCTGGTCTGCGCCGCCAGGAGCTCGCCGGTCTCCGGCGCCGCCATCCGACCGAGCGCCCAGACCGCCGCCACGCGCACGGTCGTGTCGGGAGCGGCAACCAGCGTCTCCAGCGTCGCGCGCGCGCGGCCGTCGCCGAGCCGCCCGAGCGCGATGATCGCGGTCAGCTGGGTTTCGTTGCCGCTGCTGCTGGACGTGCGCAGCAGCGCCTCGCCGCTCGAGCCGATCGACCCCTGCGCCAGCCGCGCCAGCGCCGGCGCCGCGTCGTGGTTGCCGAGCATGCCGAGCAGCTCGATGAGGCCGCGCTCGGGATCGCCGTCAGCCTCTGTGACCAGCTCCAGCAGCGGGCGCAGGCCGTGCTGCGCGATGCGCGCGCGGTTCTCGGCGGCCGCCGTCTCTACCGCGGGCGCGCGATAAAGCGCCGGCAGCAGGCGGCGATAGATCTCGGCCAGCAAGCGGCGGTAGGCGGCGCCGTTGGGGTTCGAGAAGAGCAGCCCCGAAACCACGCGCTCGAGATCGTCGAGCGTGCCCAGGTACTCCTCGAGGTCGATCGCGCGCCGGCCGGTCTCGGTGATGGTCTCCTCGTCGTTCGCGGCGCGCAGCACGCCGCGCAGGATCTCGGCGGCCTCCGTGGTCGATCCCCGCCGCGTCAGCAGGCGCGCGAGGGCGAACGCCGCCGCCGGGTTCGCGTCGCGGCCGAACGCGCGGCGATAGTTGGCCAGCGCCGCGTCGATCTCGCCGGCGCGCTCCTGCACCTCGGCGATCCGGATCAGCGCGCGCCCGTCGTCGGGGGCCAGGCGCGCCGCCGAGCTCGCGTGGTCCAGCGCCTGCTGATCTTCGTAGCGGCCGAGCTCGATGTCGGCGATCTGGATGTGCGCCTCGCGCGCGCGCGACGGGATCCGCTGCGCGAGATCCGCGAGCAGGCGCACCGCCTCGTCGAGCTGGCGCGTCTGCCGCAGCAGGCGCACCAGCGTCAGGATCACCTCGGCCTGCGCATCGTCGCTGGCATCGGCGCTGCCGGCGGCGCGCGCGCGATCGCGGGCGATGGTGGCGCGCAGGGTATCGATCGCGCTCGTGATGGCGTCGCTGCGTAGCTCGGCCTCGGCCAGGAACAGCGCGGTCTCGCGTCGCTCGGGGTGCTCGCTGACCTCGGCGCGCAGCTTGCCGATCTTGTCATCGAGGCGCGCCCGGCCCTCGCGCGTGAGGATGCCGAGGATCCGCGAGCGCGCCTCGCGCCGCTCGGCCGCGTGAGCCGCGCCGACGTTCATGGCCATCACCCGTTCCCACTCGGCGATCGCGGCGTCGGGGCGCCGCTGCCGCTCCAGGATCTGCGCCATCAGCCGGCGATGGCGCGGCTCCTTCGGCTCCAGCGCCTCGGCCTGCTCGACCTCGGCGGTCGCCTCGTCGAGCAGCTCGTGCTCCATCAGCACCTCGGCCAGCCGCGCGCTGCCGTCGGCCTTCGACGAGCGGCCGCTGCGCAGCGCCTGCCAGGTGTGGATCGCGGCGTCCTTCTTGTGCGCCTGGAACTGCACCTCGCCGAGGCCCAGGATCGCCATCTCGTCGTGCGGGGCGAGTCGCAGCAACCGTTGCCAGGCGTCGAGCGCGCGGCGGTTCTCCGACCAGCGCCCGGCGAGATCGGCCAGCTGGCCGAGCGCGGCAGGGTTGTTCGCGAAGCGCGCGATCGCGCGATCGAGCTCGGCGCGCGCCTCGTCCTTGGTCGCCGTCCGGAACTGGCGCTCGATGAGATCGATGGTGAAGCGCGGATCGGCGGGCGCCAGGCGCGCGAGCGCCGCCAGCTCGGCGGTGACCTCGTCTTCGCGGCCCAGGCGGTCGAGCAGCGCGGCGACGCGGCGGCCGATCTCGACGTCGCGCGGCTGCCGCGCCTGCGCGTGGCGCGCGGCTTCGAGCGCGCCGTTCAGATCGCCGAGCTCGTCGCGCACCTCGCTGAGCGACTCCCACTCGGCCGGCCCGCGCTCCAGCGCCGGCGCCTCGAGCTGCTTCGCGAGCTCGGCCAGCGTGCCGCGCCTGCGCGCGATCTCCATGATGCGCAGCCAGACCTCGCGCCGGCGCCGGACGTCGCCCGCGGGCAGGCCGCGCTCCGTCTCGGCGAGGATCTCGGCGGCGCGGTCGAGCGTGCCCGCGCTTTCGTAGAGCGCCGCCACGCGCAGCCGCAGCGCGATCAGCGTCGGGCCGGCGTCGGCTCGGCGTTTGGCCAGCCGCTCCTCGAGCACCTGCGCCGCCTGTCGCGGCTGCCCCGCGCGCTCGAGCGCGTCGACGAGCGCCAGCGCCGTCTCGTCGCTGCCCGGTTCCAGCGCCGCCAGCTCGCGCCGCGCGGCGACCTCGCTTTCGATCTGCTGGGGATCGCCGGCGCAAGCGACCAGGAGGTGCAAGCACGCGCCGCCGTTCGGCCGGTCGCTTCTCGACGGCGAGCGCGCGCTGGTAGATCACGACCGCCTGCGGGCGGTCGCCCGCCGCTCGCAACGCCGTGGCCCAGCCCTCGTAGGTGGCAACGCGCAGCGCGGCCCGGGCTCCACCGGCGGGGCCGTCGCGTCGGGCAGCCTCGTCGGCCGCGGCCGCGGCGCGCTCGAAGGCGCTCGCCGCTTGGGCAGCGTGCCCGGCGGCCAGCAGCAGCTGCGCGTAGGCCAGCAACGGCGCGGGTTCGCCGCCAGCGCGCGCGGCCCGCGCGGCGAGCTCGCCCAGCAGCCGTTCCAGCGTCGGCTTGGGCGCGGCGCGCGCCAGGCGGGTCGCGAGCTGCCGTTCGGCGGGGTGAGCCTCGAGCTCGCGCGCGATCTGATCGATCAGCGGCTCGCGGCTGGTGCGCTTGACCGACCAGTCGGCCCGCGCGGGCGCCACCAGCGTCGCCACGAGGAACGCCGTCCCGCCCAGGGCCGCGATGCGCACAAGCTCAGGATAGCCCAAAAAAAACGACCCTCGACCCCGCACCATTGCGAGACCGAGGGTCGACCGAGGTGATTGGGAACGGATCTCCGCACCGACGCCGGCAGACAAGACCCGGCGTCGCGCCCGCGAGACGAGCGTTGCGCGGCGCGGAGAGGCGACGCGATTCGTTAGTTGCGCTGATTCGCGGCGCGGCGCAGGCGCAGCCACATCCGTTCCAACATCCATTCCTTGTCACGGACGTAGTCGCGAATGAGTCGTTCGTGCTTGCGGGCCATGGCGGTGAAGCGCAGGCCCGTCAGATGGAAATCGGAGCCGACCGCATCGAAGCGGCATTCCGCGCCCGCCCAGATGATCTCGCCCGTGCCCGGAAGCTCGAATTCGAGCCCGACCGAGGGGGCGTGTCGCGTGAACGGCATCACGAGCTTCTGCACGAAGAGGCCGCCGGGGCTGAGGTTGGTGGCCAGCGCGCGGTAGGGTTGCTCCCGCACGTACTGGTTGAGAAACATCTCGGTTCGGATCCGGCCATCACCGCGCCGGTCGGAGGCGCTGACGTCGAGCAAGGAGTGCATGTAGGACAAAGTAGGGCGACATCGTACGCGCGTCAAAAAAATGCATCGTTTGAAATTCGCCCCGGTTGGGCGAAGGCCGGCCGGGTCCGGATTGGCGCGGCGGCCAGCGGTCACCCGAGGGCGTCTACCGCTCGGGCTCGGTCTCGCGCTTCGCTCTCAGGAAGCTGCGCACCGAATCGCGCACGTTGGGCGGGATCTGCGTCGCCAGCGCCTCGCGCGTCAGCTCGGGCGTGCGGCGGTAGGTCTCGAAGAAGACCAGGCAGTCGCTGCATTGCCCCAGGTGCTGCGTGAATCGCAGCCGCTCCTCGACGGGCAAGGCGCCATCGATGTAGTCGAAGCAGAAGTCGATGAGCTGCTGACAGTTGATCACGGCGACGAGTCCGTCATGTTCCGTTCTTCCGATGGCTGTCCGCGAGCCGGGTTTCGGAATATATCCCAGTTTTTTTGTCTGCCGGCCACCAAACCCGCTCGCGAACCGCGCCGAAGGCGTCGGGCAGCGGGTCGATCGCGCTCGAGCTTGACAATCATCGACCCGCGAGGCAGCAACGTACGTCGATGGCCCTGGTCGAGCCGCTCGCCCTCGCGCGCCTGCCGCGGGTCAGCGGGGGCCGCGGGCTGCGTGCATCGCGGCCCTGGGCCTGGGCCGGCGCGCGCGATCGCGTTCTCACGTATGAGCTCGCCGGCGCGGGTACGCTCCGGCTGTCGTGGCTCGGCTTCGGCGGCGCCGATCTGACGGAGCGGCCTTCGATCCAATCTTTCGGCCAATCTGCCGGCGAACGTCTCGGCCAATCTTTCGACGAACGCTTCGGCTCGTCGACCGCGACGGCCGTGCCGGGTGCGCGGCTGTCGACCGCTGGCTCGCGCTGGCGGTCGTCGCCGCGACGCTGGGATTGCCGGCCCCGATCGCGCTGCGGCGGCTGGGTCCCGTCGAGCGGGGCGTGCTCGGCGGTCACCTGGCGGCGCTGCTCGCGCGCTGGGCCGGATCGATCGCGCTCGAGCTCGGCGATGGCGGGCGCGCCCGCGGAGACGCGTCGTTGACGGCGGTCGCGTTGCGCGCCGAGGCCGCCGGCGTCGTGGGCACGGTCTCGATTCAGGCGCCGGCGGAGTGGCTCTCGCTCGGCCGAGCGCCGGCACGCGCGCCGCTGCTCGGGCTGCGCGCCGCCGCGAGACGGTTGCACACCGTCGCTTCCGTCGAGCTCGCCGTCACGACCTTGCGATTCGCCGAGCTCGAGGGGGCGCGCGTCGGAGATGCGGTGGTGTTCGACGGCGCCCGATGGCCGGACGCGGGGTCGGGCGCGGTCGAGCTGCGAATCGGCGACCACACGGCGCCCGCACGCGCGAACGCCGCCGGTGAGGTGGTGCTGGCGGGCCGGTTCGAGGCCGCGGATCGGCGGGCGCGCGCATCCAGCGATCCCCGCGCGCGCCCAGCCGTAGTAAGAAAGACGGACGCGATGACCGATGACGGCGACCAGGCTTCCGACGACGGCTCCAGCGCCCAGTTGCTGGCGGCTGCGCCGATCGAGATCGTCGCCGAGCTGGGACGGATCGTCCTGCGCGGCGACGAGGTCCTCGGGCTGGAGGAGGGGAGCGTGCTCTCGCTCGGCCGCCCCGGGACGACGGTCGACCTGGTCGTCGGCGGGCGGCGGTGGGCGCGCGGCGAGCTGGTCAACGTCGACGGTGAGCTCGGCGTGAGAATCACCGAGCTCGTGCGTTGAGCGAGGCGCGATCGACGCGAGACGGCTCGACGCGCCGACTCGAAACGCTACGAGGCGAGGCCTTCGGCGACCGGCAGATCGTAGCTGGCGCAGACCTCTTCGATGAGCGCGGCGCTGGTGGCCCAGCGGGGCGCGCTCGAGAACAGTCCAGCCACCAGCGGGCCCCACAGGTCGGCGTCGGCGCGTAGCGCGATGGCGCGCCGAATGGCGCTCTCGATCTCGAACGCGCCCAGCTCCTGGAACAGGATCGCCGAGCCGGTCGCCGATCGCGGGTCGTAGTCGACCAGGAAGTCGCGCGAGGCCGCCGCGTCGACGGCGATCGGCAGCGTGCCGTAGAGCAGGGCCGTGCCGGCGGCGCGGCCGGTGCGATCGTCGGGGTCGCCGAGCAGGATCGCGTCGGCGGCGGCGCGAATACGGCGCTCTTCGGCGGGATCGTCGTCGCCGACGACGGCGATGCGGCCGGGGTGCTCGATCGCCAGGATGTTGGCGCGCTCGACCAGCTCGCGATCACCCCACGACGGGATCACCACCGCGACGTCGAATCCGTCGAGGCGCGCCAGCGCGGCGAGGATTTCCTCACCGCCCTGGTCGGTGCGCAGCGGCGCGGTCGCCAGCAAGCAGCGTGCGGGCGCCGAGGGCCAGCGATCCGCGGCGCGCGAGCGCGCGCCGGCATTCGGCTTTGCCCTCGAGCGACGCGGCCGAGTAGTTCGCAGGCAGGGTGTGATCGCTCGCGGGATCGTGCAGCGGATCGTCGCAGCCGAAACGAATCGCGACGAACGGCTCGTCGGAGGCGCGCGACGCCAGCGCCGGATCGCTCTCGACGGCGTGCGTGGCGCTGGAGCTGGGCGCGATGATCGCGTTGGCTGACAGCGATCCGAGCGCGAGCAGCGATTCGATGGTGGTGCCGTCTTCGGCGGACGTCACCATCACCTGGACGTCGTGCGGAGCGAGCGCCGGGCCGATGCGGCCACTCGGCAACGCAAACAGGCGGATCGCCGCCGATGTCGCCGACAGCGCAATTGCCGACGCCTCACCCCAGCCGATCGTGACCTCGGGCGTGATCAGCCCGTCTGCCGAAAGAGACTTGACCGCGCTGCCGAGCAGAGCCGCGGTGTGCCCACGGCTACCCGGCTCGGCCGCGATCACCAGCAACTCGGCGTTGCTGAGCGCGGCCTTGCCCTCATACAAGCTGAGGTCGTAGCTCGTGACTCCCACCGAAGCCTTGATGGTCCGCAGCCGCCTCGCCAGCCCGGGCACACGCTCCACCGCGCGTACCTCTCCCAGCGAAAGGACCGTTGTACGGTGACCAGCAGCGGCGAGCGCGCGGCTCAATCCAATGGCGGCCAGGGGAGATTCCCCATCCGCCAGCGGAGCAACAGCGTCGGCGATGATTAAAATATCGCGCGAACGCACTTATTCTACAGCGCCGCGCTCGTCCTCTTCGCCTGGGAACTCGTTGACCGAGGGGTACTTCATGATCTCCTTGCGAGAGATCTTCCAGGCTTTTTGGACGATCCATGAGAGTGACCGGTCCTGCCGGGTCGCCTCTTCCTGGATCTCCTTGAGCATTTCTTCGGGGAAATAAAGACTCTGTTTTCTTTTGTCGGAACCGCCCATGGGGCCTCCGCGTTCACTGAACGCTTGTCGCGGCGGAAACTGTAGTTTTATTCAGGCTTCCGTGTCAAGGATTCAAGACAGCTTTCAAACGATTTGATCATTCCGCTTGGATGAGTCGAGTCGGTTTCGGTGAGTGAGCACTATCAGCCATCGTCGTCCGCAGTCCAGCTATGTCGCAGCTATCGTCAGTTTGCGTGGGAAGATTAGCTTGCGATGAGCAGACGAGCGAGAGACGAGCTCAGCGACGGAGACGACGTGACGGACGAGACGGCGACGAGATAAGGACGAGATACGAGAAAGAAAGCGGCTCGGAATCGACGCGCCGCTGCTTTGTCTTGACCAGCGGGCAACCTGGAACTATCTTTTCGGGCTATTTCAGCGCCGTCCAGGCATGGGGTGCAAATGGAAGGAACGGGCCTCAAGAAGAAGGATCTCAAGCGCTTCCGCGACATTCTGTTGTCGAAGAAGAAGGAGATCCTACGCAACGCTCAGCGCACGTTGAACGAAGACATGACGTTGGATGCCGACGACTTACCGGATGAAATGGACCTGGCTTCGTCGGAGTATCTCCACTCGTTCACGTTCCGCCTGCGCGGGCGCGAGAAGGGGTTTCTCCAGAAGATCGACCATGCGCTCGAGAAGATCCGCGAAGGGACCTTTGGCGTGTGCGAGCAGTGTGGCGAGGCTATTTCGATGAAGCGCCTCGAAGCGCGGCTGGAGACGACTCTGTGCATTCGTTGCAAAGAAGATCAGGAGCGGATCGAGAAGGCATACGGCTGATACACGCGCCGTCGCGGCGATTGTCGTCGCCGCGACGCGGGTCGCGAGGCCCGGTGATTCTCGTCGCCGCCGCGCTGCTTTGCGGCCTGGGCGGTTGCGCGTCGGTATTTGCCGAGGACGGCACGAGCGCGTCGCTGGGCACCACCGCTGACGGCGCGCTCCGGGCGCCGGTGATGCTGCCGATCTCCGGCGACGGTTACACCGTTCCGTCGCACTGGCGCCCGCGCAACAGCAACTACGGCACCGAGGAGCTGGTCGGGCTGGTCGCGCGCTCGACCCGGCTGGTCGACGCGCGAGCTGCCCGGCGGGACGGCCGCGATCGGCGATCTCTCACGCCGGGGCGGCGGCGCCTCGATCGAGCACAAGTCGCACCGGAGCGGCCGCGACGTCGACATCTTCTACTACGCCGTCGACGACGCTGGACGGCCCGTGCCGCCGGGCGAGGCGATGCTGCGCTTCAACGCCGACGGGCCGCGCGGTTCGCTGGTCGCCGGCGCGCGGGGAGAAGGCGCCGAACCGCCCCGTGCCCCACTACCACTTCGACAGCAAGCGCAACTGGGCGCTGGTGCGCGCGCTCGTCGAGGATCCGGGCGCCGAGGTGCAATGGATCTTCATCCAGCACAATCTGGCGGCGCTGCTCTTTCGCGAGGCGGCCGCCTCGGGCGCGGATCCGGCGGTGCTGGCGCGCGCCGCCTACGTGCTGCGCGAGCCGAGCGACTCCGAGCCGCATGACGATCACATGCACGTGCGCATCTATTGCGACGCGCGCGATCGCGACGTTCGGCTGCGTCGACAAGGGACCGGTGCGCTGGTTGAAGAAGGCGTGGAAGTACATGGCGCCGCCGTACGGCCGCGCGCCCAGCCGGCCCGAGGACGCGGCGTGGACGCTGCTCAAGACCATGACCGGCGAGCTACCGCCGCTCTTTTTCCGCGCCCCGCTCACCAGCTGACGGCGCCGGCGTTTGGCCGCCGGCGGCGTCGGCAGGGTGATCGCGATGAGCCCGAGCTTGCCGATCACGAAGTCGAGATCGGCGCGCCGGAGCGCCAGCGCCGGCTGCGGCGCGATCAGGCTGACGACGATCGCCTGACGCGGCCCCTCGGGCGCGAGCGCGCGCACGAGATAGAGCTGAACGATGGCCTCGCCGCGGCCGGCGGCCTGGCCGTCGAGCTCGACGCCGTTGCGCGCACCCGCGCGGGCGGTCACCGCGCTGCTGGGTCTGCTCTCTCGAGCGCGCGGCGGTTCGGCTCGGCCACCTCGCGCGCGTCTTTGGCCTGCGTCTCCGACACCGCGATCGAGATGCGGCTGCCGTCGGGATGCAGCAGCAAGACCAGGATGTTGGGAAACCCGGTGTGCGTCGACAAGCGTCCAGCCCGGCGGCGCCTCGACGGTGATGCCCTGGCGCGCGTTGACGAAACGGCGATCCGCCGATCCGGCGGCGCGCGCGGGAGCGGCGAGCAGCGCCACTGCCAGCGCGACGGCGAGCGCGAACGTCGCGATTCGAGCGCGCGTGATCGATAGGGGACGCATCACGCCAGTATAAGACGCCGGCAGACGCCGGCAGCCACGCGTGGCGTGACCCCTAGGGTCAACCCAACACTCGTTGAAAGACCGCCCGCGTCCGTTTCGCGGTCGGATTCGAGGATCCGGGTTGCGTGCGAGCAGCGATCTCGTCGCACACGTGTCGTTTCAAAACGTTCATTTGACGCGTGCAACTGAACGGATTGGCAGTCGTTTTTACATTGCTTGGAATCTATTCAATAGATTACATTCGAGTGCATCAAATGAGGAGAACACTTTCAAAAGATGAGAGTGAAAAGTCTCCATCCGAGAGAAGCGCGCGAAGCTCGGCGCTCCTCGACGAGCGCGAGCTGCAGGAGATCGAGCGCAACTCGCCCAACGGCCTGACGTCGCGGCAGATCGTCGACGTCTTCGAGACGCGCGGCATCCGCTTCTCCGAGGCGACGCTGCGCAAGTACGTGCAGCTGGGCCTGCTGCCCCGATCGGTCCGCGTGGGCCGCAAGGGGAAGCACCGCGGCTCGTGCGGCGTCTACCCGGCGCAGGTGATCCGGCGCGTGAACGCCGTCAAGGGGATGATGGCCGAGGACCGCACGATCGAAGAGATCCAGCGGTCGTTCGCGCGCTTCAAGGACGACATCGACTCGGTGGAGACCGACCTGCGCGATCTCATCGCGAGCTTCGAGCGCGAGGCCAAGGTCCCATCACGCGACGCCGACGGACGGCGCGAGCTGGAGCACGACATCATCGAAGCCAAGCGCGCGGCGGGCGAGCTGGTCCGGCGCATCAGCAACTTGGAGCGACGAATTTCCAACCGAGCCGCCGAGCATCGGCGGGCGGTACCGCTGTCGGGGGCGGGCACGACCTCTACTAGAGCCGGCGCCTCGACCGCCGGAACCGAGGAGAACGCAATGGACGATCAGAGAGACTGGGAGGGCGAGTTGGCCGGCGAGGGCTCCCTCGAAGAGGAAGATGCGCCGCAACCCGAGGTCGCGCGCATCCGGCGCAAGGTTCACGGCGCCGGCCGTGACGGGCGCGTGCGCTCGAAGACCATCGCGCCCAAGCGCCTGACGCGCGACGAGCGGCGCCTGTCGGAGCTGCTGGTCTACCCCGAAGACGTCGAGCGCCCGATGACGCGCGAGGCGTGCAAGTCGATGCACGCGGCCGTGCCCGTTCGTGAGCTGCTCGCACCACCTGTACCTGGACGTGAACCCCGAGAGCGGCGCCATCAAGCTGAACTTCCCGCACCTCGAGGTGTGGGAGATGGCGGAGACCTGCTCGCTCGACGTCGCCGACCGCGGCGGCATCACGCTGGAAGAGGTCGGCGCGATCCTCAACCTCACGCGCGAGCGCATCCGCCAGGTCGAGGTGCGCGGCCTGTGCAAGATAAAGGACCACACCGGGAACGAGCTCGGCCTGCCGCCCGAACGGTAAACAGCAAATCGTGTGCCGCCGCGCAAGCGTCGGACCGCGAGTCTGCCGCTATAATGAGCGGCGATGGAGCTTCGCACTTACACGTTCATCGACGTCCTTCAGCCCAAGCTCGCTGGTTTCTTGCAGACGGTGTCGCAAGGGTTTCTGCCGCTGGAACGGCAGGCCTCGCTGTTCGTCGAGGTGGCGCCCGGCATCGCGATCAACTCGGTGACCGACGTGGCGCTCAAGCGCACGCGCGTCGTCCCGGGGATGCAGATCGTGGAGCGCGCCTATGGACTGCTCGAGATCCATTCGGACGATCAGGGCGAGGTGCGCGCGGCGGGCGCTGCGATCCTCGAGCACCTGCACCTGGCGGAGTCGGACCGCCTGGCGCCGCGCGTGCTCTCGCGCGAGATCATCACTGGCATCGACGCCCACCAGTCGGCCATGATTGACAAGATGAGGCACGGAGACATGCTGGCGGGGGGCCAGACGCTGTACACGCTGGAGGTTCACCCGGCCGGCTACGCGGCGATCGCCGCCAACGAGGCCGAGAAGCGCGCCGCCGTGAGCTTGCTCGAGATGGTGGCCTTCGGCGCGGTGGGTCGCTTGTGGCTGGGCGGCGGCGAAGAGGAGATCCGCCAGGCCGCGCAGGCGATCGACGACGTGTTCGCCGGGATCGCCGGGCGCGCGAGCGGATCGTCGTCGTGAGCGACCAGGTGGCGACGCCGCTCGACGCGATCGACGCCGCGATCGCCGAGCGCCTGCTGTCGGCGGCGCTCGGCGTCGGGCGGCGACTACGCCGATCTCTACTTCGAGTATCGCTCGGGCGCCGACTTCGTCGTTCGAGGAGGGGCGCGTGCGCACCGTCGGCCGCGGCGTGACGCTGGGCCTGGGCGTGCGCGTGCTGCGCGGCGACGCCACCGGCTACGCCTACACCGAGGAGCTGTCCGACGAGCGCATGCTCGAGGCGGCGCGCACGGCGGCGCAGATCGCGTCCTCGCGGCGGCGCGCCCGGGCCGGTCGCGATCACGCCGATCACGCTGCCCAACTTCTATTCCGTCGCGCGCCCGTCGCTGGATCACCCGGGCACCGAGAAGGTCGAGCTGCTCCGCCGCGCCGACAAGGCCGCGCGCGCCGCCGATCCGCGCATCGTGCGCGTCGAGGCGTCGCTGTCCGAGGAGTGGAAGGAGGTGCTGGTCGTCAGCTCCGACGGGCACCTCGCGCGCGATCGCCAGCCGATGATGCGCTTCGACGTCAGCGCCGTCGCCGAGGAGGGCAAGCAGCGCCAGGGCGGGCGCTCGGGCGGCGCCGGGCGCTTCGGCATGGAGTACTTCCTGCGCCCCGGGCAGAGCCCCGAGGAGCACGGCCGCGAGGCGGCGCGTCTGGCGATCGGCATGCTGCACGCCGTGGAGGCGCCCGCCGGACCAATGGAGGTCGTGCTGGGCGCGGGCGAGTCGGGGATCCTGCTGCACGAGGCGGTCGGCCACGGCCTCGAGGCCGACTTCAACCGCAAGCGAGACCTCGAACTACACCGACCAGGTCGGCCAGCCGGTGGCGTCGGCGCTGTGCACGGTCGTCGACGACGGCACGATCGGCAACGCGCGCGGCTCGATCAACGTCGACGACGAGGGCAACCCCGGCCAGCGCAACGTGCTGATCCAGGACGGCATCCTCGTCGGCTACATGCAGGACCGCATCTCGGCCAAGCACTTCGGCTCCGACGCCGTCGGGCAACGGGCGGCGCCAGAGCTTCCGCCACGAGCCGCTGCCGCGCATGACGAACACCTTCATGTCGCCCGGCCAGGACGATCCCGAGGACATCATCCGCTCGGTGAAGCGCGGCGTGTACGCGAAGCACTTCTCGGGCGGGCAGGTCAACATCTCGAACGGCGACTTCGTCTTCTCGCTGACCGAGAGCTACCTGATCGAGGACGGCAAGCTCACGGCGCCGCTCAAGGGCGTGAACCTGATCGGCAACGGGCCGGACGTGCTGCGCAAGGTGACGATGCTCGGCAACGACTTCGAGCTGTCGGAGGGGACCTGGACGTGCGGCAAGGACGGGCAGTCGGTGCCGGTCGGCATCGGCACGCCGACGATGAAGATCGCCGAGATCACCGTCGGCGGGACGCGGACCCGATGAGCGCCGCGACGCCGCCGATGTCGCGCCGCCGCGCTCGCGCGCCGGCGTCCGCTGCCCGATCCGAAGGCGTGCCAGCGCCTCGCCGAGCAGATGCTGGCGCTGCGCGATGGCGGCCGGCGCCGACGGCGCCGAGGTGCTGGTGCGCGACGGCACGGAGCTCGAGGTCAAGGTGCGCCTCGGCGAGCCGGAGCTGGTCAAGGAGGCGGGCAGCCGCGCGCTCGGCCTGCGCGTGCTGCAAGGACCACCGCGCCGCCGTGACGTACACGTCGGACTTCGCGCCCGCCGCGATGGAGCGCTTCGCGCGCGAGACGCGTCGAGCTGGCGGCGCTGGCCGAGCCCGACCCGACCGGCGACCTGCCCGCGCGCGACGAGATGGCGCGCGAGGTGCCCGACCTCGATCTGTGGGACGACGCGCGTGCTGAGCGTCGACGTCGCCGAGGGCATCCGGCGCGCGCGCGCTCGCCGAGGCGGCGGCGCGCAAGCTCGACGCGCGCGTCACGAACTCCGACGGCGCGATCTTCGGGCGCAGCGTGGGCGCGTCGGCGTTCGCGACCTCGGCGGGCTTCTCGGGCTCGAACCGCGGCACGCACGCGTCGCTGTACGTGGAGCCGATCTGCGACGACGCCGAGCGGCAAGAAGCGCAACGGCTCCTACTGGACGTCGTCGCGCTTCGCGGCGCGCTGCTCGACTCCGGAGGCGGTCGGGCTCGAGGCGGCGCGCCGCACGGTCGCCAAGCTCGGCTCGCGCAAGATCGCGACCTGCGAGGTGCCCGTCGTCTTCTCGCCCGACGCGGCGCGCGGCCTGCTCGGGCAGTTCGCGGGCGTCATGTCGGGCGGCGCGGTCTGGCGGAAGAGCACCTACCTCGCGGAGCGCGAGGGGACGCCGGTCGCGTCGGCGCTGCGTCGAGATCGTCGACGATCCGCTGCTGCGCCGCGGGCCGGGCTCGCGCCCCTACGACGGCGAGGGCCTGGCGAGCCGCACCAACGTGCTCGTCTCGGGCGGCATGCTGCGCACGTTCCTGTGCGACGTCTACGCGGCGCGCAAGCTCGGGCGGCGCTCGACCGGCTCGGCGGGGCGCGGGCATCGGCGGCGGCCCGCACGTCGGCGACCTCGAACCTGATCCTGCGCGCGGGGCAGGACGCCGGCGCCGAGCTCGAGAAGCTCGACCGCGGCCTCTACGTCACCGAGCTCATGGGCTTCGGCTTCAACGCGGTCACCGGCGACTACTCGCAGGGCGCCGCGGCTTCTGGATCGAGCGCGGCGAGCGCGCCTTCCCGGTGAGCGAGATCACCATCTCGGCGAACTTCGACGAGCTGTGGAAGGGCATCGACGCCGTCGGCGACGATCTCGACACGCGCTCGTCGGTGCAGTGCCCGACGTTCCGGGTCGCGAAGATGACGATCGCCGGCAAGTAGCCGAAGCGGCTTCAATCCGCGCGCGCGCCGAGGATCGGCGCCAGCGCGCTGATCACGAAGTCGTGCAGCGGGCCGTTCGAGGCGACGATGCCGCGGCGGTTGTAGAGGTCGGCTCGGCGTAGGCGAGCGGCTTGCCGTCGAGGTCGGTCATGCGGCCGCCCGCGCCGACCAGGATCGCCTCCGGGCCGCAGGTGTCCCAGATCTTCGTGCGCCCGCCCGTGTAGACGTAGAGATCGCGCGCCGCCTCGGCGACGAGGCCGATCTTGAGGCCGACGCTGCCGACGTTGATCTCGTCGTCGATGCTGAGCGCCTTGCTGACGGCGTCGACGCGCGGCGTGCGGTGCGACTTCGAGGCCACGAGGCGGATGCCGGGCGGGCCCGCGAGCGTCGACGTGCGCAGCGGCTGCGGCGCGCCGTCGGGGTCGCGGAGGTCCGCCAGGCGCCCTCGCCGACGATGCCGCTATAGGTCTTGCCGGTCACCGGGTGCGCGACCGCGCCCACGGGGCCGCCCGTCGACGCAGAGGCCGATCATGACGACGAACCCGTCGTCGCCCACGATGAAGTCGCTCGTGCCGTCGATGGGATCGACCATCCAGACGCGCGCGCGCCCGAGGCGCGAGCCGTCGTCGGGGATCTCCTCGGACAGGATGACGTCGTCGGGGAAGGCGGCGCGCAGCTTGGCGACGATGAGCGTGTTGGCGGCGTGGTCGGCGTCGGTGACCGGCTCGTTGCCCGCCTTGCTGTCGACGACGAGGTGCGTGCCGCCGCGAAACGTCCACCAGGTGCGCCGCCTCGAGCGCGATCGCGCGGCGACGGCGAGCTCGTGGCGATAGTCGTCGTCGTCGCGCTCATGCCACCCTCGCCAGGTCACGCGTCGAGCGCGCGGCGGCCCGCGAGCAGCACCAGGCCGGCCAGCACCAGCAGCGAGCCCGCGCCGAGCACCGGCCACTCGAGGCGCCGATGCGGTCCGACGCGAGGCCGATGAAGTAGGGCGAGATCGCGTCGCCCAGCAGGTGAATCGCCAGCATGTTGACGGCGAAGCCCTGGCCGCGCAGCGCGGCCGGCAGCACGTTGGCCATCGCCGCGTTGAGCGGCCCGATGCTGAGGAAGATCAAGAACAACGTGACCAATCGCTGGCCAGAAGATAGCAGGCGGCGGCGACAGGATCGCGAGCACCGTGAAGGGCAAGCGACGCGATCAAGCCGTAGGCGGACAGATCGAACGCCGCCGTGCGCGTGCGGGCGGCGAGCCGCTCGTTCAGGCGGCCGCCCACCAGCGTGCCCAGGAACCCGGCCAGGCAGAGGATGCCGCCGAACGTCGGGCTCGCCTCGTCGAGGGGCAGGTGCCGCTCGCGCTGGAAGAAGGTCGGCATGAAGACCGCGAGCCCGCCGACCGTGAACGTGTAGATGGTCTGCGCCGCGTTGTTGTAGATGAAGCTCGGGCGCGAGAACATCACCGCCAGCCCCTGGGCGGTCGAGAGCTTGGCGCGGAGGCCGTCGTCGCCGTCGCCACGTCGCGCGCGCCGCGCGGCGGATCTTTCAGGAACAGCAGCAAGAGCGCCAGCAGCGCGCCCGGGCCGCCCGCGACGAAGAACGCGTCGGCGCCAGTGCCGGCACGACGCCGCCCGATCACGAACCCGAGCGCCGAGCCGAGCGGGATCGCGGCGTAGAACATCGAGAGCGCGCGCGGGCGCTCGCTGGCCGGATAGAAGTCGGACAGCACCGGCGGCGTGACCACGGCGTAGCTGGCCTCGCCGACGCCGACCAGCGCGCGCATGATCAGAAACACCGCGAGCGTCGGCGCAAGCCCCGAGCCGAACGTCGCCACGCTCCAGACCAGGACGCCGGCGGCCGCGATCGGCAGGCGGGCGCGCCGATCGCCGAGCCAGCCGGCGATGGGCGAGACCAACGCGTAGGTGAGGATCAACACCGTGAACAGCAGGCCCGAGTCGGAGTCCTTGAGGTGCAGCTCCGCGCTGATCTTGGGCAGCGATCCGCTGGCGACATAGCGGTCGACGTAGTTCAGCAGGTTCAGGCCCGTGAGGACCGCGAGGGCCGCCGGAGCCGACCGAAGTCGCGCCATGGTCGATGGGTACCACGCCGACGGCACTAGTGGTAGATTCCGCCGCCATGAGCACCCTGACCGAGATCCTGCTTGCGCCCGGAAACCGCCCCAAGGTCGTCGTCGACTGCGTTCGCCTCATCGACGAGGAGGTCGATTCCAAGGGCGGGCTCACCGGGCTGGCCGTCAAGGGCGCTTACGCGCTGGTCAAGGCCGTGAAGCCCGGCTTCGTCTCCGAGGCCGTCGACAACATGATCGACGATTTCGTGAAGCGCCTCGAGCCGTTCTACGCCGCCGCGCAGGCCAAGAACGAGCCGATCGGCCCCGCGCTCAACGCGCGCGCCGGCGAGGTCTCCGAAGCCCTGCTCGCCATCAGCGACGAGCGCGCCGCAGCGCGCCAAGAACAACACCCTCAAGAAGGCCTACGAGAAGCTGCGCCCGACCGGCAAGAAGCACGTCGAGGCCGCCGTGCCGCGCGTCGGCCGCCTGGTCGCGAAGTACGCCACCGCGCCCGCGCACCACCGCCGCGCCGTCCGCGCCCTGAGCGCCGCGCGCCGCGAGGCATCTCGGCCGCGCGCGCGAACAATCTGCTTCCGATCGCGTGACGGCCTCGAAACAACCTTGACGCCAGCCCCGGGATCAGGCACCTTTCGCGCGTTCCAATTCCTGATGCGGGGTGGAGCAGCCTGGTAGCTCGTCGGGCTCATAACCCGAAGGTCGCGTGTTCAAATCACGCCCCCGCTACTGCCAGCCCCGTGAGTCGCGAGACTCACGGGGCCTCTTTGTTTCGGGAGGGGTCATCGTCCTCCGCCAATAGTCGCCGCGCTTCGGCCGACTGACGCAACTCGCGATCGATCACCGCGCCGACGCGCTTCTTGACGAACCAGACGAGCGCGATCGTCGTGGCGCTGGTGGCGACTGTTTCGAGGGTCGCCGGCAGATCGAAGCGACCGGTGGTCAGCATCGACATCACCTGGATCGCGACCGTTCCGCCGACCACAAGGCCCGTGATCCAGGGAAGCAAGCGGGCCAGGCGCCGCCGCCGCGCGTGGCGTCCCTCCAAATCCGCTAACAGATCGAGCGGCGCTCCGCCCGACCGGCCCAGAATTCCCCATGTGGTGACATGTACACCGACGATGATGATCAGAACGCAGAGCGCGGTGAAGAGCGACGACGCGAGGGCCGCGGTGGTGTGGTGCTGGCGGAGCTCCGAGAGCTCCGCGAGGATCGCGGTTCCACCGAGGGCATACACGCCCGTCAAGCCGATGAGGGCGCGTTGACGGTCGGTCCGCGCCCGCCCCATCACCGGCGGGATCGGTCGCCCCTCCTTGGCGTACGTCGCCATCCACCTCTGCCATTCTTCGTCGCTCATGATCCCACCCTTCGAATCGCCGTTGCCGCTACGTCTCTCAACCGTTCTCGGAGCGCGGCGCGCGCCCGGTTCAATCGGACCGCGGCCGTATCCGCGGTTATCCCGACGCAGGCGCCGATCTCGGCGAGGGCCATTCCCTCCAGCGCGAGCGTGAGCACCTGGCGCTGCGGCACGGGCAGCGTCCGCAGGGCAGCGAACAGCTGCTCTACCTCTTCCCGTCCAGCGACGCGCGCTTCCGGACTGGGCGCGTCGTCAGCCAGTGCCTGCAGTTCCCCCCCGACGACCCGCCGGCGCGCGACGTGCGAAAGGCCCCGGTTGTGCGCGATGCGAAACAGGAACGTGCGTTCCGAGCAGTCGCCCCGGAATCGGTCGAGCGCATTCCAGATGGCGATCGAGATCTCCTGCCTGAGATCGTCCTGGTCCGCCGGGCGCGCGTAGCTGGCCGCGATGCGGCCCAACCCAGGGCCGTACTGTCGCAGGAGCTCGGCGAAGCGCTCTTCCTTCGGATTCACACCTTGATAGTCCCCGAAGGACGGCAGGTCTTACAGACCCCGAGCAGCGCCAGGATCATCCCGCGAGCCGGGTCACGATCTGCAATGATCCCGCGATGTCCAGCCCGCGTAGCACGCCCCCGCTACTGCCAGCTCCGTGAGTCGCTTGTTTGAGGCAGACTGCCGACCATGGCCATCGCGGGGCGGGCGCTCATCGTAGGCAACACCGACGGGATGGGACTTGTCTTGACGAGGCGGCTCCTCGGCAGCGGCTGGACGGTCGTCGGTCTATCGCGACGAGCGTCTGCGCTGGAGGCACCCGGCTACCATCACGAGGTGGCCGACGTGTCGGCGGCTGAATATCGGCCCCACCTGCAGAAACTCCAAGCGTCCCAAGGACCGTTCGATGTCTGCGTTTACTGTGCCGGGGTCGGCGAGTGGCTCGACCTCGACAATCTTGCGGGCGAGACACACATCTTTCGTGTGAACCTGATCGGCGCGGTCGAGACCGCGGCTGTCGTTTTGCCGCCGATGATCGCCGCCGGGCGCGGCCACTTTATCGGTCTGTCCAGCATTGGCGACGGCGTTTCCACCGAGGCACCAAGCTACGCCGCTTCGAAAGCGGGGCTGTCGTCATATCTCGAGGGATTGGCGCTGGCTCTGCGCCCGCGAGGCGTTCGCGTCACGAACCTGCGACTTGGTTTCGTCGAAACGAAGATGGCGAAAGCGCGCGTCCGGCCGTTCATGATCACGGCGGATCGCGCCGTCGACATCATCCTGCGCTGTTTCCGTCAACGCCCGGGCCGGATGACGTACCCAAAGCGCATGGCCGCGCTTGCCTGGCTGCTGAACGGTTTTACGTCCATGAAGCTCTGGTTCAAGTCGCCGCCCTGACGGCGGCCAAGATCACCCCCTGATCCCAGGCATTGTGGACCGCGTGGAGAAGGACGGCGCACCAGAGGTGCGGCAACCGCCAGGCGACAGCGGCGAGAACCATCCCGACCGCGGCGACGTTGACCACGGAGAGCAGTGTCCATAGCGTGGCGCCGTTCATGAACAGCCAGCCCGGTACGTGGAGCAGCGCGAACGCGGCCGTCGTGCCGACAGCTGCTGGCAAGAACCGACCCTCTGAGCAGCATCCAGAGCGCCGGGACAATCCAGACGAGCACCTTTGCGCCGGTCCACCACCAGAAGGAAAGCCACCCCCCAATCGGTAGCCGAACAGCGAACACTCTCTGATAGACGACCCACGTTGCGGTCCAGGCGGCGAGGAGGCCCCCCAACCACGGAGCGAACCATCGCGGAGCGAACCATCGTGGGCGCGACAAGTGCGTCAGTCTTGAAGGGCAGAGCCCGAGGATCAACGAATCCGTCCCGGGCTCGACGGCTTCCGGCGACCGCGGTGGCTGCGCTTGTCACGGGAGGCGCGTGAGAGCCTCGCTGATCGAATTTCAATAACGCCGATCGTGATCCCGACCGCGATCGTGGTCGTGGCCGTGATCGCCGTGGTGCCGACCCCAGCCGCATTCGCACCCTCGACCGTAACATCCCGAGAGAAGTGCGAAGACGGCGAGCACGATTCGCGCGCTCCCGCTCCTCTTACGCGATCGCGCCTCGGATCCTCGAATCATTTGCATACCCATGGATCTGGGTACTAGAAGCGGTAAGTCCAGAGCGTATCCAGACCGCCTTGCCCTGCGTCGCCGAAAACGGTCTCCATCACCACCCGTCGAGTCATCCGATACTCGACATGCGCCTCGTTCTGGTTGGCGTTGTCGGGGGCGCCGAAGATGTGCGCGTAGGATAGATAGATTCGCTCGGTGACGTACTTACCCACCTCGACGCGCGTGTCCGTGTCTCCCGTCGCTTCACCCTTGTCGTTCTTGACGTCCTGCCCTTCGACGCGCAGCACGTCGAGGCCCAGGGCCGGCGCCACCTGGTCCGCTAGCTTGGAGAGGACTGCCGTGGCCACCGCCGCCGTCGGATCGAAAGACTTCCCGGTCGAGGGCTGTCCGCCGGTTTGACCGGTGAGGATCAGGCTGACAATCTGAGCCTGATCGTAGACCGACGGATCGCTGCTCATATGCAGCTGCGGCTTCTTGGGCGTGCCGCGCAGCTCGATGATCACCAGCGCCTCGGGGTATTGGCGCGTCAACTTGAGATCCAGCTCGGGATTCACGTCGTACGATCCGTTGAATGTGACGTTGCCGTGGTCGAAGTCGAACCGCTGTCCTTGAATATTGATTCGTCCACGCGGGATGTGGATTCCGCCCGATATCGTCGGCGCGCCAGCGTGAGGGCCGCTGGGCACCGTGCCGATCTGGACCTCGCTGCGGACCTCGAGGTCGAGATCCTTGCCCCGGATGTAGACCGGCTTCGCGCTCGCGACCACGGCGAGCTTGAGCGCGGAGGCGGCCGCCCGCCGCCGCTTGTCGCGGTCGCGCTCGGCAGCCGCGAGCGCGGTCTGATCGACGAAGTGGACGTCGGGGTGGGGACCGACCTTCTGCAGAGCGCGGCCGCTGCCGGTGGGCGGCCCCTTGGGCAGCCAGACGTTGGCGTCCGGGATCTCGACCTTGCCGGAGAGGATGTCCTCTCGCAGAGCGGCGTTGACCGCCAGATCGCCGTCGATCTGCGCGCCCGTGCTTCCTGCCGCGGCGACCAGGAAGTGGTGGGCCCGCGCCGTGAAGACCGCTGATCGCGGCGCAAGACCGCTCGGTCCACCGAGGAGCGCCCAGCCCTTGCCGTCGAACCGCCCGCCGCCCGATTGCATCTGCAGCTCATGGAGATCGACCCGTCCGGGCTGGAGCGTGGCGTTCACGCGGACGTCGTGGAACGTGGGCTGTCCGGTGACGCCGATCCGTCCCTTGTCGAGCGTCAGCGACGCCCGGACCTTCGGTGCCTGCAGGGTTCCCTCCGCCGACGCTGAAACTTGCGCCACGCCGCCCAGCTCGCGCACGTTCGTCAAGAAGAGTCGGGCGAAGCCCACGTCGAGGTCTTTGCCGGTCAGGAAAGCGCGCAGGTGATCGTTCTTGTTCCGTTCGAGAGTCAGAGATCCATCGAGTCGACCTCCCGTGACCTGCTGCGCGCTCAGGCTGGCGGTGAGCTGGCCCTTGTCGCCGTCGGCATGCACCTTCACCTGTTGAAAACGGACCGTGTCCACCTGCGCGCTGTCGATCGCCAGATCGGCGCGTCCCGAGGGACGGCGCACCGTCCCTGACAGGGCGAGCTGCCCATAAAGGTCGCCCTGGAGGCCTTTGAAGCCGTCCGAGAAGTCGGCCAGCGACGCCAGCCGAAAGCGCGGAATGTGCAAGGAGGCGTGGATCGGCAAACTGTCGAGAGCCGTCCCGGCGATGATCTCTCCAAGGTCGGTAGCGGACTGAACCTCCGCGTCGAGGATGCCCGCGTTTCGAATGAAGATGCGCGCGTCGACCTTCGAATTGCCGGGACGGGTGTCAATGGCGAGCGATCCGCCGAGCCCTGGAACCGTCTTGAGCGTCGAATCGCGGCCGAGCCCCGCGATGTTGCGGTACATGACGTCGCGGACATCGAAGGCCCCGCGCGCATCGGGGTGCGCGATGTCGCCGCTGACGCTGAGATCAATCGACGCGGTGCCGCCGGTGATCCCTTCGCGGGCCAGCTTCCGTTCGACGTAGGGGATGGCTTGCAGGCGGATCTTGTTGCTCTTGACGTGCACGACCGTCGGTCCGCGGGACGCCAGGCGCGGGCCGCTCGGTCCCTTGCGCATGGGGAGGTCCGCGTCCAGGTGGAGCTGCGCGTCCGCGGAAGGCATGGTGGCGTCGAGCTGGATCTTCGCGCGCCGTTCCGCGAGTGTCGCGTCGAGCCGCGCGTCGGTCGGGGTCAGCCCGCCGACGGAGACCTGATGGAGCGCGAGCGCCACGTGAGCCAGCGGCTCGCGATGAGATGGGGGCAGTCGGTAGGAGGCGCGTTCCAGCACCGCGCTGCCCGTGAACCGCGCGCCGGCTCCATGGACCGCGAGATGGTCGACCACGATCTCGTCGCCGGAGCGGAACCGGATCCGCGCCGGCCGATCGAGATCGAGCTTCTGGCGGTAGGCGCTGGTGGTGACATCCAGCGAAAGCGCGTCCAGGCTGACGTCCGCGGCGTCGGGGGTGGCCGTGCCGTGGGCGCGCGCTCCGGCGTGCAAGCGCGGGCCGTCGGCGGCCGCCCGCACGGTGAGCTCGCCACCGGGGCTACCCGACGCGGCCAGCGCGAGGTTGGCGATCGCGGGCCAGCCCGAGCCGCCGACGACGTTGCGCGCGCGGACCTCCAGTGTGCCCGACGGACGGGCCGAGGTTCCGCGCACGTCGAATGAGAGATTGCCGTCTCGGATGCGGGTCTCACCAATGCGCAAGCCCGCCAAGGTCATCCTTCCATGGGCGGACAGCTTCGCGTCGGACATCGCCGAGCCTGCTTCACGTTGCGTCCGGGCGTCGGCGAGCACCCGCAGCGTCTCGACGCGAGACGGACCGACACGCACCCTGGCCAGGTTCCCGTTGATCGCGACGGCGACGCGATCCGGGATGGTCCCTTCGGCGTGGACGTCGATCCGCCCTCGCCCCGCGAGGCCCGTCGCCGCCGATGCTTGGCGCAGCGGTCCGGCGACGTCCAGCGCCAGAGCGGCGTTGACGTCGTTTCCGGCGCCGTGGCCTTCGACGGTGAGCGATGCGCCGGTCGTCCGCATGAGCACGGCGCGCGCCACCTCCCAGCGATTGCCGGCGACGGACGCGGCGACACGGGAGCCTGAAAAGGCATAGCCGGCGAGGTGCGAGGGGAGGATCTCGAGCGCGAGCACCGCGCGCGTGCCGGGGGCGGCGACGATGCCTTCTCCCTGGGCCTGCACGCGGAGGTTGATCTCACCGCGCGGGGCGCCTTCCCTGAGCCCGCCCGGATCGATCGACGAGACGGCGAGGCTGAAATCGTAGGCGCCCAGGGTTTGTTTCCCCGTGGCGTCGGAGACAACGCCGGCAGTGCCCGCGAGGCGCACGTGACCGGCCGAGCCTGCGTCGAGGTCGAGCGTCGTGCCGACCCGCTCCCGAGGACCGTGCGCGTCGAGGTGAAGTTCGAGCGGCGCTCCGTCGGGGAGCAGGCCAGTGAACCGCAGCGCAGCCAGTCTTGCCTCGATGTCGGAGGGCGTGAACGTGACGGAGCCGCCCGAGAGCGACGCGCCGTAGTCCTCGCCCTCCCAGGTGCCCGAGGCGGAGAGGGCGGCGGCGGTCGCCTGCAGGCGTTTGCCATCGAGCCGCGCGGCCGCGTCGAGCGTGAAGTCGGCGAGCGAGCCGGTTCGTCCGTCCGCGAGCTCGACCGTTCCGGTCATGTGCGAGACCAGGATCCGTTCGATATGGACCTTCCACGCGCTCGGTTTCGACGTCGGGCCCGGCGATTTCGCCGGCTCACCGGGTGTCGCCAGATGGGCGAGATTGAGGCTTCCTTGCGCGTCGGGGTGCGCATTGACCGCGACACCGTCGATATCGATCTCGCGCACGGAGATGGTTCGGCGCCAGAGCCCGCCTAGCCGATATCGCAACGCCAGGCGGTCGATGCGAATCGCCGGCTGTCCGCTCTCGTCGCGCACTTCGACGTCACGCAGGGCGAAATCGTGAACGTAGTCTCCCTCGAGCCGTCCGATCTGCAGGCCGGGGATGCTCTTCCGCGCCTGCGCGAGCGCCATCCGGCGCAGCGTTTCCCGCCCGCGATCGGTGCGGGCAAACGTCAGCGTGGCGCCGACCGCCAGCGCGACGATCGCCAGCGACACACCCACCACCCAGCCGAGCACGCGGGCGACTCTGCGCGCTCTGTTCAATCGCCGACGTTTTGGGGTATCGGCAGGCCCGCTCTGTTCGTGCTCGCTGGTCGTCATCGTTCCGTCCTCGTCATCCTCAGAACGCTTCGCCGATCGTGATGTGGTAGGCGAAGCGCTGCCCGGGATCGGGCACGTCGTTGCCCTCGAGTCGGTTGACGCGCACGCCGGCCCCGCCGCGCACGACGCCGATCGGGGTCGTGTACTCGAGCGACAGGCCGACGGCGACGTTCAGGTTCGAAACACCGAGGTTGGAGAAGGTCGGCGTCACGTTGCCCGCGTCCACGAAAGGAACCACGTCCAGCCAGGCGCCGCCGACCTTCTTGACGTCGATCCGCGCCTCGGCGGAGCCCAGCACTTCACCGTCGCCGCCGATGGGGATGAGGTGTCCCTGCGAATCGCGGACCTGCGGCGCGAGGCGCCCGAATCCGAATCCACGGTGGCTCGACGGACCGCCCAGCGAGAACCGGCGGGTGATGGGACTCGACTGGCCGGCCGCCGGCTTCAGCCAGCCCACCAACCCGCGCACCGCGAACACGACGCGCCGGCCGAGCGGCGCATAGAGCCGCAGATCGGGTGCGACCTTCAGGTACTGGAACGCGCTGCCGAGCGCGTCGGCGCCCTCTTCGGCGTGGACCAGAAAGAACGCTCCGAACCTGGGATCGAGCGGGCGATCTCGCAGGTCGACCTGAGCGAACTCCTCGATGTACGCCAGGCGGTAGGGGTTCTCGAATCCAAAGAAGGGACCGCCCACACTGTTGAAGACGTCGGTGTTGACGTTGAAGAAGTCCAGGTACTGAACGTTCCAGGAACCACCGGCGAGCATGCGCCCGCGGAAGAACGGGCGATCGGCGCCGATCTGACCGCGCGGTCCGTAGTACTGGTAGCCGTCGGCGATGCCGAGGTCGTAGCCCGCCAGCGCGTGAAAAGAGGTATTGCTGCCGAAGATGTCGGGCTGGGTGAGCTGGACGTCGTTTTCCACGGCAGGGCCTCGCTGCTGGACGTCGAAGACCGACGGGATGACGACGTACGCGGGATGAATCCGAATCCGCAGCTTGCGAAGGCCGCCCAGGAAGTTGTTGATCGTCAGCTCGAGCCGGCCGCGGACCTCTTCGCGCGCGAGCTCGGCGCCCACGCCGCCCCCGAGGCGGAGCTCGTAGAGCTTCCCGGGCTTGACCTCGATCTTGACGTCCGCCACGTCCATCGGCGTCTGGGGCAGGTCGAGGCGCACGGACGAGAAGACGCCGAGGTCGTAAAGGCGCCCCTGCGTCGTCGCGACGTCGTGCGGGTCAAAGGTGTCGCCGGCCTTCCAGGTGACGCGGTTGAGCAGCTTCCAGGCTGGAATGGCTCCGTTTCCCGCGATCTCCGTCTTCCCGAAGCGAACCTTTGGTCCGGGGGTAGCGACCATTTCGATCGTCACCGTGTGCTTGTCTCGATCGACGTTCGCGCTTCCCGCGACCTGTCCGTAGGCATATCCGCCTTCCTTCAGGCGCTGGGAGAGCTCTTCTTTCACGGCGGCGTAGGCCGAAAAATCGAAGACGTTGCCGGCCGAGACGTCGCGGCTCGATGCCAGGTTCTTGGCGCGCGCCTCGAGGTCGGGCGGAAATCCGGTGAAGCGCACCTCCTTGACGACCGACGGCGAGTTCTCCTGGACTTCGATCGTCACATCCACGGCGGCCGACTTGACGTGCTGGACCGGGTGCGAGAGCACGCGCGCGTCGAAGTACCCGTGGTCGGCATAGAAGGCCTTCACCCGCTGGAGGTCGAGGTCGAAGGCGGCCTCGTCGAACCACTTCTTGGAGGCGAACGGCCACCAGCCGGTCTTTTGCGTCGCCAGCAGATCCTCGAGCTCGCCCGCCGAGAGAGAGTGCGCTCCCTTGATGGTCAGGTTGTGGACCCAGACCCCCGTCGAGAGCTCGTCGTGCGCGCAGGACGACGAGAGTGTCAATATCAGCAAGAACGATTTGCACGGTCTGCGCAGGCTCAAGGTTTTCCCCGAACCAAACTAAGGTTGGTTCGTGATTTGGCGAGCCGCTCAATGCCGGGCTGGCGACCGCCGCTCGTCGAGCACGCGTTGCAGCAGGCGTCTCACCAGGACCGAAGCCGCCGCCGCGCCGGCGGCGGCCAGGATCTTGAGCCCAACGCTTTGGGGTGGTGGTGACTGGCGCTCGGGATGGTTGACCAAGCGGACCAACGCATCTCTGACTCGCGCCGAGCGGGCGGGCAGGCTTTGGCGAACACGGGCGCGGTGGCGGGCCAGAAGCACACCGCCTGCAGTCACACCGACCAGTGCCATACCGCCTATCGCCAGCGACATCGCGTGTCGGCGCAGTTGCGACCCGACGTCGAAGAGATCGTGGCGTCTGTGGTCGATCTCGGAGACGAGGCCCCCGATGTTGTCCCGAATCGTCTCGATCTCTCGCTGCAACTCTTCCGGTTTCTTGTCATTCGAAGGTTCACTCACGCTAGCTTCTCCTTGGTCCAGTCCACGTGCTCTTTGAGGGTTTGTCGGGTGCGCCGCATCGGCGATTTGACGCGCTTCCTCCAACCCATGGCGCCGGCGATCCCGGCGATGCCCAGCAGCCCCCCTCCCACGATGAGAGCGGCTTGCCAGCCTGGCATCACCAGCGCCAGGCCGAATACCCCGGCCACCAGCAGAACGGCCAGGCTCAAGATCGTGGCGATTGCGGCGACGCCGAGGCCTTCGACCATATGCAACTCCGTCATGAGGTCTGCGCGCAGCTCGGCAGCGGCCAAGTCGATCTGCTTCTGCGCAAGCAGGCTGATCTGCCCGGTGACCTCCTTCACCAGCTCACCGGCGGACTTTCCCGCCTCGCCTCCTGGTCGTCGTTCGGCGACCAGCCCTTCCCCTTCGGTCTCTTTTGACATTTCTTCCCCCTCCGCCCCGGCGGGGCGCTGCTCGTCCAAAAGCTGCCGCTGACCATCGAGCGCCCGTTCCAGTTGCAGGATTTGCCGATAGACGACCTGCCAGTCCTCGAAGCCGACGTTGACTTTGCCAAGCTCGTGCGCCAGCTCTCGCGTCCGGCCCAGCAGACGCGCCGAATGAGCGTGAGCGGCGGGTTCGTCGTCGAGCACCTTCCAGATGCGACGAATCTGTCGCTCCAGATCCTGCGTTTCAGGGGTGACGGTCTGCAGGCCCGGGCTGTGTGCCACGCACTCCGCCAGCAAACCGTGGGCCCAGGTCGTCTTCTGCGGCTGTCCCCGCAGCACGGCGCCGCTGGGATAAAACGAGATGGCCAGCGCGGGCGACTCGAAGTGCTCCAGCCTCTGCGGAACGAAGGCGCGGAAGGCCTCGCCCCCAAACCAGCTCAGGATCTGTGTCGGAGCGCGGACCCACCATCCAGGCTGTGCGGGCCGCAAGTCGAAACCGTGGCGGTTCAGGACCGCCAGCGCCAGCGCCGCGACCTCGTGATACGCAGCAGTGTCGGTGACGATGGGAACGTCGGCGCTGACCTGTCTCTTGACCAGCGCCCAGAAGCGCATGATCGGGACGGAGACGAACATGATGATGAAGGCCGCCGCGAGGCCGATGGTGATGGGAAAGCCTCGCAGGAGGCGCTTGATGATGGATTCGCGCGCTGCCGAGGGCGGGGCCTTGGCAGCCATGGCCAGACCCAGCGAGAAGGGAACCAGCGCCGCCAGCCCCAGCCAGACAATGCGGACGATCCACGACGGTACCCAATGCGGAATCGGAACGAAGGCCAGCATCAAAGCACCGGTCTTGGGCAGCAGCGTCCCCACGACGAGCAGTGGCCAGGCGACCGCTGCGCCGACCAAGCCCGAGAGGAACATCTGCTCCTTTGCGGTGGTGCGCCCAAACAGGGCCCGCACCGCCCAGCCGAAGATCGCGTTCAGCACCTTGCCGGCGGATTTGCTGATCAGCGCCAGGAGCGCTTGCAGGATGGCCACCACGAGATGGTAGGGCCGGCTGGCTAGAGCGGAAGCTACGCACCCCGAGAACTTTGACGATTGACTGGCGGCGCGCGCGCCGGGTGGGATGGGCCACGCCTGAACCTGGCGAGCGCGACGCCGGCCTTGCTGCAGACCCGCAGGCGCTGGCGCGGGCTGAGACTGGGCGGTCGGTTCGAGACCCGGCCGGCCTTCGTGTACCCTGAAGTCGCTTGACGGGATCTAGCGCCAAGGTTCTCGTGACCGGAGCCGCCGGGCTCATCGGCTCGCACGTCGTCGATGGGCTCTTGGCACGCGGTCACGAAGTCGTGGCGCTGGACGATCTCTCGGGCGGTTTGCGCGGCAACGTCGATACGCGGGCAACGTTCGTCGCGGGATCGATCCTGGACGTCGAGCTCGTCGGGCGTCTTTTCGACGAGCATCGCTTCGCGTACGTCTTCCACCTCGCGGCGTATGCCGCCGAAGGGCTGAGCCACTTCATCAAACGGTTCAACTACCAGAACAACCTGATCGGCAGCGTCAACCTGATCAACGCCTCGATCAACCACGACGTTCGCTGCTTCGTGTTCACGTCTTCCATCGCCGTGTACGGTCCCGCGGCGACCCCGGTCACCGAGGAGACGCCGCCCGCGCCCGCGGATTCCTACGGCGTCGGCAAGTGGGCGGTCGAGCAGGAGTTGCGGATCAGCCGTGAGGTCTTCGGCCTGCGCTCGATCGTCTTCCGCCCCCACAACGTCTACGGCGAGCGCCAGAACATCGGCGACCGCTACCGCAACGTCGTCGGCATCTTCATGAACCAGATCCTGCGCGGCGAGCCCCTCACGATCTTCGGCGACGGGACGCAGACGCGCGGGTTCAGCCACGTGTCGGACGTGGCACCCATCATGGCGGACGCGATCGAGCGGCCCGAGGCCTACGACGAGACGTTCAACATCGGCGCCGACCGTCCGTACAGCGTCAACCAGCTCGGCGAGATCGTCAGCCGCGCGATGGGCGTTCCCTTCCGGCCCGAGTACCTGCCGGCGCGGTTCGAGGCCGCGCACGCGCACGCGTCACACGCGAAGGCGCGTGCGCGGCTCGGCTATCGGGACGCCGTGCTCTTGGAGGACGGCGTGACCGCGATGGCCGCTTGGGCGAAGCGGGCCGGCGCGCGCGAGGTTCAGGGGTTTCGCGCCCTCGAGATCGAACGCAACCTGCCGCCTTCGTGGCGGGATCCCCAATCGAGCAGCCTCAAGCGCGGTCGTTAGCTCGCTTCGGCCGCCCAGCGCCGCAGCGTGCGGCTGACCTGCTCGAGGTGCGAGTCACCGCGCACGATCTCGCGGTAGCCTGGAACGGCTCCCACCCAGCTGCCGAGCCGCACGTTTGGAGCTTCGGTCAGATACACCGTGGGGACGCCCATCAGCGCCGGTCCATCCATGCCGGCCGTGGTGACGCCCAGCTGACCGACCATGCCGTGCGCGCGCCGCATGTGCTCGAACAGCTGTAGCTGCGCTCGCCGCATGTCGGGTCCCTGAAAGAGGGGGTCCTTCCAGAACAGCGTGCAGTCGACGACGCCGGCTGGCGTTTCGCCGTCTCGCACGGCATCTCCGACGAGCACGGGCAGGAGCCCGGCGTCGAGCGCGCGGCGGGCGAGCTCGACGAGCTCGGGGTGCTTCGTGTTGCGTGCCGGCTGGTGCGCGCCGTGCCGAACCCAGAGCAACACGGTCTGGCCCGCGGCGGTGCCGGCGAGCCTCTGGGCGGTCCAGTCGACGATGGCGCGCGAGATCGGAGCGTCGCCGAGAAACGCGGCGCGAAGCTGGCGCTGGGCGGCGTTCGGATCGGCGCGGAAGGCCCGCGCGACGATCTCGGGGAGGTGCTTGTTGGCGCGGGGGCGCGAGCGATACGGCTGGAACAGCGTCCCGAGGCCGGCGTCGCGCAGGAACCGCTCTGCCTGGGACGTCTGCGGCTTGTCTGGCTCGATCTGAATCGCGACGCCGGCGAGGACGGCCGCGGCGGCGAGGTACCACCCCTCGCCGAACGAGAACCCCGGATCCGCATGGAACGTGTAGGCATGATTTCGCTCGCCGACGAGCCGCCGCGCGTCCTTTGCGGCCGCCTCGGCCTCACGGGCTGCGCTCCGCGCCGCCGGGGCGTCGAGCAGGAGCGCCAGGCGCGCCGCTTCGACCGCCGACGCCTCGGCGACACTGACGATCTCTTCGACGCGCCGCCAGCCGTCGTCGCAGTCCTCGCGCGTCGGGGCGCGCTGGGCGCCGAGCGACAGCTGGCCCGCTCCGTGGCGCGCGTCGCGGGCCCGCGCGGCGTGGGCTTTCACCAACGTGGACCGTGCTCCCGCGACCGTCTCAGGGCTCCCCCCGTCGGCGTCCGCGATGGTGAGCGCGCTCCACGCGAGCTCGATCGCCCGCTCGACCTCGGCGCGATGCTGGTCTCGGATCCCCGGCAAGTGCAACGCGGATGACCGAGCCAGCGCTCGGTCGAGGACAGCCGCGGCCTCGAGCTCGATCGACGCCGCGTCGAGGGTCTCCTCCATCCGAAGTGACCTTATCGCGAAAATCGAGAGCATCCAGGCGTTCCGAGCGCTCCGTCGAGCCGCGCGACTACCAGGGTCCCGCACCCGTCATGGACGCGCCGCTCGCGGATGCTTTCTAGCCGCCGCTGGAGCTCGCGCCGTCGGCCTGCGCGTCGGCGCCCAAGCCGCCGTCGGGCGCGACACCGTCGGTGGCGTCGGACACTCCGCCGTCCGCCGGGCAGACGTAGGAGCCAAGAATACAAGCGCTCTCCCAGGCGGCGGTGCTGATCCGGCCCGACTGGCAGTACGCCACGCTGTCTGGCTCGAAGTGACCGCAGCATGGCACCTGGCCGTAGGTGCAGCTCAACGAGCCCGCGCACGCTGTCCCCGCGGCGGGCTGAACCGCGGGGCAGGCAGTCAGAATCGGCCCGTCGCCAGCGCCAGCGTCGTCAGCGCCGGATTTTCCGCCGGTGCCCGAGGCGTCGCCGCTGGTCGTGGTGCTGCAGCCCGACGTCATCGCCACGATCCAGACCAGGAGGGTGGCGCCCATGCCCGCCACGAACGCTCGTTTGAGCGATCGAGACGCGATCGGGATCGATATGTCGTGGCCGAACGAACGGGGCGCCGTGGATCCCGAGAGTTGCTCAATGTTTGCCATGGCGACGCTCACTGCTGCAATCCCCGCTCCACAGGCGCGGCGGAGTACACGACCGTTGCGCCGAGTCGCCCACAAATCTCCAATGATCCGCGATCATCCCCGGATCACGGAGCCGCGGGCAGCCAGTCGATCTCGACGCGGCCGATCTCGGCCGGCATGAGGTACGAGATGGCCAGCGCGCGCGCCGACGGTGGGATCGTCGCGGCGGTGACGCGAACGGGACGGCGGGTCTCGGGCGTGTCGCCGGGGACCAGGAACGAGTCCTCGGACGTCGCCAGCGCGGCGAACTCGTGGCCGTCGTCGGACCACGCGACGTTGAAGACCTGCCCTGACCGGCTCTCGGTGAAAGCGTAGATGCGGAGCCCGGTCGGGCGGCCCTGGGGCGGCCGGTACTCGACCCGGGCTCCAGCCCGCCCGGCCAGGCGTGACCAGTCCATCTTGCAGCGCTCCGGGTGGTCGGTGGTGACCATCGCGCCCGTCTCGGTTCGAGGCCCAGCGCCCGCGCGATCCATCTCGTCGACGAACGTCCGGCCTTCGATCAGCGTCTCGGCGCTGGGCTGCGACGGCAGCGAGGAGCCTGCTTCGTTGAATGCCGTCACGCGGTAGCGGACCTTCTGGCCGATCGGCGGCGTGGGATCGATGAAGGGACGGTAGGCGACCAGCGTCTCGTCGAAGTGGTCCGCGACGAGTTGCCACGGTCCGTCGAGCTCGCTCTGCCGCTCGATGGTGTAGTCGCGGGCGCCCAGCGCACCACGGAAGGCGAGCGCGCCTCGCGACGTCGCACTCAGAACGACCGGCGCGGGCGGCGCCGACACCGACGGCACCGGAAGGCCCCGGGCCTCGAAGGCGATCCGCCGCATCATGCCCAGGATCTCTCGCTCGCCGTACGCCGCGCCCGAGTCGGAGCCGGTCAGATGGTACGACTGGAAGGGCGCTCTCTCCATGTGGTGGTAAAAGCCGCCCTCGCGGGTGTGGCCGCGCGCGCCCCAGAGCAGCACGCCCTCGATCGGGAGTGCTCGCACGTGCTCGAGCATACGTGTGGTGTCCGCCGCCGACCACAGCCCGCACTCGCCGATGAGGTAGCGCTTGCGTCCGGCGATCTTGCGCACGTTCTGGTCGACGAGCTCGATGTTGCGGCGGACCGTGCCGTAGTGATGCGATGACACGACGTCGATGTCCGGGTTGGTCAGCGACGCCTCGCGGATCGTCGGCCCGTTGGTTCCGTCGATGAGCAGGTGCTTCGGGTCCCGCTGCTTGATGTAGCGCGCAATGCGCGCCGCCCAGGCGTCGGGCCGGATGAGCTCGTTGCCGGTCTCCCAGGCGTAGATGGCGGGGTCGTCGCGATAAGCCCGCCCGTTGATCGCATTGCGGCGCGAGAGCACCTTGTCGATCGTCGCCTCGAAGTCGGCGATCAGCTGCTCGTCGGTGAAGAAGTCCGACCGCTGCTTGCCCCGGAAGGCCGCGTACTCGGTGATGCCGCCCCAGTGTGGCCAGTTGTCGACGAACGGCAGGATGACCTGCACGCCAAGCTCGGCGGCAGCGGCCAGCACCCGGTCGAGCGCGAGGAACGCCTCCTCGTTGAACTGGCCAGGGCCGACAACATGGCGAACGGCGTTCGGAGGATCGCTCGGCTTGCGGACCGAGAGCGTGTAGATGCGGACGACCTGCCCGCCCAGGAAGCGAATCGTCTCCAGCGCGTCGCGGATCTCGAAGTCGTCGGGCAGCCGCTGGTGGGGCATCGCCTCGAAGCGCGCGTCGTCCTCGATGTAGTGCAGCGTCGGGATGTTGAACGACACGAACGGCCTGTGACCGCTGGGCGCGACCGCGACCGGCACGCGCGCCTGCGGCACGCCGGCTGATCCGCGCGCGCACCCGATCGAGGCGGCGCAGGCGATGAGAGCCGCGCGGCGGCGAACGCTGGAGGTCGATACTCTTGCCATCACGCACGCCAAAGGGCGGCATCCTCGGTTTTGCTTCACCGGTCGATACGGAAAAACGCCGCGCTCGGTGGTCCGGGCGCGGCGTTCCAAGACGTTCTATTCGGCGCGACCGGGGTCAGCTCCGTCGAGCCACGCTCACCCGGTCCCGGAAGGCGGGTCAGTTCGCGACGGAGATGCTGTTGTTGTCGAGGGTCACCGCCGCGTTGAGCGCGAGGGCGCGACCCACGATGCTGCTGCCGCTGACCAGGGTGACGGTCGCATAGGCGAGGAGGTTGCCCTGGAAGGCGGTCGCGGTCCCGATCGTGGCCGAGCTGCCGACCTGCCAGTAGACGTTGCCCGGTGTCCCGCCGCCCGCCATGACCACAGACGCGTTGGTGGCGGTGGTGATCGCGGTGCCGACCTGGAAGATCCAGACAGCGGTGCTGTCGCCGCCCCCGTCGAGCGTCAGTGCGCCGGTCACGCCGACGGTGGTATCGAAGCAGTAGATCCCCGGGGGCAGCGTCTGGCCGCCGAGATCTTGACCGGTGAGGTTGTGCTCACAAGTGGCGCCCGCCAAGGCGCCGTAGGCGATGCCGAGGTCGGCGTGCGCCTGCGCGGCGGCAGCGTCGCCCGCGTGAATCGCGCCGGTGATCGTGCAGGGCGGGTTGAAGCCGGTGATGCCGGTGCCGGGGCTGACGCCGACGTCACCAGTGACCGCGGAGGGGCCGGTGCAGGTGACCGTGGACGCTCCCAGGACGGCGAAGCTGGCTGCCGCGCCCAGCGAGGGCGCAGGGGCCGTGCTGCCGGTTAGGCTCCCATTGTTCTCTTGGGGCATCTCGCCGCAAGCCGCGAACGACACCATCAAGAAAGCGGCGGCGGTCTTGGTCAGATTCGATGCAAAGTTCGAGTTCGATCGGATTGTCATGGTGAGGCTCCTCGGTCAGTTTGCTTTTTGATTCTTCTGCAGCGTCCTCACTGCAAGACCGGGCCCACCCTGCGTTTACGGGCGAAGGTCCGCCCAATGGAACCAACTCGATACGCTGGGCGTGACACCGAACCGATCTTGATACCTCGCGGCGTCGCCTCGCGTGTCGCGGGCGCGCTCACCCGTCGGGGCGACAGACCGGCGGGCAGCGCCGCCTCAGGTGACGGGAAGGAAGACGTCAGCGCGCGGCTGGAACGGACGCGCGTCGGAGGGAAATCGAAGCGTGAAGGTCGTTCCCTTTGCGAGCTCGCTCTCGAGCTCGACTACGCCTCCGTGTGCTTCGACGCAGCCTTTGACCAGCGTGAGGCCGAGCCCCCACCCGCGCTGCGCCGCCGCATGAACCGAGATGGCGCGCGAGAAGGGCTCGAAGAGCATCGCGCGATCCTCCGCGGGGATCACCCGTCCGTGGTTGTGAACCGTCAGCTCCACGAAGCCCGCGCTGGACGTCACCTGGACCTCTACGGAAGTCCGCTCATCCCCGTACTTGATCGCGTTGGAGGCGAGATTCCAGATCGCCCGCCTCATCTCAGGCGCGCTCCAGAAACCCCACTCGTGAGCGTCCGCCGTCATCGAAAAGCGATCGCCGTGGATCCTCGTCAGTTCCTGGAGGACGTCGTGGACGACCGCTACGAGATCGATCTTGCCGAGTCGCAACGGCAGCCCGTGTCCGGCGCGGATTTGATGGACGTCGAGCAGGTCCCGAACCATGCGGTCGGTTCGGTCGAGATCGTGGACGATCTGCGCCGACACCGAGATCCGCTCGCTCACGAGCTCGGGGTGGTTGTGCAGCAGCTGCATCCCCATCTTCGCCGCCGCCAGCGGACCCAGCAGATCGTGCGCGAGCACGGCCACGAAGCGCTCGCGTACCTCCCGTTCCGTTCGGAGTTGGTGGTTGGTCTCCTGGAGATCGCCCTGCATGCGCTCATCGTGCAGCAGCAGCCCCAGCCCCTCGCCGAGAGACTCGAACAAGCGGACTTCGCGCGGTTCGAACAGGCGGGTCTCGCGAACCCCGACGTAGAGGGCTCCGAACAGGACGCCCCGAGGAAGAAGCGGCATTCCTAGAATCGACCGGGCGCCCGCCTTGCGAAGTGGCTCCGGAACCTCGAGGCCGCTCTTGGCGACGTCGGCCACGTAAAGCCCCCCGCGGGTATCGACCAGCCTGGACGCGAACGAGGGGGCCCCGAGGGGTGTCACGTACTGGTCCCTCAAATCGCCTTCGACCCCCGTGAACGCGACCAATCGTAACTGCTGGCCTTCGGGCTCATAGAAATACAGGCCGGTGGTCTCGGCCTTCAGCGCGTCCGAGATGACCTCGAGCTTCTTCTGCAGACGCACGCGCAGCGGGACGATGGCGTCGTCCCCGATCGAGTCGGCGGCGACCTTGTGAAGGCGCCGCAGGAATCGCTTCTCGGCTTGCTGATACTGGATCAGATTCTCGCCGAAGAGCGCCATGGCCGCACTGGTGGCACCGCGGATCTCTTCATGCAGCCGCTTGATCTCGGCGGGAACGGGACGCTCGGCATCCTCCCGTCCCGACCAGGTCGCTTCGAGACACCGGCCGAGGATGTGGAATTCCTCCACCATCTCCGGGAGCTCGAAGCCCTGTCGAAGCCGGTCGGCCAGATGTGAATCGATGAGCCAGCGCTGGCTGACCAGGTTCGGGTCCGCCGAAGCATCCTCCGAGCGCAGGAGAGACGCCAGAAAGGCCGGCAGGCGATTGACGAGCTCCGGGCGGGTCAGCCCCTGAGCCGCAAGGGATTGCCGCGCTTCGACCTCCCACGCCTCGACGATGCGGTCCGCGTGCTCATCGATGATCTTTCGGATGCTGGTCGCCATCAATCCTCGAGGTCGGAGTCCGAGATCCCGTGCTTGCGGAGCTTGAGCCACAGATTCCGCCGTGAGATGCCCAGCAGCTCGGCCGCCTTCAGCCTCTTGCCTTTGGTGACATTGAGCGCCCGCAGAATGCACTCGCGCTCGAACTCGTCGGCGGCGATCGACAGCGGACGGACGGCGGGGACCGCCGTCGCTGCTCCGTTCGCCGTGGAGCCAGCGCCGGCGATCTCGGGCGGCAAGTGGGCGACGTCGATCTCTCCACCCCGCGCCAGGATGCAGGCATGCGCTATGGCGTGCGCGAATTCGCGGACGTTGCCGGGGTACGAATAGTCGGCCAGCAGGGCCCACGCCCGCGGTGATATACCGCTTGGCGAGCGGCCCGGCAGTGCATGGCGGCGGGCGAAGTATGAAAAGAGGAGCGGGAGATCGCTCTTGTGCTCGCGAAGGGGAGGGATGGGAAGCTCGACCACCTTCAGTCGATAGTAGAGGTCTTCGCGGAAGCGGCCCGCGACGATCTGCTTCCTGAGATCTCGATTGGTGGCCGAAAGAATGCGCAGGTCGACCTTCCGCGTCGCATTGGTCCCGAGCGGCTGGAACGTCCCGTCCTCGAGGACCCGCAGCAGCTTCGCCTGTGCCAGCAGGGGCATCTCGCCGATCTCGTCGAGGAACAGCGTGCCACCGTCGGCTGCCACGAAGCGTCCGTCACGTCTGTCCGTCGCGCCGGTGAAGGCGCCCTTTTCGTGGCCGAAGAGCTCTGCTTCGAGCAGGCTCTCCGGGAACGCGGCGCAGTTGACGGAGACGAAGGCTTTGTCGCGCCGCAAGCTCGATGCCTGCAGCGCACGCGCCAGGAGCTCCTTGCCGGTGCCACTCTCACCGGTGATCAGCACCGACGCATCCGTCGGTGCCAGGGTGTCGACCATCTCGAGCATGGTCAGAATCGGCGGCGAGTGGCCGACGATGAGATAGGGGCCCGCGTCTCGTCCCGAGAGCTTGTCGCGCGCCTGCTCCAGACCCAGGGCCAGGGCGCGCTTCTCCGCGATGCGTTCGAGGTGCGCCCTGAACTCCTCGTCGTTGATCGGCTTGCCGATGTATTCGTAGACGCCCAGCTTCAGGGCCGCCACTGCGTCGGGAACCGTGGCGTATGCGGTCATCAGGATCACGCTCGTCGATGGCGACACCTGATTGATGTGCTGGAACAGTGACAGACCGTCCAGCTTCGGCATTCGAATGTCGCTGATGACGACGTCGTAGCGGTGCTCCGAGACCAGCGTGAGCGCGGCGGCGCCATCCGCGGTGGACGAGACGCGATGCTTGCCGTCGCGGATCATGTGCTCGAGGCACAGCCGAATTGTCGGGTCGTCATCGACGACCAGGCAATCGAGGGACAGCGATTCGTCGGGCAAGGCCGTTTCGGACCATGCGGCTCGTGGACCTCACCGTCAAGGCATACCCGCGTCAGGGCCGCCGCGATCCTCACCAGGGCATCTTCGGAGAGCGGCCGCCTCGGGCCGCGCCGTACGCCACAATTTCCAATGATGTCGCGATGTCCAGCCCGCGTAGCACGCCCCCGCACCTTCGAGGCGCAGTGAGTCTCGCCACTCCCGGGGCCTTTCTTTGTCCTTCATCGCTGGGCCGCTGATCCGGGGCTGAAAGCGACGACCTCAGTTGCAGAGGCCTCGTGTACGAGCCGCTCATCCTTCCGGTCGTGGTAAACGGGACGGGTGCCTCTCCGCCCATTCCTGCAGGAGATCCTCGACGCGATCCTCGCCGCGCACCCGGACGGGCTGACGCTGAACACACTCAGCGAAGAGCTGGTGAACAAGTCGGTGACTCACGCAGACATCGACGAGCTGATCGAGGCCATCGAGGACGCTGGTATCGACCTCGAAGGGCCAGAGCCGCCCGTTCGTCCGGAGGAGCTGTTTCGGGTGCTGACCGCCGCGCGTGCTCTGGTTGCCGAGCAGCGCGCTCGGCCGTCACCCGAGGAGATCGCGGCGCGGACTGGCCTCACTCCCGCCGTCGTGCGCCGGGCTCTTCGCTTCGGCCGTTCCATCGACGGCGAACCGGGTCCAATCAAGGGCCCGTGAAGGTTCGATGCGAGGTCGATCTCAGCGCAGGATCTGCGAGTTGACGATCTGCGCCGGCGCCTTCGCGATCACGTAGAAGCCCGGGCAGGTTGGGGGTCTCGAAGGTGCCGCGCGGGTTGTTTCGCGTGATCGAGTCCTTGATGGTGATCGAGCCGGTCTTGTTGTTGCTGACGAAGAAGACCGCGCTGCCGCCTTCGTTCGCCTTGTTGTTCTCGATGCAGGCTGCTCGTGATGTTCAGGACGATCTCGTTGCCGTCGTTGTAGATGGCGCCGCCGTTGCCGCCCTGGCCGCTGTTCGCGCCGTGGCCGACGGCGGTGTTCTCGGACAGCAGCGTGTTGATGATGTTCCACGAGACGCCGATGCTGCTGAGCGCGCCGCCGTTCGCGCACGAGTTGCCGAAGCCGGCCTTGCCGCCGAACGTGCTGTTGACGATCCAGACGGGACGCGCCGGGCCGGCGCCGGGCGCGACGAGGTAGTCGAGCTTGCGGATCGCGCCGCCGCCGACGTCGGAGCCGAGGTCGTCGCACACGTTGTTGAAGAAGCGCGCATTGACGACCTTGAGGCTGCCGCCCTGCGCGTGGATCGCGCCGCCGCCGCCGCCGTTGTTCGTGCCGTCGGGGATGCCCTTCGCGTTGCCGTCGACGAAGGTGATGTTCTGCACGACGAGCTGAACGCCGGGGTTGGTGTTGCAGTCGCCCGGTCCCGGCGGATACACCTGCGCCTTGTCGCAGGTGGCCATGTAGAGGATGCGGATCTTGCCGCCGCCGCTCAGCGTCACCTTGTTGCCGCCGTCGATGACGAGCTTCGTTCCCTTGTCGTTGAAGACCTTCGCCGTCGGCGTGAGGACGATCGTCACCGGGATCGGGGCCGCAGTCGAAGGTGATGACGCCGCCCTTGCGCGACCGCGGCCACGAACGCATCGCCGGTGCAGCTCGCGGGCGTGCCCGGTCCCGACGACGGTGGTCGGCGACGACACGTCCTCGGCCTGGCCCGCGGCGGGGACCGGTCGCGTGGCCGTCGGGATAGCCCGCGGGCGGGCCGTCCTGCGGGTTGGTCCCTGTCGTCCCCGACGCGCCCGCGGTGCCGGAGGCACCCGCCGCCCCCTGCGAACCGCCGGTGCCTGCCGCACCGGCGGTGCCGCCACCCGAACCGCACGCCGCCGCCGACAGAGAGAGCCCGACCAGCAACGAGACGATCCGCCGGCCACCAACCGCCGCCCGCATCTCTCCAGACTATCATCGCCGGCCGCGGCCGGATCGGCAGCGCTTCCCTGCCAGGCACCGTTTGCTGGGTCTCGCTCCCACTTTTCCCCTCAGTTGGGTCGAGCGCGCAGTTGCCGACGGCGAATCCCACGACCTTGATGTTGCGCAGGATGACGTTGACCGACCCCGACATCGCGCGAAGGAGTTCGATACACTGCGCCCCATGACGAGGGGACTGCAGGTGGTGCCGGCGCTCGTCCTGTTCTGTTGCCTGTCGTTTGGCCTGTCCTTGGGCTGCTCGTCGGGGTCGTCCGGGCCCCAAGCGGTGCAGTCCTGGACTTGCTGCGCGATCGGACGGACGACCGGCAACTGCGCGTGCACCGAGGATCTCCCCGGAAGTCAGAGCGGCTGTTCCCCCTCGGTCCAGCGTTGCGAGCAGGTGGACGCCGGCGTCGGCTGTTGTGCCGCCACCCACTCTATCCAGCTTGGCTGGCTCTGCGAGTGCTGGCCCCCCGGCACGGACTGCACCACCGCCGCCCCCGCGGCTTCCCAGAGCGTCAGCTCCTGCCCGCCTTGAGGACGTCTCCCGGAGTCAATCGACGCTCAACGCGAAGAGGGTGACGGCGTAGAGCGGCGCCAGCGCCACGGCGGTGACCGGCGCGCGCGCGTTCGGCTTGGCCGCGAGCGCGTTCGTCGCGAAACCGCCGAACAAACCGCCGGCAACGGCGACTCCGACGGACAGGAGCTGGATGCGGAGCGAATCGGGCTCGCGGCTCCAGTCGCGGGATGCCGTCGCGACGCCGAGGCCCATCGAAGCGCCCAGCGGGACGCCGGCCCCGGTCGCGATCAGGCGGCCGGCCTCCTCGTGTCGCTCGATGGCTGCCGCGGTGACGGCGCCGGCGAAGACGGCGGTCGCGGCGCCTTTGGCCAGCCACCGGCGCGTTGGCTCGCTCTGGGGCCATTCCTTCTCGGCCCCGGAGGGCAGGGCTGAGCAGGCGCGGCCGCGCTCGCTCACCTTCTCTCGATCGAACGGGCAGACGGCGTCGCGCAACCGATCGTAGCCGAGGGCGTGGTGCGCGTGGGCGGCGGCGACGACCGGCACGAGCTGCTCGCGCAGCTCGGGCGTGTTCATCACGTTCGCCGCCGCGACGAGGGCCGGATCGATCTCCCATCCGAACGTGTGTCGCTGGACGGCGCGCGCGAAGATGGGACCGCGTAGCGACCCCGCCGACGGCCAGGTTGCGAGCTCGGCCGTACAAACCGCCTGCGCCGCAGCGTAACGGGCGTCGGCGATCCACGCGTCGACGTCGGCCAGCGAGGCGGGATCCTGCATCGTGCACAGGAGAATGCGGCCGCGATCGACCCAGCCGGGCTCGCGCCGCTGGGTCAGGGCGCGAGCGGCTGTCACTGCCGCCGGCGCGGCTCCGCGACGGGTGGCGGCGCGACACGCGGGCGTGACCCGCCTGGTGAACGACCGTGGTGTCGTTTCGTCGTACGTCGAGCGCAGCAGACCCTCGAGCCGACCCTCCCAGGCCTCGTACCAGGGTTCCTGAGTGAGCGCGAGCCTGGGAACCGGCTCCGTGGGCGCGTCGCGAAGATACGCGACGAGATCGTCACAGGGTCCAGTGTCCGTCGCGACTCCGGCGCGCGCCTGAGCCGGCGCGAGAGCCAGGGCCGTGACGAACGCAAGCGCCGGCGTGGCAAGCGAGGCTGGCCTCGTGTCCATGCGCCTGAGTCTGAGGTCGCGGATCTCGCTTTCGAAGTAATTAGTAGACCATCCATCGTTAACCAATCCTTATCGATGGAGCTCGAGATCCCCGTCGTACGGCGGCGGGCGAGGCTCGCCGGGCTCGTACACGAGGTCGAGAAGGCGCCTGCGCCAGTTGACCTCGGCGCGCAGCTTGGCCAGCACGGCGAACATCCCCCATTGGAAACGGGACAGGAACACCCACTCGGCGGGAATGTTGGTTTGAAACCGGTTGGGGTTCTCGACCCAGGTCATCCGCCAGGTCCGCGCGAGATATTCCGGGGTCCATGCCTGCGGGCGATCGCGCAAATAGATCTCGTACAGCGACAAGCTCAGGCGCCACTGAGCTTCGAAATCGAAGCGCTCCGCATCCCGGACGATCCCGAGTTTGAGACCGAGCTCCTCGAGTCGGCCTCGATCGCCTTCGAGCATGGCCCGCGCCAGCGCCTTGAACGTCGCCACGTAGTCGGGTGAGAGCCGCTTGACGCAGCCGAAGTCGATGAAGGTGACGCGACCGTCGTCGAAGAGGTAGTTGCCGGGGTGGGGGTCGGCGTTGAAGATGCCGTGCCGGAACAGCGACTCGAACGCGAAGTCGAACAGCAGCTCGCCCGCGCGGTTTCGGGCGGCCTGCGAAGCGCGGGCAGCGAACACGTCGAGCGGATCCCCGGTGGCCATCTCCGTCACCAGGATCCGGCGCGTGCTGAGGTCGCCGAAGACGGCGGGGATCTCGACGCCGGCGCGCCCTGACCAGATCCGCCGGAACGTCTCTTGATTCTGCGCTTCCTGGACGTAGTCGCACTCCTCGAGGAAGCGGGTCCGCAGCTCGTCGACGACGGGGCCGAGATCGGAGCCGCGGTAGACCAGCCCGCAGGCGCGACGGATCACGTCGACGGTGGTGAGGTCCGCTTCGAGGGCATCGACGATGCGCGGGTATTGAACCTTCACCGCCACGGCGGTGCCGTCGGGGAGGCGCGCGCGGTGCACCTGCCCGATGCTGGCGGCCGCCAGCGGCTCCGACGACCACTCGGCGAAGACTCGTCGCGGCCCGCGCCCGACCTCCTCCATGAAGACGGCGGCGACGAGAGACGGCGGCATCGGACGCGAACGGATCGGCGACGAAGACACCTGTGCGCGCACGCCATCCGCCTCCCCGAAATCCAGGTAGCCGGGGATCTGCGCGACCTTCATCGCGAGGCCCTTCATCTCGCCGGCTGTCTCGACGACCTGGCGCGCGATCGCGTGCTGGATGCGAACGGCGAGCCCCGTGCGGGGCCCGCGCGCCGGCGCGAAGATCGCGGCGGCGGTGGCCTTGACGACCGCGACGGGCAGGCGCGCGGCGCGTGCGGCCGGCGCCGTCGGCAAGAACCCCGCAGCGGCGGAGGCGCCGGCCGGCGAGGGTGCGATGCCCAGCTCTGCTTCGTAGATCTCTAGCAATCGGCGCACCGGGCCCGGGATCGGGCGCTCTCCGGTCTCCCACAGGCCAATGGCTCCGTGAGCCACGCCAAACTCCGCCGCCAGGTCTCGCTGGGAGAACCCGAGCGCCTCGCGCAGCCGCTGCAGGCGCGCGGGCTCCACGCCGTCGTTCCGCCTGCGTCGCCTCCGTTCGCTCGCCATACCTGCCCTGCGCACGTTTACACCAGACGCATGCGAACGCCCCGCGCGGGACCGACGGTCGTGTTTCGTGCCGCGGCGCGCGCCGCCTTGTCGTCGGCGAGCTCGAGGCTCCGGCCCGTCATGACCGTCGCCAGCACCAGCTTCATCTCGTAGAGCGCAAAGGCCGCGCCCAGGCACCGGCGCGCGCCGCCGCCGAACGGCAGGTACTCGAACTGACCATACTGGCGCTCGAGGAAGCGCTCGGGGCGGAACCGCTCCGGCTCGGGGTAGAGGTCCTCGCGGCGATGGATGTTGACGATGCCGATACCGACGGAGACGCCCGCGGGCAAGTCGTACCCCTCGAGGGTGAGCCCGGTCCGCAACGTGCGCCCGATGAGCGGCGCCACGGGATTGAGTCGCAGCGCCTCGTGACAGACGGCCTCCAGGTAGGGCAGGCCCGCAACCTTCTCGGGATCCCAGGGGCCGGGCGGCAACGCGGCCAGGGCCTCGCCGAGCGCGCGCTTGACCGCAGCGTCGCGGTGGATGGCGTGGAGCGCCCACGCGAGAGAGCTGGCCGTCGTCTCGTGGCCGGCTCCAACGAGGTTGATGACCTGGACGAAGAGATCCTCGTCGGACAGCGGCTGGCCGTTCTCGTCGCGCGCGGCCATCAACTGAGACAGGATGTCCTCGGGCGGTCGCCCGTCGGCGCGACGAGCGCGCAGCTCGTCGGCGAAAAGACGCATGACCGCCGCGCGCGCGCGCTGGAATCGCGCCCACGCGCTCAAGCCGCCAAACGAACGGCGCAGGCCCCGGATGAACATGAAGGACGGCTTGAGGGCGCCGACCAAGCCCAGCGTGGCTTTCTTGATAGCCGCTAGCCGGTCGGGGGTAGCGGCCTCGCCGAACACAGTCCGGAGGATCACGTCCAGCGAGATCTGCTGCATGGTGCGGTGAACGTCGATCGTGCAATCGCGCGGCCACTTCGCGACGTGCGCGTTTGCGACCTCGAGGATGACGCTGCCGTACGCCGACATGGCCCGTGCATGGAAGGGCGGCGCCTGGAGCTTGCGCATCGCCCTGTGCCGGTCTCCGCTGAGGAGAATGACGTTGCTCTCGCCGAGGATCGGCCCGAGCACGTCCGCTCCGATCGCCACGTAGGTATCGGGATCGGCGGAGAACACGGTCCGCGCGCCGCCCGGCGACCCGGTGATGACCATGCGTCCGAAGGGGCTGGGCCATCTGTAAGGATCGCCATACTTGCGCGCGGCGGTGAGGAGCGCGCCGTAGGGATCACGAAGGTAACGAATCGTCGCTGGCAGACCCCAGCGCGGCCCGGGAGGAAGGCGGCTCATGCCCACAGCATTAGTCGAAGCGCTGGCGCGCGGAAAGCGCGATCGCGGGGCGCTCACAGCGTGAGCGCCGGCGGCCACGCAGCTCGGGGGCTGCTATATGGTGACTCACCCATGAATCTCGATCTGCAGGACAAAGTCGCGATCGTCACCGGCGCCAGCAAGGGGATCGGACTGGCGGTCACGAAGGCTCTGCTTGCGGAGGGCGCACGCGTCGTCGCCGGAGCGCGCACCACCGGCGGCCTCGACGGCCTCGCCGGCGTCACGGCCGTTGCCCTCGACTTGAGCGGGCGTGAGGCCCCGGCCGCGCTGGTCGCGCGGGCGCTCGACCAGCATGGGCGAGTCGACGTGCTGGTGAACAACGTCGGCGCCGTGCGCATGCGCTTGCAAGGCTTCCTGGGGACCAGCGACGAGGAGTTCGAGTGGTCGATGCAGATGAACTTCTTCGCGGCCGTGCGCGCCACCCGGGCCGCGCTGCCGCCCATGATCGCGCAGGGGCGCGGCGCGATCGTCAACGTCGCCTCCGTGAATGCCTTCTTCGAACCCGACGCCGGCGTGCTCGACTACGGCGCGGCCAAGGCGGCGCTGGTGAACTTCACGAAGAGCCTCGCTCAGGAGTTCGGCCCGCGCGGCATCCACGTCAACGCGGTCTCACCGGGCCCGGTCAGCACCGACCTGTGGCTGGGGAAGGACGGCGTCGCGGCCACCGTTGCTCGCGTATCGGGCACGACCGAGGACGAGGCCCGCAAGAACGTCGTCGCCAGCCTGGGCGGGTTCGCCACGGGCCGGTTCACGACGCCCGAGGAGGTGGCCACCCTGGTGGTGCTGCTGGCCTCGGAGCGGACCGCCAACGTGACCGGCGCGAACTACGTCATCGACGGCGGCCTCATCAAGACCACCTGATCGCCGGCCCAGCCTAAGGCAGGTAGAGATAGTAGGCCCCGTAGTCGGACGCGGCCGTGATCAGGAAGTGAGTGTTCAGCGTGGCCGATACCAAGATGTGGGGCTTGCCCGCTGCGTTGAGCACCATCTCGACGTGCTCGGGGAGCAAGCGCGCGAGCGCGCCCATGACGAAATACGCGCCACCGGCGGTGACGGCGGTCGACCAGCCGCTCCCGTTGTAGATGGCGTAGTTCACCGAGGTGCTGGTCGCGACGTTCGATTGAATGACGTAGAAGATGTGCGGAACACCGCCCCCGTCGAGCGCCAGCGCGCAGGCGCCGATGCCGGTCTCGCCCACGGCGAGCGACCTGACCGGGCTCGCTGTCCAGGTCGATCCGTTGAAGGTGGCGAGCAACAGCCTCTTGGACGTCTGGTCGGAGTAGAGGACGTGAGGGGCGCCGGAGCCGTCGAGCACCATCGACAGACAATCCGAGCTCGAGATCGCCGTCGAATCGATGACGGAGGTCGTCCAGGTGGTTCCATTCCAGGACGCGTAGGTCGGGTGGTTGGTCGTCTGGCTGAGGTAGCTGATCTTGATCGCGCCGGTTGCATCTTGGTGAATGGACATGGCGATGCCGCCACCGGCGCTGTCGACCGGATCGTCGGTCTTGTAGATGACCCGCACGCCGGTGTAGCTGGCGGTTGGACCGTAGGCCACGATGGGCGTCCCGAGCGGATCGATCGCCAGCTGGTTCCACATCGCGCGGTTCGGGCTGCCGTTGGTCGAGTTGATGGCCGGCATGGCGAGCGTCGTCGTGGTCTGGCTTCCGAGGCAGCCGGACAGGACAGCGCTCACGCAGCCGATCCCGGCCGACGGGTTGCACGGGACCTGCGAGAGATCCTGGATCGCATAGCAGATATCACCATTCGGTCCCACGGCGAGCCCGGGCTCCGACAGTCCCACGAGGTTCGTCCCGGTGGTGAGCGCCAGCGGCGCGACCTGCGCCGTCCAGGTGCCCGTCCCCGTGCGCTTGAGCGGCCACAGCCGCCAGTGATCCGCGGCCCCGTCGAACCCTTCGGTGATGAACGCGGCGTAGGGGACGTCCGAATGGTCCACCGCCAGCGCGGCCCGGCCCAGTTGAAGCTGATTCGGATTCGTGACCAGGCCGACCGGCTCCGCGACGAGCGGGCCGGCGCAGGTCTGCTGCATGCAAAGCGCGCCGGTGGCGCAGGGCGAGGTGCAACCGCCGCAGTGCTTCGGGTCATTGCGGATGTCGGTCTCGCATCCGTCGATCGACAGGCCGTTGCAATCGACGAAGCCCGTGGCGCATCCGCCTCCGGTGCCGCCCGTGCCCCCGGTGCCGCTGAGCCCGCCGGCTCCCCCGACGGAGCCGAGCATTCCGCCGACCCCCGTCGCGCCACCCACGCCGGCGCCGCCCGCGCCGGTGCCGCCCATCCCTTTGCCGCCCGCGCCGGCGCCCCCGACGCCGGCACCACCGACGCCCGCCTTGGCACCTGCCGCGCCTCCGGTGCCGTCCACGAGCATGCCGCCTGCGCCGCTATTTCCTCCTCGCCCCCCCGTTCCCCCGTTTGCACCGCCGGCGCCACTGCCGTCGAGCCCTGCATCCGGCCCCGCGCCGCCGCGCCCACCGGTGCCGCCGCTGGTCATGCCACCCGTTCCGCCGGCGCCCGGGTTGCCGGTCGATCCCGCGCCGCCGTCGGAGCCGGCGGGCAAGCTGATGCCGCATCCGGCGAGGGAGAAGATGATCGCGCTCCAAACAAAGATGAGGGGTGAACGTGCAGTGCGCATGGGCGTCTCTCGCTTTCTAGGCCGCTCCATCAGCAACCACCGTACCATGGCTGATCGCGCGGATTTCGCGCCGAGATCCGCGATCCGCGAGGTGCGATCCGGCTCCCGTCTCGCGCCGTCGAGTGCCCGGACAGTGCCCGGACACCGATCGCCGCCTACCATCGACCGACCAGCGCCACCGCGGCCGGCGCGCCAGAAGGCGATGGTGCCGCGAGCACGACGATGGCGCCCGCGACGACCAGACCGCCGCCGATCCCGGCGGCGATGCGCGCGTTGCGGATGCCGTTCTGGGACGAGGACCATTGGTTGGCGCCGTTTCCTCGGCACGTCGCCAGATCCTGCGTGCAACCATTGTTGACCGCGTTCTGCGCTTGCGTCCGCGCGACGCCATAGAGCACGCCACCGGTGACCAGGCCCGCGAGCCCCACCGCCCCGACGAGGTAACCGATCGTCCGTTGAACGGTACCGTTCGATCGCACCGGCTCCGGAGCCGCCGGCTGCTGCTGCTCGACGAGCCTGAACGGAGGGCTCGCCGGGAGCACCGGCGCCCGCGCCGCGAGCGAGGGCGTGGTCGACGGCGGGCGCTCGACGGCCGCGGGCGGCGGCGCGGGATTCGGACGCGGCGCCGCGTCGGCCGCGAGCACGATGCTCACGTTCGCGGTGTCGCTGCTCGCGACCGTGACCACCTGCTCCGCCGGCACGTGACCCTCGTCGGAGGCGGCGAGCTTGTGCACCCCGACGTTGACCCGCAGGGCGCGTCCCATCGACGCGCGGCTGATCTCCGCGCCGTCGATCGTCAGCCGCGCCGTCTCCGGCGCGACGTGCGCGACTATCGACCCCGTTCGGGCCACGAGCTCCTTCGTCTCGCGGGCTACCTTCGCCCGCTTCTCTTCGGGCACGGCCATCCCTCCTTCGGCGAGATAGCGCTCGAACGTGGTCAGCGCGGTCGCCGCGTCGCCGAGCGCCGCCTGCGCCTGCGCGAGGTTGTAGAGAACCGCGAAGTTCGGGCTCAGCTCGTAGGCGCGCGAGAATTCAATCGCCGCCTCACGGTAAGCGCCTGCCTGCGCCTCCGCGACGCCGACCTGGAAGTGCCGGCGGGCTTCCGCCTTGTCGGCGGTAGCTGCCTTCCCGGCGGCATGTGCGGGCGGCGCTTCGAGCCCCAGAATCAGGAGTGCGACCGCGACGCGGACGCCGAGGAGGGTCGGGCGCAGCGTCGCGGTGACTGGTCCCCGAACGTTCGCGAACGTTCGCGAACGTTCGAGTCCCACCAGCGAAGGCATCACGTGCGGTCCCACAGGTTATTCGTCGTAGGGGTTCCGGGTGTCGAAGTCTTTCGCCGCACGCTCCCGCGCCGACGCGTCGGTCGCCGGCACCGTCGCGTTCGACCGCCGAGAGCGTGGCGCGCGTCGCGACGGCGACTTCGAAGGCGCCGTCGGGACGGACTCAGCGTGGGCCAGACTCGCCGCACGGACCGGCGGCGCCTGGTTTTGCAAAACGCCCGGTAGAACGACCGGGCGCGCGACCGACGGCGAAGTGGCTGGTGCGGTGGTTCCAACGGCCGGCGCGAGGGCCGCGGCTCCTCGGTTTGCCGCCGCCACCGCCGAGGCAGGTGCTGGCGGCGCGCGCTTGTTCCCGCGCATGAGAAGCAAGACTCCGAAAACCAGCGCCAGCGCCGCCAGCCCGACCGCGAGCCGAACCCGGATCGGGCGGTCCGACGCGCGACGTGCCGCGGCTGGGATCGCCGTCGCTTCGATCCGCGGCGAATCGGCGGGCGCCTCGGTGGCGGGGGCGCCGATGGTTTCGGCGCGGCTGACCACGGTGCGCTTGGCGTGGGGCGAAGGCCGCGCCGTCACCGATTCGCCCGAGCTGAACGGCAGCAGGTCCGCGAGCAACGCGCTCACGCTCTCGTGACGATCGGCGCGGTCGAAGGCGCCGGCGCGCGCGATCACGCGCGCGAGACCGGCGGGCACGTCGGCGCGCCGCAAACCGATCGGGTCCGGCTTCTGCGTCAGGATGTGAAACAGCACGGCGTTGTAGTTGGTGCCGGGATGCGCCTTCGTCGCCGTGAGGAGCTCGTAGAGGATCGCGCCCAGCGCGTAGACGTCGATGCGATGGTCGAGATCCGACTCGCCGCGCGCTTGCTCGGGCGGCATGTAGCTGGCCGTGCCCAGCAACTTGCCGGTGCCGGTGATCGACGCGCCGGTCTCGCTGGAATCGATCAGCTTCGCGATGCCGAAGTCCAGCACCTTGACCAGATCGGCACCGTCCCCGCGCCGGGTCAAGAACAGGTTCGCGGGTTTGAGGTCGCGGTGCACGATGTCCTTCGCGTGGGCAGCCGCGAGCCCGCGGCAGGCCTGGATCACGAACGAGACCGCACGGGCGACGGGCAGCGGCCCCTCGCGCGCGACGAGCGCCGCCAGATCTTCTCCCGCGAGATGCTCCATGACCAGGTACGGCGCGCCGTCGGGCGCAAAGCCGAAGTCCGTCACCGCTGCGATGTTGTCGTTCTCGAGCGAGCCGGCCGCGCGCGCCTCGCGCTGAAAGCGGGTCAGCATCGAGGGCTGATTCGCGTACTGCGGGTGCAGCAACTTCACGGCGAATCGACGGCCGACCAGCCGATGCCGCGCCTCGTACACGACGCCCATTCCGCCGGCGCCGAGGAGCCGCACCAGCTCGTAGCGGTCACCGAGGACCTCGCCGATGCGTCCGGCCTCGTCGCCGACGGCTGTCGAGCACGGGCTGTGCAGATCGTGGCCGCGCCGGCAGAGCGCGCAGATCGCTGCAGAGGTTCCGGGGGTCATGCGGCTCAGCTCTCCTCGCGCGCCCGCTTCGAGGTCGGCGCGCCGCGGAGCTCGCCGAGCTTGATGTCGTCCCGTTGTCCCATCAAGCGGTATGCGCGCTGGCGGGTCATGCCTGCGGCCTCCGCGGCCCGCACCACGTTGCCGCGCGCGCCGCGCAGCGCCTCGACCAGCGCCGCCAGATCCTGCTCGTCGCGCGCCTGCCGATCCTCCGGCGAGCGCGGTCGCGGCGCCTTGGCGCTCTCCGTCGCCACCGGCAGGGCAGCGTCCGGCCGGTGCCGCTCGGCGCTTCGGATCGCCTCGGGCAGGTCCGCCTTCCGGACCTGCCCGTCGGGATGCAGCACCAGCAGACGCTTCACCAGGAGATCCAGCTCTCGAAGATTGAACGGCCAGTCGTACAGGCACAGGCGCTCCATGGCCCGCGCCTCGATCTGGGGCGATTGCCCGGCCTCCGCCTGATAGAGGCGGCTCACCAGGAACGGAATCTCCTCGATCCGTTCGCGCAGCGATGGCAGTCGAATGCTGACGCCGTTGAGGCGCGCGTAGAGATCGGCGCGGAAACGCCGCTCCTTGACCGCTTGCTCGAGCGCGTCCTGTGCCGCCACGACGATCCGAACGTCGACGGCCAGGGGCGCCGATTCGCCGAGCGGCACGACCTCCCGCTGCTCGAGCACGCGCAGCAGCTTGGTCTGCAGCGCCAGCGGCAGCTCGACGATCTCGTCGAGCAGCAGCGTTCCACCGTCGGCGGCGCGAAAGTAGCCGAGGTGCGATCGCTCCGCGCCGGTGAACGCCCCCTTCCGGTACCCGAAGAGCTCCCCCTCGGCCAGCGCCTCCGGGATCGCGCCGCAGTTGACGGCGAAGAAGCCACCCTTCCGTCCGCTCCAGGCATGGATCGCCCGGCAGAGCCCTTCCTTGCCCGTTCCGGTCTCACCCTCGACGATCACGGGTAGCCCGCTCGGCGCCGCGCGCCGCGCGAGCTCGAGCGCCGGTCGCAACGCCGGCCCACAGTACAAGCCGGGCGCGAAGCTCTCGAAGACCGCTCCCGTCGGTTCGGCCCAGGGGATCACGACCCCGATCGAGTCCCCGAATCGCAACAGGTCGCCCAGCGACAGGGGCGCGTTCTCGATCCGCCGGCCATTGACGAAAGAGCCGTTGCGGCTGCCGAGGTCGCGCGCGATCCAGAGCGGCCCCTCGCGCCGGATCTCCGCGTGCCGCCGCGACGTCTCGCCGCTCGCGAGCTCCACGTCGCATCCCTCTTCTCGTCCGAGCAGCAGCCCTTCGGCCGGCAGTGGCGTCATGGCGCCGTCGAGCGCGGGATGCAGCCACCGGATCGCCCACCGGGCGCTGGACGCGACGTCGCCGGTCGCGTCCGCCGGGATGGTGGTATCGGGCGATCTCGAAGGCTTCACGGGGAAGAGCGCGATGTTAACGTCGCGGGTCGCATCGGCCAAGCGGCCTGCCCATGCACGCACTCGCAATCGCGACGCGGCACCGGGTCAAGCTCTGCCAGAATCATCCCGCGACGCGGTTTCAGGTCATGGACGGGCCGGCGTCGTTCGCCTCGAACGGGCTGCCATATGTCTTCGATCGCTTTCGGTTCCAGGCGACGGTCAATCTCGATGCCGCTGAGCCCGTCGCCACGCCGGTCCCCGCGCCCTTCCGTGACGTCAGCGCGTCGCTGGGGTGCCGCGCGCCACCGCGCGGCATGCAGTCTGCGGCGGCATGCCGTCTGCAGTTGATCCGCGCATGGCGAATGCGCGTCCTGATTTCGGTCCTCTTTTCAGTCAGGATGGCCGGGTGGTGGACGGACCCGGCCCGATGACGGATGAAGAGCTCCTGCGCGAACGCTTCGGCTTTTCCGAGTTTCGGCCCGGGCAGCGCGAGGTGCTGCGCGCGCTCTCGGAAGGCGGGGCCGCGCTGGGCGTGTTTCCCACGGGCGCCGGCAAATCGCTCTGCTATCAGCTCCCGGCGCTGCGAATGGATGGCATCACGCTGGTGGTCTCACCGCTGGTGGCCTTGATGAAGGACCAGATCGATTCCCTGCGCAGGCGCGACATCCAGGCCGCGCGCCTGGATTCGTCGCTGTCGTCGACCGAGGTCGAGGACGTCAACCGGCGCCTCGCTGCCGGGACGTTGAAGTTGCTCTACGTCGCGCCCGAGCGGTTCAACAACGAACGGTTCCTCGCGACCCTCGAGCGCCTGAAGATCGCGCTCTTCGCCGTCGATGAGGCGCACTGCATCTCCGAATGGGGGCACAATTTTCGTCCCGACTACCTGAAGCTGGCGGAGATCCGCCGCCAGATCCGGGCCGAGCGGGTCCTGGGTCTGACCGCGACGGCGACGCCGCAGGTGGTGCGCGACATCTGCGCCGCGTTCGAGATTCCGCCCGCGGCGGCGATCGTGACCGGGTTCTATCGGTCCGAACCTCACGCTGCTCACGACGCCGGTGCCCGCGGGGGAGCGCGATGGCCTGCTGCTCGCGCGGCTGCGGTCGCGGGAGCCTGGACCGACGATCGTCTACGTCACGCTGCAAAAGACGGCGGATCGCGTGGGCGACCAGCTCGCGCGCGCCGGTCTCCCGGCGCGCGCCTATCACGCCGGGCTCGAGCCGGAGGAGCGAGCGGCCATCCAGGACTGGTGGATGGCATCGCCAGCGGGCGTCGTCGTCGCGACCATCGCGTTCGGCATGGGGATCGATCGCGCGTCGGTGCGCTACGTGTACCACTACAACCTGCCCAAGAGCCTCGAGAGCTACAGCCAGGAGATCGGACGCGCCGGCCGCGACGGCGAGCCTTCGACCGTCGAGATGTTCGCCTGCCCAAGCGACGTTCCGGCGCTGGAGAGCTTCGCGTACGGCGACACGCCGACCGAGGCCGCATTGCGGGGGTTCGTCACCGAGATGCTGGACGCGGGGCTCGAATTCCACGTGAGCCTCTCGGACCTGTCGTCCCGTCACGACATCCGCCTGTTGGTGCTGCGCACGGCGCTGACTTACCTCGAGCTCCTGGGCGTGCTGCGCCAGGGGACACCGTTCTATGGCGCGTACGAGGTGCGGCCCCTACTCGACCCGTCGGAGATCGCCGTCCGGTTCGGGGGTGAGCGCGCGCAATTCATCACCGCCATCTTCGCGGCTGCGAAGAAGGGGCGGATCTGGTACACGCTCGACGCTGCGAAGGTCGGCGCGGCGCTGGGGCAGGATCGCGGGCGCGTCGTGCGCGCGATCGAATATCTGGAGCAGCAAGGCTGGGCCGAGGTGCGGGCCTCCGACGTGCGCCAGCGCTACCGCCGACTGCGACCGGCCGAGGACGCAGACGCGCTGGTCGGCGAGCTGCGACGGCGTTTCGAGGCGCGAGAGGCGCAGGAGATTGCACGGATCCATCGCGTGCTGGCGCTGGTCACGCACGAAGGCTGCCAGGTCAACGCGCTGGTCGGCTACTTCGGCGAGCGCCGGGCCGATCCTTGCGGTCATTGCGCGTACTGCCTGAACGGCAGCGCGGCCACGCTGCCGGCGCCGCCGACCTTCGGTCGCGCTTCCGGGCTCGATCGATCGGCGCGCGTTTGCCCAGCTGTGCGTCGAGCAGCCTGGCGCGCTCGGCGACGCGCGCCAGCGGGCGCGGTTCCTGTGCGGCATCAGCAGTCCCGCGCTGACGCGTGCGCGGCTCACACGTCACCCGCTGTTCGGCGCGGCCGAGGACCGGCCGTTCGCCGACGTGCTGGGATGGTGCGCGAACGACGGGGTCGTGCTCGTCGCGAGCTGACTCGGCGCGCGGCCAGCTACGCCGGCGCCTTGCCGGTCACGACGCCATGAGGCGCTCGAGGCGCAGGAGCTGAAAGATCGCCAGCGGCTGCCCGCTCAGGCCCTGGACGGTGACTCGCCCGCCCTGCGCGAGGACCCGTTTGTAGAGAGAGACGACCGCGCCGACGCCCGAGCTGTCGATCAAGCGCAGGGCCGACATGTCGATCGCGATCGGCGATCGCTGCTCGCTCACCACTGCGTCGAGCGCGGGTCGCGCAGCCGGGGCGGAGAGCGCATCGAAGGTCCCCGCGAGGCGGACCAGGGTCGTCGTGCCGGTGTCTTCACGGCTGAAGCCGGCGGAGCCGGCCATCGCGCGGTGTCGGTCGGTCGAGACGGGACGGGTGCTGGAAACCGTAGCGGAAGCGGAGGTCATGGTGGAAATGGCTTTCTCGTCTCTTCATTGTCGGAGACCACTGATGTGTGGCGCTCCACTTAGCACATCCGCACCAAAGCGCACCCCGCCATTTGCGACGGCTTGCGATCTGAGCCAGGTGTAGCGCGCCGCGCTTCAGGAACGCCGGCGCACGCGCGTCAGCCGAGGCCTGATCGGCCTTCGCCGCGCGCGTGGGGGCCTTGAAGGGCCCCACCGGCACGCAGCACGAGAGCGAAACCCAACGAAATGAGTGTCACGGCGGGCCGTGGCAGGACGGTCACCGTCACGGCGAAAGCCAGCACGCCGAAGCCGGCGAACGCGAGAACCGCCTCGCGCAGCTCGGGCCAGCGCAGGCTCATCGTCCGCGGGTCCGTCGCGTTTTGTCTGAGGCCCACGGTCTTCAGCTTGCGGATCTTGAAGTCCATCGCGCGGACGCTCGTATCTTCACTTCTTTGCGTCGGGGCGGTCACTCGCGCTGACGGCGGGGGTCGGGGCGGGGGTGTTCCAGGTCGTATACGATCGCCGCTTGCGCACGGCGCGCCAGTTGGTGGGGGCCGCCGCCGCCTCGCGAAGGGCCTGCTCCGCGATGATCTGGGCGCGGCGATGTGCGCTGTGGTTCGCGCCGGTGGCGTCAGCCATTGGACACCACCGACGAAGCAGGCGCGGGTTCCGCGCTGGGAGTCGCTGACGCATCCGGCGCGGACGCCTCGTCGTTGACGACCGCCGCCGGTGCCGGGACCGCGGCACCGATCGGTGCTGGCACCTTCTTGGGGCCTTGGTGGTTCAAGTCCCGAACACCTTGGGCCGTCATCTTTTGAGCTGCTTGCATGCTTCATTAGCCTAGGCAATCGCAAGCGGACCCGCCAGCTGGTCATTTCGCTCGATGCCGTTCGAAAAGCCGACGTATCACGCGTATGGTCGCGCAATGGAATGGTTGAACTACCACCACCTTCTCTACTTCTGGATGGTTGCGAAGGAGGGCAGCATCGTACGCGCCAGCAAGGAGCTGCACCTGGCGCACCCCACGATCAGCGGACAGATCCGTCGCCTCGAAGAGGTGCTCGGCGAGAAGCTCTTCGTGCGGCGGGGCAGGGATCTCGCGCTGACCGACGTCGGACAGCTGGCGTTTCGGTACGCGAACGACATCTTCGCGCTCGGGGGCGAGCTGCTGGACGCGGTCAAGGGGCGCAGCGACCAGCCCATCCGGCTGGTGGTCGGCGTCTCCGACGTGCTGGCCAAGTCGATCGTCCACCGGATCTTGGAGCCGGCGCTTCGTCTCGGTGAGCCGGTGCGGCTGGTCTGTCGGGAGGATCGTTCCATGGATGCATTCATGGCCGATCTCGGCGTGCACGCGGTCGACGTGGTGTTGACCGACGCGCCGGCAGGCACCTCCACGTCCGTTCGGGTGTTCAGTCATTTGCTCGGCGAGTGCGGGGCGGTCGCGCTGGCGTCGCCCGCGGTGGCCAAGACGCTGCGGAGGGGCTTTCCCGCCTCGCTGAACGGCGCTCCATTTCTGTTGCCGGCGGCGACTTCGACGCTGCGTCGCGCGCTGGACGCCTGGTTCGACGAACGCGACATCCGCCCCAAGGTCGTCGCCGAGTTCGACGACGCCGCGCTCGCGACCGTGCTGGGGGAGGCAGGGCTCGGGGTGTTCGTGGTGCCGGAGGTGGTCGAGCAGGAGATTCGCCGACGCTACGATGTCCGGCTCGTCGGCCGTATCGATGGTCTCCGGCAGCGCTTCTACGCGATCTCGGTCGAGCGCAAGATCAGACACCCGGCGGTGGCCGCGATCTGCGAGGCCGCGCGCAAGCACATCTTTGCGTGATCGGGCGCGTCTCCCGATACTTCCTTGTATCGAGCGCGCGCGGCGCGTACAACTGATCGCGGTCGCCGTTGCGGAGTGGCTGCCGCGCCAATGACCGCCGCCTCATTGGCCAGGCTGGCGACCTAGTGTACCCCGCCGAAGGTAGGACACCCATGGGAGCTTCCGAGTTCGATCAGGCTGCGGCGCGACGTCATCTCGAGGTGGCGCAGGCGGGTTTGCGGCGGCTCGACACCTCAACCTCGACCGCGGGAGGCGACCCTGCGTCGAGCGGCGTGCACCTCGCCGTCAAGGCGGCAATGAACGAGCTCGATGGCGCCGTCAGGTTGTTGTCGGTGCCGGGCGGCATCGCGCGCGTCGGCTGCCGCTTCTGCGGGCGGATGATCATGCCGGCCGCATTGTTGTGCGGCTTTTGCTGGCGCGCGGCCAGCCCGACGACGTCGGGTTAGCTGGTGGAGCTCGATCATCGGGTCGCCTTCCTCGGGACGTACCCGCCCCGTCGCTGCGGTATCGCGACGTTCACGCGCGACCTCGCGGCCGGAATGAGCGCGGCCAACGCGCGCGTCAAACCTCTCGTCGTCGCGGTGACCGATGAGGCTGGTCCCTACGAGTACCCCGAGGAGGTCGAGTACGAGATCCGGCAGGGAACGAAGGGCGACTACGCGCGCGCCGCCGAGCTGGTCAACTACAAGGACGTCCGCTGGGTCTCGCTGCAGCACGAGTACGGCATCTTCGGCGGCGACGACGGCTCCTATATCCTGGACTTTCTCGGCGCGTTGCGCGTGCCCGCCGTGGTGACGCTCCACACCGTGCTCGACAGCCCCTCGGAGTCGCAGCGAATCATCGTGCAGCGCATGGCCAGGGCGGCCGTCATCGTCGTGATGAGCGCGGTCGCCGAGGATCTCCTGGCGCGCCGGTACGATGTGAAAGGCCCGCGCGTCCACGTCATCCCGCACGGCATCCCCGACATGGCGCCGCGCGATCAGGAGACGCTCAAGGCCGGCTTCGGCATCGCCGGTCAACGCATGCTGCTGACGTTCGGTCTGCTGGGGCCGAACAAGGGCATCGAGACCGTGATCCGCGCGCTTCCGGCGGCCATCGCCGCCTGTCCCGATCTGGTCTACTTCGTCGTCGGCGCGACCCATCCCGCCGTGGTCCGGCAGTACGGCGAAGCCTACCGGACGACGCTCGAGCGCGAGGCCGAGAAGCTGGGCGTGCGCGAGCACGTCGTGTTCCGGGACCAGTACGTCACGACCGCGGAGCTTTGTCGCTACCTGCAGGCCGCCGACGTCTTCGTCAGCCCCTATCTCAACGAGGCGCAGGTGACGAGCGGGGCGCTGTCGTACGCGATGGGCGCCGGCGCGGCCGTGGTCTCGACACCGTACTGGCACGCGCGCGAGCTGCTCGCGGAAGGACGCGGGGCCCTCTTCCCGTTCGGCGACAGCGCCGCGCTGGCGCGGACCCTCATCGCGCTGCTGGAGACGCCCGCGGAGCTCCTCCGGGTGAGGACGCAGGGTTACGAGTACACGCGTGGGTTCACCTGGCCGCGTATCGGCGCGCGCCACCTGGCGCTCGGCGAGACGCTGCCTGCCCTGGTTGCCAAGATACCCCGCCGTCCGAAGGCGCCGCGCGCGAGCAGCCTTCCCGAGCTGCGGCTCGATCACTTGCTGCGCATGACCGACGACACCGGCGTGATCCAGCACGCGACGTTCAGCGTTCCAGCGCGCGACAGCGGTTACTGCGTCGACGACAACGCGCGCGCGCTGATCGTCGCGCTCCACGCGGATCGCCTCCGGAGCACACGCGAGACCAAGCGCCTCGTGTCGACCTACCTCGCGTTCATTCATGCGGCGCAGACCGAGGACGGCCGATTCAGGAACTTCCTCACATATGGCCGCGTGTTCAACGCCGATCCGGCGTCGGAGGATTGCACGGGCCGCGCCCTGTGGGCGCTCGGTACCGCTGTTCAGCTCGCGCCCGACGAGGGCCAGCGACTGCTGGCCCGGCAGATGTTCGAGCGCGCCCTCGCGGGCGTGAAGGAGCTCGGGCCGCGCGGGACGGCGCTCACGATGCTAGGTATCACGACCTTCATCGTCGCCCACCCCGAGGTCGCGCCCGCCGTGGATCTGCTCCGGAGCCTGGCGGCGCGGCTCTGCGCTCGCTATCGCGCCAACGCCACGTCCGACTGGCGCTGGTTCGAGCCGACGATCACCTACGATAACGCGCTCGTGCCCCTCGCCCTCTGGCGCGCGCACCGGGTCACGAGGGACGCGCTCAGCCGTGACGTCGCGAGCGAGACGCTGGCGTTCCTCGAGGAGAGCTCCTTCCGCGACGGCCGCCTGGTCCTGGTGGGCAACGCGGGCTGGCACCCGCGCGGAGGCCCGCGCGCCGACGCCGACGAGCAACCCACCGACGCCGCGGCGTTCGTGCTGGCGTTCCACGGCGCCTTTCTCGCGACCGGCGACCATCGCTACCTGCGACGCATGCGTGAGGCGTTCGCCTGGTTCCTGGGTGCCAACCGGCTCGGCGTCTCCGTGTATGACCCGGCCACGGCCGGGTGTCGCGACGGCATGGGCGCCGCCGCGCTGAACTTGAATCAGGGCGCGGAGAGCACCATCTCGTTTCTGTTGTCGCTCATCGAGATGCTCGAGCTGGCCGGCGAAGGTCTGGAGTACGCGGAGACATGATCACTCGAACCACGCATCGACTGCACCACGATCCGAGCCGCGTCATCGCCAAGCCCTATCTTCCCGGCGAGGAGATCGCCAGCAACACGACGGTGACGCGCGCCGGCTTGCTGCTGACACGCATCCTGGCGCTGTCCGAGGCCGAGGTGGCCGTCATGCTCGCGGGGACGCTCGAGCAGTTCAGCGCGCGTCATCGGAGCTTCGAGCAGCTCCTCGAACATCACTTCGAGCTGGTGGCGCACCTCGCGGGCGACGCCGTCCTGTCGCGCGCGCGCCGCCTGCTCATCGGCGCCTACTTCACCAACGAATATTCCGTCGAGGGCGCCGCTCTCTTCAATCCGTCCATGGTCCCCGCGCCCGACCAGACCAGGCTGCGCGCGGGAGAGCGGAGGTTCGTCATGAGCCTGCGCGCGGTCGGCGAGGGGCACATCTCGTCGATCGAGTTCCGGACCGGCGTCATCGACGCGGCCAGCGCCATCACCTTCGACGCGTTCGGGACGACGCTGGTCACGGGCGATCGCCGGCCGCCGCCCAGCTACGACAAGCCTCAGTTCGCCGCCAAGGTCATCGAGCTCGGCGCCGGGAGCGCGCTCGCCGAGGCCGTCCTCGCTCGACTGCCCGATCCGTTCACGCTCGCAGAGCTCGAGACGTCCCTCGCCGTGCTCGAGCACGACGGGCCGCACGCCGTCAGCTTCGAAACGGTGAACATCGTGCGCGCGCTCGCGAACTCGAACTACGTGACCACGTTCCCAGCCGACACGGCCCTTTCGGAGCGGGTGATCTTTCCCGCCGGTCCTCACGAGACCCACGGCATGGAGGATGCGCGCTTCGTGCTCTTCACCGACGACGATGGTCGATCGACCTACTACGCCACCTACACGGCGTACGACGGCTTCGAGATCCTGCCGCAGCTGATCCAGACCGACGACTTCGTCACCTTCCGCATCACGACCCTCAACGGACCGGCGGCGCAGAACAAAGGCATGGCCCTGTTCCCGCGCCGGATCGGCGGGCGGTACGTCATGTTGTCGCGGCGCGATCGCGAGAACCTGCACCTCGCGACCTCGACCGACGTTCGTCACTGGTCGGACGTCACCGAGCTGCACCGCCCGAGTCGTCCCTGGGAGCTCCTGCAGATCGGAAACTGCGGATCGCCGGTCGAGACCGAGGAAGGCTGGCTCGTGATCACCCACGGCGTCGGGCCCATGCGCCGCTACGTGCTCGGGGCGCTCTTGCTCGATCTCGAGGATCCGCGGCGCGTTCTCGGCTACCTCCGCGAACCTCTGCTCGCGCCGGAAGGCGGCGAGCGCGAGGGTTACGTCCCCAACGTCGTCTACTCGTGCGGCGTCCTCAAGAACGGCGACGACATCGTCCTGCCGTACGGCCTGTCCGACGCGGCCGTAGGCATCGCCATCATCTCGATCCCCGAGCTGCTGGCCACGTTGCGACGGTCCCCGCCGACCTGACTCAGGGACCCCACTCGGGCCCGGGCAACTCCTCGAAAGCCGCGCGAACGGCTTCGCTCCATCTCCCGCTGAGGGCGCCGAAGTAGGGATCACCCTGTTCGAATCGGCGGCGCTTTCGCACCGCGAGGACGTCGCGCTCGTAGCAAAGCAGATCGATCGGCATGCCGACCGACAAGTTGCAGCGCATGGTGGAGTCGAACGAGATGAGGACGCACTTGGCCGCCTCGGCGAGCCGCGTGGAGGCGCCGACCACACGGTCGAGGATCGGCTTACCGTATTTGGCTTCGCCGGTCTGGAAGAATGGCGTGTCGGCGCCGGCCTCGATGAAGTTGCCTTCGGCGTAGATCCGAAAGAGGCGCATCGGCTCGCCCCGGATCTGGCCGCCGAGAATGAACGACGCGTTGAAGGTCAGCTCATTTCGCTCCAGATGCTCCTTGTCGCGGCGTTCGATCGCGCGCATCGCGTCCGAAACGATACAAGCCACGTCGAACATCGTGCGCGCGCCGAGCAGGTTCGGCGTTCCGTCACCGCTCGCGGCAGCTTGCGTGAGCACGCTGATGACCGCCTGGGTTCCCGCCAGGCTGCCGGAGCTCAGCAAGACCAGCACGCGATCCCCCGGGCGCTCGAAGACCGTCATCTTGCAGAACGAGGCGAAGTCGTCGACGCCCGCGTGCGTGCGCGAGTCGGATCCGAAGACGATCCCGTCCTTGAGCAGCATCCCCACACAGTACGTCATGCCCTCACCGGCGCTGGGCCCGGCCCGCAAGCTCGACACGCCATCAGGCGGCGACCTCGTCAGTCCACACGCGAAAGCTGGTCAAGGTATTGGGCCCGAACGTCGTCGTGATCGCGACGTCGGCGGCGTCGCGCCCGCGCGCGATGAGGATGCGGCCGATGCGCGGGACGTTGTTTCGTGGATCGAACGTGTGCCAGGCTCCGCCGAGATAGGCTTCGAACCAGCCCGCGAAGTCCATCGGAGAGGGGTCCTTGGGTCGGCCGATGTCGCCCAGGTAGCCGGTGCAATACCGCGCGGGGATGTTCATGCAGCGGCACAGGGTGATGGCCAGGTGGGCGAAGTCGCGGCAGACGCCCTTGCGCTCCTGGAAGACGTCCCAGGCGGTCTTGGTGGGGCTGGCGAATTCGTAGCCGAACTGGATGTGTTGGTTGACGAAATCGCAGATCGCCTGCACGCGCGCCCAGCCGAACGGTGTGCCCGAGAACCGGGCCCAGGCGAATTCGGACAGCTTGTCGGTCTCGCAGTAGCGACTTCCCAGCAGGAACACCAGGGTCTCCTCCGGCAGCAGCGGGACCACGTGCTGAACCGCGGACGCCACGACGGGATCCGGGGCGCCGGTGTCACGGACGGTCGCGTCGCTGGTCACCGTGAACTTCCCCGCGGGGGCGACGAGGCGCGTGCACCAGTTCCCGAAACCATCCCGGTACGGCGCCGTCGGGACCGCCGGCGTCGTCTGCATGTGATCCGGCCACGTGAGATCCGACACCCGGCTGTGATGGACGTTCAGGGTCAGGATCATGGGCGTAGGCTGGGGCAGGTCATAGGTGAGCTCGTAACCAACGCGAATCTGCATGTTTTTCCTCGTCGTCGTCCTCGCCGTGAGTATCGTGCGCTCGGACGCGTGCACATCATGACCGACTCTGGGTTAACAGCTGAACCATTTTCATTGATGTTCGCGACACGCGGCGGGTCGGCGCGGTGAACAAGTCGATCCACAGATCGCGGAAAGTGGAAGAATGCAGCCGATGACGAGGAAGAGACGCCTGGGCCCACTGCTTTTCTTGTTGTCGATGGCGCTTCCGTTGCTGCCGGCCGCGGCGCGCGCGGAGGAACCGCTGAGCTCGCGGGTCTACGGCTTCCTCGACGCGCAGGTCGACCGTCCATCCGCCAGCGGCGGCGCCACGCCCTATGTCGGCCGCTTCCGCGTCGCCGACGGCGGCTCGCGCATTGGATTCGCCGGCTCCGTCGGGATCGCCGGCGCGACCAATGCCCTGTGGCAGCTCGAAGGAGCGCTGAGCGGCTTCGAGCAGGGTGGGGTGAACGATCTCGGCGCGCACACCAGCATCGTCTCGCGCAACAGCTACGTGGGCATCGAGAACCGGCGCTTCGGCCGCCTGGTGGCCGGTAACAACGACTCGGCCTATCGGCGCCTCATCGGCTCGGGCGGCGACGTGGGCGGCAATCTCGGTCTGTCGGTGCTGGGCCTCGATCTGTGGAACAACACCGCGGCGCAGGTCAGCAGCACGCCCAGGAGCATCTTTGGCCGCGGCGAAGAGCGGTATCACAACTCCCTGCACTACGTGTCACCGGCGTGGCGGCTGCCGCGCCGCCCGTGGGCCGCCGTCCAGGTGGCCGGCTCGTATGGCTTCGACGACAGCCTGACGCTGGGCGGGCGGCGCGACCGCTTCTCCGTCGCCCTCCTTTACACCATCGGTGCGTTCAATCTCGGCGCCGCGTTCGATCGCCAGACCAACACCGGCGTGAACGTCGACGCGCTCTTGCACGGCTTCGGCCTGAACGCCGACGCCGAGAACGGTGTCGCCACCTACTACTACGAGGCGGTCGCGTCGTACCACTTCTGTTCCGGGACCTACGTCGGCGTTGGCTTCGAGCGCAGCAACTACGGTTTCTTCCAGCTCGTCCCGCCGTCGGGCTCCGTGATCTACGCGACCCTCAATCGCGGGGTCATGCACCAGAATGGAGGAATGGCGTCGGTGGCGCAGGTCATTCGCAAGGTGACGGTGATGGTCTCGGCCGGCGCGTTGCTGAGCCTCGGCGACTCGATCTACGGCGCCGGCTCGGACTACCGCGCCTGGCAATATTCAGTGGGCGGGAAGTACGCGTTCAATGACCGGTTCGGGGCGTACGCGTTCTTCACGGCCATTCACAATCAAGCGCAGCAACAGGTCAACCTGGGCGCGCCGGTTTACAGCAACAACCTGGGGACACCGCAGGCCTATCTGGCGCCGGGCGACAGCCCGCGCACGGGTGGCGTCGGCGCCCTGGTGCGATTCCAATGATCGTCTCGGACGCACGCGATCTCGGAGGACATGCCATGAGCTCGAAAGTTGCGACGCTGGCTCTTCTCGGACTCACACTCTTCGTTGCGGGCGGTTGCGATGGCATGCCGTCGGGCGCCTCGACGTCGTCGTCGGTCCCGTTCATGGTCGGCACGGTGAGCTTCGATCCGGATCTGCCGGCCGAGCCGTCGCTGCCGACCGATGAGCAGGTGTGCGGCACGCTCGAGGCGAGCAATCTCTACGTCAAGCGGCCCGACGGCGCGCTGCCGCCGGAGGCTGACCCTTCGCCCTCCGGCGTCGGTGTCGCGGCCGACCCGCTGGTCGTGAATCCCGATCAGACGCGGATTCAGGCGGCGCTCGACGCCTGCGGCGCCGCCGTCGACGCCGAGGTGGGCGCGCTGATCGCGCAGGCCGACGGCGACGCGACCGCCGCGCAGACCGCGGCCGCCGTGCCCAACGCGAACATCGCCGGCGTGTCGGGCGAGGAGCTGGCCAAGCCCCAGTATCGCGGGTCGAAGTTCGCCGTGCGCCTGGTGGTCAACAGCGCCGGTCCGGGAAACGGCTTCATCAGCGGTCCTTTGACGCTGCCCTCGGGCGTGACGCTCTGGATCGACCGGGGCGCCACCCTGTTCGCCACGCGCGACGCGACGGCGTTCTCGCCCAATCCCGCGGGCCCGTACTGCGCCAACACCGCCGTCAGCGCGACCAAGGGCGGCAGCTCGGGCAACTGCGCCGCGTTCATCAGCGGCAACAATCTGGTGAATGCGGCCGTGGTCGGCGACGGCAGCATCGACAGCCGCGCCTACGCCGAGATCGTGACCACCAACAAGCTCTATCCGTTGATGAAGGTCGACCTGACCTGCTCGAACACCTATGCCGCCTACGCCACGGGGACGCAGGCCCCCGACGGAACGGCGTGCGACGACGGCGGCACGGTGGTCAATTCCAAGTCGGCGGTTCGCAACATGACCTGGTGGGATCTCGCCTATCTCGGCAACCTGGTCGAGAACGGGCGGACCGGCGCGGCCTCGCAGTCGAACTTTCGCATGATGGTCTTCAACTATGTGAAGAACCTGACCCTCTATCGCATCACCCTCAACAACAGCGCCAACTTTCATGTGGTGCCGGCGGGGATCGACGGATTCACGGTGTGGGGCGGTCAAGCTGCAAACGCCGTCGACCGCGGCCTATGCCAACCCGGTCGGCAACCTCAATCCGCTCTACACGGGCGCGCTCTTCGGCGAGGACAACGTCAAGAACACCGACGCGTTCGACCCAGCCTCGGCCTCCAAGCCGGTCTCGGCGTCACTGACCACCGGCAGCACGACGACGTCGGCGTCGATGATCTCGTTCGACGGATATCTGAAGAACGTCGTGGTCGCGTTCAACTACGTCAGCACCGGCGACGACGACATCGTGCTCAAGGGCTCGGCCAACCCCAGCCCTGCCGGGCTCGGGCCTGCCCGGCGTCGACGGCAACCGCGACGTCCGCGCCGATCGAAAGTGGGGGATCGTGATCGCCCACAACCACGTCTACTGGGGGCACGGCATCTCGATCGGCAGCGAGACCAACGCCGGCGTCACCAACGTCCACGCGTACGACAACAGCTTCGACAACTCCGAGGAGGGGTTGCGCATCAAGTCCGACTACGCGCGCGGTGGCGAGGTCAGCAACATCTGGTACCAGGACATCTGCATCCGGAACGCGTTGAACGCGTTGCTGTTCACGCCGTACTACAGCACCAAGAGCGTCCCGGTGAACAGCATGACCAAGGATCCCGCGCCGCTCTTCCCCAATTTCCACGACATCCATCTCGACAACGTGCGGATCCAGGGCACGAGCGGCGTGAAGCTGCAGGGGCTGGAGGCGAACAGCGGCGGTTACCACAATCCGACCTATCCCCTGGTCATGTCGCTGACCGACGTCGTCGCCGATGATCCCAGCTTGATCAACCTCATCGACTCGGACGCCAGCCTCACCGTGAAGAGCGTCAACCTGCCGATCCTGCCGTCCGCCGACAACCGCGTCGTCGTCGACGGCGCCGCCACCCAGGCCGTCGATACGTCCAAGGTCGTCGATTGTCGCTGGGCGTTCGTCGATTTCCCGTCGTCGACCAGCCCCGCGGGCAGCACCTGGTCGCCCTGAGCTCAACGCCCGCTCAGCGCCTGGCGCACGGCTTCGGCGAGCTCGCTGGTGGTGAAAGGCTTCTCGAGCAGACGCACGCCGGGATCGAGGCGGCCGTTGTGAATGACGGCGTTCTCGGTGTAGCCGGACATGAACAACACGGGCAGCCCCGGCTTCAGGGCCTTGGCCTCGCGCGCCAGCTCCGCCCCGTTCTTGCCTCCCGGCAGGACCATGTCGGCGAGCAGCAGCGCGACGTCGGACTCCGCGGCCAGCAGCCGCAGCGCGCTCGCGGCGTCGCTCGCGGCCAGCGTGCGATAGCCGAGACGGTGCAGCAGCTGCACGACCAGCGCGCGCAGCGCGGGGTCGTCCTCGACCACCAGCAAGAGCTCGCGGTTCCCGACCGGCCCGCTCACCGCAGGCTCGCGTGCCGTCAGCGGCGACGACTTCTCCTTGCTGCGCGGCAGGAACAGCTTGACGGTCGTGCCGTGGCCGACCTCGCTGTAGATCTTGACGTGCCCGCGTGACTGCTTCGCGAAGCCGTAGACCGTGCTGAGCCCGAGGCCGCTGCCCTTGCCGACGTCCTTGGTCGTGAAGAAGGGATCGAAGACCTTGCCCAGGATCTCTGGCGCGATGCCGGTGCCCTCGTCGCTCACCGCGACGACGACGTAGGCTCCGGCGTCGAGGTCCTCGACGGTTCGTGCAAAGGACTCCTCGACCGTGGTGTTGGAGGCCTCGAGCACGAGGTGACCCCCCGACGGCATCGCGTCGCGCGCGTTGATGCAGAGGTTGAGGATCGCGCTCTCGAGCTGCGCGGGATCCACCTCGCACGGCCACAGGTCGCCGGCCGGCAGCACCTGGATCTGGATCGTCTCGCCGAGGGTGCGCTCCAGCAACCCGCGCATGTCGGACAGCAGCGCGCCCACGTTGACCGAGCGCGGCTGCAGCGGTTGCTGGCGAGAGAAGGCCAGCAGCCGCTGCGTGAGCTGCGAGGCGCGCTTGCACGCGTCGAGCGCGAACGCGCGAAAGTCGCCGTCATGCCCGTCGTCGTAGATGCCCATGGCCATCATTTCCAGGCTGCCGGTGATGACGGTGAGCAGGTTGTTGAAGTCGTGCGCGACGCCGCCCGTGAGGTGGCCGATCGCCTCCATCTTCTGAGCCTGCGCGAGCTGCAGGCTGAGCCGTTCGTTGTCGCGCTCGGCCCGCTTTCGATCCGCGATGTGCAGGATGCTGCCGCGCACCCAGCGGTGCTCGGGATGCGGCAGATGCAGCAGCCGCACCTCGCACTCGAGGCTCTGGCCTGACGCGTGCCTATGCAGCCACTCGAACACCGGGCTCTCGCCGGCCAGCGCCGCCGCGATCTGGGGCCCGGCCACGTCGGCGCTGCGCGACCCGTCGGCCTGCAGCGGCGGGCTGAGCTCGAGCGGACCCACCTGCAGCAGCCGTTCGCGCGGCATGCCGAACAGATCCACGGCCTTGCTGTTGACCTCGACGAACTTTCCCGTCACGACGTCGAGGATCACGATCGCCTCCGGCGCGTGCTCGACCTGGAGGCGGAAGCGCTGCTCGCTCTGGCGCATCGCCTGCTGCGTCTCCCACATCCGAAGGCCGTCGCCGATGCGGGCGGCGATGGCCGATAGCAGGGGCACCTCGGCGTCGTACACCCGCGCCTCGCGGCAGTGCTCGATCGCCAGCAGCCAGGGCTTGTCCGCCTCGGAGGGAATGGCGGTGAACAACATCGAGCGCACGTTGAAGTCGTTCGCCGGATCGCCGGCGAGGATGGGATTCGATTCGCGATCGTTGCGCACGACGCCGCCGCGCTCGCGCAGCGCCAGCGCCAATCTTCCGGCGATCGCCGCGTCGATCTGCCGAACCCCCTTGGGCCGCGAAAAGTCGGGCGTCGTCTGCTCGAAGACGATCCGGAGCTCGGCGGCGTCCGGGTCGCACGGGTAAGCCAGCAAGGCGCGGTCGCAGTGAAACATCTCGAGCATCTCGGCGAGCACGCGGTCGAACATCGGCTCGGCGGTGGGGCCGGAGAGCATGGTGCGGTTGACGCGCTCCAGGGCCGCCAGCAGGTCGTGCTCGCGTTCGGTGACCAGGCGTTGCTGATACTCCTCGGTGATGTCGAGCGAGAAGATGATCGCGTAGCGGATCTCGCCGGCCACGCGCAGCGGGCTCACGCGCACGAGGTACAGCACCGGGCCGGAGGGCGTGACCGACCGTGTTTCGTACGAGGCCGGCACGCCGGTCCGCAGCACACCGTCGAGGATGCCGACGATTCGCTCGCGGTCATGCGCCGGCAAGAGCGCGTCGAGCCGGATGTCCTGGACGTTGCTGCGCTGGTAGCCGTGCTCGACGCGGTTGACGTAGCGGACGCGCCGCTCGTGGTCGATGAGCGCGATCGCGATGGGAGCCTCGGCCAGCAGGGCGGGTCGTATCTCCGCGAGCTCTTCCTCCGTCAGCAACACACTCCTCCCGACCGATGACCGTACCAAGACCCGGCCGCTTCGTGTAAAAATCCGCCTGCCATGGTGGAGCGTCTGTCATTGCTGTGCGGGGCGGCCCTGTTTGGGCTGTGGGCCTGCGCGACTCCGACCAGCTCCGAGGCGCTCGTTCCGGGAGCGCTGAATCGCGCCGCGCTTCGCGCCAGCGGGCCGCGCTCGATCGCGGTGGCCGCGGCCACGCACGTCGCCTTCGATGTGCAGACCGCGCCGGGGGCCGCGCTATTTGGCGTCGTCGGTCTCGGGATTGCGGCGGGCGCCGCCGACAACGAAGCAGTCAAGCTGCGCGGCCCCGGCGTCGAAGACCCGGCGAAGCGGATCCGGGCCGACATCCTGGCTCGCCTCGCGCGCCGGTTCGGGCTCGCCATCACGCCTCCCGCAGATGCCCGCGGCGACAACGGTGCGCCGGTCGCATCCGATCTGACGCTGGCGGTGGACACATCCGTGTGGGGCACCATGGCGACAGGGCTGGCGGGGCACTACGGCGTGAAATATCGCGGCACCCTGCGCTTGACCGACAACCGAACCCACCAGGTCATCGCGCAAGGGGAGTGCACGAGCATTCCGGCCGACGGAGAAGACATGCCAGCTCTCGGCGAGCTCGAGGCGAATGACGGCGCGTTGTTGAAAGCGCGTATCCGGGCCACGGCCGAATACTGCATCGACGACTACCGGAAGCGAATTCTGGGCCTCTACTGAGGTTGAGCCGTCAAAGCCTGCAGCGGTACGGAATGTGCCTTGACGGTAATATGAGTATATGAGTACATACGTGGTGTGGAATCTTCGTTCGCCATCATCGCTGAGCCGAACCGCCGGGCCATCCTCGGCCTGCTGGCGTCGTCGGAACGATCCGTCGGCGAGATCGAACGCCGGCTGCGGATGCCTCAGACCTCGGTGTCCAAGCACCTCCGCGTGCTGCGTGGCGCCGGGTTCGTGGAGTCGCGCGTCGACGCCCAGCGGCGCGTCTATCGTATAAGGCCCGAGCCCCTCATGGAGGTCGACGCGTGGCTCGCGCCTTTCCGGCGCTTCTGGACGGCCCACGTCGATGCGCTCGAACGCCACCTCGACCGGATGGAGCGAAAGGGAAAGACCCGATGAGCAGCAGCCGAGAGGAATACATGCCCGGCCCCGCGGCCGGAGCCCACGTCGAGAAGGACGGAGACGAGTGGACGCTGGTCTTGGTGCGAGAGCTCCGTCATCCGCCCGCGCTGGTCTGGCAGGCGCTGACCGATCCCGCGCACCTGACCGAATGGGCGCCGTTCGACGCCGATCGCAACCTGGCCGCGGTGGGGCCGGTGAAGCTGACGACCGTCGGGGCGCCGACTCCGCTGGTCTCCGAGTCCACCGTGAAGCGGGCCGACGCGCCGAAGGTGCTCGAGCTCAGCTGGGGCACCAACGATCTCCGCTGGGAGCTCGAACCACTGAGCGGCGGCACGCGCCTCACGCTCTGGCACAACATCGCTCGCGGCTTCATCTCGTGGGGCGCGGCGGGCTGGCACATCTGCTTCGACGTTCTCGAGCGGTCGCTGGCGGGTGAGCCCATCGGACGCATGGTCGGCGTCCAGACGATGAAGTTCAGCGGCTGGCATCGATTGAACGTCGAGTACGCCAAGCAGTTCGGCGTCGAGGTCCCGAGCTGGCCGCCCACCCCCCCGAACAGTTGACGCCCAGGAGGACCACCATGGAATCGACCCTGCAGAAACCGGCCCTGGTCGCGAGCAAGACCGCCCCCAAGGCCACGAGCATCATCTACTGGATCGTCACCGGCCTCTTCTGCCTGCAGATGGGCTTCACCGCCTATGCGCAGCTTCGCTTACCGCAGGTGGCGCAGGCGTTCGAGCACCTGGGGTTTCCCGCGTACTTCCGCGTGGAGCTGTCGCTGGCCAAGCTGCTCGGTGTCGTGCTGCTGCTCGCGCCGGTGCCGGCGCGCCTCAAGGAGTGGGCCTACGCCGGCTTCGCCATCGACGTCGCCTCGGCCCTCATCGCTCACGTCTCGATGGGCGATGGCGCGCAGGCGTGGGGCTGGGCGGCTGCCACCGGCGTGCTCTGGGGGATCTCATACTTTTTCTGGCGGCGTCTGCAGGCCACGCCGGCGAGCGCGTGAAGATGAAAAAGCCCGTTGCGGTGGAATCCGCCTCTGCGCGCATCGACGAGAGAATCCGGGAGCTCGCCGACTGGCGCGGGAAGATGCTCGCGAAGGTGCGCAAGCTCATCCACGCCGCCGACCCCGAGATCGTCGAGGAGTGGAAGTGGATGGGCACCCCGATCTGGTCCCACGGCGGCATCGTCTGCACGGGCGAGAGCTACAAGAGCGTCGTCAAGACGACGTTTGCCAAGGGAGCCGCGCTGAAAGACCCGTCGGGGTTGTTCAACTCCAGCCTCGACGGGAATGTCAGGCGCGCCATCGACATTCACGAAGGCGAGAAGATCGACGAGGCGGCCTTCAAGGCGCTGGTGCGCGCTGCAGTGGCGCTCAACCTCGAGGGCAAGAGCAAACCAAGGCCCCGGCGAACGAGCCGCAAGCGGGCCGATTAGAGCATTGCGAGAAAGGAGCGAGGAATCGATATGAAGATCAAGACGATGAATCAGTATGTCGACGATCAGGAGAAGGCTCTCCGCTTTTACACCGAGAAACTGGGCTTCGTGAAGAAGGCCGACTTCTCTCAGGGGAACTATCGATGGCTGACGGTCGTAGCGGCCGACGACCCGTCCGGCGTGGAGCTGGTGCTGCAGCCGAGCGCGTTCGTGCCGGCGGCCCAGACCTACCAGCAGGCGCTGCACGAGCAGGGTATGCCGGCCGTCATGTTCTTCGTGGACGACGTCAAGAAGGACTACGAGCGTTTGAAAGCCCTCGGCGTGGCGTTCACGAAGCCGCCCACCAAGACGACCGGTTCGACCATCACCATGCTCGACGACACCTGCGGAAACCTGATCCAGCTCACCCAGCTCGACGCCTGGTCCAGCTAGCAGCGCCGTCACATGCGCGCCTCGCCGTTCGTCATCTCGGTGAGGAGGAACGACGCCATGAAATTCGTGCTGCTCATCTATCAAGGAACCACACCGCTGCCGGGCTCGGATCGCTGGAAGGCGCTTTCGGAGGCCGAGCAGAAGAAGGTCTACGCCGACTACGCGGAGCTCAACCAGACGCCCGGCATCGAACCGGGCCTGCCGCTCGGGCTGCCCAGCGCGGCGAGGACGGTGCAGGTGCGCGACGGAAAGCCCTACGTCAAGAACGGGAGCCACCTGGCCGAGGGCGTCGCCGGGTTCTCGGTGTTCGAGGCCGAGAGCATGGAGGCGGCGATCGCGCTGGCGGCGCGCATCCCGGCGGCGCGGCTGGGCGGCGCCGTGGAGGTCCGACCCGCCGAAAAGTACTGGTGAGGCGGGTCACCGCCGGTCGGCAGCGGGCTCAGCTACCACGATCCGGAGGTGCCTGAGCCCGCGCGTGGCTCGCCACGTCGGCTCGGACAGCGCGCGCGCCAGGGCGGGCAGATCATCGTCGCGAATCACCGCGAATCCTCGCTCCGCGAGCGTCTCTTTCATCTCGGCCCTGGTATGGACCGAGTGAAACGGCTCGCCGACGCGACGGACGAGCAAGCGAACCAGCGGCAGGATCATCGCCGGCGCCGCGTACGCGATGATGAGGCGGCTGCGCGGCACTGAACGACGCGCGATGACCTCGAGCGTCGCCTCGACTTCGGCTCGCGTCAGATACATCACGACGCCCTCCCAGATCCAGGTGGTGGGCTGCGCGGGATCGTGGCCGGCGGCGGCGAGCTTCTCGTCGAGTCGATCGCGCGTGAAGTCGACCGCGACGAAGCGGACCTCGCGCGCCACCCGGACCAGCGACGCGGCCCGCGGCACCTTCTCGCGCTGGGTGTCGGGATGGTCGACCTCGAACACGACCGCGTCGCGCAGCTCCGGCATTCTCCACGCGCGCCCGTCGAGGCCCGCGCCCAGGATGACGACCTGGGGCGCTGCGGCCTCGCGCACCGCCTGGTCGATCGCGACCGTGCGGACCGCCATCATCTGCGAGCGCCGCTCGAGGAACTTGTGAGCGAGCCGGGCGCGCGTGGTGGCCGGGGGCGGGCCGTCACGGAACTGCTCGACGCGCGCGCGGGCCTCGGCCGGCAACAGCGCGAGCGCGGTCGGATCGGAGAAGCCCGGCACCGTCGCCCGCAGGTGCGCGACCGCGCGGCCCATGCCCACGATGACCGCGGTTTGACTGGCCTGTCCTTCGCGCATGCGGTCGAGGATAATCCAACCTGTGAGCCTTGGTTCGATCTCGGCGATCGCCGGCGCGTGGATGATCTTCGCGCAGCAGGCCGGCGTGGCTCCCGACAGCTACCGACGCGAGATAGAGAGCCTTCCACCGGCATCGCGAGGAACAGCTCACCTCGGACGGCGGCTGGCTCAGCGTGGCCGGGTTGTTCTGGCTCGAGCCGGGACCCAACCGGTTCGGCGCCGACCGCTCCAGCGACCTGGTCCTGCCCGCGTCGGCGCCGGCGCACGCGGGCACGTTCTGGCTCGAGTCCGGCCGCGTTCGCGTGGAAGCAGCGCCGGGCGTGCCGCTCACGCGCGACGGCCGGCCGGTCACCAAGCAGGTGCTGCGCTCCGACTCCGGCGGCGCCGAGCCCGACGTGCTCGCGCTCGGCCCGCTGACGCTTCAGATCATCGAGCGCGGCGGGCGGCTCGCGGTTCGTCTCAAGGACAAGGAACGCGCCGCGCGCAAACAGTGGAAGGGGCTCGTCTGGTATCCCGTGAACCCGACGTACCGGATCGTGGCGCGGTTCGTGCCCCACGATCGCCCGACGACCATGACCGTCCCCAGCATCATCGGAACCGCCGAGGCGATGCCCAGCCCCGGCTCCGCGCTGTTCGAGATCGGCGGGCGGTCGGTTCGTCTCGATCCGGTGGTGGAGCCCGGTGACACCCGGCTCTTCTTCATCTTCCGCGACGCCACCGCGGGCAAGACGACCTACGGAGCCGGACGGTTCCTCTATGCCGATCCCCCGAAGGATGGGCGTGTGATCCTGGATTTCAACAAGGCCGTCTCGCCGCCCTGCGCGGTCACGCCATACGCGACGTGCCCGCTCCCGCCGCCGCAGAACCACTTGCCGGTCGCGATCGAGGCCGGCGAGATGAGCGCGGGCCACTGACGTCCTTCTTCACACCGCGTTCACTCCGGTGCGCTGGCCTCGGCCGTCGGCGTGAGGACGAACGGGTAGTCGACGACGACCCAGCCGTCGCCAAGCGGCTTCGGGAATTCCCAGTTGAGAATTTCGTCGACGATGCACCTCTCGGCCTGTGGCTGGTCCAAGGTGGTGCTCACGAGGCACGTGTGTTTCACGGTTCCGAGGGCCGTGATCGCGAGGCGAGTCATCACGCGCCCGCGGGCAGACGGATTCGAGACCAGGGCCGCGTTGTAGCAAGCCCGAATCCCGTTGATGTGCCGCCGCATGATTCGGCGGATGCTCTCCTTGTCGAGGCTGCCGCCCTGCGGGAGCCGCGGAGCACCGCCGTCGGGCGGAATCACGCCGAGCGGGGGCACATGCTTGACCCCGCAGCCGATCGATGGCAGCTGCCGCCAGGAAGCCCGGACCCAGAGCGGCTCGGTAGGGTCTGTGTCATCGGGAGAGGGGGTGTCCGTGACCGGCGCTGGCGCCGCCGAGATGGCCGGCCGCACCGGAGCGGGACCGGCTGCTTCGACCCTGACCGGCGGCGCCAGCGGTTGCTGGCACGCGGCGATGACCACGCTACCGAGCGATACCGCGATGAGGGCATTCCGTGCGCCCGACCACGATCTCGAATCCCAACGTCCCGCTCCCGCTCCCATGAAAGGCGAATTAACACGGATCGCGAATGAGCGTCATTTCTCGTGATCGATTCGCGGCCCGCGCGACATACCTCGGGGTGATGATCCGCATGAGGCTCGCGAGCGTTCTTCTGGCCGGATTCGTGACCGCCAGCGTCGGGTGTGTCGAGGGGTCGGTGGATAGTGGGGCGGGCGCCGGCGGAAGCGGGAGCCCTTCGTCGATGGGCGGGAGCGGCGGGCCGGGAGGAAGCGGTGCGGGCGGCGGATCGCCGGCGGGCGCGGGCGGAAGCGGCGCGGCGGGCGCTTCGGGCACCGGCGGGTCGTCCGCGGGCGGCGCGTCGGGTTCGACCGGCGGTCGCACGGGCGGCGGCGGCGCGACCGGTACCGGCGGCATGACCGGCGCGGGTGGCGCGCGCGGCACGGGCGGCGTCACCGGATCGGGCGGCGCGACGGCGGCCGGCGGCGCGGGCGGCAACAGCGATCCCTGCGGTCCCAGCAACCCCGCGACGGTGCCGCTGCCGACGATCCCCGCCGCGACCTTCGACATCACGACCTATGGCGCCAAGGGCGACGGCAAGACCGACGACACCGCAGCGATCCAGATGGCGCTCAACGCCGCGAACACGGCGGGCGGCGGAACGGTGACGATTCCTTCAGGCACCTTCCAGAGCGGGCCGATCGTCATTCACAGCAGCACGCGCCTCGATCTCGCGTCGGGGTCGATCCTCCAGATGCTGCCGTTCGGCACCTATCCGGCGGCCGCGCCCGCCTTCATCACCACCGACTCGAGCGCGCACGACATCGTGCTCAGCGGCTCGGGCACGATCGACGGCCAGGGCCAGGCGTGGTGGGACGCGTTCGCGACCAACTCGGCGCTGGTTCGCCCGCAAGAGGTCAATCTGGGCCACGTGACGCGCATCCAGATCAGCGGCATCCGCCTGCAGAACCCGCCCGAAGAGCACATCTGGGTCAAGAGCGACACCAACGTCACGATCACCGGCATCACCATCAACACGCCCGGCGTGTCCGGGAAGAACGCGCCCAAGAACACCGACGGCGTCGACGTCACGGCGACCGGTATGTTCTTCTGCAACAACAACATCGTGGCCGGCGACGACAACATCGCGATGTCGGGCACGAACCTTTACATCGGGTTCTCGACCTTCGGCGTGGGCCACGGTTGCTCGATCGGCAGCATCACGCAGAACGGCGTATCGAACGTGACGGTCGACCACCTCACGATGAACGGCACGACCTCGGGCATCCGCATGAAGTCGGCGCGCGATCGCGGCGGTCTGGTTCACAACCTGACCTACTCGAACATCACCATGACCAACGTCCCGAACCCGGTCTTCATCGCGTCGTACTACCCGACGCTGCCGACCGATCCGACCACCGACACCGCGATGGCCATCACCGCGACCACGCCGATCTGGCAGAACATCACGATCAAGAATTTGACCGCGACCGGCTCGACCAACGCCGGGATCCTGTGGGGCCTGCCGGAAGAGAAGATCTCGATGGTCACGTTCGACAACGTGAAGATCTCGGCCACCACCGGCATGCAGATCTTCCACGCGTCGGGCGTCTCGTTCATCAACGGCTCGAGCGTCACGCCCAAGTCGGGCGCGGCTGTCACGACCTCGGACGCCACCGTCACAGGCGTGACGACGACGCCGTTCTGAGCTGACGTTCTCCGCTCACGCGCCGAGCTCACGTTCTGAGCTCACGCAGGCAAGCATTTTCGCCGGCTGACCGTCGGGAAAAAGGCGTGCCAGGCTCTTGTTGCTCGGCGCGCAACGCGCGCCCCGACGGTTTCGAGGTCGGTGGTCCCCGTCGATTACGCGCTGTGCACCGGAATGGCGGTGTTCAGTCAAGAGTCGCTGGTCGTCGACGATGATCGCACCATGGACGCGATCGATCGGCTTCCAGGTGCGAAGGGTGGTGAGCGACGGGAAGAGCAGCGAGTGCCGGTCTCCGGCGTCGCGTTGTTGCAGGGCGGAGGACAGACGCCCTCGGTCTGGCGCCTGACCAACCTGTCGATGGGTGGCGCGGCGCTGGTCGGCGACGGCACGCTGCCGTCGGCGCACTTCGCGCTCGGCTTGCACGTCGCGGGCTTCGAGCCGATCGAGCTCGAGGCCAAGGTGCTGCGGCGGCAGCTCGTGATTCGCGGCGGAAAATGTGGGGTCAAGTTCGTGGGCGTCGCGGAGGCACAGCGGCAAGCGCTGCGCGAGATCCTCGCCGCGGATCACGCGCCGGCGGTCGGTGCGCGCCGGGCGCTCATCGTCGACCACGAAGACCTGAAGACGCCCGCGCTGACGAGCGAGCTCGTCTCGCTGGGGTTCGACGTCCGGCGAGAGTCCTCTCCCGAGAAGGCGGCCGCCTGGTTGCAGCGCGAGGACACCGAGGTCGTGCTCGTGGGCGAGCGCATCGTCTCCGCCCACCGCTGGAACCTGCTCGAGTTCATCCGCGATACGGCGCCCGAGATCCGTCGCTTCGTACTGGCGAGCGATGTGCGCGGCTTCCGCCTCTACTACGCGATGAAGGCCGGCCTGGTCGAAGGCCTGATCCCGCCCGACACGGCGGCCGAGACGCTGGCGCGCTATCTGCTCGGATCGGCCGCGCCCGCCGAGGGCAGACCGCGGCGCGCCACGCGGCGGGGCTAATTCCCGGCGTAAATGTCGCCGCTCAGTCCGCGCCCAGGTCGCGCCTCAGCGTCTCGATGAAGGCCCGCACCGCCGCGGACTGCTCGCGGCCGCGGCGGTAGATGATCCCGATCGGGCGCGTGAGCCGCGCGGTCGCGAACGGGCGGGCCACGAGCGTGCCCGCCTTCACCTCGTTCTCCAGCGCGGAGCGCGGCAGGATCGAGATGCCGAGGCCGGCTTCGACCGAGCGCTTGATGGTCTCGATGTTGTCGAGCTCCATGGTGACGGTCACCGACGTGCGCGCGCCGCGCAGGAAGCGATCGACCAGGCGGCGCGTCGGGATGTCGCGGTCGAAGGCGATGAAGCGCTGGTCGGCGAGGCTGGCGGCGGTGAGCCGCGGCGGGCGCCGCGCCAGCGCGTGGTCCGGCGGGCAGACCAGGACCAGCTCGTCGGGGCGCAGCGGCACGATCTCGATCTGCGAGCGGCGCCCGGGGATCGCGACCATGCCCAGATCGACGGCGCCGTCGAGGCACGCCTGGTAGATCTCGTCGGTGCGGCGGTAGACCAGGCGCAGGTTCACCTGCGGGTGAGCGCGCAGAAACGTCTTCATCGGCGCGGGCAGGGTGTGCAGACCCACGCTGTACACCGACGCGATCGTCACCGAGCCGGCGACGACGCCGGGGCGCTGGCGCAGCCGATCTTCCAGCGCGGCCAGCCGCTCGACGACGGCGCGCGCGTCGCCGAGCAGCAGCTTGCCCGCCTCGGTGAGCTGCAGGGTCCGGCGCGCGCCGCGGTCGACGAGGCGGCGGCCGTAGTGACGTTCGAGCGCGCGCAGCTGCTGGCTGACCGCCGACTGGGTGACGAAGTTGAGACGGGCCGCGCGCGAGAAGCTGCCGGTCTCGACAAGGTCACAGAAGGTCTTGAGCGTTTCGAGCATCATTAGAAAACTTCATCCAAACAATCATTTTATTAGAGTTGTCGCGGAATGCACGATCCCGTAGTTCAGATCCCAGGAGGTTCGTCGCATGTCGAGGCTGCGCACGCTGGGTCGAACGAGCGTCGGGAAGAAGGCCATCAGCGCCGCCAGCGGCCTGGTGCTGTGCGGGTTCGTGCTGGCGCACATGCTGGCGAACCTCCAGATCTTCGCCGGGCGCGCGCGCATCGACGCCTACGCGCGCGGGCTGCGCGCGTCGCCGGTCGTGCTCTGGTCGGCGCGCGCGCTGCTGGTGGCGGCGTTCGGTGCGCACGTGGTGGTGGCGCTTCAGCTCGCGGCGCGCCGGCGGGCCGCGCGGCCCGTCCCGTATCAGGGCCGCGCGCTCGCCGGTCCGGGCTGGGCCGCGCGCGCCATGCTCGCGTCGGGGGTGCTGCTCGCGCTCTTCGTGGTCGTGCATCTCGCGAACCTGACCTGGGGCGTCTGGCATCCCGGCTTCGTGCCGCTGGCGGTCCACGACAACGTCGTGGCGCTGTTTCGCGTCCGGATGTGGAGCGTCTTCTACGGGCTCGCCGTTGCTGCGCTCGCGCTTCACGTTGCGCACGGCGCCTGGAGCGCGCCGCAATCGCTCGGCCTGACGCCGGAGCGGGGCGCGCCGGGCTTGCGGCGCGTCGCGGGTGTCGCGGCGTTCGCCGTCGCGGCCGGGATGCTCGCGGTCGTGGTCGCCGTGCTCGCGGGAGCGGTGCGATGAACGCTCCGTTCGCGCTCGACGCGCGGATTCCACCCGGCCCGCTGGAATCGAAGTGGGACACGTTCAAGGCGAGCGCGCTCCTCGTGAGCCCGGCCAATCGCCGCCACTACCCCGTCATCGTGGTGGGCGCCGGGCTCGCGGGCGCGTCGGCGGCCGCCTCGCTCGCGGAGCTCGGGTACGACGTGACCTGCTTCTGCTTCCAGGACAGCCCGCGACGCGCGCACAGCATCGCCGCGCAGGGCGGCATCAACGCCGCCAAGAACTATCAGAACGACGGCGATAGCGTCACTCGCCTGTTTCACGACACGATCAAGGGCGGGGACTTCCGCTCGCGCGAGGCCAACGTCTATCGCCTGGCGCAGCTCTCGGCGGGCATCATCGACCAGTGCGTCGCGCAGGGCGTGCCGTTCGCCCGCGAGTACGGCGGTTCGCTCGCCAACCGCTCGTTCGGCGGCGCGCAGGTCGCGCGCACGTTCTACGCGCGCGGCCAGACCGGACAGCAGTTACTGCTCGGCGCGTATCAGGCGCTGCAGCGCCAGGTCGCGCTCGGACGCTGCCGGGTGCTTCCGCGGCGCGAGATGCTCGACCTGGTGGTGGCCGACGGCGCCGCGCGCGGCATCGTCGTTCGCGATCTCGAGACGGGCGCGATCACCGGCCACGCCGCGCACGCCGTGCGTGCTGGCGACCGGCGGCTACGCCAACGTCTTCAACCTGTCGACCAACGCCAAGGGCTCGAACGCCACCGCTATCTGGCGCGCGCACAAGCGCGGCGCCGCGTTCGCCAACCCGTGCTTCACGCAGATTCATCCCACGTGCATCCCCGCCAGCGGCGAGCACCAGGCGAAGCTCACTCTCATGAGCGAATCGCTGCGCAACGACGGCCGCGTCTGGGTGCCGCGCGTGCGCGGCGACGCGCGCGCGGCGGCGCAGATCCCCGAGGATGAGCGCGATTACTTCCTCGAGCGGCGCTACCCGTCGTACGGCAACCTGGTGCCGCGCGACGTGGCCAGCCGCGCCGCCAAGGCGATCTGCGACGCCGGCAACGGCGTCGGGCCGGCCGGTTACGGCGTGTACCTGGATCTCGGTGACGCGATCGCGCGGCTCGGGCGCGCCGCAATCGACGAGCGCTACGGCAATCTGTTCGAGATGTACCAGCGCATCACCGACGAGGACCCGCGCGCCGTTCCGATGCGGATCTACCCGGCGCCGCACTACACGATGGGCGGCCTGTGGGTCGACTACGGGCTCATGAGCACCATCCCCGGGCTGTTCGTGCTCGGCGAAGCCAACTTCTCCGACCACGGCGCGAACCGGCTCGGCGCCTCGGCGCTGATGCAGGGTCTGGCCGACGGCTACTTCATCGCGCCGCTTTCCGTCGGGGACTACCTGGCGTCGGCGAAGCTCGCCGCCGTCGATCTGGGCCACCCGGCCTTTGCCGAGGCGGCCGCGGGCGTCGCCCGGCGCGTGGAGGCTCTGGTCTCATCGCGCGGCCGGCAGACGGTGGAGCACTTCCATCGCGAGCTCGGCAAGCTGCTGTGGGACGAGTGCGGGATGTCGCGCGCCGCCGGTGGGCTGCGCGCGGCTCTGGCGCAGCTGCCCGAGGTGCGGGCCGCCTTCTGGCGCGACGTGATCGTGCCGGGAAACGGCCACGACCTGAACCAGGCGCTCGAGCGCGCCGGGCGCGTGGCGGACTTCCTCGAGCTCGGCGAGCTCATGTGTCGCGACGCGCTCGAGCGCGACGAGTCGTGCGGCAGCCACTTCCGCGTCGAGCACCAGACACCCGACGGTGAGGCGAAGCGCGACGACGCCCGGTTCGCTCACGTCGCGGTCTGGCAGTACGCCGGGCCCGAGGCGGCGGCCCGCCGTCACGTCGAGCCGCTGGCGTTCACGGCCGTGACGCCCAGCGCGCGGAGTTATCAATGAGGATGGGAACCCTGAGAGGGTTCCCAAACCCTCCCGCGACGGGCTCAGCCTGGCGGAGCCAGGCTTCGCCCACGCGAATGAAGCTGGGAACCCTGAGAGGGTTCCCAAACCCTCCGCGACGGGCTCAGCCTGGCGGAGCCAGGCTTCGCCCACGCGAATGAAAATGACTTTGCACGTATGGCGGCAGCGCTCCGCGAGCGAGCCGGGCGCGTTCGTGCGTTACGACGTCGAAGGCGTAACCCCGGACATGGCGTTCCTGGAGATGCTCGACGTGCTCAACGAGCGGATCGCGCGCGCGGGGGGCGAGCCGATCGCGTTCGAGAGCGACTGTCGCGAGGGCATCTGCGGCGCGTGCGGCTTCATGATCAACGGCGTCGCGCACGGCCCGCGCGCGCGCACGACCGTCTGCCAGCTTCACCTGCGCAGCTTCCGCGACGGCGAGGAGCTGTGGCTCGAGCCCTGGCGCGCGCAGGCATTCCCGGTCGTGCGCGATCTGGTCGTCGACCGCGGCGCGCTCGATCGCATCATCGCGGCGGGTGGCTACATCACCGCGCCCACGGGCAGCGCGCCCGAGGCCAACGCCACCCGGATCGCCAAGCCCGACGCCGACGCTGCGATGGACGCCGCCGCCTGCATCGGCTGCGGCGCTTGCGTCGCGGCGTGTCCCAACGCCTCGGCGTCGTTGTTCACCGCCGCGAAGATCGCGCACCTCGGACACCTACCCCAGGGCCAGCCCGAACGCGCCTCTCGTGCGCTGCGCATGGTTGGCGAAGCGGAGAACGAGGGATTCGGCGGGTGCAGCAACGCCGGCGCTTGTGAGGCGGTCTGCCCCAAGGGGATCCGGGCGTCGTCGATTGCGCGCCTGAATCGCGACTACCTCGGCGCGGTGCTCGCGGCGCGGGGCGGGGCGGATGGTTCATGACGCGACTTTGCGTCGTGACTTCATGAGGCGACCTCGAGCACGCCGTGAATCCGCGCCTCGCGCACGGTCGTGAGCGGGCCGTCTCGCGTGCCGGCGGCGAGCCCGCCGGCGGCGGCGAGCGCGCTCAACGCCGCGCCCAGCGACGGCGCGTCCTCGACGGCCTGGAGCACCGCCAGGTGGCTCGCGCCCGCGTGCCAGTCGGCGCCGATCCCGGGGCTGCCGACGCGAATCAGCCGCGCTCCGCCGGTGCCCGTCGCGGCCGGGGGCTCGTCGGACACCGAGGCGCAGGGCGACACGCGCAGGCACGCGCGCTCGAGCTCCTCGGGCGCCAGCGCCAGGAGATCCGGCCCGCGCTGCGCGCGCGTTTCCGCGCATGCGTGGCGGACGTCATGCTCGGCGCGGCGATCACAAAACTTTGCCCGGGTTCATCAGGCCGCGCGGATCGATCGCGTCCTTGATCGCGCGCATCAGGCGGCGGTCGAGCGCGGGGCGGTAGTGCCAGAGCTCGTCGCGTTTCAGCTGGCCGATGCCGTGCTCGGCGCTGATGCTGCCTTCGTGCGCGGTGACCACGTCGTGCACGGCGCGCCACACGCGCGCGTGCACGTCGGGCGGGATGCGGTCCTTGCCCAGGCCGGGCGGCACCACGTTCAGGTGCAGGCTGCCGTCGCCGAGGTGGCCGAACAGGATGATGCCGGCGCCGGGCAGCACCGCCTCGACCGCGGCGCGCGTGGCGTCGACGAACGCCGGGATCAGCCCGGGGCGGACGCTGACATCGTGCTTGATCGCGCTTGCCGCGCGCCGCTCGGCCTCGGGGACGTCCTCGCGGATGCGCCACAGCGCGGCCGCCTGCCCGTCGTCGCGCGCGACGATCGCGTCGTCGCACAGGCCGGCCTCGCTGGCGCGCGCCAGGCTGTCTTCGACGGCGTCGGCGGCCGAGAAGCCGCGCCAGAAGCTCGCCACCTCCAGCAGCACCGAGAACGGCGGCGTGTGCGCGAACGGCGGCGCGTGCCCGGGCACGAGCTTCAGCACCAGATTCGAGCGCGACGTCGGCGATGAGCTCGAAGGTGATCACGTTGTCGCCCGCGTCGGCCTGCAGGTGACGCAAGAGCTGCACCGCTGCCGACAGGTTGGGCACGGCCACCATCGCCGTGATCACCTCGCGCGGCTGCGGGAACAGCTTCAGCGTCGCCGCCGTGACCACGCCCAGCGTCCCCTCGCCGCCGATGAAGAGCTGCTTGAGATCGTAGCCGGTGTTGTCCTTGCGCAGCCCGCGCAGCAGCGACAGCACCTCGCCGGTCGGCAGCACGACCTCGAGGCCCAGCACCAGGTCGCGCGTCATCCCGTAGCGCAGCACCGCGGTGCCGCCGGCGTTGGTGGAGATGTTGCCGCCGATCTGGCAAGTCCCCTCGGCGGCCAGCGACAGCGGGAACAGCCGCCCCGCGGCGCGCGCGGCCTCTTGCACCGCTTGCAGGATACAGCCCGACTCGACGGTGATGAGGTTGTCGAACGCGTCGACCGACCGCACGCGATTCATGCGCGACAGCGACAGGAGCACCGCGCGTCCCGATTCGTCGGGCGTCGCGCCGCCGCACAGGCTGGTGTTGCCGCCCTGCGGGACGACCGCGATCCCGCGCGCCCAGAGCAGGGCCAGCACGCGCGAGACCTCGTCGGTGCTCGTAGGGCGCACCATGCACACGGCGCGGCCCTTGAATCGGCCGCGCCAGTCTTGCAGCTGCGGATCGAGATCGTCGGGTGCGGTCACGACGGCTGGCGCTCCGACGATCGCCGCCAGGGCCGCCAGCAGCTCGGCGGCGTCGAAGGTCGATGCCGGGCCGGGCGAGGTCTCGGTGCTTGCCATGCCGGCATCTTGTCAGATGCGCCGAGGTTGCCAAGCGGGGCAGACCCGGAAAAACCTCTCACGCGCTGTCACAGCCGCGGGAGCTATCTCGTCTCCCTGGCAGGGAGGCAAGACATGAAGATCCTCATCCTCGGCGGCGGCTACGCGGGCATGATGACGGCGCTCCGGCTCGGCAATCGCGGGCTCGGCAGCCACGTGACGCTGGTCAACGCGCTGCCGGACTTCATCGAGCGCGTGCGCCAGCACCAGCTCGGCGCCGGCCGGGTGCCGCCGCGGCGCGCGATCACGCGGATGCTCCGCGGCACCGGCGTCCGCTTCGTCATGGGTCGGGTCACCTCGCTCGACCTCGACCGGCGCGTGGCCCGGCTCGTCGGTGGCAACGAGCTCGGGTTCGATCGGCTGGTCTTCGCGCTGGGCAGCGTGGGCGACACCGGGACCGTCCCCGGCGTTCGAGAGCACGCGGCGGTGGTCGGCGACGAGGCGGGTGCGCACCGGCTGCGCGCGCAACTGGCGCAGGGGGCGCGCGAGGTGGTGGTCGTCGGCGGCGGGCCGACCGGGATCGAGACCGCGGCCGAGCTCGCCGAACAGGGCGCGCGGGTCACGCTGGTGGCCTCGCCGGGCGTCGGCGGCTTCCTCTCGCCGGCGGGTCAATGGTACCTCGTGCGCGCGCTCGCGCGGCTCGGTGTGCGGATCGTCGAGGCGCGCGTGCGCGAGGTCCGGGCGGGCGCGGTCGTGGTCGACGGCGGCGAGCTGCCCTGCGATGCGTGCGTGTGGGCCGGCGGCTTCCGCGCGTCACGGCTGGCTCGCGAATCAGGCCTGGAGGTCAGCGTCGAAGGGCGCATCATCGTCGACGCGCAGCTGCGCTCGGTGTCGCACCCGGTGGTGTACGCCGTCGGTGACGCCGCCGAGGCCCGTTCCGAGGCGGGTGCTCCGCTCGCCGCCGGGTGCAAGCACGCGATGCCGATGGGCGCGCACGCGGCCCTGAACCTGGCGCGCTCGCTCGCGGGTGAAGCCGAGCGTCCGTTCCGCATCGGCGAGATTCCGCTGTGCCTCAGCCTGGGGCGCCGCGATGGGCTGTTCCAGATGGTGGGCCACGGCGGGAAGCCCGGTCGCATCATCACCGGGCGCTCCGCGGCCTGGCTCAAGGAAGGGATCCTTCGTTTCACTGTCTGGGCATTGGGGCTGGAGCGGCACTTCGCCTTTGCCTTCTGGCCGAAACCGAAGCGCCTGCCGCCGCAGCAGCCCCAGGCCAAGCAACTCGCGGCCTGACCGGGCTGCATGACAATATCGGAGGCGTCATGATCGATCTCGAGGAGCACCGGCGGGTCCTGTTCGGCATCGCGTACCGGATGCTCGGCGACCGCGCCCAGGCGGAAGACGTCGTGCAGGAGACGTTCTTCAAGGCGCGCGCCGCCGACCCCGACGTCGTGGAGTCGCCGCGCGCCTGGCTCTCGACGGTGGTGACGCGGCTGTGCCTGGACCATCTGAAGAGCGCGCGCGTGCGCCGCGAGGAGTACATCGGGCCGTGGCTGCCCGAGCCGGTGCCCACCGACGGCGCCGTCGAGCGGGAGACGATCTCGATGGCGTTCATGGTGCTGCTGGAGACGCTGTCGCCGATCGAACGTGCCGTGTTCCTGCTGCACGACGTGTTCGACTACACGCACGCTGAAGTGGCGGCGATCGTGCAAGAACAAGAGGCCACCGTCCGCCAGATCCTGCATCGCGCGAAGGCGCACGTCGTGGCGCGGCGCCCGCGCTTCTCGGGCACGCGCGAGCAGCACGCGCTGCTGATGGACGGGTTCATCCAGGCTTGCGTCGCCGGGGACATCGAGGGCCTGGGCCGGCTGCTCGCCGCCGACGTGGTCTGCTACACCGACGGTGGCGGAAAGGCGGTGGCCGCGACCAAGCCGGTGCAGGGCGCGGTCAACACGGCGCGCTTCCTGGCCGGGCTCGCCCGCAAGGGGACCGCCGGCGCGACGTTCGAGCGGATCACGCTCAACGGCGAGGCGGCGCTGGTGGCGCGCGTCGGGGGGCGCGTCGACACGGTGATCTCGATCGCGACGGACGGCGAGCGCATCACCGAGATCGACATCCTCCGCAACCCCGACAAGCTCGCGCGCCTCGCGCCGAGCTGAGCGGCGCGCCGCGGGAGGCCGTCGCCGCCGATCGCTGCTACGACACGTCGCCGCGCCGCACGCGCGGCAGATGCCGGAGCTCCTCGCCCGTCAGGATGAAGATCACCCGCTCGGCGACGTTGGTGGCGTGGTCGCCGATGCGTTCGATGTACTTGGAGATGGCCTGGATCCGCGTGGCGCGGAAGATGTTGTCGGGGCTCTCGCGCATCCGGCTGAGCACATCGTTGAAGATCTGCGTGTAGTACCCGTCGACGACGTCGTCCTTGGCGATGGCGCGCGTCGCGCGCTCGACGTTCTCGGTCTCGAGCGCGCCCATCGCCTCGGCCAGCATCTCGCGCGCGATGGTCAGCATCCGGATCAGATCCTCGCTTCCGGTCAGCGCCGGTTCCGCCGTGAGCTCGACGACGCGCGCGGCGACGCTCACGCCGAGATCGGCGATGCGCTCGAGCTCGATCACCAGCTTCATCGCCGACGTCAGCAGGCGCAGGTCGCCCGCGACCGGCTGGCGGCGCGCCAGCGTCTCCAGGCACAGGTGATCGATCTCCAGCTCCATCGAGTCGGTCTCCCGGTCGCCGAGGATGACCCGGTTGGCCAGCTCGGCGTTGCGTGTGCTGAGCGCGCGGTCCACGGAGCTCAGCACGTCGTCGACGTGGCGACCCATGGCCAGCAGCTGCCGGCGCACTGACTCGAGCTCGGCTTCGTACTCCTGGCTGGTGTGCTGTTGAACGCTCACCCGAACCTGCCGGTGATGTACTCTTCCGTCTGCTGGTTCGTCGGTTTGGTGAACATGGTCTTGGTGTCCCCGAACTCGATGACCCGTCCCAGGTACATGAACGCAGTGTAGTCCGAGACACGCGCCGCCTGTTGCATGTTGTGAGTCACGATGGCGATTGTGTACTCCTTGCGCAGCTCGGACAGCAGCTGCTCGATCTTCTGCGTCGAGATCGGATCCAGCGCCGAGGCCGGCTCGTCGAGCAAGAGCACTTCGGGCTTCACGGCGACCGCGCGCGCGATGCACAGGCGTTGCTGTTGCCCGCCCGACAGCGCGGTGCCGTCCTGGCGCAGCTTGTCCTTGACCTCGGACCAGAGCGCGGCTTTCTCCAGCGCCCACTGCACGCGCTCCTCCATCTCGCCGCGCGACAGCTTCTCGTAGAGCGCGACGCCGAAGCGGATGTTGTCCTGCACCGACATCGGAAACGGCGTCGGCTTCTGGAACACCATGCCGATCCGGGCGCGCAGCAGGTTGACGTCGTCGGCGTGATCGAGCAGGTTGCGCCCGCCGAGCATGACCTCCCCGGTCGCGCGCTGGCCGGGATAGAGCTCGTAGATTCGGTTCAGCGTGCGCAGCAGCGTGGATTTGCCGCAACCCGACGGGCCGATGAACGCGGTGATCTGGCGATCGTGGATGTCGAGGTCGATGTCGTGCAGCGCCTGGAACTTGCCGTAAAAGAAGCTCAGGCGGCGGATCTCGACCTTGGCCTGCCGCCCGGGCGCCGGACCCGTCGCGGGGATGCTGGCCGCCGGGTGAAGGGAGATCTCTCGCGCCGCGCCTGACGGTGACGCCGGCGGTGGGGGCTGGCTCGCGGTCCATTGATCGGGGCTGCTCATGAGATCCTTCAGCGGCGCGCCCGTCTCAGCAGGAGTCGCGCCACGACGTTGATGACCAGGATCGAAGCGGTGATCAGCAGGGCGCCCGCCCACGCCAGGTGCTGCCAGTCCTCGTAAGGGCTCATGGCGAACTGGAAGATCACCGTCGGCAAGTTGGGGAACGGCCGGCTCATGTCGGTGGTCCAGAACTGGTTGTTGAGCGCGGTGAACAGCAGCGGCGCGGTCTCGCCGCTGATGCGCGCCACGCCGAGCAGCACGCCGGTCAGGATGCCGGGCAGGGCGCTGCGATAGACCACGCGCACGGTGATCTTCCACATGGGCGCGCCCAGCGCGGCCGCCGCTTCCCGCAGGCTGTCGGGCACGAGCCGCATCATGTTCTCGGTGGTGCGCACCACGACCGGCAGCACGATCAACGCCAGCGCGACCGCGCCCGCCCAACCCGAGAAGTGCCCGCTCGGCAGCACGATGAGCGCGTAGACGAAGACGCCGATGATGATCGACGGCGCGCTCAGCAGGATGTCGTTCACGAAGCGCACCGCCGACGCCAGGCGCGACCGTCGGCCGAACTCGGCGAGGTAGGTCCCGGCGAGGACGCCGGCCGGCGCGCCGAGCGCGATCCCGGCGAGCGTGAGGATCGCGCTGCCGGCGATCGCGTTGGCCAGGCCCCCCGGCGAGCCTGGCGGCGGCGTCGACTCGATGAACAGGCGCGGGTGGATCCAGCGCAGTCCGTTGCCGACCAACGTCGACAGCAGCCAGCCGAGCCAGAACAATCCAAAGACGGTGGCCAGGACCGAGAGCGAGAGCCCGACCCGGTTGACCAGCCGCCGGCGCGCGTAGAGGGTCACGTTCGCTCCCCGTCGCGCGCGCGAAGCTTCGACAGCATCAGCCGCGCCGCGACCAGGACCACGAACGTGAGGATGAACAGGATCAACCCGAGCGCCAGCAGCGACGAGGTGTAGATCGGTGTCACCGCCTCGGTGAACTCGTTGGCCAGCGTCGACGAGATCGTGTTGCCGGGCATGAACAGCGACGCGTTGATCTCGTGGGCGTTGCCGATCACGAAGGTCACCGCCATCGTCTCACCCAGCGCGCGGCCGAGCCCGAGGATGACGCCGCCGATCACGCCGGCGCGCGTGTAGGGCAGGACCACGCGCCACACCACTTCCCAGGTCGTGCAGCCGAGCGCGTAGGCCGACTCGCGCAGCGACGCGGGGACGGTCTCGAACACGTCGCGCATCACCGCCGCCATGAACGGAATGATCATGATCGCCAGGATCAGCCCGGCGGTCAGCATCCCGAGCCCCATGGGCGGACCCTGGAAGAGCGGTCCGATCAGCGGCCACGCGCCCAGGTGGTCGGTGAGCCAGGGCTGCACGTGCGCCGCGAACACCGGCGCGAAGACGAACAGGCCCCACATGCCGTAGATGATGCTGGGGATCGCGGCCAGGAGCTCGATCGCCGTGCCGATCGGCCGCTTGAGCCAGGACGGCGCGAGCTCGGTGATCACCAGCGCGACGCCGAAGCTGACCGGCACGCCGACCAGCAACGCGATCACCGCCGTGACCACCGTGCCGTAGAGCGGGGCCAGCGCCGCGAACTGGCCGGTGACGGGGTTCCACTCCTTGCCGGCCAGGAATCCCAGCCGGAAGGTCTTCAGCGCCGGCAGCGACCCGTGCAGCAGCACGATCAGCACGCCGCAGACCGCGAGCAGGACCAGCGCCGCGAACGCGCCCACGAGCGCGCGAAACAACCGATCGGCCAGCGAGCCGGCGCGCGCGCGCGATCGCGGGCGGATCGGACGGCGGGACGAGAGGGTGCGAAGGTCTTCGCTGGCCGCGGTGGCGGATGTCACGTTCCCTCGCCGATGCTCTAGTTCTCGGCACGCTTGTCGGCGGGCCACAGCTTGCGGCCCGATTCATCGGTCAGCTCGCGCGACCAGGTCTTCTCGACCATCTCGATGACGTTGGCGGGCATCGGAACGTAGCCGAGCGCTTCCGCGGCCACCGTCCCCTTGCGATAGCCCCAATCGAAGAAGCGCAGCACGGCGCGCCCGGTATCGCCGCTCTTCTGTTGCTTGTGCATGAGGACGAACGACGCGCCGGCGATTGGCCACGCGCTCGGACCGGGCTGATCGGTCAGCACCACGTAGTATCCGCGCGCGTTTGCCCAGTCGCCCCCCTTGGCCGCGGCCTGCACGTTCTCATCCGAGGGCTCGACGAAGGCCCCGTCGCGATTCTTGAGCTTGGCGTGCGCGATGTGGTTCTGGCGGGCGTACGCCGACTCGACGTAACCGATCGCGCCCTTGATCCGCTGCACGTACGACGCGACACCCTGGTTACCCTTGCCGCCGACGCCGGTGGGCCACGAGACCGACTTGTCGTTGCCGACCGCCTTCGCCCAGTCGGGGCTGACCTTGCTCAGGTAGTTGGTGAAGATCCAGGTCGTGCCCGAGCCGTCGGAGCGGTGGACCACCGTGATCGCGGTGTCGGGGAGCTTGACGCCAGGGTTGCTGGCGGTGAAGCGCGGATCGCTCCACTTCTTGATCTTGCCGAGGAAGATGTCGGCCAGTAATTCAGGCGTGAGCTTGACCTCGCCGGCGTTCACGCCCGGGATGTTGACCACCGGCACGACGCCGCCCATCACCACGGGAAACTGAACCAGGCCGGCCTTGTCCAGCTCTTCCGGCTTGAGCGGCGCGTCCGACGCGCCGAAGTCGACGGTTCCTTCGGTGATCTGCTTGATGCCGCCGCCCGAGCCGATCGCCTGGTAGTTGAGGTGTACGGTCGTCTCGCGCGAGTACATATCCGCCCACTTCGAATAAACCGGATAGGGGAAGGTCGCCCCCGCGCCGGAGATCGTCGTGCTGTCCGCGGCCAGCGTCGCGACGGCCGTCGACAGCGTTGCCGCTCCCACTACCAACAGCGTTGCGTGCCTGAGCTTGAACATCACAACCCCCTTCGTTTGCAATGCGCGGGTTCGCATTCGAACCGCGCTTGAAATGTGGGGTTCGCCGTCGCGCGCCACGCATCAATCGCGTGACAATTGAAGCGTTGGCTGTACGCGCGTGATCTAGTCGGCGGGCCGCGCGCCGCCGCCGCCCAGCATCGCGTCGCGCAGCAGCCCGATCGGAGGGCCGCCACGGCTGAGCAGGTCGTCGTGGAACGCCTTCCAGGCGGCCGGCGCGCTGCCGCCGTGGATCTTCATCCAGTCGTCGCGCATCTGCCGGATCGTCAGCTTGCCCAGCGTGTAGTTGAGGTACGCGGGATCGAACGTGCCGCGCGCCGCCTGCTGGTGCGCGGTCGGCTCCGACTGCAGGCCCTGCTCGCGGAACAGCTGCTCGGCCTCCGCCAGCGTCATCCCGCGCGCGTGCATCCCGATCGATGCCAGGAAACGCGCGTCGCGCAGCAACGCCTCCGAGATCTGGCCGATGTGGGTCTCGGGATCGCCGTGGTGCAGGCCAGCTTCCCACATCATCTCCTCGGCGTAGTGCGCCCAGCCTTCGGCGAAGGCGTAACCGACGAACACGCGGCCGAAGAGGTCCGGCGATCGATTGGAGTGCAGGAACTGGAGGAAGTGCCCGGGCCAGACCTCGTGAACACTGGTGAAGAGCAGCTCGGCCATGCCCGGCAAATAGTCGGCCTTCTGCTTCTCGCTCCACGACGGATCGGGCGGCGCGACGTAGTAGACCGAGGGCAGGCCGTGCTCGTACGGCCCTGGTGGATCGATGTACGCGAAGTTCCAGCGCATGTACGGCGGCGACTCGCGCACCTCGGCCTGCTCGTCACCGGGGATCGACACCAGGCCTTTCTCGAGGACGAACGCCTTCAGGCCGGCGAGCTGGGCGCGCGCGGCGTCGACGCTGCCTTGCGTGGCCTTGTGCGCGTTCATTTTTTCGGTGCACTCGCGCACGCTCTTTCCCGGCGCGTAGCGCGCGCACGCCTGCTCCAGCGCTTTCCGGTTGCGCGCCAGGTCGGCGCGCCCCATCGCCTCCGCCTGGTCGACGGTCAGGTTGACCCGCTCGGTCATCCACAACATCTTCTGATAGCGCTCGGGGCCGAGCGCGAAGCTGCCGGCGGCGCTGGCCTTCTGCGTGTCGAACCAGGCGCCCATGTCGCGGAAAGCGGCGGCGGCGCGCGTGCGCGCGCTGTCGAACGGCGCGCGCAGCTCGGGGTCGGTCACCGCGGCGAACGCCTGGGGCACGTCCTTCTCGAGATAGGTCGCCAGGCCTCCGAAGCGGACCTTCCCGATCTCGGCGAGCGGCAGCGGCATCGGCGTCTGCAGCGTCGCGCGGATCTGGGCGAGCGCCGCGGGCGCGGCGCTCGCCCACGCCGTCAGCGCCTTCATGCGCTCCGGCAGCGGCGCGTACGGGCGCGCGATGTAGACGTTGGGATCCAGCGCGTCCCCGTAGAAGGCCGGGTTGGTCCAGGGAAAGCGCGCCTCTTCCATCCAGAAGAGATCCCGGTCGACGATCGCCAGCAGGTAGTCGCGCTGGAACCGCCGGCGCGGATCGAGCGTCGCGGCCTCGAACGCCGAGGCCTGCGTGTGCTCGCGGTGCAAACGCGCGATCTCGGCCCGCGCGCCGGCGGCGCTCCAGTCGGGGAACTGCCCGTCGTAGTCGTGCTTGCCCTGAAAGACGGCGAACGTCGGGTTGGCGCGGAAATAGTCGTCGAGAAAGCCCTGGACGTAGGCGTCCCAATCCTCCGGCCTGGGGGGCGAAGTGACAGCCGGCTGGCTGTCGGACTGGCTACCGGACTTTGTACCGGATTTGCAACCAAGGACGGCGAGCGACAGCGCGAGGGCGGTCGCGAGGGGGGCGCGGGAGCGGGTCATCGACGGGACGCTATCGTCCCGGTATCGTGGGAGCAAGCCCGCGGTCGCGCGCGCCCCCGCTCATGAGCTTGCGACTCTACTCGTGGTTGCGCATGTTCCTCCGCCTGGTGGTCGGCGTGTTCTTCCGCCAGGTCGAGGTCGTGGGCCTCGAGCACGTGCCCGAGAGCGGGCCGGTGATCTTCGCGGGCAACCACCCCAACTCGCTGATCGACCCGCTGCTGATCGTCGTGTCGTGCGGGCGCGTGGTGCGTTTCGCGGCCAAGGATGTCCTCTTCCGCAGCCCGTTCCTGCGGCCGGTGCTGCGTGCGCTGGGCGCGGTGCCGATCGCTCGCCGTTCGGATCACCCGGACGCGCGCGACGCGGCCGCGCACAACGAGGTCGCGTTCGACACGCTGATCGAAGTGCTCGCCGGCGGTGGCACGATCGGCATCTTTCCCGAGGGTCTCTCGCACGACGCTCCCCAGCTGGCGCGGCTCAAGACCGGCGCGGCGCGCATCGCTGCCGGCGTCTGCCAGCGCCACCCGGAGCAGGCGGTCTCGATCGTTCCCTGCGGCCTCACCTACATGCAGCGCCGGCGCTTTCGCAGCCGCGTGCTGCTGCAATTCGGCGCGCCGCTGGTGGTCGACGCCGCGCGGGCGGCTGCCGCCGACGCGATCTCCGCCGTGACCGCCGACCTCGATCGAGGATTGCGCGCGCTCACGGTGAACGCGGCCGACTGGGAGACCCTGCGCGTGCTCGATGGGTTCCGTCGTCTCTACCAGCCGCCGCAGATCTCGATCCACGACCGCGTCGAGCTCGCGCGCCGGTTCAACGCCGAGTATCCGCGCGTGCGCGACGAGCCCGAGATCAGGGCGCTCTACGCGCGGGTCGCGGCGTATCTGGATCGGCTCGACGCCGCGGGCGTGACCGATCGCGATCTGCGGCGCACGCTCTCGCGCGGCGAGGCGCTGGCCCGGATCGCGCGCCACCTGCTGCTGATTGTCGTCTGGCTGCCGCTGGCGCTGCCCGGCGCGATCCTGCACGCGCCGGCCGGGGTGCTGGCGCGGCTGGCGGCGCCGGTGCTGACGCCGCGAAAGGACGTGCTCGCGGCGACGAAGCTGCTGGCGGGGTTGCTCATGGTCATGGCGTCGTACGCGGCCGGCATCGCCTGGCTCGGGTGGCACGCCGGTGCCGGCGCGGCGCTGCTGGCGCTGATCGCGCTGCCGATCACGGGCTACGCCACGCTGCAGGTCTTCGACCGCGGCGCCTCGCTCCGGCGCGGCCTGTCGACGCTGGTGCGGCTCTTCTCGTTCGACCGCGAGATGGCGTCGTTGCGCGCCGAGCGCGCCGAGCTGGAAGCTGCCGTGGTCGCGGCCGTGAATCGGTTTCGTCCCGCCGACATGGTCTTGCTCTTTCCGCGCGATCCGGAGTCCACGTCGCGATGAGCCTGCCGCCCTCGCGTCCCGTGGTCGTGCTGCTGCACGGCCTCGCGCGCTCGCGCTTCTCGTTGCTCCGTCTCGGGCGCCACCTCGAGCGCGCCGGCTTCACGACCTGGTCCCGCACCTATCCGTCGCGGCGGCTGTCAATCGCCGCCTCAGCCGACCACATCGCCGACGCGCTCGCGCGCGAGCTGCCGGCGGGGCAGCCGCTCGCGGCGGTCACGCACTCGCTCGGTGGGATCGTGCTCCGCCACGTCGCGCTGCGGATCCCGTTCCAGCGCGTGGTGATGCTGGCGCCGCCCAACCAGGGCAGCCGTCTGTCGCGCGCGCTGCGCGACCGAGCGGTTTACCGCTGGTTCTTTGGCGCCGCGGGCCAGGAGCTGGCCGCCGCCGCTGCGGCCGCCGATTCGGAGGCCTGGCCGTCGCTGCCGCCGTCGACCGTGGTGCTCGCGGGGACGCGCGCGCCGCGCGGGTGGAATCCTGTCGGGTGGATCGGCCGCCGCGCGCGAGTCTTCGCGCCCGGCGAGCCCAACGACGGCACGCTCGCCGTCGCCGAGACCCAGATCGCCGGCATGGCGGCGTTCGCCACCGTCGACGCGGGCCACAGCGGGATCATGAACCACCCCGCGACGCGCGCGCTGGTGGTGCGCTTCCTCGACGCCGGTACGCTCGATTTGGCCGCGGAGCCGATCACGGGCCGGGCGTGACGCGACCGGGGACGCAACGGAACGCGTCTATTGCAGTGTCGGCAAGTCGGCGGGGAACGGCTGCTCGACGGGCATGTCCTGATCGAACAGCGATTGCAGCAGCGCGCACCGATCGGGCTCGGCTTTCGGGTCGCAGATGGCGAGCTCGTTCGCCAGCGAGGCGATGCTGACCGCGTAGCTGTCGAGCGGGCGCAGCGCCACCGACGTGAACGCCGTCGCGAAGGAGATGTCGGGGTCGGGCTGCCTCCACCGGGTGACAGAACCCGCAACGCGTGACGGTGGGCGAGAACAGGATGCGCTGGAACGGGATCGCCGGGTCGAGCGGCGTCGTCACCGGGAACAGGATCTCGGCCTTGAGTGAGCGCGATTCGTCGCGGATCTCTCCCAGCTCCAGCAGCGGGCTGCCCGCGCCGGCCGGCACGATCGACAGGCGCAGCCCGTCGAAGAACAGGAAGATGCGCGGGCTGCGCGGGCCGACCGAGGGCTGCGCGCTGATCAGGCTCACCGAGGCGTGGACCTTGAGCGGCCGCGCCAGCGCCTGCATGAAGCAGGGCAGGGTGACCGGGCTCGGCAACGCGTCGACGAGCGCGAGCACATCGGCGATGGACTGGGGTGACGTCGGTGCGCCTTCGGGCGCGACGCAGCGAGCCGTCGGGCCGATGCCGGCGTCGCTGGGCTTCTGGGAGCCGCCGCTCATGCAACCGGATGAGCTGGCCGCGAGCGCGGACGCCAGGCCGAGCCCGACGAGGCCGCGCGCGATGCGCGTCCAGCTGGTTTTGATGGGGGCGTACCACATTCCCGGTGCTGCGAGGCGGTTCACAGCATGTCCCATGCCGGCCCGTCAGGCGAGACATTAGAGCGCGCTGGTGCTATCCAGGTTACGCAGAATCGCCGGTGCGCTCGTGGCCGCGCGTTGCCGAAATCCATGCCTTTCTTCGATCCCCAGCCGGTTCCGTCGGGCGGCCTGCACGCCGCCGCCACCGAGCGCAATCGCGAGCCGATTCTCGACGTGCTGCGCCGCGTGTTGCCGCCGGCGGGGCTGGTGCTGGAGATCGCGAGCGGGACCGGCCAGCACGTGGCGTTCTTCGCGCGCGCGTTGCCGGCGCTGCGCTGGCAGCCGTCGGATCCGTCGCCGCCTCATCGGGACAGCGTGCGCGCGTGGGCAGGCGCGTTCTCCGTCGACAACGTCGCCGGCCCGGCGGCGCTGGATGTCGAGACCTGGCCCTGGCCCATCACGCGCGCCGACGCGATCGTCAACATCAACATGATCCACATCGCGCCCTGGTCGGCGGCGGTCGCGCTGTTCCAGGGCGCGTCGCGCGTGCTGCCGGCGGGCGGTGTGCTCTTTCTCTACGGGCCGTTCAGGCGCGGCGGCGCTCACACAGCCGAGAGCAACCAGCGTTTCGACGAGCGCCTGCGCGGCGAGGACCCGCGCTGGGGCGTGCGCAACCTCGAGGACGTCGAGGCGGCCGCGGCGGCGGCGGGCTTCGACGCGCCCGAGATCGTCGTCATGCCGGCGAACAACCTGTCGCTGGTGTTCCGTCGCGGCGCGGGCGAGCGCTAGAGTCAATGCACGTCAGGTAACCGCCAAGACGCCGCAGACGCCACGTCCGGAACTCTGAGGTCTCCTCCGAAGGTCCGAGGATCTTCATCCGTCCGGCAGCGCGCAACGCTGCTGCACAATCTCGCCCGCGCGGCGGCAGCGCAGCCGGGCATCGGCGCAGCCATCGGCGATCGGATCGCCGGCGGGGTAGCGCGCGGCGATCGCGCAGATGTGCTCCGCCAGCGTGCAGATGTTGCGCGCGAGCAAGCGGATCCGCGAACAGTCGGGCGCCGCTTCGAGTTGCTCGGTGTCGAGCGCGTGGCTCTGCCCGTCGAGGACCTCGCGGATCGCGTCGAGCTGCGCGCGATCGGCGGGCGTGGCCGCGGAGGGCGGCCCCGCTGGTTGCGCCGCCGGGGCTTCGCGCGGCCCGGAGCTGGCGCAACCGACCCCGGCGACGAGCGTCGCGAGCAGCACGATTTGCAGTCGCCGGATGCCGATCGTCATCGCGGCGACGCGGGCGGGTCGGTGAAGGTCACGGGCAGGCACGGTGGGGCAGGGCGGCGCGCCGGATGTGCGGTGGCGCGCCGCTCCCGTGCATCCTAGTCGTTTCGGCGCGCCAGGGCCTGGGCCTTTGCCGCCAGGTGCGGGGACGCGCGCAGCGCGAGCCCGAACGCCGCCACCGCGGCCGCGAAGCGGAAGTCGTTCGACATCGCGCCGAGCGCGAGCCGCGCGTCGCACACCGTCCAGGTCGTGAGACGGCGCTCACCTCCGTCGAGCGCCTTTTAGCGCACCTCGCGCGTGCCGAGCTCGCCTGCGTTCACTCTGCGTCAACCTCCTTCGCCGTCTTCGATCGCGATGGCGTCGATCTCGGCGTTGAGCAGGCAGTCCTCCTCGCTGCGCAGGTCCATGAGCAAGGCGTCGGCGACCGCGCGCACATGCTCGATCACGCGCGCCCGCGGCTGCGCCTCCGGTCTCAGCGCCGACATCGCCGACGCCAGCGTCGCGCGCTGCCTCCGGTGCCCGGCATCGATCTGCGCGTGCAGCATCGATCCGCAGCCGATGACGTCGCTGAGCGCCGTGGCCAGGATGCGCTCCTCGAAGTCCATGTACTCCTCGAAGGCCTGGTACAGCTCGCGCGCGTGCGCGCACAGCGGCTCGAAATCCCGCTCCGACCGGGTCGCGTCCTCCGCGCAGTGAATGGTCTCGTTGGCTAGCCCACGGAGCTCGTCGTGGCACGAGAGGATCGCGTCGCGCGCGTCACTCGAGGAGAGCTCTTCCACCGTCGTCGTTCTCATGTCCGCACCTCACCCCCGTGAAATGGTCACCGTTCCATTGCGGGCAATGTTAGGACGAGTGGTTGTGGCTCGTCAGCCGCGAAGTAGCTCGTTTACGCAAGTTCCTCGCGCGCGAAACGGTTTCTTGACCGAAACGCCGCATTTGTAGGGTTCAAACGAAAAGATCGGGGGCACGTTGTCGGGAATACAACGGGCCCGATTCCGGGAGTCGCCGCGCGAGTCGGGTCGGTTGCAGGTGCATGTGAGGTCGTCGATCCAGATGTCGCAGCGCCGCCACCAAGCCTAGCGCGCGATGAGCCGGCGGGTCATCGCGGGCGAACGGGCGATCTCGCGCAGCAGCCCGGCGAACGTCTGATCCGGCGCGGCGGCAAAGCGCGCCGTGATGTCGTCCACGGCACAGCTATCCAGCGCGGGCAGCGTCGCCAAGAGCGCCAAACCGTAGTGCAGGAAGCTCTGCGCGAGGCACGCGACGAAGGTGTGGCTCTGCGCGAGCTTCCTCGACAGGTCGACGCCATCCTTCACCGGTTGATTGTCGAACGCCGGTGGCAGTGTCGCCGACGAGTCGACCGGTTGCCCCTGCTCATCCTGCGTGCGCGTGCGCCCGATGATGTCGTAGCCCTCGAGCGCCAGTCCGTAGGGATCGATGCGTGCGTGGCAGCCGCTGCATTCGGGCAGCGATAGTCGCTGCTCCTCCTGGGCGCGCTGGGTCCAGCCCCCGGTCGCCTTGCCGATCGCCGCTTCCTCCACCGCGAAGGAGTCGGGCGGCGGCGGGACGATGTCGCACGCTACTTTCGATCCGATCACGATCGCGCGGGCCAGGTCGCTGCCGATGTCGGTGCGCGCGCGCGCCGTGATGAACCCCGCGCGCGTGAGCAAGCCGGCCCGCTGTTCGGCGGGCAGCAGGACGCGCACAAAGTCGGTGGTCGTCGCGCCGGTCGGGACCGGGATGCCGTAGACGATGGTGGCGAGGTCGGTGTTCACGAAGCTGGTCGTCGAGGTCAGCATGTCGCCGAGCTGGCCGTGCCAGAGCACGTCGTCGAGGAACATCCGCGACTCGGTCACCATCGCGTCCGCCAGCGCCGACGAGTACGCGGGGACATGGAGCGGATCGATCACCACGTTGCCCAAGAGATTGATCCCCAGATTCGTGGAGACCGCGTCACCGAGGTTGCGTTGCGCGCCGGCGGTCGCCAGCAGCCGGTCGACCTCGGCGGCGATCCCGGCGTCGGTGGCCAGCGTGCCCTGGTTCGCGGCGTCGAGCAGCGGCGCGTCGGGCGGGGCGTCCGTGAGCATGAACGCGAGCTGGCTCGCCATCTCGTACGACGTCAGCGCGACGCTCGGCAGTGATGGCGCTGCCGAGGCTGACGACGGATCGCCGAGCTCGGTGCGGTAGAGAAACCCCGGCGCCATCAAGACCGCGTAGACGCCGTACTGCGCCAGCTCCTGGGCGCTCGACCCGAGCGACAGCAGGTCGGAGATCTCCTGGTTCAGGCTGTCGGTCTCGGCCGGGGCAAGCGGGCGCCGGTAGGCCCGCTCGGCGAAGGTGCCGAGGTACGCGCGCACGCAATCGACGCCGGCGTCGCAAGCGGTGACGTCGGCGAAGTGGTCGGCGACGTACTGGCCAGAGGCGGCGGCGATCATTTCTGTCTGCTGGAGGCGGCCATCGAAGATCGTGTCGCCCTCGCGCGTGCTCTCGAGGGGCGGAAAATAAGCCTGCGTCGGCTCGTTCAGGCCCTGCTGCACGCGAACGAGCGAGGCGAGATCCTGGGACAGCAACGTCCCGAGCGCGTTCGCCGCCTCGAGCAGCGTCAGCCTGACGATGCGCTGGGGCACGTACGGTTGCACCTGACACGACGTCGGCGGGACCGGCGGCACCGGCGGCATCGTGCCGCCGCCGCCGGGCAGCGGAACGTTGCGGGAGCAAGCGGCGAGCGCCAGCACGACGGCGGCGATCGCGAAGGCCTGCGCCGCCCTCCCTCCCTTGCCGTTCCCGCCGAGGCGATTCCTGCCCATGGCCTGTCCGGAAGTGGCTGGTGGCACCGGGGACGGCGCAGAAATCGAGGGTGCGCCGGGCGCACGCAAGCCGGTGCCTCGTCCTCGCCTCACCCGGCGAGCAGCACCTTGCCGCCGCCGCCGCTCTCGGCCAGCTTCTGCGCCTGCGCGGCCTCGGCGAGCGGAAAGCGCCGCGCGATCGGGATGACCAGCTTGCCGCCTGCGACGGCGCCCGCGAGCTCGGCGAGGCGCCGGGAGTCGGCGTGCGCCATGATGGCGCGGACGACCAGGCCCCGATCGCGCGCGCCTGTGGGCTCGCCGACGACGCTGCCGATGGTGCCGCCGGCCTTGAGCTTGCCGAGCAGCCGCTGCGTCACCTCGCCGCCGACGGTGTCGGCGATCGCGTCGAGCGCGGGCAGGCCCGCGATTTCTCCGTCGTCGTCGAGCGCCACGACCTGGTCGGCGCCCAGCCCCGCCGCCTCCGACCGGTGCTTGGCGCGGACCCCCGCGAGCACGCGCGCGCCCGCGGCCTTGGCCACGAACACGGCGACGCGGCCGGTGCTGCCGGTGGCGCCGGTCACCAGGAGCTGGTCCCCGCGCGCGGGCCGGACCGCGTCTTCGACCAGCTGCGCCCCGGTGAGCAGCACCAGGGGATAGGCGGCGGCGTCGACCAGATCCATCCCGGGCGGCAGCGCCGTCCACGCCTCGGTCGGGCCGACCACGAACTCGGCGTAGGTGGCGTTGACGCGCCCCATGACCCGCGCGCCGACGGCAAAGCCGGTGACGCCCGCGCCGACGGCGACCACCGTGCCCGACGCGTCCCGTCCGAGGATCGCCGGCAACTGCAGCGGCATGAACGCGTGGTAGGCGCCGCTGCGGAGCTTCCAGTCGATGGGATTGATGCTGGCGCCGGCCATGCGAACCTTGATCTCGTTCGGTCCCGCGGTCGGCTCGGGCACGTCGCGCAGCTGGAGCCGGTCGACGTCACCGTAGGCAGTCAAGAGAACGGCTTTCATTTCGATCCTCCTCTCGGAGCTGGCTCCGAGCCTCCCGGTCTAGCGCATGGCGGCGCGCGGCGCCCGTCGCGCGCGCTCATTCGGGTCACGCACCGATGAGGCGGGCAACGCTTCCGCTTGCGCCGGCGTCTCACGAGGCGAGAGAGCACAACGGAGCACGCCGGGAGTTGACCCGTTTTTTCGAGCTGGTGCCACTAATAGGCGGGGACGGAGACGACGTGGGACGGGACAAGAAGCAGGGGGTAGGGGCGCATCGCCAGCGCGGGTGGCGTGGTGTGTGAGGGAGGCGTGGGGCGTTGGGGGAGCCCGGTGATGCGGGGCGGGACATCGGCGCCGGCGCGGACGTAGATCCGGCGCCGGCGCCGGTGCTCGCTCGTGCGGTGGCGCGGCTCAACGGTCGACTCCACCACCGATCCGTCTCGCGGGCCGCGCGCGGTGGATTCGCCGCCAGGCGCCGGGAGACTCGCCGACGGCTCGGCGGAACGCGCGCGCGAACGCGGCCTCGTTCTCGTAGCCGACCTCGAGCGCGACGTCGATGACCTTGGCGTCGGTGTCGCGCAGCGAGCCCGCCGCCAGCTGCATCCGCCAGTGGGTCAGGTACTGCATGGGCGGCTGCCCGATGAAGTGCACGAACCGCTCGTGCAGCGTCGAGCGCGAGATCGCCGCCTCCTCGCCGAGCCGGTCGAGCGTCCAGTCCTCGGCGGGCCGCGCGTGCATCAGCGCCAGCGTGCGCCCCACGCCCGGGTCGCGCATGCCGGCGAGCCAGCCGGTCTGCTCCGGGGGCAGCTCGTGGGCGTAGTGCCGCAGCACCTCGACGAACAGCATCTCGCTCATGCGCTCCAGCACCGCCTCGCCGCCGGGCCGCTTGCGGTTCGACTCCTCGACCAGCGAGCGCATGAAGCTGGCGATCCACGAGCGCCCGTCTCTGGCCAGCCCGGGGATGCGCAGCACGCGCGGCAGCGACGCCAGCAGCGGATTGAACGGCGTGGTGTCGAAGCCCAGGAACCCGCACACGACCGTGGTCCGGTCGCTGCCGCCGCCGTCGAGCAACGCCGTGGTCTGACCCTGGCCGTCGACGCTGATCGCGAACGGCAGCTGCGGCGGCTTGGGCGCGAAGAAGACGCCCGGATCGACGACCTTGGCGCGCATGCCGGGTGCGCTCGAGATGACGTGGGGGTCGCCCTGCGGGAAGATCACGATGTCGCCTTCGTCGAGGCGCACTGGCTCCTCGCCGGCGATCGCGGCCCAGCACGAGCCGCGCGCGACCACGTGAAATTCCATCAGGTGATCCACGCCGGGCAGGATCGCAGGGATGAGCAGCTTCGACTGGGGCGTCTCCGCGACCCAGGGATCCGCGCCCTCGACGTAGAAGAAGATCGCGCCGCGCAGGCGGATGGCACGCAGCAGGTCGGAGAGGGTGTCGGCGCTCATCGAGATCCGGACGAACGGCACAAGTTTCCAGACGGGCGGCAGGGCGTCAAGGTGGGGCCGTCGGGCATGGTTGGTGGCGTGGGAATGAGCCCACAGGCCCAACCGAAAGGAAAGATGCCATGCCCAGCTCGACGACGAATCTCGCGCCCGTGCCCACTATGACCACCGGCCCCGCCCCTGGTCACGCGACCGGCCTCACGATGCCCGACTACGGCGCCATCAAGACCCGCCAGCAGGCGACCTGGTCCGCGGTCGATTTCGGCCGCATCGGCGTCCGGCTGCAGATCGTCGGTGAATCGCTGTGCGAGGCGGTCGATCTCCGCGCCGGAGAGAAGGTCATCGACGTCGCGGCGGGCAACGGCAACGCGTCGCTCGCGGCCGCGCGCCGATTCGCCGAGGTGACGTCGACCGACTACGTCGCGGAGCTGCTCGATCAGGGCTTGCGCCGCGCCGACGCCGATGGATTGTCGATGACGGCGCGGATCGCCGACGCCGAGGACCTCCCCTTCGACGACGACAGCTTCGACGTCGCGCTGTCGACGTTCGGTGTGATGTTCGCGCCCAATCCGCCGCGCGCGGCCGACCAGATGCTGCGGGTGATCAAGCCCGGCGGCCGCATCGGTCTGGCGAGCTGGACGCCCGACGGGTTCGTGGGCCAGTTGCTGCGCGTGGTGGGCCGGTTCGTGCCGCCGCCCGCCGGCGTGACGCCCCCGACGGCGTGGGGCACGGAGACGCGCATCGTCGAGCTGTTCGGGCCGTACGCCCGCGACATCCGCACGCAACGGAAGCCCTACGTCTTTCGCTTTCTCTCGGCGGCGCACTGGATCCAGATCTTCCGCAACTTCTACGGCCCGGTGAACCGCGCGTTCGCGGCGCTCGACGCTGGCGGCCAGGCGGCGCTGCACCTGGCGCTGCTCGAACTGCTCGACGCGTGCGACGTCGGCGGCGGCCGCGGTCTGGTCGTGCCCGGCGATTACCTCGAGGCCGTCGTCACCAAGTGATCGCATCGCAACGACGTTCCCCGACCCCCGCAATCAAGTCGTCCATTGTTAGCCAACACCAGAAACGGAGATTGTTGCCATGACCACTCTGCACACAACGAAGCTGGAAGACAGGATCAAGACCCTGTCGGTCGGATTCTCCGGCCGGATCTTCCTGCCAGGAAACGACGCGTACGAAGACGCGCGCCGGATCTGGAACGCGATGATCGACCGGCGGCCGGCGCTGATCGCCCGCTGCGCGTCGGTGTCCGACGTCGCGCGCGCGGTTGGCTTCGCGCGTGAGACGGGGTTGGCGCTGGCGGTGCGCGGCGGTGGCCACAACATCGCCGGCAGCGCGATCTGCGAGGGCGGCATCGTGATCGATCTGTCGGGAATGAAGGCAGCGACCGTCGACGCCGGCGCCCGCCGGGTCACCATCGAAGCCGGCGCGACGCTGGCCGACCTCGACGCCGCGACCCAGGCGCACGGGCTGGCGACGCCGGTCGGCATCAACTCGACGACCGGCATCGCCGGCCTCACTCTGGGCGGCGGCTTCGGGTGGCTCAGCCGGAAACACGGCATGACCGTCGACAACCTGGAGGCGGCCGAGGTGGTGACGGCGACCGGCGCCGTCGTGCGCGCCAGCGGCCGAGAGGAAGACAACGAACACGCCGATCTCTTCTGGGCCCTTCGCGGCGGCGGAGGCAACTTCGGCGTGGTCACGCGCTTCACCTATCGATTGCACGCGGTCGGGCCGCAGGTGCTGAGCGGCCTCATCGTCTATCCGATGGCGCAGGCCAAGTCGGTGCTGCAGCAGTACCGCGCCTTCATGGCGACGGCGCCCGACGAGCTCTGCGTCTGGACCGTTCTGCGCAACGCGCCGCCGCTGCCGTTTCTGCCCGAGAGCGCTCACGGCCAGCCGGTCCTGGCGCTGGCGTTGCTGTACGCCGGCGATCCCGACCAGGGCCGCGCGCTGGTCGATCCGCTGCACCACCTGGGCACGCCGGTGGGCGCGTTCGTGGGCGAGCAGCCGTACACCGCCTGGCAGCAGGCGTTCGATCCGTTGCTGGCGGCCGGTGCGCGAAACTACTGGAAGTCGCACAACTTCACGCAGCTCGACGACGGTCTGCTCGACGTGGTGCTCGGGTACGCCGAGAGCCAGCCCTCGCCCCAGTGCGAGATCTTTCTCGCGGCGCTCGGCGGTGCCACCATGCGGCCGGCGCCCGACGCGACGGCGTACGCTCATCGCGAGACACGCTTCGTGATGAACGTCCACGGCCGCTGGGAGGATCCGGCAGACGACCAGCGCTGTATCGGCTGGGCGCGCGACTTCTTCGCGGCGACGAAGCCGTTCGCCACCGGCGGCGTCTACGTGAACTTCATGACCGCCGACGAGAGCGAGCGCATCCCGGCCGCGTACGGCTCGAACTATCGCCGGCTGGCCGAGATCAAGGCGAAGTACGATCCGGACAACCTGTTCAGCGCGAACCAGAACATCCAGCCGGGCTGAGGCGGCGGCTCACGCCATGCGAAAGTCGGGGTCCCAGCCGAGCTCTCGCAGCACCTTGTCCGTCGCTGCGTGAGGGCTCGGCTCGGCGACGTTGTAGGCACCCGGCGCGCCGCGCTCGATCGCCAGCACGGCGGCTTGCGCGGCGGCGTCGACGTGGACGCCCGGGCTGCCCGCCGGCTTGGCGTTGGCGCCCGGGCCGTAGAACCAGCCATAGCGCAGCACCACGCCCTCCACGGGGCGCGCGCCGAGCACGGCGCTCTCCAGCGCGATGACTCCGTCCTGGACCGGATCGATCACATCGGCTTCGCTGTGCGGCTCGGGCCCGGGCGCGTAGACCCAGACGATGCTCTGCGCGATCAGGCGGCGCGCGCCGGCGGCGTGCGCCGCGGCCACCAGGTTGGACGTCGCCTCGGTGCGCAGGCGCGCGTTGCGCGCGAGCGTGTCGTTCACCTTGTCGGGCGCGAAGCCGCCCGCCAGGTCCGTGAGCTGATGGATGATCACGCCCGGCGATACGCCGGCGACCGCGCGCACGAGCGCCTGCCGGTCATAGGCGTCGACGATCACCGGCGTCACGCCCATCCGCTCCAGCTCTGCCGCGCGCTCCAGCGAGCGCGTCGTCCCGAAAACCTGGTACCCGCTCCGGCGCAGCAGCGGAATCATGCGCCGGCCGATGACGCCGGCCGCCCCAGCGACGAAGATCCGTTCTCCCGACACGACCATGGTGTGTCTCCATTCCTCACCGTCAAGCGTAGAGCCGGATCGATGTCGTGGCCAGCACGACCGTGACGGAGCGCCGCGCGTAACGGCGTAATTTTTCTGTCACCGATCGACGAGGATCGCGCTCTGTGCACATGCGGGCGAGTGATCACGCAATCGAGGAGGAGGAATGAATCATGAAGAACCTACAAAGCAGACGCAGTGTTGATGGATGCAAACGATTCGCGCGCCTCGCGAGTCTCGGTACGATCGTGCTCGCCGCCGGTTGCGGCAACAGTTCGAACACGCAGGCCGTCAATGACGGCAGCAAAGATCCCGTCATGGTCGCGCAGGGGCAGCAGATCTTTCGCTTCGACACGTTCGGCGACGAGACCAAGTGGACCGACGCGCTTCACCTGAATGACGTGATCACGGCGGCGGTCGATCCCACGACCGCGCTCTCCGTCGGGCTCAAGGTCGACGCTGACGCCTTGCCGGCCGACGTCGTCGCCGCGATCCAGAGCGGCGCCGTCGATCTCACCAGTCCCGCCACGACGATCACGCTGCTCAAGCTCAACGCCGTCGTCGGCGTCCAGGGGACGGTCACGAACGTCAACGGCGTCGATACGCTCTCGCGCGTGGGCATCACCTGCGCGCTCTGCCACTCGACCGTCGACGACTCATTTGCGCCCGGAATCGGCAAGCGGCTCGACGGGTGGGCCAACCGCGATCTCAATCCAGGCGGGATCATCGCGCTGTCGCCGGCATTGACCGCGGATCAAAAGGCGGTCTTCGGCTCATGGGGCAAGGGCCTCTACGATCCGCGCTACAACCAGGACGGCCAGAACGGGCCGCAGGCGATCCCGCCCGCGTATGGGCTCGAGGGCGTCCACAAGGTCACGGTCACTGGTGACGGTGACAACCTCGAGTACTGGAATCGCTACGTCGGGGTCACCCAGATGGGCGCTCACGGAACGTTCTCGGAACCGAGAACCGGCGTCAACGTCACGAACGGTACCGACGATCTGATCAGCGACAAGCTGGCGCCGCTGCAGGCGTATCAGCTGTCGTTGCCGGCGCCGGCGCCCCCGGCGGGCAGCTTCGACACCGGAGCGGCCGCGCGCGGAAAGGTGGTATTCGACGGCGCGGGCAAGTGCGCTTCCTGCCACAGCGGGCCGCAGCTCACCGACGCCAACTCCCGCCTGCATTCGCCCAGCGACGTGGTGAGCGAGCCCGAGCCCAACGGGGCGCCGAGCTACGCGTCGCGCAGCGCGACCAAGATGTACCGGACGGCTCCGCTGGCCGGCCTGTGGCAGCACCCGCCGTACTTCCACAACGGCAGCGCGGCGACGCTGGCCGACGTCGTGTCGACGTACAATACGCGAAAGACGTTGAATCTCGGCGCCGATCAGATGTCGGATCTGGTCGAATACCTGAAGTCTCTGTAAATACACGAATCGCCGTCGCGTGCGATGAGCGGCACAATTGGAATTGCGCAAACCCCGGCGCGCCGGCGCCGGGTGATTTGCTGAGGTGAGATAAAAATCACACTCCGGGAGTCTTTTCCTGTCACCAACGCCTCCGAGTCTTTATCCAAGGACTCGTGGACAAAGTCGTCAAGACCGGTGTTGAGGCAGCTCCCGGTGGCCCGATAACGGCGGCGCAGGGCGATGAGTACCTGGTCGAGCGCGCCAAGCTCGGAGACATGGCGGCCTGCGAGGCGCTCATGAGGCGGCACAACCAGCGTCTTTATCGTGTCATCCGGTCGGTGTTGCGCACCGGCTCCGACGTCGAGGACACGATGCAGGACACGTATCTGGCGGCGCTGCGCAACCTCGACCAGTTCGAGGGGCGCGCCAAGTTCGGCACCTGGCTGATCAAGATCGGGCTCAACGTGGCGCTGGCCCGCATGCGCCAGCGCATGCGCGTGGTCGCGCTCGACGATCTGCCCGACCTGGACGAGCCGGAGGTGGAGCTCGATGCGCGCGCGGAGACGCCGGAACAGCAGGTGTCGAACAACGAGATGGTCGCCATGGTCGAGGAGGCGATCGATCGCCTGCCCTACGACTATCGGCAGGTGTTCGTCCTGCGCACGGTCGAGGCGCTCGACACGCAGGAGACGGCCGAGCTCCTCGGTCTCAACGAGGTCGCGGTGAGGCAGCGGCTGCACCGCGCGCGAGAGATGATTCAAGCCGACATCCAGCGCCGCATCGGCGCCGCGGCACGCAGTGCGTTCGGGTTTCTCGGCCGTCGGTGCGACCGCGTCGTGGCGAAGGTGCTCCGCCGTCTTCGGGATGACGACGAAGACGACGACATGGCCGGCCGCGGCTGGAATTGAGCCGCGCGCGCGCCGGCAGCTTCGGCGCGCGCGTGTGATCGTGCGCGCGATCCCAAGTTGGGCGCGCAACGAGTCGGTGTCGGTCCCCGCGACGATTGAGCGAAGTGTTCACAGAGCGCAGCCGGGAAGATCGTTACGCTTGCGCGTTCTATGCAGGGCTGCGCCCTCGTGAGCGCAGCCGCTGCGCACGCTTCCACGCTCATTGGTAAGGGAGGACAACATGTCAGTCATTCAAGTCGGGTTGGTGGACAAGACCGGAAAGCTGGATCCGTCGTTGGTGGAGAGCACGGCTGCTGCGCTGAACATTCAGGTGATGCGTGATCTCACGCAATACTGGAACGTGCACGCGACCGTGCGCCACCTGCCGAGCGCCAGCAAGATCCCCTCGGGCGTCTGGCCGGTGTTCCTGGTGGCGAAGCTGCCGCCGGGCGAGGGCGGAGTCCACCTCGACAAGAAGAACCAACCGTACTCGCTGGTGATTGGCACACCCGACAATGACGAGTGGACCATCGACGCCAGCCACGAGACGCTGGAGATGCTCGTCGATCCGTTCGGCAACCGGCTGCAGACGTCGCGCGCGATCAAGATCGCGGGCAAGGGCGTCGAGGACACCAACGGCGAGTTCGAATACCTCGTCGAGGCGTGCGATCCGTGCGAGGGCAATCAGTACGCCTATTCGATTCACGGCATTGCGGTCTCGGACTTCATCACGCCGCGCTTCTACGACCCGGTCGTGACCGCGGGCACGCGTTACAGCTTCGGCGGCAACATCAAGAAGCCGCGACAGATCCTCCCGGGCGGCTACATCTCGTTCGTCGATCCGCAGAAGGACGAGGTCGAACAGATCCTGTTCCTCGGCGACGTGCCGGAGCTGCGCGACCTGGGCTCGGCGAGCGGGAGCAGCCTGCGCGTCTTCGTCGACGGAAAGACGCGCGAAAAGGTGCGGAACAACCGCACGCCCAATCAGGTGCTGGCGCAGGCCAATCGCCAGCACCGCGAGCTGCTCAACGCGGTGGCGGCGCGGCGGGCCAAGCAGTATCAGGACTAGCGGGTAAGTTACGGGCGCTTCGCCTCGACGCCCACGCCGCGCCGGAACACCAGGTCGCCGCCGAACCACCCGGTCACCGCGAGGCAAAGCGCTCCCGCCGCCTCCAGCCCCAGCACCAGCACGCCGGGGCTGCCGGCGGCGCCGCCGCGCAGAGCGAAGGCGACACCGAAGAGGCTCAGCATGGTGAGCGCGAGTCCGGCGTGGATCAGCGCGGCCTTGGCGTTGGCCGTCTCGGACTGCGGGATCTTCATCAGATCCGCGAACCCGGCGATCATGGCGAGGCCGGCGGCGATCAGGCCGGCGGCCTCGCTGTAGTACGCGGTGGTGCGCCCGTCTTTCAGGACGTTGGCCCAGGCCAGCGCGTCCCAGATCGGCGTCAATGCCAGGAGCGCGATCGGGAACGCGACCAGCATCGGGTGAACCGGGTGGCGAAAGAGACGCATGCGGGAGATTCGTCCCGGCGCCGGGCTCAGTGCCCGAGCAGCAGGATCAGGAACGCCGCGACCGCGACCAGCGCGTGGACCACGACCAGCCAGATCGGCAGCGCGACCTTGCGGATGTGGTGGAAGAACAGCCCAAAGCCCCCCAGCGCCGCGACGATGAAGAGGACCAGCGCCGTCGTCGCGGAGGATGTCCCCTGGTGCTGCGCGACCAGCGCAATCAGCGTGACCAGGCCGGCGGCGGCGACCGCGCCGTGCACCAGCGCCAGCGCCAGCGGGGGATAGGGCTTCCCCTTGAAGCGAATCAGCGCGAGGACGATTCCGCCGACGGCGGCGACGGCAAACAGAATGAGAGCAATGTTCATGGCGAGAGCGCCTCCACGCGCTTTGGGGGGTTCCCCGCATGGAGTCGGCTCGGGGGTGAGAGGTTACGGGCCGAGGTGCGTTTTCCTCAATCTCGCGCGGCCCGAGGCCCGCGGCCCGAAGCCTGAGGCCCTTCCCTAGGGCGTCATCCAGCCGCCGTCGCGGTAGACCTGCCCCTGGTGCGCCGGCGTCCAGGGCGTCAGCGTGAAGGTGATCGAGTTGGCCAGCGCCGACGGGAGGCGGGCCGCCGAGATCTCGGGGACGCAGTCGTGCTCGCGATCGGTGGTGATCGTGCGCGGGCTGCCCGGAGGCGTGAAGTTGTCGAGCGACCCTGACTCCGCGGTCAGCACGCGCTCCGCCATCTGCAGGCCGCCCAGGCCCATCGGTGTTCCCGTCAGGTCCAACCCCGACTTGCGCGCACTCGCTGGGCCAGGCGATGAGCTGGTCCTGGTCGCGATCGTCCCAGCCGTTCAGCACGAGCTTGTTGAGCCGGCCCACGCGAGTCCTCGATCAGCCGCGCCATCGCGTCGTTGCCGGGCAGGAGCGCGATGAGCTCGTAGGTGTCGCGCAGCGCGCCCTGCAGGATGCCGAAGCGGCGCGGGCGTGAACGTCACCGTCGGTCCGCGGTCGCCTGCGATGGCGCGGTAGACGCGCGCGCTCGGATCGTAGAAGGCGCTCTCGAGGCGCGCGAAGACGGCGGCGGCGCGGTCGCGGATACTTTGGCGCGCCGGTGGCGAGATACGCGACGAGCAGGCCGCGGATCACCGCCGCGTGCCCGTCCAGGCTCGTCCCGCCGTCGGTCGCGGCGCCGCTGGGCCAGGTTCCAGCCGCCGTACGCCACGCCGTCGGCGGTGCTGAGCTTGTCGTAAAAGAGGCCGGCGAGGCCGTCGATGAGCTGGTCGAGGCGGGTCCCGAAGATCGACGCCGTCGATCGTGGGGAAGGCGTCGAGCGGCGTCGGGATCCCTGCGCGTCGGGCGTGGTGTTGGTGTAGAGCGTCGAGCTCCGAGTCGAGCGCGCGGCGCGCCGTGCGCAGCGCCAGCAGCGTGTACGCGGCGACGTCGCTCGACAGCGTCGTCCCGCGCGTCGCCGCGCCGCCCGCCAGCGTGGCGTCGTCGGCGAAGAGTCCGGTCGCCGGCGCGACGTGCAGCCGATCGATGTTGACGATCGCGACGCGCATCATCGCCAGCGCGCGATCGTGCAGCGTCGGCGATCCGTCGGGCGTCTGGTTCTGCACCGGGAAGGGATCGCCGTCGAAGTAGACCATCGCGGGCTGGCTGCCGCCGACGTCGGCGTTGCCAAGGTCGGTCAGCGAGTAGGCGCTCGCGTACGCGCCGAGGATGCCGGCCAGGTCCAGCAGATGGCTGTCGGCCGACGTGATGGCGTAGCCGGTCGGTCGCGGGAACCCGCTGGCGTCAGCGGTCTCGGTCACCTTGATCGCGGCCGGAAACCAGCGCAACGGGCTTTGCGGCGCGTACGCCAGCGCGTCGCTCAGGCTGGCGAAGCCGCCCAGCGTCGCTCCGTCGGTGGTCGTCAGTTGCGACAGCCACTGCTGCGCTTGGTTGTCGAGGATCTGGATGAAGTTGCCGGCCTGGAAGCCCTCGACGTCGCTCGACCCGAGGTAGGTGCCCGCCAGGACCGAGCCCGAGACCAGGTTGCCGGGTTGACCCACGAACGGGAGCTGTCCCGAAAAAACGCTGTCGACCGCGCCCTCCTTCCAGTTGTGCATGACCTGCAGGTAGTTCAGCGTCCACAGCGCTTCCTTCCAGTCGGTCCAACCGGACGGGCCCGGGCCGATGGTCATCGAGACCTGCGCCGCGCGGTCCGGCAGGTGCAGTGTCGTGTAGTCGCACTCGTATTCGTCGGAGATGACCGCGCCATGAAGGCCGCGGTTGTCGTCGGAGCTGAGCGAGCAGCCCGTGGCGTTGGTCGGCGCGATCGCCGGGTTCCACGACGAGAACGGTTGCAGCGTCGGCCAGAGCCCGGGCCACCCGAGGGGCACGTCGCCGGACGTCGCCATCACGAAACGGCTGACGGCGTTGCTCTCGACGCCCATCAGCGAGAACCAGGCCTGGCCGAGTTGCAGGGCGTCGAGACCGGTCGCGCCGGTCGGGTTCAGCACGGGCCCGAACAGCAGCGAGGTGCCGGCGCCCGATTCGAAGGCGATGTTGTTCATCGGCTGCTTCGAGTACTCGTACGATTCGACGGCCGACGAGTAGCCGGGGATGTCCAGTTGCTCGGTGCCGTCGGGATCGTTGGGGTCGACGTAGACGCTGGGCGAGCAGACGTCGAGCTGGCAGACGTAGTCGCGGCTGTAGCCGCCGGTGTCGCGCCCCATCGCCTCGGCGAACGGCTCACCGGATAGCTGCATCTCGACCGCGGCGATGAAGTGGTCCTCGGTGGCGAACGTGGTGTCGACGGCGGTGACGGTCAGCGCCAGCGTCTGCGGCGGCGGTGGCGGCGGCGCCCCATCGTCGCTCGCATCGGTGAGCGAGGCGTCGACGTCGCCGTTGCCGCCGTCAGCGAGCGCGTCGGTGCGAGCGTCGGCGCCCGAGCCGCCACCCGCGCCGGTCGCCGCATCGGGGCGCGCCTCCGCCGGTGCATCGGCCTGCGCATCGCGGACAGACGAGCTAGCGGATTTCCAGCAGCCGGCGTTCGCCAGTGCGGGCGCCGCGATCATTGCGATCGCGGCGCGCCACAGGATCGGTCTCGACAACAACCCCGAGATCCCGTGCTCAGCGCCCGCGCCGGCGGCGCTGTCCCAACACGATCGCGAGGCCGGTCAGCAACCCGAGGCCGCCCAGGCCCATGCCCGCCGACGGAGCGTCGGCGACCACGCAGGCGCAACCGCCGCTCTCGCCGCCGCCGCTGGTTCCGGTGCTGCCACCCACGCTGCCACCGCTGGCGCCCGCCGAGCCGGTCGAGCCTGCGGTGCCCGTCGTGCCGCCCGAGCCGGTCGCGCCGCCCGCGCCACCCGACGTCGCGCCGCCCGCGCCGGTCGCCGTATCGGGCGAGCCGCCGTCGGTTCGACCGCCGGTGCCGCCCGCGCGTCCGCCGGTCCCGGCCATGCCGCCGGTCCCGCTCATGCCGCCCATGCCCGTGGCGCCGCCGCTCCCCATCGCGCCGCCCGCACCGTTCGTGCTCTGGCCGACGGTGAAGGGGAAGGCGATCCTTCGACTGCACGCCGACCGCCGACACGAACAGGCTGTACGACCCCGGCGCCAGGCCCGCGGGCGTCGACGAACTGGGCGGTCTCGGGCGCGCTGCCCTTGCTGGGCATCATGTTGCTGAAGTTGAACGAGCGACAGAACGTAGACGTTGCCCGCGGTGTCCTTGAGCCAGATGATCGGGTAGTTCTGCGGCGATGGTCATGTCGTCGCCCTCGTCGGACGCCGTTGACCAGGCCGCTGATCTGCGTGCCGGTCAGCGTGTAGTTGTTCTGGGCGGCGTTGAAGATCACCGACTGCACCACCGGCCGCCAGCTGTCGTCGGGCTGGCCGTCAGGCGTGAGGATCCAGTTCTGCGCCGCGGCCGTCACCATCACCGTGCCGTTCGGCAGGTTGACGTAGCCGATGGGGAAGGGATTGCCGCGATCGGGCGGCGGCGTGAACGACGTGACCGTGTTGGTGGTCGGATCGAATTGCTGCAAGACCGTGCCCGGGCCGAACATGACGTTGACCAGCGCGCCCATCACCATGCCGTTGGGCAGGATGTCGCTGAACTCGTCTTCCGCCTCGTTGTCGAGCAGCGTCGGCCCCTTGACCCAGGTGCCCGGATCGCTGGCGGTCGCGCCGGGCGTGTAGATGTAGCTGTTCTTCTGGAGGCCGTAGACGAACACGCGCCCGTCGAACATCTGCGTGATGCCGCCCGTGTCGCCGGTGTTGAAGCCGGCGGGGACCGCGCCGGTGCGGATCCACTTGTTGGTGGCCGGGTTGTAGATCGCCGCACCGGCGCCGTTGAAGCCGACCGCGAGCACGCCGCCGTTCTGCAGCGACGCCCAGGCGTTCTCGTCGCCGGTGTTGAGCGGCATCGACGGTCCGATCGTCCAGGTGTTGGCGACCGGATCGTAGATCTGGATCCCGCTACCGTTGCGCGTGCTGTCGAGGATGCGGCCGTCGCCCAGGTGGCGCTGCCGGTGTCGCCGATGTCCATCGGCGCCGTCGCCGCCGCGGTCCAGGTATTGGCGACCGGGTCGTAGATCTCGGTCGTCGGGCAGAGCGCCGCGGTGCAGGCCGGGCCGTCGATGAACTCGCCGCCGGCCTGGAAGAAGCGCCCGTCCTTGAGCATGTGCTGCTGCGCGCCGCCGCGCGCGTGCACGCTGGCGGCGACTGACGTCCAGGTCCCCTTGGCGTAGTTGCCGGTCTTGTCCGGAGTCAGCACCACCCAGCGGTTGAGCGCGCTGCCGTGCGACAGTACGCGCCCGTCGGTGAGCATCCACATTCCGAAGGCATTGCCGCCGGCCTGGGTGTTGACCGGCGCAGCTGTCCAGGTGAACGCGTGGGCCGGCGAGGCGAGCGCGGCGAGCACCATCAACAGCGCAATGCCGCCGCCGGCCGACAGCCTGCGTGTGCGCTTGCGCACGGAAATGGAGTGAGGACGACGGGAAAGGAAACCTGCGGTGGGGTGAGATTCCATCACGTCGAAGGTCACGGGGCCCGCGCGCGACGGCTCAAAGAAAGCTGAGTCATTTTCGCGCACCGCGAGAACCCGACTCAGGCGCGACCCCGGTCACTTCAGCGCGGGTCGTTCGACGAATGCGCGCAGCTGATCGAGTGCTTCGTCCCACTGCGCCGAGACCTGGTCCAGGCTCTCCCCGCACCAAGCCGGCGTCCGCCAGCGTCATCAGGCGCTTGCCGCCGCCCGGACCGGAGCTGTCACCCCACGCGCACGAAGCGCCAGGCGTCGAGGAGCTTCTCGGACGGACGGTCTTCGATTGCATCCGCGTGGGCCACGAGGAGACGCTTCAACGGGAGCACGGCCATGCGATTGATCGACCGCGCGGCAGCGTCGTTGGGCGTGGTCTTCGTCCGCACGTCCGGCGGCGTTCGGACTTTGTCATAGCAACCCGTGAGCCGCGCGGCCCAGCGCCAGCTCCAATGGTCACGCGCGCAGGCGCTGATTACGATGTCCGCGCCGATGAGCGAGGCCGTCGGACGATGGAAGAACACCGTCTCGTCCAGAAAGGGACAGCCATCGAGCGGGATCGCGTCGAGCTCCTTCACCGCACCGAGGAACGCGGCGTCCCGTAGCCCCAGGTGGAGCTGGAGCTGCGGGTTGCGCGCTGTGGCCGAGGGCGGACCGACGACCCTCGCCGCCGGGAAGCGCGCGGCGGTGGCCCGCGCGCCGAGGTGATGGAAGCAGTTCGGCACGACGATCCAGCGAAGCTCGCCCAGCGCGCGGAGCGCTGCGCAGAACTCCTCCGTCGGCTCGGGCGGGCTGTGCACGAGGAGCCCGCCGTCGTCGAGTCGCAGCACCGTGCTCCGCGCGCGCAGGCGAACCCCGCCAAACCACACCGGCCGCTCGCTCACCCAGATCGCGTTCGGGACGACGACTGACAGTTCGCTTGTATCCATTCAGGACCCCGCGGTGGCCGTGCGTGGTGCCACGCGCTCTCAGGGCCCCGACGATAGAGTCCAGCCGACGACCGGTCAATGGGGACGGGTTGCGTTGTCGGGTTCGCAGGGCTCGCCCTGCTAGCCGCGGCCGACGAGGCGGACGCGCAGTCGCGCGGCGCGCAGGAAGAGCGGTGAGTCGCGGAGCAGCGCCTCGACCGTCTCGGCCGGGACGCCGCGAGCGCTCGCACCGGCGCGCAGTGCGCGCACGTCGGCCTCGCCGCCTGCGCGGTCGAGCAGCTCGACCAGCGCCGCTTCGTTCGCCGTGAGCGCGACGGTCGGCTCGGGCGCGCGCCGTCGCAGCCAGCGGCCGTCGATCTCGACGCCGGCGACCTCCGACAGGTAGCGCTCGAGCACTCGACGGGGCACGCGGTCGGCGCGCGGGCGGCCCTTGTCGAGCGCGCAGCGCAGCTCGCCGAGCGCGATCCGATCGCACACGGCGAAGACCTGACCGACGGCGCGAGCCAATCGGCTGCCGTCGCCCGCGAACGAGAACCAATCCATGTCGTCGTCGAGCCAGCGCAGCTGCGGCAGCGCCACGAGCAGGCGGCAGACCATCGGCTTGCTGGTGTCGAACGCCTTCACGAGGCGCACGCGGTCGATGACCGATTGCACGGTTGCCAGGCCCCAGAACGACACCAGACGCGCGGCGGTCGCGATCACCGTGGCGGAGAAGCCGTGGCCGTTGGCGGCGGTGGGCCAGATCGAGTCGCAGGCCGTCACCGGCGCGGGCGTCTGGTCCGGCGAGGCGTCCGCTTCCTCGCACGCCGCGAGCAGGTCGACCAAGCAGCGGGCGCCGAAGCTGGGGAGTTGCAGGTAGCGGCCGACGGTCCAGCGCGGCTCCTTGGCGATCAGCGGCAGCACCCGGTCGATGACGCTGCGGGTTCGGTTCTCCAGCGCGAGCGATCGCAGCGCGACCGTCGGATGCGGCATCGGCAGATCGAGCAGATCGCGTCCCAGGCTGCGCAGCGCGCGCGACGTCTGCAGCACGACGTCGCGTCCGATGTGCTTGCGATCGAGCGTCGGGCTCGGCGGCCGCGCGTAGAGCTCGCCGAGCGCACGGGGCACCAGCACACCACGCGGCCGCGGATAGTCACTGTCGCGCGCGCCGATCTTTTGCGCGAGCTGCGAGCGATTGAGCAGCGGTGGCGCGAGGGGAGCGGCCGGAAATGCCATGCGCAGTTCCATGGAGCCATTCCATACAAGCAGATTGATCGCGCGGTCGCATCAATGAAGCGTAAACAACGCGCGATTTCCTCGAAAAAAGCCGCCATCCGTGCAGAAAGCAACATTGGCCTCCTCAAAGCATTGTGAGTTGCAATGACCGATGGAACAACGGTTGGGTGATTGCGAATCGCAATGAAATGGCCAGGGATCGTGCATTGTGAAATGGTTCGTACGTCGCCAAGCCAACGAAGTTACGTCGATTTAGTGCCGAGGAAACGGCTGGTTAACGGCACACCGGTAGATTGCGGCCAAACGATCGTTTTCCACGATCCCTCAAGGAGAAGACCAATGGCTGATTCACAATCGACCGGCCCCGCCCAGGGCACCAGTCGCGCCACCCTGGGCCTGACCGGGCTCACGATCAACGCCATGGCGTTGATCGCGCCCGGCGCATTCCTGTGGCTGACTTTCCAGATTCAGTCCCTCTACGGCGCGCCGATGGCCGGATCGGCGATGTGGTTCGGGATCGTCGCCGCCTTGTTGCTGTGCCTGGCGACCGCGGTGAGCTACGCCGAGCTGTCCAAGCTCTATCCCGGCGCCGGCTCATCCTATTTCTTCGCGGAGCAGGCGTTTCTCAACAAGACCCACGCGTTCAAGTTCGCGCGCGTCGCCAAGTTCATTACCGGGTGGGCCAGTCACCTTTATTACTGGGTCTACCCCGGCTGCATGGTCGGCGTGACCGCGATCATCAGCGGCTATCTGCTGAACCAGTTCTTTCCCAATACGTTCAGCGGCACGTTCAATAGCCCCCTGTTCATGATCCTGTTCTGCGGCGTGTTCGCGCTCGGCGTGGCCTACATTGCATTTCGCGGTGTCACCGGCACCACGATGGTCAACATGGTCATCAACATCGTGCAGATCACCGCGCTGCTGGTCTTCTCGATCATCGCGATCGCCTACCGCGTGAATCATCCCGAAGGCGCGCGCGGCCTGCAGCTCGTCAACGGGACCCCGGTCGACTTCGTGGTCGCGCAGGAGCCGGTGATGGACAACGGCAAGCCCAAGCTCGACGGCGCCGGCCAGCCGGTGCTGCAGAACAAGATGGACACCGACGGAAACCCGGTGCCCGAGATGAAGGACGGCAAGCCGGTGCCATACCTCCTGACCTATGCCGCCGATCAGGGCACGGTGATGGAGCCAACCGACGCCGATCACCCGAAGGACCTGACGCCGCACTTCAAGTTCCACCCGACCGCCAGCTCGGTCACCGCGCCGCACAACGTCTTCTTCATCTTCATCCAGGCCTGCATCGCGATCCTGATCCTCGTCGGGTTCGAGTCGGTGACGTCGATGGGCGAGGAAGCGAAGAACGCCAAGCGCGACATCCCGCGCGCGGTGTTGCTGTCGCTCGCGATTCAAGGCGCAGTCTGCTACCTGTTCGAGTACTTCGCCGCCAACTACTTCTTGAACCCCGGCTACAACCTGGCGGCCGCCGCCGGATCGGGCGCGCCGATCGGCGACATGATGGTCATGGTCGGCACCTGGCTGTTCGGCAGCTACTCGGCCGGCCGCGCCTTCATGCTCGTCGAGGCGTTCACCGTCTTCCTGGCGCTCATCGGCACCACGCTCGCCTGCCTGAACACCGGCGCGCGCGTGACCTACGCGATGGGCAAGGACGAGGAGGTGCCCGAGCACTTCGGCATGCTGCACGGCAAGAACCTGACGCCGCACCGATCGATCTGGACGCTCGCGGTGATCTCCGCGGTCATCGGCATCGTCACCGTCTCGGTCTACCTCGGCGGCACGACGCCGGCGCCACTGGACCCGAAGTACGCCAACATCTGGTACAGCTTCGGCATCTTCAACCCGGCGACGATCGCCAAGCTGCCCAACACGCTGGTCGTCGTCACGCTGATCAGCAACTTCGGCACGTTCCTGCTCTACATGCTCACGTGCATCATCGCGATCGTCGCGTTCCGCGAGCACCACTCGTTCAGCGGCTTCAAGCACATGTTCGTGCCGATGTTCGGCCTGGTCGCGAATTTGCTGTGCATGCTCTTCTACCTCGTCGGTCCGTTCACCGTCTCGGGCATGAGCGTCAAGGAGCCGTACATCGCGCTGGCGGTCTGCGCGGCGTGGGGCGTCTACGGCGCCCTCTACTTCGCTCGCACGAGCAAGGTGAAGGGAAAGTCGGTCCTGCTCGAACAGCGTCCGAGCCCGTCGACGGCCATCACCTGACGGTCGGCCGCCGGACGTTGGAAGCGGAAGGGCAAGAGAAAGACGAGCAACCCGCGGCGTGCGCATTCGAGGCCTCCGTCGTTTCGGACGTCGGCACCGAGCGCGAGCACAACGAAGACGAGTGTGCTTGCTTCGCCGAGAGCGCCACCGCGGGCATCGTCGCCATCGCCGACGGGGTCTCGAGCTACCCCGCCGGCGAGACGGCGAGCCGCACCGCGATCGAGGCCACGGTGCGCAGCTACCGCCAGCTCGCGGGCATGAAGCTGGACCGGCGGTTGCCGCGCGCGGTGCAACAGGCGAACATCGACGTCTATGACCTCGGCGTCGTCGTCCCCGAGCTTCGCGGGATGGCGACGACGCTGACGGCGCTGGCCATCGAGGACGGCGCGCTCACCGCCGCGCACGTCGGCGACTGCCGGCTCTATCTGTGCCGCGCCGGCGAGATCACCCAGCTCACCAAGGACCACACCGTCACCGGCGAGCGCGTGCGCATGGGACTCATGAGCGAGAAGCGCGCGCGCGACCACCGGGACCGGTCGACGCTGACCCGCTGCCTGGGCCGCGAGCTGATCGTGGCCATCGATCGCATCGGCGCGCCGCTGCGCCAGGGCGACGCGCTGATCCTGTGCAGCGACGGGCTCTACAACGTCGTCGCCGAGCTGGAGATGCTGGAGATCGTGCGCGGTCAGCCGGCGGCCGTCGCGAGCCGCGCGCTGCTCGACGCGGCCAACGAACGCGGCACGCCGGACAACGTCAGCGTCGCGGTGATCAACATGATCGGCGCGACGCCGGAGCCGCCCCCGCGGCGCGGCGCGCTGCGACACCTGGCGCGCTGGATCGGCCGCCGCGCGTGATAAGGTGCGCCGCGTGTCTCCCCGCGACGCCGTGAGCGCATGCGCGAGTTGACGGCCGGCGACGTCCTGGATCAGTACCAGCTCGGCGAGCTGCTGGCGCGCAGCGGGATGGCGTCGATCTTCAAGGCCACCGACACCGAGTCGGGCGCGGCGGTCGCGCTCAAGATCCCGCACATGCAGTTCGAGAGCGACGTGGTCTTCTTCGAGCGCTTCAAGCGCGAGGAGAGCATCGGGCAGAAGCTCGATCACCCGCACATCGTCAAGGTGCTGCAAGCCGCGCGCCAAGAGCCGCATGTACCTGGCGATGGAGTACGTCGAGGGCAAGTCGCTGCGCGCGATCATGCAGTCGTCGGGCGCGCTGCCGGTCGACAAGGCGCTGGACATCGCGCAGCAGGTCGGCGACGCGCTCTGTTACCTGCACGGGCGCAAGGTCGTGCACCGCGACCTCAAGCCCGAGAACGTGCTGGTGACCGCGCGACGGGCAGGTGAAGATCCTCGACTTCGGCATCGCGCTCGACGAGACGGCGCGCCGCCTGACCTGGGCCGGCCTGTCGTCGGCGGTCGGCACGCCCGACTACATGGCGCCCGAGCAGATCGGCGGCCGGCGCGGCGACGAGCGCACCGACGTCTACGCGCTGGGCACGATGGTGTTCGAGATGCTCGCCGGCGATCTGCCGCACGCGGCGCCCAACCCGCACGCGCTGCTGAGCGCGAAGACCAACGACGATCCGCGGCCGCTCAGCTATTTCCTGCCGTCGGTCGATCCGGCGCTGGACGCGGTGGTCGTGCGCGCGATCCAGCGCTCGCCGCGCGATCGCTACCAGACCGTCGCGCAGTTTCTCGACCGACCTGCGCGATCCCAAGGCGGCCGTGCACGCCGACGGCAGCCGCACGACGACGCCGCGCGCGGCGCGGCGCTTCCGCGCCGTGCGCCGCGCTGGCGGTTCCGGTCGTGGTGCTGCTGGTCTTCGGCGGCCTGATCGCGCTCGTCGCGCTCAGCCACCGCGTCGCGCCGCCGCTCGCGCCGCCCACGCCGGCGGCGCACCGGGAGAAGTGACGATGCCGCCGACGCGCCGCGCCGTCGCTGGAGTCGTCGCTGAACCTGGCCTGGGTGCTGATCGGCGCGTTTCTCGTGATGTTCATGCAGGTCGGCTTCGCGATGGTCGAGACCGGCTACGCGCGCGCCAAGAACGCCGTCCACGTGATGGCGATGAACCTGGTCGTCTATCCGGTCGGCGTGCTCGGCTTCTGGCTCACCGGCTTCGCGTTCATGATGGGCGGCGTGTCGGGCTGGCCGACGCTCGGCGCGCGCCGTCGCCCGGCGCGCGCGAGCTCGGCGCCCGCACATCGGTGGCCACTTGTTCGGGCTCTTCGGCGCGTCGCGCTTCGCGCTGGTCAGCGCCGCGCAGGATCCGAGCAGCCTGGCGATGTTCCTGTTCGCCGCGGTCTTCATGGACACGGCGGCGACGATCCCGACCGGCGCGCTGGCCGAGCGCTGGCGGTTCGCCGCGTTCCTCTGCTACGCGCTGTTCATGTCGATGATCCTCTACCCGCTCTACGGCAACTGGGTGTGGGGCGGCGGCTGGCTGTCGGCGCTGGGGCAGACGGCGGGCCTCGGCCACGGCCACGTCGACTTCGCGGGCTCGTCGGTGGTGCACATGACCGGCGGCGTCGCCGCGCTGGCGGGCGCGATCGTCGTCGGGCCGCGCGCGGGCAAGTTCCGGCGCGACGGCACCATCGTCGCCATGCCCGGCCACAACCTGCCGATGTCGGTGCTGGGCACGCTGGTGCTCGCCTTCGGCTGGTTCGGCTTCAACGCCGGGTCGACGCTGTCGGCGACCGACGCGCGCATCGCGATCATCGCCGTCAACACGATGCTGGCCTCGGCGGCGGGCGCGGTGTCGGCGCTGATCTACGTCTGGTACACGGTCGAGAAGCCCGACATCGCCATGGTTTGCAACGGGCTGCTCGGCGGGCTGGTCGCGATCACCGCGTCGTGCGCGTTCGTGACCCCGCCGGCCGCGGTGCTGATCGGCGCGGTCGCCGGCCTGCTGGTGGTCTGGACGGTGGTCGCGCTCGAGCGCCGGCTGCGCGTCGACGATCCCGTGGGCGCGATCGCCGTCCACGGCGCGTGCGGCGCCTGGGGCGCGCTGGCGCTGGGCCTGTTCGCCGACGGCAGCTACGGCGCGGGCTGGAACGGCGTCGCCGGCCCGGTGCGCGGCCTGCTCTTCGGCGACGCGGGCCAGCTCGCCGCGCAGGCGATCGGCGTCGCGACCAACGCGGTCTTCGTCTTCGCCGCCGCCTACGGCTTCTTCGTCGCCTGCGATCGCGTGATCGGCAACCGCGTCGCCGCCGAGGTCGAGTCGGTGGGCCTCGACTCGATGGAGATGGGCTCGGAGGCCTATCCGCCCGGCTGATAGCGGCATCGCGCGCTGATGGACCGCAATTGCGCGCGGCCAGTGCCACGTGCGCCGCGAGGGCTGACACGAAATCGTGACACGGCCGGCGACCGATCGCGCACGCGACGCGGCCGCCGGCTTGCTACGCTCGAGCCGTTCATGACGTCGACGTCGACGGCGCCAGCGACGGGAACCCGGTGGCGGTGGCTCGAGCTCGCCGCGTCTTCGGGTCGCGCCGCTGGTGCTGGCGCTGGCGCCGCGCCGGATGGTCACGCTGGGGATCATCGGCAGCGGCCTGCTCTCGCTGGTCGCGCTGCTGCTCGATCCGACCTTCCCGCGGCGGGCGCTCTGGGACGCGACGCTGGCGCGCCAGGGCCTGCGCGACCTGGCGGTGCGCACGATCTTCGTCTGGACCGGGCTGCTGGCGTTTGCGTTGCTGCGCGCGCGCCCGCACCTGTTCGAGATGCCGCGCACGCGTCCCGTCGCCTGGCTGCTGGTCGTGATCCTGTATCCGCCGATCTCGGCCTTCTCCCAGGAGATCATGTTCCGCACGCTGTTCTTTCATCGCTACGCGGCGCTGCTGCGGCGGCCGGCTGCGCGCGTGATCGCCAGCGGCCTGCTGTTCGGCTGGGCGCACATCGTCGTCCACAACCTGTCGGCGATCTTCCTCGCCTCCGTGGGCGGCCTGCTGTTCGCCGCGACCTACGAGCGCCGCCGCTCGACGCTGCTGGTCTCGATCGAGCACGGGCTCTACGGCGACTTCATCTTCACGATCGGGCTCGGCGGCCTGTTCTACAACGTGCACCGCGCGCTCGAGGCGCTCGCGCGCTGAGGCGCGCGATGTGCACGCTGTCTCTTGACAGTCGCTGCCCGGTCGCTAACCTCGCGGCGAGTGTGTAGGGCGCTTCCTGTCCGCGGAGAGGGACCGAGTCCCACCTATCGATTGAACAGCGAGCAGGTGCGCTTCTTTCTGCCCGGAACCGCGGACGTCGGGCGTGATGAAAGGAGCTGCACATGCCCTCCCGATCCCTGCCGGCGCGTCCCGATCTCACTCAGCTCAGGCTGCAGGCCAAGGAGCTGCGTCGGGCACATCGAAACGGCAGTCCTTCGGCCGCGGCGCGCATCCTGACGCATCACCCCCGCCTGCGCCGCCGGACGTTTCGCGACGCGCAGGAGGCGACAATTCTCGCTGGCCGACGCGCAGCTCGTGGTGGCGCGAGAGTACGGGTTCGAGAGCTGGATCGCGCTCAAGCGGCACGTCGCGATCTCGCGGCGGCTGGTGCACATGCGGACGCACCCGGGATTCGCGGCCGCGGTCGAGGCGTTCGACCGCGGCGACCTCGATCGCCTGCGCGGCTTGCTCGCCGCAGGATCCGACGCTGGTGCGCGCGCGCGGATTTCTGGAGCCCCCGTTTGGCTATTTCAGCGGCGCGACACTGCTCCACCACGTTGCCGGCAATCCCTGCGCGCGCCGCTACCGCCGAACGTCGTCGAGATCGCCGCGTTCCTGATCGAGGCCGGCGCCGAGGTGCAACGCGCGCACGCTGTCGCCGACCTACGGTGAGACGACGATGGATCTGGTGCTCACCAGCCAGCACGCCAGCGAGGCGGGCGTGTCGGGGGCGCTCATCGATCTGTTGCTCGCGCACGGCGCGCGCCTGGACCTGCGCGCGCCCGACGTGCTGCACCGGTCGCTGTCCAACCACGCGACGCGCGCGGCGGAGCGGCTCATCGAGCTCGGCGCCGAGGTCGACGTGTGCGCGGCGGCGGCGCTCGGCCGCATGGATCGGCTGCGCGACGCCTTCGACGCCGGCGGGCAAGCTGAAGACACCGGTGCGGCGCGGGACCGAGACGCTGTCCGAGCGCGACGCCATCGGGCTGGCGATGCTGTTCGCCTACGTGAACGGCCGGCGCGAGGCGGTCGACTTCCTGCTGGAGAAGGACGGCAACTGGAACATGATCGGCGTGAACAACGGCACCGCGCTCCATCGCGCGGCCGGCGCCGGCGATCGCGCGATGGTCGAGCGGCTGGTGGCGAAGGGCGCCGACCTCTACGACCGCAACAACCCGTTCAACGCCACGCCGCTGTCCTGGGCGGATCACGAGGGAAGGACCGAGGTCTTCCACTGGATGCGCACGCACTGCCCGGTCGACATCCACGACGCGGTCTGCTTCGGCCTCATCGATCACGTGCGCGCGCGCATCGCCGAGCGCGCCGACTGCGTCAACGACGCCATCGATCAATGGCAGATCCCGCGCGCGACACCGCTGCACTTTGCGGCTCACATGCGCGCGGCGGCGATCGTCACGCTGCTGCTCGACGCCGGCGCGCAGCCGAGCACGCTGGCGGGCGACGGGCGCACCGCGCTGGACATCGCGGAAGCGCGCGGCGCGGTCGAGGTCGGCAAGCGGCTGGCCGCGCGCGGTGGCGTGCGCGCGTCGGAGTTCTAGTGTCCTGTCTCAGAAATCCGCCGTGGCACCGAGGGCGTGAATGCGGCCGGATCGCGAGGCGCGAGGAGCGCGCATACTGGACGTATGTAAGTGACGAGCAACGAAGCGAGCGGGCCGCAGTCGCGCCCGAATGCAGGCGGATTTCTGAGACAGGACACTAGATATGCAGTTCGCTAACGCTGCGGGTCCCGTGGATCAAAGGCCACGGTCGCGGCGTGCGGGTCGACGGCGGCGCGCCTCGGGCGCGCGCGCTGCGACAGGACCAGGCTCACGCCGCCGATGCACGGCGGCGGCGGCGACGATCAGGCGCGGGCTCAACGTCTCGCCGAGCAGCGCGACCGCGCCGCCGGCGGCGATCACCGGCACGCTGAGCTGCAGCACCGCCGCGGTGGTCGCGGTCAGACCGCGCAGCGCTCGGTACCAGATGGCGTAGCCGAGCCCGGAGGTGATGCCGCCCGCGATCAGCGCCAGCAGCAAGCCGCGCGCGCTGGCGCGCGCCCCCGACGACGCGATCACGTTCAGGAACATCGTCGCGGGCAGCGCCCAGATGAAGCTGCGCGCGTTGGCCTCGAGCACGTCGTGCGCGCCCTTCCCCGCCAGCGAGTAGACGCCCCAGGCGCAGCCGGCCGCGACCATCAGGGCGCTGCCGATCGGATCGGGCCTGGCGCCCACCGACGGGAACGTCAGCCAGGCGAGCCCGGCGGCGGCCAGCGCCAGGCCCAGCCAGGTGCGCGCCCGCGGCCGTTCGCCCGAGATGATGCCCCAGCCGATCATGGTGATCTGGACCGCGCCGAACAGCAGCAGCGCGCCGGCCGCGGCGCCGATGCGCACGTAGGCGAACGAGAACGGCGCTGCGTAGATCGCCAGCGCCAGCGCCCCGACCAGCGCGCGCCCGCGCGGCGGCGACCAGCTGAACGGGCGCCCGCGCAACCGCACCAGCAACCCCAGCACCAGCGCCCCCGCCGCGAGGCGCGCCGTGGTGAACGTCGCGGCGTCCATGAGTCCGGTCCCCAGCGCCAGGCGCGTCAGGATCGAGTTGGACGCAAAGGCGATCAGCGCCAGGAACGTGAGCAGCGCGGTTTCGGCGAGGTGGGGCATCGGCGAGCGCCCGGCGTGGCTGCCGGGGGCGGGTGGAGGACCCTACCACGCCGAGCCGTGCGTCGCGCTCAGCCGCCGGGGCCGTCCGCCATCAGCTCACGCTCGAGGTTGTCGACCTTGAGCGCGAGCTCGGCGGAGTCGGACGCCAGCATGTTGGCGTCGCGCACGAGCACCCAGTGCCCGCCGAACTCCTTGCGAAAGATCGACAGCACCGGCCCGCGCCTCACGGTCGGCGTGCCGCCGTCGAGCGGCGCCATGGTCACCGTGAGCGTGGCCCAGCAGCAGGCGAGGTCGCCCGAGACCAGGATCTCCTCGATCTCGGCGCTCGACTGGATCGCGCTCGACTCCGTGGCCGCCGCCAGCTCGTGCGCGAACGCGGTACGGCCGCGCATCGGTGCGCGTTCAGCCGCCAGGAACACGGCATCTTCGGAGATCATGGACAGCAGCGCCGCCAGATCGCCCGCGCCCATCGCCCGGTGCCATCGGTTCACCCACGCTCGGATCGCCTTTTCGTCTCGACCTTGTGAGCCCATGGCCAGTTCTCCCTAGAGGGCGCGCCCGTCCCGTCACTCGATTGTGAGCATCGTCGGCGCGCCCACAAGAGCGCGCGCGCAAGACGTTGCCGGTGACGACAAGTCGCTCTCGACGCCTTGACGGACGAGTTCCGAACCCTACGCTCTCTCCGCGCCCCTCTCGTTGTCGTTACACCGGAGGCCCTGGTATGGATTCGTCTCGCGACGGCAGCCGCCGCGCTCCCTCGTTCTCGCTTCGCCGCGATGGCCAGCCGCCCGTGACGCTGGAGCTGTTTGGCGGGCAGCCGATGGTGCTCGCGCTGTGCAGCGGGCCGCTCGCGACATCGTCCTATACGTCCTCCGATACGTCCTGGAGCCACGGCGGTGATCGGGATCGCCCAGTCACCGGGATCGCGCGCGACCGCGATCGCGATGACGATGGCCTGGGCGCGGTGCGCGCGGAGCTGCGCGGCCTCGGCGCCGTGTTGTTGCTGGTCTTCGAGGACGGCGCGCTCTGCCTGGGTCCCGAGGACGAGGTCTGGCGCATCGACCCGGGCGACGCGCGCGACGCCGCCGATCGCGCGGCGATGCGCGCGCGCTACGGTGTATCGGCGGGCGCGACCGGCTTGTTCGTCATCGACGGCGACCAGAGGCTGCGTTTCTCGTACATCGAGGTCGCACCCCGGCACGGCACGCTGCAGACGATCGCGGGCGCGCTGTCGGCGACCGGGCACATCGACGTGTCGCGGTTCACCCTGTCGCGGCGCGAGCTGGTGGTGAGCACGCTCGCGGCCGCGTTCGCGCTCACGTTGACCGAGGCGCCGGCGCGCGCGGTGACCGCGCCGGCCTCCGCCGCCGGAGCCGAGGTGACGTCCAGCGAGGTCGAGATCGTTCTTCAGCTCAACGGCGAGGCGCGGCGCCTGCGCCTCGATCCGCGCGTGACCTTGCTCGATGCCCTGCGCGAGCGCCTGGGCCTGACCGGCACGAAGAAGGGCTGCGACCAGGGCCAGTGCGGCGCGTGCACGGTGCTCGTCGACGGCCGGCGCGTGAACGCCTGCCTCACGCTCGCGGTCATGGCCGAGGGCGCGCCGATCACCACCATCGAAGGGCTGGCGAAGGGAGACGGTCCTGCACCCGCTGCAGGCGGCGTTCATCGCGCACGACGGCTTTCAGTGCGGGTACTGCACGCTCGGGGCAGATCATGAGCGCCGTCGGCCTGCTGGCCGAGGGGCAGCGCACGAGCGACGACGAGGTGCGCGAGCAGATGAGCGGCAACATCTGCCGCTGCGGCGCCTACCCGAACATCGTCGCCGCGATCCAGCAGGCGCGAAAGGAGCTGTGAGATGCGCGCGTTTCGCTATGTGCGCGCCGCGGATCGGCCGGCGCGTGCACGCGGCGGGCGCTCCGGGCGCGGCGTTCATCGCCGGCGGCACGACGCTCGTCGATCTCATGAAGCTGGGCGTCGAGTCGCCCGACACGCTGGTCGACGTCAACCACATCGACGCCGGTCCCGCGGTCGAGGAGCTGCCGGATGGCGGCGGCCTGCGGATCGCGGCGGGCGCGCGCAACAGCGACGTCGCCTACCACGCGCTGGTGCGCGAGCGCTTCCCGGCGCTGTCGGAGGCGCTGCTCGCCGGGGCCTCGCCGCAGCTGCGCAACATGGCGACGGTCGGCGGCAACCTCCTGCAGCGCACGCGCTGCGCCTATTTCCGTGACGTGGCGGTCGCCGAGTGCAACAAGCGCGCGCCGGGCTCCGGCTGCGCGGCGCAGGACGGCTGGACGCGCATGCACGCGATCCTCGGCGGCAGCTCGCGCTGCATCGCCGCGCATCCCGTCGGACATGTGCGTGGCGCTGGTCGCGCTCGACGCGGTCGTGCACACGCAAGGGCCGCGCGGCGCGCGCCAGATCCCGATCGCCGACTTTCACACGCTGCCCGGCCGAACACCCGGAGGTCGAGACCACGCTCGAACGCGGCGAGCTCATCACCCATGTGACGTTGCCGGCGGCGCGGTTCGCCGCGCGCTCGGGCTACGTCAAGGTGCGCGATCGCGCGTCGTTCGCGTTCGCGCTGGCATCGGCCGCGGTCGCGGTCGAGCTGCACGGCGGGACGGATGCGCGCCGTGCGCGTCGCGCTCGGCGGCGTCGCCACCAAGACCGTGGCGCAGTCACGAGGCCGAGGCGGCGCTGGTCGGGCAGCCGGCTCGGCGATCGTCCTTCGAGCACGCGGCGGCGTTGGCGCTGCGGGGCGCCGACGTGCGGCCCGACAACGAGTTCAAGGTCAAGCTCGCGCAGCGGACGCTGGTGCGCGCGCTGGAGACGGTGGTCAGCCGGTGAGCGGCTCGGCGGCCGGCGACGCGGGCGCGGCGGCGCCCCCGCCCGCGCACGCGATCACCGGCGCGGGGATCGACCGCGTCGACGGCCGGCTCAAGGTCACGGGCAAGACGCCCTACGCGCCCGAGACCGCGGTCGCCAACGTCGCGCACGCCGTGATCGTCGGCGCCACCGCGGCGCCCGGGCGCTTGCAGTCGATCGAGACGCACGACGCCGAGCGCGCGCCCGGCGTGCTGCGCGTGCTCACGCACGCGAACGCGCCGCGCTTGCCGGGCGCGGCGCACGGCGAGCCCGGCGAGCGCGTGCTGCAGCTCTTGCAGGACGACCGCGTCCTCTACAACGACCAGCCGATCGCGGTCGTCGTCGCCGACACGCTGGAGAACGCGCAGCACGCCGCGAGCCTGGTCCGCGCGGTGGTGCGCGCCGAGCGGCCCGCGCTGGGCCTCGGCGATCACCTCGGCGAGGCGTACGCGCCCGCGAAGACGCCGCGCGGCCCGACGGACAGCCACACTGGCGACTTCGACCGCGCCTACGCGGACCGCCGCGTACCGGATCAGCGCGACCTACACGACGCCGGTGCACAACCACAACCCGATGGAGCCGCACGGCACGATCGCGGTGTGGAACGCCGCGGATCGCGTGACGGTGTACGATGCGACGCAGGGCATCACCGGCGTGCGCAAGCGCATCGCGCGCGCTCTTCGGCTTGCCGCGTCGACGACGTGCGCGTCATCTCACTGTTCGTCGGCGGCGGGTTCGGCTGCAAGGGCACGCCGTGGTCGCACGTGCCGCTCGCCGTGATGGCGGCGCGCGTGCTCGGGCGGCCGGTGAAGCTGGTGCTCACGCGCCACCAGATGTTCTCGCTCGTCGGGCACCGTCCGGTGACGCGGCAACAGGTCGCGCTCGGCGCCGATGCGCGCGGCCGCCTGCTCGCCATGCGCCACGACGTGTACGCCGAGACCTCGCGCTTCGACGAGTTCGTCGAGCCGAGCGCGGCGCAGACGCGCATGTCGTACGCGTGCGCGAACATCCGCACGTCGCACCGGCTGGTGCGCCTCGACGTGTCGACGCCGACGTTCACGCGCGCGCCCGGCGAGGCGTCGGGCAGCTTCGCGCTCGAGTCGGCGATGGACGAGCTCGCGTACGCGCTCAGGCTCGATCCGCTCGAGCTGCGCCTGCGCAACTACGCCGAGCGCGATCCGGAGACCGGCAAGCCGTTCTCGAGCAAGTCGCTGCGCGCGTGCTATCAGCAGGCGGCGGAGCGATTCGGCTGGGCGCGCCGGCGCGCGACGGTGCGCGCGACGCGCAGGGGGCACGAGTGGGTCGGCTGGGGCATGGCGACGGCGACGTACCCGGCGGGGCAGAGCCCGGCGCAGGCGGTGGCGCGCATCCGCGCCGACGGCACGGCGCTGGTGCAGGCGGGGACGCAGGACCTCGGCACCGGCACGTACACGATCATGACGCCAGATCGCGGCCGACGCGCTCGGCCTGCCCGTCGATCGCGTGCGCTTCGAGCTCGGCGACACCGCGCTTGCCCGAGGCGCCGCTGTCGGCGGGCTCGCGCACCGCGGCCAGCGTCGGGCCGGCGGTGAAGGGAGCGGCCGAGGCGGCGCGCGCCGCGATCGTGGCGCTGGCGCTGGCCGACACCGGCTCGCCGCTGTATTCGATGCCGCCGGCTGACGTGGTGCTGGCGGACGGCTGTCTCGTCGACGCGCGCGATTCGGCGCGCCGCGATCCGTTCCCGGCGATCTTGAAGCGCGCGGGGCGCGCGGAGATCGAGGGCCGCTACGCCGCGGAGGAAGGCGCCGCGCGCAAGGACTACGCGCTGCACTCGTTCGGCGCGCAGTTCGCCGAGGTGCACGTCGACGCCGACCTCGGCCAGGTCCGCGTCACCCGCTTCGTCGGTGCGTTCGCGGGCGGCAAGATCCTGAACGCCAAGACCGCGCGCAGCCAGTTCATCGGCGGCATCGTGTGGGGCATCGGCATGGCGCTGCACGAGGAGACGCTGCGCGATCAGCGCACCGGCCGCGTGGTCACGCGCGATCTCGCCGACTATCACGTGCCGGTCCACCTGGACGTGCCGGCGATCGAGATCATCGCCGTCGACGAGGTCGATCCCATCGTCAACGCGGTCGGCGCCAAGGGGATCGGCGAGATCGGCATCACCGGCGCGGCGGCGGCGATCGCCAACGCCGTCTATCACGCGACCGGCATGCGGGTTCGCGATCTGCCGATCACGCCCGACAAGTTGTTAGGCTGAAACGCGGTCGGGAAGCGGGCCTCGGGCTTCGGATCTCCGAGCTCCCGGCGATGAGCGCAGCACCTTCGAAAGCCTGAAGCCCGAAGCCTGAGGCCCGAGGTCTCGATCCGGGATTGGTCTCGATTCAAGGCAACGTGATGCGGCCGGGCGCGCCGTTGGCGCCGGTCTGCGTGTGGCACGAGTTGCAGTCGCCGCTGGTCTGCGCGACCGGCATGATGCGCTCGCGTCCCTGGTAGGTGACCTTGGCATGATAGGGCGCGGTGATCGCGGTCGTGGACATGAAGTTGCCGGCGGCGTTGGGCGTCAGCGTGATCGTGCGGTTGGCGGCGTCGACGATCACCACGCGCGCGCCGGTGGTGCCGTTCACGCCGTTGCACAAGTTCGGCTCGTGGCCCGTCGGATAGAGCGTGCCGGCGATGGTGAAGCGGGGCGCGCCGCCCTGGGTGGCGTGGCACGTGATGCAGGCGCGGCCGGGGTTCATCACGGGGTTGCCGTTGTTGCCGCCGGTCCAGGTGGTGCCGCTGGTGCAGCGCGCGCTCGCGCCCAGCGGATCGACGGTGCCGGTGCCGCCGCCCGCGCCGGTGCCACCGCCCGCGCCACCGGCGCCACCCGCGCCGCATGTTCCGGCGGGGTAGCCGGCCGCGATCCAGTCGTTGACGGTCGTGACCTCGGCGGGGGTCGCGCCCGTGCCGGGTGCCGGCGGCATCGGCGTCGTGGCGCTCTGCATGCGCACGACGGTGCGCTGGGCAAAGGTCATCGCCGCGCTGACGAACGACGGCGTCATGAGATTTCCGCGCGTGACCAGCGGCATCGGCGCGCCATTGACCGGCGTCGCCGCGTGGCAGGTGGTGCAGTGGGTCTGATAGACCGCCTGGACGTCGCACGGGAGCCCCTCGTTGGTCGCGCCACCGGCCCCGCCGGTGCCGATGCGCCCGCCGGTTCCGGTCGCGCCGCCGGTGCCGGTGCGCCCGCCGGTCCCGGTCGTGCCGCCCGCGCCGGTCGTGCCGCCCGCGCCGGTGCCGCCGCAGGTCGCGCTCGGGTAACCCGCGGAGATCCAGTTGCCGAGCGACTGGATCTCCGCCGCGGTGGCGCTCGGGTTGGGCGCCGGCGGCATCTGGCCCGCAGTCTGCTGAATGCGCGCCAGCGCGCGCTGCGCGAACGTCTTGGTGGGATCGGCGAACGACGCCGCGAGCAGGTTCGCGAGGTTCACGAGCGGCATCGGCGCGCCGTTGACCGGCGGCGACGCGTGGCAGCCGATGCAGCGGGTCTGCAGCAGCGCCTGCACGTCGCAGGGGAGCCCGGTCGCGACCACGCCGCCGGAGCCACCCGCGCCGGCGCCGCCGGTGATGCCGCCCGCGCCACCGCCGCTGCCGGTGACCGCGATCCCGCCGAGGCCGCTCGCGCCCGCACCGCCGGTCGTGCCGCCGTCGCCAAACACCGGACTGCCCGGGTCGAAGCCGCTGTCCCCGACGGTGCCGGTGCACCGGGTGAGGAAAAAGAGAGACAACAAGGCGAGGAGAGTGGAGAGCCCAGTCTTCGTCGTGCGCATCAGAATGTGTGATCCAGGTACCCCTTCGTCGTCCGAAGCAGGCAGATCGACCACACCTTTTTTGGGAAATTCGAGCTGTTGGCGAACACCAACGTGTCGCCGTTCCCCGTCGCTGCGCGCTGTTGCCGCGCTACGGGCAGACGCCGCTGCCGGCGTCGACGAAGGCGACCATGTCCTTGCTCATCTTGCTGCCGGCGTCACCGTGCGCGCGGTGCCCGGCGGACAATCCATGTGGCCGGCGACGTTGAGCACCTGCGCGCCTGGACGCCAGGACTACGTGACCGCCTTCGAACCAGAACCGAAGAACGATGGAGAGCCACGCATCGACGTCATGTCGGCGCCGGCTCAATCCGATCGAGGAATCTACCAGACGGAAAAAGTAACCGGGTCGGCGGTCGAGAGCGCGTCCAGACAAGCCGAAGGCCGTCCGGAGCTGCCACTCGGCCGCCCGACCCGAGAAGGCGTTACTCGGCCTTCTTCTCGTCCTTCTTCTCGCCGTCGGCCTTCTTGCTCTTCTTGGCCTTCTTCTCCTTCTTCGGGGTCTCGCCGGCCGGCGCGTCGTCGGCCTTGGCAATGGTCCAAGAGGCGGGGAGCAGAACGGCAATGGCCAGGAAGATGGTGCGGGTGAGGTTCATCGGTGTCTCCTTTTGGGGTTCGCCCCGACGGTGGGCCGGGGCACGCAACCAGCAAGCACCGCCCATGCCATCCCGACGCGGGCTCACGACCATCGAGATCGGGGCGCATTTCGCCACGCGCGCGACCTCCCGCTGGGACCTGACGACGGCGGCGTGTGGCGGAATGGCGCACAGCGCCTGGGCGCGTGTGCATCGACGCCCCACCGGCGCCTCACGGTCGAGCCGCGGAGGATCGTTTCGACGGTGTTTCGAAGGGCGGCGCGCGCGCCGCCCCGCGGTCTACGGAGGGGCCGGGTTTTGCGAAGCGCAACTCGGGTCGACGAGCTGCTGCTGGTCGAGCGCCTGAAGGTCCGCCGCCAGGCGCGCGATGCCGCCGGGGGAGGGCGGCGTCATCGCCGTCGAGCTGCATCCCGCGCCGAACCACGCCAGCGCGGCAGCGACGAGGACGAGCAGGGCCGCCATCGCCGCCGGGGCGCGGCGATAGGGCGCAAGGACGTCTCCGCTTCGCCTCGTTCCCATGCTGTGGATCGGCAGCAAGAGGCGTGCCCATGCGAAGGGCCCGGATCCCACGCCCTTGGCGCGAACCGATTTCAGAAAACTGGGGACCTGGCGCCCGAGGTCGGATCGCCAAGTCCTGGATCGATGCCGGGAACGACGTCCGGAGCGATGTCCCGGAAATGCGCGCGGCGGTGACTCGCTCAGGGCAGCGCGTGCGCCAGCGGCGTGAACGCCGGAGCGGGGTAGAGCGCGAACCAGCCGGCGTAGCCGAGGTCGGGGCTCGCAATGATGATGTCCGGCCTCACTGTGCCCGAGCCGGTGAGCTGGCTCGCGCCGAAGCAGGCGAACTGGCCGGCGACGTCGGCGAACCACATGCCGCCGAGCTCATCGAACGCCATGCCCAGCGGCAGCGACTGCACGTCGGGCTGGATCTGAACGCCAGGCGTGATCGTCTTGGTCCCGGTGCCGGCCTGGTCGGTGGGCGTGAGGCGCGCGAACGTGCCGTCGTAGTTCACCCAGAGGTTACCGTCGCCGTCGAACGCCAGGCCGAGCGGCGATGAGAGCGGCCCGATGACCGGCGGCGGCGAGAGCGCGACGATGGTCAGGTCAGCGCCGGTGCCCGACGTCGTCAGGTGCGCGCCGTTGATGCGCACGATCGTCGACGCGCCGCTGGCCACCCAGAGGTTGCCGGTGCTGTCGAACGCCAGGCCCTCGGGCGCGCTGATGCCACCTTCCTCCACGGCCGCGACCGGCGCCGTCGAGCCGGGCGTCTCGAGCGCCGCGGCGGCGATCTTCACGACCTTGTCGGCGGAGACGACCGAGACCCACAGGTTTCCGTCGACGTCGAACGCCAGCGCCGTCGGGCCGGGGATGGCGTTTCCGAACGAGGGGCTGTCGATCACGATGTCGGGCGTCTTCAAGCCGTCGGTGCCGAGCGCCGCGGCCGGGATGCGCGCGACCGGCGGATCGGCGGTGGTGCCGCCGATGACCCAGGCGTTGCCGAAGACGTCGAAGGTGAAGCCGTCCGAGCCGCCGGTGCGGGCGGCGACGGTCGCGGGCGACGTGCCGCTCGAAGCGAGGTCGCCGGGCAGGTACGACAGCAACGTCGCGCTCGACGGCGTGTTACTGGCGCCGAGCCAGAGCGCGCCGCTGCTGGCGATGCGGGCATAGACGACGTTGACGACGGTGGTCTGGCCGGCGCGCACGCACGGCGCGGGAACATCGACCGTCGGCGAATAGGCGACGCGCACCATCTGGCTCCCCTCGGCGACCAGATAGGCGGTCACGGTTTCGGGGCCGGCAGGCAGCGTGAGATCGTTGCTGGCGGTCAGCGTGGAGCCACCGGCGAGGCCGACCGATCCGTGGCCGCTGGGCGTGCCGCTGATGCGCAACGACAGCGTGCCGCTCGCGTTGCTCGACGGGCAGGTCGACCCGGTGCTGCCACCCGATCCCGAGCCGCCAAATCCGCCGCCGGTGAAACCGCCGAGGCCGGGACCGGGACCATTCGAGGCGCCGCCGCAAGCGGCGAGCATCGACAACATTCCAGAGACGACGACTACCTGACCTTGGTGTCTGCGCGCATGTCGGTTCGTCATGCCGCGTGCTATCGGCGACTTGTGTGCCAAACCTGAGCAGGCCGGCGTGTGAATTCGGCGTGTCGCCGCAGATGCCCCCTGGCCGCCGGGCTCGAGAGCCGCTAGAAAAGGGCCATCATGAGCGCCGAGCTGCCGATCCTGAATTTCATCCTTCGCAACTACAAGAACTTCAACGCGCGCGCCACGCGCGACGCGACCCTCGCCTACTGGCGGCATATCGAGCGCGGCGGGCGCATGTTCTGGGCGGTCGCCGGCGCGATGTCGTCGGCCCAGCTCGGCATCACGATGGCGCCGGCGATCCGCGCCGGCCTGATTCACGGCCTGTCGGTGACCGGCGCCAACCTGGAAGAGTCGCTGTTCCGGCTGGTCGCGCACGACCACTACAAGGACTTCCCCGACTACCGCTACTTCACCAAGCAGGACGACACCAAGATCCTCGACGACCGCATGCGACGGGTGACCGATACCAGCATCCCCGAGGACGAGGCGTTCCGCGCCGTCGAGAAGATCGTCGTCCCCATGTGGAAACGCGCCAGCGAGCGCGGCGAGCGCCGCTTCTGGCACGAGTACTTCTACGAGCTGATCCAGAGCCGTGCCCGCCAATCTGCGGCAGGGGCCGGCCGACGAGTGCTGGCTGCTCGCGGCGGCGCAGGCCAAGCTGCCGGTGGTCGTCCCGGGCTACGAGGACTCGACCTTTGGCAACATCTTCGCGTCGCACGTGAAGATCGGCGAGTGCAGCGCCGCGATCGCGAAGTCGGGCATCGAGTACATGGGGGCGTTCTATGACGACTATCGCGAGCTGTCGTCGGGGCACGGTGTCGGCTTCTTCCAGATCGGCGGCGGCATTGCCGGCGACTTCCCGATCTGCGTGGTGCCGTCGATCAAGTACGACCTCGAGCAGCCGGTGAAGCCGTGGGCGTACTTCTGCCAGATCTCCGACTCGACCACGTCGTATGGCTCGTACTCGGGCGCGACCCCCAACGAGAAGATCACCTGGGACAAGCTCACGGCGGAGACGCCGATGTTCGTCGTCGAATCCGACGCGACCATCGTGGCGCCCCTGATGATGAACGCGCTGCTCGAGTGCAAGCGCCACCCGGGCGAGGCGAACGCGCTCATCGCCGCGGCTCGGCTCTAGGCGAGCCCTCTCGGCGCAGTGCGCCAGTGACCGTAACCGGAGGCCCTGCTCCGGCGTAAAGTTCACATCATGAAACCACGGACGCTCGATTCGGGAATCTCAGGGGCCGCGGTTCTGTCGTTGCTGGCCCTGGGGGCGGCGGTTGGCGGCTGCCGCAGCAGCGCCGCCGCCGAGGGTGGTCCGGACCAGCAACCTCACGGGCCGCGGACGGCCGTCCTGTCGAAGAAGACCTATACCAAGCCGGCGGACGAGGCGCTGCGGCGCAAGCTGACCCCGATGCAGTACGAGGTCACGCAGAAGGACGCGACCGAGCCGTCGTTCCACAACGACTACTGGGACAACCACAACGCCGGCCTGTACGTCGACGTGGCCACGGGCGAGCCGCTCTTCAGCTCGACCGACAAGTTCGAGTCGGGCACCGGCTGGCCCAGCTTCACGCGGCCGGTCGAGCCCGGGCGCGTGATCGACAAGACCGACCGCACGATGGGCATGGCGCGCACCGAGGTGCGATCGAAGGCCGGGAGCTCGCACCTCGGCCACGTGTTCGACGACGGACCGGAGCCGACCGGCCTGCGCTACTGCATCGACTCGGCGGCGCTGCGTTTCATTCCGGTCGACAAGCTGCAGGCCGAGGGCTACGGCGAATACCGCGTGCTCTTTGGCGAGGGCGTCGCCGCGAAGGGTGGCGCCGCCGCGGCGAAGACCGCGCTTCCGGCCGGCGCCGCGACGGTCAACTCCTGCACGCGCCCCGGGCCGGGCGACAAGCCGGGCTGCGAGACCACGTTCGAGACCGCGTACCTGGCTGGCGGCTGCTTCTGGGGCATGGAAGAGATCCTGCGCAAGATCCCCGGCGTCATCCAGACCGAGGTCGGCTACAGCGGTGGCAAGACGAAGTCACCGAGCTACGAGGAGGTCTCGAGCGGCGCCACCGGCCACGCAGAGACGGTGCGCATCGTGTTCGATCCCAAGAAGCTGTCCTTTGCCGACCTGCTGGAGAAGTGGTTCTTCCGCATGCACGACCCGACCACGCTCAACCGCCAGGAGAACGACGTGGGCACGCAGTATCGCTCGGCGATCTTCTTCACGACGGACGAGCAGCGCAAGACCGCCGAGGCGGTCAAGGCGCGCGTCGCCCGATCGGGCAAGTGGAAGCACCCGATCGTCACCCAGATCGTACCGGCCGGCGAGTTCACGCGCGCCGAGGAGCACCACCAGAAGTATCTGGAGAAGAACCCCGGCGGCTACATGTGCCACTACTTGCGGGACTGAGGTCCGCCGCCGGCGCCCTCGAGCACCTCGCGCACCTTGCGCAGCAGCGAATCGGGCACGATCGGCTTTTGCAGGAACGAGATGCCCGAGTCGAGGATGCCGTGGTGCACGATGGTGTTCTCGGTGTAGCCCGACAGGTAGAGCACCTTCATGTCGGGGCGCAGCGGCATCAGCCGCTCGGCGAGCTGCCGGCCGCTCATGCGCGGCATGACCACGTCGGTGACCAGGATGTGGATGCGCGCCGAGTGGCGCTCGCAGACCAGGAAAGCCTCGCCGCCGTTGGCCGCTTCGAGCACGTTGTAGCCATGGCGGCGCAGGATCGTGCGCGAGATGACGCGCACCTGCTCGTCGTCCTCGACCAGCAGCACGGTCTCCGTCCCGCGCAGCACGACCGGCCCCGACGGCGCGATGTCGGCGCTCTCGACCACGCCGTCGGTGCGCGGCAGGTAGATCCGGAACGTCGTGCCCTTGCCGAGCTCGCTGTAGACCCAGATGTGGCCGCCCGACTGCTGGACGATGCCGAAGACCATCGACAGCCCCAGGCCCGTCCCCTTGCCCTTCTCCTTCGTGGTGAAGAACGGCTCGAAGATGCGCGCCTGCGTGCCCGCGTCCATGCCGATCCCGGTGTCGGTCACGGCCAGCAGCACGTAGGCGCCGGGCTTCACGCCGACGTGGCCCGCGGCGTACTCCCCGGTCAGCTCGACGTTGTCGGTCTCGATGGTGATCTTGCCGCCTTCGGGCATGGCGTCGCGCGCGTTGACCACCAGGTTCATGAGCACCTGCTCGATCTGCCCGGGATCGGCGCGCACCTGGCCGAGCGCGCGCGCGTTCAGCAGCGAGAGCTCGATGTCCTCGCCCAGCAGGCGCCGGAGCATTCCCTCGAGGCCGTTCACGACCTGGTTCAGGTCCAGGTTGCGCGGCTGCAGGACCTGCTGGCGGCTGAACGCGAGCAGCTGCCGCGTCAGCGCCGCCGCGCGCTCGCCCGCGCGGCGGATCTCGTCGAGCTCGGCGCGCATCGGATCGCCGACCTTGAGGCCGTCGATGATCATCTCGGCGTAGCTGAGGATCACCGACAGCAGGTTGTTGAAGTCGTGGGCGACGCCGCCCGCCAGGCTGCCGATCGCCTCCATCTTCTGCGATTGCCGCAGCTGTTGCTCGAGCCGCCGGCGCGGCGAGAGGTCGACGAACGTGGCGACCGAGCCGAGGCGGACGCCGTCGCGCCTCACGGGGAACATGCGGATCTCGACCTCGAAGCGCGACCCGTCGCCGCGGTCGAGCGCCTCGTCGTCGAGGACCGCGCTGTCTTCGCCCACCAGCGCCTGGCGCAGCCGGCAGCTCGGGCCCGCGCAGCGGACTTCGTGCGGCTTGCCGTGGTGCAGGAGCGCGTGCGTGTCCCGACCCACCAGCGATCCCTGTCCGGCGTAGCCCAGCATGGAGGTCGCCGCGCGGTTGGCGAACGTGAAGTTGCCCTGGCGGTCGACGCCGAAGAACCCTTCGCCGGTCGAATCCAGCAGCAGGCGCACGTACTCCTCGCTCTCGCGCAGCGCCTTCTCGGCCTCGCGCCGCGCCTGGCGCATGCGGCTCTCTTCCAGCTCGCGCTCGACGGCGTGCAGCAGGCGCGCCAGCTTGCCCTTGACGATGAAGTCGCGCGCGCCCCCGCGCAGCGCCTCGACCGCGCTCTCCTCGCCGATCGTGCCCGACACCACCATGAACGGCAGCTCGAGCCCGCTCTCGCGCAGCACGGCCAGCGCCGGCAGCGCGCCGAAGCCGGGCATGGAGTAGTCGGAGATGATGATGTCCCACTGCCGCCGCTTCAGGGCCTCCACCATCCCCGTCGCGGTCCAGACTCGCTCGTGCTCGACGTCGAACCCGCGCCGCAGCTCCAGCAGCAAGAGCGCGGCGTCGGCCTCGCGGTCCTCGAGCACCAGCACCCGCAACGGCTTCTTCATGAATGTCCTCCGGCGCGTGGCTGGGCCAGCGTGAAGAAGATGGCCGCCCCCTGCCCGACGGCGCCCTCGGCCCACACCTGTCCCCCGTGGCGGTCCACAATGCGCTGCACCGTCGCCAGGCCGATCCCGGTTCCGGCGTAGTCGTTCTCGTCGTGCAGGCGCTGGAATGGCGCGAACAGCTTGCTCGCGAGCGCCATGTCGAACCCCGCGCCGTTGTCGCGCACGACGAAGACCGGGCCGCCCGCGCGCGCCTCGACGCGAAAGGTGATGCGCGGCTGCGGCGCGCGCGCGGTGAACTTCCAGGCGTTGCCGAGCAGGTTCTCGAACACCACGCGCATGAGCCGCGCGTCCGCGTTGGCCACGACCTCGGCGTCCGTCTCGAAGCCCACTGGGCGCGCGGGATCGCGTCGCTGCAGCTCGTCGAACACCTCGCGCGCCATCGCCGCCAGGTCGACGCTCTCGCGCTGCAGCTCCGCCGCGCCCAGCTTCGACAGCTCGAGAAGGTCGTCGATGAGCTCGCCCATGCGCCGCGCGCCGGCGCGGATCCGCGTCAGGTACTCGCGGCCCTGCTCGTCGAGGCCGGCGCCGTAGCCTTCGTCGAGCGCGCGGCTGAACCCGTCGACCACGCGCAGCGGCGCGCGCAGGTCGTGCGACACCGAGTAGCTGAACGCCTCGAGCTCCTTGTTCTTGCGCGCCAGCTCGTCGGACAGGGCGGCGCGCGTCTCGGCCACGAGGCGTGCGGCGCGCGCCTCGGTGGCCTCGAGCTCGCTGCGCAGCAGCTCCTCGCGCACGCGGCGCTGCTCGTCCTCGACCTGCTTGCGCCGCAGCTGCGCGCGCACGCGCGCCTTCAGCACGGCGAAGTCGCTCGACTTCGCGATGAAGTCGTCGGCGCCGACCGCGAGCCCGTCGATCATCGTGTCGCGGTCCTCGGCGGCGGTGATCATGATGAGCGGGATCTCGCGCGTCTCGGGCGCGGCCTTGATGCGGCGGCACGTCTCGCGGCCGCCCAGGCCGGGCATGATCAGGTCGAGCAGGATGCAGTCGGGCCGCTGCGCGGCCAGCATCTCGAGCGCCTCCTCGCCCGAGCGCGCCTGCACGACGTCGTAGCCCTCCTCGCGCAGGACGTCGGACAGCGTGTGCAGGTAGGTCGGGCTGTCGTCGACCGCCAGGATCCGCTTGGGCGCGAGCAGGCTCGCCGCCTCGGGGCCGCTGCTGTCGGCGTGGCGCAGCAGCGCCGCGAGCCGCGCCAGGATCACGCCGGTGTCGTCGTCCTTGCTCACGAACGCGTCGGCGCCGGCGTCGAGCGCCTGCAGCTCCGCGCCGCCGCCGGCGTCGGCCGCGGTCAGCATCAGGCACGGCGTCGCGCGCAGCGCCAGGTCGTCGCGCACGCGGCGGATCACGGTCGCGCCGTCGATGCCCGGCATGACGCCGTCGACCACGATCACGTTCGGCCGCAGGTCCGCCGCCAGCCGCAAGCCCTGCTCGCCGTTCTCGGCGGCGATGACCTCGTAGCCCGCCGCGGCGAGAGCGCGCGCGAGCTCGCCGCGGAAGGTGAGGCTGTCGTCGATCACCAGCACCGTGGCGCGGGTCGCCGGCGACGCGCTGTCGCGCCGGCGCGCGAGCGCCCGCGCGCGAAACACCACCTGGGCGCGGTCGTAGGGTTTGCCGACGTAGTCGGTGGCGCCGACCTGCAGGCCGCGGATGCGATCGCGCACCTCGGCCTCGGTCGACAGCATCAGCACCGGCAGGTCGGCGGTGGCGGGCGCCGCGCGGATCTCCCGCAGCAGATCCAGCCCGTCGCCGTCGGGCAGCAGCACGTCGAGCACCGCGACCGCGATCGGCTCCCTCGCCAGCGCCGCGCGCGCCTCGGCGATGTCGGCGCACGCGACCGGGCGCAGGCCCGCCGACTCGAACGCCTCGGCCAGATCCATGCGCACGGTCAGGCTGTCGTCGACGATCAGCACCGCGCCCAGCGGCGCGGCCGCGGTGTCGCCCGCGACGAGCGGCGGCGTGCTCGGTGTCCCGGTCAGGTCCATCACTTGAATCACGTTGCCGCCTCCGTCATCGGCGCGCCTGGCCCGGTCCGGCCGCCGCGAGCGCGATCGCGGGGCCGATCTCTTGAATGGGCAGGATCTGCTCGGCCGCGCCGATGAGCGCCGCCTCGCGCGACATGCCGTAGACCATCGACGTCGCCTCGTCCTGCGCGATGGTCGCGCCGCCGGCGCGCCGGATCCCGAGCAGGCCGCTGGCGCCGTCGCGCCCCATGCCGGTGAGCAGCGCCGCGATCGCCTCGGCGCCCCGCTCGCGCGCGATCGACTCGAAGAGCACGTCGATCGACGGCCGGCACGAGTGGCGCTCGGGATCGGATGTCAGGGCGAGCCGCGCGCCCGCGACCACCAGGTGCCGGCCCGGCGGCGCCATCAGGACGCGCCCGGCGCCGGCGCCGATGAGCGCGCCGTCGCGCGCATAGCCGACCCGGTGCGCGGTCTGTCCGTCGAGCCACTCGGCGAACGCGGCGCCGAACGGCTCGTCGATGTGCAGCACGATCAGGACCGGCAGCGGAAAGTCGACGGGCAGGCCACGCAGGATCTCGACCAGCGCGCCCGGCCCGCCGGTCGACGCGCCGATCGCGACCAGCCGGCGCACCGGCGAGCCATCGGCCGCGCGCGCGACCGCGCCGGAGGGGAGGGCGTCTCGAGCGAGGTCGGGCGCGCGCCCGAGTCCGGGGAGGCGCGCGCGCAGGTGGGTGATGACCTTGATGCGCGACACCAGCTTCAGCGCCGCCAGGTAGCGCCGCTCCCAGTCGTCGCCGTGCTCGTCGCCGCGCGGCTTCTCGAGCACGTCGACGGCGCCCGCCGCCAGCGCGTCGTAGGTCCGGAACAGCTCACCGCGGTTGGTCGACGCCGACACGATCAGGATCGGCGTCGGGAAGTGCGCCATGATGTATTCGGTGGCGGCGACGCCGGTCATGATCGGCAGCATCATGTCCAGCGAGACCACGTCGGGGCGCAGGTCGTGGCAGAGCTCGATCGCGCGCTTGCCGTCGGTGGCCTCGCCGACGACCTCGATCCCGGGGTCTTCGGCCAGCACCTCGCACAGCCGCCCGCGCACCGTCACCGAATCCTCGACGACCAGCACGCGGATCTTGGTCGCTCCCGGTGCGGCCGGCATCACGCCACCAGCTTTCCAATCCGTTCGAGCAGATCGTTCTGGTCGAACTCGCTCTTGACGATGTACGCCTTGGCCCCGACGGCGCGGCCGCGCGCGCGATCCTCCTCGGCGTCGCGCGAGGTCACCAGGATCGCCGGCACCTCGCGCAGCGACGGGTCCTTCTGCGCGGTGGCGACGAAGGTGAATCCGTCCATGCCCGGCATCTCGACGTCGACCAGGAACAGCGCGTAGCGCCGCGCCGCCGCCTTCTCCAGCGCCTCCTCGCCCGAGTTCGCCATGTCGACCTCGTAGCCGGCCAACTCGAGGATGCTCTGCTCGAGCATGCGCGTGGTCAGCGAGTCGTCGACGATCAGCACGGGCGGGCGCCGGCGGGGCGCCGCGCGCTCGCGCGCCTCGCTGCGCGCGGCGGCCGCGACCAGCGCGTCGGGGTCCAGCACCAGCTGCGGGTTGCCCTCGGCGTCGAGCGCGGCGCCGGCGACGATCGGATCCGCGGCCACCGCCTCGGGCAGCGGCTGCACCACGACGGTCTCGGTGCCGCGCAGGCGCGTCACGCCCAGCGCCGCCCGTCCCGCCGGCGCCTCGATCACCACCGCCGACCAGGCGCGCGCCGTCGCGTCGTGCGCGCCGCCCGCGCGCAGCGGCCCCGCGAGCGGCGCGAACGGGATCGCCTGGCCCGCGAACAGGATCGACTCGCCGTCGCCGGTGCGGGCGATGTCCTGCGGGCCGAGGCGCACGATCTGGCGGATCGCCTCGAGCGGGATCGCCGCGCTTCGATCGCCGGCGTCGACCACCAGCGCCTCGAGCGACGACAGCGAGATCGGCACCGCCAGCTCCAGCGTCGTCCCGCGGCCGTGCTCGGTCTTGACGCCGACGCGGCCGCCCAGGCGCTCGGCGACCTCGCGCACGACGTCGAGGCCGACGCCGCGCCCGGCCATCGGCGTCACCGTGCGCGACGTGCTGATGCCGCCCTTGAGCAGGAGGCGCATGACATCGTCGTCGCCGAGGCGGCTCGCCTCGATGTCCGACAGCCCGCGCGCGGCGGCGCGGCGCACGGCCGGCAGGTCGATGCCGCGTCCGTCGTCGCCGCAGCGGAAGATCACGCGGTTCGCGCGGCGATCGATCTCGAGGCGCACCTGCCCGCGGCCGGCTTGCCCGCGGCGACGCGCTCCGCCTCCGGCTCGATGCCGTGCGCGACCGCGTTGCGCACGACTTGCACCAGCGCCGTCTGCACGCTGGCCAGCACGTCGGCGTCGAGGCGCACGTCGCCGCCCTGGCTCTCGAAGACGACGCGGCGGCCCAGGCTCTCGGCGGCGTCGCGCGCCAGCCGCTCCAGGGCGTCGAGCATCGTGGCCGCGGGCAGCAAGCGCAGACGCTGCCCGCTCTGGCGCACCTGCCGCAGCTCGCGGTCGATCTGTTCGATGCCGCGGCCCAGGCTCTGCTCGATGCCGCCGACCAGGTTGCCGAGCTCCTCGGCCAGCGAGCGCGTCTTTTGCGCGGCGGCGGCGCGCGCCTGGTGGCTCGAACCGAGCTGCTCGATCAGCACCTCGGCCAGGCGGCGCGCGCGCTCCAGCGGGCCCAGGCTCTGGCGTAGCGCGCCCAGCTGCCCGTGCGCCTCGGCCACGCCTTCGAGGAGGTCGTCGACCTCGGCGAGATCGGCGCGCAGCGTGCGGGGCAGGATCGCCGGCGCCGCGGCACGGTCCGCGGGAGTCGCTCCGGAGACGCCCGGCGGGGCGGCCGGTGGCGCGGTCGGCTGGTCGAGCGCGACCACGCCCGCCCGAATCTGGTCGACCAGGCCGCGCAGCCGATCGACCGCCGGCCGCGGCAGCGCGCCCCCGTGGGCGCGAAAGGGTTCGAGCGCGTCCTCGATCGCGTGCGCCAGGTCGGCGATGTCGCGTTGCTTGACGACGCGCGCCGCGCCCTTGAGCGTGTGGGCCAGCCGCAGGAGGTGAGCGACGCGGTCGGCGGCGGCCTCGCCGCGCTCGAGCTCGAGCGTCGCCCTTGCCGAGCTGCTCGAGGAGCTCGCGCGCCTCGAGGCGGAAGTATTTGTACGGATCGCCGGCCACCCTCAGGCCTCCACGCGTACGAGGCGCAGCAGATCGCGCGACAGCGTCGCCAGCTGCGACGCCGTCTGCAGCGTCTGCGCCGAGCTGGTCTCGGTCTCGCGCGCGGACTGCGAGACGTTGGCGATCGCGACGTTGACCTGCTCGACCGCGGTCGCCTGCTGCTTGGTCGACAGCTCGATCTCGCGCGCGGCGTCTCGTGGTCGTGACCAGCGCGGCGATCTGCTTGAACGCCGCCGCGACGTCGCCGAACTGCTTGGCCACGCTGTCGACCGCCTTGGAGCCGGTCTCGGTGGCCATCACGGTGGTGTTGACCGCGCCGCGCACGTCGTCGATGAGCGTCGCGGATCTCCTTGGTCGAGCCGCCGACGCGATCGGCGAGCTTGCGGATCTCCTCGGCGACGACCGCGAAGCGCTTGCCCGCCTCGCCGGCGCCCGCCGCCTCGATGGTGGCGTTGATCGCCAGGATGTTGGTCTGCTCGGCCAGCTCCGAGACGATCTCGAGCACGGCGCCGATCTGCTGCGACTTCTTGCCGAGGTCGAGCATGTGCCCGACGATGAGGTCGACCTGCCGGCGCGTGCCGGCGATCGCCTCGTTGCCGCGGTCGGCGGTCGTGTCGCCGTTGCGCGCCGCCGCTGTTCGCCTGCCCGGCGACCTGGCGACACGCGCTGAGCGCTCTCGGCGATCTGGCGCGACGTCGCCAGCAGCTCGCTGATCGTCGTGGTGATCTCGTTCATCGCCGTCGCCTGCTCCTTCGCGCCGGTCGCCTGCTGGTTGGCGGCGGCCTGCAGCTCCGCCGACGAGCTCTGCACGCGCCCCACCGACGCGCCGACCTGGCGGGTCAGGCCGCGCGTGATGAAGGACGCGATCCCGATCGACAGAAACAGCACGATCGCCGTCATCAGAGCCAGCGCCCAGATGCTCTGCGTGGCCGAATCGGTCGAGGCCTGACTCGCCTCCAGGAGCAGGCGGCGCTCGAAAGCCACGAATGCCTTGATGAGGCCGTCGAGCTGGTCGCGCTTGGGCGCGAGCTCCACCTGATAGGCCTTGAGGACGGTGGGCGTGTCGTCGCCGGCGCGGCGCATGGCGAAGATCCGGTCGACCACCTGCTGGTGCTCGGCCTCGACCCGGTCGATCTGGTCGAGATCGCGACGACCCTCGTCGGTCCTGACCGCCGCGCGCAGACGCGCCACCAAGGCGTTCATCTCTGCGCGCGCGGCGCGGACGTCGTCGGCGAACCGCTCGTCGCGCGACAGCAGGAATCCGCGCAGCGCCGCCGCCTTGCGCTCGATCGCCGTGCTCAGCCGCTCGGACTCGATCAGGATCTGCGCGTTGACGTTGATGACGTGGTCCTTGGAGCTGACCACCCCGCGCAGCGCGTAGATCGACACCGTGCTCATGAGGACGGCCAGTGTGACGGTCCCGGCGAAACCGGCGCCGACCTTGCGGCCGAACGTCCAGCTCGTCGACTCGCTCGTCGAGTGATACGTCGGTTGGTGCGGGCGGGGATCCATCGGTCATCGCTCCTGGGTCTGGGGGGAAATCGCGGGCCCGCTCCCGGCGGCGGCCAGCAGCGCGCCGAGGTCGAGCAGCGGGCGGATCGTGTCGCCGGTCTGGATCAGCCCGCGCGTGAGCTCGGCGGATCGGGACCGTCCGCCGGCCGCCGGAGGGCGGGAGAACGATCCTTGCACCGCCTGCGTCGTCGCGGCCGCGATCTGTCCCTCGAACGCGTCGAACGCCAGGCCGAGCGGCGTCGCCCCCGCGACCAGCACCAGCCAGCGCGTCGGCGTGCGAGCCGGGTAGCCGAGCAGCAGCCGCAGATCGTGCACGGGCGCCAGCGCGCCACGGAAGCTGGCGATGCCGATCACCGTCGGCGACGCGCTGGGCACAGGGACGATCTTGCGATCGACGTGGATCGCCAGCACGCCGCCGAGGGGCAGCGCGAAGGGGTCGCCGCCCACGCGGATGCCGAGCAGCTGCGCGCGGTTTCGCGCGGGTGGCGCCGCGGGCGACGCGAACGCACGATCGAACTCCGCGCGCATGCGCTCGATGGTCGACTCGTGGGGACGATCGCCGGCGCTCACGGTTGCCCCATCCGGGTCGCCCCCAGCTCGGCGCGGCACAGCGCGGTCAGGGTGTCGCGGTTGAAACCGCCACCGAACAGGAGCAGGCGCGAGGTGTCCTCGCGTTGCAGAAGAGGCAGCGCCAGCCCCAGCTCGCGACGCGCGAGCTCCGCCTGCCCCGAACGCCGGGCCAGCAGGCCCATGTGCAGGCGGGGCATCGCGAACGCGGGATCGAGATAGACCGCCACCTGATCGTGATCGATCGCGGCCGCCCGATCACCGCTCCCTTCGCGGCACAGCGCCAGCAAGTAGTGCGCGCCGGCGTTGAGCTCGTCGAGCTGCAGCAGCTCGGCGCAGGTGCGTTCGGCGTCGTCGAGCCGGCCGCTGTGGGTCAGCAGCGCGGCGCGCAGCAGCAGCGAATCGGGGTCGGCCGCGGCGTCGGTGGGCAGCGCGTGCAGCATGCCGAGCGCCTCGGTGAAGCGTTCCTGCGCCAGCGATTCCATCGCCGGCGCGAGATCCGGCGCGGCGGCCGACAGGCGCCGCGTCGGCGGCGGCGCCTCGGCGTAGGGCTCGACGGGCGGCGCGCCCGCGGGCGCGCGCGGCGGATCGTCGCGGCTCTCCGCCGCCAGCGCGCGGATGCGGTCGCTGGCGCGCTGGATCGTCTCGATCCACGACGGAGCGCGGTCGTCGATGCGTGGCTCGAGCGCGACGCCAGGCCGGCCCGCGTCGACCCGGTCGTCGCGGCGCTGGTAGTAGAACGTGCCGTGGGTGTGGCGCAGGTGAAAATCGTGCGACAGACCGCGCAGCGTCTCGGCGTGGCCGATGAACAGATAGCCGCCCGGCGCCAGCGCGCGGCTGAGGCGCGCGACGACCGCCTGCGCCGTCGCCAGCGTGAAGTACATGATCACGTTGCGGCACAGGACCAGATCGTAGGTCTCGGGCGCGAAGAGCAGCGGGTCGTCGGCCGCCAGGTTGCGCTCGTGGAAGGTGACTGCGTCCCGGATCGCGGGATCGATCGTCAGCTCGCGCGTCGTTCCGCGGGGCCGGAACCAGCGCGCCTGCGCGTCGGCGGGCGTCTCGCGCAGCGACCAGGTCGAGTAGCGCGCCGCCGCCGCCTTCTCCAGCGCGGCGGGGTTGACGTCGACGCCCTGGATCGACACCGTCCAGCGCGGGTCGGCGATCTGCTCGCGTGCGACCATGGCCAGCGTGTACGGCTCCTCGCCCGAGGCGCAGCCTGCCGAGAGGATGTTCAGCGTGCGCGTCGTCGCGCGCGCCGCGATCCGCTCGGGCAACACCACCTGGGCCACGGCGTGGAACTGATCGATGTTGCGAAAGAAGTAGGTCTCGCCGACGGTGAGCTCGCTTGCGAGCGCGCGCACCTCGTCGGCGAAGGGTGCGACCGAGTCGAGGCGCGCGAGGTACGCCGCGGCGCCGAGCCCGCTTCGCTCGATCCGCCGCTCCAGCACCTCGACCAGGAAGCTGGTCCGCGACTCCTCGAAGTGCAGTCCCAGGCGGCGCGCGACCCCGTCGCGGAAATGGTCGAGCTCGTGCGCGTCGAGCGCCTCGCTCATTGCGCTGCCCCGGTGGCCGGCGTGGCGGTGAACACCGTCTCGGGCACCAGGCGCGCGTCCCGCAACAGGAGCAGGAGCTCGCGATCCAGCGCGCCGATCGCGCTGACCGCGCCGGTCTCGGCGCCGGCCAGCAGCGGCGGCAGCGCGCGCAGCTGCTCGGCGGCGACGGCGCGCAGCCCGACGACCGACGTGACCGCCAGCGCGACCCGCCGCTCGCCGACCGCGACCGTGACGAAGCGGCCGGTCTCGGTCGTCGCCGCGGTCCCCAGCAGGCGTGCAGTGTCGATCACAGGCGTCGGCACGCCGCGGATCATCGCGAGCCCGGCCACGATCGCGGGCGCGCTGTCGACGCGCTGGAGCGGGAGGGGGCGCATCGTCTCGACGACCGCGGCGATCGGGAGCGCGCACGCGACCCCCGCGACCTTGAAAACCAGGCAGGTCCCCGCTTGGGGGCGGTCTTGCAGCACGACGTCTCCCTTCGAAGCTACCCCGCGACCTCCCCCCGGCGGTCGGCTCGTCTTGGCGCCGATTGTCGGCGCCGTCGATACCGTAAACGAAATTGTCGATGCTGCCAAGCGGCAACCGGGTGTGACGAGTGTCTACCCGGATCGAATCGCGTGCGCAGCGTGACCCATTTCCGGTTGATCGCGCCACTGCGAACCGTGCTACGTCTGTCCGAGCGTCGCCGAATGTAGACGTTGATGTGGACGCAATGATGAACCTGCTCGTGTCGCGCTTCATTGTCATCGCTGCCGTCTCCGTCTGGGGCGCGGGCGGCTCGCTTGGTTGCTCCAGGAGCGGCGGCGGTAGCCCGCTGTCGGGCGCCGGTGGCGATAGCGGGGGCTCCGGGGGAAACGGCGGCCCGGTCGCCCGGCTCGCCGTGGTCACCGATCGCTACGACAACGCGCGCAGCGCCTGGAACCCCCACGAGACGATCCTGAACAGCGGTAACGTCACACAGCCGGGCTTCGGGTTGCTGTTCTCGCGCGCGATCACCGGCAACGCCTACGGCCAGCCGCTCTACGTCGCGGCGGTCGACTTCGGCGGCGGCGTAGAGCACAACGTCGTGTACGTCGCCACCGCTCACAACTGGATCTATGCGTTCGATGCTGATGACCCGGCCGCCGCGGATCCGCTCTGGTCGCGCATGCTCGGCGATCCGCTGGTGCTCGGCACGGCCGGCTACGATCCGGGCTGCACCGACATGCGCAACGAAGTCGGCATCACCTCGACGCCGGTGATCAGCCTGGCCGACAACCAGATCTTCGTGGTCGCCAAGGTGCCGGGCGACCAGCATCTCCACGCGCTGGATCTCGCCACCGGCGCCGACGCCGCCGGCTCGCCGGTCTCGATCGGCAACATGGCCATGACCGCCTTCGATCCGATGATCCACCTCAACCGCACGTCGCTGCTGCTGCAGGGGGGCGTCGTCTACATCGCGTATGGCAGCCACTGCGACGAGGGCGCGTATCACGGCTGGCTCTTCGGCTACGACGCGAAGACGCTGCAGCTCGTGCGCACTTACAACACCACGCCGACCGGGACCTGGGGCGCGATCTGGCAGTCGGGCGTCGGGCTGTCGAGCGACGGCAGCGACATCTTCGCGACCGTCGGCAACGGGACGTCGTCGCTGCAGACCGATGACGGTCTCGACATGGGCAACAACGTGGTTCGCCTGACGCCGACCGGCGGCGCTCTCACCGTGGCGGCGCACTATCAGGCGCCGATTCACGGTGACAACGATCTGCAGTCGGGCGCGGCGCTGCTGGGTAGCACGGGCCAGCTCCTCGGCGGTGGCAAGGACGGCATGGTCCTGCTGCTGCGTTCGTCGGACATGTCGCTGCTCCAGCAGACCGACGTGCACAGCGAGATCAACGGCTTCGCGTACTGGGACGGCTCGGCGGGGCCGACTCGCGTTCGTCTGGCCCACCAACCAGCCGCTGCACGCCTATCGGGTCGCGCCCGGCAGCCTGACCGAGACCGCGACCAGCAGCGAGCGGCTGCTGAGCCATCCGTCGGCGATGTTCACCATCTCGTCGAACGGCGCGACGCCGGGCACGGGCGTGCTGTGGGCGTCGATGCCGATCGCCGGTGACGCCTGGCATGCGACCGCGACCGGCGCGCTCTACGCCTATGACGCCGCCGACGTGTCGAGGCCGTCGCTGTGGAACAGCACGCTCGATCCGGCCGACGCCGTCGGGAGCTTCGCCAAGTACAGTCCACCCATCGTCGCCGGCGGCAAGGTGTACGTGGCCACGTTCTCGGGCCGGTTGCTGGTCTACGGGCTCAAGCCATGACCGCCGCCCGAAAAATGGCGGCCTTCGCGCTCGTCGCGCTGGTGGCACCGGCGGCGGCGTGCATGTCGTTTGGCTCGCCGGGCGGCAGTGCGGGGGCGGGCGCGGACGGGGCGACCGGCGCCGGCGGCTCGCCGGTCGGGACGCCGCACAAGCTGCTCCTGCGCGACGAGGCGCAGTCGATGGTCAGCTATGTCGAGCTCGGCAACCCCGCGGCCGGCTGGCACGTCACCGTTCCTTATGGACGGGACCTGCAGCTGGTCGGCAACGGGCGCTTCCTCATCGGCACCGACAACGGGTATCAGGAGCGCTCGCTCGCCGACGGCTCGCTGGTGGCGGACCAGCCGGCTTTTCCCGGCACGGTGAGCGCGCACCGGCTGCGCAACGGGCACACGATCCTGGCGGGCGTGAACTGGCAGGGCGGCACCGGCGTCGTGCTGGCCGAGGTCGACGCCGGCGGCGCGGTCACGCGCACGATCGGCTTTCCCCAGTTCAGCTTCGTGCGCCTGGTGCGCCAGACGGAGACCGGCACGTTCCTGGTCACCGTCGACGATGCGGTGATCGAGAGTGACCCGAGCGGGCAGATCGGCTGGCGCGCCGACGTGCCGCGCGTGAACCAGACCGCGTCACACGTGTGGCAGGCGCTGCGCTTGCGGACGGGTGAGACCGTCGTCAGCACCGGCTACGCCGCCAGCATCGAGATCTTCGCGCCCGACCAGACGCTGATGCGCACGATCACCGCGCCGCCCGATGTCGTGCCCAACCAGTTCGTGGGGTTCGAGATCTTGCCGGGCGGAAACTACCTGGTGGCGAACTGGGTCGGCCACAGCGGCGAGGTGATGGGCGTTCAGCTGCTCGAGTTCGACCCCCAGGGGGCGCTGGTCTGGTCGTATCGCCCGGATCCGACGACCGAGTCGTTGTCATTGCACCACGTGATCGCCCTCGACGGGCTCGATCCGAAATTCCTCTACGTCGACGACACCACCGGCCTCCTGGTGCCGGTGGCGGTGCCGCCGCCGTGAGATCGGGCCGCGAGGAGCCGCGGGCGCGTGGGGCATCGCTGCGCTTGATGCTTGCCGGCGCGCTGCTGGCGGGCGCGGGTTGCGGCGGCTCGTCGCGCGCCGGCGTGCAGACCGGCATCGACGCCGGCGCCGATGCCGCGACGGGCGACGTGACCGATGCGGCGGCGCCCGCGGACGGCTTGCCGCCCGGCTTGAAGGCGATCCTGGTGACCAACGGTACGCCGGCGCTGTCGGCGGGCGATACGGTCATGGTCGATCGCCTGCAGAGCCGGGGCTTCGTGGTGGCCTTCACCACCGACGTCGCGGCGACGCCCGATGCCGTTGCCGGCCAGGACCTGATCGTGATCTCCAGCAGCGCCGAATCCGGGCCGCTCGGCACCAAGATCCGCGACGTCGCGATCCCGGTGCTGTGCATCGAGAACGGCGCCTTCCCGACGATGGGCCTGTCAGGCACGACGCTGGCGACCGACTACGGCTCGACGTTCAACCAAACCACGATCACCCTCGCGGGCGGTGCGCCGCCGCTGGGCGGCGGACTGACCGGCAGCGTGACGATCACAGCGGTGCCGGCCGAGCTCGGCTGGGCGCAGCCGGCGCCGAGCGCGATCATCGGCGCGACCCTGGCGGATGATCCCACGAACGCGTCGACACACGCGCTGCTGTTTGGCTACGCGGCGGGCGCGGCCATGCCGGGGCTGGCGGCGCCGGCGCGCCGGGTCGGCTTTGCGATTCGCGAGACGGCGGCGGCGAACCTGACCGCGGACGGTCTCGCGCTGTTCGATGCCGCGGTGACGTTCGCGCTCTCGAATTGACGGCGGGGCGGTGGCGGCCGACCGCGGCCGGCTCGCGCGGCGGCGACACCATGACCGCGCGCGTGGCGGCGAGCGCACCGTTGATGCGGATCTCGATCGTCCAGCGCCCGGAGCCGCCGCCGATCGCGAGCGCGAAGCGGGGATACCAGTGAGCGAAGCGGCGCGCGCCATGATCGTCGAGCAGGCGGTACTGCTCCGACGAGCGCGCGTCGGGAGCGACCAGCCTCGCGCCGACGAGGTCGCCGCCGCGCGCCGCGAGCGACAGCCCGACCCCCAGCGTGCCGTCGGGTTCGATCGCGGTCGGGATCGGGCGCCGGGTCCTTGATCTGCGCGACCGCCGGCACGTCGCCGTCGAGCATCATCACGTCCATGACCGCCGAGCTCGGCTCGTCGGCGGGCGGATTGCGCCAGACGCCGGTGTTCTGCAACGTCTCGACCGCGTTCCCGGCGCAGTCGCGCACCTCGAGGTGCAGGTGCGGCTGGGTCGAGCACCCGGCGCTGCCCGCGATCGCCAGCGGCGTCCCCGGCGCGACCGGCTGGCCCGGGCGCACCCGCGCCGAGCCACGGCGGATGTGGCCGTAGAGGATCTCGAAGCCGTTGGCGGCACGCACGCGCACCACGTTCCAGCGGCCCGCGCAGGTGATGTGGCGATCGGGTTGATCATCGATGACCTGTTCGACCACGCCGGCTGTCACCGCGTGGATCACGGCGCGACCGCTGTCCATCTCACGAAATGAAGGGATGTCGATGTCGAGGCCCTGATGCCCGTCGTAGGTGCGCGCGCGCGCGCCAGTCCGGCCGCGGAGGTCGGCCAGGCCGGGGCTCGACGGGTCGAGGTCGACGTAGTTGTTGATCATCCAGTCGCGGCCGTTGGCTCCGTCGAAGGGGAAGCGCGTGATGGAGAGATCGGAGAGCGCGCACGAGCGTGCGAGCGGGGCGGGGGAGGGCGAGGACGGATCGGGGTTGCGGCAGGCGGAGGTGATCGCCAGGAGCGCGGCGGCGAGGGTGGCGAGGGGGCGGGTGGGACGAGGATGGCGACGAGGACGAGTACGATGACGGGCGGATTGGATGGACATACCGGCGACGGTCGCAAATCGCGCGTCGCCGCCGGTCGCCAGCGGATCGCTTTTTTGTCGCTTTTTTGTCGTGGTTTTTCATCCTTTGGTCACGGAGCCGAGAGCGGCGGGAGCTGCCAGCCGGGCAGGCGGCGCGCGAAGCGCAGGGGCAGGATCAGGTTTCCCGAGCAGGCGTACGTGTGCTCGACGCGATCGCCGGGGATGCTGACCACCGGCGCATCGTCGGCGCGGGTCCCGGCTGCCGGGGCGCCGTTGTCGTTCGCCGGAGGGACGTCGAGCCGGATCACGGTGAGGCTCCGCCCGCGCCCGAGCTCGCGCGCGACGCTATCACCAGCACCGCTCCCGGCGCGTTGAGACGCAGGCCGACGCCGGCCACGGTCTCGACCAGTCGATCGATCTCGTGGCGCGACACGTTGGCCGGCACCAGCGCGTGGCGGAACGGCGAGAGCATCTTGTAGCGCAGGTCGCGCGCCTCGGGCGCGACGAGCCGCCGGCCGAGGCCGCCGATGCGTTCCATCTCGCGCGCGAGATCGGCGACCGCCACGGCCTGGCCGGCGTGCGTGGCCAGCGCCGCGAGCGCCAGCAGCGGCTGGCGTTGCAGGTTGTGCGGCGGCCGCGTCGGGATCTCGATGCCCCGGTAGGCGACGCGGCGTTCGGGTAGGTCGACGACCAGGATCGGTACGACGCTCGGTACGACGCTCGGTACGACGCTCGGTACGACGCTCGGTGCGACGGCCGACACCGGCCCCGCTGGCTCGCCGCCCGCCTCGAGCGTCACCGGCAGGCGCACACCGGTCCCCGCGCTCGGCGGGGCCGTCAGCGACTGGATTTGCATGGCTAGGCCACCTTCCGCACCGCCGGCCGTCGCTCTTCGGCCTCGCCCGCGCCCGCGGGCGGGGCAGCCGCCGCCGCGCCACCGATGCCGGCGCGCGCGAGCAGCTTGCCGCGGATCTCCTTGAGCAGCATCCTGATGTTCGACCAGGTGCTGCTTCGCCGCCTCGCGCCCGTTGCCGAGGCGCTCGCCGCCGTAGGCGATCCAGGCGCCGCTCTTCTCGAGCACGCCCGGCCTCGACGCCGAGGTCGATGATCTCGCCCGCGCGCGAGATCCCCTGGCCGTAGCCGACGTCGAACTCGGTCTCGCGGAACGGGGCCGCCAGCTTGTTCTTCACGACCTTGACGCGCGTGCGGTTGCCGACCACCTGCTCGCCTTCCTTGAGCGCGCCGATGCGCCGGACGTCGAGGCGCACCGAGGCGTAGAACTTCAGCGCGTTGCCGCCGGTCGTCGTCTCGGGGCTGCCGAACATCACGCCGATCTTCATGCGCAGCTGGTTGATGAAGATCACCATGCACTTGCCGCGCGCGCACGCGCCCGTCAGCTTGCGCAGCGCCTGGCTCATGAGGCGCGCCTGCAGGCCGACGTGCGCGTCGCCCATCTCGCCCTCGAGCTCGGCCCTGCGGCACCAGCGCCGCCACCGAGTCGATGACGATCACGTCGATCGCCTCCGACCGCACGAGCATGTCGGTGATCTCCAGCGCCTGCTCGCCGCTGTCGGGCTGCGAGAGCGAGCAGGTCCTCGGTCTTGACGCCGAGCTTGCGCGCGTAGCCGACGTCGAGCGCGTGCTCGGCGTCGATGAAGGCGCAGATGCCGCCCGCGCGCTGGGCCTCGGCGACCACGTGCAGCGCCAGCGTGGTCTTGCCCGACGACTCGGGCCCGTAGACCTCGACGATGCGCCCGCGCGGCAACCCGCCGGTGCCGAGCGCGAGGTCGACGCCCAGCGATCCGGTCGAGATCACCGCCACCTCGGCGCGCGCCTCGGCGGTGCCGAGCCGCATGATCGCGCCCTTGCCGAACTGCTTCTCGATGTCGCCGACGGCGGCGGCGATCGCCTTGTCGCGCGCGGGCTCCTTGCTGTCCTTCGTGTCCTTGGTGATCTGGGTCGCGTTTTCCATGACTGCCTCCCTCTCTCGTTGGAGTGGATCCAGCCTAGGCGCGACCTGTGACAAAAGTGGTCCCAGCGGCGTATGTTCGCGGGATCATGGGACCCAAGAGACCCCCGCCCGTCCGCTACGCGCCCGCGAGCCGCCTGCACGAGCTGCGCGCGCTGCTCGACCGCGCCGAGGGGACGTCGATCTACGACATCGCGGATCGGTTCGAGGTCAACCCGCGCACCGCGCTCCGCTACATCCAGGCGCTACAGCGCGCGGGCGAGCCGCTCTACGAGGAGATGGTCGGCCGGCGCAAGGTCTGGCGCATCATGCCGACCGCGCGGCGGCAGACGATCTCGCTCAGCACCAGCCAGATGGTGGCGCTCTTCCTCTCGCGCCGGGTGTTCGACTTTCTCGCGGGCACCGGCTTCCAGGAGGACCTCGACGACGTGTTCAGGAAGCTCGAGGCGACGCTGCAGAGCAGGCAAGGCGAGTCGCTGTCGGTGCGCAACCTCGATCGCAAGGTGTTCGACGTCAACGAGGCCCGGCACCTCTACGAGGGGCGCATCGAGGACGTCAACGACATCATCACCGCGCTCCTGCGCGAGGACCGCCTGCGCGTGACCCACGAAGGCGTATCGGGCGGGCGCAAGACCTTCGTGCTCGAGCCCTACACGCTGCTGGTCTACAAGAAGGGGCTCTATCTCGCGGGCATGCAGCCACCAGCACCGCGCGATCCGCACGTTCGCGCTCGACGGGTTCCGCGAGGTCGAGTGGCGGAAGGGCGATCGCTTCGACTACCCGGCGGACTACCGGCCCGAGCAGCTCACCGAGGGCGCGTTCGGTCTGATCCGCGGCGAGCCGACGCGCGTGCGCATCCGCTTCGACGACAAGGTCGCGCGCTACGTGCAGCGGCGGCAGTGGCACCCGACGCAGCGGTTCCAGCGCGCATGCCGGCGGCGGCGTCGAGCTGATGATGGACGTGCAAGGCACGGTCGAGCTGGTGAGCTGGGTGCTCGGCTTCGGCGACAAGGCGACGGTGCTGGAGCCGCCGTCGCTGCGCGCCGAGGTTGCGGATGAGGTCCGGCGCGCGGCGCGAATCTACGCGGACTAGCGACCAGGCAATCGAACGGATCGGGTCTGTCCTCGACCAGAAGCGTGGTCATCCTTGTTTACACGGAGGAAACATGCCCAACGACAAGAATCCGGGAGAGAAGAACAAGGAAGATGAAATGGGTGAGGGCAATCGCGACGCCGATCGCCGTTACCGGGACGCGACCGAGGAATACGTGAAGTCGGGCCGCCCCGATCCCGCGGGCCGCGAGGCTCAGCGCTCGATGGACGACGAGCGCCAGCGCCGCGATCTGGAAGAGGCCGAGCGCCGCGCGCGTTCGGGCTCGCCGCAACCGGGGAGCAAGGACGCACGCCCGTCGTCGGACCGCGATCCGGGGCGCGGCGGCGGGGACAGCTCGCAGGGCGGGGGTAAGGGCGGCAAGCGCTACTGACGAGAAGAGGCCTCTGGCCTCGGGCTTCTGGCCTCGGGCAGCGGACCTCGCACCTCCCAGGAAACGGGAGGCCTGAGGCCCGAGGTCCGAGGCCCTCTTTTTTGCGGCATGCCTGTCGGGGACGAAGATACTCGTTCGTCGTACGTACAACCCCGAGACATTGGGAGCGACACGCATGCTCTACGCACTGCTCTGTTACAACTCCGAAGAGATCACCGGCTCCTGGAGCAAGCAGGAGGACGACGCGGTCATGGCCGGCCTGGCCGTCGTTCACGAACGGCTGCAGGCGCAGGGCAAGCTCGGCCCGACCGCGCGGCTCATGGCCACGACGGCTGCGACGACGCTGCGCAAGCCCGGCAAGGGACGGCGCCTGGAGGCGAGCGCCGAAGCGCCGACCGTCATCGACGGTCCTTACGCCGAGACCAAGGAGCAGCTCCTCGGCTTCTACATCGTCGACTGCACGGGCCTGGAAGAGGCGCTGTCGATCACGCGCGAGCTCGCCGTCGCCAACCCCGGCGGCGCTTACGAGATCCGGCCGGTCTCGATCTTTCTGCCCGGGTTCGGGCATCAGGTGACCGACGCCGGCTGGATCGATCTGGCGCTGCGATCGGCCCGGCCACGTGCGATGGGCGCGCTGCTGCGCTACTTCCGCGATCTCGACGCCGCCGAGGAGGCGTTCCAGGACGCGTGCCTGGCGGCGCTGAAGAACTGGCCCGAGAACGGACCGCCGCGCGATCCCGCCGCCTGGCTGATCTTCGTCGGCCGCAACGCCGCGGTCGACGACGTGCGCCGCCGGCGCAAGCAAGAGGCGCTGCCCAGCGACGACCAGCTCGCGAGCCAGCACGACGGCGACGCCGACCCCGAAGCGACGCTGGCCGAGCGGCTCGACGGCGCGCACTACCGAGACGATATTCTCCGGTTGCTCTTCATCTGCTGCCACGCGGATCTGCCGGCGACGCAGCAGATCGCGCTCGCGCTGCGCATCGTGTGCGGGCTCTCGGTCAGGGAGATCGCGCGCGCGTTCGTGGTCCGTGAGAGCGCGATGGAGCAGCGGATCACGCGCGCCAAGAGCCGCGTCGCCGCCGCCGAGGTTCCGTTCGAGACGCCCGGCGCGCCCGAGCGCGCACCGCGCCTGGCGGCGGTCGCGGCGGTGGTCTACCTGATGTTCAACGAGGGCTATTCGGCGACCGGCGGCGAGGCGCAGATCCGCGCGCCGCTGTGCGAGGAGGCGATCCGGCTCGCGCGCCTCCTGCTGCGCCTCTTTTCCGGGGAGCCCGAGATGATGGGCCTGCTGGCGCTGGTGCTGGTGCAGCACGCGCGCGCGCCCGCGCGGCTCGACGCCGATGGCCAGATCATCCTGCTCGAGGCCCAGGACCGGAGCCGCTGGAATCGCGCGCTCATCGCCGAGGGGCTGGCGCTGCTCGACAAGGCGATGCGCCATCGCCGGCCGGGGCCGTACCAGCTGCAGGCGGCGATCGGCGCGATTCACGCGCGCGCCGCGCGCGCCGAGGACACCGACTGGTCGGAGATCGACCAGCTCTACGCGACGCTGGAGCGTCTGTCGCCGTCGCCGGTGGTGACGTTGAACCGCGCGGTCGCCGTTTCCAAGGTGCGCGGCGCGGCGGCGGCGCTGGAGATGATCGAGCCGCTGGCGCCGCAGCTTGCGGGGTACTTCCACTTCTTCGGCGTGCGCGGCGCGCTGCTGCAGCAGCTCGGACGCGCGTCCGAGGCACGCGTCGCGCTCGACCGCGCGATCGCGCTCGCGCATACCCCGGCCGAGGCGGCGCACATCCGGCAGCACCTGGACTCCCTCACCGACGCGCCGGACCGGACGCGCAAGCCGCCGCGCGCTCACTGAGCAGCGCCCGCTCGCGCGCGTTGCGCGTCAGCGACGCCGCGCGCTCGAACTCGCGGCGCGCTTCGTCCAGGCGCCCGAGCTTGGCCAGCAGATCGCCTCGCACGCCGGGTAGTAAGTGATAGCTCGCCAGCGCCGGCTCGTCCTTCACCGCGTCGATCACGGCCAGCCCTGCCGCGGGCCCATCCGCCATGCTGACCGCGACGGCGCGATTGAGCTCGACGATCGGCGACGGCGCCAGGCGCGCCAGCGTCTGGTACAGCGTCGCGATACGCCGCCAGTCGGTCGCCTCGGGCGTCGCCGCGCGCGCGTGGCACGCGGCGATCGCCGCCTGCAGCGTGTAGGGGCGCGTGCCGCCGCCCAGTGATTCGGCGCGCGCAAGCGCGGTCAGCCCGCGCCGGATCAGCAGCTGATCCCAGCGCGCGCGGTTCTGATCCAGCAGCAGGATCGGTTCGCCCGTCGGGCCGACACGCGCGGCGGCGCGCGACGCCTGGATCTCCATGAGCGCGACCAGCCCGTGCACCTCGGACTCGTCGGGCGCGAGGCCCGCCAGGATGCGACCCAGGCGCAGCGCGTCCTGGCACAGCTCGGGGCGCATCCAGTCATCGCCCGCGGTCGCGGAGTAACCTTCGTTGAAGATGAGGTAGACGACCTCGAGCACCGACGCCAGGCGCGCCGCCAGCTCAGCGCCGCGCGGGACCTCGAACGGCACCTGCGCCTCGGCGAGCGTGCGCTTGGCGCGCACGATGCGCTGGGCGATGGTCGTCTCGGAGACGAGAAAGGCGCGCGCGATCTCGTCGGTGCTGAGCCCGCCGAGCAGCCGCAGCGTCAGCGCGACCCGCGCCTCCGTCGACAGCACCGGGTGGCAGGCCACGAAGACCAGCCGCAGCAGGTCGTCGCCCACATCATCGTCGAGCGCGGCGTCGAGATCCGGTGCCACGGTCGCCTCGCCCAGGGTTTCGAGCTCGTGCCCCAGCTCCTGGTGCTTGCGTTCCAGCAGCCGGTCGCGGCGGAGCTCGTCGATGGCGCGGTTCTTCGCCGCCGCCATGAGCCAGGCGCCGGGGTTGTCGGGCACGCCCGACGACGGCCAGCGCTCGAGCGCCGTGACCAGCGCCTCCTGCGCCAGCTCCTCGGCGCGGCCGACGTCGCGGACCAGCCGCACGAGGCCGGCAATGAGCCTCGGCGACTCGATCCTCCAGACTGCTTCGATTGCGCCGTGGGTTGCGGAGGCGGTCACCGCCTCCGATCAGAGCAGGTTCCCCCGCCGGCGCAACCCCGGACTCGCGCCTCAATCAGGTCGTCCCCGGCGTCATGAATCGCATCGTCGTGCTCCCTGTCGCGTGGTTGGGTGTCTGGTGGTTGTGAGCCGCGTCTCGCTTCCGGATCCGATCAGGCGACGAACGATGCGGGTCGGGATCGACACGCGCGCGAAAAAACTTTTCGCGGCGCCAAAGCGCATGATTCCCTTGCGTGGGGGATTCCACGTCATGACTCGCCGCCTCGCACCGCTGCTCTCCGGTCTCTCTGTCGTCGTCCTGGTCGTCCTCTTGGTCGCCGCCGCTTGCTCCGACTCGCACGTGTCGGTGATGGTCATCCCGGGAACGGTGAAACTATTGACCTGCACGATCGATCCGTTCCAGGCGACCGTGACCGGGTCGACCGACGCGGTGGTCGCCTGGAGCGTCGAGCCGGCCACCGGCGCCGGCGCGATCGACGCGACCGGGTCGTACAGCTCGCCGCCGACGGCGCCCAGCCCGCCGGCCGTGACCATCGTGGCCACCAGCCACGCCGATTCCAATCAGAAGAGCACTGCCGCCGTCACCCTGGCCACGGCGTTCCCCGCTGCCGCAACCACCGTCGCCGACTCGACCGGGATCCAGGGCAGCCCCGGCGCCGGCGTCTACCTGCACACGGTCGCGTCCCAGGGGCGACGCGTCTACGCCGCTTGGCCCGACAACCCGGCCGGTTCGTCGACGGTCGGCCTCGCGGTCGCGCGCAGTGACGACAGCGGCGCCACCTGGCAGCCGTCGGTGGCCGCGATCTCGGCGACGCTGCAAGATGTGACCACCGCCGGCGGCGGGCTCGACTGCCCGGCGATCGCCATCGACGCCGGCAGCCCCGACATCGTCTACGCCACGGCGCGCGTGAACGTCGAGAACAGCGACTCGATGCCGCTCGGCGCGAACACGAGCGGCCCGCAAGCGATCCTGTTCGCGGTCAGCACCGACGCCGGCCAGACGTGGACGACCAGCGTGCTCCACGTCGGCTCGGGCGGCGGCGTCTGCGCCGACGTCGCGTCGCCGGTCGCCGACGCCGTCACCGTCGTCGCGCCCGGCTGGTCGGGCTGCGGGCGCGACATGTTCGTCTGGTCGGACGACGCGCGCGGCGCTGCGTTCGCCGCCGGGACCTCCACCACCGCTCCCATCGAGTACTTCGCCAACGGCTACACCGGCGCGCTCGACGATCTGGCCGGCGATCCGCAGTGCACGGCGGCGCACCTGTTCGTCGAGAGCGCCGGCGGCACCGACGCCGCCGGCGATACCACCGAGTCGCCGCGTCTGTTCGCCGATCCGGCGGGTAACCTGTGCGTGATCTACGTCGGTGACGTCGACGGCAGCGCCGGAACGGTCGTTCACGCGTACATCCAGTGCAGCGCCGACCTCGGCAAGACCTTCTCACCGCCGCTGGTGCTCGATCCGTCGGCGGGCGCCGCGGCGAGCAGCGCGTCGGGGGCGGCCAAGGCGACCGGCGGGTCGGGCGTGATCTGGACGACCGGTGCGCCCGGGGATCTCTTCGTCGTCACGAGTGCGGACGGAACCACGTTCGGCGCGCCGGCTCGCGTGCCGGTCTACACCTTTCCCGGCCAGCCAGCGCCGGCGATCGCGCTCAACCCGACGATGGCCTACGACTTCGCCGGCATCCTCTGGGTCGCCTATCACGCGTCGGGGAGCGGGACCGGGACGGCGATCGTCGTCGACAAGAGCTGCGACGGCGGCGCCACCTGGAGCGGCGCGGTCGCGGTCAGCACCGCGGCGGCGCAGAAGTGGCCGGTGCTGTCCCTGATCCCGTCCTTCGCGCCGCGCCTGACCGCGTGGGACGGCGACCACCTGGCCACCTTCACGCTCGCGCCCTGACGGCGCGCTGGCGCCCGACCGGCGACGGGCTCACGACGCGAAGAGCGCCGTGACGATCGCCGCGACCTCCGCGTCGTCGCGGGTCACGAGGGCCACCGGCAGCTCCAGCCGCACCGCCGTCGGGCGGCCGCCGCACGAGGCCGTGCCGACATAGGCGCCGACCTGGTTGCGCAGCTCGTAGCGGCACGGACCGACGTCGCCGTCGATGCTGTGCGGGTGCAAGGACAGCGCGACGGCGCGCCGGCCGAAGGTGCCGTTGATCGCGAGCGCGCCGTCGCGACGCTCGATCTGCATCGACACCGGGTGTGTGCCCACGTGGCCGGTGATGCGGCCGGGCGCCAGTTGCAGATCGCTCTCCTCGTCGCCCACGAACCCGCGCAGGTGATTCCCCACGCGCTGCAGATCGACGCCGTGCCCCGCCACGTGGTCGCGATCGACCGCGGTGAACGACGTCTGGGCGCCCACCTCGAGCGTCAGCGTGTTGCCGGGCTGAGCCGCCAGCACCCGGTTTTGCACTGAAACCACCGGTGCGGTCACGGGGACGCCCGCCGCAGTCGCGAGAAAGAGAGCGAAAGCCAACGCCATGATGATTCAATCTGGTGGCGGCACTGGCGGCAAGCCCAGCCGGGACGAGGCCCGATACGGCTGTAGTTGCTTCGCCCGAATGAGTCGCCAGCCTTAGCCTCAAGGGGCCGAACGAAGTGAGCCGGCCCAGAGAAACCTCAACGAGCGGGGTACAGGATCATGGACAGCAAAAAGATGATCAGGCAGGCGGCTTTCGTGGCGCTCTCCGCGCTCGCGGGGTGCTCGACGTGGAACAGGATGACCAACAGCAGCTCGCAGGACACGGCGAACATCGCGCTACGCTCCAGCACCGACATTCCATCGGCGCAGGGGCGTTTGTCGGTCAAGGGCACGGAAGGCCCGAATCAGGTCGTCGACCTCACGGTGCAGCACATGGCGCCGCCAGCCAAGGTGAAGTCGGGAGCTTCGGCGTACGTCGTCTGGTTGCTGCCCGACGCGGCGAAGGAGCCGATCAACATGGGCGCGCTCAGCGTCGACAAGGACCTCAAGGGCGAGCTGCAGTTCAAGACGCCGTTCCCCAAGTTCGACGTCTTCGTGACCGCCGAGCACAACCCGACGGTGCAGTCGCCGGCCGAGAACACGAAGCTGCTGACGGCGTCGGTCGATCTTCCTCACGCGGTCCGTTGACGTGTGACGTCGCCTACGCAGGCAGGGGGGCGCGATGGCGTGTCACTTCACGCCGTCGCGCTCGTATTCGTGTGATTCCAAGATTCGGATCGAGATCGCAACACACAGGTAATTGACGACGGGGGATCGCGGTCGCGCTAAGCTGCGGGGGCCTGATCGGAGGGTTCCCGCATGACTGCCATCAAAGCCGCGCCGCACGTCTCCGTTACCTTTGTTTGCATCGCGTCGCTTCTGCTCATTGCCCCGGTCGTGGGGTGCGGATCGACGAACAGCCCGGCGATGAACGTGGGGCAGGGCGCGGGCGGCAGCGGCAGCACCGGCGCGGGCGGTGCGGGCGGCGACACGCTGTGCGGCAACGTGACGCTCTCGACGACGAGGACGGTCGCCAGCGGCGAGACGCTGACGATCTGCGCGGGCAGCACGGTGACCGCCGCCAGCGATGTCAGCCTGACCGTCGCCGGAACGCTGCAGATCCAGGGCACGGCGCAGAGTCCGGTCAAGCTGGTCGGCGCCACGGACGCGGCGGGCGCGTGGGCCGGGCTCGTGCTCGACGCCGGCGCGCAGGTCACGGCGACCTACGTCGAGATCCACGACGCCGACACCGCGATCGCGGCGCGCCCGGGCTCGATGTACAGCTTCGACCACCTGGTGATCGATACATCGGGGCTGCTGCTGGTGCTGTCGTCGAACGGGACGATCGCGCACGGCACATTGCGCGGCCTGGGCGACAGCCAGTACAGCTCGCCGGTGCTGATCAGCAACGCGTCGCCCCAGATCACGAACACCTCGGTGACCCAGGCGCTGTTCGGGGGGGTCGACATGATCGTCGTCGGCGGTTCCGCCTCGGCGCCGGTGTTCGATCACGTCGAGGTCGCCGATTCGCACTGTGCCTTCCACATCAACGAGAGCACGGGCGCCACCATCAGCAACTCGTTCGTTCATCACAACGCCTACGGTTTGATGGTGATCTCGTCCCAGGCGGGGCACATCAATCACAACAACTTCGAGGACAACCAGATCAACATTGGCTCGTGCGAGGGCGGCATCTCCGACGAGGTCGCCGACAACTACTTCGCGGGCGCTGCCTTCGGTGACGGGACCTGCTCCTCGCTGGCCGTGAGCGGGACGACGCCGGCCGCCCCGTACGCGACCGGCGTCGGTCCCAACTGAGGGCCTCGGGCCTCGGGCCGCGCGTCGCCTTGCGCACGCGCGGCGCCCGCCTCAAGGTGTGACCTCGATGCGGCGTGCAGCGCTCCTGACCGCGGGGCTTGGGATCGTGGTCGCCGCCATGGCGGCGGCGACACCCGCCGCCCCGGCGCCCGCACGCCAGCGCGGCGTGCGCGAGAACGCGCCCTGGGTGTCGTTCTACGGCAGCGCGCGCCAGATGGGTGATCTCCGTCGGGTCGCGGCGACGTTTCGCCTGATCGACATCGACGCCGATCCGACGGCAGGCAACTTCACGCGCGCGGACATCGCCACGCTGCGTGCCGGCGGTCGCAACACCGTGCTCAGCTATCTGAACGTCGGCGCCTGTGAGCGGTACCGGTCCTACTGGCGAACGGCGCCCGCGGGATTGATCCCTTGCGGAGCGAACGAGGCGGCCCAGATTGCTGCCTACCATCGCTACCCCAAGGAGGTCTGGATGAACCCTGGCAACGCCGACTACCGGCGCCTCATCGTCGAGCACGTCGCGCCCCGGCTGGCGGCGACCGGCGTCGACGGCTTCTTCCTGGACAATCTCGAAATTGTCGAACATGGCGCTCACGACGGGGAGGCCCCCTGTGATACGACGTGTTTCACAGGGGGGCTCATGCTCGTGGCGGAGTTGCGTCAGAGGTTCCCGGATCTCGTCCTGGTGATGCAGAACGCGACGTCGAGCGCGACACGCGATGCCCGCGTCGGCGGCGTCGCGTTTCCGTCGCTGCTCGACGGTGTGTCGCGCGAGGAGACCTATACGCCGAAGTACGATCGCGACGCCGAGTCGGAGCTGCTCGCCTGGCGAGGGCTTTCGCTGACGCCCAACGGCCGCCCGTTCTCGATCACTACGGAGGACTACGTAGGAAGCTGCAGTCAAGACGTGCGCGCGCGACGGGTTTACGCGAAAAGTCGCGAGCGTGGCTTCTCGCCATATGCCACCATCTCGAGCGCAAATCAGGACAGGGTTTGTTTCTGGTCTTTTTGAGGGTGGGGGGGACTTTGCAACTGCGCGGCGCGCGAGCGATTTGGCTGATTCTCGGATGCACGGTCGGGTTGATCGCCGGCTGTGGCCGCGATGCGTCCTCGACGGGCAGCGCGGTTCGCGGTGATTCAGGCGGCGGCGCGGGTGCGCTGACCGGCGGAGGCGGAAACGGCGGCGCCGCCGGCAGCCTCGGCGCCGGCGGCTCCGCGGTCGACGGCTCCGCCGATGCGCCGTCCACGGTGGCTTGCCAGAGCGACGACGCGTGCGCCGGGAAGACGCCGCGCTGCAACCTCGCGACCGGCCGCTGCACCGGCTGCTCCACCGACGCCGCCTGCGCCGGCGGCAGCGTCTGCGACCCCGCGAGCGGCGCCTGCGTCGAGTGCGCGACCGACGACGACTGCGCCGCGCCGACGCCGACGTGCGATCCGACGCGCCACCAGTGCGTCGCGACCTGCCGCGCGGGCGGCGGCTGCGGCGGCGGCAGCGTCTGCGACCCCACGACCAACTCCTGCGTCGCCTGCGTGCGCGACGGCGACTGCGCGCGCGGGTCGCGCTGCGATCGCGCGGGCGCTGCGTGCGTCGAGTGCTTGACCGACGCCGACTGCCCCATCGACTCGCCGGTGTGCACGCCCGGGCACACCTGCTCCGACGCGTGCGCCGCCGACAGTGACTGCCAGGACGGTCCGGCCGTGCCCGGCGATCTCTCGGTCTGCGACCCGCGCAGCCACCTGTGCGTCGATTGCTTGCGCAACGCCGACTGCGGCAGCGACAGCTATTGCCGCGCGGACGGGACCTGCGGATGAATCGCGTGCTCATGGGCGCACGTGCCGGTCGGCCAACCGCCAAGACGCCGCCGACGCCAAGTCCGGGTCCTTTGAAGTCCGGATCCTTGAAGTCCGGATCTTTGTGTGCCTGGCGCCATGGCGGTTTCTGGGAGCGCGTGGCATCGGCGCTGGGGGCGCTCGCCCTCACTGTCTTCGCCGCGGCACCGGCCGCCGCCACGCCGGCCGCAGCGGGCGAGGGCGGCGGTGGGGCGACCGCGTTTCACTACGGCGCCGCGCCGCCCGCCGCGGCGCTGGCGTTCTTCGACCGCGTGGTGCTGGACCCCGACCGGGCGCCGGCAGATGCGGTGCAGGCGCTGGCCGCGGCGCACGTGACGGTGCTGGCGCGGTTGCGTTTCGCGCCGGTGGGCGCAGTCGCCGGCGCCCCCGCCGCTCGCGGCGCCGCCGACTCCGACGCGATGGCGCGCGCCGCCATCGCGATCGCGCGCGGCTACACCGGCTTCGTCGTCGAGACGGCCGCGGCCGTCTCCGGCGACCAGCTCACGGCCTTCGTGCATGCGGTCCACGCGAGCTGGCCGGTCGCGCCGATCTGGATCGAGGCCACGCCCGAACGGGCCGCGGCGCGCCTGGTGCCGGTCGCCGCCGAGATCTCCGGCCTGGTGACCGGCGCGCTGTTCTCCGAGTGGGACGCGGCGCACGGGCGCGCGACCGACGTCCCGCCCGCGGCGCGCCGGCGGCGTCTTCAGATGCTGCAGTCGTTCACCGCGTCGACGGGTTTGCCGGTCATCGACGTCGAGGCGGCGCCCGCGGGCGGTCGCGTGGCGGCGCGCGCGCTGGCCGCCGAGGTCGCCAGGTTCGGCTTCGTGCCCTGGGTCGCGCCGCCGGCGCGCGATCGAATGGGCGTGGGGGCGATCGAATCAGTGCCGCGGCGCGTGCTGGTGCTGCTCGACGGCGCCGAGGAGCCCTACCTGCCCTACGCGGTGGCTCATCGCCTGCTCGCGGTGCCGCTCGAGTACCTCGGCTTCGCCGTCGACTACGCCGACGTGCGCGCGCCGCTGCCGGATCGACCGCTCGCCGATCGGTACGCCGGCCTGGTCACCTGGTTCACCGACGACGAGATGCCGGCCGCCGATCGCTACGAGCGCTGGCTCGGCCAGCAGATGGACGGCGGCCTGCGCGTCGCGATCCTCGGTCACCTCGGCTGGAGCCCGTCGGCCGCCATGCGCCAGCGCCTGGGTTTGCAAGAGCTGGCCGGCGGCGTGCGCGCGCCCCTGCGCATCGCCAGCGCCGACGGCATGGTCGGCTTCGAGGCGTCACCCGCGCCGCGCGCGCGCGATCTGCCGCCGTTCACCGCGCCCGCGCTCGTGCACCACCTGGAGGTCGCCGACGCCGGCGGCCGCACGCTGGCGCCGATCGCCGACGGCAGCTGGGGCGGTATGGCGCTCGATCCCTACTTGATCGCGAGCGGCTACGAAGGGCGGCAGCGCTGGATCGTCGATCCGTTCCAGTTCCTGGCGTCGGCGCTGGCGTTGCCGGCGATCCCGATCCCCGACGCCACGACCGAGAACGGCCGCCGCCTGCTGGAGATCCACATCGACGGCGACGGTTTCCCGAGCATCGCCGAGCTGCCGCATCGTCCGCTGGCGGGCGAGGTGATCCGGCGCGAGTTCCTGGCGCGCTACCAGCTGCCGACGACGGTGTCGGTGATCGAGGGCGAGGTCGGCGCCAGCGGCCTCTATCCGGCTCGCACCGGCGAGCTCGAGCCGGTGGCGCGCGCGATCTTCGCGCTGCCCGAGGTCGAGATCGCGAGCCACACCTTCAGCCACCCGTTCGACTGGCTGCGCGCGCAGGGGCAAGCCGCGCCGCGGCCCGACGACGCCGACGACGCCGAGCCCATCGAGGGCGACCGACTCGACATCCCCGGCTACACCTACTCGCTCGAGCGTGAGATCGACGGATCGGTGCGCTACATCGACGGCCGACTCGCGCCGATGGGCAAGCCGACGCGGGTCATGCTCTGGAGCGGAAACGCGTTGCCGCCCGAGGAGGCGATCGCGCGCGCCGACGCTCTCGGCCTCTCGAACCTGAACGGCGACAACGCCGAGGAGCCCGGGCCGACGCAGACGCTGGCCGGCGTGCCGTCGTTCGTGCGTCCGGTCGGCGATCGCCTGCAGATCTACGCGCCGGCGCAGAACGAGAACGTCTACACCAATCTCTGGCACGGGCCGTTCTACGGCTTCCGCCGCGTCATCGACTACTTCCGCTTCACCGACCTCCCGCGCCGCCTGAAGCCGATCGGCATCTACTATCACTTCTATTCGGGCACCAAGGCGGCGTCGGTGAGCGCGCTGCACGAGGTCTACGGCTGGGCGCTGGCGCAGGAGACGTTCCCGCTCTGGGTCAGCGAGCTCGTCGAGCGCGTGAAGGGCTTCGAGCGGGCGTCGATCGCGCGCCGTCTCGACGGCACCTGGTTGCTGCGCGACTTCGGCGCGCTGCGCACCGTGCGGTTGCCGGCGGCGCTCGGCTGGCCGGATCTCGCGCGCTCGGCCGACGTCGCCGGCGTGCGCGATCTGCCGCAGGGCCGCTACGTCGCGCTCGCGCCGTCGGCGCACCCGGTGCGCGCGCTCAGCACGACCGACGCGCCGCCCGACGGTGGCGAGGCTGCGCCGTATCTCGAGTCGGCGAACGCCGCCGTGGTCGCCGAGCGCCGCGTGGGGCCGGAGCTGTGGCTGGCGCTGCGCGGCCACGTGCCGGTCGAGATCACCGTCGGCGGTTGCGGCGGCGATCGCACGCTGGAGATCGCCGACCCCCAGACGCAAGACGCAGCGGTGCCGGCGATCGTCGCGGGGCCGCTGGCACCCGGCGCGGGGCGTGCCCTGCAGTTCGAAACGACGGAAACAGGAGAAGTACATGTCGTCTGCCGTTGATACGCGGCCCAGCGTGATTCGTCCGGGCGTGGTGGTGGTGCTGGCGCTGGCCGTGGGATCGTTGCTGGCGCTGCTGTTCCCCGGGCTCGACTTCGGTCACCCGAGGTACCTCGGTCCACCCGACGAGCTGTCGATCGCGTACCTGGAGCAGGTGCTGCGCACGCACCCCGGCGATCGCCCGGCGCGACTGCTGCTCGCGCGGCAGCAGCGCGCGCTCGGACACTGGGACGCCGCCGACACGTCGCTGCGCCTGCTCGCTGGCGGCGGCGATCGCATCGCCACGGCCGCGGAGCTCGAGCTGGTCGACCTGTCGCGCGCGCGCCTCGACGCGCTGATGCCGGCCGATCCGGCGCGGCCGCTGCGCCAGCAGCAGTCGCTGGCGGCGCTGCGCCTGGTCGACCCGATCCTGCTCAACCTCGATCAGCTCGCGCACCTGGCCGACACAGCGCTGGCGCTGGAAGCGCCGGGCGATGCCGCCGAGATCTACGAGCGCCTGTCGGCGCTGGACATCGCCAACCGCCATGACTGGTTGCTGCGCGCGGCGCGCTGGCGCCTGGCGACCGGCGCGCTCACCGCCAGCGTCGATCTCTACATGGCGGCGAGCCGGATCGCGTCCGCCGAATGGGTCGCGCGCGAGGACGTGCTGCGCGCGCTCGAGGTGTTGACGTCGGCCAACCGCGGCCCGGAGTCGCTGCGCGCTGCGGACGCCGCTCTCGGGCGCTGGCCGACCGATCGGCGGCTGCTCGATCGCGGCATCACGCTCGCGCGCGCGCAAGGCGAGGGCGCGCGCGCCAAGCGCTGGAGCGAGCGGCTGGTCGCGCTCGGGCCCGAGGACGATGCGGTGTTGCGGCGGCACCTCGACATCGAGCTCGGCGAGGGGGACGTCGCGACGGCGCTCACGGTGGCGACGCGCCTGGTGGCGCGCCACCCCGAGGACGCGGCCTTGCGGCGCAAGCTCGCCGAGACGGCGACCTGGTCGGGCCACGCCGAGGAGGCGCTGGCGGCCTGGGCCTGGCTCGGCAGCCACGGCTCCGCCGAGGGCAACCGCCGCGCGCTCGCGCTCGGCCACGATCTGCTCGACTACGATCGCGTCGCCGAGGTGCTGGAGCGGCGCGCGGCCGACGGCACGATCACGATCGACGAGCTGCTCGATCTCAGCGACGCGCTGGAATCGCGCGGCGCTCCCGAGCGCGCGGACGCGGTGCTGCGCCGGCTGGAGCCGGTGTTCGGCGCGACGCGGGCGTACTGGACGGAGCGCGCCGAGGTCGCGGAGCACCGGCAGGATCTCGAGGACGCGCTCGTGGCCGTCGGGCAGCTGCAGATGCGCTTCGGCCCGCGCGGCGAAGATGCGGCGCACGAGGTCGAGCTCCTGTGGTCGCTCGGCCGCCCCGACGACGCGCTGGCGGCGGCGCGGCGCGCGGCGCCCATGATGACCGACGACGCCATCAGCTTCTGGCGGCTCTACGGCGATCTCGCCTGGAACCTGGAGGCCGACGACGACGCGGTCTCCTCGTACCTGCGCCTCTGGACGCTCGATCAGCGCGACGCGACCGTCGCCGATCGCCTGGTGACGTTGCTGAACGGCAAGGAGCACGTCGACGAGGTAATCCGCATCGGCGGCGAGGGCTACAGGCGCTTCTCTTCGCCGGCGTTGCTGGTCGCGGCGCTCGACGCCGCCACCGACGCCGAGCGCTGGGACGAAGTGCGGCATCTGGTGGGGCTGGTGCACTCCGGCGGCAAGGAGGAGCTGTTCGCCAACCAGGCCGGCTTCTGGTCCGCCGAGGGGCGGCTCTTGACCCACGACGGCAAGTCGCGCCAGGCCGCCGACGCGTTCAAGAAGGTCGTGGCGCTCTCGCCCGAGGACACGGGCGCGCGCGAGGACCTGCTCTGGGCGCGCGTCGACGCCGGGCTCGAGAAGGAGCCGCCCGACGACAGCGACGACGGCAAGGTCGACGATGACGCGGGCGCGCGGCTGGCGGCGGCGCTGGATCGGCACGATCGCGCGGCGGTGCGCGAGATCCTGGCCAAGCAGGGTGGGGCGCTGACCGCGAGCGAGCAGATCGACGCCGTGCGCGAGCTGGGCGACGACGAGCGCGCGTGGGCGCTGGTCAAGTCGGCGCCGATGCACTCCGGCGACGCCGAGGAGGACGCCGCGGTCGCCGAGCACCGCCGCGATCTGGCCGAGGAGCGCCTCGGCGGCGCCTGGGCGACCGGCGGCGTGCAGGCGCTCGGCCCGCTCGACATCTTTCAGGAGAAGGCGCGCGCGGCGGCGCGGCTCGGGCGGTTCGGCTTCGAGATGCTGGCGGAGCATGCGCACCTCGACGCCGCGGCCGACGCGCTGGTGAGCGAGATCCACGCCGACGAGTGGCGCGGCGGCGCGGCGCTGACGCTGCGAGAGCCGTGGGGCGACACGCGCGTCGAGGGCGGCGCCTACTCGCTGCCGACCGGCGCGCTTCCGTACCTGGCGGCGGTGCAGCGCTGGACACCGACCGAGCGCTTCGACCTGGAGCTGGAGGGCCTCTACCACCAGCTGCCGACCGACAGCGCGGCGCTGCGCATCGCCGGTCTGCGCGACGCCGTCGAGGCCGAGGCCACCTGGCGCATCGGCGCGGGCTTCGCGGTCGCGGGCAGCGTCGGAGCCAGCCGCTACACCGCGCGCGACGGCGGGTTGCTGGCGAACGGCCGATTCGGGCGCGCCGAGCTGTCGCGCACGTTCAATGTGGGATCGTTCGGGTTGCGCCCGCGCGTCGACGCCTTCGCCGAGCAGAACGATCTCGCGGCGACGCTGCCGGCCAGCCTGGTGCCGATGGTGCGCGCCGGCGTGCAGAGCGGCAACCTGTTGCCGTCCAGCTATGAGACCACCGGCGTCGGTCTGACGCTGCTGCGCCGCCGCGGCGATGACGAGGAGGAGCCCGGTTCGGGCCGGGGGTGCGCGCCGTGCCTCCGTCCGTTCGGCGACGCGTGGACCGGCTGGTTGATGCCGGCGCAACGGCTGACGTTCAGCCTGGAAGCCGGCATGGGGTTCCTGTTCCTTCACCACCAGGAGCTGTCGGCGGCTGGCTTCTTCTACAGCGACTACCACGGCGAGGCGGGACAGCGGTACACCGGCGCCTCGCTCTCGTACACGTTGAGGTGGCTGTGACCGCGCCCCCGCCGACGTCGTCCGCGCGCCGCGCGCGGTCCAAATTGGTTGGGAGATCGGCCTGGAGCTCATGGATCGAGAGCGGGGTGCTCGCGCTGCTGGTGCCGCTGGCGGGCGCGTGGGTCAGCCGGCGCGACCCGCTGTTCGTGCACGCCGCGTTTCCCTGGTCGGCGATCGCGCCGCTCATCGCCGGCGTGCGCTACGGCTTCGGCGCCGGCTTCGGGTGCGCGGCGCTGGTCGTGTTCACCATGCTCGGCGCCTGGCAACGCTATCTGCCGCTGCCGTTCCCCGCCGACGAGTTTCCGGTGCAGCTCAGCGTGGGCTTGCTCATCGTCGGCATGGTGGCCGGCGAGTTCTCCGATCTCTGGAAGCGCCGGTTGCACGGGCTCGAGACCGAGCAGGAGCAGCTGCGGCGCCGGTTCGAGGGGTTCGCGCGCACCTACCAGGCGCTGCGGTTGTCGCACGACCTGCTCGAGTCGCGCGTCGCGGGCGCGACCACCACCGTGCGCGAGGGGCTGCGCGCGCTCGGCGACGGTCTCTTTCCACGAGCCGATGCGCCCACGACGGCGGCGCGGATCCTCGACATCTTCGCCACCCACTGCGACGCGCGCGTCGCCGCCGTCTATCTGTGTGACGACGACGGCGAACTGATGGCGGCTCCGTCGGCGAGCCTGGGTGAGCTGGCCCCGGGGTTGGACCACCCGCTCATCCGCGAGGCGTTGCGCCGCAAGGCGGTCGCCAGCCTCACGCTGCCCGACCCGGCGGCGGTGGCCGCGGCCGCGGTCGCGGTGGCGAGAGCCCCCGGTGACGAGGCGAGCGCACGCCGTCCGGCGAGCGTCGCGGAGCAGGACGCGACCGAGCTCCTGGTCGCGGCGCCGTTCATCGATCTCGACGATCGCGTGCGCGGCGTGCTGGTCGTGGGCGACATGCCCTTCATGGCCTTCGGCGCGGATACCCTGCGGCGGATCGCGGTGCTCGCGGGCCGCATCGGCGATCTGCTCGCCACGGAGCGCGACGCGCGCGGCGACGAAGCGGCGGCGGTGGCGGCGTTCACGCGTGCGTTGCAACGCGCGCTGCGTGACCGGCGTGCGCACGGCCTGCTCGCCGGCGTGGTGCGGTTCGCGGTGGCGGCGCGCGCCGACGCCGCGCTGTCGTCGTTCCTGTGCGGCGCGCGGCGCACGACCGATCGCGCGCTCGCGAGCACGGCGCCGGGCGGCGGCACCGCGGTCACGGTGCTGCTGCCGCTCACCGACGAGATCGGCATCGCGCGCTACCTGGCGCGCGTCGAAGCCCAGGTCCGTGCCCGCACCGGCTCGTCGCTGGGCGACAGCGGCATCGACGTCGTCTACCGCGGCAGCGTCGACGACGACAGCGGCGACAAGGTGCTCCACGATCTGCAGCTACCGGCCACGGCCTCTCAAGATGACACGCGCGCGCGGGATATCGCTCGCGGCTAGCGCGGTGGCGGCCGAAGCGGTCGCCGCCCTGCTGCTCGTGGAAACGCCGGCCCCGGCCGGCGTCGTCGCGGCGGTGCTGCTGCACGCCGCCGGCGCGCTCGCGATCGTGCGGCTGCTCGACCGCGCGGCCGTCAGGCTCGGGCTCTCGCCGGTGACGCCGCTCGCAGCGGTGACGGCGATCTTCCTGCCGGTCGTCGGTCCGATCGGCCTCGGTTTTCTGTTGCGCGCCGTCGGGCGGGGCGCGCTGGCGGTGGGCGCGGCGCTGCCGCCGACCATCACCGAGGTCCCGGCGCTGCCCGGCGCCGCCCCGGACGCCCCCGACGCCGCGGGCGAGACGCTGGGGATCGGTTCGCTCGCCGCGCGGCTGCGCTTCGCGCCCGACAGCGGCACGCGCGTGCGGGCGGTGCTGGCGACGCGACGGCTCGACGGCGCGCGCGCCGTGCCCTTGCTGCGGGAGGCGCTGCGCGATCGCCAGGAGGACGTGCGGCTGCTCGCCTATGCGTTGCTGGAGGATCGCGAGCGGCAGGCCGACGCGACCGTGCGCGGCCTGCTGTCGGCGCTGACGGCCGCGCCGCCGTCGCAGGCCCCCGCGCTGCACGATCGCCTGGCCAACGCCTACTGGGAGCTCTGCTACCAGGAGCTGGTCGCCGGCGAGCTGGAGTCGTTCGCGCTTGGCCGCGTGCTCGAGCACCTGGACGCCGCATCGGAGGGAGGGCGCGCGAGCGCCGCGCGCTGGCTGCTACGCGCGCGCGTGCTGCTCCGTCGCGGCGACGCCGCGGGCGCGCGCGCCGCGCTCGGGGAGAGCCGGCGCACGGGAATGCCGGCGCGCACGGTCGATCGCTACTTTGCCGAGGTCGCCTTCGTCGATCGCTCCGTCGACCGCTCCGTCGACCGCTCCGTCGACCGCTCCGTCGACCGCTCCGTGGCGCGCCACGCGGGGGTGGCATGAGCACCACGCCCGCGCGTACGTTGCCGACGCGCGCCCCCGGCGCGGGGCCGATCGACGTCGGACTGCTGCTCGAGGGGACGTACCCCTACGTCAGCGGCGGCGTCTCGAGCTGGGTGCACGAGATCATCACCGGCCTGCCCGAGCTGACCTTCGGCGCGATCTTTCTCGGCGCGTCGCCCGAGACCTACGGCCCGATTCGCTACGAGCTGCCGCCGAATCTGGTCCACGTCGAGACGCACTATTTGATGGAGGGCCCGCGGCCCGCGGCGATGCCGCGCGGGCAGCGAGGGCCCGACGCGGGCGCCGCCCCCTCCGCGAGCGCGGCCATGACCGAGATGGTGCGCCTGCACGACGCGTTTCGCGCGCGCGGCGAAGCGCTGGATCCGAAGGCGCTCGACGCCGCGGGGGCGCTGGGCTCGCCGAGCGGGATCTCGCTCGGCGAGTTCCTGTCCAGCGACGAGATCTGGGCGCGCCTCTGCGCGGAGTACGACGCCCACTGCGACGGCAGCTCGTTCCTCGACTACTTCTGGACCGTGCGCACCATGCACCGGCCGCTGTTCACGCTGGCGGCGCTGGCGCGGCGCGCGCCGGAGTTTCGCGTGTTGCACGCGGTGTCGACCGGCTACGCGGGCTTCCTGGGCGCGCTGCTGCAGCGCCAGCGCGGCTGTCCGTTCGTGGTCACCGAGCACGGCATCTACACCAAGGAGCGCAAGATCGATCTCGCGCGCGCGGCCTGGATCAAGGACGAGGCCACCGCCAGCGGCACCGGCCTCGGGCAGGACCTGGGTTACCTGCGGCGCCTCTGGATCGGGTTCTTCGAGGGGCTGGGCCGCGCCGCGTACGCCACGTCACGCCCGATCATCTCGCTCTACGAGGGAAACCGCGATCGCCAGGTCGAGGACGGCGCCACGCGCGAGCGGACGCGCGTGATCCCGAACGGCATCGACGTCGCGCGGTTCGCCAAGCTGCGCGACGCGCGTCCCGCCGAGCCGCCGCCCGTGCTGGGCCTGGTCGGGCGCATCGTGCCGATCAAGGACATCAAGACGTTCGTGCGCGCGATGCGCACGGTGGTGGCGGCGATTCCGGGCGCGCAGGGCTGGATCGTCGGCCCCGACGACGAGGATCCGCGCTACGCCGAGGAGTGCCGCGCCCTGGCGCGCAGCCTGGGCCTGGACGGCGTCGTGCGCTTCATGGGCTTCCGCCCCGCCGAAGAAGTCCTGCCCAACCTGGGCCTGGCGGTGCTCACGTCGATCAGCGAAGCGCTGCCGCTGTTCGTGCTCGAGGCGTTCGCCGCCGGTGTGCCGGTGGTGGCCACGGACGTCGGCTCGTGCCGCGCGCTCATCGAGGGCGGCGACGACGAGGATCGCGCGCGCGGCGCGGCCGGCGCCATCGCGCCCTTCGCGGCGCCCGAGGCGCTGGCGCGGGCGGCGATCGATCTGCTGCGCGATCCCGAACGCTGGCGGCGCGCGGCGGCCGCGGGCGCCGCGCGCGTCGAGGCGCTCTACAGTCGCGAGCGCATGTTCAACGAATACCGGGCGGTCTATGGCACCGCTCTCGAGGAGGCGCATGGCCGGGATCGGCTTCGAGCTTCGTGAGCTGCTGAGGCGCGACAGCCTCTGGGGGCTGGTGCGCGCCTACGCCTACGCCGGGCTCATCAGCTCGGGGCCCTGGGTGCTCTCGATCCTGGGCGTCATGGGGATCGGCATGCTCAGCGTCGGGCCGGTCGCCGCCGTCGAGGTGCGGCAGTTTCTGGTGTCGGTCACGTATCTCATGGCCGGCTCGCTGATCCTGACCGGCGCGCTGCAGCTGACGTTCACGCGCTTCATCGCCGATCGCCTGTTCGACAAGGAGGAGCGCAGCGTGCTGCCCAACCTGCTCGGCGCGCTCACGCTGGTGATCGGCGCGGCCGGTGTGCTGGGCAGCCTGGTGTTCGTGCCGCTGCCGGCGGCGCTCGAGTGGGCGCAATTCGGTGGCAGCCTGGTCTATCGCGCGCTGCTGGTGGTGACCCTGGCGACTCTGTCCGCGTGCTGGATCACCGTGGTGCTGCTGTCGGGCCTCAAGGCCTACCGTCGCGTCATGGGCTCGTTTCTCGCGGGCTACGCGCTGTCGTTCGTCGCGGCGCTGGCGCTGCGTCCGTTCGGGCTCACCGGTTTGCTGGCCGGCTTTCTCGCCGGGCAGGTCCTGCTGCTGTTCCTGATGCTGGCGCTGGTCGTCGCCCGCTACCCCAGCGACCGGCTGGTGTCGTTCGACTTCCTCGATCGGCGCCGCGCTTACTTGAGCCTGTCGGCGACCGGCCTCCTCTACAACGTGGGCATCTGGATCGACAAGCTGATCTTCTGGTTCACGCCGTCGACCTCGGAGCCGGTGCTGGGGCCGCTGCGCGCGTCGATCATCTACGATCTGCCGATCTTTCTCGCCTACCTGTCGATCTTGCCCGGCATGGCGGTCTTCCTGGTGCGCGTCGAGACCGACTTCGCCGAGGAGTACCACGCCTTCTTCGACGCGGTCCGCGGTGGCGAGACGCTGGGCGAGATCCGCCGGCGCCGCGATCGGCTGACGCTGGCGGTGCGGCGGGGCATGTCCGAGATCCTCAAGATCCAGGGCATCACCGTGCTCGTGCTGCTGCTGGCCGGTCCCCGCCTCCTCGACTACGTCGGCATCTCGCGCCTGCACCTGCAGCTCTTCTCGATCGATCTCGTGGGCGTGGCGATGCAGGTGCTCATGCTCGCGGTGTTCAACGTGCTCTTCTATCTCGACGAGCGCGGCGCTGTGCTCTCGCTGTCGGCGCTGTTCGTGACGACGAACGTGGTGTTCACCGTTGCGTCGCAAGTGGCCGGCCCGGCTTTTTACGGCTATGGCTTCGCCTTGTCGACGGCGGTGACCAGCATCGTGGGCTTGATGGTGACGTCGCGAAAGCTCGACCGGCTCGAGATGCATACGTTCATGGTGGCTCGGTAGCCCGCACCGGTGGCTGCCCGCTCCGCTGCGTGCGCGGCTCGTGACGCGGCAACCGCATCGTGAACGTCGTCCCCTCGGGTGATGAAACGACGTCGATGGAGCCCTCGTGCGCGCGGACGATCTCCCGCACGATGAAAAGGCCAAGGCCGAGCCCGGCGGGGCTCCTGTCGCCCTTGTGGAAGGCGTCGAAGAGATTCGGAAGCTGCTCGGACGGGATCGACGTGCCACCGTTGCGAACCGTGACGACGACATGATCGGGCTCTCGTCCCGACAGCGTGAGGGTGACGTTGCCGACTCCGTGCTGGACGGCGTTGACGAGAAGATTGGAGAGCGCCTGTTCGACGCGCGCCTGATCCCAGAAGCCGTGCAGCTCGCCCTGGCATTGGACGTCGATGCTCGCCGCGGGGTGAGTGAGCTGGACCTCGTCGGTGATGGCCCTGCAGAGCGCGGCGAGATCCAGCTCACGCCGGTTCAGCGGAATGCCGCCGCCGAGATGGCCGCGCGTGAAATCGAGGATGTCGCGGATCATCAGCCCCATCCGGTTGGCGCTGCGATCGATTCGCTCGGCGATCGCCCGTGCCTTGTCGGGGAGCACGGGATCCCGGCGCAGCAGGTGGGTGCCGGTCATGATGGCGTTCAATGGATTGCGGAGATCGTGCGCGAGCACGCCGAGGTTCCTGTCTTGCTGCCGAGCCAGCGCATTCGCTTCGGCGAGCTGCTGCTGCCGCTCCAGGAGCAGCGCCGATCGCCGCTCGAGCTCGACCCCCTGCTCGTACAGCACGAGCAGGTTGCGGACCTTGCCACGCAGGACGTCGGCATCGACGGGCTTGACGAGGTAGTCGACGGCACCGAACTCGTACGCGCGTCGCATGGAATGGCTGTCACCGGTGCCGGTCACGAAGATGACCGGCGTCGCTCGCCTCAGCTGCCGGCGCACGCGCTCGACGGTCTCGAACCCATCGATGTCGGGCATCCGAACGTCGATGAGCAGAAGCGCAAACTGGTGCTCTTCCAGGAGCCGAACGGCGTCCATTCCCGAGGTCGCTTCGACCAGCTCGTGACCGAGCGGCTCGAGCACGGCACGATAAGCAATCAGGTTGGCCGACGAGTCGTCGACAAGGAGCAAGGACAAGCTCGTAGGTGTTTGATCTTGTACAACATTATCACCCATCGTCGAGAAGGGTGGCATGCGATTGGGCCGGTGAAAAGGGGACGCGAGGATGGGAGCTCGACCACCGGCGACCGAGACCGCTACGTCACTTCGATTTCAGCGGGCTCGATCTCGGCGGGCTCGATCTCGGCGGGCTCGATTTCGATGGAGGCGTCTCCTCTTCTTCCTCACAGTCCTTCAGCTTCTCGAGATCGCCCTTGGGGATGATGACGGCGACCGTCTTGTTGTAGCGTGTCAGTTTGATGCGTTCGCCGTCGGACGTCTTTTGAACGATGGTTGCGAACTGCTTCCGAGCGACCGCGATGGGGATCCGGCTGGTCATCGATTGCAACTTCGCCATGGTCCGATTGCCAGTCAAGCTCGCTCGGGCGGTAGTCAGCGGGGACTTGGTCGATGGCGTCGGTTGACGCTCGTCCGATCGCTCAATGAAAAGCGGGGCCGCCGCCGTCGTCACGACCCGTCCCGCCGTCGTTCCTGGTTACCCCCGCTGGTGCGGGCTGCTAGTCTCCCCGAGCCATGTCGCCGCTACGCGAGGCACACCCCGAGCCTGGGCGCGTCGTCCATCACGGTGATGCGATCGAGTGGCTGCGCGCGCACGGGCGGCTCGACGGCGCCAGCGTGGTGACGTCGCTGCCCGACGTGTCGGAGGTGCCGGAGCTCGGCTTCGAGGGATGGAAGCGCTGGTTCGAGGACGCCGCGTCGCTGGTGATGCACGCCGTGCCCGACGACGGCGCGGCGATCTTCTTCCAGAGCGACATCAAGCACGACGGCCTCTGGGTCGACAAGGGCGCGCTGGTGGCGCGCGCCGGCGAGCGCGCCGGCATGGGGCTGCTCTTTCACAAGATCGTCTGCCGCAAGCCCGCCGGCACGGTGACCTTCGGGCGCGCGAGCTACTCGCACCTGCTGGGCTGGAGCCGCGGGTTGCGCGCGCGCGCCGATCAATCGACCGCCGACGTGCTTGCCGGCGGCGGGCCTCATGCCGGGCAGCAAGGCGATGGGCGTGCGCGCCTGCCTCGACGCGTGCCGCTTCGTGCGCGATCAGACGCCGACCCGCACCGTCGTCGATCCGTTCTGCGGCTGGGGCACGGCGCTCGCGGTGGCCAATGCGCTCGGACTCGACGCGATCGGCGTCGACCTCTCGGCGCGCATGTGCCGGCGAGCGCGCGCGCTGGAGATCGATCTCGAGACCGAGACCGTGCGCATCCCCGAGCGGCCCGGCGCGGCCGCGCGCGCCGCCGGCCGTCCGTCGGGAGCCGACGTGAGCGCGATCTGCTCGCGCCCGAGGCGGCGCCGCCGCCGCGGCGGGTCTGCTGCGCGCGCTGTGGCCGCCCGCGAGGTCGTCTGCGTCTGCAGCCACGTGACGCCGCTGCCGACGCGCACGCGCGTGGTGCTGCTGCAGCACCCGCGCGAGCATCGCGTGGGCGTCGGCACCGCGCGCCTGGCCCACCTGTCGCTGCCCGCCTCGAGCCTGCACGTCGGCCTCGACTTCGACGGCGACGCCGCCGTGTGCGCCGCGCTGGCCAGCGATGCGCCGACCTACGTGCTGTTTCCCGGGCGCGGGCGCGATCGACGTCGCGGCGCTGCCGCGCGATCGCGCGATCACGCTGGTCGTGCTCGACGGGACCTGGTGGCAGGCGCGCAAGCTGCTGCGCCTGAATCCGAGGCTGGCGGCGCTGCCGCGCGTGGCGTTCACGCCGCAGCGGCTCAGCGACTATCGCATCCGCCGCCAGCCGGCCGCGCACTGCGTGTCGACGATCGAGGCGCTCGCCGAGACGCTGTCGGCGCTCGAGCCCGACGGCGGGCTCCTTCGATCGTTTGCTCGATCCGTTTCGCGCGATGGTGGCGCGGCAGGAGTGGTACGCGGCCGAGGTGCGCTCGCAGCGCCATCGCCAGCCCGGTGCGCGCGCACCGTCCGGTCGCGACGGGAGAAGCTGGCGGCGCGCCTGGCGGAGGCGTGGCCGCGCGTCGTCTGCGTGCAGGGCGAGGCCAACGCCTGGCCGGCGCGCACGCCGGACCGCCCCGAGCCCGAGATCGTCCACTGGGTGGCGCACCGGCCGGCGACTGGCGAGCAGCTACGCGGCGGTGATCGCGCCGCGGCGCGCGCTGGCGCCGTCGACGCCGCGGCACATCGCGCTGCCCGCGGAGCAGCTGCGCGCGGGCGGCTCGCTCGAGGACTGGCGGCGCTCCTGGCGCGCGTTCGTGCGGCCCGGCGACCTGCTCGTGCAGTGGGGCCACTACTACGGCCGCCTCGCCGCGCACGACGGGCTCGAGCTCGAGAGCGACGTCGCGCCGCTCGATCTGCGCCCCGAGGTCTCGCAGATCCTCAAGCAGCACCTCGGTACCGTCGACGAGTGCGTGGTCGGGCTCGGCCTCGCGCCGCCGTCGCCGGAGCTCGACGGCCGTGCGGGCCGGCGCCTGGCCGCGCTGGTGGCCTCGGTGACCGCGCTCTGCGCGTCAGCGGGCGCTGTGCTCTGACGCAAGGGTGCCGCCGTCCGCGGTGCTGGGCGGTGGCGGCGCGGCGGCTATCGCCGGCGCGCGCGGCGCATCGCACACGCACGCCGGGCACACCGGCGCGGGCCGGCTGACCAGCGCGTCGAGCGAGCGCTGGATCGCCTGCAGCTTGTCGTCGTCGGCGGCGAGCTTGCCTTCGGTCGCGGCCGCGCGCCCGTCGAGGTGCGCCACCAGATCCCCGAGCGCGTGCACTGTGACCGGCAGCGGCTTGAGCCCGTCGAGCCCCGACTGCAGGCCGCTCACGCCGCGCTCGATCGACTGCGTGCGGTCGCGGAGCGCCGCCGCCGCGTCCTCGGAGCGCTGCAGGTGTTCCGAGATCAGGCGACCCTGCTTGCCGACGGCGTCGTCCATGTGGCCGATGATCTCGTGCGCCTTGGCGCGCTCGGCGGGCGGCAGCATGGTGATGAGGCCGCGGATCTCGCCCGCGGTGTCGTGGATCGACGTGAGGTTGCTCCGCTGCTCGTCGAGAGCGCGCTTCTCGTCGGCGGTGCGCAGCGCCAGGTGGCAGAACTGCAGCGTCGCCAGCGCGCGCTCGCTCGCGCGCTTGTCGGCGTCGAGGTAGATGTAGAAGACGCCGGCGCCGATGAGCACGCCCACGCTACCGGCGACCATGGCAACGTAGCGCAGGCGGTGCGCGCGGTACCGGTCGACCAGCGCCCGCACGCGATCGCCCATGCCCTGCGCGTCGCGGTTGGCGGAGAAGAGCATCACCAGCCGCTCGATGTAGCTGACGCCGGCCAGCGAGACGACGACGACGGTGATCGCCACCAGCCAGGGCTGGCGGCTGACGATGCGGTGCTGGACCTGCGATTCGCGCTCCTCGACGCGCAGGAGATCCGCGCGCGCGCCGTCGATCGTGCAGGTGCCCTGCTCGATGCGGACCACGCCCGGACCGCCGCACCCGGCGGTGAGCGCCAGCAGCAGCAGCGCAAAGGTGAGCCCCCGGCCGGCGCCCGCGCGGTGATCCGCCGCGGGGCGCGGCCAGGGCGGTGGGGGGCTCACCGCCTCGGGTTATTGCACGGCGCGATCCAACGCCGCGCCGGCGGCGCCCTGGCGGCGCGGCCTCACCGACGGTCGAAAATCGCCCGCGGCTCGTCGGGGCGGATGATTCTGCACCTGCCGCTCCGTGTGACCGGGCACGGAGCCGGCTGGCCGCCAGCGCTCGACGCGGCCCGGTCCTTGCGTGCTCCGAGCACGATGCAACGCGGTTCGGTCAAAGGGGACTCGGCCCGACGCCTGAGGGCCTTGACCGAACCCGCATTGGCTCATAATGCCTGTATGCAACTGGCCGTGCGGGTGACGACACCGTGAGGGCGCACGTCCTGGTCGTCGATGATGAGACGCTGATCCGGCAGTCGCTGCAGGCGGTGCTCATCGACGAGGGATTCCAGGTCACCGCCGCCGGGTCGATGGCCGACGCCTGGGCCGCGTTCGAAAAGGACCGACCCGACATCGTGCTGCTGGACCTGGTCCTGGGCGACGGCAACGGCCTGGATTTGCTGCGGCGGATCGCCGTCAAGGAGCAGCCGGCGCCGGTCAAGGTCGTGGTCATCTCCGCGCACGGATCGTTCGAGCACGCCGTGAGCGCGATGAAGCTGGGCGCGTACGACTTCATCAAGAAGCCGTTCGAGCTGGAAGAGGTGGTCGCCACCGTGGGCAACGCCGCGCGCACGAGCACGCTCGAGCAGCGCGTGGCCTATCTGTCCGACCAGGATCGGCGGCGCGCCGGCTCGCACCTGGTCCAGTCGTCGGCGGCGATGCGCGAGCTGGTACGCCAGGTCGACATCGTCGCCGCCAACCCGGTGCCGCTGCTGCTGCTGCTGGGCGAGACCGGCACCGGCAAGCAGGTGCTGGCGCGTCACTTTCACGAGCGCTCGGGCCGCGCGGCGAGCCCGCTCGTCGAGCTCAACTGCTCGGCGATCCCCGAGTCGCTGATCGAGTCCGAGCTGTTCGGCCACGAGCGCGGCGCCTTCTCCGACGCGCGCGAGCGCAAGCTGGGCCTGGTCGAGGTCGCCGACGGCGGGACGCTGTTCCTGGACGAGGTCGGCGATCTGGGCTCGGCGGCGCAGGCCAAGCTGCTGACGTTCCTGGAGCAGCGGACGTTTCGCCGCGTCGGCGCGACATCGACCCGCTCGGTCGACGTGCGCATCGTGGCCGCCACCAACCGCGATCTGCGCGAGATGGTGGCGGCCCGCACCTTCCGCGAGGACCTGTGGTACCGCCTGTCGGCGATCGCGCTGCGCGTGCCGCCGTTGCGCGAGCGTCCCGACGACGTCGCGCCGCTGGCGCAGGCATTCCTGGCCGACGCCAGCCGCCAGTACCGCCGCCGCTGGCGTGGTATCAGCGACGAGACGCTGCGCTTGCTGCGTGGCTACCCCTGGCCGGGCAACGTGCGCGAGCTGCGCGCCGTGATGGGGCGCGCCGCGCTCCTGCACGACGACGAGGTCCTGCGCCCCGAGCACCTGCCGCCCGAGATCGGCGCCGCGGTGCTCGCGGCGCTGCCGCTCCGCCGGCGCCGCCGGCGCCACGGCGGGGACCGCGATCCCGACGCTGGAGGCGGTCGAGCTGGCGCACATCCGCCGCGTGGTGGAGCTGTGCGACGGCAATCGCACGCTGGCGGCGCAGTACCTGGACATCACGCGGCAGACGCTGGCGCGCAAGCTGGGCGGCGGGGCCGGCGGCGGCGGCGCTGACAGCAGCGGCGGCCCGGAGGGCGACGGCTGACGCACCCGCCCAATCGCGGTCATGTAAAATTTCTACGGCCTCGGGCCTTGCTGGTAAGTGTGATCGTGGATAGATCGCCCCAGTTCAGGGAAATCCCCAGTGGATAGGACCGGCACCGATCATCTCCATCTCGACCGCGCACCAGACTCGGGCGTCCGAGCGCGCGGCGTTCAATCACTGCCGTTCACGACAGTCGCCGGGTTCGTGGCGGCGGTCGTCGCGCTGATCCTGATCTCCGTTCTGTCCTATCGTTCGGTGCAGGAGTGGAACCGCGCCACCGAGCGGACGTCGCACACGATCGCCGTCATCGACGCCGCCGACGGCGTGCTGGCGGCGCTGACCGACGCGGAGACCTCGCAGCGCGGCTACCTACTGACCGGCGAGGCGCGCTATCTGCAGCTCTACTGGACCACCGGCGCCCGGCTCGACCAGTCGCTGGCGGGGCTGCACCAGTTGACGGCCGCCGACCCGCAGCGGAGCAGCCAGGTCGATGCCATCGAGCACGCCGCTGCGGAGAAGACCGCTGAGCTGCGGCAGACCGTCGAGCTCCGTCGCGCCGGCAAGATCAACGAGGCGATGGAGATCGTTCTCACCGATCGCGGCAAGAACGTGATGGATCGCGTGCGCACGCTGCTCGGCACCGTGCGCGCCGACGAGGAGCGGATCCTCGATGAGCGCGGCCGGGAGTCCCAGCGCGCGGCCGCGACGGCGACCACGATCATCCTCGCCGGCGCGGCGGCGCTGCTGTTCCTCTTCTGGGGCGCGTCGCTCCTGACGGCGCGCGACTTTCGCGCGCGTGCGCGCGAGGCCTGGATCCGCGCTGGACAGAACTCGCTGGGCACGGCGCTGCAGGGGGACCGGCGCGTCGACACGCTGGGCGATCGCGTGCTCGCCGTGCTCGCGCGGCAGGTCGATGCGCAGGTGGGCGCGATGTTCCTGGCCGAAAAGGACGGAACCTTCCGGCGCTTCGCGGGCTACGCGTTGCGGTCCCTGCCCGGCGAGGAGGCGTCCGAGCTGCGCCCGCGCGACGGTCTGTGCGGACAGGCGGCCAAGGAGAACCGGGTCATCGAGGTGGAGAGCCTGCCCGACGGCTACCTGCGCGTCGCGTCGGCGCTGGGCCAGGCTCCGCCGCGACATCTGCTGATCGTGCCCGCCGCCGCGGACGGCCTGGTGCAGGCCGTGATCGAGCTCGGCTTCCTGCGCGCGCCGGCCACGGCCGACCGCGAGCTCCTGCATCGCGGCTCGGAGGCGATCGCTGTGGCCGTGCGCTCGGCGCGGGATCGCACGCGGCTCGAAGAGCTGCTCGACGAGACCCAGCGTCAGGCCGAAGAGCTGCAGGCGCAGCAGCAGGAGCTGCAGTCGGCGAACGAGGAGCTCGAGCATCAAGGCGATGCGCTGCGCGACACCCAGGCGCGGCTCGAGACCCAGCAGACCGAGCTCGAGCAGAGCAACGCGCAGCTCGAAGAGCAGTCGCAGCGGCTCGAGGGGCAGCGCGACGACTTGCTGGTGATCGAGCAGCGCCTGCGCGACAAGGCGGCGGAGCTGGAACGGGTGAACCGCTACAAGTCGGAGTTCCTGGCCAACATGAGCCACGAGCTGCGCACGCCGCTCAACTCGTCGCTGATCATGGCCAAGCTGCTGGCCGAGAACCGCGGCGACAACCTGACCGCAGAGCAGGTGAAGTTCGCCGACACGATCGTCTCGTCGGGCAACGACCTGCTGACGTTGATCAATGACGTGCTGGATCTCGCGAAGATCGACGCCGGCAAGGTCGAGATCGTGGCCGAGACCGTCGACCTGGCGCGCCTGCTGGAGTGGGCGAAGTCGATGTTCGATCCGCTGGCGCAGGAGAAGCGGCTGGTGTTCGAGGCGCGGCTCGGCGAGGGCGCACCCGCGACGATCGCCACCGATCCTCAGCGGCTGCGTCAGATCCTGAAGAATCTGCTCTCGAACGCATTCAAGTTCACCGAGGCGGGCCAGGTCTCGTTGATCATCGATGCCGCCGGCGAGGCCAACGCGGACAACGCGGGCGTCCGCTTCGAGGTGCGCGACACCGGCATCGGGATCGCGCCACCCCAGCACGACGCGATCTTCGAGGCGTTCCGGCAGGCCGACGGAACCACTCACCGGCGGTACGGCGGCACCGGTCTCGGCCTGTCGATCTCGCGCGAGCTGGCGCGCCTGCTGGGAGGTGACATCGCGGTCACGAGCGCGGTGGGCGCGGGGAGCACCTTCACGGTGAGGCTGCCGCGCCGCTATGAGCCCGCCGCCGAGCCCGCCAGCTTCGACGGCATCGCCAGCCTCGACGGCACGCGCACGCGGCAGAATGGACGCGCGCCGGGGGCGCGCATGGCGCTGACGGCGGCGCGCAGTCAGGTGGCCCCCGGTGGCAACGGCGTGGCGGCGGCGCCAGTGGCCGCCGCCGCCGACGCTGACGCCGACGCGGGGCCGACCGTCGACGATCGCAAACGGCTGACGCCGGGCGCGCGCGTGATCCTGGTGATCGACGACGACCCGTCGTTCGCCGGCCTGGTGGCCGATCAGGCGCGCGATCTGGGCTTCCTGGCGCTCATCGCGTCCACCGCCGACGAGGGCGTGGCCATGGCGCGGACCTACCGGCCGAGCGCGATCGTGCTCGACATGATCTTGCCCGATCACTCGGGCCTCTCGGTGCTCGACCGGCTCAAGCGCTCGCCCGAGACGCGCCACATCCCGGTGCACGTGGTGTCGGCGGCCGAGGAGTCGCGCACGGCGCTGACCATGGGCGCGGTCGGGTATCTCTTGAAGCCGGTGCAGCGCCAGCAGCTGGCCGAGGCGATCCGCAGCCTCGAGGGGCGCTTTCAGCAGCGAACGCGGAGCGTGCTGATCGTCGAGGACGACCCGGTCGAGCGCGAGGCGGTCGCGCGCCTGCTCGCCGGTGGCGAGGTCGAGACCGTCGCGGTGGCGACGGTGGCCGAGGCGCTGCGCCGCCTGCGCGACACCACGTTCGACTGCATGGTGATGGACCTGTCGCTGCCCGACGGCACCGGCTTCGAGCTGCTCGAACAGATGATGGAGCGCGACGTCGGCTCGGTGCCGCCGGTGATCGTCCACACGGCGCGCACGCTGAGCCCCGACGAGGAGCAGCGGCTGCGGCGCTATTCGCGGTCGATCATCATCAAGGGGGCACGCTCGCCCGAGCGGCTGCTGGATGAGGTCACGCTGTTCCTGCACCAGGTCGAGGCGCGACTGCCGCCCGATCGCCAGCGGATGCTCAAGCTGGCGCGCGATCGCGAGCAGATGTTCGAGCAGCGCCGTATCCTGGTGGTCGAGGACGACGTGCGCAACGTGTTCGCCCTGACCAGCATCCTCGAGCCGCGCGGCGCGCGCGTCGAGATCGCGCGCAACGGGCGCGAGGCGCTCGACCGGCTGCGCGCGATCGAGGCGGCCGGCAGCAAGGTCGATCTGGTCCTGATGGACATCATGATGCCGGAGATGGATGGGCTGACCGCGATGCGCGAGATTCGCAAGCAGCCGTCCTGGTCGCAGCTTCCCATCATCGCGCTCACGGCCAAGGCGATGAAGGACGACCAGGAGACCTGCCTGGGCGCGGGCGCAAACGACTACCTGGCCAAGCCGCTCGATCTGGAAAAGCTGCTTTCGCTGGCGCGGATCTGGATGGCGAAATGACCGAGCCGGGGTCGTCTCCAACTTCCTCGATCGCCGTCGACCGCGACGACGGCGACGAGACGCTCGAGCTCGAGCTGCGCCTGCTGCTGGAGGCGATCTACGCCAAGTATCACCACGACTTTCGCGGCTACGCCTCGACGTCGCTGCTGCGCCGGCTCGACCGGGCGCGCGAAGCCTTTGGTTGCCAGACGCTGTCGGCGCTGCAAGATCGAGTGCTGCACGACCCGGAATCATTGCCGCGCTTGCTGCGTTATCTGACCGTGCCGGTCAGCGAGATGTTCCGCGATCCGCCCTATTTTCGCTTCCTGCGCGAACGGATCGTTCCGATGTTGCGCACGTATCCATCGCTCAAGATCTGGATCGCCGGCTGCGGCGCGGGTGAAGAGGTCTGTTCGTTCGCGATCCTGCTGCATGAGGAGGGACTCCTCGATCGCAGCCTGATCTACGCCACCGACATCGGGCCCGACAGCCTGCGGCGCGCGGCCGCCGGCGTCTACGACATGGACCGCGTCGCGCAGTTCAGCCGCAATCACCTGCAGGCCGGCGGCCGGCGCGCGCTGTCCGAGTACTACACCGCCGAGTACGGCGCCGTGGCGTTCGCCAAGAGCCTGCGCCAGCGCGTGGTCTTCTCCGATCACAGCCTGGCGACCGACAGCACGTTCGCCGAGGTGCAGCTGGTCTCGTGCCGCAACGTGCTCATCTACTTCGGGCGCGCGCTGCAGGACCGCGCCGTGGGACTGTTTCGTGATTCGTTGTGCCACGGTGGCTTCCTGGGCGTCGGCGCGAAGGAGAGCCTGATCTCCAGCGCCCACGCCGATGCGTTCCGCGAGCTGTCGCTCAGCCAGCGCGTCTACCAAAGGAGCGATTCATGACCAGCGCACCGCTCGATGCCGCCGAGGGACCGGCGGTCGATCACCCACCGCGGGCCAAGATCCTCATCGTCGACGATCTCGAGCAGAATCGCCGGTCGCTGGCGGCGTTCCTGCGCCGCGACGACGTCCAGGTCATCGAGGCGGAGTCGGGCCGCGAGGCGCTGGAGCTGCTGCTGGTGCACGACGACATCGCGCTGGCGCTGCTCGACGTGCAGATGCCGGAGATGGACGGCTTCGAGCTGGCGGAGCTGATGCGCGGCACGCTGCGCACGCGCGAGGTGCCGATCATCTTCGTCACCGCCGGGGCCAAGGATCGGCTGCGCACCTTCCAGGGCTACGGCGCGGGCGCCGTCGATTTTTTGTTCAAGCCGCTCGAGCTGCCGGTGCTGCGCCAGAAGGTCGACGTCTTCCTGCGCCTCTACCGCCAGCGGCGCGAGCTGGCGGAGACCGTGGCGGCGCTGCAGGCCAGCGCCGCCGAGCGCGAACGCCTGGTGCAGCAGCTCACCGAGAGCCTGCGCATGGCCGAGATGTTCTCCGCGGTGCTGGGCCACGACCTGCGCAATCCGCTGAGCGTGATCACCACCAGCGCCGAGACGCTGCTGCGCCGGGCGCCCGACGAGCCGCTGCGGCGGCCGGCGGCGCGCATCCTGTCGAGCGGGCAGCGCATGGGGCGCATGATCGAGGAGCTGCTCGACCTGGCGCGCGCGCGCATGAGCGGCGGGTTTCCGCTGTCGCCGTGCGATTGCGATCTGCTGTCGCTGTGCCGGCGCGTCGTCGCCGATTGCGAGATCTCTCACGGCGCGTGCGGCATCTCGCTCAGTCACGACGGCGACGGGCGCGGCTTCTGGGACGAGGACCGTCTGTTCCAGGTGCTATCCAACCTGATCGGCAACGCGCTCGAGCACGGGCGGCGGGATGCGCCGGTCGAGGTGCGGCTGGACGCGACCGCGGCCGACCAGGTGATCATCTCGGTGCAGAGCGCGGGCGCGATTCCGCCGGCGATGATGCCGCACCTGTTCGATCCGTTCCTGGTGCGCCAGAAGCAGCAGTCCGGTTCGCGCGGCCTGGGCCTGGGGCTCTACATCGTGCGCGAGATCGTCGCGGCGCACGGTGGGCAGGTCGACGTCACCTCGTCGGAGGCCGCGGGCACGCGATTCACCGTGACGCTGCCGCGGATCAGGGGGTGACGATGCGCGCCTGCGGCGCCATGTAGATCGCCGGCATCGCCGGCACGCCGCCCGCGCCCGCCGGCAGCGAGGTGAGGAAGCTCAGGAACGCCTGCCAGGCCTTGAGCTCGGCCATGTTGCTGCCGGTGCCGGTGTAGACGATCTGCTGGGTCATGTCGGTGATGACCGTCGAGCAGTCCTTCTGCTTGGGCGCGACCGACAGCATCCCGCCGCTGACCGAGCCCAGGACCGGCAGCAGGCTGCCGACGTAGAGCGTGGTCACGATGCGATAGCAAGGCGTGGTGTCGGTGAGGGCGACGGTGGTGTCGCCGATCTTCAGCGAGGTGATGCGCTGGAACGGCGCCTTGGTCATGTCGTAGTGCGCGGTCAGGCCCGACGCCTGGATCACGAAGTCGCCGCCGACGACCTCGCCCGCCGCCGCCAGCTCCAGGCCCGCGCGGATGTCGCTCGGGTTCAAGTAGAACGACACCAGCGGATAGCCGGGCCGCGTGTCGGGGCCGATGCCGAGCGGAATGACATTGAACGCGTCGGCGAAGGCGATCGACGCCGGTCTTGCCCTTGGCGATGTTGGCGCGCAGCCCGCCCGCGGCGTCGATGCCGATCACCGGCGGATCGGTCGGGAACAGCCCCGCGGTCACGTTGCGATAGGCGTCGGTCACCAGGTCGCCGACCGCGGTCTCGCCGTTGCCGGTCAGCACGTCGAACGCGGTCTGCGCGACCGGCGCGGCGTACGCGAGCGGCGTGATCTTGGTGTTGATGTCAGCCTTGTACTGGTCGACGCGCGCCTGGGTCGGCGCATCGCCGGCGATGCTGTCGTCGACCGCCAAGAGGTTGTACGAGTCGAGCGCGACCGTCGTGCCCCCGCCGGCGCGCGTGACCGTCAGCGCCAGCTTGCCCAGGTGCTCGCCGTAGCGGCCGGTCTGCGTGATGATGGTCTTGCCGACGGTGACCGGGGTCGTGAGCGCGTCGTGCGTGTGCCCGCTCAGGATCACGTCGATGCCGGGGACGCTGGCCGCGAGCTCGGCGTCCTCGCCCTGGCCGGCCTGGTTGATGCCCGAGTGCGACAGCGCGATCACCAGGTCGACCTGGTCCTGGTTGCGCAGCTCGGCGACCATCGCCGCCGCCGTCGTGGCGATCGGATCGAACGTGAACGGCGCCGCGGTCGGCGCCACCTGCGCGGCGTTCCTGCCGAGCAGGCCGAAGATGCCGACCTTGAGCCCGCCCGGCAGCGTCTTCACCAGCTTGGGCACCGTCATCGCCTGGACCTGGGTGGCGAAGGTGTTGGCGTTTGCCGGATCGAGCTTCATGTTGGAGGCGACGATCGGGAGGGTGACGTTGTGCGTGCGGTAGGCCGCGGTCAGCACCAGAAAGAGCCCGCTCGGCGTCCAGTCGAACTCGTGGTTGCCGAGCGTGATCGCGTCGTAGTTCAGCGCCTGCATCTCCTGCAGCTCGGCGGCGTCGGGGGTCAAGACGAACTCGAACGCGGTACCCATGAGGAAGTCGCCCGAGTCGAGCAGCATCACCGGCGTGCTGCCGGCGGCGGCGCGCTCGGCGGCGATGCGCGTCGCCAGGCGGCTGATGCCGCCCACGGTCTGGTCGTCGCCGGTGGTCGCGGGCGTGAAGTCGAGGACCGCGTCGTGCCCCTCGAGGTTGGAGTGGATGTCGTTGGTCTGCAGCAGCACGACCTTGAACGTCGACGGTCCGGTGTCGCCGCCGCCGTCGGGGGGCGGGTTCTTGGAGCCGCCGCCGCAGCCGCCGGCGAGCATTCCTGCGGCCAGCACCGTCGCCATCGCTGCCTTCATCACCATCGCCCTCGAGATCGGACCGCGCATCGCTCCCTCCTGGTTGTGACGCCGCAAAGCGCAGATTCGCAGCATTCGCGGTCCATGGAAATCGGAATGTGTTTTCACCAGCCGAGCCGCGCGCGCAGCTCGTCGGCGAGCTGCGCCGCCATGATCGCGTTCTCGGCGACGTTGGGGTGATAGGCGCACGCGAACTTGTCGGGGGTCTGCGGCGCGATCCGGTCGAAGAGCGCGATCCGCGTGTCACCGGCAGCGGTGCGCGCCTGCAGCACGGCGCGGATGTGGCCGTGGACGATCGCCGATTCGGACGGGCTGGTGAGCGGTCCGATGGTGCACAGGATGAACGCGCGCGGGTAGTGGCCGCGGATGGTCTCGACCAGCGAGCGGTAGGTCGTCGCGAACGGCGGGCCCGGATCGCCCTTGCCGTCGCCGAGGTCGTTGGTGCCGAGGTTGATGATCACGGCGTGTGGCTCGATGCCGAAGTCCCAGGTCGGGCGCGACTCGGTCGCGAGCGCGCGCTCGTAGACCTGCGGCATGGTATCGACCGAGTCGCCCCGGTAGTTCCAGACCACGCCGCGGCCCGAGCCGGCGATCGTGCTGACCTCGGCGCCGAGCGCGCGCGCCATCACCGACGGATAGGCGTCCCAGTGGCTCTCGGTCCCGTAGCAGTCGTCGTCATCGAGCGTGCCGAGGATCCCGTAGCCGCAGCTGATCGAGTCGCCGACGACCTCGATGAAGCGTTGCGGCCGCGGCGGCGGAGCCAGCAGCGCGCCGTCGCCGGCGCTGAGCGCCAGGAGGTGCGAGACGCCCATCGGCCCCTCGGTCTGGCGGTAGAGCTCGACGGTGTGCTCGCCGGCGGGCAGCCCGGTCGCGAGCAAGTAGCGGCCCGCGCCCGGCGCCGACGTGAACGCCGGCTGGGGCACGCCGTCGACGACCGCCTTGAAGATGAAGGCGCCGTCGTTGTCGAGCTCGGCGGTCAGCGACGTGCCCTGGAAGCGCGCGACGAAGCCGGTGCCCGACCAGGAAAAGCGCGGCCGCGCCGGGTCGCCGGCGTCGACGCGGCCGACCCAGCGCACCCCGGCGGCGACGACGCCCGCCGGCGCAGGCGTCGCGGCGTGGAGGCTCGCCTGGTTCGAGGCCGACAAGTTACTTCTTGTTCTGCCCGTAGTACGCGGTGGCGCCGTGCTTGCGCCAGAAGTGCCGATCGACCAGCGCCGGATCGGGGCGGGGCGCGTCGGGCGCGATGGTCCGCACCGTCGCCTCGATGCGCGCCAGGTACTCGAGCGTGCGCGCCTGCTCGACGGCGTCGAGCGCGTCCTTGCCCCAGGTGAACGGACCGTGGTTCGAGACCAGCACCGCGAAGATCTCGTCGGCGCGCAGGTTGGCCGTGCGGAACGTCTCGACGATCACGCGGCCGGTCTCGCGCTCGTACTCGCCGGCGATCTCCTCGTGCGTGAGCGGCCGGGTCACCGGCACGTCGCCGCGGAAGTGATCGGAGTGGGTCGTCCCCATGCACCGCACCGGCAGGCGCGCCTGCGCGAACGCGGTCGCGTACTCCGAGTGGGTGTGGACCACGCCGCCGCAATCGAACGCGCGATAAAGCTCGAGGTGGGTCGGCGTGTCCGAAGACGGGCGCAGCTTGCCCTCGAGCACGGTGCCGTCGGCCAGCGAAACCGGCACCATGTCGGCGGGCGTGAGCTTTTCGTAGTCGACGCCGCTCGGCTTGATCACGAACAGCCCGGCGTCGCGGTCGACGCCCGAGACGTTGCCGAACGTCCCCATGACCAGGCCGCTCTTCGCGAGCACGCGGCTCGCTTCCAGCACTTCGGCGCGCAATCGTTCAGCGATCATCGTATCCGTTCCTCCCGTAGCGTGAGCAGGCGTTTCATGAGTGTCCCGATGTCGGCGTCGGTGCCGGCGGGTGCGGTCACGCCGCCGAAGCGATCGTGCAGCTCGCGGTAGATCGCGTACAGGCGGCCGTAGGTCGCGACCGCGTCAGCGCGCGGGGTGAACCGCCGCGGCGACAGCGCGGTCATGCGGTCCTGGCCGGTCTCGAAGCTGTCGTGGCCGCCGGCCGCCGCGCCCGCGGCCACCGCCGCCGCCAGCGCCGCGCCCAGCGCCGGCGTCTGGGGCGAGCCCGCGATCGCGATCGGCCGGCCCAGGACATCCGCGTAGATCTGCATGAAGAGATCGTTCTTCTCGGCGATGCCCCCGCAGCAGACCACGTGCTCGATCGGCACGCCGCTCTCGGCGATGCGTTCGATGATCACGCGCGCGCCGAACGCGGTCGCCTCGATCAGCGCGCGGTAGATCTCGGCGCGCGTCGTGTGCAGCGTCTGGCCGAGGAGCAGGCCGGTGAGGCGCGCGTCGACCAGCACGGTGCGGTTGCCGTTGTTCCAGTCGAGCGCGATCAGCCCCGATTCGCCGGGCGCGAGCCGCGCCGCCGCCGCGCTGAGCTCCGCGTGCCCCTCGCCCGCGCCGCCGCCGCCCGCGCCATGGCCGAGAACGCCGTCGGTCCACCAGGCGAGCAGATCGCCGACCGCCGACTGGCCCGCCTCGATGCCGTGGTAGCCGGGCATGACCGAGCCATCGACGATGCCGCAGATGCCGCGGATCTCCGGCCGCGCGCCGCTCGTGGGCGCGATGGCGATGTCGCAGGTCGAGGTGCCGATGATCTTCACCAGCGTGCCGGCGCGGATGCCGGCGCCGACCGCGCCCAGGTGCGCGTCGAACGCGCCCATGGCGACGACGATCCCCGGCGCCAAGCCGAGGCGCGCCGCCCACGCCGGCGAAAGCACGCCTGCCGGGCGATCCGCGGCGTAGGCTTCGGTGTAGAGGCGCGCGCGCAGCTCCGCGAGCCGCGGGTGAAGCCGCGCCAGGAAGTCCGCCGACGGCAGGCCGCCCCAGGCGCGCGAGAACATCGCCTTGTGCCCGGCGGCGCACACGCTGCGGCTGATCGCGCGCGGATCGGCGACGCCGGTGAGCACGGCGGGGATGAAGTCGCAGAGCTCGACCCAGCTCGCGGCGGCGGTGAAGACCTCGGGGTCGACCTCGAGGCAGCGCCAGATCTTCGACCAGAACCACTCCGACGAGTAGACGCCGCCGATCGGCGCCAGGTACTGGGGCGCGTAGTGGCGCGCGGCCTGGGTGATCGCCGTGGCCTCGGCGGCGGCGGTGTGATCCTTCCAGAGCCACGCCTGCGCGGCCAGGCGACCGGCGAAACGCGGATCCAGCGCGAGCGGGCGGTTGGCGGCGTCGACCGGCAGCGGCGTCGAGCCGGTGGTGTCGACGCCGATGCCGATCACGCGCTCGAGGGCGAAGCCCGGCGCCTGGGCCGCCGTCGCGAGCGCGCCGGTCACCGACGCGTGCAACCCATCGATGTAGTCGGCGGGGTTTTGCCGCGCCAGGTGGACGTCACGCTCGTCGAGCAGCACGCCGTCCTGGCCCGATGGATAGTCGAAGATCGCGCCGCCCACCGCGCGCCCGTCGGCGCAGTCGACGACCAGCGCGCGCACCGAGCTGGTCCCGTAATCGACGCCGATGGTGAAAGCCGGCATGACCCGCTCAGCCCACCAGCACCGGGCTCACGAGATCGAGAATGTCGGGCCCGGTCCCCTCGGCGCGCGCGGCGTCGAGCTCGGCGCGGCGCGCGTAGATGCGCACCGCCTTGAGCGAGAGGTTGGCCAGGTTGATCATGCTGCGCTCCATCGCGCGCGTCGGATCGTCGCGGTAGGTGAACTGATCCTGGCTGTAGTAGCCGTGGTACTCGCGCACGAACGTCGTGAAGAGGTACTCGACCGACTCGGGGATCGAGACCGTGCCGAACATCAGATCCTGATCGTTGCGGCCCTGGCGCGCGTCGTTGATGTCGAACTTGTGCACCGGCACGCCGGCGTACGCGGCCAGATCGCACGCGGTCGACGCCGTGGTCGCCTCCATCTTCTGGTGGCCGTAGTCGATGGTCAGGCCGCAGTTGGTGCCGCCGCAGATCTGGTTCACGCGCGACGCGACCAGCACCGCCGACGCCGCCGTGGGGATGATCATGTAGAGCTCACGCGGCTCGTAGGGCTTGGGCTCCATCGCCAGCCGGATGCCGGCGGCCATCGCGTCCTTGTTGAGCGCGACCAGCGCGTCGGTGAACCACTCCAGCGACTGCTTGTAGTCGATCTGGAAGTGGTAGTCGGCGCCGTCGGAGCCGGGCCACACGCTCATCACCGGGATCTTGAGCGCCTTGCTGATCTCCAGGCCCTTGCGCAGCTCATCGAGCGCGGCGCGCCGGATCTCCGGGTCGGGGTTGCACGCCCCGCCAAGCTTGAAGCGCGGGTTGGACCACGTGTTGAAGTTGCACGCGGTCACGGTCAGGCCGAGCTCGGCCAGGTAGCCGTCGCGCGCCCGCTCGAGCGCCTTCCAGTCGATGTCGCCGTTCTGCGCGGCGCCGCCTTTCTCGAAGACGCTCTGGTGGATCTCGATGGCGTCGACGCCGGCGGCCTTGGTGCGGCGGCACTGCCCCTCGAAGTCGTTCTTGAAACTCGGGTTGTCCGAGTTGTAGCCGGGCGGCGCGAAGCGATCGCAGAAATCGCCGGCCGACCAGTGGCCGACGCTGTACTTGATGTCCATGACCTTGAGGAACTCGATGGCCTCGTCGCGCGCCAGGTAACGCTGCTTGGTGGTGGCGAACGCGAGCTGGTCGGACGTGAAGCGGGACATGGGGCCTCCTCGGAAAACCGGGCCCGAGCATGCCTGTTTTTCTCGGCTGGCGGAAGCGGCGGGGTACGGCCTAGGATGCAGTCATGGAAAGAACGTCCAATCGAGCCACGTCGAGAGCGACGACGACGCCCGGGTCACGGCACGGAGCGAAGGTCGCGGCTTGCGGCATCGTCGTCGCCATGCTGGCGGGCGGGACGGTGGTTGGCGGCACGCCGGGCGCGGCGGGCCTCGGAGAATCGTCGGCCTGGGCCGTGGGAGCACACATGATCGAGAAGAAACCCTGGGGCAAGACCGCAAAAGGCGAGGAGATCGAGCTCTACACGCTGCGCAACGGCAAGGCCGAGGTGTCGATCGCCACCTGGGGCGCGGCGGTGACGTCACTGCGCGTGCCGGATCGCAACGGGGCGATCGCCGACATCGTGCTCGGCTTCGACTCGCTCGAGCCCTACACTCAAGGACCACCCATTCTTCGGCGTGGTCGTCGGACGCTACGCCAATCGCATCGGGCAGGGGCGTTTCACGCTCGACCACAAGGAATACAAGCTGACGATCAACAACGGCAAGAACCAGCTGCACGGCGGCCCCGAGGGCTTCTATCGCAAGGTGTGGAAGGCCGAGGAGGTCGAGGCCAAGGACGGCCCCGCGCTGAAGCTGACCTACGTCAGCCCCGACGGCGAGGAGGGCTATCCCGGCACGCTGACCGCCAGCGTGACCTACACGCTGACCGACGACAGCGCGCTGCGCATGGAGTACGTCGCGACCACCGACAAGCCGACGGTGGTCAACCTGACCAACCACGCTTACTTCAACCTGTCGGGGCCGGGCGAGGGCGACATCCTCGGCCACGAGCTGATGGTCAAGGCCGCGCGCTACACGCCGGTCGACGAGACGTCGATCCCGACCGGCGAGCTGCGTAGCGTGGCCGGCACGCCGTTCGACTTTCGCAAGCCGACGGCGCTGGGCGCGCGCATCGGTGCTGCGGACGAGCAGCTCAAGATCGGCAAGGGCTACGACCACAACTTCGCGCTCGACGGCGGTGTGACGCGCAAGCCGCGCCTGGTGGCGACCATGCGCGATCCCAAGAGCGGGCGCGTGCTGGAGATCATCACCACCGAGCCCGGGCTGCAGCTCTACAGCGGCAACTTCCTCGACGGCACGATCAAGGGCAAGGGCGGCAAGGTCTATGGCCACCGGACCGCGTTCTGCCTGGAATCGCAGCACTACCCGGACTCGCCCAACCACCCGTCGTTCCCGCCCGTGGTGTTGCGGCCGGGCAAGAAGTACCAGTCGACGACGCTCTATCGCTTCACCAACGAGCCCGCTCCGACGTCGGCGAAGTAGGGGAGGGGCGCATGGCGAGCTTCCTCGAAGACAACGCCGACCTTCGCTACTACCTGGACAAAGGGCTCGACTGGGCGGCGCTGGCGGCGCTGGCGGAGCAGGGGTTCCGCCAGTCTGACGGGTTCAAGAACGCCGCCGAGGCGATCGCGTTTTACGGCGAGGTCGCGCAGATGGTGGGCACGTTCGCCGCCGACGAGATCGCGCCCCACGCCGCCGAGCTCGACCGCGCGGGTGTGCGCTTCGCCGACGGCGAGGCGCAGTTCCCGCCGCGTCTGGCTGCGATCTTCGACAAGATCCGCGAGCTCGGCCTTCACGGCCTGTCGCTGCCGCGCGAGCTCGGCGGGCTGAACGCGCCGGTGCTGCTCTACTACGTGTGCGGCGAGCTGCTCGGGCGCGCCGACGCGTCGGTCATGGTCCACAACGGCTTCCACGGCGCGATCGCCCTCGCCATGATGGTGCTGTCGATGTTCGAGGGCACGACCGAGGTCGACCCGACGAACGGGCGCATTCTGAAGACGCGCTGGCGCGACGAGATCGCGGAGATCGCCGCCGGGCGCGCCTGGGGCAGCATGGACATCACCGAGCCCGACGCCGGCAGCGACATGGCGGCGCTGCGCGCGACGGCGACGCGCGACGAGGCGGGGAACTGGTCGATCACCGGCCAGAAGATCTTCATCACGTCGGGGCACGGCAAGTACCACTTCGTGATCGCGCGGACCGGAACGCTCGACGACGGGCTCGACGGGCTGTCGATGTTCCTGGTGCGCGCATTTCGCGACGGCGCCGGCGGGCAGCGCGAGCGGCTGGTCACCATCGATCGCCTGGAAGAGAAGATGGGACAGCACGCTTCGGCGACGGCGGCGCTGCGCTTCGACCACACGCCGGCCGAGCTGGTGGGCCAGCCGGGCGGGGGCTTTCGCCAGATGCTCGAGCTCATCAACCACGCGCGCATCGGCGTCGGCTTCGAGTCGATTGGCCTGTGCGAAGCGGCGCTGCGCCTGGCGCGCGCGTACGCGGCCGAGCGCCGGTCGATGGATCGCGCGATCGATCGCCACGAGCTCATCGCCGACTACCTCGACGAGATGGAGATCGACGTCATCGGGCTGCGCGCGCTGGCGATGCACGCCGCGTTCGAGGACGAGATCGGGCACAAGAAGGCGCTGTTCGGGCGCTTCCTGCCCGGCGCCGACGCCAAGCAGCTCGAGCGCGAGGCGGAGGGCCACCGCGCGGCCGCGCGGCGCGCGACGCCGCTCCTCAAGTACCTGGCCGCGGAGAAGGCTGTCGAGCTGGCGCGCCGCTGCATGCAGATCCACGGCGGCGTCGGCTACATGCGCGAGTACGGCGCCGAGAAGCTGGTGCGCGACGCGCTGGTCATGCCGATCTACGAGGGCACGAGCCAGATCCAGGCGCTGATGGCGACCAAGGACACGCTGACCGCGATCATGCGCGCGCCGCAGGACTTGCTGAAGCGGCACGCGCAGGCGCGCTGGCGGGCGCTGTCGGCGCGCGATCCGCTCGAGCGGCGCGTGGCGCGGTTACAGCAGCTGTCGCTCGCGGCTCAGCAGCACGTCATCACGCGCACGCTGACCGACAAGGTGCGCGCCAAGGTGAAGGCGAACGGGAACGGCGGCTCGCTGGCCAGCTTGCCCGAGGCCGTGCTCAAGCAATGGAACCCGCGCCGCGACTTCACGTTCGCGTTGCTGCACGCGGAACGGCTGACGCGCCTGCGCGCCGACGAGGAGATCGCTGCTGATCCTCGCCGGCCAGGCGCGCCGTCACCCGGAGCGCCGCCCGTTCCTCGAGCGTTACCTCGAGCGGGCGCTGCCGCGCGCGAGCTTCCTCCACGACGAGATCACCCACACGGGCCAGCGCCTGCTCGGCGGAGCTGGCGGCGCGCGGCGAGCCCGGCGCGGGTCTGGGTCATGGCGCGGCCGGAGATGAAGTCACCCGACGTTCGAGCTAGGCTGAGGCTTCCATGATTGGTCAAACCGGTCTCCTCGAAGGTGCACGATGAGCGTCAGCGTCATCATGGTGAAGAAGCGGCTGCTGAGCGGAGAGCCTTGTAAGAAGTGCGCGCAGGCCGAGGAGGTGCTGCGGCGCCGCGGGCTCTGGCAGCGGATCGATCGGGTGGTGACTGCCGACGAGGCCGACGCCGAGAGCGAGGGCATGCGGATGGCGCGCGAGCTGGGCATGGAGACGGCGCCGTTCTTCGTCGTCAGCGACGGGACGGGGAAACCCCGCGTCTTCGACAGCGTGCTGTCGCTGATCAAGGATGGCCTGTCATCCGAGCCCGCCGCCGCCGGCAGAGGCGTGGCGGGCGCGGCGCCGTCGGGCGGCGGTGAGCCCTGGTCACCCGCGAAGACCGAGGCGCTGCAGCGGGAGCTCGCCGGTCGAGAGGCCTCGGAGGTGCTGGCGGGGGTGCTGAGGGTCTTCGGCGACCGCTGCGCGATCGCCTTCAGCGGCGCCGAGGATGTCGTGCTCGTCGACCTGGCGGTCAAGACCGGGTCTCCCTTCAGCGTCTTCTGCCTCGACACCGGGCGGTTGCATCCCGAGACCTACCGGTTTCTCGAGAAGGTGCGCAAACACTACGGCGTCGTGATCGAGATGGCGTTTCCCAACTTCGTCGAGGTCGAGGATCTGGTGCGGCGCAAGGGGGCCTTCAGCTTCTACGAGGACGGGCACAAGGAGTGCTGCCAGGTGCGCAAGGTCGAGCCGCTGAAACGCCAGCTCGCCCGCTTCGACGCCTGGGTGACCGGCCAGCGCGCCGACCAGAGCCCGGCGACGCGGTCGGGGGTCGCGCAGATCCAGACCGACGGCAACTTCAACGGCCGCGCCGGGCTGCCCCTGCTGAAGTGCAACCCGCTGGCCGCCTGGTCGCTCGGCGACGTCTGGACGTACATCCGTGAGCAGGACGTCCCTTACAACGAGCTGCACGACCGCGGCTTCGTCTCGATCGGCTGCGAGCCGTGCACCCGCCCGCCGCGTCCCGGCGAGCACGAGCGCGCCGGGCGCTGGTGGTGGGAAGAAGCGACGAAGCGCGAGTGCGGCCTGCACGTGAAGCCGAGCCAGGTGTTCGCGGGGCTGGAGAACCTCGCCGGCGGCGCGACGGGCTCGACTCCGCGATAGGTGACGGCGCCTCCAGAGCCACGCAAGCAGCCCGACGGCGGCGACGCCGGCGGCCGCGAGCAGCCAGGCGCTCGCATGGGGCGGCGTGGTCAGGAACGCCTCGATCTGGCGGTGAAAGAACATGCCGCCGCCGATGGTGGTTCCCGTCCAGATGAGCGCGCCCAGGAGGTCGTAGAGCACGACCGTCCGAAGCCGAGCGCCCATGGCCCCCGCCATCGGTAAGAGCAGCTGCGAGAGGCCCGGCAGGAACTTGGCGACGACCAGCGACTTGAGACCCCAGCGCGCGAAGGTACGCTCGGTCTCGCGCATGCGCGATTCGGGCGCGCGCAGCAGCCGGGCGATCAGACGGAGCACGCGAGCGCCGAACCAACGCCCGATCGCGAACCAGGCCAGGTCGGCGATGACGATCGCCGTCAACGCGGTGAGCGCGATCGCCGAGCCTGACAGCACGTGTCGCGAGGCGAGGCTTCCCGCGACGATCAGAGTGGGCTCGGCCGGGATCGGAACGCCGATCTGTTGAAGCAGCACGTTGGAGAAGACGATTCGCAGTCCGTGCTGCGCGAGCTCCGCGGTCAACCCCTCCATCCCCCGATCATCAGCAACAGCAATGCCAGCAGCACGGCATGGCTGCAACGGCTCCCGGGTGGCGGCGAGGGCGGCGAGATCCCCGCCGCCGGAAGGTCTCGACCGTCGTCATCGCCGCCTGCCGCGCCGCGGATCGCCGTCGGAAACCAGACAGGCCTGTTCGGTTGGCGACAGGCCGACGGTTCGAGCCGATCAGCCTCTCACTGCGCCGTGACCGCGACCGATCCCGAGGTGAGGCCCGAAGAGCTCGCGCTGACGTTGATCGATCCGGCCGTGCCGGTCGATCGCACGATGGCCAGCACCTTCCCGCTGAACGCTTTCCGGGTCGTGCCCTTGTAGGACGAGGTGTCGATGGGATTGCCGTTGTCGACGCCGACCAGCAGGCCGGGGCCGGAGACGGCGAAGCTCACCGTGTTTTCTGCGCTGGGTACGATGGCGCCGCTGGCGTCCTGGATGTCGCCGGTGACGAAGACCAGATCCTTGCCGTCGGCGTCGATCGTGGTGCGGTCGGCCGACAGCACGACGCGCGCCGCGGCGCCCGCGGTCCGGACCTGGTCGGTCGCGACCACGCCGCCGCCGCGTTTGCAATCCGCCCGCACCGTTCCCGTCGCCCAGAGCACGTTCCACTCGAGGCGCAGCGCACCCGCCGTGGCGGTTTGCGAGCCCTGTGAGGCGCCGTTGAGGAACAGCTCGACGCTGTCGCAGTTGTTGTAGACGAAGATCGTGACCATCGTGCCCGTCGTCCAGTTCCAGTGCGGCAGGATGTGCACGACCGGGTCGGTGGTCCAGCGGCTCTTGTAAAAGTAGTAGACGTCTTTGGGAAACCCCGCGGTATCGATCGCGCCGTAGTACGCGCTCTTCGACGGGAACGACGAATAGGGCGTCGGCTCGCCGATGTAGTCGAATCCGGCCCAGATGAACGAACCGGCGACGAACGCGCGGGAGGCGTCGTAGCCGTACGAGGATTGGGCGGTGTCGCCGAACCCGGCCGCCTCGTTGTCGTAGGACGAGGCCTGGCGGTCCGGGCTGGACTGCGAGGTCGCCTTGGTGATGGTGCTGGCGGGTGGGTGGTAGACGCCGCGGCTGCGCACGGCGGCCGAGGTCTCGGTTCCGAGGAGCTTCCACGTGGGGTGGGCGGAATGGTCGGCGTCGTAGTCTCCCGCGTAGGGCGCGTAGTTGTATCCCGCCACGTCCAGCAGCGCGGCGACGTTGCGGTCGTCTCCCTCTGCCACGTGCGGGCCGCCCATCTTGTTCGACGCCCAGGTCACTGGACGCGTGGCGTCCATGGCCAGAACCCAGCTCTTGAGGTTCTGCGCCGTCGCTGTCGTCGACCCGCCGACCTCGTTGCCGATGCTCCAGAGAATGATGCTGGGATGGTTGCGGTCCCGTTTGACCATGTCCTGGATGTCTCGCTGCGCCCAGGCTCCGAAATAGAGGCCGTAGTCGTTCGCGGTCTTGTTCTGCGCCCAGGTGTCGAATGACTCGTCGAGGATCAGCACGCCGAGCCGATCGGCAATGTCGAGCAGCTCGGGGGCGGGCGGGTTGTGCGCGGTGCGGATGGCGTTCACGCCCATCCCGCGCAGGATCTGAACCTGGCGTTCGATGGCGCGGTAATTGACGGCGGCGCCGAGCGCACCCAGATCGTGGTGCATGTTCACCCCGCGCAGCTTCATGTTCTGCCCATTGAGGGAGAAACCGGTGCTCGCGTCGAACGTCGCGGTTCGAAAGCCGAGCGGCGCGAGATACGTGTCCACGACCGCGCCGGCGACCTTGACCTCCACCTTGACCTGATAGCGATTGGGCGCTGTGACCGACCAGAGCTGCGGGCCGGTCACGGTCAGGCTCTGGCTGACTGTCACCGTCGCGCCAGCGGCAGCGCTGGTGCTCGCGCTGTCGTTCGAGGCGGCGACCGCGCCGCCGGGCGCCAGGATGGTCGTGGTCACCGTGACGGCGGCAGCGCTGGCCGACTGATTTTGCACATCGGTCTTCACCGACACCGCGGCCGTCGCGGCGGAGACCGACGGCGTCGACACGGAGACGCCGCTATAGGGCACGTGCACGGGATCGAGCTTCGTCAGCCACACGTTCCGGTAGATCCCGCTACCCGAGTACCAGCGGCTGTTGGGTTGGTTGTTGTTGACGCGCACGGCGACGACGTTGCTGCCGCCGAACGTCAGGTAGGGCGTGAGGTCGTACTCGAAGCTCGAGTAGCCATACGGCCGCGTGCCCAGCGACGTCCCGTTGATCCAGACCTCGCTGTTCATGTAGACGCCGTCGAAGTCGAGGAGGACGCGCTGTCCGCTGGACGCCTGGTCGACGGTGAACGACTTGCGATACCAGCCGATGCCGCCGTCGAGGAAGCCGCCGCCGCTTCCCGCCGGCGACGCGCTGTTGAAGGCGAGCTCGATGCTCCAGTCGTGCGGCAGCGCGAGGCTGCGCCAGGCGGCGTCGTTGAACGTCGGCGCCTGCGCGTTGGTGACGTCTCCGCGGTTGAACTTCCAGCCGCTGTCGAAGTCTTGACCCCGCAAGCCGTTGTATACGGGTGACGTCGGCGCGCTGGCGTGGCCGCTCGCGCCCGCGGCACCGCTGCCGCCGCCGACACCGGCAGTACCGCCCCCACCCGTGGCGCCGCCGGATCCGCTGGCGCCCGCGCCGCCGGCGCCGCTGACGCCTGCGGTTCCTCCGGTGCCCGTCAATCCGCCTGAACCTCCGCCTCCCGACGTTGTTCCCGCCTCGCCCGCCCCGCCCGCGCCGGTGGCTGCGTGCCCGCCGGTGGATCCCGCCGCGCCCCCGCCGCGGGTCTGGCTACAGGCCAACGCGGCGGTGACGGACAGGCAGAGCCCCGCGAACCCGACGCGACGCAAGCTCAGGAACAGCGGCGGTTTCAAGCTTCCTCCAGGCGCCCTCGTCGCGGCGTGTGATCACGCGGCTCGCACGGAGGCACCCGGGACTTGTCCCGGGACAAAGGATCTTGTCAGAAAACCTTCCCACCAGGCCCGATTGCCGCCTTCGCGAGGCTGGCCACCTTCATCGCAGTACCGTGGCGGACACCAGGGTCGCAGAGGTGCGGGTCGGGCCGAGACCGCAACGAGGGCCGCGCTGGACGTCGCGGATCGCCGGCATGCTGCTGACGGCGCTGCTCTCGCCGTTCGCGTATCTCGGCGCGCGCATTCTGTTCTTGCTGCGCTCGGCGGCGGTCTGGCGGCACCGGCTTCACGGCTCGTTGATCGCGCGCCAGTTGCAGTTCGTCGGCTTCGAGTCGATTCCGATCGTCGCGCTGGTCGGCTTCTTTTCGGGCGGCGTCGCGGCCGAATCGTCGCTCGCGGCCCTGAAGATGTTCCGACAAGAGGCGTCCGTCGGCGGCATCGTCGGCGTGTCGCTGGCGCGCGAGCTGGCGCCGGTGTTCACGGCGCTGATGCTGTCGGCGCGCGCCGGCGCCGGGATGGCGGCCGAGATCGGCTCGATGCGCATCACCGAACAGATCGACGCGCTGGTGACCTTCGGCGCCGAGCCGACACAACACCTGATCATGCCACGGCTGATTGCGGGCATGTTGATGACGCCGGTCATGACCATGGTCTTCAACGTCGTCGGACTGGTGGGCGCGTACCTGGTGGCGGTTCACCTGCGACACGTCGATCCGGGCGGCGTGCTGCACACGTTCCGGTTCTACACCGACCCCCTCGATTACCTCGAAGGCGCGATCAAGGCGACCGCGTTCGGCCTCGCGTTCACGCTGGTCGCCTGCTACCAGGGCTTCAACGTGCGCGGCGGCGCGCGCGAGCTGGGACGGGCGACGACCAACGCGGTCGTCGAGGGCGCGGTCGCGATCCTGGTGCTCGACTACTTCCTGACCGACGTGATGCTGGTGATCTGGCCGCCGCGGTCGCTGTAGTCGGCGACCTCAGGAGCCGCGGCGCGCGGACAGCGGCGCGAGGCGGAAATGCGCCACGAACCGCGTCGCGACCGGGTCGGCGACGGTGACGACGCGGGCGTCGGCGATCGCGATCGACGTGGGATCGATCGATCCAGCGCGTCTCGCGCTCGGCGCGCAGCTCGGCGCGCAGGTGGCGCGGGCTGATGCGGCGGACGTTGATCGTGCTGAACAGGCGGCGCGTCTGCCGCGCGCCGTACAGCAACTCGCCGAGCCAGGCCGCCAGCAACTGCTCGGCGGTCGCCGCGACCACGCTGAGCTCGTGCGCCTCACCGCCGGCGCGCCCGGGCGGGGCGCAACTTGCGGCTCGCCCAGCTGCTCGGCCATCGCGCGGGCGGCGTCGATGAACAGGTGCGCCAGGGTCGGCGCTTCCACGGTCAGGTCGCAGGCCATCGGGCGCTCGCTCCACGAGATACGCGCCCCACGCGGGACGCATCTCGATCGGCAACCCGGCTTCGGTGGTGAGACGCGCGCGCACGACGTCCGTCTGGAACGCCGCCGTGCGGAGCCCCTTCGACATTTGGATCCTCTCCCGCCGTCGCGACTGGCGTGCGGCGCTACCTGATGGAGAAGGTGGCCATTCTGCGCCGCGCGCAGAAGAGCCACGGTCGCACCTTTCCGCCGCTTCAGGTGGTCTTGAGGCGCAGCCGGCGGTCGATGACCCGGCGCAGCTGCTCGGGGCGCTGGAAGCTCAGGTAGTCGAGCGCGTGGCGCGTGCCGTCGCGCTGGATGAGCACCATGTACGGCCGGTGCTCGTAGCTGGAGGCGGCGATGTCGGCGAGGTCCTCGAAGCGCCAGCTGCGCAGGCCCCAGGCGTCGCGCACGATCAGCCCCTCGGACGTCACGACCATCACGTGCCTCTTCACCGGGCGCGTGTCCTCCTCGCCCTCTTCTTTGATGGTCGGGGTGGCGACGATGGTGAACATCGCGGCGGTCAGGATGAGCAGCGCGCCGACCAGGTCGGGCCCGCCCAGCACGGCCGACAGCACAGCCGCGCCGGCGGTCATCGCGCCCAGCACGGCGTAGGTGAGCCGTTCGCCTGCCTCGGCGTCTCGCGCGAAGAAGGCCACGGTGGCCGGTGGCACGCGGCCGGCGTCAACGCTCAGCAGGGCTTCAATCTCGCTCATCTAGGACCAGCATCGGCAGATTGCCACCCGACTTTATGACCATGGCAGCGAGACCGAGGCTGCGCGGGAATGGCTCGAAACACGTCAGCGTGACCCGCGCGGAGCCGCGGCCGCGGGATCGGCGAGGTGCTCGGCGAGGAACCAGACCTGCAGCTCGTTGGTGCGCAGGATGTCGCTGACATAGAGGTCGTTCGTGCCGTCGTCACCCCGGTCATCGGCCCGGCGCGCGGCGGCGCGAGCGCGGATGAGGATGTGCTCGTGCGCCTCCAGGAGCCGCGAGACCTGCACCGGAACCTCTTCCCGGCCACGCGGCGGCCGCTCGATCTCGCTCATCTCGGCGATGTCGTGCGCCATGGCGAGCGCGATGCCACCCAGGGTCTGCACGCGTTCCGCGAGCTTGTCGACCAGCTCGGTCTGCTCGGCGTAGTGCTTATCGAAGAGTAGGTGCAGCTGGTAGAACGTCGGTCCCCATGTCTGCCAGTGGTGCTTCTTGTACATGTCGCGCAAGACGCACGTGTCGGCGAGCGTGATGTTCAGATCCTCGACGCTCTGCGCGCGCACATCATCGCCTAGCCCCAGCGGATAGCGCACCAGCGTCCCGTACGGCTGAACCTCCGGCGCGCGCTGTCCGTACGGCGCCGGGGGCGCCTTGGCGCGAGGTGCGTGGTGGCTGCCGTTGCGCTGACTCCCGTTCCCGCGATGCGCGTGGGCAGTTTCCGCCGATCGATTTGGCATCGCTCACCTCCCGCACCAAGGTAGGGAGGAAAGGCGTCTCCGCAAGGGCGCGGCGGGCGAAGAACGCCGCTCGTCAGCTCGAGGCGCTGAGGTAGCTGCGCCAGCCGCCCAGCGCCGAGATGTCGCGCGCGCCGATTGTCGCGTATGCCTCGCACAGGAACCCCGAGACGGTGCTTCCATCCTCGAGCTCGATCGTGCCGAAGCACAGTGGCGCCGGCACGCGCGCGTAGAAGTCTCCGAAGCGGGAGCGATCGACGCGCCAGACCTCGACTTCGATGGCCGCGCCGCCCGGTGCGCCGTCCGGCGCGGCCGGGACCCGCAGCAGTCCGGGCTTGGGCGGCGTCGTCCCCGGCAGCGCGTAGAGGCAATAGCGGGGCGCGGTGCGGCAGGTACGCACCAGCCGCGCGCCCACATCGGTGAGCTGGTAGTTCAAAGGTTGTCCCGAGAGATGCGCGCCCACGACCGCGACCAGCAGCTCGGGCGCGGGCGCCGTTGCCGGCGGGGCGGCGTCTGGCGCGGCGGCGGTCGGATGGCGCCCGGTCGCGCCCAGCGGTCCTGCCAGCGCCCGCTGATAGGCTGCGCCATACGACGCCAGCGTCGCGTCATGGTCGCGGAGCCCGATCAGGGTGATGCCCGACGGCAGCCCGTCGGCGCGAAACCCATTCGGCACCGCCAGCCCGCACAGCCCCAACAAATTGACGAAGTTGGTATAGAGCCCGAGGCGCGCGTTGAGCTCGCGCGGCCGCGCCAGCACGTCCTCGACCGTGTAGATGGTCGGCGTGCTCGGCACGAGCAGGAAATCGACGGCCGCGAGGCCCGCGCGCACCTGCGCGCGCAGGCGGTCGAGCGCCTCGAGCGCGCGGAAGACGTCGACGCCGGTGATGCGCTCGCCGTCGGAGAGAATGTCCCGGATCACCGGCAGCAGCGCGTCGGGCTTTGCCAGTAGCTCGCGGAACGGCGCGAGGCGCTCGGCGATCCACGGGCCGTCGTAGAGCAGCCGCGCTGTCTCGACGAACGGAGCGAAGTCGATCGGCACCGGCGTGCCGCCGAGCGCGCGCCAGCGATCGCAGCGCCGCCGCGAACAGTCGCCGGGCCTCTCCGTCGCCGAAGAACTCGAGGTCACTGTCGCGCACGAATGCGAAGCGGAACGCGCGCGGCGCGGCGGCGAGCGACCAGTCGAAGCGCGCGGCCGCCGGGCGCGACAGGGGATCGGCCGGGTCGTGCGCCGTGATGGCTCCGGCGACGCGGCAGGCGTCCTCGACGGTGAGCGCGAAGATCGACACGCAATCGAGCGAGCGGCAGGCCGGCACGACGCCGTGGGTGCTGAAGAGGCCGCCGCTCGGCTTGAGGCCGACCAGGTTGTTGAAGGCCGCCGGCACGCGGCCCGAGCCGGCGGTGTCGGTGCCGAGCGCGAAGCTCGCCAGCCCGACGGCGACCGCGACCGCCGAGCCCGAGCTCGACCCGCCGCTGATGAAGCGCGCGTCGAACGGATTGCGGGGGACGCCGTAGGGCGAGCGCACGCCGACGAGCCCGGTCGCGAGCTGGTCCATGTTGGTCTTGCCGACGACCAGCGCGCCGGCATCGGTCAGCCGTTGCACCACCGTCGCCGACACGCGCGCCACGCGCGAGAAGGCAGGGCAGGCCGCGGTGGTCGGCAAGCCGGCGACGTCGATGTTGTCCTTGACCGCGAACGGGATCCCGTAGAGCGGCAGCGCGCGCTCTCGGGCGGCGCCCGCCTGCTGGGCGCGCGCCTCGACGGCGCGCGCGGCGGCGATCAGGTCGGCGCGCGGAACGCGGTGGATCCAGATCTCGGGCGCGGCGCGCTCGGCGCGCGCGGCGAGCATCTCGGCGACCGCCACCGGTGTGGTCGCCCCGGTCCGATACGCCGCCGCCAGCGACGGCAGATCGAGATTGAGCCCCCCGGTCGCGGTGCCTTCCCTGTCGGCTGGTTGCATCCGGTGGTTGTACCGCGAACCGCGCGCCGCTCGCTATTCCGCGTCCGCGAGCGCCGGCATCGTGTGTGCCTCGGCCGCGGCCGCCGCGACGGGCGCCAGCACGTGGCTGCGCGAGCAGATGAACAGCACCGTCGCGACCGCGAGGTAGCTCACGGCGACGACCGGCGTCTGGCCGAATGCCGATCGCTTCGCCGTGCATGAAGCCGAAGAACGTCAGCCCCGCGCCCGACCAGCGCGAAGGCCGACGCCTTGGCGAACTTTCGATCGATGATGAAGACCGCGATCGACGCCCAGCATCAGGCCGCCGAGGATCGAGCCGCCGCCCAGCACCGACAGCCCCTGGTAGAGGACCCCCTTTCCTGGCCGAGCTTGTCGATGCCCACGCGTCGCCGCGTTGGTGCCGGCCGCCGCCAGCGAGTTGTCGATCTGCAGCTTGCCCCAGGCCGCGAGGTGCGGCACCAGCGCCAGCACGATGGCCGGCGCGTGGGTCTTGGGCGTCTCCTGAAACGCCTGCGCGCCGATGAGCATGCCGATGTAGAGGAGGATCGGCGAGATCGCGACGACCGGGATCAGCGACGACCATCACCGAGATGATGCCGAACCACGACAGGATGATGCACGGTGACGCCGGTCGCCGCCGAGTAGCCGATGCGGCCGCCCATCGCCTTCCACCCCGGGTGGCCGATGTAGACCGCGTTGATGAACGGGTTGCCCATCAGGCAGCCGATCAGGCTGACGACGCCGTCGGCGGTGAGCACGCGCGTCGTCGGGAAGCTGTCGCCGGCGACCGCCGCGCTCTCGACGTTGTCGATCGCCTCGACCAGGTCGTAGATGCCGAACGGAATCGCGGTGACCAGGATGACGCCCAGGAACTGGAAGCCGCAGAACACGTGACCGATCGCGGGCAGCGGGATCGGGAAGCCGAAGTTCTCGAACGACGCCGTCAGCGTTCGCCACGCTCATGCCGCCGATAGTCGAAGCCGAGCGCGGTCGAGCCCCAGGCGATGGCCGTGCCGACGCCGATCGCGACCAGCCCCGCGGGCATGCCGCGGAAGTAGCGCACGCCGCCGAACCAGCTGGCCAGGATGATCGCGAAGCAGGTGATGCCGATGACCGGCGTCATGAACATCTCCAGCGCCGGTCGCATCGAGATGAACGCGACCGACACGCCGGCCAGCGTGCCGAGCAGCGCCGCGCGCGGCGTGATCTTGCGGATGACCGGCGCGACGAAGCCGCCGACCATGAGCACGAAGCTCTGGATGAAGACCCAGGTCAGGCCCGCTTCCCAGCCCTTGATCGGGATCGCCGGTCTTGAGCGCGATCGGCAGCATGATCACGAACGTGACGACGAACATGTGCGGCACGCTGATGCCCGACGGCAGCGCGCAGACGTCGTCGCGCCCGGTCTTCTTCGCCAGCTTGTAGGCGAGCCGCGCGTAGTAGAGCGTGCTCAGCGCACAGCATCAGGCCGGTCGCCGGCAGGATGCGCCCGAACACCAGCGCGTCCGGCATCTTCAGCACGAAGCGCAGCAGGCCGGTCAGCACCAGCAGGTTGACGAGGATGTTGGTGCCGAATCCGAAGAAGGCGTTCCAGTCACCCGGGGTCCACAGCGTCGGTTTCTTTTCAGACATGGTCTCCTCCGTCCTCGATTGCCACCCGCCCTGATGTCGTCATCGCGCCGCCTGGTGGCGTTTCCAGTCAGCCGAGCCGGCGCCCAGCGCGCCGACGATGCGGGTCGAGTCGGAGACCCAGCCGAAGATGCCGCCCTGCGCCTTGATCATGCGCAGGCCGACCTCGTGAAACTCGGGGAAGTACGAGCCGCAGCAGTCGCCGGGCACGATGCAGCGGAAGCCGCGATCGTTGGCCTCGCGCACGGTGGTGTGCACGCAGACCTCGGTGGTCACGCCGCAGACGATCAGATCGTCGATGCCGCGGTTGTTGCAGGATCGCGTGCAGGTCGGTGGCGTAGAACGCGCCCTTGCCCGGCTTGTCGATGACCGGCTCGCCCTCGGCGGGGTAGAGCGCCGGGAATGATGTCGTGCCCCGGCTCGCCGCGGATCAGGATGCGCCCCATCGGCCCCATGGCGCCGATGCGCATGCTCGGCTCGCCGCGCTCGACCTTGGCCGCGGGCGCGTCGCTGAGATCGGGCCGGTGACCCTCGCGCGTGTGGATGACCAGCATGCCGCGCCGGCGCGCCGCCGCCAGCAGCGCGCGGCACGGGCCGACGGCGGCGCTCAGCAGCGACACGTCGTTGCCCAGCGACTCGCCGAACCCCCCGGGCTCGAGGAAGTCGCGCTGCATGTCGATGATCACGACCGCGGTGCGATCCGGCTCAATCGAAATCGGTTCCGGCTCGGCGTCGACGACCAGCGTCTCCATGATTCCCTCGCTTCAAGGAAGACCTTACGCCCGCGATTATTTCGGACGCTTTTCGCGAGAGTTAAATCGTGACGGAGAACGCGGCCGGCAGCGCGGGGTGCGCGAGCGCGCGCGAGCTCAGACGGCCGAGCTGTAGGAGACGAACGGCTCGCGCGGGTGCTCGACGTAGGCGCTCACCGACGGGCGGGCCCACTGGATCGCCGCGTAGTCGCGCAGGCGCGCCGGCAATAGGTCGCCGTCGCCGGCGATGCGACGCAAGGCCAGCGCCAGGTCGGCGTCGGCGACCGACCATTCGTCGAACGCGGTCGTCGCGCCGGCCGAGATCAGCTGCTCGGCGACATCGATCAGCTTGTGCGCCGCCCGCTGCGCCGCCTCGGAGAGCGGGGCGCCCGCCATTTCTCGATAGAAGACCATCTCGGTGGCTCGCTCGTCGCGCAGCGGCCCGAGGTCGGTGCGCAGGAACGCCATCAGTTGCCGCGCGCGGGCGCGCTGGCGCGGATCGGCCGGGAACAAGCGCCGGTGCTCGGGCGGTGGATAGGCCTCTTCGAGATACTCGGCGATGGCATTCGATTCGCTGAGCCAGAAGCCGTGGTCGTCGAGCGCGGGTACGCGCGCCGTCAGCGACGACGAGCGGAACGGCTCCAGGCGATGCTCCCCTTTGCGGAGGTCGATGGTGACGACCTCGAAGTCCAGACCCTTCTCCCGCAGTGCCACGAACGAGCTGAACACGTAAGGCGACACCCAGAACGGATCAGCGTAGAGGATGACAGGGGCGCTCATTTTACAAATTGTGCCATGATTGTCGCGCGCGGGGATACGAGTCAGTCACCGGAGGAGCGCGCATGATGCTGGAAGGGAGCTGTCTGTGTGGCGGCATCCGCTATGTGGTGGATGGACCGCTCGGCGAAGTGGTTCACTGCCACTGTTCGATGTGCCGCAAGGCCACGGGCGCCGCGTTTCGCACGCGTGCCGCCGTGCCGTCGGCGTCGTTTCGCTGGCGCGCGGGCGAATCGCTGCTCGCGCGCTTCGAGTCGTCGCCCGGCGAGGAGCGGACGTTCTGCCGCGTGTGCGGCTCGACGCTGGTGACGCTGTTTCGCGATCGCCCCGACGAGGTCGGGCTGGCGCTGGGCACGCTCGACACCGATCCGGGCATGCGGCCCTGGGCGCACGTGTTCGTGGGATCGAAGGCGCCCTGGTACGACATCGACGACGACCTGCCGCGTTTCTCCGCGACCGCGCCGCCGCCAGGCGGCGCCGAGGACGTCGGCGCCGATCCGCCGCCCGAAGACGACGCGGGTTATCCGGCCACGGTCACGACGTTCATGCGGTTCACCGTGCGGTCGCGGTGAGGCTGCCGTTTGATTACCCGCCCGGTGCGGGTCGCCGGCCCCAGGCCGAGATCATCGGAGGCTGCGCAAGATCGAGCTCGCCCGCGTCGACAGAGGCCAGGTGCTCGTCGATCTCGGCGTCGGTGGCGACGGCGTGGCGCACGAGATCGCCGCGGATGAAGCGGATCGTCGCCGCCTCGAGCCGCGCGCACGCGGGCAGCGTCACCGGGAAGTAAGCGTCGGCGGCGACGGCGTCGAGCCCGGCCTCGCGCAGGCGGCGCGGCAGCTGGCGGCCGAACGCGAGCTCGGCGCCTCGCTGCGCCAGCAACGCGCGGAAGCCGGTGCGCAGCCGGTTCGCGCGCTCCTCGGCGGGGCTGCGCGGGTCGATGCACGCAAGCGGCTGCAGCGCCGGATCGGCGTCCTCGATCAAGAGCCAGCCTCCCGGACGCAGCGCCTGCGCGAGCGCGCGCAGCACGCGCTCGCGGTCGGGCAGGTGCACCAGCAGCAGGCGTGCGTGCACGAGGTCGAAGGTCTCGGGGGGCGGCGGCTCGCGCGCGACGTCGTGGCGGCGGATCTCGATCGCGGCGGCGCCGGGCGGGGTCCCGGCCTGCGCCTCGGGCGCGAGCCAGGTGAGATCGATGTCGGTCGCCAGCACGCGTCCCGCGGGACCGACGCGCGCGGCGAGCCACCGCACCACCGCCGGCCCGCCGGCGCCGACCTCCCAGCATCGCCACCCGGCCGCCACGCCGAGATCGCCGAAGTGTCGGAACGTCGCCGGGTCGAAGATCGCCGCCAGCGCCTGGAAGCGCTCGCCCGCTTCGGCGGCGCGGTTGTCGAGCAGGTACCCACCGCCCGGGTGGTTCATTTTCACGGGTCGCTGATGCCGACGGTGTCGATGCTCACGTCGGTCGTCATGTAGGGCGCGGCGCCGGTGAGGACCAGCACGTCGATCTCCAGCACCTGGGTCGGATCCGGCAGGATCGTCATGCCGCCGTCATTGGTGCGGCTGGTGTCGACGAACCCATCGGGGTGATCGAAGCTCAGGCTGAACGTGACCCAGCCCTGCGCCGCGACGATCGTGCGCACCACCGACGACGCGAAGAGGTAGACGCCGCTGATCGACTTGTAGGCGAGGCCGGCCATGATCGTTCCCGACACGTTGGCCGAGTCGATGCGCACGCGCGCGGTCAGCACCTTGCCCGAGAAGTTCTGTGGCCCGGTGAAGTTGTACCCGAACGCGACTTGAGAGTTCGATGCCGCGAACGGGATCGCGAGGCGCGCCGACCCCGCGCAGGGGAAGCCGTCCTGATCGTCGAACGTCACGGTCGTCGTGGCGACGACGTCCGGCGGCTGGCCGACCGGCGCCCATCCGATCAGGTCGGCCACGGTGTCAAACGTCCACGACTGCGTGAACGCCGGCACCGACGTGTCGCCGCTGACGCCGCCGCCGCCCTGCGGGCAGGCCCCGGCGTCGTCGCTGCCGCCGGCGCCGCCCACGCCGTCGCCGGGGTTTCCGCCCGTGCCGCCGGTGGCCGGGCTCTCGACCGGGGCGTCTTGCGGAGGGCCGGCGCCTTCGAGTCCCTGGTGAAACATCTCCGGGCCGCACGCGGGGACCGCGCCCAGCCCGGCGACGAGCGCCACGCCCACGCTTATCCGTCGCCAGCATCGCGGCGCTCGCCCTGACGCGGCGACGTGATTCCCGGGCGCCCCGAATCGGGAGCGGCGGCCGGCCCGGGAGCGGCCAGGATGCTGTCCCTGCATGGGAGACATTGTTACCCGCTTTCGCGGATCAGCGCCGTACGATCAGCAGCGGGTAGTAGCGCGTCGCGGTCAGCATGAAGCGCGTCGGCGGGCCCCGATATGACGGCGCGTCGCCAGTCGGGTCGACGACCAGCGACGCGTAACCGCCGATCGAGACGCGGTCACCGACGCGGATGGCCGCGCCGCCCGCGCGCGTATCCTCCGGGCCGGCGCCGAGCGAGCAGAGGATCTCGTAGTCGGGATCGTCTCCCGGCAGCGGCTTGGGCGGCGGCGGAGGCACGACGACCAGCGCCTGGCCGCTGCCGTCGTCGACCAGGAAGCGCTGCTCCTGCCCGGGAACGGCGATCGAGTCGAGCTCGTGGCGCGGGGCCGTGCTCATCGACACCGTCGACACGAACGCCACCGCGCTGCCGGCGGGCGCGGTCGGGTTGTGGGCGGGGACCACCCGCCCGTCGATGCGCGCGGCGCCGCTCTTCAGGCTGGCGACGCGCACCAGGCGGTGGCGCTTCAGCTCGCGCCGCGCGTCGTCCGAGTCGACCAGCGACAGGCCGAGGCCGATCAACACCGCGGCGAGCAGTGGGACCATGGCGCTGAGATCATTCATCGGCGAAGGAGCGTGACGTCGCATGGCGAGATCTGCGCCACGATGAAAGCATGCCGGAAATTCCAGGCGGTGCACGCATCGAGTCGGCGCCGCCCGCGAGCGCGAACGCGCCGGGGCGGGTCGCGTCGGGCCCAGACCGGGCGTATGCTTCCGCGACAGGCGATCGAACCCACGCGACGGTTTTCTGAGCCGTTCTGGTTCCCCGCTGTCTCCTTATTGGCAGGGCGAGGACTCTCCCTCCCTCGAAAGGCCGTCCATGACGCTCGAGATGTTCAGCGGTGCAGGCGCGCGCGCGCGACGCGCGGTTGCCGGAGTGGCTCGACTGGCGAGCATCGCCGGCCTGGTCGGCATTTTCGTGTCGGCGTGCGCCGGCGAGCTGGGGAAGGCGCCGGCCGGGGGCTCGGGCGGCGCCGCTGCGGGAAGCGCCGGCAGTGGTGGCATGACCGCACCGCCGGGCGGCAGCGGCGGCGCCAGCAGCGGCATGGGGGGCGTGCCGGGTGGAGCGGGCGCCCGCGGCAGCGGGGGCGCGGGCGTCGCGGGCGCGTCGGGCGGCCTGGGCGGCGCCAGCGGCGGCGTGGGCGGCGCCAGCGGTGGTATCGGCGGGGCAGGGGGCGCAGGCGGCATGGACGCGGCGGCGATCTGCGCGCGCTGGACTGCCGACCGCGCCAGTCTCAGCGAGGGGACCTGGAGCGGCGCCACCGCGAGCTGCACCGCGGGCGACATGTCAGCCGACGCGCGCGCGAATGCGTTGCGTCTGGTCAACCTCTATCGCTGGCTGGCGGCGTTGCCGCCGGTCACGACCGATCCCGCGCACGACGCGGAGGACCAAGCGTGCGCGCTCATGATGCGCGCCAACAACATGATCTCGCACATGCCGCCGACGACCTGGCTCTGCTACACGGCGGCCGGCGCCGATGGTGCGTCGAACTCGAACGTCTCGGGCGGCCCGGCCGTCTCGTCGGTCGATCTCTACATGACCGACCCCGGCAACCCGACGACCATCGGCCACCGGCGGTGGCTGCTGTCGAACTCGCTCGGGCCGATCGGCATCGGCGGCACCGATCGCTCGTCGTGCCTGTGGACGCTCACCGGCACTGGCAAGGCGGGCAAGCCCTGGATGGCGTGGCCGCCGGCGGGCATCGTCCCGGTGCAGGCGGTGTTCGCGGGCGGCACCAAGGGCGGCGCCGACACCACCGGCTGGACCGTCGAGAGCGACAACATCAACCTCGCGAACGCGCAGGTCACCGTGACCCTCGACGGCGCTACCATGCCGGTCACCGTCGCGCAGCTCCTCGGTGGCTACGGATCGAAGTACGCCATCAGCTTCATCCCGATGGGGTGGACCACCCAGCCCAACAAGACCTACTCGGTGTCGATCACCGGTGCGCAGATGCCGATCTCGTACACGGTGCAGACGATCTCGTGTAACTGAGATCGCGCTCGGTCCGGGCGAGTGTTGGGTGACGCAAATTCGGGAGATAGATCCGCGCGCAAGATTGTAAATCCGCGGCGCGACACCGACCATGCGTGCCCATGACGTCTCTCGAAGGCGCTCCGGGCGCACCGTTTCTGGGCATCGATTTCGGCACGACCAACACGTCGCTGGGGCTCGCCGCCAGCGACGGGCGCGTGCACCTGGCCGACCTGCCGGGACGCGGCGGCGCCGCGACCACGACCTGGCGCACGGTGCTCTACTTCGAGCCCGACGCGACGGTCTTCGCCGGGGCGCCCGCGATCGATCGCTACGCCGAGACCGAGGGCGAGGGCCGCCTGGTCCAGTCGATCAAGTCGCACCTCTCGAGCGCGGCGTTCACGCGCACGATGATCTGCGGCAAGACCTGGACGCTGGAGTCGTTGATCGCCCAGTTCCTGCGCGGGCTGCGCGCCGCCGCCGGCGTCCCCGATGGGCAGCGCGCGGTCGTGGGCCGACCGGTGCGTTACTGGGGCGCGGGCAGCGAGGCCGACGACACGCGCGCCGTCGAGCGGATGCGCGCCGCGCTGGCGGCCGCCGGTTTCACCGACGTGGTGTTCGAGTTCGAGCCGATCGCGGCGGCGTTGCGCTACGCCGCGCGGCTCGACCACGACGAGCTGGTGCTGGTCGCCGACTTCGGCGGCGGCACCAGCGACTTCTCGCTCGTGCGCGTCGGCCCGCAGGTCGCGCCCGGTGACCCGCGCGCGATCCTGGGCACGGGCGGGCTCGCGGTCGGCGGCGACGCATTCGACGCGCGCATCATCGACGCGGTGGTGGCGCCGGCGCTGGGGCGCGACACCAGCTATCGCGACGCCTTCGGCGCGGTCACAGCGGTGCCGACCTGGCTGTTCGCGCGGCTGCGCCGCTGGCACCACCTGTCGTTCCTCAAGGACGCCGATACGCTGCGCCTGCTCGACCGCCTCGAGCAGGGCGCGCTGGCGCCGGAACGCATCGAGCGTCTCGTTCGCGTCGTGAAGGAAGATCTGGGGCTGTCGCTGCACCAGTCGGTCGAGAGCAGCAAGCAGGCGCTGTCGGCCGCCGGCGCCGCGCGCCTGCGGTGCGCGGAGCTCGATCTCGCGCTGCCCGTCGATCGCCCCGGGTTCGAGAGCTGGATCGCGCCCGAGCTCGACGGCATCGACGCCGTGGTCACCAGCGTCCTCGAGCGCGCCGGCGTCGGCGCGGGCGACGTCGACTCGGTGTTCGCGACCGGCGGCTCGTCGCTGGTGCCGGCGGTGCGCCGCCGCCTGGCCGCGCGCTTCGGCGAGGCCAAGCTGGCGGGCGGCGACGAGCTGACGTCGGTGGCGTGGGGCCTGGCCGCGCGCGCCCACCAGCTGTTCGGATAGAGAAAGCTAACGGACGCGCAGGCTGAAGCCGAGCGACACCAGCAGATCCAGCGACGGGATCGAGCGCGTGTCGACGACGTTGGCGACGGCGATCGTGTGCTTGCCGGGCCAGAACATCGCGTCGAGCGCGATCCACGGCGACAGGACCGAGCGCTCCAGCGACAGGCGCACGCCGCCGCCGCCGCCCACGGCCCAGCTGGTGTTGCTGAAGTCATTGACGTAGCCGCGCCCCTGGACCCAGAAGGCGCCGGCCGCCGCCAGCGCCTTGAAGTCGACCGCCACCGACTGCGCGTGCAGGCGATAGCGCGGGCCGATCGACGCGCCCACGCGCGTCCATTCGCTGTTGCCCGGCGCGGGGCCGGCGACGTTGTGAAACGTCGTCCCGAACAGCGACGCTTCGCCGCCCAGCTCGGCGGCGCCCATGTCGAAGAACACGCGCGCGCCCGGCGCCGCGTCGCCGCCGGAGATCGCGCCCGCGCCGCCCACGCCGATCTGCGCGGTCCAGCCCGGCGCCTGGCTCGGGGTCTCGGACTCGCCTCCGTGCTCGCCGTCGCCCTGGTCCTCGCCCTCGGTCTTGGGAGATTCGCCTTCGCTCGGCGTCTTGACCTCGGGGGGCGGTTCCTTGCGGGGTGCCGCTTTGATGGTCTCCTCGGGAGCGCGCGCCGCGACCTTGCGTGCCACCGGCACGCGCGGGCGCGGCGTCTCGATCGGAATGATCCGCGGCGGGGGCGGCGCACGCTGCGTGTCGGGAGCCGCCGCGATGGGAGGCGCCGCCTCGGGGACGTCGTCCTCGGTCTCCATCTCACCGCCGGTCTCGTAGTCGACGCCGGGCTCCGTGTCGATCGGCGGCGCGTCGATCTTCGTGCCGGTGCGCTCCTGCGCGTAGCGCATCATCATGTTGACCACGGCGACCTGGGCGCCGCGCACGGCGCTGAGCGCGCGCCGCGACTTGAAGCCCTGGACCATGATCGAAAACGCCATCACGTCGTCGCCGTCGCCGACCAGCCCCGACAGGCAGGACTTGCCGTTGAGCGTGCCGGTCTTCGCGCGCACGTGCCGCGCCACCGGCAGGCCGCGAAAGCGATTGCGCGTGGTGCCGTCGACGCCGCCGACCGACAGCGATTGCAGGAGCTCGGGCCCGACGCGCGGGTCCAGGTACAGCGCGCGCAAGAGATCGGTCATCGCGCGCGCCGAGATCCGGTTGGCGTGCCCGAGGCCCGAGCCGTTCCGCGACAGATAGCTGCGCGGATCGAGCCCGAACTCGCTGATCACGTCGCGCAACACCGCGACGCCCTTGTCCGTCGTCGCCGGCCCGCCCAGCACCTCGGCGCCGACCGCCTCGAGCAGTCGCTCGGCCTCGTAGTTGTCCGAGTCCTTGTTGATCTTGCGCAGCATCACCGCCAGCGGCTGCGACGAGTGCGCCACCAGCAGCTCGGTCGACGGACCGAGCGCGCCCAGCATCGCGCGCTCGCCGACGGAGATGCCGGCGGCCGCGAGCGCGGCGCGGAAGAAGATCGCCGTGGTGAGCGCGGCGTCGGGCAGGCGGCGGCGGTAGAGCACGCCCGGGCTATCGGTGCCGATGCGCCCGGCGACGCCGATGCGCAGCGTCCCGCGCGAGGCGTTCACCTCGATCGCCAGCTTGCGCTGCCGCCCCTCGAGCGTGCGCGCCTGGTTGACGACCACGAAGTCGGAGAGGCCGCCGGCTTGCCCGGGCGGCGGCGGCGGATCCAGCACGACCGCCGGCGCCTCGCCCGCCTCGGACGGGTGCACGCGCACCACGACCAGGCCGCGATTGATCGTGAGCTGCGGCCGCTGGTCGTCGATGGTGACCGGCCCGTCGTCGCCGATGCGGCGCGGGTCGGCGATGATGCCGCCGGTGACACGCTTGACTCCGCGCGCCGCCAGCTTGTTGGCCAGCTCGTCGAGCTCGCGCGCGCCCAGCGTCGGATCGCCGCTGCCGCGCAGGTAGAGATCGCCCTCGACGACGCCGTCGTCGTCGGGCTGCGCGCCATAGACCTCGGTGCGGAACGTCCAGTCGCTGCCCAGGCGCACCAGCGCCGTGGTCGTGGCCAGCACCTTCTGGTTCGACGCCGGATCCATCAGCGTCATCGGCGCGCGGCCGAAGATCACGCGGCCGGAGTGCGCCTCGATCACGCGCAAGCCGACCTTGAGCCGTCCGAACGCGACGTGCACGATGTCGCGCAGCGCGGCCTGCAGCCGCAGGATCCGATCGTGGTCGCGATCGTCCGACGCGGGCAGCGGCGCCTCGTCGCCGGACAGTGCCGCGGCGCCGCGCGAGTGCAGCACGCCGCTCCACGACTCGGCGGAGCGGGGCGGTGCCATCACCAGCACGCGCGGGGCTGCCAGCAAGAGGAGCGTGAGGAGGCCTGCAGACGCCGTCATACTTTACCGACGATGCAGTCTAGCCGGGGAACGCGCCCCCGGGAGAGGAGAGCGAATGCGCGGCTAGATGCTCGATGGGGGCGTGAACCTCGACCAGAGGTTCAGGCTCCTCCGCCTTTCCCTTTGCCGCTGTTGGCGCCGCCGCCGCCGTTGTCGTCACCGCCGCCGTTGTCGTCAGGCGGCGGAACGACGACGATCGCGCCGCCCGCGCCGGTGGCGCCACCCATTCCGGGCGCACCACCCATGCCCGGCGCGCCGCCCATGCCCGGCGCGCCGCCCATGCCCGCTCCGCCGGTTCCGCGCGCTCCGCCGGCTCCGGTTGCGCCGGCCGCGCCAGTCGCTCCAGCGGCACCCGTGGCGCCGCCGACGCCGCCCGTCGTCGTCGTCGCGCCGCCCGCGCCGCTCTTGCCGCCGGTGCTGGTGACGATCGCGCCGCCGGCGCCGCTGTTGCCCGTCGCGCCGCCAGCCTGTCCGCCCGAGGAACCCGCGACACCGGATGCGCCGCCCACCGAACCGGGGTCGATGCTTCCGCCATTGCCGGTCGGTCCGACGACGATGCTGCCTCCGCCCCCGGTCGGCTGGGCGACCATTCCGCCGCCGCCGGTCGCCCCGGCCACGCCGGTGCCGTCCGTCGATCCGCCGACGCCCATGTCTCCCGCACCCGCCACGAGCTGGTTGTCGCAGGCCGCGAGCGTCACGGGAAGAGCGAGGATCAACAACGCCACCAACTTGGTCCTGACAGCAGCTTCGAGCTTTTGGGAGGCAGAAAACTGCATCGCGTCTCCTCGTGGGGGCCTTCCGCCCGGACGCGGGCGGGAAAGTTTCCTGTTTAGTACCACCAATCGGTCCGGATCAGGCGGGTTTTTGCTCCCGCGCGGATCGCCCTGCGCGCATCCGGTGGAATTCCGTCGGTGCAGCGCCTGGGCCGACGCGTGCGGCCGTCGGCACGCGGCGCGATCGCTCGGGCGATCCCGCTACGAATCCGCGGTAAGAGGCGCGCGCGTCGGGGCAAGTAGAGTCTCCTTTCCGAACAACGAGAGGACCATCCATGAACCGGACCTCTGCTTCGAAGCGAATCGCGTCGCGGGCGCTCACCTGGTCGCTCGCGGGAGCGCTGGCGTCGATCGGCGCCGGCTGCGCCGGCCCGTCGGGACACACCGCGGTCGAAGCGGCGGGAGGCAGCACGGGGCAGGGCGGCTCGCCGTCGCCGGATGCCGCGAGCGGCGCCGGAGGCGCGCGCGCCGACGCGTCCGCGAGCGACGGGGCAGCGCCGGGCGGCGGTGGGGCCGGTGCCGGCGGCACCGCTGGCGGCAGCGCCGGTGGATCGACCACATCGGTCGGCGGCGCGGGTGGCACCGCGAGCCCGCCCGACGGATCGGCCACCGACGGGCGTCTCGTCGACGCGGGCGCCCCCGACGTCCCGCCGCCACCGCCACCTCCGTCGGGGCCCGGCCTCGCGAACCCGCGAACGGTCACGGTCACCGGGTCGCCGCTGATGGCGGTGCCGTCGGGCTCGCGCTTGCCCGCGCGCGCCGCGGCCGGCGTCCCCGTCGACACGTTGTTGCGCATCGGATTCGACGGCGCGCCTGCGCTGGGCGCGGCCGGCACGGTCAGCATTCACCTGGCGGCCGACGGCTCGATCGTCGACACGATCCGCATCAACGACCCCTACGCGATCTTCGACGGGACCACCGGTGTCGCCGCGCTGACCACCAACACCACGTCGACGAAGGTGAACCTGATCGGCGGACTGCACGCGGGCAGCAACCAGGTCCGCGTGGTCAACTACGTCCCGGTGCTGCTGAGCGGCAACACGGCGATCATCGTTCCGCACAACAACAAGCTCGCCTACAACACCGCGTACTACGTCACGATCGATGGTGGCCTCTTCACCGGCACGATCGGGTCTACGGCGTTCGCCGGCGTCACCTCGCCCACCGACTGGACGTTCACCACCAAGGCGGCGCCGCCGGCGACGCTGAACGTGGCCGCCGATGACAGCGCCGACTTCGCGACGGTGCAGGGCGCGATCGATTCGTTCCCGCCCGGCAGCACGGCGCGCACGATCAACATCGCGCCCGGTGTCTACCAGGAGATGTTGTTCCTGCGCAGCAAGAACAACATCACGCTGGCGGGCTCGAACAACGGCCTCGGCACGGTGATCCAGTACGACACCTGCGACGGCTTCAACCCGGGCACGGGCGGCGGCCAGGCCGTCGCCACGCCCGGCGCGGGCGGGACCATCCCCGGTTACGGCGCGGCCGCCGGCAATTTGGCGGCGGGCGGGCGGCCCATCCTGCTCACCAGCAGCTCGAGCGGTCTCGTGCTCGACAGCATCACGATCAAGAACCTGCACGCGCAGGGCAGCCGCACCATCGCCACGCTGCCGCCGTCGACGATCGCGGCAGGCGCGACGTCGGCAGCGACCTTCGTCAGCTACGCCTCGGCGGTCACGCAGGCGGAGACGATGTACTTCAACACCAGCTTCACCGCCGACATCAGCAACCCGAACGCCGTGGCCTACCTGACGGCGCCGGGTACGCTGGTCGCGAAGCACAGCAACTTCATCAGCTATCAGGACACGCTGGAGCTGAAGGGCGTGAGCTGGTTTTACGACTGCTTCGTCACCGGAGACACCGACTTCATCTGGGGCAACGTCAACACCGCGCTCTTCGAGCAGTGCGAGATCAAGTCACGCGCGAACCCCAACGGCTCGGCGGTGGTCCAGTCGCGCGCTTTCCTGACCGCGGGCACCACCGCGCTGCCGGCGTCGTTCAACCAGTCGTTCCCCGGGTTCGTGTTCCTGAACAGCGCGCTCACCAAGGAGGCGGGCACGTTCACCGCCTACCTCGCGCGCTCGGCCAGCGCGGTCGCCGCGCAGACGGTCACCGGCGCGACGCTGCTCTACAGCGGGTACGACGTGGTCTCGTACGTCAACTGCACCATGGACACGCACATCGCGCCGGTCGGCTGGAACGTCACCGGCGGCAACCCGACCGGCGCAAACGTACGGCCGAGCGCCGTCGCCGGCTGGCGCGAGTACCGCAGCCGCACGCCGGGCGGCGCGCTGCTCGACGTGAGCCAGCGCCTCGGCGACCCGGCGCCGGGCGGTACGGCAGCGACGGCCGCCAGCTCGGGCTCGCCCGGCGGCTCGCTTCAGCTGTCGGCCGCCAACGTCGCGGCTTTCTTCCCCGACCGGGCCACGATTCTGCAGGGCGCCGCGAACGGCGGGCTGGCCACGACCGGCCTGCCCGCCTTCAACCCCGCGCCGTGACTCGGGGGCGGCTCCGCGCTACTCTCCGCCGCAGATGGAAGCGAACGGAAAAGGGGCGGGGCGGCCCAAGCCGAGGCTCCTGATCTTCGTGATCGCGTACTACGCCGAGTCGACGCTGGCGTCGGTGCTGAAGCGGATCCCGGCGACGATCTTCGAAGAGTTCGACTGCGAGGTCCTGGTCGTCGACGACGCGTCCGAGGACAAGACGTTCGAGATCGGCCACGAGTACCGGTCGGCGCCACCCCGAGATTCCGATCATCGTCCTGCGCAACGAGCTCAACCAGGGCTACGGCGGCAATCAGAAGGTCGGCTACACCTACGCGATCGCCAAGAGCTTCGACTTCGTCGCGATGCTGCACGGCGACGGCCAGTACGCGCCCGAGGAGCTGCCGCGGCTCATGCAGCCGCTGGTCGCCGGCGAGGCCGACGCGGTCTTCGGCAGCCGCATGATGGAGACGTTCGGCGCGCTCAAGGGCGGCATGCCGCTCTACAAGTACGTCGGCAACAAGGTCCTCACGCGCCTGCAGAACGCGCTGCTGCGGCACGAAGCTGTCCGAGTTCCACAGCGGCTACCGCATCTACTCGACGCAGGCGCTTGCGGCGCGTCCCGTTCCGGCTGAACTCGAACGACTTCCACTTCGACACCGAGATCATCATCCAGCTGCTCAACGCCGGCGCAGCGCATCGTCGAGCTGCCGATCCCGACCTACTACGGCGACGAGATCTGCCGCGTGAACGGCATGAAGTACGCCAAGGACGTGCTGCTGGCGATGGTGCAAGAACAGCGCGCACCGCTCGGGCCTGCTCTATCAGCGGCGGTTCGATCCGCACACGTCGGACAACACATACTACTACGCTCAAGCTCGGGTACCCGAGCAGCCACTCCTACGCGCTCGACGCCGTGCCCGACGGCGCGCGCGTGCTCGACATCGGCGCGGGGCCGGGCGGCATGGCGCGCGAGCTCGACAAGAAGGGCTGTCGACGTCACCGTCGTCGACCAGTATCCGGCGACGGCGCCCGGCCGACATCGAGGTGATCGCGCAAAACCTCGACGATCCGCCGCGCTTCGATCCCAAGCGTTACGACTATCTCTTGATGCTCGACATCATCGAGCACCTGCGCGATCCGGAGCAGTTCCTCGACCAGATTCGCGCGCAGCTCGACTACAAGCCGCGCACGCTGGTCTTGACCACGCCCAACGTCGCCTTTCTCGTCCAGCGGTTCATGCTGCTGTTCGGCCAGTTCAACTACGGCAAGGCGGGCATCCTCGATCGCGACTCACACGCGCCTGTTCACCTTCCGGTCGCTCAAGCACCTGCTGCGCGACGCCGGCTTCAAGGTGAAGAAGGTCCGCGGCGTTCCCGCGCCGTTCCCCAAGGTGCTGGGCGACGGGCCGCTCGGCCGCGCCGCGCTCGCCGTCAACCTGGCGCTGATTCGCGTGAGCCGCACGATGTTCTCGTACCAGTTCTTCATCGAGGCCGAGACCACGCCCGACGTCGACTTCGTCGTGCGCGACACCATGGAGAAGAGCGACCTGCGCGCGGCGCTGATCAGCCGCGGCGGCGAGCCGCGCAACGACGGCGGGGCCGCGCCCAGCGCGGCGCAGGCGGGCGCCCGGCGCTGACGGGCGGCCGGGGCGGAGGCGGCGGCGTGACGGGCGGGATCGGTGCGGCGGCGTTCGCGGTCGGCGCCGTGCTCGTCGCCGGTTGCGGCTCGGCTGCCAAGAGCCCCACGGCCGCGGGCTGTGTGACCGACACCAGCGCGGGCCTGCACACGTTCACCTGCCAGGGGCTCGAGACCGAGCTCTTCGTGCCGAAGCAGTGCGCGCAGCCGGGCTGCGGGCTGATCCTCGAGCTGCACGGCGACACCGGCAGCGGCCCGCTGTTCGAGGCGCACATGGGCCTCATGCCGCTCGGTGATCTCAACGGCTACCTGGTCATCGCACCGACGGGACCGCCTCACCCCGACGGGATCGGCTCGACCTGGACGCTGGCCGAGGACGACAAGCTGATGGCGATCATCGACACCGTGGCCGGTGTGTTCGGCACCGACGCCAAGAAGACCCACCTGACCGGGTTCTCGCGCGGCGGCTACGTCACCTGGCGCCTGATGTGCGAGCACGCGGATCGCTTCGCGTCGGTCGCGCCCGGCGCGGGGGGCTCGGCGCCCGGTGGCGACTGCATGGGCGTCCCCGAGGTGAGCTGCCCGTTCGACGCGAGCATGGCCGGCGGCATGCCGTCGCGCGCGGTGCCGGTGCTGGCGCTGATGGGCCGCCTCGACGAAGCGGTGCCGTGGGCGTGCACCGCGCGCATCCGCGACCAGGCGATCGCCGCCTGGCGCCTCGACGGCGATGGACCGCAGCTTCTCGATGGCGATTCGAGCTACGCGCACAATCACTGGGGAGCCGCGAGCGGCGGCGGGCTGGTCGAAACGTTCGAGCACAGCTACGAGACCGCCAACCCCGGGCCCGAGTCGTCGTTCGCGGGCCACTGCATTCCGGGCAGCACGTACGATCCGAACGCGCCGCAGTACGCGGTCGCGTGCGCACCGCCCAACGCCTTCGCCTGGGGCCAGCAAGTGATGCGCTTCTTCATTCGTAACCCCGACCCGTGAGCGGCCCGATCGCGATGGGGGCGTCCCACGGCGCGCCGGTGCTGGCAACCGCGGGCGCGCGGAAGGCGCCGCGCGCGGCGGCGAGCTGGCGCGTTCGCCAGATCGTGTACAGCACCGGGATCACCTCCAGGGTCAGAAAGGCGCTGGTGACGAGGCCGCCGATCATCGGCGCGGCGACCCGGCGCATGATCTCGGCGCCCGCACCCTGCGCCCAGAGCAGCGGCAGCAGGGCGGCGGTCATGGTCACGATGGTCATCACCTTGGGCCGCAGCCGCCTCACCGTCCCTTCCGCGTGGGCCTCGATGATGTCTTCGCGGCTGCGGATCTTCCCCTCGCGCAGGCGCCGGTGGAACGCCTCGTCGATGTAGACCACCATCACGACACCCGTCTGCATGGCGAGCCCGACGACGGACAGGAGGCCGACCCACACGGGCGCGGACAGTCGATAGCCGAGCAGGTACAACGTCCAGAAGCTGCCGACCAGCGCGAACGGCACCGACACGAACACGATCAACGCCTCCGTCAGGCTGCGGAACTGCAGCCAGAGCAGTCCCAGCATCAGCAGCGCGACGACCGGCACGATTGCCGCCAGCCGCCGCTGCCCTGCTACGAGCAGCTCGTATTGCCCGATCCACTCGATGCGCTCGCCGGGCGCGAGGCCAGGCGCGCGGAGCGCACCGTCGACGGCGGCGCGCGCGGCCGAGAGGTAGCCTTCGAGATCCGTCCGTTCGCCGAGGTCGACGTGTACATATCCGCACAGCTCGCCGTGCTCCGAGCGCAACACCGCGGGCGCCACGACCCACCTGGGACGCCCCAGGAAAGCGAGCGGTACGGGCTGCCCCGTTCCGTCGCGGCCGGCGCGCACCGTCGCGTCGCGCACCACGTCCTGCAGGGGCTTGTGCAACCAGGGCGCGTCGAGCGCCAGCCTCACCGGCAGCGGGCGCTTCGCATTCGGCTCGCCCGCCGGGATCTCGCCGATCGCGCCGCCCGTCGCGACGAAGTCAGCGACCGCGCGGGCGCGCGCCGGATCGACCTCCCAGCGCGCGAGCGCTTGCGGGTCCAGCTCGAAGGTGAGGCGGCGCTCGCCGCCGAGCCCCTCGTACACGGCGCTGCGCGTGCCGGGCACGTTGCGCACGGCGGCCTCGACGGCGCCGCCGAGGGCGTCGAGCCGCGCCGGATCGGCCGCGACGATGCGCACCCCGACCGGCGTGCGCACGCCCGTCGACATCATGTCCATGCGCGCGCGCACCGGCGCGGTCCAGGCGTTCGCCCAGCCCGGCCGATACACGCGCGCGTCCAGGTGCTCGACGAGCTCGTCGGTGGTCATCGGCGCGCGCTCCGGCCAGATCCGCCGCAGCAGGCGTTTGATTGGGCCGGGCGCCCAGCTCGAGTACCAGCGCGTGTGGAAGACCCGGGGCCAGCTGGCGCGCGGCTTGAGCCGGATCGTGGTCTCCGCCATCGAGAACGGCGCCGGGTCGGTCGCGCTGTCGGAGCGCCCGATCTTGCCGAACACCGCCTGCACGCCGGGCAGCACGGCGATGTCGCGGTCCTGCTCGGCCAGCTCGCCGTGGGCGTCCTGGGCGCCGAGCCCCGCCGCCGCCGTCGGCATGTACAGGAGCTCGCCCTCGTCGATGTGCGGCAGGAACTCGCTGCCGAGGTGCGAAACGATCGGCAGGCAGGAGATCGCCGCCAGCGTCGCCGTCACCAGCGTGATCGCGGGACGGGCGAGGACGAAGTGCACGAGCGGCCGGTACGCGCGGACGAGCACGGCGGTCAGCGGGTTGCGCATCTCCGGCACGATCCGGCCCCGGACCAGCCAGCTGCGCAGCGCCGGCGCGAGCGTCAGGGTCACGAGGGCGCCCGCCAGCACGACCACCGTCTTGCTGAGCGCCAGCGGCCGCAGGAGACGCCCGGTCTCGCCGCCGAACGCGAACACCGGCACGAACGCAAGCGCGGCAATGAGCAGGGACGTCAGGATCGCCGGCACGAGGGAAGAGGCGGCCTCGACGAGCCGCCGTCGTCGATCGCCGGTTGCGCCGGTGGTGCCCGCGCGGTTGCCGTCGCCGTCCGCCTCGAGGCGCCGGTGGCAGGCCTCGAGCGCGACCAGGTCCGCGTCGACCGCCATGCCGAGCGCGATCGCGATCCCGCCGAGGCTCATCACCGTCGCGGGGACGCCGAACAGCCTCAGCGCCGCGAATGTCAGGAGCACGATGAACGGCAGCGTGATCACCGGGACCAGCGCGCTCGCCGGGTGCAGCAGGAACAGGAGGACCACGAAGGCGACGACCGCGACCTCCTCGGTCACGGCGCGGACCAGGGTGTGCTGGACTCGCCCGGCCAGCTCGGAGCGATCGTAGAGCACGTGGATGTTCGCCCCGCCCGGCAGGTGGTCGCGGTGCTCCTCGATCGCTTGCTTGACGCGCGCGATGACGGCCATCGGATCCGCGTCGCGCCTGGCGATCACCGTCCCGATCACGACCTGCTCCGATCCGTCGACGTCGGCCTCGCCGCCTGCCATCGTGGGGACGACGCTCGCCTGCGTCACCCTGGACAGCAGCGGGTCGCGGACGAGCTCGGCCGCCGTGCGCGGGTGCGTCGCCAGCTTCGCCTTGAGCGCCGCGATCACGTCGGACAGCGCGACGTTGGCGCCGCGGAGCTGGTCCGCCGAGGTCTGGACCACGACCTCGTTGGTCTCGCCGCCCAGGGTCGCCACCTCCGCCACGCCGGGCACCGCCTCGAGCGCCGGGCGCAGCATCACGTCCTGGAACTTTCGCACCGAGCGCACCCCGCTCTGGTGCGTCAGGTGCGAGTTCTCGCCCATCGGCGCGTGGAACTTCGGCCCCGGGATGAGCGCGTACTGCAACACCCATCCGGTCGCGGAGGCGGCTGGTCCGACGGTCACGACCGCGCCACCCGGCAGCCGGGGCAGGAGGTCGCTCATGCGCCGCACGATCTCGGCGCGCCCGGCGGCCAGCGCCGCATCCGACCCGAAGACCACGTCGACGTACGCCATGTCCGACATCGACTGGCCACGCACGGCCGTCGCGCCCGGAATTTTATCGAGCCCCCCGGTGAGGACACCCGTGACCTGGTTCGCGACGTCCGTCGCCGGGTGTCCCATCCATTCGGCGATGACGCCGATACGCGGGTCGGACAGATCCGGGATCGCGTCGCGCGCCAGCGAGCGCTGCGCGGCGTAGGCGCCGACCGCGGCCAGCGCGGTCGCGCCGACGACCAGCCACGGGCGTCGCGCGCACGCGTCGATGACCCGGGAGATCATGGCGCCCCCCTTCGGCCGAGGCGTCGCTCGGTGTCCAGCACGAACGTGTGCACGGCGACCGCGTATTCATCCTCGCGCGCGCCACCCACGACGTCGGCGTAGTCGTAGAGCGTGCTGCCGATCTGGATCGGCCGCTTCGTGAATGTCCGCCGGTCCGCGGACGCCATCAGAACGTACGGTCCTTCGGGCGACTGCGATTGGATGACAGCCGATTCGCGTACCACCAATCCGTTGCGCACCCGGGTCGCGAACTTGACCGAGCCGATCTCCTTTGGCCGGAGCTCCGCGCCCGCGTGGTCGTCGACGCGAAACCGCACCAGCACGGTGGCGGCATCCCAGGGCTCGGGAGCCTGACCGGCGAGGTGGACCTTGATCCCGTGCGGATTCGGGCCCCGCGGATTGCCCTCGGGCTCGAACAGGCCGCCCTCGCCCGTCTCGAGCAGCTCGGCCTGGTCGCGCGGGTAGAGCGCGACGCCGACGTCGCGGCTCTCGGCCCACGCCCAGGCGCGCATGTCGAACGCGGTCTCGAACTGCTTGACGCGCGAGACGGAATCGAAGCCCGACAGCTTGATCCCGCGCGGCAGCGTCAGCGATGCGGGCTCGGCGGCCGGGTCAGCGGCCTGCCGTTCGAGTGCCATCCGGCAAATGGGACATTCGCCCGGCGTCGCCGAGGTCACCGCCGGATGCATCGGGCATCGGTAGACGACGCCGCTCGCGATGGGCTCGGGCGCGCTCTTGCGCGTCACAACGAACCCGGTCACGACGGCCGCGGCAGCCAGCGCCACCAGCAGGGCGCGGGCAATGACGATCAGGGGGGACGACGAGAAGAAACGAGTGCGCATGGGGGCTCCTCAATCAATGGGGATGCGCGTGGGGGCTTCGATGACAGGCGCGGGACCCGGCGGAGCCCCCTCCGCCGGGTCCCGTTGGCCACTACGGGGTCAAACGAGATGCATGACGGCTAGAACACGAGCTGCCACACCGCCGGCGCGATGTCCGGGCGGTTCGCGTTCGTCGCCTGGTTCTGCTGCAACGCCTGGTAGACGTGGCCCCCGAAGAAGACCCTGTCTCCCACGTTGTAGATGATCTGAACGGCCCAGTCGCCGTTGCCGTTGTTGATGCGCTCCCACAGATCCGGGCGCGTGTTCGGCGTCTGACCCGCGACCGAGGTGTGGGCGACGCGCGCGGAGTAGTCGACCCCGTTGAAGTCGACCAGACCCTTGGCCACGCCCGGCGAAGCGCGGAAGCCGACCGGATAGCTGACGCCCGCCGCCCACGTCGGGATGACGGTCATCGGCCGCATCATCTCGTTGTCCTCGTGCTCCACCAGGTGGCAGTGCCAGACGAACCCGATGCCGAACGTCGGATCGAACGGGAACTGGTTCACGCCCGGCGTGCTGGTGCCGGCCGCGTCCTGCTGCGGCGCCCAGCGGATCCGGATCCAGGTGACCTCGCCGGCCGGTGTGCGCACCGTGTCCTTCCAGCCGCTCTCTTCGGGCGCGGCCGCCAGCACCCCGCCGGTGAGGTACGGGGCCGGATCGATGCGCAGGGTCGGGTGCGAGAACGGCGGGTTGCCGTTCGCCTTCTTCCAGTCCGTCAGGTACTGGGTGGCGTTGAAGGTCTGGCGCTTCATCACCTGGAACTCGATCAGGTGGACGTGCTTGTTGTGGGTGAGCGGCGTGGTGTTGATGAACGCCCAGTCCTCCGTCGAGCCGATCGTCGGCAGCTCCGTGGTCTGCGTGTGGAAGAGCTGGCCGTCGAGCTCCGCCTGCAGCAGGCGGCCCGCGTCGTCGGACTGGACGTTCTGGACCAGGAAGCGCGTCGGCCGGTCGGTGGTCAGCGTGGCGATGCTGTTGAGCGTGCCCGGCAGCGTGCGCGCCGGAACCGTCGGGCCGGCGACGACCGTGAACTGCATCATCGTGCCGTCCGTGTTGGGATCCGCGGGCGCGCCGATCGGCGGCTGCCGCTGCTCGACGTTCTGCAGGACGATCTTCGTGCCGACAGGAACGTTGGAGAAGTCGATGACGGTGTCGACGCGCTCGGTGACGCCGATGTTGAACGCGGTGACCGTCTGCGCGGCTGCGCAGGTAGCCGCCGTCTTCGCCGACGATCGTGAACGGCATCCCGTTGGAGAGCTGCAGCCGATAGAACCGCTGGTTCGACGAGTTCAGGTACCGGAAGCGGTAGGCGTGGCGCTGCACGTTCATGTTCGGCCACACAGTGCCGTTGACGACGTTGGTGTCACCGTCGAACATCAGCAGCCAGTACGGGTTGACGTCGGGGTTGGCGCCAACCGTCTCGCCCGGCGGGGCCTGCGAGGCCAGCGGGTAGTACACCTCGCCGTCGGTGCGGAACGAGCGCGACTGCACGATCGCGGGGACCTCGAACTCGCGGCTCGGCAGCGGCGACGCCGGGACGACGGCGGGGCCGCGGACGTTGTCGAGCAGGTACGTGACATTGGCCGACACCTGCGTCCGGACCCGGAGGCGGAAGTCGACGCAGGAGTTGCCGATCTGGCCCTGCGCGCTCCCCACCGGGAAGGTCAGCGTGTGGAACGCGTTGGTCAGAGGCCGCTCAGGCTGACCTGCCCGATGCAGAAGCGGCTCAACCCCTTGCTCGGGCAATCGATGAACATGGACACGCTGCCCGATGCGCCGCCCGTCGGGACGAAGACATCGAGCGAGATGTTCGCGGGCAACGTCGCCGTCAGCGTGAACGGGTCGCTCATGAGCTCGGTGGAGGCCGGATTCGTCAGCGACACCGAGAACGCGCCCTGGGTGTGATTCGTGCTGTTCCCGGGCGTCGCGCCCGACACGAGCTTCCACTGGTACACGTCCTCCATCCCGAGGATGTCGGAGTTCCCGAGCTGGTCGAGCGTGTTGGCTGGGTCGCGCAGGATCGAGTAGCCCGACAGGCCCATGCCCACGTCCAGGCGGGTCACGCCGAACGCGTGGTCGTGGTACCAGAACGCCGCCGACTGGTTGCTGCTCGGCTGCGTGTAGTCGTTCGACACGTATTCCGGGCCGTGGATGCCGCCGGCCGTGAACCACGTGTCGGGCGTGCCGTCGAACGCAGGGACCACCTCGATGCCGTGCGTGTGCGTCGTGTGCGTGATCGGCGACTGCGCCTGCGGATAGCCGGGCGGGAAGGGCGCGAACGGCGGCAGCGGCTTCGGGAAGTTGTTCGGGTTCGCCCAGTCCAGCGTCGGATCGACCGCCAGCGGGTGCGAGCCCGTGAGCTGGTTGCGATAGTGGATCAACGCCGGGATACCCTTGGTCTGCTCGAACTTCGGGCCCGGCGAAGTGCGCCGGAACGCCACCTGGCCGGTTCCGTCCAGCGATGGATTGCCGCTGGGATCGGTGAGGACGTTGCCGCCGTACCCGAACAGCGTCGTTTGCGGGAAGCCCGGTGGGAGCTGCTGGGCCTGGAACGTGTTGATCTGCACCGTGTATTCGTTCTGACCCGCGCCATTTCTCGTGGGGACGTACGAGTAGAACCGCTGGAAGTTGGTCTGGAACCTCGGAATCGTCGTCGGATTCAGCTCCGGCGCCGTCGACGGGGTCAACGCAGATTCCGTGGCGGATACTTCTTCCGGCGTCGTTTCGCATGCCCCGCCGCCCAGGACCACGAGAGTCATCGCCAAGCCGATGCGTCGTGATTTCGTGCAGAAGATTGGTCTCATTGGTCTGCTCCTTCCGCTGGTTCCTTGAAGTACGTTCAAAACGAGCCAGATCGGTGATCATCCCTGGAGACGCGTGAAGAACCGTCTGGATGTGTGACAAGAGTCGCGGCACGCGATCTTGTGACAGACTTCATGCCTTGCGCCGCCGCTCGTAACGCAGTTGTTGACACGCGGTTCTTGCGCGCGCGCGTCGTCCGATAATTGCGGCGGTCGTTGGCGGCAACCAACGTTGCGATTGCGTCTATTGTTGCGACCGAATTCGCGAACGAATTTGCGAACGACTTTGCGACCGAATCGCGCGACCGAATTCGCGCCGAATTCAGCGTTCACCGAATTCGCAGCCGAATTCGCAGCAACGTTGCCTACGACGCAGCCGCAGCGGCGCTCGAGAAGTCCGAACGCCCTGCGGATGGCGCAGCCGACCGGGCCTCGATGTCGGCCTGGAGCATTCCGCGCGCACGATGCAGGCGCTGCCGGACCGCACCCTCTGCCAGGCCGAGCGCTTCGGCGGTCTCGGTCGTGTCGAGCCCCTCGATCACTCGCAGCATGAACACGCGGCGGTACTCATGCGGCAGCCGACCGACGGCTTCCTCGACAACGGCGACGACCTCGTAGCTCGACACCTGCTGCTCCGGCGTAGGCCCGGCATCGACGCTGAGATCCAGCATCGGTACGAGAGCGTCGAGGTCGGGCGGGTCGGCGAGTTGCACGATCGGTATCCGCTGCCGCAGGCGCGCACGCGCGGCGTTCCGCCCGATCTGGAGCAACCACGTTCCGAACTGCGCGCGTCCCTCGAATCGATCCAGGTTGCGCAACACCGCGACGTAGGTGTCTTGCATCGTGTCCTCGACGTCCGGGCCGGTTCTCAAGACGGAACGGATCACCCGATAGAGCCGCTGGCGGTGCCGCCGCATCAGCGCCTCGCACGCGATCATGTCGCCCGCGCGCGCCCGGTCGACCAGGATCTCCTCCCCGTGGTCGGGCTCTCCCGCGAATACAAAACCACCCTTCATGACTCGACCGTCCGCACTGGCTCCGATGGTGCGAAACGACATTCGTGACAAAAAAATGCAACGACGACGCCAGTCTCAATAGCAGTCCTGAGCTTCAGGCGAACGGCAAACCACGACTGAATGATCGTTCGGGCGAGCGCATTTGTGGAAATCGTTTACATGGGCCAGCGCAATGGCCCGCTATCCCCACGAAGCTCGTTGAGAGCCCGTTAGAGGCGGCGGATCACTTTCCGTCGGCTCTTTGCTTCAGCAGCTCTCGCCGATCGTAAAGTTGCGCGCGATAGTCGGATGCGATCTCGCGGGCCTGCTCGCGCTGGGGCTCGCTGAGCACCGCCTCGCCGTCGAGATAGGCCTTGGTGTCGTCGTCCTCCAGGCGATCTTCGAGCTTCGACGCGCGCTGGCCCTGGCTCGGGCCGTTGTTGTTGGGTGCGCGGAAACCACGCCCGCCACCCATCCGCCCGCCACGCATGCCGCCCATCCGTCCCCCACCCGGCGAGGTGGTCCCGCCGCTCGTGGCGCTGCCCGGTGCCGCCGCTGCTCGGAGACGAAGTCGCCGGCTTGGCCTTGGGGGCGAGCTCGGCGCGCGCGGCCGTGTCTTCGGATTCGCGGTGTTGATCGATCTGTTCCAGCTCGCGCACCTGATCGTCGGACAGGCCCAGCTCCGATCGATGCAGGATCACCGCGGCCAGCGACGATCGTGGCAGCGCCGGCAGCGTCGCGGGGTCGACCGGCGCCGGTGTCGAGTGGTGCGAGCACGCCGCGAGCGCGACGACGACCGCGATCGCGCCGCGCTCCAGGTACATCCACAGACGACGGCGGCGCTGCACTCTGGGTGGCTAGTCTATCTCGATTCGCTCGACCACGCCGGGGCAGCGCCAGTGGGCGGGGTGCCAGCGGCCGCGCGGGCCGTGGTGCCCCTCGACCCAGACGCCGCCCGGGCAGCCGCCAGGGCGGGCGACCGTACGTTCGCGCACGACGCAGCTCGAGAGGCCGGTGGCCGCCGAGAGAAACAGCAGTCCTGCCAGAATCAATCGCATCGTCATCAGAACCTCCTCGCGAGAATGTAAGGTGAGGCGAGCAAAACGGAACGACTCATCCGTGGGGGAATCGGCAGAGCCGGCCCGTGCTTGAACCCAGGAAGTGTCGAAGCAGTGTCGAAGCGGCGTCGAAGCGTTCGAGATGGGTTCGATTTTTCGACGCGCGGGGGTCGATCGTGATCTGGACGACGCGCGCGGCGGCGCCACATTCGACCGGCGGGCCACGCGCGGAAAACGGCTCAAATCGCGTGCGAGTGTAAGAGCCCCCACCGATGGCGAAAGCCCGCGGGTGTAATGATCCTGGATGAAGATCCAACTCGAGCTGCACAAGAAGCCGGGCGTCTACTACGCCCAGACGACCGACGGCCTCGAGCTGCCGGTCGTCGACGTGACTCATCCCGCGTTCGCGGTCTCACCGACCGACGCGGAGCAGGCGGCGCTGGTGGCGGCGTTCCTGCGCCAGGAGATGCCGTTCGCGAAGTTGCCACCGGCGATCCGCCGCGGACTGCTGCGGTTCTTTCTGCGCGGATCGGTGCTTGCGCGCGGCATCCGCGGCGCGCAGGGGACGTTCCTGGGCGGAATGACCACCTATCTCTTGAAGCTCGGTCCCGACAACCTCGGCGACGCATACGCCAAGCCGATCGATCGCCGGATCGCCGCCTCGCTGCCGGTGCTGGCCGTGCGCTGGCGCCTCGCCGACATCGCGCGGCTGCTCGCCGATCGGCTCGCGGCGCTGCTCGAGGCGCGCGCGGACCCGGCTCTACCGCTGCGTTTCGTCAACATCGCGGGCGGCCCGGCGATGGACAGCTTGAACGCGCTGCTGTTGCTCGCGCGCGATCGGCCGGCGTTGCTCGAGGCGCGCGCGGTGGCCATCGACGTGCTCGACGGCGACAGCGACGGGCCGACCTTCGGCGCGCGCGCGCTGGCGGCGCTCTCGGCGCCGGGCGCGCCGCTGCACGCGGTCGCGGCGCGCCTGCGCCACGTACCCTACGACTGGAACGACCCGCGGCCGTTGCGCAACGTGCTCGACGAGGCGCGCGCCGCGGGCGCCGTCACCGTCGGATCGTCGGAGGGCGGGCTCTTCGAATACGGCACCGACGAGGCGATCCTCGCGAACCTGATCACGGCGCGCGAGGCGGCACCGCCCGACTTCGCGATGCTCGGCTCGGTGACGCGCGCGGATCGCCCGATCCAGCGCCTGCGCGAGACCAGCCAGCCGGCGACGCGCCCGCGTGGGCTCGAAGTCTTCCGCGCGCTGGTGGGCCGCGCCGGCTGGCGCGTCGAGCGCGCGATCGAGCGCCCGTTCAGCGACCAGGTCGTGCTGGTGCCATAGGCGGATCGCGCGAAAGTCGCGGCGATCCTTGGTGAAAAGGCGCGCAGGGCGCTCCCGCGCTGGGCTAGGATACACCCGTGGCAGACGACGGAGAGGCCAGGGGCCGCGCTCGCGCGCTCGAGGAGCGGCTACGCATTCTGTCGATGTCGTTGCGCGCGTTCTCCGAGGCGACGTCGGACTATCAGCGTCTGCTCGACGTCGTGGCCCGGAGCCTGGCCGAGGTGGTCAAGGACGGCTGTGTCGTTCGGCTGCTCGCCGACGACGGTTGGCTGGAGCCGGCGGCGATCCACCTCCCGTTCGAGGCGCGCGTCGCCGACCCCGTGAAGCGCGAGCGCCTGCGCGCGCACATCGCGGCCCGACGCAACATCGCCGAACAGTCGACGGCACAGCGGGTGCTGGAGACGGGCGAGGCGCTGCTGGTTCCGCGGCTGGATCCGGGCGAGCTGCGCGCCACCGCATCGCCCGAGGTCGTCACCGCGTTCACGACCATCGGGATTCACAGCGTGCTGTTCGTGCCCTTGCGCGTGCGCGGCGAATCGATCGGCCTGCTCTCGCTGGTGCGCTTCGAGGCGACGTCGCCGCCGTTCGCCGAGGAAGACCGCGATCTGGCGCAGGCGCTGGCCGATCACGCGGCGCTGGCGATCAACAACGCGCGCCTGCTGAAAACCGCGCTGCGCGCGCTCGGCGAACGGGAGCGCGCGGAGGCGGCGCTGCACAAGACCGAGGAGCAGCTGCGCCAGTCGCAGAAGATGGAGGCGGTCGGGCGCCTGGCGGGCGGCGTCGCGCACGACTTCAACAACCTGCTGTCGGTGATCCTCAGCTACGCCGAGATCATGAGCGGCGCGCTCAAGCCCGACGAGCCCTGCGCGCCGAGATCGAGGAGATCCGGACCGCGGGCGTGCGCGCGGCGGAGCTGACCCAGCAGCTGCTGGCGTTCAGCCGGCAGCAGGTCCTGGAAGCGAAGGTGCTCGACCTGAATCAGAGCATCAGCGACATGGAGCGGATGCTGCGCCGGCTGCTCGGCGAGGACATCGAGCTGACGACGCTGCCGGCGCGCGCGCTGGGCAGGGTCAGGGCCGACGCCGGCCAGATCGAGCAGGTGGTGATGAACCTGGTGGTGAACGCGCGCGACGCCATGCCGCTGGGCGGCAAGCTGACGATCGAGACGGCCAACGTCGAGCTGGACGAGCACTACGCTGACGAGCACGTCGAGGTCGTGCCGGGCCCGTACGTCATGCTCGCCGTGACCGACACCGGCGTCGGCATGGACAAGGAGACGCAGGCGCGGATCTTCGAGCCGTTCTTCACCACCAAGGAGAAGGGGAAGGGCACCGGCCTCGGGCTCGCGACGGTGTTCGGCATCGTCAAGCAGAGCGGCGGTCACATCTGGGTCTACAGCGAGCCCGACAGGGGGACGACGTTCAAGGTCTACCTGCCGCGCGTGTTCGTCGAGGCCGAGGTCCGGAAACCCGAGACGCTCCCGCCGATCTCCGACCGCGGCACGGAGACGATCCTGCTGGTCGAGGACGACGAGCAGCTGCGCGCGCTCGCGCGCGGCATCCTGCGCCGCAACGGCTACGTCGTGCTCGACGCGCCGAACGGCGGCGAGGCGCTGCTGATCTGCGAGCAGCATGGCTCGCGCATCCACCTGCTGCTGACCGACGTCGTGATGCCGCGCATGAGCGGGCGCCAGCTGGCCGAGCGCCTGGCGCCACAGCGGCCGGAGATGAAGGTGCTGTTCATGTCGGGCTACACCGACGACGCCATCGTCCAGCACGGCATCCTCGACTCGGGCGTGGCGTTTCTGCAGAAGCCGATCACGCCGGCGACGCTGACGCGCAAGGTGCGCGAGGTCTTGCGGCCGCGAAACTAGTGTCCTGTCTCAGCACACTAGCCCGTCGCCGGCGCGGCTGGTTCCGCGCGGAACGAGATCGCCATGCGGTTCCAGGCGTTGATCGCCGCCACCGCGAGCGTCAGCTCGACCAGATCCTTCTCGCCGAACTCCTGCACCGCCTCCTCGTAGAGCGCATCGGCGACGTGGTCGGCTCCGAGTCGCGTCACCGATTCGGCCCAGGCGAGCGCCACGCGCTCTCGCGGCGTGAAGAACGGCGCCTCGCGCCACACCACGAGTGTGTCGATGCGGCGGTCGGTCTCGCCGGAGGCGCGCAGCCCCTTGCTGTGCAGATGTACGCAATAGGCGCATCCGTTGATTTGCGAGACGCGCAAATAGACCAGCTCGACCAGCTTGGCGTCGAGCCCCGATTTCGCGATGTGTGCCTGCACGCCCGACAGCGCGCGGTAAACGTCGGGGGCGACTTCCTTGTAGCGAAGGCGGCTGCTCATGCGTCGAGTCTACAAATGATTTTCGCGCCGCGCCGCGCTTCGCTGCCCGGCGGGCCATTGCGCGCGCAAACGAGATCGGGTAGCTTGGTTTGGTCGTGACTTCGTTCTGCTGCGTACAGCATCCGCGTTGTTCCGTTACCCGTCTGGGTGACGGACGCCGGGTCCTGCTCGTCTGAAGTTTTCACGAGACGACGACCCGGGCTGAAAGCCGCGGGTCGCTCTTGGTGGCTCGCGTCTTCCGGCCCTTCACTCCGGAGACCCGCGATGAGCCAGACGGAACCCGAACCCGAGTTACCCCGGACATCCACGATCGACGCGCGCGGTGCCCCGGCGGCGTCGTGTGCGCGCGACGTCCTTCCCGCCGCGGCGCCCGCCTTGTGCGCTCCCGGGTGGCTGGCGTTCCCGCGCACCTACTGGGTGCTGTGGGGCGGGATGCTGATCAACCGCCTCGGCGGCAGCGTGTTCTTTCTGCTGTCGATCTACCTGACGCGCGAGCGCCACCTGTCGACGGAGATGGCGGGTCTGGTCATGGCTCTCTACGCGGCGGGTGGAACGCTCGCCGGGCCGCTCGGCGGGGTGCTCGCCGACCACTTCGGCCGGCGGCCGACGCTGCTGCTCGGCACCGGCTTCGGCGGATCGTTGATGCTCGCGCTCGGATTCGCGCGCTCGAACGCCGCCATCGTCGCCCTGGCGCCGCTGCTCGGGTTCTTCACCGACATCTGTCGCCCGCCGCTGCAGGCTGCGGTGGCCGACGTGGTCGCGCCGGAGCGCCGCGCGCGCGCCTATGGACTGCTCTACTGGGCGCTCAACCTGGGTTTCGCCGGCGCCTCGGCGCTCGGCGGCATGCTCGCCGAGCACAGCTTCGGTCTGCTCTTCGTCATCGACGCGCTCACCACGTTCGCGTACGGCGCCGTCGTCGCGATCGCCGTGCCCGAGACCCGGCCCGCGGGCGCGCCCCCAGGCGTGCAGCAACGCACGCTCGCGTCGGCGTCGGTCGCCTGGCTCGAGCCGTTTCGAGACCGCCGCTTTCGCCGCTTCGTGCTGACCCAGCTCTTGCTGCTGATCGCCTTCGTGCAGGTCATCGTCACGCTGCCGCTCGACATGCGCGCGCACGGGCTCGGGACGCGCCAGGTCGGGTTCCTGCTCGGCCTCAACGGACTCTTCATCGTCGTGGCGCAGCCGCTGGCGCTGCGCTTTCTCGGCCGATTCGGCGACCGGCAGTGGCTGATCGCCGGCATCGCGGTCACGGGCATCGGCCTCGGCGTCAACGCGCTCGCCGGCGGCGGCGGTGTGTACGTCGCCGCGACGGCGCTCTGGACGCTGGGCGAGATCGGCTTCTCGACGGCCGCGCCCACGCTGGTCGCGGGGATGTCGCCGGCCCTTCGCCGCGGCGTCTACCAGGGCTCGTACCAGATGGCCTGGGGCGCGGCGACGATGATCGCGCCGATCGCCGGAACCGCGACGATGGCGCGCTTCGGCGGCGCGGCGCTGTGGCTCGGCTGTCTCGCGGCCTGTTCGCTCGCGGCCGTGCTGCACCTGCGTGCTCCGCGCTCCTAGTGCGGCCTCGACGGCTACTTCAGCATTCCCTGGGTCAGCACGAACGTCACGACCTCTTCCAGACCCTGCTTGGTCTTGAGGTTCGTGAAGACGAACGGGCGCGTCGCCGCGCATCTTGCGCGCGTCGCGGTCCATCACCTCCAGCGACGCGCCGACCGCGGGCGCGAGGTCGATCTTGTTGATGATCAGCAGATCGGAGCTGCGTGATGCCGGGGCCGCCCTTGCGCGGGATCTTGTCGCCGGCGGCGACGTCGATCACGTAGAGCGTGAGGTCGGCGAGCTCGGGGCTGAAGGTGGCGGCCAGGTTGTCGCCGCCGCTCTCGATGATCACGAGATCGAGATCCGGGAAGCGCCGGATCATCTCGTCGACGGCCTGCAGGTTGATCGACGCATCCTCGCGGATCGCGGTGTGCGGGCAGCCGCCGGTCTCGACGCCGACGATGCGCTCCTCGGCCAGCGCGCCGCTGCGGATCAGGAACTGCTGCGTCCTCCTTGGTGTAGATGTCGTTGGTGACGACGGCGATGTTGGATCTCGTCGCGCAGGCGCTTGCAGAGCGCGTCGACCAGCGCGGTCTTGCCGGAGCCGACCGGGCCGGCGACGCCCAGGCGCAACGGGTGCGGGCTGCGGTTGCGCTGTGCGGGCGATGTCGAGTCGGGCAGTCGTGGAGTCGGTCGCGTGTCATGGCGTACTGCTGCTCACGATCGAAAGAGGCGCGAGTACTGGGTCTCGTGGTGGGCGCTCGCGACGGCGTGCGCGGGCGCGGCGGCGCCGAGGTCGTCGTCGGCGAGCGCGAGCGCGCGCGCGACGGCGGCGGGCACGCGCGCGCCGAGCTCGAGCAGGATGCGCTGGCCGGCGCTCTGGCCGAGCGGCACCAGGCGCACCGCCGCGCTGGTCTGCGCCTCGAGCCAGGCGAAGGCGAAGCCGTGCAGCGCCGCGGCGAGCGGGATCTGCCAGCGCGCGCGCCGCGAGCGCGAACATCGCGCGCGTAGGTGACGTCGGCGACTGCGCGACCCACGGGCGCGCGCCTCGGCGACGCCCAGCCCGTCGAGCAGGCGCGCGAGGTTGGCGCCGAGCTGGCGCTCCTCGTGCGCAGCTCGCCGGCGCCGCGCGACGCGGCCAGGAAGCGCGCTCCAGCGCGACGACGCGCCGCGGCGTCGCTCGTCGGCTCCAGGCGGCGTGAAGGCGCGCGAGCACCGGCAGATCGAGCGACGCGAGCGTGTGCTCGAGCAGGCCGCGCGATCCAGTCGCGCGCGGTGGTTCTCGTCGGTGACCCAGCCGCCGCTCACCGCCGGCTCGAGCGCCCTGCGAGTAGGCGAACGCGCCGATCGGCAGCGCCGGGCTGCACCAGCTGGAGCAGGCGCAGCAGCGGAGTCAGCGCGGCGGGATCAGGCGGTGTCGATGAGTCGCTGGTCGTGATCGTGGTCGTGATCGTGTCCGTGCTCGCGTTCGTGTCCGTGCTGCGTGTGCCGCGCGTCGTGGCGCGAACGCGCCCGCCTCGGGCTCGAAGGGCGCGCGCCGCGACGTCGACGGCCAGGCCCGAGGCCCGCGCACCATGTCGTCGAGCACGTGATCGTGCTCGTACGCGACGCAAGCCGTCGCCGATCTGCAGCGGCACGTGGCGGTTGCCCAGGTGGTAGGCGGCGCGCAGTCAGCAGGTGCGGATCGGCCGTCGCGCGACCGACAGCGCTCTCGGCGGCGGCGCGCACGACCACGACCAGCGCCGCCCTCGCCGCGCAGGCGGTCGCCGTCGCGCAGGATCGTTCCGCGCGGCAGCATCAGCGCCGCCTCGCGCCCGTCGTCGAGCGCGGGCGCAGCAGGCGGCTGCGCCGGCGCTGGTCGAAGGTCAGCGTCAGCGTGCGCCGCCGGCGGCTCCGGCGGCTGTGCCGGCGAGGACCTCGTTGAAACGCAGCATTGCGGCGTCCTCCGACTCGATGGCTCAGAAGAGAAAGTACCTCTGCGCGAGCGGCAGCACCGTCGCCGGCTCGCAGGTGAGGAGCTGGCCGTCGGCGCGCACCTCGTAGGTCTGCGGGTCGACCTCGATCACCGGCAGCGCGTCGTTGTGGACCAGTCGCGCTTGCGGATCGCGCGCGTGCCGCGCACGGCGTCGAGCCGCTTGCGCAGGCCGCAGGCGCTCGCCGACGCCGGCCTCGAGCGCCGCGCGCGAGACGAACGTCACGCTCGTGGCGTGGCGCGCGCCGCCGAGCGCGCCGAACATCGGCCGGTAGTGCACCGGCTGCGGCGTCGGGATCGACGCGTTGGGATCGCCCATCGGCGCGCACGCGATCAAGCCGCCCTTGATGATCAGCGCCGGCTTCGCGCCGAAGAACGCCGGCTTCCACAGCACGAGGTCGGCGAGCTTGCCGACCGCGATCGAGCCGACCTCGTGCGCGATGCCGTGGGTGATCGCCGGGTTGATCGTGTACTTGGCGACGTAGCGCTTGACGCGGAAGTTGTCGTGCGCGCCGCCGGCCGGCGTCCTCGGGCAGCGGGCCGCGCTGCTGCTTCATCTTGTGCGCGGTCTGCCAGGTGCGCGTGACGACCTCGCCGACGCGGCCCATGGCCTGCGAGTCGCGACGACATCATGCTGAACGCGCCGAGGTCGTGCAGGATGTCCTCGGCGGCGATGGTCTCGCGGCGGATGCGCGACTCGGCGAAGGCGACGTCCTCGGCGATGCCGGGGTCGAGGTGGTGGCAGACCATGAGCATGTCGAGGTGCTCGTCGATGGTGTTGACGGTGTAGGGCCGCGTCGGGTTGGTCGACGACGGCAGCACGTTCGGCACGCCGCAGGCCTTGATGATGTCGGGCGCGTGGCCGCCGCCCGCGCCCTCGGTGTGATAGGTGTGGATCGCGCGGCCCTTGAACGCCGCGAGCGTGTCCTCGACGAAGCCCGACTCGTTGAGCGTGTCGGTGTGGATCGCGACCTGCACGTCGTACTGCTCGGCGACCGACAGGCAGCAGTCGATCGCCGCCGGCGTCGTGCCCCAGTCCTCGTGCAGCTTGAGGCCGAGGCGCCGGCCTCGACCTGCTCGACCAGCGCCTCGGGCCGGCTGGCGTTGCCCTTGCCGAGGAAGCCGAGGTTCATCGGGAGCGCGTCGGCCGCCTGCAGCATGCGCGCGATGTTCCACGGGCCCGGGCGTGCAGGTCGTGGCGTTCGTGCCGGCGGCCGGGCCCGGTGCCGCCGCCGATCATCGTCGTGACGCCGCGAGCATCAGCGCCTCCTCGCTCTGCTGCGGGCAGATGAAGTGGATGTGCGTGTCGATGCCGCCCGCGGTGACGATGCAGCCTTCGCCGGCGATGATCTCGGTGCCGGGGCCGATGACGATGGTCGACGCCGGGCTGCACGTCGGGGTTGCCGGCCTTGCCGATGCCGGCGATGCGCCCGTCCTTGATGCCGATGTCGGCCTTGACGATGCCGCCAGCGTCGACGATCAGCGCGTTGGTGATCACGGTGTCGGCGCACGTCGGCGCCGGCGCGCTGGCTCTGGCCCATGCCGTCGCGGATCACCTTGCCGCCGCCGAACTTCACCTCGTCGCCGTAGATCGTGAGGTCGCGCTCGACCTCGATGACGAGGTCGGTGTCGCCGAGGCGCACGCGGTCGCCGGTCGTCGGGCCGTACATCTCGGCGTAGGCGCGGCGGTCGATGGTCTTCACGACGCGACCTCGCGCCCGGCGACGCCGTCGTCGAGCGGTCCCATGACCGCGCCGCGGAAGCCCTGCACGACGCGGTCGCCGGCGTAGGCGCACGAGCTCGACGGTGCGCGTCTGCCCCGGCTCGAAGCGCACCGCGGTGCCGGCGGCGATGTCGAGGCGGAAGCCGCGCGCCGCCTCGCGATCGAAGCGCAGCGCCGGGTTGGTCTCGTAGAAGTGATAGTGCGAGCCGACCTGGATCGGGCGATCGCCGGTGTTCGAGACCTCGAGGCGCACGGTCGCGCGCCCTTCGTTCAGCGTGAGCACGCCCGGCCGCGACCCGCACCTCGCCGATGCCCGCCGGCGCGCAAGCACCGGGATCGGCTGGTGCACGGTGACGAGCTTGGTGCCGTCGGGGAACGTCGCCTCGACCTGCACCTCGGTGATGAGCTCGGCGATCGCCGTCCATGACCTCGTCGGCGCGTCAGCAGCTTGCGTGCCGGCGGTCATGAGCTCGGCGACGGTGCGGCCGTCGCGCGCGCCCTCGAGGATCGCCGCCGAGATGTACGCGACCGCCTCGGGGTAGTTGAGCTTGAGGCCGCGCGCCTTGCGCCGCTCGGCGACCAGCGCGGCGGTGAAGATCAGCAGCTTGTCTTTTTCTCGGGGCGTGAGCTCCATGGGGTTCCTTTCTCGGTGAATCAGGTGGCCCAGATGCGCGGGGCGACGGCGGGCCGTCCCAGCAGGGGCGGGCGCAGGAGGCGCCAGGTCTCGCGCAGGTAGCGCGCGCCGCGCTCGACGCTGGCGCCGAGATAGCGGCAGCAGAGCACCGAGCAGTCGCCGGGCGCAGCGAACCGCTCCCCGCCGGCTCGGGTCGGGGCGCCGCCGCCGTCGCTGCCCCAGTCGAGCCGGGTCACCGCGCCGAGATCGCCGTCGGGCAACGCGGCGCCGAGCTCGCGCACCGCCTCCACCGCCGGATGATCCGCTGGCGGACGCGGGTGCCGCCAGCAGCGTGCCCATGATCGGCGCGCCGCCGAGGCCCCAGCGCGCGTCGTGCACCGGCGGCGCCACCGTCGAAGTCGCCGCGCTCGATGAAGAGCGGGTGGTCGCCGCGCCACAGCTCGAGCCGCTGGCGGCAGCGGCCGCGCGCGAACCGCTCGGCGCGCGCCGGCAGCCCGAAGCACACGAGGTCGAGGCCGATGAACGCCGCGCCGGCGGCGAGCTCGACACGCGTGCTCAGCTCCGAGATCGCGCCGTCGAACAGGATCGTCTCGTGCGGCAGCCACTCGAGGATGCCGCCGCCCGCGACGGTGAAACGCTGCTGCTGGCGCGCGGTCGGGCCGGCGCTGCGGTAGTGCTTCGCCGCGGCCGGCGTGGTGATGAGCGCGTGCGCGCCCTCGCCGACCTCGACGCCGAACGACAGGCGATCGCCGCCCACCAGCCCACCCGGCGGGTGCAGCAGCGTGACGTGGGAGACCTCGCGCCCTTCGGGTGAGAACGGACGCTGCACCGCGAGCGGCCCGCGCTGGCCGTTGCGCAGCAGCACGGTCGCGCCGCCGAGCGCGACGAAGGCGATGTCCAGCGTCGCTTCCCAGCCGCGCGCCGCGAGCTCGGGTGCGGCGGGCTCGCGGCCGGTGGGCTCGCCCGCGCGCGCCAGACCGCCAGCGCCCGCGTCAGCGAGGGTCATGCCCGACGAAGACGACGGGCCGGTCGCGGATGACCAGCACCACGCAGCCCGGCTCGCTCCAGACATCGTGACGGCTGCCCGGCGTGTTGACCACGAGGGTCCCTTCGCCGTACACGCCGCGCTCGTCGGCCTGCTCACCGCTGAGGACATAGATGTGCTCGTAGGCCGGATGCTCGTGCTGCGGAACGCGCGCGCCCGGCTGGTAGCGCAGCAACATCGCGCTCGGGCCGCGTCTCGTCGCCGTAGATGCGATGAATCTCGACGCCGGGAAAATAAGGTTGAAAGGGGAAATCGCCGCGCCGTGCGCGGGCCGCCAGATCGGCGACCACCAGTGATTGAGCCGTCACGCCCTACTGATATCACCGAATCGAAGCGCCGGCCGCCGTCATTCATGCCCGGCCATGTGGCGGCCGATGACGCCCAGGTCGGCGTCGGCGATCGGCACCTCGTGGACGGCGCGCCCCTCGCTCATGACCACGATCCGGTCGGAGAGCGCGAAGATCTCGTCGAGATCGGCGCTGATGAGCAGCACGGCCGCGCCGCGGTTGCGCGCGTCGACCAGGCGCGAGCGGATCTCGGCCACCGCGGCGAAGTCGAGCCCGAAGCACGGGTTGCTGGCCACCAGCAGCGACACGTCGTCGCGCAGCTCGCGCGCCAGCACGGCGCGCTGGACGTTGCCGCCCGACAGGCTGGCGATCGGCGCGTCGGGGCCGGGCGTGCGGATGCCGTAGTCGGCGATCAGCGCGCGCGCGTTCTTGCGCAGCGCGCTCTGGCTGACCAGCGTGCGCCCCAGGCGAACGGCGCGCGATCGAACAGGCGAAAGCCGATGTTCTCGGCGACCGACATCGCGCCGACGCAGGCGTTGCGCAGCGGCTCGTCGGGCAGGCAGCGCACGCGCTGCGCGCGCATCTCGTCGCGGCTCGCGCGGTAGCTCTGGCCGCTCACGACCACGGTGCCGGCGCGCGCGATGCGCTGGCCGGCCAGCACCTCGACCAGCTCTTCCTGGCCGTTGCCGGAGACGCCGGCGATGCCGACGATCTCGCCGGCGTGCACGCGCAGGTTGAAGTCGACCACCGCGGGCGTGCCGAGATCGTCGACGGCGCGCAGGCCGCGGATCTCGAGCACGACGTCGCCCATCGCGCGGTCGCTGCGCTGCTGGTTGGCGCGCGGCGGATCCTCGCCGACCATCATGCGCGCCATCGCTTCGGGCGTCAGGTCCGCCACCTTGCCGCCGCCGACCAGCGCGCCCGCGCCGCAGGACCGTGACCTCGTCGGCGAACTTCATGACCTCGCGGAACTTGTGCGAGATCATCAGGATGGTCAGCTTGCCCTCGTGCGCCATGGCGCGCAGCAGCCCGAGCACCTCGTCGGCCTCGTCGGGCGTGAGCACGGACGTCGGCTCGTCGAGGATCACGATCGAGCTGCCGAGGTAGAGCTGCTTCAGGATCTCGAGCTTCTGCTTCTCGCCCGCGGCGAGCGTGCGCACCGGGCGCCCCGGGTCGAGGCTGAACGGCATGCGGTCCATGAACGCGGCGACGTTCTGGTGCTCGGCCTTCCAGTCGAAGACGAAGGGCAGGGTGCGCCGCGCGAGCACCAGGTTCTCGGCGACGGTCATGTTGTCGACCAGCGTGAAGTGCTGGTAGACCATGCCGATGCCCAGCGCCGCCGCGTCGCGCGGGCTCTTGATCGTCGATCGGCGCCGCCGACGCGCACGAGCGCCCTCGTCGGCCTGGTAGTAGCCCATGATGCACTTCACGAGCGTGCTCTTGCCGGCGCCGTTCTCGCCGAGCAGCGCGTGCACCGTGCCCGGCCGCAGCCGCAGCGACACCGTCGTCGAGCGCGATGAGCGGGCCGAAGCGCTTGGTCAGACCACTCGCCTCGAGGGCGAGCGCCGCGGTCACGACAGCGTCTCCAGCAGCGCGCGCGAGGTCGTGACCGCGCCGAAGACGCCGTTCTGCATCTTGACCATCTTGAGCGCGGCGGCGTGGTTGCCGGCGTCGGTCGCCGCGCAGCAGTCTTCCAGGAGCACGCACTCGTAGCCGCGGTCGTTGGCCTCGCGCATGGTGGTGTGCACGCAGACGTCGGTGGTGATGCCGGTCAGAATGATGTTGCTGATGCCGCGCTGGCGCAGGATCAGATCGAGATCGGTCGCGCAGAACGAGCCCTTGCCGGGCTTGTCGATGATGGTCTCACCGGCGCGCGGCGCGAGCTCGGGGATGATGTCCCAGCCCGGCTCGCCGCGCACCAGGATGCGCCCGCACGGCCCGACGTCGCCGATGCCGAGACCCTCGTTCCCCTTGGTCTGCCGCGAGCGCCAGCGCTTGTTGGCCGGCAGATCCGACAGATCGGGGCGATGGCCCTCGCGCGTGTGCAGGATCGGGTAGCCGAGCGCGCGCAGGCGCTCGAGCGTGCGCTGGATCGGCTCGATGCACGCGCGCGTGAGGCTGATGTCGTAGCCGAGCTGATCGATGTAGCCGCCCTTGCCGCAGAAGTCCGTCTGCATGTCGATGACGATGAGCGCGGTGTTGGCGGGCCGCAGGTCGCCGTTCCAGGGCCAGCGGTACGGATCGGCGGGGACGTACTTCGGCGCGTTCGTCGGGCTTGCGTTCGACATGGCGGACCTCCTAGCGAGCCATCCGCAGCTCGGCCGGCTGGCCGGCGAGCGCGCGATCGCGCGAGCTGGTGGCGATGATGATTCCGAGCGTGAGCGCGTAGGGCGCGGCGTTGAACAGGTAGTAGCCCGAGGTGATGCCGACCGACTGCAGCGCCGGGCCGAGCGCGCTGGCGCCGCCGAACAGCAGCGACGCGAACAGGCAGCGGATCGGATTCCAGCGCGCGAAGATGACGAGCGCGACCGCCATGAGCCCCTGACCGCTCGACAGGCCTTCGTTCCAGCTGCCCGGGTAGAACAGCGACAGGAACGAGCCGCCGACGCCGGCGAGGAAGCCGCCCGCCATCGTCGCGAGCATGCGCACGCGGTCCACGTCGTAGCCCATGGCGCGCGCGGCGTCGGCGCTCTCGCCGACCGTGCGGATCACCAGGCCCCAGCGCGTGCGCTTGAGCAGGAACAGCACCGCCCAGCTCATGGCGATGCCGACGATGAAGAGCACGTTGATCTGCAGCGCCGAGCGCACCTGCGCCGAGCGGCTCCACCAGCCGAGCGGGATCGACGGCAGGTGCGGCGCCGACGGGCCGATGAGCGGCTTGCCGAGGAAGAACGCGAGCCCGACGCCGAAGAGCATGAGCGCGATGCCGACGGCGATGTCGTTGACGCGCGGGCGGCCGCACAGCCACGCGTGCAGCGCGCCCAGCAAGACGCCGAGCGCGCCGGCGGCGAGCACGCCCAGCCAGGGCGAGCCGGTCAGGTACGAGATGCCGTACGCGCCCATCGCGCCCATCACCAGCGTGCCCTCGAGGCCCAGGTTCACGCGCCCGCTCTTCTCGGTCAGGCACTCGCCCAGGCTCACGAACAGGAACGGCGTGCTGATGCGGATCGCGCCGCCCAGCACCGCGAGGGCGACGCCGGCCGCGCCGGTGCTGACGGCAGCGTCGCTCATACCGCGCCCTCCACGGCCGGGGGTTGTGGCTGCAGCGCCGGCGGTGGCGCCGACGGTGTCGGGCGACGCTTGAAGAGCCCCAGCTCTTTCAGGCTGCGCCCGTAGAAGGTCTCCGAGAAGAGGATCGAGATGAACAGGATCCCCTGCAGCACGTTGACCGTGGCGTCGGGCAGATCGAAGACCCGCTGCAGCAGGCCGCCGCTGGCGCCGATGCCGCCCAGCAGCAGCGCCACGGGAATGACCGCGAGCGGATTGCCGCGCGCGATGAAGGCGACCAGCACGCCGGTGTAGCCGTAGCCGGTCACCAGCGACGCGTTGGCGGTGCCGTGAATCGCCGCGACCTCGATCGATGCCGGCGAGCCCGGCGCAGGCGCCGCCGATGAAGCGTCGCGATCGACGATCAGCCTGCCGACCGGCAATCCGTTGAGCAGCGCCGCGCGCACGTTGCCGCCCACCATGCGCGCCGCGAAGCCGAAGGTCGTGCGGTTCATCAGCACCCAGGTGAGCAGGCACGCGCCGACGCCCCAGGCCAGCCCCCAGTGCACGTCGAGCCCGGGCAGGTTGCCGATCATGTTGTCGTCGCCGATCGGCAGCGTCGACGGCTTGTTCAGGCTGGCCGGATCGCGCAGCGGTCCCTCGACGATGTGATTCAGCAGCGCGATCGCGATGTAGTTGAGCAGCAGCGTGCTGATGGTCTCGTTGACGCCGCGGAAGGCGCGCAGCGCGCCTGCGAAGGCGATCCAGAGCCCACCGATCGCCGCGCCGCGACCAGCATCGCGCACTTGACCACCATCGGGCTGTGGCCGCCCACGGAGCTACGAGCCACGGAGCTACGGCCATGAAGACGGCGGCCGCGGCGGCGGCGAGCCCGCCCATGCACCATCGCGCCCTCGCCGCCGAGCCCGACGAGACCGAGCCGCAGCGGCAGCGCGGTCGCGAGCGCCGTCAGCATCAGCGGCGCCGCGCGCAGGAGCGTGTTCTGGAACGAGAACGCCGTGCCGAACGAGCCACGGTACATCTGGTAGTAGACCGCCAGCGGATTGCGGCCGGTCAACGCGATGAAGACCCCGAAGAGCAGCAACGCCACGACGAACGCCGCCGCCGGTACGGCGAACGACCCCATCGCCCCCCGGATCGCCGCGCCCAGTCCCACGTGCACTTCCGCGATCGGCGCCACCCGCCCCGACGGCGCCGGCACAATCTTACTCGGCTCGAGACTCACGCTGACGCCCATGCTTTTATCTCAATCCCTTCTTCGGTGGGGTGGGTCCGCGGAAGGGCCTGGCCCTCCCACGAAAGCGAGCGCTGATGCGAGCGCTAGTGAGTCTTGCCGACCACGCCCTCGACCAGGTAGTCCATCTTCTCGAGAGCCACGTCGGTCTGCTTCTCCTCCGCGCCCGCGGGAATCACGACCTTGCCGGTGTTGTCCTTGATCGGCCCCTTGTAGATGACCATCGTGCCCGCCATGAACTTGGCCTTGGCGTCGTCGGCTTTCTTCTTGGTCGCCGCTGAGACCGCCTTGCCGTACGGCGACATCTTGACGAAGCCTTCCTTGAGGCCGCCGCGCAGCAGGTGCGGGTAGCTCTTGCCGGCCTGCAGCCAGTCGATGTAGTCCTTGTAGACCTTGCCCCAGTTCCACTCGGCGCCGGTCAGGTAGCCCTTCGGCGCGAGCGCGCTCTGGTTGGCGTGGTAACCCGTGACGAAGACACCGCGCCGCTCGGCCAGCTCGGTGATCACCTTGGGCGAGTCGACGTGCGAGGTCAGCACGTCGACGCCCTGATCGATGAGGCTGTTGGCGGCTTCGGCTTCCTTGACCGGCATCGACCAGTCGCCGGTGAAGATCACGCTGGTGGTCGCCTTCGGATTGACCGATCGCGCGCCGAGCGTGTACGAGTTGATGTTGCGCAAGACCTGCGGGATCGGCTTGGCCGCGATGAAGCCGAGCTTGTTCGACTTCGTCGTCAGGCCGGCGACGATGCCGGCGACGTACTCGGCCTCGTCGATGTAACCGAAGTAGCTGCCGACGTTCTCGGGGTGCTTGCCCGGCACGTAGAGACCACCGCAGTGAAGGAAGGTCACCTTGGTGTTCTTCTGCGCCTCCTTGAGGATGTGCGGGATCGAAGTAGCCGAATGACGTCGGGAAGAGCAGCGTCGCACCGTCGAGGTTGATCATGCTCTCCATCGTCTTCTGCACGGCGACGGTCTCGGGGACCATCTCCTCTTCACGGATCTTCACGCCCGGCATCTTGGCCAGCGCGGCGGCGCCCTCGGCGTGCGCCTGGTTGTAGCCGTAGTCGGTCTTGGGACCGACGTAAATGAAACCGACGGTCATCGGAGGCGCCGCCACCGCTTGTGAGTCGATCGAGCTGGAGGAAAGGGAGGCAAGGGCTAGTGCGAGCGCAGCAATCTTGGTCGGGGATCTCATCATCATGGCCCCTTATAGGATGTCCCGCGTTTCCTGAACTTTTCGGGGGGGTTGATTCTTCGTAACTTGCGGAGCGGACTTGCGTCCGCGCGGCAAGAGGAAAATCCCGGCCGACCGTCGATTTAACACAACCCTGTTTGGCCGGAAACGTGGCGGTTACACGTGTCCGATATCGTCGCGGAAGTCAGACGAAGTCAGACCAGACGTCAGACAAAACGCCGGTTCCCGATGACCTGATTGCCGCGGGCCGGTGGTGGGGAGGCTTCATCGAGCAGCCGAAACGCTCGACCGCTGCCCGACGTGTATCCCTCGCAATCACGGACAGGACGAGCATGAACGACGGCACTGAGACAACCAACCTGACGGAGGAGAAGACGATGCGAACCAAGATGAGTCACTTGATGCTGGTTGGCGCGCTCGGGGCCGCCTTTGGCGCCCTGGCGGCGTGTGACAAGCCCGCGGAGGCGCCAGCGGCTGCTCCGGCGGCAGCGGCGCCCGCGGCGCCCGCGCCCGCGCCCGCCGACGACAAGGGGCCGATCAAGGTCGGCATCCTCCATTCACTTTCGGGGACGATGGCCATCAGCGAGACGTCGCTCAAGGACGTCGCGCTCATGACCATCGAGGAGATCAACGACGCAGGCGGCGTGCTCGGGCGCAAGCTCGAGGCCGTGGTCGTCGATCCGGCGTCGAACTGGCCGCTGTTCGCCGAGAAGGCGCGCGAGCTGATCCAGAACAAGAAGGTCGCCGTGACCTTCGGTTGCTGGACGTCGGTGTCGCGCAAGTCGGTGTTGCCGGTCTTCGAGGAGCTGAACGGCCTGCTCTTCTACCCGGTGCAGTACGAGGGCGAGGAGTCGTCGTACAACGTCTTTTACACCGGCGCGGCGCCGAACCAGCAGGCGATTCCGGCCGTCGAGTACCTGATGAGCAAGAAGGGCGGCGGCGCCAAGCGGTTCGTGCTGCTCGGCACCGACTACGTTTACCCGCGCACCACCAACAAGATCCTCCACTACTTCCTGCACTCGAAGGGCATCGCCGACGCCGACATCATGGAGAAGTACACGCCGTTCGGCCACAGCGACTACCAGACCATCGTCGCCGACATCAAGAAGTTCGCCGCCGGCAAGCGCACCGCGGTCATCTCGACGATCAACGGCGACTCGAACGTGCCGTTCTACAAGGAGCTCGCCAACCAGGGCCTCAAGGCCGCGGACATCCCGGTGGTCGCGTTCTCCGTCGGTGAGGAAGAGCTGCGCGGCATCGACACCAAGCCGCTCGTCGGCCACCTGGCGGCGTGGAACTACTTCATGTCGATCGACAACCCGAGAACAAGGCGTTCATCGACAAGTGGAAGGCCTACGTGAAGAAGAACAACCTGCCGGACGGCGACAAGCGCGTCACCAACGACCCGATGGAAGCGACGTACATCGGGATCCACATGTGGGCGCAGGCGGTCGAGCAGGCCGAGCACCAACGTCGACGCCGTTCGCCAGGCCATCGGCTACCAGCACTTCAAGTCGCCGTCGGGCTTCGACATCGAGATGGACGCGAAGAACCACCACCTGCACAAGCCGGTCTACATCGGCGAGGTCAAGGCCGACGGTCAGTTCCAGGTCGTGTGGAAGACCGACGCGCCGATTCGCGCGCAGGCGTGGAGCCCGTTCATCCCCGACAGCGCGAAGAAGGTCGCCGACTGGACCTATCCCGTGGGTGTGCGGCAACTGCACGGCGCCGAAGTTCGGCGCGGCGGGAGAGGTCGCGGCGAAGCAGTGATCGTCGTGCGCGGTGGCCACGCGAGGATGAAGGCAACAGCACCGGTGGCGCTGGGGGCGGTCGCGTTGTTCGCGGCCGTCTTCGGCGCCGGCGCCGCGCGCGCCGGTGAGCTCGAGGACGCTCTGCGCGGCCTGGCGGCGCCCGCCGAGGAGAAGGTCGAAGAGAGCATCGGCAAGCTGGCGGCGCTCGACGATCCGCGCGCGTTCCCGGCGCTGGATGCGCTGGCCGATGATCGCTTGCGAGCGGACGCCGGCGGCCAGGTCTACGTCTACGACAGCAAGAAGCGCGAGGTGCGCGACGCGATCACGTTGCAGCCGATGAACCCGCGCCCGGCAAACCTGCACGAGGTCGAGGTCAACAACCAGATTCGCCGCGTGGCGACGCCGGTGATGGCGCAGCTGCAGCTTGGATCGCCCGACGAGGCGCTGCGGCTCTCGGCGGCCGAGGAGCTGGCCAAGAGCGGCTCGCCCGAGGCGGCGGCGCTGCTGCACAAGGCGCTCGACAAAGAAAAGGTCAAGCGCGTGCGCGACGCGCTGGACGCTGGCGGTGGCGCGCGTCGACCTGCAGAGCTCGAACGCCGATGCGCGCCTGGGCGCGGTCCAGCAGGTCCTGCGCACCGGCAACGACGCGTTCCTGGCCGACCTGCAGCGCATCGCCGGGCGCACCCCGAGGGGACGTACACCGAGCCCGACGCGCGCGTGCGCGCCGCCGCCGGCCACGCGATCGACGGCATCATCTCGCAGCAGCACTGGGTCGGCGCCGTGGGCAGCCTGATCTACGGCCTGAGCCTGGCCAGCGTGCTGCTGTTCGCGGCGCTCGGGCTGGCCATGACGTTCGGCCTGATGGGCGTCATCAACATGGCGCACGGCGAGATGTTGATGCTGGGCGCGTACTCGACGTACGCCGTGCAGACCGTCTTTCAAAAGGTCGCGCCCGGGCGCGCTGTGGCTTACCCGCTGGTGGCGATCCCGGTCGCGTTCGCCGTGACGTTCTTCGTGGGCGTGCTGCTCGAGCGCACGGTGATCAAGCATCTTTACGGCCGCCCGCTCGAGACGCTGCTCGCGACCTGGGGCATCAGCCTGATCCTGATCCAGACGGTGCGGCTCATCTTCGGCGCGCAGAACGTCGCGGTCGCGAACCCGGACTGGCTCTCGGGCGGCGTCGAATTGATGCACGGGCTCGTGCTGCCGTACAACCGCATCGCCGTCGTGGTCTTCGTCATTCGTCGTCGCTGCCGTCGTCTGGTTCCTGCTGCAGCGCACGCGCTCGGCCTCTACGTGCGCGCGGTGACGCAGAACCGCGGCATGGCGGCTTGCATGGGCATCGCGACCGCGCGCGTCGACACCTGGATGTTCGGGCTCGGCTCGGGCGTCGCCGGCCTCGGCGGCGTCGCGCTCTCGCAGCTCGGCAACGTCGGGCCCGAGCTGGGGCAGGGCTACATCGTCGATTCGTTCATGGTCGTCGTGCTCGGCGGCGTCGGCAAGCTCGCGGGCGCGGTCGCGGCCGCGCTCGGCCTGGGCATCTCAACAAGCTGCTCGAGCCCGTCGCCGGCGCGGTGCTCGGCAAGATCGCGGTGCTCGGCATCATCATCATCTTCATCCAGAGGCGCCCGCAGGGGTTCTTCGCGCTCAAGGGCCGGGTGGAGGCCTGAGTGCGCGATCGTTTGTCTGCAGATTCACTCGCGTCGCGGCTGGCTGGCTGTCGCCGTCGTCGCGCTCGCGGGCGGCGTGCTGATCCCGGTGCTGAACGCGCTGCCCGAATCGTCGGCGCTGCACTTCCCCGACTACCTGGTGCCGCTGTTCGGCAAGTTCCTGTGCTTCGGCATCGTGGCGCTCGCGATGGATCTGGTGTGGGGCTACGCCGGGATCCTCAGCCTCGGCCACGCGCTGTTCTTCGCGCTCGGCGGCTACGGCATGGGCATGTACCTGATGCGCGCGATCGCGGGCGAAGGCGTCTACCGGAGCGCGCTGCCCGACTTCATGGTGTTTCTCGACTGGAAGACGCTGCCCTGGTACTGGCACGGCTTCCAGAGCTTTCCGTTCGCGATGGTGATGGCGCTGGCGGCGCCCGGGCTGGTCGCGCTCGTCTTCGGGTTCTTCGCGTTTCGCTCGCGCATCAAGGGCGTCTACCTGTCGATCGTGACCCAGGCGCTGACCTACGCGGCGATGCTGCTGTTCTTTCGGAACGCCACCGGCTTCGGCGGCAACAACGGCCTCACCGATTTCAAGCGCATCCTCGGCTTTCCGCTGCAGGCGGCGTCGACGAAGCTGGCGCTCTACGTGATCTCGGCGGCGGCGCTGCTGCTGGTCTACATCGGCTGCCGCTTCGTCGTGACCAGCAAGCTCGGGCGCGTGCTGGCGGCGATTCGCGACGCCGAGCTCAAGACCCGCTTCTGCGGCTACGAGTCGACCAACTACAAGCTGTTCGTCTGGACGCTGTCGGCGGTGCTGTGCGCGCTGGCCGGCGCGCTCTACGTGCCGCAGGTCGGCATCATCAACCCGAGCGAGATGCAGCCGTCGAACTCGATCGAGATGGCGATCTGGGTCGCGGTGGGCGGGCGCGGCACGCTGGTCGGCGCGTTGCTGGGCGCCTGGTTCATCAACGGCGCCAAGAGCTGGCTCACGGCGGCGTTTCCGTCGGCCTGGCTCTACGTGCTGGGCGGGTTGTTCGTGGTCGTGACGCTGTTCTTGCCCAGGGGCCTCGTGGGATTGTTCGAGCTCGGGCGCCGGCTCGTCGTCGCTGGGCGCGGCGGGCGCGTCGCGCCGGCTGCGTCGGCCAGCGCCGGCAAGGTGGGCGCCCCCGCGATCGTTACAGGCGCCTCCGGGGCCGGGCCTCCGCGGTCGAGGCGCGCGGTACCACCAAGAACGGCGCGGCGCCGGCGAAGGGCGCGGCCGGAGCCGAGCCCGGGATGGCCGCCGAACCGGTTGCCGCGCGCGACAGCGGACCACCCCGCGTGCCCCATGTGTGAGTCATGACCGCGACCGCCACCGAGCACGCAGGCGACGCGGCCCTGGTTGGCTCGCCCGACCTGGCGCTGTGGGTCGAGAACGTCACCGTCAGCTTCGACGGCTTCAAGGCGCTGAACGACATCACGCTGCTGCTCGACCGCGGCGAGCTCCGCTGCGTCATCGGCCCCAACGGCGCCGGCAAGACCACGCTCATGGACGTGATCACCGGCAAGACGCGTCCGGACACCGGCAACGTCTACCTCGGCAGCCGGCTCAACGACCTGACCGAGCTGTCGGAGTGTCGCATCGCCGAGCTGGGCATCGGCCGCAAGTTCCAGCGGCCGACGGTGTTCCAGGGGCACACGGTGTTCGAGAACTGCGAGCTCGCGCTGCGCGCGAACAAGGGCGTCTGGCGCAACCTGTTCACGCGCCTGTCGCCGGCGCAGCGCGCGCGCATCGACGAGGTGCTGGAGATCGTCGGGCTCGCGGAGCTGCGCTACCGGCAGGCGGGCCTACTGGCGCACGGCCAGAAGCAGTGGCTGGAGATCGGCATGCTGCTCGCGCAGGAGCCGCAGGTGCTGCTGATCGACGAGCCGGTGGCCGGCATGACCCAGCCGGAGATGGAGCGCACCGCGGAGCTGCTACGCGGCCTCGCCGGCCAGCACACGGTGGTCGTCGTCGAGCACGACATGCAGTTCGTGCGCAGCATCGCGCGCAAGGTGACCGTGCTGCACGAGGGCGCGCGTGCTCGCCGAGGGGCCATGGACGAGATCCAGAGCCAACCCGCGCGTGATCGAGGTTTATCTCGGACTTGATCTTGGTACGTGATCTGGGACCTGACGGAGACGAAGGCGTGCTGGAGATTTCACAGATCAATCAGTTCTACGGCGGCAGCCACACGCTCTGGGACGCCGAGCTCACCGTGCCGGCGGGCGGCTGCGTGTGCCTGATGGGGCGCAACGGCGTCGGCAAGACGACGCTGCTCAAGGTGATCATGGGCCTGCTGCCCGCGCGCTCCGGCAGCATCCAGTTCGACGGGCAACGAGCTGGTCGGGCTGCGCCGCCGAGAAGCGCGCGCGCCTCGGCATCGGCTACGTGCCGCAGGGCCGCGAGATCTTCGCCGAGCTGACCGTCGAGGAGAACCTGCGCGTGGGCCTGGCGGCCACAGGGCAAGCGCACGTTGCCGGAGCAGATCTTCACGCTCTTCCCCGTGCTGAAGAAGATGCTCGCGCCGGCGCGGCGGCGATCTGTCGGGCGGCCAGCAGCAGCAGCTGGCGATCGGCCGCGCGCTGGCGAGCGAGCCCAAGCTCATCATCCTCGACGAGCCGACCGAGGGCATCCAGCCCAACATCGTCCACGAGATCGGCGACGTGATCAAACAGCTCAACGACGAGGGGACTCGCCGTGCTGCTCGTCGAGCAGAAGCTGCCCTTCGCGCGCCGCGTCGCCCGCACCTTCTGCATGATGGACCGCGGCCGCACGGTGGCGAACGGCAACATCGCCGAGCTCAGCGACGAGATCGTGCGGCAGCACCTGATCGTGTGAGAGGGCCGGTCGCGCAGAAGGTACAGGGAACCGGACGTGTCCTTCCATTCCCTCTCCCCTGCGGTCCGCCGCGGGGGAGAGGGTAGGGTGAGGGGGCCGCGGGACCCACCCGCAAAGCCGGTAAGAACCGGCCCCTCCCCGGCGTGGTTTGCTCCGGCGGTGCCGATTCTCGCTAGACTGCCCCGTGTGTCGCGAATCCATCCTCATTTTGTCGTCGCGCTGGTCGCCGGCGCGCTGGTCACTCGAGTCGGACATGCCGCGCCCGCCGCGCCCGCCGCGCCGCCGCGCCCGCCGTGCCTCCCAAGGTGATCGACCTCTGGCCCGAAGGCGTGCCCCTTCGCCAGCCCAACGCGCCGGCGGAGCACGTCGAGGACGGGCGCGTCTACAACGTCAATGTGCCGACGCTGTCGCTGTTCGTGCCGCCCGCCGGCACCGCGAACGGCACGGCGGCGATCGTTTGCCCGGGCGGCGGCTACGCGCGGCTGGCCGTCGACAAGGAAGGGTCGGAGATGCAGCGCTGGCTGAGCGGCCTCGGCGTCACGGTCTTCATCCTCAAGTACCGCGTCGCCCCCTACCAGCACCCGGCGCCGCTGCTCGACGTGCTGCGCGCGGTGCGCATCGTGCGCTCGCGCGCCGCCGAATGGCACATCGATCCCGCGCGCATCGGCGTGTTCGGGTCGTCGGCGGGCGGCCACCTGGCCGCCAGCGCGGCCACGCTCTACAACGCGCCCGAGGGCCGTACCAGCGCCGCGCTCGACAAGGTCAGCGGGCGGCCCGACTTCATCGTGCTCGCGTACCCGGTGATCAGCATGCGGCCGCCGATGGCGCACGGCGGGTCGCGCACCAACCTCATCGGCGCGCACCCGTCGGCCGATCTCATGAACCGGCTCTCGGTCGAGCTCCACGTCACCGCGGAGACGCCGCCCGCGTTCATCGTCCACACCCAGGAAGACCAGTCGGTGCCGGTCGAGAACTCGCTGGCCTTCTATCAATCACTGCGCAGCGCGGGCGTTCCCGTCGAGATGCATCTCTTCGAGAAGGGCCCGCACGGGTTCGGCATGCATCCCGGCCTCGGGCCCACGTCTGACTGGCCGAAGCGCTGCGAGGAGTGGATGCGCTTTCACGGCTGGCTCGCGCCCGCGCCCGCCGTCGCCGGAACCATCGGCAAGTAGACCGGGTCCCACATGGCCGCCGCGACCGCCGGCGCGATCTGCGTCTCGTCGAGTGAGCGGCGCGCGACGCCCTCGGCGAGCGCGGCGCGTACCACGGCCTCGGCGATGCGCGCGGTGACGCGGCGAATGTCGTTGATGGCCGGGAAGATGCTGCCGCTCGCCAGGTCGCGCGGGGTGACCTCGGCCGCCAGGTGATCGGCGGCCGCGGCGAACATCCCGTCGGTCACCTCGCGCGCCTCGGCGACGATCGCGCCCAGGCCGACGCCCGGGAAGATGAAGACATTGTTGCCCTGGCCGATCGCGATGCGCCGCCCGTTGTACGTCACCGGCTCGAACGGGCTGCCCGTCGCGACCAGCGCGCGGCCGTCCGACCAGGCGATCACGTCGGCCGGCACCGCCTCGGAGCTGCTGTTGGGGTTCGACAGCGGCAGCACCAGCGGGCGCGCCACGTGGCTCGCCATCTCGCGCACCACCGCCTCGGTGAATGCGCCGGCCTCACCGGTCGTGCCGATCAGCACCGTTGGTTTCACCGCGCGCACGACCGCGAGCAGATCGCGCGGTTTCCCGGCCCCGAGGCCGAAGCGCGCCGCCAGCGCCGCCGGCCACGCGAACGGGCGCTTGTGCTCGTCGGCGATCGGCTCGTCGTCGACCAGCAGGCCCTTGCTATCCAGGCTCGCCGTCGCCAGCGCCAGCGCCTCACCCGACAGACCCGCGCGCTGGAGCGTGCTGCGGATCAAGCGCGCGATGCCGATGCCCGCCGCGCCCGCGCCCAGCAACACCACGCGCTGCTCGAGCAGGGGAATCTCGGTCACGCGCGTCGCCGCGACGATGCCGGCCGCGGCGACCGCTGCCGTCCCCTGGATGTCGTCGTTGAACGACGGCAGCACCCCGCGATAGCGGTCGAGCAGGCGAAAGGCGTTGTTCTTCTTGAAGTCTTCCCATTGCAGCAGCGCGCGCGGGAAGCGGCGGCGGATCGCGTGCACGAGCTCGTCGACCAGCGACGCGTACTCCGGGCCGCGCAGCCGCGGCGCGCGGTAGCCGAGGTAGAGCTCGTCGTCGAGCAGGCCGCGGTTATCGGTGCCGACGTCCAGGCTCAGCGGCAGCGTCTGCCAGGGAGCGATGCCCGCCGCGGTGGTGTAGAGCGACAGCTTGCCGATCGGGATCCCCATGCCGCCCGCGCCCTGGTCGCCGAGGCCCAGGATGCGCTCGTTGTCGGTGATGACGATCAACCGCACGTCGTCGAACGGCGCGCCGCCGAGCACTTCGTAGATGCGGCCGCGGTGCTCGGGTGTGATCCACAGCCCGCGCGCGCGGCGGAAGATGTGGCTGAACTCCTGGCACACGCGCCCGACGGTGGGCGTGTAGACCACCGGCAGCAGCTCATCCAGGTGGTCGAGCAGCACGCGATGGAAGAGGACCTCGTTGCGATCCTGCAGCGACGCGAGCCCGATGTACTTCTCCAGCGGGTCGGTCTTGCGCTGAATGGCGCGATAGGCCCGGCGCGCTTGCAGCTCCAGCGACGTCACGTGCGACGGCAGCAGCCCCTCCATGCCGAAGGTGGCGCGCTCCTCCTGGGTGAACGCCGACCCCTTGGAGTACATCGCGTGCCGCAGCAGCACCGACCCTCGATACGGACACTCCAGCAGGAACCGTCCCGCCCCGTCTTGCTTCAGTCCGAAACGCTCCATGGTTTTCTCTATCGGCCCTTCCGCTTCGATCTTTCGGCGAAGGGACCGCCGATGCAACCGGATTCTGGCGTCGGGCGCGCGGGGACTGTGGCCGGGAGCAACGACAGAATCGACGGCGCTCCACCCTGTCCCCCCCGAGAAGGGTGGAGCGCCGTCTACGTGACGAGTCTCGAACCGGAGCTAGAAGAAGATCGCCTGGGCGCCGAACTGGATGGAATTCGCGGTGCCCAGGGGATCCGGAAACTTGAAGTGAGAGTAGGTGGCCATCACGCGCAGCGCGGGACCCTTGATGAGATAGCTGAGCGCGCCGTCGAGGTTCCACTCACTGCCGCCGCCCTGGATGCTCGCCCCCTGGTAGCGGACCATCGGTTGGATGTTCCCGACGCCGATCACGCCGCTCGCCAGCGCGGCGAGGATGTAATACGAGTTCTTGACCGACCCGTCGTCGACGCCGAAGTGGTAAAAGGCAGCCTCGCCGGTGGCCCAGGCGCCGCCGCCCAGCTTGAACTCACCGAGGAGATCGGCGTTCACCTCGGTGTAGTTCTTGGCTCCCGACGCCTTGGACTTCTGGTACTGGCCGCCGACCCCCACCGCCAGGACGTCCTTGTCGCCGAAGTAGCTGGCGTTGCCCCAGAAACCGGGCTCCTTACCGACCAGCGCCACGTTGAGTCGCCCGGAGAAGAACGGGTGGCTGGTCACGTCGGAGTCGTCGAACGCGCCGGCCAGGTACTTGACCTGACCTTCGTTGAACTCGCCCCACACCACCGCGCCGTTGTTCCGACCGAACGGACCCTCCTTGGGTGCCGACACGACGCCATAGAACCCGGGGTAGTTCCACGGGATCATGAAGAACGGGCCCGAGGCGTTCGAACGGTCGACGGGGACCAACAGGTGACCGACCCACAAATGGAAGGGGTCGCAGAAGTCGAACGAGATGATCGCGTCCTCGATGGCGACCGACGTCCCGGGGAGGGAGGTCATCCCCGGCATGGCGGCGGGCGGCGTGAGCACCGTGGCGCCCGAGAACGCCGTGTAGTTCGCGTTCAGGTTCACCGTGACGCCCACCTTGGGATGGATCTTCCCGCCGGCGTGCAACTCGATGTAGGCGTTGTCCATGTGCCAGTCGCCGATGCTCTTGGGGTCGGTCGCGCTCTGGAAGACCGAACCGGCGCGCACCCAGGCGCCGACGTCGATCGGCGGCAGCGCTTCTGGCCGCGTCGCCGGCATGGTCTCGGCCGCCGTCGGCGGCTTGGTCGCGGCTTCCACGGCGGGAGGTGGCGCAGCGGCGGGCGGCGGCGGTGGCGCCTCGGGCGGAGCCGCGGGTGGCGCCGCCGGCGGCGCGGCGGGCGGCGGCGCATCTTGCGCGCGGGCCGCGATCGCCGGCAAACCGAGCAGAGAGGCCAGCAAGAGGGTCGCAGGCCACTTGCCGGTCGGCGTCGTCTTCGTGGCCCCCGAGAACGTGTTCGTCGTCGTCGTCGTCGTCGTCGTTCCTGGGCTCGCGCGGTGGTGTCGAAGAGACGTTGGCTCTGGCATCGGACCTCCTATGTCACTGGCTCTCGGTTAATTGCGCGCCAATTGAGCAGGCAGTTGCCTGATTGGTCGCTGCGTTCGCTTCGCCACTCGTCGCGTGCGGTTCGTGTCGTTCGTTGCGTGCGGTGGCGAGAGCGACGGTCACATGCGTTTATTACAAGAGTCGCACTTTGTCGGTCAACAACCGATGTCGATATTTGTCGATATTTCTCGATGGAAACGCAAATCCAGCCGATTTGGACATCGCTGTCGCGCAATTGTTTCGGGGCCATCAAGAAGACGCTTCCGGCGCGTTTCGCGCGGCGGATGCGATCGGAAACATCGGTGCGCGCGGCGCGCGAATATGGCGGCGCCGCAATGAACGTTTGCAATCAACGGCAATCAACCGGCAACGAAGAGTGATCGTTGGTTGCGGTGATTGGAGGTCCGCTACTGGAAGATCCGGCGGAGGAGCAGCAGGAACGAGCTGTAGATGTCGGCGCCCTGGACGTTTCCCGTGGCCTTGGGCTTGGCGGCGGTTCCGGTCACGCGATAGTCGACGTCGACGTGGGCGTTCGGGCCCGGGATCTCGACGGTGATCGCGCCGCCGTGCGAGCGCGCGGTCAGGTCGAGATCGATGCGCGCCAGCTCGGGCCGGGCCGCCGATGACGTCGCGGGAGCCTTGGCGGCCGGCCCGCGCGCGCGCGCTACGTGGGCCTTGTCGATGGTGATTGCTCCGCTGACGCGCGTGCGCTGCGTGAGATCGCCGTCGGCGCGCAAGGCAAAGGTCGCGTCGTCGATCACCGCCGGCGCGACCGGCGCCGCGGTCACGCGCCCGCGTACCGGCACGACGATGCGGGCGGGCCGCGGGTCCAGCAGCGAGCCGTAGGCGAGCGTGGCGGCGCCGTCGGCCGCCGCGCCGATCGTTGCGACGACGCCGGTGCGGCCGGCGCCCACGCCGAGGCCGACGCCGACTTGCAGATCGGCGACGCTGACCGCGCGGTCGTCGGCGGCGATCCGGCCGCCCGAGATCTTGATGGGCAGGATCGGCAGCGCCCGCAGCGTCACCGTGATCTCGCCGGGGCGCATGCCCGCGCGGATCGCTGGCTGCGCCGCCGGTCCGTCGGCGCGCGCATCCAGCCGGGCGGTGCCGCTCGCCGAGGCGAAGAGGCGCGGCGCCACCAGCGCCAGCAGGTGTGCGTCGAGGTCGCCGTCGAGCGCGAGGGCGATGCGCCGTTCCTCGCCGGTGAAGGCTGGCTCGGTCACGGTGCCCGTGAGGCGAAGGACGCCGGTCCCCAGCGTCACGGGCAGGTCGATTCGCGCGACGCCGTCGTCGCCGAGGCGGATGTCGCCGCTGCTCACGCGGGCGTCGAACGGCAGGCCGGCCACGCGAAACGCGATCGGTGAGGCGACGCGAACCGTCCCGCTGATCACCGGCGGTGCGCCGGCCTCCGCGCCCACCGGGGCAGTGGCCCGGGCCGCGACGTCGAAGTCGAGGTCGCCGCTCAGGTGGCTGAGCCAGGGCAGGACCAGCGGCGCGACCGCGCCCAGCGTCAGGCGGCCGCGCACGCCGCCTCGCGCGCGGCCTTTCTCGCTCTCGCCCCAGAGCTCGACCGAGCCAGCGGTGCCGGCGAAGCGCGCCGGCTCGACGCGGATCGGTCCGCCGGCGCGCGCCGACATGCGCACGTCGCTGACCGCGTGGAGCTCGATGGTGTGCACCGCCGCCGGCGCGCCGGCGCGGCGCGCACCCGGTACGGCGCCGGTCACGGTGAGCGCGAGCTCGGTCAATCGACCGTCGGCGGTCGACGGCGTGCCTGGCGCGACGCGCGCCTCGATGGTTCCCGAGACCACGCCGGCCACGGTGGCATCGCCGGGCAGCAGCGAGAGAAACGGATCGAGCCGCAGCGATCGCAGCTCGATGATCGCGGCGCCGCGCTGGCCGCTGGCCTGCGGCGCCAGCGTCCCCTCGACGGTGACGCCCTCGATGACCTGCCCGACGGCGTGGATCGCGCCTCCCGGGCGCGGCGTGACCACCAGTCGGCCTCCGCCGATCGAGCGGCGCTGAAACGTCGCCCGGTCGATGGTCATCTCGCCGGAGAGCTCGGGCGCGCGCACCGAACCGCCCGCGCGCAGCTGGCCCGAGAGCTGTCCCGAGAACGGCAGCGCGGCTTCCGCCACCGCGGGCAGCATGCCGATGGGAAACGCGCGTATGTCGAGCGTCAGACCGAGCTGGCCGGCGCGCCCGATGCGGCCGGCGAGCCCGATCTCCGTCCCGTCGATGCCGTGCAACCGAAAGTCGGCGACGGCGATGCCCTGGTCGCCGACCTGCACCACCGTCGACGCGGGCAGGTGGCAGAGCTCGCCGAAGACGCGCACCGTCTGGTCGGCGGGCACGTCGAGCGTCAGCGCCAGACCGTCGAGCGTGCCGCGCGCGCGGGCGCGGAAGGTGAGCGTGCCGCTGGCGAAGCTGGGCCCGATGAGCTCGGTGAAGGAGATACGGCGTACCTGCGCGTCGACGTCGAGCACCGGCGGAAGGAGATGTCCCGCGGCGTCGGCCAGGGTGATGCGCGCGCGCGCGCGGATCTCGCCGCCCGCGAACGCGCCGCCGAGCTCGGGCAGGGTCAGCGTCCCGCCGGCGTACCGCGCGCCGGCGATGCGCACGGTCTCGGTGCCGGCGGCGTGCCCCGCGCGCGACGAGCCTGTTCGCGCGGAGAGCAGGCGCAATCGCCGTGGTCCGCTGGTGCCGGCCGGGCGCGCCAGGGTCAGCGCCAGCTCGTCGAGCGAGCCGCTGCGGGCGGCGAGATCGACGGCGCCGCGCAGCTGCCCGTCGAGGACGCCGCCCGCGAGCGGGCGCAGGAACACCGGCAAGTAAGGCGCCGTGGAGAAGTGATCGAGCGCGAGCGCGCCGTGCACGAGCCGGTGGTCGAGCTCCGCGTCGAACGTGAGCCGCCCGCCGTCGGGCGAGGCGAACGTGAGCGCGGAGACGCGCGCGCGGGCCGCCGTGGGCTCGATCGCGACATCGAAACCGACGCCGCGAAAGTCGAGGCCGCGCAGGCCCAGGTCGAAGCCGCGCGCCGCCGCCGTGATTCGCAGGTTGTCGAAGGGGCCGGCGAAGCCGAGCTGAAGATCGGCGTCGGTGGCGCCGACGGTGACCGGCAGCGGCGGCTTGCGGCGCGCGAGGATCGCGCGCACGGCGTCGGCGGCGTGGGCGAGGTGCGCGCGCAGATCGATGCCGGGCGCCTTGCGCGGGCGGCTGACGCCGTAGAGCCCGGTGAACGCACCGTGCACCGCCAGGCGAGACGCGCCGGCGGTGACGCCGTCCGCGTCGAGCCGCAGATCGTCGGGTGCGTCGCTGGTGGTCGCGACGCGCGCGATGCGTCCGGCCGAAAACGGCAGCTCGACGCGGGCGCGCCCGTCCAGGATCCGCAGCACGCCGCCGCCGCCCAGATCGGCGTCGCTGACGTCGAACGTGAAGATGATCGGCGAGCGGGTGGGGCGCGCGCCGCCGGCGGCCGGCCCCACCGCCAGGTTGCCCCGCGCGTGCACGCGCGCCACCGACAGGCCCCAGCCGGGAAAGTCGAGCGTGGTGTCGATGCCGTCGAGCACGGCGCCCTGGATGGCGAACGCCGCGGCGCGGGTGGGGGCGCGCGCACGGGCGGTCGCGGGTCGCGGCGACTGCAGCGCGGCCAGCAACCCTGACGCGCGCTCGCCGTGCATGGTCGCGAAGCGCCAGAGGCCGTCGCTGACGTGTAGATCGTGCAGCACCAGCCGGGCTGGATCGCGCCCGATCTCGACGGCGACGGTCACGTGCGCGGCGCGCAGCACTTCCGTCCCTTCGGGATCGACGATGCGCAGGCCGTCGAGCGCCAGCGGCGCGGGCCGCCCGTGCACTAGCTCCCAGACCGCGCTCCAGGTCCAGCGGCCGCCGCCGACGCTGATCGTTCCGCGCGTCGCCGGCAGCATCCATCCGACGACCACGCCGAAGCGGGTGCCGCGGATCAGCAGCGGTGCCGGCGCCGCGAGCACCACGAGGAGCGCGAACACCGCCAGCAGCCCGGTGGCGATGCGCTTCATCGCGCGGCGCCAGGGTCGTCGGCCGGTCATCGCATGCCTCGCATGAAGGTATGCACAATCCTCGTCGGCGGCAAACCGCTGCCGCGAGCTGGCGGCGGGCGCAATGCCGTTCACTCAAGCGCCAGGACGCCAGGAACGCCAAGTCCGGACCGTCTCGAAAAATTCGGATCCTGGCGTTCCCCGCGTCCTGGCGTTTTGTTATCTGAGCAGCATGCTCCTACGCGTACAGGTCCCAGTGCACGCGGGTGTCGTCGGCCAGCGTCACCGACAGGCGCCGCAGCACGGTCTCGCCCACGCCCAGCTCGTAAGCGCACCGATCGAGCAGCTCGGGCCGCGGCTGTGACGGCGACGACGGGTCGTCGAAGCCGACCACGCGCGCTGCCATCGGCCGCGCCAGCAGCGACGCCGACCACATCGGCGAGCCGGGCACGGGCGGCGCCGGGGCGTGGTGGTCGCGGACCAGCGCGACCAGATCGCCGGGCATCCCCCATCGGGACAGGACCGCCTGGCCGAACGCCGCGTGAAAGCTCGACAGCACCTCGGCGGCGGACGCCGGCAGGGTGTCGCCTGGGAAGGGCTCGCGCCGCGATTCATCCAGGGTCCACAGCAGGAACACCGCTCCAGCGTCGAGCAGCAGCCCACCCAGGTAGCAGCGATCGGGCTCGAGCGCGACCTCGGGTCCGGTGACCTCGGCGATGGCCCGCATCGCCAGACCGCGCGCGACAGAGAAGCGCCAGATGCGTTCATGCAGCGTGCGCAGCTCCGCCGCGCGGATCGGGTAACCGTCGCGCAGCGCCAGCGTCTCCGCGACCGCGTGGACCGTGCGCGCGCCGATGCGCGCGACCGCGGTGCCCAGGTATTGCGTCTCCTCCTGACCGGTGTAGAGGCGGCTGTTCGCCAGGCGCAGCACGGCGGTCGCCAGCCCGGGATCGCCTTCGAGCAGGTGCACGATCTCGTCGGCGGTCGGGGCGCGCGCATAGTTGGCGGCGTCGAGATCGCGCGCCGAACGGTGCAGGTGGCCGATCGGGGGACGCCCGTCGCCGGGCGGTGGTTCGGGTGATTGCAGGCGCTGCAGCAGCATCTCGCGCGCGCTGTCGGGGCGCGGCGTGCGCGGACCGCCTCGCGCGTGGCTGAGGCCGGTCCAGGTGCCCGGCGCCACGGTGCGCGCCGGCGGCGACTGCGGCAGCGTGCGGAAGACGTCGATGCCGCGCTCCAGGGCCGACGCCAGCTCGCTGGTCGACCACGGCTTCTTCAAGAAGTCGACGGCGCCCATGCGAAGCGCGTCGATGACGTCGTCGAGGTTGGCGTCGCCGCTCATCACGACGATGCTGGCGGCCACGCCACGCTCGGGCAGGCGGCGCATCAGCGCGTGGCCGTCGAGGCCCGGCATCCGCAGGTCGAGGAACACCACGGCCGGCTTGAGCTCGGGCGCGATGCGCAGCGCTTCCTCGCCGTCGCGCGCCGCCACCACGTCGCAGCCGAGGCGCGAGAGGTTACGGGTCAGCGCGACCCGCACCATCTCTTCGTCGTCGACGACCAGAACTGCCGGTCGCCCGGTGACTCCTCCTTGCGGCTGCTCGCCGGACACCACGCACGCACCTTCCTCTTCGCCCGCCATCCGCCCCCCAGGATCTCGGCGACGAGCGCGCGCATTTTATAGAAGAACCGCGCGCCGCACCAGGACGTCGGGTCGTCGTGTTCCGCGCTCTCGGCGCCGGGGACAGCACGTTACATCGGCGCGTTACATCGACGCGTTACATCGAGATGATGCCGCTGATCGCGAGCCCGATCGGGCCTTCGCTGCCGGCGGCGTTGGCGTCGACGACCAGGTGATACTTGCCGGCGGGGACGCGGGTGATCGTCTGCTGTCCGTTGAGCGTACCGTTGGTCGGAATGCACGCCAGCGATGCGCCCGCGTCGCACGCGAACAGCGAGCCGTCGTCGGCGAACAGCGCCAGCACGTGGTTGCCGCCCGGCAGCTGGGCCCACTGGATCGTGATGTCGGCGGTGGCGGGCAGGCTGAAATCGACGTCCTGGTCCTGGCCGCCCATGCCGGTGGCGCAGCTCGCGTGCTGATCGTCGCCCGCGTTCACGGTCTGCACGCCCACGAAGTTCGACGCGCCGCTGAGCGCCAGCAGCCCCAGCGACTGGTCGGGACGGCAGGCGAACTGCGTGCACAGCGGCGAGGTCACGCAGGTGCGGTCGGCGCAGTCGACGGCGCCGTCGCCGTTGTCGTCGATGCCGTTGTTGCAGATCTCGGTCATGGTCGGCGCCACGCCGGTCAGCGTCAGGTTGACGGTCCCCTCGCTGCCCATCTGGAACCCGTCGACGATCAGGTTGTAGGTGCCGGGCTGCAGCCCCGGCATCACGAAGTTGCAGCCGAAGGGCAGCACGCTCGGGTCGGCGCAGTTGACGACGTGGGCGTTGCAGGCGTCGAGCGGGCCGATCTGCTGCGACAGCTCCAGCACCTGCGAGCCGGTCTGCGTGCAGGAGATCGCCCAGCCCCATCGGCGCCGTCGCCGTGAAGCGGATGACCTGCTCCTTGCCGTTTCCGCGGCCGCAGCGGGTCTGGTAGAGGTCCTGGCCGGCGGCCACGTTCACCGTCTGGCTCACGCTCTGCCCGACGCCGAGCATGCCGACGTCGAACCCCGGCATGCAGGCGGTGTTCGAGCAGCCGGCGACGCCGAAGCAGTCGGGATCGGCGCAGTCGACGAGGCCGTCGCCGTCGTCGTCGATGCCGTTGCTGCACAGCTCGATCTGGTGGTTCGAGAACGCCGACAGCGTCACCGTGACCGGACCCGCCTGCGCCTGGCTGAGCGCCTTGACGATCACGATGTAGCGGCCGGCGGCGCGATTCGAGAAGGCGATCTGCCCGCCCGGCACCGCCGGGCAGCACGCAGCCGTTCTCGGTGGTGTCGCACTTCAACCCCGGTCCGGGCGCGGGGAACAGGCCGAAGCGTGGTTGCCGGCCTGCGAGTACGACAGCAACAGCCCACCTGCCGACGGCAGCGTGAAGCTGATCGTCTCGTCGCCCGCCGTCGAGGCGCCCGAGCAGGTCGGGTGATAGCGGTTCGGCCCGTTGGTGGTGTCGAAGCTCACCGTTCTTCCGGCGCCGTCGATGACCAGCGCGCCGACGTTCAGATCGGCGACGCACTGGTTCTGCGCGCAGTTCGCCGCGGTCTGACAGGCCAGGTCCTGGCAGTCGATGAGACCGTTGCCGTCGTCGTCGATGCCGTTGTTGCAGATCTCGACCGCCGTCGGTGATCCGGTCGACAGGGTGACGCTGGTGTCGCCCTGGGTGCCGACGTGCGACTCGACGACGACCCAGTACGTGCCCGCCGGCAGGGCAGGGAAGGTGTGCGTCGCGGTGCTCGCGCCCGCCGCGTCGAAGCAGGAGACCAGGTTCTGATCGCACGCCTGGTTCGCGCCCGCGCGGAAGATCGCGACACCGTGCGCCGCGCCCGCGGCCTGCGTGATGTCGGCGCGCACGTCGGCGGTCGTGGTGAGCACGAACTGGCCGACGCGCCCGCGCCCGCCCGGTGACACGCAGGTGGCGAACCCTTGCATCGAGCCCTGCGTGTTCATGTCGCGCGTGGCGACCGACCCGTGAGCGGCGAGCGTTCCGAAGTCGACGTCGAAGTTGCAGGCGACCGTCAAGCACCCCGGGAACATCACGCACTGGGGGTCGGCGCAGTCGACGAGGCCGTCCTTGTTGTCGTCGATGCCGTTGTTGCAGAGCTCAATCCCCATGACGGGGATGCACGCGCGATTGGCCATGCAGTCGGGGTCGGCGCAATCGACGAGGCCGTCGTCGTCGTCGTCGATGCCGTTGTTGCAGATCTCGACGCCAGGGACGACGCACGGGCGGCTGCCGAAGCACCCGGGATCGGCGCAGTCGGCGAGGCCGTTGCAGTTGTCGTCGACGCCGTTGTTACAGATCTCGGGCCGACCCGGGGCGCAACCGCCGCTGCCCCCGACGCCGATGCCGCCGAAGCCACCCGCGCCGCGGCCACCGAATCCGTTTCCGCCGAAGCCCCCGATTCCGAAGCCGCCGAAGCCACCAATGCCGTTGCCGCCGACGCCGTTGCCGCCGACTCCGACCCCGCCAAATCCACCGCCGCCGCTGTGCCCGCCCGCGGCGCCGTTGCCGCCGTTGCCGCCGTTGCCTGCGTCACCGCCGTAGCCGCCCCCGCCGTTGGGCGCGTGGCAATTGGGATCGGTCGGCGGGCAGCCGCGCGAGCTGAAAAGATCCGAGCGACCGCACGCCATCCCGCCGCACGCGATCGCGACCAGGAAAATCCACGTCGACGCGAACCGGGGGGAACGGCCCATCGATTGCGGAGAGTACGCCATTTCGCGCGGCGGAGGCAGCAGTTTCAGTAGCAGTCTCCACGGGCGTTTCCGTGCGCTGCGCCGGGTGGCCAAGATCACCTGGAAGATCAGCCCGGAAGATCACCCGGAAGATCGGAAACCCGGAAGATCACCGGACGATCACCCGCGCCCGACCGCCCGCAATCCCGCCCACCCTGCAAATCAACAAATCAAGAATGTCCGCTCGCGCATTTCACGCTCGCGCTGACAACGACACCGACACCGACGACGACACGCAATCGACACGAGGCCGATCCACGCGCGCAACTCGGGGCGAAAAATGTACGTCAATCGCTGCCAATTTCTTTTCGCGAAGGCACATTTCTTTCGGGCCACCGAGAGTAAGACTGGTACAATCACCGCGCCGATCTTCTTCCCCGCAAGATCGGTCGGGTCCTTGCCTCATCGAGATGCTCGCGGTGTGGGAGGCGGCGGGGTTCCACATTCGGAGGCCAAAGTGCGATTCAAGATGACGCCGACGACGAGTCGTCTGCTAGAAGATCTCCACCTGCTCAGCCTCGACATCGAGCCGCGGCTGGAGCTGGTCAGCGCCGCCGCGCGCGGCGAATGGCGCGAGATGCGATCGCGCATCCCGACCGCCCAGGAGGTCTCGACGGGTTTTACCCCGATCTCCGACGAGCAACTCACGGTGATGCGCTCCAAGGTGCTCCGTTTCCGCGAGCTCATCGGCCTCCGCCGCCACCTGATGCGTGTCGGAACGCCGGGCGTGGGTACGTCGCTGGCGGCGCTCGCCGCGCTCGGGCCGGTGGCACGATCTTAGCGGCGATCGGTATGCGCCAGCGGTTGGGTGCAGCACATCGATCGTCATAGCCCGCCACGTTCATCGAACCTGGTCGGTTGGGTGTTCGCGGGAGGCGGGGCGCGCGGCGCGTACGAGGTCGGGGTCTGCACCTACCTGTTCGACCGGATCGCGGCTGAGCTCGGGTGGTCCCTCCCGCTGGACGTGCTCAGCGGGACGTCGATCGGCGCGATTCACGCGTGCGCGCTGGCCGCCTGGGCGGATGACCCGGCGCACGGCGCGGCGCTGCTCGCCGAGCGCTGGGCCGGCCTGTCGCTCGACAATGTGATCCGCGTCGATCGGAAGCGGACGTTCAACATGTTCCGCGGCCTCTTCGGCTGGTCGCCACGCAAGCCGTCCGACGGCGAAGCGCGCGGCGGGATGCTCGACGCGCGCCCACTCGAGGCGCTGCTGTCGTCGACGATCGACTTCGCGCGCATCGGCCGGCACCTGGCGGCCGGGCGGCTGCAGGCCGTGTCGGTCACCGCAACCCACGTTGGTTCCGGGCGCACCAGCGTCTTCTTCCAGGAGCGGCTCGGCAGCGCAACGCGCTGGGAGGGCGGTCACCAGCGCGCGCTGCCGGTCCTTCTCGGCCCGGCGCACGCGCTCGCGTCGGCGTCGATCCCGTTCCTGTTCCCCGCGGTCGCCATCGGGGCGGACCTGTACTGCGACGGGTCTCTGCGCCAGCACGTGCCGCTCTCGCCGGCGCGGCACCTCGGCGCTCACGCTCTGGTGGTGGTGAACCCGCGCGCGCCGCGCGTGGAGCCCGCGGCGGCCGCGGACGCCGACGAGCCGGGCCGGCAGGGCGAGAGCGTCGAGGGCGCCGAGGCGGTCTTCCTGGGTCCGCTCTACCTGCTCGGCAAGACGATGAACGCGCTGACCATCGATCGCATCGACGCGGAGATCGAGCAGCTGAGGTTCGTCAACCGCGTGCTGGCGGCCGGCGAGCGCGCGTTTGGTGGGCGCTTTCTGCGCGAGCTCAACGGTGCGCTGGCCGAGGAGAGCGCGCCGCCGGTCGCGCCGGTGTCGTTGCTGCACATCCACGCCTCCGAGGACATCGGGCGCCTGGCCGCCGACTTCGTGCGGTCGCCCGGGTTCCGCGCGCGCTCGCACAGCCTGCTCGAGCGCGCCTTCGCGCGGCTGGCCGACGGCGAGGCCGCCGACGAGGCCGATCTACTGTCGTACGTGCTCTTCGACGGCGCGTTCACGCAGGAGCTGATGGCGCTGGGGCGCCGCGACGCCGAGCGCCAGAGCGACGAGATCCTCGCGTTCTTCGACGCCCTTCGCGACACGGTTCGCGACGCGCGCGGCTCGCAATCGTGACCGCGGTGACGCCGCGCCGCGGCCCGGGGCGTCGGTCCTTGCGTCGCACGCGCTCGCGAGGATAGAAGATGCGCCACGAATGTCGCAGGGCAGGCGAATGCAGCCGGTGCTGGCGCTGCTCGCGGCGGCGGCGATGGGCTTGGCGACCTCGGCGCGCGCCGCCGACGACGCCGCGGGCGCTGGTGCGGGTGCGGGTGCAAGCGCCGCCGGAAGCTCCGGTGGGAGCGCGCCGGAGGCGGGGTACTTTTATCACCGCTACGACTACGGGTCCCAGTCGCTCTACAGCCCGCTCTGGGTGTTCCTGAACCGCGGCTATGACGTCCTCCAGGATCACGTCGCCAGCCGCAACGTCTTCGAGCAGCACTACCGCACCAACACCGGCAACGTGCTCTACAACCTGGCGCATCCGTTCCCTGCCATCGGCGCCGACGGGTGGAAGACCTTTCTCACCGAGGAGATCTTTCCGCTGAGCTTCAGGCAGGGCACCGCGCGCTGGGTGCCGAACTACACGCTGCACCTCATCGGCGGCGGCACGACCTACACCGCGCTCGCCGAGTGGTTCGAGGACCGTTCGGTGCCGCTGCCGCACCTGTGGTCGGGCTTGACGCTGATGGCGTCGGCGCTGGTGAACGAGACCATCGAGAACAAGGGCGTCGTCGGACACAACACCGACGCGATCGCCGACATCTGGGTGTTCGACATCGCCGGCATGATCCTGTTCAGCTTCGACGCGCCCAATCGCTTCTTCAGCCGGCAGGTCGTGATCTCCGACTGGTCGCTGCAGCCGACGTTCACGTTCCCCCATGGCCAGCTCCACAACGAGGGCAACTACTTCGCCGCGCGCTGGGCGCTGCCGTTCTACCCGCGCCTGCGCCTCTTCGCCTGGTTCGGCGAGGCGACCACCGGCGGGCTTTCGTTTCGCATCGACGACGAGTACTCGATCTCGGCGTCGGCGGGCGGCGCGGCGGTTCACCTGGTCAACCAGTCGACGATGAGGGTCGAGAACACCGTGGTGTTCACGCCGACGGCGGCGGCGTTCCTGGATCGGCGCGAGTCGCTGCTCGCGTCCCTCCAGATAACCGACATCGACGACTACTTCGTTTCGGTGAACCTGTACCCGCACGCGGTGTTCACCCGCGGGCCGGCAGCCGGTATGTGGACCGTGATCGACAAGCGCGGCCGCCCCGCCTTTGGCCTCTCGTTCTCACGCCTGCTGGGCGTGGGCGTCGGCTGGAGCAGTCTCTAGAGCCTTCGCCCAGGAAGGGTGCCCCGGGTCTTGCGCCCGGGCGCGACGCTCTTATCTCGGCGACATCTTGCGCAGCAGCGAGCGGAAGCCGCCGCCGGCCGCGTCGGTCTTCTTGTCGCTGTCGGGCGGGCCCTCGAGGATCCACAGACCGAGATCGATCGCCCCTTCGCTGTGCATCAGCGCGGCGTCGTCGAGGCGGAGGCCGCCGCCGGTCGCGATCTCCGGCAGCGTCGTGCGAGCGGGCAGGCCCAGCTGGTGCTTCGAGCCGAGCGCGTTCGAGATCTGCGCCGCCACCATGTTGAGCAGCTCGGCGATCGCGTCGTCGACCATCGGCTGCGTGACCTCGGCCGGCTTCTTGCCGAAGAACGCCGCGCCCAGCGCGCGGCTGCCGCGCGTGTCCGACGCGACGACCACGACGATGTTGGGATCGCCGCGCAGCGGGATCATCACCATCTGGCGGCAGATCGACTCGCCGCGCTCCATGGCGTCTCCGGGAACGAACGAGACGTCGCACATCGTGCGCGTGACGTTCGAGACCAGCGCGGCCAGCGTCTGACAGTCGGGAAGCTTCGACATGGATGGATCGCGGCTGGTGCCGGATCTCCGGCGGCGCGGCGTCATATGGCATCTCGGTGGCGATCGGTCAGAACTTGAGGGGCACGCAGTGCGTTGGTGTCTCGGTCGGTGCTGGTGGGCGCCGCACTTTCAGCCACCCGCAAATCGCGTTACAGTCCGCCTGCTCCGTCGAGAAGCGCTGCGGCGAGGAGCCGCACTGTGGCGGGGCGACGTGGTGGAAAGGAGCGGAGGTCATGCGGATCGAACGAACCTTCATCCGGGTGTTGCTGGCGGCGATTTGTGGGCTGGCGGCGATCGCCGTCGCGCCCGGCGGCGCGCGCGCGCAGCTCAAGGACGTGTTCCAGGCTCCGAACGCCGTCAACGAAGGGATCCACAAGACGTTCGCCCAGGAGATCGGCGCCGGCCGCGGCGACGTCTTCACGCCCGGGCTCGTCGCTGTTCATCATCGGGCGTGATCCTTTCCGCGCCGTCCGGCGCGGGCGGCAGCTGTTCCAGCGCAAATTCCTGCTCGGCGACGGGCTATGGGACGATCAACGCCAGGGCAACATCAACCGCGATCCGACGATCGGCGCCGGGCTCGCCGATTCGTGCGCGGGCTGCCACGGCCGGCCGCGCGGCTCGGCGGGCCACGGCGGCAACACGTACACGCGGCCCGACAGCCGCGATGCGCGCCACCTGTTCGGCGCCGGGTTGCAGGAGATGCTCGCCGACGAGATCACCGCCGAGCTGCGCCAGATCCGCGCTGACGCGATCACCACCGCGCGCGTGACGCGCATGACCCAGACCGTCGATCTGGTCACGTCGAAGGGGCCCTCCTACGGACAGCTGGTCGTGCGGCCGAACGGTCACATCGACACGTCGGGCGTCACGGGGGTCAACGCCGATCTGCGCGTGCGTCCGTTCATGGCGCAGGGCGGGGTGATCTCGATCCGCGAGATGGTCGTCGGTGAGCTCAAGGCGGAGATGGGGCTGGAAGCGCCCGACACCGATCTGCTGATCGCGTCGCGCGGTGGCCGCGTGGTCACGCCGTCGGGGATGGTGCTCGACGGCCGCGCCGACGACATCGCGGCGCCTCCGGTGAGCACACCCAACCAGGACGGCGACGGCGACGGCAAGACCAACGAGATCCCGCTCGCGATCGTCGACTACTTCGAGAGCTACTTGCTCAACAGCTTCGCGCCCGCGATCGGGCAGCCCACCGAGGAGTCGCAGCTCGGGCGCGCGATCTTCACGCAGATGGGCTGCGTGACTTGCCATATTCCCAATCTGCCGCTCGACGTCGATCGCCGGATCGTCGACGTCGATACCGCGTTCGATGCGGTGAATGGCGGCCCGTTCAACGGGCTGTTCGCGACCGTGACGTCGCTGGTGGCGTCGCCGGCCGCCGCCGCCGCGCGCGGGCTGCCGCCGTTGCAGCCGCCGGCGGGCGGCAGCGTCCTCGTGCGCAACCTCTTCACCGACTTCACGCGCCACGACGTCGGGCCTGCCTTCTACGAGCGCAACTTCGACGGCTCGCTGCAGACCCTGTTCATGACCACGCCGCTCTGGGGCGTGGCGACGACCGCACCCTACGGCCACGACGGGCGCAGCGCGAACGTGGAGCAGGCCATTCTCCGTCACGGGGGCGACGCGCAGTTCTCGCGAGACGTCTACGCCTCGCTGCCGCGCGACGAGCAGCTCTGGGTGATCGACTTCCTGAACACGCTCGAGCTCTACCCACCCGAGGACACGGCGTCGAATCTGCAGCCGGCCGATCCGACCGCGGCGACGTTCCCGCAAACCGGGCACGGCGCCGTCTCGCTGACGTCGCTGTTCCTGAACCCGCGCGATCTGGAGTGATGCCCGACGCCGCGCCGGTGCGCCGTTCCGCGCCCCATCGCACGACGTGGATCATCGGAGCGCTGGCGCTGGCGCTCGCGGGGTTGGTCGCGGTCGGGATCGTGCGCGCGCGCCGCCGCTCGCTCGGGCGCGCGCACACCCCGGTCGCCGCCGAGGCGCCGGCTCCGGGCGCGAACCCTGGTGCCGACGACGCCGGCGAGATCGCCGAGCTCCTGAGCCGCGCGCGGGGAAATCCCGGCGTGCTCATCGATGCGTACGCGGCGTGGGCCGCGGATCCGCGGGCGCAGGGCAAGCGGCGCGTCGTGCTCGGCGCGATGGCCGCCGAGCCGCAAGCCATGACCAGGCTTGCGGAGCTGCTGGCCGCCGTCGAGGCGTCACCGCTGGCGCTCGACGCCGATCCGCTCCGCCGCGACATGGTGGCCGCGGTCTCGTCGGTGTGGACCGGACCGCTGGTGCGCAAGGGGCGCGACCTGATGTTCGCGGAGGCGCGCCCGCGCGCGCGCCAGGCGGTGATCGCCTCGTTCGTCGAGCTCGCGCTGTCGGATCGCGCCGCCGCGCTCGATGTCACCCAGCGCCGCGGCATCACCTCCGACTTCATCGACCTCTATCGGCAGGCGGGACCCGACCAGCGCCGCGACGTCGTGGCGGTCGTGCGCAAGCTGGGGGGCGACGACACCGCCGAGCTTCTGCAGGGGCACGGCCTGGGCAAGGACAACACCCTCGACCACCATCTCGAGCACCGGCGCAACGTCGAGGCCGCGATGCGCCAGGCGGCGGCGCCGCACTGAGTGCTCAGGCTCCCCGCGCCTTCCTACACGTGCCCGTTGACGAAGACGGCAACGGGGCTGCGTTGCTAGTGTCCTGTCTCAGAAATCCGCCGTGGCCCGAATGCAGGCGGATTTCTGAGACAGGACACTAGCGGCGCATCAGCGGCACTGAGCTCGCGGCGGGCCGTGTGGCGGGCGCAGGCGCAGGCGCCGCGATACGCGCCTGACCGACGGCCACCGTGCGTGCGGGCGCGAGCGTCCCCGCTCCCGGCGCGTTCGCGGCGCGGCCCGGCGCGCCGGCCAGCGGAGCCCGGCGCGCGCTCGATCCGCGGCGGCCCGGGCGGACCGCGACCGGCTCCTCGACGGGCGGCGGAGGGATGTGCTCCAGCGCCGCGCTGACCTCGCGATCCTGATGAGGCAGTACCTTGAACGTCAGCGGCAGGTAGCCGGTCTTGTTCAGCACCAGCTCCACCGGCACCGCGCCGCGCGGCAGCTCGATGAGCAGCGGCGTCTCGCCGAGGGTGCTCCCGAAGGGGTTCGTCACGGTCGCGCCCTGCGGCGTCGAATCCAGCGCGACGTGGATCGTCGGCGACGGCGGCGGCGGCGCCGCGGGTGGCGGCGCGGGCGGCGGCTTGCGCGCGATCGCGATCAGCAGCGCCAGCGCCAGCGCCGTCGGCAGCGCCACCGCGCCCCAGATCCAGCCCGGCACCACCGTGCGCACCGCCGCGACCGGCGCGGGCGGGCTCGTTCGGGGCGGCAGGCGCGGCGGCGTGGCCGGCCTCTTGATCGCCTCGGCGGCGACCGGCGACGACGACGAGCGCGCGGCCGCGATCGGTACCGGCACGCCGTTCGACTCCGGAGATCAGCATCGCGCCGCTGTCGGGCACCTCGATCGTCTCCTCGACGATCGGGCCCGAGGGCTGCGCCGGCAGGTCTTCACGATCGGCCAGCTCGCGCGCCTTGCGCGCCAGCGCGCGCGTCGAGTAGCGCTCGCGCAGAACCACGGTCTCGAGATCGTCGCCCATCTGCGCCCGCGCTCTGATAGCGCTTCTCCGGGTCGCGCTCGAGCGCGCGCATGACCACGGCGTCGAGCGTGCGCTTGACGCCCGGGTTGCGCGCCGACGGCAGCGGGATCTCCATCTCGCGCACGAGGCGCAGCGTATCGAGGTCGTTCTCGCCGACGAACAGCTGGCGGCCCGAGAGCAGCTCGTGCAGCACCACGCCCAGCGAGAAGACGTCGGAGCGCGCGTCGGCGGTCTTGCCGTCGAGCAACTCGGGCGCGACGTAGGACATCTTGCCCTTGACCATGCCGGCGTCGGTCACGCTCCGGCGCAGGGCCTCGACCGCGCGCGCGATGCCGAAGTCGACCACCTTCACGGTGCCGGTCCAGGTCACCATGATGTTGGGCGGCGTGACGTCGCGGTGGACGATGCCCAGCGGCTTGCCGTCGGCTCCGGTCAGCGTGTGCGCGAAGTCGAGGCCGCGGCAGGCCTGGCGCCCGATCTCGGCGACGAAGGCCGGCGGCGGGACCTCGTGCCGGCTCTCGAGTCGCCGCCGCAGCAGCCACCCCATGTCGAAGCCCTCGACCGGCTCCATGACGATGTAGTAGCCGCCGTCGACGGGGGCGAAGTCGAAGACCTGGACGATGTTGGGGTGGACCAGGCGGGCCGAGATCTTCGCCTCGTCGACGAACATGCGCACGAACTCGGGCGCCTCGGACAGCCGCGGGTGGATCCGCTTGATGACGAAGGGGCGCTCGAACCCCTCGGGGCCCTCTCCGACCGCGCGGAAGACCTCGGCCATACCGCCGCTGCCGATCTTCTCCGTGAGCCGATATTTCATCATCACGAACGCCCCTGGGCGGCTGCGCATGAAGGTTCTAGCGCGATCGCGAAGTCACTGTAAAGGCGTGGGGCGGCTCGCGGAATGCGTCACCCGCCGGATGCCGCGGCGAGCCGCCACCCGCGCAACCCCGCGAACGGCGCGGATTCCGGGTCAGGTTCTCTGTCTTTCCCGACCAGGGGCGCCCGGACCCCATGCCGCCGGCACGAGTCGTGCTTACTGTCGACGGAGGCGGCGCGCTTTTTAGCTGTACCGGCTCGCCGTCGAGTATAAATGAACGTCCGGGTCGTGGTCCCGCGCGCTGCAGGGGTGGTTGGCCGTTTGTTGTCGTTTGTTACGCTGCGCCCCTCTGGTTCATTCGGGGGATTCCCCCCGGTCGGATCGGAGCCGGTACGAGAGGCTCCATGCTCGTTCAAGCTTTGAATAAGAAGACGCCTGGCTTCCGCGGCCGCGCGTTCATTTTTGCGTCAGCGGCTTTATCGGTTGTTGCGTCGGCCTGCACCGGCGCCATCAGCGGCGGGTTGTCATCCGGCGGCAACGGCGTTGGCGGAAACGGCGCCGGCGTTGGCGGCGGCGGCGGCAGCGCCAGCTCGAACGTCCCGCCCGCGCCGGTCAGCTTCCCGACCGAGAGCGCGTGCACCAGCAACAGCCCGGGGCCCACGATGCTGCGCCGGCTCAGCGCCTCGCAGTTCGCGGCTTCGATCGTCGACCTGTTCAACGATCCGTCGGTTCCGGTGGCGGCCGTGTTCAACGACCCGCTGGTGATGGACTTCGGGATCGATGCGAACTCGCTGGTGGTGCAGGGGTTGAACGCCGATCAGCTCATGACCAACGCCGAAGCGATCGCCAGCTGGGCGGTCACTCATCACCTGGCCGACGTCGCCGGTTGCAACAGCAGCGACGCCACCTGTCCGGCGGCGTTCATCCGCTCGTTCGGCAAGCGGGCGTTCCGCGCGCCGCTCACCGACGCCACCGTCGCCGACTACCAGGCGCTGTTCTCGGCCGAGGCGTCGTTCAACGACGGCGTGACCGCGGTGATCGCCGCGGTGCTGCAGTCGCCGCGGTTCCTCTATCGCACCGAGCTCGGCGACGCGACCGCTGCGGCGGGCGGCACCGTCGCGCTCACGCCCTATGAAGTCGCGTCGAGCCTGTCGTACCTGCTGACCGGCAGCGCGCCCGACGCGCCGTTGCTGGCGGCGGCCGACTCGGTCGCGGGCGGCAGCTTGCCCATCGCCGACATGGTCGATCAGCAGGCGCAGCGGCTGCTCGCCGATCCGCGCAGCCAGAGCACGCTCATGGACTTCATGAGCAGCTGGCTCGGCCTCGACAAGCTGTACAGCACGGTCAAGGACGACAGCATCTTCATGCTGACGAGCACGCTGCGCGACGAGATGGCATCGGAGACGCGCGGGCTGGTCGTCGATACCTTCGCGAGCGGCGGCAGCTTCAACGACTTGCTCACCGCCGACCACTCGTTCCTGAACAAGGACCTGGCGCAGTTCTACGGGTTCGACACCACCGGGCTCGGCGACACGTTCACACGCGTCGCGTACCCGGGCTCGACCTCGCGCGACGGCGGCATCCTCGCGCACGCCAGCATCCTGGCCGGCTACGCGCGCGCCGACATCTCGTCGCCGACGCAGCGCGGGCACCTGGTGCGCACGCGCCTGCTGTGCCAGTACGTGAACCCGCCGGGCGCGACGCTCGACACCACGTTCCGGCCCGATCCCAACCCGACGACCACGCGCGCGCACTACGAGAACGCGCACGCGCACGGCGACTGCGTGACCTGCCACCAGCGCATGGATCCGATCGGCTACGGCTTCGAGCACTACGACGCCTTCGGGCGCTGGCGCAACACCGAGAACGGCTATCCGATCGATTCATCGGCGACGATCTTCAACGCCAACGCCACCGACGGCAACGTGACGTTCGACGGCATCGCGCAGCTCGAGACCTATCTGGCGGGCAACGCCGATCTCAAGAGCTGCATGGTGCGCAACTGGTCGTTCTACGCTTACGGCAGCGCGACCTGGATGCAGGACGCGTGCACCTATCAGGCGATCCGCCAGGCGTCGTCGTCGGGCGGGTACGCGATGCGCGACGTTCTGAACGCGATCATCCGTGCGCCGCACTTCACCAGCCGCGTGCCGGCGCCATGATGAATCGCGGAGAAAATCGAGGAGAGACCAGATGTCGTTCCTGAGTCGCAGACAGTTCGCTTACGGAGCCGGCGCGGGCATGCTGCTGCTGCCGTTCGCGTCGATGGTCCGCCGCCGGCCGCTGCGCGCCGCCGGCACCAAGCGCGCGACGCGCCTGATGTTGTTCTGTTCGATGGGCACGAAGCCCGAGCTCTGGAGCCCGACCGGGGTCGTCGACGAGAACACGTTCACGTTCGCTCAGTCGACCGCGCCGCTCGCCGACCACAAGGACAGCCTGGTGCTGCTCGAGGGCCTGCCGAGCGGCAACCCCGGCGACGGCCACGGCGCGCCCGACGGCATCACCGGCATGGGCTACGGCGCCGGCGGCTACTACAACGGCACGAAGGTCTTCCGGTCGCTGGACCAGTTCGTCGCCGACGGGCTGCTCGCTGCCGGCATCAACCGGCCGATCCCGTCGCTGCTGCTCGGGTCGGACACCTCGATCAACGGCGGCACCACGCTGTTCTGGCGCGGCAACAACCTCTTGCCGATCGCGTCGCCGATGTCGGCGTACAGCACGGTCTTCGGCGGCGCGATGCCGATGGGGACGTCGCCTCAGGTGTTGCTCAAGCGGCGCCAGAGCATCCTCGACCTCGCCTCGCGCGAGATCACGGACCTGCGCGGCCGCGTCGGCACCGTCGAGAGGGCACGCCTCGACCTGCACTTCGATTCGATCCGCCAGCTCGAGAACAAGCTGATACAGACCGGCGCCGGCGGAAGCTGCAATCAGCTCTCGAACGTGGCTGATTCCACCACGGCGCATCCGGGCGTCGCGAACGATCTCATCCACCTGGACATCGCCATCAACGCGCTCGCGTGCGACGTGACGCGCGTGGCGGCGATCCAGTTCGGGACCGATTCACAGTTCCAGGTCGATCTGCCGGGCCTGCAGGGCGATCAGCACACCAGCTTCATCCACGGCAGCGCCACCGACTTCACCAACCTGATCAAGTTCGAGACCTGGCTGGCGCAGCAGTTCGCCGACGTGATCACCAAGTTGAAATCGCGGCCCGATCCGAACGATCCCACCGCCACGCTCTACGACACCACGCTGCTGGTCTGGTGCCGCGACATGGGCGACTCGACACAGCACAACCAGAACTCCATGCGCTTCGTGATGGCCGGCGGCGCCGGTGGATACCTCAAGACCGATCCGCGCGGGCGCTACCTGGATCTGCGGCCGATGGGGATGGCGACGGCGGCGAACCGGCACGAGCGCGTGCTGCTCAGCATCCTCGACGCCATGGGCATCACCGACTACAGCGGCTTCGGCGATCCGACCCTCATGGCGCCGTACAAGTCGCCGCTCCCCGGCCTCGCGGCGTGAGCGGCGGCGCCGGCGGCGCGGCGCCCCTCGACACGGAGACCGGACCGGTCGAGGCGGCGGTGCTCGCCGAGCTCGCGTGCGATGCAGCCGGCGGCGTGAGCGTCGAGACCTACGTGCCGTCTCCCGCGATGGGCTCCGGCGGCGGAGCCACCTACGCCCGACGCGTTTCCGGCCGCGGCGCGATCCGTTTGTTGCGCGGTGGCGCCGTGGCCGGCAGCGCCGACGTCGAGACGGTCGTATTGCTGCACGGGCGCGGGCACGCGGCGCCGATCTGGTTCCCGTGCTGGCCGGCGCTCGCCGCGCGCCACGCGCTGCTCGCCGTCGATCTCCCCGGCTTCGGCCAGTCGGCGCCGCCGGCGCTGCGCGCGGGCGGCGGTGGCGCGGACGCCGAGACCGCGCTCGCCGCGTTCGTCGATCCCGTCGAGGCGTGCCTGGCCGCCGAGGTCGTCGCCGGACGCGCGAACGGGCTGGCGCTGGTCGGCCACTCGCTGGGCGGGTTGGTCGCGCTCGAGCTGGCGCTGCGCGCGCGGCTTCCCGTGCGGCGCCTGGTGCCTGATCGACGCCATGGGGCTCGGTCCGGCGATGACCGGCGCGGGGCGCGTCTTCTTTCGCCTGCACCCCGAGCGCCTCTTGCGCTGGCTCGGGCCGCGGCTCTTCGGCCGCCTGAATCCATCGCCGCCGACGCCGCTCGGCCGCCGTGTCGCTGCGCTCGAGCTCGAGCTGCTGGCGGCGCCCACCGGGGCGCCGGCGCGCGCGGTGGCGGCGCGCGCCTTCGATGCGCTGTGCCCCCTGTGGGGTCCGGTGTTTCACCGTCGGGCGCGGCTCGGCGAGCTCGCGGCGCCGGTCTTTCTCCTCTGGGGCGCGCGCGACGCCGCGTTGCCGGCCGCGCTGGTTCCCGCGGCGTGCGCCGCGCTCGGCGCCGCGACCAGCCTCATCCTTTCGCACGGGCATTCGCCCCATCTCGATGCGCCCGACGAGGCGCTGCCGCCGCTGCTCGATTTCTTGGCCGCGGGCGCGCGCCGCGGTTAATGTGACGCCGGAGGATCATCGATGGAAGAGGGCATGACGCCGATCGCCGAGGTCTCGATCGAGTGCGCCGCGGGCTACGCGCAGGCGATCCACGCCGGCCACCACCGGCTCACGGCCGACGAGCCGAAGTCGAACGGCGGTACCGACACCGGCCCCGCGCCTTACGCTCTCTTGCTCTCGGCGCTGGGCGCCTGCACGGCGATCACGCTGCGCATGTACTCTGACCGCAAGGGCTGGGCCCTGGGCGCGATCGACGTGCGCCTGCGCATGCTGAAGTCGCACGACGGCCGCGAGCGCATCGAGCGCCTGATCAGCTTCGGCGCTCCGCTCAGCGACGAGCAGCGCGCGCGCCTCGGCGAGATCGCCGGCAAGACGCCAGTCACGCGCACGATCTCCGTGGGCGCGCCGATCACCACGACGATCCTCGAGCAGCCGACCGGGTGACGACGCGCGCGATCAGCTGGCGGGCCACGAGGGGGGGAACGACGGCACTGGTCGCCGCGCTGGCGCTGGCGCTGGCCGGCGGTCCGAGCGGCCAGGTCGACGCCGCGGCCGCCGCGGACGCCGGCTTGCCGCCCGCGAAGACCACGGCGCGGCCGGCGCACAGCGACACCCTGACGCTGGTTCTGGTCGGCGACGTCGGGCTCAACCGCAGCAACACCGCCGTCGACGCGCGCGGCGTGCTCGAGGGGCCGCAGCCGACGCCGTGGTCGGAGCTGTCGATCAAGATCGCGAAGCTCATCGACGGCGATCTCAACTTCATGAACCTGGAGACGGTGGTCACCGACCGGAACGATCTCGCCGCCGCCGACAAGGGACAGGCGGCGCCGTTCGGGTTTCGCTCGCACCCGGCGGGCGTTCGCTTCCTGACCGACCTGGGCTTCAACCTGGTCTCGGCGGCCAACAACCACGCCTACGACTTCGGTGTGGGCGGCGCGCGCGATACCGTGCGCAACCTGAGCACGCTCGCCACCGAGGGACGGTTGCACTTCAGCGGCATCGGCCTCAATCGCGAACAAGCGAGCCGGCCCGTCGAGCTGGCGCTGCCGGTCGGCCACGTCGCGTTCTCGGCGATCGGCATCGTCACCAACAACATCAACGCCCACCGCGCCACCGCCGACAAGCCGGGCACGATGGCCTATCGCATCGACGAGGACTGGCGCGAAGTGCGGCGGCGCCTGGCCGCGACCCAGGCCGACTATCGCATCCTCTCGATTCACTACGGCGAGGAGAAGGACGTGCGCGCCGACGGGCGCCAGCTCACCGAGTACCGGGACGCCGCCGATCACGACGGCCTCGATCTGATCGTCGGCCACCACGCGCACGTCGTGCGCGGCGTCGAGATCCGCCACGGCGTGCCGATCTTCTACGGCCTCGGCAACTTCATGCTGCGCGGCGCGCGCGACATGGGCGCCGAGCCGGCGTTCGCCGGCTGCCGCGACTACGGCCTGCTCGCGCGCGTGCACCTGCGGCGCATGGTGCCGGGCGGGCGGCTCGCGCTGCGCGCCATCGAGATCGTTCCGATCCACGACATGCATCGCCAGCCCGCGCAATTCGCCGATGCGGAGCAGGAACGCCACCGCGTCGAGGTCGTGAACGTGCTGAGCGCGCGGCTCGAGGACGCGTCCGCGCCGGCAACCGGGCGCGCGCTCTTCGCGTCACGTCCGGACGGCACCGGCCTCTACTGCGCCGACGGCGCCGCGAACGATCCCGACGCCGTCGGCCAACTCTGCCGCGGCTGGAGCGCGCCGCCGCTGCCGCCGGCCTCCGAGCAAGCCGAGATCATGCGCAGCTGCACGCGCGAGATTCCCGCATCGGGCCGAGGCAAGGGCGGCAAGACCGCCAAGGCCAAGGCGAGCGCCAAGGCCAAGGCCGCTCACCCGCGCGCGAAGCGCTGATCGGTGCTCACGGCGCCGGCGGCGTCGCCGGCAGCGGCGCGCGCACGAGTTGCTTGACCTCGGGCTGCGTGAGCGCGCGGTTGTAGACCACGAAGTCGTCGAGGTCGCCGGTGAGGTGGCGGAGAGAGTCGCTCCCCCAGGTGCCGAAATAGAGGATGTCGCTGCCCTGAAGGATGCCCTGCTGGGCGGTTTTGCTGCCGGCGAAGATCCCGTTCTGATAGAGCGAGATCGTTTGTCGGTCGGTGTCGAAGATGCCGGCGATGTGAACCCACGCATCGGGGACGAAGCACTCGCAATTTTCGAAGATGTAGTCGAGTCCTGTCCCTGTCGAGTAGGCGAACTGGTAGAGCGAAATGGTGTTCATCGGGTTGGTGGGCACCGGGGGAGCAAGGCCGAGATTGAGTTGCCAGCCGCCGACGCCCGCAATCTCGGTGCTTATGATGGTGGCGTAGGTGTTGCCGGTGTCGCCGGCGGGCGCGCGAATCCAGCCGGCCACACTCCAGCTGCCGCTCGGCTTCTGAAACCCGGGCACCTGCACCTCGCTCTGATCGGTACCGTCGAAGTGCAGCGCGCCGCCGAAGTGTTCTCCCGGGAGCCAGATCGTTCCCAGGGGCAACAACGTGCCGTCGTGATGGCTGGCGGTGGAATCGGCGACGGTCGTCCCCGTGCCGTCGTCGAACGTCCAGTGCGCGATCAGGCCCTCGAACAGCGCGCCCGGCGCCAGCTCGACCGCGTCGATCACGCCCGCCGAGCAGCCGGCCAGCGCTGTGGCAGCGGCCATCAGCGCAACACCGCACGCGACGCCTCGCGAACCAAAGAGTCGCTCCGACAGCGTCATAGCCAGGCTACCAGCGTGAGGCTGCCAATCATCGTGGGGCGCCCGCCGATCGCGACGATCTCGTCGAAGAATTTGATCGCGGGATACCTGCCGGCCATCTGCGCGTGGAACTCGGCCGCCAGCTCGAAGCGCGCGCGCAGCGCGACCCGCAGCCCGACGCCTGCGTCGGCGATCGGCGTCCAGAGCCCGCCGTTGACGGCCTGCGCGTGGGCCGGCGGCTGCGCCTCGGTGGTGACGCGCAGGACGCCGCCGCCGATCGACAGGAACGGGCGCAGGAGCCGGCCAGCGCGCAGTCTGATCCCGACCTCGGCCAGGCCGAACGCCTGCTCCACGTTGGCCGTGGCGGACTCGACTGTCGACGCGCGAGTGCGTCCCCAACCCCGCGACGGTCACGCGGCCGAGGAGGAGATCGCGCCACTGGCGCTCGGCGCGCAGCACCGGAGCCACCGCCGGGCCCGAGCCCCTCGAAGCTGGCGAACACGCAGCCGCCGATCTCGACCGCCCAGGTCTGCGGCCACCGGTTGTCGAGCGCCGCCCGCGTCATGCGGGTCACCTCGGGCGGCGGTGGGGGCGGCGGTGGCGCGTCGGGCGGCTCGGCGTGGCTGGCGCCGAGCGCGATCTCGAGGAAGCTCGCGCGCAAAAGCTCGAGCGCGCGGATCGACAGCACCTCGGCGGATCGCGCCGCCGCCGGATCGGCGGGCACGCGGCGCGTGACCGTCTTGCCGGTGACGCGATCGATGACCGAGAGCTCGACGGCCTCGGTCGGGTCGTCGGCGAAGATCGCGACCACCGCCTCGACGTTGGGGCCGGCCGCCTGCTGCTCCATGAACGCGTGTGGGTCGCCGGTCGCGGGCGCATCGACGACCCTCACGTCGAACCCCTCGGCGCCGAGCTCGCCGCGCAGGCGCACGGTCGCCTCGCTGGCCATGGCGCTCGGGTGCGGCGTCCGGATCAGCACGACGGTCGCCGCCGCCGCGGGCGCCGCCAGAGCCAGCAACGTCCCCGCGACGGCGAACGGCGCGAGGCTCCGGATCACCGCCATGGTCGTCGCAGCCGCGAGACCCTAGGGTGCTTCCGAGAGCGCGCGGGCCGCGCCCGCGTACGTTCCGTGGGGGAAGCGCCGCAGGTAGTCGCGCGCGATGTCCTGCGCCGCCGCGAGCCCGCGCAGCTTCTCGGTCGCGGTCATCTTGCGTCCCAGGGCCTCCGACGCATAGGCGCCCGCCGGCGCCTCGCTCAAGTAGCGGTCGTACCAGCTCAGCGCGCGGATATCACCCTCGCCGCCGCCCTCGGTCAGGCGTCCCAGCAGGAACGCCGCCTCGTGCGCGCGGTCGGACTGCGGGAAGCGCTCGCGCTGCGCGATCAGCGCCTGCCGCGCCACGTCCTCGCGCCGCAGGTAGCGGGCGGCGTCGGCCAGCGCCGCCAGGTCCTCGCTGCGGGCCTCGACCAGCGAGCGCCGCAGGCCGCGGTGCTCCGCCTCGAGCAGGATCGCCTGGAAGTCGCCGGCGGCCAGCGCCGCCGTCCAGCTACGCGCCGCCGCGCTCGCACGCACGGCCACGGCCGCACGCGGCGCCGAGCTGCGCGCCGGCGAACCGGTCGTCACGCGCGCTTCGACGGCGGCTGGCGCCTCGGGCGCGCTCGGCTCGACGGCGGAAGGCGAAGACGAAGAAGGAGATGGCGCCGGCGTGGCCTCCGCGGGCGCGGTGTCGGCCGCCTCATCCGCGTCGTCGCTGGGCCGCAGCAATACCTCGCGCTCGGGCACGTTGATCGTCAGCCGCTGGCCCGCGCGCACGGCGAGCTTGCCGTCGGCGACCGGACCGCTCACCGACACCAGCCCGCGCTTCATCCGGATCTCGAGCTGCTCGCGCTCACCGTCCCAGGCCGCCGTGAACGTCGTGCCGTGGACCGTGATCAGGAACGGGCCCGCGTCGATGAGCCAGCGCGCGCCCGCGCGCGGCACCACGTTGACCTCGGCCTCTCCTTGCTCGATGGCGAAACGCGCGCCTTGCCCGTCGACGCTGGTCAATCGACCGCGCGCGCCCGCGGCCAGCCGCAGCTCGGTCCCCTCGGCGAAGAGCAGGCCGACGCCGCTGCCGCCGAAGGACCGCAGATAGCCGCCGTCGCCGATCTCGCCGTTGTCGACGCGATAGGAGAGGGTGCTCGCCTCGCCCGCGCCCGCGCTCGCCCCGGCCGTGCGGTGTCGGTGCAGCGCGCTCGGACCCAGAAACAGCGCCGCCGCGCCCGCGGCGACGACCCCGCAGGTGGACAGGCTCAGCGCCACGAACAGCGAGCGCTGCTTGCGCCGCCGCGCCTCGGTTCGCGCGGTCACGGCCTGCAAGCCGCGCATGCGCTGCAGCGGCGTCATCGGCGGCGCCGCCTCGCGCGCGAGACTCGCCACGGCCTCGAAGCCGTTCACGATCTCGCGATCGCCATCAGACCGAGTCATCGTCCCGCCTCCTCCTCTCGAAGAACGTCACCAGATCCGGATCGGCGGCGATCCAGCGCGACACCCGCGCCGACGCGTGGGTCAGGTTGCGCTTCACCGTCGACAGCGAGACGTCGAGGGCCTCGGCAATCTCCTCGAGCGTCATCGATTCCAGGTAGCGCAGCGCGAACACCAGGCGATCGCGCGCCGGAAGCTGGTCGAGCACGGCATAAAAGCGGCGCAGCACCTCGCGCGCCTCCGGGTCGCTGCCCGACACTGCCGTCTCCGGCAGCAGGCTCGACGGCGTCAGCGTCAGCCAGCGGCGCGCGCGCCGGCGGCGCAGCTCCCACTTGACGATGCGCAACGCGAACGAGACCACGAAGCTGCGGAACGACGCCGGATCGCGCAACGTCCCCACGCGCGCGAACAGGTGGAAGAAGACTTCCTGGGTGACGTCCTCGGCGTCGTTCTGGCTGCCGATGGCGCGGCACACGATGCCGTAGACAATCGGCGCGAACCGGTTCCAGGTCGCCGCGGGGGCCCAGTGCTCGCCGGCCTTGAGGGCGTTCCCGAGCTCGGCGTCGCTGGGGTCGGTGGCTGGGCCGGCAGGCACCACACAAAGCGGCACCTGGCTACGGTCAGCCGACATTGGTTGATTGCCCATGAGCCACGGAACTTTACCTTGCTTTGACAGTAGCGTCGCCGCCCTGGATCGGCTCATTTCCGTGATGGCCAGCCGCGTCGGAGGCGCGGGGATGTGGGGGCAGCGCCCCCATGGCGAACAGCGGCACGTCAGCCGTCGGTTGGCCGGGGTCGTTGCCGCGGATGCGCAGCGTGCCCCGAAAGCCGCGCTGCGTGCTGGCCCCGATGGCCGCCTCGTCGACGCGGACGCGGATCGTCGCCAGGCCGCCGGTGCCGGCTCCGTCGGATTCGACGGTCGCCCGGAAGGGGCCGGCCAGGACCTGGACGGCGCCGGCGCGAAAATCGGGGCCGCGGCCACGCACCTCGAGGCGCCGCTCGCGCCCCGAGGGATCGCGCAGATCGAAGACCGGATTCGACGGCGTCACTGTGAGGTGGCTGGGGACGCGCAAGCTGTAGAGCAAGGTCACGCGCGGCGGCTCGTCGAGACCGGTGGCGACCACGACCTGACCCGTGCGCACACCGGCTCTATCGCCGACGAACGTCAGGCGCAGCCCGGCGGCGCCGCTGCCGTCGGGGGCAAGCAGCTGCACGTCCAGGGCCGGGTCGTCGACGTGCTCGATGGCGAGACGAGCCTGCGGTGCCAGGTGGCCCGCGAGCCGCGCGTCGAGCGATCGGCGCTCGCCGCCGGGGACGTCGAGCTCGATGATCGCGGGCGCGAACGACAGGCTCGGCAAGAGCGCGCTGTTCGCAAGCGCATCGGCGCCCGAGCGGCGTGTCGCCGACGACGATCGACATCCGATCGCCGCCGCCATCGACAGGAGCGCAGCGGCGCGGCCGCTCACGGACAGACGATCGGCGCGCTCAGCTGTCCGCGAGCTGCGGCGATGGTCGTGCCCCAGTTGCTGGCGGGGTTGTACTGGCTGATCGAGACCACGCCGTCGAGCATGCGCGCGTTGATGTTGGACACGGAGTCCCACGCGGGGTCGGGCCCGGCGGAGCCGCCGTTGAAGCCGTAGCCGGTGTCGGCGAGGATCGGCTTGCCGGTGGCGTGGCTGACCCCGGCCCACGTCATTGCGTTGCCGCGGATCTGCGGCGCCGCGGCGTTGGTGGATCCGCCCGACGTGTTGACGAACGTGAACTGGGTCATGTCGAAGAACGAGTACCAGTTGGCGCCGTTGTCGGAGCCATTGGATCCGGTGTTGTTGTTGGTGCCGACCCAGGGCGAGATGTCCATCGAGAACAGCGCGTTCGGCAGCGACGCCTTCATGGCGCCGACGAACTGGCCCATGATCTGTCCCGCCTGCGCGTAGGTCCAGGGCTGCGTCTGCACCGTCGCGCCGGTGTTGTAGGTGTACTGGTAAAAGTCCGGCTCCATCTCGAAGATGATCGGGCGCGTCGTGCCGTAGCAGGCGGCGAAGCCCTGCCCGAAGCTCTTGTAGACGTTGACGATCGCCGCGAGGTTGGCCTGGATCGCGGCCGCGCCCTGGTGGCAGAGATCAGCGGTCGAGCCCGGCGTGGCGCCGCAATCGACGAGGCTGGCGTGGCGCTTGACGTAGAACGCGGCGGCGTAGGCGACGATCACCGGCACCTGGTTGGCGAATGTGCCGCCCGCCTTGGTGTCGTTGCAGACGTACTGCATATCGAAGGTGTCGCTGATGCTGGCCATCCACCCCGGCGTGTAGAAGTCGAGCTGCGGGATCACCGAGGGATTGGCGCGCGCGATCGCGTCGATCGTGCCGTAGTGAAAGCGGCACTGGCTGAACGCGGTTCCGTTCCCCGTCAAGCCGCCCGTGCCGGTCTTGCCGCCCGCGCCGGTGGCGCCGCCCGCGCCGGTCTTGCCGCCGCTGCCGCCGGTCACGCCGCCGCTGCCGGTGGTCGCGCCGCCCGCGCCGGTCGTGCTCCCGGTCTTGCCACCGCTGCCGCTGGCGCCACCGCTGCCGGTCGCGCCGCCCGACGAGGTCGACGTGGCGCCGCCCGCGCCGGTGGCGCCGCCCGCGCTTCCGTTGCCGCCGCCCACCGACGTCGATGCTGCGCCGCCCGCGCCGGTCTGGTGACCGCCGCCGGCGCCGTCGGCCGTGCCGCCCGCGCCGTCTCCGGAACCCGGCGGCGTGTCGACGGCGCCGGGACAGGCCGCGCCCAGCATCGCCGCCGACGCGAGAGCGCAGAGGTGCAGCGCGCGGACGCGTCCTCGTCGATGCATCATTGGCAGGTCGTCGCGAGGCCGGTCTCGCCCGCGATGTTGCTGGCGTAGTTGGACGTCGGCGTCGTCACGTTGATGGCGACGACCCCGTCGGCGATGCGCGAGTTCAGGTTGGCCACGCCGCTGTCCGACCAGGAGTCGCTGGTCGCGGACGCCCCGAAGCTGGTATCCACCAGAATCGACCGCCCGGTGAGGTTGTGCAGGTACGCATAGGTCGCGGTCGCGCCGTTGTAGCTGGTCGCGGTCGTGCCGGGCGTGAAGAAGTCGTTGGCGTTGCCGGCCCCGCTGGTCCACGCCATGTCGTAGTTCACGCCGGACATCGCCCGCCAGAAGCTGTTGGTGACGTCGTTGGCGTTCCAGGTCGAGTGGTTGATCGCGACGACCGCGTTGGGCATGGCCGCCTTGATCGCGCAGGTGATGTCCTCGGCCAGCTGGGCGAGCTCACCGTAGCTGAGCGGGTTGGCCTGCGTCGAGGTGGTGTACTGCACGAAGTCGCCCTCGAGCAGCCAGACCAGCGGCTTCGTCCCCCACACCGCGTGCGCCTGTTGCGCGTAGCTCGAGTACATCGAGATGATCTTCGCCCGGTTGTTGCGAATCAGGTTGGCGCCGCCGGTGGTCAGGTTGGGACCGTTCGGAGCCTGGTTACCGTCGGGCAGCCCGTTGGCGTGGCCGTAGAAGCCGATGATGTACGCGTAGAAGGCCGGGATGATGTTGCTGACCTTCGACACCTGGTTCGACAGCCAGGTGCAGCCGCTGCAGCCGCTGAGCGTGCCGTCGGACTTTGCCTCCGACCCGATCCAGAACGACATGAACTCCAGGTACGAGTAGTTGTTCAGCGAACCGCCGGGGCTGTTGGTGCCCCACGCGAGGTTGCAACCGAACGGGTTCAGGTTGTGCGTCGTCGAGCCACAGGACGGCGGCACGGTGATCACCGTGCCGCCCGCGCCGGTGATCCCGCCCATGCCGGCCGGCCGCCCGCCCATGCCCATGCCGCCCGCGCCGGTCTTGCCACCCGCGCCGGTCTTGCCGCCCGCGCCCATTCCGGCGGTCCCCGAGGAGCCGCCGGCGCTGGTGCCGCCCGCGCCGGTGTCGCCTCCGGTCCCGTCGCCGCTGTCGCCGCCCTGGCCGCCCGGATCCGATCCGCCCGCGCCGCTGTTGTTGATTGTGCTGCTCCCCTGGCACGACGCTCCCACGAGCGCGGCCAGTAAGGGGAGCCCCGCCAGCACCACCAACGCCACCGGTGTTCTGCGAACGGCTCGATCATGGTCAGGGGAAGTCATGGCCATCTCCGACGGGGGTTGAGCATTGAAGGGGCAGTCGCCTCCGCCAGAGCAGTAGCCGCCGGGCCGTGAAGCGGCTCACGGAGCGTCGGGACGCGTGGCGAAGCGGTTGACGCCGGTCGTCGGTTCCTTCGACGGGGTCACAGCACTATTTGTACCAGATCACGGGTCCGACCAGGCATTCGTGTTCGATCCGCCGGCACCCGGCCTACCGACGGTGCCCGTCGATCGAAGGGGGCGGAATCGGTGGCGGAATCGGTCAACGCGGTCGCGGTCCGCCCGCCAACCCAAAGGCGCGCCCTCTTCGTATATATTACGTGCGCCTCCATGACCGTCCTCAGGCGCCTGCTCCGTTCGCAGCAGGCCGGTCTGCTACTGGTCATCATCGGGCTCGCCGTCGCGTTGAGCCTGCTCGCCGGAGACCACGTCGACCCGGTGAGCGGCGCGACGGTCAACAACTTCCTGAACTCGTACACGTTGATCCAGACCGCGACCGACGCGAGCTTCTTCGCGATCATGGCGGTGGGCGCCACGATCGTCATCGTCGCCGCCGGGATCGATCTGTCGGTGGGATCGGTCTATGCGCTCGCCGGCGTCGGCATGGCGCTGGCGATCCGCGCGCTCGAGCCGCACGGCGCGCTGGCGACGGTCGCTCTCGCGCTCGGTGTCGCGGTGTCGATCGGCTTTCTCGCCGGCCTGCTCAACGGCGCGATGGTGGTCGGCCTTCGCGTGCATCCGTTCATCATCACGCTGGGCACGATGTGGATCCTGCGCGGCATCGCGTTCGTCAGCAGCAAGGCGGAGAGCATCCTGCTGCCCGAGCCGCTCACGCGCGTCGCCAAGGCGTCGCTGGGAATGGGCGCGTCGCTCTATCCCGTGCCGATGCTGAGCATGCTGCTGGTCAGCGTCGCGGGCGCGATCTACCTGTCGCGCACGGTCATGGGACGTCACGTGTTCGCGATCGGCGGCAACGTCGAGGCGAGCCGGTTCTCGGGCCTGCGCATCGGGCGCATCCAGATGGGCGTCTACCTGGTATCGGGCGTCACCGCCGGGCTCGCGTCGTTCTTGGGCGCTAGCTTTTATGGCTCGGCGTCCTGTGGAGACGCCACGGGATATGAGCTATACGTCATTGCGTCGGCGGTCGTGGGCGGGGCCAGCCTCAGCGGCGGCAAGGGCAGCGCGATCAACGCCATGCTGGGAGCGATCCTGATCGTGCTGATCCGTCAGTCGATTCGAACGCTGCACTTCGATCAGAACTACGAATGGATCATCATCGGCTGCGCCATCGTCATCGCAGTGGTGCTCGACCAGTCCAGCACGCGTTTCGCGGCGCGCCGGCTCGCGCGCGGCAGCCTGCGGCGCGAACCGCCCGGGGCGCCGGATGCGCGGCCCAAGCGCACCGAGAGCGGCGCCAACGACCACGGCAACGACGACGGCAAGAGGAGGGAGCTCGGATGAGAAGACAGCCCGTCGGCGGGCGCTGGGCCGCGACGAACGGTGTGGCGCTGGCGTTCGCGATCGCGATCGCGGTGGTGGCGCTCGGCTGCAACCGCGGGCGCGCGCCGGGCGGATCCGGTCGCGCCGGTGAGCCGGCAGCGTCGGCCGGCGGGGCCGGCGCCGGCAAGGCGATCCGGATCGCCATGATCGCGAAGAGCTCGACCAATCCGGTCTTTCTGTCGGCGCGCACCGGCGCGGAGACCACCGCCAAGGAGCTGTCGGCGAAGACCGGCGTGCCGATCGAGGTCTCGTGGCTGACGCCGCCGCAGGAGGACGGGCAGATCCAGGCGCAGCGGATCGCCCAGGCGGTGAACGAAGGCGCGAGCGCGATCCTGGTCTCGTGCTCCGACGCCGGCAAGGTCACGGGCGCGATCGACGACGCGGTCGCGCGCGGCGTGCCGGTCATGACGTTCGACAGCGACGCGCCGCAATCCAAGCGCTTCTCGTTTTACGGCGTCGACGATCACGCCATCGGCCAGGAGGTGATGGCCGAGCTGGCCAAGCAGATCGACGGGCGCGGGCGCGTCGCGATCCTGGCCGGCAACCAGAACGCGCCCAACCTGCGCATGCGCGTCGACGCGGTGAAGGCCGAGGCGGCCAAGCACGCGGGCATCACGATCGTCGGCACCTTCTATCACATGGAGACACCGCAGGACGCCGCGTCCGAGGTCATCCGCGTCAACAACGCGTACCCCGACATTCGCGGCTGGGCCATGGTGGGCGGCTGGGCGCTCTACACCAAGACGTTGCTCACCGATCTCGATCCCAAGAAGGTGAAGATCGTCGCGGTCGACGCGCTCGCGCCCGAGTTGCCCTACGTCGAGAAGGGGCTGACGCCGGTGCTGATCGCGCAGTCGCCGTATCTGTGGGGACAGGTCGGCGTCACCACCGTCGTCGACAAGCTCGTCTACAAGAAGAGCGGGCCGGCGATCATCCCGATGGAGCCGGTGCGCGTCACCAAGGACAACCTGGGAAGCTGGGCGCGGCAACTGCAGCAGTGGGGCTTCGCCGACGTGCCCGAGCAGTATTTGAAGATGCCGTAGCGCTCGCGCGCGAGAATGACCGCCATGCAGGCCGAAGCCGCTCCGCCCGACGACAACCCGCCTGGCGAGACGCGCGACGGCGCGATCGTCCCGGCCGTTCGCTTCGCCGGCGTGAGCAAGCGCTTTCCCGGCGTGCGCGCGCTCGAGGGCGTCAGCTTCGAGATCCGGCGCGGCTCCTGCCACGCTCTGTGCGGCGAGAACGGCGCGGGCAAGAGCACGCTGGCGAAGATCCTGGCCGGCATCTACGCGCTCGACGCCGGCGAGGTCATCGTCGACGGCCGGCGCGTCGAGCTGCGCAGCCCGGCGGCGGCGTTGCGCGCCGGCATCGGCATCGTGCACCAGGAGCTGGCGTCGTGCGAGAACCTGAGCGTCGCCGAGAACCTGTGCCTGGGACGCCTGCCGGTGCGGCGGCTCTTCGTCGACACGCGCGAGATGGAGCGGCGCGCGCGCGCGATGCTGGCAATGATTGGCGACGCCGGCGACGGCGGCGCGGGCGGGCACGACGCCGGCATCGACGTGCGCCGCCCGGTCGGCGAGCTGCCGCTCGGCCAGCAGCAGATGGTGCAGATCGCCGCTGCCGTCGGCAGCGGCGCGCGCGTGATCATCTTCGACGAGCCGACCAGCAGCCTGTCGCAGTACGAGGCCGACCGGCTGTACGCGCTCATGGATCGGCTGCGCGCGCGCGGGGTCACCTGCGTCTACGTCTCGCACCGCATGTCGGAGATCTTCCGCCTGTGCGACACGGTGACGGTGCTGCGCGACGGCGCGCACGTCGCGACCCAGCCGACCGAGACGCTCGACGAGGCAGCGCTGGTGCATCTCATGATCGGCCGCCGGCTCGACGAGTACATCCCCGCGCACGTGTCGTCGGCCCCGGGCGCCGAGCTGCTGCGCATCGAGGGGCTCTCGAGCCCGGGAAAGTTTCACGACGTCTCGCTCGAGATCCGCGCCGGCGAGGTGGTCGGCCTGGCGGGCCTCGTGGGCGCGGGGCGATCCGAGGTCGCGCAGGCGCTGTTCGGTCTCGATCGGCAGGTCTCGGGCCGCGTGCTCGTCGGCGGCAAACCGGTGCGCCTGTCGTCACCGCGCGTGGCGATGCGCGCCGGCCTCGGCCTGGTGCCCGAGGACCGCAAGCGCCAGGGGCTGGTGCTGGGCATGGCCGCCGCGCACAACTTCACGCTGCCGATCCTGCCCGCGCTCGCGCGCTTCGGCTGGATCCGCCGCCAGACCGAGGCGGCGCTGGCGCGGCGCCTGTCGGAGCAGCTCGGCGTGCGCGCCGCGAGCCTGGACGTGGTCACGGCCGGGCTGTCGGGCGGCAATCAACAGAAGATCGTGCTCGCGAAGTGGCTCGCCGCCCGCTGCCGCGTGCTGATCCTCGACGAGCCCACGCGCGGCGTCGACGTCGGCGCCAAGGCCGAGATTCACGCGCTCATCGATCGGTTGGCGGCCGAGGGCAGCGCCGTGCTGCTCATCTCGAGCGAGCTGCCCGAGCTGCTCGGCCTGTCGACGCGGATCCTGGTCATGCGCCACGGGGCGCTGGCCGGTGAGGTGCCGCGCGACCGCGCCGACCAGGCGACGGTGCTGCGCCTGATGGCCGGCGTGGGCGCGAGCTGATCGCGATTACTTCGCTGACGGCGGACGGCCCGCGCCGATGCGGGCCATCACCGCGGCGACCACGCGATCGCAGCGGCTGAGGTGGAAATCGTAGACCCCGCGCAGCGCCGAGCCGACTCGCCGATCCAGCCGATCTCGAAGCCCTTGCCGCGCGCGGTGCAGGCGCACCTTGACCAGCTCCTCGGTGATGTCCAGGCACGCGGCCGCCTCGGCGGTCGACAGCTCCTCGATCTCGCGCAGCACGAAGACCGAGCGATAGATGTCGGGCAGGTCGTCGAGCGCGCGCTCGAGGAATCCACCCAGCTCGCGCGCGGCGGCATGGTCCTCGGGTCCGGTCGGGAAGGGCGCGGCAGCGCCGTTGGCTTCTCGCCAGGCGTCGTCGTTTCGATCCGTCGTCTTGCGGCTCAAGCGTGCCTCCTCTACACCTTCGACGTCGGCGCTGACGAAGCGTCCCGTGCGGCGCACGCGCCCCAGGGCCTCGTTCACGGCGATGCGGGTCACCCACGTCGACCACTGCGCGCGCCCCTCGAACTGCGCCAGCTGCGAGAAGGCGCGCGCGTAGGCTTCCTGCATCACGTCCTCGGCCTCGGCGTCGTCGCGCACGATGGCGCGCGCGGTACGGAAGAGCCGCTGGTTGTGGCGGCGCATGAGCACCTCGAAGAGCTCGATCTCGCCGGCCACGACGCGCGCCACGATCTCGGCGTCGGAGATCGAGGCGGAGGCGGCGACGGCGGGCGAGGGGCCTTCGGGGCGGCGGACCGGATGCATGGCGATTGGATCTTGGATCGCCGAAACGGTTACAGGGAAAAATCGCTTTGCGCGCGCCTGCGGGCGGCGCCGCGCTGCAGGCCAACCACCCCGGCTTGACTTAAGCCCAGCGGCCCGGCGTATAGATCCCGTGCAGTCAGGTCAGCGCATCGGCAAGTACGTGCTGGGCGAGCGCATTGCCGTGGGCGGCATGGCTGAGGTCTGGGCCGCGCGCGCCGAGGGACCGGAGGGGTTCGTCAAGCCGGTGGCGCTCAAGTTCATCCTGGAGTCGTTCAGCGGCGATCCCGAGCTGGAGAAGCTGTTCGTCAAGGAGGCGCGCACCGCGGCGCAGCTGCAGCACGCGAACCTGGTCACGGTGTTCGACTTCGACAAGGTCGTGACCGACCCCGAGCGAGGGCCGGGCGGCCGCTACTACATCGCGATGGAGCACGTCGAGGGCTACGACGCTCGGCGGGTCGTCGAGGCGGCCAAGCACGCCGGCTACGTGTTCCCGCAGGTGCTGGCGCTGTACCTGGGCGGCGAGGTGCTGAAAGGCCTGCGCTACGTGCACGAACGGCGCGAGAACGGGCGCCTCCTGGGCCTGGTTCACCGCGACGTCTCGCCGCACAACGTGCTGGTCGGTTTCTCGGGCGAGGTCAAGCTGTCGGACTTCGGCATCGCCAAGTCGCTGGCGCACAGCACGCGCACGAAGACCGGCACGATTCGCGGCAAGCTCTCGTACGCGTCGCCAGAGCAGCTCAACGGCGAGCCGGTCGACCACCGCACCGATCAGTTCGCGATGGGGATCACTCTGTGGGAGATCCTCGCGGGCCGGCCGCTGTTCGACGGTAACGACGAGGTCGAGATCATGGGCAAGGTCATGCGCTGCGACATCCCTCCGCTGGCGCTGGTCAGCCCGGAGCGCAAGGTGCAGCCCCTGGTCGAGGCGTTCGTGCGCAAGATGCTGTCGCCGCGACGTGAGGAGCGCCACGCGACGACCAGCGCCGCGCTGTCGGCGCTGCTGGCGCTGCCGGGGTACTCGGCCGACGGCGCGGCGCTGGGCGAGCTGGTGCGCACGCTGTTCCATCGTCCCGGCCTGGGAACGGCCGGCACGGGGACGACCCGGGGGACGGCGCCGGCGCCTCAAAGGCGCGGAGCCCGGCGCGAGCCGGCGCGCGGGCGCCCCGGGCTCGAGGTTCCGGCCTCGGTCCACGGCCAGGGTGGCGCGCCGCTGCCCAGCGAGGTCGAGACGCGCACGATGGCCCGCGCATCCGCGGTTCCCGCGCCGGGACGGCGGTCGCCGCACGCATTGCGCGCGGCGACCACGGCGCCGGTCCGTCGGGGCGGGCGACGGGCGTGGGCGATCGGCGCGGCGGCGGCGATCGTGGCTGCTGCGGTCGCCGTCGGGATCATGGTCTCGGGCCGCGGGGCCGACGAGCCTCCGGTTGCGGCCGCGTCCGAGGTGGAACGGCCCGCCCCGCCCGCCGTGGTGGCGCCGTCCGCGCCCGTTCCGCCGCCGCGCGCGGCCCCGCTCGCGCAGCCGGCGCGTGCGCGCGCGCTGGAAGCGCCGGCGGGGCAGGGCGAGGGAGCGATCCCCGCAGGCGCGGCGTCCGAACGAGCGTCGCCGGCGGTGCCGGCGCCAGTGGCCACGGCTTCGCCGGGGCTGGTGACCCTGCCGGTCATCGTGCGCTCGCCGCAGGCCGCCGCGTTGCTGGCCGCCAGCGCCGGCGCGCGATCGGCCGCGCTGGGTGGCGCCGTCTCTCCCTCTCCACCTGCGCGCGCCGAGATCGAGCCTCCAGCGCCAGCGGCGCCAGCGGCGATCGGCAGGGCGCCGGCCGTCGTGCCGGTGGCACCGGCATCGTCGAAGGCGGCGTCCGGCGCGCGTGGTGACAGCGCGGTCGCCAACGGCGCGCCGATCGTCGAGTGAGCTTCGAGTGAGCCCCGGCTCAGCCCGCGGTACCGGAGTCGAGGCGAACGTCGAGGCCGCCGGCATCGACCCGCGGCAGCGACACGTCGACCTTGATGTCACCGGCAGGCGCGTCGCTGACCTTTCCGTCGGAAGCCGGCGCGTCGGAAGCCGGCGCGTCGGAGACCGTCGCGTCATTGCCGGTTCCCGCGTCGTCGGAGACCGCGACGTCGTCGCCGGCGTCGGCGGCTCCGGAGTCAGCGCGCGGATAGGTCTTGTTGCCGCTGTTGTCGATGCAGGCCACCGCCACGAAACCGCCGACGGCGCCGGCCAGGCCCAGCGCGAGCACCGGGCGGCAAAGCTTCTTCAGGAAAGTCGTCGCTAGCATTCGGATCTCCTTATCGGACCTACACCCGAAGAGGTTTAGCCGGCGCCCCCGTCGGTATCCGCCGGGGCGCCCCCCGTGCCGCCCCCGCCGGCCGCGCCGTCATTGGCGAAGCTGGCGTCCAGGATGCTGGGCGGCGTGTCGCCGCTCCGGTAGACGCTGTCGTCCTGGCACGCGGGAATCGCCGCCACGAGCAGCCCTGACGCCAAGAACAGCCCGGCAAACATGCGTCCCACGCGGGCATGGTAACCCGCCGGGCCGCGCGGACACAACAAAGGGCCGCGCACCGTCGACGCGCGGGGTGGGGCGCCGGTGCGCGAGGCGCAAAAAAAAGGCGCCCTCCGTGGGGAGAGCGCCTCTTCGAGCTCGCTTTCGAGCTTCGACCAGATGGAACAGTAGGCTTACGGGCAGGGACCGCCCGGGCCGGCGTCGGCGTTGGCGAACCCGGTCGCGTGTGGGCAGTGAATCGTCAGGCTGATCTGGTTCGCGTTGCAGAGGTGGTACGTACGGCAGCCCTTCTGGCCGTTCGGACCTTCACTGCCACCCCCCGCGTCGGGGTTCGTGTTGTACCCGGTGTACGCCGTCTCGCACGCAGCCTCGGTCGCGAAGAACGTCGCGCCGACGGTGGTGTTGCAGATCTCGCGGTAGAGCGTGCAGAACTCCACGGCCGTGAACGGCGGGGCCGACGTGCTCATGTAGGCCTGCGTCGCGCACAGAGCCTTCTCGGGCCCGGCCGGATCCAACGCGTCGACGATGCTGGAGTCGGTCGTGTCGCTGACGCTCATGTCCTTGGGCGCGTCGGAGGCGTCCGTGCCGCCGGTCGTGCCGCCCGAGCTGGTCGCGGTATCCGCGCCGCCGTCGACTTTGCCGCCGGCGCCGGTCACGCCACCCGTTGCCGCGCCGCCGGCGCCGGTCACGCCGCCCGTGGCATGGCCGCCCATGCCCGCTCCGCCCGTGCCGGTCGTGCCACCTGTGGAAGGCGATCCGCCGCCCGTCCCCCCGGTTCCGCCGCCACCGCTGCTGCTGCAGGCCTCTGCAAACAGAGCTGCGACTGCCAGTACCAAAATCGTCGAAAATCGCCTGTCCATAAGTCTCTCCTTGAGTGGGATTGGTTTCGTCTCTGCGCTTAGGACGGCACGATGCGTCTGTCGGCGGCAAAAATCAACTCTCCTCCTGTCAGCAGCGTCACTCTGGAACTCCGGAACTGCCCGTGCCGCGTCGGCCGCGGGCCCCGATCGGGAGCGGTTGATCACGCTTTTCCGTCGGAGATCGCGGCTACGCCGACGAGCCGGTGATTGCGCTACGCCGGCTAGCCCTGGCGGCTGCGCTCGCGTGACATGCGCTTGCGGATCACGGCCGCCGCGCGCTTCGCAATTTGCTTCTTGCGTCGGCTTGCGGCCGCGCATCGGTTCCTGCTCGCTGTGGTGCTCGACGAAATCGCCGGGTTCGCAGCCGAGCTCGAAGATCGTGACTTCGCGCCGCCCGCGATCACCGATGCGCAGCGGCACCACCGCCGCGCCGATGCCGGCGCCGACGTAGACCGCGCCCTTCGCCTCGTCGCTGTGCGCGCCCGGCGCGTGGCGACGGCGCGAGCCGTAGAGGCCATGGACGTACTTGTGCCCGGCGATCATGCCGACCGCCAGCTCGTGAAGGCGCGCCACCGTGACTTGACCGCCGTGCGTGTGCCCGGACAGCACCAGCGGCACGCCGTGGCGCCATAGGCCGTCGGCCTCCTCGGCGATGTGCGAGAGGCCGATCGACGGCAGATCGCGCCGCAGACCCTTGACCGCTTCGTCGCGGCGCGCGTGGCCCGTGTACGCGTCGTCGAGGCCGACGACCTGCAGCCGCTCGTGGCGCAGCGTGATCGTCGTGTGCTGGTTGCGCAGCACCTCGACGCCACCGCGCTCCAGCGCGTGCTGCACCTCGTTCGCGCCCGACCAGTGATCGTGATTGCCGAGCACGGCGATCGACCGGCGCCTGGAACCCGCGCACGAGCTCGGTGAGATCGTCGAGATAGAGCTGGCTGTGACAGACGAAGTCGCCGGTGAGCAGCACGAGGTCCGGCTTCTCGGCGTTGGTCATCTCGACGGCGGCGCGCTGCACCTCCATCGGTGTGACCCGCCCGACGTGCTGGTCGGTCAGGTGCGCGATGCGCAGATGCGAGATCTGATCGAGATACGCGACCGGACCCGCGAAGTGCCGCAGCTCGATGCGATGGAGCAGCGACGCCGGGCTCGGCTCGCGGGTCTCGGCTCGCTTCGCGGCTGCCGCTCTCCTGGCGGCGAAGGCGGCCGCGTCGTCGATGGTCGGTGGTGCACCACGCACGAAAGTAAGCTCAGCTTAGCGCGCCGACGCGCGCTTTGCACTTTGAACTTGTCCCCGCGCACCGACGCGCCGCACGCGTACCGAGGCGGGCAGCGGAGAAAAGGTCAGCCAAGACGCGCCAAGGTCGGGCAACGTAGCCGCGCGAATCGAGCGGCCACGTCGACCCGTCCCCGCCGGCGTCAGACTGGAGATCGCCCCTGGATCAGGCGGACCGCCACCACCACGACAGCCGCGACCAGCAAGAGGTGGATAAAGCCGCCCATTGTGAATGAGCTGACGAGGCCCAGCGCCCACAAGACCAGCAAGATCACCGCAATTGTCCAAAGCATGTCGATCCTCCGTTTACAGTCGTCAACCGACTCAGCAGAGAACCTGGCGACGATCACCCCGACGTCAATGCCTGCGCTCCGGCTCCGCTACCTCAGGCGTTCCCCTGCACGACGTCGAGGAACGCCTGCGCGGCGTGGCTCAGCGTGCGCGCCTTGATGAACAGCAGCCGCACCATGCGCTCGACGTGCAGCTCCTTCACCTTCACCTCGCACACCGCGTGGTGCTCCACCTCGTGGCGGACGCACATCCTGGGCAGGAAGGCGACACCCTCGTTGCTCTGCACGAGCTTGCGGATGCTCTCCAGCGTGGGCATCTCGACGTCCATGTTGAGCGGCACCTTGTGCCGCCGAAACTCTCGCACCACCACCTCGCGGTAGGGAGAGACCACGTTGTGCGCGATGAAGGTCTCCATGCCGAGCTCGGAGATCGACACCGTCTTGCGCTTGGCGAAGCGATGCTTGGGCGACACGACGAACGCCAGCGCGTCGTTGTAGATCACCTTGGACACGATCCGCTCGTCGGCGGGATCGTAGCTGACCACGCCCAGCTCGAGGTTTCCGTCGAGGAGCTCGCTCGGGATCTTGCTCGACTGGCTGCGACGGACCTGCACCTTCACCTTGGGATAGAGGCGGCGGTAGCGCTCGATGTGCGGAAGCAGGTACAGCGTCGACGACTCGTTGGCGCCGATCATGAGGCGGCCCGCGCCCTTGTCGCGCAGCTCGGTGAGCGCGCTGTCCATCTCCTGGCGCAGGTTCTCGAAGCGGCGCGCGAAGTCGAGCACGGTGCGCCCGGCGTCGGTCATGACCAGCCCCTTGGCCGAGCGGTCGATCAGCTTCTCGCCCAGCTCGGCCTCGAGCCGCTGCAGCGCCAGCGACACCGCGGGCTGCGTGCGCAGCAGCTTCTCGGCCGCGCGCGAGAAGCTGCGCTCGCCGACGACGGTGGCGAACACCTGCAACGCGTAGAGCTCCATTAATGTCGTTTATCGGATAACTTATTCTTATGGTCAAGGCGTAAAATTATAAATTTGCTCTATCGTCATCTCGACCGCACCATTACCGGCATGGCAGCGACAGCGACGGACCGCGTATACATCTTCGACACGACTCTCCGCGACGGCGAGCAGGCCCCGGGGTGCAGCATGACCGTGACCGAGAAGGTGCGCATGGCGCACCGGCTGGCGGATCTCGGCGTCGACATCCTCGAGGCGGGCTTTCCCATCGCGTCCGAGGGCGACTTCGAAGCGGTGCGCGCCGTCGGCCGCGAGGTCTACGGTCAAGGTCGCGGCGCTCGCGCGCTGCACGACCGCCGACGTCGAGCGCGCCGCCAAGGCGCTGGAAGGCGCGCGCGGCCCGGCGCGCATCCACGTGTTCATCGCGACCAGCGAGATCCACCTCAAGTACAAGCTCAAGAAGAACCAGGACCAGGTGCTGGCCGAGGCGGTCGCCGCCGTCGAGCTCGCGCGCAAGCACGTCGACGACGTCGAGTTCTCCGCCGAGGACGGCGCGCGCACCGAGCCCGGCTATCTCGAGAAGGTGTCGCGCGCGGTCGTCGACGCCGGCGCCAGCACCGTCAACATCCCCGACACCGTCGGCTACTCGATCCCCGAGGAGTACGGCGCGCTGATCGGCCGCGTCGCGCGCTCGCTCGGCGATCGAGGCGTCGTCAGCGTCCACTGTCACGACGACCTCGGCCTCGCGGTCGCGAACTCGCTGGCGGCGGTGCAGAACGGCGCGCGCCAGGTCGAGTGCACGATCAACGGCATCGGCGAGCGCGCCGGCAACTGCTCGCTCGAGGAGATCGTCATGGCGATCAAGACCCGCCGCGATCGCCTGCCCTACGAGATCGGCATCAAGACCGAGCAGCTCTACCCGTGCAGCCAGCTGCTGACGTCGATCATCGGCGTCGGCGTGCAGCCCAACAAGGCGATCGTCGGGCGCAACGCCTTCGCGCACGAGGCCGGCATCCACCAGGACGGCTTCCTCAAGGAGCGCACGACCTACGAGATCATCGATCCCAAGTCGGTCGGCGTGCCGGAGAGCCGTCTCGTGCTCGGAAAGCACAGCGGCCGTCACGCGCTCAAGGCCCGCTGCGACGAGCTGGGGCTCTCGCTCGATCGCGAGGAGCTCGACGTCCTCTACGCCAAGTTCTCCGCGCTCGCCGACCGCAAGAAGGGCATCCTCGACGAGGAGATCCGCGAGCTGGTGGGCGCCTCGCGCAAGCCGAATGCCGCAAGTTCTGCCTCCTGAATTAAGTAATTTTAAATACTATTAAATACATACAAAACACCGGGGAATAACCTAAAGTCCAAAAATAATCCGTCGATAGCTCCGGTATGGCGCCAGTACGCGGCTTGTCGATCCTGGGTGGAGTCTTCTCGACGGTCTTTCTGGTCTCGTGTGGGGGAACCGGCGATGCCGACCTCACCAACACGCGCTCGGCGCTGGTCGCCGAGAATGCGCTCACGGCGAACGCGCTCACGGCGAATGCGCTGACGGCGAATGCGCTGACCGCGAACGCGCTCACGGCGAATGCGCTGACCGCGAACGCGCTGACGGCGAATGCGCTCACCGCCAACGGCCTGCGCGATCCGCTGGGGCGCGAGCTGCTCAAGTACGTCGTGTCGTGCGCGCTGCCCGACGGCACCGACGTCGAGCGTCAAAGTCGACGGGACGACCTATCGCTTCCCGGGCTCGATCGGCCTCGCGCCCGACTGGGGCCGCCTGCACGGCTCGTGCGACGGCAGCTGCCAGCGCTGGGTCTCGGCCTGCGTGCTCGCGCGCGTCGACGCCGCCGGCGTCAAGCGCGAGATCTCGATCCGCGGCGACAACCCCGCGCTGCGCCCCGCGCCCCACGAGCTGCGCGACTACCCGAACCGCGAGGCGACGTACTACGGCAACATCTTCGCCGACCAAGAGCCGCGTTACCTGTGCCTGTCGCCGGGCGCGACGTCTGACGAGCGCGTGTGCGGCGCATCGCTGGCCAGCTGCCCGATGACCGTCGTCGGCTCGTGCGACGACGTGTGCGCCGATCGCGGCGCCTTCGGCACCTTCCAGGACTGCCGGACCGCGCGTCGCGGGAACCGCGGCGACGTGTTCGCCGAGACCGTCACCGTCTTTCTGCCGTAAGGCGCGGCGATGGGATCCGGCACGCAGCAGATCGCCGCCCCGTCAGTCGCTCGGACTTCGTCAACCGACGCGCTCGCGGCGTCGGCGCGCATCGTCGCGGGGCGATTTCGCCTGGAGTACGAGGCCGGCTCGGGCGGCATGGGCACGGTGTACCGCGCGGTCGACCTGGTGTCGGGCGTGCCGGCCGCCGTCAAGATCCTCAACGGCCGCGAGCTGCGCGACGCCGCCGCTTCGAGCAGGAGGCGGCCATCCTGGCCGAGCTCTCGCACCCGGCGATCGTGCGCTACCTCGCCCACGGCATCGACGAGGCGGGCTACGCCTTCCTGGCGATGGAGTGGCTCGAGGGCGAGGACCTGGCGGCGCTGATCGCGCGCCAGACGCTGGCGACCATCGACGCGCTGTTCGTGATCCGCCGCGCGGCCGAGGCGCTGGGCTACGCGCACGCGCGCGGCATCGTCCACCGCGACGTCAAGCCCGAGAACCTGTTCCTGCCGCGCGGCGACATCGCGCGCGCTCAAGGTGCTCGACTTCGGCATCGCGCGCCTCACGCACGGCGGGCGCTCGCTCACGCGCACGGGCGCGGTCGTCGGCACGCCGGGCTACCTCGCGCCCGAGCTGGTGCGCGGCGAGCGCAACATCAGCGCCAGCGCCGACGTGTTCTCGCTGGGCTGCGTGCTGTTCCAGTGCCTGACCGGGCGCGCCGGTGTTCGAGGCCGAGGAGGCGACGGCGCTGCTGGCCAAGATCCTGCTGCAGGACGCGCCGCGCGTGCGCGAGCTGGTGCCGCGCGTGCCGCCGGCGCTCGACGAGCTGGTGGCGCGCATGCTGGCCAAGGAGCCGGAGCAGCGCCTGGCGGACATGCCGGCGGTGATCGACGCGATCGACGACCTCGGCCCGATCACCGACGTGGGCCTGGCGCCGCGGCGCCCGCGCGTGCACGCCGCGCTCACCGACAGCGAGCAGCGCATCGCCTGCGTCGTGCTCGCCGGCCCGTCGGCCAGCGAGGAGCGCAAGTGGCGCGGCCTCACGATCCGGATCTCCGACGAGGACGACGGCCAGGATGGTGATGCCGGCGAGTCGACGGCCGTTCCGCCGGTCGTGTCGATGATCCAGGCGCTCGAGACCGAGCTGGCGAGCGCGCACGGCGCACGCGTACACGCGCTGCCGGACGGGTCGATGGTGCTGACGCTGCCCGACGCCGGCAAGTCGACCGATCAGGCGGCGACCGCGGCGCGCTGCGCGCTGCGCGTGCGCGCCGCGTTCCCCGACGTCGGCCTGGTGATCGCCACCGGGCCCGGGCGCTTCTCCGCCTGGTCGGTGGTCGGCGAGGTGATCGACAGCGGCACGCGCCTCTTGCGCTGCACGCCGCCGGGCGCGATCCGACTCGACGACATGGCCGCCGGCCTGCTCGACGCGCGCTTCGAGATCCACCGCGACGGCAGCCGGCGCTTCCTGCGCGGCGAGCGCGACGTGTTCGAGGTCAAGCGCAACCTGCTCGGCAAGATCAGCGAGTTCGTGGGGCGCGGGCGCGAGATGTCGATGCTGACCAACCTGTTCGCCAGCGCCGCGTCCGAATCGATCGCCAGCGCCGTGCTGGTCACCGGCCCGGCAGGCGCCGGCAAGTCGCGGCTGCGGCAGGAGATGATCGAGTGGGTGCAGCGCCGCGAACAGCGCGCCGTCGTGCTGTTCGGCGCGGCGACTCGCTGGGCGCGGGCTCGCCGTTCGGCATGCTCGGCCGCGCCGTGCAGCGCGCGGCGGGGATCCAGGCCGGCGACGCCCTGGAGGAGAAGCGGCGCAAGCTGTCGCTGCGCGTCGCGCGCCACGTCGACCGCGACGCCGTCCCGCGCGTGGCCGCCTTCCTGGGCGAGATGACCGGCATCCCCTTCGCCGACGAGGACAACGGCGCGCTGCAGGCGGCGCGGCAGAACCCGCAGCTCATGGGCGACGGCATGCGGCGCGCCTGGGAGGACTGGCTGGCCGCCGAGTGCGCCGCCGGCCCGGTGCTGATCGTGCTCGAGGACCTGCACTGGGGCGACCTGGGGGACGGTCAGCTTCGTCGACGGCGCGCTCCGCAACTTCCGCGAGCAGCCGCTGATGGTGCTGGCGCTCGCGCGCCCCGACGTGCACAACCGGTTCCCGCAGCTGTGGCAGGACCGTGAGCTGCAGATCGTCCGGCTGTCGCCGCTGCCGCGCCGGGCGGCCGAGAAGCTGGTGCGCGGCGCGCTGCGCGGCGATGTCGGCGACGCGGTCGTCGAGCAGATCATCGATCGCGCCGACGGCAACGCGTTCTGCCTGGAGGAGCTGATCCGCGCGGCGGCCGACGGCCGCAGCGAGTCGCTGCCGGACTCGGTCATCGGCATGGTGCAGGCGCGCCTCGACGCCGAGGATCCGGACGCGCGCCGCGTGCTGCGCGCCGCCAGCATCTTCGGCGAGCGCTTCTCGCGCACCGGCGTCGCCTTCCTGCTCGGCGGCGAGGCGGCGGGCGCGCCCGTCGGCGACTGGATCGATCTGCTGTGCGCGCGCGAGCTGGTGGCGCGCATCCCGGCGGCGGATCCGCGCGGCAGCGGCGACGTCGAGCTGACCTTCGCGCACGCGCTGGTGCGCGAGGCGGCGTACGCGATGCTGACCGACGAGGACCGCGCGCTCGGCCACCGGCTGGCGGGCGAGTGGCTGGAGCAGAAGGGCTCGAGCGACGCCATGGTGCTGGCCGAGCACTTCCGCCTCGGCGACGAGCCGACGCGGTCGGTGTCCTGGTACCTGCGCGCGGCCGAGCACGCGCTGAACGCGAACGATCTGGTCGCGGCGATCGAGCGCGCCGAGCGCGGCATCGAAGGCGGCGCCGCCGGCGAGCAGGCGGGCGCGCTGCGCCTGATCCAGGCCGAGGGCCACGTGTGGCGCGGCGAGCTGGCGCTGGCCGAGCGCTGCGCGCTGGAGGCCGCGGCGTGCCTGTCGCCGGGCGAGCGCGGTCGGGTTGCGGGCCCAGGGCCAGGCGGTCGTGGCCGCCGCCAAGCTCGGCAAGCTGGACGAGGTCGAGGCGCAGGTGCGCGACGTCAGCCGCATCGCCCCCGACTTCGGCGCGCGCAGCGCGCAGATCGTCTGCCTGTGCTGGGGCGCGAACTACCTGATGTTCGGCGGGCGCCACGCCGTGGCCGACGAGATCATGGAGATCATCGGCGAGCTCGCCGGCGATCTGTCCGAGATCGACCTGCAGGCCGTGGCGCTCGTGCACCAGGTGCGTTCGGTGCGCGCGTCGATCGCCGGCGATCTCGGCGCCTCGCTGACCGGCCTCGAGACCGCGTTGCTGGCGTTCGAACAGGCCGGCGACATGCGCAACGCCTGCACCGTCCGCTGCAACATGGGCTACCTCTACTGCGAGCTCGGCGACTTCGAGCGCGCCGAGGTGGCGCTGCGTCACGCGCTGTCAGCGGCGACGCGCATGGGGCTGCGCGAGCTCGCCGCGGCGGTCCTGCACAACCTGGGGCGCGTGCTCGGCCTGCGCAACAACCTCGGCGAGGCGCGCCGGCTGGAGCAGGAGGCGATCGACAGCTTCGTCGAGCAGGGCGAGCAGCGGCTGGAGGGCGTGGCGCGCACCTACCTGGCCGAGATCCTGGTCGCCGCCGGCGACTTCGAGGCGGCGTACGTCGAGGCGATGCGCGCGGTCGACATCCTTCATGTGGCGCCGGCGCTGCGCGTCGCCGCCCAGGCGATGGTCGCGCGCACGCTGCTCGGCCAGGGGCGCGCTGCCGAGGCCACCGCCCTCGCGCGCGAGGCGGCCGCCGACCTCGCGCAGCTCGGCGAGATCGAGGAAGGGGAGGCGGCGGTGCGGCTGGTGCTGGTCGACTGCCTCGACGCCAGCGGCGCTCACGAGGAGTCGCGCAACGCGCTGGCGCGGGCCCGCGCCTGGCTGCTCGCGCGCGCGGCCCGCATCAGCGAGCCGTCGTGGCGCACCCGCTTCATGAACGAGGTACCCACAAATGCAAAGCTCCTGGCATCGGAGGATGCCAGGAGCCTTTGAAACGCGTTTGGAGGGTTTGGGAACCCTCTGAGGGTTCCCATCTAGATGAGCGAGCGGCGGCTACGGGATGTTGTTGATGCCGCAGCCGAAGAGCACCTGGACGTCCTGGGTGGTGCCGTCCAGCACGTGCTGGCAGTAGCTGCCGGTCAGGATGACCGCGGTGATTCCGGGGTTGAAGCCCCAGCCGTCGGTCGCGCTCGGCGGGACGGTCACGCCGTCAGCCTGGACCTTGACGTTCGTCGGATCCGGCGGCTTCGAGCCCAGCTGGAAGGTGCAGGAGCGAACCGACCCGCTGATGGTGCTGAGCGCGGCGACCAGGTCCGCGCCGCTGTTCACCTGGTAGTAGAACGGCGCCGCCGCCGTCGGCCGTCCGCCGGCCTGCGCCATCATGGTAAGCGTCGCCGCCGCGCCGGTGTTGCCGATGCCGACCACGAACGTCGGGATACCGGCGGTCAGCGCGTTGGCGATCGCCGTCACGGCACCCATGGCGTCGGAGTTCTGGGTGTTGCCGCCGCCGGGCGCGCAGTTGGGGAGGCCGTCCGTGGCGAGCAAGATGTATTTCGGGTTGGTGTCGCCGTTGCCGTTCAGGTAGGTGACCGCGTTGTTGATCGCGGTGCGCGTCGGCGTGCTGCCGCCCGGCATAACGCCCGCGATGGCGGTATTGATCGCCATCGCGTTGTTCTGGGCCACCGGCACGAGCACGGTGTTGTTCACCTGGCAGGCATTGGCGCCCGGATCCGGGAAGAACTTCAGGCCCCAGCGAATGTCCGCCTGGGTGGCCATGACCGTCTGGTTGATCGGCGGGGTCATCTGATCCCACTTCGAACAGCCCGGCATGTTGTTGGGGCAGTTCGCGCCGGTCGGGTCCTGGTCCATCGAGCCGGACTTGTCCTGCACGATGAGGACGTCAGCCGGCTGTTTGGTCGTCGGAATCCGGGTGATGCCGCAGTTCATGTCGCCGGTGGGGCCGATCGATCCGTCGAATCCGACGCCGGTTCCACCCACGCCGCCGTGGTCTATATGGCCCCCGAAACCACCCACGCCGCCGCCGTTGACGTTCCCTTCGGGGGACCACGTGCATCCACCCAACAATCCGATGCTGACAAAGCTCGCGAGGAGCGTGTTCCTGCGGTGCATAGAGGCCTCCCTATCGTCTTCCAGGGATTAGTGCCCCGTGGAAGTGAAATCCGTCACCTGAAATTACTCTAAAGTAGATAAAAGGTTAAGAAGAACGGAAGTGAGATCCCGGTCCCTTAGCCACCGTTAGGAGGGCCGCGAGCAGACCGCGCCATGGTAGTGGACGCGAGGCGTCTCTTTCGGCTCAAGAAAGGACGCGCGGTCAGTCGACCCCGGCCGCCGGCGTCGGATGCCGGCCAGGCGCACGCGCGATCGCCGACGGATGAATGCCCGAAGATCGTTGAAACTTTCGACGACATGCATAGACTGACGCGCGCCGCCCCCCCAGGGGTGTGAGGAAAATGCACATGGCTTCCGTTGACGTCCCGCTCGAGCGCCTGCGCTTCGGTCAAACCCGCCGCAGAGACGCCTGGTGGTTGCAGTCCCTGATCACGTTCGTCGTCTTCTCGTCATTCGTGGTCTACACCACGTGGGCGTTGCTGCAGGGCGACCATTACTACTTCGGCAACTACCTGTCCCCGTTCTACTCGCCGGAGCTGTTCGGCAATTCGCCGCACAGCATCTTCGGCCCCTGGCGTTGGCCGTGGCTGCCGTTCGTGAAGTTCTCGCCGGCCATGCTGATCCTGGTCTTCCCGCTGGCGTTCCGCATGACCTGCTACTACTACCGCGGCGCCTACTACAAGGCGTTCTGGGCCGACCCGCTCTCCTGCGCCGTCGGCGAGCCGCGCCACGACTACCGCGGTGAGGCGAAGCTGCCCGCTCATCATCCAGAACATCCATCGCTACTTTCTCTACTTCGCGCTGGTCTTCATCGTCCTCCTGGCGCACGACGTCTGGAACGGGCTCTGGTTCACCGATCCGGCAACCGGTCACCTGAAATTCGGCATCGGCGTCGGCACCCTGATCCTGATCCTCAACGTCGTCCTCATCGGCGGCTACACCTTCGGCTGCCATTCGCTGCGCCACCTGGTCGGCGGCATCCTCGATCAGTTCTCGCGCAATCCGGTGCGCAAGCGCGTCTACGACTGCGTGAGCTGTCTCAATCGGCGCCACCTGCGGTGGGCCTGGTTCAGCCTTTTCGGCGTCGCTCTGACCGACGTCTACGTCCGCCTCTGTTCGATGGGTGTCATCACCGATTGGAGAATCTTCTAATGGCCGAGTACCAAACCCACGAGCACGACGTGCTCGTGATCGGCGCCGGCGGCGCCGGGCTGCGCGCCGCCATCGAAGCGTCGGCGGCGGGCGTGTCCGTCGGGCTCATCTGCAAGTCGCTGCTGGGCAAGGCGCACACCGTGATGGCCGAGGGCGGCATCGCCGCCGCGCTGGCCAACGTCGACGACCGCGACAGCTGGAAGGTCCACTTCGCCGACACCATGCGCGGCGGCCAGTACCTGAACAACTGGCGCATGGCCGAGCTGCACGCCAAGGAAGCGCCGGACCGCGTGCGCGAGCTCGAAGCCTGGGGCGCGGTCTTCGATCGCACCAAGGACGGCAAGATCCTGCAGCGCAACTTCGGCGGCCACCGCTACCCGCGGCTGGCCCACGTCGGCGATCGCACCGGCCTGGAGATGATCCGCACGCTGCAGGACCACGGCATCCACCAGGGCATCGAGGTCTACATGGAACACACCGTGACCACGCTGCTCAAGGACGGCGATCGCATCGCCGGCGCGTTCGGCTACGACCGCGAGCGCGGCTGCTTCCGCGTCTTCCGCGCCAAGGCGGTCGTGCTCGCCACCGGCGGCATCGGCCGCGCCTTCAAGATCACCAGCAACAGCTGGGAGTACACCGGCGACGGCCAGGCCCTGGCCTACGACGCCGGCGCCGAGCTGATGGACATGGAGTTCGTCCAGTTCCATCCGACCGGCATGGTCTGGCCGCCCAGCGTGCGCGGCATCCTGGTCACCGAAGGCGTGCGCGGCGAAGGCGGCGTGCTGCGCAACAAGGAAGGCCGCCGCTTCATGTTCGACGACATTCCCGACAACTACAAAGCGCAGACCGCCGACAACGAGGAGGAAGGCTGGCGCTACACCCAGGGCGACAAGAACGCGCGCCGCCCGCCCGAGCTGCTGACGCGCGACCACGTCGCCCGCTGCATCATGCGCGAGGTCAGCGACGGCCGCGGCAGCCCGCACGGCGGCGTCTTCCTGGACATCTCCTGGATCAAGGAGACGCGTGCCCAACGCCGCCGAGCACATCAAGAAGAAGCTGCCGAGCATGTACCACCAGTTCAAGCAGCTGGCGGACATCGACATCACCAAGGAGCCGATGGAGGTCGGCCCGACCACGCACTACATCATGGGCGGCATTCGCGTCGACGGCGACACGCAGATGTCGAACGTGCCGGGCCTGTTCGCCGCCGGCGAGTGCGCGGCCGGGCTTGCACGGCGCCAATCGCCTGGGCGGCAATTCGCTCTCCGATCTGCTGGTCTTCGGCAAGCGCGCCGGCGAGTACGCCGCCAAGTTCGCCAAGGAGCAGCGCCGCGACGCAGGTCGACGCCGGCGCAGGTCGAAGCGGCGGCGCGCGCGACGCTGGCGCCGTTCGAGCGCGGCGCAGGCACCCCGGACGCCGAGGGCCCGTACCAGATCCAGTACGAGCTGCAGGACACTGATGCAGGACCTGGTCGGCATCGTCCGCACCGAGAAGGAGATGGCACACGCGCGTCGAGGGGATCGAGGGGCTGCGCAAGCGCGCCGAGAAGGTCGGCGTCGCCGGCAACCGCGAGTACAACCCCGGCTGGCACACGGCGCTCGACCTCGGACAACCTGCTGACCGTGCTCCGAGGCGATCGCGCGCTCGGCGCTCGAGCGCAAGGAGAGCCGCGGCGGCCACTTCCGCGACGACTTCCCCGACAAGGACGCCGCGTTCGGCACGTTCAACCTGATCTGCAAGAAGGGCCCCGACGGGCGATGCAGCTGCGCCGCGAGCCGATCGCCGAGCTGCGCGGCCGATCTGAAGCAGGTCATCGAGGAGAACAAGTAACCATGGCCACGGCCACGTTTCGCATCTGGCGCGGCGAGCAGCGGGCAAGGGCGAGTTCAAGGACTACACCACCGAGGTCACCGAGGGCATGGTCGTGCTCGACGCCGTCCATCAGATCCAGGCCGAGCAGGCCAACGATCTGGCCGTGCGCTGGAACTGCAAGGCCGGCAAGTGCGGCTCGTGCTCGGCCGAGATCAACGGCATGCCCAAGCTGATGTGCATGACGCGCCTGAACGCGCTGCCGCATCGACCAGCCGATCACCATCGAGCCGATGCACGCGTTTCCGCCGATCCGCGACCTGGTCACCGACGTCTCGTGGAACTTCGGGGTCAAGAAGAAGATCAAGAAGTTCAAGCCGCGCCCGCCCGACGCGCCCGACGGCACCTGGCGCATGCAGCAGGAAGACATCGACCGCGTGCAGGAGTTCCGCAAGTGCATCGAGTGCTTCCTGTGCCAGGACGTCTGCCACGTGCTGCGCGATCACCACAAGCACGACGAGTTCATCGGCCCGCGCTTCTTCGTCTACACCGCGGCGCTGGAGATGCATCCGCTCGACACCGAGGACCGCACCGCCGATCTGAAGCAAGCGCGACGGCATCGGCTACTGCAACATCACCAAGTGCTGCACCAAGGTCTGCCCCGAGAACATCACCATCACCGACAACGCGATCATTCCGCTCAAGGAACGCGTGGTCGATCGAGTTCTACGATCCGGTGAAGCGCTTGCTCCGCGTCTTCTCGAAATAAGTTTGGCAGGACCGGCGAGGCGCCGGCACATACGAGGGGAGGTGTCGGGATGAAGCGTCGCTGGATCGCCGTCGTGGTCGCCTCCTCCGTCGCTGCGCTGGGCGCGGCGGCCATCATGTTCTTCGCCACCGCACCGGGTTGCAGCTCGTCGTCGGGGTCACCCACGCCCACGCCGATGACGCCCGCGCCGCCGGCGCCGAGCAACTCGGTGCTCGAGCGAAACAACCACCCGTCGCGCGACGGGCACTTCATCCAGCCGGCGCTGACCAAGGCGGCGGCGGCGACGATGATGTTCGACACCGGGTTCCAGGCCACCTTCACCGGCGCGATGTTCGCGTCGCCGCTCTATCTCGAGAACGGGCCGGGCGGGAAGGGTGTCTTCTTCGCGGTCACCAGCGGCAACGACGTGTTCGCGCTCGACGAGACCACCGGCGCGGTCGCCTGGAAGCACAACATCGGCCCGTCACCGACCGCCAGCGGATCCGGCTGCGGCAACATCTCGCCGATTGGCATCTTGAGCACGCCGGTCATCGATCCGGCGGCGCGCACGATCTACGTCGCGGGCGCGATCGGAACCGGCGCCGCGATCCAGCGCCACGAGGTGCACGCGCTGTCGGTCGACGACGGCACCGAGCGGGCCGGCTGGCCGGTCGACGTCTCGAAGGTCACGGCTCCCGGCGCCAGCGCCGATGGCGGCGCGCTGCCGTTCCTGCCATCGCCGGAGAACCAGCGCGAGCGCGCTGTCGCTGGTGAAAGGCGTCCTCTATATCGCCTATGGCGGCCACGTCGGCGACTGCGGCCCGTACCACGGCTGGGTCGTGGCCATCGACACCAAGACGCCGACCCAGATGGGCGCCTGGGCCACCGGCGGCCAGGGCGAGGGGATCTGGGCCGCGGGCGGCATGGCCTCCGACGGCGAGAGCGTCTTCGCCGCGACCGGCAACAACACCGCCGGCGCGACCAGCCACCTCGACAGCGAGGAGATCGTGCGCGTCTCCGGCCTGGGCACGCTCGATCGCTCCACCGGCGCGAACCACTTCTATCCGACGATCTGGTTGGCGATGGATCACGCCGACGCCGACTTCGCGTCGAACAACCCGCTGTACGTGCCTGTGCCGGGCGCGACGCCGGCGGCGTTCGTGGTCGCGTTCTCCAAGGACGGGCACATGTACATGCTCGACAGCGCCAACCTGGGTAGCCTGGGCGGGCAGCTCGTCGACCTCCAGGTGTCGACGGGCAACTCGATCCACACCGTGCCGACCGCCTACACCTCGAACCAGCGCGTGCACGTCGCGCTGTCGATCGAGGCGGCCCCGCAGTGCCCGCCGAGCGCGCTGGCCACCACCGGGCGCGTCGTGATGTCGGTGGGGATCCCGCCCGGAAACCCGCCCCGGCCCCAGGTGCTGTGGTGCGTCCCGCTCGGTGGCGCCACCGGGCCGACCGCGCCCATCTCGACCACCACCGACGGCAAGACCAACGCGATCGTCTGGTTCATGAACGGAACCGCGCTGACCGCCGTCGACGGCGACACCGGCGCGTACATCTTCAGCGGCGGCACCGGCGTCTGCGCCGGCGTGCGCCAGTGGACGTCGCCGATCGCCGTCAAGGGCCGCATCGTCGTGGGCGCCGACGGCCACCTCTGCTCCTGGTCCGTCCACCCGCCGTCGCCGGCTGACGCCGCGACCGGGGTTGACGCCACGACCAGGGGTTGACGCTGCGGCGGGCGGCTGACCGCGTCGGGTGGGAGGGCTGGCCTCTGATCTTCTCCCTCCCCTCCTCGTCCGCGTGGTGGGGGAGGGGGAGGGTCTGGCTGAGGAGGAGGCCCGGCTACTCTTATCTCTTGCCTCCCATCTCTTGCCTCCCATCTCTTACCTCCCGTCTCTTACCTCCCGTCTCTTACCTCCCGTCTCTTACCTCCCTCTCCTCCACGTCCTCCACGTCCGCGTGGAGGAGAGTCTCGGGGTGAGGAGGTCCCGCTCCGGTAGCCTGAAGAGCCCCCGCGACTCCCCCGTTTCCGTTCCGTCGGCGACGTGATAGATACCTCCAGCCATTTCCATATCGCCGGTGTAGCTCAGTGGTAGAGCAACGGTTTCGTAAACCGTAGGTCCTCGGTTCAATCCCGAGCACCGGCTCCAGGATTGGGAGCGAGAGCCCTGACCGACGACGTTCTCGGTCAGTAGGCCACGCCCAGCCCGGTCATCGGCACGCGGACACACTCCTCCCGCGCGACCGCCCCCTCATGAAGAATGAGGCGCACGTCGACGACCGACGTGTTGTGCCGCAGCGGCTCGTCGTCATCGAAGCGCCCGGAGAGCACGCGTTCGCCGGCGAGGACGACGGGACGTTCCCAGTGCACCTGGGGGCGCACGGCCACGAACGAGTTGAGCTCGCCCTCGGCGTCGATCAGGATCGCCAGCGCCGGGTGACCGCCCGCGCAGCGGGGCGCGAAGGGGGGGCTCCAGACCATGTCCAGTACCTCGATTGGCGAGCGGGTCGCGACCCGCACCGCGAGCAGGATGGTGCTGAAGCCCTCGCTGGGGATCGGCTCGGCCTTCAACCCTTGGCGCGTCACTCTGGGCCGGGCGGACGCGCCCTCTCCGCGATCGACCTCGCCCGCCGTGATGTGCAGGTCTCGCAGGCTGACGCGTTCGGCGTGCATCGCGGGCGTGGCGGGATCGCCGGGCAGCCACTGGGTCGCCTGGTAGTGCGCGGGCAGGCAGGCGCTCGCCGACAGGGGCGCGAGCGCCAGCAACCACCACGAGCGTCGTCGCGGCCTCACAGACCCACCGCTTCCTTGCCGTCGGCGCGCGTGAGGCGCGTGCGCACGCAGCGGGGGACGCCCGCGACGTCCAGCTCCACATCGACGAACGTCTCTCGCCAGTAGCCGGAGTGGTTCCACCACGTGTTCATCGGGAACCCCAGCACCAGCCCGTGCGCGCCGGTGACGTCGACTGGACCCGCGCGATGCAGATCCTGGTCGACCATCACCCACTCGACCGGAAACTGCCCCTGGCAGGGCGGCCCCGCATCGGCCATGAAGCGCGCATTCAGCAGGCGCGTCGTGGGCGGGGCTTCGATCCACATGCCGATGTGCTGAACGAGCGTGCCAAAGAAGACGACTTCCAGGCACACACCGTCCTGGCACCGCGGCGCCACACCCGGGACGCGGCTGACCCCGACCGGAACGCGACAGGCGACGGTCGGCATGACCAACGCCGCCAGCAGCGTGGCCAATACCCGCGCGCGCGTGAGAGGAGACCTGATTCGGCTCACCGGAAGCCGCCACATTAGTAGGTTGGGTGCGCCCTTCCAAGGCGGATCTCGCGCCGGCATCGCCAAGTGGCACGCGGGCGCGGCCCTCAGGCGCGGCTGAGACCGGGCAGCAGATCGCGCAGGCCGGCGGCCATCACCTGGAACGCGATACAGAGCAGCAGCAGGCCCGAGAACGCGTTCAGCGCGGCGAGCGACGCGCGCGAGAACCGGCGCGTGAGCGGGATCGCCGAGCCCAGCGTCAGCCAGACGATCCCGGCCATCAAGAGGCACAGCACCGACGTTGCGACCGGGCGCTCGATGCTCGGTTTGCTGCCGGTGGCGGCGATCACCGCGGCGACCGTGGCGCCGCCAATCGAGATCGGGAAGGTGAGCGGAACGGCCACGATCTGGACCCAGCTCCCGCTCTTCGCGGCGGCGGCCTCGAGCTCGGCTTCGCGGTCCGTGTCGCTGCGCTGGTACTGCGTGACCATCGGCATCGCCGCCAGCAGCAGGACGAACCCGCCCGCCACGCGCAGCGCCGGCAGCGACAGGCCGAGCATGATCAAGATCGGGCGACCGGCCCAGATCACCGCCAGGATCACCGCGGCGTAGAACACGGCGGTCCGGCGCGCCATGCGCTTCTGAACGTCGCGCGGATAGGGGCTCGCCAGCGTGGCGAACGCCGCCATCGCGCTCGGTGGGTTGAAGAGCGTCAGGAGTGACATCCCGAGCAGCAACATCTCTCGCAATAGCTCTCGCACTGGTTTGCTCGCTTGCCCGTTTGCTCGTTGTTTGTGCGATCTCGTCGGGATCCGCGGTCAGTGCAGTCCGCGCCGCGCGTCATCGACCTCGAATCGGCGCGGCAGCTCGGCGCCGTCGCGCTCGCGCGCGCCACGCCGCTCGAGCGCGTCGCGCGAGAACACGGCCAGTCCCAGCTCCGGCCGGTAACCGTGTACCTCGTGGACGTCGAGCTTGCGCATGAACTCGATGATGGGCGCGCTCACGATCTGGCCGGGCACCAGGATCGGAAACCCCGGGGGGTAGGGGACCACGAACCGCGTCGACACCAGCGGCCGGCCGGCGCGGGCCGCCTCGGCGGCCGCCGACAGGGGCACGTGGTCGGTCGCGCCGTCGGTGAAGGCGAGAAAGAACGCCGCGCGCAGATCGCCCTCCCCGACGTCCGACGTGCGAAACGCCGCGTGGAAGCCGCTGAAGTCGGGCAGCGGCGGCAGCTCGGCGGTGATCGCGCGGATCTTGGAGTCGAACCGCCGCCGCTCCTCGGGCGCCGCCTGCGCGAGCCGCCGATCCAGCGTGACCGCGTAGCGCCGCAGGCCGTCGAGCAGGAACGACAGCGCGCCCCAGGTCACGCCGATGGTGGCGTTCATGAGCACCGTGTTGATCGACGTGTGGTTCACCTGCACGCCCAGGTCCTTCATCAAGACCTGGCGAAATTCGAATCCGCTGGTGCCGGTGAGCGCCGTGTAGACGGTGAGCCGCGTCGGGTCCAGCACGAACTCGTCATCGGCGAACGCGCTCTCGAGCGCGTCGAGCGCGCGCGTCTGCGCGTAGCGATCGAAGCCCGAGCGGCGAAACGACGCCGGGATCATTTGCTCCGGTTCGAGGATGGAGAGATAGCGCGCGATGAGCGGGTCGGTCGCCACGCGGTCACGCATGCGCAGCGCGAGCTGGTAGGCGGTCTTGACCATCGCGAAGCCCTCGAGCTGCATCTGCTTGCGCGCCACGTCGAGCGACGCGACCAGCTGGTGGTTGGGCGACGTGCTGGTGTGGGCGAGGAAGGCTTCGGTGAACGGCTCCGCGGCGCTGCGCTCGAACTGCTGGTCCCAGACGTGAATCATCGACGCCTGGCGAAATGCCGACAGCGACTTGTGCGTCGACTGCGTGGCGTACACGCGCACCTGCGTCCGGTCCGGATCGGGCACGAGACGGCGTTCGACGATGTCCTCGTCGGACAGCCCGTCGAGACCGCCCGGGCCCAGCGTGGAGCGAAAGGCGCGGTACGCGTCGCGATGCGCGCGCGAGCCGAGCTTGTCGCCGAGCGCCTGGGCCGCCGCCATCGCCGTCCGCCGCCGCATGAGGGGCAGAAAGCGCGCGTAGGCGAACCAGGCCTCGTCCCAGAGGAAGCAGAGGGTGGGGTGGATCGCGAGTAGCTCCTCCATCACGCGCTCGGGGTTGTAGACGATGCCGTCGAAGGTGACGTTGGTGAGCACGACCAATCGCACGCGGTGGAGCTGGCCGATTCGCTTGAGCTCGAGCAGCTTCTGCTTGAGCGTGCGCAGCGAGACGCCGCCGTAGCCCGCGAACGGCTGCAGCGGATAAGCGTCGAGGTAGAGCGGCCGCGCGCCGGCGAGCGCGAGGCCGTAGTGGTGCGATTTGTGGCAGTTGCGATCGATGAGCACGATGTCGCCCGGACGCACCAGCGCCATGTGGACGATCTTGTTTGCCGTCGACGTGCCGTTGGTGACGAAGAAGGTGCGCTGAGCGCCGAAGCAGCGCGCCGCCAGATCCTGCGCTTCCTTGATCGTGCCCGTCGGCTCGAGCAGCGAATCGAGGCCGCCGGCGGTGGAGCTGGACTCGGCCATGAACAGGTTGTCGCCGTAGAAGCGCCCGAAGTCCTGGATCCAGCGCGAGCTGAACACCGAGTGCCCGCGCGCGATCGGCAGCGCGTGGAAGTTGCCGATCGGTCGATCGGCGTAGGCGCGCAGCGCATCGAAGAACGGCGCGGTCGCGCGCGCGCGGACCCCGTCGAGCACGGTCATGTGCAGCTCGTGCGCCGCTTCGAATCGGTAGAACACGCGCGAGAACAGCTGCGCGGTCTGCGCGCTGGCGTCGGCCAGCGATTCGTTGGTGAGCAGGTACAGGTCCAGCTCCGGCCGCAGGTGCCGCAACGCGCCTGCGAGCGCGTCGCAGACGGGCGCGGACGAGCCCGAGCCCGTGACCGGCGCGGTGATCCGATTCAGCTCGGAGCGGATCCCCGGCGCGGTGATGGGATGCTCGGCCGAGGCGTGGATCGGGAAGGTCCGCCTCATCACCACGGCCTGGATGTCCGTGTTGCACATGACCGCGAGCCACGCTTCTTCGAAGGATCCGACGCGAACCACTTCGTAGATCAGATCGCCCTTGCCGTGCGCGCGCAGCTCACGCAGATCGCGGTGAAGCGCGCGCAGCTGTTCCGGAGCGCCGCCGTCGACCAGCAACACCGTGAAGTAGGCTGGCGGGCGTTGCCCGGCCGGCGGCTCTTCCAGGTCGACGATCGCCGCGCGATCTCCCATCGCGCCCAGGCGGTCGGCGATCTCGTCGGCGGCGGCGCGCAGCTGTGCGCGGTCGCCGGATCGATGCAGCTCTCGCAGGCGCGCGACCCGTTCGGTGCCCGGATAGGCCCACAACCGCTCGAGCTCGCCCAGGCGATCGAGCAGCAGCTCGATGTCGCCCGCAGGGGCGCCGCGCAAGTCGTCGGCGACGCGCGCCACCTGCTCGCGCAGCCGATTCCACAGGTCGATGCGTAGCTGCGCCGGGCTGGCGGCGTCGCTGAGGAAGGCGGCGCCGCCGCCCCGTTTCGAAGTCGTGTGTTCCATCGTCGTCAGGCTTTCTTCATGAAGAACAAGCTCAGGGCCAGGATCAAGATCGCGACCGGCGTCATCAGGATCGTCCAGTCGACTTTGATGAAGAGGCCCTCGACCAGCTGCGACAGACCCGCGATCAGCAGCGTGGTCAGGATCGTCTCCCAGAGCAGCACCTTGAGCTCGCTGATCTTCTCGATGCGCAGCCACACGGGCAGTCCCTCCTGCTGCTTGGAGTCGGCAGAGAGCAGGAACAGCTTGGCGATGCCGAGCGCCAGCACCATCAGCACCAGGGAGACGAACAGGAAATCGAGCGAGTGCAATAGCTCGAGACCGGGCCGCGTCTCGCTCGACGCGCCGGGCAGGTCCCACACGTGCGCGTAGGCATGGATCGCGATGCGCGCGCCCATCAGGAGATACGCGATCGCGTGCCCCATCGACAGGATCACCATGATCACCGCCAGGTAGCGGAACTTGAGCAGCAGTCCGAACATTGCGTTCAAAAGGCGAGGTTCCCCTGGACGGTTGCGATCTGGGTGTTCCCCGGCGTGGAGATCACCAGCGGAACGGCGCCGAGCGCCGCCGTGCCCGGCGAATTCTGGTGGCCGAAGCCGTAGCGCAGCTTGAGCACCAGGTTGGGCGAATGCGCCGGATACCAGGCGATCTGTCCCTCCGCCGAATAGAACTGATCGTTGCTGAGGTCGGTGCTGGGATTGAGCCAGTTGAGGCGCACGCCCGCGTCCAGGGTCCGGTTGACGAGCATCACGCCGAGCTGCGTCCAGACGCCCACGGAGGTGAACGACGCGCCGGTCGTCGGCGTCGTGTGCCGTACGGTTCCGTCGACATAAAAGATGAAGCGCGGGCCCTGCACCCACAGGTCCCAGCCGCCCGCGCTGTCCTTCGTCGTCTGGCCGGTCGCCATCACCTGGTAGCGAAACGTCGACGGGTTGAAGTTCTCGGTCGCGCTCTGGATCTTGTCGTTGTAGCCCTGCAGCGTCGCCGATACGCGGAACGGCAGCGGTTTGTCGGACAGGATGTATGCGAACTCGGTGGCGCCGACGGGGCCGAGCGGGCTCCAGGTCACGCGCCCCTCGACGACATAGTTGCCCGGCAACGCGTTGAACTGGCGCAGCGGCGTGCCCGAATAGACGCCCACCCAGTACTCGAGTTGCCCGGCGATCGTCCCCATCGCGGTGACACCCTTGTCGCGGCCGGTCCAGAAGTACTCGCTGACCGGCGCCCATTCGGGGAACAGGATCTCCTGCGGGCCGAAGTACTCGTGGCGGTCGTAGGGGGTGAATTGCTGGCCGATGCGCAGCCCGAACTCTTTCAACGGCTGAATCTCGACGAACGAGTCGAGCAGGTAGGGCGGATTCGACGCGAACTCGAAGCTGGTCCAGAAGTGGATCCACTCGCGGAAGAAGTTGCCCGACAGGATCGGGCGCAGCACGAAGAAGGTGTTTCGATTCTGGAACGAGCCGTCCTGGTAAACCGGCTCGAACTTGTAGCCGGCCTGCAGGCCGACGCGCAGCCGGTAGGCGAGGTCTTCGGTCTGCATCACGAAGCCGGTCCCCGGCACGTAGCCGGCAGGCGGGTTGGGTGCGGGCGGTGGCGGGGCGGGTGGTGGCGCCGCGGCGGGCGGCGGCGGCGGCACCGGAGCCTCGGGCGTCACGGGGCCGGCGGGCGGCGGCGGCGTCACCAGAACTTGCTCGTCCCCGGTTGCGCCGGGCGCGGGCGCTGCTTGCGCGAACGTGGCGCGGCCGAGGAGGACCACCAGTGGCCAGGCGCGCGCGGCGGTCGGTCCTGGCGCCGGGAACCAGCGCTTCATTGACCGCCCACTGCCGGAGCGCCGGCGATCGTCGTCGTCGTCTTGGGTCCGGCCGCCGGCGCGGCCGCGCTGGTCTGGCGCGCGTGTCCCGCGGGCTTCGACGCGAACACGTTGCCGCCCAGCTTCTTGATGATGGCCGCGATCGCGCGCTGGCCGCGCACGCTGTTGCCGGCAGGGTCGAGCGGCGGCGAGAACGTGCCCACGGCGAACTTCCCCGGAACGACCGCGACGATGCCGCCGCCGACACCGCTCTTCGCCGGGACGCCGACGCGGTAGAGCCATTCGCCGGTGGTCTCGTAGAGGCCCGCGGTCGAGATGAGCGCCAGCACCTTGGCCGCGGTCTCGGGCGACACCACCTGCACGCGCGTCAGCGGGTTGCGCCCGCCGTTGGCGAGCGTCGCACCCATGACCGCCAGATCGCGCGCGCTCACGCTCACCGAGCACTGGCGCGTGTAGAGATCCAGCGCCTGCATGGGATCGCCCTCTATCACCTCGTAGTCCTTCAGCAGCTGGACGATCGCCCGGTTGTGGGTGTTGGTCTCGGCCTCCGAGCGGTAGATCTCTTCGTTGACGGTCAGCTTGCGGCCGGCGAACGCCTCGATGTTGCCGAGGAGCACCGACCACCGGTCCATGCCGGGCGCGGCGGCGACCATGTCGACGGCGGCGATCGCGCCCGCATTCACGAGCGGGTTGCCGGCCGGGTGAATGTGGTCCTTGTCGGCGGGCATGTTCTTCGCCAGATCAATGGCGAGGATGGAGTTGAACTTCTGCCCGGTGGCGTTGACGCCGATGCGGTTGTCGACGGCGTCGGCGCCCGCGGTCTCGATCGCGCGCGCCGCGGTGAACGGTTTGCTCACCGACTGGATCGAGAACTCGTCGCGCGCGGCGCCGATCTCGTACACGGCCCCCTCGACGGTCACCAGCACGATTCCGTAGAGCGCGGGGTCGACGCTGGCCAGGATCGGGATGTAGTCGGCGTTCTTCCCCTCGGCCAGCTTCTTGAACGACCGGTACGCATCGGCGAGCGCGTCGCGGTAGGCGTCGCCCGCGGGTGCCGGACGCGGCGTCGCCGGCGCGGCGGACTGCGCCGAGGTCGCGGCCAGCACGACGTTCGCCGGCGGATCGGGCGATGGCGTGAGGCTGACGGCGGGCGCGTTTGTGGCGCCGCCACCGAACACTGAACGCCAGGTCGCGCACGCCGTGAGCGACGGGGAGAGCGCCAACAACCAGATCAACGTCCGTTGATTCATGAGGCGCACGCGAAACCTCCGGGGTGAGGCTGCTAGGTGCGTCCGCCAATCCGGCGTTTCAAGTCGTGTGCCGCAAATTGCTGGTCACCACCGAGGGCGCAGCCCGCAGGCGCGGGATCAGATCGACATCCGATTGCGCTCCGCCGACGAGCCCGCATGTTGTCGGGCGAACCCGGATGAGCGCAAGATCGTGACGGCAATCGGCGGTGGTCCCCTGGGAGTGAACCTGCTCACCTGGCTCGGTGGCCAGTCGTTCATCCTGCTGTTCTTGGTCGTCGCCGCCGGCTACGCGTTCGGGCGCGTGAAGATCAAGGGGATCGGCCTCGGCACCACCGCGTCGTCGCTGGTGATCGCGCTCGGCGTCAGCCTGTGGGGCGCGTCGGTGGGCGCGAAGATCGCCGTGTCGCCGATGGCGAGCACGATCTTCTTCAACCTCTTCATGTTCTCGGTCGGGATGAAGGTCGGCCCGCAGTTCCTGGCCGGCCTGAAGCACGACGCCGGCAAGTTCATCTTCTTCGGGCTGGCGATTCCCTTGCTCTCCGCCGGCCTCGCGCTCGCGATGCGCGCGCTGGTTCACCTCCAGCCCGGGATGCTGCCCGGTCTGCTGGCGGGAAGCACCACCGCCAGCCCGGGTCTCGGCGGAGCCGAGGCAGCGTACGCGGCCGCCGGCGCGGGCCGCGCCGACGCGATCGCGAACCTGTCGACGGCGTTCGCCTTCTCCTACTGCATCAGCATGATCGCGTTCATCGTGTTCATGAAGCTGCCCGACCTGCTCGGGCGCGACACGCCGGGCGCCGCGCGCAGGCTGGAAGCGCAGATCCGCGGCGGGATGTCGAGCCCGCTGCCGGGCACCGCCGACGAGTTCCTGGGCGGACCGCTGCCGGTCGCGCGCCGCGCCTACCAGATCGAGAGCGCGCGCCTGGTCGGCCACCGACTGGGCGAGCTGCGCCGCACCTATCCGCTGATCGCGATCGAGCGTGTGCTGCGCGAAGGGAAGCTCTTCGATCCGGTCGACGACGTCGTGCTCCAGCCGCACGACACGCTCGCGCTCTACGGCCGCGTGACGCTGCTCTTGCGCGCCGCCACGGCGATCGGCCCCGAGGTCGACGTGCCCGGCCTGTGCGACATCGGGTCGGAGACCGCGGACGTGGTGGCGCACAACAAGACCGGCATCGACCGGACGCTGCAGGATCTCGCCGGCGACATCGGCCACGGTCTCTACCTGAACGCGATGTTCCGCGGCGGCCAGGAGATCCCGCACGGGCCCGAGACGGTCGTGCGCCGCGGCGACGTCCTGCGTGTGACCGGCGCCAAGTGGCGGATCAACTCGCTGGAGGCGACCATCGGAAAGGTGATCCGCCCCAGCGTGAGCACCGACATCGTGACGCTGGCGCTGGGCCTGGCGCTGGGCAGCGCGCTCGGCGCGGTGACGATCCCGCTCGGCGCGGTCAAGGTCGCGGTCGGTTCGGCGGTCGGGTTGCTGATGGTCGGTATCCTGCTCAGCATTCTGCGGACGCGGCAGCCCGGGCTGGGCGGGCCATTCCCCGAGCCGGCGCGGCAGCTGCTCGAGGATCTCGGGCTCAACATCTTCATCGTGGTCCTGGGCCTGAACGCCGGACCCGGCGTCGCCAAGGCGATCGCGGGCGGCGGCCTGGTCGAGATCGTCGTCGGCAGCCTGGTCATCGGGCTCGTTCCCGGCGTGCTGTGCTGGCTGGTCGGCGCCTACGTCTTCAAGATGAACGACGCGCTGCTGCTGGGCGCGATCGCCGGCGGGCGCTGCAACAGCGCCGGCATGCGTGTCGCGCAAGAGGCGTCGCAGAGCACCGTGCCGGCGATCTCCTACCCAGTGACGTTCGCGATCTCGAACGTGGTCCTGACCGTGCTGTCTTACGTGTACGCGCTCATCGGGTGAACCGACGACGGGGAGCAAACATGGACGCATCCAAGAACACCGACGCCAGCCAGTACGCCGCGCTCAGCCCGTTCCAGCTCAAGGACGAGCTCATCAAGTGGGCGCGGGACTTCACGCAGCAAAAGGCGGCGACCCACAAGTTCCTGAACGCCGGGCGTGGCAACCCGAACTGGATCGCCACCACGCCGCGTGAAGCTTTCTTCACGCTGGGGCAGTTCGCGCTCCAGGAGTCGAAGCGCGTCTGGGACCTGCCGCACCTCGGCGGCATGCCGCACGCGGAGGGCATCGCCGATCGCCTGCGCGCGTACCTGAACGGCGCGGGCGGCGCGGGCGCCGACCTGCTGCGCCGCGGCCTGGACTACGGCGTGTCGGCGCTGGGATTTCAGGCGGACACGTTCGTGCACGAGCTGGTCGACGGCATCGTCGGCGACAACTACCCCGAGCCCGACCGCATGCTGGTGCACGCGGAGTCGGTGGTGCGCCAGTATCTGGTGAAGACCATGTACGCGGGCCGCCCGCCCGCGGGTAAATTCGATCTCTTCGCGGTCGAGGGCGGCACGGCCGCGATGTGCTACGTGTTCGGCAGCCTGATGGCCAACCGCGTGCTCGCGCGCGGCGACACCATCGCGATCGGGACGCCGATCTTCACGCCTTATCTCGAGATGCCGCGGCTCGAGGACTTCTCGTACGAGACCATCGAGATCGCGCAGAGCGAGATGGCCGACGGGCGCCACGTCTGGCAGTACCCGGACGCCGAGCTCGCCAAGCTGGAGGATCCGCGCGTAAAGGCGCTGTTCCTGGTCAACCCGAGCAACCCGGCGTCGGTCGCCATGCGGCCGGAGAGCGTCGATCGCATCGTCGAGCTGGTGCGCACGAAGCGTCCCGACCTGATCCTGCTCACCGACGACGTCTACGGCACGTTCGTCGACGGCTTCCGCTCGCTCGCGGCCGAGCTGCCCCACAACACCATCCTGGTCTACTCGTATTCGAAGTACTTCGGCTGCACCGGCTGGCGCCTGGGAGTGGTGTCGCTGCACGAGGACAACGTGATCGACCAGGCGATCGCGCGGCTGCCCGAGGCCGATCGGCAGCTCCTGCGCAGCCGCTACCGGAACCTGACGCTGGAGCCGGATTCGCTGAAGTTCATCGACCGCATGGTCGCCGACAGCCGCGACGTCGCGCTCAACCACACCGCCGGGCTCTCGCTGCCGCAGCAGGTTCAGATGACGCTGTTCTCGCTGTTCGAGCTGCTCGACGCGGACTGCGCCTACCAGAAGCGGTGCCAGACGATCATCCGCGAGCGATACGAAGCGCTGTTCGCGGCGCTGGAGGTTCCGGTCGTCGACGATCCGCTGCGTGCCGGTTACTACGCCGACCTGGACATCGAGGCCTGGGGGCGTCACCACTTCGGCCCCGACTTCATCGCCTACCTGGAAGCGCACCACGATCCGCTGGAGATCGTGCTGGCGCTGGCCCGCAAGCGCGGGACGGTACTGCTGAACGGCAGTGGCTTCGAGGGCCCGCCGTGGTCGGCGCGCGTGTCGCTGGCCAACCTGAACACCGAAGAATATGCGGCGATCGGGCGCGATCTGCTCGACGTCGCCACCCGGGCGGTCGAGCTGTGGAAGGCCGACGCCGCGAAGCGAGGCAACGGTAACGGCAGCGGCAAGGGGAGCGGCAACGGCAACGGGCGTCCTGGTCGCCACAAACCCTGACAGGAGTCGGCATGCGAGCAGCGGTGGCAGGTGCATTGTTGGTCCTCTCGGGGGCGACCCCGGGCCAGGCGGCGGACAAGCCGTCGATCCGGATCCTCGCGACGGGGGGGACGATCGCGGGCGCGCAGGGGAGCGGACAGTCGTACGGCTACAAATCAGGCTCGTTCAAGGTCGAGGATCTGATCGCCGCGGTTCCGCAGCTCAAGCAGCTCGCGGAGCTCGGCGGCGAGCAGGTCGCCAACATCGGCAGCCAGGACATGAACGACGCCGTGTGGCTCAAGCTCGCCAAGCGGTCGAACGAGCTCCTGGGGGCACGCGACGTCGACGGCCTCGTCATCACCCACGGCACCGACACGATGGAGGAGACAGCCTTCTTCCTCGATCTCACGGTCAAGAGCGAGAAGCCGATCGTCATGGTCGGCTCGATGAGGCCTGCGACGGCGATCAGCGCCGACGGTCCCGGCAACCTCTACAACGCGGTCGCGGTCGCGGCCAGCCCGGGCGCCAAGGGGCGCGGCGTCCTGGTCGTGCTGAACGACGAGGTGCATTCGGCGCGCAATGTCACCAAGACCGACACCACCAGTGTCGAGACCTTCAAGAGCTTGAATCGGGGACCTGTCGCGCTGGTCCACACCGGACAGATCGCCTGGTTCGAGCAGATGGATCGCCCGCACACCAGCCGCTCCGAGTTCGACGTCTCGGGGCGCTCGCAGCTGCCGCGCGTCGACATCATCTACGCGCACGCCAACATGAGCCCCGACCTGATCGACGCTTCGGTTCGGGCCGGCGCCAAGGGTCTGGTGGTGGCCGGCGTGGGCGACGGCAACATGACGCAGCCGGCGCTGGCCGCGCTCGGCCGCGCGGCGAAGTCGGGCGTCGTCGTCGTGCGCAGCACCCGCCTCGCAGGCGGCCTGGTGCTGCGCAACAACGAGGTCAACGACGACCAGACGGGCTTCGCGGCGTCGGGCGAGTTCACGGCGCCCAAGGCGCGCGTGCTGTTGCAACTGGGCCTGACCCGAACCAGCGACGTCAAACAGATCCAGCGCATGTTCAACGAGTACTGACCGCCTGGCGTTGTTCCTAGTCCGGCCAGGTCCAGTCCGAGATCTCCGGGCGGTCGCGGCCCTGGTCGTGCGCGTAGGCCAGGTTCTCGATGATGGCGGCCTCCATCTCCTCGCGCAGGTGCTGCGCCTTCACGCGCAGCTTGGGCACGCGGTCGATGACGTCGATGACCAGGTGAAAGCGCGACGTCTCGTTGAGCATGGCCAGCTCGAACGGCGTGTTGATGTTGCCCTTCTCCTGATAGCCGTGGACGTGCAGGTTGGCGTGCCCGTCGAAGGCGTAGCACAGGCGGTGAATCAGCCACGGATAACCGTGGAAGTTGAAGACGATTGGCTTGTCGGTCGTGAACAGGCCGTCGAACTCGCGATCGGTGAGGCCGTGCGGATGCTGCGCCGACGACTGCAGCTTGAAGAGGTCGACGACGTTGACGAAGCGCAGCTTCAGATCCGGCAGCCGCTCGCGCAGGATCGACGCCGCCGCCAGCGCTTCCAGCGTCACGACGTCGCCGCACGAGGCGAGCACGACGTCGGGCTCCTCGCCGGCGTCGGTGCTGGCGCGCCGCCAGATGCCGACCCCCTTGGTGCAGTGAATGATCGCCTCGTCGATGGTCGTGAACTGCAGGTGCCTCTGCTTGTCGGCGACGATGACGTTGACGTAGTCGGTGCTGCGCAAGCAGTGGTCGGCGACCGACAGCAGCGTGTTGGCGTCGGGCGGCAGATAGATGCGCACCACCGAGGACGACTTGTTGGTCGCGAGGTCGATGAAGCCCGGGTCCTGGTGCGAGAACCCGTTGTGGTCCTGACGCCAGACCGTCGACGACAGCAGGATGTTCTCCGACGACACCGGCGCGCGCCACTTCACGTGGTTCTTGCTGATGTCCAGCCACTTCGCGTGCTGGTTGAACATCGAGTCGACCACGTGCGCGAAGGCCTCGTAGGTGTGGAACAGCCCGTGACGCCCGGTGAGCAGATAGCCCTCGAGCCAGCCGAGCAGCGTGTGCTCCGACAGCATCTCCATGACGCGGCCGTCGCGCGCCAGCTCGCCGCCGTCGGCGTCCTCGGGCAGCATGTCGGCCATCCAGGTCTTCTTGCTGGCGTCGTAGATCGCCTGCAGGCGGTTCGACGCGGTCTCGTCGGGGCCGAAGACGCGGAAGCTGGTCGGGTTCGCGCGCATGATGTCGCGCAGGAACTCGCCCAGCGGCCTGGTGTTCTCGTGCAGCGTCGTGCCGCGCCCCGTGACCGGCACCGCGTAGGCGCGGAAGTCGGGGAGCTTCAGCTCCCTGCGCAGCAGGCCGCCGTTCGCGTGCGGGTTGGCGCTCATGCGGCGCGTCCCCTTGGGCGCCAGCGCGCGCAGCTCCGCGATGAGCCGGCCGCTGTCGTCGAACAGCTCCTGAGGCCGGTAGCTGCGCATCCACTCCTCGAGCACCTTGAGGTGCGCCGGGTTCTCGCGTACGTCGGCGAACGGGACCTGGTGCGAGCGCCAGAACCCCTCGATCTTGTGCCCGTCGACCTCCTTGGGACCGGTCCAGCCCTTGGGCGAGCGCAGGATGATCATCGGCCAGCGCGGGCGCGCCGGGTCCTTGCTCTGGCGCGCGGCCTTCTGCGCGGCGTGGATCTCGTCGATGGCACGGTCCAGCGTCTCCGCCATCTTCTGGTGCATCGCCGCCGGGTCGCTGCCCTCGACGATGTAGGGCCGGTAGCCATAGCCGACGAACAGCGCCTCCAGCTCCTCGCGGCTGATGCGCGAGAGCACGGTCGGGTTCGCGATCTTGTACCCGTTGAGGTTGAGGATCGGCAGCACCGCGCCGTCGCGCGCCGGATTGAGGAACTTGTTCGAGTGCCACGCGGTCGCCAGCGGGCCGGTCTCCGCCTCGCCATCGCCGACGACACAGGCGACGAGCACGTCGGGGTTGTCGAACGCCATGCCGTAGGCGTGCGACAGGCTGTATCCGAGCTCGCCGCCTTCGTGGATCGATCCCGGGGTCTCGGGCGTGACGTGGCTGCCGATGTGGCCGGGGAAGGAGAACTGCTTGAAGAACTTCTGCAGCCCCTCGGCGTCCTCGGTCTTGTCGGGATAAACCTCGGAGTACGTGCCCTCGAGGTAAACCGGGCCGAGTACGCCGGGCGCGCCGTGGCCGGGCCCCGCGACGAAGATGACGTCGAGGTCGTTCTTCACGATCTCGCGGTTCAGGTGCACCCACACGAACGACAGCGCCGGGCTGGCGCCCCAGTGGCCGAGCAGCCGGTACTTGATGTCGTCGAGCTCGATCGGCTTTCTCAGCAGCGGGTTGTTGCGCAGGTAGATCATGCCGACGGACAGGTAGTTGCAGGCGCGCCAGTAGGCGTCCATGAGCTCGAGCTCGCGCGCGGCGAGCGGCCCGGGCGCCGACTTGGGCTTGGCGGCCGATGCCGCGGTCGAACCGTTCGTGCCCGGTGCTTGACGCGCGTGCATCCCGCCCGAGTTCCTGGTCGATTCAGTATGTGCCACGGCATTCCTCCGATCCGAATGAGGTCGTTGGGACGAGGGGAGCTCGATGCGCTGGCGAGGGCGCGCTCAGATGGGAGCGGGCTCGCTCTCGACCGCGCTGCCGTAGCGTCCGGCGACGGCCGCGCTGTCGCAGCGCGCGCGGTGGTAGAAGGCGCGCTGGGCGGCGTTGACGTTCTCGCTGCGCCCGCGCCAGGTCTCCATCGCCTCGTCCTGCAGCGCGCGGCCGTAGGAGAAGCTGAGGATCCACGGCTTGCGCGCCCTGAGCTGATTGATCGCGTTCAGGTGCTCGGTCGCCAGCAGGTGATCCTGGCCGCCCGACAGAAAGACGATCGCGGGAATGGCCGGCGGCACGTGCCGCTCGAGCGTGCGAACGGTGGCGGCGGCGACCTCGGGAACGCTGGCCTGTCGAGCGCATCCCGAGCCCGCGATCACCATGCTCGGCTTGAGCAGGGTCGCTTCGAGGCGGACCCGGTGCGCGAAGAGGGCTTCGAAGACGGCGCGCAGCACGCCCTCGCTCACCTCGGCGCAGCGGTCGATGGTGTGCACGCCATCGATCAAGACCTCGGGCTCGACGATCGGGACCAGATCCTGCTCCTGACAGAGCATCGCGTAGCGAGCGAGGGCATCGGCGTTCGAGGCGATGCAGGCCGCGGTCGGCAACGCCTGGCCGATGCGGATCACGGCGCGCCACTTCGCGAAGCGCGCGCCGATCTGCCGGTACGTCATCAGGCGCTCGCGCAGACTGTCGAGGCCCTCGGTGACGAGCTCGCCGGGCGAGCCGGCCAGCGGCTTGGCGCCGGCGTCGACCTTGATGCCGGGGATCATGCCCTGGCTCGCGACCAGCTCGACCAGCAGCATCCCGCTCGAAGCGTTCTGGCGAATGGTCTCGTCCTGCAGGATCACGCCGCCGATGAACTGGGAGATCCCGGGCGTGCTGAACAGCATCTCGCGATAGGCGCGGCGGCTGTCCGCCGTCGACTCGATCGCGTGCGCGGCGAAGCGCTTGCTGATGGTCGACACCGTCTCGTCGGCGGCCAGAACGCCCTTGCCGTCGGCAACAATCGCCAGCGCGGTCTCGTCGAGGGTCGTCGTCATCAGCATTTCCTCCCCCTGTGGCAAACCTAAGGTTGCGAGCTGGACTGGCAATCGAGCCCGGCGCGGGTTCGACCGGCGACGGTCGAGCTCGCGAATCGCGCGCCGGGCCGTGGCGACGGCGCCGAAACGGTCCCAGCTTGAAACTGAAGGTGAGGGCGGCGATGCCGGTCAGGTTGTTGATCGCGGATGTCGACGGAACTCTGGTGACGAAGAGCAAGGCGCTGACCGCGCGCACGCGTGAGGCGGCGGCCCGGCTACGCGATGCAGGCGTGGCGTTCACGATCACCAGCGGGCGGCCGCCGCGCGGGCTGACGCCCCTGGTTGAGGCGCTCGGGTTGACCGCGCCGCTGGCTGCGTTCAACGGCGCGATCTACATCCGACCCGACATGAAGACGGTGATCCTGCAGCGGACGGTTCCGTCGGACGTCGCCAGCGACACCGTCGACTACTTGCTGCGGACGGGCCTGGACGTCTGGATCTATCGAGGCACCGAGTGGTTCGTTCGCGACCCGAGCGCGTTTCGCGTCGATCGCGAGACCACGACCGTCGGCTTCCGGCCCACGATCGTTCGGGACCTGAGCACGGTGCTCGACGAACCGATCAAGATCGTCGCCGTGAGCGCGGATCGAGCGTTGATCGCCCGCTGCGAACAGGAGCTGCAGGCGCGCCTCGGTTCAGCGGCGTCCGCGGCACGCTCCAATCCGTCGTATGTCGACGTCACCCACCCCGACGCCAACAAGGGGGTGGTCGTGCGCGAGGCGGCGCGCATTCTCCAGATTCCGCTCGACGAGGTCGCGACGATCGGCGACATGCCCAACGACATCCCCATGCTGACGGCGGCGGGCATCGGCATCGCCATGGGCAACGCCAGCGACGAGGTTCAGCGCGCCGCGCGGCACGTCACGACGTCGAACGACGAGGACGGCTTCGCCAACGCCGTCGATCGGTTCATCCTCGCCGACCAGCTCCACGCGTGAAAGAGGGGGCCGCAAGCGACGGGAGTGGACAGCAAATCGCCGCAGTCGTCTTGCGGCCGGCGCGCGCGACCTCAGTTTCGCCTGGATGAGGTGCGCGGCGTGGGAACCCTCCTGTGGGTTCCATTCTTGAAAAACAAGGAATACGCGAAGAAGCTCCGCAAGCTGCAGGCCGAGCTGTGCCTCCTGCAGGAGTGGGTCAAGAAGAACGGCCAACGCGTCATGATCCTGTTCGAAGGACGCGATACCGCCGGCAAGGGCGGGACGATCCGGGCCCTCACCGAGCGGGTCAGCCCGCGCGTGTTCCGGCACGTCGCGCTGCCGGCGCCGTCAGACCGCGAGAAGACGCAGATGTACATGCAGCGCTACGTCGCGCACTTCCCCGCGGCGGGCGAGATCGTCGTCTTCGATCGCAGCTGGTACAACCGCGCCGGCGTCGAGCACGTCATGGGGTTCTGCACCAAGAAGCAGTACGAGGGGTTCCTCGAGCTCTGTCCCACCGCGGAGAAATGGATCGTCGACGCCGGCATCCAGCTCATCAAACTGTGGCTCGAGGTGGGACCCGAAGAGCAAGAGCGGCGCATGACCGCGCGCATCGACGATCCGCTGCGGCGGTGGAAGCTGTCGCCCATGGACCTGGCGTCGTGGCCGCGCTGGTATGCCTATTCGCGGGCGCGTGATCGCATGCTGGCGGCGACCGACACCAAGCATGCCCCCTGGTACATCGTGCGCTCGGACGACAAGCGGCGCGCGCGCCTCAATTGCATCGCGCACATCCTGAAGCTGATCCCCTACAAACATCTGCCGCAAGAGCGCGTGACGTTGCCCAAGCGCTCGAACAAAGATCGTTACGACGACCAGGCGAGCTTGAAAGGCCGCCGCGTGGTCGCCGAGAAGTACTGAGCGCTCCGCGGCACCGCCAGCGCGGGGACGGAACCAAGGCGGCTCCCGATTGCTGGACTGAGCGTGCCTCCGTACCTTGCTCCCGGAATGATGGGCGACGGTAGTGCCTACCCGCGATCGCGCTGCCGGATGGTGGAGGTCGCGCGCGTGTCGCTGTGGTCCGGCCTTCTTGCGGTGGGCGCGTGCTCGGTCGGTCCGACGTTCACCAGGCCCCAGGCGACGCTGCCCGCTGCCTGGCAGGCGGCAAACAATCCGCACCTGGCCGCCACCGGCGCCGCCGAGACCTCGTGGTGGAAAGGCTTCAACGATCCGGTGCTCGACAAGCTGGTCGAGCTCTCGCGACGCCAGAACCTGCCGCTGCAGGTCGCCGGCCTGCGCATCGCCGAGGCGCGCGCGCAGTGGGGCATCGCCACCGGCAAACAGTTCCCCCAGGTTCAGCAGATCACCGGGGCCGCAACCGCGGCCGGCCCCAGCTTGAACACGCCGTTCGGCGCGATCCTGCCGCGGCATTACACCGACTATCAGCTCGGCTTCGACGCGTCCTGGGAGATCGACTTCTGGGGCAAGTACCGGCGCGCCGTCGACGCCGAGGCCGCCAGCCTGCTCGCCTCGATCGCCGACTACGACGCGCGGTGGTGTCGCTCACCGCGGAGGTCGCGCGGACCTACGTTGCCGTGCGCACGTTCGAGGTGCTGATCGCGCAGGCGCGCAACAACGCCGACATCCAGGACCAGGCGCTGAAGATTGCGCAGTCGCGCTTTCAGAACGGCGCGACGTCGGAGCTGGACGTGACCCAGGCGACGACGCTGCTTGCGAGCACGCGCGCGACGATCCCTGGGTTGCAAGCGCAGCTGCAACAGGCGCGCAACGCCCTCAGCACGCTGCTGGGCCAGCCGCCCGGCGTCGCGGACTCGTTGCTCGGCGGGCCGCAAGAGATCCCGCAGGCGCCCGCGAAGGTCGCGGTCAGCGTTCCCGCCGAGATGTTGCGCCGGCGTCCCGACATCCGCAGCGCCGAGCTCAACGCCGCCGCCCAGTGCGCGCGCATCGGCGTCGCCAAGGCCGATCTCTATCCCAGCTTCTCGCTCTTCGGGTCGATCGGCCTGCAGGCCACGGGCAGCGGGTTCGGGGGCCACAACTTCTTCTCCTCCAACAGCTTCTTCTACCAGGCCGGCCCCTCGGTCTCATGGCCGTTCTTCAACTACGGACGCATCGTGAACAACGTGCGCGTCCAGGACGCGCGCTTTCAGGAGTTGCTGGTGCTCTATCGCGACACCGTGCTCAGGGCAGCCCAGGAGGTCGAGGATGCGTTGGCGGGGTTCCTCAATGCCCAGGAGGCGACGGTGTTCGAGGAGAGCGCGGTGAAGTCGGCGCAGCGGTCGGTCGAGCTGTCGCTCGAGCAATACCGGGAGGGCGCGGTCGACTATCAGCGCGTGCTCGACGCGCAGCGGTCGTTGCTCGAGCAACAGAACGACTTCGCGCAGTCGCGGTCGTCGGTGGCGACCAGCCTGATGGCGCTCTACAAGGCGCTGGGCGGCGGCTGGGAAGCGCGCGGCGGCGAGCCGTTCGTGCCCGAGGCGACGCGGAACGAGATGAAGGCGCGCACCAACTGGGGCGACATGCTGTCGCAGCCGCGCTCGCCGGAGAGCGGCGAGAGCTCGGCGGCAGGGGCGCCCTGAGGGGACCGGCATGGCGAAGAAACTTTCGAAGCGGGGTAAGAAGTGGGTCATCGCCGCGGGCGCGCTCGCGGTCGTGGCCATCGGGGTCATCGGCTTTCGCTACTGGAAGAAGAAGCAGAACGAGCTGCCCGAGGGGATCGTCTCGGGCAACGGCCGCGTCGAGGCCAAGCTGGTCGACGTCGCGGCGAAGGAGCCGCTGCGGGTCAAGGAGATCCTGGTCGACGAAGGCGCTCTGGTGAAGCCGGGACAGGTGCTGGTGCGCCTCGACACGGTGACTCTGGACTCTCAGCTGGCCGAAGCGAAGGCCAGCATCGACGCCGCGCGCGAGAAGCTGGCAGGGGCCAAGGCCGCCATCGCCAAGCAGAACAGCGAGATCACGCTGGCCGAGACCGAGGCCGAGCGATCGCGCCAGCTGGTCAAGTCGGGCGCGGGCTCGCAGCGGGAGCTGGACGTGCGCACGACGAAGGTGGGGACGACCAAGGCGTCGCTGTCCGAGGCCGAGGCGAGGCTGCAGACCGCGCAGCAGGAGGTCGCCGTCGCGCGCGCCAACGCGGCGACGATCCAGACGCGTATCGACGACGCCACGCTGCGGTCACCGGTGACCGGCCGCGTGCTCTATCGGCTGGCCGAGCCGGGCGAGGTGCTGGGGCCGGGCGGCAAGGCGCTGACGCTGGTGAACCTCGATGACGTCTACATGGAGATCTTCCTGCCGTCGGAGGAGGCGGCGCGCATCAAGATGGGCGCCGAAGGGCGCATCACCGTCGACTACGACTCGAAGCACGCGGTCGCGGGGTACGTCAGCTTCGTGTCGCCGGAAGCGCAGTTCACGCCCAAGCAGGTCGAGACGCGCAGCGAGCGCGAGAAGCTGATGTTCCGCGTGAAGATCCAGGTCCCCAAGGAGATCGCGAGCCAGTACATCGAGCGCGTGAAGACCGGCGTGCGCGGCGTCGGCTACGTGAAGACCGACCCGTCGGCGGTCTGGCCGGCGCGGCTGCAGAACCTGGTCGGCCCCAGCGTCTCGCCAGGACGTCGCCGGCCACGACGTCGAGCACCACGCCCGAGTGACGGCGGAGATCCGACCGATGGTGTCTCCCGCATTGTTCGAGCCGCCGCTCGCCACCGCGGGCGGGCCGGTGGTCTCGATCCGCGAGGTCACCCACCGCTATCGCAAGGTCGTGGCGCTCGACCGGATCTCGCTCGACATCCCGACGCGGGATCATGGTCGGCATCGTCGGCCCCGACGGCGTCGGCAAGTCGACGCTGCTGGCGCTGGTCGCCGGCTCGAAGAAGATGCAGCAGGGGAGCGTGACGGTGCTCGACGGCGACATCGCGCGACGCGCGCCACCGGCGCGACGTCGGCCCGCGCATCGCGTACATGCCGCAGGGGCTGGGCAAGAACCTGTACCTGGAGCTGAGCGTCTACGACAACGTCGACTTCATGGCACAGCTCTTCGGGCTGCCGGCCGCCGAACGCCGCACGCGCATCCGCGAGCTGCTCGACGCCACCGGCCTCGGCCCCGTTCGCGGATCGGCCCGCCGGCAAGCTCTCCGGCGGCATGAAGCAGAAGGTCGGGCTGTGCGGCGCGCTGGTCCACGATCCCGATCTGCTGATCCTCGACGAGCCGACGACCGGCGTCGACCCGCTGTCGCGCCGGCAGTTCTGGCGGCTCATCGACAACATTCGCGAGGGCCGCCCGGGGATGAGCGTGGTCATCTCGACGGCGTACATGGACGAAGCGCAGGCGTGGGACTGGATCGTCGCCATGGACGCGGGGCGCGTGCTGGCGACGGGCTCGCCGGCGGAGCTGATGAAGCGCACGAGCACGAGCGATCTCGAGCACTGCTTCATCGCGCTCCTGCCCGAAGAGAAGCGCAGCGGCCACACCGAGCTCACCATCCCGCCGCGCGCGGCCGGAAAGACGGAGATCGCCATCGAGGCGCACGGCCTGACCTGCCGCTTCGGCGCCTTCACCGCGGTCGACTCCGTGTCGCTGTCGATCGAGCGCGGCGAGATCTTCGGCTTTCTCGGCTCGAACGGCTGCGGCAAGTCGACGACCATGAAGATGCTGACCGGCCTTCTGCCGCCGACGGAGGGGACGGCGAAGATCTTCGGCAGCTCGGTCGACGCGGGCAGCCTCGAGGTGCGCAAGAACCTCGGCTACATGACGCAGGCGTTCTCGCTCTACGGCGAGCTCAGCGTGCGGCAGAACCTGGTGCTGCACGCGCGGCTCTATCACCTGCCCGCGGACAAGGCCCGAAGCGCGCATCGAGGAGCTGGTCGAACGGTTCGGCCTGCGCGCGCACGTCGACGCGCTGGCCGAGTCGCTGCCGATGGGGTTGCGCCAGCGCCTGTCGCTGGCGGTCGCGGTGCTGCACGAGCCGCAGATCCTGATCCTCGACGAGCCGACGTCGGGCGTCGACCCGGTCGCGCGCGACAGCTTCTGGGAGCTGCTGATCGCGCTGTCGCGCGAGCAGAGCGTCACGATCTTCGTGACCACGCACTTCATGAACGAGGGCATGCGCTGCGACCGCATCTCGCTGATGAACGCCGGCAAGGTGCTGGCGTGCGACGCGCCGCAGAAGCTGATCGAGAAGCGCGGCGCCGCCAACCTCGAAGAGGCGTTCATCGCGTACATGGAGGACGCGATCGCCGCCGCCAAGCCCGGAGACGGCAAGACGAACGGCAAGGAGGTCGCGCCGGGAGCCGGGCGGCCGACGCCGACGCCGACGCCGGCGCCGACGCCGACGCCGACGCGTTCGGGGTTGAGCGTGCGCCTCGGCCGCATGCGCGCCTATGCGCACAACGAGACCATGCAGATCCTCCGCGATCCGGTGCGGCTTGACGTTCGCGTTCGTCGGGTCGGCGCTGCTGATGCTGGTCTTCGGCTTCGGCATCACCACCGACGTCGAGCACATCCGCTACGCCGCGCTCGATCTCGATCAGTCGCCCGAGAGCCGCATGTACCTCGAGCAGTTCGCGGGCTCGCCCCGCTACTTCACCAAGACCGCGCCGGCGCGTTCGGCGGACGAGGCGCTTGCGGCGGCTGCAATCCGACGACGTCTCGCTCGTCCTCGAGATCCCGCCGAGCTTCGGCGTCGACTTTCGCCGCGGCGCCGAGCCCCGAGGTGATGGCGCAGGTCGACGGCGCGATGACGTTCCGGGGCGACACCGTCGCGCAGTACGTGCGAGGGCGTGCACGCGGCCACGCTCAGGGACCCCGCGACCGGCCTGGCGACCGCGCGACCCGCAGCCCGACACGGCCGACATCGAGGAGCGCTTCATCTACAACCCGACGTTCGAGAGCGTCTACTCGATCGTGCCCAGCGTCCCCGCGCTGCTGCTGCTGCTGATCCCGGCGATCCTCATGACGGTCAGCATCGTGCGCGAGAAGGAGCTCGGCTCGATGATCAACTTCTACGTCACGCCGACGGCGCGGCTCGAATACCTGCTCGGCAAGCAGCTGCCGTACGTCGCGATCGCGATGATCAACTTCTTCATCCTCACCACGCTCGCGCTCATCGTCTTCGGCGTGCCGATCAAGGGCAGCTTCCTGATGCTGACGTTCTGCACGTTGCTGTACGTCATGGCGACGACCGGCATCGGCATGGTCACGTCGACGTTCACCAGCAGCCAGGTCGCCGCGGTCTTCGTCACGTCGATCCTGACCATCGTTCCCGACGATCCAGTTCTCCGGGCTTGCTGCAGCCGGTCTCGACGCTCGAGGGCAACGCGGGCCTCGTCGGCTCGATCTGGCCGGCCTCGTACTACATGCACTCGAGCCTGGGCGCGTACACCAAGGGCCTCAGCGTCCGTCTCATGCTGGGCGACATGCTCTTCCTGGCGTGCTGCATTCCGGTCCTGCTCGCCGATCAGCGTGGTCGGGCCTCAAGAAGCAGGAGAAGTAGTCGTGACGTCGCTGCTGAACATCTTCTGGCTCGGCCTCAAGGAGATCCGCAGCCTCATGAGCGACGCGGTGATGGTGCTGTTCGTCGTCTACGCGTTCACGCTGGCGATCTACATCCAGGCGACCGGGACCTCGAGCGAGGTCAACAACGCGTCGATCGCGTTCGTCGACGAGGACGGCTCGGCGCTGTCGAAGGAGCTGTTCAACGCGTTCTATCCGCCGCGCTTCAAGTTCCCGCGCTGGTCGGCGCCGCCGACGCGCAGTCGGAGATGGACACGGCGAGCTCATGTTCGTCGTCGTGATCCCGCCGATGTTCGAGCACGACCTGCGCGCGGGCCGCAACCCGGCGGTCCAGGTGAACATCGACGCGACGGCGATGCAGCAGGCCGGCATCGGCGCCGGCTACATCCGGAACATCATCAGCGATCGCGTCGCGTCGTTCCTCAAGCGCGACGGAGGCGACGCCGCAGCCGCCCGATCAAGCTCGTCGTTCGCAAGCTGTTCAACCCGAACGGGACGTCGTCGTGGTTCAAGAGCGTCGTCGCCATCATCAACCAGATCACGCCTGCTGACCGTCGTGCTGACCGGCGCCGCCGTGATCCGCGAGCGCGAGCACGGGACGCTCGAGCACCTGCTGGTCATGCCGCTGCGCGCGTTCGAGATCGCGATGGCCAAGGTGTGGGCCAACAGCCTGGTGATCCTGCTCGCGACCGCCGCTTCGCTGTTCCTGGTCGTGCAGCTGGCGCTGAAGGTGCCGTTCGCCGGCTCGGTCTGTGCTCTGGTTCGTCGGCGTCGTGCTCTATCTGTTCTTCGCGACCGCGCTCGGCATCTTCCTCGGCACGATCTCGCGCTCGATGGCGCAGTTCGCGCTGCTGATCATCCTGGTGATCGTCGTCCTCATGCTGCTCTCCGGCGGGAGCACGCCGGTCGAGAGCCAGCCGCGCTGGCTGCAGTACCTGACCTACCTCCTGCCGTCGCGGCACTTCGTGAGCTTCTCGCAGGTGATCATCTATCGCGGCGGCGGCCTCGGCGCGGTGTGGCGGCAGTTCCTGATGGTCACGGCGGTCGGGCTCGGATTCTTCGTCTACAGCCTGACGCTGTTCCGGAAGTCGATCGCGGTCACGAAGTAGCCCACGTCGTCGTCATCTCGCCTGGCGATGCCCGCTGGCGCCGGGCCTCGAAACGACTCAAGATAAAGCATGGGTCTACCGAGAATCATTGGCAAATGACGCCGAAACGCGACACGCCGACTCCGGAACCGGAAGAATTGACGGAGGAACGGACCATCGAGTTCGACGTCGACGCCCTGGGCGAGGAGCTGCTGGAGGTCCAGGCCGAGCGGGCGCGTGGAAAAGCCGCTGGCGCCGTCGCGGCCGAGATCAACGACAAGAGCACGGGCGCGGTCACACCGCGCGAGCTGGCTGCGCGCCGCGGCCGGCGCAACACGCTGGTGTCGCCGATCCCGTCGCTGCTGGCGAGGTCGATGCGACCGGCTCCCAGCGTCTCGACCGCACGACCTGCCGCCTCGCCCGCTGCGACCGCCCCGGCCGGCGCCGAGCACCTCGGGGCCGCGCCAGAGGTCGTCGTCGACGCCGCCGCACCCGCGATCCCCGCCGAGCGCGAGAGCCGCGGCTACAGCATCGAGGTCGGCAGCCGGCCGCTCGACGTGCACTCCGCTCCGACGGCCGAGCAGGCGATCCCCCGGCTGGGGACGGTCGGGACGCTGGTGCACAAGGCTCGCTTCTGCCTGGACGCCGGTGACATCGCCGAGGCGGTGCTGGCGGCGTCGGCGGCGGTTCGTCGCCAACGAGCGAACCCCGGAAGCCGACGTCGGCGACCTGACCGACACCGCGGGCGGCCCACTGGCGCGCATCTTCATTGCGGGGCCGGTCAGCAAGGTGCCGGTCATGAACCGCTCGGACGCCGAGCTCGATACCATCGCGCTCGACGAGCTGCACTGGGCGCTCTTGCGCCGCATGAACGGTCGCCTGACGCTGGACGAGGTCTTCCGCGCGACGAAGATCCCTGCGATCGATGCGCTCAAGATCGCGGCCTCGCTGCTGCGCGACGGCGTCATCCGCGTCCAGGATCGCACCCGGGCGTAGGCGCGAAAAAGGGCAGCCACGGCTGGTACCAGCAGCCGTGGCCACCCGCGTGGGTTTTCTTATTGTTGCCCGACGTCGGTCTGCAGGCGGGGGTAGAGGCTGGGCGGGAAGCGCCCCTCGATGCCGCCCGACTGATACTCGAGGAAGTACAGCAGCGCCCAGATCTCTTCCTTGGCGAGCACGGTCTTCCAGGACGGCATCGCCACCTTGCCTTCGTGCTTCGGGCCGCCGTAAGACACGGTGTTGAACACGTCGGCGTACTGGCGCCGGTTACCGAAGAACAACCCCTCGCCCTGGCCCCAGGTGGGCGGTGGCGACGGCATCGACACGGCGTCCTGCTGGTTGCGCCGGCCACCGTGGCACTGATTGCAGAGGCCGCTCCAGATCTGAACGGTCTCGATCCGGGTCTGGGGATCCCAGAAACCCTGCGGCGCCTGCTTGGTCGACACCGCCATGTCGCGCTCGCGCGCCTGCGCGTCGGTCATCTTCAGGAAGCCGGCCCGAAACCGCCACCACTTCTCTCCGATGTGCAGCGAGTCCTCGCTCGGCCTCTCCTCCGAGATCGGCTCGCGCGACATGACGAACCGGTTGGTGTCGCCGCCCGCGGCGCCTCTGCCCGCCGATGCCTCGGCCGGCGCCCCGCCCGAAGGAGGTTCGATCGTCTGCGCCGGCGGAGTGGCCGTCGCGCAGCTCAGGAACGCTGCCGCGCACGCCGGCGCAAGGAAGGGGGCCACCAGCCGGGAGGGACGCGAAGGAGAGTTAGTCAAATGAGGGTCTCGTTGGTTGGTGTCGTTCACAATGGCATTCATTCGTAGGATCCGTAGGCGCGTCCATTCTTGTTCTTGTGACCCGCGGCCTTGGACTCGAGCTTCAAGTTCAGCTCGGCGGAGCTACCGGCGTCCACTTCGACCCACTGGGCTGTCAGGTGCGATCCCGGCGCCCAAGCGACGACCTTCCGCTTGCCGCTGGGCACGCCCGGGATCTCGTAGGTGCCGTCGCTCTTGACCTTGGCGAAGTAGCGGTTGGGCACGACGAGCGCGCTGGCGGCCATCTGCGGATGGATGTTGCAGTAGATGTCCACGGCGCCAGCCTCGTTGAACGTCTGCGACTTGGCCTCGCTGGATGAATTATAGAGGCCGAGATCGAACGAGTTGCCGGAGCTGAGCGAGAATACGTTGTGGTAGATGTTGTCGTTGTTCGGGAACTCGATCACCGTTCCCCGCTGCACGACGGCCCAGCGCGGGATGAATCGCTTCTCCTTCTGCTGGATCACCTCCTTGCGGCCGTGCACCGCGGGCTCGAAGACATTCTCGACGTAGACGTACGCGACCGGCTCGCCGGACGGCACCTCGACGCGGCCGCGGATCGCCCCCGCGGGCGCCTCCTCACCACCTCGTCGCCGCGCGCCGGCGCGCGACGCGGCTGCCGAACCCTTGGCCGGCGGCAACTTCGGCAGCGACGGCGGTGGGCGTACGTTGTCCGTTGCCTCGGCGCGCGGAGCCGCCGCCGGGGCCTCGTTCGCCGCCCCGCCCTGGCCTTTCAGCGCGCGGTTCAGGCTGGCAATCTGCTGCCGGTTCGCGTCGATGGAGTCGTTGAGGGCCGCGCGCAGCGCCTGAACCTGCGCCTCGAGCTGCCGCACCTGCCGCCGGAGCTCGTCCACCTCGGAGGCGTCTGCTTCCTGCGCGCGAGCAATCGGGCCCAGCGCCAGCAACGACATTGCCGCCGCAACACCCACAACGTACTTGCCAATGGACACTCTCGTTGTGCACCACTTGAGATTCGTCACGATGCCTTTCCGTCTCTTCGCGAGACAACCATTGTCAGCGCCAGAATCAATGCAGCCGCCAGCGACGGCGTCCAGATCAAGAGCTTCAACGGATAGATTCGCTGCGCCTGGTGATGCTGCGGGATGACCCACACCACCTTGGCGGCGGCGACCGATTCGTTCACCCGGCTCACGCGCGTGAAGAAGGGCTGGTCGCCGCTGCTCACGACGACGTCTTTGTCTCCCTCGTTCGCGCCGGCGGCCCGCATGGCTTCGAGCGCCGCCGCGTCGTCGGTTCCACTCGCGACGACCTTGTCGCCGAGCAGAACCGCCGCCGAGACGCCCAGCGAGCTGTGGATCGCGCCGAGCGGGGTCTTCGCCGCCTCGAACCCCATGACCAGAAATGCGTTGACCTGTTCCTGCGTTCGGATCGGCGCGACGCCGACCGCCAATACTTGTTGCGGGAACGTCCAGATGTACGCGCTCGGCCGCTGGACCGCCGCCTTGACGACCGCCGATGAGCCGAGATCCACGTCGCGCAGGCCCTCGACGCCCGTCACGGCGCGCACCTTGCCGTTCACGTCGAGAACCGCCATCAACCCGGCGCCCGACGTCGCCATCAGATCCTTGAGCACGTCGCGCACCGTGGCTTCGTCGGGGTTGGCCATCATCGCCGTCGAACGGATCCGCGTATCCTCCGCGAGCACGCTGACCTGTGACAGCACCTGCGCGCGCTGCTCCGCCAGCGCGCGCTCGAAGACCTTGCCCGCCGTCTGCACGGCGTCGCCGTCGATCTGAGTGAGGAACCGGTCGATGAGGCGCTGGCTCAGCAAGGAAGCGCTGACCGCGAGCGCGAGCAGGGCCGTGCCGGCCAGCAACGCAGCCCGACTTCGCGACGCCGGCGGGCTGGAGGCTCCGGCCGCGGGTCCGAGCGGTTCGTAACGAGAGTAGCTCATCGTGTTTTCGCGCCCTTCTTTTGTGCCGGCAGCCGGATCGTCTGGCGTCCGGCCGCCACGGAGACGGTCTGCGACCAGACCACGCCGGCGGCGGTCTCGACGCGGATCCGGTGCTCTCCGAGCGACAGCACCAGCGCCGCGCGTCCGTCGGTCAGCTTGTCGTCGACGTAGATCATCGCGTGCTCCGGCAGCCCATCGAGAACGACGGTCCCGTCGTCTTCGACCAGGCGGAACGACCGGGATCGCGTTTCGCCCGGCATGAGCTCGATCTTCTCGGTCACGGGGCGGAAGCCGAGCTTGTCGATGCGTACCTCGAGCGGCCGGTGCGCGCGCAGCCCGGTCAACGTGGAGGGCGTCGCCATCCCGCTCGGATCGCCATCGACGAAGATCTGGGCGCCGGGCGGCTCGCTCGCCAGCGTCAGCGTGGCGGTGGTGGCGAGCGGCGGCGGCGGCGGCGCTTCGGTCTTCGCGCGCGAGCGAGCGACCAGAAGAGTCACCGACATGACGACCAGCGCAGTGGCCAGCCCGGCGACGACCTGGCGGCGCAGCGACGATGGCGCCCGCGGGGCAGGCGACGACTCCATGCGGTGGGGCGTCGCGCGCGCGGGCGCGGCGGCGGAGAGCGGCGTTGGGCGCCCGGCCGTGGGCGCGTCGAGCATGGACGCGCCGGTGGTGGCGAGTGGGGACACCCGTGACTCCGTCGCAGCGGCGTTGGTCACCTTCCTCGACCACGGCATGCGCGCGGCGCCCGCCGCTCGGCTGGGCGCGCGATCGGTGCTCTCGCCAACGGGCGCGCGTTCGGCGTCGAAGCTCGGCAACCGGTTGAGCGCGGCCTCGACCTCGCTCCCCTGCGCGATCGCCTTTTTCAACGTCGCGCGGTCGGCGCCAAAAATCGACTCCAACCAGAGCCCGATGCTCCGGGACGTCGGTCGATCGCCCCGGCTCGCCAGGAAGCGATCCAGCGCCTCGGAGAGCGCATGGGCCGTCCCGAAGCGAGCGACGCGCTGGCGCGAGAGCGCCTGCAACACGATCTGGTCGAGCTCGCGCGGTACGTCCTTGCGCAGAGCGCTCGGCGGTTCGATTTCACAACCCCGGACGGCATCGATGGTGCCGGCATCCGTGTCGCGGAGGAACAATCGGCGCCCCGTCAAACACTCCCAAAGAACGATTCCCAGACAAAAAATATCGGTTTGTCGGGTGACGACTCCGCCGTCGAGCTGTTCGGGGGAGCAATACGCGTACTTACCCTTGAACACACCAGGTACGGTCCTGGAAGGATCGGTCACACCTTTCACGATGCCGAAGTCCAGGAGCTTCACCATGCCGTAGTAGGTGATGAAGATGTTGAGCGGGCTGACGTCTCGATGAACCAGCTCGAGCGCTTTGCCGCCGGTGTCGCGCATCTCGTGCGCGTAGTGCAGGCCATTCGCGCTCTGTTGCGCCAGCGCAACCGCAATCTCGATCGGCATCGGGCCCGCGGTCTGGCAACGCGTCAGGATCGCAGCGAGGTCCTCGCCCGACAAGTACTCCATGCTGATGAAGTAGTTGCCGTCGACCTCACCCAGCTCGAACGTCGCGACGATGTTCGGGTGCTCGAGACGTGCGGCGACGCGCGCCTCATTGAGAAACATGGCCCGAAAGTGCTGGCTGTCTGCCAGGTGCGGCAGGATCCGCTTGAGCGCGACGACCTTGCTGAACCCCTCGATCCCGACCTGCTCGGCGACGTAAAGGCGCCCCATTCCACCCTGACCCAGGATTCCCCGCAATCGATAGCGGCCGAAGCGCTCGCCTTGGCCAGATTCACTGCTGCGCGGGTCCTCTTGAGGAGTCTGGTGAGACATGGAAATGACTCTCCGGCTCGTCAATATACAGCCACAGCTTTCTCGTTAACAAGAACCATTCCATTCATCGCGCGGAGCCGCACGTCTTTTGCGGCGCGAATGCGTTTTCGCGTTGTGTGAGTGTTGGGTGATTGTTTTCGGATCGGGCACGCATGTGTTGAGCAGACGTGCTCGGCGGGCGCCGCGAGCAATGTGGAACACGCCATTTGTGACGTCGAGCGGACGTGTGGCGAGTCGTAAGCTGGCATACCGGTCGAGGCCGAGAAGCGCTATGGCATGCGCGCTATGGCGTGCTCGCCATAGCTCCCGGACGGGGGCCCGAGCCCCCACGCCAGCGTCACCACCCGTAATCGATCAAACGCGGGGCGGTTGAAGCGAGACGCCGTTGTTTACGCGCGCAACGAACAACGCGCGCCCGAAAAAAGGCGGCGCAGAAACGAAGCGCGCACGAAACAATTCCCCAGGAAACAGTCGAAAAACGGTCGAAAACAATCGAAGAGAGTCTAAAGAGAGTCTAAAGAAGAGCGCGTAAAGGATTGTGTTCGAGTTGTGAGACGCGATAGAGTCAACACGGCCAGTGATGAATGGAGCGCTCAACAAGCTCTTGGAGGTGGTCACTCGCTCTCCGGCGGACGCGCAAGCTTGGTACACGCTCGGCCACAGGGCGCTCGAGCTCGGCGAGATCTCCGAAGGCACGCAAGCCCTGTTGCGGGCGGTGCAGCTCGCGCCGCTCGAGATCGATCGCGTGATCGGCGCGGGCATGGCGTTGCTCGCCGCGGGAAAGATCGTCGAGGCCGAGCAGGCTGTGCGCGCGGCGTGCGGGCACGCGCCCGAGCGGATCGATGCGCAGCTTGCCCTGGGGCGCATTCTGCTCGGCTCCGGGCGCGCCAGCGAGGCGATCGGGATCCTCGGACGCGTGTTGCGAACCGATCCGCGTTCGGTCGACGGGCACTTGCTCGCCGCGACCGCGTACGACGAGATGGGGATGCTGATCGACTCCGCCGATCATCTGGCGCTCGTCCTCGCGGTCGACCAGCGCCACCTCGACGCGGCCAAGCGCCTCGCGAGCGTCCTCGAGCGTCTTGGCGACGACCGGGGCTTCGTGCGCTCCTTGCAGCGGCTCGCGATGTTGACGGGAGGAGATGACTTCGCGGTCCTCACGACTCTCGGCATCACCCTGTCGGGGTTGGGGCGGCACGTCGACGCGATCGAGGTCCTCAAGGATGTCGCCGCGCGCCGCCGCAACGTCGGGTCGGCCTACGTCGACCTGGGCCTGGCGCAGCTCACCGCCGAGCAAACCGAGGACGCGCTCGCCACGATCAACCAGGCTCTGAGCCTGGACGCGCAGTCCGCCCAGGCCCATTGCGCCCTCGGCCTGTGTCAGCAAAAGCTGGGGCGGCTACGCGAGGCGGCCGAGGCTTTCGCCGCCAGCGAGCAACTCGCGCCGGATCTGGTCGTCGGGCCTCTGAACCTGGGGCTGACGCTCGAGTCCCTGGGAGACAGAGCCGGCGCGCGTCGCGCGCTGCTGCGTGCGTCGGCGCTCGACCCGACCGACCCCGAGATCCAGGGCGCGCTCGAGCGACTGTTCGGGTCGGGCGAGGGCGGAGGCAACGCGGGCTCGCAGGCGACCGCCGAGATGGCGGCGCCCGGCACCGCGATCGCCGGCAACCTCGCGACGACGTCGTTCCTCGACCTGCTCGAGTTCCTGCGCTTGCAGGGTCGGACGGGAACACTGGCGCTGTCGGGGTCGCGGGGCGCGGGCGAGCTGCGGCTGTTTCGCGGCCAGATCACCAGCGCCGCGACCTCGAACAGCAGGCGGTTCGATCAGGCGCTGATCGAGGCCAAGGTGATCAGCAAGTCGAACCTCGAGTCGCTGGTGGCGCGGACCGGCCTGCGCGACCGCGAGTCGGTCGAATCGCTGGGAACGCTCCTCATCCGCGAGCGGGCCGTCGAGCCGCGGCCGATCGCGCAGCTCCTCGCCCGCCGCATCCACGTGGCGCTCACGGAGATATTGACCTGGGCCGAAGGTCCGTACTCGTTCCACGTCGCCGAGGCCTCGGCCGAGCCGGCGATCATCTTCAACCTTCAGGACGTCATCGGGGAGCTGCTTCGCGCCGGTAGCGAGCGCAAGCAAGGAGGCCAGCGCCCGGCGCGTTAGGGCCTTGGTCGGTCGTTTTCGTCTCGGTCGGTTTCGTCGTGGTTCGTTTCTTCAAGGGAGGAAAGGGTACGAATGGGCAAATTCCTAACGCAGGGACCAGGACTTCGGCAAGCGATCCTCAATCCAGTGTCGGTAGCGATCGCGTTCGCGGCGCCGCTCTGCCTCTTCGGGCCGGTCGTATCGGCGGCAGAGCCGGAGGACGCACCCGGGCTGCCGGGCGGCGACGTCCAGGAGGAATCGGCGCAGCCGGAAGATCCCATCGCGGCACAGATGCAGGAGCTGAGGGATCGCCTGAAGGCGATGGAGGATCAGCAGGTCAAGAAGGCGGCGTCGCCGCTCTCGATCAACGGTTACGTCGATTTCGGCTTCTTCGTCCCCATGGGGAACAACGGCGTCGGCTTCGTCGAGGACATCGGCCAGAGCAAGTTCCCCCAGTACCGGAACTACGGCTGGACGTTCCTCGGCGACATCCTCTCGACGGCGGTCAACTCGCGCGGCGAGGTCGCGGATCTCGGCAACCCGCCGGGCCTGGACCGGCCGCGTTTCGACAGCATCCATTCCGAGGGCGCGCCGGGCTTCATCGTGAACGAGGTCAACCTCCGGCTCGGATACGCGCTGACCGACCGGGCGATCATGCGCACCAGCATCAACTTCGTCCCCCGATCGGGCATGGACTTCGCCATGGGCGACTTCATGGACGTCGACCTCGCCGAGATGGAGTACGTCGTCACCGACGACGGCAACACGTCGGTGTTCGCGGGGAAGATCATGCCGGTGTTCGGCATCGAGTACAAAGAGCGGAAGTCCGACCAGCGGTTCGGCATCACGCCGTCGCTCGTGCAGCGCTATACCTCCGGCCCGCAGCTCGGCGTCAAGGTGCGCAGCAAGCTGCTCAAGGACTGGCTGATCTTCGCCGGGTCGGTGACCAACGACTCGTCGGGCACGGAGCAGTTCCACTTTCAGTCAGAGATCGACAAGAACTCGGGCAAGACGCTGAACGGCCGGCTCGCAGTGAGCGTGCCGATCGGCGATCTCGTGCCGGCGCTGACCGGGCAGCGGCTCGAAGTCGGGGCCTCGGGTGAGTGGGGCTCGCAGGACTGGGCTACCGACAACAGCGGCAAGATCTGGTTCGCCGGGCTCGACCTGCAGTACCTGTCGGCCAACTTCATGATCAAGGCGCAAGCGATGCGAGGCGGCGCGCCGGGGACGGTAGATGATGTCGCCTGGCACCTCACCTTACATACGTCCGGCTACGTGGAGATCGATTGGCAGGCGCTGGGGTTCCTCGGCTTCATCGGACGCGCCGAGATGCGCGACGCCTTCGTGGCGCTGGGCTCCAATCGCGCCTATTTGACCAAAGGACAACGCTTCACGGGGGGCGCGCGGATCGTTTTCAGCCCACATATCATCCTGAAGGCGGAGTACCTGTGGAATCGTGAGTACGGTGGCATTCCACAATTCGAGAACAATATCTTCACGAGCTCGTTGGTGCTGGCGTTCTGACGCGGGCGCGGCTGTTTGCCAGGCGCCGCGAAAAAAATCGACAATTGCGATCCAAACCAGGAATGTCTCCGCCCGTCTGCGTTCCTTGATGGGGCACTGCAATGCGTTCAAACGCCGACATCAGCTACGTCGTTAGGAACTGCAAAGCAGAATACACTTTTCAAATGCTCTAAATTGCGCAACGGACTCGGCCGATAGCAGGAGGGCGGGTGCGTCGGCACCGTCTCGAGTTGTTGTCAGACGGGAACACGCAGCAAATGGAGGACCGAATGTTTTCGAGAGGGAATGTCTGGATTGGCTCTGCATTCGCCCTGACTGCAGTCGCGCCGTTCGTCGGCGGTTGCCAGGGCAACAAGATGGACGGCTTCAGCAATGAAGATTGGACGCGCGTACAAGCGATCGCGCCGATGTCGACGATGCAGCCGATGGCGCCGTTCGACCTCATGGCCGATGACGACAAGATGGCCAAGTTCGGACAGCGCCTCTTCTTCGACAAACGCGGCGCGGAGGCCATTCAGGTCGACGGGCCTTCGGGCAAGGGGCCGTACACGCCGATCGACCCGGCGACCAACATGCCGGCGGTCGATCCGGTCACGATGAAGCCCGTCGTGATCCCGGGCGAGCTGGGCAAGGTCGGTTGCGTGACCTGCCACGGCTCGCCCTACTGGACCGACTCGCGACCGTTCCCGGTGTCGCACGGCCGCAACTGGCTGTCGCACAACACGCCGACGATGGTGAACAACGGCTATCTGGAGTCGGTCCTGTGGACCGGCCGTTTCGATTCGTTGCGTGAGCACGGCACCGGCGCAATGGGCACCAACTCGACGACGCTCGCCCAGATGCACTTCATCTACAAGTATTACAAGGACGAGTACAACGCGCGCTTCCCGGGTACGGTGTTCGATCCGAATGCCACCCAGAACTCCCAGAACATGCTCTCCCCGCTGGATCCGACCGCGACGGACACGGCGCGCTTCCCGGCGACCGGCAACCCGAAGGGCGCGGCCACCGTCAACGGGAAGAGTGTGATGTCGGCCGACGGCGTCGTCGAGAAGATGGCGCTGGCCGATCAGTGGGAGCTCTACAAGTTCAAGGGCAACATGGGCATCGTGTTCGAGGCTCACCCGCGCAAGCTCCTCACGCCGAACTCGCCGTTCGAAAAGTACGTCGCCGGCGACTCGTCGGCCCTCAGTGAACAGGCCAAGGACGGCCTGCGCCTGTTCATCGGCAAGGCTTCGTGTCTGGACTGCCACAATGGCCCGGCGCTCAGCGACAATCAGTTCCACAACATCGGCGTTCCGACGCCGGCGTTCTTCCCGCCCGGCTCGACCACTGCTGGCGTGGCCGACCGCGGCCGCGGCGGCGTCCTGGTGGCGCAGCTCAACAACCAGCTGATGCAGCTCAACACCAACGACCACCTCGACATGACGGCTCAGGTGCCGATCTTCGGCGGCGCTGGTCAGTTCAGCGACGACCCGACGAGCGGCCGGCAGCACCTCCAGGACCTCGACACCCAGCTGTGCGTCACCCGCAGCGTCACCGTGGATGACGTGACGGCGGCCTGCCAGGCGCTGTTCTATCCGGGCGCGCCCGCGGACGACACCAAGACCCCACCGGTGGCGGCGAAGCCGGCCGACGTACGCTTGCAGACCTGCATCGACAGCAACATGGCGACCGGCGTCTGCACCAAGTACCCGGACGACCAAGAGGGCTCGTTCCGGACGCCGTCGCTGATAAACGTGGCGATGACCGGCCCGTACTTCCACACCGGTCTCTACAACACGCTGCGCGACGTCGTCCAACACTACAACCAAGGTGGCGCCCCCACGGGAACGTTCGCGGGCACCAAGTCACCGCGCATCCGGCCGCTCAACCTGACCGACCAGGAGGTCGACGACCTCGTCGAGTTCCTGAAGACGCTGACGGGCGATCCGCCGAATGTGGACTGGTCGTGCGATCCGTCGCTGCCGCCGCTCGCGACGGGGCCGTCGCTCTCGATGGGCGCCTGCGCCGCGGCCACGCAATAGCACGTAGCTGAGCTCGGAGCTTCCGAGCCTCACGTACCCAAGACGCCCGGACCAGAGATGGTCCGGGCGTTTTTTCATGTCCGGGTTTACCGCGCGGGGTTCCTGGCGGACACTGGGCACCGAATGGTCCATCCGCCTCGTTTTCTACGTTCCGTGCTGCTCCTCGGCGCGCTGGTTGCGCTTGGGTGCGACCTGAAGTCGACCGGCACGGCCGGTCCGGGCAGTGAGTGCCGCATCAGCCCTGACTGCGCCGGCGGGAAGGTGTGCATTTCGGGCATCTGCGTCGCGCCGCCCACCGTCACCGAAGGCGGCGCCTGCGTCGCCACCCGGGACTGCGGCGCGGGGCTGTACTGCGACCCGCAAGCCACCTGCCGCAAGGGCGGCACCGGAGCGGCCGGTGCGTCGTGCGCCACCGACGCCGCGTGTCTGCCGCCTTTGCGCTGCGCGCTGACCGGGTTCTCCGGCGCGTGCACGGCGCCGGGCGCGGGCGAGGTCGGCGCCACCTGCCAGGCGCACACCGACTGCCTGTCGGGCCTGTCGTGCGCGCGCGACCAGACCTGCCAGTCGACAGCGACGGCGTATCCTCCCTACGCTGGCGCCGCTTGCCGCGACGAGGGGCCGTTCCGTGCGTACTTCGAGGTCCCGAGGCCGGGCCGGCCGCCGGCCGATTTCTTCCGCTTGCCGTTTCCCAATGATGCGCGCGTGACCGCGGGCAAGCTCGACATCAGCGACTTCCCCACGCCCGGCGTCGGCGTGCTCGGTGTCGATCTCGTGCGCCTCTACGCCGACGCGTGGACCGCCGACTTCGACGGGTTCAGCACGATTGCGCCGGTGACGTTTCGCTTCTCCGCTCCGATCGACTTCTCGACCACGACCGGCGATTCGGTGCTCTTCATCGACCTCACGCCCGGGGATGCGCTGGGCGCGCTGCTCACGCGCAACTGGTCGTATAACGGCGCGCCCGGCAAGTACATGTGCGCCAACCGGCTCGCGCTGCGCACGGGCCTCGATGCGCCGCTCTTGCCCAGACACATCTACGCCGCGATCCTCACGACCGCGATCCACTCGGCCACCGGCGCCGCCGCCGCGCCCGACGCGGATCTGATGGCGCTGCTCGCGCCGGCGGCGCCCACGACCGACACCGCGCTCGCCGCCGCGTGGACCGCGTATCAACCGCTGCGCGACTGGCTCACCAGCCGCGGCGCCACGGCGCCCGCGGTCGCGGCGGCCGCCGTCTTCACCGTTCAGGACGCGCCCGGCCACGCCGCGCGCGTCGCCGCGGCGGTCGCGGCGCAGCCGGCGCCCGTGCTGTCGGCCCTCACCCGCTGCGACACCGGCGTGACGTCGCCGTGCGACGACGGTACGCCGGCGCGCGCGTGTGTCGCCGCCGACCCCAAGTTCCACGAGATCCACGGCAAGCTCACGATCCCGATCTTCCAGCAGGGGACCGCGCCCTATCAGAATCCGGCCGACGGCGGCGGCATCACCGAGACCGCGGGCGTGCCGCAGGTGGCGCGCACCGAGGCGGTCTGCTTCGCGCTCACGATCCCGAAGGCGCCGGCGCCCGCCGCCGGCTGGCCGCTGGTCGTCTACCACCACGCCACCGGCGGCTCGATGCGCTCGGTGGTGACCGACGGTCTCGCGGCCGTGCTGGCCGGCGGCACGCCCGCGGCGGCGGCCCTCGGCTTCGAGGCGGTCGAGCACGGCGCGCGACGCGGGACCTCCCTGGTCAGCCCCGACCAGCTGGTCTTGAATCTGATGAACCCGCGCGCGGCGCGCGACAACTCTCTCCAGGGCGCGGCCGACGTCGTACAGGTGTTGCGCGTCGCCGGCCTCAGCCTGGGCGCGGCCACGTCGCCGACCGGCGCGGCGATCGCGTTCAACCCGGCGGCGGTTGCGTTCTTCGGGCAGACCCAGGGCAGCACCTCGGGCGAGCTCGCCTTGCCGTTCACCGATGCCGCGCTGGCGGCGGTGCTCTCGGGCGCCGGCGCGTTCACGACCGAGGCGCTGGTCGCTCGCCGTAGCCCGAGCGATCTCGCGGCCGGCCTGGCGCTGGCGATCGGCGAGCCGATCGACGAGCTGCACCCGGTGGTGACGCTGCTGCAGAGCTTCTTCGATCGCTCCGATCCGCTCAACACCAACCCAATGACGTTGAAGCGCCCGGGAGCCGGTCACGCGTCGAAGCACGTCTTCATGTCGTGGGGCGTCGGCGACACCTACACGCCGGCGCCCGCGCTGACCGCGAACGTGCTCTCGCTGCACGTGCCGGTGATCCGGCCGCTGATCGAGACAGTGGATCTACTGCTCGTCTCGCGGCCGGTGAGCCTGAACATCGCCGCCGGCGACGGCCAGATGCGCACGGGCGTGGTGTCGCAGTACATGCCGGCGGCGGGAGACGACGGCAACTTCGTGGCGCTCGCGGTGCCCGCGGCGATCGCCGACTGGGGGGCGTTCTTGACGTCGTACTTCGCGACGGGGACACCGACCGTGCCGTGACGCGCTTGCCTCACCCCGGCGCCGACACGATCCCGATGATCCGCCCCGGCTTGTAGATGAACTTGCTGATCTTCCGCCCCTCGAGGTGCTTGCTCACGTTGGGCACCGCCAGCGCCGCGCGGCGCGCGTCATCCTCGCTCGCGTCGCGCGCGATCTCGACCGAGCCGCGCACCTTGCCGTCGATCTGAACGCCCAGCGTGACCGTCGCGTCCTGGGTGAGCGCCTCGTCATGCACCGGCCAGGTCGCCTCGAGCAGGAAGCCCTTCTCGCCGAGCCGCTCCCACGCTTCGTCGCCCACGTGCGGCGCGTACGGCCCGAGCAACTTCACCAGCGTGACGAGATCTTCACGCGTGGCGCCCTTGGCGGTCAGCTCGTTGACGAACTCCATCATGGCCGCGACCGCGGTGTTGAACTGCATGCGCTCGAGATCCGCGGTCACGCGCTTGATGGTCTTGTGACGCAGGCTCTTGTGCGGGTCGCCGGCCGGCGCCTTCGCCCCGTCGAGCTCATCGACCAGGCGCCAGGTGCGCTTCAAGAAGCGGTTCACGCCCTCGATCGCGCGCGGGTCCCAGGGCTTGGGCAGCTCGAACTCGCCCATGAACATCTCGTAGAGGCGCATCACGTCGGCGCCGTAGTCGCGCACGACGTCGTCGGGGTTGACGCCGTTCATCTTGCTCTTGGCCATCTTCTCGACGGCTGCCTTCAGCTTCTCGCCGGTCGCGCGCAGGAACGCGTCGTCGCCGCGGAACTCGATCTCGCCGATCTCGTGATACCGCCCCATCGAATCCTCGTATGACCGCGCGAGCACCGTGCCCTGGTGGCGCAGCTTCTTGAACGGCTCGGGGCCGCTGACCACGCCCATGTCGAACAGCACCTTGTGCCAGAAGCGCGCGTAGAGCAGGTGCAGCACCGCGTGCTCGGCGCCGCCGACGTAGAGATCGACCGGCATCCACTCCTTCTCCGCCGTCGGATCGAAGATGCGCTCGGCGTCCTTCGGATCGAGATAGCGCAGGTAGTACCAGCACGAGCCCGCCCACTGCGGCATGGTGTTGGTCTCGCGCTTCGCCGCGCCGCCGCAGGTCGGGCAGGTGGTGTTGACCCAGCTTTCGATCGCGGCCAGCGGCGATTCGCCGGTTGCCGGTCGGCTCGTAGCGCTCGACGTCGGGCAGCGTGACCGGCAGCTGCGCGTCGGGCACCGCGACCGCGCCGTGGGTCGGGCAGTGCACGATCGGGATCGGCTCGCCCCAGTAGCGCTGGCGCGAGAAGACCCAGTCGCGCAGGCGGTAGCTCACCGCCAGCTTGCCGGTGCCGGCGGCTTCCAGCTGCGCCGTGATCTTCTTCTTCGCCTCGCCGGTCGGCAGCCCGTCGAGATCGCCCGAATTCACCGCGACGCCGTCGTCGGTGAACGGCGCGTCGGGCGCCGCCGTGGCGCCGCCCGCCGGGGCCACAACAGTCACGATCGGCAGCGCGAACGCCTTCGCGAACGCGAAGTCGCGCTCGTCGTGCGCCGGCACCGCCATGATCGCGCCGGTGCCGTAGCTGGCGAGCACGTAGTCGGCGATCCAGATCGGGATCTCGCGCGCCGTTGACCGGGTTGACGCGCGCACGCGCCGGTGAAGACGCCGGTCTTCTCCTTGGCCAGGTCGGTGCGCTCGAGGTCGCTCTTGCGCCGCGCCTGCGCCTGGTAGGCGGCGACCGCCTCGCGCTGCGCCGGCGTGGTCAGGTCGGCGACCAGCGGGTGCTCCGGCGCCAGCACCATGTACGTGGCGCCGAAGAGCGTGTCGGGCCGCGTGGTGAAGACGCGGATCTCGCGCCCCGCGACCGGCTCCGTCGTGGCGAACGTCACCTCGGCGCCCTCGCTGCGGCCGATCCAGTGCCGCTGCATGGCCACCGTCGACTCGGGCCAGTCGAGCAGCGCCAGGTCCTCGAGCAAGCGGTCGGCGTAGCGCGGTGATGCGCAGCATCCACTGCCGCATGTCCTTGCGCTCGACGACGCTGCCGCAGCGCTCGCTCCGGCCCTCGCTGACCTCTTCGTTGGCGAGCACGGTCTTGCACGCCGGGCACCAGTTGATGGCCGCCGTACCCTGGTAGGCCAGGTCGCGCTTGAAGAGCTGGAGGAAGATCCACTGCGTCCACTTCACGTACGCCGGGTCGGTCGTGTCGATCTCGCGGTCCCAGTCGTAGGCGAAGCCGAGCGACTTGATCTGGCGGCGGAAGTTCGCGATGTTGCCTCGGCGGTGACCACGCGCGGGTGGACGCCGGTGCTTGATGGCGTAGCTGCTCGGCGGGCAGGCCGAACGCGTCCCAGCCCATCGGGTGCAGCACGTTCCAGCCCTGCATGCGCTTCCAGCGCGTGATGATGTCGGTCGCGGTGTAACCCTCGGGGTGGCCGACGTGCAGGCCCGCGCCCGACGGGTAGGGGAACATGTCGAGCACGTAGTACTTGGGGCGGCCGGGGGCGTCGGGGGTCCGGTGCAGCCGCGCCTCTTTCCAGCGTGCCTGCCACTTCGGTTCGACGGTGCGATGGTCGTAAGACATGAGCCGGACATTCTGAACTGGAACCCTCGACGGTTCCAGAGCTGCCGCCATCGCGGGGTCTTGGCTGCTATTGCGCGGGCGGCGCCTGCTTGAACATCGAGTGCGCCGGCGGCGCGGCGCCACCGTCGGTGGGCGCGGGGCCCGCGCGGACGGGCGCGACCGGCGTCGCGGTCATTGTTGGCGCCGCCGCGGGCGCGGGAGCGCTGGTCGTCGCTGCCGGCGCCGTCGTCGCGGCTGGCGCCGTCGCCCGTGTGCCGGCGGTCGCCGCCGGGGGCGGCCCCGCGTCGGGATTGTCGATCTTGAGCCCGCCGTCGCCGAACATCGGCTTGTACGGCAGCATGCGCCCCGCCATCAGCCGTCGCTGCCGGTAGAGCGGCGTGCCGAACAGCAGCTCGGACAGGCACACCTGATAGGGCAGGGCGAACGACTCGCCCCCGACGATCAGCTCGGCGTCACTGTCGGTGACCACGCGTTGCACGCCGGCCTTCGCCGACCAGTGAACCTCGATGTCGATCCGCTCGGCCTTGGCCACCGGTTCGGGCAAGCTCTTCCAGTTCTCGTCGAGGACGCGGCGCAGCTGCTTGAGCTGAAATTCCGTCTCGAACGAGAAGCGGTTCTTGCCGCCCTGGATGCGCTGATTCGCCTGATTCTCCATGTCGACGGCGCTGACGAGCGTGGGTGGCGTGGCGAGCTTCGCCTCGAGGGTGTCGAAGTAGTCCTGCAGCCCGCACAGATCGTCGAAGCCGACTTGACCGGGCGGGATCGTCGCGTAGTCGCGCCGGATGCCGATGCCGCAGGCAGCCGCGAGCGCGGCCCCGGAGAGGCAGACGGCGAAGAGCAGACGGCGGCGGCGGGAGCGGGACGGAACGGAGGGGAGGCGCATGAAGCGGTCTCCGGAAGTCGGACGCTAGGGTTGAGGTGGATGACGCGAAATGCCGCCCGCACCTTGCCACAGACCGGGGTCATCCAGCAAACCCCCCATCCGTGCCGGTCGGCTGTCAGGGCCCTCAGGTAGGGTTTCGGGAGGCTCAGCCACGCGGATGGGCCAAGAAAGCGATTGTAGTTTCGCTCGCTTGCATCGTTTTGGCGAGATTTTCGTGGACCAGGACCCCCCGGTTGCATTCCCCAGGGTGATGCCTACATTGGTCCCGCTTCTCGACGGAAAGAACTCATGAAAACACTGCGTCACCCCCCGTCCCGCGAGCTCTGGAAGTTTTGCATGGACAGGTTGCGTGAGCTGCGGGGACAGGACACCCGTGAGCGCGACCTGGCGAACATCCTGGGCTTCGAACATTCACGCGCCGTGCGGTGGAAGGAAGGTCAGATGTACGTCGACCGCGCCGAGTACCTGGTGCGGCTCGCCGATGCGCTGGATGTGGAGACGATGATGTTGGTGGCGCTGGCGTCGGGGACGCTGACGCAGGAGCAGGCGCAAAAGCAGGTCGGCCGGTCGCGCAGCGACGACGTCGGCAAGCGCCGGCGCGCGGGCGCGCCGGTCAAGATCGAATCGGCCGATCTGAACGCCGACGCCTCGCTGTTCGCGATCGACGCCAGCCGCCTGGAGTCGGCGTCGCGCGGCGTGGTCTTGCTGATCTCCAGCGACGGCGAGGGGCGCATCGAGCTGTCCGACGTGCTGGCGCGCCACGCCGACACCGCGGGGCTGGTCGCGAGCAGCCTGCCCATGGGGATGTGCCTGGCCGATCGCTACCGGCCCGAGATGGTGTTCCTGGACCTCGGGCTCGCCAGCGTGCACGCCTTCGACGCCTGTCGCGTGCTGGCGAGCCTGTCGAGCCGCGCGCAGCGCCGCTGCCGCGTCGTCGCGGGGACCGCGACGCTGACCGACGAGATCGAGAAGCCGGCGTTGATGGCCGGCGCGGCGAGCGTCACGTTGCTTCCGTTCACGCAGAACATGTTCCAGAGCGAGCTCGACCGTCTCGAGGAGCGGCTCGGCCCGCGGCGCGCATCGCGCAAGTAGGTCCCTCGCGCGAAATCCCGCGCCGGTTCACTTGATTCCGCTCACGAGTCTCCGTAGGGTGTCGCCCGAATGCAGCTCGACGGACGGGCAGCGCTGGTGCGTGAGCCGCTGCTCAGCCGTCACGCGGCCTGGCTGCTGGTCACGCTGGCCTACCTCTACGTCTTCCCGTACTTCGAGCGCATCAACAACCCGAACGAGAACGTTCGCGTCTGGGCCACGCGCGCGATCGTCGAGCACCACGTGCTCAACATCGATCAGCTCTCGCGCGAGTGGGGCTACGTCAACGACAAGGCGACGACCGGCGTGCATCTTTATTCGTCGAAAGCGCCGGGGACGACGTTCCTGGGCGTGCCGGTGCTGTTCGTCGAGACATACCTGCATCGCCTGACCGGCCTGGCTCCGCCGACCAAGCGCCAGGTGACGCTGTGGCTGCGCGTCTTCTCGGTCGAGCTGCCGATGTCGCTGTTCTTCTTTTTCTTCGCGCGCTACGTCGAGCGCGTCACGCATTCGCCGGTGGCGCGCGACCTGCTGGTCGTCGGCCTGGGCCTCGGCACGATGCTCTACGCCAACGGCGTGATGTTCGTCGGCCACGCGCAGGCGGCGGCGCTCGCCTTCGGTGGCTACATGCTGCTGTCGGGCGCCTTCTCCGGCACCAGCGACGAATCGTCGTCGCCGGATGCGCTGGCGACCGAGCGCGATGCCCAGAGCGATACCACGCCGGCGGAGCTCGCCTCGGCCGGCTGCCTGGTCGCGATGTCGGTGGTGTTCGAGTACCAGGCGCTGCTGGTGTGCGCGATGCTGACCGTCTACGCGATCGCGCGCTATCGCCGGCGCGCGGTGTTCTTCCTCGGCGGTGCCGCGCCGGTGGCGTTCCTGCTCGGGCTCTATCATACCGTGCTCCTCGGCCGTCCCTGGCGCTTCCCCTACGGCTACCTCGAGAACCCCGAGTTTCTGCAGCAGCATCACGCGGCCGGTTTTCACGGCCTGTCGCTGCCCAAGCTGTCGGCGATCGGCTCGTCGCTGTTCTCGCCCGACTACGGCCTGTTCGTCTTCTCGCCGATCCTCGCCGCTCGGCGTCGTGTGCGCGTCGATCGTGATCATGCGCGGCGCGCGGCGCGAGGGCATCCTCATCCTCTCGGTCGCGGTGGTGATGATCCTGTTCCTGGGTGGCATGACCAACTGGCGCGCCGGGTGGTGCGTCGGTCCGCGGTACATCGCGATGGTCGCACCGTTCCTGGTAGCCGGCATCGCGCACGCCTGGCGCGTGGTACGCGCGCGCTTCCTGCTATCGGTCGTCGCCGCCGGCCTGCTGATCGTCTCCGTGGTGCTGAACGCGGTCTCGGCGGCGGTCTACCCGCACTACCCGACCGAGTTCGACAACCCGGTCTTCGATCTCGCGTTTCCGTTGCTGGGCGGCGGCTTCGTGCCGTACAGCCTGGGGCTGCTGCGCTTTGGCGGCATCTGGTCGCTGGCGCCGCTCGCGCTCTTGCTGCTGATCGCGCTGTCGCTGTCGATCGGCGGCGACGACTGGCGTCCCGCGCGCTGGGCGACGCACGCGGCGATCGCGGTCGCGATCGCGGCCTTGTGCCTGGTGCCGCTCAGCCGCTACGGGCGCGGGCCCAACCCGTCGGAGGCGCGCGCCGCCGCGTTCGTGCGCGCCAACTGGGAACCGCCTCCGCGCCGATAGAACGCCGGCGAGCGCCGCACCCAGTGGTCGAGCACCAGCAGCGCCCACAGCGGCTTCGAGCGATCGCGCCGGTGCTGCTGGTGCTCGTGATTCCACGCGGCGAACGCCGCCTGGTTGAGCACGCCGAGCTCCCAGACCGGTGAATTCGCCATCATCGCGTCCAGGCGCGGCCGCAGCGGCCCGGCGAGCCAGCGCGCGAGCGGAATGGCGAAGCCCTTCTTCGGGCGGTGGATCACCTCGTCGGGGACGCTGCCGCGCGCGGCGCGCTTGAGCAGATACTTGCCTTGCCGGCCGCGCAGCTTGTAGCGCGACGACAGGCCGAACGCCCAGTCGACCACCTGGTTGTCGAGCAGCGGCGGCCGCACCTCCAGGCCGTGCGCCATCGACGCGCGGTCGACCTTGGTCAGCACCGAACCGGGCATGTAGGTCGTGAAGTCGAGCGCGAGGATCTGGTTGAGCCAGTCGCCACCGCCGTCGGGGAGATGCGCGGCCAGCGTCGCCGGCGCCAGGCCATCGCCGTCGGGCACGCCCGCGCCCCCGAGCGCGGTCGCGAGATCCGGCAGGTCGAGCGCCGACATCCAGCGCAGGTGGCGGCGCACGCGATCGTCGTCGAAGCGCTGGGTGAACCGGCGCAGCTTCCACTCCAGGCTCTGGTAGCGGTGGTCGACGGGCAGGCGGTCGATCGCCTGCGACGCCAGCAGCGCGCGCAGCGGCGCGGGGATGCGGCCGTAGAGGGCGGCGTAGCGGTGCGCGCGGTAGGTCGGGTACCCGGCCCACAGCTCGTCGCCGCCGTCGCCGCCGACCACGACTTTCACGTGCCGCGCCGCGAGTCGCGACAGGAGGTAGGTGGGCAGGTACGACGGATCGCCGAGCGGTTCGTCCAGCCGATCGAGCGCCGGGTCGAGCACGTCGAGCAGCGTCTTCTCGCTCAGCGTCTCGACGATGTGCTCGACGCCGAGGCGGCCCGCGACCAGGCGTGCGTAGTCGCTCTCGTCGAAGGTCTTGGTGTCGAAGCCGATCGAGAACGCCTTCATGCGACCGGGTGCGCGACGCGCCGCCAGGGCCGCCACGCATGACGAGTCGACGCCGCCGCTGAGGAAGATCCCGACCGGCACGTCGGAGACGAGCTGCGCCTCGACCGCCTCGCCGAGGCGCCGCCACAGCTCCTCGGCGAGCGCGTCGTCGGCGCCGCGCACGACGGCCGACCCGGGCCCGAGCGGCACCTGCCAGAAGGCATTCGGCGCGCCGAGGCGGCCACGCTCCCACACCACCGTGTGCCCGGGCGGCAGCTTCTTCACGCCGCGCACGATGGTGTGCGGCGGGTGCACGTAGTCGGAGAAGAAGTACGACGCGAGCCCCTCCGCCGACAGCGTGCCGTCGGCGCCGCCGTGCGCGAGCACCGCCGCCAGCTCCGACGCGAAGGCGATGCCGCCGCCCGCGAGCTCGGCGTAGTAGAGCGGCTTGATGCCGACGCGGTCGCGCGCCAGCGTCAGCCGCCCGGCGCGCGCGTCCCAGAGCGCGAACGCGAACATCCCGCTGAGATCGCGCACGCCGCCCACTCCGTGCTGCTCGAGGTGGTGGATGATGGTCTCGGTGTCGCTGCGGGTCTTGAAGCGGTGGCCGGCGCGCTCCAGCGCCGGGCGCAGCGCCGCGAAGTTGTAGATCTCGCCGTTGAACGTGATGACGACCGAGCCGTCTTCGTTGTCCATCGGCTGCGCGCCGGTCGCGAGATCGATGATCGCCAGCCGGCGGTGCCCGAGCGCGACCCGCCACGCGCCGCCCGGGTCGTCGAGCGTGCCGCGCCATTCACCCTGACCGTCGGGCCCGCGGTGCGCGACCTGCGCCAGCATGCGCGCGAGCGCATCGGGGTCGGCGTCCGCGTCGCCCGCGCGCGCGATGAACCCGGCGATGCCGCACATCGGACGCGCGCGTTCCTAGCCCCGCGCGTCCGGCGGGAAGCCCGCGCGCGAGGCGATCGAATAGGCGGTCTTGCCCTGCGATTCGAAGTAAGTGCGCACGATCAGCTCGGCCAGGATGCCGGTGCCGATCGACTGCACGCCCATGAGCGCGCAGGTGATGCCGATCAGGAAGAGAGGATTTCGGTGCACCCAGACGCCGTCGATGAACTTCTCGTACAGCACCACGCCCGAGATCAAGAACGCGCCCAGGAACATCAACACGCCCAGGCCGCCGAACAGGTAGATCGGCTTGGTCTGGTAGCGGCGCATGAACCAGATCGTCGTGAGATCCAGCAGCACCTTGAACGTGCGCATGAGGCCGTACTTCGAGTGGCCGGCGCGGCGCGCGCGGTGGTTGACCACGACCTCGCCGACGCGCGCGCCCTGGCCGTCGGCCAGCACCGAGATGAACCGGTGCATCTCGCCGTAGAGCCGCATCTCGTCGGTGACGTAGCGGCGGTAGACCTTGAGCGAGCAGCCGAGGTCGTGGATGCGCGTGCCGGTGAGCCGGCGGATCATGAAGTTGGCGATGCTCGACGGCAGCTTGCGCAGCACGGCGCCGTCCTTGCGGTGCTTGCGCCAGCCGGTCACCACGTCGAATCCCTCGTCGAGCTTGGCGATCAGCGCCGGGATGTCGGCCGGATCGTTCTGCAGATCGGCGTCCATGGTGATCACCAGGTCGCCGGTTGCGGCGCGGAAGCCGGCGTCGAACGCCGCCGACTGCCCGGAGTTGCGGCGGAACTCGATGACGCGCAAGTACGGCCGCTGCGCCACGGCCTCGCGCAACACGCGCGCGCTGCCGTCGCGGCTGCCGTCGTCGACGGCGATGACCTCGAACCGCTTGTCGCTCGCGGTGAGCACACGCTCGATCTCGTCGAGCAGCGGGAGCAGGTTTTCGCGCTCGTTGTAGACCGGAAGGACGACGCTGATATCCATCGCGCGGGGTGAGTTCCCCTTATCACGCTCGGCCGGGGCTGTCATGCCGGCGACGGGTTTGACGGTCACGGGACCGCTCTCATGGGCCAAGCTCGTGCGCGTTGTCGGCGGTCCCCGGCGGCTCGGCCTCCACGCCCGCGCTCTCGGCGGGCTCGGCGCCGGCGGGTTCGGCGCCCGGGCGCTGGGTGGCGATCGACGCGTTGGCGTCGCCGCTGGCGGGCGCGCTGTAGTCGACGCCCGGCTTGCGCATGTAGCTGAGGATCGGCTTCTTCACCGCGCCCATGACGCGCCCCTCGCCGACGTCGACCGGCACCGGGTGCAGAAGCTCGTAGTAGTAGCCGCGCGTGTCGAGCTTGTAAGCGTACTCTTTTTGGTCGACCGAGAACTTGCGGCGCACGCGCAGCGGCACGTCGCCGATGCGGCGGAACGCGTGGTGCCGCAGCACGAAGTCGAACAGGCGCACCGCGCGGTTGTTCACCAGGCGGTGGCAGCCGTGCGAGAACCGCCGCGCGATCGACGTGTAATCGACCGAGCCGTGCGTGCGGATCTGGTTGTCGAAGCCACCGCGCTTGGGATCGATGTGGATCGCCAGCACCAGGCCGTACGCCGACTGAAAGCCCGGGCCCATGACGTCGCTGTTGACCACCGTGACCGGCCCGACGTGCTGGTCGAGCACCCTGTGCGTCAGCAGATCGCGCGCCGGCGTGCCGTCGGGCGGGATCCAGACCGGGCCGGCGACGATGTTCTTCCACACGCGCGCGCCGATGTCGGAGTTCTTGTACTTCATGTAGACGCGCCCGTCGGGGTGCACCTCGCTGCGCCACGAGCCGATCGTCGTGCGCCACCGGCAGAGCGGGATCTTCTGATCGTTCCAGTGCACGAACATCGTCAGGTGCGGGTAGTGATCGCGGCGCTGCTCGATCGGCCGGCCGCGCCCGTCGTAGGGGAAGTCGTACCAGACGTCGCCGCGATCGATCTCGACGCTCAGATCCATGTCGGCGGGCGGCGCCGTCGCGCTGGCGACCGCGCCCGCGTCGGCCGCAGGCGCGGCGGCGACGCCCCCGTAGTACGGCGGCAGCGCCGGCGCGCGAAATGCCACATGCAAGACGTCGAGCCCGGCGGTCGCGGCGTGCGAGCGCAGGAACGCGACCATGTCTTCGGGCGTCGCCACGCGCAGGCTCGCGAGCAGCGCATCGACGTGCTGCTGGATCAGGTTCGGCACCGGGTGCATCTCGCCCGCGGCGTCGCGGTAGGTGGGCGGGTTCTTCGCGCGCGCCGTCGAGCCGTCCTCGACGATGCCCGCCGCGTCGGCGACCCGCTCGGCCACGATGCGCTTGAACGTGTCGAGGTGCAGGTCCAGCGGCGCTCGCAGCATGTTCGCCAGCGTCTCGCCGCCCAGGAACCCCCAGCCGAAGATGTCGTTCTTGCGCTCCCAGTCGGCCAGCGCCTCGTGCGTCGGCAGATCGAACATGCCGTCGGTGAAGCGATTGATCGACAGCAGGCGAGCGCACGCCAGGTAGGCCTGGGCGGCACGCACCGCGTGCAGGCGCGCCTGTCCGCGCAGGTAGCGGTCGACGCGGCCGCGCTTCTTGGGGTCCTCGCGCAGCGACTGGAGCAGCGCCGCGTCGACGCCGCCGCTCGCTCCCGCTTGCTTGCGGAACCAGTCGGCGTCGCGCACCGCTTCGAGGTAGGCGCGCTTCGCGCGCTCGCGGTCGAGGTAGCCGACCTCGCCGGTGAAGCGCCGCAGCGGTTCGAGGTCCAGCCCGTCGAAGCAGGCGCGCCGCGCCGGTTGCAGGTCTTCCTCGACCCGCGCCGCCAGCACCGACAGGGTAGGGGGGATGCCGAAGACCTCGAGGTAGTTGTGGTCGCCGCGGCGCGGGTTGCGGCCCTCGGGATCGAGCCGATCGTTGGCCAGCGCCACGAACGTCGCGCGGTAACCGTTGGGTTTGGCGGTGTCGCTCGCCGCGCTGCTCGTGTCCTGGAAGATGAACGGAGCCCAGCCGTCGGTCAGGTCGACGTCGAGTAGCCCGGCGGCGCGCGCGGCCTCGACGGTCTGCTTCTCGGCGACGTCACCGCGGTAGACGTAAGTCTCGCCTGCGACCAGGTCCGGCGCGGGCGGCCGGCGCGGGATCGGTGCGTGCACCGGACCGACCGGCGCCGGGGGCCGAGCTGGCGCCGTCGCGCGCGGCGCGGTTTCGGCCGGCGCCTTGGCGCGCTTGCCGCATCCCGCGGTCAGGCCCGCGCCCAGCGCCGCCGCGAGCGCGAGCGCCGCCAGCCCAGCCGGCCGGGTCGTGCCGATCCGTTCCACCGGGGGAATGGTAGGCCAAGCGCCCACTCAATCGCGAAAATTCACGTACTGGAGGTCGATCCCGAAGTCGTTCTTGCGCAGGAGGGCGATGGCTCCCTGCAGAGAGTCCCGGTCCTTGCCGGTCACGCGCAGCTGATCGTCCTGGATCTGTGCCTGGACCTTGAGCTTGCTGTCCTTGATGGCGCGCGTGATCTTCTTCGCCGTCTCCTGCTCGATCCCCTGCTTGATGAGGATGAGCTGGCGAACGGTGTTCCCGCCCGCCGCCTCCGCCGGCTTCGCGTCCAGGCAGCGCTGTGACACGTTGCGCTTGGCCATGCGCTCGCGCAGCACCGACACCGACGCATCGATGTGCGGCTCGTCCGACGAGCGGATGGTGATCCCTTCGGGGCCACGCTCGATGGTCGTGTTGGTGCCGCGGAAGTCGTAGCGCTGCTGGATCTCTTTGCGCGCCGTATTGAGCGCGTTGTCCAGCTCCATGAGGTCGACCTTGGAGACCACGTCGAACGAAGGCATCGCCAGTCGGTGACCTCGAGTTTGGCTCTCAGAGCGGGCGGGACCGGCCGGCAGCCTCGGCCGCGCTGGCCGCGCTCGCCACGTCGGCAACGAACAGCGCGCGCTCTTCCAGGTACAGCCAGTCCGGGCGGACCGCCGCCACCAGCGCCTCGACGCCGCGGAAGAACTGGATGCGGTTGAGCAGTGGGTTCATCCAGCCGACCGTGATGCAGTATTGGCGATCATGCGGCAGCGCGTGGTGAATATTGTGGTGATCCGGCGACAGGATCAGCCCCCAGCGCTGCAGCAGCACCGCGGCGCGCGGTGGGGTGTCCGAGTGCGCCCACTTGTGAAACTGGTTGGTCGCCACGATGAACAGCGCCAGGAACCCCATCAGCGTCGACAGGAAGAACCAGAACCCGGTCTCGTCGGGCATCACCAGATACGCGAACGCGAGCGGCGCGAGCACCACGATGCAGTTGTTGCCGTTGGTCTCGATGAAGTCGTGCGTCGAGATCTCTTTCGGGTCCACGTGGTGCTGGCGGAACGGCATCACGAAGTTCTTGCCGATGACGGGCGTCGTCTCGTCGCCGAGCGTGTCGCCCGCCCAGTGCACCACACCCGACAGGAAGTCCGCGGTGAGATACCCGGTCAGTGCCGTGAAGCCGAAGTAGATCCAGTCGCCCGTCGACTCGATCGTGCGCTCCACGCGGATCGCCATCATCACCAGCGTGGCCAGGACCAGGGTGATGCTGATGACCTCCACCGCACGGTGGGATCGAGAGTAGCCTGGACGAGTCTTCTCCGTGCTCACGTCAGATCAAAAGATGATAGATGTTCGACGGCGACCAATCAAGGTCGGTACCGCGACGACTTTGCGTCACGCGCAGGCCCAGCCAGGCGCGTGATTTTGGCGGCGATTCGGGCGGGTGGGAGCCTGGATCCGCGCTTACTTCATGCTCGCGGCCAGCCGCTTCGCCTGGTTCTTGTCGCACACCTTGGTCGACGCGTTGACGCTGACGAAATAGCCCTTGCCGGGCAGCCACAGCCCGGTCGAGTTGACCATCATGGGCGCCGCCTTGGGCGACTTCGCCTTCTCGGTCATGTAGACCTTGCCCACCTTCTTCCACTGAAAGAAGGGGTCATTGGGCGAGCTCGGGACCTCCTTCTGCGCCGGCGCGTAGACCTGGACGAAGGTGTCCTCCTCTTTCTGACCTTCGACCTTGAAGACGTACTTGCAGGTCTCCTTGGAGCCCTGTTCACCCAGGAACGTCGCGTCCGACTCACCGCAAGCCGAGTAGATCGCCTCTTTGGCCAGGTGCGCGGTCACCGCCGGATCGCAGCACTGCGGCTTGCCGCCCCAGGTCTTGCACTTGGGCGCCTCGGCCGGCTTGCCCGCCGCGGCCGCCGGCGCCGGCTTGTCCGCGCGCGCCGAGCCGAGCGGCAGGTACCCGGCGGCAACCCCCAGGGTCGAGCTGAGCGCGAGCAGGGTGATGAGCCGGCGGTGCGACGTGGAGCGCGACGACGAGGGCGACGACGACGTCGTCGAGCGCGAGAGCGACATGGGCATGGGATGACCTCCGAGGGGCAGCACCCTAGCACGCCCGTCGAGCGCCAGTCCTTTTCGCACGGCCTTCCGCTGTCATTTTCTTCGGCCCTGGGGCCGCGCATTCTGTTGACACCCCGAACCAGCCCAGGTAGATCCTCGCCCGTGTTGGGTGTTTCTTGCCCGTCACATGGGGTGGTAGTTAAGCTTGGTTATAACGCCGGCCTGTCACGCCGGAGGCCGCGGGTTCAAGTCCCGTCCACCCCGCCAGGTAAGTACCGCAAGATCATTTTCGAATTCGGACCGTGTAGCTAACCGTGTAGCTGATTCGCTCGCCGGTTCGTGTGAATTCGCGACCTTGGCGATGACGCTGCTGATGGTTTCGGTGGGCCGGCGAAGCTCGATTCGAAGCTTCGCCACCTCATCGCAGAGCGGGTTCCAGACCAGCGTCGTGTAGTCGTCGATGGTCGCCGTGCGCGGCCGGCTGTGCGTGACCGAGCGCAGGATGTCGGAGCGCGCGCCGGCGCCCAGGCAAGTTCGGACGGCTCAACACCGCCAAGAGCTACAGCACCAAGGCGCCGTTTGACGCCGACCTCTTGAACTTTTCCGAAGGCGTGATCTCTATTGACGCGGGGTCTCTCCAGGTCAGAGCAGAGACCAGCACGCCATGGTGAAGCTCTACTTCGCACGTCACGCCTGCTCCTTGTCTCCCCACATCGCCTTGCGCGAGAGCGCGCTCCCCTTCGAGCTCGAACGGGTCGACCTCAAGACGAAGCGGACCGCCTCCGGCGAGGATTTCCTGGCAATCAACCCCAAGGGCTACGTTCCGGCCCTGCGGCTCGACGACGGCCAAGTCCTGACCGAAGGAGCCGTCATCGTTCAATGGATCGCCGACCAACGGCCCGAGACAGGATTGATTCCCCCAGCAGGGACAATGGAGCGCTACCGCGTGCTCGAATGGCTTCACTACATCGCCACCGAGCTGCACAAGGGGTTCGGTCCGCTCTACAGCCGGCTGACCCCTGAGGAAGCCAAGGCTGCCACCCGTGAGAAGCTGGCCGTGAGGTTCGCATTCCTCGCCGCCGCCGTCGAGAATCGCCCCTTCCTGATGGGGGCCACCTTCATGGTCGCCGACGGGTACGCGTTCTACACGTTGCGCAGCTGGAAGCGCCTGGTGAAGCCCGAGCTCCCGTCGCCGGCGCTGCAGCCTTACTTCGATCGCGTGCTGGCCCGCCCGGCGGTGCGTGCCGCCGTGGACGCCGAACGGGATTCCTGACGATCGCGAGCTGTCGATAGGCCTCTCGGGACCAGATCGACGCGCGATCGCCGGGGACTGTTGTTGAATCAGGCTCTCGGTCGCCCGCAGGAGGTCCTTCAACCCATCGCCGTTCAGGCTCTCGTCGATCTCGATCCGAGCCACCACCCACAGCTGACGGGGGCCGAGGAAGGTCACCAACAGCTCGTCGATGGCGGTGATCCCGGGCTGCCCGGCGATCACCGTTTGAAGGCGGCCGCGAATGAAGGGTGACGCTGGCCCTGCTGACCAGGTAGCTCGATGGATCGCGGGGCGCATCGAATCCGTCGTGCTAGAAAGATGCTGATGCGGCAGATCGCGGTCTGGATCGATCACGATGAGGCGAAGGTGTTTCACGTCGCGGCGGAGACGTTCGACGAGAAGAGTGTTCTCTCGCCGAATCACCATGTTCATCGCCATCCCAAGGACCAGGAGACCAGGACGCATAACCATCCGGACGACGAGCACCGGTTCTTCCACCAGGTCGTGGGCGTGCTCGCGGGCGCCGACCAGATTCTGCTGCTCGGGCCCTCCGTGACCAAGCTGCACTTCCTGCGATACGTGCAGAAGCACGACCCGACGCTCGAGCCCCGCATCGTCGGCATCGAGACGGCCGATCATCCGACCGATCGCCAGCTGGTCGCGCATGTCCGGCAGTATTTCCACGACTCGCTCCCCCGCCGCGGCACCACCCCGTAGCGACGGTCTGAGCGGCGGCGCCATGTTCGGGTGGTTCAAGCGCCGGCGCCGCGATGCCATCCGCCGCCGCCCGTTTCCAGACGCGTGGCCCGCGATCATCGAAAAGAACGTCCCCTACGCGGCAGCCCTACCGCCGGCCGACCGCGCGGAGCTCCGCGGGCACATCCAGGTGTTCCTCGCCGAGAAGCGTTTCGAGGGGTGTGACGGCTTGACGATCACCGACGAGGTTCGGGTCACGATCGCCGCACAAGCCTGCGTCCTGCTCCTCCATCGCGAGACCGACTACTACCCGCGCCTCGTGTCGATCCTCGTGTATCCGTCGGCCTATCTGGCGCCGGGCGGCCGCGGCACACGGGATGGCATACCTGCCGACGCGCCGCAGGCCCGACTGGGTGAATCCTGGACGCGCGACATAGTGGTCCTGGCATGGGACAGCGTGGTAGCCGGCGCCTCCGACATTCACGACGGGCAGAACGTGGTCTTGCACGAGTTCGCGCACCAGCTGGACCAGGAGGACGGAGCCGGCGACGGCGCGCCGATCCTGCCCCGGCGATCGATGTACGTCGCCTGGGCGCGAGTGCTTGGCCACGACTTCGATCAACTCGTGCGCGATACCGAGCGGCATCACCGCACCGTCATCGATCGCTACGGCGCCACCAATCCGGCCGAGTTCTTTGCGGTGGCGACCGAGACCTTCTTCGAGAAGCCGCGCCAACTCCGGTCGAAACATCCCGAGCTCTATCTTCAACTGAAGGATTTCTACGCCCAGGATCCGGCGGCGTTGGCCGTCTTCTGAAAATGCTAGCCACTCGCTTGAAGGAGATGACGACATGACGCGCGCCAAGAACGTTCTCATGATTGGGCTCGCCCCCAAGGTCGTCGACTATGCGAATCTCCCCACGCGGCTCGACGAGCCCACGCTGCGAGCTGGCCTGGCCGCGGACGAGAAACGCCTGCGCGATTTTGGATACGACGCGCACTGGCTGCTCATCGATCGCGGCGAAACCGCCGAGGCCGTGGTGTCGGCAGCACTGACGGAGACGATGTTTGCCGCCGTCCTCATCGGCGCGGGCACCCGCGCGGAACGCGAGTCGTAGCGGGCTACGAACACGCCGTCGTCGAAGCGGGTCAGCTCGGCCGGGCCGAGGTCGATCCGCGGCACGCCCGCGAACAGCGCGCGGCCCGCGCCCACCACGGCCGGCGCGATCATGATGTTGAGCTCGTCGACCAGGCCGGGCGCGGCAATCGGTCCCGAGTGACGGCGCACGATCTGCGTGGCCGGCGGTTCCGCGCGCGGAAACTGCGCGCATGCGCTGTCGCGCTCCGCTCTGTTTCTCGGTGTACGGCGAACGCATCCCATCGCTCAGCAAGTGGCATCACGTGTGCTTCACAGAGTGCCAAGAGGAGGTACGGCCATGAAATGCGAAAACATCATGAGTACAAACCTGGAGTGGTTGAACGAGCACGACACCGTCCAGACCGCGGCGACTCGAATGGCGGAGGCAGGCGTCGGCTTTCTTCCGATCTGCGACGCCCAGAGGCGGGTCATCGGCGTGGTCACCGATCGCGATCTCGTCACGAGGGGGATCGCCGGGAAGGTCGCGGCCGCGACGACCTCAGCGGCGCTCATCATGACGTCACCGGCGTTGAGCTGTCTGCAGACCACCGATCTTCGTGAAGCGGAGGAGTTGATGGCGGCGGCGCAGAAGTCTCGCCTGGTCATCACCGACGCGCAGGGCCGGCTGGTGGGCGTGCTCAGCCTCGCCGATCTCCTGGAGCATGCCCCGACGGCCCGCGCGCTTCAGACCACGCGTGCCGTGCTTTGGCGTGAGGCGCTGGGGCCACGGGGGGGATCGCGCCCCGGCGAGCCGCTGCTGAGGGATGACCCGGGCGTCCGCAGCCTGCCGCCTCCCTCGGACGAGATCGAGGTGCACGCGAGCGTCGTCCATGGCGGTCACCACACCATCGACACCAAGGAGTTCCCGAGCTAAGTGCCCGGTCGAAACGCGAAATCCTTGCGTCGAGGCGCCTGTTGCCGGCAAGGGCTGCGCGCTGTCCCTGGCTGGAACCCAACGCCAGGTGAACGAACCAGCTGGGCCCGGAGTCGCACGACCGACAAAGGGTAGGGGATAGACGACGAGCAAACCGAGAACGGAGGAAGGTCCAATGACGAGCCTCGGATGGTCCGTGCCCTCGCATCCTGTCGACGCTGAAACCGCCAAGCGTCGCATCCTGTCGCAGCATCATCAGATTCGCGCGCTCCTGCTGCGGGCCCACGGCGTCGCGGAGGCGTCTCTCGACGGGGAGCCCCTTCCGCCGGGCGCGGTCGCCGACGCAATCGATGCCATCTGCACGGTTATCGAGGTTCACCTCGATTTCGAAGAGAGTGTCCTGTTGCCCATCCTGAGGCTGGACGACCTCATGCTCGGGGCCGAAGGCCGTGCCGAGAAGCTCCTCACCGACCATCAAAGTCAGCGCGCGCTGCTGGCCGCGCTGTATCGAGAGGCGCGCGCCTTCCCGCAGCTCCCGATCCTGGCCGCCAAGCTGGCATTCCTGACCTCGTGGTTGGCGGCCGACATGAAAGAGGAGGAGCGCGTCTTGCTGAAATAGTCGAAGACCGTGTCGTTACTTCGGATCGGAACCCTGGCCCGATGTGAAACGGAGGCCGAGGGCGTCGCTGATCCGCTGCACTTGGCGCTCAGGCTCGTCGCCGGCGTCGATCGTGAACGCATCGGCGGGCTCCTCCAGCGCGGCGTATTGGCTGTTCAACAGATCCTCCTTGAAGAAATGTCCGGCACGGCTTCGCAGCCGTTGCCTGATGACCGCGGGGTCTCCCTTCAAGTAGACGAAGCGCATGGCTGCCGCGTCGACGGTCAGCTGGCGCCGATAGCTCTCCTTCAGCGCGGAACAGGCGACCACGGCGTTCTCCTTTCGAGCCACACAGTCGGCCAATACCTGGCGAAGTTGGGTCAACCAAGGCTGACGTTCTTCGTCCGACAGCGGTTGACCCGCGACCATGTGCTGAATCTCCTGCGGCGAATGGAAGTCATCGGCCTCGATAAAGCGCCACCCGAGCCGCCGGGCCAACAATGTCCCCACGGTTGTCTTTCCGGAGCCCGCAACTCCCATCAGGATCACGATCATCGATTGTTGGTGTTCGGGAGGAGGCAAACGCCGCGCCGAGAGGCGGCGGGCGTCAAGTCACGATTGCCTTCGTCGAGCACTTCATCAAGCATCGCGCGGTTCATGTCGCAGAGTGTCGCATCGAGGCGCGAGCCGCGTGCGCAATTCTCGCGCGTCATGACGCGCTTGACGAATGAAGGGCGCGCAACAGGTGTTCGCAACCGCGATGAAGACCGATCGTCATCTGACCGACAAGACCGGTACGCTCACGACGGGCGTGATGGCGGTGCGAGAGCTGTGGGGCGAAGACCACCGCACTGTGCTGGCGACCGCGACAGCCTGCTGCGACGCGGAGCTTGGCCCCGACGGGCGCTCGGGTACCGGAGATCCACCGAGGTCGCGATTCTGGTGGCGGCGGCTGAGCGCGGAATCCTGAAAGACCAGATCGAGGCGTCGAATCGCCGCGTCGTGGTCAACCCATTCGACTCCGAGCGGAAGGGGATGTCTCTCCGAGAGCCGACGGGATCCTCTATGCTTGATCCTGCAGGGATACATTGCGTTCCTGAACTAGGAACGACAGCCCCGGCAGTTCTTGCGCGGCTACGGGAGCTGGCGAAGAAATTGCGGGTTCCGCTGTTCGGCTGGCCGGCGATCACCGGCTTGTCGCTTGCACTGTTGGCACCCATGGACCTTCCCACCGCGCCGCTCACGCTGGCCCACGATGTCTTTCGCCAGGGGCGACACCCCTTGGAATCGTTCTTCAGGCCCCGCGGTGTCGCCGTGGTCGGAGCCACCGAGACGCCGGGAAGCGTGGGCCGGACGCTGCTCCACAACCTCATGAGCACATCGTTCGGGGGAACGATCTATCCGGTCAACCCGAAGCGGGAGACGGTGCTCGGGTTAAAGACCTATCGCTCGGTCGCTGCCATTAGCGCACCCATCGACCTTGCGGTGATCGTCACGCCCGCAGCCACTGTTCCGGGGATCGTCGCGGAGTGCGCCGACCGGCGGGTGCCGGCGGCGGTGATCATCTCGGCTGGATTCCGCGAGACCGGGCCGGTGGGCGCCGGTCTTGAGCAAGAGATCTTGGCGGGGGCCCGCCGGGGCGGAATGCGGATCATCGGTCCCAATTGCCTGGGCGTCATGAGCCCCGTCAGCGGGCTCAACGCGACCTTCGCCGCGGGTATGGCGCTCCCTGGCCAGGTTGCCTTCCTGAGCCAGAGCGGTGCGCTCCTGACCGCGATCCTCGATTGGAGTCTGCGCGAGCGGGTGGGGTTCAGCGCGTTCGCCTCGCTCGGGTCGATGCTCGATGTGGGCTGGGGCGACCTCATCGACTATCTCGGCGATGATCCGAATACGCGGGCGATCGCGATCTACATGGAGTCGATCGGAGACGCTCGCGCGTTCCTGTCGGCCGCTCGAGAGGTGGCCCTGACCAAGCCGATCATCGTCATCAAAGCCGGTCGTAGCGAGGCGGCCAGCCGCGCCGCCGCGTCGCACACCGGGGCGCTCACCGGTTCGGACGACGTGCTGGACGCGGCCTTTCGCCGAGCGGGCGTGCTGCGCGTGACCGACATCAGCGAGGTGTTCCACCTGGCGGACGTCCTCGGAAAACAACCGCGCCCGGCCGGGCCTCGCCTGGCGATCGTCACCAACGCGGGCGGCCCCGCGGTCCTGGCCACCGACGCCCTCATCGCCGGCGGCGGCCAGCTCGCCGAGCTCGATGGCGCGTCCATCGCTCGTCTCGACGCGGTGCTGCCGCCCGCCTGGAGTCACGCGAACCCTGTCGACATCCTGGGTGACGCCGACCCGCAGCGATACGCCACGGCGTTGGAGCTGGCCGCGGCGACGCCGGCCAGCGATGGCTTGCTGGTCATTCTCACACCGCAGGACATGACCGATCCCACGCAGACGGCGAAGGCGCTCTCCCAGCACGCGCGCGTGGCCGGCAAGCCCGTGCTCGCGAGCTGGATGGGGGGCGCTGGCGTCTCCGAAGGTGTCGAGATCCTGAACCGGGCGGGGATACCAACCTTCGAGTTCCCCGACGAGGCGGCGCGGACTTTCTGTCACATGTGGCGCTACGCCGAGAACTTGCGCGCGCTCTACGAGACGCCCGTCCGCCGAACCGATGGTGGAGCGCGTCCCGACGAGACGCGAGCCATCGTGGCTGCCGCCCGCGCGCAGGGTCGTACGCTGCTCGATGAGCAGGAGTCCAAAGCGATCCTGGCCAGCTACGGGATTCCAACGGTTCCGACGCGCGCGGCGGCGGACGCCGACAGCGCCGTCGCGGCGGCGCGTGAGCTGGGATTCCCGGTCGTTCTCAAGCTCTGGTCGCAAACAATTACCCACAAGAGCGACGTGGGCGGTGTGAAGCTGGGGCTCGAGAGCGTCGACGCGGTTGCGCGCGCGTTCAAAGAGATCCAGGCCGCCGTGACCGCGAAGGTCGGGGCCGACGCATTCCAGGGTGTGACGGTGCAGCCGCAGGTCGATCGGCGATCGGGCTACGAGCTCATCCTGGGCAGCGCGCCCGACCCGCAGTTCGGGCCGGTTCTCCTCTTTGGTGCTGGCGGGGAGCTGGTCGAGGTGTTTCGAGACCGCGCGCTGGCTCTCCCGCCGCTCAATACCACCTTGGCGCGACGGTTGATGGAGCGCACCCGGATTCAGCGCGCGCTCTCGGGCGTTCGTGGTCGGGCGCCAGTGGATCTGGATGCGCTCGCGGATCTCCTGGTTCGCTTCGGTGACCTGGTCATCGAGCACCCGCAGATTCGCGAGATCGACGTGAATCCTCTCCTGGCGTCCGGCCGCGGACTCCTGGCTTTGGACGCGCGCGTCGTGCTCACCGATGCGGGCACACCAGAATCCGATCTCCCCAGACCGGCCATCCGCCCCTATCCAGCGGAATACGTCTGTCGCGGCGAGCTGCGCGGCGGCTCGCCGATCGTGATCCGTCCGATCCGACCCGAGGACGAGCCGCTGATGGTCGCCTTTCACCGGACGCTGAGCGAGCAGAGCGTTCGCATGCGCTACCTGCAAGGCGTCAAGCTCGATCAGCGGACGGCGCACGAGCGTCTGGTGCGCGTCTGCTTCGGCGACTACGATCGGGAGCTGGCCCTGGTCGCGGAACGCGAGACCGCTCGTGGTGAGCGAGAGATTCTCGCTCTCGGACGCCTGAGTCGAGAGCGGGCGCGCGGAGCGGTCGACGCCGAGTTCTCATTGCTGGTGGGTGACCCCTGGCAGGGTCAGGGCGTAGGGAGACAAGTGCTGGCGCGCCTCATCGAAGTCGCGCGCCAGGAAGGCATCGCGCGCATCTTCGCCGAGATTCTTCAGGAGAACCTGCGCATGCAGCGATTGTGCGCGGCGCTTGGATTCACCATCGGCGCCGGCGACGGCGGCGTCGTCCTCGCGGAGAGAACCACATGAAGAACCGATGCCGCCCATGTCCAGATCCTGCAGCTGGTCCGCGCGAGCGCAGCCAGTCTGACCCACCGCAAGCGAGTCGTGGAGGAGTGAGGTCCAAATTTCTACGGGAGCTAGCCGGCATGCACCTACCGTCGGGACCGGGGTCGGCCGTGCCGCTGGCAGCGGCCGACATCGCGTCATTCCCCGAGCCCGCGCGACGCTACCTGGCCTTCATGGGGGTGCTGGAGCCACAAGCCGGTCCTGGTGGTGCCGCCTCCGCGCGAGGTGTATTGACTGGTACGGCGCGTATCGAGCAGGCCGTCACGGTTGACGGCGTCTCCGCATAATTTGCACATTGGAGGCTCCACGGCGCAATTCCTTCGTTGACCCGGCTATTCGCCTGGGTTCACTGCGAATATCCCGGTATCTTCCCTGTGGCGCACGATTTGCAAAACGGTGATCGAATGGACACGAACGGACGGATCCTGGTCGTCGACGATGAAGCCAACGCCCGCGCCGCGCTGGTCGAGCTTCTGCGCGAAGAGGGTTACTCCGTCGAGGGAGCGGCCGACGGGTTCAAGGCCCTCGGGAAGCTGGCCGAGTTCGCGCCCGACCTGGTCCTGACTGATCTCAAGATGCCCGGCATGGACGGCATCGAGCTGCTGAAGAAGATTCAGGAGCACGATCGAGACACCGTGGTGGTGGTGATGACCGCGTTCGGCGCGGTGGAGACGGCAGTCGCCGCGATGCGAGCGGGTGCCAGCGACTACCTGACCAAGCCGGTGAACGTGGTGGAGCTGTCGCTGGTCGTCAGCCGGGAGATCGCGCAGCGCCGGCTGCGTGCCGAAGCAGGCATGCTGCGCGCGCGGCTCGCCGAGCGGTATGCGCTCAAGAACCTGATCGGCGACTCGGCGCCGATGCAGCAGGTCTTCAAGGTCGTCGAGCAGGTGGCGGGCGCGCGCGCCAGCGTGCTCATCACGGGCGAGTCGGGCACAGGCAAAGAGCTGGTCGCGGCCGCGATCCACGAGAAGAGTCCTCGCGCCAAGGGCCCCTTCGTGAAGCTGCACTGCGCGGCGCTCGCCGAGTCGATCCTCGAGAGCGAGCTGTTCGGGCACGAGCGCGGGGCCTTCACCGGCGCGGCCACCAGGCGTGACGGCCGCTTCTTCCAGGCGAACGGCGGCACGCTGTTCCTCGACGAGATCGGCGAGATCTCGCCATCCATCCAGGTCAAGCTGCTGCGGTTCCTGCAGGAGCACGAGTTCGAGCGCGTGGGCGGAAACGAGACGATCCGGGTGGACGTCCGCATCATCGCCGCGACCAACCGCAATCTCAAGACGCGGGTCGAGGATGGGATGTTCCGCGAGGACCTCTACTATCGCCTGAACGTCATCAACATCGAGATGCCGTCGCTGCGGATACGCGGGTCGGACATCTTGCTGCTGGCCGGCCACTTCTTGCGGAGATTCGCCGGCGAGAACGGCAAGGCGATCACCGGGTTTTCCACCGAGGTCTTGTCGCGCCTGACGAGCTACGGCTGGCCGGGAAACGTGCGCGAGCTGGAGAACGTGATCGAACGGGCGGTCGTGCTGTGCTGCGACTCGGAGATCACCGGCGCCGATCTTCCGCCGAATTTGGTTCCGGCTCGCACCGGTGACGGCATCCAGATCCCCGGCTCCACCATGGACACAGTCGAGCGCTACACGATCACCAAGACGCTCGAGTCGACCGGTGGATCGACGACGCGAGCGGCGGAGATCCTGGGAATCAGCGTGCGCAAGATTCAGTACAAGCTGCACGAGTATGAGAGCGCTCCGCGCTCCGCGCTCGATGCGATCGGCGACAAGGACAACTAGTCGCCATGACGAATGTCCTCGCAGCCGTGGACGGGACCGACGGGTCGGCGAAGCCCGCGACGTTCGCGCGCGAGCTGGCGCGGCGCTTCGAGGCGCGGCTGACGCTGTTGCATGTGATTGAGCCCTATCCGAGCGCTTCGCTGCGCGCATTCGGCGTGTCGTCTTCGGACTTTTACGCGCGCCAGATGGAGCGGGCGCGCCAGTTCTTGCGCGATCTGGTGCTCGAGGTCGACGCGGCCGACGCCGACCAGGTGATCGAGATGGGCGTTCCCAGCGAGGTCATCTGTCACGAGGCCGAGGAACGGCAGGCCGAACACATCGTCCTCGGCTCTCACGGCCACGGCCGGATGGCGCGCATCATGATGGGCTCCGTCGCGGCTCGGGTCACGTCGCTCACCAGCCGATCGGTGACCATCGTCCGGTGATTGTAGGGATGTCAGGGGGACGTGGCGGTGGGAAGCGTGATCGAAAAGCAAGTGCCGCCCGCGCCCGACCGCACGCGAATCGAGCCGCCGTGGTCGGTGATGATTCGATGCACGATCGCCAGTCCGAGCCCTGTTCCCTTTTCCTTGGTGGTGAAGAACGCGTCGAACACCGGAATGTCCTCGGCGAAGCCGGTTCCGGTATCTTCGACGTCGACCTCGGCGGTTGCGCCCTGACCCGGGCGGCTGCGGACGACCAATCGGCCGCCGCGCGGCATGGCCTCGAGGGCATTGCGCACCAGGTTCAGTAGCACCTGGCGCAGTCGCTCTGCGTCGCCCCAGACTTCTGGAAGCGTCGGATCGAGCTCAGTCACCGTATCGACGCGACCCACCTCCGCCTCTGGCGCCACCAAGAGCATCACGGAGCGCACGAGGTCGTTCATGCCCATGGCGCGCGGCTCGACGGGGCGAGGTTGGGCGAACGCCAGGAAGTCGCGGACCATGCGCTCGAGCCGCTGGATCTCGTCCCTGACGATCTGGCTGATGCCGAGGACCGCGGTCTGCGAATCGCCTTTTTTCACGCGTCGCTCGAGCAGCGTGAGCTGCAGCAATGCGGAGTTGAGCGGATTGCGCACTTCGTGGGCGAGGCCGGCGGCCATGGTGCCGACCGCGGCGAGACGCTCGGCGCGCAAAGTGCGGCGCAACATCTCTTGCTCGCCGGTGACGTCGATGCCGATCGCATAGGTTGTCGCCGCGCCGCTTCCGTCGGGGACCTCCGATCGATGCCATTCGACCAGACGGGGCGGACCGCCGTTTACCGGCAGCGGGCAGGTCTTTCCGTCGCTGTCGATCAAGTCCGCGCCGGGCCGCCCGATCATGTCGCCGCGGGACAGACCGGTCACTTCTTCGAGCCGTCGGTTCCAGGACGTGATTCGCCCCGACGCGTCGAGCGACAAAACGAACGAGGGGGCCGACTCGACCAGGTTCCGATTGCGGCGCTCCGAAAGCTCCAGCTCCAGTCGGAGCTGTTCGCGCTCACGGTAAAGTCTCGCCTGGGCGCGGGCGCGTCTAACCGTGTCGAGAAGCTCCGGCGGCGAGAACGGTTTCATCACGTAGGCGAAGGCTCCGCCGCGCACGGCCGCCATCGCGCCATCCAGGGTGGCGTTGCCGGTGATGAGAACAATCTCGACGAAAGGTGAGCGCTCGCGCAACGGCGCCAGGAGGCCAGTGCCGTCCCCGTCGGGGAGCTGGACGTCGACCAGCGCGACGTCGAAGTCACCGTCGGTTGCGCGTGCGAGCGCCGACTTCCGGTCCGAGGCGATCGTCGTGTGAGCGCCGGTGGTATCGACGATTTCGGCCAGGTTGTCAGCGAGGGCCTCGTCATCATCCACGATGAGGACATTGCCCCCGATCGATGATCCGGCGTCGGACATCAGGCGTTGATGACGTCGGGGAGAGTGATCAAGAAACTGGCGCCCTCGCTGGTCGGTTCGACGACGATCGAGCCGCCGTGCGCCTCGATGATCCGTCTACAGAGCGCCAGGCCGAGACCGCTGCCCTTGGCCTTGGTGGTGAAGAGCGCCTCGAAGACGCGCGAGCGGACCTCGGCCGGAATACCGGGACCAGCGTCGCGAACCCGCATCAGGGTAGCGCTAGCTTCTCGATTTACGTCGACCCAGACCTTGCCCTTGCCGCTCATCGCCTGGATGCTGTTAGTGATCAGGTTGACCAGCACTTGCCGCATCTGGTCGCCGTCGACATCCAACGTGCTTGCCGGCGGGACGCTGGCGAGGATCTCCACGGTCGCCGGGACCGCGGTCGACTCGATCGCGCTCGCGACCAGCTTGCCGACGTCGTTGACCTGGCGGGTGGGAGGCCGGTTGCGGGCCAGCTCCAGCAGGTCGTGGATGGTCTTGTTCGAGCGCTTCACTTCGAGCGCGATTCGATCCAGGTGCTTGCGGACCTTGGGCTCTTCGGCTGTCGCGCCCAGGTGCTCACGCAAAAGAAAAACCGACGATTCCATCACGCCGAGGGGATTGCGCAGCTCGTGACCGATGCTGGCCGCGAACTGACCGATGGTGGCGAGTCGCTCGGCGGTGCGGTTCTTCAACACCAGATCCTCGCGATAGGTCTCGAGCATGATCGCGAGCTCGATGTCGAGGATCTGATTGATTGCTTCTGCCAGATCGTCCTGCCGCTGGCGGTCGGTCCCCACCTCGTCACGCGCAACGGCCAGCAGGTGCACGCGGATGCGATCCATGGCGGCGAACATGTACGCCTGGGGTAGATCGATGACGACGTGGACCCGCCCGATGCGGGCTCGGCGCTCGTAGTACTCCTGATCGTGCGGCCCCTGCAGAAGGGTCTCGAGCCATCGAATCAGGCTCTTCTTGAGCCGCTGAATCTGCGCTTCGCCGCCGGTGATGGCGGCCCGGGCGCCGGGATGGGCGTCGATCGTCGCGTAGAAGTCGTCGATGATGACAGCGAAGTGGGGCGCTGCCTTCGCGTGGAAGGACTGCAGGAGTTGCGTCGAGCGGTCGGTGAAGCCGACATAGTCCTTGAGGTTCTGCAGGAAGGACTTCGATAGCATCGTGTCGGCGGGTTTTACCACTGATTGCACTTCGCTCCTCGGTTTGACGGGAAGGTGCAGCAACCCGGGTGCCAGGCCCGCCGGGCCCGGTGAGACGGCCTGCGATCGCGCACGAAATGCCCGCTTCGTTTCGTCCCGCGCAGGAAATGCGGGGCCGATCGCGGCGGATGACGGAATGCCTCTCGCCAGCGCCGGTCGCGGGGGCGCGCCCGCGCTGGCGTTCTTGTTGCACAGGTGTTGGGGCATGACGACTTCGGGCATGACGACACTCAATCGATCGACGATCGGATTCGTGGGGCTCGCCTTTCTGTTGGCGGCCGCTTGCGCCGGTCAGAATGCGAAGAACCAGCCGCCGCAGCGCGCGCAGTTGGCGCAGGCGATCTCGCAGCCGGCGCGCCGCGATCCGCCCGAGCTGCTGTCGCCGCTGGTGATGGCGACGCTGAAGGCCGGCATGGCATCGCACGCACGGGACATGGACAAGCTCGTCTCGGCGATCATGCTCCTCGATTACCCTGACATCGCAGCGCGCGCCAAGGCGATCGCGGAGGACGTGAATCTGAGTCGGCCGGTCTCTCGCGACGCCAGCGAGCTCAACGCGTCGCTACCGGAGAAGTTCTTCATGCGTCAGGACGACCTCAAGGCGGCGGCCAGAGACCTGTCGGCGGCGGCCAGCGCCCTCAATCCCTATCGGGTCGCGGACGCTTACGGGAAAGTGTCGGAAGGGTGCGTGCGCTGCCATGCCGACTATCGGCCGCGAACCGGCGCCTAGATCGACAGCGCTCGGGCAGGCGTCGGTTGTGTCAGGCGGATCCGGCGCGAATCCATTGGCTGAGAACCTTGAAATCGACCGGCTTGGCCATGAAGGTGGCTCCGGCTTCGTGCGCTTCCCGGATGGTTTGGTCGTCGGTATAGGCGCTGATGACGACCGCGAGGAACGCGCCACCCTTCCGGCGAATCCGCTCGATGAACGCCGCGCCGCTGATTCCCGGCAAACGGTAGTCCGTCACGATCACGTCGAGCTCTGGCTCGTGAGCCCTCTCGAGAGCTTCTTCGCCGCTGCCGGCGACCTCGGTCAGGTGGCCGTCGATCTGCAGGATTTCGGCGATGTTCTCGGCGAGATCGACGTTGTCGTCGACGATCAAGACCCGCCGTGGATTCCCCATTTTGCGCCCCAGCGCTTCGCGGAGGCTCTAAGCCTTAGCACAGGTTTAGCGCCCGAGCCCGGAAGAGGCCCACTTCGGGGCGCGCTGAAATCCGCGCCACGGCATGACCGCCAGCAGGCAGGGCGACATGCATCATAGTGATGGACCGTTAGCGAGAGTCGACCGACTCGTGACCGCCGGTGTCGACATCGGGATGCGAGCGGTGAAAGTCGCCCTGCTGGCTCATGGTCCAGCGACCGAATGCGCCCGCGTGCTGGCCAGCGAGATTGTCACACTGACCAGACGTCGTGATGGGGGCGAAGCTCAGCTGGCCGTTCGCGAGGGCTGGTGGCGGGCGCTCAGGAGTGCCGGGCTGGTCTCGGGCGACATCGCCTTGGTTGCGTCCACCGGTCAGGAGCGGGCCGTCCTGGCGCACGTGGGGCATTTCTATCGAAGTGCGGGCCTGACAGCCGGCGTCCGCTTTCTGTTTCCCGACGCTGTCGCGGTGCTCGACATCGGGGCGCGCCAGATACGGTGCACGCGCTTCGAGACGCCGGTGCGCGAGCGCGGCCACGCAGCGACGCCGAGAGGCGAGGGCTGGGGCAGCGACCTTGCGCTGTGGTCGAAGGATGGGTCGGTTTCCGAAGTGCTCCGCGTCGCTGCGTGCGGTGCGCTTGCGGTGCGCGCTTCGGAGTTGGTGAGCGCGCTGGCAGCCGACGGACCAACGGCGATCGTTGGAGCGCTGGCGCGAGATTCGACTTTTTTCGATATTCTCGCTCAGCGGTTGAGCGACGACCATCCCAAGGCGGTCCTGCTCAGCTCATCGGACGCGGTCTTCGCGAGAGCATATGGCGCCGCGTTGTTGGCGGCCCGTCGGTTCCGCCGCGCGACCAGCACGCAGCGGCTGCGAAGCCACCTGCCGGCTCTTCCGCCGCCGCCATCGTCGGGACGCTCGATCCTCAATTAGGCTCGGGGGCGCTCGAGCAGTCGGTGAAGCGCCTGGAGGGCGTCGATCGTGGTGAAGACGCCGACCACCCGTTCGCCTTCGCTGACGATCGCGGACCCAAGCTTCCGGTCAGGGTACGTAGGCGTGGCGGTCGGCGATGCTCGCGATGCGGCCGGGACCGTGACAGAGCAGGCACTCCTCCTGTTGCGGTTTTGCGGCCACCACGCTGCGCGCCTCGTAGAAAGAGCCACCGTTCGTCTGCATGTGATCGACCGCGATCGGCGAGTCGTGGCAGGCGGAACAGGCGGCGACGATCGGTGACACCACCAGCGTGGTCGGATCGGGGTTCACGGTGCTCCCGGTCAGCGCGTTGTAGCTGAAGCCGGCGCCGTACACCGTCCCCTCGGCCACGTAGGGCGCGTGGACGCTGGCAGCGGCGTAGGCGCCTTGACCCACGGTGCTGGCGAGCATGTTCGGGTACGCGTCCGTCGTAGCGCTCGTGCTGAAGTCGTAGGTGCCGGCCAGGTGGCACATCTCGCACTTGTTGAGCACGCCCGGGTAGGTCGTCTTCCAGAAGCCATCGGTGGGCGACTCTTCGTGCCAGGTGAACTGCGTCAGGCGCATCTCGGCGCCGTGGATCGCGTGGATGAAGTCCTTGGCGTTGGCCGACCAGGCGCTGCTGGTCTGATTCGGGCGGTGACACCAGTTGCAGGTCGCGGCGTCGTTGCGTTGCCCAGCGTGGAAGTCGGGCCCGACGCCGAGCGACACGTGGCAGCCGCCGCACTTGCTGTTGTCGACGATCGCGCGCCGGCCGCTGAAGCCGGTGGCGACCATCCACACGTCCGGTGGCGGGACGATGAGCCCGCCCATCCCACCGTAACCCGCGGTGACGCCGTCCGCCTTGTTGTTGGGGACGTAGGGATACGCCGCCAGATCGATCTGCGTGAGCGGCTGGGTGTTGTTGATGAAGTCGAGGTCCGGGTTGGGCGGGCTCTGGCGCGATCCCAGCGCGTAGGTGTAGCCAATGCCGCCGGTCAGCATGGTCGCGTTCGCCGGGATGATGACGCAGGCGAGGCGAGTCCGTTCCACAGGCGTCACGGCCGCCTCAGCTTGCTCACGTCGCCACCCAGATCCGCCGTGCTGTCGTATAGGAGCTGGGCCATGTAATCGAAGTTGTGAGCCCACGCGCCGGGTTCGGTGCGGGACAGCTGGTAGTTGAACGACGCCTTCGACAGGCCGGCCGTCCAGGCGGAGAAGCCGTTCGACGCCACCGACTCGGCGGCGCTGCAGCTCTTGTCGCCGTCCGTATCCTTGAAGAAGTATGGGTAGATCCCCGGCGCGTAGCAGAGCCCCGGCGCGGCGGCCACCGCCTGCATCGCCGCGAGCGTGCTGGCTGCCAGCCCATCGATCTCAGCGGCGAGCGGCTCGCTGGTGTTGCCGTCGCCGTCGTAGTCGAGGGTCCGGATCAGCCGGATCTTCGTCGGATCGCCGTTGGCGTCGGCGTGACAGGCCCGGCAGGTGCCATCCCAGGCGTCGGTGATCCGGAAGGTGTGGTGGCTGCTGACCGGATCGTGGCAGGAGGTGCATTGCACGCCCCCGACGTGCGACAGCGGCCCGACATAGGTCTTGCCGTCGTACTCGTACCCGACGTGGGCGGCGGAGCCGAGCTTCACCGCCCCCGCGGGCAGGTAGTGCACGTTCTTGAACGTCGGCTTGCCGGCCGCGATCGCGGCGTCGACGGTGGCCTTGGCCTCGCGGCCCCGGTGGCAGGTCTCGCAGACGTTGTCGTATCCCGGCTCCTTGGCGGACCACGCCCGAGGGAAAGGTCACCGAGGGGACCATCGCGATCGCCGTGAAGTCGGTCCCGGGTTTGTCGTGGCAGGTGCTGCACTCGAGCCCGTTGGCGGTCTCCTGCACCACCTTGCCGACGCCGTACTGGACGTAGAAGCGGAAGCCGTCGGCGCCGCCGTGGCAGGACGAGCAGCTCGCGTCGACTTGCTCGCCAGAGTCCCAGTGGCGGGCGGCGACGCTCGCGCCGTCGAAGTGGCCGAAGTCGGTGCGGGTCGCCCGGCTCATGTCCACCTTGGTCACGAGCGCGGTGTTGACGTCGGTGACCGAATCGAAGAGCAGCTCGATGATGTACTTGGCGTTGTGGGCGAACGCGCCCGGATCCTTGCTCGCCATCTGGTAGTTGTAAGTCGCGCGGAGCAAGCGCGCGGTCCAGCGCGCGAAGGCGTTGGCGGTCACCGCCTCGGCCGCCGAGCAGCTCCCGTCGCCATCGCTGTCGGCGAACCAGTAGGGGTAGGCGTCCGCCGAATAGCAGATCGGCGCGTTTTGCTCTGCTACCGTACGTGCGGATCGCCGTGCCCCAGCTTGTCGCGCAGCCCGACCAGCTCGTCGTAGATGCCCTCGGTCGTGTTGCCGTCGCCGTCATAGTCGATGCCGACCGACGACATCATCCGGATCTCGTGCGCCGTGCCGACGTCGGTGACGCCGGCGTGGCAAGCCGCGCACTCGTCGAACTTGACCTTCGTCGAGTGGGGATCGTGACAGCCGATGCAGGTGTTGTAACCGTCGACGTGACGGAAGCGGACGTCGTAGACCTGGCCCGCGTACTGATAGCCGCCCTTCGCCACGCCCGCGTAGAGCGTGGCAGCCGCCGGGAAGTAGTGGATGTTCTGGAAGTTGAGGCTCGAGCTGACGTGTCGTCGGTGGCCGGCGCGGCCGCGGTGATCGCCGCGTCGACCGCCGGTCCGGAAGCGCGCCCCTGGTGGCAGGTCATGCAGCGCGCCTCGCCGCCGAGGCCCGTCGACCGTCACGCCCGACGGAAACGTCACCGACGTCAGCGCGTCGGCGGCGGGATTGTGGCAGGTGACGCAGCGGATCACCGACTGGGTCGGGCGCCGGCTTGTCGACGACGCCCGGCGCGCTGCCGTCGCCACCCAGGTAGTCGATGAAGCCCTCCGAGCTGTGGCAGCGCGCGCAGGTCGACGGGGACCGCGCCCGTCCGCGTTCCAGTTGTTGAACGCCAGCGCGGTGCTGTCGGAGTGTGCCGACATCGTCCAGGCGGTGTAGTAGGGGATCCGCGAGGCGTCGGTCGGCTCGATCACGACGATCGGAAGACTCGCGCTGGCCATCGTGTCGTCGCCCATGACGGTGATCGCCGTTTCGCCGGGCCGGATGCCGGTGACCACGCCCGACCCATCGACGGTAGCGATGGAGGCGTCCTCGCTGGTGAAGGTGTACGTCGCGTCGTTGCCGTTCTTCGTGGTGGCCGTGATCGTCACGCTGCTTCCGATGACGACGGCGTGCGCTCCCGTCGCCTCGATGGTGGGACCGGTGACGAAGACGGTCGGCCCCTGGTCCCCCTCGAGCTGGGCGCAGCCCAGCCCCAAGACTGCGACTGCGGCGGCGAGAAAGACCGCGCCGACGCCGAGGCGGGTCGCGACTGCGTTCAGGTTGCGCTTCATGGTGGAGCTCCTTGCTGGATCCAGTGCAAGACCGTCTCGTACTCGGGCGATCCGGCGGCGTACACCGTTCCGCCCTGGTGGCCGTTCCCGCTCATCTTGGCGAGCACGCGGCTTCCCGCCGGCGCCGAGGTGTCGACGAACGTCATGACGGTCGCGTAGTCCGTCGCCGCGGTGCCGGTGAGCAGGAGTTGGGTGTCGCCGGCCTGCTTGCCGGGCGCGTGGCAGCATCTGGCAGGTCGGTACCAGCAACGGCTCGACGTCGGTCGCGAACGACAGCGCCGCGCCGTCGCCGGCGGCAGCGTCGGCGACTGGCCCGCTCGCGTCGGCCGATGGCGCCGACGGCGCGCCGCGGGAGAAGTCCGCGCAGGCGGCCAGCGCCACCGCGCAGACGAGCGCGCCCGCGGCCAGCGCGCGCCTGTCCCAGGTCGTCTCAGAAATCATAGATCACGTTCAGGCGAATGAGATCGTTCGGGAGCTCATCGACCTTTTCGAGGTTGACGAAGTAGTAGAGCCCGGCGGTCAGCCCCTGGTAGCGCGCCACGACGCCGAAGTTGTGCGTCGAGGCGTCGGCATTGGTGAGCCGTGTCTCGTCGGTGACGACGCCGCGGCGGTTGTTGATCGTCCGCAGCCCGGTGCGGTACTGCACGTACAGCCAATCGGTCGGGTAGTAGCGCAGCTGCAAATAGTCGGCGAAGTCGTAGTAGTCGAGGCCCACGCCGCCGACGCCCGGACCGCCGCCCGAGACGTCGGCGCGGAGCAGCGCCCGCCCCCAAGCTGAAGTGCTGCAGCACGGGCATGCCGCGCGGGCGCCAGATCGTCAGGTCGAACGCCTGCATGAACAACCGACGCCCGAATCCGAGCGGGTTGTAGTAGCTGGAGTACCAGGCCGACACGAACATCCAGGCGGCGCCCAGGCGGTTCCCCCAGCCAAGCTTCGTGGCATCGTCGGTCGAGAAGCCGCTTTGCAGATTGATGATCGAATCGGCGTGGGGCAGCGCGTAGCCGCGCACGACGTAGAGATCCTCGGTGAACACGAACGCGCGCCGCTCGACCAAGAGGTGGGCCGCCATCCCCTCGACCGCCCAGATCACCGGCAGCAGTGGTTGGTCGAACCCGCCCAGGCCGCCGTAGTTCTGGTGATAGAGCGGGTCGGCGCCGAAAGGCACGACAATCTTGCCGCCTGCGACCACCAGCCGGAGCGGATCGGGCAAGCGCGGGACGCGACAGTGCCCCTCCCAGAACTGCAGCGTCAGCACCTCGACCGATAGGCCACACGACTCGCCGGCCGCGTCGCGCGACAGGAAGAGAAAATGGTGATAGCTGCGGAGCGCGTTCACGCTCGGCGCTTCGAACGGATCGCCGGAGAACTGGCGGCGTTCGTAGTCGAGGCTGAAGCGGCCGTTCAGCATGAACCCGAGCGGCAGCGCGAGCCCGGCGCCGCCGGGGCCACCATGGCCGCCGGGGCCAGGCGGAGCCCCGGCGTGCCCGGGGGTGACCGCCGCGGGCGTCGGCACCGGGGCCAGTGGCGGCGCGGGGGGCGCCGAGGAACTGGCTGGCACGGGCGCTTCCGCGGCGGCGAGCCCCTTCACCCAGGCCAAGATTGCGCCGAGCCGCGGATCGCCGGGCGAGAGCACCGCGCCGCCGCCGTGCATGTGGCCGGTGCCCTTGCCGACGAGGAGGCTCTGTTCTGGCGCCTGCGCATCCACGAGCTGTCGCACGATCGGCTCGTCGCGCGCCGGATCGCCCGAGAGCACCAGCCGGGTCACGGCTGCCGGCGCGCCGGCGCGGTGACAGATCGCGCAGGCGTTCATCAGCACGGGATGCACGGTAGCCGCGAAGCTCGGCCCGCTCGGGGCGGCGGGCGCGGCGATCACGGGTGCCGCCGGCAGGGGGGCGGCCGGGCTCGCGCGCGGAACAGCGGGAACCGCCGCTTCCGGGACGGGCGTCGCCGCGATCGGGGCAGGCACTGGAGCCCCGGGCTCTGCGGACGCGGACGGCGGCGTCGAGCGCCGCGACGGCTTCGGCGTGGCGCGCGGCGTGACCGCCGTTGCGGAGGGCTCAGCGGCGACGGCCGAGTCGAGACGAGCGCCACCGCGGATCCAGGCGAACACCCGCTGGTAGGGCGTGCCGGCCGCTGGCCAGGGGGCGCCGCCGCCGTGAATCGTGGCCCCGGAGACCTTGCCCAGCAGCGTGCTCGCTTCCGGATCGCGGGTGTTCACGAAGCGGACGATGACCTGGTGATCAGCGGCTGCGTCGCCGGAGAGCAGCAAGCGTGTAGAGCCGGCGGGAGCACCGGGCGAATGGCAGGGCTTGCAGGTCGTCATCAGGAGCGGATGAATGATCCGCCCGAAGGACGGCGCGCCGGGCGCGGTGCTCCGCGCGGCGCCCTTCTGCTTGGCCGGTGATCCGCCGCGCGCGCCCGCCTTCTCGCCGCTCTCGGCAGCTGGTTCGCTCGGGGCCGGCCCCACGTCGCCCGCCGGCGGCGGCGCCGGGTGCTTCTTCTGGAGCCCGAGGTCGTCGAGGATGTCCTTGCGCTTCTTCTCCTGAGGGCTTTCGGCGCGCGCAACGCCAACCGTGAGAAGGCAGATAAGAAGCAGGGACCACGACCCGTGACTACGGCGCATCGACGTGACACCTCGCGCAGGTCGCGCCGGGGATGGCGAAGGCGGTTCGGCCGTCATGGCAACGGCCGCAGAACTTTCCCTCCGCCATCTCGTCGTGGGTGAAGCCGACCAGCTTCTGGGGAAAGACCGAGGGGTGGCAGACGTAGCATCCGAAAGATTCGTGCTGGCGGTGGGAGAACTGTGCGGGCGGAGGGACCGTCCCCTGATTGCGGCGCGGGATCCGCAACACCGCGGGGAAGGCAGCGCCGATCGCGACCGATGAAGCCAGCAAGCCGAACGCGAGCGCCGCCCGACGCATCCGTCGCGTCGAGATCAAACCGCTCCCTTGCCTTTCATGTTCTTCCACACGGCTGCAAGGAACAGGACACCGCCGGCGATCACGAGCGGCGCGCCCACCGCGGCCGACACGATGAATGTCGCGGGCGTCCAGTGGAGCGCCGCCACCAGTTGCACGCTCACGCCGAGCGCGGCGACGCCGGCGGCGCGCCGGACCTTCTTCACCAGTCGTTCGGGGTCAACATTCGCAGGACTCGTCACTGGCTTCCCTCATCTCCCTCTCGCGCCTGCCACAGCTCATCCGCGTCGACCTTGGCCATGTCGTGCGCGATCCGGTGACAGGAGAGACACGACGTCGTGCCTGCGTATAACGCCGGCAGGATCGGACGATGGGCGATGCCGTCGACGAAGCGTCGCGCGTCATCGTGACAGTGGAGGCAGTTCGAGTTCGGGTAAGGGTTGTAGAGGACGATCTTCTTCGGCACGCCCGTGATGTAGTGGGCCCACACGTGGCGAAGCCCGTTCAGCTTCGCCTTGACGTCGCCGAACATCGCGTAGTCCTTGTGGCAGGAGTAACAGACTGCCTCCCGGTCGACGAGCCGGTTCTGATAGTGCACCGCCGCCAGCGCCTGCTTGTTGTCGGCGAACAAACTCTTTCCGTGGCGCTGCATCTCGTGGCACGAGAGGCAAAAGCGCGTGGAGCTCGATTTGTGCACGCCATAGGAGATGTTCCCCAGTGAAAGCAGGAGCGGCAGCGCCACCAGTCCCACCAGCAGCACCAATCGTCCGACGGTGTGGCCCGCGAGCCCGCGGGCGCCGAAGAGAAGCAAGGCGATGATGCCGAGCCCCGCGACGAGAGCGACGATTAGCTCAGTCGGAAGCATCCAGGCCGATCACTGCAGGGTGGGAGTAAACGGGCGGCGCGGCCAAGATCGGCGCAATCGCGCGAAAAAGGCGCCGAATATCCGCTGCCACAGGATGACGATGCATCCAATTCACTCATCGAGGAGCCGGGCGTTGCAAGATGGAGACCGCCTGGCTTCACACCCGCGCCTTCGATCATGTCCTCCTCGCTACCCACGTGGCCGCACGTTAGCAGGAGGGGCGTTTCATGCTTCCCCCGTGATCGTAACTTTTGGTGCGACGTCAGGCGCCCGCGAGGAGCCGCTTCTCCCGGGTTCGGGCGGAAGCCGCAAAAGTTGCGCGCGGGCGCGGAAAACCCGCTGAATTTGCGCGAGGTTGATGACTGCGACGTCTTGAGGCGCGGCGTGCATCAGCATCCTGGCCCTCTAGATCGCGCGCGCCGTCCCCGCAGTTGGGTGCCCTTCAAGAAAGCGAGAATCTATTTGCCAACGCGCTACGTCGCCTCTCCGGATTTCGGGGACTATTTGCTGAGAGGTCCGGGGGTTGCACCTGCCGTGGACATGCCTTCAACAACCCCGACCCCCGTTGCCCTCGCGCGCTCCTTGGTTCGCTTGGAGCAGAGCCTCACTCGACTAGAGAGGGAGATGCACCCCGCGATCAATCGCGTCGCGCCCGACCGCCGCGCCAGCGCCAGGAATCTCGTGCACTACGTGACCCTCAGGCAGCAGGATGTGCGTGAGCTCCAGACGCAGCTCGCGCAGATCGGTCTCTCGTCGCTCGGCCGATCGGCGAGCTGCGTGCTCGAGAGTCTCCTCCAGGTGTCAGCGCGAGCCAACGAATCACTGGCGCTGGAGGGGAGCGAGGTAGCCAAGCGCGCGCTGGCCCATCTGAAGAAGCGGTCCCGCACCACGGTGTCGTGGGAGACGGCAAACGCCTCCTTGCACCAGAACACCCACGAAATCCTGGGGCCTCGCCCCGGCGATCGGCACATCTACATCATGGTGACCGCGCCCAGCGCCAAGGAGGCCGACGAGGCCTGGATGGTGAAGCTGCTGGGCGCGGGCATGGACGTCCTGCGGATCAATTGCGCGCACGAGGGCGAAGCCGAATGGACCCAAATGGTTCGTGCGCTGAGTGCCGCTCGGGCCGAGACCGGTCGCGAGTGCCGGATCCTCATAGATCTCGCGGGACCCAAGATCCGGACCGGCGCGGTAGGGGGCGGGCGCAGGATTGCCACCTGGAAAGCCGCCAAGGACGACCTCGGTGGAACCAAGAGAGCGGCATCCGTGCTGATCGGATCCGTGTCACCGTACCGAAAGTTGGCCTCGGGCTGCTTGTTGCAGCTGGCAGAACAGTCTTTCAAGAAGCTGCGGAGCGGGGACGAGCTGCACTTTCGCGACGCGCGCGACAAGAAGCGGACGCTGACCATCCACGAGATCAACGGTGACGTGATAGTCGGACACGCGGCGGAGCGGGCCTACGTTCTCAACAAGGTCGAAGCGGGCATTCGTCGCGACGGCGCCTACGTTGGAAACGTTGTGCTGGAGGTCGGCGACGGCGAGGGCGCGTCAATCGACGTGAGGGCGGGCGACGAGCTGGTTCTGACCCGGCGCGCCTGCGTGGGTGTGCCGCCAAAGCGGCATCGCGATGGTCACCTCGAAAAGCCCGGCGTCATTTCGTGCACTCTGCCGGCGGCGCTGGACCACCTCGCGGTCGGACAGCGCGTGTTCTTCGACGACGGGCGCATTCAAACCGTGGTCGAGCACATCCGACAGAACGGCGACGACTTTCACCTCCGCGTGGTGCGTACCCCGAAGGAGACCATCAAGCGTCGCGCGGAGAAGGGCATCAACCTGCCGGACACCCTGACGACGGTCCCCAGCTTAACGGTGGAAGATAGGCGGGCACTCCCCTTCGTCACCCGGCACGCCGATGCGGTCAGTCTGTCGTTCGTCCACCGGCCAGAGGACGTGCGCGCGTTGCACGCCGCCCTCGACCGGCTGGGACGACCCAACCTGGGGATCGTCCTCGAGATCGAGACGTGCGCCGGCTTCGAGAACCTGCCCGGTATGCTCCTCGAAGGACTCCGCCGGCCACCCGTCGCCGTCATGATTGCGCGCGGCGATCTCGCCGTCGAGGTCGGCTTCGTGCGTCTGTCCGAGATCCAGGAGGAGATCCTCTGGCTGTGCGAGGCCGCTCACGTCCCGGCCATCTGGGCCACGCAGGTCATCGACACGCTCGCGCGCACGGGGGTGCCCTCGCGTGCCGAGGTCACGGACGCGGCCGCGTCCGTCGCCGCCGAATGCGTGATGCTCAACAAGGGGCCCTTCATCGAAAAGGCGGTTCGCGTCCTGGCCGACATCCTGTGCCGGATGGAGCAGCGCCGATACAAGAAGCGCAGCCTCTTCCGCAAGCTGCAGGTCTCGACGTTCGATGAAGCGGCGGAGTCGGTTCCGGTGGCGAGGAGCAGCGAGCGGCGGGCTGCAAGCAAGCCGGCGACGGATGGTCAGCCGGTGGTGGCGAGCGTAGCTGGCTAGTGCTGGCGCGCGCACGGCCGCAGGCCAGCAGTCGAGATGGGCAGATTAGCTGCCTGCGGACCTCGACGGCGGAGTGGTCTGCGCGGGCGCCGCGCCGGTGGAAGGGGCAGGACCGGTCGAGCCTGTCCGCGCAAACCTGACGCGCTCCGTACGCCCCCCGCAGAGTTTGCGTGGCGGGGAGATAAGCGAGATCACGATGGGATCGCCTGTGCTCGGAATCGCTGTCGGGCGCTGCTGTGATCGCTGCGCGGCACGTCGCTTGCTGTGATGACGCAGCATCGATCGACACCATCCGATTCATCGAGCCCTCGAAGGAGTTTGATCATGATGACCCAGTTTCGTTTCGCGGCCGCTCTTGGCCTTGCCTCCATCGCCCTCGCGGGCAGCGGTTGCGGTGATTCGTCACCGGCCTCGTTCGTCGAGTACCGCGTCATCCCCGCGAACGGCGGTTCACTCAGCGCCGACAGTGGCGACGCATTTCATCTCTCCGTGGTCGAGAGCCTCTCCGACGGCACCACGCGCGCGCTTTCGACGGAGGCCACCGTCACCTGGTCCGGGCCAGCCACGGTGACGGCGCTGGCAGAGGGCAGCAGCCCTTCGGACAGCATCCTGCCCCAGCCGGGAGCCGAGCCGGATGCGTTCTGGATCCAGAACCCCGATCACCTGACGCCGGCGCAGGTGGCTGGCGTGCTCTACGTGCTCGACGCCGGTACGGCGGCGCAGCCGTCTGTGACGGTGTCGGCGGCGGTGAGCGGCGGGTTGGCACCCGCGGGCAGTGCGACGGCCAGCCTGCCGATCGCTCCATTCCCGGCTGGCGACGCGACCCGGGGCCAGACCCTCTATGTCTCCAATTGTGCCTCCTGCCATGGTGCCCAGGGAGAGGGCGCCTTGGCGCCGGGCTTGAACAACGAGCCCGACCATGTCGCTGGCGATCCGGACTGGACGCCGCAAATGCTGGGCTTCGCCGCGCGCTCCAACATGGATAACGAGGGCGTCTCGCTCGACGTCTCGATGCCGAAGTGGCTCCTCGTCAATGGCGCTGCCGGCAAGCCGCTCACCACACAGGACTTCTCCGATATGTATGCTTTCCTCAAGACCCAGCACGGCGAAGGCTCGACGCCAGGGCCGTAGGGCGTTCTCCGCAATGATTGAACTGGCATTTTCAAAAGAGAGCGGATAGCCGGGTCGTCGCGACCACGACGCGTCCAGGGCTGGTGTGAACCACTGACGCCCGTCGACGGCACGGGCGCACGGATTGTGACGTCGCGCGACCGGGCATAATCTCTTCATGCGCGCGCTTCCGAGCCTTGCGATTCAGGCGGTGACTGTGCTGGCGACGGTGCTACCGGCTCGGGCCGCGCGGGCGGTCGATGCCTTCGAGATCCAGGTCTACGATGGGACGGCCGATGCAGCGGGCGCCGCGGGCATCGAGGGGCACGTCAACGGCGTCGCCGACGGCTTGCGCACCGCACCGCCGTCCGAGATCCCGCCGAATCACACGGTACACCTCACGCTGGAGCCCTCTTACGGCGTGCGCGCCTACTTGGAGTTCGGGGCTTATCTGCAGACCGCGTTGCGACCAGACGGCAGCTACGACTTTGCCGGCGTCAAGGTACGATCCAAGCTGGTGACGCCGCCCGGCTGGCGTCCTTCGCTGCGCCTCGGGATCAACGCCGAGGTCAGCTACCTGCCCACGCGCTACGACGCCGGCCACTGGGGCGGCGAGCTGCGCCCGATTCTCGCATGGGAGAACCGTCAGTTCCTGTTCGCGTTCAATCCGATCCTCGATCTTTCGTTCACGGGCGGCCTCCCACTGCTCGAGCCGGCGGCGATGGCGGTCGTGAAGATCCGCGGCCTGATCTCGCTCGGGCTCGAGTATTACGCAGGCTACGGCCCCCTCGACGCGCCCGCCGCCCTCCGTGACCAGCAGCAGATTCTCTACCAGGTCGTGAACCTACTCGCCGTGCGTGGTCTCGAGGTCAACCTTGGCGTCGGCGAGGGCCTCACTGCGGTCAGCAACAGGCTCACGGTCAAGGCGATCGTCGGCTACGGACTCGACTGGTTTGCGCGGCCCGCTCGTCCTTCTGTCATGTGAGGGAGTGGATCCGGGGCAGTGCAAGCAGCAGGTTGCGCTTGCCGTCCTTCATCACCCACCCGGCCGGCGTGGACTAGAAGTCACCGCTGCGCCGGATGGAAGGTCCTCGATCCGTTGATGGGGATCGTGGTCGGCGCGGCGGTCCTTCGGTGGGGCGGCGTCAGCCAGACCGGCCCCCTTTAGAGGTGGAGGCCCTCAACTGCACGGCTGGCGGCCAGTGGCACACCGCGGTGATGGAGCGCGCCTGAGTCCCTACTGACGACAAAGATTCGACAAAGAATCGATTCTTCGACGACGATCTGACGACCATCGACGACACCTGCGCTGGCACCTTCGCGCGCATGTCGAATGAGGCGGACGAAGTTCGGTGCGCCGGCTGTGGCCGGCTGCTCGGCAAGCTGCGGGATGGGCGGCTGTCGGTCCAACGGGGGGAGCTGCAGGCGACCTTCGACGGCGACTTCCACGCGTCGTTCGTCTGCTACCTGCCGCGCTGCCGGCGGCTGACGGTTGTCCGCGTCCGGTCACAAATGCCTGAGGAGTACGCGTTGAGGAAGTAGGACCCACACCACAAACAACCAGAGCGCATCGACGCCTTTGATCGGCCCCCGTGAGCGCCAGACGGACGAGCGCCTCAAACGGGGCGGTGGAGGCAACTACTTCGACGAGCTGCTCGCGCGCGTCCGCGACATCCGCTCGTCGGAGAAAGTGTTCTGGCGGAAGGTGCTCGAGATCTACGCCACCAGCATCGACTATGATCCGCGGGCCGAGGCCTCCCAGCGCTTCTTCGCGACGGTCCAGAACAAGATGCACTGGGCGGCCCATGGGCACACGGCCGCGGAAGTGATCGCCGCGCGCGCGGATGCGGCCAAGCCGAACATGGGGCTGACCAGCTGGACGGGGGCTGCGCCGAGGAAGACCGACGTGGCCATCGCGAAGAACTACCTCGGTGCCGAGGAGCTCGACGCCCTCAACAAGATCGTGACCGCGTACCTCGAGTTCGCCGAAGTGCAGGCCCTCAACCGGCGACCGATGTACATGGCCGACTGGATCGCCAAGTTGGACGACTTCCTCAGGCTCTCCGAACGGGACGTTCTTGCCCACGCTGGCAAGGTCTCGCACAGGCCGCGGTCTCGAAGGCCGAGCTCGAGTACGATCGCTTCGCGGCTGGGCGCGCGGCGCTCCCCGATCCGGGTACGCGGACGTCACCGACGAGGGCGTGTTCGTCGCTGGCTTCGCCAGCGCTGAGGAGGTCGTCCTGCCCTTGTAGAAAGCGTGAACGTATTGGAAAATCCCACCGTGCTACTGGGTGTCGGTCTGATGCTGGTGGGCATGGTGCTGACGTGGGGCTACGCTGCGAGGGACGCGTTCGCCAAACAAACCGAGCGGAGGACAGAGGGCCCGTCGGAAGAATCGATCGCACGCATGCTCTTTCGGATCGACTCGACTCAAGAAACTGGAGGTCAAAGAACAATGTCTTCTGAACAACTGGATCGCGTAGGGAGCAGGCGAAATATCCTACTCGTTTGTATTATTATTCTGTTGGCGGCAAATCTCGCCAGGCCATTGTGGCAACCGAAATCGGCCGTGGCTGCCGGTGGGACAGAAATGAAGGTCTACAGAATCGGTTTTCAATATACGAACCTGGATCAATATTTTGAGGCGCAGCGTAAGTACCTTCCCGGAGTTACGAGCCTTGTACAACAAGGATGGCGGATCGTAGGTTTCTCAACAACAGAGGATTGGACTCCACCTATGACCGTCGCGCAATATTACCTCCTACAAAGGCCGTAGTGCGAAGCGACTGGCAAGTGCGCCGCGGATGCCGATAGGGTTCCGCTTACTCCCCGCGGAAGGGACATCGGTCGCGCCCGCCACCTTCGACGAGGCCAGCCAACGGCGGCCGCGCAACCGAAACGTGAATCCCGTCGGAGAAAATGAACATCTCGCCGCTGACCAGACCCAGCGCGTCTTCATGTCAGAAGCTCACGGCCAGATCGATGCCCGATACCCTGCCGACGCTCGGTGTGACGGCGACCCGCGCCTCCGGTTTGCCGGTCATCCAGAGAACGCCCGCGGCGATCGCGGCGCCGCCCGCGACGCCGAACGCGACGTTGCCCGCCAGCGCGCGCGCCCGCGCGCTCCGGTTGCGTTCGGTGGCGGTGGCCGCCCCATCGCACATCATGGTCGGCTCCGGGCATGACCCGTACGCATCTTGGTCCAGTTGCCTGGCCTGGATCCAGAACACGATGGTCGCGGCAACGGCCGCCGCGCTGACGCCGCCCGCGGCCAGCGCGATCTTTCGCCGCGGGGTGAAGCGTGCCGGCGGGGATGGCGCGATCGCGACGACGTGCGGTGCGAGCTCGACCGCGATCGCGTAGTCGACGGGGCGAGCTGCTGGAATCTTGACGATGCTCTCGTCGAACCCCTGCGCACGCGCGACCAGCGTATGGTCGCCCGGGGGCAGCACGACGCCGCCGTCCTTGATCTCGACCGCGCCATGGTCCAGGGCCAGCGTCGCGTTCGCCGGCACCACCCGGATCGGCACGACGGGCAGCAGCGTCACGTCGACCTCGACGGGCTTGCCCTCGTGAGCATCGATCTCTCGCCGCTCGTCTCGGTGGCCGGCGAGCGAGGCCGCGATCCGATGCCGCCCGGGGGTGACCCTGGCGCTCGGATCGTAGGGCGCATCGTCGACGGTGACGCGCCCCCCCGGCGGTGAGACGCGCACCGCGATCGGCGACGGCTGCTCGACCAGGGTGATCGCCAGGGTCGTGGTCTGGTCGGCCTTGACGGTGGCCCGCCCCGTCCAGCGCTCGAAGCCGGGGCGTTCCGCCATCACCGGATAGGCGCGTGGCAGCACCGGTAGCTTGGAACACGCGGGTGCGGCGGTGCAAACCGCCGACTCACCCATGACCGGAATGTAGATCCGAGCGGGTCCGTTCGTGACCGTGATGGCGAGAAACGTTGTCTGCAACGGGCGCAACTCCTTGATGATCTCCTCGACCTGACGCCTCTTGGCGCCGGTCAGGCCCGTCGCCAGGTACGCCTGATACGCGGCCAGCGCGCGGGGCAAGTCGTGCAGCGCCGTCAACACGGGGGCCATGGTACCGAGGAGGCAGCGATCGGACGGCGCCGCAGCGAGGCCTCCTTCGATCACGGCCAGGGCTTCCTTGTACTCGCCGCGGCTGACCAGGTGTTTGGCGGCATCGCACTTCGCGCGCGCGCCCGCCTTCGAGGTTGCGGCCCCTCCGCCGCCGGGCGCTGCTTGCGCGGCGCTCGTGCAGGCAACGAATGCACCGATCAGCGACAGAACGCCAGAACCCATGGTCGCCGCCAGCCGCAATCCGCGCCGGGGGCGCTTCAGTCGATGAGTCAACGTTCACCTGGCGTTGGGTATGTTGCCGCACAGATTGTGGACGCTATGACGATGGCCAAGGCGAATCACGACCTCCGCGCGCCGCATTGAACACGACTGTTAGTCGAAAAAGCATCCCGCCGTCAATTGTTGTCACCTTGTTTTGTTCGAGGTGATCGAGATACGTTGCGGCAGACATGCGCGTGTGCACGTCGTGCGGGAAGGTGTTGAAGGCGGACGCCAACCCATGTCCCGCCGACGGCGCGCCCTCCGAGGCCGTCGAGACATTGCCACGGGGCGCGCGGCTCGGCGCTTACCGGATCGAGCGCGTGCTGGGCGAGGGCGGCATGGGCTCGGTCTACGAAGCGATCCACGAGGTGCTGAACCGGCGGACGGCGATCAAGATGTTGCGCCCCGAGCTGGCGAGACATCCGCAGAGCGTGACCAGGTTCCTGAACGAAGCAAAGGCCGTCAACCTGATCGATCACCCGAATATCGTCAGCGTTTACGACTACGGGGACGATCAGGACGGAAGCGTCTACTTCGTGATGGAGCTCCTCGAGGGCGAGACGCTCGACGACCTGATGCGCAGACGGCGGCCGATGTCTCCGCCGTTGCTCTTGCACCTGTTCGGTCAGCTCGCGCGCGCGCTGGCGGCGGCGCACGCCAAGCAAATCGTCCACCGCGACCTCAAGCCTGCGAACGTCTACCTCGTTGCGCGCGAGGGGAACCCGTACTTCGTCAAGCTGCTCGACTTCGGTATCGCCCAGCTGCGTGGTGCGGGAGCCGTCTCGGGGCTCACCGCTGCCGGCCAGCTGCTGGGCACGCCCCAGTACATGAGCCCGGAGCAACTCTCGGGTGGTCTGGTCGATGCGCGCAGCGACCTGTGGGCGGTGGGCGTGATGTTGTACCGAGCGGCCACCGGTGAAGCTCCGTTCCGGGCCGACGACTTCGCCGCGCTCGCCGATCGGATCCTGCATGGCGAGCCCCGGCCGGCGAGCGAGCTCCTCCCGCTGGCGCCGTCGCTCGCGCGGTTGATCTCGAGCTGCCTCGAGCGCCGGCTGGAAGCGCGCTGTCCGTCGGTCGCCGAGCTGGTCGCCGGCCTGGAGAGCGTGAAGGTGGAATACGGGCTCGACGACGGCGCGATCCTCGCGGCGGCGGCGGCCGACACCCGCGCGCTCGATCGAGAGCTGCGAGAGTCGCCCGCCGTTCCTCACGACCTCACGCGCGAGAGCATGGCCGGCTCGATCCCACGGTATCAGGGTGCCGCCCAGGTGGCGGGCGCGACGAGCGCTGGTGCGCGGCGCGGGTCGTGGCTGGGATGGTACGTGATGTTCGGCGCGGCGGTCGTGGGACTGGGAGGCGGTTTCTACCGTGCGGTTCGGTCGCGCGCCGGCGCCGGCCATCAGGCGAGATCGGCTGGTGACGTCAAACGCGGCTCCGCCGACGGCGTGACCGCGCCGACGACGATCCGGACCGCGGCCGGCGCGGATCTTCCTGCCGCCCGCGGTCTGGCCGAACGCCACCTGCGCGATGCCATCATGGCCGGCAGCCTTCAGCAGCAGGGTTTCGCGGTCGACGCCATTGGGCTCGCGCGCGCCACGAAAGGCGCGCCGTTGCTTTATCAGGCGCTCAAAGGCTCGCCCGAGGTGCGCGTCAAGGCCGCCCGGGCGCTGGGCGAGCTGGCGTTGCCCGACGCGGCGCCCAAGCTCCGCGCCGCGCTGGACGAGTCCGGGCCTTTGTTGAAGGTCGACCTGTCGGCGGAGCTCTACCGCCTGGGCGACAAGGACGTGCGGGCGATTCTCGTACGCGCCCTCGAGCGCCCGAGCCAGCGGCTCACCGCCGCCGCGGCCATGGCTGATGTCGGAGACGCCGGAGGCCGCGCCGCTCTCGTCGACGTGCTGGCCGCCGTTCCCGCGGGGCGCGAGCCCTGGCGGCGCGCGGCGGGTGGGCTGGTGCAGCTCGGCGACCCGCATGCGCGGTCGCTGCTCGACGGCGAGCTGGCCCAGCCCGACGCCGCGCGATCGGTCGGCGCCGCGGAGGTGCTGGCCCGCCGAGGTGATGGCAAGGCGCGCGCGCTGCTGACGCGTCTCGTGAGCGATCCGGATTTCGCGCGGCGGGGCGACGCCGCGCTCGCGCTCGCGCGGCTCGGTGACCGGCGCGCGCTCGCCTGGGTCGGCGAGGGCCTCGAGAGCGCCGACGTCGGAGAGCGCACCCTGGCGCTCGCGGTCTGTGGCGTGCTGGCGGGCGACGCGACGGTGCCCCGGCAGACGATCGCAACGCTCGCGATCAACGATCCGGATCTGAGTGTCCGCATGACCGCCGAGGCCGTGCTCCTCGGTTTGTGAGGCTTCCATGAGTCGGGACAAGAACGCGACCACCCTGATCGAGCCGCAATCGGCGCCGCCCGCGGGCCCATCACCCCTGGTGAGGACGGCGATCGCCGAATCGGCCGAAGGTGCCGCCAGCAGCGGCGGAACGATGGTTCTGCCGTCTCCGCTTTCGGCGGCGCGCACCGACGGTGACGTCAACGCCGACGCCGACGGCGACTCCTTTATTGGTCAGGAGGTGTGCGGGTACACGATCAAGCGCAAGCTCGCCGAGGGCGGCATGGGCGTCGTGTACGAGGGCGAGCACGGCAAGATCGGCCGCACCGGCGCGATCAAGGTGCTGAAGCCGGAGTTCTGCCGCTCGGACGAGGTCGTCGAGCGCTTCTACCAGGAGGCGCGCGCGGTCAACTCGATCCGCCACGAGAACATCGTCGACGTGTACGACTTCGGTCGCGACGCCGACGGGGCGCGTGTTCTTCGTGATGGAGTACCTCGAGGGCGAGCCGCTGTCGGCGCGGATCCGGCGCGGCCTCCTGTCCTGGTCCGAGGCGTATCCGATCCTCGAGCAGACGCTGCGCGCGCTGAAGGCCGCACACGACCAGCACTTCGTGCACCGCGATCTCAAACCCGACAACATCTGGTTGAAGCGCATCGAAGGGTCGGCCCAGGTCAAGCTGCTCGACTTCGGCATCGCGAAGCTCGTCGGCGCCGACGGCCCGAAGGAACGGCTGACGCGGACGGGCCTCGATGATCGGGCACGCCGCACTACATGTCGCCCGAGCAGATCAACGGCTGCTCGCGACATCGACCACCGCACGGACATCTACGCGCTGGGCGTGATTGCCTACGAGATGTTCGCGGGTGTGTTGCCGTTCGTCGGCGACACGTCTCCAGGCGATCATGTCGGGGCACCTGTTCAAGCCACCGCCGCGCCTGACGGATCTACCCGCGAAGCTGGGGCTGCCGGACGGCATCGCCGAGGTCGTCGATCGCATGCTGGCGAAGGGGGCCGCCGACCGCTACGCGAATGCCAGCGATCTGCTGTCCGATCTCCAGGATCTCAACCGCCGCCAGCCGCCCTCTCACGCCAGCCAGTCCATGCGGGACCTCCGCACGCGGGTCGAGGCATTGGATGTGTCTCCCTCGGAGTCACCGCGAAGACCACGTCGCCGCGCGGGGGCGGCCGCCGCCGCGATCCTCGTGGCGGGGCTGGCCGTCGCGGGCGTCGCGGTCTGGCGGCCGTGGTCGAGACCGGCGCTGGTGATCCATGTACCGCCGCCGCCTCCTCCGGTGCCCCCTCCCGCGCAGCGGCCCGACTACGACGCGCTTCGAGCGCGGGCCCAGGCCGTCCTGCGCACTTCGCTGCGCCAGGTGGAGCCCGTCGTGCGCGTGCTGGGCTCGGACGCGCTCGGCAAGGTGCAGGACCATCAGTCGGAGCCGGCGTTGACCGACCTCACCGAGCACGATCCCGACGGCGAGGTCCGCGGTCACACCGCGGCGGCGCTGGGCGCGCTGGGTGCGGCCTCGACGGCGACGATGCTCGCGAAGCTGGAAGCCACCGCGCCTCCCCCGCTCAAGGTCTGGTATGCGTCGGCGCTGGCGCGGCTCGGCGACAAGGGCGCCGTCACGCGGCTCCTCGGGTACGCGCACGATCGGGATCTCGCGGTATCGTTCAGCGCAGGACTCCTGCTGGCGGATCTCAGCGCTCCGGGCGACAGGAAGGCGACGGCCGCGTTGAAGGCGATCCTCACGCGCGAAGCAGAGCTGCGAGAGAAGGATCCGTTCGCGGGGGTCACCCTGGCGATCAAGCTCGCGGCGCTGCGCGACCTCAAAGCGCGCGACCAGCTCTATTCGCTGCTCGAGAACGCGCAATGAGAGCGTGCGACTGGCGGCCGCGGAGGGGCTGGCCAGGCTCGGCCACGACGCGGGAAAGAAGGTCCTGCAGGATGTCCTGGCCAACCCGTCATCTCCGAATCACCTGGTCGCCGCGGTGGCGCAGATCCCTCTCGGCGAATATGGCGGCGTCGAGGTGATGACCAGAGCGCTCGGCGACAAGTCGCCCGAGAACCGGAGCCTGGCGGCGCGTGGACTGGGTGACATCGCCGACCGCGACGCGCTGGCGCGCCTCGTGGCGCTGGCCGGCGACTCGGATTGGACCGTACGGCTCGCGGCCGCGCGCGCGATCGTCGAGATCGTTGGCCTCGATCCGGTGGTGCTGGCGCGGGCGGCCGTGGACTGGACCAAAAGCGCGCTCGACTCACAGGATCTGGCCGTGCGCCGAGCCGCCGCCGGTGTGCTGGCCGACATCCCTGCCCGCGAGGCCATTCCCCTGCTCGGGGTGGCGATCGCCGACGCCGATCCCGCCGTGCGACGTGAAGCGGCGCGGAGCGCCGGCAAGATGAAGAGCGCCGCGGCGGCCGCCAAGGTGGCTTACGCGGTCAAGTGGGAGACCGACGCTGCGGTGAAGGAGCAGCAGGTGAGGGCGCTCGGCGAGATCGGCGCAGTCGGCGGGCCTCCCTCCCACGACGCGCTCGCGCAGATCTCCGAAGAGCCGGGCCGGGTCGGTTTGATTGCGGCGGGCGCGTTGATCGCGGTCGGCGACGCGGCCGGCAACGCCAAGCTCGAGCTCGCGCGCGGCGCGCCCCAGCCCGAGCTGCGCCAGGCCGTGATGGAGGCGGCGACGCTCGCGAACAATCCGATCGTCGTCCCGACACTGAAGCTCGGCGTCCTGGATCATGTGTTCACCGTACGATTCTTCGCCGCCCTGGGGCTCTCGCTGTTCAAGATCGAACCGGCCGCCGCCGTGCCGGTGTTGACCGGCGCGCTCGCGTCCAAGGACGCCGGCATCGTCGGCCGCGCTCTGGCGGCGTTGATCCGGTTCGGCGAGAACGTGGGCAGCGCGGCGCAGAAGGCGGCCGAGCTGATCGACGCGACCGATCCGCAGCGGCGGCTGTCCGCGCTGCCCATCGTGCGCGCGCTGCAACCGACGGAAGCCGCGCCGCTGCTGCGACGGTTGGTCGTCGACCCGGATCTCGAGGTGCGGCGCGCCGGCGTCGACGCGATCGAGGAGTTGCAGGGCCGCGATCAACAACAGGCGGTCCGGCTCTACAAGTCCCTCGTCAGGGACGCGGATCCGCTGGTGCGCTCCAAGGTGTCCGCACGCCTGTCACTCCTGATTCCTCCCCTCGTGCCTGCCGCTCTCACGCCGCGCCCGGAGCCGCCGCCGTCGCCCGCCGTCGATCTGGCCGTGTCCCAGATCCAGACGGCGCTGGCCGAGACCCGAACGGCTGCCGACAGGGTCAAGGTCGAGACGGATCGGACGGAGGCGCTGCTCGCCGATCTCGTCAGGATCACGGCCGGGTCGACCCGCGACGAGGCCACGACGGAGCACGTGAACCAGCTCAAGATCGACCTCGACGGCGCGCCCGCGCGCCTCGAAGCGGCGGCCGCGCGCGTCGAGGCCGCGGCCGAGCTGGCCGCCGACGCGGCCGGTGCCACGCCGTCGGCGGAGGCCGCCCGCCTGGTCGCGGACGCCAGCACGCTGGCGCGGCGCGCGCGCGACTCGGTGATCGCGGTGCGCGGTCGAACCGTGGCCGCATCCAGGAACGCGCTCGCGTTCGTCACTGACTGGACGGGAGATATGGAGCTCGACATCGCCGCCGCGGTCGCGAAGATCGAAGCAGGCGACTTTGCCGGCGCGCGACGTCTCCTCGACCGGGCGGCACGGCAGCTGCGCAAGTCGGGTGGCAGAGCCCCGGCGCTGGACAGCACGTACGGGCACCTCTTCGAAGAAATGGCGAGCGAGGCCGAGGCGCCGGCGGAAAAACGAGCGCGACTCCAGCAGGCGGCCGACGCCTACGGGCGCGTCGCCAAAGCTGGCGGCGGCGGCCCGGTCGCGGACGCGAAGGCGCATCTCGAGAAGATCAAGAAGGAGATCGAGGCTCTGGGCCCGCCATGAGCACCCGCGGATCTCGCGCGGCGTTCGCAATGCTCGCTGGTCTGTCGGTGACGATCGCCCTTGCGTCCGCCGGCGGCTGCTACATCCGGCCGGTCACCTTCACCGGCGTCGACGGCAGCGACGCGCGGATCGCCGATGGTGCGTCCACGAGCGACGCGCCCGGCAGGACCGACGCTGCCGCGCCCGACGCAACGGATGGACGCGCGCGCGACGTGACCGACGGAACCGCGCACGACGCAGCGGACGGAACGAGCGACACCGGCGGCGGACCGACGAGCGATGCGATGGATGCGACGGACCGACTTGCGATCGACGGATCCGCCACTGGCGCGACCGACGCGACCGGCGGGCCCGTGACCGACCCGACCGACGGACCCGCGAGCAACCCGATCGACGGACCCGCGAGCGACGCGAGCGACGTACCCGCCACGACGCTCTTCACCCTCACCATCGGGCTGGCCGGCAACGGAGCCGGTACGGTCACCGCGCCGGGCATATCGTGCAGCAATGACTGCGCGACCGACTATTCTCCGGGCACGCTGGTCACGCTGTCGGCGATCGCCGCGGACGACTCGATGTTCCGCAGGTGGTCGGTCGCGGGCTGCCCGGGAACGGACCCGTGCCAGGTCACCATGAGCGCGGCGGCCACGGTGACAGCGACGTTCGCGCTCAAACGATTCCAGCTCGCCGTTTCCCTTGCCGGAAACGGCACCGGAACGGTCTCCTCGCGGCCGGACGGGTTCGGCTGCGGGCCGGCGTGCGTTGCCTACGATGCACACACGATGGTCACTCTGACCGCCACGGCGGGCTCCGACTCGACGTTCGCCGGATGGAGCGGCGGTGGCTGCAGCGGCACGGGAACGTGCGTCGTCACGACCGACGCCCTGGTGTCGGTGACAGCGGCCTTTGCGCTCCAGCAGGCCGTGCTGACCGTCGGCGTGGCAGGAACTGGCGCCGGGACCGTGACATCCAGGCCCATCGGCATCTCCTGCCCCACCAGTTGCTCGGCAGTCACCGACCCCGGCACGGTCATCACGCTCACCGCCACGCCGGCGGACGGTTCGACGTTCATCGGCTGGTCGGGCGCATGCGCTGGTTTCGGCGCGTGCCAGGTGACGGTGACGAGCGCGACGACAGTGATGGCCACGTTCACCCAGCCCGAAGGGCGACTGGCGGTGACGAACTTTGATCACAGCGTCGAGGTCTTTGCGCCCGGCGCTGACGGCGACGTCGCTCCGGTGCAATTGATCGCGGGCCTCTCGACGACGCTGTCCGAAACGCGGGATGTTGCCGTCTTCTCCGACAAGATCGTCGTTGCTGATTTAAGTGTCAACGCCGTCGACGTCTTTTCCCTTGGCGCGAACGGTGACGTCGCCCCTACGCAACGAATTGCCGGCGCATCGACCAATCTTTCAGGGCCAATCAGCATCGCGGTATTCGGCGGAGAAATCTACGTGGGCCAGGCCGGGTCGATTCTGGTGTTCCCATTAGAGGCCACCGGCGACGTCCCTCCCTCGCGAGCGATCACGAGCATTGTGTCGTGCAACGGCCTCGCGATCAGCAGTGGCGAGATCTTCGCCATCGATTCGGCTAGCGGAATCGTGGTCTTCCCGGTCGGGGCATCAGGGCCGGCGACGCCGATCCGGACCATCGCAGGTCCTGCCGCTCAGTTGGTTGTTCCGCTCGGGATTGCGGTCAGCGGTGGCGAGATCTTCATCAGCGATCTTGTGGCCAACCAGATCACCGTGTTTCCAAGGACGGCTGACGGTAACGTCGCACCCTCGCGAATAATCGGAGGCAATGAGACCCAGCTCGCCGGTCCGACACTCATCTCGATCGCCCTCGGCGAGCTCTACGTGCCGAACCTCGACGGCAACAGCATCGACGTGTTTCCGGTCAACGCGGCTGGCAATGTCGCGCCCACGCGCCGGATCGTCGGAGCCAGCACCCAGCTGAGCTCTCCGACCGGGACGACCATCTTCTAATTCAGACCCGCCCGGCCCGCCGTTCACCATCGTGGTCGTTCCGACGTCGTGATGCTTCCATGGTCATGCGGCGTCCCGGGCTCGCCCGCGCCACGGCGCGGGAGGCGCGAGAGCAAATGCAGAAGGTCGGGGGCCGACTGGACGTGAGCTCGTTCGCGGGGTGTCAGGTGGGCCACCGCATCCTCGAGCGTCTCGGCCGAGCGAACCTTGAGATCCGCCGTCGCCTCGGCCGCGTCGATGGTCTTGGGCCTGGGGCCGTCGCCCGCGCCACGGTCGGTGAGCGCGAGGTGACGTTGCAGCTTCTCGCCGTCCGCCGCGATCGCGACCAGATCGGGAGCGTGTGCCACCGCTTCCCGGTAGAGGGGATACGCGGCATCCAACGCGCGCGCGATGGCGGGAGGCTCGGCCTCTTCCGGCGTGCGCAAAAGTCGCAACCGTCGCGGCCAGCGGCCGATCCGCGATGAGCCCGTGACCAGCGAGAGTGGCACAGCAGCCACCATGCCGAAGGCAGCCGGCAAGAGCCAGGCGGCCATTTGCCAGGAGACCGAATAGCCAACCAGCGCCAGGACCACGCCCGCGACGCCATGCCAGCGGTGCCGATAGGCGACCTCCGTCCACGGCAAGCTCTGGTCTCCGCGCCGCTGGGGGCTCCAGCCGGAGTCGCGCCCGGCCAAGATGCTCGCCACCAGCCCGCAATGGATCAGCATCAAGATGGGAGCGAGCAGCGACGAGAGCACGAGCTCGAGCGCGACGCTGAACGGGAGGATCAGGCCACCGCCGGCGCGCAGGCGTTTGCGGCTGCCGGCGAAGGCCAGCACGCCGAGGGCCTTGGGCGCGCCCAGGATCGCGAGGCTCAGAATGAAGGTGTGGAGCGCGCGCACGGGGTCGAGGTGCGGCCACTTCGGAAATAGGCTGAATGACCGGGTGAAATACTCGGGCCGCGCAAACTCGTTTTGCACGCCGAGCCCGAGCGCCGCGACGAGGAACAGCAGCCATATCGGCGATGAGACAAACGAGAAGATCCCGGACAGCAGGTGGAAGCGGCTGACCCAGTGCAGGCCTTTCGCGCCGAGCACGCGGGCGTGTTGCAGGTTCCCCTGACACCAGCGACGGTCGCGGATGGCCAGGTCGACCAGGGTGGCCGGGCAGGCCTCATACGAACCTTGCAGGTCGTCGGCGATCCGGACGCTCCAGCCGGCACGACGGAGCAGGGCGGCCTCGACGAAGTCGTGGCTCAGAATGGGACCGCCGAGCGGAGGACCACCGGGCAGCTCCGGCAGCCCGCACGAGTCCATGAACGCGCGCGTGCGGATGAGGGCGTTGTGTCCCCAGAAGTTTCCCTCGCGTCCCGTCCACCACGCCAGGCCCGACGCCAGCACCGGCCCGTAGACCCTCGCGGCGAATTGTTGCAGGCGCGCCACCAGCGTCGTCCCTTCATGCAGGCGCGGCACGGTCTGGATCAAGCCGGCGTCGGGATCGTCCTCCATGCGGCGTACGAGCTCGAGGATGGTCGCCCCCTCCATCAGACTGTCTGCGTCCAGGACCAGGAAGTGATCGTAGGCGCGTCCCCAGCGTTCGCAGAACTCCCGGACGTTGCCGGACTTGTGCGCGATATTGCGCTGGCGTCGGCGATAGTAGATCGACGGGCCCGCGCTCAGGCGGCGGCGCAGCGCCCAGACCGCCTCCTCCTCGGCGAGCGCGATGTTGCCGTCGGTGGTGTCGCTGAGAATGAATACATCGAAGTGACCGCCCGCCCCGCGGGTCGCCAGATCGTTGGCCATGGCATCGAGCGCGGCGGCAGCCCGAGCGGGTTCTTCGTTGTAAAGAGGCATGAGGAGCGCCGTCCGGCTGGTGAGCGGACGCGCTTGCGCCGTGTGGAAGCGCCGGAACACGAGTCGGACGAAGCCGGCGATCGCCATGGGGACGGACAACGAGATCCAGATCGTGTTCAGCGCGAACAGCACCAGCACGACGATCTCCAGAATGGTCAGTCCATCGACGTTCAGGACCAACCGCATCTCGTTGATCGCGATACCCGAAAGCAGCGCCGCTCCGCCGAAGACGAAGGCCCGGCGCATCGCGGGAGCCAAGCGGTGCTCGGGGTGGCGAGGCACATGCCGCGCCGCCTCGTCGACCGCGACCGACAGGTTCTGCTGGGACATCGTTCCCGGCAGCTCCCGCGGAAGAAACCCGGCGGCGATGGGCGCCGGCTCGGCGTCCGGCTCTTGTTGGCTCAAGGAGCTGTCCATCTATAGACCCAGGTCTCGGCGGTCTGCCGACCACTCAGCGTCAGCTCGGCGCGTAGCTCGGCAACCTTGGCGGACCGCGGATCGAACACGAAGGTCACGCGGTACCCGTCGATGAGCGGGTTGTCGGCGACCACGATGTCCTTGATGGCGCCCGCGGAGGTCGAGACCTTCGCCTGCGGCAGGGGCGTGCGAGGCGCGTGGGCCATCTTGGCCGCGGGCAGGTAGTCGATGACGAACCGCCGCTCCGGCGTCGGCCCGCGGGCGTCCGCGCGGCCCCGACGGGTCGCGACGACGCGCGCCCGCTCGAGCGCCTCACGCGGTTCGTCTCCCCACGAGGCGCGGTACGCATACCGATATTCCCCTCCGGCGGGCAGGGGCGCTTTGGGGCGCCAGAACGCCACGATGTTGTCGTGGATCTCGGCGTCGCTGGGGATCTCGGTGAGCACGATCGCTCCCTCGCCCCAATCACCGACGGGCTCGAGCCAGAGGCTGGGCCGCCGATCGTAGGCAGCCTCGAAGTCCTGGTAGTCGGCGGGGTTGCGGTCTCGCTGAATGAGGCCGAAGCCGGCGGGTTTGACGTCGAGGAACGCGCTGACCTCGACCTGCGCGGGATTCTGCAATGGCCGCCAGATGTGTTCGCCGCGCCCGTTGAACATGAGCAAGCCGTCCGAATCGTGAACCTCCGGGCGAAAGTCATCGGCCGAATTGCGGCCGTTGGGTGAGAACATGAACATGCTGGTCGCAGGCGCGAGGCCCACCTTGGCGAGCTCCACGCGCGGAAACAGCACGACGTCGATGTCCATGGTCGTGGCGTGGGTCGCGCCGCGACCGGGATGGATCTGGAAGCGGTAGGCGCCTGCGACGCTGGGGCTGTCCAGCAGGGCGTGCACGACCAGAGTCTCGGTCGCGCGAGTCGCCGGCTCTTCGATCCAGAACGCCCGAAACGCCGGGAACTCCTCTCCCTCGGGCTCCGCGGTCTTGTTGGCCAGGCCGCGCGCCGACAGACCGTAGACCTGCGTTTCGCCGAGCGACTCGAAAGTAGCTGGCGCCTTGGAAGACCGCTACTTCGTCGAACTTTGAGCGGTGGTTGATCGGGAAGAGCACCCGGAATCCGGAGAAGCCGATGTCTTCGGTCGGCAGGGGTGACTTCATCAAGTCGCCGGTGACGAAGAAGTCCGGCTGGTAAGGGATGCGCTCGCAGCGGCCCTTGACGACCAGCGCCACTTCGACCGGATCCTTGAAGACGAAGCCGCGTGGCAGCAGCTGCAGCCTGAACTCGGTGCCCTTGTCTGCGCTCGCCCAGAGCGTGCTCGAGGGACGAACCCTTATGTCGCGATACTGATCGTAGTCGAGATCGGCAAGCGCCTTCGGCAACGGCGCCTTGGGTGGCGCGAAGGGAGAGCGTGAGAGGCGCCGGGCGAGCTCGGTCACGGCGTCGCGGGTGAAGGCCCCGTCACGAATGTACGTCGCGTCGGCGTATGCCGGCGGATTCAGCAACAGCCCGCCCGCCAGCAAGGACATGAGCACGATGAAAGTGATGCGCCCGCATGTTTCTGTGGATCGGTTCAACACCTGGTTCCTCCGCGGACATAAAGATGGGCCCCGATCGTCCGGCGGCCATACCCGCGGCGAAATTCGACACCACGCTTGACGAGATGAGGTTCACGTCACCGTTCGGCTACCTGTTGCTGTTCGCGACAGCAGAGGCATTCCCTGCGCGGCCCTCGCCCAGCCGCGACACCCGTATCGAGGAGTTGCTCCAGCAGATGACGCTCGAGGAGAAGAGCGGACAGCTCAATCAATACTCCGCTGGGCAGCCAACCGGTCCCGGCACGCGGCGCAACAGTTACGAAACAATGATCGCGGCGGGCCAGGTCGGAAGTCTCCTGAACGTGACACGCGCCGGCGAGGTCAACCGCTACCAGCGCATCGCGGTCGAGCGCTCGCGGTTGCACATCCCCCTGCTGTTTGGCCTCGACGTCATCCACGGGTATCGCACGATCTTCCCCGTCAACCTCGGCCTCTCCTCCACCTGGGACCCGGCGCTCGTCGAGGAGACCGCGCGCTTGGCGGCCGAGGAGGCCGCGGCCCAAGGCATTCGATGGACCTTTTCCCCGATGGTGGATATTGCGCGCGACGCTCGATGGGGCCGGATCGCCGAGAGCGCTGGCGAGGATCCGTACCTCGGCTCGGTCCTCGCGAGAGCCTACGTCCGCGGGTATCAGGGGCGGCATCTTCACGATCCGACCTCGATTCTCGCGTGCGCGAAGCACTTCGTCGGGTATGGCGCCGCGGAGGCCGGGCGCGACTACAACACCACCGAGATCTCCGAACGGTCGTTGCGCCAGGTCTATCTCAGCCCGTTCCGCGCCAGCGCCGAGGCGGGCGTCGCCACGTTCATGTCGGCCTTCAATTCCTTGAACGGCGTGCCGGCGAGCGCGAACGCGTTCACCCTTCGCGACATCCTGCGCCGGGAGTGGGGCTTCGCTGGTCTGGTCGTCAGCGATTGGGGAGCCGTCGAAGAGACGATCGCTCATGGGATCGCCGCCAATGGAACGACGGCTGCGCGCAAATCGTTCCTGGCCGGCGTCGACATGGACATGGAGAGCGGACTCTACGTTTCCGAATTGCCAAGTCTCGTCAGCTCTGGCGCCGTCCCCCGGCGGGAGCTCGACGAAGCGGTGAGGCGGGTCCTGCGGCTGAAAGTCGACCTCGGGCTTTTCGAGAACCCCTATGCTCCCGAGACTGGTTCGGCGGTGGCGCGACCTCGAGCGGAGTCACGTCGGCTCGCGCAACGAGCAGCGGAAGAGTCGTTCGTCCTGCTCGAGAACTCGGCGCCGCGCGGCCAGGCTCCGATCTTGCCGTTGGTGGCGAAGCCCGGGCGCACGATCGCCCTCATTGGCCCGCTCGCCGACAGCGCGAGGGACATGCTCGGCTGCTGGAGCGCTCAGGGACTTCCCGACGACGTGATCACGTTGAGAGCCGCGCTGGCGGAGCGGACGGCGAAGGAAGGGATGCGCCTCCTCTACGCCGAGGGTTCAAAGATCCTCGGCAACGACCAGTCGGGCTTCGACGATGCCGTACGCCTGGCCCGCAAGGCTGACGTGGCCATCCTGGCCCTCGGCGAGCAGGGCGATCGAACCGGCGAGGGCGCGTCGCGAGCCAACCTGGATCTCGATGGACAGCAACAGAAGCTGCTCGAGGCAATCCACGCCACGGGCAAGCCGGTCATCGTCGTGCTGTTCAGCGGCCGCCCGCTCACGGTCGGGTGGGCGGCCGAGCACGCGGCCGCGATGGTCGCCGCCTGGTTCCCGGGCGTGGAGGCGGGCCCGGCGCTCGTGCGAATGCTCTTCGGCGATGTGAATCCCTCCGGACGCCTCACGGCGACCTGGCCACGCGCGGTGGGGCAAGAGCCGCTCTACTACAACGCGCTCAACACCGGGCGCCCGACGCCACCGGCGTCGGATGCCCGCGTGGAAACGTCAATCGGCGCCTACCGGTTCACCAGCCGCTACATCGATGAGCGCAACGCGCCGCTGTTCCCGTTCGGCTATGGTCTCTCGTACACGACCTTTGCCTACTCGACGACCACGGCCGGCACGCGGAGGATCAGCGCCGCAGCCATCAACGCCGGGCGGGCGTCGGTCAAGGTCAGCGCCAGCGTCACGAACTCGGGCAAACGCGAAGGGACCGAGGTGGTGGAGTGCTACATTCGCCTGACCGGCACCAGCGTGGCACGGCCGGTGAGTGAGCTCAAAGGCTTCCAGCGAATCCGGCTGGCGCCGGGTCAGAGCCGCCAGGTCGAGTTCATCCTCACCAAAGAGGAGCTCTCATTCTGGGACATCCAGATGAAAGAGGTCGTGGAGCCTGCCACGCTCGAGGTACGGATCGCGCCCGATTCCACGCGGGGAGCCGCGGCCTCCGTGATCATCGAACCGTAGCCGGCGCGAGCGGCGTCGCCGGCCGCTCTTGCTCCGGGAGCGTGACGAGCGTGCCGGGTGGACCCTCGGGTGGTTTGGGCAGCGGTATTGTTCGTGCCGGGCCGGGTCGCGCGCCGTCGAGCCAGCCGCCCGTGAAGCCCGCTCGGATCAGGCCTGCCCGGAGGTAAGCGTTGCGCTTCGTGAGATTCCAGATCCGACCGCTGAGGTAGTTCTCGATCATCAGGAGAATGGGCCCCTGGTCAATCGCGACGTACTGATCGTCGAACCACCCGGGCTCATCGGACGGGGCCTCTGCGAAGGAGAGATTGAACGCATCCTTGAAACCGTACTTCCCGTAGAGGCGATCGCCGAAACGCGCCTGAAACTGCACCAGCGTCGGGATGGCGAGCTCGGGCGCGAACGGCACCGAGCCGCCCGCGGCCGTGACGGCGATGGTCCCGTCATCGCGCTGGTCGGGGCCGGCGCCACGCGCCCAATACGCGTGGAACCGGCTTGCGGCGCGGGCCGCTTCGGAGCCGGCCACGATCTTCAACGGTCCGTCCGATGCGGTCAGGCCCCACAGGAATTCGTCGTAACCAACCCACTTGGCGGGATTGGCGATGCAATAGGCCCGATTGGCGTACGTCGCCCGCGTCGAGTTGACGAAGTAGTCGATCCCCTTCGACCGCATGTACGAGTCCTGGATCCCGCGGAAATCGACCCAGATGTGGCTGTACTGATGCCCAAAGAGTGGGTCGAAGGCCACGCGCGGAAAGCCGTCCGAGTCGTCCCAGCGATAGGTCGAGGTCCAGGCGTCCCACGCGCGCGGGTCGATCGCGTGAGTGGGTGAACCGATGGCCAGCAAGTAGAGGATCATGGCCTCGTTGTAGCCCTGCCAGTCGAACGGGATGTACCCCTGTTCCGGAGTCCAGCCCATGCTCAGCAGCGGGGGATGCTTGGGCGACTTCGCCCACGCCCAGTCGACCCGGAGATAGAGCTTGTCGGCGAGCTCTCGGATGGCGCGCTCGGACTCCTCGGGCCGATCGAAGAAGGCCTGAGACGAGAGCACCCCGGCCATGAGCAGCGCCGTATCGATCGTCGACAGCTCGGACTCAGCCGTGCGATAGCCCGTCCGGGCGTCGAGGAAATGATAGAAAAACCCCTTGTAGCCCATGACCCCCTGCGGTTCAGGGCCCTGCGGTCCCAGCCACAGAAACCGCAAGGTCGAGAGCGTTCTTTCCGCCCCTTGCGCGCGGGTGATCCAACCCTTTTCCACGCCGATGGGATACGACGTCAGCGCAAAGCCGACCGCCGCCACGCTCGAGAGATCGGGATTGGTCGATCGATCGGGCGTCAGGCCGTTTCCGGGCGTCAGGCCGTTTCCGGCCGCCGGCGCGTCCCAGAAAAATGCGAACGTGTCGTGCTGCAGGCGGTCCAGGAACTCCCGTTGCTCTCGCGTGACTTTGTAGGCGGGCGAGGGCGGGCTCGCGTCCACCGTCCCGATCCAGGTGAGGTTCGAGACGGTGAGTACGGCGAGCCCAACGACGAGGAGTGATCTGCCGGCCCCCTCACGACCGGTCCGACGATGCGCCACAAACGAAATTGTAGAGGCGCGGATCGCGTCGTTCAAGTCGCACGTCCGACGTGAAAGCGCCGCGAGCGCCCGGCACGCCATGGATGAGCTCCGTCGCCGCTCTCCTGCTGTTGGACGGAGCACGTGGGCTCCCTTAACATCGCGCGCACCCCCTTGAGCACGCGATCCCCACGCTCGATCCTCGCCGCGCTTTTCAACGCCGGCCTCGTCCTCTCCCTCGCAGCACCCGCGCCGGCTTCGACGCTCTCGCTCGACGGACAGAAGCCGATCGGTGACATCTCGCGCGTGTCGCGCGCCGGAGGCTCGTTGCTCATCGAGTGCACCGACGGCTCGCAGGTGCAGCTTTCGCCGCTGGCGGCGGACCTGATTCGCGTGCGCGCCAGCTTCGGCCGGCCACTTCCGGTTCGCGATCACTCGTGGGCGATTGAAAAGACCGCCTGGGAGACGCCGCGCTGGACGATCCGGGAGTCGCCGGTGGAGATCGTCATCACCACCGATGAGCTCGAGGTGGCGGTGCGGCGCGCTCCATTGCTCGTCGAATTCCGTGACCCGAAGACCCACCGGTCGGTGAACCGCGATGTCCGCCCCATGTCGTTCGCCGCCAAGACCGGCGTGGTCGCCGGTTACAAGCGCCTGGGCTTCGACGAGCACTTCTACGGTCTCGGCGAAAAAGCCGCTCCGCTCGACAAGCGCCGCGGCGGTTACACGATGTGGAACACCGACACCTCTTACGGCGAGGGCACCGATCCCCTGTACCAGAGCATCCCGTTTTATCTCGGATGGGAGCTGGGCCAGGTCTACGGGATCTTCTTCGACACGAGCTATCGGTCCGAGTTCGACATGGGAAAGACCCAGCAGGAATACGTGAGCTTCGCCGCCGAGACCTCGCCCGACGACGCCCAGCTCGACTACTACTTCTTCTGGGGCCCCTCGATGAAGAAGGTGGTCTCGCGCTATGCCGACCTCACCGGCCACATGCCGCTGCCGCCGCGCTGGGCGCTCGGCCATCAGCAGAGCCGCTGGAGCTACTACCCGGACAAGACCGTCGAAGAGCTCGTCGATCGATATCGCGCGGACGACCTCCCGCTCGACGTGGTGTATCTCGACATCGACTACATGGACGGCTACCGGGTCTTCACGTGGAGCCCGAAGACCTTCCCCGATCCTCCCGGGCTGATCGCGCGTCTCGGGCGGCAGGGGGTCAGGGTCATCACCATCGTCGACCCGGGCGTGAAGTATCAGCCGCAACAACCGGGCTATCGCGCCTTCGACGAGGGGCTGGCGCGCAATTTCTTTCTCCGGCGGCGCGGCGGCGCTCTTTACGTGGGGGCCGTCTGGCCGGGCGATGCGGTCTTCACCGACTACACGAAGGAGTCGGCCCGCCGCTGGTGGGGCGACCTGCACCACGCCTACACCGACGTCGGCGTCGCCGGGATCTGGAACGACATGAACGAGCCGAGCGACTTCGTCGACAAGAGCGGGAAGTCGCAGGCCGACGTGGTCAGCGACGACGGCGGGACACGCTCACCCTACGCGAAGAATCGCAACGTCTTCGGCGCGCTGATGTCGCGCGCCACCTACGAGGGGCTGCAGCGGCTGGCGCCCGACAAGCGCCCCTTCGTCGTCACGCGCGCCGGCTCGGCCGGCGTGCAGCGGTACGCGGCGACCTGGACGGGAGACAACGCCAGCACCTGGGAGCACCTCGCGCTGACCTTGCCGATGTTGCAGAGCCTGGGGCTCGCCGGCCAGCCCTTCGTTGGCGCCGACATCGGCGGGTTCTTCGGGCGCTCGAACGGCGAGCTGCTCGCTCGTTGGTACGAGGCGGCGTTCTTGGTGCCGTTCTGCCGCAACCACAAGAACCGCGAGGCGAACGACCAGGAGCCCTGGCGTTTTGGAACCCACGTCGAGGAGATCATCCGCAAGTACCTCAAGCTGCGCTATCGGCTGCTTCCCTATCTCTACACGGTGCTGGAGGAAGCCCACCGGACCGGCGTGCCGATGTTTCGCCCGGTCCTGCTCAACTACCCGACTGATCCAGACGCCGTGGCGCTCGACGATGAGCTCATGATGGGCGACGATCTGCTGGTCGCGCCGGTCCTCCGGCCGGGCGCGGAGAGCCGCCTCGTCTACCTGCCCGAGGGCGTCTGGATCGACTACTGGACCGGGGCGCGCCACGCCGGGCGAACCACCCTGCGCGTGGCGGCGCCACTCGAGACTGTGCCGCTCTTCGTGCGCGCCGGCGCGGTGATTCCAATGGGACCCGAGATGAACCGGGTCGCCGAAAAAGCGCTCGATCCTCTCACGTTCGAGATCTACCCCGACGAGCACGGGCAGGCGCGCGGCCTCCTCTACGAGGACGACGGCACCAGCCCGGCCTATCTCGCTGGGGCCATTCGGCGAACCGAGATCCGCGTCGCCCCGGTCGGCGGGGTCCTGAGGGCGACCCTCTCGATCACGGACAATCGCTTCGATCCCGGCCCCCGACGGCTCCGTTACGTCATCCGCGGGACGGTCAAATACCGCGCCGTCATTCCCAACGCGCGCAGCGCGCGGTAGCGCCGTCTCCTCGGACCATCGGGCCTGGGCCGTCGGCGGCGATCGGCCATCGCGTAAAGGACAGGGACCGCCATCCGGCTGATGAGCAGGGACGCAACCTCTCCTGCCGCGAGCGAGAGAGCCAGACCCTGAAAGACCGGGTCGAAGAGGATCGCCGCCGACCCCACGATGACGGCCAGGGCGGTGAGGAGCATCGGTCGAAAGCGGACCGCGCCAGCCTCGACCACCGCCTGTTCGACCGGCATTCCCTCGCGGATCCGATCCTCCGCGAAGTCGATCAAGATGATCGAGTTTCGTACCACGATCCCCGCGCCGGCCATGAAGCCGATGAGAGAGGTGGCGGTGAAGAACGCGCCCAGCGCCGCGTGCGCGGGCAGGATGCCCACCAGCGAGAAGGGGATGGGCGCCATGACCACCAGAGGCGTCGAGAAGGAGCGAAACCATCCCACGAGCATTCCGTAGATGAGGAGCATCACGACGGCGCACGCGCTGCCCAGGTCTCGGAACAGCTCGAGGGTGATGTCCCACTCCCCGTCCCATTTGATCGCCGGCCGCGCATCGCTCGGCGGTTGGGTGGAGTTGTAGACGGCGACCCCGCCCTCGAGCGTTCGAACGACCTTGTTCATCTGGAAGATGGCGTAGGCAGGGCTCTCGGCGCCCCCCGCGACGTCACCGGTGACATAGACGACGGGCAAGAGGTTCTTGTGATAGATGCTCGTGTCCTCGACGGTGCTCTCGACGCGCACCAGCTCGCCCAGCGGCACCAGGGCCAGGCCACGATCGTCGGGGATGCCAATCGACAGCAGGTCGGCGACGTGCGATCGCTGACTCCGAGGCACGTCGAGCACGAGGTCGATCGCCTCCTGTTCACGCGGCACGTGCAACTGGCCGACCGATTCACCACCGAGTGCGACCCGGAGCGTCCGGGCAACGGTTTCAGCTTGGATGCCGTGAAGCGCGGCCTTCTCCTTGTCGACGACGAGGATCTCCTTGGGGTGCGGAGACTCGACGTACCAGTCCACGTCGACCACGCCGGGCGTGCTGACGAAGAGTCTTCGCATCGATTCGGCCAGGCCCCGGCGAGCCACCGCGTCCGGTCCGTACACTTCGGCGACGAGCGCCTGCAGAACGGGAGGCCCGGGCGGCACCTCCGCAACCGCCACGCGCGCGCCGTGACGAGCGGCGATCGCCGCGACAGCGGGTCGAATGCGGAGCGCGAAAGCGTGGCTCTGCACGGAACGTCTCTCCTTGGAGAGCAGGTTCACCTGAACCTCGGCTACGCTCGAGCCTCGTCGCAGGTCGTAGTGCCGCATCAGTCCATTGAAGCTGTAAGGGGCGGCCGTCCCGACGTAGACCTGATAGTCAGTGACTTCCTTTTCTTCGCGAACCGCTGCGGCAATCTCTCGTGCGACCAGCGCCGTTCTCTCGAGCGAGCTGCCCTCGGGCATGTTGAGAACGATCTCGAGCTCGCTCTTGTTGTCGAAGGGAAGCATCTTGACCCGCACCCACCCGGCTGGGACGAAGGCCACCGCTCCGACGAAGAGCACCGCCGTCAGGCCCAGGAATGACCAGCGCCAGATCTGGCGGTCAACGAGTCGGGACATGAGCCACCGGTAGGCACGGGTGACATGGTTCTCGCGGCGAGACGTGTGAGCGTCACCGCGGCGGCGAAGACCGAGGAGCCGCACCGCCGCCCAAGGCGTCACCGCGAAGGCGACCAGGAGCGAGAACACCATCGCCGCGGAGGCGCCAACCGGGATGGGACGCAGATAGGGACCGTTCAGGCCGCCCACGAAGGCCATGGGAAGGATGGCCGCGATCACCGTGAGGGTCGCCAGCACGGTGGGGTTCCCCACCTCGGCCACGGCTTGCACGGCGATCTCCCGGAGCGAGCGGCGTTGCGTCTCACCCAGATTCCGGTGCCGGACGATGTTTTCCACGACGACGATCGCGTCGTCGACGAGGATCCCGATGGAGAAGGTCAGAGCGAAGAGCGTGACGCGATTGAGCGTGTATCCGAGGAGGTGGAAGAGCAGGAGCATCAGCGAAAGGGTGGAAGGAATGGCGATCGCGACCACGATCGACTCGCGCCACCCGAGCATGAAGAGGACGAGAAGGGAGACGCCTACCACCGCGATTGCCATGTGGAGCAGCAGCTCGTTCGACTTTTCCGCCGCCGACGCGCCGTAGTGTCTGGTGATCGAGACGGAGACGTCGCCGGGGATCGCGGTTCCCTCGAGCCGCGCGACCTGCGCCAGGACCGCTCGGGCCACGGTGATCGCGTTGCTCCCCGGCCGCTTCGCCACCGAAAGCGTGACCGCCGGCTCCTCGGTGGCGAGTCGAGAGACCGCGGCCCCCGTGCCGAAGAGAACGTACTGAGTCGGCTCTTCGGCGCCGTCCTCCACCCGGGCCACGTCCCTGAGATGGACCGGGTGGCCTTCGTGGACACCAACCACCAGGGAGGCGACGTCGTCGGCGCTGGTGAAGAACGCGCCGGTCTCGACGACGACGTCGCGGTCGTCGGTTGTCACCGCCCCGATGATCTGTTGCCGGTTGGCCGGGCCGACCGCCCGGAGCACGCTCATGACTCCCAGCCCACGCGCGGCGAGCGCGGGCGGGTCGAGCTGGATCCGAACCTGCCGCCGATAGCCCCCGATGAGGGTTGTCTGCGAGACCTCGGGCACGTGCTTGATCTCGGCGTCGACCTGGGCGGCGAGCCTTCGCAGGGCCACGTGGTCGTAGCGCGGGGAGTGAAAGGTCAGCGCGAGGATGGGCACGTCGTCGATCGAGCGGGCCTTGATCAGCGGTGCTGACGCGCCCGGGGGCATCCGGTCGGCGCTCGCCTGAAGCTTCTGGTGCAGCTTGACCAGCGACCGCTCGGGATCGTCACCCACTCGGAAGCGCACGACAATCAAGGATTGTCCCGGCTGACTGGTCGAGTAGACGGACTCGACGCCGGGGATCTCCCACATCAGCCGTTCGACCGGTGAGGAGACGCGGCTCTCCACCTCCGCGGCGCTCGACCCGGGCAGGGCCACCAGGATGTCGACGACCGGCACCTTGATCTGAGGCTCCTCCTCGCGAGGGAGCACCACGATCGCCAGGACACCGAGGAGGACCGAACCGATGACGAGCAGCGGGGTCAGCGGGGAACCGATGAAGGCCTGGGCGATGGTGCCCGCGAGGCCGAGTCGACTGCTGCGGTTCATGGGGACTCCTGCACGCGCTGTCCGTCGACGAGCTCCGTGGCTCCCGGGAGCGCCACCTCCTCGCCCCCGGAGAGGCCGGAGGAGATCTGCGTGCGGCCGTCAAACTCCCGACCGCATCGGACCAGACGCAGGCGAGCGGTGCCAGACTCGACGACGAACACGGTCTCGAGCTGGCCGTGGCGGACGATGGCGTCGGAGGGAACCGTCACCGTGACCGCCCGGCCCGTGGCGAGCCGCACTCTACCAAACTTGCCCGACCGGAGTCCGGGGGTCTCCGGCAGGTCGATCTTCACGAGGCGGCTTCTGGTCGCGTCGTCGGAGGACGGATGGATCTCCGCGATGCGTCCCTCGAGACCTCGGTCGAGGCCCTCGATGTGGACCGGCAGATGCTGGCCGACCACGAGCTCGTGGCTCGCCATCTCGGGGACCTGCGCCTCGAACCGGTTGGCCGCGCGGCTCTCCAAGGTGAGCAGTGGTCGCCCGGGCAGCGCCGCCTCTCCGACGGTGACGAGCTTGGCGGTGATCACGCCGGCGAACGGCGCGCGGAGGATGGTCCGGTCGGCGAGGGTGTTCGCCTCGGCCTCTTGCGCGCGGGCGACGCTCCACTTCGATAAGGTGGCGTCGTACTGCGCCAGGGTGATCGCATCGTGTTCCTTGAGGGCGGTGGCTCGATCGCGTTCCTGCGTGGCGAGCGCCGACACGGCGCGCGCTTGCTGTCGACGTGCATCCAGCTCACCGGCGGAGAGCTTCACCAGGACCTCGCCCGTGCGAACGAAGCTCCCGACGACACCGCGAACTTCAGTGACGGTGCCGCTCACGAGCGCGGCGATCGCCGCGTCGTGAGCGGAGCGGACGGTCCCGACCACTTCGATCAGGACCGGCTGGAACGACCGGTCCGCCTGTGCGACTCGGATCTCCTTGGGAGGCAACGTGGGTGGTGTTCGCGCTGGGGGCTCGCCAGCACAGCCAGAGAGCACGCCCAGCACCAGAGCCAAGAGCCGCTTCATGACGGACGCCACGGTCAACCGACCAAGGGCGCGAGGGCGCGCATCACTCTGTCCGTCTGCTCGGACGTGATCAGGCTGCTCAGGATCGCGCCGAACCGCGGGTGTTGAGCGCCCGACAAGATGTACTGCCAGCGATAGGCGCGCAACACGCCGGCCCCGAGGCGCTCGATCTCTTTCGGCCCGAGCTGGCCGGAGCACGTCTCGAGGAAGTAGGTCACGTCGGCCGCGGCCTGCAGCTGCAGCAGCCCGTCGACGGCGCCCACGAGGGCGATGAAGTCATCGACCGCAAGGTCCCGGTCCCGTGGCGTCAGCTTGCGATCTTCTCGCCTCCACTCGAGCTCGTCGAGGATCGCGTGTTGCGATTCCTCTTTCCAATGGAAGCGAAAGACGTCCTTGAAGATGGGCGACAGTCCCGCGGTCGGCTCGATGCTCTGCCGGTAGTGCGCCTGCGAGAAGAGCTCGATGTGGCACGTGAGGGCCAGGACAGCCCACGTCGACTTACTGAGGACGGCCGTCGCGACGTCGTCGGGCTGAGGCAAGAAACGGTAGCCAGCGGGCATCCCGGCTCCAATCATTACCTCGAGGCGACGGAACAGCTCCTGGTGCTTCAGCTCTTCGTCCGAGAAGCGCACCAGGGCTTCCAGCGCCTTCTGATCTCCCAGCCAGTGATCGCGGCTGACCTCGAGGACCTTGGCATTGATGAACCGCTCGACGAGGCCGAACATGTTGGCGTACGTTCGTCCCTGGATCTGGCTCAACACGCGCCGATCCGCAGCGTCCAGAAACAGCAGCTCGTCGACCTTGGACAGGCCATCGGGGAGGAACGTCGTCGCGAAGTCGAGCTGACGTCCACGCAGCAGGTCCTTGTCGATGTCCCAGCGGACCTGCTTGGACGTCTCAATGCATGCCTCGTAACGGCTTCGACGGGGCGCGCTCTGGAGAATCTCTGACTCGTTGGTCTCGGTGTGCATGGCCGGCTCCCTCTGGTTGCGATCGGGGTGAAGTGACTGCTCGAACCGCCACCCATCGCAGGAGCCGTGCCAGCGGTCGAACGCCCGCGGACGCCCATGTTTCCTCGGCTTTCGGACCCGCCGCCGGTCGCGAGATCTCGCCACTCGCGAGATCTCGTGGTGAAAAAAATCCGGGGCTCAGCCCTCGCGCCGCAGCCCGAGCGCCTTCATTCGCGACGTCAGCGTGGACGGTGCCATGCCCAGCAGCCGTGCGGCGCCGGTCTCGCCCGCTACCTTCCACGCGGAGCGGTCCAGGGCCTGCCGAAGATTCTCGCGCTCGATATGAGCGAGATCGTTCGCGGTGAGCAGTGTTCGCGAGCTGCTGGTGGCCGCGTCCCTCTCGTTCGGCTCAACGTTGGTCGCCGGCAACGCGCGGTCCAGGTTCAGCTGTCCATCGCGCGCGGTGATGATCGCCCGTTCGATCACGTTCTGGAGCTCACGCACGTTCCCGGGCCAGGCGTAGGCCTTGAGGCGGGCTGCCATGGCGGGCGAGAGCGGCTCGATCCGCCGGCCCATGCGGCCCGCGAATTGCCGCGCGAACTCTTCGGCGAGCAAGACGACGTCGTCACCGCGCTCGCGCAGAGCGGGCAGGGTGATCGGAAAGACGCTCAGTCGATAATAGAGGTCCTCCCGGAACTTCCCCTCGGTGACCGAGCGGAAGAGGTCACGGTTCGTCGCTGCCACGACGCGCACGTCGACCCGGCGCGTCCGCGAGCTGCCCACGGGCTCGAACTCTCCTTCTTGCAGCACGCGTAGCAGCTTGCTTTGTAGGTCGATGGGCAACTCCCCGACTTCGTCGAGGAAGATGGTGCCGCCGTCGGCGAGCGTGAAGCGCCCGTCTCGTTTGCTCGTCGCGCCCGTGAAGGCGCCCTTCTCGTGGCCGAAGAATTCGCTCTCGATGAGTGTCGGCGGAATCGCCGCGCAGTTCACCTTCACCAGCGGTTTGTCGCGACGACCGCTTGCGGCGTGCAGAGCACGGGCAAATAGCTCCTTGCCGGTGCCGGTCTCGCCCAGGATGAGGACGGTCGTGTCAGTCTGTGCGACCTCGCGGAGATCGCGTAGAACCTGGGCCAGGCGCTCGCTGCGGCCGGAGATCTCGCCAACCCGTCCGAGCTCGCGCAGCTCCTCGCGCAGGTACTCCGTCTCGTCGGTGAGCGAGCGGATCCGCCGTTCCGCCTCGAGCCGTTCGTTGACGTTCCGTACGATCAGTGTGAAGTGACGGCGGCCCTCCAGTTCGAACAGCGATAAGGTCCCCTCGGCGGAGAAGGTCGCGCCCTCCGCCGTCCTGCCCGTCAAGCCGCCGGAGATCCACAAGCTGCGCTCTCCGACGGGGCGCGCGACGAGCTCCTGGGCGAGGCCGCCAAGCTTTGTCGCGTCTTCCGCGCCGACGAACCCAGCCAGATCGCGCACGCGCCCATCGCCGGGGGGAAATCCAAAGGTTTGCAGAGCCGCGGGATTCATCCCGACGACGCCCAGGTCGGCGTCGAGCTGGACGATCGTGTCGAGAGCGCTGTCGATGAGCCCGGCCAGCTGCGCCTCGCGCGCCCGGACCGCCCGCTCCGCGCGCAGGCGCCGCAACTCCGCCGCGGCGCGACCCGCGAAGATCTCGAAGATCGCAACGCTCTCGCGCCGCGCCGGCATCTCCCGCCGATCCATCACGGCGAGATGACCCAGGATGGTGCCGTCGATATCCGTGAGGGGCACTCCCATATAGCTCACCGCCCCCATGCGCCGGAGATCGCGCTCCTCCGGGAAGAGCTCGAGGACCCGATCGGCGTAGTGAACCAGCCGCCGCTCGTCGAGCACCACGCTGCACGGCGTCCCATCGATGGCACGCTCGTAGTCCTGGACCCACTGGTCGCCCAGGCGAAAGGCCAGCGCCCGCAGCGACCGCGATTTCGGCAGGTACTCGGTGACCCAGGCCCCATGAGTGCCCAGCGCCCGAGCCAGATTCTCGACCAGCGCCATGAAGAATCGCTCCCCGGTCTCACTGGCCGTCCCCTCGAGGATCATGCGGAGGGCCGCTTGCTCGTCCCCCCAGGGCGCCAGATTCCGATCGCTGCCTTCCATCGGGGCATCCTGCCATTACTGGGAGCGCGGCGTCGGGGCGAAGATCTGCGCCGATTGCCGCGGGCCGAGCCCGCGCGCGTTAGATGACGGTGCCGTCGGCAATCACGCCGTTCTTGGGGATGACGACGATGCCGTCTCGGATGAAGTACGATCCCCCGTCGTGGTCGCGCAGGCCGCCGGCATTGCCGATGTGCACACCGCGCCCGATGCGCGCGTTCTTGTCGACGATCGCATTCTCGATCACCGAGTTCTCGCCGATGCCGAGTGGTGGCGACGGCGCCGGATCAGCGTCATAAAAGTCAGCCCCCAGGATCAGGCTGCGGCGGATCTTCGCGCCGCGCCCGATACGGGTGCGCGGGCCGATCACCGCCGACTCGACATCGACCTGCTCCAGGAACCCACCATCGGCGACCAGAGCATCGGCGACGCGCGAATCGTGAATCTTGGTCGGGGAGAGGAAGGGTCGATCCATGAAGATGGGACAGCGCGGATGGTAAAAGCTGAACGAGGAGCAATTGGTGGTCAGCGCGATGTTCGCGTCGAAGTAAGACCGAATGGTTCCCACGTCCTCCCAATAGCCGTCATAAAGGTAGGATTGTACGTGCGTCCGTTCGAGCATGGCGGGGATCACATGCTTTCCGAAGTCGATGTGGTCCTCCGGTTCGAGCGCCTCCTCTAGCGCAGCGCGCTCGAACACATAGATGCCCATCGACGCGAGATACGAGCGCTCCGGTTCATTGACGCCCGCCGTCGCGCTGGCACTGGACCTCGCGGAGATCGGCGAGTCGAGGCCGGCGAGCTGTTCGCGCGGCGGCTTCTCGTCGAAACGCACGACGCGTCCGCTGGCGTCGGTCGTCATGATGCCGAAGGCCGACGCCTGGTCGGCGGGGACCGCCTTCATGGCGACGGTCGCGGCGGCGCCCGCGTCGCGGTGCGCGCGCAGCATGTCGCCGAGTCTCATTCGATAGAGCTGGTCGCCCGACAGGATCGCCACTCGGTTCCAGTCGCGCCCGAGGTGCTTCATGCACTTGCGAACCGCATCCGCCGTGCCGCGGAACCAATCGTTGCCGCCGCCTTCGGTCTGCTCGGCCGCGAGGATATCGACGGCGCCCTGCGAGAACGCGTCGAACTTGTAGGCGTTTGCGACGTGGCGGTTGAGGCTCTCCGACTGATACTGGGTCACGACAAAGATCCGGCGGAGGCCGGCGTGGATGCAGTTGCTGACCGCGACGTCGACCAGCCGATAGCTTCCGCCGATCGGCACCGCTGGCTTTGAGCGGTAGAGCGTCAGCGGAAAAAGGCGGGTGCCGCGGCCCCCGCCGAGAACGATGGTTACGACGTCATCCATGGGCCCCCCCCTCCATCGACGGTTTCGGATCGTGAGGGAATCTAAGACGGGAACGCGCGCGCGATAGGCATGGGATCATGGGATCGAACCGAAGTTATGTGGGGGGCGTGGACGCCGCCGACGATGATCAAGCCCGTGGCCGAGCGCTCTCTGGCTGGTGGGGGTGAACGATCACGAGCGCCGCCGGTGTTCGTCCTTCCGCCACCGTTTCGCCCCTGTTCGACGAGGCTCCATTCATCATGAGCCATCTTGTTGCGGCCACCGCGGGCGGTCTCGACGATGACGCAGGTATCGGGGGGCGCTCCGCAAGGCGGTCATTCGGTTTCAGCCGGGTGACGGGCCTCTGAAGGTGTCGCGGCCGGACACAAGAGGCATCTTCACCGTCACCGCGCGCGACGCTGCGTCGTAGATCGCGGCGATGATGCGCATGTCCTGCATTCCCTCCTCGCCGGGAGTGTGGGGCTGCCGGCCGGCTTGAATGCACTCCGCCATGTGGTCCATCTCGGTGGCGAAGTGGTTCTTGGGCTCGAGGAGGCGCGTCTCGACCTGCTCCACGTCGGTCTCTTGGCGCGTCCGTCCAATGCGCATTTGCTGACCGCGATAGGGAAAGGCGGGATCGAGCTCGAGCCATCCACTCTCCCCTATCAATCGATAGCGCTTGGAGTTGTGATACCCGTAGGACGTCGAGCAGGAAGCGAGGAAGCCGGACGGAAACCTCAGGACGAAATCGACCTGCTCCTCGACCTCGGTGAAGCGTGGGTCGTTGGGCGTGCTCTGCAGGATCGCCGAGATCTCGATCGGCTCCTCGCCGGTCAGATAGCGAGCGGCGTTCAAGCAATAGATGCCGACGTCCGGCAAGGCGCCGCCGCCGGACAACGCCTTCTTGAGGCGCCATTGTTTCGGGTCGCCCTGCGTCTGACCGTTGATCGCGGAGAAGGCCTTGAGCGTCCCGAGATCGCCGGCGCGCGCCATGCGGATGGCTTCTCGATTGTAGGGCTCGTATTGCATCCGGTAGGCGATCATCAGCTTCTTGCCCGCCTTGCTGGCGGCCTGGATCATGTCGCGGCACTCAGTCACGGAAGTGGCCATGGGCTTTTCGCACAACACGTGTTTGCCAGCCTGAAAGGCGCGGATCGTGTATTCGGCGTGCATGCCGTTGGGAAGCACCACGTAGACCAGGTCGACATTGCCCTCGTTTCGCAGGCGATCGTAGCTCTTGTAGTCATAGAGGCTCTTCGGATCGACTCCATAGCGGGCGCCGAGGGCGGTCGCCTTGGCCCGATCGCCGCTGACGAGAGCCGTCAGGCGGCAGCGCTTGGACTCACCAAACGCCGGGAGAATTTGTTCGAGCGCCAGGTGACCGAGGCCGACCACAGCGACGCCGATCCGTTTGTGTTCCGGCAGGGGCTCTGGCGTGCTCGACGGCTCGACTTCGCTGTGCGCCAGCAGGCGGGGCAGCTTGATTGCGCCGCTCGCAGACGCGGCGGCGGCAGGGCGGATCGCAGCGGCGAGGGTTCCCGTCGCCAGCGCGGCGCCGGCCACCTGGAACAGACCACGCCGCGACCATTCACGGTCCTTCCGATCGTCTGTGTTTGCCATCGCCAGCAAGCTAATACGGGCCCGTGCAAGGCCAAGGGTCGTGGCTACATTGTCGGCCGGGAGGGACGATGATTCGAGCGCTGATCTCGACGGGAGTTTGGTGTTCGCTGATGGCCGGCTCGATCGCGCTGGCTGACACCAGCTCCGCAAAGGAAGGACCGGCGGAGCACGCGGCCGACGTCACGATTCAGACCCACATCCTGCAACCGCGAGAGCTCCCCGCGTCCGAGATCGCGAAGCTGAAGGTGCCCGCGGGCTTCCGGATCACGAGCTTCGCGCGGGACCTGGGCAATGTCCGGGTGCTCGCCGTGGCTCCCGACGGGACGGTCTATGCGACCAGACGCGACGAGGGCGACGTGATCATGTTGAAAGACCCGGGCGATGGAGGCGCCGCCGGCGCTCCCGTACGCGTCGCCAGCCGCTCGGGGATGCATGGGATCGCGCTGCACGCAGGCAAGGTTTACCTGGCGACGGTCCATGAGATCTTCCGTGCCGACGTACGCCCCGACGGTCATTTCGGGCCGCTCGAGATGCTGATTCACGATCTCCCGGACGCCGGCCAGCACAACACGCGTACGGTACAGATTGGTCCCGATGAGATGATGTACATCTCGGTGGGATCGACCTGTAACGAGTGCGCCGAGACCAACCCCGAGGCGGCCACCATCTTGCGTGCCACGCTCGACGGTAAGTCGCGCGCGGTGTTCGCGTCGGGTTTGCGCGACACCATCGGCTGGGGGTGGCATCCGGAGACGGGCGAGCTCTGGGGCATGGATCATGGCATCGACTGGTGGGGCGACGATCTCCCTCCCGAGGAGCTCAATCACATCGAGAAGGGCAAACGTTACGGCTGGCCGTACTTCTATGCCGACAACCAGATGAATCCGCGCCTGATTCCACCCGGCGGTCTGTTGCGCGCGGAGCTTCGCGCCAAGAGCGTACCGATGGTGCTGGGCTACACGGCCCACGCGGCTCCGATGCAAATGTCTTTCTACACGGGTACCCAGTTTCCGGCCGCGTACCGCGGAGACGCGTTCATCTCATTCCACGGGTCATGGAATCGCAAGCCGAGCTCGGGATACGAGGTCGCGCGGATCCGGTTCAAGAACGGCGAGCCGACCGGTTTCGAACCCTTCGTCACCGGGTTTCTCACCGAAAAGGGAGAAGCGGGGCGGCCCTTTGGCAACGCGCTGGCCAAGGATGGGTCGCTGTTGGTTGGTGACGATCGGGCCGGCGTGATCTATCGCGTCAGCTACGTGGGCAGCGCGCCGGGGCAAAAGGCGGCAGAGAAAGCGACGGCGATGCCGTCAGCACCCGCGATCGCGATGGTGAAGCAGACGGCCAGGGGCTCCGGCGTGCCACTCGCGATCCAGCGGCCCGAAACCAAGTGCGCGGGCCGCCTGACGATCAGCTCGACATCATTCAAGCCCGGAACGCCGATACCGGCGACCTTTTCAGCCTACGAACAGGACAGCAGCTTTCCTCTGTCCTGGTCGGGAGCTCCGGCAGAGACCAAGTCCTATGTCCTCATCATGGAGGATCCCGACAGCAAGAAGCCGCCGCAGCCGGTGATCCATTGGGTGGCCTGGAATGTTCCTGCACAGACCACCGACCTCCGAGAGGGACTTCAGAAACAAGATCGTCTCGAAGACCCGAGCGGGATGCGACAGGGCCCCAGCACCAGCGGCCAGATCGGTTATCGCGGTCCGCGACCACCGGCGGGCGATCCACCGCATCACTACCACGTGCAGGTCTTTGCGCTCGACCGCTCGCTCGACTTACCGCCCGGCGCCGACCGCGATGAGGTGCTCGCGGCGGCGAAAGGGCACGTGCTCGCGAGCGGAGAGCTCGTCGGCACGTTCAAGCGGCCCGACCACCCGGCGCGTCCGTAGAATCCACACGCTTGAAAGGGCTTCGGGAATGCTCAGGTGTTGTATTGCGATTCAATGCCGCAGCTGAACGGCAAAACGCAAAGGGAGATGGAGACATGGCAAGGCGCAAACGAGCTCGGTCTCAGGGCGCGGCCGTGGACATCTCCTGAAGTCGCGCGGGTACGGCCGGGCGCGGCAGCACTTCGTCCGCACGCTCGCGCACGGTCGATGGCGGGTAGATCCGCACGTCGACGTCCTCGGCGTAGTGGGCCATGGGCTCCTGGCGCGGTTCGAGAATCACGCCGATCGACGCTGTGAGGTTTTCATCGAGATCGAGGATGCGCGCAGGGCAGAGCGGGTAGGGGTGGTGTGACACGCGCGCGCTGCGCAGTCGCCGCTCGTCCCAGCTGTACAGCAAATAGCGTTCGATCAGGAAGAACTCCAGCGTGCCGACGCGCGCCTCGGCGGGGGTCGACAGCGGTTGATACGAACAACCGAAGCGGGGCGGGTCGCGGCCCGGACCGGTGCGTCGGCTGCTGAACGAGATCACCCGCTGCTGGTTGATCTGCAGCGCCATCGACGCGTGAAAATAGGGGAGCTTGTAGGCGATGCGCGCGCCCCAGACGGCGAGCTGGCTGGCAGCGTCGAGGCTGAAGAACCAGACCCCCGGATCGCGTCCGCGACGGTGAACGTAGGTGCGGAGGTTGAGCTCGTGAAAGCTCGAGACGACCGGAATTGCCGGTAGAAAAGGAGGGCGCGAACCGCGCACCGTGAACGGCACGACGCCGACGTAGGCCTTCCCGTCCCAGGTGTCGAGCTCGAGCCCGGGCGGAAGTAGCCGCGCGAGCGTCATCGGGTCGACCGCCCAATGAAGAAAGCCGAGGTACTGCCAGCGCTGGCGCATGACGGGAAGCCGGCGCGGCGGTCTGCGGAGCCGCAATCGCTCGAGGTCTGTGACCGGAGAATCGATCATGGAATCCCTTCGGTCGCCGCCCGGTCACCCGCCGACTGCGACTGCTTCATGCTCGCTCTCCTGTCGTGTCGTTGTTGGGGAGATGACCGGTGGGATGAATTCGGATGCATCCTGACTCAGAGCTCCGGCGGATCCATCTGCCGTTCGAAGTGACGGTGCTTGCCGATGGCGGCGATGAAGTCGGGGATCAGGTCCGACGCCGTTGCCTGGCGACCGATCAACATCCCGGGATCGGGCTCGCCGGAGGGCAGCACCGACGTCGCGCCGGCGTTCTCGACCAGATCCGCCCCTTCGCCGAGCGCGAGGATCGGCTTGGCGTGGCGGTACTGGTCCTTGATGAACTCCACCGCCTGCCCGACGTTGCCCAGCGTCTCGACCGCCGCCTTGCCGCGCGGCACTGCCATCGCGTCGAACAGCACCGACGGCATGGTCTCGAAGGTGACCTCGACCTCCAGCGCGTCGCCTTGCAGCGTCTGCACCGCTCCCAGACGCACACCGACGTAACGGGGCACGGCGCCCTGCTCGGCGAGCGCCGCGTGCACCGCCGCAGCGGATTCGCCGTCGACGCCGTCGGCGACGAAGATCGCGACCCTCCGTGTGCGGATGCTACCGTCGCCCGGGCGCGCGAACAGCGACAGCGCCGGCGACACCTCGACCTCGGGCTTCGGTGGCCGCTTCAGCGCTTTGGGCAGCGGGCTGGGCGTGGCGATGCCCAGCTCGCGCGCCAGCGTCTCGGCCAGCTCGGTGTCGACGTTGGCCAGCGTTGCGACCATCCGCTGGCGGATCGCCGGAGTCTGCACCTTGGTGAGCTCGAACCGGAAGCCACGGATGATGTGCGCCTTCTCGATCGGCGTCTGGCTGTTCCAGAACAGCGTCGCCTGGGCGTAGTGCTCGGCGAAGCGCTCGGCCTTGCCGCGCACCTTGTCGTCGGCGATCGGTTCGCGGAACGAGGTGAATCCCGCGGCACCGGCCTGAAACGGACAGCCGCCACCCAGCGAGTTCGGCTCGTAGGAGACCCGTCCACGGTGGATCGCCTGACGGTGCATGCCCTCGCGCTGGTTGTTGTGCACCGGCGCGATCGGTGAATTGATGGGGATCTCGTGAAAGTTTGGGCCGCCGAGACGCGAGATCTGCGTGTCCTGATAGGAGTGGATCCGCCCGGCCAGCAGCGGATCGTTCGTGAAGTCCAGGCCAGGCACGATGTGCGCCGCGCAGAAGGCGACCTGCTCGGTCTCCGCGAAGAAGTTGTCGGGGTTGCGATTCAGCACCATCTTCCCGACCGGCGTCAGCGGGACCAGCTCCTCTGGCACGAGCTTGGTCGCGTCGAGCACGTCGAAGGTGAAAGCCTCCGCCTGCCGCTCCGAAAACATCTGGAAGCTGAGCTCCCACTCCGGAAAGGCCCCCGACTCGATCGCCTCCCAGAGATCGCGCCGGTGGAAGTCGGGATCCGCGCCTGCGATCTTGACCGATTCGTCCCAGTCGAGCGAGTGCGTGCCTCCCACCGGGTTCCAGTGGAACTTCACGAAGGTCGACTTGCCGCGCTCATTGACCAGGCGAAAGGTATGGACGCCGAACCCCTGCATCATGCGATAGCTGCGCGGCAGCGCGCGATCCGACATGGCCCACATCATCATGTGGGTCGACTCGGGCATCAGCGAGATGAAGTCCCAGAAGGTGTCGTGTGCGGTCGCCGCCTGGGGCATGGCGAAGTGCTGCTCGGGCTTGGCGGCGTGGATCAGGTCGGGGAACTTCATCGCGTCCTGGATGAAGAACACCGGCATGTTGTTGCCAACCAGGTCCCAGTTGCCCTCGTCGGTGTAAAACTTCACGGCGAAGCCGCGCACGTCGCGCGGCGTGTCGACGGAGCCGCGCTCGCCGATCACGGTCGAGAAGCGGACGAACACCGGCGTGCGCTTGCCGGCCTCGGCGAAGAGTGACGCGCGCGTGACGTCGGCCATCGACTTGTAGCATTGGAAGTAGCCGTGGGCAGCCGAGCCGCGCGCGTGGACGATGCGCTCCGGAATGCGTTCGTGATCGAAATGGGTGATCTTCTCGCGCAGGATGAAGTCTTCGAGCAGCGCCGGCCCACGCAGGCCTGCCTTGAGCGAGCTCTGGTTGTCGGCGATGGGAACGCCGAGATTGGTGGTGAGACGCTGTCCCGATGAGTCGGCGCGCGCGCGATCGAGCGGCAAGGTGCCCGGATTGAAGCCCAGCTCGGGCTGCCCTTCGCCGACCTTGGGCGACGCCGCGGCCTCGGTCAGCGTGCTGCCGGTGGCGTGCGGATCCGGCACGTCGACCGTCGTGCCGGGCCGAGGCTCGAGCGCGGCGCGGCCATACTCGCCGGCCTTGTTCGCGTTGAACGGCATCGCAGCCGCCAGCGCCTCGGTGGTGGCCAGCTTCTGGGTCAGATCGTCCCCGTCGGGCCGGTCGGGATTCGAGGGGCCGCTGACCGTCGCGCGAGCGCTGGATTTTGTCGGGGAGGTCTTGCCCGGCTTGTTGTCGGACTTGCCGTTGCCGGCACGCTTGCCGTTTGAGCTCTCGCGCGGGTTCTTGGTCGTCATCAGTGGCGCTCCCTAAAAGGTGGCGATCTCGTCTCGAACAACGGAAGGAACATAGGGCCCGGTATCGGAGAGGGAAGCGTCACCCGCACCAGAACAGAAACTGTTGCTCGACGCGAACTGACACTTCCCTCGGCCCGCCTTGAAGTCCGTCGTCGGTGCTGGCGCTTCACGCGGCGAGCACGACCTTCTCGCAGTGGTCTTCCTTCGCCAGGAACATCGCGTAGCCGCGCGGCGCTTCTGCGAGCGGCAAGCGGTGGCTGATGACGAAGCTGGGGTCGATGTCGCCGCGTTCGATGTGGCCGAGCAGACGACCGAGATAGCGCTGCACGTGGCATTGGCCCGATCGAATGGTCAGCCCGCGATTCATGACGGCGCCCATCGGGAACTTGTCGATGAAGCCGCCGTACACACCAATGACCGATACGGTTCCGCCGTTGCGGCAGGCACGGATCGCCTGCCGCAATGCAATCGGGCGGTCGGATTCCAGCATCAGCGCCTGCTTGGTTCGATCGTATGCGTAGACCGCCGGCGACCCGTGCGCTTCGGTTCCGACCGCGTCGATGCACGCGTCTGGACCGCGGCCGCCGGTCAGCTCCATCAAAGCTTCGTACACGTCGGCCTCCTCGTAGTTGATCGTGTCGGTTGCGCCCGCCCGCTTCGCGGCGAGATCCAGGCGCCACGGGAACCGATCGATCGCGATCACGCGTTCCGCGCCGAGCAGCCGGGCGCTGGCGATGGCGAATTGCCCGACGGGCCCCGCGCCCCAGACCGCGACGACGTGACCGGATTCGATACCGCACATCTCCGCGCCCATGAAGCCGGTGGGGAAGATGTCGGAGAGAAATAGAACCTGTTCGTCGCTGAGCCCGGCCGGAACTTTGATTGGTCCGACGTCCGCGAAAGGTACACGCACGTACTCCGCCTGGCCGCCGCTGTAGCCGCCGAGCATGTGCGAGTAGCCGAAGAGCCCCGCCGGCGAGTGACCCCAGAGCTTCTCGGCCATCCACGCGTTGGGATTGGTGTTCTCGCACAGCGAGAACAGCTGCCGCCGGCACATCTCGCAGCTGCCGCAGGCGATCGGGAACGGCACGACGACGCGGTCTCCGACGGACAGGCGCGTGACCGTGGGGCCGACCTCGACGACCTCGCCCATGAACTCGTGCCCGAGCACGTCGCCCTTCTCCATGGTGGGAATGATCCCGTTGTAAAGGTGCAGATCCGATCCGCAGATCGCCGTCGAGGTCACCCGTACGATGGCATCCTGCCGGTCGAGGATCTGGGGATCGGGCACCGTCTCGACGCGGACGTCCTTCTTTCCGTACCAGCAATTGGCCTTCATGGCTCACCGTCCTTCTGCGCCAGCTTTGCCACGGGCTCCGGCCGCGCCGGGTGGAGCCCGCGATGAGCGCTGGCGTCGGAGCAGACGATCTCGCCCACCTCCAGGAGTTGCTTGAGGCGGCGCAGGTCATTCTCGAAGTGAATCCCCACTACCTCTCGAGTCAGCGACGACAACCAGCGGCCGATCCTGCCCCCCGGGGCCTCGTATTGAACCTCGAGCGAGACCTCTGTCCCGCGGAGCCCGGGCGCAGGCCGGAAACGGACACGGCCCTGGTGTCGAATCACCGAGTCGGGAAGGGACTGCCACCGGATCAGAGAGTTGGGAAGATCCTCGACGATCTCGGCGTCCCACTGCAAAAACGTTCCGGCCGGCCCGTGTGCACGCCAGTGACTCCGACGAGCCTCGAACGGTTCGATCGAGACCAAACGGGTCATGAACGACGGCAAGTTCTCGAGGTCGCGCCAGAACGCATACACCTGCTCGGGCGGCACCGCGATGGTGATCGCACGCCGGACCGGCTTCGGGGCCGGGAGCGCGCGGGATCGACCCGCCGCGGTGATGCCACCGAGCGCGGCCATCGCCGTCAACGTGAGGCGAGAGGCTCGGCGATGCTTGATGCCGAGCCAACGAGTGAGCTGGCGCGCAAATACCAACCCGGTCAATCCGACGCCGAGGCCGAGGTAGCCGAGCACCTTCGCAGGCCCGCTGCCACGACGTGATCCGTCGCGGGGCGCGAGCCGGCGATCCGATAGAGCGTGGTCTCCACTTTCCATTGCAAGATCGGTCATGGCAGCTCCCTTCGAAGTCTTCTCAGCTCTTTGTCAGCTCTTTGGCGCCGTCCCTGGCGCGGCCATCTTGCGGTGCTGTTCGGCCAGCAGCGTCGACGGCACGACGTGCGAGATCGCGGCTCGCAGCTTGTTGCTCCAGCCCGCGACGACGTCACCGTCACCTTTCATCATTGCGTCGAAGCCGATGCGCGCAACTTCCTCCGGCGCCTGCTTCTTTTCGGTGCCGACCCTGGTGTCCAGCATGTCGGCACGCTCGAAGAACTCGGTCTCGGTCGCGCCGGGCATGAGGCAGGTGACCGAGACGCCCGAGTCCTTGAGCTCCGCCCGAAGCGCGTACGAAAACGAATCGAGCAGCGCCTTGGTGCCGTTGTAGACCGCCTGATACGTCCCGGGCATCAGCCCGGCGATCGATCCGGTGATGAGGATCCGCCCTCGCCCTCGGTCGCGCATCTGGCCGCCGACGCGATGGATGAGGTACAGCGTCCCGGTCACGTTGGTGTCGATGACGTGTCGGACCCGACCAAAGTCCTGGTCCAGGAATGCGCCTCCCAATCCACGCCCAGCATTGGCCAGCAACGCGTCGACGGCACGGCCGGCGCACGCATCAACGACTTCATCGACGCCTTCGGGCGTTGCCAGATCGACCTCGCACGGCACGACCTCGGAACCCGATCCACGCAACGTCTTCGCGGCTTCGTGGATCGCCGGCTCGTCGGCGGCGATGACCAGATCGAAACCCTTGGCGGCACAGCAACGCGCGAGCTCGAAGCCAATCCCCGATGAAGCACCGGTGACGATCGCAAGCGGATGCTCCTGTTCAGCCATGACCTCTCTCCTTTCTGTTGCGCCGGCTCGACCGGTGCTTTGGATACCAACCACCATTGTGGGCGCGGATCGAGATCCCGCCAGATGCGCAAGCAAGCTCGGCGTTGCGTTTCTCGAGTCAGCCGTCATCCCAGAGCCGCGGCGTCTTTCCACCGGGCGGCCTGGGCGAGGCCCTACGAATCAAGTCGACGAGACGTGCACTGCCAGACCGTCGAGGTATCCGGTCGAATGCAGCTAGCGCGTCTTCGCCGGTGCGGCCGAGGCCGGAGCCTTCGCCTGGAGCAGCTGCGCGTAGTCGCGCAAGATGGCGAGTGACTCGTTCAGGACCAGGTCGTCGGCGGCCGCGCGACCGGCCGACTCCTCGTCGCTCTCGGCGCCGGCGTCGGGGTGCCGCTTGGCAGTGGTCGTCTCGGGCGCGGGCAGCCCGGGATGGGACGCGTTCTTGACGGTGATGACGTATGTCGTGCGCGCGGCGGTCGCCGCCCGCACGTCGCTCGCAATCTCTTGATCGAGCCGCGTCGTGGTCGCCAGCTCGCGACGACGCTCGGCCTCGTTGAGCGGCATGCGGCCGTTGGCGAGCCTCTCCTTCAAGGTGGCGAACTCCTGACGCAGATCCGAGAAGGCCCGATTGGTGGCGATCCGCCGCGATGAACGTTCCGTCAAGGCCGCGCGGTAAGAGGCCACGCGGTTCACCGGCCGGTACGGCACCGGCGGGATGGTATCCCAGGGCAGAGGATCCTCGAGCTCCGCCTCGCCGATGCGCGCGAGGTCGCTCTTCGACGGCAGGACGATGTCGGAGGCGACACCGCGAAGCTCCGTCGATGCGCCGCTCGGTCGATAGAACTTGCCGATGGTGATCTTGAGCCCGCCCGGATCGTAGGCGTACCCGAGCTTGGCCTGGTCCATGATGGGCGCCAGCGGAAAGATGGTTTGGACCGTTCCCTTGCCGAAAGTCGACGAATCGCCGACGATCGGCGCGCGACCGTAGTCCTGCAGCGCGCCGGCAGCGATCTCCGAAGCCGATGCGCTGAACCGGCTGGTCAGGACGACCAGAGGCCCGTCGTACTCGGTGCGGGGGTCGGGATCATCGTCGACCTGGATCTCGTTCTTGGGATCGCGCGTCTCGACGATGGGCCCGCTGCCCAGAAAGAGGCCGGTCAACCGGACCGCTTCCTCGAGCGAGCCGCCCCCGTTGTGCCGCAGATCCAGGACGACCCCCTGAACCGACTCCGCCCGGGCCTTCTGCAGAAGGGCCGCGACGTCTCTGGCCGCGCCCCCGGCCGGCTTGTGATCCCGGTCGCCGCCGTCCGTGTAGAAAGATGGCAAGTCGAGGATCGCCCACCGCGTGTGCCCGCGCGTCGGGTCGGGCAGGTCGATGATCCGCATCTTCGCCTGCTGATCCTCGAGCTTGACCTCGTCGCGAACCAACGGGATGGTCCTCGGCGCGCCTGGGGATCCCGCCGGAGGAAGGACCGTCAGCGTCACGACCGAGCCCTTCGGTCCGCGAATGAGCTGGACGATCCGCGTGAGCGGCATCTCGCTGACGTCGACCGGTGTGCCGCTGCCCTGCGCGACCGCGCTGATGCGATCGCCGGGCTTGAGCAACCCGCTCCGGGCGGCCGGGCCGCCCGCGATCAGCTCGTGGATCGTGCAGGCGCCGTCCTTGCTGGTCAGCGCCGCGCCGATGCCGGCGACCGAGAGGTTCATCTCGATCGCGAACGATTGCATCTCTTCGCGCCCCAGGTAGTCGGAGTGGGGATCGTAAACGTGGGCCAGGGAATCGAGGTAGATCGCGAGCACGTCGTCATCGTGCATGCCGCGCATGAGCACCCGCTGCTGCTGGTGCCGGCGCAGCAGCTTGGCCTCGATCGCGGCCGGGGTCTGTTTCTCGTCGCTGAGCTGCTCGTCCAGCACCTCCGACCGCAGGGCCTGGCGCCAGAGAGCGCGCGCTTCGGTCAGATCGCGCGGGCGGGGTGCGTGCCTTCGGTCAAAGGCGAAAGCGTCGTGACCCGTGAAGTCGAAGTGGCCGGCGTGCAGCAGCTCGGTATCGTAGGTGACTTGTTGCTCGATGCGCTCGAGATAGCGCCGAAAGATCACCTGTGCGAGGTGCGTGTCTCCGCCCTCGGTCGTGGCGCGCGCCAGGTCGCGGGGATGGCGCGCCAGCTCGTCGACGTCGCTTTGCAGAAACAGCGACCGGCTGCCATCGAGCGCTTCGAGGTACCGGGTGACGAGCTTGCTGGCCAGCTGCTCGTCGAGCGGATGATGCGCGAACTGAGACCGCGCCAGCAGGGTCGCCACCAACCGCGTGGTGTTGGCGTCGGTCGTCGCCCGGTCGGCCGCCGCGCGGGCGCAGGAGCGCGGGCGCGCCACGACCCCCGCGATCACGGCTGCGGCGATTAGCCCGATGAATACACTCGAGTGGGATCGCTTCAGCACTTGCGGCGCTTCCCATTATAGACGAGCTCGCGGCCGCAGCTCGTCAGAACCGCCAGACCAATGACAGCCCCGTCGCCCGAGCGTGGAACGGCACCAGGGGCTCGCTCGGGGGGACCCCGAGTCGTTGCTGCAGATCGACGTTGAACGCACCGACCGCATCGGGCGCGAGTGACAGACCCGAGACCCGCGTCAGCAAGTAGGTGACACCGCCCACCACCAGCACCGTCCAGGCGGTGCCGCTCTCCACGTCGGACAGAACATGCTCGACGCCGCTCGGGCGCTGATGGGAAAGGTAGACGAGATAAAAGGCCGAGCCCACCGCCGCACCGGCGCTGGCGGCGCTGACGACGGCCAGCACCGTCGCCTTGTCGCTGTCTCCGGCGTAGAACGCACCCGCTCCGGCAATCGGACAGAGCGCTTCGAGGGTCAGCGCCAGGGCCACGCTCTTCTTCTGCTGCTGATAGAGCGCCCGCGGTGTCGGATTCCCGTCGGCGAACGACGGCGACGAGGCCAATACCAGGCAGAACAGAGTCAGGGTGAGGATTCGCATGACTCAGCTCGGCGTCGTCGGTCGGCTCGCTTCAAGATCATCGTGTCCAATCTCGTCAGCGACCCCTTGCAAAGTTGAGGAACGAAAGCAGTTTCGTCACGCAGGAAGAATGGATGATGAACATGACGGGAACAGGGATTAGCAAGAAGCCCCAACACGGATACCGGATCCTGGTTACTATCTTCGCCGCGGTGCTGGGGTTTGGCGCGATCCAGTCGACATCCTGGGCGAATCAACCCGGGAACGGGTTCGTCCGGCCGACACCGTCGGTCGACACCGAGGGCACTGGATCGCCGGCACCAAGGGACGCCGTGTCGACGCCGACCTTGGACGAGACCTATGCCTCGCGTGAAGCGCAGGCGAAATCACTCGAGTCATTCAAGGGCGGGGACGTGGTGATCATCGGCAGCACCGGAGCGATAATCGTCTTGCTGGTGCTTCTGCTTCTCGTCATCTCTTGATCGCCGGTCGCCTGCAAATCGTCGGAGTCGTCGTCGCCGGCTCCGCGCTGGCGCTGGCAAGCTGTTATCGCGGCTCCGCGCGCAGTGTGTCCGCCGGCGATGTGAATCGGGAAGACGGTTGGACGTTGGTCAATGGCGTGCCTCTGATTCGCCAGTCGAGTGAGCACGGCTGTGGAGCCGCCGCATTGGCCATGGTGCTGCAACGCTGGGGAGTACCGTCGTCCGGCGCTGACGTCGCCCGCGATATCCCGAGCGGCGAACAGGGTAGCATTTCCGCCGGCGCCCTTCGCGATCTGGCTCGGCAAAAGGGCCTGCGCGCCTTCCTGGTGCGAGGCACGGAAGCGGATCTGATGCGCGAGGTGACCTTGGATCGTCCGGTCCTGGTCGGCGTGGTGCAGCGGTACACGAGCCGCGCCTACGCCCACTACGAGGTCGTCGTTGGGGTCAACCGGCGCACGCGCCGGGTCTTGATGCTCGATCCGGGCCGTGGAATGCGTGAGGATGACTTCGTCGGGTTCGCGAACGAGTGGGAAGGGGCTGGATGGCTGACCCTGGTCGTCGGGCCTCGGTGATCGGCCCGTCGAATCGCGAACGGGCGGCGATGGTCGCCTGGGCCGTGGCCTGCTGCGCAGCGATCGCGTGTAGCACGTCCTATCAGCCTCGAGCGAACGGCCAGGTGGGCCTCATCATTCATCACGGAGCGGCGATGTACGTGAAGGATGGCCAGGAGGTCCCCATAGGGCCGTTCGGCGGCGCCCTCGAGCCATTGGTCGCCAGCGTGCCTGCGGCGGCCGCATTGGCCCACCGTGCGCGCAACCGACTCGCAGTGGGCGTCCCGCTCTACGTGGGCGGCATCGCCGCGCTGGTGTTGGGGACGTTCGTGCTGCGAGGGTGGCAAGGAACCACCGCCATCGGTGCGGGAGCGACATCGACCGTCACGGGCCTGGGCCTGATCGGCGCAGGGTTCACCAATGCGGTCGATGCCGTCAATGTCTACAACGATGCCGCTTCCGCGTCGCGCGACGCGCACTGATCACGGCGCGTTGGCGATTTCCACGCAGCTCATCGCATTTCCAACCAGCTTGCACGCATAGATCTTACGGAGCCCGCCAAAGAGGGAATTGCGCGCGACCAGCACGGTCCCGTCGGGCGTCGCGGCCATGCCCCCGTATGCACACCCCCCTACCGCAGCGCCCATGCCCAGGAGGGCCAACAGCAGAACGACCGACGACAGCGGACGCTTTTCCCCGGTATGGATCGTGTTCATCGTCTAACTCTCCTTTTGGCCACGTGGGCTTCTGTGGAAGCGGAGCGGAGACCCTGTAAAGGATCCGTATAAGCACGTTCAGCGTCGGGGGGAGGCTGTCGGGTGAGATAGGTGATCTTTCGCGGTTCCCTGAGCTCAGGGGAACGACGCGATGATCTTCTCCGAGACGTCCCAGAGGCGGGCCGCGAGCGCGGGGTCGCTGGCGATCGGCGCGGGCTCGGACGGGTTGCAGTCGGCAAAGTACGCGCCGCTCGTGCCGGCCACGGCGGCGTTGGTCGCGAGATAGCACTCGGTCGCCGCGCCCTCGGCCGCGCTCTTGAGCACCAGCGGCGCGGCGATGTGCAGCACCGCGCGCGCGACCAGCGGCATTGATCGATTGAGGTTGGTGTCGATCACGCCCGGGTGCAGCGCGTTCGCGGTCCGACCGCTGCTGCCCAGCCGGCGCGCCAGCTCCTTGGTGAACAGGATGTTGGCCAGCTTCGACTGACCGTAAGCCTTCCAGGGCGCGTAGCCGCGTTCGCCCGACAGGTTGTCGAGCTCGACGCCGCTCGCGGGCGCCCGCCGGTGAGCATCGCTGGCGACCACGACCACGCGACCCAGCGGCGTCAGGCGGTCGAGGAGGCCGGTCACCAGCATCATGTGACCGAGGTGATTGGTCAGGAACTGCAGCTCGTAGCCGAGCTTCTGCGTCAGCTTGGGCAGCGCCATGATGCCGGCGTTGCAGATCACCGCGTCGAGCGGCGCGCCGTCACGCTTGACGGCATCGATGCACGCACGCACCGACGCCGGCTCCGAGAGCTCGCAGGCGAGCGGGACGAAGTCCCCGCCGAGGCCGGCGCAGCCGGCGCGCGCGCTTTCCAGCGAGCGTCCGGTGGCGATCACGCGAGCCCCGCGCGCGGCCAGCGCGCGGATCGTCTCGCGCCCGAGCCCCGAGTTGCAACCGGTCACCAGCATCGTCCGCCCATGCAGATCGACGCCGGCAGTCACCTCCTCGGCAGTCGAAGCATATCCGAAGCCGTTTGGCCCCTTGCCTTTGAGACGCCCCAGGATCGACATGACGGTTCAGTTACCACGATCGGCCGAGGCGCGTCAGCTGATGGTGCGGGCCCCCGTTCGCCGGTTCGGCCGCTCAACGCGGCGCTGCCGCTCCTGGGTCGCGCCGCCATCTCGCCTGTGTCCTGATCGCGACCAGTTTCCACGAAGGTTTTGCAAGACGGCACGGCGAGGGGTCGTTTGCTTCGCTGTGACGCCATCGTTGGCACCTCGTCACCGCCGCGGGTTCGCGCTGGGTCTACGGTTGGGACTCCGCGCGAGCTCGCGCGATTTCTTCCGATGTGGAGGTGACGACCATGGGTATCACGCGAAAGCTTCAAAAGCACAGAGTGCTCGCGACGTTGGTGGTTCTTCTCGTGGGCGTTCCAGCCAGCGTGTACGCGGGCCGACGCCTGATCCTGTCGGGCGCGCAGCCCGACGGCAGCTTCGTCGTGCCCACGGGCCAGACGCTGACCCCGGCCGGGACCACCATCGACGTCAACGATCGGCCGCTCGGGATGGTCGTGAGCCCCGACGGCACCAAGCTCGCGGTGGTCACCGGCAGCAACTTCGCCGCGCGCGCCCTCCACATCGTCGACATGGCGACCAAGACGTTGAAGCAAACGATCGCCATCGGCGACAGCTTCGTGGGCGTCGACTTCAGCCCCGCCGGCGATCGCATCTACGTGGGAGGCAACACCAACAACAACGTCGCGGTCTTCAGCCTCGCGGCCGACGGCACCTTCGCCGCCAGCAGCTCGATCTCGATCCCCAGCTCGGCGCCGAGCGGGCTCAAGGTCAACCGCGACGGTAGCACGGTCTACGTCGCGCTCAACACCTCGCACCAGCTCGGCGTGATCGACACCGCGACGGGCACGGTGACCCGTCTGGCGGTGGGCATCCACCCCTACACGACCGTCATCTCCGCCGACGGCTCGAAGGTCTACGTCAGCAACTGGGGCGGCCGCGTCCCCGGGCCGACCGACGTGACCGACGGCATGTTCCCGATCGTCGTCGATCCGCGCACCGGCATCCCCGCGACCGGCACGGTTTCCGTCGTCGACACCGCCACCAACACGCTGGTCAAGACGATCGAGGTCGGCTTGCATCCGACCGGTATGGCGCTGAGCCCGAGCGGCGATCGCCTGTACGTCACCAACGCGAACAGCGACACGGTGTCAGCGATCGACACCGCCACCGACGAGGTGAAGGAGACCCTGCACGTCGGCCTGCGCGACGCGCACGGAGCGCCCGTGCTGGGCAGCTCGCCGAACGCCGTGGCGGTGAGCCCCGACGGCACGCACGCTCTACGTGGCCAACGCCTCCCAGAACGCGGTGGCGGTCGTCGACCTCCGGCGGCATCGCTCCGACGACGCGCTCGCCGGATTCATCCCCACCGGCTGGTACCCGACGGCGGTCGCGCTCGATCACGCCGGGAAGCAGCTCTTCATCGCGAGCGGGTACGGGTTCGGTTCGATCGCGCCGACGCCGCCGATCGCGCAGGGGCGCAGCTACGTGGATCGCGCGGGCGTCGATCTCGATCCTGAGCGTGCCCGGCCGGCACGAGCTCGAGCGAATGACCGCGCGAGGTGCTCGCCAACAACCACACCCCCGATCTCGACCGGCGACCACGACGGCGACCGCGATCGCGACCGCGAGCGACAACGCGAACCCCGATCCCGATGCACGTCGGGCAGCGCTCGCCGATCAAGCACGTCTTCTACATCATCAAGGAGAACCGCACGTACGATCAGGTCTTCGGCGACCTGCCGCAGGGCAACGGCGATCCGACGCTGGTGCAGTTCGGGCGCGACGTCAGCGCCCAATCACCACGCGCTGGCCGAACAGTTCGTGCTGCTCGACAACTACTACGGCCCGGGCGATCAGTCGGCGCTCGGCCACCGCTGGGTCCTGCAGGCGTATCCCGAGCACGTACGTGCACAAGTACGGCAACGCCCGCAACAACCAGAGCCCGATGCTGCTCGGTCCGACCGACGCCATCTACGACAGCGCCAAGGCGCACGGGCTGACCGTGCGGGCCTACGGCGAGCGCGGCGTGAACACGATCACACCCGCGACCGCGACCTGGACCGACATGTTCAACGACTGGAAGAACGGCACGCACAACGTGACCATCGCCGCCCACGCGGTGATCGTCGGGCTGCGCGACATCTACCATCCAACCTACGGCGCCGCCGAGATCGGCGATCCCCGACGTCGCGCGCGCGGACATCTTCCTGAAGGAGTTCGCGCAGTTCGAGCAGAACGGCCAGCTGCCCAGCCTGGTTCTCCTGCTGCTCTACAACGATCACACGGCGGGCACGAGCCCCGGGTTCCCCACGCCGCGCGCGCAGGTCGCGGACAACGACCTGGCGCTCGGCCGGATCGTCGATGCGATCTCGCACAGCCGGTACTGGAAGGACTCGGCGATCTTCGTCACCGAGGACGACTCGCAGGACGGCCTCGACCACGTCGACGGCCACCGAACGGTGGGCCTGGTCGATCAGCCCGTTCACGAGGCGCGCACGCGGTCGACAGCTACGTTCTACTCCATCATCAACATGTTCCGGACCATCGAGCAGATCCTCGGGCTGCCGCCGCTGAACCAGTACGCGCTGGCGGCGCAGCCGATGTTCGACGTGTTCACCTCGAAGCGCGATCTCACGCCCTACACCGCGCGCCCCAACCAGATCCCGCTCGACGAGATGAACCCGGCGATGGCCGGGCTCAAGGGCCTGCAGCGCGAGACTGGCCAAGTTCTCGATGACCATCGACAAGTCGTCACCCGACTCCGCGCCCGCCGACCTCTTGAACCGCGCGATCTGGCACTCGGTGAAGGGCTTCGACACCCCCTACAACTACGGCCGGCCGAGGCCGGTGTCGCAGCGCCACGAGGCGTTTCTGTCGCTGCTCCGGCTCGCCGGCGACTGAGGCCGTCGGCCGAGGGCGGCGTGGGCGCTACGCCGGCGCGCGCGGCAATCTCACCACCAGCTCGCAGCCGAGACCCGGGCCGCCGCTGGTGGCGCGCACGGACCCTCCGTGCAGCTTGACCAGATTGCGCACGAGCGTGAGGCCAATCCCCAGCCCGCCCTGGGCGCGATCGAGCGAACGCGTCTCCTGGACGAACAGATCGAAGGCGCTCTCCAGGAGGTCGGGGCTCATCCCGACGCCGTTGTCGCGGACGCGCACCACGGCCTCGCTGTTCTCGACCGTCATCTCGAGCGCGATGTGGCCGCCTCGGTGCGAGTACTTGGCCGCATTGTCGAGCAGGTTCGAGAACACCTGGACGACGCGCACCGGATCCGCGTCGAGCATGACCGGCCCCGTCGCCCGCGCGACCGACAGCGTCTGCTCCTTCTCGGCGATGAGCGGCCGGCTGACCTCCACCGCCTGCAGGAGGGCCGGCCCCAGATCCAGCCGCTCCTTGCGCAGCTCGATCTTGCCCCGGCTCACGCGCGACACGTCGAGTAGATCGTCGAGCAGCCGCTTCATGTGCTTGACCTGCTGGGCGATGACGTTGCGGTAGGTGGTGGCCATTTCGGGGTCGCGCTGATCGACCAGCGTCAGGATCTCGACGGAGCTGAGGATCGGCGCCAGGGGATTGCGCAGCTCGTGCGACAGCATCGCCAGAAATTCGTCCTTGCGCCGGTCAGCCTCCTTCAGCTCCTGCCGGGCGCGCTCCCGTTCGTGAACGTCGACCAGCGTCCCGATCCACTCGCGGATCGAGCCGTCGGGGTTGCGGATCGCGACCGCGCTGGTCTCCGAGAAGCGATAGTCCCCGCTGGCGGCGTGCCAGATGCGGCAGGGGAGGCGCCGGAACGTACCCTCTCGCATCGCTTCCTGGCCGGCGTTCTCGATCACGCGGCGATCGTCGGGGTGGATCGCCGATCGCCAGCCCGAACCCTGCTGCTGGCTCCAGGTCTGGCCGGTGTAGCTCTCCCAGGCCGGCTGCGGCTCCACGAAATCCCCGACGGCGTTCGACGTCCAGACCAGCGATGTGATGGTCCGGGTCAGCAAGCGGCATCGTTCTTCGTTGATGCGCAGCGCCCGCTCCAGGTCGCGCCGGTGGGTGTTGTCGGTCATCAGCGCCACGCATCCGTCGGGAGCCCCATCGGCGTCCAGCGTCGGCGCGACGACCATGTGAATCGAGCGCGAGCCCAGCGTCCGGTAGGACAGCTCGGCCTCGCGCTCGAAGGCCTCGCCCCTCATCACGCGGTCGAAGTCCTTCTCGAGCATCGAGAACGCTTGGTTACCGATGATCTCGCGTAACGGCTTTCCGGCCAGCTCTTCGGGCGTCTTGCCGAAGCGGGCGGCGTTGCTCCTGTTGGTCCAGAGGAGACGGCCGTCGCGATCGCAACGGGCGATGAAGGTGGGCGTCGAGTCCATCACCAGCTGCAGCTGCTCGCGCGCCGCGCGGATCTCCTGCGCCGCCAGCCTGCGCTCCGTGACGTCCTGGCACGTGCCGCGCAAACGGGTCGGGGTGCCGGCGACCCTCTCGACGGTGGTCCAGTCGTGGATGGTCCGCGGGGCCCCGTCCGCACGGACGATCCGGTACTCTTTTTCGAAGCGTCCACCGCGCTTGGTGCCGGCCTTCATGGTCGTGAGCACAACCTCGCGATCGTCGGGGTGGATCGCCGCCATGAACCTCGCGAAGGTCATCCCCGCCTCGGCCGGGTCGAGGCCGAAGATCCGGTACCCTTCGTCCGACCAGCGCACCGAATCGGGCGGTGCGCCGTCACCGGAGCTGAACGTGGCCTCCCAGCTCCCGACGTGCGCCACGGCTTGTGACTCGGCGAGCATGCGCTCGGAGTGCTGCAACGCTTGCTCGGCGCGCCGCATCTCGCTGACGTCGGTCACCAGCGCCAGGAAGCCGCGAACCCGGCCGCCCGTGTCCCGGTCGGGCACGTACGTCGCACGGAGATCGTGAGGGACGCCGTTGGCGAAGACCACTCGGTTGTCGATCGAGACCTGTTCGCCCGCGAGCGCCCGCTCGACGTACGGGCGGACGGCCCTCCACGGCGCCATGCCGATCACGTCGATCGGGTGGCGGCCTTGCAGGACCTCGGGCGAGATGCCCAACCAGCGACGATAGGTCTCGTTGCCCCAGACGTAGTGTGCGTTGGCGCCGACGTACGCGATCAGCGCGGGGACCATGTTGAAGACCAGCCGCAGCTGCTCCGCCCTCCGCCGCAGCGCCTGCTCGGCGAGGACGCTGGCGGCCACGTCGTGGAAGACGCTGACGATGCGTCCGTCGGGCAGGACGCTTCTCTTCTCCTCGACCAGGTGGAACGTTCCGTCCGCGCGCAGCAGGCGCCGGCGCCGCGCGGGCGCGAGCTCTCCGTCGGGCGCGCACGGGCTGGCGGAGGTCGTCGCGAGATCGTCGAGGTCGGCGTCCTCGGGGTGCTCGAACGCCGCCACGTTCCGGCCCACGATGTCCTCTCTCGCACGCCCCAGAAGCTCGGTCAGGGCGCGGTTGACTTGCAGCACGTCGCCCGCCGGGGCGACCACCAGCGCGGCGGCCGGCAATTCATCGAACAGGTCCAGCGCGACGGCAGACATCGACTACCGCCGCGCCCGATTCTCGAGCCCGGCCATGAGCCGCTGGAGCGCCGCGAGATCGATCGGCTTGACCAGGTGTTGGTCGAAGCCCGTCTCGCGCGAGCGCCGGGTGTCCTCTTCGCGGCCGTAGCCGGTGAGCGCGACCAGCGCGGCGCGCTCGAGCCCGCTGCTCCGCAACGCGGCCGCGACGGCGTAGCCGTCCATGCCGGGCAGGCCGATGTCGATCAGCACCAGCTCCGGGGTCGCCGTCGCTTCCGTCGCCGCGCTCATCGCCAGCGCCGCCGGGCCGTCGTGGGCGAGCGTGACCTGGTGCCCGAGCAGCGCCAGCAGCTCGCCGAGGCTGCGCGCAGCGGCCACGTTGTCATCGACGACCAGCACGCGCAACGGCCGGGATGCCCCATCCGTGCCGACCGGGGCGCTGCGGGCGACGGCTGGCGGGCCGATCGTTCGAGAGCGCGGCAAGGTCACGAAGAGCTCGGAGCCGCGACCCGGGCCGTCGCTGGTGGCTCGCACCGATCCGCCGTGCATCTTGACCAGGCTGCGCACCATCGTGAGCCCGATCCCGAGCCCGCCCTGGGCGCGGTCGAGCGAGCGCGTCTCCTGCACGAAGAGATCGAAGGCGCTCTCCAGAAGCTCGGCGCTCATCCCGACGCCGTTGTCGCGCACCCGCACCCGCACGTCGCCGTCCGCGACCGACATCTCGAGCGCGATGTGGCCGCCGCGATCCGAGTACTTGGACGCGTTGTTGAGCAGGTTCCCGAACACCTGCACGAGACGCGTCGGATCCGCGTCGACCACGGCCGGCCCCGGCGCCAGCGAGATCGACAACGTCTGGGCCTTTTCGACGATGAGCGGCCGGCTGACCTCGACGGCCTGCAGCAGGATCGGCCCCAGATCCAGCACCTCCTTGCGCAGCTCGATCTTCCCCTGGCTGGCGCGCGACACGTCGAGCAGATCGTCGAGCAGCCGCTTCATGTGCTGCACCTGCTGCGCGATGACGCCGCGGTAGGTGGCCGAAACTTCGGGCTTGCTCTGGCCGACCAGCCGCAGGATCTCGACGGAGCTCAGGATCGGCGCCAGAGGGTTGCGCAGCTCGTGCGAGAGCATCGCGAGGAACTCGTCCTTGCGCCGGTCGGCTTCTTTCAGGTCTCGCAACGCCCGTTCCCGTTCGTGAACGTCGACCACCGTGCCGATCCACTCGCGGATCGAGTCGTCGGGGTCGCGCATCGCGATCGCGCTCGTCTCGCAGAAGCGATAGTCGGCGCTGGCGGCGTTCCAGATCCGGAACGCCAAGGAATCGAACGTTCCCGTACGCCCGGCCTCGCGAGCCGCCTTCTCGATCACCATGCGATCGTCCGGGTGATAGGCCAGCAGCCAGCCTCGCCCCTGATGCTGGCTCCAGGTCTGACCCGTATAAGCCTCCCAGGCCGGCTGTGGCTCGACGTACTCCCCGGCGGCGCTGGCCGTCCAGACCACCGAGGTGATGGCCCCGACCAGCGAGCGATATCGCTCCTCACTCAGGCGCAGCGCCCGTTCGAGCGCGCGCCGCTGGGTGTTGTCGGTCAGCACGCCGACGCAGCCGTCGGGGATCCCGCGGGCGTCCAGCGTCGGCGCGACGACGATGTGCATCGAGCGCGGGCCGAGGGTTCGGTAGGGGATCTCGGCCTCCATCTCCAGGGTCTCGCCGCCGAGCACGCGATCCGCCGATGCGGCGATGACCGCGAAGGCTTCGCTGCCGATGACGTCGAACAACCACTTTCCCGCCAGCTCCTCGGGCGTCGCGCCGAAGCGGGCGGCGTTGGCCTTGTTGGTCCAGACCAACCGGCCCTCACGATCGCAGCGGAGGATGAACGCCGGGGTCGAGTCGACGACCAGTTGCAGCTGCTCGCGCGCGGCGCGGATCGCTTGCTCGGCCAGCTTGTCCTCGGTGACGTCTTCGCAGGTGCCGAGCAGGCGCGTCATCCGGCCGGCGGCGTCGCGTTCGACGGTGGTCCAGGCGTGGATCATCCGGACGGTGCCGTCCGGACGCACGATGCGGTATTCCTTCTCGAAGCGCCCACTTTTCTTCATCCCCGCCGCCGTCGTCGCGCGCAGAGCCTCGCGATCGTCCGGGTGAATCGCCGACTGGAACAGCTCGGTGCTGGCCTGAGTGCGGGCGGGATCGTGGCCGAACATCCGGTAGGCCTCGTCCGACCATCGCAACGAATCGAGTGCGCCGTCGTCGCCGCCTCCCAGCGTCGCCTCCCAGCTTCCCACGTGCGCCGCGGCCTGCGATTCAGCGAGCATGCGCTCGCTATGCTGCAGAGCCCGCTCGGCATCGCTCATCTCGGTGACGTCGGTGACCAGACCCACGAAGCCGAGAACCTGGCCATTCGCGTCGCGGTGGGGCACGTAGGCCGCGCGGATGTCGCGCTCCCGGCCGTCGCTGTGGGTCAGCCGGCTCTCGAACGAGACCTCCTCGCCGGCCAGGACCCGGTCGACGTGATGCCGGATCTCTGCCCACGCGGCGGGTCCCTTGACCTCCGACATGTGGACGCCGCGAAGCCTCTCTTGCGAATAGCCGAACCAGCGGCGATAGGCGTCGCTGCCCCAGACGTAGCGCGCGTCGGTGCCGACGTACGCGATCAAGGCCGGGAGCGCGTTGGCGACGAACAGCAGCTGCTCCTCGTTCTCACGCAGGCGTTCCGTCTCGGCCGCGCTGGTCGTTATGTCGTGCAGGACGCTCACGGTGCGGCCGTCGGGCAGCGCGCGCATCTCTTCGTCGAAGTGGCGATACGAGCGATCCGCGTGCAGGAGCCGGCAGCGCCGCGCGAGCTTGCCGCCGGGGCCGAGCGCCGCGCGCGTCGCGGATCGATCCTCGTCGTCGGGGTGGGCCATGGCGGCCACGTTCCTCCCGATCAGACTCTCTCGACTGCACCCCAGCACCCGGGCGGCGGCCCGATTGACCTGCTGGATCCCGCCCGCTGCGTCCAGCACCAGCACGGCTGCGGGCAGCTCGTCGATCAGATCGATCGAGACGGGCTGGGAAGACGCGGGGGCTTGCTGCACGACGGCAGTTTTGCCCGGCCCCGCTACGCGGAGCAAGCGGCGTCGCGCGCGCCGGCTTCGGGTCGGCAATGCGGGTCAGATGAGAAAACGCCAGGACGCGGGGAACGCCAGGATCCGGATTGTTGACGGTCTGGACGCGGCGTTCCTGGCGTCCTGGCGCTTGAGTGACCAGCCTGTGCGGCTAGTGGCTCGCTGCCTTTGCCGCGGCCTCCGTGAGCCAGGTCTCGAAGCGCGTTGGTCCCAGTCGGGCATCCTTGTCGGGGACCAGGGTTCGCTCACCGAGCGCCGCGCCGGAGTATCGCGCCTGTGGGTCGGCGACGACCTCGCGCGGATCATCGAGGCTGGCCAACCGCCGTCGGACCAGATCGTCCAGGCGAAACTGTTCCGGCCCCCCGATTTCGACGATGCCGTTCACGGGCGGGCCGACAGCGATCCGGCCCACGCCACTCGCGACGTCGTCGGCAGCCATCGGCTGGAAAAGCACATGTGGCAAGTGCACTTTGCCGCTGTCGATGGAAATGTCGGCAAGACCTTTGAGGAACTCGAAGAACTGGGTCGCGTGCACGATCGAGTAGGGGATTGCCGATTCTCTGATCAGCTTCTCCTGAACGATCTTGGCGCGGAAGTAGCCGCTCTCCGACAGCCGGTCGGTTCCCACGACCGACAGCGCCACGTGATGTTTCACCCCTGCCGCCGCTTCATAGGTGAGGAGGTTGCGAGTCGATGTTTCGAAGAACTTCAGCACGGCTGCGTCTTCCCAGGAGGGAGAGTTTGATACGTCGACGACGACCGCCGACCCTCTCAGCGCTTCAGCCAGTCCGTCGCCCGTGAGAGTGTTGACGCCCGAATTGGGTGATGCCGCGACCGCTTCGTGCCCCTGCTCGCGCAACTTGCTGACGAGCTTCGAGCCGATGAGCCCGCTACCGCCGATTACGACGAGCTTCATGTCGCCCTCCTTCCGACCGCCTGGGAACCGAGCTCCCTATTGCGATCATAGATCCGCCGCAACATTTGAGAATCGCGCGCCGTCGCTGCCGTCAGGCAGAGCAGACCGACGGCCGTCGTCGAGGAAGCGGGAAGCGCGACGCTAGGGGATCTGCAGGACGCGAACCCAGCCGTTGAGGCGGTCGGTGACGAAGGCCGTGTTGCCGTCCGGAGCGATGGCCACGTTCGTTCCTCCCGTGGCTGGGTAGCTACCGGCGATGGTCTCACTCGCGAGCGCAACGACCTGGATGGTGGCGGCTCCGACCACCACGGCGTGGGCCCCGTCGGGCGTGATGGCCACGTTGTGGAAGTCCCCGCCGGGTGAGTCGTTCGTGAGGGGAACGGTGGTGACCGCGTTGTTCGACAAGGCGATCACGTAAAGGTCTGTCCCCGCCACCACCGCCGTCATGCCGTCGGGTGTGATGGCGACGCCCGCCGAGGTGGACGGGACGGAGATCGGTGTGACCGTGCTGGGAAAGGTCACCTTGTACACTTTTGAGTCGAGCTCCATCGTGACCAGCGCGAAGGCGCCGTTTGCGCTGATGGCCACGCCAAACGGATCGTTGGTGTCGCTGAAGTTGACGAACGCGAATGTCGACGCGCTCGCGGGCGAGAAGGTGCTGAGACCCATCTGGCTGCATCCGCTGCTCAGATCGGGGATCGCGGCCTGGTTGCCGGTGGGAAAGTAGGCGACGTCGCCCAGAGTCGTGCCGATGCAGGGATCCGAAATGTTGCGGGTCAGGCTGTTGGTCGTGAGGTCGATGACGGCGATCCCGTTCACGCCGCCGCTCCCGTTCGTGAGCAAAGTCGCGAGAGCCTGGGTGCCGTCGGGCGAGATGGCGATTCCGCTCGGCTGACTGGCGACCCCCGTCGAGATCGACGCCGCGACCGCGTGGGTCGCGAGCGTGATGACCTTGATCGGCCCGTTGTTGACGTCGCTCGAGACCACGAGCTTGGTCCCATCCGGCGTCACCGCGATCCCGTTCGGGCCCGAAACCACATAGGGAGACGAGAACCGGCGGGGAGCGCCGCCGGCGATCGTCGTGCCCGCCGCATTCACCGCCGTGACGCGCCAGTAATAGATGATGCCCGCCGTGAGGGTCGCCGCCGCCACCGAGAGCGTGGTGGCGGGAGCGGTCACCGATTGGTTGAGGACGTTCGCCACGCCGAAGGTGGGCGCGGTCGCGATCTCGATCTTGTACGAGGTCGCGCCGTCGGAGGAATCCCACTGCAGCATCGGCGTGAGCGGCTGCGCCGAGGAGCCCTGAAGAGGTGACGCGAGGCTGAACGCGGCGGGCGCCGTCCCGGGCGCGCCGTTGCCGCCCGTTCCCGTGTCTCCGCCGGGCCCACCAGCGCCACTCGCGCCACCGTTGCCGCCCGCGCCGTTGCCGCCTCCGCTGCCGCTGGCGCCGCCGCCGCCGCCGCCGCACCCGTTCGCTCCGAGCACCGTCGCGAATGAGGCCGTCGCCAGCGTGGCGAAGACCACCACCGAATGCCGCATTCCCGAACGACCTGTCCGCCGCATTGAAATCCCCGAGATTGGTTCGTCGCGAGGAGCCCGCGGCGTGACCCTGCCTGCCGGGGCGTCAATCGGCGCTTCTACGGCTGGGCTTGAGGCGGGGAGTCGTCCGGCTCAGGCGTTCAGTCGCGCTTCACAGTCGAGCGATAGGCGGCGGTCATGGTGCCGAGATGACCGCCCACCGAGGCGAGCGCGCGATAGAGGCTGGTCTGTTGATAGGCGAGCCCGTGCTTGGCGCAGAAGGCGCGCACGAGCGGACGCATGGCTCGATAGCGATGGTGAGGCACGCGCGGGAACAGATGATGCTCGATCTGCGAGTTCAGCCCACCGTAATAGAAATCGAGCACACGGGGATTGTCGATGTTCCGGCTCGTCGTCACCTGCTGCTCGAGGTAGCTGAGCTTCTGTCCGCTGGACAGACGGCGCATGCCGATGTGGTTGGGAATGAACACCGAAGCGGTCATCAGCGAGGAGAGACACGACATGGCCAAGAAGGCGGGGACCGCCCTCGACCAACCGAACAGCAAGCCGGGGACCACCAGCAAGATCAGCCAGTGGAGCGGGATCAAGAAGCGATCGATCTTGGTGTCCTGCGGGCGCTGAAAGAGGTCGCGGATGCCGTCGTACCCGAGCGTGATCCAGTACAGCGACGACAGCGGCCAGAAGGCCCACTTCTGGATGCTGAGGAAGAAGCGGCCGAGCGGTGTCTGCCAGTTGGCCGAGTTGGGGTACACGGAGAAGAGCACGCCGAAATGCATGTCCGGGTCGCCGTCGACGTCCTGGCACTTGGCGTGATGCTGGTTGTGCCGCGCGCGCCAGGACCCGAAGCTCATGCCGCAGAGCAGGGTCATGGCGACCTGCCCCCAGAGGTCATTCACCCAGCGGGTCCGCGACAGCGCGTTATGACCGGCGTCGTGCCCGGCGAACCCCATGGTGAGGAGCGCCATCGCGGTCAGCGGCGCCAGCAGCAGGCGGGCGGGTCCCCAGGGCAGGACCATCATCGCGACGTAGGAGACCAGGAAGACGGGGATCCAGAAGAGCAGCTTGCGCGTCCAGAAACCCGACGGCGCGAACAACCCGCGCTGATCGAGATCCCGGTGCAGCTCCCGGAGGAGTTGCTGATGAGTGGGGGACGAGGGCGGGACACACGAGGGGACGAGCATGGGCAGGGACCGCTTTCGCACCGACCGACCGGGAACCACAGGGCGGTTGCCTCGGGAGGACAGGCGGTGCGGACCCACCGTACTACGAACGTCAATACCGAGCGTCACGTATTCATAATGTGTTCGTCAGGCATTCGTCATGAAGGGCCTGACTTCGCCGCCCGACGTCAACCACCATACTCCTATTGGCGGCCCCGCGCCAAACGGCTCGATCCTCACCCTTACCCTCCACCACCACACATGTGGATGTGTTGGTCCCGCGAAAGGCGACGATTCGATACATTCTCGAGAAACTTCATTCAAGAGTGCCCGTACTATCGTTCGCGTCGCCACAGAGTGTCGTCTGACCAGGGGATGGGGAGGGGCCACATGGGTGAATCGATTGCTCAGCCGGAGTCGCGAGGTCAAAGGGCCGCAGAGCAGCAGGCCATGCAACGAATCACCGGGGCGGCTCTGAGCGTGGCGCCGCTCCTTTCGGAGGCGGCGGATGGGGTCGTGAACGGTGTGCTGCCCGTGCTGCCGCGCAGTCACCTCGAGGAAGAGCTCCGGGACGCCGAGCATTTGCTTCTCTACGCCGCCCAATCTGGAATTGACGTCGGGGTCGAGGTTCGGCGCACGATCGTGAGCGCGCGATTGTCGGCGGCTGCCGGGTGGACTGAACAACGCTGTCTCGAGGTTTTGAGTGCACTGACGGCGCTGTCGGCCACGCTGCGGCCGGTGTCGGGAGAAAGCCTACGCAAGTGCGCCGTCAACGCCGAAGCAATGAGAACCATCTTGAAGTTGCGAGTCGCCGCCATAGCGCTCGCTTTAATCGTCGTGCCCTTTTCGGTGGCTGCGTTCGTAGCCTCATCGGTATGCGAGGACATTCACAAGGACATCGAGCTGGCGAACGCTTTGACCGTGACGCTCGCCCGGCAAGCCCCGGCGCATCCACCGGTCACGGCCTCGAGCGACACGCTCGCCACGCCTGGGCCGCCGGCGAGCGATCTGTCGCTGCACAGTGAAGACGAGCTCAAACGCCTGCAGCAGTTCGCCGCCACGATTCGGTCCATCGACAGACGCGCTGTGCAGTTGAAGCACGTGGGATTCTTCTGGGTCGAGGACCCGTTCCTCGACATCCGAGGAAAGAAGCAGCACGAGTCGTTCAATCAGAAATTCAATCTCCCGCCGGGCGGATTCGTTTTCGAGACTGAGCTGCCCAACAGGATCGGCCTCTATCAAGAGGTGCGTTCATTCGCGCAGAATGTCCAGGAGATGGTCCAGGCGAGCTTCGGCGCCGTGACCCTCTACGTTCTGCCCATGCTGTATGCATTGCTGGGGGCCTGCGCGTTCTTGATCCGGTCGTTCGAGGAGCAGCGCAAGACGCGAACCTTCACCAGCAACGGGAAGATGAACGCTCGACTCCTGATAGCCGCGATCGGCGGGCTCGTCGTTGGCCTGTTCAGGGACTTCAGCGATGGGCATAGCGCCGGTCTCTCGCCGCTCGCGATCGCCTTCATGGTGGGTTACGGCATCGACGTTTTCTTCTATTTCATCGACGGGGCGTTGCAGACATTCGGTCGCCCTCGGACGGAACGTGCGCCGGAGATCGCAAGGGGACAGGCCGCCGCGGCGATCGCTCGGTGAGACTGCGGGTCAGAGCAAGCGGATTCGCGCCGTGTGCGGCACTCCGTCGCCCAGGTCGACGCGCAGCTGCCAGACGCCGCTGCTGAGGGCGGTGGTGCTGAGCGACAGCTGGTAGCGCCCGAGCAGCGGGACGAAGCGGAACAGGTTGCCGATGCCGGGGCTGAGGCCGACGGCGGGGCGCTCGGCGCCCACGTTTCCCTGGCCGTCGACGGGCGCGACGAACAGTTGCGCGGGAAGATCGGCGATGCCTGCGCTCGACCCGGTCAGCTGGAACTGCACGGTCACCGGCAGCAGCCGTAGGAAGCTGGCCAGACCGAGAAGGTCGATGGGCGAAAGCAGGTTCGACCAGCTGATGGCGACCTGTGCGTGAAAGCTGCCGTGGGACTGATTGCCGCTGCGATCGGTCGCCGTGCAGGTCACCAGCGTCGTCCCCAGAGCGAACGTCGATCCCGATGGCCGATCGCAGCTCACCGCGACCGCGCCGTCGACGCGATCGTTCGCGCAGGTCGGGAAGGTCAGCGGCGCGCCCAGCGCGCTGGTCGCGGACGCGGCGGTGTCGGACAGGCCGCAAAGCACGGGTGCGACGGTGTCGCGGACCTGGACGACGAAGGTGCGCGTGGTGGTCTGGTGAGCGCTGTCGGTCGCCTGGCACGTGACGGTGGTGGCCTGGTTGAGCGGAAACAGCACCGGAGCGCCGGGCGCCGCCGCCGGCGAGCACTCCACGGGCAGCGGACCGTCGACGGCGTCGATGGCCGTGACGTCGTAGCTCACGAGCGCGCCGAGCGCGCTGTCGGCCTCGGCAATGATGCCTTCGGCCGGCACGTCGAGTTCCGGAGGACCGTCGGTCACGGTGACTGGAAATGTTCCCAGCGACACCGCGCGCGTCGCCGGATCGACGGCGGTGCACAGCACGTTCGTGACGCCGATGGGGGCGGGCGCACCCGGCGGCGGCTGGCAATCCACCGCCACCGGCGTCCCCGCGGACGTCGTGGCGCGCGCGTCGTAACCCAGCAGCGCGCCGGCGGCGCTGGCGGCGTCGAGGATCAGCCCGGCGGGCAGCGCCAGCGTCGGCCCGAGCCCGCCCGCGCTGTTGATGCCGACGGGCAGCGAAGGCGAAGGACAGCTCTCGATCCACCCGCCGCCCGCGGGCGAGTCGACGACCTGACCCAGGGTGAGCTGGTGCCAGCCCGGCGCCAGATCGAGAAGCGAGATCTGCCAGTCGCCGGCGTCGGACGCCCGTGTGGTCCACAGCCGCGCGCCGTCGCGGACGTTGATGTCGGCCTGCGGCCGCGCGCAACCGGCGCCGAGCTGCAGGGCGCAACCGACGACCGACAGCACCGGCGCCGCCGCCGTGATCAGCGGGCGCAGCGGATCGATCGAAGCCGGCAAGGTCAGCGGCGGCGGCGGCACCGGTACTTCTATGCGACTCGTGGGCGTGGCCGCGATGCTGGCGAAGGCGCGATAGTGGGCATCGATCTCGGCCTGGGTCGCGCTCGCGGGCGGCGGGGGCGCCTGGAAGAAATAGAGCAGGTGCTTGCCGAGCGGCAGGCCGCCGAGCAGCCCGAGCGGAATCACGGCCTGGAACCCGTACGAGCCGTCGGCTCTCGGGGTCGGATCGACGCTGATGGCGACACCGTTGTTGCCGCCGGCCTGCGCCGATAGCAACCCGAGCGCCAGATGTCCGAGCTCCTCTGCGATCACCAGCGGCCCGAAGGTCGACGGTGCATAGGGCAGGCTCCCGCGCGCGACGAGCTGGCTCAGCACGCCGCCCGCGCTGCAGTCCACCGCGCCGCCCGTGCGCGGAAACTCGACGGTCGGCGGCCGCACGCCGACGCTGATGAACACCGGCTTGCTGGTGGTCGTGCAGCCATCCTGCGACAGCGACAGCTTGTGCCAGCCCGGATTGGGATCGACCGCCGTCCCCGACGTGAGCACGACGGAGCCCGAGACGTTGCCGTCCGCGTCGATCCGCAACGAATCGGAGACGATGCCGGCCGCGCCGATGCCGCCCTGGTCGCAGGCCTGGATCGAGGTCGGAATGCCGTGCCCGCTCACCTGGAAGACGTTCTCGGCCGGGTCGGGGCTGGAGGTGGGATCGCGCGGCGCGAAGATCATGGGCGGCGGCGGCGCCGCGGGGGTTCGCTCGTCGACGACGACGTCCCACGCGATCGGCGCGCTCTCGGCGCACGGCCCTGCCGGCGTCGACCCGCCGCACGTCGTCGCGGCGTAGGTCCTTTGCGACAGCAGCAGCGTGTGCGCCCCGTAGTTGCCCACGGGCACAGCGCCGCCCACCAGGTTGCCGCCGGCGTCGAGCGGCAGGCTGACGTCGATCGACGTCCCCTGGACCTGCGCGCGCACCGACCCGCCGCGCACGCCGCCGAGGACGGTGAGCGATACCTGGGGCGTCGCTTCGACGTCGTGCGCGCCGCGCCGCGGGCTCACCACCGCTGGTGGGGCCGGCACGGCGGCGATGGGGTCGCCGGGCTCCGCCAGCACATTGATCCGCGGCAAGCCGTTCGCGTTCGAGGAATCGGCGCCCGCCGGATCGCCGCCCGACTCGCCGGCGGCGATGCCAAGGTCGGGCACCGGCCCCGAAGCCAGCGGGTTCGTGAAGTCGGCCTCCACGGCGCCGCCGCCCGCGGGCCGGGTGCGCGAACAGGACGGTGTTGAGCCCTGCGCCCGCGTTCGCCGGCGCGCCCGCGGGGTAGAGCGCGCGGGCCGGCACGATCTCGCGCATTTGCCGCGCGCTCGTCCACAGGAGCTGCGTCGTCACGTCGGCGGTCGCGTCGTCGACAGCGAGACGGATCGAATACCTCACGCCCGCCTGCAGGGGAATCGGCGTGGCGGCGCGCTGGCGCGTGGTCGGGCTCGGCAACGGGTTCTTGCAAGTGAGCCCGCAGATCGCGCCCACCTCGGCCACGCACTTGGCGTCCCAGATCGACTCGGTCGCGTAGTAGGAAAGATAGCCGCCGTTGCAGCAGAAGGGATCCTGCGCGCAAACCTGGTCGACGCAGGGGTGGCAGGCGTCGCGGTACGTCGAGCTGGCGGCGAGCTTGTCGCCGAGCGCGCAGATGTCGTGCGGGCAAGCGGGTGCGACCGGCGGCGCGGCGACGTCCGGCGGCAACAGCGGCTGACCGCCGACCGACAGCTCGGCGGTCCCGGCGCTGGTGACCACGAACGTGTACGCGTCCGAATAGAGGGGCATGACCTCGCCTTGCCAGATCGCCGAAAACCCGGGCGGCCCGACGCCGGGCGGCAGTCGGCCGCTGCTCGGTGGACCGGTCCCGAGATCGACGGCGGGATCGACGCGCGCGATCGGCGTTCCCGCGAAACCCGGCTGGGCGAAGTAGCTCGCGGCCAACCCCTGGCCCGCACCCGGCGTCACGCGGTAGAGCAGCGCCGGCGCGATCGAGGCCTGCGCCGCGCTGCCCGGCGCCTGCCAGGTAACGCCGTCCGATCCGGCTGCGCCGGCCGGTGCGCCGGCGCTGTCGAGGCGATCCCAGCGCAGATGGTAGCGGCCGCCCGCCATCAGAGTGATGCTGCCCGCGGTGGTTCCGGAACCGCTCCACCAGTCCACCAGCTTCTCGCCGTTGATGAAGAGACGGCTCGGCTCCGCGGCCGACGAGAACGTGAACGTCCCCGAGGCCGGCGCTTCGATCCAGCCGGTGGTGACAGCCGCCACCGGCCGCTCGGCTCCGATCGCTCCGGTGGCGTCGACGATCCCGTTGCGTAGCAACGTGGCGGGCGCGGCGGGCCCGTCGGTGGTCGCGGCGTCGAGCGCGTAGACGAACAGGCGGCCCGACAGGTTGGCCGGCGCCGCGAAGCTGAAGCCGTGGCGAGCGGCGTCGCGGACCGCACCGTCACAGGCGGCGCTGACCTCGCGCGCCAGCGGTGCGGCCAGGGGCTGATCGGCGTAGCTCTGACCGAGCAGCTCGCTGCCGGGCTGGTCGCGCGGCGCGCCGCCGTACACGGCGACGCTCACCGCCGCGCCCGGCCACTCGGGATCGCAGGCCCACCCGGCCAGCGTCGCGACGCCACCGGCGCCGGGCGCGTCGACACGCTCGACCGCACCGCCCGGGCCGAGCAGCACCTTGGCCGGCGCCGGCGCGGCCGGCGTCGCATCGCGTGGCCAGACGCGGCCGGGCGGATCGCCGCAGGTGGCCTGCGCCTCGGCGACGCACAGCGCATCCCAACCCGCCCCGGCCCCGTCGAGGCGGCAACAACGCGGCTGGTTCTTGCAGACGGCCGTCGTGCACGGGCTGCAATCCCAGGGCAGGCCGGCGCCGGTCTCTTGCTCGTTGTGAACGCAGTAGTTCGGCGAGAAGACCTCGATGCGCGGCGTGCCGGTGAGCGGGCTCGCCCAGCGCCCATCCTCGAAGTGGTCCTGCTCCAGGCGATCCACGAACGCCAGATCCGCGCACTGGCCCACGGGCGACAGGTCGCGATAACGCGTGCGCTGCAGCGCCGATGCCTTGAGGTCGGGATGGCTCGCGAGCGGGTCGACGGAGACGAAGAACTCCTGCGCGAACATCCAGCGCGAGTCGGGGTCGTCGCCGAACGGGTTCTCGATCGCGTTCGGCCACACGAACTGGCGGGTGTCGAACAGATCGACCAGCGTTCCCTCGCGCGTGAAGCTCTGCCGATCCTGGCAGTAGGCCGCGCGCGCCGCGATCTTGCAGGCATCGTAGAACGGCTTCATCGGGAGCGTCTGCTCGACCCACTCGCCGCTGGCGTCGTCGAAGACGAACGAGTGATCGTCGCGCCAGGGACGGAATCCCCACCCGCGCGCGCACTTCGACGCCACGCCGTTCGCCGTGCACGCAAACACGAAGCGATTCGGCTGCGCCGGATCCTCGACGATCGCCATCGCCGTGGCGCCGCCGGTGGCGGCGTGGAACGGGCACAGCGACGCCCACTGCCCGCTCCACTCGTGGAAGAAGAAGACCGTGTAAAGGGTGACGTCGTCGTTGATCTGATCGTCGCCGCGATGGAGCAGGTTGGGCACCGGATCGGGACGCTCGTCGGCGATGTAGAGATCCAGATCCTCGGCCGGGTTCCCCGCCGCGTCGACGAGGTGCGCGGTGGCGTAGTGGCCGACGGCCGAGCCGCCCCCCACCAGGATGTAGCCGCCCGGCGCGCCGGTCTGTCCGGGACCGGCGACCATGTCGAACGCTTGCAGCGCGCTGGCGGCGCTGGTGCCGCGCATCTCGACCGAGCCGATCTCGACCCCGACCAGATCGGCGGCCATGAGGTCGGTGCCCAGCAGCGCCACCCCCTGGACCAGCGTCGCCTGCGCCTGCAGCCCCTGCGCCTGCAAGCCCTGCGCTTGTAGTCCCTGCAGCTCCGCGCCTTGCGCTTGCAGCCCCTGTGCTTGCAGCCCCTGCAGCCTTGCAGCCCCTGCGCTTGCAAGCCCTGCGCTTGCAGGCCCTGCGCTTGCAGCCCCTGTGCTTGCAGACCCGCGACCGCCGCCGCGGGCGCCACGAGCGCCATCGACGCCAGCCAGACCGAGGCCACGCGGATCTCTCGTTGGTTGCGCCGCATGCTAGGGGACCTCCTCCGGGGTTGCGCACACGCGAAATCCCATCGTCGAGTCGCGCAGCGTGACCGGCACGATCTCGCGATTGGTGCTGCGGCACGACGCCGCGCCAAAAAAATACGCCCCGCCGCGAATCAAGAGCTCGTCCTCGCTCCCCAGCGACGAGACCACCAGCTCGAGCACGTTGCCCACCAGATCGTCGACTCCGAACGGGCTGCGCGTCGCCGGGTGCGAACCCACGACGTCCGGACCGTACGCCGAACCCAGCCGCCCGTAGGTGAGGTCGAAGTTCGCGTCCTGCGGCCGCAGCTGGTCGCCGCTCGGATAGACGCGGTCGTCGGCGCCACGCGCGGCCCGCTCCCACTCGAGCTCCGTGCACAGGCGCGCGTTCGGAACCCGGCTGGTGGCGCGCAGCCACGCGAGGTAGCGGCGCGCATCCTGGGCCGAGACGCCGCTCACCGGAAAATCCAGCCAGTCCTGGCGAGCCAGCGTCTTACGTCCGGCGTAGACGATCGGCTCGCCCGCGCGCGCGCTGTATCGCTGGGTGGCGGGCTGGAACGTCAGCTGCCATCCAGACGCTTCTTCGCGCAGCCGCACCGAGCCGCGCGTCGGTGCCGACGCGCGCGGCGACAGCTCGATACGCTCGCCCGGCGGCGTGGCCTCGAGAAAGGCGATCCACTCGCGATACGTGACCTCGTTGCGCGCGATGAAGTAGCCGTCGGTGGCGCGGCGGTGCAGCGGCGCCGTGTCGAGGAACTGCGTGCGCAGCTGCTCGTCGCCGTCGCCGAACCAGAACGCGCCGGCGGCGACGTAGACGAAGCCGGTGGGTACGGCGGTGCGGGGAAGCAGCGCGAGCTGCAAGGCGCGCGATTCGCCGCGCGCCACCTCGAATGGGTAGACGACGTCTGCGAAGCCGGGCGCGCTGGCCTTGAGGCGGTAGGATCCGGGCGGCACCGAGGTGAGCGCGCCGCCCGGGCGCAACGGTCCGGCAGGCCCCGCGGTGCGAGCGCCGGTCACGGGATCGCGCCGGAAGCGCTCGAGCGCGAGCGCCGCCGCGCGCGGGTCGACGTCGATCGACACCGCGCCGGGCGCCTCGAGGGCGCGCCGGCGGATCCCGTCGTCGTCATAGCGGTCGAGACGGGCGTCGAGCGCGCGCACGCGGTCGGCGCGGCGCAGCTCGTCGGCGAGGAGGCGATCCTCGAGGAGCACGTCCGCGAGCTGGCCGCGCAGGTCGGCGCGGTCGGGATCGAGGACCAGCGCCGCCTCGTAGGCCTGCTCGGCGTGATCGTACGCGCCCTCGACCTCGACGACGGCGGCGAGCGCCCGCCGCCAGAGCGCCTCGCCCTGGACGCGGTCGCGACCGTCGAACGCGGCGAACGCGCGCTGGCGCAGGTCGCGCAGCGCCGCGGCTCGGCTCCGGCCCTGCAGGCTGGCCTGCGCGGCCGCTTGCTGGCGCGCGCTGATCTGACGCGTCAGGTTCTGCTGGCGATGGCGGACCGTCTGCCCACCGACGAGCAGGGTGGCCAGCACCACCGCCAGACCCAGGCCCAAGAAGAGCCACCGCCGATGGCGCCCGGCTGGATCGTCCTCGAGCGCGACGATGAGCGCCGCCATCGAAGGCCAGCGCTCGCGCGGTTCGGATCGCAATCCGCGAACGAGGGCGCGGCGAATCCACGCCGGCACCTCGTGGTCCTCGGGGACCGGCGCCAGGTTGCCGCGGGTGACGTTGTGGAGCAACCGCAGCAACGAATCGCCGCCGAACGGCCGTTCGCCGTAGAGCGCCTCATGAAGCGCCACGCAGAAGCTGAACTGGTCGGTGCGCTCGGTGGTGGCCTCGCCCACGATCTGCTCGGGCGCCATGTACGCGGGCGTGCCCATCACGGCGCCGGTGCGGGTCAGCGTGTCGAGGTGGCCGGGGCTCGACGAAGGGTCGAGCAGCGCGGACACCGTCGCCGCCACGGCGGCGGCGTCGCCGGAGTCCTGTTCGACCAGGTTCGCGTCGCGCGCGAGGCCGAAGTCGACCACGCGCGGTCGGCCTTCCTTGTCGAGCAGGACGTTTTCCGGTTTGAAGTCGCGATGCACGAGTCCGGCCGCGTGCGCCGCCATCAGGCCGCGGCCCGCGGCGACGAACACCTTCAACACGTCGCGGGGGCTGCGGCGAGCGCTCGTGAGCCAGCTGCGCAGCGTGCCTCCGCCCAGGAACTCCATCGCCAGGAAGATCTGGCCGCCATAGACCCCCACGTCGTGCACCACGACGACGTTGGGATGGGCGAGCCGTGCCATGGCCTTCGCCTCGCGCAGCAGGCGCGCGCGTGCCACCTCGTCCTCTGCTGACTGACTGCCGCCCAGCAGCTTGAGCGCGATCTTGCGATCCAGCTCGGGATCGTAGGCGCCGTAGACCACGCCCATCGATCCGCTCCCGACGCGCTCCAGGATCAGGTAGCGGCCGATACGCGCTCCGGGCGCCAGCGCCGCTGGTTCCGCCGCGGCGATGTCGACGTCCTGCTGCGGAGTAGACGCATCATCGTCAGTTGCAGAGGTCGACACGAATCATCTGTTGCCAACGAGAGCGCGCCAGCGGAAGACCCTGCGCGCACGAAAAAAGCGCCGCGGCAAAAGTGCCGCGGCTAGCGCCGGCAGATGGCGGCGGCGAGCGCCGGGGACGGAGCCAGAGCCTCGTCGACGACCTGGACGGGCGGCGCCATGGATACCGTGCTCAGCTCCAGCGACACCTCATCCATGGAGCGGGGGCGCTGATTCGGGTCCTTGGCCAGCATGCGCGCGATCAGCCGCCCGAGCCAGGCGGGCGCTTCGGGCGCCAGCGACACCAGCGCCGGCGGCGGGCGCACGGTGTGCGCTTCCAGCACGTCGCGCACGCGGGTGTCGATGAACGGCGGACGGCCGGTGACCATCTCGAACATCACGCAGGCGAGGGAGTAGACGTCGCAGCGATGATCAATCGGTCCGCCCTGACACTGCTCGGGCGACATGTAGGCCGGTGATCCCACCAGGCTGCCCGCGATGGTGGTCGCGACGCCGACGAAGTTGCCCGCGAGCAACTTCGCGAGACCGAAGTCCAGCACCTTGACGTCGGTGGCCGCGGGCCACGGGGTAGGGGAGAGCAGGAAGACGTTATCGGGCTTCACGTCCCTGTGGACGATGCCCGCGCGGTGCGCGGCGCCGATTGCGTCCGACATGCGGCGCGCGATCCGACACGCCATGTGCCAGGGCAACGCGCCCGTGCGCTCCATGCGTTTCGCCAGGGTGTCGCCTTCGAGATACTCCATCACCAGGTACGCGCGCCCGTTGCGGTGCACGTCGCAGTCATAGATCTCGACGATGCCCGGATGCCGGATCATCGAAGTCGCGCGCGCCTCGACGAACAGCCTCCTCACCGCATCGGCGTCGCGGGTCCGCTCCGGCGACAACACCTTGATCGCGGCGCGCCGCGCGATGCGCTGATGCTCCGCCAGGTAGACCTCACCCATGCTGCCTTCGCCGAGACGGGCAAGGGCCTTGAAGCTTCCGAAGCGCTCGCCGAGCACCCACGCGAACGTGGACATTCCCGGAGCCCCGGTCAAGGCTATACCGCGCTCAAACCTGAACGCGCGTTCGCCGCTCGCCCGCGTTTCTTGGTTCGTGGATCAAGAGCCGGCGACCGCACGCAGCAGCGAGCGGCCGTCGACCGGCTTCGACAGGTGGGCGTCGAAGCCGGCGCGCAACGCGCGCACCTTCTCGCGCGGGCCCGCGTCGCCGGTCATGGCGATCAGGCGCGGTGCCTGGACGCCGTGGATGGCGCGCACCTGTTCGGCGACGGCGAAGCCGTCGAGATCCGGCAGATTGATGTCGAGCAGCACGACGTCGAGATGGTCCTCGCGGATCCGATCCAGCGCGGCGCGCCCGCAATCGACGGTCTCGACCGAGTGGCCCTCGAGCTGCAAGAACACCTGCACGGTGCTGCGAATCTCCGGGTTGTCGTCGACCACCAGCACACGCGAACGCGCCGCCGCAGGCCCGGGCGCCGGCGCCTCGTCGGAGGTCGGGCGCGCCGCGCGCGTCGCCTTCTTCGTCCGCGCGTGCGAAGAGTCGAGCGGCAGGGTCACCACCACCTCCGTGCCGCGGCCGATGCCGGGGCTGGTCGCGCCGATCGTGCCCCTGTGAAGCTCGACCAGCCGCTTGGCCAGGGCCAGGCCGATCCCGAGACCGCCGCGGGATCCATCGCCGGGCCGCGTCTGCACGAACGGCTGAAAGAGCCCGCCGATCTCGGCCTGCGCAATGCCGCACCCCGCGTCCCGCACGCGCACGATCGCCTGATCGCGCGTCGCTTCCAGCGTGACCCACACGTGCCCGCGCGCTGGCGTGAACTTCGCCGCGTTGTCGAGCAGGTTCGAGATGACCTGCGCCAGGCGGACGCGATCACCGTTGACCCGCACCGGCTCGGGCGGCAGCGACAGCGTCAGCTCTGTGCCCTGGCGGTCGATCGCCGCCTGGGCGAGCTCGATGGCGTTCGCGACGGTGTCCCGCAGATCGATGGTCTCGGGCCGCACGCGGATCTTGCCCTGGGTGAACCGGGAGATCTCCAGCGAATCCTCGACCAGCACGGACAGGTGCGCGACCTGGCGGCGGATCGTCGCGTGCAGCCGAGCGAGCACCGCCGCGTCGACCAGCTCGCGCCGCTCCAGCGTCTCGGTCGCGGACATCAGCGACGCGAGCGGATTGCGCAGCTCGTGCGCGAGCGTGGCCAGGAACTCGTCCTTGAGGTGGGCGGTGTGCTTGAGCTCGACAGCGCGCGCGCGCGCTTCGTCGCGTTCTCTCTCGATGCGGTTCTTGCGACAGAGCTCGACGAAGACCGACACCTTCGAGCGCAGGATGTCGGGATCGAAGGGCTTGAAGACGAAGTCCGCGACGCCGCTGGCGTAGGCGGCGCGGATCTGCGGCAACGCGAACTCGTATGCGGTCAGCAAGATGATGGGCAGCGAGCGGCCTCGTTCGAGCTGGCGGATGTAGCGCGCCGTCTCGAAGCCGTCCATCTCCGGCATCATCACGTCGAGGATCACGACGGCGAACGCGTGGGTCTTGACCTCGGCCAGCGCGCGCGCGCCGGACGCCGCGCGCACGATCTCGATGTCGAGGGGCGTGAGCACCGCCTCGAGCGCCACCAGGTTGGCGGTGATGTCGTCGACGACCAGGACCTTGATCAGCGGCGTCGTCATGCGTCCACCAGGTCAGCCTCGCCGGCGTTCGGCTGCGTGTGGGGCAGCGTCACTGTGAAGGCGGCGCCCTGTCCCGGGCCGGCGCTGTCGGCGCTGACGTGCCCGCCGTGCAGCTCGACCAGCTCCTTGACCAGCGCCAGACCCAGGCCCAGCCCGCCGCCGACGCGCGTCGAGCTCGCGCCGCGCGGCTTGAACCGGGAGAACAGGTTCGCGGCCAGCTCGGGCGCGAAGCCGACACCGGTATCGCGAACCTGGAGCTGCAACGAGGAGACGTCGTCTTCCAGGGTGACGTCGACGCGGCCGCCGGCGGGCGTGAAATTGACCGCGTTTTCGAGCAGGTTGTAGACCACCTGCCGCAGGCGCACCCGGTCGCCGACCATACGCCAGCGCAGCCTGCCCGCGCTGGTGATCACCCCCACCCGGCGCTCGGCGGCCAGGCGCGCCACGTCCTCCACCGCATCGGCGACCACCTCGTTCATGTCGATGGGCGTCAGCTCCAGCGAGAGTGTGCCGGTGACCAGGCGGCTCATCTCCAGCACCCGTTCGACGATGTGCGCCTCGTAGCGCGCGCAGAGATCGATGGTCTCGAGCCCGCGGCGCAACATCTCGACGGGGAGGTCTCGGTGCAGCAGCATGTCCGACCAGAGCAGGATCGACGTGAGCGGCGTGCGCAGCTCATGACTGAGCACGGCGAGGAACCGGTCCTTTTCCCGGCTCGCCTGCTCCGCGGCCGCGCGCTGTGCCTCGAGCTGCGCGCGCTCGGCCGACTCGCGCTTGGCCTGCTCGCGGCGCTCGTGCAGCTCGACGAAGATCGCCACCTTGGATCGGAGGATCACGGGGTTGAAGGGGCGTCTCAGATAGTCGACGCCGCCGGCGGCGTATCCATCGAGGATCTGGGAGTTGTCGCTGTCCATCGCGGTCAGGAAGATGATGGGCACCTGACCGTTGGCCCCGCCCGCGCGGATGCGGCGCGCGACCTCGATGCCGCCCACGCACGGCATGTTGACGTCCAGCACCACCACCGCGAACTCACAGCGGTCGACTTCTTCCAGTGCGCGCGCGCCGGAGTTGACCTCGGTGACCGCGGCGATCGGCGCCAGCAACGCGCGCAGCGCCGTCAGGTTCGGCGCATAGTCGTCCACCACGAGGATCCGGGGCTCCGCTGGTACTGGCTCCCCCTCGCGGTCGTCGGTCATGACACCCGGACGTCAGCTCACCTTCGGAAGGCTGTAGTGGCGGATGGCGGCCAGCAGCCGCGGCCGGTCGAGCGGTTTGGAGAAGGTGTGCGGGAGGTCGAGATCCATGGCGATCTCGGGCCTGATCCCGATCGCGGTGATGACGATGACCGGGATGTCCGCCAGGTGGCGCATGTTGCGCTGCAAGGCACGGAACTCGAGGCCGTCCATGTACGGAAGCATGATGTCGAGCAGGATCAGTGAAGGCTTCGGTGGACGCTCGAGGCGGCGGAGCGCGTCGAGCGCATTGGCCTCGCACTCGACGCGATAGCCCTCGGCGCCCAGCACGACGGCCAGCGAGCCGCGCAACATGAAGTCGTCCTCGACCAAGAGGATGAAGCCCGGTTCGGGCAGGCCCACTCTGCGGGAGTCGGGTGACTCGGACAACGAGCGGACGTCGATGGTCTCCGTGATCGCATTTGAAAGGTTCACGCCCACACCTATTGCTCGAAAAGGTAATGAGCCCGCGAGGTACGTCAACTGGCGTTCGTCAGAACGCGGCGTCAGAAGGCGGCGTCGAACACGACGTCGCCCGAGACGCCGACCTGATAGGCCGAGACGCGGCGCTCGAAGAAGTTGGCGACCTCCTGCACGTCCTGCAGGTCCATGAAGCGAGCGGGTTCTCGCGTGCCGTAGCGCTTGGGCGAAGCCCAGCGTCGCCAGGCGCTGGTCGGCGCAGTACTCGAGGTAGCGGCGCACGTCGCCGACCGACAGGCCCGACGACGCCGCCGCCCAGCAGGTCCTCGGCGAACTGCGTCTCGCAGGCGATCGCTTCGTCGAACATCTGCGGCGACGGCGCGCTGCAGGTCGGCGTCGAAGAGCTCCGGCTCCTCGCGGCGGATGGTCTTCACCGACCTCGAAGGCGAAGGCCATGTGCGCGCTCTCGTCGCGGAACACCCAGTTGGTGCCGGCGGCGAGGCCGTGGAGCAGGCCGCGCGAGCGCAGGAAGTAGACGTAGGCGAAGGCGCCGAAGAAGAAGAGCCCCTCGACGCAGGCCGCGAAGCAGATCAGATTGAGCAGGAACTGGCGCCGCTGGTCGCGCGTCTCCAGCCGGTCGAGGTGCTGGATCGAGTCGAGCCAGCGCATGCAGAAGTCCGCCTTCTTCCGGATCGACGGGATGTTCTCGACGGCCGCGAAGGCGCGGTGGCGCTCCTCCGGGATCGGGCACGTAGGTGTCGAGCAGCGTCAGGTAGAACTGGACGTGAAGCGCTTCTTCGTAGAGCTGGCGCGACAGGTACATGCGCGCCTCGGGCGCGTTGATGTGCTTGTAGAGGTTGAGCACCAGGTTGTTGGCGACGATCGAGTCGCCGGTGGCGAAGAAGGCGACCAGCCGGTGCACCAGGTGGCGCTCGGCGTCGGTCATCTTCTTCTGCAGATCGCGCGACGTCGGTGGAGAAGTCGACCTCCTCGACCGTCCAGGTGTTCTTGATCGCCGCGCGGTACATCTCGAAGAAGGTCGGGTAGGCCATCGGCCGCAGCGTGAGGCACAGGCCCGGGTCGAGCAGGCGCGCGGGGCGGCTGACGGCGCTCACTGGCAGGCCTCGCAGCGTCTCGGGGTTCTCGAGCGAGCACGCGACGGCGGCGGCGTCGGGCGTCGGCTGGTCCATGGTCTCGACGGTCGCCTTGGCGATCCGCGTCGCCGGTCGCGAGCGCAGGTAGTACGTGGTCTTGAGCCCCTGCTTCCAGGCGTGGAAGTACATCGACGAGAGCTGGCCGATGTTCGGGCTCTCGACGAACAGGTTCAGCGACTGGCTCTGGTCGATGAAGGCGCCGCGGTCGGCGGCCATGTCGATGAGCGAGCGCATCGGGATCTCCCAGACCGTGCGGTAGATCGCGCGCACGTCTTCGGGCAGCTCGCGCGAGCGCCTGCACGGAGCCCTCGGCCATCTTGAGCCGGGTGCGCGTCGCGTCGGTCCACAGGCCGAGCGCCTTGAGCTCCGCGACCAGGTAGCGGTTCACCTGCAGGAAGTCGCCCGACAGCGTCTCGCGCTTGAAGAGGTTCGAGACCTGCGGCTCGATGCACTCGTAGCAGCCGGCGATCGAGGCGATGGTCGCCGTCGGCGCGATCGCGACGAGCAGCGAGTTGCGCAGGCCGACCTGCCCGCACGCGCTCGCGCAGCTCCTCCCAGCGCCGCGGGTCCTCCGGCGTCACGCCCCAGGCGTCGAACTGCAGCTCGCCGCGCGCCGCGCGCGTCTCCGCGAACGCCGGGTGGCGTCCCTTCTCGGCCGCGAGCTCCGCCGACGCCGAGAGCGCGTGGAAGTAGATCTCCTCGGCGATGCGCTTCGAGAGCGCGCGCGCCTCCGGCGCGTCGAAGGGCAGGCGCATCTGGAAGAACACGTCCTGCAGGCCCATCACGCCGAGGCCCACCGGCCGCCAGCGCAGGTTCGAGGTCTGCGTGCTGGGCGATCGGGATAGAAGTTGAGGTCGATGACCGATCGAGCTGGCGCACGGCGGTGCGCACCGTGCGCGCGAGCTTCTCGAAGTCGAACGTCGACGCGCGCCGTCCGCCGTCGCGCGCGCATGTGCCGGCCGAGGTTGATCGAGCCGAGGTTGCAGACCGCGGTCTCCGCGCCGGACGTCACCTCGATGATCTCGGTGCACAGGTTCGAGAGGTGCACGGTGCGTCCCGGCAGCGCCGTCTGGTTGCAGGCGCGGTTGGACTTGTCCTTGAACGTCATCCAGCCGTTGCCGGTCTGGGCCAGCGTCCGCATCATGCGCGCGTAGAGATCGCGCGCCTTGACGGTCTTCGCCGCGAGCCCCGCCTGCTCGGCCTCGACGTAGGCGCGCTCGAAGTCCTCGCCGTAGAGATCCGGGAACGCCGGCACCACCTTCGGGATCGAAGAGGCTCCACTCGCCGTCGGCCTCGACGCGCTGCATGAACAGATCGGGGATCCAGTTGGCCAGGTTCAGGTTGTGCGTGCGGCTGGCTTCGTCGCCGGTGTTGTCGCGCAGCTCGAGGAACTCCTCGACGTCGGCGTGCCAGGGCTCGAGGTAGACGCAGCAGGCGCCCTTGCGCTTGCCGCCCTGGTTCACCGCGGCGACCGACGCGTCGAGCGTCTTCAGCCACGGGCACGATGCCGTTCGAGTGCCCGTTGGTGCTCTCGATCAGCGAGCCGCGCGAGCGCACGCGGTGGTACGCGAGCCCGATGCCACCCGAGAACTTCGAGAGCATCGCCGACGTCGGTGTACTTCTGGTAGATGTCCTCCAGGTGATCGTCGGGCGAGTCGAGCAGGAAGCAGCTCGAGAGCTGCTCGTGCCGCGTGCCCGGCGTTGAACAGCGTGGGCGAGCTCGGCAGGTACTCGAGCGTCGAGAACAGGCGATAGAGCTCCAGCGCCTCGGGCACGTTCTCCGACAGCGCGCAGGCGATGCGCAGGAAGAACTGCTGCGGCGTCTCGATGACGAGGCGGCGTCTTCGGGTGCCGCAGCAGGTAGCGGTCGTAGACGGTGCGCAGGCCGAAGTACTCGAACTCGCGATCGCGCTCGACGACGATGGCGTCGTTCAGCTTGCGCGCGTTGCCGGTGACGAACGCCGCCAGGCGCTCGTTGACGAGGCCGAGCCGCTGCGCCGTGAGCACCGACTGCGAGAAGGCGTGGATCTCCTGGCCGCGCACCTCCTTGTCGATGTACGTGGCGAGGAGGCGCGCGGCGAGCCTCGCGTACTGCGGCTCTTCGACGATGAGCCCCGCCGCCGTCTGGATCGAGAGCTGGTCGAGCTCGCGCGTGGTGGCGCCGTCGTAGAGGCCGCTGATGGTCTTGGTCGCGACGCGCATGCGCGTCGACGTCGGTGAGGCCGACGCAGCAGCGGCTCACGGCGCGGACGATCTTGTTGACGTCGACCGGCTCGGCCGACGCCGTTGCGCTTGCGCACGCGCATCGTGGTCTGCGGATAGCTCTCGTCGTCGGCGATGTGGTTTCCGCCGGCCAGGTGCGCCTGCGCGCCGCTCTTCCTTTTGGTCTCGGTCTCGCTCTCGCTCAACATCGGGTTGTCTCCTCGTCTCGCCCCCGCGGGCGTGAAAGACGCCGCGCGGAACGACGGGAGAACCGGGAAGGCGCACGCCACGGCAGGGGCTCGCGCCAGCTCGGACCCTCCCGCCTCCCGCGAGGCGCCCAGGTCGACCGCCGCCGGATTTGTCCCCGGCGCCGGATGCTGGCAGGTCTTCGGGCTCGCGAGCGTTCCGGTCTCACGACCGGTTTCCTACCGCCCACCGCTTCCCAACCCGGAAGGGCCAGTGCGTGTCGTGGGCTTCGTTCTCGCTTACCGCTGCGGGGCAGCCCCGGATTCCCACCGGGTTCCCTTTGAACCCGGGAGCACATCCCCGGGCACCAGCACGAGATGCAACGTACTGCATCGTATGGTCAGAGGTCAACTGAATATTGTGGTCCAGCGGTCATGACCCACCGTATCCAGTGGTGTCCCTGAGATTTCGGACCCGAATAAATGCGGACTAGCGCGAAGTTGTCGCGCGCCGCACGGATGACCAACTCCTCTCGCCATGACGAGCGCCCGTCCGCGAGCCGCCGTCGTCCCGTTGATGCTGCTGCTGGCGACGCTGGGTTGTGGTCGCGCGACGGCAGCCGTGACGCCGGCCGATCCCCTGGCGGCCTGGAACGCCGGGCCATGCAAGCAGGCGATCCTCGACCTGGTGCGGGCTGCAACCGAGCGAGCCAGTCCCCACTTCGTCCCCGTCGAGGATCGCATCGCGACCTTCGACCAGGACGGGACGCTCTGGGTCGAGCACCCGCTCTATACCCAGGCGATGTTCGCGCTCGACCGCGTTCACGCGATGGCACCCGCGCACCCTGAATGGAAGAACGCGGAGCCGTTCAAGGCGGTCCTCGCGGGCGACACGCAAGCGATCGCCGCGCTGCCCGAGTCCGACTGGGAGAAGCTCCTCGCCGCCACGCACGCGGGTATGACCACCGAGGCATTCGTCGCCGAGGTCGGGCGCTGGCTGGCGACCGCTCGACATCCGCGCTTCCGGCGCGCGTACACGGAGCTCGCCTACTTGCCCATGCTCGAGGTGATGCGGTTCCTGCGCACGAACGGCTTCAAGACGTACATCGTCACGGGCGGCGGTCAGGAGTTCGTGCGCGCCTTTGCCGGGCGGGTCTACGGCATCCCCACCGAACAGGTGATCGGCTCCAGCCTGCTCACGCGTTTCGAGGCGCGGAACGGCAAGCCCGCTCTCTTTCGCGAGCCCAAGGTGTTCCTGATCGACGACCACGGCGGAAAGCCGGTGGCGATCAACCTGTTCATCGGCAAGCGGCCCATCGTTGCTTTCGGGAACTCGAGCGGCGACGCCGAGATGTTGCAGTGGGTCGCCGGCAGCGGCGGCGCGCGACTCCGGGCGCTCATCCATCACGACGACGACGCGCGGGAATACGCGTACGGCCCCGCCGGCGGGCTGCCGGACACGAAGGTGGGCACTTTTCCGCAGGGATTGATGGACGAAGCCCGGAACAACGGATGGCAGGTCGTCAGCATGAAGACCGACTGGAAGCGCATCTTTGCTTTCGAGTCGCTGGCGAGCCGCTGAGACAGGAGAACCCACCCATGCACTTTCTCGGCGTCATTGGTGACCGCATCACGCAGGGGCCGACCCTCGGCTACGCGATCCTCGTGCTCGCGCTCATGCTGGCGCCGCGCGTGGCCGAATGGGTTCGGTTGCCCCCGATGGTGGGCCTGGTCCTCGCCGGGATGGTGCTCGGACCTCACTGCACGCACCTGCTCGCCACGAAGCAGATCGCGCTGTCGGCGCTGGGTGAGTTCGGCCTGCTCTACCTCATGTTCAGCGCCGGGCTCGAGCTCGACCTCAAGCTGTTCATGAAGATGAAGCGCACCGCGCTCGTCTTCGCGGCGCTCTCCTTCGCGATCCCGCTGACGCTCGGTATCCTGAGCGCCCGGTTCCTCGGCTACAAGTGGGCGGCGGCGGTGCTCATGGGATCCAACTGGGGCTCGCACACGCTGGTGACCTATCCCTTGCTCCGGCAGATGGGGCTGTCGCGGAACCGGGCCGTCGCCACCGTCGTGGGCGCCACGGCGGTGACCGACACCTCGGCGCTGCTGGTGCTGTCGGTCGTGTCGGGCATCGTGAAGCCGACCGGAAGCCTCGACGTGCAGTTGCTGGGGATCGTGGTCGGCCTCGGGGTGATGGGGCTCTGGTCGCTGCTCGGCCTGCCGCGCGTCGCGCGCTGGTTCTTCGGCCGCGTCGGCACCGATCGATCGTACCGGTTCGTGTTCGGCGTCGCGGCCTTCCTGGTCGGTGGCGTGCTCGCCGAGGCCTCGGGGATCGACGCCATCGTGGGCGCGTTCTTCGCGGGCCTCGGGCTGAGCCGCGCGGTTCCCGAGGAGAGCCCGCTCATGGATCGGTTGCAGTTCATGGGCTCGACGCTGTTCATCCCGATCTTCCTGGTATCAGTCGGAGTGCTCCTCGATCCCAAGGTGATGATCGACCCGAAGACGCTGGCCTTCGCGGCGGTGTTCACGGTGGCGGTGCTGGGTGGCAAGTCGCTCGCGGCGGTCATCGCGGGCCGCGCCTCGCACTTCAGCTGGCCGGAGGTCGGCGTCATGTCCGGCCTGTCGGGCTCGCAGGCGGCCGCGACGCTGGCGACCACGATCGTCGGCCAGAAGCTGGGCCTGTTCGACACGATGACCATCAACGCGGTGCTGGTCGTCATCCTCGTGTCCCTGGTGGTCACGCCAGCGATGGTGACCCTGTTCGGCAAGCGCGTGCCGGGCGCGGTCGAGGACGAGGCGACGCTGGGAAAGACCGTGCTGGTTCCGGTGTGGGGCCAGTCGACGATGCCCACGATCCGCCTCGCGGGCCGCCTGGCGACCAGCGATGGAGGCATCGTCGTCGCGGCCAGCTTCGCCGCCGAGTCGGCGCCGCCGCCCGAGCTGAAATCGCAGCGCGGCCTGACCACGCAGGCGGAGCAGTGGTTGGCGAAGGATGGCCTCGAGTCCCGCACGGTCTTCCGCGTCGCGCGGACCGTGCCCGAGGGATTGCTGGATACGCTGCTGAGCGAGAACGCCACCCTGCTGGTCACCGAGTGGCGCATGCGCGAGCGGATCGAGCCCGACAGCGAGGCATCCGAGGCGCTCGCCCGTTCTCCCGTGCCGATCCTGATGGCGCACGGCGATGTCGAGGCGTTCGACCGACTCCTGATCGTCGTGCGCCGCGAGGAGCTGGTGCGCCCGGGGCGAGTCGACGTCGAGCTGGCGGCGCAGCTGGGCGCGCGGTTCGCGGGCGGCCGGCGCGTCGGCACCGTCGCGGCCGCGCTCGAGCCGGTGCGTGCTCTCTTCGCGACCAAGCGGGACGAGGATCGGATCGAGACCGGTGATCCGATCGACTGGCTCAAGAACAATCTCCAGAAGACCGACTTGCCGTTCTTCGCCGGTCTCGAGGCGGCGCGCGAGGCCCTGCGGCGCGTCCCGGCCCTCGCCGACGGCCGATTCCTGGTGGCCATCGCCGCGCGCGAGACGACGTTTCACAAGCGTGAGGAACGCATCGCCGGCCCGGTGGTGGTGGCACGAAGCCTCAAACCGCGCCCGGCGTGAAGAGACGCGCACTTGACGGTCCCGGCGTCCGCGACGGCCGAATACCGTTGCCGCGATCACGGAATTCGGCTCATATCCCCGGAATGGCGACTCAGGGGACACCGATGGCGCCGATGATGCGGCGGTTTGCGACGGGCGCGATCGCCGTGGCGGCGCTGCTCATCGCGACGAAGGGCGGATCGCTCAAACAGAAGATCTTCGGCAAGCTCCCGGGCGCCGGCGGGCGAGTGACCGAGGTCGCCGCGCATGCGACCACCGCGCCGCCCACGGGAAAGTACACGCTGCCGGGTTTGCGCCACGCGCTCAAGACCACGGTCGGCGCCGGACAGCGCGACGAGACGCCCGCGCCGGAGCCGCCGGCCGGTGTGCTGGAGAAGGTCTTCTACGACGCGCCTCTCGGACGCAACGTCGCCTACGTCACCCCGGTGCGCCCCGGCGCGCGCGGCCCCGCGATCGTCTGGATCGTGGGCGGGTTCGACTTCGGTATCGACGGCGGTCTCTGGGAGAACGCGCCGCGCGCCAACGACCAGACCGCGGCGGCGTTTCGCAAGGCCGGCATCGCCCAGATGTTCCCGTCGCTGCGGGGCGCGAACCAGAATCCGGGCCACCACGAGTGCTTCCTCGGCGAGGTCGACGACATTCTCGCGGCGACCGATCTGCTCGCGAAGCGCCCCGACGTCGATCCGGCGCGCATCTATCTCGGCGGGCACAGCACGGGCGGCACGATGGTGCTGCTCGCCGCCGAGAGCACGTCACGCTATCGCGCCGTCTTCGCCTTCGGGCCGGTCGGCGACATTCGCCAGTACGGCGCTTCGAGCTGCCTGCCCCGCGGCATCTCGCCGGACGAGGCCAAGGCGCGCGCGCCGATGGATTTCCTCTCCGAGATCACGTCGCCCACCTTCATCATCGAAGGCATGCGAAGCGGCAACGGAGGGGTCTTTCCCCACTTGCGCCGCCAGGCCGGGCGCGCCGACATTCACTTCGTCGAGGTCGGCACGGGCACCCACTTCACGACGCTGGCGCCGGGATGCGACGTGATCGCGAAGGCGATCCTCGCCGACAGCGGCGCGCGACCGGCGCTGGACATCACGGCCGAGGCGATCACGAGCGCGATGACGGCGCCGCCGATCTGAGGCGAGGCCAGCGCGAAGAAGCTCTCACGGCCGCGTGAGCGTGTCGACGTTGCCGCCCAGGTCGGCGATGCTGTCGTAAAGGAGCTGGTGGCGTGCGCAAATCTGGCGGTGGCGCCGTCACCCCGCGCAATCGCTGCATGCGCGGCAGTCGTCGCGCAATCACTAGGTAGGAGGGAATCGCCGTCCGGCGCCACGGAAAGGACTGTGCCTCTGGTCGGCCAGAGCGCACAGTGCGTCGGGATGCGGCGGACCGGAATCGCTGGGCTCCGACCGAAATGGCGCGCCGGCGCGGCACAACCGTGTCGCCCAATGCCTGGCACCGACGATGCAGTTCAAGCGATCAAAGGGAGGCACCATGGCGACCACGATGCGAGCGGCTGTGTTTCAAGGTAAAGGCAAGATCGGGATTCGAGAGGTCGGCCGTCCAGAGCCCGGCGTTGGCGAGGCGCTCATCAAGGTGACGTTGACGACGATCTGCGGGACCGACGTTCACATTCTCAACGGCGAGTACCCCGTGCGTGAGGGCCTGATCGTGGGTCACGAGCCGGTGGGAATCGTCGAGGCGCTCGGCCCGGGCGTCACCGGATACGCCGTCGGCGATCGCGTCATCGCCGGCGCCATCACGCCGTGCGGCCAGTGCCGGGCGTGCCTGTCCGGTCAAGGCTCGCAGTGCGGACACGGAGGGGATGGCTACGAGGCCATCGGCGGCTGGCGCTTCGGCAACACAATCGATGGATGCCAGGCCGAGTACGTCCTGGTTCCCAATGCCCAGGCCAATCTCGCCAAGATCCCCGCTGGTCTCACCGACGAGGAGGTCCTGCTCTGCCCCGACATCATGTCGACGGGCTTCGCCGCGGCCGAGCGCGGTCAGGTGCGCCTGGGCGATGCGGTCGCGGTGTTCGCCGAAGGCCCGATCGGTCTGTGCGCCACCGCGGGCGCCAAGCTTTCGGGCGCGTCACTGGTGATCGGCGTCGACAGCGTTCCGAGGCGCCTCGAGGTCGCGCGGCGGATGGGCGCCGACGTCGTGCTCAACTACAAGGAGCAGGACGTGGTGGCGGAGATCAAGCGCCTGACCGGCGGCGGGGTCGACGTCGCCATCGAGGCGCTGGGCACGGGCTCGACGTTTGAAAACGCGCTGCGCTGCGTGCGGCCAGGCGGCACCGTGTCCAGCCTCGGCGTGTACTCCAGCCACCTCGCACTGCCGCTGGACGCGATCGCGGCTGGCCTGGGCGACCACACGATCGTGACCTCGCTCTGTCCGGGCGGCAAGGAACGCATGCGCCGCCTCATGAGCATCGTCGCCGCCAGGCGCTTCCCGTTCGACGAGCTGGTCACGCACTCGTTCCCGCTGGCGGAGATCGAGGCGGCCTACGATCTCTTCGCGCATCAGCGCGACGGCGCCATGAAGGTGGCGATCCGGCCGTAGTCCAGTCCGACAGACCTCATGGGTAACGTCCTTCCCAAGCGGGTCCTCGCCGGCCAGCGCAAATCGGCGATCCGGGTGTCGCCCGCGGTGACCGGCGCCGCCGCGCTCGACGTGGCCGACGTCTATGGACGACTGGCAACCAGAGCCGAGGGACTGACGGCCGCCGAGGCAGACGCGCGCCTCCTCGAGCACGGGCCAAACCTGCTGGCGCGCGACCAGCGTCCCGGCTTCGCGCGTCTCTTGTGGCGTTCGGTGATCAACCCGCTCGTGGTCCTGCTCGCGGTTCTGGCCACGGTCTCGTTCTCCACCGGCGATCCGCGGGCCGGAACGATGATGGCGCTGATGATCGGCCTCAGCGTCGGGTTGAAGCTGTATCAGGAGGCCAAGGCCGACAGCGTCGCGGCGAAGCTCAAGGCGATGATCTCGGTGCGGGCGACGGTGCTTCGCGACGGGCAGCCGAGTGAGATTCCACTGGCCCGGCTCGTCCCGGGCGACGTTGTCCAGCTCGCCGCCGGCGACATGATCCCGGGCGACGTGCGGGTCGTCGAGGCCAAGGATCTCTTCGTGAGCCAGGCGGCGCTCACCGGCGAGAGCTTTCCCGTCGAGAAGCACGCCGTCGCCACCGCCGCGAGCGGGAGCGCGCCGCTGGAGCTGGCCACCATTGCCTTCCTGGGCACCAGCGTGGAGAGCGGCTCGGCGTCGGCGGTCGTCGTCGCCACGGGGAAGGAGACCTACCTCGGTGGCATGGCCGATGCGATGATCGGAGAGGCCGTCGAGACGGCCTTCGATCGCGACATCTCGCGGTTCACCTGGCTGCTGCTGCGCTTCATGTTCGTGATGGTGCCGCTGGTCTTCGTGATCAACGGCCTCACCAAGGGCAACTGGACGGGCGCGTTCTTCTTCGCGCTCGCCGTCGCGGTCGGCCTGACGCCCGAGATGCTGCCGATGATCGTGACGGTGTGTCTGTCGAAGGGCGCGGTCGCGATGGGCAAGAGAGAAGGTGATCGTCAAGCGGCTCAACGCCATCCAGAACCTCGGCGCGATGGACGTCCTGTGCACCGACAAGACCGGCACGTTGACCATGGATCGGGTCATCCTCGAGCGTCACTGCGACGTCGACCCTGCGCGAGAGCGAGGAGCGTGCTCGCGCTCGCCTACACCAACAGTCACTTTCAGACCGGTCTCAAGAACGTCCTCGATCGCGCCGTGCTGGCGCACGAGGAGACTCACGCCCACGCGCGCATCCCGGAGTTCACGAAGGTCGACGAGATCCCGTTCGATTTTCAGCGGCGCATCATGTCGGTCGTGGTTCGTACGCCCGACGGGCGGGACCTCGTGATCTCCAAGGGCGCGCCCGAGGCGATCTTCCCGCGCTGCTCGGCCTTCGAGCTCGACGGTCAACGATTGCCGATGGACCACGCTCACATCGTGGAGCTCGGGCGCGAGTACGAACGCCTCAGCGCCGAGGGATTTCGCGTCCTCGCCCTCGCGACGAAGGAGGGTGCTCCGAGAGCGGCCGCCGCGGGCAATCACAGCCCCTACGGCAAGGCCGACGAGTGCGACTTGATCCTGCAGGGATACATCGCGTTCCTCGACCCGCCCAAGGAGACCTGCGCCGCCGCGATCTCCGATCTGCAGGGCCACGGCGTCACCGTCAAGGTGATCACCGGCGACAACGATCTCGTGGCCCGGAAGATCTGCAAGGAGGTGGGACTGGTGGTCGACGACGTGCTGCTGGGTGTGGACGTCGAGCGCATGAGCGATGACCAGCTGGCCGCGGCCGCCGAGCGCACGACGCTCTTCGCGCGCGTCTCGCCGGCGCACAAGCAGCGGATCATCAAGGCGCTGCAGGCGAGGCAGCACACGGTCGGGTTTCTGGGCGACGGGATCAACGACGCGCCCGCGCTTCACACGGCAGATGTCGGCATCAGCGTCGACACGGCGGTCGACATCGCCAAGGCGTCGGCCGACATGATCCTGCTCGAGAAGTCGCTGCGTGTGCTCGACGAGGGCGTGCTCGAGGGTCGCAAGGTCTTCGCCAACATCACGAAGTACGTTCGGATGGGCGCGTCCAGCAACTTCGGCAACATGTTCAGCGTCCTGGGCGCGAGCCTGTTCGTGCCGTTCCTGCCGATGCTGCCGATCCAGATCTTGACCAATAACCTGCTCTACGACCTGGGCCAGACGACGATCCCGACCGACGAGGTCGACGCCGATCAGATCGATCGACCTCGTCCCTGGAACATCCGCGCTCTCACCCGGTTCATCCTGTTCATCGGACCGTGCTCGTCGATCTTCGACTACACGACCTTTCTGATGATGCTTTATCTGTTCGGCTGCTGGAATACGTCGACCACTGCGGCGGCTGCTCATAGCGCGAGCCTCTTTCAGACCGGATGGTTCGTCGAGAGCTTGCTGACCCAGACCCTGATCATCCACGTCATCCGGACCAACAAGATCCCCTTCCTGCAGAGCCGAGCGTCACGGCCGGTGGTCCGGATGGGCCTGCTCATCATCGCCATCGGCGTTGGCCTCTCGGCCTCGCGCGCTGGCGGAGCGCTCGGCTTCACGACGCTGCCGCGCCTTTATTGGCCCTTGCTGGCGCTGACGCTGGCTTGCTATCTGACGCTGACCCAGGGGGTGAAGACCTGGCTGCTCCGGCGCCGCTGGATCTGAACCGCGGGCCAAGGAACGACGATGCACCTGGGCACCGGCACCGGCTTCAAGCGCATCGACCTCTTCAACAACTCGAACACGACGCCGTCATTCTGGGACGAGATCGAGCTCGACTGACCTCGGTCAGTGCGTGCTTTCCATCTCGCTGGCGGCGAGCAGGATCGCGCACAGGCCGTGCGGCGAGTTCGACAGCGTCGGCAACTGATTGATGTAGCCGGCGTAGTTGACCTGCACGCCCATACCCTGGACCGCGCCGGTGATGGTGGGCGCTCCGGTCGTGTCGGTGGTGACCTTGGTTTGCAAACCCTGCCAGCCTCGCGTGGCGACGGTCATGAACGAGGGATCCAGGTAGCCGCGGTCGACGCCGACCTTGAGCGCGTAGACGAACATTCCCGAGCCCGAGGTCTCGAGCCAGTCGTCGGTTTGCGCGCCCTGGTCGACGACCTGGAACCAGAGCCCGGTCGTCGCATCCTGGGTCGCGCGCATCGCCGTCGCCATGCCGGCGAGGATGGTCAAAAGATCGCTGCGGCCCGCGTGATCGGCGGGGATGTCGGGGAGCATGTCGACCAGCGCCATCGCGTACCAGCCCATCGCGCGTCCCCACACCGTCGGCGATCGCCCCGTCGTCGGGTCGGCCCACGCCGCCTTGGCGCCGGCCGCGCTGTCGTCCCACGCGTGATAGAGAAGCCCGGTCGCCGGGTCGCGCACGTGGGTCGCGACCAGCAACGCCTGCTCGACGACGGTGTCGGCGCAGAAGGTCCCGCACGTGCCGAACGTCGTCGCGTAGCGCATGAGGAACGGCAGGCCCATGTAGATGCCGTCGAGCCACATCTCGTTGGGATAGATCTGCTTGTGCCAGAAGCCGCGATCCGCGTTGCGCGGGATGGTGTCGTAGCGCGCGCGGATGAGGTCGGCGGCGTTCTTGTACTTGGCGGCGCTGGTCTGCTGGTAGAGAAACGGCAGCAACACCGACGGCTGGATGTTGTCGAAGCTGTGCTCGGCGGGCAGCGTCGACATGCCGCCCGCGTTCAGGAATTGACCGCCGGCGTTCACGAACTCGTCGGCGTAGCGCCGGATGTACGTCAGGTAGCGCGCGTCGCCGGTGTGGCGATAGACCTGCTCGATGCCGCGCAGGACGATGCCGTGGTTGTACTCCCAGGCCGGCGTCATCGTGATGTTCTGCGGGTCCGGCGAGCGCGCCATCACCGCGTTGGCGAAGCGCACCGCCAGCGACGACGCCGCCAGCATGCCGGCAACGCCGCCCGCGCCGGCGCCGGCGACGCCACCGGTTCCCGCCGTCGTTCCGCCCGCGCCGGTGTTGCCGCCCGCGCCGGTGTCGCCGCCTGCGCTGGTGTTGCCGCCCGCGCCGCCGCCGACGCCGGTGCCTCCGCCGGCGCCTGTCGCGGTTCCACCCGCGCCGGTGTTGCCGCCGCTCGAGGCGTCGAGCGGTGCGCCGCCGGTGCCGGTGCTCGCATCCACGACCGACCCACCGGAGCCGTCAGGCGGAGGTTGGCTCCTGCTGCTCGAGCAACCGAGCACAGCGCACGCGATCAAAGCAGTTGGGATCGACCGGCTCGGCAATCCTGAAAGCCGCGCACAGCGACCGCCAATTGCCGCCCAGCCGGCAACCATGGCACCCATGGTTCCCTGAATTGGTCGAGCCGTCAATCGGTGCACCCACGCGCGATCAACATTTACCAGGAGAGGTTCAGGCCGGCGTTGCCGACCCAGACGACCTGCTTGGCCCCCGCGAAGCCATTGACCGCATACCAATCGGCCTGGGCGCGGAAGAAGTCCAGGTCCCAATGTAGCGCCGGCGTCATGTTGTAAACGATGCCAGCGTTCACGCCGATCTGGTCCTTGGGTACGCTGAACGGAAAGACCTGCGCGGTCATCGTGGGATCGCGAGGGTCCGGTTTCTTGAACTTCTTGTCGTAGTCGGTCAGGTACACCTGCGCGATTCCCACGCCCGCGAAGAGGTCGAATTTCTGGATCACGACCTGCGTTTGGAGATAAGCGCCGCTGATGTTGCGCAGAGTGCCCTCTTTGTCCTGGGCGGCATCGCTGGCCTCGAGCGCGTAGTAGAGCCCCAGGCCTTTTCCGTAGTGTCCCGCGACCCCGATGTGTACCGGGCCGAGCTCCAGGCGGCCACCGTAGCCAGCGCCCAGGATCGTCTGGTCGCAGGGGATGAGCTTCATCGTCTGGGTGTCGAGGACCGGCGTGCACAAGCCATCTTTGTAGACCTTCTGATACGCGCCGTTCGCAAACAGCACGATCCGGCCCCAACCGTTGGCGAACGATCGGTCGAACGTCATCTCGGCTTCCGGCAGCAAAAAGCCGGTGCGGGTCCACGAGCCGCTGCCCTGGAGCTGGACCGGATCGAAGAGCCCGACGTCGAGCTGCAGGCCGTGTTGCTTCGGCGTGCCGTAGATGACGCCGGACGAGAAACCAGAACCAAGGACGCCGAAGCCGAGCATGCCGGTTGACGGGCCGTTGTTGTCCAGCTTCCCCGGCCAGCCCACGCCCCACCGGTGCGCATACATCACGTCGATGTCCGTCGCGCCGCGCGAGAACAGCGTTCGCATGCGACCGACGGTCAGCGCGCCCCAGGGCCCTTCGAGCTTCGCGTAGCCTTGCCGCGCGTCGGGATAGTTCGGCAGGTTCTTTTGTCGGCCGTTGTTCTCGACGAAGGCCCAGAACTGAAGATACGCGGTCACCGTCGTGGTCTCGGTCAGGTGGCTGCGAGCGCCGAAACCGAAGACATTGCTGATGAAGCCGCTGCGCACGCGCCAGAGGTTGATCGTCCCCTGGTTGGCGATCGGCACGCCGCCGGTGAGGCTCGGATCCGCGACCAGTCCCTGTTTGCTGACGCTGCGGAACCCGCCGCCTTCCTGGGGCGTGTCGACTGGCATGGACACGAAGTTACCCGCCGCATCGTGGCCGTAGTCGGACTGCGGGTAGCCGTCTCCGTAAGCAAAACTGAGGAAACCGGCCACGCGCCCATCGGTGTAAATCTCCCAGCCGCCAACGTTGGCCAGAACCTTCTCGGCCGCCGCGGGGCGTGGGTGGAGCGCGATCGCGCCAAACAACAGAGCGTACACGACATGCCTGAGGGCGGTCGTCGCCCCCGTTCGTTGTCCGGTCAAGGTCTACCTCGTGGAGGGTGTGGAACTCGTCTCAGGGGTCCCAGTTAGAAATGAATCAGGGGCTCGTCACCGAGGTGACGTCGAACCACAGCCACTGCACGTCAGTACGTCGTGTTGCCCAGCGAAACAGTGCGCGGCTGGTTGAAGTTGGTGGGCGCCGGATTGACGCCCGACATGTCGATGATGCGCGCGGCGGCCGTATCGCAGGTCGCCTGGTTCTCGACCTGTCCGCAGTTGGCCAGCGTCCGGCAATTCGAGTCGTGGATGGTGAAGGTGAGGTTGCCGCCGCCGAGCACCGGGAAGCTCGCGTTGTAGCGCACCTCGTACGACGCCTCTTTCTGGCACCAGTTCGAGGTGTTCGGGAAGTAGTTCGCGTAGTAGACGTTGGCAGCGTTCGGCACTGCCGGCGCGACGTGGATCTCGTAGGTGTTCCAGATGCTGTCGTTGAACTGCGTGCCCCCGATGTACCAGGTGCTGTTGGGACCGCTCGGGTTGGGCGTGGCCGCCGGCAGCGGCATCCCGCCGGGCGTGCCGCCGGTGTAGCAGCGCGTGCCGGACGACGCCGCGCACGTTGACGTTGATCGTGTACTGCTGCCCGGTGACACCTTTGACCGGCATCACCTTGTTGTTGATGTAGCCGGTCGTGGCCCAGGTCGCGCCCGCCGGACAGCCACCCGCGGCCGGACCAAAGGGATAGTTGGTTCCTGACAGACGCGGTGTTCCCGCTCGGCGTAGCCTCCCAGTAGAAGCCGTCGAGGCCGGGGATGATGTCGTCGATGTTGAGCGCGGCGCCGCCGGTGCCGGGGTTGCCGGCGGCTCCGCCGGTTCCGGCCGTCGAGCCAGCCTGACCACCCATCGAGCCGGTCGCGCCGGCGCGACCGCCGGTCCCGCCCGTCGTGCCGCCGGCGCCGGTCATGCCGCCCATGCCGGTGGCTCCTCCCGACCCGGTGGTGGAGCCTGCCGCGCCGCCGGAGCCGGTGCTGCCGCCCTGGCGCGGTCGCGCCGTCCGGAGCCCGTCGCGCCGCCGGTGCCCGAGTCGGGGCCGGTCGTCGAACAGTTCGACGTCACGATCAGAAACCCGAAGAGGCCGGCCGCTCCCAGGCAAAGTCCCGCGCTGCGTTTCATTGATTGATTCCTCCGCCCCTGGATGAGGGCTCCTCTGCGATTGCCAATTCCTGGCAAGCTTTGCCACGAATTGGCCCGCTCGCGCTTCAAAACAGGCTCTGGGGATGTGGCCACAGCCATAATTCCCCCTGTACACCTGGATGATCAGACAGGTCAAGCTTCCGCATCAAGGCCCCACTAGCTTCGCGACCTCGCTGCCCGCCAGGAGGAAGCACCCGAGCCCGTAGTCTTCGAAGTCGGGAACGCTGTCGGCGGTGACCGGTTGGCCGTCCGATGGTTGTTTGCCGCTGCCCTGCACCCAGCCCAGGAAACCGTTGGTATGCAGCGAGTTGGCGACCATCGCGTTCCACGACGTCACGACGATCGGGCGGTAAGTTGCCGCGGGCAAGTTGCCGGTACGCACGCCCCACGCCATGCCGTAAGTGAAGAGGGCGGTGCCGGTCATTTCCTTGCCAGGGAAATGCGTCGGGTCGTGCAAGCTGACGTTCCAGTAGCCGTCGCTCCGCTGCACCGTCCGCAGCGCGTCGGACATGGCCTGGAAATCGGCGAGATACTCGGCGCGGTGGGCGTCGCCCGCGGGCAAGATGTCGAGCACGCGCACCAGCGCCGCGTACACCCAGCCGTTGCCCCGTGACCAGTAGCAGCTCTGACCGTTGGGCTCGACGTAGGGCGGATCGAAGTCCATGTCGCGCCACCACAGGTGCTCGGTCTTGCTGTAAAGGCCGTTTCCGCCGGTGGTGTTCTTCGTGTAGCTGTAATACGCGTACATCTTGTCGAAGTAGGCCGTGGTGCCAGTCAGCGCGCCGAGCCGCGCGTACACCGGCATGGCCATCTGGATCGCGTCGATCCACGACCACGCCGACGGGACTGCGACGGCGAGCGAGAGATCGATGTCGGCCTGGATGTCGTGCAGCCGCACGGCCTGGGCGTCGATCTTGTAGAGGTCGACATAGGTTTGCCCTGCGCATTGATCGTCGGCGCTGGTGGTTGTGGCGCCGTTGTTGAGGCCCCACGCGTGGCTCGTGGCCCAGGTGACCGCGTAGTTGTAGTAGCGCGCCTGGGCGTCGAGCGCGTAGAGCGCCATGAGGCCTTCGTAATAAACGGCGCGCGTCCAGATGTTGCTGGGGCGAGACTTGTCGGTGACGATGGCAATGCCTGGATCGGGCCACTTGGCCATGAAGTAGTCGTTGGCCAGGCGCATGGCGTCGAGGATGGCGCTGCGCGCCGGCAGTCCGCCGGCATCGGCCGAGTCGACGCCTCCGTCGCGGGCACCGCCAGCGCCGGCCGCGCCCCCGGCCGCGCCCCCTGCGCCGGGCGTTCCGCCCGTGCCGCCGTTCGAGCCGCTCGAACCGCCCGAGCCCGGCGCCACTGCCCCGCCTTGGCCGGCGGGCGCGCCGCCCATCGACGAGCCGGCGTTGCCGCCGGCCCCGGTCGTCGGGGCTCCGCCGGTTCCCGGGTTCGCGCCGCCGTGAGTCGACGAGGTGCACGCCGCCAGCGATCCGCTGACAACCAGCGTGAACAGCCATCGCCCCCACGCGCCGCGCACCGTTCGAAGGTCGCCCTGGCTCACGGGGCGTGAGCATATACCTGTGCGCGCGCTGCCGAGTCGAAGAGTTGTGGGGATCTGGCACCGGCGTTTTTTTGCTCTTTATTGCGGAGAATCGCACCAGTTCTCGTGCCTCCGCCCCTTTCGGACGCCGGTCCAATGATAGATTCCGACCCGCGATGGCGAGACGGGCGACGACGTCGATGGGGTTGGCGGCGCTGGGTGCCGTGTTGGGGCTGGTTGGATGCGGGTCATCGATCCCTTCAATCAGTCGTCCTGGTCGGTCATCGCCGACGGAGCGAACCACGTCCTCACGCAGAGCGCCGTGTCGCCCATGGGTGCGCAGGTCGCGGGCGGCAACGTGACCTGGACCGACCAGATGGTCGAGGCGCGGGTCAAGTTGCTGACGGCGCCCGCGCAGGTGCAGGTCGCCGCGCGCTTCGTCGATGGCCGCGACTACTACTTCGTCGAGCTGTCGGACAGCGGCGCCGTCAAGCTCCGCAAGCGCTCCGTCGGGGTGACGACTGACCTCTTCGCGGCCCCGGCGACCACACCGCTGGTGGTCGGCACCTGGTACACGGTGCGACTCGAGGTCCAGGGCTCGATGTTGACCGCGTATCTCAATGGCGTGGCGGTCGCCTCCGGTCTCGACGCGACGTTGCCCATCGCCGCGGGAGGCGTCGCCCTGTCGACGTCGTCGAACGGCGTGGTGTTCGACGACGTGCGCGTGACCGTGCCGTAGAGGGGACTGCACGCGTCCGCATGGGCTTCCTTCGATAGCTCTCGACGTAGCTGACGACCGCTCGAACCGCCTCTTCCTTCGCCGCCGCCAGCGACAACGAGGCCGGCCGGTGCAGCACCACGGCGTGAGCCAGCGACTCCATCATCTGCGTGAGCACGAAGAGCAGCTTGTCGCCGCTGGCCGCGGGCTCGAGCTCGCCCGCGCGCGACGCCCAGCCAGGAGAGCGCAGGTGGGCGAATGCATGACAATCGGCGCGCGCCCGAAGCAATAGGGAGGGATGACACCACCAAGGTGGAGCCAGAGGTTCGCTATGGGTCCAATCGGGATCCGGAGCGCGTGGCTCGTGGGCTTGCTTCTGGCTGCGCCGGCGTGCACGCTCGCGCCGCCCAAGAGCAGCGGCGGCGGTGGCTCCTCCGGCATGAGCGCGCTGTGCAGTGAAGAGAGCGACGCCGGCGCCGGCGCCAGCGACAGCGGTGGTGGTGACGACGCGAGCGGCGATGGCGCCGGCAGCGTCATCACGCCGGTGTCCTGCGCCGGCATCGGACCGAACCCGAACGCGATCGACCGGTACTCCCAGGGCTACACGCCGTCGCCCGACATCCTCGCTCGTGTTCAGAGCACGATCGCGGCCATGTCGCCGTCGGATCTGGCGACCCAGATGCGCGGGACGCCCTACGGCACGGCGTTCGCGGTCCAGTACAACGACATCCAGCGCAGCATGGACACCGGCTCGATCCGCGGCTTTCGATATCGCGACGCTTCGCGCGGCATGAACCTGGGCGAGGACATGGCGGGCTCGAAGCCCAACGCGGGCGTCGTCGACAACGAGCACGTCGGCTTCTCGACCTCGTTCCCGGTGAGCATGGCGCGCGGCGCCGCCTTCGATCTCGATCTCGAGTACGCGGTCGGCGAGGCGATCGGAGACGAGATGCAGGCCGCGAAGGAGACGCTGCTGCTCGCCCCGTGCATGAACCTGCTCCGCCACCCGCTATGGGGGCGCGCGCAGGAGACCTACGGCGAGGATCCCTACCACATCGGCCGCCTGGCATCGGCGCTGACCGTGGGCGTGCAGCAGCACATCGCCGCCGACGCCAAGCACTTCATGGCCTACGACATCGAGAACAACCGCGCCGCCAACAACTCGGCGATGGATGAGCAGACGCTGCGCGAGATCTACGGGCGCCATTTCCGCATGGTGGTGCAGGACGGCGGCGTCGCGTCGGTCATGGCCTCTTACAACCTGGTCAACGGCATCAAGTCGACGCAGAACGCGCACACGCTGACGGACGTGCTGCGCAACGACTTCGGGTTCAAGGGCTTCATCCTCAGCGACTGGTGGGCGATGCCCAACGTCAACCCGGGCGCCACCGACACCACGACGCTGAAGATGACGGCGGTGCAGGCGGTGAAGGCCGGGCTCGACGTCGAGCTGCCGTGGGGACTGAACTTCAGCCAGCTCGAGAACATCGTCAACAGCACCGGCGGTCTGACGCAGACCGATCTCGCCACGGCGGCCGCGCGCGTGCTCGAGCAGAAGTTCCGATTCAACGCCGACAAGCTCTCGGGCGGCGTGGGGCTCGGCTCGCCTCGGACCCGCTTCGCGAGCAGCCGCGTGATGTGCGACGCGGGCCACGTCGACCTGGCCCGAAAGGCCGCAGTCGAGAGCATGGTGCTGCTCAAGAACGACAACGGCACGCTGCCGATCGCGGCGGTCACCAAGGTCGCGGTGCTCGGCGCCAAGGTCCCGTACCGCACCACCAACGGCGGTTCGACGAACACCGGCGGAACCGTCGACTTCGCCACCGACGTGCGCACCGGCGACCTGGGGTCGAGCCGCGTCTACCACGATCCGACGCGGGGCATCGGCCCCTTCGACGGCATCCACAACACAGCGCCCGCGGGCGTGACCGTGGTGCACGGAAACACGGCCGCCGACGCCGCGGACGCCGACTTCGTGGTCGTGGTCGCCGGCCTGACCGCGCAGGACGAGGGCGAGGAGTACACGCTCGCCGGCGATCGCGTGACCCTCGGTCTCGACGCCAAGCAGACCGATCCGCGGTACCAGCACGCCCAGGACGATCTGATTCAGTCGGTCGCCGCGCTGGGCAAGCCGATGGTCGTCGTGCTCGAGGGCGCGAGCGTGATCGACATGCCCTGGCTCTCCAGTGTCCCCGCCGTGGTGATGGCCTGGTATCCAGGCCAGGTCGGCGGGCTGGCGCTCGGTGACCTGCTCTGGGGCAACGCCGACTTCAGCGGGAAGCTGCCGTTCACCTGGGCCAAGTCGCTCGCCGACTACGCCCCGTTCAACGGCAACGGCACCACCACCTTCGACTACTGGGTCGGGTACCGCTACTTCGATCATTTCAACGTCGCGCCGCTCTTTCCGTTCGGTCACGGGCTCTCGTACACCCAGTTCGAGTACCGCCAGCTGCAGCTCGGGTGCAGCGACATGAGCCAGGGCGCGGTGATGCCGGTGGTCGTCAACGTCGCGAACACCGGGACGGTGGTGGGCGACGAGGTGGTGCTGGTCTTCGTGTCGTTCCCCGACACCAAGGCGCGGCGACCGCCCAAGGAGCTGAAGGGGTTCGCGCGCGTCCACCTGGAGGCGGGTCAGGAGAAGCAGGTCACGATCAAAGTGCGCCTGTCGGACCTGGACTACTTCCAGATGGATTCGCCGACGGGGACCACCGGCAAGTGGGTGGTGGAGAGCGGCAACGTCAAGGTCATGGTCGGCGGCAGCTCCGCCAACCTTCCGCTGTCGGCGACCGTCAAGGTCAACGGTTACTAGCCGCAGCGCTCGAAACCACCGCGCGCGGATTCCCCGGATGAGAAAACATCAAACGTTTGCAAGGTCACGCCTCTCTATCCTGACGCTGGCCGCGCTCGGCGCATCGGCGCCGGCGCTCGCGCTGGCGAATGAAACCGCGGACATCGCGGCACCGCCCGACGCCGTCACCGAAGTCGGGGTCGAGCGGTTGCCGGCGCGGGCGTACCCGCAACCGCAGATCCGGGGCCTGCCCTACGGGTCCTTGTGGCTCACGTTCCACGGGTTGCAATGGCCCTATATGCCGCAGGTCGGTCCGCGGGACTCGTTCGTGGTGGGGCTGTCGGGCTGGGGATGGATCGACACCGCGTACGAGAAGTTCGGGCCCTGGGGCGCCAATTCCATGATCGAGTCGAGCCGCATCAAGTACTGGAAGCAGCAGGCGCGGCTGCTGGTGCGAGTCACGCCCACGTACTCGTTCGGAGGCGACCACTTCATTCAGGGCCAGGTCGAGCTGGTCGGCACCGGTGATCAGACCATCTCACGGTCCGACGTCGGAGGCGCCGACACCGACGATCTGTGGCTGCGGATCGGGCGATGGAATGCGTGGGACTTTCAGGTGGGCCGCTTCGAGGGTTGGGAGGTCTTTCACCTGGGAATGGGCCTCGACCAGAACACCTTCGAGCGCAAGGGCGCGGTCGGCATCGGCGAGAGCAGCTACAACATCGCGTTCTACGGATTGACCGACAACCAGTTCCGACCGCAGGGCGCGGCCGGCAACCTGGCGTTTCACTACTATCCGACGTCGAACCTGCGGATCGAGGCGTTGACCATGGTCGGCAGCCTGAGCGGGCCGGCGTACGCGGCGCGGCCGGTGGCGATCCTCGATCTCGGCTGGATCAAGCTCAAGGCGGGGGCGGAATATCAGCACATCGGGGGCCAGCAGGCGTCGGACGGCACCGACATCACGTCGAAAGGCGTGGGTGGCGCCGTCCAGTTCGTGTTCGCGCCGCACGTCGAGCTGGGGGTCAACGCCGCGCAGGGAACGGTCTGGTCGATCGATCAGAACAAGAACTTCAATCCCAAGGGCAGCCTCACGCGGACCAGCGTCGGCGGCTTCCTCAATGTCTCCAACGGGAGCCTGCGGCACCCGCTGATCTTTGGCGTCGGCTCGCTGTTCACGCGCAACGTCGACCAGAACGACATCCTGCAGAACGGCGTCGTCGACAACTACTGGCTCTATCAAGGGTTCGCCGCGGTTCAATACGTGGTCAAGCAGCAGTTCTACGTGAAGTTGGTCGGCGGGTATTCGAGAGGGCACTGGCTGACGGCCGGCACGGATCCGCCGATCGTGTTCGACGACGAGATGTACAGCCTGCGTCTTCGCTTCTCGTTCTATTTCTAGAGGAGCCACCGAGATGCATAAAACAAACGCGTTCCTGGCTCTGGCAGTGGTGGCGCTGGCGGCGACCGCCCGCGCGCAGGGACTGGTTGCCGCCGCCGAGCCCGCCGCGCGACGCGAGGTCGGCGTGTTGCTGCTGCCCATGGGAATGGGAAAGTTCACCTCGCCGGCGGCGGGCGGAATGACCAACACGGAGGATGCCGCCTTCTCCTACGGGCTCGCCCTCGAAGGCGGTTACGTCGTTCTGCCCGGGCTCACGCTGGGCCTGGCGCCGCAGGTGTTCTTCAACGTGAAGCCGAAAGTGCAGGGCGGCGGCGGCGCGCAGGAGGTCGACGTCCTGGCGCGGGCCGCGTACTCGCTTCGCATCGTCGAGTCGATCGCGCTCTTCGTCGAGGTGCTGCCCGGATATTCATTCATTCGTCCCCCCGACGGCGATACGTCGAAGGGGTTGGTTCTGGGACTCGGCGGCGGCACGACCATGGATCTGTCGGACCGGATGTTCGCCAGTTTCGGCGTGGGCTATCAGGTCGGCTTTCAGGCGCTCCCTGCCAAGGACATGTCGGGGGAGACCAGGACTCGATACCTCCGTGTGGCAATTGGCGTCGGCACGAGGTTCTAGATCACGCGCGCCCCGCTCGGTGCCGCGCCGGTCAATCCGACCGCGCCCGGGCGACGTAGAAGAAGCCGTCGCTCGTCGTGTAGTTCGCCGTGACGAAGGCGAGGAACCGGGGCCCCAGGGCGCGGAGGTTCTTGTCGAGCGCGATCAGCCGGGGCCGGATCGCGCCGGTCTCGAGCGCACCGAGGTAGGCGTCGCGCGTCGCGCTCGGCAGCATCGCGAGCGTCTCCTCGTGAAGGAAGAAGTAGCGGAACGCGTGCGGGCGGAACACGCCCATGCCCTCCCACCCATCCATCACCGGATCGGTGGGCGCGGTGCTGTCGAACACGAACTGCAGGCGGTCGAGCTGGGCATCGTTTCGATCGCGGAGGCCTTCGCGCAGCGCGAGCGCGGGGTGGATCGACAGCGCGAGCAGCGCGCCGCCGAGCCACCAGCGGCGCCGGCCGTCCGGCATCCGATCAATCAGCACGAACAAACCCTTCGAGGCGAACAGCGCCACCAGCGGCAACGGAATCAAGTAGTACTGCCGGTGGGCCGACGGCATGGCGGGCACCTCGAGGAACAGGCCGACCATGATCGAGAGCAGCAGGAGAGTCTCGGGCTGACGTGCTCGTTCGCGCGCTCCCATTGCGACGACGGCCAGCACCAGGAGCGGCCAGCTGGTGGTGACCAGCTTCATGAGCTGATTCGTGGCGACGTGTTTCCACCGGGCGTTGAGCAGGAAGTTGCTGGCGATGAAGTCGTGTCCGGCGCCCTGGGACGCGAACGCCGCCCAGGTCACTACGCCGGGAAGCAGGATCGCCAGCGCGAAGACCAGCGCCGACAGCAGTCTCCGTCGCCGGTCTCGTCGACGGTCTTCCGCGGCAGCGGACAGCGCCCAGACGCCGAGGCCGGCGAGCGCGCCGGGAACGACGAAGAGCATCTTCTGCGTGCACATGATCGCCGCGCCCAGGCCGAGGCCGCCCGCGAAGAACCAGACGAGGCGGCTCGTTCCGTCGCCGTCCGCCGGTCGAACGCCCCGCAGCAGCAGGGCGATCGCGGACAGGTAGAACACCAGCGCCATCACGTCGGGGCGCGCCTCGACGGTCTTCTGCAAAAAGACGAACTGACCCGCGAGCAGCAGCGCGGCGACGAGGCCGACTCTGCGATCCGCCCAGCGGCGTCCGATCCAAAAGACCAGCCACAGCGCCATCACCGTGAGCCCGAGCGACACGAAGCGGGCGAAGAGCAGGAAATGGGTGGCGCCCGCCAGCGAGCCGCTGACGTCGAACCAGTTGAAAAACGGCTTCAACGCGAATGGGTACCAGGGCGTGTGATGCTCGAAGAAGTCGCGATAGGGCAGCAGGCCCCGCGACCAGCACCAGGCGGTGTGGGCGTGCTCGAGCTCGTCGGGATCGTAGCGCCGGTGCAGGAGCAACGGAAGGCGCGCAACCAGCAGGCCAACCAACGCCAGCAGGCCCAAACGATAGAAACGGCGGCATTGGCGCGTGGCCAACGGCGCGCTGGGTTGATCCGGAACCATGTCACGCCGGGTGATGACGGCTGGCTATACCAGCGCCAATGGTGGCTGTACAGGTCCAATCAAGGTGAACGGCAGCCATGAGGGAGGCAGTGCAAGAGCCGGTCGTGCAGCCCGCGCACGCGCCGCTCGCCGCCTGGCGCGCAGGTGTCGCCGAGCGCCTTGCCGGCATGTCGGATGCCCGACTGGTCGCAGTGTCCGCGTGTGTGCTGTTCGTGCTGGCGGCGTGGCCGCTCTTGCTGGTCGAGTTGCCGCCGCTGCAGGATCTCCCGAATCACGTCGCCACCGCGCACATCGTGGCGCATCCAGACCGTTACCCTGAATACGCGTTCAACGGTCTCCTCCGGTCGAACGCGCTGTTGACGCTCTGGTTCTTGGTCTGGGATGGGCCGGATCTGTTCGTTGCGGCACGCGTGTTCGTTGCGATCGTTCTGGCCCTGACGGCCGTCGCGGTCCCGTTCTTCTTGCTTCACTTCCGCGGGCGGCAACGGTTGGTCTCGTCGCTGCTCTTCGCCTGGCCGCTGGTGCACAGCTTCTCGGTGTCGATGGGCTTCCTGAACTTCGCGTTCGGGTTCGCGCTCTCGCTGATTCTCCTGGCCGCTCTCGACGTTCAGAGAGAACGCCCGACCATCGGGCGAGGCCTGGGCATTGCGGCTCTCTCGTGCGCGGTCTGGTACGCGCACCCGTTCCCGCTCGCGGTGGTGGGGGTTCTGGTGGCCGCGCATGTCCTCACGCGCGCAACCTGGCGACAGCGAGCGCGCGCGGCGCTCGCGCTGCTGCTCCCCGTCGTTCCGGCGGCGGCGCTGTGCGGGGTCACGGCGTGCCACCATCTGGTGAAGGCGAGCGCGGACGCCGGCGGCTCTCCGCCGGCCTTCGCGTTTCTCAATCCCTGGGAGACGCTCGCACACCTCTGGACCGACGTCTCGGGTGCGTTCACGCCGTACGGAAGCATGACGATCGTGCCGGCGGTTCTACTGCCCTGGTTCGCGTGGAGAGGACGGCGAACGGCGCGGTCGCGGTTGCCGCCGGCGGTGATGGCAGCTCTGGCGGTCGCGTACTTCGTCGTGCCGGTGATGTTCAGCAACTGGTGGTACTTCAATTGCCGTCTCGTGCCGTATCTGTGGGCGGCGCTGCTGCTCTGGCTACCGGGCGAGTTGCCGCGACCGATCGCCGTCGTGCTCGCGTCGTGCGCGCTGGCGTACTCGGTGGCGACCGGCGTCGACTATGCGCGGCTCGACCGCGATCGCGCGGCGGTCACCGCCGGCGTCGACGTCGTGCCGCGCCAGGCGACCCTGCTCCCGTTGATGTTCAGGCAGAGCCGGACCAGCGTCTTCACGGCCAGCCTCACGCACGCCTGGGGGTACTATACCGTCGTGAGGGACACGTCCGCGCCGCTGGTGTTTGCCGTCGAGCGGTCGTACCCGATCACCTACCGGCAGGCTCCCCCGGCGGCGCTGGTTCCGCCGGCTCTCGATCGGTTCGCGGAGTTGCGGGGGACGCCGGCTCAGGTGTGCAGGAGCCTGGGGCGATCGTCGGTCGACGACGCGTGCACCGCGGCCTGGCGGGAGCTGTGGGTGGGGTTCTGGTGCCAGGCCGAGCCGCGCTTCACCCACCTGCTGGTCTGGGGGATCCCGCCCGAGGCGCGCGCGATCATTCCCAGTCGATACCGGCGCATCTTCAGCGCGGGCGATCTCGAGATCTATGCGCGCGGCGACACGGAAAGGCTCGCGGAGTGCGTCGCGCCAGGCTAGGGGAGGGCGCGGGTGCGCGGCCTCTCCGCGTCGGGCTCGTCGCCGAGAGCTACTATCCGAGCCTGGGCGGGATCCAGGAGCACGTCCGCAACCTGCGCAATCTGCTGCGCCGTCAGGGCGTCGAGGTCACGATCCTGACCGGACGTCCGTCGGTCCCGGCGTCGCCTCTGCCGGCGGACGCGGAGCAGGACGTGGTTCGCCTCGGGCGGGCCTACATGTTTCGCACCGGGGGCACGATCACCCAGGCCACGCTCAACCCCGTTTCCGCCTACGAGCTGCATCGGATCCTCCGCGAGAAGAAGTTCGACCTGCTGAACATTCACGGTCCGTGCGACGTGGGTCTGCCGCTGTGGGCGCTGTCGATGTTCCGGGGTCCCAAGGTGTTGACGCTGCACAACGCGGCCTTTCGTCACCGGCCCTGGCGCCGGTGGGTGGCCCCGTACTACCGGTGGCTATTTGGCCGCGCCGCCGAGGTCATCGCGGTCTCGGAGGCGACCGCGCAGTCCTGGGCGCGTTACGCCTCCTTCGCGTCGACCATCATCCCCAACGGCGTCGATGTGAAGTACTGGGCGGCGAGCCCGACCGCTCGCTCTTTCCGGTCGGGGACGCGGAACCTGATCTATCTCGGCCGGCTCGAGGAGCGGAATGGGCCCGACGTGGCCATCGATGCGTTTGCGGCGATCGCGGCGGCTGTCCCCGACCTCCGACTCGTCATGGCGGGCGACGGCCCCCTGCGGCCGGCCCTGGAGGCCCGCGTGCCCGCGCCGCTGCGCGACCGGGTTACGTTCGTGGGCGCGGTCTTCGATGAACGCCCCGGGTTGCTGGCGTCGTCGTCGGTGTTCTTGCTGCCGGCACGTGCGGTCGGGTTCTCGATCATGGTGCTCGAGGCATTTGCCGCCGGGTTGCCGGTCGTGGCGTTGCCCGGTCTCGGAACCGATCGAGCGGGCGACCACTGGTCGAACGTGGTGCTGGCCCGCGACCAGACACCGGCGGCATTCGCCGCGGCGATCGCCGACACCCTGGGCACCGACCAGAGCGCGCGCATCGCGCGCGGGCGGGCCATCGCGCGAACCTACGACTGGGACCGGGTCGGCACGCGGATCCTCGATGTCTTCCGGCGGGTCGTGACGAGCGCCCAGTCGCACGGGCCGCAGCCGGAGCGCGGTGACGACGTGAGCGCGATGGACGCCAATCGGCGCTCTTCCTTCAAACGGGGCGCGTGAGCGAGGTGTGGGCGCGGGCGCGGAGGCTGGTCCGGTGGCTCCCGATCGGCCTGCTGGCCGCGGCGCTGTGGCGCGTGAAGCCCTGGGCCGTCCCGGTCACGACGCAGGCAGCCTGGGCGATCGCCGCCGCGATCGTCCTCAACTTCGGCGTGTCGTTGCCGCTGAAAGCCGCGCGCTGGCGCATCGCCTTGCCCGATCCGCCGCCGTTCCGTGAAGCTCTGGCCGCCACGCTCGAAGGGCTGCTCGCCGGCAGCGCGATCGGCTTCGGCAGCGGCGATCTGGTCCGCGCGGCGCGCCTGCGGCGCGCGGGGAGGGAGTTCGCGGTCGACTACGCGTGCACCTCGGCCGAGCGCGGAGCGGAGGCGTTCGCGCTCGCGCTGCTGGTGCTGGTCACCGCGGTCGTCACGGATCTCGGGAGGCTCGCCGTGGCGCTTTCGGGCGCGGCCGCGGTCGCGTACGTCGCTCTCCTGACGTGCGGACGCGCGGTGTTGCCCGGGCTCGCCGGTTGGCCGCGGAGCCAGCGAGCGCTGTCGTCCGCCTTGCGCGCGTCCACGCCGCGCAAGGTCGCCGCCGTCGTCGCGCTGTCGCTGCTGGGATGGGCCAACGAGGCGGCGATGCTGGTGCTGTTTCAGCGCGCGTTTCACCTCGAGCCGAGCCTGCGAACGGCGGCGTTGACGCTGGTGGGGATCAACGCCGCGATCGCGATCCCGGCCGCGCCCGGCAACTTCGGGACGTTCGAGGCGGGGGCGGCGATCGCGCTGGTGGCGTGCGGAGCGCCGCGCGATGTAGCTGTCTCCTACGCGCTCGCGTACCACATGACGCACGTGGTTCCGGTCGCGATCGTGGCGAGCGCCGTCTACCTGGCGCGCTCGTACAGGACGACGCCGGCGCGGGTCTCGACCGATCGGTAGTGCCGCTCCACATAGGCCTGCAGCCGCGGGTAGCGGGCCAGCGGGTACTTGCCGTAGCCGTCCCAGCCGGCGGCGGCCGCGTCGACGAAGAGAGCGGGCCGGCGCCGGTCGAGATCCTCGAACAGCATGTCCCACGCCGCCGGCAGTTGATTGTCGTCCGCGTTCCAAGCGCCGGTCTCGGTCGGTGTGCCCGGGCTCTCGCCGGTCATGTAGTTGCAGAAGGAGAAGCGCGCTCCCATGGGCCGTCGTGCGAGGACGTAGAGCTGCGGCGAGTTTCCCCACACGAAGATGCGATCGTCGGGGCCCGTGAGCGCGGCGATGCGCGCGGCGACGTCATCGTAAGGGGGCTCGCGTTCGTCCCAGGCAGCGGCCAGCGGGCGGCCGAGCGTCGCGAGGCCGCAGAATACGAGCGCCGGAACGGCACAGAGGACCAGCAGCGCCGATCGTCGCCACCCTCGCTGGGCCCAAAGGCGGCAGAAGCCGGGCGCGGCGAGCAGGCAGAGCGGTGCCAGGCTCAGGTGAAAGTAGTGCCCGAAGAAGCGACCTCCGGCGGCGAGCGCGATCGCCGAGGCCGCCAGCCAGAGCAGCCCGAGCATCTGCGATGGCGGAGGCGCGTCGCGGTCCCCGGTGGGTTCGAGCGAGCGGTGCCAGCGCGCGCGAATGGTCCGCCGCGCGCGCGACGCCACGGTTACGGCGGCCGATAGCCCGAGCGCGTAGGGAACGAACGCCACGCCGCCGATCATGGCCGTTCTGCGCAGACCGCGAGCCAGCGCGGCCGACCCGCCGAGGCCGGCGTGAACGTACGTGAAGTTGAACCGGAACCAATAGAGCGCGGCGTCGAGGTTCCCGGCATGCGCGCACCAGAGCAGGTAGAGCGCCGGCGGTACCAGCGCTCCGGCCAGCTGACACGCGGCCGCGAGCCCCGCGCGTGACCACGGCATCCGTCCCAGGAAGGCCCACGCGATCAATGAACCGATCGAGGCGCCCAGGAAGGTGAGGCCCTGATACTTGAGCAGCGCCGACGTCCCGATGAGCGCGCCGACGGCCAGGTGGGTCGCCACCGCGCGCGCGCCGCGCGACGGTCGTCCCAGACCCCGGACGAGCAGCCACGCGGCGAGGGACTGCGGCGCCAGCAAGAACAGCTCGCAGTTGGCTGCCAGCGCGTCGTAGTCGTGCCAGGTGGTCGAGAACACCAGAAACAGACCCGCCGCCGCGAGCCCCGCGGGTGTCGCCCGCGTGCGCTCGCTGGGTTCGTCCGCGCGGACGATCGCGAACAGCGCGGCCGCGGTCAGTAGCACCGCAACGATGAGGAGCAGGTGAACGCCCCGCGTGTCGTAGGAGCCGAACGCGGCGAAGCCGGCCTGGTAGAGGTGGTAGACGAGCGGCGGTTTGTGGTCGACGACGTCGCGATAGAGCCGGGCGCCGCGCTGGAGCGCATCCGCCGTCGTCGCGTAGATGGCCTCGTCGTCCGACCAGAGCGGTCGAAACAACGTCGGCAGGCGCAGCACGGCGCCGAGCGCGAAGACCGCCAGAAGCAACGCCGTCATCGGTGGAGTCTGCCGCGTTCGAGGGAAACCGGTCTCGCCGGAGATTTCGTGACAAGAGTGAGCGCCTCGCGACAAACGAGACCGTGATGCGGTTCAAGATGCGGGCGGCCCCTGCGGCCGCGACACTGCTCGCGGCCCTGCTGGCGGTCCCAGCGACCGCGCGCGCGACCAACTACACGATCACCGTCGACGCCTCGAAACAGACGGCCGGCAATCCGCGGGTCTGGGCCGCCAGCGTCGGAACGGGTACGGCCAGCCTGACGTTGCGGGCCGATCTCCAGTCGCAATACAAGATCGTCAACCGCGAGCTGGGTATGCAGCGCGTGCGCGGTCACGGCGTGCTCAACGACGACATTGGCATTTACAAAGGGCCCGGCTCCTACGACTTTACCAAGTTCGATACCTACTTGAATGCCATCGTCTCCGCGGGAATGCGCCCGCTCATGGAGCTCGACTTCATGCCGGTGGCGCTGGCGCTGAATGGCAGCAACCGCGACTTCCCCAAGGACATCAACGCCTACAAGCAGTTCATCCAGGCGGTGGTCCAGCATTGCGTCGACAAGTACGGCGCGGCGGATGTCGGGCAATGGTACTGGGAGGTCTGGAACGAGCCCGATTATGTTGGTTTCTGGAACGGCCTGAACGCCAGCGAGGCAGTCGCCGCGAAGATGACCGACTACTATGCGCTCTACGACGCGGCGGTCGACGCGGCCACCGCCGTGCTCCCCAACATTCTGATCGGGGGTCCGGTGACGACCGAGCCCAGCAAGATCGGGCCGTTCTTGCAGCATTGCAAGACCGCCAACAAACGCGTGACCTTCGTCTCCTCCCACTCGTATCCGGGCGGGAACGGCTCCTCCGCCGCAAACGCCACGAATCTCGTGAATGACAATAACACCCGCCTCGGCCAGATCACCGCCGGCGGCTATACCACCGCGACCGTGAAATCGTTCAACACCGAATGGAATTCGGCGTTTGGCGGCCAGGGCGGAAACCCGGGCGACGCCAACCTGAGCATGGACAACCACTGGAACGCGGGGTTCGTTCTCAAGGCCGTCAAGCTGTTCTCCGACAAGAACCAGGGCGACACGCCGGCGCTCGACGTCTTCTCGTACTGGGTGGCGTCGGACATCTTCGACGAGTCGAGCGGCCCCTCCGGCTCGTACATCCTTGGTCAGGGTGGAAATCTTCCTTTCGGCCGGGTGTTCGGCCTCATGACCTTTCAGGGCGTCCGCAAGGCCACGTTCAACGCGTTCAAGATGCTCAACTATCTTGGCCCCAAGCGTCTGATGTCCGCCGGCGGCACGACGGGCGACGGCGTCGACGCGCTGGTCACGAGCTCGGCCACCGACGACGAGATCCAGATCCTGGTCTACAACTACTTCGCCACGCCCAACACCAGCGGCTCGGATGGCGTGACGGTGACCGTGAGCAATCTGCCCGCCGCCCTCGCTGGAAGGGAGGTCTTCGTCACCCACTTCCGCGTCGACGAGACTCACAGCAATCCCTATAGCGTCTGGACCGGCCAGGGCAGTCCCACCAACCCAACCGAGGCGCAATGGCAGGCCATGCGCCAGGCTCAGCACCTGGCGCTGCTCCAACCGGCCAGCAAGGCGACTGTCAGCAACACGTACACGACCACCTTCACGTTGCCACGGCAAGCGGGTTCGCTGGTGATCATTGGACTCACGCGTCCGCTGACGGGCCGCAACGCGTTCGTGGAGATCGAAGGCGAGGACTACGACGGCCAGTCAGCCGCTACCAAGCAAGACAGCGGTGACACCACCTTGGGACAAGCGATCACCGGCGACAGCGGTAGCTACGTGTACTTCGAAAATGTCGATTTCAGCGACGCCGGCGTCGGCGCCGTTCAACTGCGCGTGGCGGCGCAGACCGCAGCGACGCTGGAGCTGCACGCGGAATCGCAGACCGGCCCCTTGCTCGGCCGATGCGATGTGACCGCGACTGGCGGTGCATGGGCCACCCAGACCTGCGCGCTGACGCAGACCGCCGGCGTAGGCCGCTTGTTTGTCGTGTTTGGCGGCGCGGTCCGCCTCAACTGGCTGAAGTTCCAACCGGCCGCGGTTGTCTCGGGAATGGGAGGCATGAGCGGGAGCGACGCGGGGCCGAACGACGCAGGAGACATGGACGCCCCGGGGAACACGGGCGGCGTGGGCGGCATGATTGTCCTCGGCGGGACGGGCGGCGCGAACGGCGCGGGTGGCAATGATGGCATCGCCGGGACAGGCGGCAGCTCCGGTCCCGGCGGACCGCCCGCCGGCGGCGGAGGTGGGGGCGGCTGCTCATGCGGTATGCTCATCAGTGGCGGCGGCGGCCTATCCGAAGCCCTGCTGAGCATCATGGGGCTCGTCGGGCTCGTCGCCGCCCTCCGTCTCCGACGCAGGAATCGTGGTGTCGCCTAGTCGCCGCCGAGGAGGATGGTGACGGGCGTGCGGGCGTCGCTCGTGACCCTCGGCCTCGCCGTCGTTCTCTGGGGCCCGGCTTGCGGCTCGAAGGATACGGGCGGCTGGATCAACGACACTGTCTGCCCGGTCGAACAGGTGGCGTGCGGCGAGCAATGCATCGACCTCACGACCGACCCGATGAACTGCGGTGGTTGCGGGATACCCTGTCCGCTGGGGCAACTCTGCCAGAGCGGTGCTTGCCAGTGCGGCTCGGGGACGCTCTGCAACGGCGCCTGCGTTGCGCCCGATACCGGCGACTGCGGGGAGATGACGGGCAGCGGCTCGATCCTGGTCACTTCCGCGCCGGGCGCGTACTGGAAGACGGACGGGCAACTCAGCGAGGTCACGGGCGGGAGCGCCACGGTGACGATCGACGACAGCTCCACCGCGCAGACCTGGGAAGGCTTCGGCGGCTCGTTCAACGAGAAGGGCTGGAGTTATTTGTCCCTGCTCAGTCAGTCCGACCGGGACACGGCCATCCGTCTCCTCTATGGCGCCGACGGCGCGCGGTTCGTGTTTGGCCGGATCCCGATCGGGTCGAGCGACTACGCCGTCGAGCGCTACACGCTCGACGAGACGCCCGACGACACGACGCTGGCGGGCTTCTCGATTGACCGCGATCTGGACAACCTCGTTCCGTACGTCAAGGCGGCGCAAGCCGTGAAGGGCAGCATCCGCTTCTGGGCCAGCCCATGGACGCCGCCCACGTGGATGAAACAGGGGCCGTTCTCATCGGGCAAGGTGGTCTCGGCGTTCGACGGCGGCACGATGAAGAGCGACGACGCGACACTGGGAGCGTTTGCCGAGTACTTGATCAGATTCGTGCAGGCGTACGCGGACCTGGGCATCAACGTCGAAGTGATCTCGCCCCAGAACGAGCCCGGCTTCACGGGAAACTACCCCACGTGCGAATGGTCGCCCGCGACCTACACGACGTTCGTCGGCCAGTATCTCGGCCCTGGGATCGCGCGCGCCGGCCTCGCGACGAAGATCATGCTCGGCACCTTCAACGGCGGCGGATCCGACACGACGATGGTGGGGAACCTGATGGGCGACGCCAGCGCGCGGAGCTACATCAGGGCCCTCGGCTATCAATGGGGCATGTGGCGCAACATCCCCAGGGCCAAGGAATATGGTCTACCCATCTGGCAGACCGAACATCAGTGCGGCAACTATCCCTGGGCCACGCCCTTCAACGCGAGCATGGCGCCCAACGACCAGGCGTACGCCGTCGAGAGCTGGGGCCTCGTCCGTGACTGGATCAAGAGGGGCGTCACCGCCTACAGCGTGTGGAACATGGTGCTGGACACAGGGGGCGCGAGTATCGACACGACCCGCGTCTGGCCCCAGAACGCTCTTTTGACCGTCGATCCCGCGACGAAGGCGCTGAACATCACGCCGGCCTACTATGTCTTCCGACACCTCTCACAGTTCGTCGTCCCGGGGGCCAAGGTCGCCGCGACGAGCGGCGGTGATGCCGTGGCGTTCAAGAACCCGGACGGCAGCATCGTCGCCGTGCTGTTCAACTCTGGACCAGCGAGGACGATGACCGTCGCCGCCGCGGGGAAGAAGCTGGCGTTCGCAATGCCCTCCAACGGATGGGCCACTGTCGTGTCCCGGTGATGGCGGATTGCCGCGTCGCTATTGGTAAAGATTGAAGAGCAGCGCGCAATAGTTCGCGACGGCGTAGAGCGCCACACCGATCGTCGTGGTGGTCGACGACAGTCTCTCTTTGACGATCTGGAGCCCGTGGCGGCTCACAATGGCCAGCGGTGGGAGGATCGCCAGGTAGAAACGGTCCCACCCCGAGGTCCTTCCCGCCCAGAGCGACAGCACGTAGAGCCCGGTCCAGGCGAGGATGCATGTATCGGCTCTGGTCAGCCTGCGGGCGCCGATCGCGACCAGTGGTACGAAGATGGCTCCGACCTGGACGAGGCTGACGAGGTGAAACGGGGGAAAAGCGTCATCAGTCTGCATCCGACCGAACTCTCTGCCGTACATGGAGACGAGACCCAGCGCGACCTGGAAAGCAAGATAGACGACGAGCGGGCCGACGACGAAGATCGCAACGCGGCGAACGAGCGTTCGCACCGCGCCCCTTTCGAGGGCCGTCCACAAGGGGATGATGGCCAGCGCCGGAAGGAACGACAGTTTGATGAAGAGCCCCATCGTGAGGACGACGAAACAGGCGAGGGCGCTCGTCAACGTGGGCCGCTCCATGAAGACGTACGACCGAGTGAGGGACAGGACGATCCACAAGAAGATGAAGGCGTCTGTCTGGGGAAAACAAAAGCACCGGATGACGACAATGTTGGATATCAGCAGCAGGATGATGGCGGTGGCGATGCCGGTGGAAACAGACAGCCGGCGCCGCATGAACTGGAAAAGGACGAGCAGTCCCAGCATCGTGGCGGCGGCGCAAAGGACGCGGTAGCTGCGAATGATCTCCATTCCGCTCACGAGCTTCGTGCAAGCGACGAGCAAGGGAACGAACGGGGAGTTGGAGTGGTAGTCCGCCCGCATGAACGCGTGCAGCGGGACCCACGTCGCCGACGAAGGATGCCGGAGCCACGAGACGGTCAGCTCCGAGTAGACGCAGTAGTTGTCCCAGCAGGGCCGACCGAAGCGCACCCACTCGCGGTCCGAGAGGAGCACCGCCACGGTGGCCATGACCACAAAGGCCGCGGTCCAGAGCAGATGGGCGGGCCATCGACTCGCAACGGAGGCTTCGCGCCGCTGGCTGAGCGGGTCTGCCCACAAGCTGAGGCACCACGCCCCCAGGAGTCCCAGCAGCACCCACAGGAACATTCGATAGCCGACCACCCGCGCCACCAGAAAGGGGTAGCGAGCACGGTCAGCCGAGCCGTAGAACCGCGTCGCGAAGTCCATCAGCCGACCTTGAGCCAGTCGGTAAGACAGCGCCGCCACCAGCACGAGTGCCGTCACGAGCAGCGACGGTCTGAGCAGAAATTGCCTCTTCAAGTGGCTCCAGTCCTCACCGCTCGCAGGTGTTTGTCGGTTGACGGTCGAGTTTGTCACGAGAAGATCAATGGCGAGCTCAACCGCTCAAATCAAGCAATCTTCCGTTGACGGTCGTGCGCGCGACACCCGATAAGGAAACGGATGAAGACGCGCGGCGCGTGTGCATTGCTGGTTGTTTGTTTGACCGCCGGCTGCGCCGGCAATGGATCAGGTGACGCCGGCGCTGGCGGAACGGGGAGCGGCGGCGCGGGGAGCGGTGGCGTCGCGGGCGTGGGGGGCGCCGCTGGAATGAACGGCTCAGCCGTTGGCGGGCGCGGCGGGTCACCCGGGATCGGCGGGGGCGCGGGCGGCTCGCATGACGCCGGCGCAACCGATGGTCCTTCCCCCGACGGAGCGCGCCCCGACACCGGCGGCGCCACCGCCGACCGCGCCGCCGACGCAGGGAATGCCCGGGACGCCGGTGCCGTCGCCGATGCGCGCGCCGACGCCGGTCGCGATGGCGCCACCGCGTACTCGCCGTGCCCCACCAACGGGTCGCCGTGCGTGGTCATGCCGCTCGGCGACTCGATCACCGATGGATTTCCGTACGAGAACGGCGCCTATCGCGTCGAGCTCTTCCATCAGGCGGTGCAGGGCTCGACGCCGATCACCTTCGTTGGCCGCAACACCAACGGACCTCAAACGGTGGACGGCATGCCGTTTCCGCGCGGCCACGAGGGCTACTCGGGCTTCACGATCGACAGCGACGCTACCCACAGCGGGATTTCACCGCTGGTCGATGCTGCGATCTCGACGTTCCACCCGCACATCGTGCTCCTGCACATCGGCACCAACGACATCGATGGCAACGTCAATGTCGCGAACGCGCCCACGCGTCTCGGCGCGCTCATCGACCGCATCATCAACGACGCGCCCAACACGCTGCTGGTCGTTGCCCAGATCATTCCGACCACCAACGATCCCCTCAATCCGCGCATCAGCGCCTACAACGCGGCCATCCCCGGCCTGGTCCAGCAGCGGGCGGCGGCCGGCAAGCACGTCGCGCTGCTCGACATGTACTCCGTGTTCACGGCGCACGCCGACTACCAGACCGCGCTCATGTTCGACGAGCTTCACCCGAACACGACCGGCTATGCCACGATGGGCGACGCCTGGTACGCCGCCGTCAAAGCGGTCCTGCCCGTGCATTGAGCGACGCGGTCGGCGCCGCGCCGGAACGTGCGTTCACCTCGTGAACAGCGCGAGGTCGAACGTGTCCGCGAGCTTCTGGTAGCCGGCCGGCGTCAAATGCAGGCCGTCGCCGCTGTCGTACGTCGGTTGCAGCTTGGGTGGCGTCGAAGCGTCGCGGACCGCGGCGTCGAGATCGATGAAACCGTCGAACGCGCCGCTGCGGATGTACGTGTTGACGGCCTGGCGAGCCGCTTCGTGCACGACGCTGTAGTACGCGTTGGCACCGAACGGCGTGATCGTGGCGCCGTAGATCAGGAGATTCCGCGCGTGGGCCTGGCTGATGAAGCTCGCGAAGGCCGAGGTGATCGCGGACGCGGAGACGTCGCCGCCGATGTCGTTGACGCCTTCGAAGACGACGGCCCAGCGCGCGCCGCTCTGCCCCAGCACGTCGCGGCTGAAGCGGGACACGGCGGTCGGGCCGAGGCCTCCGGTCGTGACCGCGTTGCCGCCGATGCCCTGGTTCATCACCGCCACCGCCGGCGTCGCGGCGTTCGCCAGCAGCCGCCGCGCGAGATCGTCGGGCCAGCGGTCGTTGCCATTGGTCGTCGAGCCCCGACCGTCGGCGATCGAGTCACCGAGGATCACGACGCCCAGGGCCGCCGGGCTGGCCATCACGTCGACGCCCGAGAGGATGTACCAGTGGTCGGTCGTCTGTGCCGCCGTCATGCTGGCCGCGCTCACGCTGCCGCCGGCCAGCTCGTACGAGGTCGTTCTCGATCCCGGGTGGCCGGTCACGTTGGTGGGGACGCTGCCGAACGCGATCGTGATCGACAGGTTGCTGAGCGCGCCCAGGTCGAAGTCGAGCGGATCCGACCAGACCGCCATGCCTGCCGCGATCGTGGTCGACGCGCTCGTCGCGAATGACAGGGCCTTGTCCGTGGTGGTGTCGATCGTGCTGTTGAGCGGAGTCGTCGGGCAGACGGCCACGTGCGCTTGATTGATTGTCACCGGCCCGTCGCCGAACTCGTTGGAGAAGCGAATCCGGATCTGGCTGCCGCCCAGCGAGACGTGAACGACCTGGCGCAGGGTGATGTTGGTGAGCGGCGTCGGCGGCAGGTTGGTGGTCTCGGTCAACTGGGGGGCGCCGGCCCAGGTTCCGACCCAGTGGCTGGCGCTCCCCGTCGCGCCGCCCAGGGCGCCGGCTCCGTTCGTGCCGCCGGGGCCCGGCGCTCCACCCGCTCCGGTTCCGCCGCCCGCCGCGGCTGCCCCGGCGCCGACGGCGCCGTTCGGCGGCCCGCCGCCCGACCGCGGGGTCGTGCAGCCGAGGACGAGAACGGCCCCCACGAGGAGGCATTCGAAGCGCGAATAGGAGAACGATCGAGGAGAAAGGTGCACGGATGCTCCGCTAGAAGGCGAGGTTGTCGAAGCATACGAATTCCCGCAACCCCGTGCATCGAGCGGGCCCGCGCGTGGGCCGACGCGCGGGTGTGCGTAGTTGGAATACGAGAATCCTTGCCGTCAGCCGCCGATTCTTGTCATAAAGGATCGAACTCGAGGTGCAAACATGCGGGGATCGAGCATGACCTGGCGCTCGCGTTTCGTCGGTTGGATGATGGCCCTCGTGGGCGGGCTCACCGCTCCGCTGCTCGCGGGGTGTCCGACCGCGCGGGACATCCCACCGCCGCCCGAGGATCAACCGAGCAGCGCGTCCGACAAGAAGGCGGACGACAAGAAGCCCGACGTGCCATTTTGCGGCAAGGTGTTCGGCGATCCCAAGGCGCCCAAGCACAATACGTGCTGTCGCGGGCCGGGAGCCGGGATCGTGAAGAGCGCAGACGTGGTTGCCGCGTGCGGCGCCCCGCCGGGCGCGTACCTGGGAGAGGCGCGCGACGACGACGCCTGCCGGCTCTACTTTCAGCCGGCGAGCGGCGACGTTCACGATAGCTGGGTGATGTTGAGCCATCCGGTGATCGCGGTCGGTTCGCCGGCGCCGGTCCGTCCCGATCCGCTGTTGCCCTGGCGCTGGAAGAAGGTGCCCCTGCGCGACGCCATCGGGTACGAGGCGCTGTCGGCGCACGACGAGCCGGGGCTACTGGAGCACCAGACGATCCTGTGGGCGGGCCGCGGCCGCCGCATCGTCGGATTGCACGTCTCCAAGCAGGTCTGCAACGAAGCGCAGGCGCAGGCGCTGTTGCAGCGCGCGATCGACGCGGTTCCCTAGAGCGCCGCGGCGGTCTGGGCTACTAGCCAGGCGTCGACGCGGGCCAGCTCCTGCGTCGCGAACGGCGTCGGCCGAACCCGTGCATACTCGTCGCGCGCACGTTCGGCCAGCGCGCGGGCGCGCGGCAGGTCCCGTCCGGCGGCGACCAGCGCGAGCGCGAGCGCGAAGTGAGCCTCGGCGACCTGCCCCAGGTCGTTGATCTTCGATTCGCGGATCGCGCTCGCTCGTTCGAGCAGCGGCAGCGCCTGGTCGATGCGGCCCATCCCGAGAAAGGCCACGCCGAGCGCGGTCATGGGGAATGTCACCGTCGCGCCGTCGGGTTCGGTCTCGGCTGCGAAGATCGCCAGCGCGCGTTCCGCGGGCTCGCGCGCTTCATCGCAGCGGCCGAGGGCGTTCAGCACCTCGGCATAGTTGGACAGGAGCATGGCCGTCGCCGGGTGCTGTGGCCCGAACCCCGGCTCCGCAATCGCCATCGCGCGTTCGAGGTAGGTGAGCGCCTCGTGAGTCTCGCCGCGGTCGAGCAGCAGCTGCGAGATGTTGTTGAGCGAGTGCGCGATGTCGGGGTGGTTGGCGCCGCCGGCCCTCTCCTTGGCCAGCGCGGAACGCCGCGCATCCTCGAGGCCCTCGCCGATCCGGCCCTGGTACGCGCGCAGGACCGATCGGTTGTTGAGCAGCCAGCCCCAGAGCTCGTCGTGGCCTCCCATTCGTTGCAGGACTGCCTCCGCGTGGCGGCACCACACTTCGCCCACCGGGCTCGCCGGATCGGCTTCGCAGGTGACGAAGACCAGCATGGTCGCCGCCTGGGCGACGACTTCTTCATGACGGCACAGCTCCGCCGACCACACCGCCTCTTCCAGCGCGCGCGCCGCCTCGGGCCAGTCCCGTCGATCGGTGTGCAGGCGGCCCCGTTCGAGCCAGGTCTCGGCCAGCAGCGGTCCGTATCCGATGCGCCGCGCTTCTTCTTCGAGCGGCCCGATCGCCTTCAAGCCGTCGTTGTAGCGGCCGACGTGGTAGAGGGCGCGGACCTCCGCCAGCCGCGCGCGCAGCTGCTCGACCGCGGCGCGCGTGGCCGGATCCTCGGGCGGCCGCACAGCCGCACGCAAGAGCGTGACGTCGGCGCAGCGTTCGAGCCCGGCGAGCGCGCTCGCCGCCTTGACCGCGTTTTGAACCACGCCCGCGTCGGCGTGGCGATAGAGCTGCGTGAGCGCGCGCAGGTCCGCGAGGCAGTCGAGCAGGCAGGCCATGCGCAGGTCCATGACCTCGGGCGATTGCTCGCCGCGCACGTGCGTCGCCTCGCAGATGTCGACGTACATCGCCGACCAGCTCGCCGCGTACTCGTCGAGGATGCGGCTCGCGCCCTCGAACGCGGTCGCAGCGTAAGCCTTTCCCGTCGCCAGGAACGCGCTGCGCATCTCGGCCTTGGCCTCGGTCTCGACCCGCCGCCCGCGCGCCGGCGCCTCCCACACGCCTTTCAGCTTGGCGGTCGCGCCCAGCGCGAGACGGCGGCGTCCGGAGAAGCGCCGGTTGTCCTCCAGCGCCGCCAGCAGCGCTTTCATCGACGGCCATCGCTCCGCGGGATCGACCTTCAACCCGCGCAGGAGCAGCTTGCGGATCTGGGGCGGCACGCCGTTGCGCGCCGGGGGCTCGCGCACCTGCCCGGCGAGCACGGCCGCCTCCCTGTCTTCCAGCGTGTGCCCCGGGAAAGGGCCCGCGCTGTAGAGCGCTTCGTAGAGCGCGACGCAAAAGCTGAATTGATCGGTGCGCGCGTCGGTCTCCCGCCCGAGAAATTGCTCGGGCGCCATGTAGGCTGGCGTGCCCAGCACCGCCCCGGCGTGCGTGATCTGCAGGATCGTCACGTCGGACGCGACGTTGGCCGGCGCATCGGTGGTCCATTGCAGCGGGTTCACCTCGCGCGTCGCGGTCAGGTCGTTCGTGTTCGCCGGCTCGTTCGCCGGCGCGCCGACGTCGCGGGGTGGCACCGTACGCCGGGGGAGCATGGGGGCGGTGCTGCGGGCGAGGCCAAAGTCCATGACGCGCACCTGCCCGTCAGCCCCGATCATCACGTTGTCGGGCTTGAAGTCGCGGTGCACCAGGTCCTTCTCGTGCGCCGCCACCAGGCCGCGCCCGGCGTCGGCGAAGATCTTCAGCACATCGGACCACGCGCGAGGCTCGGACGCGAGCCACTCGGCCAGCGTCTGTCCGTCGACGAACTCCATCGCGACGAAAACCTGGCTGTCGACGGCGCCGACGTCGTGCACCACGACCACGTTCGGGTGCGACAGCTTGGCGATCGACTGGGCTTCGCGCACCATGCGCAGCCGCAGCTTGGGGTCGACGATGTCGGCGCCCGGCCGCACGCGCAGCACCTTGATCGCGACCTTGCGATTCAGCTTGGGATCGTAGGCGGCGTAGACCTCACCCATCGCGCCCCTGCCGACCAGGTCGAGAACCACATAGCGGCCGATCGTGGTCGGCAGTCCCACAGCGCTGTCGGCGATCGACACGATCCTGGCTACATCGGCTTGCCGGGCCGCCGCCTTGATGACGATGACGACGGAAGGGCGAGCGTGGCGTGTGCGGGCGTGACGCCGCTCGCCGTCCGCGCGCGCGACGCGTGCTACCATCCGCGCGTTTCGATGATCCGTGGCCAATCTGCTGGGAGCATGTGGGGGTCTGCGACGCGCGCTGGGAGGTTGTGTGGCGTGGCGCTGGTGGCGGCGCTGTCGACGCGCGCGTCGTTCGCCGGCAAGCCGAGCGCGAAGTCCGATCCGCCCGCGAACAGCGATGGCCCGGCTCCGGCCGGCGCCGACTCCGACGTCGACAAGGCGCGCGAGCACCTGCGCAAGGCCACCGTTCACTACGATCTGCAGGAGTTCCGCAAGGCGCTCACCGAGTTTCGCGAGGCGTACCGGCTCAAGAGCGATCCGGTGATCCTGTTCGACATGGGGCAGTGCAACCGCAAGATGGCGCACTACCGCGAGGCGATCGACTTCTACAAATCGTACCTGCGCAAGGTGCCGGCGGGCAGTAATCGCGTCGAGGCCGAGCGCCTGATCGCCGAGTCGGAGAAGCAGCTCAAGGAGAATCCACCCGAGGTCGCCGCGCCCGCGCCGCCGCCGCCCGCGCCCGCGCCGCCACCCGCGCCCGCGCCGCCACCCGCGCCCGCGCCGCCGCCCGCGCCCGGAGCCGGGCAGGGCGGCCTCGGCAACGAGACCCTGCCGCTGGGACAGCCCGTGCGGCGCCACCGTCGCGGACGGTTTCGGCCCGACGCCGGCGCGGGCACGGGTGAGTCAGCGTCCGAAAGATGAGCGGGATCTCGATGCGCGCGCTGGTCGAGGCGCTGTGCTCCGACCGTTGCGCCGGTCGCGCGCCCGGAACGCCGGGCGGCAAGGCCGGGCGCGAGATCATCGTGAACGCGCTGGCTGCGGGCGGCCTCACCGTGAGCGAACAACCGGTGCCCGGCTGTTCCGGCGCGAATCTGCTGTCTTCGATCCCCGCGGCCGGAGCGTCGGTCGAGGCGACTGAGCGCTGGGTGCTGCTGGCGGCGCACCACGACCATCTCGGCCGCCACACCTACCGGGGCGCCGACGACGACGCCGCCGCGATCGCCGTGCTGGTCGCCGTCGCGCACGCTGGAACCGGGGCGTCCCCTTCGTGTTCTTGACCTGCGGCCGATCGCGCCACTACCACACGCCCGATGACACGCCGGAGAAGCTCGACTACGCGAAGATGGCCGCGCTCGCGCGCTGGCTCGAGCGCTGGACGCGCGAGACCTGCGCGCGTCCCGAGCCGCGCGTGATCTTCGAGAACCGCCGCGACGACGCGTCGACCGTGAGAACCCTGATCGCGGTGTTGCGGTCGCTGGAACCGCTCGTGCCTCAAGCCGCCAGCGGGCGTGAGATGGCGGAGGCCCTGCTTGCGAAGTGCGACGCGCATGGCCGGCTCGGCGGCGCCGATCGGGCGGACGTCAGCGAGCTGATGCGGCGGCTCGAGGCCGGCATCGAGTCATCCAGGCCGCTCTCGCCGCTCTCGCCCTTCTCGAAACGCATCAACTGTGCCAGCGCGGAAGCGCGGCTGTGAGCCCGCGACGTGAACCTCGCGCTCGCGGACCATTGACGGAGCGCCTTGCGATGCTTTCCCTGTCGGGTGGAGGTATCGGACCATGGCTGATTGGGAGCTGGATGGACCGCCCTGGATGACGTACGTCGATCCCGATGAGGCCTACCTGCGCGGGCAAGCCGGGTCGGTCGGAAGCGGGCTCCTGGGCGGTTGGGGTCAGGCGACGCTCGGCGGCTCGTTCGACGTGCGTCAGGGCACCGAGGCGGAGGTTCGCCGGACGATCGCCGAGCTCGCGAAGAGCCGCGCGCAGCGTCCCGTCGAGTCCACGCCCGGTGAGCACACGCCGGTCCCGCACGCCGGCTGAGCGCGCGGGCGCGGGCGCGGGCGCCGCGACCGGGATTCCACGCGAGGTCAGTTATTCGGCGCGCCGCACGCGAACCAGCTCAGGATCACGCGGCGCTCATCTGCGGACAGCGGCATGACCGGTGGCGGTGGCATCAGCGCCGGGCAATGGGTGAGCTGCATCAGGATGTGCGAGCCCGCGTCGAAGATGTTCCCGTAGCTGTCGAGCGTCGGCAGCTCTTTCCCGGGTACGTGGCAATAGGCGCAGCGCGCTTGAATCAACGGCGCGACATCGGCCGCAAAGGTCGCCGCGCCGGTGGGGCACGTGGCCGGATAGTCGTTGGGGCAGGAGGGGGTCGACGGCGCGTCCGAACAGGCGCCCGAAAACAGGCAGAGGCACAAGAGGCCTGTGACGGCGACGCTCAGCGAGCCCGCGGTGGTGAGACGGTTCGTGATGTCTCTTTCGTACTCCGCCCGGCGCCGGTTGAGAATGCGTCAAAACTTCGCAGGTGCGTGACGTTCAGTGTGGGGCCGGCGAGCGCAGGTCGAGGACCTCGATCGAGCGTACGCCGTAGATCGATCGCGACGGTTCCTTGTCGGTGAGCACCACGAGGCGCAGCGGGCCGCGCTCGCCCGCCAGAGGCTTGCCGTCGACCTTCCAGATGATCATCGCGCGGGTTGCTCCCATGGATTCGAAGAGCTCCGCGCAGCTGAACACGGCCTCGAAGCCGTCGGCGGCCGATGCGCGGACCGCCAGGCGCCAGCCGCGGCGCTTCTCGCGCTTGGGCACGTCCTTGCCCATCGGGCCCGGCTCGAACCCGAAGCGCGTCAGCACGCGTTCGAGCGGGACGCCGTAGACCTCGTGGCGCTCGTCGTGCATCGACCAGGTGGCGCTCGAAGGCGACATCGCTTCGAGATCGGCCAGCTTCAGCGCCCCGGCCCGGGGCAGGGCGCCCGCGACCTGCAAGACCGCGGCGCCGTCGCCGGGCGCCGCCGTGCCAGGGGCGGCAAACAGCGATCCGGCCGAGGCCAGCAGGAGCAAGAGGGAAGGTCGCATGCGTGGGCGAACATCCTAGCGCACGCGGGCCCGCACCGGGGCCGGCAACCACGAACGGCGGCGGTGCGGGACGTGAGAACGGCTGCTTCAGTTCGGCGTAGCGCTGATGCAGGAGCGGATCGCGATCGCCGCTTGGAAGTCGGCCTCCAGGATTACTGCGCGGATTGCATTGCCGGCATCGCTCACTAGACGCTGCTCGTTAGTCCATGCCGCGTGCGACACCTCTCCGACGCAGATAGAGTCCCAGTAGGACTGGCAGCAATAGGGATCGGTTCTGCACACCACCTCGGCGAGGCCGAAGTCGAGACCCGGGTCACATCCACTGGGGGTGGGCATACCCGAAGGAATCGGGACGCCCATTGTGCACGCGTCGTGAGGAACCGCACAGGCGGGTGGCTGGGCTGGTGGCCACGATATATCGTGGCAGACGCAGTCTTTGTAGGCGCCGGTGGGGATCATGAAGTCATTGATGACGTCCCCATCAATTGGTTAACGTTGTGACCCGAAAAACGATTCCCCCATTGGAGTCGGACGGATGGAGAACTTTTCGTGTACGGATGCCGCACGGTCGACGCCACCGGCCAGCTGATCACCTGCACGTTGACGCAGACGGCGTCGTACTCCAGGCGATAACCCACATGGAAGCGCGGTTGCCATCTATGACGTCGTTCAATGTCTTTCTTTCGACCCTGGTAGCGCTGGCGGCGGGGGCTCTCGGCTGCATCGTAGAGAGCCACCCGGCCGTCGCGAGCACGACACCGCCCGCGGCCGTCGCGGCGGCGCCGTTCACCGTGCTCGACTGGGACGGCCACCGGGGCGCGGTGTCGTTCACCTTCGACGACGCGCAGCCGTCGCACGTCGAGCACTACGCCGAGCTGCAGGCGGCCGGCGTTCCGATGACCTTCTACATCAACACCGGCAAGCCGGCGGTCGACGACTTCGACGCCGCGTGGGTGCGCGCCGCGCGGGACGGGCACGAGCTCGGCAACCACACCACGCATCACTGCCACGCCGACGCCGGCGCGCGTATCAGCGGTTGCATCATGGGCGCGCCGCTCGCCGACGCGGGCGCCGAGATCGAGGACAACGCCGCGTACATCACCGCGCACTATCCGCAGAGCGCGGTGTGGACCATGGCGTCGCCGTTCGGCGACAAGGGCTGGAGCGGCCCGGCGCGCACGCGCGTGTTTCTGAACCGCGGCGTCGCCAGCGGGATGATCGCGCCCTACGACGCGACCGATCCCTTCAACCTGCCCGTGCACCTGGTCGCGACTGGCGAGACCGCGGCGCGCTTCGACGACGCGACCGCTCGCGCGCGCGCGAGCGGCAAGTGGGTGATCTTTCTTTTTCACACGCTCACACCCACCGCCGCCAACTGGTACGCGCCGGTGGCGATCGCCGACGTCACGGGCGCCATGCGCCACGCGCGGTCGCTGGGCGACGTCTGGGTCGACACCGTCGCCAACGTCGGCGCCTACTGGCGCGGCCAGCAGCTCCTGGCGTCGGCGCCGATGTCGGCGACCGGCGCGACGTCGACCTGGGCCTGGACGCTTCCGCCGCACTTTCCGCCGGGACGATCGTTGCGCGTCACGCTGCGCGGGGGCGGCAGGCTGGAGCAGAGCGGGCAGCCGCTGGCGCGCGGCGCGCAGGGCGACTATCGGGTCGCGCTCGACGCCGGCACGCTCACGTTCACGCGCTGACGGCCGCGCGGGGTTGCATGGACCGGTGGCGCGGCTGGCAGTTCTGGATCGACCGCGGCGGCACGTTCACCGACGTGGTCGGGCGCCGCCCCGACGGACGCCTGGTGACCCACAAGCTGCTGTCGGACAGCCCGGCGCAGTACGCCGACGCCGCGATCGAGGGCATGCGCCGGCTGCTCGCGGCTGGCGGCGCTTCGCCGGACGCCGTCGCCGCCGTGAAGATGGGTACGACCGTCGCCACCAACGCGCTCCTCGAACGCAAGGGCGAGCCGACGGCGCTGGCGATCACGCGCGGGTTCGGCGACGCGCTTCGCATCGCCTACCAGCACCGCCCGTGCATCTTCGCGCGCCGGATCGTGCTGCCCGAGCCGCTCTACGCGCGCGTCGTCGAGATCGACGAGCGGGTGAGCGCGCACGGCGAGATCTGGCGGCCGCTCGACGAGGCCGCCGCGCGCGCGGCGCTCGAGGAGGCGCACGCCGCCGGTATCCGCTCGCTGGCGATCGTGCTCATGCACGGCTATCGCCAGCCCGCGCACGAGCTGGCGCTGGAGCGCATCGCGCGCGCCGTCGGCTTCACGCAGATCAGCGTCTCGCACCGGGTCTCGCCGCTCATGAAGCTGGTGGCGCGCGGCGACACCACCGTCGTCGACGCGTACCTGTCGCCGGTCCTGCGCCGGCACGTCGATCGGATCGCGGCCGAGCTCCCGGGGGTCGACCTGCGCTTCATGCAGTCGAACGGCGGGCTCGCGGCGGCGCAACGTTTTCACGGCAAGGACGCGATCCTGTCGGGGCCGGCGGGCGGCATCGTCGGCATCGTGCAGACCAGCCTGCGCGCGGGATTCGATCACGTGATCGGCTTCGACATGGGCGGCACGTCGACCGACGTCTCGCACTTCGCGGGCCATTCGCTCGCGGACCTCGAGCGGACGTTCGACACCGAGGTCGCGGGCGTGCGCGTGCGCGCGCCCATGCTGGCGATCCACACCGTCGCCGCGGGCGGCGGATCGATCGTGCGCTTCGACGGCGCACGCTTTCGCGTCGGGCCCGATTCGGCGGGCGCGAACCCCGGGCCCGCCTGCTACCGGCGCGGCGGGCCGCTCACGGTGACCGACTGCAACCTCGTGCTCGGCAAGCTCCAGCCGGATCACTTTCCGCGCGTCTTCGGCGCGTCGGGCGCCGAGCCGCTGGACGTCGCGGCGGCGCGCGCGGGATTCGCGGCCATGGCCGGAGAGATCGCCGCCGCGACCGGCGAGCGGCGCGCGCCCGAGGAGCTCGCCGCCGGGTTCATCGACGTCGCGGTCGCGAACATGGCGAACGCCATCAAGCGCATCTCGGTGGCGCGCGGTCACGACGTCACGGCGTACGCGCTCGCGGTCTTCGGCGGCGCCGGCGGCCAGCACGCGTGTCTGGTGGCCGACGCGCTGGGGATGACGCGCGTCTTCGCCCATCCGCTGGCCGGCGTGATGTCGGCGTACGGCATGGGTCTGGCCTGCGAGACGGTGATGCGCGAGCGTGCGCTCGAGGTGGCGCTCGACGGCGAGGCGGACGGCGCGCTGGCTGGCGCGCTGGAAGCGCTGGCGGCGGAGGCGCGCGCCGAGCTGCGGGCGCAGGGGATCGCTGCCGCACGGATCCAGGTCTTCCGTCGCGCGCACCTGCGCTACGAAGGCACCGACACGGCGCTGGTCGTCGGCGAGGCGGAGGTGTCGGCGATGCGCGCGGCGTTCGAGGACGCCTACCGGCAGCGGTTCTCGTTTCTGATGGAGGGGCGGCCGATTGTCGTCGAGGCGGTCTCGGTCGAAGCATCGGCGCACCCGGACCTGCCGGCGGATACCATCGACGAGGGGGAGCTCGCGCCGCGCGAGGGCCCTCTGCGCGCCGTGGCGCCGGTGCGGGTCTTCACGAGCGGCGCGTGGCACGCGGCGCCGCTCTACCGACGCGCGGAGCTGCGCGCGGGCGACGCCATCGCCGGTCCAGCGATCATCGCCGAGGAGAACCAGACGACGATCGTCGAGCCGGGCTGGCACGCCGAAGCCGCCGCCGCGGGGCACTTGCTGCTGACGCGGATCGAGCCGCGTCCCGGTGCCGTCGCCGCCGACGTCGACCTCGGCGCGCGGCCCGATCCGGTGCGGCTCGAGCTGTTCAACAACCTGTTCATGAGCACCGCCGAGCAGATGGGCCTGCGGCTGCAGAACACGGCGCACTCGGTGAACATCAAGGAGCGGCTCGATTTCTCGTGCGCGATCTTCGATGACGCCGGCCGCCTGATCGCCAACGCACCCCACATTCCGGTTCATCTGGGATCGATGGGCGAGAGCGTCGAGACGGTGATCGCCCGGAACCACGGGCGCATGCACCCGGGCGACGTCTTCGTGCTCAACGACCCGTATCGAGGCGGCACGCACTTGCCCGACATCACGGTGGTGACGCCGGTCTTCGACGACGCCGGCCGCGAGCTCTGGTTCTTTCTCGGATCGCGCGCGGCATCACGCCGACGTCGGCGGGACCAGCCCGGCTCGATGCCGGCCGACAGCCGCCACGTCGACGAGGAAGGGGTGCTGATCGACGAACTTCAAGATGATCGCGCGCGGCGTGTTCCGCGAAGCCGAGACGCGCGCGCTGCTCCTGGCGCGGCCGCTGGCCGGCGCGCAACGTCGAGCAGAACCTGGCCGATCTGCGCGCGCAGGTCGCCGCCACGCCAAAGGCGAACAGGAGCTGCGCGAGCTGGTGGCGCGCATGGGGCCTGCCCACGGTGCGCGCCTACATGCGCCACGTGCAGGACAACGCCGAGCAGGCGGTGCGCCGCGCGATCGGCGCGCTCGACTCGGTCGACGATGCACACTACGAGTACCGGCTGGATCGCCCAGCGGCGAGAGCACCGGCGCCGTCATCCGCGTCGCGATTCGCGTCGACCGCGCGCGCCGCTCGGCCGTGATCGACTTCACCGGCACGTCGTCCGAGCTGCCGAGCAACTTCAACGCCCCGCGATCGATCGTCGGTCGCCGCCGTGCTCTACGTCTTCCGCACGCTGGTCGACGACGACATCCCGCTCAACGCCGGCTGCCTGGTCCCGCTGCGCATCGCGGTCCCCGAGGGCTCGATGCTGAGCCCGCGCTACCCGGCCGCCGTCGTCGCGGGCAACGTCGAGACCAGCCAGTGCATCACGCAGGCGCTGTACGGCGCGCTCGGTCTCATGAGCGAGAGCGCCGGCACCATGAACAACTTCACCTTCGGCAACCAGCGGCACCAGTACTACGAGACCATCGCCGGCGGCTCGGCTGCGGGCCCCGGCTTTGACGGCACCGACGCCGTGCAGACCCACATGACCAACTCGCGCCTCACCGATCCCGAGGTCTTGGAGCTCCGGTTCCCGGTCGTCGTCGATGCCCATCGGATCCGTCGCGGCTCGGGCGGCGCGGGCCAATGGCGGGGCGGCGACGGTGCCGTCCGCCGGATTCGCTTCCTGGAACCGATGACCGTCTCGATCCTGTCCAACAACCGCGTGCGTGCGCCGCGGGGCGCGCAGGGCGGCCTCGACGGTGAGCCCGGTATCAACCGCATCGAGCGCGCCGACGGACGCGTCGAGCTCGTGGGCTCGTGCGGGCGCGCCGACGTCGAGGCCGGCGACGCGTTCGTGATCGAGACCCCGGGCGCGGGTGGCTTCGGGCCACCCGGTTGAACCGCCCCCGCCGCTCTCCGCCTCTCCGCCGGTAAGTGGCGCTCCCACCGACGGCGGACGTCGCTTCTCTCGCCGCGTCTTCGGGGATAAAATCCGTGACGGCATGTCTCTCGCCTCCGACGTCGGCCGGCTCCAGGTGCTGCAGTCGACGCAGCTGCTCGATTCGGAACCCGAGCCGGCGTTCGATCGCTTGACCCGCCTGGCTGCGAATTTGATGGGAGCGCCCACCGCGCTGGTCAGCCTGGTCGACGCCCATCGCCAGTTCTTCAAGAGTGGTTTCGGATTGAGCGGGACACTGGCGCGAGACCGGCAGACGCCGCTCAGCCATTCGTTTTGCAAGTACGTCGCGCGGGATCGCGCGCCGCTGGTGGTCACTGATGCGCGCCAGCACCCGGTGCTGCGCGACAACCCCTCCATCCGCGAGCACAACGTGATCGCGTACGCCGGCATTCCTCTGGTCGTCGAGGACGAGGCGATCGGCGCGTTCTGCGTCATCGACGACAAGCCGCACGAGTGGAGCCCGGACGAAATCCAGGTCCTGCAGGACCTCGCCGACTCGGTGGTGTCGGAGATCCGCTTGCGCATGGCGCTGCAGTCGGCGCGCGACGCCCAGGCGCTGACCGACGCGATCGTCGAGAGCATGGGCGACGCGTGCATCGCCATCGACCCGGCGAAGAAGTTCGTGCTGGTCAATCCGGCGGCGCGCCGCCTGCTGGTGGGTACCGAGGTCGGCCAGACGGTGCCCGACGGCTGGAGCGCGATGCACCAGTCGAAGCGGCCCGACGGGACGCCCATGAAGTCCGAGGAGGGGGCCCTTGGGCGGGGCTTGCGCGGCCTCGACACCGACGGCCTGACGTTCACCGTGCAGCGGCCGGGCATGACCGAGCCGGTCTGGGTCGATGTCTCGGGCCGTCCCGTGCGGGATCGCCGGCAGGGGGTCGTCGGGGCGGTCGCGGTCTATCGCGACGTCACCGAGAAGAGGCGGCAGATCGACTTTTACACCGCGCTCGCGCAGCACATCCCGAACGGCGCGGTCAGCTTGTTCGATCGAGAGCTGCGCTGCCTGGCCGTCGACGGCGGCCTCTTGCGGGCGGAGGGCGTGTCACCGCGGCAGCTGGTCGGCCGCACGATGCGCGAGCTCGCCGGGCTGGCGCCGGCCGACGCCGCGTTCGATCGCATCGACGACATGTATCGGGGCGCGCTGGCCGGTCAGACGCTGGCCACCGACTTCGCGAACGGCGGCCGCACGCTGGCGCTGAGCACCGCGCCGGTGCGCGACGCGGGCGGCGAGATCATCGCCGGCATCGTCCTGGCGATGGACGTGACCCACGAGCGGCAGATGGAGGCGCAGCTGCGCCGCAGCGAGCAGATCCACCGCGCCATCGTGCAGCACCTGCCCAACGGCGCGATCTTCGTCGTCGACCGCGACCTGCGCTACGTCAGCGCCGAGGGCCCGGTGATCACGGACATGCTCCGGCGCACCGATCTCGACAGCCTGGTCGGCCGCCACGCCGGCGACGTGGTCTCGCCCGCCAACCGCGACGCCGTCTTGTCGCAGTACCGCGCCGCGCTCGCGGGGCAGCGCAGCTCGTCCGAGATCGAACGCGACGGCCGCTTCTTCGAGGTCAGCGTGGTCCCGATCTCCGACGGCAAGGAAGTGAGCCATGCGCTCATCACGTCGTACGACGTCACCGACCGCCGGCGCGAGGCCGTGGAGCTGCGCGTGGCGCGCGACTCGATCGCGCGCGAGCAGGCGCTGCTCGACACCGCGCTCGAGAACATCGAGGACGGCGTCGCGCTCATCGACGCCGACAGCCGGATCCTGATCGCCAACCGCGCGTTCGCCGCCATGATGGCGATGCCGGTCGATCGCGTCGTGGGGCTGTGCCGCAAGGACTTCGTCGCGCACGTCGGTCCGATGCTCGCCGAGCCGGCGGGGTTCGCCGAGGCGCTGGACGCGCAGCCGCCCAACGTCGCCCAGGAGTTCGTGTTCGCGCGACCGCGCCGCCGCGTCTTCACGCGCACCTGGACCCGCGTGCCGGCGGCGGGCGAGAGCGGGATCCTGGTGACCTGGCACGACGTGACCGCCGAGAGCGATCTGCTGCGCGAGCGCGAGCAGCTCTTGCTGGTCGACGCGCTGACCGGCATCCCCAACCGGCGCGCCGCCGAGAACGCGCTGCGCGCCGAGCAGTCGCGCAAGAAGCGCAACGGCATTCCGCTGTGCGTGGCGATCTTCGACGTGGACCACTTCAAGAAAGTGAACGACGCGTATGGCCACGCCGCCGGCGACGAGGTGCTGCGCATCGTCGCGGGGGCGCTGGCGGGCGAGGCGCGCCTGACCGACACGGTCGCGCGCTGGGGCGGCGAGGAGTTCCTGGCCGTGCTGAGCGGCTCGCTCGACGGCGCGCGGGTCTTCTGCGAGCGCGCGCGCCAGGTGATCGAGCGGCTGCGCTGTCCGCCGGTGGAGCGAATCACGATCTCGGTCGGCGTGGCCGAGGTCGGCGCGGGCGAGGCGGTGAGTGACGCGATCGCGCGCGCCGACAAGCGGCTCTACGAGGCGAAGGACGCCGGCCGCAACCGTGTCGCTTTTTGATTGGACATGGCGGGACGAGGCTTTAGGTTGTCGCGCATGAGCGACCTCAGACCCATGGTGGCGGCTGCCATTGCGGCAAGGTCCGCTATGAAGTTCGGATCGATCTCGGCGCGCCGGTGATCTCGTGTAACTGCTCGATGTGCGGTCGCGCGGGCACGCTGCTGTCGTTCGTGCCCGAGGCGCAGTTCAAGCTGCTGTCGGGCGAGGACGTGCTCACCGACTACCTGTTCAACCACCACGCGATCCACCACCTGTTCTGCCGGGTCTGCGGCATCAAGTCGTTCGCGCGCGGAGCCGGCAAGAACGGTCCGACGGTCGCGATCAACACGCGATGCCTCGACGACGTCGACGTCGGCAAGCTGAAGATCCAGCCGTTCGAGGGCAAGACCCGCTAATCGGGTGAGGCGCTCCGGCCGGACCGGGCTCAGGGCATCGCATCCGCTGGCGCGTGCGCGTGGCGCGGCGGCGGCTTCAGCACGTACAGGTCCTTCGGCTGCAAGCCCGCCTCGGGCAGGCGCATGCGGTACTTCACCGGGCGGCGGTGGTCGGCCAGCTGGCGCTCGGGGTTGAAGACGCTGTTCCACTTCCAGAGCATACGCACGAAGTTGGTCTGGCCGCGCGCGAGCAGCTTGGCCGCCAGGATCGCCGTGTCCTTGAGCGCGGCCAGACCCAGGTGCTTGGTGTTCATCACGCGCTGGGTGTGCACCAGCTCTTCGTAGAACTTGTCGAGCGGCATCCGCGTCGGCAGCACCGCGTGCTGGATGTCGAACAGGCGGTAGTCGCGCGTCGCGAGGTTTCGCCCCTGCTCGAGGAAGGTCTCGGTGCCGGGGTAGGGCGTGTTGACGCTGATGTTGACGATCTCCGGCACGGAGAGCGCCCACTCGCGGATCGCGCGAAAGCGGTCGGCGTCCCAGTCGGTGTCGGCGATGATGTTGATCGCGACCATCATGCCCAGCGAGCGTGCGAAGTCGAGCGCCTCGAAGTTTGTCGACAGCTTCACGCGCTTGCGGTGCAGCTCCAGCGACTCCTGGTCGACCGCCTCGACGCCGATGAACATGTAGTCGAGGCCGAGGCGTCGCCAGTAGCGAAAGACTTCCTTGTTGCGCAGGAGCACGTCGCCGCGCGTCTCCAGGTAGTAGCGCTTGCGAACGTTCCGGCGTTCGAGCTCGCGCCCGATCGCGAAGCCGTGGTCGGCCTGGATGAAGGCGACGTCGTCGACGATGAAGACGCCCCGCTCCGGGATGCGCGCCAGCTCGTCGGCGATGCGCACCGGGTCGAGACGGCGGTAGCTGCGGCCGTAGAACGTCCAGGCGCTGCAGAACGAGCAGTCCCAGGGGCAGCCGCGCGTCATCTCGATCGACGCCGCCGGGTCGAGCACGCCGATGAAGTACTTGCGCCGTCGCGGCAGCAGATCGCGCGCCGGCATCAGCGTGTTGAGATCGTGCACCTGCTCGGGCGGCGGGCCCTGACCGGCCAGGGTCACCACGCCGGGCAGCGTGTGCAGCGCCGAGCGATCGTGGATGGCGGCGTCGAGCAGCCGCGGCGTGATCTCCTCGCCCTCGCCGCGCACGACGCAGTCGATGGCGCCGCCGGCGTGCTCCAGGATCTCCGCGGCGGTGAACGAGGCGCTGTGGCCGCCCACGAAGAACAGAACATTCGGCAGCCGGCGCCGGGTCTCGCGCGCGAGATCGACGACCTCGGGGATGTTGGCCAGGTAGTTGAGCCCGAACCCGACCGCGTCGGGGCGCCAGCGATCGATGGTCTGCCGGTAGTCGTCCAGCGAGGCGGCCTGCAGGTCGAGGATGCGCACGTCGTGCCCCGCCCGCCGCGCCGCCGCGGCGCACAGCTCGACGCCCAGCGGCTCGAGGCGCAGGAAGATCTCCGTGTACATGAGACCGCTCGGATGACAGAACAGCACCTTCATCGGACTCCTCCTCGGTGGCGCGCCGGACCCGAGCCGGTCACCGGCGCGCTCCGATGTTTCGGAGCGCTCCGCCGGGGGCGTCGTGGGACTCGTGATCGCGCGCCGCCGGAAAGGCGAGCTGGCGCCAGACCGGCAGCAGGTCGTCGACCAGCACCTCGTGCCAGGTCGGCACGTTCCGCAGCGACCAGGCGCGCGCCGCGTAGCCCATGGCGCGCAGGCGTTCGCGGTCGTCGAGCAAGCCTTGCAGCGCGCGCGCCCAGGAGGCGGGCTCGAAGTCGGGGACGATGAGGCCGGTCTCTCCGTCGACGACGAAGCGCCCGCTGCCGCTCGACTGCCCCACCAGCAGCGGCAGGCCCGAGCTCGACGCCTCGAGGACGGCGTTGGACAGCTCCTCGACGAGCGACGGCTGCGCGGCCAGGTCGGACGACGCGTAGGCGCGCGCCAGCGTCGCGGGCTCGAGCACGCCGGGGCAGGTGACGCAGCCGCCGAGCAGCGCCACCAGCGCGGTGCGGTCGGCTCCCTTTCCCGGACAGAGCAGGTGCACCGGCAGACCGCGGTCGATGAGGATGCGCACCGCGCGCGCGAGCGTGAGCACGTTCTTGATGCGATCGAGGCGTCCGACCGAGATGATCACGATGCTGCCGTGAGGGACGCCCATCTCGCGCTCCAGCCACTGGCGGTCTCGCTTGCGCGGATCGAAGAAGCCGTGGTCGATGCCGCGGCGCAGGCGGCCGACGCGATCGCGCCCGAGCATCCCGACCAGACGCAGCTGGTCCTCGGCGCTGGACGCCAGCACGCGCGCGCATCCGCGCAGGTGGGTGTCGAGCCGGCGCTGCATGCTCGCCTCGGCGCGGCCCGCGAGGTTCAGGCGATCGATGAGCAGGCGCGCGAGGCGGCCGTTGCCGGTGAAGCGCTCGATCGTCGCGGCCGTGAACACGCGCGCGTAGTACGGCTCCGTGGTGTGGATCGAGCTCACGAGCGGGATGCCGCGCCGCCGCGCCACGCGCGCCGCTGTGCGCGCGAACGCGAAGACGCCGTCAGTGGTGTGAATGACGTCGTAGTCGGAGAGCGCGGCGGCCAGGCTCCGGTTGTACGGCGCGATGTCGCTGTGATCGGGCACGTGCGAAAGGAACGGAAGGCGCGCCGTGCTCAGCACCGGACGGTGGATGCGGTAGCGGACGTGGGGCGCGATGACGTGGGTCGCCTCCTTCGCGCCCGAGAAGTGCACCGTCAGATCGAGCGTCGGTCCCAGCAAAGCCGCGGTCGCGGCGACGCGCTCCCAGGTCTTGACGTGCCCGCCCGCGTTCGGGCCCCATTGCAGGTCGACGAGAACCCCTACCCGCAGCGCCGGATCGAGCGGCGCGCGGCCCTCGATTCGCATTTTGCTCATCGTTATCCTGGTTGTGTGAGGGTTGGTTGGACGCTCGTTGCGGGCGCCCGGACGACGGCAGTGCGGAGTGACCGGGTAGTCCTGTCGGGAGCAATGTGCATGCTCCCGAGCAAAACCGTCGTCATTTGCTTCTATTCAGTTGTCCACGGGACCGGTCGGAGGCGATGCGGCTGGCGCTGTATTTCAGTCGTAGGTGAAACAACCCGGCAACCGACCAGTCCCACGCTTGACAGGGACGTTGCTGGTCCCAACTTGTCCGGCCATTGCGGCGAGGAGGCGAGTCATGGGTGAGCTATGGAGAGGGAGCGGTCGAGTCGGGGTGCTTTCGGCGGCGGTCGTGGCGTCGGGGGCGATGGTCGCGTGCGGGCAGTCCCAACCCAGCGACGACGAGCCCGCGGTGCTCGAGCGATCGGCGCTGTCGGGGGCGGAGGCAGCGCCCGCCGCTGCGCCGCCGGCGCCGCGCCTGATCGCGCCGCTGTCGACGTCGATCGCGACGTCGCGGCGGCCGGTCTTCCGCTGGACGGGCGGGCGCGGTGAGGTGACGCTCGAGATCTGCCGGGACCGCGGCTGCCGCCGGCCCGTCGTAACCCTCGACACGGCGGGCTCGGCGGCGCGGTCGCCGCGGGCGCTGCCCGCGGGCGTGATCTTCTGGCGCGTCGTCGATCGCGCGCGCGGCGGGTCTCACGATCGACCCCGCGCCCTGACGTCGGCGGTGTGGGAGCTGACGATCCCCGCGCGCGACAGCGGGCGCGCCGCGAGCTGGGGCGCGATCCCCGACTTCAACGGCGACGGCTTCTCCGATCTCGCGGTCGGTGTAAAGGCCGTCGGTTCGGTCGTGAACGGCGAGATGCGCATCTTCCCCGGCGGCCCGCAGGGGCTGCCCACCACGCCGGCGCAGACGCTGGTCGGCACCGCCGGCTTCGGCGACGAATCGGGCCCGGCCGGCGATCTCGACGGCGACGGCTTCGGTGACCTGGCGGTCTGGACCAGCGGGCCGCCGGTGACGGTCACGGTCTATCGCGGCGGTCCGTCCGGGCTCGGCTCGCCGGTGACGTTCCCGGCGCCGGCCGCCGACTTCGGCGAAGAGATGCGCGTGCTCAGCGCGGGCGATGTCAACGGCGACGGCTACGGTGATCTGCTCGTCGGCGGCCGCGATTTCGCGGCGCTGTACCTGGGCAGCGCCACCGGCGTGAATCCAACGCCGGTCGCGCAGTTGCCGAGCGCGCCGGCCGGCTCGGGCGCCGCGGTCGACGCGCGCTGGCCGATCGGCGGCGGGGACTTCGACGGCGATCGCTTTCCGGACGCGGTGATCGCCGGGCTCGACGGCGCGATGCTCTACGACGGCAACGGCCAGACGCTGGTTGCGCCGTCGCCGCCGGTCACCTTCTCGGCGCCCAGCTTCGGCGCGCTCGCCGGCGACTTCAACGGTGACGGCCTCGTCGATCTGGCGACGACGGGCGCGATCAACATCGGCGGCCCGCAAGGCCCGGTCACCCCCTTTCAGGCCATCGCGGGCGCGTACTTTTATCAGGGCGTGGGCGACGTCAACGGCGACGGCTTCAGCGACGTGCTCGCGATGATCTCGTCGCTGTTCGGCGTGCCCGAGGCCGAGCGCGTCTACTTCGGCGGCACGACGCCCTGCACGTCGACCGCCTGCCCGACGTTCGCGCCGCTGCTCGTGCCGGGCCACACCAACAACGGCCAGGGTTTCGCCGCGGTGCTGGCCGGCGGCCTCGGCGACGTGAACGGGGATGGCTTCGACGACATCGCCTACGGCTCGCCCGGCGCGGGCGCGGTCTATGTGTTCATGGGCTCCGCAGCCGGGCCGCCGGCGACGCCGTCGCTGACGATCACCAGCTCGCCGGGCTTCGGTTTCTCGTTCGCGCGGCTATGACCGTTGCGGGCGCCTCTTGGCAAATCGCCCCGACGTGCCGATGTTGCGCGGATGGCACGTCGGGGACCGAAGGCCAGCACGCGTGCGAAGGTCATTCCGCGCAAGCGCCGCGAGCGCGGGACGCCCTTCGGTCGCGCATCCCAGATCGTGACGTCCGGCGAGCTGACCGATCTCGGGTGCCCGGACTGTCGGGGCGTTCTCGCCGTGCGCGAAGAGGGGCACCAGGGTCACCTGGCGTTCACGTGCAGCATTGGGCACGCTTACTCGGGTGAAAGCCTGGTCCGCGGCAAGGAAGAACAGGCCGAGAATACGCTTTGGTCCGCGGTGGAGGTCTACCAGGAGATCGCCTTGCTCCATGGCGAGATGTCCGCCCGCGTCCGCGCCGCCGGCGTTCGGGAGGACGCCGAGGTCTATCGAACGCGGGGCAAGCGGGCGACCGGTGTGGCGGCGGAGCTGCGCCGGATCATCGCCCAGGATTCTCCCGCCAGCGCGGATCGGGGCAAGGGCTAGATGCCGGCACACCCGCGCGACGTGATCGTGATCGGCGGCTCCGCCGGCGCTCTCGAGGTGCTGAAGAGCGTGCTCGGCAACCTGCCGGCCGATCTCGGCGCCGCGGTCGCAATCACGCTCCATCGCAATCCCACGCCGAGCTCGTCGCTGGCGAACGTTATCGCCCGCGGCGCCAGCCTCCCCGTCGTCGAGCCCGCCGACGGGGAGCCGCTGGCGCGCGGCCGGATCTACCTGGCGCCCGCCGACCAGCACATGCTGATAGAGGGCGACGTCATCCGGTTGAACCGTGAGCCGCGGCAAAACCACACGCGGCCGGCGATCGATCCGATGTTCATCTCCGCTGCCGAGAGCTGCCAGGCGCGCGTCATCGGCCTGCTGGTCACCGGCAATCTCAGCGACGGGGTCAGCGGTCTGATTCGCATCAAGACCATGGGCGGAGTCTCCCTGGTCCAGGATCCGCGCGAGGCGCTGTATCCGTCGATGCCACGCAACGCGCTGATCTACGACAACGTGGATCTGATCCTGGCGACGCAGAGTGTGGCGCCGACGCTGGCGCGGTTGGTTCGCGCCGTGGATGTTCGAGCGATCGTCGACAGCCCCGGCGTCCGCCGCCCCGGTCCGCCGTACGAAAAAGCGCCGCGCTGGATCGCTCGCGGTCACCGCCTGCCCTGATCCCTCAGGGCGGCGGTTTGACCAGCGCTTCGAGCCGATCGAGGTCGACCGGTTTGGTGAGGACGTGGTCGAAGCCGGCCGCTCTCGCGGGCGCCTCGGACTGCTCGGGCGGAAGACCGGTCATCGCCAGCAGCCTGGTGTGACGTAACCGCGGATCGGCGCGCAAGGCGCGCGCCAGGTCATAGCCGGAGAGCCCGCTTCCCAGGCTCACGTCGCACAGGACCAGGTCGGGGCGGAGCGAGCTCGCCACCTCGATCGCCTCCGCGCCGGAGCGCACGATGGTCGCGGACAGTCCGATGCTGATCCAGCGCGTCGCCCATGGTCTCGGCCACGTCGGGATCGTCGTCGACGATCAGCGCGCGGCGCACATGCGTCGCCGCCGTCCGCCCGGCCTCGGTCTTCACCGCCGCGCCCGCGGGCGGCTGGTCCAGCACCGCGCGCACCGCCACGCCCAGCTCGTGCTGGCCGAAGGGTTTGGACAGCAGCCGGTCGTCGGGCTCGATCCGCTTCAACCGCAGCAGCTCGGACTGCGGGTGGGCCGACATGAACAGCACCCGCAAGGCGGGGTGTCGGGCCCTGATCGCGCGCGCCAGCTCGCCACCCAGCTTGCCGGGCATCATCACGTCGGTCAGCAGCAGATCGACCGGCGCGCGTTCGATCGTGGCCAGCGCCTCCGCCGGCAGACCCGCCATGAGCGTCGTGTAGCCCAGCGCCCGCAGGTCGCCCTCGATCGTCTCTCGCACCAGCGGATCGTCCTCGACCGCCAGCACCGTCTCGGTCCCGTGCGGCGTGCCGCCGTTTTCGGTCCGGCTGGTGAGGTTGCGCGCGACCACCGGCAACCGCACTGTCACCGCCGTTCCGCGTCCGGGTTCCGAATCGACGCGGACCTCGCCCCCGCGCTGCCGTGCCACCGCGAACACCGTCGACAGCCCGAGCCCGGTCCCTTGACCGACCCCCTTGGTGGTGAAGAACGGCTCGAACAGCCGGGCCTTGGTCTCTTCGTCCATCCCGCTTCCGGTGTCGCTGACCGAGATCGCGACCGACAGGCCATCGTCGGTGGGCCGCGTCTCGACTCTCAGCTCGCCGCCCTCGGGCATGGCGTCGCGCGAGTTGGCCACCAGATTGAGGAGGATCTGCTCGATCTCGCCGGGCTCGGCCAGCACGCCCAGGCCCGCGGCCTCCGTCGTCATCGAGAGGCGAATGTGCTCGCCCACCAGGCGATCCAGCAGGTCGCGCGCCGCGCGGCAGGCGGCGTCGACCTCGACCGCCTCGGCGCGCGCGCGCCGCTGCCCGCTGAACATCAAGAGCTGGCGCGTCAGGGTCGAGCCACGTTCTGTCGACTCCAGGCTCCGGCGGACGTAGCCGGCGGCGGGGTGGTCGGGCGGCAGCTCGCGCAAAGCCATCTTGGCCAGCCCCGCGAGGCCCATGAGCAGGTTGTTGAAGTCGTGGGCGATGCCGCTCGCCAGCGTTCCGACCGCCTCGAGCCGCTGCGCGTGCCGCAGCTCCTGCTCCAGGCTGCGCTCCTCGGTGACGTCGCGGATGATGCCGGTGATCCGGTCCTCCTGGTGCATCGCAAATCCGCGATCGCGCAGCAGCCTTTCCGAGCCGTCGGGACGAAGGATCCGGTACTCCTCGTCGAGCTCGGGGCGCGCGCTCCAGCGCGCCAGCGCATGCTCGACGCGCCCGCGGTCGTCGGGGTGGACCCAGGGCAGCCACGTCTTTTGCTCGGTCCCAGCTTCCTCGAGCGAGCGGCCGAAGACCCGCGTGAATGCAGGGCTGACGTAGAGCACCCGGCCGGTCGAGGGCACCGCGATGTAGAAGATGTCCTGGATGCGGTCGGCGATCTCTTGAAACCGCGCCAGGCTCTCGCGCACGCGCACGTCCTGCTCCTTGCGCTCCGAGATATCGCGGATCACGCCCACGAAACGCCGGTCACCGTCGACGCGCAGCTCGCCCACCGTCAGCTCGGCGGGGAAGACGCGTCCGTCGTGGCGGCACGCCGGCACCTCGCGGGTCTGCCCGAGGATGCACTCCTGCCCGTGGTCCAGGTACCGCTTCATCAGGAACCGATAGCGCGATCGGTGCGGCTCCGGCATCAAGAGCGCGATGGGGTGTCCCACGAGCTCGCTCTCGGTGAAGTCGAACAGGCGCAGCGCTCCTTTGTTGACCGACTCGATGATGCCGAGATCGTCGACCGTCACCACCGCGTCGACCACGGTGTTCAGGATCGCCGACAGGCGTGCCTGCCGCTCGTCGAGCATCGTCTCGGCGCGGCGTCGATCGGTGATGTCGACGATCGCGACGCGGCACATGCGGGCGCCGGTCGTGGCCTGGAAGCACGTCGCCTCCAGGATCACCTCCGCCGGCGTCTGGTCGGCGCGCCGGAGGCGTAGATCCATCCGGCGTTTGACGCCGAGGATCTCGAACGACTGCTGGTGGTGCAGATGAAAGCGATAGGCTTCCGCGGGATCGATGAACGCCGGGAACGGCTGCCCGATCAGGCGGTCGCGCGTCACGCCCAGGATGTCCCCCGCCGCCACGTTGGCGCTGACGATCTGGGCGCGCGCCCCCAGCACCACGTAGCCGATCGGCGCCAGCTCGAAGAGATCGAGGTAGTCGTTGTGCGCGGCGCGAAGCTCGAGCTCCGTGTGACGGAGCTCGTCGTTCTGCATCTCGAGCTCGGCCTGATGAATGCGAAGCTCAGCCACCAGCTGATCACGGTCGAGTGCGATGTCGCGCGCCGGGCTCGCTGCCGCGCGCGCTTCTGCCTGCTGCTTCCGATCGTCGTACGCACTCATCTCGCTCACTTGTCCGTGGACGAATCCTCGAGCACGGTCACCACGCCGCTGACGCCGATGATCTCGCCGCTGGGCTTCAGCGTCGGCTGCAGGTAGATGTCGTGCGTCCGGCGCGCGCCGTCGAAGCCGAGCGCGATGCGCCGGCGCAGCGGCTTGCCGTGCGCGATCACCTCCTGCTTGAGATCCGCCAGAACGCGGCCGTCGCCGGCGAAGAGCTCCTGATCCCTGCGGCCAATCATGCGCTCGGCCGCCTGGCCCAGGATCGTGCCAAACGCCCAATCGTAGGTGAGATCGCTGGTCTGGCCGAAGATCGCCGTGGGCGCGCTGCTCAGCGCCACGATGAGACGGCGCCAGTCTTCCTGCAGTCCCTTGATCTTGGTGATGTCGACGAACGTCACGACCAGGCCGTCGATCACGTTGTCCGTCGTCCGGTACGGGAGCATGCGCATCAGGTACCAGGACCCGTCGTCGGTCTGGACTTCGGCTTCCTTGAAAACCAAGGTGGTCAAGACCTGGGCCGCGTCATCCGCCAACGTCTGATGTTTCAGCTTCGAGACCAGATCGGCGACCGGACGGCCCACGTCCGAGGGGATCAGCCGCACGACCTTCTTCGCCTGGTCGGTGTAGCGTTTGATGTTGAGGTCGTTGTCGAGAAAGATGGTCGCGATGTCGGTGCCGTTGAGCAGGTTCTTCATGTCGTCGTTGGCGCGCGACAGCTCCTCCACCTTTCCCTGGAGCTCGGCGTTGACGGTTTGCAACTCTTCGTTCAACGATTGCATCTCTTCCTTCGACGTCTCCAGCTCTTCGTTGGCGCTCTGCAACTCTTCGTTGGTCGATTGCAGCTCTTCGTTCGTCGACTTCAGCTCCTCGTTGGCGGTCTCCAGCTCCTCGATTGTGCTCTGGTGAACCTCCTTCGCGTGCTGCAACTCACGTTCGAGCACGCCGATCCGCCCCGGCGCCGCCTCCTGATTGGACGGGCCCGCCGCGTGGGGTTCGATGACCGGGAGCGGCTCGACGTGATCGAACGCCACCAGGAACAGCCCCCGCAGGTGCTCGGGTAGGGTCAGGCGCTTCACGCGCAGGTCGACGGTGATCATGTGTCCATTGGCCTTGACGCGTACGCCGCGCTGGATCACGCCCGCCTCGTTCTCCGCCGCGTGACGGACCGCCACGGCCAGGTCCAGCTGCAATCCTTCGCGCGCCATGTTGTAGACGTTTGCGGTGGTCTGCGAGCCGGGCGCCGGTTCGAGGAACTGCCCCGTGCGCCCGTGAATATGAACGATCTCGCCGCGCTCGTGCATGACCAGCGCCGGCGGCATCAGGTGTTGCATCAATGCCCGCTCGGCGCTCTGCGCAATGGTGGGCTCGACCGTGCGGCGGCCGAACGGGGCCACCGCCAGCTCGCGGCTTGTCACGTCACTGGGGATGGACGGCAGATCCGAGATGTAGGTGCTGCTCGTCGGACCGTCCTTCCGGCGAAAGATCTTCCACTTCTTGTCCAGCGGTTCGAACAAGTGCCCGAAGTTGCCAATCGTTTCCGACGTTCCTAGAAACAGGACGCCGCCCGGGCGCAATGCATAGTGAAACATCGGCATCAGGCGTTGCTGCAGCTTGGCGTCGAAGTAGATCAGTAAATTCCGGCAGGAGAGCAAATCCAGCTTGGTGAACGGGGGGTCCTCCACCAGGTTCTGCGGGGCGAACACCAGCATCTCGCGAATCTCTTTCTTGATTCGATAGAACCCTTCGGTCTGCGTGAAGAACCGCTCCAGCCGATTGGCGCTCACGTCCGCCGAGATGCTCTCTGGATACTCGCCCGTGCGCGCGATCTCGATGGCCTCGGGATCGAGGTCGGTCGCAAAAAGCTGCACCCCGAAATGTGATTTGGTCCGATCCATGGCTTCTTTGAGCTCGATCGCCAGAGAGTAGGCCTCCTCGCCGGTCGAGCAGGCGGGTACCCAGACGCGGAATACGTAACCATCCGGCGTACCCGTGAACATACCGGGCAAGAAAGTCGCCAGCGCCGCATGAGCTTCCGGATCGCGAAAGAACGACGTGACGCCGATCAAGAGCTCTTTGAACAAGCGATCCACCTCGGCGGCGTTGTTCCGCAGGAAATGGAGGTAATCACGGAGCGATTCGATTTGATGCACGTTCATCCGGCGCTCGATGCGACGGCGGATGGTCGTGCTCTTGTAGTAAGAGAAGTCATGGCCGGTGCGGCTGCGCAGCAGCAGGAAGATGCGGCCAAACAGATCGGCGCCTTCGACGGAGGGCTGGGTCGTCAGATGCACCCGCCGGGCCAGCGCGCCGGCATAGCTGACGAGCTGTTTCGGCATGGCTTCGGGGCTGAGGACGTAATCGACGTGAAGGCTGGCGATCGCGTTGTGGGGCATCGCGGAGTAGCGGGCGCTGGCCTCTTCTTGCGCCATGGTCATCCCTGATTGGGCCTTGATCTCCTTGACGCCCAGGGTCCCGTCGCTGCCGGTCCCCGACAGGACGATGCCGATCGCGTGGTCGCGCGCCTCGCGCGCCAGCGACCGAAAGAATGAATCGATCACGAGCTGGCGGCCGGCGCCCTGGATGGGATCCTCGGCCACGAGCTTGCCGTCCTTGATTGCTACCGCGGTACCGCCGCGGGCGAGATAGACGTGGTTTGCTTCCACCTTGATCGGGGCGCCGATTTCCGTGACCGGCATCGGGCTGTGGCGTGACAGCAGCTCAGGCATCAGGCTGACGCGCCCGGCAGGAAGGTGCGTGACCACCACGAAAGCCATGCCACTGTCGCCCGGCATGTGATCGAAGAACTCCTGCAGCGCCTCGAGCCCACCGGCAGAGGCGCCGATGCCCACAATGACAACGTCCACAACGGCGCGATCCGGCTCGTCAGCCTTCACGGCGTCGGCGGTCTCGCTGTCGAGCCCCGCTTCCTCGGGACTCTCTTTCGGGCTTTGGTCCTTGCTCGGTGTGGTCTTTGGGGCGGCCGCCGGATTGGAATCGCGGCGAGTGGGGCGTCTGTCGTTCGCCATTTGGTTGAACCTCTTGGTCTTCTCGCGGCGACTATACGCGTGAGCGGTTTCTCATCAAGAGCGCCGCCGGCGCATCGGCGAAGCATTCTCTTTCCGGTCGAACGTCGAAACGGATCGGCTTATGCTGGATTCCGCGATGGCTGAGATCCTCAAGGCGACGGGCCCGTCCCAGGAATCGCTCAAGCAAACGCACGAGCAGCTGTCTCGCCAGTTCCATGCTTCGGTGGTGCTGATGGCTCAACAGCGGCGCGAGGTCAGCTACCTGCAGACCATGGCTAGCTGGGCCCTGCGAATCAGCCCGACCGGCTGGGCGACGGTGCGGGACGGAAGATTGGTGTTCACCAACCGTGCGTTCGATGCATTGGACCGCGGCAGCGTGATTGGCCCGGGCTGGAGTCCCCTCGGACTCGATCTGGAACCGGAGTCGGCGGCCGAGGAGCAGCCGGCGCCATCGTTGCGCGCGATCGCCGTCGAGCAGGCTCTGCTCCTGTCCACGGACGGAACGCCCCATCGACGTCAGCGCTTTGCGCGCGGCGGCAATGTCGTCGAGCTGGTGGTCGAGCGCCCGGTGTCCCACGCGGAGAGCAATGTGGCGCTGATACTCGTGCGCGACGTCACCGAGGAGGTTCGTGCCGAGGCGCGGGTCGCAACCATGAGCGCCCGTCTCAACGAGATCGAACGCACGCACGTGGCCGCGGAGCTCGCGATTGGCGTGGCGCACGACCTCGGCAACCTGGTCGCCGCACTGCGTACGCGCGTCGCCATGCTGGCGGGCAACCTGGCCGTCGTCTCGGAGACCGAGGCATTGCAGAAGATCGTCGAGGCTCAGTCCGGTTTGGTTCAGAAGCTCCAGGCAGTCGCCCATCCAAGGGCGGCGGCCGCGGTGCGGTTGAACCTGCTCGACGAGGTCGTCCGGCCGGCGATCCAGCTCGTGGAGACCTCGTTGAGAATAGGGAGTCTGGCGGTTGGCGGCCGAATCTCGATTCGCGTCGATTCGGAGGGAATGGAAAGACTCGTTGTTTGGGCGCCGCGCGACGAGCTCGTCAACGTGCTCATCAACCTCTTCTTCAACGCCCGCGACGCGATGCCGGACGGGGGGACGATCACAGTGAGCGCCGCCTCGGCTCCCTGGGGCGTCAGGGTCCGGGTCGAAGACGAAGGGATCGGGATCGCGCCCAGTCATCTGTCCCGGATCTTCGAACCCCTCTTCTCGACCAAGGGTGACCGGGGCATGGGGCTCGGTCTGGCGACGGCGGCGGCGATGATGCGCCGGCTGGGCGGCACCATCGCTGCGCGCAACCGCGCCGGCCGTGGCGCCTGCATCGAGCTCACGTTTGTCGATCCGGATCACGTCGATCCGGGTCGTGCCTCGCCCCACGCCCGCTGAGCGCTACTTGCCCGCGCCCGTGGTGTCGACGAGCTTCTGCGCGGCGTCCTCGTGCTTCTGCAGCGTCGGCAAGAGATCCGACAGCAGCTTCTTCAGCCTGTCGTCGGTCGTGCTGTCGCGCGCGTCGGTGACCTCGGCGATGTCCTTCTTGTGGTCGTCGACCATGTCGCGCGCGAACCGGCCGTCGAATGACGAGCCCGCTTTCATGTCCTTCATCTCGTCGACGCCGGGCTCGTTCGCGTTCAGCCTGATCTTCTCCTGCTTCGCCAGGCTCGCGACCTTCTTGTCGGCGGCGGTGTGGTCCTTGACCAGCATCTTGCCGTAGTCGCGGACCTCCTTGGATTGACCGTTCTTCTGCGCGATCTTGCCGGCCTCGATCTCCTTCTGGTCGGACTCGTGCAGCTTGTTGAGGACGTCGGCCGTGGCCGGCGGATCGGCAGCGAACGCCTGACCTCCGAATAGCGCGAGCGCACCCGCGAGCATTCCATTCCTGAGCCAATTGAGGCGGACAGCAATCATTTGCGACCTCCTTCCGTTGCGGTTGTTGGGTGGCGTCAAAGCTAGCCATGCATTGCGCGCCGGTCAGGGGGGGCCGCAACCATCGTTGACAAGCAAGCGTGACATCACCAGCTTTGGCGCGTCATCGGGCTCGCGGAAGAGGGAGCTCGACGGCGCGAGCTCGCTCAACCGAGGGAGGGTCGAATGTCCGCGACGGTCGCCGACTTTGTCTTCAAGCGCCTGGCCGAGTGGGGTGTGAGCCGCGTCTTCGGCTACCCCGGTGACGGCATCAACGGGCTCATGGGCGCGCTGGCGCGGACCGGCGACCGCTTCAAGCTGGTGCGAACCAGCCACGAGGAGATGGCGGCGTTCATGGCGTGCGCGCACGCGAAGTTCACCGGGGAGGTCGGCGTGTGCCTGGCGACGTCGGGGCCGGGCGCGATCCACCTGCTCAACGGTCTTTACGACGCCAAGATGGATCATCAACCGGTGGTCGCGATCGTCGGGCAGCAGTCCCGCAAGGCGATCGGGGGCTCGTATCAGCAGGAGGTGGATCTCCTCTCGCTGTTCAAGGACGTTGCCCACGAATTCGTTCACATGGTCTCGGACCCCGCGCAGGTCCGGCACCTGGTCGATCGGGCGCTGCGCATCGCCAAGGCGGAGCGGACGGTCACCTGCATCATCTTCCCCAATGACGTGCAGGATCTCGACGCGGTCGAGACGCCACCGCGCGCGCACGGGACGATCCACTCCAGCCACGCGTACAGCGCCCCGGTGGTCGTGCCGACCACCGCCGATCTCCAGCGCGCCGCCGAGATCCTCAACGCCGGCAAGAAGGTTGCGATGCTGGTCGGCGCCGGTGCGCTGCGGGCGTCGGCCGAGGTGCTGGAGGTCGCGGACCTGCTCGGCGCCGGCATCGCCAAGGCGCTGCTCGGCAAGGCGGTGGTTCCCGACAGCCTGCCGTTCGTCACCGGCGCGATCGGCCTGCTCGGCACCAAGCCGAGCTGGGACATGATGACGAATTGCGACACGTTGTTGATGGTCGGTTCGAGCTTTCCCTATTCCGAGTTCCTGCCGCGCGAGGGACAGGCGCGCGGCGTGCAGATCGACATCGACGCGAAGATGCTGGGCATCCGCTACCCGATGGAGCTGAACCTGGTCGGCGACGCCGGACCGACGCTGCGCGCGCTCATCCCGCTCTTGCGGCGCAAGGTAGACCGAGCGTGGCAGAACGAGATCGCCGACAATGTCGACGAGTGGTGGGAGCTGCTCGACGCGCGCGCGATGAACCCGGCCAAGCCGATCAATCCGCAGCGCGTGTTCCGCGAGATGTCGCCGCGCCTGCCGGACAACGCGATCCTGGCGGCGGACTCGGGCTCGGCCGCCAACTGGTATGCGCGCGACGTGAAGATCCGAAGCGGCATGATGGGCAGCCTGTCGGGCAACCTGGCGACGATGTGCCCGGGCGTGCCCTACGCGGTCGCGGCGAAGTTCGCCTATCCAGACCGGGTCGCGGTCGCGATGGTGGGTGACGGCGCGATGCAGATGCTGGGCAACAACGGGCTCATCACCATCGCGCGCTACTGGAAGGAGTGGTCCGATCCGCGCCTGGTGATCCTGGTGCTGAACAATCACGATCTGAATCAGGTCACCTGGGAGATGCGGGTGATGGAAGGCAACCCCAAGTTCCAGGCGTCGCAGGAGATCCTCGACTTCCCCTACGCGCGCCACGCCGAGGTCCTGGGCCTGCGCGGCCTGCGCGTCGACGATCCCGAGCAGCTCGGCGCCGCCTGGGACGCCGCCTTTGCCGCCGATCGGCCCGTCGTGCTGGAGGTCTTGACCGACCCCGACGTTCCACCGCTGCCGCCGCATATCACCCTCGAGCAGGCGAAGAAGTACAGCTCGGCGCTGTTCAAAGGCGACCCCGACGAAGGCGGCATCATCCACCAGAGCTTCACCGAGCTGGTGGCCAAGCTGCTGCCGCACCGGCAACCGAGACGGCGGTAGTCGCAAGGGCGGCGGGCGGCCACGACGATGACGACCAAGTCGATCGACCCGGACGCCGGCGCCGCCCACCAGTTTCACCTGCCGATCCAGCCGCGGCACTATGATGGCCGCGTCACCGTTCACGCCGCCGACGAACACGCCGCCGGCGCGCGCATGGGCGCGGGCGCGATCGACGCACGCGCGCTGGCCACCGCGCTCCAGCGCGAGATCTCGGGCGAGGTCCGCTTCGACGACGGGAGCCGCGCGGCCTATTCCACCGACGCGTCGAACTACCGCCAGGTCCCCATCGGCGTGGTGCTCCCGCGCGACGTCGACGATGTGATCAAGACGGTGGCGCTCTGCCGCGCGCACCGCGCCCCGATCACGTCGCGCGGCGGCGGCACCAGCCTGGCGGGACAGACCTGCAACGTCGCCGTGGTGATCGACTACTCGAAGTACATGGATCGCGTGCTGGAGATCGATCCCGGGCAACGGATCGCGCGGGTACAGCCCGGCTGCAACCTCGACGAGCTCCGGCGGCAGGCGGCGCCGCACGGCCTCACCTTCGGCCCGGATCCGGCGACCCACAGCCGCAACACTCTGGGCGGGATGATCGGCAACAACTCGTGCGGCGTGCATTCGGTGATGGCCGACCTCTACGGACCGGGGCCGCTGACCCGGCACCAGGTGCGGTCGCTCGACGTGCTCACCTACGACGGCGAGCGGTTCAGCGTCGGGAAGACGTCGGAGCCGGAGCTGGAAGCGATCATCGCCGGCGGCGGGCGGCGCGCCGAGATCTACGCCGGCCTGCGTGCGCTGCGCGACCGCTACGGCGCCCAGGTGCGCGCGCGCTACCCGCGCATCCCGCGCCGCGTGTCGGGCTACAACCTCGACGCGCTCCTCGATGAGAACGGCTTCGACGTGGCGCAGGCGCTGGTCGGCACCGAAGGGACGTGCGTGGTCGTGCTGGAGGCGACGCTCGTGCTCATCGACGCCCGACCGGCGCGCAGCCTGGTGGTGCTGGGCTATCCGGACGTCGCCTCCGCCGCCGATCACGTGACGCAGGTGATGGCGCATCGGCCGGTCGGGCTCGAGGGGCTCGACGAGGAGCTCATCGGTTACATGCGGAAGAAAGGCATGCACCCCGACGACTTGTCGATGTTGCCCGAAGGGAAGGGGTGGCTGCTGGTCGAATTCGGCGCCGACACGACGGCCGACGCCGACGCGCAGGCGCGCCGGATGATGGAGGAGCTCGGTGCGGCGCCCGGCGCGCCGGCGATGCGACTCTTCGACGACAAGCGTCAGGAGAAGAAGCTCTGGGAGGTGCGTGAGGCCGGTCTCGGCGCGACCGCGCACATTCCCGGGATGCCGCCGACGCATCCGGGATGGGAGGACTCGGCGGTTCCGCCCGACCGGCTCGGGGCGTACCTGCGGGCGTTTCGCGCGCTGCTCGACGAGTTCGGCTACCACGCCGCGCTCTACGGCCATTTCGGGCAAGGGTGCCTGCATTGCCGCATCGACTTCGATCTCGCGACAGCGGCCGGCGTGAAGCGCTGGATGGCGTTTCTGGAGCGCGCCGCCGACCTGGTCGTTGGCCACGGTGGCTCGCTGTCGGGTGAGCACGGTGACGGGCAGGCGCGCGCGTGGCTGCTGCCAAAAATGTTCGGCGTAGAGCTGGTGCAGGCGTTCGGCGCGTTCAAGCGGCTCTGGGATCCCGCGGGGAAGATGAACCCCGGCAAGGTCGTCGATGCATTTCGCCCCGACCAGAACCTGAGGAGTGGTCCCGACGATGAGCCGCGGGTGTTCGAGACCCACTTCGCGTTCGCGGAAGACGCCGGCTCGTTCGCGCGCGCCGCCGCGCGCTGCGTGGGGGTGGGCGCCTGCCGCCGCGTCGAGGGCGGCGTGATGTGCCCCAGCTACATGGTCACGCGCGAGGAGGAGGACTCGACGCGCGGGCGGGCGCGCCTGCTGTTCGAGATGACCCGCGACGGGGTCGTCGGCGGTGGCTGGCGCGACCCGCACGTCCGTGAGGCGCTGGACCTGTGCCTGGCGTGCAAGGGCTGTCGGAGCGATTGCCCGGTCAACGTCGACATGGCGACGTACAAAGCGGAGTTTCTCGCCCACTACTACGCCGGGCGGCTGCGCCCGCGGGCGGCCTACGCCATGGGGCTCATCCACTGGTGGGCGCGGCTGGCGTCGCGGTTCGCGCGCGTGTCGAGCTTCTTCGCGCGCACCCGCCCATTCTCGTCGGTGCTCAAGTGGCTCGCCGGCGTGTCACAGCGGCGCGCGCTTCCGACGTTCGCGTCGCCGACGTTCCGGCGCTGGTTCGCGCGGCGGCCCCAGCCGCGCGCCGGCGGACGCCGCGTGCTGCTGTGGCCCGACACGTTCAGCAACTTCTTGATGACCGGGGCCGCGCGCGCCGCGGTCGAGGTGCTGGAGAGCGCGGGTTACACGGTGGAGATCCCGGCGCGTCCGCTCTGTTGCGGCCGCCCGCTCTATGACTGGGGCATGCTCGCGACCGCGAAGAAGGTGTGGCGCCGCACGCTCGATGGTTTGCGACCGTACATTCGCGCGGGCGTCCCGATCGTCGGCCTCGAACCGAGCTGCGTGGCGGCGTTCCGCGACGAGCTCGTCGGTCTCTTGCCCCACGACGAGGATGCCCGCCGTCTGGCGAGGCAGACCTTCCTCCTGGGCGAGTTCCTCGATCGCGAGGGCTACCAGCCGCCGCGCCTGCGCCGCCGCGCGCTGGTGCAGGGACACTGCCACCACAAGGCGGTGATCGGCATGGAGGGCGAGACCCGCCTGCTCGACAAGATTGGCCTCGACTACGAGCTGCTCGACGCCGGCTGTTGTGGCATGGCGGGATCGTTCGGGTTCGAGGCCGACCACTACGACATCTCGATGGCCGCCGGCGAACGCCTGCTCCTGCCGGCGGTGCGCGCGGCCGACGCCGACACGCTGATCGTCGCCAATGGCTTCAGCTGCCGCCAGCAGATCCTGCAGGCCACGTCGCGGCAGCCGCTTCACCTGGCCGAGGTGCTGCTGCTGGCGTTGCGCGAGAGCGCGCCATGACGCCGCGGATCGACGGCGCCGGCGCGCGCGTCTTTCGCCTGGCCACCGAGAACGGGCCGGAGTCCGACGGCACGGCGATCTGGGACGCAACGACGATGGTGCTGGCGGAAGTGCGCGCGGGCGGCGTCCGCGGCATCGGGTACTCATACGTCGACCCCGCCGCCGCCGCCGTGATCGCCTCGCTGCTGGCGCCGGCGATTCTCGGTGCGGACGCTCTGTCGATCCCGGCGGCGCGCGCGGCGATGTTGCGCGCGATCCGGAACCACGGCCGTCCCGGCCTGGTGGCGTGCGCGATAAGCGCGGTGGACGTCGCCCTCTGGGATCTCAAAGCCCGGCTGCTGGGCGTCGCGCTCGCCGATGCGCTGGGCGCCGCGCGCGCCGCCGTGCCGGTCTATGCCAGCGGCGGCTTCACCTCGTCGAGCCTGGATCAGCTCGCGCGCGAGCTCGGTGGCTACGTCGCCGCCGGGCACCGCCGCGTGAAGATCAAGATCGGGCGCGACCCCGCGTCCGACGTCGATCGCGTGTGCGTCGCGCGCGAGGCCGTCGGCGCGAGCACGGCGTTGATGGTCGACGCCAACGGCGCCTACGAGCGCAAGCAGGCGCTGGCGATGGCGGAGGCGTTCGCGCGGTTCGGCGTCTCATACTTCGAGGAGCCGGTGACGGCCGATGATCTCGAGGGCCTGCGCCTGATCCGCGATCGGGCGCCGCCGGGCATGACCATCGCGGCCGGCGAGTACGGGTACGACGGCTGGTACTTCGAGCGCATGCTCGCGGCCGGCGCTGTCGACATCCTGCAAGCCGATGCGACGCGCGCGCTGGGCGTGACCGGCTTCCTGCAAGCCGACGCGCTGTGCGCCGCGCGGTCGATGCCGCTGTCGTCGCATTGCGCTCCCGCGATCCACGCGCACGCGGGCGCCGCGGCCTGCCAGCTCGTCCACCTCGAGCACTTCCGCGACCATGCGCGCATGGAAGGGATGCTGTTCGAAGGCGTCGTCGCCGCCGACGCCGGCGCCGTCGCAATCGATCGGCGCCGCCCCGGGCTGGGTCTCGCGCTGCGCGAGGACGTCGCGCGGACGCTGGAGCTGTGAGTCGTGGCGCCGTAGCGCTTGCACACGCCGGGTCGCGACCCAGATTGGCGCCGTGAGCCACGCGTTGGGCCGAATGACCTGGGCGATCCCTGAAGGCTACATCCCGGCCGAGAGCCAGGGTCCGCCCGAGATGCTCAGTCACGAGACCGCGTGCCTGCTCAACACCGGCGGCCGCGACGCAAACGTCGGCATCACCATCTACTTCTCGGATCGCGATCCGATCGGGCCATTTCGCGTCGTCGTGCCGGCGCGGCGGACCCTGCATCTGCGCTTCAACGATCTGCACGATCCCATGCCGATTCCGCGCGGCACCGACTACTCCAGCGTCTTCGAATCGGACGTTCCGATCATCGTGCAGCACACGCGCCTCGATTCGCGGCAGGCGGCGGCCGCGCTGCTGTCGACCGTCGCCTACTCGGAGTGACCGCGTCAGTGGCGCTTGAAGTACTGGACGGCGCGCTCGTGCTTCTCGGCCGCGGCGCGGCTCTTGAATGTACCGAGGTTGCGCCTGCGGCCGGTCTTGGGATCGAGCTTGCGCGAGTAGAGTCGATACTGTCCCGACGATAGCTTGCGAATCATGGTCCACCTCCAGCGAGTGAGGTCGACGCCTCTTGCGTCAAAGATCAGCAGACCTCACGTTTGCCATATGCCAAGTAAGACCACCGTGGAAAAAGCCAAGCGGGATCTCTCGACGGGGAAGCGTCCTTCGACGGCGGCCGGCGAGTTCGTGCGCGAGGAGATGGACCACATCCGCGCGGGGAAGCACGGCGCGCGCTCGACCAAGCAGGCGATCGCGATCGGCTTGTCGAAGGCGCGCCGCGCGGGCGTACCGCTCAAACCGCCGCGTCGCGGTCGTGTGTCGAGCCGCACGCAGCGCTCCGCCGAGCTGGCGTATGAAGAGGGGCAGGGGCGCCGGAAGCCACGCGCCCCGTCGCGGCGTCGCGGCCGCGCCGCCGAACGAGCGCTCGAGCGCGAGCCGCGCGCCGCGGCCTCACCACGCGCCCTCGCGACGCAGGCGCGGCAGGCCGCGAAGCGGCGCTCGGCCGCTGAACGTTCGCGCGCCGCCAAGAAGGGCTCTCGCACGAAAGCGCAGAGCGCGGGTTCGCGGGCCGCCACGCGCGCCGCGGTCCTGCGGCGGCGCTGATCGGCGGCGCGCCGCGCGTCAGCCCGCGCTCTCGGCGGGCGGATCGTCGAGCGGACAGTGCTTCCGGATGAGGTCGAGCAGCGCCGACAGCTTGAGCGGCTTGTCGAGGTGGTCCTCGATGTTCAGATCGGCGGCGCGCTTGCCGACGCCCCGGTAGGCCGACAGCACGATGACGGGGATCGCCGACAGCCGCGGGTCGCTGAGCTGCCGCTCGCGGAACGTGGGACCGTCGACGACCGGCATCATGAGATCGAGCAGGATCACGCACGGCAGCGGGCTCAACGACTTGAGCTTCTCCAGCGCGTCGCCGCCGTGGATCGCGCCGATCGCCTGGTAGCCGTTCTCGTCGAGGAACTCGACCAGGCTCTCGCGGATCATCTCTTCGTCGTCGATCACGAGGACGCGGTGCAGTCCCATCAGTTTCCCTTTGAGGAGGTGGGTTCGGCAGAGGAAGACGGCCCGAGGGCGCGCGCGCGGACCGGCAGCCGGAGCTGGAAGCAAGCGCCGCCGCCGGGGATGTTCTCGGCATGGATCGAGCCGCCGTGCGCGGCGGCGATCTCGTGGATGAAGTAGAGCCCCAGGCCGAGGCCACCCGAGTTGAGCGGCGACGTCGCGCGCTCGAAGCGGCGGAAGATGCGACTCATATCCGGCTCCGGAATGCCCGGGCCATGGTCACGCACGTCGAGCCACACCTCGTCGGCGTGCCGGCGCAGGACCAGCTCGACCGGCTTGCCGAGGCCGTACTTGAACGCGTTCGAGACCAGGTTGGTCACCGCCTGCTCCAGGCGACTCTGGTCCCACCGCCCGACCAGGTCACCCTCGGTGTGCAGCGACAGCTCGCAGCGCGCGCGCGCCGCCGCCGGCGCGAGATAGTCGACGAGCCGGCGCAGGCTGTCGCCCAGGTCGAAGCGCTCGCGGTTGAGCACGAACCGCCCGGTCGCCATCGACGACACGTCCATCAACGAATCGATGAGGCTGGCCAGGCGCCCGCTGCTCTCGGCGGCGCGCCCCAGCTTGGTCGCGACCTTGTCGTCCGAGGGGTCGCGCAGGCTGTTCGGCAGCGTATCGAGCTGCATCTGCAGGATCGTGAGCGGCGTCTTGAGCTCGTGCGACACCAGCGACAGGAACTCGTCGCGCACGCGGATCGCCTCTTCGGCCTTGGCGGCGCGCAGCTCTTCTTCCTGCAGGCGGCGGCGCTCGGTCAGATCGCGCGTGATCTTGGTGAACCCGACCAGCTCGCCTCTCTTGTCGCGCAGCGCGGTGATCACCACGTTGGCCCAGAACTTCGAGCCGTCCTTGCGTACGCGCCAGCCCTCGTCCTCGAAGCGCTTCTCGCGCGCGGCGATCTCCAGCTCGCGCTCGCAGGTGCCGGCCCGCACGGTCTCCTCGTCGTAGAAGCGCGAGAAGTGCTGGCCGATGATCTCGCTCGCCTCGTAGCCCTTGATGCGCCGGGCGCCCTCGTTCCAGGTGACGACTCGGCCCTCGGGGTCGAGCATGAAGATCGCGTAGTCCTTGACCGTCTCGACCAGCATGCGGAAGCGAGCTTCGGGCTCGCGCCACGGGTCGGTGGCCGGCGCCGGAGCCGCGTCGCCGCGCGCTGCCGGGGCGTCGCTTCGCCCCCCGTCGGTTCGCCCCGAGAAGATGCCCACGCGCGGCGCCTGCGTGAAGCGGGGCAGGGTGACCGTGAACGTCGTACCGGTGCTCTCGGCCGACACGACGTCGACCGAGCCGCCGTGCGCCTCGACGATCCGCTGCGTGATGAACAGGCCCAGGCCCAGGCCGCGCGAGCCGTCGCGCCGCCGATCGCCCGCGATCATCGGATCGAAGATGCGCGGAATCAGCTCGGCAGGGATCGCGCCCGCGTTGTGCACACGCACGCGCACGGTGTCGGGAAGGCTGCCGTCGATCTGGACATGGACGCCGTGGGCTTGCGCACCCCCCTGGGGGCCGCCGTGCTGGAGCGCATTGGCGAGCAGGTTCGAGAACACCTGGCCGAGCCGATCCGGGTCCCACCGTCCGGCGCCGTCGCCGAGCTGCGCGATCTCGATCGGGTGCCCGATGCCGGCGCCCTCCAGCTCGTCGGCGACCTCGCGAACCAGCGGCCCCAGCTCGGAAGCCCTGGGTTCCAGCGTCAGGCCGCCGCCGACGCGCAACCGCGTGAAGTCGAGGATCTGCTCGATCATGCGCGTCATGCGCTGGCCGCTCGTGGTCAGGCGCAGCAGCGCCTTTTCGTGCCGGGACGCGCCGCCCGCCGGCTCGCGCGACTGGATCAGATCGGCCGAGGTCAGCATCGCCGCCAGCGGCGAGCGCAGATCGTGGGCCAGCACGGCGACGAACAGCTCGTTGAGGTGGACCGTCTCGCGTAGCTCCTCGTTCAGACGGCGCTGGTCCGCCTCGCCACGGCGAGTGGCGCCGAAGAGGTTCGCGTTGTCGACGGCCATCGCCGCAGTGGCCGCCAGCGACCGCGTCTGCCGTTCGTGCTCGGCGGTGAACCGGCCCGGTCGTGAGTGCCCGAAGAGCAGCGCGCCCAGCACGGCGCCGTTGCGCGAGATCACCGGCACCGCGAGGTAGCTCGACACCGGTATGTGACCGACGGGCATGCCCTTGTGGGGCGCGAGCTGGCCGTAGCGCGGATCGGTCCGCACGTCGTCGAGGCGGACGACGCCCTGGCCGGCGAACGTCGGCGCGAAGAGCGGCGTGTTTCGCGGAAGGCCGAGCTTGGCGAACGCTTCCTTGGGCGCGCCCGACAGCGTGTAGAGCTGGAACGACTCGCCGGTCTCGCCCGGCACGTTGTGGAAGAACGCGCCGAACTCGGCGCCGGTCAGCTTGGTCGCCTCGTCGGTCACGCGCTGGACGATGGTCTCCAGGTCGAGCTGGGTCGCGCTCAGCGACTCGCCGATCCGGAACAGCGTCTCCGCTTCCTCGCGGGCCCGCTTCTCGGCCTCGTAGAGGCGCGCGCGATCGGCGGCCAGCGCTGCCTGCGTGGCGATGCTGTCCAGCCAGCGGCGCTCGTCCTCGTCGAACGGGCGGTCGCCGCGCGAACGAGACCGCGAACCCGCCCAGCACCGTCGAGCCGTGGATCAGCGGTAGCGCCGCCACCGCCTGCAGGTGCGACGCGGGCGTCTCCGTCACCCCGAGGTGGGGGTAGCTGCTCGAGCAACGCCTGCCGCGTGCTGAGCAGCACCGGCTGCCGCTTCTCGATGGCGGTGGTGAGCGGCATCGGGATGTTGCGCGGCAGCCGGCGCCAGCGCTCGGGCGAGGCGCAGGCCGCGCGACGCGCGCATGTCCAGCTCGCCGTCGGTGCCGCGCAGGTAGACGACGCCGGCGGCGGCTTGCAGCACGTCCTCGGCGATCGACAGCAGCGCGGCGGCACACGTCCTCCTGGGTCAGCGCCGCCGCCAGGCGCGCGGTGGCGTTTTGCAGCTGCAGGCCGCGATGCGATCGCTCGCGCTCGCGCTGCTCGGCCTGGCGCAGGTGGCGCGCGCAGTCGCGCAGCACGCGCTCGACCTCGCGGCGATGGGTGATCTCGGCGAGCAGCAGGCGCGTCGGATCGTGGCCGCGCGCCGGCCGCCCGGCGCGTGCGCCGCGGGCGGATCGGTCACGACGTGCGTGTGCCGATCGCAGATGTCGATGAGGTCGGTCGCCGACGGACCGGTGAACGAGGCCGGCCATCGCGTACGCGCACAGCAGCTCGAAGGGCGGCTCTTGGCGAGATCGGTCCACATCTCCTCGAGCCAGAGCGCCGCGTGGTGGTGTCCGCCGCGCCAGAGCAAATCGACCATCTCGCCGTAGACGCGCAGCCGCTTGCCTTCGGGAGCGCGGGCGAGCGTCGATTCGACCAGGCCGCCCACCGTCTCGCCGGAAGCGCGGTGCCGTCGGGGGTCGATCCGTCGGTCAGCTTGGCGAGCATCTCGTGCGCGTCGAGCAGGGTCAGGCGTCCCGCCGCGCGCGCGTCGTCGACGCGGCAGCCTGCTTCGTCGAGGCGAGCCACGAAGAGCCGCAGGTGCGACTCGGTGGCGATCAGGATCGCCGTTTCGCCCGCGAGCAGGCCCGCTCCGATGAAGTCGGCGACCCGATCTGCGAGCGTTGCGTCGGAATCATAGAAGTGGACCGCGTGGTGGCTTTCACCACGATCCTCGACAGGTAGATCCGATGGTTGGAGAGCCCTGAACATCGCTCCCGTCCCGACGGTCCGGGGGCTTAGGATATCCAGGACTCCGGCTAGGCGCCAGCGCTGCGATGACGCCCCGACGGTGCCGGGGTCGCCCGCGGCCTCCGCGCCCCGCGATTCATCCCTGCGAACGGCGCGCTCCGCGGGTCATCCGCTGGCGCGTGACGGCCGCGGCGCCGGCGAAGACCAGTCTCTCTTCGGCCCGAGCAACGACAGGATGAACACGAACACCGCGACCATGGCGTCGTTCCAGAACGTGCGCGGATCCGCGCGGTCGAACAGCGCCGAAAACGCGAACAGCCAGTGGCGAGCGCCACCGTCACGTATCGCGCCCAGGGTCTTCCGTACGCGACCGTGCCAAAGACCAGCAAGCCGACACCGACGATCCAGTTGTTGATCAGGTGCGCGCGCGTGTGCGGCCACAGGTAGCCGGCGAAGAGCACCCAGCCGGAAAGCACGACGATCACCGTTCGCTTCCACATCGCCGCCACCCCTAGTCTACGGGTGGGTCCGTATCGATCGGGGAGCAAGCGCAGCCGGGGGGCCTCGACGCGCCTCGGCGCCGCCCTACGTTGCATGCCACCATGCCTCGACCGGTTGGCACGCGCTTCGAGTCCGACGTTCCCGCGCGGCTGGATCGCCTGCCGTGGTCGCGCTGGCACTGGCGCGTGGTCATCGCGCTGGGGATCACCTGGATGCTCGACGGGCTCGAGGTCACGCTGGTCGGCGCGATCGGCCCGGTGCTCATGGAGCCGGGGACGCTGCATCTCACGACGGGCCAGGTCGGCGGCGCCGGGACCGCGTACCTGGCGGGCGCGGTGAGCGGCGCGCTGGTGTTCGGGCGTCTCACCGATCTCTTCGGACGCAAGCGGCTGTTCCTGGTCACGCTCGCCGTCTACCTGGTGGCCACGCTGGCGTCGGGGCTGGCCTGGAGCTTCGCGTCGTTCGCGTTCTTTCGCTTCGTGACCGGCGCCGGCATCGGCGGCGAGTACAGCGCGGTCAACTCCGCCGTCGACGAGCTGATCCCGGCGCGGCTGCGCGGGCGCGTCGACCTGGCGGTCAACAGCACCTACTGGCTGGGGACGGTGCTGGGCGCGGTGCTGGCGCTGGTGCTGCTCGACACGCGGGTCCTGCCGCCCGCGCTCGGCTGGCGCGGCGTGTTCGTCGTCGGCGCGGTGCTCGGGCTGTCGGTGCTGCTCGATGCGCCGCCACCTGCCGGAGAGCCCGCGCTGGCTGCTGCTGCACGGCCGCGACGACGAGGCGCAGGCGATCACCGCCGCGATCGAGTCCGACGTCGCCGCAGAGCTGGCGCGCGGCCGCGGCGCGCTGCCGCCGGCCGGCGCGCCGGCGACGCTGCAGGCCAAGGGGCGCGTCACCTTCGCGCGCGATCGCGCGCGTGCTGCTGGTCGACCACCGGCGGCGCACGATCCTGGGGCTGTCGCTCATGGTCGCGCAGGCCTTCGCCTACAACGGCGTCTTCTTCACCTACGCGCTGGTGCTCGTCGCGCTTCTACGGCGTGCCGTCGGGGCGCATCGGTCTCTACCTGATCCCGTTCGCGCTCGGCAACCTGCTCGGGCCCGTGGATCCTGGGCGGGCTCTTCGATCGCGTCGGGCGGCGGCCGATGATCGCGCTGACCTACGCCGCGACCGGCGTGCTCATCGCGGTCGCCGGCGTCGGGCTCGCGCGCGGCTGGTTCGACGCGACCACGCAGACGCTGATGTGGTCGGCGGTCTTCTTCGTCGCGTCGTCGGCGGCCAGCTCGGCCTACCTGACGGTCAGCGAGCTCTTCCCGGTCGAGCTGCGCGGGATGGCGATCGCGCTCTTCTACGCGGCCGGCACGGCGATCGGCGGCCTGACCGCGCCGGCGCTGTTCGGAAGGCTGCTCGAGAGCGGCAGCCGCGCCACGCTGGCGATCGGCTACTACGTGGGCGCGGCGCTGATGATCGCCGCCGCCGGCGTCGCCGCGGCGCTCGGCGTCGCGGCCGAGGGCAAGTCGCTGGAGGCGATCAACGCGCTCGAGATATTGACAGACTCGCCTGACTAGCGAGGCTCTCGTCCCGATGCCATCGCCGACGAGCCGTCCACGCAAACCCGACTGCGACGTGATCGTGATTGGCGCCGGCGTGGCCGGGCTCGAGGCTGCGCGGCTGCTCGTGCGGCGCCGGCCTGCGGGTGATCGTGCTCGAGGCGCGGCCGCGCATCGGCGGGCGCATTCGCACCGAGCGGCCGGCGGGATGGCCCGCTCCCGTCGAGCTCGGCGCTGAGTTCGTGCACGGCCGCCCGCGCGAGCTGGTACGTGCGCTGGCAGCGGCGAAGCGCGCGCGTCATCGAGCTCACGAGGCGCGCACGCGTTCGTTCGGCGCGGCATCGATCGAGACCGGGCAGCGCGCGCTGGCGCGCGGCGCAGGCCTGGATGGATCGCTTGCCCGACGAGGACGTGTCGTTCGCGTCGCTGCTTGCGGCGCCCCGGCTGGACGCGCGGCCTCCGGCGCGAGGTGCGCGCGATGCTGCGTCGGGTTCGTCGAGGGCTTCAACGCCGCCGACGCCGAGCGAATCTCGGTGCTGGGTCTCAATCGACAGACGCGCGCGTCCGAAGCCGAGGAGGGCGATCGCGTCTTTCACGTGCCGGACGGGTACGACCAGCTGGTGCACCACCTCGCGCGGCCGCACGCGCGCACCCCGAGCGCGCGCTCCGTCTGGGCGCCGTGGTGACCCACATCGAGTGGGGCGCGGGCGCCGTCGAGGTCCGCGCACGCGGCGCGCTCGGCGGAGTGCTGCGGGGACGCTGCGGGCGCGTGCCGCGCTGGTGACGGTTCCGCTCGGCGTCCTGCAGGCGCGGCCGCCGGCGCGCGGGCGCGATCGCGTTCGCGCCGTCGCTGCCGGCGTGGAAGCGCGCCGCGATCGATCGGCTGGCGATGGGCAACGTGGTCAAGATCGTGGTGCGGTTCCGCGATCGCTTCGGCTCGGGCCGGTCGTCGCCGATCCCGCGCGACACCGGCTTCCTGCATCTGCCGGGCGCCGCCGTTCCGGTCTGGTGGAGCGTTCGGTCCCGAGCCGCATCGCTGCCTGGTCGGATGGGTGGCGGGACCGGCGGCGGATCGACTGGCGGCGCTGGGGCCGCCCAGCGCCGGGGCCGGCGACCGCGGTCGATCCGCGCCTGCGCGCCGCGCTCGGTGGGCTCGCGCGCGGGCTGGGAACCGGCGCGCGCGATTGCTGGCCGGCCGTCGACGACGCCCGGTCGTCGACTGGGCCGACGATCCCTACGCGCGCGGCGCCTACAGCTACGTTCCGGTCGGCGGCCTCGACGCGCCCGCGGAGCTCGCCGCACCGGTCGCGGGCCGACTCTTCTTCGCGGGCGAGGCGACTGACACCGCCGGCGATCCCGGCACCGTGCATGGCGCGCTCGGCAGTGGCGCGCGCGCCGCGCGCGAGGTCGCGGCTCACTTGCGCGCGTAAAGCGGAAAGGGCCTCGGGCTTCGGGCTTCGGACTCACGGGCCAGATTGCTCCCCGAAGTGCCCGAGGCCCGAGGCCCGAAAGCGTCACGACCTCTGAAACGCCAGGCCTCTTAACCAAACGCACGGCCGCCTTAGGTTGGGCTCTGGAGGCGTTGCCATGACGAGCATCGAATCGGTCTCGAGCATTCCGCGGGTGGGTAGCCCTTTGCCGGCGCTGCGGGCGGCGGCAGCGACCTGCCATGCGTGCCCGCTGTGGCGCAACGCCACGCAAACCGTGTTCGGCGAAGGTCCCTTGCACGCGCCGCTCTTTCTCATCGGCGAGCAGCCGGGCGACGAGGAGGATCGCGCCGGGCACCCGTTCGTCGGTCCCGGCGGGACGGCTCCTGTCCCCGGCTGCTCGCCGATGAGAAAGAGCGGCGCGTGCAAGGGACCTTCGCCGAACACGGTTTGCGTGGCGTTGCGCCACAGCGGGCACGCATGGCAGGTCGCTGCCGCCGCCGCAGCGCCGGCAAAGGGCTACCCCGCCCGGTTATGCTCCGAGACCGATTCGATGCTCGTCATGAGGCAACACCTCCAGAGCCCAACCTAAGGCGGCCGTGCGTTTGGTTAAGAGGCCTGGCGTTTCAGAGGTCGTGACGCTTTCGGGCCTCGGGCCTCGGGCACTTCGGGGAGCAATCTGGCCGTGAGTCCGAAGCCCGAAGCCCGAGGCCCTTTCCGCTTTACGCGCGCAAGTGAGCCGCGACCTCCGCGGCGGCGCGCGCGCCACTGCCGAGCGCGCGCTCACGGTGCCGGGATCGCCGGCGGTGTACATCGCCTCGGCCCGCTGCGGGCCCGCGACCGTGCGCCGAGCTCCGCGGGCGCGTCGAGGCCGCCGACCGGAATGTAGCTGTAGGCGCCGCGCGCGTAAGGATCCGCTGCCCATCGACAATCCGGACGTCGTCGATGGCCGCCAGCAACTCGGCAAAGCCCGTTCCCAGCGCGCGTGCCGTACAGCGCGGCTCGCAGGCGCCGGACACGATCGCCCGCGGTCGCCGCTGTCTCGGCGCTGGGCGAGCCCCGCGCCGCGCGATCGGCGGCCGGCCCCGCAATCCACCGCCAGGCAGCGATGTGGCTCGGGACCAAACGCCCACCAGGACCGGAGCAGCGGCGCCCGGCAGATGCAGGAAGCCGGTGTTGCGGGGATCGGCGCCGCACCAGAGCCGAACCAATCGCGGAAGCGCACCACAAATCTCGACCACGTCGCCCATCGCCAGCCGCTCGAATAGCGGCGCGCTTCCACGCGGGCAGCGCCGGTGTGAAAGCAATCGCGCCCACGGGCGGGGTGGAGCGCGCCCCTGCGGCACCGGCCCAAAACAGAACCGTCACCAGCGCGGCACGCGCGCGCAGCTCCGGCAGCACCCCGCCCCGAGGCGCGCCGCGCGCCTCTATCCGCACGCCATCCGCACCCCACCCGGCGCGCGTCACCACCACGCCCAGGCGCAGCGCGCACTGGAGCGCGCGAGCCGGCACTGACCACTGGTCGTCACCGTCGGCGCGCGAAAACGCGCGATGGCCTCCTCGGCTTCCGACGCGCGCGTCTGGCGATTGAGCCCCGCCACCGACAATGCGCTCGGCGTCGGCGGCGTTGAACCCTTCGACGAACCCGACCAGCAGGGTCCGGACCTGCGCCGGCAGACGGCGCGCCAGGTCGCGGCGTCGCAGCATCGACGCGAACGACACGTCTCACCGTCGGGCAAGCAATCCATCCAGGCCTGCGCCGCGCGCAAGCCGCGCCGCCCGTCGATGACGCCGCGGCGAGCGAACGCGTGCGGCGGCGTGAGCTCGACGACGCGCGCCTTCGCCGCCGCCAGCGCGCGAACCAGGACGCGCGCGGCCGGCCGTGCACGAACTCCGCGCCGAGCTCGACGGGGCTGGGCCATCCTCCGGGCCGCTGGGTGTGAACGCGTCCGCCGCGGCGCGCTTACGAGCACGACGACCCGCAGCCGGCGCCCGCTGCCCCCGCGGCCTCGAGCCCGGCCACCCCCGCGCCAATGAGAGATCACGTCGCAGTCAGCTTGCGCGGGCGGCTCGTCGACGGTGGCACCGGGACGAGAGCCTCGCTGGTCAGGCGAATATCTCAATATCTCGAGCGCGTTTATCGCTTCCAGCGACTTCCCTTCAGCCGCGACTCCGATGCGTGCGGCGATGCCGGCGGCGGCGATCGTCAGCGCGGCGCCCACGTAGTAACCGATCGCCAGCGTGGAGCGGCTGCCGCTCTCGAGCAGCCGTCCGAACAGCGCCGGCGCGGTCAGGCCACCAATCGCCGTGCCGGCGGCGTAAAAGAGCGCGATCGCCAGGCTCGGCTGACCGTCAAGTACGCGGCGCTGGCCACCGACGACGCCACGAAAGAAGACGGCCGACCACATCATGGTCTGCGTGGTGGCGTTCCGCCGCCCGCCGCGCGAGAAGCCGACACCGGCGACGGCGATGAGCACGCCGCTCGCGGCGTAGGAGAGCGCGATGCATCGGCCGGCGCCCGACGCGATCGAAGAGCCCGCCCAGATCCACAGCCGAGCAGGTTCCCCGAACGCGAACGGAATCAGGTAAAGACCGACGGAACCCCGTAGAAGCGCGCCAGCACCAGCGCATAGGTGAAGAAGACGCCGTTGTAGGCGAAGGCCTGCGCCACCATGAGAGAGAGCCCCAGGAATAGCGCGCCGCCGGTGGACGACCAGCGGCACCGCGCGCGATCGCGCCGAAGCTGACGCGCCCCTTGGCTTGCAGCATCGCCGGCGCACCGGCGGGCGGCAGCGCGCCGCACCGCCCACCAGCTCTTCCGCGACGTCAGATTCAAATCACGGCGGTCAATCGACTGCGCCTCGTCGTCGCGGCCGTGCAGCAGCAGCCAGCGCGGCTCTCCGGCAGGTGGCGGCGCCGTCGGCCAGCACCGACAGCCCGAGCGCGCGCGGCGAACACGCACGCCAGCCGAGCGCGGGCGGGCGGATCCGCGTATCGAGCAGCACCAGCGCCAGCACCGCGCCCCAGCACCGTCCCCACGTAGGTGCTGTTGACCGCAGGGTCGATGCACCGCGCAGCCGCGCCGGGATCGACTCGTCGACGGCGGAGTTGACCGCGCTGCACTCGCCGCCGATGCCGGCGCCCGCCGCGAAGCGGCAGACGCGAAGGAAGCGAAGCTCCAGGCCGGCCGAGCGCCAGCGTGGCCACCAGGTAGACGGCAACAACCGCTTGCGTCCGAAGAGATCGGTGAGACGCCCGAACAGCAGCACGCCGCTCACCGCGCCCGCCAGGTACGCGGTCCGGCGCCGCCGACATGACGTCCCCGGCTCCATGAGCACCGGGCCGATCGCGCCGACCAGCGTGACCTCGAGCCCGTCAAGGCGTCATGCCAGCGCCATGAGCATGCGCCAGTGCACGACAGGCAGGCAATACCCAGCCGCGCGGGAACGTCGGACTCGAAGCGCGTGCCAACCGGTCGAGGCATGGTGGCATGCAACGTAGGGCGGCGCCGAGGCGCGTCGAGGCCCCCGGCTGTGCTTGCTCCCAATCGATACCGGACCCACCCGTGAGGGTGGCGGCGATGTGGAAGCGAACGGTAATCGTCGTGCTTTCCGGCTGGGTTCTCTTCGCCGGTTACCTGTGGCCTCACACGCGCGCGCACCTCATCAACAACTGGTTCGTCGGTGCCGGCTTGCTGGTCTTTGGCACGGTCGCCTACGGAAGACCCCTGGGCGCGCTATGTGACGCTGGCGCTCGCCGCGTGGCTGTTCGCGTATTCGGCGCTGTTCGACCACTGGGAATTGCGCGCACGTTCTGGAACGACGCCATGGTCGCCGTGTTCGTCTTCGTGCTGTCGTTGTTCGGGCCGAGGGATCCGCCCGGCGCCGCGCCCCGCGCCAGCGGATGACCCGCGGAGCGCCCGCCGTTCGCAGGGATGAATCACGAGCGCCATGGCGACCCCACACCGTCGGGTGTCGATCGCACTCTGGCGCTGGCCTCGACTCCTGGATATTCTAAGCCCCGTCAGGGAACTGGGACCGGTGGAGATGTTCAGGGCTCTCCAACCATCGGAATCTACCTGTCGAGGGATCGTGGTGACAGCCACCACGCGGTCCACTTCTATGATTCCGACGCAACGCTCGCAAATCGGGTCGCCGGCTTACGATCTGGAGGGGGGCCTCCTCGCGGGCGACTCGGCGATGTCGGTGGCACCCGATTCGCACCTGCACGTCTTCGGCCGCTCGCCTCGACGAAGCAGGCTGCCGCGTCACCGACGCGCGCGCGGCGGGCCGCCTCGCCTGCTCGCTGACCGATGGATTGACCCCCTACTGCACCCGCTTCCGGGAAAACGGTGGGCGGCCTCATCGAATCGACGCTCGCCCGCGCTCCCGAAGGCAAGCGGTTACGCGTCTACGGGGAGATGGTCGATTCCCGCGCGGCGGACACCACCACGCGGCGCTCTGGCTCGAGGAGATGTGGACCGATCTCGCCAAGAGCCGCCCGTTCGAGCTGCTGTGCGCGTATGCGATGGCCGACCTGTTCACCGGCCTGTTGGCGACCGACCTCATCGACATCTGCGACCGGCACAACACGCACGTCGTGACCCATCCGCCGTGGCGCACGCGCCGGGCGTGCCGGCGCGCGGCCACGATCCGACGCGGCTGCTGCTCGCCGAGATCACCCATTGCCGCGAGGTCGAACGCGTGCTCCGCGACTGCGCGCGACACCTGCGCCAGGCCGAGCAGCGCGAGCGCGAGCGATTGCATCGCGGCCTGCCGCCGCAAAATGCCACCGCGCGGCTGGCGGCGGCGCTGACCCAGGAGGACGTGGCCGCCGCGCTGCTGTCGATTGCCGAGGACGTGTTGCAAGCCGCCGCCGGCGTCGTCTACCTGCGCGGCACCGACGGCGAGCTGGACATGCGCGCGTCGCGCGGCCTGCCCTCGCCCGAGCGCTGGCGCCGGCTGCCGCGCAACATCCCGATGCCGCTCACCACCGCCATCGAGAAGCGGCAGCCGGTCCTGCTCAGCACGCGGCAGGCGTTGCTCGAGAGCTACCCCCACCTCGGGGTGACGGAGACGCCCGCGTCGCACCTGCAGGCGGTGGCGGCGCTACCGCTGATCGACGGCTCGACGGTGCTGGGCGGGTTCGCGGTCTCGTTCGCGGGCGACCGCCCGTTCGACGAGGAGGAGCGCCGCTGGCTGGACAGCATCGCCACGCAGGCAGCGCTGGCCGCCGACCGCGCGCGCCTCTACGAGGCCGAGAAGCGGGCCCGCGAGGAGGCGGAGACGCTGTTCCGGATTGGCGAGTCGCTGAGCGCGACCCAGCTCGACCTGGAGACCATCGTCCAGCGCGTGACCGACGAGGCGACCAAGCTGACCGGCGCCGAGTTCGGCGCGTTCTTCCACAACGTGCCGGGCGAGACCGGCGAGTCGTTCCAGCTCTACACGCTGTCGGGCGCGCCCAAGGAAGCGTTCGCCAAGCTCGGCCTTCCGCGAAACACGCCGCTCTTTGCGCCGACGTTCGCCGGCCAGGGCGTCGTCCGCCTCGACGACGTGCGGACCGATCGCGCTACGGCCAGCTCGCGCCCCACAAGGGCATGCCCGTCGGTCACATACCGGTGTCGAGCTACCTCGCGGTGCCGGTGATTGCGCAACGGCGCCGTGCTGGGCGCGCTGGTCGTCGGGCACTCACGACCGGCCGGTTCACCGCCGAGCACGAACGGCAGACGCGGTCGCTGGCGGCCACTGCGGCGATGGCCGTCGACAACGCGAACCTCTTCGGCGCCACTCGCCGTGGCGAGGCGGACCAGCGCCGTCTGAACGAGGAGCTACGCGAGACGGTCCACCTCAACGAGCTGTTCGTCGCCGTGCTGGCCCGCAGACGATTCCTGCGCTCGCCGCTGGCGGCGGTCTACCTCGGCCGATCTGATCCAGTCGCGCCGACCGGCGGGCGGCGCGCGTCCCGGCACGAAAAGGCGCTGCTGCGCCTGACCACGAGCGGCCAGCGCATGACGCGCATGATCGAGCAGATCCTCGACTTCACGCGGTTGCGCGTCGGCGGCCTGACGCTGGAACCCAGGGCTTCCGAGCTGGGGCCGCTGGTTCGCGAGGTCGCCGACGAGCTGGAGGGCGCCGGCATCGGGCACCCGATCGAGATTGCGCAGCTCGGCGACGGCGCCGGACGGTGGGACCCGGATCGGCTCGGCCAGGTGTTCTCGTACCTGCTCGCCAATGCGCTCCAGCACGGCGGCCCCCAGGGGGGTGCGCAGGCCCACGGCGTCCATGTCCAGATTGACGGCAGCCTTCCCGACACCGTGCGCGTGCGTGTGCACAACGCGGGCGCGATCCCTGCCGAGCTGATTCCGCGCATCTTCGATCCGATGATCGCGGGCGATTGGCGGCGCGACGGCTCGCGCGGCCTGGGCCTGGTCGTTCGATCACGCAGCGGATCGTCGAGGCGCACGGCGGCTCGGTCGACGTCGTGTCGGCCGAGAGCACCGGTACGACGTTCCACGGTCACCCTGCCCCGCTTCACGCAGGCGCCGCGCGTGGGCATCTTCTGGGCGAACCGACGGTGAAGCGACGCCCCGGCAGCGCGCGGCGACGCGGCTCCGGCGCCGGCCACCGACCCGTGGCGCGAGCCCGAAGCTCGCTTCCGCATGCTGGTCGAGACGGTCAAGGACTACGCGATTTCATGCTCGACCGGAGGGCCGAGTCGTCACACTGGAACGCCGGGGCCCAGCGCCTGAAAGGCTACAAGGCCGAGCGAGATCATCGGCCAGCACTTCTCGCGCTTCTACCCGCACGAGGCCGACCGAGCGGGCTGGCCTGACAGCACGAGCTGGAGAGTCGCCGCGGCGAGAGGCGCTTCGAGGACGAGGGCTGGCGTCTGCGCAAGGACGGCTCGAAGTTCTGGGCCAACGTGGTGATCAGCGGCGGTTTCAGATCCACGCCGGCGCGCCGCGCTTTGGAAAGCCCGATGGCGATCGCCTGCTTGGCGGATCGCGCGCCGTGCTTGCCTTCGCGAATGTGATCCATCTCCTCGCGCACGAATTCGCCGGCC
>CAVZEF010000006.1:0-2362755 GCA_963774325.1 uncultured Pseudomonadota bacterium
GGGCGACTATGGCCCGTTGATCCCGGCGCGGCTGCGCGGGCGCGTCGACCTGGCGGTCAACAGCACCTACTGGCTGGGGACGGTGCTGGGCGCGGTGCTGGCGCTGGTGCTGCTCGATACGCGGATCCTGCCGCCCGCGCTCGGCTGGCGCGGCGTGTTCGCCGCCGGCGCGGTGCTCGGGCTGTCGGTGCTGCTCATGCGCCGCCACCTGCCGGAGAGCCCGCGCTGGCTGCTGCTGCACGGCCGCGACGACGAGGCGCAGTCGATCACCGCCGCGATCGAATCCGACGTCGCGAAAGAGCTGGTGGGCGGCCGCGGCGCGCTGCCGCCCGCCGGTGCGCCGGCGATGCTGCAAGCCAAGGGGCGCGTCAGCTTCGGCGCGATCGCGCGCGTGCTGCTGGTCGTCCACCGGCGGCGCGCGATCCTGGGGCTCTCGCTCATGGTGCGCGCAGGCCTTCGCCTACAACGGCGTCTTCTTCACCTATGCGCTGGTGCTGGCGCGCTTCTACGGGGTTCCGTCGGGGCGCATCGGTCTTTACCTGATTCCGTTCGCGTTCGGGAACCTGCTCGGGCCGTGGATCCTGGGCGGGCTCTTCGATCGCGTCGGGCGCCGGCCGATGATCGCGCTCTCCTACGCCGCGACCGGCGTGCTCATCGCCGTCGCCGGTGTCGGGCTCGCGCGCGGGTGGTGGAACGCCACCACGCAGACCATGATGTGGTCGGCCGTCTTCTTCGTGGCGTCGTCGGCGGCCAGCGCCGCGTACTTGACGGTCAGCGAGCTCTTTCCCGTCGAGCTGCGCGGGATGGCGATCGCGCTCTTTTACGCCGCCGGCACGGCGATCGGTGGCCTGACCGCGCCGGCGCTGTTCGGATGGCTGCTCGAGAGCGGCAGCCGCTCCACGCTGGCGATCGGTTACTACGTGGGCGCCGCGCTCATGATCGCCGCCGCCGGCGTCGCCGCGCGCATCGGAGTCGCGGCTGAAGGGAAGTCGCTGGAAGCGATAAACGCGCTCGAGATATTGACAGATTCGCCTGACCAGCGAGGCTCTCGTCCCGGTGCCACCGTCGATGAGCCGCCCGCGCAAGCCTGACTGCGACGTGATCGTCATTGGCGCGGGCGTGGCCGGGCTCGAGGCCGCGGGGCAGCTCGCGCGGCGCCGGCTGCGGGTCGTCGTGCTCGAAGCGCGCCCGCGCCTGGGCGGACGCGTTCACACCGAGCGGCCCGGAGGATGGCCCAGCCCCGTCGAGCTCGGCGCGGAGTTCGTGCACGGCCGGCCGCGCGTCCTGGTTCGCGCGCTGGCGGCGGCGAAGGCGCGCGTCGTCGAGCTCACGCCGCCGCACGCGTTCGCTCGCCGCGGGGTCATCGACGCGGGCGGCGCCGGCTGGCGCGCGGCGCAGGCCTGGATGGATCGCTTGCCCGACGAGGACGTGTCGTTCGCGTCGATGCTGCGACGCCGCGACCTGGCGCGCCGTCTGCCGGCGCAGGTCCGGACCCTGCTGGTCGGGTTCGTCGAAGGGCTTCAACGCCGCCGACGCCGAGCGGATCTCGGTGGCGGGGCTCAATCGCCAGACGCGCGCGTCGGAAGCCGAGGAGGGCGATCGCGTGTTTCGCGTGCCCGACGGCTACGACCAGCTGGTCAATCACCTGGCGCGGCCGCTCGCGCACGTCGAGCGCGCGCTGCGCCTGGGCGTGGTGGTGACGCGCGTCGGGTGGGGTGCGGATGGCGTGCGGATAGAGGCGCGCGGCGCGCTCGGCGGGGTGCTGCCGGAGCTGCGCGCGCGTGCCGCGCTGGTGACGGTTCCGCTCGGCGTGCTGCAGGCGCGCCCACCTGCCGTGGGCGCGATCGCTTTCACACCGGCGCTGCCCGCGTGGAAGCGCGCCGCGATCGAGCGGCTGGCGATGGGCGACGTGGTCAAGATCGTGGTGCGCTTCCGCGATCGGTTCGGCTCGGGCGCGTCGGCGCCGATCCCCCGCAACACCGGCTTCCTGCATCTGCCGGGCGCCGCTGCTCCGGTCTGGTGGGCGTTCGGTCCCGAGCCACATCGCTGCCTGGTGGGGTGGATCGCGGGGCCGGCCGCCGATCGCCTGGCGGCGCGGGGCTCGCCCAGCGCCGAGACAGCGGCGACCGCGGGCGATCCGCGCCTGCGAGCCGCGCTGCAGGGCCTGGCACGCGCGCTGGGAACGGGCTTTGCCGAGTTGCTGGCGGCCATCGACGACGTCCGGATCGTCGACTGGGCAGCGGATCCTTACGCGCGCGGCGCCTACAGCTACATTCCGGTCGGCGGCCTCGACGCGCCCGCGGAGCTCGCCGCACCGGTCGCGGGCCGACTCTTCTTCGCGGGCGAGGCGACTGACACCGCCGGCGATCCCGGCACCGTGCATGGCGCGCTCGGCAGTGGCGCGCGCGCCGCCCGCGAGGTCGCGGCTCACTTGCGCGCGTAAAGCGGAAAGGGCCTCGGGCTTCGGGCTTCGGACTCACGGGCCAGATTGCTCCCCGAAGTGCCCGAGGCCCGAGGCCCGAAAGCGTCACGACCTCTGAAACGCCAGGCCTCTTAACCAAACGCACGGCCGCCTTAGGTTGGGCTCTGGAGGCGTTGCCATGACGAGCATCGAATCGGTCTCGAGCATTCCGCGGGTGGGTAGCCCTTTGCCGGCGCTGCGGGCGGCGGCAGCGACCTGCCATGCGTGCCCGCTGTGGCGCAACGCCACGCAAACCGTGTTCGGCGAAGGTCCCTTGCACGCGCCGCTCTTTCTCATCGGCGAGCAGCCGGGCGACGAGGAGGATCGCGCCGGGCACCCGTTCGTCGGTCCGGCGGGACGGCTCCTGTCCCGAGCCCTGGAGCAGGCCGGGATCGAACGCGCCCAGACCTTCGTCACGAACGCGGTCAAGCACTTCAAGTGGACCACCGTCTCCGAGCGCGGCAAGCGGCGCATTCACGACAAGCCGAACACGACCGAGGTGCGCGCCTGCAATCCTTGGCTGCTGGCCGAGATCGCCGCGGTCGAACCGCGCGTGATCGTGTGCCTGGGCGCGACCGCGGCGCAGGCGCTGCTCGGCCGCGCGTTCCGCGTGACCGCGCAACGCGGGCAAGCGGTGAAGTCAGCCGGCCGACCGCCGATCGTGGCGACGGTTCATCCCGCCTCGATCCTGCGCGCGCGGGAAGAGGAGACGCGCCGGAGTGAGACGCTCCGGTTCATTGCCGATCTGCGCGCCGCCGCGACGCTGGCCGGGCTGTGAATCGCGCATGGCTGGCTCTTCGGGTCTTGACGTGATGGAGGTCCGGTCCGAGCTTTCGAGAACGATGGCGCCCGTAGGCGAGTCTGGGAGCGGCTTCGGCCGGCGCGCCTTCATCTCGGGCGTTGCCGGCGCCGCGGCCGCGTGGCGCCGGGGGGTCGCGCAGGCCGCCGAGGTGCCGAAGGCTCCGCAACCGGGCGCGCCCGCGCCCGCGGACTTCAAGCTGCCGGCGGGCGGACACATGCCGACGCGCGCCCTCGGGCGCACCGGCGTCCAGGTGTCGCTGCTCGGGCTCGGCGGCTTCCACATCGGCCTCGCCAAGGACGAGGCGGCCGCGGCGCGCATCGTGCGCACGGCGATCGATCATGGCGTGATCGTTTCTCGACAACTGCTGGGACTACAACGACGGCCGCAGCCAGGTCTGGATGGGCCGCGCGTTGCGCGACGGCTATCGGCAGCGCGCGTTCCTGATGACCAAGATCGACGGCCGCACGCGGCAAGCCGCCGCGGAGCAGATCGATCAGTGCCTGCGCGCGTTCGGCACCGACGTGATCGATCTGGTGCAGATCCACGAGGTGATCCGCATGTCGGATCCCGAGCGCGTGTTCGGCCCAGGCGGCGCGATCGAGGCGCTGGAGGCGGCGCGCAAGGCGGGCAAGATCCGCTTCGTCGGTTTCACCGGGCACAAGAGCCCGGACATTCATCTCAAGATGCTCGAGGCAGCGCGCGCGCACGACTATCGGTTCGACACCGTCCAGCTGCCGATCAACGTGATGGATCCGCACTACCGCAGCTTCGGGCGGCACGTCGTCCCGGAGCTCGTCAAGGACGAGATCGGCGTGCTCGGCATGAAGCCGCTCGGCTCGGGATTGTTCCTGCGCAGCGCGCCGATGCTCGACCACGCGATCACGCCCACCGAGTGCCTGCACTACGCCATGAGCCAGCCGACGTCGGTGGTGATCACCGGCTGCGACACGCTGGGGATCCTCATGCAGGGGCTCGACGCGGCCTATCGCTGGCATCCCATGAACGAACCGGAGAAGCGCGCGGCGCTGGCGCGCACGGCGGCGGTCGCCGCGCACGGCGAGTGGGAGCGGTACAAGACCACCGAGACCTTCGACGGAACGGCTCAGCACCCGTGGTGGCTCGAGACCGCGTCGCTCGAGAAATGAGCGCGGCCGCGACGTCTGGCTGAGCGGGTTTTTTCCGCAGCCAGCCGGTCGCTCGCGCAATTCGTGAGAATCTTTCTACGGGGAGGGGCGGGCGCCGCTCCCGGAAGGAGGATCGGCCATGGCCGAGATGGTGGAGACCGAGACTGTCGAGGGCACGGCTCGCCCCGTGGCGAGCGATTTCGTCGTCGGCCGGCCGCGCCTGAGCTGGGGCGCGGTCTTCGGCGGCGCCGTCACCGCGCTGGGATTGTGGACGTTGCTCTACGTGTTCGGCCTGGCCGTCGGGCTGTCGACGATCGATCCGAACGGCATGCGCAGCCTGCGGCCGTCGGCCCTGTTCGCGGGGATCTGGGCGGTGATCGCGCCGCTCATCGCTCTCTTCATCGGCGGCTGGGTCGCGGGCCGCGGCGCCGGCTTCGTTGGCCGCGCAAGCGGCGCCGTGCATGGGCTGGTCGTCTGGAGCTTGACGGCGATCTTCGGCGGCGCGCTGATCGTCGCCGCGCTGTCGACGATCGTTTCGGGCGTCGCCACGGTCGGGAAGGCGGTCACGCACGGCGACGATCAAGCGTCCGCGTCGGTCGGGCGCGCGCCGGGCGCGTCGGCGCCGGTGCTGTCGCTGAACGTCGCCGAGGCCCTGCAGCCCGTCAACGACCGCCTGGTGGCGCACGGGCAGCCGCCGGTCTCGATCGCCGCCGTCGAGGACGCCGCCCGTCGAGCCGCGAACGCGGCGTCGGCCCACGGCCACTGGGATCGCGAGACGCTCGCCAACGCGCTGACGCTGGACACCGGCCTCTCGCAGGCCGACGCCGGCGAGGTGGTCGACCGCCTCGAGGCCCAGTATCGCGAGCAGATCACCGACATGCAGATGCGGGCGCAGGATGCCGCCGACAACGCCCGCGCCGGCGCGCTCAAGGCCGCGGAGAAGTCGGGCAAGGCGTTCTGGGGCCTGTTCGGCGCGCTGCTGTTCGGTCTGATGGCGTCGGTGCTCGGCGGCGCGGCGGGCGCGTCGGTGCTGCCGCGCCGGCTCTGGCGCGAGCGGCGCACCGTCGCGCGCACGACCATGGTCACCCCGCCCCGCGAGGTCTACCCCTAGCCGGCGGCGGCTCGCGCCCTTCGAGCGCCGCCTGCAGCCGGAGCGCATCGTGGGGCGCGTGGCCGCGGGCGTCGTTGTCGAAGTAGACGTAGACGTCATCGCCGGCGCGCGTCCAGCCGGCGATGCGCTCGGCCCAGCTCGCGAGCTCGGCGTCGGTGTAGCGGCTGGCGTAGAGCGTCGTCGAGCCGTGCAGGCGCACGTAGGCGAAGTCGGCCGTGCGTTCGAGGGAGAGCGGGTGCTTGCCCGCGGTGTCGGCGGCCACCAGCGCGACGTCGAGCTCGCGTAGCCGCGCCAAAGCCGCGTCGCCGAGCCAGGAGGGGTGGCGAACTTCGACGGCGTGGCGGATGGGCCCGGGCCGCGGCTCGGGGACGCGCAAGGCCGAGCGCCCCGTGGTGCGGCGATCATGGCGGCGCGCCCAGCGCTCGGCCGCCGCGACATCGCGCGGAACCGCTTCGAAAAAGGCGCGCACGCGATCGTCGTCGTAGCCAAGCTGCGGCGGGAGCTGCCAGAGGATGGGCCCGAGGGCGGCGCCCAGCCGCAAGATGCCCGACGAGAAGAAGTTGGCGAGAGGCGTCTCGAAGCGGCGCAGCTTGAGCATGTGGGTGATGAAGCGGCTGCCCTTGATCGCGAAGACGAAGCCGTCGGGGACGGCGGCACGCCAGGCATCGCACGCTCCAGGTCGGGTCAGTGAATAGAACGTTCCGTTGATCTCGACGCTGGGAAGCTGCCGGGCCAGGTACTCGAGCTCGCGGCGGTGCGGCAACCCCTTGGGGTAGAAGTCGCCTCGCCAGCCGGAATAGAGCCATCCGCTGGTGCCGACGCGTGCCCGACCCGAGCGGGAGCGGTGTTTGCCCGAAGCCACTTTGCTCACTCTGCAATCGATAAGTCTGCCCAGCGCGACCGACGAGGATCGGTGAGTGATCGGTGAGCCCCTGGACGGCGGCTTTTTGCCGCCCCATCTTTAAAGCGTCGGAGGATGGCGGCGTGTGCGCGGCGAGGACGCTCGAGAACCAGGTCACGGTCATCACCGGGGCGTCGAGCGGCGTGGGTCGGGCGATCGCGCGCGTCTTCGGCGGTGCGCGCGCGCGGGTCGCGCTGATCGCGCGCGACTTCGCCGGGCTCGATGCCGCCGCGTGCGAGATCCGCGCCTCGGGCGGGATCCCCATGATCCTGCCGCTCGACGTGTCCGACGCCGTCTCGGTCGCCGGCGCCGCCGCACGCGTGGTGTCCGAGTGGGGGAAGATCGACGTCTGGGTCAACGACGCCATGGTGTCGGTCTTCGCGCCGGTGCATCAGATCACCCCGGATGAATATCGCCGCGTGATCGAGGTGAACTACCTCGGTTACGTCCACGGCACGCTGGCCGCGCTCGCGCACATGCGCCCGCGGAACGCCGGCGTGATCCTGCAGGTCGGGTCGGCGCTCGCCTATCGATCGATTCCGCTGCAGTCGGCTCATTGCGCGTCGAAGGCGGCGATCCGCGCCTTCACCGATTCCCTGCGCAGCGAGCTCGTCCACGAACGCAGCGGCATTCGCGTGATCCACCTGCCGCTCCCGGCGGTCAACACGCCGCAGTTCGAGGTCGCGCGCAACAAGTTGCGCGGCCACGCGCGCCCGGTTCCGCCGATCTACCAGCCGGAGGTGATCGCGTCCGCGGCGCTGCGCGCGGTGCTGCACCCGAAGCGCGACGTCCGGATCGAGTGGAGCACGGTGAAAGCGATCCTGGGCCAGCGACTGATCCCGCGCTTCTTCGATCGCTACCTCGCGCGCAAGGCCTGGGCATCGCAGGAGACGCGGCGGCTGCCGCCCGGGCATCCCATCAAGCACGCCGACAACCTGGACGGCGTGCTGCGCGGCGACCGCGGCGCGCACGGGCCGTTCGACGCCGAGGCGCGCGCGCGCTGAGTGGCGAACGCTGCGCGTCGAGCCGCTGGGCCGGCCCTCAGTTCGCGGGCGGGGTCCAGCCGGCCAGCACGACCGACGGATCGCGCATCATCGCGGCCTGCGCCGCGGTGAGCTGCTTCGATCCGTTGAGGCGGCTGCCGGTGTTGATCGGATTGCCGTTGGCGTCGACGCTCTGGTACTCCCAGAAGCGCAGCGCCGAGACGTCGGTGCCGGCGGTGAGCTGCCAGCCGACGGCCGCGATCTCCGACGTCATCTGGCAATTGATGTACGCGACGTGGCTGGCGGGATAGGTTCCCACGTCGATGCGCGCCAGGACGCCGCCGGTCAATCCCGCGTCAGTGGTGATGCTTCGAGTCGACGAAGACGTAGCCGTAGCTGGTCGCCGGATTGCGCGCCTGCACGATCGGGTCCCGAGCGGCCGATGGTGCGGATCTCCGAATTGACGAAGTAGGCTGCCCCGCCGCCCCAGACATAGTCCACGTTGCCTTCGATGAGGACGTTGTTGGCGTAGATGCGCCCGTCCCAGAGCAATGTGTCCTGCAGGCTGATCACCGTGGCGTCGCGAACGATGCACATGTCGCAGGTCTCCATGCGCAGCGCTTCGGCCTGGGATCCGCCCTGAGGCGTCTGGTTGATGATGGTCAGGTTGCGGACGTTGACACCGGTCGAGCTGTCGATACCGACCAGCGCTCGGCCGCGCGTGCTGGGGTTCATGTTGTTGTTGTTTGTCGCCGCAATGATCGTTCCGGTGCGGCTGGCCCCGATCAACGTGACGTTGCTCTTCTTGGTGAAATAGATGATCTCGTGATAAGTGCCGGCCGCGATGGTGATGGTGGTGGCGGCGGTGTTGTTGGCGGGCACGAAATCGAGCGCGCCCTGCACCGAGCAGTAGGGCGCGCTTCCGTCGGTGGCCACGTTGATCGATGTCCGGTTGGTCGGCGCGGCGGCCGCGGTGCTGAAGCGCCAGGTGGTGGTACCCGTCACCGAGAACGCGGCGCCGCCGGGCCCGCGGATGGCGCCCGAGTCGACGGTGACGTAGAAGGTTTGGTTGAACGCCAGCGTCGGGATCGGCAAGACGACCACGGCCGTGTTGCCGTCGATGTAGACCGGGCGCTGGGTGTTGAAGGCCATGCCGCCGACGGTCTTGGTGAACGTGGTGGCGCCGACGTCGACGACCGCGACCGCGGTCGCGGGCTGCGCGGCGTTGAAGACCTGGATCTTGCCGGCGGTGCCGATCGTCGGAGCACCGGAGAAGGTGATTCGCAGGGTCGGGTCGGGGCAGAGGTTGGCGCCACCCGGGCGCGGGAACATCGTGGTGCCCGCGACGCCCATGCCGCCCGAGCCGCCGGTGCCGGTCATGCCGCCGCTGCCGGTCGCTCCCCCGGTGCCGGCGCGGCCCGCGGTGCCGCCGGTGCCGGTCGATGCGCCGCCGGTGCCGGATCTGGCGTCGATGCCGCCGTCGGGGGCGGCGCTGCCCGCGGCGCCACCGATGCTGGCGCCGCCGGAGCCGGTGCTGCCGCCCATGCCATTGCCGCCGGTGAGGCCGCCCGCCCCCTGGCTGTGCCCGCCGGTTCCGTCGGTCTGACCGGCGGCGTCGGGGACGGACTCGGCATTGACGCAGGCGCCGAATCCAGCGGCGAGCGCGGCAAGCAGAACGGCGGAATGGCGAACGGGCATGGGGCAATCCTCCCGCCGGTGGGTCTCCGGCCATGGTGAATGAACGGCGACCCCCGGATCGATCACGCAAAGTGCACGCAATCGCACAACCGGGTACACTGCGGCGCGGGTGATGGGACATTCCGGGCGGTGCTCCGGTCGTTTCGTCTTCGCAGCGCTGCTCTTCGCTCGCCTGGCCGTCGCCGTGCCGGCGCGCGCGCAGGCGCGGGAGCCCGCGCCGGTGCTGCAACCGTCCGCCGAAGCTCCCACGGCGCTGCGTGTCTCGCTGCCGGTCGACCTCTCGATCACGGCGGGCGCCGCCGCGCTGTGGCTCGGGTCGGAGCTGCTGAAGGGCCAGCTCGCGCCGGAGGCCTGCCGCTGGTGCGCTTCGAACCCGATCGACACGGCGGTGCGCGATCACCTTCGCTGGACCGTCCACGGCGGCGCTGCCGTGACCCTGAGCAACGCCGGCGCGTTCGCGGTCGCGCCGCTGGTCGGCGCCGGGATCCTGGTGGTGTCGGCGGCGCAGCAGGGCGGCGCGCGCCAGGCCTGGGTCGATCTGCTCATCACCGCCGAGGCGGTCGCGCTGGCGGGCGATCTCAACCAGCTGGTGAAGTACTCCGTCGGGCGGCAGCGGCCCTACGCGCGCGCCGGGGTTCCCAACCCCGACACGCGGCAGGGCGCCGACGACGCGAACCTGTCGTTCTATTCGGGCCACACCAGCATCACGTTCTCGATCGCGGCGGCCGCGGGCACCGTTGCTCGGCTACGCGGCTACCGCTGGGCGCCGGTCATCTACGTCGCGGGCGCCGCCATCGCCGCCGGAACCGCCTACATGCGCATCGCCGCGGATCAGCACTACCTGACCGACGTCCTGACCGGCGCTGTCGTCGGCAGCGCGGTCGGCGCCGGCGTGCCCTGGCTTCACCGTCCCGGCTCGGCCGCGCGATCGCTGGCGTTCGTGCCCGCGCCGCTGCCGTGGCTCGTCGCGGGCGGCGGAGGCCTCGCGCTCGCAACGCCTTTTTAGGCGCAATGCGGGTCAGACAGGGAAACCGCCCTGGCGCCAGGCACGCCACCGACGACGGCCCAGCGCGAGCGCCCGGCTGGTTTTACCGCTCAGGCCGCACGATGGCACAGGTCGCGTGCGCGCGGGCGCGCGCGGTCACGGCCGCGCGGTCCACCGGATCGGCCGCGAGCAGCAGGCAGACCTCGAGCGGGCGTTCGCCGTCGAGGCGGAACGCTCCCGGCAGCGGCACGCGGTTGCCGCAGGCGAGCGGCGCGGCCGGCGCGAGCGGGAACGCCGCGGCAGCGCCGTCGAGAACCACCACGTCCCAGAAGACCACGCGCGCAGCGGGGCAGGTGACCAGCGCCTTCCAGCGATCGCGGCCGGTGAACGTGGTCGCGCCGTGGTCGATCGTGCCGTCGCGCTCGCGTACCAGCGACAGCGCGATGCCATCTCCCTTGATCCCGGCGAGCGTGCGTTCAGCCGGCGGCTCGTCGAGCGGCCTCGGACGCGCGAGCAGGAACAGCGCAAGCAACAGCGCGACTCCGGCCGGCGCCCACATACGCGCCTGGCCGGCGCCGCGCCACGCCGACCGGACGCGCGACCAGAACGGCGCGGGTCCGGTGGCCGCCGGCAGCGGCGGCAACGCCAGCGGCTGGTCGAGGTCGGCCAGGCAGGCGGCGCAGGCCACGCACACCCCCAGGTGCTGCTCGACGGCGCGGCGCTCGCCGGCGGGAAGCTCGCCGAGCCGCAGGCGTTCGAGCGCGAGCCACGACACGGGTTCGCCGGTGCACCGCCGGGCGGCCGCGGCCTGGTCGTTCCCGTCGCGCGTGGTCACGGCGCGCCTTTCGTCGCGGCGGCGCGCGCGCCCATCAGCGCCTGCACCACCTCGCGGACGCGCGCGAGCCGCGCACCCACGGTCTTGCGGCTGACCGCCTGCACCTCGGCGATCTCGTCCTGCGTGAGATCGTCGAAGTAGCGGTAGACCAGCACCTCGGCGCACGGCGCGTCCAGGCGGTCGACCAGCTTGGTCAGCAAGTCCACGCCGATGACCTCGTCGTCGCAGCGCGTGCGCGCCAGCCCGCGCAGCGCCGGCTCCTGGCGTTCCAGCAGCCGCGCGCGGTTGCCGTGGTCGCGCACGTGATTGAGGCACCGCGTGGTGACGGCGCGAAAGAGGTAGGGCAGATCGGCGACGCGCTGGCCACGCCCGAACAGATCGACGAACAGCGATTGCACGACGTCCTCGGCGTCGGCGGTGTTGCCGAGCATGCGGCGCGCCTTGCGGAGCAGCGTCGGACCGTAGCGGGCATAGGCGTCCATCGGGCGGTTACTGGCATTTTCCACCCGCGACGCCGATGGCGGTGCAGGGATTCCCGGGGGGACCCGTCGGACAGTCGGCGTCGGAGGCGCAGCGCCGCCCGTCGGCGCACACTCTGAGCACGCCGCCGCCCGCGCAGGCGCCGCTGGCGCAGTCGCCGTCGGCCAGGCACGGCGTCCCGGTCGCGTCGAGCCCGCCGCCGGGCGCGCACTGCCAGGCCGTGCGCGCCGGCTTGCCGTCGGTGGTCTTGGCGCGCGCGGCGCACGCGGCGCCGGCCGCGCAGGCGGGGGCGCCCGCGGTCGCGCAGCAAGTGGAGCAGACACCGTGACAGCAGGCGCCGCTCGCGCACTCGCCGTCGGCGAGGCAGCGGTCGCCGAGCACGGCCGCCGCCGCCGCCGCGCAGGCGGGGAAGGGCTCGATGAAGGCTGTGCTCCACGCGAGGCCGCACACCGAGCCTGCGCCGCAAGCGGCGTCGGTGGCGCACGCGGCGCACACCTGCCGTCCCGTGTCGTCGTCGAACAGCGTGCCCGCCGCCGTGCGCGGCACGCACAGGGCGCCCGCGCACTGGCTCGCCGCTTCGCAGGTGGCGCCCGCCGGTCGAACGAGCGCACCCACGGGCGTTGGACCCGAGCAATCCGACGCCTTCGATACCTGGATCTGCGCCAGCTCGGCCTGGCCCGCGCCGGTCTTGCGGATCGCGATGCGCAGCGAGAGGAAGTACGACGGCGGCACCAGGTGAAAGCTGAACGGCGTCCACGCGCCGCTCGGGATGGTCTCGCGGCTTTCGAAGCTGCCGTCGTCGGAGCTCAGCGTCAGCACCACGCTCGCCGAGTCGTCGACGTGGGCGAGCAGATCGAAATGGATGCACGACACGTCGTCGCTGTTGAACGGCAAGAGCTGCGAGATCGCCGACGGGTCGCCCACCAGTCCGACACCGTAGTCGCGCTCGTGCCAGGTCGGCACCTTGGCCACGCTGCCGGCGTCGACTTGCCAGTCGCACAGCTCATCGCCGCACCAGATGTCGAAGCCCGAGTCCTTGACCAGCGGCTGCTCGCACTCGCTGCCCATCAGCATCGGCGCCGCCGCCAGGCAGAAAAGGCCGCGCAGCGCGCGCTTCGCCGTTGCCGTTGTTCTTGTCATTGTCTTGGTCTTGATCCCGTTCGCCCTCACAGCTCACCTCGCAGTCCCAGCAGCACGCCCAGGCCGCCGCTGTCGTGCACGTCGCCGATCAGGTTGCCCACCGTCGGCGCGCGCGTGCCGTTTAGCTCGCCGAAGAATCCCACGTGGCGCCAGGGCATCAGCGCCAGCCCCGCCGCCGCGCGCAATGCGTAGCCGAAGCTGGAGCCGCCGTCGTCACTCTTGACCGCGCCCGTTGCGGCGTCGATCTCCTGGTAGCTGGTCCGCGCGAACGTCAGCGCGATGCCGGCGCGCGCGTACGGGAGCAAGCGATCGCGCCACAGCGGGTACTCGGCGCGCGCGTCGGCGCCGAGCGCGTAGGACGCCCACCAGAAACGTTCGTTCTGCCCCGAGAGCGTGGTCGTCGAATCGCGGCGAAAGACCCGCTCGTCCAGGCTGGCCAGCTCCAGACCGACCGCGAAGTGCCGCGTCAGCGGGCGCGCCGCCTGCACCGAGAAACGCGGGACGCCGAAGTAGATCGTGTCGTGGAAGCCGAAGTCCCGCAGCCGCTGGATGTAGAGGTCGTTGCGCGCCGCGATCGCGCCCAGCGCCAGTTGAACGATCCAGCGCGCGCGCGGCGGCGCGCCCGGACCCTTGGCCGCGACGGCGACCGCCTCGACGTCGGCGCAGCCCGCCGGGTCGAGCACGGTCACGTGGTGGTCGGCCAGCGCCAGCTCGCAGCGCCGCGCGCGCACGCCGCCGCGGTCGCGGTGGATCACCTCGTAGCGCCCGGGCGACAGCGCCAGCCGCACCGCGCGCCCCTCGGCCTTGTGCATCTCGACCAGCACGGCGCCGCTCGGCTGCGCGCGAACCAGCAGCTCGCCGTTCAGCGCCGCCGGCAATTCCATCTGCGCGCTCGCCGCCGCGGGATAGGTCAGCACGACCTCGCCCTTGCCGCGCAATCCGGTCTCCAGCGTGGCGTGCTGGCTGCCGACCGCCGTCGCCGCGGTGGCGGTCAGCGTCTGGTTGTAGGCGTAGCGATAGGCCTCGACCAGCGTGACGCGTCCGTCGCGATCGGCGTCGCCGGCGCCGCGCAGCCCGGCCAGCAAGTGGTGCGTGAAGTACGACGAGCGCAGCGCCTCGGACTCCTGGCTGAGCTCGGTGCCGCTCGACGACGCCATCACCGCGATCCCGGTGTTGTTCAGGCGATTGACCGAGTTGAAGGAGAAGTCCGCCGTCGGCTCGGCGCCCTTGATGTGCGAGATCGCGCCGCTCTGGCACGCGTCGAGCACCACGATGGTGAGCGTCGCCGGCAGCGCGACCAGGCGCGCGCGCAGGTCGCCGAGCGGCAGCTCGTCGCCGGCCAGGTTCAACGCGTTCGCGCGCGCGTGCCCCGAGTAGTAGAAGAGCGCCTGCGCATCTTCGCCGCGCCGGCGCGCTTCGGCGGCGCGCGCGGCCAGGCGATCCAGCGCGCGTTCGACGTCGCGCAACGACGGCCGCAGCAAGACGTCGACGTCGCCGGCGCGGTAGCGGCCGAGGCTGCCGAGCAGATCGGCCACCGCGCGCGCATCGTCCTCGGCGTAGCGGAGATCGGATTGCCCCGGCCCGCCGCGGTTGGAGCCGACGACCAGCGCCAGCGACGGCGCGGCCGCGCGCGGTGCGTCCGCGGCGGGCTGGGCCAGCGCGGGCGTGGCCGCTATCAGCGACGCGAGGGCCGCGAACGGGACGAGGCACCGCGGCGTGCGCCTGGCTTTCGGGGTGGGAGATGTTCTCTGCATCGACGGGCTCCATGCCGATAACACGCAACCCGCCGTGCGCGGGAAGCGGCTTGCGCCGAAGCGTCCCAAAAATCACTGACCCGCGGTATCATGATGCGATTTTTCCGTGCGTCCGGCGTTCTCACGGGGAGGGGTCACATGTCGCAGCTGTCACCGGAGGTTTCCATCACGGAGTCTGCCGACGCGGTGCCCGGCCCGCGCGTCGGAGGCGCGATGCTGGTGCTGATCGCGGGGGTCGTGACCACCACGCTCGCATTGCTGGGCGTCTGGTGGCTCGACAACAACACCAAGGACGTCCGCATCATGGGCTGGTACGGCGACTACGTCATCCCCGCCGGCGCCATGATCGTCGGCTTTGCCGCCGGCAGCGGCTACGGGATCGCGTCGTACCTCACCGGCCTTCGCATAAGGCGCGGCCTGCTGCTGGCGGTGCTGGCACTGCAGCTCGGCGGCTACGCGGGCGCGCAGTATCTCGAGTTCCGGTCGCTGACGCGCGAAGGCCCGCTCGTCGACGAGAACGGCGAGACGCTGACCTTCGCGCGCTACTACCACATCCGCGCGATCACCTTCGCCTGGGACAATCACGGCCATCCCGGCGAGCCGCTCGGCGGGTGGGGCTACTTCTTCGTCGGCCTCGGTGTCGTCGGCTTCGCGCTCGGCGGCGTGCTCGCGCCCGCGATCTTGATGAAGGTCGCCTACTGCGAGCGTTGCGCGCTGTACATGAAGTCGCACCCGCTGGCGTGGGTTCCAGCCAGCGTGCCGCTCCGGCGCGTCTCGAAGAAGGACAGCGCCGCGCGCGCCGCCTACGACGAGGAGCAGGAGCGGGCGGCCGCCGGCGCCAGCGGCGTGCTCGCGCGCGTGACCGAGCTCGCCGCGCGCGGCGATGCGCTGGCGCTGAAGGCAACGCTGGCCGACCACCCCGGCCAGGGCCGTGAAGCCCGCCGCATCAACCGCCTGCCCGCGCGCCTGCGCGTGCGCCTGGTCCGCTGCCGCCAGTGCGGAGGCGGCCACCTCCAGCCCGCGATGGTCACCGGCCAGGGCCGCGCCATCCGCGTGAAGGCCCTCGAGAAGCTGGCGCTGCCGCCCGACGCGACGAGGATCCTCGCGGGGGAGTAGGGGCGGTCGGGCGGTGGGTGCCGAGGTGTCAGCGCCCGCGCATGCCGGTCAGTTGTTCGAAGGCAATCTTGAGGCGGCCGAGCTCGGCGTCGTCGTCGCAGTGAACCGAGAACTCATAGGTCGGCTCGATCGGATGCTGGTGGAGGAGCAGGGCGGCGTCGCCGCGGTCGTAGAGCGCACATCGTGGCGTCGGCGCGACCCGCTGGAACCCCAGTTGCTCGGCCAACGTGCAAACGCCCTCCACGGCCGACATGGAAGAGCCGGAGGTTGCGTCATCAATGTCGAAAGTGACGCGACCCGTGAATTGGAGTGCTCCGAAACGATTCGAACGCTCCAAAGTAGAGAAACTCTTCTATCCGATGAATTTGGGATGATTGTCGTTTGGAGGGAAGCTTTCTTCGAGCGGCATACGCACCACCATGCAGTCGTCCTCACCGTGCGGTCGCGCGCGATCCATGAAATAGTCCCATTCAGAGAGACCTTCGTCGCCTGCGACGAGTAGATAGCGTTCGCGTTTGAGCCACGGCATCGCACGGTACGTTCCGATGTTGCCGTCGATGCCAAAGTAGGCGTCGCCAATATCCGCACCGCCCATGCTTTGTCCCATCGTGCGCAGGAAGCGCACGTAAGCACCAGGGAGTGGGCCGGCGCGCTTTTCGAGAAGGGCGATCGAGATGCTATCCGCCGGGATAATCTCGGCGGAAAAGCCTGGACGATAGCGCTCGATGAAGTCAACCAAGACGTTCATGGTCGGCGAACCGCTATCCGCATTGAGTGTCACAAAAGAGCTCCGGAAGCTTTGCTTGGCATTTGTCGCAGGAGGGCACGTTCTCTCCTAACGCAAATCGCTGTGTCCTGGTTTCTACACTGAGGTTGTCGCTGGCCGCATCTTGGACAAGTACCGAGAAAGTGATGCGAGGGCCGCGGGCGATTCTCAGTCCTCTTACAATCGGCGCGAACCAGCGTTCGATGAGCTGGGTCGGTCTATGCCCACCCAGCTTGTCGACGATTTGTTTCGCCGCGCATGCCCAGCCCTCGGGCTCGGCGGGGCCTTCTCCGACTGGTGGACTCGCGCAGTGCATTTCAGCAGCCTTCGACAATCTTGATGAAGGCCGGTGGTGCCTTGCCGGAGCAAGCTCCAAGCCGGCTAGACGTGCACTTGCAAACGAGTACGCCGACCATGAAGCCCCTGCAATAGGTGTTGCTCTTTCGGTCCCATCGCAACAATGCGTCGGCCTTGAAGAAGGCGTGCAAGGCTTGCATTCGTGTTTCAAGGGCGGCCAAGTCAGTTGTTAGGTCGGCGAGTCTTCGATGATCTGTCAGCGATAGTTCCTGCCTTTTTTCCTTCTCAGCCAGGAGCTCGAGGGCGGCTTCGCGTTCCTTCATCGCCGCATTCACGTCGCTCAGCTCCCTGATCCGCTCCTTCTGCTCCTCGAACTTCTTCCGCAACCCCTTCAGCAGGGTTCGCATCATCTCCAGGGTCTCCGGGCCCGCCTCCAGGGGATGCGTCTTGCCGCAACGGCCGCAGGGCTTGTCGTCGCCGTAGATGACGGTCATTTCGCCGGACGCGTGGATCACGCCGGTCATCGTGCCGGCGTTGGCGGGGCTGCCGCTCGGGCCGCAGTTGTTGAGCATCGGGTCGCCGAGGAGCTGGACGTTCTTGCCCTCGATCTGGACGTTGAACGAGCCGGGGCCGATGAACTTCGTCGGGCCCTGGGTGTTCGACGAAATCAATCCGCCGCCGGTCCCCTGGCTTGCGACGTCGCCGGTGCTGCCGAAGCTTGCGCCGGCGATGGCGACCGACTGGCCCTCGATGTCGACGGACTTCGAATAGCCCTGGGGCGCGTTGCCGCTGTTGCCGATGTTGGGTAAGGGTGTGGGCACGAAGGGCGCCGGTGGCCCGGGCATCTTGCAGACGTTGGGCAACGTGGCGGCGGCGACGCTGGAGCTGCCCTTGGTGACCGGCGTCTTGGGCGGATTGATCGAGACGCTGCCCATCAACGCCTCTCCGTCGGGGCACCCAGCAAGGTCGCAGCGCGCAAACCGCCCTCCGAGCTTCCCCAGACCAATGCGCGCGGACCCTTGGCGTAGCCTCTCCGCCAGGCTTGCATGCACCGGATCAGGTTCACGGCGCCGGTCGCCGCGCCCAGATCCCCGCAACCCTGCACCGGTGTTTTATAGACCGTGGCATCTCGAAAGGCACCACCCAGGCGCAGGGCGACGAATCCCCATTCTTCCGCGCGATAGCGCTCGCCGTTGATGTCGCAATGCACGTCGTCGACGAGCTCCCTTCCGGGCTCGAGCCGCTCGACCGCTCGCGCGACCGCGGCCGTGAGACCTTCGCCCACGCAGACGGTGTCGCTCTTGATGAGACGCGTCTCCGATGCCGTGCCCAGGCCCAGGAGCGTTGGCCCATCGGTCGAATCGATCCGCCGGGCATCCTCCGCCCGCATCAACGCCACGAAGGCGGCTCCCTCGCCGGGCGCGAATGCGGACCGCGAGTCCTCACCGAGCCACTGCCGGTTCTCTTGCAACCAGGCGAGCGTCTCGGGATCGTGGTAGCTGTCGGCGCCGCCAACGACGGCGATCTTGGTTCGGTCGTCCTGCAGCAGCCGCTGCGCCTCTGCCACGGAGGCCAGGGCCGCCGCATGGCCGAGCGGCCGTACTTCGACGTGAACCCGGAGGCCGGGCAGGGCGACGGCCGCGAGCGCGGCGCGGACCCGATCGACTCCTCGCGCACTCCACCCCGGCCGCTCCTCGGGCAGGCCGACCAGGACGGGAATCTCCGCAGCGGACCAATCCCGCTGCCGCGCGATCTTCTTCAGCAGGTCGCCGAGCGCCGCGCGGCTCATCTCGGCGATCCGCGTGACGCCATCGATCTCGCCCGGGTCGAGCAATCCATCGAGCGCAAAGAACCAGTCAGTCCCGTCGTCGAGAGCCGGTGCGCGCGACAGTCGAATCCGGCTGAGGCCGGCGCGCAGGGCCGCGGCGACGCCCTCGGCGACGAGACCGACCGGGGTGCGCGCGCTCGCGGCGACGAGCTGGATGGCGTTGGGGGTCATTCCGTCGACCTGCCGATGTTTCGGCGGTTCGCCCGCGAAGTTGCGGCCACGGCGATCACCGCGCGCTCCCCAGCCCGGCGACGATGGTCGGCAGCAGCGTGGCCACGCCCTCGACGACGAACTGGACGGCGGTCGCGGCGAGGATCAGTCCCATCACGCGCTGGAGCACGTTCATGCCGGTCTGGCCCAGGCGGCGCTCGACGCGCAGGCCGCTGCGCAGCAGACCGAGAGTGATCAGCGACGTCACGGCGATCGCGCCGAAGACGACGGCGTACTGCCAGACGTGCTCGGCACGCGAGACCAGCACCATGACCGTCGAGGTCGCGCCCGGGCCGGCGAGCATGGGGATCGCGAGCGGGAAGATCGAGATGTCGGGGCGATCCAGACCCTCGGCTTCCTCCTCGGGCGACGTGCGCTGGCGCGAGCGCTGCGCGCGCAGCATGTCGATCGCCAGCAGGAAGAGCAGCACGCCGCCCGCGATGCGAAACGCGCCCAGCGAGATGCCGAGCACGCGGAAGATCACGCCGCCGAGCGCGCCGAACGCGGCCAGCACCAGTCCGCCGGCCAGGGACGCACGGAACGCCGTACGCCGCTTGTGCTCCAGCGTGTCGGATTCGGTCATCGAGAGGAACAGCGGCACGGCAGCGGGCGCGTCGACGACCAGCAGCAAGGTGGTGAGCGTCGAGAACGTGAACGAGAGGATTCCGGTCAACACGGGCGAATCATGTCACGCAGCGACGACTGTGATCATCTGGGATGACGAAACACGAACAGGCGTGGCCGGCGGTCGGCGGCGTCGGACGCCAGATGATCATGGTTGTTGTCCATCACGACGAAGATGTGGTGGTCGTCGAGCACCAGGCCCTCGGCCACACCGAACCTGCGGTCGTCGTAGGCGAAGCGCGGGTCGTTCTCGGTGCGCGCGTAGCTCCAGCCGCCGCGCTCGACCCACCCGGTCGGCGTGCGCTCGATGCGCATCACGACGTGGCAATTGCGCTCGAGCGCGAACACCTGGCCGTTCCACACCGCGAGATCGGCGAAGTCGTTCTGGCGCCCGGGCGGCGGCGTGCAGATCGAGTCGGGCATCGCCCAGGCCTGCGCCTCGCCGCGATCGTGCTCGTCGCGCAGGCCGCCGGGCGGCAGCTCGATCAGGCCGCGTAGATCGCGCTCCGCGGCGACCAGGATGCGGCCGTTCGGCAGCCGCGCGATCCCTTCCAGGCCGGCGTTGTCGATGCGCAGCATGCCCAGCGGGCGGCCGATCTCCTCCAGTGCCGGCGTGATCCAGGCCGTGGCGCCGTCGGGCTCCACGCGCAGGACGCGCGATCGGCCCTCGCTGGCCAGCAGCAGCGCGCCGCCAACGCGACCGTCCGTGGCGTCGAGCGCGACGCCCTCGAGATCGGTGGGGCGCGGACCGTTCTCGGGCGGACGCAGGTGCAGGAACGGGCGCAGCGTCGCGATGCCCGCTCCGGCTTCGCGGACGATCTCGTAGATCGCGTCGTCGTGGCGATCCGAGACGGTGAGCAGGCGGCCGTCGTACAGCACCAGCCCCGACGGCTGGAAGTCGTCGGTGATCGCGATCGGCAGCGCCTGCTCCAGCACCAGCTCGGGCGGCGTCGCGCCCGCGCAGGTCACCGGCGGGCCGCCGCGCGCGAGCCAGTCGGGCGAGGCGCCGCGCTTGGGCGAGCAGGCGCCGGTCGCGGCGGCCAGGGACAAGGCCAGGGCCAACGCGGCGACCACGATGTCGCCGACGCCGTCGCCGACGCCGACGCCGACGGGGGAAATGCGGGGCGGAGGGGCCGGCGGCATGGCGCCGACATCCTAGCCCAGCGGGACCGTGCTGCCGTGGGCCCCGGATCGCGGAATCTCCCGGTCGCGAACGAGATCCGGTAAAGTGTTCGTGTGCGACGAATGCGGAGCTCTCGATCGCCGAAGGTGTGGGTCTTTTCGTCATTCTTGCGGCTCTCGCTGGGATTGGCGACGCTGGTCACGGTCTGCGCCACGACGAGCGCGCCGGCGCTGGCGGCGCCCGTCGACAAGCGCGAGCTGGAGGCGCGCGCCGACTTCGCGGCGGGCCGCTACCAGAAGGCCGTCGACACGTTCGCGCAGCTCTTCGCCGACACCGGCGATCCGCTGTACCTGCGCAACATCGGGCGCTGCTACCAGAAGATGAAGCGCGCGCAGGAAGCCATCGACAGCTTTCAGGAGTACCTGCTGAAGGGGAAGAACCTGAGCAAGTCGGAGCGGCTGGAGATCGACGGCTACATCAAGGAGATGCAGGCGCTCAAGGCATCCGAGGCGCCGCCGCCCGCGCCGGCGGTGGTGCCGCTCGCTCCCATCGCGTCGCCACCGGCCGCCGTCATGACGCCGCCGCCTGTCACGCTGCCGGCACCTGAGCCGCTCGCGCTGCCGGCCGGCGCTGCCGCGGCCGCGACTGCCCCGGGCGACGGTCGAAGCTGGCGCATCGCCGGGATCGCCACCGCCGCGGGCGGCGTCGCGCTGATCGCCGCCGGGATCGGCTTCGGCGCGGCCGCGCAGTCCGCCGCCGATTCGGTCGGCAAGAAGTACAGCTCGTCGACCGACAGCGCCGGCAAGCGCGATGCGACCTTGCAGTGGGTCGGCTACGGCGCCGGGGTCGCGGCGCTGGCGGCGGGGACGCTGCTCTATCTGCACGGCCGGCAGCCCGAGGGCGAGCACGCGCCGATGACGGGCGCGCGCAGCCTGCACAGCGTGGCGTGGCTCGACGGACACGGGGGTGCGGTGCTTCTCGAAGGAGCGTTCTGATGAGGATGAGGCTGCGCAGCCCACTGGCCTCCGCGTTCGGCGCAAGAGTGCTCGGCGAGCGAGCGCTCGCGAGCGGGCTCGCGCTCGCCAGCCTGCTCGCCTTCCTCGGCGCGAGCTGCAGCTACTCGCCGCATTTCGTCAGCGGCGTCACCCAGTGCGCCGATTCGCCGCCGCTCTGTCCCGGCGGCTTCGTCTGCGACACCGCGGCCGGCGTGTGCGTGACGTCGCTGGCCGGCACCGACGCCGGGCACGACGCGGCGACCGGTGACGCTCCGGCCGACCACAGCGCCGACGCCGGCACCGCCGGCGACACGCCCGCCGACACCGGCGCGGGCGATACCCGCGGCCCCGACGCCGTGATCGACGCCGGCTGCACCGCCGACGTCGCGACGTCGCCCGACAATTGCGGCGCCTGCGGGCATTCGTGCGGCGGCGGCATGTGCGATCGCGGTGTCTGCCAGGCCGCGACGCTGGCCGGCGTGTCGGCCGCGAGCAGCATCTCCGTCGACGCGACGCAGATCTACTTCACCTCGAGCACGAAGATCCTCGCGTGCCCCAAGAGCGGCTGCACGGTGGCACCGACGCAGCTCGACGACATGGGCACCACCGGCTACTCGACCTGGGCGGTGAACGTGACCAACGGCAACCTGTTCTTCATGTCGGCGCCGACCCAGGCCGGCACCGAGCACGACGATCTCTTCGAGTGCCCGCTCGCCGGTTGCCCGTCGCCGCCGCAGATCGTCGGGGCCGCCATGCCCTACGGCGTCAACTATCTGACCAACGCGGGTAATGACGTCTACTGGTCGGACGACCAGGCGAAGAAGACCTTCCGGCGCGTCTGCGTGCCCAACAGCGGCGTGTGCGACACGACGACCGCCCCGGTCACAGTGCTGAACGAGTCGCTCGGTCCCAACCTGCTGGCGGGCAGCGCCGGCACCGAGTTCTACTTCGTCGACGCGGCCGGCCTGCAGAAGTGCGCGTACGCCGGCTGCGTGGGGACGCCGCCGATGCCGCCGCCCACGTTGCTGACGGCGATGGTCCCGACCGGCGTGGTCGCCTACGGCGGGTTGCTCTATCTGCAGTTCGGCGACACGATGCACACGCTGAACGGCGCGATCCGCACGTGCAACCCGGTCGACTGCGACGCGCAGACGCCGAAGAACTTCATCGCCAACCGCGATCCGATCAGCGCGCTGACCGTCGACGCGCAGGGCGTGTACTGGATCGAGGACGCCACGATCTACTCCTGCCCGCGCACCGGATGCGTGGGCGGCGCGCGCATGCTGGCCAGCGGGCTGGTGCCGACGGTGTCGCCCGGGTTCAACGCCCACCCCATCGTCACCGACGACGCGTTCGTCTACTGGATCAACGACGCCGCCGGGACCGTGAAGCGCATCGCCAAGTAGGAGCCGCAGCGCGGGCGCGCGCCGAGGATCGGTTCAGAGCTTGCGCGCGTCTTCCGTGAGCTCGGCCGGGCGCGGCGCGGCCGGCGCGCGCTTGCGCCGATCGCTGGCGTGATCGCGCGCGGGCGTGGCTTTCGCCGGTTCGGGGCTGGTCGCCGCCGCCGTCGCGGGGGCCGGCTCGAGCGCCAGCGTGATGTGGCGGCTCTGCGTTCCGTCGAGGTGCAGCGTGCGCGCGCGGCGGCCGGGCGCGCGGAAGATCAGCTCGTGAACCTGGTCGCCCGCCGGCAAGCGCGCCGGCAGCTCGGCCGTCGCTCCGTCGAGCGTCAGGGTCAGCCCGGCGGGCGCGTCGTCGACGTCGAGGGTGACCGTGCTCGGCGCGCGCGGAGACGCCGGCGCGGCGGCGGGTGCGGGTGCCGCCGCGGTGGTCGCGGGCCCCGCTTTTTGCGCGGTGGTCTCGGCCCGGGGCGCGCTCGGCGCAGGCGTGGGGTGCGAGCGCAACAGCGCGACGCCCGCCGTGCCGGCGACCAGCACCAGCGCAGCTCCCGCGAGCAGAGGCCAGCGCGGCGCGCGCCGCCCGTGCTCGGTGCGCGCGAGGCGCTCGGCGGCGTTGTCGGACAGCGTGGTGGTGGCGGTCGCTCGCGGTGCCACCGGCAGCACCGCGGTCGGGATCACCGACGGCGTCGGGCCGTGGGCGGGCGGTCCGGGCTGCGCCGGCAACATCGCCGTGCCCGTGGCCGACGCCGGGGCGCGCGGTGCGATCGGCTTGCCGGTGCGCAGCGCCTCGATCGCCGCCGCGACCTCGTTCATCGACCCGAACCGCTCGGCGGGCGACTTGGCGAGCAGGCGCTGGAGCCACTCCTCGATCGCGGGCGCGACCTTGATCCCGAGCCCGGCCATCGTCTTTGGCGTCTCGGTCATGTGTGCCGAGATGAGCTCGCCGAAGCCCTCGTACGTGAAGGGCCGCTGGCCGGCGAGCATCTCGTAGGCGATGCAGCCGAACGAATAGATATCGGTGCGATGATCGACACGGCTCGCGCCGCGGCACTGCTCGGGCGACATGTACGCCGGCGTGCCCAGCAGGCTGCCGGTGCGCGTCCGCATCGATCCGCCGCGGTTGCCGTCGCCGTCGCCCATCAGCTTGGCGATGCCGAAGTCGAGGATCTTGGCCTCGAAGCCGAATGGCGCCCGAGCCGCGGTCGCCAAGAAGATGTTGTCGGGCTTGAGATCGCGGTGGACGATCCCCTTGGCGTGCGCGGCGGCGATGGCGTCGGCGACCTCGCCGCCGAGCGCCAGGACGCGATCGACGTTGCGGCCGAAGCCCGGTTCGCGCGTCAGCCGCGCCGCCAGGCTCTCGCCCTCGAGCAGCTCCATCACGATGTACGCGCGGCCGCTCGGGTGAACGTCGCAGTCGAGGACCTCGACGATGCCCGGGTGGTGGATCGATGACGTCGCGCGCGCCTCGGCGAAGAAACGGTCGACGACCTCCTGGTTGTGCGACAGCTCGGGCAACAGCACTTTGATCGCCGCGCGCCGGTCGATGCGCGCGTGCTCGGCGAGATAGACCTCACCCATGCCACCGGCGCCCAGGCGGCCGACGATGCGGTAGCTGCCGAGCGTCTCTCCGATCATGTCGAGGTCACGTTGGTCAGGCGGATTGGGAAGCTCGTCCAGGGCCGCTGCCGCGGCCCTGACCCGACCATGAATATCGCATGTTTTTGCGCGGAGCGAACGCGCCGGGATTCGTGCCGCTAGCCGCGGCGGCGCCGGCGTCTCGCGATCACCAGCGCGCCGCCGCCCAGCAGCAGCGCGAGGTGCGACATCGCCGTCGCTCCGCCTGCCTGCGCGCCGAGGTCGCAGGCGCAACCACCGGTGACCGAGTCGGTGACGGCCGCGCCGGTCGTCGCGCCGCCCGCGCCGCCGCCGGCTCCGGACAGGCTGCCGCCCGCGCCGGACGCGCTGCCGCCCGCGCCAGACGCGCTGCCGCCCGCGCCGGACGCGCCGCCCGCGCCGATCGCGCCGCCCGCGCCGGTCGCACCGCCCGTGCCCCGTCCACCGGTGCCGCTGCTGCCGCCGATTCCGGCGCTGCCGCCCGCGCCGGTCGTTCCGCCCGCACCGTTGCCGCTGTCGGTCCCCGTCGCGCCGCCGTCGGGGCCGCTGCCGCAGGTCGTCGGGCCCGAGCCGGCCAGCGTCGTGCCGTCGACGCAGGTGTTGGCGCCGCTGCCGCCGGTGATCGTGACGGTCACGCTGGCCGAGCTCGTGTCGGCCGAATCGAGCGTGAAGCTGACGCCGCCCGCGGGATCGGTGAAGGTCTGGCCGACGCTCATGGGATCCCACGCGGTCGTCGCCGGGTTCATGTCGAGCAGGAACGTCCGGACGCCGTTCTGGGTCGTCGCCGGGATGTCGGCGGCCGCGTGCACGTAGACGCCGGTCTTCATGCCGGTGTCCATGCCCTGGCCCCCGCGCAGCTCGAGGTAGTAAAAGCCGACGGTCACGTTGCCGTTCGATTGCGACGTGGTGGTGGTTCGCACGGGCGCCGCCGCCGGCATCGGGATCTGCAGCGCCTGGATGCCGTTGCACGGGATCTCGATCGGCATGAGCGTGAACGTGCCGCTGGTCTTCAGCTTGACCGCGTTGCAGCTCTTGAAGAACCCGCTGTACCATTTCTCGACCGACATCAAATGACGGCAGCCGCCGCCCATGACCGTCATCGGGTTGCCGTACTCGTTGCTGGTGCAGGTCGACGTGTCGTTGGCGATGGTAGCGCCCGTGCACTTCATCGTCGACGCGTGCATGAGGCCGAAGTTGTGGCCCAGCTCCTGGCCGGTGGCCGTGCAGAACGTTCCGTCGTTGTTCAGCCAGACATACTTGCCCGGTTTGGCCGACGTTCCTTGCGCGCCCCAGCCGGGGCCGCAATCCTGCTCACTGCCCCAGTACAAATAGTAGTGCTGGTAGGTCCGCCCCATTGCCGTCACCTGCGAGACCACGTTCATGGCCAGCGGGTCGAAGTTGTTGCAGGCGGTGCCGGTGAACGGAATCGGACCTTCGACCTGTCCCACCAGCTTCACCATGCCGTACGAGTTCTCGTCGTAGTACTGCGCGACCGACTTGTCGCCCGCCTTGGTTCCAAACAGCGGGCCGGCGTTCTGCGCGAAGATCAACGATTGCGCCGCCGCGGCGGTCTGATTGACGCCGCCGCCGTTGACGTCCATTTGCACCCAGGCGACGGTGACGCTGGTCGATGGCTGGCCAATCAACGCGCGGCGCACCACGCCGGGCTCGTCGCCGGTCGCGTCGGGCACCACCGCCTGGCGGTCGACCCGAAAAGCGTCGCCCTCGAGCTGGCCCCATACGCGCAAGCGTGTCGACGACGTCAGGTTGGGATCGGCGGCAAAGCGCAGCCGCACCGGGGTCGAGCCTCCGGCCGGGGTCAGGAAATAGCTCATGCTGGGGACGCCCCGGGCATCGAGGATCGACACCGCGGTCAGCTCGCCCGTGAGCGCTCCCGCCGCGTTGTCGTCGCCGCCCGGCGTTCCTGACGCGGTCGGCTCGGCCGCGCCCGTCGGCGTTTCGGCATTGCAGCCCGTCGCCCCGGCGGCCAGCCATGCGACCCAACCCAGCGCCGCGCGCCATCGATGCCGGCGAACGTGCCGCACTTTGGGGCCATGGACACCCGCCAACGAGGCATGAGACATGCAGTTCTCCCTGTTTCCGCGCGCGGTTCAGTGCGCTACCTGGAGAGAGACCACTAGGGCCCAAGGTGGTTCAGGAAAAGCGAATGAATGAGCCGCGCCGCGCGGATCGTGTCTCTGGATAAGGGAACATGGTCGCGCTTTCACCGACAATCAGCCCGCGTGCGTTCGTCGCACCGCGCCGGCGGTTCATTTGCGCGCTCGCCGCCATTCCACCCGTTGCGGTCGCGCGGCGACTCTGCTCTGATTCTGCCGTGAAAGCGGCGCCCGGAAATTCCTTCACCGACCGCGGCGCGCCGGGTGAGGGCGCCCATGCGGTCGAGCTGCGGCGGCGGCTCACCGAGCTCTTCAATGAACACTCCGCTCACGTGGCGCGGCTCGCGTTCCGGTTGCTCGGCCGCGAGGACGAGGTCGACGACATCGTGCAGGACGTGTTCATCTCGCTCTACCGCCACCTGGATCGCATTCGCCAGGCGGACGCGCTGCGCGCATGGTTGCAGACCACGACGGTGCGCATGGTCCGCCGCCGCCTGCGCGTGCGGCGCATCGGCTTCCTGCTCCGGCTGCGCGACCGCGCCGAGACGCCCGAGCTCGAGAGCCCCGGCGCCACCGGCGAGGACCGCGCCGCGCTGTGGCGCGTGCACCGCGCGCTGGAACAGGTGAGCGTCGGCGCGCGCATCGCCTGGGTCTTTCGCTATCTCGAGCAAGAGAGCGTCGACGACGTGGCGCGCCTGTGCGGGTGCTCGACGTCGACCGCAAAGCGACGCATCGCCGAGGCTCACCGGGCCGTGCGAAAGGCGCTGGTCGATGACTGAACGCGATCGCGACGCCGAGCTCGAACGGGGCGTGGCCGGCGCGCGCCGCGCCGAACCGACCTGGACCACGGGCCGCCAGCAACAGCTGAAGTGGGCGTTGATGGCGCGCCTGGATGAGGCGCGCCATCCGCTCGCGCTGGCGGTGGTGGTCACGTCGGTGGCCGTGGTGCTCGTCGTGGGCGGCGTCGCCTGGCACCAGCTCTCGCGTCGCTCGGTCGCGCGGCTCGGTCGGGGGGCCGACGCGCCGTTCGCGCTCGACCGGCCGCTGCCGCGGCTCGCGGACGGCTCCAGCATCGTGCTCGACGGACCGTCGGCGGTCTTGAAGACATTGCGCGAGTCGAGCGACGAGGTGGTCGTGGAGCTGGAGATGGGCGGCGCGCACTTCGAGGTCGCGCGCCGGCCGTCCCGGATCTTTCGCGTGCAGGCGGGGCCGGTCACCGTTCAGGTGATCGGCACGCGTTTCCACGTCCGGCGCGACGGCACGCGCACGCGTATCTCCGTCGATCGCGGGCGCGTGCTCGCGTCGTGGTGGGGCGGTTCGCGCGAGCTCGGCCCCGGCGAGCAGGGGACGTTCCCACCCGAGGGCGTCGCGGCGGAGGCGCCCGCCGGCGAAGGCGCGGAAGCGAGCGCGCCGCGCGCCACCGCCGAAGACGGCGAGCCGGCTCCCGCGTCGCCATCGGCGGTGCCCGCCGTCGCCGTTCGCCGCGCCACGGCGCCCGGCGCGCCGTCGCGCAGCGCAGCCGCTCCGACGCCCGAGGCGCTGTTCACGCTCGCCGACCGCGCGCGCGCCGCGGGGCGGCCCGAGGCCGCGGTCGCGCACCTGCGCGAGATCGTCGATCGCTACCCGCGCGATCCGCACGCGCCGATGGCGGCGTTCACCGAGGGGCGCCTGCTGCTGGAGGCGCTGGACCGCCCGCGCCAGGCCGCCGCGGCCTTCGAACGGGCGCGCACGCTGGCCAGGGGCGGTCCGCTGGCCGAGGACGCGCTCGCGCGTCAGGTCGAGGCGCTTCACGCCGCGGGCGACGCCGCCGCCGCCCGCGAGCAGGCCCTCCGCTATCGTGAGCTCTACCCGCACGGTCACCGCCTGAGCACGGTCACGCGATTCGGGGGGCTGCAGGCGGTGCCATGAAGCGCGTCGCGGCGCGGGTCGCCGCGACCTTGGTCCCATGCTGGTGGTTGTGTTTCCTGGGGATCGCCCGCGCGGCGGCGAGCCCGGCCGGCCCGTCACCGGAGATCAGCCTCGACATCGATCGCTGTCCCACGTTGCCGCACGACGAGGTGCTGCGCCTGGCGGCGCTGGAGCTGGACGCGCGCGTCGTTCCGGCGTCATCGGTGGAGAGGAGCCGCGTCACCCAGATCCAGATCGCCTGCGACGGCGCGATGGTGCGGACCACGGTCGTCGATCCGATCACGGGCAAGCAGCTGGCGCGCACGATGGATCTACCCGCGCAAGGGAGCGCGGTCGCGGCACGCACGGTGGCGCTGGGCGCCGCCGAGCTGGTGATCACGAGCTGGATGGAGCTGACGATGACTCCGGGCGCCGAGCGAACGCGCGATCCGCCGGGCTTGGTACCGGCCGCGTCGGAGGAGCTGCGGCGCGCCGCCCAGGATCGCGCCGAGCGCCGTGCTCTACATGGTGCCGGTCGCGACGGCGGGGCCGCTCGCGCGCTGGTGCTGGCGCAGGCGGCGGGGCCGTTCTCGGGCATGGGGCTGGCGTGGGGTGGCGGGCTGCGCCTCGGCTGGACGTTTGCGCGCCGGTGGATCGATCGCGGCGAGCTGTCCGGGCGTCCAGGCGTCGAGCTCGAGCTCGACGAGACGCGCGCCGATGTCGCTGCCGGTGCCGGCGCGAGCTCCAGCCTGGGCAGCGACGTCGGCTCCGTGCGCGCGTCGACCTGGAGCGCGGCGTTGCGCGCGACGTTCACTCTGCGCCGCGGGCGCACGTCGCTGAACCTGGGCGCGGGCGGGCGCTTCGGCCTGGCGCGCCTGTCGGGAACGCCCGCCGATCCGAGCCGCACGCGCGGCGGGACGCTCGCGGGAACCTGGGCGGGGCCGGTCGCCTATGCCGGCGCGGGCGTGCAGGCGGGCCACGTCGTGGTCGAGGCCGGCGTCGAGGCGGGGCAGGTGCTCCGCTCTGTCGAGGGGCTGGTCGACGGAGGCACACCGGTGTCGATCGCGGGCCACTGGCTCGCCGGCACGCTGGCGGTGGGGTGGGGGCAATGAGCCTGCCTCGGGCGCCCCGGTCGAACCCGATTCCGACTCCGACTTCGGCGCGCGTGGCGCGCGCGCTGGCGGTGGCGGGCGCGATCGCCACCGCCGGCTGCGGCAACACCACCGCGAAGGTCCTCGAGACCATCGACGCCGGTTCGCCGCCCAGCGCCAACCTGAGAGTCGACGCGTTCTTGATCCGCTCCGTGTCGAGCTGCGCCGTGGGGACCGCGTGCGCCAGCACCGACCCCACGCAGTGCTTCTACATCGCCGATTCATCGGGGCCGCGCGTGAGCTTCGCCGTCAGCGGTCTGCGCTTCGTCTCGCCGAGCGACCCGGCGGCGGTGGCGGCCGGCAACGGCCAGGTGTCGTGCTTCCGCGTGACCCTCGACGACGCGACCGTCGCCGCCGCGAGCGGGCTGCTGAACGGCCTGCGCGCGCAGGTGTTCCAGGCCAGCGGCGGTGACATCGACCTCGACCTCCGCGTCCACGACGTCGCCGCGATCGACGCCGGCTTCGTTCTGTTCCACACCGGCCTGTTCTTGCAGCCGCCCGCGCTGGAGACGGTGGGCCTGCCGCTCGTCAATCGCGAAACCGACTTCACGTTCGCGATCACGGGCGACGGCGATCCCGCGACCGGGCTGTCACCCAGGATGGATCAATGCGAAGGCAGCAACTGGCCGGCGCAGGGCGTGCTCGGCGCCAGCACGTACACCTGGCTGGCGATGGCGGCACGGTGCGCGACGCCCGCGACGTTCCTGCGCACGTGGCTGAACCAGGTGTCGCTCAGCCGGCGCGACATCACGCTGGCGCCGGAGCTCTACGCCGGCGCGTACCCGAGCTGCGGTCGAGGCGATCCCGACCCGACACGATGGTTTCCGTCGGTGGACGACTGCGGCGTCGATCCCGACGCGAGCAGCTGCGGCCAGGCCGCCTGTCCCGACGCGGCGGCGTTCTACCTGCACATCTTGCAGAAGCACTGGCCGCGCGGCCGCGGCTTCGACGGCAACTACTGCGACGACGGCCGCATGGACTTCGACGAGACCGGCGTCGATCGCGGCGGCGTGTGTGACTTGATTGGAACATAAAATCGCAATCGCGGTCGCTGCCGGGGCGCTGGCGCTGCTCGGATCGCCGCGCGCGTCGCGCGCCGACGGGGCGTTCCCGGATTCGCTGGGCATCATCGCGCCCGCCGATCGCCCGCACGACATCGTGCTCGCCACCAACTTCGGCGTGGTGTCGTCGATCGACGACGGCCAAACCTGGACCTGGTCGTGCGAGCAGGACCGGAACGCCTTCGGCGCGCAGTACCAGATGGGCGCGCCACCGCTCGATCGGCTCTATACGCGATCGCAGAACGCGCTGGTCTTCTCCGACGATCGCGCGTGCGCGTGGAGCGTCGCGGGCGGCGCGGTCGGCGGCGCGGCGATCACCGATGCCTTCCCCGATCCGACCAATCCCGGCCGCGTTCTGGCCGTCGCGATGGCGACCGACGCCGATGGCGGGATCGGCTATCGCGTCTACGAGTCGTCGGACAGCGGCGCGACGTTCGCGACCGTGCGCTACGCCGCCGCCAGCGGCGACATCATCAACGGCATCGAGATCGCGCGCGCGGCGCCCGCGACGATCTATCTCACGCTGATCAGCGGCGCGGCCGGCGTTCCCAAGCTCGGCAAGTCGACCGACGGCGGCGCCACCTGGCAGCTGCGCGACCTGAGCGCCGCGCTGGGCGCCGGCGTGCGCAGCATCGGCCTCATCGCGATCGATCCGGAAGACGCCGCGCGCGTCTACCTGCGCGTCGCCGACGCGAGCGGCGAGCGGCTGGCGATCACCGGCGATGCCGGCGTCACCACGTCGTCGCCGCTCGCGCTCCCCGCCGGCGTGCTGTCGGCGTTCGTGCGCACGCCTTCGGGAGTGATTCTGGTCGCTGGCAAGGTCGAGCTCGGCCCGGTGATGTACCGATCGACTGACGGCGCCGCCACGTTCCAGATGCTGCCGGTGCCGCCGACGCTGCGGGGCATGGCGGCGCGAGGGAGCCTCATCTACGGCGCGTCGGATACCCAGGTCGAGAGCAGCGGCGCGTTCGTGTCGAAGGACCAGGGGGCAAGCTGGCAGCCGCTGCTGAGCTTCGACGCGATCCAGGCGATCGACCCGTGCGTGAAGGTGCTGTGCTACGACGACTGCCAGCTGCGCGCGGGGCTGGGGCAGTGGTCGTCGGACATGTGCGACGCGGTTCCGGCGCCGCGCGCCGGCGGCGGCGTCACGGATGCCGCCGTGCCGATCGACGGCGCGGGAAAGAACGACGCCGGCGCGGCCGATCGGGCGGCGGTCGACGCGGGCGCCACCCGCGCGTCGGGCTGTCACTGCGGCGCCGCCGGCGACGGCGCGCCCGCGCTGCCGGGCGCCGCGGCGCTAGCGACGGCGGTGCTTTTCTTCGCGCTCCGCCGGCGCCGCGGCGCCGCTCGTCAAGCGCGCTCCGGTGCCGGTGCCCGGCAGCGAGATCGGCCGCCGCTCGACGATGTGGGCGATGGTCTCGACGAGATCGTCGGCCTCGACCGGCTTGGGTAGGTGCACGTCGAAGCCGGCTTCGATCGCGCGCAGCTCGTCCTGCGGGCGCGCGTGCGCGGTGAGCGCGATCGCCGGGATGTGGCGCCGGCCGAGCGGATCCTGGTCGCGCAGGCGGCGCATGAAGCTGTAGCCGTCGTCGCCGGGCATGGCGATGTCGCTGATCACCGCGTCCCAGCGGCCGCGGCGCAGCGCCGCCAGCGCGCGCGGCACCGAGCGGCACTTCACCACCTCGCAGCCCTCGCCGCGCAGGATCAGCGCCAGCGCCTCGAGCACCGCCGGCTCGTCGTCGAGCAGCAGGATCCGCAGGCCGCGCATCGAGCGCGAATCGCGCGGGAGCGACCGCCGTCTCAGCGCCTCGCCGCGCGACACGTCGACGACCGATCGCGCGGCGACCAGCGGCAGCGTGATCACGAAGGTCGATCCGTGCCCGACGCCGGCGCTCTCGGCGCGAACCGTGCCGTCGTGCATTTCGACCAGTTGGCGCACGATGGCCAGGCCCAGGCCGAGGCCGACCTGGGTCCGCGGCACGTGACCGGTGCCCTGGCGAAAGGGCAGGAACACTTGCGACAAGAAGTCGGGCGCGATGCCGAAGCCGGTGTCGATGACCGAGATCTCGACCCGCGCGCCGACGCCGACGGCGCGCACGGTGACCAGCCCCCCGCGGTCGGTGAACTTGATGGCATTCGAGAGGAGATTTCCCAGCACCTGCCGCAGGCGCGCGCTGTCGCCGAGCACGCAGCCCAGCGCGGGATGGCACTCGGGTTCCAGGCGCACGCCCTTGGCGCGCGCCGAAGGCAGCGTCGCCTCGAGCGCGCTGTCGATGAGGCTGCTCACCGACACGACCCGGTTCTCCATCAGCAGCTTGCCGCTCAGGCAGCGCGAGATGTCCAGCAGATCCTCGATGAGCTTCGACTGCGACATCGCGCTCACGTGGATCGCGTTGAGCGCGCGCAACCGCATCGGACCTTCCTTGGCGGTGCGGAGGATGTCGACCCAGAGCAGCAGCGCCGCCATCGGCGTGCGCAGCTCGTGCGACAGGCTGGCCAGGAAGGTGTCGCGCATCTGGTTGGCCGCCTCGAGCGCCACGCGCGCCTCGTCGCTCCCGCGGCGGGCGCGCTCGCTGGCTTCGTGGGTGAGCGCGCTGTCGAGCGCCCAGGCGATGCGCTGGGCGACCTCCTCGGCGAGGCCGGCGTTCGCCGGGTCGTGAGCCCCGGCGCCGACCGGCGACACCAGCGTCAGCGTCCCCAGCACGCGCTCGTGGCCCACGAGCGGCAAGCAGAGCAGAGCCCGCGGCCGGATGTTGCGGATATCCGGTAAATGTCCCTCGTCGGCCGCGATCGCGACGAGATCCCGGGTCTCCACCTCCGTGATGCGCACCGGCTTTCGCGTGCGCAGGGCGATCGCGATGGGGTTGTCGCCCGCCAATCGGTTGACCTTGATGGGCGGGGCCCAGTCGGCCGTGCCGCGGTACGGGTGCATCACCTGCAGGACGCGCTTGAGCTCGCCGTCGTCGCCGGTGGTGAAGAGGTGCATCAGGCACAGGTCTGCCAGCGCGGGTACCGTCAGGTCTCCCACCCGCCGGACGGTCTCGCCGACGTCCATGACACTCGCGAGCAGGCCCCCGGTGTCGGCCAGGATCTGCTGTGAGTGTGTTTGAATGGCGGCCCCGGAGCTTGCGCTCCTCAGGTCTGCCGATCGCTCGCCGTCAACCAATTCCGTCCCCCGATAGGTGGTCACCACCGCCATCTTCCACACCTCCGCGGCGACGACATCGTGCACGATCGGTGGAAGGGGTCAATCGGTTACTGACCCGAAGCCGGTTAACATGCGAACAAACTACACAGGGCAGACCCGCGTCGGGGATTACCGATCGCACCATGAATGTTCGGGCCGCGAGTGTTCGCGGGGGCGATCGACAACCCGGTGGGTGTTGTCGGCGCTGATCGCTGCGCATCTCGTCGTTGTCGCGGTCGCGCGCGCGGCGCACGCCGATGACGATCCGTGGTTCGGGCCCGACAAGGCGCTTCACTTCTCGCTCAGCGCGATGATAGCCGCTGGCGGTTACGCCGCCGCGGTCCCCGTCACGGAGGATCGCCGCTGGCGCCTGGCGACCGGCGCGGGACTGGCGATCGCCGCCGGCGCCGGCAAGGAGATCACGGATCGCTACGACGGAGGGGATGCTTCGTGGCGCGACTTCACCTGGGATATGATCGGCACCGCGACCGGCCTCGGGATCGCCTGGTTGATCGATCGTCTGGTCACCGGCCCGCGCCACCCCACGCACGCCGCCGAGTCGCCGGCGCCGTGACGTGAGTCCTGCGTGGGCCGAGCCGCGGGCTCGAGCCGCGCGAGAAATCCGGGCTCGGGTTAAAATCCCGACGGCATGGGTCTGCCCGACGCCGACATGACCGCGCTGGTGCGGGGCGCGTTCTCCGCGCAGCGCGAGCGCACGGCGCGCATGCTGGCCAAGGTGCGGCTCATCGGGGTCGGAGCCGGCCTGGGGCTGGGGCTGACCATGACCTATGCGGCGGGGCAGTCCGACTGGCGCGTGCTGCTGCCGATCCTGTCGGTCTACTTCTCGTGTGCGCTGTGCCTGCAGATCGCGGTGCGCTTGACCGCCGGCGCCGCCGAGTGGGCCGGCGTCGGCGTCGCCATCGTCGATGTGCCGATGGTGCTGTGGGCGCAGTGGGTGTCGCTGCCGGTGTCGCCCTCGCCGGGCGGCGTGGCTGGATTCACCCTTGGCCTGTTCGTGATGCTTGTGCTGCTGGGTGCGCTGTCGCTGAGCGTCCGCCAGGTCGTGGTCGTCGCGGCGGTCGCGACCGTGTGCGAGGTCGCGTTGCAGGCGCGCGCCGGCATCCGGGGCGGCGCGTGGGTCGCTTCGGCGGTGGTGCTGGGGTGCGCGGCCGCGGCGGCGGGGCACCTCATCGCACGCATCCGCGCGCTGGTCGGCAACATCGCCGACGAGCAGCGCAAGCGAGCGCGCCTCGGGCGCTACTTCTCGCCGTCGGTGGCCGACCGACTGCAGAACCAGGGCGCGGCGGCGGCGGGCGGGCCCGACGCCCAGGAGCTGACGGTGCTGTTCTCGGACATCCGCGACTTCACGACGATGTCATCGGCGCTGTCGCCGCAAGAGGTGGTGCGCCTGCTCAACGAGTACCTGGGCCGGATGGTCGAGAAGGTCTTCCAGCACGGCGGCACGCTCGACAAGTTCATCGGCGACGGCATCATGGCGTACTTCGGAGCGCCGCTGCCCGACGCCGACCACGCCGGCCACGCCATCGAGTGCGCGCTGTCGATGCTCGACGAGCTGGCGGCGCTGAACGTCGAGCGCGAGGCGCGCGGCGCGCCGCCGCTGAAGATCGGCATCGGGCTGCACACCGGCTACGCGGTCGTCGGCGACATCGGCTCGCCGGCGCGCCGCCTCGAGTACACGGCGATCGGCGACACCGTCAACGTCGCCGCGCGCATCGAGGGGCTGACCAAGACCGCCGGCGTGCCCGTGCTGGTGTCGGCGGCGACGCGGTCGCGCGCCGGCGCCGGATACATCTTTCGTCCGTTCGAGCCGATGGGCATTCGCGGAAAGTCCGAGCCGATGGCGACGTTCTCGCCGTCGCGAGACATGGCGGCGCGGAGCCCGGCCAAGGCGCCGGGCAGCTCGCGCTGAGCCGGCACCCGGCGTTTCGATCCGCGGCAGGGTTTCGGGCGCAACGACCGCCGGTCGGGTAACATGACCTTCGATGTTGCAGCTCTATCGGAAGGTCGCCGCGACGGCGGCGCGCAACGCGGTCCGCGCTTGGCCGGTCGCGCTGTCGCTCGTCGCCTACGCGCTCATCCTGTTCGCGGCCGGTATGGTGACGCGCTCGATGGGCTTCATCGGCGGGCTTCTGCTGGGGCTCGTGGCAGCGGCATGCTGGTCGAGCTACCTCGAGCTCATCTCGCAGGCGGTGGCCGGCTCGCCGATCCGGCTGCGCTGGGACGACTTCAAGATCACGTTCCGCGCGCGCTTCTGGGACGTCATCAGCGTGATGTTCGCGTTCTTCATCATCGGCTACGCGACGACTGCCGTCGTCCGCGGCGTCGGCCAGGGAGCGCCCCAGGTGAATCCCGCGGCGCTGTCGGCGATCTTCGGGATCGCGATGGCTTTCTTCTTCAACGCCGTTCCCGAGTTGCTGTATCAGGGCAACACACGATCGTTCGCGCTGTTGATGGCCTCGGCGCGCTTCATGCTCGCGCATCCGGTGGTGTGGCTGCTTGCCCAACGTCGTGTTCGCGGCGCTGGTGATGGGCGCGGGCGGTGGCTTGCACTTCGAGCGGCCGGCCGAGGCGCTGCTCGCGTTCGGCAACACGTTCTCGTCGCCGATCGGCGTGGCCGGGCTGTTCAGCGCGCTGCCGCTGTGGGCGTTGCCGCTGGCGCTGTTCGGGCTGCACTACGCGATGATCTTCCGCGGCCTCCTCTATCGCGAGCTGGTGGGTGGCGGCGGAAACGCGCGGCTGCGCGCGTTCCAGGCGCACATGCGTCGCTGAGGATCGCGTCGGCGCGGAAGGTGCTACCTTCCGCATCGCATGAGCTTTCACGAGACCATCGCCGCCGACGAGGGCGCGCGCTTCGAACGGTTCGCGTCGGAGATCGTCGCGATCCAGCGCGCGCGCGTGCAGAAAGGCGGCGCGGTCGCGCGCGCCCTGCATGTGAAGCCGCACATCGGCGCCGTGGGCGAGCTGGTGGTCGAGGCGGGTGAGGCCGCGCGTGCCGGCGTCTTTGCCAATCCGGGCCAGCGCTGGCCGCTTTATGCCCGGTTCTCGAACGGTAGCAGCGCGCACCAGCCCGACAAGGCGCCCGACGTGCGCGGCTTCGCGCTCAAGCTGGTCGGCGTGCCGGGCCGGAAGATCATCGCCGGCCTCGAGCAAGAGGCGACGCAGGACTTCCTGTTCATCGACCAGCCGGCGATCGCGTTTCGCAACGCCGACGAGTTCATGACGTTCGTGCGCGCGGCCAAGGACGGGCCGCTCAAGCTGCTGCCGCGGTTGATCTCCGGCTTCGGCGTGCGGCGCACGTTTCAGATCCTCGGCGGGACGCTGAAGGCGCCCAAGGTCAAGTCGTTCGCGACGCACGCGTTCCATACCGCGGCGCCGATCTCGTTTGGAGCCGGGCGCGCCGCGAAGCTGGGCCTGTTCCCGGTCGGCAACCCGTCGTCGCCGCCCACCAGCGGTGACGACGCGCTCCGCGCCGATCTGACCGCGCGGCTCAAGGCCGGGCCGTTGACCTGGGCGCTGCGCGCGCAGCTGTTCCAGGACGACGTGACCACGCCGATCGAGGACACGTCGGTGGTCTGGGCCGGACCGTGGATCGACCTCGGCAAGCTGACGCTGCCGCGCCAGGACCCCGAATCGCCGCGCGGGCGCGAGATCACCGCGTTGGTCGAGCAATTCTCGTTCGACCCCTGGCACGCCATCGAGGACCACCGCCCGCTGGGCGCGATCATGCGCGCGCGCGCCGTGACGTACAAAGGCAGCGTGCTCGAGCGCAAGGCCGCTGCCGAGCCGAAATCCGTCATCACGCCGTGAGCGGTCGCGCCTGACGGCGTATGCTGCGAGGACCACCTTATGCGGGTCCTGCTGATCACGCCGCCGATGACGCAGCTCAATACGCCGTACCCCGCGACGGCGTACTTGACCGGCTGCCTGCGCGCGCACGCCGGCGCCGGCGTCACGGTCGCGCAGGCCGACCTCTCGATCGAGCTCTTCCTGCGGCTGTTCTCGCGCGTTGGGCTCGGCGCGGTGCGCGAGCGGCTGGAGCGCGCGGGCGGGCGGCGCAAGCGCGCGGGCGCGCAGCCGAGAGGCGCGATCGCGCACTTCCTCGCGCACGCCGACGACTACGTCGCGCTGGTCGAGCCGGTGCTGCGGTTCCTGCAAGGCCGCGATTCCACCCTGGCGCTGCGGATCGTGGGGCGCGCGTTGCTGCCCGAGGGGCCGCGGTTCGCGGCTCTCGCCGACCCCGAGGACGAGCAGCTCGCCTGGGCGTTCGGCGAGCTCGGCACCACCGATCGCGCGCGCCACCTGGCCAGCCTGTTCGTCGACGATCTCGCCGACGTGGTGCGCGAGGGCATCGACGCGCGCTTCGAGCTGTCACGCTACGGCGAGAAGCTGGCCGAGAGCGCGGCCACCTTCGACGCGCTCGCGCAGGCGTTGGGCGGGCCGCCGACGCTGGTCGACGAGCTGCTCGACGCGCTGGCCGCCGAGCAGGTGCGCGCGCACGCGCCCGACGTCGTCGGTCTGACCGTGCCGTTCCCCGGCAACGTCTACGGCGCGTTGCGGATCGCGCGCATCGTCAAGGCGCAGCAGCCCGCGGCGACGGTCGTGCTCGGCGGTGGCTACGTCAACACCGAGCTGCGCCAGCTCACCGACGCGCGCGTGTTCGACTTCATCGACTACATCACGGTCGACGACGGCGAGCGGCCGCTGCTGGCGCTGCTCGATCACTTGCGCGATCGCGCGCGTCCGCTGTTCCGTACTTACGTGCGTGACGCGGGCCGCGTGGTGTTGAAGACGACGCCGGAGCTCGGCGATCTGCACCACCGCGAGACCGGGACGCCGACCTACGACGGCTTGCCGCTCGCAGCGCTACGTCTCGCTCTTCGAGATGCTGAACCCGATGCACCGGCTGTGGGCCGACGGGCGCTGGAACAAGCTCACCGTCGCGCGCGGCTGCTACTGGAAGAAGTGCTCGTTCTGCGACGTCTCGCTCGACTACATCGCGCGCTACGAGACCGCGTCGGCCGACGTCACCGTCGATCGCATCGAGGCGCTGGTGCGCGAGACCGGCGAGACCGGCTTTCACTTCGTCGACGAGGCCGCGCCCCCGGCGGCGCTGCGCGCGCTCGCCGAGAAGATCATCGAGCGCAAGCTGGCGATCACCTGGTGGGGCAACATCCGTTTCGAGAAGAGCTTCACACCGGCGCTGGTCGAGCTGCTCGCGCGCTCGGGCTGCGTCGCCGTGAGCGGCGGGCTCGAGGTGGCGTCGGATCGGCTGCTCGCGCTGATGAAGAAGGGCGTCACCGTCGCGCAGGTGGCGCGCGTCGCGCGCGCGTTCAGCGACGCCGGCGTGCTGGTGCACGCGTATCTGATGTACGGCTTCCCGACCGAGACCGAGCAAGAGACGGTCGACGCGCTCGAGCGCGTGCGCCAGCTCTTTGCCGAAGGCTGCATCCAGTCGGCGTTCTGGCACCGCTTCGCCGCGACCGCGCACAGCCCGATCGGCCAGCGTCCCGAGCTCTTCGGCGTGCGCCTGGGACCGGAGGCGCCGGTCACCTTCGCGCGCAACGAGGTGCCGTTCATCGATCCGACCGGCTGCGACCACGAGCGCCTCGGCCCCGGCCTGCGCAAGGCGATCTACAACTTCATGCACGGTGTCGGCTTCGACGAGGACGTGCGCACCTGGTTCGACGACACCGCGCCGTCACCGTCGTCGCGCGCGCGCCGCAAGCCCCGCGCGTCCCGCGTCCCCGCACCCCAGGTGCCGCCGAATCTGATCCGCCGAGCGCTGGCCGGCGCGCGAGAGTAGGCGCGCCGGGGAGAGTGGGGCGGGGCGCGCCCCTTCTGACTCCCTCTCGCGTCAGCTGGGGTCGGGGAGAGGCAGACCTTGCGAGAGATCAGCGCGGCGCCTCCACGCGCAGATGACCGGCGACGTACCACTTGTGCAACAGCGCGATCGTTCGCGCGTCAACCGCCGACGGCGGCAACGCAATCGACCGCTCGCCCACGAGGCGCTTGAACGTCCGTAGCGTGGCTCCGCGCGCCGCGTGCGCGTCCCCGTTGAAGAAGATCCGCCCCCCGCGCACCAGCCCGCGGCTCGGCAACGCGAGCGTGATCCGCGCGCGCCGCGCGCGCAGCTGGCGCGCGAAGTCGTCCGGCGCCGCTGGCCGCGCCGGACGGCGAAACACGTGACCTGGCCGCGGCCGGGTCAGCAACCGCCCGAGGAAGTCGGCGACGAGCGCCGGCTTCACCGCGCGGTCTCGCCGCGCGCCGGCGCGGGCGATCGCCGCCGCGATGCGCGCCACCATCGCTTCGCCCAGCTCCAGCGGCTCGCGCGGCGGGCGCAGGTCGGGATCGACGTAGCGCGCGTCGGGATCGGTGCGCGCGCCCAGCGACGCGCCGAGATACTCGAAGAAGCTCTGCACCAGCTCGGCGTGCGACGGCGCGAGGAACCCGACCGAGTAGGTGAAGCACGGCCCCTCCGCGACGCCCCGGTGCGCGACGCCGGGCGGCAGATAGAGCATGTCGCCCGGTTCGAGCAACCACTCGGCCTCGGGCACGAACGAGCGCAAGACGCGGATCGCCGCGCCCGGCTCGACGCTGCGGTCGCGCTGCGTGCTGATCTGCCAGCGCCGCCGCCCCGGCCCCTGCAGCAGGAAGACGTCGTAGAGGTCGTCGTGCGCGCCCACCGTGCCCCCGTCGGAAGCGTAGCTGACCATCAGGTCGTCGATGCGCGCCGCCGGAATCATCGAGAACGCGCGCAGCACCTCCCAGCCGCCGGGCACCAGGCTCTCGATGCCGTTGACCAGCAGAGTCCAGTGGCTGCGCGGCAACATGCCGGCGTCGAGGCCGCCAAACGGCCCGTCGTGGCGCTCCCAGCGCTCGCGCCGTCGCCGCGGGTGTTGGATGATGAGGCGTGAGCGGGCGTCGGTGCGCGTCGCCAGCGACAGGAACCGGTCGCGGCCGATGATGCCCCGGAAGCGCGGGAACGCCTGGCGCACCAGCAGCGGCTGCTTTTGCCAGTAGTCGCGCAGAAACACCGCGGGCGCCATCCCGCCCAGGATCGACTTCATGGCGCATCATAAGAGAAACGGCGGTCGTCGTGCGATAGTGCCGCCGTGTCGAAGTTCGAGTCGAAGCCCGAGTCGAAGCCCGAGTCGAAGCTCGGCCTCCTGCTCTGTAACCTGGGGACGCCCGACGACCCGAGCCCGTCGGCGGTGCGCCGCTACCTGCGTGAGTTTCTTTCAGACCCGCGCGTGCTCGACATCCATCCCGTGGGCCGCTGGGCGCTGTTGAATCTGGTCATCCTGCCGACGCGCCCGCGCAAGAGCGCCGCCGCTTATCAGCTGATCTGGGGCAAGGACGGCGACGGCGCGGGCTCGCCGCTCTTGAAGCACGGCCTGGATCTCGCCGCGGCGGTGCGCGCGCGCCTCGGCGACGGCTGGGCGGTCGAGCTCGGCATGCGCTACCAGAGCCCGTCGATCGCGTCGGCGCTGCACAAGCTGCGCGCCGCCGGCGCCGACACCATCGTGGTGTTTCCGCTCTACCCGCAGTACGCGTCGTCGTCGACCGGCTCGTCGGTCGAGGAGGTGTTCCGCGTCGCGGGCCAGGCGTGGGTCACGCCGTCGCTCTCCTTCGTCGAGCCCTTCTTCGACGACGCGGCCTTCATCGAAGCGTTCGCGGCCCAGGGCGCGCCGGTGATCGCCGAGCAGCGGCCCGACCACGTGCTCATGAGCTTTCACGGCTTGCCCGAGCGTCACATGCACAAGGCCGACCTCACCGGGTCGCACTGTCTGGCGTCGGCGGGCTGCTGCGACCACATCGTCGAGGCCAACCGCCACTGCTATCGCGCGCAGTGCTTCGCGACCGCGCGCGCGCTCGCGGCGCGCCTGGGCCTCGCGGGCGGCACGTGGAGCGTGAGCTTTCAGTCGCGCCTCGGACGCACGCCGTGGATCCGCCCGTACACCGACGTCGTCCTGCCGGAGCTCGCCGCCGCCGGCAAGAAGCGCGTCGCCGTCTTCTGCCCGGCGTTCGTCGCCGACTGCCTCGAGACGCTCGAGGAGATCGGCATCCGCGCGCGTCGCGACTTCGCCGCGGCCGGCGGCGAGAACCTGACGCTGGTGCCGTCGCTCAACGCCTCCCCGCGCTGGGTCGAGGCGGTGGCGTCCCTGGCTCGGCAGCGAGCCGGAGGAGCCCTGGAGTGATGGCTCCCGAGGCGCGGGAGCGCTGGGGCGGCCGCCTGGCGCTCGCGCTGTTCTGGGCGGTCATCGCGGTCTACTACGTCTTCGTGATGTCCGCGGGACGCTGGACCAACTGGCCGGTCTGGACCGCGATGTACGACAAGCAGGCCGAGGCGTTTCGCGCCGGCCACCTCTACCTGCTCGAGCCGCCGTCGCCCGCGCTGCGCGCGCTGCCCGATCCGCTGAACCCGGCCAACATGCATTTCTGGCGATGGGACCACAGCTACTACAACGGGCGGCTCTATCTTTACTGGGGCTTCGTGCCGGCGGCGCTGCTCGCCGCCGCGAAGATCGTGCTGCGCACCCGCACCGTCGTCGGTGACGGGGTGCCGGTATGCGTCTACGCCGTGGGCCGCGCGATCGTCGGCACGCTGCTGATCCGCGCGCTCGCGCGCACGGTCGCACCGTCGCCGCCGCGCTGGGCGGTCTGGATCGCGACGCTGGTGTTCGTGCTCGCGAACCCGGTGCCGTACTTTCTCAGTCGTGGCGCCATCTACGAGCAGGCCATCGCCGCCGGTTCACTGTTCATCCTCATCGGGCTCTTCTTCGGCCTGCGCGCGGTCACGCGCGCCGGCAGCCGCGCCGGAGATCTCTCGCTCGCGGCGTCGGGGCTGGGCTTCGGGCTCGGCGCGGGATCGCGCATCAGCCTGCTGCCGACGGCGGGCTTGCTGACCGCGTGGACGATCGTCGCCTGCTGGCGCGCCGCGGGCGGCAGCGGCTGGCGCCGCTTGCTGCGGCCGGCGCTGTGGGGCGGGTTGCCCGCGCTCGCGGTCGTGCTGGCGCAGCTGACGATCAACGAGCTGCGCTTCGGCCAGTGGCTGGAGTTCGGCGTGAAGTACCAGATGGGCTTCACCTTTGCCAGCGGCGCGCGCTTCGTCCTTCCCAACCTGTTCCTTTATTTGCTGGGTCCGGTCGTGCATTCGTGCCGGTTCCCGTACCTGACCACCAAGTGGAACATGGGACGCGCAGGCACGCCGGACTGGCTGCCGTGGCCGGCCGACTTTCGCATCGAGCCGGCGATCGGCGTCCTGGTCGTGGTGCCGTTTCTCTGGTTGCTGATCATCGCAGTCGCGCCGTTCTGGGTCGCGCAGCGGCGTGCGCGCGCGGCGGCGACTTCAGGCAGCGCCGCGCCGTCGCCGGGGCCGCTGGCGCCGTGGACGCGGCGCTGGGTGGTGGGCGCGATCGCGATCGCCAGCACCGTCGCCGCGCTGCCGGCGCTGCTGATCTTCTCGAACAGCATGCGCTACGAGTGGGACTTCGTCTCGGCGCTGTTCCTCGCGGCGACGCTGGCCAGCTGGTGGCTCCTGCGTGCCCCACGATCGCGCGCGGGCCGCGTCGCCGTGACGGCGCTGGTGGCGGTGCTCGCGGCGGCGTCGATCGCCGCGGGGATCCTGCTCGGCTTCGTCGGCTACTTCGACAACTTCACGCGCCACAACCCGGCGCTGATGTCCCACCTCAAGCAGATGTTCGATCTCTGTCGCAGCCGCTGAGCGGTGCTCACCGTGCGCGCCGGTGCAGGCGCACCTTCAGGCCGACCGGCGACATCGTGAACGCGAACTGCTCGCGCACGTCCTTGCCGTCGCCGTCGCGCTCGACGTCGAACGCGCCGTAGAGCGTGGACAGAAGCACCTTCATCTCCAGCAGCGCGAGGCTGCGCCCCGGACAGATGCGCGGGCCGGAACCGAACGGCATGTGCGCCGCCGGCTCGTGCGCGCCCAGTTGCACGCCGTCGAGCCACCGGTCGGGCAGGAACGCCTCCGGATGGTGAAAGCGCTCGGCCTCGAGGACCGGCGGGCGCAGCAACGTCACGATCGAGTGGCCCGCCGGTACCGCCACGTCGCCGATGACCGTGTCGACGATGGTCTCGAAGATGACGACCGGTGCCACGGGGCGCAGGCGCATCGACTCCTGCGCGACCGCGGCGGCATAGGCGAGCTGGTTCGCCGATTCGAAGCTGGCCGGCACGCCGCGCGCGATCTCGGCGCGCGGCGCGGCGTCGACCTCGGCTTGCAGGGCGCGCACGGCGCCGAGGTTGTCGCACAGGTGGTGGATCGCCCAGGCCAGCGTGTACGCGGTCGTGTCCTCGCCTGCCAGCAGCATGGTCATGAGGTTTGCGAAGATCGTGTCGTCGGAGAACGGCTTGCCGGTGTCGTCGCGTGCGATGAGCATCGCCTCCAGGAAATGCGCCGGCTCGGCCTGCCGCACCGGGTCGGCGGCGAGCCGCGCGCGCGCGTCGCGCACCAGCCCTTCGATCCACACGCGCAGCTCGCCGAGCGCGCGGTCGAGGCGGCGGTCGCGCGGCATGCGCACGATGCGCCAGAGCGGCACCAGCGCGAACAGCCGCCGGTTGAAGGCGGGGAACACCAGCTCCAGCTTGCGCTGGATGACGTCGCCGCCCGCGTCCTCGACGGTGTTGATGTCGTGGCCGAAGGTCAGCGTCGTGGTGACGTCGACGGTGAAGCGCTTCAGCTCCTCGACCATGTCGAGCGGCTCGCCGCTGTCGGCGGCGCGCTCCCACCGGTGCTGCAGGCGCGCCGCCACCGTGCACAGCGTGGGGAAGAAGCCGCGCAGGTTGCGGTGCGCCAGCGCCTCCATCGCCAGGCGGCGCTGCGGGCGCCACGCCGGGCCCTCGGCGGAGAAGAGCCCGTTCACGCCGAGCTCCTCGAACACGCGCTGGACCTTGGTCGTGCGCCGGAAGGTCTCGGGCCGCGAGCGCATCACCTGGTGGGTGAGCTCGGGATCCGAGAGAACGAGCGCGCGATCGATCCCGAGCCGGAACGTGAACATCTTGCCGTACTGCGCGGCCCACCGTTCGAGCACGACGTGCAGCCGATCGAGATCCAGCTGCAGCGCGTTCCCGACGATCGGCATGGCCGCGCGGACCAGGCAGATCGGCGACGTCGCGGAGCTTGCCCTCGGCCGCCGCGCGCGCGGCGGCGCCTCGCTCGTCGAGCGCGGCGAGCGGCGTCAGATCGACCAGAACCTCGCCGTTCTGCTCGACGGACGGGCAGGCGATGAGACACTGCGGGCCGCCCTGGCGCTTTCCGGTCTCGGCGTCGAAGCGCCAGCGGTGGTTGCGGCACACCAGGCGTCCCCGTCGAGCTCGCCCTCGCCGAGCAGCGCGCCCTGGTGCGGGCAGCGCCCCTGGTAGACGTGGACGCGCGCGTGCCCGCCGGTCCGCAGCAGGATCAGATCCACGCCGTCGACGGAGACCGCGTGCGGGCCGTTTCCGCGCAGCGCCGCCGCGCCGGGGATCTTCGACCCGATCGGCTTGTCCGTGGCTCCCGGCTCGATCGTCGCCCGCGTCGTGGTGGTTTGCATCGTCCTGGTCATCGCCCCGATCCTGGGGCGGATTGTTGTTCGGCGCAGCCGGGGGCGCCAGCCAATTCGCGCGCGCGGCCAGAGTGTGCGCGCCGCGCTTCCCCGGCGGTCGGGCGATCGGTATGATGCTCGGTCGCCATGGACGTCATCCTCGCCACCGCTTCGACGTTGCCGCGCGCCGACGAGGACGACCCGCCGCTGCGCGCGGCGCTCGAGGCGCTGGGCGTGTCGGGCGCGCACCTGCGCCTGGGACGATCCGGCCGTCGATTGGACCGAGGCGGGTCTGTGCGTGATTCGCTCGACCTGGAACTACGTGCGCAACTACGATCGCTTTCTCGCGTGGGTCGACAGCTGCGCGGCGTCGACGCGCCTCTGGAACCCGGCAGCGATCGTGCGCTGGAACAGCCACAAGCGGTACTTGCTCGAGCTGGGGCAGGCGGGATTGCCCGTCGTGCCGACGCGGCTCGTGCCCGCGGGTAGCTCCGCCGAGCTCATGCACCTCGCCGGTGGCTGGGACGAGGTCGTGGTCAAGCCCGCGGTCTCCGCGGGATCATTCGGCACGCGGCGGATCGCGCGCGCCGACTTCGCGACCGTCGGGCAGGCGCATCTCGACCAGCTGCTCGGCGGCGCGCACGACGTGCTGGTCCAGCCGTTCCTGAGCTCGGTCGAGAGCTACGGCGAGCGCGCGCTGGTCTGGATCGACGGCGCGCTCACTCACGCCGTGCGCAAGACCCCGCGCTTCGCCGGCGAGGCACAGCGCATCTCCGAGGCGGTGCCGATCGCTGCCGACGAGGCGGCGCTGGCGGAGTCGATCCTGGCCGCGGTGGTGCGGCAGCCGCTGCTTTACGCGCGCGTCGATCTGGCGCGCGACGAGAGCGGGCGGCCGTGCGTGATGGAGCTGGAGCTCATCGAACCGTCGCTGTTCCTCGATCGCTCGCCCGCGGCGCTGGCGCGCCTGGCGGCGGCGATCCATCGCCTCGCCGCCTGAGCGGGCGCGCTCGCCCGCCGCCCCGACGGGTTCCGCGCGCCCCGACAGGACCGCCCTGGGGTTTCCGTCGCGCGGCTTCCTCTCGCGTCCCGCTGTCTTACCTAATTGGAGAAGCGAGGAGACACAGATGGAGATCGGCGGCGCATCGATTCGGTGGCAGTGGTACGCAGCGGCTGGGGCCCTGGTGTGGATGGCGGCGGGGTTGGGCGGCTGCGGCAGTAGTAACAACGGAGGGACCGGAGGGGCGGGTGGACACGACGCCGGCGCGACGGGAGGCGCCGGCGGTCACGGGGGCGGAGGTGGCGCCATCGACAGTGGCGTCATCGACGGTGGCCTCGACGCACGCGGCGGTACCGATGGTGGGGCGGGGGATGCTACGGATGGATCGGTCGATGCGCCGCCGTCTGCCATGTTCTCGTTCACGTTCGACACCGACATCATTGGGTTCGACATCGATCCCAATCCGACGACCAACCCGGTCAACCTGGGCGCGGTCATGGTCGACGGCGGCACGCTGGTGACGGCGGCGTTCGACGGCAGCGTGGGGATGCCGTCGCCGGGCTCGGCGCACGTCGGCGCCACGTTCTCCGACTTCAACCAGCTGTTCGCGTTCCGGCACGTCTTCGGCAACAACAACTCCCAGATGGTCAACCTCACCGGCGCGACGCTGACCGCGCGCGTCCGGCTCGACGCCGGCGCCGACGGCGGCGCGACGACGTTCAGCGGCGTGGCGCGCATCTACGCGCTGTCGACGCCGACGACGCCGGGGTTCTATCTCGCCGAGGGCGGCACGGTGAGCCTCAACGACAACAACTGGCACACCATGACGTTCCATCTGACCAGCCCGGAGTTCATCGACCCGAGCTTCGATCCGACCAAGGTGGTTCAGCTCGGCGTGCACGTGGCGACGCCGGCGCCGGTCACCGGCGACGCCGCGGTGCCGCCCTTCGGCGCGCCGCAGACCATCTCGGTCCACATCGACACGTTCACTTCGAACTAGCCTCGACTCGCTTTTCCGCGAGCCTAGAAAAGAATCGGCCCCGTCGCTCGCCGAGGCGAGCGCGGGGCCGATGGCATTTCTGGCGGTGGTGTCGCGCTGGCGGCGGATCAGCCGCAGGTCCCGGCGCCGCCGCCGGTGACCGTGCACATGAGGCCGGTGTTGCAGGTCCGTCCCCCGCAGCAGCGCTGGCCCGATGCGCCACACGCCATGCAGCTCTGGGTCGCGGCGCCTGCGTCGCCGCCACCGGTGGTGACGCAGGCGAAGCCGACGGCGCAGGTATTGGTGGCCCCGCAGCAGGCCTGGCCAGCGCCGCCGCAGACGCCGCAGGTGCCGGCGTTGCCGGCGCCCCGGCCGTTGCAGCTGAGCCCGGCGGTGGTGCACGTGCCATTCGCGCAGCACGTCTCACCCGAGCCGCCGCACGCGTTGCAGGTGCCGGGCATACCCGCGGCCGCGCCGGTGCACACGCCGCCGGTCTGGCAGATGTTGCCCGCGCAGCAAGCGGCGTTGAGCGCGCCGCAGCTCATGCAGGTGCGCGCCATGCCGCCGCCCGGGTTCGCGCAGGCGAGACCGCCGTTGCAGGTGGCGTTCGCGCAGCAGGCTTGATCGGTGCCGCCGCAGGCCGCGCACATCTGAGCCGCGCCGCCGCCGCCGCCCTGGCACGACGAGCCCGGTGTCGCAGGTCGGGACGCCTCCGCCGCCGATGCCGCCGCCCTGGCAGCAAGCCGCGCCGCTGGTGCCGCACGCGGTGCACATCGCCGTCGCCGCGCCGCCGTCGGCGCCGCCGCCCGCCATGTTGGTGCAGCGCGCCCCGGAAGCCGTGCAGGTGGCGCCGCCGCCACCGCCGCCGCAACAGATCTCGCCGATCGCGCCGCACGCGGTTCCCTGGGCGTTCTGGCACGATCCGGCGGTGCAGGTGCCGGCCGTGTTGTTGCCACCGCCGCAGGCAGTGCCCGCGCCGACGCATGCCCCGGCAACGCAGCATCCGCCGCCGCTACAGGTGTTGGAGGCGCAGCAGGGCTGACCCGCGGCGCCGCACATCGGGCCCGCGGCGCCGCCGGTTCCCGTTCCGGTGGCTCCCGCGCCGCCTGACGTTCCGCCGGTGCTGGTGCCGGTGGCTCCGCCCTTGCCGTTCACCGAAGCGTCGTTGCCATTGATCGACGACGTGCTGCTGCCACACGCCGCGAGCATCAGCGACAGCGCCGAAGCGATCACGAGCGCTGGCAACGCGCCGATGCCGATGCCTCTCGAACGGTCGGACTGACGAGCTCTGCCGAGGTAAGTCATCAAAGGTCTCCTGAGAAGGTTGCTGTCGCCCGGGGCCTGGCCGCGCGGGCGGTCAGTACCAGACGATTCGTGAGTACGTTCTGCCTCCCTTCTGTCGTCAAAAAAAATCTTTCCAATCACGGATCATCGACGCACTATCCGGCACCGCGCCAAAGCGCGCGGTTCGATTCGTGACATTTCGCACGGGGTTCCGGTGTGTCCGCTGCCGACGACGATGACGTCCCGCCGCCGCCGGGGTTGCCCGACGAGCTGCTGGCCTGGGCCAACGACTGGGCGGTCGCCGAGCGCCTCGACGATCTCGTGCTGGCCAGCGACGGCCCGGTGGGCACGTTCCTGCCGGCCCGTCATGGCGAGACGCTGAGCTACCGGCGGCTCCTCGTCGAGCTGGATCCGTCGCACCCGCAGTGGCGCAGCTACGGTCCGGCGGTGGAGACGGCGCGCGCGCTGCTTCATCGCATCGCGATCCTCGCGGCGCGCGCGCGGTCGGAGCGCTCGTTCCTCGACGAGCGCGGGCGCGATCCGACCGACGAGGCGCTCGTGGGGCTGCTCGATCGCCTGCGCGCCGAGCTGTCGCAGCTGCGCGGCGCTGGCGCGGCGGCGCGTCCGCCCGGGACCTACGAGCCAGCCGGCGTGCGCGTCGTGCGCGAGCCGGTGCCGGCGCTGCGCTACCAGGAGCGGTTCCTGTTCGGCGCGGATCGGCTTGCGGGCGGCGGGCCGGACGACGCCGGCCTGGTGTTGCTCGGCTGGAGCGACGGTCCCCTGCGCTGGATGATCTGGCACGACGACAAGCCGCGCGCCGGGGAGCCCGCGCCCGAGCTGCGGCTGGCGGCGCTGCAGGCGATGATCGACTTCATCCGCGACCCGCGCGCCGGCGAGCGCGATGCGCTGGTCGACGTGGCGCGACTGCCGGTCTGGCAGTTCGCGCTGGGCGCGCTCGACGATCGGCTGTCGCGCATCGACGAGGGCGGCGCGCGCGGCGGCCGCAACGCCGAGGCCGCGCGCCGCGACGAGCGCATCGCCTTTCGCGTGACCGCGCTCCACGACGGCTCCGTCGGTGTGGAGCCGGTCGTGCAGAAGCGCGGGCGCAACGGCGCCTACTCGCCGGGAACGCGCCTGCCCTGGTACGAGCTGCCGGACCACGCGGCGCGTTCGGCAGGCGACGAGCGTGCGTTTCGCGCCTACGACGATCGCTTCGCGCGCCGCTCGGCGACCTGGGGCGGCCCGCTCACGCCCGCGCAGATCTTTGGCGTGTTGCGCGCGCTCATCGATCATCCCGCGGTCTTCTTCGATGGCGCGGGCAGCGCGGGCCGCCGCGGCGCCGAGCGGCTCGACATCCGGCAGGGGCGGCTGCGTCTGCGTTTCGCGGCCGCGCGCGACGGTTCGCTGACACCACAGCTCGAGCTCGGGGGCGTGACGTTGTTGCCGTCGGACGTGGCGGCCGTGCTGCGAGACGACCGGCACGTCGTGATCCTCCACCGGCGCGACGAGGAAGACGCCGCGTCCTCGGAGCCTGGGGCGCCGCGCGTGCTGCTCGCCGAGGTGAGCGCCGAGGCGGCGGCGGTCGTGCGGGCGTTCGCGCTGGCGCCGGTGTCGTTCCCGCCCGAGGCGCACGACGCGCTGGCGGCGCGCCTCGAGCCTCTTCAAGAGAGCGTCGACGTCGAGCTGCCGTCGCACTGGACGCGCACCATCGGTCCCGCAGACGCGCGCCTGCTCGCGCGGCTCGAGCTGCTGGCGTCGGGCGCGCTGGAGGTGCGCCTCGGCGTGCGGCCGGCGAAGCTGGGCCCGGTGTTCCGTCCCGGCGAAGGGCCGGCGCTGCTGCTCGAGGGGCAGGGGCGCGACCGCCACGGCGTGCGCCGCGATCGCGCCGCGGAGCAGGGCTCGGCGCGCGCGCTCGCCGAACGGCTGGGGCTGGTCGCGTCGTGGGCCAAGGTGGCGTCGCCGGCGCAGCAGGCGGCGGTTGCCGGCGGCGCCGAGGCTGACGGCGACGCCGGCACGCCCGATGTCGACGGCGCCGAGACCGCGCCCTGGTGCTGGCGTGTCGGCGCCGGGGATCCGGCGATGCACCTGGTCGCCACGCTCCAGGAGCTGGCCACGCCGAAGCGGCGGCGGTCGTCGTCGAGTGGGCCGACGACGCGCGGCTCGACGACTACGGCACGATCGGGCGCCGCGACCTGCGCATGAAGGTGGCGGATCGGCGCGACTGGTTTGGCGTCGAGGGCGGCGCGCGCATCAAGAAGAAGCGCGGCAAAGGCGAAGAGATCGTGCCGCTCGCGGATCTGCTCGCGGCCATCCGCGAGGGGCGGCGCTACCTGCCGGTGGGCGCGCGCGGCTTCGTGCGCATCGAGCAGGCGCTGCGCGAGGCGCTGGCGCGCGCCGAGGCGGCGATCTTCGAGGCGCGCGAGGGAGGCGCGCCGGGGACGCTGCACATCTCCGGGCTCGCGAGCGATCCGCTGGTCGGGCTCGTCGAGGAAGAGTCGCAGATCGAGGCCACCGCTTCGTTCCGGGCGCTGCGCCGCCGCATGGCGGAGGGGACGGCGGTCGTTCCGCGCGTCGGCGCCGAGCTCGAAGCGGCGCTGCGTCCCTATCAGCGCGCCGGCGTCGAGTGGATGGCGCGGCTCGCGCACTGGGGCGCGGGCGCGATCCTCGCCGACGAGATGGGTCTCGGCAAGACCGTGCAGACGCTGGCCGTGCTGGTCGACCGGGCGCGCGCTCGGCCCGGCGATGGTCGTCGCGCCGACGTCGGTGGTCGGCAACTGGGTCGACGAGGCGGCGCGCTTCGCGCCGTCGCTGCGCGTACGTCTCTACCGCGGGCCGGATCGCGCGGCGGCGCTGCGCGGTCTCGGCGCCGGCGATCTGCTGGTCACCAGCTACGCCATCGCCATGCTCGACGCCGAGCGCCTGGGCGCGATCGAGTTCGCGTCGCTGGTGCTCGACGAGGCGCAGGCGGTGAAGAACGCCACCACCGAGCGCGTCGCGCGCGCTGCGCGGGCTGCGCGCCGCCTGGCGCGTGGGGCTGACCGGCACGCCCGATCGAGAACCACCTCGGCGAGATCTGGAGCCTGATGCGCGTGATCTGTCCCGGGCTGCTCGGCACCTGGGAGCAGTTCCGCGGGCGCTTCGCGGTGCCGATCGAGAAGTTCGGCGACGCCGGCCGCCGGCGCGCGCTGGCGACGCTGCTGCGCCCGTTCATCCTGCGGCGCACGAAGGCCGACGGTCGCGCCGCGAGCTGCCGGCGCGCACCGACGTCGTGCGCAGCGTGCGCCTGCTCCGAGGAGGAGATGGCGCTCTACGAAGAGCTGCGCCGATCGCTGCTCGAGCAGATCGCCGCGACCAAGACCACGCCCGAGCGCGACGGGCAGGATCTGCGCTTCGTGCTGCTGGCGGCGCTGACCCGCATGCGCCAGCTCTGCTGTCACCCGCGCCTGGTCTATCCGCGCACGCAGGCGGGCTCGTCGAAGGCGGCCTACCTGCTGCAGCTACTGACCGACCTGCGTGAGGACGGCCACAAGGTGCTGGTGTTCAGCCAGTTCCGCAGCTTCCTCGAGCTGCTGGCGCCGCGCCTGCGCCAGCACGGGTTTCGCACGCTGCTGCTCGACGGAACCACGCCCGCCGAGACGCGCGAGCAGCGCATCGCCGCGTTTCAGGCCGGCGAGGCCGACGTGTTTCTGATCTCGCTCAAGGCGGGCGGCTTCGGCCTGAACCTGACCGCCGCCGACACCGTGATCCACCTCGATCCCTGGTGGAACCCCGCCGTCGAGGATCAGGCGACAGCGCGCGCGCACCGCATCGGCCAGCAGCGGCCGGTGACCGCGGTGCGCCTGGTCGCGCGCGACACGATCGAGGAGGCGGTGCTGGGCCTGCACGCCGCCAAGCGCGCGCTGGCCGCCGGTCTGCTCGACGGCGCCGACCTGGCGGCGACGCTGGGCACCGAGGAGTTGCTGGCGCTGATTCGCGCGGGCGTACGACAGAGCTCTTGACCCGAGGACGGGGCGGGGCCGAGATTCAATGCTGCCGATCCGCCTCGCGCATGATGATCTCCTCGACGGCGCGCAGATCGACCGGCTTGACCAGGTGCGCGTCGAAGCCCGCCTCGTGCGCCTGAACGCGATCGCGCCTTTGTCCGTAGCCGGTCACGGCCACGAGCACGGTTCGCGCGAAGCGGCGGTCTTCGCGGATTCGCCGCGCCAGCTCGTACCCGTCCATCACCGGCAGACCGACGTCGAGGAACGCGACATCGGGCGTGTAGCGCTGGAGCACGCCGAGCGCGGCCGGACCATCGTAGGCGGTCTCGACGGTGTGTCCGAGCTCGAGCAGCGCGTCTGCCAGCGACTCGACGGCGTCTTCGTTGTCGTCGACGACCAGCACGCGGCGCGTGCGCGCGGCGGGCAAGTCCGCGAGGGGCGTCGGCCGGCGATGGCTGGCCAGGGCGCTCGCCGTCTCGGCGGCGCCTGCGCCTGCGCGTTGCTCGGCGGCGCGCGGCAGCCGCACCAGGATCTCGGCGCCGCGGCCGGTCCCGGCGCTGCGCGCCTCGACGGTGCCGCCGTGCAGCCCGACGAGCGACCGCACGATGGTGAGCCCGAGCCCGAGGCCGCCCTCCGACCGATCCAGCGCCTGCCGCTCCTGCACGAAGAGCTCGAAGATCCGCGGCAACATCTCGGGCCGGATGCCGATGCCCGAGTCGCGGACGACAACCAGGATCGCGCCGTCGTCGCGCCGCGCGCTCACGTCGATGTAGCCGCGCGGGGGCGTGTACTTCGCGGCGTTGGTCAGGAGGTTCGCGAAGACCTGCGCCAGGCGCGCCGGATCGGCGTCGACCGCCAGCTCCGGAGCGACGTCGACCGACAGGTGATGCTCGCGCTGCTCGATGAGCGGGCTGGTCATCTCCAGCGCGCGCGCCAGCACGTCGCCGAGCTCGACGCGCACGCGCTCGAGCGAGATCTTGCCGCGCGCGATGCGGGACACCTCGAGCAGATCGTCGACCAGGCGCACCAGGTGCTTGACCTGGCGCTCGATGATGGTGCGCTCCTTGAGCAAGACGTCGCCGGCGCGCAGCTGCATGAGCTGCAGCGCCGTCGAGATCGGCGCCAGCGGGTTGCGCAGCTCGTGCCCGAGCATGGCCAGGAACTCGTCCTTGGCGCGGCTCGCCGCTTGCGCCTCGATCGACTTGGTCTCGAGCGCCTTCTTCGCCAGCACCGCCTCCGTGACGTCCTGACCGACGCTGATGACGCCGTAGATCGCGCCGTTCTCGTCGCGCAGCGGGCGGCGCAGCGTGGTCATGTAGCGCTGGGCGAGCGCGCCGTCGGGGCCGGCGACCGCGACCGGCTCCTCGATCACCGTGTGCGGCTCGCCGGTGCGGAAGACGCGCGCCAGGTGCTCGGGAATGGGCGAATCACGCAGCTCGGGCAGCGCCTCGCGCAGCGGCTTGCCCACGAGCTCGCGTTCGCCCAGCTGGTCGCGCGTCAGCTCATTGACGCACGCGATGGTCAGCTCGGCGCCCTCGAACACCATGATCGCCACCGGCGCCTGCGCCAGGAACGAGTAGAAGCGCTGGCGCTCGGCCTCGACGGCGGCGCGCGCCCGCGCGAGGCGGATCTGGCTTTCGATGCGCGCGCGCAGCTCGCGCGCCGAGAACGGCTTGACCAGGTAATCGTCGGCGCCCGCCTGCAGCCCCTCGATGCGTGCCTCCTCGCCGGCGCGCGCCGACAGCATCACGACCGGGACCGCGCGCAGGCGAGGGTCGGCGTCGAGCGCGTGCAAGAGGCCGAACCCGTCGAGCTCGGGCATCATCACATCGGTGAGGATCAGGTCGGGCGCCCGCGCGCGCGCGGCCTCGAGCGCGGCGCGGCCGGTGCCGACGGCCTCCACCGTCCAGCGCGGCTCGAGCACGCGCCGGATGTACTGGCGCATGTCGGCGTTGTCGTCGGCGACCAGGATCCTCCCGGCCGGAGCAGGCGGCTTCTCGGCGGCCGCCGGCTCGGCGGGGCGCTCGCCACCGTCGTCGGGGAGCCAGCGCAGCGCCTCCTCGACGTAGGGCGAGGCGGTGCTCGACGTCGCGGGCGCAGCGGCTCCGCCGGGCGCCGGCGCGGCGCCCGAGACGCGGTCGGCGCCGCCGTCGACGATGCGATCTGCCGGCAGGTGCGCCGATCCGGTCGGCAGGCGCACCACGAACGTCGACCCCTGGCCCAGCACCGACGAGACCGAGATCGTGCCGCCGTGCAGCCGCACCAGCTCGTGGACCAGCGCCAGCCCGATGCCCGAGCCCTCGTGCGTGCGGGCCCGTTCACCGGCGACGCGGTGGAAGCGCTCGAAGATGCGGTGGAGCTCGGCGTCGGGGATGCCGGAGCCGGTGTCGCTGATCGCGAGGTCGACCGCGCCCTCCGCGCGGCGCAGGCTGACGCGGATCTCGCCCGCGAGCGTGAACTTGAACGCGTTCGAGAGCAGGTTCAGCACCACGCGCTCCCACATCTCGCGATCGACGAAGACCGGCTCGAGCAGCGCTTCGCACGCCACGCTGAAGCCGAGGCCGGCGCGCTCGACGGCGGCGCGGAACGAGCTGGCGAGATCGGCGGTCAGCGCGCCGAGGTCGGTGGGCGCGTACGACGCCTGCATGCGCCCCGCCTCGATACGCGCGAAGTCGAGCAGGTTGTTCACCATCTTCAGCAGGCGCAGCTGGTTGCGGTGAACGATCCGCAGGCTCTCACCCTCGAGAACGCCGCGATCGAGCGCGTCCTCGGTCGGGCCGAGCATCAGCGTGAGCGGCGTGCGGAACTCGTGGCTCACGTTGCTGAAGAAGACGGTCTTGGCGCGGTCGATCTCCGCCAGCTCCTCGGCGCGCCGGCGCTGCAGCTGATAGGCGTCGGCGCCGGTGAGCGCCGCCGCGATCTGCCCGGCGATGAGATCGACGAAGCCGCGGTAGCTCTCGTCGAACAGCCGGTGCGGGGAGAGGCCGGCGACCAGGATCGCGGCGCGGCGTCGATCGCCGGTGGACGAGATGCCGACGATCGCGATCCGTTGCGGCGGGCGATGCCACGCGCCGGTGGGCAGCGGATCGTGCAGCGTCGGCGGCGGGGCGACGACGATCGGCGCGGCGCTGCGCAGCGCCTGCGCGAGCGGCCAGACACCGCCGTCGTCGAGCGCGATCGTCGCCGGCGCCGCCGCGTGCCCGAGGTCGATCCCGGAACGCGCGACCAGGTGTGCGCTCCGCCGATCCTCGTCGGTCAGGTAGAGCAACGCGAACGGGACATCCAAGGGATTGGTCGCCAGGCTCTCGGCGGTGCGCGCGCAGGCGGTCTCGGCGCTGCGCGCGTCGCCGGTGCGCGCGGCCAGATCCCGTAGCAGCCGGACCTGACGGGCGCCGATGATCTTTTCGGTGTCGTCGGTGTTGGCGCAGATGATCCCGCCGACGCCGCCCTCGTCGCCGGGCACCGGGCTATACGAGAAGGTGTAGTAGGTCTCCTCCTCGTACCCGTTGCGCTCCATGATCAGCCGGCGCGCTTGCTCGTACGCGCCCTCGTTGCGTCGCATCGCGGCCTCGGCCAGCGGGCCGATGTCTTCCCAGATCTCGCGCCACACCACGCGCGCCGGCTGGCCCAGCGCTTGCGGGTGCTTGCCGCCGACGATGGTCTTGTAGGCGTCGTTATAGAGGTTGATGAGGTCGTTCCCCCACCACACGAACATCGGCTGCCGCGACGTGAGCACGATGCGAACGCAGGTGCGCAGGCTGAGTGGCCAGGTCGCGACCGGCCCCAGCACGGTGCGCGACCAATCGATCGCGCGCATCCGTTCGCCCATTTCGCCGCCGCCCTGCAGGACGGCGGCGGCGGAGTCGATCTCGAGGGCGCTGACGGCGGGCATGAACGACGGTGCAAGGTAAGACCGGCCGCGATCGCCGGCCAGGGGCGATTTACAAAGAATTACGCAGGGAAGGGACCCGTCGGCCGGGGCTTGGGGCTCATCCGGACGCGTCGAGAAAGGCGAGGGCGCCGTCGGCGAACTCGGCGCGCTCGCGGTCGGCGAAGATCGGCCCATGGCCGCCGCCGGGCACGACGCGCAGCGCGCCGTGCGGGATGGCGCGGTACATCTCCACCGCCATCTCGATCGGGTAGAGCGGATCGCGGTCACCGTAGACGATCAGCGTGCGCGCGGCGATGGTGCCGAGGTGCGGCGGGGTCAGGTTCATGTCGTCGTAGCTGTCGGCGAAGGCGGCGGCGTGGCGCCAGAGGGCGCGGATCTGGTCGTCGCCGTGCATGTGGCGCGCGCGCATGATGGCCCACTGGTCGGGCGGTTGGTTCTCGGGTCCGGCGTGCCGCATGATCGCGCGCGCCTGCGCCGGGTAGTACAGGGTGGCGCTGACCAGCACCATCGCGTCGATGCGTTCGCGCGCAGCGGTGGCGACGTGGAGCAGCGTGTTGGCGCCCAGGCTCATGCCGATGGCGCGCACGCGCCGCAGCTCCAGCGCGTCGAGCAGCGAGAGCAGGTCCGCGGCGCAGGCGCGATGGCTGAACGTCCCGTCGGGGTTGGTCGAGCGCCCGTGCCCGCGGGCGTCGGGGATGATCAAGCGATGGCGCCGCGCCAGCGCGTCCAGGTCGAACACGTGCTTCCAGTCAGCGCCGCAGCCGGTGAAACCGTGCAGCAGCAAGAGCGGCTCTCCGGTCTGTCCCTCTCGTTGGCCGCGCTCCTCGACGTAGATCTCGATGCCCCGCAACGTGAGCGTGCGCCCGGTGGTGTTTTCGGTCGGCGACTCCGTCATGGCGATTCTCCTTTCGACGACGGTGACTACGCCGATCGCAAATGCCTTGATAGCTGCCGCCTTCGCCGGTAGGGTGGGATTCCCACGCGCGGGACGAAAAAATCCGCGGCCCGCCGCCGCGTCAAGGCCCGCGCCGCTTTTTGAGTCCCGGCGCTTTCGCGTTGTCTTCGCGGTCGGGATCTTCGCCGCGGGCGTGCTCGCGCGCGCCGGCCGGCAGATCGGCACGCGCGTCGGGTGGTGATCCTCGGCGGCGCTCATGGTAAAGCGGCTGCTGATTCAGGCCGCTCGCATGAACCTGCACGGGAAACGGAGAACCCTCATGACCACGGAATCGCGGGCAAGGAGCATTGGATACTGGGCGGCGACCGCGCTGGTGGCGCTGGTGTTCGTCAGCGGCGGCGTGTTCGATCTCGCGCGCGGGGAGCAGGTGCGGGCCATGATGTCGCACCTCGGCTACCCGCTCTACTTCCCGGTGTTGCTCGGCGTTTGGAAGCTGCTGGGCGCGCTGGCCATCGTCGCGCCGCGCCTTCCGCGCCTCAAGGAGTGGGCCTACGCGGGGATGTTCTTCGACCTCAGCGGAGCGGCGATCTCGCACGGCTCCGTCGGCGATCCGCCGGTGCGCTGGCTGACGCCGCTGGCGATCCTGGTGGTGGTGGCCGCCTCGTGGGCGCTGCGGCCGCCGAAGCGCATGCTGGGCGGCGCGGCCGCGACGATGGAACCGCCAGGCCGCGCACGCGTGCCGGGCGTCGGGTGACGGTGCGGTCGGGCAGCGCGGCCGTGCTGCAGCGGCTGTGCTAGCCTCGCAGCCATGGCGTCGCCCGAAGCCGCCACCGCCGAGGCGGGCGGTCGCATCGAGACCTTTCGCGACTTCTGGCCGTTCTACCTCGGCCAGCACAGCCGATGGGGCTGCCGCCTCATGCACTACCTCGGCACGTCGGCGGCGTTGCTGCTGGCGGCGGCCGCGCCGCTCGTCCATCGGCCCGAAGCTGGTGCTGCTCGCGCTCGTGGCCGGCTACGCGCCGGCCTGGCTCGCCCACTTGCTCGTCGAGAAGAACCGTCCGGCGACGTTCCGCTACCCCCTGTGGTCGCTGCTCGCCGACTTCAAGATGCTCGCCGAGGCGATCCGCCACCGCCGGGTCTAGCGGCGGTTTAGCTTCGGGCTGATCGGCGGCCGGCAGCCGATCCGCACGCGTCGGAGAGCGTCGAGACGACCGGACTACATCGTCGCCGCGCTGGTCAGGCAGACCAGCGTGCTCGCCGGGCGGAGGTCGATCGACTGCGCGTAGAACGCGCCGGTGAAGGTCAGGCCGGCGCCCGTGCCCATGAAGACCTGCGCGTTCGGCGCCACCAGCGTGCCGTTGAAGACCGCGTTGAACTGGACCGATGTGCCGGCGTAGCCGAGGAAGATCGGCTGCACCGCGGTCCCGCTCGCGGCCAGGAAGGGGCTCTGCGCCGTGAAGAACGTGCGCACGAAGACGCGCGTCGTCGGCGTCGCTCGCACCGTCGACGCGGCGTTGATGGTGAGGTTGGTGAAGAAGAAGTCACCGGTGCCCAGCACCAGCGTGCCGCCCGAGTTGACTGTCACCGTCGGGAACGATCCCGCGGCCAGGTTGCGCCGCTGGCCCGAGTTCACGGTGATGTTCGCTCCGGCGGGGGCCGGGAAGGCGGGCAGCGCCGGCAGCGGCGGCAGGGCCACCTGCGCGAACGAGGCGCGCGCGCCCGCGACGCTGGCGAACTGCGAGATGTCGAGCGCGCCGCCCGAGATCACGCCGCCGCTCACGATCGCACGGTCGTTGACCTGGACCGGCCCCACGCTGAGGATGCCGCCGGCGTGCGCGTCGAAGCCGACGCGCGTCTGCCCGGGGCCGCCGTTGAACACACCGGCGCCGGCGCCCGACGGGACGCGCACGGTGGCGCGATCCTCGACGATGAAGCTGCTACTGGTCTGCATGCCGGCCGTGAGGACCACGGTCTGCGTCGTCACGGAGATGTTGCCGCTGGCGTCGGTCGCGATCCAGCGGATCACGTGCGTGCCGGGGCCAATCTGTGCCAGGCCGGCCGCGGTGACGTTGATGGGCGTGGTCAGCGCCAGCCCGTTGCTGACGATGACCTGGCCGGTGACGGCGGGCGTGCCGCAGTTGTCCGCGGTGGTCGCGAAGCCGACGGCGATCGGATCGTTGCTGCAGATGGTTGCGACCACCTTGGGCGGCGGCGTGATCGTCGGACGGGTCTGGTCGACGACGGTGACGTTGGCCGTGCACGGCGTGCTGAAGGTTCCGTCGGACGCGGTGAGCGTCACCGGCGTGACGCCCACCGGGAACGGCCCGGTGCGGTCGAGTGACAGCTGGAGCGGCAAGCCGTTCGGATCGAAGCTGCCGTTGTCGACCTGCGCGGTGGTCAGGCCGGTCGCCGTGCAGGCGGTCCCGCTGGTGGTCAGCGTGACGTCGCGGCAGTGGGCCTGCGGGGCGCTGACCAGCGCCGCGCGGCTGGGATCGCAGACCGAGCCTTGCAGGACGGCGATCTGCCCCGGGCTGAGGTTGAAGCCGCCGAAGTAGCTCATGAGATTCTGACGGTCAGGCGTATAGGTCACGCCGTTCACGGTCACCGACGCGACCGTCGCGGGGTCGAGGCCGTTGGTCGCCCAGTAGAGCGGTCCCGGATCCTCGGGCGTATCGGCGAGCAGATCGCCGTCGAGCGCGCCCGGCCCGCGCGCGTTCTGCAGATTGGTGATCGCCTGGTTCATCTCGGCGGGCGTGCACGCGGAGCCGTCGTTCTTCGGGCAGCCCTGGTTGGGCGGCACCGCCGGGTAGAAGTTCCCCCAGGTGATGTGCGTGTGATAGAGGCCGAGAAAGTGGCCGAGCTCGTGCGAGAAGTTCTGCGCGTTCGCGCGCGCGACCGACTGCACGCCGTCGTGCGCGACGAAGTTCGGCTGCACGCCTGCGAAGGTGATGGGGAACGGCGCATCGACCGGCACGAGCTGGCCGGTGGGCGGCGGGTACGCGAAGTTGCTGGGCGTCACCTTGCGCAGGAACACCACGACCTTGCCCGGGAAGCCGGCGGCGATCGCGTTGGCGGCGGCCCAGTTGCCGCCGGAGTTGTCGGAGAGGAGATTGCTGTTGAGATCGGGGTTCACCATCTCGCGGAAGTCGAGCGCTGGATCGAAGACGAAGCGCACGCGCGCCGGCGCGAACGCCAGGTTCGCGAGCACGACGAAGCTGGCGATGTCGTCCGCGGTCGTGCACGGGCTGGTGGTGGTGCAGTTCGATCGCGCCGCGTCGTCGAGAAGGAGAATCGCCTGCAACCGGACCTCGTTGCCGGAGCGCGAGAGGCACGCGGGGGAGGCGAGCGCCGCCTTGGTTTCCGCGAGCTGCTCACTGCCGGAGCCCGGGCCTTCGACGGCCCCGCAGCCGGCGACGGTGACGGTCAGCAACGTCGCGGCCAGCGCGGAGACCGTTGCCGCGCGGGGGCGGCTTTCGCTCTTGCGTCCGACGACTCCTCTCAGGCAAGTGGATCGGATCATTCTCAACCCCCCAATGGACGACGACGACGGAAGAGCCGCTCGATAGTCCGTCTCGCGCCAACTCTTCTTCAAGAACAAAGTGGCGACGGTTGGGAAAAAGTCTCCGTCGGGACGGCGCTGGGAGGGTGGCTGTCTACCTACTCTCAGCTCCGTCGTCAGCTCCGTCGAGGAGCCACTATGAACCCATCGACGGACACATCACTATTTTATCGACGATTGTCATCGACGGTCGTCATCGACGATTGTTATCGACGATTGTTATCGACGATCGTCGTCGACGACGGTTATCGACGATCTGGCGCGCGCGTTGCGCGGCGATCGCGCAGCAATTCGGTGCCGTCCTGGTTTCTGCAGCGGCGTCCGTGGTTCTCCGCCGGCCTGCGCCGGCCTCCTTCACCGTCGGCGGAGCGGGAAATCCAGGTTCGCGGCAGTCGCGGAGCATGCTCAGCCGCGCGGGCGCGCGAAGGTGAAATCGGTACGCGGTCCGGCTGCCACCCGACAATCGGTGACGTAGAATCGAGGCGCATGTCGACAACCGTCCTTCGTCTGTATTCGGACTTCGTTTGTCCGTTTTGTTTCATCGCCGAGCGCAGCACGTTGCCGCGCTTGCGCGAGGAGTTCGATCTCACCGTCGAGTGGTGCGGTTTCGAGCTGCACCCGGGGACGCCGCGCGGGGGCATGCCGCTGTCGGCGCTGTTCCCGCCCGCGCGGTTGCCGGCGGTGCGCGCGCATATGCAGCAATTTGCAGCCCGATTCGGAGTTACCGGGATCAATCACCCGGACCACATTCCCAATACGCGGCGCGCGCTGGCCATCGCCGAGCTGGCGCGGGATCAGTCGTGCCTCGACCCGTTCCGCGAGTCGGCCATGGTGGGCTACTGGTGTGAGGGGCTCGATCTCGAGAAGGACGGCGATCTGCGCGTGATTGCCGAGCGGGCCGGACTGGCGGGCGGCGATGCGCTGTCCGCGGCCGACGATCCCGCGTTTCACGTGCGCGTCGACGAGCGCCAGGCCGATGCGCGCCGCCATGGCGTCACCGGAATTCCAACGTTCTTCATCGGAGGCGAAGCTGTCGTCGGCTGCCATCCGTACGATGTGCTGGCCACGGCCGCGCGCCGGGCCGGGGCGCGGCCGCGCCTGCGGGCGGTCGCCGCCGACGACGGCGACGGTGCCGATCAGGCGCGATGAACGAGGCCCACAAGGACCCGATCTGCGACATGACGGTCGACCCCGCCGGCGCGGCCGGGAGCTTCGCGCACGGCGGGCGCACCTATTACTTCTGCAGCACGGGTTGCTTGAACCGGTTCAAGGCCGACCCCGCCGGCGTCCTGTCATCGGCGGGGCGCGGCGTCCGTTTGGGTATGGCGGCGCACGGCTCGACGGTTCCGCTCACCTCGCTCCGCCGCCGGCCACCGTCTTCCCCGTCGTCGTCGTCGCCGTCCTCGAGCCCACCGCCGCGCGCGCAGTGGACGTGTCCCATGCATCCCGAGGTTCTGGCCGACAAGCCGGGGAGCTGCCCGCTGTGCGGGATGGCGCTGGAGCCGCGCCACCCGTCGGCGGCGGACGAGCCGAACCCCGAGCTCGCCGACATGACCCGGCGCCTGCGCGTGTCGGCGGCGCTGACCGTGCCGCTGGTGGCGATCGCGATGACCGGCCTGATTCCGGCGCGCGCGCGGTCGATAGTCGAGCTCTTGCTGGCGACGCCGGTCGTGCTCTGGGGTGGATGGCCGTTTCTGGTGCGCGCCGTCGACTCTGTCGTCGCGCGCAGCCTCAACATGTTCACGCTCATCGGGCTCGGCGTCGCCATCGCCTATGCCGAGAGCTTCGTCGCCGCGCTGGCGCCCGGGCTGTTTCCGCCCAGCCTGCGCGAGCACGACGGCGCCGTCGGCCTCTATTTCGAGGCGGCGGCAGCGATCGTCACCCTGGTGCTCGTCGGCCAGGTGCTGGAGCTGCGCGCGCGCGGTCGCACGGGCGCGGCGATCCGCGCGTTGCTGGGCCTGGCGCCCAAGACCGCGCGGCGGCTGCGCGCCAGCGACGGGGGCGGCGAAGACGACGGCGAGGAAGATGTGCCGCTCGACTCGATCCATCCCGGCGACCGCCTGCGCGTACGTCCGGGCGAGAAGATCCCCGTCGACGGCGTGGTCCTCGAGGGCCAGAGCGCCGTCGACGAATCGATGATCACCGGCGAGGCGCTGCCGGTTCGCCAAGGCGCCGGGCGCCGCGGTGGTCGGCGCGACCGTGAACGGCACCGGCGCGCTGGTCATGCGCGCCGAGCGGGTCGGCTCGGAGACGCATGCTCGCGCGCATCGTGGCGCTGGTCGCCGAGGCCCAGCGCAGTCGCGCGCCGATCCAGCGGCTGGCCGACGTCGTCTCGGCGCGCTTCGTGCCGGCGGTGATCGGGGCCGCTGCGGTGACGTTCGCGGTATGGGCGCTCATCGGGCCGTCGCCGCGGTTGCCGCACGCGCTGGTGAACGCGGTCGCGGTGCTGATCATCGCTTGCCCGTGCGCGCTGGGGCTGGCGACGCCGATGTCGATCATGGTGGCGATGGGAAGGGGCGCCGGCATGGGCGTGCTGTTCAAGAACGCCGAGGCGCTGGAGCTGCTCCAGCGGGTCGACACGCTGGTGATCGACAAGACCGGCACGTTGACCGAGGGCAAGCCGCGCGTGGTCTCGGTCGTGACCGGCGGCGACGGCGATCTCGGAGGTGCCGGCGTCGGCGACGACGAGCTGGTGCGCCTCTGCGCCGCGGTCGAGCGCGCCAGCGAGCACCCGCTGGGCGCCGCGATCGTCGCGCGCGCCCAGGAGCGCGGCCTGGCGATTCCGGCGGCGAGCGACGTGCGGTCGATCCCCGGTCGGGGGGTGACCGGCTCCGCCCTCGGCCAGGCGATCGCGGCCGGTAACGCGCGGCTGATGGACGACATCGGGATCGCGGGCGGCGACTGGGCCGCGCGCGCCGAGAGGCTGGCTGCCGACGGGCAGACCGTGGTGTACGTCGCGCGCGCCGGGCGCATGCTCGGGCTCGTCGGCGTCGCCGATCCGATCAAGGCGTCGGCCGCCGACGCGATCGCGCGCCTGCGCGCCGACGGGGTGCGCGTCGTCATGATCACCGGCGACACGCGCGCGACCGCCGAGGGGGTGGGGCGCGCGATAGGGATCACCGAGGTCAGCGATATCTTGGCCGAGGTGTTGCCGGCGGAGAAGGCTGCCGAGGTGAAGCGGATGCAGGCGGCCGGCCGCGTCGTCGCCATGGCGGGCGACGGCATCAACGACGCGCCGGCGCTGGCGCAGGCCCAGGTCGGCATCGCCATGGGGACCGGCACCGACGTCGCCATCGCCAGCGCCGGTGTCACGCTGGTGGGCGGCGATCTGCGCGGGCTGGCGCGCGCGCGGGCGCTGAGCCGCGCCACCATGGGCAACATCCGGCAGAACCTGTTCCTCGCGTTTTTCTACAACGCGATCGCGATCCCGATCGCCGCCGGTGTGCTCTATCCGGCGCTGGGGTGGGTGCTGTCGCCCATGATCGCCGCCGCGGCCATGTCGTTGAGCTCGGTGTCGGTGATCGCGAACGCGTTACGGCTGCGAAACACCCGTATCTGAAGTCGCCGTTCCCCTTCCATCGCCCGCCATCTTCGATAGAGTCGTGCGCATGTTTGGTGGTCATCAATCGGGTGAGCGGGTCCTGGATACCCATGCGAAGGCTTTGCAGATCAACCTCGATCCGCGGCGCTACGGCACGTTCGCCGAGATCGGCGCCGGCCAGGAGGTGGTGCGCTGGTTCTTTCGCGCCGGCGGCGCCGCCGGCACGATCGCCAAGAGCATGTCGGCCTACGACATGGCGGTCAGCGACGCGATCTACGGCAAGGCCGAGCGCTACGTCTGCCGCCAGCGGCTCGAGGCCATGCTCGATCACGAGCACGAGCTGAACCTGGACCGCCTCAGCGAGGCGCGCGGCGGCGACGACCGCGTTCTTCGCGTTCGCCGACACGGTGTCGGCGCGCGATCTTCAAGGGCACGCAACGAGTGCCACGGCTGGATGGGCGTGAACTTCCAGTCGCACCCGCGCGACCAGGACAGCCAGATCATCATCCACGTGCGCATGCTCGACAACGAGAACGCGCTCCAGCAGGAGGCGCTCGGCATCGTCGGCGTCAACCTGCTGTACGGCGCGTTCTTCCTGTCCTCCGAGCCGGAGCTGCTCATCGAGTCGCTGCTCGACGACCTCACGACCAAGCGCATCGAGATCGACATGATCGAGTTCTCGGGCATCGAGTTCCGCCAGGTCGACAACCGCCTGATGAGCATGAAGCTGGTGCAGCTCGGCCTGTCGGGCGCGGCGATGTTCGACCCCGACGGCGACGGTGCTGCAGCCGTCCGAGGTGCTTGCACAAGAAGAACGTCCTCGTCGAGCGCGGCAGCTTCCGGCCGGTGTCCCACGTCAACATCGACATGCTGCGCTGCGCGCGCGAGAACTTCGCGCGCGATCTCGCGGCCGAGCAGGCGGCGAGCTCGCACGCCGACACCGACGTCGTCGAGCTGATGGAGCTGACGATGCGCAACCTGCGCGAGGAGGGCGGCGAGATCGACCGCGCCGACTTCCTGGCGCGCGCCGACATGCTGGCGGCGTCGGGCAAGACCGTGCTGATCTCCGACTACTTCGAGTACTACCGGCTGGCGGCGTACCTCGGCCAGCACACCAAGGAGCGGATCGCGATCACCATGGGCGCGTCGAGCCTGCTCGATCTGTTCGACGAGAAGTACTACACGGCGCTCGAGGGCGGCATCCTCGAGTCGTTCGGGCGGCTGTTCAAGAACGACCTGCGCCTCTACATCTATCCGCTGCTCGACAAGGCGACCGGCAACCTGGTCACCGTCGACAACCTCGAGGTGCCGACGAAGCTGCGCAAGCTCTACGGCCACCTGGTCGACAGCGGGCTCATCCGGCAGCTCGAGAACGTCAACCGCGACTACCTGCACATCTTCTCGCGCGACGCGCTGAGCCGCATCCGCGCCGGCGACCCGAGCTGGGAGACGATGGTGCCGCCCGAGGTCGCGACGGTGATCAAGAACCGCCGCTTCCTGGGCTATCGGCCCAAGGAGCCCGACCCGGACGTGTCGTAGACCCGGGTTTTACGGGACGGCGGTGAAGCGGAGCGCCGCGAGCTCGGCGGCGAAGGCACGTTCGAAGCGTGCGCGCTCGAGCGACATCGTGATGTCGGTCGGCTCGTCGGCGATCTCTCGCGCGGCGGGGCTGTCGTCGAGGATGTAGCCGAGGCGTTCGAAGAGGCGGCGTGAGGCGACGTTCTCGGGCAAGATCGACACGCAGGTGCGCGCGAGGCCGAGCGTGCGGAAGGCCAGCGCGTGCGCCATCACGCCGAACGCGGTACCGAGGCCGCGGCCCTGCAACGCGCGCTCGCCGAGCATGATCGCGAGCTCGGCGCGGCCGTCGCCGATGCCGCGCAGGTCGGCGTCGCCCACGAGACGGTCGCCGGCGAACAACATCAGCGGGCAGCCCTGCTCGGCGCGCAGCAGGGCATAGTGCTCGACGACGTCGGCGATCGACATCTCCTGGGTGTGCGCCATCATGGCGCGGTTGTGCGGGTCGTTGTAGTAGAGCGCCAGGCGCGGCGCGAGCGCCAGCACCTGGGCATCGTTCGGTTCGAGGACGCGCAGCGTCTCCGTCGCGCGCGTCCATTCGATCGACCAGCGGGGCGCCCGGGTCATGTGCGGTGCAATTTACTGCGCCGGCGCGGTGGTTCCAACCACAGCGCGCCGGTTGGCGGGCGGCCGCCCCGGCGCGGTATGTTGGCCGCGATGCGGATCGTTTCATTGCTGGCCAGCGGGACCGAGCTCTGCTGTGCGCTGGGCGCGGGCGACCGGCTGGTCGGCCGCTCGCACGAGTGCGACTATCCGGCGTGGGTCAACGCGCTGCCGGCCGTGAGCGAGCCGACCTTCGACGTCACCGGCACGAGCGCCGAGGTCGACCGCCGCGTGCGCGAGCGCCTGCACGCGGGCGAGCCGCTCTACCGCGTCGACGAGGAGGCGCTGGCGCGGCTCGCGCCCGACGTGCTCATCACCCAGACCCACTGCGAGGTCTGCGCGGTCACGCCCGGCGATTTGGCGCACGCGTCGTTGGCGACGGGGGCGCCGCCCCGTCTCGAGCGGCGGCAGGTGGTCGCGCTCTCGGCGGGGACGCTCGACGGGATCCTCGACGGCTTTCGCGGCGTCGCCGCGGTCCTGGAGCTCGCCGCCGCGGGCGAGCGGCTGATCGAAGATCTGCAGGAGCGCGTGCGCGCAGTCGAGCGCGCGGTCGCGGGCTTGCCGCGCCCGTCGGTGGTTTGCCTGGAATGGATCGATCCGATCTTCTGCATGGGCAACTGGGGCCCGGAGCTGGTCGCGCGCGCCGGCGGTGACAACCGCCTCGGCGTCACCGGCGCCCACTCGACGACCGGCACCTGGGCCGAGGTCCGGGCGGCCGACCCCGACGTGCTGGTCGTCGCGCCGTGCGGCTTCGGCATCGAACGCACAGTGCGCGAGATGCCGGCGCTCGAAGAGCAGCCCGGCTGGTCCGACCTGCGCGCCGTTCGCGCGGGCCGCGTCTACGTCGCCGACGGCAACCTCTACTTCAACCGTTCGGGCCCCAGCGTCTTCGACAGCGTCCGCATCCTCGCGGAGATCCTGCACGCGGGCACCCTGGAACCCACGTTCGAGGGCCGCGCCTGGCAGCGCCGGCGGACCCCCTCTCCCTGACCCTCGCCCGCTGCCGAGGAACTTCTAAAACTCGAAGCGCCCGAACGAACCCAGATCCTTGTACGCCTGGATCAAGCGCGCCGACATGCCCTTCTCGCCGATGTGGAGCCAGCCGCGCGGGTCGATGAACTTCTTGTTGGGCTTCTCGGGGCCCTCGGGGTTGCCGAGCTGGGCCTGCAGGTACGCGCTCTTCTCGTCCATGAACTTCTTGATCGGCTGCGTGAACGCCCACTGCGTGTCGGTGTCGATGTTCATCTTCACCACGCCGTACGAGACCGCCTCGCGGATCTCGGCCTCGGTCGAGCCCGAGCCGCCGTGGAACACGAAGCTCACCGGCTCGGGGCCGGTCTTGCGCGCCTCGCGGATCGCGCGCTGCGAATCGCGCAGGATGGTCGGCTTCAGCTTGACGTTGCCGGGCGCGTAGACGCCGTGGGTGTTGCCGAACGACGCCGCGACGGTGAAGCTGCCGACCGGCTGGAGCGCGTCGTACGCCTGCAGCACGTCCTCCGGCTGGGTGTAGAGCTTGTCGTGCGCGAGCTCGGAGTTGTCGACGCCGTCCTCCTCGCCGCCCGTGACGCCGAGCTCGATCTCCAGCGTCATGTTCATCTTGGCGATGCGCGTCAGGTAGCGCTTGCTGATCTCGATGTTCTCGCTCAGCGGCTGCTCCGACAGGTCGAGCATGTGCGAGCTGAAGAGCGGCTCGCCGTGCTTCGCGAAGTACTCCTCGCCGGCCGTCGATCACGCCGTCGACCCAGGGCAAGAGCTTCTTCGCGCAGTGGTCGGTGTGCAGGACCACCGGCACGCCGTACGCCTTGGCCAGCGTGCGCACGTGGTACGCGCCCGCGATCGAGCCGGCGATCGACGCCTGCTGCTGCGAGTTGTCGAGCGTCTTGCCGGCGTAGAACTGCGAGCCGGTCTGCGACAGCTGCACGATGATCGGCGCCTTGGCTTCCTTGGCCGCCGCCATGGCGGAGTTGGCCGTATTCGACCCGATGACGTTGACCGCCGGCAGGGCGCAGTCGACCTCCTTGCAGTACGCGAACAGATCCTTGAGCGCGTTGCCCGTGATCACCCCAGGAGACAGCTTCAGATTGCTCATGTTGTTTCTCTAGATCGGGTGATAAGGCTCCGGCACGTCGGTTGTCAAGCTCTCCGACGGGGAGGGCGCCCGCGCGGGGCGCGCCGCGCTTGACGCGCGCGAAACGTCAGTTGTTCTGGCCCATCACCAGATCGAAGCTGCGCGGTCGCACCCCGCGACCGCCCGACGCCTGGGACAGGTCGCGTAGCTGGGCGCGGATGCCGCGTGCCGCCAGCCGCCCGACCATCTGCTGCGCCGACGCCGCGTCCTCCTTGCGGAAGTAACGGAGCTCGGTGGTGGCGGGCGCCGGCGCGGAGGTTGCCGCCTGCGGCGAAACCACGACGCCGCTGTGGTCCAGGTCGGCGACCGCGGCCGCCGCGTTCTTGTCGCCGGCCTCCCTGGGGTGGAGGTTCACGCGCGGTGGCAGCGCGGCCAGGCCCTTTTGCGCCGCTGCCGCCGCCTGCTTGTCGTTGGTCTGCGCCGCCACTTTTTGCAGCACGTCGCTCGCCGTGTCGGCGACGTCCTCGTGGGTATCGGACGACGCGATCTCGACCACCGCGGGCAAGAGCTCGGCGGGGAACTGGTCCTCTGAGACGAAGAACTCCAGCACCCGCACCGCGAGCTTCTTCTCGTCGGGTTTGTCGCTGGCCAGGTGCCCGAGCATCCGCTCGACCCGGTCGGCTTCCAGTTGCTTGGCGCTCGCCTCTTGCTGGCGCGCCGACAGCCCGTTGCCCACGATGAACAGCGCGACGGGGATGGCGATGCTGCCCAGCGCCGCCACGGCGCCGATGATCACCTCTGCTTTGGCCCAGGCGTCGCGCGCGTCTCCCATTCGAGCGACTCTATCGGCAGCCCGGGTGCGTGTCGATTCCGCGCGCGCCGCAAAGACCGACACGTCTGCATGGCGCGGGCGGCGGCGGTGCGCGATAGTAGGGCCGCTTTGTCCGCGTCGGTGCCTGCGCCCCACCATACGTTCTACGCGGTCGCGTTCGTCGAGAACCTGCCGCTCAAGGACCTGGCCGGCGTGTTCGGGAACGCGCGCCGCACGCCCCACGAGCTGCGCTATGGGCTGCCCGACGGGCGCGGCCGCGTCTTCCTCTATCCCTTCGGCGCGATGGTCTTCCACGACGTCTCGCCCGCCGATCGCGAGGCCGAGCTCGCACGCCTTCGCCGCGCGCGCCCGCCGCTGACGATGACGCCGGGGGGCGCCGAGGAGTTCCTGGTGCGCGAGGATCCGGGCGCCGTGCCCGACGTCTCCGACGGCGTGCTCACGCTGGATCAGCTGACGCCCGAGCGTGCGAGCGTCGTGGCGCTGACCATCGCGCAGAGCGCGGCGATGGAGTACTACGAGGGCGCCGTCGAGCAGATGTTCGAGCAGACCGGTCGCCGCGTCGAGCGGCTCGAGGACCACGGCACGGTCTCGGTGCGCACGCGCCCGCTGCACCGGTTCATCGGCGCGGCCGTCGCCACGCGCAGCGAGGTGCTCTCGGTGCTGCACCTGTTCGACAAGCCCGACGAGGCCTGGGACGACCCCGGCATGGACCGCATCTACGACGAGCTGCGCGCGGAGTTCGATCTCGTCGATCGCTACCAGGCGATGGAGACCAAGCTGCGCACCATGCAGGAGTCGCTGGAGCTGATCCTCGATGTCGCGCGCGACCGCCGGCTGGTCTCGCTCGAGGTCACGATCGTCGTCCTCATCGGGTTCGAGATCCTGCTCGGGTTCTTGCGCCGATGAGCGGCGCGCGCGGGCCGGAGCGCTTCATTGCCGAGCGCAGCGCGCTGGAGGCGGCGCTGCTGCGCGAGCTGGCCGAGACCTGGGACGAGATCGCGCACAACCACTTCAAGGCCGCCCTGCGCCGACCGGTGCTGGCGCTTTCGGAGCACGATCGCCGCCTGGGTGAGTGGAGTCGCGCGCAGCGAACGATCGCGATCTCGCGCCGGCTCGTGGTGACCCAGCCCTGGGGCGTGGTGCGCGAGGTGCTGAAGCACGAGATCGCGCACCAGTACGTCGACGAGGTGCTGCGCATCCACGACGAGAGCGCGCACGGTCCGGCGTTCCGCCGCGTCTGCGAGGCGCACGGCTTCGATGCCAGCGCCGAGGGCACGCCCGCGGCCGGCGCCGACGCGGCCGGTCCGATGGCGACGGTGTTGCGCCGGATCGCGCGCCTCCTGGCGCTGGCCGAGAGCCCCAACGTGCACGAGGCGGCGGCGGCGATGAACGAGGCGCGGCGCCTGATGCTGCTGCACAACCTCGATGCTGGCGCCTCGCCCGAGGCGCCGGGCTACGCCTTCCGCCACGTGGGCGAGGTGAAGGCGCGCAACGACGTCGCCGAAAAGGTCCTCGCCGGGATCCTGTCGGGGCATTTCTTCGTGAGCGTGATCTGGGTCCCCGCGTACCTGCCGCTCGAGGGACGGCGCGGCCGCATCCTCGAGCTGTGCGGCACGCCGGCAAACCTCGACGTCGCGGTCTACGTGCACGGCTTCCTGATGGCGACCGGGGAGCGGCTCTGGCGCGCCCACAAGCGGGCGGCCGGCATCCCGTCGGATCGCGAGCGCCGGCGCTTCATCGCCGGCGTGATGATGGGCTTCGATGAGAAGCTGGACGCGGGCGCACGGCAAAGCGGTGACGCCGAGAAAGGGCTGGTCGTTCACGCCCGGGCGCAGCGCGAGGACTATCTGCGCCGCCGTTACCCGCGCCGCACCAGCCGCGGCGGCAGCGCGATCGAGCAGACACCAGCCTACGAGCAGGGGAGGGCCGCGGGACGGAAGATCGTGCTCGCCCGTCCGGTCCCCTCGGGAGCCGCAGGACCCCGCCTGCTGCCGCCGCTGCGCTGAACGTCGCCGCCGCGGTCGAGATTCGCGGCTCTGGCCAGGGCCCTACGGTGGCCGCGCGGGGCTCGTCGTGCCTGCGCGCCGTGCTACCGTAAAGCGGCGTGGGTCCCAACTACATCGCCCTGGCGGTGCCCTTTTTCTTCCTGCTCATGGGCATCGAGCTGCTGGTCGCGCGCCGGCGCAGGCGAGTGGTGTATCGGTTCGAGGACGCGCTCACCGACGTCAGCTGCGGCGTGACCCAGCAGATCATCATGTTGTTCGCGAACGGCGTGCTCTTCGCCGGCTACGTCTGGATCTACGAGCACGCACGCCTGGCCGATCTGGGACGCCGTCCGGCGCTTGCCTGGGTCGTGGCGCTCGTCGGCGTCGACTTCATCTACTACTGGTGGCACCGGACGTCGCACCGGGTGAACCTGCTCTGGGCGGCGCACGCCGTGCACCACCAGAGCGAGGACTACAACCTGGCGGTGGCGCTGCGCCAGGCGGTGCTGACGCCGTTCACCAGCTTGCCGTTTTCGCTGCCCCTCGCGATGCTCGGCATCCCGCCGATCGTGTACGTGGTCGCGGAGTCGGTGAGCACCCTGTACCAGTTCTGGATTCACACCGAGCTCGTGGGCCGGCTCGGGCCGCTCGAGGCGGTGCTCAACACCCCGTCGCACCACCGCGTGCACCACGCGCGCAACCCCGAGTACATCGACCGCAACTACGGCGCGATCCTGATCGTCTGGGATCGGCTGTTCGGAACCTTCGCGGCCGAGCGCGCGCGGCCGATCTACGGCATCACCAAGCCGTTTCGCAGCTTCAACTCGATCTGGGCGCAGCTGCAGCCGGTGCTCGACGTCGTCGCGACGTCGCTGCGCGCGCCGACGCTGGCCGAACGCGTGCGGGTCTGGCTGGCGCCGCCGGAGCGCTCGTTTTCCTGGGAGGGCGCGCCGGCGAGCGCGCGGCCGCTCGATGGCACGAAGTTCAGCGTGCGGATAGCGCCGCCGCTGCGGCGTTATCTGTGGATCAACTTCGCGCTGGTCATCGCCGCCACGTTCGTGCTGATGCTCTGGAGCCAGAACATGCCCGCGCGCAAGCTGGTAGGCGGCGCCGCACTGATCCTGCTTGCGATGCTCTCCTTCGGAGGCCTGGTCGATGGCCGGCGCTGGGCGCGACCGTTCGAGGTCGCGCGGGTGACCGTCACCGCGGTCGCGCTCGTCTGGCTGGTCTAGCGTTGGTCGGATAGGCGGTGACGTGATCGGCTTCGGGCTAGCCGGCCGCTGCGCGCGGAAAGCCTGCACGAAGTAGAATGCGGTGGATGGAGATCTCCCCGCGTCGTTCGCGCGCACCGTCGGTGCTGGCGCTCGCCGCGGCCCTGGCGGTGTCGGGGCCGTTCGCGGTCTCGGCCGCGCCGGCCCGCGCGGCGGCGACGGTGGTCGCCGCCGCCGCCGACCCGCCGGTGAGCGCGGCGCGCGTGCTCGGGCGCCACGTCGAGGCGGGCTACGAGACGCTGGTGGTGTCTGTCGATGTCGGCGGCTGCGCAGATCCCTGGAATCAGAGCTGGCAGGTGCGGCTCGACGGTGCGCCGGGCGAGGCGCTGCCCTGGTCGGGGGTCGCGACCCAGGCGCGCGGGGACGTAGCGACCCCGCCGGCCCGCTCGACGCTCACGCTGGTCGTCCGCCGGGTGGCTGCGCCGGCAGATTCGCCCCCGAAGGCGCCGGCGCTGCTTCACCTCTACGCGCCGGCGCGCTGCGGATCTTCCCCCGCGGGGGCGACGGGCCAGCACCTGCGCTTCGCGCTGCCCGAGACCAGCGGGCTCCCCGACGATCCGCAGGCCTTCGCGACCTATCTCGTCGAGCTCGGCCAGAAGCTGCGGTTCGGCTCGCCGTTCGGCGCGTTTGCCCAGGCCCACCTTCACGCGCTGGCCGAGGAGCGGTTCAGGGCGTCGGCGCCCTCGCCGCCTCCGCGGCCGAGCCGCCAGACACTGCGCAAGCTCGGCGTGGTGGGCTTCGGCCACCGCGACGTCGGCACCGCGCCCGCGCGCCCCGCGCCGGCGGGGCCGCGCCGCGCGCCGGGCGACCTGGCGCGCCTCATGTCGACGACGGCGGACGCTACGTCGCTGCAGCAGATGCTGCAGCAGGACCGCCGCCTGGCGGCGTATACCGCCGGCGAGACGGCGGCGATCCCGATCGACAAGCTCGCGGGCCCGACGTTCTTCGCGCGACCCTGGCAAGACCTGTTCACCGGGCTGGCGACGCCGGTGCCGGTCGAGCCGCTGGCCGACGCCACGCCCGCCGACTTCTACTTCGTGCGGTTCGCGGGGCTGCCGCACCTCTATCGGCTGCTCGACGGTGTCGACGGGTGGCTTGCGCGCGCGGCCGCGGTGGCCGGCGCCGCGGTGGCCGGCGCGGGCTTCGCGTCGCCGCCGCTCGACGGCGCGATCGATCGTGCGGTGGTCGCGCGCTACCTCACCGAGCTCGGTTTGCCGCTGGGCCCGCGCGCGGCGGCGGTGGCCGCGGCGGTCTCGGGCGAGGTCGCTGTCGTGGGCAGCGATCCCTATCTGCGCGAGGGCAGCGACGTCACGTTGCTCTGGCGCGCCCGCGGCGACGGACGCCGTGGCCCGGCGGCCCCAACCGGTCGAGACGCGGGCGGAGCGCTCGCGGCGGCGCTCGATGAGGTCGCCGCTGGTCACGGCGCACTCACCGCCGGCGACAGCGAGGCAGGTGGGGTGGTCGTGCACGCGGTCCATTCCGCCGACGGCGCGATCCGCCGGTTCCGCGCCAGCGCCGGCGGTTTCGAGCTGCTCTCCAACAGCGCGGGCGCGGTCCGGCGCGTGCTGGCCGCGATCGGGGGGCACGCGCCGCGCCTCGGCGACCAGCGGGCGTTTCGCTATCTGCTGGCGCGCGACGCCGCGACGCCGGCCGATGTCCTGCTGTTCGCGGGCGATCCCTTCGTGGCGCGCATCGCCGGCGCGCCGCTCGCGATCCTGGAGGCGCGCCGCCAGCTCGCGCTCGGCGAGCTGGAGACGCCTGGCCTGGCGGCGCTGCTCTTTGGCTGGATGTATGGACGCGCGCCCGCGTCGGCCGACGAGCTGGTGGCGTCGGGGCTGCTGTCGCGCGACGAGCTCGCCCATGCGAGCGGCGAGACGCTGGCGTGGACACCCGGGGCGGCGGCGCGGTCGTCGTGGGGGACGCCGGCCGCGCTGACACCGCTCATCGATCTGCCGGCGCCGGCGCTGGTCACGGCGACCGAGCGCGACGCCTACCGCCTCTTCGTCGACGACTACGAGCGCGCCTGGGGCGCGAACGTCGGCCCGCTCGCGGTGCGCCTGTCGTGGCGGGGCGGCGCGAACGGACCGGTCGACGTCGACGTGCGGCTGGCGCCGTTCTCGCGTGACGACGGCGGCGCGTACGCGGCGCTGGCGCACATGGTCGGAGACGCGCGCCTGGCGAGCGGGCGCAGCGCGGCCGGTGCGCGCGCCGCCGTCGGGATCGGCGCCATGACCGAGCCGCGGCGCTGGATCCGGCAGCTCCTGGCGCCGTCTCGCGCGGGGCGGTCGTCATCCATCGACTGGCTCGGCGACTGGGCGATGGTCGGTGTCGACGACTCGCCGGCGCCGCCACCGTCCGGCGTCGCGCGAAGCGGATACGCCGGCCCGTTCGATCTCGCCGACCTGCTGCGTTCGCCGCCGGAGAGCACGGGCCAGCCCCTGGATTTGCCGGTCTATGCCGGGGTCGCCGTCCGCGACGAAGCGGCCGCCGACCTGTTCTTGCGCGCGGCGCGCACCGGCGCCGCCTTGGGCGAGACCCCGATCGACTGGCGTCCGCGCGCGCCCCATCGCGGCATCGCCATCACCCGCGTGGAGCGTATGTCGCCGGGGGCAGCGGGGGCGCGCATGCCGCCGTTTCGCCCGATCTACTACGCCGTCTGCCGGAGCACGCTCGCCCTCGCGCTCGGCGAGGAGACGCTGCGACGTCGCATCGACGATTGCCTCGACGGCCGCTTGCCGCGGCTCGAGGCCAAGCCGAAAGTGAAGCGCGCGGCCGCGGAGAATGCGCGGAGCACCGGCGCGGAAGCGGCACCGGGCGCGCAGCTCGTGGTCGATGTCGACCTGCCGCCGGGCGGACGAGTGTGGTCGCTCGCGGGCGGCCTCCTCGACAGGCTCGCCGCGGCCGACGACGGCGCCAGCGTGGCCGAGACGATCTTTCGCGGCGCGCCCGGGCTCGACGCCGCGGGCGCGCGGGCGCTGGCGACGGCGTACCTGGGCGGTGCGCCCGTGACGCCCGAAGGCGCTGCCTATCTGTGGTCCGACGCCGGCGTCGTCGATCCTCTGCGGGGAACGGCCCATGCGCCGCGCGCGCTTGCCGCCGCCGCCGCGACGCGCGACCGGCGCGTGGATCAGCCACACCTCGATCCAGGCCTGCGCGCCTGGCTCGACGCGCTCGCGCACGCGCGGCTCGAGATCGCCATCGACAGCGAGCCGGCGCTGCCCGCCGGTCCTGCGATGCAGAGCGCTCACCTGCATCTGACCGCACGGCGCGCCGCGCGCTGACCCGCCATCCGACGGGGTCGGCGGCGCGACGCTAGGCGGCCAGGACGGTCTCGCTCTCGGCGAGCGTGATCAAGAATTCGTAGAACGCGACGTTCGCGCGATCGATGACCAGCCCGATGCCACCGCCGAGCGAGTCCTCGATGCGGCGCACGACGCGGCCCTTCGCCAGAGCGATGCTGCGGTCGTGCAGCACGAAGCCGAAAGCGACCCGCGCGTTCAACGCGGGTGCGCCGGCGTTGGACAGCGATCGCATGCGGCAACCGTGGAACGAGACGTCGCTGAGCTCGATCATCGTCGACATCGCCGAGCCCTTCATTCGAAGTCGAACCGGAACCCCCACCGAGAAGCGCCGATGCCGGCGCCGATCCATCTGTCCCCCTGTCAGTTGCAAGCGAGCTCCTTTTCGTCGATGCCGGATTGTGTCGCTGCAGGGTGTCGGCAGCGAGCACAGGGGACTTGAGAGGAATACGAGCGGAAAAGAACATCGTCGCGCTCGCGTGCGCGACGATGCCGCGCGAGCGTTTTTTGTCGTTGGCCGCGTTGTCAAGAAATGTGAAAGAGAGCGCTGGCGGCGCTCGATCGCACGTGCCGCGGGCGGACGGCACTGCGCATCGCGGATCACCGCGTTTCGATTTTCTTCAAAAAAAGTGGTGCTTATCGGCAGTCAGGAATTGCGTAAACGCCGCGTGGATGTTGAGAAAAAGCTCGCGCACCACCGGGGGCCCTGTCGTATAACTGGGGTTCTTCTGCCCCCTGACAGCGTCGCAACAAGAGGCGGGCCTATGCGCATCCGCCAGGAGGCTTCCCCTAATGAGCAACGGGTCTAGGCTAACTTCTCTACTCTTTTGCATGGCCCTCGGCACCGCCGTCGGCGTCGCGGCCTGCGTGGCCGAGCTCGGTGGCGGTCCCGACGTCGGCACGAATCCTCCCGACGGATCGGGCGGTCACATCAACAATGAGGGCAGCGGCGGGCACGCGGGCAGCGCGGGCACGACCGGCGGCGGTAGCGGCGGCGCCACGGGCGCGGGCGGCGCGCACGTCGGAACCGGCGGCAGCAGCGCGGGCGGCGCGGGCGGGGCTCGCCCCGGCACCGGCGGCACCGTCGGTGGCATCGGCGGCATGATCGCCGGCACCGGCGGTCGCGGCACGGGCGGCAGCGGCATGGGCGGCCGGGGCATGGGCGGCAGCGGCATGGGGGGCAGCGGCATGGGCGGCGCCAGCATGGGCGGCGCGACCGGAAACCTCGCGTGCATGAAGCCCGGGCCCGAGTACACCAGCGGCAACGGATCGGTGACGCTCTACACGTTGAACCAGGGCTCGAACGGTGTCGTTCACTGCAGCTATCAAGTGGCCGGGCAGAACCCCGACGTCATCGCGCACATCCCGACCGGTAGCGGCCAGTACTTCGGCGCGATGAACACGGGCGACTACAACGGCGCGCACACCTGCGGCGCCTGCGTCGAGGTGACTCGCGACGGTAGCCGCAAGGTCGTCGTCACGATCGTCGACGAGTGTCCGAGCAGCACCAACTCGAAGTGCGTGCGCGGTCATATCGATCTCAGCCAGAACGCCTTCACGCAGATCGGCACGACGACGGAAGGGTTCCTCGGCACCGGTAACAACCTGCAGCCCCAGCGCGCCAACGTCGGGTCGATCTCATGGCGTTACGTTGCCTGCCCGGTGACCGGCGACGTCTTTGCGCGGATCAAGCAGGACAACCCGAACGAGATCTTCATTGAGAACGTGGTCGTGCCGGTCAAGGGTGTGACCGTGAACGGCCAGGCGTCGAACCTGCTGCAGACCTACAACGCCTGGAACTTCGGCAGCACGAACATCCTGACGGGTGCGAACATAGCGGTTACCGACATCAACAACAGCGTCATCAACTTCACGCTGGCGAACATGACGCAGAACTTCGACAACGACACCGGCAAGAAGTTCCCGACCTGCCAATAGCAGCCATGACCGATCGTCGGATAGGGAGGGCGGGCCGCGGCCTTTCTCGAGCCGTCGTGATCTGCTACGGTCGCGCCGAAGGAGAGACGACCATGAAGAAGACCCACGTTTCGAACCTGATTCTCGCGGCGGTGTTCTCCACGGCGATGGCAGCGCCGGCGATCGCTTCCGCTTCCACGTCGGCGCCGGTGCGCGCCGGCTCGTCGGCCCGCGCGGCCGCCGCGCACGGCACGCTGGTCGCGAGCGACGACGACAAGGACAAGAAGGACAAGAAGACCGACAAGAAGGACAAGGCCGGCGCCGACAAGGGCGGGAAGAAAGACAAGACGAAAGACAAGGCGCCGGCTCCGGCCGGTGGCGGCTGGTAGTCGCTCATGCGCGCACGCGCGCCGCGCACGAGGTGCGCGGTTGACGCATGCGCAAAGCAGGTAGACAGCGGGAGGTCTGCGACCTCCCGTTGTCGAATCGCCCCTTTAGATCAGGGCTTTTTTGCTGGTTCCCGCGTGTGGGTAGAGCCCGGCCGGGCCGGTCAGTGTGCCGCCCACAACGGAGGGACTGTCGCCCGGATGAGCCCGCTCGCCTGACCGAGCAGCGGCCCCCGGCGCGCTCTCAAGTTTTGCCGGGGAAGCGTCGTTGTACCTCTCGTGACCGTCGCCGAGCCTCTAGCCGGACGCCGCCGCCGGGCGGGTGACTCCCACGGATGCTCGACGAGCCTGGCGCCCGATCAGATGAACCTGCCAACTTCGACCGCGACGTTGCTCAGAGCGGTTCACCAGGAATGGGGGAGCGATCAAGTCCATGAGTGAGAGCAACAACCTGGCCCACGAACAGGAAGAGGAGGTTCGCCAGGTCGTGACCGAGGCCTGCGTCGACATGCTGGGCGCGTGCGGGCTTCCCGTCGGCAAGATCGCCGCCGGTCGATTGGTCGCGCTCAGCGAGCACGACCTCGCGGGCTTCATCGGATTCACCGGGCGCGTGCGCGGCTCGCTGATCATGGCCGCCTCGTCGCGGATCTACTCCGCGACCTTCCCGACGATGCCCGGTTCTCGATCACCGAGCCAGGACGACCTGCTCGACTGGGTGGGCGAGATGGCGAACCAGACGCTCGGCCGCATCAAGCGCCGCTTCTGTGAGCGCGGGCTCGACTTCGACACCAGCACGCCGACCGCGGTCAAGGGCCGCCATCTGGGCGCGCGCACGCCGACGCGCGAGGGGATCATCGATCTGGTGCTGACCGCCGGCGACGAGCTGGTCTCCATCTGCTTCGAGCTGGTGCCGCCCGCCACTGGACCGATCTTTCAGAGCGCCGTCGAGGCGATCCCGTGTTCTCAAGAGGGCGATCTGGTCCTGTTCTAGGCTGATTTCGACTGATTGGTTATTCGAGGGAGGAAGGAATTCATGTCCGCCAAAGTCCTGGTCGTTGATGATTCTCGGGCGATCCGCCAGCTGGTGGGCACCGCGCTGCTCCAGGCCGGCTATGAGGTCATAGAGGCCGAGGACGGGCAGCAGGGGCTGACCACCATCAGCACCGAGCGTGACATCGCCATGGTGATCTGCGACGTCAACATGCCCAACATGAACGGCCTCGAGATGCTGGCCGCGGTGAAGGCGCAGGCGAACAATTCGGCGCTGCCGGTCCTCATGCTGACCACCGAAGGCAAGGCGGACCTCATCCAGCAGGCGAAGCGCTGTGGCGCGAAGGGCTGGATCGTGAAGCCGTTCAAGCCCGATCAGCTGGTCGCGGCCGTTCGCAAGATCGTCGGGCAGTAGCCCGCGGAGGGCTCGCGGGGCGCGCGTCGCGGATGCGCGCCCCGGGAGAGTCGCGCGCGCTACGAACGCGCGCAGCCCCGGCCGGGACCGCGCGCGTCGCGCCTGCCGCCGAGAGAGGCCCCCGCGACGCCTCAGGAGGCGGCGAGGTGGGCCACGTTCGCGGTCAGCTTGTTCACCGCGGCGATCAGCAGGTCGGCCTTGAACGGCTTGACGATCCAGCCCACGGCGCCCAGCTCGCGCGCGCGGCGGATCAGCGCGGGCTGCGCCTCGGTGGTCAGCATGACCATCAGCGGCAGCGGCGGCGTGCGCGCCAGCTCGGCCAGCAGCTCCATGCCGCCCATGCGCGGCATGTTGAGATCGCACAGCACCAGCGCCGGCTGGGCCGACTTGATGACGGAGAGACCCTCCATGCCGTCGGCAGCTTCGACCACATCGTAGCCGGCCGGCCCCAATGTCTGGGCGACCTGCCGACGAACGGCCTCGGAGTCATCGATGATCAGGATGCGTTTCATGTCGCCGGCGAACGAGCCCGTGGACAGAAACATCGGCGGCCATCTGCCGCGCCTTTAGCTCCGTGCCGACAAAGGTGTGACTCAAGGAGCTGGCGCACGTCGCCGATACCTGAGGCGGATGCACATCCAGACGCTGACGCCGACGCAGCTCGACGATCTCATCGAGCAATGCGCGATCGAGTCCGCACTGGGGTTGTTCCTGTCGTACAGCGTCTGCCTCGAGTGCGCGGACGCAACGGAAGGCGCGATCATCCCGGACATCGAGCTCTGCGGCATCGTCGGCTTCATCGGCCGCGAGATCTCGGGGACGCTGCTGATCGCCGTCACGCACGAGCCGCTCGAGTCTTCGAACAAGGTCGGTGCGCGGCCGCGCGGCTGGATGGCGGAGCTGAGCAACCAGCTGTTCGGCCGCATCAAGAATCGCATGCTGCGCAAGGGGCTCGAGCTGATCGGCACGCCGCCCGCGGTGATCGCCGGCGATCACCTGGTGGCGTTCACCGGGCGCAGCCAGTGTCAGCCGATCGTGCTGCGCAGCCCCGGCGGGGGGCGAGTCTGCGTCTGGGTCGATTACCTGGTCAACAACACCGAGCTCCCGTTCGCGCTGCCCGACGTCGAGGAGTCGCGCATTCCGAACGAGGGCGAAGTCTTGTTGTTCTAGGGGCCAATGCCGGTTGGTTAGAGGCCTCGGGCCTCGATGTCGCCTCCGTCAGCGCCGGCGGCGCCTGCGCGCGGCGAAGGTCAGGGCGCCGAGCGCGACGAGGGCGAGAGACGCCGGCGAGCCGACGCCCGACTCCAGCGCGCACGAGCAACCGCTCTTGCCGCCGCCACCGGTATCGCCGCCGCTCCCGCCCATGCCGCCGAAGCGGCTCCCTCCGGCTCCCGCGCCCGCGGCGCCGCCGTCGGTGCCGCCGGTCTTGCCTCCCATCGATGCGCCGGCGTCAGGCTGGATCGCCGTCGTCGTCATGCAGGTCGTCGTGCACGTCGAGCCGGTCGCGCCGTTCTGCGAACCGAGGTCGCAGGCCTCGCCCGTGTCCTTCACGCCGTCGCCGCAGTGGGCGCGCGAGCAGTCGGTGCGGCAGGCGTTGGGGGTCGTGTCGCTGTTGCCGGCGCCGCTGTCGCAGTCCTCGCCCGTGTCGACGGTCGAGTTGCCGCACAGCGAGGGCCAGCCGATGTCATGCATCACCGCGGTCTCCATGGTGACGTCGTGCGGGTGCTGGTAGCCGGACTCGGGCTCCTGGATCAGATCGGGGCGCGCGAGCGGATCCCAGTGCGACACCGTCGAGCCCGGCCGCACCGGATCGCTGGCGTAGAGATACGGCCGTCCCATCGCGTCCGCGCCGGTCAGGCGGGTCTTGTCGGCGCTCAGGGTCAGCGTGATCGTCCCGCCGCTGTTCTGTAGCAGCTGTTCGTCGCTGATGCTCACCGCGATGGCCGGGATCGTGGTCGGCAGGATCTGCAACTGACTGGGCGGGAGCTCCATCGATGACGGTGGAGAGAAACCGTTGCGGTCGCTGAGCAGCACGGCGATCGCGCCGGCCTGGGTCGCGTAGTCGACCTGGTTCAGCGGCGAGCACGGGCTGTTGCCCAGGAACACGAAGATGCCGCCCGGTCTCGACAGGACCGGCGTACAGCCGCTGATCGGGTTGCCGATGACGAGAGGGCCGGTGAGGGTGGTGGCGACGTCCTTGACCAGCGGGCCGAAGTTGGTCTCGGCCAGGTTTCCGAGGAACGCGGAGATCGCCGGCTGCGTCGCCAGCACCGGCGCTCCCTTGCTGAGCACCTGCGCGGCGGCGCGGATCGCGTTCGCGCCGGTCCAGACCAGGTGCCGGACGTTGCGCATCGACGCCAGCCGCTGCGTCGCGGTCATGTCGAGCCACGCCATCCCCATCGCCGTGTCGTAGATGTGCGACGAGAAGGTGTCGGGCATGCCGATGTTGAGCGCGCCCGTGCCAAGGTCGACGCCGCTCGAGAATCCGAGGCCGTGTCCGAGCTCGTGCACGACGACCTCGACGAGATCGCTGAGCGAGCCGGCGTTGGCGTCGAGGCCGTAGTACCAGTCGATGTTCGGATCGCAGTCGTTGAGACCGCCGTTGAACGTCGCGACGATGTCGGAGAGGCCCGGATCCAGATCCTGGCCGGCGAGCTGATCGGCCAGCGGCTGTGGATAGAGCACGTTGAGCGGCAGGCCGGGGATGATGTTACCGGGCACGCTGGCCACCAGCGTCTGCGCGCGCGCGTGACCGAGCGTGATGAGGCCACCGCTGCAATCGAGCGGCGCGAACATCGCGTCGATGACGATGGGCACGGGGCCGTCGAGGGCCTTGCCCCAGATGTCGGTGGCGTACTTGAACGCGATCTGCCGCTGCTGGCCCAGCGTCGTGCCGGTGTTGCCGCCGACCGGGCTCACCGGGGTCGGATCGTTGAAGCCGACGCCGGCCGGATCGAGGTTGTTCACCACGAACGTGGCCTTGGCGGACGCGGCGCGCGGCGCCGCGATCAGGACGGCGATTGCGAGCGGAAGACTGGCGGCGGCGATGGACGAGCGCGCGGCGGCGCGCTTCATCGCGGGCCTCCGGGCCGGCGCGCGCCGGCCGGCCGGAGCGCATCCGCGCTGTCGGTGCAGATGCTGCGGTACGTGCCGTCGGGCTGGCGCTCGAGGCCGCGCACGTGATGGGTGGTCCCCGCGAGGTCGACGCGCACACCGGGGCGGGCGCCGCCGCCCGAGGTGACCGGCGCACCCGAGGCCAGCGCCTGCGTCGTCCCCGGCGCTGCGGGGTCGAGCGGGCCTCCCGACGGCGCCCCGGGACCCTCACAGCTCGCCCCTAACAGCAGCGCCATCCACAGACCGAGACCACCACCTGCCAACCGCGGCATCGAGGACCTTTCGCTAAGTGTTGCGGGAGGTTGAGGACAAACGCTTCCCGTATGCACGGAAAATAAGATCCCGCTTTACGTATCAACGTACGCCGGGCATCCAAATTCCCGCGGGCGGCGATGATATTTCAGTCGGCGCAGACCAAAATCAGGCCGCAGCTATACTCGCCGCCGAGCAGCGCCGCGCCGCTCGGGGAGAACGCGACCGATATCAGATCCGACGTCGGGTTCAGGTACGAGGACACGATCGAACGCGGCGCCGCCACGTTGAAGACGCCCATCGATTGGAAGAAGCCGGCCCCCACGCCGAGATACTTACCGCTCGGATGGAAGTCGATCATGTTGACGTCGTCGGAGTCGGTCGGCGTGAGGATGTCGATGTCCGGTGTCGTCGGGGTCGTGGAGGTGAGCGGGTAGTTCCACAGGTGAATCGTGCCCAGGCCGTCGTTGGCGGCCGCCGCCAGCAGCTTGCCGTCGGGCGAGAACTTGACGGTCAGCGTCTTGTTGCCGCCCGAGTCGGCGACCAGGGTCGGGCCGGCCGACGCGAAGCCGGCGGCCGAGTGGGTGAAGGCTCTCACGGTGCCGGTCTGGGTGGCGACGGCGATGACGGGCGTGGTAGTCGCCGCCGGTGACACCGCGAGCGCCCAGGTTGATTCGGGGATCAGCATCGAGTGCAACGCCGCCGGCGTACCGATCGCGTGCGCGTACAGGGTCCCGGAGTCGATGCTCATGATCTGCTGGCCGTCCGGCGTGAAAGCCAGATCGTAGACCTGGCCCGTCGTCGTCAACGTGCGGAGGCGCGTCCAGGTGGACACGCTCCAGAGGTCGATTCCCGTCGCCCAGCCGACGGCGAGGATCGAGCTGTCGGGGGAAAACGCCGTGACGGCGAAGCCGCTGCCCGACAGCACGTGCCCCTCCGGGGTCAGCGTGTGCCCGTCGAAGCGCCAGACCTTTGCCCGGCTGTCGCTTCCACCGGAAGCCACGAGCGTCCCGTTGGGGGCGACCGAGACCATGTAGATGATGACGTCGTTGGCGCTGACGGAGCAGTCGGTGCCGACCGAGTGCACGAATTCGTGGCAGGTCGCATTCGCCAGCGACGGTGGCGCGTTGCCGGTGGTTCCGCCGGCACCGTTGCCGCCCACGTTCGAGCCGCCGGCGCCGGCTCCCGCCGCGCCGCCGTTGCCGCCCACGCCCTGCGAGCCGCCGCTGCCGGGGCCGCCGCCGCGCCGGGGCCGCCGCCCGCGCCGCCCGCTCCCGATCCGCCGTCGCTGTTGCCGCTGCAGGTGCCGGAGTGCACCAGGTTCAGCGACGTCATCTCGACGTCACCCGCTGATCCGATGACCACCGTCTGCTGGGGCACGGCGGTGTAGATGACGCAGGGGTTGGTGCCCGCCTGGGTCGTGGCGTTCACGACCTGCGAGCCGGTCGTCTTCGAGTCGAGGTAGATGCCTCGCTCCGTCGGCGTCGCGGCTTTGAGGCCGGCCGTGAGGTCGAACGTCTGGCTCACGGGGCCGACGGTGATGTGCACCTGGATCGGCCCGGGGATGTCCATCTCGGCCGTCAGCCCGACGATCACCAGCGAGTCCTTCTCCTTGATGCAGCTCACCGCCGCCAGCGACACCGCTGCCGCGCCGACGGCCAGCGCGATCGAGACCGCGCGCAATCGATTGTGCCGGCTCATTTGCACTCCGCGACGGTGCAGGGGGGCTTGGTGACGCCGCCCGGGATCAGCAGCGCGGCGGCCACGCCGCCCGCCGCCACGACCCCGAGCGTGGTCCAGAACCACCAGCGCTTGTAGAACGGATGATCCTCCGGGGGCGGCGGCTGGCTGCCGGGCGTGCCCACGAGCGTCGGGTTGTTCGGGTCGTTGGGGCGCGGCAGCATCGTGACCGCGTTCGGGTTGGAGCCGCGGGTGACGTCGATCATCACCGGGTTGGTCGCCGGTCCCGGTCCGGGCGGCGGGGGCGTGGCCGCGGCGGCAGCGGCCCTGGCGGCGGCCGCATCGCGCTCCTTGGCCTGCTCGTCGCGCAGCTGTTCCATGTCCTTGATGTATCCCTGGATCTCCTTGCGCTCCGACGCCGTGATGCTCTTGCCCTTGGCCAGGTAGTCCTGGAACGCGTCGAGCGCCTTGTCGGGCTCACGCTTCTTCTGGTGACAGCGCCCGATGTTGCGCAGGTAGATCGGGTTCAGCGTCTCGGCGTAGAGCTGGGCGAAGATCTCGATCGCCTCGTCGTAGCGCGAGGCCGCGAAGGCCTGCCGCGCCTTGAGCTCGGCTTGCTTCTCGCCGTCCTTGGCCGCAAGCGCGGCGGGCGTCACGCCCAAGCTCCAGATCAACCCAAACGCAACCACCAAGCCAAGTGACCGAAGACGAGACATCTCGTCACCAGGGTAAATCGGGGTCCACCCCCAAGTCAAAGTGGGGCGTGGCTTACCGACGGCGCCGGGCGCTTTTCACGCGGCGGCGGCGAGCGCGGCGCTGACGATCGCGCGCGCCTCGTCCTGAATCCGGCGCAGGTGTTCCCGATCGCGAAAGCTCTCGGCGTAAATCTTGTAGACGTCCTCGGTCCCCGAGGGGCGCGCCGCGAACCAGCCGTTGTCGGTGACGACCTTGAGCCCGCCGATCGGGGCGCCGTTGCCCGGGGCCGCCGTGAGCTTGGCGGTGATCGGCTCGCCGGCCAGCTCGCGGGCCGCGACCGCCGACGGCGAGAGGCGCTTCAGGATCGCCTTCTCCGCGGGCGGCGCCGGCGCGTCGATGCGCTCGTAGACCGGGTCGCCGAACTGGCGCGTGAGCTCGCGGTAGATCTCGCTCGGATCGCGGCCCTGCCGCGCCGTGATCTCGGCAGCGAGCAGGTCGAGGATCACGCCGTCCTTGTCGGTGGTCCACACGCCGCCGTCGCGCCGCAGGAACGAAGCGCCCGCGCTCTCCTCGCCGCCGAACCCGAGCGAGCCGTCGAGCAGCCCGGGCACGAACCACTTGAAGCCGACCGGCACCTCGACCAGCCGCCGGCCCAGGCTGTTGCGCGACGCGGTCGATCATGTTGCTCGACACCAGCGTCTTGCCGACGGCGGCGTCGGCGCGCCAGCCGGGGCGATTCTGGAACAGATACCAGATCGCGACGGACAGGTAGTGATTCGGGTTCATGCAGCCCGCCGCTGCGGGTGACGATGCCGTGACGGTCGCAGTCGGTGTCATTGCCGAACGCCAGGTCGAAGCGGTCCTTGAGGCCGATCAGGCTCGCCATCGCGTACGGCGACGAGCAGTCCATGCGGATGCGGCCGTCCTTGTCGACGGTCATGAACCCGAACGTCGGGTCGACGACGTCGTTGACCACCTCGATCGCCAGGCCCAGCCGCTGCGCGATCGGCGCCCAGAACGCGACGGCGGCGCCGCCCATCGGATCGACGCCCAGGCGCAGACCGCTCGAGCGGATGATCTCGACATCGACCACCTGGCGCAGGTCCTCGACGTACGGCGTGATGTAGTCACGCCGGTGCGTGGTCGGCGCGGCCAGCCCCTGGCGCAGGCTCACGCGCCGGACCTCGCGGTTGCCCGCGGCCAGCAGCGCGTTGGCATCCTTCTCGATCGCCCCCGTGATGTCGGTGTCGGCCGGGCCGCCGTCGGGCGGGTTGTACTTGAAGCCGCCGTCCTCGGGCGGGTTGTGCGACGGCGTGATCACGATGCCGTCGGCCAGCCGCTCGCTCCGGCCGCGGTTGTGCGTGAGGATCGCGTGCGAGATCACCGGCGTCGGCGTGAAGCCGTCGGCGGCGTCGATCACTGTCTCGACACCGTTGGCCGCCAGCACCTCGATGGCGCTGGCGAAGGCCGGCTCCGACAGCGCGTGGGTGTCGCGTGCCGAGGAAGAGCGGGCCCTCGATCCCCTCGCGCCTGGCGATAGCGGCAGATCGCCTGAGTCATCGCCAGGATGTGAGCTTCGTTGAACGCGCCCGAGAGCGACGACCCGCGGTGGCCCGAGGTCCCGAACGCTACCCGCTGGGAGGGGACAGCGGGATCGGGCGCCAGGGTGTAGTACGTGCTGACCAGCCGCGGGACGTCGATCAGGATCGAGCGCGGAGCGGGTTTGCCTGCCAGAGGATGCGTGGCCACAACCCGCCCTGCATACCATACGTCGTCGGACGGCGCTCAGGCCGTCGACGGGTTTACTGCGACACCAGTCCGTTGAGCGCGGCGAGGCGAATGAGCTCACCGGTCGAGTGCACCCGCAGCTTGCGGTTGATGTGCGATCGGTGGGTCTCGACGGTCTTCACGCTGATAGACAGCGTGCCGGCCATCGCCTCGTTGGTGAAGCCGCGCACGATGAGATCGAAGATCTCCCGCTCGCGGCGCGACAGCTCCTCGAGCGGGCTGTTCGACACCATGATCGGTGTGCGCCGCGTGTCGTTCTGCCGCGCGAACAGGTGTGAGAACTTCGGCGCCAGATAGGACTCGCCGCGCGCCACGACCCGGATCGCCTCGAGGATCTCCTCGGGCGCCTGGGTCTTGACCGCGTAGCCGCTCACGCCGGCGGCGAACGCGCGCGAGACGAAGAACTCGCTGGTGTGCATGGTCAACATCAGTACGCGCGTGCGCGGCGCCTGCCGCAACACCTCCTGCGTGGCAGCGATGCCGTCGCCGTCGGGCAGGGTCATGTCGATGACCACGACCGCGGGCTTCGTGCTCGCGACGGCGGCGCACGCCTGCCGCGAGTCCGACGCTTCGGCGACGACCTCGACATCGGGTTGAGCGGAGAGCACCGCGCGCAGTCCTTCACGAAAGAGTGGATGATCATCTACGAGTGCGACCGTGAGCATCATTGTTCGACCTCCTGGATCGATGAGACGCGAACCTAAGTACGATTCTCACGTAAAACGTCGGACGAATCGGAGAAAGCAAACGGCCGGCCAAATTACAGAGCCGACCCGAGCCGAGCAGTTTAGCGCGAGAATAGCGTGTCGAGCGTGGTCGGCTCCGCCGCCGGAGCCCATCGCGGGAGGTCAGTCCGGGCGGGCCGCGGCCGCCTGCTGGGCCATCGGCAGGTAGACGGTGAACGCGCTGCCCTCGCCGGGCGTGCTCTCGACGGCAATGCGGCCCCCGTGGGCCTCGACGATCTCGCGGCAGATCCACAACCCCAGCCGCAACCCTCCCATGTTGCGGTCGGCGACGGCTCGCTCGAAGCGCTGGAAGATCAGCGCCTGCTTTTCGGGCGCGATGCCGACGCCGTGATCCTTGACCTGGACGAACGCCATGTCGCTCGAACGTCCGACGGCGACCTCGACCGGGCGCCCGCCGCCGTACTTGCACGCGTTCGAGAACAGGTTGGTGATCACCTGCTCGATGCGCAGGCGATCCCAGCGCCCGACGATCGACTCGCGCGCCAGCAGCTCGAGCTCGCAACCCGACTTCTCCAGCCGCTCGCCGAACATGGCGGCGACGTCCTTCACCAGCGCCACCAGATCGACCGATTCGGGCGTGAACGACAGCTGCCCCGCCGAGATGCAGGAGATGTCGATGAACTTCTCGATGAGGTTGTCGAGGCGTTCCAGGCTGCGCGCGGTCATCTCCAGCTTGCTCGCCGCGCGCTCCGGATCGAAGTCGTTGCGCTGCAGGCTGGAAACTTGAAGGCGCAGCACGGTGAGCGGCGTCAGCAGCTCGTGCCCGGCGACGAAGAGCAGGTGATCGCGCACGCGGCTCGCGCGCGTCGCCGACTCGTAGAGCCGCGCGTTCTCGATGGTCAGCGCCGCGCGATCGGCCAGCTCCTGGACGAACATCAGGTCGGACGGCGTGTACGGCCGCGTCGGATCGGCGCGGCTCATCGAGATCGTGCCCAGGATGCGGTCGCGCACGCGCAGCGGCACGACCATCATCGTCGCCATCTTGAAGCGATCGAGCAGCGGCTGGACCTCGGTCACCGACGACGCCTGCAGGCTGGCCGAATCGATCACCGGGAATGAACAGAGGCTCGCCGGTCGCGGCGACGCGCCCGCGGATGCCGACGCCGACGCGCTGGGGATGCTCGCGCGCGAAGGCGGCCAGGTACTCGGCGAACTCAGGCTCGCGCGCGCGCGCCGCGACGTTCTCCAGCATGGTGCCGTCCTCGCGGATCAGCGAGATGAGCGCGATTGTCGCCGTGTCTCCCACCATCGCGGTCAGCCGCTCGGCGATGACGTTGAGCGCCGACGACAGGTCGCGGCTCTCCTCGGCGAAGGCCTTCGACGCCTCGGACAGCATCTTCAGCCGGCGGTTGGCCTCCGCGGCCTCCTCGCGCGCGCGGCGCTCGGCCTCGAACAGGCGCGCGCGGTCGAGCGCCTGCGCCGACAGCTCGGCGAGCGTCAGCATGAAGTCGCGCTGGCGATCGTCGAACCGCTGCTCCTGGGCGAACGAGAACGCGATCGCACCCAGCAACCGCCCTTCGATCTGCAGCGGCAGCGCCACGATGGCCTGCAGCAAGTCGGTGGGCGTCGCCCACTGATCCAGGCAGGGCAGGTGCTCGAGGATGTCGAAGCGGTTGCGCAGCCAGAGCGGCTGGCCCGATCCGATCACCGTCGAGACCGAGAACGGCTCCGATGTGCCGCTCTGCCAGGCGGAGACGTCGCGCGCCGCCACGCCGCGCGACCCGGCGTAGCGCGGGGCCAGGTCGTCACCGGCGACGAAGTACGCGACGCCGGTGCTGGCCTGCAGCGCATCGAACGCGTGACCGATGACGACGTTGGCGACCTCGGCCGGTGTCAGCGAGCGCGAGAGCGCCGATGTGATCCACTGCAGCCGAGCCAGGTGCTCGTGGGCGGGGTCGGCGGGGCTGTGCGCAGCGGCGTCCAAGCCAACTAGGATAGCCCAAGCACGCGCTCGCCGCCGGGGCAAAGCGGTGCCGATTCGGTTAAGAGGCCTTCGGACCTCGCGCCTCGGAGGTCGGGCCGGAAGAGAGCCCTCAGCGCTGGTAGTGGATCGTGCCGGCGAAGCGGATGGTGACGTCGGCGGTCCAGTCGTTGTCGGGAAGTGTGCCCGCAACGTCGATGGTGAAGAGCGCCGACTTGGTCTTCCACTTCTCCAGGGCGTTGACGGGGTTGGCCGCGATCATGTTGAGGACGTTGTTGGGCGGGGCCGCGTCGTCGCGCTCGTAATTGATGAGCTCCACGGCATTACTGTTGTCGCTGGTATCACTCATGGTCATGCGCAGGTAGCGGACGAAGGCGAAGTCCTTGATGCCGGACTTGGCAGTGAGCGAGACCGCCAGCGCCTTGACCTCGGGGTTCAGGCCTTCGGGCAGGTCGAGCGCGCCGTGCTCCTGCGAGAAGGTGCGGGTCATCGAGACGTCACCGAGCGCGCTACCGACGGGCACGCCGTCGAACGACAGGTCCTTCTGCGTGACCTCGACGTCGGGGATCTCGGCGTCGACGGAGATGCAGCCGGCGGCGCCGGTGCAAAGGGCGAGCGTGCTCGCGGTGAGGGCAACGAAGGCGAGGGCGTTGTTGTGCTTTTTCATGGCGATTACCAGAGGTAGACGATGAGGCCCAGCTTGGCCGAAGGGGTGAACGCGCGGATGATCGGGTCCTGCTTGACGGCGACCGTCGTGCTCGACGAGCTCGACGAGCCGGAGTCGGAGTTGATGGCCTGGTCGATGTTGTGGACCGAGGCGCGGATGAAGCTCATGCCGCCGTGGATGAAGAACGTGACGCGGCGGTACCCGAGGTCGAGCCCGAGGTGCGCGTTGGCGTAGTCGTACCCGACACGCTCGAGGACCGCGTTCGACTGGTAGCTCGAGCCCGCGAACTTGCGGACCAGGCCGTTGGCGTCGCCGTCGAAGTAGTGGCCGCCCTCGACGGTGAGCGACGGGCCCCAGCCGAAGGGCAGCAGCGACGCGCCGGCGCGCAGGCCCGAGCTGATCATGTTGTACGTTCCGCCGCCGGTGACGCGTAGCCACTTCGCCGGGCGATAGACCAGCGACGCGCCGGCGCCGTCGGGGAGGCCGATGTCGGCCATGACACCGACCGCCGGCAGGGTCTTGGCGGGCGGCGCCGCGACCGCGCGGCTGAGGGTGGCAGGCTCGGCGGCGGCCGGCTCGGCAGCCTGCAGCTTGCCGTCGAACGCTGTGAGACCGAGACTCAGGAGCGAGAGCGTCGCAAGGATTGTCCGCGTCATTACCAAGTTACTTCGGAATAAAACAAAGTAACTTGAGATACTATTAATTTTTAGAAATAGCTCCTATGGCGGGTCGCGTCCTACCCAGGCAAGCACCTATAACAAAAGGGGAATCTACCAATGCCGCCAAACGCCAACGCATGTGGGCGAATGTCCTGCCGTGCTGGCACAATGCGGTTAGATAAACCGCCAAGGCGCCGAGGCGCCAGGTCCGGACTCTTGATAGTCCGATCCGAACCTCGGCGTCTCCGCGTCTTGGCGGTTTCGTTCGGGAGGTTCGGAACCCTCCGAGGGTTCCGAGGTACTGGACCGAGGTAGAAGACGCGTCGCTAGCGGGAGTGCTTCTTCAGCAGGGCCCAGTTGCCTGCCTTGTTGGAGCTGCTACCCGAGTGCTTGGCGGTGCTGTCGTCGCTGTGGTGGCTGTCCCCGAGCGCGACGACCGCGGTGCGGTGGTGCGCGGGCGGCGCGGCGTCCGAGAACGGATCCTTGAACCCCGCGGAGCGGCCCGACGGCGCCTCGCGCTTCGGCTCAGCGGTGCGCTTCACGGTCTTGCCCGCCGGCGGATCCCCGAACGGATCGCGCCATCCGGGCGGCGGCGCCGCCGGTTCGCGGCGAGCCGCCGGCATCGCGCGCGGCGGCGGCGGCGCGGGGCGCGGCGGCGGAGCGGTGACGCGGTTGCGCGGCGCGGGCGCGCTGTCGGCGAAGGGATCGGCGAAGCTGGCCGAACGCGCCGTGCCGGGCGCGCTCCTGCGGCCACGGGGCGCGTCGAACGGATCGGCTGCCGCGTCACGACGCTCGAACGTGTCGGTGTTCTGCGCGCGGCGGCTCGGCGCCGCCGAGGCCATCTGCGGGCGCGCGGGCGCGCTGCTGGTGCCGGCCGCTCCCTGCACGATGTGGATCACGCCGTCATCCCTCTTGGGCTGAGTACGCACCGCGACCGGAGGAGGCGGCGGCGCGGCGGGCGCTTCGATCTTCGCCCAGTCGGGCGTCTTGGCCTTGGCCACCGGCATGTCGGGCTGCTTCTCGGCCGAACGCAGCAGATCGTCGACGCTGTCGGCGCGCTTGCCTCTCGGCTTGGGCGCCGCGGCGATCTTGTCCTTGGCCAGCAGGTCGTCGAGCCGGTCGTCGTTGCGAACGACCTTCTTCTTCCCCGGCTCGCCCTTCAGCAGCTTGTCGATGAACTTGTCGTCGGCCGGTTTGACCGCGGGCGGCGGCGCCATCGCCTCTTGAGTCGACAGCTTCGGCGAGATCTCGTGACCCGCGCTGTCATCGCTCCCCTTGCTCTTCGTCGACTTGCCGGCATTTTCGTCTTCCGGCGTCGCCAGTAGAACCGGTGCGGCAGTCTTTGTCGACGGCGTCCGCTTCGCTTCCTCTTTGGCGGCGTTCTTTTCCGCGGTGACCTTCTCGGCAGCGGCCTTCTCGGCGGCGGCCTTGGCCAGCGCGTTGGCGCGGGCGAGACGGGCCATGTCGGCCTTCTTGTCGTCGGGCCCCATCACGTTGTTTTCCCACTGCATCTGCTTGTCGAAGTTGTCGAGCACCTCGCTCGACTTCTTCTTTGCGGCGCCCTTCTTCGGATCCGCCCCGTGTGCGCTCGACAGAGCGCCGCACATGATCATCGCCGCGGCAAGACAGGATAACTTCGACCGCATCGCAAGACCTCCGATCGGGAATTACTCTAGTGACGAGCAAACTATTATCGGTTCGACACCGACACTTGCAAGCGCGTTTTAGGTAGAAAGCCGGCCAAACACTGTTTCTGTAGGGTGTCCTGGGGGCCGCGCGCCGGCTCATTGTTGCAACTTTCCGGATATCGTCCGGATATCGGCGTTCCGCTCCTACATCTTTAATGATCTTGGTTGACTTATCGAAGAAACTAGCGCGGACCCTGCTGTAACCAGCGGGCCAGCGCCAGCGCGCGCTCGGGGTCGAGGATCGCCGCGAATGTCGGCATCTGCGTGGCGGGATTGGCGCGCTCCGGGTCTCGAATGGCGTCGGCGACGGCGAGGGCTGGCCGGGTGGCTGCCGCGCGCAGGGCATCGTGAAACGGGGCGCCGCGGCCGTGGCAGGGCGCGCAGCCCAGCGCCACGAACACCTCCTCGGGCGGCGCCGCCGGGCCCGGCGCCGGTGGGGCGGGGCGGGCGGCGGGCGTCCGGCTCGCCGGCGGCACGGTTCGCAAGTAGCGAAAGATCGCTTCGGTCTCGACGGCGTCGGTGAACCGCAGGATCGGCATCGGTGAGCGGATCACCCTGCCGTCTGGCGCGATGCCGGTCGTGAGCGCGGTCTGGAACTGGACCAGCGTCCATGGCCCGATGCCGGTCGGATCCGGGGTGAGGTTGGTCGATACGACCCGATCACCGCGCGGATCGGGGAGCTCGAAGCCGCCCGCGAGCAGCTTGCTCGAGGCGAGCTTGGCTTCGACGTCGTCGAGACCATCGGTGTGGCAGCCGACGCAGCCGTAGATCGCGGTCGCCAGGTAGCGGCCGTAGTCGGCGCTGGCGGTGCGCGGAGGAACCGGCACGGGTGCCGGGTCGAAGCTGTCGTCGCCCGGCGTCGGGGGCCCGAGCAGCGCCAGCGCGACCCGACCCAGCAGCGAGAGCCGCGCCGCCGGTGTCGCCTGGTCGCAAGGAGCGAACAGCGGGTCGTCGGAGCGCAGGAATCCCAGCAGCGCGGCGATGTCTTCGTCGCCGAGCAGGCGCGCGCGCGGCATCGTCCGGCTGTAGCGCCCGTCGGGCATCACGCCGTGGCGGAGCACGCGCGCGATCTCGCCGTCGGTGCGTGCGCCGATGCCGCGCGCTGGATCGCGCGTCAGGTTGCTCGACACGATCGTGCCGAACGTGGCCGGGAAGTTGTGGATCGCGGCGCCACACGAATGCGCTGCCCCGGGCTCCGTGTGGCAGGCGGCGCAGGCCGTGCGGTAGAGACGCGCGCCTCGCGCCGCCTCGCCGGCTGACGTCGCGCGCGCGATCGCCGGCGCCGGCACGAGGTAGCGCCGGTCCAGCCGCCGAGCTGCGACGGTGGCGAGCACGACGGCGGCGGCGACAGCGGCGGCGGCGAGCACCGCGGCCAGCCTCAGCGCGGTGCGTCCCATAGAGCCTTCGATGTCTCCTTCGATCTGATGGAGCTGTTCATTGCACGCGCGCCTCGTCCGGGGCGACGCATATTAGCCGAACACCGGTCGCCGACCATGGTCGCTATACCGATCCGGCCTTATGTTGCGTCTGGAGGAGGCACTGGGAGCTCCATGGATCGCGACGCGCTCATCGTCCAGATGGCCAAGGCCTTCTCGGGACGGCAGGTGATGGATCCGTCGCCACCGACGGAAGAGCTGCGCCGGCGCGCCGCCGAGGCTCTCACGCGTGTGGAGATCTACCTCGGCGCCGACGTCGAGCAGGCGAAGGAGGTCTTCGATGCGCGTGCTCGAGGACGTGACCTGAAACGTCACTCCGCGGGCGGCAGATCGGCGGGCTTGTGGACGGTGATGCGGACGAAGTCGTCCTTGATCTCGACCGTCGGCGAGGTCGCCTCGTTGAGCATCAGCTTCAGCGTGGTTCCTTCGCGCTCGTCCTGCTTGATCCAGAGGTTGCTGAGACCCTCGCGCCGGATCTTGTAGAAGCGCATGGTGATGAGCGGGTCGGCCTTGGGCAGGTTGATGATCACGCTCTTCGGCTTGGTGTTCACGTGGTACGTCGCGCCCTCGATCGAGCCCTTGATCGGAATCAGGATCGACGCCTTGGTCTCTTCGAGCGAGCTGATGTCGGGCAGGTTGCGCCGCCACGCCTCGCGCGCGATGTCCTTGTCCGACGGCTTGTCGGAGAGCGCCGCGGGCGCGACGGCGGCCGCCGCCTTTGCGTGGTCGGTCGCCGGTGCTGGCGTTTCCTTGCTGCCGGCCGGAGCCTCCGCGGCGGCGCGTGCCGTCGGCTCGGCGCCGGCCTTCTTGCTCGAGGCCGCGGCCTTCTTCGTATTGGCCTTCGAGTCGTCGGCGAGCGCGACGACGGTCGCAGCCTTCTCCTTGTCCTTGCTCTCCTTGGTCGAGTCCTTCGCGGACTCTTTCGCCGCCACCTTGGTCGGCTCCTTCGCCGATTCCTTCGTGGTGGCCGCGGCCGCGGGCGCCGCAGCGGACTCGGCGGCGGGCTTGGCGGGCCGGGGCGCGGCATGATCGTTCGCGGCGACGGCGGGCGCAGCCGCAGCGGCGGCCGGCGCGGCTTCTTCGTTGCGGGCGGCCGCAGGCGCGGGTGCCGGAACCGCTGCCGTCGCAGCGGGGGCTGGTGCCGCGGCAGGGGCGGTCGCGGCGGACGCAGCTGGCGCGGCGGCGGGCGCAGCCGCCGTCGGTGAAGCGGCGTTGGCGCTCGCCGGCGCGTTCGGTAGCGCGTTCGGTAGCGCGTTCGGTAGCGCGTTCGGTAGCGCGTTCGGTAGATCATTCGCCGCGGGCGCGGCGTTCACCGGCGGCGCCGGTGGATTGGCGGCCACTGGTTCGGCGGCAGGCGCGGCCGGTGGCGTCGCTGGCGGCGTCGCGCGCTGAAGGGGCTCGGGCGTCGCTTGCGCGACGTCGGCGTTCGCCGCGCTCCTTGATGTGCGAGACGATCACTTGCCCCACCGCGAAGACGACGATCGCGGTGATGAATGAAATCAGGATGCCGGTGAACCGGCTGGTCCCCGACGCGGGTGCTGACACTGTGTCTCTCATCATGCTCATCTCACGACCTCGAATCGAGCAAGTGGTTGCAGAGCTACCTACGTCGCAGACATGAGCGTACACGAACCGTCAGGTGATTCCCAGACGCTTTCGGCTTTGTTTGCAGTGTCAAATTGCCGTCATGATGACGTTTTTTTGACGGATGTGGCGCGCGCCGACAACCAATTGCCTGACAACCAACCGCGCTACCTGGGAAATCAGCCGCTCGCGCAGGGCGACGTCCATGCGCAGGCGCTCGAGCGTCTGCGCGGTCGCCTGCTTCGCGCCGTCGATCGGGTGCCGGTCAGGAACGCCTCGACCTCGGTCAGGTGCCGGCGCTCGGGAAGCACCGAGAACGATTCGATGAGGCGCCGGATCAGGATCGGCGAGTCGGCCTTGGCGCGCACCTCGTCCCAGCCGTCCTGGATGAGCGTCCAGGTCTCTTCGCGCGTCGCGCGGTTGCCGAGCAGCACGCCCATGTACGACGTGAAGTCCTGCATCGGCACGTCGTCGCCCATCGCCAGCTCGACGGCGCGCTTCACCAGCGCCGGCGTCTCGACGCGCGCCAGCGCGTGCAGGAAGCGGCGCTTCGCCGCCGGATCGGTCTCGGTGCGCGCGCGGCGGCGCAGTCCTCGAAGCGCGCCTCGTCGGCGCTGCGCGCCGCCGCCGTCACCACGACGTCGAGCAGGTTCGGATCGAGGGCGCCGGCGCCGCCCTCGATGTGCTGCGGCGTAGCGGGCCTCGGCCTCGGCGATCGCGTCGGGGACGCGCGCCAGCAGCACGCGCGCGCGCAGCAGCGCCGCGCGGCGCAGGCGCGTCTCGTCGTCCTCGGCCGCGCCCGCCGCGGGCGCGCCAGCCGAGCTCGCGCCGACGGCGCCGCGAACAGCTCGGCGATGAAGGCGTGCAGCCGCGCGCGATCGTCGTCGTCGACGTGCCGGTGCTCGATCACCGACAGGCGGCGTGAGGATCTCGTCGAGCACGACGTGATCGGTCTCGGCGCCCAGCCCCGCGACCAGATCGAGGAACGACGCCACCTCGACCTGGCCGGCGCGCACCAGCGCCCACTGATCGGAGACCAGGCCCAGGCGCTCCTCGGGGCCGAGCTCGTCGATCGACGACACCAGCCGCGCGAGCAGCGCCGGCTCGTAGGCCGCGCGGAAGAAGCCGCGCCCTTGCGCGTTGGCGAGGCACCAGCTCGATCGGGCCGTCGGCCTCGAGCTCGACCTCGGCGCGCGCGTCGCGCAGCAGCACCGACTGCTGCTTGACGCCGCTCGCGTCGCGGAAGCGCAGCACCACCGGCACCAGCCAGCGCGTCGGCGCGCCGGTCTCGCGCGCCTCGGGATCGGCGAAGAACCGCCGCTGCGTCGAGCGTGACGCGCGGCTTGCCGCCGCTCGCGGGCGCGTTCGCGAGCGCGACCAGCGGATAGCCGATCTGGCGGATCCAGCCGTTGGCCAGCTCGACGATCGGCTGCCCCGACGCCTCGCCGAGCGCGCCCCAGAGATCGTCGGCGGTGGCGTTGCCCTCGCGGTGCCGGCGCATGTAGAGGCGGATGCCCTCGCGGAAGCGATCCTCGCGCAGGAAGCCCTCGATCATGCGCAGCACGGCGCCGCCCTTTTCGTAGGTGATGGCGTCGAACGACTCGCCCGCCTCCTCGGCGTTGCGCACGTCGGCGCGGATGGGGTGCGCCGACTGGAGCGCGTCGAGCACCAGCGCCGAGCCCTTGCCCATCTCGAAGTCCATCCAGATGCGCCACTCGGGCCGCCAGGCGTCGACGATCTTGTAGGCCATCCAGGTGGCGAACGCCTCGTTGAGCCACAGGTCGTCCCACCAGACCATCGTGACGAGGTTGCCGAACCACTGGTGCGCGAGCTCGTGGGTGATGACCTCGGCGACGCGCTTCTGGACGGCGAGCGGCGCGGTGGCGACGTCGAGCAGCAGCGCCACCTCGCGGAAGGTGATCGCGCCCGCGTTCTCCATCGCGCCGGCCTCGAAGTCGGGGACGCCGATCTGGTCGAGCTTGCCGAACGGGTAGGGCAGGCCGAAGTAGTCCTCGAGCAGCGGCAGCACCGCGGCCGCCGCGCGCTGCGCGAAGCCGGTCAGGCTGCGCTTCTCGGGCACCGACCAGGTGCGGATCGGCATGCCGCGCGCGCTGGTCGCCTCGCTCGGGACCAGGTCGCCGATGATCAGCGCCACCAGGTACGACGACAGCAGGGGCGTGGGCGCGAAGACGATGCGGCGCCGTCCGGCGGCGCCGGGCTCGTCGCTGAGGATCTCGGCGTTCGAGATCGCGGTCAGGCCGGGCGCGACGTCGTCGAGCGTGATCTGCCAGATGGCCTTGAAGGACGGCTCGTCGAAGCAGGGGAAGAGCCGGCGCGCGTCGGCGGCCTCGAACTGCGTGACCGCGAGGCCGCCCGCGCGGTAGAGGCCGCGCAGGCCGGGGCTGAAGCGCCCCGACCAGGCGAGCCGCAGCGTCGGCCGTTCCGGCCGGCAGCGGCGACGGGAAGTCAGCGTCACCGTCTCGCTCTCCGCGTCGGCGCGGATCGCGCTGGCGGCGACGGCGCCCGCGCCGGCGTCGTCGCCAGGCTCGACCACGGCGGTCTTCACGTCGAGCTCGACGGCGTGGAGGGTGATCGCGCTGCGCGGCGCGGCGAGCGTGAGGTCGATCATGAGCTGCCCTTCGAAGCGGCCGGCGTCGAGATCGACGCGCAGGTCGGCGCGATAGCGGGTCGGCCTGACTTCGAGCGGAAGGCGGAAGTTTTTTCCCAGCGTCACGTGCGCCTCATCGTGTGGGCGGCTCGCCATTTCGTACCGTAATCTAGGCTTCGATGTCGGACGTTCAGAGCCGGCCCCGGAAACCGCCGCCACACGACTCGTTCGCGCCGCTGCGGGTGCCGGGCTTCCGCTGGTTCGTCGTCAGCGTCCTCACCATGGCGATGGGCGCGCAGATCCAGGGCGTCGTCGTCGCCTGGCAGATGTACGCCATCACGCACAACCCGCTGTCGCTGGGGATGGTCGGGCTGGCCGAGGCGGTGCCGTTCGTCGGGCTCGCGCTGTGGGCCGGGCACGTCGCCGATTCGCTCGATCGCCGCCGGGTCGCGCTGATCGCGCTCGTGGTGCTGTTCCTGTGCGCGCTCGCGCTGGCGGTGATCAACCGGCCAGGCGCGGGCGGCGCGCTCGAGAGTCAGTCGCTGCGCCTCGCGATCTACGGCGTCATCGTGATCTGCGGCGCCGCGCGCAGCTTCCTGCTGCCGGCGCGCAACGCGCTCTCCGCCGAGGTCGTGCCGCGCGCGCTCTATTCGTCGTCGGTGGCCTGGCGCACCGGCGTCTGGCAGGTCGCGGCCGTCACCGGCCCGGCGCTGGGTGGCCTCATCTACGGCTGGGTCGGCGCGGGCGTCGCCTATTCGTCGCGGCGGCGCTCATGGCGGCGGCGCTCTGGTCGGTCTTCCAGATCCGCGTGCGCGAGCGGGCGCCGCGCCCGGCGTTCGTGCCGCTGGCGCGCAGCCTGCGCGAGGGTGTGCTCTTCATCTTTCAGCGCCGCCTGTTCCTGGGCGCGATGACGCTGGATCTGTTCGCGGTGCTGTTCGGCGGCGCGGTCGCGATCCTGCCGGTCTTCGCCGAGGAGATCCTGCACGTCGGCGCGCAGGGCCTGGGGTTCCTGCGGACGGCGCCCGCGATCGGCGCGGTGATCATGTCGGCGGCGCTGGCGCTGCGACCGGCACCGCGCCGCGCGGGGCCGACGTTCCTGTGGGCGGTCGTGGCGTTCGGGTTCTGCATGATCGCCTTCGCGCTTTCGCGCTGGTTCTGGCTGTCGCTGTCGCTGCTCGCGGTCAGCGGCGCCGCCGACATGCTGAGCGTCTACGTGCGCAGCACGCTGATCCAGACGCGCGTGCCGCCGTCGATGCTGGGGCGGGTCTCGTCGGTGAACCAGATCTTCATCGGCTCGTCGAACGAGATCGGCGCCTTCGAGTCGGGCGTCGCCGCGCGGCTGCTGGGCGCCGAGCCGTCGGTGATGTTCGGCGGCTTCGTCACCATCTTGGTCGTCGCCGTCATCGCGTGGTGGGCTCCCGAGCTGCGCCGCCTGGATCGAATCGACGGGGGCGAGTAGCAGACTCGTTTGTGAAATCGCGCGTCGGCTGGTGGCTTGGGCGAACAATCATCTGGCCGGCGGCACGGGGGCCGCTCCGATCGTCGGCTGGCAATCGCCCCAGGATGGAAGCGGCTCAGTCGAGCCCGGTCATGCGCACCGTCTTGACGTTCACGAACTCGCGCAGCCCAATCGAGCTGAGCTCACGGCCGTGGCCGGAGCTCTTGACGCCGCCGAAGGGGAAGCGCGCGTCGGAGACCACCTGGCCGTTGACGAAGACCATGCCGGCGTCGATCTCGGCGGCGAAGCGCTCGGCCTCGGCGCGGTCGCGCGTCCAGACGCTGGCGCCCAGGCCGAAGGTCGTGTCGTTGGCGAGGCGGATCGCGGCCTCGGCGTCGGCGCACGCGGAACAGCGACGCCACCGGGCCGAACAGCTCCTCGGAGTAAGCCGGCGCGGCGCGCGGCACGTCGGCGATCACCGTCGGCTCGTAGAAGAATCCCTGTCGCTCCAGCGCGGCGCCCGCCGGTCAGCAAGCGCGCGCCGGCCACGACCGAGCGCTCGACCTGGTGCGGCGAGCTCGTCGCGGATCGACGCCGTGGCCAGCGGGCCGAGCTCGGTGTCGGCCGCATCCGGATCGCCGATGCGCAGGGCTTCCATGGCGGCGACGAATCCGGGCGCGAAGCGATCGTAGATGGCGTCGGCGACGATGAACCGCTTGGCTGCGATGCACGACTGGCCGTTGTTGACGATGCGCGCCTGCACGGCCGTCTGCGATCGCTCGATCGAGGTCGGCGCTGGGCATGACGACGAACGGATCGCTGCCGCCGAGCTCGAGCACGGTCTTCTTGAGATGCCGTCCCGCCTCCGCGGCGATCGATCGACCCGCGGCCTCGCTGCCGGTCACGGTCACGGCGGCGACGCGCGGATCCGCGATCAAGCGCGGCACGACGTCGGAGCCGACGAGCAAGGTCTGGAAGACGCCCGCGGGCGCGCCCGCGCGGCGGAACAGATCCTCGAGAGCGAGCGCGCATTGCGGGACGTTCGACGCGTGCTTGAGGAGCGCGACGTTGCCGGCAGCCAGCGCCGGCGCCGCGAAGCGGAGCACCTGCCAGAACGGGAAGTTCCAGGGCATCACCGCGAGCACGGCGCCGAGCGGCTGGTAGTCGACGCGCGCGTTCTTGCGTGCGCGGTCATCGACGATGACCTCGGACGCCAGAAAGCGCCCGCCGTTCTCGGCGTAGTAGCGGCAGCCGACCGCGCATTTCTTCGCCTCGTCGATCGCCGCGCCCAGCAGCTTGCCCATCTCGAGCGTCATCAGCCGGCCGAAGGCTTCGGCGTCGTGTTCGAGGATCGCGGCCGCGCGCGAGAGCACGCCCGCGCGTTCGCCGACCGGCGTCCGCCGCCAGCGGGGCGCCGCCGCCGCCGCGCGCGCCAGCGCTGCTTCGATCGCGGCCGCGTCGTGCGGCGGGAACGTCCGCAAGGTCTCGCCGGTCGTCGGATTGGTGGTCGCGATCGCCATGCGAGAAATCTAGCGGCCGGGCGCCGTCGCGGCCAGGGCCTCGAGCGTGAGCTCGGGGCTACTAGCGATAAAGATCGAGGAACATCGCCGCCCAGATCATGCCCTCATCGCAGTGATAGAGGTGGGCGCGCCCGACGTAGGGCTTGCCGTCGGTGGTGTAGAGCTCGAGGTAGTTGCGGTCGCGCTCGATGAGGTCGGCCATCCGCGCGCGCTGCGTGACCATCTTGGCGGGGTCGATCTTCGCGAGCTCGCTCGAGGTAGACCGCGCCGAGCTGGGTCCAGCTCGGGTCGCCTTGGTAGTTGGGCGTGAACATCTTGGGCACCGGGAGCTCGCTGTCGGGCAGCCGCCGCTCGAAGTAGCGCAGCGGCACCGGGTCGGTGTGCCCGCGCGCCTCGAGAGTGGCGAACGCGCGCCGCTTCATCTCGGGGTCGTCGAACACGCCGAAGAAGAACGGCCAGACGTTGCCGTCGCCCGACGGAAGATCGCGGCAGAGCGCGTCTCGGAAGTATTCGCCGGTCCAGTGGTGCTGCAGCATGCGGTCGCGCACGTCGTGCCCCGCGAACGGATTCGGCAGCCGCTTGTCACCGTCGAGCAGTTGCGCCGTGAGCGCGATCATGGTGTTGGCGAACACCGTCGATCGACCGGTCATGCAGTCGCGCGGTCCGGAGAAGTAGCCGGTCGTGCGCGCCATGCCCAGCTCGGGATCGAAGACGATCTGGTGGAAGCGCGCGACCTCGCGCCGGAACAGCTCGCGGTGCCGGTCGACGAGATAGTCGCAGCCCGCCGCTCGCAACGCGAACAGCGTGAACGGCAAGCGAATCGCAGGCGTAGGCGTAGACGTCGCGCGGAAAGCGTCCGTAGAAGATCGTCGTGCTCAGTCGTCCCGCGCGCTCGAACCGCTCGAGGGCCCACTCCCACGACGAGATCACGCGCTCGCGATAGCCGAGGTTGCACAGCGCCGGCGTGCACATCGCGAGGTCGCGCGTCCAGAATTGCCGGAAGTGTCCCGCCGAACCGGCGAAGTACTTTCCGGTCCAGCAATCCTCGATGACCGCCGCGGCAGATCGCCTCGACGCTCCCGTCGTAGCGCTTCCAGCCGCGCAATCCGCGCCAGATCGAGCGCGCGGCGACGTTCAATCCCGCCGCGATCAGCACGGCGTCGAACGGTAGCGGCGCTGCTTCACGCGGGTCCGCCGGCGGCAGCCGCAAGCGTTCGCGAGAGGTCGGCGCGACGAGACGCGCATCACTAGATGACAGCCTTGGTGCGCTCACGACTTATCCATCGGGGTCTTTTTAAAACTTCTGTATCAATCAAAAGAGTGCAAGTGACGAAAATCGGGCTCCTAGACAGCGCGCAATTTGTGGGTAGAGTGCTCGATCTTTCACGCCCATGGGGTGTCCATGACCGAGACGCGATGCGACCTGCACCTACACTCCAGCGCTTCCATCGGGAACGACGAATGGTACACGCGGTTTTTTGGATGCCCTGAAAGCTATGCGGATCCAGCTCGTCAGTACGAGCTGTGCAAGCAACGGGGCATGACGCTGGTCACGCTCACTGACCACGACACGATCACCGGCGGGCTAGACCTCATCGATCGTCCCGACTTCTTCTTGTCCGAGGAGATCACCGCGCTGTTCCCCGAGAACGGCTGCGTCATGCATGTGCTGGCGTGGAACATCACGCCGTCGCAGCACGAGCACATCCAGGAGCGCCGGCGTGACATCTATCGCTTGTCCGAGTACCTGTCGCGCGAGGGCATCGCGCACGGTCTCGCGCATCCGTTGCTGAGCCCGAGCTGGCAGCTCGACGCCGACACGCTCGAGAAGCTGCTGCTGCTGTTCCCGACGTTCGAGGGGCTGAACGGTCTCACCGACGCGCGCATCGAGCCGGATCTGACGACGCTCCTGGAGCGGATCACGCCTGAAGTGATCGCGCGCCTGTCGCGAAAGCACGGCATCGCGCCGCACGGCGCGACGCCTCACCGCAAGGCGCTGACCGCCGGCTCCGACGATCACGTTCACCGGCGCTGCGGCTCGGTCTACACCGCGATCGACGGGCGAGCCGTGACGCCGGTCTCGTTCCTGGAGGGTTGCATGGCGGGCGAGGGGCGGCTGGTCGGGCAGCAGGCCGACCTCAACGCCATGGCGCTGTGTGTGCAGCACACGACCTATCACCACCTCAAGCAGCGGCAGATCGACCGGAAGGACTATCGCGATCCGTTCGTCGAGATGATCGACGTCATCGCCGGTCGCGCGAAGCACCCGGTCAAGAACGGCACTCCGTCGCGTGACGCCGGCGGCTTTCTGGCCAGCCTGCTGGCCGGCGCGCAGCGCGCGTCGCTGCCCGTGGGGCGCGAGCTCGACATCCTGCGCACCGACCAGGCTCCCTCCGACGAGTGCGACGCGCGGATCATCGCCGGCATCGCGCGGCTCAGCGACACCGTGCTCGAGGCGGCGCTGCAGGATCTGCTCGCGGGCGCGCAGGACTTCGACCTCTACCGGATCTTCGGCGCGTTCCGCGACCTCGCGGGCGGCCTGGTGACGGCGGCGCCGGTCTTCTTCGCCGCCGATCACTTCGGCAAGCAGGAGCAGCAAGTGCGGCGGGTCTGGGAGCAGTGGACCGCGTTCCCGCTCGAGCGGCGCCACGAGCGCCTGGCGGTGTTCAGCGATTCGCTGGAGCAGGTCGACGGCGTCTCGGTCTGGTGCAAGCGCTTCGTCAGCCAGGCGCGCGCCGCGGGGCGCGAGGTGCTTGATCCCGTACTGCGGCGACTTGCCCGGGCACTTCGACGATCGCGCGAGCCTGCACCACTTGCCCGCGGCGACCAGCTTCACGCTGCCGCTCTACACGCGCATCCAGCTGCACGTGCCGTCGCTCATCGACACGCTGTCGTGGGTCTGGCGCGAGCGCATCTCGCACATCGAGCTGTCGACGCCGGGGCCGATGGGCCTCGTCGGGCTGCTGATCGCCAAGGTGCTGCGCCTGCCGGTCACCGCCAGCTATCACACCGAGGTGCCGGCGCTCATCCAGCCGCTGGGCGGCAACGCGTTCATGGAGCGCGCGGCGCGCACGCTACCTGGCGTGGTTCTACGCGCACGTCGATCGCGTCTTCGCGTTCTCGAGCGGCTCGCGCGACGCGCTGGTCGACATGGGCGTCAGCGCGTCCAAGCTGTCGGTGATGCCGGTCGCGATCGATCCCGAGGACTTCTCGCCGGTGCACTGCGGGGCCGCGGTGTTCGACGACCTGAACCTGGACGTCGGCGATCGTCCCGTGATCCTGAGCGTGGGTCGGATCTCCGAGGAGAAGAACATCCCGATCATCGTCGAGGCGGTCGAGCGCCTGCAGATCCGGGCGCCGCGGCCGCTGCTGGTGATCGCGGGCGACGGGCCGGAGCGCGCCGCGCTCGAGCACACCTGCCGCGACAAGGAGTTCGTGCGCTTCGTCGGCCTGCAGCGCGGTGACACGTTGAAGAAGCTCTACGCGTCGGCGCGGATGTTCGTGTTCGCGAGCCGGGTCGACACGCTGGGCCTGGTCAACATGGAGGCGATGTCGAGCGGCGTGCCGGTGCTGGTGCCGTCCGACGCGTGCATCGCCGAGTTCGTGACCGACGGCCTGTCGGCCGAGTGCTACGAGTTCGGGCCCGCCGGTCTGGCGAAGGCGATCGCGCGCATCCTGGACGACCCGCGCCACGCGGAGCTCCTGAGCACCAACGGCCGGCGCGCGATGATCGAGCGCTGGAACGAGGTGCCGTTCAGCCGCATATGGAAGTCGTTCACGCAGAACGCCTGAGCGGCGGACGACTGACCGCTGCGGGCGCCTGACTCGCTGCGGCGCCCGTCCGGCCGCGGGCGCTGATCTCGCTGCACGACGTGTCGCCGCTGACGCTGGGCGACTGCCGGAGCGCGCTGCAGATGTTCCGCGAGCTCGGGCTCGCGGTGGCCGATCTCACCTGCTTCGTGATCCCGTTCCACGAGTCGCGGCGCGCGATCGACGAGGACGCCGCCACGCTGGCGTTCCTGCGCGAGCTCGCCGACGGCGGCGCCACGCTGGTGATGCACGGGCTCACGCACCGGATGCTGGGCCGCGCCTGGACGCCGGCGGGCTGGTTTCGCGCCCACGTCTTCGCACGAGGACAGGGCGAGTTCTTTCGCTGCGACGCCGCCGACGCCGAACGCCGGCTGGAGCAGGGGCGCGAGATCTTCCGCCGCGCCGGGCTCGAGTCGGCGCTGCGCGGCTTCATCCCGCCGGCCTGGCTGCTGTCGCGCGCGGCGCGCGAGGTGGTCGACCGCGCCGGCTTCGAGTTCTACGAGCTCTTCGACGGCATCGTCTACCGCGGGCGCCGTCTCTGCCCGCGCGTGATCGGCTGGGGCTCGCTCAGCGAGATCGAGGCGCGCGCGACGGCGCTCTACGCGTCGGTGCAATCGTTCCTGCCGGCGGGCGACACGCGCCTCGCGGTCCACCCGGCCGACATGGCGCGCGCGAGCCAGCGGCGCGCCGTGCGCCGCGTGGTCGCGCGCCTCCTGCGCCGGCTGCGTCCGGTGAGCTACGGCGCGTATCTGGCCGCGGCCTGAGCGGCGCTCACTGGCCGCGGATGCCCGACAGCACGATCGCGCGTTCCTTGAGGCCGTGGGACAGCACGCGCATCGCCTTGTCGTCGATCTCGAGCAGCCCGCGCCCGCGCGCGCACGCCTCTTCCGCGTGGGTCGGGTTCGACGGCCCGATGGTCAGGCCCAGGCGCTGCGCGAGCGCGACGGCGAAGCGCACGACGTTGCTGAGCGCGCGCGGGCGCGCGACGTCGAACTCGCCCGACGTCTCGATCGCCTCGGCGATCGGATGCGCAAGCCGCCACTTGCGCACGATCGCCGCGCCGAACTGGCGGTGGCTGGCCTCGATGGTCGCGATCCAGACTGCCTCGGCGATGGGCTGGCGCTCGCCGGCGCGCATCATCTGCTGCTCGATCTCGATGAGCAGCGCGCCGACCACCGGTTTGCCGACGTTGTGCAGCATCCCCGCGAGATAGGCGAAGGTGCCCTCCGAATCGCGCGCGAGGATCTCGCACAGGTTGCCGGCGATCAGGCCCGCGCCGATCGACTGCGGCCAGATCCGGCGCAGCGTCTCCTTCACGCGCGTGGGCTGGCGGCCCTCGAGCACGTCGCGCGCCGCGAACTCGACGAGCGCGTCGTGCATCCCCTCGGTGCCGAGGCGCGCGATCGCCATGTCGAGCGTGGTCGCGGGCATCAGGCTGGGGAACGCGGCGCTGTTGGCCAGGCGCATGACGCGCGAGCGCAGGTGCGGCACCTGGCTGATGGTCTTCGCGACCTCGGTGAAGCCCAGGTTCGATCGCCGGAGCAGCTCGAGGCAGCGCTCGGTGACCTCGGACATCGCCGGCAGCTCGACGCGGCCGGTGGAGAAGCGCTCCAGCACCAGGCTCACCAGCTTGACCGCCTGCTGGTGCGCCGTATCGACGGCGTCGATGTCGACGGTGGCGTTGTCCTCCGAGGCGCGCCCGGCGGGCGCCGGCATCGAGGCCGGTCCTGCGCCTCGCGTGGCGGCGGTGAGCGGGGGCGGGCTCGGTGGCGCGCGCGGATCCATGGGAATCGGGCGTGTGATCGGGCGGTGGCGGCCGTTGACCACGTTGACCGCCGGCGCGCGCACCGGCGCGATCTCCAGCGCCTCGCGCAGCTCCTTCATGCTGGCGAAGCGATCCCTCGGCAGCTTGGCCAGCGCGCGCATGACCACGGCGCTCATGCCCCCCGAGACGTGCGGGTTCACGGTCGAGGGCGGTACGGGCGCCTCGCTGACGTGGCAGACGATCAGGCGCCCGAGCGTGTCGCCCACGAACGGCTGCCGTCCGGTGAGCGCCTCGTAGAGCACGACGCCCAGCGAGTAGATGTCGCTGCGCAGATCCAGCGACGCCTCGCCCAGGCATTGCTCGGGTGACATGTACGCCGGCGTTCCGATCACCGTCCCGGTCTTGGTGTGATGCCCCACCAGCGAGTTGCCGCCGAGCAGCTTGGCGATGCCGAAGTCGAGCACCTTGACGAAGTCGGGATAGTCGGGATGGTTGCGCAGGAAGATGTTCTCCGGCTTGACGTCGCGGTGAACCATCCCTTGCTCGTGCGCCGCGCCCAGCGCCGACGTCACCTGGCGGAAGATGCGCACGGCCGTGGCCTCGTCGAGCGTGCGGCTCCGCTGCAACCGCGCGGCGAGCGTCTCGCCCTCGAGCAGCTCCATCACGATGCAGTAGTAGCTGGAGAACTGACCGAAGTCGGTGATCTCGACGATGTTCGGATGGCGGATGTCGTTCACGAGCCGCGCCTCGGTGAAGAAGCGCGAGACAGACTCCTCGTCCGAGGCGATGTCCGGGTTCAGGATCTTGACCGCGGCCTTGCGCCCGATGAGGGAATGCCGCGCCAGGTAGACCTTCCCCATCCCACCTTCCCCGAGCAGGGAGGTGATCACGTAGGAGCCGACCGACTGACCGATCAGCTCACTCCTCGACCCCTCGGCATTCGCCAACCCCACGCTGGTTATTTCGTCAAACCTCGCGCGCAACTAAAGGTCTCGGCGCCGTCCGCCGAACGGGTGAGGGCTTGTGTTGCGATGCGGTTTCGAGCGCGCTTCCGACCGGCGCGACGGCGGTGAGATGTTAGGCGTCGTCCCGGAGTTCGCAGGCGGAGGCGATCCGGTGCGCGCCGCCGTCGCGCACCGCCTGGCGGCCGGGCAGCTCAGCCTGCCCATGCTCCCGCGCGTGGCCAGCCAGGTGGTCGCGCTGGTGGGCAGCCCGACCACCGATGCGAACCGGCTGGCGGAGCTGATCCACCGCGATCCGGCGCTGGCTGGTCAGGTCCTGCGCATCGCGAACTCACCGGCCTACATGCCGCGCATGCCGATCGTGTCGCTGCAGCAGGCGGTCTCGCGCCTGGGGCTGAACATCGTCAGCGAGATCGCCTTCGCGGCGTCGTTGCAGAGCGGCATTTTTCGCGTGCCGGGCTACGAGCCGGTGCTCAACCAGCTGTGGCGGCACGCTCTGGCGTCGGGCGCCTTCGCGAAGGAGATCGCGCGCGTGCGCCGGCTCAACGTCGAGAGCGCCTTCCTGTGCGGTTTGCTTCATTCCGTGGGCAAGCCCGCGCTGCTCCAGCTGGTCAATGACGTCGCCAAGACCAATGGCCTGCGGGTGGGGCCGATCGCGCTCGTCGCGCTGCTCGACGACCTGCACACCGTCGTCGGCATGCGCATCGCCGAACAGTGGGGCCTGCCGAAGCCGGTGGCCGCCTCGATCGAGCACGACGCGGCCTACGCGCAGGCCGGCGGGTTCCGGCAGGAGGCGATGATCACCTTCCTGGCCGCCCGGCTGGCGACGTACGCCATCGAGCCGGCGCGGTTCGGCGGCGACGACGCGTTCCGCGACACGCCGGTGATCGCCGACCTGAACCTCTATCCCGACGACGTGGCCGGCTTGCTCGCGCGACGCGAGAAGGTGATGGAGCTGGTCGCCGCGATGGTCGCATGAGCGGCGCGGGCGACGCGCTCGCGTTCGACGTGCTGGTGCTGGGCAGCGGCCCGGCGGGGCAGAAGGCCGCGGTTCAGGCGGTCAAGGCCGGCCGCCGCGTGGCGCTGGTCGAGCAAGAGGCGGGCGTGGGCGGCATGTGCGTGCACCGCGGCACGATCCCCAGCAAGACGTTGCGCGAGACGGCGCTGCACCTGTCGCGCCTGCGCCGCAGCGCCGCGCTGCTCGACTTCACGATCAAGCCCGATCTCGAGGTCGCGGCGTTGACCGCGCGCCTCGACGAGGTCGTGCGAGGCCCATGTCGCCTACATGGGCCGACAGATGGAGCGCAATGGCATCCGCGTCTTTCACGGCCGCGCGCGCTTCGTCTCCGACCGCGTCGTCGAGGTGCAGTCGGTCGACGGATCGCAGCGCCGGATCGAGGCGGCGACGATCTTCATCGCCACCGGCTCGCGCCCGCGCACGCCGCCCGAGATCGGGATCGACCACGAGAACATCCTCGACAGCGACTCGATCCTGTCGATGCTGTACCTGCCGGCATCGCTGACCGTGCTGGGCGGCGGCGTGATCGCGTGCGAGTACGCGTCGATCTTCGCGCACCTCGGCGTGTCGGTCACGATGATCGACCGCGCCGATCGGCCGCTCAAGTTCATCGACGCCGAGCTGGTCGGAAAATTCGTCGGCGACTTCGAGCGCAGCGGCGGGCGCTTTCTCGGCGAGCGCAACATCGGCTCGGTCGAGTGGGACGGCGTCTCCAAGGTGGTGACGCGCCTCGCGACCGGCGAGGTGATCGAGAGCGACAAGATGCTGGTCGCTCTCGGCCGCGCCGCGAGCATCGAGGGCCTCGCGCTGGGCGCGGCGGGGCTGAAGGCGAACGCGCGCGGGCTCCTCGAGGTCGACGAGCACTGCCGCACGGCCGTGCCGCACATCTACGCGATCGGCGACGTGATCGGCCCGCCGTCGCTGGCGGCGACCGCGATGGAGCAGGGGCGGCGCGCGGCGTGCCACGCGCTCGGCCTGGCGTCCGGCAGCGCGGCCGAGATGATCCCGATCGGCATCTACACCATCCCCGAGATGGCGTGCGTCGGCCTCAGCGAGGACGAGGCCGCCAAGCGCTACCCGGGCCAGCGCATCCTCGTCGGCCGCGGGCGCTTCGAGGAGATCGCGCGCGGCCAGATCTCCGGCGTGCAGGACGGGCTGCTGAAGATCGTGGCCGATCACACCGGCCACAAGCTGCTGGGCGTGCAGATCGTCGGCGAGGGCGCGACCGAGCTCATCCACCTCGGTCAGATGGCGCTGCTCGCCGGCATCGGCGTCGAGAGCTTCGTCGAGAACATCTTCAACTTCCCGACGCTGGCCGAGGCGTACCGCGTGGCCGCGCTCGACGTCCTCGAGCGCAGTCGCTGACGCGTCTCGCACGGACGTGGCTCGCCCGGGCAGTTGGTTATCCTCGGACGAACGTCGGCCAGTCGCCCGCTTCCGGGGTGGGGTGTTCCTCTTGCGGGGGACGCGGCCCTTACGCCGCCGGTCGAGTCCCCGGCTCTCCGGCCGGGAGAGAGTTGCCCTCCGACCGGCGGCGTAAGGGCGCCGTCCGCCGCGAGGGAATCCCCGTCCTCCCCGAAAGCGAACGACTAACCAACCGCCGCCCGCGAACGCCTGCCCCGGGGCTCGGGGTCACAGCTCGGCGCGCGCGAAGATGAAGAGCACGCCCAGGATGATGAACACGCCGCCGGCGATGCGGCGCATCCAGATCGGCGAGATGAACCGGCTGATGCCTTCGCCCGCGAGCACGGCGATCGCGGAGGTCGCGCAGAGAGCGAGGGCCGAACCGGCGAAGACCGCCAGCTTCGATTTCCCGCCCGCGGCGAGCGACAGCGTCGCCAGCTGAGTCTTGTCGCCGATCTCGGCGACGAAGATCGAGATGAACGTCGAGAGCAGCAGCTTCCAGTCCATGGCGCGAATCCTAGTCGCTCGTGGCGATCGAGAGAACCCCAGCGCCGCGGATCGCGTCGCTTTTGAGCGCGAGCAGCGCGCGGTTGGCTTCGGCGAGCGGAAAGAGCTCGGTGTGGGTGCGCACCGGCAGGCGCGCGGCCTCGCGCAGGAAGGCGTGGCCGTCCTCACGCGTGTTGTTGGCGACGCTGCGGACGACGCGCTCCTCGTACAGCAGGTCGTAGGGTATCTCGGGGATGGGGCTCATGTGGATACCGCCGAGCACGACGCTGCCGCCGCGATCGGTCGCCGCGAGCGCGGCCGGCACCAGCTCGCCCGCGGGCGCGAAGATGATCGCGGCGTCGAGCGGCACCGGCGGTGGATCGACGGTGCCGCCGACCCAGGTCGCGCCCAGCTCGGTGGCCAGCGCCTGGTGGCGCGTGCGATCGCGCGTGCACACGTAGACCTCGGCGCCGCGCCCGCGCGCCAGCTGCAGCGCCACGTGCCCGGCGGCGCCGAAGCCGTAGATGCCGACGCGCGCGCCGGCCCAGCCGCCGATCCCGGTCAGGCGAAGCGCACGGTAGCCGATGATGCCGGCGCACAGCAGCGGCGCGGCGGCGCGATCGCCGAAGCCGTCGGGCAGCGGGTAGACGAAGTCGGCGCGCGCGGTGCAGAGCTCGGCGTAGCCGCCGTCGACGGTCCAGCCGGTGAAGTCGGGATCGACGCACAGGTTCTCGCGGCCCGACAGGCAGAAGCGGCAGCGCCCGCAGGTGCGGTGCAGCCACGCGACGCCGACGCGCTGGCCGAGGGTCAGGCCGTGGCTCGCGCCGGGCGCGCCGAGGCCGGAGCCGAAACCGACGACGTCGCCGACGATCTGATGGCCGGGGATGATGGGCGAGCGCCGCCGCGGCAGCTCGCCCTCGACGACGTGCAGGTCGGTGCGGCAGATGCCGCAGGCGCGCACGCGCAGCAGCACTTCGTCCTGACCCGGCACCGGCGCGGGCACGTCCTCGAGAACCAGCGGCGCCGACGCGATCGGGAGCGCTCTGGTGCAGAACCGCGGCGCGCATCAGTGATACCCGTGGTAGGAGCGGATGGCGACGAAGGCCGCGATCGAGACCGCGGCCGACGTGCCGATGAGCGCGGCGTCGAGCCAGCGCGGCAGCCGCTGCGGCCAGCGCGCGCGCAGCAAGACCGATGAGCGCGCCGGAGACGAAGCCGCCGACGTGCGCGGCGTTGTCGAGGTCGAGGAAATAGCCGAGCACGAGGACGAACACCAGGTTCATCGCCAGGCTGCGCGCGATGCTCTTCTGCTCGGTCCGCCAGGCGAAGGCGGCCGCGATGCCGATGAGCCCCATGATCGCGCTCGATGCTCCGGCCGACCGAAACGAAATGATGTCGCCAGGTGTTGAACACCATGGTCGTCACATTGCCGAGCACGCCGGTGAGCGACGTACGCCGCGGCAGTGATGCCCGAGCCGATCGTGCGCTCGGAGATCACGCCGATCTGGGTCAGTACCCACATGTTCATCAGGATGTGGAGGAGGTTGAAGTGGATGAACGCGGCGGTCAGCCAGCGCCAGTGACTGGGGGCCTGGCTGCTCCCCACGATGTTGACGCCGAAGTAGGTCATCGTGTCTGCGTCGAACCCCGTGTGCATACCGCTGGCGATGGCCATCCAGACGTAGAGCGCCAGGTTGGCGACGATCAGCGCGGAGGTGACCGGCGCTTCGGGCAGGCGACGCAACCAATTCATCACTGATGAGTCTAACGGGGAATCGATGGCGCGCGGCCAGAGGGGAATTTTCTTTTTGGGCAGGCCGTTGTCATTGATGCACGCGCGGTCGGGCCGTTCCGGCACCGACGAGATTGGTTCGGCGGTGCCCGGCGCCGAAAGCGGCCGACGCTTGACAGCAAGTGGCTCCAGGTACAAAGGAACCAGGTACAAAGGAACAACGATGACGACTGACACCAGGCCTCGACGATTGCCCCGGACATTCACTCGGATCTGGAGCTCGAACTGGGGGCGCTTCGCTGCGCTGACCCTGGCGGTCGGGGTGGGAGCCGCCGGCCTCGCTACCACGCGCTTGGCGTCGGCGGCCGGCGCGGCGGGCGCTGTGACGCCCAAGACCGAGACGCCCAACGAGGCCAAGGTGCTGTCGCATGCGTTCTCGTCCGTGGCCAAGGCGCTGGCGCCGTCGGTCGTGCGCATCGAGGTCGAGGTCGGCGCGCCCGCCACCGCCGAGCGCATGCACGGACGCGGCTTCCCGGCGCCGGGCCAAGGCGGCGGCGGCGACGACGACGAGAACATTCCGCCGTTCTTTCGGCGCTTCTTCGAGTTCGGCCCGGGCGAAGGCTTCGGCGGCGGCCCGTCGCCGGGCCCGAGCCACGGCGTCGGTTCGGGGTTCATCCTCGACACGAGCGGCAACATCGTCACCAACCGCCACGTGATCCAGGGGGCGACCAAGGTGACCGTCACGTTGAATGACGGTAAGGAGTACCCCGCCAAGGTCATCGGCAAGGATGCGCAGACCGACGTCGCGGTGGTGCGGCTCGAGAAGCCGCCGGCGAGCCTGACGGCGGCGCGGCTCGGCGACTCCGACAAGCTGGAGGTCGGCGAGTGGGTGGTCGCGGTCGGCAGCCCGCTCGGCCTGGAGCAGACGGTGACCGCCGGCATCGTCAGCGGCAAGGGGCGGCCCGGCCGTCACGTGCAGATGTCCGGCAAGCGCGTGCGCGGGTACATCCAGACCGACGCCAAGATCAATCCCGGCAACTCGGGTGGACCGCTGGTCAACCTCGACGGCGAGGTCGTGGGCGTGAACACGTTGATCCAGGTCGGCGCCGGCGGCAGCTACGGCTTCGCCATTCCGGTCAACGAGGTGCGGCGCGTGGCCCAGGTGCTGCTCAAGGAAGGGCGCGTCCGCTATCCGTACCTCGGGATCATGCTCACCGACGTCAAGGATCTCGACGACGCGCAGAAGACGAAGCTGGGCAAGAACCTGCCGGCGAGCGGCGCGGTCGTCGCCGAGCTGACGCCGGGCGCGCCCGCGGGCAAGGCCGGCATCCGGCCCGGTGACGTCATCACCGGCATCAACAACCAGAAGGTCAGCAGCTCGTCGGACGTCGTCGACTACGTGTCGTCGCAGAACATCGGGTCGAACGTGACCTTACGCTACGAGCGCGACGGCAAGGCCGGGACGCTCGCGGTGACGCTGGGCGAGCTTCCCGACGAGGATGCGCGGCAGCCCGAGGCATCGGGCAAGATCGGCATGGCGCTGCAGACGCTGTCACCCGACGTCGCCGATTCGCTGGGCATGGATCGCGGCACCAAGGGCGCGGTCATCACCGACGTGCTCGCCGGCAGCACCGCCGAGCGCGCCGGGTTGAAGCCGGGCGACGTGATCGTCGAGGTCGATCGCCGCAACGTCAGCACCGCCGATGAGGCGATCCAGGCCCTGCGCGCGCCGCAGAAGAACGGCCACCTCTTGAGGGTGCGCGGCGCTTCCGGGACCCGCTTCGTGACCGTGAAGTAGACGACGCCCGCACCTCTTCTGCCTCGCGTTCCCATGGTTAGCTTGGGGACGCGAGGCAACGGATGGGTGGTCGACGGTGCATCTCGGCCGTGGCCGCGACGGTGATGTCGCTGTCGCTCGCGGTAGGCCAGGGTCGCGCGGAAGCGCAAAGCGAAGCGGCCGGCGGTTCGACCCGCGTCGGACGCGCGCTGGAGATCGCGGCGAAGGCGGCGGCGCCGGCGGTGGTGCGCATCGAGATCGTCCGCGAAGGCCGGCCAACCTCGACCACTTCGGGCGTCGCCATCGACACGCTCGGCGACGTGGTCACCGGCGCCGCCGCGGTCGCCGATGCGAGCGCGCTCTGGGTCGTGCTCGCGGGGGCGCGCCCGCTGCCGGCGCGGCTACGCGGCGCCGACCCGCACAGCGGCGTCGCAGTCGTGCAGATGGAGCGCCCGCCTCGCGATCTCGCGGTGGCGCGCTTCGCCGACTCGGATCTCGTCGAGGTCGGTGAGTGGGTGCTGGCGATCGCCCGCCGCGCCGACGGCGCGCCCGCGATCGGCCGCGGCCTGGTGAATGGCCGCCAGCGCGAGCCGCGCGCGACGCCGATCTCGGCGGCGATGGGTGGGCGCGAATGGTTCTCCACCGACCTCCCGCTCGACGCGGAGAATCCCGGCGCCGCGCTGGTGAACCTGGACGGCGAGGTGGTGGCGCTGGCGGTCGGCGCGCAGCGGCTGCCGATCAACCGCGTGCGGCGGGTCGCGCAGATGATCGTGGCGCGCGGCGAGGCGCGCTACCCGTACATGGGTGTCTTCCTGGTCGACGGGGCGCCGAGCGAGGGCGCGGTGGTGAGCCGCGTCGTCGCCGGCGCCCCCGCAGCTCGCGCCGGGCTGCGACCGGGCGACGTGATCACCGCGGTCGACAATCTCGAGATGCATGCCGCCGGGGAGGTCCTTTCGCTCGTGTCGGATCACGACGTGGGCGAGCGCGTGACGATCGCGTTCGTGCGCGGCGGCGAGCCGCGATCGGTTCAGGTCGGCCTGGATGCGCTGCCGGTGCCGTCGCCGTCGTCGTTGCCGGCTTCGGCTTCGGCAACGCCTTCGTTGCCGCGCGTGAGGACCAGCTGGGTGATCTCCGCGGGCGCGCCGAGCCGCATGGGCGGACCCCAGTAGCCGGTGCCGCGGCTGACGTAGACCTGCGCGCCGCCGTGCCGGTGGAGCCCGGCGACGAACGGTTGCTGCAACCGAACGAGGTAGCTGAAGGGCCAGATCTGGCCGCCGTGCGTGTGGCCCGAGATCTGTAGCCCGATGCCGAATCGCTCCGCCGCGAACACCGACTTCGGCTGATGCGCCAGCAGCACGACCTCGCGCGCCGGGTCGAGCGCCGCCAGCGCCCTGTCCAGGTCCTCGCCGTGCCCCGGCTCGCCGGAGCGCGCGCCCGAATGGTCGTCGACGCCGGCCAGGTCGAAGCTGGCCTCGCCGTCCCCGATCGACACGCGCTCGTTGCGCAGGCAGCGGATGCCGAGTCGGGTCAGCTCGGCGATCCAGGGCGCGGCGCCGGAGAAGTACTCGTGGTTTCCGGTGACGAAGTACACGCCGTGGCGCGCGCGCAGCCGGGCGAGCGGCGCCACGGAGTCGCGCCAGCTCGTCGACGGTTCCGTCGACCAGGTCGCCGGTAATCGCGATCAAGTCGGGATTGAGCGCGTTTGCGTGCGCGACGATGGTTTCGATGAAGGCCCGCCCAATGGTGGGACCAACGTGGATGTCGGTGAGCTGAACCAAGGTGAATCCGTTCATCGCCTCGGGCAAACGCGCGAGCATGATCGGAACACGCTTCACGGCCACCGGCCCGAGCGCGGAGCGCAGCGCCACGCCGGTCAGCGCCCCCGCCGTGGCGGTGACCACGCCGGCGACGGCGCGCGCGACGAGCGTGCGCCGCGCGAGGTCGATGGGCGCCGGTTGCGCGCGCAGCTTGTTCCCGAGCCAGACGAAGAGGCGCGCGGCATCGGTCCCCAGCAGCAGGAAGAAGAGGAGCATCGACACTCCCAGCCAGGTGTAGAACGGCCAGCCGAGGATGCGCGCGGCGACAGGCCAGCGGCGGATCACGAGCCGCATGAGCGGCAACCCGGCGGCGAGCACGATCAACCCCGCCAGCAGCACCGCGGCCCAGGGCTGGGGCAAGCGCGTGTCCCGCACCAGGCGTGCCCAAACGTAGTAGTGCAGGCCCCCGAGCACCAGGATCACCACGGCAAAGAAGGCGGCGAAGCTCATTGCGCGTCCCACCGCCGTCCGTTCAGACACATCGCTGCCATCACCTTCCATTGTGAAACAAAGCGTAACGCCCAGATTCAGTTGATTGGTCGTTAACATTCATCGTGGGCGGATACCGACTGGTTGATGTTTGCTCGTTTGACGTTTGCAACACCGGATGTTTGAGAGTAGTCTCCGCGCCGTCAAGAAACACCAGGAGATTTAGTTATGGCGCGAGCTCCGTCGTCCTCTTCCGATTCTTCATCTCAGATCCGGCTCATCGTCGGTGATTTCGTTGGCCAACTCTCGACGCTGATCGAGCAGGACGCCGTTGCGCGCGCGCGCGCGGCGATCATGTCGGCGTTCTCCGGAGGCGAGGCGCCCCACCTCACGCCGAACGGCAAGCGGCGCGGCCGCCCCCCGGGCTCGGGCCGTCGTCCCGCGGGCGCGGTGCTGGCGCTGGCCGGCGTCGTCGGACGCAAGCGGCCGCGGAAAAAAGCTCCGATCCAGCTCTGCCCGGTCCCTGGATGCACGAACCGGGCAGCGCCGGTCTTCGGGATGGTCTGCTCCAAGCACAAGGATCTGCCCAAGGCGGAGATCCGGAAGTTCCGTGAAGCGCGCCGCGCGAAGCTGGACAAGGCCAAGGGCAAGGCGCCCCAGAACAAGGCGCCCCAGAAGAAGATGAAGACGACGACCAAGGCGCGCCGCAAGGCGGTCAAGCGCAAGGCGCGCGTGGTTCGCGCGGCGCCGCGCAGCGCCACGCCGCCCGCCGCGGCCGCGACGGCCTGAGCGCGCTCGCGCCTCATCGCGGGGGGCCGCAGCCCTCTGAGGGTTTCCGGCTAGACGCACCGTTGTGTCGGTTAGGAGGCCTCGGGCCTCGGGCTTCGGACTCACGGGCCAGATTGCTCCGGAGACGCATCCGAGTCCGAATCCGAGGGCCGAGGCCTGTGAACCGAGAGCTTCACGACCTCTGAGGCCCGAGGCCCGTTGGTCGCGCAGGCCCCGACGTCTTCTGGCCCCAGACGAGGGGCTGCGACGTTTCACGCCGACTGTGGCGTCCGCGCCACGGGGGCCGGTCCTGACGGGGTCACCAGCCCGGAAGTGGCGACGAACCGGGGCTCGAGAGTTTGGCATCAGCGTTGCGTTCCATGCCTCACGTAAAGGAGGCCCGGAATGTCCATCGCTAACGTGCCGCTTGACTTCAACGGACTTGGCAAGACCCGCAAGACCGTCGCCCCGGTCGCAACGGAGCTGTCAGCGCTTTCGAGTTGTGCTGCCTTCGCCGGCGCCGACCAGGCCAGCCTCCAGGCGCTGGGCCAGGCGTGTTCGGTGCGCCAGGTCGCGCGCGGCGCGACGCTGGTCGCAGAGGGGAGCGTCATCGACCACGCTTTTCTGGTTCTTCGGGGCCGCGTCCGTGCCGTCCGTCGGGGCGAGAGCGGCCGCGAGATCACCCTCGAGGTCTTCCGTCCCGGCGATCTGATCGGCGACGCGCTGCTCGCGCCGGAACAGCCGCTGACCAACGAGTGGGAGGCTGTCGAGCCGACCGCGGTGCTGGTGATTCCGCGCGAGGCGATCTTCGCCAACTTGCGCGCGCTGCCGGAGCTGCCGATGACGCTGGGCCGCATGCTGGTTGCCCGCCTGAACCGATCGAAGGACATGGCGGTCGCGCTGGCGCTGTCCGACGTCGAGGATCGCGTCATCGGAGCGCTGCGGCTGCTCGGCCGTCAGGAAGGCGAGGGGCAGGAGGTGCCTGAAGGCCTGCTCATCCGCCACCGCCCGACGCAGCAGGAGCTGGCGAACCGCATCGGCGCCTGCCGTGAGACGGTTTCGCGCATCGTCTCCGACCTGACCCGCCGCGGGTTGGTCACGCCGCAAGGTCGCTCGCTGCTGCTCAGCAAGCGGCTGGTCACCGGCGAGGGCTGAGCTCGGCGGTCCACGGCCGGCGCGGTCGGGCGCCGGCTGACGCCCGTTTGCCTTGTTCTTCTTCTTCGAGCCGCTCGGGTCGACAGTGGTCGACTGTCCGGGCCGGCTCGAGCGGCGTGGGGCGCGCGCGTCGGGAGAAATTGACGATCAGCGCGACGCGGATGAAACTACACCGGTTTTGGCCAGCAGTCCCAGACGTAGCAGCGCAGCGACCACGCACGCTCCTTTGGCCGAAGTCGACATCCGCACATCGATCCGGCCCACGGTGGCCGCGATCGACTTGACCGCGATCACCGATAACCTGGGCCGCCTGCGCCGGACGGTGGGTGACGAGGTCGCGATCTGGGGCGTGGTGAAGGCCGATGCGTACGGGCATGGCGCGGTCGCGGTCGCGCGCGCTCTCGAGCCGCTGAGCAACGCTCTGGCGGTCTCGCTGGTCGAAGAAGGTCTCGAGCTGCGCGCCGCGGGCATTCGCTCGCCGATCGTGGTGCTCGGCGCGTTCTACGACCACCACCAGGACGACGTCCTCCACGAAGGCCTCACCCCCGTCATCTATGACACCGGCGATCTCGATCGTTTCGCAACCTCCGCTGCTCGACTGGGCCGGCGGGTCGCCGTGCACCTCAAGGTCGACACGGGGATGAGCCGCCTCGGGTTCTCGGTCGGCGAGCTCGCTTCCGTGCTCGACCACGCGCGCGCGCTGCCGTCGATCGAGATCGCCGGGCTCGCGACCCACTTCGCGTCGGCCGACGGCGCCGATCCTCAGGTCACGATCGAATCGCTCGGGCGCTTCCTCGACTGTGTCGAGCTCGCGCGCGGTCGCGGCCTCACCGATCTCACGCTCCACGCGGCCAACAGCGCGGCCGCCGTGCGCTTCCCCCAGGCGCGGCTGCACGCCGTGCGGCCGGGGCTGGCGCTCTACGGCACGCTCCCGTCGGCCGAGGTGGCGCTGCCCGGGATCCGCCCGGCCCTGAGCCTGGGCACGCGGATCATGGCCCTGCACGACATCACGCCGTCGACGCCGGTGAGCTACGGGGGGCTGTGGCGTGCGTCGCGCCCTTCGCGCATCGCGACTCTCCCCATCGGGTACGCTGACGGCTATCCTCGTCACGTGCAGGAAGCGATGGTGCTCATCCGTGGCCGCCGCGTGCCGGTGGTCGGGGCCGTTTGCATGGATATGTTGATGGTGGACGTGACCGATGTTCCAGGCGTGGCGCTGGGTGATGGCGTGACCTTGATCGGCCGCGACGGCGGCGAGGAGATCACCGTCGATGACGTCGCCGCCTGGGCCGGCACGGTCAGCTACGAGATCCTGTGCGGCATCTCGAAGCGCGTCCCGCGCATCTACACCGGCGGGCGGCGCGACGCCGGCGGCACCGGCGTGGCGGCTCCATGAGCGACGTCTCGGCCGAGGCCCAAGGCGACGTCCAGGGGCCGCCTCCACCGACGACCGCGCCGCGCTCGCGGGCACGCTCGACACGGTGCTGGCGCCGCTCGCGGGTCTTCTTCGGCTACTTCGGCGAGCACTCGCTGCTGCTGTTCCAGTCGTTCGTGTGGCTCTTCCGCCGGCCGTTCCGGCTGCGGCTGTTCCTGGAGCAGATGCACTTCGTCGGCGTCGGGTCGCTGCCGATCATCATGCTGGTCGGCCTGTTCTCGGGCGCGGTGGCGGCGCAGCAGGCGATCAACGCGCTGTCGATCTTCAACCAGGAGCGGTTCGTCGGCGCCACGGTGGGCCTGTCGCTGGCGCAGGAGCTGGCACCGGTGTTCACGGCGCTGATGATCACGGCGCGCGCCGGGTCGGGCATGGCGACCGAGCTCGGTTCGATGCGCATCACCGAGCAGATCGACGCGCTCAACACCTTCGCGGTCAACCCGATCCAGTACCTGGTCACGCCACGGATCGTGGCGTCGATCATCATGATGCCGATCATGACCATGGTGTTCAACATCGTGGGCCTGGGCGGCGCGTACTTCTATTCGATCGTGGTCAAGCAGATCGACGTCGGCGAGTTCATCGAGTACTTCACCTTCTGGACCGATCCCAAGGACTACATCATCGGCGGCTGCAAAGCCGCGGTGTTCGGGGTCTCGCTGTCGCTCGCCTCCTGCTTCCAGGGCTACAACGCGCGCGGCGGCGCCAAGGAGGTCGGCCTGGCGACGACGCGCGCCGTGGTGGCGGGCTCGGTGTCGGTGCTCGTGCTCGACTTCTTCCTGATCGACATCTTTCACATGTTGTGGCCGTACAAGTCATGAGCCCCAAATCCGGGGGGGCACCAGGCAAATCCACGCCCGGCGAGTCATCGGCCAGGTCGACGCCCGGTCAGTCGTCCGCCAAGCCGCGCGAGCCCGAGCCGTCGGATCCGTCCGCCGAGCACCCGCGATGGCAGATCCGCGTGCGCAACTTGAACAAGACCTTCGGGCCGCAGCACGTGCTCAAAGGCGTCGACCTCGACATCGAGCGCGGCAAGACCAACATCATCATCGGGGGGTCGGGGCAGGGGAAGTCGGTGCTGATGAAGCACCTCATGGGGCTGCTCAAGCCCGACAAGGGGCACATCTGGGTCGACGGTGTCGATCTCGTTCCGATGAACGACGTCGAGCTGGGTCGCATGCGCCGCAAGTTCGGCATGGTGTTTCAGTACGCGGCGCTGTTCGATTCCATGAACGTCGTCGAGAACATCGCGTTCCCTCTGCTTGAGAGGTACAGTCTCTCCCGCGAACAGGTGATGGAACGGGTGAGAGACCTCCTGAGACGGCTCGATCTCGCCGACGTGCCGGGCATCGAACAGAAGTTCCCCGCCGAGCTGTCGGGCGGCCAGCGCAAGCGCGTGGGGCTGGCGCGCGCGCTGATCGATCGGCCGGAGATCCTGCTCTACGACGAGCCGACCACCGGCCTCGACCCGATCGCGACCAAGAACGTCGACGAGATGATCCGCCGCACCGCCGACCAGTTCAACGTGACCTCGGTCGTGATCTCGCACGACATGGCGTCGACGTTCCGGATCGGCGACCGCATCTCGATGCTCTACGCCGGCAAGATCCTGGTCACCGGCACGCGTGACGAGGTGCTGGCGCTCGCAGCAGCCCGAGCTGCGCGAGTTCGTCGAGACGTCGGGCGCGGTGGCCATGGGCCCCCTGAATCCGCCGAGGCCGTCTCCGTGAGGCGCAGCTGGGCGGCTGTCACCGTCGGCGTGCTGGTCCTCGTCGTCTCGGGCATCAGCTACTTCCTGATTCGCTCGACCAGCGAGCGCACCGCGAGCAACCAGGGCATCTCCGTCTGGGCGACTCTTCAAGGACGCATCGGGCCTGTTCGAGAAGTCGCGCGTGCAGACCGCCGGCATCTCGATCGGGCAGATCGACAAGCGCGAGCTCGACCGAAAGACAGCGCGCAGGCGAAGGTCACCATCCACATCCAGCCGGGGATCACGCTCTGGTCGAACGCCGTCGTCTCGAAGAAGTCGGCGTCGCTGCTCGGCGAGTACTACCTGGAGATCGATCCGGGCACGCCCGTCAAGCTGCTGCCCAGTGGCGAGAAGGAGCCGCAGACGCAGCTCAAGAACGGCGACCAGATCAAGGAGCGTCCGCGAGCCGACCGGCATGGGCGGATCTCATGGCCGACGTCGGCACGATCCTGCCCATCCTGAAAGACATCCTGCAGGACGTTCACAAGCTGACCTCGGGCCAGCTCACCGACATCGCCACCAACGTCGACAAGCTGATCGAGACCAACTCGATCGTGCTCGAGCGCCTGCTCAACCGCGTCGATCACATCGCGGCCAACATCGACAACGTGACGTCGGCCGAGGCCGGCGACGCCAAGGTGGCGATCAAGAACGTCCGCGACATCACCGAGTCGATCAAGACGCTGGTCGGATCGAGCGAGGGCGAGGTCAAGTCGACCGGCATCGGCCGTGCGCGGCTCGCTGGCCAAGCTCCAGACCACGGTCGACAACCTCGACAAGACCCTGCACAACATGGAGACCATCACCTCGCGCCTCGAGAAGGGGCAGGGCACGGCCGGCCGCCTGCTGACCGACGACACCATCGCCAACAACGTCGAGGAGATCACCGAGGACGCCGGCATCGTTCGTCCGCGGCATCACCAAGCTGCAGACCATCGTCGGGCTGCGCGCCGAGTACAACTTCATCTCGCACACGACCAAGGAGTACCTCTCGGTCCAGCTCGTGCCGCGGCCCGACAAGTTCTACCTCATCGAGCTGGTCGAGGATCCGCGCGGCTTCCGCGAGCAGACCAGCCAGGTGACGAACAGCTCGCAACCTGGGCGTCGTCTCGTCGACCACGGTCAGCACTTCGCAGAAGCTGCGCTTCACGCTGATGCTGGGCAAGCGCGTCGGTCCGATCGCGGGCCGCTTCGGCATCAAGGAATCGACGGGCGGCTTCGGCGTGGATCTGTACCTGCTCGACGATCGGCTGACGCTGTCGCTCGACGTCTTCGACACGCTCAGCAACCAGTATCCGCGCGTCAAGCCGACGCTGTTCGCGGCGATCTGGAAGCGCAACCTGTTCCTGGTCGGCGGCGCCGACGACGTCGTCAACACCACGCGCGCCACCGCGGGCGCGGGCGGCGGCATCGACTGGTTCCTGGGCGGTCAGCTGGTGTTCAACGACGAGGACCTGAAGTCGCTGCTGCTGTTCGGCGGCAGCGCCGCCTCGGGGGCCGCCAAGTAACCCGGCGAGCCGGCTCGTCCGCCGCAGCCCGCGACGACCGGGCAAATCTCGTAACTACGCGGAGTGCTTGACTCCGCAAGCCTCCCCCCTATAGTTTCACCCTCCAACGGGCGCCCCGCGCGTCGTTTTTCAGGCAAATGCTTTTTAAAATCAAGGACATCGGCGACGACGGCCTGGAGGTCGATCTGCCCGTGACGACCGCCTGGCTGGACGAGCAATGTCCGGACCTCGGCGCGAAGCCCGGCGCGGCCGGCGTGCTGATGCGCGGCGTCCTGGAGAGGAGCGGCGACGACGTCCTCTTCCGCGGCGACCTGCGCGGCCCGCTGGAGACGTCGTGCTCGCGCTGCCTCGAGCCGGCGCGCATCGACCTCGACGTCCCGCTCACGGTCAGCTTCGTCGAGAAGGGCGCGGACGGCGACTCCGACGACGACGACGACGACGACGGAGACATGGTCTACTTCGATGGAGGCGAGATCGATCTCGGCGCCGAGCTGCGCGACGAGATCCTGCTCGCCATGCCGATCAACCCGCTTTGCCGGGAAGGTTGCCAGGGGTTGTGCTCCGTTTGCGGCGGAAACCGCAATCAAGCGCCTTGCGATTGCGAGGACCGCCAGCGCGAGGTGACGTCGAAGCTGAGCGCGCTCGGCAAGATCAAGCTTTAGCGTCCGCAAGAACGAAGCAAGAACGACGAACAACGAAGAATAACGACAGACAGCCGCCAGGTAACGCGTAACGAAACGAGGGATCAATGGCCGTTCCGAAGAGAAGACAGTCCAAATCGCGCTCCGCCATCCGCCGCGCGCAGGTGATGAAGCAGCCGGTGCCGCACTTCGTGCCTTGTCCGCGCTGCGGCGAGCCCAAGCTGACCCACCGGATGTGCGCCGGCTGCGGCTACTATCGGGACCGCCTGGTCATCGAGCGGAAGGAAGAGGAGCAGCCCTAGCTTTGGCGCCAATCGCCATTGACGCGATGGGAGCGGACGGCGCGCCTCGCGTCGAGGTCGAGGGCATCGTCTCGGCCGTCCGCGAACGAGGGATCGACGTGATCGTCGTCGGCGACGAGCCACGCGTGCGCGCGGAGCTCGAGCGCATCGGTGCGTCCGGCGAGAAGATCTCGATCCGCCACGCGCCCGAGGTCATCACGATGCACGACGCGCCGTCGATGGCGGTGAAGCAGAAGAAGAAGTCGTCGATGCGCATGTGCTTCGATCTGTGCAAGTCGGGCGAGGCCGACGCCGTCGTGTCGGCCGGCAACTCGGGCGCGATGATGGCGTGTGGCTTGTTCGTGCTCGGGCGGCTGCCCGGCGTCGAGCGTCCGGCGATCGTCACCACCTTTCCGACCAAGGCCGGCGAGTGTGCGTTGCTCGACATGGGCGCGAATGTCGATCCCAAGCCGACGGTGCTGGCCCAGTTCGCGGTGCTCGGCTCGGTCTACGCGCGCCTCCTGCACGGCAAGGCCCGGCCCAAGGTCGGCCTGCTGTCCAACGGCTCGGAGGAGCACAAGGGGACGCCGCTCACGCGCGATGCGCACCAGTTGCTGGCGCGCGCGGCGCGCGGCACGGCCGCGTTCGAGTACCTCGGCTACGTCGAGGGCCGCGACATCTTCCGCGGCGAGGTCGACGTGGTCGTCACCGACGGGTTCACCGGCAACGTGGTCTTGAAGTGCGTGGAGGGCGCCGCCGAGGCGATGCTCGACATGGTCCGCGACGAGGTCGTGCGCAGCGGTTTGCTGGCGAAGATCGGCGCGGCGCTCATGACAACCGCGCTGCGCCGGCTCAAGCGGCGCATCGACTACGCCGAGCACGGCGGCGCGCCGCTGCTGGGCGTCGAGGGCGTGGCGCTGATCTGCCACGGCGGCTCGAACGCCAAGGCGATCAAGAACGCGATCCTCGTCGCGCACAAGTTCGCGCAGATCGGCCTCGGCAAGGAGCTCACCTCGGCGATCGCGCAGCACGGCTTCCTCTGGGAGCCGGTGCTGGGGGCGCCGCCCGCGACGGCGGGAGGCGCTTCGTGAGAGGCAGGTCATGATCGGCTGTCGCATCATCGGTACCGGGCGCGGCGTTCCGGCGCGCGTGGTCACCAACGACGAGCTCAGCAAGACCGTCGACACGTCCGACACCTGGATCGTCGAGCGCACCGGCATCCGCGAGCGCCATATCCTGGAACCGACGCTTGCCGCGAGCGATCTCGCCACCGAGGCGGCGCGCAACGCCTGCCGCGCCGCGGGCGTCGATCCCGCGACCGTCGACTGCATCATCGTCGGCACGGTGACGCCGGACTGCCCGTTCCCGTCGACGGCGACCTTCGTGCAGCGCAAGCTGGGCGCGGCGGCGGGCGGCTGCGCGTTCGACCTTTCGGCGGCGTGCGCCGGCTTCATCTACGGGCTGTCGATCGGCGACGCGTTCGTGCGCCGCGGCCAGTTCAAGCGCGTGCTGGTGATCGGGGTCGAGGTGCTATCGCGCATCATCGACTGGACCGACCGCAGCACCTGCGTGCTCTTCGGCGACGGCGCCGGCGCGGTGCTGCTGGCGCCGGACGACGCGCCCGGGCGCGGGATCCTGTCGACGCACCTCTACGCCGACGGCAACTACACCGACGTTCTGCTACCAGCCGGCGGGCGGCAGCCGCGAACCGCCGTCAGCGGCGACTGTGGCGGAAAAGCGACACTTCGTGAAGATGAACGGGCGCGAGGTCTACAAGCAAGCCGTGCGCAACATGGCGGCGGCGTCGAAGGCGGCGCTCGACGCCAACGGCCTCAGTCCGGCTGACGTGAGCTGGGTGATCGCGCACCAGGCCAACATCCGCATCATCGAGGGCGTGTCGGAGCGCGTCGGCATCGGCATGGACCGCTTCTATATCAACGTCGATCGCTACGGGAACACGTCGTCGGCTTCGGTGCCGACCGCGCTGGATGAAGCCATCGAGATGAAGAAGATCAAAGAGGGCGATCTGCTGGTCTTTTCGGCGCTGGGCGGAGGTCTCGCCTGGGCGTCGGCGGCGGTGCGCTGGTGAGCGGCGCAAGCGGCAGCAGCGGCCGTACCCGCAGTACCCGCAGCCGCGAAGGCCGTTCCGGCGCGGGCACGCGCGCGTTTCTGTTCCCGGGCCAGGGCTCGCAGCAGGTCGGCATGGGCAAGCGCTCTGGCAGAGACGTTCCCCGCCGCGCGCGCGGTCTTCGACGAGGCCGATGCCGCGCTCGGGTTCTCGCTGTCGCGCCTCTGCTTCGAAGGCCCCGAGGCCGAGCTCACGCTGACCGCGAACGCGCAGCCGGCGATCCTCACCACCAGCATCGCGGCGCTGCGCGTGCTCGAGCTCGAGACGGGCCTCGGCGCCGGCGTGGTCGCCGGCCACTCGCTGGGCGAGTACTCGGCGCTGGTCGCGGCCGGCTCGCTGCGCCTCGACGACGCGGTCCGCATCGTCAACCTGCGCGGCAAGCTCATGCAGGAGGCGGTCGCGCCGGGCGTGGGCGCGATGGCGGCGATCCTGGGCCTGTCGCGCGCCGACGTCGAGGCGGCGTGCGCCGAGGCCAGCGCCACGGGGACGTCGGCCGGCGACGCCGAGATCGTCAGCGCCGCGAACTTCAACGGCGCGGGCCAGGTGGTCATCGCCGGGCACAAGGCGGCGGTCGATCGCGCGTGCGTGGCGGCGAAGTCGCGTGGCGCGAAGCGCGCGATGCCGCTCAGCGTGAGCGCGCCGTTCCATTGCGCGCTCATGCAGCCCGCGGCCGATCGGCTGGCGGTCGCGCTGGCCGGGGTCTCGTTCGCGCCGCTCGCGCTGCCGGTCGTGACCAACGTCGAGGCGACGGCCAACCGCGACGCCGCGCGCGTGCGAGAGTTACTCACGCGCCAGGTGACGCGGCCGGTGCGCTGGGAGGAGTCGGTCGAGGCCATCGCGGCCATGGGCGTGACCGAGGCGATCGAGGTCGGCGCCGGCCGCGTGCTCGCAGGCCTGGTCAAGCGCATCGCGCCGTCGATCCAGGTGTCGGGCGCGTCGGATCCCGCGTCGATCGCCGAGCTCGTGCGCGCGCCCTCGTCGTCGGCGCCGGCCCTGAGGGTGCGTCATGGGTGAGCTCGACGGCCGGGTCGCGGTGGTGACCGGGGCGTCGCGCGGCATCGGGCGCGCGATCGCGATTGCGCTCGGGCGCAACGGCGCGCGCGTGGTCGATCAACTTCACCGCGAACGAAGCGGCCGCCGGCGAGGCGGTCGAGGCGGTGCGCGCCGCCGGCGGCAACGCGACCACGAAGCGCTTCGACGTCGCCGACGCAGCGGCGGTCGACGCCGCGTTCAAGGAGATCGTCGCCGCCGAGGGCGGGCTGCACATCCTGGTCAACAACGCGGGCATCGCCGTGAACGGGCTGATGCTGGGCGCCAAGGACGCCGACTGGAAGCGGTCGATCGACGTCAATCTCAACGGGACGTTTCATTGCGTGCGCGCGTCGCTGCGCGCGCTCATGAAGGCCAAGGACGCGGGCCGCATCATCAACATCACGTCGATCACCGGCGAGGTCGGCTCGGCGGGGCAGGGCGCCTACGTGGCCGCCAAGGCCGGCGTCATCGGCCTGACCAAGACGCTGGCGCGCGAGTACGCGTCGCGCGGCATCACGGTCAACGCGGTGTCGCCCGGATACATCGACACCGACATGACCGCGACCGAGCTGCCCGAGGAGCGGCGCGGCGAATTGCTGAAGTCGATCCCGCTCGGACGCGTCGGGAAACCCGAGGACGTCGCCGCCGCCGTGGCGTTTCTCGCCGGCCCTTCGGCCGCTTACGTGACAGGACAAGTCTTGCGCGTAAACGGGGGACTTTTCATGTAAGGTACGCCGCCTGGCGGCGGCCCCAGCCGTTGAATTGCAGCACCCGCTGCGTGTGAGAGAGGACGAAAGAAATGGCCGATAACGTCGAAGAACGGGTACGAAAGATCATCACCGAGCAGCTCGAGGTCGCGCCGGACAAGGTGAAGCCCGAGGCGTCCTTCGCGGACGATCTCAAGGCCGACTCGCTGGCGGTCGTCGAGCTGGTGCTCGCGCTCGAAGAGGCGTTCAAGCTCGAGATCCCGGACGAGGACACCGAGAAGATCAAGACGGTGGGCGACGCGATCAACTACATCAAGTCGCACGCCAAGTAACATTGGCGACATGCGGCGGCAGAACGCGACGAACCTCGGCTCCGGCCGCGCGCGTTCGATCCACCAGACCAAGATGAACACACGATGAGCAGAAGAGTCGTCGTCACCGGAATCGGTCTCGTCACGCCCCTCGCGATCGGCACCGAGGAGACCTGGCAGGCGGTCCTCGCCGGCAAGTCGGGTATCGCGCCGATCACCCACTTCGACCACACGGCGTTCGCGACGCACTTCGCGGGTGAGGTGAAGGCGTTCGATCCCACGCGCTGGGTCTCCTCGCGCGAGGCGAAGACGATCGATCCCTTCATCCAGTACGCGCTCGCGGGCGCAGCGCTGGCGGTGGAGGACTCCGGGCTGGAGATCAAGGGCGCGTTCGCCGAGCGCGTCGGTTGCTTCGTCGGCGCCGGCCTGGGCGGCGTGACGACGATCGAGAACGCGTGCCGCACGCTGGCCGAGAAAGGGCCGCGCTACGGCATCTCGCCGTTCTTCGTTCCGATGATCATCGTCAACCTGGCGCCCGGCCAGATCTCGATCCGCACGGCGCCAAGGGGCCGAACCTGAGTCAGGTGTCGGCCTGCTCGACCGGCGCGCACGCCATCGGCGACGCGTTCCGCGTCATCCAGCGCGGCGACGCCGACGCGATGATCTGCGGCGGCACCGAGGCGACGGTCACGCCGCTCGGCGTGGGCGGCTTCAACAGCATGCGCGCGCTGTCGACGCGCAACGACGCGCCCCAGAAGGCGTCGCGGCCGTTCGACCGCGATCGCGACGGCTTCGTGATCGCCGAGGGCGCCGGCATCGTCGTCATCGAGGAGCTGGAGCACGCCAAGGCGCGCGGCGCGAAGATCTACGCCGAGCTCGTGGGCTACGCCGCCAACGCCGACGCCCACCACATCACCGCGCCGGCGCCGGAGGGCGAGGGCGCGCAGCGCTGCATGAAGCTGGCGCTCAAGGACGCGGGGCTGACGCCGGCGCAGATCGGCTACATCAACGCGCACGGCACGTCGACGAAGATGAACGACGCCAACGAGACCCTCGCGATCAAGAAGGTCTTCGGCGACGCGGCCCGCAAGGTGATGGTCAGCTCGACCAAGTCGATGACCGGGCACATGCTCGGCGCCGCCGGCGGCGTCGAGACGGCGTTCTGCGCGCTCGCGCTCGCGCGCGGGGTGATCCCGCCGACCATCAACTACACGACGCCGGATCCGGAGTGCGACCTCGACTACGTGCCGAACACGGCGCGCGAGGTGCGCGTCGATCACGTGATCACCAACAGCTTCGGCTTCGGCGGCACCAACGCGTGTCTGGTGCTGAGCCGCCACGGCTGATTCGCGAAGGCGCTGCATGAAATACCGGCCGCTGGGGAAGTCGGGCGCGCGCGTCTCCGAGATCTGTCTCGGCGCGATGACCTTTGGCGAGGCCGACGAGAAGTCGTTCATGCACCAGGTCGGCGCCACCGAGGAGGTGTCGCACGCGATCATGAGCCGCGCGCTCGACGCAGGCGTGAACTTCTGGGACACCGCCAACGTTTACGGCCAGGACGGCCTGTCCGAGCGCGTGATCGGCGCGTGGTTCGCGAAGAACGGCCACCGCGACGACGTCGTGCTCGCCACCAAGGCCCGCTTCGGCATGGGGCCGGGCCCCAACGATCGCGGCGCGAGCCGGCTGCACATCAAGCGCGCGGTCGAGGGCTCGCTGAAGCGCCTCGGCACCGATCGCATCGACCTCTACCAGATCCACATGCAGGACGCGAAGACGCCCGAGGAAGAGGTCGTCCGCGCGCTCGACGAGCTGGTGCACGAGGGAAAGGTCAACTACTTCGGCGCGTCGAACTACGCTGCCTACCGGCTGGTCGAGAGCCTGTGGGCCGCGGATCGCGCCGGCACGAACGCCTTCGTCACGCTGCAGGCGCAGTACAGCCTGGTCGAGCGCAACCTCGAGCTGGAGCACATCCCGGCGCTGCGCCGCTTCGGACTGGGCCTGCTGCCCTGGTCGCCGCTCGGCGCAGGCTTTCTGTCGGGGAAGTATCGACGTGATCAGAAGCCGCCCGAGGGATCGCGCTTCGCGAAGTGGACCGAGCGTTTCGACAAGCGCGCCACCGAGCGCAACTGGAACGTCGTCGATGCGCTCGCGGGCGCATCGAAGGAGCTGGGCGCGTCGACGGCGCAGATCGCACTCGCATGGCTGCTCCAGCGCCCGACGGTGACGTCGGTGATCCTCGGCGTGCGCTCGGTCGCTCAGCTCGAGGACGGACTCGAAGGCGGTCGAGCTGGCGCTTTCCAGCGAGCTCTCATCTCGCCTCGACGACGTCTCGTCGCCGAGTCTCACCTACCCCTACGATTTTTTGCGCGACGTCGATGGTCGCTGGTAACCCGGGTCGCTGGTAACCGGTCGCTGGTAACCGGGCTACGGCGGGCTCAGTGTAGCGACTTGCGCGGTCAGCTCGGCTTCGGCGGCGAGCCAGTCCTCGACCTCGTGCCCCGGCTGCGCGCCGCGCGCGAGATAGAGCTCATACGAGCGCTTGGCGATGCTCTCGAAGGTCGGCGGAGCGATCTCCGCGGGCGAGCTCGTGCTCGCCTTGACCGATTTCGCCGCCGTCTCCTTCGCCTTGACCGTCTTTCGTCCAGTTGTATTCATGGCGATTTTTATACGCGCTCGCGCGCGTACCGCCAAAAATTTTCTTCGCGTGTCAAGAACGCGAAACAATCAGCGCGCGGATCCGGCGCAATCACTCCGAGACAGGCGCGCCCAGTTGCTGCTCTTCGCGCAGCTCTTCCAGGATCGCCATCAGCAGGCGGTGCGCGAGATCAGCCGGTTTCGCGCAAACTTCGCCCATGACTTCCGCGAGTGTGAACGACCAGTGTCGATCACGTTTCGCCCAGTCGAGGAATTCATACGGGGATTGGAGCTTGCCCCGAACGATCTCGTGCGCGCGCTGCCAGCGCTCGCCGTCTTGGTTGAGCTCACTGTGGAGCTCCTGAATGAGTGTTGGGAAATCGTTCGCCCCGACCATATCGTAGATACCTCCATTCAACCTGAGGCCGCTTTGCGGCGGCCGCAAGGCCTACGCGTGACCTGGGTTCACTCCTAGTTTCAAGACGTCTTCGATGCTGAACGTCATCGATTCGGGCTCAACCTCAATGATGGGCTCGATATGAAAGAAACATTTGAAAACGAACGATGCTCGCATGCGAAGACTGAGATTCCTCGGCGCGAAATTCCTGGCCGTGGTCGCTGCGATCCTGCTCGGACCAAGTCTCGGGCTCGGAAGCCATGCACGGGCATTCGCTGAGCCGCCGCCAACCCCCACCACAAAAGAGATTTCATCATTCGACGTTGCTCCGAGTCCAGGCGAATCGTCTTCGATTCCGGAGGAATCGTCTTCGATCCTCGACCATGTAAGAACCCCAACAGAGCCTCCTCCTTTTGATCCGAACTCACCGCCGGCCAAATTAGCTCCGTTGCCGCCGCCTCCAGCCGTTCCTGCACGGCCTGCTCCCGAGGTGTCCGCAGTCGACCCGACACCGGAGCCTGTGCCGGCGGTGGCGCCCGCCGCCGCGCCCGTGCCTCCGACACCGGAGCCGCTACTGCTACCGTCGCCGGAGCCGCCTGTGTCACCGTCTGCGGCGCCGCCCTCGCCACGTTTCGACATCGACACCGACGGTGATGTGCCTGCGTCACCGACCGTGTCACCGCCGGCGCCCGCGCCCGCGCCGGCTCTCGATCCCGACGACACGCTGCCGCTGGAGTAGGCGGCGCACGTCACGCAGGGCGGGTCACGCCGCGCGCGTCAGCCCTGCTGCATGGCTGCTTCGACAGCGGCCACGGTCTTCGGGACGGCGGCGCTCAGGACCTCGTGGCCGTCGGCGGTGACCAACAGGTCGTCCTCGATGCGAATGCCGCGCGCGCCGGCGGCGACGAACGCCGCCGCGCGCGCGCGATCGACGCGCCCGCCCGTGCGCGCGTCGAGCGCCGGATCGTCGAGGATCGCGGGGATGAAGTAGATCCCCGGCTCGATCGTCAGCGCCATCCCCGCCGCGAGATCGCGGTCGAGGCGCAGGTAGCGCATGCCCGCAGCGGGATCGCGCGAGCGGCCCGGCGCGTAGCCGGCGCGGTCGCCCAGGTCCTCCATGTCATGCACGTCGAGGCCCAGCAGGTGCCCGACACCGTGGGGGAAAAAAGACGCGAGCACACCGTCGGCGTGCAACTCCGCCGGGTCGCCGCGCAGCAGGCCCAGGTCGACCAGGCCGCCCGCGAGCGTGAGGCCCGCGAGCAGATGTACGTCGCGGTAGCGTACGCCCGGCCGCACCGCCTCGATCGCCCGTCGCTGCGCCGCGAGCACGACCTCGTAAAGCTCGCGCTGCGGCGTCGAGAAATGGCCGGAGACCGGCCAGGCACGCGTGACGTCGCCCGCCCAGCCCCCGGGGCTCTCGGCGCCGACGTCGGCGAGGATCATGTCGCCGTCCCCGAGCGGGCGATGGTGTTGCTCGTTGTGCAACACCTCGCCGTGCGTGGTGACGATCGATCCGTAGGCGACGGTCAGATCGCGCGCGATGATCTCCGCCTCCATCGCCGCGCGCACCGACGACTCGCGCAGTCCCGGGCGCGTGGCGCGCATGCCGGCGCGGTGGGCGGCGTCGGTCGCGGCGGCGGCCAGGCGCAGCTCGGCGATGGCGGCGTCGTCGTGGTGCAGCCGCAGCGCGATCATGGCTTCGGCCAGCTCTTCGTCGGTGGCGGCGAAATGGCGCGGGCGTACGTCGCGGCCGAGCCAGCGGCCCTGCGCCTCGCAGGTCTCGAGGTCCGGCGCCGGCAGCGTCGCCACGTCGCGGTCGCGCAACGCGAGATCGAGCTCGGGCAACCCGTGCACCGCGCATCCGGTCGCTTCGGCCAGCTCGGCAAACGATGGGCGCGGCCCTTCCCAGAGCGCGTCGTCGGCGTCACGCGGCGGCAGGTAGAGCGCCCACGTCGCGCCGTCGTAGAACGCGAACGCGTCGCGCTCGGCCGCGAGCCCGAACAGATAGAGAAAGTGGCTGCTCGCGCGAAACGGATAGGCGTTGGCGGTGTAATTGCGCGGCCGCGCGCTACCGGAAGCAATCAGCGCCGGGCGCGTCCCCAGCCGCGCCGCGAGCGCCGACCGGCGTCGAGCATGAGGGTTTTCAATCGTCACGTCCGAAGTATATCCCCTCCGATTCCGTCTCCCGGTCCCTGGCCCGTGAGCCCATCACCGGGGCCGCGGCGGTTTCGGCGGCGGCGGCTGCGCGGTTCGTCCGTCCTCCGGCCACGAATGCCTCGGGTAGCGCCGGCCGAGCTCGCGGCGCAGGGGCGGGTAGTGCTTCTGCCAGAAGCTCGCGAGGTCGGCCGTCACCTGCACCGGGCGGCCGTTCGGCGCCAGCAGGTGGATCGTCAGCGGAACCTGGCCGCCGCCCACCGTCGGTCCCGATGCCATGCCGAAGAAGTCTTGCAGGCGCGATTCGATCCAGGGCGGCCGATCGTTCTCGTAGTGAACCGTGACGCGACGGCCGCCCGGCAGCGTCAGCGACGCCGGCGCCAGCGTTTGCAACAGGCGCTCCGCGCCGGACGGCAACGCTTGCAGCAAGCGCGTCGCCATGCCGACGGCGCGCAGCTCCAGAAAGCCGACCATTCCTTCGCACGCCGCGCTCACCAGCGCGCGCAGCGCCTCCTCGTCGAGCGCGGGCAGGTTGGTGTCGGGGCGCAGCCCGCGCACGAAGGCGATGCGCGCCGTCTGATTCGCCAGCACGCCCGGCTCGTCGAACGCGTCCAGGCCGCGCGCGATCGCCGCCTCCGCCAGCAGACGCGACGCCTCCGCCGACGTCGGCGCGGCGGCGACGCTCTCCTCGAGCGCGATCGCGCCGTACGACAGGCGACTCGCGCGCTCGACCCGCTCGGTCGTCGGGTTCCAGGCCAGCGTGTCCGATTCGCGGAGCGCGTCGGCGAAGAGATCGAGCAACCACTCCGCTTCGATCCCGCACGCGAGCCGGATCGACGTGCTCGCGCCGCCGCGCGCAGAGCCGGGCGCCGTCTGCTGCCGCTCCTCGACGTCGATCGCCACCAGCAGGTCCATCTCCGTACCGCTCGACATCGTCGTCGACATGTTGCCGAGCTCGGCGGCGCCGCCACCGCTCAGCACCACGGTTTGCTTCTTGTCGGCGCGACGGCGCGCCACCCGATCGGGGAAGCCGGCCAGCGCCGCGATCTGCAACGCCCGATCGCTGCTCGCGGCGTCCCGGGGCGCGCTCGCTCCTTGGCGCGCCGGCCCGCGCGCGATCGACGCCAGCTGCCGTCGCGCCTGATCGACGACCTCGACGGCACGTGCGTCGAGGCCCAGCGCGCGCACGCGATCGCGCGCGAACCGCGCCGCGGACGCCTGCTTGAAGAGATCGACGAGCTCGAGCAGATCCGCCGCGCCCTCGGCGCCGCCGCTGCGAGCGCCACCAAACGTCGCGCGCGACCGCTCGCGAATGTCACGCTCGGCGATGAGCGCGGCTGCGATGCTCGCGTCCGCGGCGACCCCGCGGTCTTCGCCCTCGCAGATGAGGCGCGCGAGACGCGGGTGCGCCGGAAAGCGCAGCATGCGTCGCCCGAGCGCGGTCAGGCGGCCCGCGCCGCCATCCGCGCGCCTCTCGGTGGCCCCGAGGCGCGCGAGCAGCTCCTCGGCCGCCAGCAGCGAGGCCGCGGGCGGCGCCTCGAACCAGCCGAACGCCGCCCGATCCTCGACGCCCGACGCCGCGAGCGCCAGCAGGGTCTCGCAGAGGTCGGTGCGCGCCACCTCGGCCAGGTCGTGGCGCCGGCGCAGGTCGAAGTCGTGTCGCGTGTACAGGCGATACGCGCGACCCGCGCGCGTGCGGCCGGCGCGGCCCGCGCGCTGGATCGCCGACGACTGGCTGATCTTGCCCAGGGCCAGCGTCGGCAACCCCGACCACGGCGAGCTCGAGGCGATGCGCGCGAGCCCCGAGTCGATGACCGCGACCACGCCGTCGATGGTGACCGACGTCTCGGCGACGTTGGTCGACAGGATCACCTTGCGGCGCCCGCCGGCGTCGGGGCGCACGGCGCGGTTCTGGTCGGGCAGCGACATCTCTCCGTGCAGCGGCACGATCGCGAATCGGTCGCCGGCGAGCGCGTCGCCGAGCGCCTCCGTGGCGCGCCGGATCTCCGCCGGCGCCGGGTAGAAAGACCAGCACATCGCCGTCGGGCTCGTCGCGGATCGCGCGCCGCACCGCGCCCGCGACCTGCTGCGCCAGGGGCCGCTCGTCGGGCTCCGCGAGGTGCTCGATCGCGACGTCGAACGCGCGCCCCTCGGAACGCACGCGCGCGCACGCGCCCCGCTCGTCGTCGTCGAGGAACGCGCGCACGGGCTCCGCCTCGAGCGTCGCCGACATGACGCACACCCCGAGATCCGGTCGCGCGCCCGCGCGCAGCTTCCGCACCAGCGCCAGCGCCAGGTCGCTGGTGAGGTGCCGCTCGTGGAACTCGTCGAGCACGACCGCGGCCACGCCGGGCAGCGCCGGCTCGGAGAGCAGCCGGCGCAGCAAGATGCCCTCGGTGACGAAGCGAATGCGCGTCTCCGGCCCCGACCGATCCTCGAAGCGCACCGAGTAGCCGACGGTCTTCGCCCGCGGTCTCGCCCAGCTCGGCGGCGACGCGCTCGGCCGCCAGGCGCGCCGGCAGGCGGCGCGGCTCGAGGACGATGATCTCCCCGCGCCCGGCCTCCGACAGTCCCGCGTCGAGCAGCGCGCGCGGCACGCGCGTGGTCTTGCCGGCGCCGGGCGGCGCCTCGACCACCACCGCGCCCGACGCCCGCAGCGCGGCGACGATCTCGGGGCAGCTGGGGGTCGATCGGGAGGGGATTCATCGGGGCGCACGGCTGCGCGCGGACAACGAGGCGGACGGCGAGGGTAGACGAACGACGCCGCGATGCCCAGCGGTTTCCCGGGCGTCGCCGCGCCGGCCACGCGACGTTTGACATCCCCCGACCACCCCCCCATGATCCCGCACCCCGGAGGCCGAGTTGGACAAGACCGAACGAATCAAAGAGATCCTTGGAATGCGCCGCACCCCGATCAAAGTAGGCTACCTCGAGCAGCCGCCGCCGGGCATCGAGCGCTGGGCCGGCGGCCCCGCGCCGGCCGGATGCTTCTTCTGGACCAAGGCCATGGAGGGCCAGGCGTTCTTCACCGTCCCCTCCGATCACTACAACTGTGCGATCGGCAGCTACACGCACAAGATCGGGCTGCCCGCCGATCGCGCCAGCGAGCTCGACAGCACGCTCGGGTTCATGATCGAGACGCGCTACCTCGATCGCGCCGAGATCCCCGGCATCCCGACGCTCGACGAGACCCCGGCTGCGATTGCCTACGCGCCGGCGGGTCACCCCGCGTTCCCGGGCGACGTCGTCGTGCTCGCGGTGACGCCGGCGCAGTCGACGCTGGTCTATGAAGCGGCGCTCAAGGTCGGGATCGCGCAGATGGCCAACGCCGCGTTCAGCCGCCCGAGTTGCGCGATCCTGCCGTACTCCAAGAAGCAAGGCGCGCTGGCGCTCTCGTTCGGCTGCAAGGGGAACCGCACGTTCACCGACCTCCCCGACGAGGAGATGTACATCTCCGTGCCGGGCGCGCGCTGGGACGAGGTGACCGACCGCCTGCTCGAGGTGCAGCGATCAAACCTGACCATGGGCAACTACTACCAGGCCCACCAGGCGAAGTTCGGCCAGGGGTAGGGAGCGTTGCGGTCCGCTCGACCGCCGGCCGACGATCGAACGAATGACGCACGGGCTGGTACTGCCGGCCGCTGAGGTGCGCGCGGCGGCGCTGGCGTGCCGCTTCACGCTCGTCGGCCTCGCGCGCGCCGAGGCGCTGGATCCCGCGCCGCTCCAGCGCTGGCTCGCCGCTGGGTACGGCGCCGGCATGGACTGGATGAGCCGCCGCCTGCCCGAGCGGCTGGATCCGGCCCAGGTGCTGCCCGGGGCGAAGACAGTGATCGCGCTCGGGATCGCCTATCGAGGCTCGGTCGAGGCGCGCACGCGCTCGCCGGTGGCGGCCTACGCGCGCGGGCGCGACTATCACTACGCTCACCGCGATGGAATGAAGGCGTTGCGAAAGCGCCTGCTGCAGATCGACGGTACCCTCGAGACCTACGCCTGCGTCGACACCGGTCTGGCCATGGAGAAGCCGTGGGCGGAGCGCGCCGGGCTCGGGTGGATCGGCAAGAACGGCTGCCTCATCAACCCGGGGCTGGGATCGTCGCTGACGCTGTCGGTGATGTTCGTGGATCGTGCGGTCGACACCTATGATCGGCCCCACGCGAACCTGTGCGGCGCGTGCGAGCTGTGCTTGCGCGCCTGCCCGACCAAGGCGTTCCCCGCGCCGGGGGTGGTCGACGCGCGCCGCTGTGTCTCCTATCAGAGCATCGAGAATCACGCCGACGTCCCCACGCCGCTGCGCCGCGGGTTTCGCGGGCGGGTGTTCGGCTGCGACGTCTGTCAGGACGTCTGCCCATTCAACCAGCGCGCCGAGGTGCCGCCCGCCGATCCGCGCTCCGCGCCGCGGCCCATCAGCCAGCTCACGCCCGTCGAGCTGGCGGCGCTGTCGCGCGACGAGTTCGAGCGGCTGGCCGCCGGCACGGCGCTGGCTCGCGCGCAGTATGACGGCCTCCGGCGGAGCGCCCTATTGTCGCTGGGGGCGGGCCGGAGCGCCGCCGCGCGTCCGGTGGTCGAACGCCTGACCGCCGACCCCAGCGCCGTCGTGCGCGAGGCGGCGGTGTGGGCCCTCGGCCGCATCAGCGGCAAATCAGGTTCCGAAGCGGGTTCCGAGGCAGAGTAAATCGGCCCGGCCTTGTGACCGCGTCGGAGTGCGCTAGGATTCGTGCAGGTGCATGGCCAAGCGTCCGGACGATAAGAACGGGGATCTCGACACGCGGACCAAGCCGAAAGGCGAGCTCGGGACGCTGGAGAAGTCCAAGACCGAGCGGCCGCCGCTTTACGAGGTGCTGCTGCACAACGACGACTACACCACGCAAGAGTTCGTCGTGTACGTGCTGATGAAGTTCTTCCAGCACGACACGACGACGGCGCGCAAGATCATGCTTCACGTACACACCAAAGGCATCGGCGTCGCCGGGGTGTTCCCGTTCGACATCGCCGAGACCAAGGTTCACCAGGTGGTCGAGTTTTCGCGCGAGCACGAGATGCCGCTCAAGAGCTCGCTGCGGAGGACGGAATGTTGAGCGCGGAGCTGGAGCAGGCGATTCGTCAGGCTCTCGACGATGCCACCGAGCGCGGTCACGAATTCTCGGGGCTCGAGCACTTGTTGCTGGCGCTCATGGGCGACGACAAGACCGCCGAGGTCATCAAGCACTGCGGCGGCTCGGTGAAGCGCCTGCAGGACAAGCTGGAAGAGTTCCTGGAGAAGGAGATCAAGCCGCTGCCCGAGGACCAGCGGGATCGCGCACAGCCGACGCTGGGCTTCGCGCGCGTGGTGCAGCGCGCGGTCAATCACGTGATCGGCGCGGGCAAGAGCGAGGCCAACGGGCCCAATGCGCTGGTGGCGCTGTACTCCGAGCCGGATTCGCACGCCGTGGCCTTCCTGAAGGAAGAGGGGATCACGCGGCTCGACGTGGTCAGCTACATCTCGCACGGGATCTCCAAGCTGCTGCCGGCGAAGACGCCGAACACCGGCGGGCAGGGCTCGCGGCGCCAGCAGGCCCAGGAGGAGGACGGCGAGGAAGCGCCCGCCGATCCGCTGGCCGCGTACGCGGTGAACCTGAACGAACGCGCGCGCGCCGGCGAGATCGACCCGCTCATCGGCCGCGCCCGCGAGGTCGAGCGCGCGCTGCACGTGCTGGCGCGGCGGCGCAAGAACAACCCGCTGTTCGTCGGCGACGCCGGCGTCGGCAAGACCGCGATCGTCGAGGGGCTCGCGCGGCGCATCGAGCTCGGCGAGGCACCCGAGGCGATCCGCGGCGCGGAGATCTACGCGCTCGACATGGGCGCCATGGTGGCGGGCACGCGCTACCGCGGCGACTTCGAGGAGCGGTTCAAGGCGGTGATCAAGGCGCTGCAGGAGAAGGACAACGCCATCGTCTTCATCGACGAGCTGCACACCATCGTGGGCGCCGGCGCGGCGTCGGGCGGCGCCATGGATGCATCGAACCTCATCAAGCCGGCGCTGGCGGCGGGCAAGCTCCGCTGCATCGGCACGACCACGCACAAGGAATATCGTAGCTACATCGAGAAAGACCGCGCGCTCGCGCGGCGCTTCCAGGCGATCGAGGTCGAGGAGCCGAGCATCGAGGAGACCGTCAAGGTGCTGCAGGGGCTGCGCTCGCGCTACGAGGAGTTCCACGGCGTCACCTACACCGGCAAGTCGCTGCACACCGCGGCCGAGCTCTCGTCGCGCTTCCTGCACGACCGCAAGCTGCCCGACAAGGCGATCGATCTCATCGACGAGGCGGGCGCGGCGCTCAAGCTCAAGGGGCGGCGCAAGAGCCAGCGCCCGCGCCGCGTGACCAGCAAGGAGATCGAGATCGTGATCGCGACCATGGCGCGCATCCCGCCCAAGCGCGTGGCCGCCGACGATCGCGAGCGGCTGGCGAACCTCGAAGGCGAGCTCAAGGGCAAGATCTTCGGGCAGGATCGCGCGGTCGAGCGCGTGGCGCAGGCGATCAAGATGAGCCGCGCCGGGCTGGGCCTGCCGGAGAAGCCGATCGGCAGCTTCCTGTTCGCCGGGCCGACCGGCGTCGGCAAGACCGAGCTCGCGAAGCAGCTGGCGGAGGTCCTGGGCGTCGGCTTCATCCGCTTCGACATGTCGGAGTACATGGAGCGCCACACGGTGTCGCGCCTGATCGGCGCGCCGCCCGGCTACGTCGGGTTCGACCAGGGCGGCCTGCTCACCGACGCGATCCACCAGACGCCGCACGCCGTGCTGCTGCTCGACGAGATCGAGAAGGCGCACCCGGATCTCTTCAACCTGCTCTTGCAGGTGATGGATCACGGCTCGCTCACCGACAACAACGGGCGCAAGTCCGACTTCCGCCACGTCATCCTGATCATGACCAGTAACGTCGGCGCGCGCGACCTGTCGAAGCGCATGCCCGGCTTCGGCGGTCAGGGCAACGACGCGCGGTTCGGCACCACGGACGAGGCGTTCAAGCTGGCGTTCTCGCCGGAGTTTCGCAACCGGCTCGACGCCAAGGTCGACTTCGCGCCGCTGGACCAGCGCGTGATGGTCCAGATCGTCGACAAGTTCATCGCCGAGCTCAGCGTGCAGCTCGCCGACCGCAAGGTGAAGCTGGCGCTCGAGGAGAGCGCGCGCGACTACCTGGCGCGCAAGGGCTACGATCCGATGAACGGCGCGCGCCCACTCGGCCGGGTGATCCAGGATGAGGTCAAGCGCCCCCTCACCGACGAGCTGCTGTTCGGCAAGCTCGCGCAGGGCGGCAGCGTGCGCGTCGGCTGCACCGACGACAAGCTGACGTTCGCGTTCGACGGCCCGTCGGCTGCGTAGCCGATCAGATAAGAAACGCCAGGACGCGGAGCCGCCAAAATTCGGCCTGGTCGGGTCCGGATTTGGCGTTCTTGGCGTCCTGGCGTTTACCTGAACGGCATCGACGCTGGCCCTCTGACCTCACCTTTCGCCGCGCAGGCCCTCGGCCATCTGCTGCAAGGCCTGGTCGAGGATCTCCTCGAGCGCTTCCTTTTCCTTCGCGGCGTCGCCCGCGGATTGGATCTGCTGCGATTCATCGGATTTGACCGTGCGCCCGGCGGGCGTGCCGTCGACGCGGATCAACCTGGCGGCGACCAGGCGCTGGGTCATCTCGCCGGGAGCGCCCATTGTCTCCTCGACGCGCAGCTCGACGCGGTACTGCGCCAGGTTCGCTTTCTGCGCGCGCGCGAGCGACCGCGCCGGCTCTTCGCCGGGCGGTATCAGCACCACGTCGCCGAGCGCGTAGAGCCGCCGGCGCGCGGCCGTGTGCACCGCGGCCTCCACGTCGCGCGCGGCTCGCGCGGTCTGGTTGTCGATCGCCAGCGCGACCTGCCGTCGCGTCTGTGCCGTCGGCAGCGCGACCTGCTGGTCCGAGAGGAAGGCCGGCGACTCGATCACGTCGCCGGGCGCCAGGCAGAGCCGCACCGTCGCGTCGGGCTCGCGGGCGCCGGGGCCGGGGGCGGGCGGCCAATCGAAGCAGGGGCGCTTCCGATCGAGGTGCGCCTCGTCGGGGATGGCGATCTCGCCCTTGATGCGGCCGGCGGTCGCGCCGTCGGGCCAGCGCACGGTTGCGCCGGCGCGCGCGTGAAAGCGATTGCGCCCGCGCCGGCCGAGCGATCCTTCGTTGCCTGCGTCGGCCGGCGGCTGCGCGTCGCCCAGCGCCGCCGCCTCGACGGTTCCGGCGTAGCTCGCGCACGCGGTCTGCACGCCCACGGTGAGCCGGTGGTCGCGCTCGGGCGTCGACTTCTGCACGTACGCGGCGAAGCTGCCGTCGCGCCCGGCGCTCCATTCACACTGCGCCTCGCTTCGGTGCGCGTCGGTGGTGAGCTTGACGCCGCCCGCCGCGAGGTGGGACGGGGCGATGAGCACGTGCGCCGCCTCGGGGATCGCGTGCGCCAGCATGGGAGCGTACGCGATGCCGATCGCATCGGCGGGCAGGGCCGGCAAGTCGACCGTCACGCTGTTGGCATCGGGAAAAACGTGCCAGCGATCGCCGTCGCGGCTGACGGGGACGCCCGGCTCGAGCTCGATGGCGCCGCCGCCCTCGAGCGGCAGGTGAAGCCGTCGCGACGTCACCGGCTGGATGTCGGTGGCGGCGACATAGAGGTGCAGCGCCAGCCCCGCGAACGCCGCCGGGGGCGCGTGGCAGTGCGGCTCGGCGGCGTCGATCCTGGCGGTCTCGACCTCGACCCAGTCGCCCGCGGCGCGCACCAGCCGGAAGCGGGCGGCGGCCTGCGGCGAGTCGCTTTCAATCGCCAGCGCTGTCAGGCGCACCCGGCGGCCAGCCGGCGGCAGCGCCGTGTGCAGCAGCGCGCCCGCGCGCACGAGCACGAAGCGCGGCTCGTCGGCGGGCGGCGCGGGCGCGCGCAGGATTCCGGCCGGCGCCGGCCGCGGGCCGATGTCAATGCTGGCTCCGGCGTCTCCGGCCCGGCCGGTTCCACCGAGCAGCAGCATCGCCGACAGCCACGTCAGGACGGGGAACAAGGCGCGTGAGCTCCGCCCCCTCATGCCGCCGCCCCCAGTAGCCGGCGCCGCCGCGCGGTCAGCGCGAGCGCCAGCGGGATCAGCTCGGCGAAGCCGGCGGCGAGAAACGCATACCCGGCGCCGCCGCCGAGATCGTAGATCGCGCCGGTGGCCGTATTGCCGAGGATGTTGCCCACGCCCACGACCGAGAGCACGAAGAACGCCTGGCCGGTCGCGCGCAGCTGCGGCGGCGCCGACTCGCCGACGACGGCGACCCCCGCCGCCCAGAAGAGACCGTAGGTCAGGCAATGCACGAGCTGCAGCACCATGATCGCGGCGGTCGAGGTCGCCTGCGAGATGAGCAGCCAGCGGATCGCGCTGCCGGCGAAGGCGATGGCCAGCATGGTGTCGAGGTCGAAGCGGGCGCGGAGCCGGGCGAAACGCACGAAGATCAGCATCTCGCCGGCGACGCCCACGCAGAACGCCACACCCAGCGTGGCCGGCGGCAGGTGGCGATCGTGCAGCAGGATGCCGAAGAACGAGTTGTAGGGCGCGCAGCAGGCCCAGTGCAGCGGCGCCGCGATCAGCAGCAGGCGGTAGCGATCGCTCGCGAAGAGCTGCCGCAGGTCGCGCAGGTGCGGCCGCGCGCCCGACTCACCCATGCCGGTGAGCCGCCGCGACGCGATCACCGCCGAGCTCAGCGCCACGAACATCAGGAAGGGGACCAGCGGGTCGGCGCCGTCGCGGCCGTGCAGCGTGAGCAGGACGCCGGTCACCAGCGCCGCCGTCATGGCGCCGGCGGAGCCCCACACGCGCATGCGCCCGTAGTCGCCCCCGGCCTGCATGCGCGCGATCGCCAGCGAGTCGGTCATGCCTCCCATGCCGATGTAGAACGTGGCGTAGACGAAATACGCCGGCAAGATCGTCGAGAATCGGCGCGCGAGGATCAGCGGCAGGCACGCGAGCGCCGCGCCGCTGCAAATGATGCGCAGGACGCGCGCGTGCTGCTTGGTGCGGTCGGCGATCCACGCCCAGGTCAGCGGCACGCCCAGCGCCAGCAGCGGCGGCACCGACAGCACGACGGAGATCTGCCGCCCCGAGAAGCCGAGCCCTTTCAGGTAAGGTGGAAAATACGGCGCGTTGACGCCGATCACCATCATCGAGAAGAAGTAGAAGACCTCGATCACGGTTCCGCGTCACCGCTCCCGTTGCCGTCACCGCTCCCGTTGCCTTCGCCGTCACCTTTCGCGTCGCGGAACGGCGAGTGGCTGGCGTACTCGGCGGCGCGTTCCGCGACGCTCGCCGCCTCGCCGACCAGGAAGCCGCCGATGGCTGCCGCCAGCTTGGGATGGCGGATCCAGTGGGCGCTGTGGGTGAACGACGGCAAGAGGCCGCGCTTGAGCTTGTGCTCGCCCTGCGCGCCGGCCTCGAAGCGCGTGTAACGGCGCGCGATGGCGCGTTCGATGAGCTGGTAGTAGCAAAGCTCGAAGTGCAGCATCTCGAAGTCGGCCAGGCAGCCCCAGTAGCGGCCGTAGAGGTGGCGCCCCTTCTCGAAGTTCACCGTGCCGGCGACCGGCGTGCTTCCGCGGTAGGCCAAGGTTGCCACCAGACGATGCGCCAACGTCTCGCGAACGATCTCGAAAAAGGACGGCTGCAAGTACTCGATGCCGTGGTGGCGCGCGACGTTCACCGCGTAGAACTGCTGCAGCGCCGCCCAGTCGGTGTCGTCGAGCTCGGTGCCGGTGGCGACCCGGAACGTCAGCCCGTGCGCGGCGGCGGCGGCGCGCTCCTTGCGCACCTGCTTGCGGTTGCGCGAGCGAAACGCCGACAGGTAGTCGTCGAAGTCGTCGAAGGGCCGAGGGAGCCGGTTCTCCCAGTGGAACTGCATGCTCAGGCGCGGCGCGTACTGGTCTTTCCCGAGCCGCTCCTTCTCCTCGGGTGTGCAGAACAGGAAGTGCACCGACGAGGCGCGCTCCTTGGTCGCGACCTCGCCGACGGCGGCGAGGAGCGCGCTGGTCACCGTCTCGCCGTCGGCGCCGGGCGCGACCAGCAGCCGGTGGCCGGTCGCCGGCGTGAACGGGATCGCCGCCACCAGCTTGGGGTAGTAACGGATGCCGTTGCGGTGGGCGGCGTCGGCCCAGGCCCAGTCGAAGATGAACTCACCGTAGCTGTTGGTCTTGAGATAGAGCGGGACGGCGCCCTGCAGCGTGCCCCGATCGCGCGCCAGCACCAGCCGGGGCACGCAGCCGGCGTCGTCGCTGACGCTCCCCGACTGTTCGAGCGCGCTCAGAAACGCGTGCTCCAGGAAGGGATCATCCTCGCCGATCAGGGTGTTCCATTCGTCCGGCCGGACGTCGGCGATGCGGGAGAGGATTTCGATCTGGATGACGGTCCGCCTGGTGCCGGGCACGCAACCGCGCGCGCCCGAATGTAGTCTACCAAGTTGGCAACCGCGGTGAAGGCGTGGAAGATTTGATACACATGACAGATGTGCTGGGCGGCAGCCCCGGATGATCGAGTCCCTCAAAAAGCTCGCTCGGGGCTTGACCGGCGGCCATTGGTGGTGGGGCGTGGCCGTGTCGCTGGCGCTGTTCGCTGGAAGCATGGCGCTGGTCACGGTCATCGTCATCGGCTGGCCGGTCGACCACTTCCGCCGCGCGGAGCGGCCTCGATTCTGGGCGCACCGCCACCCGGTCGTTCGCGTGGCCGGGCTGATCCTCAAGAACCTGGCGGGTATCGTCCTGTTCGCGCTCGGCGTGATCATGGCGCTGCCGGGCGTCCCGGGGCAGGGGCTCATCACCGCGCTCATCGGGTTGACGCTCATCAACTTTCCGGGAAAGACCGGTCTCGAGCGCCGCTTGATCGCTCGTCCGACGATCTTTCGCACCGTCAATCGCGTGCGCGCGCGCTTCCACCACCCGCCGCTGGAGCTCGACGCGTGAGCGAAGCGCCGCCGCCGGGGGCTCGTTGAGGGGCCTCCTCGGCGTCGTCGTGCTGCTGGCGATCGCCTTCGCGGTGTCGACCGATCGCCGCCGCGCGGTCAACCCGCGCATCCTGTTCTGGGGATTCGGGCTGCAGATCGCGATTGCGGTCTTCGCGCTGCGTACGGCGGTCGGCGTGCGGCTGTTCATAGGGGCCAACGACCTCGCCAACGACTTCCTCGGGTTCGCCGACGCCGGCATCCGCTTCGTGTTCGGCGACTGGCCCGCGGTGACCCTGGTGCAGACGCCGTCGCCCGAAGGCGGCGTGCACACCGTCGCGGTCGGCTTCCTGCTCGCGGTCAAGGTGCTGCCGATCATCGTCTTCGTCGCCAGCCTGATGGCGGTGCTCTATCACCTCGGCATCATGCAGCGGATCGTGTCACTGCTGGCGCGCGGGCTGACGCGCACCATGCACATCTCGGGCGCCGAGGCGTTGTCGACGGTCGGCGACATCTTCCTCGGCATGACGGAGGCGCCGCTGCTCATCCGCCCCTACGTCGCGCGCATGACCGAGAGCGAGCTCTTCGCCGTGATGTGTGCCGGCATGGCCACGATCGCGGGCAGCGTCTTCCTGGCCTACGTCGCGATGGGCGTCAGCGCCGGATACCTCGTGACCGCGTCGTTCATGAGCGCGCCGGCGGCGGTGATGTTCGCGAAGATCATGGTGCCCGAGACCGGCGCGCCCGAGACGTCGTGGTCGGGCGACGGCGCGAAGGTGAGCGTGCCCCGCCTCGACGTCAACGTCATCGACGCGGCGGCGCGCGGCGCGAGCGAGGGGTTGCAGCTCGCGCTCAACGTGGGCGGCATGCTGATCGCCTTCGTGGCGCTGGTGAGCATGCTCGACCACGGGGCGTCGTGGATCGGCGGCCGGTTCGGACACCCCGAGCTCAACCTCGGCCGCATCCTGGGCGCGCCGCTCACGCCGCTCGCCTACTTGATGGGCGTGCCCTGGAAGGACGCGCCGCTGGTCGGCTCGCTGCTCGGCACCAAGACCGTGCTCAACGAGTTCCTCGCCTACCAGGCGATGACCAGCCACGCGGCCGAGCTCGACGCGCAGAGCATCCGCATCACCAGCTTCGCTCTCTGCGGCTTCGCCAACTTCGGCTCGCTGGCGATCGTGCTCGGTGGCCTGGGCGGCATGGTGCCCGAGCGCCGCAAGGATCTGGCGCGCCTCGGTTTGAAGTCGATCCTCGCCGGCTCGCTGGCGACGTTCCTGACGGGGACGATCGCGGGGCTGATCGGCGCCTGACGGACCCTCTCCGTCGGCCGGCGGACGTGGGTCGGTTAGTCAGTACGCTCCGGTGGGGCGAGGGCTCGGGCGAAGGTTCGCCAGTCACTCCGCTCTCGGTCGGGGCGGGTATTCCCCCCGCGGGGACGCGCCCTCACGCCGCCGCCGCGAGGCTGACTCTCGATGACTGAATCTGCCTATGCCAGCGGCGACTCGACCTTGGTCCCGTCCAGCGGCGGCACGGGGGCGCTTCGCTTCGGGCTGGCAAGCGGCCTGCGGACAGGCCGCAGCGCCCTCAGAGACTCCGCGGAGGCAATACCCGCCCCCGCTGAAAGCGGAGTGACTCGCGAACCTTCGGCCCGGCCCTCCGCCCTGATAGCGAGCTGACTACCGACCGGCGCCGACGATCGCTGAGTGATCGGCATTGTCGCTAGGGCGACTGCGGGGCCCGGCCCGCGGCGCGCTCCGCGATGCACGGCTCGCACGGGCAGTTCGCGCGCAGATCGCGGAAGTTGTAGATGCCGGTCGAGTGACCGTCGCTCCACTCGATGAGGATCGCATACTGCCCGACGAGCTCGATGCCCTTGGCGCGCACCGTCTCGGCGACCGTCGACGGGTCGAGCAGCGTGCGCCCCGACGTCTCCTCGATGCACCCGGCGCAGCGACAGGCGAGGCGCAGGTCACGCGCGCGGTAGACCGTCTCGTGGCCGTCGGACCACTTGAGCGTGATCTTCGAGCGCAAGAGGCCGACGATCTCGTTGGGCATGGGCATGAAGAGGCGGAGCTTAGCACCGGGGCGCGCGGTTCTGAGCGGGCGATCTCTGGTACCGCAGCGCCGGGCCTGGTACGTTTGCGCGTCGTGGCCAAGGTTTGTGGCGGCATCGCCTTCGCCCTGTTCGTGCATCTGTGGTGGCGCAGCGCCGGGCTGCACGGGTCGGGTCCCTTCTGGGTGTCGATGTCGCTCGGCCCGGCGGTGGTCTGGGACCTGGCGCTGATGGGGCTCTTCTTCGGCACGCACTCCGGCTTCGCGACCGCGCGGTTCAAACGCTGGGTCGACCGCGACCGCGAGGCGACGCGCCGCCTCTACCACATCCTCACGCTGCCGGTGATGGTGATCGTGTGGGCGCTCTGGGTGCCGCTGGCGTCGCCGGCCGTCTGGGACCTGCCCCGCGCGTTCGACGTGCCGTTCCTGGCGATCCGCATCGTCGCGCTCGCGGGCCTGATCTGGACGGTGCGCAGCTTCAGCCTGCCGGACTTCTTCGGCGATCACCCGCCGGGCACGTCCGCAGCCGGCAGCGTGCGCCTGTCGACCGGCGGCGCGTTCGCGCTCTGCCGGCACCCGCTGTACCTGTTCATGAGCCTGCTCGCGGCGGCCACGACGTACCTGCCGCTCGGCCGCGCGCTGATGGCGGCGTCGCTGCTCGTCTACGTTCCGATCGGCAGCCGCCTCGAAGAGATCAAGCTCGAGCAAGAGTTCGGCGCCGACTACACCCGCTACCGCGCGCGCACGCCTTGGTTGATCCCGACGCCGGCGTCGATCGCGCGCGCCGCCGCGCGCCGGGTCAGCCGCGGCGCTTGAGCAGGAATTTGAGCAGCGGCGCGACGTGCAGCGCCTGGATCAGCTCGCCGCCGTCGATCATCCCTTCGATCTCTCGCGCTGGCACCAGGTGCAGGCGCAGATCCTCGCTCGCCTCCGTGTGGGCAGCCGCCATCGGCACCACACCGTCGGCGAGGAAGGTGTACGTGAGGTTGTTCTGCAGCGCCGGGTTCGCCGACAGCGTCATGAGCGGCGACCAGCGGCCGCCGCCATAGCCGGTCTCTTCCAGTAGCTCGCGGCGGCCGGCGCTCTCGATGTCGGTGTCCTCGGCGTCGGTCGTTCCGGCCGGGATCTCGAAGTGGATCGTGCCGCTGCCGTGGCGGTACTGACGCACCATCAAGACCTCGTCGCTCGCGGTGACCGCGACGACGTTGACCCAGGGCCGGTACTCGTTGATCCAGTACTCGGGGATGACCGTGCCGTTCGGGAGCTGGACCTCCTCGCGCCGCACGGTGTACCAGAACTTGCGCGACACGTACTCGGACGACAGCACCTTCCAGGGGGCTGGATCATCGGCGAAGCTACGAGGCATCGCGCGATTCTATGACTCTTCGCGCGTCGCGGAACACCGACTCGAGCATGGCGGGCGTCAGCTTGCCGGTGTTGGTGTTCTGGCGGCTGGGGTGGTACGAGGCGAGCAGCACGGGCAAGCCGCCACCGAGCACGGCGCGCGCGCCGTGGCCGAACGCCGGCTTCGGCCGGATCGCGCGGCCCAGCTCGGCCAGGTAGGCGAGGTAGGCGTCGAAGCCGATCTTCCCGAGCGCGACCACGACCTGCACGTTCGGCAGCGCCGCGATCTCGGCCACCATGTGGCGCCGGCAGCGCACGATCTCCTCGGGCAGCGGCTTGTTGTCGGGGGGCGCGCAGCGCACGGCCGCCAGGATGTACGCGTCGTCGAGGCGCAGGCCGTCGTCCCCGCTCCGCGACGTCGGGATGTTGGCGAAGCCGACGCGGTGGAGCGCGCTCATCAGGAAGTCGCCCGAGCCGTCGCCGGTGAACGTGCGCCCGGTGCGATTCCCGCCGTGCGCCGCGGGCGCCAGGCCGACGATCAGCATGCGCGCCGCCGGATCACCGAAGCCGGGCACCGGTTTGCCCCAGTAGACGTCGTCGCGGTGGGCCGCCTTCTTCTCCTGCGCGATGCGCGCGCAGTAGTCACGCAGGCGCGAACAGAGCGCGCAGGCGACGATGTCGGCGCGCACGGTTTCGAGCCGGCGCGTGGTTCTGGCCGCCGCTGCTGTCGGGCGCACGTCGCGCGCCGTGGTCACGTGCGCTTGATGGGGTAGCCCGCCTCGCGCCAGGCGCGGATGCCGCCATCCATGGAGCAGACGTTGCGGTAGCCCATCTTGCGCAGGTTGTCGGCCGCCAGCGCCGACCGGAAGCCGCCGCCGCAATAAAGAACGATCGCCGTGTCCTTGTCGGGCAGCAGCGTCTCGATGTCGCGTTCGAGCACGCCGCGGCCGATGTGCCTGGCGCCGGTGACGTGGTCCTGGGCAAACTCGTGATCCTCGCGGACGTCGACCAGCTGGAACTTCTCGCCGTGGTCGAATCGCTCCTTGACTTCGCGGACGGTGCACTCGCGGATGTTTTTCTTGGCCTCTTCCACCAGGGCCAGAAAACCGGGACTGTGTTTCATACCGGCTAGCGTAGCGTAGAAATCGCGCGACGCGGAATCGACCGTGTGCGGCCCGGCGCCATTTGACATGGGGGCGGGAGCTTCTTACGGTGAGTGACCACCGTGTCGGAAAAGAAGGACTATTACGAAGTTCTCGGCGTGCCGCGCAACGCGGACCCGAGCGACCTCAAGCGCGCCTATCGCCGCCTGGCGATGGAGCTGCATCCCGATCGCAATCCCAACAACCCGGAGGCAGAGGGCAAGTTCAAGGACGCGTCGGAGGCGTACCAGGTGCTGTCGGACCCGGAGCGGCGCGGCAGCTACGATCGCTTCGGGCACGCGGGCCCGGGCGGCGGCTTCGGCGGCGCCGGCTTCAACGACATCGGCGACATCTTTTCGGCCTTTTCCGACATCTTCGGCGATGTCTTCCGCGGCGGCGGCGGTCCGCGCGGGCCGGGCCGCGGCGCCGACATCGAGACGCGCCTGTCGATCTCGTTCGCCGACGCGGCGGTCGGCATCACCAAAGAGGTCAAGATCCGGCGCCGCGCCGCCTGCGGATCCTGCCGCGGCAGCGGCGCTCAGCCGGGGTCGACGCCCGAGGTCTGCCAGCAGTGCGGCGGGCGAGGGCAGGTGATGCACTCGCAGGGCTTCCTGATGATCTCGACCACGTGCCCGATCTGCCGCGGCGAGGGGCGCATCGTCCGTACCCCGTGCGGCGAGTGCCAGGGCACGGGCATCGACCACCAGGAGGATACGCTGCAGATCGCCATCCCGGCCGGCGTCGACGACGGGTCGACGCTGCGCCTGATGGGGCGCGGCGAGGCGGCGGCGCGTGGTGGCCGGCCCGGCAACCTCTACGTCATCCTGCGCGTCGAGACGGATCCGCGCTTCGAGCGCGACGGCGCCGACCTGCACACCGAGGTCGTGGCCAGCTTCCCGCAGCTCGCGCTGGGCGACAAGGTCACGATCCCCACGATCGAAGGGGAGACCGAGGTCGACCTGCCCGCCGGCACGCAGCCGGGCGACACGCTGACCCTGCGCGGGAAGGGGATGCCGAAGCTGGAAGAGCGCGGCAACGGCGACATCATCGCCCACGTCAAGCTACAGGTGCCGACGTCGCTGACGCCCGAGGAGGAAGAGCATCTCCGCGCCTACGCCGCCGCCGGTGGCCAGAGGGTGAGCACGCCGCGCGGGACGGGTTTTTTCAGGCGCAAGAAGAAGAAGTAGATCGGTCAAGGACGCCTTTCCGCTCAGCCTCGCTTGTCGGCGGCGCTGACGGGCGCGCGGCCGGGGGGGCCGGGGAGCTTGAAGGAGATCTCCGGGATCGGTTTCTTGGCGTAGAGCCAGCAGTAGGCGAAGTACGACGCCAGGACGCGCTTCGTGTAATTACGGGTTTCATCGTAGGGGATCGACTCCATGAACTCGTCGATCGCCATCCCGGCGTTGGCTTTGTCGCCCAGCCAGCGATCGACGGCTCCCTCGCCGGCGTTGTAGCCGGCGATGGCCAGCGGCGGTGCGCCGTTGAAGTGCTTCCAAAGAAAGCCGAGGAAGCGCGACCCAATTTCCAGGTTCTTTGCCGGGTCCATCAGGATGTCCCGGTTGACCGGGCCGTTGTTGGCGAACCGCTTTGCTGTCTTGATCAGCATCTGGGTCAGGCCGATGGCGTTGGCGAAGGATTCGATGCGCGGGCTGAACGCGCTCTCCTCGCGCATGATGGCCAGCTGCAGCCCCTCCGGGATCTGGTTGGCGTGCGCGTTCTTCTCGACCAGCGCCGGGAACGCGCGCGGGTAGGCGATCTTCCACTTCGAAGCGCCGAGATCGCGCGGATAGCTCAGCCGATAGCGCGTGGCGATGTAGCGCGGGATCGAGTGTGACGCGCTCCAGACGCCACCGCGGTCGAGCAGGATCGCGGTGATCCAGAGCAGATCTTCATCCTCTTCTTTCGATTTCGCCGACGCGTGCTTCTCGCCGACCGTCGACAGCCCCAGCCGGGCGAGCTCGCGGCGCGCGTCGCCGCCCTGACCCATGCGCGCCAGCTCGACCGCGCGCAGGAAGCCGGCGTCGGCGAAGATCACGCGCGGCGTGAACGACCACTTCACCGGGTGATCCAGGTCGTGGCGCAGCTCCGCGATCAGCGGGCCCACCGTCTTGGGCGCGCTCTCGCGCAGGCGGGCGAACGACAGCAGCGCGTAGACCGACAGCGGGTACTCCCGGATCGCGCGCTCGTAGGACTCGCGCGCCAGCTTGGGCTTGTCCTGCTTGGCGAAGATCCGCCCCTTCCAGTAGTGCGCGCGCCCCTCGGCGTACCAGATCTCCTCGTGCGGGATGAGGCGCAGGTTCTCGTCGAGCCAGGTGAGCGCCTCGTCGTAGCGGCCGGCGCGCCAGGCGCCGTACGCCAGGCGCCAGAGCGCCTCGTTGACGTTGTCGCCCTGGGGGTAGCGGGTCGGGATCTCGGCCAGCACCTTGGCAGCCTGCGCGTCATCGCCGGCGTCGGTCGCCAGCTCGGCGGTGCGCAGCCGCGCGTCGTCGGCGTAGCTGTGGTCGGGGTGCTCGGCCTCGATGCGTGCGTAGCGGGTCGCCGCCTTGTCGCGCTCGGCCATCGAGGCGTAGCAGCGCGCCGCCTGATAGAGCGACTTCGCGTGCAGGTCGCGGTTGTCCGCCTTGGCGCATACCGGTTCGGCTTCGTCGAAGAGCGGCGCCGCGCGCGGGCGCTGTCGCTGCTTCCAGACCGACTGCGCGCGGTGAAACCGCGCCTTGCACTCGAGGTCGGTGTCGAGCCCCGGCGCCGCCAGCGCGGCGACGAACGCCGACTCGGACTCGGTGTTGCGGTTGGCGTCGAAGAGCGCCATGCCCGCGCGCGACCCACTCGGCCGCGGTGTGGGTACGCGCCGACGGCGCCGACGGCTGCCCGCGCGTCAGCGCCGTGATGCGGTCGGCGGCGCGCTCGGACCAGGCCTCGAGCGGCGCCTCGGCCCAGACCCGGCGATACGACGCCAGCGCCTCGGCGAGCGCCTCCGACGGCGTGCCGGCGTCGGCGGCGACCACGGCAGCCGGTGGAGCTGCCGCCAGCGTCGATGCGGAGTCGAGACCGCCCGCCGGGGCAGGGCCGGGAGTCGCCGCGGCGACCGCCGGGGCGGCCGGCGCGCCCGCGCCCGCGCCCGCGGCGGCGAGCTTCTCCAGCGCCTCGCCCTTCTTGAATAGCGCCTCGGCGCGCCGCGGTCCCGACGGGAAGCGATCGAGATAGCCGCGGAGCGTGTCGAGCGCATCGGCCCAGTGGCCGAGCGCGCGCTGGGCGTCGATCGCGACCAGGATCGTCTCCGCCTCGGGGACCGAGCCCTTGGTGACACGGCCGGCCCATTCGAGCGCGCCGGCGGCGTCGCCGCGGCGCAGGCGGCAGCGCGCGGCGTTGTAGGCGTGGTAAGGCGCGAGCTTGGGATAGCTGGTGTAGAGCTCTTCGAACAGCGCGCCTGCGTCGGTCCACTTCGACTGATTGGTCTCGGCCAGCGCCAGCAGGTAGCGCGCCGCGCGCCGTTCGGGCGACGATTTCGGCAGCGCCTTGACCGCTTTGGCAAAGCCGGTCTCCGCCGCGGACCAGTCCTCGGCGCGGAAGCGCTCGGACGCCTGCTTGCCGGCGCCGGTCTTGAAGAACGGCTCGATCCAGTCGGGGTCGAACTTCGCCGGCTTGGGCGCCCGGTCCGCGTCGCCGTCCTGCGCTTTGGCGCGGCGGCTGGCTGCCACCGCGGACGTCGTCGCCAGAGTGATCGCCAGGACCGCGGTCGCAGAGATGCGCACGAAGTGAGAGTACGAACCTGGATCCTGTGCTGCAAATAACAACGCCAAGAATCCCGCGATTTTCGCGCGAATGCTGCCCGGCGCGGCTAGCTCTTCGGCTTGTGCAGCGTGACGCGGTTGCGGCCGGACTTCTTCGACACGTACAGCGCTTCGTCGCAGACGCGGATGAGCTCGCTCGCGTCGCTGATCGCCGGGTCGGGCAGGGTGGCCACGCCCAGGCTGATGGTCACGGGGATGCGCTTGCCCTCGTAGACGAACTGGTTGACTTCCACCGCCTTGCGCAGGCGTTCGGCGACGATCTGCCCCTGCACGGCGTCGGAGCCGCGGCAGACGACCGCGAACTCCTCGCCGCCGTAGCGCGCGAAGATGTCCTCGGCGCGCAGCGACGCGCCCATCATGTTCGACAGCTCCATGAGCACGTGGTCGCCGGCCGGGTGGCCGAACGTGTCGTTGACGTTCTTGAAGTGGTCGATGTCGAACAGCACCAGCGTCAGCGGCGTCATGTGCCGCGTGGAGAAGGTGAACTCGCTCTCGAGCCGATCGGTGAAGTAGCGCTTGTTGAACGCCTTGGTCAGCCCGTCGCGCAGCGCCGACTCGTACATCTGCTTCTGGAAGATCTCGTCGAGGTTGTCGTGATAGGTGAACTTGAGGATCGTGGTCGACCCGACCAGGATCTTGTCGCCGTCGGCCAGCTCCTTGCGGTCGACCTTGAGGCCGTTGCAGTAGGTCCCGTTGGTCGAGCCGAGATCTTCGAGGACGACGCGGTCGCTGTTGATCACCAGCTGGGCGTGCTCGCGCGAGATTCCGTCGTCCAGCAATCGGATCTGCGCGTTCTGCCCGCGGCCGATGACGGTCTTCTCGCCCTCGATCTTGTACATCTCGCCGACACTGGCACCGGCGAGCACGACCAGATAGGCGCGATCCCGCTTTCCCCCCTCGGGCGCGACGACGGGAGGGATCCCCATACGGGTATTCTCGTCGAGCGGCATGGAGCATCATCGTAACACAAGCGCTCAGGCCGCGGCGCCCGCGCTGCGACGGGGGAGCTCCCGGGCGAAGGATTCGAGCAGGTCGGCCCGCGGCCCGAGACGCTCGCGCACGGCGCGGACCCCCTCCGCGACCAGCGCCGCGACCCGCTGCCGCGCCTCGGCCGCGTGACCCGGGTGGTCGGCGTCGTCGAGGTCGTCGGCGTGCTGGAAGGCGATGCCGTAGCACTCGCCGTACCGGGCCAGCGCCAGCGTCGTCGGCTCGTCGGCGCCCGCGGCGGCCGCGCCGATCTCCAGCGCCGCCCGGAACAGCGCCGCGGTCTTTTCGGCGTGGAGCTGCTCGAGCTCGGCCAGTGTCGAGGGTGGGGGCTCGCCGAGGTCGCGCGCCTGTCCTCGCACCATGCCCTTCATTCCGCTACCCCGCGCGAGCGCGACTCCGGCGCGCAGGAAATCGCTCGGGCGGCCGGCACGCAGGCCCGCCTCGGCGATCCACTCGAACGCCAGCGTCACCAGCGCGTCGCCCGCCAGGATCGCGGTCGCCTCGCCGAACGCTTTGTGATTGCTCGGTTGCCCGCGCCGGAAGTCGTCGTCGTCCATCGCCGGCAGATCGTCGTGGATCAGCGAGTAGCAGTGCACGAGCTCGATCGACGCGCACGCGAGGCGCACGTCACCGTCGGCGCTCGCGGCGCCGCCACCCACCGCCTCGGCCGCAGCGAGCGCCAGCAGGGGTCGCACCCGCTTGCCGGGCGCGAGCAGCGAGTAGCGCATCGCCTCGCCGAGACGTCCCGGGTCGTCGGCGCGCGCGGGCGCCGGCAGCCGCGCGGCGAACAACGCCTCGAGGTCGGCGCGCCGCGCGGCGATCCAGCGGCCCAGATCCAGCGGCTCGCTCAATCGCCCTGTCTTTCGTCGCTCGGGGCCCCGCCGCCGGCGCCGCTCGGACCCCCGGCGCCGGGCAGCGGCGCGGTCCGGTTCGCGCCCGGCGGCCCGGCGAGCAGCACCTCGACCTTTTTTTCCGCTGCGTCGAGGATGGCCGCCCCGCGCCGGCACAGCTCCATGCCTTGCTCGAACGACTGCAGGCTGTCCTCGAGCGACAGGTTGCCGCCTTCGAGCCGTTCGACGAGTGTCCGCAGGCGGGTCAGAATGTCGTCGAAGCGCTCTCCGTCCTCGGCGGTCTTGGGGGCGCGGTCCATCGCGCTTTTGTACGACTCTCCGGGGACCATTTCAATCTCGGCTGAACTCTGCAATATGATTCACCGGATGCCCACATGGCCGTAGAAACGCCCCCCGCCCGTCTCGGAGGTCCCTGCCCCGACTTTCGGCTGCCGGCCGTCGACGGCAAGAGCTATGGCCTCGCCGACTTCGAGCGCGCGTCCGCGCTGGTGGTGATGTTCATCTGCAATCACTGCCCGTACGCGCAGGCCGTAGAAGATCGGCTGATCCGCCTCGCGCGCGATTTCGGGGCGCGCGGCGTGGCCTTCGTCGGTGTGTGCTCGAACGACGCCGTGACGTATCCCGACGACGCGTTCGACAAGCTGGCCGAGCGCTGGCGGCTCAAGCAGTACGGCTTTCCCTATCTGCACGACGAGACGCAGGACGTGGCGCGCGCGTTCGGCGCCGTCTGCACGCCCGACATCTTCCTCTACGGCAAACCGGGAACCCTCGGAGGGTTCCCGGACCCTCCCGCGCCGGACTCCGCTCGGCAAGCCGAGCTCCGTCCACGCGATCGCGAGCGCCGGCTGGCCTACCGCGGGCGCATCGACGACTCGTGGAAGGACGAAGCCAAGGTGACGAGGCACGAGCTCGCCGACGCGATCGAGGCGCTGCTCGACGGGCGCCATCCCTCACCGGACCAACATCCGTCCATGGGATGTTCCATCAAATGGAAGTCATGAAAAGAACCGGGAAGGCCGAGGATCCGAAGACCCCCTGGCAGGCCTATCTACGCCGCAAGGGTCTCAAGACCACACACCAGCGCGAGGCGATCGTCGACGCGTTCCTGCGGCGGTCCGGGCACGTCGCGCTCGAGGACCTGCTGGCGGACGCGCGCAAGAAGCACCCGCGCGTCGGGCTGGCGACGGTCTACCGCACGGCGAAGCTGATGGAGGAGGCGGGGCTCGCGGCCTCGCGCCAGTTCGGGTCGGGCCAGACGCTGTACGAGGTCGCGAGCGGCCGCGCCCACCACGATCACCTGATCTGCGAGCGCTGCGGCTACATCGTCGAGTTCGAGAGCGACGAGATCGAGCAGCTCCAGGACAGGGCGGCGCGGACGCTGGGCTTCAACGTGCTGCGACATCGCCACGAGCTTTTCGGCCTGTGCGAGAGGGCTCAGGGTGTCGCCGGAGGCCGCTGCCCCGGCGAGGCGCTCGTCAAGGCGGGTCTGCCCGGAAGGCGTTGATTTCGCGAGGGTTCGGTCGCGCGAGCGTGATCGAAGCGACGAACCTGCGGACGAAATTCGCTGCTGCGGCAACACACGGGAGACGGTAGTTGACAGCCGTTCTGCCGATAGGCTACTTAAAGAGAGTTGAAATTGATAACGGTTCTCAAAATCAGGTTTGGCCGGAGCCGCCGTCAATCCCGGGAAGGCCGTCCGACCGCGTCGCGTCTGGCGTGTCTCGCGCTGGCCGCGGGCTGTTGCCTGCTCACGGCGGCGCGCGCCTACGCGGAGACCACCTACTACACGCCGCGCGCGCTGCTGGCCGACTTCTTCCCCAAGAGTGAGAAGGTCAGCTTCCGTACCTTCGTCCTCGACTCGTCGTCGAAGACCCGTCTGGCCCAGCGCCTGGGCTACGCGCCCGCCAAGGAGCGCTACAACATCTTCGTCGCCACCACCAACAACCACGTCGATGGCTACGCGATCATCGATGACGAGCAGGGGCTGCATCAGCCGATCACGTTCGCGACGCGCCTCTCGCCGCGCGGGGTGATCGAGCGCCTCGAGATCCTGGTCTATCGCGAGCCGCGCGGCGACGAGGTGCGCGACGCGCGCTTCCGCCACCAGTTCGAAGGCAAGACCGCGCAGGACCCGCTGCGGGTCAGCCGCGACATCGACGCCGTGAGCGGCGCGACGGTGTCGTCGGCGTCGATGGCGGTGGGCGCGCGGCGCGCCGCGATCCTGGTCGAGGAGCTGGCGCTGGGGCTGTCGACGGTCGCGGCGGAGCGATCGCCGGCGCGCACGACCGCCGCGCGCTGATGCGGCAGTTCTCCTCGGGCGGCTTCCGCCTCTGGAACCTCTCGGTCGAGGCGAAGGTGCTGTACACGGCGTTCTGCGTCCTCATCCTGTGCGGCATCGTGTCGTCGGCGCTGTACTACAGCGACCTCGTCGGCGGCGGGCTCGGCGGCGTGCGCCGCTACTACGGCGGTGAGTCCGACGATTCCGCGGGCGCCCCATCGGGCCGCGCCGAGCCGTCGCGCGCCGGCCCCGCGATCGAGATGCCGCCCGAGGTCGAGGCGCGGCCGCAGCCGATCGTCGTCGCGGTGACCTACCGCAAGCTGCTGGAGGTGACCCACTTTCACCTGTTCACCATGCCGGTGGTGCTGCTGATCGTCGGGCACCTCTTCTTCGCGACCGCCCTGTCGCCGCGCGCGAAGCTGGCCTGGGTCGGCTCCGCGTCGGCGACGGTGTTCCTGCACATCGCCACGCCCTGGCTCGTGCGCTACGTGTCGACGGGCCTGGCGTTCCTGCACACGTTCTCGGGCGCGGCCATGACGCTGACCATGGGCGTGCTCACCGTCTACCCGGTGCTCGCGATGTGGCGAAAGCCGCCCGCGCGCGGCAGCTCCGCGGCGTCGGTAACGGACTAGCTAGCTACGGCCTATCGGAAAATCTCGAGACCGGGCCGCCCACCGGCGGATCGGCCCCGACTTTCCGACGAAGCGTAGCCGAGGCCTAACTACCGCCGGCGAGGCACTGCAACGCCAGCACGGTGACGTTGTCGGTGCCGCCGGCGTGGTTGGCGGCGTCGACCAGCCCCGAGACCGCGACCTCCAGGCTCGGAGCGCGCGTGACGATCTCCAGCACCTGTGGATCCTCCACCATGCCCGACAGCCCGTCGGAACAGAGCAGGAACAGATCCTGGTCGGCGATCTCGTGCGCCAGGACGTCGACCTGCACGGTCTCGCGCATGCCGAGCGCGCGCGTGATGACGTTCTTGTGCGGGAACTTGCGCTGTTCCTCCTCGGACATGTCGGGCTTGGCGTCCTTGTAGTCCTCGAGCAGCGAGTGGTCGCGCGTGATCTGCTGGATGGCGCCGCCGCGCACGCGGTAGCAGCGCGAGTCGCCGACGTGGGCGATGTACGACGTCTCGCCGACGACCTGGCAGCTGACGATCGTCGTGCCCATGCCCTTGAACTTCGCGTCGCGCCCCGCCGCCTCGAAGATGCGCTGGTTGGCCATCTTGATGCCGATGACCAGCCGGTTCTCGACGTACGACAGGTGCCGGTCCATCTTGTACGGCCAGGTGGCGTCGTCGTCCTTGGTGCGCGTGTAGAACTCGCGCATCACCTCGGCCGCCATCTTCGAAGCCACCTCGCCCGACGCGTGACCGCCCATGCCGTCGGCGACCAGAAAGAGCTGCTCGTCCTCGATGAGCGAGAAGTAATCCTCGTTGTGCGTCCGCTTCATCCCGACGTCGGTCTTGGCTGCATAGCGGATGCGCATGATTGGCGTAGGAGACGGAGAAACCGGTCCAGGGTAGCGGCGAGATCCGATCGCGTCAAATCCGGTCTGTCGGTCCGCGTCGCGTGTCTTCGACGGTGGGCGGCGGCTCAGGCTCCGGGACCGGCGCCGCCGACACGCTCGCGGGTGAAAAAGTTCGCACACGCGGCATTGACATGAGGTGCCATCGCCGAGTAGGGTACTGCTCAAATGTCTAGTTCCGAGATTCGGACACAAACGGCGGCGCTGCTGGCAATCGGGGACGAGGTGCTACGGGGTGAAGTGGCGAATAGTAATGCCGCTTTTCTCTCGGGCCGGCTGTTCGAGGCGGGGCTCGAGCTGCGCGAGCACATCGTGGTGTCCGACGATCCGACGGCGATCCGCTCGGCGCTGGTTCGGGCGCGGGCCGAGGTCGACGTGATCCTGGCGACGGGGGGCCTGGGCCCGACCGAGGACGATCGCACGGTCGACACGGTGGCCGACCTGCTGGGCATCGGGACGGTGGCCGACCAGCCGTCGCTCGAGGCGATGAAGAAGCGCTTTGCCACCCACGGCTTCGAGCTGACGCCCAACAACCTGCGCCAGGTGCGCATCCCGGTCGGCGCGCAGGCGCTGGCCAACGCCGCGGGTATCGCGCCCGGATTCCAGATCTCGCTGGGCGGCGCGCAGGCGTTCTTTCTGCCCGGCGTTCCGCGCGAGATGGAGAAGATGTTCGCCGACCACGTCGCGCCGCGGCTGGCGTCGCGCATGAACGAGCTGGGGGTGCCGCCGCCCGCGGTGCGCGCCTGGCACGTCTACGGCATGGGCGAGTCGCACATCGACCACCGGCTGGCGGGTCTCCTGACCGGGATCGAGGGGGCGACGCTGCACTTCCGTACGTCGAATCCGGAGAACCACGTCAAGGTCGTCGTGCGCGACCGGGATCTCGAGCGCGGCAAGGCGACGCTGGAGAAGATCGACACCGAGCTGCGCAAGCGGATCGGCCCCGGCATCTACGCCATCGACGGTGACACCTTTCCGTCGGCGGTCGCCAAGGCGCTGAAGGCGCAGAACGCCACGCTGGCGATCGCCGAGTCGTGCACCGGCGGGCTCGCCGGACAGCTCCTCACCTCGGAGGCGGGGGCGACCGCGTTCTTCCGTGGCGGCGTGGTCTGCTACGCCGACGAGATCAAGACCGGCGTGCTCGGCGTCAAGCCCGAGACGCTGGCCGACTTCGGCGCGGTGAGCGAGCCGTGCGCGCGCGAGATGGCGGAGGGGGTGAAGAAGCTGTGCGGATCGACGCTGGCGGTGTCGATCACCGGCGTCGCCGGGCCCGAGGGCGGCGCGCCCGACAAGCCGGTCGGCACGGTCTGCTTCGCGGTCTGCGGGCCAGGAACGACCCGCACCGCGACCAAGCTGTTCGCGGGCGACCGCGATCGGGTGCGTATGGCGGCGGCCTACTTCGCGCTGGATCTGGCGCGGCGCTACTTCGACACGCGCAAACGATGAGCAGCGGCCAGGCTCAGAGCCCGCAGCACAAGACTGGCAGCGGCATCCGAAGCGGCATCCGAAGCTTCGTGGCCGTTCCGTTGTCCGCGCCGGTCCGGAGCGCGATCCTGGACGCGGCCGAGGGGCTGGCGGCGCGGCTGCCCGACGTGAAATGGACGCGGAAGGCGGACAATCTGCACGTCACGCTGATGTTCCTGGGCCAGGTCGAGCCGGCGCGGCTGTCGCAGTTCGGCGCGGCGCTCGGCGGCGCGCTGGGCCAGCACCCCAGCTTCGCCGTCCAGTTGCGCGGCGTGGGCGCGTTCCCGTCGCTGCAGAACGCCCAGGTCATCTGGGTCGGCGTCGAGGATCCGTCGCGACGCCTGGGCGAGGTCGCGCGCGTGGTCGTCGACGTCGCCGCGCAGCTGGCGATCGGCGACGTCGAAGAGCAGCGCCGCCGCACGTTTCGCGGGCACGTGACGATCGGGCGCACGCCGCGGCGGTCGCGGGGCGCCGGAGACGTGACCGCGGCGCTGGCGCCGTGGGCCGAGCGCGCGTTCGGCGAGGTTCGAGTGAGCGAGATTCATCTCTACGAGAGCATCACCGGTGGTGATGCCTCGACTTACGTCTTGCGTGGCACCGCCGCGCTGGAAGGAGCGACCCATGGCGACCGAGAAGAGCGAGACCAGGGAATCAACTAGCGCGTCGGCGGCGGCGTCTTCTTCGGCGGCGTCGTCGTCTTCCGCGAAGTCGGCGGGCGAGGGTGCGCGCGCGTCGGCCTCCAAGCCGGTCGTGGTGTCGGCGGGCGCGACGGCGACGCCGGTCGCCGCGGTGACGCCCGCGCCGGTGCGCGAGCGCGACACCACCCGCGACAAGGCGATCGAGCTGACGGTCTCGACCATCGAGAAGCAGTTCGGCAAGGGCAGCATCATGCGCCTCGGCGACGGCATGGCGCCGCCCGAGGTCACCGTGGTTCCGACCGGTTCGCTGGGCCTGGATATCGCGCTCGGCGTCGGTGGATTGCCGCGCGGCCGTATCGTCGAGGTCTACGGGCCTGAATCGTCCGGCAAGACCACGCTGGCCTTGCACGTGGTGGCGCAGGCGCAGAAGGGCGGGGGGATCTGCGCCTTCGTCGACGCCGAGCACGCGCTCGACGTCGGGTACGCGCGCAAGCTGGGCGTGCGCACCGACGACCTCCTGGTGTCACAGCCCGACTGCGGCGAGCAGGCGCTGGAGATCACCGAGATGCTGGTGCGTTCGGGCGCCGTCGACGTCATCGTGATCGACTCGGTGGCGGCGCTGACCCCGCGCGCCGAGCTGGAAGGGGAGATGGGCGACTCGCACGTCGGCTTGCAGGCGCGCCTGATGAGCCAGGCGCTGCGCAAGCTGACCGGGACGATCTCCAAGTCGAACACGCTGGTGATTTTCATCAACCAGATCCGCATGAAGATCGGCGTCATGTTCGGCAACCCCGAGACGACGACCGGCGGCAACGCGCTGAAGTTTTACGCCAGCTGCCGCCTCGACATCCGCCGTGTAGGCGCGCTCAAGGACGGCGAGCAGGTGGTTGGCAACCGTACACGCGTCAAGGTCGTGAAGAACAAGATGGCTCCGCCGTTCCGCGAGGTCGAGTTCGACATTCTTTACGGCGAAGGGATCAGCCACGAAGGCGATCTGGTCGACCTGGGCGCGGAGTGCGGCGTCGTCGAGAAGTCCGGAGCCTGGTTCGGCTTCGAGGGCGATCGCATCGGGCAGGGTCGGGAGAACGCCAAGCAATACCTGCGGGATCACCCCGAGGTCTCGCGCAAGATCGAGACGAAGGTCCTGGTCCACCACGGGATCGCCCGCGATCGCGGCATGCCCGCGGCGGCCGGCAGTGAGACCGGCGCCGGGGGCAGCAACGGAGCCGGCGCGACCGTCCACGCCTTCAGCCCCCAGCCCAAGCCCGCCTCCGAAAAACGCGGTCGGTAGCGGGACGTCGATCCGGCCGGAAGGCCGACTGAATAGCCGGCCGGATCCGGACGTCCGACTCGTCGAAGGGGAGCGAGCGCGGCTTGCCCACATGGCGCGCTCGCCGCCGCTCCGTCGAGGTTGGGAGCGTTTCCTATTTGTTCCAGAGCGTTTCACCGTATACGATCACGGCAAATGGCCTCCAAGAAAACCGCCCCCGAAGGGCCTATCGAAGTCCCCGAGATCATCTCGATCCTCCCGCTCCGTAACTCGGTGCTCTTCCCGGGATCGATCATCCCCATCGATGTCGGCCGCAAGAAGTCGGTGAAGCTGGTCGAGGAGGCGATCTCCAAGGAGCGACCCGTCATCGGGATCGTGACCCAGCGCGATGCGCGCACGGAGGAGCCCGGGCCGAGCGATCTGTTCTCGGTTGGCTGCGCGGCGCGGATCCTCAAGGTGATCAAGCTGGCCAAGGACAACTTCTCGGTGATCCTGCAGGGAGTCTCGCGCATCCGGTTGCTCGAGGTCGGCGGGCAGGACCCGTTCATGACCGCCAAGGTGCAGCCGCTGCCCGACGCGCCCAGCACGGATGTCGAGCTCGACGCGCTGGTGATGAACCTCAAGGACGTCGCCAAGCGCGTGATCAAGCTGATGCCCGAGCTCCCCAAGGAGGCGAGCGCGCTGGTCGACAGCGTGACCGAGCCGGGCCAGCTCGCCGACCTCATCACGTCGAACCTGGACGTGCAGGTCGACGAGAAGCAGGACGTGCTCGAGACATTCGACCTCAAGAACCGGCTGCGCAAGGTGCTGCAGTTCCTCTCGCGCCAGCACGAGGTGCTGAAGGTGCGCGAGAAGATCAACAGCCAGGTGCAGGAGGAGATGGGGCGCAACCAGCGCGAGTACGTGCTGCGCCAGCAGCTGAAGGCGATCAAGGAAGAGCTCGGCGAGATCGACGACTCCGGCGGCGACCTCGACGACTTCCGCGAGAAGGTCGTCAACGCCAAGATGCCGCCCGAGACCGAGAAGGTCGCGATGAAGCAGCTCGAGCGGCTCAAGGTCATGCAGCCGTCGTCGGCGGAGTACACCGTCACGCGCACCTATCTCGAGTGGCTCGTCGAGCTGCCGTGGTCGATCTCGACCGACGACAAGCTCGACATCCAGGGCGCGCGCGACATTCTCAACGCCGACCACTACGATCTGGAGAAGGTCAAGAAGCGCATCCTCGAGTACCTGGCGGTGCGCAAGCTCAAGGCCGACAAGCGCGGGCCGATCCTGTGTCTGGTGGGCCCACCCGGCGTCGGCAAGACGTCGCTGGGGCGATCGATCGCGCGTTCGCTGGGACGCAAGTTCATCCGCATCTCGCTCGGCGGCGTGCGCGACGAGGCGGAGATCCGCGGTCACCGGCGCACCTACGTCGGCTCGCTGCCGGGCCGCCTGGTCCAGGGCATGAAGAAGGCGGGGTCGAACAACCCGGTCTTCATGCTCGACGAGATCGACAAGCTCGGGCACGACTTCCGCGGCGACCCCGCAGCGGCGCTGCTCGAGGTGCTCGACCCGGAGCAGAACCACACCTTCTCGGATCACTACCTGGAGGTGCCGTTCGATCTCTCCAAGGTCATGTTCGTGGCGACCGCCAATATCATGGACCCGATCCCGCCTGCGCTGCGCGATCGCCTCGAGGTGCTGGAGCTGCCCGGCTACACGCGCGAAGAGAAGCTCAACATCTCGAAGCAGTTCCTGATCCCGAAGCAGCTCAGCGAGCACGGCCTCGACGCCAAGCCCGAGAGCGAGAGCGCGGGGCCGCGCGTGGTCTTCGAGGACTCGGCGGTGGCCGAGGTCATCGACAGCTACACGCGCGAGGCCGGTGTGCGCAACCTGGAGCGCGAGCTCGCGAACGTGATCCGCGCGGTGGCGGTGCTGGTCGCGGAGGGCAAGGCGCAGCCGAAAGAGTCCGTCACCGTCGACCGCATCCCGGAGTTCCTGGGACCCCAGAAGTACATCTCCGAGGTCGCGGAGCGCACGGCGGAGCCGGGCGTGGCGACCGGCCTGGCGTGGACGCCGGTGGGCGGTGACATCCTGTTCATCGAGGCTACGAAGATGAACGGCAAGGGGCAGCTGGTGCTGACCGGCCAGCTCGGCGAGGTCATGAAGGAGTCGGCGCAGGCGGCGCTGTCGTTCATCCGCGCGCGCGCGCGGTGGCTGGGGCTCGAGGAGAACTTCCTCGAGAAGACCGATATCCACGTGCACATCCCCGCGGGCGCGATCCCCAAGGACGGACCCTCGGCCGGTGTGACGATGTTCGTGGCGATGGCGTCGCTGCTCACCGGGAAGCCGATCCGTAACGACGTGGCGATGACCGGCGAGATCACGCTGCGTGGCCTCGTGCTGCCGGTCGGCGGCATCAAGGAGAAGTTCCTGGCCGCCCACCGCGCTGGCATCAAGCGCGTCATCATGCCGGAGCGTAACCGCAAGGACGTGATCGACATCCCCGAGCAGCCGCGCAAGGAGATCGAGATCCTGTTCGTCAAGCGCATGGACGAGCTCTTGCCGCTGGTGCTCACCGAGATGCCGAAGCTCGGCTTGATGTCGGCGCCGTCGCCGGCCCCGGCATCGCCGCCCGCCGCTCCTGCCGCCTAGCCGCGGCCGCGAGCTCAAAAAATCGGGATCGCCGTGACGAAGTAGTACTGGCTCGTCCCGCCGGTCTGCAGCCCCTTGGCGTACCCGAACTGGACCTGCGTCGGCAGGTAGTACGCCAGGCTCATCTCGATGCGGATCTCGGCGCCCACGCCGACCTTCAGGTCTGACGCGTGGAACGTCCCCTGGTAGGCGTTTCCGACGTCGGCGAAGGCGGCGCCGCTCACGCGGCGCATGTAGAACGGAAAGGTCTGATACCCCTTCTCGATCCAGAGCAGGGGTAGCCGATACTCCGTCGACAGCAGGTGGTACTGGTCGCCGAAGATGCTCGCCGCCGGGTAGCCGCGCAGGAAGAAGCAGCACTGCGACCGGCTGAGGAACAGCGAGCGCACGACGTCCTGGTCGACGAAGCCGCCGAGCGCGAAGAACGACCGCTTGTCGCCGATGCCGGCGCCGCCGCTGTAGAGGAGCGCCAGCGCGTGCAGCTTGGCCCACGGCGGCGTGAAGTACTCGACCCACAGCGCGCTCACCTCACCGGTGTGGAACTTGCCGCCCAGGCTCGGGTCGGAGACCTGCAGCGAGAGTTGCAGGCGCCGTCCCGCCTGGCCGCTGATCGAGTAGGGCCAGGATTTGACGTTGGAGTAGTTGAGCGTCAGGAAGACGCTGGCGTTGGGGCCGGTCTCGGGAGCGACCACGATCCCTTGGGTGGGATCGGCGACCGGTAGTCGGTTGGCGGGCGCGTATTGCTCGTAGAGGTACGACAGCGCCACGCTCGCCGAGGCGTCGGGCTTGACCAGCACCGGCAGCGAGATCGCGCCGTCCGCGCTCATGCGATGCTGGGTGTAGCCGCGCCCGCTGCCGTCGACGATCAGGTCGTTGGCCTGCAGCGCCGTGCGCGTGAGCGACAGCGACAGCGACGGCCAGAGCCCGTTGTAGGTGTAGCCGACCTGCACCGACGCGTCGCCGCCGGTCGGGACCAGCAAATTTACGCCGACCGAGTGATTGAACACCGGGTCGCCGAACGCCGTCTGCACGCCCAGGCTGGCGCCCAGCCCCAGCGCGTCCGACGGAAACGTGAGCACCCAGTTGCGCGGGTAGAAGTAGCGCCAGGGGTGGTATTCGGTGATCCGCTCGACGAGCGGCTCGTCGGGGCGCTCGCCGGGCGCGTGGGCGCTCTCGAGCGTCACCGGGAGCGCATCGGGCCGCGTGTTGGCGAACGGCTGGGCCAGCGCCCACGTCGTGGGTTCGAAGGGGGCCGAGAAGACATCGAAGCCCAGCGAGGTGAAGCCGGTGAAGACGACGAGCTTGCCGTCGGGAGAGACCGTCGGCTGGAACGCGCCGCTGAGCAGATTCGTGATCTGATAGAGACGCTCGGTCGCGAGCTCGTACGCGAACAGGTTGTAGATGCCGGTGCGGTCCGACGAGAAGACGATGAACCGCCCGTCGGGCGACCAGCTCGGGTCCATGTCCATGGCGCGATCGATCCAGAGCGCGCGGTCGCGTCCCGAGGCCAGGTCGTAGAGGTGGATGTCGCGGAAGCCGCCGGGCTTGTAGCGCGAGTAGGCGATCTGGCGCCCGTCGGGCGACCAGGACGGCCCGTACGCCAGGCCGGGCTGGCTCGCGGCCAGCACCCGGGGCGCGCCGCCCGTGATCGGCACGATCGCCAGGTCGCGCCGGCCGGTCGTGCCGACGGTGCACGCGATCTGCGTGCCGTCGGGCGACACGTCGGGCTCGTGGACGCGGTGGGCGCGGGTCAGCTCCCGCACCTCGCCCGAGCCGAGGTCGATGCGGAACAGATCGTCCCAGCTCACGTCGGGCGCGCCGGAGACGCGGTGGCGCAGCGGCTGGAAGTTGGTTCGCTGGAAGATGAGCGCGCGCCCGTCGGGCGTCGGCGCCGCGACTCCGCCGCTGTAGACCTCCATCAGCTCGCGCGATCTTCCGCTGACCGGGTCGAGCAGCACGTAGGCCGGGTGGTCGGTGGTCGTCGCCCTCTGGTAGACGAAGCCGCGCCCGTCGTGGAAGTAGTGCGGGTTCGATCCCGCGCGCGGGCCCTGGCCGTCGAACGTGAGCCGCGTCGCCGGCGTCAGCCCGCGGCGCGACGCCTCCTCGACCTCCAGCGCCGTAGCGGCGCCCCAGCGACTCCTTCCAGTCCAGCCACAGCTGGTCGTAGCCGCGGCCAGTGGCGTCGCGTGCGACACGCGAGTCAGCCCACCGGGGATGAGCTGGCTGGCGTAGCGGTGCGAGATCTCGCGGATCTTGTCGGGTCCGTAGCGGTCCTCGATGTACTTGAGCAGGCTTGATCCGTAGAGGTAGATCGCGCTTCCCTGCGGGAAGGCGAGCGGTCCGTTCGACACGGCGTCGAGGCCCAGCATCTTCCCCTCGAGGAACGGCACGCGCAGCTCCATGTCGAAGAAGTTGCTGCGCACGCGGCCGCCCGTGGTCTGTCGCGACTCCATCAGCACCGCCAGGCCCTCGACGAACCAGGTCGGCTGCGACAGGTTGGGTGCGTAGATCTTGCCGCGCAGGAAGTTGATGTAGCGCGCGGGCCCGAGGATCGTGTCCAGGTGCACCACGTGCGTGAGCTCGTGGGTGATGAGCAGGTTGAAGAAGTCGTCGAAGTCGTTGAGCTCGTCGAGCGACGCCGGCGGCGCGCCGTAGGCGAAGAGGTAGTTCTGGGGCACCGAGCTCGCGAACCCGTTGGCGTCGTCGGTGTGGTCGTTGATCGTGATGTCGATGCGGCCGCTCGGCAGCCAGTTCAGGTAGTGGGTGAGCCTCAGGTGCGCGCGCTCCGCGATCATCGCCGCGCGATCGGCCAGCGAGCGATCCTCGTCGTAGAAGTGGATGCGGAAGTGGCGCGTGTACATGGTGCGCCAGTGCACGAGCGGCAGCGTGCCCGCGTTGTCGGCCGCGGGGTTGACGCCGTTCTCGCTCTCGGTGAGCCACACCTCGGCGCCCTGATCGTCGTCGCCGCCGGCCGCGCGCGCCGGCCGCGCCGCGAGCGAGAACAGCGCCAGCGACGACCAAAGCGCCAGCGACGACCAAAGCGCCAGCGGCGACAATGACAGTATCGACTGCGTGACCGCGGCGACGAGCCGGCCGGCTCTCCCCATCGCCCGCGATACTATCGCGGGCCGCGAGCTAGTTGAGAAAGATTGGCCGGCAGTAGCGATCGGCAATCTCGAGCAGATTGTCGATCTCGACCGGCTTGCGCAGGTAGTCGGCCGCGCCCATCGCCAGCGCCGCCTCGCGGATGTCCTGCCGCGCCGACAGGAGCACGACCGGGATGGTCGCGATCGCCGCGGTCTTCTGCTGCTCGAGCCGGAAGCGCCACCCATCCATGTCGGGCATCGTCATGTCGAGCAGGATCAGGCTCGGCGGTTTCTGCCCGCGCAGGAAGGTGAGGGCGTCACGCCCGTTTTGCGCGCCGGTCACGCGGTACCCCTCGTCGGAGAGGATCTCGGCGAGGCTGTCGCGGATGTCGGGATCGTCGTCGACGACGAGGATGGAATGACAGGAGAGCTGAGGGAGGTTCATGGGCCGCTCGTGAAACCTAAGTCCGCCGGTGCGGGTCGTCACTCGGGCATACTCGTTCAGGATCATCTCGCGCGGGACCCCTCGGAAGGCTCCCGAACCTCCCGCGAGGGGACTAGCGGACCAGCTCGCGGTAGGCGCGCAGGTGTCGGATTGCGGCGGTGTACTTGCCGAGCTTCTCGTAGAGGCGAGCCGCGTTGTAGTGCGCGTCGGCGTTTCTGCCGTCGATGGTGATCGCGCGCTCGTACTGCTCCAGCGCCTCGTCGTCGCGCCCCTGGTCCTCGATCGCGACCGCGAGGTTGAAGGCCGCGGTCGCGTCGTCGGGGCGCAGCCCGAGCGTGGCGCGGTAGTGGCGCTCGGCCTCGGCCAGCTCGCCCGCCTCGTGCAGCAGGCGGCCGAGGTTCACGTGCGCGTCGGCGTGGCCCGGATCGAGCGCCAGCGCCTGACGGTAAGTGTGCACGGCATGGACCGGGTCGGTCTCCTCGAGCGTTCCGGCGATACGGTAGAGATCGTCGGCGGAGACCTCGCCCGCCGCCGGGACGGTGCCCGCCGGATCGCGGTCCGCGGTGGGGGCGGGGCAGGGCCGGCGAGCGCTGAGCGGGATCGGCGCGTCGGCGGCGGTGGGGCGCGCGTCGGGGAAGGTCAGCAGCACCTGGCCCGACTCGGGCTGCCAGCGCGCCATTCCGTCGTGGGCGACGATGCGGTCCCCGTCGGTGGAAAGCGGCACGCCCGTCAGCGGGCGGACCGGACCCACGGCCTCGCTGTCGCCCGGCGCAGCGGTGCGGTCGCCACGCTCGCGGTCCAAGTGCTCGCGCAGCTTCTTCAGCGCGATCACGACCCGGCGCGGGGGGATGCGCTCGGCGACCAGCCCCTCGGCGGTGCGCAGCAGGAGCAGATCCTGGAACGAGAAGCGGCGGCGACCGTGCTCTCCCTGCTCGTCCGACAGCAAGCCCGCGCGCACATAGGCACGCAGTCGCGCCGGGGGCAGCCCCAACATCGCGGCGACCTCTTGCGCGCTGTAGCCCCCCATTACGGCGCCATCATAACGGCGGATCAGCGCTTGGCTGCTTTCTTTTTCGGCTCCGCCTTGGCGTCCGACTTCAGCTCTGCCTTGGCCTCTGCGCTTCCTTCGGAGCGGCGGGCCGGCTTGCGATCGTCGCCGGCGCTCGCCGTCGCGGGCGCTGCGCCCTTGCTCTTGCCGAGGCTCGCCTTCAGCGCCTCCATCAGATCGATGATGCGCGCCGGCTCCGGCTCGGGGGCGGTGACCGCGATCTCCTGGCCCTCGACCTTGCGCTTGATGTCCTCCTCGATGCGCTTCTTCACGTCGTCTTCGTACTTGGTCGGTTCGAAGGTCTCGACGGCAATCTGATCGATGAGCTGCTTGGCCAGCCGGAGCTCCGGCTCCTTGACCTCGGCGTCGTCGGGCATCGGCACGTCGGAGAAGGGACGGACCTCGTCGGCGTAGAGGAGCTGCTGCATGACCATCCCTCCGTCGACGCTCGGGCGCAACAGCACCAGGTACTGCTTGCCGCGCGCCGCGTAGCGCGCCAGGCCCGCGCGTCCGGTCTCGCGCATCGCCTCGCACAGCAGGCGGTACGCCTTCTCGCCGCCCTTCTCGGGGCCGAGGTAGTAGGCCTTGTCGAAGTAGACCGGATCGATCCGATCCAGCGGAACGAACTCGGCGATGTCGATCGTCTGCGTCGCCTTCTCCTCGAGCGCCTTCAGCTCGTCGGTCGTGAAGGTGACGTATTGATCCTTGGCGAACTCGTAGCCCTTGGTCATCTGGTCGCGCCCGACGATCTCGTTGTCGCGCGGGCAGATGTATTGCTGCTTGAGCCGCGAGCCGCACTTGGCGTGCAGCAGGTTGAATGAAACCCCCGCCGACGCCTGCGTCGCCGAGTAGAGCTTCACCGGGATCGAGACCAATCCGAACGAGATCGTGCCGCCTGCAATTGCTCGCGCCATGTAGGTGATTGTACCCGCGCGTGGGTGCGCTGACAAAAAACTCGACTGTGGACCCGATTGTGGCTCAGGCGAGCGCGGCAATCAACTGGGCGGCGAGCTTGGGGCCCTTGCCCTCGTCTTCGTGCTTGAAGAAGACATAGGCCTGGTCCCAGCCCTGCGCGCGAATCTTCTGCGCCCAGGAGGCGACGGCCGCGTCGTCGTAGTCCTGCCGCCGCAGGCGCAGGTAGCCCCACGGCGCCGTCGCCTCGAGCGGCGTCGCCAGGTCCTCCGCCTCGGCGATGCACAGCGCGGCTCCGCGCTTGCGGAGCACGTCGTAGACGTCGGGCGAGAACCAGGACTCGTGGCGGAACTCCAGCGCCGGCCGCGCACCCGCCGGCAGCTCGCCGAGGAACGCGTCGAGGATCCCGACATCCTTCTTCGCGTTGGGGGGCAGCTGAAACAGCACCGGCCCCAGCTTGTCGCCGAGCTCGGCCGCCGCCTTGAACAGCCAGCCGATCGCCTCGCCTGCGCCAACCAACCGCTTCTCATGTGTGATCCGGCGTGGGCTCTTGAGCGCAAAGCGGAACGTTGTGGGCGTCTCGTCGGCCCATTTGCGCAGCATCTCGGGCGCGGGCAATCGATAGAACGTGTTGTTGATCTCCACCGTCGGCAGCTTCTCGGCGTAGTACGACAACATGCGCGCCGCCGGGAGCTTCTCCGGGTAAAAGCTCCCCTTCCAAGGTGCGTAGCTGTAGCCGCTGGTTCCGACAAGAGTTTGCAAGGGATCGCCGCCGGCGGCTAAGATATCGCAATGGGCGCGCGTGACCACAACCCATTCGAGGACACCACGCGCACGCTGGACCCGGCCCGCCCGACCGAGGAAGACCAGCAGCCCCGGCCTTACTTGCTGGTGCTCGCCGGCACCAGCGTGGGCGAGATGCACCGGATCGCCAAGGAGAAGACCGTCATGGGCCGGGGGGACAAGGTCGACGTCCGCCTGGTCGACGAGGGGATCTCGCGCGAGCACGCCCAGCTGATCCAGCAGGGTGACAAGGTGATCCTCGAGGACCTGGGCTCGACCAACGGGACATTCTGTAATGGCACTCGCGTGCAGCGGCAGGCGCTGTCCCACGGCGACAAGATCCTGCTCGGCTCGACGACGATCTTGAAGTTCAGCTACCACGACAAGCTGGACGAGATGTTTCAGCGCCAGATGTCGGAGTCGGCGCTGCGCGACGGTCTGACCAAGACGTTCAACAAGCGCTACCTCAGCGAACGGCTCGAGAGCGAGTACACCTACGCCTCCCGCCACACGGCGCCGCTGGCGCTGCTGTTCCTCGACATCGACCACTTCAAGAAGATCAACGATGCCTACGGCCACCCCGGCGGCGACTTCGTGCTCACCGAGCTGTCGAAGCTGATCACCGACACCTTGCGCCCCGAGGACATCCTCGCGCGCTACGGCGGCGAGGAGTTCGCGATCATCTCGCGCGGCACCACCGTCGACGGCGGCGAGACCATGGCCGAGAGCCTGCGCAGCCTCGTCGAGGCGCACGCCTTCTCTTACGAGAACAAGCCGATCCGCGTGACCATCAGCGTCGGCGTTGCCGGCACGCCCCACCCGGGTGTGCAGTCGCCCGCCGATCTGATCGCCGTCGCCGACGAGATGATGTACGAAGCCAAGCGGTCGGGTCGAAATCGGGTGTGCGCGCGCAAGAGCCCGATGGCGCGTGAGGCGTAGCTCGGAACCCTTCGAGGGTCACGAGCGGAGCGCCTGCTTCACGCCGCGCTGAACGACGCCCTGACCTCGAGCGCGGTCCGCAGGCGCGCGAGGTACTCGCTGCGCGGGATGTTGACAGCGCCGAGACGCGCCAGGTGCGGCGTCGGCATCTGCGCGTCGAGCAGCGTGAAGCCGCCCGCGCGCAATCGGTCGATGAGGTATCCCACCGCCGCCTTCGAGGCGTCGGTGCGGGTGTGGAACATCGACTCGCCGCCGAAGAAGCCGCCGATCGTCACACCGTAGAGGCCGCCCACGATCTCGTCGCCCTCGTAGACCTCGACGCTGTGAGCGTGGCCGCGCCGGTGGAGCTCGGAGTACGAGGCCACGAACTCGTCGGTGATCCAGGTCGCCGGGCGATCGGGCGTGGGCGCCGCGCATCGGCGCATCACGCCCGTGAAGTCGCGATCGATCTCGAAGCGCCATCCCTGGCGGCGCACCGTGCGCGCGACACTCCGGTGCGATCGGTAGCGATCGATCTCGAAGACCGCGCGCGGATCAGGCGACCACCAGGTGATCGCCGGATCCGACGACCATGGAAAGATGCCCGAGCGGTAGGCGCCGAGCACGACGTCGGGATCCAGCGAGCCGCCCACGGCGACCAGCCCCTGTGGGATCTCGGCGTCTTCTTCGTCGGACACGCAGCCATTTTACCGTAAGGCGCGCGATCCGCTCGCTTCGCGGCCGGCGGGCGCGCATTCCGATCGCGTTTACCCCTCACTTGGCAACAAAGAGCGAGGTGATTAATGACAAGGCACGTGAGCGCGCGACGGAATCACGAGATCGCGGGCTGGCGCGGAGGCGCGCCTCTGTCACTGGCGGCGAGGCCCCGGCTCGGATCCGGGGTCGTGTCCCGCGTGGCGGCGTCGCTCGACGTCGCCACGGTCCTGACCGACGGCGACAGCAGCCTGGGGCCGGCGCGTCTCGCCGCCGATGAGCCGTCGAAGTCGATGCGGGAGCGGCGGCGGGATCTCGCGCTGCTGGCGGCCGGGCTGGCCCGGTCGCAGTCGATCGGCGTGGCGCTGCTGACGCGTGACCGGATCGTGATCCGCAACCAGCGCTTCGCCGAGATCGTGCGCTCGAGCCTGGGCCCGGCGCGCTGGATCGTGACCTCGCCCGGGTCGGCGCGCGGCGAGCGCATCCGTGGCGCCGGCCTGGCTGGGATGGTGACGCGCCTGGGCGCGCGGCTGTCGGGCGTGGCCGGGCGCGCCTACGCCGACGTGCGCGTGGCGCGCGACGGCGACGATCGGGTCTGGCGCCTTCGGCTCGAGGGTGCAGGCACGAGCAAGGCGCGCCAGGGCACCGTGCTGGTGATCGTGGACGACGTCACGGCGCTCGCGCGCACCGAGGCCGAGCTCGCGCGGGCGCGGCACGGCTTGCGGCGGCGCGAAACGTTGCTGGCGATGGGCGAGATCGCGGCCGGCGTCGCGCACGATCTCGGCAACACGCTGAGCGCGCTTCAGGTGCGCGCCGCGCTGATCGCACGCGAGCCGGATCTGACCACCACCCAGCGCGAGCATCTGGCCTGGGTGCGCAGCGGCCTGCGCGACAGCCTGGCGATGCTGACGCGCGTGCAGGAGTCGCTGCGTGGCACCGCGCGCGAACGCCCCGCGCGCCCGGTCGAGGTGGCGGCGGTCGTGCGGCACGCGGTCGAGCTGGCCGAGACCAGCTTCGCCGAGCGACACGGCAAGCGCGTCGACATCGTGGTCCAGCTGCCGCCGCTGCCGCCGGTGTGGGGCATCGGCGCGGAGCTGCGTCAGATGTTCGTGAACCTGCTCCTCAACGCGCGCGATGCGATGCCTCGCGGCGGCACGATCCGGATCGGCGCCCACGTCAGTGCCAGCGCTGGCCGCCGCCGTGTGGTGATCAAGGTCGAGGACCAGGGGACCGGCGTTCCGCCCGCGATCCGCCATCGCATCTTCGACCCGTTCTTCACGACGAAGGGCGACGACGGCACCGGCATCGGACTGTCGATGGCGCGCGATCTCATGATCCGCATCGGCGGGCGGATCGCGGTGACCAACCGGCCGCGGGGCGGCGGCGCGGTGTTCACGCTGCGGTTCCTTCCAGCCGACGCGGTGGCGCGCGCGAGCTTCGACGGGCGGCGGGCCGCGCGTGCGGTGGCGGCGGGTGCGGCGTACCCGAACGGGACGCACGCCGGCGTCGCGGCGGATCTGCTGTCCTGATGTCGCGGTAGCCCCAATGCCGTTCAGATGAGCGCCAGGACGCCAGGAACGCCAACGCCGGACCTGGCGTTCCTGGCGTCCTGGCGTTTTCCCCGAGTCCGGACCTTGATAGTCCGGATCCGCCGTCTCTGCGTCCTGGCGTTTTTCTTGTCTGACCGCTAGCTGGAGATCAGGCCCTGGAGCGCCGCCAGCCGGATCAGCTGGCCGGTCGAATGCACGCCCAGCTTCTGGTTGATGCGAGCGCGGTGGGTCTCGACGGTCTTGATGCTGATGCAGAGCGCCTCGGCGATGCCCTGGTTGCTGAGCCCGCGCAGCACGAGATCGCAGACCTCGCGCTCGCGGCGCGACAACGGCTCGAGCGGATCGTGACTGGTCTGATCGCGAATGACCGGCCTTGCCGTTGGTCTCGGCGATCTTGCCCACGAACTGCGGGGACAGGTAGCGTTCGCCGGCGGCGACCGCGCGGATCGCCTGCAGGATCTCCTCGGGGCCCTGACTCTTGATGGCGAACCCGCTCGCGCCCGCGGCGAAGGCGCGCGAGACGAAGAACTCGTTGGTCTGCATGGTCAGCACCAGCACGCGTACGCGCGGCTCTCGGCGCAGGAGCTCGCGGGTCGCGGCGATGCCGTCACCATCGGGCAGCGTCAGGTCCAGCAGCACCAGGTCTGGCTGCGCGCTGTCGAGCAGCGAGTAAGCTTGCCGCGCCTCCGACGCCTCGCCCACGACCGCAATGTCCGGCTCGGAGGCGAGAATGGCGCGCAGGCCGGTTCGAAAGACGTGGTGGTCATCAACAAGTATCACTTTTGTCGTCATCGATATTTCCGAGCAGCAACGTAATACACGTACGTTCCCTTTGCAGACCGAAGGTGGCGTCCGATCAGAAATACAGCGCAGCACCGAGGGAAGCACCGGCACCGACAGTGCGACGAGCCGGTTACGACTCGTTCAACGTTCGGGGCCAACGTTCGAGGCCAAGTTTCGGGGCCAACGTTCGGGCCGGAGCCAACGTTCGGGCCGACGTTCCGGCTAAGATGGGCGGCGTGATCGAGGATCGATTCGCGCAAGACGCAGAGACCTTCCGCACGGCTCGCATCGCGCGCCTCACTTCGGCGGCGGGCTGGCTGACGCTGGTGGCACGCTATCCGCTGGAGCCGGGGCCGAACCCGCTGCCGATTGGAACCGCGACGCTCGACGACGATGGCCGCGTGACCCTCTCGGTCGCTCCCGGCGTCACCGTGACCAGCGACGGCGTGCCGATCCGCGAGAGGGTGCTGCGATCCGACGGCGAGGCCGGAGGTCCGGACCGGATCCTGCACGGCCGGCTGTCGTACGAGCTGATTCGCCGCGCAGACATCTTCGCCCTGCGCGTGCGCGATCCCGACAGCCCGCGCCGCCACGATTTCCCCGGCACCGAGTGGTTCCCGCCGCGCCGCGAATGGGCGGTGGCCGGCCGCTTCGAGCCGTTCCGCGAGGAGCGCTCGATCACCATCCCCTACGACGTCGGTCCCGTGCTGTCGCGCTCGCCCGGGCAGGTGGTGCTGGAGATCGCCGGGAAGACCTTTCGCCTCGACAGCCTGATGGACGACGAGCGCAAGCGTCTCTTCATCTTGTTCGGCGACGAGACCAACCGCGATCTCACCTATCCGGCGGGCCGTTTCGTCTACTCGCCGCTGCCGGATCCGGCGTCCGGCGTCGTCGTCGTCGATTTCAACTGCGCGCTCAATCCGGCGTGCGCGTTCACGGAGTTTGCGTCGTGCCCGTTTCCGCCGCCGCAGAACCGCTTGCCGCTGCGCGTGGAAGCTGGCGAGAAGCGCTACCAGAACGCATTGACCGAAGCTGTGGCGCCGAGGTTGCGCCGCGGCCGATCATGAGGCAGTGAATAGACACGGAAATGTCACTCAATCCCAGCCAGGCAGCGCCCCGCGGTGAGCCGACGATCGAAAAAAAGGGCTACGCCGAGCCCAAGGCGAAGCGAATCCTGCTGGAAGCGCTGCGCGGTCGTGGCGGCAAGCTCACCCGGGCCGACGCCATGACCGTGTCGGGCCTGCCCGAGGCTGAAACCCAGCAGGCGCTGACCGTGCTGCTCAAGGAGTATCGCAGCCACCTCAGCGCCACCGAGAGCGGCGAGCTGGTCTACGAGTTCGATCCGGCGTTCGAGCGGCGCGGCGCGCTGACCTGGCGCGAGCGTCTCGCGGCCGCGGGCAGCGCGCTGTGGACCGGCTTCACGTTCATCTTCAAGATCTCGATCGTCGTCACGCTGGTCGTCTACTTCATGCTGTTCGTCGCCATGCTGCTCGCGCTGATCTTCGCGCGCCGCTCCGACGACCGCGACGATGACCGCGGCTTCGGCTTCGGCTTCGCTGATCTGTTCTGGATCTGGGGCTGGAACCCCGGCTTCGGCGGCGCGCCCGCGCGGCAGCGATTCGCCGCCAAGCCGAAGAAGCCGTTCTACAAGAGCGTCTTCGATTTCGTGTTCGGTCCTCCGCGCGCGGCGGTCGATCCGCTCGCGGACGAAAAGGAGATCCTCGCGGCGATCCGGCAGCGCAACGGCCGCATCGGCGCCGTCGATCTGGTTCAGCTCATGGGCTGGGACTTCGATCGCGCCGAGGAAGAGGCGACGCGGCTGCTCGCCGACTACGGCGGCGAGCCCGAGGTGACCGACGACGGCGTCGTGATCTATGTCTTCAAGGAGCTGCGCAAGACCACCCAGTCAGTCGACGACGGCCCCGGCTGGCTCGGCGCCACTCGGCCGCGGCCGGCGTGGGAGCGCCTCGAGCGAGCCGCGCCGCTGACCGGAAACACCTCGAACACCAACACCGCGATCGGCTTCTTCAACGCGTTCAATCTGGCGGCGCCGTTCTGGATCGTGCCCTGGTTCGAGATGAAGATGCGGATCTCGCTCGCCGGCATGTCGGTCTGGCTCTACACGTTCCCGGTGATCTTCTCGGCGGTGTTCTTCGCGATCCCGGGCGTGCGCGTGGTCCGCGAGAAGGTGGCCGCCCGTTCGCGCGCGAAGCGGAACGCGCGTCGCAGCCTGCTGTCGCGGATCTTCGCGGCGCCCGCCGAGGCGCGCGCTCTCGAGGCGATCGCGCCCGACCGCGCGCAGGCCGAGGCGCTGGAGCGCGACCTCGTGCGGCTGGGCGGGGACGTCGCGTCCGAGCCCGACGAGCGAGGGCGCGTCCGCTATCTGTTCCCGCGCATCGAGCGCGAGCTGGCGGCGCTGGCGCGCGCGCGTGCCGCGGCGGCTCGCGACGAAGCGAATCCCGGCCAGGTCGTCTTCTCCTCGGAAGACTGACGCCCCTCAGGGTTTGGGAATGCGCAGCGTCTTGCTGATCATCGCGCTGCCGTGGAGCACGTAGAGCAGCGACAGCGGGTGCAGCGTCGCTGGTCCCAGTTGCCAGACGGAGAAGGGCAGGGCGGCGCCCCATCGTCCCGTCGCCGCCAGCGCCGCCAGGATCACCGCGACCAGCAGGCTCGACGGGATCGGCATGCCCTCGAAGTGCGTGACCTTGCCGCGCGCGTCGGAGAGCTGCGCTGCCGTGGCGTTGTAGCGCGCGAGGCGGCTGATCCCGCAGCCCACGAAGTAGACCAGGCACAGCGCGTCCCAGCCGCCTTGCAGGCCGACGGCGAAGCCCATGGTCGCCGGCGCCACACCGAACGAGACGACGTCGGCCAGCGAGTCGAGCTCCTGGCCGAGCGGTGACGACTCGTGCCGCAAGCGCGCGATTCGCCCGTCGAGGACGTCCATCACCAGCGCGATCGGCAGCAGGCCGACACCCAGCCAGAAGCGCTCGCTGTGGCGGGTGACCAGAAACCCCATGAACGAAAGCACCGCGCCGGTGCCTGCGAATCCGTTGAGCAGCGTGAAGAAGTCGGCGAGCTGGAAGTCGCGAATCATCGAGAAACGACGAACCGGCTGCCGATCCATGATCACCTTGATTGCGCCGATCGGCTCGCCCGTCAAGCCACTCGCGCATCACCAATATAGGTGCCGCCGCCCCCCGCGCGGATGGCGGGGTGGCGGCAGCGAAGCCCGCTCACGGGCCTGTCTCAGTGGTGGGTCGGTCCGGCCGAGGACTCGGCGGCCGACTCTTCGCCGGAGCTCTCGGAGCTCTCGGTTGCTTCCGTTCCCTCGGCTGGGGCAGCGCCCGCGGCCACGCGCCGTCGCCGGCTGCCACCGCTGGCCTGTCCGCCCTTGCGCCCCGCCTCGCGGGCCTCCTCGGAGTCGAACTCGTGCGCCGTCCCCTTCCTGTGCGCCGCACGGCCCCCCTCTGCGGAGATCTGGCGCTGTCGTTCGGCGTCCATCCCCGCGAACCCTCTGCCGCGTCGTGGTTGGGCCTGGCCCGGGTCTTGATGATGCTCCTGACCGTGCTCGCTTTTGCCCGCCATGACTTTCTTCCTTCCCGGGGGGCGATCGAGTCGTTCTCCCGACGGCAGCTTCCCCCAAGTCGACCGCCGTATGTTTCAAAACATGGGCATCGGGCCAGGCGGCGACAGGCAGTGGCGGAGGATTACAGGCTGATTATGGCCGCCGCTAGGCGTCCGAGATCTCGTCGAGCTCCAGCTCGACGACGCCCGGAGGTAGCGGCGGTGCGCTCGCCGGAAATCGCGGATCCGTGACCGACAAGACCTTGACCTTGAATTCGAGGTCGCGGCCCACCAGCGGGTGGAGCAAGCGAACCGAGACCTCGTCCGCGGTCGTCGAGATGACCTTGAAATTGACTGCCTCTCCGTTTGGCCCCTTTGCCTGAAAGATCAAACCCACGCGGGGCGAGATTCCTTCCGGGAACTCCTTGCGCGTCATCGTCTTCAGGGGCAGCGCGTCCTCGGTGCCGAAGGCCTCGGCGGCCGGGATGGTGCCGGAACGCTCGTCGCCCGACGACAGACCCTCCAGGCGCTTCTCCAGACCAGCGAGCATCTTGCCCGCGCCCTGCACGTACTGCAGCGGCCCGCCCTTCGCCGAGGACTCGATGACCTCGCCGCCCTTGATCTTGAGCTCGTACTCGATCCTGACGCTCACACCACGCCCGATTTTCATATGAAAGAGCGTACCCGTCCTCTCCGCCGATGCCCACTGTTTCTCGGGCACCGCGTCTTCGGTCCAACATCCACGACCAACGTCGACGAGGCCGCGGTCACGCTGTCGCGCGCCGCCGCCCCGTTCCAGCTTCAACCTGGCTACCCGATCCGGAAAGGCAACTACCCGCAGCGCATCCATTGCTGCGGCGGGCGGGCGCGTAGGGTGGTATGCATCCCTGTCGCGATACGTGCGTCGTAAAGGCGGCCCCCCCCACCTTTCATCAGCTCTGGTATGATGCCGCCAATGCGGTGCGGCGGCGGGAGCTCGGCCGCCCGCAATTTTCTTAGGCTCATGGAGGTTCACGTGATGCACTCGGGCAGCAGACTGTCATTAACCGGGGGTGCGACCTGGCTTGCCGCCTTGTTCTTGGTTGTGACCGCCTTCGGTTGCGCCGGAGTCAAGGCTCCACCTCTCGACGGCAGCGGCGGCAATGGCGGCAGCGGCGTCACGTCGGGCGCCGGTGGCCACGTCATCCAGCGGTGCACCGGCCCCAATGGTCTCTGCACCGACTTCCCGACCGATCCGCTCGTCGACCCGGGCGTGGCGACCAACTTCTGCTCGTCGCCGTCGGGCGCGGGTCCCTGCATTCTCGAGCCGGAAGACGGTTCGCTGTTCCCCAGCAACTGGTTGCGTCCGCGGGTCAATGCCTCGGGGATCTCCGGCCCGATGAAGGTCACCGTCCACTCGGACAAGGAAGCAAACGATCTCGTGGTCTATTCCTCGAGCAACGTCTGGGCGATGCCCAAGGACATCTGGATGAGCCTCCGGGATCACGTCCAGGATTCGCCGATCACGATCAGCGTCTGCGGCACCAGCGGCGGAGTCAGCACCAGCACGATCACGGTCGCGCCCGTCCAGGCGACGGGCAGCATGGTGTTCTGGGCCGCGAACCCGATGTTCGCCGACATCGACGAGCACGCCTGTCAAACGGCGCTGACGCCCGACTGCCAGAGCGCGGCGCAGCTCCTCGGTTTCTCCGTCGGTGACGAGACGACCGAGTCGGTGCTCGCCATCGGCCAGGTGTTACAGGGCTCGCGGCTCGACAGCGGCAATGCCGCGCCGGTGACCTGCATCGGCTGCCACAGCGCCACGCCTGACAAGGGCTTCGTCACCTTCGCGGACAGCTATCCGTGGCGCACGGCGACCGCGTCGGTCGAGGGAACGACCGGCATGGTGGCGAGCGGCCGGCCCTTCCCGACGGTGTCGGCGAGCGGTCTCGCGACGCTGCAGCAGCCGGGCTGGGGGCCGTTCTCGTTCAGCCTCAACAAGACCGACACCAATCCATACTGGCAGCCGGGGCGGCGTATCGGCGTCGGTTCACTGGGTCTGCAGAACCCCCTGGTCCCGGACTACGGCAACGGGCCCGACCAGAACGACAGCCCGCACCTGGCCTGGATCAACCTGGAAGGCGATCCGCGCACGCCCGTGAACGGCGACAACGGCAACTGGGCCTACGCGAACTACGACCCGAACATCTCCGACATCACGTCGGGCAAGTCGCTCGGGTTCATCCAGCACACCGGCGACATGTGCGGCAACGTGCCGTGCGGCGCCGGCATGCCGAGCTGGAGCCACGACGGCCAGAAGATCGTCTACGTGTCGACCAACGCCGCGCTCAGCGGCCGGTTCAACCAGGAGAACCCCAACGCGGGACCGGGCACCGGCGCGACGCAGGCCAATGCGAACTCGCAGCGCGCGCCGGGCATGACCAACCTGTGGAGCGTTGCGTTCAACAACGGCATGGGCGGCCCGGCCTCGCCGATCCAGGGCGCAGCGACGCCCGAGGCCGAGGAGTACTACCCGGCGCTGTCGCCCGACGACTCGATGGTGGCGTTCACGCGTGTCCCCGCGGGCGAGCCGATGTACGCGAACCCGCACGCCGAGATCTATGTCGTTCCGACGGTGGGCGGCACGCCGACCCGGCTCGCGGCGAACACGCCGCCCGTCTGCTCGGGCAAGAGCAGCCCCGGCATCAACAATCACTGGTCCAAGTGGTCGCCCGAGGTCGCGAGCGGACCCAAGGGGAAGTACTACTGGATGATCTTCTCTTCGAACCGGGCGAACATTCAGCCCGGCCTGTCGAGCAAGGGACGCACGATCCAGATGAGCCAGCTCTATCTGGCGCCGGTTTTGGTCGGCGGCGAGCAGTTCCAGGTGACGACGTACCCCGCGATCTATCTCTGGAACCAGCCCACGACCAGCGTGAACACCACGCCGGCGTGGGAGACGTTCGACATCCAGGTCATTCCCTGACGTCGGGTTCGGCGGCCGGGCGCGGCTCGACGTCGGAGGAGGCGCGGTCGCCAGAGATGGTGAACCGCGCCGCCTGTGCGGGCGGCAGGTTCCGGCGCGCGAAGTCCTGAATGATCCGGCGGGCGCGCAGCCCGTCGGCGTCGCTCTCGGACGTGTCGAGCCACAGCAGGTAGATGATGTGGCCGCGCTCGGCGGGGCTGAAGCGGGCGTCGGCCCAGATCGCGGCCAGCTCGCGTGACAGGTCGTCCAGCGCGGTGCTCACGTTGGCGCGATGCTGCTGCGCCGCCATCTTCATGCGCACGTCGAACGTGCCGGCCAGGAACGCCGCCTTCTGCGGCCCGTACGGGTCGCCGCCCATGAGGCGCGTGTACTGGTCGGTGATATCGGCGCGCAGCCCGACGTCGGCGAAGATCGGCTCGGCGACCGGGATCTCTGGCCGCATCGGATCGAGCAAGAGCTTTTGATCACGCAGGTCGTAGAGCGTGGGCCGCGTCTCGGCGGGCAGCGGCACCGGCCAGATCTCGGGCTTTCGACCGTCGTTGCGCCCGGTGATGATGTCCATGGTGTGCGAGCGCGGCACCCAGTTCGGCTCGTGGAAGGTGACGGTGCCGTCGGCCGCGACGTTGGCCGTGAACCCCGGCTCCTTGTAAACGTAGGTGCCGTCCTTGGCGGACCGCAACACGTAGTGGCCACGGTCGGGCGCCGTTCGGCTACCGCCGCGCGATGGGCTGGGCTCCTGCGCCACCGCCGGTGCCCCGGCGACAGCGAAGAGCAAGAGCCCAGCGGTCGAGACGAAACCCGCGCGCCCACGCCAACTCATGGTTGAAACGTAGGGATCACGCTGGAAGTCACAAGCCCGAGCGGGGCGCGCGGGGCGCGGACCGCCGCGCAGCTCTTCCGTCAGGAGCCGGGCTGGTAGATCTGGTCGAAGATCGCGCCGTCGGCGAAGTGCGTGGCGTGTGCCTTCTTCCAGCCGCCGAACGCCTCGTCGACGGAGACCAGCTTGAGGTTGGGGAACTGCGGCGCGTGGCGGGCGAGCGCGGCTGCGTCGCGCGGCCGGTAGTGATGGCGGGCGCCGATCTCCTGTCCTTCGTCGCTGTACAGGAACTCGAGGTACGCCTTCGCGACCGCGCGGGTCCCGTGCTTGTCGACGTTCTTGTCGACAGAGCGCGACCGGTGGCTCGGCCAGGATGCTCACGCTGGGGAAGACGATCTCGAACTTGTCGCGGCCCATCTCGTTGACCAGGAGCTGTGCTTCGTTCTCCCACGCCAGCAACACCTGGCCGATCCCGCGTTGTGCGAAGGTGATCGTCGAGCCGCGCGCGCCCGAGTCGAGCACCGGCACGTTCCGGTAGAGAGCGCGCACGTACTCGCGCGCCTTGCCGTCGTCGCCGAATTTCTGGCGCGCCCAGGCCCAGGCGGCGAGGTAGCTCCAGCGCCCGCCGCCCGAGGTCTTGGGGTTCGGCGTGACCACCACCGTGCCCGGCCTGGTCGAGATCCGCCCAGTCGTGGATCTGGCGCGGATTGCCCTTTCGCACGACGAAGACCACCGTGGAGGTGTAGGGCACACCGTGATGGGGCAGCTGCTTGGCCCAGTCGATGGCGATGCGGCCCGACTTCTCGGCGATGGCGTCGATGTCGTAAGCGAGCGCGAGCGTCACCACGTCGGCCTCGAGCCCGTCGATCACGCTGCGCGCCTGCTTGCCGGAGCCGCCGTGTGACTGGCTGATCTCGACGGTCTGTCCGGTCTGCTGCTTCCACTTGGCGCCGAACGCCTTGTTGACGTCCTGATAGAGCTCGCGCGTGGGGTCATACGAGACGTTGAGGAGCTTGACCTGTGCCCGGGCGGCGCCGCCGGCGAGCAGCGCGCCGAGCGCGAGCGTTCCAATGACGATGGTTTTCATGGTTCCCCTCTAGAAGTTGATCTGAACGCGTCCGATGACGACGGACTCCGTGTTGCGGTCCTTGGGCGCGCTGGCGGTGCCTGCGCCGCCCGTGAACGAGGTTCTCTCGTAGTTCACGGCGAGCCGCAGCGTGCGGTTCGGGACGTAGTTGGCGGCGGCGGCCCAGCCCTGCGCCTTCGAGGCGCTCTTCGTCATGTCGGCGTACACGGGAAACGTGTCGCCGTCGATCTGCAGGCGGTTCCAGCGCACCGCGAGCTCGAGGGCGCCGAGCGTCCCGCGCGCGAAGTCGAGCGGTTGCGATGGCGTGGCGCCGTCGTAGCCGTTCTTTCCGCCGAGCACGACCGACGCGGTGGCGTGGACCGCCTTGTTGGTCAGCGTCGCGGTGGCGTTGCCTTTCCGCACCTCTTGCCGAGACCAGACTGCTTCACCGAGGACGCCGAACGGTCCGTAATAGTAGAAAATCCCCGGGTCGATGCGACTCTGCGTCAGGTACGCGAACACGGTCTTCGAGCCGTCGGGATCGCTCGCGGGTGCGAGGTAGCTGAAGAACGTGTTCTGGCCCGACGTCTTGTAGGAGCCGAGCTGAGGCGCCGTCGGCAGCCCGCGCCGATCGCCCTTGCTCACGGCGATGTGCAGGCCCAGGGCGCCCAGCGCCCGCAGCGGCTCGGCCTTGAACGGCTGGATCAAGAGCCGCGCCGTGAAGTCCTTGGCGTGGTTGCTGTCGAGGTCGGCGTTCGAGTTGTCGGCGCCGCCGTTGTAGACGCCCACGCTGTAGCTGCCGATGCCGCCGGCGACGTCGCCCCACAGTGCCAGGCCCACGTCTCGTGTGGGCGTCAGGAACTGGGTGAGCGCGCGCTCGATGAATACCAGATCCTGGTCGGCCTGCAGGCGTTCGAGGCCGAGCGGCGTCTTGAACTTGCCGGCGCGCAGGCGCAGGTAGGGCGTGGGGTGGATGTCGGCGTAGGCGTCGAAGACCACGGTCGTGCCGCCGGCGAAGTCGGGCGTGAAACGAAAGTCCGCGATGTTGAACAGCGTGCCGTCGAAGCCGGGACGGAACCGGCGCAGCAGGAACGTGTCCAGGCGATCGGAGAGGCTCGTGTCGCCCAGGAACCAGCGCGAGTCGGCCTGGAGCTGCCCGTGGATGCGGAGCTGGGACGCGCCGTCGGCGCTGCGGATGCCGAATCCACGGTCGTCGACGAGCACGCCCGGGCTGTCCTTCGCCTTGCTCGCCAGTTGCTCTTCGAGGAGCTCGACCTTGCGCGCGGCGATGCGCGCGTTCTGATCCGCCTCCTCCACTTTCGCGGACAGCGCCGCGAGAGCGGCTGCTTCGGCGGCGGGAGCGGCCGGCGGTGCCGGTAGGGGCGCGGGCGGCGCTGACGGCTCGGGCGCGGCCGGCGGCGCCCCGGCGGGCGCGGGCGCGCCGGGCGCATTGCCCACCTCGGTGGATGCGGGCGCGGCGGCCGGTTGGGCGTGCACGTCGGTCCCCGCCGTCAGCAGGACCAGGACAGCCAGCATTGTCATATAAACCCGATGGAATTTGTAGGGTAATCGAGAAAAAAAGAGGCTCATTGCCCATTTCCTCCGTCATCACCGGTTGCACCGTCGGGTGTTCCCGGCGCGGCGGCGTCGGCGGGCGGGGGCAGGTCACCTTTCGCGTCGGTGGCCTGGACCACGGGCGCCTGGGCATCGAAGGAGATGTAGTTGGGGTTGCTGTCCTTGCAACTGACGCTGGCCGTTGCGGCCAGCGCCAGCGCGACGATCAAAACGGTCCGTTTCATTCTGGTCCTTTCTCGGTTCGACCTCCTCGAACCTAGACGGCCAGTGGACCGTGAGTCAATAAAAAAGACACGCGTCTCTTAAAACGACGGCTCCGGCGCTGCGGAGAGCGCGGAGAGTCAGAGGTCTCTCAGAGATCTTCTCAGAGATCTTCTAGAGATCTTCCAGGCTCTTCAGGATCTCGGGCCGGAAGTGCCGCCGCAGCTCGATGAGCGACGCCTGCGTCGCCGCTCGATCCCCCTCGATCGGTTCGTCGCCGTCGGGACGCTGCACGAATCCGTCGACCACGTCCTCGTCGAAGTCGAAGCGCTGCACGACCGAGGTCAGCGGCGCCGGCGCGGTGGCGGGCGCGCGCGGCGGCGCCTCGGCGCGGGCGTGAGTCTCGGGCTGGATCCTGGTCCCTCCCGCCCCGCGCGCGCGGCGTCGGCGACGGTGAGCCGTCGCGGTCCGGAGGCTCTCGCGGCGCGCTCGCTCGTGCGGCCGCCCGCCGCTGCTCGCGACTCGACGCTGGGAATCACCAGCGCCGGCCGTCGCGCGACGGAAGGGGTGCCGCCGGCCGCGAAGACGATCAGCACGGCGAGCGCCGGTTTCAGCGACAGCGCGCCGGGCATGACCCACAGCCGCACCGCCGCGACGTGCGCGCGCAGCGCCGCCAGCGCGCGGTGGACGCGCGTGCGCATCGTCGCCACGCGCATTCCCAGGCGGGCTGCGATCCGGTCGAACGACCAGCCGGCGTAAAAGCGGAGGATGAGCGCGCGACGCTGCCCGCGCGGCAGGGCCAGCAGCGCGCGCCTCACGACGCGACGCCGTTCGCTCGCCAGCACGGCTTCCTCGGCGTCGCGCGCCGGTGTGCATGCCGGCCCTTCGGTCCCGATCCGCTGCGCGCGCTCCACCTCGCGCCAGGCGTCCACGTGCAGGTTGCGGCAGATGCGTTGAATCCACGCGCCCGCGTTCTCGCGCTCGGGCGGGTGCTCGAGCACGCGCAGCAGCGCTTCGTGGGCCAGGTCCTCACGTGCGTCGCGTCGCGCCGACAGGCGCCCCGCAACGGCCTTCGCCTCGGCGAACCAGCCGGCGAACACCGCGCCACGAAACCGATCCGAGCTGAAAGAGTCGCGCATCGAAGAACCTCCTCGGGAGATCCACGTAGTCGCGGGTCATTCGTTCCCTCGCCCAGCCGTCGATGACGATAGCAGATCCGGCCCGCTACATGGCGAGACGGTCAGCGCGCGGTTTCACGTCGGTCAACGGATCAATCCCGATCGGTCAGGAGTGGGTCAGGACGCCAAACTGTTGCGAAATGGGGAGGCGAGCCGACCGAAGAAATGTGTATAAGGGCAGAGCTGTACACGGGCCTGCGAAGTGGGAAGGAGGATCAGGGCTGCAAGGTCCGCACACGCTCAGGACTGCACACGATCAGTAGACCCATTGATGTCGTGATGTGTCCAGGTCGCAGACAACCTCAGTGCGTCAGCGACAGGAGCCACCGCGGTGGGAGATGCACCGCTCAATTTTTTCGCAGCGCCTCGACGGTGCTTCACCGTCGAGTCAACGTGTTAAAGTGCAGACCCGACCGGGCCTGTGCGGCAGGACCGGGATGAGTCGTGCGGGAGGGGTTGCACCTCGTGAGTTGAACAAGGGGGGCGGGCATGTCTGCTTTCGACAGCTTTCGCGCAGAGGATGATCCTCTCGGCGAGGTCGGATCAGAGACCGGACTTCCAGACGCGCACGAGAGTGACGTCCGATCCGCGAGACAGATCGCTCGAAGTCTGGGACGCAGCCTGACGCCGGTCGTGATCGATCTCGGGGCGTCACAGCCTCGCTTCGGTTCGTACCTGGAATGGGACGAGCACAAGGGGGCGCCGATGCTGGTGCCGGTCGCCGCCGAAGTTCTGTCGCTGGCGCTCGCCGGTCGATCGGGATCGATCCGTATCCGGTCGGCCGACCCGGCACAACCGTGGATGCTGATCGCGCGCGCGATCCACGTCGCGAGCGAGCGCACCGCGATCGTCGAGCTCGCTCGCACGGATGCCGTTCGCATGCCCGAACGCGTGCCCGGACGCACGCAGGCGCGCGGGCGCGAGCCGCTGGTCCTGGCGGTCCATCCCGGCACCGCCGCCATGGAGAGCCACGTCTATCCGATCACCAGCCTGGGCGCCGAGCACTGCTTGATCGACGCGACGCTGCCGCTCGATCGTGGCCAGATGCTGGGCCCGGTCGAGGTCATCGGCGAACGCCGCATTCTGCGGTGCGCGACCGCGCGCGTGATCGAAGTGATCCCCTGGATCACCGCGCACGGTGATCGGCGCTTTCGTTGCCGGCTGGCGTTCGAGGAGGCGACGGCGCCCGCGGTCGTCGACCACGGACACGACTTGCTGTCGGACGCCAAACGTATCGGGCGCTTGTTCGAGCTTGCGAGGCTGATCGAGCTGTCCGGGTGGTACGACGCTCCCGGTTGGCCACACGCGCGCATGCGGATCGGTGACTTCAAGGATGGTCTGCTCACGATCGATGCCGCCGAGGTGTCGCCTCCGGCCGCCATTCCGCTGCCCGCCGAGGTCCGGATCGGATTCGAGCTGTTCGCGGTGAGCTACGAGGGGTGGGTCCGCCTGCACCGGCGGCGTGGCGCTCGGTTCGAGGTTGCGCTTCCGTTCGTGATGCGCCGCCGCCGGCGCCGCCGGGAGCAGCGCGCGCTCGTCGATCGACGCCGCGGCGTCCGCCTCGAGTTTCGCAGCAGCGCCACCGGCGAGCACCTCTCGCGTCCGGTCGTCGATCTCTCTTTCGGCGGCGTCTGCATCGAAGCCGAACCGGTCGACCTTCTGTGGCGTGGCGCCTGGCTCGAGGACGCGCGCATCGTCTGGCCCGAGGGCGACGTGGCGCTCGGAGATCTAGAGACTCGCAGCGTGGTGCGCACGCCGGGTAAGGGAATCCGCTGTCATCTCGCGAGCCGCGGCCTCACGCCGTCGGAAAACCCGGCACTCATCGACCTCGTGGCTTCGTCCTATCATCCGGAAGCCGAGCGGCACGACGGGTCGGACTTCCACTCGATGGTCGCCTTTTACGAAAAGGCCGGGCTCCTCGCGGACTTCATGCTTCGGAACTTGCGCCCGGTTCTGCCCGAGGCTGCGCGCGTGTGGCGAAAGCTGCATGATCGGGCGGGGAGCATCGCGTGCACACTGGTCTTTCGGGGGGCGCCAGCGCAGAAGCCGCAAGCCGCCTTTTCCGGCGTGCGGGCCTGGGAGAAAACCTGGCTGGTGCAGCACTTCTGCGCGCTCGCCACGGCCGAGCGTCGCGCGACTGGCACGTTGCAGTTGGCGTCCATCGACTTCGTCATGCCGCAGCGGGACTCGCACTACCTGGCGTTCTTCGTGCGCGCCGAGAACGGCGGAATGAACGCGTTCCTCGAGAAGTTCCTCGAGCTCACCGGGACGCCGGAGGCGGTCACTCGCGTCACCGTGACGCGATGGCTGCTGCGCGGCGATCGCCCGCCGTCCGAGGCGGGCGCACAGGCTGTGCCGGCCGTGCCGGGCGAGGCGCGCCCGAGCCCCGCGTTGCGGCCGATCGGCGACAGCGACGAGGTCGTGGTCTCGCGTGCCGCCGAGCGTAGCTTTGGTGTGATGGCGGCGAACGCACTCTCGCTGCTGCCCGGCGCGTTCTCATTGCCCGCGACCTCGCGCCGGTTCGCGCGGCTCGGTCTGGCGCGCGACCGGAAGGCGTGGGTCATCACCGAGGCCGGCGGCACGGAGGCAGGTAGAACCATCGGCGCCGCGCTGCTGAAGGAGAGCGCCTCCCCCGGTGTCAATCTGACCTGGATGCTCGACGCCTGGTGGTATCTGCCTGTCGATGCCTATCGGACTGGCGATGCTTGCAGCGTCGCCGTCGCGGCCGCCGCGGTCTCCGATGCCCCGACGGAGGGCGCCTGCTGCGATAAGTTGCTGGTCGTTCCCCAGGGGACGCCTGCAGGTCCGCTGCTCGCCGCCGGGTTCGAAAAGCTTGCCGACCTGAATCTCTACGTCATCAATCGCTCGGGCTTCCGTCGGTATCACGAGTACATCGCCGACCGTTATGGCGAGCTCGGGGCAAAAATGATAAAACGCTCCGCGGCACGGGTTGCGCGGAGCGCATCTTGAGTACGCAGCAGCTGGGTTATTCGGTTAGTCGCTTCAAGAACGCCGACGCCGAGGTCGTCCGCCTCGAGCGACAGGCCGACGTCGTCGCCGACGCCGAGAATCAGCTGCTGACCGCGCTGGGGCTGCCGGTCTCGGGCCGAATGCTCGATCTCGGCTGCGGCCCGGGGGCCGCCGCCGCCCGCATCCGCGCGAGTCGCCCCGGCATGGAAGTCGTCGGACTGGATCGAGACGCCGGTCTGCTGGCGCGCGCGCGATCGAAGGTCCGCCCCCTGCAGGGAGACGCCGGCCAGTTGCCGTTCGCTTCGTCGACCTTTGACGCAGTTCATATCCGGCTCTTGTTGCGACACGTACCGGACCCCACGGTGGTATTGGCCGAGGCACACCGCGTGTTGCGTCCGGGGGGACGACTCCTTCTGGGGGACAGCGATGATGGCATGCTCGTCCTGCATCCATTCCCCGGCGAGATCGCGCGTGCGATGGCGGCCAAGCACGACAGCGCGCGGCGGCGCGGTGTCGACCCGTTCATCGGTCGCCGATTGCCGGCCTTGGTCCGCGCGGCCGGCTTTTCGCGGCTGACCGTGCGCACGCAGGTGATCGACAGCGGTACTGTCGGCCGGTCCACGTTCGCCCAGGTGGTGCTGTCCCCCCTCGCGGGCGCGATCGACCTCGACCTCCTGGCGTCCGCCGACCAGGAGCAAACCGCGGGCGCCATCCACCGTTGGACCGACGACGCGAGCGCCTTCGGGACGACGACCATCGTGAGTGTCGGGGGAACCCGGGATTGAAAACGCGTGGGCGAAGACGGCTCCCATCTTGAAGACCGAAGAGATTTTTCGCCCGGAGATCCATACCCTTTTCTTCCGCCCCTTCCTCGACGACGCTACCGAGAAGCTCGGTGCGCCCCGCGTTTCAGAGCTGCTAGCCGAGCTCGGCGTGACCGAGGCTCAGCTGCGCGATCCGACGGCGTGGGTGTCGTTGCGATTCCGCGAGCAGTTCTTCGTCCACCTCCTGGCCGCGGGCGTCGACGAGGCCATCTTCGAGCGCTGTGGCAGCATGGTCGTGACCCAGAAGTACGCGGGGATCCTGTTTCCGCTGCTGCGCGCGTTCGGCACCCCCACTTTGGCCTATTCCCGGATCGCCCAGTCGATGGTGCGGTTCAACAAAGTCGGACGCATGGAGCTGCGCGACGCGCGCCCGGGTTACGTTTCCGTGCAGTACCGACCGCTGGCCAACGCGCCGCCCGAGACGACGGAGTACATCTGCCGCTCGCGCGCCGCCCAGCTGGCGGCTGTCCCACATGATCTTCGACTTCGCACCGGCGACGGTCAACCACCCCATTTGCCTCCATGAAGGGGGCGAGGTCTGCCGCTACGACCTCGCCTGGGAAGAGCTGGGGGCGCGTTGGCCGACGTGGGTGCTTCCGCTCGGCGTGCTCATGGTCGGTGTCGCGGGCTCGATCGCGTTGCCACGCCACGCGCTGACAATGATTGGCTTTTCACTGATGCTGGGCGTGATCTCCTGGGCGTTTCGCCGGACCCAGCGACTGCGCGAGGTGCTGATCGCCCAGACCGCGAACCTCACCGAGACACAGGAGGCGCTGGCTCACAGCGTGCGTTTCCACGAGGAGCGCTTCGCCGAGCTGAACGAAGCCAAAGCCGAGGTCGAGCGCAAGGTCGAGGAGCGCACGGCCGAGATCCGCGAGGTCAATCAAAAGCTCGGGTCGACGCTGGAAGAGGTCCGGTCGCTCGAGCAGGCCGAGCGAAACTTCTACGCCAACATCTCCCACGATCTGCGGACGCCCCTGACGTTGATCCTGGCGCCGCTCGACACCTTGCTGGGCGTGGTGGGTCTGGACGCCGGCGAGCGCCGGTCACTGGAGACGATCCAGCGCAACGCCCTGCAGCTTCGGCGTCTCATCGACCAGCTGCTCGACGTGGAGAAGATCCAGGCCGGGCGCGTCGAGCTGGTCCGCGTCCCCACCGACCTGCGGAAACCTGGTCGAAAACATCGTCGCCAAGTTCTCGGGCGAGGCCGCCAAGCGGCGGCTGCGCATCGACGCCGGCGCGATCGACGTGCGGCCGCTGGCCATCGACGCGGGGTGGATCGATTCGGCGCTGATGAACCTGGTGGCAAACGCCACCCGCTTCGCGCGCACGACGATCCGGATCGGCGCGCGCGACGCGCCCGAGGGCGCGGTCATCGAAGTCGAGGACGACGGTCCGGGGATCGCCACGGACGAGCTGCCCCACATCTTCGAACGCTTCGTGCAGGCGGGCACGCCGCGCGAGCGCCGCGGCGGCAGCGGCCTGGGCCTGGCGATCGCGCGCGAGGCGGTACGCCTGCACGGCGGGACGCTCACCGTGGCCAGCGAGGTCGGCAAGGGCACGGTGTTCACGCTGACGTTGCCGCGTCCGCCCGTCGAGGACGCGACCCCCGCGGTGCTGCTCGCGCGCGCCCCCAGCACCGAGATCCCGGCGCTGGGGACGCCGGCGCCCCAGCGGACCCAGCGCGTCTGGAACGGCCCCACCCCCGACAGCCCACTGGTGGTCGTCATCGAGGACGACGACGAGCTGCGCGTCTTCATCGCCGAGACGCTGTCGGCGCGATATCGGGTCGAGGTCGCTGCCGACGGCGAAGAGGGGCTGGCGCTGGTGCGAAAGCGACGTCCGGACGCCGTGGTCAGCGACATCGCCATGCCCCGGCTCGACGGCACCGAGCTGTGCCGGCGCCTGCGCGCAGCGCCCGAGACCGGCCTTCTGCCCATCATCCTGGTCACGGCGCGCCGCCACCTGGACCGCATGGTCGAGGGGTTCGACGCCGGCGCCAGCGACTACATCGCCAAGCCGTTCCACCCGCGCGAGCTACTGGCGCGCCTGGACGCGCACCTGGTCGCGCGCCGCATGCTGCACGAGATGGCCCACCGCGAGCGGCTGGTGTCGCTGGGCGTGCTCGCGGCGTCGGTCGCGCACCAGGTCCGCAACCCCTGTCGGCGCTCAAGAACACCGCGGTCGCCCTGCAGCGCAAGATCCTGCCCGAGGCCACCCCCGATGCCGCCCGATCGGCGGTCGCCGATGTTCGCGCTCATCGCCGAGTGTGTCGAGCGCATCGAGAAGTACACCCAGGACTTGCTGGATCTTTCGCGCATCGAACGTCCCGACGGGGGCGACTTCCAGCCCGCGAAGGGTTTAGAATCCGCCGTCCGCTTGCTGTCCACCAAGCTACCCCCCGACGTGAAGATCGCGGTCGACGTCGACCCTGCGGTCGAGCTTTCCGGAAGACCTGGAGAAATGAATTACGTCTTCATGAATCTCATCGATAATGCGCTGCGTGCGGTGGGTTCATCAGGACGCGTCGAGGTTCGCGCAGGGCGCGAGTCGGACGACTTCGTCTTCGAGGTGGCGGACTCGGGCCCCGGCGTGCCCGAGGATCGGCGTCGGTGGATCTTCGAACCTTTCGCGACCACGCGTTCCACGGACGGCACAGGGCTGGGCCTCTACATCGCCCGGAAGGTGGTCATCGATCACGGAGGTGACATCTCGGTCTCGACGTCGAGCCTGGGCGGCGCGCTCTTTCGCGTCCGCATCCCGACGGCGGCGGCTCGTCGCCGCGCCGGAGCCAGGCGCGACTCGGCCGTCGTCAACTGAACCATGAGCGGAATGGACTATCAGGCCTATCCGATCCTCTACGTCGACGACGAGGTGACGAACCTGCAGGGCATGCGTTACCTGCTCGACGATCGATTCACGCTTGCTCACCACATCGGATCCCGGCGAGGCGCTGAAGATCCTGAGCGACGAGCAGATCGCGGTGCTACTGACCGACCAGCGCATGCCGGCGATGACCGGCACCGAGCTGTGCGCCAAGGCGCGCGAGCTGAAGCCGGACACGGTGCGGATCCTCATCACCGCGTACGCCGATCTGCACGCCGCGATCGACGCCGTGAACCGCGGGCAGATCCGGCGCTACCTGTCGAAGCCGCACTCCGAGGAGGAGCTGGTCGAGGCGCTGCGCACGGCGATCGACTTCTTCCACCTGCAGCGCACGGTCAAGGACATGGAGATCCGGGTCATCCGCTCGGGCAACCAGGCGACCGCGCAGGTGGTGCGCGCCGAGCTGGCCGACGAGCTGAACGCGTTGCACGAGAAGCTGGCCGCCAGCCTGGAGCATGTCGGCGATCTGATCCAGGCCGGGCTCTCGGATCGTTCGGGGCCGTCGCGCTTCGGCGAGCTGCTCGATCGCCGCCAAGCGAACCCACGGCGCGGCGCTGGCGGATCTGGAGCGGCTCGCCGGGCTCAGCCGCCGCCTGCGCGACGGGTCGACGATCCGGTCGGCGCTGGCCGCGCGCTGCGACGTCGTACGCGCCGTCGACGCGATGGTGCGGATCTTGCGCTCGGAGATCGAGCGCGACGGCACGCTCGAGGTCCAGGTCCGCGGCGCGCCGTCGGTGCGCATGGAGGCGTCGGCGCTGGGCACGGTGATCATGCAGCTGCTGATCAACGCCGCGCAGGCGCGCGGCGACCGCCCGCGCGAGCGCCACCGCATCTGCGTCTCCGTCGAGGCGACCGACGACGAAGCGGTCATCAGCGTCAGCGACAACGGCGTCGGCATCCCGGCCGAGGTGCGCGACCGCCTGTTCGATCCGCGCTTCACCACCAAGCCGGACAACGAAGGCCTGGGCCTGGCCATCGTGCGCGACATCGTCGGATCGGCCAAGGGGACCGTCGAGGTCTTCTCCGAGGTCGGCATCGGCACGACCCTGACGGTCAAGCTACCCGTGGTACGGTCCTAGGATCCGGGCGGCGAGCGAGCGCATGGACTACAAGGCCTTTCCGATCCTCTACGTCGACGACGATGTCGCCAACCTGATCTCGTTCCGCTACCTGCTCGAGGATCGCTTCCTGATCCTGACCGCGTCGAACAGCGACGAGGCGCTGCAGATCCTCGAGACCGGGCGCGTGGCGGTGCTGCTCGCCGACCAGCGCATGGACCGGGGCCTGTCGGGCGTCCAGCTCTGCACGCTGGCGCAGGAGCGCTTCCCCGAGGTCATCCGGATGATCGTCACCGCGTACACCGACGTGACCACGCTGACGAGCGGGATCAACGAGGGGCGCATCAGCCGCTACATCACCAAGCCCTGGACCGAGCAGGAGATGGTGAAGACGCTGAAGATGGCGATCGACGCGTTTCACCTCGGGTCGTTCACCAAGGAGCTGCAGGCGCGGCTCCTGACCTGGGAGCAGCTGTCGACCTCGTCGTTCGTCGTGGGGCACGTGCTGCACGATCTGACCAACCCGGCGATGGCGGTGCGAGACAACCTGAGCTTCGGCGTCGGCGTGCTGCCGTCGCTGCGCGAGGCGCTGATCGGCGCGCCCGACGCGGTGAAGGCGCGGCTCCGCGAGCTGGAGGAGGCGATGGGCGACGCGGCGCTGGCCGCCGACACGATGCTCGATCGCATCACCCACTTTCGCCACGGCGACGTGTCGGCGCTGCCGACGACCGCGGTCACCAGCCTGGAGCGCGTCGTCGAGGCGGCGGCGGCGATCGTGCGCGCGCAGGCGCGCAAGCGCGCGACGCTGGAGCTGAACCTGGGCGTGAAGGCGCGCGTCGCCGCCGATCCGACGCGCGTCAGCCAGATCGTCGTGAATCTGCTCATCAACGCCATGGAGGAGATTCCGCCGGGCGCGCCGCAGGACAACCGCATCAAGGTGACGACGTTCTCGAACGATCGGTCGGGCGGCGTCGCGATCGAAGAGGGCGGCCTCGGCATCGCGAGCCCGGACGCCGCCGACGCCCGCGCGGGCAGCCGAGGCGCGGGCGGCCGGCGGGCGCGGTCTGAGCCTGGACGTCGTGCGCGAGCTCGCGCGCACCGCGCGCGGCGAGATCAAGATCGAGCGCACGCGGCGACGGCACGCTCTTCGTCGTCGAGCTGCCGCTCGCGGCCTGAGCCGGTTCGGGGCCCGTTCGGCCGTTCACCGGCTTCGCGCCGTGCGCGCACATGTGGCGTCGCGTGGGAGCGGTGCCGCTCGCTCACAAAAGCGCACCTCTGGTCACGCCACCGTTCACCGTTCAAGGGGCCCGCCGTTCTGACGATGATCTGTCCGGTGAACCCCGGGGGGCCACGGTGTCTCGGTTGCGGTCGGCGCTGGGCAGGCGCTCATCCCGGCTGCGCCGTCGCCAGCCCTCCGCGGCCAGCCCCGATCGATCCCCGCGCCAGCCGCTGCCCGAGCCGCTGCCCGAGCTTCCCGGATACCGGGTCGAGCGGCTGCTCGGCCGCGGCGGGTTCGGCGCGGTCTATCTCGCGCGCACCGACGACGGCTCGGCCGATCGCGCTCAAGGTCGCGTCGCGCGACGGCTTCGGCAGCCAGCGCCTGCATCGGGAGGCGGTCGCGCTGCGCATGGTCGGCCCGCCGCACGTGCCCGAGTTCGTCGCGTCGGGCCTGCTGCCCGACGGTCGTTCGTACGTCGCGATGGAGCTGGTGACGCTGCCGATCCTGTCCGATCGGCTCGCGGCCTTGCAGGACGGCATGCCGCTCGACGAGCTCGCCGCGCGTGGGACGGCGCTGCTGGACGGCGATCCGCGCCGTGCACGCGCGCGGCCTGGTGCACCGCGATCTCAAGCCCGAGAACGTGTTCATGAGCGCGGTCACCGACGGCCGCTGCGTGGCGCGCGTCTTCGACTTCGGCCTGGTCGAGAGCGTCGCCGGCCTGCGCGACCGCGCGCGCGGCGGCAGCGAGTCGACCAACACCGGCGAGATCGTCGGCACGCCCGAGTACATGGCGCCCGAGCAGTGCGAGCCCGGCGTCGCGATCGACGGGCGCATCGACGTCTACGCGCTGGGCGTGATGCTCTACGAGATGATCACCGGGCGCACGCCGTTCTGGGGCAACGCCGCCGAGGTCCAGCAGAGCCACCTCTACCGCCGCCCGCCGCGCCCGTCGGAGCTGGTGCCGACGCCCGCGCCGATCGAGGAGGTCGTGCTGCGCTGCCTGGCCAAGGATCCCGAGCGCCGCTTCGAATCGGTCGAGGCGCTGGCCGACAAGTTCGCGAGCGCGCTGGCGCGCTCGACGCGCGCCGAGCCGGCGGTCGCGACGCGGCCGCGCGCGCGCCGGCGAAGAAGAAGAGCGCGAACCAGCGCCGGCCGATGGCGGTGCTGGTGCTGCAGGGCGTGTCCGACGCCGGCCGGCTCAAGGGGGCGCTGGCGGCGATCGGCGGCGATCTGGCGCAGGTCGGGCAAGGCGAGCGCGGTCGCCGTCTTCGGACAGAAGACCGCCGAGAACCCGGTGCGCCGCGCGCTGCGCGCCGCCGAGTCGCTGCTCGGGCGCGGGCTGGCGGCCGCGCGCGCTGCTGGAGATCGCGACCGTGACCGTGCAGCGGCGCGCCGACGGCAGCGAGCGCTTCGTCAGCAGCGCGTTCAACAAGATCGAGCAGCTGATCACGGACCTCGATCCGAACGGCGTCTACATCACGCGCGCGGTCGGCGGCGTCGGCCGACGACGTTCACCAGGAGCCGCTGCCCGACCGCGACGTGATCCGCGTGCTGGCGCCGCGCGACGACATCACCGACTCGGCGACGATCATGCGCGAGGCGGCGGTGCCGCTGGTCGGGCGCGGCGAGGTGATCGATCAGCTGGTCGCCAGCGCCGACGCCGCGCTCCGGCGGCGGCAAGCCCGTGCCGACGATCGCGACGGTGATCGCCGACGCCGGCCACGGCAAGACGCACTTCTGCGCGACGATGGTGCGCACGCTGCGCGAGCGCGTCGGCGAGGTCACGATCGTCGAGCTGCGCGCGCGCGAGCCCATGGACGGCGACCCGGATCGCAGCCTGCGCTCGCTCCTGCGGCGCTGCCTGGATCTGCCGTCCACCATGCCCGACGACAACGGCCAGGCGCTGCTGACGCGAGAAGCTCGGCAAGGCGCTGTGGCCGCCGGCGGCGATGGCGCTCGGCTGGCTCGCGCCCGACGCGCCGCCGCTGCGCGCGCTCGGCGCCGCGCCCGGCGTGTTGCGCGCGATGGTGGTGCGCAGCGCCGGCGAGGCGTTGCGCCGGCTGGCGGCGCGTGCGCCCGCTGATCCTGATCGTCGACGACGGCCAGTACGCCGACCAGGCGACCACCGACGCGATCGAGTACGCGACGCTGGCCGAGGCGGCGGCGCCGCTGTGGGTCTGCGTGCTGGCGCGCCCGGTGTTCGAGAACGGGCGCCCGTCGTGGGCGGAGCGCTCGGCGGCGCGGCTGCGCGTGAGCGCTGGGGCCGCTGGATCCGCAGGCGGCGATCGATCTCTGCCGCCGGCTGCTGCACCCGGCGGAGAACATCCCGGCGCACACGCTGGAGAAGCTGGTGGCCGGAACGCAGGGCAGCCCGCTGCTGCTGACCGAGCTCGTGCGCGGTCTCAAGCGCGACGGCTTCGTGCGCCGCAACCCGAAGGGCGGCGCCTGGTTCCTCGCCTCCGACGAGCTCGAGCGCCTGCCCGATCTGCCGCTCGTGGAGTGGCTCGCCGAGCGCGAGCTCGGGCGGCTGCCGCCCGATCTGGTCGGCGCACGCGCAGCTGGCGTCGCTGCTCGGCTCCGAGTTCTCCGAGATGGAGATCGAGGCGGTGCTCACCGAGCTGGATCGCGACGGTCTGGGCGCCGACTTCCCGATGGATCCGCGCGTCGCGACGCGCAAGTTGATCGGGATGGGGCTCCTGATCCTGCACCGCCGCGACATCATCGGCTTTCGCCACGCGATGGTGCGCGAGGCGGTGCGCGGCGCGACGACCGAGGCGCTGCGCGGCCAGGTGCACAACGCCGCGTTCCGTTTCTACCGCGGCGCCGGCGAGGTGATGTCCGACAGCGAGCGCCTGCCGCGCCTGGCGTTCCACGCCGCCAAGGCCGGTCTGCGCGACGAGGCGTCGGCGCTGTATCTGCAGCTGGCCGAGCGCGCGCGCAGCCGCCACGCCTACCTGGAGGCCGAGTCGCTCTACAGCCAGGCGCTGCAGCTCCTGCCCGACGACGACGACCGGCGCCGCATGACCGCGTGGCGCGGCCGCGGCCTGATGCGCTACCGCGTGAGCCGCTACGACGCCATCGACGATCTGGCGCTGGCGCGCGAGGCGGCGCGCCGGGTCGGCGACTTCCAGTCCGAGGTCGAGATCGTCCTCGACGAGTCGACGGCGTTCGACTGGACCGACGAGTATCGCAAGTCGCGCGCGCTGGTCACCGACGCCGAGACGCTGGCGTCGGCGCTGGCGAGCGCACCCGGCGCCGAGCGCTCGGCGCGCCTGATCGCGGCGCGCGTGCTGCTGGGTCAGGGGCGCGCGATGTGGCGCTTCTCCGAGCGAAAGGAGGCGCTGGAGAAGCTGACGCAGGCAGTGGAGCTGGCCGAGCAGCTCGGCGACGACGGCTACGAGACGCTGGTGGTGTCGTTGCTGCTGCTCGGCGATCTCTTGCCCTGGTACGGCGAGACCAAGCGCGCGGAGCTGGCGTTCGAGCGGGTGATCGCGCTCTGCGAGGACCACGGCGATCGCGTGCACGTCGCGGTCGCGCTGCTGAACCGGCGCCAGATCTGGATCGCGCACCGCGACCTCGCGCGCGCGCATCGAGGACACGCGCGAGTGCATCCAGATCGCGCGCGAGCTGGGCCTGGCGACGACGACCTTCATGGGGTCGTACAACCTGGGCGAGATGTACTACCAGGCGGGCGACGCGGCGGCGGCGTGGCCGCACGTCAACCTGGCCGTCGAGCTCGAGAACCGGCGCTTCAGCGGCGTGGGGCGGCCGGTCGCGCGCCTGCTTGCAGACGCGCCTGCTGGCGTTCGAGGGCAACCACGAGCTGGCGCGCTCGTGGGTGCAGGAGATCCGCAGCCACCAGGAGCGCCTGGCGGCAGAGCGGCACCACCGACGGTCTGCTGATGCCGTCCGAGGACGTGCTGCTGACGATGGTCGATCTCTTCACCCGCGACGCCAACGACCAGGAGTGGGCCGACCTGCGCGCGCGCGCCGAGAAGTTCTCCGTCGAGCAGGAGCCGATCGAGGTGGCGGACATCGAGGCGCGCTGGCTGGCGCGGCGCGGCCGCTTCGTCGAGGCGAGCCAGAAATTCGAGGAGGCGCACCGCCTGGCGCAGCGCATCCCCAACGTGATGGAGGCCCGCCTGCGCAACGGCGTCGCCGACCTGCCGGAATCCGCGCTCGCCGCGCCGCGCCGCGCCGCCTCGACCGGCTGACGGCCCGAGGCCCGAGGCCTTACCGCCCACCAGCGCGGTCAGGTCCCCAGCCTCCACAATTCTGCGCCATGATAGCGTCCAGCCGACTCTCATGGGGCGGAGGCACGATCATGGACCCATCGCGCACGTCGCCGACATGAGGATGGCGGCGGCGCGCCCCGAGGCGGAGGCGGTCGACGATCGTCGCGCTGTCGTCGGCGCTGCGGGCTCGCGAGCCACGCGCCGCGATCGAGGTCGCGCGCGTCTACGGTCCGCTCGTGCGCCGCATCGTGAGCCGTTTCCTGGGGCCGGTCGGCGATCGCCCAGGACCTGTGCCAGGAGGTTTTCCTGCGCTTCTTCAAGCGCATCGACGAGCTGCGCGACCCGGCGGCGCTGCGCGGGTTCCTGATCTCGATCGCGCTCGGCGTGGGGCGCAACGAGGCGCGCCGCGCGCGCGTGCGCCGGTGGATCGGGCTCACCTCCTCGGGTGACCTGCCGGAGGTCGCCGGCCCGCCGTCCTGGGATCCGGAGGCGCGCGAGGCCACGGCGCATCTCTATGCGGTTCTCGAGCGCTCTCGGCGCGGAGGATCGCTCGCTGTTCACCGCGCGCTTCGCCGAGCAGATGGAGGTCGCCGAGGTCGCGGCCGCGCATCGCATGACGCTGGCGACGGCCAAGCGCCGGCTCGCCCGCCTGATCAAGCGGCTCGGCGCCAAGATGAGCCGCGATCCGCTGCTCGAGCCCTACGTGAATCTTGATCGCCAAGCGAGACTCGACCGGATGAACGATGAGAGGACGTGAAGACGCCGTGACCGAGCAGGTGACGGGACAAGGTCACGGATGACGATCGCTGCCGCGTGGCGGGCGCGCTCGTCGAGCGCGCCTTTCCGGAGCTCGATCTGGCGCTGACGGCCGACGCGCGCGCGCGACTGCAGGAGACGTGGGTGGGGCAGGGCCAGAGCCGGCGCCGGCGCGCGGGCGGCGCCGCGCGCTCGTCGCCTCGGCGGTCGGGCGCGCTGGCGCTGGCGGTCGTGGTGGTGGTCGCGCTCCACGCGCGGCCGCTGCGCTTCGACGTACAGGGCGGGCGGCTCGATCCGGGCGGCGCGATCGCGACCGCGGCGGACGGGACGGCGACGCTGCGTTCTCCGACGGCACGCGGGTCGTCCTCGCCGGCGCGAGCACGGCGCGCGTCGCGGCACGCGATGCGCGCGGGGCGCAGGTGGTCGTCGAGCGCGGGCACGCGCGATTCGACGTCGTCCATCGCGCGCACACGCGCTGGCGGGTCGCCGCCGGCCCGTTCGAGATTGCGGTGACCGGCACGTCGTTCGACGTCGACTGGCCGGTGGCGCGCGTCGCATGCTGGTGATCGATCTGCACGTCGGCTCGGTGGTCGTGCGCGGGTCGCTCGCGGGCGAGGGGCTCTCCCTGCGCGCGGGGCAGCGGCTGGTCGCCGATCTGGATCGCGGCGCGCTCTCCGTCGTCGAGCCGGGCACGACGCCCGGATGTGACGGCGCTGGCGGCGGCGGACGAGCGAGACGAGCGACCGCGAGACGCCGTGCCGGCGGCCGACTCGCCGGACGGCGCTGCCGCGAAACCGGCTGCGCCGCGCGCGAGCGACGAGCGCGAGCCGTCCGCGTCGCGTTCGCATTCCGCGTCGCCCGTCCGCCGCGGTCGACGCCGCCGAGCGCGCGCTCGATCTCGGTGCCGCGCGCCCGCGTCGACGCGAGCCGCCTCGGTTCAACGACTGGTGCCGCCGCTGCTCCGCCGCCGCCGGTCGCTGGAGCCGGAGCCGCTGCTCGAGGCGCCCCCGCGTGCGCGCGCCGCTGGTCGAATCGAAGCTCGCCGCCGGCGGGTCGGCCTGCCTCGAGAGCGGCGCCGCAGATCCGGTTCGACCGCGCGATCGACGGCGTCGCGCTGGAGTCGGCGTACGCGCTGGCGTTCACGCGCCCGGCGCTGGATCGCGGCCGCTCCTGGTGCGGCACCGGCTCGCTGCGCGTCGACGCGCGCTTCGATCTGGCGGGCGCGCCCAACCGCTTCGGCGATCGCCCGCGCCACGCCGGCGAGGTGCTGGTCGATCTGCCGTCGTCGATCGATCTGACCGGCCAGACCGTGACCGTGCACGTCTTCGTCGAGGGCCCGTCGGATCTGCGCTTCGGCGCGCAGATCTTCGCGGTGAACTCGCCGCCGTCGGGCGGCCGGACCCGCGAGGCGACCTGGGTCGGCGGCGGCTACACGCCCGACCTCGCGACCGGACGCTGGTGGACCCTGTCACACCGCTTCGAGCGCGAGAACCACCTGTTCGAGGGCGGCACTTCGGTCGTCGACCGCGTCGAGCGCCTCGCCGTCCAGGTCTACGCGATTGGCAAGGATCGCGTGTGGACCGGGACGTGTGTTCGTCGACGATATCGGCTGGCAGTGAGGGGTAGGCTCGGGCCGCGGGCTTCGGGCCGGGCTAGACAACCCTGCCTGCCTTGCTTTCAGCTCGCCGGCGCAGGCCGCGTGCGCCGGCCGGCGGTATCAAGCTCACACTCCGCACCGCGTGCGCGCCGACGTCGACCACCTCCAGCACCGTGCCGTCGTGGGCGGCCAGGCGCGCGCGGCGGTTGGGCAGGCCGCCCGCCAGGTGCGTGGCCAGGCCGGCGACGGTGCCGGCGCCGTCGGTCTCGGGCAGCGACAGGCCCAGCGCGCGGTTCACCTCGCGCAGCGGGACGTCGCCGCGCACGATCGCCGAGCCGTCGGCCGCGGCGACGATCGGCGGGAGCGGTTCCTCGTGCTCGCTGAAGACTTCGCCGACCAGCTCCTCGACCAGGTCCTCGAACGTCACCAGGCCGGAGACGCCGCCGTGCTCGTCGACCGCGGCGGCGATGCGATGCCGCTCGCGGCGCATCGAGCGCAGCACGTCGATCGCCGGCGTGGTCTCGGCGAACATCTTCAGCGGGCGCAGCAGGTCCTCGAGCACGACCAGCTTGCCCTCCCAGGCGATCGAGATGATGTCCTTGGCGCTGACGTAGCCGACCAGGTTGTCGGGCGTGCCCGTCGTAGACCGGGATGCGCGAGCGCCGCTCTTCGAGCATGAAGCGGCGAATCTGCTCCGCCGATGGCCTTGCGGGGCAGGGCGTCGATGCGATCGCGCGGGATCACGACCTCGGCGAGCGTGAGCTGGTCGAACGCGATCGCGCGCGACGCGATCTCGCCGGCGTGCTGGTCGACCGTGCCGGTCTTGGCCGCCTCGTCGACCAGCTGCTGCAGCTCTTCGCGCGACAGGCGCGCCTCCATGAAGTTCGTGCGGTCGCGGAACGGCTTCAAGATCAGGTTCGAGGTCGCGGTCAGCAGCACCACCAGCGGGTTGGCGGCAGCCGACAGCCAGCGCAGCGGGCCGCGCGATCAGCAGCGCGTAGGTCTCGCCCACGCGCAGCGCCAGCGACTTCGGCACCAGCTCGCCCAGCACCAGCGACAGGTACGAGATCACGGCGACCACGACGGCGAGCGCGATCGGCTCGGCCTGCGGACGCCAGCCAGTCGATGCGCGCGATCAGCGGCTGGATGTGGCGGGCCAGCGTCGAGCCGCCGAACGGCGGCCGCGGTCGTGGTGATGACCGTGATGCCGATCTGCACGGTGGCCAGGAAGCGCTCCGGCTGCGCGCGCAGCCCCGCCAGCGCTTCGGCGCCGAGTGCGCTTCTCGTCGCGAAGCTGCTCCACGCGCGTGCGGCGCAGCGAGACGACGGCGATCTCGGCGCCCGAGAGGACGCCGTTCGCCAGGATCAGGGCCAGGATCACGATCAGCTCGCCGAACATGGTCTCCCCCGCGGCTATTCTGACGCGACGACGAGCGGCGGCGCCGCGCGCGTCGTCGAGCGAAAGCGAGATCGAGGCGCCGAAGGGTCGTCGTTTGCCTCGACTATAATCGCTAGTTGTCATTGTTTATTGAACTAATGGTTTAGATTCAAGGCGCGCCGGGCGGACACCGTCGAGCCGGCGCGCGCCGGCCCGGCGAAGTAGGATGCGCCGCGCATCATGGCCGAGGTCTCCGTCACCGACGTGAAGCGCGCCTTCCGCGAGGGCGGGCGCCGCCGCGAGGTGCTGCGCGGGCTCTCGTTCGACGTCGCGGGCGGCGAGCTGGTGGCGCTGCTCGGCCGCAGCGGCTCGGGCAAGTCGACGCTGCTCAACCTGATCGCCGGCATCGATCGCCCCGACGGCGGCCGGATCGTCATCGATGGCTGCGAGGTCTCGGCGCTGGACGAGCGCGCGCGCACGCTGTTCCGGCGCGCGCGGATCGGCTTCGTTTTCCAGTTCTTCAACCTGATCTCGACGCTGACGGTCGAAGAAAACGTCCGCCTGCCGCTCGAGCTCGCCGGCGCGCGCGCCGCCAGCGCGCGCGTCGAGGCGCGGCGCCTGCTGCAGGCGGTCGAGCTCGGCGACCGCGGCGCGGAGTACCCCGACCACCTGTCGGGCGGCGAGCAGCAGCGGGTCGCGATCGCGCGCGCGCTGGTCAACGCCCCGGCGGTCGTGCTGGCCGACGAGCCGACCGGCGCGCTCGACGCCGAGACCGGGACGGCTGGTGCTGGGCGTGTTCGTCGAGCAGTCGCGCCAGCAGGGGACGACGGTGATCCTGGTGACCCACAGCGACGAGGTCGCGCGCGCTGCCGACCGCGTGCTGGTGATGCAGGACGGCCGGATCGCACCGCCGCCGGGCGCAGTCGCCCGGCGACGCGCTCGACGGGCGCCGGCGCGGCGCCGCGCCGCGCGCATGAGCCTCCTCGGGCTCGATCTGGTTTCGCGCGCGCGGGCGCGCGGCACTTTCGCCGCCATCCGCTGCAGCTCGGGCTGGCGATCCTCGGCATCGGGCTCGGCGTGGCGCTCGCGGTCGGTATCGACTCGCCAGCGCCAGCGTGCGCCGCGCCTTCGCGCTGTCGAGCGAGGCGGTGACCGGGCGCGCGACCCACGTCGATCACCGGCGGACCGTCGGGGATCGACGAGGCGGTCTATCGCCGGCTGCGGCAGGCGCCGGATCGGCCGCCCGGGATTGCGCTCGCGCCGTTCGCGGGCGGCGCCGCCGTGCCCGAGGTGGGCGGCGGTCTGCTGCAGATCGTGGGCGTCGATCCGTTCGTCGAGGCGCCGTTTCGCCCGCTGGGCGGCGGCGGCCTCGTGGGGGCGACCGCCGGCGCCGTCTCGCCGTCGGGCGGCAGCCTCGCGCCGGCGAGCGCGGCGGCGCTGCTGATCCAGCCGGGCGCGGCGATCCTGTCGGCGGCCACCGCGGCGCGCCTGGGCGCGATCGTGGGCGGACGCGTCCCGCTGCGCGTCGGCGCGCGGCGCGAGCAGCTTGACGGTGATCGCCATCGCCGCGCCCGCCGACGAGGCTGTCGCGGCGCGCGCTCGACGGGGTGGCGATCGTCGACATCGCCACGGCGCAGGAGCTGACCGGCACGATCGGCCGCCTCGGGCACATCGACGCGATCCTGCCGGCCGAGACCGATCGCGAAGCGGCGGCGCTGCGCTGGATCGAGCAGCAGTTGCCGGCGGGCGTGCGCATCGCGCCGGTCGCGGCGCGCGCCGGTACGCTGGCAGCAGCTCACACGCGCGTTCGATCTCAACCTGACGGCGCTGAGCCTGCTCGGCCTGCTCGTGGGCGGCTTCCTCATCTACAACACCATGAGCTTCTCGGTGATCCAGCGCCGCCGGCTGCTGGCCATCCTGCGCACGCTCGGCGTGACGCGCGGCCAGCTCGGGCGCAACCTGCTCTTCGAGGCGCTGGCGCTGGGGATCGCCGGCAGCGCGTTCGGGCTGCTGGTCGGCGTGCTGCTGTCGCGCAGCCTGGTGCGGCTGACCGCGCGCGCGGTCAGCGATCTCTACTTCGCCGTCTCGGTCACCGAGGTGCCGATCGCCGTCATGCCGCTGGTCCGTGGCTTCGCCCTCGGCGTGCTGGCGTCGGTGGCGTCGGCGTGGCCGTCGGCGCGCGACGCGGCCAGCACCGATCCCCACGCGGCGATGCGCCGGTCGACGGTGGAGGCGCGCGCCCGAGCGCGCACGCCGCGCCTGGCGATCGCGGGCGCGCTGCTGGCCGCCGTGTCGGTCGTGGCGCTTGATCGCGTCGGGGCGCAGCGTGCCCGTCGCGCTCGCGGCGCTGCTGGCGTTACTCACTGGGTGCGCGGGACTGGTGCCGGCCGCGGTGCTCGCGGGCGCGCGCGCTGGCCAGCAGCGTGCTCGGCGCCGTGCGCGGCGCGACCGGGCGGCTCGCGGCGCGCAGCATCGCCGCCGGGCTCAGCCGCACCGGCGTGGCGACGGCGGCGCTGGCGCTGGCGCTGGCGGTCACGACCGGCGTGAGCCTGATGGTGGTCAGCTTCCGCCGCAGCGTCGAGCGTCTGGCTGGAGGCGACCCTGCGCGCCGACGTCTACGTGTCGGCGCCGTCGCTGGTGAGCGCGCGTCCCGACGCGACCCTGCCGGCGTCGCTCGTGGCGCGTCTGCGCGCGCTGCCCGGCCTGGCGGGCATGGGATCGAACCGCGTGGTCACCGTCGATACGCCCGAAGGGCCGACGCTGCTCTCGGCGCCCGACTGGGCCCGCTGGGGAAAGCCCTCGGCGAGCAGATCATCACGGGCGATCCGCCCGAGGTCTGGCGGCGCTTTCACTACGCGCAAGGGCTGCTGGTGTCGGAGCCCTATGCTTACAAGCGGCGCGTGCGCGTCGGCGACACCGTGGTGCTGCCCACCGACCGCGGGCCGCACGGGTTTCGTCGTCGCCGGCATCTATCGCGACTACGGCAGCGACGCGGGGGCGCGTGATGCTGAGCCGGCCCACCTACGATCGTTACTTCGACGATCGGGCGGTCACGGCGCTCGCGCTCTACGGCGCGCCCGGGGTCTCGCCGGATCGCCTGATCGCCGAGGTGCGCGCGCGGCTCGACGCCGACGACGTCGTGCTGGTGCGGTCCAATCAGACGCTGCGCGAGATGAGCCTGCGGGTCTTCGACCGCACGTTCGAGATCACGCGCGTGCTGCGCGTGTTCGCGCTGATCGTCGCGTGCTTCGGCGTGGCTGGCGCGCTGATGGCCGTCGCGCTCGAGCGCGGGCGCGAGCTGGCGACGCTGCGCGCGCTGGGCGCCACGCCAGCGCAGGTGGGTGAGATCGCGCTGCTGGAGACCGGCGTGCTGGGCGCGCTCGCCGGCGTGCTGGCGGTGCCGCTGGGCGCGGTGCTCGCGGCGGTGCTGGTGTTCGTGATCAACCAGCGCTCGTTCGGGTGGACGATGCCGATCCTGTTCGATGCGCGCACGCTGGTGACGGCGCCGTTGCTGGGCGCCGCGGCGGGCGTGGTCTCGGGGCTGTTTCCCGCGTGGCGCGCGGCGCGCACCTCGCCCGCGGAGGCGCTGCGCGACGAATGAGACGGCTCGTCATCGTCGTGCGGCTGGTCCCGCTCCCGCTGGTGGCGCTGGTCGCGCTCGCGGCGTGCGGGGATCGCCCGCCGCCGCCGGGATCGTCCGCGCCCGCGGGACGGCTGTCGCTGGCGGCGCTGCTGTCCGACGAGCCCGGCGTCGTCGCCGGCGCGTCGGCAGGACGATTCGAGCGCGCGCTCACTCCCCGTCCCTTCGTCTTTCCCGACGACGACGGACCGCACCCCGGGTTCCGCAGCGAGTGGTGGTACTTCACCGGCGTGCTGCGCGCGCCCGACGCCGCCGGCGGCGTCGGACGCCGCTTCGGCTACGAGATGACGATCTTTCGCCAGGCGCTGGCGCCGCGCGTGCCGCCGCGCGCGTCGGCCTGGGCGACGCGCGACGTGTTCATGGCGACACTTCGCGATCACCGACATCGACGGGCCGCGCGGCGACGACGCGAGCGGCGACCGCCGCTTCCACGCGTACGAGCGGTTCGCGCGCGACGGGCTCGCGCTGGCGGGGGCCCGCGCGCAGCCGTTCGCCGTCTGGATCGACGACTGGCGCATGGACGGTCCGCAAGGTGACGGCGAGGGTTCGTTGCCCGTGCATCTGGCGGCGCGCGACGACGACGGCGCCGCGATCGATCTCGAGGTCGGCGTATTGGACGCAGGCGCCCGGCGAAGCGGCGCCGGAGAGCCGATCGCCGAGGGCGACCGCGGCCTCAGCAGCAAGGGACCCGCGCCGGGAAACGCGTCGTACTACTACTCGCGCACGTCGCTTTCGACGCGCGGCCACCTGACTCTTGCGCCAGCCGGCGGCCCGGTCGCGGGCGCGCCTGCCAGCTTCGCCGTCTCGGGGCCGAGCTGGATGGACCGCGAGTGGGCGACCGGCGCGATGGGCGCCGGCGTGCGCGGCTGGGACTGGCTGGGCGCGCACCTGTCCGATGGCCGCGACCTGATGATGTACCGCCTGCGCGACGCCGGTGAAAGGACCACGCCCGAAAGCCGGGTCACGCTGATCTCCCCCGCGGCGCCGGGCGAGCGCGCGCGCGGTCCGCTCGTACGCCGCCGCGCGTTTCACGCTCACGCCGATCGATTTCTGGACGAGCCCGCAGACGGGGACGCGCTATCCGGCGTCGTTCCAGCTCGACGTTCCCGATGAAGGAATTCGTCTCGCGGTCCGCCCCCTGCTCGCCGACCAGGAGCTGCGCCTGGCGGTTCTCTACTGGGAGGGCGCGGTGTCTCTGTCCGGCACCACCGGCAGTGCGGCGATCACCGGCGAGGGTTACCTCGAGCTGACCGGTTACGGCGGCGGCCAGCGTCAGCGCTGACGTCGCCGCACGCCCGGCGCGGGCTCAAACCGTCAATGGATCGGGCTGCATACAAAAAGTGGCTCACGTTTTTGTCGATTTTCTCCGCGTTTCTTCCGCGGCTTTTGGCCCGCGCTGGGATCGGTCTCGCCGCGGGCACCAGATTTTTTTGTTGTCAGCGAAAGGGCCCTGACTATGCTGTCGAACGCGGTGCCGGAAGGTGTCTGAAAAAGACACGATTCGCGCGAATACCGACGAGCTTCGCTCGGCGGTGGTCGTCGCGGCCTTTGCTCGAGAAAGAAGAAGCAGGCAGCCTTGACGCCGCAAACTCTCGCGACTCCAAACCTGGTGGCGGCCCGCGGGGTCGCCGTGATTGGCCCTGGTGGCTTCGCTCGCGATGCTGGGCGCCTGCCCCGGAAGCACGACCGTCCCGGCAGACGGCGGCGGCACGGGTGGCGCCGGCGGCGGCTCCGGCAACCACCCGGACGCCGGCGGCGACGGCTCATCCGTGGCGCTCAGCTGTGACAACTCGATGCTGGTGCTCGAGGACAACTGCATCGGCTGCCACACGATGATCGGCTCCCCGTACTCGGGTGGCCTGGATCTGGACTCCGCCGGTGTCGCGCAGCGACTGGTCGGCAAACCGGCGGCGGCGGTGAGCGCCACCAACCAGGCGATGTGTACCGGCAAGGGCAACCTCCTCAATCGAGGGACGTTGCCGGCGACCGGAGTTCTCATCGACAAGATCAAAGGCGGCCCAGGCCTTTGCGGAAACCCCATGCCGCTCGGAGCCCCCATGCTCGCTCAGGAAGATCTCGATTGTCTCCAGGCCTGGGCCAACGGGCTCGTCAACAGCGTCGGACCCTAACCATGATGATGATGACCAGAACTCGTGCAGCGATTGCGGCGGTCGTGATCGCCGGTCTCTTCTCCATCGACGCCGCCTACGACACGGCCTCGGCCGCCGGCAAGGCGCACGTCGGCGTGCTTTCGTTGCGCGGCGCCGGTGAGGGCGTCGTGCGTGCCAAGATCTCGGCGGCGCTGAAGGCGAACGGATTCCAGGTCGTCGGCACCGAGCAGCTCGAGAGCTCGGCGAGCGGGCTCGGCGTCGTCGCTCGACAGCGACAACGGGTTGCGCGCCGTCGCCAAGGAGCTGAACGTCTCGGCGTTCGTCAGCGGCGAGCTCAGCAAGAAGAAGGCGGCGCTGGCGGTGCGCAACGGCGCCGACGGCTCGGTGCTGGGCGATGACTCGTTCGCGGGCCCGAATCCCAAGAAGATCGCCGCCGCGGTCGGCGCCACCTTCTGGCGCCAGCTGGGGCCGGCGGTGCGCCAGGGCAAGCCGCCCGCGGGCGCGAAGACCAAGGCAGTGATCGCCGAGGAAGCGCCGCCTCCCGAGGAGGCTGCGGAGGAAGCCCCGGCGAGTGCGCCGCCGGCCGCCGAAGAGCGGCCGCGAAAGAAGTCGAAGAAGGCGGCCGAGCCCGAGCCCGAGGCGGCGGCTGCGGCGGCGCCCGAGGCGGACGTGTCGAGGCCCCGAGCGAAGCCCGCCGAGGCTGCGGAGGAGGGCGGGGCGGAGGGCGCGTTGCCGGCCCTCACGCTGGGGATCGGAGCCAGCGGCATGAATCGCTCGCTGAGCTGGCACCAGGATCGGAGCGGCACTCTCGCGCCGTACTCGCTGCCGGCGGGGCCCGAGGCCGCCGTGTGGCTCGAGGCCTATCCGGCCGCGTTCAGGACGGGCGGCTTCGCTTCGCGCATCGGCATCTTCGGCGGGTTCAATCAGGGATTCGGCGTGAACTCGACGGCCAACATGGGCCAGACCAAGCTGACCACGTCGTTCCAGGACTTCCTCGCCGGCGCGAAGCTGCGCTGGCCGGTCGCGATCTTCGCGCCTTATCTGTCGGTCGCGTATGGCGCGCAGTCATTCAAGCTCGAGGCGCAGGGCGGCACGCCGCCGATGATCCCCTCGGTCGCGTACAAGTTCATCCGCATCGGCATCGGCAGCCGCGCCGACTTCACGCCGCAGCTCTCGGCTGACCTCGGGCTGGCTTTCATGCTGCTCACCGACGCCGGAAAGAACACGGGCGAGATCAAGTCGGCCACCTACTTCCCGGGCACGACCGGCTACGCGATCGACGTCGGCGCCTCGCTTGCGTATCGCTTCACCAAGATCCTCGGCGCGCGTGCCGGCGTCGACTTCCGTCAGTACGGCCTGTCGGCGAACCCGGCCTCGGCCGCGACGCTGAGGGCCGGTGGCGCGACCAATCGCTACATCTTCTTCGGAGGCGGCATCGAGCTGGTGCTCGACGGCGTCAGCGGCGCGGTCGCCGAAGACGAGAAGGAGCCCGCGGCGGCGGCGCCGGCCAAGGGCGGCGAGACGCGGCCGCCGACGACGACGAGGGCAACACCGACAAGTAGAATCGAGACCGCGGCGCGCGCGCGTCAGAGCCAGACGCGCAACAGCGAGGCGGTGATTCCGGCGCCGGTCAGGCGATTGCGCCCCCAGCCCGAGAACGGCAGATCGCCTGCCAGCGTCCCCTGCACGCGCCAGTAGTCGCCGAGTGGGACCGCGACGGCGGCGCCGCTCGTCACCAGCGCCTCGTCGCTGCGGCGCATGGCGGTGACGAAGGCGCCCACGGTGACCTCGTTGGCGAACGCGTATCCGCCGGCGAGCAATCCGGTGAAACGCGGGCCGAACGATACCGGGACGCCGCCGGCGGTGCGCGAGGTCTGCTTCGACACGAAGCCGGTCAGCGACACGAACGTCCGGCCGTGCACCTGCTCGACGGCGACGCCCAGGTTGGGCTCGTAAGACCCGAGCCCGGTCGCACCGGTCGCATCGCCCGACTCCTCGACGGTGCGTCCGGTTGGCACCGACACGCCGGCCAGGATCGCGATGCCGGGCCACCAGGGCTCGTCGCCGGCGAACGTGAGGTCGTAGCGCAGGTTCGCGGCCACGTCGCCGAGACCGCCGCCGAACGCCGACACGCCGGGCTCGCGCCGGCCGGTCTCGACGAAAGGAACCTTCAGCGCGACCTGTACGTGACGCCCGAAGCGGGTTGCCGCCAGCAGGTCCTGCTCCAGATCGACCTCGCTATCTCCCGTCGGCGAAGCCACGTAGCTGCCGCTGGAGGCGAACGAGCCCATCACGTTGCGGAAGCTGCTCTGCATGCCGACGGCGTAGTCCTCGAACATGCGCAGGCGCGCCGGCGTCACCAGCCCGGTGCCCACGCAGCAGGCCTGCGCGTGCGCGGCGCTGGGCAGCAGCGCTCCGGCGGCCGCGATCAGCGCCGCGGCCACGAGCGGCTCAATCGATCTCGACCGTCGCCGTGGCCGTGTCATTGATCGAGCCCTCGAACTTCATCTGGATCTGCCATTCACCGGCCATGAACAGGTAGAGAGGATTGGCGATGAACACGCCGCCGCCCTTGTCGGTCACCTCCACGGCCTCGGACGTGCCGTGGCCGTGCGACGGCATCCAGGGAAGGATCTGGACGGTGAGCCCGTCGACCGGCTGACCGCTGGCGTCGGTCAGAGTCAGCTGTCCGACATTCTGTCCGCGCACCAGCGGGTCGGGTGCGGACCGCAACTCGACGTGCAGCGCGCCCGACGCGGAATCGGCGGTGGCCACTGCATCGAGCGGGAACGACGCCGGCACCTCGGGCACGGGCGGCGGTGAGCCTCCGCAGCCCGCGCCGGCCGCGCCGAGCCCGATCAAACCAACGGCGAGCGCGACGGCCCGCGCAACGACGCCGTTTGCCGCCTTCGTGCTCCGCGAGGCGCGTCCTGGTTCCATGGCCCAGAGTCTAACCAGCGTCAATCGAGCTCCGCGTGCATCAAAAATTCGCACCGGCAAAACCGGCCGAGGGTACGAAGCTCACCTTTTTGCTGCGAAAATTTGATGCATCACCGACGGAAGCGAGGGGGGTTAGATTGTGCGCCACCGGAGGTCTCCATGTCGCCAAGGTCCGTCTTCTTCGTGCGCGCGTTGCTGGTGTTCCCGCTGTCGGTGCTGGGCGTCGCTTGCAGCTCGACATCCAGCCCGGCGGTGGTCGACGGCGGCGCCGGTATCGTCCAGGGTGAAGCCGACAATCACTGCATGGGAGTGACGCCCATCGTGATCAGCCAGGCGTCGTGTCACGTCGGCGCCGACGCGGGCGCGCCGTCCGACGACGGTGGCGCCTCCGACGACGGCGGCGGCGTGGAGGAGCTACCCGTGCACTTCGGCTCGTCGGCCGACGACGATGACTGCAAGTACCACGCGTCATTCACGACGACGCCCGTGCTGGTGAACGCCAGCGTCACGTTCAACATCACCGTGACCAAGCTGGCCGACAACACGCCCGCCAGCAGCGCCCAGGTCGTGCTCGAGTCGTACGTGGCCGACGACTTGTTTCACGTGATTCCCAACAACGGCACGACGACGACGGAGACCCCGGCCGGGAGCGGCAAGTACGTGATGAAGCCGATCAAGTTCAATCAATCGGGCCGCTGGGTCGTGCGGTTCCACTTCTACGAAGCCTGCGACGACATCCTCGAGGACTCGCCTCACGGCCATGTCGCGTTCTATTACGACGTGCCGTGATCAGTTGTTCATCTCGCCGCAGACCAACCAGCCAAGGATCGTCTGGCGCTCCTGCGAAGTGAGCGGAGCGCGGGGCGGCGGCGGCATGCGGCACTGGAACACCTGCATCGAGATCATCTGGCCGGCGCGCACGATGTCGGCGTAGGTGTCGAGCGGCGGGACTTGCTGGCCGGGGCCATGGCAGGGGGTGCAGTTGGTATGGATCAGCGGCGAAACATCGGTGGCAAACGACGGCGCTTGTGGCGGGCAGGTGCTGGGAAAGTCGTTGGGGCAGGCCGCGGGCGCGGCTCCCGAGCAACTCACCGCGGCTGCGACTCCCAGGACCGTGGCGGCGATCATCACCCGGCGCGCGGCGGCTTCGAGCACGCGGCTAATCTGACACAAAATCTCCGACGTGGTTCATACTCAGTCGCGTCGATGCCGGTAAAGTCGATCGGAAACACGACGCGGATCATCTCCGAGGCGCAGTCGCTGAACGCCGTTTCCGCCGCTCGCTCTGTGTCTCGCTGGGCGGCGCTCGCGCTGCTGCTGCTCGCGACGCTCGGGCTCGGCGCTTGCGGAGGCAGCGAGAAGAAGCTGACCGCATCGGAGCTGAGAGATCCCAGCGTCTGCGCGAGCTGCCACCCGGCGCAGGTGGCCGACTGGTCGCGCAGCATGCACGCCTACGCCTCCGACGACCCGGTCTTCATCGCCATGAACCAGCGCGGCCAGCGCGAGACCAGCGGCGCGCTCGGCGATTTCTGCGTCAAGTGCCACGCGCCGGTCGCGGTGCACGACGGCACGACGACCGACGGGCTCAACCTCGCGTCGCTACCGGCATCGCAGCATGGCGTGACCTGCTTCTTCTGCCACTCGGCCGAGTCGGTCGACGGCACCCACAACAACCCGCTGACGCTGGCCACCGACGGCCGCATGCTGGGGCCGATCTCGGATCCCGCGCCCGGCGCACCGCATCCGTCGGCCTATTCGGCGCTGCTCGACGGAGCCCAGACCGAATCGGGGGGCGCGTGCGGCGCCTGCCACGACATCGTCAACACCCACGACGTCGCGCTCGAGCGCACCTACCAGGAGTGGCTGTCCACGCGGTTCTCCATGCCCCCGCACGGTCAGAGCTGCGCGCAGTGCCACATGGGGCCCGGAAAGGGGCCTGCGTCGACGGTGTCGACGATCTCGCGCTCGCTGCACGGCCACGATTTTCCCGCCGTCGACCTTCCGATGGCCGGGCGACGACAGGCTGCGCAAGGACGCGCAGGCGATGCTGGACACGACGATCCAGACCACGATCTGCGTCGACGATGCGGCGCGAAAGATCCTGGTCGCGCTCGACAACGTCGCCGCCGGGCACTCGTGGCCGAGCGGCGCTTCGCAGGATCGCCGCGCCTGGGTCGACGTCACCGCCTATTCCGGCGCCGACGTGATCTACAAGAGCGGCGTCGCCGACGGCGAGACGCCGGAGACGGCCGCCGATCCCGACCTGTGGATGATTCGCGACTGCATCTTCGACGACACCGGGGGCGAAACCCACATGTTCTGGCAGGCGGCGAGCCAGACCACCAACTTGCTCTCGGGATCAATCGTGGGCGTGCTGACGGATCCGACGTCGTTCACGCGGTCTCACCAGAAGGTGGCTTATCCGGTGTCGACGACGCTGACGACCCCGCCCGATCGGATCGATGTGCAGGTGTTTCTCAAGGCGATCGGCGACGACGTGCTGGCGTCGCTGGTCCAGTCGGGCGACCTGGATCCCGCGGTGGCGGCGAGCGTGCCGACCTATCAGCTACAGGGTTACGCGAGCGTCGAATGGACGCGCGCCAAGTCGATGTCGTACTTCGATGTCATGACCGGCGACACGCTCGCCTGCGCCACGCCCGGAAGCTATACCGCCATGGGCACGATCTTGCCGGCTGTCAGCCACGCGCGCTGCGCCGCTCCTTGAGAGCGCCCCGCGCCGCTCAGTCTGGAACGCAGATCTTGAGGACGGCGTTGTCGCTGATCGGCGCTGGCGGCGCGGCGTCGGCGCCGGCATCGGGATCGGACGCGCTGGCCGGCGGCGTCTCGACGAGCGAGAGCGTGACCTCCCAGTAGCCGGCCATGTAGAGGTTGACCGGCGTGATCGTATAGAGGCCGCCGCTGCCGACCGGCATCACGCCGACCGGTGTGGTGCCGTGCAGGTGGTCGGGCATGTAGGGCCGCACGGAGATCGCCAGGCCGTCGGTGGGCGCCATGGTCGCGGCCGTGTCGGCCTCGACGCTCCAGACGTCGACGCCTTTCACGAACGCCTCGTCCGTGGTCTTGCCGCCGGAGTCAGTGAAGGTGTTGCTGAGCAGCTTGACCACGAACGTGCCGTTGGTCGACGTCACCTGCATGCCGGGGTGATACGGCGTCGAGCGCGTCTCACCCGTGCACGAGACGAAGTCGGCGTCGATGCTGGCCTCCGAGGTTCCGCCCTTCGAGTTGCAGCCCGAGAGCGCGGCGCCGGCGAGCACGCACAGCGACAGCGCCGCGCCGCGGAGAAGGTGTCGGGTCATGATTCCTCCCGCATCCATCGAGTCGAAGTCTAACACGCGGCCACCCGTCGAGAGCGCGAGCCCTCCCAAGAAGAAGCACGCCGCGATACGGCTCAGAATTCGTCGGTCCGCGGCTGCGAAGCGGGCCGTTTGCGCGTTCGATCACAGTTCAGATCGCGGTGTCGTTCCCCCAAGGATTGAAGTCGTTGAGGCTCCCGGCGGCCGGGCGTTGGTTCTTCTCGAACGCGTCGATCAGCAGATCTTGGAAAGGATCGTCCTCGGCACGCACCACCTTTTGGTTCGCCTCCATCCAGGCAATCTGCCGGCGGAACGTCTCGACGAGCGGCACGGTGGTGCGAAAGCCGAGATCGCGCGCCGCCTTCGAATTGTCGAACGTCGAGCCGTACTGGTAGATGAAGTTGATGCCGACCGAGCGGCGCGGGGCGACGCTCGCGAGCCAGCTCGTGGGGATGTGCACGAAGGGGGAGCGGACGAAGGGGGAGCGGACGAAGGGTGATCGGACGAAGGGGGAGGGCGCGGACCTCTGTGCCTGCGCTTGCGCCGCCTGGGCCATCGCCTGATAGACGCCGTCCCAGGTGGTGTGCTCGTCGCTGGTCAGGTGGTACGACTGCCCGTAGGCCCGGTCGTTGAGCAGCGCGCCCACGAAGCCGCGCGCGACGTCGGAGACGTGCGCGATCGCCCAGGGCGTCCGCCCGTCGTCGTGCACGACGATCGGCCGCCCCTGCCGCAGACGCTCGAGCGTCGAGTCGTCGAACATCACCGCGCCGCCGAGCGTGTGGCCCTCGCCGGTGCTGAACGACGGGCGCAGCACCGTGGTGTGCAGCCCGTCGCGGCCGTTCGCCGCCAGCAGCGTTCGTTCGATCGCCGACTTGTTGCGGCCGTACCGGGTGACCGGGCGGTGCGGCTCGTCGTCGGTCGCCGGCACGCGCGTCATCGGCCCGCCGTACACGCACACCGTCGAGCACACGACGATCTGCTTCACGCGCCCGCCGAACGCGCGCAGCAGCGACTCGGCTTCCTCGGGCGCGAACGCGACCATGTCGATCACGGCGTCGAAGCGATGGCGCGCGGTCTCTTCGCGCATCTGCGCTTCGAACGCGTCGAAGTCGTGACGATCGCCGCGGAGCACGCGCACGCGCTCGGCGCCCGCGAAGCGAACGGCGCTGATGCCGCGATTGACGATGGTGACGTCGTCGCCGCGCTCGACGAGCTGGTCGACGATGGCCGTCGAGATGAGGCCGGTTCCCCCGATGATCAGGACGCGCATGGCCGGAACCTTATCACCCGAGGAGAGGGACGGGGCGCTCAGGCCGTTCCGCTCGCTTCGCGGATCGCGTCCTCGGCCAGATCGGCGAGCGACGCGTCCGTCACCCCCGCGCGGCGTAGCTCCAGGAGCGCGATCTCGGGTCGCGCGCCCAGGCGCACGGGCGGCCCGGTGGTGCCCAGGCCGCGGCTCACGTGCAGCGTGGAACGGCCTTCGTGAAAAAAACCGGCGGTGTACGGCGTGATCATGCGTGCCAGGTTCAGCCGCCGCGTCGCGCCCGGCACCGCGACCTGACCGCCGTGGGTGTGTCCCGACAGCGTCAGATCGACGCCGTGGGCCGCGGCCTCCACGAACAGCGACGGGTCGTGCGCCAGCATGACCACCGGCACGCCTGCCGGCCGCGCGCGCAAGGCCGCCGGCATGTCCTGACGCCGCGTCCAGGTGTCGTCGACGCCCGCGACGTAGAGCCGCGCCGCGCCGCGCGCCACGGTCACGCCGCGATTGCGCAGCACGTTCATCCCGTGCCGCTCCAGCGCGGCCGCCAGCTGGTCGCCGTCGGTGAAGTAGTCGTGGTTGCCCATGCAGGCGAGCACGCCGTCGGGCGCGCGCAACGCGCCCAGCTCGGCCGCGACCGCCCCGACGTAATCTTCACCCGAGGTGATGAGGTCGCCGGTGACGGCGATCAGGTCGGCTCCCAGCGCATTGGCGCGCGCCACCCAGCGCCGCACGCGCTCGGGCGGCGTGAACGGCCCGCAGTGCACGTCGGAGAGCTGGGCGATGCGATAGCCCTCGAGCTCGGGCGGCAGATCGACGACCGCGATCCGTTGCGCCACGATGCGCGGCGTGCGCCGCAGCCCCGCCAGGCCCGCGACCACCGACAGCACGCCCGCGCCCGCGAGCGTCTGCGACAACGACAGCGGCGATACGGCGGCGAGCAGGATCGCGAGCGGCGCGAACAGGAAGTGGGTGAGGCAGATCGCCCACCACGCGTAGAACGGCCACTGGGTCACGAGAAGGCGCGCCCGCGAGGTCACCTGGTGCTGGAAGGGGTTGGTGAGCGTGCTGTAGAGAAAGGGCAGGGTGACCAGCGCGGCGCTCGCGATCACCGCGCGGTAACCGCCCACGAGACGCCCGAGCGTGAGGATGCCGGGGATCTGCGCCCCCAGGGCCACCAGCGCGACCATGGCGAGGAACCTCGCCCGGCGGCGCACAGGACGTTTCATGGCGATGAGTCTGGAAGATGCCGCCCGTCGAGGCAAATGCCGGTCTGGGCAGCTTTTGCCGAGTCGTCCCCGCCGGTCCCGGTCATTTCTTGCCTGGCGCCGGCGTGCGCACGCGGAAAAAACGGCCCGACCGGCCGCCGCGTGGCTGGCCCGCGACTTGCTCATTGAAGCATCGACCCGCGATCAGAAAATCTAGCCCGTGACCCGGGAGAACGGACCCTGCCGCCATGATGTCGATCAAGACCAACATCAGCTCGCTCGACGCTCAGAAGAACCTGATGGGCACCGAGAACGACCTCAACAACTCGTTGGCCAAGCTGTCGTCGGGCTTCCGGATCACGAAGGCGCAGGACGATGCGGCGGGCATGGCGATCGCGGTGAACCTGGCCGCGCAGATCAAGAGCTACAACCAGTCGGTGCGCAACGCGAACGACGCCCTCAACGTCGTGCAGACCGCCGACAGCGCGCTCAACGAATCGCAGGACATCCTGACCCGCCTGCGCGAGCTGGCGTCGCAGTCGGCGTCGTCGGGCGTGAGCAACACCGAGCGCGGTTACATCCAGAACGAGGTCGACGGGCTCATCAGCGAGATCGATCGCATCGCCAACGCCACCGAGTTCAACGGCGTCGCGCTGCTGAACACCAACGCCGCGCTCACGTTCCAGATTGGTATCCGTAACGTCGCTGCCAACGATCAGATCGTCGTGACCACCAGCAGCTCGACCGTCGCCAACCTGAACCTGGCGACGCTGAGCCTGGCGACGCTGACCGCCGCCCAGGGCGCGCTGGGGCTCATCGATACGGCGATGCAGTCGATCTCGTCGACGCGCGCGACGCTGGGCGCGCAGGGCAACCGCATGGAGAAGGCGATCAACGCGGCGACGCAGGCCGCGGTGAGCCTGTCGGCCGCCGAGAGCCGCATCCGCGACGTCGACGTCGCCGAGGAGACCTCGAACCTGAGTCGCAGCCAGGTGCTGCTGCAGGCGGGCGTGTCGGTGCTCGCGCAGGCGAACCAGCTTCCGCAGGTCGCGCTCAAGCTCTTGCAAGGTTGATCGCCGGCCCGCTCGGTGGAAACCCGCGGCACCGAGTGACGCGCCGTTCGCGCCGTCGATGATGAGTTGACCTTCACCGAAGGGTGGCAGTAATAATAAGGACGAGGTCGGTGGGTCTCACCCGCCGCTCCGGCGTCCTCCGGCCTCGATTTTGGGAGGACCGACCTGCCCAGCACCTGCCCAGGTTCCGCCGAGGGAGCCCGCAAACGAGCGTCGAATCATGGCGCGCGTCGCGACCGTGATGGGAAAGACGGTAGGCCGGTCACTAACTCATTAGAGGTCAGCTTATGCGGGATGTCCCAGGGTCGTCGCGAATGCTAGCGAGCGCTCGAATTGCGCTCGTCGTCGCGTGTGGGTTGATAGGCGCGCTTTCGTGCGCCAACAGCTCACACCCGATCCCCAGGACGGACGGCGGTGCCGGCAGCGGCAGCGGGGGCAACGGCGGCGCCAAGGGCAGCGGCGGCAGCAGCGGCCCTGATGCCGCCCCCGACGTTCCTGCGACCACCAGCGATTCCGGAACGCCCGCCGACGGCCCCCCCGGCACACTGGTGAGCGGCAAGCCGTGCACGGCGGACAACCAGTGCGGGAGCGGCTTCTGCACCGACGGTGTTTGCTGTCAGACCTCGTGTCACGAGACCTGCTGGACTTGCTCGGCGCCGAACAACGTCGGCACCTGCGTGCCCGTCGACGTCGGCACCGACCCGCGCAACGATTGCGCCGACGACGGGCTCGCGTCGTGCGGCAACGACGGCACCTGCGACGGATCCGGCGCGTGCCGCCGCTACCCGACCGGCACGCTCTGCCGCCAGCCCACCTGCTCCGGCTCGACGCTGACGCTGGCGTCGCGTTGCGAGGCCGGCGTGTGCACGCCGACCTCGGGCCTGCCGTGCGATCCCTACGTTTGCGACAGCAAGGCGGGCAATGCCTGCTTGCGCACGTGCACGACCAACGCCGATTGCGACGGCGGCAATGTCTGCAACAGCGGCAGCTGCGGCAAGAAGCCGGTCAGCGCCTCGTGCACGACCAACGACGACTGCAATTCGAACCTGTGCCAGCAGGGGATCTGCTGCCAGACGGCCTGTTCCGGCACCTGCATGTCGTGCGCGGTGCCGCAGAGCGCGGGTCTCTGCACGGCGGTCCCCGCCGGCACCGCCCTGCCGGGCCAGTGCACCGACAGTGGTCGCGCCACCTGCGGCACCGACGGGCTCTGCGACGGCAAGGGTGGCTGCGAGATGTACTCGAAAGCGACGATCTGCCAGGATCCGACCTGCGCCGTGGGCGGTTCGATCGGTGCGGGGGCCGCGCGCTGCGACGGCGCCGGTACCTGCGCCGCGGCCAGCCCGGTCTCGTGCAACGAATACATGTGCGGCACCGCCGGCACCTGCCTCGTCAGTTGCAAGACCAACGCGGATTGCTCGTCCGGCAACGTCTGCAACGGAACGATCTGCGGCAAGAAGGTGATCGGCGCAATCTGCACGACCAACAATGAATGCGGCAGCGGCACCTGCCAGCAGGGCGTCTGTTGCGACAAGGTCTGCACCGGCACCTGCATGGCGTGCAACCAGGCGAGCTCGGCGGGCCACTGCCTGCCGCTGCCGCTCGGCCCGGCCCCCGCCGGTCAGTGCCCGCCCGCCGATGCCACGACCTGCGGTAACGACGGCAATTGCGACGGCACCGGCAAGTGCCGCCCGCAGGTGACGGGGACGGTCTGCAAGTTCGCCACCTGCTCGGCGGCGGTACAGACGCTGGCCGGGCGCTGCGACGGCATGGGGACCTGCGGGAACGTGACGACCCAGCCCTGCGCTCCCTTCCAGTGCGGCATGAGCGGCACGTGCCTCGGGACATGCGATCCCGCCAACGGCAACGCCGACTGCACCGCGGGCAACGTCTGCACCAACAACAGCTGCGGCAAGAAACCGCTGGGGACGGCGTGCACGCTGGCCAGCGAGTGCGGCTCGAACCTGTGCGAGGGCGGCGTTTGCTGCGACGTGCCCTGCACCGGGCTCACGTGCAAGTCCTGCTCGGTCGCGGGCAGCTTCGGAAAGTGCAGCAACATTCCGGCGGGCCTGGACCCGCCAGGATCAATGTCCGATGGATCCGGTCTTGAGCTGCGGGCGCGACGGGTTCTGCGACGGCAACGGCTCTTGCCGCAACTACGCGGCGAACACCAGCTGCGCGAGCAGCATCTGCAGCGGGACGTCCTTCACCTCGGCGCGCACCTGCGACGGCGCCGGCACATGTCTGGCGGCGACGAGCGGCACCTGCGCCGGGTCGTTCGCCTGCGACAGCGTGGCCGGCGTCTGCAAGACCAGCTGTTCGCCCGCGACCAGCGCGGCCGATTGCGCGGCGCCCGCAACTTGCAGCGGCACGGCGTGCGTTCTCAAGGGTATCGGCACCCTGTGCGGCGGCGCCAACGAGTGCGCATCCGGCTTCTGTCAGCAGGGCGTCTGTTGCGGCAGCGCCTGCCTGGGGACGTGCAAGTCGTGCGCGCTGCCGGGCGCGACGCTGGGCACCTGCTCCAACGTGTCGCCCGGCCAACCCGACAACCGCTGTCCGACGACGGCGACGTCGACCTGCGGCACGGACGGCACGTGCGACGGCATCGGCGGCTGCCACCTGTACTCGGCCACCACCCAGTGCGCGGCCGGCATCTGCCCGAGTGGCACCGCGAACGCGACGCCGGCTCGCACCTGCGACGGCAGCGGACACTGCGGTGTGGCGACGAGCGTGCCCTGCGCTCCGTACCTGTGCGACGGCGTGTCGGCGTGCAAGATCAGCTGCACGGTCGCGACGACCAGCGCCGACTGCCTGGCGCCGAACACCTGCCTGGGCGCGGCCTGCGGAAAGAAGCCGACCGGCGTCAGCTGCATGATCGGCGGCGAGTGCAACTCCAACTTCTGCTCGCAAGGTGTCTGCTGCGACAGGGATTGCAGTGGCACCTGCCAGTCGTGCGTGCTCGCCGGCAAGGTCGGCACCTGCTCGCTGGTGCCGGCCCTGAGCCCGCCGGCGGTTGCCAGCCAGTGCCTCGCTTCCGCGGTTGCGACCTGCGGCCTCGACGGAACCTGCGACGGCTCGGGCGGCTGCCACCTGTTCGCCAGCGGCACCCAGTGCGTCGCCGGCTCCTGCAGCAGCGGCAACACACAGGTGCAGGCGCGCCTGTGCAACGGCACCGGCACCTGCCAGACGTCCACCAGCGGCGCCTGCCCCGGCAACTTCAACTGCAACACCGGCGCGAATGCTTGCCGTATCAGTTGCACCGTCGGCACCCAGGCGACCGACTGCACCTCGCCCGCGGTCTGCACCGGTACGATCTGCGGCACGGTCCGCGTGCAATACATGTGCGCCGACACCAACGCCAAGACCCAGAGCCCCCACCCGCAGTTCAAGCTGATCAACCTCTCGACGACGCCGATCAATCTGCCGACGCTCACCATCCGCTACTGGTTCACCGCTGACGGGGCAGTGACCTTTGGCGGTGCGATCGACTTCGCCTCAAACAGCGCCGGTCTCCAGATCCAGTCGAGCATGAGCGCGACGTTCGTGTCGGTGAGCCGCACCGGCGCCGACCACTACATGCAGCTCAACTTCGGATCCGCGGCCGGGACCCTGACCAACGCGTCCGCCATCTTCGTGCAGAGCCGCTTCAACAGCACCAACCCCGACTTCGGCGTGACCTTCACCCAGACCGGCGACTACTCGTTCGACCCGACCAAGACCTCGCTCATCGACTGGACGCAGGTGACCGTGTATCAGAACGGTGTGCTCATCTGGGGCATCGAGCCGCCGTAGGCGCATCGAGCTCAGGATTGTCCTCGTCCTTGTACGGCGACGGACAAAGGTCAATTGCGTGACGCATCAACTACGGATTGGGCTCGACCTCCGCCTCATAGATCTGCAGCACGCCACCGCGGTCCGACGTGAAGAAGAACGTCTGTCCATCGGGGCTGAGCCATGGGTCGCGCTCGGCGTGCACCGTGTTCAGCTCGTCGAGCGGCGTCGAGAGCGTGAACGCATCCGACGTCGTGCGCCGCCGCGCCACGAAGAGATCGCCGGCGCCATCCGCGACCGACGAGCTGTAGAACATCGCGAGGCCGTCATCGGTGAGGAACGCGTCCACGGTGCTCTGCTGCGAGAACGCCAGCTCGGGGATGACGACCGGCGCGCCGAACGGCGCGGCGGGTGCCGAGCGCGTCGAGAAGTAGGTCCAGTAGACGCTCTTGCTGTCGCGCTCGGATGAGAGGGGCATCACCCGATCGTGCAACCCCGGCGGGCGCGGCAGATCGAGCGCGGGCGAGTTCAGCGCCATCAGGTTCGCCGGCACCGACCAGGCGGCGTTGCGCGCCGGCCGCTCTATCGCCCAGATGTCGAGCCCGCCCTGGCCGCCCGGCCGATCCGAGCCGAACCACAGCGTGAGCCCGTCGCTGGAGATCGCCGAGCTGGTCTCGAAGTAGGGCGTGCTGGCGTCGGACACCAGCGCGACGTCGCCGAACAGCGCCGCCGTCGACGCGCGCCGCGCGGTCCAGATGTCGCTGCTGACGTTGTCACGGTTCGAGGTGAAGAAGATCTCCAGCAGATCTCCTGTCAGCGTCGGGTTGTCGTTGCTCTGCGGTCCGAGCTCGGCCAGCGGGCGGAGCGTGCCGAAATGATAGAGAGGCGGTCCCGCCTCTCCCAGGTTCACGGTCGAGCCCGACGAGCAGGCGCCGAGCGCCGCGACGGCGGCGGCAGCGACGCCGAGCCGAGGGATGGTGCCGCGCTTGGTGCGGCAACCCGCGGCGCGCGTGTTCGGGGGCGAGAGCATCGCGCTTCTTACGGCGATGTTAGCATCGCCGCTGGAGCGCGGTGTTAGCATCGCCGCGATTGGAATCTGTGAGGTCGAGCCGCGCGCGCGCGGTGATCGCGCTGGTCGTCGCAGTGGCGGCGGCGTCGTCGTCGCGGACCGCGCCCGTCGCGGTTGCCGTGGCCGCGCCAGCCGAGCCCGAGCCGCCGCCGTCGCGGCTCTCGGTGGTCGCGCCGCCTGGGTGTGCGACACCCGAGGATCTGCAGGCGCGCGTGACCCAGCGCTCAGCGCGCATTCGCTTCTCGCCCGAGCCCGGCGCCGGTCTCGCGCTGCGGGTCGAGATCGTCAGGCAACCGGACGGGACGGCGGCCGCGACGCTCGAGGCGGCCGGTGCCGACGGCTCGCGCGCCGTGCGCCGTCTCGGCGCGGCGACCTGTGGCGAGGCGCTCGACGCGCTCGCTCTGATGATCGCGGTGCTCCTGGATCCGCGTGCGCTCGCGCCGCCCTTGCCCGCGAGTCGAACGCCACCCGTGCCGGTGGTGATCGCCGCGCCGGCTCCGCCGCTGCCGCCGCGCCGATGGGGCATCGCCGTCGGCGCCGCGGCGCACACGATCGCGGGGCCCGTGCCGCAGGCCGCGCCCGGTCTGGCGATCGGAGTCGCCGTGGCGCCCGAGCCTGGCACCGGCCATCGATTCTGGTCGCCGGCCGCGCGCCTGCGCTGGGCGCACGACTGGCTCGCCGACTGGCAGGCGCCCGGCGGCACCGCCGACTTCACGCTCGACAGCCTGGAGCTGGACGTCTGTCCAGTGGCGCTGGGTACCGCGGTCTTCGCGGCGCGCGCCTGCGGGGCAGCGCTTGCCAGCCGCATCGTGGCGCGCGGGTCGCAGACGTTCTCGCCCGAGACTCACGTCGAGTACCTGATGGCAGCCGGCGCGGCGGTCTGGCTGGCGGCGCGCGTCGCGCCCCACGTGGCGCTCGAGGGCAGCCTGGTCGCGGCTGCCAGCCTGCGGCGCGATGCGTTTGCCTTCCGCCCAGAAACGTTTTACCGCGTCGCTCCAATGACCGTGGCCGGAAGTCTGGGTCTGGCGGTGACGTTTCCGTGATCGATTCGAGCCGTCCGCCGCATAGAGTGAGCACAGGAAGCATGTTTCGCAGGGCAGTGCTCCCGGCCGAGCGTGTCGAACCGGCGGGCCCCTATCTGCCGGGTCGCTTGCGTCTCGAACGGCTTTTCAAGGACCACCATCAGTCGGTGTGGCGAACGCTACGCCGTCGCGGGCTGACGCCCGAGGTCGCTGCCGACGTCACGCAGCAGGCCTTCCTGATCGCAGCGGAGCGTCTCGATGACATCGTACCGGGCAGTGAACGAGCTTTCCTGATGGCGACCGCGCTGCGCTTGGCCATCTCGTCGTCGCGCCGCGAGCGTCGGCTGGAGCTGGTCGACGACATGGACGTGCACCCGTCTCTCGCGCGAGATCCGATCGACGCGCGCAGCAACGTCGATCTGCTCGACAGCATCCTCGCGCGCATCGATCCGACCCTGGTCGAGGTGTTCGTGCTCTTCGAGCTGGAGGAGATGTCGTCGCCCGAGATTGCAAAGCTGCTGGAGATCCCGGTCGGCACGATCGCGTCGCGGCTGCGGCGCGCGCGCGAGGCGTTCCGGAGCGTCGCGGAGAAAATGGAGCGGGTGATGCGGCGGGAGAACCACGGGTCATGAGAGATCCCGAGCGGCTGTCGTCGGGCAACGGCATCAGCGACTTCGAGCGTGAGCTGCTCGACGCCGGCAAGAACGAGACCATGCCGGCCGTGTTGCGCGACCAGATGGAGCGCGCGCTGGGCCTGGGCGGCGCCGCGTCGGCGGGCGTTCCGGTGCGCGCGCGCGTCGAGGCCGCGACCGGCGTCAAGGCATCAGCGATGGTCTGGATCTCGGCGGGCGTGGTCGTTCTCGGCGTGGTGGGTGGGCTGGTCGGGTCGCGCCTCGGATCGCGACTCTTTTCGCCGCCCCGTCCGGTGGCGCCGGTCATGGCGCCCGCGGCAGTCACAGCGCCTGCGCCGTCCGCGCCGCCAGCCGGTCCGTCGAGCGCGGTCGGGGCTCGCGCCGGCGTGCCCGCGCTCGCGCCGGCTCCAGCGGCGCCGCCGCCCGCGCGGCGGGTCCTGGCGAGCGCGGCGGAGCCGGCGCGATCGCGCGCGCACGACGCCGCGTCGCATGCGGCGACTGCGCGAATGGCGTTGGCTCGACGCGGCCACGGATCGGCGCCCGCGAAGGCGGTCACGCCGGCGGCGCCGGTCGAAATCTCGGCGCCCCTGACCGCGAGCATCCCGTCGAGCGCGCGTATCCCACCAGAGGAGACCACGCCGGCGGCGGCGGCGCGGGCCGTCGCCAGCGGCGAGGCCCGGTCGCACTCCGACGAGCCGGCACCGGCGCGCGCGGCGATCGCGCCGTCGGGCGACCTGCGCGCGGAGATCGATCTCATCGACGGCGCGCGGGCGGCGCTGCGCGCGGGCGACAGCGCGCAGGCGCTGGATCTGCTCGGCCGCCACGCGGTCCACTTTCCGCACGGCGCACTCGCGCCCGAGGAGACCGCGCTGCGCGTCGAAGCGCTCATGCACCTGGGTCGGACCGCCGAGGCGCGCGTCTATGCGCGCCGCTTCGTGGCCGCCAACCCCGCGAGCCCGCTCGCTCAGCGGATGCGCCGGCTGGTGAACGGCGCCACGACGCCTTGAGCGCGCGCGCCGCCGCCGGGAGGTGACCGGCACCGGCGCTCGCTGGTCCGTGCCCCGTGGCGCGCGCGCACGTCCCGGCGCAAACTATGCGGACGTCATGGCAAGCTCTCGATCATCGGCGCCCGCTCGAAGAGGACGACGGCTGGCGCTGGCCGCGGCGCTGACGGCCAGCATCGCCGGCGGCACCGCACGCGGGCGCGCCGCCGAGCCGGCTCCCGGTTCGTCGCCGCGCGCGGCGCGCGAGGGATCCGACCTCATCGGCACATCGCCGCCGGCCTGGGACGTGCGCGACTGGATCGGCTCGCCGCCGCTCACCCTGGCCGGGCTGCGCGGCAAGGTCGTGCTCGTGCGCTGGTTCACGTCGCCCGATTGCCCGTATTGCCACGCGAGCGCGCCCGCGCTGAATCGCCTTCACCACGACTACGGCGGCCGCGGCCTGGTCGTGGTCGGCATGTACCATCACAAGAGCGATCAGCCGCTGACCCTGGACGGCGTCCGTGGCTGGGTGCGCGAATACGGGTTTCAGTTCCCGGTCGGTGTCGATCGCGACTGGCGCACGCTGCGCCGCTGGTGGCTCGACGGGCCGCGACGCGACTTCACCAGCGTCAGCTTCCTGCTCGACCGCCGGGGTGTCGTTCGCCAGATCCATCCCGGCGGCACGCTCGCGCTGGATACGCCCGACTTTCGGTCGATGCAGTCGAAGATCGAGCAGCTGCTCGCCGAGTGAGCGCCCGCGCCAGCGACCGCCTCTATTGGGCGCACTCGAGCGGGATCACCACCGGCTTGCTCACCGTCTCGCACGCCGGGCGCTCCGACGGCGACGGCGGCGGCTCGGGCAGGACCTCGATCATCGGAGCCTCGGACGCCGGCTGGGCCTCCGCCTCGACTCGCGCCGCGTGCTGCGCCTCGGCCTCGGCTTCCGCGACGCGCCGCCACTTGTACGCGGGGCCTCCGGCCATCTCGCGGTAGTGCTGCGCGACCTCGGTGTAGTGCTCGGCGACCGGGGAGGGCGGCTGCGTCCAGACCGGCTGGGCCTCGAGGTTCTCCGCCAGCGTCGAGTACTTCGCCTCCTGGGCTTCGGCGCGCTGCACTTCTCCGGTCTTGTATGCCGCGCCGGCTTGCGCGCGCCCACGCTCGGCCTTCGCCTGGTAGTGCTGCGCCAGCGCCTGCGCTTCTTCCGCGTTCGCGGGCGTGTCCGCTCGAGCCGCCCGGGCGGGCAATCCGATGAGCAAGGCGAGCATTCCTGTCGTCGCGCAGTGCACGATCAGTCTTTTGCGAGTGGCCATCGAGGGACCTCCTGATCACGAAGCTGGCGTCGATGGTTCGCGTCACAAGGGGCCCCACCGTAACCGGGGGCCGGCGGCCGGCGTAGGTAGGGCGGAGGTGTCCGCCATGCGGTTCCGGTTCGTGATCGGCGCGGTTGGTTGTGTCCCCTGGGAGGGCGATCTAGAAAGAGGCCCCTCATTCGACCAGGCATGGACGACGAAGCCCGAGAAGCCGCCGAAGTCATGACCCGTTATTGCGCGGGCGAGCCGCATGCGTTCCATCGCCTGTACGCGCTACTGGCGCCGCGGATCCTCGCCTATCTGCGCGGGCTCATCGGTGAGAAGGCGGCGGCGGAGGACCTGCTGCAGCAGACCTTTCTCAAGGTGCACGAGGCGCGCTCGACCTACGTGCGCGGCGCCAACCCGATCCCGTGGGTCTACACCATCGCGCACCGCACCTGCCTGGACGAGATCCGGCGCCGCAAGCGCAGCCGCGTGCGGCTGACCAAGGACGGCACCCTCGCGGCCGAGCCGGCCGCCGACTTGACCGGAGGCGCGGCCGAGAGCCGCACCGAGCCGGCCGACCGCGACGCCGCCAGCGCGGCCATGGCGGCGCTGGAACACCTGCCGGGCAACCAGAGGGAGGCGCTGATCCTGACCAAGGTCCACGGGCGGTCGCACGCGGAGGCGGCGATGATCACCGGCACCACGCCGGGCGCGATCAAGCTGCGCGCGCACCGCGCCTACGTATCCTTGCGCCAGACGCTCGGCGGCGCGCGGGAGAAGAAGCTGGCATGACGCGCAGGGATCCCGACGGAGAGAAGATCGGCGTCGAGATCGGCGGCCGGCTCGACGCGCCACCGCCGCCGCCCGCGCCCGAGCTGCTGGCGAAGATCGGCGAGATGAAGCCGGTCCGCACGCGCGGGCGGTTCGCGGCGCTGGCGGCGGTGACGCTGGTGGGCATCGTCGTGCCGATCGGATTGCTGGTGGAGCTGCCCTGGCGACGCGACCTCTACGCGTTGCCGTCGGCCTGGGTGATCGGCGCCGCGGCCGTCTGGTTCGCGGCGTTCGCCTCGTCGCTGGTCGCCGCGCTCGTGCCCGCGCGCGGCGACGTGCTGCCGTCGGCCAGTCGGGCATCGCGCGCCGCGATCGCGGCGGTGGGCGCTCTGGCGGCGTTCACGCTGCTCGGCTCCGTCGAGGCGCCGGGCGTCAGCGTGCCCGTGCCGCCGGGTGCGTGGCCGCTGGTGCTGTCCTGCCTGCGCTGCATCTCGGTGCTGCTGCCGATCGCCGCCGTCTTCATGATCGCGGGGCTCGTCGCCCTGCGCCGGGTGCTGCCGATGGGCGCGCGGCGCATCGGCGTCGCGCTCGGCGCCGCCGGCGGCGCCATGGGAGGATTCGTGCTGCACTGGCACTGTCCGCTCGCCGCGACGGCGCACGTCGTGCTCGGGCACACGGGTGGGGTGCTGCTCGCGGCGCTCGCCGGCGGGATCTTGCTACCGGCGTTGCTCGACCGGTAACCCGCGGGTTGCTAGTAGGAGTGAGCGGCCAGCAGCTCGTCGCCGGTCCAGGTCGAGAGCCACGCGAACGCCTGTGCCGCCGCCTCTTCCTCCGAGCGCTCGCGGTAGAGCGCCTCGCAGACCGCGCCGAACGTCGTGCCGTTCGCCATGTGGTCGAGGGCGGCCGCCTCCTCGGCGCCGGTGGCGCGGTGGAACACCGCGATGCCCTGGCGCCAGACCAGCAGCGATTCACCGCCGGCCCCGGCCGTGATCGCCGCCTCGGCGACGATGGCGGGCCCTTCGAGCGCCGCCGTCGATTCGGAGGCTCGCGGACCCGGGCCGATCGCGTCCCACAGCGCCGCCACCGGCCGCGCCAGTCGCAGGCGCCGGTGGGCCGCCACCAGACGCAACGGGATCTCGCCGAAGCGATCGGGCGGCCAGCCGCGAACCGCGTCGAGCGTCAGCGTCACCTCGTCGGCGGCGTCGAAGACGTCCTCGCGCGCCCACTCGAGCCGGGCCAGGTCGGCGAGCGCGGGATGCCGTGCCTCGGCCGGCGCGCGCGTGGCGAGCCAATCGGGGAAGCGCTGGCCGATGAAGCGCAGCGACGGATGGCGCGACGGTTCGTCGGTGACGTACGCCGCCACGATCTCCGCGAACGCCTCGGCGCCCAGCCAGCGCGCCAGGCGCGGGAACTGCGCCTCGATCGCCTCGACGAGGCGGGCCTGGTACATGTGCTGGTAGACGTGCAGGCGCTCGGCAGCGCTCGCGCGCGCGTCGCCGGTCACTAACCCCGCCGCGTCGGTGACCGCCCTGGAGACGGCAACACCGCCGGCGTGAGCGCCAGTGATCTGCGCCAGCAGCGCTTCGTAGAGGGCGCGCAGCGATTCGGGCGGCAGCGGGGCTGCTTCAGGCGGCATCGCGCCGGCCTTTTTTTCGCTCGCGCACGGGTTGTCGTTGCGCGAGCCCACGCGCGGCCCAGTCGCGCGCACGGCCGAGCTCGCCCTCGAGCACGTCGAACGCCGGGATCTGCGCGTCCCACTCGAGCATCGTCGCGCGCGGTCCGAACGTGGCGATCGTGTCGGCATAGAGCTGCCAGACCTCGTCGCGTACGTAGTCGTCGTGGGTGTCGATCAAGAGCTCGCCCTCGACGCTGTGGCCGCCGAGGTGGATCTGGCCGATGCGCTCGGCGGGCAGCGCGCGCAGGTAGGCGTGCGGGTCGAAGCCGTGGTTGTGCGCGCTCACGAACACGTTGTTCACGTCGAGAAGGATGCCGCAATCGGCGCGGCGCGCGAGCTCGGCCAGGAACTCCCACTCGGTCATCTCCGCGCCCGCGAGCTGCATGTACGTCGACGGGTTCTCGAGCAGGATGCGGCGGCCGAGGCGCTCCTGCACCGCCTGCACGCGGCGCGCGACGTGCGCCAGCGAGGCTTCGGTGTACGCGACCGGCAACAGATCGTGCGCATACACGCCGTGCGCCGATCCCCAGCACAGGTGATCCGAGATCCAGACTGGCTCGACGGCGCGCGCGAGCGCCGCGAGATCGTCGAGGTAGTCGTCGCGCAGCGGATCGACCGACCCGATCGACAGCGACACACCGTGCAGCACCACCGGATAGTCGCGGCGCACCGCCTCGAGCACGCGGCGCGGGTTGCCGCCCGGCACCATGAAGTTCTCGCTGATGACCTCGAACCAATCGACGGCGGGGCGATTCTGGATCACGTGCTGGAAGTGCTCGCGGCGCAGGCCCAGCCCGGATCCCAGCGGGGGGAACAGCGGCGTGGGGGCGGTCGTCTTCGTGTCCATGGTCACTCTGGTCGTCGTGATCGTCGTGGTCTCGGCGAGAGCGCGGCGCCGGCCCGCCCGCAGGGGCGTCGGCGCCGCGCGGCGCGGATGGCTTACTTCTTCTTCTCGCCGCCGGCGACCTTGCCGCCCTTGGCCATGCAGTCTTCCTTGGTGGTCTTCACGTTGCCCTGGCCCTTGCAGCCGTTCTTGCCGGCGCAGGAGTGGCCGTTGCCGTGACACGAGCCCTGGCCCTTGCAGGAGTTGATGCCCCCGCACTGAACCTCTTCGCCGCCAGCCTTGGCCGGGCGGATCCCCGTCGCTCCCGCCGCGAACAGCCCGGCGACCGATGCCGCAATCATTGCTCCCTTGATGGTCATGTCTCTCTCTCCTTGGTTGATTTCGCGAACGGGCCCGGACTTCGCCGAGCCGCTGACGTTGCCAGGGTGCTACGCTTGCGCGTCCGCGCGGTTACGCTGGACTCCCAGATTTTTTGACGCCAGCGTCATCCGCGGCACTCTAACTCCAAAATAGGAGAACTTCCGCATGGATACCCGTAGCGAAGGCGTCTCGCTCGCACGCTGGTCGGTCGCGGTTTTCATTTTCACGCTGGTCTGGGTGGGCTGCGGCAGCAGCACGAGCTCGATTCGGAACGCAGCCGGTTTGCGGCGGCGCGGGTCAGGCTTGCTGCGCCGCCAACGCCTGCAACGGCGGCGGCTGCTGCGTGGGCGCCGTCTGCCGCGGGAACGGCACGATGTGCATGGGAGGCGCCGGCACCGCCGGCACTTGCACGAACGGCGCGTGTCAGAACGCGGCGGGCCAGTCGTGCGGCGCGCTGACCCAGCCCTGTTGCGCCGGGAACGGAGGCGGGACGTCCTGTACCGCGTCCGGCGCGACCTGCGCCGCGGGAACGTGCAATGCCTGCGGCGCGAGCGGCCAGGTGTGCTGCGGCGGCAACGGCGCCAACAGCTGTGGCGCCGGCTTCGCTTGCCAGGGTGGAGCAGGCGCCGACGGCGGAGCCGCGATGAGCTGCCAGGCGTGCGGCGCCCTCAACGAATCTTGCTGCGCACGCAACGCCTGTAACAACGGCCTTGGCTGCGCCAACCCGCCGGGCAACGCCGCGCGCACCTGCCAGAATTGCGGAGCGGTCGGCGGCACCTGCTGCGTGGGCGCGGTCTGCCAGGCGGGGGGCGCTTGCATGGGCGCGATGAACGGCGTCGGCGGAACCTGCCAGGCGTGCGGTGGCAGCGGGCAGATGTGCTGCGGCGGCGCCAACGGAACCTGCGACACCGGCTTCGTCTGCGCCAACGGCGCCGACGGGGGCGCCGCGACCTGCGTCGGCTGCGGAGGCTCGGGCCAGCGCTGCTGCGGCGGCGCGACCTGCGATACCGGGCTGGTTTGCGGGGCCGGCGGCGGCAACGGCATGCCACGCACCTGCCAGGTGTGCGGCGGCTCGGGCCAGGCCTGCTGTCCGGCGATGAACGGCGCGACCGGCCCGACCTGCAGCATCGGCTTCGACTGCGTGGGTGGCGGGGGAGGAGGCGGCGCGACGACCTGCCAGCCTTGCGGCACATCCGGCGTGCGTTGCTGCGGCAACGGCGCGATCGCGACCAGGACCTGCAACGCCGGCCTCGCGTGCAACGCCGGCACGGCGGTCTGTCAGTAGCTCGCTCGCGGAGGGGCGAGGCGGGCTCGGCCAGCGCCGTTCGAAAAACGCCAGGACGCCAGGAACGCCAGTCAGGACCCCATGAAAGTTCGGATCCTGGCGTCCCCGCGTCCTGGCGTTTTCTCATCTGCCAGGCCGGTCAGCACCTGCTGACTGACAGTGCGGCCAGAAATCCCTCGACGCTCACCGCGACCTCGGACCATGTCGCGTGAGCGGAATAGCGTGAGAGCGCAGCGACTGACATCTCGCTCAGGCGCGCGCGGTCCGTCGCGAGCTCGGCCAGGTGCGCCGCCCACTCGTGGGTGTCGGCGGGATCGATCAGGAAGCCTTGCTCGCCGCTGGTGATCATCTCGCCGAGGCCGCCCTTGTCGGTCGCGAGCACCGGCAATGCGTGGCCGAGCGCTTCGAGACACGCGAGTGAATAGGCCTCGCGATCCGAGGGGAGGGCGAAGAGCTGGCTGCCTCGAAAGAGCGCGTGGAGCGGTCCGCCGCGCAGCTGACCATGAAAATGCACGCGCGCGCCGAGATCCAGCGCCGCGATCTGCCGGCGGATCCTGCGCGCGTAGGCGCCGGTTGCGCCGGCGCCGACGACGTCGAGCGTGAAGTCGAACGCTGCGCTCGCACGCGCGCGCGCGAGCGCGGCGAGCAGGCGATCGAGGCCCTTGTGCGGCTGCACCGCCGCGACGTGCAGCACGCGCAGCGGACCGGGCTCGACGGCGCGCGCGGCCGCCTCCGCGTCGCTGACGCCCGGCGCGACATGATCGCGTCCAGGCCGCGCGACCAAGAAGGGCAGGGTGCGCCCGAGCAGCGCGCTCACATCGTCGCGCGTGCGCGCGCAGACGGCGATCGCGCCGTCGACGCCGTCGAAGTAGCGGCGCTCGACGGCGGTCTTGACGGCGCGCCATCGCTCGCCGGGCTGGCCGCTGCGCAGGTTGTGGACCAGCGCGACGCGCACGCGCCCGAGCGCGGCCGGGCGGCGCGACGGGCGCGCCGTGAACACCGACGGGTGAATCAGCTCGTCCTCGATGACGACGTCGTAGCGCTCGTCGTATCGGTCTCGACCGCGCGCTCGCCGCGCTCCGCCCGCCCCCGAGCACGCCGCCCGCGACCGCGCGGGCGTAGCCGTGCCAGGGCAGCGAGACCACGTCGACCTGGTGGCCGCGCGCGGCCAGCGCCGCCATCAGCGCGCGGTCGTAGATGAAGCCGCCCGAGATCTGATCGGGGCGGCCGTAGATCACCAGCGCGATGCGCATCGGGATCGGCGCCGGGTCGCCGCGCGCGCCCGCTCAGCGCCCCGCGCCGGCGAGCGTGCCCGCGCCGGCGAGCTTCAGACGATAACTGGCGAAGGCTGTTTCGCTCTCCCACAGCTTGAGCGGTGATGGCGTCGACGCTGCCCGCCGGGAGATCGGTGACGATCCGGTCGGCGATGATGCGCGCGAACCGCTCCAGCGACGGGTTCTCGCCCGCGAATTCGGGCAGCTCGTTGAGCATGCGATCGCGGTAGCGTTCGACGATGCCGTCCAGGCGCGGCTCGACCTCGGCGATGTCGAGCAGGTAGCCGTGCCGGTCGAGCCGCGGCCCCTCGAAGATGGCCTCGAATCGATAGTGGTGCGAGTGCGGCTGGTTCTCGCGCCCCCAGTCGCCGCCGATCAGAAAATGCTGCGCGACGAAGTCGCGCAGGATGCCGACGCTGAAGACAGGGTCCGGGTCCGACATGCTTCGCTCTTCTACGTCACGCGCGCGCCGGTCAGCAAGATCTGCAGCGCCGCGGGATCGCCGGCGTCGGCCAGCGCATAGGCGCGCGCCGCGTCGGCAAAGGGAACGCGGTGGCTGACCAGCGGCGTGGTGTCGATCGCGGCGAGCGCTCGCCAGGTCGCTTCGCGCCGGCGCGTGCGATCCCAGCGCGCCGACAGCGCGGCACCGATGTGGCTGACCTGGCTGCTGACGATGCGCAGGCGCCGCCGGTGGAACCGCCCGCCGAGATCGATCGGCGCGCGCTTCGCGCCGTACCACGAGCCGACGACGACGCGCGCCTCGTGCCCGGCCGCCGCGATCGCCAGATCGAGCGCGCGCGGGTCGCCCGACAGCTCGTAGACCAGATCGGCTCCGCGCTCGCCGGCGATCGCCGCGCACTCGTCGGCGCCGGCCCCGACCACGACCACGCGCGCGCCCAGCCGGCGCGCCATCTCCGCGCGCGCCGGCGCCCGCTCGGCGGCGGCCAGCGCGGACAGCGGAAAGCGCGCGAGCAGCGCCGTCACCAGCAAGCCGATCACGCCCTGTCCGATGACCAGCACGGCGTCGTCGAACGCCGGCGCGCCGTCGAGGATCAAATTGACCGCAGTCTCCATGTGCGCGATACAGCACCGCGCGCTCGGACGGCAGCCCGTCGGGGACCGCCGACAAGGTCGGCGACCGGCGCCACGAACGCGCTGGCGTGCGGCTCGAAGGCGAACACGCGCCGTCCGATCCACACGGGCGCGACACCGTCGCCGATCGCGGCCACGGAGCCGACCGACGCGTAGCCGTAGCGAAACGGATAGCGAAACGTCGCGCCGCCGTGCGCGCCCAGCGTCTCGTCGACGGGCAGATCCGGCGGCAGATCGCCGCGAAACGCGAGCAGCTCGGTGCCCGCGCTCAGCGCCGACACCTCGGTGACCACCAGCGCCTGTCCCGGCGGCGGCGGCGCGAGCGGCTCGTCGCGAATTTCGATGCGGCGCGGGGCGGTGAAGAGCAGGACGCGGCGGCGGTCGGAGGTTCGGAACCCTTCGAGGGTGCCGAGCTCGGCGCTCACTCCGTCGGCCAAGCGATCTCTCCCGACATCACCAGGTCGTCGCCGAGGCGCGCGCTGATCCAGCGGCTGAGCGCGGGGCCGCGCGGCGCGAGCGCCGCCGCCGGCGCGTCCGGGTCGGCCGGCGCGCGGCGCAGCTCGCCGACCGCCGACAGCCCGCCCATGAACGTCGGCGCGATCGTGACCGCGACGTAGTCGACCAGGCGCGCGTCGAGGAAGCTGGTGATGATGCGCGCGCCGCCCTCGACCATCAGGTGCTGGATGCCGGCCGCGTGCAGCTGGCGCAGCAGCGCCGCCAGGTCGACCCATCCGTTGGCCTGCGGCTCGCACACGAACAGGCGCGCGCCCCGCGCTTCGATCGGCGCGCGGCGGTCGCGACTGGAGCCGTCGCCGTCGTTGTGAGTCGCTCCGCCATCCGCGCGGGTGCCGACGTGGCCGTTGCCGCTGGTGGTCCCAATCCAGGGGCGCGCGGCCCGACTGCGCGAGCAGCTTGGCCTCGACCGGCGTGCTGAGGTGGCTGTCGACGATCACCGGCTGCGGGTCGCGTCCGTCGACCAGACGTACGCGCAGCTCGGGGTCGTCGGCCAGCACGGTGCCGACGCCGACCAGGATGCCGTCGTGGCGCGCGCGCAGGGAGTGAGTGAAGCGCAGCGACTCGGGGCCGCTCAGCGCCGAGCGCAAGCCGCGCGCGATGGCGATGCTGCCGTCGACGCTCTGCGCGTAGGCCAGTGTCACGAACGGTCGCCCGCGCGGGCGCTTGCGGGACCGCGTCTGAGCCAGATCCTGCAGCAGCGTCTCCATGGCGTGCGAAGACGGACCGGTGTCTTCGAGGAGGGCCTGTTGCGTGCGGTGGATCATGCCGCGAGGAAGTTCTAGCACGGGTGGGGGGACTTATCCGTTATGTCGGAGCCGCGGAGCGGCAGAGAAGCGCCGTGAGAAAGGTCGGTTTGTCGAGCCCGGGCCGCTTCTCAAGACCACCCGGTCACCCGCCGATGTTCGGGGGAACCTCCGATGACGGGTCAAGACCGCCGAGTATTCGTCCGCGCCCGGGTGGCCGCCACCGCGACGGCCTGGGTGCGTGGGTTGTGCAAGGGCTCGTACATCGTCGAGAACTTGTCGCTGGGTGGCGCTCAGCTGTCGGGTGGTCCCGCGATCCGGGTCGGTGACGAGATCAAGTTGATCCTCGAGCTCCCGCGCGGGCCGATCGAGGTGCGCGGGCCGGTGCTCCGCAGCCAGGCGCGCGCGCGCGACGCGTCCATCGCCGTGCGTTTCAACATGCTGTCGCGGCGCGCGCGTGAATCGCTGGGCGCGGCGGTCGGCGAGGCGCTGGAAGAGGCGGCGCGCGATTCGTCGACGCGCCCCGAGCCGACCGTGCTGGTGGTCGACGCCTCGCTGCTGGAGCGCGAGAGCCTGACGCGCGACATCCGGCGCGCCGGCTGGGAGGCCGCCTGCTTCTCGACGTCGCTCGACGCGCTGGATTTCCTCGATCGCCCGTCGGCGTGCATCCGCGTGGCGCTGATCGATCTCGTCGGTGTCAGCGGAGGCAACGATCTGCTCTATTTCCTCGCCGACGAGAAACCGGACATCCGGCGCGTGCTGCTGTCGGAGGAGGGCCGCCTGGGCGCACAGGCGCTGGCCAGCGCCGTCGAGCGCGCCGACGGCGTGCTCGCCAAGCCCTGGGATCTCGACAGCCTGACGCGCACGCTGATGCCGGACAGCGGTCCCATCGCCGCGTCGGGCACCGGCTAGCGGCCGCGCCGATCGGCGCCGCATTCGGCGCGAGACGCGGCTATGCTCGCGCCGTGACGCGCAAGCAGCCCCGACGCTGTCCCTGGGCGGGCGACGACCCCGCGATGATCGCCTATCACGACCAGGAGTGGGGCGTGCCGGTTCACGACGATCGCACGCTGTTCGAGTTCCTGGTGCTCGAGGGCGCGCAGGCCGGGCTGAGCTGGTCGACGATCCTGCACAAGCGCGAGGGCTATCGCGCCGCGTTCGCCGACTTCGACGCGGCCCGCGTGGCGCGCTTCGGCGCGCGCGACATCGAACGGCTGATGAACGACGCGGGCATCGTCCGCAATCGCCTGAAGATCGAATCGACGATCGACAACGCGCGCGCAGATCCTGGCGGTGTCGCGCGAGGACGGTTCTTTCAATCACTACATCTGGAGATTCGCGCCCGGTGCAACGCGCGGAGAGCGCGCGCGGCGCGCGCGGCCACAACAGCTACGCGACATCCCGTCGACAAGTCCGGAATCCGACGCGCTCTCCAAGGATCTCAAGCGTCGCGGCTTCCGCTTCGTGGGAAGCACGATTATGTATGCTTTCATGCAAGCGACCGGTCTCGTCGATGATCACATCGCGGGGTGCTTCCGTTCTCGATCGCCCCGAAGAGTCGTGCGATAGTTCGAACCTGTCTTTTTTGACCCGCCGCTCCCGGCGAGTGTCACAAAGAAACATCACGGCGAGTGGCGCGGGCCGACGCGCGCAGCTCGAAGCGGTCCTACTCAGCAAGAGGTGCTCTGATGCGAAACCTGATCCGCACGCTTCCATTCCTGACGGTCGCCGGCTTGGCGATCTCCTGCGGCAACAGCAACCCCGGCACGTCGGATGATGCTGGTCGCTCGGGTGGCTCGACCGGCAGCGCGGGCGCCGGCTCGGGCGGCTCGAACGGAAGCGGCGGCGTCACCGGCGGCGGTGGGACGACGAACGGCGCGGGCGGAGCCGTGACCGGCGGCGGCGGCGCAGTCGGCACCGGCGGTGTCACCGGCGGAACCGGCGGGCGCGCGACCGGCGGCGCGGGCGGCACGACGACCGGAGCCGGCGGCGCGACGACCGGCGCGGGTGGCGGCGGCGGCGCGGCCGCGCACGTCTCCGTGGTTCAGTTCCACAACACCGCCGCGCGCGACGGCGTCTACGTCGACGCCGCCATCACCGCGGCGGCCGCCGGCACCATGCACCTCGATGCGACGTTCGGCAATCAGGCGATCCTGGGACCCACCTATGCGCAGCCGCTGTATCTGGCCGGCGCCAGCGGCGGCGCGGACCTGATCCTGGTCGCGACCGCGCAGAATCACGTCTACGCGCTCAACGCCACCTCCGGCACGGCAACCTGGAACGTCACGCTGGGAGCTCCGAGTGGACCGGGGGCGGTGGGGACGTGCGGCAGCCCGCTCAATCCGCTGGGCATCACGGGCACACCGGTCATCGATACGACGTCGCGGACGATCTTTCTCGACGCGATGACCAGCACGGGGGCGACCACGGCTCCGCGCCACATGCTCCACGCGCTGGCGATCGACAATGGAGGCATGGACCGCGCGGGCTGGCCGCTCGACGTCACCGCGAGCGCGCCGCAGTCGGGCGGTATCGCGTTCGATGCGCCGGTCCAGAATCAGCGCGCCGCGCTGGCGTTGCTGGGCGGGAAGGTCTTCGTCCCGTTCGGCGGCCACATCGGTGACTGCCTCGGCTACCACGGCTGGATCGTCGGCGTGACCACCAGCGGCACGCCGACGGTGAGCTCGTGGGCGACGCCGGCGTTCGCGGGCGGCATCTGGGGGACGAGCGGCATCGCCTCCGACGGGACGTCGCTCTACGTGACGACCGGCAACACCAAGGCGACGGCGGCGAGCGGCGCATTCAACAGCAGCCCCGCGAACTGGGGCGGCGGCGAAGCGCTCATCAAGTTCCCCCCGAGCCTGGTTCTCCCCACGGCGAGCACCGACCTCTTTTACCCGGCGTCCTGGATCACCATGGACATGACGGATGCGGATCTCGGCGGCGTGGGGCCGGTCCTGTTCAATGTTCCCGGGGCGACGCCGGCCAATCTCGCCATGGCGCTCGGCAAAGACGGCAACGCCTATTTGCTCAACCGCGCGAGTCTGGGCGGCGCGAACGCGGCGCCGCTCGGCATATTGAAGGTCGGCGGCACCATCATCACGTCGGCGGTCGCGTACACGACGGCGACCGCCACCTACGTCGTCTTCAAGGGCGCGGGGATGGGCTGCCCCAACATGACGACCGGGGCGTTCACCGCGATCAAGGTGTCGGCGGCCTCGCCGCCGGCGCTGTCGATCGCGTGGTGCGCGGGCTCGGGCGCCACCACGGCACCGGCGGTCAGCATGACCACCGCGCAGGGCGCGAACACCGTGCTCTGGTACGGGGGCAGCGACGGCCACCTGCACGGCATCAACGGCGACACGGGCGCCAGCGTCCGCGCCGACACGACGACCATGGGCGCGGCGCGGGTGCATCAGGCGCCCATCATCGCCAACGGACGCATCTTCGTCGGGACCGACAGCCGGGTCTACGCGTTCACGCCCTGAGCCGCGACGCGACTGCAGGCGGAAGCTGAGCGTGATCGGTGCTCAGAAACGCCCGCTCACGGCCAGGCTCACGCGCCCGTCGGGGGTGGCGCTGGGCGCCGCGACGATCATCGTGATCCCGGCGACGCCCACCAGGCCGGCGCCGACGTAGAGAATCTTGGACAGCGTGTTGGCGCTGTCGACCGCGCTGGCCTTGCTGTCGCAAAAAGTCCTGGAGTTGGCGCCGGGGCAGCCGTTCTTGCGCGCGTCGTCGAAGGTCGACCGCGCGCTCAGCAGCGCCAGGGTTCCGCCGACGGCGCCGGCGCCGGCCGCGACCAGCGAGACGATTCCGACGACGCGCAAGGGCCTCATGTGCGCCTGCGCGCCGCTCGCCTCGGGCGCGCGGGTGACGAGATCGGGCGCGGCCGGGGCGGGCGCCGGCGCCGCCAGTGACGGCGACGGTGACGCGCCGACGTTGTACGCGACCGTCGGATTCGGCGCGGGCGCGGGGCCCCCGGGGGGCGGCTGCTGCCCGTACGCCGGCGCGGCGCTCGGGGCGGGCGGTTGGGGTGCGGGCGGCCAGGATGGGGCGGGCGAGGAGGCGGGTGCGGGCGGCGCCGGTGCGAGGTAGGCCTGGGCGGGCGGCGCGGGCGCGGCGGCCGGCGGCGGGGAGGTCGCCGGCGGTGCTGGCTTGATCGCCGGCGCGGCGACGGCCGGCGCCGGCGCGGGCGCGGCGCCATTGGCCATGGCCGCCTCCATCTCCGAGATGAACCCCTGCACCTCTTTGCGCTCATCAGCGCTGAGATGCCGCCCACGTCTCAAGTAATCCTTGAAGCTTTCGATCGCGCGCGGGTACTGCTTGAGCTTCTGCTGGCATCGGCCAATGTTGCGCAGGTATTCCGGCCGTCCGTCGCTCTGGATGTAGAGGTCCAGGAAGGTCGCCAGCGCCTCCTCGTAGCGCCCCTGCACGAAGTTGCGCGCCGCCTCCTCACCGCGCGCCTGGCGCTCGGCGGCCGTCGAGGCGTGCGGCGCCGCCGGCTCGGCGGCCCACGCGGAGCCGTGCGCGGCCAGCGACGTCGCCAGCGGCGCGATCATCCAGAAGCAAAGCCAGAACGCGAGAGATCTCGGGGCGCGCGGCATGGTTTTCCTCGATTGACTCAATTGATCCTCGCGTGGGTCTGAATGAATGGATCCTTCAAAGCTTGATGATGTGCTCGCCGCCCATCGGTTCGGGCTCGGCGGCGCGCTCGAGCCGGATCGAGCCGTGGTAGTCCTGGTTCTGCGGGATGGTGAGGCTCTTGGTCACGTAGCCGCTCTTCTCGAGGCGCAGCTCGAGCGCCCCGTCCTGGCGCGGCAGCCGGTGATGGAGCGGCGTCACGCCGATGAGCCGGCCATTCGCCGAATCGAACACGCGGGCCTCGGGCGGCGAGCTCTTGAGATCGACGATGATCCGATCGGCGGGCGCGGGATCGACGGCCGCGGCTCTCGGCGCGGACGGCGCGTTTGTGAGAGCGTTGGCCGGCGCCTTCGCCGCCTCGTGCGGCGCGAACCGCGAGGCTTCCCTGGGCGTGACTGGCGGCGGCGCCGGCGACGCTTGGTGCGGCAACGCCTTGGGCGCCGGGATCGGCGGAAGAGGATCGTCGCCGCCGCCGTGTCGTTTCAACGCCGGCAACGCGCGCACCGCGAGGACCACGCCGGCGACGACCAGCAGCCCCGCGGCGATCCCGAGCGGTCGCCCCATGCGACTGCGCGGAACGGTCAGCGTATCCATCTCGGTGGCGCCCGCCGACAACGTCGTGGTGCCCGACGCGGGCATCGCGCGCGCGGCTTTGCTGGGGGCGCTCCGCTCGGCGGCGGGCGGCACCGCGGCGATGGGCGTCGCCACGCGCGGTCGTGGTCCTGGGCGCGCGGCCGACGGCGAGGCCACCGACAGGGCCGCCAGCAGCGCGCGCTGCACCTCGCCCATCGTCTGGAACCGTTCGGCCGGATCCTTGCGCAGCGCGCGTTCGATCGCCGCCGACAGAGCCGGGTTCACTCCCGGCACCTTGCTCTCGAGCGGCGGCGGCGGCCGGTTCATCTGCATGTCGAAGAGCTCGCCCATGCCCTCCGACATGAACGGCAGCTCGCCCGAGGTCATTTGATAAAGGATCAACCCGAAGGAATAGATGTCGCTGCGCGCGTCGACCTGGCTCGTGCCGCGGCACTGCTCGGGCGACATGTAGAGCGGCGTCCCCATCAACATGCCGGTCTGGGTGTGCATCGACTTGGCGGTCGCGGTGCTGGTCAGCTTCGCGATGCCGAAGTCGAGCACCTTCACGCGCTCGCCCGACTCGGTCTCCTGGTTATTGACGATGAACAGGTTGTCGGGCTTGAGATCGCGGTGGATGATCCCGGCGCGGTGCGTGGCCTCCAGCACCGACGCCGCCTGCGCGCCGAGCACGATCACCTCGGCGGCCGGCATCGCTCCGACGCGTCCGATCCGCCGTGACAGCGTCTCGCCCTCGAGCAGCTCCATGATCAGCCAGGGCGACCCATCCTCGCGCGTGCCGCAGTCGTAGATCTGCACGATGCCCGGGTGGCGCACCTCGTTGGTGGCGCGCGCCTCGTTGAAGAAGCGCCGGATCGCCTGGTCGTCGCGGACCAGCTCGGAGCGCAGGACCTTGATCGCGGCGCGCCGGTGCATGGTCATGTGCTCCGCCTCGTAGACCACGCCCATGCCCCCCTCGCCGAGCGTGCGCAGGAGCTGGAAGTTGCCGATGGTGGACGGAGGGTTGGACGGAGGGTTCGCCATGCTACGCGCCGGCTCCACCGCGCCCCGCTGTGGGGCCACCCCGGTGGCCGGCGTCAGCCGCAGGATAGACGATCAATAGACGCTTCCGCCATCAGCTGGCCAGCGCGCGGCGGGTGTGGCGGTGCCGGTTGTGCCGAAGATGTTCTCGCCCGACGTCCGCGATCAGCGCCTGACTGAGCGGAGTGTGAATGCGCGCTGCACCGCCTGCAGCCGTCGCCTCGCCCCCGGCGCCGCCCGTTCCCGTCCCCGATGCGCCCGACGAGCATGCGAGCCCAGTCGCCGAAATGAGAACGAAACAAATGAAACCAAGACGGTGCATGAGTCTCCGCGGCTGGTGCGCGATGGCGGGTGTAACAATGTCCCCGGCTCATTTTCCGACCAATCTGCGACCCTGTGAAGCCATGAAATCAGCCACCGACGGCGCACCATCCAATCGGGGTTTCGAATCGCTGGACGGGCGCCGGTTCGTCATCACTGGTCCTTATTCGGGCATTGGGCGTGTCACCGCCCGCAACCTGGCCGAGCGGGGAGCGGCCCTGGTGCTCGCCGGCCGCTCGCTCGAGCGGTGCCAGGCCCTGGCCGCCGAGCTTCGCCGGCCCGGAGAGAGCGATCGCAACGACCCGCGAATCGAGGTGCTGGCGCTGGATCTCGCCGATCTCGCGTCCGTGCGCGCGGCTGCCGAGCAGATAATCGCCCGCGGCTGGCGCATCGCCGGGCTGATCAACAACGCGGGTGTCGCCGGCGCGCGCGGGCTCACGCGCAACGGCTTCGAGCTGGCCTTCGGGGTCAATCACCTGGGGCATTTCCTGCTCACCCGGTTGCTCGAGGCGCGGCTGCGCGAGAACATCCCCGCGCGCGTCGTGAACGTCGCCAGCGAGGCCCACCGCGCGATCACCGCAATCGACTTCGAATCGTTGCGAGCGCTCACCAGGACCCGGACCGGCCTGCGCGAATACCGTGTGTCGAAGTTGTGCAACATTTTGTTCACACGCGAGCTGGCGCGGCGCTGGGCGGGCAGCGGAGTCACTGGTTACGCTCTTCATCCGGGCGTCATCGCCACCGACATCTGGCGAAGCGTGCCTCAGCCAATGCGCTGGTTGCTGACCTCGTGGATGAAGACGCCGGAAGCCGGCGCCGCGACGACCCTTCGTTGCGCGACCGACCCGGCGCTCGCCAACGTTAATGGCCGTTACTTTATCAACGAGCGTGAATCGACGCCCAATCGAGCCGCGCAAGACGACGGGTTGGCGTCGCGCCTTTGGGACGAGAGCGAGAGAATGACCAGAGATTTTTGAGCCGTCGTGAGCCGTCTATTATTCGCCAATCCACGAGCATCGGCGTCGTTGGTATTGCTTGCTGCGCGTCGGCTTCCTGGGCTATGAAAGCCTCCGTTTGCTCGACGGGGCGGTGAGGTGGCGAAGAAAGGGGAGCTATCAATCATGAGGCTCTCGCAGTCGTCTCAAAAAACTTTCGGAGATTCACATGAAGACACGAGCTCTCGGCTTTTTGTTGATGGTGGCTGCGGCCGGCGCCTACGGCGTCGGTTGCGGTAGCAGCAATAACAACAACGGGACCGGCGGAGCCGGCGACGCGGGCACCGGCGGCAAGGGTGGCGCGGGCGGCGGCGCGGGCGGCGCGGCGGGCGCTGGCATGGGCGGTAAGACGGACTCCGGCACCGACACGGGCACCGGAGCCGGCGGCAAGACGGACTCCGGCACCGACACGGGCACCAGCACCGGAGGCAAGATGGACGCGGGCACCGACCTGGCCGCCGACATGAAGACCGACACGCCGATGGATACGCCCGTTGGCGACACTCCCGCCGACACCCAGGCGGCGCCGACGTTCACGCAGGTCTTCGCCATCATCTCGGACTTCACCACCGACACGTCGCCTGGCTGCGCCAAGTGCCACGACGGCGTCATCGCCGACGGCGGTCAGGTCCGGCTCCCGCACACTTTGAACTTCGCCGACAAGGCGGCGGCGTACAACATGCTCGTGGGTGTTCCCTCGCAGCGCTGCCCCGGTGGCGACGGCGGCCCGGATGCGGGTCCGGCGTTCGATCGCGTGCTCGCCGGCAACGCCGATCTGAGCGTGCTGGTGCAGAAGCTGAAGCAGGGGCTGGGCATGGGCACGGCGTGCGACAGCATCGGGATGCCGCTGCAGGTGGTCACGCAGATCGACGGTGGCGTCGACGCGGGCGACGCCGGCTCGACCTCCACGCACTATGCGATCACGCCGGCGCAGCTCACGACGATCGTGGGCTGGATCAACGCGGGCGCGCTCAACAACTAGGCACGCTCGGCTGAGCTCCTAGAGCGAACAGCAAGAGGCCGGCGGGGCAACCCGCTGGCCTCTTTTTTTTGCCTGTGGCTTGCAACTTCCCACCCCGCGTCGCGCGCCGGGGCGTCAGGCCGTCACCGACGGTGTGCGTCGCTTTCCTGAACCCCGCGGCGCGCCAACAAACCGTCCTTGTGTCCTGCTTCTCCTAGTGCTTGGATAGCCGGCCTTACCTCTCCTCATGAGACTCGCGGTCGAAATCACGACGTGCACGCCTCAGCGTGCGGGCATTGGGTACTACACCGAACACCTGGTCGACGGGTTGCTCGCGACGCGCGCGCCCGGCGACGAGGTGGTGCTGATCGGCAACCGCAAGCTGGGGCCCGACGTCAGCCAGAAGTGGGCCGGCCGCCTGCGCATCGCCGGCGCGCCGGTGCGGTACCTCTGGATGCAGACCGACGCGCCGCGCATGCTGCGCGACGTCGGCGCTGACTTCGCCGTCTTCCCCAACTACCTGGCGCCGCTGGGCGCTCCTTGTCCCTATCTCAACATCGTCCACGACCTGGCGCTGATCCGCACGCCGGAGTTCTTCAACACGCGCAAGCGCCTGCTGGTCCGGGCGCTGCTGCCGATCGTGTCGCAGTCGGCGGCGGCGGTCGGCACGGTTTCGGAGGCCTCGCGGCGCGACGTCGTCTCGATGCTGTCCGTGCCCGAGCACCGCGTGGTCATGCTGCCGGGCGCGCCGCACCCGAGCTGCCGTCCGTCGACCGCCGCGGAGATCGCGCGCGTGCGCAAGCAGTACAACTTGCACCGGCCGTACGTGCTGTCGGTCGGCACGCTCGAGCCGCGCAAGAACTTACCGATGCTGCTGCAGGCGTTCGATCGCCTGCTCGAACGCAAGGGAACCGCCAGCGCGGAGCTGGACCTGGTGACGATCGGCGGGCGCGGGTGGCGCGACAGCCACCTGCGCGCAGAGCTGGAACGCCGGCTGCCCAACGGCCGCGTGCACGCCATCGGCTACGTGCCCGAAGCCGACCTCGTCGCGCTCTACGGCGGCGCGGAGGTGCTGGCTTATCCGTCGCACTTCGAGGGGTTTGGTCTGCCGGCGCTCGAGGCGATGGCGTGCGGCACGCCGGTCGTCGCGTCCGACATCTCGGCGCTGCGCGAGGTCAGCGCCGGCGCCGCGACGCTGGTTCCGCCCGGCGACGAAGAGGCGCTGGCGTCCAGCATCGCCGCGCTGGTCGAGGATCGCCAGCTGCACGCGGCGGCGCGCGAGCGCGGGCTGGCGCGCGCGGCGGCGTTCGGGTGGACCAAGACCGCGTCGGCGCTGTGGGAGTACGCGCGCGCGCGTACGCGGCGGCGGCCGCCGTCGATCAGCTACCTGCCGTCGGCGCGCGGCGCGGCCGGCGCGCCGGCCGGGCAGATTCCCACGGGTGGCGACGCCAAGGACTGGGCGATCCTGGCCACGGTGGTCTACGCCGATCTCTTCGACGCCGCGGTCGGCATCGACGATCTGGCGCGCACCTGCCTGGGCGTGCAGATCGACGCGGCGGAGGTGCGGCGGCGCGCGCGGATCGCGCCGCTGTCCGAGCTCGTCTCGATCGACCCCGGCGATTCGGTCGTGACGCTGCGCGGGCGCGAGCAGCTGGTCGCGCGCCGCGAGGAGGGCGTGCGCCGCACCGCCGAGCTGATGCAGCGACACGAGCGCGTGATCTCGGCGCTGGCCACGCTGCCGTTCATCCGCATGCTGGCGTTGTCGGGCGGCACCGCGCACAAGAACTCGCGCGGCGGCGACGACATCGATCTGTTCGTCATCGCGGCGGGCGGGCGCGCGTACACCGCGTACACGATGTTGTTCCTGGTCAGCCGCCTGACCAAGACGCGCGGCGTGGTGTGCCCGAACTACCTGGTCGACGAGGACCATCTGGAGATCGCCTACCATCACGATCTCTTCACCGCGCACCAGGCGATCTCGATGGTGCCGATCGCGGGCATGGACGTCTTCTCGCGCTTCGTGAACGCCAACGACGAGTGGATCCGCAAGCTCTACCCCGGCTACTCACCGCGCCCGGCGGCGGCGACGCTGGGGCGCCCGGGGCTGCAGAACGCGTTCGAGCGCGGCGTCGAGCTGGCGGGCGACCGGCTCGAGCAGCTGCTGCGCGTGGTCTGGCGGCTGCACCTGGGGCGGCGGGTCGCGCGCGCGACCGGGTCGGATCTGGTGCTCGGAGGCGGCATCCTCAAGCTGCATCTGTCCGACCACCGGCGCCGCGTTCTCGATCGTTTCGAGCAGCGGCTGCAGGCGCTGCGCGACGAATGGGAGGGCCGTAGGGTGGCGCCCGGTCCCGCGCGCCGTTCGGCGCCGGGATAGCCGGGACACCCGTGGCGGAAGCGAGCGCCTCGCCGACCGACGGGGACAGCGCGCCGCGGTTCGCGGCGGCGCTGGGACCGGCCAGCGCGTGCGCGGCCGCGGTCGCGGTGGCGCTCTTCTACCTGCCCAACCTGCATTCGGTCTTTTTCGAGCCGAAGCGGGCGCTGCTCTACCTCGCCGGCGCGGTCGGCCTCGCGGCGCAGCTCCTGATGCGGGCCGATCCGCCCGCGTCGCGCGTGCGCCTGTCGCCGGCGATGGTGGGCGCGGTCCTGGCGCTGCTCGCGACCACGGTGCTCGCCGCGGTGGCCGCCCTGGCGCGCGGGGTACCCGGCGCGCCTTACGCCGGTCTCGAGGTCGCGCGCTTCGTCGCGGTCACCGGCGTGGCTCTGTCGGCGGCGCGGGCGGCGGCGAGCCCGCTGTGGCGCCGCCGCCTGCTGGCGTCGATCCACGTCGCCGGCGGGCTTGTGTCCGTGATCGGGCTCCTGCAGCACCTGCAGATCCTGCCGCTGCCGATCCCGACGATCAGCGTACCCGGATCGACGTTCGGCAACCGCAACGTCGCCGCCGAGGCGGTCGCGATGTCGATTCCGTTCGGGCTCGCCTGGCTGGCGCTGGCGTGGCAGCGCGGTACGGCGCGGGCCCGCGACGAGAAGCCCGCGACCGAGGATGCGCAGACCGACCCCGTTGGACCGATCATCCTGTTGCTGGCGCTGGAGCTGATCTACCTGGGCGCGACGCGCACGCGCGGCGCCTGGCTGGGCGCGGCCATGGGGATTGCGGTCTTTTACGCACTCGCGCGGCGGGCGCTGCCGCGTGCGGCGCTCGGCGTGGTGCTGGCGCTGGCGGCCGCCTCGCTGGCCGCGGCGGTGATCCCGGGCCGCGCGATCCCGCGCGACGTCGCCGACGCCAAGCGCTTCGAGCCGGGCGAGCACGTGGTGACCGAAGCGCTCGACCCGCGCTCGCCGGTGCTGCGCGAGCGCCTCGGTCTCTGGCGGCGCACGCTGGCGATGTATCGCGCGCATCCGCTTCTGGGCGTGGGGCCGGGGAACTTTCAGGTGTTCTTTCCCGCGTACGCGGAGCCCGGGGCGCGCGCCGACGGCGTGATGTCGGCAAAGGTCGTCCCGCGACGCGCGCACGAAGACCTGCTCGAGCGCCTCGCCGAGACCGGGCCGCTCGGCCTGGCGGCGCTGCTGGCGGTCTACGCGGTCGGGCTGACGATCGCCGCGCGCAGGTCGCGCCGGGCCGAGGGCGATCCGGCGGGCGCGAGCCAGCGGGGCGACGAGGCGACGCTCGCGGCCGCGGCGGCCGCTTGCCTGGCGGCGCTGTTCGGGTGCGGCTTGAGCGGCTTTCCGCTGGCCATGCCGGCCACCGCGCTGCTGCTCGGTGTCGCGCTCGGCTTTCTGGCCTGCGACGGCACGACTCCCGAGCGCGCCGCCGGGGCTGTTGCGAGAGGGGACGGGCGCCGACCTCTTCTCCGGCCCGTCGCGATCCTGGGGGCGATCGTGTTCGTCGCCGGCGTCGCGTTCGGCTCGGTGCGCGGCCTGGTCCGTTCCTACTGGCTGGCGCGCGAGCGCGCGGCGCTGCGGCCGGCCGCGCTGGATCTGAGCGCGGCGTTGCGCGCGCTCCGTCACGCCGAGCGCGCGAGCCCGCGCACCTTCGAGGTCACGCTCGAGACGGCGTACGTGCTGGAACGGCTGCGCCGCTTCGATGACTCGCTGGCCGCCACCGATCGCGCGCTGGCCATCGAACCGTACGCGATCCCGGCGTGGCTCGTGCGCGCGCAAGCGGCGCTGGGCAGCGGCGACGCGCAGGGCGCGCGCGACGATACCGATCGGGCGCTGACGCTGTTCGCGGACTATCCCGACGCTCTGGTCATTCGCTCGCTGGCGGAGACCCGGCTCGGCCACGCCGACGCCGCGCGCGCGGCGCACGACCACCTGCTGGCGCTGGCGCTGGCCGGCGACCCGCACGCGAAGACGCTGCTCGACGGTCTGCGCGCCGAGAAGGGGCCGCCCTAGTGCGCCGCGGCTCGAAAATGAAGGTCGCGCTGGTCCACGAGTGGCTGGTCTCGATCCGGGGCGCCGAGAAGGTGCTGGAGTCGTTCTGCCGCATCTACCCCGACGCCGATCTCTACACCTTGCGCCACGACGCCGCCGGCGTGAGCGCATCGCCCGAGATCTCGGGACGCGCCGTGCACACGTCGTTCATCGATCGCGTGCCCGCCGCGCTGTCGGCGCGGCGCATCGGCTTCCGCCTCCTCCTGCCGCTGTTCCCCATGGCGATCGAGTCGTTTCGCCTCGACGGCTACGACCTGGTGATCTCCAGCCACCACGCCGTCGCCAAGGGCGTGCTGGCGCCGGCGAGCGCGCTGCACGTGTCCTACGTGCATTCGCCGATGCGCTACATCTGGGAGGCGGGGAGCGAGTACGCGCCGAGCGTGCCGGGTGGCGCCGTGGGGCGCGCGGCGTTCGGCGCGCTCGCGCATTACCTGCGCCTGTGGGACACGGCCAGCACGGCGCGCGTCGACGCGCTGGTCGCCAACAGTCGCTATACGCGCGAGCGTATTCAGCGCTGCTACGGCCGCGCGTCCGAGGTCATCGAGCCGCCGGTCGACGTCGCGCGCTTCGAGCGCATCCCCGATCCGCAACCGCCCGCGGACGGCGCCGCGCCGATGTACCTGTGCGTGTCGGCGCTGGTGCCGTACAAGCGGGTCGAGCTCGCGGTGCGCGCGTTTCTCGGGCGCCCGGAGCGGCTGGTGGTCGTGGGTGAGGGGCCGGAGAGCGCCCGGCTGGCCGGCATCGCCGCCGGCGCGCCCAACATCGAGCTCCGCGGCCGCGTCGACGACGTCACCGTGGATCGGCTGTTCGCGGAGTGCCAGGCGGTGATCCACCCCGCGATCGACGACTTCGGCATCGTGCCCGTGGAAGCGCTGGCGACCGGCCGTCCCGTGGTGGCGTTCGCGGGCGGCGGCGCGACCGACTCCGTCCGCGACGGCGAGACCGGCGCGCTGTTCGCGGAGGCGACGCCCGAGTCGCTCGGCGCCGCGCTGACGCGGCTGCGCGGCCTGCGCTTCGATCCGGCGCGCCTGCGCGCCGAGGCGCGGCGCTTCGATCGTGCGGCGTTCGAGCGCCGCTTCGCCGCCTTCGTCGATGCTTGCTGGCGGGCGCGCGAGGCCCGCGCGACGGCGCCGGCATGAGCGGCGACGCGCCAGCCAGCGGCGATCTGCGCCGCGCGTTCGGCAACATGGCGGCGAAGGCTGGCTCGGTCGTCGTCGAGCGCGCCGCTCAGCTGGTGCTGATGCTGGGCGCGGCGCCGATCCTGGGCGTGGTCTCCTTCGGGCGTTTCTCGTTCGCGAACAGCGTGACCGCGCTGCTGGCCTTCGGCACCGATCTCGGGCTCACGCTGTGGACGACGCGGGCGTTGGCGCGCGAGCCGGCGGGCGCCGCCGGAGTCCTCGGCACGGCGTATCACCTGCGCCTCTGGGCGACGGTTCCGTACTTCATCGCGCTCGGCGGCGTGGCGCTCGGCCTGGGGCCGGGCGAGGCGCGCATCGCGATGCTGGCGATCGGCGTGGTGTCGCTGGCGCGCGCGCTGCTCGATCACGCGCGCGCGGTGTTCCGCGCGCACGAGCGTATCGGCGACGAGGGCAAGGTCAACGCGATCGGCGCGTCGCTGGCGACGATCGGCGGGCTCGCCGCGGTGGCGCTGACAGGGCGGGGGCTGCCGGCGCTGGCGCTGGGGATGATGGCGGGCACGCTGGTGAGCATGGTCTACGGGTTCACGCTGCTCGGGCGCCGATACGGGACGTGGACGGGTCCGTTCGACCGCGCGCTCGCGCGCCGCATGCTGCGCGAGGCGCTACCGTTCTGGCTCGCGGGGATCTTCTCGCTCGCCTACTCGCGCGGCGACGTCGTGGTCTTGCGCGCGCTCACCGGTGACGCCGAGGTCGGCGCCTATCGCGCCGCGGGCCAGCTCTACGACGTCGCGAAGACCCTGCCCGTGGTGGTCATGACCGCGATGTTCCCGCAGCTCGCGCGCCATTTCCGCTTCGCGCGCGCGCGGCTGCGGCGGGCGGAGTGGGGGGTGTCGGCGAGCCTGACCGCCGCCGGCATCCTGACCGCCGCCGTGCTGGCGATCGCCGCCGGCGTCGTGGAGCGGCGGATCTTCGGGCCGGGCTTCGCGCGCACCGTGCCGGCGCTGCACATCCTGTCGGCCGCGCTACCGCTGGTGTTTCTCAACTGCGGCCTCACGCACTTCCTGGTCGCGCGCGATCTCGGCGTGCTCAACATGATCTTCGCGGGGTTGATGGTGCCGGTCAACGTCGTCGCGAACGTCGTGCTGTCGCGGCGGCTGGGGGCGCCCGGCGCCGCGTGGTCGATGCTGATCACCGAGGCGGCGCTGTCGCTGTGCTGCCTGCTGGCGCTCTACGTCGCGCGGGGGCAGGACGCCGACTCGTCGGGCGACGCGTCCCTCAGCGCGCCCCGCGGCCCGTGATGATCGCCGGCACCGTGCGCAGCAGGATCGCGAAGTCGAGCGCGAGGCTCCAGGTGTCGACGTACTCGAGGTCGAGCGTCATCCATTCGGCGAACGTCAGGTCGTTGCGGCCGCTGACCTGCCACAGGCAGGTGAGACCAGGCCGCATCGCCAGGCGTCGCCGGTGCCCGCCGTGCAGGGCCTGAGTCTCGGGCAGCACCAGCGGGCGCGGTCCGACCAGGCTCATGTGCCCGACCAGCACGTTGAACAGCTGCGGCAGCTCGTCGAGGCTGGTGCGGCGCAGGATGCGTCCGAGGCGGGTGACGCGCGGATCCTCGGCCATCTTGAAGACCGGGCCGTCCATCTCGTTCTTCGCCGCCAGCTCCGCCTGCTCGCCCTCGGCGCCGAGGCGCATCGTGCGGAATTTCAGCATCGAGAACGGGCGCCCGAAGAGCCCGCCGCGGCGGCGGATGTGCAGGATCTGCGGGCCGACGAAGGCGCGCACCAGCAGCGCCACCAGCAGCATGAGCGGCGATAGCACGACGATCAGCACCGCCGCCAGCACGCGGTCGAGGATCGACTTCAGCAACAGCGTCGACGCGTTCCCGAGGCGACGGTGATAGACCACGAAATGGGAGTGGCCCACGGTCTCGACGGTGGGCGGCGGCAATTCCGAGATCTCTGCTGCTGCCGTGGTCGAACGGCACGAACGCCGGCAGTCCCGCCTCGGCGCACAGCTCGACCAGGTCGCCGATGCGCTCGGCCGACAAGGTGGGCGACAGCACGACCTCGTCTATGGTCGTGGCGCGGAAGCGCGCCATGAGCTCGGCGGGGTCGGAGCCGTGGCAGCGCTCGATGCGCCGGCCGCGCAGGCGCTGCATCTCCGCCGCCATCTCGTCGGACGCCTCACCGACCAGCAGCACGCGTGATGCCCCGCGGTGCCGGATCACCCAGCGCCGCTGCACCACCTTGGCGGCGAGCAACATCACCGTCGACAGCACGACGAAGATGCCGATCAGCGATCGATTGAGCGGGGTCTGCGCCGCCACGAGGATCACCGCGATCGCTGCCACGCCCCACATCTGCGTGCGCAGGACCAGCTTCACGACCTGCGTGCGCGGGCCGGTGAGGGTCGCGTGCAGGTGGATGCCGAGGCGCGCGGCCGCGAAGACCCACGTCGGCAGGAACAGCAGCAGCAGATAGGCGTACTCGCGCGTGTCGACCGGCGGCTTCAGGCCCGGCAGGGCGCCGACGAGGCGGCCGTGGACCAGGTGGGTCAGCAGCAGCGAGACAATCATCAGCAGCACGTCCTCGATCAGGATGACCTGCTCGATCGAGCGATCGCGAGTCACGGCGGACTCCCCCTCCAGCTTGCGCGTGCGCTGGCGGTGGCGCGAACGCGCTCGAGCGCGACGCGTTCGAGCCCGACCAGCGCGCCCGCCAGCAGCCACAGCAGCGCGTAGGTCGGGGTGAACTCCAGAAAGTAGTCGAGCGTGCCGTGAACCAGGTAGGCCGCGAGCCCGGCGCCGAGGCCGAACACCAGCACGCGATTGGCCGGGAGGCTGCCCGCGCGCCGCGCCGTGCGCGCCAGCGCGACGATGAGCCAGACGAACGCCGCCAGGCCGGCGATGCCCAGCGTGGCCAGCACCTCGATGTAGAAGTTGTTGGCGTGCAGCCGATCGTCGCTCTGCTCGCGCCCCAGGTAGTGACCGTAGGCGCGGCGGAAGTTGTCGGGGCCGATGCCCAGCACCGGGTGATCGCGGAAGGCGAGCAGGCCCGCGTACCACAGCTTCTGCCGCGAGAACTCGTCGTACGAGTTCATGTTGAGAGTGGTCCGCTTCATCCCGATCTTGCGCGGCGAAGCCGTGGTTCCGACGGCGACGCGCTGCCGGTACCCGAGCGCCCCGGCGTCGCTGAACCAGGTCACGCCTTCGTGCACCAGGTCCCACCAGATCACGTAGCGACCGGGCTGTTCGGGCGCCTTCACCGTCGCCACGACGTCGATCTTGGCGTCGGACGGAACGTCCTCGACCAGGTTGGTGCGCCGCCCCTCCAGCACGAGCAAGGTGATTCCGTCGTCAGCCATCCAGTGATAACCGATCTGTACCGGCTTCTTGCCCGTAGCAGGCCAGGTCAGTGCGCCGGTGTTGATGATTGTCAGCGGCACCGTGATTTCGGCCCCGGATGCGAGAACCTCTGGCATACGCGGCGCATCGGGGGCCGGCTCGACGACGCTGCCATACCAGGACCGCTGCTCCCAGAACCGCAGGCGCAGCGCCAGGAGCGGGCTGACCGCCTGCGCCACCACGGTGAGGATTACCAGCCCGCCCGCCAGGCCAAACGCGAGGCGGCGCAGGACGCGCAGGTCGCGCGCGAGCGCGCCGATCCCGGCGAGCACCACCAGCTCGGTGATCAGGCCGGCGCGGCTCGCCGCCAGCACCAGCGCGTAGAGCATGATCCCGGACACGAGCCCCGTGGCGACGAGGATCTTCTTGCCCTCGTGGACGTCGACCCAGTCGAGCGCGAGCACGCCGACGGCCATGACGACCGGCACCGACGCCTCCAGGTACATGGCGGCGATGTTCGGGTACTGGAATGGTCCGCTCGCGCGCGCCAGCCCCAGCACGCCGAAGGACTGGCCGTGGAACGGGCGGAGCAGGGCGGCGAAGGGGCCGCCGCCGATCTCGAACGCCATGAGCAGCGCGGCGAAGCCGGCACCGATCGCCAGGCCGGTCAGCGTGCGCCACACGATGCGGCGCGAATCGAGCAAATCGGACGCTGCGAGGAACAGCACGACACCACCCAGGCTGCGCAGCGCGAACTTGATGGCCGCGCCGCGCTCCAGCGGAGCGAACAGCCCCGACAGCACCAGCGCCAGCGACCAGGCGGCGACGGCGCGATGCGATTCGGGCAGCCCGCGCCACCAGCCGCGCACGCCGGCACCGCCGCTCGCCGCGGGGCCGGTCCGTTTGGCGAGGGCCAACGCGCGCGACGCGAACCACAGGCCGACGGCCGCGTAGAGAAAGACCTCCACGCTGGACAGCTCCAGCGGACCCAGCGGCGCGACCGGCCGCACCAGCTCGAACGGCAATGCGGCCGCGAGCACGACCAGCGCGGACTGGGCGAACCACCGAAGCGAAAAAACCGTTCGACTCTCGCTATTCACCGGCGGCGGCAGTCTAGCTCAGTGGTAAAAGCGACCGAACACGAAAGTCGCCCCGGAGTAGACTTTCGTGCTTTCGAGCCTTCCCCCATGAGTCGCATCCTGTTTGCCCACGGACACCTGCTGCGCTTCGACAGCAAGCAGTTCGCCATCGGTAAGCCCTATCCGCCGCTGGCGACAATCACGGCCGCTGCGTATTTGCGGTCGCTCGGCCATGACGTTGCGCTCTATGACCCCACGCTGGACGAGGACACCAGCGGTTTTGCCGCGGCGTTCGAGCGCGCGCGGCCCGACGTGCTGGTCCTTTACGACGACGTTTTCAACTGGTTCACGAAGATGTGCCTCTCGCGCATGCGCGAAGCGGCGCTGGAGATGATCCGCCAGGCGCGGGCCGCGGGCGCGCGCGTCGTGGTGTCGGGCCATGACGCCGCCGACGCGCCGCAGGTTTATCTGAAGGCGGGCGCCGACTTCGTCGTCGTGGGCGAAGGTGAGCTCACGCTGGGCGAGCTGCTGGCGCGCATGGACGCGAACGGGGTTTCCCGAAATGACGGTGAGCACGCTGCGCCGGCTTCGTACCCTGCGTCCGCGGGCGCGTCGCGTCCGCGCTACGACGACATCCCCGGTCTGGTCTTCACGGACATGGGGATGGAGCGCCGCACTGGGCCGCGCGCGTTGCTGAAAGAGCTGGATACGCTGCCGCTCGCGGCGTGGGACCTCATCGACGTCGAGCGTTACCGCACGTTCTGGCGACAGCGTCACGGCTACTTCTCGCTCAACGTCGTCACCACGCGAGGCTGCCCCTATCTGTGCAACTGGTGCGCGAAGCCGGTCTACGGCAACACCTATCACATCCGATCTCCGGAGCGGGTGGTCGACGAGATCCGCTTGCTGCGCGAGCGCTACGCGCCCGACCACCTCTGGTTTTGCGACGACATCTTCGGTCTGAAAAAGCGCTGGCTCATGCCGTTTGCCGAGCAGATTGCGAGCCAGGGATTGGTCACGCCGTTCCTCTGTCAGACGCGCGCCGATCTGATGACCGAGGAGAACGTCGATGCGCTACGCCGTGCCGGCTGCGCCGAGGCGTGGATGGGCGTCGAGTCGGGCGCGCAGAGCATCCTCGACGCCATGGACAAGGGGATCACGCTCGATCACGTGCGCGGCGCGGTCTCGCGGCTGCGCGCCGCCGGGATCCGCATCGGGTTCTTCCTGCAGCTCGGCTACCCCGGTGAACGGTGGGCGGAGATCGAGATGACCCGCCGGCTGGTGCGCGACCTGGCCCCCGACGAGATCGGCATCTCCGTCAGCTACCCATTGCCGGGTACGAAGTTTCACGATCGGGTGAGCGCGCAGCTGGGGGAAAAGCGCAACTGGAACGAGAGCAGCGATCTGGATCCGCTGTTTTCGGGCGCTTTTTCCCGGGAATTTTATCAGTCGTTGTCGCGCACGCTGCACGCCGAGTTCCGGACGCGGCGCGCCCTGCGCGTCGCGCGATCCCTCGCGCGCGATCCGCTGTCTACCGACTCGGCTCGATTGCGCGCCCTCGGGGGCCTCGCGGAGCTGCCGGTCTGGGTCGCGGGGCGGGCCCGGTTGCGGCTGCGCCGCATGGGCGTGTGAGCGCCGGCGCAGAGAGTGGGCTGGTGTCGCAGGAAACGCTAGACACCAAAACGCCGATCGCTATACTGCGACCTACATCTTCCCGGAGCTAAAAGGAGCTGACTAAGATGATTCGAAAGTTCTCGAGCGTGGCGATCTGGGTGGTTCTCGGTCTCGCGATTGCGCTGGCCCCTCTGGCCTGCAGCAGCGACTCGAACGGCAATAACGACGGCGCGTCGCAGAACGACGCGACCCACGTCTAGTCGTTAGAAAATCCGGGCCGCTCACCGCTGGTTGGGGCCGGCGGCCCGGGGGTTCGACCCTGCCCTGATTCAGGGCTCGCGTGACTCGCCGTCGGTTCGAGCGTTGCTCGCCGGTGTCGCGAGTCGCGTTCGCGTTCGTTGCCAGTCGATCTGCCATCGCGTGCCCCGCTTGACCCAGTGGAGCGGTCGCCGCGCCTGATCCGGCGTGGCCAGCGTGAAGTGATAGAGCTGGTCGACGCGCGTGAAGAATCCGCGCGTGTGCGGACTGTCCGGGCAGCCGAGGTGGGTCGCGTCCAGGTGGTGGCAGAGCTCGTGGAGCAGGGTGTTCAGCAGCGCCTTGGGGCTGGAGACCTGGCCGCGGATCGCAGTGCGCATCCAGACGCGGATCCTCTGCGATGCCGGCGTGTAGTCGCCGAATAGCTGATAGGTGCAGACGCCGTCGGTGACCACGTGCGGCCGCACGCCCAGCACCTTCACCTCGGGCTCGGGCACCCCGTAGAAGCGCGAGAGCTCGCCGGTGACCTGGCCGGCCGCCTTCGCGACCGACGCCTTCTCGCCGCTGGCCATCGCGTCGAACAGAGCGCGAGTCGCGGCGCGGATCGCCTCGGGCGGGGGGAGCGCCAGCTGCGCAATCGCGTCGCTGCGGGTGAAGTCCGCGCGCTTTCGCGCGGCACGCGGCGGAGGATCGGTGAGCACGCGACCGAGTCTAGCCGCAAATTTGCGCCGACGTTCAGGAGCGCTCAGTCGGCGTCCTGGTCGCTCGGCTGGAACGTGAGCGGAGGCAGCGGCAGCTCTCTACCCTCGAGCTCGATGACGTGATCGGTGGTGACCGCCAGGTTACTCGCGCAGCTGGCGCTGCCGTCGTAGCTGAAGTGTGCGTGGAAGTCGCGCGACGAGCGCGGGCGCAGAGAGAGGTCGTGCGTGAACGCGTCGGGCGGATAAGCGCGGCCGTGCACGACCAGTGAAATTCGGCCGGGATGGATCATCGCGCGGGTCGATGCGCCATTGATCACGTGGAACATGAGATCGAGATCCAGCGTCGGCTCGTCGCCCGAGTCGGAGTTGTCCTGGAAATCGCACATGTGATCGTCGAGCGCCAGCGACACGCCCTCCGCCCGCACCGGGTCGTCGACGCGCGCAAACACTTGCACCGAGCAACCGGCGGCCGCGACGAGGCTCCAGCACAGGGTTGCCTTCCAGGTGAGAGACCGTAGCGCCGTCGCCCAGCTCTCGGAGATTAGGTCGGACATTCGCGGTCTATAGGGTGTCCTGAACGCGCCCACACAGCTCACCTATCATTTCTCGCGGTTTCTCGCTCGGTGTCTCGAGCAAAATGGCTCGCGCAGACTCTCACGCACCTGCACTTGTGCAAATCGATTTCGCGCCGTCGATCGACATCCGACGGCGAGCCGGTAGAGATGCTCCCATCTCTTCCGTCCCCGGCGCGCTTTCACGAGCTTCGCGCTGCGCACCGACGGAGCGGCGACGCGGGTTCCGCGTGCACGACGACGGCCGTGTGCCGCCGGTCACTGTCGAGGTCAGCCGGTGCCCGAGGCTGCGAGCAGCATCGGCAGCGCCGCGGTGACGTGATTGACGATGGTGTTGGCCTGGTCGGCGGTGATGCCGAGCTCGACGATGGCCGGCGCCACGCTCACGTCGACGGTCTGACCGCCGGGCATCACGCGCGCGGCGATCACGTCGGCCGCAGCGCACAGGTGCGCGGCGAAGCGCGTCTTGCCGTCGGGCGCCCGGTAGTCGTGGTGATACTCGGCTGCCTCGATCACGCCGGGCGGCAGCTTCCACGCGCGGCAGAGCGCGCCGCCGACGCGCGCGTGGTGGTAGTCGAGGCGGTCGCGCAGGATCGGTCCGTCGTTGGGATCCTCGAGCATGCCGGGGACCAGCATGCCCTCCTGCACGCAGCGCTCGAGCAGCACCAGCTCGCCGACGTCGTGGAGCAGGCCGGCGAGGAAGCCGTACTCGGACTCCACGCGCAGCATCTTCGCGAGCAGGCGCGCCGCCGCGGCCGACGCGAGCGTGCGGCGGCGGACGGCGTCGACGCGCGCCTCGAAGCCGCGCACGCGGTACATCGTCGAGTTCGTCACCACCATCAGCACGACGTCGCGGACGGCGTCGAGGCCGATGCGCACGACGGCGTCGCGCACGCCCAGGATCGGCATGCGCGGCGCGAACATCGCCGAGTTCGCGATCGAGATGACCTGCGCGCTGATGAAAGGATCGCGCGACAGCGTCCGCTCCATCGCGTTGGCGTCGGTCGTCGAGCTGGTGCACAGCGCCAGCGCCTCGGCGGCGACGTCGGGCAGCGAGCGGCGCAGCGCCTTGGTGTCGGTGACGATCGCGTCGGCGTAGTGATCGATGCGAATGAGCGCGGTCTCGGCGACGGCGACGGTCTTCGTCGAGCGCGCGGCGGCGGCGCGTCGTGCCGCTGCGGGTCGTCGTCGCCGACGACGGCAGCGCCGGGACGACGCCGGTCGCGCGCCCCGCGGCGCTGGCCGACGAGCGGCAGCGCGGGCACGACGCCGGTCGCGCGCCCCGGCGGTAGGTTGTTCGGCGACGGCGTCGTCGTTTCCCCGGTACGAACGGTGCTGATCGTCACCGTGGAACGGCCGTTTGCGCTGGGAGGCATTCGCTTCGAGAGGAAACTCGGTAGAAGATCCGAAATACCTTAGGCCCGCGTCGGACACGACAGGCCACGCGCTGCACACGCTGCCGTGCACGTTTTCCTGGCGAGCGCCGTCACCAAACTGACGCGCGCGCGGTCCGTGTCACCCTCCTGACGGTGATTCGCGCGAAAACGCCGCTGATTTGCCGGATCCGGCGAGGGTACGCGCCTTGCTACGCAAGGGCCGCGGAGGAGTTCGATGAGCGAAGAGGAAGAGGCCGCCGCACCTGCACGCGGCACCCGGGAAGAGCAAGGCGCTGCCCATCCTGCTGGTGATCAACACGTTGCTGCTGACGGGCGTGCTGATCTTCGTGATGAAGCGGCCCGCGGCGCACGCCGCACCCGAGGGCGGCAAGCCCGCCGCCGAGGGCGGGGCGAGCAGGCGGTGGTGGCGGCGAGGAGAAGGAGAAGGCGCCCGGCGGCGGCCACGCCGAGGAAGGCACGGGCCTCGGCCCGACGGTGCGCTTCGAGAACTTCACCGTGCAGCTGAAGTCGCTCGACGTCGATCGCTACGCCCACCTGTCGCTCGAGATCGAGGTCACCGACGAGGTGGCCAAGGGGATGATCGAGAAGAAGGTCGCCGCCGATCCGCGACGCGATCCTGAGCTACCTCAGCGACCGCACGCCCGACGAGCTGCGCGGCAGCGATGGCCTCAAGGAGATCAAGGAGTCGATGATCAAGAAGCTCGACGAGCTGATCCCCGGCCATCGCATCCGCAATCTCTACATCACCGACTTCATCATCCAGTAGCGCGCACCACGAGACCCACACCGCGAGAGTTGCAACACCCATGACGTCACCCCTCGATCAGAGTGAAGTCGATGCACTGATGGCGGCCATCCAGGATGGCCGCGTCAGCTCGCGAGCCCGGCGCCGAGGAGTCGGTCCCGGTCCTGCCGTACGACCTGACCAGCCAGGATCGAATCATCCGCGGGCAGATGCCCACCCTGGATTCGATCAACGAGAAGGTCGCGTCGGTCTTCGGCACCAACCTGGCGGGGCGCACGCGCCTCGATCTGCGCGCGGCGCCGGCGGCGTCGAGCGCTGATGCAGTTCGGCGACGTGAGCGGCCTGTTCGGCCCGCAGAACTCGGTCTGGATCCTGTCGCTCGGTCCCGGGCACGGGCAGGCGGTGCTGATGGTCGAGGTCCCGCTGGCGCGCACGCTGCTGTCGGGCGCGCTCGGCGACCGCAGCGCGCGCACGGATCCGTCGGCCGACGACAATCGCCACGAGCTGACCAACGTCGAGCGCCGCGTGCTGAGGAGCCTGCTCGGCATCTTCTGCGAGGCGCTCGCGGACCGGCTGGTCCGAGGTGCTGCGCTTTCGCCCCGAGGTGCTGCGCAGCGAATCGGATCCACGCATGGCGATGATCTCCTCGCCCAACGATCTGACGATCCTGTGCGGCTACGAGGTCACCGGCGTCGCGACCGGCCGCGTCCAGCTGGCGATCCCCTACGCGACCGTCGAGCCGATCAAGAAGTCGCTGATCGCGCCGCCGCGCGCGAGCCGGCAGATCGACTCGCGCTTCGCGACCGCCTGGGCGCGCGACCTGCGCAACGTCAAGGTCGACGTGCGCGTCGAGATGGGGCGCGCGAAGATGAGCTTCTCGAAGCTGCTGGAGCTCAAGGCGGGCGACCTGCTTGATGCTCGACGGCAGCGAGTCGGCGCCGCTGCCGATCTACGTGCAGGGCCGCCGCAAGATGACCGGAATCCCGCGCGTCGTCGGCGGCAGCATGGCTGTCGTCGTCGAACAGCCCCTGCGCCCGGTGCAGGGCCTCGAGACCCCGAGCGGGGGCGGCGCCACGGCTTCCGCTCCCTGAAACCCAAGACGAGGTGATGTGATGGACCCGAACGAAAACAACAACGACCAGACGCGCCGGCTGGATTTGCTGCTGGACGTGCCGCTCGACATCGCCGTCGAGCTGGGGCGCGCGCGCATGTCGATCCAGGACCTGCTGGCGCTGGGGCCGGGCTCGGTGATCGAGCTCGACAAGATCGCGGGCGAGGCCCTGGACATCCTGGTCAACGACCGGCTGGTCGCGCGCGGCGAGGCGGTGGTCGTCAACGACAAGTTCGGCATCCGGATCACCGACATCGTCAGCCAGTCGGAGCGCATCGCGCGCCTGCGCTGAAAGGACGGCATCATCATGATTGGATCTTTGCTTTTCCTGCCGGCCAGCCTGCTCGCCGCGCAGATCACCATCACCGAGGTCAGCGCCGAGCGCGAGGGCGGCCGCGTCGCCATCACCGTCAAGGGCGACGCGATGATCGACCCTGAAGCCACGAGCGCGAAGGTGGGCGAGGGGCGCCTGTACCTGTTCGTGTACGACGCGCGCGTTCACGAGGCCAACCGCGCGTGGAAGAACGACGTCGCCGACGGCGCCGACGAGATCCGCGCGCACCGCCACAAGCAGAAGGTCGAGCTGGCGATTCCGCTCGGCGACAACGGCTGTCAGGGACCGGTCGAGCTGGAGAAGGCGCCGGGCGGACTGCGCGCGCTGGTCGGGTGCGAGGGTGGGCCGCGGCCCAGCGCCGCGCGCGCGTCCCGCCCGGCCGCGGCGGCGGCGACGGTGGCGGCGCGAGCCGATGCCAGGCCGGAGTCGCGGGTCACGACGCTGCCGGTAGCAGCGTCGCCGACCGCGGTGAAGCCGGAGGCGCTGGGAGCGGCGTTGAAGGCGAAGCTGTCGCTGGATCCCGAGCCAGCCCCGGCCCCGGCGTCAAAGCCCGCGACGGTCGCTTCGGCGGCCACGCCTGCGGCGTCGGCGAAGGTCATCACGCCCGCGGCGCCAGTGCCCGCCGTCAAGGCGGCTGCGGTTCCGGTCCTTCCCGCGTCGACGTCGGCGTCGGCCACCCCGTCGGTGCTGCCGCCGGCGCCGGCGCCGCACGACGCGCTCTCGGGTCCCGGGCCAAGCAACGGCGGCAACGGGGGCGTGGTGCTCGGTGGCTGCGCGCTGCTGGCGCTCGCCGGCGCGGCGTTCTACTTCTCGCGCCGCCGCGCCGCGGGCAACCACCGCCACATCCAGATCCTGGAGACCGCGAGCCTGGGCCCGAAGCGCGCGCTCGTGGTCGCACGGGTCGGCGACGCCACGATGATCCTCGGCACCAGCGAGGCCGGCATCACCTTGCTGCAGTCGCTTCCCGACGCCGATGCACCGAGGCATGGCGGCGGCGCTTTCGTTCCTGAGCTCCCCTTCGTGCCCGAGCTCTCCTTCGCGCCGGCGGCCGCCGTCGTCGTCGCCACGGCGCCCGAAGCGGCGGCGCCACCGAAGATCCTCGTCGAGGAGCCTCCCTCGGGCGCGCCGGTCGCCGTGGTCCCCGGCGCTGGCGGCAGCAACAGCTGGTCGCTCGACAAGTACGGCCTGCCGGCGATCGAAGAGGAGATCGTCGTCGCCGTCACCGACGAGGCGCGTCCGGTCGGCCAGGCCGGCCTGCTCTCGCGCCTCTTCAAGCGTGGCACGCCCGCCAATGACTATTCGGCCGCGGCGCGCTTCGAGGACATCCTCGAAGACAGCTTCGAAGACCAGGAGCTGCGCCGCAAGCTGGCGCTCGGGTTGCCGGGGAGGGTTCGTTGAGCGCAGCCGCCCACCCCGGCGCAGCCGATGCGCTGACCCAGGCCGCGCGCAGCGGCGCCGAGATGGCGTTGACCGCGGGCGGCGGGTCGGCGGCGGTGAAGATCTTCCTGCTGGTCACGGCGCTGTCGTTCGCGTCGGCGCTGGTGATGTCGCTGACCTGCTTCACGCGCATCATCATCGTGATGTCGTTCCTGCGCCAGGCGCTGGGGACGCCGCAGCTCCCACCGAGCCAGGTGCTGGCAGGGCTGTCGCTCTTTCTCACGATCTTCATCATGGCGCCGACGGCGGAGCGCGTTCATCGCGACGCGCTCGGCCCCTATCTCGACGACAAGATCGACGCGCACACCGCGCTCGAGCGCGGCGAAGGACCGCTTCGCGAGTGGATGCTCAAGCAGACTCGCGACGACGATCTGCGGCTCTTCTTCGAGGTCTCGGGCCAGGCGCGGCCCGCGCGCGGTGACGCGATGCCGATGACCGTGGTGATCCCGGCCTTCATGATCTCAGAGCTCGGCACCGCGTTCCGCATGGGCCTCTACCTGTTCATCCCCATGCTGCTGGTCGACATCCTGATCGCATCGGTGCTGATGTCGCTGGGCATGATGATGGTGCCGCCGCAGATGATCGCGCTGCCGCTCAAGATCGGGATCTTCCTGCTCGCGGGCGGCTGGCATCTGGTGGTGTCGTCGCTGGTGCGGAGCTTCGCCTGATGGAGGCGGTGCCATCGTCGCTGATGCGCGAGGGTTTCACGCTGCTCGCGTCGACCGCCGGGCCGTTCATCGGCGGGCTGCTGCTCGTCGGTCTGATCGTCGGCATCTTGCAGGCGGCGACGCAGATCAACGATCCCGCGGTCGGCTTCTTGCCGCGCTTGACCGTCGCGTTGCTGGGCGCGTGGGGTCTCGGACACTGGGTGCTCGAGCGCTACGCGCACTTCCTCGCCGACGCGATGATGCGCATGGGACCGGGCTGATCCGAGGCCGCTCGGATAGGAAAACGCCAGGACGCCAGGACGCCCAGTCCGGATTCTCGATAATCCGGATCTTGGCGTTCCTGGCGTTCCTGGCGCTTTCCTATCCGAGCGCCCTGAGACTCGATGCGCCTGCTGGAACGCTTATCGCAAGAGCCTGCGTTTCGTGGCCATCGACGCCGGCTTTCTGACACCGACGCTGTTCGGGTTCCTGCTGGTGCTGTTCCGGTGTACGGCGCTCTGCTCGGTCGCGCCGCTCTTCGCCATGCGCACGGTGCCGATGCGCGCGCGCATGGCCATCGCGCTCGTGCTGGCGTTCACCGCGTTCGCCGGCGCCGGCTTTCCGGTCTTCGCGCCGCCCGGCGGTGGAACCGGCGCCCTGGTCGGCGCGGCGGTGGTCGAGACGCTGATCGGCCTCGTCGCCGGGCTCTCGGCGATGTTCGCGATCGACGCGGCCGGCGCGGCCGGGCAGATGGCGTCGGCGTCGATGGGGCTCTCGTACGGATCCGTCATCGACCCGGTGCACGGCGCCGACTCGACGGCGATCTCCGAGCTCATCACGATGTTCTCCATCGCGGCGCTCGTGATGTCGGGCATGCACCGCGAAGCGATCGCCTGGCTCTGCCGCTCGGTGATTCAGCTTCCGCCGGGCGCGGGCGCGGGCGCCACCCCAGGCATCGACGTGGCGTCGATCGCCGGCGCGGTCGTCACCCAGGCCATTGCGTCGGCCGCGCTCGCGGTGCGCATGGCGTTCCCGATCCTGGTCGCGGTCTTCTTCGGCCACGTGTCGCTGGGCGTGGTCGGCCGCACGGCGCCGCAGCTCAACGTCAACAGCATCGGCTTCTCGATCACGATCCTCGCCGGTGGCGGCGCGCTCTACCTGCTGGCGCCGCCGATCGCCGAGCTCGCGGCCCGCACCGCCGCGGCGGCCTTCACCGGAGGTCGGTGATGGCCGAGGACTCGGATGACGACAAGACAGAAGCTGCCAGCGCGAAACGCATCAGCGAGGCGCTGGAAGAGGGGCAGCTTCCCCTCGGCCGCGAGATCAACGCGGTCGCCGGGTTCGCCGTCGGCACCGCCGCGCTCATGGCGGTCGGCGTGCCCCTGCGCGACGCGCTGATTCGCCTGGTCGCCGCCAGCGCCGGTGGTCTGTCGTCGCCCGACGTCGCGCGCTTGCAGCCGCTGCTGGCGCGCCCGCTGATCCTGGCGCTGACCGCGTGCGCGGCGGCCGGCGCCGCCGGCGCGACGGCGTACCTGGTGCAGACGCGCGGGCACATCTGGCCGCATCTGGTGCTGCCCGACCTCACGAAGGTCTTCAGCGGCGGCAAGCTCGGCCGCCTCTTCAGTAAGCAAGTGTGGGCCGATCTGGGCGTCTCGCTCGTCAAGCTCGTGACAGTCGGCTGGACCGTCTGGACGGTCATGCGTGACGAGTTCATGACGCTGCCGGCGCTGCTGTTCGCGCGCACGGACGCGCAATTCGGGATGCTGTTCGGCCCGCTCACGAAGGGCTCGGTCAAGGTCCTGACAGTGATGGCTCTCTGGGCCGGCGTGGACATTGCACTGACGCGGTATCGGTTCAATCAGAAGATGAAGATGACGAAGGCGGATGCGCGGCGCGAGGCGAAGGAGGACGAGGGCAACCCGATGATCAAAGCCCGCCGTCGCCGGCGTCACCGCGAGCTGTCGCGCGGCCGCGCGCGCATCGAGGTGCCGCGCGCCGACGCGGTCATCGTCAACCCGACTCACATCGCGATCGCGATCCGCTACCGCGCCGACGAGGACGCCGCGCCGCGCGTGACCGCCAAGGGCAAGGGCGTGCTCGCCGAGATGATGCGCGAGCTCGCGCGCGAGAACGGCATTCCGATCGTCGAGAACGTTCCGCTGGCGCGCCTGCTCTGGAAGCGCGTCAAGGTCGGCAAGTCGGTGCCGGCCGACACCTTCAAGGCGGTCGCCGCCGTGCTGGCCTACGTCTATCGCCTGACCGGCCAGCGGTCGACCTCCAGCACGATGGGGGGCCGCTAGGCGCCAGCGATGGACCAGAAGCAGCAGAACACCGGCCAGGGGCTACTCGCCGTCGCCGTCCTCGGCGTGCTGGCGATCCTGATCCTGCCGCTGCCGGCGATGGTGCTCGACATCCTGCTGGCGTTCAACATCGGCGTGTCGGTCCTGATCCTGCTCGTGTCGCTGAGCCTGGAGAAGCCGCTCGATTTCTCGGTGTTTCCTTCTCTGCTGCTGATCACGACGCTGTTTCGCCTGGGCCTCAACGTCGCGACCACGCGCCTCATCCTGCTCAAGGGCGGCGAGGGCGCGCGCGCCGCCGGCGACGTCATCGAGACGTTCGGACGGTTCGCGGTCGGCGGCAGCCTCATCGTCGGCGCCGTCGTGTTCCTGATCCTGCTCGCGGTCAACTTCTCGGTCATCACGCGCGGCTCGGGCCGCGTGGCCGAGGTCGCGGCGCGCTTCACCCTGGACGCGCTTCCCGGCAAGCAGATGTCGATCGACGCCGATCTCGCCGCCGGATTGATCGACGAGCGCGGCGCCAAGGCGCGCCGCTCGTCACTGGAGCGGGAGATTGAATTCTTCGGCGCCATGGACGGCGCCAGCAAGTTCGTGCGCGGCGACGCGGTCGCCGGCTTGATCATCACCGCCATCAACATCGTCGGCGGCTTGCTCGCGGGCCTCATCCGCGACCACATGTCGCTGGCGACGGCGGCCGAGTCGTTCACGATCCTGACCATCGGCGACGGCCTGGTGTCGCAGATGCCGGCGCTGCTGATCTCGACGGCGGCCGGCATCGTGGTGACGCGCGCCGGCTCGGGCGCCCACCTGGGCCTGGAGATCGGCGGCCAGATCTTCGGAAAGTCGCGCACGCTCTCGTACGCGGCCGGCGTGCTGTGCTCGCTGGCTATCGTTCCCGGCCTGCCGACGATCCCGTTCGGTCTTCTGGGCGTGGGCGCGTTCTTGCTGTCGCGCCGGAGCGACAAGCCCGAGAGCGCGCGCCGTGCCGCCGAAGCGGCCGCCGAGGCAGCGCGCCCCGCGCCCGAGCGCATGCAGGACCTGATCGTCGTCGACGCCATCGAGCTCGAGGTCGGGCACGCGCTGCTGCGCATGATCGATCTCGACAAGGGCGGCGAGCTGCCGGGCCGCGTGACCAGCCTGCGCAAGCAGATCGCGACCGACCTCGGCGTGGTGCTGCCGCCCGTGCACCTGCGCGACAACCTGCGCCTCGAGCCCAACGAATACCGCATCCGCCTGCGCGGCGTCGAAGTGGGGAAGGGCAGCGCCTACATCGATCGCCTCATGGTGCTGGATCCGTCGGGAGGCACGCCGCACGTCGCGGGCCTGGACGGCATCTCGGCCAAGGAGCCGGCGTTCGGGCTCAACGCGCTGTGGGTCGTGCCGACCGATCGCGCGCGCGCCGAATCGGCCGGGCTGACCGTGGTCGACCCGCCGTCGGTGATCACCACGCATCTGTCGGAGACCATCCGCCGCAACGTGCACGAGCTGGTCGGCCGGCAGGAGGTCCAGGAGCTTCTGGGGGCGATCGGCAAGGAAGCGCCCAAGCTGGTCGAGGACGCGATCCCCGGCACAATCAGCCTGGGCGATCTGGTGCGCGTGGTGCGCGGCATCTTGCGCGAGGGGCTGTCGGTCCGCGATCTGCGCACGATCCTCGAGTCGGTCGCCGACGCCGCTCCGCGCAGCAAGGACACGGCGTTCCTGGTCGAGCAGGTGCGGCGGCGCCTGTTCCGGCAGATCACCTCGCGCGTCGCCGACGCCGGCGGCGTGGTCCGCGCGGTCACGCTCGACCGCGTCACCGAGGACACCCTGCGACGCAGCCTGGGCCAGAGCGACGGTGAGGCGACGCTGGCGCCCGACATCGACACCGCGCGCCGCCTGGTGAACGCGCTCGAGGAGCGCGCCGCGCGCTTCGCCGCCGACGGACAGCCGACGGTGATCATCGCGCCGCCCGACCTGCGCCGCCCGCTGTTCGACTTCGCTTCGCGCTTCGTGCCCGACCTGTCGGTGATCACGGCGCGCGAGCTGGTGCCCGGCACGTCGGTCGAGCCGGTGGCGACCATCGATCTTTCCGCGAGCGCCATGGGGCGGGCGGCATAGGCCTTTCGTCATCTTGAGGAGATAGACTCGAATGAACCCCAACAGCAACGTGAGGACTTTCCGCGCGGCCGACGCGCGCTCCGCGCTCTCGGCCGTGCGCGCCGCGCTGGGAGGCGAGGCGGTGATCCTGGAGACGCGCGAGGTCGCCGCCGGCCTGTTCGGCAGAGCGCAGATCGAGGTCACGGCGGCCGGCCCGGGTCCGAGCGCGCCCGACACCCGGCGCGCCGCCTTCGAGAGCGCGCCCGGCGGCCGCGGCACGCGCGGGCCAGCGCGTGCCGGTCGCCGACCTGGAGGGAGAGGTCGGCGCGCTCCGGCGCCTGGTGGAGGAGATGCGCCATCGCCTACCCGGCGGCGGCCGGTCGAACGGCGGTCTGTTCGGTGGCGCTCGCGAAGCCGGGCGGGGTCACGCCGCGGAAGATGCGGCGACGGCGTTCACGCCCGAGGAATCGCAGGCGTGCAAGCACCTGCTCCGGCGCGGAATGGAAGAGTTCCTGGCGCGCGGCCTGATCGAGCAGGCGCGCCGGCTGGGAGCGGGCGGGGCGGGGGAGGAGATCAACGACGCGGTGAAGATGGCGATGCGCAAGCAGCTGGCGCCCGCGCCCGCGCCCTGGCTGGCCGAGGGCCGGCGGACGCTGGCGCTCATCGGTCCGACCGGCGTGGGAAAGACCACGGCTATCGCCAAGATCGCGGCCCGCGCGCTGCTGGAGACGCGATTCAAGGTGGCGTTGATTACGGTCGATACGTACCGGGTGGGAGCGAGTGAACAACTGGCCCGCTACGGGAAGATCATGGGGATTCCCACGCACGTCGCCCGTGATCGCGCGGCCCTGGCCGAAGGGCGTCGAGCGCTTCTCGGGCGCCGATCTGGTCTTGATCGACACCGCGGGCCGCTCGGACAGCGAGTCGCTGGCGGCGCAGACGTCGCTGCTGCGGTCGGTGCCGCACGTCGAGCTGCAGCTGGTGCTGTCGGCGGCGACCGGCGGGCGCGAGCTGGGCGCCATCGCGCGCCGCTACCGCGCCATCGCGCCCGAGCGGCTGATCTTCACGAAGCTCGACGAGGTCGACGGGCCGGGCGGGATCTACTCGGCGGTCTCGGCGCTGCCGCGGCCGGTCTCGTGCATCAGCGACGGCCAGCGCGTGCCCGAGGACATTCACGCGGTGACCGGCCCGGATCTGGTGGGGATGGTCTTCGGACCCTGAGTCGGCAGAGGGAGCTTCGAGCAGTGGACCAAGCAGACAGCCTTCGCAATCTCGCAGCCGAGGGGCGGCTCGCCAGGCCGGCGCTCAAGGTCTTTGCCGTGACCAGCGGCAAGGGCGGCGTCGGCAAGTCGAACGTCGCCGCGAACCTAGCGATCCACGTCGCCAAGACCGGCAAGCGCGTGCTGGTGATCGACGCCGACCTCGGCCTCGCCAACATCGAGATCCTCTTCGGACTCAAGCCTCGCTATCACCTGGGCGACGTGCTGGGCGGCGGGCGGCCCATCGAGGACGTCCTGATCCAGGGGCCGCACGGCATCGCGCTTCTGCCGGCGGGCTCGGGCGTGCAGAGCCTGACCCAGCTCAGCGACACCGAGAAGATGCAGTTCATCACCGCGCTCGATCCGCTCGAGGACCTGTTCGACGTGGTGTTCATCGACTCGGGCGCCGGCATCGGCGACAACGTGCTGTTCTTCGTCGGCGCGGCGCAGGAGGCGATCCTCGTCGTCAATCCCGAGCCGACGTCGCTCATCGACGCGTACGCGGTGGTCAAGGTGCTGTCGCAGCAGGCGGGCGTGAGCGCGTTCAGCGTGATCGTGAACCCGGTGGTCGACGAGATGGTGGCGCGCGGGATCTTCCACAAGCTGACCACGGTCACCAATCGGTTCCTCAACGCGCGCGTGCGCCACCTGGGCTACATCCCGCGCGACGAGAACTTCCACCGCGCGATCATGGCGCAGCGGCCGATCGTCGACATGTTCCCGACCTCGCCGGCGAGTCGGGCGCTCGGCGACATCTCGAAGCGCCTGTTCGAGGGGCTGCCGCCGACCAAGCTCGACAGCGGCCTCAAGGTGATGTGGCAGCGCCTGCTGCGGGAGTCGACGGCGACCGCGGGCTGACCCGGGTTGATGGCATGATTCGTCGCGCGCTGGCCACATATGCGTCGTCGACCACCGACGCCGACGAGCTGATCCAGCGCTATGCGCCGCTCATCGATCGCGTCGGCGCGCCGGATCGCCGCGCGCACCGGGCTGCGCAGCGCGTTCGACGATCTCTGGTCGGCGGGCGCGCTCGGCTTGCTCGAGGCGGCGCCGCGCTTCGACGCCGCGCGCGGCGTCAGCTTCGAGACCTTCGTCGAGCACCGCATCCGCGGCGCCATGCTCGACGAGCTGCGCAAGATGGACCACCTGCCGCGCCGGCTGCGCTCGCGCACCGACGACGTGCAGAAGGTGAAGCAGAAGCTGGCGGGGCAGCTGGGACGCGAGGCGACCACCGAGGAGGTGGCGCAGGCGATGAACGTCGATCTCGAGGAGCTGAGCGGGCTCGAGGCGCTGCTCGAGCCGCACGTGCCGCTCGACAAGGCGACGCACGCGCTGGTGAGCGGCGAAGGCTCGTCGGGAGACGGCATCGAGGAGAAGATCGAGCGCGCGGCAGCTGGCCAAGGCGCTGGCCGAGGGGTTCAAGAAGCTGCCGGAGCGGCTGCAGGTGGTGATGGGCCTGCACTACGTCGAGGGGCTGACCTACCGCGAGATCGCGAAGATGCTCGACGTCAGCGAGCCACGCGTGTGCCAGCTGCACGCCGACGGCCTCAAGCGGCTGCGGGCGACGGTGCCCGAGTTTCAGACCGCGGCGGCGGGGCGTGAGAGGCCGATGAACGTGCAGAAGCAATGGGTCGCGGAACGGAGGCACTGCATCCTGTTCGTCGACGACGAGCCGGGGATGCTCAAGGCGTTCGAGCGCCTGCTGCACCCGGAGCGCCACCGCTGGGAGATGATCTTCGCCAGCACGACGGCGGCGGCGCTGGAGAAGCTCGATGAGCGCGCGGTCGACGTGATCGTCACCGAGGTGCGCCTCACCGGGCAGAAGGCCGGCGAGGGCGTGAAGCTGCTCGATCGGGTCAAGCGCGATCACCCGAGCGTGACCCGCATCGTCTTCACCGCGCCCGGCGATCGTGACACCTCCGTCCGGCTGGCCGGCGTCGCGCACCAGTTCCTGGCCAAGCCGTTCGACGTGCTCGGCTTGCGCGAGACGCTGGCGCGCGCGTGCACGGTGCGCGAGCTCCTGGAGCGGCCGGCGATCCGCGACGCGGTCGGCGGCATCGGCGCGCTGCCGGTCGTGCCTGCGCTCTACCTGGAATTGCAGACCGCGCTGCGCGATCCGCGCACGGATCTGAAGGCGGTCGCCTCGGTGGTCGAGCGCGACATCGGCATGTCGGCCAAGCTGCTGCAGCTGGTGAACTCGGCGTTCTTCGGCGTGCGCAGCAGCAACGGGTCGCCGATCTCCAGCGTCGAGCAGGCGGTGATGCTGCTGGGCATGAACACCGTGCAGCACCTGGCGCTGGCCTCGGCGGTGTTCTCGGCCTACGACGTGCGCGACGACTTCTTCGGCTTCTCGCTGTCGCTGATGCAGCGGCACGCGCTGCTGACCGCGCGGATCGCGTCGCGGCTCGATGAGCACGAAGCAGGAGCGCGACGAGGCGTTCGTGTCGGGGTTGCTCCACGACGCCGGCAAGCTGGTGCTGGCGAACCGCTTCCCCGACGCGTATCGCCGCATCGCCAGCCAGGCGGTGCGCGAGAGCCTGCCGCTGACGCTGCTCGAGAGCGCGGAGTTCGGGACGTCGCACCCCGAGGTCGGCGCCTACCTGTTCGGCATCTGGGGTTTGCCGACGGTGGTCGTCGAGGCGGTGGCGTTCCACCACGATCCGTCGGCGGCTGGCCGCAGCAAGTTCGACGTCAGCGGCGCGGTGCACATCGCCGACGTGCTGGCGCACGAGATGACCACGCCCGCCAACGACAGCACCGGCCGGCGCGCCGTGCTCGACGGCGCCTACCTGGACACGACCGGCCTGGTGGCGAAGCTGCCGGCGTGGCGGGTCATGGCCGCGGGGCTGGTCGGGGAGAAGTGATGCGGACCGCGGGGCGGACGCCGGCGCGCGCGCGGCCAGCGTCCGCGGCGCGACCGGCACGATGCCGGCGCGAAGGCCGGCGCGCAGTTGCTGCGCGCCGGCGTGCTGGCGCAGCAAGCAGGGCGATCACCTGCGCGCGATGGATCTGCTGGCCCGCGCGATCGAGGCCGAGCCCGGCAGCTGGATCGCGCACACCTGCCTCGGCGGGACGCTCAAGGCGCTGGGGCGGCTCGATGAGGCGATCGTGGCGCATCGGCGCGCCGTCGACCTCGGCGGCGACCATCGCGCGATGTCGAACCTGGCGCTGACCTATCGCGCGGCGGGCCGTCCCGACGAGGCGATCGTGTGCCTGGAGGCGGCGATCGCGCGCGCGCCCGGCGAGGCGGAGCTGCACGGCAACCTGTCGGGACTGCTGCTCGCGGCGGGGCGCGCCGCCGAGGCCGAGGCGGCCGCGCGGCGCGCGCTGGGCATCGCGCCCGGCGAGGCGCGCTTCGCGACGAACCTGGCCTACGCGCGCAAGGAGCAGGGGGACTTCGCCGGCGCGCTCGTGCACTTGCGGCGCGCGATCGCGCTCGATCCTCAGGACGCCGACGCGCACTGGAACCTGGGCTTGACGTTGCTGGCGGCTCCGGCGACGCCGGCCGACGAGGTCGAAGGGTGGCGCGCGCTGGAGTGGCGACATCGCATCCCCGGGCTCGGCGTCACGCCGGCGGCGGCGCTCGCGTCGATACCGGTCTGGGCTGGCGAGCCGCTCGCGGGGCGCACGCTGCTGCTGCAGGCGGAGCAGGGGCTGGGCGACACGTTGCAGCTGGCGCGGTACGCACGGGCGGCGAAGGCGATCGCGGGCGCGGGGGCGATCGTGCTCGAGTGCCAGCCGCCGCTCGAGCGCCTGCTCCGTCGCTGCGCCGGCGCCGACACCGTGATCGCGCGCGGGGTCGCGCTGCCGTCCACGTCCGCGTTGACGACTGCCGACCTGCGAGTCGGCCTGTTCAGCGCGCCTGGATACCTCGGCGGCGCGGCGCCCGGGGGCGCGCCGGTCGCGCCCTACATCACGGCCGAGCCCGAGCGCATCGCGCGCTGGCGCGGGTGGCTCGCCGAGCGCACGGCGGGCGCGCGATTTCGCGTCGGCATCGGCTGGCAGGGCAACCCCCGCTACCGCGCCGACGGGCGGCGGTCGATCCCGCTCGCGTTCTTCGCGCCGGTCGTGCGCCTGATCGAGGCGGCGGGCGGCGCCGTGGTCGGCCTGCAAAAGGGCGACGGCCGCCAGCAGTTGCGCGCGCTGCCGTTCGGTATCTCGGTGGTCGACGTCGGGCCCGAGCTGGACGCCGACGGCGCGTTCGTCGACACCGCCGCGCTCATGACCGCGCTGGATCTGGTGATCACGTCGGATACGTCGCTTCCCCACCTGGCGGGCGCGCTGGGTGTGCCGGTCTGGATGGCGCTGGCGGCGCTGCCCGACTGGCGCTGGGGACTGCGCGGCGAAGACTGCCCGTGGTATCCGAGCATGCGTCTCTTTCGACAGACCGCGCCCGGCGACTGGGCGGGCGTGTTCGGCCGGCTCGCGCGCGCTCTCGGCGAACGCTTCTCGATCCCAGGGACGCCGTGAACCTGAATGTTCCCATCGGCCCCGGCGAGCTGGTCGACAAGATCACGATCCTCGAGATCAAGTCGGAGAGGCTCGCCGCGGCAGAGAAGGTCGCCAACGTCCGTGTCGAGCTGGCGGCGCTGGTCGCGGCGCGCGACGCGGCCATCGCGGCTTCGCAGGTTCTGAGCGAGCTGACCACGGCGCTCAAGCGGGTCAACGAGGCGCTCTGGCAGATCGAAGACGAGATCCGCGACTGCGAGCGCATCGGCGATTTCGGCGCGCGCTTCATCGAGCTCGCGCGCGCCGTCTATCGCAGCAACGACGAGCGCGCGGCGCTCAAACGGCAGATCAATGACCTGCTCGGCTCGAGCATCGTCGAAGAGAAGTCCTACGCGGCCTACTAGCGGCAATGTCGTTTCATTGAGCGACAGGACGCAAGGACGCCAAGTCCGGACTAATAATCCGGATCCCTGGCGTTCTTGGCGTTCCTCGCGTTTCTAATCGACTACGACCGACCCTACCGCGGCGGCAGGATCTTCAGATTGTCGGCGACGCGCGAGACGCCCGACATCGATCGCGCGAGATCGATCGCTCGATCGCGCGCCGTCGCCGTCGGTACCGTGCCCGTCAGGCTCACCACGGCATTGTTGGTTTCGACGTGGACCGCGCGCAGCGGCTCCTCGGCGAGCATCTCGGTCTTGAGCCGCGCCGTGATGGTCGAGTCGGTCACCGCGGCCTTGGTGCTGTCGCTGCCGACCTTGAGCTGGTTGTCGACCTGCGTGACGCCCTTGACCATCGCGAGCCGCGCCGCCTTGGACTTCTCGGCAGCGGTGTCGACGACGCCCTTCAGCGTGACCACGCCGTTGTCGACGGTCGCCTGGATGCTGTTGTTGCGCAGGTCGGCGTCGCTCTGGAACCGCGTCTGGATCTGAGTTTCTTCCATCGCGGACGCGCGGCCCGGCATCTCGTCGCCGCGGGCCATGCGCGTGGTCCCGAAACCGAATAAGGCCGCTCCCAGCATGAGCATGGAGATTCGTCGCATGATCGTCCCCCTCCTCCTTGTGTGACCCTGAATATGGAATCGGGACCGGGCCTGGCAAGGGGCTTGACTCGACGCCAGCGTGCGGTAGAGGTTTGCCCGCGCGGTCCCTGGCGCGAGCGAGCGGGTGCGTGCTTTACTCATCCGGTGCGCCGCTCGGAGCTGATCAAGGTCCTGGTCTTCTGCCCGCATTTTCAGCGGCCAGTCTCCGCCGCGCGCAACCTGACCATCGATCGCCTGGTGTCGTGCGACGAGGCCGGGGCCTGCCGCGACGCCACGCCGGAGGCCGCGCCCGGTGCCGGCCACGAGCACGCGCGCGTCTTCCCGCACGGCTGCCCGGTCTACCCGTCGCTCGCGAAATAACAGGCGCGCGAACGCGCGCCGCGGTCAGCGCGTTGCCAGCGGTTGCAGCGCCAGCGGTTGTACGTTGGCTGCGATGCTCGCCTCGTCGCCGATCGCGCCCACGCCGCCGAAGCGGTTCCAGGTCTCGACGTGCTCGGTCTTCTCACCGGGCGACAGCATGGTCAGCGGCCCCAGCGTCTCGACCTCGAGGATGTTGGGGTCGGTGTAGAGCTCGAAGTTGCAGCCGCGATCGGGGTAGAGCTGGCCGCGCTCGAAGCCGATGGTCTTCACGAAGAGATCGCCCTCGCGCCAGTAGCCCAGCCACCCCGACTCGTGCGCGAGCCCGAACTTGAGCAGGCTCGTCGCCGTCGGGTCCTGGCGCGCGGTGATGAACTGCGTGCCCAGCGTCAGCCGCCGATCCTGGAGATCGGTGTAGCTCCAGATCGCCAGGCTCTGGTTCGGCCAGTAGTCGGCGTCGACGGAGCTGGGCAGCGACCCGGGGTGCGGGACGCTTCGCCGGCAGCGGAATGATCGCCGTCCCGCCCGGCGGCATGACCGTGAGCGCCCACGGCGCCAGGCTCACGGGCCGCTCGCCGACGTTGGTGATGCGGTGAACGATGGTCGCGCGGCTTCCCGACGCGGCCAGCGTGATGTCGAGCTCCTTCTGCACGCCGTAAGGTTCGTCGGCGGGCTGGGTGAAGCGCACGCTCACGCCGCTCGCGTCCGACGACAGCACGCGGTGCTCGACCGGGTGGTTGTCGGGCGCGTACGTGCGCGTCTTGTCTTCGGGCGCGGTCCACAGGCGGTGGCCTCCGCGCGGCATCCAGTGTGGCTCGCCCGATTTGCCGAGCTGGTCGGCGGTCTCGCCGAACAGGTTGCGCCCGCCCGGCGCGCCGTAGCGAATCACGCGCGGGCCCACGTCGAGGGTCACGATCATCTCGGCGTCGGCGTTGGCGATGCGCAGGTTCCGGGCCCACCCGGCGTAGGGGACGATTTCAGTCGTCGTGGTCTTCGTCGGCATGCCACCGCGATACCACATCCGTGCGGCGCGCGTCGAGCGGGGGCTGCGGTTTCAGGCCGCCAGAAGCTGAGCCACACGCGGGTCAGCCCCGAGGGGAGCCAGCGCGGCCTCGGCCTCTACGCGGCGTCCCAGCGCCAGGAGCGCGCGCGCCCAGTGCAGGCGCGCGTCGAAGTCCTGCGGGCGCAGCGCCACGACGGCGGCCAGCAGCGGCTCCGCCTCCGCGGTGGCGCCGCGGCTGATGAGCAGGATGCCGAGCAGGAGACGCGGCAGGTGGAAGGCGGCGGGCGCGCTCTCGACGGCGTGGCGCAGCGTGCGCACGGCGCGATCGAGCTGACCCAGCTTGAGGCAGCAGATGGCGAGCTGGGTCTCGGCGGCGTAGCTGATCGCCCCCGGGTCCTGGCGCAGGAAGAAGCGCGCCGCCGCCGGGGTCAGGCACTCCTCGAGCTCGCGGCACGCGGCCGCGACGTGGCCGGCGTCGAGCAGCAGCTTGCCGCGCAGGAAGTGCAGGTCGGGCGAGCCCGCGAAGTCGCACAGCGCCCGCCGCGACACGTCGAGCGCCTCGCGCGCGCGCCCGGCGCGCACCAGCGCGCGCACGAGGTTGATCCAGAGCGCCGCCAGATAGCTCTCGTCGCGGTGGTCGTGCCCGAGAAGCTCGATCTTCTCGAGCGCGCGCTCGAACGCGGTGATCACCTCGCTGCTCTGGGGATCGGCGGCCTGGATCGCCTGCCCCAGACAGAACCAGCTGAAGGGATCGGCGGGGCGTGACGCGACCATCAGCCGCGCGAGGCGCAGGTTGCGCTCGACGGTGCGGTGCTCGGCGACGACGGCGCCGGTGTGGCCGTCGTGATCGATGTGGATGAATCGCGCGTGCGCCGCCTCGCAGCGCCGCTCGGCGACGGCGACGATCTGCTCGTGGATCTCGCCGCGGTAGATCATGTCGGGGACCGCCCGGCGAAAGAGCCGCATGACCGGACCCACGGCGACGCCGCCGTCGTCGATGCGGTCGTGACAGTCGATCGAGTAGGCGGCGGGCGTGTGCGGCGCCGCCGGGTCGACCGCCAGCGCGCGTGCCCAGGCCGCGGCGTCGTCGACGTGCAGCACTTCGTCGGCGTCGAGCACCAGCACCCATTCGCGCGCCGCCGCCGCCAGCGCGTGGTTGCGCGCGAGCGCGAAGTCATCGCGCCAGGCGAAATGCAGCACCCGCGCGCCCGCGGCCTCGGCCAGCGCGACGGTTCCGTCGGTCGACCCCGTGTCGACGACGATCGCCTCGCCGACCCAGGGCATCGCCGAGGCAAGGCAGCGTCCGAGGCGCTTCTCCTCGTTGCGCACGATCATGCACAAGCTCAGCCGCTGGCGAATCGGTACCGTCTCCGCGTCGCCGCCTGCCGCAGGATGTGCGCTCGGGTGCGAAGTCGTCCCTCCTTCGGGCACCGCCGCGTCGCTGCCCGTCAGGTTGCTGACCATCGGCGTGCCCGGATCGTGACGTCAGGAAGGCCGCTGGCCGCCGTTGCTGTTGAACGTGACCAGGCCGATCTCGTCGAGCTCGCGCGTCTCCGCCTTCTCGCGCGCGGCCAGGACCTCGTCGACGCGCGCCTGAGCCACGCGGCGCAGCGCTTCCGCCTTCGAGTGCGCGATGGTGTAGGCGCCGCGCGCGGCGCCCTCCTCGGCGGAGGCCGCCTTGACCGCCCGCTCGGCGTTGCGCACTTCGGACAGCGCGCGCGTGTGCGCGCTCTCCGCGAGCATCCAGTCGGTCGCGGCCGCCGCGCGCCGGTGATCGGTGCGGGCGGCGTCGCGCGCGCCGTCCAGCGCGTCCTCGGCCGACTTCACCTTGCGGTTCGCGGCCGCCATCTCGTGCAGCTTGCGCTCTTCGTTCTTCTCCTCGATCTTGATGACCGGATCGAGTCGAGTCCGCGGACGCATATCTTTCGCTTCGGCACCGTCGGGGAATGACTTGAGGGCGCGGGCGAAGATGTTCGCGGGGGTTGCCTCGCGGCAATTCGTGCCGGGTCGAATCTTCCGGGCGCACACGTCGGCACGGCGAGGTTCGCGTCACGCTCCCGCGATCTCCCCGGTCAGAAAGACGACGCGCGCATTGGCCTCGTCCTTGCTGATTCTCGGCCCGGGAGAATCGAAGTGGCAGACGGAATGTACGTAGGCATGGCAGCGGCGGCGGCTCGATCCGAGCAGCTCGACTCGATCGCCGACAACCTGGCGAACGCGGAGACGCCGGGCTACAAAGCGTCGCGCCCCGCGTTTCAATCGTTCCTTCCCCCGCGCGGCATCAGCCCCAGCGCGGGCGTGCCGCAGGACAAGATCTTCGCCGGCGTCGTCGCCACCGGCACCGACCTCTCGCAAGGACCGATCCGCACGACCGACAACCCGCTCGACATCGTGCCCGAGGGCCAGCTCTTTCTCTCGGTCACGTCGATCACCGGGCAGCCGGTCTACACGCGCAACGGCAAGCTCAACATCACGCCCGAGGGCGCGATGGTCGCCGACGGCCGCCAGGTGATGGGCACGTCGAACCTTCCGATCATGGTGCCCCCCGGCTCCGACGTCACGATCAGCCAGACCGGCGTGGTCAGCGCCGACGGCGTCGCCGTCGACCGCCTCGCGCTCTACGAGCTGCAGGGGAACGTCGTGCGCGTCGGACCGCAGCTCTACGCAGCCGGCCCCGGCGGCACGGTGACGCCCACGGAGGGCGGCGTGTCGACCGGCCAGCTCGAGATGGGGAACGTCACGCCGCTCGAATCGACGGTCCAGATGATCAACGCCCAACGCCAGTACGAAACCGCGACCCAGGCCATTCAAACCTACCGACGGCTCGACGATCGAGCGATCGAAGTCGGAAGGGTCCGCTGAGGAGGAGACACCGATGTTGCGTTCGCTCTACACCGCCGCCACCGGAATGCAGGCGGAACAGCTCAAGATGGACACGATCGCGAACAACCTCGCGAACGTGAACACCACCGGCTTCAAGCGCACGCGCGCCGAGTTCCAGGACCTGCTCTCCGAGACCATCGTCCAGGCGCAACCCGCGGGACCACAGGGCGGCGGCCAGCCGGCGCCGTTGCAGATCGGTCTCGGCGTGCGCACCGGCAGCACCACGCGCTCGATGGGTCAGGGGGACATGGTCTCGACGCAGGGGCAGTACGACGTGGCCATCGAGGGCAACGGATACTTCCGCGTCCAGCGCAGCAACGGCGACATCGCGTTCACGCGCGCCGGCAACTTCCGCGTCGACGACACCGGCCGTCTGGTCACCCAGCGCGGCGAGCTCCTCGAGCCGGGCATCACCGTCCCGCCCGACACCATCGCCGTGACGATCCAGTCCGATGGCACGGTGCTGGCCAAGGTGCCGAACCGCACTGACCAGACGACGCTGGGGCGGATCGATCTCACGACGTTCACCAACCCCGGCGCGCTGGAGGCGATCGGCGGCAACCTGTTCCAGCCGACCGCGGCCAGCGGGCAAGAGCTGCAGGTGCACCCGGGCGACCAGGGCGTGGGCGCGCTGTCGCAGGGATTCCTCGAGACCTCGAACGTGCAGGCGGTCGTCGAGATGGTCGACATGATCAGCACCCAGCGGTCGTACGAGATGAACTCCAAGGTCATCCAGACCGCGGACCAGATGCTGCAGAAGCTGACGTCACTGCGCTAGCCATGATCCGAGCTCCCCACATAGCGCTCGCCGTCGTCGTCTCGGCGCTGCTGTCGGCGCCGCCGATCGCGCCGCGAGCGTTCGCCCGCGTTCACGACGCCGAGCCGGCGTCGGCCGCCGCGGTCACGCCGGTCGTGCGCCACGCGCTCGAGCGCGCGCTGTCGGCGCCGGGCGCGCGGCTCGACAGCGCCGTCGAGGAGCGCGCATCGGCGCGCCCGCTCGAGTGCCAGATGACCGAGGCCGAGGTCGCGCGTCCGATCGCGGCGTCGGGCCGCCTGGCGGTGAAGATCAGCGGTCGGGCGGCGCGCGGCGGTCATTGCGATAGCTGGATCTGGGTCCGCGTGCGCGTGGTCGCGCCGGTCGCGGTCGCGACGCGCGCGCTGCGCGCGGGCGAGCCGGTCGAGGGCGCTTATGACACCGAGGAGCGCGAGCTGCGCCCGGGGCACGCCCCGGTGGCGCTCGGCCCGTCGTCGGTGGCGATGCGGGCCGTGGCCGCCGGACAGATCCTCGACGACGTCGTCGTGGGCGAGCCGACGCTGCGTTCGGGAGACGTGGTCAGGGTGATGGTCGTGAGCGGCGCTCTCGTGGTCGAGCAGACCGGCCGCGGCATCCCGTGCGCGCGCGGGCGCAGCTGCGCCGTGCTCGCGTCGGGCAAGCAGGTCGAGGGCGAGCTCATCGACGGCCGTCTCGTGGTGCAGGCCCCATGACGTCGCGGCGGTTGATGCTGGTCGCGCTTGGTTTCGGCGTCGCCGGCAGCGGCTGCGCCGCCGGTCACATCTCCAGCTACAAGCCGAAGCGGCGCGAGTATGCGCTCGACACCGCGAACACGAAAGAAGACGAGCCGCAGTCGGAGGCGAGCCTCTGGCACCCGGGCCGGCCGGCGTCGATGTTGTTCACCGATGCGCGCGCGCTGCGCGCCAACGATCTGGTCGTCATCAAGATCGAGGAGGTCGCCGACGCCAGGCGCTCGGCCGACACCGATCTGACGCGCGAATCCAGCTCGTCGGCGCAGGTGACCGCGTTTCTGGGACTGCTCAACAAGCTCAAGGGGCTGGACCCGAACCTGAACATCGGGGGCGGCTCCAAGAGCGATTTCAAAGGCGAGGGGACCACCGCGCGCACCGAGTACCTGACGGCGACCGTGCCGGCGGTGGTGCGCAAGGTGCTGCCGAACGGCAACCTCTTCGTCGAAGGGCACCGGGTCGTGCTGGTCAACAACGAGGAGCAGCACTTCTACATCTCGGGCGTGGTGCGTCCGATCGACATCGACCAGGAGAACAGCGTGAAGAGCTCGATGGTCGCCGACGCCGAGATCGAGTTCGTGGGGCGCGGCGTCCTCACCGACAACCAGCACCAGGGATTCTTCTCTCGCTACCTCGGGTGGCTGTGGCCGTTCTGATGGCTGAACTAGCACTAGCTTCGACAGGGAGGAGCAGCGGAAAGGAGGCGGAGGCTACTTTAATGAGCCAGCTTAAGCCCTCCAACTTTTCCTCTGCTTCTCTGCTTCTCCCTGTTTCCTATCTTCTTCTCGCCGCGCGACGGAGATCCTCATGAAGAAGATCTGCTTCGCGCTGCTGCTCTCGCTCTTGATGCTCATGGGCATCCGCGCGGCGTTCGGGGCGCCCGTGCGGGTCAAGGAGCTGGTCGACGTCCAGGGCGTGCGTGAAAACGTGCTCTACGGCTACGGCCTGGTCGTCGGCCTCTCCGGCACCGGCGACACCGAGCGCGTGTTCTTCACTGCGCAGTCGATCAGCGGCATGCTCGGCCGCCTCGGCATCCGCATCAACCCCACCGACGTGCAGGTGCGCAACGTCGCGGCGGTGATGGTGACCGCGCGCCTGGCGTCGTTCTCGCGGCCGGGCACGCGCATCGACGTCAGCGTCGGATCGATGGGGAACGCGCGCTCGCTCGCGGGCGGCGTCCTGCTGATCACGCCGCTGACCGGCCCCGACGGCCAGGTCTACGCGCTGGCGCAGGGGGCGGTCCAGGCGGGCGGCTTCGACGTCGGCCTGCACGGATCGTCGATGCAGAAGAATCAGCCGACGTCGGGCCGCGTGCCCGCGGGCGCGACCGTCGAGCGCGCCGTGGTGGCGAACCTCGAGAAGAGCCCGATGGTCCTGGGCCTGAAGACGCCCGACTTCACCACGTCGAACCGCATCGCCGAGGCGATCAACGCCGCGCTCAAGGACAACACGCTGGCGCGCGCCGCCGATCCGGCGTCCGTCGAGGTGAAGATCCCCGCGGCGTACAAGGGCAAGACGGTGGCGCTGATGACTGCGATCGAGGCGATCGAGGTCGAGTCCGATCAGCGCGCGCGCATCGTGGTCAGCGAGCGCACCGGCACCGTGGTCGCGGGCGATCGGGTGCGCATTCACGCGGTCGCCGTGGCGCACGGCGGCCTGTCGATCTCGATCCAGACGCTGCCGCTGGTGTCGCAGCCGAACGCGCTGTCGCGCGGCGGCCGCGCCGTGCAGACCAACCAGTCGACCGTCGACGCCAAGGAGAAGAAGCAGCCGGTGGTCGCGCTGCCGGCCACCACCACCGTCGAGGAGCTGGTGAAGGCGCTGAACCTGATCGGCGCGTCGCCGCGCGATCTGATCGCGATCTTGCAAGCCATGAAGGCCGCCGGCGCGATCGACGCCGACCTGGAAGTCATCTGATGGCGCTGCCGATCTCCGACACCAAGGCGGCGGCGACGAGCACGACGGACGCCGCTGAGCAGATGGAGGCGGCGATCCTGCGCCAGCTTCTGAGCGCGAGCGGCGCCTTCAAGCCGGCCGACGTCGCCGGCGGGCAGCTGCGCGCCGACATGTTCATCGAGACGCTCGCCGACGCGGTCGCGAAGGGCGGCGGCATCGGCATCGCGCGCATGCTCGAGGACGAGATCGAGCAGGCGCACCCCGGCGCGACGACCGGAGCGAAGACCGGCGCCCACGCCGGCAAGATGTCCCACGCGACCTCCGGCGCGAAAGGCGCGGCGACGATCGCAGCCGAACCGGATCTCGATTCGCCGGACCCGGCGTCGCAGGCGGCGTCGCGCCCGGATGCGGTCACCGGCCCGTCCGGGGAGCGGCCCGATCCGCTTTTTGGTGCGACCCATACCCACACGGAAGGGGCCACGATGCTGTACGCCCATGGCTCACAGGTGCCGGTAAAGTCTGGGGAAAACGGCACCTACAAAGGAGTTGTGCATCGGGCACTTAATGCCTACCAGAAACGTGCCGAAGATACGGTTGTGGGGAAGCTCCTAGGACCCCACGCCGGAGATGCACCATGAAAATCAACGAGACCAAACCGGTCGCAGACGTCGGGAGAGTCGTACCGCCTGATCCGCCCGCGACAGCACCCCGAGATCGCGTCACCGTCGATAATTCACGCGACGTGGATCTGGCGATGGCGACCAGCAAAGCATCCCTCGCGGGCGGGCGCGCCGCGCGACTCCAGGATCTGGAAGCGCAGGTGCGCGCCGGAACTTATCACCCCGATCCGTCGCGCGTAGCCGACGAGATCCTTCAGGACGCCGAGATCGACGCGCGCCTGCAGGCTCTCATCAAGCGTTGATGATGGACAACAACAACCTCGAAAATGCCATAGCCGTCACTCAACAAATCCGCGACGCCCTGCGCGCGGAGGTCGAGCGTGCTCGCGCCGAGCGCGTGCTGATCCGGGCCATGGATGTCGAGGGCCTCATGCGACGCGCCTCTGCGCGCGCCGAGTGGAACGCGCTGGTCAACCAGAAGCAAGCGCAGCTCTCGTCGGAGCTGGCGCTGGTTGCGCGCGCCTATGGTCTCACCGAAGTCACCATCGACGGCCTGCGCGGCATCGCCCCGGCGCCGACCGAGCGGCTCGCGCAGGCGTTCGCCGAGGTGCGCGCGCTCGCGGCCGCGCTCGCCGAGCTCGATGATCTCAACCGCGCGCTCGGACAGCGCGCGCTCTCGTTCGTTCGTTCGTACCTGACCGCGCTCAGCCCGCGGCCCACCGCCTACGATCGGCGGGGCATGGCGCCGGCGGTGGTCGCCGCGCGCGCGTCCAACACCGTGAGCCGCGTGGTCTGACCGATGCCCGATCTGATCACAATCCTCTCGCAAGCGGGCAGCAGCCTGGCCGCGCACCGCGAGGCGGCGGCGGTGGCGGGCCAGAACATCGCCAACGTCAATACGCCTGGGTACTCGCGCCAGACGGCGAATCTGGAGGCGCTCACGCCGGACCAGCTCGTCCCCAATGGCTGGATCGGCCGCGGCGTCGACGTCCAGTCGATCACCCAGGCGCGCGACGCCTTCCTCGAGCGGCAGATCCCCAACGCCATCGCTTCGCAGGGCTCGAGCTCGACGGAGAGCGACGCGCTGGCCGCGGTGTCGGCGCTCGACCCCAACGCGCCCGGCGGCCTCTCCTCGGCGCTGAGTGCCTTCTATTCATCGCTGCGCGCCGTGGCGCAGAACCCGGCCGACCCGGCCTCGCGCCGCGCGGCGGTCTCCTCGGCGACGTCGCTGGCGCAGTCGTTCAACCGCACGTCGCAGGCGATCGAGGATGCGCGCAGCGGCCTCGACGACAAGATCAACGGCGTCGTCAACGAGGTCAACACCGACGCCGCCAACATGGCGTCGCTGAACGCCCAGATCCGCTCGGCGCGCGCCGGCGGCGCCGAGCCCAACGACTTGCTCGACGCGCGCCGCCAGCTGCAGGACAAGCTGACGGAGCTCACCGGCGCCACGCCGGTGATGGATTCGCAGGGCGACGTCTCCATGGCGCTGCCGGGCGGCACCGCGCTGGTGAGCCAGGATCGCGCGGCGCAGCTGTCGACGATCCCCGACTCCAGTAATCGCGGGCATCTGTCGTTGAGGATCACACGCGCTGACGGTAGCGGGCCGGTCTCGCTGCCGACCAGCGCGGCCGGGGGGACGATCGGCGGCGCCATTTCGGCGCGCGACGGAACGCTCGGCGCGGCGTCGACGTCGCTCGACTCTCTGGCGTTCGATTTCGCCAACGCGATCAACGGTGTGTCGTCTGCGGGCTTCGCCCAGGACGGCACGACCGGGCACAACGTCTTTTCCGTTGGCGCGACGTCGGCGGGAGCGGCGGCGCAGATCGCGATCGATCCGACGCTGGCCGCGAACCCGGCGCTGCTGGCCGCGGCGTCGTCGGTCGCGGGGCTGCCCGGCGACAACACCAACATGAACGCGATGATCGGCACCGAGCAGACTGCGCTGGCTGGCGGCTCGGATCCCGAGACGACGTTCAGCAGCATCGTGGCGACGTTCGGCGGGGCGTCGCAGCGCGCGAAGGCGATGTCCGATCAGGACGGCGCGCTGCTCGACAACCTCACCAACCTGCGCGAGTCGACGTCGGGCGTCTCGCTCGACGAGGAGATGGTCAACCTGACCAGCGCGCAGCGCGCGTTCGAGGCGGTGAGCAAGGTGATCACGACCGCGGACAGCATGCTCGACACGTTGATGAGCCTGAAGTAGCGAGGAGCCGCAACGATGCGCGTGACCGACAAGATGATCTTCCACGACGCCGCCGCGAACGCCGCGAGGAGCCGCGATCGCGCGCAGACGGCGATGGAAGAGGTCTCGACCGGCATGCGTGTGGTCCACCCGGGCGACGATCCCACGGTGGCGGCGGAGATGGTGCGCGGCCAGCAGACCGTCGATCGCCTGAACGCGATCAACCAGAACGCGGGCCGCGCCGCCGGGGAGGTCGACGCGGCCGACAGCGCGCTGCAGAGCCTGACCGATGTGCTGGCGCGCGCGCGCGAGCTGACCGTGCAGATGGGCAACGACAGCTACTCGGCGGCCGATCGCCAGGGCGCGGCGACCGAGGTCGACGGCCTGGTCCAGCAGGCGGTGACGTTGATGAACACCAACATCAACGGCCGCTACATCTTCGGCGGCAACCAGGATCAGACAGCGCCGTTCGACACCGCCGGCAACTACAACGGCGACACGGCCGTGCGCCAGGTCGAGGTCGCGCCGGGCGTGCTCGAGAATTCATCGGTGCGCGCCGACGTCGCCGTGAAGGGCGTGGGCGGCGGCGTCGATCTGTTCGCGACGCTGCAGTCGCTGTCGACGGCGCTCAAGACCAACAACGGCGACGCGATCCGCGGCTCGCTCACCAACCTCGAGTCGGCGACGAACCAGGTCACCGGGACGCTGGCGCAGGTGGGCGCCATGGGCGACGCGTTCGCGACCGCGCAGACGCTGGCGACGGCGACGCGCGACGCGACGGTGAAGAATGTCTCGTCGCAGTCCGAGGTCGACATCATTCAGTCGTCGAGCAACCTCGCGCTCGCGAACAGCGCGCTCAACGCGACGCTGACGGCGGCCGCGCAGTCGTTCAATCTGAGCTTGGTCAACAAGCTCGGCGGCTAACGGCGGAAGGCCGATCGGCCTCGGCCCGCGGACGGCGTCCGCCTGGGCGTCGGCTCGTGAGCGATCGGCCGACGGAGTCGTCAGCCTCCGATCGCCCACGCTGGCGCCCACGCTGGCGCCGGCGGGGGAAGACGGAAGGCGCACGCCTCGCGCGGATCGTCAGCGGCGACACCAACAACCGATCTTATCGATCAGCCGTTGCGTGTCGAAAAACTCTGTGAACGTGGACGCGGCGTCCGCGGGGCCGGGAGAAAGAAGACCGGCAATCACTTAATCGCCCTGCGGGGCCGCAGGTAAGGAGAACTTGTCATGGGAATGTCCATTCGCACCAACGTCAGCGCGCTCGATGCCCAGAAGAACCTGATGGGGACGGAGAACGACCTCAACAGCTCGCTGGCGAAGCTATCGTCGGGGTTTCGCATCACGAAGGCCTCGGACGACGCAGCCGGCCTCGCGATCAGCGTGAACCTCGGTGCGCAGATCCGGAGCTACAACCAGTCGGTGCGCAACGCCAACGACGCCATCAACGTCGTGCAGACCGCCGACAGCTCGCTCAACGAGACCCAGAACATCCTGACCCGCCTCCGCGAGCTCGCCTCGCAGTCGGCCTCCTCGGGCGTGAGCAACACCGAGCGCGGCTACATCCAGAACGAGGTCAGCGGTCTCATCAGCGAAGTCGATCGTATCGCCAACGCGACCGAGTACAACGGCGTCGCGCTGCTGAACACGTCCGCGGCGCTGACCTTCCAGGTCGGTATCCGCAACGTCGCGGCCAACGACCAGATCGTCGTCACCACGCAGAGCGCGACCGCCAGCACGCTGGGCATCAACGGCGCTGTCGCTGTCGACGCTGACCGGCGCCGAGCAGGCGCTGGGCTCCATCGACACCGCGCTGCAGTCGGTGTCGTCGACGCGCGCCACTCTGGGCGCGCAGCAGAACCGATTCAACACGGTGATCAACGTCGCGACCGAGGCGTCGGTGTCGCTGGCGGCCGCCAAGAGCCGCATCATGGACGTCGATGTCGCCGAAGAGACCTCGAACATGAGCCGCACCCAGATCCTGATGCAGGCCGGTGTGTCGGTCTTGTCGCAGGCCAACCAGTTGCCGCAGGTCGCGCTCAAGCTCCTCGGCTGAGCCCTCCCTCGCTTGAAGTAGGTGCGGCCGGGCCGATGTGGGGCTCAAGACCCAGACTGGCCCGGCCGATGAAGAGACTAACCGGCGAACCGCCCCGCGCCTCCCAGAGTCGCGGGGCGGTCTTCTTCGGGTCTGGAACCTTCGAAAGGTTCCAGACCTCCACAGCTGGCAGCAGCAGCAGCAGGAAAAACAGATGGCTGATACTCCGCTCTTTCAGGTTGGTGGGCTCGCCTCGGGGCTGGATACGCAGTCGATCATCGACGGCCTGACCAAGGTCGAGCAACAGCCGCTGGATGCCCTCCGCACCCAGCAGACCGATTTCAAGACGCAGGTCTCGGTGATCGGCCAGCTGGTCGGCAAGATCCAGGCGCTGCAGTCGGCGGCGAAGACGTTGTCGACCAGCGGCGCCGTCGGCGTCAAGTCGACGACCGTCAACACCGACTTCACGGCGACACCCAGCCCGCAGACGCAGGCGGGCAGCTACCAGGTCTCGGTGCAGTCGCTGGCGACGGCGGCGCAGTCGCGCACCGCCGTCGGCTTCACCCCCGACGCCTTCGGCAACACCACCGTCAAGGGCGGCACGCTGCACGCTGACGGTGCAGGGCACGACCTACGACCCGATCACGATCACCGACGGCGAGAGCCTGGGCGACGTCGCGGGCGCCATCCGAGCGCTGGGCGCTCCGGTCAGCGCCGTCGTGCTCAACGACGGCACGAAGCAGTATCTCTCGGTCACCAACCTCGACACCGGCTTCACCGGCGCCGACGCCTCGACCGCGCTGCAGATCAGCGAGAATTCGACCGGCACGCAGGGGCAGTCGCTGGGCTTCGCGCAGGTTCACGGCGCCAGCAACGCGCTCTTCACCGTCGACGGGCTGCAGTTCACGCGGCAGAGCAACACGGTGACCGACGCGATCCCGGGCACGACGCTGACCCTCAAGGGACAGACCAACACCACGGAGACGCGCGTCGTTCGCCAACGACCAGCGCGACCACGGCGCTCAATCTCCAGAACTTCGTCAACGCCTACAACGACATCATCAACTTCGCCTCGCAGCAGCAAGCGCTGGGCACCGGTGCAACGACCGACCGCGACGCGACGCTCGCCGGCAACTCCGCGCTGCGCAGCCTGACCGGCGACTTGCAGAGCATGATGACGTCGATCGTCGGCAGCGGGACGATCCGCACGCTCGCGGACATCGGGCTCAAGACCAACTTCCAGGACGGCACGCTGACCATCGACAGCGGGCGTCTCGGGACGGCGCTGCAGGCGAACCCGCAGGCGATCAATCAGGTCTTCTCCGACCCGACGAGCGGCATCGGCGCCGCGATGCAGACGCTGTCGGATCGCTACACCAACGTCGTCGACGGCCTGTTCACCAACAGCACGAAGACGCTGAACACGCGCATCACGCAGATGGACTCGCAGGCCGACAACATGCAGGCGCGGCTCGACGCCTTCAAGGCCAACCTGACCGCACAGTTCACGGCCATGGAGCAGATCGTCAGCCAGCTCAAGACCACGGGCAACTTTCTGAGTCAGCAGACGTCGTCCGCGGCGTCGTCGAGTGGCTAACCCCCGACCCAAGAATAGAAGGATCTCATGCTCGCGATTCGCAAGTACGCGCAGACCCAGAACGAGACGGCGTCCAAGGAGCGGCTGATGGTCCTGCTTTTCGAGGCGGCGCTGCGCCACATGCGGCGCGCGGTGGTCTCGCTCGAGGGCGGGCGCGCCGCCGAGGCCAGCCCGGCGCTGAATCGCGCCGGCGACATCGTCGCGGAGCTGCTGGGCACGCTGGATCACTCGCGTGCACCCGAGCTCTGCCGGCAGCTCTCCGACGTCTACATCTTCGTCGCCGATCGTTTGATCGCCGCCGGCGGAACCAAGAATCCGGTCGCGGTCCGCGAGGCGGAGCGTGTGTTCAGCCCGGTCGCGGACGCGTTCTCGAAGGCCGTGGCCCAGCTGCAGGGCCAGGGGCCGCAGCCCCAAACCAAGTGAGCTGGTGAGCTAAGTGGCCGGCAAACCCGCTCGCACCGACGGTCCCGCTCCCGGCGACGCGATCGAGGCGGCGCTGCGCGAGCTGGCGGCGCGCCTGGAAGCGCACGAGCTCATCGAGGCGGGAGCGGCCGCCCAGCGCCTGGGGACCGCGATCAGCGCGGCGTCGCCGGCCCAGGTGGACGAAGTCACGCGCGCGCGGCTCGCGCCGCTGGTCGAGCGCTGCACGGCGCTGGCGGCGAAGTCCAACGCCAAGCTGGCGGCGACGCTGGCCGCCTTCGGAATCGGCAAACGCGCCCACCGCGCGTACAACGCCGAATAGCGATCATGTCCCCTTCGGCCACGCTCTCGCTCTGCATGATCGTGCGGGACGAGGCCGAGATGCTGCCCCGCTGCCTGGCGGCGGTGCGCGGGCTGTGGAGCGAGCTGCTCGTGGTCGACACCGGCTCGCGCGACGGCACCGTCGCGGTGCTCGAGGGCGAGGGCGCGCGCGTGATCCATCGCGTGTGGGACGACGACTTCTCGGCCGCGCGCAACGCCGGCCTCGAACAGGCGACCGGCGACTGGATCCTGTGCCTGGACGCCGACGAGATCGTGAGCCCCGGCCTGGCGACGCAGATGCGCCCGCTGCTCGGCGATCCGGGGGCCGGCGCCGCGACGGTGGTGATCCGCAACCACCTGCCGCACGGTCACCGCCGGGACGCGTCCGTGCTGCGTCTGTTTCGCAATCACCCCTCGGTGCGGTTCCAGTTCCCGATCCACGAGGACGTGACCGATGCGGTGCGCGCGCGCCTGGCGGCCGACGGCCGGCGGCTGCGCCACCTGCCGGGCGTGGTCGAGCACCTCGGCTACGTGCGCGCGCACGCGGCGTCGCGCAACAAGAAGGCGCGCGACACCGAGCTCTTGCTCCGCTGCCTCGAGCACGATCGCGGCGATCTCTACAGCTGGTTCAAGCTGCTCGAGCTCGCGCGTTTCTGGGGCGACCGCGTGCTCTGGTCCGAGGCGGCGACGTCGGTGTCCGGGCGTGCTCGAAGCGGCGGGTCCGATGGCGCTCGAGGGCAAACCGTTCGGCGGCGAGCTGATCGCGCTCTGCGCCGACGGTCTCTTTCCCGCGGACGACGTCGCGGGCGCGCTCGCGCTTCGTCGACAGCTGGGCAGGGCTGGTCGATCCCTCGGCGTCGCTGTTCCTGCGCCGGGGCGAGCTGCGCGAGCTCGCGGGAGAGATCGCCGCGGCGGCGGCCGACTTCGCGCGCTGCCGCGAGCTGGCGGAGGTGACGTCGGATCTGCAGCTCGCGACGGTGCGGCCGCTCATGGGGCTCGCGCGTCTCGCGCTGGCCACCGGGGACAACAACGGCGCCTGGCGGCGCGTCGATCAGGCGCTGTCTTGCGGGCCGCGCGACGCCGAGGCGCTGCTGCTGGCGTTGCTGCTCTGCCGGTCGCGCGGCGGCGACGCGGCCGTGCAGGACTTCGTGACGTCGCACGCGGCCGCGCACGGCGACAGCGCCGAGCTTCACGAGGCGCTCGGCGAGGCGGCGCTGGTCGGCGGCCGCGCGCGCGTCGCGGTCAGCGAGCTCCGGCGGGCGGCGGGCGAGCCGCCGCTCGGGCGCGTGGCGCTGCGGCTGGCGCAGGCCCACCTCGCGGTGGGCGAGATCGACGTCGCTCGCCGTCTGTGCTGCGGATCTCGCGGCGACGCTGCCCGAGGCGGCGCTGGGCGTGCTGGTCTGCGATCTGCTCGCGGGCCGCGACAGCGACCTGACCCTCGACATCGACGACGAGACCGCGCACCGCGAGCTGCGCTCGTGGGTCGACCTGCTTCGTGGCGCCGCGCCGCCGGCGTTGCTCGAATGCTTCCGCCGGGCCGCGCCCGCGGTGACGGAGTTCTTCCCCTGGCTGCCGCGCTATCTTGGCGCGGCTGGCCGCGAGAACGCTCGCGTCCGCTGAACGTTTCCGCGAACCAAGGCCGGAGAACCAAGGCCGGAGAACCGAGGCCGGAGAACCGAGGCCGGACGGAGAGAGAAAACCGCCAGGGCGCGCGAGGACCCGATTGGTCCCGGGCGCGGCAATGGGCGTATGATGACGCCGCGCGAGCCATGGAGACCTTCGCCACTCTCGCTCTTCCGGGAACCTACGTCGGTCCAGCCGGCCAGCCGCTGGTCGGGCGCCTCGTCGCCAACACCGAGCTCTTGAAGGCGCTCTTCCGCCACGCCGGCTTCGCGCGCTACTGCTTCTTCGTCGGTGAAGCCGCCGATCGCGAGGCATTGCATCAGCTCTTCGTCGAGCCCGGCCACCTGGCGCCCGAGCGGATGGTCACGCCGAATCTCCTCGAGTTGCCTGCGGCGCTGGAGGCGGGCGCGCTGTCGGTCCTGCACCATGCGGCCCACGTCGATCAGCTCTTCGATCTGGTCTGGCTGCGCGACCGCCATTCCCGCACGGCCGTCCCGGTCACCGGTCAGATCCACTCGCTCAGCTACCCGCGCCTGATGACCAGCTACGCGCGCGGCGTGCTGCACCCGCCGGGGCCGGGTGACGCGATCTTCTGCACCAGCACCGCCGGGCGGCTGGTCGTCGAGAAGTCGTTCGCCGCCGCCGAGCGCGCCATCGCGGGCGCGGGCGGTGCGCCGCGGCCGGTCGGCTGCGAGCTGCCCGTGATCCCGCTCGGCGTCGACGTCGATCTCCTGCGCACGGGCGATCGCGCGGCGACGCGCGTGCGCCTGGGCATCCCCGAGGACGCGATCGTGCTGCTGGCGCTCGGCCGATTCACGGAATACGACAAGATGGATCTGTTCCCGCTCGTGCAGGTCTTCGCGCGGGCGCGTGCGCGCCGTCCCGCGGGCGCTCGGCCGCTGCGCCTGCTGCTCGCGGGCGCGCGGCAGGGGACGAAGACGCCGGAGATGCTGCAGCTCTGGGCGCAGGCGTTCGGCGTCGCCGACGCGGTCACCCTGAGCGTCGACTTCGCCGAGGCCGACAAACGCCACCTGCTGGCGGCGGCCGACATCTTCGTCTCGCCGTGCGACAACCTGCAGGAGACGTTCGGCATCTCGGTGGTCGAGGCGATGGCTGCCGGCCTGCCGGCCATCGTCTCGGACTTCGATGGGTACAAGGATACGGTCATCCCCGAAGTTGGCATCCGGATCACCACCCGCTGGCACGCCGACCAGTCATTTCTCTCGGAGCTGGGGCCGCTGCTCTACGAACGCCCGTTGCACCTGCTGCTCGGCCAGAGTGTCGAGGTCGATCTCGACGAGCTCGAGGAGGCAATCGTGGCACTGGCGGCCGACGACCGCCGCCGCGCCGACATGTCGCGCCGGGCGATCGCGCACGCGCGATCGCGCTTCGACTGGCGCGTGATCGTGGCCGCCTATGAAGCGGTGTGGCGGCGCCTGGCCGCGCGGCCGCGCCCATCAGCGGCCGGCATGGCGCCGGACGCCCGGCCCCCGCTGGCCATGAGCTTTGGCGAGATCTTCTCGCACTATCCGTCCGGGACGATCGCGCCCGCGCGTCCGCTCGCTCGCACGGAGGTTGCGCGGGCTCTCTGCGCGGCCCAGAACGGCTACATCATCTATCCCGAGCTCAAGAACGTCTTCTCCGGCGACGACGTGATGGCGGCGCTGGCGTTGGTCGGCGATCGCGAGGGCGCGGACCGGGTCACGGTCGGCGCTCTGACCGAGGAGCTGCAGTCGCGGTTCCCCTGGGCGCCGCTGTGGCGCGCGCGAATGCTGGTGATCTGGCTGCTCAAACACGGGCTCGTTCGATGACGAAAACACGAAGACGAAAACACGAAGACGAGAAGACGAAGACGAAAACACGAAGACGAAAACACGACGAGCCGCCGACTTCAGTCCGCCGCGGATCTCCCGATGTGCGGGGCCGCGCGAAGTATGCGTTCTCAAACGACTGCAAACCATGATGTACGGAGGAGTGGGAATTCTTGGAATGGCAAACAGTCCACTTGACGGCAATGCGAACCTGCGCCTATATGCTGCGCCAGCTACGGCATGAGCCTACTGTTTAGACCCAGACACAATACGCTCGCTCACGTCTCGCTTTTCGTGCTGGCGGCGGGCGCTCTGGGAACGATCGGTGGTCTCCTTGTCTACGTGCGCACGCCGTACGCGCGCATGATGGAGGATCCGATCGAGCAGCCGCTGCAGTTCGATCACCGTCACCACACGCGCGACGAGGGCATCGACTGCCGCTACTGTCACAATACCGTCGATCGATCACCGAGCGCCAGCATCCCGCCGACGTCGCTCTGTCTCAACTGCCACTCGCAAGTGTGGAACAAGAGCCCGCTTCTCGAGCCGGTGCGGAGAAGTTTCTTCCAGAATGAGCCGATGGAATGGCGCCGCGTCTATCGTGTGCCGGAGTTCGTCTATTTCAATCACGCAATCCACGTTAACAAAGGCGTTGGTTGCGTGAGTTGCCACGGGCGCGTCGACCAGATGGCTGCTGTCGAGAAGGCAACGCCGCTTACGATGAGCTGGTGTCTGGATTGTCATCGACATCCGGAGAAGAACCTGCGGCCCATCGAGGAGATCACCAACATGACCTGGAAGCCGGAAGGTGATCCGGAGGCCGAGGGACGGATGCTCGCCGAGCGCAATGACGTCCACACCCGCACCAGCTGCACCACGTGTCACCGATGAGTTGTGACGAGAGCAAGGAAGCTGCGAAGGAGGCGCGCGAGAGCGAGAAGCGCTCGCGATCGCTTCCGATAGTGAGTGACGGGGGCGCGCCCGCCGCGCGCCGCTCCTGGCGTAGCATCGAAGAGCTGCAGGGCTCGCCGGAGCTGGCGGCGGCGGCGAAGCGCGAGTTTCCGCCCGGCGCGTCCGAGATGACCGATGCGGTGAGCCGGCGCGGATTCATCCAGCTCGTCGGCGCGTCGACCGCGCTGGCCGGCATCGGCACCGCGTGCCGGAAGCCGCCCGACAAGATCGTTCCGTTCGTGCGCCGTCCGGTGGAGGTCACGCCGGGGAACCCGCTGCACTTCGCGACCAACGTGTCCTTCGAGGGCTACGGCGTCGGCCTGCTCGTCGAGAGCCATGAGGGGCGTCCGACCAAGATCGAAGGCAACCCCGTGCACCCAGTCAGCCTGGGAACGGCGACCGCGATCGACCAGGCGTTGATCCTGGGCCTATATGATGATGACCGCGCCCGCCAGTTGACCCGCAAGGGGCAGCCGGTCGCGTGGAGGAGCTTGCTGGCCGACATCGACGCCCTGGCGCCGCGGCTGGCGGCGAGCCAGGGCGCGTCGCTGCGCTTCCTGGGCGAGCCGACGACGTCGCCGGTCGTCGCCGACCTGCGGCGCCGCATCCAGGCCAAGTTCCCCAAGGCCGAGTTCGTGAGCTACTCGTCGGTCGCCGGTGACGGGGCAGAGCAGGGCGCGCGGCTCGCGTTCGGCCGCCCGCTCGAGGCGCGGCACGACCTGTCGGCGGCGTCGGTGATCCTGTCGCTCGACGCCGACTTCATCGCCGAGGGACCGGAGCAGCTCCGGCTCGCGCGCGCCTTCTCGGCACGCCGCGAACCGGGCCCCAACATGAATCGCCTCTACGTCGTCGAGCCGGCGATGACCGTCACCGGCTCGGTGGCGGACCATCGGCTGCGGCTGCGTGGCTCGGAGGTCGCCGGCTTTGCGGCGGCGCTGGCGCGCGAGCTGTCGTCGCGTCCCGGCTTCGAGCTGCTGGGGCCGCTGGCAGCCGCCGTCCGGCAGCCGCCGGGGGCGACCTGGGATGCGCGCTGGCTCTCGGCGGCGGCGCGGGATCTCGAGAAGAACCGCGGCAAGTGCCTGGTGATCGCCGGCCGCCGCCAGCCCGCCGCCGTGCACGCGCTGGTGAACGCGCTCAACAGCGCGCTCGGCAACGTCGGCGCGACGGTGTCGTGGAACGCGCCCCTGCGGCTCGATTCGACGACCGGCCCGTCGGGGCTCTGGTCGCTGCGCAACGACATCGCCGCGGGCAAGGTCGACACGCTGGTGATCACCGCGCGCAACCCGGTCTACACCGCGCCCGCCGACTTCAAGCTCGCCGAGCTCCTGCCCAAGGTGCCGACGACCATCTACCACACGCTCTACGAGGACGAGACCGCCGCCGCGTGCAACACGCTGGTGCCGGCCGCGCACGCTCTCGAGTCGTGGGGCGATAGCCGCGCTCTCGACGGCACCGTGTCGATCGTCCAGCCGCTGATCGCTCCGATCTGGGGCGGGTTCACCGAGATCGAAGTGCTGGCGGCGTTCCTGGGCGAGGCGGAGAAGGGCGCGCACGAGATCGTGCGCAGCTACTGGCAGTCGCAGTCGGCGCGCTTCGGCTCGGGCCTCGATTTCTTCGACAACATCTGGGAAAAGTGGCTCGCCGACGGCGTCATCCCCGACACCGGCGTCAAGCCGGAGACCGACGTCGCGATCGACGGCGCGGCGCTGGCGCGCGCGGTGGCGCCGCTCCTGGCGCGCAAGGCCGACGGCGGGACCGGGCTCGAGATCGCGTTCGCCGCCGATCCCAAGGTCTATGACGGCCGCTTCGCCAACAACGCGTGGCTGCAGGAGCTGCCGCACCCGATCACCAAGGTGACCTGGGACAACGCCATCCTGCTCTCGCAGACGACGGCGGACAAGCTGGGCCTGGTGACCGGCGACCTGGTCGAGCTCACGTACCGCCAGCAGACGCTGGAGGGACCGGTGATGATCCAGCCGGGCCACGCCGACGACGCGCTGACGCTGCCGCTCGGTTACGGCCGCGGCGGCGCCGAGCAAATCGGCAAGGGCGTCGGCTTCAACGCCGGCTCGATTCGCACCGGCGACGCATTCTGGTTCGACGGCGGCGCCGCGATGGTGAAGACCGGCAGCGGCTTCAAGTTCGGTATCACCCAGGACCACTGGAGCATGGCGCCCGACGGACGCAAGACCCCGGAGCCGGCGGTCGCGACCACGCTGGCGAACGCGCTCAACGAGCACTCGGAGTTCAACGAGGAGATCGAGGAGCGCCGCGGGCCGCTGCCCACGTCCTACCCGCTCCACGACTACAGCAAGGAAACCTACAAGTGGGGCATGGCGATCGACCTCGACAAGTGCACCGGCTGCAACGCCTGCGTGATCGCCTGCCAGTCGGAGAACAACATCCCGGTCGTCGGCAAGGCGCAGGTCATCAACGGGCGCGAGATGCAGTGGATCCGCATCGACCGCTACTTCACCGGGCCGGTCGAGGATCCCGAGGTCGTGCACCCAGCCGCTGGCCTGCGTGCAGTGCGAGAACGCGCCGTGCGAGTACGTCTGCCCGGTCAACGCCACCGTCCACAGCGACGAGGGCCTGAACGACATGGTCTACAACCGCTGCATCGGCACGCGCTACTGCGCGAACAACTGCCCGTACAAGGTGCGGCGCTTCAACTTCCTCGACTACAACGGCGACGTCAGCGGCGCGCGCATGATGGGGATGAACCCCGACGTCACCGTGCGCAGCCGCGGCGTCATGGAGAAGTGCACCTACTGCGTGCAGCGCATCGAGCGCAAGCGCATCGACACGCGCATCGAGCGGCCGCACGATCAAGGACGGCGAGTTGCAGACCGCCTGCCAGCAGGCGTGCCCGTCGCAGGCGATCACCTTCGGCTCGCTCAACGACCCGAACTCGCGCGTGTCGAAGCTGCACGCCGAGACGCGCCGCTACGACCTGCTGCACGAGCTGGGCACGCGGCCGCGCACCGCCTACCTGGCGCGCGTGCGCAACCCCAACCCCGAGCTCGCGAGGCTCGAGTAGCATGGCCGCGCCTCATCCCGTCATCATCATCCCCGATCCGCTGGATCCGCGGCCCCTCATCGAGGGCAAGCAGACCGACCAGACCATCAACGACAGCCTGCTCGAGCACGTCTGGCGCGGCGCGGGCAAGGGCTGGTGGGCCTGCTTCGGCGTCGCGCTGTCGGCGCTGGGCCTGCTGGTCATCGCGATCACCTACACGCTCTACAAGGGCATCGGGTCGTGGGGCAACAACATCCCCGTCGGCTGGGCCTTCGGCATCACCAACTTCGTCTGGTGGATCGGTATCGGTCACGCCGGCACGCTGATCTCGGCGATCCTGCTTCTGCTGCAGCAGAAGTGGCGCACGTCGATCAACCGCTTCGCCGAGGCGATGACGCTCTTCGCGGTCATCTGCGCGCTGCTGTTCCCGCTGCTCCACACCGGCCGCCCCTGGTTCGCGGCGTACTGGCTGATCCCGTACCCGAGCGTCCAGGGCATCTGGCCGCAGTTCAAGAGCCCGCTGATCTGGGACGTGTTCGCGGTCTCGACGTACTTCACGATCTCGCTGCTGTTCTGGTTCCTGGGCCTGGTCCCCGACCTCGCGACGCTGCGCGACTCGTCGAAGAGCCCGACGCAAGCGCTTCGTCTACGGCATCTTCGCGCTCGGCTGGCGCGGCTCGGGCCGGCACTGGGCCGACTACAAGCGGGCGTACCTGCTCCTCGCCGGCCTCTCGACGCCGCTGGTGCTCTCGGTGCACACCGATCGTGTCGTTCGACTTCGCGACGTCGCTGATCCCCGGCTGGCACACGACGATCTTCCCGCCGTACTTCGTCGCCGGCGCCGTCTTCTCCGGCTTCGCGATGGTGCTGACGCTGATGATCCCGGCGCGCGAGTTCCTGGGCCTCAAGCACGTCATCACCGCCGAAGCACATCGAGATGATGTGCAAGGTCATGCTCGCGACCGGCATGATCGTCGCCTACGCCTACGCGATGGAGCTCTTCATCGCGTGGTACAGCGGCAACCCGTACGAGTTCGCGCAGTTCTTCCTGGTGCGCCAGCGCGGCCCGATGTCGGGCGTCTACTGGCTGATGATCTTCTGCAACTGCATCGTGCCGCAGATCTTCTGGTCCAAGCGCGGCCGCACCAACCTGGCGGTGATCTGGATCGCCTCGATCCTCATCAACGTCGGCATGTGGTTCGAGCGCTTCATCATCATCGTGACCTCGCTCGCACCGCGACTTCCTGCCGTCGACGTGGGAGAACTACCTCCCGACCTGGGTCGACATCAGCCTGTTCGTCGGCACCATCGGCCTGTTCTCGACGCTGTTCCTGCTGTTCCTCAAGTTCGTGCCCGCGGTGGCGGTCACCGAGGTCAAGGAGCTGCGGCACGAGCTGGAGCACGCCGACCACGGTCCGGGTCACGCCGGCGAGGAGAAGCACGCGTGAGCGGCGGCGGCGACCACGGCGGCAGCGGCTTCGTTCCGCGGCGCTTCGTCATCGGCCAGTTCGCGAATCCGGACGCGCTGCTCGAGGGCACGCGCAAGGTGCGCGAGGCCGGGAACAAGAGCCTGGACACGCACACGCCCTATCCGTTGCACGGGCTCGAGGAGGCGCTGGGCCTGGGCCGGCCGAAGATTCCGACGCTGGTGCTGCTGGGCGCGATCGCGGGCGCCTGCATCGCCTACGGGATGATCTACTTCATGAACGTCATCGACTTCCCGATCAACGTCGGCGAACCGGCCGGCGCACAGCCCGCCGACCAACATCCCGATCACGTTCGAGCTCGCCGTGCTGCTGGGCGGCACGTCGTCGTTCTTCGGCTTCTTCGCGCTCGCGGGCCTGCCCAAGCCGTATCACCCGGTGTTCGAGGCCGATTTCTTCGCGCGCGCGTCGATCGACGGGTTCTTCCTGTCGGTCGAGGTGCCGGCGGGCGGCGACGTCGAGAAGGTCGCCGCCGACGTGCGCGGCGCCGGCGCCATCGAGGTCCAGACCGTCACGGAGTCCGAGCGATGACGGCCGCCGATCGCGTCGCTCCTCGAGCGATCGTGCTGGCGCTGGCCGGCGTGCTGCCGCTGCTGTCGGCGGTCGCCTGCGACGAGAACATCCTGGACCCGATCGCGGATCGCCAGCCGCGCGTCCACGTCTACAAGGAGAGCGTCTTCTTCGCCGACGGGCTGTCGATGCGCGCGCCGCCCGAGGGCACGGTGCCGCGCGAGCGCATCACCATGAACGCCGGCGCTGACCACCGGGCACGAGGGCGAGACCGGCCAGATCGCGGCCAACGGCGAGCGCGTGCCGTCGTACGCGAAGACGATCCCGCTGCCGGTGACGCGCCAGCTGCTCGAGCTCGGGCGCAAGCGGTTCGACATCACGTGCGCGACCTGCCACGGCCCGGTCGGCGACGGCAACAGCATCGTCGCCACGCAGATGTCGCTGCGCCCGCCGCCGTCGCTGCACAAGTACAGCGATCGCGCGCCGGGCTACATCTTCGAGGTGATCACCAAGGGCTTCGGCCTCATGGCGTCGTACGCCGCCGAGATGACGATCGAGGAGCGATGGGCGGTGGTCGCCTACGTCCGCGCGCTGCAGCTCAGCCAGGGCGCCACGCTGGATCACATTCCGCCCGCCGAGCGCGCGCGCCTCGAGGCGATGCCCGCCGTCGCGCCGATGCCGGCGCCCGCGCCCACGCACGGTGGCGGCGCGACCGAACACAAGGAGGCTCCGTGAGCGCGCGTGAAGTGACCCTGCCAGAGCGCTACCAGGGTGGGCGCGGTCTGGTCATGGGGGGCGCGGTCGGCGGCCTGATCCTGCTGGCCGCCACGTTCGCCGGCCTGGCGATCGACCCGCGGCGCACGATGTTCTCGTACCTGGTCGCGTTCGCTTTACTGGGGCGGCATCAGCATGTCGGCGCTGATCCTGCTGATGATCTTCCACGCCTTCGGCGCCAAGTGGGTCGTGGTGGTGCGCCGCGTGCTCGAGGCGATGGCGTCGAGCGTGCTGCTCTTCGCGGTGCTGTTCATGCCGATCCTGCTCGGGCTCAAGTACCTCTACTCGTGGGTCGACCCGCCGGCGACGCTGCCGCGCGACGTGCTCAAGCTGCTCGAGCACAAGAAGCCGTACCTGAACCAGACCTTCTTCCTGGTCCGCACGGTCTTCTACTTCCTGATGTTCGCGCTGGTCGCGGTCCGGCTCTTTCGCCTGTCGACCAAGCAGGACGAAGTGGGCGGGACCGACCTGACCCGGCGCCAGCGCGTGTTCGGGACCGGCATGCTGCCATTGATGTCGATGGTCTTCACCTTCGCGGCGTTCGACTGGGTGATGAGCCTGAACCCGCTCTGGTACTCGACGATCTTCGGCGTCTACTTCTTCGCCGGCAGCTTCGTGAGCGTGTTCGCGGTCCTGGCCATCGCCGCCCAGCGCGCGCGGGGGGCGAACGAGTTCGGCGCCTACGTCAGCATCGAGCACGTGCACAACATCGGCAAGCTGATGCTGTCGTTCGTCGCCTTCTGGGCCTACGTCGCGTTCTCGCAGTTCATGCTGATCTGGATCGCGAACCTGCCCGAGGAGATCCAGTTCTTCCTTCCGCGCCTCAAGGGCGAGTGGGCGGTCGTCGGCTGGGTCGCTGATCCTCGGCCACTTCTTGATTCCGTTCGGCGCGCTGCTGTCGCGGTCGCTCAAGCGCAACCGCGCCAAGCTCGCGGCCGTGGCGGTCTGGATCCTCTTCATCCACTTCGTCGACGTGTACTGGCTGGTGATGCCGACGCTGTCGCCCGAGACCCTCGCGTTTCACTGGACCACCGTCACGGCGTTCCTGGGCGTCGGGCTGCTGTCGATCTCGTTCACGGTCTGGCGGCTGCGCGGTCGCTTCTCGATCCCGGTCAAGGATCCCTACCTGGCCGAATCGTTGGGGTATAGGCAGCCATGAGCCACGACGAGCATTCTTCGGGCGGCGAAGCCGAACAGGACAAGATCGACTTCAAGAAGGTCATCGCCGTCGGCGTGGTCTCCTTGATCATCTTCGCGCTCGCCTCGTGGTGGGCGGCGTCGATCCTGCACAGCGAGCGGTCGGCGCTGGGCGCGCGCGCCGAGTGGAAAGCGCCAACCGAGCTCGGCAACAAGGAGATCGGCATCGTCGACCAGGTCCCGTTCGAGGGCGACGAGCGCTTGCAGCACTGGAAAGACGAGCGCGCCGACTGGCTGAACCACTACGGCTGGGTCGATCACGCGCGGGGCGTTGTCCACATCCCGATCGATCGCGCGATGGACGAGCTCGTGGCCGGCGCCGTGCCGCCGCCCCCCGCGCCGGATTCGATGCCGCCGGGGAGCACCCGATGACCCACCCGATGACCCATCCGATGACGAACCCGATGACGCGCGCCACCTGGCTTACGCTCGCGGCCGCGCTGGCGCTGGCACTCGGCGCCCGTCCAGCCTCGGCGGCCGACAAGAGCGACAAGGTCGTCTTCCCACAGGGGAGCGAGCAGCCGCTCGCGGCGCTGCGGGACATCGACGTCATCGAGCACCTGGGCGATCGCGTGCCCGCGGGCCTCGCGTTTCGCGACACGGCGGGCCATCAGGTGGCGTTCGACGATCTGCTGCACCAGGCGCGCCCGCTGGTGGTCACGCTCGGGTACCACCGCTGCCCGATGCTGTGCGGCCTGGTGCTCGACGGGCTGGCCAAGGCGCTGAAAGAGGGCGGCCTGACGCTGGGCCGGGACTACACCGCGGTGTCGATCAGCATCGATCCCGACGAGGACGCCAAGCTCGCCGCCGAGCAGCAGAAGCGGATCCTGGCGACCGTCGGTGCGGCCGGCGCGCCGGCGCACGCCGAGGACTGGCCGTTCCTGATCACGTCGAGCAGCCTGGGCGGCGACCCCGAGGCCAGCCGCGCGCTGGCCCGCGCCGTCGGCTTTCGCTACCAGTACGACGAGCAGAGCCGCCAGTTCGCGCACTCCGCGGTGGCGTTCGTGCTGACGCCCGACGGCGTGATCTCGCGCTATCTCTACGGCGTCGACTTCCTCGCGCGCGACGTGAAGCTGTCGCTGGTCGAGGCGAGCGGCGGACGCGTCGGGACGTCGTTCGACAAGGTGCTGCTGTCCTGCTACCGGTACGACCCGGTCAACCGGAAGTACGCGCCCTACGTCTTCGCCTTCGTCCGCGGCGGCGCGCTGATGGTGTTCCTCGCGCTCGCCAGCCTGCTGACGATCCTGTGGCGGAAAGAGTTGGCCATGAAACGGCAAAGAGCGCGGCTCGCGCGGAATAACGATCTGAAACCGCAGGAGGTCGCTCGATGAACGATCTCATGCGCACGGATGCTCTGGTTGCCGGAGCAGGCGTCGACGTTCTCGACCAGCCGTCGACCACCTTCACTACTTCGTCATCATCGTGACGATGTTGATCTCGGTCGCGGTCGGCCTGCTGGCCTTCGCGTTCTTCTTCAAGTACCGCGAGCGCCGGCCGTACCAGTCGACGCCGATGGTCGTCCCGAGCATCCGCTTCGAGATCGTCGTCATCGGCGTGCCGCTGTTCTTCTTCCTGCTCTGGTTCGTGCAGGGCTACAAGGACTACATCTGGTACACGTCGCCGCCCAGCAACGCGATGGACGTGTACGTGATGGGCAAGAAGTGGATGTGGAAGTTCTCCTATCCCGACGGCCCGAACGCGATCGGAACGATCCACGTCCCCGCCAACCGCCCGGTGCGGTTGCTGATGACCAGCCGCGACGTGATCCACTCGTTCTACGTGCCCGACTTCCGCATCAAGCAGGACGTGCTGCCCGGCCGCTACACCGAGACCTGGTTCGAGGCGACCAAGCCCGGCCGCTATCAGATCCTGTGCGCCGAGTACTGCGGCACCTGGCACTCGCAGATGTGGGGCGAGGTCGTGGTCATGCCGGCGCCGGAGTTCGACAGCTGGCTCGCCGAGCAGAAGGCCGGGCTCGCGAGGCGCGTCGACACCGGCGGCGACGACGGCGGCGACTTCCGCGGCAGCATCGTCGATTACGGCAAGCGGGTCGCGATGGCCCAGGGTTGCGTCAAGTGCCACTCGCTCGACGGCGAGCCGCACATCGGCCCGACCTGGCTCGACCTCTATCACCGCAACGAGACGCTCGACAACGGCCAGGTGATCGTCGCCGACGAGGCCTACCTGACCGATTCGATGATCGACCCGCGCGGCAAGATCGTCCGCGGGTTCAAGCCGGTCATGCCGACGTACAAGGGGCGGCTCTCTGCGCCCGAGGCCGCTGCGCTCGTCGAGTTCATCAAGTCGCTGCGCAGCGACAACGTGCAGAACGTCCCGTCGAAGGAAGCGGTCTATGAGCCAGTCCGACGATAAGCAACCGACCTTTCCCGCGGTGCACTACCTGAACGCCGATCGGGGCGTCTGGTCGTGGCTCACCACGGTCGATCACAAGCGGATCGGCATCATGTACTTCGCGTCGGTCGCTGGTCGCGTTCCTGCTCGGCGGCATCTTCGCGATGTTGCTGCGCATCGAGCACCTGACGCCCGAGCCGACCATCATGGGCGCCAACACCTACAACCGCATGTTCACGCTGCACGGCGTGGTCATGATCTTCATGTTCATGATCCCGGCGATCCCGGGCGTGTTCGGCAACTTCCTGCTGCCGCTCATGCTGGGCGCCAAGGACGTCGCGTTCCCCAAGCTGAACCTGCTCTCGCTCTATCTCTACTGGGCGGGCGCCACGCTCGCCGCGGCCGGGATGATCTTCGGCGGCACCGACACCGGCTGGACGTTCTACGCGCCTTACAGCACCTCGACGCCGACGACGCTGTTCCCGGTGCTGCTGGGCGTCTTCATCATGGGGTTCTCGTCGATCGTCACCGGCCTCAACTTCATCGTCACCATCCACACGCTGCGCGCGCCCGGCATGGGCTGGATGCGCATGCCGCTGTTCGTCTGGGCGATCTACGCCACCAGCATCATCCAGGTGCTGGCGACGCCGGTCATCGGCCTGACGCGTCATGCTGGTCGGCATCGAGAAGGTCGGCCACTTCGGCCTGTTCGACCCGACGCGCGGCGGCGATCCCGGTGCTGTTCCAGCACATGTTCTGGTTCTACTCGCACCCGGCGGTCTACATCATGGTGCTGCCGGCGATGGGCGTGATCAGCGAGGTGATCGGCGCCTTCTCGCGCAAGAACATCTTCGGTTACAAGATGATCGCGTACTCGTCGCTGGGCATCGCGTTCGTCGGCTTCTTCGCCTGGGGCCACCACATGTTCGTGTCGGGGCAGTCGGTGCTCGACAACGGCGCCTTCGCGGCGATCTCGATGCTGGTCGGCGTGTTCACCGCGATCAAGGTCTTCAACTGGGTCGCGACGCTGTACAAGGGCTCGATCGCGGTCAAGACGCCGATGCTCTACGCCTGCGGCTTCCTGTTCTTCATCGTGTTCGGCGGCATGACCGGCATCGCGGTCGCGACGGTGTCGCTCGACGTGCACTGGCACGACACCTACTTCGTGGTCGCGCACTTCCACTTCATCATGGTCGGCGCGGTCATCATGGCGTTCCTCGCCGCCATGCACTACTGGTTCCCCAAGATGTTCGGGCGCAAGTACCACGAGGGGTGGGGGATGGTCGCCGCCAGCTTCATCATCCTCGGCTTCAACGCCACGTTCATCCCGCAGTTCCTGCGTCGGCAACGCGGGCATGCCGCGCCGCTACTTCATCTACCCGGAGCGCTTCACCAGCCTGAACGTCGCCTCGACGGCGGGCTCGTCGCTGCTGGCGTTCGGCTTCGTGATCATCGTGGTCTACCTGATCTACGCGCTGGTCCGCGGCCCGATCGCCGGTGACAACCCCTGGGGCTCGCGCGGCTACGAGTGGGACACGCCGTCGCCGCCGCCCAAGCACAACTTCGACACCACGCCGGTGATCGACCGCGACGCGCACTCGTACCAGGAGCCGGGGGAGGAGGTGGAGCATGTCGTCATCTGAGGCGCACGCCGTCGCACCCCGAGCATCGCCCACAACCCGCACCTCGCGCATCACTTCGACACGATCGAGAAGCAGGACACACGCGGTCCGCCTGGGGATGTGGCTGTTCCTCGGCACCGAGGTGCTGCTCTTCGCGGGCCTCTTCCTCGGCTACAGCGTCTACCGCCACTTCTATCACCACACCTGGCACGAGGCGTCGCGCACGCTCGACCTTGAGCCTGGGCGCGCTCAACACGGTCGTGCTCATCACCAGCAGCTTCACGGTGGCGATGGCGTTCTACTACATCAAGAAGGGCAAGACCGCGGCCTGCGCGAGCATGCTCGTGGTGACGATCCTGTTCGCGCTGGCGTTCCTCGTGGTCAAGAGCATCGAGTACTCGCACAAGTTCGCCGGAAGGCGCGCTGCCGGGGCAGTTCTATCACTTCCACGAGGTGCCCGGCCCCGGCGCCAACCTGTTCTACACCGTCTACTTCCTGACCACCGGCCTGCACGCGTTCCACGTCATCGTCGGTATGAGCATCCTCATCTGGGTGCTGGTGCGGGTGCTCAAGGGCCACTTCTCGCCGGCCTACTACGTCCCGGTCGAGCTCGGCGGCCTCTACTGGCACCTCGTCGACCTGGTCTGGATCTTCCTGTTTCCGCTGCTCTATCTCATCTGAGGCATTCGCGTGGAGAACAAAGTCGCAAAGCCAGCAGCCCCGTCGTCGCACGGCGACGAGCACGCGCACGGCCCGGGCCGATACTTCGTGATCTGGTTCATCCTGCTCGGCTTCACGGCTCTCACGGTCGTGACCGGCCGGATGGATCTGGGCTCGGCGAACCTGCCGATCGCCATCGCGATCGCGAGCGTCAAGGCGACGCTGGTCGTGCTGTTCTTCATGCACCTGTCGGAGTCGCACGGCGCCAACCGGCTGGTCTTCGTCGTGTCGCTGATGTTCGTGATGGTGCTGATGCTGGGCGTGTTCGGCGATCTGCTGACGCGCAACCCGATGTCACTGCCCAGCGGCGCACCGAACTTCGACGTCAGCCCCGAGAGCCGCCTGACTCCGCATCCGTAACCCGTCGAGGGTTCCGGAGCGTAACCTGCGTGCGTCAGTCGCCGGTGACGCCGTGCAGGCGCAGCTTCTCCCACAGGTTCTTGCGGGAGATCCCCAGGATCTCGGCGGCCAGCGTGCGCTTGCCTGACGCCTGCGCCAGCGCGCGCTGCAGGTAGTCGCGCTCGAACTCCTTGAGCGCGGTCCCGAGCGGGCGCGCACAGGTCTCGATCGGGGTAGCGTCGTCGGGGGTGCCCACGATGTCACGCGGCAGGTGCCGCATGTCGATCTCGCTGTCGCCCGCCAGCACGATCGGCGTGCTCGATGGCGTGGCTGAGCTGCCGCACGTTGCCCGGGAAGGGAAAGGCCGCCAGGGCCGCCCAGGCCGCGGTTGAAAGCGTCGGCGTTTTGCCCGGGCGCGCGAATAATTTCAGGAAGTACTGCACCAGCAGCGGCAGGTCGCCCTGGCGATCGCGCAGCGGCGGGATGTCGACGTTGAGCACGTTGATGCGGTAGTAGAGGTCTTCGCGGAACTGACCGGTGGCGATCCGCTCTTTCAGATCGCGGTGGGTCGCCGAGATCACCCGCACGTCGACGCGGACCGACTCGTTGGTGCCGAGCGGCTCGACGGTCCCTTCCTGCAGCACGCGCAGCAGCTTGGCCTGCGCCGGCAGCGACATCTCGGCGATCTCATCGAGCATCAGCGTGCCGGTGTGCGCTGCGCGGAATCGCCCGTCGCGCCGCTTGACCGCGCCGGTGAAGGCGCCGCGCTCGTGCCCGAACAGCTCGGCCTCGAGCAAGGTGTCCGGGAAGGCGGCGCAGTTCACGACCACCAGCGGGCGGTCGCGGCGCGTCCCGCGCTCGTGCAGGGCGCGCGCCACCAGCTCCTTGCCGGTGCCGCTCTCGCCGGTCAGCAGCACCGGCGCATGGCTGGTCGCGATGGTGTTGACCCGGTCGAGCAGGCGCAGCATCTGCACCGAGCGGCCGATGATCGCCTCCTTGGCGTCGGCTGCGGCCAGCTGGGCGCGCGCCGTGTCCAGCTCGCGTAGCAGCGCCCGGTGGTCGGCGATGCGCTTCATGCGCAGCGTGAGCTCGTCGATGTCGAACGGCTTGGTCAGGTAGTCGTAGGCGCCTTCCTTGACGGCGCCCACGGCGTCCTGGATCGCCGCATAGGCGGTCATCAGGATCACGGTCGTGTCCGGCGATTCCTGGCGCGTGCGCCGGAACAGGCTCAAGCCGTCGAGCTTGGGCAGCCGGATGTCACAGACCATGACGTCGAAGAGCTCGCTGGTGACCAGCGCCAGCGCCTCCTCGCCGTTGGCGGCCGTCGTGACATGGTGGCCGGCGTCGGTCAGCGCCTCGGCGACCAGCAGATTGAAATCGGGCTCGTCGTCGACGAGCAGGATGTTCAGCCCAACCGAGCGATCGGGTAGGTGGTTGTCTCGGTTCTGGTGATAGCGCGCGGAATACGCCGCCCCGCTGATGCCCGTCTTTGTTGCTTCCATGTCTGCCGTCGGCGTCCTCCGCCATCAAAGCAGATAAGCCCGAGGTGGCGCTCCCGCAAGAGACCGTAGGGCAGAACCCTCACCTACACCGGAGTACGGCGCCGGCAGAAACGGTAACCGGTAACATGCGCGCTGTTACCGATCGGAACCCTTCTCTTTTGCGAAATCGCGCTTAGTCATCGAGATCCTTCTGCTTCGGCAATCTCGGGCGCTGGCACGACCCGTGAATATCAGGACCCCGTCCACCACCACCACCTACCGTGACGAAGGGATCCTCATGCTGAAGATCAAGATTGGCGACGTGATGACGCGCGACGTGTTCACGCTGGATGCATCGACGCCAGCGGAGACCGCGGCCTGGGAGCTCAGCGTGCGCGGGTTCACCGGCGCGCCGGTGCGCGACGCGCGCGGGCGGCTGGTGGGCGTGCTGTCGCGGAGCGATCTCACCGACCCGGAGCGGGTGCAGGGCGATCTCGGCGGGCAAGGAGGTGCAGGACCTCATGACGCCGGCGCTGTTCTCGCTCGATCCGTCGGAGTCGGTGAACCGCGCCATCCGCCTGATGGTGCGCGAAGGGATCCGCCGCGTCCTGGTGATGGAGAAGAACGGGACGCTGGTCGGGATCCTCACCGCCAGCGACGTGCTGCGGCAGCTCGCGTGGGGCGGTGTCGACGCCGACCTGCCGTACGGGACCGTCGAGGTGCCGGCGCGCGGGCTCGCGCTTCGCGCGGATTTGAGCTGGACGACGTCGCTCGAGACATGGGGGACTGGGCGATGCGATCTCTTCTGTGGCGCTGGGGGCTGGCGTTGTTGCTCGGCTCGGGTGGGGCTGGGCCATGTCGGCGCGTGGCTTCGCGCGCGGTGGGGTCCCGATGAGCGACGCCGACCTGCTGGCGCACTGAGCGAGCGTCGGCAGTCGCGGCTGTTAGAAACCGCCAAGACGCAGAGACGCCAGTCCGGACCTTCAATCGTCCGGATCTGGCGTCCGGCGCCTTGGCGGTCCACGATCTGAACCGCTAGGGCCCGAGCCAGGCGTCGCTCGCCCTGCCGCGCTGACCGTCGGTGGCTTCGCCGTCGGTGGCTATGCTGCCGCCGTCGTCGCTGGCCAGCGCGATCGCGCGCAGCTCGGCGCCGGTGATCGTCTCGCGCGCGATCAGCGTGCGCGCCGCGCGCATCAGCGATCGGCTTCCGCTCCTCGAGCAGCTGGCCCACGCGCTCGATCTGCTCGTCGATGATGCGGCGGACCTCGATGTCGATCTCGCGCGCGGTCTCCTCGCTGTAGTCGCGTGCCGCCCGACCAGCTCCGGCGACTGCACCAGCATCGTGCGGCGGTCGCGCTCGAAGCTGATCTGGCCCAGCTTGGGGCTCATCCCGAACGTCTTGATCATGCTGCGCGCGATGTCGGTCGCCTTGGTCAGGTCGTCGTGCGCGCCGGTCGAGGCCTCCTCGTAGATCAGCTCCTCGGCCGCGCGCCCGCCCAGCAGCACCGCGATCTTGTTCTTGAGCTCGCCCTCGGTCATCAGGAAGCGATCTTCGGTCGGCACCTGCATGGTGTACCCGAGCGCGGCGATGCCGCGCGGAATGATCGAGATCTTGTGCACGTCGTCGATGCCCGGGATCGCCATCGCCACCAGCGCGTGGCCCAGCTCGTGGTACGCGACGCGCTGCTTTTCCTGCGGGTGTCAGCACGCGGTTCTTCTTCTCGAGGCCCGCGATCACGCGCTCGACCGCCTCCTGCAGCTCGGCGGCGCCGACGCGATCGCGGTCGCGTCGCACGCCCAGCAGCGCCGCCTCGTTGACGATGTTGGCCAGATCGGCGCCGACGAAGCCGGCGGTCATCGCCGCGATCACCTCCAGATCGGCGTCGCGCTCCAGCGTGATCTGGCGCGGCGTGGACCCTGCAGGATCGCCAGCCGCGCCGATCTTGTCGGGGCGGTCGACCAGGACCTGACGGTCGAAGCGCCCCGCGCGCAGCAGCGCCGGGTCGAGGATCTCCGGCCGGTTGGTGGCGGCCATCAGGATCACGCCGACGCGCGGATCGAAACCGTCCAGCTCGACCAGCAGCTGGTTCAGCGTCTGCTCGCGCTCCTCGTGCGTCACCGGGCCCAACGCCGCGGGCCTTGCCCAGCGCGTCCAGCTCGTCGACGAAGATGATGCAGGGCGCCTTCTGCTTCGCCTGGTCGAAGAGATCGCGCACGCGCGCGGCGCCGACGCCGACGAACATCTCGACGAAGTCGGAGCCGCTGATCGAGAAGAAGGGGACGCCGGCCTCGCCGGCGACGGCGCGCGCCAGCAGCGTCTTGCCGGTGCCGGGCGGCCCGACCAGCAGGATGCCCTTTGGGCAGCTTCGCGCCCAGGCGGCCGAACTTCGCGGGCGACTTCAGAAAGTCGATCACCTCGCGCAGCTCCTCCTTGGCCTCGTCGACGCCGGCGGCGTCGGCGAAGCTGACCGGCACGTCCTTCTCCATGTAGACCTTCGCCTTGCTGCGCCCGATGGCCATGAAGCCGTTCTGGCCGCCCTGGCCCATGCGCCGCCCGATCAGCGCCCAGAACCCGACCAGGAGGGCGATCGGCAGCAGCCAGGACATGGCGTCGCGCCAGAACGTCGACTCGACGACGCCGGTGACGCGCACGCCGTGCTGGTCGAGATCGCTGCAGCAGCTTCGGGATCCTCGACGCGCACGGTGTCGAACATGCGGCTCGGGACGGCCGGCGTCCGGGCACGCGCGCGTGCCGTCGGCGTCGTGGCTGGCTGGGCCGGCTGGGCCGGCGGCGGTGTCGTGGCGTTCGCGCCAGCCGGCGCCGCTTCGTCTTCATTCTTGAAGTGGCCGTGGATGTTGGTCGCGCCGATCGCGACGTCATCGATCTTTCCCGCAGCGACCGCTTGCTTGAAGTCGCTGTAAGGGAGCTTGTCCGGATGCAGGTAGACCGTCAGCACCTGCTGCAGAAGCAGGGCGATCCAGAAGGCCAGGATCACGTAGCCGACGGAGAACTTGAATTTCTTGGGCTCGCCGCTTTCCATGTTGTCGCACCTAAGCTAAGGCGCCGATCGCGGTCGAGCGGTGGCACGGGACGTGACTGCGGGGTGTCCCCGGGCCGTTACCCCCCGGTAAACCTGGGCGCTCGCCCGTTACCGCCCGGACGGGAGCGCGCGCCGCTCGACGAGCCGCGATCGCCCGAAACGCCGATTCTCTGCGCGGGCGGCCGCGGCGTTCGTTGGCACGGCTCTTGGACTTCGCAGGGCCGATGCGCCTCGGGTGGGGAACCGGTGGGCCGTTCCGCCGATCGTTCGGCAGACACGGGAACACGCACGGACGCCGGCGGCGGTGCGCCGGGCTACGCGCAGGCGCCGAGCTCGGCCGCTATCTGCTCTCGAGCCGCTGGGTCGCGGCGGCATGGCGGAGGTCTGGAAGGCGAGGACCTCGCGGCCCGTCGGGGTTCGAGCACGACGTCGTCATCAAGCGCATCCAGCCGGCCCACGGCGCCGATCCCGAGTTCATCCAGCTCTTTCTCGAAGAGGCGCGCATCTCGGCGATGCTGCACCACGCGAACATCGTCCAGGTTCACGACTTCGTCGACGACGGCGGCGATCTCTTCCTGGTGCTGGAGTACGTCGAGGGTCCGTCGCTGTCGCGCGCGCTGCGGGCGCTGCGCTCGGGCGGCCGCGCGATGCCGCCGGCGATCGCGGCCTGGATCGCGCGCGAGATCTGCCGCGCGCTCGACTACGTGCACGCGCTCGCCGACGGCGAGGGGAAGCCGCTCGAGATCCTGCACCGCGACGTGACGCCGTCGAACATCATGCTGACGGCGAGCGGGGGCGTCAAGCTGCTCGACTTCGGCGTCGCGAAGTACCGCGGGTCGGTGTCGTTGACGCGCGCGGGGACGATGCGCGGCAAGCCCGCGTACCTCGCGCCCGAGCAGATCGAGGGCGCGGCCGGCGGCGCGCCGATCGATCGCCGGATCGACATCTTCGCGCTCGGCGTGGTGCTGCACGAGATGCTCTCGCTCGAGCATCTGTTCGCAGGCGACAGCGATCTCGTCACCGTCAAGAAGGTGCTGGAGATGAAGATCCCGCCGCCTTCCGCGCGACGCCCGGACGTTCCGCCCACGCTCGACGCGATCGTCATGAAGGCGCTGGAGCGCGATCGCGATCGACGCTACGCCAGCGCGGGCGCGATGGCGCGCGATCTCGACGAGCTGGTCGTGTCGTCACACGTGCACGTCGAGGAGGTGGTCGCGTTCGTGGCGTCGATCGAGGACGAGTGCCGCACGTGGGCGCGCTCGTCGCACTCGCCGGTCGTGAGGCGGCGGTGGAACGACGCGATCGCCGACGCGACGACGGTGAAGGATCTGGCCCAGCGGCAGCAGCTGGTGGCGCTGCGGCGTGTGCGCGGCATGTCGCGGCACGGCCGCGTCGCCGCGCTCGCGGGCGTCGCGCTCGTCGCCGTGGCGCTGGCGACCGCGGTCGGCCTGCGCATCAGCGTGACGACCAAGAACGTGGCGCAAGCGGCGGAGCCGCTGGGCGAGACGATCGTGCTGCCGCGCTGCGAGCCAGCGCCCTGGGAGGGCCCGGCACACATTCCGCCAATGGCAAAATAGAACGCGCCTGCCACGGGCGCGCGGGCCGTCGCCGAATAGACATCGCAAAATGCCCGCAAAGTGCCCAGCGGAAGAGAGCAGGCGCGCGCGCGCCGCGGGGCGCGCTCAGTTCGCGAGCGCGAGCGCCGAACAGGAGCCGCTCGACAGGATCTCGTTGTACAGCTTCTTGAAGCGCTTCTCGAGCGGGCGATCGACGGTCCGCTCGCGCTTGCCCGGATCGTGGATCGTGATCCGCTGCTTCAGCTCGGGCGCCTCCAGGTTCATCACCGTCGCGAGAGCGTGATCGAGCACGGCGATCCGGTGCGGATAGTGCCGCGGGTAACCCTTGTCGATGTAGCGCGGGCCATGGTTGTAGTGTGCCCACCACCCGTGCGTCAGATGGTGACAGGGGCCGTCCTTCGTGACCTGCTGGATGTGGCCCTGGCTGTCGCGCCGGTTGACCGTGCGGCTGGCGACGCCGCCGCCGTCACGCCAGTACGCGAGCTCGCGCGCGCCGACCTCGATGTTGGTCACCGGATCCATGATGTCTTTCCAGGCCATGCCGCGCACGTTGCCATTGACACAATGATCTTTGCGGTCGATGACGCAACGGATCGCCATGAGGCCGCCGTCCTTCGCGTACACCTTGCCCCCGCGCACCGTCAGGCGGAATGCCTTCTCGTTCATGTCGCTCTCGTTGATCATGATCGCGAGCAACAGCGTCGGGCTGAGCTCATGGCGCTTCGACGAAGACGCGACCGCGTTCGCGATGCGTTCGCACTCGGGCGGCGTCCAGGCGGGCGTCATCCAGCGGATCTTCTGCTTGATCGAGCAGATGGTCTTGACCATGCAAGTATCGGCTCGACCATCGTCCTGCCCATCGTGTTCGGCTTGTTCGGCTTGCTCTCCGGCGTTGGCCTCTTGATTGCTAACCTCATCGCTGTCGGCCGGATCGGTCGACACTGGCTCGCCGGATGCGGCCGGAGAGGAAGGGGCCGACTCCACGGCACCCGCTGTGGCGGCCGGCTCGGCAGCCGGCGCAGCGGCTTGCGACGGGAGTGGGAATGCCATCACTCCTGTGAGCGCGGCGACGAATCCGTAAGGTAGCTTCTGCAACGTAAAAAGCACGTCTTCACCTCAATGATTGAGTGGTGAGCGTTTGGTGCGGCGGGAAGCGTCCCGGGCCACACCAGAGCGGGCTAGATTGTATCTGATTACCGCGATATGCAAGAGGATAAGCTTGCTTTCGCCGTTGGCCAGATTGCGCAAGTTCGAATACAAGGTTTCGTCTATGCAGCGTTCGCCATGTGCGAGTGAATGGATTGCGGGCGTTGAAGCCGCTTTGGAGCGGGCCCTGGTGCCGGCTCCGAGGCCCGCGGCCCGCGAATGGATCGCTCGGATGTTGATCCGAATACGACAAATGGCTCGGATATTCCGGCCCGTGGCGGAAATCTCCGACGTGCGGCTCGGGCGCGAGTCGCGCGTGATGCCCCCACGGACGGATGATGCGACGGCACTGCCGTCGCCGCTCGGGCCGTGCGGGTGATTGCTGGCAGGGCAGTATATCGGTGATGCGAAAGTTTTCTTTAAGCCCGCTGGCGCGCCCCAATATCGAGCGCATTTGGATTACGGCGGCCGAGGAAATCGGGTTGCGAGTCGAGCGCACGGGCGACGCTTATGCCTCCAGCGATGGCGCGGGCCGGCTCTCGATCGCGACCGACGATCACCTGGATGTCGACGACGCGGTCGCGCAGCTGATCTTTCACGAGCTTTGCCACGCGCTCTGCGAAGGGCCGGAAAATGCGGGCCGTCCCGATTGGGGCCTCGACAACACCGGCGCCGAGTCCGCGAGCATCGTGCTCGCACACGAGCACGCGTGCTTGCGCGTTCAAGTCTTCCTCGCGTCCCCGTACGGGCTGCGCGATCTCATGGCGCCCACGACGGAGTACCGCGCCTATCACGATCGCATCCCCGCCGATCCGCTCGCCGACGATGGCGATCCCGCGGTGCCCATCGCGCGCGCCGCTGCCGCGCGCGCGGCCGAGCAGCCGTGGCTGGGCGCGATCAGGCGCGCGATGAGCCAGACCGTGGGCGCGCTGGAGCATCCGCTGGGATTTCACGCGGGGCCCGCGAATCAAAGCTGCGCGAGCTGCGCATGGCGCTACCTGGGCGGGCGCGGCAAGGCTGTGTTGCGCTGCCGGCAGTCGGCGGACAGCGACGGCGTGGGTCGGCGGATCCGCGAGGACACGCCGGCCTGTGATCGCTGGGAGGCTCCCGTCGATTGCCACACGTGCGGCGCTTGTTGCCGCGAGGCCTATCACTCGGTGACGGTATCGGTGCGCGATCCGGTGGTGTGGAAGCAGCCGGATCTGATCACGCGGCACGGTCATCGCTTCGAGATCCGGCGCGACGGCGACCGCTGCGCCGCGCTCGACGTCGCGCCGGCCGACATGAGAGCGACGGCGGTGGCGGTGGGCGCGCCACCCGACGCGCACGCGGCGCGGCGGTTCTCGTGCTCGATCTACGAAGATCGGCCGCAGGCCTGCCGTGACTTCGAGGCGGGCGGACGGCACTGCCTGGACGCGCGCCGGCGCGTCGGTGTGAGCGCGCGCTGACGGGCGGCTCGATGGAGATCGTCGACATCTTCCTGCCGCTCGACGAGAGCGGCGAGCCGGACGCGAGCGGCGGCGACACGACGCCGGCGCTGGCGGCGCGTGCCGAGCAGGCGCTGGGCTGGCCGCGCGGCACTGCCGGCGAGCTGCGCGTGGTGCGCCGCTCGCTCGACGCGCGCAAGAAACACGCGATCGGCTATCGCCTGCGCGTCGAGGTCGCGCGCAAGGGCGAGGCGCTGGCGCGCGCGGGCGGCGACGAGAGTGGCGCTCCATTCGCGCGCTGGCCCGCGGGGCGTCCGCCGCCGCGCGTGGTCGTGATTGGCGCCGGGCCGGCCGGCACCTGGGCCGCGCTGCGCCTGGTCGAGGCCGGCGTGTTGCCCGTGATCGTCGAGCTCGGCAAGCCGGTGCAGCCGCGCCGCCGCGATCTGGCGCTGCTGACACGCGGAACGCTGAATCCCCGGTCGAACTACTGCTTCGGCGAGGGCGGAGCCGGCACGTACTCCGACGGAAAGCTGTACACGCGCGCGAAGGATCGCGCCGCGATCGCGCAGGTGCTGGCCGATCTCGTGCGCTTCGGCGCGCCACCCGAGATCGAGATCGACTCGCGCCCGCACGTCGGTTCCAATCGGCTGCCCAAGGTGCTGGATGCCCTGCGCGCGCACCTCGAGCAGGAAGGGGCGGTGTATCACTTCGAGACCGAGGTCGCCGGCGTTCGCGCGGAAGGCGGCCGCTTGCGCGCGCTGCGCCTGGCGGGTGGCGGTGAGCTCGAGGCTGACGCCGCGGTGCTCGCCGTGGGGCATTCAGCGCGCGCGGTTTACGCCTGGGCCGCGGCGGCCGGCATCGCCGTCGAGCGCAAGGGCATCTCCGTCGGCGTGCGCGTCGAACATCCACAGCCGGCGATCGACGCGATTCAGTACGGGCGCGCCGCGGGCAACCCGCGCTTGCCGGCGGCGTTCTACGAGCTGCGCGGCGTGGGGCAGGACCGCGGCGTGTACAGCTTCTGCATGTGCCCCGGTGGCTGGATCGTGCCCGCCGCGACCGAGCCCGACGGCGTGGTGGTCAACGGCATGAGCCTGTCGCGGCGCGATTCGCCGTTCGCCAACTCCGGGTTCGTTGTCACGGTCGAGCCATCCGACTTCGGGGCCGACGCCGAAGGGCCGCTGGCCGGCGTCGCGTTCCAGCGCTCGATCGAGCGCGCCGCGTTCCGCGCGGGCGGCGGCGCCTTTCGCGCGCCCGCGCAACGCCTGGTCGATTTCCTCGCCGGCAAGACCAGCTCGTCACTGCCCGAGGCCAGCTACCGCCCCGGCATCGTCGCCGCCGACCTGCGCGCGGTGTTTCCGCCCTTCGTGCTCGAAGCGCTGCGCGACGGCCTGCGCGGCATCGCGGCGCGCGTCCCCGGCTTTCTCGACGAGCGCGCGCAGCTGATCGGCGCCGAGACGCGCACGAGCGCGCCGGTGCGCATCGTGCGCGACCCCGACACGCTCGAATCGCCGTCGTTGCGCGGCGTCTATCCCGCGGGCGAGGGCGCCGGCTACGCGGGCGGCATCGTCAGCGCGGCCATCGACGGTGCGCGCATCGCGAGCCGGATCCTCGCGGCGTTCGCGTGATTCAGCGGGCGGCGTCGGCCGGCTGAACGTGCGCGAGGACCTGACGCAACCAGGCGCGCTGCTCGTTGGTGATCACCGCGAAGCGAACCCCGGCGGTGTGGTGGCCGGCATCGGTCTCGCCGACCCAGGCGACCTTGGCCTTGACCCAGAGCGGAGGGGTCTCGGTCTCGACGCCGTCGACGACCAGGAAGAGCCCGAGCGCGATCTCCTCGCCCTCGGCGAGCGCGCGGTCGGTCTCGAGGCCCGCGCCCGCCTCGGAGAGATCGCGCGTCGTCGCGGTGAACACCGCGCGCGAGGTGCGGATCTCGGCCGACATGCGGATGTCGCTTCGCGCGTGCTGCCGTCGGCCCTGCGGCGCGACGTTGACGTTGGAGGGGCGAGGCCCGGTTCCACCGTCGGCGCGCTTCACTGGGGGCTGTGGTCTCGCCATGGTGCTCCTCTTCCTCTGCTACGGCCGGAACGGATCATCGGGATCGACGTGATGGCGGTCGGTGTCCTCGTCGTCCGCGGGCTCGGACGGCGCCCCGTCGAGGATCGCCACCAGGATCTGCAGCTGCCGCGCGCGCTCGCGGTCCAGGTCGGCGAACATCACGCCGACCTGGTACGAGCCGAAGAGCGCCGTGCACCAGACCACGCGTCCGGTCAGCATCAATGGCTCCGAGTGTCCGCCGGCCGCGAACGTGAGCACCATGCGGATCTCGATGCGCGCCTGCAGCGGGATCGGGCGCGGCGCGATCAGGCACACTCCCGAGCGCGAGATGTCGCGGGTACGGGCGGCCAGCTGGCGGTCCTTCGACGACACCGAGACCTTGAGGTCGACGGGATAGCGCGGATGCTGGCGGGCTTCGCGAGCTACGGCCATGGGGACGCCGAGGGGAGAGCGCCGCGAGCCGCGGCGGTCGCACGCAAGAAGGCTCCCCCTGTCAGGGCGTCGAGCTCGGCCTCGAGCTCCTCGATGCGCGCCTCGCGCCGCAAGTTCGAAGCCACATCGTTGCCATCGGACGTAACCGCCTCGACCTTGAGGCGCCGCCGCTCGAAGTAGAGGCGGATGACCAGCGACTCGACCTCACGCCGCACGTCGGCCATGCGCAGGGCCTCGGCGTGGGCCGCCAGCTCGTCGGGATTGAAGACCAGCCGCGACAGGTCCCAGGTGGCGCGCGCCTCGTAACGTACCTCGTCGACGGTATCCAGCGACACCGGCGGCGCGTCGGCCAGCGGCGCGGGCGAGACGTCGAGCGATTCGCTGCGGCCGAAGCGGCGGTCGACGCGGAAGCGAACCTCGGGCAGCCAGGCCGCCAGGCGCGCCCGTTGCACCAGCGAGCGCGCCCGGTCCGGTTCGGCCAGCGCCAGCGCGGTGGCCGCGGCGCGCAGCACGTCGATCGGAGGCCCGTCGCCGAGCGCCCGCTGGAGCGCGATGGGGTCGGGCGGGTGCCGCGGGCGCGGGTGGGACGGCTCGCCAGAGCGCGGCGGCGGCGGCAGCGGTGGGGGAGGGGGCGGGGGCATGCGCGGATCCGCGGGGTCGAGGCAGACCAGCAGCACGACGATGTGGGAGATCGTCATCGTTCGGCGTCCAATCGCGCCTGCACCACGCGCAGCAGCGCCGCCGCTTCCTCGTCTTCGGGGGCGTCGTGCGCCAGGCGCACCAGCTCTCCGGCGAGGGCGGCGCTCCGCCCTAGCCGGTCGGCCGCCATCTGCAACGCCTGCGCGCCGCGTGGTCGCGCGCGGCCGAGGGGAAACGTCAGCAGCAACCAGACCTCCCGCCGGTCGCCCCCGGGGCGCGTGGCGCTTGCCGCTGCCACGAGCGACACGCGCGGCAGCAGACCCTGCCACCGGCTGGCGCGCGGCAGGAATGCCGGCAGCGTCCTCTGCGCGCCCGCGATCGCTGATTGCATCTCGGCGGCCCGGGCCGGATCCCGCGGGGACTCCTCTGGATGCGCCGGCGGCGCGAGCGGCACCACGGGCACGACGAAGAGGCCGCTCCCCGTGCCGACCCAGAGGCGATCGGCGGTGATCGCCACGCACGCGATCGCCAGCGCCGGCAAGTCGTCGCGCGTCCGCCAGGTTCGCCCGCCATCGAACGACACCAGCAGGTCGGAGCCGAACGCGAGCACGAGGTCCGGGGCGGCGGCGGCGCACGCCAGTCGTCGCGCGGGAACGCGCGCGCTCCGCAGCTCGAGGCCGCGATCCCACCGCCACGCGTGGACGCCGTCGTCGGCGAGGATGAGGAGCTCGTCGCGGCAGCGGACGATGTGATAGGCGCGCCCGTCGAAGATCGGCGTGCGCTGCCGGTGCGCGACGACCGCGACGCCATCGTCGTCGAGCACGTAGACGTCGCGCCCGTCGGCCGCGATCTCGATCGCGCGCGGGCGCGCCCCCAGCACGGCCAGCAGCGACCACGACGCGCCGCCGTCGCTGGAGCGCACCAGGTGGTTGCCCGCCAGCGCCGCCAGATCGTCGCCGCCGGGTGCGACGGCGAGCGCCGACAGCGGCAGCCGCCGCGGTCCGACGACAACCGCGCGCAGCGGCAGCGCGGCGGCATCGCCCTCGGTTGCGAGCCTCGCGAGCCCGTCCGCGCCCCCGATCCAGACGCGACGATCGCTCGCCGCGAGCAGGCGCGGTGCGCCGCCGCCGCTGCCGCGCGGACCGCGCGTATCGTCGTCGACCCGCTCCGCGGCCGGCGCGCGCCGTCGGCCTCCCGAAGCCCCCGCGCCCTCGTCCTCGAGCGCCTCCTCGGCCACGTCGCTCTCGAGATCCTCGTCGGGGATCCCCGCGAGCTCGAGCACCTCCTCGGCGCTCGGGCGGCGCTTCTTCACGGGCTCGGGCGCCGGGCCGTGCTCGTGGTCGAGGCGCCCCAGCACCTCGCCCGACGCGCCCAGCACCACGACCTGGTCGCGCCGGATCGCAACGACGCGATCGCCGGCGATCGCCAGCGCGTGGATCTCGCCGTCGAGCGTCGGCACCGCGGCGGCGCACGGCCGCGCGGTCAGCAGCGTCGTGGCGAGCGCGCCGAGCGCGAGGAGGATCGGCGAGTGAACAATAGTCTCGGGCATGGGATGCGTGCTTTCCCGATTCAGCAACCCGCGTGCCGCCGCGATCGCCCCGCCGTTGCGCTCGTGCGCCCCGCGCCCGTCCTGCCGGCGTCCGGCGCGATCCCAATTTCGGACACCGCCGCGCGGTCAGCCTGCTATAAGGTGCCGGCAAATGGCCGCAAAGATCTTGGACGGCAAGGCGCTGGCGGCGCGAATCCGCGCAGGGCTCGCCGAGGAAGCGCGCGCGCTCACCGCGCGCGGTGTGCAGCCGGGGCTGGCGGTGGTGCTGGTCGGCGACGATCCCGCGTCTCAAATCTACGTCCGCAAAAAGACCGAAGCCTGCGCCGAGGCCGGCTTTCGGGCCTTCGATCACCGCCTGCCGGCGAGCACCGCGGAGGCCGATCTGCTGGCGCTGATCGGGAAGCTCAATGCCGATCGCGACGTCGACGGCATCCTGGTGCAGGTGCCGTTGCCGCCGGGCATCGACGCGCGTCGTGTTCTGCTGGCGGTCGATCCGGCGAAGGACGTCGACGGCTTCCATCCCGACAACCTCGGGCGCTTGCTCATGGGCGAGCCGCGCTTCGTCGCGTGCACGCCGTTCGGCATCATGAAGTTGATCGAGGAAGCGGACGTGCCGCTCTCCGGCGCCGAAGCGGTCGTGGTCGGGCGGTCGAACACCGTCGGCAAGCCGATCGCCGCGCTTGCTCATCGCCGCCGACGCGACAGTCACCGTGTGCCACTCCCGCACGCGCGATCTCGCCGCTGCGGTCGGCCGCGCCGACGTGCTGGTTGCGGCCGTCGGCCGGGCCGAGATGATCCGCGGCGCGTGGATCAAACCAGGCGCGGTGGTGATCGACGTCGGCATCAACCGGCTCCCGACCGGCAAGCTGGTGGGCGACGTCGAATTCACGGCCGCGAAAGAGCGCGCGTCGGCGATAACCCCGGTCCCTGGCGGCGTCGGCCCGATGACGGTGGCGATGCTGCTGTCGAACACGCTCGCGTCAGCACGCCGCCGCGCTGGTCTGTTCTAGCTCGGCGCCGCTAGCGTACCGCGGTCGGCTTCGCGATGCAGCGGATGACCGCGCTCTGCAGCTCGGCGAACAGCGGCGGGTTCGTGAGCGCCTCGTCGGCGCCGCGCTGGTGCGCGCGCATGCGATCGCGCTCCAGCTGCCCGAGCGCGATGATCGGCGTCGTCGAAGTGCGCGCATCGAACTTCAGCGTCTGGATCAGCTGCGCGCCCTCGGGGCCCGACGAGTCGAGGTCGATCACCGCCAGGTCGATGTTGTCGGGCAGGATCTCGGGCCGCGTGGTGAAGTCGAAGTCGATGATGCTGCAGGCGAGAACCGAACGCAGGTAGCGGCTGAGGATCGCGCGCGGCGCCGCCTCGCCCGTGCCGAGCAGGATCTGGATGCCGGTGAAGCTGAACGCGATCTCGTCGACCACCGCGCCGTACTGCTCGGCTGCCGTGTCGATCACGATGCCCATGCCGGCGGGCTGCCCCGGGCCCGTCGACTCGGGACGCAGCCAGGCGACCGTGCCGTGCAGCTCGCACACCGGCATGCTGGGCGCGCGCAGCCGCATCGACACCACGGTGCCGATCGGCAGCGGCGCGGTGGTGTCGACGAAGATGCCGCCCTTGGACAGGTTGGTCGTGTACGCGACCAGGAACGCGCCCGCGGACCGGTACTCCAGCTCCAATGCGATCGGGACCCGCGCGTTGCGCCGGTGATCGATGGAGCTCGGGTGGGTCATGAGGGGAGCAATCGCCCGATCAGGGTGTCGAGCTCGTCGAGCGAGTGATAGTGCAGCTCGAGGTGTCCGCGCCCCGGACCCGCCTCGACGACCTTGACCTGCACGCCGATCCCGCGCGACAGCCGCTCGCCGAGGTCGCGGGCCGACGCCGACGGGCGCGCCGGCGGGGTGCTGCCGGCGCCGTTGCCGTGATCCTCGCGCTCGCGCCGCACCAGGCCTTCGACCTGGCGCACCGACATCTCGCGCGCCGCGACCCGGCGCGCCAGACGCACCATCGCGTCGGTCGACTCCAGGCCCAGCAGCGCGCGCGCGTGGCCCATCGAGACCCGGCCGTCGACGACCAGGCTGCGCACCTCTTCGGGCAGGCGCAGCAACCGCAGCGCGTTCGTGATCGTGGTGCGATCCTTGCCCACGCGCGCGGCCAGCGATTCCTGCGTGTAGCCGAGCTCGGCGATGAGCCGCTGGTAGCCGGCCGCCTCTTCGATGGGGTTCAGGTCCTCGCGCTGCAGGTTCTCGACCATCGCCATCTCGAAGGCGCGCGTCGGGACCACGTCGCGGATCACCGCGGGCACGTCGTGCAGCCCCGCGCGCTGCGCCGCGCGCCAGCGGCGCTCGCCGGCGATCAGCTCGTAGCCGCCGGCCTCGCGCTTGCGCACGACCAGCGGCTGGATCACGCCCTGCGCGCGGATCGACGCCGCCAGCTCCTCGATGCGCGCCTCGTCGAACATCTTGCGCGGCTGATCGCGCGAGGGGTGAATCTCCTCGATCGCGACGTTCTGCAGGCCGCCGCCGCTGCCACCGGACGCTACCGGAGGCGGCGACGCCACCGACAGCGCAGGCGCGCCGGGGATCAGCGCCGCGAGACCGCGGCCGAGCGCTTTGCGCTTCATCGTGCTCATTTGATTGTACTCACCTTGGGCCGCTCGCAGCCTCGGACGACGTCGCATCGGTCTGCCGCGACAGGAACTCGCGCGCCAGCTCCAGGTAGCTCTTCGCTCCCTTGGAGGCGATGTCGTAGAGGATGATCGGCTTGCCGAACGACGGCGCCTCCGAAAGGCGCACGTTGCGCGGCACCGTGGTCTGGTAGACGCGCGCGTCGAAGTGGCCGCGCACCTCGTTGGCGACCTGCTCGGTCAGGTTCTGTCGGTTGTCCACCATGCACAGGACGATACCCTCGATGGTGAGCCCGGGGTTGAGTGACCGGCCGACGAGCTCGATGGTGGTCTGCAGATCGCTCAGCCCCTCGAGCGCGTAGTACTCGCACTGCAGCGGCACGAGCACGCCGTTCGACGACGAGAGCGCGTTGAGGGTCAGCAGGCCCAGCGAGGGCGGCGTGTCGATGAACACGAAGTCGTAGTCGGCGGCTGCCGCGCGCAGGCTGCGGCGCAGGCGGGTCTCGCGGTCGGGCAGGGCGACGAGCTCGATCTCGGCGCCCGCCAGGTCGGCGCGCGCCGGGATCAGGTCGAGCAGCGGCAACTCGGTCTTGCGCACGATCTCCCCGATGGGGCGGTCATCGACGAGCAGGTCATAGACGGTCGGCGTGCCCTCCTCGGTGCGGGCGTATCCGAGGCCGGAGCTGGCGTTGCCCTGCGGATCGATGTCGACCAGCAGAACCCGCCGTTCGGCGGCTGCCAGCGAGGCCGCCAGGTTGACGGCGGTCGTGGTCTTTCCCACGCCCCCCTTTTGGTTTGCGACCGCGATGATGCGTCCCATGAGTGCGCGCGAATCCTATCAAACCCCCTCCGGACTCCGAATACCCACCTCTGGCCTTCCCCCGAACGGATGAGCGAAAAATTTGACCGGCTGTGGGCCAAGGTATTATCTGAACCTACATGTGAGAGGTTGAACGAGACGAGAAGGAGCGAACATGGGACACAACGACGACGAGCAGAAGATCTACCGGACCTTCGAAGAGTTCGAGCGCGAGGAGCTGCGCCGCGACTACCATGCCGGCTCGGTCGACGAGATCCTCGACGAGATGTTCGCCGGTGAGCTCGATTTCGAGCCCGGCACGTCACGCCGCTCGGCCCGCGACGAAGACGACGACGAGTAAGTAGCCACGGCGTTCGAGGCCGCGCCCGCGTCCGGTTCCGGGCGCGGGGCGCGCGCGTGCGAGCGTGAGCAATCGCCGACGTTTGATGTATAAGCTCACGCCATGGTGCGTGAAAACGAATCGTCGCGAAACTGGGGTGCGACCGTCTGGCCGCTGGTGACCGGCCTGGCCGTCGGGTTTCTCGTCGGTCGCGAGACCGGCAACGGGCGCGGGCGCGAGAGCGCGACCGCCGAGCCCAAGGCTGGCGACGCGCCTTCGGCCGTGGTCGCGGCCAAGTTGCCCGCCAAGGTCTACAAGAGCCAGGCGGAGTTCCCGAGCGGCTGGTTGAAGGATACCGACCTGACGTCGGTCGCCGGCATCAGCTTCGACGGGATGAACGACGGTCAGAAGACGACCGCGCTCCAGGCCATGAACGAGCGCAACTGCGAGTGCGGTTGCAACATGGGCTCGATCGCGACCTGCGTGAAGAAGGATCCGAACTGCCCGCGCAGCCCCGGGCTGGCCAAGCTGGCGCTCGACATGTCGAAGCAGGGCAAGGGGATCGGCGAGATCCTCGCGGCGATCGACGATCGCCAGAAGCCGGCGGCCGGCGCGCCGTCGCCGTCCGCGGCGCCGGCAGCGGCGTCGCACAAGGTGCCGCTGAGCGCGACGATGCCTCGCACCGGGCCCAAGGCCGCCAAGGTGACCATCGCCGAGTTCAGCGACTTCCAGTGCCCGTTCTGCAAGCGCGTCGAGCCGACGGTGAAGGAGATCCTGCAGAAGTATCCCAACGACGTCGCGCTGGTCTTCATCAACCAGCCGCTGCCGTTCCACGAGCACGCCATGGACGCGGCGCAGGCGTTTCAGGCTGCGCATCGCCAGGGCAAGGCGTGGCCGATGCACGACAAGATGTACGACAACAACACGGCGCTCGAGCGCGCGAATCTGGAGAAGTACGCGCAGGAGATCGGGCTCAACGTGAGCAAGTTCAAGAAGGACATGGACGATCCCAAGATCAAGGACGAGATCGCCGAGCACCAGAAGCTGGCGTCGTCGGTCGGCGCCAGCGGGACGCCGACGTTCTTCATCAACGGGCGGCAGCTGGTGGGCGCGCAACCCTTCGCCGACTTCCAGAAGGTCATCGACGAGGAGATCAAGAAGGCCGATGAGCTGGTGAAGAAAGGGACGCCGCTCAAGGACGTCTACCAGAAGCTGATGGAGCAGGCGGCGGCGACGCCTCCGCCGGCCGCGGCGCCGGCGGGCGCCCCCGAGGCGCCCCCGGCCAAGGTCGACATCAAGATCGGCGATGCGCCGGTCAAGGGACCGGCCTCGGCCAAGGTCACCGTCATCGAGTTCAGCGACTTTCAGTGCCCGTTCTGCGGGCGCGTGAACCCGGCGCTGAAGGAGATCGAGGACCAGTACAAGGGCAAGATCAAGATCGCGTTCCGCAACCTGCCGCTGCCGTTCCACGACAAGGCCCACCTGGCCGCCGAGGCCGCGCTGGCCGCCAACGAGCAGGGCAAGTTCTGGGCGATGCACGACAAGCTGTTCGCCAACCAGCAGGCTCTCGACCGCGCGTCGCTGGAGAAGTACGCGCAGGAGCTGGGGCTGAACATGAACAAGTTCACCGCGGCGCTCGACAGCGGCAAGTTCAAGGACAAGGTCGACAGCGACGCCAAGGAGGGCGCCGCCGTCGGCGCCACCGGCACGCCGACGTTCTTCATCAACGGAACGCGCCTGGTCGGCGCGCAGCCCGCCGACAAGTTCAAAGAAGTGATCGACGCCGAGCTGAAGAAGTAGGCTGAGAACGAGGAGGTCTCGGACCTAGGGTCCAACCCGTCTTCCCGTCGGCGTCGGCGTCGGCGTGGGCTACTTCGAACGGAGAGGAATCCCGGATCGCCGACGGCGACGGCGACGGCGACGGCGACGGATCCACGGACTCCGGCGAGGCTAGAACCGCTGCGTCGGAACGTCGGGGTGCGGCCGGTGCAAGACCTGGCCGCCCACTCCCCAGACCAACCGCAGCTCCTCGGCGGTCGCCTGGCCCTCGTACGCGTCGAGGCGCCGCTTGCCGTTGTCGCAGGCGTTGGGCTCGAGGATCTCGAACGAGTTCTCGTAGATGATGACCTGATTGCCGCGTACCTCGCCGTTGATGCGATAGCGGGTCGCGATCTCGAACTCCAGCGACATGCTGCACCGGTAGGCGTGGCCGTCGACGGAGACCTGCCGCACGACGCGATCGTAGTAGCCCGTGAGCTTCGCCCCCTCCTGGGTGACGTGCCACTCCTCGCGCTCCTGCTTCTCGTCGCCGCCCGGCGCCGTCCCCTGATGCTCCCAGATCCAGAGCCCGCTCACGTCAGTAGGCGCGCCGCCCGCCAGCGGCGGCTTGGGCCCGTCGCCCATGTTCGGGAACGGCGATTCGGTCGACGACGCGCTGGTCGGCGCCGCCGCCAGGTCGGTGGCGTTGCCGCGTTCGTCGGTTGCGCGGCTCCGGTACAGCGTCTGCTTCTGCTGGCCGTTCACGACCAGCGTCAGCACGTCGCCCTGAACCTTGCCTTCATAGTGAAGCAGGCGGCGATTCCCGGGATCGCAGCGCCCCTCGGCCGACTTCTGCGCGATCTCCTGGATCTCGACGACGCCCTCGACGCCAGTGCGCACGGTGCCCGATATGTCGTAGCGCTGCACCGCCGAGAACTGCGGCTGCCGGCTGCACACGTAGGGCCGGCCATCGCCCGACACGAACGTCAGCGCCGCGATGTAGTACCCGCTGATCGACCCGCCGGACTGCGCGAGATGCCACTCCTGCTTCTCGATGCGCGTGTCGCCGGTCCCCATCCCCTCGCTGATGGTGGCGCGCACCACGCCGTCCCATACACCGGCGACCTCTGTCGCGGGAACACTCGCCGCACTCGCCACCGTGGTCTTTCGCCCGGCGCAACCTGTAGCCGCGACCGCCAGGGCGAAACCAAAAACTCCGGCCCAACGCATCCGGGTGACCTCCGGCGAAAAAGAAGCTCTCTCGAGATCCAGTTACATGCGAAACCTATACTCGCATTCTACCGAAGCAATCGGGCAGAATCGAGGGCGCTACATGAGGATCAATCGGTAGACGATGCGCCGGTCTTGAGGGATCGCGCGCGCGTCGTCACGATTTTGGGCTGGCGTTTTTCGAGCCGCTGATCGCGGCGCGTCGGATCGTTTCGGGATTGCTTCGGGATTAAGTAGCTCGCGCGCTGGCGAGCGCGGTGCTCGCCCCCTCCCACTCGGCCATCCGGCGTGCGAGCAACGCGTCGAGCTCGCGCTCGCGATCGGCCAGCGTGTGCAGCTTTTGCCAGTCGCCGGCGTGATCCCCGGCCAGCTCCTGCCGCACGGCCTGCAGCTCCGCTTCCAGCTTGCCCACATCCGCCTCCAGCGTTTCCACGCGGCGCTCGAGGCGGCGCCGCTCGCGCTCGCGCTCCTTGTTGGCGGCGCGCGTCGCCTCCGATTCGGCCGGAGCCGGCGCAGGCGCCGCGGCTGCCCCCTTGCCGCGCGCCTCCGCGGCGGCTGCTTTCTCCGCCGTCTTCTGCGTCTTCTCTGTCTTCTTCTCGGCCGTCTTCTCCGCGGTCTTCGACGCCTCCTCACGCTTGCGCCGCCGCCAGTCGGAGTAGTTGCCGAGGTGCGCCTCGAGCCCGTCGCCTTCGATGACCAGCAGGCGCGTGCAGATGCGATCGAGAAAATAGCGATCGTGGCTGACGACCAGCAGCGTGCCTTCATACGAAGTCAGCGCCCCCTCGAGGGTCTCGCGCGCCGGAATGTCGAGGTGGTTGGTCGGCTCGTCGAGCACCAGCACGTTGCGCGGGAACAGCATGATCTTCGCCATGGCCAGGCGGCTGCGCTCGCCGCCCGACAGGCCGCGCACGGTGCGGAACGGGTCGTCGCCGAAGAAGCGGAACTTGGCCAGGTAGCTGCGCACCGCCTCGGGCGAGAGATCGGCGCGCACGGTGCGGATCTCGTCGATCAGCGACAGCTCCTCGCTGAGCGTGCCCAGCTTCTGGTCGAAGTAGCCGATGCGCACCCCGGTGCCGGTCTCGATCTTCCCCGCGAGCGGCGGCAGCACGCCGATCAGCGTCTTCAGCAACGTCGACTTGCCGGCGCCGTTGGGGCCGACGATGCCGACCTTGTCGCCGCGGTAGATGTTGACCGTGACGTCGCGCAGGACGGCGGCGTCCGCGCCGGTCGCGGCGTCGCGGTAGCCGACGGTGATGTGCGGCGCGCGGATCGTCTCCTTGCTGCCGAGATCGTCGCCCGTCGAGAACGCGAGGCCGATCTTCCCCGCGTACTCCCAGTGGTCCTCGGGCCGCTCCAGGCGGTCCAGCTTCTCCAGCATCTTGCGCCGGCTCTGCGCCTGCTTGGTCTTCTGGCCCGCCAGGTTGCGGCGGATGAAGTCCTCGGTCTTGTCGACGTGCTCTTTCTGGCGCTCGTACTCGACGCGCGAGCGTTCCAGGCGCGCGTCGCGCTCGACCACGTACTTGTCGTAGCCGAACGGGTAGCGCACGAACTTGCCGTTCTCGAGCTCGACGATCTCGCGGCACACGGCGCGGATGAACGCACGGTCGTGCGACACCAGCACGAACGCGCCGGGGTAGTCGGCCAGGAAGCTCTCGAGCCGCTCGATGGCCGCCAGGTCCAGGTGGTTGGTCGGCTCGTCGAGCAGCAGCAGATCCGGCTGGCGCACCAGCACCTTGGCCAGCTCCAGGCGGCCGCGCTCGCCTCCCGAAAGGGTCGACACCGACCGCCCCAGGTCCGACTCGGTGAAGCCGACGTCGGCCGTGAGGCGGCGCACGCGCGACTCCAGGTCGTAGCCGCCGTCGCGCATGTAGCGCTCCTGCAGCTCGCCGTAGCGCTGGACCTCGACGGGGCTCGCCTCGCCCAGGCGGTGCTCGATCGCCGTCATCTCGTCGTGCAGCGTTTGCAGCGCGGCGAACGGCTCCAGCAGCGCGTCCATCAGCGTGCCGCCGCCCGCGAACTCCTGCGACTGGCGCAGATAGGCGACGCTGGAGCGGCCGAGCACGCGCACGTCGCCGCCGTCGGGCTGGAGGTCGCCGGCGAGCAGCCGCAGCGCGGTCGATTTGCCGGTGCCGTTGGGTCCGAGCAGCGCCATGCGCTCGCCGGGACGGATGAGCATCGACGCTCCGGTCAGGATCTCGGTGCCGGGGTACCCGAAGGTGACGTCAGCGAATTGGGCGAGGGACATCGGCGCGTTTCGAACATACTCCGGCGCTTCAAAACGATCTCATTGGTTTGACGCGGAAGTTGTAATAGAACCACGAGCGGCTGCTTATCCGTCGCCGCGCGCAATGAAACAGTACCTCCTCACCGCCGGTCCCACGCCTGTCCCGGAGCGTGTGTTGCTCGCCATGGCGCGGCCGGTGCTGTACCACCGCGCGCCCGCCTTCAACGAGTGCTTGAAGGAGACCCAGGAGGGGCTGAAGTGGCTCTTCCAGACCAAGCAGACGGTGTTGCAGCTCACCGGCTCGGGCACGCTGGCGATGGAGGCCGCGGTCTGCAACTTCCTGCACCAGGGCGACAAGGTGCTGGTGATCCGCGGCGGCAAGTTCGGCGAGCGCTGGGGCCGCATCGCGCACGCCTACGGCATCGCCACGGTCAACGTCGACGTCGAGTGGGGCAAGAGCGTCGATCCGGCCGTGGTCGCGGCGGCGCTGGACCAGGATCCGTCGATCCGCGCGGTCTACGCCACGGCGTCGGAGACCTCGACCGGCGTCAAGCACGACATCGAGGGGCTGTCCAAGGTCGTACGCAACCGGCCTGACGTGCTCCTGTGCGTCGATGCCATCACCGCGATCGGCGTCTTCGACGTGCCCATGGATCGCTGGGGCCTCGATGTCGTCTGCCTCGGCTCGCAGAAGGCGCTGATGCTGCCGCCCGGGCTGGCGATGATCGCCGCGTCCGAGAAAGCCTGGAAGGCCAGCGAGCGTTCGAACCTGCCGCGCTTTTATCTCGACCTCGCGCGCGAACGAAAGAGCCAGGAGAAGGGCGAGACCTACTTCACGCCGGCAGTGACGCTGTTCGTGGGCCTGCAGGAATCGCTGCGCATGCTCAAGGAAGAGACGCTCGAGGGCGTGTTCAGCCGCCACGAGCGGCTGGCGCGCGCGACGCGCACCGCGGCCGGGGGGCTCGGGCTCGAGCTCTTCGCGGCGACGCCGACCAACGCGGTGACGGCGATCCGCGTGCCGAGCGGCATCGACGGCTCGGCGGTCGTGCGCCAGATGCGCGTACGCTACGGCATCACGATCGCGGGCGGACAGGATCACCTGAAGGGGAAGATCGTCCGCATCGCGCACATCGGCTACTACAGCGAGTTCGACATCATCACCGCGATCTCGGGGCTGGAGATGACGCTCTCGGATCTCGGTTACCGCATCAAGCCGGGGTCGGGGGTGGCCGCGGCGCAGGCGACGTTCGCCGAGTCACGCAAGGTTTGATCGCACTGCAGTCGTTCATCGCTGTCGTTCATCTGGAGGAGAAGAGACAATGGCCGATTCGATCCGAGTTCTGATTGCTGACGACATGTCCAAGCGCGCGGTCGAGATCCTGCAAAAGGCGGGGTTCACCGTCGACGTCAAGGTTGGGCTGAAACCGGAGGAGCTGGCGGCGATCATCGGCCAGTACCACGGCCTGGGCATCCGCTCGGCGACCAAGGTCACCGCGGCTATTCTCGAGAACCCGGGCCTGCTCAAGATCATCGGGCGCGCGGGCGTGGGCGTCGACAACATCGACGTCAAGGCTGCCACCGCGAAGAACGTGCTGGTCATCAACACGCCGCAGGGCAACGCCGCCGCCGCCGCCGAGATGGCGATCGGTCTGATGTTCGCGCTCGCGCGCAAGATCCCACAGGCGTCGGAGCTCATGCGCCAGGGCGTCTGGGAGAAGAAGAAGTTCATGGGCGTCGAGATCGCCGGCAAGACGCTGGGCGTGATCGGCCTCGGCAACATCGGGCGCCAGGCCGCCGAGCGCGGCGTCGGCCTCAAGATGTCGGTCATCGGTTACGACCCGCTCGTGAAGTCGGAGACCGGGTTGCCGGCCGGCGTGAAGCTGGCGTCGCTCGACGACGTGATCACCCAGTCGGACTTCATCACGCTGCACGTGCCGCTGACCCCCGACACCAAGAACCTGTTCGACACGGCGACGTTCGCGCGCATGAAGAAGGGCTCGTACCTCATCAACTGCGCGCGCGGCGGCATCGTCAACGAAGAGGTCGGTGCTGGAGGCGCTGAAGTCCGGTCAGCTCGCGGGCGTGGCGCTCGACGTGTTCGGCAAGGAGCCGCCCGAGCCGTCGCCGCTGTTCGCGCACGAGAACCTGATCGCGAGCCCGCACCTGGGCGCGTCGACGCGCGAGGCGCAGGAGAAGGTCGCGATCGAGCTGGCCGAGGTGTTCGTCGGCTACCTCAAGGACGGCATCGTTCGCAACGCCGTCAAGCCCTGAGCAAAGTGGCCAGGGAATCACCAACCTTGCGGCTGCCGACCGGGATGCGCGACTTCGCGCCCCGGGCGGCGGCGGAGCGGCGCCGCATCGCCGAGACCCTGCTCGGCGTGTTCGAGCGCTGGGGGTTCTCGCGCGTCATCACGCCGGCGTTCGAGTACGAGGACGTGCTGGCGCTGGGCCTCGGGCACGTCGGGCCGCGCGGCGGCGATCCGGTTCGTCGAGCCGAGCTCGGGGCAGGTCGTGGCGCTGCGGCCCGACATCACGCCGCAGATCGCGCGGCTCATCGCCACGCGCTTTCAGGAGGAGCCGGGCCCCGTGCGGCTGTGCTACGAGGGGACGGTCGTCCGCCTCGAGCGCGGCGCGCGCGGGCAGCGCGAGCTGATCCAGGCCGGCGTCGAGCTGGCGCGCGTCGCGGGGCCGCACGGCGACGCGGAGGTGATCGCGCTCGCCGCGGCGGCGCTGGCGGCGACCGGGCTCGCGTCGCCGACGATCGACCTCGGCCACCTGGGCCTGGCGCGCGAGGTGCTGGGCGCGCTGCAGCTGTCGCCCGAGGCGACGGAAGAGGTGCGCGGCCGCATCGCCAAGCGCGACGGCGCCGGGCTGGAATCGTTGCTGCGGGGCGCGCGCGGCCCGAAGGCGGCGGCGCGCTTCGCGGCGCTGCTGCCGGAGCTGTCGGGGCCGCCGTCGATTCTGACGAAGGCCATCAAGCAGGCGCCGTCGGAGGGTGTGCGTCGCGCGCTCGCCGATCTCGCGCGCATCGTGGCCGCGGTCGAGCAGCGGGAGATCCCGGCGCGGCTGCACATCGATCTCGGCGAGGTGCGCGGCTTCGACTACTACACGGGCCTGCGTTTTCAGGGCTACGCCGAGGGCGCCGGGCAGGCGGTGCTCGGCGGCGGTCGCTACGACGATCTGCTGGGTCGCTACGGGCAGCCGAGCCCGGCGGTCGGCTTCGCGGTCGACGTCGAGGTCGCGGCCGCGGCCCTGGAGGCGGCGGCCGCGGCGCAGGCGGGGCATTCCGCGGCCAGCGGCGCCGGCAGCGGAAATGGCGTGGGCAGTGGCTCGGCGCCGACCAACGGCGCACCGGACGTGATCGCGGGCAGTGTGCTGGTGGCCGGTCCCGCCGGCGCGGCGCTGCGCCACGCCGATGAGCTGCGTTCGACCGGCAAGCGAGTCGCCGTCGATCTGGTCGGCCTGCCGGCCGGGCGCGCTCGATGCGTACGCCCGCCGCTGGGGTTTCTCGGAAGTCATACGCGTGAAAAATGGCAGGCCAGGCCCCGACGCGACCGCCGGTAAGCAGCGCGCGGCGTTTGTCGCCGAGGTATCCGACTGTGGGTCAGGATTCGTTCGATGATTTGCGCGACGATTGGCGTCAGGTTCGTAAATCGCTGAAACACCTTGCAATCCGTCGTGCCAGCGCTTGCGCCCGCAAGTCGGGACAAATATAATCGGAAGCCGTTTCGAGCCCGAGGCCTGTGGGCCGTGGAGCAGCGACCTGATTTCCGCGACCCAGCTAGGGTAAACGAGGGGTAAATGAAGATCGTTTGTGATTCCTGCGCGACGAAGTACTCCATCTCCGACGACAAGGTTCGGGGCAAGGTCTTCAAGATCCGCTGCAAGAAGTGCAGCCACATCATCGTGGTGCGTGGTACCGCCGACGCCGCCGCTGCTCCGGCCGCCGCCGCGGCGAGCGAGGGTGGCGGATGGCACCTGGTCGTCGACGGCGAGCAGGTCGGTCCCCTCCCCGAGGCAGAGATTCGCGCGCGTCTCGGTCGCGGCGAGATCAACGGCGAGACGTACATCTGGAAAGAGGGGCTCGCCGACTGGCTGAAGCTGTCGACGGTTCCCGAGTTTGCTGACGCGGCGGTGCCAGGCGCCCAGCCGACCGAGGTCGCGGGCGGGACCGGCGATCTCTTCACCGATAGCGCCCCCTGAGCCGCGGTGACTCGGCGCAGGTCCAGGTCGACGAGGCCATGGTCGCGTCGTCGGCGCCCGCGCCCTCGCGTGGCGGCGGCGGTGGTGGATTGTTCAGCGCGGTCGATGCCGCGGCGGCCAGCCCGGCGCGCGTGGGACGTGCCAGCGTCGACCACGACGATGGATTCGGCGCGCCAATGGCGGCGCGCGGTGGCGGCGGCGATCTGTTCGCGTCGCACGCGGCGTCGTCGACCGCGTCGGCCGACGAGGGCGGGCGCGCGGCGTGCCGTCGAACCACGACGGTGGTCGCGTCGAGAACCTGACCGCGCAGCGGCACGAGAACTCGGTGTTGTTCTCGCTGGCGAACCTGCAGCAGCTGGCGATGCCCTCGGCGGCGGCGAAGCCGCTGGCGGCTCCGGTGACCAACGGCAACGGAACGTCGGAGGGCTCGGGCCTGATCGACATCCGCGCGATGGCGGCGACGACGCTGGGCGCGCCGAGCGCCTCGGGCGGCAGTGGTTCGAGCGGGTTCGGCGACGATCTTCCGACGTTCGGGTCGTTCTCGGCGGCTGCGCCGGTGCTGCTGCCGATCCCGACGCAGAGCGGGCCGCCCAAGTGGATCTACGCCCTCATCGGCGGCATGGTCCTGCTGGTGGTCGGCATCGCCGTGATGGCGTACAAGATCCTCACGACCAAGCCGGTGACGGTGGTCGAGCAGGTGCAGGTTCCCGCGCCGGCTCCGGCCCCCACCGCGGTGGCCGTGGCGCCGAAGGGAACGATGCCGGCGGCTCCGGCGGCGGCTCCCGGGGCGCCCACGATTCCCGACGAGAAGCTCCCGCCGCGCGAAGGCGCGCCTGGAGCGGCTCCGGCGACAGCGGCTGGTGACGGCGCCAAGCACGAGAAGGGCGCCGGCAAGCACGAGAAGGGCACGAAAGGCGGCGGCAAGGAGAAGAAGGGCGGCGCGTCCGCCGAGGGTGGCGGCAAGACGGCGGCGCCGGTCGCGGCGGCCGTCCGAGCCGGAGCAGAAGGCCCCGGCCAAGGGCTCGCTCGACGATCTGCTGAACAACGCCCTGTCGGGCAAGAAGCCCCGCCGGCAGGCGGCGTCCGACGACGACTCGCCCGCTCCGCGCAAGAGCGCGGCCGCTCCCGCCGAGGCGGCGGGGCCGCTCTCGAAGAGCGCAGTCGTGAGCGGCATGAACTCGATCAAGCCGAAGATCAACGACTGCTACAACCAGTTCAAGGTGCCGGGCATGGCGATGGTCATGCGTCGTGATCGGCAAGAACGGCAAGGTGAGCTCGGCATCGGTCAGCGGCAAGTTCGCGGGCACTCCGAGCGGTGCCTGCGTCGAGAAGGCGGTCAAGAGCGCGTCCTTCCCGCCGTCCGAAGGCTTGAGCACGCCTTACCCGTTCCAGTTGAAGTAGCGGGGGCGGCCGCGGGGCCCGCGCCATCTTGCCGCTGCAGGGAGAGGATCGTCACGCCGGGCTGGGCCCGGCGGTGCTTGCCGGGCTACGCGCGGCGCTGGCGGCGAGCGGCTTCAATCTGCTGCTGCCGCTCTCCGAGGCGGCGTTCGACGGCGCCTGCGCTCCGGTGGCGCCTGCGCTGCGCTTGCGCGGGTTGCTCGGCGACACTGCGCCCGGCGCCGCCGACGTCATCAGCGCCATGGTGGTCGGCAGCGGCGGGCCGACGCTGTTCGAGCGTTTTCGCGCCGCGCCCGAGGCGAAGGGCGGCGCGCGCCATCCGCTGGATCGGTTCACGCGCGCCACCGTCGGCGCCGCCGCTGCAGAGACGCTGGGCGCGCGCCGGTGTCCCGTATCGGATCTACTTCCCGTTCACCGACAGCGTTCCGGCGCTGCCGTTCCAGCGCCTCGGCGGTGCGGCAGGCATCGGCCCTCCGGGGCCGCTGGGCCTGCAGATTCATCCCGAGCTCGGGCCCTGGTGGGCGTATCGCGCGCTGATCGCGCTCGCCGGTGACTGGAGCGACCTCGTGCCCGCGACGCCGCTCGGGGATGCGTGCGCCGGCTGTCCCGCTCCGTGCGTGGCGGCGTGTCCGGCGGGTGCCGTCCGCCTCACCGGTTTCTCCGTCGCCGACTGCCATGCGCGCCGGCGCGTGGCGCCCGCCTGCCACCTGTCCTGCGACGCGCGCCTGCGCTGCGTGCGCGGCGTCGAGCACCGCTACACCGAGGAGCAGCTCGCCTTTCACATGGCGGCGTCGATGCCTGCCGGCCGCCCGTGATACTGTCCGCGTCCCATGGCCACGAGCGTGAACGCGCACATCACCGGCACGGTGTGGAAGATCGAAGTGAAGGTCGGCGACACCGTCACTGAAGGACAGACCGTCGTGATCCTCGAGTCGATGAAGATGGAGATGCCGGTCGAGTCGACCGCCGACGGCAAGGTCACGGCGATCCTGATCAAGGAAGGCCAGTCCGTCGAAGAGGGCGCGCCCCTCGTCGAGCTCGGCTGAAGCGACCGCGGGTCCCTCTATCGTGGCGGCGGGCCCCAGGTCGGCGGCTTCGGTAGCTGGCTGAGATCGCCGTCGTCGGGCTTGGGCTCGGGCTTCGAATCGGGCTTGTTCTCGGGCCGGTTCTCCTTCGGCGGCGGTTCGCCGGCGACGGGCGGCCGGTTCGCCGGCGGTGGCCCGCGCTCATCGGCGACCTTGGCGGCCAGCTGGTCGAGCAGCGTCGCCTCGTAGCGGCGGGGCAGGTCGGTGATCGTGCAGGTGATCTGCGTCGCCGCGCGGCCTTCGTCGTCGCTGGTCTTCACCATCTCGAGCGCCGCGCGATAGGTGCGCTTGTTCTCGGGTAGATCGAAGAGGATGTAGCCCGCCGGCTGGTCCTTTTCGCGCACGCGGTAGTTGCGATCGACGCGCAGGAAGCGAATGGTCGCGGGCCAGACCTCGGCTGTGGTGTACGGCACGACGACCGTGCTTCTCGCGTGCGCGGGCGCGGCCGCCAGCGAGATGAGCGCCAGCGCGGCGGCCGCCAGCGGCGCGATGGCGCCCCGGCCGCCGCCGCGGCTCATATCGCCTCGACCCCGGGTTGGGTCTCGGCGCGCGTCTCGGCGAGCGTGTCCGCGGTGCTGGCGGCGCGGCTGGATTCGCGCACCGCCTCGGCGAGCGAGGCGTGGCGCCCCGCCGTGCCCGAGATCGCCAGCAGCGACGCAAGGCCGGTCGTCACGTACCACAGCGTCTGGATGCCGTGCAGGACGATGGCGTAGGCCATGCCCTTGGAGTTGACCATCGCGAGCGGCAGATACGCCGCGAGCCCGAGCTTGATCGCGGCGTGGAACTGGCCGACCAGCCCCGGCGAATTGGGCAGGGTCAGCACGACGCCGGTGAATGCCATCGTGGTAAAGGCCGCGCTCAACGAGATCGGCAGGTCCATCTGGCGCGCGAGGATCCACATCCCGAAGCCGTTCGCTCCCCAGTAGAGGACCGACTGCACCAGGAAGATGCTGAAGTTGCGTCGGTCGCGCATCACTCTGAAGCCGGAGATCAGCGAGCGCAGCCGATCGCCGAGGCGCTCGGCGCGCGCGGGCGCGAAGCGGCGCAGCAGCGAGAACCGCAGCACGAGCTCGATCGTCGGCTCGGTCCAGGCCTGAGCGACGGCCAGGAACGTCGTCAGCCCTACGAAGCCGATGAGCGACAGCCACGCGCCGAAGCGCAGCTCGGGCGAGAACACGTCGGGCGACGAGAGCAGGTAAGAAACGAAGAACAGGATCGAGATCAGCAGCCCGTCGACGATGCGCTCGACCGCCACGGTGCCGACGGCGGCGCTCATGCGGATGCGCCCCTCGCGCGTGACGAAGTAGGGACGCACGAACTCGCCGAGCCGGATCGGCAGCGCCAGGATCGCCATGAAGCCGACCGATGACACCGGCAGCAGGCGCCGCATCGGCAGCGATGCACCCAGGGGGCGCAGCAGATAGTTCCAGCGCCAGCTGCGGAAGAAGTGGGTGATCGCGAGCGTGCCGAGATAGAGCAGCACGCCTTCGAGGGGCAGGGCCCGGATGTCGGCGAGGACCTCGTGGCGGTTCATGCCGTGAAGCGCGTAAAAGACGCACACCACGCCGACGATCAACGAAGCGAGGAGCTTGAACAGGAGGTTGGGCTTCAAAGTGATTTCCTTGCGCGCGCGCGCCGGGGGCGCTCATGCCGCCGGCGGCTCCGGCAGCTCGCCCGCCAGGATACGGCGGGGATTCTCGTCGAGCAGCTGATCGAGCACGGCGGCGCCGCGCTGCTTGCGAATCCAGGCCATGCCGCTCGCGATGGCGCCCTGGTCTTCCGGGCTGTGCGCATCGGACGCGGCGGCGTGGACCAGCCCGTCGAGCACCAGGCGCCGCGCGGTCTTCATCTCGACGCGGCCGTGGGCACCGTCGAGGGCGCCGAGGTCGATCAGCAGCGCCGCCGATCGGCTGATCCGTTCGGCGGCGGCGATCTCGGTCTGGATCGCGACGTAGCGCTCCGGGTGCGCCATGACCGGCAGCTGCCCGCGCACGCGCATCTGGAAGAGCTCGTTCTCGATGCCGGGCGGCATGAGCTGCGGGTTCACCTCGAACAGGAAGGCCGGACCGCCGTCGTAGCTCGGCTGCTGTCCCTGGCGCAGGCGATCGTGAAAGACGTCGTCCCAGAAGTTCTCGGCGCCGAGACCGAGCTTGAGCTCGGTACCCTCGGCCCGCGACAGCTCATGCGCTTGCTCCCGCACCTGCCCAAAGGCGGCGTCGATGTCGGTGCGGGTCGGCAGAAACATGCCGGCCCGCTGGTGGGGTGTCGCGTAGAGGTCCGAGAACCCGAGCGCGGTCAGAGCCCGGACCATCCGGAGGGCCGTCTCGAGGTCGCCGGCGCCGTCATCGAGGCCGGGCAGAAAGTGGCTGTGGAGATCGACAAAATGGCCCATCGGTTCGCGGCGCTCTGACTCGGGCGGCAGCACCATAGCCTGTTCGGCCAGTGGGTGCCAGACGAGGGCGCGGCGGACGGGCAATCGACCGGGCAATCGACCGGGCAATCGACCGGCATAGACCGGGGGAACTGAGGGGGGGAGACCCCACGGGGGCGGGTGTGGGACATTCTCCCGAAATCCAATACTTCCACTGTCTTACCTTAGCGCAATGATGTAATAGTTCTCTGGAACACACTTTGCGTCTCCTTCGCGAGCTTCGTGGGATTCCAAAAACAGGAGTCGTTCCATCCATGAGTGAGAAAGTGGTCCTTCCGAACTTCGATCTTCCCCGTGACAGCACGCGCGTCGCGATGCGTGTCCTCTGGGCCATGGGCGGCGTCGTGGTGCTGGCCACGCTGGTGCTGGGCCTGGCCATGTGGCGCCACCAGTCGCTGGAGCTCGCCAGCGCGCAGGAGGCCGCTGCCAAGGCAGAGGCTGCCCGCCGCGCGGCGATGGCGCCTCCACCAGCGCCGGCGCCCAAGGTCGTGGAGAAGACCACATCGATGAGCGGAAGCGCGACCACGCTGGCGAACGTCGCGGGCTCGACCGCGGCGCCGGCCGCCACGGAAACGGAGCGTCCCGCGGCACCGGCCCGTTCGCGGCACAGCGCCAAGTCGGGTGCCACGGCAGGGCGTTCGCACATGCGTGGCGCTGCCCTGCTCGAGAAGCTCGACGGCAAGGGCGCGAACAAGGGCGCGAACAAGGGCGCGAGCACGATGACCAAGGCGCCAGGCCGCAAGCCGAAGTCCGACGACGACTTCATCGACAGCCTGCTCAAGAAGTAACGCCGGCGGTCAGCCGGAAAGCGCGCCGCAAGCGCCACCGCAACCGGGTAGGACACCGCCGCCCGCTGTCGCACGCTGGGACACTCGACCGCGCGCGATCCGTGCGCGCGCGTGGCGCGCGCTGCCTTCGGCGATGCGTTGAAGAGTTTCCTCCGCCGTGCTACTTGATTAGACTCGAATCGGAGTCGGTCGCCGGGATCATTCCGATGCGCAGAGGAGAAGGATTCGATGTCGGAGCGTCGTGAGAATTCCGTTCTGTTTTCGCTGAAGGAGCTTCGGCGGATCGAAGACGATCGCGTCAAGCGCGAGGAGGACGACGCCAAGGCGAAGGCCGAGGCGGAGCGCTCCGCGAAGGAGGCGGCCGTCCGTCGCGCGCGTGAAGACGAGGAGCGGCGCCACCGCGACGAAGAAGATCGCGTGCGTCGTATCGAGGACGAGAAGGAAGCCAAGCTGCGCGAGGAGCAGATGCGGTTGCAGGAGGCGGAGCGCCGCCACCGCGTCGAGGGCGAGCTGCGGTTGCAGGAAGAGCGCATGCGCCTGGAGATGCAGTCGCGCAAGACCAACTCGCCGGTGAAGGCAGTCGTGAGCGTCGCCGCCGTGCTGGTGGTCGTCGCGGGCGGCCTCGGCTATCGCATGTACTCGCAGCATCAGTCCGAGGTGGCGTCGCTCAACGCGGACAAGGCGCGCGCGGAAGCTGAAAACCGGGCTTTGCAGCTCGAATCGGAGAAGAAGCTGGGCGCGATCCAGAAAGAGATGGAGGCCAAGCTCGCCGCCGTCCAGAACGAGGACGAGCGAGCTCGCATCCGTGCTGAAGCGGCGGCGGCGCGCGCGCAGGTCGAGGCTCGGCAGGAAGCCGCCAAGCACACGCACAAGGTGGCCGGCGGCACCTCCGACACGCCCGCCATCCCGAAGCCGTACAAGAAGGTCGAGAAGAAGGCCGTCGTCGACGATCCGCTCGCCGGCATCAAGTTCTAGTCGCGCGGGTCCACGCGCTTCAGAGGCGCAGAGTCGACAACGACGCGAGCAGGGCGGCGAGCGCGGTCTGCACGCGCGCGAAGCCTTCGGTGCGCGGCGCGTAGGTCGTCTCGTCCATGTAGAGATCGCGCGACAGCTCGATCTGGATCGCGTGGATCCCCGACGCGGGCTGGCCGTGGTGCGTGGTGATGAAGCCGCCCTTGTACGGGTCATTGAACGCGACGCTGAACCCTCGCGCGCGAAAATAGTCGCCGACGTGGCGCGACAGCGCGGGCGCGCAGCTCGTCCCCTCACGGTCGCCGGGCACGACGTCGGCGCGGCGGCGGCCGGGGTCCTTGTGGCCTTGCTTGCCCATCGACGGCATCGAGTGCCCATCGACCAGGATCGCGAATCCGAACTGCGCGCGCGCTCGCTCGAGCGCCGCCGCGATCGCGCCGTGATACGCCGCGTGGATCGCGGCGCGCGCCTGCCACTCCTCGTGGGTCAGCGGCCGCCGTAGCGCGGGCGCGCCGGTCGTCGTCACCGCCCAGATGAAGCCGCGCCCGTCGGTGTTGCGCGGGGCCGGGTGGCTCGGCACCGCGCTCCCCGACACATCGTCGGGATTGCGATTCAGGTCGCAGACGAATCGCGATAGCCGCGCCGCCAGGCAAGCGGCCGGGCCGTCGGGCTCGCCGATGCGGTACAGGCGGTCGACGTGAAGGTCGGCGTCGCAGCGCACGTCCAGGTCCGGCGACAGAGCAGCGTCGAAGCCGGCGACGCCGACGCCGGCGTGCGGGACGCTGACCACCACGGGGCCGGGGGCGGGGGTCGGCAACTGCGCGAAGAACGAACCGTCGGCGTTGGGCATGATCGCTCGCTTGGTTTTTACCATGCCATCCGATAGCCGACGTCGCCGACGAACCCGACGCTGTTGCCCCGCAGGTCGTCACCTTGCGAGGTGCGCCCGAGATCGACCCAGATGTAGTGGGCGCCCACGACCACCTCGCCGGGGCCGACCGGGAACGCGACGTTCGCGCGCGCCTCGGCAGCCAGCGCGTGCGCCGTCGAGTGGCTCTCGGGCCAGCTGCCGTCGCCGGGGCGCATGCTCACGCGCGCGAGCGAGAAGCCGATGCCGCCGCCGGCGGTGAGGTCGACGCCCAGAGGCACGGGCAGGCGGTACTGAACGATGGCCAGGCACGGCACCTGGCCGATCTCGATCAGGGTGTCGGTGAGGGCCTTGTTGGTGGCGGCGCTCGTCGTCAGGTCGTTGTGCAGCAGGCTGACCATGACCCCGACCGCCCAGGCGTCGGCGCGGCCCGGCAGCGCGCGCAACGCCTCCAGGATGCCGATGGGGCCCGCCATGCCGCCGAAGTTGGTGAACAGACCGAGGCGCGCAGACACCGTGAGCCGTGAGCGTGGCGGCTCGACCTGCACCATGGTCGTGGCGCTGAGCGAGGGGTCACTCTGCACGACCAGCACCTCCGAGCGCTGGGCTTGCGTGCGGTTGGGGGTGAACGCCGTCACGTAGCTGCCGAGCTGGCGTACGTGCTGCGGCCCGACGCGGCCGCCCGCCGCCTGCCAGGTCAGCGGCGGAACGACCGCGGGCCGCCCGGTCTTGTCGAAAGCGTCGATCCGCACCTCGACCGATTGCTTGCCGTCGCCCACGATCGCCGGCGACGACACTGAAGCAGCCAGACGCACCGCCGGGCCGGGCGTCACGCGAACGAAGGTGTGCGCGCGCAGCTCGCCGAGACGGGCGTCGATCTCCAGGCTGCCGGTGCGGCTCGGCGTCGCCGGTGTGGCGAGCTCCACCTGGCCACAGCTCTCGCCGTTGGGCTTGAGTGTCACCGCTCGTCCGTCGACGGTCACCACCGCGCCTGCGCACGACGCCGGGTTGTCGTTGCGGTCGCGGGCCTCGACGGCGATCGTGGCGCTGGCCTCCTCGCCGATGATCAGGTGGTCCGTCGAGGGCGACAGCATGAGCTGCTCCGCGGGCGCCGCCACGAGCGGGATCACGGCCTCGGCGCGTTTCTGCAGAACCAGCAACGGCTCCGGCGCCACGTCGACGGCGGTCGCGGTCAGGTGCATCGCGCCCCCGCCGATCTTCTGGGGCGCCTCGATCAAGAACCGCTCCTCGCCGGGCGCACCACTGCCGAGGGGGTGAACCATCCCCTCCGAGGCCCGCAGCGTCGTCGCGCCCTGCGCGATCGGCTCTCCGCGCGTGGTGACCCCGAACGTCGATACCTCGCTGAAGCTGCCGACCTCCAGCCGCGGTGCGCTGACGATCAGCATCTGCGTGAACGGCGCGGGCTGCAGATCGACCGGCGTCTCGCGCGTGTTCCCGAACGCGTCGGTGGCGCGCGCCGTGCCGTCGCGCACGCCGGGCGGCACGACGATCGGGATGGTCACGTTGCCCTGAGCGTCGGCGCGCACCGGGCCGAAGATCTGGTTCTCGATCCGCACGGCGACCGACGCGCTGGCGCTGGTGTGGAACGGCATCTGCGCCGCCGCGTAGAGCGGCAGGCAGGTGGTGGCGCGCAGGTGCTGGCCGCCGCCCACCAGGTCGACCACGATGATCGCGGCCTGGGGAAAGCGGGCGGCGGGCGCGACGTAACGCGCGGTGAAGCGATCGTGGCCGGCCGCCGTCACCGACGCGACGGTCCCGATGCTGGCCATGGCGCGCTCAGGCACGAACGGCACGGCTCCTTCGTTGTCGCGCACCTCGATCGCCAGCGTCATCTCGGTCTCGTCGCCCAGGACCAGGCGCGGTCGGGCCGGCGTGATGATCGCGTGGACGTGCGCCGCGGGCGCGGGCGCGGCGCTGTCCGACGGGCCCGCGCCCAGCAAAGCCACCGCGAGCACGCCCAGGATCATGGTCACAGCTCTTGCGACACCGGTACAGTGAGGCGAAAGACCGTCACCGCCGGCTCCGGCCACTCGCCGGGCTGCTCCAGCAGCGTCAGGTCGCCGCCCACGCTGCGCGCGATCTCGCGGCTGACCGCGAGCCCCAGGCCGGTTCCCTGTTCCTGCGCCCTTGGTCGTGAAGAACGTCTCGAATAGCTTTGCGCGCGCCGTCTTGGCCACGCCCGAGCCGTTGTCCGCGATCTCGATCTCCGCGAGCCGCGGGTCCTGGCGGACGCGCTGGGCGCGCACCTGGATCACCGGGCCGGACGCGCCCGCCACGGCGTCGAGCGCGTTGCCGACCAGGTTGATCAGGATCTGCTCGAGACCGTGCGGCGTGGCCGCGAGCGGCGGCAGATCCGGCGCGACGTGGGTGCGCATGATCGCGCCGGTCTTGCGCAGGCGGTACTCGAGCAGCGCGGTCACGCGCACGAGGATCGGACCGAAGTCGGTGCGCCGTTTGGCCGGCGTCGGCGCCGGCACCGCGAGCTGGCGCAGATCCGAGACCAGCACGGTCAGCCGCTCTGCCTGGTCGGAGATGTGCCGCGCGAAGTCCAGCACCTCGTCGAGCTCGACGCGCTCCTTTTCCAGCAGCAGCTGCGACAGCCCCTTGATGGCGAACAGCGGCTGGCGCAGCTCGTGGATCTGCTGCGCGGCGAAGCGTCCGAACTCCGCGAGGCGGCCGGCCGCCGTCAGCAGCTCGCGCAGCCGCTCGTTGTCGGCCACCAGCTCGGTGATGCGCGCGCTGTCGACTGCGGGGCGGGGCGTCTGGTCGTCGCTCATGGCTTCCACAACGAGCCCGGAACGGGCGTCAGCTCGGGCCGTTGCACCGGCAATCGTACCAGCGTCGACGTGTGGGCCGTGCGCCGTCCGGTCAGGTCCTCCGTCTCGACGCGGACCTCGTTGGCGCCGGTTTGCAGCGCGACGCTGGCCGTGAAGCGTCCGTCGGCGCCGACAGAGACCGGCGCGCCGTTGACCGTCATCGCGGAGCTCGGGCTCGCCGTGCCGCTGATCGGGGACCCGTGACGCGTGCCGCTCGCCCTGGGGCCAGACCACGCTCAGCAGGATCTCCTCGGGGATGCGCTCCGGGTCTTCGGGGACGCGCGCCCCGTTCGGCGCGGCTCTCCGATGCCCTGTCGCACCAGCACCTCTTTGCCGCCCGACAGGAACCGCACCTGGCCCTCGGTGGCCGCGACCGACACGCGTCCGCTCTCGTCGGCCTTCACGATGAAGTGCGTCGGGCCGTCGTTCGACGTGCGCGTGTCGCTGGCGGTCACCGTCAGGTGATCGCCCGCGCGCGGCACGCGCGCGAAGACCTTGCCGCGCAGCAGGTCGACGCTGACCTCGCTCTTCGACAGGCGGTCGAGGCGGATCTCGACGTTCTCCTTGAGCTCGATCTCCGTCGACGGGCCCAGGCTCAGGACGGCGCGCGCGCCGGAGCTGGTGCGAACGACGTCGGGCGAGCGCAGCAGATCGCCGCGCGGGATCGGGCTCCACTGCCCGTCGCGGAACGCCTCGACGTGCCCCTGCGACGTCACCAGGCGGAACAGGTTCGCGACCTCGGCCGCGCCGCCGCCGATCTCGGAGACGGGCGCGCCGCCGAACGGCGCCGGCCCGGCGGCCGAAACCGGCGCCGCCGCGGGCAGCGGCATCGGCCGCTCGAACAGCATGCTCGACAGCTGGCTCGCGCCGAACAGCGCTGCGCCGACCACCAGAGCCAGCCAGGCCAGACCCGCGTACGGGCCCGAGCGGCGTCTCCCGCGCGCGGTGATCATGGCGCCCGGATCGCTCCCGTGCCGGCGCAGGCCGGAAACGTCAGCACGAACGTCGTCCCCTTGTCGATGTCGCTGTGGACCTCGATCGAGCCACCGTGGTCCTCGATGGTCTTGTGCACGACGGCGAGACCCATGCCGATTCCCTTCCAGTCGCTCTTGGTGGTGAAGAACGGATCGAAGATGCGCGGCAGATGTTCGGCGCTGATGCCGTGGCCGGTGTCGGCGACCGTGACCCGCACCAGCGCGTCGGCGGGGACGCTGGTGGCGATGGTCAGCGTTCCGCCGGCCGGCATGGCGGCGCGCGCGTTGCGGATGAGCTGGATGAACGCCTCCTGCAACGGAACGGTGTTGCCGCGCACCGGCGGCGTCGGCGTGGCGTAGTCGCGCACGATGGTGATGCCGGCGGCGCCGAGGTCGCTCGGCCCGCACAGCTCGATGGCGTCGTCGAGCACGCGCGGCAGGTCGAGCGCCTTCGCGTCCTCGCCCGCTTGCCGCTGCGCGAACCGCAGCAAGTTCGCCACGATCTTGCGGATGCGCAGCGCCTGCGCCTCGATGTCCTGCGCCATGGGCCGCGCCGGGTGGTTCGCCGGCAGATCGGCGAGCATCAGCTGCGCGATGCCCAGCACGCCGGCCAGCGGATTGTTGATCTCATGCGCGACGCCCGCGCCCAGCTCGCCGAGCGCCGCGAGCGCGCGCGAGCGCAGGAGCAGATCCTGGGCCTGGCGCAGCTCGCGCGTGCCGTCGTCGACGCGCTTCTCCAGCGTCTGGTTCCAGACCATGATCTCGTTGGTCTGCGCCAGGATCTGCCGGCGGGCCGCGTCGAGCGAGATCGCCATCGAGTTGAACGCGTGCGCGAGATCGCCGAGCTCGTCCGACGCGTCCTCCTCGATGCGCGAATCGAGGTTGCCGGCGGCGATCTGGCGCGAGCCGGCGGCGAGCAGATCGACCCGATCGGACAGCCGGCGCGCGAACGCGCGCGCGACGATCGAGCCGATCACGCCCGAGACGCCGATCCAGAACAGCGTCGCGAACCGGATGCGGTTCACCGGCAGCAGCGCGGCGTCGATGGTCTTGTCGACGACGACGCCGAACCCGAACGGCGGGATCGTCGTGTACGCGCCGATGACGCGGCGGTTGCCTTCGTTGTATTCGGCCACCGAGTCGGCCGCGGGCAGCTCGCCCTCGCGCGCGGAGGCGAAGCGCTCCACCTCGAGGTGCGACACTCCGAGCCGCGAGCCGGCGGCGATGAGGCGCGCGCTGGCGTCGACCAGCTTGACGTCCGTATCGGTGGTCGAGCGCGAGGCGACGTAGGTGCCGAGGCGCTTGAGCGTGATCTCCGCGGCCAGGATGCGCTTGCCGCCGCCCAGCGTGGGATCGAACGCCACCGCGAGCACGGCGTGCGGCACGCGCTGCGGCCCGCCCAGGAACACCGGCCCGATTCCCTGTCCGTGGTTCATCGCCTCGCCGAGCGGCGCCATCAGCCCGACCGACTCGACGTCGAAGGGGCGCATCGGCTCGTGGTTGCGGAAGCTGTCGTAGGTGGCGGGGTTCTCCATGTACGCCGGCGTCCCGACCGGCGAGCCGTGCTCGTCGAACATCGCGACCGCGCAGAAGTCGTCGCTCTGGTGGTAGACGAGCTGCAGGAACTTCAGCAGGCCCTGCGGCGTCGGCGCTTCCTCGCCGGCGCGTGTGAGGTCGAAGATGCGCGCGTCGACGCGCAGGATCGACGACAGGTGCTGCAGCTCGGCGCCCACGTGATCCGCGACCTGACGCGCGACGGTCAGCTCGTTCTCCTCGATGGCGCTGCGCAGCGCGCCCTGGCCGATGCGCAGCGAGGAGTAGCCCGCGATCGCGAGTGGAATCGCCGATACGCCAAGTGACAGGAGCGTGAGCTTCGAGAGCAGCTTCATGGGGCGGGATCGAACGTGAACGCGTCGAGGAGCGTCGAGTCGCCGGACACCGGGTCGTGCGCGAGGATCGTGATCGTTCCCGCGCCGGGCAGCAGCACGAGCTTCACCCGGGTCGAGCTCACCAGCCGCTCGTACGGGGGGATCGGCGACACGTTCTCGGGGGGAGCGTACGAGATCGGATTCTTGGCGCCGCTGTCGCCCTCCACCCAGGAGAACTCCGTCTCGGCGCGGAAGTTGTTGCCGGAGACGCCGATGGTCATCGTGGGCATGGTGGCGACGGCGTCTGGGGGATCGATCAGCTTCAGGATGGGCGGTGGGATGAAGGTGAACGGCAGGCCGTCGCTCACGCTGTCGCCGTTGCTGACGGCAACCTGGGCGACCCCGGGCAAATGAGCCGCGGTGGTGGCCGCGATGAGACCACCGCTCGGGTCGACAACGCCCCCGATGGGCACGTTGTCGACGGTGATCTGCGACAGCCCGGGCACGAAGCTCTGCCCGTAGACCTGGATCGACGCCCCACCCATGGTGGATCCCTCCACGGGGTCGAGCAACGTGATGGTCGGTTTCCACGCGACCTGGATGCGCCGGTACGCGCTCGCCTGGTTGTGCAGGGCGTCCTCGGCGTCGACGCGGATGTCGATCGGATCGACCACATCGGGCCCGGCTTCGGTGAGGATGACGAACTCGCACACACCCACCGGGTCGGGCGTGCAGGGGTAGTTCGCCACCACCGGCACCGACGGAGACGACGGAGAGCTGGTCCCCCAGGTGACCCCGCGCACCCGGCCGGCCCCGTCGTCGACCCGGACGTCGATGACCACGTTCTCACCCGGCGCAAAGGTGCTGCCCGCGGCCGGTGCGAGGAAGACGATGTGAGGCGGGTCGATGTCGGGTCCCAGCGAGGTGTACGTCGCCGACGACGAGATCGCGTTCCCGGCGGCGTCGCGCAGCGAGACCGTGTATGTGCCGGCCAGCAGGCCCGCCGGCAGCGTGGCTTGGATCTCCTGGTCGTCGCTCCAGCTCGGATTGATCGCTGCGACCGATCGCCGGCCCGTGGAGGGCCGCAGCGGTTCGAGCGAGATCTGGAACGGCGCCGGTGCGACCTCTGCGGAGCTGGAGTAAGTGTCGACTCGGACCGGCGGGTGGAACGGGCCGCCGAGCAGACGAACCGGAACCGGAACGTCGCTGTACGCTGTCTCGGGGACGATCTGCTGCAGGGCCGGCGCCTTGTTCCCGCCCGCACCACACCCCGCGGAGCTCGCGACGACGATCAAGACGACGATCGGCGTCAGGGGCGCGGCGAGCGGCAAGAACGACCCCTCCTTGCGCATGCGCGGAATCTTAGCCCGTAACCACCGCCCGCCGATAGCCTGGCGGTCAAAACGCACGCCGTCGATCAGTCGAAAAACGCCTCGGTCCGGATCTGCTTTTTGCGATTGACGCCCTTCTCGACCAGCTCGCGTTTGAGCTCCGTGATCATCGAGCCGTTGCCGACCAGGTAGAAGGTCGGCGACGTCAAGCTCGGCAACTGCGCCATGATTGCCGGCGTGATGCGGCCCCGGCCGCCGCCCCAGCTCTCGCGGTCGGCGCCGCCGTCGCTCTTTTGGGGCGCGCTCAGGTAAATGCGCAGCTCGGTCCCGGAGCGCTCGCAGAGGCGCGCGATCTCGTCGTGAGCGAACAGGTCGGCCTCGTGGCGCAGCCCCCAGTAGAGGTAGCGGTGGCCGCGATCGACGGTGCGGCCGAGCTCGCCCAGCATCGGCATCACCGCGGCCACGCCGGTCCCGGTCGCGCCGAAGACCACGTCTCCCGCGTGGTCCTGGTCGAGCACGAAGAAGCCATGCGGACCGGTCATGCGCATCGCGCCGCCGATCGGCGCCGACATCAGCAGCTCCGACGCCGCGCCTTCCGGGATCACCCGGATGATGAAGCGCAGCGTGCCGCCGGCGTCGCTCTGCGAGGCGATCGAGTAGCTTCGTCGCGACGGGCTCGGCGCGTCGGGTCCGTCGACGGCGATCGAGACGAACTGACCGGCGCGAAAGCTGAGCTCGGGCGGCGAGACCATATTGAAGGAGAGATCGGCGATCCCCGGCGCAATCAAGGTTCGGGTCGCGAGCTCGGTGACGAGGGGACCTGGCGTCGACATTGACGAGTGATGATAGCCGAGTGTGCTAGCTTCGGCCGATGGCAAACTACCCGCTGCGTCGTGCCTACGCCCGCTCGTGTTCCGCCACCGGCGGTGCCACTGTTGTTCGGGCGCGGCCGTCTTCGCCGCGCTAGGCGCGCTCGTGCTGGCGTCGTGCGAGAAAAAGGACGACGCCAACAAGCCGTCCGGCATCCCGCCCATGGCCGCCGCGAGCTCGCCCGCCGCGGCGCCGCTGCCGACGCCGCCGCCCGCTCCGCAGTCGCCGCCGCCCGCCGCGGCGGGTGAACCGCCGGCCGCGCCCGAGGCGCCGGTCGATCCCAAGGCCGCGATCAGCGGCACGATCGTCCTCGCGCCGGCGCGAAAGGGCGACGTGGCCCCGACCGACACGATCTTTCTCGTGGCGCGCCGGATCGCCGACAACCCCAGCGCGCGCGGCACGCTGGTCGCGGTGAAGCGAATGTCGGCGGCGTCATTTCCCATCCCGTTCACGCTCAGCGCGCGCGACATGATGATTCCGACCGGCGCCTTCGACGGCGAGGTCTCGCTCTCCGTGCGCGTCGACAAGGACGGCGACCCGCTGACCCACCGCAAGGGTGACGTCATCGGCGGGCTGCCCAAGGTGTCGGTGGGCGCGCGCGGGGTCAAGCTCGCGCTCGACCAGCTCCAGAAAGAGGACGAGTCGCTGGCGGGCAACGCGCCGCCGATGATGGGTGGCGGCGCTCCCATGAACCCCCACGCCGACCTGCCGCCCGGTCACCCTCCGATGTAGCCGTCACCGCAGGGTTTGGAACGGCATCGGCTCCCAAGGAAAATGCCGGCCGAGATCGGCGCCGGTTCTGTTAGATTCCCCGCCAACCATGCCCGACTACAACAAGCTGAGAGAGATGGTCAGCCACCGCACCACGTTCGAGTTCGACACCGGCGCGAAGGTCGTCGGGTACATCGGCTCGTGCGCCCCCGCGCACGGTCCGGTGCAGCTGGTCGTGCTCTCCAAGGTGCAGTTGCTCGACTCGTCCAACAACATCGTCGCGCAATACGCCGAGCTCCCGCTGATCCCGAACAACCTGATCGGGTTCCGGGTCACCGAGGGGCCGAGCTAGCGGTCGCGGCGCGGCGGCGGCATTCCAGCAACGCCGATCCGAGAGGCTCGAGCGGGCGTCGTGAAACGCTTTCGCGCGATCGTCAGCGGCCGAGTCCAGGGTGTTGGGTATCGCGCGTCCGCCGCGCACGAGGCGCGCCGGCTGGGCGTGCACGGGTGGGTCCGCAACCGCTTCGACGGGACGGTCGAGGTCGAGGCACAGGGCGCCGACACCGTTCTCGAAACCTTCCTCGTATACTTGCGCCACGGTCCTCCGGGCGCACGCGTGAAATTGGTCGACGTCGAATGGCTCCCGGTCACGTCCGACCTTGGCCCCTTTGAAATAAGGTAGGTGTGCGATGAGCAAAGACCCTCGATCCGAGCAGGCCGCAGCATCCACCTCCGCCGACGCCTCGGGCGTCATCAAGTCGGTTTCGCGCGAGGCGCGCAAGTTTCCGCCCCCGGCGGCGTTCCAGCAGCGCGCGCTGCTCTCCGACCAGGCCGAGTACGAACGGCTCTACAAGCGATCGATCGAAGAGCCCGAGGCGTTCTGGGGCGAGATCGCGCGCAAGGAGCTGGCGTGGACGCGCCCGTTCACCAAGGTGCTGAGCTGGCAGATCCCCTGGGCGAAGTGGTTCGAGGACGGTGAGCTCAACCTGTCGGCGAACTGCCTCGATCGGCATCTCGCCACCCGCGGCGACAAGGTGGCCTTGCTCTGGGAAGGCGAGCCGGGCGAAGAGCGACGCATCACCTACGCCGAGCTGCACGCCGACGTCTGCCGCTTCGCCAACGTGCTCAAGGGCCTGGGCCTGGTCGCCGGCGATCGCGTGGCGATCTACATGCCGATGATCCCCGAGGCCGCGGTGGCGATGCTGGCCTGCACGCGCATCGGCGTGCCGCACACCGTGGTGTTCGGCGGCTTCTCCGCCGAGGCGCTGCGCGACCGCATCAACGACTGCGGCGCCAAGGTCTGCATCACCGCCGACGGCGGCTACCGGCGCGGCAAGGTGATCGCGCTCAAGGACAACGTCGACCTGGCGCTGCGCGAGACGCCGACCATCGAGGCGTGCGTCGTCGTGCGCCGCACCGAGCAGCGCCGTGCAGATGCAGGCCGGCCGCGACGTCTGGTGGCACGATCGCATGGCGGGGGCGTCCGCCGATTGCCCGCCGGCGTCGCTGTCGGCCGAGCATCCGCTGTTCATCCTCTACACCTCGGGCACGACCGGAAAGCCCAAGGGCGTGGTGCACACGACCGGCGGCTACTTGCTGGGCGCGCACCTGACCACCAAGTACGTCTTCGACCTGCACGAGGACGACGTCTTCTGGTGCACCGCCGACATCGGCTGGGTCACCGGGCACAGCTACGTGGTCTACGGCCCGCTCTCGAACGGCGCGACCAGCGTGATGTACGAGGGCGCGCCCGACTACCCGGACAAGGATCGCTTCTGGTCGCTGATCGCGCGCCGCAAGGTGACCATCTTCTACACCGCGCCGACGGCGATCCGCGCGTTCATGCGCTGGGGCAACGAGTACCCGCAGAAGCACGATCTGACGTCGCTGCGGCTGCTGGGCACCGTCGGCGAGCCGATCAACCCCGAGGCCTGGATGTGGTACCAGCGAGGTCATCGGCGGCGGCCGCTGCCCGATCGTCGACACCTGGTGGCAGACCGAGACCGGCGGCGATCATGATCTCGCCGCTGCCCGGCATCACCGCCACCAAGCCGGGCAGCTGCACGCGCCCGTTCTTCGGCGTCGAACCGCAGGTGGTCAAGCGCGACGGCACGCCGTGCGCGCCCAACGAGGGCGGCTTCCTGATCATCAAGAAGCCCTGGCCGTCGATGCTGCGCGGGATCCACGGCAACCACGAGCGCTACGTCAAAGGTACTGGTCCGAGATCCCCGGCGCCTACTTCACCGGCGACGGCGCGCGCCAGGACGAGGACGGCTACTTCTGGGTCATGGGCCGCGTCGACGACGTGCTCAACGTCGCCGGCCACCGGCTGGGGACCGCGGAGATCGAGAGCGCGCTGGTCTCGCACCCCTCCGTCGCCGAGGCCGCGGTGGTCGGGCCGCCGCACGAGCTCAAGGGACAGGCGATCTTCGCCTTCGTGACCCTCAAGGCCGGGCAAGCGGCGACCGCGGCGGTCAAGAAGGTGCTCTCCGACCACGTGGTCCAGGAGATCGGCGCTCTGGCACGCCCCGACGAGATCCGGTTCACCGACGCGCTGCCCAAGACGCGCTCGGGCAAGATCATGCGCCGCCTGCTCAAGGAGATCGCGGCCACCGGAACGGCGAAGGGCGACACCACGACCCTGGAGGACATGGGCGTCCTGTCACGCTTGGCCGATGCGCGGGGCGACGAGGAGTAGGAACCCGGGACCCGCTGCCCTGAAGCCCGAGGCCCGAGGCCTCGACCGCTAAAGGTTCAGGCAATTTCTGCCGACAGGGTTCATGTAGACCATGAACCTACGGATCGGTGACCCGGAGACAGACGCGCAAGCGTCCTCGGTCCGCCCTGGCGGCGCCGTGGGACGGACGCGGTCTGCCGTCTCCGATGCCGCCGGTGATGGCAGCGGCGATCTGGCGTCGCCGTCCAGCCTGGGTGTGGTCGTGCGCCTGTCGCCCGACGCGCGCAAGCTCCTCGCGCGGCACGAAGACGAGCGCGCCGGGCGCTCATCGCCCGATGGCGGCGCGCCCGACACCAGCACCGCGCCCGCATCGGCGGACGCCGGCGCGACGCTGGGCACGGCATCGTCCTCCGGCGCACCGGCCGCGACCAGCGGCGGCAGCCAGGCCGGCGACGACAAGACCGCCGGCGACAAGACCGCCGCAGGCCAGACCGCGGGCAAACCGGGTACGACTGGCAAGAGCGCGCAGGCCGGCGTGCAGACGCTGACCCCGGAACAGAAAGACGTCGTGAGCAAGCTCTCGGCGCGCGACACGGCGGTGCGCGCGCACGAGGCCGCGCACCAGGCGGCGGCCGGCGGGCTGGCGGGCGGGGCGTCGTTCACCTACGAGACCGGTCCCGACGGGAAGCGCTACGCCGTGGGCGGCGAGGTGCCCGTGGCGCTCCGTTCGGGCCGCACGCCCCAGGAGACGATCGCCAACGCCCAGACCGTGCGCTCGGCGGCGCTGGCGCCGGCCGATCCCTCGGCCCAGGACCTGGCCGTCGCGGCGCAGGCCAGCCAGATGGAGGCGCAAGCGCGGCAGCAGATCGCCGAGGACAAGTCCCCTAGCAAGGCAGATGGGGCGACCGGCACGACCCCTCCGGCCCGTGTCCGGCGCAGCTCCGGCGGCGACCGGAGCGTGGGTGCGACCCGCTCGGGGCAGCCGCCGAGCGTGACCGCGGGCGACACTCTCGAGAGCGGCAGCGACGGCGCTGCCGCCAGCGGAGTCGAGTCGGCCGGCCAGGCGTCGTCGTCAGCGGTTCCGGCAGTGGACGACGGGCGCGACCGCGACCCGCTGATGGTGTTCTCGACGCTCAAATCCGAGCGGAGCAGCACCTCCGGCGCGTTCTACGGCCACCTGCACAGCTCGGGTGACGGCTGCGCCATCTGCGCGCGCGCGGCGTCCCGCTACGCCTGAGCGCCGGGCGATCGAGCGAACGGCTGCTCGCCCGCGTTGTTCGCAGGCACGAACGTCTCGACGAAGCGCACGATGTTGATGACTCGCTCGTCGTCGGGGTCCGCGCCCTCGTCCCGGTAGACGACGACGCCGCTGCGCTGGACCCAAAGGACGATCACGGTGCGCCGCCCGTTGGCGTCGCGCCAGCGCGTCCCGACGTCGAGGCCGTAGAGGCTCCCCTCCGTTATGATCTTCTCCGCCATGCTGAAGATCTTACCGACCCACGGTTTCGGCAGTGTTGCGAATACGCGAAGTTGTGTGTAGCGGCGTGCGCTCGGTTGTCTTCTTTTCAGTCTTTGGGCGCGGCGCCCTCGAGCTCGCGGCGGCGTTTCATCGACTTGGCCACCAGCTCCGAGACGTTGAGCACGGCGACCTTGTCACCGGCGTTGCGGTCCTGGACCCCGTCATGGAGCATGATCGTGCAGAAGGGGCAGGCGGTCGCGACCGTGCTGGCGCCCGATGCGAGCACTTCGTCGACCCGGTTGTGGTTGACCCGCGTGCCGATCTTCTCCTCCATCCACATGCGGCCGCCGCCGGCGCCGCAGCAGAAACCGTGCTCGCGGTTGCGCGGCAATTCCTGCCGGCCTTCGGGGCCGGCCGGCAGCGCGTCGAGCACGGCGCGCGGGGCGTCGTACTCTCCGTTCCAGCGTCCGAGGTAGCAGGGATCGTGCAGGACCACGCCACCCGCGGCGTGACCGTTGCCGCCGTCTTGCGCACTGCCTTCGCCCTTCGCGCCCAGCGCCACGGCCGCCGGCTTGTCGATCACGATCTTCCCGGCCGCGACCAGCTCGCGGATCAGCTGCGTATGATGGCGAACCTCGAAGTTGCCGCCCAGCTGCGGATACTCGTTCTTGATGGTGTGCAGACAGTGCGGGCAGGCGGTGACGACCTTCTTCACCTTGCGCGCATTCATGGTCTCGACGTTCTGCTGCGCCTGCATCTGGTACAGCATCTCGTTGCCGGATCGCCGCGCCGGATCGCCGGTGCAGCCCTCCTCGAGGCCGAGCACGGCGAAGTCGACGCCGCCCTCACGCAGGATGTCGACCAGCGCCAGCGTCTGCTTCTTGATGCGGTCGTCGTAGGCGCCGGCGCATCCGACCCAGAGCAGGTATTCGGCGTCGGGCTTGTCGTCCAGCGTCGGCACGTTCTTGCCCTCGGCCCAGTCCATGCGCTTGTCGGCGCCGATGCCCCAGGGGTTGCCGTTGCGTTCCAGGTTGGTGAAGGTGCGCGCGAGATCCGACGGCACCTTCTCCTGCACCAGGACCAGGTTCTGGCGCATCTGGATGATCTTGGTCGGGTGATCGATGAAGACCGGGCAGACCTCCTGGCACGCGCCGCAGGTGGTGCAGGCCCAGAGCACGTCCTCGGTCGTGCGCCCGCCGATGAGCGGCATGACCGTGTCGGTGGCGTTGTCGCCCGCCGGCGAGCCGTGCTGGAAGCGATCGATGAGCACGTCGAGCGGCCCGCGGTCGGGCATGCGCGTGCGCATGTCGTCGCGCACGTCGTGGATCACTTGCATCGGCGACAGCGGCTTTCCGGTGTTGTACGCGGGACAAAAGTTCGAGCAGCGCGCGCACTCGGTGCAGGCGTAACCGTCGAGCAAGGACTTCCAGGTGAAGTCTTTCCACTCCTGAACCACGCCCGTGGCCGCGATGTCGTCGGCCTCCATGTTGAGCTTGGGCATCACGCCGCGCTGGCCGAGCTCCCGGAAGTAGATGTTCGGCAGCGCTGCCAGGATGTGGCTGTGCTTCGAGTAGAGGAGATAGTTCAGGAACGCGAGCACGACGACGACGTGGAACCACCACGACGCTTCGGACAGCGCGCCGGCCGTGGCGCGCGGCAGCCCGCTGAGCGCGGCGGTGAGCGCGCCGGACAGCGGGAAGCCTTCCTCGGGCGCGCCCTCGGCGACGCCGCGCAGGCCGTGGATCCCGAAGTGCGAGATCATGAGCGCGGCGATCGCGCCCAGGATCGCGGCGGCGTCGCGGCTCATCGGGATCAGGCGTGGGCGCAGCACCGTGCGGCGGAAGACGGCGAAGCCGATCACCAGCAGCACCAGCAGCGTGCAGACGTCGATCACGGTGTAGATCGCCTCGCCGATCGTTGTCGCCGAGCACGCCCGCCAGCGAGAAGGCCGGCACCAGGCCCTGCAGCAGCGTCTCACCGGTGCCGACGGTGATGATGATGAAGCCCCAGAAGATCACGAAGTGATACTTGCTGCCCATGGCGCTCACGAAGCGCGGCCAGCGCTGGGCGGGCAGGGTGGTCTTCTCGATGACCTTTTTCTGGCCGAAGAAGTAGGCCCACACCGACTGCAGGCGGTCGCCGGCGCGATCGGTGCGGCTGTCGGGACGGCCGGTAGCGATGAGGCGGCCGAAGCGGCGCAGCGTCCAGGCAAAGACCGCCAGCGCGACCGCCAGCACCAGTGCGAAGATGATTCGTTTCATGGGCGAGCTTGGAGAATCGTAACGCAGCGGACAGCGTCGCGCGAATTGCGCTCCCGGCCGACGTCGTTGTAAGAGACAGCCATGGCATTGAACAAGGAGCTCATCGAGATCCTCGCTTGTCCCAAGTGCAAGGGAGGGCTCGACCTCCGGCCCGACGAGACCGCCTTCGAGTGCCCGCGGTGCAAGCTGGCCTACCGGGTCACCGACGACATCCCGAACTTCATCATCGAGGAAGCACAGCCGATCACGTAGGTGCCGCACCGGACTCGGGTCGACGATCGATTTTTTTGCGTCGGCCCGCGGGTGCCGTACCATCAGGCATGAGCATCGATCGGCGGAAGACGCCGCGCGAGCGGCGTCGGGGCCAGCGGATCGCGGCCACTTTCGCGGTGAAGCAGTCTTCGGACGGTCAGGTCGAGCTGTGCCAGGCCGAGGACATCAGTCCCGGTGGCATGGCGATCCGGCGGCTCCGCGAGCGATCGCAGTCGCCGCAGCACCGAGGTCGCGCTGCGGTTCGAGCTGTCCGGGCACGCGCCAGGAGATCGTCGCCGAGGCCGTGGTCACCCACGACGCCACGGCCGGTTCCTTCCGCCGCACCGGCGTCGGCTTCATCGCGCTGCGCCCCGAGCACCAGCAGGCGATCGCCGCCTTCTGCCGCCGCCTGGCGAAGAATCGGGTCGTACGGGCGGCCGCGCGCACGCGCTCTGCCGGCTAGGTGAGACGCCAGGTGAGGCGCTAACCCTCGCTGAGCAGGACGTCGCGGCCGCGGAGGTCGCGCTTCGCCGTGGTGCCGCCCGTCACCAGGCGCGCCACGCTCCAGGCCGACACCAGCTCGCCCTCGAGGCTCAGACCGGGCAGGTTCTCGCGCCCGACGTGCCAGAGGTTCTTGATGCCTGGCGCGTGCGGCAGGCCGCCGAGGTCGAGCGGCCGCGGCCGTTCCGCCGCGTAGATCGCCGGCATCGCGATGGGCGCCGTCGCCACCGGCGCCTTGGCCGACCCGGGGATCTCCGGCGGCAGGCCGTCGAACGGTGAGCCGAGCACGATGAGGTGCTGATTCAGGAACGGCAGCACGCGCGCGAGCTGCTTGCGCACGCGCGCGCGCATGGTGCGCAGGTAGCCGGGGCCGGCGTCGACCGGGGGCGCCGGGAGCAGGCACTCCGCCCACACCGGCACGCGCCCCGGATCGCGCGGCGCCGGCTGGCCCACGGTGACCGCGATGGCGTTGTCCTCGACCAGCGGCCGCGCCGGATCGTCGATCAGGAAGACGCGGCTGCCCATCCCTTCGGGGATCGCCTCGGGCGTCACCAGCATCGACAGGGCGTAGCGGTAGCCGGTCACGCGCAGGCCGTCGCCGGCGTCGCGGCCCTTGCGCGCCGGCTTGTCGGCGCAGAGCGCGAGCATCGCCGGCGCCGGCCCGGCCCAGATCAGGTGCTGGCAGCCGATGGTCTCGTCGCGCGGTCGCACGCGGATGCCGGCGACGCGCCCGCGCTTCATCACGACCTCGACCGGCACCACCTTCTCGCGCCGCTCGCCGGAGAACGTCTCCAGCCGTTCGAGCAGCAGCGCGCACAGGCCGGCGTATCCACCCTCGAGCCGGTGCAGCCCGCGCCGCGCCTGATCGAAGGCCCGCGCCTCGCCGACGGTGCCGACGTCACCGGGTGCCAGCGCCGTCGACATCGCGCCGGGGATGGCCAGCGCCGCGCGCATCGCGTGGCCCGGCCGGCAGCGGCGAGAGCAGGTCGGTGCCCGGCGGCGGCAGCAGCGATTCGAGGCGCGCCACCTCGCGCCGCTCCCAGAACCCGTCGGGCGGCAGCGTCAGCTCCGAGCCGAGCGGCGCGTCCAGCAAGCCGCTGGTCGCTGCCAGGCGGTCGATCGCGCGCCTCGATGACGTCGATCTCGGCCGGAAACTCGCGCTCGAGCTCGCGGTGCGCCGGCTCGCGCTCGGCCAGCAGGTCGAAGCGGCGGCGCGGCAGCGCCACCTGATATCCGGGGCTGAGGATCGGCGCACGCCGCCGCACGACCTGGACGCAGTTGAGCTCGGTGAGCACGCGCGCGATCGGCTGCGACTCCAGCGCCGGCAGCAGCGCCGGCGCGCGCGAGAGCGCGATGCCGCCGGCGTCGAAGCTCGGGCGATCGTTGTCGTGCCCGAGCAGCAGCACGCGCAGCCCGCGCCGCGCGAGCAGCGCCGCCGACACCAGCCCCGCCAGCTCGGACCCGCAAACGATGACGTCGTAGAAGTTCGTGTCCATGACCCGATCCCGATCGCCGCCGCTCCCACCCTGCCGTTCGGTTACATACTGCGCAGCGATTCGCTCGACGGCCAGGTCCCGGAGACACGAACGCGACGTCCGTCGGCGGTGACCCGCCCCTCGGCCAGCGCGCGCACCACCGGACGGGAGCAGCCGGTGCTCTTCGACCAGGATCCGCGCCGACAGCGACGCGTCGTCGTCGTCGTCGCGCACCGGCACCGCCGCCTGCGCGATCACCGGTCCGCTGTCGACGCCCGCTTCCACGAAGTGGACGGTGCAGCCCGACAGCTTCACGCCGTAGATCGGCCGCCTGCCGCTGAGCGTGGACGCCCGGAAATGCCGGCAGCAGCGCCGGGTGAATGTTGATCACGCGGCCGCCGAAGCGGCCGCAGGAACGCCGGCCCGAGCAAGCCGCATGAAGCCGGCGAGCACGACGAGGTCGATCCCGTGCGGGTCCAGCGCCGCGACCAGCGCGCGGTCGAACTCCTCGCGCGCGGCGTATCGCCGGTGGTCGACCACGAACGTCGCCAGATTCGCCGCCTGTGCGCGTGCGAGCGCGCGGCAGTCGGGGACGTTGACGCCGACCACGGCGAGGCGCGCCGGCCCGAGCTCGCCGCGCGCGGCGCTGTCGATCAGCGCCTGAAGGTTCGTGCCGCTGCCCGACGCCAGGACGGCGACGTTCATCGCCGCAGCTCGACCGGCGCGTCGACGCGGTCGGACGCCGCGACCTCGCCGACGTCGAAGACGCGTCTCGCCCTCCTCCTCGAGCAACGCGCGCGCCTCGCGCGCGCGCGCCGCCGGCACGCAGACCAGCATGCCGAGGCCCATGTTGAACGTGCGCAGCATCTCGTCGGGCGCGACATCGCCGCCGCGCGCGAGCAGGTCGAACACCGGCGGCACCGTCCAGCTACCGACGTCGATCTGCAGCTTGAGCTTGGCGTCGCCCGGGATCATGCGCGGCGGGTTGTCGATGAGCCCGCCGCCGGTGATGTGGGCCGCGCCGCGCAGCAGGTCGGCGGCCGCGAGCCGGCGCAGCGAGCGCACGTAGATGCGCGTCGGGCGCAGCAGCACGTCGGCGAGCGGGGCGTCCAGCCCCGGCGGCGTCTCGTCGAGCGGAAGCGCCATCTTCTCGAGCAGCACGCGGCGCACCAGCGAGTAGCCGTTCGAGTGGAAGCCCGACGACGCCAGGCCGAGCAGTCGATCGCCGGGCTCGATCGCGCGCCCGTCGATGCGGCGGCTGCGCTCGACGACGCCGACGCAGAAGCCGGCGAGATCGTACTCGCCGTCGGCGTAGAACCCGGGCAGCTCCGCGGTCTCGCCGCCGACCAGCGCGCAGCCCGCCTGCTGGCAGCCGTCGGCGATGCCGGCGATCACGCGCTCGGCGACCGCGACCTCGAGCCGCCCGGACGCGAAGTAGTCGAGGAAGAACAGCGGCTCGGCGCCGCACACGACCAGGTCGTTGACGTTCATGGCGACCAGGTCGATGCCGACCGTGTCGTGGCGTCCCGGTCAGGAACGCGAGCTTCAGCTTGGTGCCGACGCCGTCGGTGCACGAGACCAGCAGCGGCTCGCGGTAGCCGGTGGGGATCGCGCACAGGCCCGCGAAGCCGCCCAGGTCGGTCATCACCTCGCGGCGCATCGTGCGCTTCACGTGCGGCTTGATGCGTTCGACCAGGCTGTCACCGGCGTCGATGTCGACGCCGGCGTCGCGGTACGTCAGTCCTGCCATGTCACTCCTCGTCGGGGCGGCGGCGGCTGTGAGGCCGGGCCCGGCGTTGTTGATGGGCGGCGAGCCGAAGCGCTCGACGAAGCCCTTGATGCAGGCGGTCGAGCTCGTCGTCCGGCTCGGGCGACCTCGGCGAAGCGGATCCAGCGCGCGCCGGCCGCCACGGCGCGGCGCAGCTGACGCGCCCCGCGACCGCCCACGAAGCCCCGCAGGGTCTCGCCCGGGCGCGAACAGGCGTAAAAGACCATGGCGCTGCGGCCCGTCTCGTAGTCCATCACCCCCTCCGCGCGTGCCTGTAGCACGCCGCTCCCCTCGGGCGCGGCGATGCCCGCGTCCCCAATCGGATGCCATGCGCCGAAATGCACGCGCGGAGCATAACAAATACCGTCGGCGTGACCGCGAACAATCGTGGGTGCTATTCTCCCGCGCGCTCTCATCCCATGGCCTGGTATCGAAGAGACGACAACGAAGACGAGCTCGGCGCTGAGAAACGCAGCGTGCCGGTCGGGGTGTTCACCAAGTGCCCCGGCTGCCGCGCGGCGCTGCTGACCGCCGATCTGGAAAAGACCGCTCAGGTCTGCCCGCACTGCGAGCACCACTTCGCGATGACGGCGGTCGCACGCCTGCAGCTGCTGCTGGACCCGGACGGCATCGAGGAAGAGGACACGACGATCGAGAGCGTCGACCCGCTCGGCTTCAAGGACTCGAAGCGCTACGCGCGACCGCCTGCGCGCCGCGCGGCGCGGCGGCGGGCAGACCGACGCCATCCGCTGCGCGTCGGGACGCATCGAGGGCCAGCCGGTCGAGATCGGCGTGCTTCGTCTTCGAGTTCATGGGCGGCTCGATGGGCTCGGTCGTCGGCGAGAAGATCACGCGCGTGTTCGAGCGCGCGCTCGCGCGGCGGCGCACGGCGATCATCTGCTCCGCGTCGGGCGGCGCGCGCATGCAGGAGGGCGTGCTGTCGCTCATGCAGATGGCGAAGACCTCGGCGGCGCTCGGCCGGCTGCGCGAGGCCGGGCTGCCGTACATCTCGGTGCTGCTGAATCCGACGACCGGCGGCGTCGCCGCCAGCTTCGCCATGCTCGGCGACGTGATCGTGGCCGAGCCGAAGGCGCTCGATCGGCTTCGCCGGCGCGCGCGTCATCCAGAACACCATCCGGCAGCGGCTGCCGCCGGGGTTCCAGCGCGCCGAGTTCCTGCTCGACCACGGCTTCCTCGACAAGATCGTCAAGCGCAGCGAGATGCGCGCGACGCTGGCGAACCTGATTCGCCTCCTGGGTCCGCGCGGCGGAGCTTGAGCGCGAGCGCGATGGCCGCGGTCGGTTATCCGGCGCTGCTGGCGCGGCTCGACAGCCTGCGGAGCCTGGGGGTCGACTTCGGGCTCGACCGCGTGCAGCGGGCGCTGGGCGCGCTGGGCTCGCCCGAGGAGCGGCTGCCCGCCGTGCAGATCGCCGGCACCAACGGCAAGGGCTCGACGGCGGCCATGACCGAGTCGATCCTGCGCGCCGCCGGCTGGCGCACCGGGCTCTACACCTCGCCGCACCTGTGCCGGTTCACCGAGCGCATCCGCATCGCCGGCGTCGAGGTCGACGGCGAGCGCCTGGCCCGCCTCGACGCCGCGATCGTCGCGACCGGCGTGCCGCTGACCTACTTCGAGGTCGCGACGGTGCTCGCGTTTCAGGTCATGGCCGAGGAGGGGGTCGAGCTCGGGGTGCTGGAGACCGGCCTCGGCGGCCGCCTCGACGCGGTGACCGCGTGCGCGCCGCTCGCGACGGCGATCACCAGCATCGGCTGGGACCACATGGAGTACCTGGGCACGACGCTGTCGGCGATCGCGCGCGAGAAGGCCGGCATCCTGAAGGCGGGCGTGCCGTGCTTCGTCGCGCGCGCTGCCGCCCGAGGCCGACGCCGAGATCGCCGCGGTGGCGCGCGCGGTCGGTGCGCCCCTCTTGCGCCTCGGCCGCGACTTCGGCGCTGGCGCGGACTCCGACGCCAGCTTGCCGGCGCCGGCGCTCGCGGGCGCGCACCAGCGCGCCAACGCAGCCATCGCCGTCGCGCTGGCACGCGAGGTGGCGCGGCGGCAGGGCAGGGCGCTGCCGGCCGAGGCGATCGCCGCGGGTCTGGCGCGGCGTGCGCTGGCCGGCGCGGCTCGAGCGCGTGGCGACGGCGGCCGGCGAGGTGCTGCTCGACTGCGCGCACAACCCCGAGGGCGCCGAGGTGCTGGCGGCGGCGCTGCCGGCGATGTATCCGGCGCTCGGCGCGCGCCGGGCGGTCCTGGTGCTCTCGATCGTCGCAGGCAAGGATCTCGGCGGTGTGCTTCGGCCGCTGCTGCCGTTGTTTCCCGAGTTGATCGCCACGCGCTCGCGCAATCCGCGCGCGCTGCCGCCCGCCGAGCTCGCCGCCGCGGTGGAGGCGTTTTCGCACGCCGCCGGCACATTGGCTCCGCGAACGCACGTCGTCGACGATTCGCTCGACGCGATCGCCGAAGCGCGGCGGCTCGCGGGCAGCACCGGTCTGGTCGTCGTCGCAGGCTCGATCTTCCTCGCCGCGGAGGTGCGCGCGTCGCTGCTCGGCGAGCGCTTCGACCCGCAGCCGGTCTCCGATCCGCTCTAGCGCCGGATAGGGAACCGCCAAGTCGCCGAGCTCGGCAAGCTCCGGACTCTTGAAGGTCCGGACTTGGCGTCTGCGGCGTGTTGGCGGTTCCCTGTCCGGCGTCGCCCTGGCGGCCGCTCGGATGTAGGAGGCCCGCGCACGAATCCCCCGCGTTCTTGCGCTCGCGCGCGTTTGCCGCTGTTGGTGCGGGGCCTCCTGGGTCTAAAATGATCGCGTGACTGGCCTCGGTCTGACGTTGGGAGCGATCGCGACGTGGCTCGCCGTTCAGCCGGCAGCGCCGGTCGCGCGCCCGGCGCCCGCGGCAGCGGAAAAAGCCGCCCCTCCGGTCTTCTCGGTGGTGCCAGGTGGGAACGGATCGCCCCTCGGCGCCGCGCCCCGGCGCGGCACGCCGCAGCTGGTGTGGACCGGATTCCAGGTCACGGATAGCGGCTCGCGCGTCTTCGTCCAGACCACGGCCGAGGTCGAGCTCAAGGTCGAGAACGCCAAGGGCGGCGTGACCGTGACCTTGCACAACTGCCGCGTCCACATGCGCAACAACAGCCGCATGCTCGACACGCGCTTCTTCGCGAGTCCGGTGCAGCGGATCGCGGTGCATCAACGCCGCCGCGACATCCAGCTCGACATCGCGCTGCGCGCGCCGGCGCAATCCACGCCCCGCCAGGAAGCGGGCCCCGGCGGCACGCACTTCTGGGTGATCGATTTCGCCCAGGCCGAGAAGGTCGCCACCGGCGGCTAGCCTCGACAGAGCCCGCCGTTTCCCTCAAGTGAATCGGCAGTTTTGACGATCGACGAGGGACATGCACCCTCGCGCCTGGTCTATTCGCGGTTCGCTCTTTGCGCTCTTCGTTCTGGCTGCCGGATGTGGCGGCAAAGGCGTCGAGGGCACGCCGTTCCAGAAGGGCGACTCCGGCATTCCGGACGTCACCAGCGCGAGAGACCGGCGGCGCTGACACGTCGCCGGCCGACGCGGGCGCCCCCGGGGTCGACAGCGCGGGCGACAGCAAGAACGACGGAACGATCGCGGGCGTCACCGTCGCCGTCTCCGTCGATTCACCAGCCGACAACGACATCGTCCCCGCCGCGCAGCGCTTCGTCCCCCAGGTCACCGTGGTCGTCACCGTGCCGGCAGGCGCGGTCTCCGACAACGTCGACACGGTGACCGCCGACCTCTGGTCGACGGGCGCCAAGGCGAAGCAGATCTCGTCGACGCTGCTGACGCTGACCAGCAACGCCGGCGCGGTCGGCACCGCCACCACCTACGGTCTACGCCGAGACGCCCGTCGACGTGAGCGGGCTCGCGAGCGGCAACTACGAGCTCCACCTGACCGCGACCACGGCTGAGCGGCGCCGTCGGGACCGCGGTGCGCGGCTTCCGCGCCGACTCGGGTCCGACGATCACGATCATGAAGCCGGCGCAGGGCAACGCCTACAAGGGCTCGATCGCCGCGCAGGTGACGATCACCGACGCCATCTTCGCGCCGATCTCCGCCGTGACCATGTCGGTCGGCAGCCACGTGCTGACGCCCAGCGGTCCGACGGGGACGCCGGCCAATCAGTGGACCACGCTGATCGATTTCAACGCCTACATGCCGCCGCTCGACGGCGAGCAGCTGTTCGCGGTGACCGCGACCAACTCGAACGGAACCAAGACCAGCACGTCGGTGCGCTTCGTGATCGACAACCAGGGGCCGTCGATCGACGATGACCGTGCCGGCGGTCGGCACGATCATCGGCTCGATCACGACGATCGCCGCGGTGGTGACCGATCCCGTCGAACGTGCTCGACTCGTCGGTGGTCGCGGTGGTCGCGCACGGCGACGAGAGCTTCACGGTCAAGCTCGATCCGGATCCGCCGATCGCCGGGCGCTACAGTCACCAGTTCGACACGCGCCTGTTCGACATCCACGACCTCTACCCGACGGTGTCGTTCCGGGCGTCCGACCTGCTCGGCAACGAGTCGTCGATCGGTTACACGGTCGCGCTCGACAACACGCCGCCGCTGGCCGACCTCGACCCGCCGTCGCACTTCCGGGTGCGCGTGAAGAGCGCCAGCATCTGGTCGTGCAGCTGGGAGTTCGATCCGCTGGGCAGCGACGCCGTCGACGACGGCGAGAAGACCGCGCAGCTCTTCGACGTGCGCGCGCGCGTCGAGGACCGCGGCAACACGCCGGTGTCCGGCGGCGCCGACGTCATCCCGATCTCGCTGGTCGATCCGGCGCGCGTCGAGCTGCTGGTGCTCGACGACACGAGCCAGCCGCTGGTCGTCGACAGCGACGGCGATGGCGTGTGCGACAAGATCAACCCGCTGCTGGTGCCGACGACCACGCCGATGTCGTCGAAGGACGCGCTGCTGGTCAACATGATCCCGATCGCGACGACCGGGCACGCCGACCTCACGTCGGATCTGTCGATCTTCAGCGATCCCACGCTGCCGTGCGTGCCGGGCACCGACGCCGCGCACCCGGATCCGCTGTGCTACACCACCGATCTGACCATGGCGGTCCCGTACACGACCGGCAGCGAGCCGGCGATCTGGACGCTGGCGCCGGTGGTGCCGAGCGGCCTGCAGTGCGTGGGCAACCAGTTCGACGCCTTCGCCAACAACCTGCACGACGGCTGGGCGTGCTGGCGGTGCGCGCCGCCGACAAGCTCGGCAACGTGCAGGTCTCGCGCGTGCTGCGCGTCTGCGTCGACCACGACGGCATCGGCAACGAGTGCCCGCACCAGTCGATCATCGGCATCACCAACGCGACGCCGTTCGCCATCGCCACGTCGGCACCGCACGGCCTCGCCACGGGCGACGACATCGTGATCAGCCGCGCCGACGCGATCGCCGCCAACGGCCGCTGGATCGTGACCGTCACCGGCCCCAATACGTTCACGCTCAACGGCTCGCAGGAGGACGACCTGCACATGGGCGACGGCCACAGCGCGCGTCTACGTTCGCTCGAGCGTGCTGCCCGACTGCACCGGCACGCAGACGTCGATTCAGCCGGTGACGGTGACGCGGCGACGCCCTGCGTGCCGTGGAACCTGTATCCGAGCAAGGAAGTGCTGACGATGTTCTGATGGGGCTCGCCGCGCTACCAGACGTTGGCGCTGAGGCCGCGGGTCGCCTCGCGGCGCGGGGCGCGGAGCGGCTTGCTGTACCACGACGTCTGCGCGCGGGTCGGCGTCTCCGACTCGAACCTCATGAAGAAGATCTTGTTGTACTGCTTGCGCCCCACGCGCTCGTGGCCGAACAGGCCGCCCAGCACTTCCCACATGTAATCGCCGCGCCGTTTGACCTCGGTCTCGAAGAACGGCATCAGCAGGCGGTGGTAGGTGCCGTCGGGGCCCTTGGGGCCGAGCCCCTCGCGGTAGTAGTAGGTCGGGAAGACGTACGTCGACTGGTAGCCGGGCCGGCGCCAGTGCGCGTAGAACGGAAAGACCACGGTGGTGCTCTCGTTGGCGTGGCGGAAGTCCCACACCAGCGGGAAGGCGACCGTCGTGGAATCGCCGGGGCTCGACCGGCGGTAGAAGAGCGGCGCGACGGTGTACGTCGTCTCGTCCGCGGCGCGGTAGTGCCGCACGAAGAGCGGCACCAGCACCGTGGTGCGGCTCTCGTGGAAGTCGTCGAAGTCGTAGTAGAGCGGCAGCGCCAGCGTCATCGACGACGCGATGTCGCGGTGGTGCCAGTACAGCGCCACCGCTGTGGTCAGCGCCGTCTGCGGCGTCGTGCGCGACACGAAGAGCAGCAGCGGGATGACCCGGGTCTTGGTCTCGGTCCCCTTGTTGTCGTGGCTGAACCAGAACGGCGCGAACATGCGGAAGCGCCGCTCGATCCCGTCGCTGGCCGCGACCAGCAGCGCGTACCAGGTGCGCGACGTCTCGCTCCTCGCGTAGCCGGCGACCGGCGTGAAGAGGCGGAAGTGCTTCGGCCCGCTGCTCTCGTAGAAGAAGGGAAGGAACACGTTCGAGCTGGCGCCGTTCGCCGAGTCGTGCGACCGCCACGCGATGGGGGCGAGCCCGCGCGTCCGCGTCGTGCCGTTCGACGTCCAGAAGACCGGACCCACGAAGTTGGTCGCGGTGTGCGCGTCCTGATCCTCGAAGTGCCAGTAGATCGGGAAGAGCACGCGGTGGCCGCGCTGCTTCTCGTGCCCCGACCACCACAGCGGAAACACCACCGTCGAATGCGAGCTCGGATCGCTGCTGTGGTAGACGATGATCGCCGCGAGCATCCGCACCGAATCGCTGGTGAAGTCGCGGCGGCGGTAGAGCAGGGCGGGCGGCACGGCCAGGATGCTGCGCTTGTCGTTCTTCGCGTAGAAGTAGAACGGCACGACGCCGGTGTCGTGGACGCCGGGGCCGCGGTGCGAATACCAGAGCGCGGCTATCGTGGTGGATGACGTGCTCGAGCGCGAGTGCCAGTAGAGCGGAAAGAACGTGTCGATCGCGTCGCCGTTGTCATTGCGCTGGCGGAAGAACGTCGGGAACACGTAGGTGTCGTGCTCGTGCGCGTCGTCGTAGCGGCCGTAGAACGGGAAGACCAGGCGGCTGCGGCTGCCCGGCGCGTCGATCGCGAACCAGAGGCCGTACTGTCGGGTGCGCTCGCCGGTCGCGTGGTTGGTGATGTCGGCGTAGACGAACGGGACGCCCTTGGCGTCGAACGTCGCGCCCCGGTACCAGAGGTAGGGGCCGATGAATCCGCCGGCGCGGTCGCCTTTGTGCCAGGACGCGCCCAGCAGCGTCGCGATCACGGTCGACTCGGCGTCGCGGCGGTAATGCACGAACGGGAAGAACGTGAAGCTGGTCTCGTCGTGGCCGCCAGGGCGCGCGCCGCGCCGGTAGTAGAGCAGGGGGAAGAAGCAATCGGTGGTCTCGTCGCCGTGGCTGCGGTGGAAGTAGTTCAGCACCACCGTCGTCGCCTTCTGCTCGGCGTCGTTGGTGAAGCGCCAGAACAGCGGCACGATCGCGACGTGCGACTGGCCGGCGCCGCCGCCCACGAAGACCAGCGGCGGCAGCCCACCGCTCCAGCTGTCGCGCGTCTCGTGGTGGTAGCCGAGCGGCGTCACCGTGGTCGACCACCCCTCGCGATCGTCGGCGAAGTGCCAGAAGAACGGGAACTGAACGAAGTAGCTCGTGCCGCGGTCGCTGTGCCCGAAGAACACGAGCGGCAGGAGGCCCGTCGATGTCTCGTGCTTGTCACGGTGGCGGTAGAAGAATGGAAACGCGACGGTGGTCGCGCTGTGGGCGGTCGAGAAGCGCCAGAAGAACGGAAAGACCACGCCGTGGCCGCGGTCGCCGCGTTCTCCGAAGAACGCCAGCGGGAACACGCCCGCGCTCCACCCCGGTTCACCGCCGGCCTGGCCGGTGAAGGTGCGGTGGTACGGCCACAGGCCCAGCCCCGCGAATGTGCCGGTCTCGGCCGGCCCGGAGCGATGCCCGAAGAACGGCAGCAGCGCCGTCGCGGTCGTGCCGGTCCCGGCGTCGCGGAACCGCCAGAAGATCGGGAACAGAGCTGTCGTCGAGCCGGTCGGATCCTTGCGTTTGTAGAACAACAACGCGATGACGTTCGTGGTCGAACCGGCGTAGCCGCTGCGGTAGCGGATGAACGCCGGCGTGATGATGTGCAGGGCGCTGGTGCGATCGTGCCGCGTGAAGATCAGCGGCAACAGCACCAGCGTGCGCGATCCCCGCGTGTCGTCGCGGCTGTAGCCGCCGATCGGCGTGACCCAGAGCGATCGCTTGTCCTTGTCCGAACGCTCCCAGTAGAAGATCGGCAGCAGCGTGCGGAAGCCTTCGCCCTTCGCGGTGTCGCCGCCGCTCCACCACAGCGGGACGACGGCGTTGAAGTACCAGGTCTTGCGCCGCAGATGGACGACCGGGCCCGCGACGGTGGTGTTCTCGGCCGGCGAATGAAAGCTCCACAGCGCCGGAAAGAAGATGTCGTACCCGCTGTGGTCGGCGCGGTTGGCGCCGAACCAGTAGAGCCAGAGCAGCGCTCCGGTGCTCTCGTCGCCGTCGCGCGTGTGATAGCCGATGAGCGAGTAGAGCGACCCGCCCTTCTTGTTCTGGTTGGCGTAGAGCAGCGGCAGGACCAGAAGATTTTTGTCGTCCTTCTCGCGCCAGTAGAACGTCAGCGGGATCGCGTAGGTGAACGCGCTCTGCGGCGACCGCGTCGAGAACAGCAGCGGGAAGGCGAAGTCGCGGTCGCGCGTCGGCGAGCGCTTCCACCAGTAGACGAACGCCAGCGCGCCGAACGAGCTCTTCTGGTCGGGATCGGCGATCTCGAACGACCCAAACAGCGGCGCCGCCCAGCCGAACTTGGTCGACCGATAGAAGATCGGCCAGACGCCGAACGAGCTGGCGTCGGGCTGCGAGCTCCACGAGATCGGCAGGCCCGGGACGATGACCGTCGCGCGATAGCCGGTGCTGAAGTTGTCGTAGCGCCAGTAGAACGGCGCGACCACGCGCGTGCGGGACTTCGGAGACCAGTAGTGCCAGTAGATCGGGACGACGACCTTGTAGCCCGATGGCCCTTTCTTCGACCAGTAGAGCCCCAGGATCTCCTGGAACGATCCCTCGCGGTAGTAGAGGTAGAGGACGTTGGTCCGGGCCTGGATTGCCTCGCAGACGCCCCGTTCGGCGCAGAAGTTCTCGCCCGGACAGTCGTCATCGTTCTGGCAGGCCTTGGGCCCCGCGGCGGCCGGAGCCGGCGGCGCGGGAGCGGGCGTCGTCGTCGCCGCGGCCGGCGTCGCCGGTTGCGCATCGGCGACGCGAAACGGCGACAGCAGCGACGGGCTACCGCCGCCGGTGCCCGCACTCGTGCCTGCAGGCGACCGAACGGGACGAAACGGATCCAGCGACAAGCGGCCCGCCGCGCGCGCGCTGCCCGCGGAGACCCACGCTATCAGAACCGCCGCGCCTACTAGGGCTAGCCGGCGCATCGGGCTCGCGAAGTCGACCTCATTGCGGTGGCAGCATCTTCCACTCGCCGTTCTCCTTCACGAAGGCGACCTCGCCGGTCTCGGATTCGTCGCCCTTCTTGCGCTCGACCTTCAGCATCGCGGTCTCGCCCTTGGTCGACGTTCCCTTGATCTCGAACTTCGTCCCCTCGACCTCTTTCTGCATCTTCTTGAAGCCGTCGGACTCTTTGCCGAGGCCCATCTGCGTCGCGAGCACGCCCTGGTACATGAGCGCGTAGCACTCGACGAGCCGCTCGGCCGCGCCCTCGCTCATCGCCTTGCGCCAGCGATCGAAGGTCTTCTCCGGCGACGAGAACTCGGGGCGCGCCGGCGGCAGCTGAAAGGTGATCGACCGGATCTTCTCGCGCGGCAGCTTGATGGTCTGGTTGTTGGTCTCGACCGAGTAGACGCCGTCGTAGTAGTGGATGATCTTCCCCGACATCTTGGTCTTGTCGAGGAGCTCGATGATCTCGCCGCGCGCCGGGGCGGCGAGCGCGATGACCGCGATGGCAGCCGCCAGGGCTCCGGCGACGATTCGACGCTGGGAGGGTTTGGGAACCCTGTCAGGGTTCCCATTATGATCGGAGTGTTTGGGAACCCTGTCAGGGTTCCCATGATGATGTTGAAACAGCATGATTCCTCGGGCCCTTCGACCGGTGCGGCTCAGGCCGAGATGCCCGGCGCCGGGAATTTCCGGGTCAGCTCCAGGACCTCACTCCGGACCTTGGCAGCGTTCTCGTCGGTAGGGTTGGCGATGACCCGGTCCATCCAGGCGGCGATCTGGCGCATCTCGGGCTCGCCCATGCCCCGGCTGGTGACCGACGGCGAGCCGAGGCGGATCCCCGACGGGTCGAACGGCTTGCGCGTATCGTACGGGACCGAGTTGTAGTTCAGCTCGATGCCCGCCTTGTCGAGCGCGCGCGCCGCCACCTTGCCGGGCACGTCCTTGCTGGTGAGATCGACCAGGATCAGATGGTTGTCGGTCCCTCCGGAGACGACCTGGTAACCGCGGGCGACCAGCTCCTCGGCGATGACGCGCGCGTTCCCGACCACGCGATGCGCGTACTCGCGGAACGAAGGCTGCGCCGCCTCGTGCAGCGCGACGGCCAGCGCGGCGGTGTTGTGCACGTGCGGGCCGCCTTGCAGCCCGGGGAACACCGCGCGGTCGATGACCTGGGCGTACTCGTTGCGCGACAGGATCATGCCGCCGCGTGGCCCGCGCAGCGTCTTGTGGGTCGTGGTCGTCACGACGTCGGCGTGAGGGACGGGCGACGGGTGCGCGCCGCCCACGATCAAGCCGGCGATATGGGCGATGTCGGCCGCGAAGCGCGCGCCGACGTCCTTGGCGATCGACGCCATCGTGGCGAAATCCCAGATGCGCGAATAGGCGGTTCCGCCGGCCCACAGAAGCTGCGGCTTTTCCTTCTTCGCCAGGTCGCGGACTTCGTCATAGTCGATGCGGCCGGTGTCCTTGCGGACGCCGTACGGCACCGAGGTGAAGTAGCGGCCGGTGATCGACACGTTCCAGCCGTGGGTCAAGTGGCCCCCCATGGGCAGCGCCAGTCCCATGACCTTGTCGCCGGGCTTGAGGAACGCCAGATAGACCGCCAGGTTGGCCGGCGAGCCCGAATAGGGCTGCACGTTGGCGTGCTCGGCGCCGAACAGCGCCTTCGCGCGGTTGATGGTCAGCTGCTCGAGCGGGTCGACGACCTGCTGCCCCTCGTAGTAACGCTTGCCGGGATAGCCTTCGCTGTACTTGTTGGTGAAGACCGACGCGGAGGCCTCGAGAACCGCCTTGGAAACGTAGTTTTCCGAGGGAATGAGGCGGATGCTCTCGGCCTGGCGCCGCTCCTCGGCGCGACAGAGCTCGTAGGTCTCCGAGTCGCCGACTTTCAGCGCTTCGCCAATCATGGGTGCGCAAGCTAGTCTCATGGACCCCGTGAGTCAACGCAGAAGCGGCGTCGGAACCGGGTCGGGAGTACTTGGCAAACGTATCGCCGTGACTACGTTTTCCGCCGCGGCCTTCCTCTTTTCGGCGAGCCCGACGTCGTTCCCGGACCCTCCGGAGACAGCGCCGTCGTGCAGGTTGCTTGACCTAGCCACTTGAAACGGGATTTAAATGGCGACACGGTATCGTCACTCAATGGCATTCCGGTCACAAACTCGACAAAAGCTGAAATGAAATCACCCCTCCGAGGCGCCATCATCGGTTACGGCTTCATCATGGAGAAGGGGCACGCCGCGGGCTATGCCCAGAGGGCGCGGGACGGACGCGACGTCGAGATCGTCGCGGTCGCCGATGTCTCCGAGAAACGACGCGCCCTCGCGCGGGCCCATCTTCCCGGAGTTCGGATCTATGAAGATCACGTGTCGCTGCTGGCGGCGGAGCAGGGAAAGCTCGACTTCGTCGACATCGCGGTGCCGCCCGCGGACCACGCGTCGGTGGCGCACGCGGCGCTGGACCAGGGGCTGCACGTGCTGTGTGAAAAGCCGCTGGCGACGTCGATCGACGAGGCGCGATCGATGCTGCGCCACGCCGCCGAGGCCGGGCGCGTGATCTTCCCCTGCCACAACTACAAGCACGCGCCGGTCATCAAGACCGTGCGCAGCGCGCTCGACGCGGGCAAGATCGGCAAGGTTCACCTGGTGACCCTGCAAACGTTTCGCAACACCCATGCGAGGGGCGTGAGCGAATGGCGGCCCAACTGGCGCCGCGAGCGCAAGTATTCGGGCGGCGGCATCGCCATGGATCACGGCAGCCACACGTTCTATCTCGCGTTCGAGTGGCTCAAGAGCTACCCGACGTCGATCTCGGCGCGCGCCACGGCGATGGCGCCGTTCGACACCGAGGACGACTTCAGCTGCAGCCTCAAGTTCCCGACCGGCGTCGCGTCGGCCCACCTCAGCTGGACGGCGGGCGTGCGCAAGGTGATCTACACGATTCACGGCGACCGCGGCGCCATCCGCGTCGAGGACGACGCCATCGAGATCGCGTCGCTCTTGCCGTCGGAGAACAAGCGCGGCGATGCCGACGGCACGGGCGCGAAGTGGAGCTTCGAGCGCAAGGAGATCTCGTCCGACTGGATGGACTCCAGCCACGTCACCTGGTTCAACTCGCTGTTCGACGACTTCACGGCCGCGATCGATCGCGGCGACTTCGTCGGCAAGGAGGCGCGCGAGGCCTTCCTGTGCGTGCAACTCATCGCCACCGCCTACGCCTCGGCGCGCGAGGGCTGCCGCGAGCTGCCGCTCGGCGGACCCAGCTCCATCGCCGGCCACGATCTCAGTGACATGATCGAGCGGCGCATCGTCGGTCCCTGATCATGCGCGACCTTTATTTTGCTCTCGTGATGTGGGGGATCGCGCTGGTGACGGTGGTCGCCTACGTCGTGCGCGCGTTGCTGCGCGGCCGCGCACGCTTCGCCCGCGCCGACGCCGACGGCGGCAGCGTGTTCCTGGACAAGCGCGCCATGGAGTACGCGTACTGGCTGCTCGACCCGCTGATCAATCTGCTGATCGCGCTGCGGGTCACGCCCAACATGGTGACCGCCTTCTCGCTCGTGCCGGCGCTGGGCGCGGGCGTCGCCATCGCCTACGGGTGGTTCGGGCTCGCGAGCATGCTGGGCACGATCGCCACGCTGTCGGACATCGTCGACGGCGTGATCGCGCGCCGCACCGGCGTGTCGTCCGACGCCGGCGAGGTGTTCGACGCCGCCGTCGACCGCTTCGGCGAGTTCTTCCTGATGGGCGGCCTCATCTTCTACTACCGCGACACCTGGAGCGTGCTCCTGCTGGCGCTCGCGGCGACCGTGGGCGCGTTCATGATCAGCTACAGCACCGCCAAGGCCGAAGCGGTGCACGTGCCGCCGCCTCGCGGCGCCATGCGCCGCAGCGAGCGCGCGGTCTATCTCATCACCGCCGCGGGGCTGACGTCGATCACCAAGGTGATCTTCGCCGACACGCCGACGCTGTCGCTGCGCGAGGCGCCCATGATCCTGTCGATCGCGATCGTCGCGGGCGTCGCCAACGTCTCGGCGGTGCAGCGGCTCGCGGCGATCATCCAGCTCTTGCGCGCGCGCCAGCCGCCCCCGCCCGCGGCCGAGGCGCCGGAGACCGACGGCATCGTCACGAAGCGCGAGACGCCCATCCCCGGCGGCGGCTGACAGCGTGCAGCCCAAGAACCAGAAAGCTGCGCTGCGGACGGCGGTGCCGGGTCCGCAGAGCGCGGCGCTCCGTGCGCGCGAGGACACCCATGCCGCGCCGGGCCTGCAGAGCTACGCGGTCATGGCCGGCATCGTCGTCGACGAGGCGCACGGCAGCGCGGTCACCGACGTCGACGGCAACACCTTCCTCGACTTCATCGGCGGCATCAACGTCAACGCGCTCGGGCACTCGCACCCGACGTACGTCAAAGCGGTGCAGGACCAGGTCGAGAAGGTCTCGGTCGGGTCCTTCACCTCACGGGCGCGCGTCGAGCTCGGCGAGCGGCTGGCGGCGCAACCGCCCGCGCCCGGCGTGCATCGGCTGCAGCTCTATTCGGGCGGCGCCGAGGCCGTCGAGAGCGCGCTACGGCTGGCGAAGTGCCACACCGGCAAGTACGAGATGGTCAGCTTCTGGGGCGGCTTCCACGGCAAGACGCTGGGAGCGCTGTCGCTGATGGGCTCGACGTTCAAGCACGGCCTGGGCCCGATGGCCAGCGGGTCGCACCTGATCCCGTACGCCGACTGCTATCGCTGCCCGGTCGGCTCGACCTATCCCAGCTGCGGCATCGCGTGCGCCGAGGTTGGCCGCAAGACACTGAAGAAAGTCTCAGCGGGCGCGATCGCCGCGGTCATCGTCGAGCCGATGCAGGGGACGGCGGGCAACGTGGTGCCGCCCAAGGAGTTCCTGCCCGCGGTCAAGTCGATCGCCGAGGAGAACGACGCGCTGCTCATCGCCGACGAGATGATCACCGGGCTCGGGCGGACCGGGCGGCGCTGGGGTGTCGACCACACCGGCGTCAAGCCCGACATCGTCACCATCGGCAAGGCGTTCGGCGGCGGGTTTCCGCTGTCGGGTGTCCTCACGACCGACGCGATCTCTCGCGCGATGCCCTGGGGAGCGCCGTCGGGATCGTCGTCGAGCTATGGCGGCAACCCGCTGGCGGCGGCCGCCGGTGCCGCGGCGCTGCGGATCATCGACGAGGAGAAGCTGGTCGACAACGCGCGCGACGTCGGGCAGGTCATCCTCCGCGAGCTGGAAGCTTTCCCCGACCGCTATCCGTTCGTCGGGTTCGTGCAGGGGTCGGGTCTGTTCCTGCGCATGGAGCTGGTGAAGAACCGCGCCACGAAAGAACCGCTGCCGCGCAAGGTGACCGAGCGTATCTTCATGGAATGCGTGCGCCGCGGACTGCTCACGATGTCGTATGCGGCCAGCTTCCGCATCCAGCCGGCGCTGACCATCGACGAGGCGACCGCGCGCAACGGCATCGAGATCCTGCGCGAGGTCTTCGACCACGTGACCCGCGCGCGCCTCTGGGAGTAGCGGCATGGGCGTGAGCCGGGCGCGTGTCGCCCATGTGCTGGCGGTCTGGTTCGGATGCGGTCACGTGCCGCGCGCGCCCGGGCTCGCCGGCACGCTGGGCGCGATCCCGCTCTATCTGCTGGTGCGGCCGTTCGGGCTCGGCGCCGTCGCCGCGACCGCGGTGCTGGTGACGCTGGTCGGCATCTGGGCGTCGGGCGTCGTGGAGAAAAAGCTGGCGCGCAAGGATCCCCAGATCGTCTGCATCGACGAGGTCGCCGGTGTCTTCGTGACCTGGCTGGCCGCTCCGCCCACCTGGGTTGGCCTGCTGGTGGGCGTCGCGCTGTTTCGCATCTTCGACCAGTTCAAGCCCTGGCCCGCGCGGCTTTGCGAGCGCCGCCTCGGCGGTGGTCCCGGCATCATGGGCGACGATGTCGTCGCCGGGTTGTGGGGCTGCGTCGTGATCTTGATCGGCCGCCGGCTCGGCCTGCTCTGACCTTGGGAACCCTCGAAGGTTCCCAGCCCCGCCGAGATCGCACCGCGTCGGCGACACATGTAAGCCGCGGTGGTCACCGCTGCCCCGTACGTTAGCGCTTCCTCGAACCTCAACATGCGCGGCGTGGGTGCCGATGGTGGGGAGCACGAGCACCATGGCCTCGGGTCTCGCGTCACGAGACCGGTCGGATGCACCGCTGCTCGCGCGCGGCGCACCCATCGGGCGCTATCTGGTCCTCGGCCTGGTCGGCCGAGGCGCGATGGGAGACGTTTACGCTGCGTACGATCCCGAGCTCGACCGGAAGGTGGCGGTCAAGCTGCTGCACATCACCGGCAGCGTCGGCCCCGAGCTGGTCGAGCAGAAGGCCCGCCTGCTGCGCGAGGCGCAGGCGATCGCGCGCCTGTCGCACCCCAACGTCGTGGTCGTCCACGACGTCGGCAGCTTCGAGGAGCAGGTCTTCGTCGCCATGGAGTTCGTCGACGGGAACACCGTGGCCTACTGGCAGAACGCCGCGCGGCGCTCCTGGCGCGAGATCCTCGACGTCTTCATCGCCGCCGGGCGCGGACTGTCGGCGGCCCATGCCGCTCAGCTGGTTCACCGCGATTTCAAGGGCGAGAACGTGATGATCACCAGCTCGGGCCAGGTGCGCGTCATGGACTTCGGGCTCGCGCGCCACGCCGCTGATCCCACGGCCGTCGATCCGGTCCTGATCTCGGCGCCGGTGACCATCACCGACCTCGGAACGACCGTGGCGTTGCCCAAGCATCAGGCGGTCGCCGTCGGTCAGGTGCTGGTCGGGAGCCGGCCGCCCGACGCCCCCACCGACAGCAAGATCCGCGCGGCGGCGCTCGACGCCAACCTCACGCAGACCGGGCTCCTGGTGGGCACGCCGGCCTACATGGCGCCCGAGCAGTTCCGCGGGCAGCTCGCCGACGCGCGGAGCGATCAGTTCAGTTTCTGTGTCGCGCTCTACGAGGCGCTCTATGGCGAGCGGCCGTTCGGAGGCAAGACGCTGGCCGAGCTGGCCGACAACGTGCTGCGCGGGCGCCTTCGCCCCGTGCCGGCCACCAAGCGCGTGCCCGGCTGGCTCAAGCGCGCCTTGCTGCGCGGGCTGGCCAATGACCCGGAGGGGCGCTGGTCGTCGATGGACGCGCTGCTGGCGACGCTGGCGCGCCATCCGCGCGCGCGTGGATGGTGGTACGTGGGCGCGACCGTGGCCGTCGCGTCGTCGGTGGTGGCGACCATGGCGCTGGCGCCGGTCGCCCGCCCGCGGCCGACGTGTCAGGTCACCGACGATCGCTTCGCCGGCGTGTGGGAGCGGGCGGGCTCCCGCGGCGTGCGGCGCGATGCGATCTCGCAGTCGATTCAGGACAGCGGCAAGCCGCGCGCGCGCGAGACCTTCGATAGCCTGGCGCGCCTGCTCGATGGCTACGTGGCGCGCTGGTCGGGCATGTATCGCGACGCGTGCGAGGCGACCAACGTGCGCGGCGAGCAGTCGAACGAGGTCCTCGACCTGCGTATGAGCTGCCTGCGCGACCGCTGGAACGAGCTGCGCGCGCTCTCCGACGTTCTCGTCGAGGGGCACGCCGTGGTCGTGACCAACGCGGTCGCGGCGGCGACGGCGCTGACGCCGATCGAGCGCTGCGCCGATGTGACCTCGGCCAACGCCAGCGTCGCGCCGCCCGCCGACACGGCGACGCGCGAGAAGGTCGACGCCCTGCGCGACCGGCTGGTCGCGATCAAGGCGCTCCACGACGCCGGGCGCTACACCCGGGCGCTGGATTCGGCGCGCCAGGTGGTCGCCGAGGCGCGCCAGATCGGATACCGGCCGCTCATCGCCGAGGCTCTGAATCGCCTCGTGCTGCTGCAGGTCGACATGCACCACCCGCAGGACGCCGACGAGAGCGCCGAGGAGGCCCTGTGGATCGCCGAGGCCTCGCGTCACGACGAGCTGGTGGTCGAGCTGGCCGCCGTGGAGATCTACGTCGCCGGCTACATCGAGCACGACATGACGCGCGCGCGGCGCTGGATCAACCAGGCGCAGGTGTTCCTGGACCGCATCGGTGGCCACGATCTGCTGCGCGCCTGGGTCTTGAACAACATCGGCGTCGTGCTCGACGCCAACGAGGACCACGAGGGCGCGGCGACCCAGTTCTTTCAGGCGCTGCGCATCAAGGAGCGCGTGCTGGGGAAGGACCACCCCGACGTCGCCTACACGCTGTCGAACCTGGCCGATACGCTGCGCGCGCTGGGCCGCCTCAGAGAAGCGCTCGACGACATCAACCGCGGGCTCGAGATCCTCGGGCGGACGCTGGGTACCAGCCACCCGCAGCTGGTGGTGCAGCTGGTGAACCGCGCCGAGATCCTGAACCAGCTCGGTCGCTTCAGCGAGGGCCGGCGCGACGCGGAGCGAGCCATCGCGATCCAGGAGGTCGAGGCGGGGCCGCACACGGAGAGCATCTACGCGCTGGGTCTGCTCGGCGAGGCGCAGCTCGGCCTCGGCCAGCCGGTCGCGGCCATCGAGACGATCGATCGCGCCATCAAGCTGGCCGACAAGGCGACGCTGGAGGACGAGCTCCCGCGCCTGCGGTTCGCGCTCGCGCGCGCGCTGTGGGACAGCGGCCGTGATCGGCGCGGCGCGCGCGCGCTGGCGGCGCGCGTGGCGGCGCGGCCCGTGCACGGAACCAAGGGCGACGAGGTTGACGAGACGCTTCGGCAGCAGGCGAGCGACTGGCTGGCGAACCACCGGGGATAGGGGAAGGAAAGGGAAGGGCCTCGGGCCTGTTTGGTACAGGACATCGGTGACAGGGAGGGGACAGGACATCGGTGACAGGGAGCGTCGCATCTCGCCAAGGCTTGCCCTCTCCCCGACCCTCGCTCGCGGAAGGGAGGCCCGAGGCCCGAGGCCCGAGGCCGCGGTCAGCGTTGGCCAAAAAAAGCGGCGGCTCCGAGGAGCCGCCGCTTTGGTGGGAAAGGACTGTTCGCTGCTTACTGATGCCAGACGTTGATGACTTCGTTCCAGCCCGAGCAGGCCTTCACGCCCTCGCCCTGGTGGGGGTAGTCGGCGGCGCTGCAGGTCGGCAGGCACTTGCCCTTGGTGCCGTACGCGTCGACGTAGGGCGGTGCGACCTGCACGCTGCCGATGCGGCCGGGGACGGGGCTCACGCCGAGGTCCTTGCCGCCGCAGTAGTAGGCGTAGGGAGGCGACGTGAAGATGTCGCCGAAGAACGCGCCCTCCTGGAACGGATAGGCCGGGTCGAGCCCCCAGCTGATCGCCGAGTTCTGCGCGACCAGCCACAGCGGGTAGTGGTCGCCGGTGGTGTTGACCAGCGCGAGCATGCAGGCGCTGACCCACCGCTCGGAGGTGGCGTTGATCGCGCCAGTCTCCCACTCGGGGGCGACGCCGATGCCACCAGCGAAGGTGTACGGACGGCCGTTCTGATCGTTCTTCGTGATCGACCGCCCCGCGGGCAGCGCGCACTTCACCAAATAGGTGACCGTGGTGCGGCCGTCGGCCGTCGTCATGAGGCCCGAGCTCGAGCTCAAACCCGCGACGCTCTTGAGACTGGCGCCCACGCTGATCCCGTTCTCGATGGTCGCCAACCCGTTGTGAACCTTGAGCCCGTTGATGGTCTTGAGCCCGTTGTCACTCTGCAGGTCTTCGGAGTCGGAGACCAGGTCCGAAGGTTGCTCGGCGCAGCCGGCCAGCGCAGACAGGACCACGGCCAGACCGACCGACAGGATCGGGAAGCGGCGGGACGAAAGGGAGGCAATCAATCGCATGGAATGTCCTTTCCTGCGTCTCTCCCTCTGCAGTTTGTATGCTAGGAAACGATTTCTATCTAAACGTAAGTAAAATCGTCACCTGGCGCAGACCTACATCCACACCAGGCCCCCGAATCCGTTGCGCCCCGCGCAACATGTTGTCTGCCCGGCGTTACTGTGAGGCGACCGGCGCGGGCCGGCGCCGGCGTCGGACGGGCGAGGGCGCGACGCGGTTCAGGGCTGAGCGCGCGAGCTGGGCGTCGACGTCGATGGCGATGCTGGATCGCGCTCGTCGCTATCGTGCGGCGCCTGCGCCGCCGCGTCGGTCCCGCGGTCCCATTCGAAGCCCGGCAGGTTCAGGTCGGGCGACTTTCGCGCGAGCTGCAGCACCGCCGGCATGACGATGACCGCCGTCGTCAGGCACGTGAGCTCGCCCAGCACGGCGAGCAGCCCGAAGAGAAAGAGGCCGACGTTCTGCGCGACCAGCAGCGACGAGTAGCCGACGATCGTCGTCAGCGAGCAGAGGCCGACCGCGCCGCCCGTTCCGCGAATCGCGCCTGCGATGTCACGCTCGCCGTCGCGCAGGTAGCGCGCCATCACGTTGACCGAGTAGTCGACGCCGATGCCGAAGGTGATCGGAAAGGCGATGAAGTTGACGAAGTTGATCTTGATCCCCATCGCCATCGCCGCGCCCAGCAGCCAGACGACGCCGACCACCAGCGAGCCCACCACGAACGGCGTGGCCAGGCCGCGGCGAAAGATCACGATCACCGTGGCGACGACGCCGGCGAACGCCAGTCCCGACGCCAGCGGCCCGTCGCGCTGCATCGACCCGATGATGTCCGCGGTCAGCGGCGGCCCGCCGGCGACGCGCGCCGGGCGGCCTCCCGTGACCACCGGCGCCTCCGCCACCTCGCGCAGCGCGTTCACGAAGGCGGAGATGTTCTTGCCGCGCCACAGGGCATTGGTGGGGTTCGGGTAGACCAGCACCGCGCGCCCGAGCGAGCCGTCGCGCTCACGCAGCCCGGTCGTGAGCACGTCGGGGACATCTGCCACGCGAATCGGCTCGAGCGGCCCCTTGCCGATCAGATCGTCGAGGCGCTTGTTGTCGTCGGAGCTGAGCTTCGCGCGCAGCTTGGGCGTCATCTTGTGCCGGATCGCCTCGACCTCCGTGCGCTTCGCGTCGAGATCGGGCGGCAGCACGTCGTCGATCGTCCGCACCGACGCGACCATCGCGTCGAGCGGCGGGCGCTTCACCGCCTCGCGCAGCTTGTCGGCGATGGCGCGCGCCTCGCCGGCGCTGTCGGCCAGCAGCACCGTGGGGCTGAGGTAGCGGCCGAGCAGCGTGTCCATCTTCGCGCCCCAGTACCCTTCGCCCACGCTCCAGGTGTCGCGCCGGCGCAGGCGTGAGAAGTCGTACTCGAGCTGGTCGTGCCCGAAATGACGGATCTTCAGCCCCGCGAGCACTGTCAGCAGCGCCGCCGCCGCCGCAAAGGAGCGCGGGTAGCCGGTCACGAGCCGCGCGAGCACGACCATCGGCCGCCGCGGCCGCTCGTTCGGCTCGGCGCTCAGCGTGCCGTGGTCGAGCCACGCGATCAGCGACGGCGCGAGCAGGAACGTCGCTCCCCAGCACAGCAGCATTCCCAGGCCGCCGATCACGCCGAACTGGCGAAAGCCGCGGAACTGCATCGCGACCAGCGACGCATAGGCGGCCCCGGCCGCGACCGCCGCCGACAGCGTCCCCTTGCGCGTTCCCCACAGCGTGATCGCCAGCGAGTCCTCGATGGCGTGTCCGGCGCGCCGCGCCTCGACGTAGCGCGCGAGCTGGACGATTCCGAAGTTGATGCCGTTGCCTATGATGATCGATCCCAGGAAGGCGGTGTTCGAGTTGAGCTCCGTGATGTCGAACGGAGGCAGGCTCGCGAGGGCGAAGGCGAGCACCGTCGCGACCGACAGCGGCAGGAACAGCACCGCGACGCTGCGCCGCCAGCGGTAGAAGATGATGAGCGCGATCACCACGACGACGACGACCAGCAGCGACGAGACCGTCAGGTCCTGGACCAGCGCCGCCATCTCCTCCGACGAGATCGCGACGTCGCCCGTGAACCCCAGGCGCAGCCCGGGCGCATAGTGATCGAGCCCGCCCAGCGCCCGGAGATCGGCGCGCACACGGCCGATGAGCTCGTTCGCCTTGTGCGCGCTCGTCGAGAAGCCGCCCACCTCGACCAGCAGCAGCGTCACACCCTGCTTGAGGCTCGAGAACCGGCTGCCGCCGAGGTCGGGGCCGGCGACCTGGCGTTCGTACCTCTTCTGGATGTCGGCGAAGTCGAGCGGCGGCGCCTGCTCGGTCTCGTCGAGCAACGTGCCGGTGGCGGTCGCGTACTCCCAGTGGACCCGGTCCTCGATGCGCTCGCGAATCAGCTGCAGATCCGGCAGCGCCAGCAGCGCCGCCGCGTGATTCTCGACGAACGTGCGCTCTGCCTGCCAGCCGGTGCGCACCCCGCTGACCAGATCGCGCGGATAGAGTCGGATGCGCGCGGCGAGATCGTCGACCAGGCGCTCGGCGGCGGCCAGCTTCTCCGCCTGGCCAGGCCCGCCCGTGTCGATGACCACGCCCAGATACTGCAGGCCCGCCATGCGCCGCCGCAGCTCGCCGATCGCGATGACGCTGGGAGCGTCGCGCGGCAGCAGCTCCTCGATCTCGCTGCGCAGGTTCCCGTAAAGTTGCGCCGTCCGCCACGCCGCCGGGATCGCGAGCAGCACCGCCATCAGCCACAGGGTCTTCCCGTGGCGCAGGGTCCACGCGACGAAACGGCGAGTGGCGGGACCGGGACGAGGTTGTTCGTGCGGCACGAGGGGCGATGAATATAGCCTGCGGAACGGCGCCCGTCGCTGGGACGTGCGGGATGTCGTGAGGATGTCGTGATAGGCTGGCGAGCCTCGATGCCGCGGTTCGTACCCGATCGCCCTGGATTCTTCGACCTCGCTCGCCGGGGGCGGCTCTGTTTCGTCTATCGCGAGGTGCTCGCCGACTCCGACACGCCGGTCTCGGCCTACGCGAAGCTGGGGCGTGGGCCGTACTCGTTCCTGCTCGAGAGCGTGGTTGGCGGCGAGAAGTGGGCAGCCTACAGCTTCGTCGGCGTGAAGCCGCGCGCGGTGATTCGCGCGCGCGGCGACCGGGTCGAGGTCCTGCGCCCCGACGGCGCCGGCTTTCGCGTCGCCGAGGAGGTGCGCACGACGGCGCCACTCGCCTACGTCGACGATTTCCTGGCCGCGCTGGCGCCGGCGGTCCCGCCAGGCCTGCCGCGCTTCTTCGGCGGCGCCGTGGGATGGCTGGGGTACGACGTCGTGCGCAGCTTCGAGAAGCTGCCCAACCTGCGTCCCGACGATCTCGGCCTGCCCGAGATCTGCTTCGCGATCACCGACACCGTCGTGATCTTCGATAACCTGCGCGGCACGCTCAAGGTCGTCGCGGCCGTCGACGTGACCACCTCCGGGGCCAAGACCGACGAGGTGCTGGGTGCGGCCTACGACGACGCCTGCGCGCGCATCGACGCGGTGCTCGAGCGGCTGGCACGGCCGGCTCCGCCCCTGCGCCCGCTGGATCCGACGCCAGCCGTGTCGCTGCCGTCGCCGCGCGCGGTGACCACGCGCGAGAGCTATCAGGACGGCGTCACGCGCATCCAGGAGTACATCCGCGCCGGCGACGCGTTCCAGGTCGTCTACTCGCAGCGCTTCGAGGTCCCGCGCGGCGAGGTCGATCCGTTCGATGTCTACCGCGCGCTGCGCGTCACGAACCCGTCGCCGTACATGTTCCACCTCGAGTTCCCCGAGGCGGTGGTGACCGGCGCGTCGCCGGAGTGCCTGGTGCGTGCCGAGGCGGGGGAGGTCGAGGTGCGGCCGCTCGCCGGCACGAGGAAGCGCGGCGCGACGCCCGAAGAAGACCTGGCCCTGGCGGACGAGCTTTCGGCCGACCCGAAGGAACGCGCCGAGCACGTCATGCTCATCGACCTCGGCCGCAACGACGTCGGACGCGTCTCGGCGCCCGGCTCGGTCCGCGTCGACGAGATCATGAAGATCGAGCGGTACTCGCACGTCATGCACATCAGCTCGCACGTGCGCGGCAAGCTGCGCGCGGGCGTTCGCGCCAACGATGTCATTCGCGCGGCGTTCCCCGCGGGGACGTTGAGCGGCGCGCCCAAGATCCGCGCCATGGAGATCATCGAGGAGCTCGAGCCGTCGCGCCGCGGAATCTACGGCGGCGCGGTCGGATACATCTCGTACACCGGCAACGTCGATCTCGCGATCGCGATCCGGACGCTGGTCACCAAGGACGACATCATCCACGTGCAGGCTGGCGCGGGCATCGTCGCTGACAGCCGGCCCGAGTCGGAGCACCAGGAGTGCGTCAACAAGGCGCGCGCGGTGCTGTCGGCGGTCGAGATGGCAGGCCGGGGAAAAGGAAGAGCGGAGGCGGCGGGCTAGACATGCTGCTGGTCATCGACAACTACGATTCGTTCACCTACAACCTGGTTCAGTATCTCGGCGAGCTGGGCCAGGAGATCCGCGTCGTGCGCAACGACGAGATCGCCGCCACCGACATCGCCGGCATCGCGCCCAGCCACATCGTGATCTCGCCCGGGCCGTGCACGCCCAACGAGGCCGGCATCAGCCTGGACACCATCCGGCAGTACGCGAGCAAGATTCCGATCCTGGGCGTCTGCCTCGGCCACCAGTCGATCGGGCAGGCGTTCGGCGGCAAGGTGGTGCGCGCTGCCCGGGTCATGCACGGCAAGACGTCTCCGATCCTTCACGAAGGGCAGGGGGTCTTCGCGGGGCTTCCGAGCCCGTTCGAGGCGACACGCTACCACTCGCTGCTGGTCGAGCGCGCCAGCTTGCCCGAGTGCCTCGAGGTCACGGCGCGCACCGCCGAGGGCGAGATCATGGGGCTGCGCCACCGGACGCTGCCCGTCGAGGGCGTTCAGTTCCACCCGGAGTCCTTCCTGACCACCGTCGGTAAGGACCTGCTGCGTAACTTCCTCACGTCGAGGAGGCGAGCATGACCGTGGCGCCTCCTGCGCCCGCGTCGGGATTCGACATGAAGCAGGCGCTGTCCAAGGTGTCCGACGGCAAGCACCTGACCGCCGACGAGATGACCGACGTCGTCGGCTTGATCATGGACGGCGTCGCCACGCCGGCGCAGATGGGCGGCCTCTTGGTGGCGCTGCGCATGAAGGGCGAGACCGTCGACGAGATGGTGGGCGCGGCGCGCGCCATGCGGACGCGCATGGTGCGCGTGCCGTTCGAGGGCGACGTGCTCGACACCTGCGGCACCGGGGGCGACGGCTCGCTGTCGGTCAACATCTCGACGCTGGCGTCGTTCATCGTCGCGGGCGCCGGCGTGGTCGTCGCCAAGCACGGCAACCGCGCGCATGTCGTCGCGTTCGGGCTCGCACGACGTCCTCGAGTCGCTGGGCCTGAACCCCGCGCCGTCGCCCGACCTGGCGGCGCGCTGCCTGCGCGAGGCCAAGCTGGCCTTTCTCTTCGCGCCCGCCCACCACGCCTCCACACGCCACGTGATCGGGCCGCGCCGCGAGCTCGGTTTGCGCACGCTGTTCAACATGCTCGGGCCGCTGACCAATCCGTGCGGCGCGCGCTTCCACATGAACGGCATCTTCAGCCTCCAGCGCTGCGAGCCGATGGCGCGCGCGCACGCGATGCTCGGGTCGGAGCGCGCGTTCATCGTGCACGGCGCCGGCAACCTCGACGAGATCGCGCCGGCCGGCAAGACCCACGTCGCCGAGCTGCGCGACGGCGCGGTGCGGACCTACGAGGTCGCGCCGGGCGACTTCGGGCTCGGCGAGACCGACCCCGCCGGCTTGCTGGGCGGCGAGCCCGACTTCAACGCCAAGATCGTGGTCGACACGCTGGGCGGCGGCCCTCACAAGGCGGTCCGCAACGCCTCGCTCATGGCGGCGGGCGCGGCGCTCTACGTCTCGGGCAACGCGCCGGATCTGCGCGCCGGCACGGAGCGAGCGGCGGCGTCGCTCGACAGCGGCGCGGCGCGCGACGTGCTGGAGCGCCTGCGCGCGATCGCGCCGTTGCCGCCGAAGAAAAGTTAGTGCTGAGCTACGTTTCCTCCCATCTCCCTCTCCCGTCCGCGGGAGAGCAGCGGGGAGAGGCAATCCTTGCGAGCCGCTACGCCCGCGCCCTCTCCCTAACCCCGTAGACGGGGCGAGGGGACCGGAAGTTTTCCTCTCGCGCGTCTGATATTCTTCCCAGACATCGTGATTCTCGACGACATCCTGGCGCGCACGCGGGCCGACCTGGCCGTTCGGCGCGAGCGCGTGCCGCTCGCGACGCTCGAAGCCGCATGCGCGGGGCTGCCAGCCGCGCGCAGCCTGGCGGCGGCGCTGCGGCGGCCCGGCACCGTGACCTGCATCGCCGAGCACAAGCGCCGCTCGCCGTCGGCGGGATGGATCCGCGAGGGCAGCGACGCGGCGGCGATCGCGCGCGCCTACGCCGGCGCCGGGGCCGCGGCGCTCTCGGTGCTGACCGACGAGCCGTTCTTCGGCGGCAGCCTCGACGACCTGCGCGGCGCACGCGCCGCCGTGCCGGTCCCGATCTTGCGCAAGGACTTCATGGTCGACCGGTATCAGGTGCTGGAGGCGCGCGCCGCGGGCGCCGACGCGATCCTGATCATCGTGAGCGCGCTCGCCGACGCGGAGATCACCGCCTTGCTCGCCGCCGCTCGCGAGGCCGGCGTCGAGGCGCTTGTCGAGGTGCACGATCGCGCCGAGCTCGACCGCGCGCTCGCGCTGGGCGCCGCGATCGTCGGCGTCAACAACCGCGACCTGCGCACGTTCACCATCGACAGGGAGCTGGCGATCCGCCTGCGCGCGCTGGTGCCGCGGGATCGCGTGGTGGTCGCCGAGTCGGGCATTCGTGACTCAGCCGACGTCGAACGGCTGCGCGCCGCGGGCGTCGACGCCATGCTCGTCGGCGAGGCATTGATGCGCGCGCCCGATCCGGGCGGGGCGCTCGCCGCGTTGCTGGGCGCCCGTGGTTAGTCTTGGCTAGCGCGCGGCCGTTCCTGATCAAGATCTGCGGCGTGACCACGTCCGAGGACGCCGCCATGGCCGCCGCTGCCGGCGCGGGCGCGATCGGCGTCAACCTCTGGGCCGGCTCGAAGCGGTTCGTCGGCGGCGAAGCGGCAGCCGAGCGCGTGCTCGGCGCGATTCCGCCCGGCGTGCTGCGCGTCGGCGTGTTCGTCAACGCTTCGGCGGCCGAGGTGGAGCGAACGCGCGCGGCGCTGGGCCTGGATCGCGTGCAGTTGCACGGCGACGAGACGCCGGCGGCTTTTGCCGCGCTCCCGCGCGAGGCGCTGATCCGCGCGGTGCGCGTGCGCGACGAAGCGTCGTTCGCCGACGATGCGGCCTGGCGCGCCGGCCTCTTTCTCTACGACGCCTTCGTCGAGGGCTTCGGCGGCGGCGGCATCGCCGCACCCTGGCCCCTCATCGCGCGCCGCGCGTCGCGGCCGTTCCTGCTCGCGGGCGGCCTGACCCCCGACAACGTCGCCGCGGCGATCGCTCACGCGCGCCCCGACGGCGTCGACGTCGCCAGCGGCGTCGAGCGCGCGCCCGGCGTGAAGGATCCGGCCCGCGTCGCCGCCTTCATCGAGGCGGCACGCGCCGCGGCGGCACGGCTCTAGGAGAAGCCCGAAGCCCGAAGCCCGAAGCCCGAGGTCCGAGGCCCTTCCTAAAAGTCCGGGCGCGCCGGGGCCGCTCGGATATAGTTCCGCCGCCATGTCCTCGTCGCCGCTCCCCTCGGAATCACGCCCGGGACGCTTCGGCATCTTCGGCGGCCGTTACGTCTCGGAGACCCTGCTGCCGTCGCTCGACGAGCTCACCGAGGCGTGGGCCGCGGCGCAGGCCGATCCGGTCTTCGGCGAGGAGCTCGATCGCCTGCTGCGCGAGTACGTCGGCCGGCCGACGCCGCTCGGCTTCGCGGCGCGGCTGTCGGCGGAGGTCGGCCGCAAGATCCGCGTCTATCTCAAGCGCGAGGACCTGTGCCACACCGGCGCCCACAAGATCAACAACTGCGTCGGGCAGCTCCTGCTGGCCAGGCGCATGGGCAAGACCCGCATCATCGCCGAGACCGGCGCCGGCCAGCACGGCGTCGCCACCGCCACCGTGTGCGCGCTCTTCGGCCTGCCGTGCGAGATCTACATGGGCGCGGTCGACGTCGAGCGCCAGTCCCTGAACGTGTTTCGCATGCGCCTCCTCGGCGCGACGGTTCACCCGGTGACCACGGGGACGGCGACGCTCAAGGACGCGATGAACGAAGCGCTGCGCGACTGGGTCACCAACGTGCGCACCACGCACTACGTGATCGGCTCCGTCGCCGGCCCGCATCCCTATCCGACGCTGGTGCGTGACCTGCAAGCGGTGATCGGCCGCGAGGCGCGCGATCAGATCCAGGAGATCGAGGGACGGCTCCCCGACGCCTGCGTCGCCTGTGTCGGCGGCGGCTCGAACTCCATGGGCCTCTTTCACGCGTTCATTCCCGATCGCGGCGTCGAGCTTTACGGCGTCGAGGCGGCGGGCGACGGGCTCGACACCGCCCGCCACGCCGCGACGCTGACGCTCGGCCGCGTCGGCGTGCTGCACGGCGCACGCTCGTACGTGCTGTGCGACGATCAAGGGCAGATCGCGGAGGCGCACTCGATCTCGGCCGGCCTCGACTACCCCGGCGTGGGACCCGAGCATTCGTTTCTCAAGGACACCGGCCGCGCGCGCTACCTCTCGGTCACCGACGAGGAAGCGCTCGACGGCTTCAAGCAGCTGGCGCGCACCGAGGGCATCCTGGCGGCGCTCGAGAGCTCGCACGCGATCGCCGCGCTGTCGAAGCTCGCGCCGCGCCTGCCCGAGGGCGCGGTGGTCGTGCTCAACCTGTCGGGGCGCGGCGACAAGGACATGGGGACGATCGCCAAGCGGCTGGGCGTGTCGCTGTGACCCGCATCGCCGATTGCTTCGCGCGCGCGCGCGCCGAGCGGCGCAAGGTGCTGGTGGTCTACCTGACCGCGTCGGACCCCGACCTCGAGACCAGCCGGCGCGCGATCCAGGCCGCGATCGACGCCGGCGCCGACATCATCGAGCTCGGCGTGCCCTGGAGCGACCCGTCGGCCGACGGGCCGGTGATCCAGGCGGCGATGCTGCGCGCGCTCAAGGCCGGCGGCGGAATGCGCAGCGCGCTCGAGGTCTGCCGGTCGCTGCGTGCGGCGAACGCGCAGACGCCGCTCATCCTCTTCGGCTATGCAAATCCGATCGTCGTGCTCGGCGCAGAGCCGTTCGCGCGCCAGGCGCGTGACGCCGGCGCCGACGGCGTGCTCTGCGTCGACTATCCGCCCGACGAGGACGCGGAGTTGACCACGGCGCTCGCGCGGCAGCGGCTCGACTTCATCCCGCTGCTGGCGCCAACGTCGACGCCCGCGCGCATCCGCGCCGCCGCCGCGGTCGCGAGCGGGTTCATCTACTACGTCTCGCTGACCGGCATCACCGGCGTGAAGCTGGCTGACGTCTCCGATCCCCAGCGGCGCGTCGAGGAGATCCGCGCCGCGACCGGCGGCAAGATCCCGGTGGTGGTCGGCTTCGGCATCAAGACGCCGGCCGACGCACGTGCCGTCGCCGCGTTCGCCGACGGCGTGGCGGTCGGCAGCGCCGCGGTCGGCATCGTCGAGCGCGCCGCCGCCGCCGGCAAGGAACCCGGCCCCGAGCTCGGCGCCTATGTCCGTTCGCTGCGCGACGCGATGGCCTGACAAGGAGAATGCGATGAGGACCATTCCATTGACCATGGTTGGGGCCGCGACGGCTCTCGTTCTCGTGGCCGTGTGTGCGGCAGGCGTGTCGCGCGCGGAAGCGCCGAAGCCCGCTGCGCCCCCGGCCGGCGCGCCGCCGCCGGGTCCACCCAAGCCCCCGTCGGAGCTCGACGGGATCAAATGGCTCGAGGGGAACTGGCACTGCGACGGCAAGGCGCCCGCGGGACCGATGGGCCCCGAGCACACCTACAAGTCGGCGATGAAGATCAAGCGCGACCTGGACGGCTTCTGGTACGTCGGGGAGTACGAGCAGAAGAAGTCGAAGGACAACCCGATGGCGATCAAGGCGCGCAGCTTCCTCGGGTTCGACGCCGTCGCCAGGAAGGTGATCACGTTCGGCGTCGACAACGTCGGCGGGGCGCTTCAGCTCACGGGCGCGATCGAGGGCGACAAGATCGCGTCCGAAGGTGAGGGGAGCATGGGCGGGCAGAAGATCGGCTTTCGGGAGTCGTTCACCAAGTCCGGTGAGCGCGCGCTCGCCTGGCACGGCGAGGTGCGCGTCGGCAAGGACTGGGTCGTCGTCGGCGACGATAGCTGCAAGCGCTAGCAGCGGCGAGGTTCGGAACCCTTCGAGGGTTCCGAGGACGATTTCAGCCGCTGACGCGCGTGCGCAGGTCGGTCACAACGTCGCGGCCGATCGCGATCGCCATGCGATCGAGAATGTCGCGCTTGAGCATGGTCAGCTCGTGCGCCAGCGCCGAGCTGGCCACTCGCACCTGCAAGGTCGTACCGTTCAGCCGTTCGGGCTCGGTGCGCAGGCGCAGCATCTCGCCGACGGCGCCGTTGTAGGCCTCGAAGACCCGGAACTCCAGCGCGCGCCCGCTGCCCCCGATGCGGGCCAGTACTTGGCCCATGAGATCGGCGCTGGTTTCGGGCGTCTCCATCGCCCGCCGCTTGCGGCGGATGCGCGAGCTTAACCAGTCGCCGCTGCGTGCCGAAGAAGCTGCAGGCGGGGAGGTCGGGGAGGGGCGCTTCGGGGGCCGCGCAGCCTTGCTCACGAGCTCGACTCTAGTCGTCTAGCCGATCGCATAGCACTCGAATCTTTTACGAACTTAGCCAGTTTCAGCGCTTGTCTTTTTTCGCCAGGAGGCGTGCGGGCGGGCCTGGCCCTCCCGCGGCGGGTGACCCCGAGGCCGGAATCAGTCCCGCCGTTCCGGAAGACCTCTCGCGGCATGGAGTACTATTCTTCACGCCATGCCGCGAGAGATAGTCTCCTCGAACCAAGCCCCCAGTGCGATCGGCCCCTATTCCCAGGCGGTCGCCGTCGATCTGGTACCGGCGGCGGGCGGACGCCTGATCTTCTGCTCCGGGCAGATCCCGCTCGATCCCATCTCGGGCGAGATGGTGGGCACGGGCGACGTGCGGGCGCAGACCGAGCGCGTTCTGCAGAACCTGGACGGCGTCCTGCGCGCGGGCGGCGCATCGCTGGCGATGGTCGTCAAGACCACGATCTACCTCGCCGATCTGCAGGACTTCGGCGCGGTCAACGAAGTCTACGGGCGCTACTTTCCCGATCGCCCGCCGGCGCGCGTGACGATCCAGGCCGCCGGACTTCCCCGCGGAGCCATGGTCGAGATCGACGCGATCGCCGTCTCCGACGGCTAAACCGCGGGGAGGTTCGGAACCCGAGCTAGACCTAGCTCAGCCGGCTTTACTGACCGCGCCCGAGCGCAGGCAGCGCGTGCAAACCCGGATGTGCGTGTTCGTTCCGCCAACCTTGGCGTGAACGCGGCGCAGGTTCGGGCGCTGAATGCTCTTGGTCTTGATGTTCGAGTGGCTGACGTTGTTCGCGACCCGGCGCTGCTTGCCGCAAATGGCACACTGGGCTGGCATAAATTTCCTCCGAAAGGCGGGTACCTTTAGCATCCAGTGATGGTTTTCGCAAGCCGTCGGAACCCAATCGTCCTGACGGCCGTTCTGCTGGCTGCCGCGGTGGGCGCGGACGGGTGCACGAAACGCCGCCCCGCGCCGGCCGAGCCCGCCCCCGCGGCCGGCACGCTGGCGGTCGTCGACGGGCGGGTTTTGACCTCGACCGGCGACCCGCTGGGCGAGGCGACGGTGCGGCTCGACTGGGACGATCCGGTCGGCGATCGCAGCGCGGAACGGGTTCCGCTCGCGACGGTGCGCGCGTCGGCCGACGGCAAGTTCCACATCGCCAATGTGCCGCCCGGACGCTACCGCCTGCGCGCCCACGCCTCCGAGCACGCCGACGGGCGCGTGCGCATCGACGTGCATGCGGGCGAGAGCCTGACGACGTCGGTCCGCCTGGCGCAGGCCGAGACCCTCAAGGGTCAGGTGGTCGACCACAGCGGCCAGCCGATCCCGGGCGCGCGCGTGCTGGTCTGGTCGCTCGCCGATCCCGCCGAGCGACCGCGCGAGACCGCGAGCGACGAGGCTGGGCGCTTCGTGCTGGGCGGGCTCACGCGCGGGCTGCACCGCCTGATCGCCGAGGCGCCCGGGTTCGGCTCGATCGAGCAGGGGCCGGTCGAGGTCCCGGCGGCCGCGCCGGTGCTGCGCATGGAGACCGACGGTCACAGCATCACCGGTGTCGTCATGGCAGGCGGCCGCTCCGCCGGCGGCGCGCGCGTGGTGATCGGCGGCGAGAACCTGACGCCCAGCCGCGAGACCACCGCCAAGGGCGACGGCACATTCCTGATCGGCGGTCTCGGCGCAGGCGCCTACGTGCTGCGCGCCGCGCGCGGCGGCGAGGTGTCGCGGCTCAGCGCGGAGGTCGTGCTCGATCGCTCCGGGGATCGCCCGCCGGCGGTCCGCCTCGACCTCGGCCCGGGATGGATGGTGGGCGGCCGCGTGGTCGACGACGCAGGCCACGCGCTCGCCGACGCCGAGGTGCGCGTCGATGCGCTGCCGGGCGAGGACCCTCTGCCCGAGATCGTGCACACCGACGGCCGCGGAGAGTGGCGTGCCGGGCCTCTCGCGGCCGGCGAATATCGGCTGACGCCGCGCCAGCCCGGCTTCGTGGCGCGCCGCCCGGCGCAGTTGCTGATGGGTGCGAGCCGTGTCGGCGGTGAGCGGCCGCAGATCCTCGAGCTGGTGCGCGGTGCCGGGATCGCCGGCCGCGTCGTCGACGCCAAGGGGGGCGCGGTCGCGGCCGCGACCGTGCGATGTCTGGTGCCGGGGCGCGAAGACCTGGCCGTGATCGCCGATCGGCTGCCGCTCGCGGCGGAGGCGGCGGGGCTGCCCTCGGGGTCGGGGCACGCGCTCGGGCGAACGCGTACCACCAGCACCGATTCCAGCGGGCGGTTCCAGCTGAACGACGTGCTGCCCGGTCGCGTCTTCGTCGAGATCAGCCGGGCCGGCAACGTCCCCTATCGTTCGGGCGCGCAGGCGCTGCAGCCCGGGCAGCGCCTGGAGCTGCCGGCGGTGAGCCTGCGCGGCGGCGTGCCGCTCGCGGGCCGCGTCCTCGACGACGGCGACGCGCCGGTCGAGGGCGCGCGCGTGCTGATCACCGTTGCGCCCGGCGGCAGCAAGGCCGGCGCATCGGCGGAGGGCTCGCTGGCCGAGGTCGTCGCGGTGACCGATCGCGCGGGCCAGTTCGCGGCGGCGGTCGTCCCGGGAACGCGGCAGCTGCACGTCTCGGCGGCGGGGATGCAGGACCAGACGCTGACAGTGACGGTGTCGGGCTCGGCGCCGCCCGCGCCCGTGATCGTCCGCCTCGGGCGCGCGGACGCCGCGGTCGAGGGAAGCGCGCGCGACGACCTCGGGCGCCCACTGGCGCGCGCGCGTGTGGTCGCCTGGCCGGTGCCCGCCAGCGCCCTCCCGGCCGGCTCCGAAGTCGGAGACGGCGTGACACCGCTGGCCAGCGCCACGACCGACGCCGGCGGCCACTTCCAGCTCGCGCGCCTCCCGCGCGGCCAGGTCGTCGTCGAGGTCAAGCACCCGCAGTATCCGCCCACGACCGAGACCACCGAGGCGACGCCGCCGCCGCACACACCGGTCGCGATCAAGGTGCCGATGCCGGGGCGGATCGAGGGCGAGGTGCGTGAGGCAGTGACCGGCGCGGTCGTCTCCACCTACCGCATCGAGGCGCGCGGGCCTGATGGCCGCGTCACCGGCGCGACGCGAAAGAACGGCTCCAGCTTCGTGCTGTCGCGGCTTCTACCGGGGCGCTGGACGCTGGACGTGCGCGCGCCCGGCTACGACGCCGTGGAGCGCGTGGTCGACGTCCCGAGCGCGAGCGGCCTCGGCGAGACATCCGTGCGCGATCTGCGGGTCGAGATCGCGCCCGTGACGCGAAACTGACGCCGGAGGGCCCTCCGATCCCGGGCCACTCCGCTCTACTTCCGCCGCCGCCGCCGCCGCATCGCCACTCCCGCCAGCAACGCCAGCACCGGCGCCACCCCCGCGGCGCCCGACGATGAATCGACCGCGCAGTGACAGCCGCCGCCCGAGCTGCCGAGCTTCACCACCTCACCCACGGCGGGGCAGAGGTGCGGGTCCTTGTTGAGCGGGTAAATGTCGAGCACCGCCTGGGTGTCGTCGGGCTTGAGGGTTCGCTTGGACGTGTCGCCGGGGTCGGCCTTGGTGAACATCACGTCGTTCTGGATCTCGGCGGACGCGCCGAGGCAGCTTGGGACCAGCGCGCCGTTGTTGTCGACCATGTGCACCGGGTCCGACCCCTGCGTGTAGCAGTTGTGATCGAGACCGATGAGGTGTCCCATCTCGTGGGTCAGCGCGTTCTGGAGATCCTGCTTGCCGTCCGCCGGATGGGTCACGAGGTCGGTCCACACGTCGTACTGCGCGTTGACCTCGATGTCGGCGTCGACGATCGTGCCGCTGGTCTGGCCGGCCCAGACCGAGGTGATCGCCAGCGCCTCGAGCTGACAGGTGGTATCCCCCGGGTCGCACCACGGGTTCTTGAAGACGATGTCGTGGAAGGCGTCCGAGCCGGTGGCCGGCGTGACGTCCAGTGACGTGCTGAGCTGGATGTCGAGGAACGTCCCGGCGATGTCGGTCTTGCTCCACGCCGCGGCGGCGGCGCCGGCAGCCCCGACGACTTCGTCCATGGTCATCTCGTCAGCGAGATCGGTCGGGTAGACGACCAGCGGGATGCAGGTCTGCTTCCACTGCTCGAAGACGCCGGTGAGCTTGCCGTCCTTCAAGAGCTCGTACCGGACGTAAGCATGCGCGGGCGTCGCGATCATCGAGCTCGCCAGCATGGCGACGAGCAGCGCCGGCAACCCGAGCCGTCTCCGTCCAACCACATCTCGGCCCTCGCGACCGGTCGTCCGACCGGTCGTGCCTTCGACTCCGGCGCGGATCACGGCCGCGCCTTGAGGATCTGCTGCACGTGACCGCGCATGTCGTCGAGCGAGCGCGGACCTTCGACCGTGGCGCCCGTCGGCGCCGTGCCCTTGAGCGGAACCCGTTCGAGGCCGGCGCGGCTGGCGATGCCCACGGTCCACTTCCCGCTGGCTGCGTCGCGCGTCATCGGCAGCTTGCCCTGCGCCATGCCGACGACGCCCGCCGCGCCCGTGCTGCCGCGCAGGAACAGCAGCGCGCGCTCGCCCGGCGTGAACTGCGACATCCCGAACACCGTCATCGCGATGTCACCGACCGTTCCGCCCGGCTGCACGACCGTGATGTGCGACGCCGGCTGCGCGCCGCCCTTCCAGCTCTCGACCACCGACAGCTCGATGGTGGTGAAGATCTTCTTGTGCGACTGGTCCCACGCCGACTGCACGCTGACCACGTCGGCGACCGCGATGTGGTCGGCGCGCTTCGTCAGCTCGGTGGTGTCGAGCGCCAGCACCAGCGACGCCTGGCTCGTTCTCCCGACCAGAGCGGCGAAGGCGAAACCAAACAGAACGATAGTCGACCGCATTTTCCCCATGAGCGAGACCCCTCGCCCCCACTATATACGAGGAAGTCCCCCTGGACGCAGCCGGGCATTGCGCAGCGGAATCAGTGCGCTTCGGGCACGAATCCCGCGCGTCGTTCCGGTCCGCCGAAGTCGACCTGTACGGCGCGCCGGTCGCGCCGGTGACCATGCGCACGCAGGCGTGCCCCCTTGAGAATTTCTTCCACGAGGTCCTCGAACGATATCCCCGCACCGTGCGCGATCTTGGGCCACAAGCTGGTCGGCGTCAGGCCCGGCAGCGTGTTGACCTCGAGCAACACCTCGTTGCCGCGCTCGCTGGCGATCAGATCGACGCGCGTGGCGCCGTCGCACCCCAGCGCGCCGTGCGCCAGCGAGGCCAGCCGCAGCACCGACCGATAGCGCTCCGGCGACAGGCGGGCGGGGAAGTGGTAGTCGGACCGACCCGACGCGTACTTGTTGTGGAAGTCGTAGAAGCCCTTGCGCGGGACGATCTCGATCGCGCCCAGCGGTTTACCATCCAGCACCGCGACCGATATCTCCTTACCTTCGATGAAGCGCTCGACGATGACGTCGTCGTCGAATCGCAGCGCTTCCTCGATCGCCGCCTCCAGCTCCAGCTCATCGCGCGCGACGCGCACGCCCAGCGACGACCCTTCGCCGACCGGCTTGACCACGACCGGGAAGCCGAACGACCCGTGGTTGTCGATGATGTCCTCGCCCGAGTCGGCTTCTGAGAGGTAGCTCGGCGCCGTCGGCAGGTTGTGCAGGCGGAAGATCTCCTTCGCCTTGGCCTTGTTCATCGCCAGCGCCGACGCGAGCACGTTCGACCCGGTATAGGGAATGCCCAGGACCTCCAGCAGCCCCTGCACACAGCCGTCCTCGCCGTAGCGGCCGTGCAGCGCCAGAAACGCGACGTCGATGTGCGTCTGGCGCAGCACGAGATCGATGTCGCGGTCGACGAAGATGCCGCTCGCGTCGTAGCCCCTGCTGCACAGGGCGCCGAGGATTGCCTCGCCCGTGCGCACCGAGACGTCTCGCTCGCCGGAGAGGCCACCGAAGAGCACACCGATCTTTCGATTACCGACCATCCTCCACGGGTACCCTCGCCTCGACGGCACGTCAAAAAAAGTGAGCTCGCTCGGCGCGCTCGTCGCGGCAGGGCCGCGGCAGGTGTAGGTCGCTCGACGTTCGGAGCCCTTTGAGAGTTCCGAGGCGGATCCCCCACGCGATCTGGATTTTGTGGTAAAGACGGGCGCCATGACGTTTCTTGAGGCCGCTCTCGAGGTCCTTAAGCGCGAGGGAAAGCCCCTGCACTACAAGGAGCTCACCGAGCGTGCGATGGGGAAAAAGCTGCTCACCTTCGTCGGGCGCACTCCCGAGGTGACCATGCAGACGCAGCTCACCGGGGCCGTGAAGAAGGCGCCTGGCAGCCCGTTCGTGCGGGTGAAACCCGGCGTGTTCGGTCTGCTGCGCTATCCCGAGATGCCGCCCGAGGTCGAGGCCGCGCCGAAAGCGCGCGCGGGCGCCGACAAGGCGGGCGCCGACAAGGTGGGCGTCGACAAGGCGGGCGCCGACAAGGCGGCGGCGGTCGACGGCGAGGCGGGCGACCGTTCGCGACGCCGCCGGCGGCGTGGCGGTCGCGGGCGGACGCGCGGCGAGGGCGCTGCGGCGTTCGCTCCCAACGGGAGTCACAAAGTTGACGACGCCGACGATGACGCGGTCGAGGCCGCGGGCGCCGACAGCGACGCCGCCGACAGTGAGGGTAGGGAGAGGGCGCGCGCGGGCCGCGGGGCCGCCGACCACGAGGGTGGGGACCACGAGAGTGACGGCTCCGATGAGCACGAGCCTCACGCCAGCAAGCTCTCGGCCGAGGCGCGCGCGGCCGCGCTCGCGGAGACCGGCGTGCTCGAGGGCGACGACGACGACGAGGGCGGCGAGGGCGAGGGCGACGACGATGCCGGCGAGCTCGACGAGCCGGCGGCCGGCGCCAGCGCCGAAGCCGCGGGTGGCGAGGCCGCCGACGCCGGTGATGATGAGGACGACGACGACGACGAGGCGGGCGGGCTCGAGGCCGAAGCAGGCGGCGCGCCGGCCGGACGTCCAGGCGAAGGTGGTGAGGCTGGCGAGGAGGCGCGCGGTGGACGCCGCCGCCGCCGTCGCCGCCGCCGGCGCTATGGTGAAGAGGGTGGCACGCCCGGCGCCGCACCGTCGGGTGCAGCGAGCACGGGTGGTAGTCTCGAGAGCTCCGCTGGAGAAGGAACCGCCGCCGGCGCCGCTCTCGGCGACTCAGACGAAGGTTCGCGCGGCGACGTGACGGGCGAGGGACGCGCCGCGGGCGCGCCGGGCGGTGAAGAGGGGCGGGAGCGCCCAGCGGGCGAGGCCGGTGCGGAGTCGCCGGACGCAGGGCAGGGAAGCCGCCGCATCATGACGCCAGTGGACGCCGCCATCGAGATCCTGCGCGGGCAGGCGCCGGGCCGCGGCGTCCACGTCCGTCAGATTGCCGACGCGGCCGCGCGCAGGCGCTTGGTCCACGGTGAGCCCAACGAAGCCTGGCGGGTCATGCGCACCGCGCTGGCGGCCGAGCCGCGTGAGCGGTTGCGCGCCGGACAACGCCCGCGCGTGCGCGCGGCGGGCAGCGGGCTCTTCGCACTGGCGCGACGTCCGCCCGACGGCGAGCTCGAACGCGCCGAGCAGGTGTTCGGCGAGGCGCGGCGCGCGCTGCGCGAGCGAACGGTGGCCGCGCTGGAGCGGCGCATCGCCGAGCTACCAGGGCCTGCATTCGAAGCGCTGGCGCGCGTGCTGCTGCAGCGCGAGGGGTTCGGCCCCGCGACGTTCGTGAAGCGGGTCGAGGGGACGATCTACGTCGAGGCGCTGCGCGGCCGTGGCTCCCGGCCGTCGCGTTCGCTGGTCGGGCTGCGTCCGGCTGGCACGTCGGCGGGCCGGCGCGCGATTGGCGAGCTGCGCGCGGGAATCCGCGCCCGCAATCAGGACGAGGGTGTGCTGTTGCTGGCGGGCCGCCTGGCCGAGGATGCGATCGCCGAGTGGAAGCAGGCCGGTCCTCCGGTCGAGATCGCGGACGGCCAGGCGATGGCCGAGACCTGCATCCGCCACGGCGTAGGCGTCATCAACACGATGGTCAGCGTCGATTTCGTCGACGCCGACTTCTTCGCCGAGCTCGCCGAGGGATAGCCCTGCCGGCGCTGGTTGCCGCGCCTGCCGGGCCCCGAACGGCGACAGAGACAACGACGGGCGCGACCGGCGCGCCGGCGCGGTGGGCCTGGCTCGGGCGCGTGCCGTTCGCGCCCACCACAGCGCTGCAGGAACAGCTGCGACAGCGGGTGCTGGCCGAAGCGGGCCCCGAGACACTGTTGCTTCTCGAGCATCATCCGGTGATCACCCTCGGGCGGGGCGCGGCGGATCAGCACGTGCTGGTCGCCGCCAGCGAGCTCGAGCGCCGCGGCGTCGAGCTACACCGCGCCTCCCGCGGCGGCGACGTCACGTTCCACGGTCCGGGCCAGCTGGTCGGATATCCGGTGGTCCGCCTCGACCGCGGGGTGGTCGGCCATCTGCGCGCGATGGCCGACGGTCTCATCGACGTGCTGGGCGCGCTCGGGATCACGGCTTTCTGGCGGCGCGAGGCGCCCGGCCTGTGGATAAAAGGTGAGGACGGCGGCGTCGAGGTGGTTTCCAAGATCTGCTCGTTCGGCGTGAACGTTCACCGGCGGGTGGCCATTCATGGATTCGCGCTCAACGTCGCCGTGGACCTCGACGCGTTCCGCCTCATCGTTCCGTGTGGGCTCGATGGTGTGCAGATGACTTCCATCCAGCGCATCCTCGATCGATCCGGAGCCGCCGTTCCCACTGTCGAAGCGCTGGCCAGCGATGTCGCGTCGGCATTCTGTCGCTCGTTCGGTCGGGTGTTCGAGCGCGCGAGCTCCGCGGAGGTGCGCGCAGCTCCGCAGAGGTGCGCGCCAGCTCCGCGGAGGTGCGCGCCAGCTCCGCGGAGGTGCGCGCCAGCTCCGCAGAGGTGCGCGCCAGCTCCGCAGAGGTGATCGCAGAGACGCTCGGCGATCGAATTTAACTTTCGATCGTTTCGATCCGATTGCATTGTTGGGTGGGACCATTAGAATGAATTGCAAGTGATGTTCGACACCAAGCCTCGCGTGGTCGTCATCTACAACCGGGACTTCGAGGGCGCAGAAGCGGATCCCGAGAACAAGGCTCGCGAGGACATCAAAGGCATCGCCGAGCACGTCATCTCGCTGCTCGAAAGTCGAGCGTGCACCGCGGTCGGGCTCGGGATCACCGACGATGTCGTCGCCGCGGTGTCGGAGCTGCGCGAGCTCCGTCCCGATGTCGTGTTCAACCTCTGCGAGTCGATCGGCGGCGACAATCGCTTCGAACCGTTGCTGCCGCTGCTCATGGATCGCGAGGGGCTGGCGTACACCGGGTCGAACTCGCTGTCGCTCGCGCTCGCGCTGCACAAGCACAAGGCCAAGGAGATCCTGCGCGCGCGGGGCGTGCCGTCTCCCGAGGCGGTCTTCCTGACCACGCCCGATGTCTCGTCCGTCGCCATGCCCTTTCCGCTGATCGTCAAGCCGTCGCGCGAGGATGCGTCGGTCGGTATCACGCGCGATTCGGTGGTGTGGACCCGCGAGACGCTCGAGCAGCGCGTTGCTCACGTCCTGTCGCACTACCGCCAGCCGGTGCTGGTCGAGCGCTACATCGACGGGCGCGAAATCTACGTGTCGATGCTCGGCCGCAGCGAGGGCCGTCCCCAGGTCTTTCCGTTCTACGAGATCGATTTCTCCGAGATGCCGGCCGATCGTCCGCGGATCGTGTCGTTCGAGGGGAAGTGGGTCGAGGACTCGGATGAATACCGGGGCACGAAGCCGGTGCGCTGCGCCGGTCTGTCGCCCGAGCTATCGGAGCGGATCGCGACGACCGCGCTGACCGCGTTCGAGGCGCTGGAGCTGCGCGACTACGCGCGCGTCGACATCCGACTCGCCGCCGACGGCATCCCCTACGTCATCGACGTGAACCCCAACTGCGATCTGTCGGACGTCGCGGGCGGCTTCTCCAAGGCGGCCAAGGCGGCGGGGCTCAGCTACGAGGAGGTCATCCTGCGGATCGTGGAGCTCGCGCTCGCGCGCAAGCCGAACGCCGACACCATCCCTCTCGGTGCCCGATCGCGCACCGCGCGGCGGGGGCATCGGCCGGGACGGGCCATCGCGGCCGGCGGATCGGTCGAGCGCGGCGCCCGCACCCGTGCGCGCTCGGGTTGAGTCGCGGGCTGTGACTGTGATGGGAACCCTCAGAGGGTTCCCGTCCCCTCCGGTATTCGTGGCGGGGCTCATGCTGGTCGCGTGCCACCGCAAGGACGCGGCCGCTCCGCCGTCCACCGTGTCAGCGCCGCCCCGGCCCGTGCTCGGCGAGGTGACCGTGCGCGATACGACGCCGCCAGGCGCGACGGCGCCGGCGTCGATCGATTTCGATCGCCTGCAGGACGAGCTGCACGCGCGGCTCGGAGCCAGCGGCCTCTTCGCGTCATCGGATGCGGGTGCGCCGGGCGCGGTCGTGCGCGTGCGCGCCGACGTGGCCTTCGACGGTGCCGAGGTCGAGGACAAGGGCGTCGCGCGTGCCGCGGTCCGGCTGCGGTTCGATACCCGTCCATCGGAAGCGCCGGGCGCGATCGAAGATGATCTCGCCGGCGAGGGCGAGCAGGTTTATCCGATTCACGCTGCATCGGTCCCGGCGCAGGCGCCCAGCGCGAAGGCGCGCCGCACGAAGGCGCATCCAGCGGCCGGCGGCGTGCCGCCGTCGGGGGAGCCGGGGGCAGACGAGAAGCGGGCGCTGTTCGCGCACCTCGCGCTCCGGGTCGCCGGCGATCTCATCGACGGTTTCGCGGCTCGCGAGAAGCTGGCGACCGCGCCGGCGGCGGCGATCCATGCGGCGTTGCGCGCCGACGGCGGTGAGCTCCAGGAGCAGGCGATCCGGGTCGCCGGCGAGCGCAAGCTGCGCGATGAGGTGCCCGCGTTGCTCGAGCTGCTCGACAACCCCAACGAAGCGGTGCGCGACGCCGCGCTCGGCGCGCTCATCCAGATCGGCGATCGACGCGCGGTGAGCGCGCTCACCAAGAGCCGCTCGCTGCGCGATCGCCGCGAGATGCGCAAGATCATCGAGGCGATCGCGACGCTCGGCGGAGACGAGGCGCTCGACTACCTCAGCTTCGTGGCGGCGACGCACGACGACGAAGAGATCCGCGCGCTCGCGACCGCGGCCAAGCAGCGCCTCGAGCGCCGCCAGCAGGCCGCCGCCGACAAGCGCTGAGGCCCCCGTTCGGTCGAAAGGCCCGGCAATTCGGGCCTCGGGCCTCGGGCTTCGGAAATTCGGACGACGGACACGGCCCTTCCGGGTCCGAGTCCGAGTCCGAAGTCCGAGGTCCGAAGTCTGAGGCCCGAGGCCCTGCCCCGGAGGCCCGCTCAGACCGCCAACTTCGTATTGGACTTGCATAATATGGAGTAATGACGGTAATCTACGACTCGTGTCGGTGGCCAATCTTGTTGGCAATGGTGTTGCGGCCGCGGAGGGCCCACCGGCAGGTCTGTCTTCCGGCAGCGTGATCGGCGGCCGGTACCGCATCGAACAGGTGCTGGGCGCGGGGCGATCGGCCACGGCGTACGCGGCGACCGACAGCGTGACCGGCCAGCGCCGCGTGCTGAAAGTGTTCCGTCCCGAGAGCTCGCTGGCGGGGCGGCGCGCGAGCGATGAGTTTCGGCGACTTCACGAGCTCGCTCACCGCAACATCGTCCGCGTCTGGGACCTCGCGCGCAGCGCCGAAGGCGGGCTCTATCTGGTCACCGACGAAGTGCAGGGCCCGCCGATCACCAGCCTGGCCCAGGTGGTCTCGACCGCCGAGCGTCGCGCGGCCTTCCAGCGCTGCGCGCGCGATCTCGCCGATGCTCTCGCGTACCTGCATGGCCGAGGCGTCGTTCACGGTGATCTGTCGCCGGCGAACGTGCGGCTCGACGCCGACGGGCGGCCCGTGCTCTTCGACTTCGACCTCGCGGGCGCCGGCTCGGGCAGCCAGACCGGGGAGACGTCCGGCGGCGCGACCGGCACGCTGGGATACGCCAGCCCCGAGGCGCTGGTCGGCGCGCGCGGTCCCGCGGGCGATCTGTTCTCGCTCGGCGCGCTGCTCTACGAAGCCTGGACGGGTGCGCCACCGTTCGGTGTCGGGATCGAGGCGGTTCAGCGCATGCTCTCCGGCCGCGCGCCGCAACTCGGGGCGGTGCGCGACGGTCTGCCGCCGGCGTGGGACGCGATCCTCGCCAGGCTGCTCGAGCCTCGCCCCGAGGATCGCCACGCGAGCGCGCGGGAGCTGCTGCGCGAGATTGCGCGCGCGGACGGCGGCGCGGCGGCACCGGTCGATCTCGATCTGCGCGCGCCGCATCCCGAGGGCGATCCGCTCGCCGGGATCTTCGTGGGCCGGCGCATCGAGCGCGAGGCGCTGCACACGGCGCTCGAGCGGCTGGCGGAGGGGACGGTCGCGCGATCGGTGATCGCGGTCGTGGGGTCGCTGGGCGCGGGCCGGCGCGCTCTCATCGATCTCGCGCTGCGGGACGCGCGCATCGAGGCGGCGGCGCGGATGCGGCCGGGGTTCGACGTCATCGAAGGGGATCTGCGCGCGGTGGCGGCCCACGTGCGCGCGCCCGAGGGCGAGGCGGCCGAGCGGTCTGCCGCCGAGCCCGCCGGCGCGGGCGATGCGACCGCGGTCGATCCCGCTCGTCGGCGCGAGCGGCGCTTCGCGGCGATCGCCGACCGGCTCGACGGCCTGGCGCGCCGTGGCCCGGTCTGCGTGGTGCTGCGCGAGGACGCCGACGCCGAGGCGTTCGCCTCGTTCGTGGCCGGCGCCGAGCCGTCGGGGCGGCTGCTGATCCTGGTTCCGGCGCGCGCCTCGCTGGCGCGCCCGTTCGCCGAGACGATCGCGCTGGCGCCGCTCGCGCCGGACGCGGTCGCCGAGCTGGTGCGTCGTGCGGTCGGGTCGGAGGCGCCGCCCGCGGCGGTCGAGGCGATTGCACGCGTTGCCGCGGGCCACGCGGGGACCGCCGCGCTGCTGACCCGGCGTCTGGTCGAGGCGGTGCGCATCGGGGACGCCGATCGATTTCGGATCGATGCCGGCGCGCCCGATCTTACCGGGTTGCTGGCGGGAAGCTTCGCCGCCCTGCCGGCGGATGCGCGCTACCTGGTCGCGGCGGTTGCGCTGGGCCTCGCGCCCGTGCCGGCGGCCGACGCGGACGCGCCGATCAGCGACGAGCCGGCGTGGCAAGCGCTGGGCGCGGGGGCGGCGCGCGGCGCCGGCTGGCTCTCCGGCGCCGTCGCCAGCGAGGACCCTCGCAACTGGCGCCTCCCGAGCGAGACGCACCGGCGCATCGCTCTCGGCCGCCTGCGCGAGCCCGACCTGCGCCTCGCCGCCGAGCGTGCCGTGCGCGAGCTGTCCGGCGACGACCTCGGCCGCGCCGAGGCGCTGATCGCGCTCGAACGCGGCGACGAGGCGGCGGGGATCTTTCTGCGCGCCGCCGAGTCGGCCACGCGCGACGGCGATCTCGGACGCGCGGCCGAGCAGCTCGCGCGCGCCGAGTCGGCTTCGCCGAACGCGCTGTCGTGCGATGCGACGCTGGCGCTGGCCACCGGCCTCGCGATCCTGGGGCGATACGACGAGGCGGCGGACGCGCTCGAACGCGCGGCGGGGCGCGCCCGCAGCTCCGATGATCGTGTTCGCCTGGCCGAGCGACGAGCCTGGCTGCTGGCGCGGCGCGGAGATCTGGTCGCCGCGCGCGAGACGCTGGCGGAGGCGCTGGCGCGGGATCCAGGTGACGCGACCCCGGCGATGGGCGAGCTGCGCGCGCGGCTGGCGCGGCTCGACGTCAGCGCGGGACGCTTCGCCGCGGCGCTCGACGTGGTCGCACCCGCGCTGGCGGCGGGCGGTTCCGAGCTGGCGATGGAGGCGGCCTTGCTCGCGCGCGCCTACTCCGGCGATCGGGCGGGAGCGCGGGCGCTGCTGGCGTCGCTGGGCCGGCAGGGGCAGGGGCAGGAGAACGACGCGATCGACGCCGGCCGCGTGGCCTACCTGGCGGGTCTCATCGACCAGCTCGACGGAAAGCCGTCGGCGGCGGTGGCCAGTTACCGGCGCGCGTTCGATCGCTCGGCCGAGGTCGGCGACGTGCACACGCTGGCCGCGGTCGCGCTGAACCTGGGCGCGCTGCAGGCCGACGCGGGCGCCTACGGCGAGGCGGTGGCCGCCACCGAGCGCGCGATCCGCGAGCTCGGGCGCATGGGCACGACCGCCGAGCTCGGGACGGCGCTGTTCAACGCCGCCAACCTGTTCGTGCAGGTCGGGCAGCTCCCCGCCGCCCGCCGCGCGCTGGCGCGCGCCCGCGACGAAGGCGCGCGCCGGGGCGCCTCCGCGGTGGTCGAGGCGTTCGCGATCTTCGTCGAGGGCGATCTCGAACGGCGCGAGGGACAGCTCGCGCGCGCGATCGAGCTCTACCGACGCGCGGCGACGGCGCTGGGCGAGAACGGCCGCGCCCAGGAGGCGACGACCGCGTTGCTGGCCGCCGCCGAGGTGCTCGCCGAGTCGGGGCTGGCCGCCGATGCGCGGCAGGCGCTGGGCGAGGCGGCCGTGCGGCGCGCCGCTGCCGGCGACGGCGCCGACGCGGAGCGCGCCGACGACGACGAGCTGGCGCTCGCGCGCGGTCGCGTCTGGCTGACCGTCGGCGCCGTCGATTCGGCGAACGCGAGCGCCGGTGCGCTGGCGGCGCAACTGCGGCGGCTGGCCGATCGGGCGGCCGCGCAGGGGCGCTTGCCCACGTCCTGGCGCGCGGCGCTGCTCGCGGCGCGACTGTGGAACAAGGACGGTGACCGAACGCGCGCGGTCGAAGCGTTCACGTTCGCGACCCGCATCTTCGAGGAGGTCCGCATGGCGACGCCGGAGGCTTGGCGCAACGGGTTGGAGAGCGATCCCGAGGTCCGCTGGCTCGCGAGCGGCGGCGGCAGCGGCCCCGCCGAGGGCGGCGCGCACGACGCGGCGCTGGCCGCGCGCGCCGCGCACACCGAGGGGCGCTTGCGCCGGCTCTTGCGCATCAACAAGCGCCTCAACAGCGAGCTGCGGCTGCCGCGCCTGCTGGAGATGATCGTCGATACGGTGATCGAGCTGACCGACGCCGAGCGCGGCTTCCTGCTGCTCGAGGACGAGAGCGGGCAGCTGGTGGTCAAGGTCGCGCGCAACATCGATCAGCGCACGCTCGACGGCGCCGAGCTGGAGCTGTCGCGTTCGATCGCGCGCCAGGCGGCCGCCGGCGGCGAGCCGATCGTCACCATCGACGCCGCGGGCGACGATCGGTTCAAGCAGGCGATGTCGGTCAGCGATCTGCACCTGCGATCGATCCTGGCGGTGCCGCTGCACGTGAAGGGCCGGCCGGTCGGGACGATCTACGTCGACCACCGCCTGCGCAAGGGAGCGTTCGGCGCCGACGCGGTCAGCCTGGTCCTCGACTTCGCCGAGCAGGCGGCGATCGCGGTCGAGAACGCGCGCCTGCTGGGCGAGCTGCGCCGGCGCGAGCGCCAGGTCGACGCGCTCAACCGGCGCATGCAGGTCGAGCTGTCGGCGCGGCGCGAGGAGCTGACCGGCATCAAGAAAGAGCTGCGTGAGAACCGCGAGGCGCTGGCGGTGCGCTACGACTACCGCAACATCGTCGGGCGCACGCCGCGCATGCTCGAGCTGTTCCGGCTGCTCGACCGCGTGACCGACACGGCGTTGCCGGTGGTGATCCACGGCGAGAGCGGCACCGGCAAGGAGCTGGTGGCGCGCGCGATTCACTTCAACGGCCCGCGCCGCGAACGGCCGTTCGTCTCGGAGAACTGCGCCGCCATCCCGGAGACGCTGCTCGAGTCGACGCTGTTCGGCTACGCGCGCGGGGCCTTCACCGGCGCGGAGCACGATACGCGCGGCCTGTTCGAGGTCGCCGACGGCGGCACGCTGTTCCTCGACGAGGTCGCCGAGATGTCGGCGGGGATGCAGGGCAAGCTGCTGCGCGTGCTGCAGGCCGGCGAGTTCCGCCGCCTGGGCAGCGAGCGCACGCGCAAGGTCGACGTGCGCATCGTCGCCGCGAGCAACAGCGATCTGGCGCGCATGGTCGAGGAGGGGAAGTTCCGCCAGGACCTCTACTTCCGTCTCAACGTCGCGCGCATCTTTCTGCCGCCGCTGCGCGATCGCCGCGACGACATCCCGCTCATCGTCGCGCACCTGGCGGCCAAGCACGCCGGCGCCGGTGGGCGCGGCGCCGGCAGCGGACCCAAACCGATCGACGCCGAGGTGCTGGCGCGGCTCATCGACTACCGCTGGCCCGGCAACGTGCGCGAGCTGGAGAACGAGATCATGCGCGCGATGGCGCTGTCCGGCGAGCGCATCACGGTCGCCGATCTTTCGCCCCAGGTGGCCGCGCGCGGCGACGGGGCGGTCGGCGGCGCCGAGGACCCCGACAGCTTGTTCTTGAAGCCGCGCGTCGAGCGGCTCGAGCGCTCCCTGATCCGCGAGGCGCTGGCCCGGTGCAGCCACAACCAGACCAAGGCCGCGGAAGCGCTGGGGTTGTCGCGCTTCGGTTTGCAGAAGAAGCTGCGGCGGTACAACTTTGCCTGACTCTGCAAGGGTCACAACCAAGTTGGTTTGGCCGCCAACCTGGTTGCCGAGCGACGCCCTGAAAGGCCCGGAAACTGCGCCAGAGGCGCGGATCGAAGCTTGCTCTCCTCGACCGTGAAGGGATCCCGAAAGAGCGCGATGATCGGATCAATCTTGGCGACATTTCACCGGCTCTGCTGGCGGCGGCTTCGCTGGGCGCTGGCGGTGGCGGTCTGCATGCTGGCCTGCAACGCGCCGTTCATCCCGGTGCCACCGCCGGACAACGTCTTCATGTCGCAGCTCATCAGCGACGGCACCGGCAACAGCCGGACGGTCTGGGTCACCCAGGGCAAGCCCGACTCGCGCGCGGGCCTGGCCCGGTTCTTCATCTTCAACGACAGCCGCGGCACCGGCGTGCTCGTCGACGCGAGCGCGGACGGCAGCTACACCGCGCCCGCGCTCGACGGAACCCGCGGCGATCGCATCTTCCTCTACTACGTCACCCCGGGCGGTGCGGAGAGCGAGACGGTGTGTCGCCAGCTCGTCGAGGGCGATCCCGCCCCGGTCTGCACGCAGTAGCCAGCGTGGAGCCAGCAGCAGGCCGGAAGGCTACTCGCGCGCGGGACGGCCGTTGACGCGCGGCGCGCCCTCGGGCGTGCGAACCGCCTCGACCGCGGGCGCTGACACGGGCGCGCCGGCCGCGGCTGGTACCGAGCCGACGCCGGGCAGCTTGCGAACCTCGTCGCGCGCGATCTTCCAGGCCGCCTGGATGATCCACGAGACCGAACGATCTTGCCGAATCGCCTCTTTCTGCGTTTCGGACAACATCCCGGAATTGAAGTACAGGGTCACCTTGCGTTTGGGCGACGACATTCCTGCTGAGCCTCCCAGATGCCGTTGAACGTACTTGCGGAAAAACTAGTTCGAGATGTCGGCGGTCGTCGGGAAGTAGAGGACGAGGTTGAGCGAAGCGACGAACGTGTTGCCGTAGGTCAGGTCGTTGTTGTCGACGCGCCGATCGCCGTTCACGTCGCGGCCCGCGGCATTGTTGGGGGCGACGATGTCGCGCAGCTCGAAGTTCAACGCCAGGAACTGGTTGATGAAGCTGTGCGCGCCGACGCCGGCGTTCACGCCCAGCTTGAGCCCGGTGACGGCGCATGCCGCCGGCTGCGACGAGGGAACCATCGTGCTGTTGTCGGGGCACGTCGGGACTGACGACGTCGTCGCGGCATAGTTCAGGAAGCCGGGCCCGACGAACGCGTAGAAGTCGTAGTGCGCGAAGAGCTTGCCGAACAGCGAGTACTTCCCGGTGAACGGCGTGACCTCGAGCTGCCCGCCCAGCATCTGCTGGATCTTGTTCATCGAGCCGGTGGCCACGCTCTGGATCGGGGCGCGCGTGCCGGTTGCGCTGCCGTCGGGCGGCAGGCTGCCGACGACGCTGTCCTTGAAGCCGGTGTCGATGTTGGCGACGGCGAACCCGCCGAAGGCGGCGATCGAGAGCCAGTCGGTGATGTGGAAGCCGACCTTCACGTCGATGAAGACGCTGTGATAGAAGTCCTGCCCGATCGTCGTCGCGCCGCCGACGCCCAGCTCGAGGCGCGTCGAGCGCAGCTCGAGGCGCTTGCGGATCGCGGGCGCATCCGCCAGCGGGCTCTTGTGCTGAGCCTGGGCCGCGAGCGGCAGAGCGAAGACCGAGATCGCGACGATCAGGAAGGCGAGACGTTTCTGCATGGCCATATCCTTTTCCGAACGGGCTGCCGAAGGGGGGAGGGGCGCGAGCGACGAGGGGATGCGAACCAGCGAGCCGCTACCTGGGCGACTTGTACTGGAACTTCGCCGGCAGGTACATCCCGATGCCTGTATAGAACATCACGTTCTGAACCAGCTTCGAGTCCGCGTTCGACTTGACCGTGGCCACGTCCTGGCCCGGCATGCGGTTCGTGGGCTCGAACTTGTCCGCCATGATGTAGTCGCGGAAGGCGAAGTTGATCGTCAGCCAGTCGAAGAGAAAGAAGCGCGAACCGACGGCGACGTTCGCGGTCAAGAGATCGTTGGTCCAGCCGAGGTCGCTCGGGTTGCGCGGGATGACCTCCGAACGCGTCCAGCCGATGCCGCCCGAAGCGTAGATCTCCCACGGGATGATCGCCTTGTTCACCAGCGCGAACTTCCCGTAGACCGGCACGTAGCCCAGGTTGAAGGCCGCGCCGTAGAGGTAACGGTTCAGCGTCGGGATCCGGTTGTACTGCAACCCGATCAGGTCTTCTCGATCGGTGAGGGCCTTGACGAAGTACTGGCCCTGCACGCCGATCCAGAAGACGTCCGACAGGAAGAAGTTGATGTCGGCGCCAAAGGCGTAGTGCCGGATGAGATTGTCGTTGATCGACAGTCCGGTGAACGGCGCGAACTCGAAGCGCGAGCTCTTGAGGAACGGCTTGCGCGGCACGACGACGATGTCCTGCCAGGACGCGGTCGAAGCCTTGACCGGTTTCGCGGCCTCGGCACCTTCGTCGACCTTCGTGCCCTTGGTGGGATCGTCGTCGAGGCTCTCGGTCGGCGCCGCGGCCTGGTCGTCGGAGGCCGGCGCATCCGCGGCCGGCTTCTCTGCCGCCGGCGCTGCTGCCGGCTTGTCATCAGCCGCATCGGCCGGTGCTTCCGCCGCTGGTTGTTGCCTGGCCCCCCCGCCCTTTTTGGCATACCCCGCAGCTGCCCACGCGCAGATGGCACACCCTACGAATAGGCTGACGGCCGTTCGCTTCATGATCCCTCGCTGGTCCGGAGAAGAAGTTGATGACCTAGTGGAAAGAAACCGAAAAAACCGAAGGTTTTCAATGACTTATGCTGCTCGAGCGGAGTTGGCGCACTATAACATGATGATTTTTTGGCAAGCAATTAAAATCTCGAAACTTGGGCCACGCTCAGTGCCGGACGCAAAGTCGACGGCTGAGGTGGAACCGGCAGTGACTTCGAGACGTTAGCTCTGGTAGAGCGCTTCGACGAACGCTTCGGGATCGAATTCCCGGAGATCCTCGACGCGCTCGCCGATGCCGATGTAACGCACTGGAATCCGGAGCTGGTCGGCGATTCCCAGGATCACGCCGCCCTTTGCTGTTCCGTCGAGCTTGGTCAGGACGATCCCCGATACCGCCATGGCCTGCGTGAAGATCTGCGCCTGCGCGATCGCGTTCTGTCCGCTGGTCGAATCGATCACCAGCCAGGTCTCGTGAGGCGCGCCCGGACCCGCTTTGCCGACGACTCGCCGGACCTTCTGGAGCTCCTCCATCAGATCGGTCTTGGTGTGGAGGCGGCCGGCGGTGTCGGCGATGACGACGTCGAACCCTTCGCTGGTCGCGCGTTTGACACCTTCGAAGATCACCGAGGAGGGATCGGCGCCTTCCTTGCCGCGCACGAGCGTGGCGCCGGAACGATTCGCCCAGACCTCCAGTTGCTCGGTGGCCGCGGCGCGGAACGTGTCGCCCGCGGCGAGCAGCACCTTTTTCCCTTCGCCCACGAGCTGAGCGGCGAGCTTGCCGATCGTGGTCGTCTTGCCGCTGCCGTTGACGCCGATGACCAGCAACACGAACGGCTTCGCGGAATCGAACTTCAGCTCGGGCGCGTCGAGCGTGAGGATCTCGGCGCTGCGCTGGCGCAGGAACGTCCAGACCGCGTCGGTGTCGAGCAGCTCCTTGCGCGTGAGCGACGTGCGGATCTCCTCGAGCAGCCGCTGGCTGGTGCGCACGCCGATGTCGGCGGTCAGCAACACCTTCTCGATCTCGTCGACCACGCTCGGATCGAGCTCCTTGCGCCCCTTGAAGACCTCGCCGAGGCGCGAGATCCACCCCGACCGCGTGCGCGCCAGGCCCGGCGCCAGCGCGGCCACGTCCTTCTTGCCTTCCTTCTTCTGGACCGCCGGCTCGGCGCGGGGCTTCTCGACCGGAACCGCGGGTGTCGGGAAGGGAATGACTTGCGCGGGCGGGCGGGGCTCGGGCGCGCGCTTCTCCTCGGGCCGCGCGGGGCGCTCGGCCGGCTCCGGAGTCGCCTCGGGCGCGCGGCGCGGGGCATGCGACGCCGCCGCCTGGGCGCCGTGCGCGGGCGCGCGTGCGGACGCCTTCGCGGGAGCCTCGGGCAGGGCGCGCGCGGGCGCGGCGGTCGGCGCGAGGGGTGAGGCTTCGCCGGGACCCTGATCTTCTCCTTCGAGCTCTTCGAGATCGGGTTCGGCCCGGGCTTCGACCTCGCGGCGCGGGGCCTCGCCGGACTCTTCGATCTGAGCCCGGCGGCGTGCCCGCGCGCGCGACACGACCAGGTATCCGACCAGGCCGGTCACGCCCAGGCCGCCGACTGCGGCGACGAGTTCGATCAGCTCGTTCGGGTTGAGTGTAAAACTGGGGTCCATTGGCGGCGGGACACTATCATTACCATCCGCGTTGCAAGCCACGAGTTGCCGTCGCTGATTTCGACAGATAAAAATTTGATTTCGGGTCGACTCCGTGTGCGTCGCCTTTACAGGGCCGGGGGGAAGGTGCTATCAAACAGGACCAGCTCTGACGATACATCTCACGTATTGTCACATCACATCTGGACCTAGCCAGGTGCCTCGGAGGATGGATTGAAGATCAAGCGGATCGATATCTGCGGGTTCAAGTCGTTCGTCGATCGGACATCGATTAGCTTCCCCGAGCCGATAACAGCCATCGTCGGCCCCAACGGCTGCGGCAAATCCAACATCGTGGATGCCATCCGCTGGGTCATGGGCGAGCAGTCGGCCAAGCACCTGCGCGGCCGCGCCATGGACGACGTGATCTTCGCGGGCTCCGAGTCGCGCGGGCCGACGGGTCTCGCCGAGGTGTCGCTGACCTTCGACTCCCATGCGCTGGGGGAGGACGTCGCTCCCGGTGGCGTCCCGTGGGGCGCGGTCGGCCCCGAAGAGGTGGTGGTCACGCGGCGGCTCTATCGCGGCGGTGAGAGCGAGTATCTGCTGAACGGCGTGCCGTCGCGCCTGCGCGACGTCGTCGAGTTCTTCCTGGGCACGGGCGTCGGGTCGAAGGCGTACGCGATCATCGAGCAGGGCCGCATCGGCTTCATCGTCTCGTCGCGTCCCGACGATCGGCGCGGGCTCTTCGACGAGGCCGCGGGCATCACCAAGTACAAGGCCAAGAAGAAGGCCGCGGAGCGGCGCATGGACTCGACGCGCCAGCACCTGCTGCGCGTGTCGGACATCATCGGCGAGATCGAGACGCGCCTGCGGTCGCTGCGCCTGCAGGCGCAGAAGGCCGAGCGCTACAAGCGCTACAAGGGCGAGCTGCGCGACATCGAGCTGTGGTCGGCGGCGCAGCGCTACCTCGGGTTTCTCGCCGAGGAGAAGTCGCTGGCGGGCGAAGAGGCCGAGGTCTCCGCGCGCAACGAGGTCGTGTCGAGCGTGCTCGCGGTCGAGGAGGTGTCGATCGAGGCCGAACGGCTGGCGGTCACCGAGGAGATGACCGAGCTCAACGCCGCGAAGGACGATCTCTTCGCGCTCACCAACAAGGCGCAGCTCGGGCTGCAGCGCGCGCAGCACCACGAGGACGAAGCGGCGAAGTTGACCGCGCGCGCGACGGCGGCGCGGCAGGAGATCGACGAGCTCACGGCGCGCGTCGCCGCCAACACGGCGGCCATCGATGAGCTCGACGGTCAGGTGGAGGCGTTCGACGGCGAGGCCGACGGTGAGCCGCGCGGAGTTCGAGGCCAAGGAGCGGGAGCACGAGACACTGCGCACGTCGCTGGCCCAGGCGCGGCGCGAGCTGGACGCGTGCCTGGCCGAGGTCGCGCAGGGCCAAGCTCGCATCGCGCGCAACGAGGCCGAGCGGTCGGCGGCGGCGGCGCGGCGCGAGGATCTCAGCGGCCGGATCGCGGCCATCGCGACCGAGGACGTCGCGTCGGCGGAGCGGGTCGCGGTGCTGTCGGTCGAGGACGAGGAGCTACGCACCAACCTCGCGGCGCTGCAGATCCGGCGCGACGAGGCGGCGGAGCGCCGGCGCATCGACGAGGCGCGCCTGGCGGAGCTGCGCTCCGCCGCGGGCCGCAGCGAGATGGAGCTCGAGACGCTGCGCGAGGAGGCGCATCGCCGCCGTTCGCGTCTCGGGTCGCTGGTCGAGATCCAGGACCGCTACGAGAGCTTTCAGAAGGGCGTCCGCGCGATCATGCAGCAGCGACGCGAGCAGGAAGGCGCGGGCGGTCAGTCGGGCATCCGGGGCGTGGTCGCCGACATCGTGCAGCCGCCGCCCGAGCTCGAGACCGCGGTCGAGGCGGTGCTGGGCGAGCGCCTGGGCAACATCATCGTCGAGTCGCACGACGTCGGCGTCGAGGCGATCGAGTTCCTCAAGTCGAGGAGCGAAGGGCGCTCGAGCTTCATCCCGGTCGGTCTCCGCCCGTCGGTGCGGACGTCACCCGCGGTGCAAGCCGCGGGCACGGTGATCTACGACGCCACCGCGAGCGACGCCGGCGACGGCGGCGGTTTCGGTTTCGGCGCGGCCTCGGTGGTCGACGACGGCACGGGGCGCCCGGTCTTCATGGGCGCGCTGCCCGAGCGGCTGCCCTGGCCGACCGGCGACGGCGTGCGCGGGCCGATGCTGGAGCTCATCGGGTACGACCGGCAGTACGACGCGGTGGCGAGCTACCTGCTCGGCGACGTGCTGGTGGTCGACGATCTGAAGAAGGCCATCACCTTGTGGCGCGAGACCCGCACCGACAAGACCATCGTCACGCTCGAGGGCGAGGTCGTCGACCCGCACGGCGTGGTCAGCGGCGGCTCGCGCGAGTCGTCGGTGGGCGTGCTCGAGCAGAAGCGCGAGATCCGCGAGCTCGAGGAGGTCGTGGCGCGGCTCGACACCGACTACCAGGCGGCGCTGGCCCGGCACGTCGCCACCAAGCAGCAGATCGTCGAGGTCACGCGCGCGCTCGAGGAGCTGGGCGCGGCCATGCGCGCCGACGAGATGAGCATCGTGTCCCAGAAGAAGGATCTCGATCGCGCGGGCGACGAGCTGCGCCGGCTCGCGGCGCGGCGGAGCCAGCTCGGCGCGCAGTCCGCGGATCTCGATCGCGCGCGCGATGAGAGCGAGCACCGCTATCAGGACGCGTCCGAGGCGCTGGAGGCCGACCGCATCCGCGTCGACGAGGCGGAGCACCGCGCGCGCGAGCTGCGCGCGAGCACGCTGGCGCTGGCCGACCAGGTCGACGGCCTGATCGCCGAGCTGACCGCGCGCAAGGTCGCGGCGGCGCAGGCCGAAGACCGACTGCGCAACGCGCGTTCGACGCTGCAGCGGCTGGGCGTCGAGCGGCAGCAGCAGGGCGAGCGCGCGCAGCGCCTGGAGCAGACGATCGCCGAGGAGCTGGAGCGGGTGGCCGAGCTGCGCATCGATTCCGCGCAACTGCGCGACGAGGCGTCGCTGTGCCAGGCCGAGGCCGAGGCGCGCGCGCGGGCGCACGGCGAGCGGCAGTCGGCGATGGAAGAGCGCCAGGGCCGCCTCTCGGTGCGCGAGGCCGAGCTGCGCGGCACGCGCTCCGAAGCCGCGCGCCTGGCGCAGGCGCTGAGCAAGCTGGAGCTGCGCTGCCAGGAGGCGACGCTGCGCCGGACATCGCTGGAGGAGCACGTGCGCGGCCGGTACCGCGACGTCGAGCTGGCGGCGATCGTGATCGACTACCACCTGCGTCCGCTGGTCGGCGAGGCCGAGGAGGCGCGCATGACCGAGCTGCGCGGCCTCATCGACCGCATGGGCGAGATCAACCTGACGGCGATCGAGGAGTCGGAGGAGCTGCAGAAGCGCTTCGACTTCCTGACCGCGCAGCGCGCCGATCTGGATTCGGCGATCTCGCAGCTCGAGTCGGCGATCGAGAAGATCAACCGGGCGTCGCGCAAGCGCTTCCGCGAGACGTTCGACGCCGTGAACGCGAAGTTCTGCGAGGTTTTCCCGCGGCTGTTCGGCGGCGGGCGGGCGCATCTGCAGCTCACCGACGAGTCGGACCTGCTGGAGACCGGCGTCGAGATCATCGCGAACCCGCCCGGCAAGAAGGTGATGCAGAACATCGAGCTGCTCTCGGGCGGCGAGAAGGCGCTGACCGCGGTGTCGCTGCTGTTCGCGATCTTCCTGGTCAAGCCGTCGCCGTTCTGTCTGCTCGACGAGGTCGACGCTCCGCTCGACGAGGCCAACGTCGGCCGCTTCAACGAGGTCGTGCGCGAGATGACGGATCGCTCGCAGTTCATCATGATCACGCACAACCGCCGCACGATGGAGATCGCCGACCGCCTGTGCGGCATCACGATGGAAGAGCCCGGCGTATCGAAGCTCGTCGCGGTCAACTTGCGCGGCGGTCGCCTCGGCCGAGCCGTCGTTGGCACGGCGACGGCGAACGACGCGGCGCCGACGGAAGCGTAGGCCCAGGAGCATACGGAGACGAGGCGGAGACCACTTGACCAATTCGTGCCTACGTTCTAAGTACTTTTGAGCGATGGCGACTTACATTACGGAAGAGTGCATCAACTGCGGCGCCTGCGAGCCCGAGTGCCCGAACGAGGCGATCAGCGAGGGCGAGGACATCTACGTCATCGACCCCAAGCTCTGCACGGAGTGCGTCGGCTTTCACGACCACGAGGCCTGCCAGGCGGTCTGCCCGGTGGAGTGCTGCCTTCCCGATCCGAAGAACGTGGAGACCGAGGAGAACCTCATCTCCCGCGCGCGCACGTTGCACCCCGACAAGCAGTTCGGCGACGTCTACCCGTCGCGCTTCCGCAAGACCGGCTAGCGGACCGGCTAGCAGCTAGGGCGCCGGCTCGCTCGCCAATCGATCGGGGTCGGCCTCGATGCGGTGGGGGTTGGCGGCAGCCTGGGCGAACTCGAGGAACTGGGCCTTTCTCCAGCGCTCGTGGACCTGGTCGCGCAGCCGGTCCTTCGCCTGCTCGAACGTGACGTTCTCGGGCGCCCGTTCAGAGATGTAGCAGGCGAGAAAGCAGCCCATCTCAGCCACGACGAGCGGCGTCGTGTCGCCGGGATGACGAAGCGTCGCGACGGCACGGCCCACGTCGACGGGAAATGGCTCGTCGAGCGCTTGCCAGGTCCGGGTGAACTGGACCTTGCGGTCGTGCCACGCGGGCAGGGCGGCGACTGCCTTCCAGGCGTCGGGCGAGGCGGGCTTGCCCCGGAGGTAGGCCTCGAGCGCGCGCGCGGTCGCGGTCGCCTCCGCGCGCGGCTCTGCCTTCATGCGGGCCCCGGTATAGACGATGAGGAGCCCGACCTCGACGAGCCGGGGGTGCACGAAGACGCTGAGCGCCTTCTGGTAGAGGTCGCGCAAGACGTCGTCGGGGATCGCGTTCTTGCCGAGGCGCGGCTCCAGCTCGCGCTCGAGCAGCAGCTGCACCGCGGCCTGGTCGCGCGCCTCGGCGACGTCGGTGTCAGTCGTCGCCGAGACCGTGGGCGCCGCCGCCGCGGCGAGCAGCTCGAAGTCGATCAGGCGCTCGAGCGCGGCGCGCGCCGGCCCCCCGCCGCGCCGCATTTCGGCCGCCACGTCGCTGGCGTGGATCAGCCTTCCGTCGACGCGCGCGATCGTCTCTGACGACTCGCCGGTCACGTTCGACGCCGCCGGGCCGCCGGGCGGCGCCGAACCCCCGCCGCAGGCAGCGGCGCAGGTCGAGGAGCGAGACGTAAAAGCCGAGACGCATGGTTGGAGGTCGGACCGCGCCATTTTACTCCGACATGGGAACGCCGGGGTGGTAGGGTCCCGCGCGAATGACTGAGAACCCGACCCGATTGGTGGTCGCAATCGATGGTCCCGCCGGCGCCGGCAAGTCGACCGCCGCCAAGCTGCTGGCCCAGCGCCTCGGGTACGCGCTGCTCGACACCGGCGCAATCTACCGGACTCTGGCGCTGCTGGCGCGCCGCGAAGGGATCGACTGGGCCGACGGGCCGGGCGTGGCCGCGCCTGGCCTTCGGTCTGGAGATCTCGTTCGCGTTCGTTGGCGAGGGGCTGGGCGGCACCAATCACGTCTTCCTGCGCGGCTCCGACATCTCGAAGGAGATCCGCGTGCCCGAGATCTCCGACGGCGCGTCGCGGGTCTCGGCGCTGCCCGAGGTGCGGGCGGCGCTGCTCGACCTGCAGCGCAGGCTGGCCGCCGCCGGCGGCGTCGTGGTCGAGGGCCGCGACATCGGGACGGTGGTGTTCCCGCACGCCGCGGCGAAGTTCTTCCTGACCGCGACCGCCGAGGAGCGGGCGCACCGGCGCGTCATCGAGCTACGCGCCGCCGGCCGGACCGTCGACCCGGCCGAGACTCTGGCGCGAGCTGCGCGAGCGCGACCACCGGGACAGCACGCGGGCCGTCGCGCCGCTGCGCAAGGCCGACGACGCCGTCGAGATCGACTCGAGCGGCATGGGCCCGGACGCGGTGGTCGATCGGATGGCCGAGGTGGTGCGATCGCTTGGGGGATGACCGGGCCCGACGCCGCGCGCCGAGCTGCCCAGAAACCCCTGCTGGGTCCCCCTGGTGGCAGGCCGCGCCGATCATTGACATTCCCAAACGTTGACGCTAGCTTTCGCGCCTTCGCCGCCCCGAATGGTCGGAGTGCGCGAAAAATCACCCCAACCCTGAATTGGGCGCCGCGCGCGGCGCTCGCCCGATCCGAGCAGAGGACGACTGAATGGTTTCAATGACCAGCGACACCAACAACTCGCACGAGGAGAACTTCGCCGCACTATTCGAAGAGTCTCTCAAGCATGAGGACGTGAAAGAAGGGGACATCGTCAAAGGGACGGTGATCCAGGTCGGCAAGGACCACGTCGTCGTCGATATTGGTTACAAGTCGGAAGGCACGATCCCGCTCTACGAGTTCGTTCAGGCGGACGGCACCGTCGGCGTCAAGGCGGGCGACATCGTCGACGTGCTTCCTCGAGAGCCGCGAGAACGACGACGGCCTGTGCGTCCTCTCGAAGGAGAAGGCGGACCGCCTGAAGGTGTGGGACGAGATCTCGCGCGCGTGCGAACGCGACGAGCTCATCGAAGGCATCATCAGCGCGCGCGTGAAGGGCGGCCTCTCGGTCACCATCCGCGGCGGCGTGAAGGCGTTCCTCCCGGGCTCGCAGGTCGACCTGCGGCCGGTCCGCAACCTCGACACGTTCATCGGCCAGAGCCTACCAGTTCAAGGTCATCAAGTTCAACAAGAAGCGCGGCAACATCGTGCTCTCGCGGCGCGTGCTCCTCGAGAAGGAGCGCGCCGAGCTGAAGGAGCCAGACGCTCGAGACGCCTGAAGGAAGGCCAGATCGTCGAGGGCATCGTCAAGAACCTCACCGAGTACGGCGCGTTCATCGACCTCGGCGGCATCGACGGCCTGCTGCACATCACCGACATGAGCTGGGGCCGCGTCAACTCACCCGTCGCGAGCTGTTCCAGGTCGGCGACCACGTGCGCGTCAAGGTGCTGAAGTTCAACGCCGAGACCGAGCGCGTCTCGCTCGGCCTGAAGCAGATCAGCGAAGATCCGTGGAGCCACGCCGCAGGAGAAGTACCCGCCCGGCACCGTCGTGCGCGGCAAGGTCGTCTCGCTCAAGGACTACGGCGCGTTCGTCGAGCTCGAGCAGGGCATCGAGGGCCTGGTCCACATCTCGCGAGATGTCGTGGACCCGCCGGGTCAAGCACCCGTCGAAGGTGGTCGCGGTCGGCGACACGGTCGAGGCGGTCGTGCTCGACGTCGACCCGCAGGCAGAACCGCATCAGCCTCGGCATGAAGCAGCTCGAGCCGAACCCGTACGCGTCGCTCACGGAGAAGTACCCGCCCGGCACCGTGGTGAAGGGCATCGTCCGCAACATCGCCGACTTCGGCATCTTCGTCGAGATCGAGGAGGGCATCGACGGCCTGGTCCACATCAGCGACATGTCGCTGGACCCAGCGCGTGAAGCACCCGTCGGAGCTGTACCAGAAGGGCGACGAGGTCGAGGCGGTCGTCCTCAACATCGACTTCGACGGCGAGAAGCCCAAGGTCTCGCTCGGCATCAAGCAGCTCGTGCCCGATCCGTGGGATCGCATCCCCTACGACTACCCGGTCGGCAAGATCGTCGAGTGCAAGGTGCTCAAGGTCCTCGACTTCGGCGCCTTCGTCGAGATCGAGCGCGGCGTCGAGGGCCTGATCCACGTCTCGGAGTTCACCGAGGAGCACGTCGAGGATCCGAAGCAGTTCGTCAAGATCGGGCAGACCCTCAAGGCGGAGATCATCGGCGTCGACACCGCCGAGCGGAAGATCGGCCTGTCGTTCCGCGGCGCCACGCGCGCCGAGGAGCTGGCCGATGCGCAGGGCTTCTCGGGTGGCGTCCCCACGGCGACGCTGGGCGACGTCATGCGCGACAAGCTCGCGGCGCTCACCCCCAAGAAGACGAACGACAAGACGGACAAGGCCAGCAAGACCGACGCGTCGGAGTAACTAGCGTCTTCGGGGGGCGTTCCATGCGGAACCTCTGGGCGCCCTGGCGCGCGGCGTACGTTCTGGGGCAGACGGAGTCCGCGGGTGGCTGTATCTTTTGTATCAAGCCGGCCCGCGGACCCGAGCACCATGCTGAGGAGCTGATCCTCTCCGCGACGCCGGACGCGACGGTGATGCTCAACGCCTTCCCCTACAACAACGGCCACGTGCTGGTCGCGCCGCGCGCGCACGTCGCGCGCGTGGGCGCACTCGACGCCGACGCGCACGACGCGTTCTTCCGCGTGGTGACCGCGACGTCGAACCTGATCGAGCGGGTGCTCGCGCCCGAGGGCGTGAACGTCGGCATCAACATCGGCCGCACGGCGGGTGCCGGGATCGCCGACCACGCCCACGCCCACATCGTGCCGCGCTGGAACGGCGACACCAACTTCATGACGGTGCTGGCGGAGACCCGGGTGATCTCGCAGCACCTGCAGGAGACCTACGCGATCCTGCGTCCTCATTTCGACCGCCTGGCGAGCGAGGGTGACGAGACCGGCGCCGCCGGCAATACCCCTGGTTCGCACTCCCCCGCATGAACCCCGAGCATCCCGGCGCGGGAGGACCGTCGTCGTGGCCCGAGGAGGCCGCGGGCGGGCCGCTGGGCGCCGCCGACGGACCGCCCGACGGGCCCCCGGACTTCGGCGGCTCGGGCGGTCACCCGGGCGGGCATCCGGCGGCTCCCGGGAGCCCGCCGCCGGGCGCGCCGCCCTCGTCGTTGCGCACGACGCGCACGCTCGGCTGGCTGCGGCGTTTCGCCAAGCTCTGGGGCTTCGCGCTCTTCTGCGTGCTGGTCGTCTACCTGTTCCGCGCGGTCGCTCTGCCGTTCCTGTTTGCGATCCTCGTGGCATACATCCTGGCGCCGGTCGTGAACCGCTTCTCGCGAATCCAGATCCGCGGGCGTCCGTTCCCGCGCGCGCTCGCGGTGATCGTCCTCTACGTCAACATCATCGCGGTCTTGAGCCTGTTCATCGGCTACTTCATCCCGAAGCTGTCCGGCGATCTCGCGCGCCTGTTTCGTGAGGCGCCGCAGCTCTTCTCGCGCCTGAACCGCGAGTGGGTGCCGCGCGTCGGTGCCTGGGTCGACTCCAACCTCGGGGCGGGCGAGTCGGGCGACCTCGACACGGCGACGCCGCGCGCGTCCAGCGCCGCCGAGGCGCCGCGCGAGATCGTCGTCGAGCCGATGCCCAACGGCCGCTTCCGCATCGATCTCGACAACGTCGCGTTCGAGGTGCACCCGCTGCGCGGCGGGCGCTACGTGATCGCGCCGCCGCACTCGGAGGAGGTCGAGACCCTGACCGGCGGCAAGTGGGAGCGATCGATCAAGCAGTGGCTCACCGAGCGGCTCAAGTCGACGGAAGGGGAGAGCCGCCGCGCGCTCGAGTACGGTCAAAAGTTCGTCACCGCGGTGGTCGCCGGCATCGGCCGGCTCTTTCTGGTCCTGATGGTAGCGGCGTTCATCCTGGTCGACCTGCAGCGCATCCAGGCTTTTCTCCGCTCGCTGGTCCCCGGGACCTATCAGCTCGACTACGAGCGCATCGTCGCCGGAATCGACCGCGGCCTGTCGGGCGTGATCCGCGGCCAGCTGGTGATCTGCTCCATCAACGGCGTGCTCACGTACATCGGCTTGCTCATCTTCCACGTGAAGTATCCGCTGTTGCTGGCGGGCATCGCCGCGACCATGAGCCTGGTGCCGATCTTCGGATCGATCCTGTCGTCGGTGCCGATCGTCGTGATCGCTCTCATCTCGTCGGGCAACTTCGATCTCAAGCAGGGCTTGTTCGTGCTGGGCTGGATCATCGGAATCCACCTGGTCGAGGCGAACTTCCTCAACCCCAAGATCATGGGCGACGCGGCCAAGATCCACCCGGTGCTGGTGGTCTTCGCGCTCATCGCCGGCGAGCACAGCTACGGCCTGGTCGGCGCGCTCTTCGCGGTGCCGGTGGCGTCGATGATCCAGACGATCTTCGTCTACTACCGGCGGCGCGGCTTCAGCCGCACTTAGTCGCCGGCGTTTGAGGTTCTCGGTCGACGGTTGTTTAGTCGCTCGCTTTCGGGGAGGACGGGGATTCCCTCGCGGCGGACGGCGCCCTCACGCCGCCGGTCGGAGGGCAACCTTCTCCCGGCCGGAAAGCCGGGGACTCGACCGAAGGCTCTGCGAACCATCGTTCGGCCGGCGGCACGGGGGCGCCTCCGATCGTCGGCTGGCATCCTGCCTGCGGACAGGCAGGAGCGCCTCCTCAGGCCGCCGCGAGGAAATCCCCGTCCTCCCCTGCGCTCGTTCCAACTCGTCGAATCGGTCGCGACAACTTTTTCGGATGGCCCTCCGGTCCCCTCTCCTGTCTGCGGGAGAGCGAGACCTTGCGAGCCGCGGAATCAGTCGCCGCTGAGCGCAACGATGCGCGGCACGCGATCTGCGCCGACGATCAACGCGGAACGATCGGGGATCGGCTTCCAGCCGGCGCGGCCGCCGGTCACGGGGTTCGCCTCGATCACGATCGCGCGCAGCGCCTCGTGCGGGATGCGGCGCCCGTCGCGGTTGGCGTCGGGGCGGCCGTGGCAGACCGGGCAGTCGGAGATCCCCTCGACCTCGAGGTACTGCATCGGAAACGCCGTCGACGTCGCGACCAGGCAGCGCCCGTTGGTGGCCACCAGCGCGAGGCTCGTGGGCTCTGTGCTCGGTGCTCCGTCGCTGCCGCCGCTCAGCAGCCGATCCAGGAACGCCAGGCTGTGGCGCAGGGCGCGCTGCACGGCGGCCGGCGCCGGCGACGGAGCGTCGAGGATGCCCGCGTCGTGCAGGAACGCGAGGAACAGGTGGAAGATGTGCTCGCTCGGCGATTTGCCGCGGATGTTGCGGCGGAGAAAGTCGGGCACGCTCTCGAGCAGGCGCTCGCGCACGGCGCTGAAGCCCGGCTCGTTCACGCGGCCGACCGATCCGAACAGCCACGAGCGGAAGCGGAACGGATCGGCGTCCTCTGCGACGATGTTTCCGTCGCGGCTGAGGCCGACGCAGCCGACGAGCGCGTCGGCGCGCAGATCCTTGGCGAGGCCGTAGAGGTCGACCTCTTTCGTGTCTGCGCGCGGTCGCTTCTGCAGCAGCACGTCGCCGGCCTGCACGAAGCCGAGACCCCAACCCTGCGGGCGGTCGGTGCTGCGCGAATAGAGCGCCGCGCGCGCCGAGAACAAAGCGCAAGCCATGTTCTCGGGCTCGTTTCCAAAGTACGCGACCAAGAGGCTCATTGTCGCTGGATCCAATTATACGGATCCACCCGTGGGGCGCCACGGTTTCGGAGGTGCGACTCGGAGAGCGCCCGAGAAGTCGGGCTCAGACGTCGAGCTTGCCGGTGGTCCAGCGGATCAGCTCGGCGATGACCGCGTCGCGTTCAGGCTCGAGAAACAGCTCGTGGAAGAGATTGTCATACACCCTGAGCTCGACGATCGGTCCGGCGTTGCTCGCGAACTGCCGAGCAGCGTCGTTCGACACCAGGCGATCGTCGCCCGCAAGTTGCATGAGCGTCGGCGTCTTCAGCCGCGGCGCCGCTTCCATCACGCGCGCCTGCGCGGCCAGGGTCTCGTTGAACCAGCGCGACGTTGCAACGTGGTGCACCAGCGGATCGGCATCAAAACCGGCCTGACCTTCGGGCGTGCGCGACACGTCAGCCGCCTTGACGCCGTTGGCGAGCGCCAGCGTTGGCCACAACCAGCCGAGCGGGGCCGCCATCGCGCGCTTGATGGCCGGGACCTTCATCCGCAGGCTGAGAAACGGCGCCGCGATTGCCAGCGCACCCACCTCGGCGGGGCGGGTGAGCAGACCCTCGGCTCCGCTGACCTCCAGCAGGTACCCGAGGCTGATCAACGCACCGTTACTGTGGCCCGCGAGCACCAAGGGTAGCGCGGGGTTGGCCTTTCGTGTTCCCGCGATCACCAGGTCGAGATCGGCGACGAAGTCGCCAAACCGCCTCACGTACCCGCGCCGTCCGTCCGACCGGCCGTGTCCGCGGCAGTCGAACAGCGTGGTCGCGAATCCCGCGTCGCCCAGGGCCCGGCCGACGTGTCGGAAATTACCGATATGAGTGCTGAACCCATGCACGAAGACCAGCGTGCCGACCGCGCGGCCCCGCGCGGCGAAGTGCTCGACGTGCAGTTTGACGCCGTCCGCCGTGGTGAGGCTCTGCTCCGAGCTCGGTGCGGGCATGGTGATCATGGGCGGGGGATCTATACTCTGCGGCCCGTCTGTCGGGCCGTCCCATGAGAATCACCGAAATCTACGCCAGTATCCAGGGCGAGACGCAGTATGCCGGCCTGCCGTGCACGCTGGTGCGGACCACCGGGTGCGACCTGCGGTGCACCTACTGCGACAGCGCGTTCGCGTTCCAGGGCGGCAACGAGATGACGCTGGGAGAGATCGTATCGGCCGTGCGCGCGCTCGGCGCGCCGCTGGTCCTGCTCACCGGGGGCGAGCCGATGTTGCAGCGGGAGATCGGCGGTCTCGCCGACCTGCTGCTCCAGGCCGGCTACCGCGTGATGATCGAGACCTCGGGCGCGCATGCGGTCGACTCGCTGCCCGAGGCGGTGGTCCGCATCATCGACGTCAAGACGCCGGCCTCCGGCGAGAGCGTTCGCATGCGCTGGGACGTGTTGGACGCGTTACGTGTGCAGGATGCGGTGAAGTTCGTGGTTCGCGACGAAGCCGACTATCGCTGGGCGGCCGATGTGATCCGCTCCCGGGGTCTGGCGGGGCGCACCGAGGTGCTGCTGTCGCCGGTCCACGGCGTGCTCGACCCGCAGCAACTGGTGAGCTGGATGCTGCGCGATCGACTGCCCGCGCGGCTCAATCTGCAGCTCCATAAATACGTCTGGTCGCCGGACGCGCGCGGCGTGTGAGGGACCCGCGTGAGTCGACCGGGAGGCGCGGATCCCCGCCGGGATCGGCCACTTTGGTCATTGACAACGTCACGCGCCACCTGTTAGCGTCCGGGCGCTGTCAAACCCTTGCTAAACACCTAAGAACGTTGGGGAAAATGCAAGGGGGGCAACGAAACGCACGAGGCTTGAGACTACTCTTGGCGACCGTCGGAACTTGCTCGTTGCTGCTCGCGACATCGGGCTGCGCGCCGCATGTGAAAAAGAATGCGGACGAGGGACAGATCCACTTCCAGCTCGCCGGCGACTACTTTCGACACCGTCGGGTGGAAGCTGCACTCGATGAGCTGCAGAAGGCGCTGGCCAGCGATCCGAACAACGCCGACGCGTACAACTTGCTCGGGCTCATCGGCCTGCAGCAGGGCGCGGAGTATCTGGCACAGGTCGAGATTGATGCGTGTTTGAAGGCTGCGGACGCACAGGCCGTGAGGCGCGAGGAGAGCGCGAAGTTCCACGACGCCGAGCAGGCGCTGCGCCGGGCGACGGAGCTGCGCGCGAGCTTCGCCGAGGCCTGGAACAATCTCTCTGTCGCCGCGCTCAATCTTCAGGAGTACGATCTAGCCATCACGGCTGCGAGCAATGCGCTCAAGGACGTGACCTATCCAGAACCGGAGGTGGCGCGGGCGAACTTGGGCTGGGCCTATTTTCTGAAGAACGATCTGCAGTCGGCGTGGAAGGAGTTGCACGAGGCGGTCGCCCGATCGCCGGGGTTTTGCGTCGGGCGTTATCGGCTGGCAAAGGTCTACGTCGCACGCAACGACATCGATCGCGCTGCCGAAGAGCTGGATGCATTGACCACATCGTCACAGTGCCCGATTCAGGAGGCTTTCTTGCTAGGGGGAATGGTGCAGGAGCGACGGAAGGAGTCGTCCAAAGCGCGGGAGCTCTTCGCTCGCTGCGTCCGGCTCGCGCCGAGGAGCTGCCTCGCCGCCGAGTGCAAAGGCTATTCGCAGCTGATCCAGTGAGGTAACGAGGACCCCACCCATGGATACTGACTCCTTTGGAAGCTGCCTGCGGCGAGCGCGCGAAAAGCGCCAGCTGTCGTTGAAAGAGGTGGCCGGCGCGACGAAGATTCCGCGCGCGACTCTCGAGCTGATCGAGGCCGGCAATCTCGACGAGCTTCCCGCCGACGTCTTCGTGCGCGGCTTCATCCGTTCGTACGCGCGCACTGGTCGGCACCGACGAGGCCGAGCCGCTGCACGACTTCGAGCGCGCGCTCAACGCGCGGCGCGACGCCGAGCGCGCGCTCTCGAGCACGCCGGTGGCGCCGCCGACCGCCGTGCCCGCCGGCGTTCCGCCCGCAGGCTTCCAAACATCCCGTCGGGTCCCATCGAAGACGACAGCGCGATGCCCCGCCGCGGCGGCCTCGGACTGGCGGTCTTCGTGATCATCCTGCTGCTCATCGCGACAATCACGCTATCGTTACTCCTCCGCCGTCCGCCGCCATCGGGTGAAGGGCTGAGCGATGCGACTTCTCGCGCGAAAACGACCGAGACGGTCCCGGAGCAGGTGCTTCGCGCCTCGGGCGAGCCGTTCGACCGCGCGACGATCTAACGTCGACGGTGACGCCGACGCGTGACGTCGACGCGCTGACGCCGACGCGCTGACGTCGACGCGCTGACGTCGACGCGCTGACGCCCCGACAACGGCTCCTGACGGCTCAGGGCGCTCGCGCGTGCGTCGTGGCGGCGCCGCGCGCGTGTCGCCGCGCCCACGTCCGCGTAGCTGGCGAGCACGGCCGCCGGTTCACGGCAGTACCAGGTGTAGCCGTAGCGGCGATCGGTGAGCTCGCTCCAGTCGTAGCGCTTGATGCCGTCGCGGTTGCTGAAGATCGGGCGCGTGGTGCCGAGCTCGGTGAGCCGCGCCCAGATCGGCGCGCCGTTCGGGTTCGCCCGCAGCCCGTGCTTGGCATCGTAGTCGTAGCCGGCGATGGCGTGCGTGCCGAACCAGTCGGCCGCGGCGTGCACCGCGGCGACCACGGGCGCGGGCGGCGCCGGCAGCGTCATCAGGTACGCGACCAGGTTGGCGCTCTCGCGGCTGGCGAGCCCGGCCAGCTCGTAGCGCCGCGCTGGCGCCGGCTCGCGCGTCAGCGGATCGTTCTGCTGTCCCCAGATCGTGCGCACGCCGCCGTCGACGACCTGGGTCGCGACGATGCAGTCCAGGCCGCGCGCGGCGGCGGCGGCGGCGCGGTGCCGCAGGGCGGGCGTCGCGGGCGGAAGGCGTCCCGCCGCGACGTCGTCGAGCAGGCGCATCACGTTCAGGATCGCGTCGTCGTTGAAGGTGATGGCGTCGTGGTATCCACCCTGCAGGGGATAGACCTGGGGCCAGCAGCCGTTCGGAAACTGCGCGGCCAGCAGATAGTCGAGCCCCTTGGCGAACGAGGCGCGCGCCGCCGCGTCACCGGTCGCGGCCGTTGCCGCGGCGACGAAGCGGATCTCCTCGGTGGTCGAGTCGTTGTCGAGCGTGGCGATGTAGTGCCAGCCGTCGTTCTCGGAGTAGAAGCTCTCGCCCGGCTTGCGCGGCCGGCCGAGCAGATCGACGTGCTTCGACCAGCCGCCCGACGGTGTCTGGAACGAGATCATCGCCGCCGTCGCGTGGCGCCCTTCGTCGCCGGCCAGCCACGCCGGCGACATCGACGGCGTCAGGTGGAACTCCTTGCGGTACGGCGCCGGGGCCATGCGGGTCTTGCCGGCCGCGCGCAGCTCGGCGTCGAGCAGCGCCTGGTCGGCCTTGCGTTGCCGGCTCGCGGTCGCGAGGTAGCGCGTCCAGGCGGCGCGATCGGCCGGCGCCAGGCGCGCGAGCCGATCGGCGCCGAAGAACGCCGTCGCGTCGCCGTCGATCTCGGTCGCCTGCGCGCCGCTGGGCGCGGGCGCGCGATCGAGCCACATCGAATCGGGGTGATCGCCGGTGGGGATCTCGCGGATCACCTTCCAGTCGACGAGTGAGAACTCCACGACCTTGTCGTCCTCCTGCACCGCCACGAAGCCGCGCTGGCCCTCGCCGTCGATCAGCACCGCCTCGGGGCGGCGGCCGACGGGCAGGCGCGCGATCTCTTTCGCGGTCGCGGTGTCGATGCCCACCACCGCGCCGCCGCCGATCAGGCTGGCCACCAGCAGCCGTCCGCCGTCGGTGAGCACCAGCCGCGAGGGCTCGCCCGCGACGGCGATGCGATCGACGACGCGCAGGTCGCGCGTATCGATGCGCACGATCTGGTTGCCGTCGCGGTTGCTCGCGTACAGCCACTTGCCGTCGTCGGTCAGCGCCAGACCCATCGGCGTGCCGCCGATCGCGATGTTGACGACGCGGGCCTTTGCATCTGGCTTCGGATCGGGCTGCTGGCCGAGCGGGACGACGCTGACCGTGCCCGAGCCGGCGTTGGCCACGAACGCGCGGCGCTCGTCGGCGGTGACCGCCACCATGTGCGGCAGCTTCTGATCGAGGGCGATGCGCGCGACGACCGCGCGCTTGTCCGCGTCGACGACCAGCAGCGCGGCCGGCATGTCGGTGGTGACATAGAAGCGGCCGGAGCGGCCGCGCACGATGCCGTGCGGGCGGTGATTCTCGCCGAGATCGATCGTCCCCGCGTGGGCGACACGGTGGGGGTCGACGATCGTGATCAGGTTCGCGCCTGCGTCGGTGTCGCGGAACGATTTCACGCCGTAGTTGGTGACCAGCAGCCGGTTGCCGTCGGCCGTCGCGGCGATCTCGTGCGGGATCGCAAAGATCCGGATGGCCGGCCCCCAGCGATCGCCGCTGTCGGGATCGAAGCCGGACAGCAGCTCGGCGTGCTTTTGCAGCACCAGCAGGCGCGGGGCCGGCGCCGGTGCTGTCTCGGCCGCGGCGGCGAACGCCGTGGCGGCCATCGAGGAGACGACGATGATGCCGAGGATCGTCCGCGATCGCGGCCACAGCGGCGCGCGGGCCCGCGGCGCGACGGCGGTATGGTCTCGCCCGGTGCTCCGTGAGATAAGCAGCGGACAGCCAACATGAGAGCGATGCGGGGCCATCGAATCATGGGTGTCATCGCGGCGCTGGCGTGGCTCACCGCGGGCGGGTGCCGGCGCGAGTCACCGCCCGCGACGCCGTTTTCGCGCGCCAGCGTGATCGGGCAGCTGGCGTCGTCGTACGCGGGCGTGAGCTTGCCGTCGGACGAGCTGCCGCCCAACGTCCTGGCCTACGAGGAGCTGGTCTACGCCCACACGCCGGCTGGCGATCTCGCGCTCGATCTCTATCTGCCCCCGCTGCCCGACGTGCCGCCGGGATCACCCGTCTCGCTCATTCCGGTCGCGATCGTGGTGCACGGCGGCGGCTGGGAACGCGGAGACCGGCGCATGGAGCGTCCGTTCGCCAAGCAGCTGGCCGCGCGCGGGATCGCGGCGGCGACCGTCAGCTATCGCCTCGGCGAGGCGGGGCGCTTCCCGAACGCGCTCTTCGATCTCGAGAGCGCGGTGCGCTGGTTGCGCGCGAACGCGGGCCGCTTCTTTCTCGACGGGGCGAGGATCGGCGCGGTCGGCGGCTCGGCGGGTGGCCACCTGGTCGCGCTGCTCGGCGTGAGCGCCGGCGTGCCCGCGCTCACCGGCGGGAGCGGGGAGGACGACGGCCGCGTGCAGGCTGTTGCGGTGCAGGCTGTCGCCTTACAGGCCGTCGTGGACATCGACGGTCTCGCCGACTTCACTGGCGCGGCGCTGGTGGCGAAGGAAGCGACGACTCCCGGCGCGCCGACGCGGTTCCTGGGCGGGTCGTTCGCGGCGCGGCCCGACGTCTGGCGGCTGGCCTCGCCCCTCACCCACGTCGGTCCGCGCAGCGCACCCACGCTGTTCATCGACAGCGCGGTGACCAGCGGCGAGCCTCGCCCGGGTGCGCCAATCCTTCCCGGCCGCGCCGAGATGCGCGACCGGCTGCGCGCGGCCGGCGTCGCGTCGGACCTGGTCGTCATCCCTGACACGCCGCACCCGTTCTGGCTGGTGAATCCCTGGTTCGACGTCGTCGTCGAGAAGACCGCCAATTTTCTCAACCAGCATCTCCGAGGAGCGAAATGAACGGATCGAAGAACGGATCGATGAGCGGCGACACCATCGGCATCGCGGTCATCGGTTGTGGCGGCATCGGCCACACCCATGCGCGCGCGGCGCGCGAGATCCCCGGCGCGCGCCTGGTCGGCGTGTCGTCGCGCGACGAGGGCCGGGCGCGCCAGGTCGCCGAGCTCGAGGGGTGTCTGTTCACCACCGACCCGGCGACGCTGCTCGCCGATCCGGAGGTCAGCCTGGTGTCGATCGCGACCTCGAGCGGCAGCCACGCGCCGCTGGCGCTGGCGGCGATCGCCGCCGGCAAGCACGTGCTGGTCGAGAAGCCGCTGGCGATGACCAGCGACGAGGGACGGCGGGTGATGGCCGCTGCCGTCGAGCGCGGGCGCACGCTGTCGGTGGTGTTTCAGCGACGCTTCGAGGAGACCTTCCGCGTGCTCCGCGACGCCGTCACCGCGGGGGCGCTCGGGCGTCTCTTGCTGGTCGAGGCGACCTGCCCGTACTTCCGCGCGCAGTCGTACTACGACTCGGCCGCGTGGCGGGGCACGCTCGCCGACGACGGGGGCGCGCTGATGAACCAGGGCATCCACCTGGTGGATCTCATGCTGTGGCTGGGGGGCCGCGCGCGGCGCGTGACCGCGCAGGTGGCGACGCAAATGCACCGCATGGAGGCCGAGGACATCGCCGCCGCCGTGATCAACTTCGAGAGCGGGGCGCTGGCGACGCTGCTGGCGTCGACCAACCTCGCGCCTGGTTTCCCGCACGCGCTCAACCTCTACGGTGATCGCGGCAGCGTGCGCACCGAAGGTGGCGTCGTCACGCACTGGGGCATCGCCGACGTCGCGCCGCCCCAGGCCGCGCCGGCCGCGGCGGGCACCGCATCGCCGGGTGGCGCTTTCTGGAGCCTGGCGCAGCATCGCGCGCAGATGGCCGACGTCGTCGCGGCGATTCGCGAGCGCCGCGCACCGGCCATCACCGCCGAAGACGGCCTGCGAGCGGTCGCGCTGGTCGAGGCGGTCTACCGCTCGGCGCAGCGCCAGCTACCGGTCGACCTCATCGACCCCGACGACGCGCCGCCGGTGCCCTGACACCTGCGCTTTTGCGGCGCGCCTGCGCTAGGCTGTGGGCGTGACGTCGCTGTCGACGCCGGCCATCGTCTTGCGCGCCATCAACTACGGCGAATCCGACCGCGTGGTGACGCTGATCGGCCGCACCACCGGGCGGCTGTCGGCGCTGGCGCGTGGCGCGCGCAAGAGCCAGAAGCGCTTCGGGGGTGGGCTCGGCCTCTGCTCGGTGGGCGAGGCCGGGCTGCGCGAGCGCAGCGGCGCCGAGCTCCTGACGCTCGAGCGGTTCGACCTGCAAGAGAGCTATGGCTCGTTCGCCACCGACGTCGCCCGCATGGCCCACGCGGCCTACGTCGCCGAGCTGGTGAGCAAGCTGTGCGCGCCCCGCCAGGCCGAGACCGAGGTCTACGACTGGCTGCTCGCGTTCCTGGGCGCGCTGGATCGCCACGGCGCCACCGCCGAGCGCCTGCGCGTATTCGAGCTGGGCCTGCTGGCGCGGCTCGGCTTCGGACCGATGCTCGAGACCTGCGCCGTGTGCGGTGGGGCGCAGGTCCCGGCCGGGGCCGGCGGCGAGGAGCTCGCGTTTCGCTGGGATCCCGATCGGGGCGGTGCGGTCTGCGCTGCGTGCGGCCGGCGCGGGCGGCCAATCCGCTCGGTCGTGCGCCGCGCGCTCTTGCGACTGGCGGCGACGCCCGTCGATGCGCCGGCGCTCGACCCGCTGCCGGCCGACATCAACCGCGGCGGCCGCGACGCGATCTTCGAGATCATCAAGCTTCACATCAACGGTCCGCTTCTGTCATTGGATTTTATTGCGAAAATGGGAGGTCACGTTTGATGGAATACCCCGCGCTGCTCGGCATCCGTCACGTCGCCCTCGTGGTCGCCGATCTCGCCGCCGCCGAGCGCTTCTGGACCGTGATCATGGGTTACGCAGTCGAGTGGCGGCCCGACGCCGACAACGTCTACTTGCACGGTCCGAGCGGCGCGCACGACAACCTCGCGCTCCACCGCGGTCCCGCGCGCCGACCCGTGGACGGAAGTGGCCAGCTCGATCATATCGGCATCGCCGTGGCTTCACCCGGCGACGTCGACGCCTGGGCCGCCCACCTGCGCGCGCACGGCGTGACCCTCAAGACCGAGCCCAAGACCCACCGCGACGGCTCGCGCTCGATCTACGTCGAGGGGCCGGAGGAGCTGGTCATCCAGATCATCCACCACCCGCCCATGGTCGGCTAGCCAGCACCGTCATCCCGTCGTCGGCGTCAGCGTCGGAGTCGGATCCTGGTGGCCCCGCGAGACTTGTGTTTTCTGCCGATCCATCGTTTAAAACTCACCGCAAATGCCCGCCAGCAGCCTCGAATCGATCGTCAGTCTCGCGAAGCGCCGTGGCTTCGTATTTCCGTCGTCCGCCATCTACGGCGGCCTGGGAAGCACCTGGGATTACGGTCCCCTCGGCGTGGAGCTCAAGAACAACGTCAAGCGCGCCTGGTGGCGCTCCGTGGTCTACGAGCGCGACGACATGGAGGGCCTCGACGCCGCGATCCTGATGAACCGCCTGGTCTGGAAGTACTCCGGCCACGAGGCGACGTTCTCGGACCCGATGGCCGACTGCCGCAACTGCAAGGCGCGCCCGCGCGCCGACCACCTGTTCGGCAAGCAGAAGGGCCGCGACCCCAAGAACCTGGACGAGATCAACGCCGCGCTCGCTGCCAAGGAGCTGAAGTGCGAGAAGTGCGGCTCGACCGATCTCACCGCGGCGCGCCCCTTCAACCTCATGTTCAAGACCACGGTCGGCGCCGTCGACACCGGCGACGATTCCGGGCTGGCCTACCTGCGCCCCGAGACCGCGCAGGGGATCTTCGTGAACTTCGGCAACGTGCTGGACACCATGCGCCGCAAGCTGCCGTTCGGCATCGCGCAGATCGGCAAGGCGTTCCGCAACGAGATCACGCCCGGTAACTTCACCTTCCGCACGCGCGAGTTCGAGCAGATGGAGATCGAGTACTTCGTGCGCCCGGGCGAGGACGAGGCGGCGCACCAGATGTGGATCGACACGCGCAGCCAGTGGTACCGCGACCTCGGCATGCGCGCGGAGAACCTGCAAGCAGCGCGAGCAGACCAAGGACGAGCTGGCCCACTACGCCAAGCGCTGCGTCGATCTCGAATACAAGTTCCCCATGGGCTGGAGCGAGCTCGAGGGCATCGCCAACCGCACCGACTACGACCTGTCGGCGCACAGCCGCGGCCCCAAGAACCCCGACGCCGTCGGCGAGCTGCGGTACTTCGACCAGGAGCAGAAGAAGCACATCGTGCCGTACGTGATCGAGCCGTCGGCGGGCGCCGACCGCGCGACGCTGGCCTTCCTCTGTGACGCGTACGACGAGTCGCTGGTCAAGGAGCCGCCCGAGGCCGACGTCGCGAAGCTGCGCGAGCAGGTCGAGAGCTTCGTGCGCTCGGTCGAGAAGCGCGACCCGAGCCAGATGGACGCCGACACCAAGCGCCGCCTGGTCGAGGCGGGGCAGGAGATCGCCGCCGGGCTGCCCGGCACGCTGCCGCGGCTGCTCGGGCTGTCCGACGACGCCGACGCCAACCGCATCGAGGTGTTCAAGAAGGTGCGCGGCCTGTCCGAGAAGCTGGGCGACGAGTTCACGCGCACCGTGCTGCACCTGCACCCGCGCCTGGCGCCCATCAAGGTCGCGGTCTTCCCGCTCAAGAAGAACGAGCCACGCCTGGTCGAGACCGCGCGCTCGATCCAGCGCGAGCTGCAGGCCGAGGGCGTCCGCGCGGTCTACGACGACACCGGCGCCATCGGCAAGCTCTATCGCCGTCAGGACGAGATCGGCACCCCCTTCTGCATCACCGTCGACTTCCAGAGCCTGGAGGACGGCACGGTGACCGTTCGTGATCGCGACACCATGGGACAGGAGCGGGCCACGCGCGGCGAGCTGCCGGGCGCCCTGCGCAAGAAAGTCGGGTGAGCGGTCAGCGGGTATCGGCGGACCAGGCTGTTTCCGGCATCCGGTGGCTCTGACATTCACCTCAGACGCTTTTCCTTGGCGACAAACTGCTGTAAATAACCGGGCCATGCCAAGCGTCGTCAAGAACAAGTCCGCCGCGCCCCAGTGTGAAAGCCAAGCTCAAAAAAGCGATCGGGAAGATCGGCGTCGCCAAGAACGGCGTCGCGGCCAAGGCCGCGAAGAACGGCGTGCAAGAACGGCAAGAAGGCCGTCGTGGCGAGAGCCGCCAAGGTCGCGAAGGCGGTCAAGGCCGCGACCGGGGCCAAGCGGACCTACTTCTTCGGCGGCGGCAAGGCGGACGGCAGCAAGGAGATGAAGAACCTCCTCGGCGGCAAGGGCGCCAACCTCGCCGAGATGACCAACATCGGCCTGCCCGTGCCCCCCGGCTTCACCATCACCACCGAGGTCTGCACCTAGTTCTACGCCAACGGCAAGAAGCTGCCCAAGGCGCTGGACGCCGACGTGCGCGCCATGATCGCGCGCATCGAGAAGCAGGTCGGCGCGAAGTTCGGCGACCCGTCGAACCCGCTGCTGGTCTCGTGCGCTCGGGCGCGCGCGCGTCGATGCCGGGCATGATGGACACGATCCTCAACCTCGGCCTCAACGACAAGACGGCGGCCGGCCTGGCCAAGAAGTCGGGCAACGAGCGCTTCGCCTTCGACAGCTACCGCCGCTTCGTCGCGATGTACGGCGACGTCGTGCTGGGCCTGAAGCCCGAGAAGAAGGAAGACCACGACCCGTTCGACGAGATCCTCGCCAAGAAGAAGAAAGACCGCGGCGTCAAGCTCGACACCGACCTGCCCGCCGACGCGCTCAAGGAGCTGGTCGAGCGAGTTCAAGGCGGCGATCAAGACGCGCGTCGGCGACGACTTCCCCGAGGATCCGTACGAGCAGCTCGCGGGCGCCATCAAGGCCGTCTTCCAGTCGTGGAAGAACGACCGCGCGATCGTCTACCGCCGCCTGAACGACATCCCGGCGGAGTGGGGCACGGCCGTCAACGTGCAGGCGATGGTGTTCGGCAACATGGGCGACGACTCGGCGACCGGCGTCTGCTTCACGCGCGACCCGGCCAGCGGCGAGAACATGTTCTACGGCGAGTACCTGATCAACGCCCAGGGCGAGGACGTCGTCGCCGGCATCCGCACGCCGCAGAAGATCGAAGAGCTCGGCAAGGTCATGCCGGAGGCCTACAAGGAGCTGCTCGAGCATCCGCAAGAAGCTCGAGAAGCACTACAAGGACATGCAGGACATCGAGTTCACCATCCAGAACGGCAAGCTCTACATGCTCCAGTGCCGCAACGGCAAGCGCACCGGGTTCGCCGCCGTGCGCATCGCCGTCGACATGGTCGACGAGAAGCTGATCCCCAAGGAGGAGGCGCTGCGCCGCGTCGAGCCGGCGGCGTCTGAACCAGCTGCTGCACCCGATCTTCCGCCGTCGGCCAAGAAGGCAGCCGTCGACGAGTGGACGTCTGCTGGCCAAGGGCCTGCCCGCCGGCCCCGGCGCCGCCACCGGCAAGATCGTGTTCTTCGCCGACGAGGCGGAGGCGCTGGCCGCCAAGGGCGAGACCAACCTGATCCTGTGCCGCCACGAGACCAGCCCCGAGGACATCCGCGGCATGAACGCGTCGCTCGGCTTCATGACCGCCTTCGGCGGCATGACCAGCCACGCCGCGCTGGTCGCGCGGCAGATGGGCAAGGTCTGCATCGTCGGCTGCGAGCGCTCTCGTTCGACTACCACGCGCGCGTCATGACGCGTGACCACGGCCAAGGGCGAGGTCACGCTCAAGGAAGGCGACTGGATCTCGATCGACGGCTTCACCGGCGAGGTCATCCAGGGCCGCATCGACACCACGCCGTCGGAGGTCATCCGCGTCCTCATCGAGAAGAACCTCGACCCGAAAGACGCGCCGATCTACCAGCCCTACGCCAAGCTGATGACCTGGGCCGACGCCGCACGCAAGCTGCGCGTGCGCACCAACGCCGACCAGCCCGACCAGGCGGCGGCGTCGGTCGCCTTCGGCGCCGAGGGCATCGGCCTCTGCCGCACCGAGCACATGTTCTTCGGCGAGGGCAAGATCGGCCCGATGCGCGAGATGATCGTCGCCGAGAACGAGGCCGATCGGCGCAAGGCGCTGGCCAAGCTGCTGCCGCTGCAGCGCGAGGACTTCGACGGCCTCTTCAAGGCGATGGCGGGCCGGCCGGTCACGATCCGCACGCTCGATCCGCCGCTGCACGAGTTCCTGCCCCACGACGAGGCGGGCGTGAAGGATCTGGCGCGCGCGACCGGCAAGACCGTCGAAGAGATCCACGCGCGCATCGAGGAGCTCAAGGAGTCGAACCCCATGCTCGGCCACCGCGGCTGCCGCCTGGGGATCACCTACCCGGAGATCACCGAGATGCAGGCGCGCGCCATCTTCGAGGCGGCCTGTGATCTCGCCGCCGAGGGCGAGAAGGTCTACCCGGAGATCATGATCCCGCTCGTCGGCATCAAGAAGGAGCTCGACCTGCAGGCCGACCTCGTCCGCAAGACGGCGGCCGCCGGTCTTCGCCGAGAAGGGCAAGAAGGTCAGCTACACGGTCGGCACGATGATCGAGGTGCCGCGCGCCGCGATGACCGCGGGCGAGATCGCCGCAGACCGCCGAGTTCTTCTCGTTCGGCACCAACGACCTGACCCAGACCACCTACGGCCTGTCGCGCGACGACGTGCCGCGCGTCCTGGCGGCGTACCTGCAGCACGACGTCTACCCGGTCGATCCGTTCGTCAGCGTCGACCGCAAGGGCGTCGGCGGCCTGATGAAGATGGCCGTGGCGGCGGGCCGCGCCGAGAAGCCCAAGCTGAAGATCGGCATCTGCGGCGAGCACGGCGGCGACCCGTCGTCGGTCGAGTTCTGCCACGAGATCGGGCTCGACTACGTCTCGTGCTCGCCGTACCGGGTGCCCATCGCGCGCCTGGCGGCGGCGCAGGCTGCGCTCAAGGCAACCTAGACCGGCGCGGGCCGGTCGAAGGACAAAATGCGATTGGTGTCAGCGCTGATCGCGGCTGCAGCATGCGCAGCCGTGATCGGCTGCGGTCTGAACCAGGAGGGCATCGGTCCGCCCACCAACCAGATCTTCTATCCGGGAGCCATCCGGGTCGGCGTGCCCGACTCCACGGGCCACTCGCAGTGGCTCTACGTGGTCAACTCGAACTCCGATCTCCGGTACAACGACGGAACCCTGGTGGCCGTCGACCTGGATGCGGCGGAGAACGCCCGGTCGGCGGGGTCGTGGGGCGATTGCCCGAGCGCCAACTACATTTACCCGTCGTCGTCGCCGCCGGGCTATTGCTGCTGGGACACGCTCGACCGCAATGTGCTCGACTGCGACGAGCGCAACTACGTCAAGTCGGCGGTGAAGATCGGCAGCTTCGGCAGCGCGATCGAGATCCAGCCGGTCTCGCCGGTCGGGCCCGGCAAGTCGCGCCTCTTCGTGGGCGTGCGCGGCAACGCGTCCATCACCTGGGCGGACGTCGACGCGTCGGGCGCCGCCCCGGCCTTCGACTGCGTCGGGAATGTCGCTGCCGACGGCTTTGTCGCCGACGGCTTCGTCGAGTGCGCCACTGACCACCGCGTGATCGACGAGCCCAATCCCGACAACGCCAACCCCGCACCGGTGCTGCCCGACGAGCCTTACGCGCTGGCGATCGATGCCCCGCCGCCGCCCCCCCCGCCACAAATCGCCTCCCGGCCGCTGCTCTACGTCGGCCACCTGCGGGGCGGCTTTCTGTCGGCGGTCGACCTGACCGAGACGCCGACGTTGCTGGGTTCGTTCGGGAGCATCTTCCCGACCGACATCAACGGCTCGGCAGGGGTGACGTCACTCACCGTGACCGCGACCGGGGTCAACACCGGCCACGTCTTCGCGACGTCGCGCTTTCTGCCGCGCGCGGGCGCGTTCATCGCGGTCGACAGCGCCAACGGCGGCGTCAATCCGCCCAGCAACGACAACTCGGCGGTGTTCCTGGCCAACGCCGGTGACGTGTTCATCTCGCCGCTGGGCGGCGCCGAGGTCCGTGGGATCCAGGTCATCCCCGGCATCAATCGCACCTACCTGCTCCAGCGCACGCCGCCGGCGCTGGTCGGCTTCGACACTCTGGGCGGGCAGAACGTGGCCACCGACGTGGTCGAGATGTGTCAGGGCCCGACGTTCCTGCACATGAGCCCGCCATACCGGCCCAACGGCGCCGACACCGACACCGACAAGCGCCTGTTCGTGAGCTGCTTCGAGGCGGGTGAGGTCTATGTCGTCGATCCCTACGTTCCGAACCTCATCTCGATCATCGAGGTCGGCCGCGGTCCGGCCGGGCTGGCCTTCTCGAGCGAGCTGCCGCCGCGGCGCGCGTACGTCGTCGGCTTCGGCGCCAACAATGTGTCAGTCATCGATCTGGTCGGCGGCAGCCAGACGCAGTACCACGTGATCGAACGGATCGGCTTCCCGAGCCCGGTGCCGCGATGAGGGGCGCGATACGACTCGGCGCCCTGGCGCTCGCGGCGCTCGCGTTCGTGGGTTGCTCCACGACGCCACCGCCGGTCTCGGTGCACAACCTGGAGCGCCCCAGCGACATCGCGTTTGCGTGCCTCGGCTTGCTCGACGTTCCGCCCGCGGGCGGCGCCGACGCCGGCACGGGCACCGACGCCGGCGGCACGCCCCAGGTGTCGGGGCGGCCGATGTACGAGTGCAACAAGCCCGGCCAGTTCGATCCGCCGTTCGACATCACGCGCCGCACGTTCGCGTTCGTCGCCAACAGCGCGCGCGGCGAGCTGTCGGTGATCGACCTCAACAACTCGAAGGTGGTCGATCTCGACCTGGCCAACCCGGAGACCAACGTCGCGCCGCTCGGCGTGCAACCGGAGCAGATGTCGGCGAGCAGCGACGGTTGCCGTGTCGTCACCGCCAACCGCGGTTCGTGCGACCTGACGCTGGTCGACGTCGGCACGTTGATGAGCCCGACGCTGGCCGCCGAAGGAAAGGTCACCGTCGCGTCGACCGGACCGTCGACGGTCACGCAGGAGGTCGTCGTGCGCGGCGGCACCACCGGCAAGCCGCTGCGGCTCAATCCCCAGGAGATCATGTTCCTGCCGCAGGACACCTCGGCGATCGCGGGCACGCAGAACCTGTGCACGCGCGACCGGCCCCACGCCGATCCCATCGGCTGGAACCCGACGCCGACCCAGCCGGTCGAGACGCAGTGGAAGGCGCTCGTGACCTATCCGAAGTGCAACCTGGTGGCGCTGGTCGATCTGCCGTCGGGGAACATCGTCGACTCGGTCAAGATCAACGTCGGCGCCGACGGTATCAGCATCGCGCTCCAGTCGACCGGCTCCGATCCGGATTGCCCGGACGACGACTTCTGCGACGGCCGCACGCCGCCTCCCGTCGCGGCTCCCGACGCCGGCACTGATGGCAGCACGGGCGCCGGCTCGACCTCCGACGGGGGCGCGCCGTCCGGCGACCGCTGTGTCATCCGACCCGTTCGTCAACCCCACCGGCGTGCGCCCGAGCTCGCTGGCGATCCTGCCGACGGGCGAGCGGGCCTACGTCGGGCTCGCGCAGGCCTCGTTCGTGGCCGCGGTCGACGTCCAGCCCAACCGGCTGGCGATCCCGTCGACCGGCGGAAGCATCAAGTTGCACGAGAGCGCGCTCGGCGTCGACGGCGTCCGGCTCTCGGTCGATCCCTTCCACGGCACCAGCGTCCCCGGACAGCTGGGCGCGTTCGTCGGCGAGGGGAACAGCCGCCAGCGCCAGTACCTGTACGTCGTCGCGCGCGACGGCAGCGTGCGCGTCGTCGACGTCAGCCCGCGCACGCAGCTGCTGCCCGAGACCGAGTGCGACGTCAACGTCGATCCTCGATTCGTTCCGATCGCGTCGGGCGACCCGCTGGTGGCCGATCGGACCGACGTCTGCTGGCCGACGGAGCCGCCCGACTTCGCGCACCGCCGGCCGCTCGCGCGTGGTCCGGGCATCACGCTGCCGTCGATCCCGCGCGACGTCGCGTTCGCCGACCTGACCACCGGTGACCACCGAGAGGCCGTGCTCGACGGCTCCTATGCCTTCATCCTGACGATCAGCGGCGCGGTCTACGAGGTCAACATCGATCCGACGCTGCGGACCGAGCAAGAGATCAACGCCGTCGCGACGCCCTCGCCGTTGCAAGAGGTGCAGCCGCTGGTCAATTCGCAGCGCGACCTGAACATGATCACGTTCACGCCCAGCATGGATCCGAGCAGCGGCCCGGCGCGCGTCGACCTGGCGCCGACGGTGCCGGCGCTGGGGCCGCAGATCTCGGCGATCAACACCACGTCGCCCGACGACAACGCCACCAACGTCACCGGCGCGGCGCTGCCGACGTACATCTTCTTCCCGCAGCAGATCTGCACGCGCTCCAGCGTCAACCCGCTCACCAGCTGCAACTCGGCGCTGCCGATGATCCAGCCGCAGCGCCAGACCTGGAACATCTTCTGGGAGGGCGATCTGTTCGGGCCGAGCTTCTCGGGGCAGCTCGCGGTCGCCCCCGGCGATTCGCTGACCCTGACCGACAACGGCGTCGACTTCTGCCAGGCGGGCGCGCAGCTCGGCGACATCGTGACCCTGTTCGGCTGCACCGTCGATTCGCAGTGTGGCCCCGGCGAGGTCTGTCGCCGCAGCTCCACCGCGCCCGAGACCGCGGATGCTTTGCCGATCAACGGGCTCTGCGTCCCCAATGACAGCGACTCCACGGCGCAGAACCGGGTGCTCACCGATTGCGGGATCCTGCTGAACTCGCTGCGCCGCTACGAGATCATCGACGCCAAGTCGCAGCCCGGGACGCCGAGCGTCCTCACGCTGCGGCCCGAGATCGACGAGGTCACGTCGGAGTCGCTCAAGACCTGCGCCGGTGCGGCGCGCCCGAAGCCGAAGACAGGCACGACCGACGAGGTGGCGGCCACCAACTGCCAGCCCCAGGGCGACGATACGCGCTCTGCCTACGCGTGCCTGGCCGTCGACGACGCCGGACCCCTGCGCTGCGCGAAGGCGTGCGCCAGCGACGCGGATTGCCGATCGGGACGGAGCTGCGTCGCGTTCCCGACGACGGATCTTCCCGGCCAGAAGCTGTGCGCCGACGCTCCGGTGATCCCGCCGGCGGCGCCGGGGCAGTCTGGCCTGCTTCACGCGTGCGGCCTCGATCAGCTGGCGGCCTACAAGATCGGCGCCGGCGGCAGCTTCCTGGTTCAGGGGACGGCGCCCACGCCGTTCGTGCCGGGCATCGTCGACCCGACGACCTTCAGCTGCTTGCCCAATCCTTCGCGTCTCGACCGCATTCCCTATTTCCAGACGGTGAACGGCGTGCGCACGCCGATTCCGAGCTGCACGGGCGTCGCTCCGATCGACAGCAGCCAGTCCTCCGATCAGATCCAGACGACGTTGCTGGGTCTGGTCCGCAACGCTCCGAGCCCGAATCCATGCCTCATCCGGTCGACGACGCCCACTCCGCCGCCGACGGCGCAGAATCCGATGCCGAAGAATCCGAACCCGCTCGGGCTACCGTTCCGCGTGATCTTCCAGAACCGCGAGATCCGCTTCATGGTCACGAACTTCGACGTCTTTGGCGGCAACGCCGACCAGATCACCTTCGACGTGCACGGTGGCTTCCTGCCCGACCAGGTCGTCATGCCGACCACCATCGACATCAACACGCCGAACCGGATCGTTCTCGGCCCGGTGGACTCGCAGACCCAGGTCGCGGATCTATCGTCGACGCACGAGCTGCCGTACATGTTCGTGATCGACCAGCGGCGTCTGGGTAGCGCCGCCGCCGGCGTGGGCGCGACGCGCGGGCAGGTCCTGCGGATCAATCCGCGGCGCGCCACCACCACCGACACCAACAGCCTGGTGCCGATCTACGACGACCCCGTGTCGACCACCAACCTCTGGCCCATCCAGTAGCCGGAGCGGCCGGGAGGGCGGGACCGACGACGAACTTGACGACTCGGCGGGAAGCCCCGAGACTACATGTAGGCAAATATGGCATTCAGTGCTCGAGAGTCCGCGCGGGAGTTGCTGACTCAGGCGGTTTCGAAGTTGTTCGACGACGGCGTGGTCCCGCGCGGTCCCACGCCGCCCGCGATCTCGATCGAAAGCCCCAAGCGTCCCGAGCACGGTGACTTCGCATCGAACGTTGCCATGGCCCTGGCCAAGGGCGCAGGCTCGCCGCCGCGCGCGATCGCCGAAGCGATCGTCGCCCGCCTGGAGGTCGGGGGCACCGCGCCGCTCGCCGAGGCGTCGGTCGCCGGTCCTGGCTTCATCAACCTGCGTTTTTCGAACACGTTCTGGCAGAGCACGCTGTCGTCGATCCTCGCGGCCGGCCATGACTGGGGGCGCCGCGCGCTCGGGTCGGGATTGCCGCGGATCATCCTCGAGTACCTGAGCGCGAACCCGACCGGCCCGATCCACGTGGCGCACGGGCGCCACGCCGCCGTCGGCGACGCGCTCGCGCGCGTGCTGCGCTTCGCAGGCTACCCGGTGACCTGCGAGTTCTACGTGAACGATTCGGGCAACCAGGTGCAGATGCTGGCGCTGTCGGTCTGGGCCCGCTACATGGAGGCGGCGCGCGAGGCCGACCCGTCGGTGCCAGCCGTCGAGTTCCCCGAGAACGGCTACAAGGGCGACTACATCCGCGACTTCGGCCGCGAGCTGCTCGCCGCCGAGGGCAAACGCTGGGTCGCGGCGGCGCCGCCCGCCGACATCGAGCCGATCCGGCAGTTCGCGATCGATCGCTGCCTGGGCCTCATCCGCGCGACGCTGGAGCGGTTCGACGTGACGTTCGACTCGTGGCAGAGCGAGCGCGCGCTGCACGAGGCGGGCGACGTCAACCGGACGCTGGAGGCGCTCGACGCCGCCGGCTACATCGCTCGCCACGACGACGCCGTGTGGCTGAAGACGACCGCGCTGTGGGGCGACGACAAGGATCGCGTCGTGGTGAAGTCCGACGGGCTGCCCACCTATCTGCTGGCCGACATCGCGTATCACCGCAAGAAGCTGGCGCGCGGCTTCCAGGAGCTGTGCGACATCTGGGGCGCCGACCACCACGGCCACATCGCGCGCATGCGCGCGGCCCTGAAGGCGTTCGGCGAGTCGCCCGACGTGCTGCGCGTGATCCTGATCCAGACGGTGAGCCTGCTGCGCAACGGCCAGGAGGTGAAGATGGGCAAGCGCGCCGGCGAGTTCGTCACGCTCGACGACGTCGTCGAAGAGGCGGGGCGCGACGCCACCCGCTACTTCTACCTGATGCGGCGGCACGACACGCCGCTGGAGTTCGACCTCGAGCTGGCCAAGAAGCAGTCGATGGACAACCCGGTTTACTACGTGCAGTACGCGCACGCGCGCTGCTGCGCGATCCTGCGCCGCGCGCGCGAGCTGGAGGCGCCGGCGCACGCGCTCGGGCCCGAGGTGACCGCGAGGCTCGCGCTGGCCGAGGAGATCGCGATCCTGAAGCGCCTCGGCGACTTCCCCGACTTCGTCATCGACGCCGCGGCGGCGCGCGAGCCGCACCGGGTGACGACGTACCTGCACGACCTGGCATCGGACTTCCAGAGCTACTACACCCGCCTGCAGAAGGTGCACGGCGACACGATCCTGCCGCAGGAACGCCAGCGCACGGGCGACTGGCGCGCGACGTGGGACTGGGAGAAGACCGCGGCGCGCTTGGCCTGGATCGAGGCGATCGCGCACGTGATGCGCAACGGCCTCGGCCTCTTGGGCGTCTCGGCGCCCGAGGCGATGGCGCGTGACGAGGAGCGGGAGCGCGCGGCCGAGGACGCCTGACCGCCGAGGGGGCGCGCGGCCAAAAAAGTAGAGAAAGAAGACGTGGAATGGGCGTGAGCTACACTGGCGAGACGACCATGAACGAGGCGGCGTTTCGCGATGTCGAGAGGAGCTCGGGAAGGAGCTCGGGCGTCAATGCGGACGACGTCGGCTCGGACCGGAGCTTCGAGCCCGCCATCGGGCAGAACCTGGGGCAGTGGCGCGACAAGATCGAGGTGCGTCTCGACAACCGGCAGGTCTTCTTCCTCTTCTTCGGCAGCGCGCTCTGCGCGTGCATGCTCTTCGTCCTCGGCGTGATCGTCGGCAAGCGGCTGGAGTCGCGCGGGCGCGCCGCGATCCCCGAGGTGCAGGACCCCCTGGCGGTGCTCGATCGCCTCAACGGCTCGGCGGGGCCAGGCGGGGCGACGGCGAACGCCAAGACCGAGTCGGCGCTGACGTTTCCCAAGGCGCTGATCGGCGCGTCCGTGAGGACGCACGGCACCACGCCAGTCGCGCCCAAGCCTGTGTTGCCGGCCGCTCCCAAGGCGCCGCCCGCCGCTGCCAAGGCGCCACCGGCAGCACCGAAAGTGCCACCGGCCGCTCCGAAAGCGCCGCCGGCTACGACACCCAAGGCGACGGTCGGTGCCAGCGCCAAGCTTGCGGCGACGAGCGCGCCCAGACCGGCGTTGCCGGCGGTGGCGAGCGTCTCGGTGGCGCCCGCCCCACCCACCGTGGCTTCACCGCTTCCGGCGTCGGGGTCGACGTCCACGCCCGCGTCGGCCAAGGGCAAGTTCACGCTGGTCCTGAGCTCGTTTCCGGAGCGCAGTGACGCCGACGTGTTCGCGAAGCGCTTCGCGGCGCAAGGCGCCTACGTCGCCGTCTCCGAGGTGCCCGGCAAGGGGAACGTCTATCGCGTGCGCGTCGGCAGCTACGCCTCGTCGCAGGAGGCCGCCGTGGCGAAGACCGCGTTCGAGAAGCAGACGAACGTGATCGCCTACGTCGCCGGCCGCTGACTCGGTACTAGGATACCGGCTCCAGCCCCGCGGTCCGCAGGACCTCCGCGAGCGAGGGGATACCGGCCAGACCACCGAGGTGGCGGCAGTCGAGCCCCGCGGCGGCGTTGGCGAACGGCAGGCTGCGCTCGAGCGGCCAGCCCTGCACCAGCGAGTAGGCGAACGCGCCACGGAAGACGTCGCTGGCGCCCGACGTGTCCTGGATGTCGATCTCGATCGCGCCCTGGCGCACCAGCGTGTCGCCCTCGAGCCCGACCGCGCCTTCCTCGCCCAGCGTCACGACGGCGATGCGCGGGCCCATCTTCGTGAGCTCGAGGAGGCAGCGCCCGATGTCGGCGCTGTGCGCGATCTCGGCGGCGACGCGCTCCGAGCCGATCACCACATCGCACAGACCGAGCAGCTCGCCCATGCCGGGGCCCAGGTGGCGCGCATCCAGCAAGATCGGGATCGACAGCGACCGCGCGCGCTCGGCGGCAGCCGCCTGCGCGGCCGGGCTGCGCCCGTCGATGAGCAGCAGGCCGGCGCCGTCGAGCAGCCCGCGCGGCAGCTCGCCGGGATCGAGCTCCGAGACGTTGCCGCGCGTGAAGCGCACCACGCGCCGCGCGTTGACGTCGTCGACCAGCGTGAACGACACCGGCGACGTCTTCTCGGGCTCGGTGAGAACGAAGCTGGTCTCGACCCCGAAGTCGCGCAGGCCCTTGAGGATCAGCGCCGCGAACTCGTCGTCGGAGAGCCGCCCGAAGTACCGCGACTGGCCCCCGAACGCGCAAATCGTTGCCAGCGCGGTGCCGATGGCGCCGCCCGTCTGCGCGCTGAAGCGGGTCAGCTCGACCACGCTCTCGCGCGAGCGGGGCGCGACGCCGATCTGGTGCAAGCAGACCTCGCCGATCCCAACGACGCGGTCGGACAGGCTGGCCATTGCATCGACGTTACCACGTCTGCCACGCCCCCGCGCGTGCGGGCCTAGTCGATCGCGCGCGGCCCGGCCGGCGTCGGCGTCGGCGGCGTCGGCGTCGGCGTCGTCGTCGGCGTCGGCGTCGTCGTCGGCTCAGTCGCTCGCGCCTCGACCACGTCGCCGGCAGAGGCGGGCAGGAGCGCGCGGTCGAGGATCGCTTGCGAGCGGACGTACCGCTCGAGCGCGTCGATGGCCTTCACGTAGCTGGCGTTGGCGTAGTAAGCGCGGCCGAGGTAGTAGAGCACCTCGGGCCGGCGCGCGACGAAGGCCGCGTCCTCGGACAGCGGCGCAGATCGTCGACGGCGTCGTTGTAGAACTCGGCCTTGTACTCGAGGAATCCGCTCAGCAGCGTGAAGTCCTTGCCGAGCCCGTTCCACAGCGCCTCCGGCCATTTGTTCAGGATGTCGTAAGCCGTGGCGTAGCGGCGCGCGGCCGTCGACGCGAGGATCTGCGGGTACTCGGATGCGACGCGATCGACCAGCGCCGGCTGCGCCGCCGCCAGCTTCTCCGGCACCACCGGCAGCGCGAGCCCATCGCCGGACGCGAGCGGGATCTCCGGATCGCGGTCGAGCCGCGTCGACACCAGGTCCAGCAGCAGCCGCGCGTGCTCGCGCCTCCGGCCCGCCGCCGGCCGCCTCGGCGCGCCGGGTCCAGAGCTCGGCCTCGCGCGACTTGCCGTGCGCCAGCAGGCTGCGCGCCAGCTGCCCGCACTTGGCGGCGCGGCCCGGCTCGTCGTAGCCCGCGATGACCTCGCTCAGGCGGCCGTAGGGCCACAGCGGGCCGTACACCTTGGCCAGGTACGGATCGAACTTGGCGTAGCCGAGCAGGTCGCGCGGCGCGCTGAACTCGATGCGTGCGTTGTCGTCGGTGTTGTCGGGCGAGCCGGCCGTGAATGACTGCAGCTCCTCGGGGCCGAGCAGCAGGTACGCGAACACGTCGTGCGGCGACGCCAGGCCGGCGCGCCGCGCCTCCGCGCGCGTCGTCGGGATCGCGGAACGCGCGCTCGACGACGTTCAGGTCCAGCTTCAGCGGCTCGCGCGCTGGCGATGAGGATCGTGTCCGACGACAGATCCTCGGCGGCGAAGACGTAGACGTAGGGGAACTCCTCGCGCACCGTGCGGTAGATCGCCTTGATGTTCCAGGGCGACATCTCGTAGAGCTGCGCCCACTGGCAAAAGATCCCGTGCGGTGCCAGGCGCGTCTTGATGTCGCGGAAGTACTCGCGCGTGAACAGGTTGGAGACGCCCGGTCAGCCACGGGTTCGACGGCTGGCTCACGATGACGTCGAACGGATCGGAACGCTGTCCCAGGAAGTTGCGCCCGTCGCCCACGCGCGCCGTCACCTTCGGATTCGAAAGCGGGCGATGGTTGTCGTTGTCGAAGAAGCGCGACGCGCGGTAGATCGCCGGCTCGAGCTCGACGACCTCGAGCGACTTGATCGGATACTGCGTGATCGCGCCCGCGGTGACGCCCGAGCCGTAGCCGACCAGCGCGACCTTGGGCGCCTCGGGGCCCTGATAGAGAAGCAGCGGCAGCATCCCGACGATGATCTGCGTGGCCATGTCGCCGTCGTTGGACGCGTCGACCTTGCCGTTGTTCTTGAGCGAGAAGGTCTTGCCCCACTGGTCGACGGAGACGGTGGTCGAGACGCCGTCCTCGTAGAAGACCAGCTTGGGGTGCTGCCAGGCCTTCTTGTGCAGCTTGCGGTAGATGTACTCGCGCGCGATCGACACGCGGAAGAAGCCGGCCGAGAAGCTGACCAGGTCCCAGCGCGGCAGGCGCAGGCCGCAGAGCGCCATCGCGATCGCGACGGCGACGCCCACGGCGCGCCGCGCGCGCGGCAGCTCGGGCGCGCACGCGAACAGCAGCCGCGCCCATCGACAGGCTCGCGAGCACGGCGACGTAGATCCCTTTCTGCAGCCCGAGCAGCGGCAGCGTGACGAAGCCCGAAAGGAACGAGCCGACGATCGCGCCGACGGTGTTGAGCGCGTACGCCGAGCCGATGTCGCGCCCGACCGAGTCGAGCCGCGCCGCCGCGATGCGCATGGTGAGCGGGAAGACGCCGCCCATCAGTACCGTGGCCGGCAGCACGGCGATACACGCCAGGATGAACTGGCAGACCAGGATCGTGTCGACGCCGAAGCTCGCCGACTCGAGCAGCCAGGTGAACACGTACGGCAGCTTGTCGGTGACCAGGTACGACACGCCCACGGCGGCGGCGATGCCCAGGTGCAGCGCCGCCAGCCAGCGGATCGGGTGCGCCGTGCGCTGCGAGATGCGGCCGAAGATCGCCGAGCCGAGCCCGAGGCCGATCAGGAACGCGAGCAGGATCAGCGTGAACGAGAAGATCGACGAGCCGATCAGCACCGCGAGCGCGCGCGTCCACAAGACTTGAAGGGTCATCGCCGCGGCGCCCGAGACCGCGAAGCCGGCCAGCGCCACCCGCCGCGCCAGCGGCGTCATCACGATGTCGGGCGGCAGCGCCGCGGCGCTCACGCCCAGATCGCCGGCGGCGGCCGCCTTCTCGATGCAGCTCGTCCATGCTGTGCTCGGTCGTCGCTGCTGGGCAGGAACCGGCGCGCCACCAGGATCGCCGCCGCCAGCGTCAGGTTGAAGCTGGCGGCGGTGACGTTGGTCCAGCGCAGGCCGATGCTGGGCAGGAACACGAACCCGGCGAAGAACGAGCCGGCAACCGCGCCGAAGAGGTTCACCGCGTAGAGCGTGCCGATGCGCAGGCCGACGCGCCGCAGCTCCCACGGGTGGCGCACGAAGTGCCGCGCCAGGATCGGAAGTGTGGCGCCCATCAACGTCGTCGGCAGGATCAGCAGTCCCGCCGACGCGACGAACCGCAGGACCGAGAGCAGCGCGTAGCGGTCGCCGAAGGCCGCCCAGAGCCAGCGGTTGAGCCCCGGATAAAACGAGATCACCCAGGGCACGAGCAGCGCGTACAGGCCGACCGACGCCTCGACGAACGCGTAGGAGCGGGCGGGATTTTCCAGCCGGTCCGCCCATTTGCCCGCGAGGTACGACCCGAGGCCCAGCCCGCCCATGAACGCGGTCAGCACCGTCGAGACCGCCAGGGTGGTCGATCCGAAGACCAGCGTCAGCATGCGCGTCCACAGCATCTCCAGCACCAACCCCGACGCGCCGGACAGGAAGAAACAGCCGAGGATCACGGCCCGCATGGCGCGGGACTTTACACCAGCGGTTCATTCTGATGGGAACCCTCGAAGCGTCCCCAAGCCCTCCCCACGCGATCGGGCATTCGACAATCTGCGGCTGAGCGACTACCACTAGGGCGGGCACAAACACCATCGCCCCTCGGGTTCGGGGCAACCTCCGCCGCATCATGACCGTCAAACCTCCCCGACCTCCCATGCTCAACGTCAGCGTCATCGATCGACCGTTGGGGTTTGCCCAGAGCGGCGTCTCTACCGAGGACACGGAGCTGGTCGCGTCGATCCGGCGCGGCGACCCCGGCAGCCGCGAAGCGCTCTACCACCGCTACAAGCGGCGCGTCTTCGCGCTGGCCGTGCGCATCGTCGGCGCGGGCGACGCCGAGGAGGTGTCGCAGGAGGCGTTCATCCGCATCTTCCGCGGCCTGCCCAAGTTCCGCGGCGACTCGGCGCTCGGCACCTGGATCTACCGCCTGTCGGTGAACGCGGCGCTGTCGCACCGGTCGCGGCGCGGCGCGGTCCTGAGCACGGCGAACGATCCCGAGGTCCCCGTCTCGTCGGCGCTGGTCGAGGGCCCGCCGAGCGGCGACGCGGTCCTGCGCGCGCGGCTCGAGCGCGCGCTGTGGCGGCTGCCGGTGGGCTACCGCACCGTGATCGTCCTGCACGACGTCGAAGGGCTCGAGCACGAAGAGGTGGCGCAGATCCTGGGCTGCCACGTCGGCACGTCGAAGTCGCAGCTGCACAAGGCGCGCGGCAAGCTGCGCGAGATCCTGCGCGAAGACGGCATCACCTCCTCCGAGCTGGAGGAGCGCTGACGTGAGCGGAGGCGACGACTCGTCCTCGAACACGCGGCGCAATGGAAGCGGTACCGAACCTGGCGACGGTGTCCGCCACGTCGTCGACCAGCTGTCCGCGTATCTCGACGGCGACATGAAGCCGCAAGCGGCCGAGCTGGTGCGCGCGCATCTGGACGCGTGTGCCGCGTGCGCGCGCGCCGCCGATGAGCTGCGCGCGATCGTCGCCGGCGCGCGGTCGCTCGAGCGTCCCGAGCCGCCGCCCACGCTGTGGCCGGCGATCGAGGGAGCGCTCGCGGAGACTGAGGCGCCGCTCCTCGACTGGCGCCGCATCTTCGTGCGTGGCTTCGCGTTCGGCGGGCTCGCCGGCGCGGCGGTGGTGATCCTGCTGGTCGTCGGTCTCGGACCGCTCGGCCATCGCCTCTGGCCGTCGGCGTGGACCGGCCGCGCGACGGCGCCCGCCGCCGTCGACGAGGCGAGCGGGGGCGCGCCGGCGGTGGCCGTCGATCCCCTGCTGCAGGAGGCGGAGAACGAGCTCGAGACCGCGGCCGCCTCGTACGAGCGATCGATCGCCAAGCTGCGCTCGCTGCTGGCGCGCATGGAAGAGCCGCGCTGGAGCCCCGACGCGCGCAGCCGCTTCCGCGAGCGCCTGGCGCGCATCGACGACGCGATCGAGCGATCGCGCGCAGCGGCGCGCAGCACGCCGGGCGACAGCGCCGGCAACGAGATCCTCTTCGCCGCCTATCGCAGCAAGATCGACTTCCTGGCCGAAGCGGTCCATCGCGGCGGTCCCGAGGAGATGTTTCACGAGGGGGCTCCGTGAGGTCGCGCGTCGCGCTGGCGTTCGCCTCGACCCTGGCGCTCACGTCGCGCTTCGCGGCCGCCAACGGTGACAACGGGGCGCCGGCACCGTCGGCAGTCCCGGCGGCGCCGCCGACGCCGGCCGGGCCGGGCGTCGTCGATCGCCGCGAGCTGATCGTGCCCACGCCGGGCGCCGAGCTGCTGCGCATCGACAATCCGCTCGGCCGCATCGAGGTGCGCGCGTGGGACCGCGACGGCCAGATCCACATCATCGCCGAGAAGCACGCGGCGACGCAGGAGGCGCTCGACCGCCTGCGGGTGCACTACACCGCCTGGCAGAGCGGCGAGATCTCCGTCGACACGCGCGTCGAGCTCGGCGGCCGCGAGCGCTCGCTGCCACTGTCGGGCAGCCGCGTCGACATGGTGATCGAGGTGCCGGCGACGCTGGGGATCGAGGCCAAGACCTTCGGCGGCGACCTGGTGGCGTCAGGGCTGCGCGCGGGCGCGCGCCTCGAGACCACGGGCGGGCGCATCGGCGTCTCCGACGTGCGGGGCGGCGTGGTCACGCGCCAGCTCCAGGGCGGGCAGACGGTGACCTCGGTCGACGGCGACGTCGATCTCGACGGCGTCGAGGGCAACCTGGACGTGCGCGGTGTAGGTGGGGGTCGGCTCGACGCCCGCATGGTCGACGGCAGCATCCGCGCCGAGGACGTCCGCTCCGCGCTGGTGCGCCTGACCACGACCACCGGCGAGATCGTATTCGTCGGGCTGCTGCGCCCGGCAGCTCACTACGACCTGCGCAGCTACACCGGCGACGTGCGCATGATTCCCGTGATTGATCGCGGGGGTTCGAGCTACGAGCGCGCTCGGCGTTCCCCGTCGAGTCGGGCCTGCCGATGCGCACCCTCTGGCAGCGCGGGGATCGGCTGCACGCCGAGGTGCTGGCCAAGGGGCGGGGCACCTCGGCTGCGCAGGCGGCGCCGCTGGTCGAGCTGACCTCGGTCTTCGCGCGGGTGATCATCCAGCCGCGCACGGCGGACGAAGCCCTGCGCTAGCTCGCGCTCTCCACCCGACGGGCGCGTTTCCCGGCATGGCGAGCCGCGACAGAGAGCCGTCGAGGTGTTAGTCTTGGGGACTGCCCGCAGTGGGAGAATCGATGCGTTTCGGAATTTTCTCCGACACTCACGCCAACATCGAGGCGCTCGACGCCGTTTTGAAAGCGTTCGACGCGGAGCGCATCGATCAGTACATCTGTCTCGGCGACACGGTCGGCTACGGCGCCAGCCCCAACGAGTGCTGCGCGGTGATCCGCGCAAAGGCCAAGCACACGATCCTCGGCAACCACGACGCCGCGGTCGCGGGGCGCATGGACTATTCGTACTACTACCACGCGGCCCGGCACGCGCTGGACATGCACTCGCGCCTGCTCGCGCCCGACAACAAGGAGTGGCTCAAAGGCCTGCCGTACGAGGTGCGCGAGGGCGAGGTCCACTTCTGTCACGGCTCGCCGCTCAACATCGAGGAGTTCGACTACATCTTCGCGCGCGAGCAGGCGGCGCAGTGCATGGAGATCTGGGACTCGCTGTCGCGCCTCACGGTCATCGGCCACTCGCACCTGTGCAAGTCGTTCGCGCTGTCGCCGGACCAGGGCGTGCACGAGGTGGTGTCGGAGCGGTTCGAGCTGCGCCCGGGCTGGAAGTACATCGTCAGCGTCGGATCGGTCGGCCAGCCGCGCGACTACGACCCGCGCGCGAGCTACACGATCTACGACACCGAGACGCGCGTGTTCGAGTTCAAGCGGGTCGACTACGACGTCAAGAGCTCGGCCGAGAAGATCTTCAATTCGGAGCTCGAGCCCAACTTCGGCCACCGGCTGTTCATCGGCGTCTAGCCGCGCGGGCGCAGGGCGCGGCTACTACCTCGCTCTGCTGATCGCCGCCGCTGTCATTGCGCCCGTCGGCTACGGCGCGCGCACCGGAAACGCGGCGCCGCCCGTGCGCGAGAGCAGCACCTGTATCGCCGACGATCCGGTGCCCACGCCCAAGGACTACGCCGACTGGGAACGGTCGAGCAAGATTGCCTGGGAAGCGATCGAGCAGTACGGCGGCATCGTCCCGGAGATCGAGGAGGATCGGAGCCACGCGCCGCCCGGCCTGGTGGCGCTACCCGAGCCCGCTGCGCTCGGCGGAGATCCTGGCGGCGGAAGCCAAGGCGCAGAACGGCCTTTACCGCGCGGTCCCGCCCGCCGACATCAAGCAGGGCGACATCCTGGTGCGCACCACGGGCGCCGGGTCGTGCGGCAAGATGGCGATCCTCGGCGGCCGCGTCGGCGGCGAGTGGATGACGCTGGAGGCGGGTGAGCTCGAAGGCTCGGCGATGCGCACCGGGAACCCGATGTTCTTCGACGGCGGCGGCAAGATCCTGCGCGCCGACGTCGCCGCCTACCGCATCGACATCCGCAAGGACGCCACGCTCGCGCACGTGCGCGAGCTGCGGCGCGACCTCGAGCACCTGGAGCGGACGATCGCCGAGCGGCCTCCGCTCATCGCGCGCAATGGCCGCGCCGTCGTCGACGAGAAGGTGCACGATCTGGTCGACGAGGCCTGGTCGCTGGTCGCCGACAACCGGTTCGATCTCGATCGGCGCGAGCTGACCGGGCGCGCGCTGGCGCTGGGCGCGGCGCTCGACTGGCCGGGCGCGTCCGAGGTCGCTGCCGCCGTGCTCGACGATGTGCTGCGGAGATCCTCGACGCGCGCCGATGCGATGATCGCACGAGCGTCCGTGCACCTGCTCGCCGGCGAGCCGGACAAGGCGGCCTCGCTCGCCGAGAGCGCGACCCTGGTATCGGGTTCGCCGCCGCGCGCGCACTACGTGCTGGGGCGCGCGCTGCTCGCCGCGGGGAAGACCCAGGCTGGCCTGGCGGCGCTCAAGCTCTACGCCGACAGCGACCCGATCGATCCGCGCACGCGGCGCCTGCTGGCGTCCAAGGGCGCCGACCCCGAGCTTGCGCCGCCGGCGCCGCCCGAGGACGCGTCGGTGCGCCTGGGCGGCAGCTTCGAGAAGGCGGGCGCCGAGAGCACGGCGTTCGGCTTCCGCGTCGACTGGCCGATCACCTGGCGCGTCGTCGGTGTGTCGGCGTCGGCGGGGACGGGGATGATGCTGAACCTCGCCACCGGTCGGGTGATCCTCGACGACGGCGACACCGAGCGCGGGACGGCCACGCTGCTGATCCAGCACCCCGACAGCCCCGCGGAGCGCAGCGAGTTGCTGCGCAAGGCGGGCCGCAACCTGTTCCCGGACGCCAAGCTGCGCAAGCTGCCGGCGTTGCTACCGGGCAGCAAGCGCGAGCAGTTCCGCGAGACTCAGGACGGCGCGGTCCACCAGGGTGAGATCACCACGGTGGAGAAGGGCGGCACCGTCTACTTCCTGGTGCTCAATGCCTCGCGCGAGGCTTACGCCAAGCTCAAAGAGGAGTACGCCGGGGTAGTGAAGAGCCTGGCGCTGTCGAGCGCCGTCGCCCCGGCCGCCGCCCCCAAATGACTCGAGGCCGGACGGCTGGTGCCGTTCGACCTCGAGGGTGACGTGTGCGACCGGCGATTTCAGCGCCGTGCTGTTTCCGAGCACCCGAAGGTGTCAGAGTTTCTCGCGCTCACTCTCTCTTCCCCTGACCGCACCACCTCGCGGAGAAAGACGACCCGCACCGACGGTCGATGTCCTCGTCACACTCCAAACCTGGGGACCGAAACCGCGCCGGTCAAGGTCGCGCGCGAACCGCGCGAGTCGATTCTCCGTCGCGCGAGCCGCTCAGATGTCCGACGTCCCGGTCACGCGCGCCAGCGTCGAGGCGGCCACGTTGAGGTCGAACACCGCCTGTAGGTAGCGCGCCCTCATCTGGAAGAAGGCGTTGAGCGCATCCGAGAAGTCCCGCGACTCCGCCAGGCCGACGGCGAAGCTCTGGGACACCGCCGAGATCCAGGACTTGCCCGCGCGCTCGCCCTTGTGAACCGCCTCGGTGCGGGCCCGGGCCTCGGCCAGCTCGTCGTAGGCCTTGCGCACCTCGAACATGATCCCGCCCAGCGCCTCGCTGCGGCGGTACTCGGTCTCGGCCGCCTCGGCCCGCGAGCGCGACGCGCGCGCGATCTTGGGGCCCAGGTCCAGCTGCATGCGCAACGCCGCGGCCACGCCGATGCTCGACGAGTGGAAGTAGTGGTTCATGAAGGCGTTCTGGGGGTCGTCGACGCCGCCCGCGTACGCCAGCGCTCCGTTGGCGATGAGCACCAGGTCGGGGTACTCCTTTCGCCGTTCGAGATCCGCCAGCGCGTGCTTGGCGCGCACGGCGTGCTCGAGCAGGCGCACCTCGGGCCGGTTGAACCGCGCCTGGTCTTCGTAATAAGTCACGGGCCGGTCCTTCACCTCGACGGGCGCGAACTCCTCGTCGTCGATGTCGATATCGGCCGACACGTCGGGGCCCAGCAGCGCGCGTAGCCCGTCGTGCGCGATCGCCTCCAGGCGCTTGGCTTCCTGGATGCGCGCCTCGAGCTCGGCGCGCACGACACGCAGGCGCAACCGGTCGGGGACCGTGGTGTTCCCGGTCCCCTTGGCCAGGTCGGACTCGATACGCTTCTGGGCCTCGTCGATATAACCGCTGCCCTCGTCCAGGGTCGCCACCAGCTCACGCGCCAGCTTGATCCCGTAATAGGCCTTGCGAACGTTGAGCTCGACGTCGGCGCGCGCGCCCGCCTCGCGCTCGCGCGAGACGTCGACGCCGGCGCGCGCGGCAGCGAGGCCGGCCGAGATCTTGCCGAAGTCCCACACCGGCTGCACCAGGCGCAGCTCCGTGCGCGTGAAGACCTGAGTAAACGAGACATTGCGAAGGCTGAACTCGGTGGCGTTCGTCGCCACGCAGTTCTGTTCGGCCTGGTCCTTGGTGAGTCCCACGACCCCGATGCCGGTGTTGGGATTGAGCGCGGCCGGAGTCTGGCAGTGGACCTGCGGCGACGGCGCCAGCAGCGACAGGATGTCGCCGCTCGGCAGCCAGTACGTCCAGGCCTCGGTGACCTGCGCGCGCGAGGCTTCGGTGACGGCGCCGCTGGCGCGTACGCCCGGATTCGTCGCGCGCGCGAGATCGACGAGCTCGGCCAGCGTCATTTTCTTGGCGTGCGCAGACGCGGCCCCCAGCAGCGCGGTCAGCAAGGCTAACGAGGTGGCGAGGCGTCGAACCATCGGCGAAGCACTATACACAGCCGGCAATTGACCGTCGACGGCTGAGCATGTTACCCGCATCACCAGGGATGCCCCAGCCGAGGAAGAACACGCCGCGCGCGACCCGCGTCGAGACGGCGCAGGTGGTGCTGCCCGGGCTCACCAACGTGCACGGGACGATCTTCGGCGGGATCCTGATGCAGTGGATCGACGGCGCCGCCGGTATCTCCGCCGCGCGCCACGCCGGCGCGTTGGTGGTGACGGCGTCGATGGATCGCCTGCATTTCCTGCGGCCCGCGCGCCTTGGCGACGTGGTGATCGTACAGGCGCAGGTGAACTTCGCGGCGCGGAGCTCGATGGAGGTCGGCGTGCGCGTGTTCGCCGAGAACCAGCTCACCGGCGAGCGCATCCAGGCGACGCGCGCCTACCTGACGTTCGTCGCCGTCGACGATCAGGGGCGCCCACGTCAGGTCCCGGTGCTGCGCCTCGAGACCGCCGACGACCAGCGCCGCTTCCGCGAGGCTCGGGCGCGGCGGACCGTGCGCCTGCGCGAGCGCCGCGCTATGAAGAAGCGGCATGACGCCTGAAGCGAGTGGCCCGCAGAGCGCGACTTTGGACACGCTCGCGACCGGCGCCGTGCGCGCCTCGGTGGGGGCGCGCGAGCTGATCGTCGCGACCGGCGCGGATCGCGTGCGCTTTCTCCACGGCATCGTCACCGGCAACGTCGCCGGCACGCCGGTGGGGGGCGGCTGCCGCTCGGCGCTGCTGACCCCCAAGGGCCACGTCGTCGCCGACATGCGGATCTTCCTGCGGCAGGACGAGATCTGGATCGTCGTGGCCCCGGGTGTGGCGGCGACGCTGGCACCGGCGCTGGCGCGCTACGCGATCATGGACGACTTCGCGGCGGCGCCCCGGCCCGCGTCTGCGTTCGCGTCGATCGGGCTCTTGGGCCCGGCGGCGAGCGAGCGCCTCGCCGCTGCCGGCATCGACGCGGGCGACCTGGGGGCGCGGCCCGAGCTGTCCCACGCCGACGTCGATGTGCCGGACGTCGGCCGCCTCTGGGTCGTGCGCGCCCACGAGCTCGGCGCCGACGGGTTCTGGCTGGCAGGCGAGCCCGCCGCGGTCGCCGCCGCCGACGCCAGGCTTGCGGCGGCGGGCGTGGGCTGCCTTCGCCGCCGCGCTCGCCGAGGCGGCGCGCATCGCCGCGCGTCGAGCCCAAGGAAGGGGCGGAGATCACCTCCGACTACTTCCCGATGGAGGTCGGCCTCGACGGCGCGATCGACTACACGAAGGGCTGTTATCTGGGCCAGGAGCCGATCGTGCGCATCCGCGACCGCGGCCACATCAACTGGCGCCTGGTCGGGCTGGACATCGACGACCCGCGCGACCCCGCGCCCGCAGGATGCGATCGAGAGCGACGTCAAGCCCAAGGCCGGCCGGGTGACCAGCGCCGGCGCGACTGCCGGGCGGGCGCGGCGTGGCTCTCGCGTTGCTGCACGTGAGCGTCCCCGATGGGGCGATGGTACGGGTCAAGCATGGCGACGACCTCATCCCGGCGCGCGTGCGCCCTGCGGACTGAGAACCGGGTCGGAACCGGGCGATCCCGCGTCCTTGCGCGCATCCTTGACAGTGCGCGAATGAACTAGTATTCGCCACGCATGGGAAGACGTGACAACCGCCGTTCGATGAAGATGCGCCGCAAGACCCGCCAGCGGAAGCTCAAGGCCCGCACGCAGCGCAAGCGCGCCGAGAAGCGCGCCGCCAAGCCCGCCGCCGCCAAGACCGCGCGCAAGAAGCCGGCCGCCAAGGAGTAGGGCGGCGCCGGCGCCCCCGCGCACCTTGCAAGCCGCGGCCCCCACCGCCCTCATGCGGCAGTACCTCGACGTCAAGGCGAGGTACCCGGACGCGATCGTCTTCTTCCGTCTCGGCGACTTCTACGAGATGTTCTACGACGACGCGGTCTACGTCGCGCCGCGCGTTGAACCTGACGCTCACGACGCGCGACAAGGGCAAGGAAAAGGACGAGGCCGTCCCGATGTGCGGCGTGCCGCACCACGCGGTGCGCGGCTACCTCGCCAAGCTCACCGAGCTCGGCCACCGCGTGGCCCTGTGCGAGCAGCTCGAGGACCCCAAGGTCGCGCGCGGCATCGTCGCGCGACGTCGTGCGCGTCGTCACGCCGGGCGTGGTCCTCGACGAGGAGTCGCTCGACCCGCGCGCGCCCAGCTACGTGGCCGCCGTCGCCGGCGAGCGGCGGCGCGGCTACGGGCTCGCGTTCCTCGACGTGACCACCGGGCACTTCCGCGCCACCGAGGCGTCGACGCCCGAGGCGCTGCTCGACGAGCTGGCGCGCGCCGAGCCGCGCGAGCTGGTGGTCGGCGCGCGACGACGCCGACCTGGCGGCGCTGATCCGGCGCGGCTATCCGCGCCTGGTGCAGACGCCGGTCGCCGACGACGCAGGTCGATGCGAGAGGCTGGCAGGGAGCGGGCGCGACGACGCGAAGACGCTGGGCGCTGCGCTCGACGCCGCGACCGCCGGCGAGCTCGCGGCGCGCGCGCCGATGGCGATCGCCGCCGCCGCGCGCGTGCTGCGCTACGCGCGCGCGACGCAGCCGGGCGCGACGCTGCCGCTCGGCGCGGCTCGAGGTCTACCAGCGCGCCGACTACCTGGTGCTCGACGAGCAGGCGCGCGCGCACCTCGAGCTCACCGAGACGCTGCTCGAGCGCAGGCGCGCAGGGCTCGCTGCTCGACGTGATCGACGAGACGCGCTCGGCGATGGGCGGGCGGCTGCTGCGCCGCTGGCTGCTGTTCCCGCTCGTCGACGTCGCGCGCATCCGCCGCCGCCAGGACGCCGTCGAGCGGCTGGTCGGCGAGCCACGCCGCGCGCGACGGCGCGCGCAAGCTGCTGGGCGAGATCGCCGACCTCGAGCGGCTCGTCGGGCGCGCGCAGCTCGGCGTGGCGACGCCGCGCGATCTGGCCGTGCTGGGGCGCTCGCTCGCGCAGCTGCCCGCGCTCGCCGACGCGCTCCGCGCCGCGCTCGCGTCGGAGATCGGCGCGGCGCCCGGTCGTCGGCTCATCGGACGCCGGCTGACGGCGATCTCGGCCAGCTCGGCGGCGACCTCGCGCGCGAGCTCGCGAGCGCCTGATCGCCACGCTGCGCGCCGACGCGCCGGCAGCGATCAAGGACGGCGGCTTCGTGAACCCCGGCGTCTCGGCCGAGCTCGACGAGCTCGCCGCGATCGCCAGCGGCGGCACGCGACGCCATCGCGGCGATCGAGGCGCGCGAGCGCGAGCGCACCGGCATCGGCTCGCTCAAGGTCAAGTACAACAACGTCTTCGGCTACTACATCGAGGTCACGCGCGCGCACCTCGCGCACGCCGAGATGCCGGCCGACTACATCGCGCAAGCAGACGGTCGCCAACGGCGAGCGCTTCGTCACGCCGGAGCTCGCCGAGTACGAGGCGAAGATCCTGTCGGCCGACGAGCGGCGCATCGCGCTCGAGCTCGAGATCTTCGAGAAGCTGCGCGCCGAGGTCGCGGCCGCAGTCGGCGCGCCTGCTGGCGCTGGCGGCGCGCGTCGCCGCCGCCGACGCGCTGGCGGCGCTCGCCGAGGTCGCGCACCGCAGCGGCTACTGCCGGCCGATCGTCGACGAGTCCGGCGTCATCGACATCGCCGACGGCCGCCACCCGGTGGTCGAGCGCCTGGCGGCCGCGGGCGGCTTCGTGCCCAACGACGTGCGGCTCGACCCCGACGGCGAGCAGCTCCTGATCGTCACCGGGCCCAACATGGCCGGCAAGTCGACGCTCATCCGCCAGGTCGCGCAGTCGCGTGATCCTGGCGCAGATGGGCAGCTTCGTGCCGGCGCGCGCGCGCGCGCATCGGCGTCTGCGATCGCGTGTTCACGCGCGTCGGCGCCGGCGACAACCTGGCGCGCGGCGAGTCGACGTTCCTGGTCGAGATGCGCGAGACCGCGCACATCCTGCGCTACGCGACCGCGCGCAGCCTGGTCATCCTCGACGAGATCGGGCGCGGCACGTCGACCTACGACGGCGTGTCGATCGCCTGGGCGGTCGCCGAGCACCTGCACGACCGCGTGCGGCGCGCAAGACGCTGTTCGCGACGCACTACCACGAGCTGTGCGCGCTGGCCGAGCTGCACGCGCGCGTGCGCAACGTCAGCGTCGCCGCGCGCGAGTGGAAGGGCGAGGTCGTCTTCCTGCGCAAGCTGTCGCCGGGCGGCGCCAGCCGGTCGTTCGGCATCGAGGTCGGCAAGCTCGCCGGCCTGCCGCCGCGCGGTGGTCGAGCGGGCGCGCGCCATTCTCAAGTCGCTGGAGTCCGACGCGGCCGGCCAGCGCGGCACGTTGCCGCGGCCCGCCGCGCCCGCCGCCGCCGAGATCCCCCAGCTGGGCCTGTTCGCCGCCGCCGGCGCACCGGCCCAGGTGCGCCGCACGGTCGAGCCGGGCGTGAACCCTGGCGCGGCGGAAGCGGCGAGAACCCCTCCACGGCCGCGGATGAGGTCGCGGCGGCTCTGCGCGCGGTCGATCCCGACGATCTTTCGCCGCGCGCCGCCCTGGATCTCGTGGCCGAGCTCAGAAAGAAGTTGACGTCGCCGCCGAACACCTGACCATGGAGGTCAGAGGATCTCGTCGGTGTTTCGCTCGGCTTTTCTCGTAGCTCTTCTTCTGGCCGGATCAGCTCAGGCATCGCCGCGTGCCGCGGCGCGCGAGCGCGCCTGACGACCGGCGCTGGCGCCGCCCGCCCGCGCGTCGCGGCGAAGAGCGCCGTCGCGCAAGAACGCGCCGGTCGACCTGTACCAGGTCAACCTGCACGAGTCGATGCAGATCCGCCTGCGCGACGCCAACGGCCGCCCGGTGCGCGGGACAGCAGCGGCGCTTCGATCGCTTCCTGCGCTGCCACTACACCAACGTGGTCGCATCCGATGAACCCGCGGCTCATCTCGCTGATCTACCAGACGGGCCGCCACTGGCCGGGCCACCGGGTCGAGGTGGTCTCGGGCTACCGGCACCCCAAATACGCGAAGAACCCGCGCAGCCCGCACATGAAGGGGCTGGCGTGCGACTTCCGCGTCGTCGGCGTCGCCAACACCGACGCTGCGCGACTACCTGCGCCGCACCTTCGACAAGGTCGGCGTCGGCTACTACCCGAACTCGTCGTTCGTGCACCTCGACGTCCGCAAGGACCACTCGGCGTTCTGGATCGACTACTCGGGGCCGGGCGAGCGCGCGATGTATTCGTCGAACCCTGCGGACGATCTCAAGTCGGGCCGCGCCGAGAAATACCACCCGAGCAAGATCGACGAGTCGTGGCTCGACACGAACCCGCCGCAAGGTCAGCCGCAGCCTCAGCCGGAGGCAGCGCCGGTCGAAGCGCCCGTCGGCGCGGTCGCCCCCGATCCGACGGCACCCGCTCCCTCCGAGCAGCCGCCCGCGACGCCACTCAGAGCGCCGACCCTGTCGCTTCGATTGCGCGACGCTGCGCCCAGCACGAATAAAAGACCTTTCGTGCTAGTGTTCAGCGCGCCGAGAGAAAGCGGCGCACGGCCCACGCCGACGACCCATCCCAGGAGGATTTTATGCGGACATTCGGAAGACTTTTGCTCGCGCTCGGACTCAGCGCGGGGTTGAGCCTGACTGGCGGCGCGCCGGTTTTTGCGAAGGCCAAGGGCAGGGCGGGGAAGGGTGGCGGCGAGAACGCCAACGCAGCCGAGATCGACAAGCTCAAGGCGGTGCGCCTCGGCGATCCCAAGGCCGGCGTCTTCAAGTGGGAGATGAGCCCCGAGGAGGTCATGGGGCTGGTGCGCGACTGCGATCGAGAAGAAGTATCAGTCGCGCATCGAAGGCGCGGCGCAGGATCCGGGCAAGCAGCAGCGCATCCACGACGAGATGAGAGCGCGAGATCCAGGCGGTCAAGAAGAGCTACACGAAGTTCGAGGGCCAGAAGACCGGCTCGACGTCTCGATCGTCGGCCCCGAGTTCCAGCAGAACACCGGCGAGGCGGTGCTGGTCGCGAAGGAAGACATCTGGACGCGCTACTTCTTCTTCTTCGAGAACGGCCTTTACAAGATGTTCCTGGCGTTCAACAAGGACGCGATCGAGGGCAAGACCGTTCCGCGACTTCGGCAAGGGGATGGAGGCCAAGTACGGCCACGCCAAGGAGGTCTATCGCGACGAGAAGGTCATGGACGGGGTCAAGCACATCCTCGACCACTACGAGTGGAGCGCAGGCGGCGACAAGCTGCGCCTGGTCGATCGGTCGGAGTTCTACGGCGTTTACTGCCTGGTGCTGTCCGACGCGGCAGACACAGGAGCGCGCCAACGAGAAGCGCAAGGTCGTGAACCCCGGATCAGCCGAGCGGGGATGCGCTGGTCGAGGCCGTGATCACCAAGGACAGCAACGACCGCGACTCCAACGACAACATCATCGACCGCATCACCGGCAAGGAGATCCGCAAGCCGGGCGATGAGCAGAAGCACGACGACATCGTGGTGCCGTCGGTCGGCGGTGGCGGCGAAGAAGTCGAGCGCTCCCGCGCCCGAGGCGAAGTCGAAGAAGAAGGGCCCGAACGACGGGCTCGAGCTGTAGGGCGCTCCGAGTCCACGTTCGACGAGGTCGGGATCGCATTCGCGCGTCGGGTCTGGTAGATCGTTCGGGCGTCGGTCAGTCGCCCGCTTCCGGGGTGGGGTGTTCCTCTTGCGGGGACGCGGCGCCTCACGCCGCCGGTCGGCGGGCAGCTCGTCTCCCGGCCGGAGAGCCGGGGACTCGACCGAGGCGGGCTTCGAACAGTCATCCGGCCGGCGGCACGGGAGCCGCTCCGCTCGTCGGCAGGCAACCTGCCTGCGGACAGGCAGCCTCGTCAGGCCCCCGCAAGAGGAACCCCCGACCCCTTGCGCGGGCTCCAACTCTTCGCCACGGGGCCCGGTGAACGACGCGGTCCGAAGGGCGAAGTTGTCGCGACGGGGATCGACGAGTTGGAGCGAGCGAACCTCCGACTTGAAGCGCGGCGACCGGCCGAACGCCGTCCGCGGGGACTAGGTGGCCGCCAAAGAAAAGCCCCGCACTCAGGCGGGGCTTTTCGACGTTCGAGGGGAGTGAGCGCGAGGCTTAGAACGGCGCGAACACGTCCGGCCGGCTCGCCGCCTTGTCGATGCCCTCGAACAGCTCCTTCTGCGAGCTGCTGAGGCGGCCGGCGATGGCGCGCAGGTTGGCCACGCGCTGCTTGTAGGCCTCGTTGCGCACCTGGTCGGGCGAGCCCGACATGACGGCGTCCATGAGCGGCGTCGGCTTGATCGGGATCGACCTTGCTCGGTGTCGAGCTTGCCGCCCGACTTGCGGTCGACCAAGGGCGCGCCGGTGTTCGAGCGGACCTTGAAGCCGACGAGATCCGCGGCGCCGCAGTCCTTGCCGCCGTTCTTGCAGACCTGCTCGCCGACCTCGACGAGGTTGCCGACGATGATCTTCGCCGAGGTGTCGAACACCACGCCGTAGTTCTTCTCGCCGCCCGCCGCCGCCTGCTTGGTGGCGAACGCGGCCAGCGACTCCTGGTCGGCCTTGGTCTTCTTGATGTGGCGCTCGGTCTCGTTGTAGAGCGCGATGCTGTCGTAGTAGTAGTTGAACAGCCGGTCGACGACGACGTCCTCGAGGCGGAAGTAGTCGACGCGGAAGATCTTGCTGGTGTCGGGCCGCGGGTCGAGCTTGATCTTCTCGAGGTCGGCGATGAGCGCGGGTCGTAGGTCAGCGGCTCTTTCTTGTCCTTCGCCATCCGCTGCGAGCTCATCGCCAGCGCCGTCCCGATCTGGGTCAGCGTCTTCTGCATCGAGTCGAGCTCGCCCTTGACGCTCTTCGCGGCGTGGTTCGCCGTGTTCATGTTGGCGCGGCCGACGCTAGCCATGCCCATGCCGGCGCCGAGCGCGAAGCCCACGAGGCCGACGACGAGCGACGCAAACAGGGCCGCCTTGCCGCGGCCCGAGCGGACGTTGGCGGCCGGCTGGCCGTCGTCGATGGTGCGCAGGTCGAACTGGCCGGCCTGCGGCTTCATGCGCGCAAACGGGTCGAGCGCCGGCGGGGGGCCGGCGGGGGCCGGCAGCAGGCTGGGGAGCCGCGGCGGGGCGCGGCGGCCGGTCCGCCGAACTGGGGTGGGAAGCCCGGAGTGGGGCCCATGGGGCGACCAGGAGCGGGGGCAGCGCCCGGAGGAGGCGCTGCCGCCTCGGGTCTCTTGAGACCGAGCCGCGCTTTCAGATCCGAGATGTCTTTGTTGGGCGGAGCGCCAGGCTTCCTGTTTTGTTCCACAATACTCCTCCGGCGTGGTTCGCTACACGCGCTCAGGTCGGGGTCGGTCGTCTCGTTTGGTCGATGTCAAGCAAGGACCGCAGAAGTCGCGCGACGATACTGAGGCGCCCCGGGGCTGTCAAGCAAACCCGCCAGAACACAGAAAAATTTTGATAAAAATCGATTGACTAGGGGGCGTTTAGGGTTCGTGGCACGAGCCCACCAGCGCGTCGATCGCCGACGCGGCGCTCGGGGGCAGGCGCGTGAATCGGATCCCGACCGCGCGGCCGCCATCGGTGGTCACGATTTCGCCCGAGGCCGTCACGATTTCGGGACGCCCGGGTAACTGGAACTGCAGCCCCATGTATGCCGGCGCGGGGGTCAGGCGCGGCTCGATGATGGGAACCAGCCGCGCGCCGGACCGGCTGATGTTGGTCATACGACACAGGTAGGGGTGCCCGTTCAGAAAGCGGTTCACGAAGAGGTCGGTCTTGGCTCGGCGCTGCTGCCGCCGGTCGCCGTCGCCAGCGCCATCAGCAGTCGTCTCGATGCGGTCGTCGTCGTGGTAGTCCATGTCGCAGCTCGCCTCCCTCTCCGGTTTGCTCGTTGTGTCCTACATGTAGTCCCCGGTGAGAAGGCTGGTCAACTTTTCGCGTCGTTTTCGCGTCTTCGGCAGGCAGAACGTTGACTTACCCAGAAGCGCTGCCGATAATCCGGGCGCCCCGTTTCGTCCTCAGGCCTGAGCCTTTCACCCGTTCTCTCACCCATTTGCCGTCACCCATTTACCCACCTGCCGAGCAGAGGAGCTAGGACATGCACCGCATGAAGATCGGGCTTGTCGCTGCCGCCGTCTTGTTGGTCTTTACCCTGGGCGTGCACGCGGTTGTCACCCAGAACCTCAAGGAATCGGTCATCCACGAGGTCGAATCCGACGTCTCGCGGGCGCAGCGGATGCATCAGTCGATCGCACGCCTCGAGTCGCTCGATTTCGCCAATCTGGTGGCGGGGTTGGCCCACCGGCCCGGCGTCGTCGGCGTCTTCGACAAGACCGACGAGACCGCCAAGCGGCAGGCCGCCTTCGAGCAGTGCGAGGGGCTGAACGCTTATCTGGCGGCCGGCTCGCGCAAGGCCGACATCGTCGCCGTCATCGACTCGGTCGGCAAGGTGGTGGCCCGCGATCTGAACGTCAACGCGATGTACGGCGAGGACCTGCGCGCCAAGTACCCGGCCGTCGCGATCGCGCTCAAGGGCGAGGCGACCAAGGACGTCTGGACCTTCTCCAATCGCATGACCCGCGTCGCCGTGGCGCCGATTGCCACGCCCGAGGGGGTCATCCGCGGCGCGCTGCTGGTCGGCTACGTGCTCAACGCGCGCGACGCGCAGCTCAAGCACGACCTGCTGGGGACGGAGGTCGCCTACTTCCATGATGGCAAGGTCCACACGTCGAGCTTCATCGCCGAGGGGATCGGCGACAGCGCCAAGGAGGACGGCAACCGCACGCAGGCGCTGAACGCGGTGCTCTTCACGCTGGGCGACAAGCCGGGGCAGCAGGCGGTGCAGAAGCAGGCGGCGACCGAGCTGTTTCACTTCCTGCTCGACGGACACGAGTACGCCGCCGTCGCGGCGCCGCTGTTCGGCAACGCGTTCGACAAGACCAGCGGCGTCGTGCTGCTGAACTCGATCTCGTCGGAGATGGACAAGGTCTCGGGCGTCGGCTTCAAGATCATCGGCTTCGGCGTGCTGGCGATCCTGGTCGCGCTCGGCGCGGCGGTGATGACCGCGCTGCGCTTCATCAAGCCGCTCGACACAGATCGAGCTCGGCGTCGCCGAGATCATCAACGGCAACATCGACTACACGTTCAAGCCGGTCGGCCCGGACTTCGAGGGCCTGTCGAACAGCCTCAACGTCATGATGGCGCGCCTGCTGGGCCGCGACGAGCCCAACGAGGACGAGGTCGAGGAAGAGGCCGACGAGGCGCAGCGCTGGCGCTCGGAGCAGATGCTGGTCGAGGAGGTCGCGGCGCCCACGGGCGAGCCGAGCGCCGATCCCGCCGTCCAGGCGCTGGCGCAGGAGAACGAGGCGATGTACTTCGCGCGCGTCTACGCCGAGTACGTCGCGGCGCTCAAGAGCCAGAGCAAGCCGACGGCCGGCATCACGGTGCAGGCCTTCACGACCAAGCTGCGCCTGGTCGAGGGCGGCCTCAAGCAGAAGTGGAAATGCCGCTCCGTGCGCTTCCGCGTCGTGGTCCAGGGAGACCTGGTGACGCTGAAGCCGGTTCCGATATACTGACCGTTCTGCAGTGGTAAAAACCGGGCTCGAAGTTCTTTGCACCGAGCGCCTCGACCTGCTGCGCGGGCGCCGCGTCGGGGTGCTCTGTCACCCCGCGAGCGTGACCTCGGACCTGGTGCACGCGGTCGACCGGTTGCTTCAAGTCGGCGTCCGCATCACGCGCCTGTTCGGGCCCGAGCACGGCGTGCGCGGCGAGGCGCAGGACATGATCGGCGTCGACGCCGAGCAAGGATCGCGCGCACCGGCATCCCGGTGACGCAGCCTCTACGGCGACACCTTCGAGTCGCTGACGCCGACGCGCGGCCGACCTGAGCGACGTCGACGTGCTGGTCATCGACCTGCAGGACGTCGGCAGCCGCTACTACACGTTCGTGTGGACGATGGCGCTGGCGATGCAGCGGCGGCGCGCGCGCGCGTGGCCGTCATCGTGCTCGACCGGCCGAACCCGATCGGCGGCGTCGCAGGTCGAGTCGGGGCCGCTCTCGCCCGGCTTCGACTCGTTCGTGGGCCTGGGCGTCGTGCCCGTCCGCCACGGCATGACCGCCGGCGAGATCGCGCGCTGGTCGGCGCGGCATCCCCGGCGATCGCGCGGGCCGCTTCGGCAAGCCGATCGACTGCGAGCTCGAGGTCGTCCGCATGCAGGGCTGGAAGCGCGCGATGGACTTCGACGCGACCGGCCTGCCGTGGGTGATGCCGTCGCCGAACATGCCGACGCTCGACACGGCGTTCGTCTACCCGGGCCTGTGCCTCGTCGAGGGCACGAACCTGTCGGAGGGGCGCGGCACGACGCGGCCGTTCGAGATCTCGGGCGCGCCGTTCCTCGACGGTTACCGCTGGGCCGAGCGGCTCGGCCGTTGCAGCTGCCGGGCGTGCGCTTCCGGCCGCTGTCGTTTCTGCCCGATGTTCCAGAAGTTCGCGCGGCAAGTCGTGCGGCGGCGTGCAGCTGCACGTCACCAACCGCGCGGCGTTCCGCCCGTACCGCACCGGCGTCGCGCTCCTGCACGTGGCGCGCGAGCAGGCGCCGGCGCGATTTCGCCTGGCGCACGGAGGCCTACGAGTTCGTCGACGGACCCACCCGCGATCGATCTGCTCACCGGCAGCGCCGCGGTACGCGACGGCATCGACGCCGGGCGGCCGTTCGACGACATCTGCGCGTCGTTCGCCGCGCTACGAGAGCGCAGTTTTCGCGCGAGCGCGCGCCGTATCTGCTGTACGACTGAGCGATGCGCATCGCTCTGTTCGGCGGCAGCTTCAATCCGCCGCACCTCGCGCACCAGCTGGTCGCGCTGTACGTGCTCGAGACCGCCGGCGTCGACGAGCTGTGGTTCGTGCCCGCGTTCCAGCATCCGTTCGACAAGGCGCTCGCGCCGTTCGAGGACCGGCTCGCGATGTGCGAGCTCGCGGCCAGCGCGCTCGGCCCGCGCGCGCGCGTGAGCGACATCGAGCGCGAGCTCGGCGACGAGAGCCGCACGCTGCGCACGGTGCGCGCGCTGCAGGCGCGCCACCCCGAGCATCAGTTCGCGCTGGTGATCGGCGCGGACCTGGTGGCGGAGACCGCCGACCTGGTACGGCGCCGAGGAGCTGCGCGCCACCGTGCCGTTCATCGTCGTGGGCCGCGCCGGCCAGAACGGCGGCCCCGGCCCGCGTCAGGCGGTCGAGATGCCGGCGGTCAGCTCGACGGAGATCCGGCGGGCGCTGCACGACGGAAAGCGGGTCACCGGCCTCGTGTCGCGCGCCATCGTCGATTACATCTACGCGCGGGGGCTGTTCGGCGCCCGCCACCCGGTATGAGGGTCTTCATCGTGGGCGCCGGCGCCGTCGGCACGGCCCTGGCAGCGCGTCTGGCGCGCGCCGGCGTGCGGGTCGCGGGTCTACACGGCCGCCGGCGGCAAGGTGGCCGCAGCCGTCGCACGGATGCGGAGAGCGCGGCGGCAGGCGTGCCGGTGAGCACGGGAGCGATCCCGCCGGCGCTGTCGGAGGCCGACGCGGTGATCGTCTCGGTGAGCGACCAGCGAATCGGCGAGGTCGCCGAGCGCCTGGTGCGCGAGAAGCGGCTGCGTCACGAGCAGGTGCTGCTCCATACCTCGGGCGCGATCCCGTCGGCGCAGGCGCTGGCGATCGCGCGCCCGCACGTACGCGGCGTCGGCACGTGGCACCCGCTGGTCTCCTTCGCCGATCCGCGCGTCGCCGTCGAGGCGCTGAACGCAGATCGCGTTCGGCATCGAGGGCGACGAGCCGGCGCGCGCCGTGGCCGGCCGCCTGGTGCGCGCGCTCGGCGCCCAGGCGGTCTACTTGACCGCGGAGACGCTGCCGCTCTACCACGCCGGCGCGGTCATCGCTTCGAACTACGTCGTGGCGCTGGCCGACCTGGCCCGCCGCCTGCTGGTCGAGGCCGGCGTGCCCGAGGCGCAGGCGCTGCCGGCGCTGATCCCGCTGATGTCGAGCGTGGTGCAGAACCTGTCGCAGCTCGGCTCACCGGGTGCGCTGACGGGGCCGGTGGAACGCGGCGACGTGTCGACCGTGGAGCAACACCTGCGCGTCCTGGCGGCGCGCGCGCCGGACATGGTGGACCTCTACCGGCTGGTCGGGCGCGATGTGTTGCGTCTCGCACGAGAAAAGTCGGCGCTGGAGCCGGCGACCGTCGCGCGATTCGAGGCCCTGTTCCGCGCGCGGCGCGGCGCGCAGCCGCAGCGGCGGAAACGCGGCCAGCAGGGTGACGCCGGTCAAGGAGTCGGGCAACTGGCCGATGGAAAGGCGGTGTCGGGGGCGGCGCGAGGAACCGCGAAAGGAACGGCGAAAGGAACCGCGAAAGGAACGGCGCGAAGAGCCGCGCAAGGACGGAGCCAGACACGGCGAAGAGAAAAACCGCTGACGGCCCGGCGGCGGAATCGCTTAGACTCGATGGTTCATCGTTGATAGCTTTTCAGGCAAGCGTTTCATCCACCGCCATCTTCACGGAGTCTTCATGAGCAAGAGCAGGTTCGTCAGTACGTTTGCTTTGTTCTCTTTGCTGGTAGTGGGCTTGGTCGGAGCGCGGGTGGCGGTGGCGGCGAAGCCCGAGGATGTCTTCAAGGGCAAGATCATCATCACGAAGAACCGCTTGCCGTTGCGGTTCTCGTCGGCGCAGGCGTTCGTCTCGGCGCTCCAGAAGAGCAAGACCGACAAGATCTGGCCGACCGAGGAGAAGGGCCCCGAGCAGGGGACGTGGGACCTCGAGTACGTGGCGTTCTTCGCCCAGCCGCTCAATGACAGCGAGATCCAGGTGAAGTTCTACGACATCACCGGCGGCGAGAAGCGCTACGTCGCGGGCGATCCGCAGTACACGCGCGAGCGCGGGTCGCGGGTGTTCGGCTCGAACATTCAGCTCGCCAAACCGGAGTTCGACGTGCGCAAGCACTACCTGATGACGCTCGAGTCGCGGCAGCACGTGATCGCCTCGACTCAGTTCTGGCTCCTCGGCAAGGGCGCGAACTACAGCGGCAAGGTCGAGTTCTCCGACGCCGACGCGAAGGGCAAGCAGTAGCTCGAGGCCCGAGGCGTGACCACTCGGGCCAACAACGCCCCTCTTTTCGTCGCCTGCGCGCGAGAGCGCGCGGGCCGCGGCTGGACGCGCTTGCGGTTGGCGCTGGTGCTGGCCGGCGCCGCCGCCACGACGCTGGCGCCGGTGATCGTGCGTGCGGCGGCGCGGCCGGCGCGCACGGCTCCCGCGGCGCAAGATCCGGCGGTCGTCGATCTGCTGGTCGAGCTGCTCGCCGCCGGGACCTCGCCCGAGCGCGCCGTCGCGGCGCTGGGCGCGCTGGCGAAGCTCGCCGATCCGCGTGGCTTCGAGGCGCTGGAGCTGTACGCCGGGCACCGTCGGCCCGAGGTGCGGCGCGAGGCGGTGAAGGCTCTGGCGGCGCTCGCCGACCCGCGCGTGGTCCCACCGCTGCTCGATCGCCTCGGTGACGAATCGGCCGACGTGCGCGCGGCGGCGGCCACGGCGCTGGCGGAGCGCCGCGAGGTGAGCGCGGTGCCGCGCCTCATGCGGCTGGTCCGGCGCGGCGATCTGGGCGCGGCTGCGCCGCTCGGGCGCGTGGCGACGCCCGAGACGCTGGCCGAGCTGCGAGCGCAGCAGGGGGCGATCAAGGACGACGTGCTGGCGACTGCGCTCGGCAGCAGCCTGCTCCGCGACGACATCCACGACGGCCTCCGCATCGATACGCTGCACGCGATCGCCAAGCTCCACGGCGCCCCTGCGACGGCGGCCATCGCCGACTACCTGGCGTCGACCCCGGCCAAGGACAACCGCGCCTCGCGGCGCGAGGCGCAGCGCCTGCTCGAGGAACGGGGAGGGGACCGATGAGCGGCCCGCGGCGCGGCGCCGGCATCGTCGCCTCGGCGCTCCTGGCCGTCGCCGCGTCTGGCTGCGCGACGGAGATCGCGCGCGGCGCGGGCGACGCCGGCGAGGTCGGCGCCGCTCTGTCGCGGCTCCGCACGGGCGGCCCCGCGCCGGTGAACGGGTCCGGCGCGCCCATGGTCTATCTCGCCTACCGCGGGTCGTCCGGATCGGCGATCGGCGCCTTCGACATGGCGCGCGGGTCCCTGATCTGGCACCAGCCTGCCGAGCCGACCGGGCGGATCGAGGTCGGTCGGTCGGCGATCGTGCACGCGACCCGCACGCCCGCGGGTGCCGCGGTGCTGGTCGGACGCAACGCCGCCACCGGCGACGTGATCTGGCGCCAGGAGCTGCCGGGCGACCAGCGCCTGCACGGCTACGCGCTCGACGGTGAAACCTGCTTCTACGTCGTGCGCGCCTTCAGCGGCACCGGGGCGCACGGCGCCGGCCGCTTGATCGCGCTCGACGCACGCACCGGCGCCACGCGCTGGCAGCACACGCTGCCGCCCGGCGATGTCGCGGCACCCGCCGCACGCGGCGGCCTGGTCGCGGTGCCGGTCGCGACCCAGTACGTGATCCTGCACGATGCCGATACCGGCGCGGAGCTGGCCCGCATCCTGTCGACCGAGCAGGCGGCGACGTTCGTGCGCGCGCTGCCCGAGGGTGTCTTCTTCGGCTCCAAGGGCGTCTTCCGCGCGTCGGTCGACACCGCGAAGGCCCTGCGCAAGTCCGACGGCTACGCGCAGGCGACGCTGCCGGCGTTCGCGCGCCCGATCTACGCGCCCGACATGTATCGCCCGGAGCAGAGCGACTACTCGGCGCTCGACCGCAAGCACCTGGTGTGGCGCCCGGCAGCGGAGGCAGCGGGGCGGCGCATGGCGTTCCGCGACGGATTGGTCTTCGTGCACGACTTTCGCTTCTTCTTCGCGATCGAAGCGTCGAGCGGCACGCTGCGCTGGGCACACGCCGAGAAGGAAGCCGACGCAGTCGCGGCGGCGCACACCGGCGCGGCGCTGGTCTACGTCACCGCCGACGGCGACGTGGGCGCGCTCGATCCCGCGACGGGCCGCGTGGTCTATCGCGCGCAGATCCCCGACGCGACGATGGTGCGCGGCGCGACGTTCGACGCCGACGGCTTCGCCGGCGCGCCCGGCGCGGGCGCGGTGCCCGATCTCGCGGCGACGCTGTCGTCGATCCTGTGGGACACCGATCGCCGCTTCTCCGACGAGCTCGGCGCGTACACCGTCGCAGAGCTCGGCAAGCTGCCCGGCCGCGCGGTGACCGCAGATTTGTTGAAGGCGGTGCAGGCGTCCCCCGCGCTGCTGCCGGTGGCGGCGCGCCGCAACGCCGATGATGCGCTGGCCACGCGGCGTGACCCCGCGTCGTCGGAGCTGTTCGTCGAGGCGCTCAAGGCTCACGCCGACTACGCCGACGACACGCGGCCCACGAGCGTGGCCGCGATCGCGCGCGCCACGCTGGCGACGAAGTCCCGGGAGGTGGCGCTGGCGCTGGCCGAGCACCTGCGGCGGCCCGAGACCGACACCGATACCATCGCGCTGATCAGCCGGGCGATCGCCGCCGCGGGCGCGGCCGAGGCGCTGCCGTTGCTGCGTGACTTCGTGTGCATGTATCGCGGCGAGCCGATGTATGACGGCGACCCGACGGCGCTGATCGCGGTGGCGACCGCGTTGCTCGAGCTGGGCGGGCCGCCCGAGCGCGAGCTCTTGCTGTTCATCGCCGAGGAGCCGCGCACAGTGGAGCCGCTACGCCGACACCTGCGGCGCGCGCTGGCCGCCGCGCCGCCCGCCACCGCGCTGGAGGCGCCGTGAGCGACGACGCGCCGCCGATTCACCGTGATGGTCTGCCGCGGCCCGACCTGCGGCGAGGCGCGAAACTCGGCCGCGCTCACGGCCCAGCTGCGCCACACGGTCGAGGAGCGCGGCCTGGAAGAGCAGATCACCGTGGCCGAGGAGACCTGCTTTGGCCACTGCCTGCGCGGCCCCAACATCCTCGTGTACGACACCGACGAGATGAAGGGGACGCGCGTCTTCGGGCCTGGCGCGGGGGCGTCGTCGGCGGTGCTCTACAACCGCATGACCGGAGCGGATCTCGCGCGGATCATCGAACGTCACCTCGTGGGTGGGATGGTGGTGCGGCCGCTGCTCAATCGCTTGCCGGCCAAGGACCCATAACCAGGACCCATAACCAGGACCCATAACCGGGACCCATAAAAGGGACCCGCAATGGGTCGGGCGCCGTGTGGACGCCGGGTCCTACCCCTACCGAACGCCCCGGAAGTTCGTGCTTGCGCGCCGAGGAGAAATCGCCACAATCAAAGGCCATTATGCTGACCGATACCCGTTTTCTCGCCTTGGCCTTGGTGGTGGTGGCGGGCATCGGCGCCTGTACCAAAGACGACGACGGGCTCGCCGCCAAGCTCACGGAGTCGAGCAGCAAGGTGATCGCCTGCCAGAAGGATCTGTCCGAGGCGAAGGATCAGATCGCGTCGCTGAAGCGCCAGCTGGCTCAGGCCATCGCCGAGCCGTCGAGGGTGCAGCTCACCGACCCGGACATCATCGAGCTCGTGGCCTCGCGCAAGAAGGCGGCCGCGGTGCCGCAGGGCGATGGCGACGTCACGCCGACGCTGAACCCGAAGGAAGCGAGCCGCATCGTCATGCAAGGCGCGTCGGCGATGCAGCAGTGCTACGAGCGCGCGCTGAAGAAGAACGCGTCGCTGCAGTTCAAGTCGGGTCTGGGCGTCACGCTGGGAATCACGGTCAAGCCGACCGGCCAGGTCGAGACCGTCGACGTCAACCCCAGCGTCGACAAGGACATGACCCAGTGCTTTAAGACCACGGTGCTGCGCTGGAAGTTCCCCAGCTTCACCGGCACCGCCGTCACGATCGAGCAGAGGCTGACGCTGACGCCGAAGACGTAGCGGTGCGCAGGGGGCTGGGCCCTTCCAAGGATCCGCGTTGAAATACGCTGGTGGGCGCGTAGTCTCCCATCCGTTCCCTGCCCGCGCCGAGCCGGCGGGAGGGGACAGAATCACAATGCCCAGCTTGATCTATCTCGACCATGCGGCCACCGCGCCGATCCGACCCGAGGTCGCGGCGGCGATGCAGCTGGCGCTCGCGGAGCTCGCCGGGAATCCATCGAGCGTTCACGCGGCGGGACGTCACGCCCGCGCGGCGGTCGAGCAGGCGCGCGCGGACGTCGCTCGGCTGATCGGCGCACTGCCCGAGGAGATCGTCTTCACGTCGGGCGGCACCGAAGGGGACAACCTGGCGGTGCGGGGGCTGGCGCTGGCGGCGCGGGCGGCTCGCACCACGCGCGGCGAAGCCTGCGTGGGTCACGTCATCTCCTCGCCGCTCGAGCACCCGGCCGTGCTGGGCGCACTCGCCGCGCTCGAGCGCGAGGGCTTCACGGTCACGCGGCTGCCGGTCGACGCTCGCGGGCGCATCGATGCCGCCGATCTGCGCGCGGCGCTCCGCCCCGACACGCTGCTGGTCACGCTGGCCGCGGCGAATCACGAGATCGGCAACCGGTACGCGATCGCGGAGCTGGCGGCGATCGCGCGCGCCGCGGGCGTCCTGTTTCACACCGACGCGGTCGCGGCGGCGGGACGGGTGCCGTTCGACGTGCGCGCGCTGGGCGTCGATGCCGCGACTCTCTCGGCGCACAAGATCGAGGGCCCGGCCGGTGTCGGTGCGCTCTATCTGCGACGGGGCGTCGAGCTCGATTCGCTGCTCGCCGGCGGTCACCAGGAGCGCGAGCGCCGTCCCGGCACGGAGAACGTCGCCGGCATCGTCGGCTTCGGCGCGGCGGCGCGGCTCGCCGCCGGCGACCTCGGCGCGACGTCGGCTCGCGTGTCGGCGCTGCGTGCGCGGCTGGAACAGGGGCTCGCGTCGATTCCGCGCGCGACGATCCACGGCGACGCCGATCCGGCAGGGCGGTTGCCGGGAACCACCGAAGGGCGGTTGCCCGGCACGACCAACGTCGGCTTCGACGGCGCCGCCGGCCAGCTGGTCGCGATCGGCCTCGACCTCGAGGGGATCTGCGTGTCGACGGGTGCGGCCTGCAGCTCGGGATCGCTCGAGCCGTCGCCCGTGCTGCGCGCCCTCGGTCTGCCCGCCGACGGCGCCGCCCAGGCGGTGCGCATCACGCTCGGCCGCACCACGACCGACGACGACATCGACCGCCTGCTCGACGTGCTGCCCGCGATCGTCGCACGCGTGCGGGCGGCGAGTCAGGGCGCGGCCGCTTCGGTGCACCCGGGCGCCGGCGCGCGCCGGCCGCGGATCGCGGTCGCGATGTCGGGCGGGGTCGATTCCTCGACGGCGGCGGCGATGCTGCTCCGAGGCGGGCGCCGAGGTCGTGGGCGTGACGCTCAAGCTCTACGACGCGTCGGGGACGTCGGCGAGCATCGGCGGCCGCTGCTGCGGGCCGCGCGACATCGAGGATGCGCGCGCGACCGCGGCGCAGCTCGGCGTCCCGCACTACGTGATCAACGAGACCGAGACCTTTCGCCGCGCGGTCATCGACGACTTCGTCGACGAGCATCGGATCGGCCGCACGCCGAACCCGTGCGTGCGCTGCAACGAGCGGCTCAAGTTCGCGCCGCTGGTGCGCTTCGCTCAGGCGATCGGCGCCGACGCGCTGGCGACCGGCCACTACGCGCGCCTCGTGCCCGCCCCCGACGACCGCGGGTCGGTGCCGCAGCTCCTGCGCGCGCTCGACCGTGACAAGGACCAGTCGTACTTCCTGTTCGGCGTACGGCCCGAGGTGTTCGATCGCGTGATCTTTCCGCTGGGCGACAAGACCAAGGACGAGGTGCGCGCCATCGCGCGCCGCGCCGGCCTGGCCAACGCCGACAAGCCCGACTCGCAGCAGATCTGCTTCATCCCCGACGGGAACCACCGCGCCTACGTGGAAGCGCGCGGAGGCGCCGGCGCGCCGGGCGCGATCGTCGACGAGGCGGGCGCCGAGCTCGCCGCCCATGACGGCACCCACCACTTCACCGTCGGACAGCGGCGCGGCGTCCCCGCCGCGGGCGGCGGCGAGCGGCGCTTCGTGGTGCGCATCGACGCCGCCAGCGGCCGGGTCGTCGTCGGCCCGCGCTCGAGCCTGGCGCGACGCGCGCTGCGCGTCTCCGATGTGCGCTGGATGCGCGCGCGGCCGCCCGCCAGCTGGCCCCTGCGCTGCGCGGTCCAGATCCGCCACCACGCCGTCGCACTGCCGGGCTGGATCACCGAGCCCGTCGACGGCACGGCGGTCACCGTCGAGCTCGACAGCCCCGCCGACGGCGTCGCGCCTGGCCAGGCCGCGGTCTTCTACGAGGGAGAGGCCGTCATCGGGGGCGGCTGGATCGACTGAGGCTTCGGCCGAGGGACCTCGGACCTCCGGCCTCGGACCTCGGGCCGGAAGATCCTGAAGCCCGAGGCCCGATGCCCCGGCTTGGCGTCAGGCTTCGCCGCGCTGCACATTCGCCGCGGAGATCGCGGCCGCGATGACCTCGCTGGGCGACGTGTTGCGCTCGCGTGCGCGCACCGCGGTGATCGCTTCCTCGAGCTCGCCGCGGTCGAGGAAGATGCCGTGGCAGGTGCCGCAATAGTCGACGTGGACCTTGCCGAGCATGACCTCGGAAAGCTGGCCCTCGCAGGCCGGGCAGGGCGCCTTGTTCTCCGTCGGGACCGGCGGCGGCCCCGACGAGCCGCGCAGCAGGGTGCGCAGCCGTGCGAGCTCCTTTTCCGGCAGCTGGGCGGCGCGCGTGATCTCTCCGCGATCGAGCCAGAGGCCGCCACACTTCGGACAGAGATCGACCTCCAGCCCCTGGAACGTCGCTCGATCGAGGATGGAGTTGCACTTCACACAACAAAGATTCGCCTGACCCATGGGCGGTCATTTTAACCGCGTGAGCCGTCGCCGGTCTATAGCTCGTCGGTGGACGGGCTTTGCCCGTCGGAGCCGGGCCGTCCGGTGCTAAGTTAGGGGTGATGAGCGCATCGGAAGCGGCCGGCTACGGCGTCCTCGAGAGCCGGATCGGGTACACCTTCCGCGACCACACGCTGTGCGAATCGGCGCTGACCCACAAGTCCTGGCTCAACGAGCGCCACGGTTCGACGCGGACCGACAACGAGCGGCTCGAGTTCCTGGGCGACGCCGTGCTCGCGCTCGCGGTCAGCGACATGCTCATGAAGCGCTTCCCCCAGCGCTCGGAGGGCGAGCTGTCCAAGACGCGCGCCGCGCTGGTCAGCGAGGTCGGCCTGGCCAAGGCGGCCGAAGGGATGGGCCTCGGCGAGTGGATCTTCCTCGGCCGCGGCGAGGACCAGGCGGGCGGGCGGCGCAAGCCGTCGATCCTCTCCGACGCGCTCGAGGCGCTGGTGGGCGCGGTCTACCTCGACGGCGGATTCACGGCCGCGCACGACGTCACGGAGCGCCTTTTCGCCGAGGCGCTGCGTGACGCCGATAGCACGGTGCGCTTCGACTTCAAGTCGCGGCTCCAGGAAAGGTCCCAGGCGCTGCTGCAGGCGACACCGCAGTACACCGTGGTGGGGCAGGAGGGGCCCGACCACGATCGCCGCTTCCTGGTGGCGATCCTGCTCGACGGCCGCGAGTACGGGCGCGCGCAGGGAAAGTCCAAGAAAGAGGCCGAGCAGAGCGCGGCCGCCCTGGCGCTCGAGGTGCTCGACCGCGCCGAGCCACCCGCCGGAGACGAGTGACCGTGGTCGACACCGCGGTCGAGCGCGGTCGGATCCCCGCAGAGGTGGTCGCGGTCTGCCGGCGCCTGCGCGACGCCGGACACCAGGCGCACCTGGTCGGTGGCGGTATTCGCGATCTGCTGCTCGGGCGCACGCCCGCCGACTTCGACGTCGCCACCAGCGCGCGTCCCGAGGAGGTCCTGGCGCTGTTCGGATCCACGTTCGCGATCCCGACCGGCCTGCAACACGGCACGGTGACCGTGCTGACCGGGCAAGGCGAGGCCCGCCACGCCGTCGAGGTGACGACTTTTCGCGGCGAGGGCGAGTACCTCGACGGCCGGCGCCCGTCGTCGGTCAGCTACGTTTCGTCGCTGGCCGAGGACCTGTCGCGCCGCGACTTCACCATGAACGCCGTCGGCTACGATCCGATCGACGATCGTCTGACCGATCCGTTCGACGGGCGCGGCGATCTCGACCGCCGGCTGATCCGCGCGGTCGGCGATCCCCTGCAGCGCTTCCGCGAGGACGGCCTGCGGCCGATGCGCGCCGTGCGCCAGGCGACGCAGCTCGAGTTCGCGATCGACCCACCGACGCTGGCGGCGATCGGCGAGACGCTCGATGTGTTTCGCAAGGTGTCCGCCGAACGTATACGCGACGAGCTCCTCAAGCTGCTGGCCGGCCCCAAGCCGTCGTACGGCCTCGAGCTGATGCGCACCACCGGGCTCCTCGGCGAGGTGCTGCCCGAGCTGCTCGAAGGGCGTCGGCGTCACCCAGAACCGCTTCCACAAGTTCGACGTCTACGGGCACACGCTCGCGGTCGTCGACAACACCCTGGGCGAGCGCGAGGGCCTGGCCATCCTGCGGCTCGGCGCGCTGCTGCACGACGTGGGCAAGCCACGCGCGCGCCAGCCGCGCGAGGGTGCGCCCGGCGAGTTCAGCTTCTTCAAGCACGAGTACGTCGGCGCCGACATGGCCGACGCGATCGGACGCCGGCTGAAGCTGTCGGTCGCCGATCGCGAGCGCGTCGTGGCCGTGGTGGCGAACCACATGTTCTTCTATTCGCCCGACTGGACCGACGGCACCGTGCGCCGCTTCGTGCGCCGGGTCGGCAGCGACACGCTGCCCGCGCTGTTCGCGCTGCGCGAAGGTGACATCGCCGGGCGCGGATTCGGCGAAGATCCCGACGTCGAGCTCGGTGAGCTGCGCCGTCGCGTCGCCGAGGTGGCGGCCAGCGATGCGGCGTTGCGCATCACCGATCTCGCGATCGACGGCAAGGACGTCATGCGGATTCTCGGCACCGCGCCCGGTCGCATCGTCGGCGTGGTGCTGGAGCGGCTGCTCGAGCGCGTGCTCGACGACCCGGCTCTGAATGACGCCGACCGCCTGGCGGCGCTCGTCCCGGACGTGGCGCGGGAAGCCCAGACCTCGGCGCCGCTTACTTCGAAGCCCGCGCGGTGAGCGCGGAGACCAGCTCGGCGGCCGAGGCGACGGCGCGCGGCGCGCGCTCGACCTTGGCCGAGCTGCCGAGCATCTCGGTGCGCCGTCGGATCACCGTCACTTCGGGATCGAACACCGCGAGGGTCTCGATCGACGGTGTGCCCTCGCGTACCGGCGCCGCCAGCTCGGCCGCCGCCGTTCCGCGCGTGACCGACATGACGAACGGCAGGCGCACGGCGAGGCGCCGCTTGCGCCCGCTTCCGCGCAGGGTGACCGCCACCGCCATCGGCGGATGGTCGTAGCGCTCCAGCGACTCGATGTTCGCGAGGTGGGGCAGGCTCATGTGGCGCGCGATCGACGCCGTGAGCGCGCCCAGCCCCTCGGTGTCGCTGCGCGCGCCGCCCAGGATCAGGTCGGCGCCCAGCGTGCGCGCCGCGCTGCCCAGCACCTGGCCCAGCGTGTGAAAATCTGCGGCGGCGAAGCTCTCGCCGCTGACGCGCGCCGCGCGGTCGACGCCGTAGGCCCAGGCGGTTTCGAGCGCCGCGGTCTCTTCCTGGGAGCCGGCCATCAGCGCCACGATCTCGTTGTCGCCATCCAGGCCCCGCGCCAGGCGCAGCGCCTCGCGATCGTTCGCGGTGAGCGGCGAGCCGCCCGGGGGCGCGGCGTGGAGGCAGACGATCACCTTCAACGGACGATCCATTCGGCGCCGGTCCCGCGCCACGCGCGCGGCCGCTCCACGCCCGTCATCGCGACCCGCTCCACGCCGCCATCAGCTCGGACCATGCGTCGTGCTCCGCGCCGACCTTCCACACGAAATCCGCGCCGATCTGGCCGGACTGGCCGTCCGCCTCCGTGCCGGCTCCGTCGAGCTCGACGATTCCGATCGCCGTGCGGGGCGAGACGCCCATCTCGGCGATCGCGCCGGCGCCACCGGCGTTCAGCACCAGCTCCGGCGACGCCGCCGCGAGAGCGCGCGGCGCCGTGCCGGCATCGACGATCGCGACCCCGGCTGGCGCGCCCGCGCGCAGGCGCGCCGCGACCTCGGGCGGCACCCGAGGCCCGAGAACGACCAGCTCGCGCGCCTGGGTGACCCCGTCCAGCTCGTCGGGCTCCGAGGTCAGCTCCGACAGCGGCGGCTCCCCCGGTGCGGTGCAGGTAATCACCTCCACGTCGATGTCGGACGTGCCGTCCTCGCGGGGCGTGCCGTGCGCGCCGAGGATCGCGATGACCGGCCGCTCGATCTCGACCGGGTCGAGCTGGCGGTAGCCGGAACGATCGGCGCGCCAGCGGCGCAAATTGACGCGCCCCACGCCGTCGGCCAGCGGGCCGGCCTCGTCGGACAGCACGATGTCGACCGAGGGCGCGTAGGCGGCGCCCAGGCGCATCGCCAGCGACGGTCCCAGCTCGTCGCCCGGGCCCCCGGTCGGAAAGAGCACCACGATGGGCGGCACGCGCTCGACGGCGGTGAACAGCGCCGGCCCGTGGGTCGCGTCGAGGGGCGGCGCCCCCAGCCCAGCCGCCTCGCATACCAGGACCCGGTCGGCGCCCGCGCGGCCGAGCGCGTTCGCGAGCGGTTCGAGCTCCGAGCTTCCCTGCGGTTCGTCGAGCACCAGCGCGAAGACTGTCAGACCGGCCGCGTGCGCGATCCGGCGCGCCTCTGACAGCGCGAACAGCGAGGCGGAGGTGGCGGCACCGTCGCGGCGGTCGATGTAAACGATGAGGTTGGGCAGGGTCGCACCTTTTGGGAAAGGCCTTCCCTATCATGCACACGACCGACGTGGGCTGTCCATTGACGTCGGACGATTGCCCTCCGAGAATTGACCGCCGATCTGACGGTGACCATAATAGTTCACTTTTGCTAGTTGCCTCCTCGCCTCGCCCATTGTCTTTCGCTTCGCTCACTCGGCTCACGCATCGGCGGTAGGTACGTCGAACCTGGAACGCCCGACCAATCACGCATGTCACCAGGACCCGCTGACGACGACGACCTTCCGATCGAGATCACCAGCGACTTGGAAGAGTCGGCGGAGGGATCTTTCGGTTCGGGGCCTGTGACGGTCACCGCGCCGTCGGTGCCGCCGCCATTCGAGGCGGCCGCTCTCGAGGCGGCGGCCGAGATCGATCTCTACCTCGCCGAGGCGAAGCTGGCGGAGCCGGCGCGCGCGGCGCCGCTGCTGCTCGAGGCCGCGCACCTGCGCGAGGCCGCGCTCGCCGACGGCGACGGCGCGCTGCCGTGGTATCGCGACGCGCTCGCGCTCGACGCCACGTTCGCCGCGCCGCTGGCGGCGGTGCGCCGGCTGCTCGCCGCGCGCGGCTCGTGGGACGATCTCGCGGGGACCCTGGAGAAAGCGATCCGGGGCGGCGTGTTCGGCACCGACGCCGGGCGCTCGCGGCGCGTGGCCGACCTGTGGATCGAGCGCGGTCGCGTCCTCGAGGATCGTCTGGCGCGAACCGCCGACGCCGCGAGCAGCTTTCGCGAGGCCGCCGCCGCGGCGCCCGAGTATGCGGCCGCGCAGCTCGCGCGGCTGGTCGGGGCGGGGCGCGCCGGCGACGCGGGCGGGATCGAGACCGCGCTCGCCGGGCTCGTCGAGTGCGCGGAGGCGCCGTCCCGGCGCGCGGCGCTGGCCGCGGAGCTGGCGCGGCTGCAGCGTCTCGGGGCGGCGGCCGAGACGTCCGGGGCTGAACCCGGAACCGGAGCCGAGTCGACCGCGGGCGGAGCGGGGCGCGCGCTCGAGACGCTGCGCCAGGCGCTGGCGGGCGCCGGTGACGACACGCCCCGCGCGGGGCTCGTCGGGGAGCTCGAGAGCCTGGCGCGCGACCGGGCCTGGCCGCGCATCCAGGTTGGCGCGCTCGAGGAGCTGGCGCGCGTGCTGCCGCCCGCGCCGTCTCCTGACGGGCGCGGCGCGGTGGTGGCGCTGCATCGCGAGCGCGCGCGCCTTCTGCGCGACGTGGTCGGGGACCTCGAGGCGGCGCACGCCGCGCTGGCCGAGGCGCGGCGGCTCCTGCCCGACCACCCGCTGCTCACCACCGACATGCTCGACCTCGCCGACCAGCTCGGCCGCGTCGAGCTGCTGCAGCAGACGCTCGAGGGCTCGGCGATCCCGCAGGACGAGCTCTTGTCGGCGGCGCGCCTGGTCGATGCGCTCGGGCGCGCGGGCCGCGCCGCGGAGGCGATCGAGCTCGCGCGCCAGTACGCCGCGACCTGGTCGGCGGCGGCCGCCGCCGTCGAGCCGCCGGACGCGTCCGGCACGTCGTCTGGCGTCTCGTCCAGCGCTTCGGCAGCGCTGTCGGCGGTGGCGCTGCTGGCGCTGGCGGCGCGCATCGCGCTCCACGCCGAGGCCGGCGACGCCATCGGCCTTTGCGACGCATTCGAAGCCGAGGGCGACCAGGCGCAGGGCGAGACGGCGGCGCACGCGTTCGTGCGCGCGGCGACCCTGCGCGATCTGGTCCTGCACGACGCGCGGCACGCGGAGAGCCTGTATCGCAAGGCGATGGAGCGCTGCCCGGGGTATCCGCCCGCCGTCGACGCGCTCGAAGAGATGCTGCGCGCCGACGCGCGCTGGGCCGACCTGGCGCAGGTGCTGGAGCAGGACCTGGACGCGCTCGGCCCGCCGCCCGAGGCCGGCGCCGATGCGTCCGGCGGCAAGGCCGAAGCATCGGACACCGGCGCGCCTGCGCCGTCATCGCTCGCGCGCCGCCGGTACCTGCTCGAGGCGCTGGTCGGGCTCTACCGCGATCGCCTCGGCCGCCCCGCGCGCGCGCTGGTCTTCCAGCGGCAGCGCGTGGCGCTCGACTCGGAGGACCTCGACGGGTGGATGCTCGCGCGCGACCTCGAGCTCTGGGCGTCGGTCGCCGAGACCGATCCGGCTGCCGCGGGGAGCGCCGACGCGAACGCGAGCGCGGGCGCGCCGGCGGATCCCCGGGCGGTGCTGCGCCGCGAAGGGGTCGCGACGCTGATCACGCTGGCGGCTCGCGCGGGTCAGCCCGCGGTCATGGCGGCGCTGGAGAACGAGGCGGCCGCGCTGGTGGTCGACGATCCGTCGCTGGCCGAACAGTTCTACCGCGACGCCGCCGTCGACGATCGCACCGGCATCGCCGCCGGCAACCTGGCCGCGCGGCTCTCGACGCCGGCCGAGCGCGCCCGCGCGCTCACCACCGAGCTCGCCGCGGCCGATGCCGGCGGGCGGACCGACGTCGCTCGCGGCTTGCGCCACCGCCTGGCGGTCGAGCGGGCGCGCGCCGGCGAGTGGCGGGACGCGGTCTCGGTCCTGGCGCCGGTGTGGACCGCCGGCGACGAGGGCGCGCGCGCTTCCAGCTTCGATCGCGCGCGGCTTTCGGGCGACGCCGCGCTCGAGGTGCTGGTGCTGGGCGAGGACGCCGCCAGCGCCGCCACCGCGGGGCTGGTCGCCGCCGCCGACCTCCCCGAGGCGCTGGAGCGAAACGGCAACGGCGAGGGTGCGCGGAACGCCTTTCGGGAGGTGCTGCGGCGCGGGCGCGCCCCCGATGCCGCGCTCGGCCTGCTGCGGACGGCGTCGGTCGCGGGCGATTTCCCCGCCGTGAGCGATGCCCTGCGCGCCATCGGTGACATGTCCTTCGACGACAGCGGCGCCACCATCGGCGCCGCTGCCACGCGCGACGCCGAGCTGCTCGATGCGGCCCGCGGCGAGGGGACGGCGCGCGTCACCGAGCGTGCCGCCGCCGATGCCGACGACGCGTTCGGAGACTGGATCGAGGGCGTGCGCCGGGGCGATCAGCGGCAGGTCGCGGGCGCGCTCATCGATCTATCGAGGCTCGCGGTCGCGAATGCTAGGCTCGCGGGCGCGAATGCCAGTCTCGCGGGCGCGAATGCCAGTCTCGCGGGCGCGAATGCCAGTCTCGCGGGCGCGAGCGCGCCGGCGAGCGAATCGGGGCGCCTGCTCGCGCGCGCCGCCGCGCGGTCGCGGCTGGCGGGGCGCGAGACCGCCGAGGCGATCCACCGCCGTGCGTGGGCCGCGGCGCCCGGGAACGCCGCGGTCGCCCAGAGCATCAGCGACGTGCGCGCGCCCGCGCCGGTCGCGGGCGCCGAGGCCAACTCCCTGCCCGATACGCGCGCTGAGCGCGCCGCGCACCTGCCGGCCGCCGCGGTCGGTCTGGCGATCGATCTCGACATCGAGCGCGCGCTGGAACAGGAGGCGGCCGGGAACCTGGGCGAGGCGCTCGACGTCTATGCGCGGGTCCTGGCGCGCGACGCCGAATGTCTCGAGGCGATGCTCGGGGTGCGCCGGCTCGCGCGCGCGGGCGGCGACACGCTGGGCGAGGCGCGCGCGCTGGCGCGCCTGGGCGCGCTGGTGAAGACGCCGGCGCACGCCGCGGCCTTCTTCGGCGAGGCGGGGCCGCTTTACGAGCGGGCGAAGCACAGGGAGCAGGCCATCGCCGCCTATCTCAAGGTCCTCGAGCACGCTCCCGACGACGAGACGGCATTCGCGCGTCTGGCGGCGCTGCTGCGCGCGGGCGCCGACGTGGCCGGCAACGCCAAGACCCTGGACCGCGTGCTCGGCCATCGCCTGCAGCGGCGCGCCGCCACCGCCGATCGAGCCGAGACGATCGCGCTCCTCGCCGAGCGCGCCGCCAATCGCCTGGAACGCCTCGAGGATCGTGACAACGCCGTCGAAGACTTCAAGCGGATCTTGAAGATCGAGCCAAGCCACGAGCGGGCGCTGCGGGAGATCGCGACGCTGGCGATCGCCATGGAGCATGCCGGCCGACGCCGCGCACTTTCTCACGCGTTACCTCGAGGTCACGCGCGACGAAGCGGGCGCTTCGGCGGCGCGGCTGGAGCTGTCGCGCGCGCAGGAGCAGGCGGGCGATCGCGCGCATGCGATCGAGGCCTTGCGCAGCGCGGTCGCGGCGCAGCCGCGCGACCCCGTGCCCTGGCAGCGGCTCACCGACCTCTATCTGCGCGTCGGCGACTGGCAGAACGCCGTGGCCTCGCTGCGCTCCTGGGAGGCGATCGTCGACGATCCGATCGCCAAGGCGGGGCTGCACCTGCGTCTCGGCGCGCTGCTGCGCGATGAGGCCTACGACTTGCCGCAGGCGGCGCTCGCGTTCCGCCGCGCCGCCGAGCTGGACCCGCTCGGCCACGGCACGCGTGAGCTGGCGTTCCTGCTACGAGAGCGGGGGCGACGAGGCCGGGCGCGCCGCGGTCATGGAGCACGCCATCGCGGAGGCGCGCCAGGCGCTGGATCGCGATCCGTTCGACGTGCCGCGCCTGCGCGGTCTCAAGCAGCTGCTCGACAGCGCCTGGCGCGACCGTCGCGGGCGCGAGGCCAGCCAGACGGTGGCGCAGGTGCTGGCTCTGCTGGGCGCGCCGCCCGACGATCTGGCGGAGGTGCCGCCGGCGTTGCGGCCGGTGTCGTCGTCGCTCTCGACCGGGTTCTGGTCGGCGCTGATCGATCCGCCGGCGCTCGGGTTCATGACCGAGGTCTGGCTGATGCTCGCCGACGCGGTCATCGAGCTCCATCAGCCCGACGTCGCGGCGCTGGGGGCGGTGCGCGGAAACCGCGTGGCGCCCGGAGAGCGACCCCGCGCTCGCCTGGCTGGTGAACGCGGGCGCGGCGCTGGGGGTCCAGGGCCTGATCCTGCACCGTGCGCCCGCGGGCAACGCCGCGGTCGCGCCCGACGACGCGCTGGCGATCGAGCTGCCGGCGCCGGCGCTGGTGCTGGGCGCGCCGACCGGCGATCGACGGCGGAACGTCGCCGTTCGCGGTGGGCCGCGCGCTCGGCCTGCTGCGTCTCCGCGCCACCACGGCGGCGCGGCTCTGCCGCCGAGGCGCTGCAGGCGATCTTCGACGCCGCGGCGGTGATCGCCGGCGCGCCCGCGAACGTGCCGGGTGTCGCGCGCGCGCCCGAGGCGCAGATCAAGGCGCTGTCGCGCGCGCTGGCGCGCAAGGAGCGCAAGACGCTGGCTCTGCAGGCGTCGCGGTTCGGCTTCGAGACCATCGACGCTGCCGCCTGGCAGTCCTCGCTTCTGCGCGGCGCCGATCGTCTCGGGCTGGTGCTGGGCGGCGACGTGCGCGCGGCGGCAATCGCGGCCGGCCGGTTCACCGCGCCGCCGTCGCCGCCCGAGCTGCGGCGGAATCGCCGCCGCGACCGCGCTGGTGCGGTTTGCGCTCGGCGAGGCTTATCTGGCCGCGCGCCGCGAGGCCGGGCAGGGCGGGGGCTGACGATGGCCGAACGCGAGAAACCCAAGGCGCCGGTGCTGCCGTTCACCGGCGAGGACGAGAACGAGTGGGAGACCGAGCTCGCCGACTGGGACGCGCACCTGCCGATCGAGGACGCGCCGCCCACGCCCGGTGATCCGCCGTTGCCCGAGCCCGATCCGCTCGGCGCCTTGCCCGACGAGGAGAACCCGTTCGCCGACACGCCGACGACGGTGACGTCGGGCCCGCCCCTCGACGACGCGGCGGTGTTCGAGGCGTCGGCCGCGGAGTTCTCCGAGCGGGAGACGCCGCACTCCGACGCCTACGCCGCGATCATCTCGTCGAGCACGCCCGAGGGCACGCTCTTCCGGCGCGACCCGCCGAGCGAGACGCCGGCGCCGCTGTTCGCCGATCCGTTGATCGAGATGTCGGCCGATCCGTGGCGCGAGAAGCTGCAGCTCATGATCCGCCTGCCGCCGCGCGCCGCGCCCGCGGAGCCGAGCGACGACGAGCGGCGCGGATTGCTCTCGCTGCTGGCCGCGGAGATGGAGGTCGCCGACACCGCGACCCAGCAGGCGGCGCTGACGCTGGCGGCGGCGCGGCTCTCGGACGCGCTCGGCGACACCGACGCGGCGGTCGCGCTGTGTGATGATGCGCTCACGTTGCAGCCGGGCTCAGCGCCTGCGCTGCGCGCGCGCCTGCGGCTCGCGGAGCGCCAGGGGGACGCGGCGGTCGCTCTCGAGACCGTGGGCTTGCTCGCGGGCGCCGTCGACGGCGACGAGCGCGCCGGCTACCGCGCGCTGCAGGCCGAGTGGACGCTGGCGATGTCGGGCACGCTCGATGAAGACGCGCGGTCGGCGCTGGGGGACGGGCTCTCGCGCGCGCTCGCCGAGGCGGAGATCACGATTCGCGCCGGTGAGCCGCGCCAGGCGGCAGGCACGCTCGAGGCCGCGGCCACGGTGCTGGAGGGACGGGCGGGCGCGGCGCTCGCGGGCCTGGCCGCACGGCTCGCCGAGATCGGCGGCGACGGCGCCGCGGCGACGCGGCAGCGTGCGCTCGCGGCGCGGTTCGCCGGCTCGCCGCGTGAACGGCTGCTCGTCGCGGTCGGCCAGCTGCGGGATGCGGCGCGTGCGGGCGGCGACGCCCTGGCGCCGATGCTCGACGAGCTGCTGGCGACGCTGCCGCCCGGCGACTTCAAGGTCAGCTGCGCCCGCTGGGCGGCGGCGGTGGCTCGCCGCGCCGGCGCCGTGGAGCGCGCGGATCGGCTGCTGAGCGACCCGGCCAACGGGGGCACGTCGCCGGCGGCGCTGCGCGATCGGCTGGATCTCGAATGGCGGGCGGCGCGCGGCGACGGCGGCAACGGCGAGCGTGTCGCCCGCGTGCGGCGCTTGCTGGCCGAGGCGCGCGAGATCTGGACGGCACGCACGGCGCGCGCCTGCCTGGACGTCATGGCCGCCGAGCTGGCGCTGGCCGAGGCCGACGCTGCCAAGGTCAGCGGTGGCGTCGGGGGGGGCGACGCCGCAGCGAGTGACGCCGCCGCCCGGCGCGCGCTGGAGATCGCGGCGGCGGGCCTCGAGTCCGCGCCCGGCACCGTTCCGCTGGCGATCGTCGCGCAGGAGGTTGCGGGTCGCGCCGGCGATCCCGCGCTGCGCCTGGACGCGCTACGGCTGTGGGCCCGCTTCGATCCGGCGCGCGCCGCCTACGCGCAGTCGCTGGTGGCGGGCATGCTGGCACAGCGCGCGGACGCAGGCTCGAGCGGGGGCGACGAGCCCGTGCGCCAGGCGCTGGGCGAGCTGGTGGCGGCGGCGCCGATGGCGACCGCCTTCTGGGAGCTGGCGGCGCGCGAAAGGGCCGCGGGTCGCAAGCGCGAGGCGGCCGACGCGCTCGCGCGTGGCGCCTCGGCCTGGAGCGCGAGCGAGCTCGGGCCGGCGCTGCAGAGGCTGGCGGACGGCCTCCGGTCCGACGCGCCCGCCCCCTGGCCGGCGGCGATCGCGGGCCGCGGCAAGCCGCGCGGCGCCGACGCGCCCGAGGACACGCTCGGCGACGCTCCCGCCAATCCGGCGGCGCTGGCCCTGCTCACGCTGAACGCAGGATCGGATCCGTCGCGCCTGGCGACGATCTACACCAACGCCGCCGCGGCGCACGGCCCCGGCGAGAAGCTCTGGCGCCTGCAAGCGATCCACTGGTTGGCGCGCGCCGGGCGCGCCGCGGACGCGCTGGACGCGGCGCGGGCTCTCCACGAGTCGGACCGCGCGTGGGCTCCCGGGCGCGCGCTGGTCGAGCGGCTCGTGCGCGTGCTCCCGGATGTCACGGAACGGGCGCGGGCGCTGCTGTCGCTGGGGTTCGATGCCGGCGACGCGGGCGCGGCGCTGCGGGCCGCGGAGGCGAGCGAAGATGTCGGCGACGTCGCGGGCGCGTCGCGGATCTTCGGCCAGCTCGCGGCCGGCCCGCTCGCGGCCGAGGCTGCGCGGGGGCTGGTCCGTCTCGAAGGTCGCGCGCCGCAGCGAGAGAGCGCGAGCGGCGACGGGCCCGATCTGCCCACCGATCTGCCCGCCGACGTGGCCGCCGATCTGGTCGCCAAGACGGACACCGCCCCGGCGTCGGCGAGCGTGGCGCGTGACGACGCTGCGCTCGACGAGCCGCGCGCGCGCGTGCGGGCGTTCCTGGCGGCCGCGCAGGCGGGGCGCGTGCGCGAGGTGGTGGAGCGGCTCGAGCGCGAGCCGCCGCACCAGGACGCCGCCACGGCGCCCGGTCTCTATCTGGCGGCGCTGCTGCGCGAGGCGGCGTCCGACGGCGACGCCGCCGCCGCGGCCGACAGCGCGCGTTTGCTGGCGCTGGCGGCGGCCGGGCGCGAGGCGCCGCGCGCCGGGGATCGCCCCGGCCTGCTCTGCGCCTGGCGCGCGGCGGAAGCGACCGCGGGCGCGCCCGGCCCGGGCGGGGGCGACGCGCTCGCCGAGGTCGCAGAGCGGTTGCTGCTCGGCGACGATGCCGAGGCCGAAGGGCGCCGGCCTGCCCGGCATCGCGGCGACGCGTCCAGCGGGCGATCCGCGATCGAGCGCGGCGTTGCTGGTGCGCGCGGCCGAGCGCGACGCGACCGCTGGCGACGGCGCGCGCGCCGAAGCCCGGCTGCGCCTGGCGCTGGAGCGCGATCCCGCGAGCCCGCCCGCGCTGCGCGCGCTTCGCCGGGCGTTGATCGCGCGCGGCGCGCTGTCCGACGCAGCTGCGCTGTGCGCGCGCGAGGCGGACGTGCTCAAGGGCCGCGACGAGCGGATCCGCGTGCTGCTGCTTGCCGCCGAGCTGGGCCGCGGCGCGCGGACCCCGGACGCGAGCCGCGCGGCGACGCCGGCGGAAGCGGCCCCGATCTCCGCCGTGGTTTCGGCGGCAATCGCGACGGGAACCTCGGGGCCGGCGGCGGCGCCAGGGTCGGGGCCGACTGCGGCCGCGGTGCCGGGCCCACGACTGCCCGGCGCGCCCGCGCGGCCCGCCGATCCCGCGGTGACCGAACCGCTGCGGCGGATCCTGGCGATCGATCCCGCCCACGTCGGCGCGTTCGAGCAGTTGCGCGAAGCGCTGACCGCCGCCGGCGAGCAGCGCGCGATCGGCGATCTGCTCGCGGCGCGCATCGCGGTCGCCACCAACCCGTTCGAGGTCGCGGCGCTGCGCTTGTCGCGCGCCGAGTTGCTGGCCGGACCGCTCGCCGACGCCGAGGGGGCGAAGACCGAGCTGCGCGCGATCCTCGCGAAGGAGCCGCAGCACGGCAAGGCGCTGGCCCGGCTCGCCGATCTGCAGTACGACGGCGGCGCGTTCGGCGAGGCCGCGGAGCTCTACCTCAAGCGCGCGCTGGCCGAGCGGTCGCCCGAGCGCCTGCGCGAGATCTTCCTGCGCATCGGACGCATCTACACGCGCCACGAGCACGACGCGAAGCGCGCGGCCGACGCCTACAAGCGGGTCCTGCAGCTCGAGGGCGACAACCGCGAGGCGCTGGTCGCGCTCTCGGATCTGCTCATCGAGATCGGCGAGACCAAGAACGCCATCGCTGTCACCGAACGGCTGGTCGAGCTCACGCCCGAGGTCGACAAGCGCGTGCCGTACCTGATCCGGCTCGGACAGCTCTGGGAGCAGGCGGGCGATCTGCGGCAGGCGGGTGCGCGCTTCCGGCGCGCGGCCGACGACGCGCCCCGAAATCTACTGGCGGTCGGCGAGATGGTGCGCCACTACGATCGCACGCGCGATCTCCCCGGGCGCCGCGCGCTGCTCGACCACGCGCTGCTGCTGCTGCGCGCGGATCTGCACGCGGGCAAGCTCGACGTCGAGCTGCTGCGCGCGCTGGTGCACGTCATGCAGTGGCGCGGCCGCGCGTCGGCCGCCGCCGCGGGCGCGCAGCTGCTGGCGGTGGTGTCGTCCGACGCCACCGATCGCGCGGCGGCCGCGGGCTGGGCCGCGCCGCCGGCGCGCGGCCGGCGGGTGGCGGCGGTCGCGCGCCCCGACGTCGACGAGCGGCTCTTCCCGGCCGGCCTGCCGTCGGGCGTGCGCAACATCTTCCGCATCATCGGCGAGCCGCTGGCCAAGGCGGTGAGCGACCTCAAGCGCTACGAAGCTGTCGCGCGCCGACCGCGTGGCGCGCGGGCAGGGGCCGCGCGAGATCATCGACGCGGTCGCCGTCGAGCTGGGCGTCAAGGACGTCGACGTCTACGTGAAGCCGGCGCGCGCCGCCAGCGAGCCGGCCTGGCTGGCGGTCGAGCCCGGCGAGCCGCCGACGCTGATCCTGGGCGCGTCGATCCTGACGCTGGGACCGCATGCGATCCGGTTCGCCGCCGCGCGCGGGTTGCGCCTCTGCGCGACGCACCTGGATCTGGTTCTGCGCGACACGCCGCCGCAGACCGGCGCGTTGGTCGGCGGCATCGTCCGCCAGTTCGTCAGCGACTACCGCCACCCCGACGTGCCGCCCGATCTGATGAACGCGGGGGCCGCGACCGTCGCTCGCGTGCTGTCGCGCCGCGTGCGGCAGGAGGTGATGCCGTTCGCGATGGAGAGCGCCGGTTCGCTGGATCTGGGCGCCATGCACGAAGCGGTGCGCGATGGCGCCAACCAGGTCGGCCTTCTGGCGTCGGGGCATCTGCCGTCGGCGCTGTCGGTGGTGCTCGCCGTCGCGGGGCGCTCGCTCTCGCTGGCGCACGTCGCAGCCAACCCCGAGGCGATGGCGTTGCTCGACTTCGCGCTCTCCGACGGCTACGACGAGATCTGCCGCGAGCTGGAAGGGATCGGCCCCGCCTAGCGCGGGCGCCGGGCGGCGAGCATGCGCGGGCATCCTGTCGAGGTGAGCGCCGAGGTCGCCGCGCTCCACCGCGAGGCCTTCGTCCTCGACCTGCACAACGACGCGCTCACCAAGCTGACCCACAGCGGCTACGACTTCACGCGCGAGCACGCGCCCGCGACGTTCTGGAATCCGCTGCGCCTGGATCTGGACGTGCCGCGCATCCGGCGCGGCGGCATCGACGCGCTCGGCTGCCTGATGTTCGCGGGCTTCCACGTCGACCGGGATCGCCGCTTCTGGCGGCAGCTCGAGTGCGCGCGCCGACTGGCCGCTGACCACCCCGACCTGATCGCGCTCGCGCGCAGCGCCGAGGAGATGCGCGCCGCGCGCGCCGCCGGCCGGATCGCGCTCTTCCTCGGCGTCGAGGGCAGCTACGCCGTCGATGACGACGTCGAGGCCGGCGTCGCGCGGCTCGCCGACGCGGGCGTGCAGTTCCTGGGTCCGCTGTGGGAGCGCGACAGCGCCGCCGGCACGTCGTGCCGCACCGCCGAGGCGAACGACCGCGGGCTCAGCGACCTCGGCCGCACGCTGGTGGCTGCGTGCAACGCGCGCGGCATCCGGCTCGACGTCGCGCACGCCAGCCGCAAGACGTTCTGGGACATGGTCGCCTGCTCGTCGACGCCGGTCTTCTCGTCGCACTCGGGCGCGGCCGGCGTGCACGCACACCCGCGCAACCTCGACGACGACCAGATCCGCGCCGTGGCGGAGAAGGGCGGCATCGTCGGCGTGATCTTCGTGGCTCCCTACCTCGGCGGTATGTTCTGCACGCTCGACCGCATCGCCGACCACATCGAGCACGTCGTGGCCGTCGGCGGCGAGGACTGCGTGGCGCTCGGGTCGGACTTCGACGGGTTCATGCCGCTGCCGCGCGGCCTCCGCGACGCCGCCGACCTGCCGCGGCTCACCGAGGTGCTGTGGCGGCGCGGCTGGCGCGAGGCGGCGCTGCGCAAGCTGCTCGGCGAAAACGCGCTCCGCTATTTCGCGGCTTTCGCCGTAGAACGGTGTAAAAGCGGTCACGCGATGCTGAACCTTCGCAACCTCGACCGCGCCGAGACGGCGGCGGCCCTGCAGCCGCTGGGCATCGGCGCCGACGTGGCGGCGCGGATCTTTGCAGCGGTGCACCGCGCCCCGGCAGCGGTGCACCGCGCCCGGCAGCGGTGCCGCCCGTGATCTCGGATCGCACGGTGCGCGGGTTGTCGAAGGCGGCGGCGGCCGCGCTGGCGGAGGCCGCGAGCTGGCCCGACGTGGAGATTGTCGAACGCCGCCGTTCCGCCGACGGCTTCGTGAAGTACCTCTTTCGCCTGTCCGACGGCCGCGAGATCGAGGCGGTGCGCATCCCGCTGCCCGATCCCGATGAGGCGCGCGCGCTGAAGGAGCGCCGGCGCAACGGGGGCGCCGCCCCGCTCGAGGCGCTGCCGACGGCGAAGTACACGCTGTGCGTGAGCTCGCAGGTCGGCTGCGCGCTGGCGTGCGACTTCTGCGCGACCGGTCGCCTGGGCGGCATTCGCAGCCTGCAGACCTGGGAGATCCTCGCGCAGCACCGCCTGGTCGCCGCCGAGGCCGACCATCCCGTGCGTGGCGTCGTGTTCATGGGCATGGGCGAGCCGTTCCTGAACTACGAGAACGTGATCCGCGCGGCGCGCATCCTGTCGGATCCGGCGGGCCCGGCGATCTCGGCCAAGGCGATCTCGATCTCGACGGCGGGGATCGTGCCGGCCATCCGGCGCTTCACGCGCGAGGGGCACCATTTCCGCCTGATCTGCTCGCTGGGCGCACCGACGACGGAGCAGCGCCGGTCGCTGATGCCGATCGAGAACCGCTGGCCGCTGCCCGAGCTCATGGCGGCGCTGCGCGAGTACGCGGCCAGCACGCGCCAGCGCCTGACGATCGCCTACGTCGCCATCGGCGGCGTCAACATCAGCCCGGCGCACGCGCGCGCGCTGGCCGCGCTGCTCGACGGGCTCAAGGTCAAGCTCAACATCATCGACGTCAGCGACGCCACCGGCCGCTACCGCGCGCCCACGCCGGACGAGCTGTCGGCCTTCCGCGACGCGCTCGGCGTGCTGGGCGCGCCGGTCGTGCGGCGCTACTCGGGCGGCAACGAGATCGGCGCCGGCTGCGGCACGCTTTCGGCGAGCCGCAGCGGCGGCGTCATCGCGGGGTAGGGACCTACTAGCGGCGCCGCGGCTTGGCGCGCTCGCAGACGATGTCGCGGCCGGCGACCTGCTTCCCGGTGAGCGCGCTGCAGACGCGGTCGGCGTCGTCGGGCGGCACGTTGAGATAGGTGTGGGTGTTCATGATGTCCATCGCCTCGATCGCGACCGGAGCGTCAGCAAAATGGGTCGCGAGCAGGTCGCGGATCTGCGGCTCGCTCGCGCCGTCCTTGCGTCCCAGGTTCAAGTAGAGGCGCGCCACGTTCACGTTGCCCGTACTCGCTGCAACTTCCGCGGGCGCCTCGCCGAAACGGACCGCCTCGCGCGGCTCGCGCGCGGGGACGACGTCACCACCGACATCGGCGGAGAAGTCGACTGCTACGTCGGCACCGGTTGTCGAGGAGGTGCGCTCCTCGCTCCAGACCTCCCAGAACTCTTTCTCGGGGGCGGCGGCGGGCGCGGGCGCCGGCGCCGGCGCCGGTGACGACTCCGGCGTCCCGGTGCCCTCGGGAAGCGCCGCGCGTTCGGTGCGACGCGGTTCGGAGCGCGCGCTGCGCTCGGGCCGGTCGCTGCGCTCGGGCCTATCGCTGCGCTCGGGCCGGTCGCTGCGCTCGGGCCTATCGCTGCGCTCGCTACGCTCCGGGCGAGGCCCGCGGTCGAAGCCGCCGCGCGGCCGACCACCGGCGCGCGCCGGCGCCGATCCGCCGAAGCCACCCCGGTCGCGATCGCCACCCCGGTCGCGGTCTCGTTCACGCGGCCGCTCGGGTTCACCCTCGCGATCGCGCGAACGCACGATGCTCTCACGGGGCGCCGGCGCGACGGCCATCGCCACCGGCTTCGGCTTCGGCGCCACCGGCATCCCTTCGACGTCGGCGAACCCGCGCGCCAGCAGCGCCGCGATCAGCCGCTCGCCGTCGACGGCGCTCATCAGCCGCCGCGCCAGCCCCTTCCATTCACTGCCCGGGTCGGCGGCCAGCGCCGCGCGCAGCGTCTGCACGCGCTCGCCCTCGCGCCGCGATCGGATCTCGACTTCCGATGGCAGCGCGCGCTCTTCCGGACGGATCTTGTAGAGCAGCTTGAGGTAGTAAAACGACCCGACCTCGGTCGGGCCGATCAGCGACACCGCCGTGCCCTGCTTGCCGGCGCGGCCCGTGCGGCCCGTGCGGTGGATGTAGATCTCGGGCGACTCGGGGAACGTGTAGTTGAAGACGTACGACAGGTTCTCGATGTCGATCCCGCGTGCCGCCACGTCGGTGGCGACCAGAAACTTCACGCCGCCCTCGCGCATGCGCTTCATGACCCGCTCGCGATCGGTCTGCGACAGGTCCGACGAGATCGCCTCGGCGTCGTGTCCCACCTTGCGCAGGAACGCGGCGATGCGCCCCGTCTCCTCGCGCGTGTTGCAGAAGATGATCGCCGACTTCGGATCCTCGAAGGTCAGGATGCGCAGCAGCTCGTTCTCGCGGTCGACGCCCGGGATCGCGTAGTAAAGGTGCTTGATCTCGTGCACGCCGACGAAGTCGGCCGACAGCTTCAGGAACTCCGGGTTGCGCATGAACCGGCGCGACAGGCGCTGGATTCCCTCGGGCACCGTCGCCGAGAACAGCAGCGTTTGCCGCGTCTCCGGCGTGCGCTCGAGGATGGCCTCGATGTCCTCCTGGAAGCCCATCGACAGCATCTCGTCGCACTCGTCGAGCACCGCGCACTTGACGCGATCGAGCTTGAGCGTGCCGCGGCGCAGGTGATCGAGCACGCGTCCCGGCGTGCCGCACACGATCTGGCCGCCCGCGCTCAGCATCTCGACCTGGCGGCCCATGGGCGCTCCGCCGTAGACCGGCACCACCACGAGACCCGAGTGCGCAGCGATGCGCGCGAGCTCGGCGGCCACCTGCAGCGCCAGCTCGCGCGTCGGCAACAGCACCAGCGCCTGAACGAACTTGTCGCTGGCGTTGGCGATGCCGTTCGCGAACGGGATGCCGAAGGCGGCGGTCTTCCCGGAGCCAGTGCGCGACTGCACCATCAGGTCGCGCCCCTCCGTGATCAGCGGAAGCGTCTTCGCCTGCACCATCATCGGCTCGGTGAAGCCCATCTCCTCGATCGCGCGCAGCACGTCGGGGCGCAGCCCGAGCTCGGCGAACGAAGGGCCTTTTTCTTTCACGGGCCCGCCGGCGGTCGCCGGCGCCATCGCATCAGCCGCGCCAGCGGGCGCGTCCAGGGTCGTGCCGCCGAGAGTCGTACCGCCCGGCCGTGTCGCGTCAGTCACTTCAATCACCTTCTCGATCATGGGATGCATCTCCTCGATCTTGCGAATCTTGTGTTTTCGGCTGCTCCCCCGAGAGGCGCGCGCCGATCTCGTCCAGGCTCTTGCGAATGCGGTCCAGCTGGGGGGCCTGGTCGTGCCCGAAACGAAGCAGCTCTTTCGTGTAGCTGGCTTCGGTCTCACGGAGCTCTTCATGAACCACCGCCAGGTGGTCCCATTCCTTGGCCAGTCGGCCCGCGCGTCGTTCCTGGAAGCGGCAGCGGCTGCCGGCGGCGCGCCACTGGCCGAGCCAGAACGCCTGATCCTCCGCCCAGCGCTGCGCCTCCTCGGCGTCGTAGTGCGCGACCAGGTGGTGGAAGTTCTCGAGATGCTTCTCGAGGCCGTCGGCGACGTCGGTCAGCTCCTCGTAGCAGCTCTCGATCTCGGCGGTCGACGCTTCGACGCCGACCGGCGTGCCCGTCGAGACCGAGTGCTGGCGCCGATAGATCGTCACGCCGACGGAGACGAGCATGTAGACGCTGCCCAGCGACACGAACGTGAGGATGAACAACGAGACGAATCGTCGATAGGGACGAAACTCTCCCGGCGTCTGGGCGGGCTCAGCGGGCACGAGGGGGAGGAGTCAAAGAAGTGGATGGGGCATGAGCTTGATCGGCGCCGGCGAGCGCGAGCGAGTCGGCCTCACGGGCGAACGGAGCGCCGCTCGCCAAATCCGCCGGAGCGCCGGGGGAACGCGGAAAAGCTACGGGCCGCCCGCGGCGCTGTCAACAAAAGTCTAGGATTTTCCGCCCGATGTCCCGCCCGATGTCCGGCCCGATGCCCGCCAGATCAGGGACGAATCGGCGTGCACTGAAGGCCGAGGGGCTGGCAGTACCCGACGCCGAGCGCCTGGATGCAGCAGCTGGGCGCGAGCTTGGGACACAGGATGTCGCTGCTGCAGAGCACGAATCCATCCAGACAAGCGCCAGGGTCCGAGGTGGCGATACAGCTCTGCATGGGGTGTCCGGCGGCGTCGCGGCGGTTGCAGCACGACTGCATGCCGGCCACGCACGAGCCGCTCCCGCAGGTGACCATCGAGCCGACGCCGATGCCACCCTGGCCACCGATTCCGGTCGCGCCCGAGCTTCCTCCCAGGGGTCCGAATCCATCGTCCAAGCTGGTGCGGCCGCAGCCATACGCAAACGCGCCCAGCATCAGGCCGACCACGAGAAACGCACGCCAAAATACGCCGGTCATCTGAGTCGTCCGCATGATCTCGGCTTTACCGTCAAAAATCAAACGCGGAGCCGGCGGAGTCCGACTAACGCTACGGCTGGACGGGCACGACCGCCTGGAACGTGCCGTCAGCGGCGGTGTGGCTCTCGGCGCGCAGGATCGGCTCGACCCGCGTCGTGCCGTAGCACTGGTCGGCTCCCGAGCAGGCGAGCTGGAAGAACCGCACGTCGACGGAGGGCAGCGGCTTGCCGTCGGAACCTTGAACCAGCCCCTTGACGAGCTCGCCCGACAGCAGCCGTACGGGGCCCATGCTGGTGCTCCCGGCCGTCACCACGACGCCGAGCTGCGTCAGCCGCGGCACGGCCGCGCCGGCCGGCGGATCGAAATCCAGGCGGTAGGTCCCGGGGTCGATCATCAGCTGGAAGGTGCCGTCGGCGTTGCTGTTGGCGTTCGCCGGCGACGCGACGATCGAGCTGGCGCAGTTGGTGGTCGGGTCGACCGCGGTGCGTGTCGCCGCGATGGCGACGCCCGGGACGATGTCGCCGTCGGCGCTGAGGATCGTGCCCGACAGCGTGGTCTTCGTGGGCAGCGAAAGCTGCGCCGCGATCGGCGTGGTGCCCGCTCCGCCGGGGTTCTGGCCGCCGTTGATGGCGATCCCGTTGACGCAAGCGATGCCGAGCGCCGAGCTGGAGGGCGGGATCACCGAGACGTCGTAGCTCTGCGTGCCACCGTTGCTGCCGGGCAACAGGGGGAGGTCGACGTTGCCGTTCATGTCCGTGGTTCCGTCGCGAACCAGGTCCGCAGCGCCGCTCTCGTCGCTGGCGAGTACGGTGCGCGCGCGGACGATCGCGCCCGAGACCGGCTTTTGATCGGGCCCGGCGACCTTGAAGCGGAACAGCGTCGCGAACCCGATCGCCGGCAGGGTCAGGTTGCCGAGATCCGTGTCGCTCGTGAGCGTGATGGCCGCGGTGGTGAACCGCGGCGTGCTGTACTGGCTGCCGGAGGGCGCGACCTCGATGGTAATCGGTTGACCCGACGGAGCGGCAGCGGCCTGCGCGACCTGCTTCGGGATCTCGACGCGAAACCGGCCGTCGGCCGTGGCCACGCTGGCGACGTTGCTGACCAGCTGACCGCCCGACAGCGCCCGCGCCACGAAGCCGCCCGAGAGGTTGAGATCCGGCGTCACCAGCTGCCCGGTCACGAAGAACGAGCTGTGGTCGATCATCAGATGGTTGGTGGTGGCGAGCTTGGTCTGCAGGGTGGCGGGGGGCTGGCCCTGATCGCGCGGGGGTAACGGCGAGATCTGGAACGTCACGTTGCCGCCGATCTGGCTCGCGGGAACCGCGATCGAAAATGGCGGCGGCGACCCCGCCCCGAAAGGCGTGAGCCAGTCGGTCTGGAACTGGAGGTCAGCGTGACCGGGGATCGGCGTCTGGATGGTCGCGATCACGTGCGAGTCGCCGGCCAGCGCCTCACCCTCCGCCAGATCGCCGGTGATGGTCGCCTTCGCGTCCGCCGTCAGCACGTTTGGTTTCTGGTTGGAGAAGCTGACCGCCGCGAGCTGAGTCTGCGCGGCTGACGAGTCGCTCGGCGGCAGGAGCTCGACGGCCCAGGTGCCGCCTGCCGCGCGCGGAATGCAGGTGCCGTTGGTGCAGGCAGCGCCGGGCTCGCACTGGTTGTCGGTGACGCAGCCCGTGGGGGTCGCGACAGCGTTGATCTTGCAGCCGCCCACCAGCGACAGGCCGAGCACCAACGGCGCGACGATACGCGCGCGCGAAACGACCGCGCGAGGAACGACGACAATCAGTGACATGGCAGGTTGAGAGTCCAGTTGGCCTGCGCCATCACCGACCCGGCGATGTTTTGCGTCAGCACCATCCCCGGGTCCGTCGGGGCGCCGGGAGTGGCCGGGGTCCAGAGCGGCTGGTCCGAGACGAACACCGTGATGGCGTGCGAATCGGTGAGCGCCAGCCCGTTGAAGCAGGCCACGCTTTGCATGTCCCCGGTGTCGACAGCCTGGCCGTTCACCGGACGCGCGAAGTCCTTGTCCACGAGCAGGTGGCTGACTCCCCCCGTCTTGTAGGGCGGATACTCGACGACCCAACGAACGTGGAGCGCGTCGGCGTTGAGGTCGGTGAAGGTGATGCTGAAGATCTGCGCGTTGTTGATCGCGGCGACCGTCGACCCCTGCAGCGGCATGCTCGACTTGATGAACGGCGGGACGTTCTCGACGGCCGGCGGATCCTCGAAACGAGGTCCGACAGGGAGAGCGCAACCGGAAAGCGAAGTCATGAAAAGTCCTAGGCTCAGGATAGAAATAGTCAGGTGCAAGTGAAGCACGAGCCGTGCCACGGTGCAATGGCGCGAGATCACGTTGGGGCTCCCCATCGGGGGCCCGGCAACCGAGACATTGCTGTCAGCGCCGGTGCAGCCATTGCGTGCCGCCAGGATCATGACACATCCGGCTTGCCTTCATCGTCGGGGTGGAGCTCGCTGCCGTCCTCTTTCTCGAGGTGCCGGAAGATCGTGCGCGGATCGACGCCCAGGTCGCGCGCGGTCTTGGTGCGGTTGCCGTTGTTGAGCAGCAGGATCTCGTTGATGTAGTCGCGCTGGAATTGCTCCTTGGCCTCGGCCAGCGGCAGGATCGGCGGCAGATCGTCGGGCGTCAGGTCCAGATCCTCGGGTCCGAGCAGCGCCTTGTCGGAGAGCACCACCGCCTTCTTGATGCGGTTCTCGAGCTCGCGGATGTTGCCCGACCAGCGGTGGCGCTTGATGGCGGCGATCGCGTTCGGCGTGAGGCCCGCGCACCTTGCCGCCGTACTCCGGCGCGTAGCGACCGACCATGTAGCGCGCCAGCACCACGATGTCGTCGCCGCGATCGCGCAGCGGCGGCAGGTGCAGGTGCACGACGTTCAGGCGGTAGTAGAGGTCCTCGCGGAAGCGCCCGGCCTTGATCTCGACCTCGAGCTCGCGATTGGTGGCGGCGAGCACGCGGATGTCGACCGGCTCGGCGTTGCGTGTCGCCGACGCGCACGACGACGCGCTCCTGCAGCGCGCGCAGGATCTTGACCTGCAGGGCCAGCGGCATCTCGCCGATCTCGTCGAGGAACAGCGTGCCGCGGTCGGCGGCCTGGAAGCGTCCGGCCTTGCTGGTGACCGCGCCGGTGAACGCGCCGCGCACGTGGCCGAACAGCTCGGACTCGAGCAGGTTCTCCGGGATCGCGCCGCAGTTGATGGTGACGAACGGGCCCTTGGCGCGCGGCGAGCGGTTGTGCAGCTCGCGCGCGATCAGCTCCTTGCCGGTGCCGGTCTCGCCGGTGATCAGCACCGAGATGTCGGTCGCCGCGACCTTCTGCACCTTGCGAAAGACCTCCTGCATCGGCGGCGACGAGCCGAGGATCTCGCCGAAGCGGATGCGCTCGATGCGCTCTTGGAGCGACCGGTTGTCGAGCTGCAGCTCGTTGACCAGCAGCGCGTTGCGGATCAGCAGCGACGCCTGCGACGCGAAGATCGTCAGCACCTCCATGTGCGACTCCTCGAACAGCTGGGCGACGTTGTCGTTGCCGACGTAGATCACGCCCAGCATGTTGCCGCGCTCGAGCAGCGGCACGCACATCACCGACGTCAGCTTCAGGTTGACGACCGACAGCGAGTTCTTGAACTCGGCGTCGCTGAGCGCGTCGGAGATGATGAGCGGCTTGCGCGACTTGACCACGCGCGCGAGGATCGAGTCCGACAGCTGGCTGACGGCGTCGGTGATCGTCTCGCGGCGCAGGTTGCGCGCCACCTTGACCACCGGCTCGCCCGACTCCATCAGCACCAGGAAGCCCTTGTCGGCGTTGCTGACCTGGATCATGACGTCGAGCAGCTGGTCGAGCAGCGCCGGCAGCTCGTAGCTGGCCATGAGCTTCTGCGAGAACTCGAGCAGCTTCTTGTACGAGTTCAGCTCGGCCATCGTCCGCGCCGCCGACTCGTCGGTGACCGGCTCGTCGTACAAGCGAGAACTCGAGCTCGATCATGCCCAGGCGGATGCGATCCTCGTGGGTCAGACGGTGCTTGTTGCGCTTGCGGCCGTTGACGAACAGCTCGGCGTCGCGCTCGGTCGTGGCGATGTTGAAGTCGCGGCCGTCGAAGTGGATGTGCGCGTGGCTCTCGGCGAGCAGCGGATCGGGCAGCACGATGTCCGCCTCGTCGCTGCGCCCCAGCGACGTGATCTTCTTGTAGATGTGATAGACCTTCACGCCCTTCCCGGGCAGCTGCATTCTCAGCGTCGCCATTGGTCGCTCCCGATCATTTCAAAAGGTCCATGCGACGCCCAGCCCCGAGCCGCGCGGGACGGGCAGCGGACCAAACCGCAGGCGCGCCGTCGTCGAGCCACTCATCGAACCAGTCGTCGAGCTACTGCTGGGTGAAGTGGCGGCGCCCGTGCGGAGCGGCTCACTATCGGACGAGACCGCCGGGTGGAAGTTCTGCAGGGCGTCGATGACGCCCCAGGTCGCGGCCGCGAAGAAGAGCGCCGCCCGAGACGACCTGCAGGCGCAGCAGGTTCCGCGACAGGTTCTCTTCGGAGTGATCGATGTTCATGCAGTTGTGCGCCGCGCCGGTGGTGTCGCCGCTGGTCGGCGGGTCCAGGCAGCGGCGCTGGTGGCTGCGATGCCGAAGAGCGCGAAGTTGGTCACGAACGCGCCCAGCGACGATCGCGCCCAGGGCCGCCTCGGCGCCGAAGAAAGCCCAGCCCCTTGCCGCGCTGCGCCGTTCTGGAACTGCCCCGCGCCGAAGGGGATGAAGTTCGACGGCGTAGGAGTGCTTCTCGTAGCGCGACGACGCGCGCCTGCTGCGCGCGCAGGCGCTCGGCCTCGTGCCGCTGGCGCGCCGCCAGCTCGTCGTCGCGTCTCTTGCGCGCTTGGCCTCGATGCACGGCGATCTCGGCTCTCCTCTTCCTTGACGACGCCGTTGAAGAAGTCGACGACGCGCGGCGGATCGAGCAGCGGATCGAAGCGGTAGTCGGGGCGCAGCTCGAGCAGCTTGCGGAACTCGCGCCGCGCCTCGTCGGGGTCGTTCTCGAACAGGTTCGCGACGCCGAGCATGCGGTGCGCCTGGACGACCTCGCCCTCGCTGTCGAGCCGCACGTCGGGGTAGAGCGAGGGGGCGCAGGATGCTCGATGGCGCGCGCGTACTCGCCGCGCGCGAAGGCGTTCTTGCCGCGCTCGAACTCGTCGGCCGCCGGGCTGGCCAGGGCCAGCGTCGTCGCGACATCGCGCACAGCCAGGCCATGCTCAGTTGGTCGTCTCACGTTCACGCGATGGACGGTGGCAGGCGCGCCGGCGAGGCTGGGCGCGCCCTCAGTTGCTCGTCTTCAGCTTGACGACGTGCGACGAGGTGCTCGCCGGCGCGGACGGTGATGCGCTCGGAGGTGAACGAGTCGCCGGAGTCGACGTCGATCTCGATCTCCTTGCTGCGCTCGTCGTCGGCGGAAGGGGACGACGACGTCCTCGCCGGCGCGCGCCAGCGTGCCCGCGCCGCGCGGCGTTCGCGTCCTTGACGCACGACGCGCGCCCTGGGCACCGGCGGGTCGAGCGCGATGAAGAGCCGCGCCGGCTTCCACTTGAGCCGGCGCGCGATGATGTCGTCGGGCGGCAGCGGGCGGTCGGGCCCGACCTCGATCCGCTCGCCGAAACAGCAACCGGCGGGGCTGCGCAATTCGATGATGTGATTCTCGGTCCAGGGCACGGTGATCGTCTTGTGGTCGGTGTCGTAGGCGAACTGCTTCTTCGCCGTCCAGGTAGACGTCGACGTTTTGTGGGGTCGGACCCAGCGTGAACGTCCGTTCGTGGCGGCGCGGGCTGCGCTCGGCACCGCGGCCGGTGCGACGGCGAGGCTCGGGCCGCGGCGGCGTCGTGTCGGCCTTGCTCTCGACCTTGCGTGCCGGGCGCGAGGGTCGCGCCGCGTGGTTCGGGGATGTCCGCGCCGTGCCGTCGGGCGGGATCCCGGCGCTTGCCGCCTCGGACGCGCCCGACCGGCGATGGCCGCGGTCGGGGCGGGCGCCGCCGCCGGTGGCGCGGCGACGGGCGCGGGCGCGCCCTGCGCCAGGGCTCGCTCCGCCACCGGCGCCGATGGAAGCGGCCGCACGTGCGCCGAGGCGCACGAGCAACCACGCCGCGCCCACCGCCGCGGCCGCGCCGCCCGCGAACATCGCCAGTCGCCGGAGGCGGCCGCGGTTCTGAAAGCGGCGCAGCGCCGCCAGCACCTCCTGGTTCTGCGGGTCGAAGGCCAGCACGCGGTTCCACACCTCGAGAGCGCGCGCGGTCTTGCCCGGCCGCGAGCTGCTCCTTCGCCGACGCGATCAGCGCGCTCGACAGGCGCGCCGGCAGCGCCGCCTCGTACGCGTCGGGATCGGCGAAGAACGCGCGCAGCTCGCGCGCGACGTCGGTCAGGCCGGCCTCGGCCAGGTTCTCGCGCAGCTCCGTCGACGAAGCGGCTCGACGTCGGCGTAGCGATCGTCGGGGTGGCGCGCCAGCGCGCGCGCGATGATGCGCGCCAGGTCGTCGCCGATGCGCCGGTTGAGCGTGCGCGGATCGGGGAACTGGCCCTCGACGATCCGGCGCAGCACCTCGTGCGGGTTCTTGCCGACGAAGGGCAGGCGTGCCCGTCGCCATCTGGTAGAGGATGATCCCGACCGAGAAGACGTCGGTGCGGAAGTCGAGCGGCTTGCCCTCGATGAGCTCGGGCGCCATGTACGCCGGCGAGCCGAGGAGCTGCCCGGTCACGGTCATGCGCTGCAGGTCGACGACCTGCGCGATGCCGAAGTCCATGAGCTTGAGGACGCCGTCCTTGCGGATCATGACGTTCTCGGGCTTGACGTCGCGGTGGATGATGCCCGACGGCGTGCGCGTGCGCCAGCGCGCCGCCGATCTCGACGGCGATGATCGCCGCGACCTCCGGGTGGCGAATGCGGGCGGTCGCTCGAACAGCTGCTTCAGCGTCTTGCCGTCGATGAACTCGGTGACGATGTACGAGCTCTCCGAGTCGGTCCCCGAGTAGTCGAAGATCTCCAGGATGTTCTCGTGGTGGAGCTTGGCCACCGACTGCGCCTCTCGTTCGAGGCGGGCCTTCGACTCGGTGTCGGCGGCGAGGTGCTGGTGCAGCAGCTTGATCGCGACCTCGCGCTTCAGCGTCTCGTCGTGCGCGCGAAAGACGACGGCCATGCCCCCTTGACCGACCTCGTCGATGAGCCGATAGCGCTCGGGGATCTTGGTTTTCTCCATAGTCACCACGACGACCCTGTCATAGGACTAGGCTAAGGGCTGCATATTACGGATACTTAGTCCGGGCAGCAAGCGCGGCTTCGTAGGAACGGAATGTCACACCGGTTGGGCGCGGGCGTCAACCGGATGGGCAGGAAATAGGGCAGGGCCTCGGACATCAGATCGAGCTCGGGATCGAGCTGCTTGCCGATCCCCTCGGTGACGGCGATCGCGATGTTGACGATGGTGAACGTCGGGTTCACGCGCACGCGGTGGCGGCGCAGGATCGCCAGCATGTCGAAGAGCACCTTGCCGACCTGCACCTCGCCCAGGCGCTGGCCCCAGTAGCGGCCCACGAACTCGATGATGGCGGCGCGATAGCGCTCGAAGGCCGCCGTCGTCGCGCGTCGCGCGCGCCCGTCGGCGCGTCCTGCTCGGCGCGCGCGTTCGCGGACATCTCGTACATGATGCGCGCCATGGTGTCGCCGTCGCGCTGCGCCCAGGCGGCGAAGAAGCGGGCGAAGCCGCGCCGGTGCGGATCGTCGAGCTCGCCGACCAGGCCGAGGTCGAGCAGCGCGATCTTGTCCTGCGGGCGTGATGAGGATGTTGCCCGGGTGCAGGTCGGCGTGCACGAAGCCGTCCTCGAAGATCATCTTGAGCAGCACCTGCAGGCCGAGGCGCGCCACGCGCTTCGGATCCGAGCGCGTCTGCGCGTCGCCAGGATCTTCGTGCCCTCGATGAAGCTCATGGTCAGGATGCGCTCGCGTCGACAGCTCGTCGATGATCTCGGGGAACACGACGTTGGGGTGGCCGCGGAAGTTCTCGCGGAAGCGGCGGTTGTTGCGCGCCTCGATGCGGAAGTCGAGCTGCGAGAAGATCGCGCGGCCGAACTCCTCGACGGTGGCGACCGGCGACAGCGTCGCGATCGACGGGATGGCGTTCAGGACGCGCGCGCCGATGCGCATGACGGCCAGGTCGAAGGTGCAGAGCTCGACGACGTCGGGGCGGCGCACCTTGACGGCGACGATGCGGCCGCTCGGGCAGGCGCGCCTTGTGGACCTGCGACACCGACGCCGACGCCAGCGGCACCGGCGCGAACTCGGCGAAGAGCGTCGCTCATCGGGCGGCCGAGGTCGCGTCTCGAGCGTGCGCACCACCGCCTCGAAGCGGGAACGGGCCGACGTCGTCCTGCAGGTGCTCGAGCGCGCGCGAGACGTGGTCGGGGATGAGATCGGGCCGCGTGCTCATGATCTGGCCGACCTTGATGAAGGTCGCGCCGAGCTCGCGGAAGAGATCGAGCACGACCTGGCCGAAGCAGCTCTCGCCGGCGCGCCTTGCCGGCGAAGCGCACCAGCAGCGCAGCCACCCGATCCACAAGCGCGCCCAGTGCTTGGCCACGCAGCCAGCGCGATGCGCAGCGCCCGCAACGGCGAGGCGCGCTCCGTGACAAAGACTTCGCGGCCATGGCCGGAATTTTATACTATTAAGGGCATGACCGCCCCCTCGGCGTCCGCCGATCTTCGCACCGGCTCCGGCGCGGTCCAGCGCTGGCAAGGTCCCGCCACGGCCGACATCGCACGCTCCGGAAGGACGACCCAGAACGGCAGTCGCCATGTGGAACGGCGGGTGCGCGAAACCCGCAGCGCATCGCCTTCCGCTTCAAGAAGGACGGGGGCTGGGCCGCGATGACGTGGGCGGAGGCCGACACCGTCGCGCGCGAGATCGCCGCGGGCCTGGTGTCGCTGGGCGTCGTGCCCGGCGACCGCGTCGTGCGTGCTGTCGCAGACCCGCCTCGAGTGGATCCTGTCCGACGTCGCGATCCTGCTCGCCGGGCGGCGTCACCGTGCCGATCTATCCGTCGAGCACGGCCGAGCAGTGCGAGTTCATCGTCCGCGACTCGGGCGCCAAGCTGGTGATCGTCGAGGACGCCGCGCAGCTCGAGAAGCTCCTGCCGGTGCGCCACCGCCTGCTCACGGTGCGCTCGATCGTCCACATGAGCGGCGACGCGACGCTCGAGAAGCCCGACGCGCAGGGGCGCATCCGCGTCACGCTCGCCGAGGTCGCGCAGGGCGCCGGCGACTTCGTCGCTGTCGCTCGACGGCGCTGCGCGCCGCGGGGCGGGTCTGGCTCGGCGGCGCATCCGGACGAGCTCGACGGCCACTCGGCGACGGTCGACGCCCGACTCGATGTTCACGATCATCTACACGTCGGGCACGACGGGCACGCCCAAGGGCGTCGTGCTCACCCACGAGAACCTCGTCGCCGGCGTGTGCAGCGCCGTCCGCGCCATGCAACATCCTCGACACCGACGAGCAGTACCTGTTCGTGCACGCTCGCGCACGTGCTCGCGCGCGAGATCGAGTGGGCGGCGATCGCGATCGGCTTCACGACCGGCGTTCTCGCGAGGGCATCGCCGACGATCAAGCACGACCTGCGTCGAGACGCGCCCGTCGTTCATGGTCAGCGTGCCGCGCATCTTCGAGAAGTTCTACGCCGGGCGTGCAGGCGGCGCTCGCGCAGGGCCACGGGGCTACAGCGCGGAATCGCGAGCTGGGCGCTGGGCGTGGGCAAGCAGTACGTCGGCTGCGCAGCGCGCGGGCAAGACGCCGGGCGGCGTGGCTCGGCCTCCGGCACGCGCATCGCCGACAAGCTCGTCTTCGCGAAGCTGCGCGCGCGGCTCGGGCTCGACACGCTGCCGCTTCCTGGTCTCGGGCGGCGCGCCGCTCGCCGCCGAGATCGCCGAGTTCTTCCACGCCGTGGGCCTGCTGATCCTCGAGGGCTACGGGCTCACCGAGACGATGGCCGCCGCGTTCTTCAACCGGCTCGACCGCTATCGCTTCGGCACCGTCGGGCCGGCGCTCGACGTCGTCGAGATCGAAGATCGCCGACGACGGCGAGATCCTCATGCGCGGCCCGTCGGTGTTCCGGCAGTACTACAACAACGCCGCGGCCACGGCCGAGGCCGTGCGAGCCCGACGGCTGGTTCCACTCGGGCGACATCGGCACGCTCGAGGACGGCTTCCTGCGCATCACCGACCGCAAGAAGGACCTCATCGTCACGGCGGGCGGCAAGAAGGTCGCGCCGCAGCCGCTCGAGAACGCGATCAAGGCGCACTCGCCGCTGGTGAGCCAGGCGTCGTCTACGGCGACAAGCCGCTCGTACTGCGTGGCGCTGCGTGACGCTGTCCGAGGACGCGCAGAAGCGGTTCGCGGCAACGGCAACGTCGGGACGCCGCCCGTCGACGTTCGCCGAGCTGCAAGGCCGCGCTGCAGAAGGACGTCGACGCGCTCAACGCGACGCTCGCGCCCTACGAGACGATCAAGAAGTTCGCGGTGCTCGCCCAACGACTTCACCGAGGCGGCGCGGCGAGCTGACGCCCAGCCTCAAGGTGAAGCGCAAGGTCGTCGATCGAGCGGTATCAGTCGGTGATCGACGGCCTCTATGCGTCGGGCCGCGAGGGCTGAGGGGCGTCCGAATGGCAACGGGCGCCCGGTCCTCGTACTCGGGGCGCCACCCGTCTTGAGCGCGACTAGATCTTCGCGACGGTCGTGCCTGGCGTGACGCCGCCGTCATTGAACGCGTCGATCGTGAAGAAGCACGGCATTCCCACGTCGAGGTCGTGCAGCGTCACCTCGCGCCGCCCCCGCACCTCGTAGCTGCGGTACAGCTTGTCGGGCGCGCTGCCGTAACGGATGAGGTAGCCCTCGGCGCGCGGCACGAGGTCCCAGCGCACGACGGCGTTGCGCCCATCGCTGGGATCGCGGTGCGCGTCGAAGCGGGGCGCGGCGACGGGCGCGCGGCTGCCCGCGCACGCTCCAAAGAGGCGCAGATCGCGCACGGCGAACGTGCCACCGCCGGGCGTATGAACGTTGACGACGCGCGCCCAGCGCGCCTGCGCAGGCGCCTCGAGCTCGGTGTAGTCGTGGGGTCGATCCCGCGTCGCACCGCTGCGGTCGACCAGCGGCTGCCAGCGCGCGCCGTCGGGCGACCCGTCGACGCGGTACTGGCGCCAGGCGCCGGCGTCGCGTCCCCGCTGGGTCGCTTCGTGCTCGCCGAAGTTGACCTGGATCGCATCGATGCGGCAGCTCTGGCCGAGGTCGAGCGCCAGCCATTCACCGGCGCCGCCGGTGCGCGCGCTCCAGTAGGTCTTGATGTCCTCGTCGACGGCGCGCTCGGGGCCGAGGCCCTCCAGGCTCGACGACGCGCTGGTCTTCTTGCCGTGAGACAGCAGCATCGCTCCGGCCCGATTGCCAGCGGCGCCGCCGGTGCGCCGCGCCGGCGCGAGCTGCGGGTAGTCGCCGAACGCGGTGTCGGCGTGCAGGGTGCCGTCGTCGTCGAAGGCCACGGGAAACAAGCCCAGCCGCCGCTCGAACATGTGCTTGACCGAGATCGTCATCGTCGCCACGTGCCAGTAGCGCCCCTGCTTGTCGGCGAAGGTCGCGCTGTGCCCGGCGCCGCCGACGAAGCCGGTCGGTTTGGCCGAGAAGGGATTCGCCGCCGCGTAGGTGAATGGACCGCGCGGAGACGTCGCGGTGTAGACACCGTCGGCGTAGGTCTTGAACTCGGTCCCGGGCGCCGCGTACTGCAAATAATACGTCCCGCGGTGCTTGGTCATCCAGGCGCCCTCGATCCAGGGGCCCTCGGAGAATTCGCCGTTCCAGACCGCGCCGAGGTTGTCCTCGCCCCGGCGCTCCCAGCCGTGATGGGCCGCATCGGCGCGGAAGCAGACGAACGCCGCGCCCTTGCGCTTGAACCCGGCGGCGGGGTCCAGCTCTTGCCCCGAGATCGCGCCGTTGTACGACAGTCCGGAGTAGAGGTAGACGCGACCGTCGTCGTCGGCGAAGAGGTCGGGATCACCCGCCTTGAACGGATCGCCGACGTGCTCCCACATACCGGCCGCCGGATCGCGCGACCGATAGAGACCGACGTCGCACGCGCTGTAGTAGAGCGCGCCGCCGTAGGCCATCACCGCCGGCGCGTAGGCTTCGATGGGCAGCCCCTGGGGCACGATGAGGGTCCAGTCGACGAGATCGCTCGAGCGCCAGTAGCCGCCCGACTTCGATGCGAACAGGTAGTAGTCGTCGCCGAAGAGCACGATGACCGGATCGGCGGCCTCGCGCCGTCCGGGCGCGTCGAGCGCGAACCGGTAGTCGAGGTTCAGCGGGTTGGCGAAGGTGCGCGGGCCGGCTGCTTTCGCCGGCGCTCCGGGCGCGGCGCCCGGGTCGGGCGGTGCGCCGCGCACGCCCGCGGCGGCCAGTAGCGGCAGGGCAATGGCGAAGGCGGCGCGCCCGGGCGACATGCGCCACTCTTACCGCGAATCGGCGGGGCGCAGCTACTGGGGCACGCCGGTCGGCGTCACGGTGAACGAGCCGCAGCTGGCGGCGGGCGCTCCGGTGTGGCTGTCGACGATCAGGTAGTGCACGCCGGGGCCGAGCGCCACGGTGGTGCGGCTTTGTACGGGCCCGGTGGGCGCGCACATCGAGCCGGCGGGCGGCGCGCAGAAGTTGTCGTTGCACGACTTCTGGTTCGCGATCACCGTCGACGTACAGACGTCGCGGACGTAGAGCACCGTGTCGATGCAGGTGTTGGTGCAGGTGCTGAACGTGACCATCGTCGAGTTCGCGTCGAGCACGAAGTAATAGACGCCGTCTCCCGACGTGGTCTGCGGCCCGATCAGACACCCCATGGTCGGCGTGAAGTCGTCGTTCATGCCGCACGTCGTCCCCGTGACCGGCAGGTTGGCGATGCGTGCGGGGCTGCCGCAGTTGTCGGTCGCGTTGATCGTCGACGGCGTGGCGTAGATGTCGACCGTGAAGTCGCCGCTCGCGCCCCCGTTGGCGCCGTCGACGAAGATGAAGTACGTGCCGGCCGCCAGGCCGCGCGAGCCGAGCACGCTGGTCTTGCGGTTGTCCGCGTCGTCGTTGCACGCGAGCTCGGCTCCACAGCAACCGCTGCGCAGATAGATCACCGTGTCGAACGACGTGCCGTGCGTGGTGACGAAGAGATCGCTCTTCTGCGTGAGCACCAGCTTGAACACCGACTCGGGCGCCTTGTCGCCGCCACAGGAGCCGCGGTCGGTCGAGCTGCCCGAGGTGGTGCCGGTGAATCGCCCGCCGGGCAGGGTGACCGTGACCGCGCCGGTTTCGCAGAGCGCGCTGGCGCCGCAGGCCGCGCCGTCGGCTGGCGCGTCCATCGCGGGCCGATCGACGGCGCCGGTATCGGAGCCGCCTCCGAGGTCCACGGGACCGTCGGGCGGCGCGATCGCGTCCGTCGCGTCCTGGGGAGCCATCACGTCGGCGCCACCGTCGTCGCCGCCCGTGGCGCCGCCCGCGCCGCCGTTGTCGCCGGCTGCGCCGCCCGCGCCGTTGCCGCCCAGACCGCCGTTGTCCCCGGCGGCGCCACCCTGACCGGTGTGGCCGCCCAGCGAGCCGTGGGCGTCGCCGCCCAGCGCATCGCCGGTGTGCGCGTCGGCCGGGCCCGAGTTGCCGCCGCCGCCGTTGTTGGCCCCGGTGAGGCCGTCGCGGTCCAGCGCGCAGCCTGCGCTTCCGGCCAGCAATAGCAGCAGCGCGGCAATCGCCCGTGAGAGGCGTGCGTGCTCCTCGATCACGTTGTCTGCCAGATTATCATTTTGTCGTCGCTCCACAAATCATCGGCGGGTTCGCCCCGGATCTGATTGGCTGGTGCGTCGAGAGTGGGGATCAGTGTTCCGGTAACCTCAGCAGGTCGCGCAAAGTCTTGGGCGCATTGGGATTCTCCGGGAGGGGCGCCGGTTTCTTCGTCACGCCCTGATGTGGATCGATGAATTTGGGCGACTCTTCCGCCCTGGAAGGCACGCGCGAGGGCAGCCGCGGCGTCGTTTTGGTCGAGGTGGTGGTCGCCGTGTCCTTCGATCGTGTCCTTCACCGTGTCCTTCACCGTGTCCTTCGCGCCGGCCCTGGTCCCGGCCTTTACGCCGGTCTTCGTAGCTGGCAGGAACGGCGTCTTCACGTCGGAGCCGGGGCTCCCGGCGGGGCGCGTGCTCTCGGGCGCCTCCGCGGCACGCGTCGTCGGCCGGTCGCGGGCGCCGACGATTCATGCGTGGCCTTGCGGGCGCGCATGAGCTGGCGGCGCTCCTGGCGCTTCTGGTCCTCGACGTTGACGCCCTCGATGTGGAAGATCACGCGGCGGTTCTGCGCGCGGCCCTCCTCGGTGTCGTTGGGCGCCCAGGGTAGCTTCTCGCCGCGCCCGATCGCCGTCAGCCGCGAGCGCTCGACGCCCTTGTCGACCAGGAACTCGACCACCGCCTCGGCGCGCAGCAGCGACAGCTTCTGGTTCCACTCGGGCGGGCCGGTGTCGTCGGTGTGGCCCTCGACGGCGCAGCGCCCGATCTCGGGGTGCGCCTTCAACGTGAGCGCGATCTGCCCGAGGATGTTGTAGTAGGCGTGGCGCACGCGCGAGTGATCGGTCTCGAAGAAGATCGGCTTCAGCGTCTCCAGCTCTTCCTTGCCGATGTGCACCGCGGCCTCGCCCTTGTCGGGGCAGCCGTCGTCGTCCTCGACGCCGTTGATGGTCTCGGGCTCGTTGGGGCACTTGTCGGCGGCGTCGGGGATGCCGTCCTTGTCGTTGTCGGGATCGGGGCAGCCGTCGTCGTCCTCGAAGCCGTCCTTGTCCTCGGGCTCGTCGGGGCACTCGTCGTCGTCGTCGGGGATGCCGTCCTTGTCGCGGTCGGCGACCGGCGGCGGCGGGCGGCTGGCGGCTTCGGGCGGCTCGGGCGGGCGGCGGGGGCGGCGTCCAGGGCTCGGGCGGGCGGGGCACGGGGCGGTTCGACCAGTCGAGCGACACCACGACGCGCGCCTCGGGCGATCCGTAGCCGGGCGTCAGGCCCGGTCCGGCGGCGGCGGTCAGCCAGAAGCGGTTGTTGCCACCGAGCCAGCGCCATCTCGCGCCGGCCGCCGAGCAGCAGCTCGACCGGCGTCTGCTTCGCGGCGTCGAGCGGGTGGGCGGCGCTGGTCGCGCCGTCGAGCTCGGCGAGGACCTCGCGCGCCGGTCGCGAGCCGGAATCGCGCCGCCGGCGCCGAAGGTGATCTCGTCGTCGAGCGCGATGTCGAAGAGCTGCGCGGCCGCGCGCGCGCCGATAACCGCCGCTGAGGCGCAGGCTCCAGCGCTCCTGCGCGACCTCGCCGAACAGTCGCCCCTCGACCGCCGGGGTGGTGTCGTGGGTGAACGCGCCGCCGAAGCCCCAGGGCAGCGCGACCAGCAGCGACGCGCCCAGGCCCGGCCCCGACGACGTGCCGCTGCCCAGGATGCCGCGCCTTGGCGCCGATCGCGGGCGTTGCCGAGGCCGGCGATGCCGCGCGCGTCGCCGCTCGGGCACAGCGTCGCCGGTCTGGAAGACGGTGACGGGGATCAGCGCGCCGACCTCGAAGCGCCCGCCCACGCCCATCGCCAGCTTCAGATGGGCGCCCACGGCGTGGCCGATGAAGTCGTAGGTGGTCTTGCGCGAGCGCTGGATGGACGGGGCGACGTCGACCAGCACCAGCGGCTTCCAGGCGTAGTCGAGGTCGAGCCCCGCGTGCAGCTTCCAGCGCGGCAGGATCGCCGTGCCGTCCACGCGCAGGTAGCCGTCCGAGAACGGCGTCGGCTGGAACTGCTGGATGTCGAGCGCCGCGGGCGCCCTGGGCGTCGGCGCCTGCTGGGCGCGCGCAATGCCGGGGTGAGCCCGATGAACATCGCGAGCCAAGCGAGGACCTGACAGGAGCGCTGACGATGCGGGCGCACTTTCTCGACACAGCACGGTAACAGCTTTTGAGGCACCTCGACAGAAAGCGGCGTCTCGCTTGAGGCCAAGGCGTCGATGGACCGGGTCTATTATCCAGTGCGAGCTACGCGCGCTATTCGACCGGCGCGCGCCATTGCTCTTGACACTGCGCTCTCTAGCCGTAACGTACGCGCATTCAATTGCGCGGCTCAGGCACGTAGCTCAGTGGAAGAGCACTACCTTGACACGGTAGGGGTCGGCGGTTCAATCCCGCCCGTGCCTACCACTACCCTCCGACGGGGAAGGGCGACTCGCTTCGCTCTTTCCGCGGGTTGGACTGGTGGTCGGCAGCGACGTTCCGAGCCCGCAAATGTTGCCGAGATGAGGCGCGCGCGCGGGCAGTCTGTGTCTGCGAGGATCGGTCGCGCAGCGGGGTGGGGCGTGGGGTTCGTGCGGTGTCCGTAGCTATATGAGCGAGGCGAAGATGATTCGGCCGCGGGACAAGGGCGACGTGCCCGACGATCCGTTGTCGCGCATGAGGCACTCGGCGTCGCACGTCATGGCGGACGCCGTGAGACGGCTGCGTCCGAACGCCAAGGTCGCGATCGGTCCGTCGATCGAGACCGGGTTCTACTACGACTTCGACACCGAGCCGTTCGCGCCCGAGGACGCGGAGCGCATCGAAGCGGAGATGCGCAAGATCATCGCCGAGAACCTGCGCTTCGAGCAGCGGGTGGTGAGCCGCGCCGAGGCGCTGGAGCTGTTCCGCGCGCGCGGCGAGATCTACAAGGTCGAGATCATCGAGTCGATCCCCGACGGGCGAGCCGATCTCGTTCTTCCAGCACGGCGACTTCATCGACCTCTGCCGCGGCCCGCACGTCGAGCGCACCGGCGACATCAAGGCGTTCAAGGTGCTGTCGTTCGCGGGCGCCTACTGGCGCGGCGACGAGCGCAACCGCCAGCTGCAGCGCGTCTACGGCACGGCGTTCCCGACGCACCGACGAGCTCAAGGCGTACCTGGCGCGGCATCGAGGAGGCCAAGCGTCGCGATCACCGCGTGCTCGGCAAGACGCTCGATCTCTTCTCGATGGACGATCTGGTCGGCCCGGGCTTCGTGCTCTGGCACCCCAAGGGCGCCCATCGTCCGCTACCAGATCGAGGACATCATCCGCCGCGAGAACGTGCGGCGCGGCTACGACCTGGTCTACACGCCGCACGTGGCGCGCGAGCAGCTGCTCGAGACGTCGGGTCACCTCGCGCACTACAAAGAGAACCTGTTCGGCGGCATGGAGCTCGACGGCCAGCGCTACCTGGTCAAGCCGATGAACTGTCCGTTCCATGCGGCGATCTACCGCTCGCAGATGCGGTCGTACCGCGAGCTGCCGATACGCTACTCGGAGCTGGGAACGGTCTACCGCTACGAGCGCTCGGGCGTGCTCCACGGCCTGCTGCGCGTGCGCGGCCTGACCATGGACGACGGTCACCTCTTCGTGCGCGAGGACCAGATCGGCGACGAGATGACCAACTGCCTGCAAGTTCTCGCTGGAGATGCTGAAGCTCTTCGGCTTCGAGACCTTCGATCTCTTCCTCGCGACGCGGCCCGAGAGCTTCATGGGCGAGCCGGCGGCCTGGGATCGCGCCGAGGCGACCCTGCGCGGCGTGCTCGAGGCGACGCGGGCGGCCGTTCGAGGTCGACGCGGGCGGCGGCGCGTTCTACGGGCCCAAGATCGATCTCAAGATCCGCGACGCGCTCGGGCGCCACTGGCAGTGCTCGACGTTCCAGCTCGACTACCAGATCCCCGAGCGGTTCGCGCTCGAGTACGTCGCGCAGGACGGCACGCGCCAGCGGCCCATCATGATCCACCGCGCGCTGCTCGGCTCGATGGAGCGCTTCATCGCCGTGCTCATCGAGCAGCTACGCCGGCGCGTTCCCGCTCTGGCTCGCGCCGGTGCAGGCGCGCGTGGTCTCGGTCAGCGAGAAGGCCGAAGCTTACGCGAACGAGGTCTCCGCCCGCCTGCGCGCCGAGGGGCTGCGCGTCGAGGCCGACGTGTCGGCCGAGAAGCTCGGCGCCAAGATCCGCAAGGCTCAGATGGAAAAGATCCCCTACATGGTCGTCGTGGGGGAGAAGGACATGGCCGCTCGCGTGGTTTCGCCGCGTACGCGGGAAGGCCAGCAACAACCGGCAACCCCGCTCGACGAGTTCGCGCGGCGGCTGGCCCAGGAAGCCGCGCCACCGCCCATCGGGGCGAGCGCGGCGCTAACCGCGGCGGGAACCGGAACCAGGAGAAAGATCATCGCAAGGCCATCCTTTCAAGCCCCTTCGAGCTCAGCAGACACCTACCGCGTCGGGCGGCGCATCCGCGTGCCCGAGGTGCGGGTCATCGGCGCCGACGGCAGCCAGGTTGGAATCGTCCCCACGCACGAAGCCCTCCGCATGGCGGAAGAGCAGGGCCTCGAGCTGGTCGAGGTCAATCCGCGCGCGGCGCCCCCGGTCTGCAAGATCATGGACTTCGGGAAGTTCAAGTACGAGACCTCGAAGAAGGAAAAGGCCTCGCGCAAGCATCAGTCCACGATCGTCCTCAAGGAGATCAAGCTTCGCCCCAAGACCGACGAGCATGACTTCGACTTCAAGGTGAAGCACATTCGCCGGTTCCTGTCCGAGGGCAACAAGTGCAAGCTGGTCGTGGTCTTCCGCGGCCGCGAGATCGTGCACCCGGAGATGGGGCAGGTGATGCTGGACCAGGTGATCAAGGCGGTGAACGACATCGCCATGGTCGAGCAGCGCGCAATGATGGAAGGGCGCCGGATGGTCATGACCATCGGCCCGCGTGGCGGCGTGATCCGCGCCGGCGTTCCGGCACCCGTGTCCACGGGGCCTGCGCCGTCGTCGGGCGCGCGCCTCGGTCCGCCGGTCACGGGCACGGCACCGCCGGCCGCAGGCGCGGCACCGCCGGCCGCAGGCGTGGCACCGCCGGCCGCAGGCGCGGCACCGCCGGCCGCAGGCGTGGCACCGCCGGCCGCAGGCGCGGCACCGCCGGCCGCAGGCGCGGCACCGCCGGACGCAGGTGGGGCATCGCCGGAGGAAGGTGAGGCGCCGCCCGCTGCGCCCCGGCCGGTTGCCACCGCACCGGCGCCGGCTCCGGTTCAGGCCGCCAAGCCGGTGCCCCCCGCGCCGGCGCCATCTCCCAAGCCGGCGCCCGAACCAGCCAAGCCGCTCGGCAAGTGAGGGCCGCGGCGCGGCGTGCCTTCTGGGGCCGCTGGCCGACGAGCACGGTTCGCGTCGAAATGCTTGCCTAGAAAACGCGAATCGCTATACTCCGCGGCCTCCCATGCCCAAGATCAAAATGAAGTCCAACAGCAGCGCGAAGAAGCGCTTCAAGCTGACCGCCAATGGGCGGGTCAAGCGGAAGAAGGCCTATCTTCGCCACTGCCTCACCCACAAGAGCTCGTCGGCGAAGCGCAAGCTGCGCCGCGGTGGGTACATCAGCAAGACGCAGGAGCATCAGATCAAAGCCATGCTCCCGTATGCCTAAGTCGTTGATTCAGCGATAAACGAAGGAAAGAGTCCATGCCTCGCGCCAAAGGTGGTTACAAGTCAACTCGACGCCGCAACCGGATTCGCAAGCACGCGAAGGGGTTCCGCGGTGGTCGGTCCAAGCTCTGGAAAGCAGCCGTCGAAGCGGTCCACCGCAAGTGGCGCTACGCGCTCTTCCATCGGCGCAAGAGGAAGCCGGACTTCCGCGGTCTCTGGATCACGCGCATCAACGCGGCGGCCCGTGACAACGGGATCTCGTACTCGCGCCTGATCGCGTCCCTCGACAAGGCGAACATCGCGCTCGATCGCAAGATCCTCTCGGACCTGGCGATCAGCGATCCGGCGGCGTTCAAGAAGGTCATCGAGACGGCGCGCGCCGCCGCCTGACGCCCGCGCCACCTGACGGTTCTGCCGTCGGTGGCCACCGCCCCCGGCTGTCATGCCCAGCGAGGACGCCTCCCGCATCATCGCCGATCTCGATCGGCTGGCCGCCGAGTTTGGTGGCGAGATCGCCGGGCTCGCCGCCGAGCAGGAGATCCGCGTCGCGCAGGCGCGCTACGTCGGCAAGAAGGGCAAGGTCTCCGAGCTCATGAAGACGCTCGGCCGCCTGCCGGCCGAGGACCGTCCCGCGGTCGGCGAGGCCGCCAATCGCGCCAAGGGCAGCATCGAGGGGGCGGTCGCGGCGCGCCTGGCCGGGCTCGACGACGCTGCGCTGGCCGAGGATCTCGCGGCGTTCGATCGACGTCACGCTGCCGCCGCGCGGGCCGCGCCTCGGCACGCTGCATCCGCTGACGCTGGTGCGCCGGGAGATCGAGCAGATCTTCCACGGCATCGGCTTCGAGGTGCGCACCGGCCCCTGGATCGAGACCGAGTGGCACAACTTCGACGCGCTCAACACGCCGCCCGATCACCCCGCGCGCGACATGCAGGACACGTTCTTCGTCGAGGGCGGGCGCATCCTGCGCTCGCACACCTCGCCGGTGCAGATCCGCACCATGATGGCGGGGCCGCCGCCGGTGCGCATCATCGCGCCCGGCAACGTCTTCCGCCGCGACGACGACGCGACCCACACGCCGATGTTCCCGCAGGTCGAGGGGTTGCTGGTCGATCGCGACGTCTCGTTCGCCGACCTCAAGGGCACGCTGCTGCACTTCGTGCAGCGCTTCTTCGGGCGCGGCTCGACGCGCGAGCTGGGCGTGCGCCTGCGCCCGAGCTACTTCCCCTTCACCGAGCCGTCGGCCGAGGTCGACGCCGCCTGCTACCTGTGCGAGGGGACCGGCCAGCGCACCGACGGGCCGAACGGCGCCGCGCGCGCCTGCCGCCTGTGCAAGGGCAGCGGCTGGATCGAGATTGGCGGCTCGGGCATGGTGCACCCCAACGTCTTCCGCGCCGTCGGCTACGATCCGGCGACGGTGTCGGGCTTCGCCTTCGGCATGGGCGTCTCGCGCATGGCGATGCTCAAGTACGGCGTCGACGATCTGCGCGCGTTCTACGAGAACGACGAGCGTTTCCTGGCGCAGTTCCGGTGAGATGAGCGCCCGTCATGAAGATTTCCTTCAACTGGCTGCGCGAGCTGTGCGAGCTGCCGCCCGGCGTGACCGCGGCGTCGGTCGGCGAGCGCCTGACGCTGGCCGGGCTCGAGGTCGAGGCGATCGAGCGCCGCGGCCGCGACGTGCGCGGCGTGCAGGTCGCCGAGGTGCGCGGCGTGCGCCCGCACCCCGGCGCCGAGAAGCTGTCGATCGTGCGCGTGCGCGTGCGCGGCGGCGACGGCGGCATCGAGGAAGAGGTCGTGTGCGGCGCGCCCAACGTGCCGGCCGCCGGCGGCCTCGTCGCCTGGGCGCCGCCCGGCGCGACGCTGCCGGGCGGCCGTACGCTCGATCGGCGCGAGATCCGCGGCGTGATGTCGCCGGGCATGCTGTGCAGCGAGGCCGAGCTCGGCATCAGCGAGTCGAGCGACGGCATCATCGTGCTGCCGCGCGGGGCGATGGCCCTCGGCGCCGATTTCGCGGGCGCGGTCGGTCTGCTCGACGAGGTGCTCGAGGTCAACGTCACGCCCAACCGGCCCGACGCGCTCTCGCACGCCGGCATCGCGCGCGAGGCGGCGGCGCTGTTCAAGACGCGCTGGAAGCTGCCGCGGCCCGACGACATGCCGCTGGCGCCGCTGCCGGCGGGGCGCGGCATCGACGTCGAGATCCGCGACCCCGCGGCCTGCCCGCGCTACACGGCGCGCATCATCACTGGCCTGCGCGCCGCGCCGAGCCCGATCGAGCTTGCGCATTCGCCTGGCCGCGTGCGGCGTGCGCGCGATCTCCAACCTGGTCGACGTCACCAACTACGTGATGCTGGAGACCGGCCACCCGCTGCACGCGTTCGACCTCGACAAGCTCGCCGGCGCGATCATCGTGCGGCGCGCGAACCGCGCCGAGCGCATGACCACGCTCGACGGCGTCGAGCGGCCGCTGCAGGAGGGCGACGTGGTGATCGCCGACGGGCGCGGCGCGGTCGCGCTGGCCGGCGTGATGGGCGGCGCGACCAGCGAGGTCGTCGGACGCGACGACCGCGGTGCTGCTCGAGGCGGCGACGTTCGACCCGCGCAGCGTGCGCCGCACCGCCAAGCGACTCGGCCTGCACTCGGAGGCGTCGCACCGCTTCGAGCGCGGCGTCGACGCCAACGGCATCCCGCACGCGGCGCTGCGCGCGGCGGCGATGATCGCGCGGCTCGGCGGCGGCGTGGTCAACGGCGAGCCGGTCGATCGCTATCCGATGCAGCAGCATCCGCGCCGGGTGACGCTGTCGCTGGCCGGCCTCACGCGCACGGCCGGGTTCGAGATCTCGCTCGCGCAGGCGGCCGAGAAGCTGACGGCCATCGACATCAGCGCCGACATCGCGGGCGATGGCTCTGACCGCGATCGTGCCGACGTTCCGCCCCGACGTCTCGATCGAGCCCGATCTCATCGAGGAGGTCATGCGCCTGACCGGCTACGACCGCGTGCCCGCGCGCCTGCCCCCGGGCACGCGCGCGCCGTCGGCCAGCCCCGAGGCGCTCTCCGATCGCGCGCGCGACGTGCTGGCCGCGCAGGGTATGTACGAGGCGGTGACCTGGGGGTTCGTGCCCCGGCCCTGGCTCGAGGCGCTGGGCAAGGCGCGGCGCAACGGCTCGCCGCTCGCCGATGGGATCGCAGTGAAAAATCCCATCTCGTCGGACTACGAGGTCATGCGCACGTCGCTGTTCCCCGGACTGGCCGAGGCGGCGCGGCGCAACCTGATACGCGGCGTGCTCGACGTGGCGCTGTTCGAGGTCGGCCCGATCGTGCTGCGCGGCCTGGACGCCAAGGAGCATCCTGCGGAGCCGACCATCGCCGCCGGCATCCTGATCGGCTGGCGGCCCGAGTGGCTCAAGCCGGGCGCGGCGTTCGACTTCTACGACGCCAAGCGCATCGCCGACGAGCTGCTGCGCGCGCTGGGGATCGACGAGCCGAGCTATCGCGCGGTCGTCGCCGGGGGGAGCGGCGGCGAGAGCTCGATCCTGCATCCGGGGATCTCGGCGCGCATCTTCTCGGGCCCGCAGGGCACGGGACGCGAGGTCGGGATGGTCGGCGAGGTGCACCCGCGCGCAGCGCAAGCGGTTCGGCCTCGGCGACGGCGCTCTCTACTTCGAGGTCGAGCTCGACGCGGTGGCCGGTGAGCGGCGCACGCTGGCCAGCGTGTCGCCGCCGCGGTTTCCCGCCGCGACGCGCGACGTCTCCTTCTGGATCGCCGAGGCGATCACCGCGGACGAGCAGCGCGCGGCGATGGTGGCGGCGGCCGAGCCGCTGCTGCGCGAGCTCACGGTTCTCGAGGATTTCCGCGATCCCCGCTATGTCGCGGCCGGCAAGAAGGGGATGCTCTGGACCATGACCTATCGCGCCGTCGATCGAACGCTCACGGACGCCGAGGTCGACGCGGCGCACGCGCGCGTGGTGTCGGCGCTGGGCGCGGCGCACGCGATTTCCATTCGCTAATTGCCGAGCGAAGTCAGTCTCGATACTAACTCTTTGACCATAAAGGGTTATTCGGGTTATAGCTCGTGGGCCATGACGAAGGCCGACATTGTTGAGAACGTCTACGAGAAGGTCGGCGGGTTTTCGAAGAAAGAGGCGGCGGAGATCGTGGAGACGGTGTTCGACACGATCAAGGAAACGCTCGAGCGCGGCGAGAAGATCAAGATTTCCGGCTTCGGCAACTTCGTGGTGCGCGACAAGAACGCGCGCGCGGGGCGAAATCCGCAGACCGGACAGGAGATCACGATCAGCGCGCGTCGCGTGCTGACGTTCAAGCCGAGCCAGGTGCTGAAGAACGCGCTCAACGGGTGATCCGGGACGAGGGACTTTTGGCGCGCCGAGCTCCCAAGCCGACCGAAGCCTCCGGGATCCCCGACAAGCCGTTTTTCAAGATCGGCGAAGCCGCGCGGCTGTGCGCGGTGAAACCCTACGTGCTGCGCTACTGGGAGACCGAGTTCAGCTCGATCCGCCCGAAGAAGACGCGGTCCCAGCAGCGTCTCTACCAGCGCAAGGACGTGGAGCTGCTGCTGCGCATCCGGCATCTCTTGTACGAGGAGCGCTTCACGATCGAGGGCGCGCGCTCGCGCCTGCGCGAGCTCGGCGAAGAAGAGAAAGCGGCGCCGCCGCCGCTACCCGAGCCCCAGATCGACCGTGAGCTGGCGCGCAAGATCAAGCAAGGCCTGGTCGACCTGATCCGCCTCGTGGACGTTCCGTAGACGTCCTGCAGAGTCGAAAAAAACTACCTCAAGCGGCGTGGTTCGGGGTAGGTAAGGCATTCACAAAATCGTCGGGGCGTGGCGCAGCCTGGTTAGCGCACCTGTCTGGGGGACAGGGGGTCGCTGGTTCAAATCCAGTCGCCCCGACCAAATGAGCCGACTCTAGGCCGCTGCAGCCGCAGCGACGCCGTGGCCTTGTCGGCGCGCTCGAGGCGGCGGTTGACCTCGTCCCAGTTGATGTTCTGGAAGAAGGCGTCGATGTACTTGCCGGCCGCGGCGCCGTAGTCGATCGCGTACGCGTGCTCGTACATGTCCATCGCCAGTAGCGGCGCGCCGAACGCCACCGACTGGGTATGGTTGCCGGCCCAGTAGGTGCGCAGGTCGCCGGTCTGGAAGTTGAGGTCGAGGATCGTCCAGCCGCTGCCGCCGCCCAGGCTGTTGCCGACGGCGCGGAAGTGTTCCTCCCAGCGCGCGAGCGAGCCGTACGTCGCCGCGAGCCGCTTCTCGATCGGCCCGTTGCACTTGCCGTTGCCGCCGAGGTTGCCGAAGTAGTGCTCGTGGTAGATGAGCGAGTTCGTGAACAGCAGCTCGCGCTCCTTGAGGCCGCTCACCAGGAAGCCCGGCGTGTCCTTGCCGGCGGCTCCCAGCTGCTCCTCGAGCTTGTTGAGGTTCTTCACGGCGCCCGCGTAGTTGTTGTCGTGGTGCGAGGTGATCATGCGCTCGGAGATCCCGGTCAGCTTCTTGGGATCGAACGGCAGCGGTACCACGGCGTGCTTGCCAGCGAATGCGCCGGCGCCGCTCCCCGCGGCCGGTGCTGCGGGGGCCGCGGCCGCCGGTGCGGCCTTGCTCGCGAGCCAGAGGGCGGGCGCGCCCGCGCCCAGGATGTGGAACGTCTCTCGTCGGCTGATCGACATGCTCGTCTCCTCGGTCGAAATGGAGCCCAACCATCGACCTTTGCGCCGGCGCGCGCAAGTCCTCGGGCTTGCGTGCGACGCTCCCCGCAAAGTAGAACCGCGCCACGATGTCCGAGCGTCCTCTGATTCTGGTCACCAACGACGACGGCGTGATGGCGCCCGGGATCCGCGCCGCCGCCGAGGTGCTGCGCGAGATCGGCGATGTCGTGATCGCCGCGCCCGACCGCGAGCGCAGCGCCACGTCGCATTCGATCAGCCTGGATCGTCCGCTGCGCGTCGACGAGATCGAGCCCGGCGTGTTCTCGATCGACGGCACGCCGGTCGACTGCGTCTACCTGGCGCTGCTGCACCTGGTGCCGCGGCGGCCCGCGCTGTGCGTCTCGGGCATCAACGACGGCTACAACCTCGGCTCCGACGTCTTCTACTCGGGCACGGTGGCCGGCGCCGTCGAGGCGGCGCTGCGCAGGGTGCCGGCGATTGCGATCTCGCTCGAGCGGCGCCGGGCGCAGGATTTCTCGCAGGCCGCCGGTTTCCTGCAGGCGATCGCCGCCGAGGCAATCACGCGCGGCCCGGGTGCGATCCCGGAGGCAGCGCTGCTGAGCGTGAATGTCCCGGGAGGTGCTCTGCGCGGCTACCAGGTCACCTTTCTGGGCCAGCGGGTCTATCGCGACCAGGTCGAGGTGCGCCAGGACCTGCGCGGCCGCTCGTACTACTGGATTGGCGGGCCCGAAGAGAACGCCACCGACCTGCCGGGTTCGGACTGCAGCGCGGTCCGCGAGGGGCTGGCATCGGTGACCCCGCTGGGGCTCGACCTCACCCACACCCGGCTCATGGGCGAGCTGGTGGCCTGGCGGCTGGGTAATTTCGTGCACGACGCGGTCAGCCGCGCTAACACTTAGCCGCGATGGCAAGCGGCGGCTCGCAAGGCGAAAAGACGGCGGCGGCGTCGTTCGAGCGCGCGCGCCGGGCGATGGTGCTGGAGCAGATCGCCGCGCGCGGGATCGTCAATCCGCGCGTGCTCGGCGCGATGGCCGCGGTGCCGCGGCAGGCGTTCGTCGATCCGTCGCTGCACGACGTCGCCTACGACGATCGGCCGCTGCCGATCGGATTCGAGCAGACGATCTCGCAGCCGTTCATGGTGGCGCGCGCGACCGAGCTCGTGGAGCCCCGGCCGCGCGACCGGGCGCTCGAGGTCGGCGCGGGGTGCGGCTACCAGGCGGCGGTGCTGGCCGAGCTGTGCAGCCGGGTGTTCGCGGTGGAGATCATCCCCGAGCTCGCGGAGCGCGCGCGACGCACGCTGGCCGAGCTCGGCTTCACCAACGTCGCGGTCGATTCGTTCGACGGCGCGGCGGGGTGGTCGGAGCACGCGCCGTTCGACGTCATCGTCGTCTCGGCGGGCGCGCCGCGTGTGCCGCCGCTGCTGGTCGACCAGCTCGCCGACGGTGGCCGCATGGTGATCCCCATCGGTCCGCCGCACGAGCAAGAGCTGGCGCTCATCCGCCGCCATGGCGACGCCTACGAGACCCTTTACGACACGCGCTGCCGCTACGTGGATCTGCAGGGCAAGTTCGGCGTCGGCGGGACACCGCCGGAAGCGTAGCCCCGCCTCGCCGCTCGCAAGGGCGGCCTCACCCCGACACCTGACGAATCCCCACGAACTGCGGGGAGGGAGAGATGGGGTTGCCGGTCTATACTGCCGCCGTTTGAGACTCAGCCGGATCGCGCAGTCACTCTTGCTCACTCTTCTCGGCCTCGGCGCCTGCCATCCGGATCGCCGCTTGCCGATGCATCCGGAGAATCCGCCGGGCGCCTGGTACGTGGTCTCGCCGGGCGAGACGCTGGAGCAGATCGCGGCGCGCGCCGGCGTCCCGCCCGAGGATATTCTCGAGATCAACGGCCTCGCGCGCGCCAGCGATGTGCGGCCGGGGAAGATCATCTACGTGCTCGCCGGGCGCGGTCCCGCGCCCCCGGCGCCCGGAAGCGTCCCGCCGCCTGTGACGTCTCCGCCACCGGCAAGCGCGAGCCTCGCGCCTCCGCCGTGGCCCGCGGCGCTGCCTCCGCCCGCGCTCGCGAGCGTCGCGGTCGCGCCGGGCGCGGGCCGCCTCCGCTGGCCCATCGACAGGGCCGCCGTCGGCTCGCCGTTCGGCACGCGCGCCGGGCGGCAGCACGAGGGGATCGATCTGCCGGCGCCGATCGGTACGCCGGTCCACGCCGCGGGCGACGGCCAGGTGGTCTACGCGGGGAACGGCATCCGCGGCTACGGCAACCTCATCGTCATTCAACACGAGGGAGATCTGCTGACCGTGTACGCGCACAACTCCGAGCTGCTGGTCGCGCAGGGCGACAAGGTGACGGTGGGGCAGCGCATCGCGCTGGTCGGCCAGAGCGGTCACGCCAGCGGCCCGCATCTTCATTTCGAGGTGCGATCGGGGCAGATTCCGGTGGATCCCGTGTCATATCTATCTTCGTTTTCTTCTGCGTCTGGAGGCTCGCCGTGACTGATCGAAACGCCGACCCGCGCGCGTCGCTGCTGCGCGCCCGCATCCGCGACATCCCTGATTTCCCCAAGCCTGGGATCCTCTTTCGCGACCTGACGCCGCTCATGGGCGATGGGGCGGCGATGCGCACGACCGTCGAGATGCTGGTCGAGAAGATCGCGCCCCACCGCGCCGACACGATCGTCGCGATCGAGTCGCGCGGGTTCATCTTCGGCGCGCCCGTGGCGGTGGCGCTGGGGATCGGCTTTGCCCCCGTGCGCAAGCCCGGCAAGCTGCCGTGGCGCACCACCAAGCGGACGTACGATCTCGAGTACGGCACCGACTCGCTGGAGATGCACGCCGACGCGGTGGTGCAGGGGACGCGCGTGGTGATCGTCGACGATCTGCTGGCGACCGGTGGCACGGCGTCGGCGACCGTCGATCTGGTGCGCGCGCAGGGCGGCGAGGTGGTCGGCGTCGCGGTCGTCGTCGAGCTCGAGCTGCTGCGCGGGCGCGAGCGGCTCCCCGGCCTGCCGGTCGACGCGCTGATTCGATACTGACGCCGATGCGCGGCCGCTACGCGCCGAGCCCGACGGGCGCCATGCACCTCGGCAACGCACGCACGGCGCTGCTGGCCTGGCTCGACGCGCGCGCCGCGCGCGGCACCTTCGTGATGCGCATCGAAGATCTCGATCGCGCGCGCCTCGTCGCCGGCGCCGAGGCGCGCCTGCTGGCCGACCTGCGCTGGCTCGGGCTCGACTGGGACGAGGGGCCCGACGTCCCGTCGCCGGGCGGCGGCCCGTTCGGTCCCTACCGCCAGAGCGAGCGCACGCGCCTCTACGACGGCGCGATCGACCGTCTGCTCGCCGCGGGGAGCGCGTTTCCGTGCGCCTGCTCGCGCGCCGACGTCGCGCGCGCGGCGACCGCGCCGCACGCCGCCGACGAGGACGAGCCGCGCTATCCCGGCACCTGCCGGCAGCTTTCAGCCCGCGAGGTCGAGGCGCGCGCGGCGGCGCACGGCCGCACGCCGAGCGTGCGCTTCGCGAGCGTCTCCTCGCTGGATCCCGCGGTCGACGACTTCGTGCTCCGCCGCGCCGACGGCGTCGCCGCCTATCAGCTCGCCGTGGTCGTCGACGACATCGCGATGCGGATCACCCGGGTCGTGCGCGGCGACGACCTGCTACGGTCGACGCCGCGCCAGCTCGCGCTCCACGGCGCGCTCGGCGCGGCGCCGCCGGCGTTCGTGCACGTGCCGCTGGTGCTGGCTCCCGGCGGCGAACGGCTGGCGAAGCGCACGCGCCCGACTTCGATCGCGTCGCTGCGCGAGCGCGGCGTGGCGGCGGCGGCGGTCGTCGGCGCGCTCGCGGCGTCGGCGGGGCTGGCGCCACCGGGCTCGCGGGTCTGGCCGGCCGAGCTGGTCGCGTCGTTCGACTGGGCGCAGGTTCCCTCGACGCCGGTGACCGTCGACGACTGCGCGCTCACTTGACCAGTGCGCCGCCTGTCGTGAACACCAGGAAGGTGACCGGGCCGTCGTTGACCAGGTCGACCTGCATGTCGGCGCCGAACTGGCCGGTCTCGACCGGCAAGCCGGCAGCGCGTAGCTGCGCGGCGACGCGCAGGTAGAGCTCCTCGGCGCGCGCCGGCGCCTCGGCCGGCTCGAAGCTGGGGCGGTTGCCCTTGGCCAGCGTCGCCGCCAGCGTGAACTGGCTGACGACCAGGCAGGAGCCGCCGACCTCGGCCAGCGTCTGGTCCATCGGCGTGCGGCCCGGGAAGATACGCAGCGCCGCGATCTTGCGCGCGGTCGTGTCGGCGTCGGCCTCGCTGTCGCCGCGCTCGACACCGCACAGCAGGACCACGCCGCGGCCGATGCGGGCGACGATCGCGCCGGCGATGCGCACCTCGGCGCGCTCGACGCGCTGGATGACGGTCTTCATCGATGACCGCCGCCGCTGTCGCCGAGCTCGCGCCCGCGCGGGAACACGCGCGGGTAGAGCGCGCGCGATCGCGCCTCGACCTCCGCCATCAACCGCCGCGGGTCGGCGAGGATCGACTGCTTCGCCGCGTCGATGCGCGCGCGCGTGGGCTCGTCGAGGTCCGGCGGCAGCTCGTCCTCGTCGAGCACCTCGAGCCGGCCCGCCGGCGTCGCCAGCACGTCGAGCGTCAGGTCGCGCCACGCGAGCCGGCCGGCGTCGATCACGGTCTGGTCCGCGAGGTTGAAGTAGAACCCGATCGTGTCGCCGCGCCCATCCAGCCAGTGGTAGACGTTGTAGAGTCGATCGGTCCAGAAGTGGCCGAAGGTGACCGTCCCCGCCGGCAGGTCGACACCGTGGACGTGCATGCCCGCCGGCGCGACGAACAGCACGACCGCCTGGCGCTGATCGCCCTCGATGAGGCGGCAGGAAAAGCGCTTTTCCCGACCGTCGAGCGTGCGCTTGAGCTCGACGATCTCCGGCAGCGACCCAGGGAGGTCAGGCAGGTCAGCCATGGTGCTCGCTCAGTCTACACGCCGCGCGTCGTCGGTCGCCCCGGGGTCGCGCCGGTTCGCGTCGGGCTCCGGGCCGGCGTAACCTCAGTGTCGGAGCGGCGTAGAAAGCAGCAAATGATCATCAAGGGGCCGTCCGACGTCCGGTCGTCCGACATCACCGCGCAGGCGCTCTACCTGCGCCGGCGCGAGTTCCTCTCGGGCGGCGCGGCCGCGGCGGCGGGGCTGCTGGTCGCGCTCGGCGGTTGCAAGTCGAAGGCGAGCTCCGCGCCCCCGGCGGCGGGCGCACCGTCGGGCGAGCCACCCCTGCCGGGCGTCAAGAAAGGCCCCTACGGCACGACCGAGGCGCAGACGGCTTACGGCGACATCACCAGCTACAACAACTTCTACGAGTTCGGCACCGACAAGTCCGACCCGGGCAAGCACGCGGGCACGCTGCGCACCCGGCCGTGGACCGTGGCGTTCGAGGGCGAGCTCGCCAGGCCGCAGGTGATCGACATCGACACCTTGCTCGCGCTCTTCCCGCTCGAGGAGCGCATCTACCGCCTGCGCTGCGTCGAGGGCTGGTCCATGGTGATCCCCTGGGTCGGCTTCCCGCTCGGCCCGCTGATCCAGCGCCTGCAGCCGACCAGCCGCGCGAAGTACGTCGCCTTCACTACGCTGCTCGCGCCCGAGCAGATGCCCGGGCAGAAGACGTCGGTGCTCGACTGGCCGTACGTCGAGGGGCTGCGCATGGACGAGGCGATGCACCCGCTCACGCTCCTCGCCGTCGGTCTCTACGGCAAGGCGATGCCGAAGCCGGACGGCGCGCCGGTGCGCCTGGTCGTGCCCTGGAAGTACGGGTTCAAGAGCATCAAGTCGATCGTGAAGGTGCGCTTCGTCGAGAACCAGCCGCCCACGTCCTGGAACCGGTACGCGCCCAGCGAGTATGGCTTCTACTCGAACGTGAACCCGGCGGTCGACCACCCGCGCTGGAGTCAGAAGAAGGAGCGACGCATCGGCGAGTTTCGCCGTCGCGATACGCTGCCCTTCAACGGCTACGCCAGCGAGGTCGCCGGCCTCTACGCCGGGCTCGACCTCGTGAAGAACTTCTAGCGCCCCGCTGCGCGCTCGGTTGTCACATGTCACGCGTCCCACTTCGGCTCCGCCTCCTCAAGCTCGCGATCGGCCTCGCCGCGATGATTCCGGCGACCCTGGTCGGCTGGCGGTTCTACGCCGGTGCGCTCGGCCCGAACCCGATCGCCGAGGCGCTCAACCGCCTCGGGTTCTGGACGCTGACGCTGCTGATGGCGACGCTCGCCTGCACGCCCATCAAGGTGGTCACCGGATGGGCGTTCCCGCTGCGCCTGCGCCGCATGCTGGGCCTCGAGGCGTTCGCCTACGCCTGCCTGCACTTTCTCCTCTACTTTGCGGTGGATCAATTCTTCGATTTCGGAGAGATCTGGAAGGACATCCTCAAGCGCAAGTTCATCACCGTCGGATTCGCCGCCTTCGTCATGTTGATCCCGCTGGCGGTGACCTCGACCAATGGGATGGTAAAGAGGCTGGGGTTCCCCCGATGGAAGCGTTTGCATCGACTGGTCTATCTCTCCGCCGCGTGCGGCGTGGTTCACTTCGCCTGGCGCGTGAAATCGGATCTGCGGCAGCCGCTGTTGTTCGCGTTCGTGCTCGCCGTGCTGCTGATCGTGCGCGTGGTCGCAGAGGCGCGCCGCGCCCGACCACGCCCGCGCGCGGGCTGACGCCGCTGGCGGCCGCCCTGGCGGCAGTGGGCATGCTGGCGGCATGCCGGACCACCGGGGCGGGCGGGGCGCCCGCGACGGGGCCTAACGCAGCGCCGACGCCGACGCCGAGGCGACGGTACCGGCGCCTGCGCGGACGGGCGCTGGCGAACCGGCGGTGGCGGCGCTGGCCGCGGAATACTGGGAACGCCGCATGAAGGCCGACCCGATCGAGGCGACGGAGATCGGCGATCGCCGCTTCGACGACCGCATGCCCGACCTGACGCCGGCCGCCTACACGCGCGAGATGGCGCAGCTGCGCGAGCTGCACGCGCGCGTCGCCGCCGTCGACACGCACCGGCTGTCGCGCGCGGACCAGATCACGCTCGGGCTCCTGCTCGGCGAGATCGAGGCGGACCTGGCGCGTGGCGATTGCCACCTGGACGAATGGTCGGTCGACCCGCGCGACGGGCCGCAGGTCGCATTTCTGCAGCTCGCGGAGCTGCAGGTCGTGACCACCCCCGCCGACGCGCACGCGATGGCGGCGCGCTGGCGCCTCATGGGGCCAACCATCGACGAGGAGATCGCCAACCTGCGCCGCGGCCTTCAGCGCCGGCAAGGTCGCGACGCGCGACGCGGTCACCCACGTGATCGCGCAGGTCGACCAGCTGCTGGCCAAGCCCGACGCCGACTGGCCCCTGCGCGCGCCGGCGTCGGCGCCGCACACCGGCCCCGGCTGGACCGACGAGGAGCGTCGCCAGTTCGCCGCCGCGCTCGACGCCGCGATCGCGCAGTCGATCCGCCCGGCGTTTCAGCGCTATCGGCAGGTGCTGGCCACCGAGATCCAGCCGCGCGCGCGCGACGACCAGCACGTCGGCCTGCTGAACGTACCCGGCGGCGCCGCGTGCTACCCGCGCCTGATCCAGGTGCACACGTCGCTGCCGTTGACCGCCGACGAGATCCACAAGCTCGGCCTCGCCGAGATCGAGCGCCTGCGCGGCGAGATGATTCGCGTGGGCGAGCCGCTCTTTCACACGCGGGACTTCGCCGAGATCCGGCGCCGCCTGCAGAGCGACCCGGCCCTGTTCTTCAAGACGCGCGACGAGGTCGAGGCCAAGGCGGTGGCGGCGCTCGCGCGCTCGACGGCCGCGATGCCGCGCTTCCTCGGCAAGCTGCCGCGCACCCCCTGCATCGTGAAGCGCATCGCGGCCTACGAAGAGGCCGACAGCCCGATCGCCTACTACCGGCCGCCGGCGATCGACGGCACGCGCCCCGGCGCCTACTACGTCAACACCTCCGAGCCGGCGACGCGGCCGCGCTACGAGGCCGAGACGCTGGCCTTCCACGAGTCGATCCCCGGCCACCACGTGCAGATCGCGATCGCGCAGGAGCTGACCGGTTTGCCCGAGTTCCGCAAGCACGTCGGCGTCACCGCGTTCGTCGAAGGGTGGGGGTTCTACGCCGAGCGGCGTCGCCGACGAGCTCGGGCTCTACTCGGGCCCGCTCGACCGCCTGGGCATGCTCAGCTTCGCGCTCTGGCGCGCCGGCGCGGCTGGTCGTCGACACCGGCATGCACGCGTACGGCTGGAGCCGCGAGAAGGCGATCGACTACCTGGACGCCAACACGCATCATGGCGCACAACAACGTGGTCACCGAGGTCGATCGCTACATCGGCTGGCCGGCGCAGGCGCTGGCCTACAAGATCGGCCAGCGCGAGATCCTGGCCCTGCGCGCGGAGGCCGAGCGGCGGCTGGGCGCGCGCTTCGATCGCCGCGCGTTCCACGACGTGGTTCTGGGCAGCGGGGCGGTGAGCCTGCCGGTTCTGCGCGCGCAGATGACGAGCTGGCTCGATGATGCGGTTCGATAGGTTCTTCGCGCGCGCCGAGCTGCCCGCTGGATTGGAGGACGAGCTGCGCGCGCTGGCGCACGAGGGGACGCTGGTCTTCGTCATGCGCTCGGCGGGCTGGCTGAACCTGTCGTTCATCCGCTGGCTGGTGCGGCGCCTCGGCCTGGCCACGCTGGGCGCCGCGCTCGGGCTCGGCCCCATGTTCCGCACGCTGATCGGCCGTCGCGGCACGCTGGGCGCGCTGCGCGCGGCGGTGAGCGCGCACGTGCCGACGCTGATCTTCCTGCGCCGCCCGAGCGTCTTTCACGCCAAGGGGATCCCGGGCGCGAACGGCGGCGACGACCCGTTTCGCGTGCTGTGCGAGCTGCAGCAGTTGGGCGGACGGCCGCTCTACCTGGTGCCGATCCTCTACGTCTGGTCGCGGAGACCGCAGCGCCTCAAGGCGTCGCTGCTGGATCTGGTGCTCGGCTCGCCGGAGGCGCCGGGCACGCTGGCGACCAGCATCGCGTTCCTGCGCCACTACCAGCGCGCGTTCGTGCGCATGGGCGCGCCGATCGCGCTCGGCGATTTCCTCAGCGCCGAATCCAAGCGCGGCGGCGCGGGCAGCGGAACCGTCGATACCGGCGCCGATCTCCAGCGCGCCGGGCGCAAGGTTCGCGGCGCGCTTTACTACCACCTGTCGCGCGAGACGCGCGCGATCGTGGGGCCGCCGTTCAAGTCGCCCGGACGCGTGCGCGAAGAGGTGATGCGCGACCGCGCGCTGCAGGAGACGATCACCGTCGAGGCCGAGCGCAGCGCGCGCCCCGCCGCCGAGGTCGCGCGCCAGGCCGAGCGCAACGTGAAGGAGATCGCGGCGCGCATGTCGCCGCTGTTCTTCGAGTTCATTCGCCCGTTCGTCGTGTGGCTGTGCACACGGCTCTATCAGGGCATTCACCTCGACGAGGAGGGCATCGCCGAGGTGCGCCAGGCGGCCAACCGCGGTGGCCTGGTGCTCTGCCCCAGCCACAAGTCCCACATGGACTACGTGATCCTCACGCTGCTGTTCTACGAGAAGGGGCTCCTGCCGCCGCACGTGGCCGCGGGCATCAACCTGGCGTTCTGGCCGTTCGGCGCGATCGCGCGCTGGTGCGGCGGCTTCTTCATTCGCCGGTCGTTCAAGGGCGACCACCTCTACAGCGCGGTCGTGCGCGCCTACGTCAAGCGGCTGATGCGCGACGGTTTCCCGCAGGAGTTCTTCATCGAGGGCGGCCGCTCGCGCACCGGCAAGCTGGCGTTCCCCAAGACCGGTCTCCTGGCGATGGAGGTCGACGCCTGGCGCGAGGGCGCGGGCGAGGATCTCTTCTTCGTGCCGGTCGCCATCGACTACGAGAAGCTGCCCGAGGGCGGCAGCTACGCGCGCGAGCTCGGCGGCGGCGAGAAGAAGAAAGAGAACGTCTGGTCGCTGCTGGAGGCGCGCAAGATCCTGCGCACGCGCCACGGGCGCATCTACGTGCAGTTCGACCGGCCGATCTCGCTGGCCGAGCTGACCGGCGGCCGCGAGCGGCCGCTGGTCGTCGGCGAGCGCCAGGGCGACGCCGGCCGGCGCGCCTTCGTGCAGAGCCTGGCGAACCGCATCGCCTACGGCATCAACCGCGCCAGCACCATCACGCCGGTCGGCCTGTGCGCGGCGGCGCTGCTCTCGGGCACCGAGGCGAGCGCCATCACGGGCGCCGAGCTCACGTGGCGGCTCGGCCTCTTGCGCCGCATCGCGGTCGAGGGCGGCGGCCGCCTGCCCGCGGCGCTGGCCGAGGCCGAGCTCGACCCGGCGGCGAGCGGCCCCGTCGGCGAGGCGCTGGCGCTGCTCCGGCGCGACGGCGTGGTCGATGCGCGCGGCGCCGGCGACACCGCGACCTACGGCGTGCCGCGCGCCCGGCGCGCCGAGCTCGACTTCTTTCGCAACAACGTCATCCACCACTTCGTCGCGTTCGCGATCATCGCGGCGGCGCGCGGCGCGCGGCCTGCGGTGAATCCCGATGCGGCGCGCAGCCTCGAGTCCGACACGCGCTGGCTGTCGCGCCTGTTCAAGCTCGAGTTCATGTACCGGGTCGGCGCGCGCTTCGAGACCATCTTCGCGGAGACGCGGCAGGCAATGGTCAAGCTCGAGATCGATCGCGACGCGGGTGCCGCAGTCCCGAGCCGCGCCGAATCATTCCTGGCCCAGATGGTCGTGCCCTACGCCGACGCCTACCGCATCGCCGCGCTGGCGCTGACGACGTGGCCAGGCGGCGACCGGCGCGCATTCGTGCGCAGCGCCCTGCAGAGCGCCGGCGCCGAGGTGGCCGCCGGCCGGCTCGAGCCGGAGGCGGCGTCGAAGACCACGCTGGAGAACGCCACCGCCTGGCTGACCGGCGAGGGAGCCTTCGAGTCGCGCGGCGGAGCCGACAACGCCGACGGCGGCAGCGGCCAGCTGCGCGTCAGCGCCGTCTGGCGAGACTCTCGCGCGACGGCGCTGGCGTCGGACATCGAGCGCTTCCGACCGAGCTAGCAGCGCCTATTTCGGCGGTGCGGCCGGCACGGACGGGGAGGGTGGCTTTGCCGCGGACGCGGCGGCGAGCGCGGCCTGCGCGGCGAGGACCTGCGCGTCGTCGGGACGCTTCACCGCCTGACGGGCGATCAATTGCCAGCCGTGCGGGCCCTTGACCCAGACCGTGAGCACCAGAAGCTTGGCGACCGTCGTCGGCTTGTCCTTCTTGCGTTCGTGGAAGTCGGCCTTGCCGTTGACGATGGCCACGTTGCCCTGCAGGCGGACCGTGGTGTCCGCGAGCTCGATCGCCTCCCACCCGAGGCCGTCCACCATGTGCGCGATCGCTTGCGCCTTGTTCTCGACCGTCGCGCTCGAGTGGCTGTACGTGAGATCCGCGTGGAAGATCTTCTCCAGCGCGGCGCGATCCTTCTTGAGCATCGCCTCCTTGAGGCCGTCGAGCGCGGTCAGGACGTCCTTCTCCCCGGAACTGGCGGCGAACACCGGCTGAGCCATCACGATGAACAGGAACGCGCTCGAGATCCGAATCAACTTGCGCATGGGGCCTCCTCCGGGCGAAGTCCCGACACTACGACGATTCCGCGACGGCAGGAATCGAGACATTTTCCTTCGTGACCCCGGCCCGATTCGAACGGGCGACCTACGGTTTAGGAAACCGTTGCTCTATCCACCTGAGCTACGGGGCCTCTGGATGCGCGGCGAGATCTAGCACGGCGCCGCCGGGGCGCGAAAGGTCGACGCTGATCGCCTGGAGGCTCGCGAACGCGTGCCGGGTGCAGTGGTAGAGGGTCAGGGCCTAGGAGAGGCCGCAGGCCTTCAGCGCCTTCGCGAGGTGCCAGCCGTTTTCGCTTCGGGCGCGGGCCCCCGGCCAGGAGAGCCGGAGGCCCTCCGCTACTTGCTCGGGATGATCAGTGCGACGGCAGAGAACGGGAGAGTCAGACGGCCGCCGTATCTGCCCCCTTCCTCGTCGATCTGGAGATAGTCGTCCTGCGCAGTAAAAAGCGTTCCTTTGAGCTCTGTTTGCGCTCCATCGAGGAGCACGACTTTCAGCTTGATCGGTTTGCCGCCGTACTCGCTCATCAGTTGTTGTCCCAATCTAGTCGCAACCGCCATGACCTTCTCCTTCGCCCCGGGGGGCGGCCGAGCGTCGCAGGTCGGAGGCAGGTCGGTCAACCGCTTCTCAGGATGCGCGGCGAGATCTAGCGCGGCGCCGCAGGGACGCGATACGTCGACGCCCAGAACCGGCGCCATCCCTGCGACCATCCCTCGACCTACTTCGGCGTCAGCTTCATCGCGGCGCCCAGGTTGGTATCGACCCAGTAGACGCTGGTGGCGTCGACGGCGATGGCCTCGGGACCCGACTGCCCGTCGACCAGCGTCGTCGTCGGGCCGCCTTCGATTGGGACGCTGGTCACGGTCCCGTTGTTGGGCGCGGACGCGCTCGTGAAGTAGAGGGTCGTCGCGTCGACGGCGATGCGGTTCAGGGGGCCGGTCGACGATGCGAGCGTCGTCGGCGCGCCGCCCGCGAGCGGCATCTTCACGATGGCGCCCGCGCCGCGGCTCTTCGACCAGTAGAGGTTGGTCGCGTCGACAGCGAGCGAGAACGGAAAGTCCTGCCCCGCCGCGATGGTCACGGCGCTGCCTCCGGCCGCCGGGGCCATCATCACGTTGTCGCCATCGGTGTAGTAGACGTTTCCGTCGCGCACGACGATGGCTCCGGGATTGGTCGCCGCCGCGAACACCGTAGGCGCGCCGCCGCCGATGCCGACCTTCATCACGGCGTGGTTGCCGGTGATGTTCGTCCAGTACACGCTCGTGGCGTCGACGGCGATTCTGAAGGGCGCCCCCTGTCCGGTGGCCAGGGTGGTCAGCGCACCGCCACCGGTCGGGACCTTCATGACGGTGCCGCTTCCTCCTTCATTGGTCCAGTAGACGTAGCCGCCGTCCACGGCAATGCCGATCGGCTGGTCCTGTCCATCGGCAAGAACGATGGGTAGGCCTCCGGTCTTGGACACCTTCACGATGCGACCACCGCTCAGCGCCGCGAGGTACACGCTGGTCGCGTCGAGGGCGATCTCTTCCGGCGCCGTCTGCGTCAGCGTCGCGAGCGTCGTGAGTGTCGCCCCCGGGGCCACCGTGGGAGCGGGGCCGCATGGGCCGGGTTGCCCGAGTGTGGGGGCGTAGGCGTAGTTCGGACCGCACAGGCCGCCGACGCTCGTGCCGTCGCACCCGCAGTACGAAACCACGTGGGCGCATTGAGCTCCGAGCGATCCGGGGTCGAGGCACTGCCCCTGCGCGGCGCACGAGCCGACGGGGAAGAGACAGGTCTCGGACGAGCTGCAGTCGGAGCTGGCGGCGCAGCTCCTGGGAGATGATGATGTACAGCCGGCGGCGCTTGCGACGAACGCCGCGGCGACCAGCCCGATCCCCAGTCTGTAGCAGGACAGAGCCCGCTCGAACGCCCGCGTCATCGACCGCATACCCTGCGCCTATAGCACCACCCGTGCCGCCGCCGCGAAGGTGCGGGCGCGGGCGGCGATCCGGGCGAAGCGGGCGCGGCGGGGCGCGCGACCGCGCCGCGATCGCGACAGCGTTGTCGTCTCGTCGCTGCAACGGGGGCCCTTTTCACGGCGCGATAGTGGGCCGATGCACCTGCCACGATGACGACCGACCGGAAGGCGAAGGTGGGCGCGACAGGGGAGGGCGACGACACCTAGATACTGGATTTACTAGGCAAAAAAGTCCTGGTTTCGCAAAAATTACGTCTTAACGAGTGTAATTGCCGTGACGAAACGATTCATGAGGCGGATAGGGTATCCGTCACATAAAACGGGTCCGGTTCAGGAGAACTCGTCATGGGAATGTCCATTAGAACAAACGTAAGCGCCCTCGACGCGCAGAAGAACTTGATGTCGACTGAAAACGACCTCAACAGTTCTCTCGCGAAGCTGTCATCGGGCTTTCGAATCACGAAAGCTTCCGACGATGCAGCGGGCCTCGCGATCAGCGTGAACCTCGGCGCGCAGATCAAGAGCTACAACCAGGCCGTGAAGAACGGCAACGACGCGCTCAACGTCGTTCAAACCGCGGATGCCTCGCTCAACGAGACGCAGAACATTCTGACGCGTCTCCGCGAGCTGGCTTCACAGTCGGCCTCGTCCGGTGTGAGCAACACCGAGCGCGGCTACATCCAGAACGAGGTCTCCGGCCTCATCAGCGAAGTTGATCGTATCGCCAACGCGACCGAGTATAACGGCGTGGCGCTGCTCAACTCGGCGGCGGCGCTGACCTTCCAGGTCGGTATCCGCAACGTGGCGGCGAACGATCAGATCGTCGTCACCACGGCCAGCGCGACCTCGTCCTCGCTGGGCGTGAACGCGCTGTCGCTGTCGACCCTCACGGGCGCGCAGCAGGCGCTGGGCACGATCGACAGCGCCCTCCAGTCGGTCTCGTCCACGCGCGCGACTCTGGGCGCCCAGGCGAACCGGTTCAACACCGTGATCAGCGTGGCGACCCAGTCGTCGGTCTCGCTGTCCGCGGCGCAGAGCCGTATCCGTGACGTCGACGTCGCCGAGGAGACGTCGAACATGAGCCGCACTCAGATCCTCATGCAGGCCGGCGTGTCGGTGTTGGCGCAAGCCAACCAGATGCCGCAGGTCGCGCTGAAGCTGCTCGGCTAAGACAGACATTCCGCGCTGAGCTGCAGCTCGGCGCGGGATGGCAACAAAAGGGTCCAAGGGGACGCACGCCTGGCTCTGCGAAAGCGGGGCCAGGCGTTTCTTTTTGGGACGCGCGGCCAGAATCGTCGGTGGCGGCCTTGCATTGCTCCCGGAGCCTTCCTATTGATAACTTCCGGGAGCAAGGTAGAAGTTGAGCACAATCTGATGGTGTCGCCCCCTCAAGGCCGTTCTTCGTCCGTGGAAGCTCCCCCTCGACACTCCGTTCTGGTCCTGGAAGACGATCGCGACGTCTCCCAGACCATCAGCGAGCTCATCGAGGACCAGGGCTACCGCGCGATCTGCGTGGACAATGGGCGTGAGGCGCTGGCCGTGCTCGAGACCGAGCGCCCGTGTCTGATGCTGATCGATGTCTTCATGCCGATCATGAACGGGATCGAGTTCCTGCGGGTGGTCAAGGCCCGGCCGTCCCTGGCCGACATTCCGCGCGTGGTCATGACGGCCGCCAACGATCAGATGCTCGGCGTCAAGGAGGACGTGTCGGTCCTCTACAAGCCGGTCGACTTCGACTCGCTCAAGCGGATCCTCGAGAAGTATTGCCACCCGACGCCGAAGTCTCAGCGACCCCGATGAGGCGCGCGCCCAGCGCTGCGGGCGCCCCTCGCGCGACCGTCCTGGCAGTGTCGGTCGCTCTTTACGCCTGCGGGGCGAGCTGCCACACGGGGACAAACCCGATCGGTCTTCCCGACTCGTATCTACTCTTCGTCCCGGCGACCAAGGATGGGCAGGTGCGGCGCGGGCCGACCGGGTTGCCCGTGCTGGACGCGCTGGCTCTCGATGACAGCCGCGCCGTGCCGTACCACAAGCTTTTCTCCGTCGGGTTTGCGGCCGAGCTGCTGCGCACCGACTACCTGCGCAAGCAGTTCGTGCGCGAGGCGCAGATCGACGGCAAGGCCTTCGCGCCCGACGCGCGGGCGGCGGCCGCGGAACCGACGGTCTTCGTGCTCGCGGGCGATGCGCCGTTCGTGCCGCCGGGCGCGGGGCTGGGGCTGGCGACGCTGGGGTTCTTCGGCGGCGCCGCCGAGCGGTCGGACGCGAGCTGGATCGCCGTGCCGCCGTCGCCCGACGGCGACACCGCGCTGGCGCAGACGTTGAGCGGTCGCCTGGGCCGCGCGGTCGCGACCGCGATCGCCGCCGGAGGCGCGGTGCCCGGCCCCGCGCGGACAGCACCGGCATCGGTCCTGGGGGCATCGGTCTTGATCGACGGCTACGCGCAGGCGATGGAGGTGATCGCGCGCGAGTGGCGCGTGGGCGACGGCCCGCGCGGCACGCTGGCGCCCGACGCGGGAACGCAGGCGCAGCGCGAGCTGTTCGCGGCGGTGCGGCAGAACAGCTTCGTGACCACGACCGGCGCCGGGCGCCCGCAGGTGCGCCGCGCCGCCGAGCTGCTGGCCGAGCCCGGCGTTGTCGCGACGGTGATCTACCGCATGGCTCAGTCGAAGAGCATCGGCCACCGCGTCGCGCCCGCCGAGGTCTACGCGCCGTTCGTGTCGGAGCGCGTCCCGGCCGGCGTCAGCCCAGCCGCCGTGCTCGGCCCCTTTCGAAACTTCCAGGCCAAGCTGATCGCGGCCTGGGAGCGCGCGACGATGCGCGGCCACCCGCCGCGCGACATCATCGATCTCGTCGAGGCCTACGGCGCGAGCCTGCCGGCCGAGCGCAGCGAGGTGATTCGCCTGTTCGTGGTCACGACCTACGGAGCGACCGTGAAGCCGGGCGGCGTCAGCGTCGACGGCGACAGCACGGCGTCGCTGGCCGAGCTGACCGCGCTGGCCGCCGAGGTCGCGGCGGGCCGGCGGCCGCTCCGCGCGTCTTCGAATGTAGACAAATAGCCCGATCCCGTATAATCGCCCCCCATTCGATGGAGACCTTCTGGCAGGGTAAGCGCGTCGTCGTCACCGGCGGCGCCGGCTTCTTGGGCAGCTTCGTCGTCGAGCGGCTGGAGGCGGCCGGCGCGTCGGTCTTCGTGCCCCGCTCGCGCGACTACGATCTCGTGCGAGCGCGCCGCGTGCGCGCGCTTGCTCGCCGACGCGCGCCCCGACCTGGTGATTCACCTGGCGGCGCGCGTGGGCGGCATCGGCGCCAACCGCGACAACCCCGGCCGGTTCCTGTTCGAGAACCTCATGATGGGCACCCAGCTCATCGAGGAGAGCCGGCTGGCGGGCGTCCCCAAGCTGGTGGCGGCCGGCACGATCTGCGCGTATCCGAAGTTCGCGCCGGTCCCGTTTCGCGAGGACGATCTCTGGAACGGCTATCCCGAGGAGACCAACGCTCCCTACGGGCTCGCGAAGAAGATGATGCTGGCGCAGTCGCAGGCCTATCGCGAGCAGTACGGCATGAACAGCGTCGTGCTGTTTCCCGGTGAACCTGTACGGGCCGCGCGACAACTTCGATCTGCACACGTCGCACGTGATCCCGGCGATGATCCGCAAGTTCGTGTCGGCGCGGCAGCGCGGCGACCGTGAGGTCGAGCTGTGGGGCGACGGCTCGCCGACGCGCGAGTTCCTGTACGTCGAGGACGCCGCCGACGGCATCCTGCTCGCCGCCGAGAAGTACGACGCCAGCGACCCGGTGAACCTGGGCAGCGGCCTGGAGATCTCCATCAGCGACCTCGCGAGGTTCATCGCCGACGCCACCGGATTCACCGGCCGCTTCGTCTGGGATACCAGCAAGCCCAACGGCCAGCCGCGGCGGCAGCCTGGACGTCTCGCGCGCGAAGGCGCGCTTCGGGTTCACGGCGCGCACGCCGTTTTCCCAAGGGATCGCCGAGACGGTAAAGTACTACGAAGAGCACCAACGACAGATCGACGCCGGGCCCGCGCCGGCGGCGAAGGACTCAAAGAAAGGCGCAAGGACAAACGGATGAAGAGAGCGCTCATCACCGGGATCACCGGACAGGACGGTTCCTATCTGGCTGAGCTGCTGCTCGACCAAGGGGTACGAGGTCCACGGCGTGCTTCGCCGTTCGAGCTCGTTCAACACCGAGCGGCTCGAGCCCATCTACCAGGATCCCGCACGCCTCGAACTACCGGCTGCGCCTGCACTACGGCGACCTCGACGACGGCAGCTCGCTCCGGCGCATCCTGCAGCGCGGTGCGCCCCGACGAGGTCTACAACCTCGGCGCGCAGAGCCACGTGCGCGTGAGCTTCGACGTGCCCGAGTACACCGCGTCGGCGGTCGGGATGGGCGACGCTGCGCCTGCTCGAGGCGATCCGCGATTCGGGGCTGGATCCGATGCCGCGCTTCTACCAGGCGTCGTCGAGCGAGATGTTCGGCGCGGCGGCGCCGCCGCAGGACGAGACCACGCCGTTCATCCCGCGCAGCCCTTACGCGTGCGCCAAGGTGTTCGCCCACCAGCTCTGCCAGAACTACCGCGACGCCTACGGCATGTTCATCTCGTGCGGCATCCTCTTCAACCACGAGTCGCCGCGCCGCGGGATCCCGTTCGTCACGCGCAAGGTGACGCGCGCCGCGGCCCGCATCCGCCACAACCTGGACAGCAAGCTCTACCTCGGCAACCTCGAGGCGAAGCGCGACTGGGGCTTCGCCGGCGACTACGTCGAGGCGATGTGGATCATGCTCCAGCAGGAAAAGCCCGACGACTACGTCATCGCCACCGGCGAATCGCACTCGGTGCGCGAGCTGTGCGAGGTCGCCTTCGGCGAGCTCGACCTCGACTGGAAGAAGTACGTCGAGATCGATCCGCGCTACTTCCGGCCGACCGAGGTCGACCACCTGCGCGGCAACGCGCAGAAGGCGCGCCAGGCGTTCGGGTGGACGCCCAAGGTCACGTTCCGGCAGCTGGTGCAGATGATGGTGCGGGCCGACGAAGAAGACGTGCGCTCGTCGCTGGCGGGGCGCGCGCCCACCTCGTGAGCAACGCGAAGAGGAGACGATGACCGTGAAGGCACTGGTGCTGGGCGCGAAAGGGACCCTGGGACAGGCGCTGACCGCGGTGCTGCCGCAGGCAGGCTACGACCTGCGCGCGGCGCTCGACCGCGCCGGTTGCGACATCGCCGACGCCGACGCCGTGCGCGCCGCGGTCGCGAAGCACGCGCCCGACGTGATCTTCAATGCGGCCGCGTACACCGACGTCGACCGCGCCGAGAGCGAGCCCGACGCCGCCTACCGCGCCAACGCCATCGCGCCCGAGACGCTGGCGCGCGCCGCCGACGCCGCGGGCGCGGTGCTGGTGCACTACTCGACCGACTTCGTGTACGACGGCGAGCGCGAGCGCCCCTACGACGAGTTCGATCCGCCGACGCCGCAGGGCCTGTACGCGCGGTCCAAGGTCGCGGGCGAGGTGCTGGCGGCGGCGGCGACGCGGCGGCTGTTCACGTTGCGGGTCGGCTGTCTCTACGGTCGCGGCGGGCGCAACTTCCCGTCGACGATCCTGCGCCGGCTGCGCGCCGGCGAGACCGTGCGCGCCGATCGCGAGCGCCTCGGGTCGCCGACCTGGGTCGTCGAGGTCGCGCGCGCGTCGGCGGCGCTCGCGCGCACGCCGCACTTCGGCCTTTACCACTGCACGTCGCAGGGCGAGACCAGCTGGGCGGCGTTCGCCAGCTTCATGGCCGCCGAGCTGGGCTTGCCGGACAGCCGCGTCGAGCCGCTGCCGACGTCGGCGCTGCCGATGAAGGCGCCGCGCCCGCGGCGCGCGATCCTCGACAACCGTATGCTGCGCCTGCGCGGCCTCGACAGCCTGTCATCCTGGCAGGAAGCGGCGCGCGGGTTCATCAAATCCGAGAGCTGACAAACATGACCGCACCCAACGCATCCGGCGCGCCCAGCGCGAAGATCGAAGGCGTCCTCATCGTCCCGTACAAGGCCTTCGGCGACGACCGCGGCTATTTCTTCGAGAGCTTCCGCCGCACCTGGCTGCCCGCCGGCACGCGCGAGATGGTGCAGGGCAACTGCTCGTTCTCGAAGAAGGGCGTGCTGCGGGGCTTGCACTACCACCGCAAGCAGGCCGACCTGTGGGCGGTGCCGTCGGGGCACGTGCGCGCGGTGATCTACGACTTCCGCGAGGCCTCGCCCACGTACCGCGTGTCGCAGGTGATCGAGATGGGTCAGAGCCACCCCGTCGGCCTCTACATCCCCAAGGGCGTCGCGCACGGCTTCTATGCGCTCGCCGACTCGTTCATGACCTACCTCGTCGACGAGTACTACGACAACAGCGACGAGCTCGGCATCCTGTGGAACGACCCGGCGCTGGGCGTCGACTGGGGCGCGGTCGACCCGATCCTGTCGAATCGAGACCGCGACAACCCGGCGATCGCGGCGATTCCGGCCGATCTGCGCCCGCGGCCATAGAACGAACGCTGTTCGGGCGGGCCCACTCGTTTGGGCTGATTTAGACTTGGCGCATGGCGACCCACAGAAGATGGAAAGCGTACCTGCTGGTTGTCTCCGGCCTGCTGATCGTCGTCGGGCTGCTGGCGGGGATCAAAGGCGCTCAGATCGGGAAGCTGATCGCGATGGGCAAGCAGTTTCAGGCGTCCGGCCCGCCGCCCGAGATGGTCAGCACCTCCGTCGCGCAGGCGGAAACCTGGGAGACGACGGTGTCGGCCGTGGGCAGCATCTCGGGCCTGCGCAACGTCACCGTCAGCAACGAGGTCCCGGGGACCATCAGCAAGATCCGCTTCGAATCAGGGCAGATGGTGCGCGAGGGCCAGGTCCTCGTCGAGCTGGACGCCGAGGTCGAGCGCGCGCAGCTGGCGTCCGCGGGCGCGCGGCGCGACCTGGCGGAGCGGAGCCTCAAGCGCTCGAAAGTCCTGGCGGGCGGAAACGCGATCAGCACGGCGCAGCTCGATGAAGTGGACTCCCAGCTCAAGTCGGCCACGACCGATGCGGCGGCGCTGCACGCGCAGGTCGAACGGAAGGTCATCCGCGCCCCGTTTCGCGGCCGGCTCGGCATCCGCGCGGTCAATGTCGGCCAATACCTGAACCCGGGAACGATGATCACGACCCTGGACTCGATGGGCGGCACGTTCGTGGATTTCTCGCTCCCACAGGAAGAGCTGGCGACCGTCAAAGTCGGGCTGCCCGTGCGCGTGACGATGGAAGGGACGCAGGAGCAGCTGACCGGGACGATCAGCGCCATCGACCCGACGATCGATCCCACGACGCGCAGCGTGAAGATCCGCGCCGCGATCCCCGAGCCGGCCAACAAGCCGCGCCCGGGCATGTACGTGAACGTGCAGGTGGTCCAGCGGGCGCAGCAGGCCGTGGTGGCCATACCGGTGACGGCGCTCTTGCACGCGTCGTACGGCGATTCGGTCTTCGTCGTCGAAGACAGGCCGCCGGGAACGCCCGGGACGGCGCAGACACCCGACGGCAAACCGGTGAAGGTCGCGCGCCAGCAATTCGTGCGCACCGGCGCGGCGCGCGGCGACTTCGTTGCGATCGCCAAGGGGGTGACCGCCGGCCAGCAGGTGGTCAGCGCCGGCGCCTTCAAGTTGCGCAACAACTCGCCCGTGGTCGTCGACAACAGCGTCCAGGCGAAGGCGCAGCTGGCGCTGCAACCCCAGAATCACTGATGCCATGAAGCTCACCGACGTCTTTTTGCGACGACCGGTGCTGGCGATCGTCGTCAGCGTGCTGATCATCGTCGCGGGGCTGCAGGCAGTCCGCACACTGAACGTGCGCCAGTATCCGAAGCTGGAGAGCGCCACGGTGAGCGTGAGGACGGTTTACGTCGGCGCCAGCGCCGACCTGGTGCGCGGCTTCATCACCACGCCCCTGGAACGCGCGATCGCCGCCGCCGACGGCATCGACTACATCGAGTCGCAGAGCGTCCTTGGCCTGTCGACGATCAACGTCCGGCTGAAGCTGAACTTCAACGCCGCCGAGGCGCTGGCGGACATCAGCTCCCGCGTGAACCAGGTGCGCGCCGATCTGCCGCCCGAGGCGCAGGTGCCGGCGATCCAGGTCGAGCCCTCGGACGCCCAGGTCGCGGGGATGTACCTCAGCTTCACCTCCGACGTGCTCGAGGACAACCAGGTCACCGACTACCTGATCCGGGTCGTGCAACCGCGGTTGTCCGCGATCGCCGGCGTGCAGCGCGCCGAGATCCTGGGTGCGCGTACGTTCGCGCTGCGCGCCTGGCTGAAGCCGGATCGCATGGCGGCGCTCAACGTCACGCCGTCGCAGCTTCGGCGAGCGCTGGCAGCCAACAACTACCTGACCGCCGCCGGCACGACCAAGGGCGCGCTGGTGCAGATGAACATCGCGGCGTCGACCGACGTTCGATCGCTCGCTGATTTCAAGCGGCTGGTCATCCGCGAGCAGAACGGCGCGCTGGTCCGGCTCGAGGACGTCGCCGACGTCGAGCTCGGCGCCGACGACTACGACCAGGACGTGCGCTTCTCCGGTCAGAAGGCGGTGTTCATGGGCGTGTGGGTGCTGCCCAGCGCCAGCGCGCTCGACGTCATCGGCGACGTCACCAAGGAGATCGAGCGCGTTCGCTCGGAGCTGCCGACGGGCATGCAGGTCATGGTCGCCTACGATTCCACCGCCTACATCCGCGAGGCCATGCGCGAGGTCGTTCACACGCTCAGCGAGACCGTCGTGATCGTCATGGTGGTGATCTTCCTCTTTCTCGGCTCGTTCCGCTCGGCGCTGGTGCCGGTGGTCGCCATCCCGGTCTCGCTGATCGGCGGCGTGTTCTTGATGCAGGCGTTCGGCTTCACGCTGAATCTACTGACGCTGCTGGCCATCGTCCTGTCGGTCGGTCTGGTGGTCGACGACGCGATCGTCGTCGTCGAGAACGTCGAGCGCCACATCCGCGAGGGACGGACGCCGTACCACGCGGCGCTCATCGGCGCGCGCGAGCTGGTCGGACCGGTCGTGGCGATGACCATCACCCTGGCCGCGGTCTACGTCCCGATCGGCATCCAGGGCGGGCTGACGGGCGCGCTGTTCCGCGAGTTCGCCTTCACGCTTGCGGGCGCGGTCTTCATCTCCGGGGTGGTGGCGCTGACGCTGTCGCCGGTGATGTCGTCGCGGCTGCTTCGAGCCGAGCACCAGCACCGCTGGTTCGCACGAAAGGTCGAGAGCGCGTTCGACAGCCTGCGCACGCGGTACGACCGGATGCTGGCGGCGACCCTGCGCTTTCGCCCCGCGGTGTACGCGGTGTGGATCGTGCTCGCGATCGTGCTGGTGCCGCTCTACATGTTTTCGCCCGGCGAGCTCGCGCCGCACGAGGACCAGAGCTTCCTGTTCGGCGCCATCGACGTCCCTGCCAACGCAACGCTCGAGCAGGTGACGACGTACTCGTCGCAGGTTGGCAAGGCGTTCCAGAGCACGCCCGAGTTCGAGCATTACTTCCAGATCAGCTTCCCGACCGGCGGGTTCGGCGGCATGGCGCTCAAGCCGTGGACCGAGCGCAAGCGCAGCGTGTTTCAGATCGCGCCCGAGCTCAACATGAAGCTGGCGCATATCACCGGCATCCGCGCGCCGGTGTTCCTGCCTCCGGCGCTGCCCAACCCCGGATTGTTCCCGGTCGAGGTGGTGCTGTCATCGACCGCGGAGCACGCGCAGCTCGTGCGCTACGCGGACCAGCTGGTGGCCGCGGCGATGGCGAGCCACCAATTCGCGTTCCCGCCCATCGTCGACGTGCGCATCGATCAGGCCGACGCGCAGATCGTCATCGATCGCAACAAGGCGGCGTCGATGGGCGTGACGATGGAGCAGATCGGCTCGGACCTGTCGTCGATGCTGAGCGGCAACTTCGTCAACCGCTTCAACATGGACGGGCGCAGCTACAAGGTGATCCCGCAGATCGCCCGCTCGGGGCGGCTGACCATGGCGCAGCTCGGCGACATCCACGTGTCGGGGCCGATGGGCCAGCTCATTCCGCTGTCGGCGATCGCGGACATTCACGAGGGGCTCGAGCCGCGGTCGCTGAACCGATTTCAGCAGCTGAACGCGATCAAGGTCTCCGGCCTGCCGACGCGCTCGCTGCAAGGCGCGCTGCAGGTGCTCGAGACCACCGCCGCGAAGATCTTGCCGCCCGGCTCGCGCCTCGACTACACCGGCGAGTCGCGGCAGCTCCGCCAGGAGTCCGGGCGGTTCCTGCCGGCGCTCGGCCTCGCGCTGCTCGTGATCTTTCTCGTGCTGGCCGCCCAGTTCAACTCCTTCCGCGATCCCTTCGTGATCCTCGCGGGCTCCGTGCCGCTGGCGATGTTCGGCGCGCTGATCTTCACCTTCCTGAAGTTCGAGGGTCCACCCGGCCTGAAGTTCGGCCTGACCGAAGGGTGGACGACCACCCTCAACATCTATTCGCAGGTCGGCCTGGTGACGCTGGCCGGTCTGATCGCGAAGAACGGCATCCTGATCGTCCAGTTCGCCAACGAAAAGCAGCTAGAGGGCATGGAAAAGGTCGACGCCGTCCGTGAGGCGGCAAGCATCCGCCTGCGCCCGATCTTGATGACCACCGTCGCCACCGTCGCAGGCCATTTTCCGCTCACGCTGGTCTCCGGCCCGGGTGCGGTCGCCCGTAACTCGATCGGCATCGTGCTGGTGGGCGGCATGACCATCGGCACGCTGTTCACGCTGTTCGTGGTCCCGTCGGTGTACGTGCTGATCGCCAAGGATCACCGCAAGGAAAAGGCCAAGCGCGAGGCGCTGGAGAACGCTCCGGACGGGCTGATCGCGGCTGCGGCTGCCGTGCCGGCGCGCTCCGCGGAGTGAGTGAGGGCGCCTGCGAGCTCACAGCTCGGACAGCGCGCCCCCCGACATCGTGCCGTCGAATTGGCGGCCGTACCGGTCGATCGGGACTCCGAACGCGCGCGCGATCGAGACCAGGAGCCAGTTGTTGGGCACCGTCCGGTAGTCGCGGCCCTTGGGGTCGCAGTCGGTGCCGAGGGGACAGTCGGTGCGGTACGTGATGCGACGGCCCATGCGCATCCGGCCATTCATGCCACCCGCCAGCACGGTCGGCACGTTGCGTGTGCTGTGCGCGGCCGGGTTGCCCATGTCGCTGGCGGCGTAGATGAGCGTGCTGTCGAGGATGCCGGCCTCGTGGAGCCGCTGCATCAGGCGCGCGATCTTGCCGTAGCTGTAGCGGTTGAGCCTCGCGAGCTGCCTCCAGGTCTCGGGCTTGCCGTCCCCGACGGGGCGCCCGCCGTAGCCGAGCGCGGACGCCGCGTAGGTGTGCGCGACGCCGCCGTGGTTGTCCGCCGGCAGGCCCAGCGGGTTCCCGGCGAACGAGAGATCGCTCGTCACCAGCGTCGCAAATCTGGTGATGTCGCAGCCCATGGCCAGCGCGAGGAGGTCGATGTGGCGATCGGTGATGGCGTCGAAGTACGGCTCGCCGCCGTTGTGGCGGACGAGCGCGGGAAATGCGGCCGGCCGGTCCGGCAGCGAGCACCCGGCGCGCGGCGAGAACCCGTGGAGCTTCTTCTCGAGCTCGCGCAGCGATTCCAGATGTTGGTCGAGCTTGAGCCGCTCGAGCGGCGCCACGCGGGCGCGCAGGCGCTTCACGTCGCCGTTCACGAAATCGATGAGGCTCTGTCCCAGGCGACGCTGGCGCGCGGCCCGCGCCCGCGCCGCCGCATCGGTGCCCACGATCGCGTTGCCGAACAGGTAGTCGAACGCGAGCGCCGGATCGATGATCTTCGAGATCGGCACGCCGCCGGACCCGAACGACAGGGTCTCGCGCGCGCTGAGCTCGCTGCTGCCCACGGCGAGCGCGACGCTGGTCACGGGCGTCGCCGCGCCCAAGCCGTTCTCGACGGCCAGGAACTGATCGAGCGAGCTGTTCTGCGGCAGCTCGTCGGTTATCTGGCTCCCGGTCAGGATCGTCGCGGCCGACTCGTGGCCATTGGTGCTCGACAGGAGGTCGAGGCCTTCGATGACGATGATCCGGTCCTTGAAGCTGCAACCGTAGGTCGCCGCGTCGTCGAAGGGCTGGAGCGGGCTGTCGGGATAGCCGAGGTCGAACGTCATCTCGGTGTCGGCGGGCCGCCTGGTGAAGAGCTCGGCGGCGATTCCGTGTGGATGATAGACGCCCACAAAACGCTGCGGCAGCGCCTCGCCCATCGAACGGGCGTACGCGTCCGACACCACGCGGAAGAACGGCAGCGTGGCAAAGCCGGCGCCGACGGCCCGCAGAAACGCGCGACGGTGCGCGCTCCGCATCACTCCGGCCTCCGGCGCGCGAACGTCGGCCGCTTCACGAAGGCGATCAGCGTCTCGATGATGTTGCCCTGGGCGGCCTCCGGTGTCGCCCGCCAGAGGTTCAAGAACTCCTCCTCCGCGAGACGGCCCGCCGGTTTTCCCGTCGCCGCTCCGGCGCGGAACGTGAAGCGCGCGAAGCAGGCCCGGACCGATTCGCTCCGCGCCAGCGCCGCCGCGAGCTGGTTGCTGTCGGCGTACGAGCCGTCGAGCACGGTGCGGTCGCGGAGGACGACGGCGCTGTCGACGGGGCGTCCGTTCTCGCGACTCCGAAGCGCCCCGATCCCGTCGAAGTGCTCGAACGAGAAGCCCAGCGGATCGATGGTCGAATGACAGAGCTGGCAGAGCGAATCCCGCGAGTGGACGGCGAATCGCTCGCGGGTGGTCTTGCCGGGGTCGGGCGCCGGTGGCACCACGATGATGTCGAACGAGGTGGGCGAATCGAGCGGCAGGCAGGCCACCCGGCGCGCGGTGGCCACGCCGCGGAACACCGGATGGCTCTCGTGGGCGTTGGCGTACCGCGCGAGGAACGCCGCCTGGTTCAGGATTCCGACGCGATCGACGAGCGTCGAGCCCGCGATCGGTCCCGCGCCGCGTGTCCGGTAGAGAGCCAGCGGCCCCGTGTCGACGGTCCATGTCGCGCCGAGCAGCTCGGAGACGGTGCCGCTCGCGTGAAACGCCACGGCGCGCACGAAGTCCTTGCTCTCGGCCACGATCCGCGCCTTTTGCGCCGCGAAGTCGGGATACACGAACGAGTCCTTCGCGCTCTCGTCGATGCGATCGATCCCCAGCCACTCGCGCACCAGCCTGATGACGTTGTCCTGGGCGAGCGCGTCGGTCGCGAGCAGCCGGCGCGCTTGCGCCTCTCGCTCGGCCGGATCCGAGAGGGCGCCCGCTGCGGCCTTCGCGAGCAGCTCGTCATCGGGGGGTGCCGACGTCACGAGATATGACAGCGACGACGCGATCTCGTGAGGCGTGAGAGCGATGGTGCCGTCGCTCGAAGAGGTGTCGCCGAGCTCGGTGAGGTACAGCAACCCCGCGGACTGGAGCAGCCCGCGAAGGACGTGAGCGATTCCATCCGCGTACGTCGCGCCCGCCGCGCCCGCCTCGTACAGCGCCAGCAGCGCCGCTACCTCCTCGTCGCCGAGCGGCCTCCGGTAGACCTTGGACCCGAACGCCGCGATGAAGGCGCGGGCGCATCGCGGCGCCCGTGAACGGTCTCGGCATGGGGCCAACCGCGCGAGCGTCCCGTTCGCCAGCGCCTCGGCGGCCAGGGCATCTGCCGCCTTCGCCAGACGTTCGACGAGGACCGCATCGATCCGCTGCGCGTCGTTCACCGTGAAGCCGCCCTGGCGAAAGTCGGGGGGAAAGTCCATGCCTGCGGCGGGGCTCGCACGGGTCGCCAGGAGTCTCTGCACGGTCGCGTCGTACTCCGCGTTCGCGAGCCGCCGGATGCGCGCGGTGAGCAGCGACGCTGGATCCAATCGGCTGGCGCCGCCGTTCGTCCCGCCCGTGGCGCTGGTCTGTTCGCGTGGCGGTGCCGCGCGCGCCACGCCGCTCGGCGACGGGCGCTCGCGCCCCGAACGCTCGCACGCAGCCCCCACGGCGAGCGCCAGACAGAGAAGCGCGACCGCCGCGTCGGAACCAGGCACACCGTCAAATTCCCGGGACGGAGACAAAAAAGCCGCGCGCGGGGCAATAGTCGAGGTGAATTCCCAGCGGTGTCTCAGGGGCGGTGCGATTCCGGGCTCGCTCTTTCGACGAACGATAGGGTGCGCCGGCGGTGGCCTGGCGGCCTGCGTCGTGCTCGTGGTCTGCGCGGCGAGCGGCGCGTGCGTGAATCGGGGCTTCCACGCCGAGGTCGCGAGCGGCGGCGCGGGCGGACAGATCGGATCCGGCGGTCACGCGGAGGCGGCGGGCGGAGCGGCCGGCGCGGCGGATTCGGGCGACGGCGGCGCCGCCGGCCAGGCGGGCATGAGCGGCGCCGCAGGAGGTGGGTCGGGAGCGGGCGGAACGCCCGGCGGCACAGGCGGCGTTGCCGGCGGTGTTGGCGGGGCAGGGGGTGGAGCGGGTGGCGCCGGCGGCACCCTCGACGCTGGAGCGGGCGGCGACGCCGGTGTCGACACCGGGAGGGACGCCGCCGTCGACGGCGGGACGGACGGCTCTGTCGACGCCCGCCCGAGTCGCTGCGTCCCCGGCGTCTCGCCCGCCGTTCCGCTCTTGACCGATTTCTCTGCTGCCACGTGGAACGCTTCGCTCGCATCGTGGGGGGCGCCGGGCAACGTCACCGGCACGATCTCCACCTACGGGGGCGGCCAGGTGGGCGGCGGCCTGTCGACCCTGGTGTCGACGACGGTCGACACCACCGCGGCCAACCCCGCGCTCGCGATCCAGGGCAACGTCGTCGCTGGCGACTACGCCGGCGTGGTGCTCGCGTTCGATCAATGCGTGGACACGGCGGCCTATCAGGGCGTGCGCTTCACCCTCCGCGGCGCCACGGCCGGCTGCGATCTGTTCTTCCAGCTCCAGACTTATTCGCAACAGACGGTGGGCGCGGGCGGCACCTGCGTGACCAACTGCTTTCGCTTCCCGAACACGAAGATCCAGGCCGGCGCGGTCCCGGTCACGATCACATTCGCGGCGCTCACCGGCACCGGTCAGCCGGCCAGCGCCGAGGCGATGCGCGCGGAGATCATCGGGCTTCAGCTGCAAGCCCAGTCGCCGTCGCCGACCGCGGGAGGCACACAAGCGAGCTGTGCGGGCATCAACCTGACGCTGGACGACGTCCAGCTCGTCCCGAACTAGGACGTTGACCGACTATCCGACTATCCGTCTTGTTGCGACGCCAGCTCGTTCGCCAGCTTCAGCGAATCGAAGGTGCCGGCGTCGGTCCACCAGCCGGGCAGGGCGTCGAAGGTCAGGTCGCCACGCGCGATGTACGCGTTGTTGACGTCCGTGATCTCGAGCTCCCCGCGCGCCGACGGCTTGAGGCCGGCGATCACCTCGAACACAGTCTCGTCGTAGAAGTAGATGCCCGTCACCGCCAGGCTGCTCGGCGGATCCTTCGGCTTCTCGAGGATGCGCACCACGCGACCGGCTTCGGTCACGGCGACGCCGTAGCGGCCGGGGTCGGGCACTTCCTTGACCAGGATCTTCGCGCCGCTCTTCTGCTGGCGGAACGAATCGGCGAATCCGGCGATCGAGCCGCTGAAGATGTTGTCGCCCAGGATGACCGCGAGCCGCCCGCCGCGGCCGAAGCGCTGCGCCAGCCCCAGCGCCTGCGCGATGCCGCCCGCCTGGTCCTGCACGCGATAGGTGAACTCACAGCCGAAGTCGGTGCCGCTGCCCAGCAGGCCGACGACGTCGCCCATGTGCTCGGTGCCGGTGACGATCAGGATCTCGCGGATCTTCGCCTCGACCAGCTTGCGCACCGGGTGAAAGATCATCGGCTCGTGCCCGACCGGCAGGAGGTGCTTGTTGGTCACCTTGGTCAGGGGGAAGAGGCGGGACCCCGTCCCGCCGGCCAGGATGACCCCGCGTATCTCCGCTCCACCAGTGGTCGTCATTCGTGTTTCGCTCCCTGGCGCAAGCGCGCGCCGTATTGACGTTCGTAGTAGTCCCGGTAGGTGCCGCTGCGCACGCGCTCGCACCAGGTCTGGTTCTGCAGGTACCAGGCGACTGTGTCGGCCAGCCCCTGCTCGAAGTTGTGGCGCGGCGTCCAGCCCAGCTCCTCGCGGATCTTGCGCGAGTTCATGGCGTAGCGCCGGTCGTGGCCGGGGCGATCGGGCACGTAGCGGATCAGCGACTCGTCGCGGCTGGTGTGGCGCAGGATCGCGCGCACGACGTCCAGGTTGGGCCGCTCGTTCTCGGCGCCGACGTTGTAGACCTCGCCGGCGCGCCCGCGCAGCATGGCGGCGTCGATCGCCTCGCAGTGGTCCTCGACGTGGATCCAGTCGCGCACGTGCAGGCCGTCGCCGTACACCGGCAGCGCCTTGCCGTCGGCGGCGTTGAGGATCATGAGCGGGATCAGCTTCTCCGGGAACTGATACGGCCCGTAGTTGTTCGAGCAGCGCGTGATCACCGTGTCCATGCCGTGCGTGTGATGGAACGCCATCACGAAGTTGTCGGCCGAGGTCTTGCTGGCGGAGTAGGGGCTGCGCGGCGACAGCGGCGTCGTCTCCTCGAACGCGCCGGTCGCGCCCAGCGAGCCGTAGACCTCGTCGGTCGAGATCTGCACGAACCGCCGCACGCCGGTCGCGCGCGCCGCTTCGAGCAGGCGCAGCGTGCCGGTGACGTTGGTGTCCAGGAACGGCTCCGCCGAGATGATGCTGCGGTCGACGTGGCTCTCGGCGGCGAAGTTCACCAGCGTGTCGATGCGGTGCTCGCGCAGGAGCGCCGTGACGGCTTCGCGGTCGCGGATGTCGGCGCGCACGAAGACGTGGCCGCGATCGTTCTCCAGATCCCGCAGGTTCTCCAGATTTCCGGCGTAGGTGAGGGCGTCGACATTGACCAGCAGGTCGTCGGGACGGCGCTGGCGCACGAGGCGCGCGTAGCACGAGCCGATGAAGCCGGCACCGCCGGTGATAAGCAGGTTCACGCCCTAGAGTGTCGTGTATAAACGCTGAAACTCCAAATGCCTCGAACACTCATTGTCATCCCGACTTACAACGAAAAGGAGTGCCTGCCGGCGATCGTCCCGGCGGTGCGCGCGGCGGTCCCCGAGGCGACGCTGCTGATCGTGGACGACGGCTCCCCGGACGGGACCGGCGCGCTGGCGGATGAGCTGGCCGCGGCCGATCCCCAGGTGCGCGTCATGCATCGCGCGGCGAAGCAGGGCCTGGGCGCCGCCTATCTGGCGGCGTTCCAGCGGGCGCTGGGCGAGCCCGACGGCTGGGAGCGGCTGGTGCAGATGGACGCCGATTTCTCGCACGAGCCGCGCGACGTTCCGCGGCTGCTCGCGGCCCTCGACGCCGGCGCCGACCTCGCGATTGGGTCGCGCTACGTCGACGGTGGCGGCACGGAGAACTGGGGGCTCGGCCGGCGCATCATCAGCCGCGGCGGCGGGCTCTACGCGCGGTCGGTGCTCGGAGTCGGAATCCAGGATCTGACGGCGGGGTTCAAGGCGTGGCGGGCCGACCACGCTGCGCGGGATCAAGCTCGGCGACGTGTCGGCCAAGGGCTACGGCTTCCAGATCGAGATGACCTTCCGCGCGCTGCGCAACGAGCTTCCGCGTGGACGAGGTTCCCATCCGCTTCGTCGACCGCCGCGTCGGTCAGTCGAAGATGTCGGGGTCGATCTTCTTCGAGGCGCTGACGCTGGTGTGGCTGCTGCGGTCGCGGATCCCGCGCGGCACGGGCTGAGACACCCGGTCGCGGTAGCGCGCGTCGGTCAGCGTGCCGAGGAAGGCGACGATGGCGTCGATCTCGTGGTCGTCGAGCGCGGGCGTGTCACCGGGGTGGCGGTTGCCATAGGGCGCGGCGTTCTGGTTGACCTGGCCGCGGTAGCGCTTGGGCACGTCGTCGAACTTGACGCCCGACGGGTACCAGCGCCGCGGCGAGGTGTCGCGCGTGGCGTAGAACGCGACGACGTCGCGCAGGTTGCTGAAGGTGCCGTTGTGCATGAAGGCGTCGCGCACGGCGACGTTGCGCAGTGACGGCGTGCGGAAGTTGATGCAGTAGCCGGGTTCCCCGGTCGGCGTCGCGGCGTCGGTGCGCTCGCACAGGCCCAGATCCGGTTCAGCGTCCGGCCTGGCGCGCGCCGGCGCGCGCGCGTTGCGGGGAGCGCCGACGGCGTCGTACCCGTAGTCGGTGAACAGCGAGCGCGTCGGATCGCCGGGCGCGTCGGAGAACACGTGGCAGCCGGCGCAGCCACCCTTGCGCGGATCCTTGAACAGCCGCATCCCGGTCTGCTCGATGGGTGTGAGCTGGTCGCGGCCGCGCGCGACGTCGTCGAACTTCGACGTGAACGGCGCCATCTCCGGGCTGGTCAGGAACGCCTCGACGGCGCGGCCGATCGCCGCCAGCGTCGCGTCGGCGTCATCGAAGGGGGCGCCGAACGCGCGCCGGAAGTCGTTGGCGTAGGGCGCGGTGGAGATCTTCATGGCGACAGCGTGGCCGTCGCGGTTGTTCATCTCGTCGGGGTTCAGCAACGGCTGCCGCGTGAGCGCGCGGATGGAATCGGCGCGGCCGTCCCAGAAGAAGCCGCCGAAGGGCGCGGCCTGAGGGTCGTCGCCGCTGCCCTCCTGCGCGAAGCGGAACGTCGGCACGTAACGCAGGTAGAGCAGGGAAGGGGAGGCGCGACGCGCGAAGTGCCCCGGGCGGCTTCCACGCGGCCGCCCGTTCGTCGAGTGATTGGTGCCGGTGAATGCGCGCTCGGGATCGTGGCAGCTCGCGCAGCTCGTGCCGCGCGGTTCCGACAGGTTGGTGTCGAAGAAGATCGCGCGGCCGAGCTCGGCGAGCACCGCGGGCGTCGGCACGCGCGGTGACTCGGGGCGAGCGCGCGAGTCGGTGCGCGCGAACGCCGATCCCGCGGCGATGGAAGCGCAGGCCAGCGCGAGCGCGGCGCTTGCCGCCATGAGCGTCGCGCGGCCGGGGCGCCGCCGACACGCCCTGAAGAGTTTCGGTTCGCGCTGCAACGGCGTCACTTTCGCCTCAACGTCCGTCGCCGATTCAAACGATTCTGCAAACACGCCGCCCATGCCAGCGTCACGGGACGTGCGGCAAAACACGCGCACGAAGGTTCGAGAATCGGCGACCTGCTCCGGAAATCGGTCACTCGCACCGTCGCCCCATCGGGCGTGCGCCGGTTGCTACCGAGGGAAATCGCGATGTTTCGCTTTCGCCTCCATCGGGAACTCTCCTTGCAACACAGATCGCGCGGCGGCTCCAGGTCGAGTGCGCGAGTGCGCTCGACGGGTGCGAGCAAACAAAAAGGAACTTCGACATGCAACACAATCGGACACCGTTCGTTTTCGTCGCTGTAACAATCGTGGGATTGGCTGGATTCGTCGTCGGGGCGTGCACGCCCGGCTCGGCTCCGCGCACCGAGGACACGAGCAGCAGCGGATCGCTGGCGCTCACGCTCGATGCGGCGACCGGCACGACGTTGAGCACGGTCGCGTACACGATCTCGGGACCGAACGCGTTCTCGCTCACCGGGTCGATCGACGTCAGACACAGCACGACGATCTCGTCGGTGATCGGGGGCCTGCCCGCGGGGAGCGGCTTCGACATCACGCTCACGGCGACGTCGACCGACGGCAGCACCAGCTGTGGCGGCTCGGCGTCGTTCGCGGTCGTCGCGCACACGACCACGCCGGTGACGGTTCACCTGACGTGCCACGAGGCGCCGCGCACCGGCAGCGTCAGCGTCAACGGAACGCTCAACGTCTGCCCGCAGATCGACGGCGTCGGCGCCAGCCCGACCGAGGTTCTGGTCGGCGGCTCGGTCGGTCTCAGCGCCAGCGCGCACGACACCGACGGCGGCCCGTCGCCGCTCTCCTATCACTGGACGGCCAGCAGCGGCGTCGTGATCGATCGCCAGCGCCGCCACGACGCGCTTCACCTGCACCGGCGCCGGCAGCGCGACGATCACGCTCAGCGTGTCCGACGGCGATCCGGCGGCGAGCTGCGCGGACGCGAGCTCGGTCACCGTGACCTGCACGGCGCTCTCGGCCAGCACGAGCTGCCCGCTCGGCAACGGCGCCGGCGCGATCCAGCACGTCATCTACCTGCAGTTCGACAACACGCACCTCACGCGCGATCGCGCCGCCGTGCCGTCGGATCTCGAGCAGATGCCGCACCTGCTCAACTTCATCCGCGGCAACGGCACGATGATGGCGAACGATCACACGATCCTGATCTCGCACACGGCGGGCGGCATCCTGTCGACGATGACCGGCATCTACCCCGATCGCCACGGCCAGACGGTGACCAACAGCTACGTGCGCACCAGCCCGACCGGCACGTTCGCGTTCCCGAGCTCGTTCGGCTACTGGACCGATCCGACGGTCGCCGGCAGCACGATCCCCAACATGGTCGGCCCCGACGGCTCGAACCCGCCCGCGCCCTGGGTCGGCCTACACGCGCGCCGGTTGTGACGTCGGCGCCGTCGGCGCCGCGAACATCGTCCTCGAGAACACCGGCACCGGCACGAACGGCGACGTGTTCAAGGTCTTCGGTCCCGGCACGCCGCAGTTCGCCGAGGCGCAGGCGTCGGCGGCGGCCGCCGCCGGCTCGGCCGCGCGCAACCAGGCGCAGACTGACTTCGTCGGCTTCGCGGTCCACTGCGCGCAGGGCTCGGCGCGCTGCGCGTCGGGTCAGGACGACCTGCTGCCCGGCGAGCCCGGCGGCTACACGGGCTTCAAGGGCCTCTTCGGCGCGCAGGCGATCGATCCGCTGCTGACCGGCCAGCCGGCGACCGTGCCGTTGACGGACTTGCTCGGCAACCCGATCACCGATCCGTTCGGCCAGCCCGGCTTCCCCGGCTTCGACGGCATGTAGGCCGCCGTGTCGCTGTCGTACGTCGCGTCGATGCAGGAGGAGGGCATCCCCATCACCTACGCGTACATCTCCGACGCGCACGACTTCCACGGCGTCGCCGGCAACGCGCACACAGCGTACGGCCCGGGCCAGGCCGGGTACGTGCAGCAGCTGCGCGACTACGATACCGCGTTCGCGAGCTTCTTCACGCGCCTCGCGGCCCACGGCATCGACAAGAGCGAACACGCTGTTCGTCTTCACGGTCGACGAGGGCGATCACTTCTCGGGCGGCACGCCGGCGCCCATCGACTGCGACGGCGTCGACGTGCCCTGCGACTGGACCAACCAGGTCGGCGAGCTCAACGCCAACATCGACACGCTGGTGCAGCACCAGTTCCCGGCGCTGTTCGCGACCTTCCTGGCGTCGACGGGCCCGAACGCCTTCACGGTGCACGGCGACGACGCGCCGACGTTCTACCTGGCGAAGAAGGGCGCGGGGCCGCTCGCGCAGACCGATCCCGACACGCGCACGTTCGAGCGCACGATCGCCGGCCTGACCGCGCTCAATCCGTACACCGGCGCGACCGACCGCCTGCTGGCGCAGTACGTGGACCAGACCGGCATGAAGGCGTTGCACATGTTCACGACCGGCGATCCGGCGCGCAACGCGACGTTCACGTTCTTCGCCGACGCGAACTACTTCATCACCGACTTCCCGACGTCGACCTGCGAGACGTGCGTCAACCCGGCCTTCGCCTGGAACCACGGCGACATCCAGAAGGAGATCGGTCAGACCTGGGTCGGCTTCGTCGGCCCCGGCGTGGCGTCGCAGCCGGACCAGGTGATCTTCACCGACCACACCGACGTGCGCCCGACGATCAACGCGCTGGTCGGGCTCCGCGACGTGTACGAGGCCGACGGCCGCGTGATCACGCAGGCGCTCGTGCCGGCGGCGGTTCCCGCGGCGCTGGCAGGTGATCAGGCGACCGCCGAGGCGCTCGGCGACGCGTACAAGCGGATCAACGCGCCGTTCGGAGCGTTCTCGCAGGACGTGCTGCTGACGTCGACCAAGGCGCTGCAGGGAGCGGATCCCGGCGACGCCACCTACGCGTCCAAGGAGGCGGCGCTCGCGAACCTGACGGCGCAGCGAGACGCGCTGGCCGTGCAGGTCCGCGCCGCGCTCGACGGGGCGGAGTTCGCGAACCAGGCGATCGATTCGGTCCAGGCCGCGGCCTGGATCGCCCAGGCGCAAGCGCTGATGACCGGCGCCGACGCGCTGGCGGCCGCGCCGTAGTCGGCGCAGCCGCGCTTACAAGCGTGCGACACCCTAGCGTGGCGGCCGCCCGTAGTTAGCTTGATGGGCATGCTGACGTTGCTGATCATCCTGTTGGTGCTTTCGGCAGTCTTCGGTGGGTGGGGCCATCGCCGTTGGGGCTACACGGGCTGGTCTCCGCTGGGGATCGTGCTCGTGTTGCTGGTGATCCTGTTCGCCACAGGAAATCTTCGTTTGTGAGCCCGCGCGAGCTTTGAAACGCGGCGGCACCCGAGCGCGAAACCTCCGCGCGCCGGAGGCATATGATCCGGTATGGGAAACGAATTGCCCGTTCCGCATCCCGTAGCAATCTCCGCGGCTTCGGCGCCACCGCGCAAGAAGCAGACGAACTATCCCGAACCCTTCGCGTCGCGGATGCAGGGCCGCGAGAAGCGGCCGCTCGGTGACCTGTTCGGGCTCGAGAGCTTCGGCGTGAACCTGACGCGCCTCGTACCGGGCGGGGAGTCGGCGCTGTTTCACCGGCACAGCCGCCAGGACGAGTTCGTCTACATCCTCGAAGGGCATCCGACGCTGATCACCGACGACGCCGAGACCTTGCTGGCGCCGGGGAGCTGCGCTGGCTTTCCCGCGGGCGGCACTGCGCACCAGCTCGTGAACCGCACCGGAGCCGACGTCGTGTACCTGGAGGTCGGCGATCGCACGCCGGGCGACGAAGGCTCGTACCCGCGCGACGACCTCCAGGCGGCGCTGGGCGCCGACGGGCGCTGGCTCTTCACGCACAAGGACGGAACGCCGTACTGAGCCTGTCTCTGTCCGAACCGTACGGAAACGGTCCGGACAACGATGAACGCAGGGAAGGGTCGCGCGTCGTCGGGATCGACGCGTGAAACCGCTCGCGAGCGCCTGGCACGCTCCGTGCTCAGTCTCGGGCCGTAAACGATAGGCCCACTGAAAACGGAAAAGGAGTCAGCGCCCATGACCTGCATCCCAACGCGTCGCCACCGCTTGTCGTCTCTGGTCATCTCGGTCTTCTTGGTCCGGGTCGCGGCTGCGGTCGCCGGCTGCGGGTCCGACGGCGCGACCCCGTCGAACGCCGGCAGCCCCGGCAGCGGCAACAACTCCTGGAGCGTCAACCAGCTCAACACCGACGGCTCGCTGGCGAGCTGCGTGAACTACACGCATCAGAAAGTCACGGCCGCACAGGCGATGACGATGATCCAGGGCGGCACGGTGAGCGCGAATCCATGTCCAGTCGCCAGCAACTTCGTGGGCGTGTGCTCGGGAGTCGACGCCGGCGGGAACGACTTCGAGCAGATCTTCTACAACTTCTCGGGGTTCACCGGCGCGACGCTGACGGCCGCGACGCAATCGCTGGTGTTGAACTGCAGTGCCATCAACGGCACCTGGTCCACCACGTACGACGGCAAGTTCCCGACCACGACCACCGGTAGCGGCGCCGGCGGCAGCTCCGGCGGCACCGGCGGCTCCAGCGGCTCGACCAACTCGTGCGCGCAGCTCCTGGCGTGCTGCAACGCCAGCGGGCAGCTCGAGCAGGCCTGCATGTCGATCTACAACGCGGCGGGTGGAAACGCGATGTCGTGCGCCTCGGTGCTGTCGGGCATCCGTTCGCTGTACTGCCCGGGCTGATCGCGTGAGGTCTTCATCCCGGGCGGGCGCGCAGCGGCGCCGGGGCGTCGCAGAGCGGGCAGCTCTCGAGCCGTTCCGCCGTGGTGCCGCAGTCCTGGCAGTCGACCCGGTAGCCGTGAAATCCGTCGTCATGAGGCTCGGTCGACGTGCGCGCTTTCTCGGCCCGGCGGTCCTCGTAGACGATCCGTGCCGGGAGGAGCGCGACGTACTTCACTTGTTCTTCACCGCACGCCGGACACGCGGCGGGGACGGGCCAGGTGTTCGCGGTGTGAAGAGCGCGCTCGAGGCCGCCCGGCGCGTGGCAGCGCGGGCAGACGTCGGCCTCGAAGACGACGTGCGCGCAGGCGGCGCAGCTGACCTGGTAGACGCCGTCGACGAACTTCTCGCCGTCGTAGACCCAGGTGATGCGGCCGACCGGTTCACCGCCCATGATCGGCAGCGCGCCGTCGACGATGGTCAGGAAGAGCAGCTTCGAGGCGCCGCAGGCCGGACATCCAGCCGCGGACAGCCGTTCGAGGGCCGGTTCATCGAGGAGTCCCATCTCGCCGACGCCGAACCTACGCGATGGGAAATCGCAGTCAACGCCCGGGACCTGGGCGTCGCGCACGAGCGCAATTCGGCAAGCCCGTAAGTCCGATAAGATATATTATGTAAACTACGGCCGCTCGCGAGGCGCTACCGAGTCACGCCCAGCTTCACTGCCAGGCGCTGCACGCGCGTCGCGGCCTCGCGGTTCGCGATCTCGGCCTTGAGTTGCTCCACCTGCGCGAGCGCCAGTTCCGCGCCGTGCTCGATCATCGTCAGGTACGAGCGCGTGGCCGCGCAGGCGCTCGACGGCAAGCGGACCGAGAAGCGATCGAGGAAATCAATCTCGCGGCGCAGGTCCCGCGACTGGCGCCGGAGCGCTTGCACGCCGCGCGCGAGTGACGCGAGTCGTTTCTTGTCTTCGCTCATGGCCGACCATCATAGCGCCAGCGCCGCCCCGCCTCTTCAATACGCGAGCTCGAGCGCCAGGCCCGGACGCAGGCGGCGCGGCGCGAACGCGAGGTGGTTCCCGTTCGCGTCGGCGAACCGGTACTCGGTGGTCGACGGCGCAGCGTCCAGGAACAGCGCCAGCGACAGCGCCAGCAACGGACCGAACGCTCGCTCGAGCGGCAGCCGCATGGCGAGCGCGCTCGTCGCGACGAACGTGGTCGACCAGTGCGGTTTCGCCAGCGTGGTGCCGCCGGTGGCGGTTCCCGGCAACGGCGTGACGTGGGTGAAGCTGGCGCCGGCGCCGACGCGCAGTTGCAGTCGCCACCAGCGCGCATCGACGCCGATGCGCGTGCTCAGCGCCTCGAGCCGCGCGCCGACGTCGGGCTTTTGCGCCTGGATCGGAAGCTGGTACTGCCCCGACAGCCAGGCGCCGATTCCTGGCTCGGCGGAGCCCGCTCCCGGGTTCACCGGCGCGCCTCCCAGGCCTCCGAGCGCGAGGATCAGCCCCGGTCCTTGCGCGAGCGGAAGCGCATCGCCCAGGCCTTCGAGCGCATAGAAGACGCCCGCGGCCAGGCGCCAGCGTGGATTCTCGGCGGCCGGCGCGGCCGGGGCGGTGACCGGCGCCGGCGGCTGCGCGCGCTCGAGGATCTCGCGCGCCTGCGCGCGCGAAAAACCGATCTCAGCGTTCTCGATCAGCGCCGAGACCGACAGCTCCATCACCTGTGCCACCGATTGCTGGTCGACCTCGTCGAAGCGCCCGGACAGCGGCAGCTCGCGCACCAGGAAGCGCTCGCCGCGCTGGTCGGCGAAGTACAGCGTCGCGTGGCGCAGGTCGGCGAGATCGATCCAGCAGCGCAGCGTGCTGGTGGGATGCGGCGGCGGCGGCCCGCGCAGCAGCTCGGTCAGCGGGTTGAAGCGATCGATGCGGTTCCAGAGCAGCGGTACGCCCACTGGCAATCGATCGCCGACGCGCGCGTGCAGGCCGGCGTACGCGTCGGCGCCGCCGACCAGCGTGATGTCGACCGCCTCGGGGCGTCGATTGACGCGGCTGTCGGGCGTGGTCGGCGCGGGCGGCGTCGCCGCGGGCGCGCTGGGCTCACTGCGCGTCGCCGCCGCGCGGGCCGGCGCCCCCATCGGCGTGGCCGCCATCGGTGCCGGGCGCAAGCTGCGCGCGCGCCTGCGCCGCGCCGATCGTCGCGAGCAGCGCGGCCGCCGCGATCGCGCGCGCGATCACTTCAGCTCATCGATGCGGCGCCGGGCGTGGGACTCGTACGCGCTCCCCGGCGTGTCGAACAGCAGCCGCCGCCAGGTCTGCTTCTCTTCGGCGGCCCGGCCGAGCGCGGCCAGCGCGCGCCCGCGCCCGTACAGCGCCTCCGGCAGCAGATTTCCGCGCGGCTCGTTCTTCAAGTAACGGTCGAACTGTTCCAGCGCGCGCTCGGCCTGGCCCTGCCGCAGCAGGATCCCACCCCACGGCACCGACGACAGCGCGGCCTCGCGCGTGTCGGCGTATTCGCGCTGCAGGCGGCGATAGAGCGACGACGCCGCCTCGACGTCGCCCCGCCCGCGCGCCTCGCCCGCGAGGCGCAGCAGCGACGCCGGCGTTTCGGGTCGTGGTGTGTGGACCGCGAGGGCTCGGCTGTGAGGCCGCGGTCGCCGGTAGGCCTCCGCGGTCGGCGCCGATCCGGGCGCTGGAGCCGGCGTCGCTTCTTCGACCGCCAGCGGCTCGACGGTGACCGGTTCCGGCGCGCGGACGCGGACCCGCGGCAACGCCCGCGGGCGCGACGAGGTTGCGGTCGCGTGCGTCTCGGGGCGCGGCTCGGGCAGGCGCGGTGTCGCGCGCCACCACCACATGGTCGCGCTGGCGGTGCCGGCGATCAGCAGCGCACCCATCGACAGCATGAGCGTGCGCGTCCTGAACAGGCTCGAGCGCCGCGGCCAGCGCGCCGGCGGCCGCGCGCGCCGCTGGCTCCAGCGACGGGCGGCGGACGACATGCGCGCGATACGCTCGGCGTCGTCGACCTCGACCGAGCTGTCGGCGGCGAAGTCGGCCTGGATGTCGCGGCTCATGCGGCACGAGTGGCAGACCGCCAGATGCGCATCGAGCGCGATGCGGTCGGCCTGCGACAGATCGCCGCGCCGCTCGCGCGCGACCAGATCGCCCCGACATTCATGGTCGCGCTCGCCGCGTCCGTCGATCACGGGACCTCCTCGCGCTCGTGCGGCGAGATCTCGAACAGCTCCGCGAGCTGGGCGTCGCGGCCGAGCTTGCGGCGGAGCGCGCGCTTGCCCAGGCGCAGGCGGCTCCACACCGTGTTGGCGGAGATCGCCGCGGTGGCCGCGATCTCCTCGACGGTGTAGCCGAACGCGAAGTGCAGCGCCAGCGCCTCGGCCAGCACGTCGGGGAGCTCGTCGAGCAGCTGCTGGACCAGCTCGCGCCGCCGCTGCGACACCGCGGCCGTCCACGGCGAGCCGTTGCCGTCGGGGACGTTCTCGATCCCCTGCGCGTCGGGATCAGAGCAGCGGTTCTCGATGCGGATGCGCCGGCGCGCGGTCAGCGCCGTGAGCACGGCGATGCGCTGGGCGAAGTGCACGACGCTGCACTCTCCGCGAAACGTCTCCAGCGCGCCGAGCAGCGCGATCACGGCGTCCTGGGCGATGTCGTCGATGTCCCGGTGCTTGGAGCCCATCACGCGGCGGACCGCCGCGAGCATCGGCGCGCCCACGTGCGCGACGAGCGTCGCGGCCGCGTCGGGATTGCCCAGCGACGCCGCCTGAGCCATGCGGCGCAGGTCGTCTGGATGAGGCCGCGGGCGCGGCGAACGCGCGAGCCCCGCACTTTCCCTGAGATCGCGCGGCAAGGGCCTGTTGAGCTGCGCCATACCAGGACTACGATGGCGAAGGTGAATGTCGAGGTCAAGATGGTGAACACCCACACGTATCGATTCTCGGGCGGTGATTGGTTCCGCGCGGCTCGATCGACAACCTCATCAGGCCTAGCTTTGCGCGACGCACGGCGTTCGTCCGATTGCTTCCACCGGCAGCGGGAAACCTGGCTCTTGCCGGGTCTCCTGCTGGCGTTGCTGCGCCGGCGGCTGCGCGCCCTCGACCGACCTTCTGGGCATCGTGCCCTCGCCGAGCGCCAGCGCGGACGGCGGCGTCGACACCAACGTCGGCGTCGGCGGGCCACCCGAGGCGCCACGGTTCTCGCCACCGACGCTGGTCACGGCGATCTCGGATCCGACCGCCGACGACGAGGATCCGACGTTCACCGGCGATCTGCGCGAGCTCTACTTCTCGTCGGACCGCGCTGGCACAGCGACATCTGGGTCTCGCGCCGCGCCAGCCCGGCCGATCCCTGGGGTGCGCCGTCGCTGGTCGTCCGAGCTGAGCTCGAGCGGCATCGATCGCTCGCCGTCGGTGTCGCTCGACGGCCTGTCGATCTGGTTCACGACCGATCGCGAGCTGTTTCGCGGCCGGATCTGGCACTCCACGCGCCCCAACTACGCAGTCGCCCTGGGCGGCGCCGGCGCCGGTCAGCGAGCTCGCGAGCCCGAACTTCGATTCGGCGCCTTCGGTCGATGCCGCCGAGACGACGATGTTCTTTTCCTCGCTGCATCAGAACGCCCCCACCGGAACCGACATCTACGCCTCGACGCGCGCCAGCGTGACGCAACCCTGGGGTATGCCGGTGCGCGTGCCCGGGCTCGACACCCCGGCCGACGAGGCCGATCCCTTCGTGGCGCAAGGGGGATTGGTGGTGTTCTTCACGCTGACGCGCGCGGGCCGGACCCAGAGCGACCTCTACGGGTCGGTTCGCCGTTCGACCGACGCCAGCTTTCCCGCGCCCTGGCCGCTGGCCGACGTCAACTCGCCGGCGGTCGATTCGGACGCGACGCTCTCGGTCGACCTGCTGTATTTGATGTTCGCCTCGTCGCGCTCCGGCAATACCGAGATCTATGAAAGTCACGCCTGCAGACGGCGCCGTGATTGGTTCAGCGTGACGCGAACGACAAACAAGGGGTGAGCGGGCCCCCTTACCCGTCCTATCCGCGTGCCCGCTCGGCGAGGATGCAGATGAAGCAGCCACGGATCTCCTGGGCGCGTTTCGGTAGCGGCGGCTGGAATGACCGCCGCGATCGTTCTTTCAGCCTGCGCGGGCACCGTTGGCGGCAACGGCGCCCGTCCGGGCGGCGGCGACAACGGAACGGCACCGGCAACGGCAGCGGCACCGGCACGGGCAATTCGACCGGCGGGCCGGGCGGCACCGGCGATCCCGGCGTGGGCGGTGCGGGCGGCGACGCTCCCCCGCCCCCTCCCCCGTTCCAGGCGTCGAGCGCGGCGTCCGCGGTGCGCAAGGTCAAGAGACTGCTCACCGGCATGGCGCCGACCGACCAGGAGATGATGTCGGGCGCGACCGCGGACGGTCTGCGCACGCTGATCACCACCTGGACGACCGGCACCGATTTCCAGCCGCGTTCCGGGACAAGATGATCTTCTTCTTCCGCAACGCCTTCCAGCAGACCGGCTTCACGCCCGGCGAAGACTTCAAGATGCAGCTGCTGGAGAACGGCGGCTTCGACTTCGGTCCGCTGGGCACGGGCGCCGTGGGGGACGACGCGTTCTTCAAGCTGGTGCAGAACCTCCAGGACAGCTTCGCGCGCACGGCCTGGCAGCTCATCGCCGAGGGCCATCCGTTCACCGACGTGCTCACCACGCAGCGGTTCATGATGACCACCGCGCTCAAGAGCCTGTACGTCCAGATCGAGATGCCCAACGATCAGCCGTACTCGTTCGGCGTGACCGGAACAAAGCTGGCGTGGAAGGTCGACATGAGCGGCACCGCGATCCCGCTCGAGCAGACGCTGGATCCGACCAATGCGAACTACATGGTCTTCGACGACCAGATGCCGGTGAACGCCGCGCGCTTCCAGCTGCAGCCGACCTGCCAGGGGACGGCCGGCATGGTGAACGCGTTCACGGGCTACGCGCAGCTCTTCCAGCGCCTGCTCGGCTACACGCCGCGCTTTCCGTTCGCGGCGACGCCGACCTGCTGGGAGCACGCATCGAAGCCGTACTTCACCGCGAGCGATCTCTCCGACTGGGCCTGGGTGACCGTGCGCCCGCTCATGACCGGCGAGAGCCGCCTGCAGCCGTACGACCTGCCGACGCTGCGCACGACGACGACGCTGGCGCTGCAGCTGCCGCGCGTCGGCTTCTACTCGACGCCGGCGTACCTGGCGCTCTGGAACACCAACGACAGCAACCAGCACCGCGTGACCGCGAACCAGACGCTGCTCGCGGCGCTGGGCGAGTCGGTGACCAGCGCGAACAGCATCACGCCGCTGAGCGCGGCCGGCCTCGACCCGAGCCACGCCGTCACCGGCACCGAGTGCTACGGCTGCCACAAGCTGCTCGATCCGCTGCGCCAGTTCTGGGCGACGCAGTTCGACTTCAACGACCGCAACGACTTCCCGTCGCGCGGCAACTTCAATGGCGGCGCCGCCAATCCGCGGCCGGCGACCACCGGCGGCGCGCTGGCCTTCGGCAACGTCAACGCCAGCGGCACCAACTTCGCGGCGCTCGGCCCGCTGCTGCTGCAGGTCACCGACGCGCGCCGACGGCAACGCGCCGATCTCGCGCTTCGCCATCGGCGTCACGCAGAAGCTCTGCTTCTTCGCCAACTCCTCGGCCTGCGTCGAGACCGACCCCGAGTTCCGCCGCGTCGCCGGCGACTTCGAGATCGGGCGGATTCAACTTCGTGAACCTGGTCAACGAGCTGTTCTCGTCGCCGCTGGTGACCGGCGCCAGCGACACGCTGACCTTCGACCAGCTGGGCATGACGGTGAGCGTGGCGCGGCGCGATCAGCTGTGCGCGTCGCTGTCGAACCGGCTCGCCGGCCCCGACATCTGCGCGCTGCTGGCGACGATCCCGACGACCGCGCAGGCGGCGACGTCGAAGATCGCGACCAGCGTCGCCGCCGACGCCTTCAGCCGCGGCTCCGAGTCGCCGGTGACGCCGTTCGTGCCCGACGGTCTTCTACCGCGCCGCCACCGAGATGCTGTGCGAGAACGTGGCCGCGCTGGTCGTCGACTCGACGGCCGGCAAGGTCTACAGCAGCACCGACGTCGCCGGCGCCGTCGAGGACATGACGACGCGCCTGCTCGGATATCCACCGTCGGACGCGCACCACGCCGACGCGGCCAAGGCGCTGCAGGATCACTACACCGCGGCGCTGGCGGCCAACCGCAACACCGCGACCACGGCGCTGCGTTCGACGTTCGCGCTGGCGTGCCAATCACCCACTTCGCTGTCGTTCGGACTCATGAGCGAGAGGAAGCCGATCATGATGCTCAGGCGACGCGACGCTCTCATGACCACCCTCTTCGGCGCCGGCCACATCGGCCTGCGCGCGCTGGCGACGGGGCTGCCGGCATGGTTCCTCGCGAACCCGCGCCGGGCGACCGCGCAGTCGCTCCAGTGCGCGATCGATGCGCGCGCCAACTTGCAGTACCTGATCCTGAGCGCGTCGAGCAACGGCGACCCGCTGAACTGCAACTGCCCCGGCACCTACGAGAAGACGGACATCATTCACCCGCAGCAGGCGGAGGTCGCGTCGACGCCGGTGCAGCTCGGCAGCAAGACCTACAACGCCGCCCTGCCCTGGGCCAGCACCGCCGCGGGCGGCGCGCTGGCGCCGGCCACGCTGGCGCGCACCAGCTTCTTCCACCACGTGACCCGCTCGACGGTGCACGGCGATCAGCCCAAGGTCATGAAGCTGCTGGGCGCGACCAGCGGCGGCGAGATGCTGGTGTCGGCCTATGCCAAGCACCTGGCCGGCTGCTTCATGACGGTGCAGAACGAGCCGATCGCCGTCGGCGCGCGCGGCAACTCCAGCGAGCTGGTCAGCTTCGCCGGTCGCATGCTGCCGTCGATCTCGCCGACGCAGCTCAAGCAGCTGCTCACCGGCTCGAAGACCGATCCGCTGGTCAAGGTGCGCAGCCTGCGCGACACCTCGCTCGATCAGCTCAACGCCATCGCCAAGCGCGACGGCAACAACGTGCAGAAGGCGTTCCTCGATTCGCTGGCGACGTCGCAGACCCAGGTGCGCGAGCTGGCCGACCAGCTTTCGACGACGCTGAACGCGATCACCGCCGACGACGCCAAGGGCCAGGCGCTGGCCGCGGCGGCGCTCATCGCCGCCAACGTCACGTCGGTGGTCACGGTGCACCTGGCGTTCGGTGGCGACAATCACAGCGACCAGAACCTGCAGGCCGAGGCCGACCAGCACGTGAGCGGCGTGCAGGGGATCCAGGCGATCATGGATGCGCTCGCGTCGCTGCAGCTCACCGACAAGGTCACGTTCGCGACCTTGAACGTCTTCGGGCGCAACCTGAACGGCATCGCCAAGGTCACGTCGCGCACCGGCCGCGACCACTACGGGAACCACGCCGTGACCGTGATGATCGGCAAGAACGTTGCCCCCAGCGTCATCGGCGGCGTGACCGCGTCGTCGAGCGGCGCCTACGTCGCGTCGGACATCGACTCGGCGACCGGCAACTCGCTGGCCAGCGGTGGCGACATCCCGGCGGCGCAGACGCACGTGGCGGCGGCGCGGACGCTGGGCGTCGCGCTCGGCATCCCCGAGAGCCAGATCGCCACCGACTTCACTTCCAGCGCGGGCGGAAAGGTAGTCAAGGCGGCTCTGGTTATCTAGCTCGGAGCCCTCGGAGGGTTCCGAACCTCCCGACGGGCTATGACGGCGGAGCCGTCTCCGCCCACACGGGCGTTTGAGCCGTCGTTTCCTCCACGTTTCTTCCCGGTCGAGATCCCGGCTTTCACACGGTTCTTTTGCGCCGCGCGCAGGCCCCACGATCGACGCGGTTGCGCCGCCATCAGTTGTGCTACTCTTGATTCGTAGCTCATGGACTTCGATGAGTTCGAACAGCTGGTTCTGAGGGTGCTGTTCGAAACCGACGTGGCGATTACCGCGGCGCATGTCGCGTATCTGGGGCGGATCTCGGTGCGGACCGCGGAGCGGCACCTGGCGCGTATGGTCGAGCACGGGACGCTGATCGTGCGGACCTCGGCGGCGGGCATCATCGAGTACGTCTACCCGGGGCGGAAGCCCATCCTGGCGAACAACCATTCGCCCACGACCACCTCCGTCGGCCCACCGCCGATCAGCCTGGGCGAGTCATTCTTCCTGACCGCGCGACCCAAGCACAGCCCGGTGACAGCGGTCATGCTGTCGATGCTGATCCCCGGCGCGGGCCACATCTACTCGGGCCGCCCGGGCGCCGGCGTCGCCTGGATGGCGACCACGTTGATGGGCTACGCCTGCTGCTTCCTGCCGGGCCTGTTCCTCCACGGCCTGTGCCTGGTCAGCGCCGCGCAGACCCGCCAGAGCTGAGCGCCCCGCCCTTTCCCTGTTCTCGTCGCCGTCCTCGTCCTCGCCGCTCGGGGACGCCCGTCCCTATGACCGTCCCCCGCTCTTGAGGATCTCGCTCTCCCCCGTTCCGCCTTCCAGGCTCTCTTCCTTGCGCTTGCGCAGCTGGCGCAGCTCGTCGAGCGTGCGCTGCATCGGCGACGCGCGGTCATGCGAGGCGTCGGGCGCCGCCTCGAGCACCGACACGGCGTTGGTGAGCACGCGGAGGTCCTCCTCGACCCGCGCGCGCAACGCCTGGTGCATATCGCGATACGCCGAATAGAACTCCTGCAGCTCGTCGCCCTTGCGCAGGCTCGACGGCGCGGGCCCCATGCGGTTCTCGCGCACGCGCGCGAACAGCGCCGCGATCTTGTGCAGCGGGCCGGCGACCTTGTGGGTGATCAGGATGCCGACGGTGCCGATCGAGAACACCAGCACGACGCCGAACCCCACGATGCCCCACAGCACGACGCGGTCGCTGTTCGAGAACTGCGCCTGCAGCTCCTCGGCGCTCGAGGGATCGACCAGGCTGGTCCACAGGATGACCTTGGAGACGTCGCGCGTCGCCTGGTACATCTTGAACCCCAGCCCCGCCGTCAGGAACACGGCGACGATGACGATCGTCGCCGTGTAGCGGAGCTGCAGCCCGACGTCGAGCAGGTAGTTGCGGACCTTCCGCTTGTACGGCGGACGCGCGGAGGGGCCGTTTTCGCTGTTGTTCATGGGGTCCTCCAGGGGCTCGGGCTCGTGATCCGCGGGCTCATGATCGTACGCACATTGGTACCCACCTTGCTACCCACCTTGCGATTTGAAAAATTTTGTGAGGTCCTCGGCGAGCTGGCCGGCCGACGCCTCGAGGCAGTCGTGGCGCGCGTCGTCCTTGTCTCGCGGCCGCGATCCCGACTGCACGCTCGCGCCCGCGTTGGTCCAGGAGATGATGCTCTTCGACGGCCAGCGGGCGACCAGCACCTTGACGTCGCACGACGTCTCCGAGCCGCCGCCCGACGACGATGTCGTCGAGCCGGGTCACGTTGCCGTCGATGTAGAAGCCGAGGAGGCCGCTCTTGGCGAAGTTCTTCTGGTCGCCGGGGCTGATGTTGGTGGTGACCACCTGCAGCTTGCCGAGCTCGCGTTGCAGCACGTCGCGCACGATCTTGGCGGCGTCGGCGCTGATGGTCTTCGACGTTCCGGTGAAGGGACCGAAGCTCAAGTAGATCTTTGCTTTCTTCGACAGCGAGCCGCTCGCGGCGAGCGCGGTCGCGCCACTGCTCGGACGCAGGGAGGCCAGCGCCTTCTCGGCCTGGCCCTTCACGAACGGGTCGAGCTCGCGGCGCGAGCAGCGCCGCGCAGCGGGTCGGCCGCCGCCGCGTCGCCGATCTGGCCCAGCGCCTGGGCGGCGATGCCGCGCACCGTCTTGTTGGTGTCGTCGAGCGCCTTGACCAGCGACTCGACCGTGCTCGGAGTCTCCGAGCCGGCCGAGCACGATCGCGGCCTGGACCCGCACCTTGTAGTTCGAATCTTCAAGGAGAGCTTTACAGAGCTCCTCGACCTTGACCTTGGGGGCCGGCGCCGCCCGGGCGGCTGGAGCACGCGCCAGCGCGAACGCGAGCAGCGTCGCCACCGCCAGACGCCAGCGCCGCGCCCGGCGCACTAGTCCTGCTCCCGGGTCGCGTGGTCGGGGGCGGCCGCGGGCGCGCGCTTGCGAGTGCCCGCCGCCTTGCGGTTGAAACGCAGCTCGAAGACGAAGACCGCGCCGCCGCGCGGGTTGTCCTCGACCCAGATCTGGCCCTCGTGCATCTCGACGATCGCGCGCGCCAGCGCCAGGCCCAGCCCGTAGCCGACCGTGTGCGTGCCGAGCTGCCCGTAGGGCTCGAAGATCTCCGCCCGTTCGGCGGCCGCGATGGTCTCGCCGGGGCTGGTCACGGAGAATCGCGCTCCGATGTCGGTTTCGATCACGCGCAGCTCGATCTCCGATTGGGCGGGCCCGCGCCGGATGGCGTTGATCACCAGGTTGCGCAGCCCGCGCTTGATGAGATCCTTATCGCCAGTCAGCGGCCTTTCTTGACCGACGGGTGGGCGCGTCAGGGCCACGGCCACCCCCGCGCTCTGGGCGTGGCGGCGGGCCTCCTCGAGGGCCTCCGCCGCCAGGTCGCCGAGCGTGAACTGGGTCTCCGTCAGGTGCATCTGCCCGCTCTCGAAGCGATCGAAGTCGATCACGGTGCGGACGCTCTGCATCAGCTGGTCGAAGACGGTGCGGGCGTCGTCGACGCTGCCCTCGAAGTCGGCCCGCCGCCGGTCGTCCTTGGGCGGGCCGAACCGCGCCATGAAGTTGACGTTGGCTTGCAGCGCCGCGACCGACCCCTGCAGGTCGTGCAGGAGGTGGCTGACCCAGCGGCGGCGCTCGACGATCTCGCTGCCCTGCGAGCGCTGCTTCTTCTCGAAGCGCGTGAAGAGCGCGCGCGTGCGCAGCAGCGCCCACAGGCGCGTGCGGCGCTCCTGCGCGTCGGTCGACGGCGAGAAGACGGCGTCGGCGCCCGCGGCGGTCGCGCGCAGGCGGAATTGCCGCAGGTCGTTGAGCGCGAAGACGATCGCCGGGACGAAGTGCGTGCGGATGTTGCCCTTGAGCCGCTGGCAAAGCTCGATGCCGCCCGCGGGCAGGATCCGATCGTCGATGAGGATGACGTCGGGCGGGTGCAGCAGCGCTTCCTCGAAGGCGCTGTCGGCGTCGCCCGCGGTCTGCACGCTGATGCCCTGCGAGCGCAGAAACGTGACCAGCGGCCGCGCCACGCCGCGCCCAGGAGCTGCCACCAGCGCCTCGACGTCGCCGGGCAGCCCCAGCGTGTTGCTCAGCGTGGTTCTCTCGTCGGGGAGCATCTTCGGTTTTTGCTCCGACCCATCATAAGGCAGCCGCGAAATTTCATCCATCGCATCGCGACAAGGGACAGCGCCCCCAGGGCGCCGCCGCAGGCGTCGGCCACGACGTCGCGCCAGTCCGCGGTGCGCTGGGGCGTCCACTGCTGGTGGATTTCGTCGGCTGATCCCGTAGAGGTCGCGATCAGGATCGCGAGCAGGACATTCGAGCGAGTGCGCTCGCGTCCACGGGTCCCATCCAGGGCGCGCCCGAGCAGGCCACCAAGGACGCCATAGAGCAGCACGTGCACGCACCTTGTCCGACTGGGGAAGGTCGATGGCTGGCAGCTTGGTCCCCGGGATCGACGACAGCGCGAAGATCACCGCCGCCCACAGGGCTACGGGCAACCACGCTGCCAAGTGCCTGACCGCGCTGGTCAAATCAACCGGCCCGCGAGGGTCGGAAGGCGAAGGTCAAGGCGCGGGCGTCGTTTCCCCGTGCCCCGTCGTGTGTCCTACATGTAGGATTTTTGACTTCATAGCAACACACCATAAGATGGCCCCAATGCGAACCACCGACTTCTCTTCCTCTCAAGAGGCGCCCGTTCCCGAGCAGCGCCAGCACCTACGCTTCGACAAGATGTTCGCCGTCCGGATCGAGTCCCTGCTCTTCGGCGAGAGCGTCTGCGTCGCCCGGAACGTCTCCGCGGGTGGAATCTTCGTGGAGCTGTCCGACCCCCTGCCCCTCGGCGCCACGGTGCGGGTCTGCTTTCCCGTGCCCGACGGCTCGGGCGAGGTGGTGGCGACCGGCGAGGTCAAGAACCACTACTTCATCAACTTCACCCAGAACGGCGTGAACCGCGCGGTCGCCGGGATGGCGATCCGTTTCATCTCCTTCGAGAACGAGAGCCATCACGTGCTGCGCGACTGCCTCGGGCGGCTGCGCGTCCTGCACTGACGCTGCTCGGTTCGCCGCCGGCTCATTCCTCGGCCTGGGGCCTGACGACGATCGGTTCGGGGAGATCGACCGTGGTGCCGGCTTCGATCGGGACCTCGACCTCGCGCGGCCCCTTCGTGATCGGCAGGATGCGCGCACCGATGCGGATGCTGAGCTCGTAGCGTCCCGGGAAGAGGCCGCTCACGACGAAGGCGCCCGAGCGATCGATCTCGCCCAAAGCCTTGCGCGGCAACGCCAGCGGCGAGCGCGGGAACAGCACGGCGCGCGCATCGCTTTCGGGCGGCGAGCCGGCGACGGTGGTCACGTGGCCGCGCACGCGCGCGCCGCGGTGGGAGAGCTTGAGCTCGATGTCGGCGTCCAGCTCCTGGTCGTCGAGCTCGATCTTCTCCGGCGGGTACGCCAGCATCTCGCCGTGCCGGGCCCAGACGTAGTACGTGCCCAGCGGAAAGCGGTCCTGCGCGAACGCGCCGTCGCTGTCGACGGTCCAGATGATCGGCGAGTTGTTGTCGTTGCCGGCGCCCAGGCTGCCGCCGCCCGACAGCAGCGCCACGACGGTGGCGTTCGCCTGGCCTTCGCCCTCGGCGTCGAGCACCGAGCCCTTGATCACCGTCGTGCGCTGCATCTTGATCGCCGCGCGCGTCGCCGGCTGCGTGACCGTCCACTTCACCGTCGCGGGCAGCCATCCGAGCTTCGACGCCCGCAGGTAGTAGCGGCGCGTGTCGAGGCCGTTCATCGCGAACGATCCGTCGTCCGCGCTCTGGGCTTCGGCCGATTCGATCGGCTCGTCGGGACCGCGCAGCGCATGAATGGTCACGCCGCCGATCGGGCTCCCCTTGCCGTCGGTGACCTTGCCGCGCGCGATCACCTCGGGCCCGAGGTGGAAAGACCGATTGACGGTGATCTGCCGCTCGGTCGGCTTGAACTCGGCGATCTCGGCGGCGAGGCCGGGGTGGCTGAGGCGGATGGCGTAAATCCACGGACCGGCGCGCAGCCTCAGGTGGTAGCTGCCGTCCTTGCCCGACGTCTCGTCGAGGATCGGCGTGCCCTGGAACCAGACGCGGATCTTCGCGCCCTCGACGCGCTTGCCGGTGTCGTCGGTGATCTTCCCCTGCAGCACGGCCTCGGGGCGGTCGGCGGTGTCGCGCCGGAAGAGCTCGCGGCGGAAGTCCTCCTCGGTGGACAGCAGGCAGCTCGTCCCCGCGCGCCACGGCAAGGCGCAGTCGGGCGCCAGGCGCGAGCAGAAGTCGACGCAGTTGCCGGGATCCTTGGGATCGCAGATCGAGGGCGGCAAGGCGTCGGGCTCGACGAGCGGCGCGGCGGTCCCGCGGCCCACGCACCAGATGCAGCCCTCGGGGCGCTCGACGCAGCGGACGTCGCGCGAGTCGGTCTGGGTCACGGCGGCGCTGGACGCGCGCGCCTGCTCGTCGCGCGAGCGGCGGCAGGCGCCCGCGGTCGTGACGGCGAAAGCGATAGCGGCGGCCACGGCGACGTGCACGGCGGCCGGCGAGGGTCTTCGGCAGACGGGGCTGGTGGTCAAGGACGAGTCCGTGTAGATCGCGGGGGAAGGTCGATCCGCCGCCCGCGGCGCGGCCGGCGGATCCTGAAACGCAGCGCCCCAAGGTGCCACTTGCCTGAGAAAAATGAAATCGCCGGTTCGCTGGGAGCATCCGGCCGCTCGCGCTCGCACTTCATCGCGCTCGAGGGAATCGATGGTTCGGGGACCACGACCCAGCTCGCCAGGCTGACCGCCCACCTGCGGGCGCTGGGCCGGCAGGTGCACGCGACCCGGGAGCCGAGCGACGGCCCCGTCGGCCGCCTGATCCGCGAGATCCTGCTCGGCGGCCATCGCAGCGACGACGGCGCCGAGGTCGATGGGCGCGCGATGGCGCTGCTGTTCGCGGCCGATCGCCGGGACCACCTGCGACGCGAGATCGAGCCGGCGCTGGCCTCGGGCATCGACGTCGTGACCGATCGCTATCTCCTTTCGTCGCTGGCCTACCAGGCCGAGGAAGCGGAGCGCGACTGGGTCGCGGGCCTGGCGCGCGCGGTGCGGCCCGCGGATCTCACGCTGCTGCTCGACGTCCCGGTGGCGGTCGCCGCCGCCCGCCGCCAGGCCGCCGGCCGTTCGACGGAGCGCTACGACGAGGACGGTTTTCAGGCACGCGTTGCGGCGAACTACCGTCGGCTCGCCAGCGCGGATCCCGGCGTCGTCGTCCTCGATGGCAGCGGCTCCGTCGACGCGGTGGCTGACGCGATTGTCCGTGAAGTGCAGCGGTGGATCGCGGCCTGACGGCGGCCGGCTCGTGCTAGGTTCTTCGACGTGCGGGTCGATGTCTTCGCTGCGGTGAGTCTGGGCGCGCTGCTCGTGGCCGGGTGTGCCACGACGTCGCCCGCGACAGCGAATGCGGCGCCGGTGGCGAGCGCCCCGGAGGGGGCGAAGGCCGAGGCGTCGAACCCGCCGTCGGACGTGCCGCCGCCGGAGGATCCTGGTTCGGAGGCGCCGCCCGATCACATCGTCCACTGGGTGGTTCACCATTCCGAGGCCGGAACGCCCGCTCCCTCGGCGCCACCGTCGGGGTGCGCGGCGCGCGTCGGCGCCGACGGCCTGCGCCGGTCGGCGATCAAGCAGACGGTCGACGCCGGGCTCGGGCGCTGGCTGCGAACGGTATCGGTCGACCCGCTGCTCGCGCGCGGGCGCTTCCGCGGCTGGATCATCCGCTCGTTGAATTCACAGGACGCCTGCTACGCGGGGGTCGACCTGCGGGCGGGCGACGTCGTCACGCGCGTCAACGGACGGGGCGTCGAGCACCCCGAAGAGGCTCTCGACGTCTGGACGAAGCTGCCCGCGTCGTCCGAGCTGGTGATCGACTTTCTGCGCGACGGTCAGGCGCGCACCATGCGGTTCGGGATCGTCGATCCCTAGTCGAGCGCGATGCGATCCGAAGCTGGAAGCGCGGCGATCCTGCGCGCGCGACTGACCCACCAGATCGTCCCCGGCGTGGGGGCGCGCGGCGGTGATGCGCTCGCGATCGTCGAGGACGGCCCCTTGCCCGTGGGGAGCCGCATCTTCCTTCCGGGCCGGCTCCCCTGCGGCGAGTGCGCGGCCTGCCGGCGCGCGCTGTGCGACGCCTGCGCCTCCGCGCGCGCGGTCGTCGCGGGCAGTGACGGGCGCGTCGCGGTTCCGGATCGCTTCGTCACGACGGTCGACGCGGCGCTGCCGCCGCTCGGCGCGATCGCGGCGGGTCTGGTCACCGACGTCATCGGCGCCGGGGGCCGTGCCGGCCTGGGTGCGGGCGACACGGCGGTCTGGCTCGGCGAACCGTCTTCGACCCGCGTCGGAGCGTCATGGTCGATCAGCCGCGGCGCTCGCACGTTCGTGCTCGCTCCGGCGGCCCCGTCGACGACGCCGGGCCCGGTGCCCCTGCCGCTCGCGGCCGGGCCCGCGTCGTGGCGCGAGACGATCGCCGACGCCGAGGCGGCGGGCGGCCCGTCGGGCGGGCGTCCCGAGCGGCGGATCTTCGTCTGCGGCGCCGGCGACGACCTCGCGCGCGCGGCGCTGGAGCTGGTGACGCCCGGATCGACGCTCTCGTTCCTGCGCGGGGCGCCGGCCGTGCTCGCCGGCCTGGATGCCGCTCCGCCGCTGCGCCTGTTCACCGGCGGCGCGGGTCATCCCGATCTCATTCCCGAAGCGCTGGCCGCGGTCAGCCGCGGCGAGGTCGACACGGATCGCCTGTTCGTCGAGGTGGCCGCCGACGGCGCGGAGATCGCGCTCGCCGACTTCCGGCGTGGCCTCGACCGGCCGCTGCCGGTTGTCGTCTTCGCGTTCTAGCGACGAGGCGGTTCAGACAAGGCCTCGGGCCTCGGGCCTCGGGCTTCGGACTCACGGGCCAGATTGCTCCCGGAGTCGCATCCGAGTCCGAATCCGAAGCCTGAGGTCCGAGGCCTGTGAACCGAAAGCTTCACGACCTCTGAGGTCCGAGGTCTCCCGGGCCAACCGACGGCGTTGGGTTCAGCGCCGGCTCTGGCTAGCGCTTCTTCTTGCCGGCCGTGTGCTTGGCGGGCTTGCGCTTGGGCGAGCGCGCCTTGGCCGTGGCCGGCGCCGCCTCGTGGGCCGGCGCGGCCTCCTTGGCGTGCGGGGCCGGGGGTTCTTCGGCAGGCGCTGCCGCGGGCGCCGCGGGCTCGGCCGCCTTGGGCGCCGCCGCCGGCGTGGGCGGCTCTTCCGCCGACTTCGCCATGGCGGCGGCCGGCGCCGCCGCGGGTTTCTCGGGGCCCTTGCCCTTGAGCGTGAAGAAGAGAACCGCGATGACCGCGGCCACGGCGACGCCCGCAATCGCGATCACCCTGATGCGCTTGCCGCCGCCGATCTCGCTCATCATCTCGACGTCGGACATTCGATCGCCGGGGATCGAGCCGGCGACCACGGGCACACCGGCGGCGGTGCCACCGGCGCGCAGCGAGAACTTCTTGCGATCCTCGACGGTCACCGAGCCGTCGTCGACGTAGCGATCCTCGAGCGGCTTCGCGTCCTCGACCGGCACGTCGTGGTTGCCGCTGGGGGTCTCGGCGCGTCCGGCCGACGCCTTGGCCTTTGCTTCGGCGACCATCTGTTCGACGTCGCCTTTCTTGAACCAGAGCGTCTCGCGAAACTTCGCGTCCGGCTGGCCACCAGCTTGTTGCGCCGCCTGAGCAGCGGCCGCGGGCGCAGCGGCCGCGGGCGCCACGCGCCGCTCCGCGGGAGCCGCCGCCGGCTCCGCAGGGCGCGGCTGTGCGACCGGTGGCGGCGTGGCTTGCAAGTGGGCGCTGGCGGCGGGAGCGGGAGCTGCCGCCCGGGTCTGCACCGGCACGCCCAGCGGGACGGCAGCGGGCGATGCGGGAAGAGCGACCATCGTCGCGGCGACCGCTGCGCCGTGCCCGCGATGGGTCACCGCGAGTGGGGGCGGCGTCGGTTGCGCCGACGGATCCAGGGCCGCCGGTTTGACGGCCGGCGCGGGCTCGGCGCGAGCCGCCGCCGCCGCGGTGATCATCGGCGCAGGGGCAGCGGCCGGGGGCGCCGCCACTGGCGCGGCTACAGGCGCCGGCGCGGCCGCCGCGGAGACCGGGCTATAAGCGACGACTGGTCCGGAGCCGTTCGCTTCGGCGCGCGCCGCGGTCGCTTCAGCGACGAGACGGCGCACCTCGGGCGCGCCGCCCGCATACGCGATGGTCCGATTCAGCGCAGGCGCCGGTCGCGGCGCGGGAGCCGCGCCACCGAGGTGCATCGACGCCACCTCGTTGAGGAACTGCCGCAGCGTCAGTGGCCGGCGGCTCGAGTTCTTGTCCATCGCGCGCAGGATCACGCGGTCGATCTCCGGGGTCAGCTCGGCGCGCCGCTGGCTCGGCGGCGTGACTTCGCCGCGTTGAACCTGCTCCAGCACCGCCTGAGCGCTCGGACCCGAGAACGGTGGCGCTCCGGTGAGCATGAAGACCGCGAGCGCGCCGAGGCCGTAGGTGTTCGAGCGCTGGTCGGCGGGTTTGCCGTCGGCCTGCTCCGGCGAGAGGAACTCGCCGACACCGAAGACGCGGTCGGTGAGCGGCACGGCCACCGTGAAGTTGATCACCTTCACGTCGTCGCCGCCTTCGATCAGGATGTTCTTCGGAGACAGGTCGTGGTGAACCACGCCGACCTTCTGTCCCTCGAGCAAGGCTTCGCCGATCTGCGCGATGATCTTTTTCGTACGTTCCAGCGATAGCGCCCCGCTCCGCTCGATCACGTGGTTGAGGGGCTCGCCTCCGCACATCTCGGTGGCGATGAAGATCCGCCCGTCCGGCGCCTTGCCGCAGTCGATCACGCGCGCGATGCGCGGGCTCTGGGAGCGCATCAGCTGCTTCAGCTCGCGTTGGGCGCGCTCGACCGCCGTCGGTGTCGGCAGCGCCGCGGGCGACACCAGCTTGTAGGCGACCGTCTCGCCGGTCTGTCCGTCCTGGGCCTGCCAGACCTCGCCCGTCCGCGACCCCCCGATCGCGCTCGCGGGGGCGAAGCGCGCCGGCGGTTCATCCGCGATCGGCAGCAGTCGCGAGGGACCTTCGGCGCTGGCACATCCCTCGCGAGGACAAAAGTTGGCGTCGTCGGGATACTTACTCTGACAGTTCGGGCAGACTTTCATCCGGCTCCTGGCAGTCATGACTCGGTGAGGGCCACCGCCGAGTCGGCTCGTCTCGCCATGTTAGCCGATGTTAACGCAAAATTCCCAATTCCTATCCGTGAAAGATCGGAGGGCACGCGTTCTCGGCCCGGAGCCGGATTCCGCGCCTGCCGAGAATCGGTCACAGGTAGCGGTCACAGGCACCGGGTCCCACGTCTGACTCCCTTGTGCCCCGCTTGGGTGCCACTGTGGGCGCTACTCCGCGGGCTGAAATTTCAGCTTGTTCGCGTCCGCGCGGCCTGCACGAGCGCCGCAACGGTCGAGCTCGGCCGGCGTGGCCGAGCTTATTTGCCGGGCTCGCCGAGTCCGGCGAAGAGCACAGTCGCCGGCGGCGTCGAGCGTTTGCTCTCGATCGCCTTACGCTTCTTGCCCATGTTGACGTGCTTGCGCACCCGGCGTTTCCAGGTCCTTCGCGTGTTTGAAGCCATAGCGGGCCGGTTTCTACCAGGACTGGCGCCCGCGGTCAAACGAAGCTCGTGGGCCGCCCCCGTTCAGAGCCGGGTGGCGGCCACGACGCCCTCGATCTGCTGGAGGCTGCGCAGCACCGTCTTGAGCTGATCGAGGTGTCCCACCGTCACCTGGAAGGTATTCACGGCGCGCCCGTCCTCGGTGGTACGGCACTTGGCCTGCGAGATGTTGACCCCGTGCTCCGTGAACGACTTCGAGATCGACGCCAGCAACCCGGGGCGGTCCTCGCAGCTGACCTGGATCGCCACCGGCCGCAGGGTCTTGGATTCGTCGTCCCAGGCGACGTCGACGCGGCGGATCGGATCCAGGTCCAGCGCCTTCGGGCAGTCGCGGGTGTGGATCACCACGCTGTGGCCGCTGCTGATGAAGCCGACGATGTTGTCGCCCGGCACCGGGCTGCAGCACTTGGCGAACTTGACGACGATGTCGGCCTCCCCCTGCACGCGGATGCCGCCGATCGACCGCTTGGGACGCTTGATCGGCTGCGGCGCGGCGTCCGGTTCGACGGTCGCGGGCGCGCCATCGTGCTCGGCGTGGTCCGGTAGCGCGGCGTTCGCCGCCTGCTCGGGGCTGATGCGCCCGTAGCCCACCGCCACCAGCAGATCGTCGGCGTTCCCGATGCGCAGGCGCGTCGCGGCCGTCTCCAGCAAGCCGTCGCGCTCGGCCGTGGCGAGCGCGATGTCCTTGCGCTTGCGCAGCTCGCGCGTGAGGAGATCGCGGCCCTTCTGGCGGCTGCGCTCGCGCTGCTCCATCCGGATGTGATGGCGGATCTTCGTCTTGGCGCGGCTGGTGATGACGAACTTGAGCCAGTCCTTGGACGGCTTCTGGTTGGCCGAAGTGAGGATCTCGACGGTGTCGCCGTTGCGGAGCGCGTAGCGAAGCGGAACGATGAGGCCGTTGACCCGCGCGCCCGAGCAGTGCTCGCCGACCTTGGAGTGCACCGCGAACGCGAGATCGATCGGCGTCGATCCCTTGGGCAGCGCCTTGACGTCGCCCTTGGGCGTGAAGACGAAGACCTCGTCCTGGAAGAGGTCGATCTTCACCGTCTCGATGAACTCGGTCGGGTCCTTGAGATCGCGCTGCCACTCCATGAGCTGGCGCAGCCACGCGAAGCCTTCCCGTCGGAGCTGCCCGGGCCGGTCCCGTTCTGTTCCTTGTACTTCCAGTGCGCGGCGATGCCCTGCTCCGCCGTGCGGTGCATCTCCTGCGTGCGGATCTGCACTTCCATGCGGTCGGCGCGCGGGCCGATCACCGTGGTGTGCAGCGACTGGTACAGGTTCGGCTTGGGCAGCGCGATGAAGTCCTTGAATCGCCCCGGCACCGGCGTCCAGTTCGAGTGCACGACGCCAAGCACGGCGTAGCAGTCGCGCACCGAATCGGTGAGCACGCGAAAGGCGATGAGGTCGAAGATCTGGTCGAGGTCGCGGCCGGTCTTCTTGATCTTCTGGAAGATCGACCAGAGGTGCTTGGCGCGGCCCGAGATCTGCGCGTTGATCTCCGCCTCCGCCAGCACCGTGCGCAGCCGGCCGCAGACCTCGTCGATGTACGCCTGCCGCGACTCGGCGGTCTCGGCCATGCGCCCCGACAGCGTGCGGAACTCATCGGGCTCGAGGTAGCGGAAGCCCAGGTCCTCGAGCTCGACCTTCATCCACTGGATGCCGAGGCGGTTGGCGAGCGGCGCGTAGATCTCGCGCGTCTCGCGGCTGATGCGCTCCTGCTTGTCGCGCGGCATGAACTGCAGCGTGCGCATGTTGTCGACGCGATCGGCGAGCTTGATGAGGATGACGCGGATGTCGCGCGCCATCGCCAGCAGCATCTTGCGGAAGTTCTCGGCCTGCCGCTCCTCGCGCGTGTTCCAGGGGATCTGCCCGAGCTTGGTCACGCCCTCGACCAGGAACTGGATCTCGGTGCCGAAGAGGTGGCCGATGTCCTCGGCGGTGGCGCTGGTGTCCTCGACGCAGTCGTGCAGCAGGCCGGCGCAGATCGACGGCACGTCGAGCCGCAGCTGCGAGATGATGCGGGCCACGCCCACCGGGTGGACCACGTACGGATCGCCCGAGCGGCGCCGCTGGCCGGCGTGGCGCTCGGCGGCGAACTCGTAGCTGCGCTGGATCAGGCCGAGGTCGGCGGCGGGGTCATAGGTCGAGACCGAGCTGCATATTTCCTGGACATCAATCATTTCGGCCGGTGTGTTTCCATTCCGGCGCAAGCCGCGCCTCGGCGCACAGCGCGATCGCCAGGTGGGCGCTGCGCGGCCGCGCGCAGCGCGCCGCTATATAGATAGATGTCAGCTCCTTGAGCGCGGTTTCGAAGTTGTCGTTCACGATGAGGTAATCGTACTCGCCGAAGTGCTCGAGCTCGCCGCGCGCCATGGCCAGGCGGCGTTCGATGGCCTCGTGGGAGTCGGTGGCGCGGCGGCGCAGCCGGCGCTCGAGCTCTGCCATCGACGGCGGCAGGATGAAGCACAGCACGCTCTCCGCGGGCCACTGGCGCCGCAGCTGCGCCCCGCCCTGGTAGTCGATGTCGAACAGGTAGTCCTTGCCGTCCTCGAGCGCGCGGTTGACGGTGTGAATGGCGGTGCCGTAGCGCCGGCCATGGACGAGCGCCCACTCGGCGAACTCCTGGCGCTCGATCATCTGCGTGAACTCTTCGTCGGTGACGAACTTGTAGTCGACGCCGTCGCGCTCACCGGCGCGCGGCGCGCGCGTGGTGTACGAGACCGAGAACTCGAGCTTCTCGTTTTGCGCCAGTGCGCGCGCCAGGGTGGTCTTGCCGGCCCCGGAGGGCGAGGAGATGACCATGAGGATGCCGCGTCGGTGACCGGAGTCGGGTGCCGTCATTATTCGATATTTTGCGCCTGCTCGCGGATCTTTTCGAGTTCCACCTTGCCGTCGATGACCAGCCCGGCGATGCCGGCGTCCTGCGCCTTGGACCCGACGGTGTTGAGCTCGCGCCCGACCTCCTGGATCACGAAATCGAGCTTGCGTCCCACGGCCTGGCTCGCGCCCGGAACGCCGCCTGCGCCGGCGACGCCGCCGCCGACGCCGCCGCCGATCTGGGCGCGACCGCCCAGGATCTCCAGCAGGTGGCCGAGGTGGGTCTCGAGGCGCGTGATCTCCTCGCTGACGTCGAGGCGCTCCGCCATGAGCGCGGCTTCCTGCGCCAGCCGTCCGGGCTCGAACCCCGGCAGCTCGCGCACGGCCGCCAGGCGCTCCTCGAGACGGCGCACGAACTTGTCGGGCAGACCCGCCGCCGCGACGGCGATGGCGCCCGCCAGCTCCTGCAGCTTCGCCACGCGTGCGCGTAGATCGACGGCCAGGGCCGCGCCCTCGCGCGCCCGGGTCGCTCGCAGCTCGCCGAGGGCGCGCTCGACGCCGGGGCGCAGGACCTCCCACAGCGCTTCTCCGGAGATCTCGGGCGTTCCCGCGTTCGCGCCCAGAAACGCCGCGATCGTCGTCAGCCCGATCGGCTCGCTGACTCCGAGCTCGCGCTGCAGCTTCTGCAGCGCCGCGTACACCGACTTGGCGCGCCCCTCGTCGATGGTCGCGTCGGTTGGACCAGCCTCGTCGCGGATCGAGACGGTGATCGCGCCGCGCTCGACGGCGCCGCGCACGACGCGCGAGATCTCGGCGTCGCAATAGGTGTCGGGGGCGTGCGAGCGGATCTTCAGATCGAGCCCGCGGTGGTTCACCGACCGGATCTCGATGCGCAGACGCCGGTTCCCCAGGTCGACCGAGGCGCGGCCGAAGCCCGTCATGCTCAACAAGGCTGGCTGCTCACGACCGGGTCGATCACCCTGGATCTTTACCACGGGACGCGCGCCGGGTCCCAGCGCCGCCGCCGACGGCGCTGATTCAACGGCTACGCGCTTCGTCGCGGTACCAGGCCAGCGTGCGGCGCAGCCCGTCGGCGAATGAGACGGCGGCGGTGTAGCCGAGGCGGCGACGCGCCTTGTCGATGTCGGCGTACGAGTGCTTGATGTCGCCGGCGCGCTCCGGCTCGTGGCGCGCGTCGACCTTGCGCCCCAGGATGTCGCCGATGACCGCGACCACCTGATTGAGGTCGGTGGCCGCGCCGCAGGCGATGTTGAACATCTGGCCCGAGACCTGCGCGGCCGGCGCGGACGCCGCCTTGAAGTTGGCTTCGATGATGTTGTCGATGTGGCAGAAGTCGCGCGACTGCGTGCCGTCGCCGAAGATGCGCGGCGTTTGCCCCGCGAGGGCCGCGGTGATGAACTTGGGGATCACCGCCGCGTACTCCGACTTCGGATCCTGGCGCGGGCCGAACACGTTGAAGTAGCGCAGGCACACCGTCTCCAGCCCATAGGCGCCCGCGAAGACCTGGCAGTAGTACTCGCCCGCCAGCTTCGACACGCCGTAGGGCGAGATCGGTGCGGGCGCCATGGTCTCGAGCTTGGGCAGCTCGGGCGCGTCGCCGTAGGCCGCCGAGGACGCCGCGTAGACCACGCGCCGCACGCCGGCCTGCTTCGCCGCATGCAGCACGCGCAATGTGCCGCTCGCGTTGGCCTCATGGTTCTCGATCGGCTCGGCCATCGACTTCGGCACCGACGGGATCGCCGCTTCGTGGAAGATCACCTCGACGCCCTCGACGGCGCGGCGAAGCGCCGCCCCATCGAGGATGTCGGCTTCTATGAGCTCGACGTCGCGGGCGTAGTCGGCGAAGTTCTCGCGCCGGCCCGAGGAGAAGTTGTCGATGATGCGAACCCGATCGCCGCGTGCGATGAGCGCGCGTCCGATCGACGATCCGATGAAGCCGGCTCCGCCGGTGACGAGATAGTGGCGCCATGGTCAATGCTCCTGCTCGATTGTAGTGCGTGCTCAGGGAATGGAAAGGCCGTCGAGCCCCGCGCCGAAACGAGTGCGCAGCACCCGGGCCGCGCCCGTCGCGCGCTTTCCCGCGGGCCGGATCTCGACGGTCGCGATCCCCTGCGCGGTCCTAGAGGGTCGCGCCGTCAGGTGACAGCCTTCTCCGGCGATCACCGGGCGCGGTCCACCGGCGGCGACGCCCGCGGCGGTGAGCACGACGAGATCCTTGCGGCGCCGCTCGTCGAGCGGGCGCGCCGGCACCATCGGCCCGCCGTCACTCGCCTGTGAGAAGCTGCCGCTTTTTCCATCCCCTTCGATCGCGATCGCGAACCCGGCGGGCGCCGGCGCGAGCGCGAGCCGGCTCACGTCGCCCGAGATCGGGATCGGCTTTCCGAGCATCATCAGCGGCAGCGTGAGGACGTGTAGCACCACGCCGCGCAACGTCGCCGGCGGCGCCGACCCCGATGGGGGTTTTCGTACCAGCTTCTCCGCGGTGACGTAGAGCAGGTGGCGCCGATCGGGCGACGAGACCATCGCCACGACGCGGCCGTCCTCGGCGGTGAGCTGCCGGTACCGGTCGGTGAGCGGCGACCAGGCGAACGCCTCCTGATGCAGCCCCAGCACCAGCACGACCGGTTGGGTGGCGTCGGCCACCGGAGGCAGCTTCAGAGGTTCGCGAAGCCGCGCCACGAAGAGGAGATCGTTGTCGAGCCCCGCGCCCCATCGCCGCGCGTCCTGGGCCAGGGCGCGCTTCACGTCGGCCATCTGCGGCTGCGCCTTGAGCGCGCCCAGGTCGGCGGCGGTCAGCACCTCGCGCGACCACGGGATGTACGCGCGGTCGAGCAGGCGGATGACCTCGGCGGTCGCCTCGCCGAACCGCTCCTGGCGCACGAACGAGCAGGCGACGTTGAGCGCCGGCGCCAGGAACTCGCCGTCGGCTTGCTCGGCGGCGCGATACTTGGCGCGTGCGTCGTCCCAGTGCCCCTGGCGATAGAGCGCCAGCGCCGCGGCGTTGAGCGCGGTCGCTTCGGGCGCGGGCGCGCGAAACGGATCGGTCGAGCCCACGCCGTCGGTCGCCGCGGCGGGCGGGCACGCAACGTCGTCGGCCCCCGCCAGTGCGGCTGTCGCCACCGCGACCCGGCCCACGACCATGACGGCCACGATCGCCCGCCCGCGCGCCGCCGCCATGGTCAGGGGGTGATCCACACGTGGCGCAGGTCCAGGCGGTCACCGAGCGCGGTCAGCCCGGCAACCCGATTCGAGATCAGCGCGGGAACGTCGTGCCGGTACAGGAAAATCACCGGCTGGTCCTCGGCGAGCAGGCTCGCGAGCCGCGCCAGGATCGGGCGTCGTTCCGCCGGCCCGGGCGCCGCGTGCAGGTCATCGAGCGCGGCCTCCACCGCGGTCGATCGATAGCCGCCGAAGTTGTAGATGCCGTCGGCCTCGAACAACGGCGATGGATCCTCGTCGAGGCGCCCCTCCCAGACCATGGGCGCGAGATCGAAGTCGCCCTTGCGCAGGCGCGCCAGGATCGTCGCGGCGTCGGCGGTCACGATGTCCAGCAGGATGCCGGCCTTGCGTAGCTCCAGCGTGAACGCGTGCGCCTCGAGCGCCAGCGAGCGGCTGCCCGCGGTCTGCAGCAGCGACAGGCGAATCGGCCGCCCCGCGCGGTCGCGCACGCCGTCGGCGTCGTTGTCGCGGTAGCCGGCGTCCTCGAGCATCGCCATCGCGCGCGGCCGATCGAACGGCGTCGGTGTGCTGGCGCCAAAGGTGGGTCCGCCGATCGGATGCGCCAGATCCTTGTGCAGCTCGTGCGCGAAGCGCGCGCGATCCCACAGCAGCGCCAGCGCACGGCGGAACTGCGGGTCGCCCAGCGGGAACCGCCGGTGATTGACGACCAGGAACGACGTGCGCTCGGGCGCAAGGCGGTACAGCGTCACCGCCCCGTGCAGCGTCGCCGGCTCGACCTGGTCCGGGTAGTGCGCGTCGAGCACGCGCGGCAGCACGTCCAGGTCGCCGCGGCGCGTGCGATTGAGCGCGCGCACGGCGTCGGGCTCGAGGTCGAAGACGATCTCGTCGAGCGGCGGCGCCGGCCGCCACCCTTCGTGAAAGCGTCCGAGGCGGATGCGCTTGCCGCGATCCCAGGCCAGGAACTTGAACGGCCCGGTGCCGATGGGCTGCTTCGCCAGGACCGCCGACTCCGCAGAGCCGGCCTTCATCAGATGGTCGGGCAGGATCGGGATGTCGCACAAAGCGCGCAGGACCAGGTCCGAGCGGCGCCGCAGATTGAGCCGCACGATGTGGTCGGCGGCGATCTCGACGCTGTTGACGTCGCCCAGGTCGGAGCGCGCGAGCGGCAGGTTCGACGAGCTACGCATCACGCGTTCGAGCGTGCCCTGCACGTCGACGCCGCTGAAGACATGATGGTCGTGCCAGCGGATGCCCTGGCGCACGTGCAGCACCACGCGCAACCCGTCGTTCGACACGTCCCAGCGGTCGGCGAGCCCCGGCTGGTAGCCGTCGGGGGTGCACTCGATCAGGGTCTCGTAGACCAGGCCGTTGACGACGGTCGCGATCGAGGCGTCGGCGTCGGCCAGCGGATTGAGGTGCGGGGGCTCGCTGTCGAGGTGCACGCGCAGCGTGCCGCCGGTCCGCGAGATATGGGTCGGCGCGGCGCCGGGCGCTGGTCTTGCGCCCGGCAAGGGCAGCGTCGCCATCTCCAGCGGGGGCGTCGTCGGGACCGGCCGCAGCAAGTTTCCGTTCTTGTCGGCCTTGGACGACCCGGACGCGGTCCCGTCGCCCTGGCCATCCTTTTTTCCGGACGACCGGCAGCCCGCGACGGCGGCCAAGAGCGCGATCGACGCAGCGAGCGCGAGAGCGGTCGAGGTTCGTCGGCCCGTCCCGCACCGCCCGCCTTTGTCTTGCTCCCCAAAAACCCCCGTGTTATTCAGGGTCAACCCGGTCACCCCAACCGCTGGCGAGGAGAAGTCTGTCATGAAGCGACTCCGGTCCGTATATCACCTGATGGTGCCGTTGGCATTGGCGCTTCTGGTGCCCCTCCACTCTTCACCGGCTCTCGGGCAGGGGCAGGCGCTGCCGCCGATCAAGGTGGATTTGCCGCCGCCCCCGAACTTCAACGTGCAGAACGCTCCCGAGCAATATCCCTCCGGCGAGATGTCGATCTACGGACTCCGCAAGCACATGAGCAAGTACCTGGACAAGGACGTTCAGGTCAAAGCGTATCTGCTGCAGATTTACGAGTGCCCCGCCGAGTTGCGCAAGTGCAACGACGAGCTGGCGGCGAAGTCGAAGAAGGAAAAGAAGAAAGAGATGGCCGCCGCCAAGAAGGGCGCCCCGCCCAAGGCGCCGGCGGCCATGCCGGCCGAGCAGATGAAGGGCGGCTGTCATCCCTGCGACCAGCCGCACTTCTTCGTCGGTGACTCGCCGACCACCAAGCTGGATCACGGGCTGCTGGTCGCCGACTACCCGATCAAGGATTGGACCACCGGCAAGCCGAAGGCGCTGGTCGCCAAGGCGGGCGCCGAGGGCGGGCAGTACATCATCACCGGCACGTTCGCGATCAACTCGATCGGCGGGTTCGCGGCGTCGGACGGCCTCATCATTCACAAGAAGCTCGTCGACTCGACCGGCAAGGTGATCACCGAAGGAAACGCGGTGCTCCCGCCCGACGCGCAGGAGATCAAGCTCGAAGGCAAGGCGGCCGAGAAGGTCGGCGGCGCCCGCATCGACGCCAAGATCCCCGAGAGCACCACCGGCAACGCCCCCGGCAAGAAGCCGAAGAAGAGCGCGGGCGGCGGCAGCAACAGCGAGTTCTAGGCCGACGGCGGTCAGATAAGAAAACGCCAGGAGGCCAGGAACGCCAAGATCCGGAGTATTGAAGCTCCGGCCTTGGCGTTCCTGGCCTCCTGGCGTTTTTTCCGAACAATCCGGATCTTGGTGTCCCGGTCCGACTGGCGTTGGTTTCAGGGCACGCGCTCTCTCGTCAGTCAGTGAATCGCGGCGATCGTCCGTTCGAGATCCTCGCAGGTTTTTGGTGGCAGCATGAACACTGGCGTGTCCTGGAGCCGCGCGCGGCACTTCGCCGCCAGCTCGAGCCGGTGATGCTGCGGCGGCGCGTCGCCGGCGCGCACCTCGGCGTCGATGATCGTCTCGGCCTTGAACGACGGCGGCGCCGGCGTCACGAACTCTGCGGCGCGCAGATCGGACAAGATGCCGAGCAGGCGATCAACGGCGCTCGCGTTCGGAGTCGCGCCCTCGCCCGCGCGAACCCAGTCGGCCCCGGCCTCCCGTTGCAAGACGACGCGCTCCCGCGGTCCGCGGATCTTCAGCGCGCGCACGTCGAACTGCGGCAGCGCCAGCACGGCGCGCGCGCGAAAGCGCAGCAGGTCAGGATCGAGCGCGGCGAACGCCTCCGCACCGACCCGCCCGGGCGCTGATTCTCCGGTACGGACGATCGAAGTCTGCCCGCCGCGCGGCGGTCCGATCTCGATCTCCGCGCGCGTCGCGCCCACGACCACCAGCTTCCGCGCCTCGACCGAGGCAGCACCGGTCGGCGGTGTCCCGGCCGCCTTCTTCGGTGCGACCGTGGTCGTCGTCGTCGCCAGCTTCGCGAGCCAGTCACCGACGACCTTCGCGTCGGCGCCGTAGCTCTCGGCCGGCTCTACAAAATGCCAGCCTCCGTCGTCGTCGCGGCGCATGCGGAGACGGCGCTCGCCATCGGCGAGCGCGATGTCGTACACGCCCGCTGGATCGACGAGCAGCAAATGCGGGTCGCGCCGGTTAGCCGCCTCGAGCTCTCGCCACAGCCGATCGACGGCGCCGCCGTCGACGCAGATCGCTTTGCCCGCATCCCGCCGCTCGTGCCCGGCTCTGGTGAACGCCGCCCGCTCTCCGCCCGCGCCGCCGTCGGTTGCGCAACTTTCGGTCCAGACCTCCAGGTGCTCGCTTCCGCCGTCCTCGCCGCTGACCACGACCGTGCGGCGGGGCGCCGGCGCGGCACCTCCGTCGGCACGCGCGCCGCTCGGGAACCCGCTCGCTTGCAACGCCGCGAGCATCCGGAGCGCGTCGGCGACCGAGGCGCGCGTCGCGAACGTCCCCTGCTCGTCCAGCCAGAGACCGGCGCGCCTGCGGAGCGTCTGCGGCGCGTCGGTGCCCGACTGAAACGAGAGTGCCGTCGCCCTGGTCACGTCCGCCGCCGTGAACAGCCCGCGATCGCGAAACGCGCCGGCGTCTCGATCGACGAGATCGCGCAGGCGCCGCGCGACGACGAAGATGCGCCGGTCGCCTTCGCGTCGCACGAAGACGCCGCGCCCGCTGGTATCGAGGCTGCCGGTGTCGAGCGCGAAGCGCCTGGCCGGCGTCGTGAGGACGAGACGCGCCACCGGCGGCTCCAATCCGGCATCGGCGGCGGTCGCCGTGGCGAGCCGATCGACCTCGAGCCCGTCGATCGCGTCGAGCAACTCGTCGACGGCGCCCCGCGCCGCCGATTCGTCGCCCGGCGCGACCTGCCACGAGTCCTCCTTCTCGGACGTCCCCGCGCGCATCAACGTCACCCTCCCCTTGCCCGTCCCCTTCGTGCCGCGGTCGATCTCGATCGCCGTGACGTCGCCGCGGTTCAGGCCGGCGAACAGGCGCTCGCGTGATGCGCGCGCCTCGTCGGTGGTCTCGTGCTTGCGCTCGAAGATTGCGATGTAAAGAGCCAGCAGCGCCGCTGCCGCCGCCAGCACCCACGGGGTTTTCGCGCCGGCTCTCACACCCGTCGCCGATACCAGACGATCGCCGCCAGCGCCAGACAGGCGAGCGGCAGGCCGATCACGAACAGCTGGAACGCGTGCGCCACGGTGCCCTCCTCCAGCGACAGGCGCACCTGGTCGGGGATCTTGGGCGCCACGCCCGAGCGCTCCTCGCGGTCGGCGAGCCAGGCGAGCACCGAGAGCATGAAGTCGCGGTCGTAGTCGCGCACCAACGATCCGGCGAGGCGGTAGTTCATGATCAGCCGTCCGGTGCCCAGCACCACGAGACGCGTCTCGGCGCTGTCCTGCCTGCCATCCGCGCCCGGGGCCGCCGGAGCCACGACAGCGGCCGCGATTGCCACCGGCCCCTTCACGTCGCGGCCGGCGTCGAACACCAGGTCGGCGTCACCGCGAATCGTGGCGAGATCGGTCTCGCCCCAGCCCGATTCGCTGTTGCGCACCAGGTCGCGCCCGCGCACCGCCGCCGCGCCCGCGGGCATCGTCTCTGGCGGCAGCACGTGCACCTGCCGCGCGCGCGGCCAGATCGTGGCGTGCCCGGCCAGCCGGGTCAGCACCGCAGCCACCGACGGGCTGCCGGCCGGCCCGCCCGCGCCGCCGTAGTCGTTGGTCATCCAGACCGACGGCCCCTCGATGTCGCTGGCGTGCGCTGGATCGACGACGAGGTTGTCGCCGATACCCACCCCCCACCGACGCGCCAGCGCTTCGAGGCCGACCCGCGCGAACCCCGACGCGTCGTGATTGAACACGGGCCCGAGCATGATCAGCATCCGCCCACCGCGCGCGAGGTAACGATCCAGCGATGCGACCTCCGCATCGCTGAACGCCTGCTGCGGCTCGGCGACGACCAGCACCGTGCATTCGCGCGGCGGTCCCTCGGGCGGCAGCTTGGCGACGGCGCGCGTCTGGTAGGCGTCACGCCGGATCTCCTCGGCGAAGGTGCCGTAGCCGCCGTCGGCGAGCGATTCGATGTCGGGCTCGCCGTGCCCCTGCGTGAAGCAGATCGTCGGCTGGCGCGTCGCTGGTGACGGTCAGCAGCGCCGACACGAACGCGGGCTCGCCCTTCCAGGCGCGCAGGTGGCCGCCGGGCGCGCCGTTCATCTCGGCGTCCAGGTCGTAGTCGACCAGATCCTCGCGCGTGAGGAACTTCGACTGCCCGCCCGAGACGAAGATCACCACGCCCTCCCCCATCTCGTAGCTGCCGACGCCGTACTTCTTCTGCATCGCCTCGGCGCGCGCCGGGTTGCGGTCGGGGTCGATGACCTCGGCGTGAAAACGCTCGGGCGCGTAGCGCGCGAACCGATCGCAGAGCTCGCGCACCATGCCGCCCAGCGCGCGCGCCCGCTCGCTGTCGCGGCCCGGGTACATGAACACGTAGGCGTCGACGGGACGCGACAGGTGCTGGAGCACGTTGACGGTCTTGTCGGACAGCGCGTAGAGCTGCGCGCGCGTCCAGTCGCCGCGCGCGTAGTGCCGTCCGGCCAGGTAGTTGACCATGATCGCGAGCACCAGCGTCAGCACCGGCGTCGATCACGCTGATGCGGTTGCGCAGCGCCACCACCGCGCGGCCCGGCGCCGACCAGACCGACGACGGTGACCGTCGCCAGCAGCACCAGGTGGCGCGAGTCGACGATGCCGTGGCCGAAGTCCTCCATGATGCGGAACAGGCTCACGCCGCCGCAGCACCGCCCCGAGCCGCGGCTCGCCGACCTGCGCTTCGAGCGCGCCCAGCAGCAGCAGCACGAAGAACGACACGAACGACAGCGTCGCGGCGACGATCTGGTTGCGCGTCAGCGCCGACGCCAGCAGGCCCAGCGCCAGCGCCGCGCGCGCCGATCAGCATCGTCCCGAGATAGCCCGCCGCGATCGGACCGGCGTCGGTGGGCGCGCCGACCGCGCGCAGGTAGATGAGATACGTCAGCGTCGGCGCCCAGAGCGCGGCGTAGAATCCGAGCGCCGCGAGCCACTTGCCGAGGACGACGTCGGTCGCGGTCACCGGCGCGGTCAGCAGCGTCTCGATGGTGCCGGTGCGGCGCTCCTCGGCGACGCAGGCGCATCGGGATCACCGTCGCCAGCAACGCGATCGCGATCCAGTACAGGATCGTGCCGCCGAAGAAGAACTCCATCACGCCGCCGGGTGGCGCGTCGGGGCGGCCGAGGAACTGGATGAACATCCAGAGCACCAGCCCCTGCAGCGTCAGGAACATCGCCGCGATCGCCAGCCCCGCCGGCGAATGGAAGTACGCGGCGAGATCGCGGCGCGCGACGGCGGGGACGTTACGCATCGGATCCGTCGGCGCGGCCGGTGGTGATGCGCGCGAAGATCTCCTCGAGCGACGAGGATTCGCGGCCGAGCTCGCGCAGCGGCAGCCCGGCGGCGGCCGCGGCGCGGAAGATCTCCTCGGCGAGATCGGATTCGCCGAGCTCGCTCGGTCGCGGCGCGAGCGCGAGGCGCCCGTCGGCGAGCTCGGCGACCTCCGCGACGCCGGCGACCCCCGCGAACAGCGCCCGCGCGCGCGCCCGATCCTCCGCGCGAACGCCGACGATCACGCGTGCGCCGCCGCCCGCGCTGCTGCCGTCGGTGGGCGCCGCGACCAGGCGACCGCGGTGCAGGATGATCACGCGCGCCGCCAGCGCCTCGACCTCGGACAGGATGTGCGTCGACAGCAGCACCGTGGCCTCGCGCGCGAGCGAGCGCACGAGCTCGCGCACCTCGCGGATCTGGTTGGGGTCGAGGCCCACGGTCGGCTCGTCGAGGATCAAGATCGGCGGTCTCGCCAGGATCGCGTCGGCGAGGCCCACGCGCTGCCGGTAGCCGCGTGACAGCGTGCCGATGATCTGACGGCGCCGGTCGCCGAGGCCGCAATCGCCGATGGCGCTGTCGATGCGCCGGCTCCGCTCGGCGCGCGCCACGCCGCGCAGCCGCGCGCGGTAGGTCAGGTATTCGTCGACGCGCATGTCGGGGTAGAGAGGCACCCCCTCGGGCAAGTACCCGACCTCTCGCCGCGCCGCCAGGCTGGCCCCGAGGATCGAATGGCCGGCGAGCTCGGCGTCGCCGCCGCTCGGCGCCAGGAAGCCCGTGAGGATCCGCATCAGCGTGGTCTTGCCCGCGCCGTTCGGGCCGAGCAGCGCCACGATCTCACCGCGCTTCACCTCGAAGCACACGTCGTCGAGCGCAGGGGGCGGCGCGTCGCGCCCGGGGCCAGGGCCGTCGCTCTTGGCAGTCCGAGCGCCGTCGCTCTTGCAGCCGAGCGCCGTAGCTCTTTGCAGGCCGAGCGCCGTAGCTCTTTGCAGGCCGAGCGCCGTAGCTCTTTGACAGATGGGAGACCCTGATCACGCGCCCCGGAGCCGCGCCGGGCTCACACCGCCGGGACCGGGACCGCTAGTCTGCGGCCCGCCGCGGCATCATTCAAGTCCGCGGTCGCGCAGCGACCCGTCGTCCTCGCCGCGCAGGTGGCCAACCTCGTGCAACAGCGTCCGGGTGATCGCGCGGTCGAGCTCCGCCTCGTCACCGACGGTGCGCAGCAGGTTGCGGCGGTAGAGCACGATCGCGCGGTCGGGCACGGCGCAGCGCGCGCCGTCGCTGTGCGGGCCACTGCCGTCAGCGTCGTCACCGGGCGTGCCGTCGCCGCTGGCGATCGCGCGGCGGACCTTCTTCCCGCGCCCCGCCTGGCCGGTGCGGCCCGCGGGCGTCGGCGTGGTGGCGTCGGCCTTCCAGTCGAGCGGCAATCCGCGGAACAGGCCGAGGATCGTCGGAGACAGCGGCGGCTTCTCCGCGGTGAGATCGTCGATGGCCGGCAGCTCGGCCGCCTGCACCTGGATGCCCGCCAGATCGGCGGCGACGTCGAGCGGCAGGCTGGCGACCGCGTGGCGCACGTGCTCCTCGAACTGCTCGGCCGAGATCGAGGGCGGCGGCGGGAAAGCCTTGGGATCGCGCGCGGTGGCCTCGGCCAGGCGTTGCGCCGCCAGCGACTCGTCGCCGACGCGCTCCTCGATCAACCCGAGGTGGTAGAGCGCATGGCCGTGATCCGGCGTCGAGGCCAGCACACGCTCGAACATGTGGCGCGCGTCGGCGAAGCGGCAGAGCTCGAAAAGCGCCACGCCGCGCTCATACTGCGCGGCGACCAGCTTGGGCGAGACGGCGAGCGCGGCGTCGATGCGGTGCAACCCTTCGAGCGAGCGGCCGAGATCGACCAGCGCCTGTCCCTCGAGCAGCGCGAGCCGCGCCACGCGCTCCCCGTCATGGCGCGAGACGTGCCGGCTCCCGCGCCGCGCGTACTCGAGGCCGATCTGCGATCGGTCGGCCGACGGCGCGAGCTGGTTGATGTTGAGATCGGCGGCGGCCTCCAGCGTCTCCGGATCATCGGGCGCCAGCGCCAGCGCCAGCGCCAGCGCGTCGCGCGCGTCGTCGAGCCGATCGAGGTGCAGCAGCGCGACCGCACGGTTGTGGTGCGCCTCGACGGAACGGGGCGCCTGGCGCGCCGCCTCCTCCGCGCAAGCGAGCGCGCCTTCGTAGTCCGCGCCGTCGAACATCTCGGCGGCGCGATCGAGCAACGCCGCGACCGGCGCGTCGACCCAGCTTGGCGCGTCCGGGAAACAGCGACGCAACGGACGCGGCGGCGCCTCGGCGGTAGCGGCGGACGCGGCGATCTTGGGCGCCGGGGTGACGGACGTCGTCGCGGCCGGGTCGCTGGCCACCGGCGCGTGCTCACGCGGCGCGGGAGCAGCGACCTCGACGGGGGGAGCGACGAGCTGTCGGCGGCAAGCGAACAACGACAGCGAGGTCGCGGCCAAGCTCCCCCCTAAAATCGCCGCCAGTTGGAACACGGACAGCCGACGCATTGAGCGACTTCATCATACTTCACCTGCGCCATGAACGGATCGGCAGGTGCGCATTTTTCTCGTCGCTGAGGACCGGTGTGATGCCGTCAGTGTGCGTCGCCCCACGTCGGTCCCGCTCCCACATCCACGACGAGCGGCACCTTGAGCGCGTAGACCGATTCCATCTCGTTTTTCACCCACTGCTTGAATGTATCGACGGCAGCTTCGGGGACCTCGAAGACCAGCTCGTCATGAACGGTCAGCAGCATCGCAGCGCCCCGCGCCGAGCTGCGTCGTTGGTCTTCATCGTTGCTTTCGCTTTGGTCCTTGCCTTCGCTCTCGAGCGCGGCGTCAACCCGGATCATCGCCAGCTTCAGCAGATCGGCCGCCGAGCCCTGGATCGGCGTGTTGCGCGCCATGCGCTCGCCGTAGCTGCGATCCTGCGCGCGCGCCGCACGGATCTCGGGCAGCGGGCGGCGGCGTCCCAGCAGCGTGGTGACCTCGCCCGACGCGCGCGCCTCGGCGATTGCACGCTCCATGTAGCGGCGTACGCCGACGTAGCGCGCGAAGTAACTGTCGATGTACTGCCGAGCCTGCGCGCGCGGGATACGCAGCACTTGCGAGAGTCCGAAGTCGGATTGTCCGAACACCAGGCCGAAGTTGATCGCCTTGGCGACGCGCCGGTGCTCGGCGGTCACTGATTCGGGCGGCAGTCCGAAGACCTCGGCGGCCGTGCGCAGGTGGATGTCCTGTCCGGTGCGGAAGGCGTCCAGAAACGCCGGGTCCTCCGAGAAGTGCGCGAGGATCCGCAGCTCGATCTGCGAGTAGTCCGCCGAGACGATCACGTGACCAGGCTTGGCCAGGAACGCGCCGCGGATCCGCCGGCCCACTTCGCTGCGGATGGGGATGTTCTGCAAGTTGGGATCGCTCGACGACAGCCGCCCGGTCGCCGCCACCGCTTGATTGAACGACGTGTGCAGGCGCGACGTCGCCGGGTCGACCAGCGCCGGCAGCGCGTCGATGTACGTGCCCTTGAGCTTGGCCAGCGCGCGCCACTCGACGATCTTCGCCGGCACCGGGTGCAGCGCCGCCAGCTCCTCCAGCGTGTCGGCGTCGGTCGAGGCGCCGGTCTTGGTCTTGCGGATCACCGGCAGCGACAGCTTCCCGAACAGCACGTCGGCGAGCTGCTTGTTCGAGTTGATGTTGAAGGTCTGGCCGGCCATGCCGTGGATCTCTGCTTCCAGCGCCACCAGTGACGTGCTGACCTCGTTGCCGAGCGCGCGAAGATAGTCGACGTCGAGGCGGATCCCGCGGCACTCGACGCGCGCGAGCGCGTGGCTGAGCGGCAGCTCGAGATCGTGATACAGGCGATCGAGGTGCGCGGCCGCGAGCTTGCGCCCCTGCGGCTCGGCGAGCGCCAGCGCCGCGTAGGCCTCGGCGGCGAGGCGCGTGCCGACCTCTTCGACCGGCAGGTCGCTGGCGGGGTGCGCGTTGCGGCCCGTACCCATCCACGCCGTGCGCGCCACCACCTCGCCGCGGTCCTCACCGGCCGCGACCACGTCGAGATCGTAGCGGGTGCGCGAGGCGTCGAGCAGATAGGCGGCGATCAGCGAGTCCGACACCAGGCCGTCGACCGCGATGCCGCGGCGGAGTAGCAGCACCTCGGCGAGCTTGGCGTCGTGCGCGTGCTTGCGCACCGCCGGCGACGACAGCAGCGGGCCGAGCACTGCCAGTGCCTCGGTCTCGCGCAGGCAAACCGGCGCGCCCAGGTAGCGGTGGCGTGAGCGGGACGTACGCGCGCGTGCCGGCGCCGTCGTCCTTGGCGGGCAGCGCGAAGGCGATGCCCACGAGATCGGCGCGGACGTTGACGGGCCCCTCGGCGATCACCGCCAGCCCGACCTCGCCGGCCGCGGTGATCTCGGCGGCCAGCGCCTGCAGCGACGCGACGTCGACGATCACGCGCGCCGCCGGCGGCGGCGGGCGAACCACGACCGGCGCCGGCGCGGTGGCCCGCGGGTCGTCGACACCCGCGCTGGCATCCAGCGCGTCGGCGGTGGCCGCCGCGGCCTGCGACGACGACCGCGACATCGCCCCCATGCTGGTCAATGCGACCGCCGCCGCTCCGGTGGCGCCGGCGCTCAGCCCCTCGGCGAGCCGCGAGAACTCCAGCTCCTGGAATAGCGCCAGCAGCTGGTCGCGGTCGGGCTCGACGCGGTGGAGCTCGACCAGCGTCTTCGGCAGCGGCACGTCCTCGCGCAGCGCCACCAGCTCCCGCGACGTCCGGACCAGCTCGCGCGCCGCCGCCAGCGCCTCGCCGCGCTTGCCCTTGACCTCGCCGATGCGCGCGTAGATCCCGTCGATCGAGCCGAACTTGTTGATGAGCTCGGACGCGGTCTTGGGGCCGATGCCGTCGACGCCGGGCACGTTGTCGATGCCGTCGCCCATGAGCGCCAGCACGTCGCCCACCTGGGACGGCGGCACGCCGAACTTCTCCGTGACCTCGGCCGGGCCCAGGCGCCGGTTCTTCATGGTGTCGAGCACGGTGATGTTCTCGTCGCAGAGCTGCATCAGATCCTTGTCCGACGAGCAGATCACCACCTCCATGCCGCCCGCGGCCGCCAGCCGGCTCACGGTGGCGATGACGTCGTCGGCCTCGAACCCGGGCACGGACAGCGTCTGGATCCCGAACGTGTCGATGACCCGGCCCACGAACGCCATCTGGCTCGCCAGCTCGGCCGGCATCGGCGGGCGATGCGCCTTGTACTCGGAGTAGATCTGGTGGCGGAAGTTCTCGCCCGGCGCGTCGAAAACCACGCAGATGTGCGTGGGCGACTGCTCGCGAAAGATCCGCAGCAGCATCTGGCAGAGGCCGTACACGGCGCCGGTCTGCACGCCCTTGGTCGTGGTCAACGGCGGCAGCGCGTGGAACGCCCGGAACAGGAAGTTCAGGGCGTCGACGATGTAGAGGCTGGGCCGCTTGGCGGGGCTGTCCTGGCCGTCACGACCTCCCGCGGAGGCCGGTGTGCCTCCCTCGGAGTCCGGCTTGCTCGACGGTGTGGTCCCCGATGCGGGCGCCGGCATGTGGTCCATTGGGATCCCGTTACCCTACCCCAATTTTTGCGCCGCGCAGGGACCGCTGTGGCAGATTGATAAGCTGCCGTGCCCGGGCCGCGATTGTCGTATTTGAAACGTGTCTTCCGCATGGTGGGCATCGGCGTGCTGGCGCTGATCGGCCTGCTGGCGGCCACCGTGCTCGCGGCGTCGGTGATCCTGCAGGGGCCGCGGCTCGGCCACCTCATCGAATCGGCGTTGCCCGCCAACCGCGGCAAGCTGGAGATCGGCGGCGTGACCTGGAGCCTGCGTGCGCTGGCCGACATCCTGACCGACGCGCCGAGCCCGATCACGGTCGACGGCCTGCGCATCCTCGATCCCGAGGGCACGGTCGTTCTGGACGTGCCCCACCTGGAGGCGCGCGTGAAGCTGAAGACGCTGATCGGCGGCAGCTTCTCGATCCACGACCTGCGCGTGGCGCAGGCGTCGTGGCGGTTCGCGCAGATGAGCAAGGAGCCCAGCATCGGATTCCTCGCGGCGCTCGCGCCCAAGACGCCGCCTCCCCCGCAGCCGGCGGCGGCGGGGACGGCCAAGAACGGGCCCGGCAGCTTCTTCCACATCGTCAACGCCGAGCTCGGCGATCTGAACGCGGTCTTCGACTTCCCCGGCGTCTGGGGGCTGGAGCTGCGGCACGCGCACGCGACCGCGTCGATCATCCAGTCGGCGGTCGATCCGGCGCACCCGATCTTCGGCTTCGACGCCGGGCCGGTGGTCGCCGAGGGCGGCGGCTGGCTGCGCATCATGGACGACAACCTGCTGCCGTTCGACCGCGTGGCGATCACGCGCGTCGCGACCACGCAGGAGCGGCCCGACGACATCCTGCTCGAGCTCGAGGGCGCCGAGACCGGCCACTCGCGACTGGTCGGCAAGGGCTTCTTCACCGGCATCTACGGCGCGACGTCGGAGCCGGGCATCGACCTGCACGCGCGCATCGAGGACGCGGGCGACGCGCTGGGCGCGGTGGCCGCCGGCAAGAAGATCGACGGGCTCACCGTGGGCGGGCACGGCGCGAGCGTGCGGCTGGATCTCACGCAGCCGTTCGCGAAGCTCAAGGTCGCGGGCGCGTTCCGCGGCCTCGACGTCGGCTTCAACGAATACCGCGCGCAACAGATCGGCTTCGACTTCGGCTTCGACGCCGGCGCGGGGCTGGTCGACCTCAAGCGCTTCCAGCTCGAGGCGCCCGGCGGGGGTCGGTTCAACCTCGACGCCCAGCTACACACCGACACGCTGAAGCTGCAGCTCGATGCGCGCCTGCACGACCTGCGTACCGACAGCTACCTGCCGCCGGCGCTGCGGGCGATGGGCGCGGGCCGCCTCGCGGGTCACATCACGGCGCGCGGCGATCTCGCCGCCAAGTCCGTCGACATCAGCGACCTCGACATCGAGCTGCGCCGGACGCGAACCGCGCCGCTGCCACCGACGGTGCGCGTCCACGGCAACGCCCATCTGTCGCCGTCACACGTCGACACGTCGGGGTTGACCGTGGACATCCCGGGCGCCAGCGCCACCGCCAAGGGCGAGCTGGATCTGGATCGCCAGGTGGTGCGCGCGGCGCTGTCGGTTCTGGCCGCCGACCTCGGGCGCGTCCTCGGCGACCTGGGGTTGCCGCCGCTGGCCAAGGACGCGCGCATCGCGCTGGGGGTGACGGGCAGCCCGACGGCGCCCACGGCGGTCGGCGACGCCGTGATCCACGGCCTGGGCGCCGAGGGGCGGGTCCTTCCCGAGCTCAAGGCGCGCTTCTCGCTGCGCGACGGCGTGGCGCGCATCGACGAGCTCGCGGGCGGGGTCTTCGACGGCACGTTGCACGCGAACGGCGAGCTGCGCCTGTACGAGAAGACGACGCGCCACATGTTGCGCACGCCAGTCGTGGCGCTGCAGCTCGCCGGGCGGAACCTGAGCCTGGCCACGATCACCGGCCGCAAGGATGTGACCGGGCGGCTGTCGTTCGATGGCCACGCGAGCGGGCCCATCGACGCCGTCACCGCCGACCTGCACGTCCCCGCCGGAACGCGGGTGAGCGTGCTCGGCGACGACTTCGACGTCGGGCCGATCGACGTCGCGGTCGCCGGCCCGCGCGTCGAGATCAAGCGCCTGCACCTGGCGCGCGCTGGCGGCGGCGCGCTCGACGTCTCCGGCAGCCTGGCGCTACCGCAGCGGGAGATGGCGATCGACGTCGTGCTCGACAAGCTGCCGCTCGAGGCGGTGGCGACGCTGGCCGGCCTCGGCCCCGACATCGCGCTTGCGGGCACCGCCAGCGCCAAGCTGCACGTCACCGGAACGCCCGAGCGTCCGGTGCTGGCCGGCGACGTTTCGCTGGGCGGGGTCAGCGCGCACGGCGTGCAGCTCGGCGACGCGCACCTGACGCTGGCCCCGGTCGCGGCGAGCAAGGACGGCTCGGGCGTCTCGATCGTCGGTGACCTCTTCGACCGCTTTCACGTCGACACCACGGTGTCGCTGGCGGCCGCCGGCCCGTCGGTTCACGGCGCGCTCACGTTCCAGCGCATCGCGCTCGAGACGCTGGCGCCCGAGCTGGCGGCCATCGGCGACGGCCGCGGCATCGCGAGCGGCCGGGTCGCCGTCGACATCGCGCCCGGGCAACCGCTGGCGGTCGATCTGCTGATCCAGGAGCTGGCGCTGTCGATCGCGCGTTCCGTCGAGAGCGCCGACGGCGCGACCACCGTGCAGCGCGTGCGAGTCGCCGCCGCCAAGCCGGTGCACGTCGCCGTGCGCGGCCAGAGCGTCGACCTCGACGATGTCCTGCTCACCACCGACGGCGGCAACCTGAGCGCGCACGGACGGCTCGACGGCGACACGCGCGAGCTGGCCGGCGAGGTCAGCGGGCACCTGGACCTGGAGCTGCTGCAGCCGCTGCTGGGCTCGTCGCTCGACAAGCTGTCGGGCGATCTCAAGGTCGAGCTCGGCGCGGCGGGCACGCTCGACAAACCGCTCCTGCACGGCGCGGTCGACGTGGTCAACGCAGTGACGCTGCGGCCGCACGGCGTCGACACCGACTTCGTGATCGGCGCCGGGTCGTTCAAGCTCGACAACGACGGCGTGCGCGTCGAGCGGCTCGCGCTCACGGCGGAGGGCTCGACCATGAACGTCTCGGGGCGCGCCTCGTTCGGCCCCGGCTTCCAGCCCGACGACGTGCGCGTCGATCTCGACGGCGACATCAGCGCGCGCCTGCTCGCCTACGTCGCGCCCGACGCCGTCTCCGATGCGCAGGGCACGGCGCGCATCCGGGCGCTCGTACGCGGCACGCTGGCCAAACCGGAGGTGCACGGGCGCATCGATCTCAAGACCATCGACTTCCGCGTGCGTGACCTCGGCACGGAGGTCCAGGTGCAAAGCGGGCTCATCGAGATCAGCAACGGCGGCGTGGTGCTGCACAACGTGCGCGTGCGTCTGGACGACGGCGCGACGCTGGTGATCGGCGCGTCGGGCGTGCGCGCGGGCGAGATCGCGTTCACCAGCCTGGTGCCGTTCGTGCCCGGCGACGTCGACCTGCCCCTGCACGGCGAGCGCCTCACGTTCCGCAGCCCCGGTACGCTGGAGATCGACGACCTGACGTTCGATCTCGATCTACGCGGCAACATGGACGATGGGTTCGGTCTGGGCGGCCAGGTGCGGCTGGTCTCGGGCCGGTACCTGCAAGACTTCAAGATGCAGCAGCTCGTGCTGAGCCCCCGGGTCAACGAGTCGTCGGTCCGGCCGTTCTACGAAGGGAAACCGCTGCTCGAGGGGCTGGCGCTGGATCTCGGCGTGCGCACCGTCGGCGAGGGATTCCTGGTCCAGAACAACATCGCGCCCGAGATCCACGTCGACGTGGCGCTCAACGTCGGCGGCACGCTGGCCGAGCCGGTGCTGGCGGGCGACGTGCGTCCCACCGACGGGCGCTTTCACCTGCCCGGCATGCGCGGCGACTTCGACCTCGTCCCCAACGTCAACCACGTTACCTTCATCGCGAGCAAGTCGGTGGCCGCCGGCGACACGCCGGAGCTGGAGATCGAAGCGCAGAGCACCGTCCCCGACGCCACCGGCAACGACCACAACGTGCGCATGCGCCTGCACGGCCCGATCCGCGAAGCGCAGATCGATCTGTCGACCGACGACGGGCTCGACCGCTCGCAGACCGCGATGCTGATGCTGACCGGACGCACGTCGATGGACACTTCGCAGCGCTTCGGCACGCAGAACCCGACCGTCGGCGCGAACATCAACACCGGCGCCGACATCGCCGGTCAGATCACGCGCGACGCGGTCGCCAACCTCATGGAACCGTACATCGATGACACGTTCCAGCGGGTCACCGGCCTGAACCTGCGCCTCACCGTCGGACCCGACGGGTTCGAGGGGCGCATTCTCAAGCGCATCAGCCGGTACCTGAACTTCCAGGCCGATACGTTGCTCGGCTTCCAGAACCAGAGCCGGCAGACCGTGCAGCTCGACGCCCGCATCGTCGACTACTTCAGCCTGGGCGGGGGGCTTCAGCGCATCACGCTGTCGTCGCAGCAGGGCGTTCCCGAGACGCTCCCCATGAGCGGGAATTTCGAGCTGCGATGGGATTTCGCGATAAGACGGTAGCCCGGTTATCGTCAACCTGAACCTGGCGCCTGAACCTATCGTGAGCTGCGCGTGAACCCCATTAGGGCCCGAGCTTCGTGATCCGAGCCGCGACCCCGGCCGCGTGCCTGCTGCTGTCGTTCGCCGCCGGATCCGCGCGGGCGGAGCCGGCGCCGGCGCCCGCGCCCGCGCCCGCGCCCGCCGTGAGCGCCCCGACGATCGCTCCACCGGCGAGCGTTACGACGATCGCTGGCTACGGCGTGACCGGGCAGCTGGTCGATCCCGCGGATCAGATCCAGGCGTTGCTCGAGTCGATCTCGCCGACCGGGTCGCCGTTCATCGAGTCAGGTCCCGCCGACCGGGTCGGTACGCCGATCGGGACGATTCCGCGGCTGACCCGGGCGCTGGACGCGGTCGGGTACGGCGCCGTCGTGCGTTCGATTGCCCTGCCCGGCTCGGCCGGTCCGGCCAAGGTCCAGATCGCCGCCGAGCTGCGTGCCTACGACCGATTGCGCTACGTCTTCGTCTCGGGCAATCGGCGGATCCCCCAGGACGAGATCCAGCGGCAGATCACGCTGCGGCCCGGGAGCCCCTTGCCGCTGCCGGGACCCGAGCGGGACGCGACCATCGAGCGCGAGCGCGGTCGGGTCGTCGAGTACCTGCGCAGCCAGGGCTATTTCGAATCGAACGTGCGGATCGATCTGGCGGTCGGCGAGGGCGTGCCGGCGCCTGTCGACTTCACGGTCACCGTGAACCGCGGTCCGGCCTTTCCGCTGGGCCCGGTCAAGGTGGCTGGCAATACCGCGATCCCGACCGACGAGATCGTCGAGATGTTCCATCACTCCGACCCGTGGGTGCTGTGGACCGCCCCGGAGGCGTTCACGGCCAAGCGGTTGCGAGACGACCTGGCGCAGCTGACCAAGCGCTACCGCCAGCTCGGCTACGTCGGCGCGCGCGTGACCACCGACTTCAACGTCGCCCGGAGCGTCGATCGCGAAGCCAAGAACGTCGTCCTCGGCATCACCATCAACGAGCGCAAGAAGATCGCCGTGGTCTTCGAGGGCAACCAGCGGAAGTCGTCGTCGACGCTCAAGGACGAGCTCACGATCTTCGACCGCGGTTCGTACGACGACTACGAGGCGGCGGCCAGCGCCGATGCCTTGCAGCGCTACTACCAGCAGCAGGGGTTCTTCTTCGCGCGCGTCGAGTGGCGGCGCCAGGTGCTGTCGGCGACCGAGGAGCGGATCGTCTTCATCATCAACGAGGGCCCCGAGCTCAAGGTGCGCGGCATCGAGTTCGTCGGCAATCAGTCGATCGGCGGCGGTCAGCTCGCGAACGTGGTGTCGGTGCGGCGCTATCCGGCGCTGGGCGCGATCGGACTCGGCGCCGGTGGCTACGTCACCGGCCGGCAGATGGAGCAGGACTCCGAGCGCATCGTCGACCACTACCACGCCCGGGGCTTCCCCGAGGCCAAGGCCCACGCCGACGCGGCGACGTCGCCGGATCTGCTGGGCATGCTGGGCGCGACCGCCGCGGCGGCCGAGACGGTGTCGCGCGATGCGAAGGCGATCTTCGTGCGCTTCACGATCGACGAGGGGCCGCGCGTGGTCATCGACAAGGTCGACTTCAAGCTGGTGGGCGCGAGCGCGACGGCTCTCGCGCCCACGTTGCCGTATGACCGGCAGTTCCTGCTCGAGAGCCTGACCGTCGAGCCGGGGCACCCCTACAACCCTGCCGAGATCCGCGACGACGGCCGGCGCCTCGAGCGGCTGTTCGGCGACGCCGGCTATCCATCGGCGAGCGTCGAGCCGGACCCGGTACGCACCGGCAACCACATCGCGCTGACCTGGGTGATCAAGCCCGGGTCGCTGACGCGCCTCGGACCGATCTTCGTGCGCGGCAACTTCGTGACCACGCGCGCGACCGTGCTGGAGCAGATCCCGCTCGAGTCGGGGGGCCTGCTCACCACGACCAACCTCGAACGCGGGCAGCGCAACCTGGGCTTTCTGCAGCTCTTCAACAACGCTCAGCCGATCAGCTTTCCCGGCAAGGAAGACAAGCGCGTCGTCGTGCCGATGGTGGTGCAGGTCGAGGAGCGCTACGAGCAGTACAGCGTGATCCACCTGGGGGTAGGCGCATCGACCGACCAGAAGCCTCCCGACTCGTCGCTGCCGTTCGGTTACTACGTGCGCGCCGGCTACGAGAACCGCGATCTCATCGGCCACGGCTGGAACATCAACGGCAACGCCGCCTACGGTACGTCGCTGTTTCGCGGCAACCTGTCATTCCTCGACCGGCGCTTCTTCGGCACGCTGTTTCGGTTCGACACGTCGCTCTCTTACCTGCAGCAGGCGACGGTGCGGCTCGGCGACATTCACTCGGGCGGCGGGTCGATCGGCTTCTCGCGCGAGATGTACCCTGGCGTCGACGCCGGCATTCACTACAACCTGCGCAACACCACGCACACCGAGTCGCTGCTGCGGTCGCAAGGGCCCGACGCGCTGCTGAGCACGATCCAGCTCGGCACGACGGTCGGCAGCCTGTCGTTCAACGTCGAGTGGCTGCGCCTAGACAACCGCCTGGTGCCGACGCGCGGCTTCCGCATCGACGCGGTGGCGGAGGTGGCGCTGCCGGCGCTGTCGGTGCCGCTGCGGGCGCTCCCCTTCCCCGTCGGAGACGACACCTTCGTCAAGGTCGGCGTCCACTCGATGACGGTGATCCCGCTGACGCCGTGGCTGTCGCTGCGCCACGGCCTGCGCTTCGACAACGGCATCCCGCTCGGCGGCGCGTCGCTGCTGCCCAAGGTCGAGCGTTTCTTCGCCGGCGGCGACACCACGCTGCGCGGCTTCAAGCTGGATCGCGCGCGCATCGAGGAGGTGCGCTTCCAGGTCTACCCCGGCGTCGACGGCGTCGAGTACCGCCCGCTCGGCGGAAATCTGCGGATCCTGCAGAACATAGATCTCCAGTTCCCCATCAGCCCGCCGTTCTACGGCGCGGTCTTCATGGACAACGGCGTGGTCGCCGATTCGCTCGACGGCCTGGCCGCCAGCCAGTTCCGCCACGGCGTCGGCGTCTCGCCGCTGCTGATCAAGCTCCCCATCGGCGACCTGAGCTTCTCCTGGGCCTGGCCCCTCGACCCCGGCCCGGGCGACACGAAAATCGGCGTGCTGCACGTCAATATCGGGTTGTTGTTCTAGGGGCCGACTACAAGTTCCGCGCTCCCTATCCTCGCGCTCCCTATCCTTGGTCGAGTCTCGGCTAGTCGCTCGCTTCCGGGGAGGACGGGGATTCCCTCGCGGCGGACGGCGCCCTTACGCCGCCGGTCGGAGGACAACTCCCTCCCGGCCGGAGAGCCGGGGACTCGACCGAGGGCGCTGCGAACGATCGTCCGGCCGGCGGCACGGGGGCGCCTCCGATCGTCGGCTAGCATCCTGCCTGCGGACAGGCAGGCAGGAGCGCCTCCTCAGGCCGCCGCGAGGGAATCCCCGTCCTCCCCGGCGCTCGTTCCCACGCTTCGATTCGGGTCTCGACAAGTCGTCCTTTCGGATGGTCTCATTCACCGGGTTTTTTGGCGAAGAGTTGGAGCCCGCGCGAGGGGTGGGGTGTTCCTCTTGCGGGGGCCTGAGGAGGCGCTCCTGCCTGTCCGCAGGCAGGTTGCCAGCCGACGATCGGAGCGGCCCACGTGCCGCCGGCCGGATGATTGTTCGTAGAGCCCTCGGTCGAGTCCCCGGCTCTCCGGCCGGGAGGGAGTTGCCCTTCGACCGGCGGCGTAAGGGCCGCGTCCCCCGCAAGAGGAACACCCCACCCCGGAAGCGGGCGACTAGCGGACGTTCGACCGAGGATAGGGAGCGCGTGCCGATCAGTCCGTATTCGTGTTGAGGGCGTAGATCTTCGCGGCGCCGATGTGGCCGAAGCGGTGCCAGCGCACGTGGCGGCGCGCCAGGTCGAACAGGATCTCGTCGCGCGCCACTCCGCGCTCGAGCGCGGCGTCGACCGCCGCCAGCGCCACGTCGCGCGCGTCGACCGGGTGGAAGATGAAGGTCTTGCCGAAGATCACCGACGCGCCGTCGGAGATCACGCGCGCCTCGAAGAGATCGCCACGGTTGAAGCCGATGGTGTGGCGTCGCTCGGTGACCAGGAAGCGCGCGCCGCCGAGCACGTCCTCGAGGTCCATGGTGCGGTCGTCGACCTCGTGCAGCTCGAACAGGCTGCGGTGGCTCGCCGCGAGCCGCGCGATCGTACGCCGCTCCTCGACCGGGAGGGCCGGCGCCTCGTCGAGCACGTGCACCACCGGCGCCACGCCGCCGCGGAACGGCCGCTCCAGCACGTACCACTCGAGGAACGCCGCCATGCGCCCTTCGAACAGCTCGGCGTCGTCGTCGAACACCTTGCCGGCGCGCTCGAAGTACTCCTCGCGCGCGCGCATCGCTTCGATCTTGTTCTCGCCCGCGCTGTAGCGCTCGGCGAGACGCTCGAGCTGGCGGTGCACGGCAGTCGAGGCCGACGTCCGCGTCGGTCCGCTGCCGGCGCCGATGTCGACATCGGCGCTGGGCCCGCTCCGGTCGGCGGCTTCGTCGCTCACTTACGCCGGCGCTCGGTCATGAGCGCTTCGAACCGGTCGAACAGGTAGGCGGCGTCGTGCGGGCCCGGCGACGCCTCGGGGTGGTACTGCACGCTGAAGATCGGCAGCTCGGCGTGGCGCATGCCCTCGACGGTGTTGTCGTTCAGGTTGACGTGCGACAGCACGGCCTTGCCCTCGAGCGAGTCGACGTCGACGGCGAAGCCGTGGTTCTGCGAGGTGATCTCGACCTTGCGCGTGCCGAGATCCATCACCGGGTGGTTGGCGCCGTGGTGGCCGAACTTGAGCTTGTAGGTCTTGCCGCCCAGCGCCGAGCCCGAGGATCTGGTGGCCGAGGCAGATGCCGAACACCGGCAGCTGCCGAGCGCGCAGAGCTCGCGCGCCGCCTCGACCGCGTAGCCGACCGCCGCCGGATCGCCGGGGCCGTTCGACAGGAAGACGCCGTCGGGCTTCAGCGCCAGCACGTCCTTGGCGCTGGTCGTCGGCCGGCACGACGGTGACGCGCGCGCCGCCCGAGCGCAGGCGGCGCAGGATGTCGCGCTTGATGCCGAAGTCGTAGGCGACGACGTGGTGGCGCGGCGCCGGCGCGGGGCCGATCGCCGCCGACGCGCCAGACCGCCTCGTCCCACTCGTACGTCGCGGCGCCGTGACCTCGCGGACGAGATCGCGTCCCTCGAGCGACGGATGCTGCGCGCGCGTTCGACGGCGGCGGCCGGGTTGTCGACCTTGCGCGTGATCACCGCGCGCTGCGCGCCCGACAGGCGGATCCGGCGCGTGAGCGCGCGCGTGTCGATGCCGGTGATGCCGGCGACGCCGCGTCGCGACAGCAGCTTGTCGAGCGAGCCCGACGCGCGCCAGTTGGAGACGACCGGCGACAGCTCGCGCACCACGAAGCCCGCGCACCAGGGCCGCGCCGACTCGAAGTCGACCGGGTTCACGCCGACGTTGCCGATCTCGGGCGCGGTCATGATGACGATCTGGCCGCGGTACGACGGATCGGTGATCGATCTCCTGGTAGCCGGTGATCGCCGTGTTGAACACGATCTCGCCCGCCGACTCGGCGTCGGCGCCGAAGCCGACGCCGCGAAAGATCGTGCCGTCCTCCATCGCCAGCAGCGCGGCGGTGGGGTCCCGTTGCGGTGACGTCGAGCTGGAGGCAGGCTGGCTACTCACGATACGCTCTCTTCGTTGAAGGCGAGCTTACCGCCAACGATGGTGAGCGCGGCGCGCCCGCGCAAGGCGCGGCCGACGAACGGCGTGTTCCGCGAGCGCGACAGGAAGCCCTTGGCGTCGCAGGTCCAGTCCGCCTCCGGGTCGATCACGGTGACGTCGGCCGGCGGCCTTCGGCCGAGCGCCCGCCCGGCAGGCCGAAGATCGCCGCCGGGCGCGGCCGAGAGCGCGCATGACCAGCGTCGCGGGCGTGAGCACGCCGGCGCGCACCAGGTCGAGCACGAGCGGCAGCGCCGTCTCGAGGCCGATCATGCCGAACGCCGCCTGCTCGAACTCGACGTCCTTCTCGACCGGCGAGTGCGGCGCGTGGTCGGTCGCGATGGCGTCGATGGTGCCGTCGGCGAGCGCCTCGCGCAGCGCCTCGACGTCGGCGCTGCCGCGCAGCGGCGGGTTGCACTTGGCGCGCGGTGTCGTAGTGGCGCGCAGGCCTCGTCGGTGAGCGCAGGTGGTGCGGCGTGACCTCGCAGGTCACCGGCAGGCCGCGCCGCTTGGCCTCGCGGACCAGCGCGCACCGATTCGGCGCTGCTGACGTGCGCGACGTGGTAGCGCGCGCCGGTGAGCGCGACGAGCTCGATGTCGCGCGCGACCATCGACGACTCGGCGGCGGCCGGCTGCGCCTTGATGCCGGCGCGCGTCGCCACGGCGCCCTCGTTCATCGCGCCGCCCGTCGGACGAGCGTCAGGTCCTCGCCGTGCTGCACGAGCGGCAGATCGAACGTGCGCGCGTACTCGAGCGCGCGGCGCATGAGCTCGGCGTTCATCACCGGGCGGCCGTCGTCGGAGATCGCGACGCAGCCCGCCTCCTTCAGCTCGCCGATCTCGGCCAGCGACTCGCCCTTGAGGCCCTTCGAGATCGCGCCCACCGGGTAGACGCGCACGACGCCCACCTCGGCGGCGCGCCGCACGATCAGCTCGGTGACCGCGCGCTTGTCGTTGAGCGGCACGGTGTTGGGCATGCAGCAGACGGCCGTGAACCCGCCCGCCGCCGCGGCGCGCGTGCCGGTCGCGATGTCTTCCTTGTATTCCTGGCCCGGCTCGCGCAGGTGGATGTGCAGGTCGATGAGCCCGGGCACGACCCACGAGCCGCGCACGTCGAGCACGCGCGTCGACTTGGCGACGCCGGCGGCGAGCCCGGCGCCGAATCGCGAGATCACGCCCTTCTCGATCAGCAGATCGCCCTCGGCATCGAGGTTGCGCGCGGGGTCGATCACCCGGCCACCTCTGAGACAGAGATCCATAGCGCCGGGACCACTGAATAGGTGGTCGGGGCCGGACAGTCAACCGGATTCGGCGAGTTCGCTTCGAGGCCTTTTAGTTCTCGCCGGTCTCGCCGCCCGCCAGCAGGTACAGCACCGCCATGCGGATCGCCACGCCGCGCGAGACCTGGTCGAGGATCACGGCTCGCGGCCCGTCGGCGACCGAGGGCTCGATCTCGACGCCGCGGTTGATCGGGCCGGGGTGCATCACGATGGCGTCGGGCTTGGCCAGCGCCAGCCGCCGGTCGTTGAGGCCGAAGTAGCGCGAGTACTCGCGCGTGTTGGGGAAGAGGCCCGTGCCCATGCGCTCCTTCTGGATGCGCAGCATCATGACCACGTCGGCGCCTTCGATCGCGGGCTCGATGCGGTCGTGCACCGCGAGCGGCGCGCCCAGGCCCTCGACCATCTGGGGCAGCCCGGGCGGCAGCAGCGTGCGCGGGCCGGCGACGCGCACCTGCGCGCCCAGCGCGGTGCAGCGCGAAGATGTTCGAGCGCGCGACCCGGCTGTGGCGTGATGTCGCCGCAGATCGCGACCACCAGGCCGGCGATGCGCCCCTTGTGCGCGCGGATGGTCGAGCAGTCGAGCAGCGCCTGCGTCGGGTGCTCGTGCGCGCCGTCGCCGGCGTTGACGACGCGCGCGGCGATGCGCCCGGCGAGCATCTCGGCCGCGCCCGCCTGCGCGTGGCGCAGCACGACCACGTCGGGCGCCATCGCGTCCAGGTTGCGCGCGGTGTCGAGCAGCGTCTCGCCCTTGACCGTCGACGACGCCGCGCCCGAGATGTTGATGGCGTCGGCCGACAGCCGCTTGGCGGCGATCTCGAACGACGTGCGCGTGCGCGTCGACGGCTCGAGGAACAGGTTGATCACCGTCTTGCCCCGCAGCGTCGGCACCTTCTTGATGGGGCGCTGGGCGATCTCCAGGAAGCGCTCGCCGAGGTCGAGCAGCGTGGTCAGGTCCTCGGCGGCTCAGGCTCTCGGTCCCCAGAAGGTGGCGGTGGCGGAACAGGCTCATGGACGACGCTCTCGCAGCACCACCCGGTCCGGCTCGCCACGCTCTTTCAGCATCACGCGCACCGACTCCGACGCGGTCGTCTGCACCTGGATGCCCGACGTAGTCGGGCTGGATCGGCAGCTCGCGCCGGCCGCGGTCGACCAGCGCCGCCAGCTGCACCGCGCGCGGGCGCCCGTAGTCGGCGAGCACGTCCATGGCGGCGCGGATGGTGCGGCCGGTGTAGAGCACGTCGTCGACCAGGATGATGGTCTGGCCCTCGATGACCGCCGGCAGCTCGGTGGGCCCGATCTCCGGCTTGGGCAGGCCGTGAAAGACGTCGTCGCGGTAGAGCGAGATGTCGACCGCGCCCAGCAGCGGCGCTGGGCCGGCGTGGGATTCGTTGGGGTTGGACATCAGCGCGACCAGCCGCTGCGCCAGGAAGGCGCCGCCGGTGCGCACGCCGACCAGGTAGAGCGGGCGGTGGCCGTCGGCGTTGCGCTCGATCATCTCGTAGGCCATGCGTCGCAGCGCGCGTGCGATGCCGGTCTGGTCGAGGATCTCGCGCCGCTCGACGAGGTTCGAGTCGGGAGGAGGAATGCGGACCATGGTTGGGCTCGGTCAGAGATAATAGCGGATGAACAGGTTCGTGAGCGTGCCCCAAACGCTACGCGCGTCCGTGACCGAGACCGACCAGGTCGAAGCGCCGGGCGCGCTCTCGTACTGGAACAGCAGGCCGGCCGTGAGCCCGATCGAGAGCGCCGGCACGTCGATGAACCCGAAGTGCAGCTCGCCCTCGAGCTCGGCGCGGAAGGTGACGAGCTGCGTGCTGGGGCCGGAGCCGCCGGTCGGCTTGAAGTAGACGTAGCTGGCCTCGGGGCTGGCGCTGACCGCCAGGTGCCGCCAGTTGCCGAGCAGCATGCTGCAGGCCGACGATCGGTCCCAGGCCGTAGTACGTGTCGAGCCCTTGCGAGCCGAGCTTGCCGCCGCCGAGCGCGAGTGCCAGGCCGGCGTTCCAGGCCAGGTTGCGGGTCTTCCAGTAGCGCACGGCGATGGCAGCCCATGTCGATCGTGCACGGGACCGCGGGCGTCACGCCGGTGGTCGGGCTCACCGTCACGGTGGGGCAGGCCCCCATCGGCGTGAGCGCCAGCGGGTACGGCGTGCCCGAGAGCTGGCGCGCCTGGATGCCCCAGTGGCCGACGACGGCGTCGTGATCGGTGGGTGCCGCCACCAGCGCCGCGCCCGCGGCGGGCGGCACGGCATCGTCGGCCCGCGCCGCCGGTTCGAGGGCGGTGAGCACGAGCAGTGTGGCAAGAGCAATCGAAGCGAAGCGAACGTGAGTCACGAGGTCACCTCGAGAGGCAGATGCTGATCGGCTGGCCGGTCCTGCGCCGGCGCGCAAAAGTAGTTGTCCGTCTGGCGCGAGCAACCGCCGGCGGTGACGCAACCCTCGTAGCAGCGATAGAGCGGCTCGTCGGACGCGCGCTGGCCGCAGGTCGACTGCGCGCCGGGGCAGACGTCGGTGCCGGCGGCGCCGGTGGGCGCGCACCCCTGCAGGACGCAGGCGCCGCCCGCGAAGGTCGGGCCCGAGCGCGCAGGTCTGGCCGAGCCCGCAGGCGTCGTCGCTGGTGCACGGGCCGCCGATGACCGCGCGCGCTCTTGTAGCAGATGCCGTAGGTCGCGTCGCAGGTGTCGGCGCCCTTGCCCTGGGTCACGCACTCGTTGCTGTTCTGGCAGGCGCCCGCGATGGTCACCGCGAACAGGCTGCGGCAATACCCGACGACGACGTCGTCGAACGGGTCGTCGATGGTGCCGTTGTTGCCGAGGACCTCGACGCACGCAGCGCTGGTTCGCGCCGCAGTCGCTGTTGCTGCGCGCAGACGCCCGAGCAGAGCGCGCGGTTGGCCGTGCTGCCTACGCTGAAGTTGCGGTCGTAGCACTCGCCGCTGCGGCACTGCGCGGGCGCGGTGCACGCATTGCCCCAGCGACTGGGTGCCGCCGGCCTTGCAGGTGCGCACGGTCGTGCGCGCGCCGAAGAGCACGCACCCCTGCCCCGCCGGGCAGGCGCTCTCCGACGCGCAGATCGTGCCGGGATCAGCATGCTCACCGGCGTGCACTCGCCCACCATCGCGTACGAGTTGTTGGGCAGCGGCTGCTGGTATTCCAGGCAAGCCGAGCCGCTCGGGCAGTCGGCGTCCATGCGGCAGAGCGTGGTGCAGAACAGCGCGCCGCTCGGGTTGGGCGCCGGGCGCCGCGATGCACAGCGAGTCGTCGTTGCAGCGCTGGCTGCTGCTCGCGTCCCTCGAGCAAGCGGCGCCGTACGCCAGCCCGTCCGCGCGCGGCGGCAAGCACGCGAGCTGGATGGCGTCGCCCGCGGCGCACGACCTGCGTGGCGAGACAGATCCGTCCCTGGTTGCAGATCGAATCGGCGCCGGCCTGCGCGGTCTCGGTCACGTCCAGCGTCTCGACCGATTTCAGGTAGCCGCAGAAGTTGATCGGGCAGACCCCGCCGCCCGGGCCGTCGGCCGGGCAGTAGGCCTCGGTGACGGCGTCGCGGGCGGCGCTGTCCGCCCTGTCGGGGGTGCCGGCGTCGGTGAGGCGCACGCCGGCCGAGCTGTCGCGGCAGCCCGAGGCGACGGCCAAGGCGAGGACCATGAGGCTCGTCAGCGGGGATGTCCGGAGGAGCGACCCGGCGGGCGGCGCGCACTTCGACATCGGGCCTCAGTGTCTCACGAATCGCGCCACTTCGCGCGGCTTGGCGGACGGCCTTCAGTCTATGATGACCCCATGACGTCGGGGGACGCCGATCACGGACGGCGCCGCCGCGCGCGGCGATCCTGCTCATCGGCAACGAGCTCCTGTCGGGCAAGGTCGAGGAGCAGAACGCGCGCTACCTGGTGCGCGAGCTGCGCGAGCTGGGCGTGGTCGTCGCGCGCATCGAGGTCATCCCCGACGACAGCGCCGACATCGCCGGCGACCGCGCGCCAGCTCTCGGAGCGCTTCGACCTGGTCTTCTCGTCGGGCGGCGTCGGCCCGACCCACGACGACGTCACGCTGCCGTCGATGGCCGCCGCGTTCGGGATGACCATGGTCGCGCAGCGCGGAGCTCGAGGCGCTGCTGCGCGCCAGCTTCGGCGCGCGGCTGCACGAGCGCGACCTGCGCATGGCCGACATCCCCGACGGCGCGCGCCTCGAGTACGGCCCGCGCGGTCCAGGCGCGACCTGGCCGGTCGTGGTCGTGCGCAACATCTGGGTGCTGCCCGGCGTGCCCGAGATCTTCCGGCGCAAGTTCGAGACGCGTGCGCGAGCTGTTCCGCACGACGCCCATCTTCGCGCGCGCCCTCTACTCGCGCGAGGGCGAGGGCCCGATCGCCGCGGCGCTCGACGCCGTGGTCGCCGAGTTCCCGACGGTCGAGATCGGCTCCTACCCGCACCTGGGCGCGCCCGACTACAAGGTCAAGATCACCCTCGACGGCCGCGACTGCGCCGTCGTCGACGCGGCGCTCGGCAGCCTGGTCGTGCGGCTCGGGGCCGCGGTCGTCCGCACGGAATGACCCGCGGGCGTGGGGTTGGTATAAGACCCGCGCATGGCTGAGGTCCCCGCGTCGGTAAAGGGCATGAACGACATCCTCGCGCCCGAGGTGTCGAAGTGGCAGTTCGTCGAGGAGAAGGCGCGCCAGGTGCTGGACGCGTTCGCCTACCGCGAGGTGCGCACGCCAATCCTCGAGTACACCGAGCTCTTCGTGCGCTCGGTCGGCGAGGTCACCGACGTCGTCGAGAAGCAGATGTACACGTTCAACGACCGCGACGGCCGATCGGTGAGCATGCGCCCCGAGGGCACCGCGCCCACGGTGCGCGCGTTCATCGGGCGCGCGCAGTGGACGCGCGAGCCGGTCACGCGCTGGTACTACATCGGGCCGATGTTCCGGCACGAGCGCGCGCAGCGCGGGCGGCTGCGCCAGTTCCACCAGGTCGGCGCCGAGCTCTACGGCATCGCCGAGCCGACCGCCGACGCCGAGATGATCGCGATGCTGGCGGCGATGCTCGGCGACTTCGGCCTGCGCGCGTCGGATCTCGAGATCACGCTCAATTGCCTGGGCGAGCCCGAGGAGCGCCCGGCCTATCGCGACGCGCTGGTGGCGTTCCTGTCGGCGAACATCGACAAGCTCGACGAGGATTCGCGGCGCCGGCTCGAGACCAACCCGCTGCGCGTGCTCGACTCGAAGAGCCCCGAGGTGCAGGCGCTGGTCGCGAACGCGCCCGCGCTGCTCGATCATCTCGGCGACGATTCGAAGCGCCGCTTCGAGCGCGTGCGCGCGTCGCTGACCGCGCTCGGCGTCGCCAACGAGATCGACCCGCGCCTGGTGCGCGGCCTCGACTACTACACCGGCACGATCTTCGAGATCAAGGTGAAGTCCGGCGATCTCGGCGCGCAGAACACCGTGGTCGGCGGCGGCCGCTACGACCGGCTGGTCGAGTCGCTGGGCGGCCCGCGGACGCCGGCGCTGGGCTTCGGCATGGGCATCGAGCGCGTGTTGCTGGCGCTGCCCGAGACCGCCGAGAGCTTCGAGTCGCCGCTCAACGTGTTCTTCGCGCCGCTCGACGCCGCGGCGCTCGACTACGCCCTCCCCCTCGCCCACCGCCTGCGCACCGCCGGCGTGCGCGTCGAGATCGAGCACCGCACCGCGAGCCTGAAATCGCAGCTCAAGCGCGCCGACAAGCTGCGCGCGCGCCTGGCGGTGATCATCGGCGAGAACGAGGTGAAGTCAGGCCGCCTGACGCTCAAGGATCTGGCGCAGGGCACGCAGCAGGAGGTCACTGCGGCGGAGCTCGAGGCCAAGGTGCGGCAGGCGCTGGACTGAGGCGAGGGTCGAGCTGCCGAGACTCGTGTTTCATTGGTGACCCCTCTGATCACCATGTCGGTCGGGGCGAAGTTTTGAGTTGATAGAAATCAACCGGCCTGGCGATTGTCTCGCGCGGTCGCTCCACGCCTCAGCGCGGGAAGTGCGCGTGCCAGATCGTGCCGTCGGGGTTGCGCGCGAACACGTGGATGGCCCCGGCCGCGATGACGATGCTGGGTTCGTCGGGGACCGGCAGGCCCAGGTCGGGGAACTCGTCGACCCAGCCGTTGACCCAGGTCTTGTGACCGAGATGGCCGTTGGGAATGCGCGCCACGAGATCCATCGTGGAATCGGCGAGCGCCACGGCTGCGCAGGCTGACGTCACGTTGCCGTTGATGTTCTGGCTCGCCCACTCGTCTTGCCCCGGGGCCCACTGTCCTTCGGAGCCCCACTTGTGAAAGACGTCCTTCAGCGCCACGCCGTAGGGCTGGAGAGTGCCGGAGTCCCAGGTCGCGAGGACGTCCTCGTCGAAGGATCCACCGATGAGCTCGCTCGATACCCACGTTCCGCCGGAGAACCACGCGTGAGCGACCGGTCCCGTCGCCGAACGCGCAAGCAGGTCGAACCGATCGGGGTCCCGGTTGGCGACCCCCAATCCTCCGTTGACCGGCGGCATGACGGCGACGGGCGTCCAGGTGGTCACGGGGCCGAGGGCGCTCGAAACGCCCTCGACGACATTCCCGCTCACGGTCGTTCCCAGCATGTGGAGCGTGCCGTTCGAATAGGCCGCCGCCGGGCGGGCGTTCGCAAAGAGATCGGTGGAAGACGCGCCGATGAGCGTGGGCGCTGCATCGGGCGAGAGTGGGAAGCCGCCGAGGTGGCTCCCGTTCATCTGTCCGGCGCCGTCGATCCAGACGAGATCGGCCTCCCGTCCGTCGAGCGACGCCGCGGCCGGAATGGACGCCGCGTTGGCCGGAATGTCGGGATCACGCGCGACGAGCGTCGATTCGACCCAGGAGCGGATGCCCTGCTGGGTCAGGTCGATGGCGACGCCCTCTCCATCGGTGTAGAGCCCGGCAATCAGCCCGGCAGGAAGGACGAAGTTACCGAGGATCACGGAACAAAATCCGCCGGCGTCCCCGGCCGCGACCTGTTGCCCGAGCATCGATGTGCCCAGCCCGAGCAATGGTGGGTTGACGGTGTCGAGCAACAACGCGGCGACGCTTGGCCGGTCGGATGGTGGATTCGCCGCGCCGGTCGAGCCCCAACCGGTGCACGCGAGGGGCATTCCCTGGGCGAAGGTGGCGTAGGACGGGTAGCCGCGTTGCAAGTAGCCGTAGCTCGTCCCCTGGACATTCAGGGGCGTCGACAGGCGCAAGAGTGCCAGATCCGGGCCCGGCGGCGAGCGTTGGACCTCGGCAACGGTCGCCGTTTGTGCTGGCGCGGAGCGCGTACCTCCAAAGTTGACCGTGATCTGTTCCGGCTGACTGGCCAGAACCGACGAGATGCAATGGCGCGCGGTGATCGCCCACTGGTTGGTGAGCAGGAACCCCGTACACTCCACGTCGGCGACAATCCGCAGCACGCCTTCGAACTCGGCGTTGGCGGTGGCACCATTGATCAGCGCGGGTCGATGCGCGGCGGCAGGCTCGTCGGGTGGCCGTGAGCTGGTACAACCGAGCACGCCGGCCAAGCTGCCAACGGCGACGACCGTGGCGACGGCGCCGGTGCCGGCAATGAAAGAGGGCTTTACCATCGAAGCACGGGATCGCCGTTGCTCCGGGCGTGCGCCGCCGCTCGTCGCCAGACCAACCAGGTCGTGGCAGCCGCGGTGATCGCCGCCGTCACCCCCGTGGTGATCGCCACCGTCCGATCGAGATCGAATCTCGCGCGCGCGTCGGTCGCGGAACGTTCGATCGTGGTCGCGTTGTACTCGACGCTGGCGCGGCTGGCGAGAATGCCGAACCCCAGCGCGACCGCACCCAGGGTCGTCGACGCCGCGTATCCAGACACCACCCAGCGGTCTACGATCTTGGCCGGCGGGGCCGCGGACGCGTCCGCGGAGATTTCTACCGGGCCCGGCTTCAACGCGACGAAATCGACCGAAACCATGTCGGCGGAGCTGTCCACGAAGCCGCGGTAGTAGTCCGGCCCGAACGAAGCCGCGAACAGCCCGCGCCGCAAGGCCGCCGCCAGCGCGCCCCGGGGCCGGGTCTCCACGCGTCGCACGACCAGGTCGTCGACACTGAGCCGCGCCCCGGGTGTTCCGGTGAACTCCAGCGTCTGGGTCGCCGAGACGAAGTAGAGCGGCTCGCCCGCCGGCAGATAGAGCTGATAGTCATATCGCTCCTCTGCCCTCATCTCCACGAGGCGGTTGCCGCGGTCGTCCTCGATGAAGTAATAGGTCGGGCCGGAGCGCGGCTGGCGCTCGGGCCTCAGCCGCGTGGCGTGCGTGAATCGCCGGAGATCGATGATGGGCAGCCGTCGATTCGCGGCCGGCGCGTGGGAAACGACTTGCAGGCGCGCCCGGAGATCCGAGACCTCGCGATTGGCCGCCGCCAGAAAGGCGGTGAGCTCGCTGTATTCGACGAGGCCGTCGCCGTTGACGTCGGCCGCCCCGCGCAGCCCCGACAGCAGCTCGTGCGTGAAGACGCCCTGGCGATAGAGGTCCCATTCGTGGGTCTGGCCGCTGGCCGCCGCGGCGATGATCGCTCCGACGTGCGGGAATTGCGCCAGCGTCGTCCGCGCGATGACGTGCTCGATCTCCTGGCTGCTCGCCGCGACCACGTTGAGCTGCAGGTCGCGCGGCCGGACCACCTCCTCGGCGTAGCAGGCGTCGGCGAACAGATGGACGGCGGCGGCCGGCAGGGTCGCGAGAACCTCCGCGTAGAGCCGTTCTCGCGTCAGACCATCGTCGGCCAGTGTCAGCGCCGCGGGCCGGGTGTCGGTCGCATGGGTGCCGTGGCCGCTGAAGAAGAAGAAGAGAATCGGCCGGCGGCCGGCGCTGACGTCGGTGGCCATGTCATGGCGGACCTCCTCGACGACGCGCCGGAGCTCGCGCAGTGTCGGCTCACGCGCGATCGGGACCAGAGCCGGGAACCGCCGCTGCGATTCGGCGTCCAGCGTGGTCAAGAGCTCGACGCGGGCCGCGATCGGCCGCAGGAACGTGACGAAGGCGGCGGCGTCGTCGTCGGCGTAGCGAAGCGACGCGAGGTGCTCGTCGAGGTTGCTGGGCGGAGCGTTGTTGCCGATCGCGATCGCGTAGATTGGTTCGTCGGCGCGCGCCGAGCGGGGCGCGGCCAGGAGCAGCGCCGGGACGATCAGCGCCGGAACGAACGGGAGCAGCGCGGAGGTCGACAGCCGCCTCAATGGATCTCCAGCGCCCGGAAGAGGCGCACGCTGGCGGACGCTCCGCTGGCGGCGTCGTCGCGCGTCGGGGGCGGCGGTGGGTGATCGAAGACCAGGATCGTCAGGCGATAGAGCCCGGGTCGAAGATCGGTGCCGAGCTCGACCGCGCGGGGCAGGACCGTCGCCTCCGTCGCGGGCGGGATCTGCGGCGCGACGCCGTCGGGGCCCGGGAACATCCAGATCCGGCGCGGCGGCGTTTCATCCGTTCGTTCGGCGAAGATCGCCAGCCAGCGCGGGCTCGTCGAGGCGTCGACGCGGAAGAAGAGGCGCTCGCCGATGCGGCACGAGGCGCTGCCGCTCTCGCACAGCGGCTCGATCGATCCAGCCGCGGGCCGCGCACCGCCTTTGGCTGCCAGGTACATGGTCGACGGCGGGGCCGAACGCCCGACGAACAGGATCACGGCAGCCGCGATCGCCGCGATCGAGCCTGTCCCGAGGGTGATGGCGAGGATCCATCTGCGGCGCGCCGCCCGCGCGGGTGCCTCGACCGCCGCCAGCACGCGACCGAGGACGCGCTCCTGCGCGGGCCGCCCGAGGCGGCCACCACCAGAGAGGAGCTCGTCGATCTTGTCAGGTGGCTCGGACATCGTCAGCTCCCCGGCACCGGTCCGACGAACGCAAGGTAGCTCGCGCCGCCCTCGCAGCGGCTCGCGCCGTCGCAGGACACCAGCTGCAGCAGCCTCGACCCGGCGAAGTAGTGAATCGAGATATCGGCTCCGCCGCCGTTGACGGGGTCGATCTGGTCGGCGAAGTGGAAGACGCTGTTTGCTCCCTCGAGCACGCGGAAGTACAGACCCTCCGCCGTCGCATTGCATGAAGGCGGAGCGCCGTCGGTGCACCGCCACCAGCGACGCGCGTCGAGCTGGACCAAGTGTGTGCTGCCGACCAGCCAGCTCACGTCCGGATCGATCGGATCGCTGGCCGGGCACAACCGCCATTGACCGGGCAGCGCCAGCAGCAAGCCGGGCATCGCGGCCGGGGATTCTTGGCCCGGCCCTGTCACGCACGGATCGGGGGGCGGCGGGCTGATACGTCCGTCGAGCGTGGCATCGACGCTCGGGAAGCCACTGGCCGGTCCGTCGGCCACGTCGACGCTTTCGGGGACGTCGTCCGGCGCGTCGATGCCAGCGGCGGTGGGCGCGTCAGGCGCATCGACCCTCGCGTCCATGGCCGCGGGCGCGTCCGCCGCATCAACCTCGACCGCGACGGTCGGCCCCGCATCCGGGAGCGGAGCATCGATCGGCGCGTCTGCGGAGCCGTCGGTCGGTACCTGGCAGATCCCGGCCAGACACACGCGCCCGGGATTGCAGTCCGAAGATGCGACGCATTGGTTGCGGAGCACCGACCGATCGAGGCTGCCGCAGGCGACCGCGGCGCATACGGCGACGCTCAACAGCGCGGTCCCGGCCAGCGGGCCCAGATTGCAGACAGTCCTCACGTACGTCTCAGTACGGGCGAGGGCGCGACTTCGGTTGATATTTTTTGTACGCGTGTCTTCTCGAGCTCGCGGATCAGCCCGAGGCGCAGCTTTTTCTCCAGCGTGCGGATGCGCTGCCGCGACAGTCCCAGGGCATCGGCGGCGACGTCCTGCGCCTCGTCCAGCACGTACCGATGGTGGTGGACCGACTGCAGATTGAGCGGCAGTCGACTGAGGTAGTCGCGTACGCGAGAGAGCGTCACGGGGTCGATCCAGCTCGACGGGTCCGACGCCGCGGCGACGTCCTCCAGCGCCAACCACGCCTCGATCTCGGCGCTCGCCGCCAGCACCTCTCGCTGCTGCAGGCGGAGAGCGTCGGTGACGGTGTTGCGCACGATCGCGAGCAGGTAGGGACCGTAGTCCCGGATTCCATCAAACGCCTCGCGGGCGGATGGGCTGAATGCCCGCGCGAAAGAGTCCTGGACCAGATCCTCCACATTGGACGCCGCGACGAGCCGCGTGCCCCCTTGGAAGTGAAGAAGACGCCGGACCAGACGATCGACGCGGTCGACGTAAGCCCAATAGATTTGCTCCAGGGCCGAACGTTCCCCACGGCGAAATCGCTCCAAGACCTGCCTGTCCCCCTCAAAGGCCGAGCCCATCCGGTGGCGTCCTCCTACTCCTGACACCCTCGTTAGCATGCGGGCCCCAATCGCGTAAAGAATGACGAAGCCGCTGTACGAACAACGATCGCGCTAACCTCTTATTCCCTGGTCCGAGCGCTCTGACCGACCGCCGCCGCGCTTGCCCGGCGACGGCGGTCCTGCCAACATGCGCCGTCTTCGATGCCCCCCTTCGCGGTTTGGAAATGATCATCGGACGCAGCCCGCTTCGCATCTCCCTCGGCGGCGGCGGCACCGACCTGCCCTCTTACTACCGGCAGCACGGCGGGTTCCTGGTGGCCGCCGCGATCAACCAGTACGTCTACGTGACGCTGGTGCAGACCCCGCTCGAAGAGATCATCCTGCGCTACTCGAAGATCGAGCGCGTCAAGAAGATCGACGACATCCAGCACCCGATCATCCGCGAGGCGCTGCGCCTGACCGGCGTCGCCGGCCGTAACATCGAGATCACCAGCATGGCCGACATCCCGGCCGGCACCGGCCTCGGGTCGTCGGGCAGCTTCGGCACTTGCCTGCTGCGCGTGCTGCACAAGTTCAAGCGGCACTTCGTGCACCCGCGCGAGCTGGCCGAGATGGCCTGCCACATCGAGATCGATCTGCTGAAGGAGCCGGTCGGCAAGCAGGACCAGTACATCGCGGCGTTCGGCGGCGCGACGGTGTTCGAGTTCAACAAGGACGACACGGTGAGCGCGCGGCCGGTCAAGGCGAGCGACGACACGCTGGACCTGCTCGAGGACAGCCTGGTGATGGTGTCGACGGGCTTCTACCGGGCGGCGTCGCAGGTGCTGAAGGAGCAGGACGACAAGAGCCGCCAGAACGATCGCGCGATGATCGACAACCTGCACTACATCAAAGAGCTCGGCTACAAGAGCCTCGAGGCGATCGAGACCGGCGAGCTCAACACGTTCGGCCGCCTCATGCACGAGCACTGGCAGTTCAAGAAGCAGCGCTCGAGCCTGATGACCAACCCCGAGATCGACGGCTGGTACCAGCTCGCGCTCGACCACGGCGCGGTCGGCGGCAAGCTGATCGGCGCGGGCGGCGGCGGCTTCCTGCTCTTCTACACCGAGCAGAAGGGACGCTTGCGAACCGCACTGCGCCGCGCGGGCCTGATGGAGGTTCCGATCTCGCTTCGACTTCGAAGGCACGAAGATCATCTAGCGGGCCGGGCGTCCGGCGGCGGAGCGGCGGACCTGCGCCCGGCGGCGGGCGACGGCTTCGAGGCCGGCTTCGGTGCGACCGCGGGGGGCTTCGCCATGGCAGGAACGGGCGTCGCGGCGGGCTTGGCGGCTCCCGCAGGCAGCGTCCCTGGCTTGATCGGCGTCGCCGGTTTGGGCGCCCCCGCGGGCGGCGGTGCAACGGCCGGCGGCACGGGCGCCACGGGCTTCGGCGCCACGGGCGGGGCCTTGGGCAGCGCCGTCACGGGCACGCGTCGGAAGATCAGGCCCCCGCCGTTGATCGCGTTGAGGGGGCCGACCTCCTGCCAGCCAGAGCCCGGCGCGCGCGCCAGCCCGATGAGGCCCGGCTCGAGCACGTAGGTCCAGGTCGCGCCGGCTTTCGCGGCGCGCGTGAGGTAGTCCGGCCCCGTACGCACGTAAGCGATGCGGCTGGTGAAGTCGCGGTTCCAGAAGATCGACGGGAACCCGTTGTAGCGGTCGCCGAATACCAGCAACTTTCCCGGTCCGAGCTCGCGTTCGCGCGCGAGGCCGGCGGCGCGCAGGGTGGGCGCGCCGAGATCGCTGTCGACCTCGCGTTCGACCGGCGAGGCGCTCGCCAGCTTCAGGAGCTGCTCGGGCGTGTACCACCAGCGCGGCGGCGGGGTCCACCAGAACATCATGATCGACATGACGAGCACGGTCGCCGCCGCCGACTCTCCCAGCCGCTCGCGCTCGGGACGGCCGGTGAGCCACGCGATGAGAGCGGTCAGCAGCCCGACCCCGGCGATGTGATACCGCGCGGTCCACAGCGCCGGCGATCCGGCGACCAGGCCAGCCAGGATCAGCGCGATGGGCACCGGCGGCCGCTCGGTCGCCGTGAGCCCACTCGGTCCGGCCTGGCCGCGCCCCCGCCGGCGCAGGCGAACGGCCGCCACGATGCAGGCGCCGAACGCGATGACGCCCAGCGGAAAGATGATCCAGGTGACGCCCATGCCGTATTCGGCGGCCTGCTCGTACATCACGCTCTTCACCGACCAGGGCAGCGCGAACCACTGTTCGAGGAGCATCGAGAACGGCTCGTTCAGGTTCACCGACGGTCCCTGCGTGGGCGAATCGGCCGCCCAGGGCCCGGTCCCCGGCCAGTGGATGCCCAGCGACGGAACCTCGACGCGCAGGTCCGGCCAGAACGGGTTGTGGAAGACCCAGTAGTTGCGCAGGTACGTGGTCGATGCCACCAGGGCGATCGCCAGCACGCCGCCGGCCACGGTGGCGATGGCGGCCCGGTGCCGCTCGTGCCTGTGCTCGCGCAGGAACAGCCACGCGCCGACGACGCCGGTCACTGGCACGGTGACCAGCGCCAGCCCCTTGCTCCCGATGGTCAGCGCCAGCCCCAGCGAAGCCAGCGCGGCGTCACGAAAGCGCGGATGCTCGACCGTCGAGAAGACGATCGCGCCCATGAGCAGCGCCCCGTACTGCGGATCGACGTAGGTGCTGTGCAGGAACCCCAAGTTGGTCGGGATGAGCAGCACCGCGACGCCCCACCCGATCGACGGCACCTTGCCGGCGTACCGCCGCGCGAGGACGTAGGTGCCCGCGGCGAGCAGCGGCGCGAACAGGAGGTTGGTCATGTCGGCCAGCCGCCGGTCGGCGAAGATCGTCATCCAGAGCTGGGTCATCTCGGCCAGGCGGACGTAGCCGTTGACCTTTTGCAACGTCATCGGCAGATCGACCATCGCGAAGCCGTGGTTCTGGATGGTCAGACCCACCATGGTGTCGTGGTACCAGAGCGGGTCCCAGTGCGGCAGCGGTTGCGCCAGCCACGCCGAGAGCCCCAGATAAGGCAGCAGCACGGTCGCGAACGCGACGCCGACGAAGACCAGGCTGCGCTGGCGCCAGCAGGTGGCCAGCGCGTCGAACGGCAGGCGCAGCACGCCCCAGGCGGTCTCGCCGGTCTCGCGCAGCAGCGGCGCGACGCCGACCCCGTGCGACGCGATCGCAAAGGCGCCGATCGACACCGCCGCCGACGCGACGCCCAGCGACGCGGCGGTCAAGACGTCGAGCAATCCGAGCACGTAGATCGGCAGCAGGATGAGCGCGTTCCAGAGCAGCGACGCGGCGACCACCACCTGGGCGCGCCCGGACAGTCGTGCCCGGCTCGCGATGGCCAGCGCCGCCGTCGCCGCGAGGGCGGACAGCAGGAAGAGGACGACGAAACCCACGAAGGCCGCTTTTATATCACGAGGCCGGGGCTCGACCTCGGCGCGTCGACGGTCCCCTCGTTCAACGGCGCCGCGCGAGCACCATGAAGCTCATCGTCTCGTCGGGCTCGACGAGCAGCGGGTCGAGCACGCGTGCCGCCGCCGAGATCGCGAACATCGAGGCGCCCACGAACGGCAGCGTCCACAGGCGCGGGCGAATCGCATCCGCCGCGGCCTCGTGGCCGAGCTTGCCCAGGCTCTGGGCGACGCCGCCGATGCGCGCGACGCGGAACGCGAGGTACGAGTTCAGCTTGTGCCCGATCAAGCTCCAGAGGCCGCCCTGCTGGTGCATCTCCTCGACCTCGAGCCCGGCCTCGTCCAGCAGGTGCCGCAGCCCGTGCGACGTGTACCGGTAGTAGTCGTGCGGCTGCTCGTGCAGCCGGAACTGAAACGGCGCGCTCACGATCAGCAGGCCGCCGGGCTTGAGGACGCGCGCCATCTCGGCCACCAGCAGGCGCGGGCGTGGCGTGTGCTCCAGGACCTGCACGTTGAGCACCGTGTCGAAGCTCTGGTCGGGAAACGGAATGCGCTGGCCGTCGTAGGTCAGATCGGGCCGCACGCCCTGATGGCCGGCCGCGGTCGCCGAGAACGTCGCTTCGTGCTCGATGCCGATGTACTCGCTCACGTGGGGCGCGAAGATCGGCTGGTACGGCTTGTTGCCGCAGCCGACGTCGAGCAGCCGGCCGCGCGCACGCGGAGCGACGTCACGCAGTCCGGCGACGATCGTCGATAGCTGGAGGTCGACCCAGTCCGACGCCGCGCGCGCGATTCGCCGCACGGCCGGCGTCTGCGCGAGCGCGCCGAGCTTCATCGCGGCGCCGGCGCGGCGGGCGATCCGCCGCCGATACGCTGGTACATCTCGTCGCACAGCTCCGCGACCTGGACTCCCTCCTCGAAGGTGGCCGGGCCCGGACCGCCGGCGCTCGAGGCGGTCGCGCCGCCGTTCCATCGATCGACGACGGCCGCCATCTCGACGTCGAGGCTGTCGTTGCCGGCGCCGAAGTCGCGCGCCTCCTCGGTGTCGCGCTGCGCGCGCCCGCTTCCATCGTTCCAGCCCCAGCGCCGGCCGAAGCGGACGGTCTGCGCGCCGTAGCTGCCTCCCCTGCCCTCGATGATCACGTACCCGGCGTCGCCGCCGATCTCGATGCGGAAGGTGTTGATCCAGCGGATGTGTGACACGCGCGCGCTCGCCAGCAGATCGCCGTGGCTGAGCACGGTGACGAAGTCCTCCTCGATCCCGGTCTTCCAGAAGCCACGCGTCGCCGCCGCGTGCTGCAGCCGGAGGCGCGGCTCGAGGCACAGCAAGAGGTCGAAGAGATGCACGCCCGGGTCGAGGATCACGCCGCCGCCGGCCAGCGCCGGGTCCAGCTTCCAACCCTCGGCGGAGCGCGGGTTGCCGCCGTGCCCGAGGACCATGTCGATGCTGCGCAGCGGGCCGAGCTCACCGCGCTGGATGCGCGCTACCGCCTCGCGAAACGTCGGCAGAAAACGATAGTTGTAGCCGACGAAGCTCGCGGTGCCGCGCGCGGTGTCGGCGAGCGCGCGCGCCTCCGCGCCGTGCAGCCCGAGCGGCTTCTCGATCAAGACCGGCTTGCGCAGCGCGAGCACGGCGCGCGCGAGGCCGGCCCCGAGGTGATGCGGGACGGCGATGACCGCCGCGTCGTAGCTGTCGGGCGCGACGTCACCGAGCTGCGCGAAGTGCGGCGCCCCGCCGTACAGGTCGGGCGCGCGCGGGTGCGGATCGACGGTGCCGGCGAGCGAGCACTGTCGAGCGAGAGAGAGCGCGGCGACCGCGTTGGCGCGCTGGCGCCCGATGAGGCCGTGACCGATGACGAGGATCCTGACCATGTCACTCGACCCGGCGCAGCCGCCAGTGGTTGTCCCCGAGCGCCGCGGCGCTCTCGGCGTCCCACGTGTCGCGCACGTGCACGAAGCGGCCGTGCAGCCCGCGCGCGTCTTCGGTGAGCAGCCGCCGCACCAGGCGGCAGGGCTCGTCGAGCGTCACCGTGGTCTTGACGATGCCGCCCGCGCGCCGCACCTCGGCCAGCATGTCGGTGTCGTTGGCGCCGGGGGCGATGATGGTGATCAAGGGGCCGCTCGACCCGAGCTCCATCGCGACCGTCTCCGTGAACCGCACGAGCGCGGCCTTGGCGGTGCCGTAGCTCGAGAACTGCGGATAGCCGTAGGCGGCGCCGCCGCCGGCGAAGAGCACGATCCGCCCGGCGGCGTCGCGGTTCATGCGCCCGAGCGCCGCGTGGGTCAGGCGCACGGTGGCGCCGAGGTTCACCTCGAACGCGCTCCACCAGGCGGCGAGATCGTTGCCGGCGAATCGGCCCGTCGGACCCAGGACTCCGGCGGCGTGGACCAGCGCCAGCGGGCCGGGCGCCGTATCCAGGATCGGCGCCAGACGCGCGGCGCCCGCCTGCCAGTCCGCGAGATCGAGGCGCAGCGCGCGCGTCGAGCCGGCGCGCACGGCGTTGCAGGCGGCCGCCGTCGCCTCGCAGGTCTCGGTGCGGCTGACCAGCACCAGCGACAGCTCGGGGAGGCGCGCGAGATCCAGCGCGACCGCGCGTCCGATCCCGCGACCCGCGCCAGTGATGATCACGGTGCGCGGAACCGGAGGAGCGGGCTGCGAAGACACGCCAGCGGAAGACACGGGTCAGGTCGCCGCGCGCGCCACGGCGATCATCTGCTCGCCTCCGCGCGTCAGGTTCAGATAGAAGAGCGGGTTGAGGACGCGGCCGAAGGCGACGTAACCCGCCGACAGGACCTTGGACACCAGGCCGGGCCCCGCGTTCGGCGGCGGCGGCTCTGAGCCGGCCGCGCCCGCGCCTTCGCCCGCGGGGCTCTCGGGCAGCGCGAACCGCGACACGATTCGCACGGCCGAGCGGTAGATGTTGTGAAACGGAAAGCCCCAGGCCATGAGCTTCTCGACGCGCAGGCCGGCGCCGGTCAGCAGCTGCTCGAGGAGCTGCGGGCGATAGTGGCGCTGGTGGCCGATGCGCTGATCGAAGCGCGACATCTTGCCGCCCGGCACCGTGGCGATGAGCACGCCGCCGGGCGCGAGCAGCGCCGCCAGGTTGCGCGCGGCCAGGTGATCGTCCGGGATGTGCTCGAGCACCTCCGAGCAGACCAGGATGTCGAACGCGCCCAGCCGGTCGGCGTAGGTCTGCGAGAAGTTGGGCTCGGCGATGTTCAGCGAGAACAGCTCGAACTCGCGATTGCGCTTGCGCGTGTCGAGGAGCGACTGCGCCGACAGATCCGACCCCGCGATGCGCGCGCTCGGCAGCCGCGCCGCCAGGTCGCGCAGCAGCTCGCCCTGCCCGCAGCCGACGTCGAGCACGCGAGGCGCCGGGGACCGGACGGCGCCCGCCGCCAGCTCGACCACCAGGCGGCGCCGGTGGAAGTTGGCGGGGCTGGCGACGTCGAGGTTGCCGTACTTGCTCCACATGTCGTCGTAGAACGCCCGCTCCTCGCTTTCCGAGCGGGCCGTCGCGACGTGTGGCTCAGTGCTCATTTCGGATCTCTTTCCGATCTCTTGCCGATCTCGCGCGCGCCTAGGGGCGTCTCCCGGTGTCGATCCCGTCGAACGCGCTGCGCTTCGTGCTGACGCGCGCGCGCATGAAGTGCGTGAACCGCTCGTACATCATGAAGCCCAGGACCTGCACGCCGGTCTTCCAGATCGTCACGTTGTGGGTCGGGCCCACGCGCTCCTCGTAGGGGATCATGAACTCGGCGAACTTGTCGGGCTCGCAGAAATACGATTCGAGCTTGAGCTCGTTGGAGAACGCCCAGCCCTCGGTCCGCAGGTCGATCTTCTCGAGCAACGAACGCCGGAAGACCCACATACCCGAGCAGATGTCGCGGAACGAATGCAGGTACAGCATCGACGCCGCCAGGCTGAGCCCGATGTTGCCGAGCTTGTTCAAGCCCTCCATCGTCTTGCCGTCGGCGAGCGGGAAGCGCGAGCAGCTCACGAAGTTGAGGTCCTTGCGCATCAGGAAGTCGACGATGTGCGGGATCATCTCGACCGGGTACGTCCCGTCGGCGTCGGCGGTCGCGATCACCTCGCCGGTGGCGGCCTCGAATCCGCGCCGGTAAGCGAGCCCGTACCCGCGCCGCGTCTCGACGATGACCTTGGCGCCCGCGGCGCGCGCGAGATCGGCCGTGCCGTCCTTGCTGCCGCCGTCGACGACGATGATCTCGTGCAGGTCCGGTGCGGCGCGCCGCACGGTTGCCACGATACCCTTGGCCTCGTTCAGCGCCGGAATCAGAAGCGAAATTGTCGGTCCAGGCATGCGGGTAGGGCCCGGGACTATACCGATTCCCGGGTCCCGCGCAACGACGATGCTCGGGGCTTGCGAAATACGCTCAGAGGAGCTCGTAGATCGTGAAGCGGCCGTACGGAGAGCGGAACACCAGGCGGAGCTTCGTCTCGTCGACGGGCACCTGCTGGCCATCCATGAGCAACACGTAACGCACCCCGAGCTGCTTGAGGCGGGGATTGCTGGGCGAGAGCTTCACGAGCAAGAAGCCCTGCGTGGGGTTCTGGAAAGAGATGGTGTTCGGGTCGCTCCACTGGCGGAACGAGACCTCGGCGTAGCGGTTGTACGTTTCGAACTGCTTCCCGTCCGGATCCAGCACCGACCAGGTGTGGAGCTGTGGCGGCCACTGGGGGCCGGTCAGCGCGCGATCGCCGAGCACCTCGATGAGCGGGCCGACGTGGGTGCCGCCGAAGACCGCCCACGTCGATCGCGAGCCCGCGTGCTCCTTCACGCCGCGGATCGCTTGCGCGAGGTCGGACTCGTAGACGTGATCGAGGTTGGTGGCCAGGGGATTGAACCAGAAGGTCGTCGCCGCCTGAAGGAGCGCGAGCGGCACCGCGAAGATCAGCGTACGCCCCGCGGCCATCGCGCAGGACAGACCCGCCATGACGGCCGACGTCACGATCGCGACGGTGAGGCTCGGCACCTTGCCGATCAGCTTGTGATGCAGGTGGGCGTGAATCAGGAAGATCGCCAGGACGACCACGCCGACCGCCGGAGGGACGAACCACCTGCGGCCGCTGATGATCGCGTCTCCGCTCGCTCTCACTTGCCGAACCACGGCGAGCGTGTGGACGGTCAGAATGATCGACGCCACGCCGAGCCCGATGTCCTCGCTGCGTGCCGGCGAGTAAGAGAGAAACAGCGCCTTCGCGAGCACGGCCGGCATTCCCGCGAAGACGAAGACCAGCACCACCGCGATGTAGCCGGTCAGGAACCAGCCCACCGCTCCGAAGCGACGCCGCACCTCGCGCGACATGCAAAGGAGCGCGAACACCGCGGGAAAGAAGTAGTAAAACGAGCTGGCCTCGCACTCGTTCTTGAGCGGCTTGTACCACTCGTAGATCGTGAAGAGGTTGTACGTCCCGCGAAACAGCGACGCGAAGGTCAGGTCGCCGCCGGTCGAGACGCGGTGGCCGGGGTAGCTGGTTTGGGCCATGACGCGCAGGTCCGCCGCGCAGGAGCGCCACCACGCGAAGAGCATGACGCCGGCGATGAGGACCGCGACCGCCGCCAGCCCGATGCGTCTCCGCCCCGGCTCGGCGAGGCCGCCCAGCAAGCGATCGCGCGCGACCAGCGCGATGAACAGGCCGCCGAAGACCTGGCCAATCGGCACCTGCCAGGGCGGATAAACATCGGTCACGAAGCCGGCGATCGCCACGCCGAGCAGGATCGCGCTCGACACCAGCACCGCCCGGCATCGGCTGGCGAGGAGGTGATAGCCACTGACGCAGGCGACCGCGGCGAACATCGTGATGTACGCGGGCCACATCGACCAGCAGACCACGTACGCGGAGCTACAGAACAGGAACGCGCCGAACGCCGCCAGCCTCCAGTGGCCGCGCAGCACGACCTCCAGCAGCAACGTCAGCGCGGTGAAGCAGGCGAAGGGCTGGAACCACCACGACCACGCGAGCCCGCGGCGCGCGCCCAGGAAAAAATAGCCCCACGTCGCGGGCCGACCCAGTGAGATCAGGTGGAGCACCGGCGCGTGCTGCGTGACCAGCATGTTCTGGCCGTCGCCGCCGATGTTCGTGTTCACGACCGGGAAGCGCGGCGAATGCGTGAGCTGGCTCAGCGCGTAGGGCGTGCCTCCGAAGTATTCGTCCGAGCGGATCTTTCGCGGCTCCTCGAGCAGCGCCTTCCGGAGCTTCTCCTTGCCGTACTCCTTCTTGACGAAGGCCGGGACCCGCAGCTTCCGGAGCAACGTTCCGGTGAGCGGCCGCTCAGGCATCCAGAAGGCGGCGGTCGCGCCGATCGACGACCCGTGGACGCCCGCGGACACAAGGATCGCGAAGACGCCCCACACCGCGCACAACAGCCGATTGCGCGGCGACAGCGCGCGAACACCGCTGGCGAGACCACTCCCGAACGCCCTGACCTGAGAACACAGCCCCATACGCTGCGGAGAATGCCGCGCGGCGGAGCAAATTGGCGCAAAAAAGTGACTGGCCCCGTCGGTGGACGAAAAAGTCGTTTCGGACAGGTTTCCGGCCCTCCCCGCCGCGAGATCCGGCTCTGCCATGACCGTCGCGACCTCCGTCGCGCCCTTGCATCGAGATTGACGCTCGACGGCTTTTCGGACAGCCTCGGCGACCTCGAAAGCGAAGGGGTCTCCATTGGGTTTTTGGTTCAGGGCTCGGGCGTGGGCGCAAACGCAGGTATCGGCTCATCGAAGGCCGATCGCCGTGGCTGTGCTGCTGGTGGGCTGCGCGGGCTTGTTGTTCCGGGTCCTGGTCGCGCGCTGGTCCCACGGCTCGAATGACATCAACATCTGGACCAACTTCTGCAAGGAGATCGAGGCTCATCACGGCGTCGGATGGCTGTACGACCATCAGGTCGACTTCAATCACCCGCCCGTGATCGCGCTGTTCGCGACAGCTCTGCACAAGGCATCGGCGGCGCGGGGCTGGCGATTCGACTTCCTGTTCAAGCTGCCGCAGATCGGCGCGGATGCTCTCGCCGCCGTGCTGGTCTACAGGACGTGGCGCGCGCGTGAAGGCCTGGCCGCGCCCGTCGCCTTCGCCCTCTTCTGCTGGAACCCGGCCTCGCTTCTCGTGAGCGCCCACCACGGCAACACCGATCCGACCTGCGCCGCGCTGTCGTTGCTGGCCGCGTTTCTCCTCGACCGAAAGCGCGCGTTCTGGGGCGGCCTGGCGCTGGCGGCGGCGATCAACGTCAAGCTGATCCCGACGCTGCTGATTCCGGTGTTTCTCGCGACCCTGACGTCGCGACGCCAGATCCTGCAGTTCCTGCTGGCTCTGGCGCTGGGCGCGCTCCCGTTTGCGCATTTCCTCCTCAGACACTGGAGCGGGTTTTATGCCCACGTTCTCAAGTACCGATCGTACGTGGGGCCCTGGGGAATCGCTTCGTTCCTCGAGTTCCTCGGTCAACCCACCAACCTCTCCGCGATCGTGCGCCGCTTGACCGACTCCTTCACCAAGCGCGCTCCCTGGGTGATGTTGTCGGTCCCGGTGTTGGTGGCGGTGATCAACTGGCGGCGCAAGCGCGTCTGGAGCGCGACCGAGCTCGGCGCGATCGTCTTCTCACTCTTCTTGATCCTGACACCCGGCTTTGGAGTTCAGTACGTCGTCTACCCGATTCCCCTGCTGTTCGCGGTCGACGTGGCTCGAGCGTGGGCCTATGCGGCGACGAGCGGGCTCTTCGTATTCATCGCCTACTACGCGACCTGGACGGGCACCCAGCCCTACTTCTCGAACTTCTATCCGGGCTTTCCGGTCGCGGCCAAGGTGTTCGGACACGTGCCGTGGCTGATCCTCATCGCCACGACCGTCAAGCTGCTGGCGCGTCCTTCGTCGCGGTCCGCCTAGCCGGGGCAAGAGGGCTCGGGCGAAGGTTCGCAGTCACTCCGCTCTCGGTCGGGGCGGGTATTCCCCCCGCGGGGACGCGCCCTGACGCCGCCGCCGGGAGGCTGACTCTCGAAGACTGAATCTGCCTATGCCAGCGGCGACTCGACCTTGGTCCCGATCCAGCGGCGGCACGGGGGCGCTTCGCTTCGGGCTAGCAAGCGGCCTGCGGACAGGCCGCAGCGCCCTCAGAGACCCCGCGGGAGGAATACCCGCCCCGCCCTACGCTCCGTTCCCACTCCTCGAACCCGGTTGCACAAAACGGATCCGGATCCGGATCTAGTCGGGGCAGCCTGATTCGAAGGGTTGGAACGGAGCGTAGGCGGGGGCGGGTTTTGTCTCCGCGGGGTCTCTGAGGGCGCTCCTGCCTGTCCGCAGGCAGGTTGCCAGCCCGAAGCGAAGCGCCCCCGTGCCGCCGCTGGATCGGGACCAAGGTCGAGTCAGCGCCCCGCACGGGCAGATTCAGTCATCGAGAGTCAACCTCTCGGCGGCGGCGTCAGGGCGCGTCCCCGCGGAGGCAATACCCGCCCCCGCCGAAAGCGGAGTGACTTGCGAACCTTCGACCACGCCCGGCTCTACATCCGGCCTTCGCGCAGGTCGGGGATCATCGCGAGAATCGACTGGCGTAGCGCCTCACGCGTCGACAGGCGGCACCGCCAGCCGAGGCTCTGGATGCGGCGCGTGTCGAGCCGGACGATCGGCACGTCGCCCTTCCAGCCGCGGTCGCCGCCCGTGAAGTCGAAGCGCACGGCGGCTTCGGCGCAGGCCCGACGCACTCGACCGCCAGGTCGGCGATCTCGGCGACGGTGATGTAGTCGCCGGTCGCGACGTTGTAGGCGCGAAACGGCGGCGGCGTCGCCTCGTGCGCCGCCAGCACGGCGCGCACGACGTCGGTCACGTGGATGTACGACTTGCTCTGGCTGCCGTCGCCGAGGATGCGCAGCGCGCGTCGGATCCGCGAGCAGGCGGCGCGCGAAGTCGAAGCCGACGCCGTGGGTCTGGCGCGGGCCGACGACGTTGCCGAAGCGAAAGGCGCAGCCGGAGAGCCCGAACATGAACGCGTAGCTCGGAGATCAGCGCCTCGCCCGCGAGCTTGCTCGCGCCGTAGGTCGACACCGGCACGAGCGGGCCGTGGTCCTCGGTGGCCTCGACGGTCGCCGAGGTCGCCGTACACGCCGCTGCCCGACGCGTAGAGGATGCGCTTGGCGCTGGTGCGTGCGCATCGCCTCGACCACGTTGTGGGTGAGCGCGGTCCCCTGCCAGAAGTCGACGTCGGGCTCGGTGGCGGCGCGCGCGATGTCGGGGTTCGACGCGAGGTGAATCACCACGTCGTGGCCGTCCATGGCGGCGCGGAGCGCGTCCAGCTTCTCGACGTCGCCGCGCACGACGCGCAGCCGCCGGTCCTCCGCGTGGTGCGCGTAGTGCCACTCGCGCCCCGACGAGAAGTTGTCGTAGAGGGTCACGCCGGCGACGGCCGGATCGCCGAGCAGGTGGTCGGTGAAGTGGCTGCCGATGAAGCCGGCGCCGCCGACGATGAAGAAGCGCTGGCCGGCGGTCGCGACCGGGCCCTTCTGGCCCGCGCCGGCGTCCTCCCGGGCTTCCGCTACTTGGTCGATTCCCACTTGGTCGCGGCGCGCTTGAGCGCGGGGTGGCTGACCAGCAGGTGCCAGACGACGGCGCACAGCCCCTCGGTGTGCGGCGTGATCCGATCCGGCGAGACAGTCGGGATCACCACGCACGCGTCGGCGTGCTGCTTGGTCGCGCCGCCGTCCTTGCCGACGACGCCGAAGACCCGCGCGCCCACGCTCTTGCCGAGCTCGATCGCGCGAACCAGGTTCATCGATACGTTCTTCTCGCGGCTGCCGCCGCCGACCGAGAAGATCAGCAGGCCGTCGCGCGCGCCGAGCCGCGACACCTTGAGCCACTCGGAGAAGCTGGTGTCCCAGCCCTCGTCGTTGACGCGCGCCGTGAGCTCGGAGACGTTGTCGGTCGGCGTGTAGGCCTCGATGCCGCAGATCTTGCGGAAGTCGTTGACGGCGTGGCTGGCGTGGCCCGCCGAGCCGCCGACGCCGAGGATGAAGAGCCGCCCGCCGCCGCCGCGCGCAGCGCCGCCAGCCCCTGCGCCACCGCCTCGACCGACGCGGCGTCGATGGCCTGGATCGCGCGCACGCTCTCGTCGAGGAACTGGCGCACGAACGCGCCGGCGTCGCCGTCGCTCACAGCTCGTACCCCGCGTCGGCGGCGTCGCGGTGGAACATCTTCACCGTGTCGAGGCTGAACTCGCCCAGATCCTTGCCGAGCAGCTCCAGCTTCTTGAGCAGGTCGTGGGTCACCGTGATGATGTGGCAGCCGACCTCGGCGGCCTGGATCAGGTTCAGGAGCTCGCGCGGGCTGGCCCACAGCAGCTCGATCTTGCGGTCGGCGGCGCCGCAGATCTCCAGCGCCGCGCGCATCAGCGGCACCGGGTCGCGGCCGGTGTCGGCGATGCGGCCCGCGAACACCGAGATCACCGACGGCGCCCCACCCGCGAGCGCCTGCGCCGTCTCGTGCACCTGGCCCGAGCGTGCAGAGCGCGGTGACGTTCAGCTTCACGCCGGCCGCGGTCAGCTCGCGGATCAGCGGCGCTCGACGATTCACCCTCGGGTGTTGGTGATCGGGAATCTTCACGTAGACGTTGTCGCCCCAGGCGGCGATCGCGCGCGCCTGGCGGTTCATCTCGGCGAACTCGTCGGCGAAGACCTCGAACGAGATCGGCTTCTTCACGATGTGAGCCAGCGCCTCGCGCGCGAAGGCGCGGTAGTCCTTGACGCCGGCCTTGCGCATCAGCGTCGGGTTGGTGGTGAAGCCGGCGATCGCTGGATTTTGCGCCAGCTCGAGCAGCGCCGGCAGCGACGCGCCGTCGGCGAAGATCTTGATCCGACCAAGAGGCGTGGGTGTTTGCATGATTGAGTCGCGGGGATGTCGTCAGCGAGGGCGTGGTTCGCGGCCATTTGCCGCGAGTCTCCACGCTAAATTTTCAAGATAAATTCGGCGAAGTCTCGCAAATCATGCCCGCAAAAGGAAGGTTGAACTGAGCGCGCGTGCAGCGCCAGCAGCTCGTCCGCGGCGGGATCGGCGGCGGGGCCGCCATCGCCGTCGTCCGGCTGGCATGGCACCGGTCAGCAGCGCGGTCTCGAGGCCGAAGCTCGCGCCCGCGAGCACGTCGACGGCGCGGTCGCCGACCATCCACGACTCCGCGACCGCGTACGACGGGTGCTGCAGGAACGCCTCGCGCAGCAGCCCCGTGCGCGGTTTCCGGCAATCGCAGCCGTCCTCGGCGCGGTGGAAGCAGACGTGCGAGCTCAGGATGCGCGCGCCGTCGCGCTGCGCCTCGGCGAGCACGCGCGCGTGCGCCTGCTCGAGCGCGGCGCGCGTGGTCTTGCCCTTGGCGGCGGCCGGCTGGTTGCTGGCGACGCACCAGGCCGAAGCCGGCGTCGGTGAGCGCGCGCAGCACCGGCGGGACCCAGGGGAAGACCGACGACCTCGCCCGCGTGCATCGGGCTGTCGGGGCGCGGCTCCGCCGGGTTGGCGACGGTCCGGTTCAGGACCCCGTCGCGGTCGAGGACGATCAGGACCGATCGCGCATCCATCGCTCGAGGTCCTCCAGACCGGCGGGCGAGCCGATCTCGAAGAAACGCTGGCTGATCTCCAGGCCGGCCAGGTCGCCGCGCCGGCTGAGCTCGTGGAAGAGCGGCGCCAGATCGGCGCGCGCGTACCGGCCGTCGGGCGCCGTGCTCGGCGGCGGCACCAGCTCGGCGATCACGTCGCGCTTCATCGCGAGCAGCCCGTAGTCGATGTAGTCGAAGTCGGCCGCGGGGCGCGTCGCGTGGTGCTTGTCGTAGAGCAGCGACGCGGCCGTCGCGGTAGATGACGTTGCTGTCGTCCCAGCGGCCGTCGTTGTGGAACACGGTCATGAGCGCCGGCGCCGCCCGCCGCCTCGAAGCGGCGCCAGACGTCGGCGAAATCGATGGGCAGGAACGAGTCGCCGTAGGTCATCAGGAACGCCGGCTCGAGCGCGCCGCGATCCAGCGCGAGGCGCAGCGCGCCCGCCGTGCCGCGCAGGGCGGTCCCCTCGTCGACGACGCGCACGCGTGAGCCCGAAGCGTCGCACCGTCGCCGACGTGGTCGCGCAGCATGTCGCCGCGGTACCCGACCGACAGCACGACGTCGGTCACGCCGTGGCCGGCGAGCCAGGCGAGCTGGTGGTCGATGAACGGAACGCCCGGCGACCGGGATCAGCGCCTTGGGGATGGTCTCGGTCAGCGGCCGCATGCGCGTCGCCAGGCCGCCGGCCAGAATCACGCACTGCATGAGGACACCCGCGGCATCGGGAGCCGTCAGGATAGCGCGTGCGGAATCAAAACCGCAGCGCCAGGCCCAGCAGCAGCTCGGTGCGGCTGATCGCCTGGTAGAAGTGGTTGCCCTTGGGCGAGTAGTCGATCGCGCCAGCGCGCCGAAGATCCCCGACGCCCGGCGTCAGCTGGAACTGCGCGCCGATCGCGGGGCGAACCTCGAGCAGGCTCTGCGTGCCGCTGATCTTCAGGGTCAGCTTGGGATCGAGCAGCACCGAGTTCGCCTGCATGCCGGAGACGCCGACGACGCCGATGCCGACCTCGACCGGAGATCGCCAGACGTTGGCTCGCGCGAAACAGCATGGTCGGCACGACCAGGGCCGACAGGAACGTGTCCCGATAGGTCGCCTCCTTCAGGAACGTGTAGCCGAGCGACCCGCCGATGCGGAAGTGGATCGCCGCGGTCGGGTCGTTGCCCGAACGTGTAGCCACCCGACAGCGACCAGCGCCAGCGACGCGTTGGCCTTGCCCTGCACGCCCGACGACCAGCTGTCGACGCCGACGCCGAGGCCGACGTCGACTGGACGCGCCTCGTCGAACGCCGGGGCCGGTGACGCGGTCGCCGCGACGGTGGTCGTGCCGCCCATCGCGTCGGTCGCGGGCGTCTCGCCCGGACCCGGGGCCGTGGCGGCGGCGGCACGGTCGCCGGTCGCGGGTCGTGCGGCATCGCGGTGGGGCTCGCGGCCGGCGGAGTCGCGGGGGCCGCCGGCGGCGGTGGCGACGGCAGCGGGCGGCGGCGCGGTCGCCCTGGGGCTGTCACCGGCCGGCGCCGCCGGCTGGACGCGGCGTCTGCCCCGGCTCCGCCTACCTGCTTCTGCAGCGCCTGGATCTTCTGCTCGACGTCGGCGCGGTTGTGCGCCTTGGGCGAGTTCCGCAGGTAGCCCCGGTAGAAGAAGATGGCCTTGTTGGCGTCGCCCGCCAGGCGATACGCCTGGGCGATGTTGTAGAGGAAGATCGGGTCGGGTTTCTCGCGGTAGCCCGACTGAAAGGCGTCGATCGCCTTGTCGAACTGGCCGAGGTCGAAGAAGCGTGTCCCCTCCTGGTACAGCTCCTTGGCGCGCTGGGGGTCGTCGGCGCGCGCCGTCGCGGCAAAGGGGCCCGCTCCGGCGAGGACCGAGCCGGCGAGCACGACCGCGATCAGAGGGGCGAGAAACGAAGACCGAATCCGGAACGAAAAGATCCGCATGCGCGTCGCGCGCGATGGTATCTCGGTCGCCCCGTCCCGCAAAACATTGAAATGGGAACCTCCGGAGGGTTTCCAGACCCTGGCCCGGCGGCCGGGCGCACGTGTCGCCGGCGCGCCCGCGCGGCTCAGCTCCGACGCATGCGCGGCGCCAGCTCCAGCGCGACCTTGCCGCGCTTGAAGACGCGCACCGACCCCGACGTCTGCGAGACCACGATGGCGATGGCCTCGGTGTCGCGCGAGATGCCGGCGGCCGCCATGTGGCGCGCGCCCAGGCCCAGCGGCACGTCGACCTCCTTCTCCTCGTCGAAGTTGAGGTAGCGGCCCGCGGCGATGACCACGCCGTCCTCGCGCACGATGAACGCGCCGTCGAGCACGGCGAACGCGTGCAGCGCGTGGCGCACGTCGGGGTTCATGATGTTCTTCTCGTCCTCGGAGTAGCCCTGGAACGGGTTGAGCGTGAGCTGCCGCGACTGCTCCATCACCGTGTTGGAGTCGCCGACGACGAACAGCGCGCCGACCGGCCGCCCCTCCCAGCCGCCGACGCCGATGCTGATCGCGAGATCGATGAGCGTGTCCATCACGCCGGGCGACATGCCCTCGGTGTGCAGGAAGCCGAACGCGCCCTCGTCGTCCTCTTGCCCGACGGTGACGACCAGGATCGAGTCGGGCATGCTGGCCGGCTTGCGCGACAGCAGCGCGACCACGACGTCGCCCTTCCTTGTAAAGACCGCGCGAGATGCCGGCGACGAGCGCGATCTTGAGGCGCTCGGGGCGGTCGAGATCGTACTCGGGTAGCGGCAGTACCGTGATCCCGGCCGCTTCGACGACCTGCTCGCTGCGCCGGGCTCACCACCGCCTGTACCAGCTTCTTGCGCGCGGCCGGCTTGCCGCGGAACACGTCGTCCGGCAGCAGTCGATCGCCTACATAGAGCAGGTGATCGACGCTCGGTTTCCGAATGAGCGCGATCGCCGCCCGGATGATGTCGGTCTCGGTGGCCGTCGGGGTTTTCGCCATGGGAGGGGCGGTCATGCTACGCTGACACGAGGGTTTCATGAAGCTCCGCGCGATGCAGGGCTGGCTGCCGCTCCTCGGCGCTCTGATCGTCATCGGGTTGGCCTTCGACGTGGTGACGCGCTCGCGTCTCTCGGCGACGCCCGAGACGCAGTGCCTGGGCGAGTACGCCGACACGCTGCAGATCCAGACGCCGCACACGCGCGACATCGAGCAGGGGCCGCGCGGGCAGTACAGCTACCTCGTGCGCAGCACCGCCAAGTACGAGTGTCCGTTCTTCGGCCCCGACGGAAAGCTGCGCCGGCGGCGCGTGCAGGCGACCGAGCTCGGCAGCGCCTTCGCCTACGAGGTCACCGGCAACGACACTTACTTGCTGACCAACGAGCACGTCGCGAGCTGGCCCGAGGTCACCGACACCTTCCACCGCATCGACGGCGTGCAGGACGGCTGCAAGCGCGTCGAGGACAAGCTGCGCATCGTGCGCGACGAGCGCGACGACTACGAGCCGGGCCAGACGCCGCTCACGCGCGTCGCCGTCGAACCGCTGCTCGACGCCGCGATCCTGAAGGCGACCCAGCGCCTGAACGCCCTGCCCTACCGCATCGGCAAGAGCGCGGGCCTGCGCCAGGGCAACGCCGTCGAGGTGCGCGGCTTTCCGCTCGGCGTGATGCAGGCGGTGAGCGAGCGGCAAGATCGTCAACCCTTACGACCGCGACCAGGAGCAGGGCTGGGACCACGTCGACTTCGTGATCGACGCGCTCCTCGCCGAGGGGAACTCGGGCAGCCCGGTGCTGGCGCTGTCGTGCAAGATCGCGCGATCTCGAGCTGGTCGGCATGTATCACGCCGGCTACAAGGGGCACGGCGCGCTCAACGTCGTCGTCGGGATCGATCAGCTGGTCGATTTCATGCGCAAGAAGAAGCGCGTTCCGCGCGCGCTGTCGGCGGAGAACGCGCCCGGCGTCGTGAGCGCCGGCGATCGCACGCGATTGAGCGCCGCGATCGCCGCGGGCACGCTGCCGCTGTTCGACTTCGGCGGCCTCATCGTGCACGTCGAGGTGTCCGACGCCATGCTGCTCTATCACGTCTACGGCCGGCAGTTCCCGCTCGACGAGCGGCGCTCCGCGGTCATCGAGGACCTGCCCAAGGAGGGCTCGTTCGGCGAGCTCGGCCACGTCTGGGTGCAGGGGCAGCTGACCGAGGGCAAGGCGCAGGGGACGATGAGCTGGCACGAGTGGCCGCTGGCGGCGCTGGGCGCCGACGAGCGCGAGCTGCTCACGCGCGTGACCGAGTCGATCCGCCTGCAGCTCCTGCACACCGATCGACTACCGCCACGCGCTGGCCAACCCGGCGGTCGCCGACGAGCGGCGGCGCGGGCGCGACCTGTCGCGCGTGCTCGCGCGCGACGTGCCGCTCGCGAAGGATCTCGCCTCCAACCTGCTCGACATGGTCGACCGCCTGTCGGCGGGCCGCGACGCGACGCCGGTGGCGACGACGTCCAACGAGAGCCCGCCGGTGGCGGGCGCCCTGCCCCCGCGCGGCGTCCCCGCGACCGGCGGCAAAGCCGCGCCCTGAGCGGCGCGCTCACTCGAGGTTGACGGCGGTCCGCATCGGCAGGTAGTCGCGCCGCCAGCGGCGCACGAACTCGGCGGCGCCGAGCGTGCGCTGCGCGCGCTCGGCGTGGCGGCGCCGGAAGGTCTCGGGCAGGCCGAGCAGCGCATCGCGGTGAGCCCGCGCGAGCGCGCCGACCAGCGTGCCGGCGCCGGTCTCGCCGGCCAGGCCGCGCGCCCGGACCGCGCCCGCGGCGCGGCCGCGACGGCCGACCAGAGGTAGCGCACCACGCTGGCCCCCATCGCCAGCGGGCACCGCGGGCCAGGGGAAGCAGCGGGCGATGACCCAGTAGCGGTTGCGCTCGACGTGGTACGCCTTGAACGGCGAGAAGGCGCTGCCGGCGGCCGCTGAGAAATGGTGGCGCGACGCGAGCCGCGGGCGCGTACCAGCCGGTGTAGCCGAGCAGGCCCAGGCGCAGGCAGAGCTCGACGTCGTCGCAGTAGCAGAAGAACCGCTCGTCGAACCCGCCGGCCTGGCGCACGGCTCGGGCCGCGTCGAGCAGCATGGCGCAGCCGCTGGCGATCAGCAGCGGCCGCTCGTCGGCGTAGCTGGCCCTGGTCGCGCTCGCCGCGCCCGCGGCCGCGCACGGTGCCGTCGAGCGCGATGCGATGGCCGACGTTGTCGAGGATCTCCGGGCGCGGCGGCGTTGCGGATGCGCGCGGCGATCACGCCCCAGCCGGGGTGGCGCGCGGCGCACGCGAGCAGCTGCTCCAGCCAGTCGGGGTCGGCGACGGCGTCGGGGTTGAGCAGCGCGTACGCGCCGGCCTGCGGGCAAGCGCGCGAAGGCCAGGTTGTTGCCGCCGGCGAAGCCGGTGTTCGTGGGCGACGCGATGAGCACGATTCGCTCGCCGAAGGCGCGCAGCCGCGGCAGCGAGCCGTCGGTCGACCGTTGTCGACCACCACGACCGGGAAGCGCGTCGGCTCGCGTCGGCGCGCACGGTCTGCGCCAGCGCCGATCGACCGCGGCGGCCACCAGGTCGCCGCCGTTGTAGTTGACGATGACGATCGCGCAGCGCACGTCGGTGGCGGGCGCCGTCACCGTCATTTGGGGCTCGAGTTGATGTCGAGCAGGATCGCCTGCAGGATCAGCTGGAACCCGATCACGATGGGCAGCACCGACAGCATCACGCGGCCCGGTCGAGGAGATCGACGCCCGAGCGCCAGGATTCGTACCAGCTCCAGGCGCCGAACGAGACGCCCGTGACCACCAGCGGCAGGCCGGCGAACAGGAACAGCGCCACCGGCGAGAAGTCGCGCAGCACGTAGCGGTGCCAGATGCGCTTCCAGAAGCGCGAGAAGAGCCGCCCGGGAAAGCGCCGCAACACCGTGCCGATGCGCATCGACGAGCGCTCGCCGCCGTAGCGCGCCGGCATGGGCACGTCGACCACGCGGGTCTCGAGGATGTTGAGGTGCACCAGCATGTCGTTCTCGAAGAAGTAGTCGTCGGCGATCGCGTCCAGGTCGAGCCGGCGCAGCGCCGTCGAGCGGCAGGCCACGTAGCCGTTCTGCGGATCGAAGATGTGCCAGTAGCCCGACGCCGCCTTGGTCATGAAGGTCAGCGCCAGGTTGCCGAGCAGGCGCAGCCGTGGCATCTGCGCCAGCGCGCGGCTGTCGAGGAAGCGGTTGCCCTTGGCGTAGTCGCAGTGATTGTCGATGAGCGCGTCGAGCAGCGCCGGCAGTTGCGCCGGATCCATCTGGCCGTCGGAGTCCATCTTGACGACGACGTCGCTGCCCAGCTCCAGGCTCTTGCGGTACGCGGTCTTCATCGCGCCGCCCACGCCGCGATTCCTCTCGTGGGTCAGCACGACCAGGCGCGGGTCGCGGATCGCGGCCAGCGCGGCGCCGGTTCCGTCGGGCGACGCGTCGTCGACGGCGATCACCCGATCGACCAGATCCGGCAACGTCGACACCACCTGCGCTGATCGTGGCCTCGGCCCGATAGGCGGGGATGGCGACCGCCACGGTGAGACCCCGATACATGAGGGACGCGACACTACAGCACCGTCGTCGGGTTTTCAAAAGTGCGCGGCCCGGCGCGGGCCAGCGGTTGGGCTTGCGGCCGTCGGGGAGATTCGATTAAGTGCTCCCGATGTTGGAATGGTTGTCGGTCCTGGCGTGCACGCTTCATCTCGTGCCGCTGGGTGCGGTGGTGGCGCTCGGGCGGCGCGAGACGGACGGCACCCTCGATCTGGCGTGCGCCATCGGGGCGATCTTCGCGGTCGACCTGCTGGGCACGTTCGCGCTCTGCTACCTCTTCCGGATGGACCGCGCGGTCTTCGTGCGCACGGGCGCGTGGATGATCATCGCGGCGGCGCTGGCGGCGCGGCGAGCCCGGCGCGGCGAATCGATCCTGCCCGGGCGGGGCGCGCTGACACGCGGCGACCTGGTGACGCTGGGCTTCGCCGCGGCGGCCGGCTTTCTGGTCAGCCACATGGTCTCGTCCGAGTACTGGATCTGGGACCGCGAATGGCACGTGGAGTTCACGTCGAGCCTGCGCGCGCAGCACATGCCGTTCCGCAACGTCTTCGAGCCGTGGAAGACGCTGCGTTACCACATGGCGGGCGACGTCGCGGCGTCCGCGCTGCAGTCGCTGTCGTTCGCGGCGATGAACGCGTCGCGCGCGCTCTCTTTTGCTCACGATCTGCAGTCACTGATCCTGGTCGCGATCACCGCGATGGCGTTGCGCTCGACCTGCGGGTGGAAACCCGGCGTGACGGTGGCGGCCGCGATCGTGCCGCCGCTCGCCGGTCCGATGATGCTGCGGGTGTTGAACCAGGTGCCGGGGCTGGGGCCGTTCGAAGGCAACTCGGACTTCAACAACCTGACGCTGAGCTTTCGCCCCCACTGCATGATCGCGCTCGTCGTCCTGGTGGCGCTGCTCTGCCACGTCATGCGGCGGGCGCGCGATCAGGCGCGCGCGCGGCCGCCGGGCGTGCTGACGATCGCGGGGATGACCGGTGTCTTCGCGCTGCTCTCGATCTCCGACGAGATCTCGACTTTGCTCGTGGGCATGAGCCTGGCGGTGATGTGGCTGCGCTGGCCGCGGCTGCTCGGGGCCACGCGCTGGCGCGCGGCGATCGCGCTCGTGGGCTTCGCGGTGGTGGCGATCGTCGCCAACCGGGCGCTCGCCGGCACCATTGCGCCGGGCGGGCCGGTCGAGCACACCGAGTGGATGTCGCCGCGCCTGCCCCGCTTCGGCGGACCGCCGCATCCGATGGTCGACCTCGAAGGGTGGAAGCAGCTCTTCATCGACGAGGGCTCGCTGCTGCTGCCGATGCTGGTGATGTCGACGCTGTTCGTGCGCCGCACCGACGCGAGCGACGATGTGCTCCGGCCGCCGGTCGCGCTGGCGCTGGGCGCGACGCTGGGCGGCCTCGTCCTGTTTCTGTCGTTCGAGGTCAACGGGCGCACGTTCGAAGGCCACCGGTTCATGACCGCGGCGCGCTCGCTGGTGCCGGTGGTCGCCCTGCTCTACCTGCCGCGATTGCCGCGCGCCTCGTTCACGTCGTTGCTGGTGCTGATCCCGGTGCTGGCGGGCGTCTTCGCGACGCTGGGTTTCGTGTTCTACCGGTTGCCGGTGAAACCGGGCACGCGCGGCGGCGAGGAGCAGTACGACGTGAACTGCCGCACCGAGATGGGCGCTCGCCTGGGCGAGCCCATCGTTCCGACCTTCGCCGACCGGCCGTCCTGGCACGTCTACGCCGGCTGCCGGCCGATCTACGCCCCTGGCCACGACGGATCGCCGGGGGTCGTGCTCGCCGGGTGGCCGATGTTCGGGACGGCGGGCTTCGCCAAGATGGATCGCAGCTTCTTCCGGCCGGGTCAGCCCGCGCGCGTGGTGTGCCCACGCGATCCGGCCAAGGTGACCCCGATTTGCCAGACGGCCGAGACGCTGGCGACCTGCACCCCGCGAGGCACGCAGATCCTGGACTGCGAGGTCCCCGCGGCGGCGCGTCCGCTGCTAGCGCGTCCGTGAGACGGCGGGACGCCCGCCCGCGCGTCCTTGGCTCACTCGCGGACCGCGTCGACCATCTGGCGCACCATCTCTTCGAAGGACACTCGCGGAGCCCATCCGAGCTGCCGGATGGCGCTGATGTCGCCGTGATAGACGGCGGCTGCCACCGGCTGGTGCACCCCGGCGCTCTGGCGGACGAACTTGCGCCAATCGAGCCCCAGGTGGTCGAAGGCGACCTCGACGAAATCGCGCACCCGATGCAGCTCGCCGCTCGCGACGACGAAATCGCCGGCGATGGGCGCCTCCAGCATCCGGACCATCGCCTCGACGTAGTCGCCGGCGAAACCCCAGTCGACCTGGGCTTCGAGATTGCCCACGACCAGCTCTTGCTCTTGCCCGCGCGCGATCCGGGCCGCCGCGCGCGCGATGCGCGCCGTCACGAACGTCGGGCCTCGTCGCGGCGATTCGTGGTTGTAGAGGATCCCGGTCGCGCAGAAGAGGCCGAGCGCGTCGCGGTAGTAGCGCCCGAGCCACAGGTTCGTCGCCTTGCTGATGCCGTAGAGGCTGTTCGGGCGGATGGGCGTCCGCTCGTTCTGCGGAGACTCTTCGGCGTGGCCAAACACGTGGCACGATCCGGCCAGGAAGACGCGACTGCCCGGGCGGAGCTCATGAGCGGCACGCAGCAGGCTGCGCGTCGCCTCGACATTGTTGCGAAAGTAGAGCTGTTCCTCCTCGGCCTCGGTCACGCGCACCTCGGCGGCCGAAGACGCGGCCGAGGAGCGATGATAGCCGGCCAGGTGATAGATCTCGTCGGGGGCGAAGTCAGTCACGACCGCGCGGACCTCCTCGGCGCGGGTGATGTCGAGCGTCACGTGCCCGCCGGCGGGCTCGCGAGGAGGATGCCGGGAGATGCCGAGCACCTCCCGGCCCTGGGCCAAGAGGCACCGGGTCAGGTAGTACCCGTCCTGCCCGGAGGCGCCGGTGACCAGCGCGCGACGTTTCGTTGCCGAGGCCAGGAGAGGACCGCTCCGGGTCAGACGATCTCGGCGTTGGGGATGGGAACGATGAAGCGTCCGCCGCGCGCCAGGAACTCCTTCTCGCGAAGCTTGAACTCCGCCAGGAAGTGCCACGGCAGCACCAGCAAGTAGTCGGGCCGCGCGGCGCGCATCTCGTCCTCGGAGATGATGGGAATGTCACTGCCGACCGTTCGGCCACCCAGCTTCGCGGGGTTCCGATCGGCGATTGCGGTCACGTAGGCGGTCGAGAGCCCGCAGTACTGAAGGATGACGTTCCCCTTTGTCGACGCGCCGTAGCCGTAGATCTTTTTTCCCGACGCCATGAGACGCAGCAGCAGGGCCGGGAGCTCGTGACGGATCTTCTCGGCGTTCTCGGCGAAGGCTCGGTAGGGCTCCTCGGTGTCCAGCTTGAGCTCGAACTCCTGCTTCTTGAGCCGGTAGATCCGCGCCCGCGTCTCGATGCTGTGCTGGCGGAAGGGACTGTCCGCGCGGCAAGCGGTGATGCGGATGCTGCCGCCGTTGGCGTCGTTGAGCTCGGCGTCGGCGATGCGCAACCCGTGGGCGTGCAGCAGGCGCTCGATGGGGGCGATCGCGTAATACTCGAGGTGCTCGTGACAGATCGTATCGAAGGAGTTGTTCGCCAGCATGAGCGGCAGATAGGACATCTCGAGGACCCAGAGGCCGTCCTTGGCCAGCACGCTCGCGATGTCGGCCACGAACTGTCCCGGGTCGTCGAGGTCGTAGAACATCGCGATGCTCGTGATCGCCCGGACCTTGCGATCACCGCAGATCTCGCGCAGGCCGACCGCCGAGAAATAGTCGCGGATGAATTGAATCTGCGGCGTGGGACCGATGGGACGGATGTTCGACGGCTCGAATCCGATGAGCGAGAGGCCCTTCTTTTCGTAGGACAGCAGAAGCGTCCCGTCGTTGGCGCCGATGTCGACGACCATGTCCTCCGGCTGCAGCTGCAGCTTGTCCTCGAGGCCGTGCGCGATCCCGCCGAGGTGCTTGGTCATCGTCTGGTTGATCCCGGAGCGATACCCGTACGACGAATACATGAGGTCGCCCGGCGTCGTGTGTCGGAGCTGGACCAGACCGCACGCGTTCTCGTCGAGGTCGGGCGAGCAGCGAACGACCTCCAGGGGGAGCTTCCGCTCGATCGGCGGAAAATCCGCGGAGATCACGAAGTTGCTCGCCAGGTGCTGTTCGCCCAGGGAGAGCACGGGCTGTAGCGCAGCCGAGCCGCACCCCCGACAGGTCTTCCGCGTCCTGATCATGGCGATCTCCGTACCATGACTTCAGTCGGTCGCGCCAGTCGGCGGCGGACCGTCGCCATCGTCATCGGACGGGCTCGTGCAGCGACGGGCGGCGGTCGGCGGAGAGCGCGGCCCAGCACCGCCGCGAGCACGACGAAGAGCGCCACCAGGCCGAACGCCGTCGCGGGGATCCCGGTCCTCGAGGCCGACGGGCTGGCGCCGCCCAGCCGGTGGACGAAGAGCAGGAACGAAGCGCCGAGCAACGCCGCTCCCAGCGCGTGCTGCGCCCAGCGGGGCAGCGCGAGCTCGTCGGTGAGGCGGGCCTGGCCCGCGACGAGCGTGAGCACGCCGGGCAGGATCAGGACGAGGTTGTACGAGACACTGAGCGCCGAATATCCGATGATCGCCCCGAGCGACGCGGTGGCGAAGAGCACGAGCCACAGCGCGCGGTTGGCCGTCGTGCCGCGCGCCGCCGCCCGTCGCGCCTGCAGCCAGGAGGCGACGGTGACGGCGAGCGCGAACACTGACAGCACCTGCCGCCCGCGGGCAGCCCACGCGGGCGCCACCGTGTTCACGGCGTTCATGAAGCCGTGGTTGTACCAGTGCGGCCAGAACATCCCGGAGCGGAAGCGGGCTCCGCGCATCGCGTCCCCCATGAACGGCAGTCCCGGAACGATGAACAGGACCACGCCGAGGGTTGTGCCCGCCACCGCCCGCCGCCAGCCCGCGCGGCCGAGCGCGAGGAGCAGGAGCCCCGCCGTGAAGAGCGCCGGATATCCCTTGATCGAGGCTGCCCAGACCGAGAGGAACGCGGCGGTGCCGATGCTCTCGCGCAGAGCCAAGACGACGGCGCCCCAGCACAGGGCCGCCGCGAAGATCTCGCTCTGCCCGCGCTCCAGGCCCAGCTCGACACCGGTCGAGAGCGCCAGACAGGTCGAGAACGCGAGGATCCAGATCGGCGAAAACGGCGCGGCGAGCACGCGCTGAAGCAGCGCCCAGGTCAGGGCGCCGAGGACGCCGAGCGCGATGAGGTTGAGCGCGAACCATACCTGCGCCGCGCCCTTCCAGTCGGCTCCCTTCCAGAACGCGAGCGGCACGTAGAGCAAGAGCTGCCCGGGTGGATAGATCTGTTTATAGGAGACGCCGTCGATGACGATGGGCTTGAAGATGGGGCTGGTGAACTCGTCCTTGTTGTTGTGGTAGGGGTTCACGCGGGCCACCAGCGCGCGCGCCCCGAGATAGGCGTAGCTGAAGTCGATCTGACCGGGCGGCTCGGGCGGGATGAACTTCTCGCCTATCGGATTGCGAAGCCGGGCGAGGTCGCTGCACAGCACGGTCGCCGCGACCAGGCCGAGCGCCAGCGCGGCCCACAGACCGAGTTGCGGTCGCGGCGATGAGTTGTTCAAGGAGCAGAATAAATCACGCGCCCCGGCGGATTCGCAAGGACGACCGATCTCGTCTGGACTTTTCAGGCCGACGCTCGTGTGTATACTCCGCGAAAATGCAGATCCCGCCCCCAGCGTGCGCGGTGTGTGAGGGCGCTGATCTGGAGGAGGTCCGGCCCGCCGAGATCGAGCGCCTGGACGAAGTCTCCTTCTCTTACTCGTTCAGCCCCGCGCACACGCAGACCTTCCGGGTCGTGCGCTGCCGGACCTGCACGCATCAGTTCTGCGCGCCGCTACCCGAGTCCCTGTCGGACAGCTATCGCGACGTGGTCGATGAGGAGTACCTGAAGCATGCCGACTCGCGCCGGCTGGCCGCCGAGGCGGTGCTGCGCGTGGTCGGACGGAACGTCGCGGGCCGCCGCCTGCTGGACGTCGGGTGCGCCACCGGCGATTTCCTCGAGGCGGGACGCGCCGCGGGCTTCGACGTCGAGGGGTTGGAGCTGTCGACGTGGTCGTGCGCCGTCGCGCGCGAGCGCGGCCTGGTCGTGCACCAGAAACGTTTGTCGGAGCTCGCCGAGAGCGCGCCGGCGCGGTACGACGTGGTGTCCCTGATCGGGGTCATCGAGCACTTTCCCGATCCGCGCGCCGAGATGGCGAACCTGGCGAAGCTCATTCGCCCGGGCGGGGTGATCGTTCTTTGGACCGGCGACGTCGACTCGTGGCTGGCCCGGCTGCTGGGGCGTCGCTGGTGGTACTGGCAGGGGCAGCACATCCAGTACTTCACCGAGAGGAGCCTCACCACGCTGGCCCGGTGGGCTGGGTTCGAGCACCTCACCACCGAGCGGTACCCGTTCGCGGCCACCCACGCGACGCTGTCCAATTCGTTGCGCCGCTATCCCTTTCACACCCTGGCCTCGACGCTGCTGGCGCCGGCGTTCAAGATCAAGCCCGTGATATATCTCCGCCTGCCAGGCGAGATGCTGTTCCTGGCGCGGCGCACCTAGTGGGCGCCGGTGGACCCATTCGCTATGCTCGCCCGATGAGCGATGCCCGAGGCGCCCGATGACTTCCAAGACGCTGATCTTCATCCCGACCTACAACGAGAGCGCGAACGTCGGGCCGATGTGCGAGCAGATCCTGGCGCTCGGGCTCGACGCCGACCTCCTGTTCATGGACGATGCGTCGCCCGACGGAACCGGCGATCTCCTCGACGCGCTGGCGGCACAGCACCCACGCGTCCGGGTGGTGCATCGCGCGGGCAAGTCCGGCATCGGCAGCGCCCACTTTGCGGGGATCGCCCTCGCGTATGAAGAGGGCTACGACCGCCTGGTGACGCTCGATTGCGACTTCACGCACTCGCCTGCGCTGATCCCGGCTTTTCTCGCGCGCGGCGAGGCGGCGGACGTCGTGGTGGGCTCGCGCTACATGGAGAAGGACAGCCTGCCCGGCTGGTCGCTGGTCCGGCGCTCGCTGACCAGCGTCGGGCACATCCTGACCAAGAACATGCTCGGGATCTCTCAGGACGCCACGGGCGCCTTCCGGGTTTACAACCTGCGCGCCATCCCGCGCGCGATCTTTGACCTGGTCCAGTCCAAGGGCTACGCGTTCTTCTTCGAGAGCCTGCTGGTCCTGCAGAGGAATGGCCACGCCATCGCCGAGATCCCCATCAGCCTGCCCGCGCGCACGTACGGCAGCTCCAAGATGAGCGTCCGGGAGATCCAGCGCAGCGTCACGACGTTGCTGAGCCTGTTCGTCGCCGATCAGACCAATCCCGGCCGGTTCCGGACGCCGAAGTCGCCGATCGGACTCGATCCAAAGCTGATCGATCCGCAGAACTGGAACGAGTACTGGGATCAGAAGAGCGCCAAGAGCACGGCCGCTTACGACGCCGTCGCGACCGTTTACCGAAACCTGGTCATCCGCCGGCGGCTCGAGGCGACGCTCAAGCGGGAGTTTCCGTCGGGCGCACGGCTGCTGCACGCGGGATGTGGCAGCGGCCAGGTCGACATGAACCTTCACCAGCACGCCAAGATCACCGCCGTCGACATCTCCGCCTCCGCGCTGGGCCTCTACCAGGCGCACAACCCGCAGGCGGACGCGGTGAAACACGCCAGCATCTTCGACCTCCCGTTTCCGGACCAGACCTTCGACGGCGCGTACAACCTGGGCGTGGTCGAGCATTTTCACCCCGACGAGCTCGCGCGTGCCCTGACGGAGGTGCGCCGGGTGCTGCGTCCCCAGGGCAAGCTGGTCGTCTTCTGGCCCCACGCTCACGCCACCAGCGTCATGCTGCTCAACGCCATGCACTGGGTTCTCAACGACGTGCTGCACAAGGATATCCGGCTACATCCCCCCGAGTTCTCGCTGATCCATTCGCGCCAGGAGGCATCGGATCTCCTCGCCTCGGGCGGCTTCGACGTGACGTCCTACGACTTCGGCGCCAAGGATTTCTTCGTGCAGTCCGTGGTCGTCGCCACCCGGCGCTAGCTGACCTAGTAGCTGGTGTAGTCGATGAAGTTGCCGGTCATCATCAGCAGCGACAGCACCGTCCACGATTCGTCGTAGTAGGTGCCGCCGGCCAGCAGCTTGCCGCCGGCGAGCTCCTGATAGGTCTGGTCGACGAACGATTGATAGGTGGAGGCGCTCATCGCGCCGACGCCCGCCGGGCCCACGAACGCCGCTGATTGGCCGCCGTCCACCGCCAGCGTCGGTTGCGGCGTGCCGTTCAGCGCGTAGCCGTCGACGATCTTGGACGCGCCGATGCCGGCGAAGAAGCTGCTGGTCTTCGCGAGGTAGCTCCGGGCTTCCGGCGTGCCGAACCAGCAGGCGTCGAGGCCGATGCGGAATGGCGTGCGGCAGGAGTCGTACTGGTAGTTGGTGGCGCCGGTCGGGCACGCGCCGTTGGGGGGCCCGCTGCTGTCACACCAGGCGGGGACCAGGCCGTTGCTCTGGTTTCCCTGCCCGCCGTTGACCGCCGGGTCGAGCGCGTTGGCGATGGTGTCGTAGACGGTCTTCACCACCGCGTCCCAGCCGGCGAGCCCGGCGTCGACGTGGTCGTACTTCTCGAACACGCGGTAATAGGCGGGCGCGAAGTACGAGATGTTCACGCAATGCCAGTCGAAGCCGTGGTCACCGCCGGAGAGCAGCTTGCTGTCGACCACCTCGTGCAGCCAGATGTTGTTGAGCTGATCCCTGGCGTAGTCGACGTAATTCTTGTCGAGGGAGCCCTTGCCCGCCCCACTGCCGGTCGGCCATGATGAGCGCGAACGCCATGTCCTCGTCGGCGTCGCCGGCGCCGCCCAGGCCCAGGCTCTTGCTTCCGTCGGCGCTGATGTACCAGTCCATGAGCCCGAGCTCGTCGAGGTGCAGGCGTTCGTACTTCCACAGCTCGTCGAACAGGTGCTGTGAATCGGCGTCGCCCATGTAGACCGCGATGAGCATGCCGTAGCCGATGCCCTCCGAGACCGTGGTGTTGGAATCGAGACCCGGGTCGGCGGGACGCTTGATGCGCAGGTGCCCGCCCGCGCCGTCCGACGTCACGGTGTCGGCCCTCCAGCGCGCGTAGGCGGCCTGCACGTCCTCGTTGCGGTAGCCGGCCGGGTAGATGCAGCCGGTGCTCATGCGGTTCTGCGGAAACGGAAACCGGATCCCCGGCGTCGCGGGTGTCGGGCCGCGCGACGGCCCGGTGTCGCGAGCGGCGTCGGTGGCGCGATCGACGCCGCCGTCGGTGGCGATGCCTGCGCTGCCGCCGCTCCCCTGTCCGGGGACCGCGCCCACCGGCGGGTGCGAGCAACCGCCAGCTCCGGCGAGCAACGCAGCAGCGACGACGATCCGATAAGGCCAACCCATCATAAGAATCCGAGCCCGCGAGAGTTGCCTAAGAGCGGGGGCGGAAGCCCCGAGAATACGAAAACTGACGAAGAAGTACAGCCGCTCGTAGGTGGTCAGGATGCCGGTTCGGGAGGGCCCCCGGGGCGGTCGGAAGCGTTCGTTTGCTGACAGTTCCACGGTGGAGAGGCGCCAAACCTTCCCCGCTTCGCCGCCGCCGCCGCGCCCGTTGGCCACGGCGCGATGCGGTGGCCTTACGTTTGCTTTGAAGGAGCTCCGTGATGATCGCGGGCGGTGTGATGCTTCTTTCCTTCGTCCTCGGCGGCGCGGTCGATGCCGATAATCCCGCCCCGGAACCGACGCCCCCGGCGACAGTTCGCTCACATCGCGACGCCGAGCTGGCGCAGCCGCCGGCGGTCGCCCGGGAACCCTCGGTGTTGCAGCGGTGGTACGGGTGGCAGCTCCTGCTCACCGATCTCGCGTCCTTGACGCTTGGATTCGAGGGCAAGACCGGCGTGCCTGCGGTCGGGGCCACGATCGGTTTCACGCTGGCGGCGCCGGCGCTTCACTTCGCTCACGGCAACCGCATCAGGGCCGGCGTCAGCTTGCTCGTGCGCGCGTCGGTGCTGGGAATCGCGGCGGCGTACGGGGCGTCCTGGAACGCTGACAAGTCGTCGTCGTGCCACGACGACTCATGCAAACAAACGCTCGACGATGTGCTTCCCGGCGTCCTCGCCGTGCTCGGCGGCGCGGCGTTCGTCGTCATCGACGACACCGCGCTCTCGCTCACCGATCCGCCGGCCACCCCGGCGAGCCAGTCGGACCCCAGCTCGACGGCGCGACGCGCTGGCTCGCGGTTCGCGTTCGCGCCGACGCTGGCGCCCACCTCCGGCGGCGTGTCGATGGGGCTGCTCGGGATTTTCTGAGCGACGGAGGACGCGTCGCGCGCGTCAGCTGTAGCGCGTCGCGCGCGTCAGCTGTAGCGCTTACGAATCAGCGCGAGGATCGCGTCGCGCGCGCAGTGGTCGCAGTAGCCGAAGCGGCTCTTCAGCGTGTCGAGCGTCGTCTGCGCGGCCGCCGCCGCGTCGGGCAGCATCTTCTCGGCGCCGTCGGTCATCAGCACCAGAAGATCTTCGTTGATCTTGCGAACCTGCTTCTTGCGCTCGTCGAAGAACGCCTCGCGCAGCTCGGCGATCGGGCGCGGGAAGATCCGCTCGTAGTCGGGCTTCTGGCGCGGGTGGTCGATCGACCAGGCGCCGATGCGCGCGATGACCTCGCGGCGGAACTCGTCCTTGCGGTTGCTGACGTCGAGCATGCGCTCGACCTCGCTCATGAAGTCCTCGTCGGGATCTTCGTCGCGGCCCGTGATCGGGTTGCGCACCTTCTCGCGCTTGACCCAGTGCGAGGCCTGCGAGGCGTAGCGCTCGAACTGCTCGATGTAGCGCCGCTCGTCGACCAGGCCCATCGACGTGCGCACCTCGTCGTCGATGCGCTCGATCAGCCGGTCGCGCACCTGGAAGATGAACTTGCGGTTCTCGTGGAAGCCGCCCGGCAGCGGCTCCTGCTTCAGGAACTCGTAGACGGTCACGCCGCGCACCAGCTCTTCCAGCTCGTCGAAGACCGCGAACGGCGACAGGCACTGGTACTTCGTGCTCTGCGCCGCGTTCATCAGCAAGAGCTTGATCTCGCGCGGCGACGCGCCGGTGCGCCCCTCGTAGTTCGGGTAGTTGTCGGACTCGCGCGCGATCTTGTCGATGCCGGCGCCCAGCTCGCGCTGCTGCTCGGTGGTGATCCCCTCCGGCATCGTGCGGTCGGCGTAGAGCAGCGCCTTTTCCATCGGGCCGAGCCGCGCGACGACGTCGGCCAGGCTCTTCGAGTACTTCTCGGCCAGCGGCTTCTTCATGCGCGTCAGCACCGCCCACAGCGCGCTGACCCACGCGACGTGCGGCGCGACGTGCTTGCCGAGCTGGCTGTGCGCGACCTTGATCTGCGCCTGGTAGATCCGCTCCTCGATGCGGTAGTCGAGCAGGTACGGCACGCGCACCAGCTCCATGCGCCCCTTGAACGACTGGAACTCGGGCACCTCCTTGAACGCCGCCAGGTAGCCCTCGTTCGACGAGCCGATGAAGACGGTGTCGAGCTCGAGGCTGGCCACGTCGAGCGAGATGCGCCCCTGCTCGACGGTGCCGAGCAGGTACTTGTAGGCCTCGAGCGGCCGCTTGAGCAGGTCGGCGAAGTCGATGACGCCGCGGTTCCCGTCGACGAGCTCGCCCTGGTACTCGTACAGCGTCAGCGACTGCAGCGCCGGCGGCAGCGACGCCAGCGAGCGGTCCATGGTCAGCTGGCGCGAGCGCGCGTCGACCGCCAGCTGCGGCTCGACGGTGGCCGCCGCCTGGCGGTAGCGGCGCGAGACGAAGAAGCGCTCGACCTGCACGTGGCGCAGCACCTTGGCGAGATCGCCGTGGTACGACGACAGCAGCGCCTCGAAGATCTGGCGGTTGCGGTGCGACAGATCGCCGCGCAGCAGGTAGTCGGCCGGCCGGTAGCCGTCGCGGATCGGCCCCTCGAGCCGCTGCTCGATGAGCTCGCGCCGCTTGCCGCGCGGTAGGAGCAACAGCGGGTGGTCGCGCATCTCGTCGACGATCTTGGCCTCGATGAGCTCGTCCTCGAGGTAGGCGAAGGTGTCGGCGGACGTGCCCGACTCGAAGTTGCCGCCGCTCCCGCCGAAGCCGATCCCGCCCTTGGTGAGCTTCTGCGACGGGAAGATCCAGTTGAAGCGGTAGAGCGCGCCCTCGGGGAGCGTCGAGTAGTGCTCCATCGCGCGCTGCAGGCAGGCGACGAACGTCGACTTCGCGCTGCCGTTCGGGCCGTGCAGCAGGATCAGGCGGTTGGTGCGCCCCTCGCGCGCGAAGTTCGAGATGAGGCGGTAGACCGCCGCCTGCACCTCTTCCTGGCCCATGAGCGCGTCGCGCCCGCCGTCCCAGGGGCAGTCGAAGAGACGCCAGCGGATCATCGGCCCGCGCGGCGTGCGCACCGGGTCGGTGCCGAAGTGGTCGAAGACGTCGCGCAGGTACTGCGCCGCCGAGCGGACCTGGCGCCGCGCCTCGGTCCCGAACAGCGTGAAGTACTCGCCGAACGAGATGACGCGGCGGTTGCGCGCGAAGCTGTCGCGCATCTCGCTGGTCGCCTGCGACAGCCAGGACTTGGCGTCGAAGCCGTCCCCCGAGCTTGTCGCTCCGTCCCCGCTGCTGCTGGGAGCGCGCGCAGAGTCGCCGATTCCCATTCCCCCGACGGTAGCACGCGCTACCGCTCGAATCTACCCGGTGAGGTCCCGCTCCGTCATGCATAACTTTCCCTCGGCGTCCGTCCACAGTACAAAAGGACACCATGGACCTGACTCTGAGACTGCCGTTGGCGAGATTGTCGTTGCGGCGCGGGACTGTTCTGGCCGGCGCGATGCTGGCCTGTCTGATGTCGCTGTCATCGGCGCGGGTTGCCGCGGCCGCCGAGCCGGCGGCCGCGGGCGCCGCCCCACCAGCGGGCGCGAGCCCGATGGCCGAGCTCAAGAAGTCCAACCTGGCGCTGGACAAGGCGCTGTCGAAGAACCGGCCCAACTGGTCGCCCGAGGCCGAGCTGCAGCGGACGGAGGTGCGCAAGATCGTCGGCGAGTTTCCTCGACTACGGCGAGCTCGCGCACCGCAGCCTCGCCCGCCACTGGGAGCCGCTGACGCCCAAGCAGCGCGAAGAGTTCGTGAGCACGCTGCGCGAGCTGGTCGAGCGCAGCTATCTGCGCCAGGTCCACGGCAACGCCGCCTACAACATCAAGTACGACAAGGAAGAGAAGAACGGCAGCGAGGCGACGGTCTTCGCGACGCTCAACACGACCTCGCGCGGGAAGAAGGTGGTCATCGCGCTCGAGTACCACATGCTCTACAAGGAGGGGCACTGGGTCGTGTACGATGTCGTGACCGACGACCAGAGCATGCTCGAGAACTACCGCGCGGAGTTCAACAAGATCATCAACAAGGAATCGTTCGACGCCCTCTTGAAGAAGATGAAGAACAAGCTCGACGAAAAAGAGGAATGATCGAACGGGCGCGGTTGGGCCCGGCGGCGGGCCTCGCCGCCGCTGTCGCCGTGGCGGCCGGCCTGGCGCTGGCCGGTGGCGCCGCCGGCTGCTCCGGTGACTGCTGCACCATCGATTCGTTTCCGATCGTCCTCGAGTCGGCCCCGCTCGGGGTGGGAGCGGGCGGTCAGCCCGGCGGTCTGCTGGCGTGGGCGCAGTCGCCGACGCTCAACGGCGGCGCCCCGTTCCGGATGTCGGTCGACACGGCCTCTCCACTTACGGTTTCCAGCGGTTCCGCCGATGGATCGCCCGAAACCGTGTCCCGTTCATTCGACATCCTCGGCGCCACCGCAGCCGACATGCTCGGCGCCGCCGCCACGAGGCCGGTGCGTGCCCGCTTCCACGACATCGACATGCTGCCGGTGGCGATCGGCACGGTCGGCGACGCCGCGACCCAGCCGGTGGCGGTGTTCGGCGGTGATCTGCTGCGCGGTTTCTCCGTCGAGTTCCGCTTCAGCCAGCCGTCGATGACGTTCTGGCCGAACCAGCGCGCCGACGACGGCTTTCTCGAGGACGTCGGCTACGCCGTGATTCACTTCACGCCGTTCGGCGGCGGCGAGCTGGACGCCACCGGCCCCGCGGATGTGCTGGGGCTGCAGGGCCCGGTCGACGTCGCGCCGAGCCGGATCGTGCTGAGGGCGTGCGGCGCGCCCGATCTTTTCGCCCCGGAGACCTCCCCGCGCCAGGCGTGCTGCCGGCGCGGCGACGAGATCAGCGACTCGAGCGGTACGCCGCTGTCGCTGCTGCTGGCCACGGGCGCCGGCCCGATGGTGCTGACTCGCTCGGCGTGGACGCGGATGCTGCCCGGCCTGTCGCCGATTCCGGCCGAGACGCCCGGCAAGCTCTATCTGGTGGAGGCGTCGCCGCCCCTGGACGTCGCCTGGACCACGCTGCCCGAGGCGGCTCACATCGCGCTCGTGAACCAGGAGTCGAGCGCGTCGGCCGACCCCGGTCCCTGCGTCGAGCTGGCGCGCTCGCGCCGGATCGAGTGGGTCGCCTACCGCCAGGCCAAGCTCGCGGCGCAGGCGGTCTGCGTACAGCCGTGTGACACCGACCCGAACGATCCGGGCAAGGCGCAGAACAGCGCCGCGTACATCGAGCTCGGCGGCGATGCCACGAACCCGATTCCGGTGGCGATCGTCGCCGACACCGACCCGTACTTCGAGGGGCTGCGCGCGGACATCCGGCCCGAGGGCCCGGAGCTGGACGGCATCATCGGCGCGGGCGTGCTGTCGCGCGCGCGCGTCGAGATCGACTACCGCAGCAGCAGCATGCGCGCGATCTTCTCCTGCGACGGCGAGACCAACCGGCAGACTTTGCTGGACCGGCGCGCGCTGCCCGCGGTTGCCCGATCAGTCGGCGCAGCACGCCTGCTTCAACCTGCTGTCCGCGGGGCTGCCCCCGACGTGTGCCGACGACATGTGCGGAGGAAACTGAGCGGACATGCTGGCGGCGATGTCACTGTTCCTGACGCTGGCGGGCGTGCAGCCGCCGGTGCTGGGTCCGCTCCCGCTGCCGCCGCCGCCGGCCCCCTCGCCGCCTTCGCCGGCTCCCGCGCCGGCCAAGGTGCGGGTCGGCGATCCCCGACTTCCAGGTCGAGGGGAGCTCGTCGCCGGCGCTGGCGCTGCAGCTGCAAGACGGGTTCGTGCTCGGGCTGGTGCGCGCCGGCGTGCAGGTGGTCGATCCGGTCGACGCCGGCCGCAGGCTGGAGTCCAAGCCGGAGCTGGCGCGCTGCGATTCGTCGCCCTGCCTGAAGAGCATCGGGCAGCTGCTGGACGTGCGCTACCTGGTGCGGGTCAAGGTCGAGGTCGCCGGCAACAGCTACAAGGCGGTCGGGCGCATCTTCTCGACGGAGGGGCCGTCGCCCGCCGCGCTGCCGCTCGCCAACAAGTCGAAGAGCTGCGACGTCTGCACGGTCGCCGAGGCGCGCGACGTGATGCTGCGCCTCGCCGACGCGCTCAAGGTCTACCTCGACGAGGCGCCGGTTTCGCCGCCGCCGTCGGCGCCCGCCGACCCGCCCCCTCCCCCGCTGCACCTGGTCGGGCCGGTGATGGCGGCGATGATCGGCGGCGTGGCGATGGCGGTCGGCGCCGCGGTCCTGGGCACGCTGGGCAGCTGTGACGCGGCGAAGTGCTCGGAGAACCGCACGCGCAGCGCCTTCGGCGGCGTGCTGATCGGCGCCGGCGCGGTCGTCACCTTCATGGGCGCGTACGTCACCGTCGAGCGAAGCCGCGCCCCGTCGGGCCCGACGAACACGTCCGTCAACATCGCGCTGCGCTTCTAAGCCGCGCCGCGCGGGCCCACTCAATCTCCACGGTCGATCCGCCGATGTCCGGCGTGATCCCCATGCGCCTGTTCCTCGACTGCCGTCGCCCTCTTGCGCCGGCGCGCGCGCGCCGGGACGGCGGCTTCACGCTCACCGAGGTGATGATCGTCGTGGTGATCATCGGCGTGATGTCGGCGATCGCGACGCCGCTGCTCAACCGCGACGATCACACCAACGACGGGCGCGCGTTCACCTTCGACGTCGCGCGCGAGCTGCAGAAGTGCCGGTCGGAAGCGGTGAGCAGCCGCCTGGCCATTCGCGCGTTCGTCTACTCGAACCGCGTCGACCTGCGGCCGTACAAGGCGGGCGCCACGCCGGGCGCCGCGCCGACCGCGCCCACCGACACCGATCCCATGCTGCGCAGCGTGCCGGCCAAGGACGGCATCGTGGTGCTCAACGTCGTCGGCTCGGGCGACGCCGCGCCGACCGGCCTCGTGCTCTCGGCGACCAAGAGCGCGCTCGATCGACTTCTACAGCACCGGCGGCGCGCAGCTGGTCGGCGCCGCGGTGCCGACCAGCCCGATGATCTACATCCAGAACGGCGATCTCCCGTCGAACAGCAAGGACTTCGCTTTTCGCATCGACGTCAACGCGCTGACCGCGTTCGTCGCGGCGAGGAACCGATGACGGCCGGGGAGCGACAGCGACCGCGGGGCCGGCGCGCCTCCGGCTTCACCCTGCTCGAGGTGATGATCGCGCTGCTGCTGGCGACCATCGGCCTCCTCGGCACGGTGGCGGTGCAGCAGACCATGTTCAACGCGACCGCCAACGCCAACGACGCCGCCATCGCGACGCGCCTGGCGACCCAGGCCATGGAGGAGTTCGCGTCGCGCACGGTGCGCGTCGATCTCGACCAGCTCGCGACCGCAGGTGACCGCCGACTGGACCAACGCGACCTACCTGAACGCCGCGGGCGTCGCCAACGCGACGCAGACGCCGGACTTCCGCTTCAAGCGCGAGACGCTGGTGACGAACCAGGGCGTGACCAGCCCCTACGCGGTGTCGGCGCGCGTGACCTACAACCTGGACCAGGGCGCGGTGAAGACCATCCGCATCGATCAGCAGCGGCGCAAGACATGGTGACCGCGCGCGATCGGGCACCGGCGCGCCCACGCGATCGCCGGGCCGGGCTCACGCTGGTCGAGCTGATGATCACCATCGTGATCGCGTCGATCGTCGCCAGCTCGACGTTCTTCTTCTTCGTGGGCCAGCGCCGCGTCTACGACACCCAGGCCAAGGTGCTGAACGTCCAGCAGAACCTGTGGGCGGCCATGGAGACCCTCACGCGCTTCGTGCGCGGCGCGGGCATGGGCATCTACGGCTGCGTCAACTCGACCGACCCGACGCCGACCGGCACGACCATGCCGGCGACCGGGCTGCGCGTCTTCCAGAAGAGCACCGGCGCGTCGATGCGCCTGGCGCCGATCTGGATCAACAACGGCGCGGCCGGCGCGCCCGACGCGATCACCGTGGTGTTCGGCGCCGGTTCGTTCGGCAACTTCACCGACACGAATCTCAAGAGCACGGTCACGGCCGCGACCAGCGCCATCACCACGCCGGCCGGCCTGTCGACGGTGTTCCGCACCGGCGAGTTCATCGTGCTGCTCGACAACACCGCGACGCCGGCCGGGCCGCCCACCGGCGACCGCGGCTGCACGCTGTTCCAGATCACCGGCATCGACTCGGCGAGCGATACCCTGCAGCACGCGTCGTCGTCGATCTGGAACTCCGGCTCCGACCTCAGCGGGATCGTCCCGATCACGTACACCGGCGGCGCCACGCCGACCTCCGGCGTGCGCGACATCGGCACGCTCAACTGGGTGCAGTTCTCGATCGACGCCACCGGCACGACGCCGCGCTTGATGATGAACCGACTCGACGGCACGTCCGGGCCGCAGGTGCTGGCCGAGGGCATCGAGGATCTGCAGATCGCCTACGCCTGCGACATCGCGCCCGCGCCCGACGGCGACGGCGTCTTCACCGAGGGGACCGACAACACCAGCAAGAAGGCCGACGAGTGGACGTACAACACCAGCGGCGACGTGCCGGCCGCCGCGTGCAATCGCCCGCAGGCGGTGCGCATCACCATCATCGCCCGCTCGACCGAGGCCGACACCACGCTGGCGGGCCTGGCGACCAACCGCAAGCAGGCCGTCGAGGACGGCGTGGTCGGCGCCGTCGACGCCTTCCGGCACCGCGTGCTCACCACCACCGTCTACCCGAGGAACCGCTGAATGTCGTTGCGACGACCCACCCGACCGACCCGGAACCGCGAGAGCGGCGCGATCCTGCTGCTGGTGATGATGCTGATGATCAGCCTCTTCGGCCTGGGCATCACCGCGCTCTGGCTCACGAGCGGCAACATGCAGGTCGGCACCAACGTCAACCAGCGCACGCAGGCGCTCTACTGCGCCGAGGCCGGCATCGAGCGCGCGCGCTCGGTGCTGAACTCCCTGCCCGCGCCCAACATCAACACCCTGCTCAAGGGCTCGGGCGACGCGGCCGACGACGTGCCGTCGACGCTCGACGCCAGCGGCAATCCGGTCGGCGTCGGCGCGATCCTGCTCGACGGCACGACGGTGATCAAGGCGGTGGCGTTCCCGCCGACATCGTTCAAACGAAACACCGGGACGGCGACCGCGCCGGTCTCGGCGACCATGGGCACCTACACCGTCTGGATCCGCAACGACACCGCGGAGTGCCGCCAGGGCAACTACCTCAACGACGCCAACGGCTCCGTGCGCATCCGGTCGCGCGGCCTGGCGCCCGACAACCTGACCACGGTCGTGCTGGAGGTCGCGATGGGCAGCGCGCCCGGCGGCGCGACGACGGCCACGACGACGTCGTTCGTCCCCGTGCTCTGCAACTCGGGCAAGAACTCCTGCGACGACAACACCTCGACGGTCAGCGGCGTCGTCGTCAACTGACGCCGCCCGCCGGCGCACCGGGCCGGCGACACCGCCGGACAGGTCGCCGTTTTGCGCGGGTTACAGGCGCATAAAGTTTTGTACGGATCTACCGATTGCCTCCGGATAGGCGACGGGTTCGCCTCCTTTGAACGGGCCCCCATGAAACGATCCAGGTTCGTGCGTCGGACTGCTCTCGCCACCGCGGCCGCTTACTACGTCGGGCTCGTCGCCATGATGGCGAGCCTGGGGATGGTGGCGCCGGCGCCGGCCGAGGCGCGCATGAACCCGCTGCTGATCATCAGCCGGCAGATCCACAAGCCGAACATGCTGATCGTGCTCGACACGTCGGGCTCGCTCACCGGCGTGCCTGGCGGATCCTTCAGCAACAGCAGCGAGGTCGGCGTCGACTGCGACGACGGCAGCAACTGCCGCGGCGGCGACGCCTCCGGCACGTGCGCGGCGACCGGCAAGAACTGCTCCTCGGACAGCGACTGCAACGGCTCGACGTGCAAGGTCGACACCGCCGCCTGCCTCGTCGACGGCGATTGCGCGCCTCAGGCCGGTAAGTGCACGCAGTCGACGTGCGACGTCTTCAGCAACTGCAGCAACGCCTCGTGCTTCGCCGATTCGGACTGCCCGGCATCGACCTCGGGCAACTGCGCGACGTCGAAGGTGTCGTGCAGCCCGACCAAGAAGTGCACCGCCTCGCTCAAGTGCACGTACGGCACGAGCGGCTGCTCCAGCACGTCGACCCCGTGCGCGGCCTACGCCCTGTGCCAGATCGCGGGCGGCAAGCTCGGCACGCAGCAGTGCAACGTCGACAGCGACTGTCCCGCGCAGACCACCGGCGGCACCTGCGCGGTCGGCTCGAGCAAGTCGTGCACCAAGGCCACCGATTGCGGCAAGCTCTGCCCCGACGGCGTGACCACGTGCACCGCCGATTCCGACTGCGGCGTCTGCTCGAAGGGCTCGCCCAAGAACAGCGCCGCCTATTGCACCAAGGCCACCGACTGCTCGAAGTCGAACTCGTCGTGCATCACGACGACCGGCGCCTGCAGCGCCGGCAACAACAAGTGCAACTTCCCGCCCTACCCCTGCACGGTGTCGCAGGCCAGCAACCCCTGCATCGACAGCAACGCCTGCGTCGGCGTCGCCAACACCTGCACGGCTGGGCCCTCGAACCCGTGCCTCGCGGGCAAGGCCGGCGATACCTGCAAGATCACCGCGACCGGCAGCAGCACCGGCATGTGCCGGACCGCGCTCACCAAGTGCGCGAAGGACACCGACTGCCCGACCGGCGACACCTGCGGCCCGGCGACGTCGCGCTTCGTGATCGCGAAGCGCGTGCTGTCGAGCATCGCCAGCAACAACTCGTCGCTGGTGAACTTCGGGTTGATGACGTTCTACCAGGGCAACTACTTTCCCTACTTCAGTTTGTCGGGCACGTCGACCACCACGCAGACCGCGTTCATCCGCAGCGATCGCCTGGACGACAACAACTGCTTCGACGACAACAGCGGGCCGTCCGCGACCTGCTCGATCAACGGCGTGACCTACACGCTGCGCGGAAGTAGCAACAGCAGCTACAAGATCAAGGGCTCGGGCGGCAACAACGTCGACAACAACTGGTGCGGGTCGTTTTGCGCGATCTCCGGCTACGGCACCGGCACCTATCGCGGCAGCTACTACACGTACTCGGTCCAGACCGGCACGCAATCGAGCACGGTCAGCGTGCAGAGCACCTACCTCGGCAAAACGACGTCCATCGGCAGCACGACATATCGCTACTACGACTCGGTGCCCAACTACTACAACCCGTACGGCTCGAGCACCGCGCCCCCGATCAAGACCGCCGACTGCTCGCTCGGCATCTGCAGCGCCTCGTGCGGCGCGCGCTGGGACACCCAGCTGGCGCCGTTCCTGGACACCACCGACGATCCGGTCAAGGCGGCGGCGATGGCGTCGGCGATCAGCGATCGCATGCAGCCGGCGTCGTTCGGCGGCCTCATCGCCTACAACGGCACGCCGACGGGCTGCGCGCTCGAGAACAGCGGCGCGGCCAACAAGAACGCCAGCGCCTTCGACTACATGAAGGCAGTGCAGGCCGGCGACAAGCTCACCTGCCGCCAGGACTACGTCCTGCTGGTCACCGACGGTGAGGCCAACGGCCCGGGCGACCTGCTGTGCGAGGCGGCCGCCTGCGCCGCCGCCGATCCCAAGGCGGCGGGTTGCACCTGCAAGGCGGTGCTGGCCGCACAAGATCTGAAGAAGATCGGCGTGAAGACGTTCGTCGTCGGCTTCTCGGGCGACGTCTCGATCGGCACCGGCAAGGCGGCCAACGACAACATCGCCAAGGCCGGCGGCACCGACCGCGGCGGCGACAACACCGCGCCGTTCGCGTACAACGCCACCAGCGAGACCGAGCTCGTGAACGCGATCCAGAGCGCAATCTACGACGCGGTCAAGGGCAGCTACTCGACGTCGCCACCCTCGGTGTCGGCGGGCACGCAGCTCGTGAACTCGGTGTCGAGCGGCAGCTACGCGCTCGACTCGCGCGTCGACTTCCCGTCGTGGAAGGGGCACCTGCTGGCCTACGACGCCACCGCGTCGGGCACGGCGCTGGTGTGGGACGCGGCGGTGCAGCTTGCCAACATGGACTGGAAGACTCGCCGCGTGTACACGTCCGACAGCTCGGGCAGCCTGGTCAAGATCGCGATCGATCCCAGCACCGGCGCCATCACCAACAAGACGACGCTGCAATCGCTGGGCCTGGGCGCGACCTCGAGCGAGGCCGAGCTCGTCGCGCGCTGGGCGCTCGGCGACCCGGCGCAGGGGAACGCCGCGGTCCTGGGCTCGATCGTCAACTCGACGCCGATCGACGTCGGGCAGCCGGGCGCCGATCCCAACCCGGGCGGCAAGGAGTTCTCGGACAAGTACGCCGGCCGCCCGCAGGTGACGTACGTCGGCGCCGACGACGGCATGCTGCACGCGTTCTATACCAAGGACGTGACCATCGGCGGCGTCGCCCACACGGGCGGCTCGGAGGCGTTCGCGTACATTCCGCCCGAGATGCTGCCGGTGATCACCAAGCTCTACGCGCAGGGCGGCCAGCTGCCCGATCCCACCAAGCACATCTTCGGGCTCGCCAGCTCGGCCAAGGTCAAGAGCATCTGCACCGCGAACTGCACCGACAAGACGACCGCGGTCTGGAAGACCGTGCTGGTGATGACCGACGGCTACGGCGGCAACAACGCGTTCATGCTCGACGTCACCGACCCGACGGCGGCCACGCCGTTCTCGCTGATCTGGCACAGCGCGAACACCACGTCGAAGTCGACGTACCAGAGCGTGCTGGGACAGACGATCTCGGTGCCGGGCTTCGTCTTCAACTACACGCCGAACTACGACGACAACCGCATCGTCTTCACGTCGGGCTATCCGGTCGATCCCAAGAGCACGACGCAAGGGCGCGCCATCGTCAACGTGGCGGCGGCCACCGGCGTCATCCAGGGGACCGGCGCGGTGACACCGGCCGGCAGCTGCGGAACCACGCCGGAGTTCACCATGCTCACCGACGTGCCGACGGCGCGCGACAACGGCAAGGACGCCAAGCGCACCGTGCTGGCCGCGTACGCGGGCGACACCTGGGGCACGCTGTGGCGCTACACGCTCGGCGGCACGCCCGCGTCGGTGCTGGGCCCGGCCTGCCACCAGCCGCTCCACTACGCGCCCGCCGTCGTGCAGCTCGATCGCGACGACTTCACCGCGCACCCGCACGAGGTCTATCTGGTGCAGGTGACCAACTCGGCGCTCGACGACGCGACCAGCGGCTTCGAGGCGTCGCAGATGATCTTCAAGCGCGACGTCGTCACCAACGGGGTGGTCGTCGGCGACAGCACCTTCGGCACGGCCGGCTCGCTGACCATCACCGCCGGCATCGACAAGACGATGTGCGCCATCACCGATTCGTCGGGCGCGTGCACCAGCCAGTTGCCGACGACGGCGCGGCCCATGGGGACGCCGATCGCGATCCTCAAGGCCGACGCGTCCGGGTTCGTGGTGATCTCGATGTGGTACGTCCCCGACGCGGCCGGCTGCGGCAAGGGCACGACCTATCTTCAAGTCCACCAGCTGACGCCGGTGACCGGCGGGACGGCGGCCCTGACGCTGAAGCAGGCGATCAAGGTCGCTGATGAGCCCGTGTCGGCTCCGATCGTCGTCGGCGGCAAGATCGTCATCCTGAGCTCGAACGGCCCGATCACGCTCAACAGCAGCATGAGCCAGAGCTTCGTCGTCGGTCAGGCGTCGCCCAACAAGGATGGCGTCGTCGCCGAGCCGTTCAAGATGCTCGGCTGGACCGAGTCGCTATAGGCCCAAAGCCGGTCAGACAGGAAAAACGCCGGGAACGCGGAGACGCCAGGATCCGGACTATTTGAGGTCCGGAACCTAGCCCTAGCTGTTCTTCAGCCGCGCCTTCCACATCGGTAGCGTCGGATCCAGCGGTGGCGTCGAACTCGGTGGTGGCGGCGCCGGTGCGGGGGCGTTCGGCGGAGGCGCGCTCGCCGGTTGATCCGATGGCGGAGGGGGCTCATTTGCCGGCGGTGCCGGCGCCTGCGGTCGCGGCGCCGCCAGGCGCGCTGCCTCGCTGCCTGGCACGGGCGGCCGCTTCACGCAGAGCCCCTCGCGGCAGTCGTAGCCAGGGTCGCAGTCGATGTGGGCGGCGCACGCACCATTGCGCGCGTGGCGTCGATGGCAGGCGGTGCCGGCCAGCGCCAGCCCGAGGATCAACCAAGAGATCGCACGTCGCCGCACGATCTCACTACAGCACGAGCCTGGCCTGCCGATCCAATTCGAAAGAACAGGAGAGCCTATGCCCCATCGTCGCATTACCTATCGTCCCCGTTCCTTCGCCACGGCCGTCGTCGCCGCGGCCGCCTTGGCCCTGGCCCTCGCCTTGTCGGCCTGCGGTGGCGTCACCAACTCGCAGGTGATCGCGCGCGACCGGGCGACCGCCGCGGCCTGCGACTGGTACCAGACGTGCAATCAGATCGGCGCGGGGCTGAAGTACGAGACGCGCGACTCGTGCGACACCCAGGTGCGCGCGCAGTGGGACCAGGCCTGGCCGCCGGCGATGTGTGATTCGAAGATCAACCAGAGCCAGCTCACGATCTGTCTGAACGCGATCCAGTCGACCCAGTGCGCCAACCCGCTCGACATCCTGAACACGCTCGCGAACAAGTGCCCCGAGTCGTCGATCTGCAGCGGCCCGTGACCCGGCGCGGCTCCGTCACACGTCGCGCTCGGTGTCCGGAGTGCGCACCGCCGCCGCCCGCGGCAGGTCGAGGACGAACGTCGAGCCCCGCCCCGGCTCGCTGGTGACGCGCAGGGTGCCGCCGTGCGCGCCGGCGATCTGGCGCCCGATGTAGAGCCCCAGCCCGAGCCCACCGACGCGGTGGACGCTCTCGACGCGCTCGAACGCCTGAAAGATTCGCTCTTGATCCGCCTTGGCGATGCCGATGCCGCCGTCGCGCACGACGATGAAGATCCGGCTGCCCTCCGCATGCGCCGCGATCGTGATCTGCCGCCCCGAGCCGTACTTGATGGCGTTCGAGAGCAGGTTGGTCACCACCTGCTCGATGCGCCCGCGGTCCCAGATCGCGACCAGCGGGTCCGCCGCGTCGTCGACCTCGATCACCACCGATGAGCCCACCTCCGTCGCCGGCTCGCGCAGCCGAGCCGCCACCTCGCCGATGAGGTCGCACACCGGGAGCTCCTCCGGGCTCAGGTCCAGGCGGCGCGCCGTCAGTCGCGAGACGTCGAGCAGGTCCTCGATGAGCCGCCCCAGTCGATCGGTGGTGGCGCTGGCGGCGGCGACCGCGCGGGTCGCCTTCTCGGCGCCGGCCGGATCCGCCGGTAGCCGCTCGCCGCCGAGCACCTTGAGCGCCGTCGACAGGCGCAGCCGCAGCGCCGTCAGCGGCGTCTTCAGCTCGTGCGACGCGATCGAGATGAACTCGTCGCGCGCCAGGATGGCCTGCCGCCGCTCGGCGAGCGCCGCCGCGATGAACATCATGCTCACCGCGGTGACCGCCATGAAGCACTGCACGCGGAAGAGCCGCTCGTGCGGCGAGGGTGCGTGGATGCCGCCCGCGAACAGACCGTGCCCGGCCGCGGTGCCCGAGATCGCGATCAGCGACACCAGCAACAGCGCCAGCACGCCGCCGCGCTGGCGGAACCGCACCACCGCCCAGATCAGCAGCGGCCAGATCGAGTAGCTGCCGCGCGCGAGCCGCACGACCTTTTGCGGGAACAGGTCGTGGAACACCGCCAGGCCGACGACCACGAGCAGAAACCCGAGCAGCGCCCCCTCGAGCCAGCGGACCGGCTCGCGCCCCGGACGCCAGCGGCGGCTCCACACGAAGATCAGCGGCGCGATCAGCAGCGCGCCCAGCACGTCGCCGACCCACCAGACCATCCAGAACAGGCCATAACCGTCGTTGTTGATCGGGATGTGCGCCAGCCACACCGCGATCGTCCCCATGGTGGCGCTCACGGTCGTCGCCGCCAGCGCCGCCGCCGACAGCGCGAACACGTCGTGCACGCGCTCCATGTCGCTGCGCAAGCGCAGGCGCATCAGGATCTCGCGCGCCACCAGCGCCTCGGCGGTGTTGCCCGCGGCGATGAGCGCGCTGGTCCAGTGCGGGATTCCGGTGGCGGCGTTGACCACGAACGCCGCGAGGAACACCGCGGGCCAGCGACTCCGGCCGCCGAGACAGAGCGCCGCGATCGCCACGCCGGTCGGCGGCCACACCGTGGTCGCCACGCCGGCCAGCGCGTCGAACGTCAAGCCGAGCCGGGCCGTGGCGACGTAGACGACGAAGATGCCCAGCATCTCCAGCGAAGCGCGCAGCTTTCGCTGAGCTTCTTCAGACAGCGCCACGCGTGCAGAATACTAGATTCGCCGTCGCTTCGTTAACGAGACGGAGGCGCCGTCCGGCTCGTGCGCGTGCCGAGCGTCAAAGCAGCTCGGCGCCGAGCGTGCGCAACGTCTCGGCGAAGGTCGGGAAAGAGGTCGCGATGTCGTCGGCGGGCACGACCGTCTCCTCGCCGGCCTCGGCGGCCAGACCCAGCACCGCCCCGGCCATGGCGATGCGATGGTCGTGCTCGGGACGAACGGTTCCGCCGCGCGCCGGCTTGCCGCCGAGCCCCTCGACCACCAGGCCGTCGGTGCGCTCCTCGACGGTGACGCCGGCGCGGCCCAGCTCGCGAGCCAGCGCCGCGATCCGGTCGGACTCCTTGACCCGAAGTTCATGGAGGTCAGAGAAGACGGTGCGCCCGCTCGCCATCGCGGCCGCGACGGTCAGCGCGGGGATCTCGTCGATCGAACGCAGCGCGAGCGCGCCGCCGATCTCGATGCCGCGCAGCCGCGAGGCGCGCGCGCGCACGCGCCCCACGGGCTCGCCCATGGCGTTGCCGGTCTCGGTGACCTCGAGGTCGGCGCCCATCAGCGCCAGCGCGTCCAGGATCCCGGTGCGCGTGGGGTTGAGCCCGATGCCGTCGATCGTGACTTCACTCCCGGGCACCACCAGCGCCGCGACCATGAGGAACGCCGCCGACGACAGGTCGCCGGGCACGGTGATCGGCGCGGCGCGCAGCTTTCCGCCCCACCCCGCCGGATCCACGGTGACGGCGCGCGTGCTGGCGTCGGCGGTGATCGGCGCGCCGAGGAAGGCCAGCATGCGCTCGGTGTGATCGCGCGAAAGGCCCGGCTCGGTGATCTGCGAGCGCCCGGTCGCCTGCAGCCCCGCCAGGATCAGCGCGCTCTTGAGCTGGGCGCTGGCGACCGGTAGCGTGTAGGTGATGCCGTGAAGCGCGCCGCCCTTCACGCGCAGCGGCGGGAAGATGTCGCTGGGCTTGGCGGCCTCGCCGCGGCCCTCCACGCTCGCGCCCATCTCGCGCAGCGGGGCGGCGAGCCGGCGCATCGGCCGCCGCGTCAGCGAGGCATCGCCCTCGAGCGTGGTCTCGAACGGCTGTCCGGCGAGCAGGCCGGTGAGCAGGCGAATGGTGGTGCCCGAGTTGCCGCAGTCGAGCGCGTGCGCCGCCGCGCGCAGGCCGCGGAAGCCGACGCCGACCACGCGCGCCGCCGCGCCGGCCGCGTCGACGTCGATGGTCACGCCCAGCGCGGCCAGCGCGCGCGCCGTCGACAGGTTGTCGCCGCCGCGCCCGAGGCCGGCGATCGCCACCGGCCCGTCGGAGAGCGCGCCGAAGAGCAGCGCGCGGTGAGAGATCGACTTGTCGCCGGGGACGGTGCAGCGGCCGCGCAGCGGGCCCGAACGGCGCGCGCGCAGCAGGTCGCCGCCTGCGGGCGGAGGCGACGACGAAGAAGACGATGATGACGACATCGCGTCCTTGCTTATCACATCCCCGCTCTCCCGCGGCCCGTGCCGCCGGGGCGGCGCGAGCTCACTGACTCGCGGCCTGGGGGCGCGCGCGGATGGCCTCGAGCACGAAGGCGAGCTTGGTCGCCAGGTCCTCGCGTTCGTTCTCGGGCAGCGTGAGCCGCGCGCGCAGGCTGCGCCCCTGCGGCACCACCGTCACGTCGCGCAGGAACGCCGAGAGGCCGAACACCGCCAGCGCGCGGCGCGCACGCAGATCGCGCACCGTGACCTCCAGGTTGTGCGCCATGGCGGCGGCCTCGCCGGGTGTCGCCAGCAGCCCGAACAGCTCCAGCTGCAGCGGCCCGCCCAGGTCCAGGCGCGCGCCGGCGCGTTCGAGGCCCACGGGCAGCTCGACCTCGCTCGCGACGCGCTTGCGCATCGCCTGGGTCACCAGCGCCGCCGCCACCACCGCGGGCGCGTGATCGTTGCCGGACAGCAGCTCGCGGCGCAGCTCGCCGACGGCGCTGCGCCGCACGTCGGGCGCCAGGCCCCAGGCGCAGTCGATGGCGGTGCGCACCGCCGCCGGCTCGCCGCGGATCAACGTGCGCGCGGTGAGCAGCGCGACCGCCTGGTTGCCCTGCTGCCACATGCGGCTGCCGCGCCAGCTCGCCGGCGCCCAGCCGCCGAGCGCGCGGACGAGGCGTGCCTCGTCGAAGCGCCCGCGCGCGATGGTCAGCGTCGTCGTGTTGCCGGCCGCCTCGTTGACGGCGAAGATCGCGCGGTCCACGTCGGTGATCTCGTCGAACCCCTGCGCTTCGGTCTTGGCGGCGCGCTCGGCGTCGGTGCCCGCGACCAACCGCTGTGACCACGCCGACGTGCGCAGCTGCGCGACGTCGAGCTCGATCACCGTCTCGGCGCCGTCGGGGACGACGCCCGAGAGGTCGCTGTCGTCGGGCGCGCTGCGCGGCCCGGACGTGGCGGCCGGCGTGACCGGCGCGGGCGCGCTGAAGTCGGGGCCGGCGCAGCCCGCCAGCAGCACGAGCGCGCCGACCGCCGACCGGGAGAGAAGACCGGCCGGCCTCAGGGACAGCCCACGCGCTGCGGGGCCACGACGAGATCGTCGTACCACACCGTGCGATCGTGCGGGTGGTACTCGCGATAGCCGAACCGCAGCGCCGAAAAGGTCTGCTTGGCGGCCGCGATCCCGGTCTGTGTGAGGACCTGGGTGCCGTCGGCGAAGATCTGGAAGTTGCCCTGCGTGCCGTCGAAGGAGCCTTCGATGCAGTGCCAGGTGCCGGCCGTGAGGGTCGTTCCGAGGGGGGGCATCGTGGGACAGCCGGGCTGGTTGGTCGTGCCGTTCGAGCCGTAGCGCGAGTCGTTGATGTTGGCGCCGAGCTCGCAATCCTCCTCGGTGATCTCCACGCCCTTGTCCTGCTGCCCGCTGGTCCACATCGCCTCGAAGAAGACGTTGTGCATGCTTCCGGCGGCGCCGCCGATGTCGACATCCGTGCGCAGGTAGGCTCGGAACCAGAACGTCTGCGCAGCCGGCACAGAGACCTCGCGCTGAGCGTAGGCTGTCAGCGGAAGAAACTTGAGCGACTGCATCCCGGAGTGCGGGTTGGTCTTGTCGAAGACCAGCCCCTTCGTGGGATCGTTGTTGTCGTTCGAGGACAGGTACATCGCAGTGGCCGGCAGCGCCGCATCTTCGAAGCCCGAACAGAAGAAGGCGCCCGCGGGACAGTTGAGCGCAAACCCGCCGCTTCCGCCGGCGCCTGCCGTCGCGCCGCCGGCGCCGTTCCCCGACGAGCCACCGCCGCCGGTCACGCCGCCGCTGCCCGTGGAGCCACCCGACGCTTGACCGCCTGACCCGGTTGCGACACCTCCGGCGCCACTCGCTCCTGCCGTGTCACCGCCGCCCGCGCCGCCACTGCCCGAGTGACCGGCAGAGACGCAGCCGAGCGAGAAGCTGCCGAGAGGCAAACAGACCGTGAGCGCGAACATGCGAACGAGGAAATCAGTCGAACAATTTGCTTTCATTTATGCTCTCCGCGAATCGCGCCATCATATACGGCGCGCGGCCGCGTCACTTGGCGAGTTTGAAGATCTTCGCCGAGGTGATGGTCTGTCCCGCCTGCGGCTGGGCGATCGTACTCACGATCCAGAAGATCGCCGTGTCATCGACGACGACATCGCGAGTCGAGAACGCAGCGTCCATCGAGGTGGACGGTCCCGGTGGAAGCTGCCGCTCGGTCGACGCGCAGGCGGCGATCGTGCACGTCGCCACACCCGGGCTGGCCGTCCAGTAGAGGCTGGTCGAGTCCACCGCCACGCGGGCGTTGGTCACACCCGGCAGCACCAGATTGGAGCCGCCGCCGATCCCGTTCGGTAGCGGAATCGACCGGATGCCGTCGGTGTCATCCCAGAAGACCGCCTGGTCGTTCGTGGCGATCGCCTGCCCCGAGCCGACCAGGACGGCGCTGGTCGAGGTTCCGTTGGCGCTGATCGGAATGCGATAGATCACGTTGCCGTTCGTGGTGGCAGACGTGAAGAGGAGGCTGCTGTGGCTATACAGGATCGGCGCTCCCAGCACCGCCCCGTTCGCGCTGAAGGGCAGCTGGGCCGGCTGCGGCGTGCCCGACGTGGACGCCCCGAAGATCGCGGTCCCGTCGATCCAGTAGGCCTTGTGACCCACGGGATCGACGGTCGCGTATTGCGTGTACGGCGAGCCGAACGGCTGGGAGCTCGCCTCGCAGTTCCCGATGTCGCAGATGGCGAGTTGAAAGCCGCCCGCCGGGATGAGCTGAGAAAATACCAGGCGATTTCCGTCGATCGCCGCGCGTGCGCCGAGGAAGGCCATCGCCGTCTCGGCGGGGTACGCGAAGGGTTGGAGATCCGAGCCATCCTTGTGCGCGCAGCCGATGAGACCGCCGTTGGACGTCTCGCACACGACGTCCGGCCCGATGGCCATCGACATCGGATCCCGCAGGTATTGTGCGATCAACACCGGCTGGCACTGCCCGGCCTGGCAGGGGCCGCCGAGACAGTCGTGCCCGACGGTGCCGCAGTTCTTGCCGTCGGACTGGGTGTTGATGATCTGACCGCCGGCGCCGGTTCCCCCGGCGCCGACCATGCCCCCGCTCCCGGTCGAGCCACCGGCCGCGACGCCACCCGCGCCGCCGCCGCCGTTGCCTCCGACTCCCGTTGCGCCGCCCGTGCCGCGAGTGTCGGGCGTGTCGGCACCCGCCTCGACCATCGGCCGCGCGTCACCTCCGTCAGACGACTCGACGACGTGATACTTCGTGCAGGCGGGGCTCGCGGCCACGAACCCCCCGACGACGATGACGCCGACGCATGATCTCGCTCTCATCCGCTCTCCTCGGCGTGGTCCAATCCGACTTCATCTTATCGGATCGCCGGATTTTTATCCGGGCAGGACCCGCCCGCGCGCCTGCCGCGCCGCCTCCAGAAACGCCTCCACGCGCGCGCCGTCACCGGCGGCGATCGCGGCGCGCAGCTCGCCGATCGCGGCGGCGAGGCGGTCGATGAGCGGCAGCATCTCGGCGCGGTTGTCGAGCAAGATGTCGCGCCACATGACGGGGCTCGACGCGGCGATGCGCGTGGTGTCACGCAGGCTGGTCGTGCCGAGCGCACGCAGCGCCGCCGCCGCCTCGCCGCCCTCGGCATCGATCGCGCCCACGGCGGCGGCCAGCGCATAGGCGGCGACGTGCGGCAGGTGGCTCGCGGCGCCGAGCACGCGGTCGTGCAGGGCCGCATCCATGCGCAGTGGCCGCGCGCCGAGCGCCGTCCAGAATCGCTCGGCGAGCGCGACCAGCTCCGGCGGCGTCCGCTCGGTCGGGCAGACGATGCACAGGCGCCCCGCGAACAGCGCGGCGGTCGCGGCGTCGGGCCCCGAGCGCTCGGTGCCGGCCAGCGGGTGGCAGCCGACGAAGCGCGCGACGTGACTCTCGACGGCGGCCACGGCGGCGCGCTTGACGCTGCCGACGTCGATCACCAGCGCGTCGTCGCGCAGCGCGGGCGCGATCTCTTCGGCGAGCGCGCCCAGCGTCAGCACCGGCGTCGCCAGCACGACCACCGCCGCGCCGCGCGCCGCCTCGCGTGCCGATGGCGCGGCGCGGTCGACGATGCCGGCCTCTCCGGCGCGGCGCAACGTCTCGGCGCTGCGGCTCCAGCCGACGACGTCGCTGACGACACCCGCCGCGCGCGCCGCCAGCGCGACCGAGCCGCCGATCTGGCCGACGCCGATCACCGCGAGCGAGCCGAGCGGCGGCCCATCCCCGCTCACGCGCGCGTCCCGCCGGCGACGTCGCGCGGGTAGGATCCCAGGATCTTGAGCAGCGGCACCTCGGCCGCCAGCGTCTCGAGCACGGCGCGACAGGCTGGGTCGCTGCGGTGCCCGTCGAGATCGACGAAGAAGAGATCGCGGAGCCCTCGCCGATCCGTCGGCCGCGAGGCGATGCGCCGCAGGTTCACGCCGGCCGCCGCCAGCCGATCCAGCACCGTGGCCAGGCGCCCCGGACGATCGTCGAGGCCAAAGAGCACGCTGGTGGCGTCGGCGCCGGTCGCGGGCGGCGGCTCCTTGCCCAGCACCAGGAAGCGCGCGACGTCGGTCGGACCGTCGTCGAGGCGCGCCTTGGCGACCGCGAGATCGAAAAGCTCGGCGGCCAGCGCCGGCGCCAGCGCCGCCGAGCGCGCGTCGTCACGCGCCGACGCCGCCGCGGCGGCGGCCGACGTCGCCGGCATGACCGCGACGCCAGGGATCGCCTCGACCAGGCCGGCCGCGCAGCGGGCCGCCGCCGCCGGGTGCGCGTAGACGCGCTCGACGCCCGCGGTCTGCCCCGTGCGCGTGAGCAGCGCGTGCGCGATCTCGATGACGATCTCGCCGACGATCAAGAGATCGCTGTCGATGAAGTAGTCGAGCGCGTGCGTGACCAGCCCCTCCGACGCCTCTTCGACCGGCACGACGCCGTAGTCGGCGCCGCGGCCGATCTCGCGAAACACCTCGCCCAGCGTCGCCGCCGGCGACGAAGCGCGCCGACAGTCCGAAGCGCGTCTGTCCCGCCAGGTGGCTGAAGGTCGCCTCGGGGCCGGGGTACGCCACCACGAGCGGGCTCTCGAGCGAGAGGCAGGCCGACATGATCTCGCGGAACACCGGCCGCACCGCCTCGCGCGGGAACGCGCCGTTGGCGGCGGCCGTGAGCCGCTCGAGCACAGCGCGCTCGCGCCCCGGCACGTGGAAGGTCTCGCGGCGGCGGCGCTTGAGCTCACCGACCTCTTTCACGACCTCGGCGCGCCGATCGAGCAGCGCCAGGATCTGATCGTCCAGGCGATCGATCTCGACGCGCAGCTCAGGCAGCCCGCCCATGGGCCCGGCGGCAGCAGGCGCCGGCTCAGCCGGACGTTGGGGATCAGAAGACATGAAGGCCCACGTTAGCCAATGCGGGGCGGTGTCGTCCACCGCGTCGTCGGGCACGTCGGCCGCTACGGGGGCCGCCGGCGCCGGCTATACTCCTGCGATGGCGGCTCCCCCCACGGTCCTTTTCGCGCTCACCGCCGGGCTGCTCACGGCGCTCACGCCGTGCGTCTACCCGATGATTCCCATCACCATCAGCATCTTCGGCGCGAAGACCGGCGTCAGCCGCGGACGCGCGCTGGCGCTGGCCACGTTCTACGTCGCCGGCATCGCCTTCATGTTCGGGGCGCTGGGGACGGTGTTCGCGCTGCTGGGCAAGGCGTTCGGGACCTTTCTCGCCAACCCGTGGGTCATCGTGCCGCTCGCCGTCTTCTTCGTGCTCATGGGCCTGTCGATGTTCGGCGCGTTCGAGCTGGCGCTGCCGAGCGGCCTGCAGAATCGACTGGCGCGCGTCGGCGGCAAGGGCTTCGGCGGCGCGTTCCTGATGGGCCTGGTCGGCGGTATCATCGCGGCGCCCTGCACCGGGCCGCCGCTGGCCGGGATCCTCGCCTACGTGGCGACCACGCGCGACGCGGTCTACGGGTTCGCGTTGCTCGCGACGTACGCCGTCGGCATCGGCCTGCCGTTCTTTGCGCTGGCCGGGTTCTCGATGTCGCTGCCGCGCTCGGGTCCCTGGATGGAGTCGGTGAAGAGCGTGTTCGGCATCGCGCTGTTCACGGCCGCGCTCTACTACCTCAAGAACGTCGTACCGCCGCTGGCGACGATCACCGGCCGGACGCCGCTTTTTCTCTATGGCGCGCTGGCGATGGTGCTGCTCGGGCTGGCGCTCGGCGCCGTGCACTTGACCTTCCACGACGAGCTCGCGCGGCGCATGCGCAAGGGCGCCGGCGTGGCGCTGGCGACGGCCGGGCTGTTCGCGGTGACCAACTACGTGCTCACGCCCAAGGGCCCGGTCGAGCTGCGCTGGCTGCACGGCGAGGCCGAAGCGCTGGCCGAGGCGCGTGCCGCCAACCGGCCGCTGCTGGTCGATTTCATGGCCAGCTGGTGCCTGCCCTGCAAGGAGTTCGAGCTCAAGGTCTTCTCCGACCCCGAGGTCGCGGCCGAGATGCAGGCGTTCACCCTGCTCAAGGTCGACCTCACGCGCGAGGACGACGACCCGGCGCTGGGCCTCATCAAGAAGAAATACGGCGCCGATACACTGCCGGCGATCCGCCTGGTCGCGCCCGACGGCCGCGTGCGCGCGAGAACCGACGAGCTGATGTCGGCGGAAGCGTTCCGCGCGCTGCTGCTCGCCTCGCGCGCCGGCGGCGACGGTGCCAGTGGTACTGGATCGCTATCAGCTCCAGCGCAGGCAGCACCTTAGTCTGAGGGGGGCCTCGGGCCTCGGGCCCTGGCCGCGCTCAGGTCGATTCGCCGAGGAGCGCTTCTATACGCGCGCGGTCGAACCCCAGCAGCAACCTCCCGCGCACGTCGATCACCGGCACGCGGTCCGTCGGGATGCCCATCTTGCTCGCCTTCTCGCGGAGCTCGCTCGCCGCCGCGGGATCCTGCTCGATGTCCTTGTCGGCGAACGGGATCTTTCTCTCGGTCAGGTACTGGCGCGCCGCGCGGCACGCGCCACACCACGACGTGCCGTAGATCGTCACCACCGGCGTTCCGGCGGGGAGCGCGCCCGCGTCGCCGCCCGAGGGCATCGGCGGGGGCGGCGGCTCGCCGGCGGCGTGCGCCGGGCGCGCCGACAGCGGCGAGGTCTCGCCGGGCGGTAGCTGCGCCATCGCAGCGGTCTCGAACGCCTCGCGCGACAGCGGTTTCGCCTGGACCTTGCCCGACTTCAACAATGCGTTGACGTCCGCGACGTAGATCTCGGCGGCGGCTCCGTTTTTCTGCGCGGGATTCGATGGGTCGAACACGCGCACCACCGCTCGCGCCGGCGCGGGAATCACCTCGGGCTTGTCGGTGGTGGCGAACTCGCCGTTCGGCTCCATGTAGGTGAAGAGCCAGCGGCCGTCCTTCAGCACCTCGAGGGTGCCGGGCACGGTGCGCGCGGGCGTGGGCGCCTCGGGCGCCGAGCGGCGGCAAGCGGCGGCGGCGAACAAGACGAGCGATGTGGTGAACAGAACGACGAGACGAAGCGGGCTCCCCTTCATGGCTGCGGGATTCTAGCAGCGCGGAGAGATTCGTCAGGGGGGCGAGGGACGATCGGCGCCTCTCGCAAGGTCTGCCCTCACCCCCCGCAAACCTCGCGCCTCGCGATCGGGCCGCATTCACGCCCTCGGTGCTACGGCGGACTTCTGAGACAGGACACTAGTTGATCGGGACCAGCTCGGAACCGTCGCGGCCGCAGAAAGTCGCCTCGCTCTCGTAGCGCTTCGAGCAGTGAGGACAGATCTTCCCCAGCACGTGCGCCAGGCCGGGCGGACCCCCGGCTCGCTGCGCGCGGCGCGCCGCCATCGGCGCGGTCACCGGCGCCAGCTCCTCGGCGTCGTACGGGCAGAACCGCTTGCCGCCGTCGAAGGAGCGCTTGCACACCGGACAGGCGAGACCGCCGCCGGCCGCGCCCTGCGCGTTCGCGCTCGGGACCAGCGGGCGCGCGTCGCCGGGACAGAACTTCATCCCCGAGGGATATTCGCGTCCGCACGTCGGACAGATCATCTCGGCCGCCGTGGCCGCGCGTGGCGCGGGCTCCGGCACCCGCGGCACCGGCGGACGCACGCTCGGGCGGATTCGCGGGATCACCAGATAGGCGACCAGCGACAGCGCGAGCGCGGCGACGACGATGAAAAGGACGACCTCAACCGCCTGCATCGGAAAAGAGCAACGCTCGCAACTAAGTTATCAAACCTGGAACTGCACCGGATCGGCTATTTCTTCTTTTACTTCTTCTTTTTTCTGGCTCCGTGCGGCCCCGATTGCGCGACGGACAGCTTCAATACCGCCTGGTCGACCGCCTGCTTGATCGCGTCCTTGACGGCGTCCCTGGTCAACGACATCGACTCCTTTTCCACGCGCTTCTCCGACACCTCGGCCTCGACCCCCGACTCGCCGTCGCCGCTGAACGCCAGCTTCTCTTCGGTCACCGTCGTTCCGAATACCGTCAGGCGCACGTTCACCGCCAGCTGATTGGAGCGCGCACCCGGCTTCGGCGGCTTGACCTCCTTCTTCACTTCTTCGAAGCGCACCGTCACGTTGAAGCCACGCAGCTTGCGCTTGTCGAGCTCGGCCAGCAGCGCCTCCGGGCTGGTCGCCTTCACATCGGATGCCCACTCCGGACGCGAAGCCAGGTCGGCCTTCAACGCCTCGCCGGCGTATTCCTTGAGAGCCGGGTCGATGTCCGGACCGCCCTTGACCTCGCGCAGCTGGAAAAAGTACTTCGGCGCGGCGGCCTGTGCCGGGAGGCCCGCCGCCAGCAGCGCGCCCGCCACCGCCGCCGCCACGCCTATCGAAAGTCGCATATTGTCTCCTTGTCGGTGGGACTGCCGGTATACTGTCCCGCGGATGGCCGACCATCCCGAGGGGGAACAGAGTACCACCGCCGACAGGACCAGCGCGCTGGTGGCCGCCGGTTTGGTGATGCTCGCGGTGCTCGGCGTGGTCACGATCTTCTCCGACGCGATCGCCGCCGCCTGGTCGCCGAACGCGTCGGCCGCCGCGACGGCCTCGCCCTCGGCGGTCGCGGCACCGGTCGCGGCACCGGCTGCGCCCGCGGCCGACGGAGGGCCCGCGTGATCGCCGTGGCCGCAATCGTCTATCTGCCGGCCAGGGCGGCAGTTCTTGACCCTGGCAGACGCGAAGAATAACGTCCCAACCGCTACCTAATCCCTGGGACAGGATCCCGGAGACGCACCCGAGGCTTCATGATCAAGCTCACCATCACCGAAAAGGGCGGCGAGCCCAAGTCGCTCTCCTTCGACAAGGACGAGATTTCGATTGGCCGCGTCACCGGGAACGATATCGTTCTGCCAAAGGGCAACGTATCGAAGCGCCACTCGAGGATCGCGAGACGCGACGGCGTGCTCGAGGTCAGCGACCTCAAGAGCACCAACGGCACCTACGTCAACGGCCGCAAGATCGCCGACCCGGTGCACGTCACGGGCGCGGACAAGATCTACGTCGGGGATTTCATGATCATCCTCGAGGGCGAGATCGCGGCCGCCGTCGGCAACGGCCACAACGAGGCGGTGAGCGCTTCGCGCCGCCTTCCGGTGCCGCCGCCCCCACCGCCCGCACGTGGCGGCGCGAGCCTGGCGGCAGACGACGCCGAAGCAGAGGAGCCGGACGCGGACGAGAGCAGCAGCGAGGAGGACGACGAGAGCCTGGGCCTGGCGGTGCGCCCGCCGCGCGCCGGCCGCATGCCTCCGCCTCCGCCGCCCCCGCGGCGCACACCGCTCGGCAACGCGCTCGAGGATCTGGACGACGGCGGTGCCGCGGCTTCGTCGCACGCCGCGGCTCCGTCGGAGGTCGATGCCGGCAGCGAGGAGACTGGCGCGCAAGGCGGACCGGCGCTGTTCGAGCACGGGCCGACGCGCGCCTCGATCCCCGATGATGACGACGAGGGTGAGGCGTTCAAGGACGCGCCGGTCACCGGCAGCCGCTCGCCGCGCGCGACCGCGCGCCACACCGCCCTCGAGGCGCGGGCCGCGACGCCGCCGGGCCGCGCGCCCGGCGACAGCGGCCCGACCTCGACGCCCGAGCGCAGCGGCCGCAACGCCAACGCCGCCACCGACGCGAGCGCCGACGCGCGCGTCGCCGAGTCGCTCGACAAGCTGCTGAGCGACACGTCGATCTCCGCGATCTTCCTTCGCGGTCCAGAGCCGACGCTGGTCGAGCGTCACGGCAAGATCGAGACGTACAGCGCCTCGTTCGGCGATCTCAACGCCGTGGCCGACGTGGTCTGGCGGCTGGCGACGACGGCGATCCCACCGCCCGCGCCCGACAACCCGGTGGTCGACGTGCGGCTCGTCGACGGAACGCGCATCGCGGCTGCCTTTCCGCCCGCGGCGCCCGCGGGCATCTGCGCGGTGATCCGCAAGCCGGTGCTGCCCGATCGCACGATCGGCGATCTCAACCCAAGCGGGGTGACGCCCAGCGAAGTTCAAGTGGTGCTCGAAGGTGCGGTCAAGGGCGTGCGCAACGTCCTCGTCACCGGCGACAGCGCGGCTGTCGGCGTCGTGCTGGGCGCGCTGGCGGCCGCGATCCCCGCCGACCGCAGCGTGGTGTCGCTGGGCGCGGGCCTGGGCCGCGCGCGCGCCGGGTGGACCGAGCTCGCGGCGAGCGCCGACATGTCCGGCCTGGTCCGCGTGGCGGCGGCGTTCCGCGCCGATCACCTGCTGATCGCGGAGTCGGCCGGCCCCGAGGTGCTCGACATCCTGCTGGCGGCGGCGCGCGGTCAAGAGGGCCTGATCTTCGGGCTGCCGGCGCGTTCGGCCACCGAGGCGCTCGCGCGCACGGAGGCGCTGGCCGCGCGCACGGGCGCCGGTTCCGGCCTGGGTCAGCTCGCGGGCAGCAGCCTGGATCTGATCGTGTTCGCGGTCTCCCTGCCGGGCGGCGGCGTGCGCATCGCCGAGATCGCCGAGGTGCGCGTCGGCACCGACGGCAAGGCCGTGCTCGCACCGGCGTTGCTGTGGCGCAGCGACGGGGGACCGCGCAGCGGCTCGGGCGTGCTCGACGTCGTCGGCGTGTCGGCGCGCCTCGCCGATGCGATGGCGGCGCGGGGCAGCAGCCTGCCGTCGAATCTCGTGCGCCGGGCCGACGCGTAGTAGGCACGGTGTTCTTCGAGCGGTTTCGCGAGGCGGTCGCCCGCCTCCCCGCCGGCTTGCTGCGTCCCGGGCCGGCCGCAGGCGCCGGCGCGATCGAGGACGCGGCGCGCGCGCTCGGTCGGCCGCTGCCCGACGCCTACGCGTCGTTTCTGCGCTCGTTCGACGGCGCCGATCTCTTTCACGAGAGCGTGGTGATCGCGGGCGTCGGCGCCTCGTCGCCGGTGCGGCTGCTCGACATCAATCCGGACCGTCCGCCGGCGGAGCTGGCGTTCGCCGAGAGCGCGGCCGGCGATCGGTTCGTGTTCGCCGCTGGTGCCGGCGCGGTGTTTCGCGTGCGCGCGGGCTCGGAGGAGCGCGTGCTGGCGGGCAGCGATTTCACGCGCTGGCTCGACGCGACGGTCGCGCGCGAGCAGATCCTCTACGGCGCCGACGGCGAGTTCGCTCCCGAGGTGTTCGACGACGACGGCGAGGAGATCCAGCCGCGCATCGCTCTGCGCCAGGCGGAGCGCGCCGTGCGCGTCGACGCCGGCTCGGCCGAGGCGCACTGCGATCGCGGCGTGGCCCTGCGGCGGCTCGATCGCCTGGACGAGGCGGCGGAGGCCTTCGCGTGCGCCGCCGCGCTCGACGATCGCAACCCCTGGCCCTGGTTCGATCTCGGACGAGTGGTCCTGGAGCGGGACCCGACGCGCGCCGCCGAGGCGTTCCGCCGCGCCGGCGAGGCCGACGTCGGCCCATCGGGGGCGCGCATGCTGGCCTGGGCCGCTCACGCCGCCGTGGCGGCGCAAGACGAAGCCGCGGCCGCCGAGGCGCGCGCGGCGGCGCTCGCGCGGCAGCCCGGGCTGGTCGAGGATCTGCGGCGCGCCGTCGCCACCGCCGTCGACGAGCAGGACCCGGAGGCGGCGAGCCAGGCGGCGCTGCTGGTCGAGGCGATCGAGCCCTCGGCGCCGGTGCGCCGGCGCCTGCCGCTCGCCGGATCACCGGTTAGCGCGAAAGGCCCGGGCGGCAAAGCCCCCCCTGCCCGCCGCGCCGAAGCGCGCTCGAAAGAGGTCAGTTCGCCGGAACCGCCAGCTCGCCCGCCGCCACCAGCACGCCCGCGTCGTCCTCGCCGCGCAGCACCGCCGCCAGCTGGCGCGTCCCCGCGGGGACGGCGACGCTGATCATCTGGCCGCCGGTCACCGTCGAGGCCGGCCACGAGCCGATCGGCTTGCGCACGCCCGCCGCGTCGTCGGCGAAGACGCGCAGCTGGCCGCTGCGGATCGAGCCGCGCACGCCGGCGATCGTGATCTGAGCGTTGCCGCCCTCGACCTTGATCGTCACCTCGCCGCGCAGCAGGTGGTCGATGAGGCCGGCGCAGTAGGCGCCGACCTCGGGCAGCAGCGTGCGCGCCGTGTCCTGGTAGACCGCGCGATCCATGAAGAAGCGCACGTGGCCCGGCACGCGCTCGTACGCCAGGAGCCGGCGCGCGCGCGGCGCCGCCGGCGTACCCTGCTTGGGAGCGCGCGGCGCCTGCGACGTCAGCACCAACCTCGCCTTGCCGCTCGTCGCCAAGGGCGTACACGTATTGCCTGCGTCCCATCGGGCGCAGCTCGAGGCGCGGCAGCCCGGGCAGCCCGTAGACCAGCGAGTCGCGCGGCCGCCAGCAGCACCTCCTGCGGTGTCGTGTCGCGATCGACGACGCCGTCCTCGGGCAGCGTGCCCGGGGAATAGAAGCGCCGCTGCGTGCGATCGGCCAGCCCCTGCGAATCGGCGGCCGTGAAGTACGCCAGCACGGTCGGCCGATCGATCGGCTTGCCGGCCGACGGCACGCCGGCGATGCCGTAGCTGTCGGCGACGAAGCGCTCGAACGCCGACCCGCGGTTGAACGGCCCGGGCGAGCCCGGCAGGTTGTCGCGCAGGAAGGCGCCGCGGAAGTCGTTGCGCACGCGCGCCGGCTCGCCGGCGTCCTGCAGCACCGCGAGCACCCCGCCCATCGCCATGAGGGCGCGCGCGAGCGCGGTGTTGCGCGCACCGCGGTCGGCCCCGGCCACGCTGAGCTCGAGCTCGTCGTAGAGCGTCGTGAGCCCGACGTCGTTGCGCGCCGACTGCACCCACGCCGTCGACGGCGGCCCGTCGAGGTTGAAGTCGGTGCCGGTCGCCCACCCGCGCAGGCTGCCGCCGTCGAGCATCAGGCGCAGCGACTGTCCGAGCTCGCCGGCGCCGCCGCCCTGGCGCAGGCCGGTGCCGCGGCTCGGATCGTAGAAGCTGTTCTGCCCGCGCTCGGCGGGCGTCCAGGCGATCACGCTGCCGGCGACCAGCCAGGCCAGCGACGTCGCGACGCCGTCGTCACCCGGGCGGTAGCCGCCGGCCGGGTCGAGCATCTCGAGGCGCGCCTGGAGAAAGCGGCGGTCGTCGTCGGGCAGCGACGCAGCCGCGAACGTGAGCGGCTCGAAGAGCCCGAGCGGGCGTCCGAATCGCTTGGCCAGCGTCGCGTGCAGCGTCGACGCCAGCGCCGCCCGCTGGGTGAGGCCCGCGTGCGTGGTCGCGGGATCGTAGGCCGAGGCGCGACCCGGCAGCGCCGCCACCAGGCCCGCCAGCGCCAGCGTCAGGAGTCGTGCGCGCGCGGTCATTGGGCCTCCGGATTGGGGTTTTCCGGCTTGGGCAGCGCCGGGCCGATCTTGCTCGGCTCCTCGGCCTGCTGCAGGTCGGGCAGGCGCGACTCGACCAGCTTCGCCAGGCGCAGCAGCATGCCGGGCTCGGTGCACTGGCCGCTGCCGCAGGTCAGCGACACGACCGCGCCGCGCTCGCGCACCAGGAAGGCGAGCCCGCTCACCGCGCCCGAGTGCGCGCGCAGCGAGGCGTCGCCGATCTCGTCGACGCCCTTCGCCCCCGGCAGCTCGGCGAGCAGCTTGCTGTACTGGACCTCGGCGGCGGCGCTGCCCAGGCGCCAGACGCGCAGGCCGACGTCGAAGCTCTCCGGCTTGCCGATCGCCTTGAAGTGCCGGCTGTCGTAGAACTCCGTCGTCGGCAGATCGGTGAGCTTGCCGTCCTCGAACTTGCCGACGTAGCCGGTGACGCCGCGGATCTCGTCGTCGGTCAGCAGGTGCGAGACGTCGAGCGCCGCCCCTCCGCGCTTGGCGCTGCCCTCCCCGGCCGGCGCGACGCTGATCGCGCCGGCGCGCGCGGCGGCCTCGCCGGTGCGCTCGCCCTCGAGCTCCATCGCGGCGGGCTGCGCCTCCCACGCCGCCGCCGTGCGGATGCGCGTGCCGCCGCCCAGGAACACCAGGTGCTCGGCGTGCGCGTACGTCGGCAGCCATTTCTCGAGCCGCACGCGGTTGCCGCGCTGGCTGAAGTCGCGGCGAGGCGTGCGGCTGGGAAAGCGCCAGTCGCTGCGCCAGCCGACGTGACCGCGGTGATAGACGATCACGGTGAAGCGGCGCACGCGCGTCGACAGCCCGCTCGGCAGCGTGTCGATGCGCGGGATCTCGTAGCGGCCGTCGGGGCCGGTCTCGGTCACCACCTCGCGGGTCGCCAGCGGCGCCTGGAACCCGACTCCGCGCTCGAATGCCCACGACGCCGCGACCAGCGCCCCCTGGATCGGGCGGTCCGAGTCGGCGTCGACGACCATGCCGTCGTAGGGGCCGAGCAGATCGGCGGCGCGCACGGAGTCGGGACGCACCGGGAACGGCGCCTTTTCCACCATGGGACCGCAGGCGGCGCCGCCCAGGGCGCAGAGGCCAGCGGCCGCCAGCAGGCCACGCAGCACGCGCCCGCGCCAACCCAGACGCGGGGTGCGCCCATAGGGGCTATCGACGACGGTGGACGAATTGACCGGTCCGTCGGAAGTTGTTATTGATCGGGGCACGTCAGATGGGTGAGGCAGCGCGCTGGGGAGTGGAATCCGGGGAGTGCCGGTTCGGGGAGTGCAATGTACGGCCCGCCTGTTATCAAAGGATGTCGCCGCTTGCAAACCCGTTCTCATGATTAAGTGCGTTCGCTGCGGAAACGGCAATTCCGACGACGTCGTGTTTTGCCAGTTTTGTGGGACCCGCCTGGTCGCCGAGCCGTTGCCTGAGCCGGTGCGCGAGGTCGCGGTCGGCGCCTCGGGTCCGGTCTCCTCCCGGCCCGGCGCGGGCTACGAGCGGGGCTTCCGCCTGGTCGTCGTCCATCGCGATGGCTCCGACGGCATGGCCTACTCACTGATCGGACACCAGATCGACATCGGGCGGACCGACGGCGACCTGCTGTTCGACGATCCCCACCTGGCGCCGCGGCACGCGCGCATCGTGGTCAGCCCCAACGGCTGGGTGCTGAGCCCCCTCGAGCTGCGCAACGGCGTCTATCTGCGCCTGCGCGGTCCGGTCGATCTCAACGACGGCGACTATTTCCTGATCGGCAAGCAGGTGCTGCGCTACGAGATCGTCGCCGAAGCCGAGCGCGGCGTTCATGCGGCGATCGAGCACGGTGTCGCCCTTTTCGGTACCCCGACCCGCACCGCCTGGGCGCGGCTGCGGCAGATCACGCCGGGGGGAGTCACGCGAGACATGCACCATCTCAGCCGAACCGAGGTCGTTCTCGGCCGGGAACAAGGTGACATCGTGTTTTCCGAAGATGAGTTCATGTCACGACGACACGCACAGCTATCCCTGCGCGCTGGACGCGGGCGGCTCGAGGATCTCGGGAGCTCGAACGGCAGCTTCATCCGCCTGCGCGGTCCGCAGCCGCTCAGCTCGGGTGATCTGATTCGCCTCGGTGATGAGCTCTTGCGGTTCGAGCTAGGATGAGGCGAACTATAGGGAAGGTACTCTGAGCCGCGACCTACCCCCCCGATGCCTAGCACCCCCGACATCTCCATCGAGGTCTTTGGTAAGACCGACGTCGGTCTGATTCGCGAGCACAACGAAGACAATTTCCTGGTAGCCGACGTCACGGCGTCGATTCGTACGAACGAGATCAAGGAGCCGCTGAAGCTCGCGCTCGGAGATCGCGGAGTTCTGTTCCTGGTCTGCGACGGAATGGGCGGCGCCGCTGCTGGTGAGGTCGCGTCACGCATGGCAGTGGAATCGATCGTCGACGCGCTGGCCGTGGGCGAGCCGCAAGAGCGCGATGGCTTCGCGCGTTCGGTGCGGCGCGCAATCGAGGTGGCCAACGAGCGCATCTACGTGCAATCGCGCGACAACCAGAGCGAGCGCGGGATGGGCACGACGTGCACCGCGGCGGCGCTGGTCGATCAGACGCTGATCGTCGGCCAGATCGGCGATTCCCGCTGTTACGTGCTGCGCAACGGGCGGCTCGCGCAGGTGACCAAGGATCAGTCGCTCGCGTGGCAGCTCATCGAAGCGGGCGCGATGACCGCCGAGGAAGCCAAGGCGTTCGAGCACGCCAACATCATCCTGCAGGCGCTAGGCGTACAGGAGCGCGTCGAGGTCGTGCTGTCGCAGGTCGACCTGCGTCAGGGCGACGTCATCGTGCTGTGCTCCGACGGGCTGCACGGCCCGGTGGGCGACGACGAGATGCTCGAGCTCTTGCAACGCGAGCCCGATCTGCAGAAGGCGGCCGACGGGCTGATCCAGAAGGCGCTGGATCGCGACGGGCCCGACAACATCACCGTGGTGCTCGCGCGCTTCGGCGGGCCGGCGCTGCCGCCGCCGGGCGAGGACGAGGTGATCGGCTTCCTGGGCTACGACCCGGGCCCCGGGCCGGGCGACCCGCCGTCGTCGGCGGATCCGTCGTCGTTCGATCATACGGTGGCGAGCACGTCGACCGTGAACGAGCGCATCCCCCAGGAGCTGCTCTCCGACGAGGCGGTGACCGAAGGCGTCGTCGAGCGCTCGGCGCGGAACGGGCGTAGCTCGGGGCGCGCGTCATCGCCGGGGTCGGCGATCCACACGGCGCGCTCGGTGCTGGCGTTCTTCTTCCTGGCGCTGGTGGCCGCGGCCGCGGGCGGGATCTTCGTCGCGAAGTGCGAGCGGGATCAGCCGGCGCAGAGCAGCGAACGTCACGGAGGCCCCTAGCCGGGGACGGGCGGATGCAGCACTGTCCACACTGCGGCACCCCGATGGAGGACGGCGCGCGCTTCTGTGGCGCCTGCGGCCAGCGCATCGACTCGCCGCCCGCGTCCGCGCCCGCCGCTGCGGCTCCCGCGGCCGTGCCCGCGGTGCCGGTCAAGAGCAGCGGCCCGGTCTCGAAGCGCGCGGTCGAGCCGCTCGCGGCGACCATGCTGAGCAGCGGCCCGCTGTCCGGCGGGCCGCTGGCGGCGTTCGCCCCCGCGCTGGCTCCGCCGTCGATCAACGCCGCGCCCACGGTCGCTGCGCCGCCGAGCGCGAACCCGGTCGCCGGGCTGGCCCCGCCGCCCGCGGCCGCGAGCCTGGTGCGGCCCGCCGCGCGTCCCGCGGAGAACTTCGTCGGGCCGCACGCTCAACAACCGCTACGTCGTCGAGGACAAGATCGGCGAGGGCGGCTTCGGCGCCGTCTTCCGCGGCAAGCAGATCGCCACCGGGCGCGAGGTCGCGCTCAAGATCCTGCACCCGCACAACTCGGGCGACCCCACGATCGTCGCGCGCTTCCGCCGCGAGGCCGAGGCGTGCAGCAAGCTGCGCGATCCGCACACGGTCACGACCTACGACTTCGACGAGACCGAGGACGGGATCCTGTTCCTGGCCATGGAGCTGCTGCGCGGGCGCAGCTTGCACCAGCTGCAGAAGACCGAGGGGCCGTTCCCGTTCGAGCGCGTGCTCGACATCCTGGACCAGGTGTCGGAGTCGCTGGGCGAGGCGCACCAGAACGGCATCGTCCACCGCGACATGAAGCCGGAGAACGTCATCGTCGAGACGCGCGCCGGGCACGACTACGTCAAGGTGCTCGACTTCGGCATCGCGAAGATGATCTCGGGCGACCGCGAGGTGCAGGCGCTGACCGCCGTGGGCCAGACGCTGGGCACGCTGGAGTTCATGTCGCCGGAGCAGCTGCGCGGCATCAAGCTCGACGGGCGCTCCGACATCTACGCGCTCGGCATGATGGCGTACGAGATGCTGACCGGCGAGCTGCCGTTCAAGAACGCCAAGACGCCGATCGAGATCATCAACTTCCACATGAAGGACACGCCGCCGGCGCCGTCGAAGCTGCGGCCGGATCTGAAGATCCCGCCCGCCGTCGACGAGGTGCTGCTGAAGATGGTCGCCAAGTCGCGCGACAACCGCTTCGCCGACACCGCGGCGCTGCGCGTCGGTATCGATGAGGCGCGCCATGACCGCGGCAAGAGGTCATCGTTCCCGCTCTCGTTCACGAACTACCGCTTGATGGGGATCGCGGGCGCGGCCGCGGTGGTGCTGGTGGGCGTGCTGTTCTACTTCCTGCACCGCTGAGCGGCGCCGCGGCTTGCGCTTGTGGCGTGAGTGCAGAATCATCATGACGGATGCTCGATCTTCTGGAGGAGCTCAAGCGCGTGATCGCGGGCCTAGATGAGGCGGCGATCCCCTATGCCCTTTGCGGCGGGCTGGCCATGGCCGTCCACGGGTACCCACGCGCGACCGTCGACATTGATATCCTGATTCGCGTCGAGGACCAGGCTCGAGTCGAAAGGGCTGCGGAGCTTCTTGGCTTCACGATTCACGCCCTCCCCATGCATTTCCGCGGTGGTGAGGTGGAGATTCGCCGCGTGTCGAAGGTCGACGATTCCGGTCAGATCCTGTCGCTCGACCTGCTGCTGGTTACCGACGCAGTCCGGCTCGTGTGGGAGGGGCGACAGGACATGGAATGGGACTTCGGTAAGATCTCCGTCGTGTCCCGTGAGGGTCTCATCACCTTGAAGTCGCTGCGTGGCAGCGGTCTGGACCAGGACGATATCGAGCGCTTACGTGGAGGCGGCGAATGACGGTGGACATGTCGGCGCGCGCGATCACGAACCGCTTGAAGCTGGTGGCGCAGCTGAGGGTGCTATGTCTGGCTCTGGCGAAGGCGCGGCCGATCGCGGGCGGCGCCGGGCGACACACCAAGTAGGGACCCGCTAAACGACGACCGGCAGGCTGGATCTCTGAGCGGACTGGATGCTGAGGCGCTGCTCGACGAGATCCCGAACGACGTCCAGCAACCGGTCTCGGATCTGCCGCCGTCGGTCCTCTTCCGGCGGGATCGCCTGTTACGCACCTGTCCCTCGCCGTCGGGATGAAAGTGAGACGTCATCGCGCGCGGCGCCAGGATGATCAGCGCGACAGTTAGAACGGGATGTCGTCATCGGGAGGAGGTCGCTTGATTGGACCGAGATGCTGGGACTAGCGTCTCGTCGTCAACTAGCTGGGAATTTTTCGAGGTTTTCGTGTTGCCATCCCTGGCATGGACCGATCACTTGGCCCCAGGTCCGGGCGACGACAGCGTCAGGTCGCAGACGACGGCGGCGTGATCCGACACGGCGCGCCCTTCGCCGTCGCGCGGCTCGACGACCGTCGCGGAGATGGCGCGCGCGCCGCGGCCCGCGAGCCAGTCGAGGCGCGCAGGCAGGCAATGGTTCCAGTGCCGTGACATCCAGCGGATCAGCGCCACCATCGGCGGGCCGCCCACGCGTCTGACCTTTTGCAGCGCGTAGGGATCGTTGAAGTCGTAGCGATAGGTCGGCTGCGCGGCATCGTTGAAGCCGTCGACGATGAATCCGCGCGCGGCGAGCAGGTCGAAGACCGGGCGTTCGCCGAAGGCGGCCGGGGACATGTACCCGGCCACGGAGCGGCGGACGCCGGCGGTGAACAGCTTGCGCAGGAAGTCGCGCAGCGTGGCGAACGGCGACGAGAGATCGTGCGTCGACGAATTGAAGTCCCCGCCGACGATCGCCGGCGCGCTGCCCGGCATGCGATCGAGCAGCGCCCGCAGTTGCAGCGCGCGCTGGCGCGGCGACGCGTTCGAATCCAGGTGGCAGGCGCCGACCAGCAACGGACCGGCCGGCGCATCGACCTCGACCAGCAGCGCGCGCTTCCTGCCCAGGCGGCGCTCCGAGGACGAGAACTTGTCGCGCAGGGCCGGCATGTCGACGTTCTCGGCGCGCCGGATGGGCAGGCGCGACAGGATCGCCGTGCCGGCGAGCGCGGTGGTGTTGGCGGCGCCGGCGCGGTTCTCGCCCCAGTCGTCCTGCAGGGTCAGGTACGAGGGCGCGAAGACGTAGCTCCTGCCCAGCGCCGCCGCCAGCTCGCGCGCGACGTTGCGGTTGCCGGAGCGCCCGAGGCCGCAGTCGATCTCCGACAGCAGCACCAGGTCGGCCTCGCGCAGCACGGGATCGTCGCGCAGCGCGCTCAGGATCGCGCCGTACCGGAGCCCGCGCTGAACGTTCCAGGCCGCGGCGCGAACGTGCGGGCCGCTGCGCGGCGCCGGCTCGGCATCCCCCTGCTCCACCGCCGACGTGACCCGCTCGACCTCGCCGCGGATCCGTTGCCAGAGCGCGCTGCGCTCGAGCGCGCGGCGGTTCCTCACCGCGCGGAGCTCCGCGTAGGCCCCCGCCAGCCCGTGCTCGATCGCCTGCAACCGCCGGAACGCCACAGCGGCGCGCATGTTAGCGCGAGCGCGGCTCTACTGAACGAGCTTGAAGAACCGGTTCCAGCGGATCGACTTGAACCAGGTGACCAGGTTCCAGCCCTCGGTCGGGGCGCGCGACCACCAGACGATCAGCGCCTTGCCCTTGATCAGATCGTGCTGGACCGTGCCCCACACGCGCGAGTCGGAGGAGTTGTCGCGGTTGTCGCCCATGACGAACACGTTGCCGGGCGGCACCACGGTGCGGCTGAAGTCGTGGCCGCGCCCGGGCTCCTGGATCGTCATGTGCTGCTTGGCGCCCAGGGTCTCCTCCCACTCCTCGCAGTCGTGCTCGTCGGCGCCGCCCGGGTGGTACGACTCCGAGTAGTGACAGGGCGCGGGCACGCGCTCGCGCGGCATGGGATGACCGTTGATGAACACCTCGTGCTGCCGCACCTCGACGACGTCGCCGGGCAGGCCGACGACGCGCTTGATGTAGTCGGTGCCGGGGTCGATCGGGTACTTGAACACGATGACGTCGCCGCGCTCTGGCTGCCGGAGCTCGAGGATCTTGATGTTGGTGAACGGGATGCCGAGACCGTAGGCGAACTTCGAGACGAAGATGTGGTCGCCGACCTCCAGCGTCGGGATCATCGAACCCGACGGGATCTGGAACGCCTCGACGACGAACGCGCGCAGCACGAGCGCGATCGCGATCGCGACGCCGATCGACTCGGAGTACTCGCGCAGCGTCGACTTGCGCGACGCCGCGAGGTTCTGATCCATGCGCTCGTCGAGCGTCGAGATCGCCTTGCGCGCCTGCTCGGCGTCGGTGCCGCGCAGCGCCTCCTCGACGTCGGCGATCGCGGTGTTGATCGGCTCCGCGACCTCGGGTGCCAGCGAGCGGCCGCGGCGCTTCAGGATCCGGCGCGCCTCCTTGACCAGGTGACGCCCCTCGAGCCGGGTCCTCTTCCAGGCGCTCCGTTCGCGCCACGCCTCTAGAAAGCTAGCCATCTATTGCCCTTGCAGCCTATTGCCCTTGCAGCCTTGTGCCGTTGCAACCTTGAAACTTTGCGACCTGTCGGCCTCAGTCGACCTTGAGGATCGCGAGGAACGCCTCTTGCGGGATCTCCACGTTGCCCACCTGCTTCATCCTCTTCTTACCTTCCTTCTGGCGTTCCAACAACTTGCGCTTGCGCGTGATGTCGCCGCCGTAGCATTTGGCGGTGACGTTCTTGCGCAGGGCCTTGACCGTGACGCGCGAGATCACGCGCGAGCCGATCGCCGCCTGAATCGCGACCTCGAACTGCTGCTGGGGGATCAACTCCTTCATCTTGCTGCACAGGTCGCGCCCTTTGTTGTAGGCGCTGTCGCGGTGGACGATCGCCGACAGCGAGTCGACGCGGTCGCCGTTGACCAGCAGGTCGAGGCGCACGAGGTCGGCGGCGCGGTAGCCCTTGGGCTCGTAGTCGAGCGAGGCGTAGCCGCGCGAGCACGACTTCATGCGGTCGTAGAAGCCGAAGACCACCTCGGTCAGCGGCAGGTCGTAGCGGATGATGACCCGCTTTTCGCCGGCGTAGGTGAGGCCGGTCTGCGTGCCGCGCTTCTCCTCGCACAGCTTGAGCAACGCGCCCACGAACTCGGGCGGGCGTGTGGATGGTGGCGGCGATCGAGCGGCTCCTCGATCGTCTCGACCTCGCCGTCGGCCGGGAACTTGGCCGGGTTGTCGAGCTCGAACACGCTGCCGTCGCGGCGCACGACGCGGAAGCGGACCGTGGGCGCGGTGGTGATGAGGTCGAGGTTGTACTCGCGCTCGAGCCGCTCCTGCACGATCTCCATGTGCAGCAGGCCCAGGAAGCCGCAGCGAAAGCCGAAGCCCAGCGCCGCCGAGCTCTCGGGCTCGCGCGAGAACGAGGCGTCGTTGAGGCGCAGCGCGATCGAGCGCGTCGCGCAGATCCTCGTAGTTCGCCGAGTCGGTGGGGAAGATGCCGGCGAACACCATCGGCTTCGCTGGCTGGAAGCCGGGCAGCGCCGCCTCGCACGGGCGGTTCAACTCGGTGATCGTGTCACCGACGCGCGCGTCGGCGACCTCGCGGATCGCCGCGGTGAAGAAGCCGACCTCGCCGGGGCCGAGCTCGCCGATCTCGCGCGCGAACGGCGCGAAGACGCCCAGGTTCTGGATCTCGTATTCGCGCGCGGCCGCCATGAACAGCACCTTCTGCTTCGGGCGCAGCATGCCGTCGACGACGCGCACCAGGATGACCACGCCGCGGTAGCTGTCGTACCAGCTGTCGAGCAGCAGCACGCGCAGCGGCTTCGTCGGCATCGCCGACGGGCGGCGGCACCTTGGCGACGATCGCCTCGAGGATCTCGTGGATCCCCTTGCCTTCCTTCGCCGACGCCAGGATCGCCTCGGAGGCGTCGATGCCGACGACCTCCTCGATCTGGCGGCGCACGTTCTCCGGGTCGGCGGCCGGCAGATCGATCTTGTTGATCACCGGCAGGATCGTCAGGTTGTGGTTCACCGCCAGGTAGACGTTGGCCAGCGTCTGCGCCTCGACGCCCTGGGAGGCGTCGACGACCAGCACGGCGCCCTCGCACGCCGCGAGCGAGCGCGAGACCTCGTAGTGGAAGTCGACGTGTCCGGGCGTGTCGATGAGGTTCAGCTCGTAGGTCTGCCCGTCCGCCGCCGCGTAGGTCGAGCCGCACCGTGGCCGCCTTGATCGTGATGCCGCGCTCGCGCTCCAGCTCCATGCTGTCCATGAACTGCGCCTTGCGCTCGCGGTCGGTCAGCGCGTCCGTGGCGTCGAGCAGGCGATCGGCGAGCGTCGACTTGCCGTGATCGATGTGGGCGATGATCGAGAAGTTGCGAATCAGCTGCGTGGGCGTCGACATGGTGCTGGAAGAGGTGGGCGACCCTTTTTGAGATGAGACGGCGAAAGTTGTCCGCGCGTTATCCGCTTACTTGGGTCGGACGTCCAGCGTGAGCTGTCCGGGGAGCTGGTGCCCCTGCTTTTCGAGCACCATGTCGATCCCCTGACGGATGTACTCGGCGACCGGGACCTTGGTCTTCTCGTGAAGCTGCTTCAGACGCTCGCTCTGCTCGGGCGTGATGTAGATGGTCGTGGAGATCTTCTTCCTGCCCATTCGAAGTGACATTGCATGACGATATGTGAACCGTCAATGCGCTTTGGTCCGCACCGCGACGACATGCGCCCACACCCCATGCGGCCACACCACTGATCCGGTGGCGGGGTCCGAAGAATCGACCCTAAAACCAATACTTGATGCGCAGAGCCTTTCACCCTAGCTTATGGGGCCATGACTCTCACGGTCGAAGCCGGATGCGCCGCGCGCTGGCGCTCGTCGGTCTGCTGGCTGGTATTGGGCTCGCGGCTTGCGCTGATTCACCGCAGCGTCGCGACGAGGCGTCGATGGCGCCGGCGAGCAACGCGTCCAACGTTCCGGCGCCGCCCACGGTCGACCGCTCCAAGTGCAGCGACAAGGGCAAGCAGATCGTCACTGCCGACACCAACCTCGACAAGAAGCCCGACGTCTGGAAGTTCTTCTCGAGCGTCCAGCAGGGCGGCCAGTCGGTCTCGGTGCTGTCGTGCAAGCAGGTCGACCTGAATCACGACGGCAAGATCGACGTCGTCCAGTACTACGACGAGACCGGGCAACCAGATGACGCTCGAGGAAGCGGACCTGGACTTCGACGGCCAGTTCGACGTCACGATCTACTACGTCAACGGCAAGCGTGTCCGGAAGGAAGAGGACACCAACCTCGACAAGAAGCCCGACGTCTGGACGTACTACGAGGACGACAAGATCGTGCGCATCGAGCGCGACACCGACTACAACGGCAAGGTCGACGAGTGGCAGTACTACGAGGGCGGCAAGCTCGATCGCATCGGCTACGACACCACGGGCACCGGCCGCGCTCGATCGCTGGGACCGCGCGCCCGAGGGTGACACCGGCGGTGGCGCCGGCGAGCCCGCTCGGCGGCGGCGCGGCCCCTGCGGCGACTCCGCCGGCCGCGGGCGCGACGCAGCCTCCGGCCGCGACCGCACCGCCGTCGGTCACGCCGCCGCCGGCGACGCAGACCGCGAAGAAGTAGAGGCCTCGTTCCTCGGACGTCCGAGGCCCGAGGACCTTCGGCTAGGCGCCCTTGCCGCCGAGCTCGAAGCCGTCGTGCAGCGCGCGCACGGCGAGCTCGGCGTACTTCGCGTCGATGACGCAGGAGATCTTGATCTCGCTGGTCGAGATCAGGTGGATGTGGATGTTCTCCTGCGCGAGGATCTCGAACATCTTCAGCGCGACGCCCGCGTGCGAGCGCATGCCGACGCCGACGACCGAGACCTTGGACAGGTTCTCCTCGGTCTTGATCTGCTCGGGCGGGCAGATGTCGGCGCAGTGCTTCGCCAGCACCTCGCGCGCGCGCGGCACGTCGCCGGACGGCAGCGTGAACGTGAGGTTGGTGCGGCCGTTCTGGACGTGCGCCTGCACGATCACGTCGACGACGATGCCGGCGTCGGCGAGCGGCTCGAACACCTGCGCCTGGATGCCCGGCTTGTCGGCGATGCTGAGCAAGCGTGATCTTCGCCTCGTCGCGCGTGGCGGTCACACCGGAGACGACGACTGCTTCCATGGCTTTCTCCTCGGGCACGACCCAGGTCCCTTCGTTGTCGTTGAAGCTCGAGCGGACGTGGATCGGCACGCCGTACTTCATGCCGAACTCGACCGAGCGAATCTGCAGCACCTTGGCGCCGAGCGACGCGAGCTCGAGCATCTCCTCGTAGCTGATGCGGTCGATCTTGCGCGCGCGTGCGCACGACGTTGGGATCGGCGGTGTAGACGCCGTCGACGTCGGTGTAGATCTCGCAGGCGTCGGCCTTGAGCGCCGCCGCGACCGCGACCGCCGACGTGTCGGAGCCGCCGCGGCCGAGCGTGGTGATGTTGCCGTCCTCGTCGACGCCCTGGAAGCCGGCGATGACCGCGATCTTGCCCGCCTTGAGCGCGTCGTTGATCGACGCTGGCGTCGATGTCCTGGATGCGCGCGCGCGCGAACGCGCTGTCGGTGAGGATGCGCACCTGGTGGCCGAGCAACGAGACCGCCTGGCCGCCCTCGGCGTGGATCGCCAGCGCGACCAGGCCGACCGTCACCTGCTCGCCGGTCGACGCGATCACGTCGAGCTCGCGCTCGTCGGGCAGGCTGGTGATCTGCTTGGCCAGCCCGAGCAGCCGGTTGGTCTCGCCCGACATCGCCGAGACGATGACGACGACGTCGTGCCCCTTGCGCTGCGTCGCGAGGCAGCGCTTGGCGACGTTGCGGATGCGCTCGACGGTGCCGACGGACGTGCCGCCGTATTTCTGCACGATCAACAAGGCGCGGGCACTCTCCAACACCGGCACGGCGTCGTCAAGACCGACGACGGGTCGCTGCTTCGGCTAAGCTCGACCGAGATGGCCGAGGCAATCGAGGTCCACATCACCGCCCCCGACGTCGAGCGCGCCGCGGAGATGGCGCGCACCCTGGTCGAGCGAAGGCCTGTGCGCCTGCGTCAACATCGTCAAGGAGGTGCGGTCGATCTACGTCTACGAAGGCCGTATCCACGACGAGCCCGAGGTGCTGTGCGTCGCCAAGACGCGGCAAGAGCTCTTCGCGCGGCTCGAGGCGCGCGTCCGCGAGCTGCACCCCTACGAGGTGCCGGAGATCCTCGCGTTCACGGTCGAGGAAGGCAGCGCGGCGTATCTCGAGTGGCTGCGCGCGTCGACGACCGCGATCTAGGCCGGACGTCGTCACTCCCGACCCTCCTCACCCATACCCTCTCCTCCACGATCGTCGCGCCCGTCCAGGAGCAGCGTCCGGGTCGTGGAGGAGAGCCACACCCCGGGAGATACAAGGGTCGGGGTGAGGAGGTTCGGCTCCAACCGAGCTACCGCGTGGGCGATGCGCGGGATCTCAGCGTCGCCAGCGCATCCCTCGCCGCGGCGATGACCGTGGTCTCGGTCTCCTGCTTCACGACGCGCTCCAGCGCCGGGATCACCGACGGATCTCCGAGCCTGGCCAGCGCCCGGGCCGCCTGCACGCGCACCGGCACGTAGCTGTCGCCGCGCAGGCGCTCGACCAGCGCGTCGCACGCCGCCGGATCACCGATCGCGCCCAGGGCGTCGACCATCTCGCGGCGGTTCTGCACCTCGACCAGGTGCGCCAGCAGCGCCGGCACCGCACGCCGATCGCGCAGCTGGCCGAGCGTGATGATGATGAGCCGGCACAGGAGCACGTCGTCGCAGTGGTCGAGCGCCTCGTCCAGCGCGGGCACGCCGCTGGCGTCGCCGATCTTGGCCAGCGCCAGCGCCGCGCGGATGCGCAGCGGGCGCGCCGCCGACCGCGTTCGTCGACCACGCGCGTGCACGCGATCGCGCGCGGCCACGTCGCCCAGACGGACCGCGCCGATGGCCGCGCAGTCGGCGACGATCCGCGTCGTCGTCGTGCATCGCTCGCGCGAAATACGTCGCCGTCTCCGGCCGCGGCGGCAGCGCCAGCAGCAGCTCGCCCGCCTCGCGGCGGATCGCCAGCGACTCGCGCGAGACGAGCAGCGCGCCCAGATCGGGCGCCGCGAGCAGGTCGCCGAGCCGCCCGCGCTCGATCGCGCGCGGAACCGGGCCGCCCTCGGGGTTCGACTCGCCGCGCGCAAGCAATGGCTCGAAGCGCACGTGGCCGTCGAGCCAGTCGTCGAGCATGCGGCGCAGCACCGCCGCGCGCTCGGGCCGCTCGTCGGCCAGGTTGTGCTTCTCGCCGGGATCCGTCGCCAGGTCGTAGTAGGCGCAGAAGCCCCAGTTGAGGTCGCAGATCAGCTTTTCCTTGCGCCACACGATCATGCGCTTGTCCTCGACCTCGGCGAACGCCGGCGGCAGGCGGTCGGGATCGGCGGGTGGCGTCGCCAGCCACGGGCCAAGGTCGGTGCCGCGCATCCGCGCCGGCACCGGGATGTCGAGCAGGTTCAGCACCGTCGGCGTCACGTCGATGAGCTCGACCGGGCTCGGCACCACGCGCGGCGACACGCCGGGTACGACCACGATCATCGGGATGTGCAGCTGCTCGTCGTACAGCGTCGAGCCGTGGTAGCGCCCGCCGTGCTCGTCGAACTCCTCGCCGTGATCGGCGGCCAGGATGACGATCGCGCGCGGGCGCACGCGGCGCAGGTAGGCGACGAGCCGGCCGATCGCGCGGTCGACGTAGGCGATCTCGCTGTCGTAGCGATCGATGTCGGTCGCGCCGAACGGGAAGTCGGCGTGCGCTTCGTAGGGCTCGTGCGGCTCGAAGAAGTGCACCCAGACGAACGCCTTGGGCGGCTTGACCGTGTCGAAGTAGGACTCGATCTGGTCGACCCGCCGCTCGGCGTCCAGGTACTCGAACTTCACGTACTCGAAGTTGAAGTAGGTGTCGGCGTAGGCCTTCAGCTTCTGCGCGTCGACGAAGAACACCGCGGGCGGAAAGAACGCCGCCGTCCGCCAGCCGTCGTGCGCGCAGCATGGTCGCGATCGGGTCGTGCGCCTCGCCGGGCGCGAGCCGCGCCAGCGTCGGGAAGTACTTGCCGGTCAGCATCGACGCCACCGAGAACGAGGTGTGCGGCGCCTGCGCGTAGGCGCGCTCGAAGCGCGCGCCGCGGCGCGCGAGCGCGTCGATGTTGGGCGTCGTCGGCCGCTTGTAGCCGTAGGCGCCGACGTGATCGGCGCGCAGCGCGTCGATGGTGATCACCACGACGTCGGCGTCGGGGCGGCGCGGGCCTTCGGGCAGCGGCGGCAGCGCCGCCTCGGCCGCTTCGCGCTCGCTGGCGGCGACGGTCTGCGGCGCGCAGCGACAGCGGCACGGCGCGCAGCACCAGGCCGACGATCGCCGTGCGCTCGTACGACGCGAACCGCAGGATCTGGCTGCGCCGCAGCTGCCAGACGCCTCCCCCACCGGCGGCGAGCACCAGCACGGTCAGCACGACCAACCGGCGAACCAGCGGCTGCGCGCGCGGCGGCGCCGGAGCGCAGACCCAGCAGGAGTCGAGCCGCCAGCACCGCGAGCGCCGTGGTCCAGATCGACAGCGACGTGTGGAACCAGACGTAGAGCCGCGGCAGCACGTCGCGGTTCGCGATCTGCAGCGCGATCGCCAGCGCGGCCAGCGCGAACGCCGTCGTGCGGATGCGCCGCCGCTGCGACGGCGTGGCCTGGGGCAGACGCGCCAGCAGGTCCGCGAACCGTCCCGCCGCCCGGTAGACCAGCGTCGCGCCGATCGCCGCGAAGAGGAGCGAGATGAAGTGACGCCCCGGCATCTGCGCCGCGCGATGCCCGCGGAACATCGCGACACCGTCGTAGATCCAGAGCGGCAGCGAGGCCAGCGCCGCGGCGATCTGGACCGCCTGGCGACGCCGGTCACGGCCCGGCGCGCGCGCGACGACGCGCTGGAAAACCTGTATCGCCGCGCCGGCGAGCAGCCCGACCGCGCCGAGCAGGCTCGCGCCGAGCAGTACGAGCCACACCGCTTTCTGCGCGCCGAGGCCGCCCACGCCGCGGATCACCGCGGTCAGCGCGTCGCCGAACCCCGCGAGGGCCCCACCCGCGAGCCCGGCCAGTGGCCAGATCCAGCGCGGCGCGCTCACATCGGCGGCCGGCGCGCGACCGCCGCCCGACGGCACGGCGTTGTTGAGGGGTGCTTCCGGGTCCATGACAGCCTACCCGGTCTCCGCGCCGTAGACCGCCCCCGCCGCCCAGCGGGCGAAGACGGCGCCGCGCAGTCCGCGATGCTCGGCGCGCGCCAGCGCCGGATCGCCGGTCTCGATGCGATCGCGCTCTGCGCGCGCCAGCTCCAGGAGATCGACGTACTCACCGAGCTCGGCCAGCCGCCAGCGCGGCGTGCCCGCCTGGCGCGCGCCGAAGAGATCGCCGTGCCCGCGCTGCGCCAGATCGGCCTCGGCGATGCGAAAACCGTCGTGCGTGGCGACCAGCTGCTGCAGCCGCCGGGCCGCTTCACCGTCGGCCGGCAGCACAGCCGCCGTGCACAGCAGGCATGCGCCCGCGAAGGCGCCCCGCCCCACTCGCCCGCGCAGCTGATGAAGCTGCGCCAGGCCGAAGCGATCCGCCTCCTCGACCAGCATCACCGTCGCGTTGGGCACGTCGATGCCGAGCTCGACCACGGTGGTCGCCACCAGCACGTCGATCTCGCCAGCGGCGAACGCGCGCAGGCGTGACTCTTTTTCGCCGGCGTCGAGCGCGCCATGCAGCAGCCCGACCCGCACGCCGGCAGGCCGCAGCGCGCGGCGCAGCTCGGCCGCGCGCGCCACCGCGGTGACGGCGCCCTCGCGCTCGGCGCTCGCGCGCACGGGACAGACCACGTACGCCTGCCGCCCGGCGCGCGCCGCCGCTTCCAGCCGTGCGTGCGCGGCGGCCTGCCGCTCGGCGCCCGAGAAGATCTCGGTCTCGACCGGCTGGCGGCCCGGCGGCAGCTCGCGCAGGAAGCTCGCGTCGAGATCGCCGTAGAGCGTGAGCGCCAGCGTGCGCGGGATCGGCGTGGCCGACATCACCAGGAGGTGCGGCAGCGCTCGATCATCACCCCCGTCGCCACCGCCGGTGCGGCGCAGCCGCGCGCGCTGGGCGACGCCGAAGCGGTGCTGCTCGTCGATGATCGCCAGGCGCAGGTCGGCGAACTCGGGCGGCGACTCGAGCAGCGCCTGCGTACCGATCAGCAGCCCGATCTCGCCGGCGCGACAGCGCGCCAGGGTCTCCGCCCGTTCCGCGCGCGACATCGAGGCGGTGAACCGCGCCACGCGCAGCGCCCGATCCGGCAGCCGCGCCGCCAGACCGCCGAGCGTGCGCAGATGCTGCTCCACCAGCACCTCGGTCGGCGCCATCAGCATGGCCTGCCCTCCGGCAGCGGCCGCGATCGCCGCCGCCGCGAACGCCACCGCGGTCTTGCCGCTGCCGACGTCGCCGACCAGCAACCGCTGCATCGGGTGCGGCGCCGCCAGATCGCGCGCGATCTCGGCGATGGCCTGCGCCTGGGCCGCCGTCAGCTCGAACGGCAGCGCCGCGCGTACCATACGCTCCAGCGCATTCCCTTCGAGCACGCACGGTCGCGCCGCGCGCGCGCGTGCCTGCCGGCGACCGGCGCCGAGCCCCAGCTGCACCACCAGCAGATCCTCGAAGGCCAGCCGGCGGCGCGCCGCCGCGCGTCGCCGGTCGAGCTCGTCGGGCGGCGAATCGTCCGACCAGGAGCCCGGCCGCGCGTGCAGGACCCGGAGCGCCTCGCCGATCGCCGGGAACCCGAGCCGCGCGCGCAGCTCGGCCTCGAGCGCTTCGGGCACGAGCTCGCCGTAGCGATCGACGGCGGCGGCGATGAGCTTCTCCAGGACGCGCGCGCTCACGCCGGTGACCATCGGGTAGCGCGCCCGGATGCCGGCGCCGGCGTCGACCGGGTCCGCGCCCGGCCCCGCGGCTGCCGGCCGGTGCACCGACGGCTGGAGCAGCTCGAAGGCCGGATCCGCGCCACCGGCATCGTCGTCGATGCGCCGGAGCGGTCCGGCCAGCGCGACCGGCGCGCCTTTGCTGAAGCTCTTTTGCATCCCGCGCGGTGGTCGAAACCAGCGCGCCCGCACGCGCATTCCGTCCTCTTCGACGAAGACGTCGAGCAGGCGGTGGGGAAAGATTCGCACGCGCGCCACCGTGCCGCGCACCAGCACCGTCGTTCCCGCGGGCAGCGCCGCCAGCGCCGCGATCGGCGTCACCCGGCGCAGGTCGTCGTAGGCGCGCGGCAAGTGAAACAGCAGATTCTCGATGCTCGCCAGCCCGCGCGCCCGCAGCCGCTCCGCGGTCCGCGGTCCGACTCCTGGCACGTGATCGATCGCGTCGTCGAGGCTGAGCCCCGCGCTCACCGGCCCTGGTACTACCTGCACGTCTTACCGCTTATAGGTGAATTTCAGCTCGTAGTCGCACAGATGAAAGGTGTCGCCCTCGTCGATGCGCTTGTTGTCGATGCGCATGCCCTTGAAGTCGATACCGTTCGTCGATCCGAGATCCTTGATGAAATAGGTCCCGTTGCGCCGGATCACGGCGGCGTGCTTGCGCGAGATGTTGCCGTCCTTGATCGGCAGGTCCGACGACTTCGCACCCCGGCCGATGATGAACTGGTCCTTGTCGATGCGGTACTTCTGGTTGTCGAACACCAGGTAGAGCGGCGGCGGGCCGGGTGTGCTCGCATCGGGGACCGCCGCCGCGCGCGGCGGGGGCGGCGGCGACGACGGAGGCACGAAGTTGACGCCCGGCCCAGGCGTGCCGCCCGAGCGCCCGAGCCGCGTCGCCGACGGCGGCAGCGGCGTCGACGGCGTCAGGCGCGGGCGCATCGGTGGCGCGGGCGGCGGCGGTGGCGTCGATTCGCTCGCGGTCGGATCGATCTCGTTGACGTCGGTCTGGTAGCCGCTGAGCTGCGCGTACGCGGTCATCGCGTCGCTGATGCAGCTCACCGACGTCGCGGTCCTGCTCCTCGGCCATGCGCTGGAACGTCGCCCACAGGACGTCGCTGCACTGGAACTGGCGCAAGCTGCGTTTTCCGTTCGCGTACATCGCCATGGCTCAGGCCTGGCCCTTCACGTCTTCTTCTTCAGCGCTTCGGCCACGCGCGAAGCCTCTTTGCCGATGGTTTCGCCGGTCGGGAAGCCCTTGAGCGACGTGCTGTCGCCGGCGATCTTCGTCGAGCGCCGGCGCGTCGCGCTCGTCCACCGACCTGCTCCAGCGCCATCACCGCCGTCATGCGCGTGAGCGGCGCATGCGAATCCAGCGCCTGCAGCAGCGCCGGCCGCGCCGCCGCGCCCAGCTTCTCGATCAGGCGCACCAGCAGATCGTCGACGTCGACCTTCTTGTAGGCCGCGCCGGCCGGGAACGCGTCGAGCGCCGGCACGATCCCCTCGGCCTTCGACGTCGAGAGCACGACCTCGAACGCCCGGTAGCGCACCAGCTCCTCGCGGTCCGACGAGATGATCGCCAGCAGCCCCTTGCGCGCCTCCAGCCCGCCGATGCCCTCGATGACGCCGAACATCTCGTCGCGCACCAGCTTGTCGGCCTTGGGGTCGCCGGCCACCTTGAGCGCGAACGGCAGCGTCTGCGGGTCGCGGCGCTGGCCGAGCGCGCGCACCGCGTTCGCCGCGTCGTCGCGGTTCGAGCCCAGCGCCTTGTCCTCGAGGAACTTGGTCGCCGCCGGCCCGCCGACGGCGCCGATCGCCTTCCACATCGAGGGCGAGATGTCCTTGTCCTTCGCCTTTTCCTTCTGCGCGCGGGCGATGAGCGCGGCCGCGCCCTTGTTGCGCGCCGCCTCGTCGCCCACCTTGCCCAGCAGATCGGCTGCCAGCGGATACGACGGCACCGGATCTCCGAGAACGTCCGCCAGCATGGCGCCGCTGTCGAGCCCGATCGCGGTCAGCACCTTCTCGATCGATTGCCGGCCGTTGCGCAGGTGCCCCGTGCGCAGGTCGTTGGCGATCGCCGGCAAGAGCGCGCTGTCGATCTGCTTCTGGTCCTCGGGCGTGGCGTAGCCGCGCACGGCGAAGAGCGCGTCGCGCGCCGACAGCGACTTGTCGGGCGACGGATCCTTCATCGCGACCTCGTCGATCGGGATCAACGTCTTCAGAATCTCCGCCCGCTCACCGGCGGGAATCCGAGCCATGAGCGCCTCGGCGTCGTCGGCGCGACCGATGTCGACCAGGGCCGCCGCCGCCTCGGCGCGTAGCCGGGGAGCGACCGCCGAATCGGCCAGCGCGTCGTGCAGGCGCTCGGGCCCTTTTTGCGTGGTTTTCCAGAGCTGGATGTTGTCGGAGCTGGGTTTCGCGCACGCCCCGGCCGTCACCGCCACTCCGAGCGCGATCGCCACGAGCAACCCGGAGGGGCTGGGAACCCTCTGGGGGTTCCCGGAGTCGATGCCAGGCCACACGACGGTTCTCACCGACGGAGAATGAACGTGCGGCACGGATCTCTCCATACCGGGCGGATGTTAGCCACGCGAGCGATCGCAGCGTCAAGGCATTGCGCGGATCGTGCAATCAAGGGTCGCCACGGACGTTGCCGGTCCGGAATCGTTCGGTTAACGTCGCGTGGCTCATGAACGTGCGGATCGTCCGGCGAGCGACCCTGGTGGCGCTGGCTGCGCTGGGCCTGGCCGCGCGGGCCAGCCAGTCCGCGCCCCTCGACGACCCGTTCGTGGGCGGCCTCGGGTTCAACGGGCCGACGGCGGCGAACCTCGGCTCGGTTTACTGGAATCCCGCCGCGCTCGGGCTCGTGCGGGGCGTGCAGATCATGGTCGCCGGCACCACGCGCGTGTCCACGACCACGGTCCGGCGCACCGGCGTCGATGCCAGCGGCCAGCCGCAGCCGGGGCTGGCACCGCTGCCGACGGCGACGGCTCACGACGTCACCCAGCCGCTCCAGTGGCCGCCCGGTCCGGGAGCGTTCCTGGCCGTCAGCACCGACGTCGGTGGCGACCGTTTCACGCTGGGCTTCGCGACCTACGAGCCCTACGTCGAGCAGAACCACTTCTCGATGAACGTCGCCGGCACCGAGCCGACGCGGTACCACCGGATCGACGCCGACCTGCGCAACCTGGCGCTGGTCCCGGCGCTGTCGATCCGGTTCGGCAGCGATTTTCGCATCGGGGTCGCGCCCGGATTTCTCTTCTCGACGGGCCGACTCAGCTTCGCCGAGCCGACGATGCTGGGCAAGGGCGAGACCCCGTCGAACGACGCGCGCTACGACCTGGACTCGGGGCAGTCGATCAGCGACGCGCGCTTCTCGGTCACGCTGGGCGGCGGCATCTACTGGCGGCGCAAGACCTTCGAGTTCGGCCTCGCCTACTCGAGCCGCCCGCTCGGCACCGACGTCGGCGGCATCGAGGTCGCCGCCGACAAGACCCAGGTGACCCGGCCGGGCGGCGCCCCGGTGACCTGCGCCAGCGGTCAGGCCAACCGCTGCGTGTTCGGTGACATCGTCTACCAGCTTGCCCGACGTCTGGATCGCCGGCCTGGCCTGGCACCCGCGCCCCGGGCTGGAGATCACTGCGATGACGCGCTGGATCTGGTTCCACCTGCAGGATCGCATCGACATCCGGCTGACCAGCCCGGCGTTACAAGCGGCGGGGCTGCCTGAGCACATCGTGTTTCACCGCGGGCTCAAGGACGTCTGGGACACGCGCGTGCGCATCGCGTACTGGATCCGCGAGCGCCTGCGACTCGGCGCGGCGATGCGCTTCGAGACCAGCGCGGTCTCGCCGTCCGACGTCAACCCGGCCGCCGTCGACGGCTTCAAGATCCAGCCGATGGTGATGGCCGAGCTGCGCGTGACGCGCGGGTTGTCATTGATCGGCGGCTACGGTTTCACTTACATGCCCGACGTGACCGCGCACCCGTCCAGCTTCAAGCCGGGCGCCGCCAAGACCTGCGCCGACCACCGCAACGACCTCAACGAGCCAAGCTGCATGGAGCGACAGCAGGGGCTGGCCCGCCCGACCGCCGACGGAACCTACGGCCGCACCGAGCAGGACTTCAGCCTGGCGATGAACGTGAGGTTTTGAGTCCGGTTTTGATGTCATGATGGACGCGCGTGAATTCAAGCTGTCGCGGCTCCGGTTCGCTGCCACCGTTGCGGCTCTGTTCGTCGGCTGCTGGACCGGTTGCTCGACCTTGGCAGTGAAGGGCGCCAAGACCGACTCACAGCTCGGCGGCGACGAAGACCGCCCGTGAATCCGCAGCCACCCTCCGCCGGCCGCCCGCGCGCAGGTGGCGCGCGCGCCGCTCGGCACGCTGTCGGCGAGCAAGTGGCGCTTCGACAACGGCCTCACCGCCGTGCTGATGCCCGACGCGACCGCGACCAGCGTCGCGTACACCACCTGGTTCCGCGTCGGCTCGCGCGACGAGGACGAGGCGGCGGGGCAAACCGGCCTGGCGCACCTCTTCGAGCACCTGATGTTCACGCAGACCAAGGGGCAGCCCGTCGGTGCGTTCGACCGCGCGATCGAGGCGGTGGGCGGCAGCGCCAACGCCATGACCTACTACGACTTCACCGCGTACATCGACAACGTGCCGCCCGGCGAGCTGGCACGCTGTCGCGCGGCATGGAGGCCGACCGCATGGTCAACCTGGCGCTCGACAAGCGGCAGGTCGACACCGAGCGCGACGTCGTCGTCGAGGAGCGGCTCGGCTCGGTCGAGGACAGCGTCGACGGCATCCTCGACGAGCTCATGTACAAGCAGTCGTTTCGCACGCACCCCTACCGCTGGCCGGTGATGGGCTGGATGAAGGACATCAAGGCGGTGACCGAGGCCAAGGCGACCGCGTTCTACCGGCGCTTCTACAACCCGGCGAACGCGATCGTGGTCGTCGCGGGCCGCATCGACGAGGCGGCGGCCCTGGACGTGCTGGCGCGCAGCTACGGCGCGCTGCCGGCGGCGCCCGACTCGCCGCGCGCGATGGCGGCGCCCGAGCACGCGCCGGCCGAGGACGTGCGCGCGACGCTGGTGCGGCCGGTGCCCGCCGATCGGCTGGTCGTCGGCTACCCGGCGCCGGGCCTGGCCGACGCCGATCGCGTCGCGTTCGAGCTGGTCAACGAGATCCTGCTCGGCGGTCCGTCGTCGCGCATCTACCGGCGGCTGGTGATCGAGCGCGAGATGGCGTCGTCGGCGCGCGGCGACGTCGCGCCGACGCGCGATCCCGGCCTGTACGGCATCTGGGTGCAGCTGACCAAAGGCCACACCGCCGCCGAGGCCGAGGCCATCATCGTCGACGAGATCGCCGCGCTGGCGAAGACGCCGATCCCGGCCGCCGAGCTCGCCAAGGCCAAGGTGCGCCTCGAGACCGAGTTCTGGCGCGAGCTCACCTCGAGCCACGGGCGCGCCGAGATGCTGGGCCAGTTCGAGATCGCCTGCGGCGACTTCCGCCGCATGTTCCAGCGCGGCGGCGAATACGCGCGGGTGTCGCCGGCCGACGTGCGCGCCGTCGTCGCGCGCTATCTCGTCGGGCCGCGCTCGGTGGTGGTCGCCACGCCGCCGGGGACGCCCGCCGGCGGCTCCGGACAACGCCCGGTGAAGGCGCCGGTGTCGAAGACTCGGTCGTGAGAGCCATCGGCTTTGTCGACCCTATCCTCGTTTCTCATGCTGCTGGCGCCCGGCGCGATGACCCGGTCACGCGCCGGAGACGCGGCGAACCGACCGCCGGTGCGTGCGCCAACCCGGGCCGGCCGGCTCGCTGATGATCGTCGAGACCAACCACGCCATCCCGCTGGTGTACGTCGTGGTCGCCGCGCGCGGCGGCTCGTCGACCGACCCGCACCACCGCGACGGGCTCACCAACCTGGCGCCGGAGCTGGCGCGCCGGGGCGCGGGCGGCCGCACGCGCGCGCAGATCGACGAGGCGCTCGACGCGCTGGGCGCCACGCTCGACGTCGAGACCGACCCCGACTCGGTGCGCTTCGTCGGGCAGGTGCTGGCGCGCAATCTGGAGCCCGTTCCTGGCCATCCTGGGCGACATCGATCGTGCGGCCGCAGCTCGCCGCCGCCGAGATGGAGCGCACGCGGCGCGAGATCGAGGCGCAGATCGACGAGTCCCGCAACGACGACCAGACGCTGTGCACGCGCTTCTTCGCGAAGAACCTGTACGGCGACCACCCCTACGGCCACTCGCCCGACGGATCGCGCGCCGACCTCGACAACATGACCGCCGACGAGGTCGCGGCGCACTTCCGCAAGCAGTTCGTGGGCCGCAACCTGATCTTCGCGGCCGTCGGGCGACGTCGAGCCGGCGGCGCTGGCGGCGCAGCTCGCGCGCGCGTTCAACGGGCTGCGCGAGGGGCCGAACGAGAAGCAGCCGGCGCTGCGCGTGCCGGTCCCGGCCAGCGGCTGGCGCATCCAGCTGGTCGACAAGCCCGACCGGCAGCAGGCGCAGATCATGTTCGGCCACGCCGGGCCGCCCGCGAGCGATCCGGACCTGGTGCCGCTCGAGGTGGCGTTCGCGGCGTTCGGCGGCCACGGCATGACGTCGACGCTGATGGACGAGGTGCGCACCAAGCGCGGTCTCGCCTACGGCGCGTATCTGAGCCTGTCCGAGCGGCGCGGCGCGGGCGCGGTCAGCGGATGGGTCTTCTCGGCAAACGACAAGGTCGTGGCCACGCTCAAGCTGGTGCTCAAGCTTTACTTGAGCTTCATGGAGAAAGGCCTCGACCCGGCGCGGGTCGAGACGTTCAAGACCTTCCTCGCCGGGTCATACGCGTCGGAGATCGACGTGCCCGAGCACCGGCTGGATGCGCGCGTCACCGCCGAGCTGGCCGGGCTGCCCGCCGACTTCGTCGACACCTACGCCGAGCGTGTCCGCGCGGTCACGCCCGCACGAGGTCAACGCCGCGATCGCCAAGCACGTGCACGCGCGCGACCTGGCGATCACCATGGTGTCGACCGCGTCGGTGATGAGGAAGCTGCTGGTGCAGGCGAAGATCAAGGACACCGCGATCGACGTGGTGGGGTTCGAGCAGGACTGAGCTCGAACGTGCGTCCGCCCTGTCTTGCGGACGGCCGCTGGCCTTCCTCGGATAACGGGACGACGATAGCCGAAGGACCGACCTTCGGCGTGTCGACGTTCTGGCCGAGGGGGAAGTACCTGCGCTTTCTCAGCGAGGGCGGCTGGGAGTACGTGATCCGCCCGCACTCGACCGGCGTGGTGGTCGATCGTCGCGGTCACGCCGGCGCGCGAGCTGATCCTGGTCGAGCAGCACCGGGTCGCCGTCCACGCCAGCGTGATCGAGCTGCCGGCCGGCCTGGTCGGCGACACCAGCGCCCTGCGCGGCGAGCCGCTCGAGACCGCGGCGCGGCGCGAGCTCATCGAGGAGACCGGCTACGAGGCCGAGCGCATGGTCGAGCTCGCGCGCCGGGCCGATCGCGGTCGGCGTCTCGTCGGAGGTGGTGACGTTCTTCCAGGCGCAGGGCTTGCGTCGCGTCGGCCCCGGCGGCGGCGACGACACCGAGGACGATCACCGTCCACCTGGTGGCGCTCGCCGACCTGCGCGACTGGCTGGCGGAGAAGCAGCGCGCCGGGCGGCTGGTCGATCCCAAGATCTTCGCCGGGCTCTATCTCGCCGGCGCCGGCGCCAGCGGCGCCCAGCCTGGGAGCGTCTGATGGCGCTGCTCGATCTCGATCGCGCGCACGGCCCGTTCGCGTTCGTGTTGCGCGAGGTCACCGCCGGGGCCACCACCTGGGAGTACACGGTCGATCCCGCGCACTTCAACCCGAACGGCGTTCTCCACGGCGGCGTGCTCATGGCGCTGCTCGACACGGCGATGGGGCACGCCGTGTCCGAGATGGTCATGCCGCAGGGGCGATTCAACGCGGCCGCGCAGCTGAACATCAATTTCCTGGAGCCGATCCGCGCCGGCGTGATCCGTGCGCGCGGAACCGTGATCAAGATCGGCAAGCGGACTGGCGGTCGCCGAGGGGCGGGCCACGAACGAGGCGGGCGTGGTCGTGGGCGTGGCGACGTCGACGCATACGATACTGCCGTAGGGACACCTGGTCGGGAGGGCCAGCGAGCGCGTGTCCGTGCTCGCTAGCCGGGGACCGACCGACGATCCGTCAGCCTCGTGCTCGAGGATCCGCCGCGTGCGCGCCGGGTCGTTGGTGATCACGGCGTCGACGCCCATCGCGCGCCAGCGCGTGCAGCGTCGTGCGGCATCGTCGACGGTCCAGACGTTGACCAGGTAGCCGCGCGCCTGCCAGCGGCGCACCGCCGCGGCGTGCACAGCGCCGCCTCGGGGTGCAGCGCGCGCGGGTGCAGGAGGTGCTGCGCCCAGGCCGCGCGCAGCGGCAGCGCCGCCTCGGCCTCGAACAGCAGGCCGGCCGGCACCTCGGGCGACCGGCGCATCCAGGACCAGACCGCGCGCGGATGAAACGACGACACCAGCACGCGCGCGGCCGCTGCCGGTCCGTTCGACGATCGCCGCCACCCGCTCGACCAGCGGGCCGATGGGACCGCCGCCGTAGCCGCTGGGTCTTGAGCTCGATGTTCACCAGCAGCTCGGGGCCGCACGCTTCCAGCGCCTCCTCGAGAGTCGGGAATGCGCGCGCCCGAGGTGAGCGTCACCGCGCGCAGCTCGCGCCAGCGGCAGATCGGCGACGCGGTCGGGGCGGCCGCGCGAGCCGCGCCAGATCGTCGTCGTGAAAGACAATCACTTCTCCGGTCGCACAGCAGAGCACGTCGAGCTCGACCCCGTCGGCGCCGTCGCGCGCGGCGCGCGCTGAAGGCGGCCACGCTGTTCTCCGGCTCGAGCGCGCTCGCCCCGCGGTGGCCGATCACCAGCGGTCGGTCCGCGGGTCGGCCGACGTTGCCACACAACAAAAAGCGTACCACCCGCGGCCCGAAGAACTAAACTCCATGGATGCGTCGTGTGCGACCCTCGCCCGCCTGGCTCCTGACATCTGCCCGCCATCGTGGGGATGGGAGCCGCCGGCTGCGCCCACCACGGCCCGCCGGCGCCGGTCGGTCCGTCGCAGCACTTCCAGACCGAGGCGACGCAGATCGGCGGCGTCAAGTTCGAGGACGACTTCGTCGAGGCGCGGCTGGTGTTCCAGGCGCTGCCGCTGGGCGTCCCGGAGCGCGCGGCGCTGCGCCAGAGCCTGCTGCACTACCTGCTCGACCCGGTGGTCGCGCTGCCAGCCGAGCAGCTGCGGCGCGAGGTGCGCGATCTCGAGAACGACGACATCTACGATCGCATCTTCGACTCGTTCCGCGACGCGCTGGCGCTGTTCGATCCGTCCGAGCTGTGGGCGCCCGACCCGCGCGCGAAGATCGCGCCGGCCGAGCAGGATCTGCTCGCGCGCGCGGCGAAGTTGGTCGTCGCGGTCTACTCGCCGCGCGGCGCCGACAGCCAGGTGGCGCTGGCGACTCGCGGTGCTGGCGACGATCGACCCCACGTCGAAGGAGTGGCCCGACCGCCTGTCGGAGCTGATTCGCTGGACCGAGGAGGCGGGCGCCGCGGGTGACGGCACCGGCTTCCGCCGGCCCGACGACCTCGGCCGACGTGCTCGAGAGCGCGTTCTCCGACTGGCCGTCGCCGGCGCTCGCGAGCCCGCTCGACGCCGTCTACGCCGATCGGCAGCGCAAGTTCGTGTCGGTGCTGCGCAAGCCGCTCGGCGGCGGCGAGTCGTCGCGCAAGGCGCTCGGGCGACCTGCTGCTCGCGCACGGCGACGAGATGCAGCGCGCGGTGGTCAACGTCGCCACGCTGTACCTGCGCTGCGGGTTGATCGCGCGCGCGGCGCAGCGCACGGGCGAGCTGGCCGAGCAGCCGGGCGACGATCCGGAGCTGCGCGCGATGCTCGACGCGGCGGCGCGTTCGGGCGCCGACGCCGGCGACTACCTGCGCCTCGCGCGCCGGTTCCTGCCGCGCGTCGAGCTGCTCGGCGGCACCGCCACCGACAACGCCGATCCGCTGGTGGCGTTCCGCGTGCTCGAGGCAGGACTCGCCCGCTTCCCGGCGACGCCGAGATGCTGGTGCTGTCGGCGCACGTCGCGCGCGTGCTGTCGTCGCCGTTCCTGGCCATCCGCCGCCTCGAGGAGGCCAAGGCGGTCGTCGAGGCGACGCCCGGCGCGGTCGACGGCGATCAAGCGGCGAAGATCTCGGCGGAGCTGCTCGAGCTCTACTTCGTGCGCCTGCGCCTGCGCCTCGATCCCGAGCGCGTCGCGCCGGCGTTCGGCGAGGCGGATCTGCTGCGCCAGCGCTCGGCGGAGACGCGGCGCCGTTTCCAGAAGGCCGACATCAAGATCCGTGACGCCGACATCGACTTCGAGGTCGCGCGCAGCTACCTGAACGCCGGGCTCATCGATCGCGCCGAGCCGCTGTTCCTGCGTGCGCGCAGCGAGAGCGAGCCGACCGCCGAGATCAGCATCGAGCTCGCGAACCTGGCGCTCAAGCGCGGCGACCCGCGGCGCGCGAGCGAGATCCTGCGCGAGTCGATCGACGCCCTGCGCGCCAAGGGCGCGCAGCAGGACACCATCGGCTCGGTCGAGGGGCGGTCGCGGCTCGAGCGGCTGCTGGGCGACACCTACGACGTCGCCGGCGATCGCGGCGGCGCCGAGACCGCCTGGCGCGAGGCGCTGGTCGGCTGGGAGCGCCTGATGATCGAGCACCTGCGCCGCAAGAGCTACTCGTCGTCGGCCGAGGCGACGTTCGAGGTCGGGCGCCTGCTCTACCTGCTGGGGCGCCACTCGGAGGGGCTGCAGAAGTTCGACGAGGCGCTGGAGCAGGACAGCGACCGCGACCAGTCGTACATCGACATGATCGCGTTCCTGGTGCAAAACGGCGAGTCGGACGCGGCGATCAGCATCTATCACCGCGCCATCGCGCGGCCCGAACCGCGCGGTGTCGGAGTACGTCAAGGTCTACACCTCGCTGTGGGTGCTCGACCTCAGCCGCCGGTCGAGCAAGGTCCCCGACGGCACGGCCGAGACCTATCTGCGCACGCTCGACCAGCGGCACCCGGAGCTTCGCCCGCACCGCGGCGCCACCTGGTACCGGCAGCTCGCGCGCTACGAGGTGGGCAAGATCGGCTACGCCGAGATCCTGGCCGCCGCCGACACGCGCGCCAAGCAGGCCGAGATCTACTTCTACGAGGCGATGCGCCGGCTGGCCGACGGAAAGTCCGACGACGCGCACCAGCTCTGGCAGAAGGTGGTCGACACCAAGATGTTCTCCTTCTTCGAGTTCGACATGGCGTCGCGCTACCTGCGCGTCGGCGCCCCGATCGTCACCGCCCGCCGAGCGCAGCAATACGGCTACCGAGACGATTTGAGGGCCAGTTCAGCCCCGCCGGTTTGTGGTATCACCCTGGAGCTTTTTCCAGGGTGCCGTGGCCAAGTGGTAAGGCAAGGGTCTGCAAAACCCTCATTCCCCGGTTCAAATCCGGGCGGCACCTCAAATTCTCGGCAAATTCTCGGCAGATTCTCGGCTTGGAAGATCGCGAGGCCCTGCGCCTTCGTTCGCGTCTAGGCGCGTAGCTCCCAGCGCGCGACCAGCTTCGCCGGGTCGCCGCCGGTGGCGTTGAAGTCGTCGAGCAGGTCGTCGGCCGGCGAGCGGCCCGCCATCGCGTAGGCGAGCAGCGGCTCGATCAGCGTCGGCGTCGCCGGCGCCGCCCGGCAGGCGAGCGCAGGCCGGACCTGGCGATGCGACAGAGCTCGACCGCCAGGTCCTTGAGCCCGCGCGCCGCCGAAGCGGGTCGCCAGGCCCAGGCGCGGGACCTCGCGACGCAGGACCTCGCGCTCCGCCATCGAGCGATCGGCGACCAGCCGCCAGGCTTCGGCGCGCGCGCCGGGGTCGTCGAGCAGCCCGCGCCACAGCGCGCCCAGCGCCGAAGCGAAGCGGCAGCGCGGTCGCGTCGGCGCCGCGCACCTCGATGGTGCGCTTGAGCCGCACCTCGGGGAACACCGTCGACAGGTGCAGCTCCCAGTCGGCCTGCGTCGCGCGTCTCGCCCTCGAAGCCTTCCTTCAGGAAGCGGCGGAACGTGATTCGGTCGCGCGCCGGGCGGTAGACGCCGTCGCGCACGACGAAGAACATCGGCACGTCGAGCGCCCACTCGGCGTAGTCGCGAAAGCCGAAGTCGGGCTTGAAGACGAACGGCAGCAGGCCGCAGCGATCCTCGTCGGTCTCGAGCCAGATCGCGGCGCGCTGGCTCTTGTAGCCGTTGGGCTTGCCGTCGGTGAGCGGCGACGCCGCGTAGAGCGCGGTCACGATCGACGTCACGCCCATGGCGGTGCGGATCTTGTCGGTGGCGTTCTCCTCGTCGGAGAAGTCGAAGTTCGCCTGCACCGTGGCGGTGCGCTTCATCATGTCGTGGGCCAGCCGGCCCCGCGACGGCAGGTAGGTCCGCATGACCGCGTAGCGCCGCTTGGGCAGCCAGGGGATGTCGTCGATCCTGCCGAACGGGCGCGCGCCACAGCCGATGAAGCGGATGCCCAGCGGGCCGGCCACCGCGTGCACCTCGGCGACGTGCGCCAGCAGCGCGTCGCGACAGGCGCGTCGCGGTGGCCAGCGCCGCGCCCGACAGCTCCAGCTGTCCGCCCGGCTCGATGGTGATCCGCTCCTCGCCGCGCTCGAGCGCGATGATGTGCCCGTCCTCGGTCTTGGCGGCGAAGCCGCGCGCGACGAGCCCCTCGAGGATCCGCGAGATGCTCGGCGCCCGGGCGTCGTCGTAGGGGACCGGCCGCCCGTCGGCGAGCACGCCGATCTTCTCCTGCTCGATGCCGATCAGCCAGCGGTCGCGCGGTTTGGCCGCGGCGTGGAAATACCCCACCAAGTCGACCGCCGAGGGGGCGGCGGACGGTTCTACATCGCGATGAGATGCCATTCGTTTGTCGGCGGTGACTGGGGCAGGGCGATTCAGCGCGGATCGGGGGCGGAGCGCGGCAAGGCTACTATGCTCCCCGTCGAGGTCAAATGGCGTTTACGGGGTCGACCGCCGCCTGCTCGCGGGAATAGGCAGCACGGTCGACGGGCGGTCGGCGTTATACTCGGCCGACCTTTCCGCCACCCGGCGGGAGGGATCGCCGGCATGAACCTGTCACCGCTCGTCACGCTCATCGACCCGGATCCCAAGGGCCTCGCAACGCTCGCGTACTCGTTCGAGAAAGAGCGGTTCACGGTGACCGGGACCTCGGAGCTGAACCGGCGCGAGGCAATTGATCAGCGCCACCGGGAGCCGCGTCGCGCTGGTCGCGGTGCGTTCGCCCGAGCAGCCGGCGCTGGAGCTGATCTCCGAGCTGCGCAACACGCTGGCGACGCGCACGCTGCCGATCGTCGCCTTCGGCGCGCCCGCGCTGCGCAATGCCGCGATCGCCGCCGGCGCCTTCGACTACCTCGACACGCCGCTGCTGGTGCGCGACGCCAGCATCGTCTGCCGCCTGTGGTTGTACGCGCGCGGACCGACCTCCGACCGTGACACCGTCCCCGACATCGTCGGGTCGCTCGACCTGCTGCACGGGCTGTTTTTCCTGATGCGCGCCATGGGCTCGACGGGGCGCTCGGGCGTGCTGCAGCTGTCGCGCGGCAACCGCAAGGCCGAGGTGAAGTTCAGCGACGGCGCGGTCACCGCCGCCGAGGTGCGCGGGCTGCAGGCGTTTCCGGCGCTGCACCAGCTCTTGCTGTGGGCGGGCGCGGAGATCTCGCTCAAGCTGCGGCACGTCCCGCGCCGCGCGCAGTTCTCGGCCAAGGGCGCGGAGATCCTGGAGGAGTGCGAGCGGTTCCTGCGCGACGTCACCCACGCCGCACGCCAGATGGGCTCGCTGCAGACGGTGTTCGCGATCGACGCGCGCCAGGGCGGCGCCTTCCAGGCCGGCGTGCCCGAGGAGGTGGCGCCGGTGGCGCGGTTCTTCGACGGCGCGCGCACGCTGGGCGAGGTGATCGAGGAGAGCCCGTTCCGGGTCTTCGACACCCTGCGCGTGGTCAAGCGGCTGATCGACTCGGGCGCGCTGGTCCCGCGCGCGGCGATGGCGCCGGCGACCGGTCCCCACCCGACCGCGGCCGTTCGCCGACCAATCCGACGGCGGTGCCGCGCGCGCGCACGCGAAGCGGCGCGCAGATCCCGGTCGCGCGCACGACCCAGCCGCGCGCGCTGGAGACGCTGACCGCCGAGCGCCGCGGGGCGCACACGCGAACGCCGCAAGAGCGTGCGCCGGACGCCGGTGCCGTTCGAGAAGCCGGCCGCCAAGCCGCGCCCGCGCCGATCCCGCTCGTGACGAAGAAGAGCCCGTCGGGCAGGCTTCGCGGCCGGCGAGATCCGCTCGGCGGCCAAGCCGCGCCTGACGCCCAGAGGCCGGTCGCCGCGGTCAAGCGCGAGCCGTCGGTCGAGGTGAGGCTGGACGCCGTGCCGCTGTCGCTGGACTGCGTCGGTGCCCGCTTCGGTGCCCACGGCGGCGCGCCGCCTCCGCGCCCGCCGCCGTTGGCCGCCGGTGGTCGCGCCGGCCTCCGGCGCCCGCCCGCGCACCGGCGGTGGCTGCGCCAGTCGCCGCCGCACCGGTAGCGCGCGGCGCCCGCGCCCGCGGCGTGCCGGTCCGATCAGCGCGCGGCAGTCATCGACGGCGGTGCGCCCCAAGAAGAACGTCAGGACCAAGACGCCGGTTGCGGGCGCGCCCGCGTTCAGCGATCTCGAGGCCGACTTCTTCGCGCGCGAGGCCGATCTCTACAAGAACGACGGCGGCGACAGCTTCGACGACCTGGACGGCACCGGCAAGCCGCGCCCCGTGCGCGCCGAGGGATCCCGGGGCGTGCGTTCGCGGAAGAAGTGAGGGGCGAGCGGGCGGTGGGTGGGCAGACCTGGCGAGAGATCCGGCTCCGACCACCGACGAGGCAGCGACCGGATCAGGTCAGCTGGCCAGCCAGGTCAGCTCGAGGCGGCCGACGGGGCTGGCGATGCGCAACGTCAGGCTGCCGGTGCGCGGGCCGACGAAGTCCGGCTCCTTGCCGTCGACGGGCGCCGGCTTCACGAAGCGGATCGCGTAGCTGCGCGTGAACGGCGCCCTTGGCGGGGAAGAACTCGATCTCGTAGGGGTCGGGCAGCTTCTCCAGGCGCACCGACTCGGGCGCCAGCTCGTGGCCGGCGCCGTCGACCAGCGTCACCCGCCAGGCCGAGCTGCGCTTCTCGAGATCGTTCCACTTGTAGTTGGTGCTCTGGGCGGTCACGTGGAACTCGTAGGCGTCGCGCCAGCTCTCGAGCTGCGCCGCGCGCAGCGCCGCCTCGTCGCTGTCCGACAGGCTGTAGATCGACGCGTAGTGCTCGACGTAGGCCTCGCGGAAATCCCACGCCTTGAGCGTCACCCAGGCCTCGAGCGCGTCGTCGGCGATCTCGTGGCGCACGACGGCGTGACGGGTCCAGCGCTGGTAGACGCTCGTCGTAGTCGCGTCGACTGGTAGTCGCGCTGGGCCTCGGAGAAGTCGACGATGATCGGCTTCGGCGCCGCAGCAGCCCGCGATCGCCGCGAAGCTGGCAAGACGAACCCCAGCAACACGACGGATCGCGTGCGCGCCCTTCATCTGAAATCCTGGCGGCGGAACAGCGTGATGAGCGGCGCCTCGCGCTCCAGCGCCTCGCGCCCGCCCTCTTCGCGGTCGACCAGACCCAGCACGACGCTGACCTTGAGGCCGAACTCGCGCACGCGCGCGATCGCCTTCAGCGCCGAGCCGCCGGTCGTCACCACGTCCTCGAGCACGGCGACCGGCATCCCGGGGCGCAGCGACTTCGTGCCCTCGAGCCACTGGCCGGTGCCGTGGCCCTTGGGCTCCTTGCGCACGTAGAACGCCGCCAGCGGGCGCGCCCGCGAGGAAGCTCACCGTCGAGACCGCCGACGCCAGCGGATCGGCGCCCATGGTCAGGCCGCCGATCGCCTCGACGTCGCGCGCCTGCTCGCGTGAGGATCCGGTTGAAGAGCGATCCGATCAGGAAGTGCCCCTCGGCGGTCAGCACCGTCTGCTTGCAGTCGATGTAGAAGTTGCTCTTCATCCCCGAGGCCAGCGTGACCTCGCGCTGCTCGTAGGACAACCGAGCGAGCAACGCCAGCAGGCGGCTCCGGTACTGTTCGTGAAGCTCGTCGCCGATCATCGTCGCCGGCGAATCTAACAGAAGGACTCACGCGAGGGCTAGGCCCCTGCAATGCCCCCCTCAGACGCGGATCATGTCGTCGACGTCGCCGATCACGACCGGCTGGCCGTCGGAGCCGCTGACCCGGCATTGCAGGGGCGTGCCGCGCGGGTTTTCGCGGTGGCCGTAGGGGTGCGGTTCGACCGAGACGCGGCCGAGCACCGACACGCGATCGCCCGCGCGCAGGAGCGCCTCGCGGAAGCGGAACTCCTTGTCGCGGCCGAAGTGGCCGGTCAGCGGGATGCGCGCCTCTTCGAGCATCGCGAACAGCGTCGGCGGCAGGTTCGACCAGACGTCGCCGCGGTCGTCGGGATCGAGCCCGAGGTCGAACGGCCCCTCGACCACCGCCTCGGCATCGCCGTCGACGAGACCGAACGGTAAGCAGTGCGACCGCACGAGCAGCGTGTGCCAGTTCGCGCCCGCGCCACCCGAGGTCTTCTCCTCGACGACGACGTGAAACCCGATGCAGGAGCGCTGGCCGATCGGCGACGTCGTCGTCTCCTCGGTCGCGCGCGCGATCCCGGTCACCCGCGCGCGATCGCCGTCACGCAGATCGGCGAGCCGTGCCTCTTGCACGCGCGTCAGCGCGCGCCGCGCGCGTCGCCGCGGCTCGAACCACCAGCCGATTGCGTATCCGGTCAACGCCATCGCGCCGGCGCCCAGTTGCAACAGAAGTCCCCACGTCATGGCGCCCGCTTCCTTCTGAAATAGTAGCGCGGGCCGTGGGGGGATCGAGAGGAGGAATTCTCACATTGAACGTTTTTGTCGCTGGCGCGCTGCTTCGTAGAGCGCTATCGCGCCCGCGACCGACGCGTTGAGCGACGCGATGGCGCCGCGCTGAGGGATGTGAAACAGAGCGTCGCACCGCCGCGCCACCGCCTCGCGCATCCCCTTCCCCTCCGCACCGACGACCAGCGCCACCGGCACCGCGAGATCGACCTCGTCGAGACGCTGCCCGCCATCGGTGTCGGCCCCGAGCACGCGCACGCCGCGCTCGCGCAGCGAGTCGATTGTGCGCAGCAGATTGCCCGACGCGCGCGATCTTGGTGCGCTCGGTCGCGCCCGCCGACGACTTCACCACGACCGGCGTCACCGGCGCCGCGCCGCGATCGGGCACGACGACGCCGTGCGCGCCCAGCACCTCGGCGCTGCGCACCAGCGCGCCGAAGTTGTGCGGGTCGGTGATGCCGTCGAGCAGCAAGAGCAGCAGCGGTTCGGCGCCGGCATCGGTCGCGAGCGGCGCCGCCGTCGCGAGGATCGCGCCCAGCTCGGCGTACGCGTACTCGCCGGTCAGCGCCACGACGCCCTGATGAACCGCGTCGCCCGCCAGCTCCGCTACCATCTGACGCGGCCGGAACTCGAGGTTGACGGCGCGATCGCGCGCGATCGCCACCAGCGCGATCGATCTCGACCGAGCGATAGCCGTCGGCGATGTAGACCACCGAGACCTCGCGCGGGCGCGCGCGCAGCAGCTCCTCGACCGGGCGGACACCGAAGACGACGCGCTCGCTCACACCGCGGCTTCGACTTCGGCGACCAGCGCGTCGAACGCCTTGGCCGGATCGGTGGCGTCGCGCACCGGACGGCCGACCACCAGGTAGTCGGCGCCGTTCTCGATCGCCTGGCGCGCGGTCGCGACGCGCTTCTGGTCGCCGTGCGCCGCGCCCGCGCCCTCGCTGGGGCGGATGCCGGGCACGACGATGAACAGGCCGGGCGCCGCCGCGCGCGCGTGCTCGATCTCGTGCGGCGAGCAGACCAGGCCGGCGATGCCGGCGCGCGCCGCGACGCGCGCCCGCGCGCGCACCATCTCGGGGATCGTGGTCTCGATCCCCTCGGCGCGCAGGTCGTCCTCGAGCAAGCTGGTCAGCACGGTGACGCCGAGGATCTTGAGGCGCGGCCCGGCGGCGTCCGCGGCGCGGCTCAACATCTCGTAGCCGCCCGACGTGTGCACGGTCAAGAACTCGGCGTCGACGCGCGCCGCCGATGTCACAGCGCGCGCGACCGTCTCGGGGATGTCGTGCAGCTTGAGGTCGAGGAAGACCCGACCGCCGCGCTTCTGCACCAGCTCGACGGCGCGCTCACCCTCTGCGATGAACAGCTCGAGGCCGATCTTGAAGAATGACGGCCGACCGTCGAGCCGCTCGAGCAGCTCGGCGAGCTTCGTGCGATCGGGGACGTCGAGCGCGACGATCACGCGATCGCGGGCCGGGATGGTGTGCGCGGGCGGGTGCTTGCTCGATTGCGGGCTCGTCATCACAGACGCTCCTTTCGGACTTCACCGGCCACCAGCGCGGCGACCTCGTCGATCTTGATCTTGCGCACCTCGGGGCCGCGCCGCAGCTTGACCTCGGCGAGGCCCTCGACCAGGCCCTTCTTGCCGACCGCGATGCGGTAGGGAATGCCGACCAGGTCGGCGTCCTTGAACTTCACGCCCGGGCGCTCGTCGCGATCGTCGTAGAGCACCTCGATGCCCGCGCGCGTGAGCTCGTCGTAGATGCGGTCGCACGCCTCGACGAGCTTCGGATCATCGGCCTGCAGCGCCACCAGTTCCACTTCGTAGGGCGCGATGCGGCACCGGCCACACGATGCCGTCCTTGTCGTGATTCTGCTCGATCGCCGCCGCGACGATGCGCGTGACGCCGATGCCGTAGCAGCCCATCTGCATCGGCTTCTCCATGCCGTCGGTGTCGAGGAAGTTGCAGCCCATCGGCTTCGAGTACTTCGTGCCCAGGAAGAAGACCTGGCCCGACCTCGACGCCGCGGTGTCCGTGCAGCGTGCCCGCTTCACAGCGCGCGCACCGATCGCCGGGCGCCGCCTGCCGGTAGTCACCCTGCGCCGCGGGCGTGAAGTCGCGCCCGACGTTGACGCCGGTCAGGTGCAGGTCGGCCTGGTTGGCGCCGGTGACGAAGTCGACCATCGCCGCGACCTCGGCGTCGATGTGGACCGGGATCTTGAGTCCGACCGGACCGGCGAAGCCGGTGGGCGCGCCGGTGACCTCGCGGACCGCGGCGTCGGTGGCGAGCAGCACGTCGGCCGCGCCCAGCGCCTTCTTGAGCTTGATCTCGTTGACCTGGCGGTCGCCGCGCACCAGCACCGCGATCGGTTTCCCGTCGGCGAGGTAGATCAGCGTCTTCGCCAGCGTCGCGGGCGCGACCTTCAGGAACTGCGACACGTCCTCGATGCTGTGCTTGCCCGGCGTCGGCACCTGGGTGACGGCGGCGCGCGTCCCGGCGGCAGGCTGCGGCGTGGACGCGAGGGCGGCGCCGCCGCGGCTCACCGCCTGCTCGACGTTGGCCGCGTAGTCGCACTTGTCGCAGGCGACCAGCGCGTCCTCGCCGGTCTCGGTCAGCACCTGGAACTCGTGCGACAGCGAGCCGCCGATGTTGCCGGTGTCGGCCTCGACGGCGCGGAACTCGAGCCCGCAGCGCTTGAAGATGCGCGTGTACGTGTCGTACATGACGCGGTACTCGCGCGTGGCGTCCTTCTCGTCGACGTGGAAGGAGTACGCGTCCTTCATGATGAACTCGCGGCCGCGCATCAGGCCGGCGCGCGGCCGCAGCTCGTCGCGGAACTTGGTCTGGATCTGGTACAGGTTCAGCGGCAGCTGGCGGTAGCTGCGCACGTCGCCGCGCACGAGCGCGGTGATCACCTCTTCGTGCGTCGGGCCGATCACGAAGTCGCCGCCCTTGCGGTCCTTGAGGCGCAAGAGCTGCGCGCCGTACTGGTCCCAGCGGCCGGACTCCTGCCACAGCTCGGCGGGGATCACCGCCGGCAGGAAGACCTCGGACGCGCCCGAGCGGTTCATCTCCTCGCGGATGATGCGCGAGATCTTCTGCACGACGCGCCAGCCGAGCGGCAGGAACGAGTAGATGCCGGCGGCGACCTTGCGCAGGTAGCCGCCCCTCATCATGAGGATGTGCGACGGGACCTCGGCCTCGGCGGGGGCCTCCTTCAGCGTCGGAACCAGGGTCTTGGATAGGCGCATGGAGTGCCCGTCTTAACACCTGGCGCGGCTGGCGCAAAGAGCCGAGCGCCCCCACGGTGCCGTACCAGCATCGGATTCCCGGCATTAGAATTGCGCCGTGGGACTCGGCGAGTACAACCGCAAGCGAGACTTCAAAGTCACCAGCGAGCCGCCGGGCAAGATCGGCGCGAGGCGGCCCGCCGGGCAGCCGCGCACGTTCGTCATCCAGAAGCACGCGGCGTCGCGGTTGCATTACGACTTCCGGCTGGAGCTGGACGGCGTGCTCAAGAGCTGGTCGGTGCCCAAGGGCCCGAGCCTCGACCCCAAGGTGAAGCGCCTCGCCGTCGAGGTCGAGGACCACCCGATGGAGTACGGCGGCTTCGAGGGGATCATCCCCAAGGGGCAATACGGCGGCGGCACGGTCTTGCTCTGGGACCGCGGCGTCTGGGCGCCGCAGGGTGACGCCGAGAAGGACCTGCACGCGGGAAACCTCAAGTTCGTCTTGCAGGGTGAGAAGCTGTCGGGCGGCTTCGCGCTCATCAAGCTCAAGGGCAAGCCCAACGGGCGCCCCGGCTCGTCGGCGCAGGCCTACCCGGAAGACCGCGGCTGGCTGCTGATCAAGGAAAAGGATCCGGCGGCGCGCCCCGAGGCGGAGCTCGACGTCACCGCGGCGCGCCCCGAGAGCGTCGCGACCCAGCGGACACTGGAGCAGATCGCGGCCGACCGCAGCTACGTCTGGCACTCGAATCGCGAGCGGCTGGATGCGGCGGCGGTCGAGGGCGCGCGCGGCGCGAAGCTGCCCGAGACGATCAGGCCCGAGCTCGCGCGCCGGTCGCGCAGCGTGCCCGACGGTGACGAGTGGCTGCACGAGATCGAGGTCGAGGGCGAGCGGATCATCTGCCGCGGCGAAAAGGGGCGCATGCGTCTGCTCGATGCCAGCGGCGAGGACTGGACCAAGCGTGCGCCCGCGATCGCCGGCGCGGCGAACTTGCTTCCCGCGACCAGCCTGATCGTCGACGGCGTGCTGGCCGCGCTGATGCCTGACGGCACCACGAGGCGCGCGGCTCTGGACCAGGCGCTGCACGGAAAGGGCGCGGCCAAGCTGGCTTACTTCGCGTTCGACCTGCTGTTCTTCGACGGGCACGATCTCTCGGGCGTCCCGCTCGAGAAGCGCAAGGAGCTGCTGCAAGCGCTGCTCGCGCGAGTCGCCGAGCCGGGGCCGCTGCGCTTCGCGGACCACGTCGCCGGCGACGGCGCCGCGTTCTTCGACGGCGCTTGCCGGCTGGGCGCGCCGGGCGTGGTGTCGAAGCGGCGCGACGCGGTGATGGCCCCGGCCACGCGCAGCCGAAAGCGCAAGAGCACGACCGCCAAGGATGCCACCTGGCGGGTCGTCCGCTGCGCGCCTCGCAGCAATGCCGGATAGACCGGTAGGGATCAGTGCAGCGTGTGGATCTGGTCGCCGTCGACGACGTAGACCATCGGCGGATCGACGCGCCCGTGGTCGGGACCGAAGCGCACGTTGCCGGTCAGGCCGGGAAACGCGCCGCCCGCCAGCGCCTTCAGCACCTCGGACCGCGTGCGCGCGCCGGTCTCGGTCGCGCCGCGCAGCAGCCGCACGCCGTCGTACGCGTAGGCCTCGGCTGCGTGAGGGTCCTGGCCGTAGGCGGTGCGGTAGGCCTCGACGAAGGCGTGCGCGCGGTCGTCGTTCTCGTCGGCGAAGAAGCCGGGCGACAGCAGCGCGCCCTGGACGTAGCGCCCGGCGTTCTGGATCAACTTCGGCGACAGGTCGTTCGCCGTCGACAGCAGCAGGATCTTGCGCGGCGCCTTGGCGCCACCCGCCTTCGCGCGCGCGACCGGGAACGGCTGCGGCCACAGGTCGGCGAACGCCAGCGCCGGCGCGATCAGCTCCAGCCGGTCGGCGGCGTCGGGCACGAACACCGCCTGGAACGACGCCTTCTTCAGCGCCGCCACCGCCGTCGAGAACGTGTTCACGCCCGCGACGTAGGTCGCCTCGACGGTGATCTTGCCGCCGCCCGCGGAGAACTGCTTGCGGAACGCGTCGCGCAGCCGCTTTCCCGATGCGCTGTCCGGTCCCAGGATCGCCGCCTCGCGCACGCCCAGCTTGAGCGCGCGGCGCGCGAGCTCGGCGACCCGCGCCTCGGGCGCGTGGATCAGCTGGAAGCCGGTGCTGAGCGCGCCGGGCGGCTGATCGTCGAGCGTCAGCAGCGGGATCCCGTCCTGCGTGGCCTCGCTGAGCGCCGCCGCCGCCGCGCGCTTCTCGGCGCTGCCGACGATGCCGATCACCGCCTCCTCGCGCGTCAGCTCCATCACGCCGCGCGCCGCGCGCTCGGGATCGGTCGCGGTGTCGCGAATCACCAGCTGCGACGCCGGGCCGCCCGCGGTCTCGCGCGCCGTGGCTGGCGCATCGGCGACCGAGCCGAGCGCGAGCATCGCCGCGCGCAGCGCCGCCTCGCCGATCGGCTGGAACTTGCCCGACAGCGGCAGCGCCAGACCCACGCGCGTGGGGTCGCCGGGGCCCACGCGCTGGCCCGACTCATCGAAGCCGAGCGCGCGCCGCGCCCTGGAGCTCTCGGTCTCGATGAACGCCGCGCCCGACGAGTCGTTCTGGCCGCGCAGGTAGATCGCCGCCTTCGGCCCCAGCACCGCGCGCGCCAGGCCCCCCTGCCCCGCCGCGCCGAACGCGCGCCAGGCCGCCTCGCCCGGCAGCTGCCCCGCCAGCTGCTCGGCGCGCATGCGCGCAAAAGCGCGCTCGGACTCACGCGCGCCGCGGAAGTAGCCGTCCCAGAGCGCGATCGCGCCCGCGGGATCGCCGGTCGCGGCGTCGGCCTCGGCCATGGCGCCGTAAAGCTCGAGCGTCGAGTCGTCGGCCGCGGCGCCCGACGTCGCCGCGGTCTTCGAGAGGAACGGCAGCAGCAACTCCTTGGCGTGCGCCGCCTTGCCGAGGCGCAGCTCGGCCAGGCCGAGGTAGTAGCGCGCCGACGTGCCCAGCGTCGCATCGCCCGCCAGTGCGTCGAGCCGCGTCTTGGCCGCGGCCGCGTCGCCGCGCGCGAGTGCCAGCCGCGCCAGCAACAGATCCGCCGACGGGCGCACCGGATCGGTCGGGTGCTGGGCGACGAACGCCTCCAGCGCGACGCGCGCGCCCTCGGCGTCGCCCTGATCGAACTTGCCGCGCGCCGCGACGAAGTCGGCGTCGGTGCCGGCGCGATCGGCGCCCGTGCCGGCGATGGGCGGCTGGGGCATCGGCACGGCTGCAGCGGGCGGCGTACCCGGTGGGGGCTCACCGAACGGCGGGGGCTCGGTCGGGCCGGGCGCAGGCGCGGGCGGGAGCTGCGCCGCCGAGCCGGTCGCGCAGGCCGTGAGGATCACGAAGAGGAGCCCGGCAAAACGCAGCATCATCTCTTCATAACACTTAAGCCCGTTCACGCCGCTTGTCCCCTTTTCGCTGTCTGCCGGTGAGCGGCGGCAGCCCCGCCGCCAGCGTCTTGCGCGTGAAGCTGGAGATCCCCAGGCCCGCAAGCTCGTGGCGCGCGACCCAGCGGCGCTCGAGGTCATTGGCCTGGCGTCCGCCGGACGACGGACGCTCATCGGCGATCGAGAACACGTCGGCGGTGAGGTCGCGGTGCGTGAAGACGTGCCGCACGCGTCCGCGAAAGATCGGCGGTGATGTCGCGCGCACGCCCTCGGCCCGGGCGGCGTCGCGCGCGGCGTCCTCGGCCGCAGCGCCGACGGCAACGTCCGCCGACGGCAGCGCCCACGTGCCGGCGAGCAGCTCGCCCGGTTGCCGGCGCACCAGCAGCACGCGGCCTGCGTGCTCGACCAGCGCGCACGCGATCACCACGGGACGGCGCGTGGCGCGCGGCTGCTTGACCGGCAGCGCCTCGGGATCGCCGCCGAGCCGCACGACGTCGCAGCTCGCCCGCGCGGGACACGCCGCGCAGTCGGGCGACCTCGGAGCGCAGCAGAGCGCGCCCAGCTCCATCATCGCCTGGTTGAAATCGCCCGCGCGCTCCGCGGGTACCAGCGACTGCCCGAGGGCGCGCAGGCGCTCACGCGTCGCCGGCAGGTTGACCGGTTCGCGCACGGCGAAGAGCCTCGCCAGCACGCGGATGCCGTTGCCGTCGAGCGCGAACGTCGGGCGATCGAACGCGATCGCGGCGACCGCCGCCGCGGTGTACGGCCCGATGCCCGGCAGCGCGCGCAAGGCCTCCTCGTCGCTGGGAAGCGCGCCGCCGTGATCGGTGACGACCGCGATGGCGGCGCGGCGAAGGTTGCGCGCCCGCGCGTAGTAGCCGAGGCCCGACCAGAGCGCGGTGACCTCGTCCTCGCGCGCCGCGGCCAGCGCGGCGAAGTCGGGGAAGCGCGCGACGAACCGCTCGAAGTACGGCTCGACGGTGGCGACCACCGTCTGCTGCAGCATGAACTCCGAGACCAGCGTGCGGTACGGGCTCGGCTGCCGCCGCCACGGCAAGTCGCGCCGGTGCCGGTCGAACCAGCGCAGCAGCGCCGCCGAAAACGCCGGCGACGAAGCGGCAGACGAAGCCGACCGGGTCATTTGAACGCGACGACCACCGCCAGCATCACCAGGCCGAACGACACCAGGTAGCGGATCTGGATGCCTTCGCCCAGCCACAGCGCCGCGAACACCATGAACACGACCAGCGAACAGGCCTCCTGGATGATCTTGAGCTGGTAGGCCGACATCACGCGATAGCCGATGCGGTTGGCCGGCACCTGGAGCATGTACTCGAAGAGCGCGATGCCCCAGCTCACCGCGATGACGAGCGGCAGCCGCGGCGGCGGATCCTTGAATTTGAGGTGCCCGTACCAGGCGACCGTCATGAAAGTGTTCGATGCAAACAGCAAGAGCGTGGCCTTGAGGCGATCGTCCATCCTGGCCGTCGAGTGTAGTACAAGGGAAGGATGTCTCCCGCGCCCGGGCCCGACCGCGACGTCATGGGCGCGATTGCGTCGGGCCAGATCGATCCGATCTACTGCCTGCACGGCGCCGAGCGCTATCTCCTCGACCGTTGCCTCGCGGCGATCCGCCAGGCGGTGCTGGGGTCGGCCGGCGCCGGCGCCAGCTTCAACCACGACGTCTTCGAGCTGAAGGAGACACCCATGGGGCGCGTGGTCAGCACCGCGCGCACCATGCCGATGATGGCGCGCCGGCGGCTGGTGATCGGCAAGGGCGTCGACGAGGTCAAGGCGCCCGACCTCGAGCCGCTGCTCCCCTACGTCGAGGACCCGAACCCCACGACGTGTCTCGTGCTGATCGGCGAGAAGATCGACACACGCTTCAAGGTCTTCGCGACGATGCGCAAGGCCGGCTACCTGCACGACTTCCCGCCGTTGCGCGACCGCGAGCTCTCCGGGTGGCTCACGCGCGAGGCGAAGCAACGGCAGGTCGGGCTCGACAACGACGCGGCGACGGCGCTGGCCGAGATGGCCGGGCCGGACCTGGGGCGCCTGTCACAGGCGCTGGAGCAGCTGGCGCTCTACGTGGGTGACGCCAAGCGCATCCGGCTCGCCGATGTCGAGGACCTGGTGGCGGAGACGCGCCAGCGCGGCGTCTTCGAGCTGACCAAGGCGATCGGCGAAGGGAACGTCGAGCGCGCGCTGCGCCTCCTGGCCAACATGCAGCGCAATCGAGAGCCGGCGCTGCGCATCCAGTTCATGCTGGTGCGCCAGCTCCGGCAGATCTGGCGCGCCAAGGAGCTGGCGGCGGCCGGGCTGCCACGGCCCGAGATCGCGTCGCAGGTCGGGATCGCGCCCTTCTTCCTCGACGACGTGCTGGTGCCGGCGCGGCGTATGTCGCACGCGACGCTCGAGCGCAGCTTCGGCCGGCTCTACCGCGCCGACCGCGTGCTCAAGTCGTCGCGCATCGACCCCGACCTGATCCTGTCGAAGCTGGTGCAGCAGCTGGCCGAAGACGCCGGCGCGCGCCGCTGAGCTCGAGCTACTTCAGGCTATTGACGGCGACGGTCAGGCGCGAGATCGACCGCGACGCCGTGCCGCGCTTGATCACGCCCTTCGACGCCGCGCTGTCGACGGCGCGGATCGCGGCGGGCAGCGCCGCCTTGGCTTCCTTGGCGTTCTTGGCGCCGATGGCGGCGCGCACGCGCTTGACCGCGGTTCGCATCGCGGTCTTCTGGGAAGTGTTGCGCGCCTGGCGCTTGACGCGCTGACGGTTCTGTTTCTCCGCTGACTTGATGTTCGCCACTACGAGGGTCTCCTTCTGACGTTCCGGATCGGACGGGATCGCCCGAGCGCCGGCATGATGATGAGCCGGGCCCTCCTTGTCAAGCGAGCGCGCCGGGTCGGCGTCCGACTTGCACCGACTTTGGCACCGACTTTGGCACCGACTTTGGCACCGCGTCAGGCGACGAGCTTGCCCGACCAGCCCTTGATCAGGCTCACCGTCGAGTCCTTGTCGTACACACTATACCAGCCCTGCTTCTCGTGCGGCGGGTCGCCGATGAAGGCGTCGCCCGGCTTCCAGAACTCGCCCGGGCGCGGCGGCCGCGCGTCGCCGGCGAACGCCCACGGCATGATGCCCGCCATGGGCGACGTGGCCTTGAGCGACGCCACGAGCGCGTAGATCTCGTCGAAGTACTTGTCGCGCAGCGTGACCGCCGAGTCGGCGGCGAAGCTGTGCTGGTCGCGCGGGAAGCCGAACTCCTCGAGCAGCAGCGGCTTCTGCAGCTTGGCGGCGCGCACGGCGTGATCGTTGATGTACGCCTTCGCTTTTTCCAGCGCCTTACCGTAGGTCCCCTCGATGTTCTTCTCGCTGAGCCAGTTCCAGTTCTCGACCCATAGATGGAACGTGATGAAGTCGATGAACGGGCTCTCGTGGTCACGGACGGTATCGACCCCCGCGTAGAACGCCGAGCCGGTCTGCCCTTCGCTGCCGGTGGTGACCAGCTGGCCGGGCGCCATCGAGCGGATCAGGCGCGCGGTGTCGTCGATCCACTTGTCGAACGCCTTCACGTTCTTCATGCCGCGCGGCTCGTTGGCCAGCTCCCAGATCACCATCGGGTTCGATGCCAGCTGGGGGACGATGTGCTTGAGCAGGTTGTCGTAGATCTGGAGCGCGGCGGCGTTCGAATAGAACTGCGCGGCGGTGTTCTGGTACGTGTCCCAGCTACCGCCCGGATGTGGCGGCGGATACGGCATCGGCCCCTGCCCCGCCCACGACAGGTACTGGCAGAACCCGCCCGACCAGTGCCAGAAGTTGTTCATGATCAGGATCGCGAACACGCCGCGGTTCTTGAGCTCGTCGCACAGGCGCAGGAGGCCGGTCACGCTCGCGGGGTCGTACTTTCCCGCCTCCGGCTGCAGCGACGGCACGATGCGCAGCGGCTCGGTGTCGGGGCCTTCGGACGCGCCGCTGATGCGCAGCATGTTGATGCCCATGCCCTGCAGGAGATCGAGATCGCGCCGCACCTGGTCCCAGCCCGCGGTGTTGCCGTCACGCGAATTGGGCAACGCCGACCAATAATTGAATCCGTTGACGTAGAACGGTTTGTCGTCTTTGTAGAAACGCGGGCCGCGCACCTGCAATCCACCCGGCAACCATTGCCGGTTCGAAGCGGGCGTTGCCGCGCCGGGCGCGCCCGAGGTCGCGCATGCCGGCATCAGCATCACGCCGGTCGCGGCCGCCATGCCGCGCAGGATCTCGCGCCGGGTCGGAGCGCCGGCTACGTCGGCGTCGAAGGCGCTCGCGTGATCGGAGTCGTTCGCTACCAGGCTGTTTTCCGCGGGGTTGCGCATGGCGCGGCAGCATAGAGCAAAGACATCGGCGTTCCAATGATCAAGCTCGCTGGTCGCTGCACCCGACGAACGTAGTCTCAGTTGAGCCTCGACGCCCAACGGAAATTTGAGCGCCAGGACTCCAGGAGCGCCAACTCCGGACCCTCAATAATCCGGATCCTGGCGTTCCCCGCGTCCTGGCGTTTTCTCATCTGACCATCCGCGACCAATGGTCATTGCGGCGCGCGTGACCGGGCCGACGCTCAGGTCGACTGCATGCAGAGCGCCCAGGTGGTTCGTGCTAGTCGGTGACCGTGTCGATGTTGAACACGACCGGCTCTCCGGCGTTCGGATACGGGCAAATGCCGCCCGAGTAGATCTGCAGGCCGATTCCGACGACCTGCGCGGCATTGACGGCCGCGGTCTGGACCAGCGGGTCCAGCGTGACGCTGGCGAACGTCCCGTTCGTGGCGAGGCTGACGGGAGCATACGCATACGTGAAGTCGGCGCCGGTGGTGACGTGCAGCTGCGCGCCGCCGCTGAAGGTCCCGGAGGTGACTTGCAGGCTCGCGTGGAACTTGAGGCCGGTCTCGTTCTTCGGCAGCGGGAAGTTGAGGCCCGGGTCGACGTACTGATTGCAGTCGGTGAAGGTCACGGAGACCTTCAGCGAACCGGGGCTGGGCTGGCCGATCGCCGAATCCCACGTCAGCGTGGGTGCGCCGGCCGGAGCGCCCGCGTCGGCGGTCGCGCCGGCGTCGTCCGCCGCCGCATCGGCGGTCGCGCCGGCGTCGTCCGCCGCCGCGTCGCTGGCCGTGCTGCCGTCCCCGCTGCTGCCGCCGTCGACCGGGTAGACGCCGGTCAGGTTCTTGGTGGTCAGATCGGCGTAGGTGCTGAACGCCCAACCCTGCAGGTCGGTGTCGAAGGTGTAGTTGATGTTCTTCGGAAGCTGCGTGTCGGTGCCGCTGTCGACGACCTTGCCGCCGGCGCCGCTGCCGCCCGCGCCCGTGCCGCCGCCCGCGCCCGAGTCGGCCGGGTTCGAGCTGCCGCTGCTGCAGCCGACGTTCATGGCCAGCCCGGCGATCGCCAGACCCGCCATGGCCAACCAATGAGCGCTGCGCGGGGTGCTTCTCGAATTTGTCATGCTCAGTTTCTCCCTGAGACGCTAGAAAAGCTCGTTTCAATCCGCCCCGCGGCGACGGATCCGCTCGGGCGACCGGATTAGATCGCAAGTGAAATGGGCTGTCAACGCAGGGTTCGCAGAAACAATCGCGCTCGTGCTGGGACCGATCGCGAGCAAACTACGCCGCCAGTAAAGGGACCCGTACGCCGATTTCCTTCTCACTTTTTAGAGGGGAACGCTCGGATGGGTCCTTCACCAGCCGGCCGCGCGCCGGATCGCCGGCTCGAGATCGCGGGCCATGGCGGCGTGTTGCTCGCCCGTCGGGTGGTCGTTGCAGGCGTCGCCCGGGTAGTGCGTGGAGGGAAAGACCGTCACCCGCGGATCGCCGAGGCGGCGGGCGGTCTCGGCCAGATCGTCGCGCAGCGCGGTCTTCTGCGGCCGGCGCGGGTCTTCGTCGTCGCTGACGATCGCCCCCTCGGTCAGGATGATGGCCGCCGCGGAGAAGCGGGCGCGGATCGCGCGGACGAAGGCCACGTAGGCGGTGACGAACTCCTCGCGGTCGGGGAACGCGCCCAGCGCCAGGTTGAAGTCGTTGGTGCCGAGCGAGACCACGACGACGTCGGGCCGGTAGCCGGCGTGGTCCCAGCGGGCGCCCGGGTGCAGGCGCGGCAGCTCGTCGACCACCGCCAGGTCGAAGAACTGGGGCGCGTTGGGCACGTCGCGCCGCCCGCGCCAGTCGCGGATCAGGCCGCGACCGCCGTAGCAGACAAGCTGCGCCTGCGCCGACAGCGCGCGCGCCACGCAGCATGCCGTACGAGCGATCGCCGTCCGCTCCGCCGCCCGGATCGTGCTTGATCGCGCAGTCGGCCCCGCGGTCGATCGCCTCGCCGCAGGTCACCGAGTCGCCGATGAAGAGCAGCCGCCGCTCCGGCCAGGGCGCCGCCGCCAGCAGACGGCCGTGCGGCGTCTCGAACTTTCGGATGCCGACGATGCCCTGCCAGGCCTCGGTCAGCGCGACGATCTCCACGGCGTGGGGACCGGGGGATGATTTGGCCGAGGCCGAGTTGAAGACCGGAAGCGACTGCTCGCCCTGGCGAAGGCGGAGCTCCCGGCGCGCGCCGCCGTCGACGGTGACGCCCAGGCGGCAGTTGCCGGTGGTGCACGACGCGCGCATCGCGAGCGCCGGCCCGTCGACCAGCAGCCGCAGCGTCACGCCCGGGTAGCCGATGCGCCAGCGCTGGGCGTCGGATCGATCGGTTCGCCCCATGACGGCGATGCGCGGATCTCCGGGATCGACCAGGTGGGAACAGCCGGCCGCGAGCACGGTCAGCGTTGCGCTTGCGAGCGCGGCACGATATGGGGTCGCTATGATTCGCAACGAACGGCCTGTTCGTCGATTCGTCGCCCCGAGCCGCCCGGGCTGTCAAGCGCTGCTGCTGTTCTTCGTCACGCTTGCATGGCTGGCGTCGCCGCGCGCGCAGGCGGCGGCGGATACTCCGCAGCGCCTGCGCTCACCCGACGGGCGCATCGAGATCACCGTGAATACCGGCGCGCGGCTCACCTACGACGTCGCCTTCGAGGGCAAGCCGCTGGTCGCGGGAGCGACGCTGGCCATGGACGTCGACCACCAGAAGCTGGGCGTGCAGCCGAAGCTCGAGCACGTCGAGCGCGCGAGCGTCGATCGCAAGATCGAGCCGGTGGTGCGCCAGAAGGCGGCGGTGCTCCCCGAGAAGTACAACCAGGTGCGCCTCGCGTTCGCGGGCCACTTCGCGGTCACATTCCGCGCCTACGACCAGGGCGATCGCCTACCGCTTCGAGACGTCGCTGCCGCAGGCCGAGGTCAAGGTGTACGCCGAGGAGGCGACCTTCGCGTTCGCGGCCACCGGCGACACCGGCGTCTACTTCCCGCAGGAGGACAGCTTCTTCTCGCACAACGAGCGCAAGTTCACGCGCGTGCGCATCGGCACGCTGGCGCCCGACGGCGCTGGCGAGCATCCCGGCGGTCGTCGAGACGCCGGTCGGCCCCAAGATCGCCATCGCCGAATCGGACATCGAGGACTACCCCGGCCTGTGGCTGCGCGGCACGGGCGGCCCGGCGCTGAACGCGACGTTCCCGCCCTACCCGCTCGAGGAGAAAGCGCTCAACGATCGGAACATCAAGGTCACGCGCGCCGCCGACTACATCGCGGTCACGCGCGGCACGCGCACGTTCCCGTGGCGCGTGCTGGGCGTCGCGCCCGCCGACAAGGACCTGGCGTCGAGCACGCTGGTCTACCTGCTCGAGAGCCCGTCGCGCGTGGCCGACACGTCGTGGATCCATCCGGGCAAGGTCGCGTGGGACTGGTGGAACGCGCTCAACTTGAAGGGCGTCGACTTCCAGCCCGGCGTCAACAACAAGACCTACGAGCACTACATCGACTTCGCCTCGAGGAACGGCATCGAGTACATCATCCTCGACGAGGGCTGGTACCCGGCCGGGAGATCTACTGAAGTCGGTGCCGGCGATCGACGTCCCCGCGCTGGTCGCCTACGGCAAGAAGAAGAACGTCGGCATCATCCTGTGGGCGATCTGGAAGACGTTCGACAACCAGTTCCAGCCGGCGCTGGAGCTGTTTTCGAAGTGGGGCGTGAAGGGGGTCAAGGTCGATTTCATGCAACGCGACGACCAGCCGGTGATGCGTTCTACTTCCGGGTCTACCGAGGCGCTGGCGAAGCGCAAGATGCTGGTCGACTTTCACGGCGGCATCCGGCCGGCGCTGCTCACGCGGACCTGGCCCAATCTGATCTCGACGGAGGGCGTGCAGGGGCTCGAGCACATGAAGTGGAGCAACGCCTCCGACCCGGAGCACAACCTGTCGCTGCCGTTCACGCGCATGTTCCTGGGGCCGATGGACTACACGCCGGGCGCGATGCTCAACGCCACGGCCAAGACGTTTCACGTCGTGTTCAACGAGCCGATGAGCCTGGGCACGCGCTGCCAGCAGCTGGCGATGTACGTGGTGTTCGAGAGCCCGCTGCAGATGCTGGCAGACTCCCCCACGCACTACGAGCACGAGCCCGAGGCGATGGAGTTCCTGGGCCCGGTGCCGTCGGTGTGGGACGAGAGCAAGCGTCCTCGACGGCGCGATCGGACGGTTCATCATCGTCGCGCGCCGGCACGGGCAGGACTGGTACCTGGCGGCGATGACCGACTGGACGCCGCGCGCGGGCGACATCGAGCTTTCGTTTCTGGGCGCCGGCGACTACCAGATGACCGCCTACGAGGACGGCCCCGACGCCGCCGTGCGCGCCAGCGACTACCGCAAGACCACGACCGCGGTCACGCGCGCGACGCACGTGAAGATGCAGCTCGCGCCCGGCGGCGGCTGGGTCGCGCGCATCCGCCCGGCGGGCGCGGGCAAGTGACCCCTCAAGGCGACGGATAGAGCGGCATCGCCGCCGTCGCCCAGAGCTGGTTCATCGCCTGCAGGCCCGTGTCGTCGGGATGCAGGCCGTCGGTCGTGCGACCGCCGCCGCAGGGCGGACAGGTGAAGTCGTCCTGGTTGGCCATGAAGAACGCGTAGAAGTCGGGGCCCGGGATGAGGTCGTTCGACGCCACCAGCTCGTCGACGATGACGTTGAACTGGTCGGTCATCGAATAGAGCGTGTTCATCGCGTACGGCATGCGCGGGATGATCGGGATCTTCCCCGCCGCCTTCACCATGTCGATCATCGCCTGCATGTTGGTCTTGTAGACGTCCATCTTGCCGCGGTTGGCGTCGTTGGTGCCGTAGCCGAGCACGAAGAAGCGATAGGCCGGGTTGAGCGCCAGCGCCTCGGGCAGTCGCGCCAGCCCGTCGGTGCTGAGCTCGCTGCCGATGCCGCCGTTGATCATCGCAGGGAAGTACGCAGGCAGCGCCGTGTGGATCAGCGACGCGAAGCTCGGCTGGTGCGCCTGCGCGCGGTCGTACGCGAACGCCGTGATGCTGTCGCCCATGAAGAACCAGGTGTCGTCGGGCAGCTCGGGGCTGTTCGAGAGGTCGTGCACGTCGATCTCGCCGATCTGGACGCCGTTGCCGCTCTCGGTCGCCGGCGCCGCGGTGACCGTCATGCGCACCCAGGTCTTGCCGGTGAAGTCGATCACGTGCCCGCGCGTGCGCACGGCGTTGTCGGTCACGGTGACCACGCTGGTCCAGGTGCCGTCGGAGCCGTTGGTGGTGTCGCCGGAGACGTCGATGGTGTAGCCCATCGGCCACCCGTAGACCGTCGTGCCGGCCGGATCCTTGTAGTTGTACGTGCCGCCGTCGTCCCATTGAACCAGCAGGCGCGTCGGGCCGGCGCCGATGCTGATCGCCGCCGACGCCGGCAGGTTCGTGACCCGCGTGTTCCAACCACCGTTGTGGTAGCTGCCGTCGTCGACCGCCGAGGCCGACGTCGGGAACACCATCTTGCCCTGCGAGATGATCGGGTTCGGGTGCGTGATGATCGGCGCCGGCCCGGTGTCGGGCTGCGCATCGACCGCGGCGTCGTTGCCGTTGCCGGCGTCGTTGCCCTTCGCGCTGCTGCTACAGGCGAGAAGGCCGCCCGAGGCAATCGACAGAGTCCAAACCATCAACCAAGCAATTCTCGATCTATTCATGAAGACGACCTCGGCTTACAAGTCAGCTTTGACGCCAATCGAAGGCAGCGCCGCGCAGTAAAACAGAACTCCGCGGACGGAACAACGCCAAGCCTGCTGTATGCTGATCCCGATGTCGAAGTGCACGCTGCTTACCGGGTTTGCGTTTGGGCTCACGCTCGCCGGCGCCGGCTGCAAGACCACTCACGTCGGCTCCGACGCGCTGGGTGGCGCGACGGGCAGCGGCGGTGGCGCGGAGGCCGGCGCCGCAGGGAGCGGCAGCGGTGGCGCCGCGGGACACGGTACTGGCGGGAGTACCGGAAACGACGGCGCCGCGGGGAGCACCGGCGGTGATCCGTGCGCGACCGCGCTCTTCTGCGATGACTTCGAGACGTACGCCGCCAGCGCCGCGCCGACGACGCCGTGGCGCGCGTCGACCAACCTGGGCGCGGTCACCGTCGACGGCGCCTTCGCCCACTCCGGCGCGAAGTCGGTCAAGATGACGACGCAGGCGCGCACCTCCGACGGCATCAAGACCGCGTTCATCGAGCTCACCGGCAACGGCGTGTTCCCGGTCGCCGGCAACGTATTCTACGGCCGCATGATGTTCTATCTCGACGCCGCGCCGGCGACGTCGGTGCACTGGACGCTGATCCAGGGCGCGGGCGTGGTACCCGGCGCGAGCTATCACGCGCTCTATCGTTACGGCGGGCAGCTGCCGGTCATGCAGGGGTCGACGTTCGTGGGCAGTCAGCTCATGGCGAACTACGACACGCCCGATTCGTACTCGGGCACGCCGCCGGCCAGCGATTGCTGGCAGCACGCCGACAAGGTCGTCGTGCCGGTCGGACGCTGGGCGTGCGTCGAGTGGAAGTTCGACGGCCCGAGCAACCGCATGAACCTGTGGCTCGACGGCGCGGCGGTCCCGTCGCTGACGATGAACGGCAGCGGCCAGGGCTGCGTCAACCAGCCGGCGACACCGCCGTTCACCTGGACGGCGCCCAGCTTCGATCGCCTCGACCTTGGCTGGGAGTCGTACCAGACCGACGGCGTGCGTACGATCCACGTCGACGACGTCGTGATCTCGACGACGCAGATTGGCTGCCCGTCCCCCTAGGGTCAGTGCGCGGGCGCGCGGGCGCCCCGATCGGGCGCAGCGGCGATGACATTGTCGACCGCGCAAGCTAATGTCGCGCCGGTCTCGGATGATGAAACGGTCGTTGGCTGCCACGCTGGCGCTGCTGGGGGCGCTGCCGATCGCTTGCGCGCGCCGGCCGCCGGCCGCCGTCGGTCCGTCGTCGAGCGCGCCCCCCCCTCGCGCCGCCCGACCTCCGCTGGTGATGACCGACCCGGCGCCGATGCCGGGGCCGGTGCTGCCGGTCGGCGACAGCTTCCTCAAGATCGGCGTGTGCGCCGACAACATCGTGCGTGTCGCCTACGCGCGCGATCCGGCGTTCTTTGCGCGCGCGACGCTGGCCACCGCCGGCAAGCGCTGCGTGCCGACGCCGTTCACGGTCACCGACGAGCCCGCCGGCAAGCGCATCTCCACCGCCGCGCTCGTCGTGCGCGTCGCCCTGCCCCAGGGGACGGTGTCGTTCCACGACGCGCAGGCGGGATCGGCGTCGCAGCCGATCCTCGCCGAGCGCGACGGCGGGCACCAGATGCAGCAGAGGTTGAGCTGGGGCGAGCCGACGTTCACGGTGACCCAGCGTTGGGAGCGCACAGGCGGCGAGTCGCTCTACGGCCTCGGCCAGCACCAGCTCGATCTGATCGATCTCACCGACGCCGACCTGGATCTCTACCAGCACAACACCGAGATCTTCATTCCGTTCCTGGTCTCGAGCCGCGGTTACGGCATCCTCTGGGACAACACCTCGTTCACGCGCTTCGGCGAGCTCGCCGAAGCGGTTCCGCTGCCCAACACCGTCGGGCTCTACGCGACCTCGCCCGACGCGGAGGCCGGCGACGTCGCGATGCCGGCGCAGGGACAGACCGTCGACTGGAGCGGCACCTTCACGCCACCGGTCGGCGGCATCTACCAGTTCCTGACCTACTCCGCGGGCGGCATCGAGCTCACCGTCGGCGAAGCCAAGGTCATCGATCACTGGCGGCAGCGCTGGCTTCCCGGCGAGGATCTCGCGCGCGTGCGGCTCGCCGCCGGCGAGGCCGTGCCGCTGCGCCTGCGCTGGACCATGGACGGCACCACGCGCATCCTGCGCTTGCTCTGGCGGCCGCCGGTGAGCAGGGCGCGGCATCGTCCTCTCGTCCGAGGTCGGCGACGGCATCGACTACACGTTCGTCTACGGGCCGCGCCACGATCTCGATCGCGTCGTGGCCGGCTACCGCCAGGTCACCGGCGCCGCGCCCCTGCCGCCGCGCGCGGCGTTCGGCCTCTGGCAGTCGCGCGAGCGCTACCGGACCCAGGGCGAGAGCCTCGACGTCGTGAAGCAGTTCCGCGCGCGGCACATCCCGCTCGATTACATCGTGCAGGACTGGCAGTACTGGAACATCAAGCGCTGGGGCTCGCACGAGTTCGATCGCGAGCGCTTCCCCGATCCCGACGGCTGGATCCGCGCGCTGCACGCGCAGAACGTGCGGCTCATGATCTCGGTCTGGCCCAAGTTTTATCCCGGCACGCCGACGTTCGATGCGCTGGCCGCGGGCGGTTTCCTCTACCAGCGCAACCTCGACGAGAAGCAGCGCGATTTTCTCGGCAACGTCTACACCGTCTACGACGCGTTCGATCCCGACGCGCGGCGGCTCTACTGGGCGCAGATCGACGAGAAGCTGCGCCGCCGCGGCGTCGACGCCTGGTGGATGGATTCGACCGAGCCCGAGATGGTCGACGGCCCGTTCAAGACGCCGGCCGCGCAGATCGCCGCCAACCAGACCCACATGACGCCGACCCGCCTCGGCAGCGGCGCGCGCATGCTCAACGCCTATTCGCTGGTCAACAGCCAGGCGATCTACGAAGGCATGCGCGCGTCGGCGCCCGACCAGCGCGTGCTGATCCTCACGCGCAACGGGTTCGCGGGCCAGCAGCGCTACGGCGCGATCTCCTGGTCGGGCGACATCTCGTCGACCTGGACCGCGCTGCGCAAGCAGATCCCGGCCGGCCTCGGCTTCTCGATCTCCGGCATCCCCTACTGGACCGTCGACAGCGGCGGCTTCTCGGTGCCCTATCGATTCGCGAAAGATCCCCCCGACGCCGCCGACCTCGACGAGTGGCGCGAGCTGGCGACGCGCTGGTTCGAGTACTCGACGTTCCTGCCGATCCTGCGCAGCCACGGCCAGTCGCCGTACCGCGAGATGTGGCAGTACGGCGGCGATGCCAGCCCGGCTTTCCAGGCGCAGCTCAAGTTCGATCGCCTGCGCTATCGATTGTTGCCGTACATCTACTCGCTGGCCGCGCGCGTGACTTCCGACGGCGCCACGCTGCTGCGCCCGCTGGTCATGGATTTCCCCGACGACCAGCGCGCGCGGACCATCGGCGACCAGTACCTGTTCGGCCCGGCGCTGCTGGTGAGCCCGATCAGCGCCTACCGCCAGCGCGCGCGTCCGGTCTACCTGCCGGCGGGCGGAGCCGGACACGAAGGCGGACACGGCGACGCCTGGTACGATTTCTGGACCGGCAAGGTCCTCGCCGGGGGGACGGTCGTCGACGCCGCGGCTCCCTACGACGCGATCCCGGTGCACGTGCGCGCCGGCTCGATCCTGCCGCTCGGCCCCGAGATGGAGTTCACCTCGGAAAAACCCGCGGACCCGATCACGCTGATGATCTACGAGGGCGCCGACGGTCAGTTCACGATCTACGAGGATGACGGCACTTCCTATCAGTACGAGCACGGACAGTCGGCGCGCATCCCGCTCACCTGGAATCAGGCCACGCGCACGCTGACCATCGGCGCGCGCGAGGGGGTGTTCCCCGGCATGCTGGCGCACCGCCGCTTCGCGATCGTCGCCGTCAGCCGCGATCGTCCGGTCCCCTTCTCATTCGAGCCCACGCCGGATCGCACGGTCGAGTACGATGGCGCCGCGCAGTCGATCGCGCTGCCGTCCCGTCGTTGACCAACGAGACCACCCAGGAGGTTTCCATGAAACGCTCTCTGTTCTCGCTCCGAGCGTTCGGTGCCACAGTCGCCGCGCTGGGCGGGCTGGTCGCCGCATCGTTCCCGGCGCCGCGCGCGCTGGCGCAAGCGGCGAAGCCGGCCGCGGCGGCGCCGCCCGCGACCATGACGCCGGCCGAGGCGATCACGTTTGCGGAGCAGCGCCGCGAGGAGTGGCGCAAGGCGCGGACGTCGATCTATTTCAACGACTTCGGCGAGATCAACCGCTACCGGCGCGCGAACGCCCAGCTCAAGCCGCCCGCGCCCGGTGAGCGGCGCGTGGTCTTCTTCGGCGACTCGATCACGGACATGTGGCGCATCGAGAATTCGTTCCCCGGCAAGGGTTACCTGAACCGGGGCATCGGCGGCCAGACGACGTCGCAGATGCTGGTTCGATTTCGTGAAGATGTGGTCGCCCTCGCGCCCTTGGCAGTCGTCATCCTCGCTGGCACCAACGATATCGCCGGCAACAGCGGGCCCATGACCCTGGAAGAGACCGAGGCGAACTTCATGTCGATGGCGGAACTGGCGCGACTACACGGGATTCGCGTGATCTTTTCCTCGATCCTGCCGGTGCACCACTACACGGCGCGTTCGGACGCGACCTTTCCGTTGCGGCCGCCCGAGAAGATCGCCGAGCTCAACCGCTGGCTGCGCACGTATAGCGCCGCCAACGGTCACACTTACCTCGACTACGTCCCCGCGACGGCCGACGAAAAGGGCTGGCTGAAACGAGAGCTGGCCGAGGACGGCCTGCATCCGGGGCCGGCCGGATACGCGCTGATGGCGGGGCTGGCCCAGGCCGCCATCGACAAGACCCTGGGCATGGCGCCGAGCGCCAGCGCGACGCACGGCGTCCCGGTGCCGCCGGCCACCAAATGACGGCCGCGCGCGCGCTACCTGAGAGGGCTTGCGATTCGGGGCCGCCTCCGGCATCGTGGCGGCGTTCCCGGTTCGAGCGGAATTCCGTCTCTTTTGCGGCTGCTTTTGCGGCTCCCCTTCTGACCGGTTCTTGCGCCTGTCTCTTAGCTAATTGGAGTCGCTTCATGCGGGGCTCGCGTCTCTCTCGTTTTGGGTTGTTGCTGGCGCCTTCAGCCCGGTTGCCGTTGGTTGCGGCGGCGACCCCAGCGACACGGTTGCCGTCTCGCCGGTCGGTCCGGAGATCCACGGATTGCACGTCGTCGGCAATCACCTGGAGGACAACGCCGGCACGCCGGTCGATCCTGCGCGGCGTCAATCGGTCCGGCACCGAATACATGTGCGTGAAGGGTGGCGCCGTCTTCGACGGCTGCCTGGGGCCTCTCGGCGATTGCCGCGATCGCCACCTGGAAGGCCAACACCGTCCGCATCCCGCTCAACGAGACCTGCTGGCTGGGACCGCAAACTTCGGGCAGCGGCTACAAGCAGTCGATCGGTCTCTTCGTCAACATGCTCCACCAGTTTCACATCGTCCCGATCCTCGAGCTGCACTGGGCGGCGCCCGGCACGATGACCGCCGACGAGCAGCAGCCGATGCCCGACGCCGATCACTCGGTCGACTTCTGGAGCGACGTCGCCACGACGTTCGCCGCCGACGACGGCGTGGTCTTCGAGCTCTACAACGAGCCGTTCCCCGACTCCGACCGCGATAGCACGGCCGGCTGGCAATGCTGGCGCGACGGCTGCGCAGCGCCGTTGTGGGTGGGCGGCAAGGCGACCACCACCACGTACCAGGCGGCGGGCATGGCGACACTGGTCAGCGCGGTGCGCGCGGTGGCGCCGAATCACCTGATCCTGCTCGGCGGCCTGCAGTATTCCAACTCGCTGTCGCAGTGGAGCGCGTACGCGCCCGCCGACACCAACATCGCGCCGGCGTGGCACGTGTACAGCTTCAATTCGTGCAAGACCGAGCAGTGCTGGGACGGCGCGCCCGGCGCGCTGGCGGCGACGTTGCCGCTCATCACCACCGAGCTCGGCGAAGACGACTGTGCGGGCACATTCATCGAGCCGTTCATGCAATGGCTCGACGGGAAAGGCGCCAGCTATCTCGCCTGGTCCTGGAACTCGGCGCCGTCGTGCATCGCCGGGCGCGGGACGGGAGGCCGGCCCTGGCCGCTGGTCACCGACTACGGCAGCGGCACGCCCGAGCGGCGGCTACGCGCAGGCGTTTCACGATCACCTCGCGGCCTCGGTCGCCGCCGCCGCGCCCTGATTTTCGCCCTCGCAGCCCCCCTGGAGGAACCCCCGCGATGACCAAGCCCGAGGACCATTTGAAACCAGAAGCGTCGCGTCTCGTCGCTGCGACCGAGTCCCCGCCGCTGCCCTCGCGCCGCGTGTTTCTGGGCGCGGCCGCCGCCGCGCTGGTGCCTGCGTGCGTGCATCCCGGCCGCTCCGGCGGCGCCGTTCGCGCCGACATACCGCCGGCGCGCGCCGCGGGCGTGCCGGCGCCCGACGTCGAGACGCTGCTCGGACAGATGACGCTCGACGAGAAGATCGGCCAGATGACCCAGATCGACAAGAACGCGCTGCACACCGGGCGCGAGGTCCACGATCTGATGGTCGGGTCGGTGCTGAGCGGCGCCGACTCGTTGCCGCGGCCCAACGCCGCCGACACCTGGGTCGACATGTACGACGGCTACCAGAGCCAGGCGCTGTCGACGCGCCTCGGGATCCCGATGATCTACGGCGTCGACGCGGTCCACGGCGACGGCGGGCTCAAGGGCTCGACGATCTTCCCGCACCAGATCGGCCTCGGCTGCACGCGCAGCCCGGAGATCGTGCAGGCCGCGGCGCGCGTCACCGCGCGCGAGGTCGCCGGCACCGGCATCGACTGGACGTTCGCGCCGTGCCTGACCGTGCCGCGCGACGAGCGCTGGGGCCGCACTTATGAAGGCTACGGCGAGGTGCCCGAGCTGGCCGAGAGCCTGGGCGCGGCGGCGGTGCGCGGCTTCCAGGACGGCGTCGACGCCGGCGGCGCGGTCGACACCTCGCGCATCATGGCGTGCGCGAAACACTTCCTGGCCGACGGCGCCACGTTCGGCGGGAAGGATCAGGGCGACGCGAAGATCTCCGAGGAAGAGCTGCGGCGGCTGCACCTGCCCGGCTACATCGCCACGGTGAAGGCCGGGGTGGCGACGGTCATGGCGTCGTACAGCAGCTGGAACGGCCAGCCGATGCACGGCAACCGGCACCTCATCACCGACGTGCTGAAGGGTGAGCTCGGGCTTCGGCGGGTTCGTGGTCAGCGACTGGGCGGCGATCGACAAGATGTCGCCCGACTACGCTCAGGACATCGAGACGTCGATCAACGCCGGCATCGACATGATCATGGTGCCGACGCCGGTCGATCGCGTGCGCGAGTTCCAGCAAAAGCTCAAGGCGCTGGTGGCCAGCGGGCGCGTCTCGCCGGCGCGCATCGACGACGCCGTCCGCCGCATCCTGAAGCAGAAGGCGCGTTTCGGGCTATGGCAGCGGCCGTTCACCGACCGCGCGCTCACCGCGGAGATCGGCTCGCCCGCGCACCGGGCGGTCGCGCGCGACGCCGTCGGCAAGAGCCTGGTCGTCCTCAAGAACGACGGCGGCGTGCTGCCGCTCGCCAAGAGCGGGCGCATTCACCTCTGCGGCTTCCGCGCCGACGACATGGGCGTGCAGTGCGGCGGCTGGTCGACGAGCTGGCGCGGCCACCGCGGCGCGATCACGCCCGGCACGACGATCCGCCAGGGCCTGACCGAGGCGGTCGGCGCGGGACGGCTCGACTTCTCCAAGGACGGCGCCGGCGCCGAGCGCGCCGACGTGGTGGTGGTCGTCGTCGGCGAGGATCCCTACGCCGAGGGCGGCGGCGATCGAGCGGACCTGGCGCTCAACAAGGAAGACCGCGCGCTCATCGAGACCGTCAAGCGCAGCGCCAAGCCGATGGTGGTCGTGGTGCTCAGCGGGCGCCCGTTGATCCTCGGCGACATCGTCGACTCGGCCAAGGCGATCGTGGCCGCCTGGCTGCCCGGCACCGAGGGCGCCGGCGTCGCCGACGTGCTCACCGGCGCCGTCAAGCCCACCGGCAAGCTGTCGTGCACCTGGCCGCGCTCCATGGCCGACATCCCCATCAACGTCGGCGACGCAAAGTACGACCCCCTGTTCCCGTACGACCACGGCCTGAGCTGGTGACCGCGATGCAGCCCTTTCGCCGCGGCGTCGGCGTCGGCGTGGCCGTCTTCCTGGCTGCGATCAGCATCTCCGGCCCCGCGCGCGCCGACGCCCCCGCCAGCGCGGCGCACGAGCGGCGCACGCTGGACGGACCGTGGTCGTTTCATCGCGTGACCCCGCGCAAGGATCCGCCCGAGCCCTGGCTGCCGGCGACGGTGCCGGGCTGCGTCCACACCGATCTCTTCGCCAACGGCAAGATCGGCGATCCCTTCTTTCGGCTGAACGAGAAGGACCAGCAATGGATCGACCGCGAGTCGTGGGAGTACCGCACGATCCTGCGCGCCGACGCCGCGCTTTTGTCGCATGCGCGGATCGAGCTGGTGTTCGCGGGGCTCGACACCTTTGCCGAGGTCTTCGTCAACGGGCAGACGGTGCTGTTCGCCGACAACATGTTCCGCAGCTGGCGCGCCGACGTCCGGGCGCAGCTCCACGCCGGCGACAACGTGATCGTGGTGCGCTTCCGCTCGCCGATCGAGCAGGTGCAGGGCGCCTACCGCGGTCTCGGCTATCACCTGCCGGCCGCGAACGACCAGAGCGCAGGAGATGGTGAGCATGTGGGCGCGCAAGGCGCCCTATCACTACGGCTGGGACTGGGGCCCGCGCTTCGTCACCAGCGGTATCTGGCGGCCGGTGGCGCTCGAGACCTGGGCAGAGGCGCGCATCGACGACGTGCAGATCTTCCAGAACCGCCTCGACGCCACGGCGGCCGAGCTGACCGCCAAGGTGCGCGTCGTCGCCGCCAGCGCCGGTCGCGCGCGGCTCACGATCCGCATCGCGGGCGGCGCGGCGCTGGCGCAGGCGGACGTCGATCTGCCGGCCGGCGTGCACGACCAGACGCTGCCGGCGCGCATCGACCGGCCCGAGCTCTGGTGGCCGAACGGGCTCGGCCCGCAGCGGCTCTACACGCTGGAGACCGCGCTGGTGGCACCGTCGGGCGCGGCGCTCGACACGCCGGCAGACGCGCATCGGCCTGCGCACGCTCGAGGTCGTGCACCAGCGCGACGCCGGCGGCAAGAGCTTCTTCGTCAAGGTGAACGGCGCGCCGGTCTTCATGAAGGGCGCCAACTGGATCCCCGCCGACAGCTTCAACGCGCGCGTCACGCCCGAGCGCTACCGCTCCCTGCTGGAATCCGCGGCGGCCACGCACATGAACATGGTGCGCGTCTGGGGCGGCGGCATCTACGAGGACGATCGCTTCTACGCGCTCTGCGACGAGCTGGGCCTGCTGGTCTGGCAGGACTTCATGTTCGCCTGCAGCATGTACCCGGGCGACGACGCCTTCGTCGCCAACGTCGAGAAGGAGGCGGTCGAGAACGTGCGCCGCCTGCGCAACCACCCCAGCCTGGCGCTGTGGGCCGGCAACAACGAGAACGAGTCGGCGTGGAAGGGCTGGGGCTGGCCGGCGAAGTTCAAGCTGTCGCGCGCGGCGCAGGACCGCATCAGCGCCGACTACAAGCGCATGTTCCACCAGATCCTGCCCGGCATCGTCGCCGCCGAGGATCCCGGCCGCTTCTACACGCGCAGCTCACCGAGCGCCAACGAGGACGACGTGCCGGCCAACCGCAAGGGCTGGGGCGACATGCATTACTGGGGCGTCTGGCACGCCGAGGCCCCCTACCCGAGCTACGCCGACAACATCTCGCGCTTCATGAGCGAGTACGGGTTCCAGTCCTTCCCCGAGCTCGCGTCGGTGGCGCGCTACACCGCGCCGGACGGCAGCGACTGGGACATCGGCAGCCCGGTGATGCTCTCGCACCAGCGCCACCCGCGCGGCAACGCGCTCATCCGCACGTACATGGATCGCGACTTCCGGCGGCCCAAGGACTTCGCGTCGTTCCTGTACGTCGGCCAGGTGCTGCAGGCGACGGTGATCAAGTTCGCCGCCGAGGCGCACCGGCGCGCCATGGGCCGCAACTGGGGCAGTCTCTACTGGCAGCTCGACGACTGCTGGCCGGTCGCCTCGTGGTCGAGCATCGACTACTACGGCCGCTGGAAGGCGCTGCAGTACTTCGCGCGCCAGTTCTTCGCGCCGGTGCTGGTCAGCCCCGTCGAGGAGAAGGGCATCGTCAACGTCTGGGCCGTCTCCGATCGCCGGACGGAGACGCCGGCGCGCCTGACCGTACGCCTGGTCGACTTCCAGGGACGCGAGCTCTGGCGCAAGGAGCAGGACGTGCGCCTGGCGCGCGAACGAGAGCCGCGTGCTCCTCGTCGATGCCGCGGGCCGAGGCGCTCGGCGGCGCCGATCCGACGCGCGTCGTGCTGGTGACGGAGCTCAGCGAGCGCGGCCAGCCGCTGTCCCGGAATCTTCTGTCGTTCGTGAAGACCAAGGAGCTGGACCTGCCGGCGCCCGAGCTGCGCCTCGAGGTCGCGGCTGCCGGCGCCGGCGACGCGCTCGCGGTCACCGTGGCGACACGCGCGTTCGCGCGAAACGTCTATCTCGTTGCGGGCGATCCCGCCGCCAAGGCAGGGCCTGCGTCGCTCATCGACGGGCGCTTCGATGACAACTTCTTCGACCTCTTGCCCGGCGAGACGCGCACCGTGCTCTTTCACCCGGCTCAACCGACGACACCGGCCGCGCTTCAGGCGGCCCTGCGCGCTTCGACCATCGCAAACAGCTATTGAACGGCTGCGCTCGCGCGATCGCCGCCGCTGGCGTTCCGCCCCAAATGGCACGAAAATAGGCGCCGGAGGCATCTGGAGGCCCGAGCCAGGCATGGGAGCGAACACCGAGCGGAGCGATGGGCGTTTACTAGCGCTATCGGAGACGATGCGCGCATTCGCCGAGGCGACTGTCGATCTGCAGCGCCTGGCGCGTATCGTCGCCGAGCGCGCCGCGCTGCTGATCGGCGACGGCTGCGCGCTGCTGCTGCTGTCCGAAGACCAGCGAGAGCTGACCATCGCGGGGATTCATTTTCGCGCGCCGGGTGAATCCGCCGCCGCGCAGAGTTGCTTCGGCGGTGTGACACTGGGTCTCGACCGCTCCTTCCTGGCGATGGAGGTGGTTCGCTCGCGCCGTCCCATCATGCGCGCTCAGATCGATCTCGAGGCGCTGCAGCGCGAGTGCTCGCCCGAGGGCTTCACTCTGGTGAGGGGCCTCGGCATCCGCAGCCTGCTGTCCGTGCCCCTGGAGAGCGGCGACCGCCTGCTCGGTATCCTGGCGCTCATGCGCACCGGCGCCGGGAGCGCCGGCTACACCGAGGACGACCAGGCGCTGGCGCGCAACCTGGGCGAGCACGTGGCGCTGGCGCTGTCGAACTCGATGCTGCTGCAGAAGCTGCAGGCCGAGCTCCGCGAGCGCGTGCGCGCCCAGGAGCAGACCAACCGCTTCATCTCGCTGATCCAGAGCAGCGACGAGTTCATCTCGATGGCCAGCCTCGACGGCGAGATCCTGTTCATCAACGAAGGCGGGCGCCACATGCTGGGGCTCGACCCCGACCAGGATTCGCGGACGCTGCGGCTGCGCGACTTCCATACCGACGACGGCCTGAGGCGCGCCGAGAACCTGCGCACCAACGGCCGCTTTCGCGGCCAGGGACAGCTCCGGCACATGCGCACCGGCGAGCTCATCGACACGCAGGTCAGCTCGTTCCTGATGCGCGACGCGTCTGGCAAGCCGCTCGGGTTCGCGACCGTCCAGCACGACATGCGCGAGACCAAGCGGCTGGAGGCGCAGCTCAAGCAGGCGCAGAAGATGGAGGCCATCGGCACGCTGGCGGGCGGCATCGCCCACGACTTCAACAACATCCTCGGCGCGATCATGGGTAACGTCGAGCTGGCGCGCACGGCGCTCGAGCCGGGACACCCGGTGCTCGAGGAGCTGTCGGAGATCGCGCAGGCGGGCCGGCGCGCCACCGGGCTCATCAAGCAGATCCTGGCGTTCAGCCGGCGCCGCGAGAGCACGAAGCGAGTCGTGCGGCTCGCTGACGTGATCGAAGAGGTGACCGGCATGCTGCGCTCGACGATCTCGGCCAATGTAGAGCTGGAGCTGGTCATCTCGACCAGGGATGGGACGCCCAACATCCTCGCCGACGCCACGCAGATCCATCAAATTCTGGTCAACCTGTGCACCAACGCCTGGCAGGCGCTCGAGGGAAAGCCGGGCCGCATCGAGATCGTCCTCGACAGCGTCGTCGTCGATGTTCCCTCGGCCGCCGGCGGCGCCGCGCCCGGGCGATACGTGCGGCTGGTCGTCAGCGACGATGGTACGGGGATGAACGACACGACGCTCGAACGGATCTTCGACCCGTTCTTCACGACCAAGGAGCCCGGCGTCGGCACGGGGCTCGGCCTCTCGGTGGTGCACGGGATCGTCAAGGACCATAGCGGCTTCATCTCCGTCAGCAGCACGCCGGGAGCGGGCGCGACCTTCGCGATCCTGTTCCCCGAGTACGCGGGCGAGACCGAGGCGGCGGAGCCGCGGACGCGAGATCTCCATCGCGGCAGCGGCGAGCACGTGCTGTTCCTCGACGACGAGGAGGCGCTGGTGCGCCTGACGAAGCGGCTGCTCGAGCGGCTCGGCTATCGGGTCACCGGTTTCAGCGACGCCGAGCAGGCGCTGGCGTCGGTGCGCGACGACCCGGCGCGCTTCGATCTGGCAATCACCGACCTCAACATGCCGGGGCTGTCGGGGGTGGAGGTCGCTGAGCTCCTGCGCATGATCCGCCCGGATCTGCCGGTGATCCTGACCTCGGGGAACATCTCGGACAACCTGCGCGAGAGCGCCGCTCTTGCCGGCGTCGGCCATGTGCTCCACAAGCCGAGCACCGCCGAGGAGCTCGCCGAGGTCGTGCATCGCTGCTTGAGCTAGGGCACGTTGAGCTGGAACGCGACGCAGTAGTTCGGCTGCACGAAGTTGGTCACTGCGCCCGTGAACGGATCTGAGTCCTTGAGATGACCCCAGCGGAAGGTGCCGGTGCCGTCCGCCGAGAACGGGCTCGCGGGCAGCATGCTACCGTCGGCGGTCATCGCATAGCCGACGACGAGAGCGCGACCGGTGAGATCCTCCTGACAGGTGATCTGCACGGTGTCGTCGCCCACGATGTCGACGGCGGTGATCGTCGCGCGCACGCCCGCGGCCGTGATCTCGAAGCCGCGGCCCAGCGTCCACTGCGCCAGCGTTCCCGCGGCGGCGTGGGGCGTGGGGAGCGTGTCGTCCCAGACCAGCGGCGGCACCGGGACGTGGAAGTGCACGAGCAGGACGCTCGCGCCCATGCGCGCGACGCTCGTGGCCTGCAGCGGCTGCCAGTCATGCCCGGCGACGACGAGCTCGAAGTAGACCTGGCCCATCTTTTCACCCAGCAGCTCGTACCCGTGCGAATTGAGGTGGACGCCGTTGTTGGTCGCCCCCGTCGAGTACGGGTACTGGTACTTGGGCCCCACGCACACGATGTCGCCCGGGTGGTCCAGCCCCGCCTGGACTTGCTGGCCTGCCGAGACTGACACCTGGCCCGCGCCGCTCGGCACCGAGTTCTGCTGCGACACGAGCAAGGGGATGCTCGCGGTCTGCTGGGTGATGGCCCTGATGTCCTGGTTGTAGTCGGACCAGAGTTGGAAGAGATTGCCGGCGTATCCCTGGTTGCCAGCGTCCGACTCGCCGTGGACGAGCGTGATCGCGCCGACGCCGTACGTCTTGCCCTGGGCCGTCGCGAGCTTGGAGATCGCCGTGACCTCGAACAGCGTCGACGCGTAGGCGCGCCCCGTCGAGCAGGCGAAGCCCGGCGCGGAGCCGCCCTGACAGGACACGGTCATCTGGATCGCGGCCTTGTCGATCACGGTCATCGGCTGTCCCGACTCGCCGACCACGGAGTGCACGGTCACGTAGTCGGGCGCGGCGGCGTTCTTCGCCAGGGCCGTGACCTCGTCGGCCATCGCCGAATGCGGCGTCACGCCGTCGATGTTGCGAGGATAGGCGCTGGGGTAGCCGCCGGGCGCCGAACGGATGGGCTCGGAGAGCGCCACCATCGACAGCCCCGCGCTGGCCGGATCCGCGGTCGTCGGATCGAAGGTGGGCACGTCCAGCGCCCCCAGCGCCAGCTTCAGGTTGTTCAACGACTGGGTCTGGGGCGGCTCGTTGCCGAACGCGCCGACCGACAGGCTCTGGCCGGTGCCGATGACGCCTGTCCAGTCCCAGGTGAGGTTGAGCGCGGGCCCAACGTCAGCGCCGGCGTCCGGGACTCCGGCGTCGGGATGGTTTGCGGATCCGCTGTTTCCGCACGCGGCGCCGAGAGACGCGAGCACGACGAACAGCGGCAGGACCGTCAGACGAAGGCTATTAAAAGAGCTCATGCGGCGGATGGTACAGCGCGCCGACGTCCGTTGCACCTGCGTCTCGGGGCGCGAGCAGCGGCGCGCCCGGGCCCGTGAGCGGCACCACGGGGCCCGCCGACTCCTCGGCCGAGGCCGGCGGCGGCAGCGTCGAGTCGACGTCGGGCGGTCCGGCGTCTTTCTCTTGCGAGACCCGCCGGTGAGCCACCATGGCGCGGTAGCCCAGCGCCTCTTCCTTCGGGCGCCAGGGTTTGATCGGCAAGCGGTAGATGATGTCGCCGCCCATGCGGCAGGCCTCGGCGCGCAAGCGGTTGAAGCAGGTCTTGTCGGTGTCGTCGATGTGGCAGATGACTTCGATCTTGCCGAGGTCGTCCCAGTCCTGCGTCTGTGGCAGATCCGTGTGGTAGATGCTGAGCGCGCAGCCGGGCTTGCGCGGCGGGTACTTGGCTTCCAGGCGCGATCCCGTGGCGCAGGCGACGATCAACCAGGCCGCGATCGGGATCGCGAGTATTGTCAGGCGGCGAAGCATCTCGACAGCGACGTACGTTCGACCGGTACGGCTCCGCACGAATAGCAGACGGCCCCGCCGGCGCCAAGGTGAATCCGGTGGCCGATGGCGTGCCCCGATCGGGCGACGACGATGTCTTGCGTGAGCGCGGTCTCCTGTGTTTTTCTCGTTGCGTTGCTGTCGCCGCCTTGGCGCCCGTTGGACCCGCGGCGGGATTTCGTCGCGCAAGGATGACCCCCATGAATCAGCTCGGAATGCCTGGCCTCGGCTCCTCTTCGTCCATGACCCGATCACGCCTGGTTGTGCCGGTCGCGCTCGCGTTGCTGGCCGCCGCCTGTCGCACGCCGCCCCCGCCGTTACCGCCCGGAGGCGTCGTCGGTACCGCGCCGGAGAAGGCGCCGCCGCCGCTGCCTGGGCACAACCTGCTCGTCAACGACGACTTCAGCGAGGGAACGCGCTCGTTGCCCTGGACCGCGTCGTTCTCGGGGACCGGCGCGGGCCGCTCGTTCATCGACAAGGGCGAGCTTTGCCTCGAGGTCACCAACAAGGGCAGCAATCGCTGGGACGCGCACCTGCGCCAGCAGCACCTGATGCTGCAAAAAGGCCACAAGTATTCGGTGCAGTTCAAGATGCACTCGTCGCAGCCGATCCGCACGTATCTCAAGATTGGCCAGGCCGGACCGCCCTATCACGAATTCTGGAAGATGCTGTTCAACCTCGACACGAAGCCCGAGGTGTACGCCGGGACGTTCACCATGGCCTCGGACGACGATCCGACGGTGGAGATGGCGTTTCACGTCGCCGGGCAGCTCGCGAAGACCGCGACGCCGCCTTACACCGTCTGCATCGACGACGCGCGCATCGACGACCCGCAATTCACGCAGAAGCCCGAGGACAAGCAGGCGACGGTTCCCAACGTCCTGGTCAACCAGGTCGGCTATTTCCCCCACCTCGCCAAGATTGCGACGGTCAAGAACGCCAGCGCCGTTCCGTGGCAATTGCTGGACGCCAACAAGCAGGTCGTCGCGTCGGGGACGACCGTGCCCTTTGGCCCCGACAAGGCGTCGGGCGACACGGTCTCGATCATCGATTTTTCCAGCTACACCACCGAGGGCAAGGGGTTCTCGTTGCGGGTCGGCAACGACACCAGCCATTCGTTCGACATTCGCAACGACATCTACAACAAGCTCAAGTACGACTCGCTGGCGTTCTTCTACCAGCAGCGCAGCGGCATCCCGATCGAGATGCCGTATGCGGGCGGCCCGAGCTGGGTCCGTCCCGCCGGGCACATCGGCGTGGGGAACAATCACAGCGACAAGGCCGTCCCCTGCTTACCCGGCTCGGACTGCTCCTATACGCTGGATGTGAGCGGAGGCTGGTACGACGCGGGCGATCACGGCAAGTACGTGGTCAACGCCGGGATCTCCGTCTGGACGCTGCTCGATTGGTGGGAGCGCACGAAGCACCTGGGCTCGTCGGCGGCCGACTTCGGCGACGGAAAGATGAACATCCCCGAGAACAGCAACAAGGTGCCCGACCTGCTCGATGAGGCGCGCTGGGAGCTGGAGTTCGAGCTGCGCATGCAGGTCCCCGAGGGGAACAAGCTGGCCGGCATGGTCCACCACAAGATCCACGACATCAAATGGACCCAGCTCTCCACCGGGCCGCACGAAGACACGATGGAGCGCTATCTCTACCCGCCGAGCACGGCGGCGACGCTCAACGTGGCGGCCAACGGCGCGCAGGCGGCGCGCATCTGGTCGTCGATCGACAAGGAGTTCTCGAAGAAGTGCCTGGAGGCGGCGGAGCGCGCCTGGACCGCGGCGCAGGCGAACCCGGAGATCTACGCGCCCAACCAGAGCGACGGCGGCGGCGCCTATGACGACAAGAACGTCGTCGATGACTTCTACTGGGCGGCGAGCGAGCTTTACATCACGACGAGCAAGCAGGTGTACAAGGACTTCCTCACCAAGTCGAAGTACTTCAAGGAGGCGCGCGCCGACTGGGAGGGCAACGCCGGCATGCACACGTCGATGACCTGGGCCGACACCCAGGTCCTGGGATCGATCTCGCTCGCGATCGTGCCGAACGGCCTGCCGAAGGCGGACGTCGCCGCCATCCGCAAGAACATCGTCGACGCGGCCGACCTGTACCTGGGCCTGGCGATGAAAGAGGGCTATCGCTTGCCATTCAGCACGCCTGCCCAGGGCTATCCGTGGGGCTCGACGTCATTCGTGCTGACCAACGCGCTGATGATGGGCCTGGCCTACGATTTCACTCACGAGTCCAAGTACCTGAACGGCGTGGCGCTCGGCATGGACTACATCCTCGGGCGTAACGGGCTCGACCAGAGCTTCGTCACCGGCTACGGGTCACGCCCGTTGATGAACCCCTATCACCGCTTCTGGTGCCACCAGGCGAATCCCAAGTACCCGAGCCCGCCGCCCGGCGTGATGTCCGGCGGCAGCAACTCCGAGCTGCAGGATCCCTATGTCCAGGCCGCGGGGCTCAAGGGCTCCCCGCCGATGAAGTGCTTCATGGACAACGGCGAGGCCTGGTCGACCAACGAGGTCACGATCAACTGGAACGCGCCGCTGGCCTGGGTCGCGGCGTTTCTGGATGAGCAGGGCCGCAAGGCGAAGTGAGGAGCTAAGGGAATACCGGTCAGATTGGTAAAAACGCCAGGATGCGGGGACGCCAGGATCCGGACTATTGAAGCTCCGGACTTGGCGTTCCTGGCGTCCTGGCGTTTTCTTATCTGACCGCCATTGCCTGTCAGCCGCGTCTAGTTGCCGGAGGCGTCGTCGCTCGAGGTCGTGCCGGTGTCGACGGCGGCGGCGGCATCGGGGGTCGGGGGGGCGGTGATGCCTTCGACGGTGAAGCTGTCGATGTGGAACGTGACCGGCTGCTGGCTCGCGCCGCCACCGCCGCTGCCGATGTGGACGCCGTACAGAATCACCTGCTTGGTGTCCGAACCGGTGATGTGCGTCATCGCTGAATCCAGCGTGACGACGTAATCGTGCCAGCCTCCGCCCATCATCACGTTGACCGAGGTGCCGACGAAGGCGAACGTCGACGTCGTATCGACATACGGCTCGATCTGCCCGACGAACGTCGAGCCGGTATCGACCTTGACGCGCACGTGGAGCTTCCCGCCCGACCAGTCCCTCAGCATGGCCATCGGGAACGTCGGCGACTGAATGTCGACGTACTGGTTCGCACCGGAGTAAGGCGCGAACACCTTCAACGAGCCTGTGGCGGTCGGGCTTCCGTCGGTGGCGTCGTACGTGATCGTCGGCGGCATCCCGCCGTTGTGCACCGCCAGGTTCGTCGGCTCGTCGTAGGTGCTGAACGCGAACGACTGGATCGTGGTGTCGAACGTCGCTATCGGCACACCAACGAGGTCGTTGAGGGTCGAGCCACCGGAGCCGGTCGTCCCGGCGTTTCCGTTGCTGCCCGCGCTGCCGGTCGACCCGCCCGGGGCGCCAAAGATCATCGAGGGTTTGTTCGGATCGGAGCCGAGAATGCAGCCGGCCGCGAGAAACGACAGCGTGCCCGCAACCACCGACGCGAGGAGAAGAGGCTGATTTTTCATCGTAATAGGCCTTCTTGTTGGATTAGAAATCTACCACCACATCGCCGCGGACAGCTCGATCGCGTTCGAATCGGCCTGCGGCACGTAGGCGAACCGGTAATCCGACGGATAGGCCGCCTTCCCCAGGAAATACCGCGAGTACTGCAACGTGACCGTCTCGTGAGTCACATACTGGGTCTTCATCACCAACCGCCCCGTGAGCACGCTGAAGTTCATGTCGGATCCGCCCGGATTGGTCAGAAGCCCGACGCTCGTCGGGTACGTCGTGCGCGAGTAGGCGTTGTCCATGTCGGGCATGACGTGATCGAAACGCACGCCCGCGCCCAGCCACGAGAGCGGCGTGTAGATCGCGTCGAGCCCGAACTTCAGCTTCTTGGTGCTCATGTTCCAGGTGATCGCGCGGCTCGGGTCACCGCCAGAGCTGCCGGGCACATTGCCGAGCGCGATCGGCGGCGCTTTGCTGTCGACGGTGGTGAACATGCCGAACCCGGTCAAGACCAGGTCCGGGCCGTCACCCCACCAATCCTCGGGCGCGCGCGCATAGGCACCGAAACTGAACGAATACTGGAAGTCGACGCTCTGGATGATGCCGGTCTCATTTTGAGGACCGTTGTAGATGCCGGTATGCGGATTATAGCTGGAGCCGAAATACGCCTGCTTGAGGTTGGGGCCGCCTTTGGTGTGCAGGACCTCTAGCGACTCGGCGAGCGCGTTGACGTTGCGCGCGTCGAGATAGGTGTAGCTGAGGTAGCCATCGCCGTATTCACCGCCGGTGAAACGGGCCTCGGCGCCGAGGACCGCGACGCTACCCTGGGTCGGGCCTTGGCCCCGCGGCGTCCCGTCGGAGGTGTTCATCAACCGCGAGTTCATGGGATCCCAGTTGTCGTCGGGCGTCCAGGTGAAGAGGTAATGCAACCCGAAGTTCCACATCTTCTGGTACTTCGCGAAGATGTGCGCGTGGTGCAGGTAGGTCGACCCCTGCGGCACCGAGCCCGCGTACGGCAGGTAATCCGGGCTCTGGGCCGACAGGTCGGGCGCGCCGCTCGTATTGGTGGGGCCGCCGGGCGAGCCGAAGATCTGGTAGTTCTGGTTGTTGGTGAACGGCATGAAGTCGAGCTTTGCGCCGAGACCGTGCTCGAGCGTGATGGTCCAGTCGCCCATCGGATCCAGGTTCGAGAACGTCGCGGTCAACACCTCGCCGCTGACGTGCGTGCGCCCGAATTGATAGGTCTCGTACATGCCGGCGTCGTACTTGCCGGCGGTGCCGTAGCGGCTGGGAAACGAGCCAATGTTCCAGACCAAACCGCCGTAATCACCGAACGCGTCCGGAAATCGCATCGTGAGAAACACCTGATCGATGCCCTGGTTCGCTTGTAGATTTCGGTACGAGCCGTCGGCCTGGTTGTAGGCGTCGACGACCACGGTCGTCGTCACCCTCGAGTTGCCGTACGAGAAGTTGAGCTGTGTCCAGGGACCGAAGATCGTATTGGTGAAGTCCCACGCCTGGTAGTTGGCGCCGGGCACGCGCGGGGCTTCGTGCAACTGATACCCCGAGGGCGGCGTTGCGCCCGGCAAGAACGGCGCAACGTAGTTACACGGGTTCATCCCGCACGTCTGCGCATTGGGTGCCCCGGGATCGCGCGTCGGGTGGTTCACCGGTGACGGCGGTCCGAGCGTGGCGCGCATCGGCGCGCGCATGTAGCCGTGGAACTCGAACTTCCATTCGTCGGAGGAGCTCGACACGCTCGACGTGAGCGCCTCCGCCTCTTTCTGCGAGATGTTGGTTTGCGCGCCGAACTGCGGAACGCTGGGCGGCAGCGAGAGGTTGATGTCGCCGGGAGTGACCCTCTTCGACGGCGCCGGCGCGGTCGGGCTGACCGTCGGTGTCAGCATCGCGCCGCCGCTCGACGGCGCTGCAGCGGGTGGTGGCGGCGGGGCCGGCGGAGCCGCGGGAGGCGCCGCCGGGGGCGCTGCAACCGGCGCGGGCGCGGGGGCGGGCGTTGCCGCTGGCGGCGCGGCGGGAGCCGGCGTCGCGGGCGCGGGCGCTGCCGCAGGCGGCGCTACCGTGCCTGAGCTTCCTCCTGTCCCCGCGCCTTGCGCGTACGCAAGCTCACCCGACAGCAAACCAGCCAGAGCAAACGAAAGGAACGCTAGTCTCATCGATGTTTGTCCTTCAAAAGCGCGGGTTGGAATGGCCGACAGAATCCCACCGAGAAGGGGCGGCACTCGGGCAAACCTTCACGAAAAAATTCGACGCCGCCCGCAATGGGGTCGCAGTGTCCTGAGTTGGAAGTGGGCTGTCAAGCGCGCTCGTCGCGCGCATCGCAACCTCATCAACACCTTGACTGCTCTCGCCAAGACAGATATCAACGCCCAGCAGTCGGCGCGAATTTGCCGCGGGTTTCTCGGCTTGCTCGACCGCCGGTTTCTCAACGCCCAACACGGGAGCGATCGATGAAGCGTGACGCCCAGGTTCTCTGTCGCCTCCTCACGTTCGTCACCGGCGCGGCGCTCGTGCCCTTCGGCGCGTGCGTTCCGCCGGGCGCGCGCCCCGAGAGCGCGCAGGGCGCCGCACTGAAGGAGTGCGGCCCCGACGGCGTCATCGACGACCTCGAGGACAACAACAATCAGATCAACGTCACCGGCGACCGCGGCGGCTACTGGTACACGTACGCCGACAAGGAAGGCTCGACCGTGTGGCCCGAGCAAGGCGACAAGGGCGGGACGTTCACGCTGGTCGAGGGCGGGCACGATTCGAAGTTCGCCGCCGAGTTCAAAGGCAAGCTCGCCGGCAAATCGATCGTGTACGCGGCGATGGGCCTGAACTTCCGCGATCCCAAGGAGGCCCTCGACACCTCGATGTACGAAGGCATCACCTTCTGGGCCAAGTCGGGCGCCGGCCCGGCGAAGCTGACCGTGAAGATGCCCGACGGAAACACCGATCCGGACGGGCAGGTGTGCACGGCCTGCTTCAATGACTACGGCACCGCCGTGAACCTGACCTCGGAGTGGCAGCGCATCGTGCTGCCGTTCCGTTCCTTGCGGCAAGAGCCCGACTGGGGCGCGCCGCGCAAGCCGCACCTCGATCCGAAGCGGGTGTTCGCGATTCACTTCGAAGCGAAGACGCCCGGCACCGACTACGACTTCTGGATCGACGACATCGCCTTCATCTGCAAGAGCTAGCCCCCGTGTCGCGCGCGCGTGACCGGCTGGCAGCGAAGGCGGCGTTGCTGGGCGCGCTTCTCTGCGCGCGCTCCGTAGCTGCGCGTCCCGACGCGAAGGAAGCGGCGAAACAGCCGACAGCGCCGGCGAAGCCCGCGGCTCTGGGCGTCTCCTACGGCGGCTGGAAAGGGCAATATGCCGACGCTGCGAAGCGGGTGGCGGCGTTCAAGGAGATCGGCTTCCAGGTCGTGTCGTTCGTGCCGACTTACAGCTACGTCGGCCGCAACAAGATCGATCTCGGCTCCGGGCCCGATCCCGCCGAGCTCGGCGACGCGGTGGAGGTCGCTCTCCGCTCGGGGCTCGGCGTCGTGGTCAAGCCGCACCTGGATCCGCCCGTCTACGGCCCCGGCTTCGATCCGTTCACGTCGGACAACTACAGCTGGCGCGTGAGCTGCCCCTGGCGCGGCTTCTTCGACCTCGACCCGATGAGCGACGACTATCGCACCGGGATCGTCTTTCGTTCGCTGGCGGCGCTCAAGAACGCGTTCGACAAGCTGGGCAACACCGCGACGATGTCGGCGCGCCTCGAGCTGGGTGTCGAGCTCATGAACTCCGAGGTCGACAGCCCCGAGCGCTGGGAGCTGCTGCTCGCCGCCGCCAAGAAGGAGCGGCACCGGCTGGGCCTCGACGAGAAGGTGCAGCTCTCGCACGACTTCACCCACCACATCGAGATCCTCGACGACTTCGTCGGCCGCATGTCGAGCGCCAAGCGCGCGGCGCTGCGGCGGTACATTCACGGCCTCGACGCGCTCTCGCTGTCGCAGTACATGGACCTGACGATCGCCGTGCCGGCCGCCGAGCGCACCCAGCGGCTGCCGACGCCCGACGAGGTCGCGCAGGCGCTGGTCACGCACGAGAAGAACTTTCGCGAGCAGATCCTCGGCAAGGAGCTGGGGCTGAAGCCGCGCGAGATCCCGCCGCTTCACATCGGCGAGTTCGGCGTCGGCCGCGGCGGGCTCAAGCACCCCAACCTGTGGTCGGGCGACGCGACGCCGGCCCAGGAAAAGGAGCTGGCGCGAGAGATCGCGCGCGGCCACGAGGGGCTGGTGCGCTACCTCGCGCTGCCCGAGGGCCGCACCGTCGAGAGCGCGATCCTCTGGGTGACCGGCGCGCACTACGACATCTTCGGCTGGGAAAACCCGAAGTACGCGAATCCAGACGCGACGGCAGCGTTACGGGCGGCGCTGAAGCACTAGCTTCCCCCGACGAGTACGAGGACGGGTAAGACGGGGCGCGACGCGCGCTAGTCCAGCCCGACGCCCTCGAGATCCGCTTCGTCCATCCCGAAGAAGTGCCCCGTCTCATGGAGCAGCGTCGTACGGATCTCCTCGCGCAGATCTTCCTCGCTGGCCGCGGCGCGCTCCAGGTTGCGGCGGAACAGCACGATCTGGGTCAGGCCCGGCTGACCGCCGACGTGCGGGGTCTCGGGATAAGGCGTTCCGTTGAACAACCCGAGCATGCGCGGATCCAGGCCGGCCTCGACGTCGGCCTCCGCAGGCAGATCCGCGATGATGATCGGCACGTCGACCAGCAAGCGCCGCGCCTTGTCCGGCAGCTCGCCCAGGGCCTGCTCGACGATGACCAGCACTTCGCTCTCCTCGAGCCTGGCCACGGCGTCGTCGTCGCCGCTGGCCGCGTCCAGCTGCCAGGCGCGCTTCCACGCGGACCGCATGCCGGCATCGTCGTCCAGCGCCTCGGCGGCCACTCCCAGCGTGTACCAGGCGTCAGCCATGTCCGGCTCGGACTTCGTCAGCGTGCGCAGGCGATCGCGCGCGGCCTCCGGCTCGCCGACCGCCAGCCAGAGCTCGGCGATCTCCAGCGCCAGCAGCGGATCGCCGAGCGAGACCTCGGGCGGCGGCAGATCGCGCAGCGTCTCCTTGGCCTCGTCGACCTCGCCCAGCTCCGCCTCGAGGCCGGCCTTGAGCGCCAGCGCATTCAAGTACTCTTCCTCTTCGTCGGCGAGATCCAGGGCGTGCCCGGCATGTCCCAGGGCCTCGGCTGTCGTTTCTGGCGACGCCGCCAGCAGCTCAGCGAGCCACAACTCCGGCGTGCACCACTCGGAATCCAGCTTGCACACGCGCCGCAAGAGGGTGATCGCCTGCTCGCTGTCGCCTTCCTCGCGCGCGCAGGCCGCCTCGAGCAGCAGCACGTCCGGCGCGTTCGGCGTCTCGACCAGCGCGCGCGCGGCCAGCGCCCTCGCCGACTTGACGTCGCCGCGTTCGAGCGCGCGCCACCCTTCGTCCAGGCTGTGCGACGGCGCCTGATCGGTGATCTCGAGCTCCGGCTTGGTGTCGTCTGTGGGCTTCAAGGCTCGAGGTTTGTCGTCCGCCATCTGGTTCCCGAGGCACCCACCATCGATGCCAAGGTCTCCAGCATATAGCACGCCGCGACGTTCGTCGTGCGCTTCGCATCTTCGCGTGACCCGATCGAGGGGGCGACCTCGACGATGTCGCCCCCGAGCAGCGGGAAGGCATCCCCCACGCGCGCGATGAGCGCGCGCACGAAATCGACGCTGAGCCCCCCGCGCGCCGGCGCCCCGGTCGAGGGCGCGAGCGCCGGATCGGTGGCGTCGATGTCGTTCGACACGTAGACGCGCGTGACACCTATCGAACGCAGGTGATCGATGACAGCTTCGATCACGGCCGCGCCGCCACGCGCGTGAATCTCGTCGGCCCAGAACTGCTTGACCCCCAGCGTCCCCTCCCAGTGCTCGCGCGGCCGGCCCGACGCGCGAATGCCGACCTGCACGAGCCGGCCGCCGCGGCCGAGGCGATCGTTCGCGTGATAGGCCCAGGTCGCGAAGCAGTACTTCACACCCAGACGCTCGGGCAGCAGATCCGTGTGTGCGTCAGGGTGCACGATCGCCCAGCTCCCGTCGGATGTCTCGTCATGCGCCGTGGCCAGCGCCGAGATCACCGGCCAGGTCACCGAGTGATCGCCACCGATCAAGAAGATGCTTCAGCGCGGGATTGAGCTGCATCAATCGGCCCACAACGCGCTCGGTGATCGACAGCGGCGACACCGGCAGGTCGCTGCCCGCGCCGCCGTAGAGCGCCGCGCGCGACGACGCGATCTGAGCGGCGCTCAGCATGTCGTCGTGCAGCAGGTGCGGAACGGTGAACACGTCACCCACGTCGACGATCGCCTCGGCGCGCGCGATGTCGGCGAAGCGTGGCTCCTGCTCGAGCAAGGCCGCGCGCACCGCCTGCGGGCCGAAGCTGGCGCCGCGCACGAGCCCGGCGCCGCAGTCGGAGGGCACGCCCAGGATCACGATGCGCGCGCGCACGACCTCTTCCAGCGCCGCGCGCCAGCGCTCGGCGACCTCGGCCGCGTCACGCGCGCCGTAGATCTCCAGCTGAAGGGCTTCCTGCTCCATGCGCCCACTGCTGACCGTGAAGACGCCACCGGCCGCCGGACGCAGCATCTGCACGAGCTCGTCGAGACATGTCTGCTGCTGTGTTGACTTGCCGCCCATTTCCCGCTGTTTCCCCGAGGTTTTTGCGGTACCGACCGTTATGGTTTCATAACCACGCGACGCATTCACTGCACGCCAGCCGCGTTCGCTCGCGGATCATCGGCCTTTTCATTCGCCTTTCACTCGTCTTTCTTGCGGTAGTCGTCGGCGTTGAGCTTGAACCTTTTGGCCCAGCGGTAGACCAGCGCCGGCTTGCGCTCCAGCTCGCGCGCGACGCGCAGCATGTTGCCGTTGAAGCGCCGCATGAGCTGCTCCAGCTCGAGCGCAGTCGGCGGCGGCCGCGACGCTCGCCCCAACGGTGACGCGCGCATGCGACGTGGCGTCGACGCGATCGCCGCGGGCAGATGCTCGGCGCCGATCCGCTCCGCGCCCCGCGACAGCGCCTCCGCCGACGCGACCACCTTGCCGAGCTCCCGCACGTTGCCCGGCCAGGTGTAAAGACAGATCGCCTGAAACGCCGCGAGCTCGAGCCTGCGTTCTCCACGGTCGAGCAGGTAGGATACGAGCGATCCAATATCCTCGATGCGCTCACGCAGCGGCGGGATCCGGATCGCTTCCGCGCCCAGTCGCGCCGCGAGATCGGCGCGCAATCCCGAACCACCCGACTGCGTGGGCGGCGCGGTGCGGCTGGTGGCTGCCAGGATGCGGGCGTCGATGCGGCGCGCGCGCGTACCGCCCACGGGAATCAGCAGCCGATCCTGCGTGAACCTGAGCAGCTTGGTTTGCAACTCGGGCGCCATGTCGCCGATCTCGTCGAGGAACAGCGTTCCTCCTTCAGCATCCTCGATGATGCCGGTCTTGGGCGACATCGCCTGCGAGTGCGCGCCGCGCACGTAGCCGAAGAGCTCGCTCTCGACCAGCTCGCGCGGGATCGCGGCGCAGTTCACCGCGACGAAACGCCCCTTGCGCCCACTGGTCTCGTGCATGGCGCGCGCGTACACCTCCTTACCGGCGCCCGTCTCACCCGTGAGCAGGACTTCGCTGTCTGATTCGGCGAGCTTGCGCAGCTTGGCGCAGACCAGCGCGAACCCGGGGTTCGCGGTCGGCACCGGGCCAAGCGGACGCTCCAGCTCGGCCTTGATCGCGGCCAGCTCCGTCGACGAGATCACGCGGAACACCGCGACGTGCCCGCCGATGAAGATGAGCGCGCCGTCGCGCAGCGCGACCCGCGGTTGAGCGACGACACCGTCGACGATCGTTCCGTTGGTGCTGCCGAGATCGGTGAGCTCGTACCCGCTGCCCGCGCGCGCGATCGACGCGTGCTGTCCCGAGATCATGCGGTCACGCACGAGCCATGACGCTTCGCCTTCACCGGAGTCGGTTTTTTCGCGCCGCCCGATGAACATGCGCTGTTCGAACGGAATGACGCGCTCGTCGGCGGGCAGCGCCGGCGCGTCAATGCTGCCGACGACGATCAGCACCGGAACGTCGTGGAGATCCGCGCTGCGCCTCTGGCGCGGAACGAACGTGATGCTGTCTTTTGGCGTGTTCACGACGAGACGCGACTTTTGCGGGAATGACTCACTTGTATCGAAGGGAGCGCTCGTTTCGTAACTAGCACCAGCAGGCGGCTCGTTCGAGGGCCGCAAACCGCAGCGCCACGCGGTTTCGCCGCTGGCTCGTCGGTTGCTGTTGTCCTGACCGCAGATGCGAACGTCGATCGCAGGGTCATCGACGTCGCATTCGACAACCGCACTCGAACTGGAGGTCTCCATGCTCAAGAAAATTGCGATCGGTGGCTTTGTTCTCGTGGCGCTGGCTCTCTCGCTCTCGATCGCCACCGCGACGACGCCCGCCGCGAAGATCGATCAGAAGAGCGCGGCAACGCCTCACACGCCAATTCCGCAGGGATTCTGTCTGCCGCCGTCCGGGCGCTGCTGAGGTCATTGCCACTCCGGCGTCCGGATCGCGCGGATGTCTGACGACTCGCTCGCAACCACGCGCACCTGAGGATAGCGTGCCGGCAGGGGGTTTTGCTTGATCGAGCAGTCGCGATAGTCAGCGGTTTCAGCGCCGGCTTCCCTGCGTCTCCCCGATCGGCGGCTCGTCTTGAGATCGATCTCGATCCATTCGGGCCGCCGCTCGGAGAACTGCAGGACCCACAGATGATCGTCGTCAGTCCAGACCGGCGCGCAATCGACGATCGCGGCGCCCAGATCGCGCACGGCTCCGTTCGCGAGCGAGAGCACCTTCAATCGGGGGGTATTGAGCCACGTGAGGTAGGCGACTCTCTGAGAATCGGGCGAGGGCACCGGCCAGATCGGTCCCTGGGGATCGGAATGGACCTCCGCGCATGCATTCTGCGCGTCGCAATGAACGATCGTGTGTCGATCGCTGCGAACGTAGAACCAGTCGTCGCCACGCTCCGAGAACACCGGCGTGACGTCGTGGGGCCCGGGCGTCGTCAAGACGGGAGCGCTGCGTCCCGGGTCGAACAGCATGATGACGTATCCGTCGGAGTGCCGGCGGCTCTGGATCACCAGGCGCCCCGAGGCGGAGCGCGCCACGTTGTCGCTGTCGCCGTCGCTCGTCAGCCGGCGCGGCGGCGTCGTCGGTCCCGCGTACTCCCAGACATCGTCGAGCAGGCGGCGCGACAGCAGGAACGTCGTGCCGCGCCCGTCGGGCAGCTCGCCGCGCAGGTCCCAGTCGAGCAACGAAGCGCGATAGCGCGCCATGCCGGCGCGCCAGTCGACCATCGCCAGCGATGCGTTGCCCTGCGGTCCGTCGATCGAAACCTCGAGGTCATCGGTGCGCTTGTCGAAACGGAGGTTGCGCGCCGAGCCGCCGAGGGAGAACCTCGCCCGCGTCTCGAGGTCCGGCAGCGAGTGAATCACGAACACGTTCTCGCCCCGCGCGTCGAGGTAGCGCAGCGCCAGCAGGTTGCCGCGCGACGAGACCGCCTTGCCCGCCAGCCGGCGCTGACCGTTCGAATCGTCGGGAACGACGCTCGAGTTCATCACGGGAATCGAAAAGACGGCGGCGTGGGTCAGGTCGAGATCGATCGCGAAGTCGTCGGTGTTCGGGATCCACTCCGGGTTCATCCCCTTCGTCAGCACACGCCCGCCTTCACCGTCGGGTGAGTGCGAGTAGAGGATCTGGTGAACGCCGGCTTCGTCGACGCTCTCGTAGAGCAGCTCGCGACCGTCCGGCGACAGCACGGGACAACCGTAGAGATAGGTTTCGGGGCGCAGCGGAGACACCGCTCGCGCGCCGCTCTCGGTGTCGACGTCGAAAGCGCGCTGTGGCTCGCCGACGATCACGCGCACGCTGCGTCCGCCGGGCAACATCGAGAAGCAATGGACACGTCCCTCGAAGGTCGCGACCTGGCGCGAGGCGCTCACGTCGATCGCGGTTCCCGCGAGCTTGAGCGCGCGCTGGCCGCCGGTGCCGGAGGCACTGCCGGCCACGGGGGCCAGCGACCAGCGCTTGCGCGCGACGCCCACGCCCACCCCCACGCCCAGCGCGAGCGTCGCGACCATCGCAGCCACGCGCCAGCGTTGCTTCGACGACAGGCCCTGGGACCGACTGGCGGTGCCCGCCTGCTCGGCGCGCACGAATCGGCGCGCGACCTCGACGGCGTCGGCGGGCCGCGCAGCCGGTGACTCGGCCGCGCAGTCACCGCACAGCTGCGCCAGCGCGCGCATGGTGGGCGACGCTTCCTTGTCGAGCGGCGAATGGAACACGCGCTCGCGCGGCGTCACGTCCCACGCGGGGCGGTGGCTGAACAAGATCTCGTGCATCACCACGCCGATGGCCCAGACGTCGGATCGGAATGACGCCGGGTCGCCCATCGACATCTCTGGCGCCATGTAGGACGGTGTGCCGACCATCAACGTCACCGTGGCGGTCTGCGTGGGGTTGGTGGCCAGGCCGAAGTCCGAGACCACCAGGCGCCCGTCATCCATGCGCAGCAGGTTCTCGGGCTTGACGTCGCGGTGCACGATGCCGGCCGCGTGAATCGCCGCCATGCCCGCCACCAGGGCGCGGGCGTCCGCGATCCGCTGGTCCATCGAGCGCGGGGACGCGTCGGCGCGCGCGCCGGTGCGCAGCGTCCCCTCGGACGCCAGCTCCATGGTGAGAAACCGGTGGCCGTCGGCCTCGCCGATGTCGAAGACGCGGCACACGTTGGCGTGCTGGATCTGCCGGGCCAGGCGCAGCTCGCGCGAAAAGCGCTCGACCCAGCGCGGGTCGGCCGCCAGCTCGGGCTTGAGAATCTTCACGGCGACCGGCGCCTGCGCGATCCGGTCGAATGCACGTAGGACCACCCCGCTGCCCCCCTTACCGATAGTCGTCTCGATCTGATAGCGCCCGGCCAGCACGGCCCCCCGCTCGATCTCGAGGACCGCCGCCGCGATGAACGGCTCGTCCCCGACGTCGGTGAAGCTCTGCTCCGCCGGATCTTCGCCTCGCTCGTCGAGCCCCGAGGCGCCCCCCTCACCTTCCCGACTCAACTTCATCAACGCTGGAATCGTAGCGGTTTTTCGCGATCTAGCCAAGAACGCCTACACACCGGGCCTGAGAACACTCAACCCCAGGTGCGGCACATTCGCCCCCCTTGTGACCGGAAAGCCCAGGGGCCCGCGACGCACATGTCGACCGCGCGCGGGCCCGCGCCGAGCGGGGCCCGCCATCCTCGAACGGACCTGGGGACCCCGCGCAGCACCCTCACCGGCGGAGGGCTACGGCCGCTGGTCGATCGGGACGTAGTGCGTGTTGGTCGGCCCCACGTAGATCTGCCGCGGACGGCTGATCTTCGTGTTGGGATCGTCGAACATCTCTTTCCAGTGCGCGATCCAGCCGGGCAAGCGCCCGATCGCGAACATCACCGTGAACATGTTCGAGGGGATGCCGAGCGCGCGGTAGATGATGCCGCTGTAGAAGTCGACGTTGGGATAGAGCTTGCGGTCGATGAAGTAGGGATCGGTCAGCGCCGCCTCTTCCAGCGCGTAGGCGATGTCGAGCAGCGGATCGGGCGCCTTGAGCTTCTTCATCACCTTGTCGGCCGCTACCTTGATGATCTTCGCGCGCGGATCGTAGTTCTTGTACACGCGGTGGCCGAAGCCCATGAGGCGGTAGCCGGAGTCCTTTTTCTTCGCGAGGTCGATGAACTTCTTCGGCCCCGAGCCGTCGCGCTGGATGTCCTGCAACATCTCCAGCACCTCTTCGTTGGCGCCGCCGTGCAGCGGGCCCCACAGCGCCAGGATGCCGGCGGAGATGGCCGCGAACAGGTTCGCCTGCGAGCTGCCGACCATGCGCACCGTCGACGTGCTGCAGTTCTGCTCGTGCTCGGCGTGCAGGATCAGGAGCAGATTCAGGATGCGCACCAGCTCCTCGTCGACCTCGTACGGCTCGGCGGGCACCGAGAACATCATGTTGAGGAAGTTCGCGCAGTAGCTGAGGTTGTTGCGCGGATAGACGAACGGCTGCCCGATCGACTTCTTGTACGAGTAGGCGGCGATCGTGCGCATCTTCGACAGCAGGCGCGCGATGGTCGCGTCGGTCTCCTCGCGGTTCTTCACGTCCAGCGCCTGCGGATAGAAGCTGGATAGCGAGCAGGTCATCGCCGAGAGGATCGCCATCGGGTGAGCGGTCCCAGGGTAGTTGTCGAAGAAGCGCTTCATGTCTTCGTGCAACATCGAGTGGCGCGTGAGCTGCTGCGAGAACGCGCTGAGCTCGCTGGTGTTCGGCAGCTTGCCGTAGATCAGCAAGTACGCGACCTCGACGAAGGTCGACTTCTCGGCCAGCTCCTCGATCGGAATCCCGCGGTAGCGAAGGATACCCTTCTCGCCATCCAGATAGGCTATCGAGCTGGTCGTCGATGCGGTGTTCACAAAGGCTGGGTCGAGCGTCACGTACCCGGTCTGTGCGCGGAGCTTCCCGATGTCGATTCCCTTTTCGTTTTCGGTCCCGATGATCACGGGGAGCTCGACGGACTTGTCGTCGATTTTCAGCTCGACTTTTTCGTTCGATTTTTGCGGCACTGTCATCCTCCCTCAGCTGCGCGGAGCATATCCTATATATACTTCGCCCGTGAAGCCGATCGCCGCCGCTGTCGTCACTCTTCTGCTGCTCGCGCGTCCGAGCGCCGCGCTCGAGGCGGGCGCGCCAGCTGCCCCTCCCCCGTCGAGCACACCCGCTGCCGCGCCCGCGACGCCGCCCGCCGCGCCCGCGCCGACGATGTCGTTGCCCGCCGAGCTCGCGCGCATCGACGAGCTCCATCGGCGCCGCGACGACCGCGCCGCGTGGACCGAGGAGCAGCAGCTGGTGCAGGCGACGCTCGCGCGCGCCCCCAACGACTACGGCACGCTCTGGCGCGCGGCGCGGTTCTACTTCTGGCTCAGCGACGATCCGAGCGTCACCAGCGATCAGCGCTCGCGCTGGGGACAGCAGGGCTGGGATCTCGCCGAGCACGCGATCGTCGTCAACCCCAACGACGTCGCGGGACACTACTGGGCCGCCGTGTGCATGGGCAACTATGCGCTCGGCCTGGGTGTGATGAAGGCTCTGGCCAAGGGGATGGAGGGGAAGTTCAAGGATCGCTTGAAGCGCGCCGGCGAGCTCGACCCGCAGTACGAGCACGGCAGCATCGAGGTCGCCTGGGGCCGCTTCTACGACAAGCTGCCCTGGCCCAAGCGCGATCGGAGAAAGGCGCAGGAGCATCTGCGCGCCGTGTTGCACGCGCATCCGGAGAACTTGCGCGCGCGGGTCTTCCTCGCGGCGTCGCTGATGGACGACGACCAGCTCCCTGAGGCCAAGAGGCTGCTGGACGAGGTCGCGGCCGCCCAGCCCGGCAAGTACGACGCACCCGAGGAGCGACGCGCGAAGGCGCTCGCCGCGCGCGCCATGCCCGAGCTAGTTGCGAAGCTGAAATAACGACGGCGTCTGCTTGAGAGGCCTCGGGCTCGGGTTCGGATGCGGACTTCGGGAGCAATCAGGCCCGTGAGTCCGAAGCCTGAGGCCCGAGGTCCGAGGCCCCGAGCCGAGTCAGCTAACTCGCTCGTGGTGCGAGTGACGTGACCACCGCGCTGCACGGCTGGGGATAAAAGAGGTAGTTGGCGACGCACGGCACACCCGCGTAGCGGTCGGCGTAGTCGCCGGGGTCGAAGCCCTCGGGCGGTTCCATGATCTCGCCGAAGTCGACGTGCTGGATGTCCGTGCTCCGCCAGCACCGCCACCAGCGACTGGAACCGCGCAGCAGGATCGGATCGAAGACGCCGGTGCGCGGCGCCTCCGTGATCACGCGCTCCCCGCCGGCGCGGCTCATGCGCATCGCGACTTGCTGTACGCCGGCGAAGCGGACCAGCCCCGACAGCGCCACGCGCAGGTACAGCTGCTCCTCGTCGTCGTCGACCAGCGCGTCGTCCTCGGCCAGCCCCTCGCGGATCTCGAGGATCGAGGGCGTGCGCCCGACGCACAGGACGTAGACGTAGTCGCAGTACTCGTCGTCGGCGCCAGGGCGAAACAATGCCATCGCCTTGAGCCGCGACGCCAGCAGCTCCGCCAGCCGCGCATCCCGTCGGCGCGCGGGACGCCGCCGCCGAAACGCCGCCTGCTCGTCGCGCTCGGTCCAGCGCTGCCCGGGTAGAGCCGCGCCAGCGCCTCGTCGACGGCGGCGAACATGCCGCCCTTGCGGTGATCGCAACCGCCCTTGCTCTTGCATTCGGTACAGCCGCCGCTGCTCATTGCTTGCTCCTTCCCGCGCTCAGTGAGGCGACGCGATCGCCGTCGCGCGCGCCTCGTCGATCATGGCCTCGTGCTGCGCCGGATCGGCCCAGCGCGCCTGCCCTCGACGGGGGCAGCAGATCGATCGGATCGAAGTAGAAGTAGTAGACGCCCGGGTGAACGCTGGGGCCGTGAAGACCGAGATGCCGGTTGTCGCGATCGTAGTGCTCGAACGAGTGCGCGTCGCGCTTGCCGCCGCCGCCGGGCGCGTCGACGACGACCAGGCGGCGTGTTGAACCCCGCCGTCGCGCCGCGGATCCCCTTCTCGATCGTCGAGCGCCGCCGCAGCGTCGTGCGCAGATCCTCGACGCCCTTCACGAGGTCGTGCACGTAGATGTAGTACGGGTGCACGTTCACGTAGCTGAGCCGCTTGACCAGCAGGCGCATCGTCGCCACGTCGTCGTTGACGCGGCGCTGCAGCACCGTCTGGTTGCGCACGGTGATGCCGCGCTCGAAGAGCTTGTCCATCGCCGCCTTGGTGATCGCCGTGATCTCCGCGGGTGGTTGAAGTGGGTGTGGAGCACGACCTCCTTGTGCAGCTTGCGCCCGTGCTCGACGACGCGCGTGAGCGCGTCGAGTCCAGGCGTCGTCGGTGAGGATCTTCTGCGGCATGACCGCCGGCCCCTTGGTCGCGAAGCGCATGCGGCGCACGTTGGGCATGTCGAGCAGCGTCTCGCCGATCTGGGTGATCTGCTCGGCGCGGAGCTGATAGACGTCGCCGCCCGAGATGACGATGTCCTCGAGCTCGGGCCGCGAGCGGATGTACGTCGAACGCTCGCTGCCAGCGCTCGACGTTGACCTTGAGCTGGAACTTCTCGACCTCTTCGGTGTCGATGCCGACCGCGTAGCTGCGCGTGCAGAAGCGGCAGTAGACGGGGCAGGTGTCGAGCGGCAGGAAGAGCGCCTTGTCGACGTAGCGGTGGGTCAGGCCCGGCACGGGCATGTCGGCGCGCTCGTGCAGCGAGTCGAGGTCGAGCTTCGGGTGGTCGGGCAGCGAGACGCGAGCCGAGCGGGATGAACTGCAGGCGCAGCGGATCCTCGTACGGGGCTCGACCAGTCGATGAGCGACAGCAGATACGGCGACACGCGCACCGACATCGGCGCGCGCTCGAAGCCGCGCTCGGCGTCCGCGATGAACGTCGTCGGAGACCAGCCCCTGCAGCGTCGCGAGCAGCTTCGGGATGTTCGTGATCGAGTGCTTGGCCTGCCAGCTGGTGGTCGAGGAACTCTGCCTCGCTGACGTCGGCGTAGGCCGGGATGCTTGCGCCAGAACTCGCCGCCGAGCAGGTCTCGGTGCGTCAGCGTCGCCGGATCGACCGGCGGCTTCAGCGCCGGCTGCGGCTCGCTCGCCGCGGCGGGGTCGACGTCGGCGAGCTTCCCTGCTTCGGTGCGGGGGCCATGACCCAGCGTAACGTGTGCACTCTCGCGTTTCCAGCGCATCAATTGACGGGAGCCCGCGAGCGTCGCCAACCCCGTCAAATTCTTCGCGTTCTCGATCGTTTTCCGGGGCGTCGGGCTTCTGGTAGCGGTGGCCGAAGGATCTTCCGCACGAGGAGCGGCAGATTCGTCGCCGGCGCGCACGCGCGAGCGATCGGCTCGCCGCGCGGTCGAGCGGCTCGCCCAGCGGCGCTGCGCGGCGATCACGTGATCGGTGAAGCCGAAGACCGCGACCCGGTCGCCGGGGTCGAGCGCCGTCGGCGTTCACCGATGAGGTGCCCCCCGCCGCGACGATGACGCGCCGGTCGCCCCGCCTTTCTCGTCGCCCAAAAAAAAGTCGTGTCCCTCCTCGACCGCAAAGCGTACATTATCGGTGTTCATCGCACTCTTCGCACCAGATGTGGGATTTTAGGCCACCTTCAGGAATCGGTCGCAAACGGGACGGCACCGACGACCCGCGCGGGGGTTCCGCGTGGCAGCCGGTTGCGAGCTCGCCGACGGGGCTCGGGCGCGCGCCGAGCGCGCGCAGCCGCCGCTGGAGCACGCGCCGGGCCGCCGTCGACCCCCGACGCGCGCCGCCGCCGGCAGCACCGCCCGGACCATGGCACCGAGCGGCCTCCCACGATTGGAACAGCGCGAGGCCGTCCTGCGACGGCGCGCCCCTGGCCGCTCGCCGCCTGCGACAACGCTCGCGCAGCGCGCTCCGAGGCGGACAGGATCGGGGCGTGGCGCAGTCACGCGGCGGAAGCCATCGGCGCAGCAGCGTCACCTCGGGCGCGGGGTTCGTTCATGTCGACGGCGAAGCGAGGAGCAGGCTAGCGCATCCATGGACTCTTCGCCGCTGACCAGACGCTGCGGGCGTGCGGGTACCGCTTCGACGCGTCGGTCAGACGTCTGCTCCGTCGATCGGCAAGCGCGCTGCCGCCGCCCGACGCCGCGCCGCCGATGCTCGGCAGCTTCCGGCTGCGTCGAGCGCCTCGGCGACGGCGGCATGGGCGCCGTCTACCGCGCCGTTCACGACCGCCTCGGCCGCGTCGTCGCCATCAAGCTGCTGCACAAGGATCTCACCTCCGATCGCGGGCTCGTCGGGCGCTTCTTCGCCGAGGCGCGCGCGGCCAACACGATCCGCCACGAGCACGTCGTCGAGGTCTACGACTTCGTCGAAGACGGCGACGACGTCTACTTCGTCATGGAGTACCTCAAGGGCGAGGATCTCCACGACGCCATCCACCGGCCGAGCGGCGCCGACAGGCCGCAGGCGCGGCATGCGCTCCCCGGCGCGCGCGTGCTCGATCCTCGAGCAGATCGCGGCCGGCGCTGCACGCGACGCACGCGCGCGACATCGTGCACCGCGACCTCAAGCCGGAGAACGTCTTTCTCTGCCGGAGAAGGACGGGCGCGACGACTTCGTGAAGATCTTCGACTTCGGCGTCGCCAAGCTGGACCGCCCCGACGGTCGCTCGACGGTCCAGGGCGCGGTGCTGGGCACGCCGGAGTACATGGCGCCCGAGCAGGCGTCGGGCGGCGCCGTCGACGGCCGCGCCGACATCTACTCGCTCGGGTGCATCGCCTACGAGATGCTGACGCGGCGGCAGATCTTCGGCGGCGGCACGCAGCCGAGATCCTCGGCCGACCAGATCACGCGTGCAGCCCCCTCGCGCTGCGCACGCACGCGCCCGACGCTGCCGCCGGCGCTCGAGGCGGCGATCATGCGCGCGCTCGAGAAGGATCCGGCGCGGCGGCCCGCAGACGGCGCTCGCCTTCGCCGAGAGCCTCGCCGGCGCGCTCGGCGCGAGCTGGCGAGTCGCCGGCGGCGTTTCGCGGGCCGAGCGCGCCTGACGCCCGCGGGCGGCGCCGGCGCACGCTCGACGGGCCCGGCGCTGCGCGCGCCTGTGCGCGCCAGCGCGCGCGAGCGCTTCGCGACGCTGATCGCCGGCTGGCGCGCTCGTCGCGACGCTGTTCATCGGCGCCGTGGTCAGCGGCCAGTGGCGCGGCCAGAGCCCCGCGCCGGCGCCGGTTGCCGCCGCCAGCGGCGCCGCGTCGTCGTCGCGCACGACGCCACTCGTGACGGTGCAGCTCGCAGTCGATCCCGAGCGGCGCCGACGGTGCTCGACGAGCACGGCACGCGCGCCTCGGCGTCACGCCGACCGAGCTCGTGCTGCCCGCGGGCAGCGCGCGCCTCGTGCGCTTCCAGAAGAGCGGGTTCCAGCCCGATCGAGCGCGGCGCTTCGACGTGCCACCAGCGACACGACGCTCGCGGTGCACCTCGACAACGCGCGCCACCGGCCCGGGCCGCTCCCGTCCGCGCGGCGAACCGGCGCGCCGGTCCGGCGGATCAGGCTCGGCCGCGAAGCTGGACTCAGCGCCGCGGCAACGATCGATCCCTTCGCGAAATGAACGGCCGAGGACCGGGACATGAGCTCGGCCCGGGCGCCGAACAGCGTCCGACGGACGATCCGGTAGAACGCCGTGCCGCCGGCATGGCCGGGCTCCGGCATTACCGGCGGTGCCCCGCGCTCGACGGTCCCGAACCGGCGGTCGGCGAGCGCATCGGTCCCTACCGCCTCGTGCGGCTCATCGGCGAGGGCACGAGCGGGCGCGTGTTCGAGGTCCTGCACGAGAAGCTCGGCCGGCGCGCGGCGCTCAAGCTCCTCGACGCCGCGCACGCGGCGCGCACCCGCGGCGCGAGCGCGCTTCTTCGCCGAGGCGCTCGTCGATCAACCGCATCAACCACCCGCACATCGTCGAGGTCACCGACATCGTCGAGACCGACGAGCACGCCGGCCTCGTCATGGAGCTGCTCGAGGGGCAGTCGCTGGGCGCGGCGATGCGCGAGGGCCCACTGCCGCCCGAGCGGTTCCTGCGCGTGCTCGCCGCAGGTGTGCGAGGGCGCTCGCGGCCGCGCACGCGCGCCGGGTTCGTGCACCGCGATCTCAAGCCCGAGAACGTCTTCCTGTGTCGATCGCGGCACGGCGTCGGCGACTTCGTGAAGCTGCTCGACTTCGGCGTCGCGGCCCCCTGCCCGACGCGCACGCGCTCGGCCGCGACGCCGGGCGGCGTCCTCGACGATCGGACGCGGTCCTTCGTGGGCACGCCCGCCTACGCGTCGCCCGAGCAGGCCTCGGGGCGCCCGGTCGATCACACGACGGACCTCTACGCCGTGGGCGTCATGCTCTACGAGCTGCTGCGGCCGCCTGCCGTTCGAGGGCTGGAGCGTCGGGCGAGCTCCTGATCCAGCACCTGACCGCGCCCGTGCCGTCGCTGCCGCCCGACGATGCGCGCGACGCCGCTCGGGCGCGACGCTCGACGCCATCGTCCAGGGGTGCATGGCGAAGGAGCCGCCCGATCGCTTCTCGTCGGCGGAGCGGCTCGGCGCGCAAGCTCGCGGCGCTGGCGCGCGGCGGCGAGATCGCGTTCACTGGCATCGGCAGCTACCTGGCCGACCAGCGGCGATCGGTGCGCGCGCGCCACCGCGGAGAGGCGATGCGGGCCGGCCGGGCCTGAGTCTCGGCCTCCTGCTGGCGCTCGGCGCGGGCGCCGGGATCTGCCACCTGCGCCACGGGGAGCCGGTCGCGGTCGATGCTCCGCGCCGTTGCCGACTTCGCCGCCCGTCACCGGGCCGCGTCCACCGCCGGCCGCGGCCAGCGTCACGCTGCTGTTCGAGTCGGACCCGACGGGCGCCGAGGTGCGGATGATCAGCGACGATACCGGCGCCGGCAAGTTGCTGGGGATCACGCCCTTGCGACGGACGATCGGGCGCAGCGCCGACGAGCTCACCTTCGAGATTCGCCTGGATGGCTACGACACGATGCGCGTGCCGACACCGGCGACCACCGACCGAACGGTGAACGTCAGCCTGAAGCGCTCGCCACCCGCGCGCAACGCGGCGAAGACGGCACCGGATGCGGCACGCGCGACCGTGACCAATACGGTGACGAAGCCAGTGACGAAGACGGCCGCCAAGCGCAGCACGAAGTCCGCCGCAAAGTCCGCGGTGAAAGCCGCTGATCCGCGGGCCGAAGGTGCCACGCCGGCGCGCCGGGCTCGCGCCGTCGAGGTCGACGATTCGAACCCATACGCGCGCGAGAAGACCATCGACCCGTTCCGCTGATTCGCTGATATTCTGGGGTGGATGCTGCTCGCGCCTGCACGGACATGGGGCGTCTCGCGTGGAGTCGCGGCCCGGTTGCTCGCGCCGCTGATCTTGTTGCTGCTGGAGCTGCACGCCGGGCGGGCGGCTGCCGCGAGCGGATCGACCGGCGAAAAGCAGGCGCGCGAGCTCTTTCAGCGCGCCGAGAAGAGCTTCAACCTCGGCCAGTTCGCCGACGCGCTCGCCGACTACCAGGCGGCCTACGAGGCGAAGCCGCTGCCGGCGTTCCTGTTCAACATCGCGCAGTGCTACCGCAACATGCAGAACTACGAGCGCGCGCGCTTCTTCTTCCGGCGCTATCTCGCGCTCGATCCGCGCACCACCAACCGCCACCTGGTCGAGGATCTCATCGCCGAGATGACGCAGCGAGCTCGACACGACGACCGACACGACCGACGACCATCCGCCGGCCGCGATCCGCCGCGGCGCCGGCGGTCGTCGCACCGCCCGCCCGCGGCCGCGAGCGCGCCGCTGCTCGCCCCTCCCGCCGCCGCCCGCGCCCGCGCCCGTGCCCGCGCTGGTCGCTCGAGAGCCACGCGCCGCCCCCGGCGCCGACCCAGCCCAATCTACAAGCGGTGGTGGTTCTGGACCGGCGCCGGCGCCGTCGTCGCCGCCGGCGTGGCCGTCGCGTTCCTGGCGTTGCGCGCCGAAACGCCGCAGGGCTCGCTGGGAGATCAACGGCACCGACCCGGGCTCGCTGCGAGTCCCATCGACGGCCGCGCGAAGCGCGCTCGTCAGAGCTGCAGCGCGAAGCGCGCTCGGCAGAGCTTCAGCGCGAAGCGCGCTTGTCAGAGCTTCAGCGCGAAGCGCGCTGCCCGCGCTGGATGATCAGCGTCGCGCGCGCGCCGCGGGCCAGCTTCGTCTCGAGCTGCTTGAGGCGCGCCAGCGTCACGGGCCGCCCGTCGAGCTCGAGGAGGACGTCGCCCTCTTCGATCACGCCGCTCGCCGGGCCGCGCGGATCGACGCGCGATCGACGGCGAGGCCGTCGCCCGGCGCGCAGGCCGATCGCCGCCGACTCGTGGCGGTCGAGCGTGGCGCAGCTGCGCGCCCAGGAAGGTGCTCTCGCCGGTCTGGACGTCGCCGCCCTGCGCGCCCAGCGTCACGACCACGTCCGGCGCGTTGCCCCTGGCGCAGCGAACACGACCTTGACCTTCTCGCCCGGGCGCAGCAGCGCGACGGCGCCGGTCAGGCGGCGATAGCTCTCGATGGCGCTGGCCGCCGAGCTCGATGATGACGTCGTTGGGGCGTAGCCCCGCCGCCTCGGCGGGCGTCCCGCGCCCGACGACGTTGATGAGCGCGCCCGCGTGTAGGGAACGTGCATCTGCGTCGGCGCGCTCGAGGGTGAAGTCCTCGCCGCCGACGCCCAGGTAGCCGCGCGCGACCTTGCCCGAGCGGCGAATCTGATCGGCGATCTGGCGCGCGAGGTTGATGGGGATCGCGAAGCCGACGTTCATCGCGACGCCCGGGTTGATGATCGCCGAGTTGATCGCGATGACCTCGCCGCGAAAGTTGAACAGCGGACCGCCCGAGTTTCCCTGGTTGATCGCCGCGTCGGTCTGGATGAAGTCCTCGTAGCGCGGATCGACGTCGCCGAGCTTCTCGTCGATCACGCGGTTCTTCGCGCTGACGATGCCCATCGTCACCGTCTGACCCAGGCCGAGCGGGTTGCCGATCGCCAGCACGTAGTCGCCGACGCGCACGCTTGTCCGAATCGCCCAGCGTCACCGCCTGCAGATCTGCGGGCGGCTTGTCGAGCTTGACCACGGCCACGTCGGTCGGCGGGATCGCTGCCCAGCACCTTGGCCGCGAGCTGGCGGTTGTCGGACAGCTTGACCAGCACCTCGTCGGCGCCGGCGACGACGTGGTTGTTGGTCAGGACCAGGCCCGATCTTGTCGACGATGAAGCCCGAGCCCAGCGCTTCTTGCCGTTCGCGCGTGGCGCGCGGCGGACCGCCCAGCCCGAATTGTTCGCGCAGCATGCGGTTCCAGGGATCCTCGACGGCGACGCGCCGGATGATCTTGGTGCTCTGGATCGTGACCACCGCGCCCTTGACGCGATCGACGAGCGGCGCGACCGAGCCCGCCTCGGCGGCCACGGCCGGCGGCGGCACGGGCGGAGCGGCGCGCGCAGGAGCGAGCATGAGGACGACCGTGGCGATCGACCCCAGGAAAATCGCGAAGAACGGAATCGGAGCGGCGGCGATCCGCGCGGCCACGCGTCTCAACCTCGATAGACGACGATCCCGCGCGTCGGATCGTACGGCGTCAATGCAACTGTGACTTTGTCGCCGAGCACGACGCGAATACGATGCTTGCGCAGCTTGCCCCCCAGATGGGCCAATACTTGGTGACCATTCTCGAGCTCGATGCGAAAGTTCCCAGCCGGCAGCACTTCGACGACACGCCCTTGAAATTCAATATGTTCTTCTCGACCCATGCGCGGGCAGACCTTACGCGGCAACGCTTGTCATGACAAGCACAACGTCGGTCGTTGCGAGTGAGACTAGCCTCGAGCCGGCTGCGACGCGGGCGCTGAGGTACGTTGCCGATGCGCGCGAGCTGGTCGGCGGCAATCGCGGTCGCGTTGCTGCGCAACGGCCGCGAGACGTTCCCGGCGTGGTTGTCGGCGATAGACGCGGCGCGGGAGCGCGTGTCGCTGGAGATGTATATCTTCCGCGATGACAGCATCGGCCGCCGCTTCGCCGAGGCGCTGATGGCCGCGGCGGCGCGCGGCGTGACCGTGCGGCTGCTCTACGATTTCGTCGGTTGCCGGGATACACCCGCCGCGTTTTTTCAGCAGCTGCGCGCGGGCGGCGTACACACCATCGCGTACCACAAGTACCGCTTCTGGCGCCCGCGCTTCTGGGGCCTGATTCGCCGCAATCACCGCAAGACGCTGGTCTGCGACGGCACGGTCGCCTTCACGGGCGGCATCAACCTCGCCGACGAGTGGGTCGCGCGCGAGGAAGGCGGCGGCGGCTGGCACGACGCCGCCGTGCGCGTCGAGGGGCCGGCGGTCGCGGTCCTCGAAGAGGTCTTCCTGCGCACCTGGAACCGCCGCGCCCGCAAGCGCGTGCGTCTCGCGCCCGAGAAGCTGGTGCGGCCCGCGGCGGCGGGCGAGATCCGCCTCGCGGTGATCTCGAACAAGGAGCTGCTCGATCGCTTCGCCATCCGGCGCGCGGCGCTGTATGCCATCCGGGAGAGCCGCGCGTCGGTCCTGCTGGCGAACCCCTACTTCGTCCCCGACCGCGGCGTCCTGCGCGCGCTCCAGGAGGCTGCCGCACGTGGCGTGGCGGTCAACCTGCTCCTGCCGGCCCACAGCGACTCGCGCATCCTCGACCTCGCGTCGCGTGCGATGTTCGGCCCGCTCCTGGCGCGCGGGCGTGCGGATCTGGATGAGCGACGCCGTGATTCACACCAAGGCGCTGGCGGTCGATGACGACTTCGTGTCGCTGGGCAGCTACAACTTCGACCACCGCTCGCTGGCGTACAACCTGGAGGTCGTGGTCAACGTGCTCGACGTCGCCTACACGGCGACGGTCAAGAAGATGCTCGAGGACGACATGGTCGCCAATACGGAGCTGACGCCGGCGAGGTATCAGAAGCGCTCGCTGCTGGAGCGGCTGCTGGAACGCCTGGCCTATAGCTTGCGCCGCTGGCTGTAACGGACGGGAGGCCTCGGCCCTCGGGGCCGCAGGTCGGCAGGGTTCCTCCCGAGGTCCGAAGCCCGAAGCCTCTTCAGCGCTTCTTGGCCGGCTTCGCCGGCTTCTTCTCGGGCGCTTTCGCCTTCGCCGCCGACGCCGGCGCCGCCGACGGCCTGGCCGCGACCTTGCCGGCCGCCGGGGTCGCCGCCGCAGCCGCCGCCCGGTCCTTGCGCATCCAGATCGCGAGGACGTTACCGTCGGGGTCGGCGAAGAGCGCGATCTCGCCGCCGCCCGCGAACGGCATCTTGGGGACCAGCACCCGACCCCCCGCACCCTCGACCTCGGCCAGCGTCGTCGCCAGGTCGTCGACGACGACATAGGCCAGCGGCCCGGGAGCCTGGCTCACCTCCGCGCGCACCCAGCCGGCGCTGGGACCCTCCTCGGCGTCGAGCTTCATGTACGTCGAGGAGGCGTTCTGTTCCGTGCGCCAGGCGAAGACCTTGGCGTAAAAAGCCGCGGCGCGCGTAAAGTCGAAGCTTCGAAATTCCAGGTGAACGATCGGGGCTGGTGCCATGGGCGCCCTGACCCTAGCCTTCCGTCGAAACGAAAGTCAAACATCGAACCATCGAGCGCCGGCGATCGACCTTCATTGCGCCAGGCTCGCCAGGTGCGGCACCACGACCAGGACCGGCACGCGCGTGGCCCGGATCAGCCGCTCGTTGTCGTAGCCGAAGAAGAGCCGGTGCTGGATGGCGCGGTTCTCGGCGCCGACGACGACCAGATCGTATTGCCCCTTCTCGACCGCGTGGGCGACCGCGCTCGACCGCGGATCGTACGCGAGGTGCAGGATCGTCGGCGTGAACGCCGAGGCGCGAAAGACCACGGAGATCCGCTCCAGCTCCTCGGCGTCGGTCGGCTGGACGTCGGGGATCGGGTGCGTCCCGCTGACATCGGCGTACGCGGCCGCCTGCGGGCGCCGCTCGGTCAAGACCGCCAGCGACAGCGCCGCCTGCGTCGTCTCGGCGTAGCGCAGCGCCAGCTCGACGGCGGTGCGCGAGGCGACGCTGCCGTCGACGGGGACCAGGATGTTCTTGTAGGCGCCCCTCGGGCGCGCGTCGGCCGGCGTCTTCATGATCGCGATGTGGCACGGCGCGTGGGCGACGATCTCCTCGACGATGGCGCCGCCCACCGCCGCGCCGTCGCTCGACCCGACGAAGATCAGATCGTACCCGCGGCGCGCCTCCTCGCAGATCCCCTGCGCCACGGTGCGCGCGGAGACGCGGCGGATCTCGGGCGCGCGCGCGTTCCAGGGATTGCTCGCGGGCGACTTCAACGTCTCGATGTGCTGGCTCACGTTGCCGGGCGTCACCTTGTTGACGCGACTGACGATGCGCCGCCACCAGCCGGTCTTCACCTCGGCATAGACCACGGCCAGCGGGCTGTCGCTGCGCGCCCCCAGGCCGAACGCCAGCGACGCGGTGGCGATGGCGCTCGGACCGCCGCCGGTCGCCAGCAGCACGCGCAGGCGCTGCGGGTCGAACGCGCCCTTCGACGACGACGCCAGGATGCGCTTGGTCTCCTCGTCGGTCATGCGGACGCGCGGCATGGTCAGCCGCAAGCCGACCGGCGCCATGAACGACGTCACGATCGCGACCATGACGATGATCGAGAACATCTGCGTGCTGAGGATCCCGAGCGACAGGCCGATCGACGCGACCACGATCTCCATCGCGCCGCGCGCGTTCATGGCGACGGCGATCGACGCCGCCTCCCAGAAACGCATGCCGCCCCAGATCGCGCCCAGCGTGCAGCCGACCAGCTTGCCCAGACAGGCCACGCCGATCACCAGCGCGAGCATGCCGCCGCCGCCCAGGCTCCAGAGGTTGACCTTGAGCCCGACGATGCCGAAGAAGACCGGCGCCATCACGCTGAAGACGAACGACTCGAGCCGCGTCACCGTCTCCTTGCGCACGCGCGGAACCTGGTGCAGCACCACGCCCGCGACGAAGGCACCGAAGACGGCGTGGACGCCGATCCATTCCGTGGCGGCCGCGCACAGGAACGTCACGACGATCATCACCACCAGATCGGAGTCGCGCGTGCGAGCGCGCGTGGCGGCGATGCGGATGACCAGGCGCAGGATCGGGTACAGGATCAGGGCCGCCGCCGCCAGGAACCCGCCCAGCGCCAGCAGCGTGAACCCGAGCTGGGCGATGTTGACCGCGCCGCGCGACGCCACGCCCGCGATCAGCGACAGGATCAACCATCCAACGGTGTCGTCGACCACGCCGGCCGACAGGATCACGAGGCCGATGTTGCGTTTCGTGAGATCCAGATCGACCAGGATCTTGGCGATGACCGGCATCGCCGAGATCGACATCGCCGTCGCGAGAAAGGCCGAGAACAGGATCCGGCTCTGCGGATCGGCCAGGTACGCCGACGGCATCAGGTAGCCGAGCCCGAACCCGAGCACGAACGGCAGCATCATGCCCATCGCCGACGCGATCAGCGCGGCGCGCCCGAGGTTGCGCAGCAGGCGCACGTCGGTCTCGAGCCCGGTGAGCAGCATGAGCAGCGCCATGCCGACGCTGCCGAACACGTCGAGCAGGTGAAACTGCGCGGCGTCGCGCGGAAAGATGCTCAGGAACGTCGCCGGAGCATAGTGGCCGAGCACCGTCGGTCCGAGCGCGATGCCCGCGCCGAGCTCGCCGACGACCGCCGGCAGCCCCACCCGCTTCGCCAGCTCGGCGCCCACGCGCGCCACCGCGATCAGCAGCGCCAGCTGGATCAGCAGCAGGAAGACGGCATGTCCGTCGAGCGAACGCAGCGGCGCGAGCTCTTGCATGTTCAGCGGAGGCACAAGCTAGCACGCGGCCGCGCTCGCCGACGGCGCCATCCGTGGGTCAAACTTTACTTGCTGGCAAGCGGCTGAGATGCTGAAGCTGCTGCTCACCCCGGATCACCTGCGATGCCCCGCGATCTCCCCCTCGGCAACGGACGCATGCTCGTCACCTTCGACGACGAGTACCGCATCCGCGATCTCTACTACCCCTTCGTCGGCAAGGAGAACCACGTCGGCGGCTACTATTGCCGCTTCGGCGTCTACGTCGACGGCCGCTTCACCTGGGTCGAGCGCGCGCACGGCTGGACCCTCGAGCTCGGCTACGAGCCGGACACGCTGGTCACGCGCGTCGTCTGCCGCAACGAGACGCTGGGCGTCACCCTCACCTGCTCCGACTGCGTCGACTTCCACGCCAGCCTCTACGTCCGCCGGGTCGAGATCGCCAACCTGCGCCCGCAGGCGCGCGAGATCCGCCTCTTCTTCCACCAGGACTTGCGCATCGCCGAGAGCGACGTCGGCGACACCGCCGCCTACGACCCGGCCACGCGCTCCGTCGTGCACTACAAGGGCAACCGCTATTTCCTGGTCAACCTGCTGGCGAACGGCGAGGTCGGCGTGCACAAGTGGGCCATCGGCCAGAAGGGCCAGCCCGGCAAGGACGGCACCTGGCGCGACGCCGAGGACGACGGCAACCTGAGCGGCAGCCCCATCGCGCAGGGCGCGGTCGACTCGGTCGTGGCCGCGCACGTGCCGGTCGCTGCGCGCGGGACCAGCGAGGTCTTCTACTGGATCGCCGCCGGCCCGCGCTGGAAAGGCGACTGGGACGGCGTCAAGGAGCTCAACGCCAAGGTCGTCGAGCGCGGCCCCGCTTCGTATCTGCAACGCACGCGCGACTACTGGCGCCTGTGGGTCAGCAAGGAGCCGATCGACTTCTTCGACCTGTCGCCGGACATCGTCGATCTCTACCGGCGATCGCTGCTGATCCTGCGCACGCAGATCGACAACGGCGGCGCGATCATCGCCGCCAACGACAGCGACATCACCACGTTCGCGCGCGACACCTATTCGTACATGTGGCCGCGCGACGGCGCGCTGGTGGCGCACGCGCTGGATCTGGCCGGCTATCAAGAGCCGCCGCGCCGGTTCTTCGAGTTCTGCGCCGACGTGATGACGCCCGACGGCTACCTGCTGCACAAGTACACGCCCGACCGCTCGCTCGGGTCGTCGTGGCACCCCTGGATCGGGCCCAACGGCGACGGCGGCGCGCAGACGCCGCAGCTGCCGATCCAGGAGGACGAGACCGCGCTGGTGATCTGGGCGCTCTGGAAGCACTTCCAGCGCTACCGCGACATCGAGGACCTGCGCGGGCTCTACGGCCGCCTCGTCAAGAAGGCGGCGGCGTTCCTGGTCAGCTACCGCGAGCCGACGACCAAGCTGCCCGGGCCGAGCTACGATCTCTGGGAGGAGCGCCGCGGGATCCTGACGTTCACCTGCGGCTCGGTGATCGGCGGGCTGCACGCCGCCGCGCAGTTCGCGACGATCTTCGGCGAGTGCGACCTGGCGCGCCGCTACGAGACCGCCGCGCAGGAGATCCGCCAGGGCATGGACACGCACCTGTGGCGGCCCGAGCTCGGGCGCTTCGCGCGCATGGTGCGCGTGCCACGGCGGCGCGATCGAGGTCGATACGACCATCGACGCCTCGCTTTACGGCGCGTTCGCCTTCGGCGCCTACCCGCCCGACGATCCGCGCGTCGAGGCGACGATGAAGGCGATCCGCGACCAGCTCTGGTGCAAGACCGAGGTCGGCGGCGTCGCGCGCTACACCAACGACTACTACCACCAGGTCGGCAAGGACATCGCGACCGTGCCCGGCAACCCGTGGTTCATCTGCACGATGTGGCTGGCGCAGCACGCGATCGCGCACGCGAAGACCAGCGCCGACCTGGAGCCGGCGCGCCAGATCCTGAGCTGGGTCGACAAGCGCAAGAAGCGCCCGTCGGGCGTGCTGGCCGAGCAGGTGAACCCGTACACCGGCGAGCCGCTGTCGGTCGCGCCGCTCACCTGGTCGCACGCGACGGTGGTGACGCTGGTGCAGGAGTACCTGGACCGCTGCGAGGCGCTGGAGCTCAAGCGCCCCGGCAGCAAGCGCCGCTACCGCAAGGAGCAGGGATACGAGCGGCCCGAGCCCGAGATTCCGCTCGACCAGGGGACATCGAGCGGGCCCGGAAGTGGGCCGGTCACCGTGCCCGTCGCCGGCAAAGATCCCGGCAAAGATCCAGGATCATAGTGGGCGGACATCCGGGCTGGACCCGGAGGTCCGGCCCCGCCTTTGCCGCGCCGACACACGCCGATCCGGCGGCCGTGATATGTCTCCCCCAAGCAAGGACAGCCGGGGAGGCAGACCGCAAGCGACGATGATTTCCAGCACCAAAGAAGGAGCTCCGATGGCGACGAAGTTGAAGGGTGGCTCGGCCGCGGGCGGGGTGACGGCCAAGAACGCGATCCTGGCCGCGACGCACCAGCTCGGCCAGAGCATCTGGTACGACAACATCAGCCGCGGGCTGGTTCGCACCGGCGGCCTGCGCGCGCTCGCCGACCAGGGGGTGCGCGGCGTGACGTCGAACCCCACCATCTTCGAGAAGGCGATCGCCGGCTCGTCCGACTACGAGGACGAGCTGCAGCGTCTGGTCGCCGACCAGCAATCGACGCAGGCGATCTACGAGGAGCTGGTCCTCGACGACATCCGGCGCGGCTGCGACGTGATGCTGCCGGTGTTCGAGTCCTCGGGCGGCGTCGACGGCCGCGTCTCGCTCGAGGTGCTGCCCGAGCTCAGCGCCGACACCGAGCAGACCGTCGCCGAAGGGCTGCGCCTCGCGCACCTGGTCGGGCGTCCCAACGTGATGATCAAGGTGCCGGCGACGCCCGAAGGGATCCCGGCGGTGCGCGCTCTCACGGCGCAGGGCGTGAGCGTCAACGTCACGCTGATCTTCTCGCTGGCGCAGTACCAGGCGGTGTCCGACGCTTACCTCGGCCGGCCTCGGCGATCGCGTCGCCACGGGCGGCAGCCTCGACGGGCTCGCGTCGGTCGCCAGCTTCTTCGTGTCGCGCGTCGACGCCGCCTGCGACAAGTTGCTGGTCGAGAAGCAACGGAGCGGCCGCACGGCCGACGAGGTCGAGCTCGCGAAGAAGCTCAGGGCAAGATCGCCGTCGCCAACGCCAAGCTCGCCTACGAGATGTACCAGCAGACGATCGCGGGCGCGCGCTGGAAGCCGCTGCGAGGCCAAGGGCGCGAAGCCGCAGCGGCTGCTCTGGGCGTCGACGGCAACCAAGGACCCGCGCTACCCCGACACGCTGTACGTCGACGCGCTCATCGGCGCCGACACCGTGAACACGGTGCCGCCGGCCACGCTGACCGCGTTCATGGACCACGGCAAGCCGGCGTCGGCGCTGACGCGCGATCTCGAGGAGGCGCACCGCCAGATCGAGGCGTTCGCCGTGCTGCAGCTGGATCTCGGCGAGGTGTGCGCGCGCCTGCTCGCCGACGGCGTGAAGGCGTTCGAGACCTCGATGACGACGCTGATGCGCGTGATCGCCGCGCGGCGAGCGGCGCTGCAGGAGAGCAGCGCGGTGTCGGCGCCATGACCGCCACCGCCGCGACGCCGATCGCGATCCCCAACCCGCTGCGCGAGGGCCTGGCCGCCGAGCGCATCCCCGAGCCGGCGACCATGGTGATCTTCGGCGCGTCGGGCGACCTGACCAAGCGCAAGCTGCTGCCGGCGCTCTACAGCCTCACGCGCGAGCGCATGCTGCCCGGGCGCTTCGCGGTCATCGGCTACGCGCGGCGGCCGATGTCCGACGATGCGTTCCGCGGCGAGATGCGCGCCGGCTGCGAGGAGTTCGCGCGCCGCCGCCCGGTCGACCCCGGCGTCTGGGACGGCTTCGCGCCCAACCTCTTCTATCAGGCTGGCGAATACGACGACCCCAAGGCATTCGTGGCGCTGCGCGAGCGCCTCGAGCAGATCGAGCGCACGCTGGGGCTGCCCGGCAACCGGGTGTTCTACCTGTCGATCCCACCCTCGTCGTTCGCGATGGTGGTGCGCAACCTGGGCGTGTCGGGGCTGGTGCCGCCGCCGTCGGCCCCGGCGTCCGCGCACTTCTCACGGGTCATCATCGAGAAGCCGTTCGGCACCGATCTGGTGACGGCGCAGAAGCTGAACCACGACATCCACGAGACGCTGACCGAGAAGCAGATCTACCGCATCGACCACTACCTCGGAAAAGAGACGGTCCAGAACCTCCTGGTGTTCCGCTTCGCCAACGGCATCTTCGAGCCGATCTGGAACAACCGCTACGTCGACCACGTGCAGATCACCGGCGCCGAGACGGTGGGCGTCGAGGGCCGCGGCGGCTACTTCGAGCAGGCCGGCATCCTGCGCGACATGGTCCAGAACCACCTGTTCCAGGTGGTGAGCCTGGCGGCGATGGAGCCGCCGGTCGCGCTGGACGCCGACGGCGTGCGTGACGAAAAGCTCAAGGTGCTCAAGGCATTGCGCCCCATGCCTTCAAGTGAAATCGACGCCCACGTCGTGCGCGCGCAGTACGCGGCGGGATCGATCGCCGGTCGCGCCGTCGCCGGCTACCGCGAGGAGCCGGGCGTGAGCCCGACCTCGCAGACCGAGACCTACGTCGCGCTCAAGTTCTTCATCGATTCGTGGCGCTGGATGGGCGTGCCGTTCTTCCTGCGCTCGGCCAAGCGCATGCCCAAGCGGGTCACCGAGATCGCGATTCACTTCAAGGAGGCGCCGCGCCTGCTCTTCGGGCGGCGCGGCGGCGAAGGGCGTGCGGCCCAACGTGCTGTCGATCCGCATCCAGCCCGACGAGGGGATCTCGCTCAACTTCGGATCCAAGCTTCCCGGGCAGGCAATGGAGGTCGCGCCGGTCACCATGGAGTTCCGCTACGGCTCGTCGTTCGGCGTCGAGCCGCCCGAGGCCTACGAGCGCCTGATCCTCGACTGCCTGCTCGGCGACGGCACGCTGTTCACGCGCGCCGACGAGGTCGAGGCGAGCTGGACCTGGATCTCGAAGATCCACCAGCACTGGCAGGCCAAGGCGGCGGCGCAGGCGGCGACGGGCGCGGTCGAGGCATTGCCGACCTACCCCGCCGGCAGCTGGGGCCCCGAGGCGAGCGACCAGCTGCATCGGCGCCGGCGGCCGCCAGTGGCGGAGGCCCTGAGCGTGGACAGGGCCACCGTCGAGAAGTTCTCGCGCGGCGAGGCGATCACCGTCGAGGTCGATCGCATCGAGAAGGAGCTCGCGGCGCTGTGGCAGGCGGCCAGCCGCGGCGAGGACGGCGGCGAGCGGCAGCCGATCGCGCGCGCCGCGCTGTGGAACCTGGTGATCCCGGCGCGCGGCATCGACTCGCTGTCGCGGGTCAAACGTCTCGTCGACGAGCTGGCGCCGTCGATGCCGGCGCGCGTGATCACCCTGTGCCGCGGCTGGGGCCACGCGCTGGCGCGGCGATCTCGGCGACGATCGAGAGCAACGTCGTGTCGCGCCCGGGCGGCGCGCGGCAGGTCTTCGCCGAGGAGATCACGCTCACCGGCGAGGGCGCCGCACCCGACGAGCGCCACTTCGGCGCGCTCGTGCGCGTCGCTGCAGATCCCGAGCTTGCCGACGGCGACGCTGTGGTTCGACGCCTCGCCCGCCGACAGCCTGCTCAGCAACGAGCTCTTGCCGGTCTCGGACCGCCTGGTCATCGACACCGGACGCTGCTCCGGCGCGCGCGAGCTCGGCGCCGTCTGCCGCATGGGCGCGATCAACCGCGTCGAGGTCGGCGACCTCGGCTGGCTGCGCCTGGCGGGCTTCCGGCTGCTGTTCGCGGGCCTGTTCGATCCGCCGGTCGGCGGCGGCCCGCTCGCGGCGGCCAGCCACGTCGAGATCGAGCACCGCGGGCCCAAGATCGCGAGCGCGCTCCTGCTGGCGGCCTGGCTGGGCGTGCAGCTCGGCTGGCGGCCGGTCGACGCCACGTCCGGCTTCGACAAGGGAACGGGCATCCGCCTCCGCTTCGCCGCCGCCGCCAAGGGCAGCGACGGGCGCGAGCGCACGGTCGTGGTCGACCTGCGGCCGTCGCCGGGCGAGTGCGGCACGAGCGGCATCGTGTCGCTGGCGCTGGATGCGGGCGGCCCGGGCGAGACCTACCGCGTGCGCCGGACGGCCGACAACCACGCGGAGCTGACCGTGCCGATCGCGCCGCCGCGCACGGTGAAGCTGGATTCGCGCAGCGACGCCGAGCTGTGCGTCGGCGCGCTCGGGCCGGCGGGGCGCGACCCGCTGCTCCGGCGCGTGCTGCCGTTCACCGAGCGGCTGGCCGATCTGGTCGCGGCGCGCGGCGCAGGCTAAGGTACAGCTTCCGCGATGCTGATGCCGCCCGAGATCATCGTTGTCGACGACCTCCAGGCGATGGCCCGTCTGGCGGGGCGCCGCGTACGCCGGTCGGCGGCGATGGCGCTGTCGTCGCGCGGCACGCTGGCGACTCGCGCTCGCGGGTGGCAACACGCCGCGCGCGCTCTATCACGAGCTGGCCGAGTCGTCGGCGGCCGCCGACCGCATCGACTGGGGCCGCAGCGCGCTCTACTTCGGCGACGAGCGCTCGGTGCCGCCCGACCACGCCGACTCGAACTACCGCATGGTGCGCGAGACGTTGCTGGCGCGCATCGTGATCCCGGCCGCCAACGTGCACCGCATGGAGGGCGAGGCCGTCGATCTCGACGCCGCCGCCAGTGCGCTATGCCGGCGCGCTCGGCGACGTGCCGCTGGATCTCGCGATCCTGGGCATGGGCCCCGACGGGCATACCGCGTCGCTGTTCCCGGGAACGACCGCGGTCGCCGAGCGCCAGCGACGGTGCGTCGCCGTGCACGTGCCCCAGCTCTCGACGTCGCGCCTCACGCTCACCTATCCCGTCTTCGAAGCCGCGCGCGAGATCCTCTTCCTCATCGCCGGCGAGGACAAGGCGGTGACGCTCAAGGAAGCGATCGAGGGCCCGGATCGCCCCGACCTCCTTCCCTGTCAGGCGATCTTCCGCCGCAAGGGTCCCGTGGCGATCTTCTGCGATCGGGGCGCCGCCGCCGAGCTCTCGACGATCTCACGCCCCCCTTCCTGATCCGTTCGGTGGTCCCACTCTTGGCTTAGGTAGAGATCCGATGATTGTCCTCGCAGGTGACATAGGCGGCACCAATGCGCGCCTGGCGCTCTACTCCGCAAAGCGGGACGCAGGTGGCCAGCAAGTCGGCCCAGGCGGAGGAGACGGCAAGCTGCAGCTCGACTCCGTCTTCGAGCACACGTATCCCTCGAAGGCCCACCCGTCGCTGGAGCTGATCGTCGAGGACTTCCTCAACGACGCGCGCTCGCACGTGGCTGACGCGCGCGAGATCAAGCGCGCGTGCCTGGGCATCGCCGGGCCCGTCGAGAACAACATCTGTCGCGCCACCAACCTCCCCTGGGTCGTCGACGGGAATGCCCTGGGCTCGCACGTCGGCGTCGAGCGGGTCACGCTGCTCAACGACTTTCACGCGGCGGCGCTGGGGGTCACGTCCGTCGGCACGTCGTACCTGGTCGGGCTCGGCGGGGAACCGCCGGTGCTGCACGGACCCGTCGCCGTGCTGGGCGCGGGCACCGGCCTCGGCGAGGCGTTCGTCACCTGGTCGGCGGCGGAGAACCGCTACCAGGTGATCCCCTCCGAGGGCGGGCACGCCGACCTGGCGCCGCGCTCGCCGCTGGAGATGGGGCTTTTTCAGTACCTGGCGGCGAAGTACGGCCGCGTCTCCTACGAGCGCGTGCTCTCGGGACGAGGGCTGATCGACGCGTTCACCTTCCTGTCACAGGAGCCGGCCTGCGCTTCCTTGATCCGCGAACAGACCCGCGCCGACATGGCGGCGCCGGGCCACGATCCGGCGGCCGTGATCACGCAGCGCGCGCTCGACTTCTCGGACCCGGTCTGCGAGATGGCGGTCGCGATCTTCTCTTCGGTGCTGGGCGCGCTGGCCGGCAACCTGGCGCTCTACGCGCTCGCGACCGGCGGCGTTTACATCGCCGGCGGCATTGCGCCTCGCGTCCTGCCCTACCTGCAACGCGGCGGATTCCGCGAGGCGTTCGAGCACAAGGGCCGCATGACGTCGCTGGTCACGCGCATTCCCGCTTTCGTGGTCACCCACCCACAGCTCGGCCTGCTGGGCGCCGCGACCCTCGCCGCGACGTTGTAGCTCGGAACCCTCAAAGGGTTCCGAACCTCCCGCGATGAGCTCCGGCGGCGGAGCCGCCTACGCTCGACGCGACCGGTCTCTTACCAGAACCCACCCGGCAGGGCTTGCCGTGACGGGGGCGTTTTCTCGGTCAAGAAATCCCGGACTTCGGTCGATGGTCAGGTCGTGGGAAACGGGCCTCAGGGCGCACGCGCTGCGCTCACCTTGGGGGGCGGCTCCGTGCGGTTTGAAGCCACACCCGGAGCCGACCCGCATTCAGATCGCGAGCGTTTCGGCCGCATGGTCGGCCGTTCGCAGGCGATGCAGTCCGTGTTCGACGTGCTCGGCAAGGCCTGCACGAGCGACGCGACCATCATGCTCGAGGGCGAGACCGGCACGGGCAAGGAGGTCTCGGCCGAGGCGATCCACCGCGGAAGCCGCCGCCGCGACAAACCGTTCCTGGTCGTCGACTGCGGCGCGATGCCGCCGCAGCTGCTCGAGAGCGAGCTCTTCGGCCACGAGCGCGGCGCCTTCACGGGCGCCGTCGCCGCGCGCCAGGGCGTGTTCGAAGCCGCGAACGGCGGCACGGTGTTCCTCGACGAGATCGGCGAGCTGAGCCTCGACCTGCAGCCCAAGCTGCTGCGCGTGCTCGAGCGCCGCGAGGTCCGCCGCATCGGCACCAACAACTACGTGCCGATCAGCGTGCGTCTCATCGCCGCCACCAACCGCAGCCTGCGCGAGCAGGTCGGCTCGCACAAGTTCCGCTCGGATCTCTACTACCGCCTCGCGGTCGTCGAGGTGAAACTGCCCCCGCTGCGCGACCGCGAAGCGGATCTGCCGCTACTGGTCGAGCACATCGTGCGCAACCTGGGCGGCGTCGACGAAGCCACGGCGATGACCATCCGGTCCGAGGCCTTCCTGGGCGCGCTGTGCCGCCACAGCTGGCCGGGCAACATCCGCGAGCTGCGCAACTACCTCGAGCGCTGCGTGGCGCTGCGCGACTTCACCCCGCCGCACGTCGTCGAGGCCAGCTCGCCCAGCCCCGAGAACGCGGTCGCGATCGGCCAGCCCCTGCGCGAGGCGCGCGAGGCGTGGGTCAGCAGCTTCGAGAAGCGCTACCTCGAAGAGCTGCTGCGCCAGCATGACAACCGGGTCAGCGCCGCCGCGCGCGCCGCCAGCGTCGATCGGATCTATTTCTATCGGCTGCTGTGGAAGCACGGCCTGCGCACGCGCGAGGCCGCGATCCGCGACACCGACGAACCGCCGACGTGAGCTCGGCGCCCGTGGTCCGCGACGAGCCGGAAGCGTCCGCGGACCCTCCGGCCGTGGATGCGGCGGGCAAGACCGAGCCTTCTCCGCAAGGCGCGCACCGCGAGCTGACCGTCCGCGCGCTCCTGGTCGGGTGCGGCATCGGAACGCTGCTGGCGGCCGGGAACGTCTACACCAGCGTCAAGACCGGCTACATCGACGGCGGCAGCATCAGCGCCGCGATCCTGGGCTTCACGTTCTTCGCGATCTTTCGCCGGCGCGGCAGCGCGCCCTACTCGGTCGCGGAGAACAACATCACCCAGACGACCGCCGCCTCGGCCGCGGTCATGTCGTTCGTGCTCGGCGCCGGCGGGCCGCTGTCCGCGCTGACGCTGATGGGCCAGAGCTATTCCGGGGGGCTGCTGCTCCTGTGGACGATCGCCCTCGGCCTGCTCGGGATCCTGCTGGCCGTCTCGCTGCGCAACAAGCTGATCGTCGTCGAGGAGCTGCCCTTCCCCACCGGCACCGCGACCGCCGAGGTCATCGAGACCATCCACGCCGCGCGCCACTCGGCGCTCCACCGCGCGCGCCTGCTGAGCGTGGCCGGGATCGCGTCGATGTACGTCGCCTGGTTTCGCGACGGACCGTCGGGCCTGATCCCGCAAATGTGGGCGCCGGCGATCACCGTCGGTGGCATGACGGCCGCGAGCCTGAGCATCGGCGTCAGCTGGAGCCCGCTGCTCGCGTCGACCGGCGTGCTCATGGGTCTGCGCGGCGCCGCCAGCATGTTGCTGGGCGCGGCGATCACCTGGCTGGTGATCGCGCCCCGGCTCTTTCACGCCGGGCTGGTCACGGTCGCCGACTACCCGGCCTTCGTGTCGTGGCTGGTCTGGCCCTCGGTCGGGATCATGCTGCCGAGCGCCTTCCTGCCGCTGATCTTCGACTGGCGATCGGCGTGGCGTTCGATGCGCGATCTGTCGTCGGTGGTGCGCGGGCGGACCCCCGGCGTGGCGCGCCCGCGCCCGCTCGTGCCGCTGCAGAAGACGCTCATCGCGCTCTGCCTGGTGGCGCTGGTGCTGGTGGTGCGGGAGACCTTCGGGATGCACCCGCTGGTGACGCTGGTGGCGCTGGCGATCTGCGTGGTGACGGGCGGCGTCTGCGCACGTGCGGCTGGCGAGACCGACTTCGCCCCGGTGGGGCAGCTCGGCACCGCCATGCAGCTCGGGTTCGGCGCCAGGAGCGCGACCAGCGCGATCGTCGCCGGCGGGATGTCGATGGGCACTTCGTCGCAGATCGCCCAGATGCTGTGGGCGTTCAAGGCCGGCAAGCGTTTGAACGCCTCGCCGCGCGCACAGGTCATCGCCCAGATCATCGGCGCGCTCGTGGGCGCGGTGGTGGTGGTGCCGGTCTACTTCGTCATCATCCGGGCCTATCGGCTGGGCAGCGAAGCCATGCCGGCGGCGAGCGCGGTCACCTGGAAGGCGACGGCGGAGGCGGTGCACGGCGGCCTGGCGTCGATGCCGAAGTCCGGCCCGCCCGCGGCCGCGATCGGCGTGCTGGTGGGGGTGATCTTGACGCTGCTCGGGCGCACGCGCTTCGCTCGCTTCGTGCCATCGCCGACCGCGATCGGAATCGCGTTCCTGTCGCCTGCGTCGCTCACCGTGACCGTGTTTCTGGGCGCGCTGGGCGCGGCGCTGCTGCGGCGTCGCTGGCCTCAGATGGCCGATGACAGCCTGACGTCGGCGGCGGCCGGAGGGGTCGCGGGGGAGTCGATCATGGGGGTGATCATCGCCGCACTGATCGCGTTCGGAATCATCTAGTCCGCACCGTACGAGGACGAGGACGGGGCGGAGGTCAGAGCTTGGCCGCGGGGGTCAGGTAGACGCCGTCGACGTTCTCTTGCGGGGCCCAGGTGCCGATCGACACGATCTCACCGCCGATGATCTCCCGACCGCCTGGGGCGTCGGCGGCGTCGCGGACGGCGGCGCGGTCGACATGCAGGCAAACGTTGACGTGAACCTCGGGGTGCGCGGTCGGCCGCTCCGCCAGCTGCTCGGCGAGGCGCTCGGCGATCTCGAGCACGCCGGCCCGCTCGCGCGCGGCCTGGGTCCGATCGTCGGACAGGATGCGCGCGGCGATGAGCGCGCTGCCGGTCTGCAGCGCCAGCAGCAGACCCGCGTCGCGGAACGCCTGCTCGGCCGCGTCGAGCGCCGCCGAGCTGTCGTCGAGGAGCTCGTCGCTGTCGTTGTCGGCCTCGGGGCTCATGCGAACCTCGACGTAGATCGCGGCGGCCTGTGCGGTCACCTCGGGCACGTCGGCCTTGGTGCTGCCGACGGCCTCGCGCAGCGCCTCCCAGAACGAGCGCGCGTTGGGGAAGCGGCGATCGGCCACCTTCTCCATGCTGCGCAGCACGACCGCGTCCAGCGCGGGCGACAGCGGCGCGACGTGGCTCGGCCGGGGCGCTGGCGCCTCCAGGTGCTGGCGCTCGATGTCGGCCATGGTCTCGGCGCGGAAGGGATACTGGCCAGTGAGCAGGTGATAGAGCACGACGCCGAGCGCGTAGATGTCGGCGCGCTCGTCGATGGCGTCGCCGCGGATCTGCTCGGGCGCCATGGTGTACGACGTGCCGAGCCGCGTGCCGACCATGGTGAGCCCCGCCTCGGCGGCGTCGGGATGCAAGAGCTTGGCGATGCCGAAGTCGAGCAACTTGACCACGCGCTTGGGCGGGGTGTTGTCGCCGTTCGAGGACGCGGCGGCGATGAAGATGTTGCTGGCCTTGAGATCGCGGTGGACGATGCCGCGCGCGTGCGCGGCTTCCAGCGCCGAGCAGACCGGCTCGAGATACTCGAGCACCTCGGGCGGCGAGATGCGGCCTTGGTCGTGAAGCACGCTGCGCAGGTCCGTCCCCTCGAGCAGCTCCATCACGTAGAACGGCCGCCCGTCGGGCAGCTCGCCGAACTCGTAGATGTCGACGATGTTCGGATGCTTGATCATGTTGACCGCCAGCGCCTCGCGCAGGAAGCGCGCGACCATCTGGGGCGAGCTCGCCAGCTCGCGACGCAGGACCTTGACCGCTGCGCGACGGCCGAGCAGCCGGTGCTGCGCTTCGTAGACCGTGCCGCCGCCGCCGGACGCGAGCTCCCTCTTCAAGACGTACGAACCGGCGAACGTCCCCGGTCGCAGAGCGTCCGGATCGATCGCCTGCGCGAGCGCTCCCGCCTGATTCGGGCCGAGCGGTCTGGTTTTGTCGAGGTCTTCCACTTGGTCTTCGGACGGCCGTGCCCCGGATGTGCGCCGGGGTGCGTCTGTCCGCTTACCCTTGGCTATCGGATGTTATCTTCGAAAGGTTTAGAGCGACCCCATCGCCGGACCCGATGATTGACACACACTGCCACCTGGACTTCGCCGACTTCGGCGCCGACCGCCCCGAAGTGCTGGCGCGCGCACGTGCCGCGGGCATCACCACCATGGTCTGCATCGGCTCGGGGCGCGACCTCGGCGCGGCGCGTGAAGCGGTGCGGCTGGCTGGCGTCGAGCCCGACGTGTACGCCGCCGTCGGCGTCCACCCGCACGACGTCGCGGGCATGACCGAGGTCGACTGGGACGAGCTCCAGGGCCTGGCGCGCGCGCCGCGCGTCGTCGGTATCGGCGAGACCGGGCTCGACTACCACTACGACCACTCGCCGCGCGAGACGCAGCGCGCGGCCTACCGGCGCTTCATCGCGCTCGCGCGCGACGCCGGCCGCCCGGTGATCTCGCATATCCGCGACGCGCACGCCGACGCGGCGGAGATCCTGGCCGACACCGGCGCGGCCGCGCTCGGCGGCGTGATCCACTGTTTCAGCGGCGGCGTCGACGACGCGCGCCGCTATCTGAACCTCGACCAGTACCTGTCGTTCTCGGGGATCCTCACCTTCAAGAACGCCGGGCCGATCCGCGAGGCGGCCGCGTTCGCCCCCGTCGATCGCATCCTGGTCGAGACCGACGCACCCTTCCTGGCGCCGATCCCCCATCGCGGCAAGCGCAACGAGCCGGCGTTCGTGGTCAAGACCATCGAAACGCTGGCCGGCGTGCGGGGCCTGAGCTTCGAAGAAGCGGTGCGCGTGACCACCGACAACGCCCGGCGGTTGTTTCGTCTCGAGGGAGGCCTCGGAGGGTTCCCACACCCTCCCTCGCGTGATTGACCCCGTGATTGACGCCGGCCCGCCGTCACAGCAATACTGCCCGCTGGTTCAAACGTGACGGCCACGGCAACGGTTCGGGTTCGGCTGCGCTATTCGGATCTCGACACCTTCGTCGAGCGGTTCGCGCCGAACGTCACTCGCGGCGGCATCTTCCTCGCCAGCCGCTCCCCGCGCGCCGAGGGCGAGATCTTCCGCTTCGAGGTCCAGCTGGCGACGGGCGCGGTGGCGCTCGCCGGCGAGGGCAAGGTCATCTGGGTCAAGGCCTACGACCCCGCCGAGCCGCAGAAGCCGCACGGCATGGGCGTGCAGTTCGTGCAGATCGACGCCGGCAGCCGCGAGACGCTGAGCCGGATCCTGCAAGCCAAGACCAACCCGCGCCCGGCGGCGCCAGTGGCCGCGGCGCGCACCACCGGCTCGCAGCCGACCCTGCAACGGGCGGGCGCCGCGCCGGCGCGCACCAACGGCCGCTCTCACGTCGACACCAACGTCGACCTCGCCGCCGAGTACGGCATCGACGAGGCCTCGCTGCGGCGAGTGATCGACCGCAACTGGACGCTGGGGCCGCGGGCCGGCGACGAGGACATCGAAGCCCTGCTCAAGCCCGAGCCGGCCGAGACCGCGACGCTGGCGCAGGCGCTGGCCGAGCTGCCGCGGTTGCTCGACCCGGCGCCGCGGCACCGCAGCGGCCCCACGCGCACGCTCGAGAACGGGGCCGGCGCCGCCAGCTCGTCGCCGGCGACCAGCGCCTCGTCACCCGCGGTCGTCGTGAACGGCGAGTCGCGCGAGATCGCCTCGAGCGACGCAGACCACAAAGTCCTCGACTAGCGTCTCGTCTCGCAAGGTCCGCCCTCTCCCGACCCCTCTTTCGCGGACGGGAGAGGGGACCGGACGCTCCGTCAGCGCTTGCCGCGCAGGTGCATGCGCAGCGAGCCGAGGAGCTGGGCTCCGATGGTGTGGATCGCCGTCGCGGCCGCGAGGATACCCACGACGTTGCCCGCTTCACCGCACACGCCGGCGATCGCCCGCGACCTCACCCGCGGCGGTATCAACGGCACCGAGGAGAGACGTAGCTGCGAGGCGGCGGTGGTAGCCCGCGCGCTGCCGCCCGGCGGGGAGAGCGTCGGGGTGACGGGGCCGCCCGCCGGAGTCGCAGTAGCGGAAAATGACCTGACCGCGCGCCTCCAGCGCTTGCGGCTCGGCGATTTCATAGCCGAGGCCGGTCGCGGCCGCACCGTCGAGGCGCACCACCCGGCCCGCGGGGATGGCCGAGGTGAAGGGCGTGGCGCGCCCCTCGACTCGCACGTGCGCATTCGCGGACCCATCGTCATCCGCCGGCGCCGTCACGCACCCCGGCAGCAAACCGATCCCGCACAGCGCCTGAAAGCCCTCGCCCAACCCAAGGACCGGGCCCCCGGTGCGCGCGAAGGCGAGGACCGTCTGGGCGTCGTGGCCCGCCAGCGCGCCGTACACCAGGATCGCGTCCAGGCGTGCATCGAGCGCGACAACCTCCGCGCCGTCACCGAGCGCCGCGATCAGGCTCGGCCACGGCGCGACGGCGGTGTCTCGGCTCCCGAGACCGTGGAGACCGAGCCGCATCGCGCTCGCGCCCGCCGCCGTCAGATCTTGAGGTTCCGCCGGATGCGCGCGATCGGCTCCGCCGTGTCGGGGACGAACGGCCGGCCGGTCACGAGCTCGCAGACCTGGATGTAGCGGCGCGCCGCCTCGACGCGCACGTCGTCGGCCAGCTTGGGCGGCGGCCCGTCGCCGCGGTAGCCTTGATCGGCCAGCGTGCGCCGCACGTACTCCTTGTCGAGGCCGCGCGGCTCCTCGCCGCGCGCCAACCGCGCCTCGTAGTCGTCGGCGTACCAGTAGCGCGACGAATCCGGCGTGTGGATCTCGTCGATGAAGCAGAGCTCGCCGTCGGGGCGGCGCCCGATCTCGTACTTCGTGTCGACGAGGATCAGCCCGCGCCGCGCCGCCTCGCCCTGGCCGAACGCGAACAGGCGCGCGCACATCAGCGCCGCCTGGTCGAAGTCCTCGGCCGACAGCAGGCCCATCTCCAGCACCTCGGCGCGCGAGACCGAGCGATCGTGCTCGCCCTTCTCGGCCTTGGTCGACGGCGTGAGGATCGCCTTCGCCAGCCGCTGGTTCTTCTTCATGCCCTCGGGCAGGTCGTGGCCGCAGAACTTGCGCTCGCCGCGCTCGTACGCCGACCAGATCGACGTCGACGTCACGCCGGTCAGGTAGTCGCGCATGACGAACTCGACCGGCAGGAGCTTGCACTCGCGCGCCACCATCACCGTCGGATCGGGCACGTTGATCACGTGGTTGGGCGCCAGGTTGGCGGTCGCCTCGAACCAGAACGCCGCCATGCGGTTCAGCACCTGGCCCTTGAACGGGAATCGTGCCCAGCACGACGTCGAACGCGCTCAGGCGGTCGGTGACGACGATGGTGCGGCGCCCGCTCGCGCGTGTAGCAGTCGCGGACCTTGCCCTCGTACTTCGCGCCGAGCTCGGGGAAGTCGGTGTCGTCCAGCGTCTGGGTCAGCTGCGCCCGGATCAGCGATTCTTCGATCATGCGGAGGTCTCCTCTGGGGTCACGCGGGGCCCGGGTCGTCGTCTCGCTCGCGCAGAGCGCGATCGATGATGGCGCCGGCGTAGCGCAGGTGGTGATTGAGGTCGAACGCCTGGTCGATCTCGGCCGCCGTCAGCTTGGCGGCGATATCGGGATCTTCGGCGAGCAGCACGCGGAAGCTCTTCTCCGACGCGACCGGCGCGCCGAGCTGCGCCGCCACGCGCAGGGCGTTGCGCTGCACCAGCTCGTAGGCCGCCTGGCGCGCCATGCCCTTGCGCACCAGCGCAGCAGCACCGCCTCGCTGAAGAACAGCCCGCCGGTCAGATCGAGGTTGCGCCGCATGCGCTCGCGGTTGACGACCAGCCCGTCGACGAGGCCGGCGCGCGCGGCGGACCATGAAGTCGGCAAGGCCGGTCGCGTCGGGGCCGATCACGCGCTCGACCGACGAGTGCGAGATGTCGCGCTCGTGCCAGAGCGCGACGTTCTCGGCGGCGGCGTGCTCGTAGCTGCGCAGCAGGCGCGCGAGCCCGCACAGGTTCTCCGACAGGATCGGGTTCTTCTTGTGCGGCATCGCCGACGAGCCCTTCTGGCCCTTGCCGAACGCCTCCGTCGCCTCGCCGACCTCGGTGCGCTGCCAGTGGCGCACGGTCAGCGCGATCCGCTCGACCGCCGTGCCGACGCGCGCCAGCGCCGCGAAGTAAGCCGCGTGGCGATCGCGCGCGACGATCTGCGTCGGCACGACCTCGGGCCGCAGGCCCAGCTTCGCCAGCGCGCGCGTCTCGATCGCCGGGTCGAGGTTGGCGTAGGTGCCGACGGCGCCGGCGATCTTGCCGACGGCGATCTCGGCGCGCGCCGCGACCAGCGTGCGCCGCGCGCGCCCGACCTCGGCGTAGAAGCCGGCGAACACCAGGCCGGCCGTGATCGGCTCGGCGTGGATGCCGTGCGAGCGGCCGATCGCCGGCGTCGCGCGCTGCTCCTCGGCGCGGCGGCGGCACGCGGCGCGCAGCTTGTCGAGCCCCTCGAGGATCTGATCGGTCGCCTCGACCAGCTGGACGGCGAGCGCGGCGTCGAGCACGTCGGACGACGTCATGCCGAGGTGCAGCCAGCGCGCCGGCTCGCCCGCCAGCTCCTCGACGTGGGTCAGGAACGCGATCACGTCGTGGCGCGTGCGCTCCTCGTGCTCGAGGATGCGCGCGGCGCTGAGCTTGCCGGCCGCCTTGGCGCGCACCGCGGCCGCGGTGCCGCGCGGGACGCTGCCGACCGCCTCCATCTCCTCGCAGGCGGCGAGCTCGATGCGCAGCCAGATCTCGTAGCGGTGGTCGTCCGACCACAGCTGGGCGAGCTCGGGACGGGTATAGCGTGCAATCATCTCGCCGCGCCCTTCTAGCGGAATCGGTGAGGGTGTTCAAGGCAGAAGGACGGCCTCGAGGCCCGCCGCGGGCGGCCTCGCGCTCCGCGGCGTTACGGCTCGAGAATCATCGAGCCGGTCGAATGCCGCGCCTCGAGGTCGCGGTGCGCGTCCGCGACCTCGGCGAGGGGCAGCACGCGCGTGGTCTGCACCTTGACCACGCCCGCGCGCACCACGTCGAAGAGATCGCTGGCGGTCTCGAGCAACTCGGGCCGCGTCCCGATGTACGACGCCAGCGTCGGCCGCGTCAGGTAGAGCGAGCCCTTGATGCTGAGCAACGACATGTCGAACGGCGGCACCACGCCCGACGACTGTCCGAACGACACCATCAGTCCGCGCGCGCGGATGCAGTCGAGCGTCGCGCGAAACGTCGTCTTGCCGACCGAGTCGAACGCGACCGCCACACCTTCGCCGTGGGTGATCTCGTGCACCCGGTGCACGAAGCTCTCCTTGACGTAGTTGATGACGTGCTCGCAGCCGTTCTCGAACGCCAGCCGCGCCTTCTCCGCGGTGCTGACCGTGCCGATGACGTGCACGCCAAGGTGCTTGGCCCACTGGCTGGCGATGACGCCCACACCGCCGGCCGCCGCGTGAAAGAGGATGGTGTCGCCCCGCTTGACGCGCCCGCAGCGCAGCAACAGGTACTGCGCCGACATGCCCTTGAGCATGATCGCGGCCGCCGTGCGGTCGTCGATGTCGGCGGGCAGCGGCACGAGCCGCGCCGCCTGGATGTTGCGCACCTGCGCGTACGAGCCCTGCACGAACGCGTAGGCGACGCGATCACCGACGGCGACCTCGGTGACGTCGGGGCCTATCGCTTCGACGACGCCCGCCGCCTCGTGGCCGGGCACGAACGGCAGCGCGGGCGCCTTGTAGACGCCGGTTCGAAAGTAGACGTCGACGAAGTTGACGCCGATCGCGGTGTGGCGAACGCGCGCCTGCCCCGGGCCGGGTGCGACGTCGGGCACGTCTTCCCACTTGAGCACCTCGGGGCCGCCCAGGTCGTGCACCACGATCGCTTTCGCCATGATCGCGGTTTATCAGACGCGCCGCTGCGATCCAAGGGCCAGAGGCAAGGCGTCGGGCTTCGGGCCCCGGGCTTCGGATTCGGACTCGGATGCGGACTTCGGGAGCAAGCCGGTCCGTGAGTCCGAAGCCGAGGTCCGAGGCCCGAGGTCCGAGGCCCGAGGTCCTGCAAATAACGGCGCTTCAGGGCGCCGCGGCTGCTTGCGCGGGAGGCGCAGCGGTTTTCGCGGCGGCTGCTCTCTGCGCTTCCGCCTCGGCGACGGTCTTCAGGCTCGCGAGCCCCTTGTCGAAATCGCCGCCGATCATCTTGTCCATGTTCATGAAGATGCTGAACGCCTTGCCCATCAGGTTGTTGCGTCCCTCCATCGACCAGGTCGCCGTCGACGCCTTGTCGCCCTCCGGCTTCACCACGAACCCCGACGTCGCCACCGACGCGAACGGCTTGATGAACTCGAGGCGGATCGTCAGCTCCGCGGCCTCGGCGCTGCCTCCGCGCGGCGGCTGGCTCCCCGTGATGGTCATGCGCCCCTGCCCCACGTCCTTGTTGCCTTCCCACGCGTAACCCGCGCCCACGCCGTTGGGCGGACCGTCGAAGGTCTTCTTCATCGCGGGATCGCGCTTCTCCCACGGCGACCACGCACCCCACGCCTTGAAGTTGTCGAGCTGGGCATAGACCACGTCGGCGGGCGCCTCGATGCGCTGCGAGCGCTCGACCCGGTAGTTATCCGGCCGCGTCGCCGCGAATGCGACGAAACCACCAATGCCGATCAAGAGCACCAACACGACCTTCTTGAAAATGGACATGGCGTCGCTCCTTCCGCTGGGGCACGTGCCCACCCGCTTTGTCCCCCAGTTGCCGACCGGTGGAAAGGTCTATTTTCAGCCGACGCCGAGCAGGCGACGCAGCCGGCGGGCCAGCGCGTTGCCGCCGTGCGCGGACGCCGGCACCACGAGCACCGTGTCGTCGCCTGCGACGGTGCCCAGCAGCTCCGGCAGTCGCGCCTCGTCGAGCGCGCGCGCCACCGGCGACGCCGCGCCGCCCTTGGTACGCACGACCACCATCACCGCGTTGGAGTCGACCGACTCGACGAGCCGGCGCACGGGCTCGATCGGCAGGGCGCCTCCGTCGCCGTCGATGACGTAGCGTCGTCCGCCCGCGCCGGCGGTCCGCCGCACGCCCAGCGCCACCATGTCGCGCGACAGCGTCGCCTGCGCCGCGCGGATGCCGCGCGCCGCCAGCTGCCGACGCAGCGTCTCCTGCGTCGCCACCGGCCGCCGCGCGAGGATCTCGCGAATCGCTTCGCGTCGCGCCTCTCCCCGCGCCATCAGGTGACCAGCGTGCCGACGCCGCGGTCGGTGAACAGCTCGGCGACGATGCTGTACGGCGAGCGCCCGTCGACGACGTGCACCGCCTGGACGCCGCCGGCGAGCGCGCTCATCACCGCCTGCGCCTTGACGTGCATGCCACCACGGATCGCGCCCTCCAGGCCGCTCTCCAGATCCGCGCCCCGCAGCGACGTGATCAGCTTGCCGTCCTTGTCGAGGATGCCCGCGACGTCGGTGAGGAAGATCAGGCGCGAAGCGCCGGTCGCCACCGCGATCTCCGCCGCGGCGACGTCGGCGTTGATGTTGTAGCTGACGCCGTCGACGCCCATGCCGACCGGCGAGATCACCGGGATGTAGCCGCGGTCGAGCACCATGTCGATGACGTCGGCGTTGACCGCCTCGATCTCGCCGACGAATCCCAGGTCGGGCTTGCCCGGCTCCGGCGCCAGCTTGTGCGCCATCAGCAGGCGCCCGTCCTTGCCCGACAGGCCGATGGCGCGGCCGCCCACGGTGTTGAGCAGGCCGACGATCTCGGTGTTGACCTTGCCGGTGAGCACCATCTCGACGACGCGCACGTCCTCGGCGCCGGTCACGCGCTGCCCGTCGGCGAACTCGGTCTTCTGGCCGAGCCGGTCGAGCGTGCGCGTGATCTCCGGGCCGCCGCCGTGCACGACGATCGGCCGCAGGCCGGCCGACTGCAGCAGCACCACCTCTTGCGCGAAGCTGCGCTTGAGCGCCGGATCGATCATGGCCGCGCCGCCGTACTTGATGACGGCGCGCTTGCCGGCGAAGCGCTGGATGTAGCTCAGGGCCTCGACCACGGCCTCACGGTCGATGGCCGGCCGGGGCGCGCGCGCGGCCGCCGGCGTCCCGCTCCTGGGCGTTGAATAATATTCAGCGTTGATCTTCACGTAGTCGTAGGTGAGATCGCAGCCGAGCGCGCGCGCCTTCTCGGAGCCGCCCTGCAGATCGAGGCGCACCGTGATCTCCGACATCAGCATGAGCTCCGACAGGCGCTCGCGGTCGAACGCCACCGGCCCGCCGTTCTCGTAGACGCGCACGCCCTGGATGTCGAGCGTGAGACGCGCCAGATCGAGATCCAGATCGCGCGCGCCGACGCGCGCGCCCAGCGCCGCCAGGATCCGTCCCCACGACGGATCGCCGCCGAAGATCCCCGACTTGACCAGGCTGCCGCCGGCGACCGCGCGCGCCAGATCGCGCGCGAGCGCGTGATCGCGCGTCCCCTCGACGTCGACGATCAGCAGCTTGCTCGCCCCCTCGCCGTCGGCGGCGATCGCGCGCGCGAGGTCGAAGCAGATCTCGCTCAGCGCCGCCGAGAATCGATCGAGCGGCGCGCCCTTTCCTTCGATGGGCCGCCCGCCCGAACGCCCGTTGGCGAGCGCGATCACGCAGTCGTTGGTCGACATGTCGCCGTCGACGGTGATGGCGTTGAAGCTGTCCTCGACCGCCGCGGTCAGCGCCGCCTGCAGCACGCCCGGCGAGATCGACGCATCGGTGGCGATGAAGCAGAGCATGGTCGCCATCTGCGGGTGGATCATCCCCGAGCCCTTGGCGATGGCGACGATCTGGACCGGCTTGCCGTCGAGCTCGATGGTGCGCGACGAAATCTTGGTGCGCAGGTCGGTGGTGCGGATCGCCTCGGCCGCCCGCAGCGGCTCGCTGTCCAGCGAGGCCGCCAGCGCCGGCATCGCGGCGCGCATGCGCTCGACCGGCAGCGGCGAGCCGATGGCGCCCGTCGACGCGGTCAGCACGTCGTCGGCGGTGACGCCCAGCGCCGCGGCGGCCGCGGCGGCGACTGCGCGCTCGTCGACGGCGCCGCGCGGCCCGGTGATGGCGTTGGCGTTGCCGCTGTTGGCGACGACGGCGCGGATGCCCATCGCCGGCAGGCGGCCCGCTGCGTACTCGACAGGCGCCGCGCGCATCCGATTGACCGTGAACACGCCCGCGGCCGCGCACGGAACCTCCGAGACGACCGCCGCCAGATCGCGCCGGCCCGCCGCTCCCGATTCGCGGATGCCGGCCGCCGTCGCGCCGAACCGGAACCCCTGGGGGCAGACGACCTTGGTATCTAGATCACCCTTGCTTGCAGCCACGTGCTCTCCCTATTTTTGCTCCCTGGTTTGTTCGCTGGTCCGACGTGCGCCCCGATGCCCGACGTCCCGCGCTTTCAAGGGGCGGTTCCGTAGAGGTTGGTCAGGCCGGCGGTCTCTTCGAAGCCGAACATCAAGTTTGCGTTCTGTACCGCCTGGCCGGCGGCGCCTTTGAGCAGGTTGTCGATGGCGCAGAAGCCGATCGCGATGTTGCGCTCGGGATCGGCGTCGGCCCCCAGCAGCGCGCGGTTGGTGCCGACCACCGCCTGCAAGCGCACCCAGTCGGGCTTGGCGACGCGCAGGAAGGCGCGCCCTTCGGCGAATGACTTGATCGCCGCGACCGCGTCGGCCGCGGTCTTGCCGGACCGCAGGCGGCCGTACGCCGTCGCCAGGATGCCTCGGCGGGTCGGCAGCAGGTGCGAGGTCAAGGTGATCGGCCCCGACGCCGCGCCCGAGAGCGACAGCGCCCGCTCGATCTCGGGCGTGTGCTGGTGGCGCAGCACGCGATAAGCGCGGAAGTCGCCGTCGACCTCGGAGAACGAAAAGTCCTCGGTCGCCTTCTTGCCGGCGCCGGTGGTCCCGCTCTTGGCGTCGACGATCACACCGTCGCGCTCGATCACGCCCGCCGAGATCAGCGGCAGCACCGCGAGCGTGCTCGCGGTCGCGTAGCATCCCGGGTTCGACACCAGGCGCGCCGCGCGCACGCGGTCGAAGCTGCCGGTCGCCTCGGGCATCGAGTAGACCGCCTGCTCCAGAAGGTCCGGACAGGCGTGGGTGAACCCGTACCAGCGCGGGTAGGCCGCCGCGGGCAAGCCGGAACGCGCCCGAGACGTCGATCACACGCGCGCCCGCCGCCAGCGCGCGCGGCGCCAGGTCCATCGACACCTCGGCCGGCGTGCACAGAAAGACCAGCTCGGCCGAGCCCAGTCGGCCGGCGCCCTCGGCCTGCGACGTGACGACCAGCCCGGCGCTGTCGCCGGCGACCGGAAGACGCGATCGCCGAGGCGCTCGCCGGCCCACTTGTCGCTCACGGCGGCCGTGACCGTGAACCCCGGGTGCGCCGACAGGATGCGCGCCGTCTCCATCCCCGAGTAGCCCGACACGCCGATGACGGCCACCGTCACCGGTTTGGTCCGCGCGGCGTCCGCTCCCGCTTCCGCGCTGGAACTATCCAGCTTCTGAATCATTATTCATTCCCGCGCATGGCAGGGTTCAAAGGACCTCATACCACGCGGGGTTGCCGCGCGCCAGGCCAAGCGGAAAAAAGCCCGCGCCAGCGGCCATGCGCGGCGCGGCGAAGCGGCGAGTCCGCCCGCGGCGAATCTATTCGTCCTGCTGGGCGGGGGTCGGAGCAAGCGCGGCGGGCAGACCGCCGAAGCAGCTCCGCCTTGGCGACGCGCTCCTCGGCGATCCGCTCTTCAAACTTTCCTGTGACGATATTGCGAACGACAGCCGCCGGCCAGCGACGTGGCCGCGATGGTCAGCGACAACACCAGCGCCAGCGGCACCCGGGCGACCGTGCGCGCGCGCAACGACGAAGGAGGCGACGAAGGAGGCGACGCGACGGCGCGGGCACCGGCCGCGGCACCGAGGCGGTCCGGGTCAGCGGCTGCTCCACCGGGGCATGGACCGCGCGCCCGAGCGAGGTCGACGGATGCGGCACCGGATGGGAGTGCCCGGGACGGCGGACGTTGCGCAGTGGAATCGGCGGCTGCCGCGCCAGCTCCTCGGCCGTGGGGGGCGTCAGCGGTGCCACGAACGGCGCGACGATCGACGATGCGATCGCCGACACAATCGGCGGCACGATCGGCGCGGGGTGCGAGATCGGCGGCAGCGTGGCCGGCGTCTCCGAGTACATCGCGTTCTGGTCGATGACGACGCTGGCCGGTACGCCCGCCCGTCGGCCGGTGCCGGCGCCCGGCTTGGACCGCGCTTCGAGCGCGCCGGTGATCATCTCGGAGGGTTCCGAGCGAGATGTCCGGAACGTGCGGATCTTGGGCGTGGTCTCGCCAGAGGGCGGCGCGACCGCGCGCAATCCGAGGGCGGAGCGCTGATCGACGCGCTCGAACGCCGTCACCAGCGCGCCCGCGAAGGTGTCGACGTCGGCGTAGCGATCGCGCGGGGTTGGGCGACAGCGCGCGCGTCAGCACGGCGCGCACCGAGCGCGGCACGGGAACCTCGTCGCGCGAGCGCGGGCTCAAGCAGGCCCAGCATCTGGCCCGTGAGGTGCGCGAACGCGTAGACGTCGCTGGCCGGCGACGACCGCCGTCCCGCGGCTGCCTCGGGCGAGCGGCCGCTGGCCTGCCCCGCGTGCTGCTCGGCCAGCGCGACGATCTCCGCCGGCAGCGCCGACGCGACGCCGAGATCGGAGACGCGGACCTCGTCGCCCGCGAAGTAGATGCTCGACGGGCGCAGATTGCCGTGCACCAGGCCGGCCTGATGAATCGCCGACAGCCCGACGCCGATCTGCGAGACGATCGGCTGCGCCTCCAGCGCGAGCAGCGGCACGCCCGCCTGCAGACGGCGCGCGACCCGCGACGCCAGCGTCGGTCCGCCCAGGTGCTTCACCGCGAGGATGCAGACGGTCTGTCCGCTGGTATCGTCGATGAACGCCTCGTAGAGCGGCGCCACGTAACGGTTCTGCACCGTGCGCGCACGGATGCACTCCTTGAGAAAGCGACCGCGCGAAGCGTCGTCGGTGAGAAGGTCCGGCCAGACGACCCGCAGCGCGACCACGCCGCCCGACTGCCGGTTCTCCGAGCGGTACACCATCCCGAGCGGCCCGACGCCGATGAGCTCGCGCACGATGTACCGTCCGGCGATGACTTCTCCCGAGCGGTAGAAGCCATTGTCGGCCGGCCGCGTGCCCGAGCCGAAACGGTCGATACCGACGATGGCGCTCACGGACCCCCTTCTCCTCACTCGCGCCCGCTCAGTTGTTTCAGCCCGTGTGTCCGAAGCCTCCGTCGCCCGATCGGTCGTCGAGAGCTCCGTCGCCTCCTCGAAGTCGCCCCTGGTCACAGGCGCTATGACCAGTTGCGCAATTCGATCGCCCGAATTGATTGTATATGGTTCGTGACCGAGATTCACCAGCAGAACCACGATCTCGCCGCGATAGTCGGCATCGATCGTCCCCGGCGCGTTGAGAATCGTCACGCCCGCCTTGCGCGCGAGCCCCGAGCGCGGGCGCACCTGTCCCTCGAAAGAGACCGGGATTTCCAGCGCCAATCCGGTCGGAACCGCGGCCCGCCCGCCGTTGGGCGCGATGTCGATGGGCCCGTCGGCGGCCGACGACAGGTCCAGACCGGCGGCATGCTCCGACATGTAGCGCGGTGTGGCCGCGTTCGGCCGCAGCTTGCGAAACCGGATGTGGACGTGGACGGGCGAAGTGCTCAAGCGCCCCCGACGACGTTCGTCATCTACGAGGCGACGGCGCGGAAGTTGTGGACGACGTCGGGCGTCTTGCCCATCGCCTCGCGGCGCGAGAGGCGGATCTTGCCGTGGCGCGATCGACGCCGATCACCTTGACCACGATCTCGTCGCCTTCCTTGCACACGTCCTGCACCGCTCGACGCGCTTCTCGTCGAGCTCGCTGATGTGCACGAGGCCGTCGGTGCCCGGGCAGGATCTCGACGAACGCGCCGAAGTCGACGATGCGGCGCACGACGCCCATGTAGAACTCGCCGACCTCGGGCTCGGTCGTCAGGCCCTTGATGATGTCGATCGCCTTCTTCACGGCGATGCCGTCGGGCGAGGCGATGTGCACGGTGCCGTCGTCCTCGACGTCGATCGGCGACGCCGGTCTGCTCGATGATGCCGCGGATGGTCTTGCCGCCCGGGCCGATGATGTCGCGGATCTGGTCGGGCTTGACCTGCAGCGTGGTGATGCGCGGCGCGTACTTCGACAGCTCGTCGCGCGGCGCCGCCAGCGCCTCGGCCATCTTGCCGAGGATGTGCAGGCGGCCTTCGCGCGCCTGGTCGAGCGCCGTCTCGAGGATCTCGCGCGTCAGGCCCTCGATCTTGATGTCCATCTGGATGGCGGTGATGCCGTCTTCGGTGCCGCAGACCTTGAAGTCCATGTCGCCGAGGTGATCCTCGTCGCCGAGGATGTCGGAGAGGACGGCGACGCGCTCGCCCTCCTTGATGAGGCCCATGGCGATGCCGGCGACCGGCGTCTTGATCGGCACGCCCGCGTCCATCAGCGACAGCGATGCCGCCGCACACCGACGCCATCGACGAGCTAGCCGTTCGACTCGAGGATCTCCGAGACGATGCGGATGGTGTACGGGAAGTCCTTCGCGCCCGGCAGCACGCGCGAGAGCGCGCGCTCGGCGAGGTGGCCGTGGCCGATCTCGCGGCGGCCGCGCCGCGCAGCGGCTTCGCCTCGCCCGTCGAGAAGGGCGGGAAGTTGTAGTGCAGCAGGAAGCGCTTCTCGACGTCGCCGATGAGCGCGTCGATGTGCTGCTCGTCCTGGCTCGTGCCGAGCGTGGTCGTGACCAGCGCCTGGGTCTCGCCGCGCGTGAACAGCGCCGAGCCGTGCGTGCGCGGCAGGAGGCCGACCTCGCAGGTGATGGCGCGGATCGTCGGCCGGTGTCGCGGCCGTCGATGCGCTTGCCGGTCGACAGCACCAGCTCGCGCAGGTGCTTCTTCTTCGCCGACTCGAACGCCTCCTTGACCTCGGGCAGCCGCTCGGCGTAGCTCGGCGGTCAGCGCCTCGACGGTCTCGCTGCCGGCGGCGTCGAGCGCGGCGTAGCGCTCGTGCTTCTCGCGGATCGCCATCGCGGCCTGGATCTTCTCGTCGGCGATGCCGGCGACGCGCTCGACGATCGCCGGATCCTTCGCCGGCGGCGATGAACTCGCGCTTCGGCTTGCCGACCGCGGCGCGCAGCTTCTCCTGCAGGTCGAGCAGCGGCTGCGCCGCCTTGTGCGCGAACATCAGCGCGTCGATGATCGCGTCCTCGCTGACCTCGGCGGCGCCGCCCTCGACCATGACGATCGCGTCGCGGCTGGCGGCGACGACGAGGTCGAGGTCGGACTTCGTCGCGCTGCGCGAACGTCGGGTTGACGATGAGCTCGCCGTCGACGCGGCCGACGCGCACGCCGGCGAACGGGCCCGCCCACGGGATGTCGCTGAGTGTGCAGCGCGCACGACGCGCCGGTCATCGCCAGCACGTCGGAGCGGGTTCTCGCTGTCGGTCGAGACGACCATCGCGATGACCTGCGTGTCGAAGCGCCAGCCCTTGGGGAACAGCGGGCGCGACGGGCGATCGATGAGGCGCGAGGTGAGCATCTCGACCTCGGTCATGCGCCCCTCGCGCTTGAAGTAGCCGCCGGGGATCTTGCCCGCCGCCGACGTCTTCTCGAGGTAGTCGACGGTGAGCGGCATGAAATCGATGCCGGGCCTCACGCTGTTGGATGCGACCGCGGTGACGAGCACCATCGTGTCGCCATAACGGATGACGACGGAGCCGTCGGCCTGCTTGGCCATGCGGCCGGTCTCGATGGTGAGCTCCTTGCCGCCGAAACTCACGCCTTCACGCACGAACATGTCTGCTCCTTGGGTTCGAATGCGGCGGCAACCGATTCGTCCCTCTTCTCACTTCTTCAGCCCGCTGACCGCAACGGCGGGCTCAAGCGGCGGGAAAAAGGATGAATACCGGTACCGCAGCCGGGGGGTTTGAGCGGCGCCCCCCGGCGCGAGGCCGAGGACGCGCCACACGCTTCGCTACTTGCGGATGCCGAGCGACTGGATGACCGCTCGATAGCGGTCGAGGTTCTTGTCTTTCAGGTAGTCGAGGAGGCGCCGGCGCTGCCCGACCAGCATGAGCAGGCCGCGGCGCGAGTGGTGGTCCTTCGCGTGAGTCTTGAAGTGCTCGGTCAGGTAGGTGATCCGCTCCGAGAGCAGCGCGATCTGCACCTCGGGCGAGCCCGTGTCACCGGGTTTGCGAGCGAATTTTTGAACGACCTCGGACTTACGTTCTGCTGCGAGCGCCATTTCGTCTTTCGACCTTCTTTGTGCTGCTGCTGCTTGGTGTGGTTGCTTTTTTGAGTTGCGGAGAATCTCCCAGAAAACGTCGGGGGTAGTCAATCGAACACGCGCGTGGGTGCGCAATCGAGCCTCCGAGCGGGTGAGCTCGCGCGCGCTGCGGGTGGCTCAATCGAACACGCGCAGCGTGCGCAGCGTGTCGTCGTCGCGCACCTCGGCAACAGCCAGCAGGGTGCCGTCCGGACGCAGCACCTGGAACCGTCCCGGCGGCGGTGCGGTCGGCCGGGCGTCGCTGCGCTGCGGCGTTGCCTGCCAGCGCCGCGTCCAGGGCACGCGCTTGCCCTGCTCGAGGCTGCGGGCGGCGTCGACGCCCGGCGTGCAGGGCCGGCAGGTGCCCCAGCGCTTGCGGACAGGCCGATCGAGCGGCGCCGTCTCGAGGGCGTCGAGCGGATGAGCCTCGTCGATGCGGAACGGACCCGAGCGCGTGCGGCGCAGCGCCGTGAGGTGCGCGCCCGCGCCCAGCGCCCGCCCGAGGTCGAACGCCAGCGAGCGGACGTAGGTCCCCTTCGAGCAGCGCAGGCGCAGCACGACCGCCGTCGGGTCGATCCAGCGACGCCAGCGCCAGCTCGTGAATCGATCACGCGTGCGCGGCGCGGGGTCGACTGCCTCGCCGGCGCGCGCGTAGTCGTAGAGCGGCCGCCCGTCGCAGCTTGAGCGCCGAGTAGCGCGGTGGCACCTGCCGGATCGCGCCCCGGAAGGCCGCCGAGCGCGGCCTCGACGGCCCCGTCGGTGCAGGCCGGCCGCGTCGCGCCGGTCGGTCACCGTGCCCGTCGCGTCGTAGGTGTCGGTCTCGACGCCGAAGCAGAGCGTCGCCTCGTACTCCTTGTCGGCGTCGAGGAGGAACTGCGCCAGCTTGGTCGCCTCGCCGAGGCAGATCGGCAGCACGCCCGACGCCATCGGGTCGAGCGTCCCGCCGTGGCCGACGCGCCGCGTCCGCAGCGCGCGCCGCACCTGGCGGACGACGTCGAACGACGTGGGCCCCGCCGGCTTGTCGATGACGAGCACGCCCGTGGTCGTGCTCATCTCGGGCCCTCTTGCCCCCTTTTCCCGTCCTCGTCGCCTTCCTCGCCCTCGCCGTCCTCGTCGCCGTCCTGGTCGTCGCCGTCCTGGTCCTCGCCGTCCGCCTTCGCTTCCCCCGCCCCGCCCCCTGCCCCGCCTGTCTCCGTCGTCGCGATCTCGCGCAGCAAGCTCTCCACGCGCGTCGCCTTCTCGAAGACCCGGTCGATCTCGAATGTCAGCTGCGGGGTCACCTTCATGCGCAAGCGCGCGCCGATCGCGTGGCGGAAGTAGCCGCTCGCGTGGTCGAGCCCCTCGCGCACGCGCTCGAGCTCCGCTTCGCCGGCGCCGTGCACCGTGAAGAGCGCGTGCGCGTGGCGCAGGTCGCCCGAGATCGCGCACGTGGGTGACGGTGATGAGGCCGGCGCCGCGCACGCGCGGGTCCTTGATCTGCTGGCGCGCCAGCACCTCGCCCACCACGGCGCGCACCTCGCCGGCGATCCGTTCGGTCCGCTGCGACATTGCTCTGCCCTACCCCTGCCAGTGACGGAAGTCGGCGCCGACCAGCGCCTCGCCGTCGTTGAAGGTCTGCAACTCACGCTCCTCACCGGTGACGTCGGCCTTGGCGCGCACGAAGCCGATGCACCTCGTCGAGCGCGCCCTCGACGTAGCGCCGGTCGTTACCGACGACGGCGATGCCCAGCACCGCGCGCTGCCAGACGTCGTTCTCGGCCACTTCGGCGATCGACACGTTGAACTTCTGCCGCACCAGATCCTTGACCCGTCGCAGGACCATCCGCTTCTCCTTCAGAGAGTGGCTGGCCCCGATGAACAGGGCCAGCCGCGCGATCCCGATGGTCACGGCTCCGACTCAGCGCCGGCCGGAGGCTCCGGTCGGATTCTCCAGCGTCGGCGCGATCGACTCGATCTCGAAGGCCTCGATGATGTCGCCTTCCTTGACGTCGTTGTAGCCCTCGATGCCGATGCCGCACTCGTAGCCCTGCGCGACCTCGCTGACGTCGTCCTTGAAGCGGCGGAGCGAGCCGATCTTGCCGGTGTAGATCAGCACCGAGTCGCGGACGCAGGCGCACCTGCGCCTTGCGCGTGATCTTGCCGTCGGTGACGAACGAGCCGGCGATCGTGCCCACCTTCGGGATGGTGAAGATCTGGCGCACCTCGGCGCTTGCCCGAGCACCTTCTCGCGCAGCATCGGCGCCAGCAGGCCGACCATCGCCTTCTTCACGTCGTCGATGGCGTCGTAGATGATCTGGTAGAGCTTGATGTCGACGCCCTCTTGCTCGGCGAGCTGCTGCGCCTTGCCCGCCGGGCGGACGTTGAAGCCGATGATGATCGCCGCCGACGCCTTCGCCAGGTTGACGTCCGACTCGGTGATGCCGCCGACGCCCGTCGAGATGACGTTGACGCCGACCGCGTCGGTCGACAGGTTGGTGAGCGCGTTCGCGAGCGCCTCGATCGAGCCCTGCACGTCGGCCTTGAGGACGATCTTGACCTCCTTGACGTCGCCCGCCTTGATCTTGTCGAGGATGTTCTCGAGCGACACGCGCGTCGTGCCGGCCAGCTCCTTCTTGCGGCGGGCGTCGCGCCGGTGCTCGACGAGCGACTTGGCCGCGCTTCTCGTCGTCGACGACGTTGAAGGTCTCGCCCGCGTCGGGCACGCCGTCGAGACCGAGCACCTCGACCGGCGTCGACGGCCCGGCCTCGGTGATGTTCTGGCCCTGGTCGTCGAGCATCGCGCGGACCTTGCCCGAGAACTCGCCGGCGACGACCAGGTCGCCGACCCGCAGCGTGCCCTTCCTCGACGAGGATCGTCGACATCGGGCCGCGCGTGCGGTCGAGCCGCGCCTCGACGACGTGGCCCTTGCCGGCGCTGTTCGGGTTGGCCTTGAGCTCGAGCACCTCGGCCTGCAGCGCGAGCATCTCGAGCAGCTTGTCGATGCCCTCCTTGGTCTTCGCCGAGACGTTCACGTAGATGGTCTCGCCGCCCCACTCTTCCGAGATCAGGCCGTGCTCGGAGAGCTTGTTGCGGATCACGTCCGGGTTCGCGCCCGGCTTGTCGATCTTGTTGACCGCGACGATGATCGGCACGCCGGCTTCCTTGGCGTGGTTGAGCGCCTCGATCGTCTGTGGCATCGACGCCGTCGTCGGCGGCGACGACGAGCACGACGATGTCGGTCATCTGCGCGCCGCGCGCGCGCATCGCGGTGAACGCCTCGTGGCCCGGCGTGTCGAGGAAGACGACGTCGCCGCGGTCGGCGTGCACCTTGTAGGCGCCGATGTGCTGCGTGATGCCGCCGGCCTCGCCCGCGGCGACGTTGGCCTTGCGGATGGCGTCGAGCAGCGACGTCTTGCCGTGGTCGACGTGGCCCATGATGGTGACCACCGGCGCGCGCGGCACCAGATCCTCGGGCGATCCGGGCTCTCGGCGTCGGCGATGACCTCGTCCTCGTTGAAGGCGGTCGACTCGATCTGGTAGCCGAACTCCGTCGCGATCAGCGTCGCGGTGTCGAGGTCGATGTCCTGGTTGATGTTGACGCCCATCATGCCGAGCGCCCAGAGCTTCTTGATGACCTCTTGCCCTTGATGCCCATCTTCTGGGCGAGATCCGACACGGCGATCGTCTCGTCCATGCGGACGACGCGCTTGTGCTCGGCGGGCGTGGTGATCTCGGTCTTCTTGATCTTCTTGCCGGCGGCGGCAACCTTCTTGCGCGGCGGCGCTCCGGGACGCTGGCCGGGCGCGCCGAACGCCGGGCGGCCGTAGCGATCGCGGCCGGCGGGCTGGCGGTTGATGAGCCCGGTGCGGCCGAGGCGTCGCAGCTCCTCGTCGCGATCCTTGATCTCGATCTTGGGAACGCCGGCCTCTCCGCGCGGCGGCATGCCGGGCAGCTGGATGAACGCGCCCGTCGCGGCCGATCCGGTGACCACCGGCGAGGTGATCGTCCGGATGGTCACTTGCGGCTGCGCGGGCGTCGCCGGCGCTGCCGCGGACATCGCGGGCGCGACGACCCTTTCACTCTCGACACGGCGCGCGGCGATCGCCGGCGCGGCGGGCTCGGCGGCCGGAGCCGGCGGCATGACCGGAGCCGGGCGCGCCGCGGCCGCGGCGTTGGGAGCCTCGACGACACGGCGGCGCTGCACCGGCTCGGCGGGGATCGCGGGCTCGGCCGGCTCGGCGCTGGACGCCGGCGCGGGAGCCGCGGTCGCTTCGACAGGTGGCGCGGGCGGGGGCGGGGGCGGCTCGCTGACGGCGGGGGCGGCGGCCGGCACAGGTTCGGGCGCGCGCGCACGAACCACCGGCGCGGTGGCGCTGGGAACAGGGGCCGACGGCGCAGCGGCGCTGGACGCCGGAGCGCTGCGCGGCGGAAGCGGCGGCGCGGATTTGGACCGGCGGCGGATGACGGTGTCGGTCAGCCGCTCCTCGACCAGGCTCTCCTGCCGCTCACGATCGAGAGCGCGCCGGATGCGATCGACATCCGCGGCCTCGATGTGGGACATGTGATTGGCGACGTCGATCCCCAGTGCGCGGATCTTGCCGACCAGGTCGCGGTTGGCGAGCCCGAGCTCCTTGGCCATCTCATAGACGCGTACCCGCGGCGCTGCCGCCGCATCTTCGTGGCCGCTGCTGGATGTTTCCGAACGCCGTTCGTATCCACTTCCGATCATGAGCGTTTCCTATTCCGGGTTGCCATTGCCCTCACGCGGACCCCCAAACGCGGCCGCAACGTTCCTCGCGAGCTCCGCCGGGAAAGCCACCTGCACGCGACAGCGAAACGCCCGGCCGAACCCCCCTTGCCGGATCGCCGCCTCGACGCACGCGTCGTTCGGATGAATCGAAGCCCCTCGCCCAGGTAGCGCGCGCCGGCGGTCGACCACCGGCTGCCCGTCGACCAGGACCAGACGCACTAGCTCCGCCTGTGCACAGACGCGACGACACCCCACGCAGGTGCGAACCGGGGTCGCCCGTTTTAGCCGCGGCTGCGGCTCTGTGTTCGACATGCGGCATCTCTCAGGGGCCCTCCGTGGGCCGGCCGATCGCGCCACCCTCACCGCCGGTCGCCGTTGCCGTTGCCGCCGCTGCCGCTGCCGAACGTTCGCTGGCGGCCGCCGCCTCCTGCTCCGCCTGCTGCGCCAGACGCGCCATCTCCTCGGCGTGCTGCTTGCGCTCCACCTCGGCGGCGCGCGCCGCCGCGCTGATGATCCGCTTCGCCGCCTCCGCGTTGCCGATGCCTGCCACGGACGACAGCTCTTCCGGCTTGGCGCCGGCGACGTCGGCCGCCGAGCGCCAGCCGAGCTTGAACAGCGTGTCGGCGATCTCCGTCCCGACGCCCTCGATCGCCGCCATCGACACGCGCGACGCGCTGCTCCATCTCGCGCACCTTCGATCTCCGAGTGGATGTCGATGCGCCAGCCGGTGAGCTGCGACGCGAGGCGGACGTTCTGCCCCTTCTTGCCGATCGCCAGCGACAGCTTGTCGTCGGGGACGATCAGCTCCATGGTGTGGCTCTCGGCGTCGATGATCACGCGCGCCACCTCGGCCGGCGCGATCGCGTTGCACACGAAGCGCGCCGGGTCGTCGTCGTAGGGGACGATGTCGATCTTCTCGCCGCGCAGCTCCTGCACGACCGCCTGCACGCGCGAGCCCTTCATGCCGACGCAGGCGCCGACCGGATCGACGTCGCGGTCGCGCGACGACACGGCGATCTTCGACGCGCGCGCCCGGCTCGCGCGCCGAGGCCTCGATGCGGACGATCTTCTCGTAGATCTCCGGCACCTCCATGCTCGAACAGCTTCTCGAGCAGGCCCTTGTGCGTGCGCGACAGGATGATCTGCGGCCCGCGCGCGGTCTTCGTCGATGTCGAGCACGTAGGCGATGATGCGGTCGCCGACGCGGTACGATCTCGCGCGGCACCTGCTCGCGCACCGGCAGCACCGCCTCGGCGCCGCCGAGGTCGACGACGATGTTGCCGCGCTCGAAGCGCCGCACGATGCCCGAGATGAGCTCGCCCTTGCGCTCCTTGTACTCGTTGAAGACGTTCTCGCGCTCGGCCTCGCGCACGCGCTGCAGGATGACCTGCTTCGCGGTCTGCGCGGCGATGCGGCCGAAGCCCTTCAGGCGCGTGCTTGAGCTCGAGCAGCGCGCCGTACTTCGCGTCCTGCTCCTCGGCCGGTCTGGTCCTTCTCGTCGTAGAAGATCTGGAAGAGCAGCTCGTCGCCGAGCTCGGCCTTGAGGTTGAAGCGGTTCGCGTCCTCGAGCGAGATCTCCTTGCCGCTGCGTCTCGTCGGTGATCTGCTCGACGATGACGATGATCTGGAAGAGGTCGACCGGCCGATCTCCTCGTTGAACTTCGCCTCCATCTCGCGTTGCATGCCGAACGCCTTCTTGGCGGCGGTCAGGATCGCCTGCTCGAGCGTCTCGACCAGCACGCTGCCGGTCGATGTTCTTGTCTTTCGAGACCTGGTCGAGGACCAGGCCCAGCGCGGCACCCTCGTTCATGAAGCGCTCCGATGAAATTCGCGTTCCCAGTCGGGGATCAGGTTCGCCTTGGCGACCTGCTCGACGGGTAGCTGGTAAGACCGGCCATCACATTCGATCTCGACGACGCCATCGCGGGCACCGCGGATCGTTCCTGAGAAATTGCGCCTCCCCTCTACCCCGTCCGCGAGCTTGATGCGCGCGCTCTGCCCCGCAAACCGTGCAAAATCTCGTTCCCGCCGAAGGGGCCGATCAAGCCCTGGCGAGCTCACTTCGAGTTGGTACGCATGAGAAATGAGATCAGCGACGTCGAGCGCCGCCGAGATGTCGCGGCTCACACGCTCGCAATCGGAATGCGAAACAGGCGCCTGCCCTGGTCGGTAGTTCCGGCGCGCTATCGATGAATAGCCGGACCACCCATCCTGTGGGCTCCCGGCCAGATTGGACTTCGACGAGATCGAACCCCGCGTCCCTGACGTAGGGCTCGGCCAGCGTCCACAAGTCCTGTATGTCCTTTCGCATCGGTGTTTCGTTTGGGTTTCGGAAGTGTCGACTCGAGATCTCTTTGGGCAAAAAAAAGGCGGGCTCGCGGGCCCGCCCTTTTGAGGAGGCAACGCAGAATTTCAGGCAGCGGGTTATAACACGGTGATTTGGGCCGCGCAAGCAAGGTGCTTTTGCCTAAGTTTGGGAAGTTCCAGCGGATTCTGCCACGCAACCGGCATGGCGCACGTAGTCGCTCGCAGGGTGACTCACCTGGGTTCCCGGGTCTCCATGGTACGCTACATACCGGATGTCGCACCTTATCGTCGCTGCAATCCAGCTGACGTCAACGGATGACGTCGCCAAGAACCTGGATACGAGCACGCGCCTGGTCGCGGAAGCGGCGGCATCGGGCGCGAAGCTGATCGGTCTGCCCGAGAACTTCGCGTACCTGGGTGGCGACCGCGACCATCGCCTGTCTTTGGCAGAGCGCGTTGGGAGCGACGAGACCGGACCGATCCTGAGCGCGATGCGCCGCGCGGCGCGACAGGCGGGCGCCTGGCTGCTCCTCGGAGGTTTCCCCGAGATGGGCGATACCTCGACCGCCGCCGGCGGTCTGCAACGCATTCGCAACACTTCGGTCCTGCTGTCCCCGGACGGCGATGTGACCGCGATCTATCGCAAGATCCATCTCTTCGACGTCGACGTGCCGGGCGGCCTGCGCTTCCGCGAGTCCGAAGCGATCGAGCCCGGCGCCGACGTGGTCGTCGCCGAGACACCGTGGGGCGGTCTCGGGCTCACGATCTGTTACGACCTGCGCTTCCCCGAGCTCTACCGCGCGATCGCCGGCCGCGGCGCGCGCGTGTGCGCCGTCCCGGCGGCGTTCACGCTCGAGACCGGCAAGGATCACTGGCACGTGCTGCTGCGCGCGCGCGCCATCGAGAACCAGCTCTACGTGTTCGCGCCGGCGCAGCGCGGCCACCACGGCGGCCAGCGACGCAGCTACGGCCACGCGCTGGTCGTCGATCCGTGGGGCGTGGTGATCGCCGAGTGCGGCGATCACGAGGGCTTCGCGCTCGCGACGCTCGACTTCGACTACCAGGACCAGGTGCGCCGCAACCTGCCCTGTCTGTCGCACCGCCAGCTCTGACGGCGCGCCAGCGCGCGGCGAACGCGTTGCTTGCCTCGACGGGGCGGACCTGTGAACCTCGAGCGATGGCGGACGCGAGCAGCGGCAGCGGCGTTGAGACCGAGCGGTTCGATCTGGTCGTGATCGGCTCGGGGCCCGCGGGCGAGAAAGGCGCGGTGCAGGCGGCGTACTTCGGCAAGAAGGTCGCGCTCGTCGAGAAGGCGCCCGAGGTCGGCGGCGCGTGCGTGCACACCGGCACGCTGCCGTCGAAGACGCTGCGCGAGACGGCGCTCTACGTCACCGGCTTCCAGCGCCGCAACCTCTACGGCATGACGCTCGACATCGATCGCGACGCCAGCCTGCGCCAGCTCATGGGGCGCCTGCACACGGTGACCGAGCAGCAGGTCGCGCAGATCGCGCGCAACCTCGACCGCCACGGCGTGACAGTCGTGCGCGGCGCCGCCGCGTTCGTCGGGCCGCGAGAGGTGGTCGTACGCGCGGCGAGCTCGGGCTCGACCGAGGGCACGCGGCGCCTCACCGGCGACGCGATCCTGATCGCGACCGGCAGCTCGCCGTTCCGCCCGCCCGGCGTCCCCTTCGACGACCCGGACGTCGAGGACTCCGACACGATCCTCGACCTCGACCGCATCCCGCTGTCGCTCGCCGTCGTCGGCGGCGGCGTGATCGGCTGCGAGTACGCCTGCCTGTTCGCGGCGCTCGGCACCAAGATCACGGTCATCGAGGGGCGCGATTCACTGCATGGGCTTTCTCGACGGCGAGATGTCGACGTGGCCTGCGCAGCGCGCTCGAGCGCGAGGGGCACCAGGTCTTGCTCGGCGACGCCGTGCTCGGCATCGAACGCGCATCGCCGGCGGGCCGCTGCACGTCGCGCTGAAGCGCGGCAAGCGGCTCGAGGTCGACAAGGTGCTCTACTCGGCGGGCCGCGCCGGCAACACCGACCGGGCTCGGGCTCGAACGTGCCGGCGTCGAGCTCGACGCCAAGGGACGCATCCTGGTCAACGAGCACTTCCAGACGTCGGCGGCCGCAGATCTACGCCGCCGGCGACGTCGTCGGCAATCCGGCGCTGGCGTCGGTCTCGATGGAGCAAGGGCGCGTCGCCATCGTGCCACGCGTTCGGCTTCCCGTACAAGACCAAGGTCTCGCCGCTCACGCCGTTCGGCGTCTACACCATCCCCGAGATCTCGATGGTCGGCGCGACCGAGGACGATCTGCGCGCGCGCGGCGTCGACTACGAGGTGGGCCGCGCCGCCTACCACGACAACGCGCGCGGGCAGATCATCGGCGAGCCCGACGGCGCCATGAAGCTGCTGTTCGCGCCGCGACACGCAAGCAGCTGCTGGGCGTTCACATCATCGGCGACCGCGCCACCGAGCTCGTCCACATCGGCCAGATGGTCATGGAGCACGGGCGGAACCATCGACGTCTTCATCGACAGCGTCTTCAACTTCCCCACGCTCGCCGAGATCTACAAGTACGCCGCGTACGACGGCCTCGGCCGGCTCGCGCGGCGCACGGCCTGAGGCTCAGGCCGGCTCGGACGTGTCGTCGCCGGCCCGATCGTCCGGCTCGCGCGCCGCGGGCGCGGGAAAGATGATCGACACCAGGGACGCGCCCAGGATCAGCCCGGCGACCACAGACAGCGATAGCCAGTCGGGGATCGGGAAGCGATCCGCGACCAGCATCTTCACGCCGACGAAGGCCAGCACCAGCGCCAGCGCCGATTTGAGGAATCGAAGCTTGCGCACCAGGCTCGCGACCAGGAAGCAGAGCGCGCGCAGGCCGAGCACGGCGAAGATGTTCGAGGTGTAGACGATGAACACGTCGCGGGTCACGCCGAACACCGCCGGGATCGAGTCGACGGCGAAGACGACGTCGGTCGCCTCGATCACCACGAGGACCATCAGCAGCGGCGTTGCCATGAGCCGCCCGTCGCGCCTGATCAGGAAGCGCCCGCCCGCGTACTCCTCGGTCACGGGGATCAGGTGGCGAAACACGCGCAGCACCGGGTTGCGCTCCGGGTAGACCTGCTCGTCCTTGCCGAACATCAGGCGCACGGCGGTGATCACCAGGAAGACGCCGAAGACGTAGACCACCCAGTGGAACGCCGCCAGCAGCGCGGCGCCGACCAGGATGAACACGCCGCGCGTGATGAAGGCGCCGATGATCCCCCAGAACAGCACGCGGTGCTGCAGCTTCTCGGGCACGGCGAAGTACGAGAACGCCGCGAGAAAGACGAAGATGTTGTCGACCGAGAGCGCCTTCTCGATGAGCCACGCCTGGAAGAACTCCAGGCCGCGGTTCGCCCCGTACTGGACGTAGACCAGCACGTTGAAGAGCAGCGCGAGGCCGATCCAGACCAGCGACCAGACCGCTGCCTCGCGAAACCGGACCACGTGCGGGCGGCGGTGAAAGATGCCGAGATCGACCGCGAGCATCAGCGTCACGACCACGCCGAAGATCGCCCAGATCACCGGCCCGCCGACGCTGGTCATTTCGGGGGCGGCCCGGGCTGCAGATGAACCGTGGTCTCGGACGCCGCGTGACGAGCCGGTGGGGCCGGCTGCGCCGTCGGCGCGACCGAATCGAGGACGCGGCTGAAGAATCCGCCCCCGCTCTTCTTGACCGCGACCACCGCCATCAGCGCCAGGATCAGGAACACCACGCGGCGGAAGTTCCGCCAGGGGAGCAGTGCGAGATAGGTTTTCTCTCGCGCGTGCGCCACGTGTCGGCTTGCCGGGGGCAGCTCGCCTCGGGAACCCGAGCCAGAAGCCGGTTCGTCGATCGCCATGACCCCGACCGGAGTATTACCGAACTTCAGCTCTCGTGCCTGCGGTAAAGATGCTTGACCTTGAGGCGCGTGCGCCGGTTGCCGCGAAAGGTGTCGAGCTCGGCGCTGGCGACGAGGTCGACGCACGCGCCCCTGACCGGGATCGCGATCGGCCATGCCGAACGCGATGGCGTCGCTGGTGGCGCCCCGGTGGCGCAGCGTGAGCATGCAGGTGCCCCTGCCCCACCAGACGCGTCGACTCGGCGGTGACGCCGGGCAGCGCGAAGATCGGCTGGGCGTTGGCGGCACCGAACGGCGCCAGCCGCCCGAGCTCCTCGGCGCGCGTGCAGGTCCAGCTCATGGAGCTCGACGACCGCGTCGACGACCAGCGGTGGTCGCGTCGCGCTCCCGAGGCGCAGCTCCGCCTCGCGCACGAACGCGCGCCGGAACGCATCGAGGCGATCGATGCCCAGGCTCATGCCGGCGGCCGCGGCGTGACCACCGTAGCGCGACAGGTGCGGCGCACACGCCACCAGCGCTTCGTAGAGGTTGAACCCCGGCACGGTGCGCGCCGATCCGCGCCCCTGCCCCGATTCGAAGCCGATCACGATCGCCGGCCGCGCGTACCTGCTCGACCAGCTTCGCGGCGACGATGCCGACGACGCCCGGATGCCAGCCCTCGGCGCCGACCACCAGCGCGGCGTCGGTCTCGTGCAACTCGCACGCGCCGAGCGCTTCGGTCCACACCTGTTCCTGGATCATCTGGCGCTGGCGGTTGCGCTCATCGAGCTCGGCGGCCAGCCGATCGGCGATCGCGTCGTCGGGCGCCAGCAGCAGATCCAGCGCCAGCTGCGCCTCGCCGAGGCGGCCGGCGGCGTTGAGGCGCGGCGCCAGGCGGAAGCTGACGTGCTCGGCGGTGATCGCGTCGTCGGCTTCGATGCCCGCGAGCGCGGCGAGCACGCGCAGGCCCGGGCGCTTGCGCGCCGACGCGATCCGCAGACCGGCCGCTACCAGGATGCGGTTCTCGTCGACCAGCGGCACCAGGTCGGCGACCGTGCCCAGCGCGACCAGATCCAGCAGGTCGCGCGGGTCGAAGCGGGCGGCGTCGACGCCGAGGCGCGTGCGCAGCGCGCCCGCCAGATAGAACGCCACGCCGCACGACGCGAGCCCCTTGAACGGAAAGCGATCGTCGGGCCGGTGTGGGTTGATGAGCGCGAACGCCGGCGCTCTCTCCGGACGGCACCTGATGGTGATCGATCACGATCGCGTCGACGTTGCGCGCGCGCGCCAGCGCCAGCGCCTCGTGATCGCTGGTGCCGCAATCGCCGGTGACCAGCAGCCGGCAGCCCTCGTCGGCGAAGCGGGTCGACGTCGTCGGGGCCGATGCCGTAGCCGGCGCGACGGCTGGCGACGCGCGGAATCACGTCGCCGCCCAGCGCGCGCAGCGCGCTCGCGAGCACCGCCGCCGTGGTCACGCCGTCGACGTCGTAGTCGCCGAAGATCGCGATCCGTTCGCTGCCGCGCCAGCGCCTGCGCCAGCCGATCGAGCGTGCGTTCGAGATCGGCCATCCCCTCGGGACGGCGCAGATCGGCCAGGCGCGGCGCCAGGAAGCGCGAGGCGCGCGCCGAATCACCGAGCCCGCGGCCGAGCAGGATCGCCGCCGTCAGCCGGCGAACGCCAATCTCGGCGGCGAGTGCAGCCGTGCGCGCTTCGTCGATCGGCTGCGCCTGCCAACCCGCGCCTCCATGCGCGGGCCAGGGGCGGGTCGGCAACATGGCGCACAATAGCACGCCAGGCCGGCTTGCCTATGGCTCGACTTCGGGCTCTTCGTCGCGCTTCGGACGGCGCGCGTTGCGCTCGGCGCGCGCCGGCGTCTGGCGCTTCTGGCTCGCGAGATACTTGTCGTTGAGCCAGATCAGGATCGGGCTCGCGATGAAGATCGACGAGTAGGTGCCGACGATGACGCCGACGTTCATGGCGAACGCGAAGTCGCGGATCACGCCGACGCCGAACACGTTCATGGCCAGCGTCACGAAGAAGACCGTCGCGCTGGTCCAGATGGTGCGCGACAGCGTCTCGTTGATCGACTGGTTGACCACGCGGTCGAAGCGCCGGTCACGCAGGCGCGTCGCGTTTTCGCGGATGCGGTCGAAGACGACGATGGTGTCGTTCATCGAGAAGCCGATGATCGTCAGCACCGCCGCGACCGTGGTCAGCGAGAACTCCTTGTACGTCACGGCGAACGCGCCGATGACGATGACCGCGTCGTGCAGCAGCGCCACGACGGTGCCCGGGCCGTACCGGAAGTCGAACCGGAAGGCGATGTAGACCATGATCAGCAGGATCGCGAAGAGCAGCGACCTGGCGGCGTCGTACTGCAGCTGCTTGCCGGCCTTGGCGCCGACCGACTCGACCTGCGGGATCCCCGACACCGCGTCGGCGCCGAAGTGCGCGTCGAGCGCGTTGCGGATCTCGGAGTCGAGACCCACGAGCGTCACTTCGTAGGTGTTCTCTTCGGCGCGGCCGAACGGCTGCACCTGCGTCGCCTTGATGCCGATCGCCTTGAGCGAGTTCGACAGCGACTGCGGATCGATCGCGCGGTCGTAGCGCAGATAGAACTTGTCGCCGCCCTCGGCCCACTCGAGCTTCTTGAGGGTGGCGTCGCCTTCATGGGCCAGCAGCTCCTGGGCCTGCTTGACCTGCGCCTCGTTGAGCACCGACACCGAGCCGATGCGCAGCATGAAGTTGTACTTGGACTTGCCGGTCGGGTCCTCGTACTTCACGACGTCCGCGTTGTCGTGGCCGGCGTCCGCGAGCACCTTGCGGATCTCGCCGGCGTCGACGGGCTTCGAGAACTCGACGACCAGCTCTGTGCCGCCACGGAAATCGACGCCCCAGTTCAACATGTGCCCGCGGCCCTTGAAGACGAAGGCGTTGAGCGGGAGCATCACGACCGTCAGCGCCACCAGAAAGATCGACAGACCGATCCAGTAGCGTTGCATGCCGATGAACTCGAAGGTCGAGCCCGGCTTGATGATCTCGAAGAACGTTTGCTGCTGATTCTGCGCCGCCATGATTGCCTCTAGATCGACAGAGTGGCGCGCGCCGCGCCCCGGCGTCCGACCAGGGCGTCGAACATCCAGTGCGACAGCCAGTAAGATGTGAACAGGTTGGTGATGATGCCGACCAGCAGCGTGACGGCGAAGCCGCGGATCGGACCCGAACCGTACGAGTAGAGGACCACGCCGGCGACGAAGTTGGTGACGTGCGCGTCGAACACCGTCCAGAACGCGCGCTTGAAGCCGGCGTCGACCGCCGTGCGCGGCGACTTGCCGAGCCGTAGCTCCTCGCGGATGCGCTCGTAGATGATGATGTTCGCGTCGACGGCCATGCCGACGGTCAACACCAGGCCTGCGATGCCCGGCAGCGTCAGCGACGCTTCGAAGGCGGCGAGGATCGCCACCATGAAGAGCAGGTTCAGGATCATCGCGACGTTCGCGATGAGACCCGCGACCCGGTAGTAGATCAGCATGAACAGGATCACGGCGACGGCGCCGAGAGCCATGGAGAACTTCGCCTTCTTGACGGAGTCGCTGCCCATGGTCGGGCCGACCTGGGTCTCGAAGGTCTTGTGCAGCGGGGCCGGCAGCGCGCCCGAGCGGAGCACGCCGACCAGATCCTTCGCCTCCTGCTGCATCTGGAAAGGATCGCCGAAGCCGCCTAGCGTGATGCGGCCGCGCGCGCCGATGCGTCCCTCGATGACCGGCGCGCTGTTGATCTTGTCGTCGAGCAGGACGGCCATCTTCCGTCCGATGTTGTCGCCGGTCATCTTCTCCGAGATCGCCGCGCCCTGGCGGTCGAACTCGAAGCTGACCTCGGGGCGCCCGGTCTGCTGATCCCAGGTCTGGTCGGCGTTCGACAGGTATTCGCCGGTCAGCGCCGCGCGCCGATGCAGGTAGAACGTGCGCCAGTAGCGATCGGGCGTCACCTCGCCGGAGTCGGACCGCGCCTGGTTCTCCTCGTAGCCGATCTCGTGATCCGCCGGGAGCGCCAGCTCGCCGGTCAGGCCCGCCAGGAACTTCTCCAGCGTCTCGCGCTTCTTCGAGCGCAGGTAGACGTCCTCGTGCTGCTTGCCCGTGTCCTTCTCGGACCACGATTCGGGCGCGACCTCGATGCCCGAATCCTTGGGCACGGCGGTGGCGACCTTGCGCATGTACTCCGAGCCGTCGTCGACGATCTTGAACTCGAGCTGCGCCGTGCGGCCGATGACCGACTTGATGTGCTCGAAGTCAGCCGGCTTCAGGCCGGGGATCTCGACGATGATGTCGGTCCCCTTCTTGATGACCGTCGCCTCGGCGACGCCGAACTTGTCGACGCGGCCGCGGATGGTCTCGATGCCCTGGCGGAGCGCGTAGTCGCGCACCTCCTCGACCTGATCCGGGTCGAGGCGCAGCCGCACCACGCCGGTCGCCGCGTTGCGCTCGACCAGGTCGAGCGACTTGCGGTAGTCACGCAGGAACGCGTCGTCGAGCTTGGCCTGCTCCTCGTGCTTCGGGAACGTCAGGACGATGTCGTCGCGGCCTTCGCGCGAGACGACGACGTCGCTCACGCCCTTGTCCTTGCGCAGGTGGTCCTCGATGTCCGACGACATGCGGTCGACCTTGCTCGACACCGCCTTGTCGACGTTCACCTCGTAGACCAGGTGCAAACCGCCCTGGAGGTCGAGCCCCAGCTGGATCCGCTTCTGGAAGTGCTTGTTGACGAACTCGAGCGCCGGATTCGTCGAATCCGGCGCCACCGTGGGGACCAGGTAGAGCACAGCCAGTACGGTGACGAAACCGTAGAGAGCCGCCTTCCACCACCAGGAGCGTTCCATGCGTTGAACCGTGCGTAAGGGGGTTAGAAGGCTCTACGAAGCTTTGATGTCCTTGGAGGACTCGGACGACTTCTCGGACGACTTCTCCACCGGCTTCTCGCCGCCGACCTTGCGCAGACCGGTGATCGCGCTGCGGAGGATGCGGAGCCGCACGCCTTCCTGCACCTGCAGCGTCACCTCGTCGTCCTTGATGCCGGTGATGCGTCCGATGACGCCGCCCTGAGTGACGACGTCGTCGCCCTTCTTGAGCTCCTTCAGCATCGCCTGAAGCTCCTTGGCCTTCTTCGACTGGGGACGGATCACCAGCACGTAGAAGACCACGAAGATCAGCACCAGCGGCGCCATTTGCATCAGGCCGCTGCTACCGCCGCCCGCCGCTTGAGCCATTCCAATTAGGTATTGAGTCACGACTTTTCGGGGCCCTCCAGCCGCCGCAACTCCTAGCAGAGGCTGGATCGGGGGTCAAGGATAGCGGCGATTTTCTTACAAGATCCGGCAGGTGGAAGAGAGTAGACTCCGCGGCCCGATGAACTACGGAGCGCTTTTTTCCAGCAAGATGGTCGTCGACGGGCGTTTCGCGGAGGCGGTCGACACGGCGACCCGCGAGATCGCCACTCAACCCGACGAGCCCGAGGCCTATTTCAACCGCGCGCAGGCGCTGGCGGCGCTCGAGCGCTTCGATGAGGCGGTCGCCGACTACGAGAAAGCGCTGTCGATGGACGACAGCGCCAGCAGCGTCGATCCCGAGACCATCGACGACGAGATCTTCTTCGCCCTGCGCCGCGCCGCCGACGCCAAGCGCAGCGACCCGTCCGCCGCCGTGCGCACGCTCGAACGCTATCGCCAGGTGTTGCCGCGCGGGCGCCACATCGACGACATCGCGAAGTGGGCGGACAGCCTTCAATGGCGTCGAGACGGTGTGGTATCGGGCGACGGAATAGGCCTCGGACTTCGGAACGAGGACGGCGGCGAGGACGAGGACGGGGCGCTCTTAGACTTCGTCGTCGGCGAAGGCGATGACGTCGCGGATGTCGGCTAGCGCCCAGCACGAACATCACCAGGCGATCGAAGCCGAGCGCCACCCCCGACGTCGGCGGCATGACGGCCAGCGCGGCGAGCAGCTTCTCGTCGATGGGGTAGGTCGCCTTGCCGCGCGCCGCGCGCAGGCGCGACTCCTCGACGAAGCGCGCGCGCTGCTCGACCGGGTCGGTGAGCTCGCCGAACGCGTTGGCCAGCTCCAGGCCGCCGGCGTAGAGCTCGAAGCGCTCGACGACGCGCGGGTCGGCGGGCTTGCGCCGCGCGAGCGCGCCCAGCGGCGCCGGCCAGTCGAAGACGAACGTCGGCTGGCCCGGGCGGCCCAGACGCGGCTCGACGCGGTCGAGGAACATCTGGAAGAAGACGTCGTCCCACGCGGTGCCGGGCGGCGGCGGCGTGCCCGCGAACGCGCCGGCGTCGAGCGCCTTGTCGCGCAGCTCGTCGGCCGATTCGTCGCCGCCGAGCTCGAACCCCGCGTGGTCGCGCACCAGGTCGCGCACCGTCGCGCGCGCGAAGTCACGGTCGATGCCCAGCGCCGCCGCGTCCGCCCCCGCGGCGGCGGCGGCCACGCGCAGGAGCTGCTCGCAGTCGCGCGCGATCGCTTCGAGCGGCGCGCCCGCGCGGTACCACTCGATCATCGTGAACTCCGACTGGTGGTGCGCGCCGCGCTCGCCGCCGCGGAACGCCTTGCCGATCTGGACGATGCGCTCGAAGCCGCGCCGCCACCAGGCGCTTCATGTGGTACTCGGGCGACGTCGCCAGCCACCGTCGCTCGGCGCCGTCGTCGGCGCCCGCGGCGATCGCATCCAGGTGCGGCTCCTGCCCCGGCGACGGCACGCGCGCCGGCGTCTCGACCTCGAGGAAGCCCTCCCCTTCGAACCAGGCGCGCACGGCGCGACGAATGCGCGCGCGCGCCTCGAGCGCCGCCCGGCGCCCGGCCAGCCGCCACGCCTCCTCCCGTGCCTGTTGCGACACGCCCGCGTCTAGGCGCGCCCGACGCGCTCGATGTACTCGCCCGTGCGCGTGTCGATCTTCACGATGTCGCCCACGCTGATGAACAGCGGGACGTTGACGGTGGCGCCGGTCGAGATCTTGCCCGGCTTGGTCGAGCCGGTCGCGGTGTCGCCGCGGAAGCCCGGCTCGGTCTCGACGATCGCCTGCTCGATGAAGTTCGGCAGCGTCACGCCGACGGCGCGGTCATGGAAGAACAGCACCTCGACGTTGATGTTCTCGGGCATGAAGTCCGCCGAGTCACCGATGGTCGTGTCGGGGATCTGCACCTGGTCGTACGTCGAGGTGTCCATGAACACGAACGAATCGGCGTCCTTGTACAGGTACTGCATCGTCTTCGTCTCGACGTTGGCCGGCTCGAACTTCTCGCCCGAACGGAAGTTGCGTTCGAGCACCGCGCCGGTGAGCAGGTTCTTCACCTTGGTGCGCGTGAACGCCGCGCCCTTGCCCGGCTTGACGAACTGAAACTCGACGACCGTAAAGGGCGACCCATCCATCATGATCTTGAGGCCCTTACGGATATCCGACGTATCGTACATGAGGCGTGCGATCTAGCCCGGCACCCGGACCCCGTCAAGCCTTGCCGTCGTCTCGCATCACGGTTTCCATCACGGCTTCCACCATCACGCCTTCGACGTCCCCTCGCGCCCGTAGGCGTCCTGCAATGCGCACCACGTCGTCGAGCTCGGTGGTCGACACCTCGAAGACGTCGGTGTCCTCGACGGCGATCATCCGGTGGCGCAGGCCCGGCGTGACGTGAAACGCGTCGCCCGCCTTCATGTCGCGGAACTGCGGCGCCTCGCCGTCACGATAGTGCTCGAACGTCATGCGCCCGGCCCACACCATCACCGTCTCGTCTTTCTTGTTGTGATACTGCAGCGAGAGCTGCTCGCCGGCCTTGATGTGCAGCACCTTGCCCACGTAGCGATCGGTGACCGCCCAGATCAGCTCGTGGCCCCACGGTTTCTCGACGCGCTTCATTGCTTCCGTTTACCCCAATTGGCCCCTAAGCATCAATCGGTGCAATCAAGGCCGTTCTTCTCTTGACAGGAGAGCACCGACGCGCAAAATCGCCGCCGGTCGTTTCCAGGCCAACGGCGGATTAGCTCAGCTGGTTAGAGCAGGCGTTTCATACGCGCCGGGTCCGGGGTTCGAGTCCCTGATCCGCCACAGTTCCTCTTCATTGCCGCATGTGCCGCGCCCTCGGGGCTGGCGCCGCTACCAGCGCCCGGGAGGCAGGTACTCGACCTCGACGGGCGCGCGCTTGCGCGGCCCGGCGAGCAGTCGGATCAGGCCCACCCCCGCCAGGAAGCCGCCGACGTGCGCCATCCAGGCCACGCCCGAGCCGCCGCCGAGCAGGAACTGACTCAGGAACCAGAGCCCGAGAAAGATCCACGCCGGGATGTCGATGAAGTTCCAGAGGAAGGGGATCGCGACGAACGTGACGACCCGCTGCGCGCGGGTAGAGCATGACGTAGCCGCCGAGCACGCCGGCGATCGCGCCCGAGGCACCGATCATCGGCGCCATCGACATCGGCATGCTGAAGCACTGCGCCAGCGCCGCGATGGTACCGGCGACGAAATAAAACAGCAGATAGCGGAAGCGGCCGAGCGACTCCTCGACGTTGTCGCCGAAGAGCCACAGGAACCACATGTTGCCGATGAGATGCATCCACCCGCCGTGCAGGAACATCGACGTCCAGATCGAGCCCGGCAGCGGGAACAGATCGCGGGCACCGACGTCGCGCCAGTGGGCGATCTCGTAAGGGATCGCGCCCGCGACGCGCAGGAGCAACTCTTCCTGGCCGGCGGTCAGCGTGCGCTGGAAGAAGAACACCAGCGCGTTGAGCACGATCAACGACACCGTCACCACCGGAAAACGCACACGTGGATTGTGATCTCGGATCGGGATCAGCACGCCAGCAGTGAGTCTGACACAAAACGATCGACCGGAGAAAGATCCCCACCAGAGTCCCCACCAGAGTCCCCACCAGAGTCTCCACGAAGATCAACAATGCACGCGCTCTTAACCTTGACTGGGGGGCACCGCGCACCTATAAGGCGCAGTAGAAGAATGCGTCTCTACAGTGGAAAGATTCCGTCCGTGGGGGCCGAGATTGTAAAGGTTCTCGTGGAGGCGGGTGACATCGCGGTGGCGGATCGCGCCGAAGCTGAGATGGACGTTCAGGCCGTGCTCAAGGAGTACTTGAGGGTCGATCGCGAGATCACCGAGAAGGCCAAGGACCTCTTGCAGAAGCGGAACCTTCCCTACGAGCAGTTCGGCAAGATCAAGCGCACGCTCGCCGGCGAGAAGGCGTTCGGGCTCGGTGAGGAAGGGCTCGACTGGATGACCACTCAGATGATCGAGTCGTTCATGCAGTCGCCGCACATCGAAGAGATCTTCGTCGAGGACACCGTGCTGCGAAAGCGCATGACCGACATCCTCAAGAAGCACATGCAGGTCGACGAGGAGCTCGACGAAGAGGTCCGGCGCCGCATCAAGAACCTGCAAGAGGGCACATCGACCTGGGAGGTCGAGTACGGCAAGGTCCTCGACCAGATCAAGCGCAACCGCGGGCTCGATCAGTAGCGACCAGTAGCGACCAGGTAGCGACCAGGTAGCGACCAGGTAGCGACGACGACCGGTAGCGCGGCCGCGCGGTGCGCGCCGGCTCACGCCGGCGAGGCTGTGCCGGGGACGGCGACGGGCGGGATCGGGCGCGGCGAGCGGTCGCGCGCCAGCCCCACGACTGTGCGCACCAGCTTGTCGATGCCGAGCGCGATCTGGCGCAGCGACGCATCGTCGTAGATCGACGCGGGCGTCGAGATCACGCGCGCCTTCTGGTCGACCACGACGTCGTCGACCGTGCACGGACGCACGTCGGCACCCATGACCGCGGCGTGCTTGGCGGCAGGCGGGTGCTTGCTGCCCAGCGTGAGCCGCACGCCGGCGACCGGGCCCAGCACGCGCGCCACCAGGATCGCGGCCAGGCTGCAGACGCCGATCGGCTTGTGCGCGGAGAGCATCGCGCGCAAGAGCCGCGCGACGTCGGGGTGGACCTCGCACAGCTCACCCTTTTCGGCGTAGCTCGACAGCGTGTAGCCGACGCCCTGCCCGCCTGGAATGATGAGCGCGTCGAGGTCGCGGTCGGACAGCGTCGCCAGGCTGACGACCGGCCCGCGCGTCAGGCGCGCCGCCTCGACGAGCACGGCGCGCTTGGGCGGCTTCGCCGGCGTGACCTCGCCGGTCGCGTGGTTGGCGACGACCGCCTGCGGCTGATCCGGCGCCGCGCAGACCACGTCGGCGCCCATCCGATCGAGCGCGAGCAGCGCGATCGTCACTTCAGCGACATCGCTGCCATCGCGGTGTCCGCAGCCAGCCAGGATGACACCCACGCGCTTGGCCATGGGTGGGTCTACCACGAGGAATCGTTGACGACACCGGCAATGATGGCCGCGCGCGCGCGACGCGCCAGGTCCAGGTAGTGCTGCAGGTTGTGAACCGTCGCCAGGCGGTAATAGAGCAGCTCCTTGGCGTGAAAGAGATGCGACAGGTACGCGCGGCTGTACGACGCGCAGCACTCGCAGGGACAGCCCTCCTCGACGGGGCGTGGGTCGTCGCGGTGCTGCGGCGTTGGCGATGTTGAGGCGTCCCTCGCGCGACGAAGAGCTGGCCGTTGCGCGCGTTGCGCGTCGGCATCACGCAGTCGAACATGTCGATGCCGGCGCGGATCCCGGCGCGCAGATCCTCGGGCGTGCCGACGCCCATGAGGTAGCGCGGCGGTTCTGCGGCATCTCGGGCGCGATCGCGCCGACCACGGCGTGCATGACCGCCGGCGGCTCGCCGACGCCGAGGCCGCCGAGCGCCAGGCCGTCGAACGGCAGCGCGGCGATCTCCGCCAGGTGCGCGCGGCGCAGCGCCACGTCGGTGCCGCCCTGCACGATGCCGAAGCGCAGCTGGCCCGGCGGCGCGCGGCGCCACGGCGCAGCGGCGCGCCCAGCGCGTGGTGCGCGCCATCGCCGCGGTCACGACCTCGCGCGGCGCGTCCGACGGCGGGCACTCGTCGAACGCCATCGCGATGTCGCTGCCGAGCAGCGCCTGGATCTGCATCGCGCGCTCGGGCGTGAGCCGCTGCTCGGAGCCGTCGAGGTGCGAGCGAAAGGTCACGCCGTCCTCGTCGATCGTGCGCCGCTCGCGCAGGCTGAAGACCTGGAAGCCGCCCGAGTCGGTGAGGATCGCGCCCGGCCAGGCCATGAAGCGGTGCAGGCCGCCGAGCTGGTTCGACGCGCTCGGCGCCGGGGCGCAGCGACAGGTGATAGGTGTTGCCGAGGATGATGGGCGCGCGCAGGCGCCCGAGATCGCGCCGACGACAGCGCCTTGACGCTGGCCTGCGTGCCGACCGGCATGAAGATCGGCGTCTCGACGGGGCCGTGCGCCGTGTGCAGCACGCCGGCGCGCGCGGCGCCGTCGCGCGCCACGATCTCGAAGACCTCGAAGACCTGTTCCGCGCCGGCGCTCACGCGCCCGGCCTTCCCGTGATCAGCATCGCGTCGCCGTAGCTGTAGAAGCGATAGCCCGCGTCGACCGCCGCGCGATAGGCATCGAGCACGCGCTCGCGTCCGGCGAACGCCGCGACCAGCATCAGCAGCGTCGACCGCGGCAGGTGAAAGTTGGTGACCAGATCGGTCACGACCTGGAACTCGTCGCCGGGCATCAAGAACAGCGTCGTCGCGGCCGCGCCCCGCCCTGCACCTCGCCGCCGCCGGCGCGCGCCGCGCTCTCGAGCGCGCGCACCACCGTGGTCCCGATCGCGACCACCGGACGGCCGTCGCGCGCGCGCGACGCGCGATCGCGCGGCGGTCGCCGCGGGGATCTCGTAGCGCTCCTCGTCCATGACGTGCTCGGCAGGCTGCTCGGTCTTGACCGGACGGAACGTGCCCGGCCCGACGTGCAGCGTGAGGCGCGCGAGCTCGTGCCCGGCGGCGACGCAGCCCGTCAAGCAGCTCCGGCGTGAAGTGCAGCCCGGCGGTCGGCGCCGCGACCGCGCCCGGCGCCGCGGCGTAGACCGTCTGGTAGCGCTGGCGGTCGTCGTCAGGCGCGGCGATGCCGCGGCGCCTCCCGCTTGCGCGCCGCCTCGATGTACGGCGGCAGCGGCACCTCGCCGATCTCGTCCAGCCGCGCCATCAGCGTCTCGCTGCCGAGCCCTTCGAAGCGCAATCGCACCCGCCCCTCGCCGAGGCGCTCGAGCACCCGCGCCGTCAGGCCGCCCGTGAATCGAAGCTCCAGATCGGCATCGCGGCCTAGGTTTCGGGCCAGGCCCTCCCAGACTTCGGCGCGCCCACCCCGACCGTCCGGGGCATCGCCAACCATGCGCGTCAGCAGTAATTCCACGGCTCCGCCGCTGGGCTTCGAGCCGCGCAGCCGTGCTGGGAACACTCTAGTCTCGTTGAGCACCACCAGGGCTCGCGGGCGGCAACAGGCCCGCAATTTCGCGAAAGTGCGCGTGGTTCAGCGTACCGTGAAAGCGGTCGAGCCGGAGCAGACGCGCATCCTCGCGCCGCGCCGTCGGATGCGTCGCAATTTGCTCCGGCGGGAGCTGATATTCGAAATCTGAAGTTCTCAATTCAGTGGCGGCTCTTTACAAGCGCAATATTTTCAATAATACAATCCCCTTCACTCACCCACATGACCATCCTTAAAGTACATTTCGCCACCGGCCAGCCCTTCCTGGAGCACTATCTGGGCGACCTCCCCAACGGCGGACTGTTCTTTCCCACACGGCGGGCCCTGGCGATCGGGGAGCCGGTGGTGGTTTCGATCCGCCTCGGCAAGCGGCGCAGCCCCATGCTGCTGCGCGGAAACGTCGCCTGGCGGCGTCCCGGCAAGCACCGCACGAAGACCAAGGCCGGGATCGGCGTGGAGTTCCTGGCCAGCGAGAGCCAGACCCGCGACTACCTGGTCGCCGTGGCAAAGGGTGACTCGGCCGAGATGGTGGCGCGCCGCCATCAGCGGTTGCCGGTCGAGCTCCCGGTGACGTGGCAGATCTCGGGCGCGCTGCAGGACAACGTCGGCGTGCTGCGAGACATCGGTCGAGGTGGCGCGTTCGTGCGCACCGACAGCCGCGTGCTCAACGAGGCCGACGTTGTGCTCAAGGTCTCGCCGCCAGGGGCCGAGGTCGCGATGCCGCTGTCGGCCCGCGTGTGCTGGATCGGCCAGCCGGGCGGCGAAGCCGGCTTCGGGGTCGAGTGGAAGGCGCGTGACGCCGGCGGCACGCGGCGGATCAAGGAGCTGGTGCGCCGGATCGAGAGCATGGGCGCGATCGGCCGCCTGCAGCCCGGCTAGCGGTCGCGAAGGCGCGGGGACAGACGAGACGACTGGCGGCGCGTCGATCAGATCAGGTCCAGCGCGTAGAGCGCGCCGCCGTTCGATAGCACGTAGAGGCGGCCGCCGGTCGGGTCGATCGTGGGCGCGGCGCAGATGCCGCTGCCCGGGTTGAAGATCTCCAGCAGCTTGCCGGTCTCCCGATCGACGATGAAGAGCCCGGCGCGGCTGCCGGAGAAGACCAGGTACGAGCCGACCACGATCGGGCTCGTGAGATCGCCCGCTTGTCTGAGGCCCTGGCGCCAGAGGATGTGCCCGTCGGTGTCCGCCGCGTGCAGCCCCTCGCGCGGCGCCGCAAAATAGATGCGCGAGCCGGCGACGAACACGGAGCTGACCCCTTCGATGCCGACGCGCCAGCGGACCGCGCCGTCCTTGGCGTCGAGCGCGTAGAGCCCGCCCGAATAGGACGACGCGTAGATCGTGCCGCCCACGATCGTGGGCGTGGAATCGACGTCGACGAACTGATCGGACGCCGCCGCCAGCGACCGCGCCCATACGACCTCGCCGCTGCCGCCGTTGAGCGACACCAGGTAGCCGTCGGAGAATCCGGCGACCACGTCTTCACCGAACGTTCGCGGCCCGGAGTAGCCGTGGATCGTGAACCCCTCCGGCGTCTCCCGCTCGTACTGCCAGCGCCACTTGCCGTTGCTGGCGTCGAGCGCGATCACGCGATCGGCGGCCGTCCCGAAGTAGACCGTGTCGCCGCCAACGTCGGGCGCACGCTCGATCGCGCCCTTGGCGTGATAGGTCCAGCGCACCGTACCCGCCGCCGGATCCAGCGCGTAGAACGTCCCGTCGTCGGCGCCGAGGTAGACCTGGTTGTGCTTCGCATCGTACGACGCCTGGCTGTCGATCCCACCCGACGCCGCGGTCGCCCACATGATGTGACCGCGCTCCGTGCCGACCGAGACGATGGCCGCCGCACGTGAGCCGATCACCAGCTGCTTCCCCTGCGCCACCAGCGCGCCGCTGGCGCACTCTTCGGGCGTGGGCTCGAACAGGCCGTGCTGATGCAGCTCCGTGCGCCAGCGGATCTGCGCGATGCCCGCGGGGTGCGGGTGCTCCTCCGCCGGCTCGGGGCTGCGCGCCGTCAGACTGGCGCACGCCGCGGGCAGCGCGGCGCTGGCAACGGCCAGCAGCAGCAGCAGCGAACCGGGCGTCTTCACTTCGTCTCGAGGACGGCCAGGCGATTCGAGATCTCGTCCCGGAGGGCGGTCTGCGGGGTCTTTTCCAGCACTTCTTTATAGAGCTTGGTCGCCTCGGCCGGGTTGCCCTTGCGCTCCGCAATTCGCGCCTGATGGTAGAGCGACCGGTCGTGATAGAAGCCCTTCGGGCCGTCCCCCCCGAGCTTGGTGAACGCCGCGAGCGCCTGATCGAGATCGCCCTTTGCCTCGTAAGCGTAGCCGAGTCCCTCCTGGGCGATGAACTTGAGGTTGCCGTCCAGGCGCGACCCGAGGACATCGGTGTAGATCGGGATCGCTTCGTCGGGACGCTGCAGGTCCAGCAGCAGCCCCGCCTTCTGCAGCTGCGCCTCCCGGCGCAGCGGGGTGTGCGGCTCGGCCGACAGGAAGCCGTCCAGGTCCTTCAGCGCCGCTTCCAGGCGCTCCTTGTCGGTCTTGAAGTGGGGAAGGCTGTCGTCCTTGGCCGGCGAGCCGTCGGCCGGCAGCAGCTCCGCCGTCGCGATCTTGCCGACGTGCTCCAGCGCCTCCGACGAGCGGATCGCCGCCCGCTCCTGGATCTGGCTGTAGATCACCGTGGCCGTCACCACGCCCGCCAGAACGCCGACGCCGATCAGCGTCGGTTTCCGGCGTTCGGAGATGAACTTCCCCGCCTGCGACGAGAACCGTGTCCAGAAGCTGACGAACTGGTCCGGCTGCCTCAGTTCCTTCTTGCTGATCGCTTTGTTCTTCACCACGCGCTGATGGAGATAACAGAGCGACTACCCCGGGTCAATTGCGGTGCAGGGAGCAAATCCAGCGCCGCCGCGGCCCCGCGCTACCGAGCGTCGAATCCGGCGGCTATAGTGCGACCGTGCACCGCGGCCACCGTCGGCGAGCAGGGGTCTCCGGGATCTCAGCGATCTTTGCGATCGGGGCGTGGCTCGTGCTCGCGGCGCCCGCCGCACCCGCGCAGGCGGCCCCGGGCGAGGACGAGTGGCAGCTCTCGGCGCGCCTCGGCCTCGGAGACGTGGACGTCGACGGGCGCGCGCCGCTGGGCGTGCTCGGCGGCGCCGATCTCGAGTACGGTTTCAGCGACGCCTGGGCCGCGCGCGTGTCGGTCGGCAGCGGCTTCCATCCCGTCGACGCCGACGTGAAGAATCACCTGCCGGGCGGCACGGCGCGCACGACGTTCGCGCTCGTCGGCGTGACGTACACCTTCGACGTGCTCCGGCTGGTGCCATTTCTACAGACCGGCATCGGCGTCATCAACTTCGGCGGCGCCGTCCTCAAGCCCGGCACCGCCTTCGACGCCGAGCTCGGCCTGGGCGCCGACTACCTGGTCACGCGCCGCTGGGCTGTCGGCGGCGTGCTGCAATACCAGTTCACGCCCGCCCAGCTCTTCGGCTCGCCGATGGACTTCGGCGGCACGTCGTTCTACTTCGCGCTGTCGGCGCGAATTTCGTGGTTGTTCTGACGGGGGCGGTGGCGGCGGCGATGCTGGCCAGCACGTTCATGGACCTGGTGCTCGGGGTGGACATCCACTTCGAGATGGTGCCGATGCCGGCGCCGGTGCCGACGCCGATTCCGAATCCGTTCGTGGGGATGGTGTTCGATCCGGCGGGGCTGCTCGTCGGGCAGGTGATGAGCCTGACCATGGCGCTGGTGAGCGAGACGCCGCCGCTGGGGCCGGTGCTGATCAACGGCTTCCCCGCGACCACCGTCGGCACCAACGCGATCAACTCGACGCGGACGAGTTCGGGGACTTCATCGATCCGACCAAAAAGCACAAAGGACCGAGGGCTCAGACGCGGATTGCCGGACGACGCACTTCTGCCAGGGAGGCGCCTGTGTTCGACGCGCTACCAAGCTCTGGACGGGAGGGTCCGACTCGACTAGCTGCGCCGTATTGAGCGATGATTCGATCTACTGCTGGGGATACAACTTTGACGGTCAGCTCGGAATTGGCAGCGTCACGCGCCCAGCCTTGGGGCCGAGTGGAGTCCCCAAACCAACCGTGGCGGTCGCCGGGCTTCCTGCGGGCGACTTACCAGTCCAACTTACCCTCGGTTCTAATTTCTCCTGCGCCCGCCTCGCGAGCGGCTCTGTTTGCTGCTGGGGCAACAACGAGCTTGGCGCCTTCGGAAACGGCAGCTTCACGTCATTATCAACCGCAGTGAGAGCCACCGGTTTACCTAGCGCAACTTTCATTGCCGCTGGCGAATTCCATGCCTGCGCCATTGCCGGGACAGACGCATCCGTATACTGCTGGGGAAACAACCTCGGTGGCGCGGTCGGCAATGGAATGTCTGGCAGCGTTACTGGCGTTCCGACGCCAAGCAAGGTACCGCTCAGTTTCGCGACTCAGTCTCTCGCTGCTGGCTTCGATTTCGCCTGCGCGCTGGACGCGACGGGCGGCGCCAATTGCTGGGGCGAAAATGGGGCTGGTCAGCTTGCCGATACAACAAATTTTGGCGCGACCCCGACACCCGCGCCCGCCTTACTCGGCAGCGTCCTGCCAGCGCTCCCGACGAGCCTACTGGCGGGAGGCCACCACACCTGCGGGCTACTAAGCGGCGGCGCCCTCTCCTGCTGGGGCTCCAACGGATCTGGTCAAATCGGAATAGGCCCGCCGCAGGACCCGGTGTTCACCGTCCCAACCGCGACTAAGGAGACCGTGGTCACGGCGGCTGGGGTATCGATCTCGAGTGTCGCGCTCGGCGGCGGCCACACCTGCGTCGTTGCGAGCAATGGCGCCGTCTGGTGCTTCGGCAGCAACAATTCTGGTCAACTGGGAAACAACACGTTTTCGATAGCGCTACGCCCGTCCAGGTCGTGGGATGGTGAACCTTCGACGCTAGCCTCGGAAACCTAGCTCTCGCCGGAAGCACGGTTAGCGAATCTGACGATAGGTCCCAAATTCGGCTGCGTCGCGAACGTCACGCCATCGTGGGATCATGCGATTCCAGTTTTTCGCTGGAGGTCAGTGTCAGGGCGCCCGGCGCTGGTGCGCTGAACCGTTGCGTGGTCAAAGCCTTTGGGGTATGAGGGTCTGGCCTCCCGCGCCCCGGCGGTTTCTGCAACTTTAGTCGCTCGGCGAGTCGATGCTGGTTAGGTTCCCCTAAGTCGCGCCCCTCGCCGACCCAACAAGAAGAAGGACACTAGCATGAACCTACGTCGTGACCTGTCGCGTAGCATTGGTGTGGCTTTTGATCGTGCCTCGAAGGAGCCCGGAAGCTGGGTCCTCGGCGCCCTGTTCGGCCTCGCGCTCGTCGTCGCGGGATGCGCGCAGGCGACTCCCGCCGCGACCTGCGGCGAGGGTCTCACTTCCTGTAACGGGACCTGCATCAACCTGAACACCAGCGGCTCCAACTGCGGCGCGTGCGGCGCCGCGTGCACCGGTGGGCAGGTTTGCAACAACGGCACCTGCTCGTCGAGTTGCTCGGGGTCGACTCGCATGTGTGGCAACGGCTGCGCCGACTTCACGACCGATCCGACGAACTGCGGCGGCTGCGGCGCGACCTGTCGCTCGGACCAGATCTGCAACGGCGCCTGTGTCTGCGGGCCCGGCAAGATGCAGTGTAGCAACGGGACGTGCGCGACCTCGTGCGCGACGGGAGCCGGCGGAAGCACCGTCACGGGCGCCGGTGGAACCACTGGGGGTGGCGTTGGCGGGACGAGCGGCGGGTCCGGCGGCACCACTGGCAGCACTGGCGGAAAGACGGGCAGCACCGGCGGGATGACCGGTGGCAGCACCGGCGGCGCCGGCGGCACCACTTCGGGTCCGCCTCCCGGCTACTACACTCAGGGCGCGTTCCACGGTTGTACATGGACGGGAGCCGATAACCTGACCAAGGGAACGACCAATACACCGGCGGATTTCACCGCACAAACGCCTCAGGCTTTCCCCTATTGCGTGAAAGGCACGGTTGGTGCCGACCCCGTGAACTCGGCGACCGTGGCGCTGCTCGGATTCAATCTCGCCGAACCCGTGACCGGCGCCGCCAACCAGTGCGGTGCGAATGTAACGGCGACCGGGACCCTTCCGACGATCACGCCGACGGGCACCGGCATCGCGGTCAGCTATGTTCGGCTCACGGGCTCGAACATTCGCGTCCAGATTCAGGATCCGATGGGGACGACCGACGCGAATCACCGGTGGTGCGCCACCATCACGCAGGTCCAGGGGCCGGTTTTCATCCCCTTCAGCCAGTTCAACACCGCCTGCTACAACAACAGCGGAACGGCGTACGCCATGCAGCCGATCTCGGCCGTCTCGTTGTTGGTGCCCGGCGACAAGATCCCGAGTCCGTTCAGCTACTGCGTCGGTGGATTCGCGTTCGGCACCTCGGCCAGCGCTGCACCCGCCTATAACCCGACGCCGTACCCGACGCTGATGGGAACGCTCGGCGGCCCCGACCCATCGGGCGGCAAGGACATCGACCTTCAGCGTGTGAAGACGGCCGCTCCAGGGGTTGGTGGCAAGGCTTACATGGTCTTCAACAACAACTGGGGCAATCCCTCGGGGTCCGATCAGACCATCAACTACGTCGGAAACAGCTTTACTGTGGCGAGCTGGACAGGGAGCGCGCCCGGCGGTGGTGTCCCGGTGTCGTTCCCGTCTCTCTACATCGGTGCCAATGGCCAAACGCCGGGGCTTCTGCCCGGCGTCCAGGCGACGACACCCGACGGTGACGGGCTACCGAAAGTGATCAGCTCCATCGGGACGCTCATGAGCACGTTCAACTGGACGCCGCCCACGGCTACTCCAACGGGTGACTACAACGCGACCTACGACATCTGGCTTGCCGCTCCACCTCCGCCGGCTATTGGTTATGGGGATGCGCTGAGCGGATTCGTCATGGTCTGGTTGTACAAGCCTGGCAATCACCAGCCGATCGGTTCGCAGGTCGGGACGGCGAGTATCGGCGGTCGAACCTGGAATGTCTGGGCCGGCCCGCGCGGGACCGGAACAAATCCAAACCGCCCGGTAATCTCGTATGTTGCGCAGACGCCAATCACCGGCACCACGTTTAGCAACCAAGATCTGAAGCCGTTCCTCACGGATGCAGCTACGAATGCGATCATCCCGACGACCCCGACTAACCTGCACACCAGCACGGCCTGGCTGGTAACTGACGTGTTCGCCGGATTCGAGATCTGGACTGGCGGCGACGGCGTCGGCCTCAAAGAGACCGCCTTCACCGCGACGGTCAACTAGCAGCGACGCCATGAGAGTTTTGCGGCAGCGCTCCCGCGCGCTGCCGCAGTCTCTCGCTTGCTCCCCCCCGCCTGGACGGACGGTTCTCCCGCCCGCGCCCCTACCGGATGAACGTGATGTCGTCGACCCAGATATCGAAGTCGGTCGGGGTCGGCGGCGTCGTCCGGTGGTCCGAGTTGACCTGAATCGACATTCCGGTCAGCTGCGCGGTGTCGAGCTTGTCGCCGGGATCTTTGATGCCGGGGTTGGTCGAATCCTGCTTGGTCTCGGCGAAGAGGATCTCGAACCGCTTCCAGGTCTCGTCGATCTTGTAGTTCAGGTAAGCGGGGAAATCGACGTCGACGCCGGCATCGGTGTCGGTGTACCCGTAGCCGAACTTGACCAGATACGGGCTGCAGTTCTTCGTCGGCATCGTCGCGTCGAACACGCACTGCATGTCCAGCGGCAGGATCGATGGGAGGTCGCTGTGGGGATCCTTGAAGGCGACCTGCACGAACTTCACCGGTGCGGCGGCCTTCGCATAGAACGAGATACCCCGGTATTTCGAGGCGTCGTACGGCCCCTTGCCAACGATGCCGGCGTCGGTCTGCATCTTCTTCTCGAAGTCGACACCCATGGCCGCGCCCCAGTCCGCAAAACCGGTCCCGGTGACGTGTAGTGAGCCCGGGCCCGAGCAGCTCGGGTTGCCGACGGTCGCGTCAGGGACGACGGCACCGCCTTCGGCCGGTATCAAGGTGCCGCGGCCAGACTTGTCGCCGTAGGTGTACCAGCCGCCGACCTTCCCGTCGCCGGTCACGCCGTTGTCCAGCGTGAAGTCGGAGATCATGTCGTCGGGGTTCGTCGGACAGATTGCCCCGGTCGACGAGTCGGGGTGGTTCGCCCCGCCCGAGCTCTTCGAGCAACCGGAGGCTGAAAAGACCGCGCCGATGGCAAAGCCTGCGACGCCGCACAATGACAGTGTTCTCATGCGAAGCTCCTTGAAGACGCCCGCCGCACGATAGGGAGCGGGAATGCCCGAAACATACAACGTTCGGCGCAAGTCCGGCCAGCCGCGCGCAACACGGCCGAAGCCCGGGTGCCCCCGCCGAACGCCGCCCGCGCCCTACCCGCGCTTCTCGCGGGCCTTGGGCATCGCCTTGCGCTTCTGCTTGTGCGCCCGCAGCACGATGCGGATCGGGGCGCCCTCGAAGCCGTAGGCCCTGCGGAGCTGGTTGACCAGGAAGCGGCGGTAGGCGTAGCCGATGGCCGACGGCTGGTTGGTGCTGATGAAGAAGGTCGGCGGGGACGAGCTGGCCTGCGTCGCGTAGTAGAGGCGCACGTGGCGGCCGTTCGGGCCGGCGGGCGGGGGCTGGTGGGCGATGATCTGCTCCATCAACTGGTTGAGGGCGCCGGTCGGGATGCGGCGCGCGGCCTGCTCGGCGACGCGCGCGGCGGCGGTCACGATCGCGGTGACGCCGGCGCCGGTGACGGCGGACGTCAGCAGCACCGGCGCGTGCGCCATGAAGCCGAGCTCCTCGCGCGTGGCGGCGACCTTCTTGTCGATCTCGGCGCGCCCGACCAGGTCCTTCTTGTTGAGCACGATGACGCTGGCGCGGCCGGCGTCCTCGATCAGACGCGCGAGCTTGGCGTCCTCGGACGGTGGCGCCGGTGCGCGCGTCGATGACCATCGCGGCGACGTCGCAGCGCTCGATCTGGTCGCGCGCCATCTTGGCGGCGACGTGCTCGGTCAGCGTGTCGATCGCCTTGCGGCGCCGCATGCCCGCGGTGTCGACCAGCACGTACTCGCGCCCGCCGAACGAGAACGGCGTGTCGATCGGATCGCGCGTGGTGCCGGGCGCGTCGTGCACCAGCACGCGCTCCTCGCCGAGCAGGCGGTTCACCAGCGACGACTTGCCGACGTTGGGCTTGCCGACGAACGCCAGCCGCACGACGTCGAGGCGAACCGGCTTCTCGGCGGTCTCGGTCTCGGCCTCGCCGTCGCCGTCGCCGTTCGACGCCTCAGCAGAATCGGCGTCGGCGTCGACGTCGGCGTCGTCGTCGGCATCATCGCCGTCCGCGCGCCCGCGCGCGCCCGCGCGCCGAACGCCTTGACGATCGCGTCGAGCAGCTCGCCGATGCCGCGGCCGTGCGAGGCCGAGATCGGAAACACCTGCTCGAACCCGAGCGCGAAGATCTCGCCGACCGCCGCCTCGCGCCGCGCCGGAGTCGATCTTGTTGGCGGCGACGAGCACCGGCTTGCCCGACCGGCGCAGCACGCGCGCGACGTCCTCGTCGACGGCGGTGATGCCCTCCATCGCGTCGACGACGAACACGATCAGGTCGGCCTCGTCGACGGCGCGCAGGGTCTGCGCGCGCATCGCCTTCAGGATCCCGTCGGCCGAGGGATCGAGCCCGCCGGTGTCGACGACGCGGAAGTACGAACCGTCCCAGTCGCACTCGCCGTAGCGACGGTCGCGCGTCACGCCGGGCATGTCCTCGACCAGCGCCGGGCGCCCGCCGACGAGCCGGTTGAACAGCGACGACTTGCCGACGTTGGGGCGCCCGACCAGCGCGCACAGCGGCAGCCTCCGGTCGTTGGCGGCGACCGTCCTCGATTTCGCCCGCGCGCGCTTCTTCATGGCGCGTAACCCAGCCGCGCCAGCTCGTTCGGTGACGTGGTCCAGTCGGGCACGACCTTGACCTCGAGCTTCAGGTGCACCGGCCGGTCGAGCAGCGTCCCGATCTCCTGGCGCGCGGCGATGCCGACGTCGCGAATCATCGTCCCGCCCTTGCCGACGACGATGCCGCGCTGGCTGTCGCGCTCGACCAGGATCAGCGCGTCGATGACGACGTCGCCTTTCTCGGCCCGCTCCTGCCAGTTCTCGATCACCACCGCGGTCGCGTACGGCAGCTCCTGCTTCAGCCTCAGGAAGAGCTGCTCGCGCACGAGCTCGGCGGCCAGGAAGCGCTCGGTGCGGTCGGTCAGCATGTCGGGCCCGTAGAGCGGCGGCCCCTCGGGCAGCATCTTGCAGATCTCGCGCACGAGCTGGTCGACGTTGGTGCCGCGCGTGGCCGAGATCGGCACCATCGCGCCGAAGCGCCCGACCTTTTCCCACGACGCGAGCATCGGCAGCACGGCGGTCTTGTCCTTGACCTTGTCGACCTTGTTGATCGCCAGGACCACGGGCTTCGTCGCTTCGGCGAGCCCCTCGAGGATCATGCGTTCGGCGTCGCCGGGGCCCGATTTCGCCTCGCTGCCGTCGATGACCAGCAGCGCGGCGTCGACGTCGGCGATGGCCGACATCGCCTCGCCGACCATGTAGCGGTTCAGACCCTTGCGCGCGCCGTGTACGCCGGGCGTGTCGACGAAGACGATCTGCCCGCCGTCGCCGTTCCACACGCCGACGATGCGGTTACGCGTGGTCTGCGGCTTGGGCGTCACGATCGCCAGCTTCTCGCCGACGATACGGTTGAGCAGCGTCGACTTGCCGACGTTGGGCCGGCCGAGGATGGCGACAGTGCCGGCGACAGTGCCGGCGACAGTGCCGGCGACAGTGCCGCCACCGAGACGGGCCTCCGGACCGGTCGCCGGGTCGGTCTCGCTGTCGCCGCCGGTGACCGCGCCGCCGGACTTTTTCGACGGCGCCGCGCCGCGGTCCTGGGTTGGTTCTTTCATGAGCGGGGCTTCTTATAGCTCAAAAGGCGTGCTATCCCGACACGATGTGCTCGCCGGTCGTCAAAGGGGGACTCCTGGCCGGACTGCTCGCGCTCGCGGGGCCGCTCGTGCCGCGCGCCGCCCCGGGGGCCGAGGCCGCGGCGCCGGCGGTCGCGCCAGAGGTCGTCAGCGCTGCCGATGGCTCGCTCGAGGTGCGCCAGGGCGCGGCGGTCGCGGTGCGCCTGCAGCCGCGCACCGCGGCGCTGCGACGCGGAACGCCGCGCGCGCGCCTGGTCGACATCGACGGCCACGCCATCCTCGACGTTCGCCTGCCGGTGCGCGGCAGCGCGTCCGAGGAGGTCTGGATTCACGAGCTGCCGGCGGCGGACGCGCGCGACCCGCGCGCCACGAAGCCGTCGGCATCGGCGCCCGCGCTGATCTGGTCCGGGCTCACCGGTCCGCGCGACGCCGACGAGGAGGTGGGCACCGAGCTCGAGGTGACGGCGGATCGCATCGTCGAGTACCAGACGGCGAGCCAGATCAGCCGCTGCGACGGCGAGACGCCGCGGCTGTTTCCGCGCGCCTGGGACTTCGCCTCGGGGCGCTTCCGATCGATGGTCTCGCCGCTGCCGCCGGCCGCGCCGCAAAAGCTGATCGCCCGGCGCGGCGACCCGGCCATGCCGGCAGGCCGGCCCATCGGCGGATTCCACTGGGTCGCGGCGTCGACCACCGCGGCCGCGGGCACCGACGCGCGTAACCTGACGCCGCCGCTGGCCGTCGACGACGGCGACCCTGCGACCGCCTGGACCGAGGGGCTGGGCGGCGACGGGCGCGGCGAGTTCCTGACCGCGCGGTCGACGTCGGCCGGCTACGCGGTCCGCGGCGTACGCATCATCCCGGGCGACGCCTCCAGCGCCGCCGCCTTCCGCGGCAAGAACCGGCTGCGCCGCTTTCAGCTCCTGCTCGGTCCCAAGGCCGAGCAACACTTCGACGTCGAGATCCCCGACGATCCGGCCGCCGACGGCACACGCTTCGCCGAGCCTTACTGGGTCGTGCTGCCGAAGCCGACGCCGGCCGCCTGCATGACGCTGGTGATCACCGAGGTCGCGCGCGGGTCCGAGGCGGCGCCGCCCCGCAACTTCGGCACCACCGCGATCGCCGACCTGGCGATCTTCACCGACCTCGACGGCCCCGAGGGCGTCGGCCGCCTGGTCGACGACATCGCCACCGGACCCGACTGCCAGCAACGGGTGCCGTTGCTCGTGCGGCTCGGCGAGCCGGCGGTCATGGCGACCGCGCAGAGCATCCTCGGCGCGAAGGGGATGGGCCGCGAGTGTCTGGTCGAGGGCCTGGTCGCGCTGGCGCCGGCGCCGCAGAGCCCGATCGTGACTGACGCGCTGGCGGCGTCGCTGTCGGGCGCCACCGACAAGGAAGAGCGGCTGGTGACCGCCGCGTTCAAGACCGCGCCGGCGCCGCCGATCGCGACGTTGAGCCAGCTTCTCTCCGGCAAGACGCCCAAGGGCGACGCCGTGGCGCTCACTGACCGCCAGCGCGCGGCGCGCGTGCTCGGGGCGCTGCCGCAGCCGGAGGCGGCGAACGCGCTCGTCGGCGCCGCCGGACAGGGCCCGGAGGCGCTGCGCATGGCGGTGGTGAAGGCGCTCGGTGACTCGACAGCGGTCGATCCGACGCTGCTGCTCGGCGCCATGGCAAAAGTCGGCGGCAAGGACGGTGACAAGACCGGCAGCAAGACCGGCGAGGAAGAGAACCTCCGCTACGCCGATCTGGTGCGCGCGCTGGTGCCGTCGATCCACCGGCGGGCGGAGCATCACGCCGCGATCCTGGCGGCGCTGCGCGGCGCGCTCGACCCCGCGCGCGACTTCCAGGTGCGCGCGCGCGCGGTCATGGCGCTCGGCGATCTGCGGCTGCCCGAGGCGACGGGCGATCTGATCGCGCTGCGCAAGACCTCCGACGAGCCTGTGCTGCGTTACTTCGCGGCGCGCGAGCTGGCGTCGATCGGCGGACCCGACAGCATCCGCGCGCTGCGCGACGCGCTCTCCGACGACGATCCGCGCGTACGCGAGACCGCGGCGCTGGGGCTCGGCCGATTACAAGATACCTGGTCGGGCCAGGCGCTGATCGACGGCGCCAAGCAGGAGGGCTGGCCGTTCGTGCGGCGCGCGGAGCTCGAGGCGCTCGGCCACCTGTGCGTCGCCGGGACCGGCGATCTCATGATCCGCGCCACCGAGCGCGACGTCGATCAGGTCCGCCGCGCGGCTCTGGTGACGCTGGTGCGCTGCAAGGACACGCGCGCGCGCACGGTCTTGCTGCGCACGCTCGGCCTGCGCAACGAGGCGGCCACGCTGCGCGAGCTGGCGGGCGCGCTGGTCGGCGAGCTCGGCGACAAGACCGCCGCGCGCGACCTGGCGGCGGCGCTGAAGCGGCTGGTCAACGAGGGCGAGGGCGACCTGGCGGTCGAGGGCGTCGCCGTCGCGGCGCTGCGCTCGCTGACTCACCTGGGTGGCCCCGAGGCGGTGTCGTCGGCGGTGGCGCTGACCAACGACACGAGGCATCCGTATCGCCAGAACGCGATCGAGGCGCTGGGCCTGCTGTGCGATCCGGGCGCGGGCGCGAAGACGCTGCACGCGATCGCGGGCGGCGGCGACACGACACTGGCGTTGACGGCGCAGACCGCGCTGCACCACTGCGGCGCGCGCTGATAGCCGGACAAGCCTCCAGCCCCGAAGCCTTCTCCTCTGCGGGCAGGACAAGGGAGAAAAAAGGGGCCCGAGTCTCCGAAGCTCTCCTCCACGTCTGCGTGGAGGAGAGGGTATGGGTGAGGAGGGTCCGGCGAGTAGCGGACCGGCGGCTGAATGAACTGATGTTCTCTCTGCCGGGTCCCAGGAGAAGAAGGCGAGTCGCTAGCTCGGCAGGCTCGCCAGCGCCTCGCGCAGCTGCTCGTTCTTGGGATCGTTCTCGAGCCCGCGCTCGAACATGTTGCGCGCCTTGGGGATCTCGCGCGCCATCACGTGGATCTGGCCCAGCGCCAGGTAGACCTCGGCCTTGGAGACGCCGGCGCTCGACTCGTCGAAGTTCTGCAGCAGCAGCGAGCGGTAGAACTTCCGCGCGCGCTCGACGTCGTTCTCGCGCAACGCCAGCCGCCCCAGCGCGGCCAGCGTGCCGGCGTGGCTCGGGTCCAGCTTGTACGCGGCGTTGAAGCTCTCGGCCGCCGCCACGTAGTCGCCGCGGCTCTCGGCGATGACGCCCAGCCGCTGCTGGTAGCGCGCCACGTCCTTGCCCCGACGCGCCTTTGTGAGCTGCTCGATGATCTGCAGCATCAGCTGCGCCGCCTCGTCGATCCGCCCCGCACCCAGCAGCGCCTCCGACAGCTCCTCGCGCGGCGTGATGTTGGCCGGATCGAGCTCGATGAGCCGCTCCAGGTACGGAATGGCATCGGCCGCGCGATCGAGCGGCCCGCGATAGAGCGACGCGATCTCGGCGATGCGCGCCTTGCGCTCGGCGTCGTCGGCGACGGTCTCCAGCAAGAGCTCGAGGATCTGCACCAGCCGATCCTGGTCGCCGGCCGCGCGCGCCATCTCCTCCAGCGCCTGCAGCGTCGGGCGGTGCGTCTGGTCGCTCTCCAGCGCCTTCAGCAGCGCCGCCTCGATCTCCTCGGCCGGCGCCTGCCGCGCGCGCAGGATCTGGGCGCTGCGGAACTGGATCTCCGCCGCCTCGTGCCCCGAGGTCACCGCCGCGGCCGCGCGCTCGAGCGCCTGTCCCGCCTCGTCCCAGCGCTCGGCGCCCTCGTGCAGGCGCGCCAGCGACAGCAGCGCGCCGACGTGATTCGGAGCGACCTCCAGCACCTTCTCCAGCGCCTCCGCCGCGCTCTCGACCGAGCTCGAGCTTCTGCTCCCAGACATCGGCGATGGCCACGCGCAGCGCCAGCTCGACCGGCTGGCGCCCGGCCGCGCCCTCGGCGTCGGCGTGCTTGGTCAGCACGTCGACCAGGTCGTACCAGCGCTCGCCGTCGCCCAGCAGCCGCTCGAGCTCCAGGAACGCCTGCCCGTTGCCTGCATCGATGCCCAGGATCTGGTGCAGGAACCCGATGCTCTGATCCAGGTCCTTGAGCTTCTGCTCGGCGTTGCGCGCCAGCTTCAGCAGCACCGCCACCTGGTCGCGCCCCGACGCCGCGCCCAGCCGGCGCGTCAGCACGTCCTGCAACGTCGACCAGTCCTCGAGCCTCTCCGCGATCGTCTCCAGCGCCGCCAGCGACGCGGGATCCTCGGGCGCGCTCTCCAGCGCCTCGCGATAGGCGTCGGCCGCGCCCGACGGATCGTTGAGCAGCCCCAGCTTCAGCGCGCCGATGCGCGCGTACAGCGTCGCCGCGCTCGGCCGGCACCTCGGTGAACCGCGCCCGCTCGCCGAGCACGTCGGTCAGCTCGGAGACCTGGTGGGTCGCCTCGTAGAGCCGCGCCAGCTCGCCGAGCACGTCGGCGTCGCCCTCCTCCGCCGCGCGCAACGTCCGCAGCGCGGTGATCGCCTCTGGGATCGCGCCCAGCCGCTCGTGCAACCCCGACGCCTCCATGAGCAGCCGCTTGCGCGCCTGCGGATCGAACTCGATCGCCGCGCGCCGCTCGAGGATCGCCGCCGTGCGCGCCGGATCGGCCGCCGCGCGGTAGTAGCTCTCGAGCGCGGTGAGCGCGTCGACGTTCTCGGGATCGGTCTCGAGCACGCGCACGTAGAGACGCTCCGCCGCCGCGCCCTCGCCCGGCGACTGCTCGTAGAGGTGCGCCGCGCGCAGCGCCAGCTCGCGCGCCGCGTCCGGCTCCGCGCGCTCCAGCACCGCCTCGATGAGCCGCGCCGCTTCGAGCGGGATCTTCGCCGCGCCGGCGATGCGCTCGATCTCGTCGAGCGCCGCACCCGCGGCCGGCTCCTCGGCCAGCGCGCGGCCCAGCGCCTCGATCGCGCGCGCCGAGTCACCGAGCTGCCCGTCGTAGACCTCGGCGATCCGGCGCAGCCAGTGTGCCCGCTCGGCGTGGTCCTCGTGCAGCGTCAGGCGGTGCTCGTAGAGTGAGACCAGCTCGCGGTAGTCGCCGCGCGCGTCGGCGAGCGGCTCGAGGATCTCGAGCGCCCCTTCGCGCGTGTCCGATCGTTCGAGCAGCTCGTGCAGCGCGCGGTGCGCCCGCGTGTGCTCGGCCGCGCGCTCGAGCGCGCCCCGGTACGCCACCAGCGCCCCCTCGGCGTCGTTGAGCGAGCGCAGGCGCGTGTCGCCGAGCGCCGCGAGGAAGTCGGCCTGCTCGTTGGGATCGTTCGTGACCTCGGCCTCGCGAGACAGCACCTCGGCCAGCTCTTCCCAGGCCTCGAGCTTGCGCAGCACGCGATCCAGCGACGCCAGCACGTCCTGCTCGTCGCCGGGCAGGCTCATCGCCTTGCGCAGGAAATCGGCCGGCGCGCGCGAGGTCGCCGAGCTTGTCCTCGTGCAGCTCGGCCAGCCGCACCGCGATCGAGCGCTGCAGGCCGGCGTCGAAGGTCGCCTCCATGCGCTCCTCGTAGACCGCCGCCAGACCGCGGTAGTCGCCGCTCGCGCCCGCGAGCCGCTCCAGCGCCTCGCGCGGCTCGGCCTCGGTCGCCTCCTCGGTCAGCGCGCGCGCCCAGGCCGCGAACGCCTTGGCCGGATCGCGCCGCTCGGTCTCCTCGATGCGCGCGATCTCCGCCAGCACCGACAGGCGCGCCGCCACCGTGTCCTCGACCTCGAAGCGCAGCTCGAGGAGCTCGACGACCGCGTCCCACTCGCGCCCGGCGCGCAGGATCGGATCCAGCGCCGCGACCGCCTGCAACCGGTAGTCGCTGCCGCGCGCGATCGCCCACAGCGCGTCGCGCGCCTCGCGCGTGCGCCGGCGAGCGCGCCAGGATCGCCTGGTATCGCGCGATCGCCGCCTCGCTGTCGGACAGATCGACCTCGACCAGCTTGGCCGCCCGGAAGGCGAGCCGATCGTGCGCCACCGGATCGCTCTCGCCCGCCATGCGCAGGTCGAGGACCTCGAGCAGATCGGCGTGCCGCCCCTCGCGCGCGAACACGCGGTCGAGCGCGTCGAGCGCCTCGCGGTCGTTGGCGCTCTCGTCGAGGATCGCGCGCAGCTGGCTGACCGCCTCGTTCGATTCGCCGAGCTTGTCGTCGTACAGGTTGGCGGCCTGCAGGCGCAGCGCGCGCCGGTCGCCGACCCCCTGGGTGATCTGGATCTTGCGCTCGAAGATCTCCGCCAGCTCGCGCCACGACGCGCTGGTCTGATAGAGCGCCGCGAGCGCGTCGAGCGCCTCGACGTCGCCGTCGTCGATGCCGAGCACGTCCTGCCACGCGCGGATCGCGCGCTCGGGCTCCTTGAGCGCCAGCTCGTAGAGCACGGCGATGCGCTTGGCGATCAGCTTGCGGTCGGCGGGATCGGTCGCGATCTCGAGGTGCTTCTCGAGCACCTCGACCAGCTCGTCCATGCGCGCCGCCGCGGTCAGGAGCCGCTCGAGCGCCAGGAAGGAGTCGAGATCGTCGGGCCGCGCCGCCAGCGCCGCGCGCCAGGCCTCGATGGCCTGGTTGGCGTCGCCGAGGTGCTCCTCGATGAGGCGCGCCGTCATGCCCCACAGGCGGGCCTGCAGGTCGGGATCGGTCGCCTCGACGGCGCCCTTTTGCAGCGTCTCGACCAGCGGCCCGTAGAGCCGCGCCGAGACCGCGAGCGTCTCCATCTCCGCGAGCGCCTGCGGCGAGCCGACGTCGGCGAGCCAGGCGCGGCTGCGGCAGCCGAACGCGAGATCGATGCGCGCGAGGCGCTGGTAGATCTGCGCCATCTCGCCGAGGATCTTCACGCGATCGTCGCGGTCCTCGACGGTGTCGAGCTGCGCGTCGAGCACGGCGACCAGCTTTTGCCAGTCGCCGGCCTTGCGGTAGATCGGCTCGAGGATCACCGCCACGCGGTAGCGGTGGTCGGGGTTCTCGAGGATCCGCTCGAGCGCCGCCGTCGCGTCGCGGTGGCCCGGCGTGCGCTCGAGGATCTCGGCGTAGCGATCGATCGCGCCCGAGAGATCGTCGACGCGCTTCTCGAGCACCTCGGCCAGGCGCAGCGCGATCTCGTCGCGGTGCGCGGGCGTCGGGGGCGCGCTCCAGCATGAACGCCAGATGCGCCGACAGATCGTGCCACTCGGCGTTGTCGCGCAGCAGGCGCTCGAGCTCGGCCGCCGCCGAGGTCTCGCCCTCCTCGAGCAGGCTGGTATCGAGCTCGAGATCGACTATCTCGCGCAGCGTGCGCATCGCGCGCGTCTTGTCCTCGAGCCGCTCCTCGTCGAGCTTGGCGCTGCGGCGCAGGAAGGACTTCTTGGTCGCGGGCTCGACCGCGCGCCCCGCCTGCTCGTCGACGAGCTCGCGCAGCTCGAGCCACGACTCCCAGCGCTCGAGCGCGTTCTCGAACAGCAGCGCCGCCTCGCGATCGTCAGGCCGGGTCTCGTGCAGGCGCCGGTAGTACTTGCGCGCCTCGTCGCGGTCGCCGAGCCGCAGGTCGAAGATCTCGGCGGCGCGGCGGGTGATCTCCAGGACCTCGGGGCTGTCGCCGAGCTCGCCGGTCAGGTAGTCGGCGAACAGGTAGCCGACGTCCTTCCAGCGGTCGAGCTTGCCGGCGAGGCGCAGGAGCTGCTCCGACGACTGGTGCTCGGTCGGCGCCTCCTGAAAGACCTTGCCGTACCAGCGGAGCGCGCTGTCGAAGTCCTCGAGCTGCTCCTCGTAGAGGCGCGCGATGCGCTTGGTCCAGGCCACCCGCTGCGTCGAGTCCTCGACCTGCATCAGGCGGATCTCGCCGGCGCGGATGAGCGCGGCCCAGTCGCCGCGGCCCGCGTAGACCGGCTCCAGCAGCTCGGCCGCCGCGCCCTGGACGGCGATGTCGTCGAGCATCCCCTCGAGCATCTCGACCGCGCCCGGGTGCTCGGGGCTGGCGCGCAGCACGGCGCGCAGCTGCTCGAGCGCGCTCTCCTTGTCGTGGCGGCGGTCGTGCGCGATCTGCGCCAGGCGGAAGCGGATCGCCACCACCTCGCGCTCGGGCAGGCCGCGCTCGATGATCTCCGACAGGAAGCGCGTGAGGTCGCTCCAGCGCTCGGACTCGGTGTACAGGCGATCCAGCGCCTGCATGGCGTCGCGATCGTGCGGCGCCAGCTCCAGGACGCGCTCGTGGGCGCTGATCGCCTCGTCGACGCGCCCGAGCGGCTTCTCGGCCAGCGCGCCGATCTGCGCGCGCAGCCGCCGTTCGGCGCCGGGATCCTTGGCCAGCTCGGCGCGGCGGATCAGGATCTCGTAGAGCGCCGTGGAGTCGCCCGCGGCGCTGTAGATCTGATCGAGCGCGGCCGAGCGCGGTGTCGTCCTCGGGCACGCGATCGAGCACGCGCCGGAAGTACTCGGCCGCCAGCTCGTGGTCGCCCTTGGCGCGTGCGCTCTCGGCGACGTAGCGATCGAGGCGCAGCCGCAGCTGCTCGTCGAGCACGTCGGGCGTGATGTCGCGATAGAGCGTGGCGACCTCGTCGCGGCGCACCGACGACGCCGGTCCCGTACCCGCGAGCCGCTCGTAGGAATCGAGCAGACCGCCCAGCGTCGGGTCGCCGAGCGCGTCGCGGATCGCGAGACCGTACGACACGAACGCCGCTTCGGGAGCGCCGAGGCGCGGTCTCCTGCAGCGTCGCCAGCCGCGACAGCTCGGCGACGCGCGCGCGCGCATCGCCCTGCGCCTCGACGTAGACCTGGATGACCTCGGCCAGCTCGGGCCAGCGCCCGGCGCGCTCGTAGATCGGCTCCAGCGCCTGCGCTGCCGCCAGCCGCAGCCCGGTCTCGACGCTGGGCTGCATGAACCGCTCGAGCGCCGCCAGCGCGTCGGCGTCACCGGGCGCCGTGCCCAGGATCTGGCGCCAGTGCCCGAGCGCGTTCGCCGGATCGCCGAGCGGACCTTCATAGAGGCGCGCGATCTGGCGCAGCACCTCGGTCTCGGCGGCGTGGCGCGCCGGCTGCGGCTCGCGCCGCACCAGAGCCGAGCCGCCGCTCGAGGATGCCGAGCCGATCGCGGTGCCGCCCCTGCTGGTCGTAGAGGCGCGCCAGCGTGTCGAGCGCGCTCGTGTCCTCGGGGTTCTCGTCGAGGATGCTGACGCAGGCGGCGATCGCCTCGTCGACGTCGCCGACGTCGCGCTCGAGCAGGTTCGCGACCTGACGCCACAGCTCCTGGCGCGAGCCCGCGTCGCGCGCGAGATCGATGCGCCGGCGCAGCATCTCGACGCGCTGGCGGTGGTTCGAGCCGGCCTCGAAGATGCGCTCGAGGTTGTCGATCGCGTCGCGGTTCTCGGCGTCGATGTCCAGGATCGACCGCAGCGTCGCCACCGGCGCCCGCGGTGTCGCCCAGCGACTTCTCCTCGAGCCCGGCGATGCGGAACAGCAGCGCCTTGCGCTCGTCGGGCGTCTCGGCCCAGCGCGCCTGCTGGCGCAGGATCTTGACCAGCGACGCGATGTCGCCGGTCTCGGCGTACAGCGCCTCGAGCGCCGCCGCCGCCGGCTTGGCCGTCTCCAGGTTGTCGACGTCCAGGTTCAAGCACCAGCTTCCAGGCGTCGATGGCCGCGCGCCGGTTGCCGAGGCGCCCGCCGTAGAGCCGCGCCGCGCGCGACAGCAGATCGGCGCGGCCCGCGATGTCGGCGGTGTCGCGGTTGAAGGCCAGCTCCTGATAGACGTCGACCAGCTCGGAGAAGCGCTCGAGCAGCGTGGCCAGCCGCTCGATCTCGGCGAGCGCGTCGGCGTGGCCGGGCTCCACGGCCAGCACCTGGCGCCAGGTCGCCAGCGCCGCCGTGCGCGCCTGCAGCTTGTTCTCCTGCAGATCGGCGATGCGCGCCAGCATCGCGGCCGCCTCGCTCCCCTGCAGCGCCTCGCGCTGGACCTCGAGCACGGCGACCAGGCGCGCCCAGGCGCCGCCCGACTCGTAGAGCGGCTCGAGGATGCGCGCGACGCGCAGCCGCTGGTCGGGGACGCCGAGCAGCTTCTCGAGCAGCCGCCGCGCGCCCTCGTGCCCGGGCACGCTGCGCACGATCGACTCGACCAGGTTGAGCGCGCCGTCGACGTCGTCGAGGCGCGCCGCGCGCAGCTCGGCGCGGCGGTGGGTGATGTCGGGGACCTCGGCGGCCGTCGCGAAGCTGCCGCGCGTGCCGAGCAGCTCCTCGAGATCGCGCCAGCGCTCGCGCGCGGCGTAGTGGCGTTCGAGCGCGCGGTAGGCGCGCAGGTCGGCCGGGTTGACCCCCAGCATCCGCTCGTAGCAACCGATGGCGTGGTCGGGATCGTCGAGCAGCGTCTCGTCGATCTCCGCCATCTGCGCCAGCAGGTCGAGGCGCTCGGCCGGCTCCTTGACCAGGTCCTGGCGCGCGTCGATGAGCGCGCGCAGATCGGCCCAGCGCTCGCCCTCGCGGAAGATCCGCATCAGCGACTTGAACGCGCCCTGGTGCAGCGGCTCGACGGACAGGATCTCGGCGTAGACCTTCTCCGCGTCGCCGGTGCGGCCCAGGCGCTGCTCGTGCAGCTCGGCGATCTGCGCGAGCAGGTCGCGGCGCAGCGACGGCTCGACGCCCGAGCTCGGCGACGGCGCGCATGCGCTCGGTCAGGTCCGGCATCGCCTGCGTCTCGGCGGCGAAGTGGATCGCGAGATCGCGGTTGTTGCGATCCGCGGGATCGTCCTCGAACAGCTTCAGCGCCGTCGCGTAGGCCGGCCGCGTTGTTCTTGAGCGGCCCGCCGTAGAGCGTGCGCAGCTTCTCGAGGCGCGCGCGCCGCGCCGCCGGGTCGTGCGTCTCGGGCAGCAGCGTCTCGATCGCCGCCGCGGTCCGCGCGGCGTTGTCGGTGCGCTCGTAGAACGGCAGCGCCAGGCGCGCGATATCGACCGCCTTCTCGAGGCCGCCGGTGAGCAGCCGCTCGAGGCCGGCTGACCGCCGCCGCGCTCTGCGCGTTGGCCTCGAGGACCGTCCGATAGGTGTCGAACGTCGCGGTCGCATCCTTGATCCGCGTCTCCTGGATCTGGCCGATGCGCAGCAGCAGCTCCTCGCGCGCGTCGCGCGGGCCGGCGTCGATCTCGCGACGAAGCGCGCCGACCAGCCCGACCCAGTCCTGCCGCGCCTCCAGCACGCGCGTCAGGCCGCGCACCGCACGCTCGTTCGTCGCCTTGTCGCCGATGGCCGGCGCGATCTCGATGATCGCCTCCAGCGTGCGGCCGGCCGCCGCCAGGTCGCCGACCTTTTCCTCCTCGAACTGCGCGATGCGGAACAGCATCTTCGCGCGCTCGACGAGATCGGTCGTCCGGTCGGCGCGCGCGTGCAGCAGCTTGGCCAGATCCGGCCACGACTTGGTCTGCGTGAGGATCTGCTCGAGCGCCGCCTCGGCCTCCTCGTCGCGTCCCTGCGACTCGGCCAGGATCTGCTCGGCGAAGCGCCGCGCCTCCTGCGGCCGGTAGAGGCGCCCCATGGCGACGCGCAGCGACCGGCGCAGCAGCCACAGCCGCTCCTCGGCCGAGACCTCGCCCGGACGCGCGACGCCCGCTTCGAGGCGGCCCGCGAACAGCCCGGCCAGCGCGCCCCACTCGTCGGCCTCGGCGGCCAGGCGCTCGAGATCCGCGGTCACCTCGGCGTCGGTCGGCGCCAGCGCATAGGCGCGCGCGCACCACTGGAACGCCAGCGACTTCGACGCCAGCCGCTGCTCGCAGATGCGCCGCGCTTCCTTCAAGAGCTGCAGCTGCTCGGCGACGGTGGGGCCGGCGTCGGCCGCCTGGGCCGCGGGCGCCGGGCCGACCAGCACCTCGTACGTCGCCAGCAGGCGCGGCCACTTCTGCGCCGTGCGATAGAGCGGGATCAGCGCCATCGCCGCCTTGCGGTTCTGCGGGTCGGTCGCGAGGATGCGCTCGTAGGCCTTGAGCGCGCGCTCCGGCTGGTTGAGCTTTTCCAGCGACAGCGTCGCGACCCGCTCGAGCATGCGCGTGCGCGCCGTCATGTCGGCGGTGCGGTCGGCGAGCGCGGTCAGCTGGTCGCACAGGTCGCCGAACGCGCCCTGCTCGACGTACAGCGCTTCGAGCGCGCTGAAGTCGCCCGACTGCGCGTAGATCTCGCGCAGCGCGCGCACGGCGCGCGCGTGCGTCGGCTGCAGCACCTGGATGCGGCGGAAGACCTCGCCGGCCGCGCGGCCCGCGCCGAGCTTCTCGTAGAGCAGCGTGCCCTGGCGCTCGAGCAGCGGCAGCTCGACCGCGGGATCGCCGGCGGCGTTCTGGCGCTGGCGATCGAGGATCTCGATGAGCGCCGGCCAGCGCCGCTCGCGCTCGTAGAGGCTCGCGAGGCCCGCCAGCGTCTCGGGATCGCGCTCGGAGATCGCCAGCGCCTGGTTCCAGAGGCCGATCGCCTCGCGCGTCTCGTTGAGGCGCTCCGACGCGAGCCGCGCCATCTCGGCCAGCCGGTCGCGCCGCTTCTCGCGCGGCGACGTGGGGGAACTCTTTCTTGTAGACCTCGAGCAGCGCCTTCCACGACCGGCTGCGCGTGTACAGCTCCTTGAGCCGCTCGCAGGTCTCGAGATCCGAGGGATCGGTCTCGAGGATCTTCTCCAGGCTCGCGACCGCGTTCTGGTGCTTGCCCAGCTTCTCGGCCCACAGCGTGGCCACCCGCCGGTGCAGCGCCAGCCGCTGCGCGGTCTCCGTGGCGGCCTCGGCCTGCCGGGTGAGGATCTGGATGAGGTCGGTCCAGCGCCCCTGCGCCTCGTAGCGCGCCGCGAGCGCCGCCAGCGCCTGCGGGTGGTCGGGCTTGAGCGCGACGATGCTCAAGTAGGTGTTGACCACCATGACGTCGAGGTTCAAGCGATCTCGATAGATCGCGACGATGTCCAGGAGACGACTGACCTTTTCGTCGACCGTCTCGGCGGCGACGGTCTCGAGATCCTCCTTGAGCAGCTCGAGCAGCGCGTTCCATTTCTCGGTGCGCGTGTAGAGGCGCTTCAGCGACTCGACCGCCTCGGGCAGGTGCGGCTGCAGGCGCAGCAGGCCCTTCCAGATGTCGATCGCCTTCTCGGCGTTCTTCTCGCCCTTGCCTTCGCCGCGGCCCTCGCGCTGCTCGACGGCGCGGGCCATCTCGATGCCCATCGCCACCTGGCGGGCGACGTCGCCCTCCGTCTTCTGGGCCTGCGCCAGCAGCGACACCAGCTGCGGGATCTCGTTCCGGCCGGTGAAGTACTCGCGATAGAAGTCGACCATCGCGTGGTTGCCCGGGTCGATCTTGCGCACGCGGCGGAAGACGGCCTCCGCCTCCTTCACCTGCCCGAGCTGCTTCCACAGCAGCGTGCCGAGCTCGACCAGCAGCCGGCACGTCCTGCTCGCCGCGCTTCGAGCGCGCCGCCGTATCGAGAATCTTCGACAGCTCGGTCCAGCTCTGCTGCGCGGACAGCGACGCCGATCACGGCGCGCAGCGCGCGGTGCTCGACCGGGTTCGACTCCAGCGCCTTCTTGTAGTGCACGCAGCGCCTGGTCCGGGCGACCCAGCTTGTCCGACAGCTCGCCGGCCGCGAGCTCGGCGACCGCGCGGTCTTCCTTGCTGGCCGCCTGCTCGGCGCGGCGGCTGTAGAGATCCAGCAACTCGTCTTGCTTGCCCGCGTCGCGCAGCATGCGCTCGAGGTGCTGGCTCGAACGGCGGTTCTTCGGGTCGAGCTCGAGGCTCTTGCGCAGGAAGCGCTCGCCCTCGGCCGCGCCGGGCGCGCCGCCGTACTTCAACTGAAACTCGGCGACCGAAAGATAGAGGCTCGACGCCAGCGCCGGATCGGTCGCCGACTCGGCCTGCTGCAGATAGCGCTTCGAGATCGGCTCCCAGTTGCTCTGCACCAGGCCCATCTGCGACTGCGATTCGAGTGACGCCGTGTGATCCGGCACGGCCTCGAGGGCCTGGCGCACGCACGCCTGCCCTTCCCGATCGCGGAGGAGCTCGTCGCTGAGGATGCGCCCCTTCTCGTGCAGCAGATCGGCGCGCTTCGGCCCCTCGAGAGTCCACGCCAGCTCGAGATCGATGAGCTGGACGCAGAGCTCGAAGTCACCTCGCTCGCGGTGGAAGCGGCGCGCGTCGGTGAGAGCATGTGCGAGCGCCGCCGCGATCGACCCCACTCCCGTTGCCGGGATGGAGCGATGCCAGTGCGCTCAGCGCCTGCTTGTTGTCGGGGTCGAGCTGAAGGGTTTCGAGGGCGCTTGAAACGTCGGTGGTCATTGAGAAATCCTGTGGTGGCTTCGCCACGAGGCTCGACAGGACGCCGACTATAAACCCTCCGCTTTCCACGGGTTCAATGATGAAAGTCCCCGCGGCTGTCGAAGCAGGGACGCCGCGCGCACATCTCCATGCTAGTCAATACACCGCCGCGTGCGCGCCCGAGCTGAATCACGCGCTTCATCGATGTCGAAGAGCGCCTCCTCCTCACCCCATTCGCCGGCGCCCACGCCGACGCCGACGCCGACGCTGACGACATCTGGGCCGACGCTGCTCGGGCGACTGCGCACCGAAGGGCGTGGGTTCGCGCTCGGGTGCCTGTGCCTGGCGGCGAGCAACGTGCTCGGCGCGGAGATCCCCTGGCTGCTGAAGTCGGCGATCGACGTGCTCCGGCAGGCGCACGGGGCGCTGGCGCTCGAGGGCGCGCGCCGCGATGGTCACGCACACCGCGCTCGGCATCGTCGCCTGTGCGCTGCTGCAGGCGATCATCCGCACCTGGTCGCGCATGCTGATCTTCAACGCCGGCCGCAACATCGAGTACGGCCTGCGCCGCGATCTCTTCGGTCACCTGGTGCGCATGGATCCGGCGTTCTACCGAACGCACCCGACCGGCGACCTGATGTCGCGGCTGACCAACGACCTCGGCGCCGTGCGCATGCTGTTCGGCCCGGGCTTCCTCAATCCGATCAACACGCTGTTCATCTACATCTCCACGATCACGCCCATGCTGCGGATCAGCCCGCGGCTCACGCTGTTCGCGCTGCTCCCCTACCCGGCGCTGATCCTCGGTGGTCGCGCCTTCACGCGCGCGATGTACCGCGCCAGCCGCGACCTCCAGGAGCAGATCGGGCGCATGTCGACGGCCGTGCAGGAGGACCTGGCCGGCGCGGCGGTGGTCAAGCAGTACGCGCTCGAGCCGCTGCGCCACGCCGCCTTCTCGCGCCAGAACGAGGTGTACCTGGACCGGTCGCTGCGTCTCGTGCGCGCGCGCGGCACGCTGGGCCCGCTGTTCGCGATGTTCGGCGGCGTCGGCACGCTGGTCGTCCTCTGGCTCGGCGGGCGCGAGGTGATCCACGGCCGGCTCAGCGTCGGCGGTCTCGTGGCGTTCAACACCTACCTCGTCGCGCTGTCGTGGCCGACGATCGCGCTCGGCTGGGTGATCTCGATGTGGCAGCGGGGTCAAGTCGGGTGGCAGCGCGTCCGCGACATCCTGGCGACGCCGCCGGGCACCGCCGACGTGGGCGAGGACGCGCAAGCGCAGGCCGCCGCCGCGGGCGCGCCGCCGCTGGTGCCGTCGATCGAGGTGCGCGACCTGTCCGTCGAGCGCGACGGGCGCAAGATCCTCGACCGGCGTGTCGTTCTCGCTGGCGGCGGGCGACACGCTGGCGATCGTCGGGCCGACCGGCTCGGGCAAGACCACGCTGGTCGACGCGATCCCGCGCCTGACCGACGTCGCGCCCGGGACGATCTTCGTCGGCGGCGTCGACGTCACCACCGTCCCGCTGCGAACGCTGCGCTCGCTCATCGGCTACGCGCCGCAGGAGGCGTTCCTGTTCTCGGCCACGATCGCCGAGAACATCGCCTTCGGCGCCGCCGCCGACCCGCGCGACGATCGCGCGATGATCGAACGCGCGGCGCAGGCCGCGGGGCTCACGCGCGACATCGCCGCCTTCCACGACGGCTACGACACCGTCGTCGGCGAACGCGGCATCACGCTGTCGGGCGGGCAGCGGCAGCGGGTGGCGCTGGCGCGCGCGCTCTGCGCCGACCCGCGCATCCTGATCCTCGACGATTCGCTGTCGTCGGTCGACGCCGAGACCGAGCGGGAGATCCTGAGCCACCTGCGCCCGATCCTGGGCGCGCGCACCTCGATCCTGGTCTCGCACCGCGTGGCCGCGGTCAAGGACGCGAGCCAGATCCTGGTGGTCGACGGCGGCCGCATCGCCGAGCGCGGCACGCACGCCGAGCTGCTGGCCGCGGGCGGCGTCTACGCCGGGCTCTACCGCGAGCAGCTCGCCGCCGAGGCGGCCGTGGCCGAGGAGCCGGCGGCATGAGCGTGAGAGAGGGTCAGATGAGCGAGGACGTGCTCGGCAGGGCGCTCGACCGCACGCTGCTGCGCCGGATCTTCGCCTATGTCTGGCCGTACAAGGTCCAGATCGCCGTCGCGGTGCTGCTGCTGCCGATCACCTCGGGGCTGGAGATCGCGCAGCCGTATCTGTTGAAGAAGGCCATCGACGAGCACATCTCGCGCGGCCAGCTGGCCGGGCTCGATCGCCTGGGCATCTTCTACCTGCGTGGCGCTCATCGGGCAGTACAGCGCGAGCTTCGGCCAGACCTATCTCACGCAGCTGGTCGGCCAGCGCGCCATGAACGATCTGCGGCTGCGCCTGCACCAGCACGTGCTGTCGCTGGCATCGTCGTTCTTCGACCGCACGCCGCTGGGGCGCCTCATGACCCGCATCACCAGCGACGTCGAGGCGCTGAACGAGATGTTCGCGTCGGGCCTGGTCAGCCTGGTCGGCGACGTCATCCGCCTGACCGCGATCCTGATCGCGATCTTCGGCATCGACTGGAAGCTCGCGCTCTTCTCGATGGGCTCGGCGCCGGTGCTGTTCGCGATCGCCGCGGTCTTCCGCCGCTTCGTGCGCGACGCCTTCCGCGACATCCGCACCAAGCTCGCGCGGCTGAACGCGTTCCTGCAGGAGCACATCTCGGGCATGAAGGTGGTGCAGGCGTTCGCGCGCGAAGAGCGTGTCGCCGGCGCGCTTCGACGAGATCAACCTCGACTACCGCCAGGCCAACTACCGCGCGATCGCCGCCGACGCCGCGCTCTACTCGGTCATCGAGGCGCTGGCGTCGATCGCGATCGCCGGCCTGGTCTGGCACGGCGGCGGGCGCATCGCCGCCGGCACGCTGACCTTCGGCGTGCTGGTGGCGTTCATCGAGTACCTGACCAAGTTCTTCGGCCCGATCCGCGATCTGTCGGCGAAGTACACGATCATGCAGCAGGCGATGGCGGCGGCCGAGCGGGTCTTCGGCTGCTCGACACCCACGAGCCCGACGCGCCGGTGCGCGCAGGCGGCTGCCGCGACCGGCGCTGTCGACCGTCGCCGGAACCCGCAACGCCGCTCATCGAGATCGACGACGTCACGTTCGGCTACCGCGCCGGCCAGCCGGTGCTGAACCAGGTGTCGCTGCCAATCTGGGCCGGCGAGACCGTCGCCGTCGTCGGCTCGACCGGCTCGGGCAAGTCGACGCTGATCAAGCTGCTGCCGCGTCTCTACGAGCCCTGGTCGGGCGCGATCCGGCTCGGCGGCGTCGACGTGCGCGATCTGGATCGGCGCGCGCTGCGCCGGCGCATCGTCGTCGTCAGCCAGGACGTCTTCCTCTTCGCGGGCACGCTCGGCGACAACATCGGCCTCGACGATCCTGACCTGTCGCGCGAGGCGATCCTCGAGGCGGCGCGACGCGTGGGCGCCGACCGGGTGATCGCGCGGCGGCCCGAGGGGCTCGACGCGCCCGTGATCGAGCGCGGCGCGAACTTCTCGGCCGGCGAGCGCCAGCTGATCTCGTTCGCGCGCGCCCTCTGCCGCGATCCCGAGATCCTGATCCTCGACGAGGCGACCGCCAGCGTCGATCCCGAGACCGAGCGCCTCATCGAGCGCGGCACGGAAGAGCTGATGCGCGGGCGCACGTCGATCGTGATCGCGCACCGGCTGTCGACGATCCGGCGCGCGACGCGCATCATCACGGTTCACCAGGGGCGGATCGCCGAGGAGGGAAGCCACGACGAGCTGCTCGCCCGGGACGGCATCTACGCGCGCGCTCTACCGGTCGCAGATGCATCTCCGGATGCACCGGAAATCCGCATCGCAGCAACGGCGCGGAAGGGTTAAGCTAGCGCTTCTGGAAATCGAGACGGATCTCGATGCGTAGCAACGCCGCGCTGCTGCGCAAACCAAAACCATCAAGGATTTTTCTTGACGGAGAGCACAGGGATTGTGCCTCTTACATGGGAGAGAGGTTGCGACATGCACACACTTATCGGCGTCTCGTTGGTGTCACTTCTGCTTTCTGCGGGCCCGGGCGTTCCCCCCACTGGCCCCATCACGCCGGACGAGACCGATCAGGTCCACGAGTGGCCGGCGGTGAAGCAAGGCGTGTGGTCGATCGAAGGAACGCTGAAGCACAAGAAGGGCAAGGCCAAGAAGTGGAAGTCCACCATGAAGCGCTGCGACGACCCGGCCATACTGTTCCAGGGTTACTGGGGCCGCGGCAGGGCCGACAAGGATAGCTGCCTCTTTCAATCGACCAAGGTGTCGAGCAGCAAGTTCGAGATCGTGGGCGAGTGCCTCGTCGACCAGTACGACGTCGTGAAGAGCGAGTCGACCGTGACCACGAAGGGCCAGGACTCGTTCGAGATGCAGGTTCACTTCTCGGCCGGGAAGATCGACGCCAAGGCCACGGAAAAGGGTCACTGGGTCTCGGCCTGCACCGAGGCCGACAAGGCGACGTCCGCGCCCACCACGGCATCGTCGAGCGGCGGCGCGACGCCGGCGCCGTCCAAGCCCGAGGCGAACGCCGAGAATTGACGCGCGTGCTTCCCGTCGCGCGTCAAGGAGCACGTCGGCGAGATCCTCCAGCTGGTGGAGAGCGCCGAAGGCCAGCGAGGGACGTTCGTCCGCTTCGTCTGCGAGTGAGCGCGCCGCTCAATGCCGGCCGGCGAGCGTGACCTCGAGCCGCCGGCGCACGCCCGCGATGTGGTCGCGCAGCACGTAGAGCTGATCGCCGAACGACGGCGGCGTGCGCATCTCGTTGACCGCCAGCGCGATGTCGTCGACGCGCTTCATCGCCGCCGCGCCGTCGACCTCGGATCGCGGCCGCATGAAGTCGTGCTCGATCGCCATGAGCAGCCCGTACCAGCGATAGATGCGCGAGCGCACGCGCCAGCGATAGAGCCAGGGCACGATGCGGCTCGCCGGCAGCAGCACGACGAGCAGCGGCAGGATCAGCACCATCAGGCGATCGATCAGGCTCGCGAGCCAGAACGGCAACCGCTTGTAGAGGAACTGCTCGCCTGACTTGTAGTAGCGCTCGGCGTCGGCGCTGATGCGGAAGTCGCGCGCCAGCGGCGCCGGGTACTCGCCGGCGTTGCGGAACATGCCGGCGCCGCCATGCACCTCGCGCGCCGCGCTGATGAGCAGATCCGACAGCGCCGGGTGCAGATCCTGCTTCGCCACCAGCTCGACGGTGGGTCCGACCAGCTGCAGCGTGCGTTGCGGGTAGTTCTTGGCCAGATCCATCGCGCCCTCGGGCAGCGTCAGCTTCGAGAGAAAGCGGAACTTGCGTAAATAAGCGTCCGCCTGCCGGAAGGTCGCGAGCTCGATCCCCGGCACGCCCCGCAGGCTGTGCATGACCTCGAGCGTCGCCGAGTCCCCCATCAAGAACGCGGCGTCGATCGATCCGGCGAGCAGCGCCTTGGCCGCGTCGTCGCCACCCATGGCGAGCAGCTCCGTCGGCGGGCCCTCGATGTCGTTGGCCTTGAGCAGCTTCAGCGCCAGCACGCGCGTGCCGCTGCCCTCGGGGCCGACCGCCAGGCGGCGGCCAGTCAGCGGCGCCAGCGTCTCCAGCGGCCCGTCGCTGTGCGCGTAGATCATGAGCGGCTGCGCGAAGACGCTGCCCAGCGACACGAGGCCACCGGTCTTGATCCCGTCGGACAGGCCACCCTGTACGAACCCGACGTCGATCTTGTTGCGAGGATCGGCCAGCTTCTGCAGATTCTCCAGCGCACCGCGCGAGGGGATGACCTCGACCTTGACGCCGTACGCCTCGATGATCTTCTTGTAGCGATCGGCCTGCGTGCGGTAGCTGCTGCCGTCGGGGCCGCTGATGAAGCGGATCTTGCCGGGCGGCGCGAAGCGCAACGACTTCAGCGCCACCCACGCCGTCAGCGCCAGCACGATGATGCCCGGCACGCTGACCAGCGCCAGGTCACGCCAGGACGCGGCGCGGATGCGATCGATCCACCGGGGCGGCGCGATGCGAAGGTTGTCCACGGACGCATATTCTCACGACAGGGCCGCCGTCGTGGCAGGATGCGCCGCCTTGGCCACCTCCCCCACTCCGCCTCCCGCCGACGGGCTCAAGAGCGAACCCCTGCGCCGCGCGCTCGCGGCGGCGCTCGCCGGCAAGCCGGCGGATCTCGAGACCTGGCTCTGCCGCTACGGCCTCGGAGCCGAGCCGCGCCCCAACCTCCGTCTCGCGGCGGCGCTGGCCACGGAGCTGGTCGCGGCGCCGGGCGCGCCGCGCCTGCTCGCGCGCTTCGCCGCCAACGACGCCGCGCCCGACACACCCGACGTCTTCATGCCCATCGCCGCCGCCTACGGCTGGGCGGCGCGCATCGCCGCCGGCCGCGACCAGCGCGATGGCTGGCACACGCTCGGCGAGCTGGCCGCCGACGAGCGTGGGCCCGTGCGCGTGGGGACGCGCGAGGCGCTGCTGGCGCACGCGCTGCGCCCCGGCGGCGCCGCCGAGCTGCTGTCGGCCGCGACCGATTGGCTGCAGTACGAAGACCGCGAGCTCCGCTACGGCGCGGCCGCGGTTGCGCTCGAAGTCCTGGCCGACCGGCGCGTCGTGGCGGCGATCGGCTCGCCGCAACCGTTCCTCGACTACCTGACGTCGGTGGTCGACGAGGCCGCCGACGCGCCCCGCTCGGCCGAGCGCTCGGACGCGCGCCGGCGCCTGCTGCTGGCGCTGCCCGCGGCCTGCGGCGCCGCGGTCATCGCCGTGCGCGCCGGCGACGTGGGCGCGTCATGGCTCGAGGCTGAATGCACGCGCGCGCGCCAGCCCGATGTGCGCGCCGCGCTCTCGAGCACGATCCTCGCGCTACGCCACGTGGCGCCCGGTCCCGGCGCCGAGACCATCCGGCACTTGCGGCAGGCGCTGGAAGGCAGCGCCAAGCCGCCGCGCGACCCGACCCGCATCCGGCCGGGCACCGGACGCGGGCGCGATTCGCGTCGCATGAAGTAGCGCCGCGCGATCGCCTGCGATGCCGAGCGCCCCGACAGCCGCCGACGGGCACGGCGGCGCGCTTGACTCGCTGCGCGCGCCGGCGGCAAATGAGCCCATGCCGAACTACCGATATCTGCTGGTCGCGACGCTCGCCGCGGGAGCGGGAGCGGCCGCTGTCGCCGTCGCCGCCGATGCGCCGTCAAAGACCATCATGCGTTCGCACGTCTACGATTCGGTGCGCATCAAAGCCGAGCCGACCAAGACCGGCGAGCGGCGCGAGGTCTTCGACGCGCCGACCGCGACGCTGGAACGCTTCGCCTCGCACATCACCACGCTGAACCCGGGCGAGGCGCCCCACCCCGCGCACCGCCACCCCGAGGAAGAATTGATGATCGTGAAGGAAGGGACGCTCGAGGTCATGCTCAACGGCCAGCCGACGCGCGCCGAAGCCGGCGGCATGATCTTCTGCGCCTCGAACGAGCTGCACGGCATCCGGAATGCCGGCACGACGCGCGCGACCTATTACGTGGTCAAGTGGTACCCGCACGACATGCCGAAGACCGCGGCGGCGGCGCCAGCGCCCGCGCCGATGAAGTGAGCACGCGCCGCCGGCGTGGCGGCGGAACCGGGATGAACGGCGCCGCCGGCGACCGTCCCGTCGGAGAAATGGTCATGTGCGACTCCTTTCGAGTCGCTCATCTAGTGTCGCAGTGCGCGCGCGATTTGCTCAGGATTCGCAGAATTCGCGCGCGCCGCGCGCGCTTCAGTACTCGAAGAGCGCGCCCAGCGACGTGTGGAACGACAGCGTGTTGGCGACGCTGTTGCTGGTAGTCGGGCTCGCGCGACGAATGCAGCAGCCAGTCGCGAGTCGCCTCGATCTCCGCGAGCAGCTGCACGCGCGGTACGATCGTCACCCGCACGCCGGCGTGCGCGCGCAGGTTGGCGCTGGGGACGAACGGCGCGTGCGGCTTGTCGGCCTCGGCGACGGTGCCCGAGGTGTCGGTGAGCAGCACCTGGCTGCCGCCCGCCAGGCCCGCGAACGGACGCCAGCGCGCCGACGCCGGCGCAAACGCGTACTGCATGCCGACGGCGGCGCCGAACGTCCAGATGCGCACGTCGGTCGCGTTCGGCCCCAGCGCGCGTCCCCATGAACGGCCACATCGCCTGCGCGCGCACCGCGACCCGCGCGCTCACCGGGATGAACCACATGAATTCCAGGTGTCCCATCGGCGCGCCGAGCGCGCGATCGAGATCGAGCATGGTCGCCACGCCGAGGACCCAGGGCTCGCGCGGCGGTACCGCCGACAGGCCGGGCAGCGCAGGCGTGGGCACGGGCGGCTGCACGCGCGCGGCGGTCGCCGCGGGCGGTGAGACCAGCGCGATCGGCCCCGGCGCCGGACCGCGCCTCCGAAGCAGGCACGACGGCGCCGTCCGAGGAACGCCCGAGCGTTGATTGCGACGCCGGCGACGGGCCGGTCTCGCTGAGCGCGCGCAGTCCCTCGACGACCGCCAGGCAGGCCCGGCGGCGCGCCGGACGATCGTTCGGATCGAAGCTCAGCTCCAGGCGGACCTCGACGCGGCCGGTGGTTACCGCGCGCGAGAAGACCGATCATGCGCCCGTCGTTGGATCCGACGACGACGCCCTGGAGATAGGGGATCGAGACCAGATCGATCATCTCTGGCGGCCAGTCGCGATCGCTGGCCACCATCGCCACCGACGCCAGGCTGGCGGCGCTGAGCTCGCGTTTGAGCTCACTGGCCAGCCGCGATCCCACCGGCGCGATCACGCCGATCGGCTGCGGCGCCGCGCGCGCCACCGAGCCGATGCCGACGCCGGCGACGCCGATCGCGAGGATCGAGAGCCAGACCGCCGTCGCCCGCACCCGCCGCTGCCACACCAGACGGCGGCTCGGGCTACGGCGCCGGTGGCAGCGCGGCGCCCGAGCGCGAGTCACGGCGACACGCTGGCGGTCGGCCCCACCCCGTCGCGCAGGATCTGGCGAGCGAGCTGGGCGTGCGGGCCACGCGGCGCGCGCGCCAGGTAGGCACGCGCCGCGCCCCGCGCCGCTTCGGCGTCGTGCATGTGGATCGCGCACTCGACCAGGCGCCCGACCGCCTGATCCGCGAGCGGTCCGTGCGGCCAATCGTCGACGTACCGGCGAAACCAGCGCGCGGCGCGATCGGCCTCTTCCGATTCGAATGCGAGCCGGCCCAGGCTGAACTCGGCGTCGGCGGCCAGCGGATCGCGCGGAAAGCGCTTGACCAGCGCCTCGAACGCCTCACGCGCGCGCCCGCGCGCGCCGGCGTAGCGCGCCACGTCTCCCAGTGTCAGCAGGCGGTGCGCGTCGAGCCGGTGGCAGAGGTGCGACCATCCCGCGCGCTTCGCCGCCGAGAACGCCTCGGCGTACGCGCCGTGCTTCGCGAGCGCCAGCCAGTCGCCGTCCGCGGTCACGCGCGTGCGGGCCGGCGCCGGCTCGCTCTCGGGCGCGAGGAGCGGCGAGTCGGCAGAGCGCGCGGCGGCGGTGCTCCCCGCGGACGCGCCGGCGGCGGGCGGTCCCTCGGGTGCCACCCCTGCCGCGCGAACCGGCACGGCGGATGGCGCGGGCGGTGCGGCCAGCGCGGCGCTGGTCGCGCCGCTCGCCTCGTCGGCGCCGAGCGGATCGGTACGCACGACCCCGCGATCGACCGACAGCCGCTGCCCCGCGCGCAGCGGAACGCCCGCGCCCAGCACCGCGCCGTCAATCACCACCGACCCCTCGAACAACGACACGTCCAGCCGCGCCGACGCCCAGACCACGGCGAACCGCGTGCCGGTGACGCGCACGCGGTACGGCCCGGCGTGCACCAGCCAGAGCGTCGACGGCGCGTGAACCACGCGCGCCTCGAGCCGCCCCTGCTCCAGGAAGACCTCGGCGCCGTCGCCACCCAGGCGCTTCATCCGCCCGCTCGACCCCGACCGGAACGTCAAGCTGGAGCCGTCGGAGAACTGCAGCGGGAGATCGCTGCGCGCGTCCGCGACCAGCAGGCGGTCGACCTCGCCCGGCGGGCCGCTCGCGCCCACGCGCACGCGCAGCGGCGCGCGGTGGACCAGCAACGTCAGCAACGCCGCGGCCGCGCTCAGCGCCACCAGCGCGATGCCGATCGGCCGTTTGCGCAGGCGCGCGCGACCGGGGACGCGCGGCGCCGGCAGAGGCTCGCGCTGCAGCGCCGCGTCCTGGGCCTGCGCCAGCTGGCGCCACAGGCGGTCCGCGCGCAGGTGAGGCGGTGGGGTCTTCATGATGATGGGAACCCTCGGAGGGTTCCCAAACCCTCCCGCGACGGACTCTGCTGGGCGGAGCCCAGCTCCGTCCACGCGTTCATCCTTCACCTCGGCTTTCCAGCCAGGGCGCGAGCGCCTCGTATTGCCGCGCGAGCTTGAAGAAGCGTCGTTCGGCGCGCACCAGCCGCCGGCGCACCGTCGCCAGCGACATCCCGCAGGCGCGCGCCGTCGACTCGAGATCCAGATCCTCGAGCATGCGCAGCGAGAACGGGATGCGTTCGTCGACCGGAATGCGCTCGAGGATGCGGTAGACGCAGCGGGCGGCTTCCTGCAGCTCGGGACCGGCCCAGGGCGCGCCGGCCGCCGGCTCGGGCACGTCGGCGAAGAATGTCAGCCAGCGCTTGCGGCGGCGACGGCGGATCGCCTTGCGCGCCGTGAAGACCGCGATCTGGGTCAACCAGGCCTTGAGCGCGCGCGGATCGGCGAGCTGGTCGATCCGCTCCCAGGCGTGGGTGACCACCTCTTGAAACAGATCGCCCGACTCGCCGTCCTCACCCCCGAGCACGCGAAAGAGCACGCGCCGCACGTGATTGCCGTAGCGCTCGACGAGATCGGTGGTCGCGCGCGGCGCCCCGGTCCGCAGGCTGGCAACGAGCCGCACGTCGTCCCCCGATTCGGCCCCGCCGGCACCCTCCGGCGGGTTGGGAACGATGCGCAACACCCTATCCACGGCATCTAGTGTCCCTGACGGCGGGGCCGCTGCTCAAGAAAAAGCGTCCCCGACGCGATTGGCTACGACCCGGCCCACCCGCCGGCCCGGGTCGGGTCAGGACCCGGGCAGCCGAGCCGCGCGGCAAACGCCCTGATCCAGCCAGATGCGAGCCGGTTTTCCGTGTAAATCGGCGGGCAGGTCGTCAGCCGCCAGGTAGGCTGCGTCGACCCCGACCAGCTCGGCTTCCAGGCGCTGGCAGAAGACCTGGGCCTGCGGCCAGCCGCGCACGCCGGCCACCGCGCGCCCGCGCAGCGGCCCGTAGACGTGAATGTGGCCGTCGGCCATCAGCTGCGCGCCCGGGTTCACGGGCGCCAGGACCACGAGGTCGCGCCCCTGGGCATAGACGATCTGGCCAGAGCGGACCGGGTGCTCGACCAGCAAGGGCGGGTGGAGCGCGGGCGCGGGCGATTCCTCCGCGGCTGGTTGACGCGGCGATGGCGATTGCGAGAGCAACGGCGGTGGTGACGCCGGCTGCGGTGGTCGGACATCGACGCTGGCGACCCGCGCGGGCGCGCCGGTGATCACCCCGGTGATCGCGCCGCTTTCGAGCGCGGCCAGGCGGCGCTCCCACCGCTCGCGGCGATCACCGGCGCCGGCGCCGGCCCCACCCAGCAGGCGGCGGTAGATCGCGATCGCGTCGGCGGTGCGGCCCTGGCGCGCCGAGAGCTCCGCCATGGTCTCGGTGACGAAAAGGTCCGGCGCCGGTCCGCTCGCGGCGCCGCCTGATTCCTCCGAAACGCTGGAAAACGATCGCATGGCTCCGCCTGTCGCGCATTGTGCGACGCGGGCCAGGACGGTCAATTTTTCGCCTCGGTCAGATTGGCGGGATGGACTCGACGGCCGGAGCCAACCAGGATATGGGAAGGGACGATGAACCGAGCGATCCTGCTTTTTGGCTATCCCGGCAGCGGTAAAGGAACGCAGGGAAAGATCCTGAGCGCGCTGCCTGGCTTCCATCACGTCGCCATGGGCGACATCCTGCGCGGGCTCACGCCAGGGCACCCGCTCTACGCGGCGGTGCAGGACCAGCTCCGCCAGGGCAACCTCGTCCCCGACGAGCTGGTGATGGAGCTGTTCGCCCACCACCTGGACGCGAAGAAGATGCCGACGACCGACTTCGTGATCGTCGACGGCATCCCGCGCAACTTCAAGCAGGTCGAGCTCTTGAATCGCATCGTGCAGGTCATCAAGATCTTCAAGCTCTCGATCTACGACGAGGCGGTGGTCATCGAACGCTTGCGCCGGCGCGCCATGGCGCAGGGCCGCGCCGACGACGCCAGCGACGCGGTCATCAAGCACCGGCTCGAGGTCTATCGCCGCGACACCGAGTCGTGCATCACCGCCTACCCCGGTCCGATGCTGACGCGCATCCAGTCGAACCAGACGGTGTTCGACGTGCACCTCGACATCATCCACGCGCTCGGGAAGATGCGGCAGATTCAGTTCGTCTAGCTCGGACCCCGCGATGGGCTTCGGCGGCGGAGCCGCCTACGCCCGACGCGTTTGACTCGCCCCGCTGCTTGCACCGAGCTCGGCGAGCCGCCGGCGCAGGAAGCGACCCTCGGCGTCGTTGCCGACCAGCGCCAGCGCCTCGCGATAGGCGGCGGCCGCTTCGTCGACGCGTCCCAGGCGGCGCAGCAGATCGGCGCGTGCCGCCGGCAACAGGTGATAGCCGGCGAGCGCGCCGCCGGCGGCGAGCGCGTCGAGGCGGCGGAGGCCCTCCGCCGGGCCGTCGGCCATCGCCACTGCGGCGGCGTGGTTCAGGGCCACGACCGGCGACGGGTGGCGCGCGTCGAGCAACGCATAGAGGCCGGCGATCTCGCGCCAGTCGGTGTCGGCCGCGCGCGCGGCGCGCGCATGCACGCCGGCGATCGCCGCCTGCAGCGTGTATGCGCCGAAGGGATTGGCGCGCAGCACCTCTTCGACCAGCGCCAGGCCTTCGCGGATCGCGCCGGCGTTCCAGCGCGATCGATCCTGGTCCTCGAGCAACACCACCTCGCCGTCGGAGCCGACGCGCGCGTCGCGCCGCGCGTCGGTCAGCAGCATCAGCGCCAGCAGCGCGCGCGACTCGGGACGCGCCGGCATCAGCGCGACCAGCAGGCGGCCGAGGCGGATCGCCTCGGCGCAGAGATCGGCACGCACCAGCGCCGCGCCCGAGCTGGCGGCGTAGCCCTCGTTGAAGATCAGGTAGACCACGGCGAGCACCGCATCCAGCCTCGCCGGCAGCTCGTCGGGATCGGGCACGCGATACGGGATGCCGGCGTCGCGGATCTTGCCCTTGGCGCGCACCAGTCGTTGCGCCATCGTCGCCGGCGGCACCAGGAACGCGCGCGCGATCTCCTCGGTCTCGAGACCGCCGAGCGTACGCAAGGTCAGCGCCACCTGCGCTTCGATCGCCAGCGCCGGGTGACAGCAGGTGAAGATCAGGCGCAGCTGGTCGTCTTCCACCGTGCGCTCGTCGCCATAGAAGATGCCGGGGGCAGCCTCCGCCGCGTCGCCCTCGGCAGCGAGCTCGGCGTGCTTCGCTTCATGCAGCGTGGCCTGTCGCCGCTGGTCGATTGCTTTGTTGCGCGCCGTTCGAATCAACCAGGCGCGTGGGTTGTCAGGAATGCCGCCGCCGGCGGGCCACTGCGCCAGCGCGGCTTCGAACGCCGCCGCCAGCGACTCCTCGGCGAGATCGATGTCGCCGAGGAGCCGGATCAGCGTCGCGAGGATCCGCCGCCGCTGCTCGCGGAAGACGCGCTCGACAGTTTCGACCTCGGGTTGCATGGCGACTGCAATCATAGCCAACGGCCCGCGGCGCTTCGCGTCTCGCAAGGTTTGCCCTCTCACCGACCCTCTCCCGCGGACGGGAGAGGGAGAAGAGTGGGCGGTGCGGGCGACCCGCGATCCGCGCTCCGATCAGGGTCCCTAGCGCCCCGGACGCGGATAATCCGGCGGCAGCTGCATCACCGGGCGCACCTCGATGCCGCCGACCTGCGCGCCGGGGATGCGCGCCGCCAGCTTGGTCGCCTCGTCGAGGTCCTTCGCCTCGACCAGGTAGTAACCGCCGAGCTGCTCACGCGTCTCGGCGAAGGGGCCGTCGGTGGTCAGCGTCTTGCCGTCGCGCACGCGCACCGTGGTCGCGGTCGCGGTCGGCTGAAGCGCATCGCCCGCCTTCATGTTGCCGGTCTTGATGATGCTCTGGGTGTACTCGGCGTAGGCCCGGAACATCGCATCGCGATCGGCCGGCGTCGCGGACTTCATGGCGGCTTCGTTTCCGTAGATGAGCAGCATGTACTGCATGGCGTCTCTCCTCTCTGAGTGGTTGAAAAGCAACTTCCGCCAGTGAGTCGATCTGCCATGCGGCGGATCGACAGCCTTTCGATCTTTTTTTACGCCAGCAGCGCCATCAAGTCCTGCTTGGTGAGCCCGGCCGCGGCCGCACCGTCGCCCAGCGCCGCATCCATCAAGGCGCGCTTGCTGTCCTGCAGCGCGAGGATCCGCTCCTCGACCGTGTTCGTCGCGACCAGGCGGTAGACGAAGACCGGGCGTTCCTGCCCGATGCGGTGGGTCCGATCCGCGGCCTGCGCTTCCACGGCCGGGTTCCACCAGGGATCGCACAGGAAGACGTGATCCGCGGCGGTCAGGTTCAGCCCGCTGCCGCCCGCCTTCAGCGAGACCAGCATCACCGGCGGCCCGCCTTCCGCCTGGAAACGCGTCACCACCGCGCCGCGATCGCGCGTGCTTCCGTCGAGCCGCGCGAACGCCAGCTCGGCGCGCGCCAGCGCCGGCTCGATCAGGTCGAGCAGGCTGGTCCACTGCGAGAACACCAGCGCCTTGTGCCCGTCGGCCGCCGCGGTCTCGAGCGCCTCGACCAGCGCCTCGACCTTCGACGACGTCTCCGCCTTCTGCCCCGGCACCAGCGACGGATGACAGGCCGCCTGGCGCAGGCGCAGCAGCGCCTCGAGCGCCTGCATCACGCCCTTGCCCTCGTCGAGCAGCGCCAGCAGATCCTTCTGCGTCGCCGCGCGGACCGCGTCGTAGACCGCGCGCTCGCCGTCGCCGAGCTCGACGCGCAGCACGGCGTCGGTGCGCGGCGGCAGCTCGGGCGCGACGTCTTGCTTGAGCCGTCGCAGCAGAAACGGCTTCACGCGCTGGCGCAGCGCCGCCGCGGCGCCAGCCTGCCCTTCGGCGATCGGCCGCGCGTGGCGCTCGGCGAATTCGGACCGGCCGCCGAGCAGGCCGCGGTTCGCGAAGTGCATCAGGCTCCACAGCTCGTCGAGCCGGTTCTCGACGGGCGTGCCGGTGAGCGCCAGGCGAAACGAGGCCGGCAGCGCGTATGCGGCGCGCGCCGTCTGGCTGTCGGGGTTCTTGATCGCCTGCGCCTCGTCGAGCACCGCCGCCTGCCACTTCACCGCCGACAGCGCCGCGGCGTCGAGGCGCAGGAGGGCGTAGCTGGTCAGCGTCACGTCGGCCGCGGCGATCGAGCGCGCGCGAGGCGCCGTGGTAGACGCAGACGCGCAAGTCGGGGCGAAAGCGCGCGAGCTCGGCGGCCCAGTTGAAGATGACGCTCGTCGGACAGACCACCAGCGTGCGCCCGGCCGGCCCGACCCCGAACGCGCACATCGCCTGCAGCGTCTTGCCGAGCCCCATGTCGTCGGCGAGGATGCCGCCGAGCCCCGCGCTGCGCAGGAACGCGAGCCAGCTCACCCCCTGCCGCTGGTACGGCCGCAGCGTCGCGGTCAGGTCGGGCGGCAGCGGCGCCTCGGGCAAGCGCTCGAAGCCGTCGATGAGCGGCGCCAGGCGATCCGAGCCCGGGCGGCGGCGGATGCTCCAGCTCGGCGCACAGCACCGCCAGCGCCGGCAGCGCATGGCGGGCCAGGCGGCCGTCGACCTCGCGCGCGGCCAGCAGATCGGCGACGCGCTGGCCGTGCTTCTGCAGCCAGCCGGCCGGCAGCGACGCCCAGCCACCGTCGGAGAGCGGGACGATCCCCAGCCCTTCCTGCCAGGCGCGCACGACGGCTGCCGCGTCGACCGCGGCGCCGGTCTTCGCCCCGTTGCTTCCGCCGCCGGCGCCGCTCGCCGCGAACGTCAGCTCGAAGCGCACCGCCTCGGCGTCGCCGCCCACGCCGGCGACCACCGACAGGCGCGGCTGCAGGGTCACCTGCGGCTTGACGATGCCGGCCGCATCGCCCGAAAGATCGCCGCGCCAGCGTTTCAGCTTGTCGACGAAGCGGGGCGCGTCGGCGCCGGTGTAGCTCGTGCGGCGCCCGGGCAGCAGGCCGAGCTCGCTGCGCAGGCGCTCGAGCGCGCGCTGCTCCGACGGCGCGTCGCGCACCGGCACGGGACCGCCCAGGTGGACCAGCCGCTCGCCGTCGATGCGCGCCACCGGCGGCGACCCGTAGACCAGCGCCGGCAACACGCTGAGGCCGCCGGCGATCTGATCCAGACGCAGCACCACGCGCGGCGCGAGATCGCGCACGACCGGCGGCAGCCGCCGGCTGCGCACGTCGAGGATCGTGCGGCGCGCGAGATCCGGCAGCCGCCGGGTGACGAGCTCGCCGAGCGCGCGCCGCCGGGAACACCTCGCGCCGCGGCAATCCACGCAGCCACGGACCGCCGGCGAGCTCGGTCTCGCCCAGGCGATAGAGCGACGTGCGCCCGTCTTCCTCGCCCAGCGCCACGCCCGGGCTCACGACGGCGCGCACGCGCGGGTCGGCGCTGATCGTGAGCCGCACCTCGGCGGCGCCGCCCGCGCCGGCGGCGTCGGTGAGCGTCGCCTGCGGCAACAGCTCCTCGTCGGACATCACGACCGGCCGCCCGTCGAGCGTCAGCCCGGGCGCGCCGGCCAGGATCTGCATGAGCCCGTCGAGCTTGCCCGGAGACAGCACGGCCCGTGAGTTGCTGGTGCCCAGCAGGCGGTCGGCTTGCAGGTCGCGCTCCTCGATCTGCACGCGCGCCGCGCGCGCCGGATCCGCGACCAGCGTGGCGAGCGATCCCTCGAGCGGTGATTCGCCAGCGTCGCCGTCGTCGCCACCTTGGGCACCGGCAAGCACGCGCGCGAGCTTCAAACCGTCGGGCGCGCGGGTGAAGCGGTAGCCGACGCGCGCATAGGCGTTCGCCGGCGCCAGCGCCGGCGTGGCCACGGCCACTGGCGGGGCCTCGGGTGCGCCGCCCGCCCCGTCATCGCCGCCCGGCGCCTCGCTCGGCTCCCCCGCTTCGCCCGCCGGCGCCGCGAGCGCGATCGCCGCGGCCGCGACGTGCTCGCACGGGCTCACGCGCGACGGGCAGTCGCACTCCCACTCCGTCTCCGTCGGGTAGAGCACGACCGTGGGCGCGACGACGCGCCCCGGCGAGCGCACGCGCAGCACGATCTCCTCGGGGCTGCGCGACTCGACAGCGACGCCGCCTGCGCGCGCCAGGCTCACCCCCTGCGACCACAGACCGGAGCGGCAGTTCCGGCGAATCGACGCAACGAGCCCGGCCAGGCTGGGACCAGCGGGTGGCATGCGATGCGCTTAGTTACCACGCGCTGCCCCGCCGAGCGTCAGACAGCGACCGCAGGGGCAGCGCCGGACGCGATTCTCCCGTATATTTCGCCCCCAGATCAGATGATGACGACCCGCTTCCCCCCCTGCTCGACCGCACAGCCGGCGCCGCGGCGCGCCCGATGAGCGAATTCTGGAGGATCCGGGAGAACCGGCTCGCCGCCGAGATCGGCACCCTGCACAAGCAGGCCGACCTGACGTTCGCGCTCTGCTACCCGAGCCCGTACTTCGTCGGCATGTCGTCGCTCGGCTTCCAGACCATCTACCGCGGGCTGCACGCGCTCGACGGCGTCAGCGCCGAGCGCGCGTTCCTGCCCGACGACGTCCGCGCCGCGCGCCAGAATGGCGAGAGTCTCGCGACGTACGAATCAGGGCGCCCCGTGGGCGACTTCCCGGTGGTCGCGTTCTCGCTCGCCTACGAGCTGGAGCTGGCGGGCCTGGTCGACTGCCTGGACCTGGCCGGCATCCCCGCGCTGGCCAGCGAGCGCGCCGCGCGTCGCGGCCGCCGGCTGCCGCTGATCGTGATCGGGGGGCCCCTCACCTTCTCGAACCCGCTGCCGGCCGGGCCGTTCGCCGACGTGATCGTCATGGGCGAGGCCGACGAGCTCATCGCCACGCTCGCCGACGCGATCCGCGACCAGCCCGACCATGCGTCGCTGCTCGCGTACCTGGCGAAGCTGCCGGGCTTCTACGTCCCGTCGCTGCACGGCGAGCAGCTGCCCAAGATCGCGGCGGCCGCCAACGACAAGCTACCGGCGTACTCGCAGATCCGCACCGCCGAGACCGAGCTGTCGGAGATGTTCCTCATCGAGCCCGAGCGCGGCTGCCACCGTGGCTGCACCTACTGCGTGATGCGCCGGTCGACCAACGGCGGCATGCGCATCGTCGAGCCGGCGCGCGTGATCGGACTGGTCCCCGCCGACGCCCGCCGCGTCGGCCTGGTCGGTGCCGCCGTCACGGACCACCCGGGGCTGCCGGAGATCCTGCGCTCGCTGGTCGATTCGGGGCGCGAGGTCGGCATCTCCAGCCTGCGCGCCGATCGCCTGACCGACGAGATCGTCGGGCCTGCTCAAGCGCGGCGGCTACCGCACGCTGACCACCGCCGCCGACGGCGCGTCGGAGCGCCTGCGCACCGCGATCGATCGCAAGACCAAGGAGCGCCACCTGATGCGCGCCGCCGAGCTCTGTCGCACGCACGATCTGCGGCAGCTCAAGCTCTACCTGATGCTGGGCCTGCCGGGCGAGACCATGGACGACATCGACGAGCTCGGCCGCTTCAGCCTGGAGCTGGCGGCGGTGGCGCCGCGGCTGGCGTTCGGCATCGCGCCGTTCGTCGCGAAGAAGAACACGCCGCTCGACGGCTCGCCGTTCGAACCGATCGAGGTGGTCGAAGCCAAGCTCGCACGGTTCCGCGCGCACGTGCGCGGGCGCGTGACCATCCGGCCGACCTCACCGAAGTGGGCTTTCATCGAGTACCGGATGGCGCAGGGTGGCTTCGCAGCCGGCCTGGCCGCCGCCGCGGCGACGCGCGCGGGCGGCCGTTACTCCGACTGGCGCTCGGCGCTGGCCGAGGTGCCGGAGCCGCCGGTGCTCGTGCCGCCGACGCCGTCGCGCTCGCTGATGGCGCCGCTCGCGGGCTGAACGCCGTCGTCGCCTCTGTCGTCGTCACGACCGACGGGCGATACGTCGACCGAGACGCGCAGGCCGTGCCGGCTGCCGCCGACGATCACGCCGCGCATCGGCGTCACGTCACCGAAGTCACGACCCCAGGCGACGGTGATGTGCCGCTGGTCGGGCACCATGTCGTTGGTCGGATCCGACGGCACCCAGCCGACGCCAGGGCAGAAGACCGCCAGCCACGCGTGCGAAGCGTCGGCGCCGACCAGCTTGGGCTTTCCGGGCACGGGATGCGTGACCAGGTAGCCGCTCACGTAGCGCGCCGGCAGCCCCATGGCGCGCAGGCAGGCGATCTCGAGATGCGTGAAGTCCTGGCAGACGCCGCGGCGCAGGCGCAGCACCTCGTCCACCGGCGTCGACACGTTGGTCGCCTCGGGGTCGTAGGCCAGATCCTCGTGGATGCGGTGGGTGAGATCGGCCACGACGTCCAGCAGCGGACGCCGCGGCGCAAACGACGGCGCCGCGAACTCGACGACGTCGTCGGAGATGCGCACGAACGGCGACGGATACGTCATCTCACACGCGTCGAGCAGCGTGGCGTCGTTCGGCTGGCGCACGCGATCGCGCACGGTCTCCCACTCGGGGCCGCCCCGCGCGGGCGGCGGCGGCAGCGGCAAGAGCTCGACGTCGCGCCGCGACTCGACGGTGAGCTGGCGGTGCGGCTCCTGCACCTCGAAGTAGGTGGTGCGGTTGCCGAAGTGGTCGAGCCGCTCGGCCTGCAACGACGGCGTGGGCGATACCAGGAGCTGCTCGTACCGGCACACTTGCCGCTCGGTGTCGCGCGGCGCCAGGTGCAGCAGGTGATGCGACGTCGACACGGCGTCGGTGTACGCGTACTCGGTGACGTGGACCACGCGGTAGATCACGACGGGCCCCCGTCGGAGAGCTGCCGTGACACCGTCGCGTGGCTCAGGTACTGGCCGCTCAGCGCGTCCGACAGCGCCGGCAGGTCGCGTACCATCGCGTCGAGCAACGACGCCAGCGCCGGCCGCCGCCCGTGCGCGTCGACGGCGCACAGAGCCGCGACGTCGACGCCGCGCAGGCGCGCAGCCGCCGCGGCGATGATCCCCTCGGGCGTGCCCTCGCCGCCGCGCGCATCGTTGCGCGCGCCCAAGGTCAGCCCGGTCAGCGCTGGCAGCTGGGGCAGCTGCGGCAGGTGCTCGGCCAGCGACTCGAGCTGGAAGATCACGGAACGCGGATTCGAATCGTCGGTCACCAGCAGATCGACCACCGGCACCACGTGCAGGCTCGCGAGATAGCGCCGGCGATAGGTCATGCCGCTGTCGGCGACGTCGAGCACCGATTCCAGCAGCGGCGCCTCGCGCTCCGACGTGCGCGTCGAGCGCCGCGCGCAAGGTCAATACCAGATTCAGCGCGCGCTCGAGCCGGCGTCCCATGTCGAGGAATCGCCACGCCTGGCCGCGGGTCATGCTCTCCATGACCACGCCGCCCAGCGCCGCCAGCCGCATGATCACCCGATCGAGCCCGGTGGCCAGCGTGCCCAGCGTGCTGCCGCCGCTCGAGCGCTCGGCCTCCATCTCGGCAAGCTCCTGCTGCAGTGACGTCAGGATGCGCCAGGTGTCGGTCGAGATGCGATCGCGCACGACGCGGCCCACGCGGTGGGTCGCCTCGATCGCCGAGCGCAGCGTGCCCGGGTGATCGGTCGCGAAGACCGCGTCGAGGAGCTCGCGCTCGATCGAGCGCAGGAACTGGGGATCGGTCGGCGCGACCGCGCCCGCGGCTGCGGCGTGCGTCTGCTGGCGCAGCGCGGCCACCAGCGGGCCGAGCTCGCCCTCGCGCGCGCGGTCGAGGTCGGGCTGCTCGGCCAGGCGCGCGCTCACCGTGCGCGCGAGCCGCGCGATGGCGTCGGCGCGCGCCGAGTAGCGGCCGAGCCAGAACAGGTTGTCGGCCACGCGGCTCGGCAGATCGCCGCCGCCGCGCGAGAGCACCGTCGGGTGACTGGTGCGCGGCAAAAGGCTGAACGTGCTCACCGGCCCGCCGCTCACGACCCAGGTGTCGTTGCTGCCGGCGCCCCGCTGCATCGAGATCTCGCGCTCGGTCGGGCTGGCGCCGACCAGGCTGAGCGCGCCCGGCATCACGTCGTAGTCGCCGGCCACACGCGCGTTCGCGCCGACGCCGGCCTGGCGCGCGACGAGGAAGCTGCGCAGCACGAGCTGCCGCGACTGCAGCTCGCCGCCGTCGATGACCGGCGTCGTCGACAGCGGCACACGCGCCTGCGCGACCCACAGCGACGGCGCCGCGCGCACGCGCGCCTTGATCTCGTCGCGCGCCGCCGGCCCCAGCGCCTCGCCGAAGATCGGGTGCGATGCGCCGGTCGGGTACGCCGGCTTCAGCACCATCTCGCCGAGGTTCGCCAGCACGTGCTCGCGCGCGACCGGATCGCCGCACCACCAGGTCTCGACCGACGGCAGCTTCAGCTCCTCGTCGAGGAGCCCGCGACAGATGCGCGGCAGAAACGGCACGATCGCCGCCGTCTGCAGGACGCCGCTGCCCAGGGTGTTGGCGACGGCGACCTGGCCCGCGCGCACCGCCTGCAGCAGGCCGGGGACGCCCAGCGTCGAGTCGTCGCGCAGCTCGAGCGGATCGCAGAAGTCGCCGTTGAGCCGGCGCAGGATCACGTCGACCGGGTGCAGCCCGCCCAGCGTCTTCAGATAGACGCGGCTGTCACGCACGGTCAGGTCGGCGCCGTCGACCAGCATGTAGCCGAGGTACTGCGCCAGGAACGCCTGCTCGAAGTAGGTCGCGTTGTACGGCCCCGGGCTCAGCAGCACGATGCGCGGGTTGTCGTGCCCGGCGCGGCGCCAGCGACGACAACGTCTCGCGCATCGTGCGAAAGAACGTCGCCAGACGCGCGATGTTGCAGTCGCGAAAGACGTCGGGCAGCACGCGCGACATCGACGATGCGGTTCTCGAGCGCGTAGCCGGCGCCCGCGGGCGCCTGCGTGCGGTCGGTCGAGCACCTGAAACACGCCCGACGGACGGCGCACCAGATCGGCGCGCGTAGAAGTGAAGGAAGCGCCCCTGCGGCGGCGTCAGCCCGTCGCACGCGCGCAGGAACCCGGGGTGCGCCAGCACCAGCTCGGGCGGCAGCCAACCTTCGATCAACGCGCGCTTCGGGCCGTAGAGATCGGCGAGCAGGCGATCGAGCAGGCGCGCGCGCTGGGTCAGCCCGGCGGCGACGCCCGCGAATTCATCGGGCGCGATGAGCACCGGGATCGGCGACAGCTGCCACGGCCGCTCCAGGCCGAGCGGATCGCCGTACACGTTGAAGCTGATGCCGTTGTCGTGAATCAGCTGGCGCGACTGCTCCCAGCGCTCGGCCAGCTCGCCCGGACCCAGGTTCTCGAGACAGGAGACGAACGTGCGCCAGTGCGGTCGGATCGATCCGCTGGCATCGACCAGCTCATCGTACGCGCCGGCCGAGGTCGGATAGCGAAGCAGGAGCTGTTGATCCGCGAACGCGGCGCGCGAGGGAAAAGATGACATCGAGCTGGGATCGTCACGATAGTCCAAACCGACGACGTTTTGCGAACGAAGCGCTCCTGGTCACGAGCAATGAAGCACGCGCGACGCGCGAGGTAAACGCCGCGTTTCGTGGTGGTTTAATTTTTGTAACCGATGAATTCGGCGATGGATCTCCTCGGATCGCTGGCCGTAGAGTAACCCCGTGTTGCTCGACGAGAAGCGGCCGTTGCTCCTGGACGGCTATCGCGCCCCCGATGGAACCTACGACGAGCTGATCGACGCCGATGGGGAGCCGCGGCCGCACGCGCGCACCGCGACGCGGCTGCTCGACGGGCTGTCCGCCGACGAGTTCTCGCGCTGCCAGTCGCTGGCCGACCTGGCGCTGGTCGAACAGGGCGTGACGTTCTCGGTCTACTCCGACCAGCGCGGCACCGAGAAGGTCATGCCGATGTGCCTGGTGCCGCGCGTGATCGCCGCCGGCGAGTGGAGCCGGCATCGAGCGCGGCCTGGTGCAGCGGCTGCAGGCGCTGGAGATGTTCCTGGCCGACGTCTACGGCGAGCAGCGCATCATCGCCGAGCGCGTGATCCCGCCCGAGCTGGTGCAGCAGTCGAAGCACTTCATCCCCAAGCTGCGCGGGTTGCGACCGCCGGGCGGCGTGCGCATCCACATCGCGGGCATCGACCTCATCCGCGATCCGGCCGGCGAGATGCGCGTGCTCGAGGACAACCTGCGCACGCCGTCGGGCGTGTCGTACGTGCTCGAGAACCGCGTGGTCACGAAGCGCGTCTTCCAGCACGCGATGGAGCGCGCGGGCGTCCGCCGCGTCGACGAGTACCCGACCCAGCTCGCGGCGGCGCTGCGCTCCGTGGCGCCGGTCGATCCCGAGCAGGCGACGATCGTCGTGCTCACGCCGGGCCCGTTCAACTCGGCCTACTTCGAGCACAGCTTCCTCGCGCGATCGATGGGCCTCGAGCTGGTCGAGGCGACCGACCTCTTCGTCCAGGGCGACCAGGTCTTCGTGCAAGACCACGCGCGGACCGCGCGCGCGTCGACGTGATCTACCGCCGCACCGACGACGCCTACCTCGATCCCGAGTTCTTCCGCCCCGACAGCGTGCTCGGCGTGCCCGGCCTCATGCGCGCCTACGCCGCCGGCAAGGTCGCGCTCGCCAACGCGCCCGGCAACGGCGTCGCCGACGACAAGGCGATCTACGCGTTCGTGCCCGATCTGATCCGCTTCTTCCTCGACGAGGAGCCGATCCTGCAGCAGATCCCGACCTACGTCTGCGCCAAGCGCACCGACCGGCAGTACGTGCTCGAGCACCTCGGGCGAGCTGGTGGTGAAGGCGGTCGACGAGGCGGGCGGCTACGGCATGCTCATGGGCCCGCAGTCGACCGCCGCCGAGCGCGAGCAGTTCCGCGCAGCAGATCATCGCCGACCCGCGCCGCTACGTCGCGCAGCCGCGCATCGAGCTGTCGACGTGCCCGACCTGGATCGCCGAGCGCCGCGGCGTCGAGCCCCGGCGCGTCGACCTGCGGCCGTTCGTGCTCAGCCACGGCAGCAACGACAGCGCGCGCGGCGCGACGGCGGGGAAGACCGCGGCGCGCAGCCCGGCGTCACGCACCTGGGTGTTGCCGGGCGGGCTCACGCGCGTCGCGCTGCGCGCGGGATCGTACGTCGTGAACTCGAGCCAGGGCGGCGGCTCGAAGGACACGTGGGTTCAGGTGGAGGGTCTATGATCTCGCGCGTCGCCGATCACTGCTTCTGGTTCGGGCGGTACCTCGATCGCGCCGAGAGCACGTCGCGCCTCTTGCAGGTGACGCGCGCGCTGGCGTTCGACGCCGAGCTGCCGTCGCTGGAGTGCTGGCGCCCGGTCATGATCGTGTCGGGCCAGTACCCCGACTTCGTCGCGCGCTTCGACATCGAGGCGGCCGGCAACGGCGAGGTCGTGCAGCGCTACATGACCTGGGCGCTCGAGAACCCGGTCTCGATTCGCAACGCGATCCGCGCCGCGCGCGAGGGCGCGCGATCGATCCGCGAGGTGCTGAGCCTGGACATCTGGCACGCCACCAACGAGCTCTATCTCTGGTTCGCGAGCGAGGAGGCGTCGCAGCAGTACCTGCAGGACCGCGACGAGGTCTACAAGCACGTGCGGCGTTCGACGCAGCTGAACCTGGGTCTGGTGCGCAGCACCATGCTGCACGACACGCCGATGGACTTCCTGTGGCTGGGCGTGCTGCTGGAACGCATCGGTCAGACCGCGCGCATCCTCGACATGCACCACCACATGCTCGAGGGCGCCGGCGCGCAGCACCAGATCGTGCACACCGCCCTCTGGCTGTCGCTGCTGCGCAGCTGCTCCGGGTTCGACGCCTTCATGCGCATGCACCGCGGCCGCGTGTCGCGCAGCGAGGTCGTGTCATTTCTGTTCTTCGAGACGCGCTTCCCGCGGTCGCTGCGCTACTGCGTGCAGTCGGCGCTCAAGGTCATGCGCGCGATCTGGGCCGACGCGGAGAGCACCGACGCCGCCAACGCAATCGAGATCCTGGCCAGCCTCGACGAGTGGATGGGCGAGCACGCGCGCGCGCCGATCCCGGCGTCGATCCACGAGCTTCTGACCCACGTCGTCGACGAGACCTCACGCGTTTGCGGCGCCGTCCAGCAAAACATCTCCGGCCAGCGCAGCGCGCCGCAGAAGCAAACGCAGCAACAGTGAATCGACCCGGAGCCTACTCCCAGGGCAGGTAGCCGCGCTCGATCGCGCCGCCGTCGCCGACCAGCCAGACGTCGTGTCCAAGGATGAAGAGCCCGTTGTACTGGGTGCCCGTGTAGAGCTTGGGCAGCGGCGCGAGGGCGCCCGACGAATCGAGGCGCGCGATGTTCCCGTCGGGGCCAATCTCACCCGACATCAAGAAATAGGGCGTGCCGGCGGGGTCGCCGGAGATCTTCGAGATGAAGGGACCGTAGCCCGCGGTCTGGCCGGGATGGGTCTCGCCGCCCGCGGTGACCACGCTCCAGGTCGCGCCGTCGTAGTGAAAGACCCAGCGCATGGGAGAGTCGGCCCAGATGTCGTCGCGCGCATAGGCCTTGATCCCCGACGGAGTCGCGTCGCCCGGACCGGGCGCGGGCACCGGCTCGAACGCGGCGCCCGTCCAGTGCAGGAAGCCCGAGGGTCCGGTGATCCAGACGTCGTCGGCGGCGATGACCGCGATGTCGACGTACGAATTCCCGGGCGCCGATCTCACGAGGGACCAGGAGGTACCGTCATAGCGGACCACCTGAGACGGTGACGAGCCACCTGAGACGGCCCACACATTGTCGGGCCCGCTGCCCGAGATCGCTGTCAGATCGGTGGCCGCACCGGTCGACGACGCGGTCCAGCGGACTCCATTCCAGTGAATGGCGGTTCCACCCTGGCCCACCGCCCAGACGTCGGTCGCGCCGGCGCCCCAGATCGCCGACAGATCAGCGGTGGTCGGGACCGCGACGGGCGCCCAGCCCGCGGCGCCGCTGTCGTGCAAGACCGTCCCGTTTTTTCCCACGGCCCAGATGTCGTTGTCGGCCGATCCCCAGACCGCGTCGAGCTCCGCGCTGGTCGTCCGGCCGACCATCGATTGAAAGCGGCCCGCGCAGGTGAGCACGTCGAGGCGGCCGCCCTGCCCGCCGGCCAGCAGGCCACCCTGCGGCCACCCGGTCGCGGCCTGGTAACAATCGCTGGTGCCGGGATTGGCCAGGACTGAGGCCGCGCTCCAGTGGGTCCCGTCCCAGTGGTCGGCGGTGCATCTCGGGTCCGGATAGTGCGCGAGAGCGGCAAGAGCCCAGACATCGTCGGGAGCGAGAACGACTGGCGTGATGAACTGCCAGCCGGACTGCGGCCCCAGCGGATACGAGGTCCAGCGGACGCCGTCGAAGGCAGCCACGCCGTTGTGCTGACCGACCCAGACACCCGCCGCGCCGTTGCCCGACAGCGACGCGAAGAAGGCGTCGTCGGGCTGCAGGCTGCTGGGGATCCACGATTTCCCGTCGAAGTGATAGAGGTCCGCCGGTGAGCTCGCAACCGTCCACACATCGTCGGGCCCGCGGCCCCAGATGGTCTCGAACGATTGGCCCGACAGGGCGCCGGTCGAGACCTGACTCCAGGACGTGCCGTCGTAGTGAATCAGGGCGCCGCCGTATGTCCCGTCGGCGGTCGCCCAGATGTCACGGCGGCTGCTGCCCCAGATGCCCGTCATCTGCAGGGGCGCTTCGGGCACGAAGTCGAAGCTGTACGCGACGGTCCACGCCTGCCCGTCCCAGTGCCAGATCGAGGGCGGCGCGTAGCCGTCGAGCGCATCGGCCGGCGCCGGCGACGAAGCGGGCGACGAAGCGAACGGGCGGAAGCCGGCCGCCAGCCAGACGTCGGCCGGGCCCGATGTGTAGAAGGCCCCGCCGAGGAAGATGCCGTCCATGGTGTCGGTCCAGCGCCCGTCCACACCGTGGAGCACCATGGTGTCGGTCAGTGCCCAGACGTCGCCGGCGCTGGTCCCTCCGAGCGCGTTGATGCTCTCGCCCATCGGCATCGGGTTCTCCCAGCACCAGGTCATTCCGGCCGTCGCGCGGCAAAGACCTTCGGGCGGCGCGGCCGGGAGCGCGCCGCAACTCCCGACAGTCAGCGGCACGACGGCATCGGGCGCGGGCGCCCCCGCATCGGGGGAGGGCCGTGGCGTGGTCGCTCCGGAGTCCTGTGGACCTTCGGCATCGATCGCCGGCGTCGGGGCTCCGTCGAGCGGTGCATCGGCCGGCAACTGGCAACCCCCGGTCGCGCCGCTCGTGAGGACAGCGACGACGAACACCCCTGCCCTTGCGGTGACCCGCGCGTGCCCTCTCCCCCGCCACATCAAACCCTCCGCGCTTCCCAACCCAACCTAAGGCAGGGGCGGGTCGGCGCCAGCTAGGCTCAGAGCCCGATGTCTTTGCAGAACTCGGGCGTCACGTTGGCGGCGGTGCCCCAGCGCGTCTTGTTCCACTTCTGCTCGTAGCCGTAGAGGACCGAGAAGACGTTGCGCATCTGGCGCAGCGCGATCGGATGGTCGGCGGCCAGGTTCTTTTGCTCGCGGCGGTCATCGAGCTCGTCGTAGAGCTCGGGCTTTTGCGACGCGTTCTGCACCAGGCGGTAGCGCATGCACCTTGAGCCCGCGCGCGACCTGGCCGTCGATGGTGAGCGCGGCGCGCGGGCTGCGGCCGACCTCGTCGATCGCGAGCGGAACCAGCGACGTCCCCTGCGTCGCGGGGTCGGGCTTGATGCCCGGCCAGGTCCAGCATCGTGGCGTAGAGGTCCATGACCTCGACGTCCGACTTCACGACCTTGCCCTTGGGGAAGATGCCGGGCGCGCGGATGATGAGGGGGATGTGGACCAGTTCCTGGTAGACGGAGTGGCCGTGGCCGACGCTGCCGTGCTCCCAGAACTCGTCGCCGTGGTCGGAGACGACGACGACCGCGGAACGTGTCGTAGAGGCCTGCTTCTTCAGATCGGCGATGAACGTCGCGAAGACGGCGTCGCTCTCGGTGATCTCGCCGTCGTGCAGCGCCTCGAGGTAGGCGCGGTCGTTGTCGTTGATCTTGAGCTTGCCGCCCTTGATGACGCCGAGCTGCATGCCGGTCTTCACCGGCTTGATCGGCCCGCTGTAGGGCTTGTTCCAGTACTTGATGAGGAACCGCTTGGGCGGGTTGTAGATCACGTGCGGCTCGACGGTGGCGAGGTAGACGAACTCCGCTTGCGGCCGTTGCCCAGCATCCACGGCTTGGCCGATCTTCCAGATGTAGTCGGCGCCGTTGGGCAGGTTCTCGCGGATGAAGTTGCGGTTGACGTCCCAGCCGCGCTCGAAGCCCCACTTGCGCCGACACGTAGCCGTTCGACGAGAACATGCGCCGTCTCGTAGCCGGCCTTCTTCATGTCCTCGGCGACGAAGGGCACGTCCTTGGACAGGCGCGCCTCGTGCGCGACGGCCTTGTGCACGCGTCGGGTAGACGCCGGTCAGCAGCGACGCGTGCGAGGGCAGCGACCAGGTGCCCGGCACCTGCGCCCACTCGAAGCGCGTCGCGTCGGCCGCGAAGGCGTCGTAGTTCGGCGTCTGCACGCGCGTCTTCGGGTTGTAGACGTGCATCTTGTCGGCGCGCAGCGTGTCGACCATCCAGACGTAGATGTGGTCGAAGCTTCTTGTTCGCGACGGCCGCCGGCCGGGGCGGCGCCTTGACGACGATGCGCGGCTCGCCCCACGCGACGTCGCCGCCGCGCGCGATCGAGATCGATGCGCGCCGCCTGCCCCGCCGCCGCGCCCAGGTCGACGGCGGTGTCGATCCAGCCGCGCCCGGCTGCGCCCTCGTGTAGATCGTGCGCGTCGGCTGGCCGTCGACGGCGACGCGCACGAGCACGTCGGCGCCGCGCCGCCGGCGCGCCGAACGACGATCGCCAGGCGGCCGGTCTCGGGGAGCTGCACGTAGAACGACAGCCGCGAGCCCTGCTGCCGCCGCACGACAGCGCGCGCTTGCGCTCGCCCGCCGAGCTCGACGTCGCGCGCCGCGACCGCGCCGGCTCGAACGCGGGCGGCGCCCAGCGGCCGCCGGCCCGAGCGACGAGCTTGGTGAACGCGGCCGGCGCTTGCCGGCCGTCGCCGGCTCGGCCGCCGCTGCGGAAGGTGAACCGCACGCGGTTGTCGCCGGCGTGCAGCATGGCCGCCGGCACGTCGACGTCGTAGCGCTTGGGCGCCGTGCCGACCTCGATGGTCGCGACGGGCTTCTCGTTGACGAAGATCGAGACGCTCTGCTTGGGCGCGAGCGCGCGACAGGTGAAGGACAGCAGCTCGTCGGCGAGCGCCGAACCGCCCGCGCCGTCGCCGTCGGTGTCGAGGGGCAGGAAGAACAATGGACGAGATGTTGTTGACGAGCGCCGCCGGCTTGCCGCCGTCCTTGGCGTTCAGGATCCACGACGTCTTCCAGTCGCCGTCGACGTACTTGAGGAAGTCAGGCGTGGCGGCGTCGGTGACCAGCCGCCCGTCCCGGTGCGATGATCGCCTGCACCCGGTTCGTCGCGAGGTCGATGTCGGTCCGGTAGCCCTCGAGATCGGCTGGCGCGGGCGGCGCCGGCGGCGGGCGACGGCGGCGCCGCGACGGCCGCCGCCGAATCGACCTCGACGGGCGGGCGACGGCCTCCGCAGGAGGCGGCAGTCACGAAGCAGCAAAAGCGCGACGGGACGACGGGGCCGACGAAACCTCAAAGGCATACGCACTTAGCCCGCCCGGCGTCGCGCCGTCAAGCTTAAGAATCGGGTGTGCGACCAGCAACGGCGCGGAATTTTGCACGGGCGTAGACGCCTCTGCCGTCGCAGGTCTTCGCGGTCCGAGGTTGGCGTTGTCTTGACGGTTCGCTCGTGGTAGCTGCGTTCGGTTCACGTGCGGATGCGAGACCTCCACGGGCCCCGTCGCCGCCTCGACGTTCGCCGGGTCTGCTGGGCGCTGGTCTGACCGACGTCCTGGTCACGCGTGGCCCGCGCCGATGGTCCCGCCGCCCTTCGGCGTCGCTCGCTGCTGCTGGCGCTCGGGCTCTACGGTCTCGCGGCCTGGTCACGGGCGTCGTCATCAGCGGCTGCTCGTCAGCGCGTCCATCGACGCCATCCCCGGCGGCTGGCCCGTGATCCGCTACGACGACGAGCGCGACCGTGAGATCGCGAGCCGGCATCGTCGCGGCGCTGGTCGCGGTCGTCGTGGTGGCGATCGTCACCGCCGCCGGCCAGCGGCTGTTCATCGGCAAGATGGCGAGCCAGAAGCTGGCGACGATCGCGTCGGCGGGCATCGTCTTGCTGGCGTCGCCGCTCGCGGCAGCGTCGCGCTCGCCGCTCTATCCGCACCTGGCGCGCGCGATCGCGCGCGCGGTTGCCGCGCCCGGGCGCGATGGGCGCGACCGGCTTCCTGCTGCTGGTGCTGCTGGGCGGCGGCGTGCTCGCCGGGATCGTCGCGCTGTCGCGGGCCGACTGGCGGGTGCTCGACCTCGGGCCGCTGGTCGCGCTGGCGCTCGCCGCCGTGCTCGGCGTCGGGCACGGCATGTTCTGGTACCGCACGAAGCGCGGCGCGGCGCTGGCGCGGCGGTTCGCGCCGCGCCGGGTCCGCGATCGAGCTGGCCGCGGTCGCGTCGTCATCCTCGCGCTGGCGCTGGGCGCGCGCGTCCCCGAGTCGTCGACGCTCTGGAAGGCGGTGGGCGACGGCTCGCTCGGGCTGCGCTTCGGCACGACGCTCGCACGGCGCGCTCACCGATCACGACGGCGACGGGTTCTCCGCGCGCTTCGGCGGCGGCGACTGCGACGACACGCGCCCCGACGTCTACCCCGGCGCCGATGACATCCCCGGCGACGGCATCGACCAGAACTGCGAGGGCGGCGATGCCGTGGCCGTCGCCGAGCCGCGCCGAGCCGGCAGCCGCCGCCCCCGCCGCCGCCGCCCGCGCACGGCGGCGGTGGCGCGAAGGCCAAGCCGCCCGCGGGCGGCCCTGCCGCTGGCGCTTTCAAGGGCAACATCCTCATCGTCACCATCGACGCCTTCCGCGGCCGACCGGCTGGGCGTCGCCGGTTACGGGCGGCCGGCCGGGCCGCTCGCTGACGCCGACGCTCGACGCGCTGGCGAAGCGCGGCGCCTACTTCCGCCGCGCCTGGTCCGAGGCGCCCAACACGCCGCGCTCGTTCCCGTCGATCCTCACCAGCCGCTACCCGTCGGAGATCGCCTGGGACAAGCCGACGGTGAACTACCCGAATCTGCTGCCGTCGAACGTCACCTTCTTCGACGGGCTCGCGGCGGCCGGCTGGAAGAACATCGGCATCTTCTCGCACTTCTACTTCACCGCCGAGCGCGGCATCAGCAAGTCGTTCGCCGAGTGGTCGGACGACGGCGCCGGCACCATCGCCGAGTCGAACAAGGACATCGCCTCGCCGCGCATCGTGCCGCGCGTGATCGATCGCCTGCGCAAGGCGGCCGCGCACAAGGAGCGCTTCGCGCTGTGGACGCACCTCTTCGAGCCGCACTCGAGCTACATGGTGCACAAGGAGTTCCCGCCGACGCTGTCGGGCGTGCCCGGCCTGATCGAGAAGTACGACTACGAGATCGCCTACGTCGACCTGTGGCTGAAGAAGCTGTTCGCCGCGCTGGAGCAGCTCGGGCCTGGCCGACGACACGGCGGTGGTGGTCATGGCCGATCACGGCGAGGCGTTCGGCGAGCACAAGATCTTCTTCCACGGACAGGATCTCTTCGACGAGCAGCTGCGCGTGCCGCTCATCATCGCGATCCCGGGCCAGACCCCGCGCGTGTTCGAGGACCAGGTGTCGCTGGTCGACGTCGGGCCGACGCTGCTGGAGCTGGTGGGCGCGCCGATCCCGCCCAGCTTCCGCGGCAAGAGCCTGCTGCCGCGCATCCGCGGCGACGAGCGCCCGGTGCGCCCGATCTTCTCCGAGCTCATGCCCGCGACCGCCTGGCCGCACCACGCGGCGATGATGGTCGACGGCAAGTACAAGGTCATTCACCGCATCAGCGATCGCCGCTGGGAGATGTACGATCTCGCCGGCGATCCCGGCGAGCACCGCAACCTGGCCGAAGCACCGGCGACGCACGCGACGTTCGAGGCGATGCGTGGCAAGCTCGTTGCGCTTCGAGGAGCGCAAGCGATGAGCCACGGCCCACCCGAAACCCCGCGCTTGACCGTCGATGCGATCATCGAGATGGACCTACCTCACTCGCCTGCCGGCGGACCGGCCGGCCTGCAAGACGGCTCGAGCGGCATCGTGCTGGTGCGCCGCCGCTTCCCGCCGCTCGGCTGGGCGCTGCCCGGCGGCTTCGTGGACATCGGCGAGCGGATCGCCGCCGCCGCGCGCCGCGAGGCGCTCGAGGAGACCGGGCTCGACGTGGAGATCACCGAGATGCTCGGCGTCTACTCCGATCCCCAGCGCGACCCGCGCGGCTTTCACACCGTGGGCGTGGTCTTCATCGCGCGCGCCAGCGGCCAGCCGGTCGGCGGCGACGACGCGGCCGAGGCGCGCATCTTCCCGGTCGACGCGCTGCCGGCCGACATCCCCTTCGATCACCCGCTCATCATCGAGGACTACCGCCGGTATCGCAGGGGACTGGGGCGCCCGCCGGTCGGTCGCTGAGCGGTCGAGACGCAGCGGGTGACGCCGCGGCCGGGGCGCTGAGCGCTCGCGCCGGAGACGCAGCGGATGACGGCGCGGCCGGATCCAGCGCGGCCGCGGCGGCGGCGCGGCGCTGGGGCGACGTCCGATCGAGCACGTACGCCAGCACGGAGCGCCAGTTCGCCGGCGCCCGGGTCGCGCCGCATGCAGGCGATGGCGCGGCCCCACGCCGGATCGTCGGGCTCGTCGCGCCAGCGGGCGGCGCGCAGCCACGCCGCGCACGACTGCCGCACCTGCCCCACCCGCTCCCAGATTCCGGCGGCGCGCATGAGCCCCTGATAGCGGTCCGGCGTGAAGTAGACCAGGTCGACGAGCTTCCGTTCGGCGCCGCCGGTGCGCCCGGCCAGGCTATCGACCATCGCGGACAGCTCGAGCACGTCGGGCGACGTCGGGTCCTCCTCGAGCAGCAGCTCGGCCCACCGGCGCGAGCGATCGCCCGGCGCCAGCAGCGCGGCCGCCGCATCCGTGGCGTCCGGTGCCACCCGGCGCGCGGCGGCGTCGAGCAGCGGCACCAGTCGCGCCGACACCGAGGCGGCGCCGACCACCCAGTCGTCGAGCGCCGACGGCTCGGCGGGCGGCGGCGGCGGCGCGGCCGCCACGGGAGCCGCCGGCGCGTCGAGCAACGCCTCGGCCACGCGCTGGGTCTCGGCACGCCCGTCAGACACCGTCGAGGCCGCGGGGGGAGCCGCGGCGATCGGCGGCGCCGCGGCAAACGCGGCGCCGCGACGGCCGCGCGCAAACGGCGGCGCCGCGGCAAACGGCGGCGCCGCGGCAGCATCGGCGGCGGTGACCAGCGCGCCGAGACGCGCCGCCAGCGTGCGCATCCGCTGCTGGCGCGCCGCGCGCCACGCGCGCTCGAGCGCCGCCCGTCGGACGGCCGGATCGGTCTCGCTCACGCCCGCGGCCGCGCCGCTGTCGAGGTAGATCTCCGCAAACGGCGGCACCGCGCGCAACGGTAGCTCCAGCACCGCGCGCTCCGCCGCGCCCGGTTCGACTCGCGCAGGCGGGTCCGCCGCCGCGGCCAGGCGAAAGTCAGTCTCGGCCGCGCCCAGCGACGCCGCGATCTCGTAGGCCTCGCGCGCGTGCCCCACATCGCCGACGGCCAGCCACGCGTCGCCGGCGTCGCGCTCGGCGGCCGCGTGTAACGTCGCCAGCGCCCGGGCGCGCGCTGGCGCCAGCTCCTCCAGCTCACGCAGATCGTCGCACGCAGGAACCGCGCGCCCGAGCGCCAGCAGCTCGCGCGCCCGCTCCTCGAGCAGCACGACAACGCGCGCCCGCTCGTCGGCCTTGAGCCGCTCCGCGCGCGCGATCTGTCGAGCGCCTTCAGCTCGAGCGCGGTGTGACCCGCCGCGCGCTCCGCGACCGCGAGCGCTCGCAGCGACGGCAGCGACGGCGCCGCGGTGGTCGCCGGGATCGACGGCCGCCCATCGAGCGGCGCGCCCATGCTCCAGGGCGGAAAAGCGCAGCCAGTCGCGCCCAGCGCGACACCCACCAGCGCGACGACCAGGCCCGCGCCGCCCGACCCTGGCCTCGTCTCCCGCTTCAAACGCCCCTCTTTGCCGCCGCGGCGACGGTCGCCGTGACCCCGGCCGCGAGCACGCCCACCAGCAGCGACACATATCTCAGGCCGACCGGCTCGCCCCACACCGCCGGGACGATCACCCCGACCGCGGCCGGCGCCAGCGCGACCGGCCACCAGAGCAGGCCCCGGCCGCGCCCCGCCCAGATCAGCAGCACCGCCAGCACGACCGCCACCGCGATCGCGCCCCAGCGCAACGCCGGCCGCAGGAACTCCGACAGCGCGCGATCGTTGGCGGCGCCGCCGACCGCCACGCCGTCGAGGCGCAGCGCCCCCGGCATCTCCGGCGCGACCGGAATGCCCACCACCGCACCCATCGCCTCGCGCGTGGCGCTACGCACCTCGTCGGAGAGCATGCCGTCGGTCGGCAGGTCGGCGCCGTAGAGCATGGCCCGAAAGTTAATCCGAGCCGCGGCGCGCAGGCGAACAAACGTGAGCCGCGGCTGCATCGCGACCGCCAGTCCGGTCACGCGTTCCTCGCCGAGCTGCGCGCCCAGGTGCGCCGCCAGCGTGCGGCGCAGGTCGTCGATGCTCGCGTCGACGCTGGCGCCGCCAATCTCGTCGGCGAGCCGCGTGCGCTCCCCCGCCGTGAGGACGATCGCGCCGGGCGCGTGCCCGCCCTGCAGGAAATCGCGCAGGACCGCGGCGATCTCCAGCTTGAGCTTGTCGACATCCGCCGCGGGCAGCACCGCCGCCTGGCGCGTGAAGCGTTCGACCGACGCGACCTCGCCCTCGTTGAGGGGCCGCCCCGAGCGCGCGCAGATGCGCACGATGCGCTCGCGCGCGTCGCCGGCGAGCACGCCCTTGCCCACGAGCCGCGTCGCGAGCGGCAGGTGCGGGGCTGGCGAGATCGACCTCGATGAGCGCGCTGCGCAGCTCGGTGCGCAGGTAGCGCTCGAGTCGGTCGTAGATCGCCAGCCGATCGGCCGGTGGATCGTCGTCGAAGCGCGCGATGACCAGCCCCTCGCGATGATCCGGCGCCAGCTCCAGCGCCACCGCCGGATCGCCGCGCGCCTGGTCGAGCAGCACGGCGATCGCGCCCGACGTCTCGGGCACCCGGCTCACGTCGCCGCCGCCGAGCGCGATCCCGAAGAAGAGATCCGCGACCGACCACGCACCGTCGACGCCGGGCTGCGCACGCAGGAAGTCGGCCAGGCGGCGCACCTCGCGCAGCACGGCGGGCCGCTCGAAATCGCCGCGCACGCTCACGAACAGAAACGGCGTGCGCTGCCATTGCTGCGTCCCGATGCGCGCGCGTGGGGCCAGCCACACCGCCGCGACGCAGAGCGCGCCCGCGAGCGCGACCAGCACCGCGTGCGGCCGCGGCGCCAGACGGCGCGCCAGTCCCTCCACGGACGGCCGGCCGATCGCCGGCCAGGCCGATGACTGCGGCGGCCGCGCCGACCGCCGCCGCGCGCCAGGCCACGCCGCGCACCGGCGCGACCGCGCACAGGATCAGCAGCGCGCACGCGCCGGCGGCCGCGCCCGCGACCACCAGCGGCCGCCGCCCGCGCGGGTAGCGCCCACGCGCCGCCGCCACTCGCAGGCGCGGCAGCCCGCGCCCGAGCACGAGCGCCAGCAACACGCACGCGCCGGCGATGGCGGCCGCGCCCCAGCGCGCGGCCGCGTCGCCGGGCTCGGGCCAGAGGGCGTCGCCGCCGGCGTGCACGCCCGACGCGTAGAGCAGCTGCAACCCCGACGAGGCGATCGCGCGCTCGATGGGAACGCGCACCGCGCCGCGCGCGACCAGGTTGGGGTCGACGTCGATCAGGAAGCGCACGCGGCTGCCGTCGGGCGCCAGGAACCAGCCGAGCGCGTCGGCGCGCCGCACGATCCGCTGGCGCACCGCCTCGTCGTCGCCCTCGCTGCCGCCGCGCTCGAGGACGCGGCGCACGCTGACGCGGCCGCGGCCGTCGACGGCCAGGTCGGCGAGCTGCGCCGGCCCGAACACGCGCCGCACGCCGGGGATCCGCCGGAGCTCCTCCTCGGCGACCGCGATCGCGCGGCGGTTTTCGAGCGCGAACGCGTTGTTGACCTCGACCGAGATCTCGAACAGCGACTCTTGATCGAAGCGCGCCGCGACCTCGCGCCCGCGCGCGACCGCGGGGCTGTCGAGCGGCGCCCAGCTGAACGTGCCGGCCGCGCGAGCCGCTCCCGGCGTCACCAGCAGCCCGCAGCCGGCGCACGCCAGAGCCGCCCATGCCCGGGCCATGGATCTCACGCCGTCGACAGTATCACCGCACGAAGGTGGCGGCGCGCGCGACCGCGATCGTGCGCTCGATCTGCGCGTCGTCGAGGATCCCCGCGCGCGACAGCAGATCGTACTCGTGGCGCAGGTGGGTGTTGAGCAGGTACGGGCCGTCGGTGTTGATGGTGAACCGCACGCCCGCTCGCTCGAAGACGCGCAGCGCCGAGCCGAGCTCGACCAGATCGGCGACCGCGTGCGTGCGCAGGTTCGAGGTCGGGCAGATCTCCAGGATCGTCCCCGCCTCGACCAGCTTGCGCACCGCCTCTTCGCTGCGCGCGGCGGCGATGCCGTGGCCGATGCGCGCCGGCTGCAGCTTCTCCAGCACCGCGAGCACGCCGGGCACCGCGGTGTACGCCGTCTCGCCCGTGTGCACGGTGGTGCCGAGCCCCGCGGAGCGCGCGCGCTGGAAGAGATCGCGGTAGCCATCGACGTGACTCGCTGAGCTCGAGTGTGTGCATCTCGGGCCCGGCGAGATCGATGCCGACCACGCCGCGCGACCGGTACTTCACGGCCTTCTTCACCAGGATCTCGTTCAGCTCCAGCGAGAACTCGCGCGCCAGGCAGAAGATCAGGCCGGCGCGCACGCCGTACTCGAGGCAGGCGCGGTCCATCCCGCGCAGCGCCGCGTGGATGATGTGGTCGAGATCGCGCTCGCCGCCCAGGTTGCGCTTCATCGGGTTGAAGCGCAGCTCGATCAGCGACACGTTGCTCGAGCGGAACTCCTTACCGATGATCTCGTAGACCGAACGCTCGATCGCCGCCGGCGACGACTGAATCTTCTCGGTCCACTGGTGCAGGATCGCCAGGTAGTCGCCGAGCGAGCTGACCTTGTCGGGCCCGGCCGTGACCAGGTCGCGGAACTCCCAGTAGGTCTGCACCGGCAGCTTGAAGCCCTGGTCGTGCGCGATCGACCACAGGATGTGCGGCGCAACCGCGCCCCCGACGTGAATGTGTAGGTCGGCGAGCTCGACGCGCGGATCCAGCATCCCTCTTCATTGTAGCGGAGCCTGGGCGCGCTCGCCCGCTCCAGAATGCAACAACGGGTGATCCCCGACGGCAGCGCCCTATTCGCTGCCGGGCGTCGCCGGCTTGGTGCCGTTCTTGACGTGCCCGTTACGATTGAGGAGGCTGCGCAGCTCTTGCCCGGGCGAGAACGTGATGGTCGCCTGCGGCGGGATCACGATCGGGTCACCGGTCTGGGGGTTGCGCACGGTGCGTTCGCCGCGGCGCCGCTTGGAGAACGTCCCGAACCCCGGGTAGGTCAGCTTGGCGACGGCGTTCCGCGTGACCTTGGTGCGGATGAAGTAGTCGCCCATCTCCAGGAAAACGGCGTCGACGATCTGAGCGACCGCTTTCTTGGTGAGGCCGCGCGGGAGGTGCTTCTTCCCGTGGACGCGCTCGATGAGCTCTGCCTTGGTCATTTACGGCCCCCTCGGGTTTCCGGCCAAACCGGGGGCGCTAGACTACGGATTCGGGTCTAGGGTGTCAACGCTGCGACAGCGAAAGATCCGCGACGATCCAGGCTGAAAATAGCGGCGAATCGCGCACGCACCTAACCCCGGCTGCGCACAGCGAAATGGCGCGACGCCGGCGTCCAGATCTCCGCCGCGCCGCGCGTCGACCCTTTGTTACGTTGCGTGAAGGGAGGTATTCTAGGACGGAGGCAACCATGACCGCGCCCGCCAAGGTGACCTACGTCAGTCTCAGCGCCGACAACCCCGACGTGCGCGCCGGGTTCGACGCGGCGATCACCCAGATAGCCGGCCAGCTCGGAGCGACGCACCCGATGCGCATCGCCGGCGCCGCGCGGCAGGCGTCGGCGACGTCGGACAGCCTGAGCCCCGCCGACACGCGCGTGGTCGTGGCGCGCGTCCCCAGCGGTACGGCCGCCGACGTCAACGACGCGGTCGCCGCGGCGCGCGCCGCCTTCCCCGCCTGGAGCCGCACGCCCTGGGAAAAGCGCGCGCAGCTCATCGAGCGCGCGGCCGAGATCATCCGCCAGCGACGGTACGAGCTGTCGGTGTGGCTGATCTGGGAGATGGGCAAGAACCGCATCGAGGCGCTGGGCGAGATCGAGGAGACCGCGGATCTGCTGGCGTACTACGCGGCGCAGATGCGCGAGAACCGCGGCTTCGTGCGCGAGATGGACAAGCTGGCGCCCACCGATCGCAACGTCAGCGTGCTGCGGCCGTATGGCGTCTGGGCGGTGATCGCGCCGTGGAACTTCCCCTACGCGCTCATGGGCGCGCCCGCGGCGGCGGCGCTGCTGACTGGCAACACCGTGGTGATGAAGCCGTCGTCGGAGACGCCGCTCTCGGCGCTGAAGCTGTGCGCGATCTTCGAGGACGCGGGCTTGCCGCCGGGAACCATCAGCTGCGTGACGGGCGCGGGCCGCACCGTCGGCGACACGCTGGTCATGCACCCGCAGGTCGACGGCGTGACGTTCACCGGCTCGTACGACGTCGGGTTCAAGCAGCTCTATCAGCGCTTCTCCACGCGCTACCCCAAGCCGTGCATCGTCGAGATGGGCGGCAAGAACCCGGCGATCGTCATGGACAGCGCCGACCTCGATCGCGCCGTGCAGGGCGTGCACCGCTCGGCCTTCGGCATGAACGGGCACAAGTGCTCGGCCTGCTCGCGCGTCTACGTGCACCGCGCGATCGCCGACGAGCTGCTGCGCCGTCTGGAGCGCGCCGCCAACGACACGCGCATCGGCGACCCGCTGGCGCCCGAGACCTTCGTCGGCCCACTGGCGACGCGCGCCAGCTACGAGGACTACCAGCGCTACGTGGCGCTCGCGGGCAAGGCGGTGCGCGCCGGCGGCGAGGTGCTGCGCGGCGACGCCTTCGCGCACGGTTACTTCGTGCGGCCCACGATCCTGGCCGGCCTGCCGCCCGACCACGCCCTGTGGCGCGAGGAGCTGTTCGTGCCGATCGTCGCCGTGCAGGAGATCGGCAGCCTCGATGAGGCGCTGGAGCTGGCGAACGCGACGACCTTCGGCCTCACCGCGGGCCTGTTCAGCCGCAAGCAGGACGAGATCGACGCGTTTCAAGATCGCATCGAGGCCGGCGTGATCTACGTGAACCGCGGCGCCGGCGCGACCACCGGCGCGTGGCCCGGCGTGCAGCCTTTCGGCGGCTGGAAAGGCAGCGGCTCGACGGGCAAGAACATCGGCGGGCACTACACCATTCAATGCTACCTGCGCGAGCAGAGCCGCACGGTGGTCGAATGACGCTGGCCGAGGTGTCGATGACCATCGCCGTCGCCGAGGCCGACGCCAACCAGCTGGCGCGGCAGGCGCTGGCCCAGCAGCCGATCACCCTCGTGACCGAGCCGCCCGGCCCGCTGGCGCGCGCGCTCATCACGCGCGAACGGCCCTACGTGTCGCCGTCGCTGGTCGATTGCTATCCGCTGGCGGTGCGGCGCGCGAGCGGTTGCATGGTCGAGGATCTCGACGGAAACATCTACCTCGATTGCGAGGCCGGCGTGGCGACGGCGTCGACGGGCCACTGCCATCCCGGCGGTCGCCGCCGCCATCGCCGAGCAGGCGCAGGTGCTGATCCACATCTGCGGCACCGATTTTCACTACCCGGGCTACGGCGCGCTCTGCGAGCGGCTGGCCGCGCTGGCGGCGCGTGCGTTCGCGCCGATGGGCGGCGGCGGCACCGCCGGGTGGCAGACCTTCCTCACGAACTCCGGCACCGAAGGCGTCGAGGCCGCGATCAAGCTCAGTCGCTACGCTACCAAGCGCTCGCACCTGATCGCGTTTCGCGGCGGCTTTCACGGCCGTACGCTCGGCTCGCTGTCGCTGACGGCGAGCAAGGCGAAGTACCGCAGGGCGTTCGGCCCGCTGCTGCCCGGCGTGCACCACGCGACCTACGGCGTCGCCGACAGCATCGAGAAGGAGCTGTTCGCGCACACCGTCTCGCCCGAGGACGTGGCGGCGATCGTGGTCGAGCCGGTGCAAGGCGAAGGCGGCTACGTCGTGCCGCCCGCCGATTTCCTGCCGCGGCTGCGCGCGATCTGCGACGCGCACGGCATCTTGCTGGTGTTCGACGAGGTGCAGACCGGCATGGGCCGCACCGGACGCATGTTCGGCGCCGAGCACTTCGGCGTCGTGCCCGACGTGATCGTGCTGGCCAAGGGGATCGCGTCGGGCATGCCGCTCGGCGCGATGATGGCGAAGAAAGAGCTGATGATCTGGCCCGCCGGCACCCACGGCTCGACCATCGCCGGCAACCCGGTCTGCATCGCGGCGGCGATGGCGACGATCGATCTGCTCGAAGGCGGGCTGGTCGAGAACTCCGCGCGCGTCGGCGCCGTGCTGAAGAACGAGCTGGTCGCCAACCTGGCCGGCCACTCCGCGGTCGAGGAGGTGCGCGGCCTCGGCCTGATGATCGGCGTCGAGATGCGCACGCCCGAGCTGGCCGACGCGGTGGCGCAGCTCTGCTTCCGGCGCGGCCTGCTCGTGCTCGAGTGCGGGCGCAAGGCGATCCGCTTCGCCCCTCCCCTGCTGCTCTCCGAGGCGCAGGCGGCGGTCGCGGCGCAGGTGTTCGCGCAGGCTTGCACCGACGTCGCGCGAGACGCGCGGCCGTGAGCCAAGGTCTCGACGACGACTCGACGACGACTCGACGGCGACCGCGGCGAAGAAGACACCGGCGCCGCCGCGCGCCCGCTGGCAGCGCAGCAGGCGGAGCGCGTCTTCTACACCTGGTCGGCGCAGAAGGCGGCCGTGCCGCTCGAGATCGTCTCGGGCGCGGGCGCGCGCTTCCAGACCGACCGACGGCGCGCGCTGGTTCGACCTCGGCAGCATGACCTGGAACGCCAACCTCGGGCACGGGCATCCGCGCATGCGCCGCGCGCTCGCCGCCGCCGCCGAGCGCGGCCTGCTCGCCTACCCGACGTCGGTCTTCCCCGACAAGGCGCGCGCCGGGCGAGCTGCTCGTCGACGTCGCGCCGCGCGGGATGGCCAAGAGCTTCATCTGCCTGTCGGGCGCCGAGGCCAACGAGAACGCCGTGAAGATGGCGCGCCTCTTCACCGGGCGGAAGAAGGTCATCGCGCGCACGCGCAGCTATCACGGCGCGACGCTGGCGATGCTGTCGCTGTCGGGCGATCCGCGGCGCGAGCGGTTCGAGCCCGGGCTGCCCGGCGTGGTGCGCATGGCCGACCCGTACTGCTTCCGCTGTCCGTTCGGCAAGCAGCCGGCGAGCTGCCACCACGAGTGCGCCGACGGATCTCGAGACCGCGCTCGAGCGCGAGGGGCCCGACACCGTCGCCGCGGTGATCCTCGAGGGCGATCGTCGGCGCCAACGGCGTCTTCGTGCCGCCCGCCGGCTACTGGAAGAAGATCCGCGCGATCTGCGACCGCCACGGCGTCCTGCTGATCGCCGACGAGGTGCTGTCGGGCTTCGGGCGCACCGGGCGCTGGTTCGCCGTCGACCACGAGGGCGTCACGCCCGATCTCCTGACCGTCGCCAAGGGCGTGACCGGCGGCTACGCGCCCGGCGGCGCGGTCGATCGTCACCGAGCGCATCGCGCGCCACTTCGACGACGAGGTGCTGTGGTGCGGCCTGACCAGCTACGCCCACCCGCTCGTCTGCGCGGCGATCGTCGCCGCGATCGAGAGCCTGCGCGACGAGCGGCTCGTCGAGCACGCCGCCGCGCTCGGCGACTGGCTCGGGCCGCGGCTGGCGGCGTTCGCCGCCGCGCGCCCGTACATCGGCGACGTGCGCGGCGTCGGGCTGCTGTGGGCGTTCGAGCTGTGCGTGCCGGGAGCTCGCCACGAGCCGTCCTCTGCGGCTACCATGGCGCGGCTGGCGGCGCGGTTGCGCGCCCATCACCTGCACATGCACAAGCGCGACAACATCCTCTACTTCGCCCCGCCGCTGGTCATCGCGCGCGACGAGATCGACGAGGCGCTGGTCGCGCTCGGCGCCGCGCTCGACGAGGCGCACGGGTGAAGTCCAAGGTCTACGCCGAGCGTCGACGCCGCGCTCGACGGGCTCACCGACGGCATGTCGATCATGTCGGGCGGCTTCGGCCTGTCGGGCAACGCCGAGGCCTGCATCGAGGCGATCGCCCGCCGCGGCGTCAAGGGGCTGACCATCATCAGCAACAACTGCGGCAACCAGGGCCAGGGGCTGGCGGTGCTGCTGAAGAACCGCCAGGTGCGCAAGGTGGTCTGCAGCTTCATCGGCGGCAACCCGGACCTCGCCGAGCAGTACCTGGCCGGCGAGGTCGAGGTCGAGCTCAACCCGCAGGGCACGTTCGCCGAGCGCATCCGCGCGGGCGGCGCCGGCATCGGCGGCTTCTTCACGCCGACGGGCGTCGGCACCACCGTCGCCGAGGGCAAGGAGACGCGCGTGATCGACGGCCGCCTGCACGTGTTCGAGCAGCCGCTGCGCGCCGACCTGGCGATCGTGCGCGCCGCCGTGGGCGACCGCTTCGGCAACCTGCGCTTTTACCGCACGTCGCGCAACTTCAACCCGCTGATGGCGATGGCGGGCCGACCTCACCGTCGCCGAGGTCGATCGCCTGGTGCGACCGGCACACTCGATCCCGACGACGTCCACCTGCCGGGGTTGTTCGTGCAGCGGATCGTCCACGTGCCCGAGCACAAGAACGTCATCGAGTTTCGAACCACGCGCGACGCAGCCAAACATGACGGAGCCAAGGAGTCATGAGCTGGTCGCGCGACGACATGGTGAAGCGCGCCGCGGCCGAGATCGCCGACGGGCAGATCGTGAACCTGGGCATCGGCCTGCCGACCGAGGTCGCGAACTTCATCCCGGCCGGCGTCGACGTCGTCCTGCACTCCGAGAACGGCCTGCTCGGCATGGGCCCGTTCCCGCTCGACGAGCGAGGTCGACGCGCAGCTCATCAACGCCGGCAAGCAGACGGTGACCGCGCTGCCCGGCGCCAGCATCTTCGACTCGGCGCTGTCGTTCGCGATGATCCGCGGCGGCCACGTCGATCTCGCGATCCTCGGCGGGCTCGAGGTCGCGTGCAACGGCGACCTCGCCAACTGGACGGTGCCCGGCAAGCTGATCACCGGCATGGGCGGCGCGATGGATCTGGCGGCGGGCGCGCGCCGCGTGGTGGTGCTGCAGAGCCACGCGTCCAAGGACGGCAAGTCCAAGCTGGTCGCGGCGCTGACGCTGCCCGCCGACCGCGCTCGGCTGCGTCGCGCGCGTCATCACCGAGCTCGGCGTCTTCGACGTCGGGCGGCGACCACTTCCGCTGCGTCGAGCGCGCGCCCGGCATCGACGACGCGCGAGATCGCGCGCAGCACGGGCGCGCCGGTCCGGTTCTGACCGCCGGACCGGCGCGCGCGGTGCCAGCGCGCCCTCAGGGAGCCTTGGTGAGGCGAATGTTGTGGACGCCGAGCTGCCCGGTGATGCTGCCATTTGCGGTGTCGACCGAGAGCGCCATGTCGAACTCGATCGCGCTCAGCTTCAAGTCGGCCACGCAGCCGGCGGCCGAGCAGGCGCACATGGGGGCCGCGGCGCGCCCCACGCAGAGCGCGAGCTTGCCACAGTCCACGCTGACCGTCGGTCGGTGCTTGGATCGATCTGCGCGCAGGGCCCGTTCGCGGTCAGGGGAAGGCTATCCCAATTGGGAAGGCAGCAATCGCTGTTCGGCACCGGCGTCTGCAGCGCACACCAGCGCGACCAGAGCTCGGGCATCCAGATCGTGAATCGCAGCCGCGAGTTCACGAGGGAGCCGCCCGCCATCGTGTACGCGAAGCCGTCGACGGGAAAGTCCAGCGCGCCCAGCACGTTCGATCCCGGCGGATAGCCGACGCTGGGATCCGTCGGCGGTGACGGCGGCGCCGCCGTTCCGAACGTCACGCTGCCGACGACGACGCCCGTCGGATCGAACGCGAATGAGATCTTCAGGACGTCGGATCCCGACGGCGGCGTGTAGCTCTCGACGTAACCCGTCAACGACTGGGGCGCTCCCGAGCGAGGGAACGTCACCGGGATATCCGGCGTCGAACGGAGGTGCCGGCACGGCTGCCCCGCCTGGCCACCAGGCGCCTGGCCGCCAAGGCCCTGGCCATGCCGGACCCTGGCCGCCAGACCCTGGCCGCCAGACGCCTGGCCGCCTGGCCTGCCACCTTGGCCGACGGCCTGCCCGCCATCCCGCCGTCGAGGTTGCCCAGGACGTGGCTGCTGCTGCAGCCGCCGGCCAGTAGCCCGCCGACGAAGAACGCCGTGACGATCCGACGTTCGCGTTCCCCGCAATCTTTGAATCGCTTCATTCCGTGTCCTCCTGCCCTGCCTTGGTGCGCCGGCCCGCCCGGACCTTTCATCGCCCGCAGCGTCGCCCGCGCGTCGGCCGCGAATCGCCCGTGGGGGAATCGCGCCAGGTAAGTCTCGAGATCGGCGCGCGCGCCCGCGACGTCGCCCACCTGCGCGCGACAGCTCGCGCGGCCGTGGAGCGCGCGTTCGACGATCGCGTCGTGCTCGCCGGCGCGCTCGAGCAGGCGATCGAAGTCGATCGCCGCCGCCGCGCAGCGGCCTTGCTCCGCGCGCAGCTCCGCGCGCGCCGCCAGCAGACCGCGGCTCGACCCGGCCGGCGCCAGCGCCAGACCGTCGAGCCGCGCCAGCGCATCCGTGTGCCGCCCGAGGCGCAGCAGCGCCTCGACGCGCGCGGTGTCAGCCTCCGCGGCGAGCGCGCCGGCCTGGCCGAAGCGCCTGGCGTGCTCGTCGAGGGAGGCCAGCGCGCCCGCGGGATCGTTCTCCTGGCGCAGCTCGCGCAGCGCGAGCGCGAGCAGCCGCGACTCCTCGGCCAGCCGCGACGTCGCGGGAGAAGTCGCCAGCGACGACGGCGGGCCTTCGGCCGTGGTTGCAGCCGTCGCACCCGTACCCGAGCCCCGGCCGTCGATCGGGACCGCGCCCGCGACGCCGTGCTGGTGAAGCCGAGCGCGACGTCGCGATCGCGACCGGCCTCGCGGAGCGCGCCGGTGCCGCGGATCCCGATCGCGCGGGCCCCGGCGCCGCGAGCGCCACGGGGACCGGGAGCGCCGCGGGAGCCGGTTGCTCCGCCGGCGATGTCGCCGCCTCCGTCCGTTCGCGCACGCGCGCGCTCTCGTGCACCGCCCGCGGCTCAGCCGCCGCGGGGACGGCGCGTGGCGCGGGCGCCGACGCAGACCAGCCGAGAAAACGCCGTGCCGCTGCCAGCAGCACACCGGCCACCAGCATCACCGCCAGCCCCGCGGCCAGCTGGGCGAGCCGCGTTCCACGCGCCGCCGGCAGCCGATCGCGTCGCAGCCGCGCGCGCACCGCCGCGCAGCTGGGTGTCGCTCATCGGCTGGCGCACGACGGCTTGCCGCAGGAGCGCGCCCGCGCGTGCGTCGTCACCACCGGTGTCGCCGAGGGCGGTCCACGCCTGGCGCACCGGCGTCGAGTCGGCCGCGCGACCTGCGGTCCAGCGTGCCCAGGTTCGTCGCAGCCACCTTCTTCGCGGCCCTGCTGGTCGCTTCATGAAACTCCTCCTCGATCGCGGTCGAGCTCAGCCAGGAACAGCAGCCGCGCGCGGCGCAGGCGCACCCAGATCGTCGCGAGCTTGATTCCGGTCAGTCCGGCGATCTCTTCGCCCGACATTCCTTCGAGCTCGAAGAGGATCAGCAGACTCCGATACTTCTCACCGAGCCGATTCAGCACGCTGTAAACCGCCTCGCGGGCCTGCTGGCGCTCCAGCTCCTCGATCGGCGTCAGACGGCTCATCGCAGCGGTCGTCTCCTCGACGTCGCCGCGCCAGAGGCGGGTCATCCAGCGGCGCGCGCGATCGCGACGCCGCCGCGCCGACACGACGCGCTCGGTGATGCGGTAGAGCCAGGTCGTGACCTTGGCCTCGCCGCGAAACTCCGCCAGGCGGCGGTGCGCGATGAGAAAGATCTCGTGCACCAGATCGTCGACGTCGATGCGCGGCCCGCCCAGGTGCGCCACCCAGCGCGCGACCGCCGGCGCGTGCTCCCGGTACACCGCGTCCAGGTCGGGGCGCACGGCCACCCCTTCGGGCGCGGAGGAGGCACGGGTTCGGGCGGGCGACATCTCGATCCCCGCTCGTGGCCCGAGCCCACCGAAACCTTTCAATGGAAAACGACCCAGGCTCAGGCCCGAGGCGAGCTGGAGCTCGACGTGGGGCAGTCGGCCCTGGTCGGTGACGCCCCTGACGATCAAGCGGTCGTCCCCGGGGAAGACCAGGACCTGCGCGCCGACCCAGATCGCCGACGTGCCCCAGGCCCAGGCGCCGCGCACGGCCAGCGCCCCGCCGAGCTGGGGACTGCTCTCCGACGAGGTCGAAGGAAGGCCGCTACCGCCGACGGTGAGGATCGCCGCCACCCCCTGCGCCTGCAGGTCGATGCGCGTGGCACCGAGGTCGAACCGCGCGTCGGGCCCCAGCCCCAGCGTCACCCGCGACCAGTGCGCGACGTTGGACAGCGAGCCGACCGACGAGTCACGCGAGGTCGTCGCGGTGACCGTCCCCGCGACACCCAGATGCCCGCCTGGCGGGAGCACGTCCCCCTCCACTGTCGCACCGGGTGTGACCTGACCGCCGGCCAGCGCGGCCAGGACGCCGATGCCGATGGAAAACCGCAGCGAGCCGGTCGGTGCGGCGGGCACCGAACCCGCGCGCGGCCACTCGCCGTCGGCGCTGGATGTCGCAAGCCGCGGCGCCGGCGCGGAAGCGAGCATCGGCGGTGCGGGTGCCGCGGCAGGCTGTGCGGGCAACGCAACCGATGACGAGACGCGCGGATCGAGATCGGCTTCCCATGCGCCGATGATCACCGCGATCGCCGACGCGAGATCGCCGCACGACCCCTGGGCCGCGAGCGCGCGATCGGCGACGCGCTCGCCGTTCGCGCGGCGGAGCACGACGTCGACGGTGCCGTCGCCCGGGCAGGTCACAGCGGCGTCGTGCCGGTCCACCGACGAACGTTCAGATGGCGCGCGTTCAGACGACGGCTCGCGCGGACGCCCGCCGGCGAGCGCCGCGAGTTGCGTCTGCACGTCCGCCGGCGTCGGACACGCGCACGCGCCGCTGACTACCACCGGCGGCTGCGGCGCCAGCGCGGCCGCATCGCCCGCGACCAGCGTCAGGACCCCGAGGACAATCTCCAGCACGCGAACCTCCGTCTGCCGTTCCCCGCGAGAGTACCGCGTGTCGCGCCGTCGCTGCGCGCGCGTTGGTGATCTTTTCGCGCGATCTCGACGGCGCGTCATCAAATCTGCGCCGCCCTCGCTCGCTGGCGACTCCCGGAGAGCAGGAGGAGCGCACATGACCCGTTCAGCCGCACTCGTCGCCACGTTCGCGTTCACGCTTTCCAGCTGGTCCGCCCGCGGGATGCTCGGCGGCGCCGCCCGAGCCCCTGACCCGCGCGCCGTCGCAACCCAGCGGCGCCAACCTGCTCGTGAATCCCGGCTTCGACGGCGCGTCGCTGCGGCCGTGGAGCGTCAACATCGCGTCGGCGTCGATCGGCCGGGCGGCGCGCGCGAACGGCGAGCTCTGCGTGGAGATCGCGCACGCCGCGCCCCGGCGCACCGACGTGGTCGTGCGTCAGAGCCCGATCGCGATCCAGGCCGCGCACCACTACCAGGTCCGCTTCCGCGTGCACGCGAGCGTCCCGACACGCCTGCGCGTGCGCGTGGGCAAGGTGGGACGACGATGGGCGCGCCCGACTCCGCGATCTGGTCGGCGATCGCCGCCGCCGAGACCGCGGCCGCGACCTACACGGCCAGCTTCGACGCCGCCGCCGGCGAAGACAGCGCCGAGCTGGTGTTCGAGCTCGGCGGCGATCTCCTGGGCGGCGCGCCGGTGACCGTCTGTCTCGACGACGTCGAGGTCAACGACCCGCGGCTTCGAGCCGCCGCCGAGCGCACGGCGCCGCCGCCGCCGCGCGTGCGCGTCAACCAGGCCGGCTACCTGCCGGCGTCGGCCAAGCTCGCCGCGCTGCCGGCCGACAGCTCCGCGCCGCTCGACTGGCAGCTCGTCGACCGCGCCGGTCACGTCGTCGCCTCCGGCAAGACGCGCGCATTCGGCGACGATCCCGCCGCCGGCGAGCTGGTGCACCAGATCGATTTCTCGTCGGTGACCACCGCCGGCGCGGGCTACCGGTTGCGCGTGGGCGGCGACGAGAGCCCGCCCTTCGCCATCGGCGCCGACGTCTACCACCGCATGAAGTACGACGCGCTGGCGTTCTTTTACCTGCAACGGAGCAGCGTTCCGATCGAGCTGCCCTACGCCGGCAGCGCCGCCTACGTGCGACCGCCGGGACATCCCGGCGACCACAGCGTCGCCTGCGCGCCCGAGGCGCCCTGCCCCTACCGCCTCGACGTGAGCGGTGGCTGGTACGACGCCGGCGACCACGGCAAGTACCTGGTCGAGCAGCGGCTTCAGCGTGTGGGCCCTGCAGAACCAGTACGAGACGCTGGCCCGCTTCGGCGCCACCGCGCGCGACTTCGCCGACGGGACCATGAACATCCCGGAGCGCAAGAACGGCAAGCCCGACCTGCTCGACGAGGCGCGCTTCAATCTCGAGTTCATGCTGCGCATGCAGGTCCCGGCCGGGCAGCCGCTGGCCGGGATGGCGCACCACAAAGTGCACGACAACCAGTGGACGCCGATCCCGACGCTGCCCGATCAGGACTCGATGCCGCGCTTCCTGCGACCGCCGTCGACCGCGGCGACGTTGAACCTGGCGGCCGCGGCGGCGCAGGCAGCGCGCCTCTGGCGCACGCTCGACCCCGCGTTCGCCGCGCGTTGCCTGACCGCCGCCGAGACCGCGTTCGCCGCCGCGCAGGCCCATCCCCGGCTGATGCCCGAACGCGAGACGCCGGGCGGCGGCACCTACGGCGACGGCGAGCTCGACGACGAGCGCTACTGGGCCGCAGCCGAGCTCTACATCACCACCGGCAAACGCCGCGTACAAGGCGGAGATGGATCGATCGCGCTTCGCCAGCACCGGCGGCAGCGATTCCACGGCCGTGAACGCGCTGCAACAGCTCAACTGGGATCACGTCGCCGCGATGGGCATGCTGAGCCTGCTGGTGGCGCCGAGCCCGCTGCCCGAAGGCGAGGCCGCCACGTTGCGCCGGCGCGTCGTCGCCGCCGCCGCGCGCCTGCGCGCCTTCGTCGATCGGCCGCGGCTACCGCATGCCGCTGGCGTCGGATCGGGTCTACGTGTGGGGCTCCAACAGCGGCGTGCTCGACGCCGGCATCGTCCTCGCGATGAGCTACTACCTCACGCACGACAAGCTGTCGGCGCGCGCCGCGATGGACTGCCTCGACTACTTGCTGGGCCGCAATCCGCTGGCGCAGAGCTACGTCGCCGGCTACGGCGTGCGCGCCATGCGCAATCCCCACCACCGCATCTGGGCGCACCTCAAGCGCTCGTCGCTGCCCGAGGCCCCTCCCGGCGCGATGTCCGGCGGCCCCAACTCGATGATGCAGGATCCGTACATCCGGGCGCTCGGCAAGACCGGGTGCCCGCCGCAAACCTGCTACGTCGACAACACCGACTCGTATTCGACAAACGAGGTCGCCATCAACTGGAACGCTGCGTTCGCCTGGCTGGCGGCGTTCGCCGACGACTGGCAGCGGCCGCGCTGACGGTGGAACAATCGCCGCCCCGATCGTTGACAATGAGAAGGTGCAGCGCAGCGGATCACGGGGCGTGTCAGCGCTGGTCGCATCGGCCGCGATCCTTGCAACGGCCGGGACCGCGACCGCCGCCGAGGTCGAAGCCGAGGCCGCGCCCACACAATCGTTCGCGGTGACCGGCGGCCTCGTGGCGCTGACGCTGGCGACCAGCGCCGAGCTCCAGACCCGCTGGGGTCCGGTCGTCGCACTTGGGGTGGGAGAGCGTCGCGGCCCGGCGATCAACGCCTACCTCGGCGAGACGGTGCTGCTCCGGTCCCGCTGGTCGCTGCGTGGAGGCGCGCGCTTCGTTCGGTCCTGGCAGGCGGTCGAGTCGTGCCCGACCGGATGCCGCTTCGACTTTTTCATGGGCGAGGTCGGCCTTCGCTATCGCGGGCCGTCCGGGTTTCTCTTCGAGTTCGGATTGCCGATCTTCGGCTGGCTTCCCGTGGGGCCGAGCCCCGGCGAGACGCAGCCGCACCTCGCGTTCTACACGCTCGCCACCGGAGAGATGGCGCTCGCCAGCACCGTGCTCTTCGGGTTCACGTTCGATCTATGACCCAGGTTCCTCCGTGAGAATGGGAGCTCTAGCGGATCTCGACGATGCCGATCGGCTCGCCGGAGAAACGCGAGGCGACGCCCACGAACAGCGCGGCCATCGGCTGCGGCAAGGACTGAGTCATGCGTTGAACTTCGCCGAGGTCGACCTCGATGCCGGTCAAGGTCTCGCTGCAGCGCACGGAGAAGCCGTCGCCCGGCGCGAGGTCGCAGGTCGCGGAGCCGACATCGCCGCTCACGATGGCGATGCGCCCCGCGGCGTCGACGGTGCCGCGCAGCGAGATCATCTGGTCGCCCCCGACCAGCAGCATCGGCATGGTGTAGTCGACGCGAAAGTCTCCGGGTTCGTTCCTGACCGACGGATTATCGATCGGATAGCGCACCTCGGGCGTGTCGGGGCCGGCGGGAACGATGTAGATGGCCGGCGCCGAATCGAGGGCGCCGCCCGACACGAACCCCCCCGCGCCGGATCCGCCGTCGGCGTCGGCGTCAGCGTCGGCGCTCCCCGAGCCCGTCTCGCCTCCGAGACCAGCGGCGCCACCCGACGCGGCCGCGCCGCCCGGACCGATGCCGCTGCCGCCCGCGCCCGCGGGCGTCCCCGCACCGCCGCTGCTGCAAGCAGCGAATGCGCACATCAGCCACGCGCAGAGACCAACCTTCCCGATCATCCGGACCTCCTCGCTCATGGGGCGCCCCGTCGCGCTCGTGACGGCGCCTGGCGCGGCGTCGTCGCATCGCCGGGTGACGGCTTCGCGCGATAGCGGGTGCCGCGGCCGTCGCCGAGGCGATCGACCAACCCTTGCCGGTGCATCTCGGACAGATCGCGGCTCACCGTGCGCAGCGACGCGCGGACGACGATCGCGAGCTCGCCGACCGATCGCTCGCCCGACTGCACGATCTCCTGGGCCAGGCGCGCCCAGCGGACGGCCCGGGCCTCCTCGGCGGCGCCGCTCTTGCTGGCTCCGCCGGCGGGCAGCATCGCGATCTCGTCGAGCGACGCGGGCTCGCCCGCCAGGTCGTAGCGGTGCGCGAGCACGGTGATCCCTTCGGCCAGGCCGTAGCCGCCCTCGATGGTCTCGATCCACATGTGCCCGCGCCCGAGCGCGGCGCGCAGCCGGGAGATCGTCGTCTTGACGACCGAGTCGTGGCGCTCCGGACGATAGCTGGGGACGCCCCACACCGCGGCGAGCAGCGCCTCTTTCGACAGCGGCCGCCGCGCCAGAGCGGTCAGCACGGAGCGCCCGCGTGGCGGCAACCCACCGAGGCGCCGCACGTCGCCCTCCGCCTCCAGCACCTCGGCGTCGTCGAACAGGTGAATGCGCCGCGCGGGCGGCCGCCCGCTGGCCTCGGCCACCAGGCCCCACAGCCCGGAGCGGAGGATCGCCTGGGTCGCCTCGCGCGATTCGGCGCCGAGGCGCGCGGTGGCGACCACCGGACGTAGGGTGCGCGCCAGCTCGTCGGCCTCGGCGGCGCTGGCGGCGACGTCGTACTGGAACAACCACGAGCGCGCCCGGTAGAGGTTGTGCTCGGCCACCAGCGCCTCGAGCACGCGGACCGCGGCGGCGCGCCGGCTGGCATCGCCGAGGAACGTCGCGCTGCCGAGCTCGAGCCCGGCGATCTCGGCCTCGAGCGGCGGATCGTTCACGCCCGCGGCCACGCGCCGCGCCTCCGCGAGGTGCGGCAGCGCGGTCTCCCAGCCGCCCACGACGCGCGCGACCTCGGCGCGCGCGCACGCCAGCGCCGCCTGCGCGCGCGGGTCGCGCGAACCGATGCGCGCGGCTTCGTCGACGGTGCGACGCGCGTCCTGGCCGCGTCCCAGCAGCGCATAACACCGCGCGAGATCGGTGAGCAGCAGGCGGCGCGAGTACCCGTCCTGGATGTCTGTCGCCTCCAGCAGCTGCTCGATGACGGCGATGGCGTCGACCGGGTGGTTGACGCGCGCGCGCGCGAGCGCGATCGAGGCTTCGAGCACGCGCACGTTCACGTCGAAGCCCAGGTGGCGCGCGTGATCGCGCGCCTGCTCGAGCAGGCGCAACCCTTCGTCGACGTCACCACGCTGCGCCAGCACGTGCGCCCGCATGTCCGTCGCCAGCATCTGGATGTAAGCGAAGTGCGCTTCGATCGCGCTCGCCTGCGCGCTCAGGGCCGCGCGCGCGGCACGCCCGTACTTCGCCGTGAAGTAGTGACAGCACGCCACGGCCTGGAACAGGAACGCGCGCGACCAGGGATCGCGCCGGCCCGCCGTCTCGCGGTACGCGCGCGCCAGCGAGCGGCGCGCGCGCATGAAGGATCCCGAGCGGGCGTGGGCGACGGTCAAGAAGAACCCCCCGGCCGCGAGCGTGCGAATCGCGGGCTGCTTGCTGCGCCGATGGCTCTCGAGGAACAGCTCCGCCTCCTCCGCGCGCCCGACGAAGCAGAGCGCGCCAACCACGAACGCCACGTCCTCGGGGGCGCAACCGGCCGCGCGCGAGTCGATGGTGTCGCCGAGGATGTCGGCATATCGCCCTGCGTAGAGACGCCGGGCGATCTCGGTCTCTCCGGGGGCCGGAGCAGCAGCCGTCCTGCGCATTCCCAGCGACCGTCATAGCACGGGGCCTGCGCCGGGCGGGCCGCCCTAGCTACGCGTCGGGCGTAAGCGGCTCCGCCGCTGGAGCCCATCGCGGGAGGTTCGGAACCCTCTGAGGGTTCCGAGCTAGGATTTTCTGCAATACCACGCGCCATGGGTGCTCTCGCAGGCCTGTCCCGGCAGGCAATCAGCGGTGGTGAGACACGGCGCGCCGATATCGCCGCCGTTGTCACCGCCACCGTGGTCATCGCCGTCGCAGCCGGAGTTGCCCGGGCCGCTGTTGTCGCAACCGTCGTCGCCGTTGTCACGACCGGCGGCTCCGCCGCTGCCCGCGCCGCCGGCGCCGGATTGACCGGCCGCGCCGCTGCCGCCGGTGCCCCCTTCACCGGCGGCTCCGGCGCCGCCATCTTTCATGGCTCCGCCGCTGGCGCCGCCAAGGGCACCGCCGCTCGCCCCGGCGCCGGCGCCGGCGTTTCCACCCGCAGCGCCGCGCCCGCCCGCCGCCGTGATCCCGTCGCCGGCGCCGCCGACGCCATTGTCATCGCCGCCGCGCGCGCCGCCGGTCCCGCCGCCGTTCCCGTCGTCGGTCCCACCTTGGCCGGTCATGCTGCCGCCGTCCACGGCTCCGCCGCGATGCGAGCCCGAGCCCGCGCCCGCCATGCCGACGCCGGTCGAGGCGCTACCCCCGGCCCCGGGCGCAGCGTCGTTTCCGCATCCGATCAGCAGCACCAGCACCAGAGCCGGTAAAGCGGCCGTCGAGATCGAGACGAGCCTGAGGGACGCGTGCGAACGTTGGGTCATGTCATCCTCCGTGGCGGTGCGAGCGGGATGGCTTGCAAAATGACCAGCCAAAGCCGCCACGTGAAGTGACACCGGGTTACATCCGCCTGGCGTGATCAGGCGACGCGCGCCGCGCGAGCTGGGTCAGAACCAGATCTGCCAGGCGCCGTCGCGGAGGATCAGATGCGCCGTGATCGAGACGCGGTCGCGCGCGCCCTCGAAGGGCTGGATCTGGTGCAGGCGGTAGCTGTCGATCACGACCAGGTCGCCGGCCGCGTACTCGACGGTGGCGCTCGGGATGTCACGCCCCGCGAGCAGCTCCTCGGGCTCGGGCGCTCGCTCGTCGAAGACGGTGTTCCACACGCGCAGGCCGCCGCCGCGATCGGGCGGCTGCAACATCACGATCGCGCTCAGCGCGGGGACGCGCGCGGCGAGATCCTCCTCGCGCAAGCCTTCGGTGTCGAAGTGAACGTCGCCGCCATTGACGGCGAGCCAGTCGCCCGCGGGGAAGATGTGCAGGCCCGGACCACACCAACCCGGCCGGCGCGCGATCGGCGCGCCGACCAGCGCCGCCAGGATCGCGCACATGCGCGCCTGCAGCCCCGGCACCGCGCGCTCGACGATGGCATCGGAGGCGCGCGAGCGAGCGAAGTAGTCGTCTTCCTGCCCCTCTTCGAGGTGCGTGTAGTAGGCGCGCCCGAGCGTGAACTGCACGCCGTCGAAGCACGGGGTCCAGTCGGCGCGCGCACGGTAGACGCCGGCGAGCCAGTCGCGGATCTCGCCCGCGTCCAGCAAGCTCCGGCGGTGGAGAAACCCGCCGTCAGCCACCGCGCGACTCGTGCGTATGATCCCGCTCCAGCCGCGCGAGGAAGGGCGGCGTGAAAACGCCGTCGACCCGGATCGAGTAGCGAAAATGGGGAGCGGCCTCGACGCCGTGGTAGTTGCGATCGTCGAACCAGTAGGCGCGGCGCTCGATCGGCGTGCGCGCGCGGGTCCGTTCGTCCCAGAGATAGAGCCGCTTGTCGCCGCGCGGACAGAGCGTGATGAAGTGTCCGACCGCGGGCTCGTCCTCGGCGTCGCGATGAACCGTGCCGTGGTCGTTCGACTTCAGGCCGAGCAGGTTGCAGCGGCCGATGTGCGTGAACGGCAGCCGCCCGACGAACGCGGCCGTGCGCGGGAACAGGCGCCGCGCCTCGTCGGTGAACCCTCCCGTGTCGGCGTTCGCGCGCTCGGCCCAGCTCGGGTTGGGCATGAGCTCGTAGAACACCTTCCACGGGAAGTAGACCCGATATCGGTATTCGAGGTAGCGCATCTGGCGGCGGCTGAGCGGCCAGTCGCGCTCCTCGCCGAACTCGTAGTCGCGCTGGCGATCGAGATCGAACGCGTCGGGTGTGTCCGACAGCGCCACGAAGCGCGCGAACTCTGCGCGCGTCATGGCGGCGATCGCCTGGCCGTAGTCGGCGTAGGCGTCGTCATTGCGATCTTCCTGCAGCGACGGCGGCACGATCCCCATCCACTTGTGGCTGCCGCCGGTGTAGTCGGTCGGGACCTGGCAGAGACCGGCGCAGATCTCCTCATCGAGCGCGGCCAGCTCGTCCAGATCGACGTAGGGCTCGAGGTCGACGTACGAGCGCCCGAAGATGCCCCGCCGCATGGCGCTCACCCGAACCCGCCCGAGTGCACGCGGCCGAGCGAGCCGCTGCGTTGGAAGCCGCCGCCCATGCCGAAATGCCCGCGAAAACCGCCTCCGAGCCCGCTGCCGTGCCCGCCGAGCGCCGCTGTCGCGCGCGGCGCGGGGTGGAAGTGGCAACGCGGCTCCAGGCGCGGCGGGATCGCGAACGAGAACCGGAGGCTGCCCGTCGAGGGCAACGAGAGCCGCGCTGGCGGGGCCGGCGGGGCAGCGCCGGGAATCGGGGGCTCGGGATCGTCCCAGCCGTACCAGTACGGAAAGCAGCTCTGCGCTTCGGGCGAGCCGCCGAAGTACATCGGCGGCAAGACGGCGGGTCCGGACGCAACCGGGGCCGGTACCATCGCGGGTGCGATCGCAACCGCCGGCGGGGCCGTCGCGCCGGCGCCGGCGGGCGGTAAAGGCGCCGGCGCGCAGCGCGGGATCGCGGGCCAACCGGGTACCGGCGCCCAGGCGAAGTCCGACATCGCCAGCATCTTCACGCTGACGCCGCCGTCGTCGATCGCGACCAGGTCGTCGTTCAGATCATCCGACTCCTGCGTCACCTGCTCGTCGGGCGTGACGTAGACGATGTGGCGAATGCCGGCGGAGCGCAGCGCATCGGCCGGGGGAAGGCCCGCGAGGTAGCGGTTGTCGAACTGCCCCGCGTCGTCGACGTAGGGGGCCAGGCGGTTGCGATCCAGCACGAAGACCGGCGCCGCGGTCGCCGGGCGCTGCGCGCGATCGCGCACGAACGACGGCAGAAAGTAGAGCGCCGCGGCCAGCGTCTGATGCGCGGGAACGACACCCAGCGGATGCGGCCAGTTGGCGAACATGAACACCGGATCGACGCAGGCGCCGAGCGCGGCCGCGACCGCGGTCGCCTCGGGGCCCGGCAGATCCAGCACCAGCGCGACGTCGGTCCGGCACGCGCCGCCCTCGGTGAGCAGCGCCCGCAACACCTCGCCGCGCCGCCAGGCCATCCACATCTCGTGGGTGAACATGGGACGCATCGCCGCGCGCAGATCGGCGTTGCGCAGCGTCTCCAGTGACTGGAAGAGCGTCGGGTTGTAATAGGGCGTCCAGCGCCCGTTCGCCGGGGCCAGGCGCGCCGACAGCGTGTGCATGTCCGTGCGCCAGCCGGCGCCGCCCGCGATGTCGGTGTCGCGCGCGCCCGGGAAAACCAGCGGCTTCCATTCTCCGCCGATGTTCCAGCCGCTCTGCTCCTGCTGGTCGAGCGCCTCTTGCATGGCGTCGCTCGGCGTCTGCTCGAGGATCTCGGCGCAGCCGCCGAGCACGACGGTGCTGGCCGTCGAGTAGGCCAGCGGCGCCGACCAGCCGCGCAGCAGATCGAAGATCGACGAGAAGCCCCGGCCGCCCGGTGCCCGATCGCGCGGTCCGCCGCCCTTGCCGTTCATTGCAGGCTCACCATCGTTGGAGCGCACACGGCGGCACGGTCGGTGTGCCCCGCTTGCAGGCGCGTGAAGATCCCGGCCGCGTGCCCACCCACGACGTAGACGCCATAGTTGGCGACGCGTCCCGCCGCGTCGGCGCACGGCACGAACCGGCGCTGCGCGATCCAGCGCGTGGGGATCGCGTCGTCGAGCATGCGCGCCCACTCCGCGTCCGCCGCTTCGGCGCCCATGACGACCTCTTCGCCCTCGCATCCATAGTCCGACTTCAGCACCCAGGCCTCCTTCTCGCGCCGCAAGCGCGCCTGCGGCAAGGCCTCGAGGCGCGCGGTGAACGGCAGATAGCGGCGAATGGCCGCCTGCGCCCAGGGCGCGAAGCGGTCGATCTCCTCCCAGAGCAGCGCCATGGTCCGCTTGTTCTGCGTCAACACGGCGCCGAACGGGTTCATCACCGCGCAGCGGCCCCGCGCGATGGCGCCCGCGAGCAGCGCCAGCGGCCGCACGAGCGGCGCGTCGTCGGCGTAGCCGTGCTCGGAGCGCCACACTGTGCGCCGTTCGCCCCACCAATCGGTCTTGTAGTGCCGCCAGATGACCGAGCAGGAGATCCCGAACATCGCCACCCCACCCTGCCCGTCCCCGTGCAGATTGAACGGCGATCCCAGGACCACGCGCGCGCCGCGCTCCTCGAACCAGCGCGCGTAGAGCTCGATCACCGACAGATCATCGGTGAGCTCGGTCGGGTAGACGATGCCGACGGTGAGCGGACCGGTGACCGGCGACGCCGCCTCGAGCAGCGCGAAGACCCGATCGGCGAGCCGGCAATTGGGATCGTCGAACGCGGCGGCGCCGGTCCCGTCGACGATGCGGTTGAGGGACACCGCCTCCGGCTCGCCGCTGGGCGTATCGGAGTTGAGCTCGCACACGCGCGGGCCGTCGTCGGTCAGGAACACGTCGGCGCGCGCGATGCCGTGCCACGCGGGCGCGCTCATGCGCCACATGAGCTCGTAGCTGGGCGGCAGATCGAAGAAGCGCGCGCGCAGGGCCTCGTCGCCCGCGCACAAGCGCGCCGCCTCCGCGTGCAGCGCCGCCACGCCGGTCGCGGCCGCGTAGAGCGCGCTCTGCGTCGCGCGATCGAGCCAGACCGGCGTCATGCGAAACCGCGGCGTGCCATCGACCCAGGGGTCGCTGAGGATCCCCTCGGCCGTCAGCTCCGCGGCGAAGTCTCGGTACGACGTGATCAGCCGCGAATTGCTGCGCCCACCCGGTTGCCCATCCCGCTGCATGCAGCGGTCTCTTTCAATCAGCGCGCCAAACCGCGGACCGCGCGCCCGGCCGGTCACGCCCGTCCCAGTCGGGGGCGAAATGCCCCCGCGGGGCGGAGTGCCCCGTGTCACGCGTCTCGGACGTCACGAGTCGCGATCGTGGAGCCCGTACTTTTCCAGCTTGCGATAGAGGGTCTTCCGATCGAGCCCCAGGATCTCGGCGGCGCGCGCGCGGTGCCCCTGCACGGCCTCCAGCACGCGCAGGATGTAGTTGCGTTCCACCTCTTCGAGCGGCAGCAGCGTCCCCGGGTCGTCGAGGTCCAGCACCAGCCGCGAGCGGCGATAGTCCTGGATGGCCTCGGGTAGATCCCCGACGGTGATCTCCTGGAAGCGGGTCAGCGCCACGGCCCGTTCGATGCAGTTGCGCAGCTCGCGCACGTTGCCCGGCCAGGCGTACGCCAGCAGCTTCTCCGCGGCGGGCGCGGCGATGCCCTGGACGTGGCGCCCGGTCGACTCGGCGATGTGCCGCACCATGCGGCTCGCCAGCAACAGCACGTCGTCGCCGCGCGCGCGCAGCGGCGGCAACGCGATGGGGATGACATTGATGCGATAGAAGAGATCCGATCGAAAACGCCCGCTGTCGACGTCGGCCTGGAGATCGCGGTTGGTCGCGCACACCAGCCGCGCGTCGAACGGACGCTCGTGATCGTCGCCGACCGGGCGCACGCGCCGATCTTCGAGCGCGCGCAGCAGCTTGGCCTGCAACCCCGCGGGCGCCTCGCCGATCTCGTCGAGGAACAGCGTGCCGCCGCTCGCGCGCACCAGCAGGCCGGCGCGGCTGGTGCGCGCGTCGGTGAACGAGCCGCGCGCGTGGCCGAAGAGCTCGCTCTCGAGCAGCGTCTCCGGCAGCGCGCCGCAGTTGACCGCCACGAACGGGCCTCCGGCGCGCCGCCCCTTCTCGTGCAACGCGCGCGCGACCAGCTCCTTGCCGGTGCCGCTCTCGCCCGAGATCAGCACCGTCGCGTCGGTGGCGGCGGCGCGCAACACGGTGTCGTAGGTGCGCCGCATCGCCGGGCTGCGGCCGACCAGCGGCGTTCCCGCGAGGCCGATCTCGTCGGGATCGCCGGACGCGTCGGCCGCGAGACGCAAGCGCCGCACCTCGGCGCGCAGGCGGTGATAGCTCACCGCGCGCGCCAGCGTCAGGCCGATGGCCTCGACCTCGAGCGGCTTGGTCACGAAGTCGTAAGCGCCGGCGCGGATGGCCGCGACCGCGGTCTCGAGGCTGCCGAACGCCGTGATGACCACCACCGGCGTGTCGCCGCGGTTGGCCGACACCCACGCCGCCACGTCGAGGCCCGAGATGCCCGGCATGTTCAGGTCGACGACGATCGCGTCGAAGTCGGCCTCGTCGAGCAGCGCCAGCGCCGCCTCGCCCGAGGTGCGCGACGTGACCTCGAAGCCGCGGCGCGGAAGGCCGGCCTCGAGCAGCGCGCACATCTCGCTCTCGTCGTCGACGACCAGGATCCGACCACCGCCGCTCATGGCGCTCTCCTCGGCAAGAACAGCATGAACCGGCTCCCACGGCCCGGCTCGCTCTCGGCGGCCAGCCAGCCGCCGTGCTCGTCGACGATGTCCTGCGCGACCGACAGACCGAGCCCGGTCGATTCGCCCACCGGCTTCGTGGTGAAGAACGGCTCGAACACGCGCGCGAGCACGTCGGGAGGCATGCCCGGCCCGTAGTCGCGCACGCTGAGCTCGTATCCATCGACGGTGGCACCGTCGCCGTCGAGCTCGTCGCGCCCGCGCGCCGGGCGGCGCGCGCGCACCGGGCGCAGCGTGACGTCGACGTTCCCGCCCGCGGCGCTGGCCTGGATGGCATTCACGATCAGGTTGGTCAGCGCCTGCTGGACCTGGGTCAGGTCCGCGATCACCATCGCGGGGTCGGCTTCGTTGCGGAATCGCATCTCGACGTGCTTCTTGCTCGCAAGCGTTGCCAAGAGCGGGAGCACATCCGAGGCCAACTTTCCCAGATCCTGCTCCATTTTTTGCGGCGGACGCCGCCGCGCGTAGTCGAGGAGCTGCCGGATGATCTTGGTCATGCGGTCGGCCTGGTCGACGATGATGCGCGCGTGGTCACCGGCCTCGCCGGCGTTCTCCAGGATCAGCCGCGCGCGGCCGGAGACGACGTTCAGCGGCGTCCCCAGCTCGTGGGCGACGCTGGACGCAAGCCGCCCCACGGTCGTGAGCCGCTCGGCGTGACGCAGCTGCTCCAGCGCGGCGATGCGCCCCAGCGTCGACGCGCGCACGTCGGCCGCCGCGGTCTCGAGCCGGTCGAGCATCTTGTTGAGCTCGCGCGTCAGCTCGCCCAGCTCGTCGTGCTGGCGTGGCTGTGTCCGCGCGCCCAGATCGCCGGCCGCGACCCGGCGCGCCTGCGCGATCAACCCGGCGATGGGCGCGCCGACCAGCCACGCGCCCACGAGCAGCGTGACCAGCATCATCGTGATCGCCAGCACCAGCGTCGTCGTGGCCGTGGCGCTGATCGTCCGCCGGACGTGCGCGCGCAGGTCCGGCGGCGGCTCGGCGACCTCGACGGCGCCGACGACCTGGCCGCCCGCCCGCACCGGCGCGACCGCGTGCAGCCAGCCCGAGGTGTTGCCGCGCGTCTCGTGCCACAGCACCGGCTCGCCGCGCGCCAGCGCGGCGCGTTCCGCGGCCGGCAGCGCGTTCGCGGTCAGGTCGATCCAGCTCACCCGATAGCGCTCGTGCTCGTCGAAGTTGCGGATCTGCTCCATCGCCGCGCGCGCCGCCGGCTCGCCGACCGCCTCCCAGACCTTGCCGGCGCCGTCGGCGAACGCGCCGGCCATCGCGCGATCGTCGGCGGTCTGGTCAGCCTCGAACTCGGCGCGATCGCGCCCGATCTCCACGAACGCCGCCGCGGCGACGATCACCAGCGCGCCCGGCAAGACCGCCAGCGCCAGCTTGATGGCCAGCTTCAAGACCCAGCCATTTTACCAGCGGCGGAGCGGCGCGCGCGAGGGCGGCCAAGAAAATCACGGCAGAAATCAGGCGGACATCACGGCAGAAGCTCGTACGCGGACAGGGTCAGGAACTCATCGAAGTCGCTGCTCAGCACCAGTCGATCGAGCAGCGTCGCGGCGTCGCCGTAGCGTCCCGCCCCGGCACCACCCAGCTTGCCCAGCTCCTCGGCGCGGATCTGGCGATAGAGATCCGCCGTGACCGGGCGGCCGTCGTCGAGCCGGGTTCCGCCCCGGATCCACTGCCAGAGCTGCGCGCGAGAGATCTCCGCCGTGGCCGCGTCTTCCATCAGGTTGTGGATCGCGACCGCGCCGTTCTCCTGCAACCAAGAGCCGAGGTACTGCAGCGCCACGTCGATGTTCAGGCGCACGCCGGCTTCCGTGACCGTGCCCCCGGGGATCTTCGGGTCGACGAGCTCGCGCGCGCCGACCTGCACCTCGTCGCGGCGCTTGTCCTTCTGGTGCGGGCGCGCGCCGAGCGCGGCGTCGAAGACCTCGCTCGCGGTCGGCACCAGATCGGGGTGAGCGACCCAGGTGCCGTCGAAGCCGTCGTTGACCTCGCGGCGCTTGTCGTCGCGCACCTTGCCCAGCGCCGCCGCGTTGATCTCGGGGTTCTTGCGGCTGGGGATGAACGGCGCCATGCCGCCCATCGCGTGCGCGCCGTGCGCGTGGCAGCTCTTGACCAAGAGCTCCGTGTACGCGCGCATGAACGGCACGGTCATGGTGACCTGCGCGCGCTCGGGCAGCGCGAACCCCGGGCGGTTGCGGAACTTCTTGATGAACGAAAAGATGTAGTCCCAGCGCCCGGCGTTGAGCCCGCTCGCGTGCTCGCGCAGCTCGTAGAGGATCTCCTCCATCTCGAACGCCGCCGGCAGCGTCTCGATCAGCACCGTCGCGCGGATCGAGCCGCGCGGGATCCTCAGCGCCTCCTGCGCGGCGATGAAGACGTCGTTCCACAGGCGCACGTCCAGGTGGCTCTCGTTCTTGGCCAGGTAGAAGTACGGGCCGGTGCCGCGGTCGAGCAACGCGCGCGCGTTGTGGAAGAAGTAGAGCCCGAAGTCGAACAGGCTGGCGCTCATCGGCTCGCCAGCGACGGCGACGTGCTTCTCGGTCAGGTGCCAGCCGCGCGGGCGCACGAGCAGCGTGGCGACGCGGTCGTTCAATCGATAGGACTTTCCTTCCGCAGAATCGTAGGAGATCGCGCCGCGGACGGCGTCGATGCAGTTGCGCTGGCCGTCGATCACGTTGCGCCACGACGGCGACAGCGAATCCTCGAAGTCGGCCATGAAGACCTGCGCGCCCGAGTTGAGCGCGTTGATCATCATCTTGCGCTCGACCGGGCCGGTGATCTCGACGTGGCGGTTCTGCAGATCGGCGGGCGTGGGCGCGACTTGCCAGTCGCCGCCGCGGACCGACGCGGTCTCGGGCAGGAAATCCGGCAACACGCCGGCGTCGAACGCGCGCTGGCGCAGGGCGCGGTGGGCGAGCCGCTCGCGACGCACCGGCTCGAAGCGCCGGTGCAACATCTCGAGGAACGCCAGCGCGTCGGGGCTGAGCACGTCTCCCGCGCCCTCGGGGACCGGCGTGAGGACCTGAATATCTGTCGTCGTCATCACGATCTCCTCGGCCGGCGGCGCGCCGGCAGCGCGGACGTAGCAGTGTAGAACGACGGGAGGATGGGGCCGCGTCCATGGATTTGCAACGGCGGCAGGCGATTGCAAGGTCTGCAACCTCATCCGGCGCACCACGCAGTCTACGTAAGCATCACCCCGCGGATCCTGGAAGATCCGTCTGACAAGATCCTCGAGATTAGTGAGCCAAAACCGGACCCTCAGACCACCCTTTCAGCAGTATCTCGTAATCCCACCAGGGACTGGCGACAGCAGGAGGAGAAGACTATGCGATTCGATATACGCTCCGGGACCGACGAAGACCGCCACGCGACGAGCGCGCCGACCCGACGGCCGTCGCTTCACGCGCAGCGATCGGTCACGAGCCCGGTGTGGCCGCTGGCCGCGCTGGCGATAGCGGCGCTCGGCATCGCGGCCTGTTCATCGCTCAGCAGCAGTCCCAAGGACGCCGGCACCGGCGGCAAGACCGGCAGCGGGGGATCGACCGGCGCCGGCGGCATGGTGAGCAGCACGGGCGGCAGCGGCGCGGGCGGCAGCGTCGTGGATGCGGCGGTCGACGCGCCGGCCACCGACAGCTCGACGACGACCGACTCGTCCACGACCTGCGACCCCGACAGCGGCGCCGACTGCTGCCCCGACGATCCCTTGAAGACCGATCCGGGCATGTGCGGCTGCGGCTTCCCCGACTTCGACACCGACGGCGACGGCATCGCCGACTGCGTCGACATGTGCCCGAACGACTCGACCAAGTCCAAGCCCGGCGTCTGCGGCTGCAACGTCCCCGACGTCGACACCGATCACGACGGCACGCTCGATTGTGTCGACGTATGCCCCAGGGATCCGGCGCACTCCACCACGCCGGGCGTGTGCGGCTGCGCAGCGGACAACACCCCGCTCTGCCTCGTGCACCGCTACCAGTTCAATGACCTCGCGTCGCCCGACGGCGGCGTCAGCGACGGGGGCAGCGCCGACGGCGGCGCCCCGTCGGGCGCGGTCATTCACGACTCGGTCGGCACCGCCGACGGTATCGCGGTCCGCTGCGCGCCGAGCGGCAACGGCTCGATCACGCTGACCAACCCCGTCCCCAGCGCGACGGCGGATCAGTACATCCAGCTTCCGGCGGGAATGATCTCCTCGCTCGGCAACAGCGCCACGTTCGAAGCCTGGATCAGCTGGACCGACGGTGGCTTTTTCTGGCAGCGCATCTTCGACTTCGGCGCCAACCTCGACGCGGTCAACAACCGCAACCCGCCGGGCGTGAAGGGCGCGAATAGCGATTCGCACCTCTTCCTCACGCCCAGAGGTGGTGCCGCCCCCGGCTTCCTCTTCGGTTCGTTCATCAACGTCGGCGTCCCGGTCAACGAAGTACAGACCACGACCTTGACTGGGGGAACGATGCAGCACGTGGCGCTGGTCCTCGACAACACCCCCGCCGACGGCGGTTCGCCCAGCATGACCCTCTACCTGAACGGCGGACCCATCATTTCGACGGCGCTCAGCAACCAGCTGAGCAACCTTCTCGACACCAACAACTGGCTCGGGCGCTCGCAGTACGCGCCCGATCCGTCGTTTGCCGGGACGTACTTCGAGTTCCGGATCTACAGCACGGCGCGCACGGCCGCTCAGGTCAAGGCCAGCTTCGACATGGGACCGGACGCGCTGCCTCCGAACTAGGAGAGGCTGGACCAGACCTCCTCACCCGACCCTCTCCTCCGCGCTGCCGCGCAGAGGAGAGGAAGGAGGAGAGGGAGGGAAGAAGGAAGACTTCGCTCGCCGCCGGCTTCTGGCTACGCGGCCGGCGCGTGCGGCGGCTCGAACCCGAGGCGCTTCAGCGCGGTGTTGACCGCCTTCAGATCGGTCCACGCTTCTTTCTTCTTGCTCGGATCGCGCAGTAGATACGCTGGGTGGAACGTCGGCATCAGCGTGATGCCTTCATAGGTTCGGAAGTTGCCGCGCAGGCGCGAGATCGGCGTGTCGTCGCGCAGCAGGCACTGCGCCGCGAACTTGCCCAGCGTCACGATCACGCGCGGGCGCAGCGCCGCGAGCTGCTTCTTCAAGAACGGCTCGCACGCCGCGACCTCATCGGGCTCGGGGTTGCGGTTGCCGGGCGGGCGGCACTTGATGACGTTGCAGATGTAGACGTCCTCGCGCGCGTAGCCCATCGCCTCGATCATCTTGGTCAGAAGCTGCCCGGCCTTGCCGACGAAGGGCTCGCCCTGCTGATCTTCGTCGGCGCCCGGGGCCTCGCCCACGAACACCAGGTGCGCCTGCGGGTTGCCGACGCCGAAGACGATGTTCTGCCGCCCGCCGGCGAGCCGGCACCGGCGGCAGTCGCCGAGCTCCTCGCGGATGGCGGTAAGTCCCTGCGCGCCGATGACCGCCGCGACGACGCTCTCGCCATGCATGTTCCCGACGTCGGCGTCGGCGTCAGCGTCGGCGTCAGCGTGGGCGCGCGGCGCTTCGGCCGCGACCGCCAGCCGCCGCGACGGCCGGCGCGACACGCCCTGCAACCCCGAGCGCCCGCGCGTCTCCAGCTGCGTCCTCACGCGCGCCGCGAGCTCGCGCAGCTCGTCAGCGTCGGACATCGTGACCGTTTCGCGCCGGCACCTTGTGCGACGACGACGTCGACGCCGGCATCGCCTTGACCGGCGCGCCCGCGCTGGCCGCGGCCGCGTCGGCGGTCACCAGCGAATCGACCGCGAGCGCGTAGTAGAACGTCGCCGCGGTCTCGGGGCTCTTCGACGTGCGATCGCGGCCGAGCGCGCCATCGCGGTCGCCGTCGCGCCGCTCGAGCTCGTCGATGATGTCGGAGTGCGCCTGCAGGAAGACCGGGTCGGTCGAGATAACGTACGCGCGGCCGAGCACCCAGGCGACGCAGGCATTCCAGGTGTTCTCGTCGAACCGCCGCGGCACGAACGACGGCGGCACGATCGCCGCCACCCGCTCGCGCAGCCAGGCGCCGACGAACGGCGTGGTCCCCTCGGCGGCGACGATCGCCATCACCCGCGTGGCGGTCGTCGACGAGAAGTCGAACAGACCCGAGGTGGCGGGCGGCTCGGACGCGAACGGCGGCGGCGTCTTCATGGCGAACGCGCGCTCGACGAAGCGCCGGCCACTGGCCAGCAGCCCGCGGTCCTCGACGGTGCGCGCGTACTCGATCAGCGCCCAGGCGAGGAAGCCCGGATCGCGGAACTCGCGCCCGCCGACCTCGTCGAGATCGCCCAGGTACGCCGAGAGCAGCCGCGCGGCGCCGTCGGCCAGCAGCTGGCGGCGGCCATTGCCGGCGTCGAGCCCGCGATCGGCGTCGTGAGCGACGAGCAAGAGCGCGCAATCGTACGCCGCCTCGTCGCTGGCGGCCGACCCGAGCGCGTCGGGGATGAACCGCCGCGCCGCCGCCTCGACGAACGCCCAGCCGGCGGCGCGATGGGCGGCGAAGCGCGTGTCGTTGCCCAGGCGCTGGTGCCGCGCCCACATCCAGATCGCGGACAGCGTCCCGTGAAAGTCGGAGTCGGTCGATCCGGCCCACGGCGGCACGTTGCCGGCGGTCGCGCCGCCCGCAATCTGCCGCGCCGCGAGCGTCGCGCCCGCGTGCGCGAGGTGGTGAATCGCTTGGGGGGTATAGGTCTTGAGCCGGGGGTCAGGCATTTCCGTTCCTCAAGGGCCGCCCAGAGTCGGCAGGGGCAACGGCCGCGGCATCGTCGGATCGGCGTTCCGCGAGCGTCTGTCGGACATGGTCCCAGATCTCGTGAGCGAGCGCCAGCTTCGACGCACGCGGCAACGGCGCCACCCGCCCGTCGGCGAACACCAGGGTGACCTCGTTCTCGTCGGTGCCGAAGCCGATCCCGGCCGCGCTGATGTCGTTGGCGACGACCAGGTCGCAGCCCTTCTCCGCCAGCTTTTCGCGCGCCCGCGCGATGAGGCCAGGGCCGCCGCCCGCCTCGGCGGCGAAGCCGACCAGCACCGGGCGTGACGCCGCGCCGGTTGCGTCCCAGGTCGGCCAGCAGATCCGGGTTGGGCGCCAGCGCCAGCGTCAGCGGCTGGCCGGCCGCGAGCGCGCGCCGCGACAGCTTGCCAGCGACCGGCGACGCCGCGCGAAAGTCGGCGACGGCGGCGGTCATGACCACCACGTCGGCGGCCGACGCGCCGCCGAGCGCGCGTCCCATCTCTTCGGCGGTCTCGACGTCGACCCGCGAGGCGACCCCCTCGGGCGTCGGCAGCGCGACCGGGCCGGCGATCAGTGTCACGCGCGCGCCGCGCGCCGCCGCGGCCGCGGCGATGGCGAACCCCATCTTCCCTGATGAGCGATTGCCGACGAAGCGCACGTCGTCGATCGGCTCGTGCGTCGGCCCCGCCGTGACGACGACCTGCCGCCCCGCCAGATCGCGCGTGCGGGCCAGCTGTTGCTCCACAGCCAACAGGATCTCCGCCGGCTCGATGAGGCGCCCCTGCCCCACCCAGCCGCACGCCAGCGGCCCGCGGTCGGGCCCGACCGTCGTGAAGCGACCGGCTCCGTCGGTGACGAGCAGGCGCGCCAGGTTCGACTGGGTGATCGGGTTCTGCCACATGTTGACGTTCATCGCCGGCGCCAGCAGCACCGGCGCGCGCGACGCCAGCACCACTGCCGCCAGAAGGTCGTTGGCCATGCCCGCCGCCAGGCGCGCGATCGCGTCGGCGGTCGCGGGCGCGACGACGATCAGATCGGCCTCGTCGGCCAGGCGGATGTGCCCGATCTGCGACTCCTCGGTCAGATCGAAGAGCTCGCGCCCCACCGGGTGGCCCGACAACGTCTGCATGGTGAGGGGCGTGATGAACTGCGTCGCCGCCTCGGTGAGGATCACGCGCACCTCGGCGCCGGCCTTGATGAAGAGACGACAAAGCTCGGCTGCCTTGTACGCCGCGATGCCGCCGGTCACCCCCAGCACCAGGCGGCGCCCGTGCAGGCTTCCCCGACCGGCGTCGGACGCGGCGTCCAAAGTGCCTTGGACGGCGCCCGCCGCGCCCCCGGCCGGCAGACCGTTTTCTCCCGGGCTCATTCCAGAATCAAGACCTTACCCCAAAAATGGGTGAAACTATGCGCCCCTTCCAGGTAATGCTATAGGCCCCCGTGTCTGAGCCTCACGACTTTCCCCGCCGGTTCGCCTCCTACGTGCTGCTGAAGCCGCTCGCGCGCGGCGGTATGGGCGAGCTCTATCTGGCGCTGTCGGGTGCGCCGGGCATGGAAAAGCTCTGCGTCATCAAGAAGGTCCTGCCGCACCTCGTGGCGCCCGACAACGTGCAGCGCTTCCGCGACGAGGCGATGGTCGCGGTGCGGCTGTCGCACGGCAACCTGGTCACGGTCTTCGATGCCGGACACAGCGACGATCAGATCTACCTCGCGATGGACTTCATCGAAGGCAAGGATCTGCTGGCGACCTGGAACCGCTGCGCGCAGCGGGGCGTGCCCTTCCCCATCGAGGTCGCGGTCTACATCGTGAAGGAGCTGGCGCGCGGGCTCGGCTACGCGCACGCGTTCGGCGGGCTCAACCTGGTTCACCGCGACGTCTCGCCGGCCAACGTGCTGCTGTCGTACACCGGCGAGGTCAAGCTGACCGACTTCGGCCTCGCGACGTCGACGCTCAAGCTGCAGCACACCGCGCCCGGGATCATCTTCGGCAAGCTCAGCTACCTGGCGCCCGAGCAGGCGCGCCGCGAGCCGCTCGACGGACGCACCGACATCTACGTCTGCGGCATCTTGCTCTGGGAGCTGCTGACCGGACAGCAGCTCTTCCCGGTCAAGCCGGCGGCGTTCGCGCCCGGCCACCCCAAGAGCGACTCGACCGCCGACGCGCTCGAGCGCGTGCGCAACCCGCGCGCGATCCCACCGTCGAACGTCACCGACCGCGTGCCCGCACGAGCTGGATCGCATCGTGATGCGAGCGCTGCAGGCCAACCCCGCCGACCGCTACCAGACCGGCGAGGAGCTGCGCGCGGATCTGGGCGCCTACCTCGCGAAGACCGCGCCCGAGACCGACGCCGACCGCCTGGCGAAGTTCCTGAAGCTGCTGTTCGAGAAGGACACCGACGACGAGCGCCGCGAGCGCGAGGAGCTGGTGCGCAACGCCAGCCATTTCCTGGCGGGCGCGGAGGTGCCGCGCAGCATGGCGTACACCGTGCCGCACAGCCCCAGCGCGCGCGACACGCCCGACCGCGGCCTGAAACCGGCGACGCCCTCGCGCGGCGTGCGGCCGACACCGGTCCCGCACCGCGCGCCCAGCGGCGCCCACGCCGAGGGCATCGGCGAGGCGCGCGACGACTCGCACCCGCGCCTGGTCGAGAAGGATCCGCGCGTCGGCACGACGGTGGACGAGCGCTACTACCTGCGCCGCCTGTGCGGCGAGGGCGCGATGGGCCGCGTCTACGAGGGCCAGCACATCGACATCGGCCGGCGCGTCGCGGTCAAGATCCTGCAGTCGAGCTACCGCCACACGCCGGAGCTGGTCGAACGATTCCGCCGCGAGGCGCGCGCGGCGTCGCGCATCGGCCACCCCAACATCGTCGACGTCACCGACTCGGGCACCACCGATGACGGCGCGTTCTTCTTCGTGATGGAGTACCTCGACGGCATCAACCTCGAGGACCTGATCAACCGCGAGGGGATGCTGGCCGTCGACCGCGCGTTGCTCATCGGCGCGCAGATCTGCCGCGCGCTGCAGGCGGCGCACTCGGCCGACGTGATCCACCGCGATCTCAAGCCGGCGAACATCATGCTCATCAACCGCAAGGAGGATGAGGACTTCGTCAAGGTGCTCGACTTCGGCATCTCGAAGACGCTGGACATCGACACCGGACCCAAGCGCCAGAACCTGACCAACCCCGACGTCGCCGTGGGCACGCCGATCTACATGTCGCCGGAGCAGGCGGCGGGCATGCCGGCCGACGCGCGCACCGACGTCTACGCCGTGGGCGGCCTGCTCTACGAGATGCTCACCGCCGTCCCGCCGTGCGACGGCGACAACATCCTGGCGATCCTCAACAAGAAGGCGTCGGAGGATCCGCGACCGCTGCGCGAGCTGCGCCCCGACGTGCCGCCCGATGTCGAGGCGGTGGTGATGCGCGCGCTCGCGCGCTTCGCCGACGATCGCCAGCAGTCGATGGCGACGCTCAAGGACGACCTGGTGCGCTGCCTGGCGGCGGCCCAGGGCGCCGCGAAGATCCCGAGCACGCGCATGCCCGAGCCGGCCGCCGGCCCGCTGCAAACGCAACGCGTCCGGCGCGTGCTGCGCTCGCACCCGTGGCTCCTCGGCGCCGCGACCGCCGCGCTGGTGGTGGCGGGCGGTCTGTGGATCTTCGGGCACGGCGAAGAGGCGCCCGCGCGCCGGCGGGCCACCGGCTCGCGACCCCTGACGGCCGAGCCGCGCGCGGTGGCGGCGGCCGGCACGTCGGGCGCGCCTCCGAGCACGCCGATTGTTGAAGCGCTGCCGCGGGCGGAAGCGCTGCCGCGGGCGTTGCCGCCACAGGGGCAGCCCCAGCCACGGGTCGATCCGGCGCCTCCGCAACCGCCGGGCGTCGTCTCGGCGCCGGGCGTCGTCTCGGCGCCGGGCGTCGTCTCGGCGCCGGGCGTCGTCTCGGCGCCGGGCGTCGTCTCGGCGCCGCCGATCGGCCCCCGCCGCGTGAGCCGGCCGTTCACCTTCTTGCCCAAGCCGACTGCGACCTCGTCAGCGGGATCGCCGCCCCCCGCCTCGGGACGCCGGGCGCCGGCTGCCGGGGAACCGCAGGCGGTCGCGTTGATGCAGGCGACGCTGCCGGCGCCGGCGGGCGCCAAGCTGCTGGAGCAGGGACAGGCGGCGTTCAACAAGGGTTCCTACGCCGAGGCGGTGCGCCGCGCGCACGAAGCCTTGAGCGCGGGCGGCACGACGGTCGGCGCTCACGTGCTGCTGGGCGACGTCTACTACCACACGGAGCGTTACGCCGAGGCCCTGCGCGAGTACCAGGCCGCGTTGAAGCTCGATCCCGAGAACCCGATCGCCAATCGCGGCCGCGAGCTCGCCTCGAAGCAGATCGAGCCCGCCGCACCGTAGCGGCGCGCGCAGGCCCGAGGCCGGTCAGATGACCGCCAAGACGCCGCAGACGCCAAGTCCGGACGCTTTCAATGGTCCGGATCTCGGCGTGCCTGGCGCCATGGCGGTTCCCCTAGGGCGTTCCCCTATCTGACCCGCACTGGTCCTAAAACATGATCGCGCCGTTGAAGGCGATGACCTTCTGCGCCGTCTTGTCGACAGGGGTTCCGCAGTTCTGGTTGGTGTCACAGGCCTGGGTGGGCACGCTGTCGTCGAAGCTGAAGAGGCCACCGACCGACATACGACCCGTGCGCACGAAGATCCCGGCGTTGAGCCCCAGCAGGTAGCCGCTCAGATCCGCTGTCGAGCTGTCGGCGAAGGTGATGCTGTCGACCCACCCGCCGAACTTGGGACCGACAACCACCTCCATCGTGGGGTTCAGGGGCAGGTGAAAGAGCGGGCTGAAGGCGAACACCACGCGCGCCGCCGAGTCGTCGTTGGTATAGAAGCCGGTGTCGGTCTTCAAGTTGATGACGTCCACGCTGAGCTCGGCGTTGAGCGAGACGACCGGGTTCAAAAAGACGCCCAGTAACCCGCCGACGCGCAACCCGGGACCGAAGCTGTCACCCGCTGCGCCTTCGAAGGCGTGGATTCCCAGGTAGCCCATGAGCAAGAGGCCGTGATGGCCCTGGGGCTGTTGCTGCGGCGGCGCGTAGCTCGGCGGCCCGTAACCGGGCGGCGGCCCGTAACCGGGCGGCGGCGGTCCATAGCCCGGCGGCGGGTACCCCGGCTGCTGTTGCGGATACCCCGGCTGCTGGGGCGGCTGCTGCGGGTACCCCGGCTGCTGCTGATAGTCCTGCGGCGGATACCCGGGCTGCTGCTGCTGCTGCTGCTGGTACTGCTGCGGCGGTTGCGGCTGCGGCGGGTACTGCGGCTGCGCGTTGGGATCGGGGTAGCCCTGCTGCGGCGGCGCGGCCTGGGCAAAGGCGACACCCGACATCAGGCTGGTGCCGAGCAACGAAGCGAGGCAGAAGAGACCGAACCGATTCGTGGTCATGTGTCGTGGCTCCGGGGGTGAAGGGCGAGACTGCTCTTCCGGCGATCCCTGGCGATGTTACACGAGAACCCGCGCGGCTCAGAATCGTCCGACGAGCAACGTCGTGCCCAGCACTGCCCCGAGCACGCCGCCGGTGATGAGCGCGATGCCTCCGCCTCGGGTCGAGTATCGGTCCTTGCAGCGATCGTTGGGGACAGTGGTGTGGCACGTATAGTCGCCGTCGATCGAGGCGAGAAAGATCCCGGCGCCGATCGCGGCGGCGCCGGCGCCGATCGCGGCCCACGACCAGCCGCGCAGGTGCGGCGGGCTCTGCTCACCCGGGGGCGTGGTGCCGGTGGCCGACACCGTCGCCACGCCGGGTGAGCCATTGGTCGGCGGATAGGCGACGTCGGTGATCGCGATCTTGTGCGGCCCCCCTTCGGTCACCGCGACCGGGCGCTTGACCACCTCGGCCTTGAGCGCCGACGCGGTCACGCTCGCCGTCTCGTAGGCTTCGTTCTCGGTGCAGATCTCGCACCGGTCCTCGCGCACGCCGATCACCGTCCCGGTGGTGCCGTCGATCATCTCCAGGTGCACCGTATAGTTGCGACCCATGGTCTCGATCGAGCCACGCATCAGGTAGCGCGCGCCGGTGACGTCGGCGATCGCGATGCGGCAGGTCGGCGTCTCGCATCCGGCGATCCCCTTTGCCGCGGCGCCCTTGGCGGTGGCGGCGCTGTCGACCACGTCGGCGCCCGACGCCGCCAGCCCGCCGGCGACCGCGGCTTCGATCTTCTCGCGGACCTCGGCGCGCAGCTGCTCCGCCGTCACCGCCAGCACGGCGATGCGCGTCCGCGCGGCGTGCGCGCGCGCGGCGCCACTCCATGCCCCCGTCGCAATTGTGAAGGCGGCGATCCCCAAGCAAATTCTTCGCGACATCGTGCGCCGGATGCTCGGGTCGGTTTCGCCTTAAGTCAAGCCCGGTCCCGACTCGACGGGTAGGACAGCGCATCTTAAGTTCTGCCGTAAAGCCACCGATGGGGGCGGCCATGGTATTCAGAGTCGAAGCGAAGACGGCATTGGCCGAAGCGCGCTCCTGGGTCCGCATTGCGCGTGGACGCCTGGAAGAATTGTCGAAGGAATCCGAACAGCCTCAAGCGTTGACGGCGATGGCCGCCACGATGGCCGATATGCAGGCCAGCATCGAAGCGATCGAACATCGCCTCTCCCACATCGACGGCGAGTGGAAGAAGCTCTATCAGCCGCCGCCCTCGCGGTCGGCGATAGTCTAATCGGGAACCCTGAGAGGGTTTCCCGAACCCTCCTGGCTTACTCATCTAAGATCTCTTCGCCGACCAGGCCGTCGCGATGATGGGCCGGTCGCGCGGGCGCCGGACGTGACTCGGCTCCCGATCGCGCGGACGCCGCGCCGGTATGCGTGGGCACGTGAGCGACGGCGCGATCAGGGGCACGCCGGCGTAACATGGCGCCCGAGCAGTGCCGCGGCGTTGTCGTGGGCCCGCGCGCCGACCTCTACGCGCTGGGCGTGATCCTCTACGAGATGTTCACGGGTCGGACGCCGTTCCAGGGCGCTTCGTCGAGCTCATCCCAACCGGCTCGCCGTGCGCGGCGGTCCGCCGTTATAATCGCGCGGCTTCGACGCCCGGCGGCTTTTCCACGATGACAACGACCCGATCTGGACAGCGACATCTCCTGGGTTTCTACGCGCTTGCCGGCGTCGCCGCCGCGTGGGGCGCAGCGTCCCCGGCGCGGGGCGCGCCTGCGGCGACCGCGGCCGACACCGCGCATCGCGAGGAGGCCAAGGCCGAATTCAATCAGGGCAACGTCGCCTACAACCTGGGCAAGTACGACGAGGCGATCGCGCACTTCGAGAAGGCCTACAGCCTGTCGCGCGTGCCGGAGATCCTGTTCAACCTGGGGCAGTGCTACCGAAAGCGCTGGGAAGCCGACAAGAAGAGCGAGCTCGGACGGCGCGCGCTGCACTACTACCAGGCGCTGGCGCGCGAGGCGCCCCGGTCGCGCGTGCGCGCCGACGCCGATCAGTTCATCGCCGAGCTCGAGCCTGGCGGTGGGGCAAGCCGAAGCGCGCGAGCGCCAGGGCCAGATCGACAGCGCGCGCGGCGCCGAGGCGTTGCGGCTGGCGCAGACGTTCCTGCGCGACGGCCAGCTCCCCGACGCCGCGTCGACCGCCGACCGGTTGCTCCACGAGCCCGACAACGGCCGCGAGCTGCTCGCCGAGGCCTACGTCGTGCGCGGGCGGGCCGCGGCGCGCCTCGGCGACGCGCTGGGCGCCGAGGCGCAGTTCCGCCGCGCGCTGGAGCTGCGACCGGCGGCGGAGCTCACCGACGCGGCGCCCGCGGAGTCGGCGGCGTTCGATGCGGCCCGGCGCACGGTGGCGCCGGGCGGCCTGCGGCTGGTGCAGGCTCCGGCGGGCGAGGCTCCGGCCGGCAAGGCGTCGGAGATCGCGCTCACCGTCGAGGGCGACAGCGAACAGATGGTCGCGACGCTGGAGCTCGGCTACCGGCGCGGCGACGCCGGCGCGTTCGTCACCGCGCGCGCTCCCTATGCCTCGATCGGCGGCGCTGCGCCCGCGAGCAGCGGCGCGGGTGCGGGCAGCCCGTCGATTCAGTCCCGCACGAGTCCCCGCGTCACGAGTCCCCGCGTCACGAGTCCCCGCGTCACGAGTCCCCGCGCGACGGGCCCGCGCGCCGCCGCGCTGGTGATTCCGGCCGCGGCGCTGGTCGCGGGCACGCACGTCGAGTACTACGTGCGCGCGCTCAACGCGCAGGGCAGCGTTCTCGCCGAGAGCGGCACCCCCACCCTGCCCTTTCGCCTCCAGGTCGCGGCGCCGGCGATGGCCGCCGGTGGCGGCGGCGCGGGCGCGCCGGCGCACACGCCGTGGTTCAAGCGCTGGTGGGTCTGGACCATCGTCGGCGCGGTCGCGGTCGGCGGCAGCGCCGCTGCCTACGCCGGCTCGCGCGGCGATGGGCTCACCAGCTACGCGACGCCGACCAAACAATGACGCCCCGTCATCTCGCTTCGATGCTCGCGTTCGCGTTGCTGGCTCCGCTGGCCACGGCGGCGTGCAGCTCGCCGAAAGGCATTCGCGTCGATCTCGACATGGCCGGGTTCGAGACCACGGCGCGCACGCTCCGCCTCACCGTGACGGCGGATCCCGGCGGGTTCGTCGGCGACGTGCCGTCGCTGTCGGACCCCAGCGTCGCGATCGCGTACACCAGCACCGACGACCTGGTGATGACCTTCGACGCGGCCAAGGGATTCAAGTTCGGCGGCAAGCTCTCGTTCCGCCTCGACACTGGCAACAACCACGCGCTGACCATCAGCGCCGAGGCGCTGGCGTTCGACGACACCGGCGCGAAGATCGCATCGGGCAAGGCGCCCGGCGTCACGTTACCGGCCGGCGGCGACACGGAGCTTTCGATCCAGCTCGCCAAGGACGCGGACACGACCACCGTCGACACCACGGTCGTCGATCTGGCGACGGCCGCGCCCGACGGCCAGGTGATCGGACCGTCGAGCACCGCGCCGCTCGCGACCGTCGCGATCTGCGACGTGCAGGCGACCGGCGGCGGCGCGGTCGTGATCGGGGTGCCCGCTGCCAGCTCGCCAACCACGCCCGGCGCTGGCGCGGTGTACGTGATCTTCGACGGCGTCAGCACCGTCGATCTCGGCGCGCCCGCTCGCCGGTCAGGAGTTCCACGTCTTCGGCGTCAACAGCGGCGACCAGCTCGGCGCCGCCATTGGTTGCTTCGACTTCGACAACGACGGCGCCGACGATCTGGTCATCGGCGCGCCCGGCGCCTACGGCCCCAACAACCAGCCGGGCGTGGGACGGGTCTACGTGATTCGCGGCGGATCGCGGCTCGGCAGCGCGACGATCGATCTGTCGCAGAACCAGGCCGACGTCGAATGGGTCGGCGGCACGCCGCAGGGCCACCTGGGCGCGCAGTTGCTGGCGGCCGACCTGCAGGGCGGCCGCCACGGCGAGATCTTGATCTCCGCGCCAGGTGAAGGGAGCGGCATCGTGCACCTCGCTGTGCCGACGCCGATGCTGGGCGTTCCGGTCGCGCCGCGCCCGCTGTCGGGCACCGCCGATCACGTGACGTGGAGCGGGATCGCTCCGCAGTCGATCGCGGTCGGCGATCTCGACGGCGACGGCAGCAGCGCCGGCGGCTCCGACGTGATCTTCGGCGATCCCCAGTTCCTGGACGCGACCAACGCGCGGCTCGGCGCGGTGACGATCTTCTCCAATGTCGACCCGACCGGCACGACGGCTTTCGACGTCGGCACCACCGGCGCCACCGGACCGGCACGGCGAATCACCGGCATGGACGCGAACGACAGCTTCGGCGCCGCGGTGCTGGCGCTCGACGTCTCGGGCCAGGGGGCGGATCTCGTCGTCGGCGCATCGGGCGAGAGCAACGGCACCGGCGCGGTGCGGATCTTTCAGCACGACAGCCAGATCTTCACGGCGCCGCAGGCGCCGAAGTGGGTCATCGCGGGCGCGATCGCCGGCGGGCGGTTCGGATCGACGCTCGCGGCCGGATCGTCGTCGGCCGCCACCAAGGCGCCGCTGGTCATCGGCGCGCCCGCGGCGGCGTCCGGTGCGAAGGATGGAGCGGGCGCGATCTACACCTACAAGCGGCTCGCGACCGGCGGCCTGCCGGTGCTGCTGGAAAAGCTCGCCGGCGTTGCGGCGATGGATCGGCTGGGGGCGGGGCTCGCGGCCGGCCCGATCGGAACCAACGATACCGTCGCCGACGTGCTGGCGCTGGCCCCCGGCGCCACCGGCAACGACGCGCAACCGCACTCCGGCGTCGCCTTCGTGCGCCTCGGGCGTTAAAGGGGGCCGGCCGGTCAGATAAGAGAACGCCAGGATTCGGAGACGCCAGGATCCGGACTATCGAGGCTCCTAACCCGCGGCAAGCACCAGCAGGAACGCGGCGCGCGCGACGAAGCCGGGCGCGGTGCGGCCGGTCGCCGCGCGCAGCAGCGAGACCACGGCGATGCTCGACAGCACGGGCAGCCACGGCCCGGGGGTGGCCAGGAACGCAATCGCTGCGGCGACCGCGGCAGCGGCCAAGCGACGATGTGGCCAGCGCTCCTCGAGCGCGCGCTGCAGGGTGCCGCGGAAAATGAGCTCCTCGCCGAGGATCGAGGGCAGGGTCGCGAGCGCGATCTCGATCGGGATGCCCGCCCCCGCCCCCTGCCCGCGCAGCGCCCAGCCGGCGGCGCCGCCAATCGCGAGGCCGATCGCCGTCGCCGGAATGCGGCCGAGACGCGCGGGGCTTGCCGGGCGCCGACGCAGGTAGAGCGCGGCCACGATCGCCAGCAGCGCATCGACGACGAGCACCGCCATCTGGATGGCCATGCCCCGCTGCTCATCGGCGAGCGCCGCGCCCTTGACGACGGCGCGGCCGAGGAGCGCACTCAGCAGCGCCAGGACGGCGGCGTCGCCGAGGCGCACGGCGCGCCGGCGCGTGAGCTCGGGATCGAGGCAATCCGCGGCCTGCTGCATGCCCGACGACCAGAGCCCGAGGCCGACGAAGGCGTAGAGCCCGAGCCAGCGCCAGCGTTCGGGCCCGGTCTCGCCGAGCACGACGTTGTAGAGCGCGCCGACGAGCAGGAAGAGATAGATCGTCGCCGGCCCGATCGCGGGGCGCTGATCGTCGGACAGATCCGCCGCCTGACAGGCGAGCCCGATCGCGACGAAGGCCATGCCCGCGGCGCCCGCGGCCACCCACAGCGCCAGCGCCACCCGTTCACCGGGTGACACGCCGCCGACGCCGGCCGACAGCGACAGAAACGTGCCGCTCGACAGCACGCCGAGCACCAGCGCCCAGGTGCGGGCCTTCGCGAACATCAGGCGTCCGATCGACACCGGGACCGTGCGCAGGATCCAGAAGCTGCGGCGCTCCGCCTGCATGTGCACCAGCGGTCCGATGGTCGCCATGTAAAGACAGAGCGAGAACGACAGCACCGCCACGCGCTGCAGGCTCGCGGTCGACCACGTCCAGCCGGCGGCGCCGAAGATCTGGATGCCGACGAAGATGATCGGCGCCATCACCAGCGCCAGCAGCTGCGAGCGATCGCGCACGATGAGGCGCAGATCCTTGGTCGCCATCGTGATGGGGCGCGACGCCGGCGCGACGCGGGCGCTGGCCTCGGCCCACGACGCGCCCGCCTCTTCCCAGCCCCGCATGCCGGCGCGCGCACCGACGACGAACGCCAGCGCCAGCGCCGCGACCGCCGCGAGGGCGAGCACCGCGATCGCACCCGCGACGGCGAGCGGCGCTCCGAGCTGCAGCGCCACCAGCGGCCGCACCAGCGCCGCGCCCGGGCGTCCACGCGATGATCGCGCGCCAGGGCGCGACCGCGTCGGCGAGCGCGCGCGGCGCGCGCAGGATCCAGGTGCCGGTCATCCAGAGCACCGCCAGCGTCAGCGCGGCGCCGAGGCGCAACGCGACCCAGACGACGCGGCGGCCGCGCGGCGGCGTGTAGCGGACCACGGCGATCTGCACCGTCTGCGCCAGCGCGACCACGCCGACCTGCACGAGCACCGACGTCACCGCCGCGGCGACCCAGGCGCCGGCGCCGAGCCGCCAGGTGATCGCCGCCGCCACCAGCACCGGGAACAGGAACAGCGCGCCCAGCGGATCGAGCACGGCGCCCGCCACGCTGCGCGCCACGATCAGCGACGGCAGCGACGTCGGGCGCGACAGCAGGAACTCGTTCTCCGGCGAGCCGGCGAGCACGGCGTCGCTGCCCGCCGCCTTGGCCGCCAGCGTTCCGAGCAGGATCGCGCCGACGACCAGCGACAGAACGGCCGCCTGGCCGTCGAGATCCGTCGCGTCGGCGACCGCGCCGAACGACTGCGAGAAGAGGCCTACGTACGCCGCGGCGGTCACCAGCGCGACCAGGAGCGGCAGCGCCGGGCTCGGCCCCGATGCGCGCCCGCGGCGCCGCCAGCGCAGCACGTTGCGCAGCAGGCGGAAGCGCAGGCCGATCATCAGCCGCGCGAGGCGCCAGATCGAGAGCGCCGCGCCGCCACCTGCTCCAGCGGACGCCACGGTCAGGTCTCCGTCACGCGCAGAAAGAGATCCTCGAGGCTGGTCTCGGGCGCGGCGGCGTAGCGCGCGCGCAGCTCGTGCGGTGTGCCCACGGCCTGCAGCACGCCGCCGCGGATGATGGCGACACGGTGGCAGATTCGCTCCGCGGCCTCGAGCAGGTGCGTCGACAGAAAGACCGTGCGCCCGCCGGCCGCGAGCTGCGCGATGGTGTCGCGCATCTCGCGCGCGCCCTTGGGATCGAGCCCGTTGGTGGGCTCGTCCATGATCAAGACCTGCGGCTCGTGGATCAGCGCCATCGCCAGCGCGAGCCGCTTCTTCATGCCGTGCGAGTACGTGACGGTGAATGCGCCGGCGGCATCGCCCAGGCCGAACGTCTCCGCCGACGTGCGCGCCCGCGCACGCGCCTCGCGCGCCGCGAAGCCGTGCAGCCCGGCGACCAGCTCGAGCGACTCGTGACCCGAGAGGTACGGATAGAGGAACGGCTCGTCGGGCAGGTAGCCGACCTCGCGCTTGAGCGCGACCGCGTCGCGGTGGCAGTCACGCCCGCGGATGCTGGCGCTGCCTTCGGTCGGGCGCAGGAGCCCCATGAGCAGGCGGATGGTCGTGGTCTTGCCCGAGCCGTTGGGCCCGAGAAAGCCCATCACTTCGCCGGGCTCGACGCGCAGCGTGAGCCGGTCGACCGCGCGCTTGTCGCCGTAGACCTTGGTGAGCCCGGCGGTCTCGATCACGGTGCGGCGGAGTCCGGCGCGAGCTCGTCGTCGGGCGGCTCCGCGCCGACGACGGGTGCCACGCCCGCGCCCGGCGTCGGGTGGCGCCGCAAGCTCTCGACATCGAGCGGATCGACCGACAGCCCGGCCGGCGCGCCGTCACTCGCATGGTCCGGCTCGCGCGCCCACAGCCCGAGCCGCGCCAGCTCGGCCCGCGGCGCGACGTCGGCGCCGAAGAGCGTGGCCAGCACCTCGCTGGGGCGGGCGCTCCCCTCGTGGCTGACGGCGACGCGGAAGCGCACGAGCGCGCCGTCGGGCCAGTCGAGCCGCGCGCGCACGCGGTCGTCCTCGAAGAGCTCCATCGAGCGCAGCGACTTGCGCACGTCGACCATGCGGTCGATGCCTTTGTCCGAGTGCGCGCTGGATCCGCAGCGGCGTGCCGGCGGCGTCGGCGAAGCGCCCGAGCGCCAGGCCCACCTCGGCGTCGGCGCCCGCGGGCAGCCGCGCCGCGAACTCCGCCTCGGCGATCACGCGGCCGAGCGCGCGATCGTTGTCGCCCAGCGACACCGCGCCCAGGAAGTCGATGCCCGTCGAGCGTGACCGCCTGCAGGCGGCGCACGAGCTCCGCCGGCGCGGCACCCGATCGATGAGCTTGACGTCGAGGAGCTCGCCCAGCGACGGGATGCCCAGGCCCAGCGCCGGCCCGAACGACAGCTCCGGCTTGGGGTGGAAGCCGATCGAATAGAACACCTCGAGGCCGGCGCGCCGGAAGACGCGCGGCAGGTGGCGGATGAGGTCGAGGTGACCGAGGTAGGCGATGCGCCCGAGCTTGGTGTAGCGCAAGCGGTAGCGCACGCCGTCGGCCTGGCTGATGCGGGTCGCGGGCGCGGGGCGGCGGGGCTTGGCGCCGGCGGCGGGGCGGGACGGGGGAGGCGAGGACGGCGACGAGGACGAGTACGAGGACGGGGCGGTCCACGCGTTCATGCGCCGCAGGTAGTAGAGACGCTCGGCCTTCATACCCTCGAGGTCGCAGGCGACGCCGCAGTCGTAGCAGACGAGCTTCTTTTGCGCGGCTTCCTCGGCGGCGGCGACGCTGTTCGGGTGCAGGAGCTGCTTGAAAGGCTTGCCGCACGGCGGCGACAGGCGGTCCTTGAGCGCCTTGCGGTACTCCTTGACCAGGAAGTCGGGCTCGAGGCCGATGTCGATGTGATCCCAGGGCAGCCGCGCCGTCACCGGGATCGTGCCGAGGTAGCGATCGACCTCGAGCCCCGTGCGCGCCGACGTCTCCTCGATCGCGCGATCCCACAGGTCGATGCGCAGCACGTCGTCCCAGCCGTCGAAGCGGCAGCCGAGCCGGAACGCCGCCTCGAGCAGGTCGGCGACCGCGCGATCGCCGCGCGAGAAGATGCCCTCGATGTGCGACTGGTGGTTCTCGTGCGTCTTCAGATCGACGCGCATCTTGCGCGCGAGATCGCCGAGCATCGTCTGCTTGCGCTCGGTCTCGGCCGCCGTGTCCATCGCCGCCCACTGAAACGGCGTGTGCGGCTTGGGCACGTGCGTGCGACACCGACGCGGTCACGCGCGCGGCGCGCAGGTGGCGATAGCCGATCTCCTGAACGCGCGACGCGGTCTCGACGATGCCGCGCACGTCGACGTCCTCCTCGGTCGGCAAGCCGATCATGAAGTACAGCTTCATGCGCTGGAAGCCGCGCCCGAACACGCGGTGCGCCGACTCGACGATGTCGTCCTCGGTGACGTTCTTGGTGATGACGTCGCGCATGCGCTGCGTGCCGGCCTCGGGCGCGAACGTCAGGCCGCCCGCGCGCATGGTCGCCATCTCGCCGAGCAGATCTTCGTTCAGGCCGTACGCGCGCAGCGACGAGACCGACAGCGACACCTTCTCGTCGCGCAGGCTGCGCCATCGCCGTCTTCACCAGCGGCGTCACGCACGAGTAGTCGGCCGTCGACAGCGACGTCAGCGCCGTCTCGTCGTAGCCGCCCTTCTTGACGCCGCCGATGAGCGCGTCGATCACCGCCACCGGATCGCGCTCGCGCACCGGGCGGTAGATCATGCCGGCCTGGCAGAAGCGGCAGCCCTCGGTGCAGCCGCGCGCGACCTCGACCGCCATGCGATCGAAGATCGCCTCGGCGTACGGCAGCGGCGAGTCGTCGGGGAACGGGAAGCGGTTGATGTCGGCGACCCACACGCGCTTCGGACGCGGCCGGCACGCGCGGGTCGAGCGGCGCGCCGACCACGACGAAGCCGGTCTCGGCGTCGACCTCGGTGGCGTAGAGCTCCGGCACGTAGAGCGGGAAGCGTTCGGCCAGGCGGCAGAGCCGCTCGCGGCGCGGGACGCCGGCGCGGCGCAACGCCGCCGCCTCGAGCACCAGCGGCGGCAAGCGCTCCTCCGCCTCGCCGATGAAGAACGCGTCGATGAACGGCGCCAGCGGCTCGGGGTGTGTCGCCGTCGGCCCGCCGGCGATCACCAGCGGCGCGGCGTCGCCGCGGTCGGCGGCGCGCAGCGGCAGGCCCGACAGATCGAGCAGGTTCAGCACGTTGGTGTACGTCAGCTCGTACTGCAGCGAGAAGCCGATCACGTCGAAGTCGGCGAGCGGCGACGCCGTCTCCAGCGTCAGCACCGGCAGCCCGCGCTTGCGGAGCTGCGCCTCGCAGTCGCCCCACGGCGCGAACGCGCGCTCGCAGGCGATCTCCGGCACCTTGTTCAGGATCGAGTACAGGATCTTCGTGCCCAGGTGCGACATCCCGATCTCGTAGACGTCGGGGAACGCCAGGCACACCCGCGCCGCGACCGCCGCCGGATCCTTGCGCGCCTCCTGGTACTCACCGCCGAGATAGCGCGACGGCTTCTCGACCTCGGTCAGGAAATCGGCGTACGGGTGCTTCATGAAGCGCCGAATCTACTCTCCGCGGAGCATGCAGGCAAAAGCGCGGTCCGATGCCGCGGCTCCTCCCGATGCTCGCAGCTACTCGGCGCCCTGGAACACGTAGCTGAACGCGGTGCCGTACTCCTCGGACGACGCCGGGAAGACCCAGCGTGACAGCACGTCCTTGATACACGGCTCGAGCGCGTGGAACGGCGCGGGACCGTCGACACCGACGCTCTTGACGCGGCCGGAGATACCGATGGTGACGTTCACGTCGATCTTGCCGTGGGTCAGCGAGGTGTCGCGCAGCAGCGCGCGCTGGTAGCAGACCTTGATGCCGCCCTTGTTGTTGTTGACCACGCGCGTGATGTCACCCTGGTTGGGCGTCACCTTGGCCATGGGCGCCATCGGGTTGCGGATCTGCAGCGCCCGACCCGACGAATCGCCAAAGCGGCTGGCATCGCCACGCTGCTCGGGCGTGAACGAGCCCGGTGCGGTCGTGGTCGCCGTCGCGCCGTTACGCAGTGACGGGTTGCGCAGCGGCGCCGGACGCGCCGCCTTCTTCCCGCCGACGCGCGCGACCGTCGGAGCGGATTCGGTCTCGGCGGGAACCTCGCTGGGATCCGGGGCCCGCAACCCCTTGACCTCCTTCGAGGGCTCGGACGGCACGGGCGGCGGCGGCGGCGCGTTGACGGCGACCACCGGTGGCGGCTCGACCTTGGGGTTGGCGGCGACGGGCGACGGCGACGTCTTCTTGAACGCGACGAAGAACAGCGCGACGCAGATCCCCACCAGCAGCGCCGCGCCAGCCGCGAGCTTGACCGTGCGCGACCCCGCGCGCGAACCGGTCGCGGCCGCGATCGACGCCGACGAGAAGCGGGCATCCGTCGGCCCGAACGGCGCGCCCGGCTGGCGCCAGCTTCCGCCCAGGTTCAGCGCGTTGAGCGCGTCGGACTCGCCGTTGGTGATCGCGCTGGGAGCGGCGGACGCAGAGACCGCGAGGCCGACGCCGTGCGCCTCCGAACCGTTGTGCGCCTTGTGCGCCTGCACCAGCTCGCGGATCGGCACCGGCGTATCGAGGATCCCGGCCGGAGGCATCGTCGGCGCCGGCACGACCACCGGCGCGACGCTGGCCAGCCCCAGGCCGACGCTGCTGTGGCTGGCGCCCATCGGTGCGTGGCTGTGCGCCGCGGCCGCCGCATGCGCGCCGCCACCGCCGTGCGACGGGTGTCCACCACCGGAAGCGCCCACCGTCGCGTATGCGCCGCTCGGACCCCGCGACGTCGACGCGGGCCCGTGGCTCGGCGGAGGAGGAACCGGACGCAGCCGAGCGCTCGGCGCTGGCGGCGGATGCGTGCCCCCGCGCTGGCGCGCCTGCATCTCGCGCGCGACCGCCGGAACCTCGCTGGGCGGCCGCCACCCGTCGAGGGTGTCGTTCCAGACGTGAACGTCGGAATCCTTGGGCATCGCGAGCAAGCGGTCGACGAGGACCTTGCGCGTGAACGGCCCCTTCTGGACGCCCTCGAGCGCGAGGAACCACTGCACCTCGTCGACCGATGCCACGGTTGTGCTCGGCGGCGTCGGCGGACGCGCGCGCGCCGGGTTGCGCGCAGGCGCGGCGGCCGCGGCAGCAGGAGGCGACGGCTTGGCGGTAATGTGCGGCCCGCTGCTGATCACCGTTCGATCGGAATCACCCGCGGTGACCGAGATCGGTGCTGACGGCGCCGACTCCTTGACCGTGATGATGTTCGAACAGCTCTTGCAACGGATCTTGAGTATTCGACCGCGAACCTTCTCGTCCGCGATGGAGTACTTGGTGAGGCAGCGGTCGCAGACGAATTTCATTCCGTGGTGTGGTTCGCGGCTCCCAGGAGAGCGCTTGGCTTTTGGTGACTGATTAGATCGGTCGATTACGCCGTTTCTATAGTCGGAGGGCGACGCGGGGGGACGGCCGGCCCAAGGCTCAGAAAGCTATCACTTCAATCCGATGAATACCATGGCTCCGACGCCCAAAAGGACCCCCAAAGCGATGACGATTGCCAGGATCAGCCAGCCTCCGGCGGCACCGGATCGCTGGCCGCCGGTCGCCATCGCCGAGAGCGATTTCGGACCGAAGGAAGGGGCGGCCGCCATCGGGAACCCACCCGCGGGTGCGAGCGTGTCGACCGCCGGTCCGGAGCGTACCTCGACATCGGGCGGGAGCAACCCGATGGGAAGGTGCGAAGAGACCGATGTAGGTGGGAGGCCCGCTCCCACCCCTCCTGGCTCCGCTGGACCCTCGCTCCCCCGACCGGCGCCGGCCAGGGTCAGGGCCAGCGGCGCCGCCGAGAGCGGCGACGCGGGCGACAGCCGCGGGGTGGCCGGTGCGGCCTCGACGCGCATGGAGAACGACGCCCGCCGGTCGAAGTTCAGCTCTTCCGACTCGTCCGCGGCGATGACCTTGGGCTCCGAATCGGGCTCGGCGAGCTGGCGGGCCTGCGCCACGCCGTCCTCGGTGACCGGCGCGTCGGGCGCGAACAGCTGCTTGAGGTAGATCGCCATGCGCCGCGGCCCGGTGCGGAACCCGGATTCGTCGAGGAACTCCTCGAGGTCGTTCCGCATCTCCTCCGCCGACTGATAGCGATCGGCCGGCCGCTTCTCGAGCGCCCGCATGACGATCAGCTCCAGCGCCGGAGGGTAGTCGCGCCGGACGGAGGTCGGGGGTGGGATGGTCTCGTCGACGATCCGCCGCATCACCTCGTCGGCCGGCCCGCGCCAGAGGCGCTGCCCCAGCGAGATCTCATAAAGGATGATCCCGAGCGAGAAGATGTCCGAGCGGTAGTCGGCGCCCTCTCCCGCGACCTGCTCCGGCGACATGTACGACGCCTTGCCTGGGCGCATCCCCGACTCCTCGCGGATCTGATCCTGGATGCGCGCGATGCCGAAGTCGACGATCTTGGTCTGCCCTTCGTAGCTGACCAGGACGTTCGACGGCGAGACGTCGCGATGCACGATGCGCAGGGGGGCGCCGTCGGCGTCGAAGCGCCCGTGCGCGTAGGCGAGCCCGGCCGCCGCCTGACTGATGATGTGCAGCCCGTGCTCGAGCGGCAGGTAGTTCTGCACGGCGACCCCGCGCCGGATGATGTCCGTCAGCGTCTCGCCGTGGATATACTCCATGGCGATGAACTTCACGCCGTCGGCCTCGGCGACGTCGTACACGTGGACGATGCTGGGGTGGTTGAGCTTCGCGGCCAGCCGCGCCTCATCGAGGAACATCTCCACGACGCGCGGGTTCTCCGCGTAGCGCCCCTGCAGCAGCTTGAGCACCAGCTGCTTCTCGAAGCCGCCGACGGCGCGCTGGCGCGCGACGTATAGCTCCGCCATCCCTCCCGACGCGAGGTGCTTGACGATGGTGTAGCGGCCGACCTGACGTCCGATCAGCGCGGCACGCATCTCCGCGCGATCCGCGTGACTCGTACTGCGCTCCATGCAGGGCGCATCTTAGTCCCAATTCATTGATGTTTTGCCAGCATCTTGCTCGCGCTACGATTTGTGGAGTAGCGTAACCAAGGGTGTTGCTGGTGGACGAACACGAATCGGAGCCCGGCGAAACCGGACGGACGCGGCGCGGATTCGCCGCCGCGGTGCTCGCAAGTGCGCTCGCCTGCGCGGCCGGGTGCGCGCCGCTGGCGCCGGGACCGCCGGTGCGCGAGGTGCATCACGTCGCGCCCCCGAGCGCGGCGACGCGCGAGTCGTTGTTCAGCCACTACTGGACCTGGACCGACGAAAAGGGAGAATCGGTCACCTTCGCCCGCTGGGCCGGCCAGCCGCTGGTGGTCACTGCGATCTTCACCCAGTGCCGCGCCACCTGCCCGCGCACGATCGCCAAGCTGCTCCAGGTCTACGACGGCTTCCGGAAGCAGGGACGAACGGCGCAGTTCCTGGTGGTCACGCTCGATCCGGCCAACGACACGCCCGCCGTGCTGCAACACTTCAAGGCGGAATCGGGGCTGCCCGAGTCGTGGCACCTGCTGGCGGGCAACATCAACGAGACCCGCGATCTGCGCGACCTGCTCGGCATCCACGTCATCGAAGACGGCCCCCACCTGCTGCACGACGGCCGCATCCTGATCTTCGACGAGACGGGCATGGCCACGCACAGTTACGGTGGCTATTCGCTCGACGAGGAAGCGGCGCTTTAGGACGCGCGGACGGCTCTCAGAATCCCCAGGACCAGTTGAGGACTCCCTCATACTGCGTGAGGTGGATATCCCACGCCTTGGTCTGTCGATACTCGACCTTGAGCGCGGTCCAGTCGGTGATATCGAAGCGCAGGCCCAAGAGTCCTTCGAGCGAGTCGAACGTCGGAAGGTCGGCCGCCATGGGGTCAGGAATGAAAAACGGATCCTGGCCGCCTTTCGAAGCGATCCGTTCGACCTCGGCGTAGGGCGTGAACCGCCCGATCGCGTAGCCGAGAAGGATGAATCCGCCATAGGTCGTCCACTGGTGCCCGAGCGCCAGGTGCGCGACATCGTAGCCTTCGGCGATGAACAGCAGCGGCACGTTGACATAGGCGACGTGCGCCGCGCCGATGACCTCGGTGATGTCGTTGGGCACGGGGCGGTCCGGTTGACCCTGAATCGTTCCGTAGATGCCGGCCACGCCGGCGCGGAGCTCGGGGCGGCCGATCCCGACCACCTCGAATGAGGCGTGGAACGACTTCATGTTCTGGTAGTCGTGATTGTTGCGAACGTCGTCGACAATCCTGCCGCGTCCGTTACCAACCGTGCCCTGGACGTTGACGGTCGCGTCACCGACGGGGACGCGCAGCCCTCCGCCGGCACCGACCCAGTGAACCGGCAAGATCCCGCCGTCGTCCTCGAACGCGACCCAGCGCGGACGCTCGATCGTCGGCTGCAACCATCGACCGTGGTGGTAAGCGTTGGTCCAGTAGCCGAAGTTGGTGTGCGTTCGCCCCGCCTCAACGAAGTACCGCGACGATTGCCAGCGCACGTTGAAGCGCTCGAGGTCGACGCCGATACTGCCGTCCTCCGCGGTTTCGAACGCCATCTCGGTCGTGGCGACGATGTTCTCGCTGAGCTCGCCGCGGATGAGCACGTCCTGCCCGCCGAGGCCAAATCCAAAAGCGTGCTCACCGCCGTCGGGCTTGCCGCCGCTCAGCGAAACATCGCCGAAGAAATTCAGAGAGTATCGCCAGCGCACATTGCGGATCGTCAGCTCCTGAATCGACGACCCGGCCACCTCTTCCATGGTCCGCGGGCGCACGTGGCGCTCCGGTTCCAGCGGCGCCGGCCCTGGTGACGGTGGCGCCGCCGGAGGCGAGCTGCGACCGAACTTCATTTCGGGCGGCGAATCGCCGGCGGCGCCCGGCTCGTTCGCGTCGCCGGCCTCGGCGGTTTGAACCGGCGCGGTCGCCGCCGTATCGCCGGGCGCGGTGGTCGTCGTCGCCGCGGGTGTGAACGACGGGGGCGCCGTCGAAGATTGCGCCGCCGCGGGTGAGGCGAACGCCAGAAGGCCGCCGATCGTTGTCGCAACCGTTGTCGCAACCGTGGTCGAAACGAAGAGGCTCACGGACCGTTTGATCGTCGTAGTCACAGAGATCTCCCTGATTGACGCCGTCGCGGTGGCAAAGAACCCAAGCCGGGTTCGGGCCAGCAGAGTAACGCGGTCTTCACTCGAACGAGAAGGAGTACGTGACGGTTCCCTTCACGCCTCCGCTGGGCGGCGGAAAGGTCCAGTGTCCAAACGCTTCCAAGACACACGTCTGTAACCGCCCACCACCCTGCATCACCGACACGGGCGTGACGCCCAGGACGTGACCGTTCGGATCGACCGCCGCCCGGACCGCGAGGCGTCCGTGCAGATCGCTGTGCTCCATGAGCGCGCGATCGAAACATCCCTGCACCTCGGCGGCGTGCGCACGCACCACAGCCGTCACCGCCTTGGAGTCGATGAAGCCAGGAGGCGGCGGCGCGGGCCGGCTGGCCACCGCGGGCGCCAGTTCGGACGCCGGGGCCGGGCGAGACGCGGGACGCGGGGCCGGCTCGGGCGGCGCCGGCGTCGGAGGCCGCGGCGCCTCGGCGACCGGGGATGGCGGCGCGGGCGACGGCGCGGGTGAAGGCGACGCGTTCAAGTGCGAGGTCTCGCGGCTCGACGGCTCGTTGCTGGCGACCTGCCGGCGCTGGCGGCGGTTGCGGGCGCGGTCGCTGTTGAAGCTCGCGCTCCGCGACGGCGTGGCGTTGTGATTCGCCGACGGAGGCGGCGTCGAAACCTTCATGACCGGCGTAGGGCTCTCCGACGGCGCGGGCGCCCCCTCGGCGAGCCGTTCGGCGTTGCGCGCCTCTGGCTCTGCTGCTCTTCTCGGCTTGGCCGCGGGCTCGCCGGGCGGCGGCACGGGCTCTGCCGCCGCCGTGGCGCCAGGCTCGACCGTCGCCGGCGGCGCCGGCGACGCCACGGCATCGTCGGGCTTCCTCGAGCGCAGGAACAGGATCGCCCCGGTGATGGCCACGAAGGTGATGGTTGCAGCCAGCAGCGCCAGCTTCGCGTTCGACGGGCCGCGTGGAATCACCAGCGGCGAATCGCTCTCGATGTCGCGCGGGCGCGGCGGTTTCGTCGATACCTGCGTCAGCACCGTCATCCCGGCGGGGAACGGCGAGCCCGCGGCCAGGCCCGCGCCCGACGGAGCGGTCGGCACCGCGCCCACCCCGGCCGCTCCAATGGTCGGCGAGCCCTCGCTGCCGAGGATGATCGGCAGCGGCGCCGAATCGCTGTCGGTCGGCACCTTCGGCTGCACCACGCCCTCGTCTGACAGCGCCGCCTTGATGGGAAACAGCTCGCGCAGGTAGAGGGCCGTCTGGCGCGCGCCCGTGCGGAAGCCGCCGACGGCCAGGAACTCTTCCAGATCGTGCCGCAGCTCTTCGGCCGACTGCTGGCGAGCTTCCGGGCGCTTCTCCAGCGCCTTCATCACGATCGCCTCCAGCGCCGGCGCGTAGTCCTTGCGGATCGTCGACGGCGGCGGCGCCGGCTCGGAGACGATGCGCTTCATCACCTCATCCGCTGCCCCACGCCAGAGGCGGCGCCCGAGCGTGATCTCGTAGAGGATGATGCCCAGCGAAAAGATGTCCGAGCGGTAATCGACCGCCTGGCCCTGCACCTGTTCGGGCGACATGTACGAAGCCTTGCCGGGGTGCATGCCCGACTCTTCGCGGATCTGGTCCTGCACGCGCGCGATTCCGAAATCGATGATCTTGGTCTGCCCTTCGTAGCTGACCATGATGTTCGAAGGCGAGACGTCGCGGTGGACGATGCGCAGCAGACCGCCGTGCGGATCGTGGCGGCGGTGCGCGTAGTCGAGCCCCGCGGCGACCTGGCTCACGATGTGGACGGCGTGTTCCATCGGCAAGAAGCTGCCGACCTCGACGCCGCGCTTGATGATGTCGGTCAGCGTCTCGCCGTGGATGTACTCCATGGCGATGAACTTGTTGCCGTCTTCCTCGGCGACGTCGTAGACGTGCACGATGCTCGGGTGATTGAGCTTCGCGGCCAGGCGCGCCTCGTCGAGAAACATCGCCACGACGCGCGGGTGCTGCGCGTAGCGCGATTGCAGCACCTTGACGACCAGGTTCTTCTCGAAGCCGCCGACCGCTTCCTGCCGCGCGATGTAAAGCTCGGCCATGCCGCCGGTGGCGAGGTGCCCGACGATCGTGTAGCGCCCTACTTGGCGGCCGATGACGTCATCTCGGTTTGCCCTGCGCTCCATCCGACGCGCATCCTAGCCCAAACCTGCCACTCCGGTTGACCTATCCGTACACGGCGAGTAGGAATTGACGCGGCCAATGAGCGCCCGAATTCCGCACGACGCATCCGTGAACGGGCACCTGGTTGACGGAATATTTCGCTATATCTTCGTTGCGACCAGCGCCTGCTTCGTTGTCATGGTCGCGGTGATGCTGGCCGCGGTGATCTTTCACCGCGCCGGACGCGGACCGGCGCGCTACACCCACGGCAGAAATCAGGTGAGCTATGTGCTCACGGCCCTGGTGGCTGCGTCCATCTTCCTGGGCGTCGACGTGGTCGCGATGCGTCGCTCTGCTGCCGATCTACGGCAGCATTTCTGGCAATTCCCGGATAGCGATCCGGCCGCATTGCGCGTCGAGGTCACGGCGCAGCAATGGGCCTGGACGTTTCGCTATGCCGGCGCCGACGGACGATTCGACACGGCCGATGACGTCGTGACGCTCAACGAGCTGCACATCCCCGTGGGGACGCCGATCTATCTCAAGCTTCGCTCGAAGGACGTCGTCCATTCGTTCTATTTGCCCAACTTTCGTACCAAGATCGATGCCGTCCCCGGCAACACCACTCGGCTCTGGTTCGAGGCGCGCGAGCCCGGCATGTTCGAGATCGGCTGCGCCCAGCATTGCGGCGTGAGCCATTACAAGATGCGCGCGCAGCTCTTCGCGACCGGCGCCGACGAATTCGAGCCGCTGGCTCGCGCGCGCGGCCGCCGACAGCGCTCTCCGCCGCGACACCGGACCGCCCGCCGCCGTGCCCGAGGCCGACGGCTGGGATTGGGAGAGCTGAATGCCGGCTGACGTCCGAGAGGGTGCGGACGACGACCCGGGCGGCAACGCCGGGGCCCAGGGCGCTGCCGACGCCGGCGAGTTGCACGCTGCGCCGCGCGGCTGGTGGCGGCGGTGGGTCTTCTCCACCGATCACAAGGTCATCGCCAAGCAGTTTCTGTTTCTCGGCCTCGCGTTCCTGGCCGTGGGCGGCTTCCTGGCGATGCTGATCCGCTGGCAGCTGGCCAACCCGGGCGTGCCTTTCCCGCTCGTTGGCAAGCTGCTCTACGGCGCGTCGGGCGGCGTGATCTCGCCCGCGGCGTACACGGCGCTGTTCACGATGCACGGGACGATCATGATCTTCTTCGCGATCACGCCGATCTTGATCGGCGGCTTCGGCAACTTCTGCATCCCGCTGCTCATCGGCGCGCGCGACATGGTTTTCCCGCGCCTCAATCTTCTTTCATTCTGGTCGATGTTCGTGGCGACGGCAGTGCTGACCGCGTCGTTCTTCGTGCCGCTCGGCGCGCCGCAGGCCGGCTGGACCGCCTATCCGACGCTGTCGACGACGATCGGCACACCGGGCCTGGGCCAGACGCTGTGGACGGTCGCGATCTACTTCAACGGCGCGTCGTCGATCATGGGCGCGGTCAACTACATCACCACGGTCATCCGCCTGCGCGCGCCCGGCATGGGCTATTTCCAGATGCCGCTCACGGTGTGGGGCTTCTGGCTGACGTCGATCTTGAACGCGCTCTTCGTGCCGGTGCTGGCCGCCGGGATGGTGCTGCTGTTCTTCGACCGCGTCTTCGGCACGCAGTTCTTCATCGCGGGCACGGCGATCCGGGGCGGCGGCGATCCGATCCTCTACCAGCATCTGTTCTGGCTGTTCGGCCACCCCGAGGTCTACATCCTGATCCTGCCCGCCTGGGGCATCGTCTCCGACCTGCTGTCGTTCTTCGCGCGCAAGCCGGCGTTCGGCTACCGCGTCACCGTCTGGTCGATGATCGCGGTCGTGACGCTGTCGGCGCTGGTCTACGGCCACCACATGTTCGTCACCGGCATGAGCCCGATGCTGGGCGAGAGCTTCATGCTGCTCACCATGATCATCTCGGTGCCGGCCGTGGTCCTGTTCTTCAACTGGCTGGGGACGATCTGGCGCGGGGCCATGCGCACCGACGACGCCGATGCTGTTCGCGCTCGGGCTGGTGTTCACCTTCGGGCTCGGCGGGCTGACCGGCCTCTTCCTCGCCGACATCGAGACCGACGTCTACCTGCACGACACCTTCTTCGTGGTCGGGCACTTTCACCTCATCATGGCGGCGGCGGTGTTGCTGGCGTCGTTCGCGGCCATCGACTACTGGTTCCCCAAGATGTTCGGGCGGATGATGAACGGGCCGCTCGGCAAGCTGCACTTCTGGCTGACCATCCTGCCGCTCAACGTCGTGTTCTGCGGACAGCTGCTCATCGGCTACGCGGGCATGCAACGGCGGCTCTACGATCCGTCGGCGTACGAGTTCCTGAAGCCGCTGCTGAAGCTCAATCGCGGCATCTCGCACGCGGCGTTCTTGCTGGGCGCGGCGCAGCTCATCTTCGTGGTGAACTTCTTCTGGAGCCTCGCGCGCGGGCGCAAGGCCGAGGCCAACCCCTGGCAGGTCGGCACGCTCGAGTGGACGGTCCCGTCGCCGCCGCCGCACCACAACTTCGATCGGATCCCGGTCGTCCGCCAGGGGCCGCACGAGCTCGGCAATCCGCGCGTGCATCGAAGCGCTCGGGCGCGACTGGCTCGCGCAGGACGAGGAGCTGCCTGATCGCAACGACGCCTGCAACGACGACCACGCCGGCACCAGCGCGGGTGGACACGGGCGAGCGCACGGCGGCGGCCCGCGACGTCGACGCGACCGTCGGGATGACCATCCTCCTCGGCGCGTGGGTCATGCTGTTCGCGGCGCTGTTCCTCGCCTACGGCGTGGTGCGCGTGCAGGCGAGCGAGTGGCCGCCGTTCGGCGCGCCGCGACTGCCGCTGGCGCGCGCCGGCGCTCAACACGCTCGTGCTGCTCGCGTCGAGCGTGGTGCTGCGCCGCGGGCTCGGCGCGCGCGCGTCGCGGCGACGCCGCGCGCGTTGCTGCCGGCCACGGTGGCGGCGGCGCTGCTCGGCGCCGGCTTTCTCGGGGCGCAGCTCGCGATCTGGCGCGCGATGCTCGCGCGCGGGCTCTTTCCCGGCTCGGGCGTCTACGGATCCGGTCTTCTACGCGCTCACCGGATTTCACGCGCTGCACGTGCTCGGCGGCGTGGTGGCGCTCGCGGTGCTCGCGGTTCACCGTGCTCGGAGGCAGCCCGCGTCACGGCGGGGCCTGACCGCTCGCGCGCTGCGCTCACGGCGCTCTACTGGGATTTCGTCGCGGTCGTCTGGGTCGCGATGTATCTGGCGGTCTACTGCCTGTGAGCGTGCGCGTGAAAAGCGAGGCGCGCTCTGTCGCTGTCGCTGCTGCTCGGCGCCGCGCTGGTGGCCGGCAGCGCCTGCAAGTCGCGCCTCGGCCAGGACGTCCCCTGCCGGTCGACCGGACCGATGACGCTCGGCGGGCGGACATCTCGCGCCGAGCGCCTGCGCCACGGCGGCGAGGTCTACACCCACTATTGCCGTCCGTGCCACGGCACCGACGGCGACGGCAACGGAGCCTCGGCGCCCGGATTGCGTCCCTCGCCGCGCGATCTGCGCCGCGGGATCTACAAGTTCGGCTCGGTGGCCGCCGGCCAGCTCCCGACCGACGACGATTTCGTGCGCATCATCAAGGGCGGCCTGCACGGCACGGCGATGCTGGCGTGGGACGTGCCCGCCGCCGAGCTCGACGATCTCATCCAGTACACCAAGGCGTTCTCGACGCGCTGGCTGACCGAGAAGGCCGGCGAGCCGATCGTCGCCGCGCCCGATCCCTGGACCGCCGACGCGAGCGGCGGCGTCGCGCGCGGCCGGCGCGTCTACCACGGCCTGGCCCAGTGCGCGGTCGCCTGCCATCCCGCCTATGCGCCCAGGGCCGAGATCTACGAAGCGACGAAGGAGCTCACGCACATCGAGCTGCGGGCCTTTCGCGACGATCTCTACGCGCCGGTCGCCAAGGACAGCGACTTCGGCTTCAAGATCCTGCCGCCCGACTTCACGTTCACGCCGTTGCGGTCGGGCGAGGCACTGCCCGACATCTACCGCAGCATCGCCGCCGGCATCGGCGGGACGGCGATGCCGACCTGGAAGAACGTCCTGCCCGAATCGGACCTCTGGGCGCTGGCGCGCTACGTCGCGTCGCTGGTGGCGCTGCGCGGAACCCCGGCCGTCGACGAGCTCCAGCAGCAGCTGGCCGAATCAACCGCCCTGGTCGCCGCCCTCGCTCGATGGCGGCACCGACGGGGCAGCGGGAGACGGCGGAGCGGCCGACGCGCACGCGGCCCACGCGCGCGACGATCGCCCGTAGACCGCGCGCCGCACGACCCAGATCGCGATCGCCGCGACCGCGAACGGCACCAGCAAGAACAGGCCGAGCAGCTCCAGCGTCGGCGTCAGCGTCTGTCGCTGCGCCAGGCAGTTCGGGCACAGCGCCCAGGCCTCGCTCGCCGAAGAAACGACGGCGACTCGCAATGGCCGTTGCCGCGCGCGCCACGCGCATCATCGCGCCGCCAGCCCTCGATGGACGACGTCGAGCATCAACACGATCGTGAACCCCGGCGCGATCAACAGCGGCGCCAGGGCGAGCACCCTGACCAGCCGGGGCTGCGCGCGCAGGTCCATGAAGACCCAGACCAGCAGCGCCGCCTTCGCCATCGCCAGGCCGGCGAGCGCGGTGATGCGCGCCGCGCGCTCGGCGTCGAGTCGGATCACGCCCAGCTCCAGCGCCGTCAGCGCCACGACGAACAGAAACCCCGCGACGTATCCGACGCGCCCGCGTCTGGCGGCCACCTCCATTCAACGCACCGGCAGCAGGTAGATGAACGTGAAGATCGCGACCCACGCGACGTCGACGAAGTGCCAGAAGAGCGCCGCGACCTCGACCCGGCGGGCCCACGCCGGGCCCGCGCCCCCGCTGAACATGACGCCGCCCAAGCATCGAGCAACCCCACGACGACGTGCAGGCCGTGGAAGCCGGTGATGACGTAGAACAGCGACGCGAACAACCCGGACGTCAGGCCCATCCGCGCGCCGTCGTGCAAGAGGTGGCGGTATTCGAAGGCCTGCCCGGCGAGGAATGCGAGCCCGCACAGCATCGTCGCGGTGAGCCAGCCACGAGCGGCTGTCCTCCTCCCCTCGTCCGCGGCCGAGAGCGCCAGCAGCACCGCCAGGCTGGACGTCAGCAGCGTGAGCGTCATCGCCGCCGCGACCGGGATCATGAAGCGCTCCATCGGGTCGGGCCATCCAGCGGCTCGCGCGCGCAAGACCCCGTACGCGAGCAGAAGCGCGCCGAAACCCATGGCGTCGGTGACCAGGAAGATCCACATCCCGATCCGCCCGGCGCGCGGCGCCGGCACGACTCTGTCGGGCTCGGCCTCGACGGGGGTTCCACCATGGGCCGACACGCTCATGACCCCTCAGTGATATCACACGCCGCGCGTCGGTCCACGTTCGCCGCGTGGCGCTGCCCGCGCGAGCAACGCCGCGCCGCGCTCGCCGCGGTCGGCGCCGCCCCACACCAGACAATCGCCGTCGATGCGCGCCCGTGCCAGCTCCAGCGCGCCCAGGCCGACCATGATCAGGCCCAGCGCCGCACCGGCGTCGCCGAAGCAGTCGGCAGGATGCTGTACGCGCAGCCGCGCACGAAGACGGTCGGCGCAACGGATCTGGGCGACGCCCCACTCCTTGGCCCAGTAGCTCTCGCCGTTGAGCCCCGCGTAGACGCAGGCGACGTCGCGGCGCGCCGCGCTATCGTCGCTGCGCTGGAAAAGCACGCGGAACGCCGCCGCCAGCCCGTCGCCGCGGTTCGGCTCGGAGCTGTAGACGTGGCCGGCCTCGCACGCGCGCCCGACGCCGGTGATGCGGGCGATCGGTTGCCGGCCGATGCGCGCGGCGCTGCCCGCCGCACCGAGCAGCAGGAACGCCGCCCCCTCGCCGGGAACGAAGCCGTCGGCGACCTCGCCGGTCTCGAGCCGCCCTTCGGCGTCGAGCGCGTAGAGCAAGCCAAGATCGAGGTAGCTGTCGACGGCGCCGGCCAGGACCAGGGGAACCGCTCCGCCCCGGTCGTGCGCGCCGTCGTGCGCTTCGTCGCCCTGTCCATCGTGACCGGCAAGCAAGTCGAGCGCGTCCTCGAGGGCGGCGAAGCCACCCGCGCGACCGAGCGCATAGGTCCGGCTGCGATCCGGATCGAAGCGCCGCTCGGTCTGCGCCTGCAGGATCGCGATCATCTCCGGGCCGATCGCGTGGCGCGTCTGCGGATGCGGCTCCGGGAGCGCGAGCAGCAGCGGCAGGTTCGTGGGCGCGTGGGAGCCGATCGCTTCCAGTAACGCCGGCCCCGCGAGCCGCGCCAGGCGCTCCTGCCGCGGTGACAGCGCCTGCGCGGAGTCGTCGTCGCCTGCATCCTGGAGGTCTTCGAGCTCCTCGCAGAGCGGCGGCAATTCGCCCGTGTCGACCAGCCCCATCACGATCATCTCGCCGTGGCGATCGGTGACATACGATTCGCCGAGCCTGCCGATGCCCGTCCGCACCGACGCCGCCGTCTGGCGCGCCGACAGCCCGACCGGCGTCACCATCCCGATGCCCAGGATCTCCGCTTCCCGCCGCTGCGTCGCCTTCGCCGTCGCCGTCGTCATCACCCTCACCCCACCGCGTTCTTCTTGTTGTGCAGCAGCGGATCGCCGAGGCGGCAAACGTTGCGTCCCTCCAGCTTCACGTCGAAGGAATACATCGAGAACTCCGCTTCGCCCGCGACCACGCCGCTCATGACGCCTCCCGCGCTGCCCGCCTCGTCGCCGCTGGTCCGCGCGTACTTCGCGTCCTTGACCATCGGCATGCTGCCGTCGACGGTCACCGACGCCGGGCCGCCGGAGGTGTCGGCGGCCTTGCCGACGTTCGGATAGGGAATCGGTACGGGACCGGCGGGAGAAGGCGTCTTGCACACGTCGGGAAACACCGCGCTCAGCCCACCGCTGGTCTGGTGCACGACGCCCCTTCCATTCACGAAGACGGTGCACGGCATGACGATGCCACCTCCTCGCGGATCTGGACGCGCTCGATCTTCAACGCGCGCTTGTCGCAACCAAGCGCCGCGCGCCAGGTCAGCGACATCCGCTGCTCGTCCGGCTCGATCACGACCGTCTCCAGCTTCACCGCCGGCGCCTCGCGGCTGCCGGCGACGACCACCTCGACATACGGCCGCATCAGGGGCACCACCGACCGCAGAGCGCCCTGCCGGCTCACGCCGTCGAGCACGATCGACTCGCCGCCGCGCAGCCCCTCTTCGAACGTCAGGCCCGCGCTGGCGGCGTTCGCGAAGCGCGGATCGAAGTCGCGCGGCAAGAACGGCGCGCGACTCATCGCCCACGCTTCGTCGTAGGTCCCGGCGTGGGCGCGGCGCGGCTGCCAGGACGGCGCCACGAATCCGAAGCCGGCCGGCGGCGGCCGATCGCCGAGCGCGCGCCAGGGCCGGTGCGGGTCTTCCAGGTTGGGAAGCCTCACGCCGGCGCCGCGGCGCAGGCGTCCCACCGCTCGAAAGCCGACGCCGACCGGGTTGCGCTCCTCGGCGGCAACGGCGCCATCCGGCGGCCCGCCACCGCCGTCCGCGCCACCACTGTCCTGATCGCGACCGCCGAACGCGCGCTCGTAGACCAGCGGCATGCTCACGAACGGCGCCGGCGCCGTGGCGCCACCGACGACCCCGCGCCAGGTTCGATCGCCGACCACCCGCACGACCTTGCGCCGTCCGGCGACACTCACCGCCGCGAGCATCTCCGTGACCGCTCGCCCGCGAGGCGCGTGCGCCGACCCGACCAGCGCGACATCCGTCCCGAGCTTTCCGAGGTGGATGTCGGCGGCGTACTTCAAGCTCGATGCGCCGGGCCGCCCCCAGTAGACGTCGGCCGCGTGCGGAGGCGGTTGTGTGGCGCACGGCTCGGGCGCGGGCGTGAGCGTGAAGGTTCCGCGCACGACGACAAAGAGCGTGTCGACCGCGTCGCGATCGGGCAGCACCTGGATCAGCGGCGCGAAGCCGCTCTGATTGCTCAGCTGCAGCATGGGCCACCCGAGGCCGCGAGCTGGCGGCGCTGCTCCGCGATGAACGCGCGCGTCTCGACCTGGAGGCACCCGTGCGTGCGCACGGCGAGCTCGAACGCGATCGGCGCCCGCCGGCGCATCGGTCCGGCGGCGAGCGCGTCGACGAGACGCGTGAGGCTGGTCGGGCGCCCGCCGAGATAGCGAACGCCGGGCTCGAAGCGCGCGCGATTCTGGTTCCACCACCGGATCACGCCCGAGACATCCGGCTCCGGCAGGCGGTCCTCGGCGCGCGGGACCAGCACCGCGTCGAGGTCGTCGTCCTCGAAGAGCGGCGGCTCGCCGTCGCCGTCGTCGACACGCGCCGCCCGCAGGCCGGCGCCGGCGAGATCGAGCCCGGTGATCGCGCAGAATGCCTCCGCCGCGAAGCCGACGTGCTGCTGCTGCGCGAGGAGATCGACGCACGCGTCGGCGCCCGAGCGCCGGCCACCGAAGCCGAGCGCCCAGATCGCCTCCCGCTGTCGCGACGGGCGACCGAGGAGCTGGACGACGCCATCGTGCTCCGCGGCCGTGCCCAGCATCGCCACCGCTGTCAGCGCCGCCGCGCTGCCGCTGACGTCGGCGAGCGCGAGCGCGCGGCCGGCGCGCCAGGCTTCGGGCAAGCCGAGGATGAGGCCGCTCTCGACCGCCAGCTCCCGCGCGCGCCGGTCGACGCAACCGAGCGCCCGCGACAGCTCATCGCCGGCCACGGCGCGCGGCGCGTGTCGCAAGAGGCGCGCCGCGGCTCGCTGGAGCTCGGCGCTCTCCGACGTCACCAGCTCGCCCACGTGCGGCTCGATCGGCAGCGCGCGAAACGCGCACGCGTCGAGAAACGCCGCGCGCGCCGGGGCCTTCGCCTCGCGGCTCTGCGCAAGCAGCCCGAGATAGGGCGCCGCCAGCGGGACGAGCTCGAGCCCGCGCCGCAGCGACTCGAGACGCGCACCCGACGCGTTCCAGAAGGCCGCGGCGAAGCAGTCGAACCCCTCGCCGGTCCCGCCCGCGAGCAGCGCGTGCGCCGCCACCGCGACGATGGCCGGCTCACCGCGCTCCAGCGCCGGAGCCAGCAGACGCAGCAATCGATCGATCTGCGAAGGTCCGGGGACGCACAGGCCCTCGATCGCTCCCAGTAGCCGGTCCTCGATGCGCTGGTCGACTCCGTCCGGCGTCTCGTCGTGCGCATCGAGCGCCGCCTCCCGCCACGACCAGAGGAACTCCGCCTCGTCGAGGCTCTCCTCGACGAGCGACCAGGACACCGGAGCCGACCAGTGCTCCGGCCGCCGCTCGAACGCCAGCACGCGTGGCATCAGTTCACCCGCACCTGACCACCGCGGATGCGGTTGGTCCCCGCCGAGCGCGTCTCGACGTAGGTCCCGCGGATGACGATCCGCCCGTTGCGCCGCAATGTGATCGACGCCGGCCCGCACGCGATCACGACCTCGTCGCGCGCGCAGATGCGCACGCGCGCGCCGTCGACGTCGGCCTCGAATACCGGCGCGGCCGGGCTCTCCGGAACGGTTCTGGGTGCTCCGGCGGAGGGTCGCGGCACCGCCGCGAGCTCCGTCCGCCGTTTGGGTGATCGGCCAGCGGTTTGACTCATGCTCGGGTATCGGCGCGCCGCTGCGGAGGTTGCTTGCAAACCCACGCCGAGGTCGCATGTTCAGCCCCCGTGGCCTTTCAAATCAAAGCCGGCGAGTCACTGCCGCATGAGATCCGGCGGCTCGCGCGCGAACAGCTGACCGAAGCGCGCGCCGCCGCCGCCGATCGGCGGCACCCGCTGGGCGCACGCGTTCACGACGTGCGCACCGCGATGAAGAAGGTGCGCGCGCTGAACCGGCTGGTGCGTCCGGCGCTGGGACGACGCGCGCGCCACGCCGACCACCGCCTGCGAAAGATCGCCCATTCAGTCGCTTCGTTGCGAGACGCCGACGTCGTCTTGAAAGCGTTCGACGGCGTGGTCGGGCCGGCGCGCGCCGGCCTCACGCGCGTCCGCTCGCGGCTGGCGGCCCAGCGCCGCGCGCAGGCGCAGGATTTCGAGAGAAGCGGACGCGCCCGGCGCCTGCGCGACGACCTGGCGCGCGAGCGCGGCAAGGTCGGCGACTGGGTGCGAGACAGCTTGCACTGGAGCGGGCTCGACGAGGCCCTCACCCGCGGCTACCGCCGCGCGCGCGCTGCCATGGACACAGCGTATCGTTCACACAAGAGGAGCGACTTTCATGCCTGGCGCCGTGCCGTGAAGACCCACCGCCACCAGATCGCGGCGCTCGCCCCGATCGCGCCCACCCGGATGAAGGCGCGCGTGGATCGGCTCGATCGACTCGGTGACCTGCTCGGCGACGAGCATGATCTCACCGTGCTCGAAGGAGCCATCGACGCCGAGCTGTCGCGCCTGTCCGACAACCGCCCGGGTAAAGAGCTGCTGCGCCGGATCGCGGAGCGGCGTCAGGGCCTGCGCCGGCGCGCGCGGCCGCTGGGCAAGCTGCTGTTCGCGGCGCGACCGTCGGCGTTTCGCGAACGCGCGCGACGGGACCTTCGCGCCGCCGCTCAGCCGTCTCATAGCCCGATTTTCACGTGACACGACGGCGGAACCGTCTCGCAGGTCTCGTTCACACACTCGAGCCCGACCCTGCAATCCGACGAGCGAACGCACTTGCCGCACATCTCGATCTCGTGCGGGTGGGCGCGTGTCCCGCAACCGTCGCAGCCGAGCCACGCGAGCGCGACCAGTACGGCGGCGGCAACGGTCGGATTCACGTTGCTACGGAATGATGAAGGCGCAGATGCTCGAGCAGAGCTGGCCCGGCTGGCCGTTGAACGAGCCCAGGTCGCAGACCTCGCCGGGGTCGACGACGCCGTCGCCGCAGTAGTGCCTGGTGCAGCCAAACGTGCAACCGTCGGCGCCCGTCGTCGTGTTGCCGTTGGCGCGGCCGAGGTCGCACATCTCGGGGCCGTTGACGATGTTGTCGCCGCAGAACGGCCCGAACTTGCACTGCGAAGAGCAACCGCCGTAGACCCCGTCCGCGTTGGGGCTGTCGCAGCCCGCGGGTAGCGGCCCGGTGCCGTCCCCGCAGTCGCACTCCTCGCCCGCGGACACCACGCCGTCGCCGCAGCGGGGCTGGCAGTTCGATCGGTTGGTCGAGAAGCCGCTCAACGTGAGCTGGTAGTTCGACTCGGTCGGGTGGCGGTCGGCGTGGAAGACGGCGATCTCGTAGATCTGCCCGGCAGTCAGGTTCAACGCCACCGTGCGCACGCGGCAGTCGACGCCGACACCGGTGGCGTTGACCGGCGCCAGCGTGTAGGGATCGAGCGCGCCGGCGACGCACGGAGCGATGATACCGGTCACCGGATCGAGCGCTCCACCCTCCGTGATCGTCGCTGTCCCCGTGGCGCCGTCGATGGTGACGCTGCCGGGCAACCGCTGATGCACGCCGCCGAGGTCGAGCACCTCGATGCCGTTGACGAAGATGAACAGGTCGTCGTCGCCGTAGAACTGCAGCGACATCGGCGGATTGTAGGCGAAGAGGTAGCGAACCTCCGTCGAGTACCACGAGTCGTGGAAGAACCCGTGCAGCATCGGGACCCAGGTGCCGTTCGCGCACGGCTGCTGGCCGACCGCCGGCATCATGCAGCCGGGGGTCGTGATGTCGACGCTGGGCGGGAACTGGTACTGGTCCCCGATGCAGAGGGGCCCCCAGGCCTGCGGAAACCAGTACGGCCACAGATTGCACAGCAGCGGCTCGTTGGTCACCGGTACGACGCGAATGGTTCCCGGCGGCGCCGGCGTTCCCGGCGGATCGACAGGGAAGAAGCCACCCAGCACCGAGTTGGGCGCGCTGGAGAAGCGGTACTGGTTGGCAGCCCCAGCCAGGGGCGCGAGCTCGAGCACCGACGTCGACTTCACGTTGAACGTGTTGTCGCTGAACCACTGGCCGAACGACGTCGCGTCCTGAACGGCTGACACAGTGCCGTGCCACGACGGGACGCCTTCCTGACCGACGTAGGTCAGCGTCTCGCCGGCCGGCAGCGCGGCGCCTTCCTTGAAGCGCAGCGGGCCGACCTGCGCGTCGACGTAACCCGGCACGTGGCCGCCGTTGGTCTTGGCGCTGTAGTCGGAGAACTGGCACTCGCACTGAGGAACCGGGGTGCTGAGCTGCGGCTTGCCGTTCAACAGATTCGCCTGCGCAATCCCCCAGCAACGCGCCGTCGAGTCATTCTTCTTCGCCGGACCACCGCTGTTGGGGACGCAGAACCGTTTCACCTTGCCGGTGGTCGTGTCCATGGTGCCCAGGAAGTAGAAATCGGGATGGCCGCCGACCTCGTGCTCGCTCTTGAAGTCGCGGTAGGTGATGGGCAGGCGCAGGCACTGCTGGGTCGGATCGGTCGAGCAGGCCTGGGTGTCGGGGTGCGGTTGCGGCGTGCAGGTGAAGCCGCCCTCGACCTGGCACAGATGATTGCAACCGTCGCCGTCGATCAGGTTGCCGTCGTCGCACTGCTCGCTCGTGTCCTGGTTGCCGTCGCCGCAGGTGACCGCGCACGCCTTGTTGTGTCCGGTGGCGTCGCGGCAGATCGGCTCCTTGGTGCAGGTCTTGGTGCAGCCGGTGCCGTCGCCGAAGAACAGGCCGTTCTTGTCGCCGGCGTCGCAGGTCTCCCCGGTCTCGACCATGCCGTTGCCGCACACCGATTTGATACAGGGCTGGCCCGCCGTGGCACAGGTCGCGCCCGGCTCGACCTGGCAGGTGCTGGAGCAGCCGTCGCCGCTGGCCGCGTTGCCGTCGTCGCATTTCTCCGGGCGGAGTCACGACGCCGTCGCCGCACAGCGGAACGCACCTCTTCCCGGGCACGCGGCATTGCCAGCCGGGCTCGACGGTCTTGCAGTCGGCGGAACAGCCGTCGCCCGAGACCTTGTTGCCGTCGTCGCAAGCCTCGTCCGAGGTGAGCAATCCGTTGCCGCAAACGGCGATGAAGACGCACGGCTGGCCGGGCGTCGTGCAGTTCCAGTTGGCTTCCTGCTGGCAAAGCTGGTTGCAGCCGTCACCGGGAGCGGTGTTGCCGTCGTCGCATTGCTCGGTCAGATCGAGACGTCCGTTGCCGCACGTCAGAAGGATCGCGTCCGACAGATGGTGGCCGTCGACGTTGCCGCCCGCATCCTTGTTGCCGGTGGTGACATCGGTGTTCTGGACGCGCGCACAACCGAGCGCCACGAAACCAGCCACCAGCACCGCTGCCCGAACCGTGCCCGAGAAGAGACGATAAGCTCTGACCATTGGATTTCTCCCCTGACTAAGGGTCGCGAAACCAGGGCTTGGTGCATGGAGCGGGCGCGGCGCTGCCGGCGTGCCGCGCTCCATGTTTCGATTCAACGAAGGTGGCACAAGCAAGCGCCGGGGCGCAATAATCAATTGCATGTCGACCGCCCCGATTGTCACGGATGCGTCCGGCCGCGCCGGGTGGCTGGGGCGCCTGGTCGGGCGTCCGGTGTTCTGGGTGGTCGCGGTGGCGCTGCTCTTCGGCGTGCCCCTCGGGCGGTCGTTCGTGCGCCACGTCCCGGCGGCGCCGCCCGACCTCGGTACCCTGCCCGACTTCACGCTCACCGACCAGACCGGCCAGCCGTTCGGGACGCACGACCTGCGCGGCAAGGTCTGGGTCGCCGACTTCATCTTCACGAGCTGCGCCGGCAGCTGCCCGCTGCTCAGCCAGAAGATGGCCGAGGTCGCCAAGCGCGCGCGGCAGCTCGGCCCCGAGTTCCGCCTGGTGTCGCTGACCGTCGACCCCGAGCGCGACACGCCGCCGGTGCTGGCCGCCTACGCTGCGCGCTACGGCGCCAAACCGCACAAGTGGTCGTTCCTGACCGGCGACATGGCGACGATCCAGAGCGCCGTCGTCGACGGGTTCAAGGTCGGCATGGGCAAGGAAAAGACCGGCGACTTCTGGGAGATCTTTCACGGCGAGAACCTGGTGCTGGTCGACCGCGAGCTGCGCATCCGCGGCTACTTCCCGGCGACGGCCGAGGGGCTCGACCGGTTGATGGAAGCGATCGGTTCGGTCGTCAATCGTTGACCGCGCTGACCGGCCAGCGGCCGCCCACCCCGACGCGCAATCCTTGACGATCGACCATCCGGCTAGTATTCCCGCCGCACGATGACGAGATCACGCATGCGACAGGATTGGCTCACGGCGCTGGGTTGCGGTCTGGCGCTCTACGCCACCGGGACCGCTTGCACGAAGAAGGACGAGTCGGCGCCTGCGACGCCCGCGGCCGGCCCGACGGCGGCCGCGCCCGCCGCGCCCGCGCCGGCGGGTCAACGCCATCAAGGGCACGGTCAAGCTGAATGGCGCGGCGCCCGAGATGAAGATGCTGAAGCGTGAGGCGGATCCCTACTGCGGTAGGGTCCAGATGAAGGACGAAGAGGCGATCGTGTCGCCGAGCGGCGGCATCAAGAACGTCCTCGTGCGCCTCACCAAGGGCGTGACCGGCAGCTACCCGGCGCCCGCGACGCCGGCGACGATCGACCAGACCGACTGCATGTTCCGGCCGCGCGTGCAGGGGATCATGGCGGGCCAGCCGCTCTCGATCCGCAACGGCGACCAGACGCTGCACAACGTGCACACCTACAAGGGCGCGTCGACGATCTTCAACCAGGCGGAGATCCCCGGGCTGCCGCCCATGACGAAAAAGTTCGACGGGCCGTCATCGATCGTGAAGTTCAAATGCGACGTGCACCCCTGGATGACCGGCTACGTCGCGGTGACCGACCACCCGTTCTTCGCGGTCACCGGCGACGACGGCAGCTTCACCATCCCCAACGTCCCGGCCGGGACCTACACCATCGAGGCCTGGCACGAGCGGTTCGGCAGCACGACCGCCGAGGTGACGGTGGCGGCTGACAAGCCCGGCAGCGCCGACATGACGCTGGTCGCGCGGTAGCGGTACTCTCGAGCGCCCATGGCGCGCACCCGGTACACCGCCGCAGTCAGCGACATCCGGCTGCGCGATTTGCCGGCGGCGGCGCTGCGCGCCGTGCTGCGCGAGGGCTACGGCCGCGCCGACTTCAAGGCCGACCTGCTCGCGGGCCTGGTCGTCGGCATCGTCGCGTTGCCGCTGGCGATGGCGCTGGCGATCGGCGTCGGGGTCGCGCCCCAGCACGGCCTCTACACGTCGATCGTCGCGGGCGTGCTGGTCGCCGCGCTCGGCGGATCGCGCACGCAGGTGACCGGGCCGACCGCGGCGTTCATCGTGATCCTCGCGCCCATCTACATGAAGTTCGGGCTCGCGGGCCTGCTGATCTCGGGCGCGATGGGCGGGGTCATCTTGATCGCGCTCGGGCTCGCGCGGCTCGGGCAGTTCATCGAGTTCATCCCCCACCCCGTGACCACCGGCTTCACCGCCGGCATCGCCACGGTGATCGCGACGCTGCAGATCAAGGACGTGCTCGGCCTGCAGCTCGCGCGCAGCCCGGCGCACTTCTTCGATCGGCTGGCCGCGATGTGGGAAGCGCGCGCAGCGCCTCGCTGGCGGAGCTCGCCGTCGCGGCGGCGACGCTGGCGATGCTCCTGTTGCTCCCGCGGCGCGTGAAACGGGTTCCGGCGCCGTTGCTGGCGCTGCCGATCGCGGCGTTGCTGGCGGCGGCGATCGGCCACCTTTTCCCCGGCCACGCGGTCGCGACGATCGCCTCGCGTTTCCACGCGACCGTCGGCGGGCGCGTCGTCGACGGCGTGCCGCCGCTGCCGCCGTTGCCGATGCTGCCCTGGCACGCGGCCGGGCCGGGCGGCGTGGCGTTCCAGCTCAGCTTCGCGACGCTGCAGGCGCTGCTGTCGGGCGCGTTCGCGGTCGCCATGCTGGGCGGCATCGAATCGCTGCTGTCGGCGGTGATCGCCGACGGTATGGCGGGGACGCGCCACGACCCCGACGCCGAGTTGCTGGCGCTGGGCGTCGCCAATGTGATCACCCCGTTCCTGGGCGGCATCCCGGCCACGGGTGCGATCGCGCGCACCGCGACCAACATCCGCTCGGGCGCGCGCTCGCCGATCGCCGCGATCGTCCACGCGATCACCGTGTTGCTGGCGGTGCTGGTGCTGGCGCCGCTCATCGGCTACCTGCCCATGGCCGGTCTGGCGGCGCTGCTGCTGCTGGTGGCCTGGAACATGTCCGAGGTGAAGCACTTCGGCCACGTGCTGCGCGTCGCCCCGCGCAGCGACGTGGTGGTGCTGGTGGTCTGCTACGGGCTGACCGTGGTGTTCGACATGGTGGTCGCGGTGTCGGTCGGCGTGGGGCTGGCGGCGCTGATGTTCATGCGGCGGATGGCGGAGATCACCCAGACGCGCCTCACCAGCTACGAGCCGGGTGGTCCCGACGTCGGCGCCAGCGGCATGCACCGCATCCCCGACGGGCTGCGCGGCAAGGTCGCGGTTTACGAGATCGCCGGCCCGCTCTTCTTCGGCGCGGCGCAACGGGCGATGAGCCGCATGGGCGCGGTCGGGGGACGCGTCGCGGTGCTGATCATCCGCCTCGAAAGCGTGCCGACCATGGACGCGACCGGCCTGGTGGCGCTCGAGAGCGCGATCGCGCAGCTCTCGAAGAACGGCTGCATGGCGATCCTGTCCGGGTTGCAAGCTCAGCCAGAGGCGCTGCTGGAGAAGGCGCAGTTCCAGCATCGGCCCTGGCGCCTGCTGATCCGGCCGGATTTCGCGAGCGCGATCGCCGCCGCCGAAGGCGTCGTCGGTCTGGCGGGCACCTCCGACGCGGGCGACAGGACCCTGGTCGATCTGCCGCGCGTCTGATTTCCGCGTAATGGTGATTTCCGCGCTATAAGGGCCTCCGAAAATGTCCGTGCCCATAACAGATGCAAACCCAGGGGCGGCGGCCGTGATCGCCGCGGCCGCCGGCGGAGCGGCGGGGGTTGGCTCCGCGACAACGACATCGACGACGACCACGTCCGCGCGCCCTGCGCTGCGCCTGGTTCACGGCCTGGCGATCGCGGCGGCGGCGGCGACCTATCTCTTGATCCTGATCGGCGGTCTGGTGCACGGCACCGGCTCGAGCCTGGCCTGCCCCGACTGGCCCACCTGCTACGGCACGATGATGCCGAAGATGGAGGGCGGCGTGCTCGTCGAGCACAGCCACCGGCTGGCGGCGGGGACCGTGATGCTCCTGACGCTGGTGCTGACCATCGCGACGTTCGCGCAGCAAGCAGCCGCTGCATCGGCGGCTGCGGCCGTTCGCGGCGCTGGCGATGAGCCTGGTCGTCGTGCAGGCGCTGCTGGGCGGCATCACCGTGCTGCTGCGGCTGCCGACCCCGGTGTCGACGATGCACACGGGCGTGTCGCTGCTGTTCTTCCTGACCACCTTCTATCTCGCGGTACGCTCGCGGCCGCTGCGCGCCGACGCGAGCGGGCGCGCGCAGCCGCTGTCGGCGCCCGCCGTGTGGCTGGCGCTGGTGTCGGCGGTCGCGATCTACTTCCAGATGGTGCTGGGCGGCCTGGTGCGCCACTCCGGCGCCGCGCTGGCGTGCACCGACCTGCCGCTGTGCCGGGGCGCGATCTGGCCCGACGCGCACCCGACGGTGCTGATCCACGTGCTGCACCGGATGAACGCGCTGGTGGTCGCCGGCCTGGTGCTGGCGTCGTCGATCGTCACGTTTCGCCAGGCCCGCGGCCGCGCCGGGCTGCGCGCCCTCGCCGTGCTCGCGCCGGCGCTGGTCGCGGTGCAGATCGCGCTCGGCGTGCTCGCGATCGTCAGCTTCCTGGACCTGGTCACCGTCGAGTCGCACCTGGCGGTCGCGACCGCGCTGCTCGCGACCCAGGTGGGCGTGGTGCTGCTCGGCCGGCGCGTCGACATCGCCGCGGCGCCGCCGCTGCGCGCGCGGTTCCTGGTCGATCTGGTTCGCCTGACCAAGCCGCGCATCACGGCGCTGGTGGTCGCGACCTTCGCCGGCGGCGTCTGGCTGGCGCCGGGCGGGATGGCGCGCTGGCGCCTGCTGATGACCCTGATCGGCACGGCGCTGATCGTGTCGGCGTCGAACGCGATCAACATGTTCCTGGAGCGCGACCAGGACCGCCTGATGGAGCGCACGCGCGCGCGGCCGCTGCCCGAGGGGCGGTTGTCGCCCGAGGCGGCGCTGGTGTTCGGGACGGCGCTGGCGTGCGCCGCGCTGCCCCTGCTCTTCCTCGCGGGCAATGCGCTGACCGGCATCCTCGCGGCCGTCGCCTTCTTCTCCTACGTCGCGGTCTACACGCCGATGAAGCGGCAGTCGCCCGCGGCGCTGTTCGTGGGCGCGATCCCGGGCGCGATCCCGCCGCTCATGGGCTGGACCGCGGCGACCGGACGGCTCGACGCGCCCGGACTGGTGCTCTTCGCGATCCTGTTCCTCTGGCAGATCCCGCACTTCCTGGCGATCGCCATCTTCCGCGCCGACGACTACGAGCGCGCCGGCTTCCGCGTGCTGCCGCTGCAGGCCTCGGAGCGCGCGACGCGGGTCTACATCCTGGCGTTTTCCATCGTCCTCGTCGCGGCGACGATCCTGCTCGAGCCGCTGCGCGTGGCCGGCATGCGCTACATGGCGGTGGCGGCGGTGCTGGGCGCGACGTTGATCGGCTGGGGCCTCGCCGGCTTCCGCCGCGCCGCCGCGCGACCCTGGGCGCGGTCGCTGTTCTTCTTCTCGATCGTCTACCTGACGCTGCTATTCGTGGCGATGATCTTCGACCGGACGCTCGTATGAGCGCGCCGGCGGTTGCGCGCGCGTCCAGCGAGCCGCGGTTGCGCGCGCGCGACCTGCGCCGGCGCTTCGGCACGCGCGCGGCGCTCGACGGCGTCAGCTTCGAGGTCCATCCGGGCGAGATCCTCGGCCTGCTCGGACCCAACGGCGCCGGCAAGACCACGGCGTTCCGCGTGCTCTCGGGGCTCATCCCCGCCGACGGTGGCGCGATCGAGCTCGACGGCGCGGCGGCGAGCCCAGCCAACCCCGCCTACCGCGCGCGCATCGGCGTGGTCTTCCAGGAGCCCAGCATCGACCTCAAGCTCAGCGGGCGCGAGAACCTGGCGCTGGGCGCCGCGCTCTACGGCATCCCGCGCGCCCAGGCCGCGCGCCGGATCGACGACGCGCTGGCGCTGATGGAGCTGGGCGCGCGCGCCGGTGACGCCGCCGCGACGTACTCGGGCGGCATGCGCCGGCGTATCGAGATCGCGCGCGTGCTCTTGCACGACCCGGAGCTGCTGCTGCTCGACGAGCCGGGCCGCGGCGTCGACCCCGAAGCGTTGCGCCGGATCTGGGACCAGCTCGGCGCCCTGCGCCGCGAGCGGCAGATCAGCATCATCGTCACCACCCACCAGCCCGAGGAAGCCGAGCGCTGCGATCGGATCGTGATCCTCGACGGCGGGCGCGTCTGCGCCAGCGGCACACCCGACGAGCTGCGCGCCCGCGTCGCCGGCGACGTGGTGTCGGTGCGCGGCGACGCGCCCGAGGAGATCGCGGCGGCGATCCAGCAGCGCCTGGGGCTGGCGGCGCGCATCGCCGGCGCCGGGACGGCCAGAGGTGGCGATCGAAGCGCCGCGCGGCCACGAGCTGGTGCCGCGCATCGCCGAGCTGTTTCCGCCCGGGCGGCTGCGCAGCATCGCCACGGCGCGCCCGACGCTGGCCGACGTCTTCGCCAAGCTGACCGGACGGGGGCTCGACGCGTGAGCGCCGACGCCGTCACCGCCGCCCCGACCGCGAGCGCGCGCGCGGCACGCCACCCGCGACGCGCGACCAGCGTCACCGGCTCGGTGATCCGCGCGCTGGTCGGCCGCGACCTGCGCCGCTTCTTCCGCCAGCGCAGCCGCATCGTCGGCTCGGTGGCGCAGCCGCTGATCCTGTGGGCGGTGCTGGGCGCCGGGCTCGGCGGCAGCTTCCAGGCGGCGGGCTCCGGTGGCGTGAGCTATTTGCAGTATTTCTACCCGGGCACGGTCGTCCTCACCGTGCTCTTCACGGCGATCTTCTCCACGATCTCGGTGATCGAGGACCGCCACCACGGCTTCCTGCAAGCGGTCCTGGTCGCGCCGGCGTCGCGCACGGCGCTGGTGCTGGGCAAGACCCTGGGCGGCGTCGCGATCGCCCTGGTGCAAGCGGCGGCGCTGGTGGCGCTCGCGCCGCTCGCCGGGTTCTCGCTCGCGGCGATGAGCTGGCCGGTGCTGGCGGCCGCGCTGTTCTTCTCGGCGCTCGGGTTCACCGCGCTCGGGTTCGCGGTCGCCTGGTGGATCGATTCGACCCAGGGCTACCACGCGATCATGAGCGTGGCGCTGATTCCCCTGTGGATGCTCTCGGGCGCGATGTTCCCCGCGTCGGGCGCGCACCGCGTGGTGCACTGGATGATGGCGGCGAACCCCATGACCTATGCGGTGTCGGGCGTTCGCAGGGGCCTCTACGGCGCCGCGCTGCCGGCCGGCCTCATCCCGGCGACGTCCTCCGCGACGCTGGAGATCGCGGTCAGCGCGCTCGTTCGCCGTGGTGGCCGTCGTCGCCGCGGCCGCGCTCTGCAAGCGGCGCGCGTAGCGGCTACGGAGCCCAGTCGAGCGCGACCTCGCCCTCGAGCAGGCCGGCGGCGCGCGCGCGGTCGAACAGGACCCCGGTCGCGTGGCGCGCGTCGGGCGCGAAGGACAGCGTGTCGGCGTTCGCGTAAAGGTTGAGGTAATGATCCAGAAGCCCTGGATCTGACAGCTTCTTTTCGCCGCGATCCTCGGCGGCCAGCGCGGCGATCAGCTCGCTGCGGTGGTCGAGCGCGAAGCGGATGCTCTCGCGCAGCACCGCGGAGAGCGCGCGGATGCGCTCGGAGCCCAGGCCGCGTCGGATCACGTTCACGCCCAGCGGGAGCGGCAGCCCGGTGGCGGCCAGCCACCATTCGCCGAGGTCGACGACCTTGTGCAACCCGCGATCACCGTAGAGGAGTCTGCCTTCGTGGATCAGCAGGGCCGCGTCGACCTCGCCGGCTTCGAGCGCGTCGAAGATGCGCGCGAAGGGAACGATCGGGATCTCGACCGGGATCGCGGCGGGCTGGATCAGGCGCAGCACCAGCCAGGCGGTCGTGGTGAGGCCGGGGATGCCGACCCGCGCGCCGGCCAGCGCCGCCGGCGCGAGCGGCTGCCGCGCGACCACCACCGGCCCGAAGCCGCGCCCCACCGACGCGCCGTGGGGCAAGAGCTGGTAGCGCGCCGCGACCCGCGGGTAGACGCCGGCCGAAATCGCAATGACGTCGGCACCGCTTTCCGGCCCCCGCTCGACCGGCTCGCCCAGCGCCAGCCGATTGAGCGCCGCCGTGTCGCCGCGCCAGTGCGTGAACGAGAAGCCGCCGGTGTCGATCAACCCCGCGCGGATGGCGTGGAACATGAACGCGTCGTCGGCGTCGGCCGAATAGGCAAGCGCGATCGGCGGTGAAGACTCGGGGCGGCTCATGGGCCGGCATCATCGGGGCTGGATCGCGCCCTCGTCAATCGCGGTCACCGGCGCGCGCCGATATCGGTGGATGTCGGTACGACGCCGCGAATCAACGGCCGATCGGGCTCCTCGACCATTGACCGGCAACAGCGCTTCGAGGGAAGCTCCGGGTCCCCCTTGCGTGCGCGCTTCCCCGCTCTGCTGCTGGCGGTCATTGTCGTGTCGTTGGCCATGTCGTTCGCGCCCGTCGTGACGGCGCGCGCGCGGCAAGCCCGCGTCGAGGACGTGGAACAGTCCCTGGCTCACGACCCGTCGTATCGCGTGCGGGTCGGCGCGGCGCTGGTGCTGGGGCGCCTGGGCAAGCCGCGTTCGGTGCCGGCGCTGATCCGCGCGCTCGGCGACCCGAACCCGGCCGTTCGCGCCAGCGCAGCCAGCTCGCTGGGTCAGATCGGCGACCCGGCGGCGCACGATCCGCTGGCGCGCGCGCAGCAGCAGGATGCGAGCCCGATGGTACGGCGCATGGCCGAAAAGGCGCTGCGCGAGCTGCCCGACACGAACCACCGCGCGGCGCCGCCGACCACCGAGGGGCGCCGCGCCGCGGCCCGCGTTCGAGGTCAAGGCCATGGGCGACCGCAGCCACCACGCCGGCCCGGCGCTGCGCCAGCACATGCGCGACGTGCTGACCGCGGAGCTGGCGCCGGTCGGCGACGTCGCCGGTTCGAACATGACCCTCGGCTACGTGATCGACGGCGTCATCAAGGACCTGTCGTTCGCGATGCACCCCGACCGCGTCGAGGTCACCTGCGCCGTGCAGCTCGTGGTCAGCCGGCAACCGACCGGCGGCGTGTTCCTGCTGACGTCGGGCGAGGCGGTCGTTCAGAAGCCCCGGCGGCACTTCCGCACCCAGAACCGCCCCGGCATGGAGGTCGAGGCGCTGGAGAGCGCGGTGCGCGGCGCGAGCGAGGACCTACGCCGGCACCTGGCTCAGCAGTGACGGCGATCGACCGACCTCTGACCCTGCTGCGATGAGTTGCCCCGGCAGAGCTGCCTGCACCCGACGCGCGTCACATCCTGATTGACAACCGCCGCCCAATCCCGACGATCGTGGGCGCGTGACCACCGCCGCCGCATCCGCGATCGCCGCGTCCAGCACCAGCTCGAGCGCCGCCAGCGCCGCCCCCGCGCGCGCCCGGTCGAGCGCGTCCGCCCGGCTCGACGCCGTCGACTGGCTGCGCGGGTTCGCGGTCGTGCTGATGATCGAGACCCACCTCTACGACGCGTGGGTCAGCGACGCGGTCAAGCGGGTGTCGGTCGCCTACGGCTGGACGCGCTTCTGGGGCGGCGTCCCGGCGCGGCTGTTCCTGTTGCTGGTCGGCGTGTCGATCGCGATCCGCTTCGAGGGGCAGCTCGCCAAGAAAGTCGACCGCGCCGCGATGGTGCGCGGCGTGGTGAAGCGCGGCTTCGAGATCTTCCTGCTGGCGTACCTCTTCCGCCTGCAGGAGTTCACGCTGTCGGGCTTCGGCGGCGACCCGATGAACCTGTTCCGCATCGACATCCTCAACTGCATCGGCGCGTCGATGATGGCGGTCGCGTTCGTCGTCGCCCCGCGCAACGGCCGCCCGCAGATCGCCGTGGCGCTGATCGCGGCGGCGGTCGTCCTGGGCCTGGGACCGATCATCGGGCCCATGCACTTCCCCGACTTCATCCCGCGGCCCATCTCGTCGTACCTCGGCGGCGAGCGCCCGATGGCCTGGTTCCCGCTGTTCCCCTGGGCGGCCTGGCCACTCGTGCGGCGTCGCCATCGGGCACATCTGGGTGCGCCAGGCGCGCATCTCCAAGCGGCGTGAGGCGCTGGTGTTCGTGCTCAGCGGAATCGTCGGGATCGCGCTGATTTGCGGAGTGACCCTCGTGCGAAAGATCAACCCGTCCATCATTCATTACCCATCGGATGCCGTGCAGCAGATGGGGCCGGGCGCCTTCCTCTACCGCCTCGGGATGATCGGCCCGATGGCGACGGCCGGCTGGATCGTCTGCCGCGTGCTCGGCGATCGCTTCTCGGTGATGCGGCAGCTCGGGCGCACGTCGCTGCTGGTCTACTGGATCCACGTCGACCTCTGCTACGGCATGGTGTCGGGCCGGCTGCACGGACGGCTGAACATGACGTGGGCGACGGTCGGGTTCGTGGCGATGACGGCGCTCATGCTCGCGGTCTCGATCGTGAAGACCCGGTACGCAGGGGTCTGGCGCCGCCGCCCGGCCCATCTGACGTCCACGCCGGCGGCACCGAGCGCGCCGACGGCGCCGACCAGCGCCTGACGGAGCTGATGGGGACGCCTGCCGGGATGTCCGCGGATGGTCGACGAGGGCGGCTCACGCGGCTCTTCCTCGAAGTCGCCGCGCGCATCGACGGCGAGCGCCTGGTCGCGGACGCGGTCGACGGCGACCCGGCCTTCGGGACGGCGACCGATGTGCTGGCGGTCGGCAAGGTCGCGCTGCCGATGCTGCGCGGCCTGCCGCTTTCTGAGCGCGGCGACGCGAGCCATCGGCCCCCGAGGACGTCGCGCGTGCTGGCGGTGGTCCCGCCTCCGGCGGATGATGCATCACTGGCGCAGGCGATCGCCGCCCTGCCCGCGACGGCTCGGATCATCGTCGCCGACCACCCTCACCCCACGGCGCGCAGCGTCGCCGCCGCGCAGGCGGTGCGCGCGTTCGTTCGCCGGATCCGGGGGCACGTCGGGGCGGGTGCCGGCGCGGCGCCCGACACGGAAGCGCCGGCGCGCCTGCTGGTGCTGCTGTCGGGCGGCGCGTCTTCGCTGCTGTGCGCGCCCGCGCGGCGGCCTCGCCTGGGAAGACAAGCGCGACGCAGTGGCCGCGGTGGCGCGCGCCGGCGCGACCATCCGCGAGCTCAACGTCGTGCGCAAGCACCTGTCGGCGATCAAGGGCGGGCGTCTGGCGCTCGAGACATCGGCGCCCATCTCGGTGCGCGCGCTCTCCGATGTCATCGGCGACGATCCGGCCACGATCGGGTCGGGGCCGTTCTCGCCCGACCCGAGCCGGTTCGCGGAGGCGGTCGCGGTCGTCGAGCGCCTCGGCGCGCGGCTGCCGCCCGCGGCGCGCGCGCACCTCGACCGTGGCGCGCGCGGGGAGATCCCAGACACGCCCATGCCGGCGAGCGGCGCACTGACTCACGTCGACTACCGGGTGCTGGCTGGCCCCGCCCGCGTCGTCGACGAGGCGCGCGACGCGATCGCGCGCGTGGTCGACGGCGGCGCGGCGGGAACGCTCGCGCTCGACGTCGAGGACCCGGTCGAGGTTCACGCCGCCGTGATCGGCGCGCGCGCGCGCCGCGAGCTCGGCGACGCGACAGCGTCGGACGGCGCAGCGCCGCGAATCCTGGTCGGCAACGGCGAGCCGCGCGTGATCCTGCCGGCCGGCGCCGGCCGCGGCGGGCGGGCGACGCACCTGGCGCTGCTGGTCGCGCGCGAGCTGGCTGAGCTTCCCGAGCCCCAGCGATCGCGCGTCGCGTTCCTGGCCGCGGGCACCGACGACCGCGACGGCGACACCGATGTTTCGGGCGCCGTCGTCGACGGGACGACCTGGGAGCGCGCCCGCGCGCACGGCCTGGACCCGGAGGCCGCTCTGCGCGCGTTCGACAGTCTGCCAGTGCTGGCCGCGATCGGCGACACGCTGCGTGGGCCGGGGACGTCGAACCTGCTCGACCTGCACCTCTTGCTGCTGCCGTGAACCGCGGCCCCGCGGTCGATGGTGCGCGGTGATGGGCTTGCCATGACAGGCTTTACTTGCCCTGCGGCTCCGGATTCCATAACGTTTGGGCGGTGCGAAAGCCTCTTTCCCGTTGGGTCACCGTCGCGGTGGCTGGTGCGTGGCTCGCGACGGTACCGGCGCTGACCGCGACGGCGCACGCGACCTCGAGCAAGAAAAAGCCCGCCGCCGCCAAGTCTCACGCGCGCCTCAAGACTCATGGGCGCGCCGCCGCGAAGAAGCACGTCTTCCTCGAACGCCACGTCGTCGCCATCAAGGGCGGCCTGCCCAACATCCAGGCGCTGGGCGCGCTGGTCATCGACGACACGGGGCACGAGCTCTATTCGCGCAACCCGGACAAGGAGCGCCCCATCGCCTCGATCTCGAAGCTGGCGGCGACGCTGGTCGTGATGGACAAGGGGCTCGAGCTCGAGGGTCTGTCGACGATCACCAAGGGCGACATCGACGCCGCGCGCGGCGGCGCGAAGTCGCGCCTGCTCGATGGCATGACGCTCTCGAACCGCGATCTGCTGCACGCGGCGCTCATGGGATCGGACAACCGCGCGATCCCGGCGCTGGGGCGCGCGGTGAAGCTGTCGCCGTCGCAGCTGGCGGCGGCGATGAGCGCGAAGGCCAGGGCCCTCGGGCTGAAGAACACGCGCTTTCACGACCCGACGGGCCTGTCGACAGAGAACGTCTCCACGCCGCGCGAGACGATCGCCATGCTCAAGGCGGTGATGAATCACCCGGTGCTCGGGCCGATCACGCACCGGCTGGAGTACGACGCGCACCCGGTGGGCAAGCCCCCGATCACGTACAACAACACCTACCGGCCGGCGGTGCGCACCAACATTCAAGTGCTGGGCGGCAAGACCGGCTACAACGACGACGCGCGCTACTGCCTGGTGATCGCGACGAAGATCGACGGACACACTTACTACATGTCGTTCCTCTCCAACGAGGGGAAGCTGACGCGCTTCGGTGACGTCGCGCGCGTGGCCGACTGGGTGGTGTTGCGCCGGCCGAAGACAGCGCCAGGCATGCCCGCCGCGCCGGCGAAGTCGACGACGACGCTGGTCGCGACCCATGCGCCAGCGCGTACGCGCGCGCCGGCGGCGGCCGAGTCGGCGCCGGCGGCCGACTCGCCGACCGCGGCTGAATCTCCCCCCGCGACAGATCCGCCGCGCGCGCCGGAGGCAGCGCCCACGCCGGCGCCGGCAGCTCCGACAGGACCGATCGCACCGACAGCACCACCACCCGCCCCGACCGACCAGGCCCCGGGCGCGCTCCCCATCGGTGTGGTGGCGCCCACGTCCCCGACGCCCGAAACCGCCGTGCGCTGATCCGATCGCTTTCCAGGCATCTGTCCAGGCATCTCGCTCGGCATTCTGGCGATCTCATCCGTGGTCTGGTCGAGAGAGACGGATGAGGGGACAGGAGGACTGCGATGGGCGATGTGATCGAGACGACGGAGAAGGGAACGAAGGCGCGGGTCGCGGTGGCGCTGATCGGAATGGGCCTGATGGCGGCCGCGGGCGGGTGCAGCAGCAGCGGTACCGGCCCTGTCGCGTGGAAAACCGACACCGTGTCGTTGACGGCCAGCGAGTTCTGGATCGTCGCCGACGGCCAAACCTACGCGGGTAGCGGCAGCGCGGTCGACGTGCACAGCGACCCGGGCGACCCGACCTACACGACGCTGGAGCTCATCTGGACCGAGCACGGTCGCGAGATGCGCTACTTCACGTACTTTCACGCCGACGGCAGGCAGTGGTGGTCGGACGAGATGCGGACGTTCGACGCCCAGCCATCGAGCGACTGGCTCTTCTATCACGGGACCTATTTCAGCTCGCCCGTGGGAGCAGCGTTTCACGGCGACGTCGATCTGACCAACGACGCCACCGATTCGATTCGCGGCGAGCTGCACCTGCACGGCCTCGCGCTCTCGACGACGCTCGGTTCCTCACCGGGTCCGTAGGCGTCCGGACGGCGGGGCGGCGCCGCCCCGCCGATTCGCGATCCGTGCGAGTAGAATAGAGGGCGATGCGGGCGCTCGGCGACCTCAAGCTCACCATGCTCAACGGCGGGAACTTCCGCCTCGATGGCGGCGCCATGCACGGCGTGGTGCCGAAGACGATCTGGTCGAAGCTGGTGTCGTGCGACGACCTCAACCGCGTCGAGTACACCACGCAGTGCCTGCTGGTAGAGACCGCGGGGCAGCGCGTGCTCATCGAGACGGGCAACGGCGACAAGTTCGCGCCCAAGCTCAAGGACATCTACGGCATCGACCACGACCGCGCCATCGGCGACGCGCTCCGCGAGGTCGGCCTCGAGCCCGACGCGATCGACGTCGTTGTGATGAGCCACCTGCACTTCGACCACAGCGGCGGGACCACACGGCGCGGGGCGGGCGGCGCGCTCGAGCCGGTGTTCCGCAACGCGCGCCACATCGTGCAGGCGCGCGAGTGGGAAGACGCGACCCACCCGCACGAGCGCAACCGCGCGAGCTACCTGCCCGAGAACATCTTCCCGCTGCAAGAAAACGATCTGCTGGAGATCGTCGAGGGCGAGACCGAGGTCGCGCCCGGCGTCTGGGTCGTGCCCACGCCCGGCCACACCGCCGGCCACCAGTCGGTGCTGCTCGGCGATCCCGGGGCCCCGCGCGCGGTCTTCCTCGGCGACCTCGCGCCGACGGCGGTGCACACGCGCCTGCCGTTCGTGATGAGCTACGACCTCGAGCCGGCGCGCACCGTCGAGACCAAGCGCGCGATCTTCGGACGCGCGATCGAGGACGACTGGATCGTCCTTTGGGGTCACGACCTCGAGCACCACGGCGGACGGCTCGGGTTGGACAAGGACGGCAAGCCGATCGTGCGCGAGTTCGTGACGATCTAGTGTCCTGTCTCAGAAATCCGCCGTGGCACCGAGGGCGTGAATGCGGCCCGATCGCGAGGCGCGAGGAGCGCGCATACTGGACGTATGTAAGCGACGAGCAACGAAGCGAGCGGGCCGCAGTCGCGCCCGAATGCAGGCGGATTTCTGAGACAGGACACTAGCTCAGTCGTCGCTGACGGTTGCCTTGCGGGCGAGCATGGCGCGCGCGCGGGTGAAGCCGTCGGGGTAGGCCTCGAGGTGGAAGTGGTTGTAGTGGTCGGCGTTATCGTCCGGGACGATCACCTCTCGAAAGAGGCTGCTTGCGCGCAGGCGGCACGCGAGCGCGCGCAATAGCCGGCCGACCTCGGTCCGCGGGTGGCCGATGCACTCCGACGGCGTCGGCGAGCACCGCCCACTTGCCGACGCCGCGCTCGAACGTCGCGCTCGACCTCGAACGCGGTCCCGTCGGCGTCGCCCGCGGGCGCGGCGGTGTCGAGCACGAACGCGTGCACGTCGATCGCCAGGCCGTGCGCGTGCTCGCTGAGGCGCGTCGAATGCCGCGGCGCGTGCGGTACTGGTAGGCGCCCGAATAGAGCAGCTCGCGCACGCCGATCGCGCGAAACGCCGGCGCCGCATCGAAGAGAGCGCGGGCCAGCGCGCAGTCCATGAGCGCCGGCTTGCCGGCCTGGCGCGGATCGTGCGAACGCAAGCGCAGCGTGGCGAGCGGGCCGAGGATCCGCACCGGCGTGCGGATGCCTTTCGTCGGCCATTCGTCGAAGGCGATCCGCCGCTCGCGCAGGTTGTCGATGCAGATCCGATCGGGCGCGTTCTCATCGAAAGCCGTCGGCGCTGGCGCCGGCGTCGGCGTCGGCGTCGCTGGCGCGGGACCGGGCGGCACATCCGGTGCCGGTACGAACGGCGGCGGCGCGACCTCGGACGGCGCGGGCGCAGCCGCCGCGCTCCCGGCGTCGGGCGCCACGCCGTCGCCGCCCCCGGCGGCGAGAACCCCCAGCAGCGCGCCGACCGCAGCGCCGGCGCCGAGGATCGCGCTCAGTCGCCCCCCGCCGGCGCGCCCGCGCCTTCGCCCTTGCGAGCGTCATCGCGATCCGGCGTGGGCACCGCCGCCTCGAAGCGACGCGCGAACTCGTCGCCGCTCTTTGCCTGCGCGAGATCCAGCTCGAAGTCCGGCACCGCCGCGGGCCGCAGCTTGGCGAAGCAGCTCGTCGATCTCGCGGTTCGAGAGCCCGCGCGCCGCGAGCGCCGCGCGATCCACGGCTCCGCCCGCCGCGCTCAATCCGTCGGCGCCCGCGCTGACCAGCGTGCGCAGCGCTTCCAGCTCGGCGCGCCCGAGGTGCGCGCCGCACACGTCGTAGTCGATCCAGGCCTCGTACGACATCGGCGCGACGCGCTTGAGCATCCCCGCCATCACGCGGCCGTACTCCTGGATCTCCCACTGCGCGTGGGCGTCGACCCGCAGCGTGAGGAAGTGCAGCAGGTTGTGCAGATCGATCTTCCAGTACCACTGCGTATACGTAGACAGCGGCAGATCGATGCGCGCCAGCTCGCGCGCGATCTCGTTGCCGGTCATCCACTCGTACGCGTCGGTGCTCTCGCGCCGGATCGCGTTCCAGCGCCGCACCGCCTCGGCGTGCAGCGCCGGCCCGACCGCCTCGCCGCTGCGCCCCTGGTTGTTGCGCCGGCTCTGCGTCTGCAGCTGCGCCTCGTCGGGCGTGTAGAACAGCATGGGCATCAGGCTGTAGCGGCCGGAGTACTCGTTGACGTTGGCGGTGCGGTGCCGGATCCACTGGCGCGCGATGAACATCGGCATGCAGCAGTGGAATTTCAGCTCGACCATCTCGCTGGGCGTCGTGTGCTTGTGGCGCCGCAGGTAGCGCAGCAAGCCCCGCGTCTGCGAGCGCTTGCGCGTGCCGTATCCGTAGCTGACCCGAGCCGCGCGCTCGATGCACTCGTCGGTTCCCATGTAGTCGACCAGGCAGACGAAGCCGTGATCGAGCACGGGAAAGTAGAGGCCGAGGATCTCCTCGGCGTCCGGGCTCACGGGGCGTTTGGTCTCGGGCACGACCGCGAACTTAACACGATCGCCGCGGCCGACGACGCCGAGAACCCTCTCGGGAGGCGGCCAAAACTTGCCAGCGCTGCTCCCGTCGTTCAAGGTGAACGGATGCGTGAGCGGTTCCCGCTCCTGTGCCTGTTCCCGTTACGCGTGCTCGTCGGCGCGATGTTGGTGCTGGCCGGCTACCAGAAGTTCCTGGACGGCTGGCTGCACGGAACGGCGCTGCTCACGATCCTCGACGGGTGGATCGCGCGACCACAAGAGCTACCACTTCATCCTGCCGGTGGTCGACACCGCGCGCGCTCACCCGAAGATCTTCGGCGCGCTGGTGACGATGGGCGAGATGGTGATCGGCGCGTCGATGGTGCTGGGCCTGTTCACGCGCCTGGTCGCGATCCTGGGCACGCTGATCTTCTTCACGTTCGCGTTCGCTTCGGGCGAGCGCCTCACGCCGCCGGGACCGGCGATGCTGGTGGGCGCGATCTTCTTCACGTTCATGTTCGCGCCGCCCGGGCGCGTGCTCGGCCTGGATCAGGCGCTGCGCGCGAAGCTGCCCGCCTGGCTGGCCTAGCGTCGGCGCGAGCGGCGGCGCACGCCGAGGGCGAGAGCCACCGCGCCGATGGCCGCGCCGTCGATCCAGCCGAACGGTGACCTCACCGGCGACGACGTCACCTCGGGCGACAGCGGCTCGGGCGCGATCGCGCACGCGGCGATGACGTCGCCGCCGCAGTCGGTGGCGTAGCCCTTCGGTGGCGCGAAGTCGCACGCCGGCGTCGAACGCGCCGTCGGATAGGCCGTGCAGATCGCGTCGATGTCGTCGGTGGAGAGCTGCGGGATCACCGCGCCGCCGCCGTACTGCGAAGTACATGATCGCCGCCGGATCCGGCGAGTGATCGAGACCGAGGAAGTGCCCCGACTCGTGGGTCACCACGAACTCGAGATCGCCCGCGGTCAGCAGCGACATGTGGATCTCCATGTCGGCGTCGAAGATCTGGCCGGTCCTCACGCTGAACGCCACGGTGGTGAGCGCGATCGCATCATCAGCGTGGGTCCAGTGGTTGTCGTCGCGAAACAGGATCGCGTTGGCGTTGGGCCCGGTCGGGTTGTACTCGACGCGGTCGCAGGTCAGTCCGGTGAGGGCCTGGACGGCGACCGAAGGCGAGCCGCCGTCGGAGCAGCTCGCGGTCGGCCAGTGCGCGAAGGCGGCGTCGACGATCGGTGCCGCCGCGGCGGCGTCGAGCCCCAGCAGCTCCGCGCCTGCCGGGTTGACCGCGTACGAGATGCACTGCTGCGGCCAGGAGAGCGGGATCCCCTGCAGCCAGCAGCCGGTCTGGGGATCGCGCATGCACGACGGCGGCGGGTTGTTCACCGCGCAGGTGGTGGTGCGGCAGAACGCGAACGCCGCACGCCCGGGCAGCGTCAGCGCCAGAACGACGACGATCGCGACCGCAAGCACCCCGGCCCGGTCTCGACGAGCGCGCTCAGGTTCCCCGGGCCGATCTGTCGATGTCTCCGACGGTGCCGCCCTGACCGCCTCGCCCACGAATCGGTAGACCATCGCAACCCATTCACGATAGCATGAGACCTCGACTGGCTCCGAACCTCTCCTCGCCGGCTCCCGGCGCGACCAGACAAGCTCGCGGCCGGTGACGGAGTTGACGATGCGACGGCTGCCGGCCCTCTTCCTGCTCGCCGCCCTGGCTTCGTTGCTGCTGTCGCTCGCGGGTGACTCGGCCGAGGCGCGGGCGCAGCGAAAGAGAGCGCGGCGCCGCGCGCCCAGTCACACGACGGCGGTCACCTCGGCGCCGAGTTCCGCCGATGCCCCTACCCCACCCGACGTGGTCATCCCGCGGCGCGTTCTCGTGCTGGGATTCGGCGGCGCGGGCGCGCAGGCGGCGCGCGGCGCCGTGCTGTCGGCGCTGCGCAAGAAGCCGTCGCTGACGGTGGTGCCACTGCGGCCGAGCGATGCGCTGAAGATCGGCACCAACTACAGCCCCCAGAAGACCGTCGGCCTGGCAAAGCGGCTCAACTTGACCGGCGTGCTCTATGGCGAGGTCACGCGCGAGCGCGGCAAGGTCACGGCGACGCTCACGCTCGCCAATGGCGAGGACGCGCGCATCGTGGGCGAGATCCCGTTCGAGGCGCGCACGATCGGCGCCCTGCGCACGAAGATCCGGACCCAGCTCTGGGCGAAGCTTTCGCCGCTCATCGACCAGGCCGCGTCGCCGGGGCGGCCCGAGGAAGAGGCGCCCGCCCCGACGACGACGCCGGCGGGCGGCAAACCGCCGGAACGCACAGCCGGGGAAACGCCGCCCGAGACCGAGACGCCGGAAGCTCCCGAGACCCCGCCGAAGCCGCCGCGCCGCGAGCCCGGGCCGCCCCAAAAGGCGCCCAAGCAGCCCCAAGCCCAACTCGAACCCGAGCCCGGAGGCGAAACGCCCGAAGAGAAGCCAGAGAAGCCGGAGAAGCCCGCGGGCGGCACCGTCGAGATCGAGCCCGAGCGCCGCCCGCACGAGCCGGGCGCGACCAGCCAAAGAGACCCCGCCCGGCGGTGGCGCAAGCGAGACGCCCGCCGCCAACGTCGCGCGGTGCTCGATCGCCGAGCTCGAGCCCGCGGGCGGCGTGATGTTCCGCCGCTTCGATTACCAGGACGAGCAGCGCGGCGCGCTGCGCGGCTACACGCTCTATCGGGCGCCGGTCGGTCGGATCGAAGGGACGCTCTATCCGTTTGGAGGCGGCCCGTGCCGCCTGCTGTCGGGGCTGGGCGTGCGCCTCGCGTACGAGCAGCAAGCGCCGGTCAAGGCGACGCTCGCCGGCAAGCAGCCTGTCGACCAGCGCGACGGCGTACCAGGCGGAGCTGGTGATGCGCATCGTGCGCGGCCGGTTCACGTGGCTGCCGGCGATCGGCTACTACGTCCGCCAGTACAGCGTCGAGACGGGCGTCATCCCGACGGCCGACTATCGCGCGATCGGGGCGCGGCTCGACGGCAGCTGGCGGCTGCGCTTGTTCACCTTCGAGCTCGGCCTGGGCGCGCGCCGGCCGCTCAGCGTGGGCACGCTGGAGCACAGCGACTGGTTCCCCGGATTGAGCGCGTTCACGGTGACCGGACGCGCGCAGGTGGGCGTCGCCGTCAACGGCTGGATCGACGTCCTGCTCGGCGGCTACGCCGAGTACGATTCGTTGAGCTTCAAGATCGTGAGTGGCCAGCCCTACCCGAACGGCGTCGCTTCCGGTGCGTTCGATCTCTACCTGCAGGGGCTGCTGTCGATGCGCTTCCGCTTCGGCCTGGGACACGCGCAGCCCTGAGAAGCGGCGCCCGCGCCGGGCTACTTCGCGACGACCTTGCGGATACGGTTGTTGCCCGAGTCGGCGACGATCAGGTTGCCCTGGGCGTCGACGGCGATCCCGAACGGCGTCGTGAGCTGCGCGGCGATCGCCGGGCCGCCGTCGCCGGAGAACCCGCCCGTGAGCCCGCACTGTCCCACCGCCGTCGAGATGATCCCGTCAGGGCCGACGCGGCGAACGCAGTTGTTGTCGGTGTCGACGATGTAGAGGCTGCCGTCGGGCCCGAAGGCGACGTCGCGCGGGCCGCGGAGCGTCGCCATCGCCGCGGGGCCGCCGTCGCCGGAGAACCCGGCGGTGCCGGTGCCCGCAAACGTCGTGATGATCTCCTCGGCGGGATCGCCGTCGCCGAGCACGCCGTCGGACCCGGGCACGACCTTTCGCACGACGTGGTTCTGCGTGTCGGCGATGAACAGGTTGCCGGCGGCGTCGAACGCGATCTTGCCCTGCGGGTCGGCGGCCTGACCGAAGTTGTTCGAGAGCTTGGCCATGGTCGCCGGACCGCCGTCGCCGGTGTAGCCCTGGCCGAGCGGGCAGCCGAAGCCCGGCGTCGCCGGGCAGTTGCCGGCGACGGTCTTGATGATGCCGTCGGTGCCGATGCGGCGGACCACCTGGTTCGATTGATCGGCGATGAACAGGTTGCCGGCCTTGTCGTAGAGCACGCCCGAGGGCAGATCGAACGATACGAGCTGAGCGCCCGTGGCGTCCTTGCACGGGCCGCCGTCGCCGGCGAACCTGCGCGTGCCGTTGCCGCAGGTGTCGACGACCGAATCACCGACGAGATCGGCGGTCTTGATCTTCGCGTTGTGCCAGGCGGCGATCACCAGTCGGCCCGCCGAATCGACGGCGACGTCGCTCATGTGATTCAGCTCGGACCCGATGAGCGGACACGTCCCGTCGACGCGCGGCGCTTCGCAGGCGTCGCCCTCGATGCCGGTGCCCACCACGAACCCGACCATGCCGGCGCTGTCGAGGCGCCGGATCTTGTGGCCGTTCCAGTCGAGGATCAGGATGTCGCCGTTCGCTTCGAACGCGGTGTCGAGCGGGGTGTCGAATCGCGCCTTGTCGGCCGGGATCGGCGGGTCGACGACGCCGTCGCCGTTGGCGTCGACGGGCTGGGTCGCGCGTTCGCCGGTGCCGGCGATCGTGGTGATGTCGCCCGGGCCGGCGGGCGGCGGCTTGTTGCCCCCACTGTTGCTCCCGCCACACGACGACCCACCGAAGCCCAGAGCCGAGAGCAGCGCCAAACCGGCTGCCAGCGAGCTCGCTCGTCTCGTCATGATGAACATCCCCCCGCGTCCGGCGCCAGGCGCCGTCATTTGCGCACGATCCGGATCCGGTTGTTCAGCGTATCGGCGATGTAGAGGTTGCCGTCGGCGTCGAACGCGAGCCCGTACGGGGAGTCGAGCTGGGCCTGCAGCGGCGCGCCGTAGTCGCCGGAGAAGCCCGGCTTGCCGGTGCCGGCGAAGCGATCGATGGTTCCCTTCGCGAGGTCGATACGGCGCACGACGTTGTTGCCGGTGTCGGCGACGTAGAGCTTGCCGTCGGGCCCGAGCTCCAGATCCTCGGGCAGGTTCAGAAGCGCGCCCGACGCGGGCCCGCCGTCGCCGGACGATCCGGGCACCGTGCACTGTCCCGCGATCGTGGTGATGATCTCCTCGGCCGGGTCGCCGTCGCCGACGACGCCGTCGCCGCCCGCGGCGATCCTGCGAATGCAGTGGTTGAACGTGTCGGAGACGTAGAGCGACCCATCGGCCCCGAACACGATCGATCCGCCGGGCGGCGGATTGTCGGCGCCGTCGACGACCGTGTAGGGCGCCAGCGCGAGCCGTGCCGCGGTCGCCGGGCCACCGTCGCCGGCGTAGCCCGAGCTGGCGGGCGCCGGGCTGGTGCCGGCGACGTCGCTGATGGTGCGGGCCGCGTCGGTGCCGATGCGGCGCACGCGGCGGTTCCGCTCGTCGCCGATGAAGACGTTGCCGTTTCGATCGATCGCGACCGAGTCGACGAAGTTCATCCGCGAGGCCGCCGCCGCGCCGCCGTCACCCACGTAGCCCGGCGCCTGGCCCCCGCCCACGATGTGGACCATCGCCGTCGACGGATCGAACGCTTCGAGCTTGTGGTTGTGCCACGCGGCCAGGTAGCCGACGCCGTCGGCGGCGAACTGGATCGCCATCGGGTGATTGAGCGCCAGATCGTTGCACGCGATCGTGGCGGTCATCGGCACGGTGCAATTGTTGGCATCGGCCGGGTTCTGGCAATCCCAGTCGCCGGGTAGGTTGCGGCCGATGAACGTCTCGAGCGTGCCGTCCGCTCGCAGCCGGCGGATGCGGTGGTTGTTCCAGTCGACGATGTACGCCCGCCCGTCGGGACCGAACGTGAGATCGGTCGGCTGATTGAGCCAGCTCAGCGCCGGGATCTTCCCGTCGCCGTCGTAGCCTTGCGTGCCGTCCCCCATCCAGGTGCCAATCGCGCCCGAAAGGATCGTGGGACTGCCACTGCTGCTCGCGCAGCCGGTGGCGACGACGATCACGCAGGCCAGGCCTGCACCGAGCGCGCGTCCCGTCGCGGCCAGAATTCCCCCGGCGGTCGTTCGCATGTCGAAGCTCCTCACAAACAAGCCCTGAGCGGTCTTTGCTTTTAGCACCAAGGCTCGCCGCGGTACAAGGTTGGCATCCCGGAGGCCGATCGGCCAACGACCGCACCATGAAATTGCCGAGAATCAGCGTGCCATGGACCGTCTGCCTCGCCGCGGCGTGCTTCGCGCTCGCGTGCTCGTCGAAGTCGAACCCGGCGTCGGGCGACGGCGGCACGCTGGTGTTTCCCGCGACGTTTCGCCAGTCGGGCTTCCAGATGGTGCGCGCGTGCCGCGCGCCCGGCGAGCACTCGGCGCTGAACGGGTTCACGGTCTGGGTCAACGACGCCGCAGCCGCGACGTATGACCAGATCCTGTCGGGCGGCGGCGACGCCGGCGTGCACGCGATGCCCGACGGCGCCGTCGTCGTGAAGGAGCTCTACAAGGATCGCACCTGCACGGCCGTCGATCGCTGGGTCGCGATGAAGAAGATCGCCGGCTTCGATCCCGCGCACGGTGACTGGTTCTGGCAGGACGTCAGCGCGGCGGCGGCGGTCAGCGCGGAGGGGACGCTACCGAGCTGCTCCGACTGTCACGAGGGCCGCCCCGACAACACCTGCATCGGGTTCGGCAACGTCAACGGCATGGACTATCTGTGCACCGCGCCCTGAGCGCGGCGCCCGCGGCGGCGCGCGCGCGCGACCGCGAGCGTGGCCAGGAACACGAGCGTAGCCAGGAGCAGAGTGCCCGCTCCGGTGTGCGCGCTCTCGGGTGAGCCGAGCTCGCAGCCGCAGCCGCTGCTCGATCGCGGCGGCTTGACACCGGCGTCGGGTGTCGCGGGAGCGCCGGCGTCGGCGCCGATGGCGGCGGCGATGGGCGGCCACTTCGCGAGGCAACTGCCGGCCGAGCTGCTGGCCGGGCAGTCGGCGGGCGTCACATCGGCCAGATGCAAGAGCGGCGTGAAGTGCGCGCCGTCGTCGTCGGAGGCGGCGATCGCGAACATGTCGACCGCCTCCCTCGCGCACGCCAGAAGCCGCGCGCCGACCCAGGTCAGGCAGGACGGCTTCACGTTACCGGTGAGCGGAAACGCCGGCGGCGATCCGTCGACTGCGCCCGCCGCGCCGACGTAGAGCCCGTTGTCGACGCCACCGACCGCCAGCGTGGCGCCGTCGGGCGAGAGCGCGAACCCCGAGACGTCGCCCGGGATCGTCACCAGCTCCGCGAAGGTCGCGCCACCATCGCGCGTGACGACCACGCGCCCCGGCGCGGTCGCCGTCGGAGAGATGCGGAGATACACGACGTCGGGATCGACCGGGTCGACGCCGCCGATGAAGGCGCCGGCGTCGGAGGCGACGCCGGTGATCGCGGTCAGCGTGAAGGTTCGCCCGCCGTCATCGGAGCGCGCCAGCGTCGGCTGGTTGGTCGCGAGCACCTTGCCGCTGATGTAGATCCGATCGGCGGTGCTGGCCGCGACCTCGACGGTGGCGCCGAGGAATCCCGGCAGCGGAGCGCCGATGTCGGCCCAGGTGGCGCCGTCATCGGCGCTGGTCGACGAGCTGCAAGGTGTAGCCGCCGGCGCCCGCGTCGCTGCTGTTGTTTATCGACAGCTCGATCGCGAGCACGTCGTGCGGGCGCGCCGGGCTCACGGTGACATCGACGGCGAAGCGGCCCGCGGGGATCCCGACGGCGGGCGTCCAGGTGCAGCCGTCGTGGCTGACGTTGATGCCCTGAGAGTACGCGACCACCGTGGTGCCGTCGCCGGTCAGCGCCAGCGAGGGGTCCTCCGCGACGTCGAGCATGCCGAGCGCGTCCTCGCAGACCCAGGTCCAGGTCGCCCCCGCGTCGTCGCTGCGCAGCAGGCCGAACGTGGAGCGCGCCACCAGGTGGCTGGCATCGCCCGGCCGCGCGACGAGCTGGTTCGCCAGCGGATAGCGCCCGTTGGCCCGCGCCGGCAGCGCGCGCGTGGCCGTGACCAGAAGGACCACCGCAAAGGCAACGAAGAGGAGCCAGCGCCTACCCGGCGCGGGGCGAGACATTTGCCGGGATATTAGCCGCTTGACGCCGGCCGGCGACGCATTCTATCCACAGCGCATGGCGATTCTTCCGGCGGCGCGCCGGCCGGGGCGTGGAGCGGGCAGCGAGGGGGCGGCGGGCGATCTCGTTGCGCGGCTCACGCGCCACGCCGATCTCGCGCTGGCGGCGGTGGTCGTGGCCAGCGTCGCCATGATGATCGTCCCGCTGCCGGGCTTCGTGCTCGATCTGCTGATCTCGTTCAACATCGCGGTCGCGGTCACGCTCCTGCTCATCTCGATCTACGTCGCCGACGCGCTGAAGATCGCGACCTTCCCGACGCTGCTGCTGCTCACGACGCTGTTCCGGGTCGCGCTCGAGGTATCCGCGACGCGCCTCATCCTGCTCAAGGCCAACGCCGGCGACGTGATCCACGCCTTCGGCGGGTTCGTCGTCGCGGGCAACCTGGTCGTGGGCGCGGTGATCTTCGTGATCCTGACGCTGGTGCAGTTCATCGTGATCTCCAAGGGCGCCGAGCGCGTCGCCGAGGTCGCGGCGCGCTTCACGCTCGACGCGCTGCCGGGCAAGCAGATGGCGATCGACGCCGAGCTGCGCGCCGGCCACATCGACGCGCGCGGGCGCGCAGCGGCGGCGCGCGCTGCTGGCGCGCGAGTCGCAGTTCTTCGGCTCGATGGACGGCGCGATGAGGTTCGTCAAGGGCGACGCCGTCGCCGGCATCGTCGTGCTGGCGGTCAACATCGTCGGCGGCCTGGTGATCGGCGTCGCGCAGCGCGGCATGGAGCTCGCCGCCGCCGCGCGCACGTACACCCTGCTGACCATCGGTGAAGGACTGGTGGCGCAGATCCCGGCGCTGGTGATCTCGACCGCGGCCGGGATCGTCGTGACCCGCGTCGCCGCCGAGGACGAGGGCGCGGACGCTCATCTCGGCCGCGAGATCGGCGCGCAGGTGCTCGCGCAACCGCGCGCGCTCGCCGTCGCCGCCGCCTTGCTGGCGTTACTCGGGATCGTGCCCGGGCTGCCGGCGACGCCGTTCCTGGTGCTGGCGGCGGTGCTGGGCGCGCTGGCCTGGCGATTGATCACGCGACCGGCGCCGGCCGCGAGCGCGCGCGGCACGACGAGCCCGACGGCGGCGACCGCCGACCGCGCCGGGGAACGTTTGCCGGCTCCGCGTCTCGCGCCGCTCGCCATCGAGCTTTCGCCCGAGCTGGCCGCCGAGCTGCGCGCCGGCGCGCGCGGCGAGGGGGATCGCGACGGCGCGTTCGCGAACGATGCGCTGGCCGCCGCGCGTGTTCGCTTGTTCGAGGAAGCCGGACTGGCGCTGCCGGCGGTACGCCTGCGCGACGCTGCCCAGCCCCGCGACGCTCTGGGCGGACGCAGCTACCGCGTGCACTTCAACGAGATCCCGCTCGCGCGCGCCGACGTGCCGCGCGACCACGACGCCGCCGGCGAGATCGCCGCCGATCTCGTGCGGCTCATGCGGCGCCGCGGGCACGAGCTCTTCGGCATCCAGGAGACCCAGGCGCTGCTGACGGCCCTCGAGCCAAGCCACCCGGCGCTGGTGCGCGAGGTCGTGCCCAAGGCCGTGTCGCCCGCGCAGCTCGCGGACGTGCTGCGGCGCCTGGCGGCCGAGGGGATCTCGCTGCGCCACCTGCCGGAGATCCTGGGCGCGATCGCCGACGCGCCCGCCGCCACGCGCGACCCGGCGACGCTGGCGGAGCGGGCGCGCGCGGCCCTGCGCGGCGCGATCACCTTCGCGCACGCGGGCACCGCCGGCCGGCTGGCGGCGATCGCGCTCGACCCGCTGGTCGAGGACACGCTGCGTGAAGCGATCCGCCCCGGCGACGGCGGCGGGCATCTGGCGCTCGACCCGCAAGCGTCGCGCGACATCCTCGCCGGCGTCGGCCGCGCGCTCGCCGTCGCTCTGGCCGCGTTGCCCGGCGCCGCCGGCAGCCGCGCGCGCGGCGCCGTGATCGTCACCGCCGCCGATCTCCGCCGGCACGTGCGGCGCCTCGTCGAGGTCGCCCACCCCGAGCTTGCGGTGCTCTCCTACGCCGAGCTCGCGCCCGAGACCGAGATCGACACCGTGGCGCGCGTCAGCGTGGCGTAGGTCTGGTCGCGGTCGCGGCGGATGTCGCGCAGCACGGCGTCCAGGCGCTCCGGCCCCTGCGCAGCGACGCGCGCGAAGTTCTGCTGGGCGATGTCGTCGGACAGCGACGGCCGCGCCGCGCGCAGCGGATCGAGCAGCTCGGCGCGCACGAGCTGGATCGTCGGATCCGGCGTGCGGCGCAGGAACGACACCAGCTGGTACGGGTTCGCGAACGACGTCGCCGCGTCGGGGTGAAACGCCGCCATCACGAAGTCCTTGCGCCCCTCGGCGCGGCAGCGCTCGCGGTCGGCGCGCCGCACCTCCTCGGTGAAGCGATCGAACGCGGGCGACGGCACCGCGGCGCGCGCGAAGATCAACATGCCGACCGAGGCGGCGGCGCCGGCCTGCGCGAGCTCGTCGATGAACGCCAGCGCCGCCGCCAGCGACGGCGGCTCGCTGGCGACCGCGCGGCGGAGCTCGCCGCCCGAGATCGCTCGCTCCGCCCAGGGGCAAAGCCCGAAGGCGATCACCGCCTCGCCGAGGTACCGGTCGTTGAGCCGCAACGCTTCGAGCCGCAGCGCTTCCAGCTCCGGCGCCTCGCCCGGACGATCGGTCATTCCGCGGCCGGGGGGCTCGCGGGCTTCTCTCCCGGCTTGCCGCTCGCTCTTGCCGCCTTCGGGGGGCCGCGCCTCGCCGGACACGTCGGGGCGGCCGTCCTTGCCGCCGGACTCGACGTACGCGCCCATGCCGCGGAACTTGCGATAGCGGTCCTCGCGCAGCCACTCCGGCGACTGCAGCAGCAGATCGGCCAGGTGCCGGCGAAGCGCGTCGCCCAGCTGGCGCGCCGAGAGATCGTGGTCGCGGTGGGCGCCGCCCGGCGCTTCGGGGATGATCTCGTCGATGATCCCCAGGCGCAGCAGATCGGTGGCGGTCATCTTCATCGCCTCGGCCGCCTCGGGCTTCTTCGCGTCGTCGCGCCACAGGATCGACGCGCACCCCTCGGGCGAGATCACCGAGTAGGTCGCGTACTCCAGCATGAGGATCCGGTTGGCGACGCCGAGCGCGAGCGCGCCGCCCGATCCGCCCTCGCCGATCACGGCGCAGACGATCGGCACGGGCAGCCCGGCCATGACCTCGAGGTTCTTGGCGATCGCCTCGGCCTGCCCGCGCTCCTCGGCGTCGATGCCCGGGTAGGCGCCCTGCGTGTCGATGAGGCAGACGATCGGCCGCCGCATGCGCGCCGCCAGCTCCATGAGGCGCATCGCCTTGCGGTAGCCCTCGGGCTTGGGCTGGCCGAAGTTGCGCTGCACCTTCTCCTTGGTGCTGCGTCCCTTCTGATGGCCGAGGCATCAGCACCGGCGTCCCCTCGAACGTGCCGAAGCCGGCGACGATCGCCGGGTCGTCGCCGAAGCGGCGATCGCCGTGCAGCTCGACGAAGCCCTCGATCAAGCGCTCGATGTAGTCGAGCGTGTACGGGCGCGCGGGGTGGCGCGACAGCTGGACCTTTTGCCAGGCGCTGAGGTCGGCGAAGATCTCCTGCTGCAGCTCGCGCGCCCGCTCTTCCAGCAGGCGGATCTGCGGCCGCAGCGCCGGCGCGTCGCCGCTCACACGCACCAGCTCCTCGATCTTGCGCTCGAGGTCGATCACCGGCCGCTCGAAATCGAGCGCGTGCGCGGCGGCGGCCTCGGTGATCTTGGATTCTCTTTCAGCAGCCATGTTGTTCAGTCATCGTGTTGAGCCGTCGTGGTCGGCGTCGTGGTCAGCGTCATCGTCAGACATCTCGGCCAGCCATCTTAGTATCCCCGGCCGGCGCCTTCAAACCAGCGTCTCGTCGCGCAACGCGGCCGCGATGCGCGCGGCGAACTCGTCGCGCTCCGCGTCGGACGCGTAGGGAACGCGCGGCCAGAAGAACCCGCGCAGCCCATCCTTGCGTCGCCGCGGCACGACGTGCACGTGCAGGTGCGGCACGCTCTGCGACACCTTGTTGTTGAGCGCGACGAAGGTGCCGTCGGCGCCCAGGCCGCGCTCGACAGCGGCGGCCACGCGCCGAACGGCGATGAAGAGCGGACCGGTCTCGGCGTCGGGCAGCTCGAGCAGCGTGGGCACGTGCGCGCGCGGCACCACCAGCACGTGCCCCTTGAAGACCGGGCGCGCATCGAGGAAGGCGCACACGCGGTCGTCGCTCCAGACGATCGCCGCCGATACGCTGCCGCCGCCGATCGCGCAGAAGAGACAGTCACCGGACGGCGCCACCGGCGTCATGATGCGCGAGCCTCGGCGATCGCCGTGACCAGCTCCCCGACCGCTGGCGCGACCGCGAGGCGCGCCGCGGCCGCCTCCTTGCGAAACCAGGTCCGCTGTCGGCGCGCGTAGGCGGCGGTCGCGGCGATCGTCGCGGCCACCGCATCGTCCAGCGTGCCGGCTCCGTCGAGGTGCTCGCCGAGCTGCCGGTACCCCAGCGCCTGCATCGGCTTGCACGCCGCGCCGTAGCCCGCCGCGCGCAGCGCGCAGACCTCGTCGAGGAAGCCGGCCGCCATCATGCCGGCGACGCGCTCGGCGATGCGCTGGCGCAGCTCGGGCAGCGGCGGATCGAGCACGATCGCGTACGGCCGCCAGTGCGGCGGGAGGCGCTGCCGCTCCTTGAGGGTGCTCACCGTGACCCCGGTCTGCTCGTAGACCTCGAGCGCGCGGCTGATGCGGACCAGATCCCGCGGCGAGATCGCGGCCGCCGTCGCGGGATCGATCGCGCGCAGCCGTGCGTGCAACGCCTCGATCCCGGCGTCGGCGGCGACCGCGCGGTGGCGCTGGCGGATCGCCTCGTCGGGCGCGGGCGCCTCGAAGAGCCCCACGGTGAGCGCCCGATAGTAGAGCCCGGTGCCGCCCACGACGATCGGCAAGCGCCCGCGCGCAGCGATGTCGGCGATCGCGGCGCCCGCCAGCGCCGCCCAGCGCGCGGCGTGGAAAGGCTCGTCGGGGTTCGCGAGATCGAGCAGGTGGTGGGGCACCTGCCGCTGCTCCTCGCGCGTCGGCTTGCCGGTGCCGATGTCCATGCCGCGGTAGACCTGCAACGAGTCGCAGGCGACGATCTCGCCGTCGAGGCGCTGCGCCAGCGCGAGGCCGAGCGCGCTCTTGCCGGCGGCCGTCGGCCCCAGCACCGCGACGAACGGGATCGGCGCCGCTTCGTCGGTCACAGCCGGCCGAAGCGCCGCTCGATCTCGGGCAGCGGCATGCGCAGCAGCACGGGGCGGCCGTGCGGGCAATGCGAGCGCAGATCGACGCCGTCGAGCTGCGCGAAGAGCGCCAGGACCTCCTCGCGTCCGAGGACGTCGCCCGCGCGCACGACGCTGTGGCAGGCCATGGTCGCCAGGACGTGATCGGCGCGCTCGATGGCCGACGCCGCCGTGCCGCCGTCGGCGAGCTGCCCCAGCACGTCGCGCAGCAGCGGCTTGGGGTCGGCGTCGCGCAGCATCTCCGGCACGGCACGCACCCAGATCGTGCGCGCGTCGCCGCCCGCCGGCGCCGCGTCGACCTCGAACCCGAATGGCTCCAGCGCGCGCCCGTCGGCTGCCAGCGCGGCGCCCAGCTCGTCGACCTCGACCGGCAGCGGAAACAGCAGGCGCTGCCGGCGGATGTCACTGCGCGTGTGCGCGGCCCGCAACCGGGCGAACGCGACCCGCTCGTGCGCGGCGTGCTGGTCGATCAGCACCAGCTCGCCCGGCCCCTCGCACACGAGGTAGGTGAGGTCGAGCTGGCCGATGTAAGTGAGGCCGCCGAAGAACGCCTCGCCCGCCGCCAACGCCACCGCGCCGGCGCGCCCGGCCCGCGCATCGCCGACGTCGTTCCCGTAGGCATCATCGGTCGCGATCGCCGGCGCAGCAGCGACGTTCGCGTCGAATGCGCCGGGCATCGCCGGCGAGCCATACGCCGCGGGGTCGACCCCCGCGCCGTCGAACGCGCGCGCGAAGGGCGCGTCGCGCAGCCCGGGCGAGCGCGCGGCCCCGGGTGAGCGCAGCGGCAACCCGCCCTGCGCCAGGCGCGGCAGCGCGCGCGCGCCGCCACCCGACGGCGCCAGGTGACGCGCGCCGGTGCCGGAGTCACCCCAGCCGTCGGCGGCGACCCGCGGCGGCAGCGTGAACACACGCATCGCGCGAGCGGTCCCGGCCTGCGCCTGCGCCAGCCACGGAGCGCGCGCAATCGCCGCGCCGACCACGTGCCGAACGGCGGCGTAGACCTCTTGCGGCCGCGCGAAGCGAACCTCCAGCTTCTGCGGATGCACGTTGATGTCCAGCTCTTGCCCGGGCACGTCGACGAACAACGTCGCCAGCGGATAGCGCCCCTTCTCGAGGATCGCGCCGTAGCCGAACGCCAGCGCGTGCAGCAGCGATCGATCGCGTACGAAGCGCCCGCCCGCGGAGCCCCCACCCGCGGAGCCCCCACCCGCGGAGCCCCCACCGACGAACAGGAACGTCGAGCGCGGCGTCGTCGACGCCTCGTCGGGCCCTGCCAGAAAAGCGCGCACGCGCACCCCGCCCTCCTCGCCCGCCGCCTCGTGCAGCACGCTCGCGCCCCGCCGCGCCAGCGCGGCGCGCACGCGCTCGCCGAGATCGCCGTGGGGCGGCAGGTCCAGCGCCTGCCGGCCGCCGGCGCGCAACCGCAGATGCACCGCCGGATGCGCCAGCGCCAGCCGCAGGATGGCCTCGGAGACGTTCGCGGTCTCGGTCGCCTCCGACTTCTGGAACTTCTGCCGCGCCGGCGTGTTGAAGAACAGATCGCGCACCTCGATCTGCGTGCCGTCGGGGATGCCGGCCTCGCGCGCGTCGGTCTCGATACCGGCCTCGATGGTCAGGCGCAGCCCGGCGGCCGCGGACGGCGTCTTGGTCGCCAGCGTCAGCCGCGACACGGCGGCGATCGACGGCAGCGCTTCGCCGCGGAACCCGAACGTGCGCAACCCCCACAGGTCCTCGGCTGCCGCGATCTTCGACGTCGCGTGCCGCTTGAGCGCCAGCCGCGCATCGTCGGCGTCCATGCCCGAGCCGTCGTCGACCACGCGGATGAGCCGGCGCCCGCCCGATTCGATCTCGACGTCGATGCGGCGCGCGCCGGCGTCGATGGCGTTCTCGACCAGCTCCTTGACCACCGAGGCGGGCCGCTCGACGACCTCGCCCGCCGCGATCTGATCAGCCAGGGTGGCTGGAAGGACTCGGATCTTCTGCCGAGATGTCTCGAGGCCGCTCATCCTCGGGCCCAACCCTAGGGGGGTTCACCAGGGGAGGCAACGCCTTTTCGCCGCGCGCCGCCCGCGTGCCGTCGCCGTTGCCGTCCACCGACGTGCCCGCCGGGCAAGGCAGCTCCAGGCCGAAGCGGCAGCCGGCGCGCTCGATCGAGCGCACGTCGACGCGCCCGCCGTGCGCCTCGACCACCCGCTTGACCGTCGCCAGCCCGAGGCCGATCCCGGGCTGGTGGTTGTCGGGGCCGCGCACGTACGGCTCGAAGACCGCGGCCTCCATCGCCACCGGGAGCCCCGGGCCGTTGTCCTCGACCTCGATGCGCATGAACGAGCCCTGCCGGCGGGCGCGCACGCACACCGTCTTGCCCGGGCCCTCGCCGACGTACTTCACGCCGTTGCGCACCAGGTTCGAGACCAGGCTGCTCAGGATCCCCAGCGTGCAGCAGACGCTGCCGGCATCGATGGTCTCGATCGACAGCGCGACGTTGCGCTCCTCGGCCATCTGGCGTGCCTCGTCGATCACCGCGGCGATCACCGTGGGTACGTCGGCGCGCGCCGCCGGGTCCGGCCGAGCCCCCGCGCTCGCGAACTCCAGCAGGTCGTCCGCGATCACGCGCGTGCGCTCGATGCCCCGCTGCCCGAGCGCGAGCATGCGCCGCGCCCGCGGATCCTGGATGCCGCCCTTCTCGGTCAGGTACGACAGCGCCAGGCTCGCGGCACCGAGCGGGCTCAGCACGTCGTGCGCGACGCGGCCCGCGAACAGCTCCAGCTCCTCGGCGCGCTGCTCCATGAGGCGGGTGTAGCGCCGCATGAACCGCGTCACCAGGAACGCCGCCAGCACCGTGAGCATCACGCTGAGCCCGTCGAGCCCCGCGGCGCGCAAGATCGATCGCCGCCCGAGCCGATCGATGCGCGCCGCCAGGTGAGTGGCCTCCTGCGCGTTGCGCTCGACGACCTTGACGGTCGCATCGTCGAGGGCGTCGGCGGCCGGCTTGAGCTTGTGTTCGAGCGTGTCGAGCGCCGCGTTCCCATCCCCCGAGCGCGCCGCCGCCAGCACGCTCTGCAGATCCGCCACGAAGCGGTCGCGCATTTCGAGCACGCTCGCGGCGAGCTGGCGCTCACCGCGGAACGTCGGCAGCGCGCGATAGAGCGTCCACTCGCTGTCGAGCCGCGCCAGCGAGTCCGCCGGCAGATCGGCGGGCTGCGGCGGTGGCGGCAGGTCGCCCGCGACGCGGCCAGCGCGACCGCCACGCGCGCGCGCCTCGCGCAGTCGCTCGCGTTCCTGCGCGCGATCGACCGCGTCGTCGGCGAGCACGACCAGCCGGCGCGCCTCGCTGCGAAACGCCTCCAGGTGCACGATGCTGGGCGCGGCGTTGTCGGTGATGAGCGCGGCGTCGCGGCGAATCTTGACGTCGCTGCGTTCCGACACCAGCGTCGCGAGCACGAAGCTCACCGCGACCGCGGCGAACGCGATCACCAGCGCGCGACCGGACGGCGCTGCCAGCTTGCGCCCCATGCGCTGTTGTTCATAGCAACGTTGGGCGGCCGAGCAAGGACAAGCGGGCGGGCGCCCACAATTGATCGGTCCGGATCGATGTGATAGCGAGTGCGCAGAGCCGGAGACGAATCATCGCCGACAGGTCATCCATGGCAGCTGCGTCCGGGGTCACGCCGGCGGTGCCCACGCCGCCAGCCGCGCGCCCGCGGCGTCGCGCGCTGGGCCTGGTGCTCTTCCTGGCGTTGGTCGGCTCCATCAGCACCGCGCTCTGGATCGGCGCCGCGCACCTGACCGATGCGCGGCGCGCCGCGCTCTCGAGCGGGATCTGGATCGCGCTGCTGGCGTGCGTGACCCTGACGACCGTCAATCTGATGATGCGCTGGTTCAGGTGGCACTTCCTGATCCGGCGCTTCACGCGAGGCCTGGTCACCCGCGACAGCCTCGCGGTCTACCTGGCGACGCTGCCGGCGATCGTGACGCCGTTCTTCGTGGGCGAGCTGGTGCGCGTGCTGATCCTGTGGCGCCAGTCGGGCACGCGGGCGTCACACCTGGTCTGGGTGTGGGCGATCGAGCGCCTGCTCGACGCCGCCGTGCTCGCCGTCTTCTTCCTGCTGGTCACCCATCCGTCGCTGGGGCTGGCGGCGGCGGCGGCGGTGCTCGGGCTCACCTTCCTCATGTTCCGGTTGATCCTCGACGATCGCCGCGTACGCAACGTCGCGCTCATCGGCTCGATCGCGGTCACGGCCACGGTGCTCGCCTGGCTGCTGCCGGCGCTGGCGCTGCTGATCACAGTCGGGCTCGCCGGGCGCGTGATTCCCTTCGCGCTCGGCGTGAAGGCGTTCTCCGCCGGCACGCTGTTCGGCGGGCTCAGCGGCTTTCCGCTGGGCGTGTCGGTCACCGGCTCGACCATGATCGAGGAGCTCCTGTCAGGGGGCGTCGCCGTCGAGGTCGGCATCATCGGCGTGCTGGTCTATCGGGTCGGCACGTCGTTCTACGCGGTCGCGCTGGGCGTCGCGGCCTTTCTGTTTTCCCGCGCACGGCTCGGCCGCATCATGCGGCGGACGACGGTCGATCACTTCGACGAGATCGCGCACGCGTACGAGGAAGAGATCCCCAAGCACGTCCGCGACCGGCTGCTGGCGAAGAAGACCGCCCTGATGCGCGAGCGCCTCGAGGCGGCCGGCATCGCCGTCGGCGCGCGCGGGCTGGACCTCGGGTGCGGCCAGGGCTGGTACCTGAGCGCGCTCGCCGGCGCCGGCTACCGCATGCACGGGCTCGACTACTCGGTGGGACAGCTCAGGAAGGCGGCGCTGAGCGCGCGGCGCGACGCGGGCGCCGACCCGGCCCAGCCCCTGCCGCTGCGGCTCTGCCAGGGCGACGCGCAGACCCTGCCGTTCCCCGACGGCTCGTTCGACTTCGCCTACAGCATCAACGCCTTTCACCACCTGCCGTCGGCGGCGGCGCAGGAGCGCGCGATCCGCGAGATCGTGCGCGTGCTGCGCCCGGGCGGCGTGTTCATCCTCCACGAGATCAACACCCAGAACCCGGTCTTTCGCCTGTACGTCGGCTACCTGTTTCCGCTGATCAAGCAGATCGACGAGGGGACCGAGCGCTGGATCCTGCCGTCGGCGCTGCCACCCGCGCCGGGCGCGGCCTGGGCCGCGGAGGCGCAGTACTTCACATTCACGCCCGACTTCGTGCCGAGCGCGCTGCAGCGGCTTTTGGGCGGCATCGAGCGCGCGCTCGAGAGGTCGGCGCTGCGTGGCTGGAGCGCGCACTACCAGGCCTGCCTGGTCAAGAACCGCAGCTGACGTGATAAGAGAAGCGTCGCCATGTCGATGTCGACGTCGACGTCCTCTCACGAGACGCCGGTTCCCCCGCGAACACCGCGCCACATCCTGATCATCGTCGCGGGCGTCTTCGCGGTCTCGCTGCTCAAGGGACTGCGCATGCCGAACCTGTGGTCGGCCACGCACATGACGTTCAACTACACGCAGGGGTTCATCCGGCGCGGGCTCTTCGGCCAGCTCCTGCGCGCGGTGGGCGGGCGCAACGTCTACCACTACAACACGCTCGCGCTGATCGCCGTGGTGATGTTCGTGCTCGCGCTGCTGGCGATGGCGCGGCTCACGCACCGCATGCTGGCCACGGACGGCGGCGATCGGGGCCTGGCCGCGGCGACGCTGGTGTTCGCGGCCTCGCCGGGCATCGTCTTCGTCGCGCACGAGATCGGTTACCTCGACTACGTCGGCTTCATCGCGGTGCCGCTCTACATCGCGTGGGCCGGGCGCACGCGCCGGCTGTGGCCGGTCTTCTACGTCGCGATCGCGCTCAGCGTCGTGCTGGCGCTGATCCACGAGTCGATGATCATCATGTTCGCGCCCACGATGTGGCTGGTCATGGTGTGCCGCGTGATCAAACACATTCACGCCCGGCCGCTGTCGCGAGGCACGCGCTGGGCGCTGATCGCGCACGTGGTCGGGGCGGCGCTGATCGCGCTCGCCGCCTCGTCCGTGATCGGGACCGTCGGCACCAAGAGCCCCCAGCGCATCCACGCGCTGCACGCCTCGATTCAGCGGTTCGCCAACTTCCCGCTGCGCGGCGACGGCTTCGAGGCGCTCTACCGTCCCGTGCGCGACAATTTACTGTTGCTCATGCCCTGGTACTGGCGAAACCCCGAGAACCAGCGCTACCTGGTGAACGGGCTCCTCGCGTCGGCGCCGGGACTGGTGGCGCTGGCGGTCTACGGCGTCCGTCTGGTGGCGCGGCTGCCGTTCGCGCGCTGGCTCCGCCTGCTGCTCGGCGCGCTATTGCTCGGGGCGACGTTCGCGCCGCTGCTGCTGAACTTCGTCGGGTGGGACGCGGCGCGCTGGAACGCGATCTGCTTCTTCGCGGCGTTCAGCAGCATCGCCGCGCTGCGGTTGTTCTTCTGCGCCCCCGCGGCCGGCGCCGTCATCGAGGATGTCCGCCGCTCCCGCATCGACGACCCCTGGATGATCACGCTCGCGGCGGCCGGAATCGTCTGCGGGCTCACCAGCAATTACAATGGGTTCCTGTTCGACGGCTACGTCGTCCGCTGGTTCCCCTTCGACACGCAGTGGCGGTCGCTGCTCGACCTTCTCCACGGAAAGTTCACGTTCTTGCCCGGCGCCTGACCGCGCCCGGGCTCCGCAATTGACATCTGTCGCTTTCCCGAATATAAACCCCCGCTTTCACAGGCGTTTCAAAGACCGAGCAAGGAGCTTCGCCGCATGTCCCTCAAGATGGGCCTTTTGGGCCGCAAGATCGGAATGACCCAGGTGTTTCACGACGACGGCAGCGCCCTCGGGTGCACGGTCGTCTCCGTCGGTCCGTGCGTGGTCGTCGGCAAGCGCACCGACGAGAAGCATGGCTACTCCGCGGTCCAGCTCGGCTTCGAGGAGATGCCGATCCGCCTGCTCACCCGCCCGCAGACCGGCTACTTCAAGAAGGCCGGCGTCGAGAAGCCGCTGCGCGTGCTGCGCGAGGTGCGGCTCGAGGCGAAGGATCTGGAGAAGTACGAGGTCGGCAAGACGCTCCGCGCGTCGGATGTCTTCAAGATCGGTGACGTGGTCGACGTCGTGGGCACGACCAAGGGCAAGGGCTACCAGGGCGTCATGAAGAAGCACCGCATGGCCGGTGACAGCGCGACCCACGGTACCCACGAGTTCTTCCGCCACGGCGGCTCGATCGGCTGCCGCCTCACGCCCGGCCGCGTGCACAAGGGCAAGCGCATGTCGGGCCTGATGGGCAACGTGAAGAACACCGCGTCCGACCTGGTCGTGGTCAAGGTGCTCGACGACAAGGACGTCGTGCTGGTCAAGGGCGCCATTCCCGGCCCGGCCAACGGTCTCGTCCTGATCAAGGGCAGCGTCAAGGACGTGAAGAAGTACATCGTCCCGCGCGCCATCAAAGAGGTCGAGTCCAAGAACCCGATGAAGGCGTCGAAGAAGGGCGCCCCCCAGGGCGGCACGAAGAAGGCCTAAAGGCGCCCGCTCCGCGCGCGCGGAAGCGAGCGCCGCCCCCGCATGGCGAAGCTCAACGATCCGCGCCACCGGCACGACAAGTACTTCAAGAAAGCGCGCGAGCAGGGGTTCGCCGCGCGCTCGGTGTTCAAGCTCGAGGAGATCGACCGCAAGCTGCGGCTGATCCGCCCCGGCGATCGTGTGCTCGACCTCGGCTGCCGTCCCGGGTCGTGGATGCAGTACGCGGTCGCCACCGTCGGTGCCAAGGGCGCGGTCGTCGGCATCGATCGCGATCCGCTGCCGGCGCCGATCGCCGGAACGCGCGTGCTCGTCGGCGATCTCTTCAAGGCCACCGACGCCGAGCTGCTGGGCGACCTCCCCGCCTTCGACGTCGTGCTCTCCGACATGGCCCCCGACACCACCGGCGTGCGCGCCACCGATCAGGCGCGGTCGGCGGCGCTGTTCGAGGAGGCGCTCGCGCGGGCAGAGCGCCTGCTGGCGCCGGGTGGCGGGTTCGTCGGCAAGATCTTCCAGGGCCCGGACTTCCAGGCATTGCGCCAGCGCATGGCGGGGCGGTTCGGCGAGGTGCGCATCATCAAGCCGGACAGCTCGCGCGCGCAGAGCATCGAGATCTACTTGGCGGGGCGCGGCTTCGCGTAGCGGCGGGCCGGGACGGGGCTTCGGCGCTCAGGCTTCGGACCTGGGCAGGGTCTTCTCCCGAGCCCGAGGCCTGAAGCCCGAGGCCCGAGGCGCCTCCGAAGAGGCTCCTTCTCGGCCCGTCTTGGGTTAGGCTCGGCCGAAGCTGATGCGAACGGACCTTTTCGCTCGGTTCATCGCCGGTGGTGCGCTCATGGCCGCGTTCGTGGGTGGACCCCGTGCGCCGGTGGTGGCGGCGCCGGCGTCGGACAGCGCCCTCAACGCCGAGGACCTGCCGCCGCCCCCGCAGAAGATCGCAGTCGACCTGCGCGGGCCGCTGGCGGTGGTGACGGTGACCCGCATCCTGTCTGCCCAGCGGCCGCGCGCCGCCACCGAGGAATCGCTGGACATCGCCCTGCCCGACCGCGCCGCGCTGCTGTCGGTCGAGATCGACGACCACGGCCGCTGGCGCGCGCTGGGCGCCGAAAAGGACCCCGGCGCCGGGAGCGGCGGCGGCTCCGCGGCCGAGACGAAGACCACCGAGACCGACACCGCCCGCAGCCGCTACAGGGACGCGATCCGCACGCGCGGCATCGCGTCCAAGGGCGATCCCTACGACGACGAGACCACCTACCGCATCCACGTCGCGCGCGGCGCCGGCGGGGCCGCGGCCACGGCGCCGGCCTCGCCGGTCATGATCCGCTATCGCTTCTCCACGCTGGTCGAGGACACGCACGGCCGCCTGCGCCTGCGCTTCCCGCCGTCGCCCGAAGCGACGCCGCTGCCCGCCGAGGTCAGCGTGGTCGGCCCGGGCCTGGGCGACCTCGAGATCGCCGGCGTCCACGCCGCGCTGCCGGGGCACGCATCGGCGGGCGGTGGCGTGACTCTGGCGACCACGGCGCCCACTGCTGTCGCCTCGCCGGCGCCGGCGCACGTGTCGACCCGCTCGGGATGGGAGATCTCGTACACCCTGGCGGCGTCCGCGATCGCGAGCGCCGCCGCCAAGGATGGGCCGGTGCTCGAGGGCGCGGCCGCGGTCGCCGAGCTCTCGCCCCGAGAATCGGCGGTCGCCTTCGCGGTGCGCGCGCGCGCCGGCGGGCCGCCGGCGATGCCCGGGAGCGTGCTGTTCGTGATCGATCGCTCGCGCAGCGTCGGCCTGGCCGGACTCGCCGCCGAGCACGACGTCGCCGCGCACCTGCTCGACCTGCTGGCGCCGACGACGCGCTTCGACGTCCTGTTCTTCGATCGCACGCTGACGCGCCTGTTCCCGATGGCGCGCACCGCGACGCGCGACGCGACCGGGTCGATCGAATCCGAGATGGTGCCGGATCGCCTGGCCAACGGCACCGATCTCGAGGGCGCGCTGCGCGCCGCGGGCGAGATCCTGCGGCGCGAGGCGAGCTCCTTCGGGCCGCGCGCGCTGCTGACGGTGATCACCGACGGCGCGCTCCCCGAGACGGCGACCGGCGCGCGGCTCGACGCCGCGCTCGGCACGATCCCGGGCGTCGAGCTGGGCGTGGCGCTGATCGTCGTGCGCCCCGGCGACGACGATCCGATCACGCCGGCCGCGCGGCAGGCGCTGGCCGCGGTCGCCGAGGCGCGCGGCGGCGTCGAGCGAGAGCTGCGCGCCGACGACATCAACGACGCGCTCCCCTCGCTGGTCGAGGTGCTGGCGGCGGGCGGCGACGTCTTCTCGGCGCGCGTGGCGTTCGACAAGACCAGCGCTCGGCTGCCGGGCACGGTGTCGCCGGGCGGCGGCTTCACCGGCGTGGTGCGCGTGCCGGGCAAGCTGCGCAAGGGAGCCGACATCGAAGGGCGTCACGCGCGGGCACAGCCTGCGCGCGCCGCTGAAGCCGATCGCGGTCGACCCCGCCTGGCTACGCCCGCACGCCGTCCGAGCACGCCGTCGGCGCTCGAGGCGCGCGGCCTGACCACGCCGATGCTCGCCGCGCTGGCCGAGCCGGTTCCGCACGCGGCGCCGCCCGCGCCACCGGCGCCGGTGCGCGGCACGATGGATCGCGAGGTCGTGCGCAACACGCTGTCGCTGGCGTTCATGCCGCGCGCGCGCGCCTGCTACCAGGGCCGGCCCGGGGCCACGCGCGGCCATGCGCGATCTGACCGGCCGCGTGCGCATGGCGATCGATCTCGTGCGCGGTGAGGTCATGGACGCGCGCGTCGAGTCGTCGACGCTGGCGCAGCCGGCCATCGAGACCTGCCTGCGCGAGGGCGCGTTCGCGCTCGAGGTGCCGCGCGCCTATCATAACGACGAGCCGGTGACGGCGGTGGTGAATCTGGTCTTCCGCCCGCGCACTCCGGAGAAAAAGCGCAGCGCCGAGGACAGCTTCCCGATCGGCGCCGAGATCGACCTGGTTCTCGAAGAGCTCAAAAAAGCCGAAGCCGCCGCGGCGGCGCGCTAGACTGCGCGCCATGAGCGAAGGCACTTTCAACCCGGCGGCGCGCCGCCTCTGCCCCGATGGATCCTGCATCGGGGTCTTGGGCAGCGACGGCCGCTGCCGCGTGTGCGGTCGCGCCGGTGACGGCTCGGCCGCCGCGGGCACGGCCCCCGCGTGGAGCGACGACCGCGGCGTCGGCGACGACGGCGATTCGCTCGCGGCGGACGACGCTGATACCACCACCGACCACCACCACCGCCGGCGACGCCGCGGGCAGCGCGTTCCGCCCCGACCGCCGGCTGTGCGACGACGGCAGCTGCGTCGGCGTCATCGGCGCCGGCGACGTGTGCTCGGTGTGCGGGCGCCCTGCGGGAAGCTGAGCCATGCCCAGCGTCGCGGTGATCGGGGCCTCGAGCGCGCACCACAAGTTCGGTAACAAGGCGGTCCGCGCCTATCTGCGCCAGGGCTGGACCGTCTATCCGGTCAACCCGAACGAGCCCGTGATCGAAGGGCTCACCAGCTATCCGTCGGTGAGCGCGATCCCCGGTCCGGTCGATCGCGCGTCGCTGTACCTGCCGCCCGCGCTCGGCATCGACGTGCTCGAGGACATCCAGCGCAAGGGCATCCGCGAGCTGTGGGTCAACCCCGGCGCCGAGAGCGACGCGCTCATCGAGAAAGCCGAGCGCCTGGGCCTCGAGACGATCCAGGCCTGCTCGATCGTCGACATCGGCGAGCGCCCGTAGACCTTGTTGCGCGAGCGCCCCGCGCTCAATCACGCAATCCGCAAATCAGCGCGGCGTTTTCTGCGTCGAGCGGAAAAAGCGTGCCATGGGTCGATTCGCCTGAAGGTTCGGTATAGAACACGCCCCTAATAGACGCAGATTGTCCGACCTTTCGCGCCGCAAAATCGATTTTTTCCGCCGCCGAAGAGCCGTTTTAACCCGCTCGAGGCCCTTATTGAGAGAAGCAGCTCTTTCGTGAAAATGACCCGACCTATCTTACTTCCCCTGCCGAACGCTCCCTCCGACGCGGAGCTGGTGGCGCGCGCCGTCGAGGGTGACCGGTTCGGCCGCGAGCTGATCTACCGCCGTCACGCCGCCTATCTGCTGGCGATGGTCACGCGCCTCGTATCGAGCCGCGAGGGCGCGGAGGCGATCGTGCGCGAGACCTTCGTCTTCGCCTGGAAGCGGCTCACCAAGCTGACGACGACGACCGCGGACCACGAGCGCCGACCTGCGCACCTGGCTGTCGCGCATCGCGGTCGGCCTCGCGCGCCGCCGCCTGCGGCGCGACCGCCTGTTGCGGCTGATCGGCCTCGGCGCCGACCGCGACGGCGGCGACCAGGACGGTACGCTGGCCGCGCTGGCCGCGGTCGACCTGCGGCACGAGGCGCGCGAGGACCTGGAGCACGTCGACCACGTGCTCGACGTCGCCGGGGTCGAGCCGCGCATCGCCTGGATGCTCCGGCGCGTCGATGGGCTCGCGCTCGACGAGGTGGCGGCGGCGTGCGCGTGCTCGCCGGCGACCGCGCAGCGGCGCATCGCCGAGATCGACGCGCGCCTCTGCGATCGCTTCGGCACACCCGCGGGATCGCCATGAGCGAGCTGCGCTACCCCTTGAAGGAGCGCCTGCACGACGTCGTCACCGAGCGCGCGTTGCAGAGAGTCTGGCGCGGCATCGACGACCGCCAGCGTGCGCGCGCGCCGCGCCGCCTGGCGCGCGGCCTGTTGCTGCTGGCGTTCGCGGGGATCGCTGTGGCGATCGGCGTGGTCCTGGGCCTGGCGCTGCGCACGCGTGAGCCGGCGTCGCCGCGCATGGCCGACGGCCGCCCCTTCGTCGCCGTCGACGCCGCGACGCGCGCGGTGCTGGCGCTCGACGACGGCTCGACGATCCGGCTGTGGCCCGGCACGCGGCTCGAGCCGCAGGGCGGCGCGGCAGGGACGTTCGGCCTGCGGCTGGCGCGCGGCGAAGCGCGCTTCGACGTCCGCGCGGGCGGACCGCGGCGCTGGGTGGTCGAATGCGGCCTGGCCTCGGTCGAGGCGGTCGACGCCGAGTTTCACTGCGCGCGCGCAGCGAGCCGCCTGCGGATCTCCGTGGAGCGCGGCACGGCGCTGGCGCGCGGCGCGGCGGTGCCGGAGCATATGCGCTGGCTCGGCGCCGGGGATTCGCTGGAGCTGGACGAGACGACGGCCAGCGGGGAGTAGGGCGCGCCGGCCAAGAGGCCTCGAGCCTCGAGACCTCCGGCCTCGCTCATGGCGGCGGGCAGGTCGCAGCGCACGCCGACACATTCATGATTTCGTCTACTCGAGGAGCACACGCGTCTGCCACGTTCGCGAGGTAGCAGCTGGCCTGACAATCGCGCGCCGCCGTGCATGCCGGTGGTGTTCCGGTGCTGGCCCCAGCGTCCGGGCGAGAGGTCGCACAGCTGGCCTCGGTGTTCTCGAGGCGCGTGCACGAGGTGTTGGCGGTCGCGTTGGCCAAGCATGAGTCGAGCGCCGTGAGATGATCGGCGCAACCGGGGAAAAGCGCCGTCGCTCCCCGGCACGAATAATTGGCGTCAGCACAGGAGAAGTAGGAGTCGAACTCCGAGCCACATCCGCTGGACGTCGACTCCGCTTTCAGATCCTTGGCTTCTTGCTGACAGCTCGCGATCCAGTCGCTGCTCCCCCCCTGAGAACAGTCTCCGATGGCCTGGCAGACGTTGTCCTCATGCGAGCCGCAAGCAGGCGCCATCACGAAGGTGAGAAGAAGGAGGCACGATGAACGTCTGGATCGCATGGAGAAGCTCGTCAGAAGGCCACGTGGAACCGCGCGGAGAAAACGTGGACGGGGCCTCGGTCTTGGTTATACGCGGGGTTGATGATGGGCTGATAGATACCCGACACCGAGAGCAGCTCGCTGACGTGGACCTTGTAGTAGATCTCGCCGATGACCTCCGGACCATAGTCGAGCGCTCCATCGCCGATGATGAAGCCGTATCCTCCCCCCGCCAGGTAGCGTTCGTGAGACGACGAGAGTCCGTTGACGACGAGGGCCGCGCCCACGATGTCGAGTGGCCGTCGCCACGGTCGCCCGTTCTGCGTGGCACCCACGGCAAGCGAATGATCGATCTCGGTGAATGCCCACGATTCGTTGTGCCCATCGTTCCAGCTGAGACGCATGAACGCTCCCATCGTTCCGGTCACCTGCTGCTCGACGGACAGAGCGAATCCATACTTGTTCCGCCCATCGGCGCGCGTCGCGGCCACGCTGTTGCCGTACGCGCCGGGATTGGCGAGCACCTGATCGTAGCTCCCCATCCGGGCCGTATTCCAGAAGAGCAGGAGGCTCGACGCGCCGGGCAGGCCGCGAAGCCCGTAGCGAGCCTCGTATTCAACCATCAGGCCGTGCGACTTGTTGATCCGCCAGTCCATCTGCGCCAGGTTCGCGTAGTAAGGCTCGAGCGCGATTCCGCCCCGCAAGGACCACCATCCCTTGGCGAGGTCTGCCAGGGCGCCCCACGTGTACCCGCGCGTGTCCGCCGGGTAGTCGTAGGCCCCGGACGCGAACAGCGCCCAGTTGAAGAACTCCGTCGTCGCGTCGTTCGCGTAGCGATTGCCGTCCACCACGTCCACCACCGAGAACCGCCCGATGGTGATGGCCAGAACATCCCGATCGCGCGCACCGGCGAGCTCATTCGGTCCGCCTTCGTTGGCCACCTTGCCTCCCCCGAGCCCAAACGTTTGACTTATGGCCAGGCGCGCGACGTAGACGGCCGGGGCGGGATCTCCGACGCGGTAGACGATCCCGTCGGGGAACCCGGCGACCCCGAGAGTGCTGCTCAGCCCCCGACCGCCGCTCATCTCGGGGTCGAAGAGCAGCTCGCCTCCTCTCCACAGGCGCAAGTCAGCATAGAGCGTCGTGACGAACGCCGTGGCGCTCTCGCCTTCCGGACTGAGGCTGTTCTGACCGGAGTACTTGGCCGAGAACGACGGATGATACTGGGTCGCACCCGTGAACTGGTAGTGGAGGCTGTACCAATCCTCCGCCGGCAAGGCCTGGCCGCCGCTGACCTCCGCCGTGGGCTTGTCCTCTGACGGAAGATCCCGCTCACCGCGGCCGTACGCTGGCGCGGCGCCCAGAAACATGACGAGAGGGAGAGCCAGACGCCCGACCCTGAAGTCGCTGGTCACGTCAGAGCCACCCGGCGCGGGGCTGGATGAACAGGCTCTTGGCAATCCGCATGGCGCGGGATGATAGAGCCTGCATCCGCAAGAATCGAGACAGGTCGTCTTCACGCACATCGCGAGCATCCGGCGACCTGCGCCGTCTGACCCCGCCCGCAACCCCCGCCCGCGAACCCCCGCCCGCGAACCCCCGCCCGCGAACCCCCGCCCGCGAACCCCCGCCCGCGAACCCCCGCCCGCCCGCTCAGCGTTTTCGTAGACGCCTGTCTATTGCGGTATAACTTCGCCCCCATGCCCGCCGTCGCCGTCAACAGCATGCTCGAGCTCATCGGGGGGACGCCGCTCGTGCGGCTGCGCCATCTGCCCGAGCCCGGGATGGCCGAGATCTTCTGCAAGTGCGAGCAGTTCAACCCGGGCGGCTCGCTCAAGGACCGGGTGGCGCTGTCGATGATCGAGGCGGCGGAGCGCGAGGGGCGCCTGCGCCCCGGCGAGTCGGTGATCGTCGAGCCGACCTCGGGCAACACCGGAGTGGGCCTGGCGGTGGTGTCGGCGGCCAAGCGCTATCGGCTGATCCTGACCATGCCCGACAACATGTCGCTCGAGCGGCGCGCGCTGCTCAAGGCCTACGGCGCCGAGGTGCACCTCACGCCCGCCGCGCAGGTCATGCGGGGCGCGGTCGAGAAGGCCAACGAGATCTGCCGCGCCAACCCGCGCGCGTTCATGCCCCAGCAGTTCAACAACCCCGCCAACGTCGACGCTCACCGGCGCACGACCGCGCCCGAGATCCTGGCGCAGCTCGGCACGCGCGTGCCCGATGCGTTCGTGCACGGCGTCGGCACCGGCGGCACGATCACCGGCGTCGGCCAGGTGTTCCGAGCGCTGCACCCCGACGTGCGCATCGTCGCCGTCGAGCCCGAGAAGAGCGCGGTGCTCTCGGGCGGCAAGCCGGGCGAGCACCGCATCGACGGCATCGGCGCCGGGTTCGTGCCCGCGATCCTCGATCGCCAGGTGATCACCGACGTGCGCACCATCTCCGAGATCGACGCGCAGCGGACCAAGCTGGCGCTCGCGCGGCGCGAGGGGTTGCTGGTCGGCATCTCGGCGGGCGCGTCGGTCAAGATCGCGCTCGACATCGCGCGCGAGCTCGGCCCCGGCAAGACGGTCGTGACGGTGCTCTGCGACACCGGTGAGCGCTATTTCAGCAGCGACGCTTATTTCCAGTGAGCCCCACCGGAACACATAGCCAGGCCCGCGTGCCGCGCGGAAGCGTGCCGCGCGGAAGCGTGTTGATCAGTCGGCGCGGGTGGGCTCGGCTGCCCAGCGGCGTTCGCGCTCGCGGCGGCGGGCGTCACACGCATCGGCGTCGCCGACGACGATCGCGTCGACGCCAGCAACCTGCACCGCCAGATCCTGCACGGCGCGGCCGACGTCGGCGAGCTCAAGGTCGTGTCGCTGGCGCGCGCGCTCGCCCGGCGCTTCCCCGCGGTGACGGTCGACGACCCACGCGGTGCGCTTCGACAGCGCCAGCGCCGCCGCGCTCGTGGCCGTCGTACGACGTGATCGTCGACGGCTCCGACAACTTCGCGACCAAGTTCCTCGCCAACGATGCCGCGGTCCTGGCGCGCAAGCCGCTGGTGCACGGAGCGGCCGTCGGCACGGGCGGCCAGCTCATGACCGTGCCGGCTGGCGGGCACCCCTGCTATCGCTGCCTGTTCGAGGAGCCGCCGCCCGCGGGCGTCGGCTCCTCCTGCGCCGAGGCCGGCGTGCTCGGCCCTGTTCCGGGCGTGATTGGCGCGCTGCAGGGAGCCGAGGCGGCCCGCCTGGCCGCCGGCGAAACTCCCGCCTTCATCGGCCGGCTCATCCAGTATGATTCCGCCGGCATGAGCGTCCGCGCCATCCCCTTCAACCCCAACCCACTCTGCGGCGTGTGCGGCCCCGCGCCGCGCATCCGCGAGCTGTCCGCGTCCAACTATTCAAGCGGGGACTCCCGCACCCTTCCGGTCGAGAGGTGTTTCGTATGACCACGGCGCCGTCGATGTCCGTCAGCAAACCGAGCTTGGTCCAGGCCCTGCGTTGCCGCGAGTGCGGCAAGGACTACCCGAAGACCGCGATCCACGTCTGCGAGTTCTGCTTCGGCCCGCTCGAGGTCGCGTACGACTACCCGGCCATCGGCAAGGCGCTCACGCGCGCCGTCATCGAGTCCCGGCCGCCCACGATGTGGCGCTACGCCGAGCTCTTGCCACTCGACGGCCCGCCGACCGTCGGCCTGCAGACCGGCATGACGCCGCTCGTGCGCGCGGATCGCCTGGCCAAGCGTCTCGGCGTGCGCGAGCTCTGGGTCAAGAACGACGCGGTCTGCCACCCTTCGCTCTCGTTCAAGGACCGCGTGGTGTCGGTCGCGATCTCCAAGGCCATCGAGCTTGGCATCGGCACCGTCGCGTGCGCGTCGACCGGCAACCTGGCCAACGCGACCGCGGCGCAGGCGGCGTCGGCGGGCCTGCCCGCGGTGATCCTGATCCCGTTCGACCTCGAGCAGTCCAAGGTGATCGGCACCAGCATCTACGGCGCGCGCGTGGTCGGCGTGCAGGGGACGTACGACGACGTCAACCGCCTGTGCTCGGAGATCGCGGGCAAGTACGGCTGGGGCTTCGTCAACGTGAACCTGCGCCCGTTCTACGCCGAGGGCTCGAAGAGCTACGGGTACGAGATCGCCGAGCAGCTCGGCTGGAAGACGCCGGCGCACATCATCGTGCCGATGGCGGGCGGCTCGCTGGTCACGAAGATCGGCAAGGCGTTCGGCGAGCTCGATAAGCTGGGCCTGCTCGGTGCCGCGCCCGCGGGCGGCCGCAAGACGCGCATTCACGGCGCGCAGGCGGCCGGCTGCGCGCCGATCGTCGACATGGTGCTCGAGAACCGCGACCAGCTGCGGCCGGTCAAGAAGCCGACCAGCATCGCGAAGTCGCTGGCGATCGGGAACCCGGCCGACGGCTTCTACGCGCGCCAGACGATCACCGGCTCGGGCGGCTTCGCCGCCAAGCCCAACGACGACGAGATCATCGCGGCGATGCGGCTGCTCGCCGAGACCGAGGGCATCTTTGCCGAGACGGCGGGTGGCGTGACGCTGGGCGCGACCATCAAGCTCATCGAGCAAGGCAAGATCGGGCGCGACGACGGTCCGATCGTCGTCTGCGTCACCGGCAATGGTATGAAGACCCAGGATCCCCTCATCGGCACGTTGCCCGAGCCCGTGCTGATCGGGCCGCGCCTCGCCGACTTCGACCGTATTCAGGACAAGGTTCAGGAAAAGGCCCAGACGCGCTAGAGCGACGACGAAACCTCGACAACCACAAGGAGACAGAGGATATGGCGACGATTCGGATTCCGACCCCCCTTCGCAAGCTCACGCAAGGCAAGGAAGAGGTCACTGCCAGCGGGGGCACGATCGGCGCTCTCATCGCGGGCCTCGAGGCGCAGTACCCCGGCATCAAGGAGCGGATCTGCGACGACAACGGCCAGGTGCGCCGCTTCGTCAACATCTTCGCCAACGACGAGGACATCCGCTTCCTGCAGAACCTCGACACGCCGGTCAAGGACAGCGACGAGATCTCGATCGTGCCGGCGATCGCGGGCGGACGCTGAGCCCATCGATGGAGCTCGGCGCCGCGCAGAGGTACTTGCGCCAGATCGCCCTTCCCGAGATCGGCCCCGACGGACAGCAGCGCATCAACGCCGCGACGGTCGCGATCGCGGCCGAGGGACCCGACGACCTGATCGCCGAGGTGGCGGCGCGCTACCTCGCGGCCGCCGGCGTCGGGCGGCTGCGATTGATCGGCGGCGACGCCGAGCCGCCCGAATTTGCGACGGCGCTGGGCGCGTCGAACCCCGACGTGGTGCTCGACGCACGCGCCTGGCCCAAAGGTGAAAAGGCCGGCGACGACTGGCTCGAGGCGCTCACGGGCGTCGACCTGGTCGTGCGCGCCGGGTTCGACGACGACCCGATGCTGCGCGCGACGGTGCGCCTCGGAATCCCGGCGGTGCTGCTGCGCGCCCTCGATGACCGGGTCGAGATGCTGGCGCTGCGCGAGCAAGGCCCCTGCCCTCACGTCGAGCTGGCGATCCCGCCGCGCCGCGCGGAGGGCGTCGGCGCCGGCACGAACGCCGTCGTCGCGGCGACAGTCGGAGCCGGCGAAGCGCTGTGGCTGCTCGTGCGCCGCGCGGACGCGCGCGAGCAGGCGCGGCCACCGCGCCGCCGGAACGCTCCCGCGCGCCATCTGGTGTTGCCGCTCGGGCCCGAGGGCGGCGCGCCGCGCGTGCAGGAGATCCCCTGGGCGCCCGAGTGCTTCGCGTGCGGCGGCGGCTCGGTCGAGATGGTCCTTTCGTGAACCACGCGGTCGACGTCATCCGCTCCGCGGCCGAGCAGATCTTGCAGATGGAGACGCTGCGCCGCGCGCGGCTGCGCGTCGCCGAGAAGATCACCGACCTCATCGGCGACACGCCGATCGTGCGGCTGCGCGCGTTCGACCGCGAGACGCCGGGCGTGGAGATCTGGGCCAAGTGCGAGTTCATGAACCCGGGCGGCTCGGTCAAGGATCGCGCCGCCTATCAGATGATCCGCGACGCGATCGCCACCGGACGGCTCAAGCCGGGGCAGACCATCATCGACTCGACCAGCGGCAACACCGGCGTCGCCTACGCACTCATCGGCGGCGCGCTCGGCTTCCCGGTCACGCTGGTCATGCCGGGCAACGTCTCGTGGGCGCGGCGCAAGATCACCGAGGCGTTCGGCACGCAGCTCGTCTTCTCGGATCCGATGGAGGGCTCCGACGGCGCGATCCGCCTGTGCCGCGACATGGTCGAGAAGGACCCGGAGCTGTACTTCTACCCCGACCAGTACTCGAATCCGTCGAACCCGATGGCGCACTACAACACCACCGGGCGCGAGATCTGGGAGCAGACCGAAGGCCGCGTCACCCACTTCGTCACCGGCATCGGCACCAGCGGCACGGTGATGGGCACCGGGCGGCGGCTCAAGGACTACCGGCGCGACATCGAGGTCTGGGCGGTCGAGCCCGCGGACGCGCTGCACGGGCTCGAGGGCCTGAAGCACATGGCGAGCTCGCTGGTACCCGCGATCTATCACCCCGAGGAGCTGAACGGCGTGATCGCGATGGACACCGACGAGGCGTGGGACACCTCGGAGCGGCTCGCGAAGGAAGAAGGACTGCTCGTCGGCCACTCGTCGGGCGGCGCGCTCGCGGGCGCGGTGCGCATCGCCAAGCGCGTGCACGGCGAAGGCAAGCGCGGCGTGGTGGTCACGCTGTTCCCGGACCGCGCGGATCGCTACTTCGAAGCCCCCGTCGAGAAACAGACGCCCGTCCCCCCGGCTCCCTGAGCGCGTGACCCGATGACGACGACGCCCCACCCGACCGCCAAACCGACCACGACGCTGCATCCGATCGTTTCACCCGAGGCGCTGGCGGAGATCTACGCGCACGCGCGCCGTGACTATCCCGAGGAGTGCTGCGGCATCATCTACGGCCCCAAGAGCTCGCCGGTCGCGGAGCGCGCGGTCGCATGCGCCAACATCCAAAACCGGCTGCACGCGGAGGACCCGGTGCGCTTCGAGCGCGACGCGCGCACGGCGTACAACCTCGACGCGCCGGATCTCTTCAAGCTGGAGCGCAGCCTGCGCGGAGATCACCCGGCAAAGATCGTCTATCACTCGCACGTCGACGTCGGCGCGTACTTCAGCAAGACCGATCAGGCGGCGGCGCTTTTCGACGGACAGCCGTCGTATCCGGTCGAGTACGTCGTGATCGACGTCAATGCCGACGGAGCGCGCTGCGCCGTACAGTTCGCCTGGGATGCGGCGACGTCGGCGTTCGTCGAGGTGGCTCGGTACTAGCTACGATTCTCACGGCGGCGCGCGCGTGCTCGGGTGACGAAAACGGCGAGGCGGAGCTACTAACCCACACATGGCCAAAAAGAAGGGCGGCGCCGACCATGACGCCGGGACCGGGGAGAAAAACGGTGGCCCGGCTCGGTTGGAGGACGGTAGCTCAGCCGCCGGCGCTGCGGCCGCGGAGATGCCGTTCTCGGAGATGATCGCGCGCTGGCTCGACGACGGCGACAAGCTGCACGAGCGGACCCACGAGTCGAACGAGTTCAGCGCCGAGGTCGAGGGCCACCCGGGCCGCGTGCGCGCCTTCGTCGAGAACGCGCGCGGGCAAGCGCACCGCCACCGGCGCGTGATCGGCGGCGCGGCCTTGCTGGTCGTGATCGTCTCGGTGGTCGCGTTCCGACGGGCGAACGTGGGGCGTCCGGGAACGGGCGAGATGGTCTCGGTTGAATCGACGGCGATCGGCGCGGCGCCGACACCGACGCCGACCGTCGAGATACCGCCGGCGGCGGTCGTGACAGCGCCGGCAGCCGCCGGCCCGCCGGTCGTGAGCCCGCCGCCCGCCGAGATCCCGCCGGTGGCGACCGCCGCTGCGACGACCAATGCCGCGGCGGAGCTTCCTCCGGCGAAAGCAGCGCCGGCCATTCCAGTGCCGCGGAGACAGGTCGCCCCGGCGCCGACGGTCGTCGCTACCTCGCACGAACCGGCGCCGCCCGCGACTCATCCGTCGCCTCCCGTCGAGCCGGTCACGGCACCGGCGACCGCGACCGTGCTCGCGGCCACCACCACGTCGCCTGCGACCGCGCCCCGCAAGCCGCGAACAGGGGACACGCCGGCGAGCGCCCCGGCCGCGTCGGTCGAGGCGTGCAAAGCGGCGCTGATCCGCCAGCGCTCGCGCGACGCGCTCACGGCCTGCAGCCAGGTCTTCGGCGGCGACCCCCGCTCCGCCGACAACATGGTGTTGCTCGCGCGCGCCGACCTGCTCGCGGGTCGCACCGCCGAGACCCTGTCGCTCGCGCGCCGAGCCGTCGCCGCGAACCCGCGCCAGGCCGACGCCTATTTGCTGATCGGCACCGTCGCGCAGACCACCGGCCAGCGCACCGAGGCCCGCAGCGCCTACGAAACCTATCTCGCGCTGTCGCCGTACGGTGCCCACGCGTCGGATGTGCGGGCGATCCTGCGGACGCTGTAGTCCTTCTTCCCCGTACTCGTCGCCGTACTCGAAACGTGGGCCTGGGCCTCCCCGGTTCGATGCGCCCGGTTCGATCGGTTGGGCCCAGAGTACGGGACGAGGACGGGTAGAGAACTAGCGGATCATGTGCAATTCAACCCGGCGGTTCTTTGCCTTGTAGGTTGGCGTGACGTTCGGGACCAGCGGCTGGTCCGAGCCCATGCCGACCGCCTCGATGCGCGCTTCGGTGATGCCCTTCTTCACCAGGTAGTCCTTCACAGCCGCCGCCTGCGCGTCAGTCACTTCCTTCGCCTTGGCGCCGGCGCTCGGGTCCCAGTGCGCCTCGACGCGCAGGATGCGGATCTCCGGCCGATCCTCCATCACCTCGGCGACGCCGTCGAGCTCCACCTGCCACTCCGGCGTCAGCTTGGCCGGGCCTTGCTTGAACTTGATCGGCGACTTCAGCACGATCTCGTCGGCGGTCAGCGTGAGATCGGGGTTCACCGGCCGCAGCGTCAGATCGACCTGGCGGCTGCCGTCGGCGACGACCTCGAACTGGCTCTCCTTGGTCGGCAGCCCCGGCGCCTCGGCGACGACCTTGTACGGGCCGGGCAGCAACGCCGCCTGATAGAGCCCGCCGCCGTCGGTGCGCGTCTCGAAGGCCTGCGCGCCCGAGAACTTCAACGTCGCCTCGACCGCGCGCCCCTGAGCGTCCGTCGTCTTGCCTCGCACCTGACCGGTGCGCGCCTTGGGCGTCAGCGCCACCGCAACCTCGGCGGTCTGACCCGCGGTCACGTTGGTGGTGGCCTTTTCGGTCTCGAAGTCGGTCGCCTCGACCTCGACGTTCGCCGGCCCCGGTACCAGCCCCGCGATCTCGAACGTGCCGTCAGCGTCGGTGACGACCGTGGCGTGCGCGCGGCCCGCGACCGCGACGATCGCGTGCGCGATCGGCTTGCCCGCCTTGTCCTTGGCGACGCCCGCGATGCGTCCGTCGGTCGCCGGCGCCGCCAGCGCCGGCTTCTCCACGACCTGGGTGACGATCACCGGCTTGCGAAACGAGTCGACGTCCAGCGGGTACGACGCGCCGAAGATGACGTTGACCGGAGCCAGCGGCGGCTCGTACATCACGGCGGCGTTCTGCAACCGCACGTCGACACCGGCGTCGAGCGTGGCCCCGCGATAGATCTGCGCGCGCAACCCGAACGTCAGCCACTGGCGCGCGCGCGAGCCGCCCGCGCCGTCGATGTTCACGAGCGCGGGATCGGCAGCGGCGGTGATGATCTCCGCGTGATACTCGGCGAACGGGTGCAGCGGCACCGGCGCCGTCCACTTCTCGAGCGGCGCATCGATGCCCGCCGCGAAGCGCAGGCGCGACGCCCCGATCCCGTACGCGAACTTGGACGCCAGCCGCGACGACAGGCTCGTGCCGTCCAGGTTGTACACGTTCGCCGAATTATCGAAGTAGTAGTTGGCGTTGATGTGGAATCGCAGCGGCACGTGCGGGCGCAGATCGATCGTGGCCAGCGGCCCGATCCAGGCCGAGGTCGAGCTCGGTGAGAACGACAGGCTCGACGCCGACGCCAGGAATCGCAGTCCGCCCTCGAGACCGATCGACGTCCCGATCCCGATCGGCACCACCACCTTGGGGCCGATCAGCAGATCGCCGTGCGTGCGGATGACCTCCGGATCGGTGCGGTTCGCCTCCCCCAGAGCGCGGACGTTGCGGTTGCTGGTCGTGAGAATGCCGCCGAAGATCTCGAAGTACTGGTTGGGCGTGAAACCGAAGGTGAGCTGCCCGGCCAGCATCGAATCTTTGTCGTCGCGGAGCAGGAACGAGCTCGACTGGAAGTATTCACCGTGCAGCGCGAAGCGCAGGTGGTGCGCCGGCCCCACCTCGGCAGTCGACATGTGATAGAGGCCGACGGGGCCCTCGAGCGACGGCAAGAACATCGCCGGATCATCGGCGCCGGGCGCCTGCGATTCGACGGGCGCGGGCGCCGCCGCCGTGGCGGTCGCCTCGGGAGCTCCCGCCTCCTCCGGGCCGCCGGGCGCCGCGACGGCGTGCCGGCCGCCGGCAAGCGCCGCTACGAACAGCAGCGCGTGAGGAAAAAAGCGGAGCAAACCATGGTGGGGACGATCGGTTTTCAGCGTCATGGATCTTTCCTGGTCTCCTGGCAGCAAAAGCGGGCTGGGTCAGTTCACGGTCAGAGTGGTGGTGGCGGTGACCGTTCCGCGTTGCGCTTGAATCGTGGTGGTCCCGGCCACGAACGCCGTCGCCTGGCCGCGCGAACCGTTCGCGTTGCTGACGTCGGCGGTCACGGTGTTGCTCGACGTCCAGGTGACGAACGTCGTGACGTCCAGCGTGCTGCCGTCGCTGAAGGTGCCGGTCGCCGTGAACGGCACCGTCGCCCCCGCGCGCGCCGTCGGGTTCGGCGGCGCGATGGTCAGGCTGGCCAGCGTGCCCGCGATGACCGTCACCGTGGTGCTGCCGGCGCTGCCCGAGAACGACGCCGAGATCGTCGACGTGCCCGCGGCCACGGCGGAGAGCAGGCCCTTGCTGCCGGCCGCGTCGCTGACCGTGGCCACCGCCGGCGACATCGACGTCCAGGTCGCCGCCGCGGTCACGTCGCGGTTCGTGCCGTCGGAGAAGACAGCGGTCGCCACCAGCGGCAGCGCGAACCCCGCCGGCAAGCGCGGGTTGAACGGCGTCACCTGCACGGCCGTGACCGTCGCCGCGCTCACCGTCAGCATGGTCGAGCCGCTGACGCCGCTCGCGGTCGCCGTGATCGTCACCGTCCCGGCGACCAGCGCCGTGGTCGACCCGCGCGTGGCGACCGCGTTGCTGACCGCGGCCACCGTCGGGTCGGTCGACGTCCAGCTCGCCGTGGCGGTCAGGTCGGCCGAGGTGCCGTCGCTGTAGAGGCCGGTCGCGACGAAGCTCACCGTCGAGCCGACCGGCACCGTCGAACTGAAGGGCGTCACCTGGATGCTCGCCAGCGTCGCCTGCGTGACCGTGACCGCGACCGAGCCGCTGAGGCCGGCGAGCGTCGCCTGGATCGTCGCCGTGCCGGCGCCGACGGCCGTCACCAGGCCTCGCGTCGCCGCCGCGTCGCTGACGCCCGCGACCGCCGGCTGCATCGAGAGCCAGGTCGCCGCCGCGGTCACGTCGCGCGAGGTCCCGTCGGAGAAGATCTCCTGCGCCGTGAACTGCCGGCGCGCGCCGACCGCGAGGGTGACGCCGGCCGGGCTCACCGAGATCGATGTCGCCACCGCGTTGGTGACCGTCGCGGTCGTGCTGCCGGAGATGCCCATGAACGTCGCGGTCACGGTCGCGGTGCCGGCGGCGACGCCGGTGCCGCGGCCCCGCGCGCCACCGGCGGTGGTCACCGCCAGCACGCGCGGCGCGCTCGAGACCCAGGTCGCCGCCCCGGTGACGTTCTGGCTGGTGCCGTCGGAGAAGATCGCCGTCGCCACGAACGGCACCACCGTGCCGACCGGGATCAGCGGCGCGATCGGCGTGACGCTGATCGACGTGATGACCGCGTTGGTCACCGTGAACGTTGTCGTCGCGGTCAGGCCCATGAAGGTCGCCGTGATGGTCGTCGTCCCCGCGGCGACCGGCGTGGCCAGGCCGCGGCCGCCGCCATTGGTGGTGATGGTGGCGATCGCCGGCGCCGACGACGTCCACATCGACTGCGCGCTGACGTTCGCCTGGGTGCCGTCGCTGAAGATCTCGGTCGCGACGAAGCGCTGGTTGCCGTTACCGAGGCGCACGGTCGGCGCGACCGGCGAGATCGACAGCGTGACCGGTACGCGCCCGACGACCGTCACATTGGTCGTGCCGACGACCGTGCCCAGCGTCGCCGTCACCGTGGTGGTCCCGTTGGTGCGCGCGACCAGCTGTCCCTGTGCGCCGGCGGTGTTGCTGATGGCGGCGATCGCCGGGTTGCCGGTCGCCCAGGTGACCTCGGTCGTCAGGTCGACCGTCGTGCCGTTCGAGTAGGTTCCCGTCGCCGTGTAGCTCGAGCGCAGCAGCGCGGTCGTCATGGCGTTGGCGGGAGTCACCGCGATCGACTGCAGCGTTGCCGCGGCCACCGTGATGGTCGCGGTGCCGATCTGCTTGTCGAGGGTCGCGGTGATCGTCGCCATTCCGGGGCGCACGCCGGTGACCAGGCCGAACGTGCCCATCGCGTTCGAGACCGTCGCGGTCGTCTCGGCCGAGCTGCTCCACCCGACCTGCGTCGTGATGTCACGGGTGGTCATGTCGGCGAACTGGCCGGTCGCGGTCAGCGCCACCGTGGTTCCGACCAGGATCGACGCCGTCGCGGGGGTCACGATGATCCCGATCAGCGGCGCGGCCGACACCGTCACCATCGCCTGACCCATGGTCATGCCCGAGGCGGCGGTGATGGTCGCGCTCCCCAGCGCGAGCCCCGTCACCGTGCCCGCGGTGCCGGCGGCGTTCGAGACCGACGCAGTCATCGCCGCCGACGACGTCCAGACGACGCTCGACGTGAGGTCGACCATGCTGCCGTCGGAGTAGGTGCCGGTCGCGCGCAGAGCGACGGTCCCGCCGACCAGCAGCGTCGACATCGCCGGCGTGACCGCGATGCTCACGAGGGCCGCCGGCGTGACCGTCACCGTGCTGGTGCCGCTCTGTCCGCTGAACGTCGCGGTGATGGTGGACTTGCCGGCGGCCAGCGTCTGCGCGCGGCCGGTCGGCGTGATCGACACGACCGTGGTCGCCGAGGTCGACCACGTCGCCATGCTGGTCAGATCGGCGCGCGTGCCGTCGGAGTAGATCCCGGTCGCCGTGAAGGTGATGGTCGTGGCGACTCCGACGGTCGGATCGACCGGGCTCACCTGGATCGAGGTGAGCGTCCCCGCGGTGACCGTCAGCGCCGCCGTGCCGGCTTGACCGCTGAAGCTCGCGGTGATGGTCGCTGTGCCCGCCTTGACGGCAGTGGCGACGCCGCCCACCACCGTTGCCACGGTGGTCGCGCTCGACATCCAGGTCGCCGAGGCAGTGACGTCCTGGTGCGTTCCGTCGCTGAGCGTCGCGTCGGCGGTGAACGTCACCGTCGTTCCGGCCGCGGTGGTCGCGGTCGCGGGCAGGATGGCGATCGACATGACCGTCGCGGTGCTGACGGTGATCGCCGCGGTGGCGGTCAGGCCTGCCAGCGTCGCCGTGATCGTCGTGTTGCCGGGCGCGAGCGCCGCGACCACGCCGCCGGTGCTGACGCTGGCGATCGCAGCGGCCGAGGTCGAGAACATCGAGCGCGCGGTGACGTCGCCGCTGGTCCCGTCGACGTAGATCGCGGTCACGACCAGCGCGCGCGTCGAGCCCTTGACCAGCGTCGCCATCGGCGGATCGATGCTGATCAACCGGATCATCATCGGCATCGCGTCGCTGCCGCCGCCGTCGCTCTTGCCGTCCGACGCGCTGCCGTCGTGGTCGCCGGCGTCGAGCGTCTCGGACGTCGATACCCGCAGCAACGAATCTCGACCGCACCCCGCTCCGAACAGCGCCGACACGAGCAGAAGAGACGGGGCCAAAACCCAGGAACGGCGAGGAGCCAGCGAACGCGAGAGGATATTCATTTTTTGTTCTCCCCCGGAGCAGCGCCGGGGTTTAAAGGGGAGGAGCGATCCGGTCATTAGTGGATCGATCGTTTCTGGTTCATCACCGAATCTTGCGTGTGATCGAGCGTCATCGAGGCGCCTGGAGTCGTCCAGCGTGACGGCGATCGAAAGCGGACCGGCGACGCAGTATGCTGCGCCCATGGCTGCCGACACCAGGCTGACGGTGACCCAGGAGCGCGAAACCCGCGACCGCGTGATCGCCGCGCTCTCGGAGCACTTCGCCCATGACGTGCTCGACGTGGACGAGTTCGAACGACGGATCACCGTCGCTCAGACGTCCGAATCGCCGGCCGAGATCGACGCCCTGCTGTCCGACCTGCCGGCGCTTCCGGCGAGCGCCGCCTCCGCTGCGCCCGCGACCAAGATCACGCCGGCGCTGGTCCCGGCCGCACAGGTACGCGCCGAGCAGACGATGCTGGCCATCATGGGCGGCGTCGAACGGCGCGGGTCCTGGAGCATGCCGCGGCGCCTGCGCCTGGTGACGTTCATGGGCGGCGCCCACCTGGACCTGCGCGAGGCGCGCTTTCCGCCCGGGCCGGTCGACATCGAGATCTTCTCGGTGATGGGCGGGACCGAGATCATCGTGCCGCCCGGGCTGGCGGTCGAGACGCACGGCTCGGCGATCATGGGCGGCTTTCAGGAGGTGAACCGCGCGCCCGTGCACCCCGACGCAGGCGCGCCTCTGCTGCGCGTGCACGGCTTCGTGTTCATGGGCGGCGTCGACATTCGCATGCGGCTGCCCGGCGAGAGCAGCCACGCCGCCCACCGCCGCCAGAAGCGCGAGCTCAAGGAGAAGCGCCGCGAGGAGAAGGAACAGCTGCGCGAGGAGCGCCGCGAGCGCCGCGCGCTCGACCGGGAGCGCTAGAAGACTGGATACCGTCGAGAAGGCGTCCAGGAATGCGACCGTCCGCGCAGATCGCGGCGGCCGAAGAGCACGTCGGCGGTCAACGCGGCGAATCGCGCGGCGGCCTCGTCGGGCGAGCCCTGATCGGACACGCCACCCGGCTGGATCGTCCGGCCGGCGGTGGTCACCAGGAAGATCCGGATCCCGTCGGCGCGCTCGGCCGGAAACGCGTCGACGTAGGCCAGCGCGAGATCGACCAGATCGCGCGGCGGCTGCTCGAGGAGCACGGATCGGTTCAGGGCCCAGAGCAGCTTCGCCTGAAAATTGCGGAACGCGCCGAGCAGGCGGCCCGGGCTGATGCCGGCCGGTGGCTGCTCGGGCACCATCGGGCGGTAGATCTCGTCGGGCGCGAGCCGGTGCCCGGTCTCCGACGCGGCCAGGCGATAGAGGAACGCCGCGATCAGCTGGGGATCCCGCAGAAACGCATCGGTGGACGGCGGGAGGTCTCGAAAGGTCGAGGCGCTGGTGTTGCCGCGCACGGCCGCGAATCGACTCGCTCGCTGCAACACCGCGCGCGCGTCGTTCACGCCCGGATCGCCGGCGCGCGAGCGCCATTCGGCGGCGACGACCTGCAGGAACATCGCGTAGCCTTCGCCGAGGGGATCGGCCACCCCGGACGCGGCGTCGATCGCCGCGACTGGCGCCGGAGCGATCGAGCTGAAGATGGCATGGGCGAAGCCGCTCACGATCTGATCCAGGACCACCGCGTCGCGTAGCGCCTCATCAGAGGCGCCCGCGCCCGCCTTCGGACGTACCGAAGCCAGCATGCGGCCCACCTCGCAGCGCGCGGGCTCATCCTCGAGCCAGATGATCGGCGCGTCGGCGGGGATCTCGCGCCGCCACCAGCCCGCGCCGCAGCTCTCGATCGCGATAGGGCACCCCGCGATCGAGATCGCTCACGCCCAGCGCCAGGTACGGCGGGAAGGCCGCGAGCGCGCGCCGCGCCGACCGCTGGGGCGCGGTCTCGGCCGCCAGCCGGCGCGCCATGGCGAACGTGCGCAGCAGCTCGCCCGACAGCTCGTCCGACATCAGCCGGCGCACGCGCGCGGCGGCGGTGTCGCTCGCATCAGCGTACCCGAGCGGCGTGGGCTCGCCGGGCGCGCGGTCGTCGCGGCGACGCAGCAGCTCGAAGCGATCGTCGCTGTCGACGGTGCAGCCCGTCGGCGCCATCGCGGCGCCGACGGCCAGCGCCGCGAGCCAGGTCAAGAGCCGAGCAAAGAGACGAGCTCGACCTCGGGTCCCCTGCGCGTTGCGCTGAGCCGTTCCTCTCATGGCGGAGGGACAGCGTCCCGCCCGCGCAGGTTCCCGGAGAATTTCGTCGTGACGTGCGGCGCGACGCCCTGGCCGCGCCCGCGACGCTAGCGGCGCTTCTTCTTGGCCGGCTTGGCAGCGACCTTGGCCGCCTTCTTGGCGGGCTTCTTCGCCGCGGCCTTCGCAGGCGTCTTCGCAGGCCTGGCGGAGGCCTTCATCGCCTTGGCCTTCGCCGGCTTCTTCTTCGCCGCTGCCTTCGCCGCCGTCTTCTTCGGCGCCGCCATCACGCCGTCGGGCGCGTGGCACACGACCTCGATGTTGTTCCCCTCGGGATCGAGAACGAACGCCGCGTAGTAGTGAGGATGATAATCGAGCCGCAACCCGGGCGGGCCGTTGTCGCTGCCGCCCGACTCCAGCGCCGCCGAGTGAAACGCCTGGATCTGCGAGCGCTCACCGTTGATCGCGATGTGCGTCGGGCTGGGCGACTGCTCCGACTGCATGATCCAGAGGTCAGCCTTGTTGTCGGCGCCCAAGACCCGCCGCGTTCGGGAACTCCATCAGAACCTTGTACCCGAGCGGAGCGAGCGCGGTCTTGTAGAAGTCGACGGCCCTCGGGAAATCCTGCACGCGCAAGCTGATGTGGTCGATCATGGAGCGCGAAGATATCACGACGTCCTCGCGATCGAGCAATGCTTGAGGCGGCAACCGCAGCGTGCCGCGCGACGGGGACCGAGCGCCGCCGCCGTGTAGGTGTGGCGACGACCATGCCGGCAGACCGGGCGGGGCCCGGCGCCGGTGGGATCGCCGGCTTCCGGGAAGATCTCAACGACCAGCGGGCGAAATATTCTCGGCGCCAGGCAAAAAATTCGCGCCTTTCTCTGCAAATCTCCGCGGCAGCCGCGTCTCTTGAATGAAGGACCTCGTTGTCACCCCGGGGGAGACAGGGGCTCGCCATGCGTAGCAGGAAGGCTTTTGCTCAGGACTTGCTCGGCGGCCGATCGGCCAGCAGGCGCACCAGGCTGACGTCGATCTGGCTGCGCAGCAGGCGGGCCAGCGACTCGAACTCACCTGGCGACAGATGAAGGCGGCGGCTCAAACCTTCGCGCGTCTGCGTGAGCAGGCTCTCCCGAGCCCCGGCGAGCCAGCGGGAGACCGTCGAGATGTTGACCTGAAACATCGGCGCCATCTGCTCGAGGCGCAGGCGCGAGACCAGGTGCAGCCGCAGCAAGGTGCGCTCGCGGTTGGTCAGGGCGGCAAAGGCTTCCTCGAAGCAGGTGACGAACGCGGCCCGGTACGTCCGCTTGAGATACGCGAGCTCCGGATGTACCGACTCGGCGAACTCTTCGGCCGCGGCGGCGCGATGGCGGGCGTGGGCGGCCGCCTCTCTTCGCCGCAACGACAGCGCGGTGCGCTGGGCGCTGACCGCGACCCAGGCGGCCAGCGGCCCTCGCCCGGCATAGGAGAGGACGCGGGGACCGGCCGCGGGCTCGTCTCCGTCGCCACCCCCGGTGTCGGCGCCGATGAAGAGCTTCTCGCGCACCAGCTGCTTGGCGTCGTCGGCGAAGGCGGCGGTGGCCTGGCCGCTGAGCGCGCCGTCGATGATCGAGCCGCAGGCGCCCTCGAAGACCGCGAGCGCGCCCGGGACCTGGTCTGCGCATGCGAAGGCGAGATAGAGATCGGCGGCATGGATGCGCGCCAGGGCGGGCAGCCACTCTTCGGGCGCGGCGGGGATGTGCCGGGCCAGGTGGGCGAGGAAGCGCCCCTCGTCGACCGCGAGGTGGCCGTGGACGGCGACGGCGGCCGCCAGGATCTCGCGCAACGCGCGTTCTGCCCCCTGCACCTGGTCGGTGGTCGGCGGGCGCGCCTCGCCGCCGAGGCTGGCGGCGAAGGAGCCGACGAGCCCGTCGGAAGGTGGGGAAGATACGGGCGTGGACACGATCGTCGTCCGGCAGTATACGCCCGCGAAGCCCCTTCGTTGAAGGGCGACGGGGCCGGTGTTACCGTCAAGGCGCAGGCGTCTGCCATGGCCAAGCCCGACGACGATTCCGCGATCGAGCCGCGCCGGGGCTGCCTCGACGAGCAGGAAGTCGTCGACTTTGCCTCGGGATTGCTGCCGGCCGCCAAGCTGCCGGGAGTCGAGGAGCACCTTTCGACCTGTGACAAATGCACGGAGCTGGTCGCCGCCGCGGCGCCGCTGGTGACGTCGTCGATGGAGGTCACGCGGTCGCTGCACACGCAGATGTTCGGACCGCAGGACATCAAATCGCAGCCCACGACCCCGAACAGCGGCCGCAGCAGCGGCCGCGACCGCCCGCTGCTGGCGCCGGGCACGCCGCTCGACAGCACCTACCAGGTCGTTCGTTTCCTCGGACGCGGCGGAATGGGCGACGTCTACGAGGTCAAGCACGCGCGCCTGGCGGGCCGCTACGCCGCCAAGCTGCTGTCGTCCGACCTGGCCGACAACGCGCAGGCCTTCTCGCGGTTCCAGCGCGAGGCGCTGATCGCGTCGGGCTTGAGCCACCCCAACATCGTCAACGTCATCGACTTCTGTCACCTCAGCGACGGGCTGCCCTGCCTGGTGATGGAATTCCTCGACGGCGTCGACCTGGCCCAGGTGCTGGCGATGGGGCCGATCTCGCTGATGCGCACGCTGCGCCTGACGCGCCAGATTGTCTCGGCGCTGAGCACGCTGCACACGCACCAGATCATCCACCGCGATCTCAAGCCGCAGAACATCTTCGTGCTGCCCGAGCACGACGGCGAGCCCGAGCGGGTCAAGCTGGTCGACTTCGGCCTCGCCAAGCGATCGAACCCGTCGATGGTGGTCACCCACGACCGCACGTTGCTGGGCACGCCGCAGTACATGGCGCCCGAGCAGGCGATCGGCAACGCCGAGAACGTCGGCCCCGAGGCCGACCAGTTCTCGCTGGCGGCGATCGTCTTCGAGATGCTCGCCGGGCGGCACCCGTTCGGCGGCGAGGTCCTGTCGACGGTGCTCTATCGCATCGTGCACGAGCCGCCCACGCCGCTCGCCAGCCTGTCGCCGCACGTTCCGCTCCACGTGATCGCCGCGATCGAGCGCGCGCTGGCCAAGGATCGCCAGGCGCGCTTCCCCTCGGTGAAGGCATTCCTGCAAGCGCTCGAGGGAGAAGGAGCCGCCATGACGCCCGCGCCTGCCGTCACGCGCAAGGTCCGTCGCTCCTGGTTCGTGCGGCGCGAGGTGCTGGCCTCGGCCGGCGTGCTCGCGGTGGCCGTGGGCCTGATCGCGTTCGTGCGCGCGCGCCACGCGCCGCCGGAGCCGGCGATGTGGCAGGCGACGCAGGGCCCAGGTGCGGGCGCGACTCCGGCGAAGCCGCCTTCTTCGACGGCGCTGACGATCGACCACGGCCAGCCGGCATCCGCGCCGGCGGAACGGCAGGTGCCGGAACGCCCGCAGTCTCCCGTTCCCGCGGTCGCGACGCGCGACAACTTCTCGACTGAAAAGAAGAAGCCCGCGAGCGCCACCGAGCGTAAGAAGTCGCTGGTCGCCGGCAAACCGACCGCGGAGCCGCCACCCGCCTCGAAACCTCCCGAGGCCACGCCGCGCCCCACGATGAGTCCGCCGCCAGTCAGGCCCGCCAACCCCGATAAAGACCCCGTGCTCATCGAGAAGCTCTGAGGATTATTGCCATGCTCAAGTCCACTCTCATCGGCGCGCTGTTGATCGCGACCACGCTGGCGGCGGGGTGCCGGCGTGTGGTGCTCGTCAGCTTCACCGACAGCAGGAACAGTGGGCTGTCGGTCGACAAGCTCTCCGTCGAGGGGAAGAACCCCGTCAAGGAGGCGCGCATTCTCGATCGCCTGAGCGCAACCCTCGGCTACTTCGACATCTCCACGTCGGAGATCAGTCTCCACACCGTGGTGTGCAGCGGCGACGAGGAGCTTGCCGACGTGACCGCCAACTACCCGGTCATGAACGACGCCGTGGTCGTCTCGCTGATTCTCAGCGACCAGCATGTCCGCTGCCCCATCATCGAGCCAGGAGTCGACGCGGGCACCGGCGGGTCCGGTGAGGGCGGCGCCGCGGCCGGGGGTGCAGGTGGCGGTGCGGCAGGCAGCGCGGGCACGGGAGGGATGATGACCACCGGCGCCGGCGGCGATGGCGGCGCTGACACCACCGACGCGGGCGTCGACACCGCGGAGTGCGGCACCGACACGCACGCGCCGGCCTGCAATCCGCCAACGCCCGACGGCGGGACCTCGGTTCCGCCCCCGGCGAGCTTCAGCGCTGCCTGCGACTCGTACTGCCAGACGATCCAGACGGCCTGCACCGGCGCCAACAGCGCCTACGACAGTTCCGATACGTGCCGCCGTTACTGCAACGACGTGGCCTGGCCGGCCGGCAACGGAAGGAACAACGATGACTCACTCGGGTGCCGGACGTACTACGCGACCCTCGCGGCGGGGTCGTCTTTCGGTCTTCAGACGCTCTGCGCCCAGGCGGGGCCCTCCGGCGGCAACACCTGCGGCCCTCAGTGCGAGGACTTCTGCGCCGCCTTGAGCACGCTCTGCCCCGCGACGCCGCATCTCGACGGTTGCATGACCGCCTGCGGGAGCTTCCCCATGGGCACGTCCGAGCCGCGCTGCCGGTTCGCCTTCCTGCAGAAGGCGGTCTTCGACAGCGCGTACTGCGACTTCGCCGGCTTCGATTCCTGTCTGAAGTGCGACAGCGTCAACTGAGCGCGGTCGCGCGCGCGGTCACGGGGTCGCGCAGCCGCCCGGGTTGCTCGCCGAGACGAAGCACATGTTGATGTCGTAGCCCTGGATGCCCATCGACTGCGGGACCGTGCACCAGAGCGCCGCATACGCCACGCTGGACAGGCCCGCCGGCAGCGGATAGGTCACCGGCAGGTTGGTGACGAACGTCGTGCCACCGGCCGACTCGTACACCAGCGAGCAACCCCAGTTGGGGCCAAACACCGCGGTCGCGGCGCCCGCGGGCAGACCGAGCCACTCGACCTCGAGGTCGACCTTGTCGAGCAGCGCCCAGGTGGTGAGCGGATCCTTCGACCAGTTGATGGGGCAAATCAGGTTGGCCGAGATCGAATTCACGATGATGCCCGCGTTGGTGTAGGCGATGTTGGGCATCGTCCCATCCGCGTTCTGCATCGGCTGACAGGTCGAGCCGTGCGAAAAGCTGAGCCGCTTGACCGCGTGAGCCGGGCCGGCAAGCCCCGCGAGCGCGAGCACGACGACGAGCGCAGAGAAGACGGATGCACGCATGGTCACTTTACCTCCGGAGCGGCGCCGGCCGGGTTCGGGCTCACGCCGGCGGCGTTGTTCAACACGGGGCGCGTCGCCGGACACGCCGCCACCGGCGGCGGAGGCGGCGGCTCGGTGCTGCCAACCTTTGCCAGCAGATCGTACTGCTTCGGGTTGATGAGGAACGCCCAGGTCTCGGTGACCTGGCCCTGTGCGTTCGCGATGGGCGGTGTGCGGCTGACGACTCCCGGCCACTGGTAGATCGGCGCCCCACGGTTCGTGAAGAACGCTTCGGCGCGCAGCTGGGCGCAGCGATCGACGAAGGTCACGTCGATGAAGCAACCGCCGACGTGACATTCCACCGGGCTCTCGACCAGCAGCCTCGCCGCGATCAGGGACCCAAACGTCTGTGAAAAGACCGTCCGCGACGCGGTCGTCAATCTGGCCTGGACGTCGGGCGTCAGCGCGTCGGGGCCCAGCCTCTGGTCCTTGACCAGGTCTTTGACGGCGCTGGTCTCCTCTTGCGCCGTCGGCCGCCGAGGAACCTCTATTTCCTGCCCCGTGCACACGCAACCGGCTGCCGAGACCACCGCAACCGAGGCGAAACCGAGGACCACGACCCATGACCGCGAGAACGACCGCCAGAACGACGAGGCATCCTGCAACGACACACGAATCATTTTTCTCCCCAAGGTGATTCACGGCTGAGTATCACGTCTGACGCGCACAATCAACGCGGCTGTCGTCGCTCCGCCTGGTTGCGAGTGCGCAAACCGTGAGAACGGCACCTTAACGGCGCGTGGAATGGCGTGATACTCTGCGCCGCCATGTTGTTGAGAGGGTCTGCCCGGGATCTCGTCGTGGGAGTGGCGCTGTCCGCGTGCTTCGCCGCCTGCAGCGCCAGCAGTGGATCACCCAACGACGCCGGACGGGACACCGTCATCGTCATCGACGCGCTCGCCCGGATGGACACCGGCAGCCCCGATCGGGCCGACGGAACCGCCGGCGCCGACGCGCGCGACAGCGCCGCCGACAAGGTCGACACCGCCTCGGACCCGACGGACACCGCCGCCGACACGCACGACAGCGGAAGCGGCGGCGCGACGGGCGCCGGCGGCAGCGTTGACGCGGGCATGGGTGGGGCCGGCATGGGCGGCTCCAGCGCGGGCGGCAGCGGCATGGGCGGCAGCGCGGGCGCAGGCATGGGTGGCGCCGCGGGATCGAGCATGGGCGGCAGCGGCGCAGGCGGCGTCGCGGGCGCAGGCATGGGCGGCGCCGACGCGGGAATCGACGCCCCGGATAGCGCGCCAGGCGGGAACACCGGATCGATCGACTCGGGTATCGACACGCCGCCCTCGTCCGATGCGAGCGACGGTCCCACGTGCGGCACCGGCTGCCCGGCGAACGTCCGGCCTGGCTCTCTGGTCCTGTGGCTGTCGGCCGACGTGGGCGTGACCTGCGATCAGTTGTCGACGCCCCCGCGCGTGACCGGCTGGAAGGATCGCCGCGCGAATTCCACGGTCACGCTCACACCGGTGGCCCAGAAACCCGGGCCGCGCTGCGACGGACAGACGCTGTCGGGCATCACGCTGCCCTACTTCGACCGCACGACCACCGACGTCGACACCGGCATCTTGCGCGTCGACCTCACCCCGCTCAACGGCAGCAACTACACCGTGTTCGTCGTCGAGCGGCGGCGCTCGAGCGACGCGCGCTACGTCCTCGGCACCGACGTCCCCTTCCCGGCCAGCGTCGACTGCCTCAACGACAACGCCCACCTCGCCTACCGGTTCGGCTATCGCAGCCCGGTGCTCTTCGGCGCGGGGTCCTACACATCCAACGTCGATGAGGACTGCGCTGATCCCTCGGTCACCGTTCCGACCTTTTCGACGGCGCAGGCGATGCTGGAGGTCGAGCGCTTCGAGTCCGGCGTCGAGCACAAGATGACGATCGGGAGCTCGAGCAACCTCAGCGACGACACCGATCCGATGGGGGGCTTGCTGCAGGGGTACCTCGGACGCGCGTTCCAGCTCGCGTTCGGCAGCGACTCACGCTACCTCGGCGAGGTCGCCGAGGTCGTGATCTACGGAGCCGCGCTCGACCAGACGGACATCGACGCCGTTTCCAGCTACCTCAGATCACGCTGGGGTCTGTGAGCGGTCGGCTCTAAACTGGCCGGGTGAGGTCCCCAGCCATCGCGCGCGCCCGCGCCTTCATCGTCGCGGCGATGGTGCTGGCCGCGCCCGCGCCGGCGCGCAGCGACCAGTCCGACGCGCGCCTGCGCGCCCAGGAGCTTCTCGAGCAGGGAAACCGCCTCTTTCGCGAAGGAGACAAGCACGAGGCGCTGGCGCGCTACCGCCAGGCCTATGACGTCTTCGCCAGCCCGAAGCTGTTCTTCAACATCGCCCGCTGCGAGGAGAGCCTCGGCGATCGCACGGGCGCGATGCGCGACTTCGCCCATTTTCTCGACGGAGCGCCCGACGCCTCCGCGGAGGCGCGCGCCGAGGCCCGCGAACGGGTCGCCGCGCTGTCGCCGATCCTGAGCGCGATCACCATCGAAGCCGAGAGCAAGCAGCTGGTCGAGGTCGACGATGACCGCGTCGGGGTCACGCCGCTCGAGGTCCCGGTCTGGGTCGAACCCGGAGCGCACCGCGTGACGGTGAGCCGCTCCGCCGGCGATCCCTGGGTGACCACGGTCGTCGCCCGCCCCGGCGAGCGCCTCACGGTGTCGCCGCCCGCGCCGCCACCGCCACCAGCACTGGCACTGGCGCCCCCGGGGACCGCGCCCGTCCTCGACACCGGTCCCGCCACATTGCGGCCCGAGCCGGCGGCCCCGGTCTCGCCGTGGCACCGATGGTGGCTGTGGACCGGACTCGGCGTGATCCTGGTCGGCGGCGCGGTGGCCGCGTTTCTGGTGACACGCAACCAGTGCCCGTCGAAGGCCACTGCCGGTTGCGAATGACGCCGGCGCTCGTGCCGCGCCGGACCTGACCGCGCTCGCTCAGACGCTTGCCCGCCGTGCCTCGACGTTCGTCCGCAATGGCGCGATCTCCTGCGCCGTCTCGGCGATCTGCTCTTCCAAGATCGCGCGCAGCTGGCGGCGCGCGCGCAGGATGCGGGTGCCGACCGTGCGCGACGGGATGCCGAGGATGTCGGAGATCTCGCCGTACGAGCGGTTGGCTTGCAGGCGCAGCTCGAGCACCTGGCGGAAGATCGGCGGCAATTGGGCGATCGCCGCGGGCAAGCGTTCGAGGATCTCCTCGCCGAACCCCTCGGACGGCGGCGGTTCCGGCTCGTAGGCGGCCATGTCGACCGAGGGCAGGTGGCAGATCTTCGCCGCCGCCTGCTTCCGCCGCCAGCCGTCGATCCAGACGCTGTTCATGATGGTGCGCAGCCAGGCCCAGACCGCCGTCCCGGGCCGGAAGGCGTGGAACGTGCGCAACGCCCTTTCGAGGGTCTCCTGCACCAGGTCCCGCGCGTCGGCGTCGTGGCCGACCAGCCGGCGGGCCCGCCGGAGCATCGCTTTTTCGTGCGGCAGGACGGTCAGGGAGAAGATCACGTTGATGTTCGTCGGCCGTACACGCTCGACCTGACGGGATCCTTCTGCGGCTTCATCGATGTCCATGTCCATAGCGGCCTCTATCTCCAAGACGCCAGCCACTCGGGCCTCTTGCATAAAAAGCGACGGGGAAATCACCCACCGGCGCAGAACGCGGGCAAAAGGACGACAGTTCCTGTAAAATTCCGGCCAGGATGTGTGGGATTGTTGGATACGTTGGACCGAGGGAGGCGACGCCTCTCCTCATCAGTGGCCTGAAGAAGCTCGAATACCGCGGGTACGATTCGGCGGGCCTCGCCGTCGCCGGCGCGGAGAGCCTGCAGGTCGTGCGCTGCCGTGGAAAGCTGGCGGGCCTCGAAACCATGGTCGCGCGCGACCCCCCGCGCGGAACCGTGGGCGTCGGTCACACGCGCTGGGCGACCCACGGGCGCCCGTCCGAGGCCAACGCCCACCCGCACCGGGTCGGGCTCGGTCGCCGTGGTTCACAACGGCATCATCGAGAACTACCTGGCGCTGCGCGCGCGGCTCGAGGTCGCGGGGCGCCGGTTCCTCTCGGAGACCGACACCGAGATCGTCGCCCACCTCATCGACGAGGCGCTGCAAGAGGGCGCGCCGTCGCTGGTGGGCGCGGTGCGCATGGCGCTGCGCCAGGTGCACGGCGCCTACGCGCTGGCGGTGGTCTCCGACCAGCACCCGGGCCAGATCGTCGCCGCGAAGATGGCGTCGCCGCTGGTCATCGGCCTCGGCAAGGGCGAGACGTTCCTGGCGTCGGACGTGCCGGCCTTTCTCGAGCACACGCGCGAGGTCGTGTTTCTCGATGAAGGAGACATCGCCGAGATCACCGTCGCGGGCGCCAAGATCACCGACCTCGAGGGCAACCCGATCGCGCGCGCCGTCGAAGACCATCACCTGGGACGCGGCGCAGGCCGAAAAGGGCGGCTACCCGCACTTCATGCTCAAGGAGATCCACGAGCAGCCGCGCGCGATCGCCGACACGCTGCGCGCGCGCCTGCGCCTCGAGACCAGCGACGCCGACCTCGAAGGCTTCGAGATCGACGCGAAGAAGCTGCGGCGCGTGGTGCTGCTCGCGTGCGGCACCTCGTACCACGCGGGCCTGGTCGGCAAGTTCCTGATCGAGGGCGCGTCGCGCATCCCGTGCGAGGTCGATCTGGCCAGCGAGTTCCGCTACCGCGATCCGGTCGTCGGTCCCGACGATCTCATCATCGCGATCTCCCAGAGCGGCGAGACCGCCGACACGCTGGCCGCCGTGAAGGAGGCGCGCCAGCGCGGCTCGCAGGTGCTGGCGATCTGCAACGTCGTCGACTCGGCGATCCCGCGCGCGTCGCAGGGCGCGCTCTACACGCACGCCGGGCCGGAGATCGGCGTGGCGTCGACCAAGTGCTTCACCGCGCAGCTCGCGGCGCTGGCGCTGGTGGCGATCTATCTCGGCCGCCGCACCGGCACGCTGGCCGCCGAGGCGGCGAAGTGGATGGTGCAGGAGCTGTCGGGCGTGCCGACGAAGATGAGCGAGGCGCTCGAATCGCTGGGCGACATGAAGGACCTCGCCGCGCAGTACAAGGACGCGCAAGGACTTCCTGTTCCTCGGCCGCGGCACGAACTACCCGATCGCGCTCGAGGGCGCGCTCAAGCTCAAGGAGATCTCCTACATCCACGCCGAGGGCTACGCCGCCGGCGAGATGAAGCACGGGCCCATCGCGCTCGTCGACGACGGCGTGCCGGTGGTGGTGCTCGCGCCGCGCGGGCCGGGCTACGAGAAGGTGCTGTCGAACCTGGCCGAGGTGCGCGCGCGCAACGGCCACATCATCGCGGTGGCCACGAAGGGCGACAAGCAGATCGGCAGCCTGTGCGACCGCGTGCTCACCGTGCCCGACGCGCCGCCGATCCTGCAGCCGTTCCTGACCGTGCTGCCGCTGCAGCTCATGAGCTACGCGATCGCGCTCGCCAAGGGCAACGACGTCGATCAGCCGCGCAACCTCGCCAAGAGCGTCACCGTAGAGTAGCTTCGGGGCCCATGAGCTCATCCTGCCTGGTGACCGGCGGCGCCGGTTTCATTGGATCCTCGATCGTGCGCGCGCTGCTGGCACGCGGCGATCGGGTGCGCGTGATCGACAACTTCTTCTCGGGCAAGCGCGAGAACCTGACCGAGGTCGCGGGCGATATCGAGCTCATCGAGGGCGACGTGCGCGTCGAGGCCGATCTGCAGCGCGCGCTCGCCGGGGTCGAGCTGGTGTTCCACCAGGCGGCGATCCCGTCGGTGCCGCGGTCGCTGGTCGATCCGATCGCCAGCCACGACGCCAACGCCACCGCGACGCTGAAGCTGCTGCACACCGCGAAGGCGGCCGGCGCGCGGCGCGTGGTCTACGCGGCGTCGTCGTCGGCGTACGGCGACACGCCGACCTTGCCCAAGATCGAGACCATGCGCCCCGCCCCGCTGTCACCCTACGCGGTGTCGAAGCTGGCCGGCGAGCACTACTGCCAGGTCTTCGCGGGCGCGTACGGCCTCGAGACGGTCTGCCTGCGCTACTTCAACGTGTTCGGCCCGCGCCAGGATCCGAAGTCGGAGTACGCGGCGGTGATCCCGCGCTTCGTGACCGCCGGCCTGACCGGCAAGAGCGTGACGATCTACGGCGACGGCACGCAGTCGCGCGACTTCTGCTTCATCGAGAACACCGTCGAGGCGAACCTGGCGGCGGCGAGCGCGCCGGCGGCCGCCGTGTCGGGGCGCGTGTTCAACATCGCCTGCGGCGCGGCGACCACCCTCAACGACGTGGTCAAGCAGCTCGGCGAGCTGCTCGGCAAGCGCATCGAGATCACCTACTCCCCGGGGCGCGTCGGCGATGTGAAGCACTCGCTGGCCGACATCACCGAGGCGCGCACGCGTCTCGGCTACAAGGCGGCGGTGTCGTTTGCCGAGGGTCTGAAGCGCTCCGTCGCCTGGTACTCCGCGCGCGTCGGGTAGGGCCCCGCACCGGTCGGGGTAACCAGGAACGGCGACGGTGGGGGACGTGAGGACGGCTTCGCTCTCTCCGTTGTGGGCGCGAGAGGAGTGGGGTGTTCCTCTTGCGGGGGACGCGGCCCTTACGCCGCCGGTCGAAGGGCAACCCTCTCCCGGCCGGAGAGCCGGGGACTCGGGCGAGGGCTCGAGCGAACAAGCGTCCGGCCGGCGGCACGGGGGCCGCTCCGCTCGGCGCTGGCAACCTGCCTGCGGACAGGCAGGAGCGCGCCTCGAGGCCCCCGCAAGAGGAACACCCCACTCCTCTCGCGCTGGTTCACTCCCACGTTCACTGCGCCTGAGGGCGTCCGTATTTTTAATTGAGCTACCGGACGCGCGTTGACCGCGCCTGAATGGAGACCCTTCGCCAGGTCTCCGGCCGGAATCGAGCGATCGCCGTATTTCAGACAGACACTTGGCGAAGGGAGACGCGGACGAGCGGGGACGGCTCGTCCGGTAGCTTCGATTAAAAATTACGGACGCCCTCAGGCGCAGGGAACGTAGGAGTGAAACAGCGCGAGCGGCGTGGGGGGCCCTTGGGTGGGGTGTTCCTCTTGCGGGGGCCTCGAGGCGCGCTCCTGCCTGTCCGCAGGCAGGTTGCCAGCGCCGAGCGGAGTGGCCCCCGTGCCGCCGGCCGGACGCTTGTTCGCTCGAGCCCTCGCTCGAGTCCCCGGCTCTCCGGCCGGGAGAGAGTTGCCCTCCGACCGGCGGCGTGAGGGCCACGTCCCCCGCAAGAGGAACACCCCACCCAAGGGCCCCCCACACCGCTCGCGCCCCACAACGGAGAGAGCAGAGCCGCCCTCACGTCCCGCACCGTCGCCGTTCCTGGTTACCCGCCCGGTGCGGGCCCCCCACCTAAGCGTCCAGTAGCACAACCGCCGCGACCGGAGCGGGCGCGACCTGGTTCAGCGCGCGCCGCAGGTTGCGCGCTTCGGATCGTCCTCGCCGCGTCGCGATCACGATCGCGTCGGCGGTGTCCTGGATCAGGTTGACGTCGCCGCTGGCCAGCACCGGCGGCGCATCGACCACGATGTAGTCGAACGCCGCACGGAAGCGCTTGATCGCCGTCGAGAACGTCACCGCGTCCAGCGACGCCGTGCCGGTGCCGGCGACGTCCTTACCGCACATGCCGCAGAAGCGCGCCTCGAGCGCGATCACCGCCTGGCAGTGCGGGCAGCAGCGCGGCTCGACCGCCAGAACGTACAGCGGCGCCGAGCCGACCTGCACGACCACCCACGGCTCCATCGGCCGCCCGCGGTGCCGCGCGAGCTGCAGCGCGAACCCCTTGGGCGGCTTGAAGCCGAAGACCTCGGCGATCGCCGCGCGCCGGAAGCTCGCCTCGATCAGCAGCACGCGATACTTGCCGAGCTCGGCAAACGCCAGCGCCAGGTTGGCCGCCAGCGTGGTCGTGCCCTCGCCGCGCACGGCGCTGGTGCACAGCACGGTGCGCGGATCGCCGCGCTCCAGCAGCCGCTGGCGCAGGAGGCGAAAGCTCGCGGCGGTCTCCGACGCGCTCTGCTGCCAGAACACCAGCCGCTGGTCGAACGGCGGCGACGGCGCGAAGCGCACGAACGCGATGCCGCCGTCCTCTTCCTGGGGGACGAGCGCAGTCGCGTCGCCGTTCGAGCTTCGACTCGAGTTGTTGCCCGAGTTGTTACCCAATTTTCCCTGTGAGCTTGGGGATCACGACCACGATTCCGTCCTTGACGATACGGTGGATGTCCCGGTCTCCGTAGAGCCGGTCGTCGAACGCCGCAAAGAGCACGATGGTCAGCAAAGATAACACTATCGACGCCGCGAGCCCCGCCCCGGCGATCTTGAAACGACCACCCGTGATGGGACGGACGGGCCGGAACGGCGGGTCAATCACCACGATGCGTCCCCCCTGCCCGCCCCCGGCCAGCGTCGCCATGAGCTCAGCCTGGAACTGCTTGCCCTGCAGCTGCACCTGACGCTCGCGCGCTTCGGCGACGTCGCGATTGAGGCGCGTCCACTCGACGTCGATCGTCACCGGCGACCCACCCTCGGTCGGCACCGGGTCCTTGACGACCACGGCCCGACTCTTGACCGACGCGATCTGAGAACGAATGGCGGCAAGTGCGTGCTTCAGCGCCGCCGTGCGGGCCGTGTCCTGGCCGTCGTCCCCGGCCGCCGCCGGCGTGGGCGGCGTCCCGGTCTGCTGGCCGGCGCGATCGGACTCGAGGGCCGACTCAGCGCGACGAAGCGCCGATTCCGCCACTGCGACGTGTCGGATAGCCGCCTTCACGTCGGGGTGCTCGTTGGTGTACATCGCCTGCTTCTCGGTGAGGCTGCGCTGCGCTTGCTGGAGCTCGCTGCGCGCCCGATCGCGCGCCGCGACCAGCGGCGGCGCGTCGACCGGCCCTGTCCCCTGCGTGACCCGCACGCCGGCCGCGGCCAGCGCTTCCTCGATCTGCGCCGCCTGTAGCTCCAGCTGCGCCACCTCGCCCGACGAAGCCGACGTGCCACCCGGCTCTGTCCGCCCGCGGATCGCGCCGCCGGCCGACGCCGCCGTTCCCACCGCCTCGTGCGCGTAGACCGGGTGCGCCGACAGGAACCCGGAGAGCGCGCTCTCCTTGATCTTGAGATCGTCGTCGGCGTGTTTCCGCTCGGCCTCGAGGAAGTGCTTGGTCTCGTCGGCCTCGTGGATCCGGCGCTGCGAGTCCTCCTCGACCACGCCGTTGACCAGCAGCTCGAGCCCGCGCTGCGCCAGCTCCCGTCCCGCGGCGTCGAACGAGACCCGATAGGCCAGGTCCTCGCGGCTGGAGACGAGGACGTGCTTCTTCATCTCGTCGATGGCCTCGCCCATGCCGTGGCGATCGGCGATCCGGCGATAGAGATTGAGCTCCTTGATGATCCGCTCGAAGCGCTGGCGCGACGTCAGCATGTCGCGCAGCCGCCCGCCGATCTCTCGCGGCGAATCGCCGTCGACCGTCCCCACGGTCGACGTGCGCACACCGTGGTCGTAGGCCATCACCGCCTCCGAGCGATAGAGGTGGTCGGTCGAAAGGGTCCACGCGACGGTGACGCCGAGGCCGATCACGAGCACGATCCCGCCAATCCAGAGCGCACGCAGCGCCCTGGGCGCAAGGGCGATCAGCGCCGACAGGTACTCGCGGGGGGACGTCTCATCCGTCATCTGAAACGACTATACACGTCGCCCGGGCCCCCCGCCCTCCCCGAACGGCCCCCCTGCCGGCAGCCCGGGAAACCTACCGAGGAGCCCGAGTCCACTCGGGGCAAGGTCCTCTGCCTCCAGCACCCGAGGGTCGAACGCGCCTGCGAGGAGAGCAGCGGCCAGCAGCATCACGAACAGCATAGTCACGAAACTGGATGCGAGGGCAGTGGTGCGATTGATTGGCTCGGGTTTTCGCCCGGCGGCGCCGACATCGAAGCGGAGTGTCTGCCGCCCCAGCGCCGCACGCAGCGCCAGCTGCGCCGCGACGTCGGCCTCCTGCGCTGTACGCCATCGCTCTCGCGCGGCGGCGATCGCGTGCGCGTCACCCTGCCCTGCGTTGCGAACCAGCTGCGCCAGCTCGGCCTGGCTCTTCTGCAACGCGACGGCGGCTACCGCCGACTCGCGTTCCAGGTCGGCCTTCTGTCCCGCCAGGGTCGACCCGACCAGCAGGTCGGCCAGCTCGTGGGCGATGTCCCACGCCGCGTCGGGGTCGCCGGCACGGTATTCGATCCCGATGCGCGCGGCCCGCGGCGGGTCGTTCGGTCCCCGCTCCTCCAGAAATTCGTTGTCGGCCCAGGTCAACGTCATGTTCTCGTCCAGGTGGGCCAGCGCCGCGACGGGGTCCTTGGGCATATCGGAGAATTCGCGCGGGTGACGGCGCATCAGCGTCTCGAGGTTCGCCGTGGTGTACGCGACGTCGTTGATGTAAGAGCGCAGAGCGCCCCCGTTGAGCGCCGCGCCGTTCGAGCCGACCCCGCCGTCGGAGACGCGCACGATCATCGTGACCTCGTAGTGCTGGCGCACGCGGCTCTGCCGCCACAGCAGCCCGCCGCTCGCCACGAGCGCGAGCACGATCCAGACCGGCCCCGACGCGCGCGCCCGACGCAGGAGGCGCTTGAGCGTGCTCCACATCTGCGTGAAGATCGGGATCTCCTCGTCGATCCAGGACGCTGGAGACGCCCCGCGACCGGCAGCCGCCGAGGCGGCCACCGGAGCGTTCCCGTCGCGCGCTCGCTCACCCGGCGCTGGCCCCTCGGCCATCATCCCCATCTCTATTCTGTCAGCTCGAGCCCGAGCAGCGCCACGTCATCACGCCCCGCGGTCGACGAATCGCCGGCATTCAGGATGCGGCGGTGGATCTCGGCCAGATCGTGCGGCGCCTTGCGCAGCATGTCGACCAGCTGGCACTGCCCCATCGTCGAGCAGACGTCGCGCGGTCCGCCCGACAGCATCTCGAGCACCCCGTCGGTTGCCAGCAGGACGATGTCCTGCGACTCGAGCGGGAAGATCTCGTCGCGATACTCGGGCATCGGGATCATGCCGATCGGCGGGTTCAGCGAGTACGCCAGCCCGGAGATCACGCCCGTGCGCCGGCGCAGCAGCGGCACGACGTGGCCGCCGTTGGCGACGATCCAGCGGCGGTTCGGCACGTCGAGCAGCACGCACACCACGGTGACGAAGCGGTCGTCCTGCATGCCGCGCAGCGAACGATTGAGGCGCGTGAGGATCTCCGCCGGGCCCCGAGCACTCGTGCGGCCAGGCGGCGCAGCTCAGACGTCACGCGCGACATCATCAGCGCCGCGGTCACGCCCTTGCCCGAGACGTCGCCGATCGTCGCCAGCAGCCGGCCGCCACCCGAGATCGACGAAGTCGTAGAAGTCGCCGCCGACGGCGAACGCCGGCAGGTACTCGGCCAGCACGCGCACGTGCGCGGAGTTGTTCTCGAGCGGGCGCGGCAGGAACATGCGCTGCATGTCGCGCGCCTACGCCATGTCGCGCTGCAGCCACGCGGTGACCGACCGCCCGCCGCGCGCGCGCACGCGCGGCAGCAGCTCGCCGACGCCGCGCGCGAGCTGCGATCAGCGCGTCGAGATCGCGCGTGGTGAAGCTGGGCGCACCCAGCCGACGCTGCACGACGATGAAGCTCTCGAGCGCGCCCTCGGAGATCACCGGGACCGACATGCTGGCGCCGCGGTCGCACGTGACGTCTCCCGGCACGAGCGTCGGCGTCACCGGAACGACGCGGACGCTCGATTCGTTGCCGTACTGCGAGCCGACCGCGCTGAGCAGCGCGACGCCTCCGTGCGCGTCACGCACGCCTCGCAGTTCTCCCGAGCCGCCCTGAGGCAGGAACATGTCGGCGCCCGAGACCTCGGACCACAGCATCGCGACCGTCGCATAGAGACGCTGCGCCAGGTCGACGGTGGTGTCGGGCTCCCCGATGGCCGCCAGCGCCTGCTGCACCGGGATGACCGGTTGGGCCGCAGGCGTGCCCGCCACGGCGAGCGGCCTCGCCATCGGCGTGAAATCAGAGATAGATTTAATCGTTGACTCCATGACTCGTCCCCCAGCCGAGGTCACGTAAGATAACGCTGTCCCCGCAATCGTACACAGCGACGAGATATTGCTCCGTCCGACAGTGTGTTACAACACAATTCAGCGCAGGCGTGTAACGGGATCGCGACATTTCCACGTTGGGTCGATCGAGTGCGCGATCGACGTTACGGCGAGGCCCGGATCGGACGTCGCCTGGTACGCCAGCCAGCTCTACGCCAGCTAGGACGACGAGCTCGGTGCTTGGAGGCGGAGGGCGTCGCCGGCGTCTTGAGCTCGGCACCGACCATGACGCGATCGAGCCGCAGCAAGCGAAAGATGGCCAGCGGCTGATCGCGCAGCCCCAGCACCACCACCTCGCCGCCGCGAGCCCGAACCTGCTTGTAGAGCGAGACCAGCGCACCGACCCCGGAGCTGTCGAGCATGCGCAGACTGCGACAGGTCGACCTCGACCCGTCCGATCTGGCGCATGAGGAGCTTCTCGATCTCCACGCGAAGATCCGAGACGGTCACGGCGTCGAGCTCTCCCTCGATCGAAAGGCGGATGACGCCGGCCTCGTTGATAGATATCGAGAAGGTCATGAATCTCCTTCGGACGGATTCCCGCGCGGCACCGCTTCTTCGGTAGCGGGCGCGAGGGTCTTTGACAGACGTGAGAACATTAGGTCGACCAGGGCGATATCTGATATTCATAAACGCTTTGATGATGAATATTCCCAGCCCGGACTCAGGAAGTAGGTCCAGGTTGGGGGTCGCGACCGCGTCCAGGTCGAAGCTGTCCCCGTAGTCGCGCAACTCCACGGTGATGCGATCGGGGTCAGTCCGGATTTCCATCTCGATCACGCCGTCGCTGCGCCCCTCGTAGCCGTGCAGGACGATGTTGTTGAAGGCTTCTCCGACGGCGGACACGACGTGCATGCGGAACTCGTTCAGCTCGGGCCGGTAGGGACGACGGGTGACCAGCTTGCAGGCGGCCGACACCGCCCTCAGCGCCACGTCCCGATGTTCCAGCAGACCTAGCATTTGGATTCGTATCAAGGTCCTTGAACATCATGCCACTACTTGATTCCGCACGCGATGGCTCTGATTCGCCATTTCGTTGTAGGGTACTACCCCGTGCACCGCTCCGTCCGGATTGTCAAAAGAGCCATCGACGTGATCGGGTCGTCGGTCGGCCTGGCCGTCACGCTGCCGCTCTATCCGGTCATCGCGGCCGCGATCTACCTCGAGTCGCCGGGACCGATCTTCTATCCGGCAGATACGCGCCGGCCCTCGAACTGCCGCCGCCCTCGGGGTTGCCGCCCGGCTCGGGCAACGGCGCACCGCATCGCCCGCAGTTCACGCCAGTTCAAGATGCTGAAGTTCCGGTCGATGCGCCCCGACGCCGAGAAGCTGTACGGGGCCGGTGCTCGCGACCGAGAACGATCCGCGCATCACGCGCGTCGGGCGCATCCTGCGCAAGACCCGCCTCGACGAGCTGCCGCAGTTCGTCAACGTGCTCCTCGGCGAGATGAGCATCGTCGGCCCGCGGCCGGAGCGCCCCGAGCTCGCCGAGCAGCTCGCGATGGCGATCCCGTACTTCGAGGAGCGGATGCGCGACGTCAAGCCGGGCATCACCGGCCTCGCCCAGATCTCGCTCGTCGTACACGGGCAAGCCGCTCCCCAACAGCGACGCTCGCGAAGTTCGAGGCCGACCTCACCAACCCGTTCAAGGTCGAGGGCGCCGAGGACGCGCTCGCCGATCACATGCGCGTCAAGCTGCTCTACGATCTCGCGTACAGCGCGACCACCGAGAACATCTGGCACTTCCTGCCGCGTCGAGCTGGAGCATCATCCTCAAGACGCCGCTCGTGATGCTGCGAGCGCTCGGGACCTGAGCAATCGGAGTGACGATGCGCGATCGCGTGCGCTCGCTGTGACCCTGGCGCTGCTGGCCTACACCTACTTCGGGTATCCGATCGTGATCGGGCTCTGCGCGCGTCTGTTCCCGCGTGCGCTGGAGCTACGCCGACGCCGACGCCGACGGGGACGTTGCGTCGCCGACGATCACGCGTCTGCCTGCCGGTCTTCAACGGCGCGCTCGTACCTGCCGGCGAAGCTCGACAGCCTGCTCGCGCAGGACTACCCGCGCCGAGCGCATCGAGATCCTGGTCTACTGCGACGGCTGCACCGACGACACCGAGGCGATCGCGCGCGCGGTCGCCGCGTCGGCCGAGGCCGCGCGGTCGCGTGCGCGTCCTCGCGTCGCCCGACCGCCGCGGAAAGCCGACGGCGCTCAACACGATGCGCGGCGGCGGCGCACCGGCGAGCTGTTGCTGCTGAACGACGTGCGCCAGCCGCTCTCCGGCGGCGCCTTCCGCGCACTGGCGCGCGCGATCGCGACCCGCGCGTCGGCTGCGCCACGGGGAATCTGGTGCTGGCGGGCGGCGCGGCAGCGGCGTCTACTGGCGCTACGAGAACTGGATCCGCGCGCAGGAGTCGCGCGTTCCGCGGCGTGGTCGGCATGACCGGCCCGATCGCGATGATGCGGCGCGCGGACTTCGCGTCCGCTGCCCGCGGATCTGATCCTCGACGACGTGTGGATCCCGATGCGCCTCGCGCTGCTCGGCAAGCGCGTCGCCTTCGTCGCCGAGGCCGAGGCCTACGACACGGCCTTCGAGGACGACCGACGAGTTCAAGCGCAAGGTGCGCACGCTGGCCGGCAACTATCAGCTCTTCTCCTTGCTTCCGGCGCTGCTTGAACCCGTTCGCGAATCCGATCTGGTTCGAGACCATCTCTCACAAGATCATGCGGCTCATCGCGCCGTGGCTGATGCTGGTCCTCGCGGCGGCGTCGATCGCGGCGGCGACTTCCAGCGCCGGAACCGTCGCGGCGGTGATGTGGATCCTGGTTCTGGGACAGGCGGTGTTCTACGTCGCGGCGGCGGCTGGCCCGCGCGGCGGCCGGCTCGCCGGCGTCGCGCGGACCTTCGTCGTGCTGAACGTCGCGGCAGTGGTCGGCCTCGGCCGCCACCTGACCGGACGCCAGCGCGTCACCTGGTAGAGCCAGGCGCGCGGAGCAGGTGTGTGATAAGGAAAAGGCCGTGTTGAGGCGTGCGACGTTCGTTGGACTCCTGGGCCTTTCCGCAGGGCTGTCTCTGGGCGCGGCGTGCGCGACGACGCATCCCCCGTACGACTACGCGGCCGAGCCGGATCCGCGCAAGAGCGAGTATGTGCTCGGCCCGTCCGACATGCTCAAGATCGCCATCTGGCACAACCCCGACCTGTCCGCGGACGCGACCGTTCGCCCCGACGGCGCGATCTCGCTGCCGCTGGTCGGCGATCTCAAGGCCGCCGGCCGCACGCCGAGCAAGCTGCGCGACGAGATCGTGCAGCGGCTGGCGACGTTCATCAAGGAAGAGTCGGTCACGGTCACGGTCGCGGTCGTGGGCATCAACAGTTACCGCTTCGTCGTGACCGGCAACGTCGAGCACCCGGGCAGCTATGCCAGCAGCCGCTACGTCACCATCGTCGAGGCGCTGGTCATGGCCGGCGGGCCCAACCGGTTCGCGAACCCCGACCAGACGGTCATCATCCGCAGCGACGCCACGCGCGGTACGCGGCGCATCCCCGTCGACTTCCCGTCGATCCTCAACGGAACCCACCCCGAGCAGGACCTGACGCTGCTGCCGGGCGACACGGTCTACATCCCCTGAATCGCCGAGCGCGCTGATAGCCTGCGCCGCGCGCATGACATAGACTGGCCGCGAGCCGATCGATGTTCGTGATCCTCGGTATTGCTTCCATGCTGGCCTTTCTCTACGTGAGGCCGCAGGAGGCTTTCGAGTCCCTGCGGGGACTGACGTTCCCGATGGTGCTCGGGGTCGCGGGGCTGGGGTACGTGCTCGACCTGGCGACCGGAATCACGCGGCCGCCGCGCATGTCGCTGCTGCTCTGGGTGGCGCTGGCGTTCTTCGGGTGGGCCATGCTGACCATCGCGATCAGCGCGCCCGAGATGCTCAACGAGAGCGCGCTCTACTTCGTCGCGCCGGCGGCGCTGTTCCTGGCGACGTCGCTGGGCGTGCAGACGCTGCGCGGGTTCGGCGCGGTATCGAAGATCCTGCTCGCGCTCACCATGGTGATCGTCCTGGTCGCGATCCACCAGGGGTTTGCGCCGCGCGTCTGCATCGCCGACACCGCCACCTCCAGCACCCTCCCCGTCGAGGATGGCGAGGGAAAGGTCCGGCAGTGCCGCACGCGCACCGATTGCGCCGACGCCGGCCTGGGCACGGGCGACTTCCTGTGCGAGCACCTCGGGCTCATGGGCACCCGCTCCGATGGCGGGCGCGTCCGCTACATGGGCATCTTCCAGGATCCGAACGAGCTCGCGTGCGCGACCAGCATCAGCCTGCCGTTCGTGTTCATGTGGCTCGGCGACAAGGGCTCGGGCTGGCGCCGGCTGCTCGCGCGGTTGGCGCCGCTGCCGGTGGTGCTGGCGTCGATCCTGTGCAACGTCATGACCCAGTCGCGGTCGGGGCAGATCTCGCTGATCGCCACGCTGGGCGTCTACTTCGTGCGCCGGTTCGGCTGGCGCGGCATCGCCATCGGCGGCGTGCTGGCGATCCCGGTGCTGGCCTTCGGCGGCAGGTCCGACGAATCGTCGACCGAAGAGCGCCTGGAGTGCTGGTCGGAGGCGCTGTCGATGTGGCGCGAGCACCCGGTGCTGGGCATCGGCGCCAAGCAGTTCGGGCAGCACTACTACCTGACCGCGCACAACTCGGCGCTGCTGGCGCTTTCGGAGCTGGGCCCCCTCGGCCTCTTGCTGTGGACCATCGCGCTCTACGTCGCGTTCAAGACCACATTGCAGGTGCAGCGCGACTTCGCCAACCGCCCGGAAGCCGCCGGCGTGCGCGCGGCGGCGTTCGCCACGCTCGCGGGGCTGGTCGGCATGGTCGCCTCGGCGCTGTTCCTGTCCCTGACCTACCACCTGGCGTTCTGGATCGAGGTCGGGCTCGCCGCGTCGATCCAGGCCGTCGTCTGGCGGCATGATCCGAGCTGGAAGCTGCGCTGGCGCTGGCGCGATCTATTTGTCGTCATCGGCCTCGACGTGGGTGCCGTCGCCAGCATCGCGATCTATCTTCGTTCCAAAGGAATCTGACGGTGGCAAATCGCGTGCTGGGCCGGGCGGCTGCCTGTGCGCTGCCGGGGGTGGCGGCGATCCTCCTCGGGTGTCGGTCGGCGCCCATGCCGACCGCGCCGGCGAGCCCACCGGCGGTGGAGACCGCGGGCGCGGCGGCGGGCGGGGGCGGCGGCCACCCGCGGCTGTTTCTATCGCCCGCCGTGCTCGCCCGTCTGAAGCGGAAGGCGGCCGCGCACGATCCGGATTGGGTCGACGTCGCCGGGCGTGCCGATCGCTACGCCGCGAGCCCGGTCGCGCCCTATGACCGCAACGAGGCCCCGCGCGACGCGATCTCCTATCCCTACCAGGGCTCCGGCTGGCTCGACGCGATCCTCCCGCTCGGCGTCGCCTACAACGTGACCGGCAACAAGGCCTACGCGCGCAAGCTCGCCGAGATCCTGCGCCTGGCGAACGGCACCGCCGCCGCCGGCAACCTCGAGCCGATCTCGACCGACGCCGGCTTTCCGACGCGGACGGCGGCGCTGGGGCTGGCGCTCGGCTTCGATTGGATCTACGGCGAGCTCTCGCCCGCCGAGCGAGCGGCGACGGTCTCGACGCTGAACCGCTGGTTCGACTGGCACGCGGCGCACGCCTACGAGCACGACGGCCCCGCGTTCGGCAACTACTTCGGCGGGCACCTGCTCGGCTTCGGCGCCGCCGGCTACGCCACCCTGGGCGACAACGATCGCGCGCGCGAGATCATCGACTACGAGCGCCGCCGCTACGACGACGTCATCCTGCCCGCGTTCAAGGACGGGGCGTTCTCCGGCGGCTTTCCCATCGAGGGATACGTCTATGGCACCAATCACTACCAGCGCCTGCTGCAGTTCGCGTTGATGGCGAGCGCCGCGTCCGACGGTGACAGCGCGCACGCGCGCGACGCGGCGGCGGCGATCGCGCGCAACTTGCTGCACGCGATCAAGCCGAATCACTGGCAGGTGCCCGACGAAGCCGCCTACCCGGGCGAGACCACCGGCATCCTGGCGCTGGCGCTGCCGCTCTTTCTCAGCGATCTCCTGGCCGGCACACCGGTCGGCGCGAACCTGCAATACCTGCTGCGCGACCTCGGGAAGCCGCCCGACGGCATCGCGCTCGATCGCCCGAGCTTCGACAGCCTCCTCTACTGGGATGCGGGCCGCGCGGCGGCCGACGTCGCGGCGACGGAGCCGCTCTACTTTCATTCGCGCGGCGATGAGCACCTGTTCATGCGATCGAGCTGGGCGCGCGACGCAGTCTGGGCGTCGTTCGCCGGCGCGCTCGCGCAGCTGTCGGCCCACCAGGCGCGCGCGGCGGGACACGTCGCGATCCAGCGCGGCAATGACGCGCTGCTGATCTTCGCCGGTCAATGGAAAGGCGAAGGCGGGCTCGCGGGCCGCCCGCAGCAGTTCGAGACCACGTCGGGCTATGCGAACACGCTGTTCATCGATGACGACGGCGAGTACCTGTACAAGGACGCGCGCTACCTCGGCGGCCAGGGGCCGTTCGCGGACAACCGCGCGTTTCCGTCCTTTCAGAGCGCGGATCTGACCTGGGCCAAGCTCGACGCCACGGGCGCATACGAACGGCAGCGCGGCAGCGGGGATCCGAACACGCGCTCTCTCCGTTCGTTCGTGCGCAACTTCGTCTATCTGCGGCCCGACGTGTTCGTTCTCTACGACCGCGTGCGCGTGCTCAAGCCCGGCTACGTCAAGGAGCTTCGCTTCCAGCTCAACACCCGGACCGCCCCCACCGTGAGCGGCAACCTGGCGACCAGCGTCGTCGGCTCGTCGGCGTTGCACGTGCGCACGCTCGCGCCGCGGCCGGTGGCGATCACCGCCGCCTGGAACACCGTGGGCGGCGAGAAGCTGAACGCGCGGCTCGCGATCGCGTCGGCTGCACCGGGGACCGACCTCGACGCGCTCGAAGTGATCACGGCCGACGACAAGAGCGCGCCCGCGCCCGAGGCGGCGCTGGTCGTCGTCGAGCACGGCCTGATGACCGGCGCGGTGATCCGCGCGCGCGGGTCGTCGCCCGCCGATCGCGATCACGTGGTGCTCTTCGCGACGTCACCGACGGCGTCGCTGCCCAGCGCGGCGGTGGTCCGCTATCGCGTGGATGGCGCGCACCCGAGCCGCCATCACCTGTTCGATCTCGAGGCCCGGCATCCGTTCTACGTGCGGGTCGAGCGCGCCGCGGGAACGGCCGGAGCGGCCCAGCTCAGCGTCGCGCAGCAGAGCCCGGGCGGTGCCGGCGGCGCCGCGGTCACGTCCAACGACGCCGGCGTGCTGCAGTTCGAGCTTCTAGGTCAGGAGATCCGCCCGCTGCCATGACCGCTCCCGCGAAGCGCCCGATCGGGCTGTGGGGCTGGGTGCTGCGCGTGCTCGCCGTCGGCTACCCGGCCTCGTTGCTCGCCATCATCCTCGTTCTCCGCTTCGCCGGCGAGCGCTGGTGGGTCTCGGCTGCCTTGCTCTACTTGCCGCGCATCGGGTTTGGGCTTCCCCTGCCCTTTCTCGTGATCTTGTTCCTGCTCAGCGGGCGCCGGCTGCTGCTGCTCAGCCAGCTCGTCGCGCTGCTGCTCGTGCTGTTTCCCCTGATGGGGCTGCGTTTGCCCGGCTCGCCCGCGCGGGCCAACGGCGCATTTCACCTGCGCCTTTGCAGCTACAACATCGCGACCGGCGCGCACGGTGCCGAGCCGATCCTCGAGGAGCTGCGCGGCACCGACGCCGACGTGATCCTGCTGCAAGAGACCGACGCGACCCAGTACGACGCTCTCCGCCGCGGGCTCGCCGGATACCAGGTCCACATCGCGGGCCAGTTCCTGATCGCCAGCCGCTTCCCCGTCGACGAGACCGTCGAGCCGCCGATCATCCGGCACCGGGGCAGGGCGCGCTCGCCGCGATTCGTCTCTTACCGGGTGACCACACCGGCCGGCCCGCTGCGGATCCTCAACGTCCACCCGATCTCGCCGCGCGAGGCGCTCGCCGAGCTGCGCGGCGAAGGCCTCAAGACCGAGCTCGAGAGCGGCCGCCTGCTGCGCGGCACGGCGTCGGACAAGGTCATGGAGAACACCGAACTGCGCTTGCAGCAGCTCGAGATGATCTCCGGCGATGCGCACCGGTCTGCCGCGCCGGTCGTCATCGCCGGCGATACCAACCTACCGACGCTGAGCTGGGCGCTCGCGCGCTGGTTCGGCGACTACCGGGACGGCTTCTCCGAAGCGGGAACGGGGTTCGGCTACACCTTTCCGGCCCCGCGCCACCCCTGGATGCGCATCGATCGCGTGCTCGCCGACCGGCGCTTCCGCGTCGTCGGCTTCCGCGTCATCGAGAGCCCGGCGTCGGATCACTTCCCGGTGGTCGCCGATCTCGAGCTGCCGTCGCCGTCGCCGCCCTGATCACCCCCGGCAATCGCCACGGCGACCGCCCCGTTGACGTCGGCCGCGATCGCCGCGGGCCGGCGCTCGCGGTGCTCGATCCGCTGGCGCAGCCGCAGGAACGGCCGCTCGACCAGGAAGTAGGACGCGTGGGCCACGGCGACCGCGAGGATCAAATTGAGCGGAAACGACTGCACGGCCCACGTTCCGTGGCGGTTGATGAACGGCTGCTGCCAGAGATAAAGGGAGTAGCTGAGCGTCCCGATCCAGACCAGCGGCGCGGTGTTGAGCAGCCGCCCGAAGAGGTCGCCGGGACGCTGGATCCCGCGCGCGATGACCACCGCGATGCTGATGTTCAGCACCGTCTCCCCGAACAGCCACGCGACCTTGGTGAACGGATTGCGCGCGAAGACCACGATGGCGATCACCGCCAGCAACCAGCCCCGCCCCTCGATGAAACCGCGCCAGCGAGGCGACTGCGCCAGCCGGGGACCGAGCCCCGCGAGCAGGCAGCCGGTCGCCAGCGAGTCGGCCACGGTCGGAAACGTCTCGCCGATGCCGGGGCGGAACGCGGGAACGAAGCCGAGACCGATGCGCAGCAGCGGCGCGATGAACACCATCGCGGCCGCGACGCCGAGGCCGCGACGGATCCCGGTGAAGAGCAAGATCGCGGGCCAGAGCAGGTAGAACTGTTCCTCGACCGAGAGCGACCAGACGTGCCCCACGTACCACGCGCGTTCGTGGTGGTAGTTGATGGTGTAGGTGGCCGCGGTCAGCAGATCCCCTGGGCGAAGCGCGATCACGCCGGCGGCGTCGAGCACGAAGAGCACGGCGCACAGGAAGTAGAACGCCGGGAAGATGCGGAAGAAGCGCCGCATGTAAAAGCCGCTGAGCGAGATCGTGCCGGTGCGGTCGTTCTCCTCGAGCAGCAGCGTCGTGATGAGGAAGCCCGAGATCACGAAGAACACCCGCACGCCCAGGTTGCCGAGCTGCCAGCTTTCGAGCTCGGCCGACGACACGAAGCCGCGCGTGTCATTGAGGTGCGCGAACATGACCAGCGCGATCGACAGCGCGCGCAGGCCGTCGAGCGACGGGATGCGGCCCTGCAGCCGCGGCACGCGCGGCTGCACTTTGGGCTTGGCTTCGGTGCGGTCGGCGGTCAAGGCCGTCCAAGATTAGCTCAGCACCGAGCTCAGGCGATAGCTCAGTCACTCGTTCGGTGGCGACTAGGGGCCGGACCTCGCTTTCCGTAAGCCCTCCTCCACGTCTGCGTGGAGGAGAGGGTATGGGTGAGGACCCGAGGCGAGCTAGTCGCAGGATTCGCGGCCGGCGTTGCGCGTGGCGAACTCCGCCAGCGTGGGCCGATCGCCGGCGGGCGCGCGACTGAGCACGAAGTACTGCACCGGCCCGAGCGTCTCCGACGGGTTGGTGGCGACCGATACCATGACGCACTCGACGTGCGCGACGTAGAAGGACGACAGGTCGACGCCCCAGCGACCCGAGGTCATGTGCGGCGGCGGCGACGATCCACCCGCGGCGGCGCGCCGCGCGATGTTCCGCAGCGTCGCCGGCCACGCGTACTGGATCACGTAGTCGACCGGATGGCGCTTCGAGATGAACTCGTCGACGTCGCCGCGATCGAGGTAGCTCTCCTTGAACTCCCACGAGCTGATGAGGCCGTCCAGGTTCATCACCGGCTTGCGCGTCATCGCCGCTGCGAAGCCGGCGTCCCAGGCGGCGGCCACCGCCGCCTGCGTGCTGTTGCGATCGAACCACTCCGAGCAGCGGGTGGCCGCAGCGTAGATGCTGTACGACCGCGGCTCGAGGCGGTAGCGCCAGGTGAAGGCCGTGAAGACGATCCACAGCGCGACCGCGCCCCGCGTGATCGCCCGCGTCGCCACGCTGCGCAGCACCTGAGACTGCAGGATCGCGCCCACGGCGACCGCGAACGCCAGCAGGTAGGGCTCGAGGTACCAGATGCGCACCAGGCTGGGCGACATCTCGCCGCGCACGGCGAAGTTGTAGAACGCGCCCACCAGCGACGCGCCCAGCGGCGGCGCCAGAAAGGCCAGATCGACGGCGAGGTCGCCCGCGTCGGACGACGCCGCGGCGGCCGGCGACGACCGGCGGCGCGCCGCGATCCAGAGCCAGAGCAGCCAGACGACCGACAGCACGCCGACCGCGGCGCGCGCCGGCAGCGGCGAGAGCTCGCTGGTCTCGAGGTGCAGCTTGATCGCGCCGCTCACCGGCATCATGTGGTGGTACTTGACGACGTTGAAGACCAGGTACGGCAGCAAGCCCAGCGTCATCGCCGCCCCGCCGACCACGCTGAGGCGCAGGCGGCCGAGGACGCCGAGCTGGCGTTCGGTCTGGCTGGGCAGCACCACCGGCATCGCCAGCAGGACCGCGCAATAGAAGATCGTGTCGAGCCGGGACAGCGTCGCCAGCACGCACAGGAGGCCGAGGGCGATCCAGCCGCGTGCCGACGTCGCGCGCTCGGGCGGCGCCGACCGCAGGTTCCACCAGTAGACCAGCGCCACGCTCGACATCAGGAACTGGAGCGCGGTCTCTTGCCCGCACAGCACGATCTTCGCCGTGAACGGGTTGAGGAGCGCCAGCGTCAGCGGCAGCAGCACCCAGCGCCCGCCGGCCGCCCGCACGCGCGCGAGCAACATGCCGCCCGCCCACACCATGACGATCTGGATCGTGAACGCCACGCGCGTGAGAAAAACCAGGTCGTCGCGGAACAGCGAGAAGACCGCCGCCAGCATCGCCAGCCACAGGGGGTGATAGCCGTTCGTGGGGTTGAGGCCGTCGAACGTGCTGCCGAGCCCGCGGCTGACGTTGAGCGCGGTCTTGAAGTAGTAAAAGGTGTCGTCGACGGTCATCGCCAGGTGCAGACCACCCCACGCCCAGGTGAGGACCAGCCACGCCACGCAGGCGAGGGTCCAGACGCGCGCGCCCCAGGACCCTGACGAAGAGCTCAACAACGAACTCGACGACGAGCTCATCCCCGCGCTCATCTGCGGAAGGTCAAGATCACGCTGGTCGTGAGGACCCACAGGCCCATGGTCACGAGCAGCGGCCGATCCTTGAGAAAGACCTCTTCCGGGCTGCCGCCCGCGTTCTGGGTGTGCGCGAGAAAGAGATAGCGGAACATCCCGAAGATCACGAACGGGATGGTGATCATCATGAGGTTGTGCGGCGGCAGCTTGGGCGAGGTGAACGTGTAGAGCGAGTAGGCCATGATCGTCGACGACGCCACGATGCTGATCAGGCTGTCGAGCAACGACGGTGTGTAGCTGCGCAGGATCTTCCGGTGCTCGCCGGCGTTGGCGTCGAGGAGCAGGAGCTCATTCCGGCGCTTGCACAGCCCCAGGAACAGCGCGCCCAGCAGCGTGACGGTGTAAAGCCAGGGCGAGATCGCCGCGCCGATCACCACCGCGCCCGACACCGCGCGCATCACGAACCCGGTCGCGATGACGAACACGTCGAGCAGCACGACCTTCTTCAAGAGAAAGACGTACGCGATCTGCATGACCAGGTAGCCGCCGATCACCAGGGCGAACGGCGGGCTCAACCGGTAGCCGGCCAGGATCGTCGCCGGCATCAGGAGCAGCGCGAACGCCACCGCGAGAGACGGCGCCAGCTCGCCCGACGCCACCGGGCGGTTCTTCTTGGTCGGGTGCGCGCGGTCCTTTTCGACGTCGATGACGTCGTTGAGCAGGTAGACCGAGCTCGCCATCAGCGAGAACAGCAGGAACGCGATCGCCGACTTGCCCAGGTACTCCCACATGGCGGGAGTGAACACCTGCCAGCGGTCGTTCATCGTGAAGACGAACCCGGCGAAGACGAGCAGGTTCTTGATCCACTGCTTGGGCCGCAGCCCCCGCAGCAGGCCGCGCACGGGCCGGCGTCGCGGCGCGGTCCCGCCGTCCCGATCCCCATCCCAGTTTCGCTGCGGTAGCTCGGCGCTCAAGGCGCACCTATCTACCACAGCGCCCCGACGTGAGAAAGGCTGCGCGGAGAGTCAGCCTCGGGTGGCGCCCCGACCGGACAGCTCCGGCTGCAGGCTTGCGCCACCCCCGAGCAGCGCGCGCTCCCAGTGGCGGCGCAGGCGGATCATCGGCCGCTCGACCAGCCGATAGGAGACGAGTCCAGCCAGCAGCGCCAGCGCGAGGCTGCGCGGGAAGTGAGAGAGCGGCGACGGCGAGCCGCGGTTCAAGAACGGTTGCTGCCACATGAAGACCGAATAGCTCGCCAGCCCCAGCGCGACGAGCGGGCCGGAGTTGAGCAGCTTGCCACTCCACTTTTGCGGAAAACGCGTGAAGCGATCGATCGACAGCGCCAGGCCGACGTTCATGATCGTCTCGCCGAACAGGAACCGGGAGCCCTCCGACGGTTCGGCGGCGAAGACCAGGACGGTGAGCGGCACCAGCCAGAACGCGTGACTGCCGAGGAGCTTGAGGTAGGCCTGGCTGCCCGCGAGCTGCTCGCGGCACAGCGCGAGCAGGCAGCCGGTCGCGAGGATGTCGGCCGCCGTCGGGTAAGTCTCGCCGATGCCGTCGCGAAACCCCGGCGCGAACCGGTAGAGCCCGACCCGAACGAGCGGCGCGAGCGCGATCACCGCCCAGCAGGCGCGCCGCAGGTTCTTCTCGTCGAGGACCTTGAGCGCGAGCGGCCACAGCAAGTAGAACTGCTCCTCGATCCCCAGCGACCAGACGTGGCCCACGTACCAGGAGCGGTCACGATGGTAGTTCATCGTGAACGTCACGATCGCCAGCACGTCGTTGTGCTGCAGGTGAACGAAGTGCGCCCGTTGCGCAACGATGAGGATGATCAGGTAGACGTAACAGACCGGGAAGATCCGCAGCGTGCGCCGTAGATAGAACAGGCGAAGCGAGACACCTCCCGTGCGCCGCAGCTCGCGAACCAGGATCGTCGTGATCAGGAATCCCGACATCACGAAGAACGTGCGTACGCCCAGCGAGGTCAGCGTCGACCAGAACGTCGGCCACGGCACCGGCAAGCGCGGAAAGCCGGCCGAACCGATGAGATGCGCGAACAGCACCAGGCTGATACACAGCGCACGCATACCATCCAGTGAAGGTAGCCGCGGCGAATCGGATGCCATCCATCTTCACGGTATCCGGTCGCAATCAACCTGTCATCAAATCTCAAACGCAATTTGCGTGGACGTCATTGCATGTCCCGCGACGCTGAATCACCGGCGGTTCACGACGATCACACTCCACGGTTGCGGTCCGTGATCCGCTACACAATTGCTCCCAACAGAGTTGCCGTCGTTGAAGCAACGCATCGATCCACCTGAGCTGCTGCCTGAAGCTGCTGCCTGAAGCTGCTGCCTGAAGCTGCTGCCTGAAGCTGCTGCCTGAAGCTGCTGAAGGCGCCGGCGGTACCAATTGCGTGGCGGTGATCGCTTTTCTCACTCGCGCCGCGGGGCTCCTCGCCTACGTCGCGCGGTTCGGGGAATTCGATCGACGCACGTGCGTTCCTCGATCTCGATCCCCGGTGGAAGTTTTTTGCTCACCAAACGCGACGCGTGTCAATCGCCGCTCCCTCGACGGGGGCCATGGCGCGACGAAGGCGCGACGAAGGCGCGACGAAGGAGCGACGAGGGAGCCAGACGATGGCCGACGCAAACCGTCCAACCGACGCAGCGGAAGATCCGAAAAAGTGATAGAAACCACCTGTCCAACATCTGTCCTGAGCCACCGGAGCCCCATCCATGATCTTCACCGAGACCAAGCTAAAGGGAGCGTTTCTCATCGACCTCGAACGGCGCGAAGACAGCCGCGGTTTCTTCGCTCGCTCGTTCTGCCAGCACGAGTTCGAGGCCCATCACCTGAAGCCGGTGATCGCCCAGGCCAATCTGGCCTACAATAAGGTCAAGGGAACCGTGCGCGGCATGCACTTTCAGATCCCACCGGCGGCAGAGACGAAGGTGGTGCGCTGCACGCGCGGCGCGATCCTCGACATCATCGTCGACCTGCGGCCCGAGTCGCCGACCTACTTGCAGCACATCTCGGCCGAGCTCACCGAGGAAAACCACCGCGCGCTCTACGTGCCGGAGCGCTTCGCGCACGGCTACCAGGTGCTGGTCGACGCCACCGAGACCAGCTACCAGGTGGGCGAGTTTTACAGCCCGCCGAACGAGCGCGCGCTGCGCTACGACGATCCGCGCCTGGGGCTGACCTGGCCGCTGCCGGTCACCGTGGTGTCGGACAAGGACAAGGTGGCTCCGCTCCTCGAGACGTGGAGCGACCGACTCAAGAAGGAAATGACCCTCTAGACAGACCAGTGGGAGGCGAACCTTGATCATCGTAGACAACGCCCTCAAGGCGAGAGAGGCCCAGGGCAAGCCCATTCGCGTCGGCATGATCGGCGCCGGCTTCATGGGACAGGGCCTGGTCAATCAGATCGTTCACTCCGTGCCGGGCGAGCGGATGACGGCGATCTTCAACCGCACCGCCGCCAGGGCCATCAAGGCCTATCAGTACGCCGGCCTCGAGCCGGTGGTGGCGAACACGCAGGGACAGTTCGAGGACGCGATCCACGCCGGCAAGCCGGTGGTGACCGAGGACCCGATGCTGCTCTGCCACTCGGAGCAGATCGACTGCCTGGTCGACGTCACCGGCGCCGTCGAGTTCGGCGCGCGCGTCGTGATGGAGGCGTTCAAGCACGGCAAGCACGTGGTGCTGATGAACGCGGAGCTCGACGCGACGATCGGCCCGATCCTCCAGGTCTACGCGCGCAAGTACAACGTGAAGCTGTCGGCGTGCGACGGCGACCAGCCCGGCGTCGAGATCAACCTGTGGCGCTACGTGAAGGGCCTGGGCCTCATCCCGCGCGTCATGGGCAACATCAAGGGGCTGCAGGACCGCTACCGCAACCCGACGACGCAGAAGGGCTTCGCCGAGAAGTGGGGCCAGAATCCGTCGATGGTGACGTCGTTCGCCGACGGGTCCAAGGTCAGCTTCGAGCAGGCGATCGTCGCCAACGCGTGCGGCCTGCACGTGAAGACGCGCGGCATGTCGCGCGGCTACGAGCACAAGGAGCACGTCGACACGCTGACCAAGTACTACGACGCCGACGAGCTGCGCGCGCTGGGCGGCATCGTCGACTACGTCGTCGGCGCGCAGCCCAACCCCGGCATCTACTGCATCGCCGAGCACACCGATCCCAAGCAGCGCCACTACTTGAACCTCTACAAGCTCGGCGAGGGGCCGCTTTACAGCCTCTACACGCCCTGGCACCTGTGCCACTTCGAGGTGCCGAACACCGTGGCGCGCGTGGTGATCTTCGGCGACGCCGACGTGCCGCTGGCCGGCCCGCTCGTCGAGGTGTGCGCGTGCGCGAAGAAGCCGCTGAAGGCGGGCGAGGTGCTGGACGAGTACGGTAACTACATGACCTACGGCGAGGCGGTGAACAGCCCGGAGATGCGCTCCACGCGCTATCTGCCCGAGGGGCTGGTCGAGGGCTGCAAGCTCAAGCGCGACATCGCCAAGGACGAGGTCATCACGTACGACGACGTCGACCTGCCGCCCGGCCGCCTGGCCGACGCTCTGCGCCTCGAGCAGTACGAGCATTTCGACGTCAACGGCAACGCCGTGAAATAATCGGCGGCGGCGTCCGTTGCATCTAGCTCGGAACCCTCGGAAGGGTTCCGAACCTCCGCCTACCTCGGAACCCTGGGAGGGTTCCGAACCTCCAACAGTTTTCCACGAGAGGAAGAGAAACGATGAAGGTATTGGTCACGGGACACCGGGGTTACATCGGTGTCGAGATGGTCCCCGCTCTGCGCGCCGCCGGACATGAGGTCATCGGCCTCGACACCGGGTACTACGACGAGTGCGACTTCCAGAGCCCGCCGGATCCGACGGAGGATCTCAAGGTCGACCTGCGCGACGTGACCGTGGCGCACTGCCGCGGCGTCGACGCGGTCGTCCACCTGGGCGCGCTCTCCAACGACCCGCTCGGCGATCTCAACAAGGAGCTGACCTACGACATCAATCTTCACGCTTCGGTGAAGCTGGCGCGCGCCGCGAAGGAAGCCGGCGTGAAGCGCTTCCTGTTCTCGTCGTCGTGCAGCCTGTACGGCGCGGGCGGCGACGGTTTCCTCGACGAGACCGCGGCGTTTCACCCGGTGACCGCCTACGGCGAGTCCAAGGTGCGCGTCGAGCAAGAGGTGTCGGGGCTGGCCGACGACAGCTTCACGCCGGTCTACCTGCGTAACGCGACCGCCTACGGCGTCTCGCGCCGGCTGCGCGCCGACATCGTGGTCAACAACCTGGTCGGCTACGCCGTCACCACCGGCAAGGTCCTGCTGCAGAGCGACGGCTCGCCGTGGCGCCCGCTGGTCCACATCGGCGACATCATCCACGCGTTCGTCTGCTGCCTGGCCGCGCCCAAGGACACCATCCACAACCAGGCGTTCAACGTCGGCCGCAAGGCCGAGAACTTCCGCATCCGCGAGGTCGCCGAGACCGTTGCCGCCGTGGTCCCCGGCTCCGAGGTCACGTTCGCGCCCGGCGCGTCGGCCGACACGCGCGACTACCGTGTTGACTTCACCAAGATCGAGACCAAGTTGCCCGGGTATTCGCCGACGTGGACGTTGCGCAAGGGCGTCGAAGAGCTCTACGCCGCGTACACCAAGCACCACCTGAGCAAGGACGAATGGATGGGACCACGATACTACCGCCTGAAGACCATCAAGGGCTTGCAGGATCGTCACTTGATCGACACCAACCTGCGGCGCATCTAGCCGCGAGCGCCGCACGATGCGCCTCCGGGTCGCGGGGTTGCTGGCCGTGTTCGCCTTCGGAACGCGGCCGGCGCACGCCCACCTGATCTATGAGCTGTCGCCGGTTGTCGGCGCCGGTGCCACCGACAACATCACCCCGGCCGCCGACCCCAACGCGGGGAACGACCACTTCGCCGACGGCTTCGTTCAGGTGAGCGCCATCGGACGCGCGCGCTATCAGGCGCGGCTCTCCGAGTATTCGCTCGGCTATCGGATCATGCTGACCCGGTACGCACGGGAGACCGGCCTCGACACGATCTCACAGTCGCTGGCGGCGACGTCGTCCCTGAACCTGAGCGGTCGAGTCACGCTGCGTCTGTTCGCGAATGGCGAGCTGACGCACACCTCCAGCGTCACCGCCATCCCCGACCCCGGGACGGTGCTCCCCCAGGGCGCTGTCGCCAACGGGCGGCCGTACTACTCGCTGGCCGCGACCGAGGACATGGCCTATGCGGCGACACCGCGGACCACCTTCGGCGAGACGCTGTCGTTCGCGCGCATCCATTTCCTGGACGACGGCGTCCAGACAACGTCGACCATGCCCGGCGGCCCAAAGACGACGCAGGTCCTGGGCGTCCCCACCACCTCGGTCATCACCGGCGTGCTCTACGGCCATCGCGCGCAGGGGCGCGAGGTCTATTCGCTGACCGCGATCATGAGCGATTCGATCGCGGACGCGCCGCCGGTCACGGCGGCCAACCCCGGGCCGCCGGATCCCTTCACGACCGGACACGTCTTCTTCGGCCAGCTCCTCGCCGGCTGGGGACACGAGCTGTCGCCGGCCTGGTCGACGCAGGTGCAGGCGGGCCCGGCGATCATCTTCAAGATCGACGGCCCCGCGGTGCTGTCGCCGGCGGGCCTGCTGGCCGTCAACTACGCGCGCCTGCCCTGGTACATGTCATTCACGGCCTCGCAGGCGCCGGCGCCGAATCTGCTCATCGGCCAGGCGACGGTCACCGACCAGGTGCTCGCGCGCGTGGCGATGCCGCTCGCGCGGAGCGAGATCGTCTACGTCGGCGCCTTCGGCAGCTACCTCTACGCGCGCCAGGCGACCGAGGGCGGCAGCCTGGCGCGCTCGTACGATCAGTTCCAGGGCGGCGGGTCGCTGTTCCTGCGCTCGCCCCGGTTGCCGTTCTCGGGCGCGCTGACCTACACGGCGCTGACCCAGCGCGGAAACGGGACGACGACGCAATCGCTGGCGTGGCAGTCGGTGATGCTCACGGTCGCGGGCACGTTCGCCTGGGGGCCGGGCACGCCACCGCTCTTCGGCGGGGTCCTCTGATATGTTGGGGGCGGGATGACGACGGCGCAGAGCCTGCTTCGGAGCGTGCTGCAACCGCTGGCCGGGGGCCTGCGCGGGCGCGTGTACGACCTGCACTGGGACCTGCGCGCCCGTGTGGCGAAGTTCGACCTCAAGGACGGGCTGGCGCTGCTGGCAGCCAGCGAACGCTGGCCGCGCGCGCGCATCGACCAGATGCGCGATCAGAAGCTGCGCTCGATCGTCGCGCACGCCCACGCGACCATCCCCGGTTACCGCGCGCTCATGGACGAACGCGGCGTCACGCCCGCCGACATCCGCGGGCTCGACGACCTGCCGAAGCTGCCGGTGATCACCAAGGACATCCTGCGCCAGCGCGCGAACGAGCTGCGCGCCACCGACATCCCGGAGAGCGGGCTCGAGACCGGCAGCACCGGGGGCACCACCGGCGTACCGATGCGCGTCGCGCGCGACCGCGAGGGCACCACCTGGCAGCGCGCGTCTTACTGGCGCGGATTCGGCTGGGGTGGCCTGACGCTGGACAAACCCTGGGTGCAGCTCTTCGGCGGCTCGATGGGCTACGGCGGGCGCCGCTTCAACCGCGTGAAGAACTGGTTCGCCGGCAAGACGTTCCTGTCGGCGTTCGAGCTCGGCCCGCACAACGTCGCCGCCTACGTCGAGGCGATCGAAAAGGCCGACGCGCGCTTCATCGTCGGCTACGCGTCGGCCTGCTACCAGCTCGCCCACTTCGTCGAAACCGAGGGGCTGTCGCTGCGCATGAAGGCGGTGTTCCCGACCGCCGAGCTCATCCCGGCGCAGTGGGCCGACACCATCACGCGCGTGCTCGGCGCCAAGGTCCTGCCCTACTACGGCTGCGGCGAGGTGCAGTCGCTGGGCTACTCCTGCCCCGATTCGACGGCCGGCGTCTTTCACACCTGCGACGAGCACTCGGTGATCGAGGTCGAGACCGCGAACGGCCCGGCGCGCGAGGGCGAGGGCGCGTTCCTGATCACCGATCTCGACAACCGCGCGATGCCGTTCATCCGCTACCGCAATGGCGACGCCGGCGTGATCGCCGGTCCCGGGTGCGAGTGTGGCCGCAGCCTGGGGCGCATCCTGCGCCTCGACGGACGCGTCAACGACGTGCTCTTCACCACGGCGGGCGCGCCAATCACGGGCGCGCTCTGCGCTCACGCGTTCCGCCTGATCGACGCGGTCGAGGCGTATCAGGTGGTCCAGCGCCGCGCCGGGCACGCGATCGTGCGCATCGTGCGCGGGCGCGGCTACGACGCCGCGGCGCAGGAGCCCAAGGTGCACGACATCTTCCACAAGTACCTGGGCCAGGACGCCGAGATCGTGATCGAGTACGTCGACGCCGTCAGCAAGACGCCGGCCGGCAAGTCGCGCTTCGTGATCAACGAGATGCTCTCCGGCGGCGCAGCGATGAGCCAGGACACGTCGGCGGCGCCCGCCCCGGTGCGGCCGGACCCCTCTCCCTGACCCAGGGTCGGGGAGAGGGCAGGCATTGCGAGAGCGGAGCTCGTCGGATTATTACTTTGTTTTGCAAACCGATCGCGTCCGTTGCGTCGGGATATAGGTATTTGGCGATCAATGTCCGACTCGGCTCGTCCTCGTCGTGCCCCCATCTTGGCGCTGTGCGCGCTCGCGTGCGCTCCGGCGTGTCGCGTCCGGTCGGGCGCGAGTGAGCCGATCGGCGGCGACCCCGTCGAGGCCGCCACGCAGGGCGCGCGGCCGGAGCTCGCCGCGCGAAAGGCGAAGTTTCCGCTGAAAGCCAGCGCGAACCGGCGCTATCTCGTCGACCAGCACGACGTCCCCTTCCCCATCATGGGCCGCACCGCGTGGGGCCTGATCGCGGTTCCTGCCGCCGACGCCGAGCTGTTCCTCGACGACACGCTGGCGCACGGCTTCGACGCGATCGAGCTGATGGTCCCGTCGGGGCACGAGCAGACCGACCATCCGCCGCGCGACGGCCACGACGATCTGCCGTTCCTCAAGCGCCTCGACGGCGCCGCGTGGAGCGGCGCGCTCGACTACCACCGGCTGGCCACCGAGGCGCCCGACTTCACCACCTGGAACGAGACCTACTGGACGTTCGTCGATCGCTTGCTCGCCGCGTGCGAAGCGCGCGGGCTGCTGGTCCTGCTCTTCCCCGCGTACGTCGGCATCGACCAGGAGCAAGGATGGATGGAGGAGATCACGGCCAACGGCGGCGCGCGGATGGAAGCCTATGGCGCGTTCGTCGCGGCTCGCTATCGGCATCACCCCAACATCGTCTGGATGCTCGGCGGCGACAAAGGCACGTTCGGCCCGCGACAGACGGCGGCCGAGAGCGGCCTGCTCGCCGGCATCGAGAGCGCGGCGGGACCGCCGCCGATTCACTTCAGCGCCGAGTGGTCGGGCGACATGACCGGCGGCGAGCAGAAGCCGTTCGGCTCCGCGATGACCCTGAACAGCGCCTACTCCTGGAGCAACGTGATCGGCGCCAGCCGCCGCGCCTACGGCCAGCAGGCGTCGATGCCTGCGTTCCTGCTCGAGGAGCCCTACGACGAAGAGGGGCCCGACGGCAACAACCTCGCGCGGCAGTTCGCGACGCAGCCGGTGCGGCGCTACGAGTGGTGGGGCTGGCTGTCGACCATCGGCGGCTACGTCGCCGGCAACGGTCGCGTCTGGCCGTTCAAGTCTGGCTGGAAGCAGCACCTCGACACGCAAAACACGCGCGACCTCGGGCGCCTCAACACATTCATGCAGTCGATTCCCTGGCACACGTTGCGTCCCTCGGGGCTGGGTGGCGCGACGACGCTGATCACCGACGGGCTCGGCACGTTCGACCGCCCGAGCAAGGACGCCTGGAACGACGACTACGTCGCGGCGGCGATCACGGCCGACGGCAGCTTGCTGCTCGCCTATGTGCCGCCCCGCCACAACGGGTCGATCACCGTCGACCTGTCAGGGATGAGGGGGCGGGCGCACGCGCAGTGGTTCGATCCGACGACCGCCGCGTACTCCGCGGTGCCGGATTCGCCGTTCGCCAACACCGGCCCGCGCGCCTTCACGCCACCCGCGGGCGCGCACGCCGACGGCGCCAGCGACTGGCTGCTGGTGCTGACCGCGCCGGTCAGATAGGAAAGCGCCAGGACGCGGGGAACGCCAGGATCCGGATTATTTGAGTCCGGACTTGGCGTTCCTGGCGTCCTCGCGCTCAAGTGAACAAGAGGCCCGAGCCCTGCCGAAGGCCTACGCCCCGTCGTCGGCGTCGGTCAAATACCAGCGGTCGACGTCGACGATCTCCGGCGTCGCGCCCAGCAGCGGACCGGCCGCCTCGCCGACGACCAGGCGGTGTTCGCGGCGCTCGCGGAAACCGAGCGCGTGCAGCGCGGTGACCAGCGGCGGCGCGCCATAAAGCTGCAACGACAGCGACTCCATCTCCTGCCGCGCCAGCGACGCCGTGACCAGCCAGAGCATCGGTTCGAACGCCCCGCGGTGGGCGAAGATGTCGCGGACCTGGACCGCGGTCTCCACGCGCGACACCGCGAGATAACCGGCGGCCGCCTCCGTGCGCCGGTTCACCAGGATCGCGAACTCGACCCGGCCCTCGGGGCGCCGCGCGAACCGCCAGCGCAGGAACGCCGCGTCGCGAACGCCGGCCAGCGAGTGGTCGCCGCCGGCCTCGCGCCAGAGATTGTCGAAGCGCTCGTCGACGTCGTCCGACCACTGCAGGTGGTACTCGAACGCGGCGCGCGTCGCGCCCTTGGCCAGCAAGACGCCGCGCGCGAGATCCAGGCCCGCACCCGCGGCCGCGCCTGCGTGCTCACCGAGGCGCGTCTTCAGCAGCGAGGCATGCCTCAGCGTCAGCAAGAAGCGCCGCGTGTCGCCGAGCTTGCGGTGTCCGTGATCCAGCAGCGACTGCGCGTCCGGCTCGTCGGCGACGGTGTGAATCAGCTCGAACCGCGCGAGCGATTCGTCACGCAGCGCGCGCGACAGCAGGTCGATCGTCGCCGGCGTCCGGTGCTCGCGATCGATGACCGGGCTGCCCAGCGTCGCGCCCCGCAAGACGCGCCCGCGCCACGCGAACTCGCGCGCCGCGCATCCGGCGACGCCGACCGCGCGCCGGGGCTCGCCGGGAAACGTGGACTCCAGCACGACGAGCCCGCCCCGCCCCGCCGGGTTGTCGAGATAGAGCCAGTCGAACCACGGCCGCGCGCCGATCGAAAGCGCCAGGTTCCGTTGCCCGACCGCCAGCAGCTCGTCTCGGACCGCGACGGCGTCGACCCAACGAACTTCGTACCCCATTCGAACGTCATCTATATCACGACCGCTCGCGGCTCGACCTTTCCTGGTATTGCAACGCATACCGACCGTCACTGGCCAGGAATACCCGGGTTCTGATACGTTTCCCGCGAAGAGAGGACGAGAGACCATGAGCCTATCGACCCGCCTGTTGGAGAACGCCCGATGATGCTTCAGCCGAAGCTGCGCGCTGGCGACTGGGTCGAGATCCGCAGCAAGGAGGAGATCCTGCGGACGCTCGATCGGCGTGGTCAGCTCGACAAGATGCCGTTCATGCCGGAGATGTTCGACTACTGCGGCCGCCGCCTGCGGGTCGTCAGCTCGGCGCACAAGACCTGCGACACCACGTCGGGAACCGGCGGGCGGCGCCTCGTCGACGCGGTTCACCTGGAAGGCTCGCGCTGCGCGGGACGCGACTACGAGGGATGCGGCGCCGGCTGCTTGATCTTCTGGAAGATGGCGTGGCTGAAGCCGGTTGCCGGTCCCGACGGCGCGCCGCTGCCCGAGAACGGGCGCGCGAAGACGCCCGACCGCGACGTCGGCTGCACCGAGGACGACGTCAAGGCGGGCACGATCGGCGAGCGGCCGACCGACGGGTCCGGGATCACGTACGTCTGCCAGGCGACGCAAGCGACCAGCGCCAGCGCCGAGCTGCACTGGTGGGACGTGCGCCAGTACGTCGAGGACTACCTCTCGGGCAACGTCGGCCTCCGGCGCATGGCCGGCGGCTTCGCGTACGCGTTCGCGGCGGAGCTGATCCGGCGGACCACGCCGTGGCCGCCGGTCTCGGGGGCGCTCATGTCGGCCTACGACTGGATCCAGAAGCAGCGGCGCGGCACCCCGTTCCCGCGGCGGCGCGGCACCGTCCCGCCGGGCGAGAAGACGCCGACGTCGAAGCTGGACCTGCAGCCGGGCGAGCTGGTCCGCATCAAGCCGTACAAGGAGATCCTCGCGACGGTCGACCACAACTTCCGCAACCGCGGCATGCGCTTCGACGCCGAGCTCGTGCCGTTCTGCGGCGGCACCTACAAGGTGCGCTCGCGCGTGAGCAAGATCGTCGACGAGAAGACCGGCAAGATCTTCAAGTTCAAGAACGAGGCGGTGATCCTCGACGACGTCTACTGCCAGTCGCGATACAGCGACCGCCGCCTGTTCTGCCCGCGCGCGATCTACTCGTACTGGCGCGAGGGCTGGCTCGAGCGCCCCAACGGCACGAGCGCCCACGCTTCACCCGCGCCGGCCAACGACAGCGCGCGCGCACCCACGCCGCCGGCCGCCGGATAGGTCCCGGCACTGGACCTCGGGCGTCGCTTTCTCGCCGAAGTCAGAGGCCCGACGCCGGAGGCCGCTCGGCAGTGGCGCGGGCCGCCACCTCGCCGCCGAGGCCGTACTTCTTGCGCATGAAATCGAAGCCGATGCGCAGATCCTCGACCAGCCGCTCCCAGTCGAGGACCGCCCACTCGGCGAGCGCGGCGTAGCAAGCGACGCGCTCGCGCGGCGCCAGCGGCGTGCGTTCGATCGCGGCGGCGTACTCGCGCAAGTGGCGCCAGTTGAGCAGCGCCACCTGGCCGATCAGCTTCGACGAGTACCACCCGCCGCGCAGCTGCAGCGGCGCGCCCTTGATCGACCGGCCCGGGTGGTCGCGGTTCTGGAACAGCGCGCGCGGCACGCGATAGAAGCGCCCGAGCAGGCCGAGCTCGGCGAGCATCGGCCGGTCGGCGCCGACGTAGGTGGCGATGCGCGGGGTCTTGGCGAGCGCGGCGCGGCGGATGACGCCGAACATGTCGATGCAGAAGTTCCGGCTCATCACCAAGTTTCGGAAGCGCGCCGACGGGCGCTCGTCGCCGGCGGCGGGCAGCTCGGGATCGTGGAACTCGAAGACCTTGCCGTTCTCGTCGATGTGCTCGGTCTCGCAGTGACAGAGCACGACGTCGGAGCGGCGATCGAGCACGGCGACGCACTCGGCGAGGAAGTCGGGCGCGTGCAGGTCGTCGTGCGCCGCCCACTTGAAGTACGGGGCGTCGTTGGCCATGTCGAACGCGCGGTTGAAGTTGGGTCCACCGCCGATGTTCTCGGGGTTGCGGTGGTAGCGCACGCGCCGGTCACGTGCGGCGAAGTCGCGGCCAATCACCTCGGTGCCGTCGGTCGAGGCGTTGTCCACGACGACGAGTGAGAAGTCGGTGAAGGTCTGCGAGAGCAACGATTCAATCGCCGACCCGAGGTAGCGGTCGCCGTTGTAAACCGGCATTCCGATGCTCACCTTCGGCATTCTCAACAGGTACTCCGATCGCCTTTTGCTGACAAGGCGCGCCGCGGCGGTTTCTCTCTCTCTTCAACTAAACGAGAAGCCCATCTCTTCTTCCCCTCAACCCGGTTTGCACAAAGCGGATCTGGATCCGGTTCTAGTTGGGCCAGCCTGATTCGAAGGGTTGGAACAGAGCGTAGGCGGGGGCGGGTGTTGTCTCCGCGGGGTCTCTGAGGGCGCACCTGCCTGTCCGCAGGCAGGTTGCCAGCCCGAAGCGAAGCGCCCCCGTGCCGCCGCTGGTTTTCCTCCCAAGGTCGAGTCAGCGCCCCGCATGGGCAGATTCAGTCTTCGAGAGTCAGCCTCGCGGCGGCGGCGTCAGGGCGCGTCCCCGCGGAGGCAATACCCGCCCCCGCCGAAAAGCGAGTGACTTGCGAACCTTCGCCCAGGCCGTCTGCCCCAACGGTCGCCCGAGCTAGGAGCCAACGTGCGGCGCCGACACTACGAGGGCGCCGACGACACTTCGATCGGACGCGCGGCGGCGGGCTTAGCCGTTCTCGCCGACTCGATCCAGCGCTTGTGCCACAGGTTCAGCATGAGCACCGTCCAGAGCCGCGTGCTGTGATCGGGCACGCCCGTGCGGTGGTCGCGCAGCAGCTCCGCGAGCGGCGCGCGCTGCAGGAAGCCCAGCTTGGTGAGGCCACCGTTGAGCAGCATGTCCTCGCCCCAGTCGCCGAGCTTGCCCGCGAACAGCTCCACGACCGGCGCGCGGAAGCCCTGCTTCGGACGGTAGATGATCGAGTCGGGCAGGATCCCGCTGATCGCTTTCTTGAAGAAGTACTTCACCGTTCCGTTGCGCTGCTTGAACTTCGCCGGAATGTTGTAGACGAAGTGCGCGTACTCCGCCTCGGCGTACGGGCACCGAGCGTCGAGGCCCAGCTGCCCCGCCAGCACGTCCAGCTTGCCCAGCATGAGGTTGCCGAAGTAGTAGTCCTGCATCATCCGGTAGATGATGTGATTGAGATAGTCGCGCGAGCCGTGCGCGCTCTGCCGCAGCCGCTGCACGTCGCGCCGCACGACCGCGCCCACGCTCACGTCCATGGTGGCGCGCAGCGCATCCGGCGACAGGATCGTCCCCTTCTCCGACTCGGGCCAGGCGATCTCATAGTTCCAGAAGTACTCGTCGCCCGCGGCCGCGCGGCGCAAGATGTCGGTCCGCTTGGGCGACAGCCTGGGCGCCGCCGCCGCCGCCAGCTTGAGCAGCGGCTTCGGCAGCTTCGAGAACGGCAGCCACTTGCGGTAGTAGCCCTCACGGATATGGATCATCTCGCCGTGGCCGCACGACAGCTCGTCGTTGGCCTCGCCCAGCACCACCATCCCCAGTCCCTGGTCCTTCGCCATCTTCAGCGCGTGGTGCAGGAAGATCGACGACGGCTCCGACACCAGATCGTCGAACGCCTCGATCGTCGTCGGGATCGTCTCGACGAACTCGTCAGCGCTCACCAGCTTCTCGTGGTGGGTCGAACCGATGTAGTCGGCGACCTGCTTCGCGTAGACGAGGTCGTTGTACTTCGGGTTGCCCTCGAGCTCCTTGAGGCCGACCGTGAAGGTGTGCAGCGTCGCCTTCGGATCGCCGCCCGCCTCGCGGATCTTCCGCGCCATGATCGACGCGTTCGCGCTCGAATCGTTGCCGCCGCTGACCAGCGCCGCGACCGGCCCCTCCATCATGCGGCGGGTCACCGACGCGTCATGAAGCTGGCGCACGCGGTTGACGTAGAAGCTCTCGTCGTCGACCTCGGGCACCGGATCCCAGAGCAGGTCCCAGTACGGCTGCACGTCGGGCTGCCCGTTGGCCCCGAACGTCGCCGTCGAGCCCGCCGCCAGCTTGCTGATCCCGCGGAACAGCGTGCGCGGACCGGGCACCGTCAGGAACGTCAGGTAGTGCGAGACGCCGACCTCGTCGATCTCCGCGGCGACGTCGGGCACCGCGAGCAACGCCTTGATCTCCGACGCGAAGATGACGCCGCCCGGCGTGGCACGGTAGTAGAGCGCGCGCACGCCCAGGTTGTCGCGCGCCAGCGTCAGCGTCTGCCGGCGCCCTTCCCAGATCGCAAGGCCGAACTGCCCGTCGACGCGGCGGAAACCCTTGGCGCCCTCCATCTCGAAGAGATGCAGCAGGAGCTCACCGTCGGTGTCGCCGCGCAGATTGCGGCCCGCGCCCTTGAGGTAGCCGCGCAGCTCCGCGGCGTTGAAGATCGTCCCGTCGTAGATCAGGAAGTTGGCGGGGTCGTCGCCGCGCGCAATCACCGGCTGGCCGCCCCCCTTCCCGACTTGCCTCATTCCGAACGCCAGCGGCCGGCCGCCGTCGGACTGCTCGTGGATGATGGCGGTCTCCGGCCCGCGCGGCCGCAGCACCTCCAGCATGATCGACACGTCTCGACGGCCGCGACCACCCGTCGCGCTTTCGCCTACGATCCCGCAAATTGCTGACATGATCCTTGCTCCGCTGTTGGTGGCGCTCGTTTAAGGGGGATTTGCTACCGCTGTATCAATACGCAAGCCCCGCCCGGAGATTCCCGGTGACCAGACCGCGCAGCTCATCATAAAGCTGCTCGTAGGAATTCACGAAGCCCTTCAAGCTATGGCGCGTGCGGGCCTCCTGGGCGGCCCGCGCCCCCAGGGCCTGGCGCGCGGCGGGGTCGGTCCCGAGCTCGACGAGGACGTCGGCCATGATCGCGGGGTTACCGACCGGCACCATGCGGCCGAGGGTCCCCTCGCCCAGGATCTCCGGGACCTCGTTGACCCGCGTGGCGACGACCGCGGCGCCGGAGGCTTTTGCCTCCAGCAGCGCGACCCCGTACGATTCGAACTTCGACGCCTGCACGAAGATGTCGAGCGACCGCAGCGCCACGGGCACCTCGTTGGAGTGCCCCGTGAACCGCACGCGCTCGGCGATGCCCAGGGTGCGGGCCAGCTCCTCGAGCGACGCGCGCAGGGGGCCGTCGCCGACGACCAGCATGAAGAGCTCGGGCACGCGCGCCGCCGCCAGCGCGAAGGCGCGCAGCTGCGTGTCGTAGTCCTTGACGTCGATGAGGCGCGCCACGCTGCCGACCACCACCGCGCCCGCCGGCACTTGCCAGCGCGCGCGGAACGCCGCGACCGCATCGAACGTGACCCGATCGAAGCGATCGAGATCGACACCGTAGGGGATCACGCGCATGCGCGACGGCTTGACGCCGTTGTAGCGGCAGAACCGCTGCCCCAGCTTGGGCGCCACCGCGACCACTGAGCCCATGAGCGCGCACGCGGCGCGCGTGCGCAGCCGGTTGCGCCACGACGACGACAGCAACTCCTGCGGCAGGTACGTGAAGTCGTCGTCGGGCGTCGTGCAGGCGAACGCGCTCAGCGTGCCCACCGCGCCCGGAACGCCGAAGAGGCGCGCCGTCAGTCCGCCATACAACATCGCGCGTGGATTGTAACAGTGGATGACCGCCGGGCGCAGCCGCCGCACCACCGCGCCCAGGCGGGCCACGATCCGAGCGTTCAGCCCCTCGGGGCACGGAACTTCGCGCGGCTCGACGCCCAGGCTGCGCAGCCGCCCCTCGAGCACGCTGGCCTCGGGTTTGAAGTACACGACGTCAGCCGCGTATCGCGCCGGATCCAGGCCCGCGATGAGATCGACCATCGCCTTGCTCTTGCCGGAGAGCCCCAGGCTGTCGATCACATAAAGGACGCGGGAGGCGCTCATCAGGCGGTCACGCGGCCTTCCGCCCCTCGATCCACCGGTCGTACCAGGCGCCCAGGTTCACCAGGCACCACAGGTCGAAGCTCTGGTCCTGGACACCGGTCAGGTGGCGGTTCCAGAGGTTGTCGATGTAGTCGCGGTTGAAGAAGCCGCGCGTGGCGAGCGGGCTCTCGAAGATCTGGTGCTTGGCCCAGCTGGCGAGCGGCCCGCGCAGCCAGTCGGGCATGGGCACGCGGAAGCCCTGCTTGGGGCGGTCGAGCACCTCGTCGGGCAGCACGCCGCGCAGCGACTCCTTGAGCACGCGCTTGGTCAGCTTGCCGTTGATCTTGAGCTGGCTCGGCAACGAGAGCCCGTACGAGACCAGCGTGTGGTCGAGGAACGGCGCGCGCGCCTCGATCGAGTGCGCCATCGACATCTTGTCGACGCGCATGAGCAGCAGCTCTGGAAGGCGGTTGCTCAGCTCCAGCACCGACATCTGCTGCAGCAGATCGGCGTTGGGCTGGCGCGACTTCAGATCGGCGTAGATGTTGTCGACCATCGTTCCGGCCTGCGAGCGCTGATCCTCGCCCAGGCGGCGGCGCAGCTCCGGCGTGTAGAGCTGCTCCTTCTCGTTGTCCCAGAACACGACGTCCAGTCCCCAGTACAGCGCCTGGCCGTCGCGCGCGCGGCGCAGCACGTCGGTGCGCCCCGCGGGCGCGTTCATGAGGCGGCTCGCCTCGTGCAACCCGGCGCGCACCAGCCAGGGCAGCCGCCGCAAGCGCTCCCATCGCGGCGACGCGCGGTTGAGCATGCGCACCATGTCGGTGTAGCCGCCGAAGACCTCGTCGCTCCCCTCCCCGACCAGGATCACGATGTTGCCGTCCTTGCGCGCGGCGCGCGACAGGAAGTGCATCGGCAGGCACGCCGGATCGCCGAGCGGCTCGTCCTGCTGGTAGACCAGCTCCGGCATGAACTCGCGGCACTCGTTGGCGGTGACGTGAATCTCGTGGTGATCGCAGTTGAACTTCTTCGCGACCAGGCGCGCGAACGGCAGGTCCTGAAAGTCGGGCGAATCATCGGTACCGGTGAACCCGACCGAGTACGTCTGCAGCGGCCGGTCGACGAGCGCGCTCATGAGCGCGACGTTGGCGCTGGAGTCGACGCCGCCCGAGAGAAACGCGCCGACCGGGACGTCGGCCATCATGCGCTTCTTCACCGCCTCGCCCAGCAGCTTGCGCACCTGGGCGATCGCCTCGCGCTCGTCGACGTGCGTTGGCCAGGGCTGCTCGGGGATCGGCGACCAGTAGCGCTCGAGGCGAATGTTGCCGAAGCGATCGCACAGCAGGAAGTGGCCGCCCGGCACCTTCTTGATCCCGGCGAACAGCGTGTACGGCGGCGGGACGTTGGTGAACGTCAGATACAGGTTCAGCGCCTCGACGTCGATGTCACGCGTGACGTCGGGGTGGGCCAGCAGGCCCTTGATCTCGGACGCGAACAGCAGGCGGCCGCTCACGACCGTGTAGTAGAGGGGCTTCTTGCCCAGACGATCGCGCGCCAGGATCAGGCGATCGCGCGCGCTGTCCCAGATGCCGAGCGAGAACATCCCGTCGAGCTTGTTGAGGCAGTCGGGCCCGTCGACCTCGTACTGGTGGATGATCGCCTCCGTGTCGGTGCGCGAGCGGAAGCGGTGACCCTTGGCTTCCAGATCCGGACGGAGGTCAGCGTGGTTGTAGATCTCACCGTTGAAGGTGATCCAGACCGTCTCGTCCTCGTTGGCCATCGGCTGGTGGCCCGCCGCCGACAGATCGACGATCGAGAGCCGGCGGTGCCCCAGCACCACGCGCCGATCCGACGACTCCCACAGACCGGCGTCGTCGGGTCCGCGGTGGGTCATCGCGTCCCGCATCGCCGTGACCGCGCCGCGCTCGTCGCGCGGCGTGCTCCCGAAGTTGAACATCCCGGCTATTCCGCACATCGCTCGCCTGCCTTCATGCCAATCCCAGCATTTCTCCGACGGAGACGGTCTTCCACCCAGCGGCCGCCAGCTTGCCGAGGATGTCGGGCAGCGCCTCCAGGGTCCAGCTCTGCCCTTCGTGAAGCAGCACGATCTCGCCGGGCGTCAGGCTCGCGGGCGCGACGCGCGCCGCGACCTCGGCGGCGTTCGAGGTCCGGCAGTCGTCGGAGTCCCGCGACCACAGCACCGTGGTGTACCCGGCGCGCGCGGTGACCATGAGCGAACGCAGCGAGGTGGCGCCGTGAGGCGGGCGCACCAGCGGGCGCGCCGTCGGCGCGCGCGGCAGCAGCGCCGACGTGCGTTCGAGCTCGTCGCGGAGCGCGCCCGCATCCATCTTGGTGAACGACTTGTGCGTGAAACCGTGCCCAGACACCTCGTGCCCGCGCGCGGCTATGCGCGCGGCGGCGTCCTGGTATTTGGAGCAAGCTTTACCCAAGACGAAGAACGTCGCACGAGCGCCGAACTTGTCAAGGATGTCCAGGTACGCATCGGTCATGTCATCGGGACCGTCGTCGAACGTCAGCGCCACGCGCTTCTCCGTCCCGGATCCGCGCCGCACGATCACCGAGCGGGGCAACGCCTCGGCGGCGAGCACGCGCACGCGCGTGCGCAGCGTGGGCGCCGTGGCGGGCGCCGCCATGCGCAGCGGCGGCACCGGGCGCCGGTAGTCTCCGTCGGTTTCCGTCGCGCCATGGGCCGTCCCGTTCACGGCCGGCGCGACGGGCGTCGAGACCGCGGGGACCGCCGACACGCCGTTGGTCATCCCGCGCTGCGCCGAACCATTGTGCGCGGAACCATCGCGCGCAGCCTTGCCCTGCGCGATCGCGCGCGCGAGCGTGTCGTGCAGGCGGCCGGCGCTCTCGTCCCAACCACCGCGCGACCCGAGCGCCGCGACCGCGGCGCCGTCGTACTCGGCCGCCAGCGCCGCCAGCAGGGCCTGCGCCAGCGCACCGGGGTCGCTGGCCAGCACCAGCGCGCCGAGCTCGTCGCGGTGGACCACGTCGGGGATGCCGCCCACGCGCGTGGCCACCACGCGGCGGCCGCAGGCGAGCGCCTCGAGCAGCACGTTGGGCGTGCCCTCGTGGTGGCTCGGCAGCGTCAGGATGTCGCATGCGCCCATCCACACCGGGACCTCGGCCAGCGGGCGCGCGCCCAGGAACTGCACGCGGTCGCCGAGCGGCCGCAGCATCTCTTCAGCCGTGGCGCGCGCCTTGCCGTCGCCGATCAGCACCAGCACCGCGTCGGCGCGCGCGGCCGCGACCTCCTGGAACGCGATCGCCAAATCGACCACGCCCTTGTCGGCTTCGAGCCGACCGACGTAAAGAATCCATTTGCGCGTGTCGCCGGCGTGACCGAGCTCGGCGCGCGCGGCGGCACGATCGCGCGGGTGAAAGAGCTCGCTGTCGACGCCGTTGCCGATGACGTCGATGCGGTCGGGGGCGACGCCCAGGTCGCGCGCCTGCGCGGCCAGCGCGCGGCTCACGGCCACCACGCGCGCCGCGCGGGGAAGCGTCAGCTGCATCTGCCGCCGCAGCGACGGGCGCTGCGCCAGCACGTCCATGTCGGACCCGTGCAACTTGACCACCGTGGGGATGCGCAGGAGCTGCCCGAGCGCGGCCACCGCGGCACCATCCGGATAGGCCCAGGTCCCGAGGATCACGTCGAACTGACCGCGGCGCCGCAGCAGATCCGGCAGCACCGACGCAGCGTAGAGCGCGCCCGACAGCGAATGGCCGAACCGCGGCAGGTACGGCACCCGGGGATGAACGACCGCCAGCCCGTCGATCCAGTCGTGCCGGGGCACGCTGCTGAGACGCCCCGCCGACGACCAGCGCGAAAAGGCGCGGGCGCCCGGGAACCAAGGGATCGTCGCCAGGACCTCGACGTCGCAGCGCCGGCCCAGCGCGGCCAGCTGCTGCCGGTTGAACGGCGCCGACAGCGGCTCGACCGCGTTGGGAAAGATCTTGGTGACCGCAAGGACCCGCATGGGAAGCTCGACCCCGCGTAAGGATGCAGAACGGTCGTCCAAACTGCAATCTCAACCGGAAGGAAGGCGGGTCAGTCGGAGAGGGCCCTCCCGGACGCTCGCCGTGCTCCTGACTACTCTACTGCGCCGAGATCTGGATCGCCGGCGTTCCCGAGTCCGTCTGGAACGTCAGCACGCCACTGGAGTCGGTCGTCGCGGTCTGGTTCGCTCCCCCGACACTGACCTGGAACATCGTCGAAGCCGGCAGGTCGCCGATGACGTGGGTGCACGGGCAGGCGTTGGGAACGGTGTAGCTGAGCGTCCCGCCGGTCAGCTGCGGTGCTGACACCGAGAAGAGCACGATCCACTTCCGCGCCCCCATCGTGACCTCGGCGCCCTGGGCGCGGCCATCGCTGGTCTTGATGTACGTCGACGCGTCCATCGTCGCGGTGCCGGAGTCGGCGAGCTGGAACAGGTGCAGGAAAGTGTCGACGGTCTGCCCGGTGGTCATGACCTGGTAGTTGGATCCGAGCAACGGGTGCGCCGATCCGTAGGAGTCGTTGGCCATCGTTCCCTGCGGCAGGATCGTCGGCGATGGATTCGCCGGCACCAGCCCGCGCATGAAGACCCGGCTCGACCCGGTGACGCCCGACGAGATGTCGCCGTTGCGCACGATGCTGGCGGTGTTGAAGTTCACGTTGAAGTACTTCTTCACCGCGGCGTTCGCCACCTGCGCCTGGTCGTGGATGAAGACGATGTCGGGGCGGACGAACACCATCGTGCGCACGGCGCGCGTGACGGAGTTCGTGGTCCCGTCGGTGCCGACGTAGGCCGCGCCGAAGTCCTCCTGCCCGTACACGAAGCCGTCGTGGTCCTGGAACTTCGGCGCCACGGTCTTCGAAACGTCCGCCCACAACCCCTGTCCGGGCGGGTAGACGATGTGGTCGCCGGCGCCCTTGTCGTCGAAGCCCAGCGTGTTGTGCCAGGGCAGCGTGTTGGTGATGCCGTAGCCGCCGGTGTTCATGATGAGGTAGTCCTTGCCGCGCTGGAACGTGAAGTGCCCGCGGTCGTAGTGCTCGTGCCCGGGCTCGAAGACCGGCCCGGTCGCCAGGCTGACCCAGTTCGCGGTCGCGCTCCACTCCGAGCGCGCGTAGAGCGCGCCCGTCCCCTTCGCGAGGTACGAGAGCGGGAACGCGTCGGCTCCGGTCTTGTACGGCGACGTCGTTCCGGCGATCGGCGACGGCGCGCTGAGATCGGCGAGCAACTGACGCGCAAACGGCGTCATACGGTGATTGGGCTGGAACTGGACGAACGACTGCAACATCGTCGTCGGCGGGATCGCGGGCAACGTGCTCCAGTCGCCGCCGTCGTAGTACGTGAGATCCGGCTTGGTGGCGTGGATGGTCGCGGGGATGAGGTTGTTGGTCCAGTCGAGCATCGAGGCGAGATCGGTCCCCATCTGGTTCGCCCAGATGTTGAAGAGCCGCAGCTCGTCGCTGTTGGTGCCGCTCTCGTAGCTGCCCTCGGGGCCGTAACCGCCCGGCACGTACTTGCCCAGGCTGTTGAACGTCTTCATCAACAGTGTTTGCGCCAGCGGCTTGAGATCGCCGCCGGCCTTGGCGCGCGGGTTGTCGTCGTCGGTCGCGAACGCCGTGAAGACCGTGCCGCTCAGGTGGCCGCGCACGAAGTAGTTGCTGAGCTCGCCGTCGTTGTACGGGTTGGTCTTGACGTAGCTCTGGTACCAGTCCACCTGACCGTTGAGCACGGTATAAAACTCTTGCCGGAGGTCGCCGGTGAAGTCGGCCGACTCGCGGACCGCGTCGTACCCTTCGGCCAGACCGACGTTCACGCTGCGCATCGCGTAGCCGCTGTCGGGCTTGACCGACTCGACGCCGCCCAGGTAGTTGCCGGTCTGCTCGTAGTCGGGGCCCATGTACTCGACGAAGATGCCCTGCCCCGCCGCCGGCGCCGTGGTGAATGTCAGCGTGCCGCCGCTCACCGTCGCGCCGCTCGCCGTGGTGAAGCTTCCGTTGGCCACGGTCGCGTAGAACGCCGCGCCCGACGCCGGATGTTTGCCCGCCGTCGTCCAGTCGAGCTCGCCCGGATAGGCCACGGCGTAATCGGGGCCGCGCGTGTAGCTGGCCGCGCCGCCAGAAGCGTCGCTGACCTTGATGACCGGGTAGAAGCCGGGCAGCGCCGTCGTCGCGCCCGAGCTCGTGAGCTTGAGCTCGGCCAGCGTCGTGACGTAGGTGGTCGCGGTCCCCGACGCCAGCGGCATGCGCAGCGCGAACGACTTCTTCGCTCCGTCGCCGACCGCCACGAACTCCTGCGTCGGGTTCGGCGTGCCGTAGAAATGATGGCGCGCGAGCACCTTCATCGTGGCGATGGTCTTCTTCGCGTAGCTCGAGACCGTGGTCGCGTCGAGGTTCAGGAACTTCGCGACCTGATAGCACATGCCGTAGGTCTCGGCGGCCGCACGCCAGCCGAGGCCGGCGTAGTCGGGACCGACGAACTTCGACATGCCGCTGTCGCACGCCATCTTCTGCATCGCCCACGCCGTCGCGTTGCCGGCGATGCGCGCGACCTCGAGCTGCGAGATGATCTTCGTGGGACCGGGATCGGTGACGATCCCGCCGCCGCCGCCGTAGCCGCCGAAAGCGCCGTTGCCCGCGCCACCGCTGCCGGAGCCGCCGTTTCCACCGCTGCCGTTTCCACCGCTGCCGTTGCCGCCACCACCACTATCGCCGCCACCGCTGTTGCCGGATCCATCGCCGCCGCTGCCCCGGTCGCCCGAGATAGTCCCCGAGCATCCACCGAGGAGCGCGAAGGAAGCAGCCGCGACACTGAAAAACCCTCGGAAAAACATCATGCGCATGAAATCTCGCACGTCACCACCATGCCATCTTGGAAAAATGCCGTAAAGGCGATTCAACCCGGACCCTTGTTTTGCGGCTCCGGGAACACACACCTCGCTCGGGGACGTCAGCGATCGCGAACGACCTTAGCGAGAACGGTGATCGACCGCGCTATCGCGGTTCGCGATGCCCAGCGCGCGGTCATCAGCGGATCAAAGCGACGATCCGAGCCGATCGCGATTTCGGTCGCGCTTCGCTTTCGCGATCACGCGCGTGTGCGTGGCTCGCACAGCGCGTCCGTCTCACGCCCGTGCGGCGAAAATCGCCGCAACAATCGCCAGATCGCGCGGCAAAACACGGTCCCCGCGCAATAAAAGTTCGACAACGCCCGATCGAGCGTGCAACAGTTCCAACCCCGTTGCAGCGCGGTTTTGGTTATCCGCTGCGGTCGCGCTTCGTTTCGAATGACGGATTTTTTCGCGCCGATTCGTAGAGTGGGCACTCGTTCTCGTAGTCCTCGTGCTCGATGTGGGCACCTGTGCTCCGTTCATCCGGTCGGCCAATCGCGACCACGACTCGAGGCGGGCCCGCGACGAACTTTTGTGAGTCCGGGTTTGCGTGTTCCGTGTAAAGATCGGCCCGAGCGAGACGATAGGCTCGTACCACGGGTCAAGCAGGTCTGATCCGGCCGCGACGGCGCAGATCGACGCATTCAGCAGGAGGTAGTAATGAATCGCGCTCTTTCGCTCTCGGTGTCGTCGATCGCCACCCTGGCTCTATCGACGGCGCTCTCTTCATCCGCCGAGGCGCACCGCACCGGCTTCAAGAGCCCCAACCCCGGCATGCACTTCACCGAAGGCCAGCCGCTGGTGGTTTACGCCGATCTTCTCGACGACCGCGAATGGAAGGGCCTGATCGTGTGCCCCAACGGCCAAACCGTGTCCAACAAGGATCCGCCGCCGGACTACAGCGCTCCGCGGGCCGCGCAATGCTCGGGCGGAGGCACGCCCAGCGGTTGGCCGCAGTTTCAGGTGCTGGTCGACGGCACGCCACAGATGGACACGTTCACCGGCGGCATGACGGTGACCAACACGACGTCGTTCGACCACAATGGCAACGACTCGCCCATCGACTTGTTCCCGTTCAGCGCGAAGGGAATCGCGGCCGGCACTCACCAGGTCGTGATCCGCGGCTTCTTCTCGGCCGACGGCGTGACCATCGCGACGGTCGACAGTCCGCCGTTGACGGTGGTGTTCGATCCGGCGCCGGCGAAGACCGTGGTCCAGCTCAATTCCACCACCGCCAAAGGGACAATCAACTGGAACAACGTCATTGTCGTCGGTAACGGCAACACGGTCGCGGCCAGCGGCGCGCTGGTGATCAAGAACAGCCTGGTGACCGGCATCAGCGGGTTCACCGGCACGGTCAGCAGCATCGACATCGAGGGCTCGACCTTCGAGGACGTCGGCAACATGACGCTGACCGTCGGCTCGGGCGCCGCCACCATCACCAACAACGAATGGCGCGCCAACAACCGCATGACGTACGTGCCCGACAATCCGTCGGTGCCGTTCATCTTCAACTTCAACGGCAGCGGCAGCGCCCAGAAGGTGTTCCAGGGCAACCGCGTCGGCGCCGGCCAGCTCGGCTTCACCGGCTCGAGCTGGCTCATCGGAGGCGATACCGACGCCACCGGCAACGTCTTCATCGGCCCGCGGACCGTACTGAACGTGGGCGCCTCGAACACCATCGTGCGCGGCAACTACAGCCATCACGTGTACGCGCCGGGCATGTGGAGCCAGGGCTACAACTTCTCGTTCATCAACTCGGGCGCCAACGTGCTCATCGAGCACAACTTCATTCGTGACGGATCCTGGCCGCTGCAGAACCTGGTCGGCGAGTTCCGTTACAACGTCGTGTTCGGCTACGGTCACACCTGGTTACGCACGGCGGCGAACGGGACCAGCATTCATCACAACCTGTTCGTTCCCGGCGGCAACGACGAGGTCTTCAACGGCTTTCAGGACTACCTGGGCGAGACCGGAATGACCGTTTACAACAACACCTTCGACGGCGGCGGCGCCGCCATGGGGACGTTCGACGGGCCGTTCCTCGCCATGACGGGGGGGTCCCAGGTTCTGAGCTTCCGCAACAACCTGGTCACCTTCGCGAACAACATGGCCAACAGCAACCCCGGAGTGACGTCCATCCAGGGTGGCGCATCGTCGTACTTGTATGCCGATTACAACTCGTTCTACTCGCCGGACAACTCGACCAAGACGAATTACGACTTCAGCCCCGCGGGCGCCCACGATGTCAGCGGCACGGGGACGATCGGCGCGGCCAATGGTCAGCTCGGCGCCAATCCCTTCGCGGGGACGCGGCTCAGCGTCGATGACACCAAGGTCGTCGAGCGGACCATCGAGGGCGTGATCGACGAGGGAGCGGTCTGGCAGGGAATGCAGGGCATCTCCCGCGTGCTGGCGATCTTCCGCGAGCGCTATACGCCCAAGGCGGGCAGCGCGATCATCGACAAGGGCGATCCTCAGGACAACGACTCGCAGGGCCGCAAGGCCGACATCGGCGCCATCGACAGCAACGGCCACGATCAGGATAAATTCGGCAAGTTCGGGACGCCGCCGTCCGAGACCGTGCCGCCGACGGTGACGCTGACAGCGCCCAGCGCCGGCGCAACGTTGACCGGGACGGCCACGGTTTCGGCCACCGCCGCGGACAACGCGGGCGGCAGCGGCGTCGTGCTGGTGCAGTTCCTGGTCGACGGCGGCGTGGTCGCCCAGAGCGCGACCAGCCCCTACACGGCGACGTTCAACAGCGCCGGCTTCGTCAACGGCAGCCACGCCTTCTCGGCGCGGGCCTGGGACGCGGCCGGCAACACCGCGCTCTCCGCCGTGGTGATGGCGACGACCATGAACATGACCATGGTGACGCTACCGCCGCCACCTCCGGGTACGGGCGGCGCCGGCGGGCAGACGTCGGTGCCGGGCACCGGCGGATCGGGTGGATCGACCGGCGCGGCCGGCCAGAACGGCGCGGCCGGCCAGAACGGCAGCGCGGGCGCCAAGGGCCAGATGGCTGGCAACAGCGGCGCCAGCGGCACGGGCGCCGGCGGCAACACGACGGGCGAAAAGGCAGGCGCCGTGGCCGGCGGCTGCGGCTGCTCAGCGGGCCAAACGCCCACGGGCGCGACGTCGGCCACGATGGTGTCGCTCGCGATGCTCCTCGGCGTGGTGATCCGCCGGCGCTCGCGCCGCGGCCGCTAGGCCGGTCGGATAGGAAGCGCCGGGACGCGGAGACGCCAAAATCCGGACTCATAGGGTCCGGATTGGCGCTCCTGGCGTCCTGGCGTTTGTCTCAACGGCATTGCCGCCAGGCCCGACCAACCCGCTCAGACGCGCGGCTTGCGCCGGCGGCGCGCCAGCACCACCGCGGCCATCGCTCCCAGCCCCGCCAGCTCACCGAGATCCGCCCCCGGCGACCGCGCGGGGTCGACCGTACACACGCAGGCGAAGCCATGGTCGACGCCCTTCCCGCCCGCGCCAGTGCCACCCGCGCCGGTGCCGCCGTTGCCGCCCACGCCGTTGCCGCCGGTGCCGTTGCCACCCGCGCCGCCCATGCCGGTCACGACCGTCGGGTCGGTGCAGGTGGACACATCGGGGCTGGTGTCGGGATGACCGATGTCCGTGGGGTCGCACAGCTTCCCGAACAGATCGGTCGCCTCGCCCCCTCCGACAGCGCCAATGTTGTTGCCCGCGCCGTCGGCGGGATCGCCCGCGCCCACGAGCGGGCTCCCGGCGCCCGGCGCGTAGATCTGGCGGTAGTACGCCAGCACCTGGCAGACGGTGGTCGTGCGCGCGAGGATGTCGCTCTCGGCGAACGGAAACGTCCGCGGGGGCGTCGCCACGGCGAACTTCGGATCGACCTGCTGATTGGCCGCCCCGCCCGGCATCGCGTCGTGATAGCCGAATCCGGGATCGGTCCGCGCGGTCTTACCCTGCACGCCGGCGCCGTAGATGACTGTCACCGCCGAGTCCGGGTTGAAGAACAGGTTGTAGTCGGAGTAGCCGAACCCGGTCGGCAACGGCAGCGTCAGCGAGTTGTCGAGCCCGTGCACGAACGACGTCCCATCCTTCGAAACCACCCGCGTGCCGACGAAGGCGTTGCTGCGCAGGCTGCTCACCACCGCCCCGTGCAACACCACGTCGCCCCCGATGGGGAGCATGCACTTCCCCGCCCCGTCGAAGGTGTTGTTGTAGACGTCCAGGATCTGCGGCGTCGTCATGTCGGCGCCGGTCTCGACGACGACCGCGCCCGCCGGCGCGAACATGTTGTCGCGGGTCGCGACCATGACGTTGTGGTGCAGCTTGGCCCCGACGTCGTCCCAGATCAGCGCCCAGCCGCGCTCGACGTTGTCCAGGATCAGGTTGTAACGAACCTCGGCGGCGCCCTTGATCTCCAGCGCCCAGTTGAGGCCCCAGAACACGTTGTGCTCGACGAGCACGTTGGTGGCCTCGATGATCGACAGGTTCTTGACCTGGTTCCAGTCGACGTTCTCGCGCATGGTGTGGCTGTAGTTGCCGCGCACCTGGATGTCGCTGACGCGCGCGAGATCGAAGCCGGCGCGCAGGCCGACCAGGATGTTCCCCTGCCCGGGCTGATCGCCGCCGACCAACCACCCGCCCGTGATGGCGAACGAGGCGCGCGATTTCAGCAGCACGTTGCCCTGGAACACCTTGGCCCCCGTCGACGGCCCCTGAAAGGCGAAGGCCGGCTGCGACACAGGCTGCAGGGTCACCGTCGGCACCAGGCTGTTCGCCTGGACGGTGTTGTTCTGGACGGTGATCGTCGACTGATCCGCCGCGCTGACGTCGACGCGCCCGCTGGTCGCGAAGGTCGAGCCCTGGATCGTGACGGTGGCGGTGCCGACGATGTCGACCAGGATCCCGGCGGTGCTGGCGTCGCCCAACCCGTCGATGTCGCAGTTGCGGATGATGAGCGAGCCGGTCCACCCGGTCGCGCTGCTGATCGCGAAGCCGGCGCCGTGCAGCTTGCAGCGCGCACCCGTCATGCCGCCGGCCGTGAAGTTGTCGGCGCCACCGAGCACCAGCGACGCCGGCAAGGTGTACTCCTGACCGGCGGCGATCGTGGTGTCGGCCGCGCGCGCGGCGCCGGAGGTCATCAAGCTCAGGAGCGTGATCGCCACGCCGACTTCCACTTTCGCCATGCGCATGTGCCTTCAGTCTAAGTTTATCGTGAAAACGCGGGCTCTGAGGTTTCTTCCCTGATTCCCCGGGTATCAGGTACCTGCGCCCATCTCCGCGTAGAGCGTGAGGTAGCGGCGAACCATCTGCTCGCGCGAATAGCGCTCGCGCGCGAGCGTGCGGCCGCGCTCACCCACGGCGCGCGCCAGCGCCGGATCGGCGCGCAGCGCGCGAAGGCGCTCGAGCATCGCGTTCTCGTCGCCCGGCGGCACCAGAAAACCGGTGTTGCCCTCGTCGATGAGATTGGGGAGGCCGCCGACCGCGGTGGCGACCACCGGCAAGCCAGCGGCCATCGCCTCGAGCACCGCCAGCGGCAGGCCCTCCATGCTCGACGAGAGCGCGAACACGTCCATCGCCGCGGTGTAGCGCGGAACGTCGTTGCGCGCGCCCGGCAGCAGCACGAAGGGCTCGACTCGATGGGTGCTCACCTCGGCGCGCACCGCCCCTTCCTGCGCGCCGCCGCCAACGATGACCAGACGCACGCCGGGGCCCAGCATCGGCGCCGTCGTTCGCACCAGCCAGGGGAACTCTTTCTCCGGTGACAGGCGTCCCACCGCGCCGATCACGAACGCATCCTGCGGGATGCCCAGCGCATCGCGCGCAGCGCGCCGCGCTTCGGGGCTGGTGTCGAAACGATCGACATCGATACCGTTCTCGATGACGCGCAGCTTCGCCGGCGCGCAGGCGCGCAGCGCCTTCGCCAGGTCGAGCAGCTCGGGTGACACCGCGACGTAGGCGTGCAGCAGCCGCCCGGCGCCGCGCCAGAGCGCCCGCTGCCCGGCGTTGCCTCGCCCCGGGCCGTGCCGCGTGTGGATCACGACCGCTCCCGCGAGGCGGCCCGCCGCCGCGCCGTAGACCAGCGGCAGCCGGTTGTGGGTATGGACGACGCGCACGCGCTCGCGGCGGAACAACGCCGCCAGGCGCAGCGCCAGTGTCGGGTCGAGGCCCCCGCGCTTGGCGACCCGCCGCACGGGCACGCCGCGCTCGTCGAACGCAGCGGCGAGCGGCCCGTCGGGGCCCGGCGCCAGGCTGACCACGATCACGCGGTGGCTCGCGCTCGTCTGCCCGCCCGCCAGCTCCAGCGCGACGCGCTCCCCACCTCCGATCGCCAGCGACGAGAGGACGTGAGCGACGACCATCGGGGGCGCGGTCAGCGCGAGAGCAGCAACACGGCATCACCCGTGAACGGCGGCGTGAACGAGACGCTGCCGGCGGCGATGGCCATGCTGCCCGTCTGGGCGATCGCGCCCATCTGGGGGTTGTACCACTCGAAGGTGTAGGTGCCGGCGACCATGGTGACCGTGAACGCTCCCGACGACGGTTGATATACCAGATACTGCGTCCCCGGGTTGGCCAAGCAGTAGCCCGTCGACGTCAGGCTTCCCGACGGCACGTCGTGCGCGAGATCGATCTTGTCGGCGTAGCGCCGCGTGTTCCCGAGCGCGTCACGCAGGACGTTCCAGGACGGATCCGGGGTGTTGCCGCTGGGACTGTTGCGGACCTGCCAGACCTCCAGGTAGGGATCCATGAACAGCGGCGACGCGCCCAGCGTCAGCGTCTCCCACGCCCAGGCGCGCTGAGCGCCCGGCCCGTTCGACTCCAGCGTCGTCCAGTAGTACGAGTGGTCGGTGTCGTTCAGCACCACCTTGGTGCCGTCGCTGAGCATGTGTGGATCGACCGGCGAGATCCAGTCGGCGTGGCTGGCCAGGATCGCCGGATCGTCGCCGCCGCCGGGCGTGGTCATGCCGACCGGGTGCTGATTGGGCTTCCCCGCCTCGTACTGCTTGACGAGATCGATCATGTGGTACTGCCAGGTAGTCGCCCCGCCGGTGGGCTCGTTGGCGATCTCGTAGAGCACGTTGTCGAGATCGTTCACGGTGTCGATCACCTTCTTCACGTACGTCTCCTCCACCGCCGTGATCGCGGGGATCGCCAGCGTCTGCGCGTCGGTGCAAGCGGTGGCGCCCGCGCCTACAGAGATGCCGTTGACGTTGTTGCCGGCCCCGTAAGGAAAGCCGCCGTCGGTTTGATTGCAGGCGTTGGCGACGTCCCAGCCGTCGAACAGCATGACCGAGACGTAGACCCCGCGCGCCGCGGCCGAGGTGACGCGCCCGCGCAATCGATCGAAGAACGATTGATCGAACTTCGTGAAATCGAATTGCGGCTTGCCGTCATTCGCCGTGCCCGGGCCGGTGCGCATCCAGGGGAACGGGATGAAATAGCGCTCGAGCTGGTCGAGGTTGTTGTTCCAGCTGTGCGGCTGCTCCCAGGCCCACAGACGGATGAAGTTGTGATTGTGGGACACGAGGAAATTCAGGTATTGCGCGAAATCGAACGGCGCCGGGGGATCGGTGAGGCCGCGGTCGCGGAAGTTTCCCCACGTGTGCGAGCCGGTGAGATAGACGATCTTGCCGGTGCGATCGGCGAAGTAGCGCGGGTTGACCGTGCTCACGCGCAGCGGTCCCGCGGTCGTCGGCGCGCCGCCGGAGCCGCCACCCACTCCGGACGGCGTTCCGCCCGCGCCGGACGTCGTGCCGCCGGTGCCGGTCACTCCGCCGGTGCTGGTCATTCCGCCGGCGCCCCTGCCGCCCAAGGCCGGGCCTTCCCCACCCGTGTTGTGACCGGCGATGCCACCACTGCCGCTGCCGCCGGCAATCCCGCCCGAGCCGCCCGAGCCGCCCAGGTGGCCTCCCGCTCCGCCGCCTGAGCCACCGGCGCCACCTGCGCCCGTGCCGGCGTCGGAGCGGTCACGGACGCCGCCGCCTCCGCTCGCGCCGCCGCTGGGGCCGTCGCCCCCGTCGGAGGGGACGCCGGCGCTCCCGTTACAACCCGCGGCGCCGCAGGCCGCAGCGATCAAGATACACGCGAGCCCGGCCGTGCCCCATCGCATCGGAACTCCTTGAGCGAGGGGCGAGTGTATCAGAACCGCGTGGTCGCAGCGATCGACGGCACTCCGTTCGAATCAACGACGAACAGCATGTAATAGCCGGGCGGCGCGAGATTGCCGCTGGCGGGCGCAGTGACCGTCAACGAACCGCTCCCCGCGCTGAATGTCAGTGGCAAGAACACCTGAGCCATGTTGATCGAGTGGGTGACCGCGCCGTAACGGATGAGCGAGACCGACGCAATTCGCGCCGCGTCCGGCGTTTGCACCGTGAACGCCTGGCCGTAGGTCAGCGTGGCCGGCGCCGAGGTGATCGTCGGCCGCGCGCCCTTGAACAGGTACGGCGGCGAGTAGAACTCGGCATTGAGCTGGTTGGTCGCCACCTCGTTGATGCCGTTGAACCGCCCGCCGCCCATGACCAGCACGCGCGCGTCGGGCATGAGCAGCGCTTCCGAGTGATAGAGGCGCGGCTTCGCCTCGGCCGCGACCGTGGTCCAGGTCTCGGTGGTCGGTGACCAGATCTCCGCCGCCAGCACCGCGTTGCCGGTGTCGGTCGCCGCGGTCGTCGGGCCGCCGCCGGTGCACAGCACGTTGCCATCCGGCAGCATGGTCAGCGTGTGATAGGTGCGCTTGAACGCCATCGACTGCACCTGCCGCCAGGTCGGCGACGGCTGGGTCGTGTCGAGCACGTACGCCGTCGACACCGACGGAACCACCGGATCATCCGGATCGACCGACTTGCCGGTCTTGATGATCTTGCCCGGCAGGTACATCGCCGACGAGCCGCCGTCGACCGCGGGGCCGCCTATCGCGGTCCAGGTCTGGGCATTGACGTCCAGGACCTGGCTCACGGTCGGGGTCTCGGTGGTGTTCGCCACCAGCAGGCGCCCGTCGGGCAGCCCGTACATGTGCGGGTAGTAGGTGAACAGGAACTGCGCGTTGTTGAGCGCCGACCAGGTGTTGGTCGCGGGGTTGTAGATCTCCGGCGTCGTCGCGTCGCACTCGTCGCAGGTGGTCTCGCCCGCCACGGTGATGATGCGCCCGTCCGGCAGGGTCATCGTGCCCGGATACCAGCGGCCATTCTGCATGTTGGGGCCGAGCGTCCACCTCTTGGTCGCCGGGTCGAAGATGTTCAGATCGGGCAGCCCGATGTGAGTATCGATGTGGCCACCCACGACCGCGATCCGGCCGTCGGGCAGCTGGTTGGGCCCGGCGCAGAACAGGTTCGCGGGCGCGGTGATCGCCGTGAACGCCTGCGTGGTCGGGTTCCAGACGCCGGTGCTCGCGCCCAGCTCCTGGCCGTCCCACATCAGCACCTCGCCCGTGTGCATGAGCGCCGCGTGGACCGGCACGATCGGCAGCTGAACCACACCCGACCACTGCCCGCCCTGCCCGATGCTGTTCGAGAAAGTGACCGAGACCGCGGTCGCGTTGCCGACGTTGTTGGCGAAGTCGATGGCGTAAGCACCGATGGAGTGCACGTCGTTGGTGAACTGCGTGGTGTCGAGCGTGATCGCGAAGGGACCGATGGTGTCGGCCGGACCGACCGGCGACCCGTCGACCAGCAACTGCACGCTGGCGACGCCCGATCCCGTGTCGACCGCGTCGATCGCCACGCTCAGCTGTCCGCTCACCGTCGCGCCCGAAGCCGGGCTGGTGATGGTCACCGTCGGCGCCGTGGTGTCGGGCGCCGACCCGCCGGCCGCGCGGAAGGCGACCATCTGCATGACCCAGGGCCCGGAGCTCGACAGCGACTCCGTCGCATCGTAGGAGCCGGCCACCGACACGACGCGGTCCTCGACCGAATCACCGTCGGGTGTGGTCACGATGCGCTGGGTGAACCCCGTTCCCGGAGCCACCGACGCCGTGTAGACCATGTTGCCGGCGACGAGCAGATCGTTGGCGTTGGCGGTCTGCAACGGCCCGCTGTCGCTGACCGACGTGCTGCCGGTCGCGGCGGCCACGCGGTCGACCGCGATCGAGGTGTCGATGCCCGCGTACTCGAGGATCCGCACGTCCGGGAACGTCGCCGCGCCGCTGAACTTCACCGTGACGATGTTGCCGGCCGCCGCGCTGGCGATGTTCTTGGCGTAGTAGATCGTCTGCGACAGGAAGCCGGTCAGGATCGTCGGCCCGACCGCGAGCGTGTACTCGTTGCCGGCGTTGTCGGTGACCGCCGTGACCGTCGACGCGGTGTCGTTCCAGCCCACGACGATGACGTTGAGATCGCCCGCGTTCTGCGCCTTGGCGAAGGTCACCGGCACCGTCGACGACGGCGTCTGCGGGTCGGCGAACGCGCTCTGCACGAAGGTCGGGTTCGGCGGCGGCGGCGGCGCTGCCGGCGTCGTCACGGTGGCCGTGGCGGAGTACGGACCCAGGTTCGCAGCCGCATCGGTGGCGCGGACGCGATAGCTGTAGCTGGTCTGCGCCGTGAGGCCGGCGTTGCTGAACGCCGTCGTCGCCGTGGTGCCGATCTGCGTGAAGGTGCTGCAACCCGCTCCCTGGCAGCGCTCGACGAGATACGACGTCACCGCCACGTTGTCGGTCGCCGCCGTCCACGCCAGCGCGACCTGGCTGCTCGACGACGCGGTCGCCGTCAGGTTCGAGGGCGCGGTCGGCGCCTGCGTGTCGACGAACGGTGTTGCAGCGGTCGCCGTATTCGAATACGGCCCCAGATTGGACGCGGCGTCGGTGGCGCGGACGCGGTAGCTGTAGCTGGTCTGCGCCTGGAGGCCGGTGTCGCTGAACGAGGTCGTCGCCAGGGTGGCGATCTGCGCGAAGGTCGCGCAACCCGCGCCCTGGCAGCGCTCGATGAGATAGCTCGTCACGCCGACGTTGTCGGTCGCCACGCTCCAGGCCAGGTTGATCTGCGACGCGGAGGTCGGCGTCGCGGTCAGGTTGGCGGGCGCCGTCGGCGCCTGGGTGTCGGACAGCGTGGTCGCGCTCGCGGTGTTCGAGTACGGGCCGAGGTTGTTCGCCGCGTCGCTGGCGCGCACGCGATAGCTGTAGCTGGTCTGGGCCAGCAAGCCGGTGCTGCTGAACGAGGTGGTCGACGACGTCCCGACCTGCGCAAAGTTCGAGCAGCCGGCGCCCGCGCAGCGCTCGACCAGGTAGCTGGTGACGCCGGTGTTGTCGGTCGCTGCCGTCCACGTGAGGTTGATCTGGGTCATCGACGCCGCGGTCGCCACCAGGCTCGACGGTGCCGTCGGCGCCTGCGTGTCGCCGCTGATGACGGCGGCCTTGAAGGCCGCGAGCTGCATGATCCACGCGCCCGCGCCCGAGAGCGGCGCCGTCGCGGTCTGCGCTCCGGCCGCCGTGACCACGCGGTCTTCGTAAATGTCGCCGTCGGGGCTGGTGATGTTCCGGCTGGTGAACCCGGTGCCCGCGCCGATCGTCGATGTGAACACCATGTTGGCGCCGACGATCAGATCGTTGGCGTTGGTGGTCGTGACCGCGCCGCTGCTGCTGGAGTTGTTCGTGCCGGTCGCCCCGATGGCGATGTCGAGCGGGTTCGTCGTGTCGATGCCGCTGTACTCCGCGGTGCGGACGTCGACAAAGCTGGCGGCGACGCTGAAATTGACGGTGACCGCGTTCGTTCCGCCAGCGATGTTCTTCGCGTAATAGATCGATTGCGTGAGCAGGGTCGTCCGTTTGGTCGGACCGACCGCCAGCGCATAAACGTTGCCCTTGCTGTCGACAACGGAGGTTATGGTGGCCTTGGTATCGTTCCACCCAACGACGACCACGTTGAGATTGCCGGCGGTTTGCGCGGCATTGAACGGCACCGTCAGCGCGGTTTGAGCGGTCTGTGGATCGGCGAAGGTGCTCTGGACGAAGGCAATCGGTGCGGTCACCGCGCTCTGCATGTCGACGAGCTTCCCGTCGCCCGACTCCGACGGGGCGTGGCACCCGATCAAAGGAAGAACGGCGACCGAAAACAAGAATGCGAGCGTTTTGGCCGCTGCGCCTCGCCAAGGAAGACAACGAACAGTGCGCCGATCCGTGAGACCTGTAGCCATATCGAGTACACCCCCCTGCAGCTCTACGGTTATCACACCACTCATCTAAACGTCTACCAAATGAAAGATTCCCTACGATCTAATAGTGATCTTCAATGCCTTCGAGAAGGCCGCGCCGCGTGCCGCCGGACACCGCCGGCGGCATTGACCACTCACACCGTCCAGGGAGGCTGGCGGGCAAGCACCGCATCAATCGTGGTGCCGAGGCGCGTTGCCCGGCGCAATTGCCGGGTGCGCCAAATGGTGTAAAGCACCGGTAAGACTTCGAGAGTCAGGAACGCGCTCGTCGCGAGACCGCCGACCATCGGCGCGGCAACGCGGCGCATGACCTCCGCGCCGGCGCCTTCGGCCCACAGCAACGGGAGCAAGCTGACCGCCATCGTCGTGATCGTCATCAACTTCGGGCGCAAACGTTGCACGGTGCCTTCGGTGTGCGCCGCGATGATGTCGTCGCGGCTGCGCAGCTGCCCGGCGCGCACCCGTCGATAGAAGGCCGCGTCGATGTAGACCACCATGACCACGCCCGTCTGCGTCGCCAGCCCGACGACGGAGAGCAGCCCGACCCACACCGGCGCCGACAACGCGTAGCCGAGCAAGAACAGCGTCCAGATGCTGCCGACCAGCGCGAACGGCACCGACGCGAGGACGATGAGCGCGCCGATCGCGCTGCGGAACTGCAGGAACAGCAGCACCAGCATCGAGATCCCGACCGCGGGCACGATCCAGCGCAGTCGGCGCGCGCCCGCCGCCAGGAGCTCATACTGCCCCACCCATTCGATGCGCTCGCCCGGGGCGAGCGCGAGCCGCCCGGCTGCGAGCTCGCCATCCAGCACGCGCTTCGCGTTCTCGACGTACGACTGAGGATCGACGCCCCCGGCGGGATCGATGTACACGTAGGCAGCGAGCTCGCCGCGCTCGGTGCGGATCATCGCGGGACGGGTCACGTAGCGCGCGTGACCGACCAGCGCCAGCGGGACCGGCTGCGAAGGAGCTCCGGCGCGCGGCCGATCCGACGATCGCACGGTTGCGTCGCGGATCTCGTCGGCCGGCCCCTGCACGTTCTCGTCGGGCATCACGCGCACCCGCTGCCCGCCGCCCTGTCCCGATTGGCGCAGGTCGCCGACCTCGCCCCTCGCCAGCAGGTGATCGGCGATCGCGCGCGCCAGCGCGCCGTCGACGCCCCGACGCGCCAGCGCCCCGGGATCGAGGTCGAACGCCAGCCGCGACTCGCCGCCCAGCGACTCGAACACCGCGCTGCGCGTGCCCGGAAGATTCGCCGCCAGCGCTTGCAGCCGCGCGCCCAGCGCGTCCAGCCGCGCGACGTCCGGAGCGACCACGCGGATGCCCACCGGCGTGCGCACCCCGGTCGACATCATGTCCATGCGCGCCCGGATCGGCGCGGTCCAGGCGCCGGCCCAGCCGGGCAGCCGCGTGGCGCGGTCCATCATCTCGATGAGCTCGCTCGTCGTGGGCGGGCTCTCCTCGGGCCAGAGCAGCGAGAGAGCGCGCCGCACCGGCCGCGGCGCCCAGCCGCTGTACCAGCGCGAGCGGGCAATCATCGGCCACTCGGCGCGCGGCGCGAGGTGAATCGTCGTCTCGATCATCGACACTGGCGCCGGGTCGGTCGCGGTGTCCGCGCGCCCGAGCTTGCCGAGCACGCTCGCCACCTCCTTGAACGCCGCGAGCGCCTGCCCCTGGCGGCGGAGATCGGTCTCGGCGCGATGGGCCTCGACGCCCGGCAACGTCGTCGGCATGAACAGCAGGTCGCCCTCGTCGACACGCGGCACGAACTCGCCGCCCAGGCGCGACAGCACGGGCAAGCACGAGACCACGGCGAGGAGGGCCGTCACCAGCGTCAGCGCCGGCCGCGCCAGCGCGAAGTGCACGAACGGGCGATAGATCCGCACCAGCGTGCGCGTGAGTGGATTCGCCATCTCCGCGACCACGCGCCCGCGCAGCAGCCGGTCGCGCAGCGCCGGCGCCAGCGTCAGCGTCACCAGCACCGCCGACACGACGACCAGTGTCTTGGTGATGGCCAGCGGCCGCAGCAGCCGCCCGGTCTCGCCGGTGAAGGCCAGCACCGGCAGGAACGAGAGCGCCGCGATCAGCAGCGACGTCAGCAGCGCCGGCGCGATCGATCCCGACGCCGCGCTCAACGCCGCGCGCCGCTCGCCCTCGGGCACACCCGCGCCCAGCGCCTCCAGCCGGCGGTGGCACGTCTCGAGCGCGACGACGTCGGCGTCGACCGCCATGCCGAGCGCGATGCCGATGCCGCCCAGGCTCATGATGGTCGCGGGCACACCCAGCAGCCACATCCCCGCGAACGTCGACAGCAGCACGACCGGCAGCGTGCAGAGCGGGATCAGCGCGCTGCGCGCGTGGAGAAGAAAAATCAGGATCGCCAGCACCACCACCGCGACCTCTTCCAGAAGCGCGTGCAGCAGCGTGCCGCCAACGCGGTCGATGAGCTCCAGCCGATCGTACGCCACGACCAGGCGCACGCCGGGCGGCAGGCGCGCGCGCGCGCGGTCGAGCGTCGCGCGCACCGCTTCGATCAGCTCGGGCAGCTTCGCGCCCCGCCGGGCGAGCACGATGCCGCCCATCGCGGCCCACTGTCCGTCGAGGTTGGCGACGCCGTTCGGGTGCATCTCTTCGCTGCGCCGGACGCGCACGACGTCGCCGACGCGGACCGCGGCCGGCGGCGACGCGCCGGCCGCGCTCTGCGCACCGTCCGCTGGCCCGCCGGGGACGACGATCGGCTGCGCCTCGAGCTCGCGCACGCTGGTCACGCGCCCACTCGCCAGCCCGGCTTCGACCGCGGCCACGACGTCGGAGAACGCCAGCGCCCGCTCCGCGAGCGCGGCGCTGTGCACCTCGACCAGCACGTCCTGCACACCGCCGCCCACGGTGGCGACCTCGGCCACGCCCGGAACCGCCGCCAGGGCTGGACCCAGCACCTCCGTCTGCAGGCGGCGCAGCTCGCGCAGCGGCTGGCCGTGCGTCGGATCGAAGAGCGCGTATTGAAAGACCCACCCCGTGCTCGACACCGCGGGCCCGACGCGCACGCGCGCGGTCGCCGGCAACCGCGCCCGCGCCGCATCGACGCGCTCGACGATCGCCGGCCTCGCTGCGACCAGCGCGTCCCCCGTCGCGAACACCACGTCCAGATACGCCATGCCGGTCATCGACGAGCCGCGCACCGCCAGCACACCGGGAACGCCGTCGAGCGCGGTCTCCAGCACCCGCGTCACGTCGCGGGCCACGTCGCTGGCCGGGTGCCCCATCCAGTCCGCGAGGATGGCGAGCTGCGGGTCGGCCAGATCCGGCAGGACGTCGCGCGGGAGGGACCGCCTCGCGACGTCGCCCAGCATCGCGAGCAACAACGCCGCGCCGATCACGATCCGGCTGTGGCGCGCGCTCCAGGCGACCAGGCGCCCGGTCACGGCGCGCTCCGGTGACTCACCGCCGGTCGCGGTCCGCGTAGCCGCTGCTCGGCGTCGAGAAAGAACGCATTCGAGACGAGGACGCGCTCGCCCGCGCTGAGCCCCGACACGATCGCGGTCACGCCGAAGAAGCCGCGGCCCACGCGCACCGGCCGCCGGTCGAAGGTCTGGCCGCCGGGCGCGGCGACCAGCACGTAGGGGCCCTCGGGCGCGCGCACGATCGCGGCATCGGGCACGACCAGCAACGGCGTCGCGGCGACGGGCACCTTCAGCCAGCCGGCGTCGCCCGCGCGCAACCGGGAGGCATCACCATCGACGCGCAGCTCGACCTGCCACGTGGTCTCGTCCCACGGACGCGGCGGCCGCAGTTGACGATCTGTCGGCCGCACCGCGATCTCCGAACCCGGCGCCGCCGTCGGCACGAACGAGACGCGCGCGGCCGCCGCCAGCGTCGCCAGCTCGTCGTCATAGAGGAGCGCGATCACGACGCCCGGGCTCTCGACCCAGGCGGGCGCGCGCCCCTCGCGTGCGATCGCGCGCGGCCGCACGGTCGTGATCTCGTAGTCCAGGCTCTTCGGACCGGCGGACGCCGGCTCATCCTTCGCAGTCTCGTCGTTCGCGGGTGGGCTCTCCAACGACATCGCCCGCCATCGCTCCAGCGCCATGCCGCAGATCGGACACGCGCCCGGCGCCGCCGATCGGACCTGTGGATGCATCGGACAGACGTAACCCGCGCGCGCTCCGGCCCCGCCGCCCGGTGGCCGCAACAGCGAAAACGCGGCGATCGTCGCGGCCCCGACGATCAACAACAGCGCGACGCGGCCGGCGAGCACCGCCCACGACCCGGAGCGCCCGTTCGGCGCGCTGCCGGGCGGCTCTGATTGGGCGGTTGGTTCGTGCACGACGCTCCCGGCAGGTGCAGCCCGACGCACGAGACGTCTTCCGCATGCGGGCAACCGACCTTAAGAGGTTTTGCGTCGTCGCGCAAATCGTCGCGCGCCCGATGCCCCGTGCGTGCAAGAGCATGGTAAGAGAGGCCCCCATGGAAGAATCCGCTCCAGCACCGGAACTCGCCTCCGAGGCACCGGTGGAAGCTGCTGCCCAGACACCGGCGCCCGAGCCGAGCGGCGAAAACAGGAGCGTGGGCGCGACGATCGCGAAGAACTCGTTCTGGCTGCTGCTCGATAACGTCTCGGCGATGATCGCGTCGTTCTATTGCTCGATCCTGGTGGCGCGCAAGCTGGGCCCCGACCTCATGGGCCAGTACAACTACGTGCTCTGGTTCGCCACCGTCCTCAAGATGGTGAGCGACGTCGCGATCCCGGCGACGTTCCGCAAGTTCTCCGCCGAGTTCATGGGCCGCGGCGACTACGGCGTCTTGAAGACGATGGTGCGCCGCACGCTGCGGTTGCAGGTCAAGCTGGCGATCGCCGGCGTCACCATCGGGCTCACCATCGTCCACTTCCGCTTCGCGCCCGAGCAGCAGCACCTGGCCGACCTGGCGGTGCTCACCATCGTGCCGGCGCTGCTGCTCAGCGTGCCCGCCGGCGTCCTCTACGGCACGGAGAACCTCCGGTACAACGTCATCTGCTCGACGCTGTCGATCGCGGTCAACATGATCGGTGTGACCGTCGCCGTCGTGATGGGGTGGGGCCTGCTGGCGATCGTCGGCTCGCTGCTGGTCTCGCGCGTGTTCGACTGCATCCTCCGCTTCGTCATGTTCAAACGCCTCGAGCGGCGCCTTCCCGGCGAGGCATCCGATCACCTGGATCCCAAGCTGCGCGCCCGCCTGATTCGCTTCGCGGCGCTGCAGCTCGTGCCGACCCTCCTCTACGCGCTGCTCTTCGATCGAACCGAGGTGTTCTTCATTCAGCGGCTCGCTCCCTCGCACGAGATCGCGTTCTTCTCGCTGAGCTTCACGCTGGTCCAGTATCTGCTCATCGTGCCGCAGACCCTCGCGGGCTCGGCCAGCGTGACGATCATGGTCAAGCAGGGCCACGCACCGGCCGAGGCTGCGCGCATCGCCGCGCAGGCCACCTGGCTCACCATCCTGTTCGGAGCGCCCGAGCTGTTCGGCGTCGCGGCGCTCGCCGGTCCGCTGCTGCACGTGATGTACGGCTTGAAGTATCTGCCGGCGATCCCCGTGCTCGCCACGCTCGCGTTCTTCGCGCTCGGTCTGGCGGCGTCGCAATCCGCGCAGTTCTTGCTGGTCGCGGCTGAGCGGCAGGTCTTCTACATCGTCTGGCTCCTGGTGGCCGCCGCCATCGACATCCTCGGATGCCAGCTCTTCATTCCGTCGCACGGCGCGCTCGGCGCCGCCTATGCGAAAGGGATCAGCCAGCTGGTCGCGGCCGCGGGCTTCCTGGGATTCATGGTGCTGAAGTTCGACGTGAGCTTGCCGGTCTGGCGAATCAGCAAGCTGATCGCGGTCTGCGTGACGATGTACGCCGCCGTGCGCTTCGTAGGAGTGCATCTCCCGCCGCTGCTGGCGATCATCGTGGGCGTTCCGGTCGGGGTCGCGATCTTCGCCGTGCTGACGCGCTGGCTGCGCTGCCTCGACCTCGCGGATCGCGAGCGTTTGCGAGGGATCGCGTCGCTGCTACCGGCGCGCACGCGCTGGCTCTACCGCGCGATCCTCGACATCATCGTGCCGGCACGGCCGAGCGACGCGGTGGCCGTGGCGCGGATGTGACCGAAAAAGATCGTCTCGCGCAACGCTCGTAAAAATCGCGGTGATCGCGCTTCGGGCCTGTCCTGTGCGCAATATCGCTTTATACTGGCTTCGCCCCCCGTGCTGAGGCCGCGCCCGCGACCCATCGGGCCGCGATCGGCCGTTCCGGCAAAGGTGGCCCAACAAACTGCCGATGAAGCACACGATGAAACATTCTGCCTTTTTGAGCGGGCTCCTCTTGGCAGGAGCATGCGCATCCCCATCTTCCCCGTCGGTGAAGGAGCAGATGTCTCCCGACGGTGCCGCATCCGATGGAGCGGGCTCCGGGAGCGGAGGAAATCATGGAAACGGGGACGCGCGGGGCGGAGGCGGCACACAGGGCGGCGGCGGCGGCGCGCAGGGCGGCGGCGGAATGACCGCGAGCCAGGGCGGAAACGGCGGCGCGATGACCGGCCAGGGCGGCAGCGGCGCTGGCCAAGGCGGGTCGGGCGGCATGACGGGCAGCCAGGGCGGCATGACGGGCAGCCAGGGCGGCGCGCCTGCCGCGGGCGGCTCGATGGCGGGACCCGTGACGCTGCCGCTGGTCGTGAGCGCAGACAAGCGCTACCTCACGGGCACGAACGGCGCTCCGTTCATGGTCGCCGGCGACTCGCCCCAGTGCTTGAGCGCGAACCTGTCGACGGCGAACATGGATGCCTATTTCGCAGCCCGCGCCGCGCAGGGCTTCAATGCGTCGTGGGTCAATCTGGTCTGCACGACGTACACCGGTGGTCGCACGAATGCTTCGACCTACGACGGCGTCCTTCCGTTCACCGGCACGATCTCCGGTGGGCTCTACGATCTGAGCAAGCCGAACCCGACCTACTTCGCGCGCGTCGACGCGCTCTTCGCGGCGGCCGCCGCGCACGGCACCGTGGTGTTCGCCGATCCGATCGAGTTCGGCGGCTTCTGGCAGACCATCCAGGCCAACAGCGCCGCCGCCGCCAGCTCGTACGGGCAGTTCCTCGGCGCGCGCTACCGCAGCCAGGCCAACATCGTGTGGATGAGCGGGAACGACATGATCGGCTTCAACATGGTCGACAAGTTCGTCGACGTCGCCAAAGGCATTCAAACCGGCGGCGCCATGCAGTTACAAACCGCCGAGCTCGATTGGCCGGGATTACCGAGCACGCTCGACGATCCGAATTGGGTCCCGAGCGCCGCACCGACCAGTCTGAATTTGGCCTACACGTACAATCCCACTTACGCTTTGTTGCTTTTCGATTACAATCGCTCCGGGCATCTACCCAACATCTTCATCGAAGGTAATTACGAAGGGGAGAATCTCGAAGCAGGACCGCATGCAACCAATGCACACGACATCCGAGCCCAAGCCTTCTGGTCGGACCTGAGCGGTGCGACCGGTTGGTTCTACGGAAACCACTGGGAGGTTTTTGGAATGGACAACGCCACGTGGGCGTCGAATCTCGCTGCGGACAAGGGCGCGCCGCAGATGGTTTATGTGAAGACACTGTTCGAAGCACGTAAGTGGTGGCAGCTGGTTCCCGACGAGGCACACGCAGTGGTGACGTCGGGTTTTGGAACCTGCATGGCGTCGACCGCCACGCAGGGGACATCGAATCCGAACGCGCAGGAGAACACCTGCGCGACGACGGCTCGCACCGCTGATGGCACATTGATCATCAACTACATGCCGCAAGCGCGCGGCATCGTCGTCGACATGACGAAGCTGAGCGCAACCGCGACCGCGCGTTGGTTCGATCCAACGACCGGCGCATTCACGACCGTCGCCGGATCGCCGTTCGCCAACACGGGAACGCGCACATTCACTCCCCCGACGACGACGCACTCCGACGGTTACACGGACTGGGCGCTCGTTCTCGAGACGTCCCCTCCCTGATCAAAGCGACGAGACGTTCGTTCGCCTCCCGCTTCCCTGATCTCTCTGTCGTAGCACCTCCCCCACTACACCGTTCACGGGTGTGGGGACGCAAACAGGCCCGCGGCGTACGCAATACGCCTGTGTGGGTCAAGTAATTCGACGAACTGTCGAGCAACGTCGCCCGATTGACCATGGGCTGGGCTACCGGATTGCCCAGCCGAAAGGGGCATCTTCACGATGACACTCTCGCGCCGTGCCTTGTTGCTATCCGGTCTGTTTCTCTCCGCCTGCCAGGCACCCGAAACCGATCAATCCGATCGGCGGGAGGCGGCCCTCGTTGGCCCCGCTTTTCTCCAGGGAGCCTGGGCCGCGCCGCAAACGACGCAGACCGCGGTATCCGTGACGCTTCAATCGCCGCAGAGCGCGGGGAATTTACTGGTCGTCTTCGCCGGCTGGAACGACACCGCGGCGACGGTCAGCTCGGTGACTGACACGCGCGGTGACACCTTCGCGCTCGCGATCGGTCCCACCAAGCGGACGACCGTGCTCTCGCAGAGCGTCTACTACGCGAAGAACGTCATTGGCGGCGCCAACACGGTGACCGTGCGCTTCTCGCGGGCGGCCAATTTCGTCGACGTTCGCGTGCTCGAATATGCGGGCGTCGACACCGTCGCGCCGCTCGACACGGCAGCCGCCGCCAGCGGCAGCAGCGGCCTGGCCGACACCGGTCTCTTCACGACCCACGCCGCCGGCGATCTGCTGGTCGCGGGCGACATGGTGATGACCGGATCGCCTTCTGCGGGCTCCGGTTACGCGACCCGGTTGATCACCAACCCCGACGGTGACCTCGCGGAAGACCGCGTGGCTGGAGCTGCGGGGATGTACAACGCGACCGCTCCGGTGGTCGGTCCCAACGGCTGGGTGATCCAGGTGGCGGCGTTCAAGCCGGCGAGCGGCGGTGGATTGTCCGGCCAGGGCGGCGGCTCGGGCGCGGGTGGCGCCGGCATGGGCGGCTCGGGCGCAGGTGGCGCGAGCATGGGCGGCTCCGGCATGGGTGGCGCCAGCATGGGCGGCTCCGGCGCCGGGGGCTCCGGCATCGGCGGCGCCGGCACGGGCGGCTCGGGCATGGGCGGCTCCGGCATCGGCGGCTCCGGCGTGGGCGGGTCCGGCATCGGCGGCGCCGCGGCCGGTGGGAGCGGCGCCGGTGGCTCCGGCGCGGGTGGCTCCGGCGCCGGCGGCAGCGGTAGCGGTAGCTGCGCGTCGCGCTTTCCGCTGCATGTCAGCGATCGACTTCTCGTCGACGCTTGCGGCGTCCCCTTCTCGGTCGCGGGCGATTCGCCGCAGTGCCTGAGCGCGAACCTCTCATCCGCGAACATCAACGCCTACTTCGCCATCCGCGCCGCGCAGGGTTTCAACGCGTCCTGGGTCAACCTGCTCTGCACGACCTACACCGGGGGGCGCGCCGACGCGACGACCTACGACGGGATCGCGCCGTTCACCGGTACGATCTCGGGCGGCTTCTACGATCTGACCAGGCCCAACCCGGCCTACTTCGCGCGCATCGACGCGATGGTGGCGGCGGCCGCCGCGCAGGGAACGGTGATCTTCCTGGACCCGATCGAGTTTGGCGGCTTCTGGCAGACCATCCAGGCGAACTCCGAGGCGGCGGCGACGTCCTATGGCCAGTTCCTGGGCGCGCGTTATCGCGGCGCGGGCAACATCATCTGGATGAGCGGCAACGACATGGCCGGCTTCAACCAGATCAACAAGGTCGTCGACATCGCGCTCGGCATCAAGAACGCGGGCGCGACCCAGCCGCAGACCGCGGAGCTCGACTGGCCGGCGCTGCCCAGCACCGTCGACGATCCCAACTGGGCGCCGTCGAACGCGCCGATCTCGGTCAACGTCTCGTACAGCTACAACCCGACCTACGCGATCATGCTGTCGGACTACGATCGCAATTTGCACCAGCCGAGCATCTTCATCGAAGGCAACTACGAGGGTGAAAACCTCGAGGCCGGATCGCACGTCACCAACGGGCACGACGTCCGGACCCAGGCGTACTGGTCGGATCTGAGCGGCGCGGCCGGCTGGTTCTACGGCAATCACTGGGAGGTTTTCAGCCTCGACAACAGCACCTGGACCTCGAAGCTGAACAGCGACCAGGGCGCGCCGCAGATGCTCTACGTCAAGTCGCTGTTCGAGGCGCGCAAGTGGTGGCTGCTGGTCCCCGACGAGGCCCACGTCGTCGTGACCTCGGGCCTGGGGACCTGCATGGCGTCGAGCGCGCTGCAGGGGCAATCGAACCCCAACGCCCAGGACAACACCTGCGCCACCGCGGCGCGCACCGCCGACGGCGCGCTGGTGATCGCGTACATGCCGACCGCCCGGGGCATCACCGTCGACATGAGCAAGCTGGCGGCGACCGCGACGGCGCGCTGGTACGACCCGACCAGCGGCGCCTTCACCACGGTGGCGGGCTCGCCGCTGCCGAACAGCGGGACCCGCACGTTCACGCCGCCCGCCAACAACCACGGCGACGGCTACAACGACTGGGTGCTGGTGCTGGAGACCTCGCCGCCGTAAGAGGCGAGCGAGGGACGAGGACGGCGACGTGGCCGGCGACGAGGACGATCACGATCACGAGGACGGGGCCTTCCCATCCGAAACCGATGGGATACACTGCGCGCATGCTCGCTGATTGTTGTGCGTGGAGCGCGCGATGAAGGTGGTTCTGTTCTGCGGCGGCCTCGGAACGCGGCTGCGCGACTACTCCGATCAGATCCCCAAGCCCCTGGTCGAGATCGGGTCGCGCCCGATCCTGTGGCACGTCATGCGCTACTACGCGCACTTCGGCTTCAAGGACTTCATCCTCTGCCTCGGCTATCGCGGGTCGTCGATCAAGAGTTACTTCCGCAACTACGACGAGTGCATGTCGAACGACTTCGTCTTCTCCAAGGGCGGGCGCAACATCGACCTGCTCCAGAGCGACATCGACAGCTGGAAGATCACGTTCGTCGACACCGGCCAGCGCTCGAACATCGGCGAGCGCCTGCGCGCCGTGCGCAAGTATGTCGAGCCCGACGACGTCTTCCTCGCGAACTACTCCGACGGCCTGTCCGACCTGGATTGCGGCGCCTACGTCGAATCGTTCCTGAAGCGCGACAAGATCGGTTCGTTCCTGAGCGTGCGCGTCCCGCAGACGTTCCATATCGTCCACGCCAACCGCGACAACGAGCTCGAGAAGCTCGAGTACGTCGGCGATGCGCAGCTCAGGATCAACGGCGGCTATTTCGCCTTCCGCAAGGAGATCTTCAATCACCTCAACGAAGGCGAGGAGCTGGTGAACCAGCCATTCCAGCGCCTGGCCGCCAAGCACCAGATCATGGCCGTTCCCCACGACGGCTTCTGGCGCAGCATGGACACCTTCCGCGACAAGATCGAGCTCGACGAGCTGGTCTCCCGCGGCCGCGCCCCCTGGCAAGTCTGGATGCCATAGTCGCGCCGCGCGGCCCGCTCGACCGCCGGCCGACGAGCCGACCCGCTGGCCGACCCGCTGGCTATGCCCGGGCCTGCGCTCCGGTGCTCACGTAGGAAAAGAAGCGGCGCCCGCTGCTCAGATCACGATCTTGTTCGCGTGAAACGCCTCGGCCAGCGCGTCCGGGGCGTTGCACTCGATGCCGCGCAGGCGCATCACTGCCTCGAAGGTCTCGGCGCGGAACCAGCCGCGACCGGCTTGCGTCTTGAAGTGGCGCAGGATGAGATCGATCTTCTTCTGCGCCGTCACCGCCGGCAGCGGCACGAACAGGTTCGGCGTTCCCAGATCGCCCTCGTACTTGGGGATCTCGTACTCCAGCACCAGGTGGTTGCGGAACGTGTTCCAGGTCATCTCGGCGATCAGGCGGTGATCCTGATGCCGGTCATGACGATGATGGGTCAGGATCAGGTCGGGTTTGGTACTGGCTTTGATCGACTCGAAGAAGTCTTTCACCTCGACGCCCTGAAACGGCAGATAGCCGTCTCGAAACGCCTTGATGACGATCTCCTTCTGCGCCGCCGTCTCCAGGAACTCCGTCGCGCACCCGCGCGCCTCTTGCTCGCGCGCGGGGGTCGAGGCCAGCGCGACCCACTTCACCGACGAGCCGGGACGTTCCGCGAGCAGGCGCAACACCGTCCCACCGCACCCGATCTCGATGTCGTCGCAGTGCGCACCCAGGCAAAGGATCCGCAGAGGACCTCCGTGCTCGCCGAGAATCGTCGACAGCATCGACCGAGGCTATCACGCGGCGAGATCGAGTACTATGTGCCGCGCGAAAGCTCCGGAGCACGATAGAGATCGACGACATGAGTGAACCCAAAGGATCCTCGACGGACAGGCCGACCATCCTCTACTTCGGCAACGACTGGGCGGCGGAGAACCGCACGTCGAGTCACCACGTCGCGCGCTGGTTGGCCAAGCGGTATCGCGTGATCTACGTGGAGAGCCCGGGGCTGCGCGCGCCCAAGGGCACGGGGCGCGACCTCAAGAAGCTGCTCTCCAAGGTCGGTCTCGCTCTGCGCGGCCCGCGCGCGACGCCCGAAGGGTTGCAGGTGCAGACCCTGCTGCAGATCCCGCTCCACGGCTCGGAGCTGGTCCGGCGCGCGAACCGCGAGCTCTTGTTGCTGACGCTGAAGCTGCTGATGCGCCTGCAGGGCGTGAAGCGGCCGCTCACCTGGTTCGTGGTGCCGCACCTGGCGTCGGTGGTCGGCGAGCTCGGCGAGCGCATGTCGGTCTACTACTGCATCGACGACTACGCCGCCCTGCCCGACGTCGACGTGGCGGCGGTGCGAAACATGGACGACACGCTGACCCGCAAGGCGGACCTGGTGTTCGTCGCGTCGGGCACGTTGCTCGACGGCAAGCGCGCGCTGAACGCCAACACCCACGTCAGCGCGCACGGCGTCGACTACGATCACTTCGTCACGGCGCAGGACCCCAAGCTGGAGGTGCCGAGCGACGCCGCCTCGCTACCCGGGCCGATCATCGGATTCTTCGGGCTCATCGAACGCTGGATCGAGCTGTCGCTGATACGCTATCTCGCGGAACAACGGCCGAACTGGACGTTCCTGATGATTGGCCGCATCGCCGTGCCCGAGAGCGAGGTGCCGCGCCTGCCCAACATCCATTACCTGGGGCGCCGGCCGTACGAGACGCTCCCGGCGTACGGCAAAGCGTTCACCGCGGCGATCATCCCCTATCACCTCACGCAGCAAGTGATTAACTCGAACCCTATCAAGCTGCGCGAGTACCTGGCGATGGGTAAGCCGATTGTCTCGGTGAGCACACCGGAGATCGACAAGTTTCGCGAATTCGTCGCGATCGCGCGCACGCGGGAGGAGTATCTGGCCCACCTGGATCGGGCGGTGACGCAGGGGTTGACGGCGGAGCAGATCGAGCGGCAGACCGCGCTGGCCGCGACGATGACCTGGGACGCAAATTTGAAGAAGGTGATGTCTCTGGTAGAGGAACAACTCGCGGCGAGGAATCGAAGCCCATGAGTCAGACAAACGGCAAGAGTGAGATCCGATTTCGCGCCGGCCTGGTAGGCGCGGGGCACATCAGTGAGTTCCACGTCGCGGCGCTGCGCCGGATCCCGTACGTCGAGATCGTCGGCGTCCACGATCTGGACCGCAGCAAGGCCGACGCGCTGGGCGACGCGGTTCAACATCCCGGTCGCTGACTCGCTGGCGGCGCTGCGCGCGATGGGCGCCAACGTGATCCACGTCGTCACGCCGCCGCACACGCACGCGCGCGGTCGCCACCGAGGCGCTGCTGGCCGGCTGCCACGTCTTCGTCGAGAAGCCGCTGGCCACCGACGCCGAGGCGTGCGTGCGCCTGCGCGATCTGTCGCGCGAGCGCGGGCTGGAGGTCGGCGTCTCGCACTCGCTGCTCTTCGATCCGCAGATCAAATCGGCGCTGGAGAAAGTGCGCAGCGGCGCGCTCGGCGACCTCATCTCCGTCGACATCCTGCGCAGCTCGCTCTACCCGCCCTACGCGGGCGGCCCGCTGCCGCCGCAGTATCGCACCGCCGGCTATCCGTTCCGCGACCTCGGCATCCACGGCCTCTACGTGATCGAGGCCTTCCTGGGCCCGATCGAGCACGTCGACGCCTCCTGGCGGTCCGGCAGCGGCGACGGCAACCTGGCTTTCAACGACTGGCGCGCGGTCGCGCGCTGCCAGCAAGGGGACGGGCCAGATCCAGCTCTCGTTCGGCGTGCGGCCGCTGCAGCACCAGATCATCCTGCAGGGCACCAAGGGCGTGATGCGCCTCGATCTGTTCCTGATGTTCCAGGCGTCGCGCAAGCCGGCGCCGCTGCCCAAGCCCGCCGAGCGCATCGTCAACGCGCTCACCGATTCGCTCCAGCCGCTGATCGACGTGCCCCTCAACGTCATCGCGTTCGCGCGCAAGCAGCTGCGCCAGTACCACGGCGTGCAGGAGCTGATCATCGCGTTCTACGAGGCGCTGAAGGAAGGCCGGCGCCCGCCCGTGATCGCCGAGGACGCGATCAACGTCGTGAAGTGGACCGAGGAGGTGGCGCGCGCCGCCGACGCCGACGACACCGCGCGCGTGGCGCGCTTTCCGCACTCGGACCAGGTCCCGTACCTGGTGACCGGCGCGTCGGGCGGCCTCGGCTCGGCGCTGGTCGATCGCCTGCGCGCCGAGGCGCGGCCGATCCGCGTCATGGTGCGCCAGCTGCCCGACCGCCCCGAGGACAGGCTCGACGGCGTCGAGTACGTGCGCGGCGATCTCGGCGACCCCGAGGCGGTCGATCGCGCCGTGCGCGGCGCGCGCGTGGTGTTCCACGTCGGCGCGGCGATGAAGGGCAGCTGGCTCGAGCACCAGGGCGGCACCATCGAGGGGACGCGCAACGTGCTCGACGCGTGCCGCAAGCACGGCGTGACCAAGCTGGTGCACGTCAGCTCGCTGTCGGTGATCGACTGGGCCGGCGCCGAGGCGAACGCGACCGTCGACGAGGCGACGCCCTTCGAGGGCCACGCCGAGGAGCGCGGCTCTTACACGCACGCCAAGCTCGAGGCCGAGAAGCTGGTGTCGGCCGAGGCTGCGCGTGGCCTGCCGGCGGTGATCCTGCGCCCGGGCCAGATCTTCGGCCGCCGCATCCCGCTGATGACCGGCGCGATCGCGCGGCGCGCCGCCGGTCGCTATCTGGTGCTGGGCGACGGCGAGATGCAGCTGCCGCTGGTCTACATCGACGACGTCGTCGACGCGCTGATGCTGGCGGCCAAGAGCAACCTGCACAACGGCGAGATGATCCAGATCGTCGACCCCGAGCCCTGGACGCAGAACCAGGTGCTGGGCGAGATGTGCGGCCCGTCGGCGCGCATCGTGCGGGTGCCGCGCACGGTGGTCTTCGGCATGGGCCACGCCTCGGAGCTGATGCTGGGCCTGCTCGGCAAGAAGTCGCCGCTTGTCGCGCTACCGCCTGCGCTCGGCGCTGGCGCTGCGCCGCTTCGCGAGCCTGCGCGCCGAATCGCTGCTGGGCTGGAAGCCGCGCGTCGGCGTGCGCGATGGGATCCGGCGCGTACGAGAGAGCACGCCGCAGAGCTAGGCTCGCGCCGTCCTGGTCTCCTCTCCCGCGGACGGGAGAGGGGCCCGGACTCAGGAGACCACGCGCGCCATCACCTCGTCGGCGATCGCCAGCGACGCGGTCAACCCCGGCGACTCGATTCCGTACAGGTTCACCAACCCCCGCACACCGTGATCCGCGGGCCCCTGGATCATGAAGTCCTGCGCCGGCGTGCCCGCGGGGCCGAGCTTGGGGCGGATGCCGGTGTAGCCGGGCTGCAGCTCTCCCTCGGGCAGACCGGGCCAGTAGCGCCGGATCGCCGCGTAGAACGAGGGCGCGCGCGACTCGTCGAACGCGTAGTCGATGCGGTCGATCCACGACACGTCAGGACCGAAGCGCGCGCGACCGCCCAGATCCAGCGTCACGTGCACACCCAATCCACCCGCCACGGCCAGCGGATAGACCAGGCGGCGGAACGGCGGCTTCTTCGCCAGCACGAAGTAGTGACCCTTGGCGTAGTGACAGGGCGGGACGCTCGCCGCCGGCAAGCCTTCGATCGTGCGCGACACGTCTTGCGCGAAGAGCCCGGCCGCGTTGACCACCGTCCGGCACAGAACGGTCGTCGGCGAGCTGCCGCCGACGTCGAGCGTGATCCCCTGAATGCCGACCTTGCCGCCCATGACCGGGGTGTCGAGCACGACCATGCCCCCGCGCCGCAAGATGTCGCGCTGGAACGCCAGCATCAGGCCGTGGCTGTCGATGATGCCCGTCGACGGCGACATCAGGCCGCGCACCGCGCGCACCTCGGGCTCCAGCGCGTGCACCTCGTCGGCGGTGAGCCAGGTCAGATCATGGACGCCGTTCTTCTCGGCTTGCGTCTTGTACGACTGCAGCGCCGCGATCTCCTCGTCGACCGTCGCCACCAGCAGCTTGCCGATGCGCTGGTGCGGGACGTCGTTGGCTTCGCAGTATTCGTAGAGCGTCTGCTTTCCCGCCACGCACAGCCGCGCCTTGAGCGAGCCGGTCGGATAGTAGAGCCCGGCGTGAATCACCTCGGAGTTGCGCGAGCTCGTGTGCGTGCCGATGTCCGACGCCGCCTCGAGCACCACGACATCGCGCCCCGCCAGCGCCAGCGCGCGCCCCACCGCCAGACCGACGACGCCGCCCCCGATCACCACGGCGTCCAGGTTGCGGTCGTCGATCGCCGTCTTGTTGGAAGTCTCGTCACCCATGTGGTCTCTACGCCTTCGCGACCGGCGGCGGCGGCAGCTCGTAGTCGCGGTACGCGCCCGGATCGCCCGACTTGCCGTCCATCGCGGCGATCGCGACGTTGTACATCTCGCGCGCGGTCACGTAGTGCAGGCGCCAGCGGCGCCCGTCGTTGTAGCGCGTGGTCAGCTCGGCGTGCATCGCGCGCCCGCCCTCGCCGAGCAGCGACGCGGCCTGCTTCTCGGGCGCGCCGTGGGTGTGCACCTTGACGAACACCCACTCCGGCCGCCCCGCGACGTGGATGCCCTGCGCGCACCCAGCTGCGCACGCGCGCCGGCGTCGCCGGGTCATCGGCGGTGACCGCCGCGTTCTCGATGCGCGGCCTGGGCACGGCGCCCGGTCGCAGCGCGAAGCCGAGCGGCCCCTCGATCATCAGCAGGCGATCGCGGCGCACCTCGCCCACGCGCGCCGGCGCGCCCGTGTCGTAGCGCGCGCCGCCGCGCGAGATCGCCCTCGGGCCAGTAGATCTGGTTGACGATCGGCGGCTGCGAATCGTCGGGCGCCGCCGGGAACGTGAAGTCGGCGTAGCAGCCGCTCTCGAACAGCAGCGGCAGCTCGTCGTCGACGCCGCACCAGCGCCCGTCGCTGCGCGCGTTGGCCAGGCACCAGTTGCCGTGGATGAACGCGTAGCGCAGCCGGCCGCCGCGGTCGCGCGTCAGGTGGCCGTGCTCGGCGTAGATGTCCAGGTACTCGCCGATCGTGCGGCGCAGGTTGTCCGCGGTGTCGTCGTCGTGGTGCAGGTGCAGCTCGACCTCGCCGAAGCCGCTGCGCGCCAGGCTCGCCAGCGCGTCGAGATAGGCGGGACGGTACTCCTCGCCGGGGAAGAAGAACGAGTGGCGCGGCGCGAAGCCGTCGGCGTCGCGGAACGGCCCGACCATCGTCGGGTAGCGATGCAGCCAGGCGCGCACGCGCTCCTCGCCGCGCACGACGTCCTTGTTCTTCCAGAGCGGCTCGTAGTGGTCGCAGAACGCGAACAGCAGGTGCCGCGGACCGCTCGCCACCGTCGAAGGCCGCGCGCGCGCGCGGAACCGCCGACTGCGCGAGCCAGCGCAGGTAGCCCGGCGTCCAGGTGTGAAAGTTCTTCTTCTTCAGCTGCGCCAGCCCCTGCTGAAAACGCGCCGTCACCTGATTCATCATCTAGTCCATCCCGGGATTCTTCATGGCCGATCACCGATCAGGATCACGCCCAGGCGCTTGTTCTCGGGCACGTGCTTCGCCAGCGCGCCGACCACGGAGATGCGCGTGCGCCGCACCGAGACCACCAGCACGATGCCGTCGCACACCTGCATCGTCGCCGGCGCCGTCCCCGCGGGCGCGAAGCCACCCAGGTGAACCAGCACCGGGCCGCCGGTCTTGCGCAGCGCCTTGAGCGCGTTGTGCAGCGCGACCGCCGCCGCGGGCGCGTCGGTCGACGCCGTCGGCGACACGTCGACGACGCGCGGGCGGATCTCGCGCACGCGCGACGGTGGCGCGTCGGCCCCGCTGCCGGTGCGCGCGACCGCCCGCTTCCAGGTCTGCCAGTGGTCGATGATCGCGACCTCCTGGTCGACGAAGCGCACCAGCGCCGCCGCCAGCGCCGCCAGCAGCGGCGACATTCTCGCCACGCCGCGCGCGTCGTCGCAGAGATCGTGCCCGGTCGGCAGGAAGCCGATCACCCGCGCGCCGGCCCGCGCGATGTGGCGCGCGATGCCGGACGCGGTGACCTCGATCGTCTCCTCCTCGGCGTCGAGCCAGGAGTAGCGATCCGGCCGCTGATCCGCGGCTTGTGCTCGTGCTTCGGCGGTCATGGTAGCGGCGACGCGGGCGCGACGCGGACCGCGCGGCCTAGAGGCTCCAGTACTGGATGCCGCGCTCCATCTTCGCCGGCGCGAAGACGCTCTTCACGTCGATGAAGCAGCCGTTGTCGCGCACCATGCCCAGCAGCTTCGGCTGGCCGAGCTGGACGTACTCCTTGTGGCTCACGGCGACGATGAGACCGTCGAGGTTCTTGTACTCCTCGAGCTGGTTCAGCGTGACGCCGTACTCGTGCTTGGCCTCGGCCGGGTTGCCGCGGCTGTCGTGGATCAGCGGCGTCGATGCCGAACGTGCGCAGCTCGGCCAGGATGTCGGGCACCTTGCTGTTGCGCAGATCGTTGCAGTCTTCCTTGAACGTCAGACCGAGCACGCCGACGCGCGCGCCCTTCACCGGGAAGCCCTGCGTTGATCAGCATCTTGACCAGCCGCTGCGCCAGGTACGGCCCGACGTTGTTGTTGATGCGGCGGCCGGCGAGGATCACCTCGGGCTGGTAGCCGAGCTGCTGCGCCTTCATCGTCAGGTAGTACGGATCGACGCCGATGCAGTGGCCGCCGACGAGGCCGGGGCGGAACTTGAGGAAGTTCCACTTCGTGCCCGCGGCCTCGAGCACGTCGGCGGTGCGGATGTTCATGCGCTCGAAGATGATCGCCAGCTCGTTCATGAGCGCGATGTTGAGATCGCGCTGGGTGTTCTCGATGACCTTGGCCGCCTCGGCGACCTTGATCGACGGACGCGCGGTGCACGCCGGCGTCGATGATCGACGCCGTAGGCGCTGGCGACGCGCTCGAGCGTCGCCGCGTCCTCGCCCGAGACGACCTTCACGATGCGCTCGAGCGTGTGCTCCTTGTCGCCGGGGTTGATGCGCTCGGGCGAGTAGCCGAGCTTGAAGTCCTTGCCCTGGGTCGAGTCCCGACACCTTGGCGAGGATCGGACCGCAGATCTCCTCGGTGACGCCCGGATAGACCGTCGATTCGTAGACGACGACGGCGCCCTTGGTCAGGCGCCTTGCCGACGGTCTCCGACGCCTTCACCACCGGCGTCAGGTCGGGGACGTTGTTGTGGTCGACGGGCGTCGGCACCGCGACGACGAAGAAGGTCGCGCTCTTGAGCTCGGCGACGTCGCTGGTGATCTTCAGCGAGGATCTCCTTGAGCTCGCTCTCCGACACTTCCTGGTTGCGATCGAACCCGCGGCGGAGCTCCTCGATCTTCTCCTTGTTCACGTCGAACCCGATCGTGCCCGGGATTCTTGCGCGCGAAGGCCAGCGCCACCGGCAGGCCGACGTATCCCAGACCAATCACTGCGATCCGCTCTTGCATGTGTCGTGCTCCTCGGCGGGGAAGCCTATCGCGTTTTTCGTCGCGCGTCGCGTGGCGCGCCACTGCTACGGATCCGTTACGGCGAGCTCACGCGCAGATCGTCGAAGCTGGCGGTGGTTCCCCGCAGGATGACGGCCGGACCGCCGGTCGCCAGGACCGAGACGCCGCCGTCGACCGCGGTACCCTGGTCAGTGACGGTCGAGAGCGGCACGTCATTGATCGACCCGGTCAGCACCACCGAGCTCGAGCCGCTGACTTGAAGGGTGACCTTGTACCAGGTATCGAGCGCGAACAGCGGGATGGTCGCGGGCGGGAAGCTAGACGTGGTCGTGCTCAGCAAGCCGGTCAGGCTGCCCGAGCCGACCTTCTTGGAGAGCTGCAACCGCCCGTTGGTGGCGCTGGGATCGGTGCGCAGGAACAGACAGTAGGCGCTGGTGGTGGTATTGCTGCCGCCGGTCGAGAACCGCGCGCAGACGCCGACCTTGTTGTTGTCGGAGCTGAGCGCCGTCACGGTCGGCTTGATCCACACCGACACGGTCTGATCGCCCCACGGGCCGCCCGCCGCGGTCACCGACGGGAAGTCGTAGTGATAGCTGGTGCTCGCGCCCGTGCCCTGGAAGTCGACGGTCGCCGTGCCCGCGTGCCCGGTCTCGGTGAGGGTCATCCACGTGCCGGGCGTTGAAGCGGTCTGCTCCAGCACGGTCCAGCCGGCGGCGTTCCCGTCCTCGAAGTCGTCGCAGAACAGGAACGGCGACGGGCAGCCGCCGGCCGCGGCGTCGGCCGCCGCACCGGTGTCGGCGGTCGCGTCGGGAGAGGCGCCGGCATCGGGCGTCGGCGCGGGACCGCAGCTCCCCTGGCCGTCGCAGACGCTGGTGCCGCCGCAGCTCACGCCCGCAGACTTCGGCGGATGAGCTGGCGTCTGCCCCTGGCAGACGTCGTCGGTGCAGCTGTTGCCGTCGTCGACCACGTCGGTCGGGGCGGCGACGGTCGCGACTGCGCCGTTGCCGTCGCACTGGACCACGCTGCAATCGCCCGCGGTCTGGGTGCCGACCGGCGTCCCGGCCGCGACCGGCGGATGCGACGAAACCCCGCCGTTGCAGGCCTCGAGCGTGCAGGGGTTGCCGTCGTCCGGCAGGTCGGTATCGTCGGGCACGGCAGTCGGGAGGCCCGCGCCGTCGCACTGCTGAACGTGGCAGTCACCGACGATCTGCAGCCCGACGGGCGACCCGGCCGCGACGTTCCCGATGCGGCAGGTGTGGTCGGCGTCGCAGGCGCGGGTCTGGCACAGCGTATCGAGGCCGCAGTCGCTGTTGCGCACGCAGGCGACACAGTGGCGCTGGCCGTCGCACACGCCGGTCGGGCAAGCGGTGCCGGCCGCGAGCGGCGGGTTCGACGCCACGCCCGCCGTGCAGACGTTGGACGTGCAGGGGTTGTTGTCCTCGGGAACGTCGGTGTTGTCGACGGCGACGCGCGTGCTGCCGGCGCCGTCACATACGGTCTGACGGCAATCGCCGGCGGCCTGCGTGCCGGCGGCAATCCCGTCGGCGACGTTGTCGAAGCCGCACACGAGGTTGGCATCGCAGGTGCGCGTCTGGCAGATCGTGTCCACGCCCGGGCAGTCGGCGGCCATGAAGCAGCCGACGCACTGACCGTGGCCGTCGCACGCGTTGGTCCCGCCGCACGACGTGGACATCGGGAGCGGCGGGTTCGACGGCACGCCCGCGATGCAGACGTCGTCGGTGCAGGCGTTGCCGTCGACCGGCAGGTCGGCGTCGTCCTCGACCGGCACGGCCGTGCCGGTGGCGTCGCACTCGATCACCTTGCAGTCGCCCACCCTCTGCGAGACCACCGGCGTCCCGTTCGAGATCGGGCTGGTGCCGCAGGTCCCGTTCACGCAGGTCGGCGCCTGACAGGCGTTGGCCGACGTGGGGCAGTCGGCGGCGGTGATGCAAGCGACGCAGTGGGCGACGGCATCGCAGTGCCCGCCGGTGCCGCAGGCCGAGCCCACGGTGCGCGCCGGGTTGCCCGGCACGCCCGCGAGGCAGATGTCGTTGGTGCAGGCGTTGCCGTCGACGGGGATATCGGCGTTGTCGCTGGCGATGACCACGGTGCCGGTGCCGTTGCACTGGCGGACCTTGCAGTCGCCGGCGACCTGCGTGGTCGTCGGCGCCCCCAGGGCCACGTTCGCGAATCCGCACACGCCGTGGGTATCGCAGGTGCGCATCTGACAATCGGTGTCCTGGCCCGGGCAGTTCGCGGCGGTGACGCACTGGACGCAGTGTTTGGCGCCGTCGCAGATGTTGGCGCCGCCGCACGACGCGCCGAGCGCCACCGGTGAAGACGACGCCGTCCCCGACGCGCACTGACCGCTATTGCACGGATTGCCGTCGCTCGGAACGTCGGTATCGAGGTTCGCCGGCACGACGTTGCCGATGCCGTCGCACGTGCTGACCTTGCAGTCGCCGATGGTCTGCGTCGCGGTGGGCGCGCCGGCCGCGCGATAGGTGAATCCGCAGAGGTTCTGGTTGCAGACACGGGTGCGGCATTCGTTGTCGGTGCCGGGACAGTCGGCGCCGGCCAAGCAGCCGACGCAGTGGCCGAGCCCGTCGCAGAGCTGGCTGGTTCCGCACGCAGTCGACGACGAGGCCGGCGGGTTCGAAGGCGCGCCGGCTGTGCAGACGTCGCGCGTGCAGGGATTGCCGTCGGTCGGCAGGTCGGTGTCATCGTTGACCTGCTGGACCTGTCCCTGGCCGTCGCAGCGCCGCGAGTGGCAGTCACCGGCGACCTGCGTCTGCAGCACGGTGCCCGAGGCGACCAGCGCGACCACGCACGCGCCGTTCAGGCAGGCGCGCACGCTGCACTCGGTGTCCTGGCCCGGGCAGTTGGAGGCGGTGGCGCACTCGACGCAGATGTGCGACGCGTTGCAGGCACCGCTGGCGCAGTCGGTGTTGAGGAGACAGGCCTTGCCGACGCTGCAGCGGCCGCAGGATCCGCCGCAGTCGGTGTCGGTCTCGTTGCCGTTGCGCGCGTTGTCGGTGCACGAGGCGCCGACCTCCATGCCGGCCATGTCGCCGGCCGCGTCGGTCGTCGCCGTCGCGCCGTCGCTGGAGGCGTCAGCCGGGCTCGCATCGCCCGCCTTCGCGTCGGTGCGTTCTTCGATGCGCTGGTCGGGGCTGCCGTCGGCCGCGGCGTCGCGCTCCGTCACCTCGGCTGCGTCGGGCTTCGGCTTGCCGGACGTGCTACCGCATCCGTTGGTCAGCGCGAGCAGCGCCCCCGCGAACGTGGTGAGCGCCGCCCTCATCCAGGCGTTGGTGATCGAGCGGCGACAAGGGGACATTGGTTTACCTCGCGGGGGGGGCGGATGTGAAACGAACGGTTGTGCGCGGGAACCAAACGACGCCCTGCACGGCAAACAGGCGCCCGGTCGGGGCGCGCAACAGAAGAAAGCGACTTCCAGAAAGTTGCAACCAAGAAGTGCGGAGCGGAGGTCGATTCAGCTCGTCCTTCTGGAACGCGTTGCGCGCGCGTTTCTTTCTTCGTTCAGTGATGTGAGTGGAATGTGGTCGTGTAGAACGGGTTCAGGGCCGCGACGCGCTGCAGGAGCGCCGCGCCCTCCTCCGATCGACCGGCCGCGAGCGCGATCATCGCCGCGTGATAGAGCGCGTGCGCGTCGGGCGCGCCCGTCGCCATCGCGGCCGCGCTCTCACGCCGGGCCTCGGCGATGCGGCCCGCGCGGAACAGCGCCCAGGCGAGCTGATCGCGCACCGCGCCCACGCCCGGACGCAGCTCGCGATCCCTCTCCGCCCAGCGAAGCGCCTCGGCTGCGTCGCCCGAAACGTCGGCGTGAAAGCCAGCGAGCGCGTGCAGATAGTGAACCTCGCCGCGCTCCACCGACCGCCTGTATGCCGCCAGCGCCTGCTGCTGCCAGGGCGCCGCCGACGCCGGCCGTCCCAGATAGGTGTAGAGCTCGCCGAGCGCCTGCGCGATCTCCGGGCTCGCCGTCCGCTCGGCGACGCGCGCGTAGGCCGCGAGCGCGTCGTCGCCCTGCCCGCGCGCCGCCGCCAGCTCCGCGCGCCGCGCCTCGACCAGCCAGTAGCCGCTGTAGGCGCGCGCCGCGCGGTCGTAGCGCAGCCCCGCCTCGTCGAAGCGGCCGCGCGCGAAGGCGCCGCGCCCGCGCTGAACCTCGAGCCAGGCGAACGTGCGCATCGACTTGGCGTCGACGTCGGCCTCGGCTTCCTCGTACAGCCGATCCGCGCCGCCGGGATCACCGCGCAACGTGGTCAGGTTCGCCAGCCGCGCCAGCACCTCCCAGCCGGCGTGGGCGGCGCGCGCCCGCGCGTAGAGCGCGGCGGCCTGGTCGAGCCGCCCGTCCTGCACGGCGAGATCGCCCTCGGTCGCCGCGACCAGCCACAGCTCGCGGTCGCGCACACCGCCGAGCCAGCGGCGCGCGTCGGCCAGGCGATGCAGGTCGAGCGCGAGCATCGCCGCCATGAGCGCGACCTCGTCCGACGCACCGCCGGTCGCGGTCGCTTCCTCGACGAGGCGCGCCGCCCGGACGAGATCGTCGGGGTTGCCGGTCAGGCCGCCCCGTCGCTGCAACCAGCCCGCGCGCCGCAGCTGCGCGGCCGGGTCCCGCGCGCCCCCGTCGCTCGCCACCTGCTGGCGCTCGAGCGCCGCCCGCTCTCGATCGTAGTCGCTGGGCGCAATCGTGGGCGCGCGCGACGCCCTCCAGAACTCCGCGCCCGCCGCGCCCGCCAGCGCGAGGACGATCCATCCGATCGTCCTCGTCATCGCGTTCGCGCTTGTCCTCGCGCTCGCGCTCGCGCGGACGCGCGCCCGGCCTCTACCAGGGCTCGGCGAGGTAAGGGAAGTGATCGAGAAACTCCTTGTCGTTCTTCAGCGGGTTGGGCGGCGTCTTCGGCTCGACCGGCGCGTGGTCCCAGGTCGACTGCTGGCTCAGCGTCTCGATGTTGACCTTCTGCCCGGCCGACCTCGGCCGACATGTCCAGGAACAGCGACAGGAACCGCGTCGCCACCTGGTCCTCCAGCCGCCGCCCGTACGGCCAGGTGCCGTTCGTGTCCATGTCGATCGGGCAGACATTGGGGATGAAGATCTCGATCGGCCGCTTGAGCGGGATGTCGATCCCTTTTCGCTTCCACTTGTCGTCCGGCATGTTGAGCCGCTGGAAGATCACCTTCTTCACGCGCGGGAACGCCTCGAGCGTCGCCGCCAGGCCGCTGCCGTACTCGCGGTGCACCGAGATCGGCGAGTTGGAGTGATCGAACGACGTCTTCAAACCGAGCGCGCTGATCGACGGACCGAAGCCCCAGCCGAGGTGCGCCAGGCGCGTGACGAAGCTGGTCGCCAGCGAGAAGTTGTACGCGCCCAGCTGCTTCGAGTCCTCGCGCTGGTTGAGCGCGGCGTCGGCGAACGGCTGCCCGTCGGTGTCGACCAGCTTGTAGCGCTGCAGCTCCGCATCCATCTCGCCCGGCTTCAGCGACAGGTCGGGCTTCTGGCTTCCAATCGCCGTCAGCACCATGGCGGCGAGCCCGCCCCCGACGATCAGCAAGATCGCCACGATCCTCGTCACCACGGCGCTCGCACCTTTGGCTCCCCAGGTGCGCAGGATCAGGAACACCCCGAACAGCGCGGCCATCCCGGCGATGACCCACGGGTGCTCGAGCCAGAACGGCTGCTTCACGCGCGGTCGGTCGTCGGGAATCGTGTCGACCTTGTTCGCCGCCTTCAGCACCCAGCTCTCGCCCCAGGAGTTGACGATGCGATCGGTCGCCGGCGACTTCGTCAGCGCCGCCAGCGGGAATTCGAGGATGATCGCGTTGACGTTGCGGCCGGCCTGCGCGTCCTTGCCGCTGTAGACGAAGCGGTAATTACCGTTCGCGTCCTTGTGGTACTTGCTGCCGTTCCAGGTGAGCGGCCCGGGCGGCAGATCCAGCTTCACGCCCTGCCCGTGCAGCGGGATCGCCGGGTTGAAGTTGAAGAGCGTGTTCCCCTCGAGCTCGATCAACGTCTTGGGGATCTTCAGCTCGCGCGCCTCCTTCATGGCGAGCGGCACGTGATAAAACTGGGGCGCGTAGTTGATCGACCGGAAGAAGCCCGGCAGGTCGTTGAAGAACGCGTCGTCGCGACCGCCGACGAAGGCCTTGATCGCGAAGCCGCCCGGCGCCTGCAGCGTCGCCGGTTGATTGACGTCGATCGTCGCGTTGAAGTCGCCGCCCGGCAGCTTGAAGAACTGCAAACGCGCCTTGCCCTGCCCGTCGACATTCACCCGCACCTCCGACGGCCGCAGCTGCGCGTACTTGTCTTTCAGGGCGTCGAAGTACTTGAGCATGCCCTCGAGCCCGTCGTCGTCCTTGATCCCGGACTCGATGCGCGCGCCCGGTGCCAGGAACACGCGGTAGAGCAGATCCGGATCCAGCGTGCCCGCGCGCGGCACCGCGCCGAACGTGAGCGCGACCACGACCCGCTCGCCGCTCGCGTCCTCGACCGGGAAGCCGTAGCAGGTCGTAGAGGTCGGCCGGCGACGGCGCGATGTCGGCGAAGATCGAGTTGGCGCCGTTGGGGTCGTTGTGGTCGGCGGCGCGCGCCGGCGACGGCGCAAACGCCACCGCGAGCGCCAGCGCGAGTGCCGCGGATTCGAGAGCGGCCGATGCTTGCTTGGTTCGTGTCATGGCATCCTCTTTCATCTCTGCATCATCGCGGTTGAACATCACGCGGCGACGTGCTTAAGGTGCGCGCGTGCGAGCGGCGACGATTGTGAACGTGGTTGCGTGGGGTGCTCTGGCGCTGCCCGCCTGTGGACCGAGCCTGGTGACCATGACGCCGGCGACACCGGAAAAGCCGCGCGTGCAGATGCTCGACCTGGGGATCGCCAACGCATACGTGATCTACGGTCGAAAGCCGATCTTGTTCGACTCGGGAACGTCCGATGAATCGAGCAAGCTCACCAAGGATCTGGATCACCTCGGCATCAAGCCCGGCGACCTGGCGCTGATCGTTCTCAGCCACGGCCACGCCGATCACGCCGGCGGCGCCGGCATCGTGCGCGACAGGTGGCACGCGCCGATCGTCGTCGGCCGGGGCGACGTCGAGATGCTGCATGACGGGCACAACCGCACGCTGCATCCGATGTCGTTCACGGCGCGCCTGCTGCGGCCGTTCGTCGACGCCACGTTCAAGCCCTACAACCCGGACATCGAAGTCACCGCGCCCGTGGACCTGGGCCCGTACGGCATCGCGGGACGCATCATCCCCGCGCCCGGTCACACGCCCGGCTCGCAGGTCTTGCTGCTCGCCGACGGCGACGCGTTCATGGGCGACCTGCTGCTGGGCGGCTACCTCGGCGGCGCGATGTTCTCGGGCTCGCCGGGCACGCACTACTACCATGACGACCGCGCGGCCGCGGAGGCGCAGATCTGTGTGGTGATCCGTGCCGGCGCCAAGCGCCTCTACCTCGGCCACGGCGGCCCGGTCACCGCCGAGGACGCCTGGGAAGCGCTTCTGCGCGGTCCACTAGAACGTCCTCAAAAACGCGATGAGCGCGCGCTTGTCGTCGTCGGTCAGCGGCGGCTCCTCCTTGAAGTACGAGGTCCCGAAGTAGTGGCCGCGGTTGGACACGAAGTCGGGGCACTTGCTCAGCTCCAGCAGCGGCTCGACCAGGTTGGCGAAGATGCGCTGCTGCTCCTCGGTGCTCGCGCCCGCGGGCAGCGACTTGAGGTCGTGCTTCGCCTTGACCAGCAGCGCCAGCACCTTCTTCTCGTGCGCGAGCCGCGCGCCGAGATCGTCGGACTCGGAGACCATCTCGAGATTGGCCAGCAGGTTGACCGGCGTCCCCGCGGGGATCGGCCCGATCTCGACGCCCTTCGTCGCTGGCGAGCCAGGGCGCGAGGCGCGCCAGCGTGCCGAGCAGCGGGCGCACCCAGTCGGGCAGGAAGCCGGCGGGCACGCGCAGGTAGCTGGTCGGCGGTCGTCCGGTCGATCACGCCCGGCACCTTGTCGCCCAGCACCGCGTCCTTCTTGCGCTTCTCCGGCCAGAGCAGCTGCTCGATCGAGCTCTCGAACGACGCCATGCGCGCGTCGACCGACGGGCTCGGGTTGAAGTCGCCCACGCTGTTGTTGAGCAGGAATGGCGCGGTCGACCAGACGCTGATCAGCGACGCCGGCCGCGTGTAGCCGCGCCCGCCCGCGGGCATGACGTAGGGGCGCGGCTCGCCGGTGATCGGATCGTGCACGGTGATCGTGCCGACCGACGGCAGGTCCTTGTAGCTCTGCGACGAGAAGTTGTCCCAGATGTTGTCCGCCAGCGCGTTGGTCGCCAGCGGGCTGCAGGCGTTGGTCTCGAGCAGCGTCACCGGCACGCGTAGCTCGGTCGACAGGAAGTTGCCGTCCAGGAAGTCGTCGGCCTTGACGATGTCGCGCATCTTCTTCTTGAAGTCGTCGGTCTTGGTCGACGCCCAGTAGCGGTTCCAGCAGTCCAGGTACTGCGCCGGCGGACAGCTCGCGAAGTCGACCACCGGCGGCGGCGCCTTGCTCGAGTGGCAGCGCGCACAGCGTTCGGCGAACACCTCCTTGCCGCGCGGGAGCTTGCCCGCGTCCCTGGCCAGGTACTTGTCGCCGCCGGGCGCGTCTTTCAGATGGTGCGCGGTTGCGCTCTTCAGGAAGAACAGCGCCAGGTCGGGCGTCTGCGCCTCGGTCGCCTCCCAGTACGCCGAGTTCTGGCGCGCGACCGCGATCTCGATCGGCGACGGCCGCTGGCCGCCGACCAGCGCGTTGAAGTGCAGCAGCCACTCCTCGCTGAAGAGGCCGATGTTCAGGAACACGCGATTGAGCGCGCCGAGCGCGCCGACCGAGTCGGAGCCGTCCTTGAGCACGCGCGGCGTCCAGACCGTCGCCGGTGCCTGGTAGAACGCCGTGAGCGGCCCATCCTTCACGTAGTCGTTGAACTGCTTGTTGTTCAGCTCGCCGCCGGCCAGGGTTTCCTTGCCGGAGCGCTTGGCCACCTCCAGCCGCGCGCCCAGCTCGTAGACCGCGTTCATCGTGCGCGGGTTGTTGATGTAGTCGGTCGACACCAGCGACGTGTCGAGCGCGCCCGGCCGCGCGGTGTGGAACAGCTGGTACGGGAAGCTGGTCTCGTCGGCCTCCCAGGCGAAGATGCGATCGACCCAGAAGTACTGCGCGCCGACGTTCGAGCTGAGATCCGCCCAGGCCGGCTTCTCCGGATCGGCGGGCGGATGGATCGGGTTCGGGCCGACGTGACAGAAGCCGCACGACATGCCGACCCGGTACGGCTTCACCAGATCCTTCGACAGGTAGTAGCTCGGGTCTTCGTAGAAGCGTTTGGCGTCCCACTTCTTGGCCGCCGCCTCGTCGAAGTCCGGGTTCGGGAAGAGGCGCAGGCCGACGATGCCCGTCGCCTAGCCGTAGAACGACCCGAGCGGCAGGTTCTTGCCGCGCGCGCCCACCGCCACACCCGGATACTTCTTCTCGTTCTCGAACGGATCGGGCGGACAATCGGCGCGCCGGTGATCCAGCCACAGGCCGAAGCGCGCTGGATCGGGCCCGGTCGCTTTGTCGAAGCAGGGCTCGTTGACCAGGCCCAGGTAGTTCCAGCGATTGTCGCGGCTGCCCTTTCAAGCCGGGATGCGACGACAACGTCTTCAGGAAATCGAGCGTGCCGTTGCTCTTGCGCGAGATCGTGTCCCAGAAGCGATCGTTGCCGCCGCTCCAGACGATCCAGGAATTGCGGCCCTTGACCTCGTCCGGCGTCAGCGCGACGGCACCGTCCATGTCGTGGAAGTAGTCCTCGTCGGCGGCCGGCAGCGATGCGACCGTCCGCTGCACCGAGCGCGCCTCGTCGAGCACGTGGCCCGACTCGGGCGCGCGCTTGCATCCGAACCGGCGACCAGCGCCAGGATCGTGATACCGATGGCGACGCCCACCAGCGATTCGACCGGCTTCCGTTCGACCGCCTTGCGTGGCGCGTTCGGCATCGACGTCTCTCTTCCTCGGAGGGGTCTGGCTAGGTGTCGCCACCAACGGCAGACACGGGTCGGGCGCGAGTGTGGCGCGACCCGCTTTGCGCTGTCAACAACAACGCAAAGAACGAAATACCGGCGATTGTCTTCCGCGGAGCGGGCACAAATAAGTTGCAGAACGAATTGCGAGCTTGTTACGGTGCCCGCGCGGGCGGCGTGGGAATAACCATTGTTCCGTGCGTTCAAGCAGGCGCATCAGACAGGCGCATCAGAAAGGTCCATTGATGACGGATGGCTGGTTGATCGGCGCGGTGGCCGCGGTCATTGTTTTTGGCGCACTGGCGATCGCCGGGATCGAGCGCGGCATTCCCCTCTTGACCCGGATCTTCAAGCCGCTGGCGACGATCCTGTTGCTGGTGGTGGTCGGCTGGCCGCACACGACGTTCGCGCGGCTGGTCGTCGCCGGCATCGTGCTGTCACTTGTCGGTGACGTGGCGCTGCTGTCCGACAGCGACAGCGCGTTCATGATCGGCCTCGTCGGCTTCCTGGCGGCGCATGTGCTCTACATCATCGCCAACTTCAGCGTCGCGGTCTGGTCGCCGCTGGTCATCGTCGTCGGGGTCGTCATCCTGGTGTCGACGATGATCCTGCTCCGCTACGTGCGCCCGGCGGCGCTGCCGCTGCGGATCGCGACCATCGTCTACGGCACCGCGATCAGCACCATGGTCGTCAGCGCCTGGGCCACCTTGGGCGGCCACCTCGCGTGGGCCCCCTTCGCCGCGGGCGGCGCGGTGCTGTTCTACATCTCCGACTCGAGCCTGGCGCTCGATCGCTTTCACAAGAAGATTCCTCACGTCGCTTATCTCGCGCTCGGGGTCTACTGGCTCGGCCAGATCGGGATCGCGCTCGCCGCGCGCGGGCCGGTGCAGCCGTGACGGCGCCGGCATCTTCGCGCAACGGCCCGTCGTACGACTACATCGTCGTCGGCTCGGGCGCCGGCGGCGGCCCGGTCGCGTCGGCGCTCGCGCGCGCCGGGTTCGAGGTGCTGCTGCTCGAGGCCGGATCCGATCGCGGCGCGCAGCTCGTGTACCAGGTGCCGGTGTTCCACGGCCTGTCGACCGAGGACGAGGCCATGCGCTGGGACTACTTCGTGCAGCACTACGAAGATCCGGCCCGCCAGCGCGCCGACTCGAAGTACTCGACGGCCCACGGCGGCGTGCTCTATCCGCGCGCCGGCACGCTGGGCGGCTGCACCGCGCACAACGCGATGATCACCGTCTATCCGCACAACAGCGACTGGGACAGCATCGCCGAGGCGACCGGCGACAGCTCCTGGCGCGCCAGCGAGATGCGCCGCTACTTCGAGCGCCTCGAGCGCTGCGATTACCTGCTGGCGCCCGGCAAGTACCCCAAGAACTTCTGGCGCAAGCTGGCGCTGTTCATCCTGCGCGGCTTCGGCGCGGCGTCCAGGGCCAACCCCAGCCGCCACGGGTTCGGCGGCTGGCTGCACACCAACCTGGCCGATCCGCTGCTGGTCATTCACGACAACGAGCTGGTCGGCATCATCGAGGCGGCGGCGAAGGCGGCGGGCACGCTGGCGCTGTTCGGCGCGAGAGGCGTCCTGAACAAGCTGCGCTTGATCTGGCAGTCGATCTGGCGCGGCCAGGACGCGTACGAACGCGCGAAGTCGCTGGTCGATCCCAACGACTGGCGCAACGTCGCGCGCAGCACCGAGGGGATCGCGCTCATCCCGCTGGCGACGCGAGACGGCCAGCGCAACGGCACGCGCGAGCACATCCTGGCGGTCGCAGCAGGCCGGCCACCGCCTGACCATCGAGCTGGAGGCGCTGGCGACGCGCGTGCTGCTCGACGACGCCAACGTCGCCATCGGCGTCGAGTACCTGAAGGGCGCGCAGCCTGTATCGCGCCGACCCGCGATCGGCGCCGGCCGGCAGCGGCGCGGGCGCCACCGCGGGCGAAAAGCGCGTCGCCTACGCGCGCCGCGAGGTGATCCTGGTCGGCCGGCTCGTTCAACACGCCCCAGCTCCTGATGCTGTCGGGCATCGGCCCGCTCGACGAGCTGCAACGGCACGGCATCCCGCGCGCGCGTGCCGCTGCCCGGCGTCGGACGCAACCTGCAGGATCGCTACGAGGTCGCGGTCATCAGCGACCTCAAGAAAGACTTTCAGATCCTCGCCGACGCCACGTTCGACCCGGTCAAGGGCGACAAGCTGCTCGACGAGTGGAAGGCGGTCGAAGCGCGGCCTCTACACCAGCAACGGCGCGATCCTGGGCATCGTCATGCGCTCGAAGCCGGAGCGCAAGGAGCCCGATCTGTTCGTCTTTGGCTTGCCCGGCTTCTTCAAGGGCTACTTCCCCGGCTACAGCAAGGCGTTCTTCAAGCGACGACCAGCCGACGACCGCGGCCGCCAGCAAGGGTGAGCATCTGGACGAGACCAAGAAGTGCCGCTTCACCTGGGCGATCTTGAAGGCGCACACCAACAACACCGCCGGGTTCGTGCGCCTGCGCAGCGCCGATCCGCGCGACACGCCCGAGATCAACTTCAAGTACTTCGACGAGGGCAACGACACGGCGAACGAGGATCTCGATTCGGTGGTCGAGGGGGTGAACTTCGTGCGCCGCATGTCCGAGCACACCGAGCTCTTCACCAAGAGCGAGCTCTTGCCCGGCAAGGATCTGTCGAGCCCCGACGCCCTGCGCACGTTCATCAAGGACGAGGCCTGGGGCCACCACGCGTGCGGCACCTGCAAGATGGGCCCGGCGAGCGATCCGATGGCGGTGGTCGACTCGGCGTTCCGGGTTCACAAGACGCAGCGCCTGCGCGTGGTCGACGCGTCGATCTTCCCGCGCATCCCCGGGTTCTTCATCGTGACGCCGATCTACATGATCAGCGAGAAGGCGGCCGACGTGATCCTCGCCGACGCGAAGGCGATGGCGCCCGGCGATGCGGCGACGCCGGCCGGCCGCACCACGCCCGGCGCACCGGCGCAAGCCGCGGAGTGAACGCCACCCGCGGCGATTGATGCGCCGGCGCAACAGTGTGGTCCGGATCTGGCCCCTGGCGGGGGGCGGCGGCTGAGCATACTCACGACATGTCCAGCGCCAACGACAAGCATCCGACCCGCCGCGCGGCGATCGTCGCCGGCGGCCTGGGCGTAGGCGCCGCGAGCCTGGCCGCGCTGCAACGGCCGCGGCGGACGGCACGACGGCAAGCCCGGATCGCACGAGAGCGGCGCGGGCGGACCGTCACAACCACGGCCGCCCGCGACGTCGCGCATGCCGGTGGTGTTCCTGCCCCACGGCGGCGGCCCCTGGCCGTTCGTCGATCTCGGCTTCGATCCGAAAGAGATGGCGCCGCTGGCCGACTACCTGCGCTCGGTGGCGGCGGTGCCGCGCCAGCGGCCCACGGCGTTGCTGGTCGTGTCGGCGCACTGGGAAGAGGACGTGCCGACGGTGATGACCGCGGCGCGCCCGCCGATGCTCTACGACTACTACGGCTTTCCGCCCGAGTCGTACCAGATCACCTGGCCGGCGCCGGGCGACCCCGCGCTGGCGGCGCGCGTGCGCAAGCTGCTGGGCGCGGCCGGCATCGACAGCGCCGAGGACGGCAAGCGCGGCTTCGACCACGGCACGTTCGTGCCGCTCAAGCTCGCCTATCCCGACGCCGACGTGCCGACGGTGCAGCTCTCGCTGCGGCGCGGGCTCGATCCCGAGCAGCACCTGGCGATCGGGCGCGCGCTCGCGCCGCTGCGCGACGAAGGCGTGTTCATCGTCGGCAGCGGCATGACGTTCCACAACCTGCGCGCGTTCGGCGATCCGCGCGCACGCGCGATCTCCGAGGAGTTCGACGCCTGGCTGCGCGAGACCGCGGCGCTGCCGCAGGGGCCGCGCGACGGGCGTCTGCTCGACTGGGCGCTCGCGCCGCAGGCGCGCCTGTGCCATCCGCGCGAGGAGCACCTCTTGCCGCTGATGGTGATCGCCGGCGCGGCCGGCGCCGATCGCGCCACCGTCGGCTATGGCAGCGTCGCGATGGGCGTGCGCCTCTCCAGCTATCACTTTGGTTGACATGGGAACCCTCAGAGGGTTCCCAAACCCTTTGGTTGACATGGGAACCCTCAGAGGGTTCCCAAACCCTCCTAGCGGAAGGGCTCAGCCGGGCGGAGCCGGCTTCGCCCACGCGATGAAAAAGGGCGGTCCCATCGCGGCGTACGAGCCGCAGCTCGCGCAGCTCTTCGACGAGCCGCCGTCGGGAGAGCAGTGGCTGCACGAGATCAAGCTCGACGGCTACCGCATCGGCTGCCTCATCGCAGCGCGGGCGTATCTCGCTGCTCAGCCGGCGAAACAAGGAGTGGACCGACCACTTCCCCGAGGTGGTCGCCGGCGCGAAGAAGCTGGGCGTCGACCACGCGCTCTTCGACGGCGAGGTCGCGGCGGTGCTCCCCGACGGACGCACCAGCTTTCAGGCGATGCAGCGAGGCTGGAGCGGCGCGCGCCCCGAGATCGTGTACTTCGTGTTCGACATCCTGCACCTTGGTGGCGTCGATCTCGACGGCGCTGCCGCTCGAGCAGCGCAAGGAGCGCCTGCGCGCGGCGCTGGGCGCGAAGCCGCCCCCGGCCTGGCGCTACGTCGACCACGTCGCGGGCGACGGCGACCGCGTGTTCGCGCAGGCGTGCGAGATGCGCCTCGAAGGCATCGTCTCGAAGGACCGCGCGTCGCCCTATCGCCGGGGCGCGCGCAACGCGAGCTGGCGCAAGATCAAATGCCTGCTGCGCCAGGAGTTCGTCGTCGGCGGCTTCGAGGATTCGATCGTGGGCGGGCCTGGGCGCGCTGCTGCTCGGCACCCATGACGACGCCGGCCGCCTGGTCTACGCCGGCAAGGTCGGCACCGGATTCCAGCGGATCGCCGGCGAGCTCTACACCGCGTGCCAGAAGCTCGCGCGTGCGACCACCCCGTTCGACGAGAACCTGCCGACCCGCCGCCTGATCGCGAACGTGCAGTGGATGAAGCCGAGCATGGTCGTCGAGGTCGCGTTCACCGAGTGGACCGGAGGGCGGCCACATCCGCCATCCGTCGTTCCAGGGTTTGCGCGAAGACAAGGACGCGCGCGAGGTCGTGCGCGAGCGCGCCGCAATCGCCGTCCCCGGCGCCGGTGCGCGACCGCGGCGACGAAAGCGCGAGTGAGTCTCACCCGCTAGGGCTTTGCGGCCACCGGGGCGCTTCGCTCGGCTAGCCACTCCGCGAAACGCGTGCTCCAGCCGTTCGCGGGACCGGGACGCAGCGCGAAGCCGTGGCCGACGCCGCCGTAGACGTGCAGCTCGACCGGGACGCCGGCGGCGCGGAACGCCAGGTAGGCGTGCGCAACGCCCTCGGCGATGTCGGGGCGGTCGTCGACGCCGGCGACGAGAAAAGCCGGCGGCGAATCCTTCGGCGGCGCGATGTTCGCCGACGCCGCGGGGTAGATCAGGGCCTGGAACGCCGGTCGCGCGCTCTGGCGCTCGATCGGATCGGCGCTACCGGCGTTGCCGGCGGCTCCGCTCCTCGCCGCCAGCGCGGCGAGCTCGCCGCCCGCCGAGAATCCCATCACGCCGACGCGAGCCGGATCGATCCGCCAGGCGACCGCGCGGCTGCGCACGAGGCGCAGCGCGCGCTGCACGTCCTGCAGTGATTCGACCTCGACCCGGTATGTCGACCCCGCCTCACGCGCCAGGCGGTACTTGAGCACGAAGGCGGCGATACCGTGCGCCGCGAGCCAGCGCGCGACGGTGTATCCCTCCTTGTCGACGACGAGAAAACGATGGCCACCGCCCGGCAAGACCACGACGGCGGCTCCGGTCGCGTGCGCGGCCTCGGGCAGAAAGACCGTCAGCGATGGATTGTGAACGCCGGCGATGTTGCCGCCGACCGGCGTCTCCGGGAGATCCTTCTTCGCCTCCGACCCGGGCGCGCCCGCGGGCCAGAGCGCGACGACCGGCGCGTCGACGACCTTGGCGGGAGACGGCGGCTCGGCCGCGCGCGCCACGCCACTCGTCGTCGCGATCAGCGCCGCGACGCTCACGCGTACGAAGGTCTCCATTCGTTCAGCGGTGACCGTGGCCTCCGCCCCCGCGCATCATCCCACGCCCACCACCGGGCGACGAGAAATGCGGCGCGGGCGCCGGCGCGCTGTGGATGCTCGCGCCGCCCGGAGGCATGCCGCGGATCCCGGTCCCCGCCGCGGGCGGCGACCCGCGCCACCCACCGCCGGCGGGCGGAGGCGAACCGCGCAGACCGCCCGCGATCACCGGCCGGCCCCGCCAGGGCCCGCCGGGCCCGCGTCCCGGCGGATAGTAGTAGTGACGGACGATCGGCGGGTAGCCTCGGTAATAGGGAAAATACGGCCCGTACCACCATCCGACACCGAAGCCGAGACCGACCGCCACGTAGGGTGGATACGAATCGTAGGATCCGGCGAAACCGTCGGAGCGCTGGAACGGCGTTCGACCGGGTACGACCTGCCCGCCGGCGTTCACCTGCCAGTCGAGCGAGAAGCCGCCCAGGTTCAGCGCCTGATCGAACGGCGCCGGCATCGCATAATAGAGATCGAACACGCGCGCTTGCCCCGGTGGGACGACGTACACCGGACCGACGCCAGCGTCGGTGTTCAGGAACGACGGGCCGACCGGCGAGCGGCCCGCGTAGGTGAGCGCCTGCATCCGGCCGTCGACGCTCCAGGCCGCGGGGCTGCCGTTCGACACGGCGAGCCGCGCGTGCAGCAGCGTGTTCGGCGCGCCCGGACCGAGGTCGACGTCGGTGAAGCCGAACGAGGTGACGTAGGCCTCACCTTGCGGCGCCGCCGGTGGCATCGGGTAACGCATCGCCGGACCGCCGCCGGCGCCTGGCCCGACCGGCACGTAGAGAAAGTCGTGAGCACAGCCCGACAGCAACGACATCCCGCCAAACGCGAGCGCAGCGAGGGCGGCTTTCAGCGCAGCGACGGCGGCTTTCATGAGCGGCCTCCTTCGTCGTCACACAGCATGAGCCGCAATCTCGCGTGACGCCAGCCCCGCGAGGTGGCCCTCGAAAATCCGCGGGGGCTCCTGGTTTTTCGAGGGTGCCGCCCCCGGGCGCCCGCGCCCGACCGAGGATCGGGGACGGGCACTGCCCTTGCTTCGAGATCGATCATGACGACCTCGACCGGGTATGCTCCTCGCGTCTCATCCATGGCTCGCCGCTTTGCCGCATCGTTTCTCGCTCCGATCCTCACACTGGCGCTCGCCGCCGGCTGCTCATCGACCGCGATGCCGATGGCCGATGGCGCGGCCGGCGCCACCGGAAACGGCGGCGCGACGGGCGGCGGTGCCGGCGGACACGACGCTGGCGACACCTGCGCCTCCCTGATGGCGATGTACGCCGACGCCTATCAGCGCGCGCTCGGCTGCAACCCGGCTCTCGATACCAGCACCTCGCAATGCACCGCGCTCGCGAGCCCGTCGCTGCCGTGCTCCGGCTGCGTGCGACACGTGAACGACACGACCGAGCTCGACCAGCTCCGCGCGCAGTACGACGCGTCGAGCTGCCCGGCCGTCGCGTGCCCCGCGATCGCGTGCATCAACCCCGGCACGGCCGAATGCGTGCCCGTCGACGGTGGCACCAGCGGCAGATGCGCGACGCCGCTCTGACGACTAGCCCAGCACCCGTTCGATGATGTCGGCGGCGATGGCCGCGCCCGGCCGGCGCGCGAGCTGCGCGCGGGCCGCCTGCGCCGCCTGCCGGTAGCTCGGTTCGACGAGGACGCGCGCGATCGCGCGCCGCAAGACCGCCGGCTCGAGCGCCGCGCGCGTGACGACCTCGGCGGCGCCGAGCCACGCCAGCCGCGCGGCGACGCCGGGCTGGTCGTTGGTGACCGGCAACGCGACCATGGGAACGCCCTGGACCAGCGCTTCGAGCGCCGTGTTGAGACCCGCGTGGGTGATCACCACCGCCGCGCGCGCCAGCAGCGCCCGCTGCGGCGCGTACGCCACGACCACGGGCGCGCCCGGCAGCGCTTGCAGCAGCGGCGGTGTCTCCGCACCGACGCGCCCGAGCGTGATCACGAGCTGCGCGTCCAGCCCGGCGCAGGCCTCGGCGATCATGTGGAACACCTCGAACTGCCGATTTTGCAGCGTCCCCATCGACGCGAAGATCAACGGCCGTCCGTCGAGCCGATCGAACGGGAAGTCGGCCGGGTCGCCGCTCGCTTCGTCGTGAAACGGGCCGGCGTGGTGAAACCAGGCGGGCTGCGCGACGCGCGGATAGTCGAAGAACGCCGGCTGCTGCGTGATGGCGGCGCGGCGCATCTCGCCCGCGTGCGCGGGCAGCCCGTGCGCGGCGCGAAAACGATGGATCTCGCCGCGCGAGAGCCGCTCGGACGCCTCGATGACCAGCGTCGCCAGCCGGTTGCGCCACCGCGCGAGGCGCCCCGGGTGATAGCGCCAGCCGACGATCGGCGGCGGCAGCGCCGGATCCGATCGCAGCGCGAGCGCGTTGGAGATCATGACGTACGGCAGGCGCAGCACCTCGGCCACCGCTTCGGCCGCCGGGCTGATCTCGTCGATGAGCAGCAGATCCAGCCGCGCCGCGCGCAGGCGCTCGGGCGCGTCGGTCAAGATCAGGTGCGCCTGCTCGCGGAGCATCTTCAGCGTGAACCGCAGCGCCGCCACGCCCTCGAGCCGCCCGAGCGCCTCGGTGGGCGCCGCGCCCGACCCGAGCGGAAACGCCGCGGCGCCCAGCGCCTCGAAGCCGAGCCCGGCGGCGCGCGCCTTCGCTTCGGCGTCGGCGCGCGCGAACAGCGTCACGCGGTGGCCGCGCGCGCCGAGCTCGCGCGCCAGCGTGGTCGACGGGTTCAGGTGGCCGCTCATCTCGAGGGTGATGAGGCCGATGTGGGCGGCTTTGCCGGGCACGGGACGGATCACGAAGCCGGTCAGGTCGGCGCGGTCCAGTCGGTGCCGGTCGGCCGCAACACGAGCTCGTGCGTCCAGGCGCGCGGCGCCTGCGCGTGCAGGTAGGCGCAAGCGCGCGCGATCTCGGCCTGCGGGATCGCCCGATCGGCGCCGTTGCGCGTGGTCCAGGCAGCGCTGCGCTCGCTCTCTATCGCACCGTCGATGGGCAGATACGCGACGTGCACGCCTTGCGCGCGCCACTCGCGCGCGGCGACCTGCACCAGCGCGCGCAACCCGTGCTGGATCGCGCCCAGCGCCGCGAAGCCGTCCTTGGTGCGCACGCCCGACGACGTGCCGATCTGCAAGAACGTCCCCGCGCCCTGCGCGAGCAGCTTGGGGCCGACCGCCTTCAGCAGATTCCAGGTCCCGCGCAGGTAGCTGCCATAGCCCTGGTCGAGCTCCTCGTCGGCGATCTCGATCAGCGGCCGCGCGCCGAAGCGCCCGCCCGCGGTCTGCGCCGCGATGCACAGGTCGATTCGCTCGCAGCCGGCCACGAGCGACGCCAGCGACGCCGGATCCGTCAGGTCCGCGACCGCGCCGGTGCCGCGTCCACCCGCGGCGTCGACCTCGGCGGCGACGCGGTCGACGTCGGCCCGCGTCCGCGCCGCCGCCACCACGCGCCATCCCTGGGCGGCGAAGTGCAGCGCGATCGCGCGCCCGAGCGATCGGACGCCGACAATCACCAGCGTCGGCGAATTCGGGCCGGTCGTCGTCATCAGAACTGCATGTGAAACCCGGCCGAGCCCGGTCCCAAGACCACCTGCCCCGAACGGGATTCGCCGTGTGCGCCGATCGTGACGAACAGCGTGATGGCTCCGATCACCACCGCGCCCGCGGCGAGCGAATCGGCCACGATCGACAGGCTCCGCGTCCGGTTGGCCCGGTCGTTGAGCGTCTTGGGATCCGCGGGGAACTGCTTGCGAGCCGTCACCAGATCCTGCGATTCACTGCGCGCGAGAACGCCGAAGGTGATCGCGCCACCGGCGAGCAAACCGGTGACGACCCACCCGGCGACACGCCAGCTCGAGGTGTCCCTGGCCGCGAGCGGCGGGCGATCGGCCAGGTTCAACGGAACCGGCGACTGCGTCCTGCTGGCCGTCTGTACCGGTTCGGGCAGCTCGATCGTCACGGGCACGTCGTCCTCCGCCGCGACGTCGACGGTGCGCACGACGGGCGGCCGGCCCGGCATCGTGGCGCGCACGCTCAGCTGGCCGATACCGACGACGATCGCCTTGTCGAACGGCGTCTGTCCGACGACCTTGTCGTCGATGCTGATCTCAGCGCCCGCCGGCACGGTGACGATGCGCAACCGCCCCACGCGCGTGCGCAGCTCCTTGAGGTTCGCCTCGGCGAGCGTACGGTGGGAATCGTTGGCCGGCGCCTCGACCAGATAGTGCTCGAACGTCGCGAGCGCGGCGGCGTAGTCACGCAGCTGGTACTGCGTCTCGCCGACGTTGAAGAGAACGATCCCGTTGGGCGCCAGCGTGTACGCGCGCTCGAACTCGACCAGCGCGCCGCGATAGTCCGCCTCGACGTAGAGCGCGACGCCGCGCTGAAAATGGCGGTCCGCCTCGCGCACGCCGCCGTCAGGCTCCGCGACGGCGGTGGCGGGCGCCATCACGCCGACGCCGAGGAGGAGGACGAGACCAAAGGCGAGCAGCGACGGGAGCGCGTGTCGGATACCAGCTGAGATGTTGTTCATGGATTCTTGTACGGGCTCCGGATCTCGATGGGATGCATGGGGCTGCGCCCGCCGCGAGGATCGACGACATCGGCAGGAGTGAGGAGACCCGGAATGGCCGGCGTCACCGATGCGGGCGGTGGCGATGTGCCGGGCGCGCTCAGCGAGCTTTGCGGCCGCGACGCCGACGGGGCGCGCGGCTGCTGCAACCGCGCGCCCTGGCCCGGCGGCGGCATGCGCGCCTGGGTCGCGGGCGGGCTCGCGCGCCCCGCCGCGGACGGTGGCAACCCGCGCGTGCGCCGATCCAGGCTCAGCTCGACGACCACGTCGGTGGCCAGCGACGCTTGCTGCACCTTGGGCTCGAAACCGGCCGCGAACGCCTGGATCTGGTGGACGCCGCCGGGAAACCGGCCGCGGAACGGGTTGCCTGCGACCAGCGCGCCGTCGATCATGATCTGCGCCGTCGCAGGCGACACGCGCACGACCAGCTCGCTGGCGCCGGCGGCTCCCGGCGGAGGCGCGGGCACGGACGCCACCGCCGGAGCGACGGTCATCGCCATCCCCGGCGCGCGCGGCGCCGGCGTCGCGCGCAGCACCGCCAGCACCGCGACCGCGCACACCAGCAGGCCCGCGGTGATCACCACCGCCGACGTCTTGGGCTGCCACGGCCCGGGGGCCGCGGGCTCGCCCTCCGACATATGATCGATTGGCACCAGCGCCGCCACCGGCACGCCCCCGGTGATCAGCGACGACGGCGTCGACGCCGATGCGGCGATCGACGCCGCGGGCGGTGGGGGGCTCCCCAGGTTCTCGCGCGGCTGCGGCGTCGGGCTGGCGAAGCCGAACTGCGTCCACTGTACGCCCGACTTCCCGGCGTTGTTTTCCATGGCCGGCGTCAGATCGGCGCCGAGCGGCGGCAGCGTGTGCAGCCGCTGCTGGTCCAGCTCGCGGAGCCCGTGCGCCGGCGTGATGGCGGCGGCGCGCTCGGCGGTCGCGCCCGCGCGCCCCGGCGCGAACGGCAGCAGCGAGATCGCGAGCCCGGCCGCGCTGGGGATACGCCGTTCGCGATCCTTCGCCATGCAGCGGCCGATCGCGTCGGACAGCTCCTGGGGGATCTCCGGCCGCAGGTCGCGCAGCGACGGCGGCTCCCTCTTCACGATCGCCTCGGCCAGTGCCAGCAGCGGCAAGCCGGGATCGAACGGCGGGCGTCCCGCGAGCATCTCGAACAACGTCGAGCCCAGCGACCAGATGTCGCTGCGATGATCGACACCGGCCGCCGACTGGAACTGCTCGGGCGACATGTAACAGGGCGTGCCCATCACCAGATTCAGGTTGGTGGTGATGTTCGACGCCTGAGCCAGCGAGACTTTCGAGATGCCGAAATCGAGGATCTTGATCGTGCGCCAGCCCGGTGACCGTTCACACAGAAACAGGTTCGACGGTTTGATGTCACGGTGCACGATGCCGCGCGCGTGAGCCTCCGCCAGCCCCTCGCAGGCCTGGATCGCGTATTCGACGGCGCTGGGGATCGGCATCGGTCCGCGCGCGACCACCTTTTCGAGCCCCTCGCCTTCGAGGTACTCCATGACCATGTACGGCGTGCCGTCGTCGGTGACGCCGACGTCCAGAACGCGCGCCACGTACTCGCTCTTGATCTGCGCCGCGGCCTTGGCCTCGCGCATGAAGCGCAGCAACGGCTCACCCGAGCTGCGCAGATCGCCGCGGAAAAACTTCAGGGCGACCGTTTGTTCGAGCTGGATATGCGTCGCGGCAACGACCAAGCCCATGCCGCCTTCCGCGAGCACGCGCTCGATCCGAAACTTGTCTGCAACGATACTCCCGATCTCGGGAGCCATGTTCGCCCCTGTGATGCTCAATCTCCCTGTCCCCCCGACAGCCACGGAGTTTTCGCCTGGTACTCCCCCCACCGCCGCTGTATTCGTAGATACTACAGAGTTGCTACACCGGCATTCAAGACCGATTCGCGCCTCGCCGATCGACGCTCAGCGAAAAACCGGATCCGCAGAACACCCGAGGACGCTCCGCGCTGTTTCTGACGCCGCACCGCTCATCCGCTGAATATTTGGGGGAAGGCGCCCAGGCGTGCCCGACGGCCCTTGCGCGAATCGCTGCGATTCAAGTACATTCCGGCGCGAACCGCTAGGGGGACGTCGTGAGTCGGCTTTTCGTCGACTCCACGCGCGAAAGGCTTCAAATGAACTGGCTCCGGGGGACGAAGGGGACGCTGCTCGTGGCAGCGATGGCGATGTTGGGGACCACCTGCACGCTGACGCTCGACCACAGCGCCGTGCAGTGCAAGACCAGCGACGACTGCGTCACGCTGGGCATCTATCCGCTTTGCCAAAAGGGGCTGTGCGTACCGTCGGGCTTGCAGCCGAACAAATGCTTCCTCATCAACCCGCCGAAGGTCCCCACGCAAGAGACGGACTTCTTGAACGCGTGTAGCACCAACGCGATGCTGGCCGTCACGAACGACAACACGGACAGCATCTGCCTCTCGTTCACGACGAAGCCCGACGACGGCGCGATGCTCAAGACTCCGCCCACGCCGCAGGTGAACGCGCCGAAGCTTCCGACCGCACCAACAGCGATGTGCAAAGACCTGGCGGGGGGCAAGTCGATTCTTTACATCTCTGGCTCGAGTAACTTCGCGCCTCTCCTCCAGGAGCTCTCGCAGGTCATCGTCACGAGCATCAACACCGTGCCGGTCTTCCGGACCACGACGTCGTGCACCGGCGTGAAATCGATGAACATGAACAGCACGACCTACAACGCTGATCACTTCATCAAGGACCCCACCAAGGACCCAACCGAGCCATTCCCGACCTACGCCCAGATCTTTCTTGGCGACGGTAATCCCGCCGTGCCCTGCCTGCTCGGCGCCCCCACCCCCGTGGACCTCGGCGAGTCGGAAATCGCGCAAGCCACCTGTGGACCACCCGAAAACCCACCCGACCTGGTGGGCGAGAGCCAGGGGCCGATCCTGCCCATCATCTTCGCCGTGCCCAAGCTCTCGACGCAGAAGGTGATCTCCGCGGAAGCCGCCAAGCTGGTCTTCGGGAGCGGCGGCGGCGTGGCGCCCTGGGAAGATCCGCGCTACCTGTACATCCGCGCGCAGGGGACCGCGACGCTGCGGCTCGTCGCCAACGAGATCAACCTCCCGCTGACCCAGTTCTGGGGAACGGACCAGGGCAGCGCCGCGGCGATGGCGAACAATCTGGCGGCTCTCACCACCCCGGACGAAGCGAACAAGGCGCTCGGGATCATCGGCACCGACTATTACGATCAGATGGTCAACCGAGACCGCCTCAAGGCGCTGGGCTTCCAGGCCTCCGGCCAGACGTGCGCCTATCTGCCGGATTCCAGCCTGACGAGCCTGGACAAGATCAACGTGCGCGACGGCCACTATCCGCTCTGGGGACGGATCCATTTCTTCGCCGCACGCGTGATGAACACCACCACGCTGGTTTCGCCGACCGCGTCGGCCTTCTTGGACCTGTTCGCGAATCCGACGCTGGATCCGGACATCTTCGCTGCGCTCATCAAGGCTGGCTTCGTTCCCCCGTGCGCGATGAAGGTGACCCGCACCACCGAGCTCGGCGACTTCACTTACGACGATCCACCAGCGGTAAATTGCGGATGTGCCTTTGACGCGAAGGTCGGCACCACGCCAATGGACCCGGGGTGCACCATCTGCTCGCAAAACACCGACTGCCCCTCCGCCCGACCGTCGTGTCGCTACGGCTATTGCGAGAACGAATCGTCGTAGCAACCGCGCGGTCAGCGCGGCGCCGGTTCAGTTCTGGCCGGTGAACTCCGGCAATCCCAGCGCGTTGGCGACCTGGTTCATCGTGTCGACCGCCGAGCCGGACCGCGAAGGATCGGCCTCGTCGGTGACCGCGATATAGAGCATTCCGAACGGCGTGGCCGTGTCGTCGACCGACGGAGGATTCGACCATAGCGGCGGCGGGTCGGGGATCGCGTCGCCGGGAACGCTGGCGTACTGGGCGTCGAGACGATCGAAGGCCGCCATCGCGTTCTTGTCGAGATTCGTTTGGTACGTCTTGGTCGCGAGCCACATGCTGAATAGATCGTAGACCGCGCGCGTGCCGGAGAGGTTCGAGCGCAGGTCGGCCATCGTCGTCTGCGAGTAGCGTGACTCCTGCTGATTCATGGCCGCGAGGCCGACCTTCTCCGCCTGCGAATTCACGAGCCCCGTCAGCCCCGTGAAGACCGCGCTGAGATCGATTGCCTTCGTCTTCCACTGATCGAGCAGCGTCTGCGTGTCGTCGACCAGACGCTGGCAGATCCCGCTCTTGAATTCCGCCGCCTGAGGGTCGGACGTGGGCCAGACCGCCGGCTGGTAGCCCGACAGCGAGGATTCTGTGTCCGCGACGGTCTTGGGGCCCGGCGCGTACAGGATCCGTTCGATCGCGTGCATGCCGATCATCCCCTGGCCGTCGAACGGATCCGGATCGCCGGCGCCGTTCAGCGCCTTGATCATGTCCTCGTAGCGGGAATCGATCGCAGTGTCGATGTCCGAGAACATGGGCGCCACCGGCCCCTCGGCGCGCTCCCAGTGAAGGCGCGTGCGCGTCCACGCTTCCTTCATCGCGTCGATCGCCGCGCCGCTGTCCTGGGAAGGATCCCAGCCGGGCGAGAACGCCGCCGGCGCCGCCGCTTGCAGATCCAGAGCCGCCTGATTGAGGCCCTGGAGCTCCGTCAGCATCAGGGCATGCATGCTGGTGACGATATCGGCCTTGAGCTGGCCCTCGCTCTTACCTTCCGACCCGCACGCGGCGGGCACGACGGCGAGGAGCGCGACCGTTACAAGGGGAATGCGGTTTGAAAGGATCATCACCTCGCCTTTGTGCCCGGCCGAGGTGCGAACCCTCCACCTCGCGCCACCAGTACCCGTTCGTGCCACCGTGCCCCGGCATAGTGCCGCACTTTGCAATTGCATTCCAGAGACACGCGACACTCACAGCTCGATCTGCGCGCCGATCTCGACCACGCGGTTGGGCGGGATCGCGAAGAAGTCGGTCGCCGAACGCGCGTTGCGTGAGAGAAAGCGAAACAGCACCTTGCGCCATTCGGCCATGCCGCTGCCTTTGATGGAGAGCAGCGTCTCGCGTCCGAGGTAAAAGCTGATGTCCGACTCGTTGAGCCGCAGCTCTTGCAGCTTGCAACGCCGCAGAACGTCCAGCACCTTCGGCGACTCCATGAAACCGTAGTGCGCGGTCACGGCCCAGAACCCCTGGCCGAAGCTCTTGAGCCGCACCTTGTCTCGGTCGGCGACCTCGGGAACGGCGTCGGTGGCGATCGAGAGGATGATCACCTGTTGGTGCAGCACCTTGTTGTGCTTGAAGTGGTGCAGGAGCACGTTGGGCGTCCCGCGCCGCGTCGAGGTCAAGAACACCGCCGTACCCGCCACGCGGTACGGCTTGCTGACCTCGACGTCGGCGACGAACGCGTCGAGCGGCAGCACCTCGGACGAGATGCGCGCGTCCAGCAGCGCGCGGCCGCGCTTCCAGGTGATCATGACCGTGAAGACACCGACGGCGATCAGCAGCGGGACCCACCCGCCGTGCGCGATCTTCGCCGAGCAGGCGGCGAAGAACGACAGATCGATCGTCAGGAAGACCGCCACCAGCGCGCCGGCGTGCCAGCGGCTCCAGTGCCAGCGGTCGCGCGCGACGAAGTAGAACAGGACTGACGTGATCGCCATCGTGCCCGTGACCGCGATGCCGTACGCATCGGCGAGATCGCCCGACGACCGGAAGCCCAGCACCAGCGCGATGCACGCGAGCATGAGCAGCCAGTTGACCTCCGGGATGTAGATCTGGCCTTCCGTCTTGCCCGAGGTGTGGATGATCGTGACGCGCGGCAGGTAGCCGAGCTGCACGCCCTGGCGGGTCACCGAGAAGGCGCCCGAGATCAGCGCCTGCGAGGCGACGACCGTCGCCATCGTCGCCAGCAACACCATCGGCAGCAGCCACGCGCTCGGCACCATCGCGTAGAACGGGTTGGCGGCGGCGGCCGGCCGCTCGAGCAGCAGCGCACCCTGGCCGAAGTAGTTGATGAGCAGCGCCGGAAACACACACAGGTACCAGGCCGTGCGGATCGCGCGCGTCCCGAAGTGCCCCATGTCGGCATACAGCGCCTCGCCGCCGGTGACGCACAGGACGACCGAGCCCAGCACCAGGAAGCCGTGCCGCCCGTGTTTGAGGAAGAAGCGCACGGCGTAGATCGGATTCACCGCGTACAGGATCTCCGGGCGGCGCAGCACCCAGGGCAACCCCACCGCCGAGATCGCGACGAACCAGCATAGCGTCAGCGGACCGAAGACGGTGCCGATGCCGCCTGTGCCGCGCTTCTGCATTGAGAACAGCACCAGCAAGATCACGCAGGTGATCGGCACGACGAACGGAGAGAAGGCGGTGGTCGCGACCTCGAGCCCCTCGACGGCCGAGAGCACCGAGATCGCCGGCGTGATCACACCGTCGCCGTAGAGCAGCGCGGCGCCGAACAGGCCGAGCACGATCAGGATCATCCGGCTGCGATAGATGTTGGTCCAGGTCACGCGCCGCCAGCTGTGGCTGGACGAACCCGACGCGGTCGACGCGATCGCCGGCGGCGGCGGCGGCGCCATGCGCGCCACCAGCGCCATGAGCGCGAGTACCCCGCCCTCTCCGTCGTTGTCGGCGCGCATGACGTAGAACAAGTACTTCACCGACACGACCAGCGTGATCGACCAGAAGACCAGCGACAGCACGCCGAAGATGTTGGCGGTGACCGGCGCGACCCCATGGGGCAGCGTCACGCATTCCTTGATCGCGTAAAGGGGCGACGTGCCGATGTCGCCGTAGACGACCCCGATCGCGCCCAGGGCCAGCTTCAGACCATCGATACCGTGAGCCGCGGGACGATGATGGGCGGCGTGCTGGCTCGCGTCAGCGGCCACGGCGGCGGTTGCGCCGCCCGGGCTGGGCGCGTGGGGACTTGCGGACATGTTCTTGCTGGCACCGGCTCGACACTGCGAGCCGGCTGCATAATGCACTAACTGACGTTTCCGGTAAGTGTCGAACAGGTAAAGCCGCGCGACACGCGGACGCGCCGCCGCGGTCTCACTCGGCTTCTTGCAAGAAGAACGAGATCTTGAAGCCGCGGATGCGCACGGGCACCGCCGCGCCGTCTTTCTGGCCCGGCTCGAAGTGACAGCCCTTGATCGCGGCGATCGCCGCCTCGGTCAGGCCGTGGGGCAGGCCGCTCACCACGTGGATCTCGCGCGTGCGGCCTTTCTCGTCGACGATCAGATCCAGCACGACCGTGCCCTCGGTCGCCGCCTGCCGCGCCTCATCCGTGTAGATGCCCATGCAGCGCCCCTCCGGCAGCGGCATCTTCGTGACCTCGTAGGCCTGGACCGGCGCCATCGGCGCCGGCGGCGCATGGCGGTCGGCGCCGTTGCCGCCGCCAGATTGCGACGGCGCGCCGCGGCCGGAGTTGCCGATCGGCAGCGCCGGTCCACCGCCGCCGGGCGACGTCGACTCCATCGTCACGCCGAACACCGGCGCCGCCGACGGATCGGCGGTGGGCCGCGGCACGTCGGGCGGCGGCGGGCTCTCGGGCACCGGCGCGGGCGCGCGCGCCGGCGTCGGGCGCGCGCGCACGTGCTCGTGCACCACGGGCTGCGGCTTCGGCGCTTCGGGCGGCGGCGCCTCGGGCGGCGGCTCGGGCGCGGGCGGCGGCGGTGACACCACGCGGATCGAGATCACGCGCTTCGTCGTGTCCGACGCACGCGCGGGCAGACGCCCCAGCTCGTGCGCGAGCGCGACGTGCGCCGCCACCGACAGCACGACGCAGGCGATCAGGCGGCCGTCTCGGATCACGGCCCTCCGGGCGGCGTCATCACCGAGGGATCGATCTGGATCGCGAACGACGAGACGCCCAGCGACTTCACCGATGTCGAGCACCCAGACCACGCGGCCGTGCGACACCGACTTGTCGCCGGAGATCACCGCCTGCGTCTTCGGATCCTTGGCGACCGCGGCGCGGACCGCGTCGCGCAGCGCCGCCGGCGTGGTCGGCTTGCCGTTCAGATACAGCGCCCCCTCGCGCGTCAGCGTCACCGCCAGCGTCGTGGGATTGAGCGACGTGCTCTGGCTGGCCTTGGGCAGCTCGACCTCGATCGCCTGGCGCGCGATCAGGTTGGCGGTGAGCATGAAGATGATCAGCAGCACCAGCATGATGTCGACGAGCGGCGTGACGTTGATGTCGGTGATGATGCCGCGGCGGCGCGCGCTCGAGCCGGCCATCACGCCTCCTCTCGCGCGCCGTCTCCGTTGCGCACCGGCTCGGCGGCGGCGCTGGTGGTGCTCTTGAGCAGCGCGAGGATCTCGTGGGCCAGCACCTCCGACCGCGAGGCCACGCTCTCGACGTGGCGCATGAACGCGTTGTACGTCGCGACCGCGGGCAGCGCGACGACCAGGCCGATGCCGGTCGCGACCAGCGCTTCGGCGATGCCGGCCATCACCGCCTGCGTCCCCTGCAGCGCGCTGCCGGCCAGGTCGTGGAACGCGCGGATGATGCCGAGCACCGTGCCGAACAGACCGACGAAGGGCGCGTTGTTGCCCAGCGTGCCCAGGAACGCGAGCCGCCGCTCGTAGCGCGCGCGCTCGCGCTCGACCGCCGCCGCCTTGCGCTCCTCGGCGGCGGCCACGCCGTCGGCGGCGCTGGTCAGGCAGGCGCGCGCGACCGCCGCCTCCATCGACCGCGCGCCCGCGAGCTTGCCGAGCGCGCTGACCGCGCCGCGATCGCGCAGCGCCGCCAGCGCGCCGTCGATGACGTCACCCGGGCGGCGCTCGCTCCAGAAGAACCACGAGCGCTCGAACATCACCGCGACCGCCACGACGCTGAGCCCCAGCAGCAGGTACAGCACCCAGCGCGAGCCCGCTCGCAGCATCAGATCCAGAACCTGAGTGTCGATCGCGTTCCCGTTGTTCATGATGTCTCCTGATCAGAGCCTGCCCCGCAGGCCGACGGTCGGCAGCACGTAGCGAATCACGGTGCCCGGCTGAACCTCTTCCGGCAACAGCGCGACGTTCGTGATGTCGACGTAGAAATCGAGCAGCCACTTGCGATACACGGCGCGCTTGTCGACGCGCAGATCGAGGCGCATGTAGCCCGCCTTGCGCGCGGCGTTGTAGCCGCTGGTCACGGGCACCGGGCGCGCCGCTCTGGTACTGCCAGCGCACGCCGAGGTCCCAGTTGCGGCGCAGCGGCAGGCCGGCGACCACGTTGAGCAGGTGCGTGCGATCGAAGTCGTACGGCACCCAGGCCATCGTCGTCTGGCCGTTCAGGGTCTGGCTGCGCAGGCGCTCGGAGCGCGACAGCGTGTACGAGATCCAGCCGAACACGCCGGTCTTCGACTGGCGGCGGAGCAGCACCTCGACGCCGTAGGCGCGGCCGGTCTCGGGCTGCGTGAGCCGATCGATGAACATCTGGGCGTTGTTCGGCGGCATCGACGATCGACGTCGGCAGGAGCCCGGTGTTGGCGTTGGTCACGACCGCCGCGTCGTTGACCTGGAGGTCGAAGATCGTCGGGTCCATGTAGTTGAAGAACCCCTCGACGTTGAACTGAAAGCGCTGCTCGAGCGGGATCTCGACGCCCAGGCTGGTCTGGTACGAGCGCAGCAGGCCGTACTTGAGCGGCATCATGTCGAGGCCGGGCAGCGGCAGCACGAAGCGCGGCGGCTGGTGATAGATGCCGGCGCTGCCCTTGAGCCAGATCGCGCTGTCGTCGCTGCCGGGCGGCACGTCGGGCAGGTCTCGATCGGCCAGCTTGTAGCGCACGGTCAGGCGCGGATCGACGTCGGACTTCGTCGTGGTGCCGTCGGAGTTGGTGTCGGCGCGGACGCCGGGGCGGATCAGGAGCCGCGGCGTCGGCCGCCACAGCGCCTCGACATAAGGCGACACGCCGTAGAACTCGTCGAGCTGCGAGGTGATCAGCGACAGCGCGTTGGCGCCCGACGCCGCGCCCGCGCCCTGCTCGATCTTGTGGAAGTACGCCTGGACGCCCGCGTCGAGGGTCAGGCGCGGTCGCCACGACCCAGCGCGCGGTCGCGGTCGGCTCGGCGCTCCACACCGTGAAGTCGGTGCCCATGCTGAAGGTGTGGTCGTAGCCCGCCACCAGCGCGCAGGGTCTCCTCGAGCCCGCCGTCGGCGTGGCGGTAGCGAAGATCGACGCGGTGAAAGCCCAGGACCAGCGTCGGCGTCAGCGGCGGGTTGGGCGCGTTCGGGTCGGCGGTCGCCGCCACCGTGTCGAGCTCGTCGTTCGCGCCGAACACGAACACCGTCCAGCCGTTGCGCGGCGTGCCGCCGTCGAGCGCGCAGCTGGTAGTCCCAGTACGACAGCGTCAGGCGGTCGGTCGCCAGGCCGAGCAGGAAGCCGGGGTAGCCGTAGCGCGCGGCCGCGGTGATCGTCGCGCCGATCGGCTTGATCGGCTCGCGCACGAAGCCGCCGACCTGAAGCAGGTTCGCGTCGAAGTCGAGCAGGTGCTCGTCGGGCCGCGCGCGCGCCGTGCGGCCGTCGATGATGCCGCCCGTGTAGCCGCCGTACGACGCGGGCGCGCCTCCGGGATAGAACTGGATCTCGTCGATGAACTCGGGGTGGATGACGCTGGTCCCGAGCAGCAGGTGGTAGAGCAGCGGCACGCGCGTGCCGTCGAGCAGGAAGCCGGTCGAGCTCGGGCTCGCGCCGCGCACCACCGGGTACGGCAGCAGCGACACCACCGACGCGACGCCGGGCAGCGTCTGGATCACGCGGAACGGATCGCCGAACGTGCCCGGGATCTGCTTGATCTCCGCGCCCGCGCAGCGTGATGCGCGAGACCTCCTCGCGCCGCCGGTCGCCGACCACGATGATCTCGTACGGATCGTAGCGATCGCGCTCGACGAAGTACTTCACGCCCAGCTCCTGGTTCGCGACCAGCGTCTCCTGCTGCACGAACGGGTTGTGGCTGGCGGCGTAGACCGAGACCTTGGCGGGCCCCGGCGGCAGCGGGCAGGCGAAAGCGGCCGCGCGCGTCGGCGTCGGCGCTGTAGTGCTGAGCGCCGACGATCGCGGTCACCGTCGCGCCGGCGACCGGCGCGCGCGTGCCGAGCTCGATCAGGCGGCCGCGCAGCACCGACGTGCGCGCCGGGCCCTCGTCCTTGGCCGCGGCTGGCGCGGGCGGCGGGTGGCGGCGGCAAGAACGTGTTGGTGAACGTGATCTCGACCGGCACCGGCGTGCCGGCGTAGCGCGCCGGCTGGAAACGGAACGCCTTCGCCGCCGCGATGACCGCGTCGTCGAAGGGCGGCTGCGGCGGCGTCTTGACCTCGACCTTCTGCACGGCGCCGGTGACGTCGACGAGCAGCTTCACCGTCACGACGACGGTTGCCGGTGATCGGCGGGGCGCCGGGCGGCGCCGGCACGCTCCGGTCGGAGAGCAGCCGCGGCGGCTCGAAGCTCGGCGCGACGCTGCCATCGGCGTGGGCTTCGGCCATTGCGGGCGCGGGCGATGCGTCGCCGGCGCACCCGCGTCGGCCGAGGCCGCCGCGTCGCCCGCCACCTGCGCGACCGGCGACGGCGCCCCCGCGTCGGAGTTCGCTCGAGCGCGCGCCGGGAGCGACAGCCACACAGCAGCGGCCAGCGCCGCTGCGCGGATCACCGCCACGTCATCCCCCACCCGATCGTCGCGCCCGCGTGCGGCCACCACTGCCGGCGCACGATCGCCTGGCCGGTGTCGACCTCGACGTTGCCGGTGTCGGCGACGCAGCCGGTCCACTGACCCATCGCCTCGACGGTGAAGCTGGTCGCGGCGCGCGGCCCGAGCACGATGACCCACTCGGCGCGCGCCAGGCCGGCGGCGCCGACGCCGCTGCAGCTCGGCAGCGGCGGGCTCGCGCCGGGAAACGTGTACGACGTGTTGAGCGTGCTCGGCAGCGGCGTGACGTCGGGCCGGCCGGTGCTGCCCTCGACGATGCCACCGAAGCCGAAGCCGACCGCCAGCGACAGGTGGCGCGTGACGTGCCAGGTCGGATCGATCGGTGCCCGCGAAGCGCAGCCCGTCGAGGCCGCCCGGCCGACTGCGCCAGCGCGTACTGGAACGACGCCAGCACCGACCAGTCGGCGTCGAGCCGCAGGCCGAGGCGGAACGTCACGCCGCGCAGGCGACCGCTCGGCGCGCCCTGCAGCCCGGCGAGCTCGCCGTAGACGATCCCGAGGCCCATGCGGAAGCCGCTGCGCAACCAGGCGTCGCGGTCGGCCTCGGTCGGCAGGCTCAGTCGCGGCTCGCCCTCGTCGTCGTCGTCCTTGCCCGCGCCATTCGGCGGCGCGCCCGTGGCCAGCGGCGGCGGGGGCAGACCGCTGCCTCCCGGCGAGCTCGGCACGGGCTGCGCGACGGCGCTCGCGGCTCCAGCGGCGAGCGCGCTCTTCGCCGCCCCCAGCAGCGCGAGCGCGACGACGACGACGATGATGACCGATCGATGCGCCCCCGCGGGGCGCGGCAACAGGCGACGCTTCACTGCGAGCATGGCCACCAGGGCGGCGGACTCGCGGTGTAGTCCCACTGGGGAACCTGGCAGGCCACGTTGTTGCGGCAGCCGCGCAGCGTGTAGTGGGTCAACCCCTTGCAGCGATCGGTGGGCCGGCCAGAAACGACCAGCTGGATCAGATTCGGTTGATCGCCGGAGTCGAACGACGGCAGCGGCGCGCACACCGTCATGCGATCGGTGAAGTCGGGCGCCTTGTCGAACGGCGGCTGGCGATAGCGCGTGCTGCTGTCGTCGGTGCGCTCCATGCAGCCCGCCTCCTCGGCAACCGCGGGCGACTGAACCGCGAAGGTGATCGTCGTGTCGGCAGGGCTGCCGCTCGCGCAGCTCGCGGAATCCTCGAGCGGCAGCATTCCTGAAAGGACCGACGCGATGCCGGCGTCATACGAAAATCCGCCCGCCGACAACACCGAGAACCCGTCGGGGAAGCCCATCGGCGAGACGTCGCAACCATTGCGCGGATAGAACGCGCTCGGCGTGAACGTTCCCTCCAGGTATCCGATTCGCTGATCGGGCACGGTCATGGACAGAAAGCTGGCGCCGTAGACGATGTCGCCCGAATCGGGCGTGTCGATCTGCGGCGGCCCGGGCCCCGCGCCGGCGAGGCGGTGCGACAGCGCCAGATCCAGTGTGCCATCGCCCATCGCGCCGTTGCTTCCGCGATCGTCGTAGACCACCAGGCTGGCGTAGGCGACGCGAGAGGTGATGTCGCCCACCATCAGATCAGCCGACGGCAGGTCCTGCAGCGAGATCATGGTTGGGACCCCCAGCGTCACCGGGACGTCGGCGGCGACGCGCGCGGGGACGAATCCAAAGGTATCGCGGCAACCGGCGGCGACCAGGTCCGCCGCCGCAGCCGGGGACTGGCCAGGCAAGCAAAACGGCTCGGTCAACCACTGCTCGCCCCAGACCAGCGCGACCTGCAACGCGCGCTCGGAGTCGACGCCCGCGGGCCGCACCGACGCGATGTCGCCGGTCACGACGAAATTGAACGTCGCCAGCGGCGTGCCCGGACCGCCGAGCCCCAGCAGCTTGCCGCAGCCGGGCGGCGCGCTCACCGCCGCGAGCGCGGCGACGACGATCGTCGCGAGCTGCGCACTGCGCACGCTCCGTCGCTTCGATGTCACGGCTGCCACCCCGTGCCGACCAGCGCGCTCCACCCGGCCTTGAAGTCGCCGCTGACCCACGACCCGCTCGGGCCGCCGCTGACCAGGAGCAGCCAGGGCCCGGCGACGTGGACGCCGACGACGGCGTCGACATCCACCGACGGCAGCATCGAGAACGCCGTTGTCTCGAGGGCGCTGCCGGTCAATCCGGCGCGCCCGCCCTGATTGCGACTCCGCGTCTCGTGCACGATCGTCGGCCCGACGCCCAGCCGCAACCCGAACGTGCCGCGGCCCGCAATATGCTGGAAGTCCGCGGCGGCGCGCAACCGGAGCTCGGTGTGGGTCACCGACCAGTCGATCGACGACTCGGTAGCCGTGGACCCGGCCATGCGTAGCCCCAGGCGAAACCGGCGCCCCACCATCGCGCCCGCGCCGACACCCGTCGACAGGCCCGTCCCCAGCGCCGCGGGAAGCGCGAGCATGACGCCGCCGTCGATCGTCAAGCGGCCGCCCGTGCGAACCGGCCACCGATCGTCGAGCTGGACCGGCCCTTCGGCGTGCGCCGGCGTAGAGTGCAGGGCGTGCGCGCTCGCGAGCACGAGGAGCCCGGCGACGATTCGGCGCATGGTGCCCTTTGTGGCCGGCCGGCGATCGATCCTTCACCGAGTCAGCGTTCGGAGCCAGATCGGGAGGTGAAGGATCGTTCGATGGCCGGCCACTCACGCCTGAGCATGCGCGCGTTCTCGTCGATCGAGATCACGCTGGGCGTGGGGATCACGCTCGCGGTGATGTGTGCCGCGCGCCACGCTTCGGCCGCCTGCCGCCCGGGCGTGCGCCTCGACGGCGACGCCGCGCTGGTGGGCACTGTCGGCGCGGCGCTGGGCGAGCGCGGCATCGCCACCGACGGCGCTCTCGACGTGAGTGGCGATGTCACCGGGACCGCCGCCGAGTGCGCGGCGGCGCGTGTGACGCTCGCCCGCCGCGCCGACCGCATCGGGGTATCGATCGCCGGCGCGCGCCAGCCCGCCGTCGAGCGCGAGGTCACCGACGCGCGCACCGCGACCACGGTGATCGAATCCTGGGTCCGCTTCGACGTCGAGGAGCCACTGCTGGCCTCGCGCACGATCGCGATGGCAACGCCAGCGCCACCGGCGCCCACGGTGCCGGCGCCACCGCCCGTGACCACGGCCACCGTCGCGCCGCCGCCGGGCAACGGCCGCGGCCTGCAGCTCTTCGCGCTCGCCGAGCGCTCGCTCGCCAGCGACGGCACCGCGTGGATGGGCCTGCAGGTCGGCGCCTGCGTGGCGCTCGGTCCGTTCTGCCTGGGTGGACGCGCGCGTTTCGCCGTCGCCGCCGGCCCGCAGCTGCGGCAAGACGCGCTGGAGCGGCACGGATTCGAGCTGCTGTTCGACGGTGACTTGCCGGTTCACTTCGGCCGCGCGACGCTGTCGCCCGGCCTGGGCTTGGGCATCGGCTCCGTCCACACGCATCAGGACGGAACCGGTCAGTCCGAGAGCACCGGCGGCCCGCACGCGGAAGCCCACGTGTCGCTGCTCTACGGGCTGCGGCCGCACCTGGCGCTCGAGCTGGCGATGTCTGTCGACGTCACCGAGACCACCCACGTCGAGTCGTCGGCGGCGGTCCTGCTGCCCGACGAGCCGCAATTCTTCACCCGCTTCGGCGCCGGCGTGCGATTCGGAGGACTATGAAAGATCGCGGCAAGCTCCTCCCCCTCCGGCGCGCGGGCGGCGCCGTCCTGACGGCGATGTCCGACGAGGCGCTGCTCGCCGCCTGTGGCACCGGCGATCTGCCGGCGCTCGACGCGCTCTTCGAACGCTTCCACCTGCCGCTCTTCCGCTTTCTCGCGCGCCTGCCGACCACCGACGATCTCACGCGCGACGACCTGGTCCAGGCGACGTTCCTCGAGGTGCGTCGCATCGCCAAGCGCTTCCGCGGGACGTCGTCGGTGAAGACCTGGATCCTGGGCGTGGCGGCGAACCTGGCGCGCCACCAGCTACGCGGCGAGCGCCGTCGGCGCGCGCACCACGCGTCGTACGCGGAGCGGCTGACCGCGGTGCCCGAGCGCCCGGACGAGCAGGCCGAGCGCCGCGAGCTGTTGGCGCGCGTCGCGGAGGCGCTGGCCGAGCTGCCGCACGATCTGCAAGTTGCGTTCGTGCTCTGCGATCTCGAGCAGGTGCCGGGCGTCGAGGTGGCGCGCGCGCTGGGTGTGCCCGAAGGGACGATCTGGCGGCGACTGCACGTGGCGCGCAAGGCGGTGCGCGCCGCCGTCGAGGAGAACGCGTGATGCGCGAGCCGCCCTGCCCTCGCGAGCCTGACGTCTCGCGCGCGCTGCAGCTCGGCCCCGACGCCGCGCTCGAGGCGCACCTGGCCGGGTGCGCCACCTGCCGCGCGAGCTGGGACGGGTGGACGGCAGCGATCGGCCTCGCGCGCGAGCTGCCGATCGACCTGCCGTCGCCAGCGCGCAGCGACGAGGTGCGCGCGTCGGTCCTGGCCGCCGCGGAGTCGGGGCAGGCCGGCGCGATTTGCACGCGGACCGCGCACCTGCGCTGGCCGGCGATCGCGGTGGCCGCCGCGGCCGCCGTCTTCTTGATCGCGCGCGGGCATCTGCACGATGCGCGACCACGCAGCCACGCCGTGGTGCACGCCCGCACCGGCGCGGCGTTCGTGATGGTGTCAGCGCCGCCCGACGAGATGTTGCGGTTGCGCGGCGGCATCGTCGAGGTCCAGGTCGACCCGCTCGGTCCGGGCGAGCGGTTTCGCGTGATCGTCGGCGACGGCGAGGTCGAGGTGCGGGGCACGGCGTTCACGGTCTCGGCGACTGATGATCGGCTGGCCGACGTCACCGTGGCCCACGGTCGCGTCGAGATCCGCCCGCGCGAGGGCGCGCCCGCCGTGCTGGGAGCGGGGCAAGTGTGGCGGGCGGAGATCGCCGCGGCCCGGCCGATCGCGCCCGTCGCGCCACCGGTCGTCGCGCTGCCGGTCGCGCCCGCGGGCGGGCTCGCGCGCGCGCAGTCCGCGCGCCGCCTCGAGCGCCGCCGCGCGCGGGCGGTCGCCGTCGCGGAACCGCCGGTGGATGTTGGCCCGCGCGCGGGACCCACGGCGCAGGAGTCGCTGTACGACGACGCATGGGATGCGATGCGCGCTGGCGACTTCGCCCGGGCGGCGGCGCGTTTCGCGAGCGTGGTCGGCGCCGCGCCCCGAGGACCACTCGCCGACGAGGGCGCGTTCTGGCGCGCGGTGGCCACGGCGCGCGCCGGGCGTGCGGCGCCGGCGATCGATCAATTTCACGAGATGATCGACGGCTACCCCGCCTCGGCGCGCCGGGGCGAGGCGGCGACCATGCTCGGCTGGCTGCTGCTCGACGCAGGCCGTCCCGACGATGCGCGCGCACAATTTCTGCTCGCCGACGGCGATCGCAGCGAGCGCGTGCGCACCAGCGCCCGGCGCGGTATGGAGTCGATCAGACGTATGGGTCCGGAGGCCGTCAATCGATGAGCGCGATCTGGATGATGTGGCTGGCGGCGATCCTGGCGGCGGCGCCCGCGGGCTCGAAGGCAGAAGCGGCGCCGAAACCGATCGCGCTTCCCGGCGGGCCGCCGGTCGCGATGGACTACCTGGCCTACGACGCCGCGACGGGACGGGTGTGGGTTCCGGCCGGCAACACCGGTAACGTCGACGTGCTCGACGTCGCCACCGGCAAGCTGACCACCGTGGGCGGGTTCGCGACCAAGCTCGCGTCGCGTCCGGGCCGTCCGGCGCGCCAGGTGGGGCCGAGCTCGGTCACCGTCGCCGACGCGGTGGTGTGGATCGGCAACCGTGGCGATGACAGCCTGTGCGCGCTCGATCGGCAAACCCTGGCCAAGGGTCCGTGCGCCCGGCTCGCGTCGATGCCCGACGGGATCGCCTACGTCGCCGACACGCGCGAGGTCTGGGTGACCACGCCGCGCGACGGGTCGATCACGATTGTCGGCGTGGCCGGCACGATTGTCGGCGGCGCCGGCAAACAGCCGGGCGCGCCCGTCGTCATCAAGCTCGATGGAGAGCCCGAAGGCTACGCCGTCGAACCCGGGCGCGGCCTCTTTTACACCAACCTCGAGGACCGCGACCGCACGCTCGCGATCGACGTCAAGACGCGCAAGGTGGTCGCGAGCTGGCCCACCGGCTGCGGCAGCGAGGGCCCGCGCGGACTGGCGCTGGACGCGCAGCGCCGGCTGCTCTTCGCGGCGTGCACCGACGGCGCCGTGAGCTTCGATCTGGCCCGCAGCGGCAAGACCGTGGGACGCATCAAGACCGGCGCCGGCGTCGACAACCTGGATTACCACGCCGGCAAGCGGCTGCTCTACGTCGCGTCGGGGCGCGACGGCAAGCTCACGATCGCGCGCGTCGCCGACGGTGGCGCGCTCTCCCTGCTGGCGACCGCGGCGACCGCGAGCGGCGCGCGCAATCCGGTCGTCGACGCGAAGGGCACTGCCTACGTCGCCGACTCGGCGGGCGCGCGATTGATCGTCGTCGCGCCGCGCGCGCCCTGATCACACGCGCGCGCCCCGCGGATTTTCGACGCAACGACGACACGGAAGTCGCGGGGTCGCATGATATCGACCGCGCGATCGCGCCGCGGCCCGCCTGCAGCGCGACCGCACGGGAGGGCACGCCCTGTGCTACTCATCGCCGCGTGACCAACCTGGTGCGGCGCGCGCTGATAGCGGCTTCGTTTCTCGCCTTCTCATCGATGGCTGCGTGCTGGTCGTCGAACGAGACCTCGTCAAGCGATGGCAGCGATGTTCGCGGCGACGACGCCAGCCATGCGGACACGACCGTGGCGGCGGATGGCGCCGTGGAGGCGACCTGCGATCCTTCGCTGACCTACGCCAGCTTTGGCATGAATTTCTTCCACACGTATTGCAACCGCTGTCACTTCTGGGACCAGGAGTCGGCGCAGCTCAACGGCCAGGTGATCTCGGACGCAGCCGGGACCGAGACCGTCATGCCGCCGTCCGTGCCCTTTCCCACGGCCGGCGAACGGTCGCAGCTCGTCCAATGGATCACCTGCGGAGCCCCTTGAGCGATGTACCGCGCAGCGCAGCTTTTGATCTGGCGCACACCATGCTTCCCGCTGACACGGTCGGCCGTAGACTCTCGCCGTTCGGGTGGTATCTTGAATCTTCGGTGAATGATCGGCTTTCGCCGCTCGTCCACCAGGGCAGGAGAGTCGTCATGAAGATCATCTCGACGGTTTGTGTCACGGTTCTGATGCTCGGGTCTGCCTACGCGCGGGCGCAGAGCGCCGAGGATCAACCTTACGAGGAAGGCGCGGCGCAGGCGGCGCAAGCTCAGGCTGCGCAGCCCCCGTCAGCGGCGCCCACGGACGTCCCGCCCGCGCCTCCGCAACAGCTCCCGCCGCCGCCGCAGGCGCCGGTCCAGCAGTACCAGGACGCGCAGCAAGCGGCGCCACCCGTGGCGGCCCAGGCGCCCGCGACCGGACAGTGGGTTTACACCACTCAGTACGGGTGGGTCTGGATGCCGTACGGCACGCAGTACACCTATTCGCCGACGCAGACGGGCGTCTACCCCTCTGAGTACGTCTACTATCCGACGTACGGCTGGACCTGGGTGACCGCACCGTGGGTCTTCGGCTGGGGTGTGCAACCGTTCTTCGGCGTCTACGGCCCCGGGCACTTCGGCTGGTACAACCGCGCGGTCGCGTACGGCGGCTGGCACGGCTACGGCTACGGCCGCGTCTACGGCGCGGGCTATCGCGGCTACGGCGGCGGCTATGGCTATCACCCGGGGTACGGCGGCGGCTATCGCACCGGCTTCGCCGCGCCTCGCGCGTACGGATACGGAGCCGGCGCGCACGTCTATCGCGGGGCCCCCGCCTACGGCGGCCATGTCGGCGGCGGCATGGGCGGCGGCGGCGTCTTTCACGGCGGCAGCAGCTTCCACGGTGGGTTCAGCGGCGGCCACGCCGGCGGCGGCTTCCACGGCGGGTTCGGCGGCGGACACGGCGGCGGCGGGCACGGCCGCCACTAGCTCGCGGCACAAACCTCGGTTTCTCGACGGCGCCCGATCAATGGATCGAGCGCCGTTTTCGTTTGGCGCGGTCAGGGCCGCCGATTGAGCGAGGTGTTCCTCCCGTTGAGGCAGCCGCGGCCGCCCGTGCAGTCGTCGTACAAAAAACGAAAGGGCCGCCGAGCATGCGCTCGGCGGCCCCGATACGGTCGGGAGCGTGGCAGTGGTCTAGAACTCGAGCTCGCTCGCCGCCAGCAGCACGGCGCCGTAACCCTGCGGCACGTTGTCGCGCACGTAGGTGTAACGGCAATCGAGCGTCGGCGTCGTACCGGCCGGGATCTGCGCGGCGGTCCGGCACGTCGAAGGCGCCGGCGGCGTCCCCGTGCTGAGATCCGTGCGGAAATCGGCGTTGGTATAGGCGTTGTAAGTTCCGCCCACGCTCATGCCGACGACCGTGCCGCGGATGTTGACCGAGCCGTCGGTGCCGATGTCGATGCGCGACTTCACGCCCGCCCAGCCCTTCTTGGCGACGGCGAGGTAGTCGCTGGAGATGAAGCCGAGTCGCACGGCCTTCGCGAGCGCGTACGAGAAGATGCCGCTCGACGACGTCTCGAGCCAGTTCGGCTGTCCCGGCTTGTCGGTCTCGCCGGCGTAGCCGCCGTTGGCCGGCGGCGGCGCGTCCATCTGATTGACGACCTGGTACCAGAGGCCGGTCGCCGGATCCTGGTAGGTCTTCAGCCCCTGCGCGATGTTGCTGACGACATCGAGCAGCGCCTGACGATCGGGATGATTCGCGGGCAGGTACTCGAGCACGTCGACGGTGCCGGCGAGGAACCAGGCGATCGATCGCGCCCACAGGATCGGCGAGACCACGGTGCCGGTCGGCACCGGAGTCTTCGACGGCAGGCCCAGGCCCAACCAGATGCCGTCGGTGGCGCCGTTCCACGCGTGGAAGTAGAGCTTCGTCGCCGGATCGAAGGTGTGGCTGGCGAGGATCTTGATCTGCGTGGTCGCCGTGCTGAAGCAGTCGGTCGAGTCGCCGGCCAGCTGCGAGTCGGCGTAGAGCGCGCCGTAGCGGGTGATGAACGGCTCGGACATGTAGATCCCGTCGAGCCATTGCTGATTCGGGTAGGTCGGCTTGTGCCAGAACGCGCCCCCGGGGTTCTTCATGATGTTGTGGAAGTTCTGGCGCGTGTTGCTCATCGCCTTCAGGTAGCGCGCGTCGCTGGTCGCGGCGTACATGCCGAAGAGCAGGTTCGACGGCTGGATCACGTCCTGGACGGTCGGGTCGTTCGGCGCCAGCATCGTGCCGTCGGTGTTGAGCGGCCAGGGACGCCCGTAGCTGACGACGCCGTTGGCGTCGACGTAGCGATCGACGTACTTCTTCACGAAGGAGAGGTACTTCGCCTGTCCGGTCTTCTCGTACAGCTTCTGGATGCCGACCAGCGGGACGCCGTAGGTGTACTCCCAGAACTTGGGCGACGGGCCGGCCGGCACCGTCGGGAAGTTCAGGCTGAAGCAGTTGCTCGGCCCGGTGCAGTCGGCGGCGGTGTAGTCGAGCTCGGGCCACCGCGCCATCATGAAGTCGGCGGCGGTCACGCCGACGTTGCCCGGAACGAGCGGGCCGTGCGCCCCGTCGCAGGGCGCGCCGTCGGCGCCGCCCGTGTCAGCCTGCGCCATCCCGTCGCTCGCCGCGCCCGCGTCGGTCGCGGCGCCCGTGTCGGATGACGCACCGGCGTCCGTCATTCCCGCGGTCGAGCCGCCTGCGCCACCAGCCACGGTGCCGCCGGCGCCGCCCTGCGCGCTCGTCCCACCCCCGGCTCCGCCGCTGCCGGTCGACCCTGGATCGTGGGTCGCACCGACCAGGCCGCCGCACCCCGCGAGCGCCAGGCTGACGAACGTCAGACTGTGAACGAGCCCGCGCGGGCGAAAGCAATGACGGACGGGTGGCTCGAACTGGGGCATGCGATCCTCCTTTGCACGATGTCTCCGCCGGACGAGGCAGGATGGCCCCGGGGTAGACGACAATGGTTGGGGACCGTCATCGTAAATTAACGTATGGCAGCTTAATATTTTAAACGACACATAACAGTGATTTAGGGACGCAGGGCGCCGGCGGAGCGCGCTGGAGCGGTGCATCTGCCCACGGAACTTTCAGTCGACGGTGGGCTCCGGGCGGTGTTTGATGGCCGTCACACTTCCCGATGCTCGATCGCCTCATCGACTTCGCCGTGCATCGCCGCGCCCTCGTGATGGTCGCCACGGTCGCGTTCGCGATCTTCGGCGTCATGACCCTCGGCAAGCTCAAGGTCGAGTCGTTCCCCGACGTGACCAACGTCCAGGTCATGGTGATCAGCCTCTACTCGGGGCAGGCCGCCGAGGAGGTCGAGCGCCAGGTGACCTTGCCGGTCGAGCGCGCGCTGGTCGGCGTCCCCAACGTCCTCATCCAGCGTTCGATCACCTCGTTCGGGCTCTCGCAAGTGATCCTGACCTTCGAGGACGGCGTCGACATCTACTTCGCACGGCAGCAGGTGGCCGAGCGCCTGCCCGAGGCCGAGATGCCCCAGGGGGTCGAGCCGCACCTGGGGCCGAACGACACACCGGTGGGGCAGATCTTCCAGTACACGCTGGAGAGCAACCACCACAACCCGAGCGAGCTGCGCAGCTGGCAGGACTGGGTGGTGTCGAAGCGCATGATGCGCACGCCCGGCGTCGCCGACGTGGTGAGCTTCGGCGGGTTTCAGAAGGAGTACCACGTGCTGGCCGACGGCGACCGCCTGCGCAGCAACGGCCTCACGCTGGACGAGCTGATTCGCGCGGTGGCGTCCTCGAATGGCGCGCGTTCAGGCGGCTACCTGCGCCGGGGCGAATCCGAGCTGGTGGTGCGCGGTCGCGGCTATCTGCGCGGAGCGGATGACATCGGGAACACCGTCGTGCGCACGCGGAGCGGCACGCCGGTCCTGGTGCGCAACGTGGCGCGCGTCGTCGAGGCGTACACGCCGCGTCGCGGCTCGGTGGCGCGCAACGACGCCGTCGAATCGGTCGAAGGAACCGTGCTGCTCCGGCGCGGCGAGAACCCGCGCACCGTGCTTCTGGCGCTGCACGACGTGGTCGACGAGATCAACGGCGAGCTCCCGGCCGGGATGCGCATCGTCACCTTCTACGATCGCACGCGCCTGGTCGACACCACGTTGAAGACGGTGTCGCACAACATGCTCGAGGGCATCGTCCTGGTCAGCGCCGTGATCTGGCTCTTTCTGCGCGCGTTCGTCGGATCGTTCGCCGTGTCGCTGACCATGCCGCTGGCGCTCCTGGCGGCCTTCGTCGGGCTCTATTACGCGGGCGTCCCCGCCAATCTGCTGTCGATGGGCGCGATCGACTTCGGGATCCTGCTCGAGGGGGCGGTGATCCTGGTCGAGAACGCCTACCGCCGTCTGGCGCAGGAGCGGCCGCCACCCGAGAGCGTGCCCCATGTCGTCGCCGAGGCGGCCAAGGAGGTCGTGCGCCCGACGCTGTTCTCGATGGCGATCATCGGCGCCGCGATGATGCCCATCTTCACCCTGGAGCGCGTCGAGGGCCGCATCTTCAGGCCGGTCGCGCTGACCTACGCGTTCGCCCTCGGCGGCGCTTTGCTGTTCACGCTGACCTGCGTCCCGGCGGTCACGGCGGCCCTGCTCAAGCACCGCCCGGTGCGCGAGGTCGAGCCGGCTTTTCTCCACTGGCTGCGCATCGGCTACCAGCGCGCGCTGCGGGTCACGCTGCGGTGGCCCGGGCTGACGGCGCTGTCGTCGCTGCCGCTGATCGCGCTGGCGCTGGTGTTGATGTCGCGCCTCGGCTCGGAGTTCCTGCCGACCATGAACGAGGGCGACATCCACGTCACCGTCACCATGCCGTCGGCGATCTCGCTCGAAAACGGCGGCGAGATCCTGCGCGAGATCCGGATGGCCCTGCTCACCTTCCCCGAGGTCAACGAGGTTCTGTCGGAGCAGGGACACCCGGAGGACGGCACCGACGACGAGGCGCCCAGCCAGGCCGAGACGTTCGTCATCATGCGGCCGCAGAGCCAGTGGCGGACCGGGCGCACCAGCGAGCAGGTGGTGAGCGCCATGCGGGAGTTGCTGCAGCGTCGCCCCGGCGTCGAGTTCAACTTCAGCCAGCCGATCAAGGACCGCGTCGAGGAGTCGATCTCGGGCATCCGCGGCCAGGTCGTGGTCAAGATCTACGGCGAAGACCTGGGCCTCCTGCAGGAGGAGCTGCTGCAGGTGAAGGCCATCCTGCGCTCGATCCGCGGCGCGCGCGACGTCGACATCTACCGCGCCGGCAACGCGCAGCACCTGGTCGCCGACATCGACCGCGAGGCCGCCTCGCGCTACGGCCTGCCGGTGAGCGAGATCGAGGACAGCATCGAGACCGCATTCGGCGGCCACGTCGCCACGGAGATCTGGGAGGGCGAGCGCAAGGTCGGCGTGCGCGTCCGTCTGCCGGCCCCCGCCGGAGGTGACACCCACACGCTCGGGCGGCTGGAGATCCCGGCGGGCGAGGCGCGCCTGCAGCTGGCGGCGCTGGCCCAGATCCGGATCGAGAGCGGGCGCACGCAGATCAATCGCGAGCAGGGGCAGCGGTTCCTGGCGCTGAAGTGCAACATCGAGGGACGCGACATGGGCAGCTTCGTCGCGGAGGCACAGGCACGCGTCGGCAAGACCGTCCACCTGCCCGAGGGGTACCGGCTGACGTGGGGCGGCGAGTTCGAGAACCAGCGCCGCGCGATGAAGCGGCTGCAAGTCATCGTGCCGTTGTCGGTGCTGCTGATCTTCTTCCTGCTCTTCATGACGTTCCGGAGCGCGCTGCCCGCGGTCGTCGTGCTGCTCGACATTCCGTTCGCGGTCGTGGGCGGAATCTTCGCGCTCTACGTCACTCACACCGACCTTTCGGTATCGTCGGCGGTCGGGTTCATCACGCTGTTCGGCGTCTCGGTGATGAACGGCGTGCTCATCGTGACCTACCTGCGGCGCGCCTCGGCGGCCCCGGGCGCGACCGAGGAGTCGATCCTGCGCACGGTCTCGGGGCGCATCCGTCCGGTGCTGATGACCGCGCTGCCCGCGTCCGTCGGCCTGTTGCCGGCGGCGCTGGCGCACAGCATCGGCTCCGACACGCAGCGGCCGTTCGCGATCGTCATCGTCGGAGGATTGCTCCCGGCGACGCTGCTCACCATGCTGCTCTTGCCGGCGTTCTATCAGCTGGCCGATCGCTGGTTCGGCAGCGGCTGGCGAAAGCGCCACCCGGCGCCCGATGAGCTGCCGTGATGTGCCAGCCGGCACCTGGCGTCGGCCCTGCCCCAGGATGCCTTCCTCGAGCCTTTCCGGCTCGTCGACTTCGACGTCAAGGCCGCCGATCGCTACGCCACCATCCGCGCTCACCTCGCGCGCGCCGGACGCCAGAGCGGCGACCGCGACCTCATGATCGCCTCCATTGCCCTGGCCAACCGGATGACCGTCGTGACGAGCAACGCCGCCGAGTTCGTGCGCGTACCTGGACTGGCGGTCGAGGACTGGATGGAGTAGCAGCCGCCGGGCCTGCAGCGCGACTCGACCCGGAACGCCGCGGTGTACACCCGTTGCTCAACCTCCACGGGTTCGTTTGGACAGCGCACCCCTATGTGTCACGCGCGAAGTCCGATCTCTTCAGCCCACAATTCGCACAGCTGCCGGTGTAGCCCCAGTTTCCGTCGCCGTGGAAGCTTCTGCCACAGCGGGGGCATCGCCACGATGATTGCCACATCCCGGCAGCACCGATACCGGCGAAGACGACCATCGAAAAGGCAATGGCGGGCCATCCGAATCCGGCGAGAGAGCCCACGAGCAAGGTCCCCGGGATCCAGAGGATCATCGAGACCCACAACGTCAGGCAACGGACGCGGTAGTTGCGCCACGCATTCCCCCGCGCCTCGTCCGCCGGCCGATCCGTTCGCATTGGTCTGTCCAACGATACTGCCGTTCAGCGGCGGACGCGAAGAGGAGCGCAGCGACCGACCCGTTCGTCCGACTGCAACGGCGGGTTGGCCACGGGTTAGCCGGTGGCCTCCCAATGCTCGCAGTATCGAAGGGCCTCGCCGCCGAGCAATCGCCTCAGCCGACATCACCTCGTCCGAACCCGCAACGACCACATTGAGCAACTCGGCAAGGAGCGGCCAGGACCCGGACGCGACCTCGCTGCGGCCGCTCCGCTGCGGCCGCTCCCAGGTTGATTTCCGAGCGAGCTCGCTCCCACGTGTGGCACGGATCGTGTCTGGACCAGCGGACGAACGGACACGCCTAAGCCGTTGATTCCTGGTCGCTACCCGTCCGGATTCGGGACAGTGGCCGTCCGGACGGACGGCTTTTTCGTGCGACCGCCTCGGAGATCAACCTCGGTGCGGCGTTGCGCGACCGCCTCGGAGATCAACCTCGGTGCGGCGTTGGGGGTGCGGCGTTGGCGTTGGGCGTTGGGTTGGAGCTGCTGTGATGTTTGCTCAGCCTCGCTGACGTTCCTGCAGCAGGGCTTCGAGCTCGGCAATCGCTTCGAGGTCCTTGGGACGCCCGGCAGCGCGTTTGACGTCGATGAGCTTCGGAAGGTCGAGGCAAAGGACGCGAAGGCCGAACAGCTCCAGCTCCGTGGAATGCGCGGAGATATCTTCGAACTTGCCGCCGCCCGTGATCTCGCCAAGGAGGTCGATGTCGCCTAGCGATGTCGTCAACGTGAAGTTGAGACCGCGCGCGAGTGTGCGCTCGTCGAAACGGAACGGAAGGCCTGGCGGGGCGCCACGCAGATAGGGTGCGTGGGCCGCAAGCGCCTGGGCCAGACGTCGGAGGTTCTCTGGATCGCGGGCGTAGACGATGTCCAGATCCTGGGTCAATCGAGCCGCTCCGTGCGCCGTCGCGGCGGCGCCGCCCACGATGACGAATCGCACACCGGCATGGACCAGCGTTCCGAGCGCGGCCTTGAAGTCCGTCATTTCTTAGCGGGATGGGCGGCCGCGCCGGCGCGACGAAGCTCCTCGGCGAACCGCTGAAGCTCCATGAGCTGAAGCAAGCGTTCTTCGGGCGTCAAAAGGAGATTTCGTCGTAGCAGGGAACGGTCGACGTCGCGTTTGTATGCCTCGATGACGGGATCAGGCTCGATCGGGAAAGATGGGGATGCCGGAGACATCTGCATTACAACATAGCCCCCTCCTCGATCGACGTCGAGGAAGGTGGACCGCAGTGTCCGCGACAGTCATCGAGGTGCGCCCCTTTCTCTTGATGAGGCCGACTTGGGCGGCGCCGGACGAGAGTCCGAGATACGCGCCGGGCACTCGTCCTCTGGCCGGGCGCCCGAAAGTATCGACCCTGCTAGCCGAGTCCGTCGAGAATTGTGGCATGCCGTGTGGAGCATGCGGAGCGCCGCTGAGTGTGACAGATACCGCTTGTGCGGCTTGTGGATCGCCAGACAGATCTGTCGGCCCTACAGGGACGCCGCCCACGTGGAGCTAGGGACTTTTCGATCCGTGATCGCTTCGAGTCGTCACCGGGACGGCACGGTTGCCCTTTCGCTCGAAAGCCGCTTCGTCCCGGGCAGACTCAGCGAACTGAGAGTGTGTGAGACGCTGGTCGCTAGACTTCGCCTTGACGGAGCGCAACTCGGGTGCTCCCCGTCGGCCTCTCAGACCCGACGGGAAGCCAGACGAGCATCATCCGGCGGACTGCTTGGTCGACGTCAGCGGTCAAGTCCAAGTGCTTCAAATCCAGGTCGTGACGCCCGTTTTGGCGGGCAAGTTTTTTCACGATCTCAGGAACGACGGACGAGTTGCGTTGCTTCAGTCGGTAAAGGATTGGGCGGACGCGTTAGGTGCTGCAATAGGACAGAAATGCCGGAAACGCTACGATGGCCAGGAATCAATCATTTTGGCCATGGCGGCGGACCAAGTCGAAGTCATCTCCTGGCCCGAAATCATCTCGGCATATCCCGATCAATACGAGAATCCAGCGCGCTCCAAATTTCAGTCGATTTGGATCGTCGGTCCGTCTGTAGAGTCGTGCATCCGCCTCGCGTAGACGAGAGAGTTGGCAAGTACGTCATCACCGCGCGCGGTTGATTTTCCTCGCAACATCGTCGCGCACAGCGATGTCTGGACGGTTCACGGAAGTCGAGATAGCGTCGCGCAATGCTCGTACCCTCCCGTGCGTGTGCTTGCTTCCTGCTGCTCATCGGTTGCAGTGCGCCCGCCGCTGGCGGCGCGACGAGTGGCGCTCCATGGGATGGCGACAGCCCACCCAACTCGATCGATGACTTGTTCGCCAACGAGAAGGTGACGCAAGCGCTGGCCGAGTACGCCGACCAGCGTAAGGCCACCAACACCGAGGCTTGCGTGTTCGGCCACTTCACAGGTTGGGAGCAGCCAACAAGCGCCGTCGGCACTTGGACGACCACGCAGTGCTTCGAAATCAATAGCAATGACGGCGTCGGCGTCGGTGACGCCTGTAGCGGCAAGGTCAGCTACGCCAACCAAACTGCAGACAACCGCATCGAGCAAGTGAACACTGGCGGAGTTTCGATGGGCGAAGGGGCCGGCTTCATTCTTGGCGCCGTGTCCGGGCCGATTCATTGGCTGGAGATCGCGCAATGGAACCACGCGACGGGCGCAGGTTGCGCCCAGAACGTGGTGAATTTTCTGGAGTTCGATCAGAACACCGACCCCAGCCTGAACATGGGTCGCTGGGTCTCGTGTGTCTTCACCGTGGTTTTGGACTCCGCGGGTTGCGTCGCCGATCCGTGGTGGAAAGAGTCCGAAGGCTACGAGACATTCGCTCCCTGAGCTGCCCCCCCACTCGTGCGCGAGCAGAATCACTGGTGGCGTATCGTATGCGTCGACTCGAATAACGACCGGCCGGCCAGAGGAATGTGGAAAGCGCTTCGCTAGGTGCCCGTCCACCGCGGCGTCGAACTAGTCATAGAGGCGATGTTGGATCACGCGAAGGTGGGTCGTTGCGTCCGATCTCCATGGCCCTTGCTCGACCAGTCGAGCACGAACGTGCCGTCGGGTCTTTCGGTGATGAGGTCGAACGTAACTGGGGGCGTCGTCCGGCCGCCTAACGATACTGCCGTCCAGCGGCGGGCGCACGAGACTCCGGCCAGGTGAGCGTCCTACTGCTCTTGGTGAGCGGGAGAAGGGGTTCGAACCCTCGACGTCCACCTTGGCAAGGTGGCACTCTACCACTGAGTTACTCCCGCGAAATGCCGGCGTAACCTATGCAATTCCCCGGCGGACGGCAAGAGAAAGTTACGGTGCGCGACGGGGCGCTCGGCGCGCGCACCAAAGAAAAAACCCCGGAAGGCCGAGGCCCGCCGGGGTTTGGTGTCGGGATTTCGTTCGGCAGTCGGAGGCGACTACTCGAGCTCGTTGGTGATGATGGGCGCGCGGCTGCCGGTCACGTCGCCGTTGCCGTCGACCGAGCCGTTGCGGAGGAAGGTCGAGACCTTCTTGTTGCAGTCGAGGTCGCCGGTGGCCGAAGCGACGAAGGTCGCCGCCGAGCTGATGCCGGTGCTGGTGTAGTGCGGCATGTAGAGGTGCGGATCGGGGATCGAGAACTGCAGGCCCACCCACACCGGGTCCTGATACTTGACCGAGCCACCGGGGCACTTGCCGACGTCCTGGCAGCCGCACTCGGTCGACAGCTCGTCGGGCGCGTTGCCCGGGAACTGCTTGGCGATCGAGGCGCCGGTCGAATCGGCGTGGTCGGTCTCGTAGTACGTGACCGAGCCCGACCACATCTTGTTCAGGTGTCCCACGGCCTCGGCCGTGCGCGAGCGCTTCACGTACTTCGAGAAGGCGGGGATCGCCACGGCGGCCAGGATCCCGATGATCGCGACGACGATCATGAGCTCGACGAGGGTGAAACCTGACTGACGCTTCCGGGTGAACATCGGTAACCTCCTTGGGGCTTTCTGCGGGTCGCTGCGACGGCCCATCGGCCGGTCGGCTCGACGGCTTGAGCCGGACGATCCCCGAGAAATGCAGCCGACGTGCCACGCGTTCTGCGTCGTGCGCAGGCTGAAAATGTCGGCTTTTCTCGACGGAAACGTGATCGCCGTCGACGGGCGGCGCGCGATTCGTCAGTGCCGCTGACGAAATTCGTCAGGCCAGCAGGAGCCACCGTGTCGCACACCCGCGCCGACGTGCGTGCGCGGGCTACTTGCCTTCGTTGAAGACGCGCAACACGGGCGACTGGCTCGAGATCGCGAAGATGCTGACCTCGTTGGGATAGCCGGTGGTTGGCGACAAATTGCACGCCGCCAGGCTGTAAAACCAGGGCGCCGCGGTGTTGGCGCCGATGATCAGCGAACCGTACTTCAAGGCGTTCGTGGCGTTGCCCGCGAGCCCGGCGTTGGTCAGGTACGTGCAATAGAGGCCGACGTCGCGCGGCCGGATGCCGACCGCCTGCCACCCCTGCGGCCACTTGGTCGAATCGGCGATGCTGGTCTGGGAGCGCACCGAATCGAACGTCGAGCTGTTGGCGAACACCGGATAGAAAGCGGTCTCGACCTCGTCGGGGCTGGGCAAGTCGGTCTTGTTGTCGGCACGCAACGGCAAGTACGCCGCGAACTCCAGCTTGTAGCTCTGCTCCTTGCTGCTCATCTCTCCCAGCATTGCGATCGCCTCGGCGGAGCGGGCGCGGCCGATCCACCGGCGGTAGCCGAACGAGCCCAGCGCGGCGAGCACGCCGATGATCACGACGACGATCATGAGCTCGACGAGCGTGAAGCCGCTCGCCGGCCGGGCGGTGCAAAGAAGGGGGCGGCCGGTGGCGTGGGGGGCGGCAAGATCGCGCATCGCCCTATTGTTCCGCGAAAGCGCGGGAAGTTCAATCCGGCGCACGCACCATTCAGGTCCGGTCGAAGGTTCTATCGAAGGTGGCCAGCACCTCGACGTGAAACGTCTGCGGCATCAGGTCGATCGCCAGCGCGCGCGTCAGGCGAAAGCCGGCGGCGGCGATGCGGCGCGCGTCGCGCGACAGCGTCTGCGGGTCGCAGGAGACGTAGACGATCCGGCGGCGCGCGCGCGTGGCTGCCGCCAGGTGGGCAGCGTCGGCGCCCTCGCGCGGCGGGTCGAGCACGACGACGTCGGCGGTGATGTCCGGAATCCGCGCACTCCAGATCGCGCCCGGCGCCGCGCGCCCGCCGCGCGCCACCGCGGCGGGATCGCCCTCGCTGGCGTACACGCGCGCCGGCGCCGCCCGAGTGACCAGCTCGCGCGTGAAGTTGCCCGACCCGGCGTAGAGCTCCAGCACCGTTCCTGGCGCGGCGCCGACCGCTTCCAGCACGCGGGAGACCAGCACCTGGTTGCCGGCGCGCCCGACCTGCGCGAAGCCGCCCGCGGGCACGGGCAGCGGCGCGCCGCCGCGTTCGGCGACGTCGACCTCGGGCCGCCCCGCGAACGGCTTGCCGCCGATCGAGAGCCCGACCACGCCCGCGTCCAGCAGGCGATCGGCTTCGCGGCGCGCGAGCGCGGCGCCGTTGGCGTCGAGCTGCCCGACGTTGGCGTGCACGCCCTCGGCGCCGGCCTGCAGATCGATCTCGGCGCCGGCCGGCAGCCGCGACGCGAACGCGCGCACCGCCGGCAGCGCCGCGTCCAGCGCCGGCGAGAACAGCGGACAGCTCGGCACGTCGACGATCTCGTGGGATCGGCGCGCGCGAAAGCCGACCGGCCGCGGCGCCTGGCCCGCGCCCACCGCCAGCTTCGCGCGATCGCGATAGCCGAGCGGCGGCCCGGCGGCGACGACCGGATCGATCTCGCGCAGGCCCAGCGCCCGCTCGACGATGGTTTGCTTCGCGCGCCGCTGCGCCTCGATGGTGACGTGCTGCCACTGGCAGCCGCCGCAGGTGCCGAACAGGTGGCAGGCGGGCGAAGCGCGGTCCGGGCCGGCGCGCTCGACGGAGAGCAGCTCGCCCCAGGCGACGCGTTCCTTCTCGCGCACCAGCTCGACCCGCACGCGCTCGCCCGGCGCCGCCAGCGGCACGAACACCACGCGGCCGTCTTCAGCGGTGCCCGCGCCGCCCGGATCGCCGCTTCGCTGGCGGCCGGCCGCGTCGCCGCCCGGCGCCAGCGAATCGATCTCGACGATCGCCTCCGTCACGGGAACGGCTGCGCCGCGCGGCCGCGCTCGAGATCGAAATCGAAGTAGCCGCGAGGCTGCCGCCGACGAGCGGCTCCGGGATCGGCATGATCATCTTGATCGCGCCGACGATTCGCTGGTCACCGAGGACCATCTCGAAGCGCGCGCGCAGGCGGTCGCCGAAGTTGACCTTGAAGTCCTTGGCCACCTGGTCGCGCATCTCGGGCGGCACGTTGGGCTGCGCGGCGTCGCTGAAGTCGTCGAAGATGAGCCACCCGTCGAACGCCGTGGCTGAGACGGTGGCCTGATGACAGGTGAAGCCCAGCGCGAGCGAGGCGTTCACGATCTCCTCCGTCCCGAGGTGAATGACCGCCTGCCCGGCCGCCGTTCCGGCATCACCGGTATCCCCTGCGTCGAACGTACCACCGTCGATGGTCGGGATGACGCCCGACCAATCGCACCAGGGCGTCTTGGTCGGCTGCTCGGTGAACGTCGACGTGGTCATACGCTGGTCCCAGTCGGGGACGCCGTTGTGGGTGCGGCCCCGCACGCAGCGCGCGACCTCGTAGCTGTTCCGCACGTTGAAGTACAGAACGTCATTGACCTCGATGCGGTTGCCGTTGCGCTGCACCCGGATCGTCAGGATGTTGGTCGGTTGCGAAACAGCGACGCCGGCATTTTCCTCGATCGGCTCCCCCGCGAAGAATCTGGGCGCGAGGTCGAAGAGCTTGAGGTTGTCCTTCTCGCCATAGGGGGCGCCGTTCGGCGCGCATCCGAGGAAGAAGATCGGACCCGTGACCGAGCCGTTGCCGTCACCGACGGTGCAACCGCCCGCCGCCACCGCGAGCAGCCCGCACGCCGCGGCCAAGAGCAGCCCGCGTCCGGACGCGACGACTCCATCTCTCACACGCTGTCTCATGATCCCCTCCGCAAGCGAACCGTGCTGCCACGACCGGCTCCGGTCGACACCGCCGCCGAGCCGTCGCGCAGCCCGATCTCCAGCAAGCCCGAGCTGCCGATGTACGCGACCAGCACTCCCGGCGCCACGTCGGCGAAGGTCTTGCCGAACGCGGGACGGAACGTCCCCTCGCGCGCCGATGACCTCGATGTGAGCGTCGGGCCAGACCAGGTCGGCGGCCAGCGAGGTCAGCAGATTTCCGAAGCGATCGACGTAGGTCACGCGCCCCTCGACGCGATCGCCGACCCGGCGCACGAGCGGTGGATCCAGCTCGACCAGCGACGCCATCGGCGGGCCCACGTCCGCCGGCGCCGCGCCCGCCGCCAGCCGGCCCGCCGTCGGCGCGAAGACGTCGCGGCCGTGAAAGGTGGGGCTGACCGGCTCGCGCCGGAACGCCGCCGCGTCGATGCGGTAGACCTGCCGCGGCTCGGCCGCCGCCGCCAGCGAGAGCACGCCGTTGTCGGGGCCGATGAACACCGAGCCGCCCGACGCGACGACCACGTCGGCGCGCGCGCCGCCCACGCCCGGGTCGACGACCGCGACGTGAATCGTGCCGCGCGGAAACAACGACGCCGCCTGCGCGAGCGCGATCGCGCCACCGGCGACGTCCTGCGCGGCGATGCCGTGGGTGATGTCGACCAGACGGGCGTCCGGCGCCAGCGACAACACCACTCCTTTCATGGCTCCAACATAGCCGTCCGAAAAGCCGAAGTCGGTAGTGAAGGTCACGATGGGCACGCGCTGTAAGGCAAGTATCTCATCGCCGCCGCGATTCGCCACATTGCCGTGCGGGCGGGCCCCGCACGGGATTCGGCGTTAAGATAGCGCCCCATGGACAAGACTGTCGCCTCAGCCGACGAGGCCGTGGCAGACCTCACCGACGGCGCCACGCTGATGGCCGGCGGTTTCGGCCTGTGCGGCATCCCCGAGAACCTGATCCAGGCGATCCATCGCCGCGGGCACGCGCAACCTGACCATCATCTCCAACAACTGCGGCATCGACGACAAGGGGCTCGGCGTGCTGCTCGGCAACGGGCAGGTGAAGAAGATGATCGCCAGCTACGTGGGCGAGAACAAGATGTTCGAGCGGCTGTTCCTCGACGGCAAGCTCGAGGTCGAGCTCACGCCGCAGGGCACGCTGGCCGAGCGCATCCGCGCGGGCGGCGCCGGCATCCCGGCGTTCTACACGGCGACCGGCTACGGCACCAAGGTCGCCGAGGGCAAGGAGACGCGCGAGTTCGACGGGCGCATGTACGTGCTCGAGCACGCGCTGCGCGCCGACTTCGCATCGTCAAGGCGTGGAAGGGCGACCGCTTCGGCAACCTCGTCTACCGCAAGACCACGCGCAACTTCAACCCGATGATGGCGACCGCCGGCCGGATCACCATCGCCGAGGTCGAGAAGCTGGTCGAGCCTGGCCAGCTCGACCCCGACGGCATCCACACGCCTGGCATCTACGTGCAGCGCATCGTCGCCGGCGCGCGCTACGAAAAGCCGATCGAGCAGCGGACCCTTCGCAAGAGGAGCGCCTGATCATGCCCGCCCTGACCCGCGACCAGATCGCCCAGCGCGCCGCGCGCGAGCTGCGCGACGGCATGTACGTGAATCTCGGCATCGGCATGCCGACGCTGGTGGCGAACTTCGTCCCGGCGGGCACGCACATCGTGCTGCAGTCGGAGAACGGCATGCTCGGCATCGGGCCGTTCCCCTACGAGGGCGACGAGGATCCCGATCTCATCAACGCCGGCAAGCAGACGATCACCGAGCTGCCGGGCAGCGCGTACTTCTCATCGGCCGACTCGTTCGCCATGATCCGCGGCGGCCACATCGACTGCGCGATCCTCGGCGCGATGCAGGTCGCCGAGAACGGCGATCTCGCCAACTGGATGATCCCGGGCAAGATGGTCAAGGGCATGGGCGGCGCGATGGATCTGGTCGCGGCGGCCAAGCGCGTGATCGTCATGATGGAGCACGTGGCCAGGAGCAAAGGCGCCGCCCCCGGCGCCGAGACGACGGAGAAGAAGGTGCTCAAGCGCTGCACCTTGCCGCTGACCGCCGTCGGCGTGGTGCATCTGGTGCTGACCGATCTCGCGGTGATGGAGGTGACGCCGCGCGGGCTCCTGCTGCGCGAGCGCGCGCCCGGCGTCTCGGTCGCCGACATCCAGGCACAGACCGAGCCGACGCTGCTGGTGACGGGCGACGTGCCCGAGATCCGCCTCGCGCCGGTATGAAACGCCCCGCGGAGCCGCAAACGCGCACCGACGCCGCACGGCCGGCGCCGCGCGAGACCGCCGTCGAGACCACGGCGGGCATCCCGCTGCCGCCGCTCTTCGACGCCGCGACGCTGGCGGCGCTGGAGCCGCCGTTCGATCCGGCGCGCGATCTCGGCGCGCCCGGCGCATTCCCCTACACGCGCGGCATCCACGCGCAGATGTATCGCGAGCGCCTGTGGACCATGCGCCAGTACGCCGGCTTCGGCTCGGCCGCCGAGAGCAACCGCCGCTATCGCTTCCTGCTCGCGTCCGGACAGACGGGACTGTCGGTGGCGTTCGATCTGCCGACGCAGATGGGCCGCGACTCGGATCACGCGCTGGCGCGCGGCGAGGTCGGGCGCGCCGGCGTCGCGATCTCCAGCATCGACGACATGCTGGTGTTGCTCGACGGATTGCCGCTCGACCGCGTGTCGACGTCGATGACCATCAACGCCACGGCAGCCACGCTGCTCTGTCTCTACATCGCGGTCGCGGATCAGCGCGGGCTTCCGCGCCGCGCGCTCCAGGGGACGATCCAGAACGACATCCTCAAGGAATATATGGCGCGCGGGACGTATATCTATCCGCCGGCGCCGTCGATGCGCCTGGTCGCCGACTGCTTCGCGTTCTGCCGCGACGAGGTGCCGCGCTGGAACACGATCAGCGTCAGCGGCTACCACATCCGCGAGGCCGGCAGCGATGCGGTGCAAGAGGTCGCGTTCACGCTGGCCGACGGTATCGCCTACGTCGAGGCGGCGCGCGCGCGCGGTCTCGGCGTCGACGAGTTCGCGCCGCGCATCTCCTTCTTTTTCAATGCCCACGCCAATCTGCTGGAAGAGGTCGCCAAGTTTCGCGCCGCGCGCCGGCTGTGGGCACGCATCATGCGCGATCGCTTTCATGCCCAGGACCCGAAGTCGCTGATGCTGCGCTTTCACGCCCAGACCGGCGGGTCGACCCTGACGGCGCAGCAACCGCTGAACAACGTCGTGCGCACGACGGTCGAGGCGCTGGCCGCCGTGCTCGGCGGCGCGCAGTCGATCCACACCAACGGCTTCGACGAGGCGTTGGCCCTGCCGACCGAGGCCTCGGCGCAGCTCGCGCTGCGCACGCAGCAGATCCTCGGCTACGAGAGCGGCGTGACCGACGTCGTGGATCCGTTGGGCGGCGCCTACGCCGTCGAGGCGCTCACCAGCGAGATCGAGGCGCGGGCCGCGGCGATGCTCGCCGAGATCGACCGGCGCGGGGGCATGGTGTCCGCGATCGAAGAGGGGTTTCCGCAGCGCGAGATCGAGCGCCGCGCGTTCGAGCACCAGCGCGCAATCGAGGAAAGGCAGCGAATCGTCGTGGGCCAAAACCAGTTCGCCGATGACCCGAACGCGGCGACGGGCGCGGCCGTGCCGCTGCACCGCCTGGACCCCGCGATCGAGCAGGCGCAGATCGAACGGCTCGCTGGTTTTCGTAAGCAGCGAAACCTTGCCGACCTCGCAACCGCGCAGGCGGCGCTGGAAAGCACCGCAAGGGGCACCGGCAACCTGTTGCCCGCGATCTTGGACGCCATCAAGGCGCGTGCGACGCTGGGCGAAATCGCCGACGTGCTGCGAAGAGTCTTCGGTGAGCATCGTGCCGGCTAAACTTGTTGCACGCCCCCAGCCTCTGGAGGTACGGTTGATGACTGCTGAGCTCCTGCACCAATTTCGCTCGGAGCTTTTTCGCTCCATTCTCGTTTAGCCGTTCAATAGCCACCTGGGGGGGGACAAAGCTGCGATGACGAAGTCAGATCTCATCGACCACTTGTGCGAGGCGGAAAAGATGCCCAAGGGTCGGGCGGAGCTCCTCATCAATGCGATCTTCGATTGCATGGAGGCGTCTCTCCGGCGCGGTGAGCGCATCGAGATCCGCGGCTTCGGCAGCTTCGAGATCCGCAACTATCGCGCGTACGAGGGCCGCAACCCGCGCACCGGCTCCTCGGTCAACGTGAAGCCGAAGCGACTGCCCTTCTTCAAGGTGGGCAAGGAGCTGAAAGAGCGCGTCAACGCCGCCGCGGCGCGCGCCGCCGCGGGCGCGAACGGCAATGCGGCACACGCCCCGGCAGCCAGTACCTCGACGAAGAAGCCGGGCACCGACGGTGGTTCGGCAGCCCCGTCGCCGGCCGACGTCGCCGCAGCGGCGCCCGCGAGCAGCGGAGCGACGCCCGGGACGACCGCCGCGCCCGCGACGACGACGACGACCAGCTCGAGCAAGACGCCGACCCCGGTGCCGGTGGCTGCCCACCGCGCCAGCGTTTAGCTCCAGTCCCGTCAGATAAAAAGCGCCAGCACGCGGGGACGCCAGGATCCGGACTATTGATGCCGGACTGGTGTTCTTGGCGTCCTGGCGTTTTTTCATCTGACCGGTATGCGTCTTTAGCCCGGACCCGATCCTGAGCGCGCGGCGGCCAGGCGGCGCACGCGGCTTCGCCCGGCCACCGCGTGGCGTGCGAGCGCCCGCATCAGATCCGGCTTCGCGTCCGCCAGCACCGCCGAGCCGGACACGCGCGCGGCGTAGAGCGCGCGCACCGACGGATCGAACATGACCATCGACAGCGCCAGCGAGAAGCCGCTCGACGGATAGAGCAGCGCCGCGGCCCAGCGATCGAGCGCCAGCTCGCGCCCCACGGTGGCGGCGCGCACCGCGCGCGCATAGCCGGTGAGCCGGAAATCGTGGCTGGCGAGGGCCTGGGAGATCGCGGCCGCGGCCACGATCCCCTGCTCGAGCCCGACGGCGATCCCTTCGCCGGTCAGCGGATCGATCCCCGCGGCGTCGCCGACGCAGAGCAGGTGCGGACCGGCGATGCGAGCGCGCGGATCGTAGCGCCACGCGGGCCAACCACGCGCGGGCGACGCCAGGTGCACGCCGTGCGCCGACAGCGTGCGGCGCAACAGCCGCTCGATCTCGGCGCCGGGCAAGTGGCGCGACGGGTAGTGCATGACGCCGACGTTGACCCGATCGCCCGCGACCGGGAACAGCCAGACGTAGCCGCGCAGGCCGTGGTCCATGGGCGAGAAGTCGTAGATCATGCGCTCGCCGAGGCGCAGCGCCGCCGGCGCGGGGATCTCGGCCCTGAAGAGCCGCAGCGGCACCACCGGCGCGCCCCCCACCGGCGCAGACGCCGCCAGCGCCTTGCGCACGCGGCTGCCAGCCCCGTCGGCGCCGACCAGCACGCGCGCCCGCAGGAGGCGCCCGCGCGACGTCGTGACGCTCACCGCGCGCGCGGCGGCGTCGACCTCGAAGGCGTCGACGCCCTCCCCTTCGACGATCTCGATGCCGCGCGCGCGCGCCTGCGCCACCAGGTCGGCGTCGAAGTCCTCGCGGCGCACGACCTCCACCGGGCGCTCGAGCGCGACGTCGGCGCTGGCGTGCCCGTAGATGAGGCGTCCGGTGCGGCAGGCGACGCTGGGGACGCGCACCGCCAGACCGAGCTGCCGCAGCGCCTGGTGCGCGTGCCCGGTGAGCCCTCCGCCGCACGGCTTGGCGCGCGGAAAACGCGCGCGGTCGAGACACACGATGCGCCCGGCGAGCGCCGGCGTGCGCTGCACCAGCGCCAGCGCCGTGGCGACGCCGGCCGGACCGGCGCCCGCTATCACGACCTCCAAGTCGCGAGAGACGTCGAAGACCTCGGGCGACAACGGTCTAGAGACTCGGCTTGGCCGAGACCTTGCCGGTCACCGTGGCGGTGACGCCGCCGCTCGGGATGGGGGTGCCGGGCGCGACGATCATGGTCGCGTGTGCGATGAAGTTGAACGGCGTGCTGAACGCGCTCGCGTACTGCGAGAAGACCGCGCCGCCGTTCGGGTCGAGCGTCATGTTGCCCGACGTGGTCATGTTGGCGGGGGTCGCCGGGATGCTGCCGAACTTCTGCGCCGCGGGATCGCTCGCCGACGTCACGTTCGCGGGCGCGATGAACACGTCCATCGGCGGCAGCGCGACGTTCATGGTGCTGGCGATCGTGTACGTCACCTGGGAGATGCTGATCTTGGCCAGCGTCTGGCCGCTCAGGCTCGACAGCGCCGGCACCTGCATCTTCAGGTTGATCGTCTGGCTGACGTTGATCGGAAACTCCAGCACGCAGACGCTGTTCTCGCAGGCGAGCGGCGTCGCCGTGCAATCGGGCTTGGGCGCCGGCGCCGGCGGGTTACAGCAGTCGGCGACCGCTTGACCGGTGGTGCCGCAGCTCACGCTGGGAAAGCTCGCCGGCGGCGCCTTCCACATCGAGCTCGACGTGTCGAAGCTGAAGGTCTGGGCCGGCAGATCGAAGGTGATCGTGCCGAGGTTGGAGATGGCGCCGCACCCCGCGAGGCCAGAGGCGAGGGCAATGACGGCGAAGAGGCTCGTGCGGCGCATCCCGCGATCTTATCACCGCCGGCCGAGGGCCGCGACCAGCTCGGCCGCCGCGCCATAGGGGTCGCGCCGTCGGGCCGCGACGTCGTCGAGCATCGCTTCAGCCTCGGCGGCGCCCACGCCCTCGGCGCCGTCGAGCCGGCGACGCAGCTCCAGCCGCACGAGCTCGCCGGCGATCGCCAGCACCTGGGCCTCGGCCTGGCGCCGCCGCCGATCGCCGCGCGCTTCGGGAGCCGCCGGGCGCGCAGCGTCGATCGCCTGCGCCAGCGTGTCGACGCCGGCCCCGGTCGCCGCCACCGTCTTCAAGACCGGCACCGCACCGTCGCGCCCGCCGCGCCCGCGCTGCGCGAGATCCAGCATGGTCGTCAGATCCCTGGCCGCGCGATCGGCGCCTTCGCGATCGGCCTTGTTGACCACGAGCACGTCGGCGATCTCCAGAATCCCGGCCTTGAGCGCCTGCACCTCGTCGCCCAGGCCGGGCGCCGTGGCCACTACCACGACGTCGGCGGCGGTCATGACGTCGACCTCGGCCTGACCGACGCCGACCGTCTCGACGATGACGCGATCGAAGCCGGCCGCGTCGAGCACGCTGACCACGTCGACCGTCGAGCGCGACAGGCCACCGAGCTGGCCGCGCGTCGCCAGCGAACGAATGAAGACGCCTGCGTCGGTGGCGTGCTGCTGCATGCGCACGCGATCGCCGAGGAGCGCACCGCCCGAGAACGGGCTCGACGGATCGACGGCCACCACGCCCACCTGCGCGCCCGCGGCGCGGTAGCGGCCGATCAGCGCCGCCACCAGCGTCGACTTGCCGACGCCGGGCATGCCGGTGACGCCGACGACGAATGCGCGCCCCGTGCGCGGATAGAGCCACGCCAGGTCCTCGGTCGCGCCGGCGATGCCGTCGTCGAGATCGCGCATGAGCCGCGCGACCGCCCCGCGATCGCCGGCCAAGACCTGCTGCGCGCGCGCCGAGCCCTGCATTGCTCCCGGACGCCCATCGTCGCGCGCCGCCATCTCCGTCAGGCGCCCGCCGCCTCCTTGAGGATCTCGCGGGCGATCACCATCTTCTGGACCTCGTTGGTCCCTTCGCCGATCTCGGCGAGCTTGGCGTCGCGCAGGTAGCGCTCGACGTCGAACTCGCGCGTGTAGCCGTAGCCGCCGTGGATCTGGATCGCGGCGTTGCAGGCGCGCATGACCGTGCGCGCGGCGAAGTAGCTTCGCCATCGACGATTCGCGCGTGGTGCGCTGGTGCTGATCCTGGAGCAGCGCCGCGCGCCACACGAGCAGCCGGGCGGCGTCGAGCTCGGTCGCCATGTCGGCGAGCATGTACTGGATCGCCTGAAACTCCGCGATCGGCTTGCCGAACTGCACGCGCTCCTTGGCGTAGCGGCGCGACGCCTCCATGGCGGCGCGGCCGATGCCCACCGCCCACGCGCCGATGCCGATGCGCCCCTTGTCGAGGATCTTGAGCGTGTCGAAGAAGCCCTGATCGAGCTCGCCCAGGCGCTGCGATTCGGGCACGCGCACGTCCTCGAGCACCAGCTCCGTGGTGTCCGACGCGTGCAGGCCCATCTTTTCGATGCGCTTGCCGGTGCGGAAGCCGGGCGTGCCGCGCTCGACGATGAACGCGGTCAGCCCCTTGGCGCGGAGCTCGGGCGAAGTCGAGGCGAGCACGACGTAGATCGCGCCGACCGACCCCTGGGTGATGAAGGTCTTGGTGCCGTTGAGCAGCCAGCCGTCGCCGTCACGCACGGCGCGCGCGCGCGCAGCGCCCGCGTCGGAGCCCGAGCCCGGCTCGGTCAGGCCCCAGCCGCCCAGCACCTGGCCGCTCGCGAGCCGCGGGATGTACTTGCGGCGCTGCTCCTCGTTGCCCGCGAGAAAGAGGTGCCCGGTGCACAGCGAGTTGTGCGACGCCATGGTGAGCCCGATCGACGCGTCGGCGTGCGCGACCTCTTCGAGCGCGATGACGTAGTCGAGGAACTTCATGCCCGCCCCGCCGTACTCCTCGGGGATCTGCATGCCGAACAGGCCCATCTCCGCCATCGGCGCGATCACCTCGTGGGGAAAGCGCTCCTCGCGATCCCACTTCGCGGCGTTGGGGATGATGAGCCGGTCGCAGAGCTCGCGCACCGACTTCTGCAAGATGAGCTGTTCTTCGGTGAGATCGAAGTTCATGATGCGACCCCTGGGAGGGTTCCCAGACCCTCCCGCGATGGGCTCCGGCGGCGGACCTGCCTGCGCCCACACGTTTTCATTTGGACCTGGCCTTGCCGGCCGGCTTGAACCGCTCTTTGTCGGGTCCCCCCGGCGCGAACGCCTGCAGGATCATCCCCTTCTCGTCGCCGTGAAACTTGATGGCGTGCGGCTGGTCGGCGGGGATGTGTATCGCCTGTTCACGGCCAAACTTGATCTTGTCGCTGCCCACGGTCAGCTCGCCCGCGCCCGAGAGGACGTAGAGGATCTCCTCGCTCCCCTCGTGGGTGTGGCGCGGGATCTCGCCGCCGCCCTCGACCTCGATGAGGCCGACATAGACGTCCTTGCCGCCGGTCGAGTCCTCGTTGAACAGCGGGTGCGCGCGCACGTGGCCAGTGGCGCCCGAGATGCTCTCGGTCTTGCCCGCCGCGCTCGCCGTCACGAGCTTCGCGCCCTCGGGCGGCGTCGCCTGGCGCGGGTCGCGGATCACCTCGAACGCGGCGCGGCCCGCCTCGTCGCGCGGATCGCGGTACACCTTCTCGGGGCCGAGCGGCGCGAAGATCTCCAGCATGATGGCCGGCGCCGACCGGCCCATGTTCTCGATGGCGTGCGGGAAGTCGCCGGGGATGAAGATCGCCTCACCCTCGTCGATCTTCTCGGGCAGGCGGCCCTGCGCCCCGATCACGCGCGCGTGGCCCTTGAGCACGTACAGCACCTCGGCGCCCGGGTGCTTGTGCATCGCGATCCGGTTGGCCGGCGACACCGTCAGCAGCGACAGCGACGCGTGCTCGGCGCGCATCGTCGCCTCGTCGACCAGCAGCTTGACCGAGTACGGCGCCACGCCGGTCTGCAGCCCCTTGCGCTTGTGCTTCGGAGCGGGCGGTCCGTGGTCGGGCGCGTCGGCCGCCTTCAGCGAGAACTGCGCCATCTGCCCCTCGAACGTCAGCGGCACGATCACCGTGCTGCCGGCGTCGATGCCCGCCATGGTCCACAGCTGCGCGCTCTCCTCGAGGCAGGCCAGCAGCACCGGCGACTTCACCTCGTCGAGCGCCGGCTCGGCCTTGGTCACGTGCCCCTCGGCGCCGACGTCGACGGACAGCTCGATCTTCCCCGCGACGTCCAGCTTGTCGGCCAGCGCCTTCTCGAAGCAACGGTGCACCTCGCTGCCGTGCGCGACCAGCGTCGCCTGCAGCACCTCGGCGATGCGCTGCTCCTCCGTCTGCTCGGTGGCGTGCGCGCGCGCCTCGCGCAGCCCCATGCCCATCAGCGCCAGCGCCAGGCCGAGACGCAGCGCCGGCGACGCGCCAAATGTCCGAAGGAAATCTCTCGTCACGCAGCGGCTCCTTCCACGCGCGGGCGCAGCTCCCGCTCGATCCAGTCCACGATCTCTTGCGTCGACGCCCCCGGCTTGAAGATCGCCGCCACTCCTTGCTGCTTCAACGCCACCACGTCCTCGTCGGGAACGATGCCGCCCCCAAACACCACGACGTGCCCGGCGCCGCGCGCGCGCAGCGCCTCGATCACCGCCGGGAAATGCGTCATGTGCGCACCCGACATGATCGACAGCCCGACCGCGTCGGCTGATTCCTGCAGCGCTGCCGCGGCGATCATCTCGGGCGTCTGGTGCAGGCCCGTGTAGATCACCTCGTAGCCCGCGTCGGCCAGCGCGCGCGCAACCACCTTGGCGCCGCGGTCATGCCCGTCGAGCCCGGGCTTGGCGACCACGATCCGGATCTTGCGCTTGGCGGCTTCGGACACGTCTCGGCAATCTTATCAGATGGCTTGTCAGATGGATGGCGAGCCGGTGCGAGCCTCGCGCAGCAGCTCTCGCGCGATGACCAGACGCTGGATCTGGCTCGTGCCTTCGTAAATGGTGGTGACGCGGACGTCGCGAAAGTGGCGCTCGACGGGGAATTCGCGCGTGTAGCCGTAGCCGCCCAGCACCTGCACGGCGCGGTCGCAGATCTCGTTGGCGCGTTCGGTGGCGAAGAGCTTGGCCTCGGCGGCCTGGCGGCTGAACGGCAGGCCGCGCTGCTTGCGCCAGGCGGCGGCCAGCGTGAGCAGCCAGCCGGCGTCGAGCCCGACCGCGGCGTCGGCGAGCGCGAAGCGTACCGCCTGGAAATCGCCGAGCGGACGGTTGAACTGGCGGCGCTCGCGCACGTAGGCGCAGGCCACGTCGAACGCGGCGCGCGCGATGCCCAGCGCCTGCGCGGCGATGCCGATGCGGCCGCCGCCCAGCGCCGAGAGCGCGACCTTGAGCCCGTCGCCTTCGTTGCCGACCAGCGCGTCGGCGGGCACGACCACGTCGTCGAACGTGAGCGCCACCGTCGAGGATCCGCGCAGGCCGGCCTTGTCCTCGTGCCGGCCCGGCGTCAGGCCGGGTGTCCCCTGCTCGACGGCGAAGGTCGAGTAGCCGGCGCGGCCCAGCGACGCCCCGTTGCGCGCGGCCACGAGCAGCACGCCGGCGCGATCGCCCGAGGTGGTCCACAGCTTGTTGCCGCGGATGCGGTAGCCGCCGCCGGCGTCGCGCTCGGCGGTGGTGGTCATCGCCGACGGGTCGCTGCCGGCCTGCGCCTCGGACAGCGCGAATGCGCCGGCGATCGCGTCGCCCGAGCACAGCCGGGGCAGGTAGCGCTGGCGCGCGGTCTCCGTTCCGAAGCGGGCCAGCGTCTCGGCGACCATGTTGGTGACCGACATCGTGACCGCGACCGAGGCGTCGCCGCGCGCGATCTCGCGCAGCGCGAGCGCCAGCGCGATCGGCCCCGCCTCGACGCCGCCGTAGGCCGCGGGGACCATCACCCCCAGCAGGCCGAGCTGGCCGAGCGCGCGCATCTCGCGCTCCGGGAACTCGCTGGTTCGATCGCGCTCGCCGGCGCGCGGAGCCAGCTCGCGCTCGGCGAACGCGCGCGCGGTGTCGGCGATCAAGCGCTGCTCGTCGTCGGGCTCGAAGTCCACGGACCCGTTTATATCGCGACGGGCGGGCGCTTCGTTGCGGCCATTTCGCGGGCCGTGAACTAATCTCCCCGGGCCGTGCCCCCCACCTCCCCCATGGTCGAAGCCGCGTCGCGCGTGCTGTTCCTCGCGCGCCACGGCGAGACCGCCTGGAACCTGGAGCAGCGCTGGCAAGGTCAGACCGACGTCGATCTCAACGACAGCGGGCGCGCGCAAGCGGCGGCGCTGGCGGTGCGACTGGCGGCGCACCGGATCACGCGCATCATCGCGAGCGATCTGGCTCGCGCCCGCGAGACCGCCGAGATCGTCGCGCGCCACCTGGGGATCGACGGCATCGGGATCGACCCCGAGCTGCGCGAGCGTGGCTACGGCATCTTCGAGGGCCTGACGCGTGCCGAGTGCGAGGCCCAGCACCCGCACGAATGGGCGGCCTACGTCGGCGACCGCAGCCACACCCCCGCGCGCGGCGAGCCCGACGCCCAGGTCGCCGCTCGCATGCAGGCGGCGGTGGCGCGCGCGGGCGCCCGCGCCGACGGCGAGCCCCATGGCGCGGTGCTGGTGGTCAGTCACGGCGGCTCGCTCCGCGCGCTCATCGCCGCCGCGACCGGCTGGCGCCCGCCGCCGATGGGCAACGGCGACACCTATCGCGTCACGCTCGGTCCCGACGATCGCTTGCGCGAGCCCGCGCTGCTGCCCTGACCGCCCCACCCGGGCGCGCGATCACCGCGCGGTCCAGCCGCCGTCGATCATCAGGGTCGTGCCGGTCACCATCGCCGACGCGGGCGACGCGAGGAAGATCACGGCGGCGGCGACGTCGACGGGATCGCCGACGCGGCCGAGCGGGATGCGCGAGAGCAGGTCGGCGCGGAAAGCGTCGTCGGCCAGCCACTTCACCGTGCCGGGCGTGCGGATGAACGTCGGCGCCACGGCGTTGACGTTGATGCCGTGGGGCGCCCACTCGACGGCCAGGCACTTGGTCAGGTGAGCGATCGCCGCCTTGGTCATGCAGTAGACCGATTCGGTCGGCAAAGCGACGAACCCGGCCTGCGAGCTGAGGTTGATGATCCGTCCGCCGCGGCCGTCGCGGATCATCGCCGCGCCGACCTCCTGGCACACGAAGAACGTCCCCTTGAGGTTGACGTCGACGGTGCGATCAAAGTCGGACTCGGTGACCGACAGGGCGGGGTTGGGCGGGCCGATGCCGGCGTTGTTCACCAGCACGTCGATGCGTCCGAGAGCGCGCAGCGCCGCCGCGGTCGCGCTCTCGATCTGCTCGCGCCGGGTGACGTCCATCTGCAGCGGCACGGCCCGCCGGCCCAGCGCTTCGACGGCGGCGACGAGCGCGCGCGCGTCGCCGGAGCCAGCGTCGCGGAACCCGAGGGCCAGGTCGGCCCCCGCCTGCGCGAGCGCGAGCGCGCACCCGCGCCCGATGCCGCGCGCCGCCCCGGTCACCAGCGCCACCCGCCCCGCGAGATCGAACCGCGGCGCGGGCGGAATCACGGAATCAGTGGATTCGCCCATCGGTACGACAAGCTTGGTTACGGGCTCGGCAACGCCGACAGCTTCAGGACCACGCCGCCCTCGCTGCCGGGCTTGTCGGCGTCGACGACCAGGTGGTAGCGGCCCATGGGCAGGCGTGGGAACACCTGCGTGCCGGTCGCGGCGCCGCCGGTCTTGAAACAGGCCCAGTTGGTCGACGCCTCGCACGCCAGCAGCATCCCCGCGTCGGCGTAGATCGCCAGCGCGTGGTTGCCGACCTGCGCCCACTGCACGGTCAGATCGGACAGCGCCGGCAGCTGGAAGTTGACCACCGCGTCCTGCCCGCCCGGCGCGCTGGTGCACATCGCCGTGACCTCGTCGTCGCCCGCCGTCGACGTCTGCACGACCACCGACGACGCCGTTCCGTCGAGCGGCAGCAGGCCCACGGTCTGGTCGGCGCGGCAGGCGAACTTGGCGCAGCTGGGATCGGTCACGCACTTGAGGTCCATGCAGTCGATGGCGCCGTCGCCGTCGTCGTCGATGCCGTTGTTGCAGATCTCGCGGATCGCGTCGCCGAGACCGGTCAGCGTCAACATGACGGTCCCTTCGGTGCCCGGCTGGAAGGCCTGGACGATCAGGTTGTACGTGCCGGGTTGCAGATTCGGGATCGCGAACGAGCAGCCGAACGGCAGCACCTCCGGATCGGCGCAGTTCACGGCGTTGGCGTTGCAGGCGTCCAGCGGCTGCAGCTGGCGCGCCAGCTCGAAGACGTGCGACCCGGTCTCGGTGCAGTCGATGCCCAGCGACATCGGCTGGGTCAGCGTCGAGCCGCACGACCTTCTCCTTGCCGTCGCCGCTGCCCGCAGTCGGTCTGGTACAGGTTCTTGCCGGTGGTGGTGTCGATGGTCAGCGTCTGGACCGTGCCCGTGCTCGACGTGCTCGGCCCGGCGGTGAACGACCCGGCGTTGGTGTCGGCGGTGCACGCCGACGCCGTGCAGTTGCCGACGCCGAAGCAGTCGGGATCCATGCAGTCGATCAGCCCGTCGCCGTCGTCGTCGACGCCGTTGTTGCAGATCTCGACATCGCCGCGCCCGTTGGTGGGCACCGAGAGCCGCATCGACACGAGGCCGGTCTGCAGCGGGCTGGTCGCCTTGACGATCAGCAGATACTGGCCCGCCGGAAGCCCGGTGATCGCGAACTCTCCCGCGGGCAGACCGGGGTTGAAGCAGTCCTGTTCGTTGTCGTCACAGGCGAGCCCGGCCGGCGGCAGCGGGAAGAGCCCGAAGACGTGGTCACCCCCCTGGTTGAACACCACGTCGACCGTCGACGCGACCGGGATGGTGAACAGCACCGCTCGATCCGCGCCCATGCTCGCGCCGGCGCAGGTCACCTGATAGCGGTTGGTCGAGGTCGCGGTGTTGATCGTGATCATCTTCGCGGGCGCGCCCACGACCAGCGCGCCGACGTTGTTGTCGGGCACGCACTCGCTACCCACGCACAGCGGCGAGCTGATGCACGCGCTGTCGGCGCAATCGACGAGGCCGTTCATGTCGTCGTCGATGCCGTTGTTGCAGATCTCGACGCCGTGGCGCGTGTTCCCCGTCGACAGCGTCACCTGCGTCGACCCCTCGGCGCCGGGGTACGACTCGACGATGACGCGGTAGACGCCTGCCGCGAGCCCGGCGTAGCGTGTGCGTCGCCGACGGCGCCTGGCCGACTTGCAGGCAGTAGACCAGGTTCTGGTCGCAGGCCTGGTTCGCTCCGGCGCGGAACAGCGACACCACGTGGGCGGTGCTCGGTCGCCTGCGTGAAGTCGAGCCGCACGTCGGTGGTCTGGGTCAGCGTGAACTCGCCCACGCGCCCGTGACCGCCCGACTGCGCGCAGGTGGCGTAGGCGTTGGGCGCGCCGCGGGTGTTCATCGTCTGGGTCACCGTCGCGTTCTGCGGCGCGATCGTCCCGAACTGCACGTCGACCTGCACTTCACCGCCAGGCACGCGGGGAACTTGGTGCACTGCGGGTCGCTGCAGTCGACCAGGCCGTCGCCGTTGTCGTCGCGCCCGTTGTCGCAGATCTCGGTGCCCATCACCGGGCGGCACGACGGGCTGCCGGCGCAGTCGGGATCGGCGCAGTCGATGAGCCCGTCGAAGTCGTCGTCGAGGCCGTTGTTGCAGATCTCGACGCCCGGCTTGATGCAGGCGTGATCGCCGAAGCAGCCGGGGTCCTGGCAGTCGACCAGGTTGTTGCAGTTGTCGTCCTTGCCGTTGTCGCAGATCTCCAGCTTGGCCGGACAGGGCGGCGGCCCATCGGACGCGCCGTCGCGCCCAGCTGCGCCGCCGTCGGTGCCGGAGCCGTCGCTGCCGCCCAGGCCGCCCGCCACCGCGACCGCGCGCGGAGAACAGATCGGATCGCCCGCAGCCGCCGCTCGAGAGTCCCAGCAACAAGATCGCGAGAGCAGCCGCCAGCCTCATTTTTCCCCAGTGTACGACGGGTCGCCGAACGGTCCACCGCAAAAGTCCGTGAACATCCCGCGCGGAGCGCCGCTCACCGCCCGGCCTCCGCCCGACGCGAAATTCGTGTAAAACCGCGGCATGCCGTCCGCATCGCCCCTGATGGTCCAGAACCCGGGGACCGGCGCCACGATCACGGAGGTCCCGCAGGCGACGGCCGCCGACGTGGCGGCGGCCATCGCGCGCGCGCGCGCCGCGCAGCCGGCCTGGGCCGCGCTCTCGTTCGCCGAGCGGGGGCGCGCCCTGCGCCGCCTCGACCCACCGCATGCTCTCGGACACGGCGCTGCTCGACACGCTGGTCGCCGAGAGTGGCAAGCCTCACTACGAAGCCGAGGCAATGGAGCTGTTCTACACCTGCGAGCTCACGCGCTATTACACCGGCCGCGCCGGACGCCGCGCGTTGCGCGACGACGTGCGCCACCCGCTGGTGTTCTCGAACAAGCGGGCGCGCGTCGATCTACCACCCGCGCGGCGTCGTCGGCGTGATCGGCCCCTGGAACTGGCCGCTGCTCAACAACTTCGCCGACTGCGTCGCGCCGCTGGCGTGCGGCAACGCGGTCGTGCTCAAGCCGTCGGAGTGGACGCCGCTGACGTCGCTGCGCGTGCTCGCGCTCTGGCGCGAGCTCGGCCTGCCCGAGGACGTCTTCCAGGTCGTCACCGGCAAGGGCGACGTCGGCCAGGAGCTGTGCAGGCAGGTCGACATGATCTTCTTCACCGGCAGCCAGAAGGTCGGCCGCGCAGATCGCGCGCGACGCCGGCGAGCGGCTGATCCCGGTCGTGCTCGAGCTCGGCGGCAAGTCGCCCATGCTCGTGCTGGCCGACGCCGACCTGCCGCGCGCCGCGCATGCCGCCGTGTGGAGCGGCTTCGCGCACAGCGGCCAGGTCTGCATCCGCACCGAGCGGGTCTACGTCGAGGAGCCGGTCGCCGCGCGCTTCGTCGAGCTGTGCGCGGCCGAGGTCGCGAAGGCTGCGCCAGGGGCCGGCGCCAGCGCCGCACGGCGACCGCAGCGACGTCGACTTCGACGTCGGGCGCGATGACGTTCGCGCCCCAGGTCGACAACGCGCGCGCGCAGATCGCCGACGCGGTCGCCAAGGGCGCGCGCGTCGTCACCGGCGGCGCGTCGCGGGCCGACCTGCCGGGCCGCTTCTTCGCGCCGACGCTGATCGCCGACGCCACGCCCGAGATGGCGGTCATGCGCGAGGAGACCTTCGGCCCGGTGCTGCCCATCATGCGCGTGCCCGACGCCGAGACGGCGCTGCGCCTGGCCAACGATTCGCCGATGGGGCTGTCGGGCAGCGTCTGGTCGCGCGACGCAGGCGCGCGCGCAGGCCATCGCCCGGCGCCTGGAGTCGGGCAGCGTCTGCGTCAACGACGTGCTGGTGAACTACTTCTGCGTCGAGGCCCCGCTCGGCGGCGTCAAGGCGAGCGGCCTCGGCTTCCGCCACGGCCCCGAGGGGCTGCGCCAGTTCTGCCGCATCGAGACCGTGGTCGAGGACCGCGCGGTGCTGGGCATGCTCTCACCGTTCGTGAGCCGCCAGCTGACGTTCCCTTATCGGTCGCGCGTGCTGCGCATCCTGCGCTGGTTCATGCGCAGGATGTACTGAGCAGCGGGACGTTCCTCAAGTGATGGTTTAGATCATCCCTCGTAAGCCCGCTTGAGCACGGCGATCTCGATCTTCTTCATCTTCATCATCGCCTCCATGACCCGCGCGGCCTTCTTGCGGTCGGTGTCGCTCAGCATCTGGCCCAGGATCGCCGGCGTGACCTGCCACGACAGGCCGAACTTGTCCTTGAGCCAGCCGCAGGGGCCCTCCTGGCCGCCGTTGGCGGTGAGCTGGCTCCAGTAACGGTCGACCTCTTCCTGGCTCTTGCAGTCGACCGACAGCGAGATCGCCTCGGTGAACTTGTAGATCGGGCCGCCGTTGAGCGCGATGACCTCCTGGCCGTCGAGCTGGAACTGCACCGTCATCACGCTGCCCTTGGGGCCTGGCCCGGCGTCGCCGTAGCGGGCGATGGCCAGGATCTTCGAATTGGGGAAGGTCGAGGTGTAGAGGTTGGCGGCCTCCTCGGCCTGGGTGTCGAACCAGAGGAACGGGCTGATCTTGGGCATGGGCGTCGTCCTTTCTTTTCTACTTCCTTCCTCAGAACGACGAACGTGGGGCCCACTCACCGACATGCCAACGAAAAAATGCGTGTCAGGCGACCGGGCGTGAGCCGGCGGCGGTGCGGAAGCGCTCGATGACCCCGATGAGCTCGTCGAGGTCGATCGGCTTCCGGATCGCGCCCGCGGTCTCCAGCGCCGCCGCCTTCTCACGCATGCGGCCGTCGGCGCTGAGCAGAACCACCGGGTACCGCGACAGCATCGGGTCTCGCTTCTGCAGCAGGCGAAACTCGGAGCCGCTCATCCGCGGCATCATCAAATCGAGCAGGATCAGCCCGGGCTGGCCGCCGCTTCGCAGATAGGTCAGCGCCTCGACGCCGTCGTTGGCGCATTCGACGGCGTAACCCTCCTCGCGCAGGGTCTCCGCCAGAGCCTCGCGGACGTCGAAGTCGTCTTCGACGAGCAGGATCGTGAAGGACATTGCCGGGATTTTAGCGAAAAAACCTCAGCGCGCCGAGACCGACGGGGGGGAGGTCGATTCCGAGGGGTGTAACCAGGCCCCGAACACCTCGACCAGGTCAGCGCGGTCGAGGCGGTCGAAGTTCTTCAGGACCCATTCGATCGCCTGGCGGCGATCGAGCCCCGTGACTGCTCGCACGGCCGGTACCACCTCGGGAGACGGCGCCCCGGCCGGAACCGTGCTCTTGGCGGCCGGCGCAACGTGGCCGCCCGGTGCGCGGCGCGCCAGCAGCGCTTCGGCTGTCGCCTCGCGCACCGCCGGATCGCGCCGCTTGGCCAGGCGGTTCAGGAACGCCTCCGACGGCGCGGAGGTCATGCGGCCGAGCTCGTTGGCGACGGCGACGGCGACCTGGGGATAGGGCTCCTTCCAGACCAGCACGAGCTGGTCCAGCGCCTTGTCACCGCAGCAGCGCACCAGCGCCGCCGCCGCGGCAGCGCGCACCTCGATCTCGGGGTCGTGCAGGAACGGCAGCCAGCGATAGAGCGCGGCGTGGCCACTCGCCGGCCGCGCCAGCAACGAGACCGCCGCCGCGCGCACCGACGGTTCCGGATCGGCCAGCACCGAGCCGAGCAACTTGCGCGCGCCGTCGGCCGAGATGGCCGCGACCGCGCGCGCCGCCAGCGCGCGCTGGTGGCCGTCGCGCCCCCCGTCCTGGACGATCGCGCCCAGCACCTCGACACATGGCGAGGTCGGGGGCAGACGGCCGCCCGCGGCGCTCAGCGCCTGCATGGCGATGTCGCGCGTCGCCGGATCGCTCGCGCCCAGGTTCTGCGCCACCAGCGGACAGATCTCGACGTTGAGGCCGCGCAGCGCGCTCGCCGCTGCATCGACCGTATCGCGGCGTCCGAGCGCGACGCGCAGGCGCGGCACCTGGCCCTGGTCGCCCGCGCGCGCGAGCGCCGCGGCGGCCCGCCCGTCGGTGACCGGATCGGCCTGCGGCCGCTTCAGCCAGGCGCGCGCGAACAGCATCAGCGGATCTTGCGACTCGGGCTCGCGCGAGGCGGCGCGGCGCTCGAGGCGCCACAGCGCTTCCTCGACCCGGCCCTGGATCAGTAAGTGCGGCAGCGCCTCTTCGAGCGGCTCTTCGAAGCGGTGCAGCTCTCCGCCCGAGCACCGGCGCGCATCGCGCGCCAGCACCCAGCGAAAGTGCGCGAGGCCGTCGTCGGACAGCACCGCGACCGGCGGCACCGGAAAATCGTCGACGCGGCGGACGGCGTCGACCGCCGCCTCATCGAACGCCGGCGCACCGGAGCTGCCGACCAGCGTCACGTCGGTCGTCGAGCCGTCCCAGCGCACCGAGAACAGCACCACCGCCCCGCGCGCGCCCGAGCTGCCGAGGGAGCTCGCCGCCGGCGCCTTGTCGGCGACGCCGCGGATCAAGACGCCGGTCCAGAGTGGATGGATCCGTTCGTGGAGCGCGCGCAGGTAATCTGCCTCGACCCCTTCGCCGGGGAACGGCGGCTCCTGCGCGAGCGCGACGCGGGAGGCATCGGGCGACGGGTCGAGCGCGGGCACCGCCGCGGCTGCATGGCCGGCCGCCAGCCAGACGCCCAGCATCGCAGCGATGGCGCACGTCTGGCCCCTTCCCTTGCACATCGAGCACCGCATCGGCAGATCGCGGGGTGAGCCTGAGCGTTGACGCCCCGCTTTTCGGGCGCTAGCGTGCCGGCTTGCCGCTCGCATCGCCCGAGGCTCCGCCGCCCTTTCAGTGGCTCCCGGCTGAGCCGGCGCCGCTACTCGAAAGGATGCGGGTGCACGCGGCGCTCGGCGACGGCGCCGCGGTCGCCTCACTGGACGATGGACAGGTCACCGGGTACCGAACGCTCTGGGAACGGGCAATGGCGATCGGGACCGCGCTGCGCGGCGGGCGTCCGTCCCTGGCGGGTGAGCCGGTGGCCTTCCTGGTCCCGCCCGGTCGCGCCTACGTCGACGTGCTGCTCGGCGTGCTCGCGGGGGGCGGGATGGCGGTCCCGCTGTCACCACTGCACACCGCGCCCGAGGTGGCCTACATCGTCGGCAACGCCGCGCCGATCCGGATCATCGCGGCGCCCGAGCTGGCGGATCGTGCCGCCGCCGCGGCCGGTGGACGCCCGGTGGTCACGCCCGACGAGCTCGGCGCCACGGGCGCGCCGCCGGGTGGCGCCGGCGACACCGTAACGGCCGGCACGCCGGCGATCATGCTCTACACCTCGGGCACGACCGGCCGGCCGAAAGGCGTCGTGCTCACGCACGGCGCGGTCGCCGCGACGCTGGCGTCGCTCGAGGTCGCGTGGCGCTGGCGCCGAGACGATCGCCTGCTGCACGTGCTGCCGCTGCACCACACCCACGGATTGATCGTGGCGTTGCTCGGCGCGCTGTGGGCGGGCGCGACAGCGACGTTCATGCCGTTCGACGCCGCGCAGATCTGGCAGCACCTCGGCGAGTCGACGCTGTTCATGGCGGTGCCGACGATGTACGCGAAGCTGATCGACGCCTATCGCGCCGCCGCGCCCGAGCAACGCGCCGCCTGGTCGGCGGGCGCGCGGCGGTTGCGCCTCTTCACGAGCGGCTCGGCCGCGCTGCCGGCGCCGCTGCTGCACGCGTTTCGAGGAGGCGACCGGCCAGACGATCCTCGAACGCTACGGCATGACCGAGATCGGCATGGCGCTCTCCAACCGCTACGACGGCCCGCGCATCGCCGGCGCCGTCGGCGTGCCGCTGCCGGGCGTCGAGGTCGACATCGTCGGCGACGACGAGGAGCTGGTCCCCGACGGCGAGCCCGGCGAGCTGCGCGTCCGCACGCCGCAGCTCTTCGCGGGCTACCACGACGACGACGCGGCGACGGCCGCGGCGTACGATGCCGCGGGCCGCTTCCGCACCGGCGACACCGGCGTGCGCGATCCCGGCGGTGTGATTCGCCTGCTCGGCCGCACGTCGGTCGACGTGCTCAAGAGCGGCGGCTACAAGATCTCGGCGCTGGAGATCGAGGCGGCGCTGCGCGACCACCCCGCGATCGCCGACGTCGCGGTGATCGGCGTGCCCGATCCGACGCTGACCTGGGGCGACCTGGTCACGGCGTGCGTCGTCCTGCGCGAGGGCGCCGCGCTGACGCTCGACGAGCTGAAGGCGTTCGCGCGCGATCGCCTCGCGGTCTACAAGATCCCGCGCGCGCTGCGGGTCTGCGCGGCCCTGCCCCGCAACGCCATGGGCAAGGTGCAGAAGCACCAGCTCGTGGACGGGGATGCGCGCGGCGGCGGCGCGGAGCGGGGAGACGACAACCGGTGATCCGGCTCGTCTACTCGAACGCGACCGAGGAGCTGCTCGCCGCGCTCGCCGACGCGATCGCCGAGGAGCGGCGCACGGCCGGCCCGCTCGAGCCGGTGCGCGTCGTCGTGCCCAACGCCAACATCGAGACGTATCTGAAGCTGGGGTTGGCCGAGCGCGCCGGGATCGCAGCCAACCTCGAGATCACGTTCCTGCGCCGGTTCCTGGCGCGCATCGCCGAGCGCGCGCTGCCGCCGGCGCGCGCTGTCGACGCCGACCACATCGAGGGCTGCCTGCTCGCGCTGTTCCACGATCCGGCGCGGATCGCCGAGCCCGAGCTCGAACCGGTGCGCGCCTACCTGAGCGCCGCCGGCGACGCGCCCGACGCCGTCGATCGCCGGCGCTGCCAGCTGGCGGCGACGCTGGCGCGGCTCTTCGACGAGTACGCGAGCTCGCGGCCGCGGATGCTCGCCGAGTGGCGCGCGCATGAGACGGCGCGCGCGCGCGGGTCGTCGGCCGATCGCGAGGCGCGCGACGGCGCGGGTGGCGGAACGCCCGCGCTCGACGAACGCGCGCGCTTCGCCGCGACCGAGCGATGGCAGCGCGCGCTGTGGCTGGCGATCTTCGGCGCGAACGGGCTGCTGGCCGAGGAGGGGGCCCGCACCGGGACGACCTTCCTGCCGCTCGGCGAGCTGCTCGTCGAGGCGGAGCGCCGCCTCGAGCCCTCCGGCCTCGGACGCGCGCTGCACGTGTTCGGGGTCTCCTACGTCGCCGAGAGCTACCACCGCATGCTGGCGCTGCTCGGCCGGCACCTGGACGTGCGCATCTACACGCTCAACCCGTGCCGCGAGTTCTGGGAGGACCTCGACACCGCGCACGAGGCGGCGCGGCGCACCAAGAGAGAGACGAAGCGGCTCTTCCCCACGCGGCGCGAGAGCCGGCAGCCGATGCTCACCGTCGACGACGATCCGTTCGCGCTCGCCGGCGAGGGCGAGATGCTGGCGCTGCGCCTGTGGGGACGGCCCGGCCGCGAGAACGTCCGCCTGCTCAACCAGCTCACCGACGCCGACTTCGACGGGCGCTTCCACAGTCACGCCGGCGACCACGACGACGGCGCCGCGGCGCCGCTGCCTTTACTGCACCGGCTGCAGGACGACATCCTCGACCGCGTCGCGCGCGACCGCCCCGATCCCGCGCTCACCGCCGACGGCAGCATCACCGTGCTCCCCTGCCCTGGCCTGCGGCGCGAGCTCGAGGTCGTCGCCGCCGAGATCTGGCGCATGGTGCGCGCCGATCCGTCGCTGCGCTTCAACCACATCGCGGTGATCGTCCCCGAGGCCAACAAGGAGGCCTATCTGTCGCAGATCGGCGCGGTCTTCGGCGAGAGCCACGATCTGCCGTGGAGCGGCGTCGACCTGCCGCCCGGGCACGGTCACGGCGTCGGCGAGGTCATCGAGATCGCCGAGCGGCTCATCGACCTGCCGCTCGGCACGTTCACGCGACGCGAGCTTCTGCCGCTGCTGACTCACCCCGCGATCCTGTCGCCCGCGCGCTTCCCGGGCGTCACGCCCGCCGACTGGATCAGCCTGTGCGAGGAGCTGGCGATCGTGCATGGCGCCGACCACCGCGACCACGCCGAGACGTACATCCACGAGGACCTCTTCAACTGGGACCAGGGTGTGCGCCGCGTGGCGCTGGGCGCGCTCATGACCGGGCCGCGCAGCGGCGACGACGAGCCGGTGCGGCTCGGCGAGCGCGACTACCTGCCCGCGGAGTCGCCCGCCGGCCAGACCGCCGGCGCGCTGGGATTCGCGCTGCTGGTGCGCTCGCTGATCGAAGACGCGCGCTTCGCCGCCGGCGTCACCGGCCCGCGCCTGCGCCGGCTGCCCGAGTGGCTGGAGCTGATCCGCGGCCTGGTCGCCGCGTACGTCTGCCCCGCCGACGACGTCGGCGCCGCGGGCGTGGCGCGTACGCTGCGCGCGCTGTCGGACCTGGACGACGTGGCGGCCAGCCTGGGCGACCGCGCGGTGTCGTATCGTGTGGCGGCCGAGCTCTGCCGCGCGCGCCTGCGCCGCATCGGCGGCGAGCGCGGCCAGCACCTGGCCCGCGGGGTCGCGGTCGCGTCGTTCGTGCCGATGCGCGCGATCCCGTTCCGCGCGATCTTTCTCGTCGGGCTCGGCCACGGCGCGTTCCCGTCCGCCCCGCGCCGCGACGAGCTGGACCTGCGCGCCGCGCGCCGCCTGCCGGGCGACGTCTCGCCGCGCGAGCAGGACCTTTACATGTTCCTGGAGACGCTGCTGGGCGCGCGCGAGCGGCTGGTGCTGTCCTATGTCGCGCGCGACGAGCTCACCGGTGATCGCCTCGAGCCGTCGTCGGTGATCCTCGAGCTCGGCGACCTCCTGCGCCGCGGGTACCTGCCGGCCGCCGAGGCGCGGCGCCTGCTCGACCCAGCGCCGATCCCGCTGCGGCGCTTCGACGACGACGATCGGCTCGACGCGCATCCTCCGGCGCTGCGCGAGAGCCGGGCGCGCGCACTCGGCCGCTCGCTGGCGGCGGCGTTGCCGCCCGGCGCCCCGCCGCCCGAGCTGTCGTCGCTGGCCGAGCTGTTGCCGGCGGCCGCCTACCACCAGGTCACGACGTCGCTGGGCCTGCACCGCCCGCCGCGCGCCGAGGGGCCCGCACCGAGCGCCGTCGCCGGCGTGACCCAGGTGTCGCTGCAGACGCTGCGCCAGTTCCTGGAGGATCCGCTGCAGGGCGCCGCCCGCTTTCGCCTGCGCATGCGCGAGCTCGAGGCCGACGAGGAATGCATCGATCGCGACGACGAGCCTTTCGAGAGCGAGCGCACGGCGCGCACGCTGCGCCTGCGCGCGGCCATGCTGTCGGTGCTCGCCGGGAAGGGCGCGACGCCGCCGCCGAGCTGGGCCGACGTCCGCGCCGCGCACGCGCGCCTCGCGCGCCGCGACGAGCTCCTGGGGCGAATCCCGACCGGCTTCTTCCGGGAAGCCGAGGGCCCGGCCGAGGAGGAGATCCTCGCCACCTGGTGGGAGCACGCGCGCGCCGTCGGCGGCGGCTGGCCGGCGGTGGGGCGCATCCTGCGCTTCGGCCGCGCCGCCGAGCTGGAGGCGGCCGACGATCTGCGCGACCCGATCGTGCTCTCGGTGCCGGTCGCGGGCGCGCCGGCGCGCCGGCTGGACATCGTCGGGCGCACCGAGCTCATCGTCGCGCCGGCAAACGGGGGCGCGGCGGCCGGCTCGCTGGTCTTCTCTTGCCGCTCGACGAGGCGCGATGACCCGCGCGCCGACCGCGAGCTCCTGCGCGCTTTTCTCGACCACGTCGCGCTCGCGGCGGCCGGTCTCTCGCAGGGCGCGCACGAGGCGCTGCTCGCCGTCGCCAGCGGAACGACCCGCCAGGGCGCGGCGCGGAGCGCGCTCGATCGCCGGCTGCTGGCGCCCGTCGAGCCGGCGCGCGCGCGCGCCTACCTCGAGACGCTGGCGGCCGAGCTGCTGGAAGGCGCGCCAGACCCCGCGACCGGCAGCCCCACCGGCGTGCACCCGTACCTGCTGCCGTACGAGGCGGTCTTCGGCGTGCGCAACAGCAAGAAGCCCGTGGACCTCATCGAGCTCATCGAGGATCTGCGCGACGAGTTCGCCGAGCGCGGGCGGCTCTTCAGCTCCGCCTACGGCCCGGTGCCCCAGGCGATCGAGCGGCACTTGCCGCCGAGCCCCGAGGCTGCGTCGCGCATGGTCGCCCAGCGCTTCGGCTTGCTCTTCGAGCTCCTTCGCGAGCCCACCCCGGAGGCCGAAGCGTGAGCGAGCGCGATGTGAGACCTCCGGTGCGCTACCGGAAGCCAGTCGAGCTCCGTCGCCTGGGGAGCCGCCACGCCATCGTCGAGGCATCGGCGGGCACCGGGAAGACCTACATCCTCGAGCATCTGATCGTCGATCTGCTGCTGCGAACTGGCACGACGCTCGATCAGATCCTGATCGTCACCTTCACCGAGAAGGCGACCACCGAGCTGACCCACCGCGTGCGGCGCAAGCTCGAGGAGCTGAGCGAGCTGCGCGAGGACCGCGTCCCGAGCCCGGCGCGAGAAGGCGACGCGGGAGCGGGCGACGGCGACGACGACTGGATCCTCGACGCGGCGGCGAGAGAGAAGCTGCGGCGCGCGCTGCTCGGCTTCGATCGCGGCAACATCCTGACCATCCACGCCTTCTGCCAGCGCATCCTGACCGAGAACGCGTTCGTCCAGGGCCGCCTCTTCGACGAGGAGGCGACCGAGGAGCGCGACGCGTTCCATGCGGCGTTCACCGAGACGCTGCGCCACGACCTGCGTGCCGGCAGCGACCAGGCCACGCTGCTGGATGCCTGGCGTCGCGCCGGCAATACCATCGAAGGGCTCGAGCGAGCGCTCTTCGACGTCGCGGCCAAGCTCGGGTGCATCTACCCGCCTCGCGCCAGCGCGATCCGGCCCGACGCGCGTTACAACGGCCAACTGTTCCTTCAGGCGGCACGAAGCTGGCCGACGGTCCCGGATCTCGACGACCGCGTGCTCGCCATGTTCAAGAAGCACGGCGTCCACGCCAACACCGCGCGCGCGGCGGCGCGCCGGATCCGCGCGGTCAACGATGCGCTGGAAGACGGGGCCGACGGGCCGGCCGCGCTGCTGACGGCGCTGGCGCGCGTCGACGTCGGCATCACGACGACCAAGCTCAAGGACGGGATTCTCGCGTCGATTCACGGCGAGCTCGCGGACCACGCGGGCCGCGATCCGCTGGCCGCGGAGCTGCGCCGCGCGGCGCTGGTGCTCGACGCCGTGTTCGCGCCGCTGAGCGCGCTGCTGGCCAATCACCTGCTGCCGCTCGTGCGCGCGCGTCTCGAGCGGCGCAAGCGCGAAGCCGGGCTGTTCGACTTTCAGGACATGCTGACGCTCGTGGCCCGCAACCTGGAAGGCGACGGCGCCCGCGCGCGGGCCTTGCTGGGCGCGTTGCGCGCGCGTTATCGCTACGCGCTGGTCGACGAGTTTCAGGACACCGACGAGACGCAGTGGCAGATCTTCCGGCGGCTGTTCGTCGACGACGGTGCGACCGGCGTGCTCACGCTGGTCGGCGATCCCAAGCAAGCGATCTACTCGTTCCGCGGCGCCGACGTGCACACCTACCTGCGCGCGCGCGCCGAGCTGGCGGCCGTGCAGGAGCCGCTGTTTCTCGACGCGAGCTACCGCGCGACCGCGCTGCTGATCGCCGCGCAGAACGCGCTGCTCGAGCAGGCCGACCCCGCGCCGTTCTTTCGCGCCGACGGCCCGATTCGTTACGACCATCCGGTCTCGTGCGGGCGCCCGGAGCTGGCGCTGGTCGACGCCCGCGGCCGCGAGGTGGCGCCGGTCGTCGTGCTCGACGTCGTGCGCGCGCCGGAAAAGACCGCTCCGCGCCTGACGTTCCATGAGATCAAACCGGCGTTGCTCGATCGGATCGCCCGCGAGATCGAACGGTTGCTCTGCGACGAAGGCCGGCTGTACCTGCGCGACGGCGATGCCCGCGCCGCGGCGCCGCTGGGCGCGCGCGACATCTTCGTGCTGACGCGCACCATCCGCGAGAGCCGCGAGGTCGGCGAGGCGCTGCGCGCGCGCCGCATCCCGTTCGCCTACTTCAAGCAAGAGAAGCTGTTCGACACCGTCGAGGCCGAGTCGGTCCGCGATCTGCTGCGCGCGCTGGCCGAGCCCGACGATCGCTCGGCGCGCTTTCGCGCGTTCATCACCGGATTCTTCGGCCTGACGCTGCTCGACCTGGCCGCCTGCGACGCCCTGCCGGCCGACCATCCGCTGATGCAGCGTCTCGAGGACTGGCGCGCACTCGGCGAAGCGGGCCAGATCGACCAGCTCTTCGCGCGCATCGTCGATGACAGCGGCGTGATCTCGCGTGAGCTGTTCGCGCAGGGGGTCAAGGGGCGCGCGAGCGAACGCGCCATCACCAACTACCTGCACCTGTTCGAGCTCCTGCAACACGAGGTCGTGCGCGATCCCTGCACGCTGCGCGAGCTGGTGCAGCGCCTGGGCGGCTACGTCGCCGGCACGCGCCGCCCGCCCGGCCAGAATGCCGACGTGCAGCGCCTGGAGACGGACGCCGAGGCCGTGCAGATCATGACGATCCATCACTCGAAGGGCCTGGAGGCCGGGATCGTGTTCGTTTACGGCGCGACCTGGCCGTTTCGCGGCGGCGGCGATTCGCGCATGTTCCACGACGAGGAGGGGCGGCGCACGATCCGCGTCGGCCGGCAGCCCGCGGCCGAAGAGACGCTCTACAACGCCGACCAGGACGACGAGGAGCGCCGAGTCCTATACGTGGCGCTGACGCGCGCGCGTGCGCGGATCTATCTGCCGCGCTATGCGCCGCACCCGACCTGCTCGGTCAACGGCGCCTACAAGTTCGTCAACGACCGCCTGCACGGGTTGCTGGGCGGTATCACGCCCGCCGAGGTCCGCTCGCTGTTTCAGCTCGAGCCGGTCCCCTGCCCGCTCGCGCCCGCGCCGGCCGCGCCGGCCGACGATCTGGCGGCCGCGCTTCGCGCCTGGCAGGCGCCGCCGGCGCTGGTGAACGCGCCCGTGCCGCACGCCGCCTTTCACCAGGCAAGGGCGACGCGCGCCGGCTTCGTGGTGACGTCCTATTCGGCGATGCGTCGATCGCACCAGCGCTTCGTGCCGGCCGAAACGCTGGACGCCGCCGGTGACGACGCGAGCGACGCTCTGCGCGTGTCGACGCTGGCGCGCCCCGCGCCCCCCGCCGACGAGCTGCCGCGCGGCCGGCTCGCCGGGAGCTTCCTGCACGAGATCATCGAGCACCTCGCGCTGCCGACGCTGTCGCGCGCACCAGGCTTCGACGACTGGCGGGCGTTGCCCGAGGTGGTCGACCTGTTCGAGCAGATGCGGCGGCGGCACGACCAGCAGACCGCGCACCTCACGCACGCGCAGCGGCTCGTGCACACCGCGCTGACCGCGCCGGTGCGCCTCGGTGACACCGTGGTGCCCGGCCTGGGCCGCGCGGCGCACCCCACGCGCGAGATGGAGTTCCTGTACCCGATCCCCGAGCCGCGCCACCCCGCGCTCGCCGTGCTTCGCGTACCCGCCGCCAGCGACGGGCCGGCGTGGCGGATCGAGCGCGGCGTCGTCAAGGGCTTCATCGACTATCTCTTCGAGCACGAGGGACGCATCTACGTCTGCGACTGGAAGAGCGACGCGCTGCCGAGCTGGGACGCGGCCGAGCTCGCGGCCCACTGCGAGGGTCACTACGCCGTGCAGGCGGAGCTGTACACCGAGGCGGTCGTGCGGCTGCTCGGCATCGCCGACACCGACGAGTTCGACCGGCGCTTCGGCGGCGTGGTCTATTGCTTCCTGCGCGGCATGCGCGCCGACGAGCCGACCGCGGGCGTCTACTTTCGGCGCCCGACCTGGGCGGAGGTGCTCGCCGGCCAGCGGGCGATGCTCGAGCCCGGCTACTGGGGGCGATCGTGAGCCGCTCGTTCGAGTCCGGCCCGCTGTCGCCGCTCGGCACCGCCCGGCAACGCCTGACGGCCGCGATCGGCGCGCCCGTCGGTGACGCCTCCGTCGGCGGCGCCGATCTCCCCGAGACCTTTCTGGCCGAGCTCGGCGACGCCGATCTCGGGCCGGAGTCGCTCTTTCTCTGCTGGCAGATCGCCGCCCTCGCCGGCTCGCTGCGTCCCGACGAGCGCCGCGCGCTGACCGCGATCTTCGTGCGCGCGTTGATCGGCGTCGCCGCCGGCAGCACGCGCACCGAGGTGGGCCCGGCCGAGAGCGCGCTGCTCGCGCGCGCCACCGACGTCGTGGGGCGGCCCGGCGATCGCCGCCCGTTCATCCTCGACGGCCGCTTTCTCTACCAGCAGCGCCTGCTGGCCTGCGAGGAGCGGCTGGCCGCGGCCTTGCGCGCGCGCCGCGACGGCGCGCCGCTCGCCGGCGACGCCGCCATCGAGCCGGCCTTGCAAGCCGTTGCCGCCGGCGCGGCGCCGGCGCCGACCGCCGAACAGCTCGATGCCGTGCGCGCGGCGCTGAGCGGGCGGCTCACCGTGATCAGCGGCGGGCCGGGCACCGGCAAGACCACGATCGTCCTCGCGATCTTGCGCGCGCTGTTGCGCCTGGGCGTGTCACCGGCGGCGACGGCGCTGGCCGCGCCGACGGGCAAGGCCGCCAAGCGGCTGGAAGAGGCGATCCGGCTGGGTCTGCAGCGGCTCGATCCGCTCGCACCGCCCGACGACGAGCTCACGCGCCCCTACCCGCCGGCGGAGACGCTGCACCGGCTGCTCGGGTGGTCGCCACGCCGGGGCACCTTCGTGCACCACCAGAACAACCGCCTCGCGCAAAAGGTGATCATCATCGACGAGAGCTCGATGATCGATCTGTCGCTCATGGAGCGTCTGGTGCGCGCGGTCGCCGACGACGCGCGCCTGGTGTTGCTCGGCGACGCCGACCAGCTGCCGTCGATCGAGGCCGGCGCGGTCTTTCGCGATCTCACCCCGCTCGCCCACCGCCTGACCCGCAGCCACCGCGTCGACGCGGCCGCGCGCGGCGGCCGGCAACTGGGCGCGCTGGCACGCGCCCTGCGCGACGGAGAACCCGCCGCCGTCGAGCCCGCTCCCGTGGCCGAGCTGACGTTCGAGGGCGCGGCGCTGGTGGCGCCCACCGAGCGCGAAGCGTTGCTCGAGCGCTGGTACGCGCGTCAGCTCGCGTTCGACGATCGGCTGGCTGCCGCGGCCCGCCACGTCTATCGCACTGGCGAGGACGGGAACTTCGCCGCGGCCGACCGCGAGCAGCTCGAACGCCTGCACGCGCACGTCCATCGTGTCCGCGTCCTCTGCGTCACCCACGGCCGTCCCACCGGCACGGTGGCGGTCAACGACTGGCTGCACCGGCGCCACGGCAACGGCGCCGGGCCGTTCGCGCCCGGCGAACCGGTGATGGTGCTGCGCAACGACTATCAACGCGGGCTCTACAACGGCGACCAGGGGATCGTGATTCTGTTTGCCGAGGACGACGACCGCGCGCCCCGCCTGGCCGCGGCCTTCGAGACGCGCACCGGCTGGCAGGCCTGGGCCGTCGACGGCGTCGGTGACGCGCTCGAGCTCTCGTACGCGATGACCGTACACAAGTCGCAGGGCTCGGAGCTCGACGCCGCGATCCTGCTCTTGCCCGACGCTCCGATCCCGATCCTCACGCGCGAGCTGCTCTACACCGCGGTCACGCGCGCCCGACAGGGTGTCGCCATCTGCGGGCGTGCCGAGGTGCTCGCCGCGGGCGCCGCCGCGCCGCTCGTGCGCTCGTCGGGCCTGGCGGCGCGGATGGAAGGCCCCGCAACCGGCACCGACCCGCGCTAGGGCATGACTAACCGCACATGCCGTTCACTTAGCGATCGTCGACGCCGGTCGGTAGTCAGCTCGCTATCAGGGCGGAGGGCCGGCACTGAATCTGCCCATGCGGGGCGCTGGCATAGGCAGATTCAGTCTTCGAGAGTCAGCCTCCCGGCGGCGGCGTCAGGGCGCGTCCCCACGGGGGGAATACCCGCCCCGACCGAGAGCGCAGTGACTGGCGTACCTTCGCCCGAGCCCTCGCCCCACCGAAGCGTACTGACTAACCGACCCACGTCCGCCGGCTTAAGTGAACGGCATTGGCGCTAGGGCAGCCCGGGCGTCTCGACCCGCACCTCGTACACCGCGTGCAGCGTGGTCACGAAGAGCGTGCGGCGATCGGCGCCGCCGAAGGTGCAGTTCGACGGCGGCGCCGGGATCGCGATGCGGCCCGCGAAGCGCCCGTCGCTGTCGAAGACCTCGATGGCGCTGACGTCGTCGCTGTTGTTGGCCACGTAGATGCGCCCGCGGTCGTCGGTGCACAGGCCGTCCGGCACGTGCAGCTTTCCGCCGGGCACCGAGCGCGTGTCGATGAACGGCGTCGCCGCGCCGACGCTGCCGTCGGGCGCGACCGGCAGGCGCCACACGCGATCCTGCGCGTCGCTGCCGACGTAGAGCGTCGCGCCGTCGGGCGACAGCAGCACGCCGTTGGGCATGTCGACCGCGAACGCCACCGAGACCGTGCCGTCGGGCGCGATCCGGTAGACAGCCGTGGGCGCGTGCGCGCCCGGACGCGCGCCCCACTTGGTGTCGCTGAAGTAGATGTTGCCGTCGGCGCGCAACGTGAGGTCGTTGGGCGCGTTCAGCGCCTCCGCGCCCGCGCCGGGCGCGCGATCCGCCAGTACGGCGCGCGTGCCGCCGTCGATGCGAACCAGCGCGCCGTTCCAGCGCTCGCACGCGACCAGCCGCCCCTGCGCGTCGACCGCCAGCCCGTTGGTGCTGGTCGGCGTCTGGGGGTACGGCACGACCGCGACGGCTCCGCTGGGGGGATCGTAGCGATAGATCTTGGCGGCGGCGCCGTTCTGCTCGACGACGTCGGAGAAGATCAGGTAGCCGCCGCTCGCCACCCAGAACGGGCCCTCGAGCGAGACGAACGGGATCGACGACGGGATCGCGCGCGGCGCGCCGAGCGGCGATGCCGCCCTCGCTCGGCGCGCCGGCTCCCGCGGCGGGCGGTGAAGGCGCGGGCGCATGGCTCGTCGTCGCGCAACCCCACAGCGCCGCGCCGACGGCGATCGCGGCGGCGAAGCGCCTCCCGGAGAAACCGATAGTCACGCTGGGCACGCCGGCGATTTATCACGGGTCGTAGGTAAAGGGGAACCCGGAACGTCCTCCCTAGTCCGTGTTCCGGGTAACCGCAGACGCGGCCTGAATTACGCGCGGGTAACAGAATCGGCACACGCCGGAGCGAAGTCGGCGTCGTCGGCGCACCAACCGTCAGGCACCCCCGTTGCAATGCACTGACTCGTCGAGCGACGTCGGAACGCCCCGGCAGCGACCGCGGCTCGAGATGGAAAGACGAGGTGTCCCATGGATGGTGTCCTGGATTTGCCCGCGTCGAGTACTGCGGATGCGGATTCCGATCGCGACCTGAACGCGTTCGAGATCGAGCAGCGCTTCCTGCTCACGCGCGCGCAGACCGTCACATTCCTGCGGACAATCTCGGCCCACACCGTGCCTGAGCTCCACGACCGCGCGCGCCCGCTGTCGTTCACGCGCACCACGTATCTCGACTCGGTCGATTCTCGCGTACCTGCGCTCGTGCGCCGGGCGCGTCGCGCGGCGGCTGCGCCTGCGCGAATACGCCGTCGCCAGCACGCTCGTCGAGGCCCCGCTCCTCACCGGGCACTGCTTTCTCGAGCTGAAGCAGAGCGCGGGCCCGGTGCGCTCGAAGATCCGCCTCGCGGCGCCCCGACACGTGCTGGAACGGATCGTCGAGGGTTCCCTCGACGTCGGCGACGCGCAGGGGGACGGCGTGGATGCCGACGCGCAGGAGGCGCTGGCCGCGCTGCGCGCCGAGGTCGCCGCGCGCCACCCCGTCCCTTGCCTCACCACCTGGTATCGCCGGTCGAGCCTCAGCGGCGAGAACGGCCGCGTGCGCATCACGCTCGATCAGGGGCTTTCATTCTGCGAGCCGCAGCCCCTGGGCGACGCCGGCGAGGACGCCACGCCCGGCGAAGTGATCGCGCGCGGACCGGCGCGCATCCTCGAGGTCAAGCTCCACGGCGGACCGCCCACCTGGCTGGAATGCGCGACCGCGGGTCTGGCTCCCGCGCCTTCGTTCTCCAAGTTCCAGATGGGCATGGTGGCGCTCCGCCGCCGAGCGGCGTGACGGACATGGCGATACTCGTCGTGTTCGAAGGGATCGATGGCAGCGGGAAGACCACGATCTCGAACCGCGTCGCCGATGAACTGCGCCGCGCCGGCCGCTCCGTACGCCACGCGCGCGAGGGCGGACAGTTCGCGTCGCGCGTGACCCAGTCGATCCGCGACGTCTGCCGCGACGCCCGCAACCTGGCCCTGGCGCCGCGCACGGAGCTCCTGCTCTACCTGGCGCGCGAGGTCCAGCTGCTCGAGGAGATCGTGCGCCCGGCGCTCGCCGAGAGCGATGTGGTCATCGCCGACCGCTTCATCTACACCGCCGAGGTGCTGGCGCAGTACGGCCGCGGTCTCGGCGCCGACGTCGTCGGTTCGATCATCGCCGCGGCGCGCGCCGGAAGCGACGAGGCCGCACCCGTCGTCGAGCCCGACATGGTCATCCTGATCGACGTGGACCCATCCGTGGCGCGCGGGCGGCGCAAGATCGCCAAGATCGTCGCCAGCGATCGGCGGTCGCCGTCGCGCAAGGGCCTGGCCGGCAGCGGGATGCAGATCCGCCTGCGCGATGGCTACCGCACGCTGGCCGCGCGCGACCCGCGGCGCTGGATCGTGATCGACAACTCCGACGCCGACGTCGACGCGCAGGTCGCGCGCATCACCGCGCTGATCCTGTCGGCGCAGGCAAACGGCGTCGGACCGGCGATCGCCGAGACGCGCGCGGCGCTGGCGGTCGCACCGCGCCGCTCGCTGGCGCCGCCGGTCGCGACATCGCGCGAGGCGCTGGCCGCCTTCATGACCTGGGTCGATCACCGCGCGCGCCGCGAGCCGTCGCTGGCGGCGTACGTGCTGGCCGGCCTGGCGGGGCCGGGCATCGACGAGCGCCGCCAGGCGCTGGCACCGCTCGCGCCCCGCATCCTCGCGCGCGGCCTGCGCGGCCTGGACGACGCCGCGAGCTGGCAACTGCGGTCGCAGCTGCGCGCGCTCGCGCCGCAGGAGGTGGCGTTCTCGCTCGACGGTCCCGCGGCGGTGGCCGACGAGGCGTGGGCGTTGCGGCGCGCGTTGCTCGAGGCGGCGCCGGCGGAGGTCGCGGGCAGCATGCAGGGGCTGGACCTGGAGCCCGCATGGCAGCTGCGCGAGCGCCTGTGGCCGATCACGCCCGACGGGGTGATGATGTCGCTGGCGCGCATCGAAGGCACGCGGGCCTGGCAGGCGCGCGAGCGCTGGCTGGATCTGCGCGGCGGCAGCGGTGGCGCGGTCCTGCGCACCTATGAAGGCGCGCGCATCGCCTGCCGTGCCATCACCGGCCTCGACGACGCGCGCGCCTGGGAGATCCGCGGCATCGCGCTCGACAGCGCGCCCGTGGCCAGCATCAGCTCGCTCGAAGGATTGACCAGCGAGCTCGCATGGGCGTGGCGCGCGCGCCACCTCCCGCATGCACCCAAGGCGGTGCTGTCGACGATCGCGGGCATCGACGACGCGCGCGCCTGGGCGATGCGCCAGGCGACCGCGCACCGCTGCCGCGAGGCGCTCGACTCGATGGTTGGCCTCGACCACCCGGTTGCCTGGGAGGTGCGCGCGTCGTGCCTGGACATCTGGCCGTCCACGGCGATCAAGAGCCTGGGCTCGCTGGTCGGCGATCCGCGCGGGTGTGACCTCTTGTCGCGCGCGCTGGCGCGCCACCCCGACAACATTTCGCTGCTCAAGCAGGCGGCCACGGTCGCGACCGGTGGCCATCTGCATCCCAACGTTCTGGCCGCGTGAGGATGAAACACGTGCACCAACGAGCCCTGGACGAGATCACATCATCGATGAACGGCCTCAACCCCTTTACCTGGGAGAGCACGCTGGGAATGCACGGCCTGGCCGCCGCCCACTACGAGACCATCCTGATCCGGCTGGTCGTCGCCTCGGTGCTGGGCGCATCGGTCGCCTACCGCTGGTGGCGGCGGATGATGCCGGCGGCGCTGCCGCCCGCGCGCGAATCGGCGCAGGCGCAGACGCTGATCGCGGTCGCGGGCGCGCTCATGGTCGCGGTCATCGGCGACAGCATGGCGCGCGCGTTCGGGCTGGTCGGGCTGGGCGCGTTCATCCGTTTTCGCTCGGGGATCAAGGACCCGCGCGACGCCGCGGTGATGTTCGTGATGATCGGGATCGGGATGGCGTGCGGCCTGGGCGCGGTGCCGATCGCGGTGGTGGCGACGCTGTTCGTGACGGCGGTGCTGATGATCTTCGACGCAGGCTCGCGGACGCGCGCGCGGATGGCGCGCCTGGCGATCTCGGTCACGGAGCCGCGCGTCGCGTTCCAGCAGATTCGCGCCATCTTCCCGAACGCGCGCATCGTCGAGATGCCCAACACCAACCCCGAGCCGGGGCGCCTGGTGATGGACGTGGTGCTTGGCGAGGCCACCGACGCCGCCGCGGTCCTGGAGATCCTGCAGGCCAGGGACGTGCTCGGGATCCGCAGCGTGAATATCGACGAGGGCAAGGCGGCCTAGCCGCGATCGAATGCGATGGAACGGACGGAGGTAGCGCATGGGTGGCTTGGATTCGAATCAGAGCATGGCGATCTACGGGACGCTGGCGGCCGCGCTGGCACTGGCGGGCGGCTGTTCGGGCGGTGGCGGCACGTCTTCACCTCTGACGGGCGGAGGCGGAGGCAGCGGGTCCGACGCCTCCGTGCAGGCGACCAGCGGCCCTTATGAACCGCTGGCGGTCGGCGTCAGCTGGACCTATCACGTCGACGACAACGGCGTCACCTACGACAAGACCAGCACCGTGAAGGACACAGAGGACGCGGGCGGCCCCGCCGCCGGCATCACCGTGTTTCACCTGGTCGACACCTTCCCCGCCGACACGCAGGACACCTGGTACCAGGTCGACGGCCAGGTGGTGAAGCGCCTGCACGACAACGATCTCGACAGCACGGGCAACGTGAAGTCCGACGACTGGTACTCGCCGTTCCGCCTGCGCGTCGACGAAACCCCCGAGCACACGGTCCTGGGCGCCACCTGGAGCCTGATGCTCACCGACACCCATACGTCGATGACGAAGCCGTCCACGTCGACCATGAAGACCGACAACTGGCGCGTCGACGGCGTCGATGAGCCGGTGACCGTCCCCTACGGCACGTTCCAGTCGCTGCACGTGAGCCGCACCGATCCGAGCGACGGCTCGATGAAGAGCTTCTGGTTCGTGCGCGGCATCGGCAAGGTCAAGGAGACCAACAACAGCGGCCACCTCGAGGAGCTGGCGACGCGTTCGCCCGCGCCGTGACGTCGCGGGCGCCGCTCCTCTCCCGCGGACGGGAGAGGGGACCGGATCCCACCCTCAGCGGCTGTCGATCTCCTGCTTCATGAAGATCGCGCCCGAGGTGACGATCTTCTCGCCCGGCGTCAGGCCGGCGATGATGCGGACGTTGCCGTCCACCTCGGGGCCGACCTGGACGGCGCGCGTACGGAAGACGTTGCCCTCCGATCGCGACGATGACCATCGCCTTGTCGCCGTCGTTGAGCACCGCCTTGGACGGCACGGTGATGAGCTTGGCGCCGCCGGGCGTCTCGACGTCGACCTTCGCGAACATCTCGGGCTTGAGCCGATGGCCGGGGTTGTCGACGACGCAGCGGATCTTCACCGTGCGCGTGTTGGTGTCGACGACGTCGCCGATGTGCTTCACGCGGCCGGGGAACGTCTCGGCCGGGATAGGCCGGCACGCGGATGCTGACCTTGGCCCCCTCCGTCGACCAGGCCCAGATCCTGCTCGTAGGCGTCGCCGAGCACCCAGACCGAGTCGAGGCTGCTGACCGTGATGAGCGGCGTCGCGCCGATCGCTGCGCACCTCCTGGCCGACCAGCACGTTGCGCTCGACGACGACGCCGGGGATCTGCGAGCGCAGCGCGACGTTCACCGCCGGATCGGTTGGCGAGATGCCCAGCGACTTGAGCTGCGCCTCGGCGCGCGCGTAGTCGGACTTGGCCTTCTTGTAGTCACCCTCGGCCTGGGCGACGTCCTTCTCCGATGCCGCGCCGATCGCCTGCAGCTTGTGGAGGCGTTCGATCCCCTTCTCGCGAGATGCTGAGATCGGTCAGCGCCTTCTGCGCGTCGGACTGGATCTGGCCGACGTCGGGCGACGACAGCTGCAGCAGCGACTGCCCGGCCTTCACCGTGTCGCCGAGCTTGACCAGCATCCCGACGACGCGCCCGTCGATGGGCGAGGCGACGCGCTGGGTGTGGTCCTCGTCGAAGGTCACGCGGCCCGGCAGCGTGACCTTGCCGCTGCTGTCCGACTCCTCGACGACCTCGACCTTGATGAAGTCGAGGCGCGGGCTCTTGGGGTCGAGCTGGACGAAGTCGCGCGATCGCTCGCTGGCCTGCGCCGCCGCCGGCTCCTCGGCCAACTTGCTGCACGCGCTCAGCGCCGCCGTCAGGACGGCGGCGCACCAAAAGAAAGATCTTGCTCGGGTCATCACTTCACCTCGGTGCCAACTGCGTGATTCACGTCGACCGCCGCCTGCCGGTAATCGTAGACCGCGCGCAGGTATTGCCCGCGGACGTCCAGGATAAGTGCGCTGCGCGTCCAGGAGCTCGAGCAGCGACGATCGCGCCCGCCTTGTACGACTTCTCGGCGACGCGCAGCGCGTTCTCCGCGCGCGGGAGCATGCCGTTCTTCTCGGGCGGCAGCGCGGGCGAAGCGGCGGCGACGGCCGGCGGCGGCGATGGCGCGCTCGGCTCCGCCGTCCCCTCGAACACGTCGAGCAGCGCGCGCGCGCGTTCGGCGCGGCGCACCGCCTCGGCCACGTCGTGCGCGACCGACAGGCGCAGCCGCTCGGCCTCGTTGTCGGCGCGCCGGATGTCCAGCGACGAGCGGCCAATCGCCGCCTGGTTGCGATCGAACAGCGGCAGCGGCAGCGACAGCGACAGCCCGAGCGTGTCGGGGTTGTCGCCCGAGACCGTGAACGCGCTGTGCGTGTAGCTGGCGCCCAGCGTCGACGTCGGGATAGACCTCGCGCTTCGCGGATTCGAGCTGCGCCTCGGCGGTCAACGCGCGCCGCGCCCGCCGCGCGCACGTCGGGCCGGTGCTCCATCGCCAGCGAGATCAGCGCGGGGACCGAGTAGGCGCGCCGCGCGTCGGCGAGCTCGAAGACCTGCGACGGCAGCTGCGCGCCGCTCGCCAGGCCCATCAAGCGCGCCAGCTTCTCGCGCGCGAGATCCAGCTCGAGATCGCCGTCGATCACCGCGTTTGTGTAGCGCAGCCCCTCGAGCTCGACCCGGCGCAGCTCCGCCTCGGAGATGTCGCCGGCGCGAAAGCGCCCGCGCGACACGCGCACGGTGTCGCCGTAGCGATCGGCGATCTCGCGCGCCAGCTTCCGCTCGTTCTGCTCGCGCATGACGTCGGCGAACGCCGAGCGCACGGCATAGACGATCTCGCGCAGAGCGTCCTCGACTTGCAGGTGCCGCTGCTCGACGCCGCGCTCGGCGGCGCGCGTGCGCGCGCTGCGCTTGGCCCAGATGTCGATGATCTCGCCGACGCCGATGGTCTGCACCGGCTGGCTGAAGAACTGCGGCGACACGGCGCCGCCCTGGTTGTTGCCGATTGCCGAGCACGAGGTTTCCCACCGAGTACGACGCCACCGGGTTCGGGTAGATGCGCGCCGCGACGACGTCGAGCTGCGCGGCCTCGATGTCGAGGCGCGCCGCGATCACCTCGCGGTTGCGTTCGAGCGCGATGCGCACCGCTTCGTCCATGGTGAGCGCGCCCGCCGCGCGGCGCCGGCGCGGCGGCGTGCGCCACACCGATCGTCGTGACGGCACCGCCGAAAGCGGCCGCGACAGCGACGACGGACGCGGCGGCGCGACCGGCCCTCCGCCTCACGACCCGCGCCTCCCGCCGCGCGCCATCAGGCGGCGCTTGGCGCGTCCGGTGCCGAACCAGCGATCGAGCCAGCTCGTAGAGCGTCGGCAGCAGCAGCATGGTGAGCAGCGTCGAGGAGATGAGGCCGCCGATGATGACGATCGCGAACGGCCGCTGCGTGTCGGAGCCGATGGCGTGCGACATCGCGGCCGGCAGCAGGCCCAGCGACGCCAGCAGCGCGGTCATCAGCACCGGCCGCAGCCGCTGCGAGACGGCGTCGCAGGATCGCGTCCTCGCTGTCGGGTGTCTGCTCGCGCGCCTGGCGCACGTAGGTGATGAGCAGGACGCCGTCCATGACGGCGACGCCGAACAGCGTGATGAACCCGACCGCCGCCGACACCGAGAGCACGGTGTGGGTGAGATAGAGCGCGAAGACGCCGCCCACCGTCGCGAACGGCACGACGAGCAGCACGACGATCGCCGGCAGCGCCGCCTGGAACGTCAGGTAGAGCAGCGCGAGGATCACCAGGATCGAGATCGGCACGATGATCGACGAGCCGCTTCATCGCGCGCCGCTGGTTCTCGAACTCGCCGCCCCAGGTCATGTAGTAGCCCTCGGGCAGCTTGACCTGCGCGCGCACGCGCGCCTGCGCCTCGTCGACGAAGGAGCCCATGTCGCGGCCCTCGATGTTGCACTTGATCGCCAGGAAGCGCCCGCCCTGCTCGCGGTTGATCTGGGTGCGCCCGCGATCGACGTGAATGTCGGCGACCGGCGCCAGCGGGATGCGCGTGGGCCGTTGCCGCTCGGGGACGTCGAGCCGCGCCGAGCGAATCGCGCGTCGCCCTCGCTCGGCGTCGGCAGCTTCACGCGCACGCCGACCTGCGCTCGCCCTCCCACAGCGACGTCGACGACGTGACCGCCGAAGCCGCTCTCGATCGTGTCCTCGACGTCGCGCACCGGGAGGCCGTAGCGCGCCGTCGCCTCGCGATCGATGTCGGCGACGACGTGCTGCGGCGGTGCCGGCGCGGTAGATCTCGACGTCGCGCGAGCCGCGCGTCGACGTCAGGATGCTGCTTCGACCTCCTCGAGCTTCTCGTGCATGAGGTTGCAGGTCCTCGCCGTAGATCTTCACGACGATCTGCCCGCGGATGCCCGAGATCGACTCCTCGACGCGGTCCTTGATGGGCTGGCTGAAGTTGTAGACGACGCCGGGGCGCTTCTCGAGCTCGGCGCGCATGGCGTCGACGATCTGCTCCTTCTTGCGGCCGGTGTGCCACTCGCTCTCCGGCTTCATGATGACGAACGTCTCGGCCTGGTTGGGCGCCTCGTCGTCGGTGCCGTCCTCGGGGTGCCCCTGCTCGGTCAGCACGTCCTTGACCTCGGGGAACGTCAGCAGCTTGAGCCGCGTCTCGCGCAGCAGCTCGGCGCCCCGCTCGAGCGAGATCGCGCTCGGCGCCGTCACGGTGACGTGGATGTCGCCCTCGTTCATCTCGGGCAGGAACTCGGCGCCGAGGCGGGGGATCAGCGACACGGCGATACCCAGGATCACCAACGCCCACCAGCGGCGGCATCATCGGATACTTGAGCGCGCCGCGCAGCGCGGTCAGGTAGCGCGCTGCGCAGCCAGATGAGGAAGCGCGGGATCCTTCTCCTCGACCTTGCGGTTCTTGAGCAGCACCGTCGTGAGCGCCGGCACCGTCGTCATCGTGAAGAACAGCGCGCCACCCAGCGCGAACGCGTAGGTCAGCGCCACCGGGCCGGAAGATGCGCCCCTCGACGCGCTCGAGCGTGAAGATCGGCATCATCGCCGCCGCGATGATCGACATCGAGAACAGCACGGGGCGCACCACCTCCTTGGACGCGCGCGCGATGGTCGTCGGGGACCTCCTCGGGCGGCGGCTGGTCCTCGGCCAGGTGGCGGTAGGACGTTCTCGACGAGAATGACGGCCCCGTCGAGCAGGATGCCGAAGTCGATCGCCCCCATCGAGAGCAGGTTCGCCGGCACGCCCGCGTAGTAGAGGCCGACGAACGCCGTCAGCAGCGCGAGCGGCATGGTGACCGCGACCGCGATCGAGCCCGAGATCGCGCGCAGGAACAGCCACAGCACCAGGCTGACCAGGAACGCGCCCTCGAGCATGTTGTGCGAGACGGTCTTGAGCGTGGTGTCGACCAGGCGCGTGCGGTCGTAGAACGGCACGATGCGCATGCCCGGCGGCAGCACGTCCTTGTTGATGCGATCGACGCTCTGGTGGACGCCGTCGAGCACGTCCTTGGGGTTCTCGCCGCGGCGGAGCAGGATCGTCCCCTCGATCGAATCGATGGCTTCGCCGCGCGCGACCGCGCCCCGCCGCGGCGTGTACGACTCGACGACCTTGGCGAGGGTCTCGACCAGCACCGGCGTGCCGTTGGTGGCCTTGACCACGGTGTTCTCGATGTCCTTCATGTTGCGCAGGTAGCCGCGCCCGCGCACCACGAACTCCGACTCGCCGTTCTCCAGATAGCCACCCGAGGTCGCGCCGTTCGACACCGACACCGCCTGGATCACGTCGCGCAGCGCGAGCCCGTTGTTGCGCAGCTGCGCCGGGTCGGCAGAGCACGTGGTACTCCTTCTGGAAGCCGCCGAAGTTGACCACGTCGGCGACGCCGGCCGTGCGCATCAGGTGCTTCGAGACCACCCAGTCCTGCCAGCTCCGCAGCTCGCTGGGCGTGTGGCGATCGCTCTCGAGCGTGTACTGATAGACCTGCCCGACCGGCGTGTCGTTGGGGCCGAGGTGCGGCTCGACTCCGTCGGGCACCTCGGCGTCGGGCAGCCGCTCGGCGACCTGCTGGCGCGCGAAGTAGATGTCGACCTCGTCCTCGAAGGTCAGGATCACCTGCGACAGACCGAACGACGTGATCGACCGCTGCACCAGCACGTGGGGCACGCCGGTCAGCGCGCGCTCGATGGGGATGGTGACCTGCTTCTCCACCTCTTCGGCCGCCTGTCCGGGATAAAGGCCAATGACCATGACCTGGACGTTGGTGACGTCCGGGAACGCTTCGATCTTCAGTTTCCCGAAGGTAACGATGCCGAAGAAGACGAACCCCGCCGTCGCCACCAGGGTGAGGACGCGCCGGTGGACCGCGATATCGATGAGCCGTTCGAGCATGCTGGTGCCGCCCGGAGACTTAGCAACCCGCGTGCCGGGTTGACCAGCCAGAAATACAGCCACCGCATGAGGGCGGGCTGAAGTTTTCTTTCAGGCAACGTGAAAGAAACTTGTAGTGGGTGTTGGGGGCCGCCCCGACGGAGGTCACAGTCCGTGGTCGGCTAAGAGAGACCGTAGTCGGCGATCTTCTTTGCCACGGTCGGGTACGACACGCCGAGGAGGCGGGCAACCTGGGTGCGGTTCCCACTCGTGAATACCAGGAGGCGCGCGATGTAGCGGCGCTCGAGCTCGGCCAGCGACGGGGGCTGGCCGCCGGGATCGAGGTCGGCGCTGAAGAACCCGACCGCCGCCGGAGGGACCGCGGCCGCAGTTCCCGCCGCCAGCGGCGGAGCAGCGACGCGCATGGGCCCGCTCAGCACGATGCACGACGGGTCGATCACCGGACCGCCCGACAGGATCACGGCGCGCTCGATCAGGTTCCTGAGCTCGCGCACGTTGCCCGGATAGTCGTAGTCGCGCAGGATCCGCTCGGTCTCGGGCGCCAGGCTCGCCGCCGGCTTGCGCATGCGCGTGCCGAAGATGCGCAGGAAGTGCTCGGCGAGCGGGAGGATGTCCTCGCGCCGGTCGCGCAGCGGCGGCATGCGGATGTGGAACACGTCCAGGCGGTGGTAGAGGTCGAGCCGGAACGTCCCGCGCCGCACCTCCTCGGCCAGGTCCTTGTTGGTGGCGGCGATGATCCGCAGGCTGACCGTCAGGTCGCGCGTGCCGCCGAGGCGCCGGAAGGTCATCTCCTCCAGCACCTTGAGCAGCTTGGCCTGCGTTCCCGCCGGCAGCTCGCCGATCTCGTCGAGGAACAGCGTGCCGCCGTCGGCCTCCTCGAACAGGCCGCGCTTCTGCGCCTTGGCGTCGGTGAACGCGCCGCGCTCGTAGCCGAAGAGCTCGCTCTCGAGGAGGTTCTCCGGCACCGACGCGCAGTTGATCTCGATGAACGGCTCGTTGGAACGGCCGGGCGTCTGGCGATGGATCAGGTCGGCGATGAGCTCCTTGCCCGTGCCCGACTCCCCCTGCACCAGCACCGTGGTGTCGGTCGCCTCGGCGACCTTGTCGACCATCTCCAGCACCTGGCGCATCGCCGACGACGTGCCGGGCACGAAGTCGCCCATGGCGGCGCGCGCGCGGCCGGTGAGCTGGCGCACCTGCGCGCGCAGGCGCTTCGCCTCCAGCGCCTTGCGCACGGTCACCACCAGCTCGGGGAGCTGCAACGGCTTCGACAGGTAGTCGAACGCGCCGATCTTCAGCGCCTGCACGGCGCTGGCCACATCGGCGTAGGCGGTCGCGATCAGGACCAGCGTGTCGACGCCGCGCTCGCGCGATTCGCGCAAGATCGCATCCAGCACCACCACGCCGTCCATGTCGGGCAAGTGGCGATCGAGGATCACCAGGTCGCAGGGATCGCGCTGCCAGGCGGCGAGCCCGGCGCCGCCGCTCGCGGCGGTTGTGACACTGAAACCCTCGGCCGACAGCGCCTCCTCGGCGACGATGCGAAAGGTCTTCTCGTCGTCGATCACCAGCAGCGTCGGCCTCACCCGTGCCTCCCCGCCGCTGCGCCGGCGGCCGCGCGCGGCCAGTCGCCGCGCACGACGCGTGGCAGGCGAATGCGAAAGAGGGCGCCGCCCAGCGCCGACGCGGCCTCGGTCTCGAGCGTGCCGCCGTGCGCTTCGACGTAGCGGCTCGACGTCGCCAGGCCCAGGCCGGTGCCGTTGGGCTTGGTGGTGAAGAACGGCTCGAAGAGGTGCTTGCGGACCTCGTCGCCCAGGCCGGGACCATCGTCGGCGATCTCGACGACGACCTCGCTGTCGGTCACCGCCGCACCCACGCGCACGTTGCGGCCCGCTTCGACCGCGTTCTTGATCAGGTTCACCAGCACACCCTTCATCTTGTGACTGTCACAGTAGAGCGGCAGGTTGGCCGGCGCGTCGATGATCACGGTGGCGTCGCGGTCAGCGATGATGTCGGCCAGCAGGGCGCGCGCCTCGGCGATCACGCGCGCCAGGTCGGTGCTGCCGAGCTCGATGCGCGGCGAGCGCGAGAACGACAGCAGCGAATCGACCACATCGCGCAGGCGCGCGATCTCGCCGACCACCTGCGGCCGCAGCCGCGCGATGCGCGGCAGGTTGGCCGGATCCTCCAGGATCAGCTCGACCGCCATCCCGAGGCCATTGAGCGTGTTCTTGATCTCGTGCGCGATCGCCGCCGAGGTCTTGCCCATCGCCGCGAACCGCTCGGCGTCGACCAGCGCCTCCTGCGTGGCCACCAGCTTCTGCGTCCGGTCGCGCACGCGGTGCTCCAGCAGCGCCGCGCTCTCGCGCAGCTCGTCGTCGCGCTGCCGGATCGACGTCTCCATGTGCTCGAACGCGGCGACCAGCGCGCGCACCTCCTCGGTGCGCCCGGGAAACGGCGGGCGCATCGACGGCACGCGCTCGCCGCGCGCGATGCGGCTCGCGCTCTCACCCAGCGCGTGCAGCGGCCGCGTGAGGTAGGCCGACAGCATCAGGCCGGCGATCACCGCCAGCACGACGCCGAACACCAGCGCCGCGGCCAGCGTCCAGACCTGCTGCCGGAGATTTTCGTTGAGCGAGCTCCACGGCCAGGCGAACACCACCGAGAACCTGGTCGCCGCGCCGACCGGCGAGTAGGCGAACAGCGCTTCCTCGCCGTCGGCGAGGCCGGTCAGCGTACCGCTGCCGCCGCCGGACGCGGCGCGGATCGCGCGTTCCCAGTCCGAGCCGACCGACGCCTCGACCCGACCGGGCGGATAGATGATCTGGCCGCTCGCGTCGATCAGCATCGCGTCGGTCTTGCGCGGCAGGGTGTCGTGGAGCGCCGGCGTGATGAGGTTGGCCTCGCCGAGGGCGATCATGCCGACCAGGGCGCCGGTGAACGTGCCGTCGCGCAGGATCGGCTGGATGATCTTGATGGTGCGGCCGATGTCGGGCTCGTCGGTGGCGCGGTAGATCGGCACCTGCTTGCTCGACCGCGCCGCCTTGAACCAGCCGCGGTCGCCGAAGCTCTGGCGGCGGTACTCGGGGCGGTCGGGCACCGAGCCCAAGCAGGTGCCGTCGGCCGACAGCAGCAGCACCGCCGTGTTGTAGAGGACCGAGTTCTGGTGCGCGCCCGACAGCAGCTGCTGCTCCGGCAACAGATTGCCGTCGGTGAGGTTGACCTGGGGCGACAGCGCCAGCCGTTTGAGCTCGTCCTCGAGGATGTCGAAGTTATCGCGCAATGCGAACGCGCGATTTTCCGCAAACAACTGATATTCGGTCGTCAGCTCGCGGCGCATGTTGCGCGAGGATTGGTAGATCGCAGTCCCGCCGGCCAATCCAATGGCCAGAACCAGCAAGGTCGACAGAAAGAGGGAGAGCTCAGTGCGGAGGGTCAGACCGCCAAGCTAGCACGCCGACTGGCGGCCCGCCTGATCGCCGCCGACGGGCTTCCAGGGTTGTCTCGAGGCTCACAATTTACTCAAAAAGCGAGGCGTCGAAATCTAGCGGCAACAATCGAGCTTTAGAGTTGCGCTTCAGAAGGGGGGCTTCGAAAATGATGTCTGGAATTGCAAGACACGTTCGCTATTCGGGATCGGGATCGGCGTGGGCGTTTGCGGTCAAGGTGATTGGAGTCGGACTCTTTGCAGGCCTGGTGCTCACGTATTGCAACGTGCTGCTCGACGCCTGCATGAGTGGAATTCGCTAAAGACCGGTCGGGAGGGGATCCGACGCTGGCCTCGCCCCCGCCAGCGCGGATGGGCGCGACGCATTCAGAAACGCACGAACGTCGACCGCGTCGGGCGGAGACGGCTCCGCCGTCGGAGCCCATCGGTTCCCATTTTGAATTTGTATTGGCACCCCTAGTGGAATTTTTCACTGTGGTCGCGTTAACTGCTGCGGGTGCTCAAGCTGAATCGCTTAGATCGATTTGTCGAGCTCGGCTGGTTGGCGTTGGTGGTGACGGCGAGCGGTGGCTGCGGCCCGCGCGTCGAGCCCGGCAACGTCGGTGCGACCAAGGGCGACGCGGGGCCGGCCATGCGCGGACACCTCGGTGACGACGGCGACGGCGGTGCCCTGGACACCGGCGTGGATCTCACGCCCGGGGCTGATGCCTCACCTGTGACCGACGCCACCGTTCCGGTCGACGCGATCGCGAATGACGTACCTCCGGGGACCGACGCTTCGCGTGCCGACAGCGGCAAACCCGACACCGGAGCCATCGACGTCCAACTCGATCTGCGGCCGGATATCCGGCCGGATCTGCGGCCGGATCTGGCTCCGGATCTGCCGCCGCGCGAATGCACGGCACCCGCCAAGCGATGCGTGGGCCTGGTCCCACAGACCTGCGACGGAGCCGGCGTCTGGCAGAGCGACCCCGCCTGCCCATTCCTGTGCGCCGCGGGCGCGTGCACCGGCGTCTGCGTGCCCGGCAGCAACCAGTGCGTGGGCGGCGATCTGCAGATCTGCGACGGCGGCGGCGCCTGGCAGAGCACCGGCACGTCGACGCGCGAGCTGCTGGTCAACCCCGCTTTCGATCTGGCCCCGCTGGAGGTCGGATGGACCAACCCCGGCATCCCGATCGTCTACCCGGCGCCAGCGCCCGGCGGTGGCGTCACCGGTCACCCCGACGTCGCGGCGCAGTCGCTGCCCAACCTCACCTGGTTCGGCGGTCTGGCCAGCTCCGACGATCGCCTGAGCCAGTCGATCACGATCCCCGCCGGCTCCACCAAGATGACGTTCAGCTTCTACTATGCGGTCGTCACGGGAAAGCTCGGCGCCGCGGAGGCCGATACCTTCGACGCCCAGCTCCTGGCGGGCACGCAGATCATCTCGCTCGCGCACATCAGCAACGCCAACGCCACCGACACGTTCACCCCGGTCGCGGTCGCGCTGCCGGCGGCGCTGGCGGGCCAGGCGGTGACGTTGCAGCTCCGTGGCGTCACCAACGCCAACGCCAACCGCACGACGTCGTTCTACATCGATACCCTGTCGCTGCAGGCCGTGGCCTGTCCGTAGCCGATAGTCCCGACTAGTCCGCCGGTCGCGCGAGATTAGGTTTGGTCGGGCCTCGACCTCGAGGTTTCGAGGCGGCGGGCCATGACCAGAAGCATCGGCATCATGATCGGCGCGTTCACCGTGCTGGGCCTGGGCGGCGTCATCACCACGGTCTCGGCCCTGCACCGCGCGCCGAAGTCGCCCTATCACCTGGAAAAGACCACCGTCGATCGCGGGACGATCACCGGCAAGGTGACCGCGACCGGTTCGCTGTCGGCGCTGGTCACGGTCCAGGTCGGCAGCCAGGTGTCGGGACGCATTCAAGAGCTCGCCGCCGACTTCGGCTCGCACGTGCGCAAGGGCGACGTCATCGCGCGTCTCGATTCGCGCCTGTTCGAGGCGACGCTGGAGCAGGCGACCGCGAATCGGGCGGCGGCACAGGGAACGCTGGCACAGTGCCAGGCCAAGCAGGTGCACGCCGCGCGCGAGCTCGACCGCGCCAAGGCGCTGGCGGCGAAGAAGCTGATCGCGCCGGCCGAGCTGGACGCGCGCGCCGCCGACGCGGCCGCGGCGACGGCGGCGGTCGCGGCGTCCGTCGGCGATCTGGCGCAGGCGCGCGCGGAGCAGCACCAGGCGGCGGTCAATCTCGGGTACGCCACCATCGTGTCGCCGATCGGCGGCACGGTGATCTCGCGCAACGTCGACGTCGGCCAGACGGTCGCGGCGTCGCTGCAAGCGCCGACGCTGTTCACGATCGCCGAGGACCTGCGCAAGATGCAGGTGCACACGGCCGTGTCCGAGGCCGACGTCGGCAAGCTGGCGGCCGAGATGCCGGCGACGTTCTCCGTCGACGCCTACCCGCGCGAGCGCTTCCGCGGCGTGATCCGCCAGATCCGCGACGCCCCGCAGACGCTGCAGAACGTGGTGACCTACGACGCCGTCATCGACGTCGACAACGACGGGCTGAAGCTGAAGCCGGGGATGACCGCCAACGTCACCTTCGTCTACGCCGAGCGGCGCGACGTGCTGCGCGTGCCGACGGCGGCGCTGCGCTTCCGCCCGCCCGCCGAGCTGCTCGCGAGCGGCGACGGCACCAAGGCGGCCGCGTCACAAGCGCCCCAATCGACCGACAAGACGGGCGAAAAAGCGGCGAAGAAAGCCGCCAAGAAGGCCGCCAAGCTCGCGCAGATCGAGGGGAGCGCCGACGCCGCTGAGCCCGGCGCCGCCCACCTGCCGGCGACGGCGAGCACCGGCGGCGCCAGCGCCGGCGTCGACGCCGATCGACGCAGCGTCTGGGTGCTGCGCGAAGGCGGCGCGCTCACCGAGGTCGCCGTCGTGGTCGGGGTCGTCGACGGCGCGCGCGTCGAGGTCGATTCGCCGTCGCTGAAGGAAGGCGACCTGGTGGTCACCGAGGCCGTGAGCAAGGCCGATCGCGCCGAGGCCAAGCGCGCGCGCAATCAAGGCTCCGGAGCGAGCAAGGCGCTCTTCTAATCGTCATGCGCCCCCCCCACCCGACCCTCTCGACCCTTGATTCCGCGCCCGAGGCCGCGCCGCCGCTCATCGAGCTGCGCCAGGTCGCCAAGCGCTACGAGCTGGGCGAGGACGGCGTGAACGCGCTGCGCGACGTCTCGCTCACCATCGCGCGCGGCGAGTTCGTGGCGATCATGGGAGCCTCGGGCTCGGGCAAGTCGACGCTGATGAACATCATCGGCTGCCTCGACCGGCCCACCACGGGCAGCTATCGCCTGGACGGCGTCGAGATCGCGACCCAGGGTCGCGAGGCGCTGGCGGAGCTGCGCAACCGCACGCTCGGCTTCGTGTTCCAGAGCTTCAATCTGCTGCCGCGCACGACCGCGCTCGAGAACGTCGAGCTGCCGCTGATCTACGGCGGCGTGCGCGCGCGCGAGCGGCGGCGGCGCGCGCGCGAGGCGCTCGAGCGCGTCGGGCTCGGCGATCGCGTGCACCACCACCCGAACCAGCTGTCGGGCGGGCAGCAGCAGCGCGTGGCGATCGCGCGCGCGCTGGTGGGCCGGCCCAAGCTGGTGCTGGCCGACGAGCCGACCGGCAACCTCGACTCCGCGGCGAGCACCGAGATGATGGGGCTGCTGCGCGGCCTGCGCGACGACGGCATCACGCTGGTGCTGGTCACCCACGAGCCCGACATCGCGGCGTACGCCGAGCGCGTGATCGTGTTCAAGGACGGCCTGGTGTGCAGCGACAGCGCCGCGCTCGTGCGCGACGCGGGCGGCGCCGTGCGCCTGGAGGGTGGGCGCGCATGATGGCGTGGGAGACCATGCGCATCGCCCTGCGGGCGCTGCGCCGCAACCGCCTGCGGTCATTCCTGACCGCGCTCGGCATCATCATCGGCGTCGCCGCGGTGATCGCGATGGTGGCGATCGGCGAAGGCGCCAAGGCGCGCGTCGAGCAGGCGTTCACCGCGATGGGCACGAACGTCCTCATCGTGTCGTCGGGCGCGAAGACCGCCGGCGGCGTCAAGGTCGGCGCCGGCACGCTGCCGACGCTGACCTGGGACGACCTGAAGGCGATCGGCGCCGAGGTGCCCGGCATCCGCTGCGTGGCGCCGCGCCTGCACGCCACCGGGCAGGTGGTCACCGAGGACCAGAACTGGGCGACGCTGGTCACCGGCACGACGCCGGAGTTCTTCGAGATTCGCAACTGGCCCATCCGCCTGGGCAAGGGCATCACCGCCGAGGACGTCGACTCGGGCGCCAAGACCACCGTGCTCGGCGATACCGTCGCGGCGCACCTGTTCGGCGCCAGCGCCGACCCGATCGGGCAGACGGTGCGCATCCAGAACGTCCCCTTCCGCGTGGTCGGCGTCGCCGATCGCAAAGGGCAGTCGCCGGGCGGCAGCGACTACGACGACGTCGTCTACGTGCCGTCGTCGACGTTCCTCGCCAAGATCCAGGGCGGGCTGCAGAGCTACCTCGCCGGCACGATCATGGTCGAGGTCACCGACGACGCGCAGACCGCCGCCGTCGCGGCGCGCATCGGCGAGCTACTGCGCGACCGCCACAACATCGCCGCCGGCGCCGACGACGACTTCACGGTCAAGAACCTGACGGAGACCGCGAACCGCAAGGAAGAGAGTACGCAGGCGCTGACGTTGCTGCTGGCGAGCATCGCCGGGGTGTCGCTGCTGGTGGGCGGCATCGGCATCATGAACATCATGCTCGTCAGCGTCACCGAGCGGACGCGCGAGATCGGCGTGCGCGTCGCGGTCGGCGCCAAGCCGCGCCACATCCTGATCCAGTTCCTGATCGAATCGCTCGCGCTGTCGGTGATGGGTGGGCTCGCGGGCGTCGCGCTGGGGCTGATCGGGGCCGAGCGGCTGGCGCTGCGGTTCGCGTGGCCGATGCTGGTGCGCCTGGACGTCGTCGCGCTCGCCGTCGGCTTCAGCGCGCTGGTCGGCATCACCTTTGGCCTCTATCCGGCGTACAAGGCGGCGCGCCTCGATCCGATCGTCGCCCTGCGGTACGAGTGATGGGCGGCGCGGCGGGCCTGATCTTCCTGACGCTGCTGAGCGCGCGCACGGTGACGCTCGAAGAGGCGGTGCGGACCGCGGAGGCCAACCAGCCGGCGCTGCACGAGGCGCAGGCCAACACTCAAGCCGGCCACGCGCGCGCCGAGGGGGCGCGCGCGCCGGTGCTACCTGAAGTGAAGGCGGGCGCGACGTACCAGCGCACCACCGGCAACCGCGAGCACAAGCCCGGCAGCGCCACGACCGTCTCCAACGACGCGACCACGTTCAACTGGTGGGACTTCACGGCGGCGGGGAGCGTAATACTCTGGGACTTCGGGCAAACGCGCGGCCGCTGGCATGCCGCCGAGGCCACGGCGCAGGGGTTAGCGCAGACCGAGAGCGCGACCCGCCTGCAGGTCATCCTCGACGCGCGCACCGCGTACTTTCGCGCGCGGGCGCAGAAGACGCTGGTCGGCGTCGCGAGCGAGTCGCTGGCCAACCGAGAGCGCCACCTGGGGCAGATCGACGGCTTCGTCACCGAGGGGACGCGGCCCATGATTGATCTCGCGCAAGCGCGCGCCGACCGCGCCAGCGCGCGCGTGCAACTCATCAACGCCGAGAACGCCTACTCGCTGGGGCGCGCCGCGCTCAACCAGGCGATGGGCGTCACCGGATCGATCGACTACGACGTCGCCGACCAGACCTTTGGCCCCGTCGCGGGCGAGACCCAGCCGGTGGCGACGCTGGTCGACGAGGCGCTGCGCGTGCGGCCGGATCGCGCGGCGCTCGACGACCAGATCCGCGCGCAGGAGCTGGCGCGCGAGGCGGCGGTCGGCAGCTACGGCCCGACGCTGAGCCTGATCGCGGGGGCCTCCGACGCGGGTAGCAACCTGACGTCGACCACGGGCGTCGGCGTGACGTCGAGTGGGCAGGATCGGATCTACAAGGCCGGCCTGGCCTGGAACTTCTGGGGCGGGCTGAGCCTGGTGTGGCCGATCTTCCAGGGGTTCGCCACGCGCTCCCAGGTTCGTGAGGCCGATGCGCTGCTGTCGGCGCTGCGCGCGCGCAAGGACGCCCTGGTGCAACAGGTCTGGGTCAGCGTGGCCGGCGCGCAGCTGGACGTGCGTGCGGCGCAGGAAGCGCTGGTCGCGTCGGGCGAAGGCGTGACCAGCTCGCGCGAGCGCCTGGCGCTGGCCGAGGGGCGCTACCAGGCCGGCGCCGGCAGCGTCATCGAGCTCGGCGACGCGCAGCTCGGCGTGGTCACGGCGGCCGCGCAACAAGTGGCGGCGGAGTACCGTCTGGCGATCGCGCGTGCGCAGCTGATCTTCGCGCTCGGGCGTCCGTGAGCGGCGCCGTCAGATTCCAGCCTTCAGACTCTCGCCGAACGTGACCCACAAGCCGTTGACGTCGCGAACGATGAACTCGCGCGTGCCGTAGAACGTGTCGTGCAGTCCCCGCTGAACGTCGACGCGGCCCTTCAGCCTCTCGTACAGGCCGTCCACGTCATCGGTGCTGACGTACAGGTCAACCTCGCGCCGCGCAGCGGAGGTGACCGTTCCACCGAGACTGAACATGACCTGTCCGTCGCCGAATGACAGGAGCGCCCAGTCGATTGTCCCATCGTCCTCGTTGGTCGACACGAGCTCGAAGCCGATGGACTGGTACCACTCGGCGGTCACCCGGACGTCCGGCACGTGGATCATCGGCCGTACTCTTTTACCGATCACGGAGTCACCTGTTACCCCACCCTGTTACCACCTGTTACCGCACCGCCGTTACCGCACCGAGGTTGATTGCCTGTCTGTTACCGCACCGAGGTTGATTGCCTGTCACCCCTGTTACCGCACCGAGGTTGATTGCCTGTTACCGCACTGCCTGTTACCGCACCGAGGTTGATTGCTCCCCCTGTTGCCTGTTACCGCACCGAGGTTGATTGCCTGTTACCGCACCGAGGTTGATTACCCTGTTGCCGCACCGACGTCCCGCCTGTTGCCGCACCGATTTCCTGTTGCCGCACCGAGGTTGATTTTGCCACGGTTGCCGTACCGCGGTTGCCCGCACCGATGGTTGCCCGCACCGACGTTGATTTTGCCACAACATCGCCCAGGACTTGCCGACAACCCAGTGTGTCGATTCCTCGCGAGGTTCTCCCTGGGCGGACTTACATGATCACGCGCCGCTGTACCCAGCGGCAGTTTTTGATGAGGCCCGACCGCGAGACCAACAACGCGTTCATCTACTGCCTCGCCGTTGCCGCCGAGAGGTTCGGCATCCGCGTGTTGTTCACTGTCGCGATGAGCAACCATCACCACACCGGTATCCATGACCCCGACGGCTGCTATCCGGAGTTCATCGAGCACTTTCACAAGCTTTTCGCCAAGTGTCAGAACGCGCTCCGTGGTCGCTGGGAGAACTTCTGGTCCTCTGAACAGACCAGCGTCGTGCGCCTCGTCGACCCCGACGACGTGATCGACAAGATGGCCTATGCCCTCAGCAATCCGGCGAAGGACAATCTTGTGGACAGAGCCCATCATTGGCCGGGCGTCACTTCAATCGCTTCCTTGCTCCACGGCCGCTCGCTCAGCGCCTTCCGACCCAAGCACTTTTTCCGTGAAGACGGGCCCATGCCTGAGGTGGTCTCGCTGGCGTTTGCGCGTCCTGAAGGGTTCGGGCATCTCTCCTCCACTGAATTCGCTGCAGCGATCCTCGAGAGAGTGCGCGCCGTCGAAGAGACGGCAGCCGCCGAGCGCCATCGAACCGGCACGTCCGTACTCGGCCGCAAGGGCGTGCTGCTGCAAAGGTGGAGCGACCGCCCCGGTAGCCGGGAGCCACATCGAAACTTGAGCCCTCACGTCGCTGCGCGGAGCAAATGGAGTAGGATTCGAAGCCTTGCTCCGCAATCGCGCCTTCCGCGATGCCTACGCCGCCGCGCGAGCGAGTTTTGCGACCGGCATCCGCGACGCCATCTTTCCTGCCGGCACCTACTGGCTCCGCCGCTTCACACAAGCCATTTGCGCGCCGCACCCTGAGCCGGCCTGACTCGCGCTCGGCTCCGAGAGAAGTGGCGCACCTTCTGAACGACCGGCGTTGGTGGGGGCCGAAGGCGCGCCGTCGATGCGAGACGCCCGTGCCTCGTGCGGTCTACGCGAGTTCTTCGGAGAGCGACCACACCACCTCCCCTCCGAACCACTCGAGACGCGCCCCGCCTTGGTCATTTCTCGCTCGTCCTTCTCGCTCCACTTCACACTAACGTCGGTCCGGTTGCAGGGCGCAGCAGAACGGTTGCCGCAGCTCCAACACTAACGTCGGTCCGATTGCAGGAACGTCGGTCCGGTTGCTGGGAACGGTTGCAGCGGCTCCAGAACTAACGTCGGTCCGGTTGCAGAACGGAGCTAACCTCGGTCCGGTTGCTGGGGAAACTAACGTCGGTTCGGTTACTGCGGTTCGGTTGCTGCGGTCAATGTCGGTCCGGGGCGCAGGGGCCAGTCCGGGTGCAGGGGCCGGGGGGAAACTAACTCGGTCCGGATGCAGGGGTCAGGAACCGGGGGAAACTAACGTCGGTCCGGGCGCAGGGTCCGGGCGCAGGGGCGCCGCAGGGGCGCAGGGTCCCGACCTCGGTCCGGGCGCAGGGGCGGGGAAACTAACGTCGGTCCGGGCGCAGGGCACGAACCGGGGGAAACTAACCTCGGTCCGGGCGCAGGAACCTCGGTCCGGGCGCAGGGTCCGCAGGGTCAAACGGCACGAACCGGGGGAAACTAACCTCGGTCCGGGCGCAGGGTCCGGGCGCAGGGTCAAACGGCACGAACCGGGGGAAACTAACCTCGGTCCGGGCGCAGGGTCCGCTCGGCGGGGCAGGGTCAACCTCGGTCCGGGCGCAGGGGTTGTCCGGGCGCAGGGGTTCAGGGGGCAGGGTCAACGTCGGTCCGGGCGCAGGGGTCCGGGCGCAGGGAACGTCGGTCCGGAACGTCGGTCCGGGCGCAGGGGCCGGTTGCAGGGGTGCGCCTTGCAGCCTCAGGCGACCTGGTTGTTGCGCGGCAGGAGCAAACCGAAGGCCGTGCCGCCGCCCTCGCGATCGCGGACGACGGCGCGGCCGCCGTGGGCCACGGCGACCAGCTTGACCAGGTAGAGGCCGAGGCCGATGCCGCGCCGTCGCTCGCCTCGCGCGGCTTCGACCGACCCGAACTTCTGGAAGAGCTGGCTCTTGACGTCGTCGGGGATGCCCATGCCGCGGTCGGCGATCTCGATCTCGATCTCGCCGCTGACTTGGTGGATCGCGACCAGAATCACGCCGCCCGCCGGCGAATACTTGAGCGCGTTCGTCAGCAGGTTCTCGACCGCGCGCCGGACCAGCTTTCGGTCGGCGACGATGTGGGGATCGCGCCCGTCGGTCTGGCGCGAGATCTCGACGTGCCGCGCACGCGCCGCGCCGTGCACCGACCCGATCGCCTCCCCGACCAGGACGCCGGTCTCGACGACCTCGCGGTGCAACCGCACGGTGCCGCTCTCGAGCAGGCGGACCTGCAAGATGTCGTCGAGCGTCTCACGCAACCGGTCGCTCGCCTCCAGCGCGAGATGGGCGTCCTCGCGCAGGTCAGGGTCGGCGACATGGCGCTCGAGCGTGTCCAGGAAGCCGACGATGCCGCCCAGCGGGTTGCGGAGATCGTGCACCATCAACGAGACCAGCTCGTCCTTGAGCGAATCGAGCGCACGCAGCTCCTCGATCTGGTGCCGGATCATGGCGTCGCGTTGCTCGAGCGCGCTCACCTGATGTCGAATCCGCGACTCCTGCGTGCGGATCCGCACGAACATGCGCACGCGCAGCAGCAACTCCTGGCGGTCGACCGGCTTGGTCAGGAACTCGTCAGCGCCGGCTTCGAGCCCGGTGTTTCGGTCCTCCTGCTGCCCGAGAGCCGTGAGCAAGACGACCGGCAGGTAGGGTTGGTCGCCGCGTCCGGCCTTGATGCGCCGGCACGCGTCGAAGCCGTTCATCCGCGGCATCATGACGTCGAGCAAGACCAGATCGACTGGCCGGTCGCTCAGCATCTCGAGCGCGCGTTCGCCGTCCTCGGCCTCCTGCACATCGAAACCCGCGCCCAGGTAGGCGCGGATGAGCGCGCGGTTCGCGCGCTCGTCGTCGACGACCAGAATGACCGGCCGCGACTCGGCGCCGATGAGCGCCCCGCTCATGATTCGCTGCGGTTCATGATCGGAAGGTACTCGCCGACGACGCCGGGCAACGTACGCGTGTCGATCGGCTTGCTGACGTAGCCGTCGCACCCGGCGGCGCGCGCGCGCTCCTCGTCACCCTTCATCGCGTAGGCGGTGAGCGCGATGATGATGGTGTGCCGCGTGCGCGGGTCGGCCTTGAGGCGCCTCGTCAGCTCGAGGCCGTCCATGCCGGGCAGCTGCAGGTCCATCATGATCAACCTGGGAGCGAAGTCCGCGACCAACGCGATCGCCTCGTTGGCGTCGGCCGCCGTGCGGACCTCGTAGCCTCTCTTGCTGAGCAGGAACGACACCAGCGCGGCGTTGGCGGAGTTGTCGTCGACGACGAGAATCGAGTTCTTTCCCATGATTCACGCTTCCTCGGGGACGTGGCTGGCGCGCGCGGCACCCCGGCTCCCGGTCAGCGGTACGGCCCGCTTCACTTCCTCGACCAGCTGGGCCAGGCCGCCGGACATCTTGGCGTGCACCGCCTGGGCGTTGTTGCGCAGGTGCTCCTCCTCCTCGGAGGTGAGATCCTTCGCCGTCCACACGATCACCGGCACGTCGCGGTTGCGGGCTTCGCTGCGGAACCGCCACAGGAACTCGAAGCCGTCCATGCCGGGCATGAGCAGGTCGAGGATCACCGCCGACGGCGGCGCGGTTCGCACCGCGCTCAGCGCCGCGGGGGCGTCGGGCTTGCACACGAAGCGATAGCCGAGCTTCGACAGCGTCGCCGCCATCAGACCCAGGCTGCTGGGATCGTCGTCGACGACCAGCACCGGTCCGCCACCCTCGACGGTCACGCCGGCGCGCTCGAGCGACGCCAGGACCGCGGGCCCGTCGACCGGCTTGGGAATCACATCGTGGACTGGAAAGGCCGCGACCGTGTCGGGATCGGCGATCACCGCCACGATGATGATCGGCACCATCGGCTTCGCGTCACCGCGACGGAATCGGCGCAGCACCTCGAGGCCGCTCATGTCGGGCAACGAGAGATCGAGCGTCACCGCGTCGAAGTCGCCGGCGCGAAACACGCTCAGGGCCTGTCCACCCGTCGCCGTCGTCTGGACGACGTAGCCGGAGTCGGACAGCGTCCGCGCCAGCAGCGCCCGGTCGCCGGGATCGGCATCGACGACCAGTATGGAGGGGCCACCGGGCGGCGGGCGCTCCTCCTCCGCCGCGGGCACCGCCGGCAGCGAATGAAGCGATCGCCCCCGCGGCAGGATGGCGTGAAACACGCTCCCTTCACCGGGCGTGCTGCGGACGCCCACCGAACCGCCCTGCGCGTCGACGATCCGCTTGGTCAACGCCAGGCCCAGCCCCGTGCCGGGGTGCTTCTTGGTCAGGGCCGCGTCGAGCTGCTGGAATTCGATGAAGAGGCGTGGGATGTCCTCTTCCTTGATTCCGATCCCGGTGTCCTCGACCTCGAGCCTCAACATGTCGGGCGACTCGGGGCGCATCCGCACCTTGACCCGGCCCCCGTCGGGCGTGAACTTGATCGCGTTCGACAGGTAGTTGTACAGCACCTGCTTGAACCGCCCCGGGTCCAGCACGACCTCGGTCACGCTGGGATCGATGACGGTCTCGACCTGGATGCGCTTCGCGCCGGCGACGCTGTTGAGCATGGCCACCACCTCGCCGATGATGCGCGGCACGTTCATCTGCTCGGGGCGGAACTCCATCTTGCCGGCTTCGACCTTGGACAGGTCGAGGATGTCGTTGACCAGCTGCAACAGGTGACGCCCACTGGCGAGGATGTGGCCCAGGAACTCCTTGTGCTGCGGCGACGCCGGGTCGACTTCGCCGTCGTTCATCAGCTCCGTGAAGCCGATGATCGCGTTCAGCGGCGTGCGCAGCTCGTGCGACATGTTGGCCAGGAATTCGCTCTTCAGGCGGTTGGCCTGCTGCATGCGATCTTCCATCTGCTTGCGCTCGGTGATGTCGCGGATCGCCGCCGTCACCAGCATCCCCTCGGGCGTCTCGATCGGGCTCAGGCTGATCTCCGCCGCGAACTCCGTCCCGTTCTTGCGCAACCCGAACAGATCGGCGCCCGCGCCCATCGGCCGCGGCTTCGGGGATCCGAAGTAACCGGCGCGATGCCCGGGGTGACGGGCGCGGAAACGCTCCGGAACCAGCCTCTCGATCGGCTTGCCGAGGAGCTCGTCGCGCGTGTAGCCGAACAGCTGCTCGGTCTGCGCGTTGACCAGCGAGATCCGGCCGTTGCGATCGACGATGACCATGGCGTCGGGCGCCGACTCCATCAGGCCGCGGAACTTGTCTTCGGCCTTCCTGCGCTCGGTGATGTCTCGGATCGCGCTCGACACCAGCAGCCCGTCCTCGGTCTCGAGCGGGCTCAGGCTGATCTCGATCGGGAACTCCGTGTGGTCCCTGCGCAGCCCGTAGAGCTCCAGCCCGGAGCCCATCGAGCGGACCTTGGGATCGGTGAAGTATCCGGCGCGGTGGCCCGGGTGCTTCTTCCGGAAGCGCTCGGGGATCAGAATCTCGACCCACTGACCCACGATCTCCTCGCGCGTGTACCCGAACAGCTTCTCGGTCTGCGCGTTGACCAGCAGGATGCGTCCATCCTTGTTGACGATGACCATGGCGTCGGGCGCCGACTCCATCAACCCCTTGAACTTGTCCTCTGCGCGCTTGCGATCGGTGATGTCGCGGATCGCGCTCGACACCAGCGTCCCGTCCTCGGTCTCGAGCGGGCTCAGGCTGATCTCGATCGGGAACTCCGAGCCGTCGCGCCGCAGACCGTATAGATCCAGACCCGAACCCATCGACCGAACCTTGGGCGAGGCGAAGAAGCCGGCCCGGTGCTTGGGATGCTTCGCGCGGAAGCGCGGCGGCACCAGCTTCTCCACCGCCTCGCCGATCAGCTGGTCGCGCGGGTACCCGAACAGCTCCTCGGTCTGGGCGTTGACCAGCACGATGTTGCCGTAGCGATTGACGATCACGATGGCGTCGGGCGCCGACTCGAGCAAGCCCTTGAACTTGTCCTCGGCGCGCTTGCGCTCGGTGATGTCGCGAATGGCGCTCGACACCAGCACGCCCTCCTCGGTCTCGAGCGGGCTCAAGCTGATCTCGACCGGGAACTCCGTGCCGTCCTTGCGCCGGCCGGCCAGCTCCAGCGTCGAGCCCATCGCGCGAACCTTGGGATCGGCGAAGTAACCGGTGCGATGCCCGGGGTGGCGCGCGCGATGCCGATGGGGGATCAAGATCTCGACCGGCTGGCGAATCATCTCCTCGCGCGTGTACCCGAACATCTTCTCGGCCTGGGTGTTGACCAGGACGATCGTCCCTTCGTGGCTGACGATGACCACCGCGTCTGGCGCCGCCTCCAGCAGGCCGCGAAACTTGCCCTCGATGCGCTTGCGAGCGGAGATGTCGCGGATCGCCGCCGTCACCAGCCGCCCCGACTCCGACTCCATCGGCGCCAGGCTGATCTCCGCCGGGAACTCGGTTCCGTCCTTGCGGCGCGCGAAGAGCTCGAGGCCGGCGCCCATCGGACGCGTGCGCGGGTCGCCGAGGTAGCCGTCGCGCCGGCTCGGATGATCCTTGCGAAAGCGATCGGGGACCAGGATCTCGATCGGCTTTCCCAGCAGCTCTTCGCGCTTGTAGCCGAAGACCCGCTCGGTCTGCGAGTTGACGAGCACGATGTCCCCGCTCGGGCCGACGATGACCATGGCGTCGGGCGCCGCCTCCAGGAGGCCGCGGAACCTCGCCTCGGTCGCCTGCTCTTCTCGCAGGTGTTTGAGCTGCGTGACGTCCTTCTTGGCGACGGCAATGAAACGGATGCCTCCGTCGGGTCGCTTCACCGCGCGCAGCGACACGTCCACATCGATGCGCTCGCCGCTGCGGCGCTGGCGGACGCTCTCGAACAGCGCCGTCCCCTTCTCCAGCACCTCGACCATGGCCGCGCGCGACTCCTCGCGCTTCTCGGCGGGCACGACCAGCTCCTCGAGCTGGTGGCCGATGCACTCGCGCGCCGTGTAGCCAAAGAGGGTCTCGGCGCCCCGACTCCAGAACAGCACTTTGCCGTCGGGTGACAGCGCGATCAGGGCGTCGGGCGACTCCTGAATGAGAACGTCGGAGAACGAGGCCTCGGTTCCTAGAACCTTTTCATCGCCCATCGCTCCTTCATCGTTTCTCCCCCCGATGCGCCCGCCGACATGACGGAGCGTGAGCATTCAAGGGACAGCACCCGTGGGCACGATCAGATGAGGCTCGCGGCCGATTAGATACCTCACCGTACACTTCGGCAAGGAACAAAAAGGATCTGCGATGGGTGATCAGCCGTGGGCAATGCGCGTCGTGCTGGAGTGCGCGGATGCGCCGCTTGGCTGCCGGGCCAAGCTGCATGCCATCTGGAACTATTCCACGAGCCCCAGAGTCCGCTGGAGATTCCGGTACGCCTTCAGCTCGATCACGTTTCCACTTGGGTCGTGTAAGTAGAGCTTCCCCTGCTCGTCTTCCGTTCCCGCAAACTTGATCGCAGGGGGTTCGATGACGCCCACACCCGAGCTCTCGATCCGCGCGGCTTCTCGTTCCCACTCGGCCCAAGGAAGAATGACACCGAAGTGGCGGCTCCCTTGTTTGGCCAAAGGCAGGACGTCCTCCGGCCCCCGGTGAAGCGTGATCTGGTGCCCCCAGAGGAGGATGTCCAGCCACTCCTCATTCTCTCGCCCCACGGTGGCACCGAGCACGTCGACGTAGAACTCCTTCGCGCTCGTCAGATCAGACACCGGGATCGAGAGATGAAAGATGTACCGGTTCGTCATTGTCGACCTCTGGATAGAACCTGGAGCCTGCACCGCTCATGATCCGGTCGAACGTCTTGCGGCTACCCAGCCACCCCGTAGAGCGCATCAGCGTACTCTGCCGCGGTCCTCGACGCGGACCACTCCTGCCCGTTTCAGCTCGCGAACATGCCGCACCATCTCCGTCATCGGGATGCGCTTGGACCCGAAGGACCGGACGAGAGTGTCGTCGACATCTACATACGCGACCACTTGCCCCGTGTCGGTCATCGCAGCTCCACCTGCTGCGCGGTCGCTGCCGAAGATGCTTCGATGTACACGGCGTACTTGCGACGAAGCCTCCAACCAAAGATCATCCAACCGAACCAGATCGCCGCGGCGAGGGCGTAAGTCACGGGCGCAGGCTTCTCGCCGTACAAGCCGAGTGCCTCGAGGCCGAAATAGAGTGGGAAGATCGGAGCCGTCGTCCAGAACAGGAACGATGCCGCATACGGCGACTTTCGCCGATACAGGACAAAAAGCACCGCCGATTCAACGGTGGCAGACAGGCTCAGAACGCGAATATTGCCGCGGCTCATCTCGTAGATGGTTGTGGCGCAGTTCAGCACCAGAAGTGTTGGACACAAGCGCGACAAGGGATTGTTGTTCATGGCTCTGGTTGTGGCGACGAGTCCGGCCGACGATACCTCGGCTCAGCGGCGCGGCGAAGCCCCCTCCCCTGCGACGGCGGGTTGGTCGGCCTTCCGCGCCGCCTCCTCCAGCGCCTGGACCACCTTCGTCCGTTTGGATTCTCGGCACAGATCGGCGGGGAGGCGCTCACTCAGAGCACGGCGCTGTCCAGGATGTGATTGATCGCCATCTGCAGGCCGTCGAGCGTCTGCGTCGTCCCCGCCGGCCAGTCGCGCGTGTTGATGACGTAGGCCCAGTCGACGTCGTCGCCGCGGGACTGCGCCCAGGACGATGCGCCCGGCGTGCTGCCGGCGCGCGCGCCCGGAGCGCGCCGCCCGTTGCCCCAGACCGCGTGGCGGTGGATGAACTGCACCATCGCCATCGCCGACGCGCCCGTGCCGTCGTTGGGCGCGCCGACTTCGTTGATCTCGCCGTCGCCGCCGTACACCGACGGCACCAGCAGCGGCGACGTCAGCTCGAGAGGGCTCAGACCCAGCCCCTGGTCCTCGGCGATCGCCTCGTCGTCGGTGCGCCCCGCCGGTCGCGTCGAGATCACGCGCACCTGGGTGATGTCGGCGGGCGCCAGCAACGTCTGGCGCACATAGGTGAAGTACGGCGTGCCGGTCACGCGCTCGACCGCCGCGCCCGCCAGCAGGTAGCCGTAGTTCGAGTACTGGCTCTTTGCCCCCGGCGCGAAGTCGAGCGGGCGCCCGTACATGTACTTCGCGATCTCCAGCTTGGTCACTGGTTGCCCGAGCCCCAGCGCGAGCGCGATCGTGCGCATGCTGTACGTGGGATCGAAGCCCGATCCCGTGGGCGAATCGTCGTAGCCCGCCGTGTGGTCGAGGAGCTGCTGCACGGTGATGGTGTCGCTGCGCGGGTCGGCCGGGCGCGAAAACCCGAGCAGCGGATAGACCGCCGTCGTCGGTTTGAGCTTGCCCGCGTCGTAGAGCGATTGCACCGCCGCCGCCAGGAACATCTTGCTGCAGCTCGCGAGCAAGAACCGATCGCTCACCTTGGTCACGCGATAGCCCGGCTCCGCCCACGTGTACGCGCGCGCGAGCTCGAGCGCGCCGTTCTTGCCGACGGCGACCTGGGCGGCGCGCACGCCGTTCTCTTTCATGAAGGCTTGCATCGCGTGGTCGAGCGCCGCCAGCGCCGGCACCGGCGTCCCCTCGACCGTCCAGTGGCGCGGCGACGGGACGTCCTGCTTCGCGAAGATCGCGGCGTAGCGCGTGTCGCCGCCCGCCCCGCCGCCCTGCACGCAGATCGGGTAGAAACCCTGCGCGCTCTGGATGTCGAATTCCTTCTGGTAGTCCGCCGCGGTCAGGCCGTGCCGCGCGACCCACGGGCCCACGACGTCGTCCTTGAACACCGAGCAGTAGTTCTGATCTCCGGAGAGCGCGACGTAGGCCAGCCGATACCCGGCGAGCCGATGGCCGGGCAGCTGCGTCTCAGCGTCGAACGTCGTCTGGTAGGCGGCCGCGGTGTCGGCCGCGTGCACGTGCCATTTGACGTAGTTGGGGTTCGCCTGCCAGACCGCCGCGTAGCGCTGGTCGCCGGCGGTGCCGTAGATCGCCACCGAGCGCAGCACCAGGCGCGCATCCGCCGCCGCGCGGTTCTGATACTGGAAGGTTCCGACCTGGGTCGGCAGCCCCGACGTCAATCCATGTCGCGCCACCCAGGGGCCCGCGACCCCTTGCTCGAACACCGCCGCGAAGATCGCATTGGCGCTGGCGCCGGTCGCCGACACCAGCACCGGCGCGTAGCCTTGCGCCGTGTGCGTGTTGAAGAAGGTCTGATACCCCGCGGCGTCGACGCCGTGAACGGCGACCCACGCCGGCCCCGAGCGCACGACCCATACCGCCGCGTAGCGCGCATCCCCCGGCTCCCCGTAGACGCTGAGCGAGATCATTCGATAGCCCAGCCCGGACAGCTTGTTGAAGCTCGCCTGATGCTCCGCCCCGGTCACCCCGTGATACGCCTGCACCGCCATCGTCGCCCCTCCCTCGAATCCCAACGCCACGCCCGTCGCGAGCCCGGCGCGGCAGGACACTAAACGAGGAAGGTACGCCGATCTTCCCGGCAAGGCGCGAAGAACTCTCGCGCTTTGACCAGGCTCATGGAACGGGGAGAACGTCGATGACGACGCCGGCCTTCGAGGAGAGCAGCGTCACGGGATCGAGAACGATGACCTCCAGTTTGGCTGGACCTGGATCCGTTGCGCGGAACACGACCGACGACTTCCGGTAGTCGATCGGGTCGAGCATCGGCCAGCTCGCCGGCCGAACATCGATCGTAGGGTTGTGAGCCAGGACGTCCTTCGGAACGTGAACCTGCACTTCGAACGTGTCGCCCACCCGGACGGGACTCTTCGAGACCTCGATGCTCGCAATCCTGGGTACACGAGACGCAATATCGGGAACGAGGTGGGCGGCCAGAAAGGACTGAATGCGCCGGGCGAGCGGCATCACCTTGGGACCCCGGCGATGATTGTTCAGCGACACACACACATTTCGAAAGACCCAAAGAATGTCGCCACCGTCGTGAGACTCGAACTCGACCGCCAGCTCGCCCACCTTCTCGAGCGCAAGAGCCATGTGATGCTTCTCGGTCGTCGTGTTCATGGCATTTTCGATCAGCCGCGCCCGGGCACCGGCGGGTCCGGTTCCCAAGACGTAAATCTCGACAGTGATCGAGTCGGCGCGACGCTGCCAGTCCCAGGTGGCCAACCCGACTCCCGACTCGAAAGGAAGGGCGTCGTGCTGGAGCAGGCGGAACCCCTGTAGATCCTCTGACAGGACTGACGTCAGAAGGCGCCAGTCGGCGAGAACCCCGTCAGTCGCATCGAGCCCGCCCAGGGCGTCGATACCAACCAGCGCCTTGAAGTCCGTGACCTTCGCATCGGGGTCATACTCGTTCGAATCGTCACCTTCAGTCATTTGACGACGAGAACTCCAATCTCCGGTTGCACGTCCTCCGGACGCCCGGGTCGACACCAGCGCTCGTACAGGGATGGCGTATCATCGATGCTGTCGGCCAGGTACTCTGGAACCGTTTCGGTCGCGAGGTGAGGCTTCGCACACGCATCGACAGCCTTCGCACCGTAGGTGACGGCAAATGCGTGATTGCCGAACGCGGTTCGCCTCACTGAATCGGGCGGCACCAACCTCAACGATTCATCGTCCCTGAAAAATGGATTGTTACACAGCCCAACACCCACCAGATTCGTGGGTCGAATGTACCCAAAAGGCTTGAGAAACAGCCACGCGGAAACAACGCCGACGGCGCCCGCCAGTGCTTGAACGGCCGCAGCCTGGTCGTAGCAGTTACAGACAGCGCTCCGCCTCAACATGTAGAGCCCCAGATTGAAAGTACCGCCACGAGCGTTCACGCCGTATTTAGCGGCACCACTATCTGTCTCGTAACGGAGCCCGTGCCCGCTGTGGCAGTAGGCGGCGATGGTCGCCATCACCGCCCATCGATTGTTCCCGGTCACACCGACATGCCCGAAAAGAAATCGGAGCACCTCGGCCCATACGCCGTACTTCCGGTACGGCACACTCGGGATGGCCAGGATGAAGTAGATCTCGGCGAACGTCGTGCCCAGGCTGGCGCTGATCGGAGTTGCCTCCACGTCCAGGCGCCACGCGATGCGTCCGCGGCAAGCGCGCAGCTCCTCGGGGGGATTCGCAATGCGGGCGCGGACCGTGTGTTCGCCGGCGCTCGAGGGGCAAGTGCCCTCGATCGACACGCCCGAAAGCGTGCCGACCAGGCGCGCCTCTCCGCTGACGTTCCGGGACTTGGTGATCCTCAACTTCACCTCGACGGCGTAGGGACCGCCGAGGCCTCCAGCGAGGAACACCGCCGGGCGCTTCGAATAAGGGTCGACCGGCAGGTGCAATAGCCTGGCGATCCGATTCCAGACGTCCTCGATCGCGTGCTCTTTCCCTATTTCCCAGTGCGGCCCCTCGACGGTCGTCCGACCGCGACTGACCTTGATCCCTGACTTGAAGGTGATCGACACCAGCTCGGCGGCGAGCTCCGCGTCCGGCGGCGGCGTCGCCGCCGGCACGACCGCGACGGGCTCACCGACCTGCACGACGGCGCTCCGGATGTGTCAACCCACGCACGGCTGACTTATCGCCGGAGCGCGAGGAAAGTTGCGTGCGGGCGCAACGCTAGTACGTATCGTGGATCGACGTCGCCTTCACGCGCGGCACCGGGCCGGTCCACTCGACGGTGACGGCCTCGCCGGGGAGCAGATCGAAGTAGTTGTCCGAGAACATCTCCTCGCGCCGCGACGGCGCCGGATCGGCGTCGAGGTGCACCGCGCGCGCCAGGCGCCGCGCCGCGACCCGCACCGACGCACCCACGGTCGCGCCCGCGGGGTGCGGCGTCGACCGTGACCGACAGCTCGGGATCGGGCAGCACCAGGTCCTTGGTCTTCTCGAAGTAGTAGAAGCCGCGCGCCAGCCGTTCGCCGTCCGGCGACGCCAGCTCCGCCACCAGCACGACGTGCGCGGGATTGGCGCCCTGCAACGCCGCCGCGCGCGGCCAGCTCGACAGCACCGCGCTCGCGTTCGGCGCCAGCGTGACGTCGCTGGCCTTGCGCCACAGCTCGCGCCCGTCGAAGTCGACCAGCCGCAACGTCAGCTGCGCGCGCGTCGGCGCGCGCAGATCGGAGACGCCGTAAACGCGAATCTCGCCGCTCTCCTCGACGGGGCTGAGCAGGATCGGCGCGAAGAAGCGCCGCGCGGCGTAGTGCAGCGCCTTCCAGCGGCCGAAGTAGTCGATGCCGGACCACGACGCCACCGGCCAGCAGTCGTCGAGCTGCCAGTACAGGCTGCCCTGGTTGTACGGCATGCGCCGGCGGTGCGCCTCGGCGGCGTAGCTGATCACCGTCGCCTGCAGCACCTGGCTCATGTACAGGAACGACGCGAAGTCCTTCGGCTTGCGAAAGTCGCGGTCCATGTACGTGCGCACCAGCGGATTGCCGCGCGGGTGGCGCTGGTGCGACGAGCATGACCGGCGACTCGATGTCGTAGTCGGCCGGCGTCGCGTAGCGCGCGACGCTGGCGAGCTCGGGGAACGACTGAAAGCCGTACTCGCTCATGAAGCGCGACGTGTTCGGGCCGTAGTCGCTGTACGGCGCCTCGGCGTGCCAGACGCCCCAGTAGTGCATGTCGCCGTAGCCGACCTTGTTGGCTGCGATCTTGTCGTCGTTGGCGCTGGGTGAGCTGCGCGTGTAAAAGCGGCCGGGGTCTTCCTCGGCGACGACCTTGGGCAGCACGTCGTAAAAGACGCGCTTGTACGCGCGCCAGATCTTGTCCTGCGCCGCCTTGTCGAGGTGGAACTTCTCCTGCCAGCCCCACCCCTTCCAGGCGACCTCCATCTCGTTGTTGCCGGCCCACAGCGCCAGGCTGGGATGGTTGCGCAGGCGGCGCACGTTCTCGATCGCCTCCTGGCGGACGTTCTCGATGAACGGCGCGTCGCCGGGATACATGCTGCAGGCGAACATGAAGTCCTGCCACACCAGGATCCCCAGCTCGTCGCAGAGGTCGTAGAAGCGATCGTCCTCGTAGATGCCGCCGCCCCAGACGCGCAGCATGTTCATGTGCGCGTCGGCGGCCGACTGCACCAGGAAGCGATAGCGCTCCGGCGTCACGCGATCGAGGAAGCTGTCCGACGGGATGTAGTTCGCGCCCTTCATGAACACGGGCGCGCCGTTGACCTCGACGGTGAAGCTCTTGCCGTCCTTGTCGCCGCGATGGACGACCTCGAGCGTGCGCAGGCCGACGCGCACCGAGCGCGTGTCGCGCACGATGCCGGCGACCGACAGCTCGGCCGCGATGGTGTAAAGACGCGCCGGGCCGAGCCCGTTCGGCCACCAGCGCTCGGGCCGATCGATCGCGAGGTCGACCTCGATCGCGTTGCGGCCCGCCTTCAGCGTCGCGCCCGCCTCGGCCAGCGCGCGCGCCGCCCGCCAGCGACAGGCGCAGCTGCGCGCGGCCCGCGTGCGACGCCATCACGGTGGTGGTCACGCGCAGCGTCGCGCGCGCATCGGTGAGCGACGTCTGCAACGCGTGCACGTCGTCGATGCGCGCCGCGTCCCAGGCCTCGAGCCGCACCGGGCGCCAGACGCCGCTGGTCACGAAGCGCGGGCCCCAGTCCCAGCCGTAGTGATACGGCGCCTTGCGCGTGTACATGCTCACCATCGGCGTGGCCTGGTCGTTGCTGGCCGGAAGGATGTAGCCGAGCCGCTCGTACGCCGGCATCACGTGCTCGATCGGTGAGCGAAACCGAACCAGCAGCGTGTTCTCCCCCTTGTGCAGGTGCGATTTCACGGCGACGCGCCACGACCGGAACATGTTGTCGGCGCTCAGCACCGACGCGCCGTTGACGAAGACCTCGGCGTAGGTGTCGAGGCCCAGGAAGTCGAGCTCGATCCGCTCGCGCGCGAGGAGCGCGTCGTCAGCGACGAACGTCGTGCGGTACTCCCAGTCTTCCTTGTCGATCCACTGCTGGTCTTTCTCGTTCGTGCCGACGAACGGGTCGGCGATCTTGTGGTTCGCGAGCAGATCGGTGTGCACGCAGCCCGGCACCGTCGCCGGCAGCCAGCCGCTGGCGTCGGCGTGCGCGTGGGCGTCGGCGTGCGCGTGCGCGTGGGCGTCGACATCGGCGGCCGGTTTCCCCCCGTGCGGCGCCTGGCGGAACGTCCAGGGCCCGTGCAGCTCGGTCGAAAGGCGCGCCTCGGAGGTCGCCGCCGCCGCCGCCGCGCTGGCAGGGAACGCCGCTCCGACGTCACCCGGGGCGCCCAAGCTCATCCCGACCATGACACCAGCCGCCAGGAGCCGCGTCGTCGGTGGAACCCCCGATCGCTCCATCGTCTGCGACACGCGGCGGAGAATGGCAGAAGGCGCCGCGGTGATCCATCGGACAGATCAGCCTGGCAACGGCCCCCGCGTGCGCATTCTATTTGACGACCGCCGACCGAGGGCGCTAGCCTCAGCCTGTCTTCGTCACGGGCGTTTAACTCAGCGGAAGAGTGCGACCTTCACACGGTCGAAGTCGCAGGTTCAATCCCTGCAACGCCCACAAAAAGGCGGCGGAATCGCAGATTCCTGCCGCCTTTTTCTTGGCTGGGTACCGAATGTGCCTGTGCCTGTGGTGCTGACGCCCGCCGAGGTCGTGACCCTCCTGGCGGGCTTGACTGGGCCCACCGCCCTCGTGGGTTCCTTTACGGCGCCGGCCTGCGCCTGCTCGAGGCGCTTCGATTCCGCGTCAAGGACGTCGATTCCGAGCGGCGCGAGATCATTGTCCGGCGCGGAAGGGCCAGAAGGATCGGCACACCGAGCCGCCGTCGCCGCCAGAATTCCCAAGCACCTCACGCCCCATACGCTCCGCCACTCCTTCGCGACGCACCTCTTGGAATCCGGCTACGACATCCGCACGATCCAAGAGCTCCTCGGTCACAAGGACGTCAGCACCACGATGATCTACCCCACGTCTTGAATCGAGGCGCCGGTGGCATTCGCAGCCCCCTCGATCGCTGACCAGCCTGCGACCTCTCGGCATACCTCTCGCGGCCCTGGCCGCGGCCCTTATCGAATCATTCAGCGAGGCCCTGCCTCGCAAGCCCGCGAGATCGCGCTGGAGCGGTGCTCGAGGCGACCTGGACATGCTGTGGCCAAGGATTATCCAACTGTGGAGAATACGAGTTATCCGGACGGGCGGCATGCGATACGAAGTGCTTTCGGGCGATACCGAGATCGGCTGGTCCGAACTCGAGTTCGGTGACCCTCCAATGGGCGTCGCCCACGGTCGATTCCATCCGTCCAAGTTCTATCGTTCCTCTAGCCACGCAGGCCCCAACAGAGACCTGCGGGCGCGTCCGGAGGGAAGCGGGGAGTTCTTCCAGCCCAGCGGCGGCGTGTTCATCGAGGATCTATCTGCCGACTTTGGACCCGAGGGAGTCGAGGTCAGCGTTCTCGGCGTAGACGGCGCGACCTACCTTCGGTTCTTCCCCCACCACGTAAAGACCTACGAGGATCAGTTCCGCTCCAAGTGATCGCCGGCTAACATGGCGTTGCAGCGGTCGATCATCGCCGCTGAACACCAAGACGTTCGACGGACCGGGAAGTGCCTCAATGAGGACCGTGGAGGAATTGACCGCCGCTCTCGCTTTGGCGCCTTTAGCGCACCGCGACGCCAGACGCCGCGGTCCCGCTGATCCGACATCCTTCACTGATTTGGAGTCACGCTTTCAAGTCAAACTCCCTTTCGACGTTCGCGCCTTCTATTCCAGGATGGACGGGACCGACCTGCTGGACGCCGAGCACGGCCTGACGACACTTTGGCCACTGGATCGCTGGACTCGCCTCGACCAAGAGGCCCCGCAGTACGCCACGGATGCCCCCGCCGGCGCCATCGTCCTCGCGGACTATTCACTCTGGTGCTGGGCGTATGCGGCCGAATTCGAACCTGGGACTGAGCGGACGATCGTACACATTGTCGGAGGCCCTGGCGGCGTGCCAATCGCGGAGACCTTCACAGAATTCCTTGAGTTAGTGGTGACAAACAGTCCGCGCCTCTTTGGGGAGGCTGGCTAACCGCGCGTTGCAGAGGACGGCGGTTCGCGCCGCTGCTGAACGCCAGTATCGTTGGGCAGACGAGATGTCCTTGGGAGCTGGGCCTAAGGTCGAAGAATGGCGGCGGAGTTCTGCCGCCCTTCCGATCGAATGGAAGGGAAACCTTGGAGACGACTGCACGGCCACGTGGGCAGGCCTCACGTTGCGAGCCGAATCCATGAAGCGGGGCTCCTGGTGGTGGGCGGTCAACGATGATCGCAGCGGCGAGACGATCGATTCTTCGAACGAGTCCACCGAGCGGTTCACGAATGGAAAGCAGGCGCGCGCAGCTGCCGAGCGTGTCGCGAGGAAGTGGCTCGCGGGGCTGTAGCTGCCCAACAACGCGTTGCAGCTGTCGGCCGCCCTCGGTCGGCGCTTCGCGCCTCCCTCTAGCGTTTGCAGCTCAACGCCAGTAACGTTCGACGGACGGCGAGATGCGGTTCTCAGGAGTAGTGGCCTTTGTCGTACTCTTGGGGTGCGCCGGACCGGGAACGGTGACGGTCGGACGGAGTCTCGAGGGAGTCCAGTTCAGTTTCTCTCGCGGAGGCGCGGAGGGACTGGAGTTGATCGGGGTAGAGGTATTCGAATGGAATAGCGGTGTCCGGGGTAGCACCGTGTGCACGCTCGGTTTGAAGGCCGTTGTCCAGACGCATCCTTCGACTCTGGTTCGCTGGGTCTATGGCAACGCGCCTCCCGACGGTGAATACCGGGTAAGCGGCTGCGTCGCTCTCGTCCCAGGCCGCGACTACGGTGTCGCAGGGTTTCGATACGACCACCGCATCGTATTGACCCGGTTCCGAGTCGTGAAAGACGGCTCAGTGATCGGAGACGCGAAGTAGGAGCAGCTTGTGTCCCCTCCGCGTCTCGCCTGCCCGTGGCGCCGTCCATCCCGGCGTTGAACCTGCCGGCGCTTGCGCGCCGCAGGTTAACGCCAGTAACGTTAGACTGAGAAGCGAACTGTGGCCCACTATCGAGTCTTTCTGCGCGGCGCGAACTTCCTAGTGAACGTCGACGCGAGGCGAGGCCGACGCGGATCGGCTTCTTCACGACGCGCTTCGTTCAGGCGAATAGTCGCGACGGAGCGGAGCTTCTGGCGGTAGATCTGATCCGAAGCGATAAATGGCTCAGAGGTGCCGTGTCCAACTCCCCATCGGACCCTCCGCGGATCTTCGCCGAGGAAATCGAGGTGGTCGAAGCCGACCATGATCCTGGCTTAGGGTCCGGCTTCAGCCTCTTCCCGATGGACGCCTCCGACGCCTGAGCCGTGATCCCCGTCTAACCCCCCCGGTCCAACCCGGCGTTGCCGTCGGGCAAAGCATGACGATAGGCGTGCCGCGACCGCAGAAATCTGAGGGTCGTCGGGCGACAGCACCCCCATGCATTCGTTGGAAGCCCAGGAGAAGGGGGGACAATGAACAGTTCTGCGTTATCCTGGGCGTGGTCTTGGCGGGCACGAAAAATGCTCCGAGGGAGAGCCGGGGGATAGATGAAGCCAGAACATCGCGATCGGACCAGGGCAACGATGGCTGTCGCTCTGGGGCTCGCGCTCTTCGCCGGCTGCGGCGACCAGGCGGGCGACAACGGAGTCGCTCCCGGAACAACCTCCAGCCCGGCTGGGGCAATTGCCATCGCGTCGGACGCGACCGGACAAAAGCTCGTGGTGGTGGGTGGTGGCATCTGGACATCGATCAACGGCGGCAAGACGTGGATCGAGCGGGCGCCGTCCGGGCCGGCGCACATTCAGCAATGGACGTCGGTCGCGTCCGACGCGACGGGGACGAACCTCGTTGCGGTGGTCAATGGTTTTTATGATCGGCCCGATTCGAATCCGGCAGAGTTCAGCGGGGACGTTTGGGGTTCGGCCGACAGCGGCGCGACCTGGATCGACCGGACCGCGTCCAGCCCCGCCCATGGCCAAGCGTGGAGGTCCATCGCGTCGGATGCGTCGGGAACGAAGCTGGTCGCCGTGACGGCCGGCTTGGGTGCCTTTGGACCCGGCGCCATCTGGACGTCGACCGACGCTGGCTCGACCTGGACCAACCGGACCGGGGCCAATGCTGCGATGAGCGGACAAAGTTGGTCGTCGGTCGCGTCAGATGCGACCGGGCAGAACCTGGTCGCCGCGGGCAGGGGCTCTGGCGTCTGGGCTTCGCTCGATGGCGGTATGACCTGGACGGACCGCACGCCTGCCGACCCCAAGTTCCAAGCTAGTTTCGGGGACCAGGTGCAAGGCTGGTCGTCCGTCGCATCCGACGCGACCGGGACCAAGCTCGTCTCGGCCGTCGACGTGGGGGACGTCTGGACGTCGACCAACGGTGGCGTCACGTGGAGCGATACCGGCCCTGCGACGTCCTGGCAGGTTTGGTTTTCGGTGGCGTCGGATTCCACGGGGACGAACCTGGTTGCGGTCGATGGGCTCGTGAGCGGCGACAACGGGGACGTCTGGACGTCGACCAACGGCGGCCTGACCTGGACTGACCAGACTACCGGGAACCAAGCGGCAGGCGGGCCCTGGGACGCGGTCGCGTTGAACGCGGCCGGGGATCACGTGGTTGCCATCGGACGCGGCGCGATCTGGCGACAGTAACCAAGCAGCGTGAATCAGCAAGTGCAGGGTTGCGCCCTGCCGCTGATCGGCAGATCGCTGGACGGACAAGGGAGCCAAGGTCGCCGAGTGTCCTTATCGAAATCCGGCGCGTGATTCTCGCCGCAGAAGAATCACACGTCATGGAGGCGATTCACTCCCCGCTACGAGAAGCCTCACGATATCCGGCGGCGTGCTTGCAGGTCCCGGGGCTCTGGCCTTGGCGAGCTCTGATTGGTACTTCGGATTCGCCGATCATCGGGCGCCACACGACGCGTGGCTGCTATCAGCCTCATTCGAAGAGACGGGGACTGGCACGCGTAGCGAGGAGCGACACGTCTCGTTGCGAGTGCGTCTGCTCGGCGCCTACCATGACTTTGAGCTGGAGTTCTTCTATCCGAAGGTCTTCTCGTACACGTTCCAGGCGGGTGCCCTGAACTCCGGCCACGGCGACTGGCGGTACGACGAGTTTCGCCTGAGCGACGACGGACACCTCGTACACGAGATCCAGTGGTGCCGAGAGGCACACGAACCGACGTGGCTGATTCACGCGGACGATGTCGTCTTCACGTCGCGCGCCGCCGGCTAACCGCCGTTGCAGCGGGCGGAGATCGCACCGCGACTTCTATCCGACGCCGAGTACAAGGCGGCGTTTAGCGCTCGCTCTTCGCCCGCTCCTTTTCAGCCATTGACGCCCCGGTGTTCCCCGAGGAATTAGCCGGCCGTGTTACCTTAAGCGCCACTTATCGATGCAGGTCGCGCGGCTGGAGGGCTTTTACTGGGTGGCGCGCACCGGCGGCTATGCAGCGGCGGCGCGCGCGTTCCCCTACCCGCTGACCCAGCCCGCGGTGTTTCAGCAGGTGCGCAAGCTGGAGAACGAGCTGGGCGTTCGCCTGTTCGAGCGGGTGGGCAAGGCCGAGATGCGACTGACCGCCGCGGGCCGACAGCTCTACGATCACGCCGCGCCGTTCTTCGAACGGTTGCCGGCCGTGGAGCGCGCGCTCAAGGCGGCGACGCCCGCGCGCGAGCTGCGCCTGGCGGCCGAGGCGCTGATCCTGCAGCAGGTGTTGCCGGGCTGGATCCGCCGCCTGCAGCGCCGCGAGCCCGATCTGCGCGTCGACGTGCGCGAGCTGGCGGCGCCCGATCCAGAGGTGGTGCGCAACGGCGAGGTCGATCTGGCGGTCGCCTACTTCCCGAACGCCCTCCCCGCGGGTCTGGCCAGCCGGCCGGTCGCGACGCTGAGCTCGTTCCTGGTCTTGCCGGCGGGCGGGTTGCTCGCGCGGCGGCCGCGCGTCACGCTGCGCGACCTGGCGAGCGAGACCTTCGTGACCTACAACCCGGGCACCATCCACCACGAGCTGCAGCGCCGCGCGCTGGCCCGCAGCGGCGCCGCGCCCGCGCGGCTCGTCTCGGCGAGCACGACCGAGGCGATCCTGGGCCTGGTCGCCGTGGGCGTCGGCTGCTCGCTGGTCCCCTCGATCGACGAGGCGCTGCTGCGCCGGCGCGGCGTGGTCACGCGTCCGTTTGCTCCCGGGCGGGGCCGCTTCCCGGTGCGCGCGGTGTGGCGTGCGACCGGCCCCGCGAACCCAGCCGTCGATCTTGCGCTGGGGGCGCTCGGCGAGACGAACCGCTGAAGCGGCGCTGGGGGCCGTCGGCTGATCACTTCGTGGCCAGGTCCGGCACGGCCGACGCCGCAATCGTGAGGTGCGGCTCCCGGACGGGCTGCCTCCGCAGGCCCACGCCGCGAACCACCACGTAGAAGACCGGCGTCAGCACCAGACCGAAGAACGTCACGCCGAGCATGCCGGCGAAGACGGCGACGCCCATGGCTTGCCGGATCTCGGCGCCGGCGCCCGTCGACATGACCAGCGGGATGACGCCCATGATGAAGGCGAACGACGTCATCAGGATCGGGCGCAGGCGGATGCGCGCGGCCTCGAGCGCCGCCTCGACGGGCGATCGGCCCTGATGCTCGAGCTCGCGCGCGAACTCGACGATCAGGATGGCGTTCTTGCAGGCGAGGCCGATCAGCACCAGGAAGCCGACCTGGGTGAAGACGTTGTTGTCCCCGCCGGTCAGCCAGATGCCGGCGGCCGCGCACAGCAGGCACATCGGCACGATCAGGATCACCGCGACCGGCAGCGACCAGCTCTCGTACTGCGCGGCCAGCACCAGGAACACCAGCAGCACGCACAGCAGGAAGACCAGCCCGGTGGTGTTGCCCGCCAGCTGCTGCTGGTACGTGAGCTCGGTCCACTCGAAGCCGACGCCGTTGGGCAGGGTCTCGCGCGCGAGGCGCTCCATCACCGCGACCGCCTGCGCCCGAGCTGACGCCGGGCGCCGGCCCGCCGTTGATGTCGGCGGCGAGATAGGCGTTGTAGTGCAGTCTGCTGGTCGGGACCGCGCGACTGACTTCACGCGCAGCACCGATCCGAGCGGCACCATCGCGCCATCGGCGTTGCGCACCTTGAGCTGGGCGATGTTCTCGGCGGTGGCGCGGAATGTGCGCGTCGGCCTGCGACGATCACCTGATAGGTGCGGCCGAAGCGGTTGAAGTCGTTGACGTAGACGCGAGCCCGAGGTAGATCTGCATCGTGCGGAAGACCTCGGTGAGCGACAGGCCCGCCTGCTTGACCTTCTCGCGGTCGACGTCGACGTCGAGCTGCGGCACGTCGATGCGACTAGCTCGAGAACAGGCCGGCCAGCTCCGGGGTCTGGTACGCGCGCGACCGATCAGCGCTTGTGTCGCCTTGGCCAGCTCCTCCTCGCCGAGCCCGGCGCGATCCTCGATCTCCATCTTGAACCCACCGACGGTGCCGAGGCCCATGACCGGCGGTGGCGGGAAGACGGCGACGAACGCGTCCTGGATGCCCGCGAACTTCTGGTTCAGCGCCCCGGCGATCGCCGGGCCGTAGAGCTCCTTGGTCCGCCGCTCTTCGAACGGCGTCAGCGCAAAGAAGATGATGCCGGCGTTGGACGCGTTGACGAATCCGTTGATCGACAGGCCCGGGAACTGCACGGCGCCCGACGATGCCCGGCTGCTTGAGGCCGATCTCCGCCATCTTGCGCACCACGTCGTCGTGCGATCCAGCGTGGCGCGCGTCCGGGAGCTGGGCGAAGGCGACCAGGTAGCGCTTGTCCTGCGTCGGCACGAAGCCGCTCGGCAGGCGCGAGAACCCGAACGCCGTCACCGCCAGCAGCCCGCCGTAGACCAGCGAGCGCCACACCGCGCCGCCGGACGATCCGGCCCGCCGCGCGTCCGTAGGCATTCGGACGCGCGCACGAACAGGCGGTTGAAGCGGCGGAACAACCAGCCGAACAGGAAGTCGAGCACGACGCGTCAGGCGGTCCGGCGTGGCGCCGTGCGAGCGCAGCAGGATCGCGCTCAGCGCCGGCGACAGCGTCAGCGAGTTGATGGCCGAGATCACCGTCGAGAACGCGATGGTCAGCGCGAACTGCCGGTAGAACTGTCCGGTCAGGCCGCTGACGAACGCCACCGGCACGAACACCGCGCACAGCACCAGCGCGATGGCGATGATGGGCCGGCTCACTTCCTCCATCGCCTTGTAGCTGGCCTCGCGCGGCGACAGGCCGGCGGCGATGTTGCGCTCGACGTTCTCGACCACGACGATGGCGTCGTCGACGACGATGCCGATGGCCAGCACCAGGCCGAACAGCGACAGCGTGTTGATCGAGAAGCCGAACGCCAGCAGGACGGCGAACGTGCCGACGATCGAGACCGGCACCGCGACCAGCGGGATGATCGAGGCGCGCCAGGTCTGCAGGAACAGCACGACGACGATCACGACCAGCAGGATCGCCTCGAACAGCGTCTTGGCCACCTCGGCGATACCCTCGCGCACGTTGGTGGTCGGGTCGTAGACGACCTCGTATCCGATGCCCTGGGGGAAGTTGTGCGACAGCTGCTCCATGGTCTCGCGCACCGTGCTCGACACCTTGAGCGCGTTCGAGCCCGGCGCCTGGAAGATGGCCATCGCCACCGCGTCCTTGTTGTCGAGCAGCGAGCGCAACGAGTAGCTGCCCGACCGCCAGCTCGACGCGCGCCACGTCGCCGAGGCGCGTGATCTGGCCGCCGGCGCCGGTCTTGACGACGATGTCGCGAAACTCGTCCTCGGTGGTCAGCCGCCCGCGCGCGTTGACGGTCAACGTGAAGTCGACCGGCTTGTCCATGGGCATGCCGCCCACCACGCCGGCCGCGACCTGAACGTTCTGGTCGCGGATGGCGGCGACGACGTCGCGACGCGGACAGCCCGCGCGCCGCGACCTCGCTCGGGTCGAGCCACACGCGCATGGCGTAGTCGCCGGCGCCGAAGAGCACCACCTGCCCCACGCCGGGAATGCGAGCCAGAACGTCCTTCACTTGAAGCACGGCGTAGTTGCGCAGGTACACCATGTCGTAGCGGTTGTCGGGCGAGACCAGGTGCACGACCATCGTGATGTTGGGCGAGCTCTTGACCGTGGTGACGCCGAGCTGCCGCACCTCCTCGGGCAGGCGTGGCAGCGCCTGGCTGACGCGGTTTTGCACCTGCACCTGCGCGAGATCCGACGTCGGTGCCCACGCGGAAGGTCACGGTCAGCGTGCAGCGCGCCGTCCGACGTCGCCTGCGACGACATGTAGAGCATGTTCTCGACGCCGTTGATCTGCTCCTCGAGCGGCGCGGCGACGGCCTCGGCCAGCACGCGCGGGTTGGCGCCCGGATAGACGGCGCGCACGACGATCGAGGGCGGCACGACCTCGGGGTACTCGCTGATCGGCAGCGCGAAGATGGAGATCGCGCCGGCGATGAAGATGACGATCGACAGCGCGGCCGCGAAGATCGGACGATCGATGAAGAAGCGAGAGAAACGCATGGCGGCTCCTGTGACTCTTCTCGGACCTTGGGGACGTTACGATTGAGGCTTGCGCGGCGATCAGGGATTCGCGCCGGGCTCGCGCGCGTCGGCCAGCATGGGGACGGAGGTGGCGGTCACCCGCATGCCCGGCCGCACGCGCTGCAAGCCGTTGACGACGACCTTCTCGCCGGGCTTGAGACGCCGGCGGCCACGACGCGGTAGCCGTCGATGAGCCGGCCGAGCTGGACGGGACGGTACTCGACGGTGCTGTCGGGCTTGACGACCAGCACGAACTTCTTGTCCTGGTCGGTGCCCACGGCGCGGTCGCTCACCAGCGTGGCCGGGTAAGCGGCGCCGCCCACCAGCTTGAGGCGAGCGTAGAGGCCGGGCGTGAACTGGCGATCCTTGTTGGAGAAGATCGCGCGCGCCCGCACGGTGCCGGTGCGCGGATCCAGCTGATTGTCGAAGAACTCGACGTAGCCCTCGTGCGGGAACGCGTCGCCTTCACTGGCCGTGCCGAGCAGGATGCGCGCGCGCCGGTCGCGCGGGCCGCTCCCGGCCTTCGCCGCGTATCTGAGATAGCTGCGTTCGTCGGCGTCGAAGGATGCGTAGATCGGATCCTGCGACACCACCGTGGTCAGACGCGCGGCGCCTCCCGCCTGGACCAGGTTCCCGACCGTGACCTCGGCGCGCCCGACGCGCCCATGGATGGGTGAGCGCACCCGGGTCCACTCCAGATTCAGTCGCGCCATCGCCAGCGCGGCCTCGGCGGCGCGCACGGCCGCCGCCGCGCGCTCGGCGCCCGCCGTCCGGTTGTCCAGATCTTCACGCGAGATCGCTTCGCCGGCCGCGAGCTGCTTCGAGCGCTCGAGGGCGCGAGCGGCCAGCGCCGCGGCGCTGCGCGACTGGGCCAGCTCGGCTTCGACGCGCGCCATCTCCGCCTGATAGGGCCGGCGATCGATCTCGAACAGGACATCGTTCTTGCGGACCTCCTTGCCGGCGGCGAACACGACGCGCTCGATGTAGCCCGAGACGCGCGGGCGGATCTCGACGGACTCGACCGCCTCGAGGCGACCGATGAACTCATCCCAATCGGTGATCGTGCGTTGCTCGGCGGCGGCCACGGTCACGGCCGGCGGCGGCGGCGCCGCCGGCGCCGCCTGCGCGGCCCCGCGGCAACCCATCTGCAAAAGCGCCGCGCCCAGCATGGTGATGCTCGAGGCGCCGCGCGCGAGCTCTCTCATTCGTTTCATGTCGCGCTCCATTTCTCGTTGTGCGGAATCGCTGTGCCTTTACGTCCGTCCGCACATTGCAACCGCCAGGCCGATCGCAGGAGCAGGCGGTGACGGCGGATCGTTCGACCTCGCGGCGAGAGGAGAGCCGCGTGTCGTCGGAGATCGGACAACAGCTGTCGGAAACGGGGCAAGCGTTTCGCCGTCGAAATGAAGACGCGCCGCGCTCGCCGAGGTCGGCACGACGCTCGCAATACAGGCGATCGTCGTCGAAGAAAGACGAAGAGAAGAAGAGAACAAGTAGCAAGTAGATCGAAAGGAAGGATCGTCATGAAGAAAACGAGAACGATGATCGGGACTCTCATTCTGGCGGCGTCGGTCGCCGCCCCGGCGCTGGCCCAGAGCAATTCGACCGGCGAGGGCAGCACCGAGCACGGCGTGTCCCGCTCGCTGGCGACCGTGCCCGTCGCGCCGACAGGGTTCGGGCTGCAGCTGGGCGGCGGCGTCACCGGCTTCACCCGGCAAGGCGCCCGCGACCAGTTCGGCACCGGCGGCTACTGGGATGTGCGCGCGCTGCTGGGCGCCGACAGCTTCATCGGAGCCGAGCTTGCGTACGTCGGCAGCGCGAGAGAGATCAACGCCGCCGGCGTGACCGGCAACGCGGCGCTGCTCGGCAACGGCGCCGAAGCCGTGGCACGCGCCAACCTGCCGCTGTCGGCAGGCGCACTGCGCGTCGAACCATTCCTGTTCGGCGGCGTGGGGTGGACCTACTACAACATCGCCAACAGCGACTCCAACACCTCGAACATCAAGGATCACGCCAACGCTTTCACCATCCCGTTCGGCGCCGGCGTCGGCCTCACCTACGCTCACTTCATCGTCGACGCGCGCTTCACCTACCGCGCGGTGTTCGACGACAAGCTGGTGCCGACCAGCGGCAGCGACAGCCTGGATCTCCAGAACTGGTCCGGAGGGCTGACGCTCGGTTACGAGCTGTGATCGGAGGAGCCCCCTCGACCCGCTCGAGGCCCCTTCATCCCGGACGGTCGCGCAACCGCGGCCGTCCGCGGACGAGGGGGCCTTCTTTATTGAGCGTCAGTGCTGGTGGCGAGGCAGGCGGATCGAGAACGTGGTGCCGAGGTCGCGGCTCGACTCCACCGAGATGGTGCCGCCGTGCGCGTCGACGATCTCTCGCACGATGAAGAGACCCAACCCCAACCCGCGCGGGCGCGGCTGGTCGGAGTCGCCGCGCGGACCCTGCGTGAACGGCTGGAACAACGATGCGACCTGCTCGGGCGGAATCACCGGGCCGCGGTTCTTCACCGCCAGCAGCGCCTCGTCCTCACGCACGTCGATCGCCACCTCGATGGGCGTGTCCGACGAGCCATGGACGATCGCGTTCCCGATCAGGTTCGCCAGCACCTGCTCCACGCGCGCCGGGTCCAGCTCGAACGGCCGCAGGCCGCGCACCTCGAGCGCGATGACGCGATCCGGGTAGGTGACGCGAAGCTCGTCGACGATGCGGCCCGCGATCTCGCCGGGCTCGGCGAGCACGGGGCGCGTCGGCAGCGCGCCGCGCCAGTGGCTCTCGCTGAAGTCGAGCAGCGACTGGACCATGGCCAGCGACCGTTGCGCCGCCCGGTCCATCTGGGCCAGGCGCTCGCGCACGTCCTCGGGCAAGTCCTCGCGCGACATGGTCACGCGGGCCAGCGCGGCGATCGCGCTCAGCGGATTGCGCAGCTCGTGGCCCAAGATGCCGGTGATGATGCCGGCGATACCGGCCATGCCGGGCGGCAGGTCTTGCATTCGTAGCGCCTGATCGGAGGTCACGCGAGAGGATGCCATGGAGTCTCGACTGGTCAACCGCAACTGATGGTTTCACGACGCCTGTCGCTTTTCCGACAGGCGTCGAGGAGGCGCAAACGCGTCCCCTCCCCTTCAAGACGAATGAACAAGCCCGCGCGCGACATGAAATTCGATCTTTCGGCAGGTAGCGCTCGCGCACAAAGTTTGCTTCACTTTGACGGATGCAGCCCCCGGCATCCGAAGTTCGACGGCGCGCCCGCTACCACGCGCTGCGCGGCGGCCCGCGGGAACTGGCGCAGGGGGTCGCGCGCACGCGTCGTTTTCTCGTGCTGTTCTTCCAGGTCGCGGCGCTCGGCTTCCTGGCCGTGCGCGGCTTCCCCTGGCCGCGGCTGGTGGCTCACGCGCTCATCTGTCTCTTTTACCTCGCGGTCTCGCGGTACCCGTCGCCTGCCACCGAGCGCGCCAAGATCCGGATGCTCATCGGCGGCTTGCTGTCTTTCGGCGCCTGGCTCGCCAACACCGGCGGCCTGTCGAGCCCGCTCATCCCGATCGGCCTCGGCATGCTGCTGCCGGCCATGCTGGTCTTCGAGACGCGCAAGCAGAAATGGCAGTTCGCCGTCGGCGGGCTGGCGGTGGTCCTGGCGGTGGCGCTGCTGTCGCTGTGGCCCGTCGGTGCGCTCGTCGCGCCGCTCGCTCCGCGCGGCGGACACCCCTCGCCGGAGTTCGTGGCACTTGTGGCCGGCTCGATCCTGGTCACCGCCAGCCAGGTGTCCGCCTTCTGGGCGCACGTGGCGGCCGCGTACGACCAGGTCGCCATCGAGCTCGGCGCGCGGCGCGAGGAGCTGTGCTCCGTCGGCGAGGACCGCACGCGCGAGCTCGAGGGCGCCGCCGCGCACCTGGCCCACGAGATGAAGAACCCGCTGGCATCGATCAAATGCCTGTCGACGCACCTGGCGCGCGGCTGCTCGCTGGACGCCAAGACGGTCGAGCGGCTCGAGGTCGTCTCGGCCGAGGCCGACCGCCTCGAGTCGATCGTCGACGGTTTCGTTTCACTGTCGCGCGGGCTCGGCGATCTGATCGTGCGGCGCCTGCGCCCCTTCGAGCTCGCGCGCGAGCTCAAGCTCCTGCTCGATGCGCGCGCCAACGACGCCGGCGTGACGCTCGAGGTTTCCGGGAAGCCCGAAGTCGAGGTGGACGGCGACGTCCGCAAGATCCACCGCGCGCTGTTCTGCCTGGTGATGAACGCCGTCGCAGGCCTCGCGCGCCGGTCAGACCGTGACCATCGACGTGACCGCGATGGCGGCGCCGGCCGCGGGCGCGCGCGTCCGCATCGTCGATCACGGCGAGGGCATGAGCCCCGAGGTGCTCGAGCGGCTGAAGCGGCCGCCCTTCACGCACGCGCAAGCAAGGGGCCGGACTGGGCGTGGCCGTGGCGCGCACGCTGATCGAGCAGCACGGTGGCCGCCTGTCGACTACGAGAGCGCGCCCGGCCAGGGAACCACCGTGATCGTCGAGCTGCCACGCGAGCCACCCAGCTGGGCGGCGGCGCCCAAGCTGTTCCCCGACTCCCTTCGCGAGCATCGCGAGGCCAGCTAAAGGATCGAGGCCCACTGATGCAAGCCGTCGCGAAACAAACAGTCATGACACAAGCACTGGTCGAGCGCGCCACCGCGCGCATATCGGGCCGCGTCCTCGTGATCGACGACGACGCCTCGTTGCGCTTCGCGCTCGAAGCGGTGCTCGGCGATGCCGGGCTCACGGTCGTGAGCAGCGCCAGCGGCGCGGCCGGTCTGCAGGCCTTCGAGGCCAGCGGCGCCGACGCCGTCCTCACCGATCTGGCGATGCCGGAGATGGACGGGCTCGAGGTGCTGAGTCGCCTGCGCGCGCTCGATCCCGGCGTGCCCGTGATCATGCTGACCGCGCACGGCTCGGAGCGCGTCGCGGTCGCCGCGATGAAGGCGGGCGCGTACGACTACCTGCCCAAGCCGTTCGATCCCGACGAGATCGCGCTCGCCGTTCGGCGCGCGATCGAGACGCGCGCCGTTGCGGCTGCAGAACGCGCTGCTGCGCACCGAGAGCGCGCTCGGCCGCGCCATCGTGGCGCCGAGTCCCGGCCATGCGGCGCGTGCTCGAGACCGTGGCACGGGTCGCGCCCAAGGACGTGACCGTGCTGTTCACCGGCCCGAGCGGCGCCGGCAAGGACGTCGTCGCCACGGCGCTGCACGCGCACTCGCGGCGCGCCGACAAGCCGTTCATCCGCTTCAACGCCGCCGCGATCCCCACCGAGCTCGCCGAGGCCGAGCTGTTCGGTCACACCAAGGGCGCGTTCACCGGCGCCCAGATCGGCCAAGCTCGGGCTACTTTCAGCAGGCCGACGGCGGCACGCTGTTCATCGACGAGGTCGGCGAGCTGCCGCTGGCGATCCAGGCCAAGCTGCTGCGCGCGCTGCAGTCGGGCGAGGTGCAGCCGGTGGGCGGACGGCCCGAGAAGGTCGACGCGCGGCTGGTCGCGGCGACCAATCGCGATCTGGCCGGCGAAGCCAAGGCGGGGCGCTTCCGCGAAGACCTCTTCTATCGCCTGAACGTCGTGCCGATCCGCGTGCCGCCGCTGCGCGAGCGACCCGAGGACATCGAACCGCTGCTGCACGCGTTCGTGCGCCAGTACGTCGAGCGCTACGGAATGACCCAGGTCCAGGTCGAGCCGGCGCTGGTCGACGCGATGAAAGCGCACGCCTGGCCGGGCAACGTTCGCGAGCTCGAGAACACGGTCGCGCGTCTGCTGGCGCTGGCGCCCGACGAACGCCTCTCGCTGGCGCTGTGGCGATCGCTGGCCGAGCCTCGCTCGCCCGGCGAAGGAGCGGAAGCCGGGCTATCCAGGGGCGATCCCGGGCCCGAACTACCCGCTGCGCACGCGGGTCGAGACGTTCGAGCGCGAGATCATCGCCGAGCAGTTCAGCGCCGCCAAGAACAACCAGAGCGAGACCGCCCGGCGCCTCGGCGTGTCGCGGCCCGCGCTGGTCGAGAAGCTGCACAAGTACGAGCTGCTCTGACCGTCGCCCCATTCCGGGTGGCAAAGTCCGGGTGCAAAGCCCCGACTGTAAAGTCCGACGACACACGACGGAAGCGCGACAGGCGCCGGGGCCGGCGCACCGCGATTGAGCGCTGGCCGAACGCGACCGCTCGACCGGCGCGCCGGTTGCAGAAGCACGGCGCGCGATGAAACAGCCTCTGCCGACCCTTCTCCGTTCAATTGCCCGTTCCTTTCGCGCGCGGTGCGCGCTGACCTGCGTCTCGCTCCTCGGCCTGCTGGCCTGGTCGCCGGCGGCGCGCGCGCTGCAACCGCTCGACGACTTCGTGCGTGGCGCTCGCGTGCAGAGCCCCGTGAACCGCGAGGCCGCGGCGAACAGCGCCGCCGCCGACGCGCGCGCCGCGGAGGCGTTCGGTCACGCGCTGCCGGGTTTGTCGGCGGCGGCCACCTACACGCGCAACCAGTGGAACGTGGAGTTCGGCGGGCTGGCGGTGTCACCGACAGACCAGTTCGACGCCGCGGTCGCTCTCACGGTGCCGCTCGTCGATCTGGCGAAGTTCGCGCGCATCTCGGGCGCCGACCGGACGGCCGAAGCCGCCGCCAACCGCGAGGAGGCCGTCGCGCGTGAGACCGAAGCGCAGGTCGTGCAGCTCTACTACCAGCTCGCGGCGGATCTCGCGCTGGTCCAGGTCGCGCAGAGCGCGCTCGATGTGGTGCGGGTCAATCTCAAGCTGACCGACCAGGCGGCGCGCGCGGGTACCGTGACGGCGCTCGACGTGCAACGCGCCACCGTCGAGGTCGAACGCCAGATCCAGCAACTGACCAGCGCCGAGCTCGAAGTGAAGGTGGTCGCGCGCACGCTGGCGTCGCAGACCGGCGTCGTCGCCGACACCGCAGGCGGCGCACCGCTGACCGACGACCTTCACCCCGAGCCCGGGTTGAATGGGTTCGAAGCCACGGCTCCGTCCACGCCCGCGGTGCGGGCGGCGGCGCTGGATCGGGCGGCGGCCGAACGCGCCGCGACCGCGCAGCGCCTGTCGTTGCTGCCCGCGCTCAGCGCGGGCGCCAGCGAGCGCTACACCAACGCCACCGGCTTTCTCAACGGCCATCACGAGGCGTACGCGGCCACGTTGTCGCTGGTCTGGGCGCTCGACTTCGCCACGGCGCCGGGCCTGCGCGCGCGCAACGCCGAGGCCGCCGCCGCGCGCGCGCGTGAAGATCAGCTCCGCCTCTCCATCGGTGACGCGATCTTCCGGACCTGGAGCGGCATCGACGCCGGCATCACGCGCAGCCGATCGGCCCGCACCCAGGCGGCGGTCAGCGCGCGCGCCGCCGAGGTCGCGCGCACCCGCTATCGCTCGGGCGTGGGCACGCAGCTCGAGCTGATCCAGGCCGATCGAGACGCCTTCGCCGCCGAGGCCGGCCGCATTCAGGCGGACGCCGACCTGCTCAACGCACGCGCGCAGCTCCGCCTGCTCGCCGGTGCCGCCTCGAACTAGGCGTCACGCGCCGCGGGGCTATCTCGTCTCTCCTCGTGACGACATCATCGTCGTCATCGGAGACCCAACCGTGCTCATCGCGATCTCAGCTCTGGCCTTGCTCGCAGCCACGTACTGGCTCTTCCCGCGACCGTGGGCGCGGATCTTCATGGCCGCCGAACGGGCGCGCTGCGGCGTGCGCCGCAGGACCGTCGTCGTCGCGGGGCGTCCCTTCTCCTGCTGGGACGGCGGCCGGGGCACGGCCATCGTCATGCTCCACGGCTTCGGCGCCGACAAAGATCACTGGACGGGCGCTGCGCGCCACCTCAGGCGCCGCTTCCGCGTCGTCGCGGTCGACCTGCCCGGCTTCGGCGAGACGCCGGTCGACGCCCACGAGCCGCTCGACGTGCGCAGCCAGGCCGCGCGCGTTCGCGCGTTCATCGACGCGCTCGGCATCCAGCGCTTTCATCTCGTCGGCAACTCGATGGGCGGGCACGTCGCCGGCGTGCTCGCGCACGACTTCCCCGGCGGCGTGCTGAGCTTGACGCTCGTCGAGACGCACGGCGTGCATTCGCCGACGCCGAGTCTGGTCGACCTCGAGATCGCGCGCGGCGAGTATCCGCTGGTGCCGGCCACGGCGCGCGAGTTCGCGCGACTCGCAGCGCTGGCATTCGTGCGTCGGCCGTTCATCCCCGGCGCCGTGCTGCGCGCCCTCTGCGCCGACGCGCTGGCGAACCGTCCGCTGCGGCTGCGGCTCTGGGCCGATCTGTGGGGCAGCCAGGCTTACTTGCTCGAATCCCTGCTTCCGCGACTCACGCTCCCCACGCTGATCCTCTGGGGCGACACCGATCGCTTCTTTCACCGCACGGCCGTCGAGACACTGCGCCACGGGCTGCCCCACGCGCGCGCCGTCGTGATGGACAGATGCGGCCATGTCCCGATGTTCGAGCGTCCCGCGGAGTTCGCGACGCACCTCGCTCACTTTTTCGCCGAGTCAGCGTTGCGTCCACCTTGCGGTGACCTTATCGAGAGAGGACGAACATGACGAAAGGGCGGCAGCCCACGAAGGCGAGCGCGAAATGGGCGGCGCTGGTGTTCGCGCTGCTCGCGATGGCTCTCTCCGCCGACAGGAGCCCTGCCGAGGCCGCCAGGCCGCCGCGCGCTCGCAACGTCGTTCTGGTGCACGGAGCCTGGGCCGACGGCTCGAGCTGGAGCGACGTCATCGCGCGGCTTCAGGCGGCGGGCCTGCACGTCACGGCGGTGCAAAATCCGCTGACGTCTCTCGCCGATTCTGTCGCCGCGACCCGGCGGGTTCTGGCTCTCCAGGACGGGCCGACGGTCCTGGTCGCCCATTCCTGGGGCGGGACGGTCATCACCGAGGTTGGAACCGACCCGAAGGTCACCGCCCTGGTCTACGTCGCGGCGCGAGCGCCGGATGCGAACGAGGACTTCGTCGCCTTCTCCGCGAAGTTCCCGACGATGCCCTTGCGGGCAGGCGTCGAGACCCACGCTGGCTGGAGCACCATCTCGCAGGCTGCCTTTCTCGACTTCTTCGCGAACGGCGTCCCGCCGGACAAGGCCAAGGTCCTCTACGCCGTTCAAGAGCCGACGGCCGTCTCCCTGTTCGGCGAGCGGACGTCCGTCGCCGCGTGGCGGTCCAGGCCGAGCTGGTACGCCGTCTCCAGGCTCGATCAAACGATCTCACCGGAGCTGGAACGAGCGCTGGCGGCGCGCATGAAGGCCACCACGATCGAGCTGCCCGCGGGCCACCTGTCGCTCGTCTCTCATCCTCGAGAGATCGCCGACCTGATCATGACCGCGGCAGGCCGCGTGCCCTAGTGCCGAGTCAGATCTCCGGCGAACGCCGCTCCAGCAGCTGTCGATCCCACTTCGCAAGGTCGGCGGCTGCCTCGTAGGTGCTCTGCAGGAAGGCGAGAATCTCCGACGACGGATCCGCCGCGGAGCGCACAGCCGCATAAGGAAGCACGAACTCGCCCAATGACGGCTCGTAACGAGCAGCATCGGGGCGAACGGGGGCGTCCGAGAACCCGGCGGGCGTCGGATAGGCGTACGAGTAAAAGGCGGCCTCCGGAAACCTGGCGTCGCCGGCCCAGAACCCGGCGCTGCTCACTTCGTGTGAATAGGCCTCCCGCATCACCCAGTCGCCCACGTGGGGTATCCCCCCGGGGTGCGGCGGCGCGGGACGTCCGGAGAAGCGCGTGACCGCCAGGTCGAAGGCGCCCCAAAACAAGTGGACCGGGCTGGCTTTCCCGACAAACCGGCCGCGAAACTCCTTGAGCACGCGATCTGCCTGAATGAGGACGCGGAAGAATCGGTTCGCCCAGTCGCAATCGTAGCGACAGAGGCGCTGGTCCTGGTCCAGCGCCACCCGCTCGGGAACCTCGACCGCGACCGGGGAGATCGTGAGCGACACACCGAGCTCTCCCAGCAGCCGCATGTAATCGGCAAAGAAGCCGGCGAGCGATTGGTCGCAAAGGGCCATCGACCCGACGCCGCCGTCGCTGGTTCGCGCGACCAGCCGGTGGTCGATGAAGTCGAGCTCGATGTCGAGCAAACGATCCCCGACCGGCATGGCCGAGGTCGTCAGGCCGCGCGCCGTCACCAGGAGCGGCACGTGCCACCAGTGGTTCACCGCCGGCGAGAGCGCCAGGCGAGTCTTGCCGAGCACCTGACTCCAGAGCAGCAGGGACTGACGGGTCTCGACGCCTCTTCCAACATCGAGCCGCGGCCACGCCTCTGCGCTGCCCGGAGCTCGTGAATCGGCGGTTCCAAGGGAATTCGGTGACACGGCCAGCTCCTCTGCTGCGTCGGATTAGAGCACGATGGTGTCAGCTTGGCGGTCGGGTCGTCCCCTGGTTCGTCGCGCAACGACGGGACGACCGACCCCCGTCACCCCTCGCCCTCCGGTTTGCGACGCCGCATGAGCGCAATGTACGTGACCGCGTCCCAGGCGTTGTGGATCCCGACGAAGAGCAGGACCAGCGACGCCGCCGCGATGACGAACAGCCAGGGCCCGGGATCGGAGGGCAAGCCGATCCCGCCCACCAGGAACGCGCTGTAAGCCACCAGCGGCAGCACGCTGTGAAAGATCCAATCCTCCAGCACCGGCTTGTAGTCGGTCTGCCGGCGCGCATGTCGCAGGACGACCAGCGTATAGATGACGCCGACCAGCGCGAACGCCACGATCGCGATCGCCGCGTTGCTGTACCGCCGCCAGGGCGCGCTCAAGATCGCGGCGTTGAGAAGGACCGCGCAGAAGTGCACGACCGTCGGCGTTCCGAACGCGCGCGTCGTGTGCACCGTCGCGGTAGTGCTGATCTCCGCGCCCAGGACGATCACCACGAACTGCAGCCCGGTCAGCGCGGCGGCCGACGACCCGACGATGACGTAGAAGCTCTCCCAGGCGGCGAACAGCGAATGTGTTGCTGATTCCACGGTGGACCTCCGCCGTGATTCTAGTTCGGAACTCAGCCGTGCCGGCCGTTTCTGCACGTTGTCCGCATACTGGCGCGATTGCGGGGACGACCCAACTTGCAGATGAAAGCGAGTCGCAACATGGTGAACATCGCGCCTCCGCCGCCCGCCTCGGGCGTCCTCTCCCATGGGCTGTCGCCGGGCGGTCGCGCGCCAGAGCTCGACGTGCCCGTGACGCCCGGCGGCCGCCCGGTGCAGCTCGCGGACTATCGCGGCGCACCGCTCGTGCTGATCTTCTATCCCGGCGACTTCACGCCGGTCTGCACGAGCGAGCTCGGCCTCTTCAACGAGCTCCTGCCCGATCTGCAAGCGCTCGGCGCCAACGTTCTGGGGATCTCGTGCGACTCGCTCTGGGCACACGGCGCGTACGCCCGGGAGCTGAAGCTGCGCCTGGGGCTGGCCTCGGATTTTCACCCCAAGGGGGCGCTGTCGCGGCGCTACGACGTGTACCGCGACGACATCGGCACGTGTGAACGAGCGCTGTTCGTCGTCGACGGTGAGGGCTCGATCTTCTGGAGCGAGGTCTCGCCGATCGAGCTCAACCCGGGCGCGGATGGCGTTCTCGACGCGCTCGAGCGCCTGAGCGGCCGCGACGTGGCATTCGCGTCGACCTTGCGCTCGCCCGAGCCGCCGTCCGCTCAGCGGGAGGGCCAGCGATGAGCCGCCTGCAACGCGCGGTCGACGCGCGCGACTGGACGCGCGGGCCGGCCGGCGCGCCGGTGACGCTGCTCGAGTACGCCGACTTCGAGTGCCCGTTTTGCGGGCGCGCGTTTCATGAGCTCAAGCGGCTGGAGCGGGGCCTGCGGGACCGCATCCGCTTCGTGTTCCGCCACTTTCCGTTGTCGCAGATGCACCCGCACGCCGCGCTGGCCGCGGAAGCCGCCGAAGCGGCAGGCGCCCAGGACAAGTTCTGGGAGATGCACGACACGCTGTTCTCTCATCAAAGCGCGCTGACGCTCGATGCGTTGCTGTCCTACGCCCGCGACCTCCGGATCGATGTCCGGCGCTTCGCCCGCGACCTGGACGAGCACCTCTATCTGCCAAAGGTGCGGCGCGACTTCGTCGACGGCGTTCGCAGCGGCGTCAACGGCACGCCGACGCTGTTCATCAACAACACGCGCTGGGACGGCCCCTACACCGCCGAGGCGCTGCTGCGCGGGATGCGCGGCGACCCGAGCATGATCGTCGAGCCGCTGACCGGGCTCCCCTGGGGCGGGGACGCCTAGACGAGACGAGACGAATCGCTACGAGCCGAGACCAGACGAATCGCTGGGAGGTCACCATGTGGCTGAAGAACTGGGGGTGGACGGTCGCTCGCGGGGTCGCCGCGATCATTTTCGGGTTGCTCGCGCTGCTGATGCCCGGCATCACCTGGGTCGTCTTGATGGGGTTCTTCGCGGCCTATACGCTCATCGATGGTATCGCCGCGCTGGTGGCTGCGATGTCGAAGGAGAGGTCGCACGATCGGTCGCAAGATCGACCGTGGGGCCTGCTTTTCTTCAAGGGCGTCCTGGGAATCGCGCTCGCGTTCATTTGGGTGATCTGGCCCGCGCGCGTGAGCCTGGCGTTCCTGTACGTCATCGGAACGTGGGCAATCGTGAGCGGCCTGCTCGAGATCGGCTCGGCGATCCGGCTGCGCCGGCTCATCCGGCACGAATGGCTGCTGGCATTCGCCGGCGCGCTCTCGATCGCGTTCGGCGTGCTCGTCTGGATGCAACCGCTGGCCGGCGCGCTGGCGCTGGTGTGGTGGATCGGGTCGTACGCGATCGTGTTCGGCGGACTCCTCATCGCGCTGGGATTCCGCATGCGGCGCCTCACGACCGACGGCCCCGCGCGAGCCATTCCGCTCGATGGCAGGCTCCGCCACCAAAGCTAGTGTCGAGCGGGAGACCGAACCGCCGAGCCAGCGAACGTAGAGCGCAAGCGTCAGCGCCGCCGTCGGCGGGCCGACATCAGCGCGACGGCGAGAAGCAGCGCCGCGCACCCGAGCGGATGTCCGCCGGGCGGCGCGGTCGCGCATCCGCAGCCGCCGGACTGCGTCTTCATTTTGCCCTCCCCTCCCGCGGCGCCGCTGTCGAGCGGGGGCGGATTGCCGGCCGCGCCACCGCCGGCGTCAGCCGACGCAGCGTCGGCGTGCGCGCCACCGCCGCCGCCGGTGCCGAGCGTCGCCGGCCCGTCGGTGCTGCCGCCGTCGCGTCCGCCGGTGCCGGCGCCACCGTTACCACCGGCGCCGCTCATGCCCCCCGCTCCGCCCGCACCGGCGTCGGGCGACGCGCCGCCGTCGGGGCTCGACCCGCCCGTGCACTGGTTGTCGATCACGCCGTCGCAGTCGTCGTCGCGCCCGTTGCACACTTCGACCTCGACCGGCGTGGTCTCGACGCACGTCACGTTGTTCAGGCCGTCGCACATGTAGACGCCTTCCTGGCACAGGTCGGCGTCGGGACCGTCGCAGGGCGTGTAGACGTAGACCGGCAACTGGCAGACGCCGCCGCACGTGTTGCTGATGCCCTCGTCGACGACGCCGTCGCAGTTGTCATCCATGCCGTTGCAAACTTCGATCGCGGGCCCCACGGCGCCGCTGCAAGCGCTCCAGATGCCCGCCGACGTGCAGGTCCGCGTGCCCGGCGTGCAGAGCCCGACGTCGTAGCCGGCGCACCGGTGCGGCACACCGCCGTCGGGCGTGCAGGGAACAATCGTGAAGCTGTTCATGGCCGACGCCGTGGCCTGGCCGCAGGCGTCGAGCGCGCGCACGTACCAGGTGTGCGAGCCGCTGGACAGATCCGACGGAACCAGCCAGCTCGATGTCTGACCGTCGACGGTCTTGGCCAGCGTGCCGTCGACGTAGATCTCGTACTTGCTGACGCCGCCGGCGTCGCTGGCGGGCGTCCAGGTGAACAGCGGCGGGTCGGCGCTCGACGAAGCGTTCGCGGGCGCGACCAGCGCCGGCGCGCCCGGCGCGGTGTAGTCGACGAGCAGGTTGAACGTCTCGATCGACCGCCGCAGGTTGCCGGCGCGATCGATCGCGACCGCGTACCAGGTGTGCATCCCCGGCGCCAGCGCCACCGACGGCGTCCCGCAGGTGATGAGCGGGTTGTCGGTCGAGAACGCGAGAGCGCCGTCGATCCAGAGTTGATAGCCGCCGATGCCGCCCGGATCCGAAGCGACGTTCCAGCACAGGCTGGGCGTCGGCGTGATCGAGCAGGAGCTCATGGCCGGCATGCGCAGGCGAAACTGATCGGGCTTGGTCGTGTCGACGATGAACGTCCGGGTCGTCGAGGTGGTGACGTTGCCGACCGCGTCGAACGCCTGCACGTTCCAGGTGTGCATCCCGTCGGCGAGCCGATTGGGGATGGTATAGGTCGTCGTCGTGAGGACCGTTCCCACCGGGTTGGTGCTGGTCGATCCGGTGGAGGCGCCGTCGATGTTGAGCTCATAGGTCACGCCGCCCGACCCCTGATCGATCGCCGCCTGCCAGGAGAACGTCGGGAACTGCTGATTGATGGCCACGCCGTCGGCCGGGCTGAGCAGCCCGAACACGCGCCCGCCGGTCACCGTCGCGGTGACCGTCTTGTCGTTGCACCCGGCGGTCTCGGAGTTGCTGCCCAGCTCGAGGAGGCCGGTGTCATTGATCCCGGCGGTGAACGTCGCCGACTTGCCGATGCACTTGAATTGCGAGCCGCCCCCGACGCGTGCGATCAACGTTCCGTTGTTGCAGCTCTGCGTCGGTATGTTGACCTGATTGACGTAGCCGTTGGTGTCGAAGCAAGCGCTGGTGCAACCGAGAAAGCACCAGGTGCCGGTCGACGTCACCGAGATCTGATCGCCCGGCCGGACGTTGATGCCGGTGTTCACCATCTTGTCGGTCGGGAAAGTGGCAAAGTTCGGCGTGTTGTTGCTGTCCAGCTCGAAGACACCGCCGTTGCCGGCCGCGGGGCCGGTGTTGTCGGTGGTGAAGGCGCGACCGCCCACGCCGCCCGGCGCCTCGTTGCACCAGCGGATGTTGCCGGCCACGTCCTCGGCCGACACCGCCCAGGTATGCGGACCGTCGGTGGGATTGCAGGTGGCGGGAAAGAACGAGAAGAAGGCACCGGTCACGTCGCCGCACAGCGTGCCGTCGACGTAAAAGTGGTACTTCGAGATCCCGCTGCCACCGTCGGTGGCGGCGGCCCAGGTGAAGGCGGAGCTGCTGCCGCGCACGAAGCCGCCGGCCGCGGGCGCGGTCAAGCCGAACGCCGAGGGCGGCATGGTGTCGACGAAGAACGATGACGTGCTGCTATCGCCCGTGATGGTCCCGTCGGTGGCGCGAACGTGCCAGGTATAGGGGCTGCCGGCTTCCGACAGCGTCTCGCCGGCGGCGATCGTGTAGGCCGTCGCGGTCAGTCCCGTCTTCACCAGCGGCGTTCCGCTGGTCGGCGTGACGGTCAGGGTGTACGACGTCGCGCCCGAGGCCGCGGTCCAGTTCAAGGTCGGCGTCGCGTTCACGTACCCGCCGTTCGAGGGGCTGCTGAGGCTGAACGCGCCGACCGCGGCGCTCGCGGGCCGCGGCGCGAGCCAGAAGAACAGCGAGAATAGACCGACGGCAACCGCCCTGGCACGCGCCTGACTGGACATGGGGCCGCGAGTTTAACGGAAACGCGGTCAGATGGCGTGCGCGGCCGACTCGGCGCTCGCCGCGCGGGCCGGCGTCGCGCGCACGAAGCGGAACTCGAAGCGCGTCCCCTGCCCCGGCCGGCTCTCGACGTGGATCGTGCCGCCCAGCTGGTGGCAGACCTGCTGCACCGCCGACAAACCCACGCCGCGGCCGGACAGATCCGATACGACATCGCGCGTGCTGATACCGTCGGTGAACAGCGCCTGGATGAGGTCGCGCTCGGTCGCGGCCGGCAGCGCGCGGCGGGCGGCGCGCTGTCGGATCGCCCCCCAGTCGATGCCGCGGCCGTCGTCGGCGACTGCGATGACGAACTCGGCCCCCTCGACGCGGCTCTCGATCGTGACCTGGCCGGCGCGCGGCTTGCCGGCGCGCACACGCTCGTCCGCCGGCTCGATGCCGTGATCGACGGAGTTGCGCACGACGTGCACGAGCACGCCCAGGAACGAACGCATCTCGGCGCCCGGTAAGCGCAGCCGGTGATCGACGATGCGCGGCTCGACCTCCTTGTTGAGGCGCGCGCCGAGCTGGCGGATGGTGCGCGCGTAGATCGCCAGCGCCTGCGCCATCGGCGGTTCGCTCCAGCCGCGCGCCAGGCGCAGCAGCTCGGCGTGGTCCTCGCGCGACTCGAGCCGCTGCAGGAACTCGACGTGCTCGCTCTCCTCGAGCCGGATCGACGCCTGCGCCTCCCCTCCCAGGAACACGCTGAAGCTGCCAAGCATCACGTTCCAGTCGCGCGCCAGCGCCTCCACGCCCGTGGCGACGCGCGGCGACGTCAGGTCGCCGCCCTCGGACTCGAGCAGGTCTTCGAGATCGTGACACTGGGTCGCGAAGAGCTCGAAGCCGTAGGCCGCGGCGCTGCCCTTGAGCGTGTGCAGCAGGCGACGCCACTCGGCGCCGTCGCTCGACACGCCGAGGCGCGCCAGCATCTGCTCGGTCTCCTCGACGAACGCCTGGAACCCGTCGCGGTCGCGCAGCAGGTGCCGCACGATGAGCGGCAGCTCGCGGTGGAGCTGCTGCAGGCGATCCTGCTCCAGCTGCTGGGTCACGTCGGCGAGGGTGAACACCAGCTCGGCGAACGCGCCGTCGCGCAACACTTGATGACAGGTCAGGCTGTAGGTCTGCCCGCCGCGCGTGAACCGGGCCGGCAGCTGCGCCACGGCGACGTCGAACGGCAGCATCTCGTCGGTCACCTGTTCCAGCGCCGCGCGGAACCAGAGCTTGTCAGGGCTGTCTTGGCCGAAGAGATAGTCGGCCAGCTCGCCGCCCGCCGCCGGGGCTCCGAACCACTCCGCCGCCGTGCGCGAGTGGACCCGGGTCAGGCGGCCCTGGCGATCGCAGACCACCAGCCCCTCCTTCATGCTGTCGAGCACGCCCTGAAGATTTTGGTTGGCGTAGCCGAGCTCGACATTGCCCTCCTCGACGCGGCGTAACGCCCCGTGCAGCGCCAGCTCGGCGTCGCGGCGCGCGGTGATATCCTGGCCGACGGCCTGCACCTCGACGCGCGCGCCCGCCGGCGAGAACAGCGCGCGATAGGTCCAGAGCACCCAGCGCCGCTCGCCGGCGCCGGTGACGATCGCCTGCTCGCGCTCGGCAGTCGGCGCCTCCGGCGTCAGCGCGTCGACGCGGGCGCGCTCGGCGCCACCGGTGTCGCTCCCCGACAGCGCCCAGACCGAGCGCCCCACGAGCTCTGGTGCGGTGGTGCCGCAGAGGCGCGCGAGCGCGCCGTTGGCGAACACGATGCGGCCGGCGCCGTCGAAGCGGCAGATGAGCTGCGAGCCGTCCTCGACGATCGAGCGGTAGCGATCCTCGCTCTCGCGCAGGCGCGCGCGGCTCTTGCGCGTCAGCGTGCGGATGGCCGCGATGAGCGCCAGGATCACCAGCGACTCGCCACCCATGCCACCGAGCGCCGCCCAGACGTAGGTGCGGTAGCGCTCGTAGAACGAGAACGGGCGATCGACCACGACCGCGCCCGGCGGCGGATGCTCCACGTCGAGGTGCCAGCGCACGAACGCCGGGTAGCTCAGCATGTAGACGTTGGGGCTGTCGCGCACGATCGGCACGTCGGCGGCGCGCGCGCCGTCGAGGATGCGCAGGCCCATGCGCGCCGCCGTCTCGCCCTGGCTGGTGCCGCTCACGACATAGCCGCCGGCGGCGCCGTGGCTGACCGACGTGTCGGTCAAGCCGAACAGCGGCACGGGCGCGGCGTCGAGGATGATCCGGTGCGACTCGCCCATCGACAGCGGCGTGCCGGCGCGATCGCGCATGAACATGCCCCAGAACACCACCGCGTCGTCGTGCAGCGCGCGTAGCCGCGCCTGCAGCTCGGCGACGGTGACGTTGGAGATCACGCGGAACGTGAAGCGGCTGCGCCAGCGCGCCTCGACGTCCTCCAGGCGGTGAATGTAGCCGGCGCTGGTCGCGCTCTGATCGAACACGAACACCAGCTCTCGCGTCGCCGGGCGCAGGTGAGCGATCCAGTCGATGTTCTTGTCGAGGTCACCCTCTTCGTTGACGCCGGTGACGTTGGAGAAACCGGCGATGCGCCCGTCGCGGAACCCGTTGACCCCGCAGAACACCACCGGCACGCCGGGGAAGAGCTGGTCGCGATAGGCCTTGAGGAAGTCGAGCGCGTCATCGTCCGACGACACGATGAGGTCGAAGCGCAGGTTGTGGTACTTGCGCGCGTAGATCTCGGACAGCAGGCGCGCGTATTCGGGCGTGAACGCCTTCTTCGAATCCATGTATTCGATGAAGAGCTCGACGTCGTCCCGCGCCTCGAAGACCGCCTGCGCGCCGCGCACGATGTTGGCGGTCCAGCGGTAGGTCGGCTCGTACGAGTTGAGGATCAGGACGTTCTTGCGCGCCGCCGGGGCCGCTCGCGCGGGTGCGCCGCCCCCTCCGCCCGCCAGCAGGACCGAGGCAATCCCTGCCAGGGCGAGTGAGCGGAGGTACCGGGGTGGGTGGCGGCGTACAAACATGGTGCGCGGGAGGGCTGATATCGCGTGGACGGAGCTCGGCTCGCCGAAGAAGTCCATCGTGGGAGGGTTCGGAGCCCTCCGAGGGTTCCCGTGAATGCGATCGGATGATCGCTCGAAGACTTGATGGCCGGCGCCCAAGGCCGCACCAAGTCGGGCCATGACGGGCGATGACGGCGCGGCGCCAACGATGTGTGCGAACACGCACTCGCGGGCACGGCGACGCCCGCGCCTCAGCGGCCGGACAGCGGCGGGCGCGGCTCGCCGTGCCGGCGAACACCAGCGTGCACTTCGGCTTTGCGCTCCGGCGCGAGACCGGCGACCGTGCCGTGCGCGGGCACGTGCAGCGGCCAGTCGGCCATCCACGGCGCCGGGTCCCAGTAGATCTCCGAGAACTGGTGCGACGGCATGACCGACAGCGTGAACGTCACGTGCCGTGTCTGCCGGCCGCTCCCGGTATCACCGGCGAGGCCGATCACGTCGCCGGCCTTGACCACCGATCCGCGCGTCAGCCTGAGGGGAACGGCCGCGAGGTGAAAGTACTGCGTGAACACGTAGCCGCCGAAGTGCGCGAGCCGCACGTAGGCGCCGCCCGGATCGTCGGAGCCATCGCGCTGGACGCGATCGACCACGCCGTCCTGCGCGGCGTAGACGTGCTCGCCCCAGAGCTCACCACCGATATCCACGCCACAATGACCGGACGGCCGGCAAGCGGCGGGGTGCTCGCGCGGCGGCGCCGGTCCGAAGATCCGGCGGTCGATCACCGGCGTACGTCGCACCGGCCCGGGCAGCGGGTAGACCCACGCCGCGCGCCCGAAGAGCGCGATCCACTCCTCGTCGGACGGCGGCCAGAGCGGTCCGAACGCGGGCCCCGACATCGAGCGTATCGGCGGCGCGGTCGGGCGCAGCGGCTCCGGCGACGGCTCGAACGTGATCGTCTGCGGCTGCCAGCGCTGGTAGAGCTGCCACAGCGTCTTCCCGCCCGCGATCGCCAGCACCGCCAGCGCCACGCGCAGCAGCCAGCGCGTCTGGGTGGCCGCGTGCACCTTGTGCAGCTTTCGCACCGCGCGGCGCAGGCAGGCCTCCGAGCAGAAGAGATCGTGCGTGCCCCAGCCGCGCGCGAGCACCAGCCGTTCCTTCCCGTCCTCGAAGACGTGGCCGCAGGTCGCGCAGCCGATGGCGGGTCTGGTCTTTCTCACGACGTGCTCACGTTTGATCTCGCCCCGGTCACTCGTCGCTCGAGGGTTCGCCCGACTCGGATTCGCCTTCTCCGGCGGACGGCGGCGCCGCGCTCTCCTTGTCTTCGCCGTCCGACTCCGCCGCGTGCGTCTTGCCGCCCTTGCCGCCGCCGCGTTCCGCCTTCGCCAGCTTGCGCTTGTGCCCCGCGCCGAGCGGCGCCGATCCCAGCGGCGCGCCCACGGGCGCGACGGTGTTGACCAACCCGACCTCGCTGCCGTCGACGGGCACGCGCAGCGGCCAGAGCGCGATCAGCGGCTCGGGGTCGATGTAGCGCTCGGGCCAGTCCTTGCCCGGCCGCACCGCGATCGTGAAGTGCAGGTGAGGCCCCGACTCCTTCACGCCGGTGTCACCGACCAGGCCGATGACGTCGCCGCTCTTCACGACCGAGCCGCGTTCGAGGCCGCGCGGGATCGCGGCCAGGTGAAAGTACTGCGTGAACACCGTGCCACCGCGATGCGAGAGGCGCACGAACTGACCGCCGCGATCGGGGTTCACGCCGCGCTTGACCCAGTCGACGACGCCGTCGTGAACGGCGTGCACGTGTTCGCCCCAGATCTCTCCGCCCAGGTCGACACCGCAGTGGCCGTTGCGGCACTCGGCGGGGCGATCGCCGGGGCGCGCGGCGCCGAACACGCGCGAATCGCGGATCGGCATGCGGCGAAACGGCCCGGCGAGTGGGTGAATCCAGGTGTCGCGGCCCAGTGCCGCGAGCGCGCTCGCATCGCTCTCCCAGTCGGGACCGAGCCAACCCTCGGGCAGCGGCGCGGCACCGGCGGAGCTGCCGGCGCCGCCGTCCGCGACCACCGCCGCGGCGGCGACGCGCGAAAGCTGGCGGGGCTTCGCGGCGCGCGGCGGCCCCTGGTGGGGCGCCAGGTAGGCGCCTGCGAAAATGATGCCGATCGTCAGCCGCCGCACCGAGAGCCGGCGCTCCGCCCAGCGCTCCCGACGATGCGCGCGCGCGACCGCCTGGGAACACTCCCGGGAACACAGAACATAGAAAGACGACGCTTCGGCGCGTACGAACCGCCCCTCGCGGAGCGGACTTTGGCACAGGCCACAAGCGTCGGCTCCCTCGATCGTTGGTGAGGAGTCGACCATGCCGTCGGAAACGCTCTCTCGGCAGCGCTGATGCGAAGCTTAGCAAGGGTCGGGCAGATCATCACGCACCGATCTTCGAGTCGCGCAAAAGTCTGGGCGCGCCGCGTGCATAGATCCCCGGCCGGCGGGCGTTCACTTCCTCGAAGCATGATGCGTGCCGCCCGCCGGTCCGGCACTCGATCAGATTTGGGTGAACCAGAACACGCTGTCGAGCGCGCGTTCAGCTCGACTCGGCGAATCGCGTGCGGCGCAGACTCGAGACGCGAACGCGTATGAGCGAGCTCTGCGTGCGATGCACGCTGCCCGCGACCGACGAGAACAGCGCCTTCTGCGAGACAACGCGCAGCCCGTTTCGCATCGGAGACGCGATCGTGCTCCCGCGCCATTGCACGTGGCGCGATCGATCGCCCGCCGGCGCGCACGACGTTCCCCGGCTAGCCGCAATGCCGGTCAGATAAAAACGCCAGGACGCGGGGAACGCCAGGATCCGGATTATTGAGAGTCCGGACTTGGCGTTCCTGGCGTCCTGGCGCTTCAGTGAACGGCATTGCGGCTAGCCGACAGGGCCCGCTTTTTAGTCCCCCGCCACCCCGGGCCGCTCCGTCCTTGAAAAGCGCGTTACCATGGCCGTCCCGTGCCATCTCAACCCCCACCCGAGTGGTACACGCGCCTCAGCCGTGCCCTCGAGCTCGGGGACCCCGAGCAGGCGCGCAGCCAGGCGCGCGCGCTGCTCGATGAGATCCGCGAGGAGCAAGCGCGCGTGCGCGAACGCCTGGAGATGCTGTCGTCGGCCTCGTTCGAAGGGGTCATGGTGCACGTCGACGGCGTGGTGATCGACGTCAATCAGCGCCTCTGCGAGATGGTCGGCTACACGCGCGAGGAGATGCTCGGTCCGGCGCCGCTGCGCCGCTCCGTCGCGCCCGAGGACCTGCCGGCGGTGATCGAGCGCATCGCCAGCCAGTACGAGGGCGCCTACGTGATCACCGCCATCCGCAAGGACGGCTCACGCTTCCGCGCCGAGCTGCAGGCCAAGCAAGGTCACATCGGCGACCGTCCGGTGCGTGTCGCCGCGTTCCGCGACGTCACCGAACGCGAGCGCACGCACGCGCTGCTGCGCGAGAGCGAGCAGCGCTTCCGCGACCTGGCGCGCTCGGCGTTCGACTTCAGCGTCTTCAGCCGCGACGGCGTCATCGTCGACGTCGACGGCGATCCCGAGCCGATCCTCGGCGTCACCAGCGAGCAGATGATCGGGCGTCCCGTGCTGCAGTTCACGGCGCCGTCGGCGCAACCGCGCGTGCGCCAGCACATCGAGGGCGGTCACGTCGGGCCGTACGAGGCGGTCGCGATGCACGTCAGCGGCGACATCGTGCCCGTGCTGTGCGTGGTGGCGTCGACGACGCTCGACGGCCAACCGGTGCGCGTCGCCGGCCTGCGCGACCTGCGGCCGGCGCAGCGTCTCGAGACCGAGCGGCGCGGTCTCGAGCAGCAGCTGCAGCGCGCGCAGCGGCTCGACAGCCTGGGCGTGCTCGCGGGCGGTATCGCGCACGACTTCAACAACCTGCTGGCCGGCGTGCTCGGCAACGCCGACCTGCTGCGCGAGATGGTGGTCGGGCACGAGGAGCGCGAGATCGCCGAGGCGATCGTCATCGCCGCGCAGCGCGCCGCCGCGCTGACGCGCCAGATGCTGGCCTACGCGGGCCAGCGCGATCTCGGGCGCCGCGAGCCGGTCGACATCGGTGAGCTCGTGGGCGAGCTGCGCACGCTGCTCGACGCCACGCTGTCGAAGAAGGCGCAGCTCGAGCTGGCGGTCGACGCGCGCAGCGTCGTGCTCGGCGATCGCGCGACGCTGACGCAGGTGCTGATGAACCTGCTCACCAACGCGTCGGACTCGCTCGGCGATGGGGCGGGGATCATCCGCGTGCTGGCGCGCCGGGTCGCCGAGCCGGACGCGCGCTGGGAGAGCGCGCTCGGCGCCACGGTGCGGCCCGGCGAGTGGGTGCTCATCGAGGTCCGCGACACCGGCTGCGGCATGGACGAAGCGACGCGCGGGCGCGTGTTCGAGCCGTTCTTCTCGACCAAGGAGCGCGGCCACGGTCTGGGCCTCGCGGCCTGCCTGGGCATCGTGTCGGCGCACGGCGGCGCGGTGCTGGTCGAGAGCGAGGTCGGGCGCGGGAGCTGCTTCTCCGTGCTGCTGCCGGCGAGCGGCGGCGAACCGGCGGCCAGCGAGCGCCCTCCGGCCACGCGCCCGAGCCGAACATGCAAGGTGCTGATCGTCGACGACGAGCCGCTGGTGCGCACGCAGCTGCGCCGCACGCTGGAGCTGCGCGGCTACACCGTCGCCGAGGCGGTCGACGGCCGCAGCGCGCTGGCGACCGTCGACGAGGTGCGCCCCGACGTGATCATCCTCGACATGACGATGCCCGACATCGACGGCGCCGAGGTGCTGCAGCGCCTGCGCGCGTCCGGCTCGCGCGTGCCGGTCATCGTGTCGTCGGGCTACCTCGACGTCTCGGTCGAGCGAAAGCTCTCCCGCGGCGAGTTCCAGGGCTTCCTGGCCAAGCCCTACGGCGCCAGCGACCTGGCGGCGGCGATCGAGCGCGCGCTGGCGTCGACCAAATGACCGCGATCGACTGCTGAGCTACCGCCCCGAATCCGGAGCCGGCGCGCACCTGACGAGCTCGGTCGTGGGCGAGAACTCGTCGCTGAGCTTCTTGTCGTCGTACTTGTGCAGCTCCGACACGATCTTGCCGCGCAGGTCGTCGTAGCGCTCGTTGAGCAGATCCGACGACGCCGCGCCCGGCTGCGCGACGCAGGCGAACTTGTTGACGCCGCAGATGTCCAGCGAATCGCACGCCGGCGTCGACTGCGCCAGCGGCTTGAGCGCCATGTCGCCGTAGAGGATCTTGCCGCCCACGACCACCAGGCGCACGTCCTTGGGCGCCGCCGCGAGGATCGCGTCGTAGGGCCGCGCGCGATCGCCGCCGATGACCACCAGATCGGCCTTGTGTCCGTACGAGAGCTCGCCGAGCGCGGTCGCGAGGCCGATCACCTTGGCGGCGTTCTTCGTCGCCATCTGCACCAGCGTGCGCGGCGTGAGCACGTCACCCCACTGCGTGTTGTCGACCTGGTCGGCGAAGCGCAGCTCGTCGAGCAGGTTCTGCGACCCGGTGAGCGACCAGTCGGTGCCGATCGCGACCGTGATCCCCTTCTCGATCGCCGCCGGGATGTCGGCGGTCTTGGACAGGTCGACGCCGTGCCCGTACAGCGACACGTTCGACCGCGGCAGCCAGATCAGGTTCATCCCGTGCGCCACCATCTCGGTCAGCTCGCGGTCCTGCAGCGCGGCGCCGTTGACGATCGTCGTCCGCGGCGACAGCAGGCAGCCGCGGCTGCTGGTCGCGTCGGACAGGCGCTGGAACTCCTTGCGCGCGATGTCGTCGGTGCCGTCACCGATCTGCACCAGATAGGCGTCGGTCTTGCCGCTGGCCTGATTGGCGCACACGCGGTCGGCCTCCGCCGTCTTGGGGAAGATGTCCGCGGTCTGGATCTTGTCGGCCGGCAAGCCGTTCGGCTTCTGGTCGATCGTGCGCGCCAGCGACGCGTAGCACTTCTGATCCTCGGGGAACGCCTGGCCGACGATCGACGTCGTGCCCGCGATCAGCCCCTTGAGCTCGCCGAACTTGACCAGGTCGCAGCCGATGTTGACGTGCGCGCCCTTGGATTCGCCGTTCAAGTATTGCTTGGCCGCGTCGACCGCGCGAAAGCGCTTGGTGTCGGCCCACTGATAGTGATTGGTGAAGTGGTCGTTGGCCTCGGGCGCCCAGTCGGTCTCGTCGAAGATGTCGTACTGCACGTGATTGCGCGCGTCGATCAAGCCGGGAAAAATGATGCCGTTGGTCTGCACGATCGACGCGGTCGCCACGGCGGGGTCGCCCTGGCACGAGGGCGCGACGCACCGGATCTCGTCGCCGACGATCAGGATCTCGCCGTCGACCACCTCGTCGGGCGTCACCAGCGTGCCGATCAGCAGGAGGCCGCCCGATCCCTGACCCAAGATCACCGAGCCGGTGCCCGTCTGCGCCGCCGTGCACGCGCCGAACTGGCAGACCTTGCCGGAGCCGCAGGGCGCGCCGTTGAGGGGCGTGCCGCCGCCGCACTGACAGGTCTGCGAGAAGACCTCGCCGCGCGTGCACGGGTTGCCGTCGTCGCAGGCGTTGCCCGCGACGCATTTTCCGTTGGAGGCGGCCGGCGTGCAGGCGATCGGCCCCGTCGACCAGCCGGCGCCGTCAGGCTGGCGGCCGAAGCATTGCCCCGCGGCGGTCGCGTGCGTCGCCACGCCGGTGCCCGAATCGCGCAGCAGCGCGCCGCAGACGCCCGACACGCGCGGCGTGCTGAGCAAGCGGCAGGCGTCGGGCGTGGTCGCGTTGACGAACGGGTACCGGATCCAGACCGCCTCGCCCGGCGCGATCGCCGCGCAGGTCGGCGTGCGTTCCAGCGCGCCGCACGACGTGGAGCCGGGCGCGTGGTTCACGTTGACGTCGCTGACCAGCTTGGCGCCGCCGCCACCCGCGGCGTCGTCGATGAACCAGCAGGCTTCGGGGTCCTTCGCGAGATCGACGCGCTCGCTGCTGCGATTGAGGAGCTCGATCCAGCCGGTGGGACCGCTGGCGCACTCGTTGACGACCACGCTGGCCGACGCGCCGGACACGGGGGCATTCTGCGCGCGCGCGGTATCACCAGCCCAGAGACCCAGCGCCAGCACGCAGAAACCGCGGACCGGGCGCGACCACGCTCGAACGTGCGCGACCTTCACGAGTGAAGGCTATAGCGAAGATCGCGCAACGACAATGATCAGGCGCACTCGCCCGTCGGTGACGGCGTCGCGGGCGCGCCGGCTCGGGACGACTATCGTTCCAGCAAATGACGCAGGCTGATGGCGGCGCCGGCCGCCGGCGCGGGCGCCGGCGAGCGCGGCACCGAGAAGAAGAACGACGAACCAAGGCCCAGGGTGCTGCGCACACCGATGTCGCCGCCGTGACCGCGCACGATGCTGCGCGCGATGTAGAGCCCGAGCCCGATGCCGCGCGAGTCGCCGCTCCAGTACCGATCGAAGAGGTGGCCGATGTGTTCGGGCGCGATGCCGGAGCCGGTGTCCTCGACGGTGAAGGCCACGCCGTTCTCGCGCTCCTCGGCGCTCACCGTGATGCGTCCACCCGACGGTGTGAACTTGAGCGCGTTGGCGATCAGGTTGCCCAGCACCTGCAGGATGCGCTGGCGATCGCAGGCCATCATCAGGTCGTGGCGCGTCGCCTTGGCCTCGAGGCTCACGCCCGCCTCCTCCGCCAGCGGCGCGTGCAGATCGATCGCCTCCTGCACCAGCGTGTCGACCCGCTCGGGCTTGATCGTCATCGGCAGCTCGCCGCGCTCGACGCCCGCGGCGTCGACGATGTCGCGGATCAGGCTGTCCATGCGCACGACGGCGCGGTCGATGGTCTTCACGCGGTTGCGCACCACCGCCGGGTCGGACGTGTCGCGCGACAGGGACGACGCCGACACCATGATCGTCGCCAGCGGCGCGCGCAGATCGTGAGCGACGACGGTGAGCACCTGCTCGCGCGACACGCGGGCCGCGTCGGCGCGGTCGCGGGCCCGCTGCAGCGAGCGGACCAGCAGGCACACCGCGCCGCTCACCAGAAAGAACGACAGCAACTCGAACGGCACGCGCCCGGCGCCGGCGCCGCTCCAGAAGCAGGCGAGCGCCGCGACGCTGATGATCGTGGCGACCATTCCCGGACCGAAGCCGAAGAGCCACGCCGTCAGCATCACCGCGGGTAGGAAGAAGAGGTGACGGTTCTGCTGGCGCCCCCACCACGGATCCATGGCCAGTCGTCCGGCGACAACGGCCAGAATCAGCGCAGCGCCACCGCCATACCTCTGCCACGACGGCCGACGCCCCGCGGCACTAAACCAACCCCGCACGTCTATCAGAGTACGGCCCCATCCCGACACGCGCAACCGCGTCACGCGTGGTTCTCCGGCTGCCACCCCCTCACCGACGGCGCCCGCGGACCGCGCACGACGACCTTCCAGCGCAAGGCCCGCGCGTCAGCGCGCCAGCGTTGCCGGAAGGCTGATTCGAAACGACGTCGCCCAGTCCTGCGTCGACACGACGTCGATCTCGCCACCGTGCGCCTCGACGGCGCGCTTGCAGAAATAGAGGCCGAGCCCCGCGTTGCCGGCGACGACCCGCTCGCCCGAGCCGCGCTTGAACTTCTCGAAGATCCGATGCCGCTCCGGCGCCGGGATGACCGGACCGTCATTGGAGACGTTGATCTCGACGCCCGCGCTCGGGCGCACGCTGACCGCGATGCGCCCCTTGGCGGGCGTGTAGCGAAAGGCGTTGTCGAGGATGTTCTCGACGACGCGACGAAGGAGCCGCTGATCCGCCACCACCTCGACCGCCTCGTCGGAGGGAGGGGCCACGAGGACGATGTTGTTCTGTTGCGCACGCGCCGCGTAGCCCTGCACCACCGATCGCAGGAAGCGCGTCACGCCCAGCAACTCGCGCTGCAAAGGAAAATCCGCCTGCTCCATGCGCGAGATCGTCAAGAGATCCTCGATCATGGAACGCAGCCGCATCGTCGCCTCCCGCGAGTCGGCGATCGCCTGGCCGAGATCACCCTGTGACACGGGGATCTGCTCGCTGGCCCAGTCGAGCCCGGCGTACGCGATCGAGAGCGGGTTCTTGAGGTCGTGCACGATGAACTCGGTCAGCTCGCGGTGATCACGCTGCGCCTGCTCCAGCGCCTGGTGCCGCCGCTCCAGCTCGTCACGCGACGCCTTGAGCTCGACCAGCGTCTTCTGGTGCGCGGCCAGGCCATCCGCCAGCTTGCGGCGTGTGTTGTAGAGGTCCAGGAACACGCGGACCTTGCTGCGCAGGATCATCGGGCTGAACGGCTTGTAGAGGATGTCGACGGCGCCCGACCCGTAGCCCTGGAGCAAATTATCCTCGGTCTGGTTCATCGCGGTGAGGAAGATGATGGGAACCTGGCGCGTCTCCGGGTTCTCGCGCGCGTAGTGCGCCATCTCGTAGCCGTCCATGTTCGGCATCTGCACGTCGAGCAGCATGACCGCGAACTCGCGCTTCAGGAGCTGGCGCAAACCTTCGTTCCCCGACTTGGCGCGCACCAGATCGCAGTCGACGTCGCCGAGGAGCGCCTCGAGCGCCACCAGGTTCGCCTCGACGTCGTCCACCAGAAGAATGCTCGGCCGGCTCATGAGTTTCCCGGCTCAATCGTAAGGTTGCGGTACGGATGCTGTCAAACCCCTACCGGGGCACCGTCGCCTCAGCGACGGAAGCGATCCGCGTATCGTTCCGCCTCCCCGCGCGCCCAGGGACGATACGCGTTCATGAAATCGACGCGTTCGCCGATGGGCGGATGGCTGGCGCGGAAGAGCTTGAACAGCCAGCCGGGCCGCGGCACCGCCAGGTTCTGGCGCTGCAGCGCCACGAATGCGCTGGCGCCGCCGTGGTTGTCGTGGGTCAGCTCGAGCGCGAAGCGGTCCGCCTCGTGCTCGTGATGGCGCGACAGGGCCAGCGTCGCCGGACCGATGAGCAACGAGAACACCGACAGCAGCAGCATGAGCAGCGGCAGCGAGGCCACGTCGGAGAGCTGCGTGAATCCGAAGCGATCGCCGAACCGAGAGAGCAGCAGGTCGGCGGTGCGGTGCGCGCCGTAGAGGCCGACCAAGATCAGCGCCCACGAGACGAAGATGCTGATGACGACGTGGCCGAGCACGTAGTGGCCTAGCTCGTGACCGACGACGAAGCGGATCTGGCGCGGCGACAGGCGCGCGAGCAGTGTGTCCCACAGCACGATGCGCTTGGTGTTGCCGACGCCGGTGACGTAGGCGTTGACCTTCTCGGTGTCGACGCTCTTGTCGACCTGATAGACGCGCGCACCCTCGACGCCCGCGTGCGACGCGGTCGCGAGCACGTCGGCTTCCAGGGCCTTGTCTTGCATGGCGCCGAACTTGTTGAACAGCGGCGCGATCCAGACCGGCGTCACCAGGAACATGATCACGATGAGGGGCAGCGACAGCCCGCCGGTCCACAGCCACCAGTACGCGGGGCTGCGCGCGAGCAGGACGTAGGGCAGCCAGAGGATCAGCGCGCCGATGACCAGGCCCACGAGCGCACCCTTGAGCTGGTCGCCGATCCACTTCGACAGGTGCTGCGTCGACAGGCCGAAGGCGTGCTCGCGCGCATAGCCGACGTAGTACGAGAGCGGCAGCTGGATCAGCGACATCAGCAGCGAGAAGGCGACGAGATAGATGAGCAGCGTCGGGTAGAAGCGCCCGCGCGCCAGCGACGACGCCAGCGTCCGCAGCTGCGCCGAGAACCCGCTCACGAGGAAGAGCGCCGGTAGCGCCAGCCCCAGGAGCTGCTCGACGATCCAGATGACGTTGCCGCCGCGGTAGTAGCGCAGCGCCTTCTCCGACGGGGCGGGCACCAGCACCGGTCCGTCGTCGGCCGCGGCGGCGGCTTCGGGCGCGGGCGCGCGATCGTCACCCGGGTCGGCGCCCGCCGCGCGGACGCCGACGGCGATCGCCGCCGCGACGCCCGCCATGAGCGCGATCACCTTCAGGTCCACGCGGGCGCCTCGCCGTGATCGCCATGGTCGCGGTGACCGCCGCGCGCGCCGCGACGGCTGCGTATTCGATTCTCCGCGCGTTTCATCGACGGTAGTCTAACCTGACGGCGCGCTCGCACCGGCTGTACGGTTGCCTTGACACCCTGTCGGGTTTGCGCGACAAGACGCGAGCGCATGGCGGCCATCGGAAATTGCGTGGGGCGAAGGCGCGCCGCGGCTGGGCTGCGCCAGCAAGAGCTCGCCACGCGCGCCGGTGTGAGCCGTCAGAGCTTGAGCGCGCTCGAGGCAGGCCACAGCGTACCGTCGGCGGCGCTGGCGCTGCGCCTGGCTCGCGAGCTCGGGTGCCGTGTCGAAGACCTGTTCTGGATCGATGAGCGGCACGCACCCGTGCGTGTGGAGCTCGCGGACGACGAGGTCGACGCTCGCCAGCAGCGACCCCCGTCCGGCGCGACCGGGGGACCCGCGCCGCGCGACGCGCGCGTGGTCATGGCATCGATCGATGGCCGCTGGGTCGCGCACCGCCTGACCACGAGCGATCCGAGCGCGCTGCTCACGCCGGCCGACGGCGCGCTCTCCGGTGGCGCTGCGCGCGGCGGCCGCGGCGCGCGCGTGACGCCCTTCGCGGATCTCGACGGCGCGCGCGACACCTTGCTGTGCGCCGGTTGCGCGCCGGCGGGCGGGCTCCTCGCGGCGCGCGCCACCGCCGCGCGCGCCGGTGATCGCGTGGTCTGGCTCGACCGTTCGAGCAGCGCCGCGCTGGAGCTGCTGGCGCGCGGCCAGGTTCACGTCGCGGGCGCGCACCTTTACGACGAGGACGCGCGCGAGTTCAACGTCCCCTTCGTTCAGCGCCGGCTGCCGGGACGATCGATGCTGATCTTCAATCTCGCGCGCTGGCAGGCCGGACTGGTCGTCGCGCCCGGCAATCCGCGGCGCATCCGCGGCGTGCGCGATCTCGCGCGCGCCGACGTGCGCTTCGTCCCGCGCCCGCGCGGCGCCGCCGCGCAGGATCTGATCGAACGGCTGCTGCGCCGGGAAGGTTTGCACGTGGCCGCGTTGCCGGCGCCGCTGGTGGCGCGCGGCCACATGGACGTCGCCCGGCTGGTCGCCCTCGGCCTCGCCGACGCGGGCGTCGCGCTACCCGAAGCGGCGCGCGCCCACGATCTCACCTTCATCCCCCTCGTCGAGGAGCGCTTCGACCTGATCGTCGCCAAGGAGCACGCCGGTGACGCACGCGTCGTGCGTCTGCTCGATCTCCTGAGCGCGCGCAGCTTCCGCCGCGAGATGGAAGCTCTCGGCGGCCACGTGACCCGCGACGCCGGACGGCTCATCGCCGACACCGGCGCGCTCTCAACCACGACTCACAATAACGAGCCCGGGAGCCCCGCATGACGCCAGCACACCGCCGATCTCTGTCCCGATTCCGTCGCGAACAATGGCTGTATGTGACCGGCCTGGCCGCCGCCGCGCTGGCCGCGCCGCTCGGTTGTAGCTCCTCCTCGGGCAGCCCGACCCCCATCACCGTCCCGGACGGCGGCAGCGATGCGCCCGCCGGCGGCGGCGACGCCGCGACCGCCGACACATCGACGGCCAGCGATGGCGCGGCCGACGCTTCCGCCGACGCGCCTCCGGCGGTCGCCTGCTCCACGCTCACCAACCCGCTCTACGTCATGTCGGGCGACACGCAGGTGCCGATCCTCAAGACGCTGGGCAAGGCGCTGCGCCAGGACAGCACGACCCCGACCACGCTGGTCTGGTTCGCCACCGGCTCGTGCACGATCATCGACGCGGTCTACAACAATACGCCGCTCAAGCAGAACCTGTCGTACATCCCGAGCGACGCGACCTGGGATCCGAACACCGGCACCGTTCCGACGTGCACGCCCGACGCCGCGGGCGTTCCGGTGCAGCTCGGCATCCCCATCGTCTTCCCCGCGAGCTGCATCGGCACGCCGCCGCCCACGACCGTCCAGGCGTACAAAGGTCCGATCCAGTCGTTCGTGCTCGTGGTCCCCAAGGCGAGCACCGCCACGGCGATCAGCGCCGAGGAGGCCTACCTGACCTTCGGCTTCGGCGCCGCCGGCATGGTGTCGCCGTGGCTCGACCCGACGTTCTACTTCGTGCGCCCCGCCACCAAGGGGACGCAGGTCAGCCTGGGCGCGGTGATCGGCGTACCGCCGGCGAAGTGGAAAGGGCAACCGATCGATCAATCGACGGCCGTCGCGTCGATGGTGGCGGCGTCGAGCGCCCCCGACAAGACGATCGGCATTCTCGGCGCCGAGATCTACGACAGCACCGGCAACCGCGCCGCGCTCCGCTCGCTGTCGTTCCAGGGCTACACGCAGACCGGCGGCTATCTGCCCGACACCTCGGCGTCGGCGTTCGACAAGCGCAACGTGCGCGACGGGCACTACCTGGGCTGGTCGCACGTTTTCTATCTCATCGGCGCCGACACGAACGGGATCCCGACCGACGTGCGCGCCGCGCGCGTGGTCGACATCCTGACCGGCTCGCCGACGGCGACGCCGCCCACCGGGCTGGATCCGCTGGCGCTGGTCGCGGGCAAGGGGCTGGTGCCGATCTGCGCGATGAACGTCGAGCGCAACATCGAGGGCGGGCCACTCACGACCTATCAGTCGGCCGACCCGTGCGGCTGCGCCTACGAGGCCGCGGTCGGCACGGCGCCATCGAGCTGCGTGACCTGCACCAGCGTCGCCAACTGCGCCACCGGGCAGCAGTGTCGCCACGGCTTCTGCGAGGCCGCTGACGGGCGCACGCCGCTGGTCGATTGCCCGACCGCGCCCGCCAACGACGCCGCCATCATCAACAATCCCTGCACCACGCGCGTCGTCGCGCCGGCGCGGCCGCAACCGTTGCTGCAGATGCAGAACGGCGGCGTGCTGCCCCCGCTGCCTTGATGCGGCGCTGGCCGGCTTCCGGCGTCGCCGCCAGCCTGGTCGCGACGCTGGCGGCGTCGTCCGCGGCGGCGAGCGACGGTCCGGCGGCGCCGCCACCGCTGCCGGCGCCGCTCGGCGCCGTGCTGGCGACGCCCGCGGTCCCATCGCCGCTGCCGGCGTCACCGCTGCCGGTCGCCGTGCGCCTGTCGGGCTACATCCAGGCTGACGGCGTGCTTCACGACGCGTCCTCGCAGGACGAGGTCGATCCGTCGACGGGCGCGCCGCTCAACCAGACGCGGTATCTGATCCGGCGCGCGCGCGTGCACCTGGACATCGACCACACGCGCATGTCGGGCAGCCTCGAGCTGGACGCCAACACCGTGAACGGACCCGCCGCCGGCTTGATCGACGCGGAAGTGACGGTGCGTGCGCGCACGCCCGACCCGTCGGGACGCGCGTGGGGCAACGCGACGATCGGGCTCCTGCGCACGCCCTGGGGATACGAGGTCAACCAGCGCGACCAGGATCGCTTCTTTCTCGAGCGCAGCAGCGTGAGCCGCGCCCTGTTTCCCGGCGTGTTCGATCTCGGCGTGCGCCTGCGCGGCGGCTGGCGTTTCGTCGACGTCCAGATCGCGCTCGTCAACGGCGACCCGCTCGGTGACCGCGCCTTCCCGGTCCAGGACCCGAACCACGCCAAGGACATCGTGGGACGCCTCGGCGTCAGCGGCGTGCGCGGGCGCGTCGCGTTCGCCGCCGGCGTCTCGGGGCTGACCGGGACCGGCTTTCACCGCGGCACGCCCGAGACCAAGGACGTGCTGGTCTGGCGCGATCAGAACGAAGACGGCCTGGTGCAGCTCTCCGAGATCCAGGTGATCTCGGGATCGGCCGCGACGCCGTCGGAGGACTTCCACCGCTTCGCGCTCGGCGCCGACGCGCGCCTGCGCATCACGTTGCCGCGCGCTGGGCGCGCTCGAGCTCGTCGGCGAGGCGATCTGGGCGACCAACCTCGACCGCGGCCTCGCTGCCCGCCGATCCCATCGCCACCGGACGCGACCTGCGCGAGCGCGGCTGGGTCGCGGGATTCGTGCAGGAGCTGGGCCCGCGGTTCGCGATCGGCGGCCGCTACGATCGCTACAATCCCGACGCCGACGCGTCCGAGCAGCGCGCGCTGGTGGTGGTTCCCGTCGACGCGCACTACGCGACCTGGACGGCGACCGCGGCCTGGCGCTGGGCGGAGCTGGATCGCATCGTCGTCGAGTATCAACACCTGACCAACCCTCTCGGGCGCAGCCCCGCGGGCCAACCCACGACGCTGGGCGGGGAGACCGTGCTCGTGCGCGGGCAGCTCGCGTGGTGACGGCGGCGCCGCAAGGTGCGATGCGCGCCACGATGCGTGCCGCGCCAACATCGCGCGCGGGCCGGGCGCTGCAACTGGCGCTCGCCGCGGCGGTGGCGGTGACCACCGCGATCGGATGCCGCTCGACCGCCGATGCCGATCTCGGGCTCGACGCGCAGCTTCGCGTCGAGGGTGCGCAGTTCGTCGCCGGCGATCTCGACGCCGCGATGCCGGGCGACGGACCCGCGGTGGTGAGCGTCTTCAACAGCCTGAACGCCGTGCAGCCCGGCGAGCGTGAAAAGCCGCTCAGCGGCACGCTCGACGCGACCGCGACCACCGTCGCGCTCGGCCTGCGCGGCGATCGCGGCTACTGGATCGTCGTCGCCGGGCCGCCGTCGCTCGACGCGCCGGAGCTGCCGACGTTCCAGGCGACGCTGTCGTTTTCGCCGGCGCTGGCGCTGGGGCCGTTGACGCTGGTGGCGCGCGCCGTCGACACGCAGGGGCGCTTCGGCGCGCCCGCGACCGTGCCCCTGGCCAGCGCCGCGCTGCCACCTCCCACCGGCACGCTGGTGGTGAGCCTGACCTGGGACACCGAGGCCGACCTGGATCTGCACGTCGTGATCCCCGGCGGTGTCGAGGTCTGGGCGCGCAACATCAACTCGTATCGCATGCCGCCGCCGGGAACGCCGGTCGACGCGTCGGCGTGGCAGTCGGGCGGCATCCTCGACTTCGACTCCAACGCCGGCTGCGTGATCGACGGGCGGCGCCAGGAGAACGTCGTCTGGCAATCGCCGCCGCCGGCCGGCAGCTACCTGGTGCGCGTCGACACCGCCTCGCTGTGCGGCGCGGCGGCCGCGCGCTGGACCGTCGGCGTGATCCGCGACGGCACGTCGATCGGCACCGCGGCGGGCGAGAGCCTCCCCGGCGACGCGCGCTTCTCGAAAGGGCCCGGCAGCGGCATCCAGGCGCTGGCGTTCGATGTGCCGGCGTCGTGACCGCGCCAGCCGCCGCGCGCTGGCGGCGATCGCAGTCATCTCGTTGCTCGCGCGGCGCGCCGACGCCGAGCCCGCACCGGCTGCGAGCGTACCCGCCGCGCCCACGCCGCCGCCCGCCCCCGCGCCGTCGTACACCACGGTCGTGCGCGTCCCGGGCGGGCCGCCACAGCCGGTCGGCACCGCCGTCGACGCCGAGACCGCGCGCCACCTGCCGGGGACCGGCGGCGATCCGGCGCTGGCGGCGCAGGATCTCCCGGGCGTCGCGCGCAGCGCGCCCGGCGCGACCGGTCTCGTCGTGTGGGGCGCCGCGCCCGCCGAGTCGCGCGTGCTCTTCGACGGCGTCGAGATCCCGGCGCTCACTCACTTCGGTGGCTTCCGCTCGACGGTCGGCGCCGAGCTCATCGGACGGATCGACGTCGTTCCCGGCGCGTACGGCGCCGACTACGGCCGCGCGCTCGGTGGCCTGGTGCGCATCGAGCCGCGCCCGCTCGACACCAGTGGATCGCACGTGGCGCTCGACGCCAACCTGCTCGACGGCGGCGCCGCGTGGCGCGGCGGCATCGGACGCCTGCGCATCGCCGCCGCCGCGCGCACGAGCTATCTCGACCAGACCTACGGCCGCGTGCTGCCGGCCTCGACGCTGGATTCGAGCTCGGCGCAGTCGCTGTTTCCCATCCCGCGCTACTCGGACGCTCAGCTCGAAGCGGCGCTGCCGCTCGGCGCGGGCGCCACGCTGCGCGCGTTCGCGCTGGCGTCGTTCGATCGCATCCGCCGCGATCTCGCCGCCGGCGCCGCCGGGCTTCCGTCGCGCACCGAGGATCAGCGCGCCGACTGGTGGCGCGCGGCGATCACCTATGAAGAGCGCGGTGACGACGACGGCCTCGGCGCGACGTTCTACGCGGGCGGCGACCGGACCAGCGACGACCAGCAGTTCGGCGCGGCGCCCGCGTCGCAGTCGATCTCCAGCCGCGAGCTCGGCCTGCGCGCACGCTATCGCGCTCGGCTCGGCGCCGCGTGGCGCCTGAGCCTGGGCCTCGACGGCTGGCTGCAATCCTCGGACGCGCGGCGGGCCGGCAGCCTGACCATCCCGGCGCGCGAGGGCGATCGGGTGGTCTTCGGCCAGCCGCCGGGCGACGACGTCAACGCCGACCGCTGGTCGGCGACCGTCGGCGACGTCGCACCGTACGCGAGCGTGACGTTCACGCACGGCTCCTGGAGCGTGACGCCCGGCGTACGCGCCGACGCCTTCCCCGTCGACGGCAGCCGCAAGCTGCCGCCGATCGGCGCCACCCCGGTCGTCGGCTACGCGCACCTCGACGGCGCGATCGATCCGCGCCTGTCGATCGCCTACGCGATCTCGCCGGCGGTGATCGCGACCGCGGCCGGCGGCGTCTATCACCAGCCAGTCGACGCCGCCGATCTGAGCGCGGTGTTCGGCTCGCCGGCGCTCGTGCCGGGACGCGCGGTTCACGCGACGCTCTCGCTCTGGGCGAAGCTGGCGGCGCACACCACCGTCGAGGGCCACGTGTTCTACCGGCGCCTCGACCACCTGGCGGTGCGCTCGCCGCTGGCGACGCCGGCGCTGGCCGCGGCGCTGATCTCCGACGGCCGCGGGCGCAGCGCCGGGTTCGATCTGATGCTGCGCCGCGAGCTTGCGCGCGGCACGCAGGGCTGGTTCACCTACACGCTCGGCCGCAGCGAGCGCTGGAGCGGCGGCGGCCCGACGCGTCTGCTCGATTTCGATCAGACCCACGTGCTCACCGCGGTGGCCAGCCACCAGCGCGCCGCCTGGACGTTCAGCGGGCGCGCGCGCTACGCCACCGGCATGCCGCGCACGCCGGTGACCGGCAGCTTCACCGACCTGCGCGACGGCACGACGCAACCGATCTTCCTCCTGGGCGCGCAGAACAGCGTGCGCCTGCCGCCGTTCTTTCAGCTCGATGCGCGCGTCGACCGCAGGCTGGTCGCCGGCCCCGTCGGCGTCACGCTGTATCTCGACGCGCAGAACCTGACCGGCCGCCGCAACCCCGAGGAGATCGTCTACACGCGCGACTACACGTCGGCGGCGTACCTGACCGGGCCACCGTTGCTGGTGCTGCTGGGCGTGAGGATCGAGTCGTGACCGGCCGGCGCGGGCTCGGCAGGCTCGGCCTCGCGAGCGCCGTCATCGCGGGCATCGCCTGCTCGCCGCCCCTGGATGACCGGCCGTGGCTGATCACGCGACCGACGATCGTCGGCTGGAAAGCTGACCCGCCCGAGGCCGCGCCCGGCGCCAGCGTCGTGCTCGAGGCCGTCGCGCTCGCGCCCGCGACCGCCGCCGTCGATCCAGCGGCGACGGCGTGGACGCTCTGCCACACGCCGAAGCCGCCGTCGGAGAACCGCGTCGCCGCAAGCGACTGCCTCGCGCCCGCCGCGCCGCCCGACGCGGTCGGCGATCCCGTATCGATCGCGATCCCGGCCGACGCTTGCCGCGTGTTCGGCCCCGACGTGCCACAGCCGCAGCCCGGCCAGGCGACGACGCGCGCCCGCGACGCCGACGCGACCGGCGGCTATTTCCAGCCGGTGACCCTGGCGCTGGGCAGCGCCCTCGCGATCGGGCTCGAACGCGTCACCTGCGACCTGCCCGAGGCGTCGCTCGCCGACGCGCGCGCCTTCCAGGCCGCGTACCACGCCAACCAGAACCCGTCGCTGGTCGGGCTCACCTTCGCCGCCGGCGACGGCAGCCCGATCGACCCGGGCGCGATCACCGCCGGCGCGCGCGTCGCGATCCAGGCGAGCTGGCTCCCCGGCGCCATCGAGACCTTCCCGGTGTTCGATCGGCAGTCGCGGACGATCATCGCCACGGCGGAGACGCTGACGGCGTCGTGGTACGTGACCGGCGGCGTGCTCGACCAGCCCGCGACCGAGCTCACCGACCCCGCCGCGATCTCGACCGTGACCGGCTGGACCGCGCCGGCCGGCGCCACCACCGTCGAGCTCGCGCTCGTCCTGCGCGACAGCCGCGGCGGCAGCGACACCGCGCACGCCACGCTCATTGTCGTCGCCGGTCGCTAGGCCTCGGACCTCGGGCCTCGGGCCGAAGAGTCTCCTCCGGAACGCCGAAGCCCGAGCCTCGAAGCCGGAGGTCTTTCCGCCCAAATGGGAATAGCCGGCGTCCCGAGCGTTACCCAGATGGTCGTCCATCCGGAGGTTGCCCATGCCGTATCCCATCGTGCTCGCCCACGGAATCGCTCGTTTCGACGTGCTGCTCCGCGACTTGCTCAAGGACGAAGATCAGTTCGAGGATCGCACCCACTACTTCCGCCGCATCCGCAGCACGCTGCAGGGCGCTGGCTTCCCGACCTATCACTCGTCGGTGCCGTGGGCCGAGGGCGTGGCCGTCCGCTCGCGCGCGCTGCGTGCCAACGTCGAGCAGGTGCTGGCCGCCACCGGCGCGCGCAAGGTGCACATCATCGCGCACAGCATGGGCGGCCTCGACGCGCGCCACATGCTGTTCGACGGCCGCGCCGACGGCATTCACGAGCGCGTCGCCTCGCTGACCACGATCGGCACGCCGCACTGGGGCACGTCGTTCGCCGACTGGGGCATCACGAGCGAGACGCTGCTGCTGGCCATCTTATCGACGCTGGGGATCACGGCGATCGACGGCTTTCGCGATCTGACGACCAAGTCCTGCGCGGCGTTCAACGCGCAGGCGGAGTCGTTCGAGCTCCGCTGCGGCGTCGCGTTTCGCGCCTACGCCGGCGCACAGCAACTGCCTCACGTGTTCGAGCCGCTCAAGCTGTCGTGGCACGTGGTCCAGCATCACGAGGGCGCGAACGACGGCCTGGTGCCGGTGTCCTCGGCGCGCTGGCGCGACGAGTTCGCGGTCGCGACCGTGATCGACGCGGACCATCTGAACGAGGTCGGCTGGTGGGAGCCGAACGACCTCGGGTTCGGCATCGACTTCGCGAAGTTTCCGCCGCGCCCGCGGCTGGCGGAGCTGCCGGCCAAGCTGGGCGAGCGCATGCGCGGCCTCTATCTGCAGATCGCGCGCGACCTCGACAAGAGCTTTCCGTAGCCAAATCGAGACCCGCAAAAAGGAAAGATCCGGGACCCCCTCCGTTCTCTTCTTGCTGATCGGGCGGTGCCGTCGCGCTGACGGTTCGCGCGATCGCGTGGGACGAACAGGGGGAGTTCATGCGCGAGCGATTCGATCGGTTGTGGTTTGTCGTTGGTTTGGTGGGCTCGATGGCGCTGGGCGGAGCAACGGCGTGCGATCGCGGACGCCCGCTCGGCGGACCGGATTCCGAGGTGCTGGCGAGCTGGTCGTCGTATCTCGAGGACGGCGACGTCGGGAAGCTGGCGCCGGGCGCGATACCGGTGGCTCCGCCGGTGTCGCCGCCTTCCCTGCCGCCCCGCACGTGCGGCAGCGACTGCGCGAGCCAGCCGCTCGCGCTCTGGACCTTCGACGACTGCAACGCGCAATCGTCGGAGCTCGCCGACTCGGCGGGCTCGACGTTCGTCCACCACCCGGCCTTTCGATCGCTCGGCGTGACCTGCGTCAGCGGTCGCGTCGGTGAGGCCGTGCACCTGGCCAAGGCCGACGACGTGGTCTACGCGCCCGACCAGCCGGACTTTCTGTTCAATCAGGGGCTGACGGTCGCAGCGTGGATCAACCCCGACCGTCTGGGGGGCGTGCAGAGCCTGGTGCGCAAGCGGCTCGACGGCACCAGCTCGTTCCTGCTGGCGCTCGACGGTAAGCAGCTGCTGTTCATTCTCAAGCTCACCAATGGGCGCGTGGTCGCGGTGGCGGCGCCGGTGCAAGCCGGGCGATTCACGCACGTCGCGGCCACCTACGATGGCGCGCAAGCGGTGCTCTATCTCGACGGCGCCGCCGTCGCGCGCGCGCAAGGCGCCGGAACGATCGCCCCGGGCGCGGGCCCGATCTTCCTCGGCAACGACGCCGACGGCCGCCGCTTCTCCGGCATGATCGACAGCGTCTGGCTGAACACGCTCGCGGCTCCTCCGGAGACGGTCCCGGTGATCGCGTGTGTGCACCACACGCCCACCCTCACGCTGACGCCCGGGACGAGCCCGGCGACGCCCCCGGGAACGCCGGCGACGTTCGATCTGGCGATCACCAACAACAACGACCCGATCTGTCCAGGCTCGGCCTCGTATCTCGTCTTTGGCGTGATCCCCTTTGGCGTGGACTCGAACTTTCCAGCCGGCGTCATACCGGTGCCGACGGGCGCGACTGTGCATCAAACCATCAACCTCACCCCCAACTTCCTCATAGCCGCCGGACCGACTCCCATCGCCTACGTTCTCGAAGACGTGGGCAACATCTTCGCCTTCGCCACCCTGGTCGTCGCGCCACCACCGCCGCCCGTGGCGACCGGCTGCGCGCCGTCACCGACTCAGCCGGTCGCGCCCGGTGGTTACTACGTCAACGGCAACACCGTGTGCACCGGCGACGGCCGCCTGCACGTCTTCCACGGCCTCGACCGGCCGTCGCTGGAGTGGTCGAACGTCGGCGTGAACATCACGCGCGGCGACTTCGCGTTGATGACGGCGTGGAACGCCAACGTCGTGCGCATCGCGCTCAACCAGGACTTCTGGCTGCCCGGCTCGGCGCTCTCGGACCCCAACTATCCGGCGCTGGTCGACGACGCCATCCGCTGGGCCGAGATGGCGGGGATGGACGTGTTCCTCGATCTGCACTGGTCGGATCGCGGCGTGCTCGGGAGCTGCTCGCCCGCGAACGGATGCCAGCAGCTGATGCCCGACGCGAACTCGCTGACCTTCTGGTCGCAGGTCGCCGCGCGCTACCAGAACGACGGGCGCGTCGCCTTCGAGCTCTACAACGAGCCCCACGACGTGAGCTGGGACGTGTGGCGCAACGGCGGGACGACGTTCGAGGGCTGGCAAGCCGTCGGCATGCAGTCGCTCTACGATGCCGTGCGCGCAACCGGCGCGCAGAACCTGGTGGTGATCGGCGGGCTCGACTGGGCCTACGATCTCTCGGGGGTGCCCGCGAACCGCATCAGCGGTTACAACATCGTGTACGCGACTCACCCGTACACCTCGCCCGATCGCACCCTGCGACCGCCGTCGGACTGGGATCGCGCGTTCGGCTTCCTGACCAGCACCGACCCGGTCGTGGCGACCGAGTTCGGCGTGCTCAACGACTCCCAGTGCCGGTTCGACTACGACACCCAGCTGATCGACTACGCCGACGCTCACCTGGCCGGATGGACCGCCTGGGCGTGGTATCCGGGCGGCTGCACCTTCCCGGCCGTCGTCTACGACTGGGCGGGAACGCCCTCGCCCACGGGAACGTTGGTTCGATCGGCGCTGCTCGCCTATCAGGACCCGCCAGCGTCGCCGCCGCTGCCGTCGCCGGGACCGGCGCGCGCCGTCGAGTTCCTGTTCGACCACAGCACCCAGGGCTGGGGCTTCAACGGCTATGACAACCCGCCGCCGACCAACATCTTCGCGCGGCCGGGCGTTGCGCCGCCGAGCGTCTCGTTCGACGGCAGCGACGGCAGCCCCACGCCGGGCGCGCTGCGCGTGACGGCGCCGTTCACCGCGCTCGATCAGTTCGTCGACGCGATCGTCGGCGTCTCGCAGCCCGGGCTGAATCTGTCGGGCCAGCAACTCCACGTGATGGTCAAGCTGGTGTCGGGCACGTTCGGCGGACTGCAGCTCCATGCGAGCAGCGGCGCGACCTTCGCCTTCACCGCCGCGCCGTTCGTCGGCAGCTTGCCCGTCGGAGAGTGGGTGCCGATCACGCTCGACCTCACCAGCGGCACCAGCCCCGGCTTCGATCCGTCGCAGGTCGTGCAACTTGGAGTGCAGTTCTTCTCCGGATTCTCCAGCAATGGAGGGACCTTTGTGAATGCGGGAACCACAATCCTGGAAATCGACACGCTGACCAATTGAGGTGGGCTCGCCGGGCCTCGGTTGAACGACCCCGGCGAGCGTGACAAGGTTGGGGGCATGGCGCGGCCCCCGGCCCAGGACGTAGGTTCGCCCGAGCGGCGCGTCTCGCCGGCGCTGGAGCCGCCGCACCTGCACCCGCCCTATCGCTCGACGGTGCTGCGCGCGCCAAGCCGCCCGCCTGTGCGCATTCCGTACGGCCCGGGCGAGCACGCGCGGCTCAACGCCGCGACCCTGCTCGACGGCGGCCGCACCGGCGCGCAGGCGGCGGACCTGACGCGCCAGCACGCCGGCGAGCCGATCGGCGAGCGCATCATCGTCGAGGGGCAGATCCTCGACGGCGCGGGCCGCCCGATCGCGGGCGCGCTGGTCGAGGTCTGGCAGGCCAACGCCGCCGGCCGCTACGCTCACGCCGTCGATCAGCATCCGGCTCCGCTGGACCCGAACTTCACCGGCGCCGGCGCCTGCATCACCAACGAGCAGGGGCGCTATCACTTCCTCACCATCAAGCCAGGCGCGTACCCGTGGGGAAACCACGCCAACGCGTGGCGGCCGGCGCACATCCACTTCTCGGTGATCGGCAACGCGTTCGTCGAGCGCGTCGTGACCCAGATGTACTTCCCGGGCGATGCACTGCTGGAGCACGACCCGATCTACGGCGCGCTCGCCGACGAGCGGGCGCGCGCCAGCCTGATCGGACAGCTCGATCTTTCGGCGACGGTGCCGGCGTTCGCGCTCGCCTTCCACTTCGACATCATCGTCGGCGGACGGGCGTACGGATGACGCCTTCGCAGACCATCGGGCCGTTCTTCGGCTTCGCGCTGCCCTGGCCGGCAGGCCCGCACGTCGTGTCCGAGGGGACGCCGGGGACGCTCCGCGTCCACGGGCGCCTGCTCGACGGAAAAGGCGAGCCGGTCACCGACGCGCTCATCGAGAGCTGGCAGTGCGACGCGGAGGGCCGTTTCGCCGGTGGCGGCGCGGCGAGCTGGTTCCGCGGCTTCGGCCGCTGCGCGACCGACGGCGACGGCGCGTTCGCGATCCTGACGGTCAAGCCGGGCGCCGTCCGCAGCGGCGCGGGCGCCGTGCACGCGCCGCACATCCTGGTGTCCGTGCACGCGCGCGGCCTGCTCAAGCGCGTCTCGACGCGGATCTATTTTCCCGACGAGCCCGAGGCGAACGCCGGCGATCCCACGCTGTCCAGCGTCGCCGACAGAGCCCAGCGCGCGACGCTGATCGCCGCCGCCAGCCCGGAGGGCTACCGCTTCGACATTCGCCTGCAGGGCGAGCACGAGACGGTGTTCTTCGATGTCTGAGACACCGCTCACGCCGTCCGAGTCGGCGCCCGGGCTGTTCGACGGCGTCCTCGCGCGCGGCGCGGTCCGCGACGCGACCAGCGATCGCGCCTGGCTGCAGGCGATGCTCGACGTCGAGGCGGCGCTGGCCCGCGCCGAGGCGCGCGCCGGGTTGTTTCCGGCCGCGGTGGCCGACGAGATCGCGCGCGCGTGCCGCGCCGAGAGCTTCGACATCGCGGCCATCGGCCGCGCCGCGGCGGCCACGGGCAACCCAGTGCCGGCGCTGGTGCGCGCGCTCACCGCGCAGGTCGCGGGGCTCGCCGGGGGAGAGGTCCACCGCGGAGCGACCAGCCAGGACATCATCGACACGGCCGCGATGCTGGTCGCGCGCCGCGCGCTCGGTGCGCTGGGCGCTGATCTCGACGGCGCCGCGCGCGCGGCCGCGCGGCTGGCGGAGCGGCATCGCCAGACGCTGATGGCCGGGCGCACGTTGCTGCAGCAGGCGCTGCCGATCACGTTCGGGCTCAAGGCGGCGGGCTGGCTCTCCAGCCTCGACGGCGCGGCGGTGCGGCTCGAAGAGATACGGAACGCACGGCTCGCGGTCCAGCTCGGCGGCGCCGCCGGCACGCTGGCGGCGCTGGGCGCGGCCGGGCCCGCGGTGGTCGGCTTCCTCGGCGAGGAGCTGGGGCTGGCCGTACCGCTGCTGCCCTGGCACAGCTCGCGCGAGCGCGTCGCGGAGCTGGCGGCGGCGCTGGGCATCGCGGCGGGCACGATCGGAAAGGCGGCGCGCGACGTGACGCTGCTGGCGCAGACCGAGGTAGGCGAGGCACACGAAGGTGACCGCGGCAGCGACGCGCGCCCGCCGGCGCCCGATGCCGGCGGCGGCGCTCCGCCGAGCCGGCGCGGCGGGTCGTCCACCCTGCCCCACAAGAACAACCCGGTGGCCGCGATCAGCGCGATCGCCTGCGCCGCGCGCGCGCCGGCGCTGGTCGCGACGTTGATGGCGACGATGGTGCAAGAGCACGAGCGCGCCGCCGGCGCCTGGCACGCGGAGTGGCGCCCCCTGCACGATCTGCTGGTCGCCGTCGGATCGGCGGCTGCGTGGTTGCGCGACTGCCTCGAGCGGCTGACCGTCGACGAGGGGCGGATGCGCGCCAACCTGGCGGCGACCCACGGCCTGCTGCTGTCCGAGCGCCTGACCGCGGTGCTGGCGCCACACGTCGGCCGCCTGGTCGCGCACGATCTGGTCGCCGACGCGTGCGTCGAGGCGGCGGCCGGATCGCGCCCGCTGGCCGAGGTGCTGGCGGCGCGCCCGGCGATCACCGCGTGGTTATCGCCGCTCGAGATCAACGTGCTGCTCGATCCGTCGGACTACCTCGGCAGCACGCAGCTGTTCATCGATCGCGCGCTGCGCGTCCACGCCGCACGCCACGGCGTCGCGGGCGGGGCGGACGCCGGCGAGCCGTCAACGGTCGCGACGGGCGGCACGACGTGACCGCGCCGGTCGCCGTGCACCACCAGGTCGACGGCCCCGACGGCGCGCCGGTGCTGGTGCTCTCGGGCTCGCTCGGCAGCGCGCTGGAGATATGGGAGCCCCAGGTGGCCGCGCTCGCGCGGCACTTCCGGGTCGTGCGCTACGATCTGCGTGGGCACGGGCGCTCGCCGGTGCCGCCCGGGCCGTACGAGATCGCCGATCTGGGCGCCGATCTGATCGCGCTGCTGGATCGGCTGGGCGTCGCGCGCGCGCACCTCTGCGGCCTGTCGCTGGGCGGGATGCTCAGCCTGTGGACCGCGGCGCACCACCCGGAGCGCGTCGATCGATTGATCGTCTGCTGCACGTCGGCGCTGCTGGGCCCGCCCGAGATGTGGCTCGAGCGCGCCACGCTGGTCTCGGCACGCGGCACCATCGCGGTCGCCGATACCGTGCTGTCGCGCTGGTTCACGCCGGCGCTGCAGCAGCGCGACCCGGCGCTGGTGGCGCGCATGCGCGCGATGCTGGTGGCGACGCCGGCCGCCGGATACGCCGCGTGCTGCGGCGCGATCCAGCGCATGGACCTGCGCCCGGATCTGGCGGCGATCCGTGCGCCCGCGCTGGCGATCGCCGGCGCCAGCGATCCGTCGACGCCGCCCGCGCACCTGTCGCGCATCGCGAGCGCGATCGCCGGCTGCCGCCTCGCGATCATCGACGGTGCGGCGCACCTGGCCAACGTCGAGCAACCCGAGCGAGCCACCGCGCTGATCCTCGAGCACCTGCGTGGCGGCAGCGCCCGCAGCGGCTCGAACGACGCCGCATCGAACGACGACGACCGCACGAAAGGAGCGACCGTGAGCGATTCACCACGCGACATCGGAATGCGCATCCGCCGGCAGGTGCTGGGCGACGCCCACGTCGACCGAGCCGTGGCCGAGACCACGCCCTTCACCGCCGCGTTCCAGGACTTCATCACGCGCGTCGCGTGGGGCGACGTCTGGGCGCGCCCCGACCTCGACCGCCGCACGCGTTCGTGCGTGACGCTGGCGATCCTGACCGCGCTCGGACGCGAGGCCGAGATCGCGATGCACGTGCGCGCGGCGATGCGCAACGGGCTGACGCCGGCGGAGATCGGCGAGGTGTTGCTGCACACCGCCGTGTACGCAGGCGTGCCCGCGGCGAACCGCGCGTTCGCGATCGCGCAGGTCGTGCTCGACGAGATTGCCGCCGGCGGCTCGACCGTCCCCGACGGAGAGCCGCCGTCCAGCAAGCGCTGACAATTCCCGAAACCGATAGGAGGAGCCCCATGCTGAAGGCCGACCTGTTGATCAACAACGTCGATACTCCCGCAGCGTCCGGACAGACCTACGCGCGCAAGAACCCGATGACCGCCGAGGTGGCGACGCGCGCCGCGGCCGCCTCACCCGCCGACGCCACCGCCGCTGCCGACGCCGCGGCGGCGGCGTTTCCCGCGTGGGCGGCGCTGGGTCCGACCGAACGGCGCACGCGCCTGCTCAAGGCCGCCGACCTGTTGCAGACGCGCGTCGACGACGCCGTCAAGCGCATGATGACCGAGATCGGCGCGACCGCGCCCTGGGCCGGCTTCAACGTCATGCTCGCGTCGAACATGCTGCGCGAGGCGGCGGCGATGACCACCCAGATCGGCGGCGAGGTGATCCCCTCCGACAAGCCGGGCACGCTGGCGATGTCGTACCGACAGCCGGTCGGCGTCGTGCTGGGCATCGCGCCCTGGAACGCGCCCATCATCCTGGGCGTGCGCGCGATCGCGATGCCGCTCGCGTGTGGAAACACGGTGGTGTTGAAGGCGTCCGAGATCTGTCCGTCGACGCACCAGCTCATCGGCGAGGTCATGCGCGACGCCGGTTTCCCGCCGGGCGTCGTCAACGTCGTCACCAACGCGCCGGCCGACGCGCCGGCGATCGTCGAGACGCTGATCGCGCACCCGGCGGTGAGGCGGATCAACTTCACCGGCTCGACCAAGATCGGCAAGATCATCGCGGCGCAGGCGGCGAAGCACCTGAAACCGGTGCTGCTGGAGCTGGGCGGCAAGGCGCCGCTCGTGGTGCTCGACGACGCTGACCTCGACGGCGCGGTCAACGCCGCGGTCTTCGGCGCATTCGCGAATCAGGGCCAGATCTGCATGTCGACCGAGCTGCTGGTCGTCGACGAATCGATCGCCGATGCGTTCGCCGCCAAGCTCGCCGCCAAGGCCGGGCCGCTGCCGGCGGGCGATCCGAGCGGGCACGTGGTGCTCGGCTCGCTGGTCAGCCCCGAGGCCGCCGACCGCATCGACGGGCTGGTGAAGGACGCCGTCGCCAAGGGCGCGAAGCTGGTCGTCGGCGGCCAGCGCAAGGGGACGGTGATGAACGCGACCGTGCTCGACCGGGTGACGCCGGCGATGCGCATCTACAGCGAGGAGTCGTTCGGCCCGGTGGTCTGCATCGTGCGTGTCGGCGGCGTCGACGAGGCGGTGCGGGTCGCCAACGAGACCGAGTACGGGCTGTCGGCGGCGGTCTTTGGCCGCGACGTCATGCGCGCGCTCTCCGTCGCCAAGCGGATCCAGTCGGGTATGTGCCACATCAACGGACCGACGGTCCACGACGAAGCGCAGATGCCGTTCGGCGGCGCCAAGGCCAGTGGCTACGGCCGCTTCGGCGGCCGCGCGGTGATCGATCAGTTCACGGAGCTGAGGTGGATCACCATCGAGGACGCGAAGCAGCCGTATCCATTCTAGGGAGACAGGACACTAGGAAAGATCGAGCCGGAGGGCTCGCGAGAGCGTGCCCTCTTCAGTTCGACGCGCAACGCCTCGGCGCGGTTCCCGCCGCGCTCGCGTGATAGAAAAAGTAATCGGCGTGATACGGGACCATGGCCTCGGCGCCGACGTGGGCGGCGTCGCAGCCCGTCGCCGGCGCGGCACCCCCGGCGGTGTCGAGCCGCTGGACCCAGGTCACGTCGCCAAACAGCCCGCTACCGACGCTGGAGGTGCTCCGTAGCAGCAGCCACGGGATCGACTTGCCGTCGGGCGCCGCCGCCGAGGCGACCTTCGCGCCGGTGAGCCGGCTGCCGTCGAGGGCTTCCCAGGTCGGTGCAGTCGCCGGTGCCGACGCCGACGCCGCCGCCGCGCCGGGAACCTTGGCCGCAACCGGGGGCACGGGCGCCGGGCCCGAGAAGTGCGTGGCCGTCGTTTCCTTGCCTTCCGACAGCACGGCGTGTGGCCCCTTGAGCACCCACGCCGGCGCACCAGCCGCGGTGGCCGGCCCGGCGCAGACGTACACCTGCACGCCGCTCGCCGCCATGCCGGCCGTCAGCGTCGTCCCCGCCGGTGGATCCAGCGCGGCTGGAACCCGCGCCGGACAGCGCAGCAGCTTGCCCGCCTCGTCGCCGTGGGCGGGAGACGCCGCTCGATCGCCACTGAACGCTGCGTGCCGCACGCCCGCGGCGGGTGCCGGCACAGACGTGTCCGCCGAAACCGGCCTCGCCCCTACGCTCATCGCCGCCACGGCCGCCAGGAAAACGATCCCAATGTTCTTTGCCATGTTGATGTTGGCCATGTTGTTGCCCTGTTCCTTTCGAGCTGCGTTGGCGCCGCGACGCCCCCCTTGGAAGCCCGCGCGGTGCCGCCTCGCGCTCTCAGGGTGATACAGCGCGACCCTGCGGAAGTTTCTCGCCGCGCAGCTTACGGTGAACGATTCGATCGCCAGCGCGATCGCGATCACTCATTCGAGGAACGGCCAGCCTCTCGAAACGAGCCCGGGCCGGGGATCTCGACCTCGATCGAACGGGGCTCGATCCGCGTCTGCGCACGGAAGAACAGCGCGCAGCGGTCGTCGGCCCCGGCGCGCGCAGAGCTGTCGGGCACGCCGAGGCGGTGCGTCCACCCGACGATCGTCGACTGGCCGTCGCTCTCGCGCCGCGGGCGTGGCGCCGACGGACGCGCGCCCAGCGTGCTCCAGTGCACGCGCAGGCACACCGGCGGGGACACGCGCACGCGCCCTGCCCCCGGCTCGCCGGCGAGCGCACCGTCGCTGACGGCATCGACCACGCTTTGCTTGAACGAGCGCCGCTGCACCAGCCCCTCGGCCGGCTCACCGGTGGCGCCGCCGGCCGCCGCCACGATCGCGCCGCGCAGCTGCTCGGCGACCCGGTCGATGGCGAACGCCAGCTCCACCGTGGCATCCCCACCGTCACCTTCGCCGCCCGCGTCGACGAGCGTGACCCAGACCCAGTAGTCCTGCATCCGCCCGCCGCGGACGACCGGCAGATCGAGCGCCGCCAGACGCGCCTCGTCGCCCGGCGCGCGCAATGCACCCCGCGCCGGGAAGCGACGCACGTCGACGCTGCCGCTCGCCGGCCCGAACGCCGCGATCACGCCCCCGAGCGGCCGGCGGCGCTCGACCGACCCGACCCACTCGACGCCGGCGCAAGAGAGATCGACCTCCTCGACAGCATCCGTCGTCGCGCGTCGCCCGTCGTCGGACAGCGTGAGCACGCCGCCGCGAAAGACCGCGCAGTGCTCGAAGGGATCGCGCACGCTGCCCTCGACCTTGATCTGCCGGTGCAGCGACAGCCCCAGCGGTGAGTGCGCGCCCCCGAGCTGCGTCCAGGCGCGGTTGATCGCGTCGCGCGCCGCCGCGAAGCGCAGCGCGCGCGCCGTCTCGGCGAGCTGGAACAGCGGATCGACCCGCTTGCGGTTGAACACCATCGGCATCGAATATCCCCCTCTATCCGCCTGGTCGGTCGTTCAGCGCCAGGCGAGGCGCAGCAGGCGCGAGCCCAGGACGCCGCCCAGCAGCGCCAGCACGCCGATGGGCAGCAGGTGCCCGATGAGCAGGTGTGGCAAGTACGAGACCGGACACCAGAGATCGACCAGCAGTGCGCTGCCGAGACCGGCGCCCGCACCGAAGGCCGCGCCCGTCGCGACCGCCGATACCGGCACGACGCGCCGCCAGGACAGCAGCGCGCCCAGCAGCGGCAGCGCGCCGGTGACCACGCTCAACGCCAGGCAGCGGTACCCGGGACGGATGGGCCAGCGCGCGATCTGCGCGTCGCCGTAGAGGGCGCTCACGCCGTAGCGCCACGCGACGAACAGCACCGACGCCAGGACCGCGGTCGCGAGCAGCCACGACACGGGACGCCCGAGGGCCGAGCGACCACGCGTCAGCAGCAGCCACATGCCGGCGGCGACGATCACCGCCGTGCCCGCGCTGCTCAGCGCCACAAGTGACGGCGGGCGCGACATCATTCGAACGCCGCCCTCGAGGAAGAAGATCGCCAGCGCGCCGACGACACCGCAGCCGAACAACCAGAGTCGCGACCGCCGCACCTGCGCGCGCGTCGGCGCCGGCACCTCCGCCAGCGACGCGAAGACCCGCTGCTTGAGATCGGGCGAGAGGCTCATCGCCGACCTCCCGCGGGCAGCAGGCCGCCCGCGGGCGATGGCGCCCCCGGCAACGGCAACGGCGGCGGCAGCGGCCCGCGCGCCTGGTCGAGCGCGGCGCGCAACGCGACGTAGGCACGATGCACGCGCAGCTTGATGCCGGTCACCGACGTCCCAACGACCGTCGCCGCTTGCGCGTGCGACAGCCCCGCCGTCTTCACCAGCTCGAACGCGACCCGCTGCGGCTCGCTCAGCCGATCGTACGCCGCCGACAGGCACGCGCTGATCTCGCGCGCCTCCAGCATCTCCTCGCCGCTCGCGACCGCCCTCGGCACCTCCGCTCTCGCTTCCATGTCGTCTTCATTCCGCATGTCGCGGTACTCCTCTCGCCGGGCTTTGCGCCCGACGTCGAACATCAACCGGCGCGCGATCGCCAGCGCCCAGGGAAAGACCTCGGCGCCGACGTTGAACGTGCCGCGCGCCGCGTGCATCTGCAGAAACGTCTGCTGGACGATGTCCTCGACGCGCGTCGTGCCGCGCACGTGACGGCGCAAGTAGCTCTCGAGGCGAGGAGCGACCCCTTCATAGACGGCGTCGAATGCCGTTGCGTCCCCCTGCGCATAGCGAGACATCGCTTCATCGGCCGGGTTCAAGTCGCGGACTCCTCCCTTCCGAATACGATACGGACGGCGGAAAGTTTCCCCCTCGTGAGAAAAAATGCAATTGAGAGAAGTATCCCGAAGGCCCGCTCCCCACCGGGTGCGCTGGCGGCGCGGCGGGAAACCTGGCTATGATCGGGCGGTGAACCCCCATCGAATCCGCGGCGGCGCCGGCGCCGGCGTGGTGGCATGGCTGCGGATCGTGGCGGTGTTGGTGATTGCCACCAGCCTGATGCCCAGCGCCGGGGCGGCGGTGGCGAAGGCGGCGAAGACCGCCGGTAAGGGCGGAACCGGGGGGAAGGCGGGGACGATGGGGGGGAAGGCAGGGGCGAAACCGGGGACGAGGACGAGGACGAGTACGGGGACAAGGACGGGGCGGACGAAGGCGAATTCCAAGAAAGGCAAAGCCGCTGTCGCCCAGCCCGCACCGCTTCCGGCGCCCAAGGGCAAGATCGCGGTCCTGGGGTTCGACGGCGACGGCGCGAACCCGTTGCGCGCGCGCGTCGTGCGCTTGCTCCGCGCCAAGGGGCTCAAGGTGATCACCAACTTGCGGCCGGTCGACACGCCCGAGCAGTTCCGCGAGATGGCCGACGCGCTGGTGCTGGTCGCTTTCCTGGACGGCGAGGCGAGCGAGGACGGCGATCAGGCCAGCGTCACCGTGCACCTCCGGAGCGGCGTGTCGGGATTGCGCGTGGCCTCCGCGACGCTGGCCGGCGAGCGGCGCAAGTTGCCGGCGACGATCGACAAGGAGCTCTGGCCCCAGCTCGCGCCGCCCCTGTCGCGCGCTTGCGCCGATGCGGCAAAACCCCACAAACGCGAGCGAGAACCGATGCGCATCGAGGCCGGAACACCGCTCGACAGCACCCCGGCGGATCCTCCCGAAGGGACCTGATACCACCGGTCGCCGCCCGCGAGAGGCGTGTCAAAGACGTGGCGCGCTCTCGACGCGCAGGAAACAGTTCGCCGGTCGCTCGTTGATCGCAGGTGCGGAGGCGCATTTCCCTTCGCTGTCCGTCGAAGCGCGAGTTGAACGTGATATCTTTCAATACGTGGTGGGCGATACGGAAACTGATCGTTCGAAAGGGGCGGGGAATTCATTGATGGAAGGTCGCCACCGGTTGCGGGGACGGGGGCTCGCGCGGCTCGTCATCACTATGACGGCGGCGTTCTCGTGCACGGTCGGGTGCTCGGTCGATCAGAGCGGCCTCACGACGTTCGCGAACGGCGGGGGTGGATCCGTCACTGACGACGCTGGCAGCGCGGTCGGTGGTCAAGGCGGGGGCAACAACGGGCTCGGCGGCAACGGCGCCGGAGGCATGATCGGAGCCGGCGGCGCTGGCGGCGAAGGCGAAGGCGCGGGCGGGACGGGCATGGGCGGATCCGGCGGCGGCGGAGCCGGCAGTGGCGGAACCGCGGCCGGTGGAAGCGGCGCCGGCGGAACCGCCGCGGGTGGAACCGGTGCCGGTGGAACCGGCGTCGGCGGCCGCGTCGTCGACGCGTCGGCCGACATGCGCGACGGATCCGTCGTCGATACCGGCGTCGACATCCCGGTCGATCGCGTGGTCGACGTCGGCCCCGACCTCCCGGTCTGCGACACCGCCCACGGAATGCACCGTTGCGGCGAGACCTGCGTCTCCAATTCGTCGACCGCCAGCTGCGGCCCGACGTCGTGCACGGCGTGCCCGGTGCCGGCAAACTCGGTGGCCAGCTGCGACGGAGCGGCGTGCGGGTTCACCTGCAACGCGGGTTTCACGCTGGTGAACGGCGCCTGCGTGCGCGTCTGCGACACCACCTGCGCCACGAACGCGACCAAGGTGACCCTCCCCGGCGGGCGATTCACCGGCACCACGACGGGGACGTCGGCAAACGCCGGCTCGTGCGGCGGCGGCAACGCGCCCGAGGCGGTCTTTCAACTCGTGCTCACGCAAACCAGTGACGTCTTCGTCACCACGCACGGCTCGAAGTTCGACACGGTCATCTACATGCGGAACGGTTGCTGCGGCAACGAGATCGCCTGCAACAACGACGCGGACAACCGCACGACCAGCATGTTCACGGCGGTCGGCCTCGCCGCCGGCACCTACGACATCTTCGTCGACGGCGCCGGCGCCACCGGAGGCGCGTACACCGTCGACATCTACACCAGCCTGACGTCGGCGATGCCGGGTGAGTCGTGCGGCCGGCCCCTGCGGATCTCCAACACCCTGATCTCGGGGTCCAACACGTGCTCGTATCGCGACGATTACAGTGGGTCTTGCGGCCGCAACGACGGCGGGATCGACGTCGTCTACTACTTCGTGCTCGACCAGACGACCACCGTCTCGTTCGATACCTGCACCAACACCTGCATCGACAGCGTGCTCTACCTGCGCGATGTCTGCACCGCGACGACGGCTGCAGCCGAAGACGCCTGCAACGACGACAGCTGCACGGCCGACAGCACCTGCTTTGGCACCCAGCCGTCGCAAAGCAAGGTCCAGGCGCAGCTCGGGCCCGGCGTTCACTACCTCGTGGTCGACACCCTCATGAATGCCGCGCCGGCGGTCAATTGCGGGCTCTATTCGGTCAACCCCAACAACGTCCCGCCGTAGCGCCGGCGACGCCGATTCAGTGCGCGCCCAGCGGCGCCGGGTCGGCACAGCCGCCGGTGCCCGCGGCGGGCGCCGCCGGCACCGAGAGATCGCGGCCGCACGAGAAGTCGAACAGGTCGAGGAGCGCGTCGCTGTTGGCGTCGCGCGCCGTCAGCGCGGGCAGATCGAACACGGTCTCGATGAACCGGAGGATCGCCGTGTGATCGCGCGAGACGTGCGATGCGAAGCTGCGCTTCGCCCACGGCGAGATCGCCACCAGCGGGATGCGCGGTCCCATCTGCGTGAACGGCGCCTGGGTCGGCGTCGCCTGACAGCCGATGCGGCGGCGGCACGTGGTCGGCGAAGCCGCCCGCCTCGTCGTAGGTCCAGATGATCGCCATCAGCGGCCACTGCGGGCTGGCGATCGCGTGGTCGTAGATCGCCTTGGTCCAGGCTTCGCCGGTCTGGATGTCGGCGAACGGATGGTCGTCGTCGATGTAGTCGCGACCGTCGACCAGCGACAGGTTGGGCAGCGTCCCCGCGTCGAGCGCGTCGTAGAACTCCTGCAGCGAGTGCACGCCCGGATCCGAAGGCCCCCAGTCGAGCGCGCCGCTGGCCGGATCGCCGTCGCTGTACGCACCCCAGGTGAAGCCGCGGTTCATCAAGAGCTGCATGATCGACGGCGTGTTCGGCGGCGGAAACTCGATGCCGGTGTCGACGACGCCGGCGTTGGTGCCGAACAGCAGGAAGTCGCGGTTGCCGAAGGTGCCGCTGGCCATGGGTGCGAAGTGGTGGTCCGCGATCGCGAACTGGTTGGCCAGCCAGTAGTAAAAAGGGAAATCGGTCTGCTCGTATTCCCCCATGACGAAGTGACCGTCGGTGCCGGTGGTCTCGGCCGCGTTGATCACGAAGCCGTCCATGGTGCCGTTGTCGATGCTGTTCAGCACCGACTCCGACTGGTGGCCCGGATCGTGGACGATGCAGGTGGTGGTCGGGTGCGATGGGAACACCGCGTTCCCTTGCGAGTCGGGATTCGAGTAGGTGGGCGGAACCGCCTCGACGTCAGGCCGCCCGAGATCGTGCAGCGGCCCCAGCAGGTGATCGAAGCTGCGGTTCTCCTTCATCACGATGACGATGTGCCGGATCGGGAGCTGGGCGCGCAGGCTCTCGTCGATTCCCAGCGATACCGGCGCGCGCGTGCCCGCGGGGAACTGGCAGGCGGCGCGCGCGGCCGGCGCCGGGTCGACGGGGAGCTGCACGCCGCAGCCCAGGGTCGGGTCGTCGGGCGGCGTGGGCATGGCGCGGATCGCGTCCAGGCCCCAGTCACTCTTTTGCGGATCGCACGCCGTCGCCGCGGACAGCGACAGCCACACCAGCATGAGCGGCAACCGGGGCGCGTTCATTTGAAATACCGCTCCACCGGAACGCCGTAAAGCAACGACGCGCCGAATTGCGGGGCGCTTACCGTGTCGTAGACGTTGCCGGTGGCGTAATAGACCATGTGGTCGCTGTCGCGCATGATGAACGTCGACAGGCTGGCCCACATTCCGTTGCGGAACGTCTTGCGCACGACGAGCGACGCCGCGACGTGGGTGGTGGCATCGGTGAATCCGCGCAATGAATCGCGGCGCTCGGGCGCGGCGCCCCACGACGCCTCGGCCGACGCCGACAGGCGGCTCGCCAGGTCGTAGCGCGCGCCGAGCCCGACGCCGAGGAACGCCTGAGCCGGCGTGTTGGTCTCGGCAGCGTGCAGCTCTTCCTGGACGAACGCCACCAGCAAGAGCGATCGCGGGTTGTCGAGGAACGACGTGCCGACGTCCAGGCGAATCAGCCCCGCCGCTATCGTTCCGCCGACGCGGTCGACGCTGTTGATGGTGTCGAAGTCCGCCCAGGGCAGCCCGGGGTGCTTCATCAAGATGAGCTCGTTGCCGAGCCGCGCGCCCGCGTACGGGCTCCAGTCGTGGTTCGCAACGAATCGACGGCCGACTTCCGCCCAGGCCAGCTCGTGACCGCCGATGAGGAACAGGTAAGGGTGCTCGTTGGCGAGGTAGCCGACGCGCGCCCCGAGCAACGCGTCCCACTGCAGCAGCCAGCGCCGGTCGGCGCGCGCGCGGACGCCGGTCCACTGTCCGCCGAGCTCGAACATCAGCGAGTCGCCGACCATGCTGGTGCCGATGCCACCGTCGACGATCGCGCCGCGCACGGTGTCGTCGAGCGGTGGTATCGGGGCCAGGCAGCCCTCCTCGGCGCGCGCCCCGCTCGACGCCAGCGCGGCGGCGCACAGCAACGCGGCGGTGACCGCACGCTTCGCGCCCGCCGCCGACGTCCGGAAACGGCGGCAGCGCGAGTGGCCGGGGAGCATTCCAAACAGGCTATAGACGCTCGCTGTCGACGACAAGCGCCATCGCGATCGCTGCGCGTGTAACGTGATTCCGACGGAGGCGGCGTGTAGTGTTCGGCGGCATGTTCTCCCGGTTCTGCTTCCGCTCTCGCTGGTCGTTGCTCGCGATCGCCGTCGCGTTCGCCGGCTCGACCGTCGGCGGCTCGCGCCGCGCCGCCGCGCTCGAGGTCAGCGGCTCGGTCACCGCCTGTCACGATCCCTCGCGCATGATCGAAGCGGGCGGCCGCACGTACCTGTTCTCGACGGCGCCAGACGTCAACGTGCGCTCGTCGGCGGATCGCGTGACCTGGCGCTTCGAGCCGCGCGTCTTCACCTTTGCCGACGGGCAGCCGCCCTGGATGGACGCCATCGGCGCCGGCGGCGATCTCTGGGCGCCCGATGTCATTGCGCCCGCCGCGGGCAGCACGGCGCCTTATCTGCTGTTTTACTCGCGCAACATCGGCGCCGGCGCCACCGAGCAGAGCGTGTGCGGCGTGGGCACCGCCCCGTCGATCACGGGACCGTGGACCGACCAGATGGCGCTGTTCAACGTCAACGTGGTCGCGTCGTCGTATCGGGTGATCGATCCGGCGCCGGTCTTCGACGCGCAGGGCCGCCTGTGGGTCGCCGTCGGATCGTTCGGCTCTGCCAACGCGGGCGGCATCGCCAACGGCGGCATTCGCATCTTTCAGCTCAACCCGCAAACCGGCAAGCTGATGACCGCCGGCGATGCGGGCACGCGCATTGCGGGCTGGTTGATCGAGGGCGCGTTCCTTTATCAACGCGACAACGTCTTCTACTTGTTCTTCAACCAGGCGTCGTGCTGCCTGGGTCTGAACAGCACCTACTACATTCGCGTCGGGCGCGCGACCAGCGTCACCGGACCCTATACCGACATGGACGGCACGGCGCTGCTCAATCCCGCCAGCGGCGGAACGTTGTTCATGGGCCGTCAATTCGACGCCAACTACACCGGCACGGAGAGCGCCGCGGTGGCGCGGCCCAATACCGGCGCGGTCGGACGCGAGATCGGGCCAGGCCACGCCGCCGTCGCGCGCGGCGCCGACGGGATCGAGCGGGTGAGCTATCACTTCTACGACGCCAACACCGCCAACGGCGAGCCGACGCTGGGAATCAAGACGGTGGTCTTCGGCGCCGACGGCTGGCCGCGCCCCGGCTGGGACCTGGCCGAAGGGACGATCGCGATCGGCACGCGCCTCAACGCCGACGCGGGCGCGACGGCAGCGTACTGGCTCGACGGCGGCGGCAGCGCGCCGGCGCTGGCGAGCTACACCGGTGGGACGGCGCAGCTCTGGGACGTTCACCACGTCGATCTCAATCGCTTCACGCTGGTGTCGCGCGCCTCGGGCCAGGCGCTGGCGGCCGTCGCCGGCGGCGGCGTCACGATGGCGGCGGCGAGCGGGACCGACAACGCGCAACGCTGGTTCATCGAGCAGACCAGCGACGCGAGCTTCCGCATTCTCAACGTCGGCTCCGGCCTGGCGCTGCAGTTGCCAGCCGGTCCCGCGGTGCGCGGCGCCGTGCCGCAGACCGGGGCGTACGGCGTGAACCTCAGCAACCAGCGGTGGTTCCTCACGCCGGCTGGCGCGTATCGCATCCGATCGTTGAATTCGAACCTGTACTTGACCGCCGGCGCAACGACCGCCGCGTCGTCGATCGCCCAACAGGCGACGGCTACCGGCAACAACCAGTCCTTCTGGCTGATCCCGCAGGCCGACGGTTACTCGGCGATCGTCAACGTCGCCAGCGGATTGAGCCTGGCCGTCGCCGCGGCGTCGAAAGCGGACGGCGCGACCGTCGACCAGGAGGCCGACACCGGCAATGACGGCCAGCGCTGGTCGGCCGACGGCCTGACCGACGGATCGATCCGCTTGCTGCCCAAGGCCAGCGGCAAGGCGCTCGAGGTGGTGAACGCGTCGACGCAGGCGGGCGCGCTGGCGCAGCAGGCGCGCTGGACGCACGTGCTGAACCAGCAATGGGCCCTGGAGCTCGTCGCTTCCGTCGGCCCGCCGCCGAGTCTGGGCGGCGGCAGCAACGGCGCCGGGGGAGCGGCGGGCGCGGGCGGCGCAACAGGCGGCGCGCCGGGCACCGGCGGCACCATGGGCGCGGGCGGCGCGCCGGGCACCGGCGGCGGCGGCGGCGCCAGCGGAAGCGGCGGATTGACCGGCGGCGGCGGCGCGACCAGCGGCGGCGCCGGCGGCGGCAGCGCCGGGACCGGCGGGCGAGTCGGTAGCGGAGCCGGCGGCGGCACCGGTATCGCGGGCAGCAGCGGCAGCGCGGGCTCCGGCGGCGGCAACAACGGCGTCAAAGCCAGCGGTGGCTGCAATTGCGGCATTGCCGGCGGCGGCGCAGCGTCGCAACCTGCCTCATTTGAGGCGCTCGCGAGCGCGTTCGCCGGGCTCTCCATTTTGGTTGCGTCCCGGCGCAAGCGGCGGCGCAGCGGCGCGGCGCGCGGCCTCGATACATGAGAGGCCCGATGCGGCTAACCAGAGCAGACCGCAATGGCGCTGGTTGCGGTGCTCCAAAATCTCCAAAGATCGGTCTAATCACTCCTTGGGACGCCTCACCGCGCGAGCGTACTGTGCGTTTTTGAGTGCTGTTTCATGGCGCCGCAGACGATGACCCGCGCAGCCTCGGCCCGCGACCGAAAACCGTCGCTGTTGCTGTCAAAGATCGGGCTCGCTTGCGGCCTGGCGGCCGTCGTCGCGTGCAGCAACCAGATCACGTATTCACGCATCGCCGCCGACGCGCCCGACAGCGGGACGGGCGCCGGTGGCTCGACACCCGGGGGCTCGGGCGGCGCCGGCGCCGGCGGCGCGGCCGGCGCCGGTGAAGGCGGATCCGGCGCGGGCGGCACGGGCCTGAGCGGCACGGGCGGCGCGGACGCCGGCAGCGACGCGCCGACGGGCAGCGGCGGCATGATCGGCACCGGTGGCGCGGGCATGGGAACGGGCGGTGCCGGCGTGGGTGGCGCAGGAACCGGCGGCGTCGGCACGGGCGGCGCGGGAACCGGTGGAGCCGGCATGGGGGGCATGGGCGTGGGCGGTGCGATCGTCGACAATGCACAGTTCAACTTCGAAGCATCGGCGCAGGGCTGGGCGGCGCAGGGGCCCTGGACGGGAACCGAGCGCATGACCGCGCAGCACTTCGCCGGCGCGGCCTCGCTGGGCGGCACGCTGACCTACACGCCGGCCGCCACCGGCCCCACGCCGGAGCTCTGGATCACCCCCGCCGCGGGCACGGGACCGGTTGCCGGCAACCTGATCACGTTTCACGTGTTCCTGCCGGCGAACGCCGCCGGCGTCGTTGCCTGGGTCCAGCCATACGTTCAGGACGGCGCCGCCGTGCAGGCGTTCATCAGCGCGTACACGCCGGCGGCCATGCTCACCTTCGGCGGCTGGACCACCATCACGCTGCCTCTGCCCACCGGGACCGTCTCGCCGATCTTCAAGATGGCGGTCCAGATCTTCACCAGCGGCGCGGTCGCATTCACCGGCAACATCTATGTCGACTCGATCGGTTGGTAGGAGTCGCGCGTCGCGCGCCGCGACCGCGGCGCGGGGAGTTGCGCTCGGGATCGCACTCTTGCTCGCGGCGTCGCCCGGCGCGCGCGCGGCCGGAATCGATCCGCTGCGCCTCGCCGACCTCGGCCAGCGGGCGCTGAAGCAATACGACGAGCTCGACTTCAATCGCGCCAAAGCGACGCTGGAACAGGCGCTGGCCGCGGCCAAGAACAACGGCCTCGACCAGTCGGCGGTCGCGGCGCGCCTTCGGCTCTATCTCGGGCTGGTGCTGGCCGCAGGGCTGCAACGGCCGGACGACGCCAGCGAACAGTTCAGGCTCGCGATCAAGATCGATCCCACGCTCGCGCCGCCCGACGGCCTCTTCAATCCCGAGGTCACGGCGTTGTTCGCGGCGGCGCGCGCACCCGCGCCGGCCGATGCAGCGTCGCCCCCGACCGCGGCCCCGCCGCCCCGGGCACCGGCCGCCGGCGACACCCCCGAACCGTCGTCCGCCGGCGACCAACCGGCTGCGGAGCGCCCCGCCGCCAGCGACGACAGCACGGACAACCCGCGCACCGGCGCCGAGGTCCGCGAGCAAACGGCACGGCCACCGAAGCCGCCAGCGTCCCGCGTCGCCGATGCCGACGCCGACGCCGACGAAGAAGACGTCGCCGGCCGGGGCAGCGCTTCCGGCGGGCAGCGCCCGTACTTCGCGGGGCTGGGCCTGGGCACGGGAGGCGGAACCGCGTCGGGTCACATCGACATGAAGGGCGTCACGCCCAGCACGGCGCCGGGAGGGTTCGCGATGTCGGAGCTGGTCCACGTCACCATGACCGCCGGCTACTTCTGGTCACGCGCCTGGCTGTTCGCGCTCGAGGCCCGGCTCCAGCTGGTATCGGGACCGACGCCGCATTGCGATGGCTCCGGGTGCAGCAATCCGTCCGGGTTCGCGGCGGCGGTGCTGGCCAAGGCCAGCTACTTCACCGGCGACGGTCCGTTCAAGCTCTTCGGCACCGCGGGACTCGGCGGCGGGAGCATCCGCCAGATCGTGAAGCTGAACGGCCTGCCCGATTGCGGACAAGCCGGCCATCAGCAGTGCTTCGACACCGTGACCGGCGGCCCGGTGCTGATCGCCGCCGGCGGCGGCGCCGCCTACGCGCTCGGTCCGGTACTGCTGCTCGCCGGGCTCACCGCCAACGTCGCGTTCCCCGACGTCATGCTCAACATCGATCTGACCGCCGGCGCCGGCATCCGCTTCTGAACGGCTGCCTCCGCCCACCAGCGACGCCGCATCAATAGCGCTTCCTCCACATGAGATCCGCGGTGCCGGTGCCGGCGTCACCGTACTCGGCGTCGAAGCTCCAGCGCTGGCTGATCTGGTATTCGACGTGGACCGCGTTCTTGTTCTGCAACAGCGCCGGGTTGGCGCCCGCGCGGCCCACGTAGCCGACGTAGACGTCGCGGCCGACGTACTTGCCCGCCTCCAGCTTGGATCCCGCGAGCCCTTGGCCGGTCTGGATGTTGAGCACGTCGAGCGGCAGGCGCTTGGACAGCACCTTCTGCAGCTGCGACGCCAGCACGCCGGCCACCAGCGAGCCGGCCTCGGCCGACAGCGCGCTCGACGACACCGCGGTCGCGGCGCCGCCGCTGTCGCCGCCCGATTGCAGGTGCCCGACGATGAGCACGGTGTAAAGCTGGGTCTCGGTCAGCCCGGGGTGATCCGGCGCCGAGATCTCCATCTTGATCTTGTCGATCGGTCCCTGCGCGCGCAGCAGCACCGTCAGGTTATCCTTGTCGTCGACGAACTTCGCGCTGACGTCGACGACCGGAACCGCGGGTGGCCCCACGAAGCGCGCGGTCGACCCCGCCTGCAGCTCCAGGCGCCGGCCGAGCAGATCGACGTGCCCGCGCTCCAGGTCCACCTCGCCGAAGACGCGCACGGACTCGCCGGCCTCGATGCGAAAGCCGCGTACGAGCCCGACCTCGATGTCGGCATCCTTGCTGCGCAGCCAGAGGTTCCGGGGCGCATCGACGGTGATGTGCGCGGTGAACGACCGCCCGTCCTCGGGCTCGGTCGGCGCGGCGCCGCCCTTCGCGGGTGCGGCTACCTTCTCGCGGCCCGCGCGCATCCGGCCGAGCTTGGCCGCCTCACGGCGATCGATCGGCAGCCCGTCAGACACGAGCACGATGTCGTTCGGCCGTTCGAGCGGCTGCAGCTTCTTGGGCTGCTCGGCAAGCTCGGCGTGCAGGTCGCCGATCTTCAGCGTTCCGTCGGCGTGGCCGTGCTCGACGGCGGCGTGCGACGACGCATCCAGCGACAGCAGCGCGAGGAGCACGCCCTGCGCATAGATCGGAAACCGGTCCACTTTCGCGGAACACTGCAGGTGCTGTCCGCCGGTGGTGCGATTCAGCGTGCCCGTCACGTACGCGCGCCCCTCGCGGCTGCGCACGTCGAGGCCATCGAGGATGATCCCACGCTCGTCGCCGTGCGCGACCAGGTGGATGCTCTTGTAGCCACCGTACCCGACCAGCGCGAGCGCGCCGTCGGTCCATTCGACGCGGCCCGAGACCGTCGGCGGCGGCGCGGACGACCGCGATGAGAGCGACCCCACCGTACCCTTGGCGCGCACCGCCAGCGTCAGCCGGCCGCCGAGCCGGCGCACAGGCGACACCAACCCCGACGTCCAGGCCAGGTCCAGGCCCTTCGCCTCGACGCTGAGCTCGATCGGCGCACGCGCGAGATCGGCCGCGCGCGCGATGGCCGGGTAGCCGAGGTCGAGCGTCGCGGCGCCGTGCACGCGCGCGTCGCCCCCCGCCGCCGCGGTCAGCCGCGCGTCGAGCGCCGCGTGGTGGTCGGCGTAGGTGAGCAGCGCCTGGATCGCGCCCGCCTCGCTCGTGCCGTCGCGGAGAGCGCGCAGCTCGGCGTTTGCCCGCACCGTGGGGTGGCGCAGCGTGCCGTCGATCGCCAGCTCGACGCGCGCCCGCGCGTGCAGCGCCCCGTCGCCGCCTGCCTTCGCGGCCGGCGAGACATCGCTGCTCGCCGCGAGCCCGTCGAGCGGCGTCTGCCGCAGGTCGACCGGCCCGGCGCCGGCCTGGACGTGAATCGGCGCCGCCACCAGCGCGGCCAGGTCGCCGATGCGCACGGCGGGGAGCTCGACGACCGCGCTCGCCCACGCGAGCAGCCGCTGCTTGCGCGCGACCTGCGCCGCCAGACGGACGTCGCGCTCGCCGAGCGTGGCGTCGACCCGCAGGTCGGTGTCCGGGAAACGCCGTCCGTGCGCGCCCAGGACGACCAGGTTCAGCGCGCCAGACGGCGCGCGCGCCGAGCCGCGCAGGTCGAGCCGCAGCGAAGCGGTGCCGGCGAGCGCGCTCGGCTGGCGCGCGAGCGCCGCCAGCTCGGCGAGCGAGATCTGCCGGAGATCGGCGCGGATCGCGAGCGGCGTGGCCAGCCAGTCGCGGCGCGGCGGCCAGGTCGCGGTCCCCTTCGTGAGCGCGCGCAGCGAAAGCGGCGTCTCGACGCTCAGCGTGCCGACCGCAAGCTCGCGCGCGGGCGCCGCCTGGTGACCGGTACCGCCGCCGAAGCGAATCGCGGCGCGCATGGGTTCATCACGGCGGGCGCTGACGTCGGCGGTGATCTCGCCGATGGCCTGCCTGCCCACGCGAAGGCCGGCGGTCTCGGCGTGCAAGACGACGCTGGGATCGCCCGCGGTCCCCGCGATCTGCAACGTCGCCGCGAGTCTCCCGCCGAGCGCCGGCGGGTCCGGCGAGGGCGCGCTCGCCGCGTGAGCGTCGGGCGGGGGGGAGATGGACGCCGGCGTGCCGGCCGCCTGGGCGACCGACAGAACTTGCGCCAGGTCCGAGGCTTCTACCCGCAGGTCCGCCGCGAGCGGCGTGCGTGGATCGCGCAGCGGCCAGCGCGCGGGCAGATCGAGCGTCCCGTGCACCGACGTGCCGAGCCCCGCCGCGCTGAGCGTTGCGCGGGCGCGACCGCCCGTGTAGCGGCCGTCGAGCGCCAGAGACAGGCCTCGATAACGGCCGGCGCGCCCATGCGCGAGCTCGACGCGCGCCGCGAGCTCGGGTCGGGCCTTCGTTCCCGACAGGTCCGCGTGCAGATCGAGCATCCCCTCGAGCGCGGGCACGCTGGCCGGCATCAGCGTGCGCGGCAGCGCGGCCAGGTCCAGCCGAACGATGTCGAGACGGGCGCTCAGGCTTTGCTCACGGGCGTCGATGTCGGCGCCGAGGCGCTGGTTGCCCGATCGCAGATCGAGACCGCTCACCGTCGTGCGGCCCGCGCCGAACCCGAGCCGCACCGGCCCCTGCTGCGCCCAGCGCACGCCGTCGCTGGCCAGCGAGAACGACTCGATGACCGCTGCGCGCCGCCCGCGCGTCCAGCGACCGCGCAGCGCCAGCGCCAGCGTCTTGCCGCCACCGATCGCGACATTCGCCGCGATCTGCCGCGGCTGCGAGCGGAGATCCACGCGGACGTCGGCGAGCGAGCGTCCGCCCACGACCGCGGTTGCACCGCGTAGCTGGATCTCGGAGATCTCGGGGCGTCGCACATCGGGGACGCGCGCCGTGAAGCTGAGCCCGCGAACACTCTGATCCGCGACGGCGAGCGACGCGAACTGGCCGCGCGCGTCGATCGCCGGCGCGTCTCGCGAGCCGCCGACGTGCAAGGCGACGTCGCCGCGGCCCGCGACCGGAAGCGGCGCGCCTCCCTCGGCGCTGGCCAGGCTGCGCGCGGTGAGCGCCAGATCGGCGGCGTGGATCCGGACGTCTGCCTCGAGCCGGCCGCGCGCCGATGTTCCACCGCTGCCCCCGCCCGCGATGGTCAAGCCGGGCAGCTCGAGCGCGAACGGCCGCACGACGATCCGCCCACCCGAGGCGCGCACCGAGACCGACAGCGGCCCGACCGCCGCGCCGTCGAGCCGGCCCGCCGGCATCTCCAGCGAGAGCGCGCCGTCGAGCCGCTCGAGATCCGGACCGCCGCCGTCGGCGTGCAGCGTGAACGCCAGACGGGAACGCGGCAGGATGGCCACGACGGCGCCGAGATCGACGTCGCTCGCCTCCACCACGACCGATCGCGCGCGCCGCTGCGCGACGTCGACGGCGCCCTGGATGTGAACCCGGCCGCCGGCGGCGCGGATGTCGGCCCCGATGTCGACCCGCGCGTTGGCGGTGTCGCCCCTGCGCGACAGGTCGGCGGTCACGTCGACCGGCGCCCGCACATGCAGCTCGGGGAAGACCGCGTTCAGGAGCCGCGGGACCGCGCGCAGCCGATCGAGCCGGACCGTCGCGGCGCCGCCGGCGGCAAGGTTCGCGCTCGCTTCCAGCACCGAGTCGCCGAGCGTGACGCGAAGCTGGGCGCCGGCGGACCCCCGCGCCGCATCCTCGCCATGCGCGGCGACGTGAAACGCCAGCGGCGCCGCGAGCGGCGCCATCACGCGCGCCTGACCATCGACGCTGCCGTCGAGCCGCGAGCCGTCGAGCCGCAGCGACGCGCGGGCCGCGAGCCGCAGATCCTCGAGACGCGCACGCCGCGGCTCGCTCCCGTCGCCCGCGGCGCGGTAGTCGATCACGCCGCCCGAGAGGACGAGCTCGCCCACCTCGATGCCGAGGCCGCTGCCCTGCCCGGCCGCGCCCGGCGCGCGCGGCGGCGTCGCTGTCCGGCGCGGGGCGAGCGCGCGCGTCAGGTTCGACCCGCGCCCGTCGTCGCGCAGGCGCAGCTCCGGCGCGACGATCGACACCCGCGATAGATCGATGCGCCGGCGCAGCAGCGCCAGCGGGGAGAAATCGACGTCGAGCTCGCGCACGCGCGCCACGAGCTCGCCCTCGGGATCGCGCAGCTCGACGCCGCCGAGGCGCAGGCGCTTGGTGGCGAAGCGCAACCGGTCGACGGTGAGCTCGCCCGCGATCGCGTCGTTGATGCGCCCTACCGCCACGCGCCGCAGCAGCTCGCCACCCCACGGCGTGTGCAAGAACAGGACACCGCCGCCCACGAGCAGCGCCAGCGCGGCGACGACGGCGCGCGCGACGCGACCGACGGTGCGCAGCGGGCGGCGCTTCAAAACGCCTCCCCGATCGAGATGTGCAGCACGCACATGTTGTCGGGCACGACCGTGGCGACGTGCGAGCCGCCCAGGCCGAAGCAGCTGTCGTCGACCGCGTACGGCACGTCGACGATCCGGCCGTCCAGCTCGACCGCCAGCAACTGCGGTGGCGTCCCGAACGGCAGGCGCCGCGCGAGGTCGACGCGGATCGGCCCGATCGCCGTGCGGTAGCGCAGGCCGGCGCCGACCGCGAACAGCAGGTGCCCGAACGTGCCGGCGTCGAACGTGCCGCGCGTGACCTGGCCGACGTCCATGAACACCGCCAGCTCGAGGTGCTCCGTGAGCATGTAGCGCGCCTCGATGCTCCCCTCGAACAGGCCGTCGCCGCCGATCGGCAGCGTGAACGGCGCCGGCTTCGGATTGGCGGACGTCGCCGGCTGCGAGGTGAGCAGCAAGGGCGACAGGCGCATCTCGTTGAAGCCGCGCATCGAGAACGCGCCGCCCGAATAGAAGCGCGTCACCACGGCGCTGTCGTCGGGGTTGCCCGACGACGGCAGGAGCTCGCCGAAGCGTACGCGCGACGCCAGCGTCAGCCCGCGGCCCGGGGCGCCGTCGCGATCAAAGGTCAGGTAGCCGCGCAGCTCGGGCAGCACGCGCGTGTACGTGAAGTCGCCGCCGAGCGGGCCGCCGCCCTGCTGCAGCGACAGGCTGGCGTAGTAGCCGTGGCGGGGCTCGAGCGGATTGTCGCGCCGGTCCCAGGTGACGATCTCCTCGAGGTACGACAGCCAGACTATGCAGCTCTGCCCGGTGGTCGTGCAGCCGAGCGTCAGCGGCGCCACCAGAACGCCGGCGCCGGGCGGGCCGCTCAGGCGGTCGACCTCGATGTGATACGAGGGGTGGATCTCCAGCGACGCCCACGGGCGCCAGACGATGCCATTACCCAGACGCGCCGCCGTCGCGTCATAGGTCGGCTCGAGCGTGTGCTCGAGCTCCAGCTGCGTCAGCTCGCGCAGGGAGGCGTGGCCGAACAGGCGCGGCTGCTCGAACTCGCCGCGCAGGCGCGCGATCGGCCCGTTGCGCGTGGTCTCGGCCGACTCGATGTATTCGAAGATACTGGGCAGGAACGCCCACCCGGCCTCGGCGCGCAGGGTCAGCCGGCGCATGCCGCCCAGGAAGTTGCGGTTGCTCCACTCGCTGATGAGGCGGCCCTCGGTGCGGAGCTGATCGATGCGCAGACCGCCGCCGAAGCCGAGCGTGCGCAGCGGCGCCTCGCTGGTCCGGATCTTGACCGGGACCCTTCCGGTCGCCGGGTCGGGGGTCCCCGCCTCGACACGCACCGCGCCCAGCACGCCCATGCCGATCAGGCGCCGTTGCGCCTCGACCAGCGCGTCGCCGGAGAAGACGTCGTCGGGCGCGATCGCCAGGCGCACCGCCTCGCGGATCCAGTCGGGCGAGATCGCCTTGCCTCCGCCGGTGTCGATCTCGAGCTCGCCGAAGCGATAGCGCTGGCCCGGCCGGACGGCCACGTCCAGCGACGCCTGTTGCGTCGCGACGTCGACCAGCGCGTTCCCGTCGACAGCGACCTCGGCGTAGCCGCGGTTGTGCAGGCGATCGTGCAGGCCGCCCTTCAGCGACGCCCAGCCGTGCTCGGTGAACGGTTGCCCGACCGTGATCGCCGGCTTCTCCAGCGCGGCGTGCCGATCGTCCGCTGGCAAGGCGTCGAGGCCGGCGACGTCGACGGCGCGCACGCGTGTCGGCTGGCCCTCGTCGATCTCGACCTCCAGCGCGACACCGTTGCGCGGGCGCGGCGTGACGCTGCTGCGCACGATGCGTGCCTGGTAATAGCCGCGACTCTCGTAGTAGCGGATGATCCGGCGCAGGTCCGCGTCCCAGATGGCGTCGTCGAAGTAGCGCTTGGTCGCGAGCGGCCACCACCCGGTCTTCGTGGTCGCGATCTGGTCCTCGATGTCGCCCGCCGCCAGCGCATGGGTCCCGGCGATGCGCAGGTCGACCACGACCGGACGGCGCGACGGCTGGCGTGATGCGCAGCCGAGGACGACGAGGATCGACGACCCGAGACACACGATCGCGATCCGGCGGAACCGGGCATCGCGGACTGGTGGCAGCCGCCGTGGCGCTGCGGCCAGTTCCTGAAGGGTCGCCACGGTCCCCGCAATGTGGTCACGATCGAGCGCGATGAGAATGCCTGCGCGCGGGTCCATCGCGCTCGGCTGGCGGCGCCGCGTCGCCATTTGCTCGCGACCTGCTGCGGCGGCTTCCCAGCCGGCGTGCGAACAGGCACACTCGAATCGGGAAGGAGCAGCCGTATGCTTACACGAACGGTCCTACCTGCTGCCGTGACCGCCGCTCTCGTCTGCGCCGCCTGCGGCGCGTCGCCGCGGGCAACGGCGACGAACAGCACCGGCGGCGCCGGCGGCGGGAGCACCCTCGTCGATGCCGCCGTCGATGCCGCCGTCGATACCGCCGTCGATGCCGCCGTCGATGCGGTCGGCGATGCGGCCGGCTGGCGGCTGGTCTGGAGCGACGAGTTCAACGGGCCGGCGGGCACGGCCGTCGATTCGACGAAGTGGAAGTTCGATCTCGGCAACAACAATGGTTGGGGCAACGGCGAGCTCGAGGACTACACCAACCGCACGCAGAACGCCGCGCTCGACGGCAGCGGAGATCTGGTGATCACCGCGCGCATGGAGGCGCTGGGCGGCCAGAGCTACACGTCGGCGCGCATCCTGACCCAGGGCAAGGCGACCTGGACCTACGGCCGCTTCGAGGCGCGCATCCAGATCCCCAAGGGCCAGGGGATCTGGCCGGCGTTCTGGATGCTCGGCGACAACATCGGTACCGTCGGGTGGCCGGCCTGCGGCGAGGTCGACATCATGGAGAACATCGGCCGCGAGCCGGCGCTGATCCACGGCACCATGCACGGCCCCGGCTACTCGGGCGGCAACGGCATCGGCGGGCCGGCGTCACTTCCGGGCAACGCCGCCTATGCCGCCGCCTTTCACGTCTTCGCCGTCGAGTGGGAGACGAACAGTATCCGCTGGTACGTCGACGGCACGCAGTACTTCGCGACCGCGCCCGCCAGCATCCCTGCGGGCACGACCTGGGTCTACGATCACCCCTTCTTCATCATCATGAACGTCGCGGTCGGCGGCGGCTTCCCCGGCAACCCCGACGGCACGACGATGTTCCCGCAGACGATGGTCGTCGACTACGTGCGCGTCTACCAGCGGTGAGAGGACGCGCCCCTTCGATTCGCCCGCCGCCTACGGCGTGAGCACCGCGCGGAAGCGCACGCGGTTCTCCATGACCTTGGCGAACGCCTGGTCGGCCTGTTCCAGCTTGAACGTCTCGACGCGCGCGCGCACGCCGCTCTGCGCGCTGAACGACATCGTCTCCTCGGAGTCGATCGAGCTACCGCTCGGCCACCCGGCGACGGTCTTGCCGCTGATGAGCGTGGCCGCCACGATCCGCAGCGGCTCGAAGGGCACCGCCACGATGAGAAGCTTGCCGCGGCCGGTGAGCCCATCGACCGTGCTCGAGATCGCGTCGTTGTTGGGCGCCGTCGCCAGCACCAGGTCGGCGCCGCCCAGCCGCTGCAGCCCCTCGGCCGCCCCGACCTTCTGGGTGTCGATGTACTCGTGCGCGCCGAGCTCGCGCGCCAGCGCCTCCTTGTCGGCCCCGCGCGAGATGGCGACGGTACGAAAGCCCATCTGCCGCGCGAACTGGATCCCGAGGTGGCCGAGGCCGCCGATCCCCTGCACGGCGACGGTGTCACCGGCGCGCGCGCCGCTGTTGCGGAGCGCGTTGTAGGTGGTGATCCCGGCGCACAGCAGCGGGGCGGCGGCGACCGCGTCCAGCTCGTCCGGGATGCGCGCGACCGCCTCCTGCGGCACCACCACGTACTCGGCGTAGCCGCCGTCGTAGCTGATGCCGGTCACCTGCGCCTTCTCGCAGTTCAGGAACTGACCGTGGCGGCAGGGTTTGCACACGAAGCAGTGGCCGCCGTGCCAGCCGACGCCGACGCGCTCGCCGGTCTTCCAGTTGCTGACCTTGCTGCCGACGGCGTCGACGCGCCCGGCGATCTCGTGGCCGGGGATGCGCGGGAGCTGCAGCCCGGGGTACGCGCCCAGCTTGACGACGATGTCGCTGTGGCAGACGCCGCAGGCTTCGACCTTGATGCGCACCTGGTTCTGCGCCGGTTCGGGGATCTCGCGCTCGACCGGTTCGAACGCGCCGCCGGCCTTGGAAATCTGAACCGCCCTCATCTTGGCCATCGTCGTCCTCCTCAACGCAACACGGACCCGCCTCATCCGCGAGGCATGCGCGTCTATAGCGCGCAGCAGCGAACGCGGCAAATCGACGTTCGCAAGCGAAGGCCTCAGCCCTCAGGAGATCTGGGCCCGAGGTCCGAGGCCCGAGGCCTCTTCAGTCAGCTCTTACGGGCGTTGGCCGGTGTGCGACAGGTGGCGCAGACGCCATAGAGCTCGTGGCGGTGCCGGTTCATGGTGAACCCGTGCGCCGCCGCGATCTCGTCTTGCAGCCGCTCGACCTCCGGGTTCACGAACTCGACGATGCGCCCGCACCGCTCGCAGATCAGGTGATCGTGGTGCGACCGGCCCACCGCCACCTCGAACACCGTACCCTTGGCGTCACCGAACCGGCGCGCGTGGGCGATGCCCGCCTCTTCGAGCAGCTTCATCGTCCGGTACACGGTCGCGAAGCTGACGCCGGCATGCTGCCGGCGCGCGATCTCGAACAAGGACTGGAGATCCAGGTGCGCCGAGGTCCCCAGGAAGACGTCGACGATCGCCTCGCGCGTCCGCGACGAGTTGAGCCGACGCGCGGCGACGAAGTCTCGCCATCGGGTCCGGGGATCTTCGGGCGCACCAGATCTCGAGCGGACCTTTGTTTGGCTCGGCCGGGGACCCATGAACCCGAAGACTCTGGGACGTAGCCCCGACAAAGTCAACGGACCGGGGCGGTTGCACGGACGCCGGTGGACCGTTCTCACAAATCCCGTCGCGGAACGGGTCATGTCGGCGGGCCGTGTTTCAGCTTGAGTTGCACCGTGCGGCGCGTGATCCCCAACCGGCGCGCCGTCTCGGAGACGTTTCCCTCGCAGTCGAGCAGGATGCGCTGCAAGTGATCCCACTCGACGCGCGCCATCGTGAGCGTCCCGGCGCGCGGCGGCGCCGACCGGCGTCCGCCGATGAGGGCGTTCGACAGGTCGGCGGCGCTGACCGGCTTCGCCAGATAGAAATGAGCGCCCTGCGCCATCGCCTCCAGGGCCGTCTCGACGGTCCCGTGGCGCACCATGGCCACGATGCGCACGTCGAAGAGCGCGCGGCGCAGCTCGGCGATGAGCTCGAGTCCGCGGCCGCGCCGCTCGTTGACGTCGACCGCCGCGTACTTGAACGAACGGGTGCGCACGAGCTGAGCGCTGCGCAGCGCCGCCGCCGCCGTCACCACCTCGTACCCGAGTCGCCGCAACCCGTTGGCGAGCTCGTCGCGCCCCTCTCGATCGTCGTCGGCCAGCAGGATCTCGCCGCTGATCATGGAGCGGCTCGCTCGAAACCGCGCGCTGGATACCATTTCATCGTCGTCGAAGTCGAGTTCGGGGTCGTCGTGGTGCTGGGGCGGCATCCCGCCGAACGGCGCGGGCCTCATCCGTCCTAACGGTTACGACAATTGAAATTCATAGTCAATATCAATACGGCGCGGTGGCCAAACGGCCGGCAGATGCCGACGCGTCGGCACGCGAACGCACCGGCCGCCGCCACGGTATAAACGCGGCGATGGATCTCGGGATTGCGAACAGGGTCGCGCTGGTCACCGGCGCCAGCCGCGGGATCGGACGCGCGATCGCGCTCGCGCTCGCCGGCGAAGGCGCGCGCGTCGCGATGTGCGCGCGCGGCGGCGACGCGCTCGACGCGGCGGTGCGCGACGCGCGGGCACGCGGCGGCGGCGAGGAGGCAGCGCTGGGCGTCACCGCCGACGTCACCACCGCGGGGGGCGTCGCGGCGCTGGTCGACGCGGCGCTGGGCCGGTACGGCGGCATCGACATCGTGGTCAACAACGTCGGCGGCTCAGGCGCGCGCGACTTCGCCGCCACCGACGAGGACGATCTGCGATCGATCCTCGATCGCAATCTCTTTCCGGCGCTGCGCGTCTCGCGCGCCGCCCTGCCCCACCTGCGCGCTCGCGGCGGCGGCGTCATCGTCATGATCGCGTCGATCTACGGCCGCGAGGCCGGCGGCGGCCCCAGCTACAACGCCGCCAAGGCGGCCGAGATCAGCCTGGCCAAGGCGATGGCGCGCGACCTGGCGCCGCAGGGCGTGCGCGTGGTCAGCGTGGCGCCCGGTTCGGTGCTGTTCCCGGGCGGCGGCTGGGAGCGCCGCCAGCAAGCCGACCCCGCCGGCATCGCCGCGTTCGTCGCGCGCGAGATCCCGTCCGGCCGCTTCGGACGTCCCGAGGAGATCGGCGACGTCGTGGCCTTCCTGTGCTCTCCGCGCGCCGGCTGGATCACCGGCGCCTGCATCCCCGTCGACGGCGGCCAGTCGCGCGCCTTCTGACGGGCGCGGGCGACGGCAACGCAGCCGCGCGCGCGCCGCCGAGGGTCGCTTCCGCTCGACGCCAGCAGGGCCTATAGTCGAAGCGTGTTTGAGCTACAGGGAGAGCTGCTGCTTCGGATCCTGCTCGGCACCGTGCTGGGCGGCGTGATCGGCTTCGAGCGCGATCTGCACGGGCGCCCCGCGGGGCTGCGGACGCACACGATCGTCGCGCTCGCGTCGGCGACGTTCATGGTGGTCTCGACGCGGTTCATGTACTGGCAGCACTACAAGGCGGGCGATCTCGTCGAGGTCGATGCCTCGCGTATCGCGGCGTCGGTCGTCTCGGGCATCGGCTTCCTGGGCGCGGGCGCGATCCTGCGCACCGGGATCACCATCCGCGGCCTGACCACGGCCGCCGGACTGTGGCTGGTCGCCGCAATCGGCATGGCGGCCGGCGGCGGCATGTACGTCGTCGCGGCCTTCGCGACCCTGGTCGGGCTGGTCGCGCTGACGCTGCTGCGCCGCCTCGAGGATCGCGGCGAGCCGATCGCGCGCCAGCGCATCAGCGTGCTGCTCGACGAGAAGAGCTCGCCGATCGCGACCATCACCGAGGCGCTGGGCCGCAAGGGTGCGGTCCTGTCACAGGAGGTCTACGAAGGCCCGCTCGAAGACGGCAACGTGCGCATCACCTTCGAGGTGCGCTCACCCGGCCCGGTGCACAGCTACGACCTGGCGCGCGCGCTCGACGGCCTGGGCGGCGTCAAGCACGTGCGCATCGAGAAATTGTAGGCCGGTTCGGGGTATCAGCCGAGCTGCTTCAGGATCGTCGCGGCGTCGCTGACCTCGAACTTGCCGGGCTCCTCGACGTTCAGTTGCTTGACGACCCCGTCCTCGGACAGCAGCGAGAAGCGACGGAAGCGCGTGCCCATCCCCGACTTGGTGAGGTCGACGGACAGGCCCAGCTTGTTGGCGAAGTCGGCGTTTCCGTCGCCGAGCATGCGCACCTTGCCGATCGCGCCCTGGTCCTTGCCCCAGGCGGCCATCACGTAGCCGTCGTTGACCGACACACACCAGATCTCGTCGACGCCGCGGGCCTTGAGCGCGTCGAGGTTCGCCACGTAACCCGGCACGTGCTTGGCCGAGCAGGTCGGCGTATAGGCGCCGGGCAATCCGAAGATCACCACGCGCTTGCCCTTGGCGGCGGCGGCGGTGCTGATCGGCTTCGGCGGCAGGGGGCAGGCATCGCCGAACTCGACCGTCTCCATGAGGTTTGCATCGGGGAGCGATTCACCAATCTTGATCATGGGCGCATCCTGAAAGCTTCACGCGCAAACTTCAAGGCGCTTTCCGATCGCATAATCGACCAAATGCACCGCCTTCCTGGAACACCCTACGGCCGGCGAGCGCTGACAATGCTGGCGCTGCTGGCGTTGCTGGCCGGCTTCGCGCAGCCGCTCGCCTGCCGCCAGACGCCGCAGGACCGGCTGGTGCGCGAGTTCGCCGGAGCGTACCCGACCGAAGCCCACCCGACCGGTCGGGTCCGTTCCTTCGAGATCGTCGCCGCCGAGACCGAGCTGCCCCTGCTCGACGGCGATCGCCTGCGCGTCTGGGCGTATAACGGCCAGGTGCCGGGGCCGACGCTGCGCGTGCGCCTGGGCGACACCGTGCGCGTCCACTTCGTGAACCACCTGCCGCAGCCGACGACAATCCACTGGCACGGCATCCGCCTGCCGAACGCGATGGACGGCGTCCCCAACCTGACCCAGCCGGCGGTCGAGCCCGGTCAATCGTTCGATTACCAGTTCACGCCCAAGGACGCCGGGACGTTCTGGTTCCACCCGCACGTCCGTGCGAGCGAGCAGGTCGAACGCGGCCTTTACGGTGTGCTCATCGTCGACGATGCCGAGCCCGCGCCCTACTCCCAGGATGTGCTGTGGGTGCTCGACGACTGGCTGCTCGACGAGCACGGGCAGATCTTCCCCGAGTTCAACACCCGCCACGACCTGGCGCACGACGGCCGCTGGGGCCGCGTCATCACCGTCAACGGGCGCACCTCGGCGCGCCTGGCGCTGCGGGCCGGCGAGCGCGTGCGGCTGCGCCTGGTCGACACGGCGAACGGCCGCGTGTTCAAGCCCGACTTCGGCGCGCTGTCGGTCCAGATCATTGCCGTGGACGGCCTGTACCTGCGCCAGCCCATCCCGTACGCGGGATTCGAGATCGCCCCCGGCAACCGGCTGGACCTGGACATCACCGCGCCCGCGGCCAGCAGCGGCACGTTCGCGATCACCGATCGCTTCTATCCGCCGATGCCGCATGAACTGGCCACCGTCGTTATCGACGGCATCGCGCCGGCAGCGCCGGCGTTCCCGTCGCCGGCGCGCGCCCACGTCCCGGTCTGGAGCGAAGGGCTCGCGGTCCCGGTCACCAAGCAATTCCGCCTGAACGCACGCCAGGGCGGCGCGTACGGCATCGAGTGGACCATCAACGACCAGGCGTTCCACCACGACGACGGCTCGCCCGCGGCGGAGCACGCAGCCGACCACGCGACGGGAGACCACGGGGCGCACACCGGCCACGCCATGCCTCCGCCCGCGCTGATCATGCGCCAGGGCGTCTTCCAGCGCCTGCAGTTCGTCAACGAGTCGTACCGCCTGCATCCGATCCATCTGCACGGAATGTTCTTCCGCCTGCTGGCCCGCAATGGCGCCGCCGTCGACGAACCGTTCTTCCGCGACACCGTGCTCGTGCATTCGCGCGAGACGATCGACATCGGCCTCGTCCCCGAGGACGTCGGGCTCTGGATGATGCACTGTCATATCCTCGAGCACGCCGAGGCCGGCATGATGACGACGCTGCAGGTCCGGGGCGGCATCTAGTGTCCTGTCTCAGAAGTCCGCCGTGGCACCGAGGGCGTGAATGCGGCCCGATCGCGAGGCGCGAGGAGCGCGCATACTGGACGTATGTAAGCGACGAGCAACGAAGCGAGCGGGCCGCAGTCGCGCCCGAATGCAGGCGGATTTCTGAGACAGGACACTAGAGGTAGAACGTTCGGGCCTCGGACCTCGGGCCTCGACGGCGAACGCATCAGTCACCGGCGCCGAAGAGCGCCGTGAAGTCGGCGATGCGCGGCACCGGCCAGCCGGCGACCGCCGCCCGCTGCCGGCCGACCCAATCGGTGGTGTCGAGGAAGAGCGCGCCGCGCGTGCGTATCCACAGCTCGAACGCGTGGCCCGGCCGCCGCCGCATCGGACCGCCGGCGATCGCCGCCACCATCGCCGCCCCGGAGATGGGCGCGCCACCGAAATAACGCCGCTCGGGTTCGAAGCGCGCCTCGACCGACGACCACCACGCGCGAATCGCCGGGCCATCAGGTAAAGCAAGCCGGCCCTCCGCCAGCGTTGCCGGCGCCGGGCCGGGATCATCGCCGTCGAGATCCTCGTCGAGATCCTCGTCGAGATCCTCGTCGACGGACTCGCGGCGCGCATATGCACCTTCGATCGGAAGACCGGTGATCGCCGAGAAAGCCTCGCCGGCGACGCGCGCGACGACCGGATCGCCGCCGTCCAGCGCGCCGCCGGCGTCGATGATCTCCAGGCAGAGCTCGGCGGCGCGGCGCCGTCCCGAGAAGCCGAGCGCGAACAGCGCCGGCCGGCGAGCGCCGGGCAACTGCAGCGCCCGCTCGATCGCGGCGTACTCGGCGGCGCCGCCGAGGGTGGCGAGGGCGACCAGATCCTCGACGCCGGGCTCGACTCCCGTCGCCGCCTCGACACAGGCATCCCAGGCGGCGACCAGCCCGATGCACAGACCGGGTCGAATCGCCGCCGAGGCCACGGCCGGATCGGCGGCGCGCACGTGACGCTCCAGCAGATCGGTCCACGGGGTCAGATCGCCGCCGAGCCCGCGCAGGGCCCCGGTGACCAGCGCCGGATCGTCTCCCGACAGCCAGCGACGGATGTCGGATGGCGCGGCGAACCAACGTGTCAGGGTCCGAGCCGCTTCGGCGCGCGCCGGCGGAGGCATCCCCGCCAGCGCCTGCGCCAGGCGCACGCCGGCCGCGCGCGACGGAGCCAGGTCCAGTGCGCGACCGAGCTCGAGCCGCCTCCGATCGTCCGAGGCAGCGAACGCCCGCACGACGTCATCATCGAAGTCGCCGTCCTCCGACGCCAGCAGACACCACGCGGCGGCGAAGGCCACCGCGGGCTCTTCGTCATCGAGCGCGGGCACCAGCACCTGCCCGGCCACCGGCGGGCCACCGAGCACCAGCGCATCCAGGTGCGCGCGCAGCCGTTCCTCCGGGCCCTGCTCCACCTCCGCCGCCGTGTAGTTCGGCGCGCCCAGCGCCGCGTCCCAGCGCGTGCGACAGAAAGCCGCCTCATCGAGGTGCTCCCTCGCGAGGTCGCGCGTGAACGGACGCGGCTCGAACGGCGGAGCGGGCGACGACGGCTCCGGCGCTGACGGTTCGAGAGCTTCGACGGCGATCGGCGTCGGCGCGCCATCCGTCGCGCCCGGCGCGATCGACCGATCGACGACGCGCTCGAGCTGGCGCGCCAGCGCCGCGAGATCCTCGCGCACCTCCCCGTCGGCGCCCGAGACGGGCAGGGTCGCGTCGACGGTCAGACATCGACGGATCTTCTCGAGCGCCGCGACCAGCTGCGAGACATCGACGTCCGATCCCGCGTAGGCGCGCATGACCGAGCGCGCGATCGAGGCCAGCCCCGCCGCGAGCGGCGGAGACAGCCCGCGGCGGCGGCTGGCGGTCGACAGGATCTCGTCGATCGCCGGTGGAATGGACAGGGTCGGCATCGCGCGCGGTCAGTCGTCGGTCTTGGCCAGCTGGTTCGCCATGTCCGGCGCCCTACCCCTCGGACCTCGGCGCGGGCGCCTGCACCCGCACCGCCGCGCGCAGGCCGCGGTCGCACCCGGCCCACAGCAACGCCTCGGGCGCCGGCGCGTAGCCGCGCGCGAAGCCCGCGATCGCCTGCGCGATCAGGACGCCCCCGATCGCGGCGCCAATCTCTCCGAGACAATCCGCCGGATGCGTGACGCGCGCGCCCGCGCCCAGCTCGCGCGCCAGGCGCACGCTGGCCGTCTCCCACTCGACGGCGCGGTAGGCTTCGCCGTTGAGATCGCACAGGATCCACCGCGGCGCGTGGCTGGCGCCGCCGGCGAGCGCCGCGCGCAGCGCCTGGCTGAGACCGCGCCCACTGCTATCGCGGTCACCGCCGAGCGTCTGCGGCTCTTCGCCCACGCCGACGTCGCCGAACGTCGCCAGCACGCGGGCCCGCCGCCGACCCGCCGCCGCCGCGCCCTCGAGCCGCAGCGCCGTCGCCGCTTCGCCGGGGATCATCCCCGCGCTGGCGCGTGGGCGCTTGATCCGCAAGTCGCGGTCGAGCAGCGCCAGCCGCTCCCGATCGACGAACGAGTCGACGCCGACGACGACGGCGCGCGAGATCGCGCCGCTGCGGATCGCCGCCGCCGCGTCGGCGAGCACCGCCAGTGAACCGGCGCCGCCCTGGGCCCGCACGGCGACGACCGCGGACGAACGCTCGCCCAGGCGGTCGAGCAGCCCCGACCCCAGCGAGCTCGAGAGGCCCCACGACGCGGTGACTCGATCCTCCTCCGGAAGCGCCAGGAACCACCCGGTCGGCCCGGCGCCGTCGCCGCCGGCCGCTCCGCTCGCACAGTCGCGATAGAGGTCGCGCACGGCACGCAGCGCGAGCTCGAAGATCCGCGCGGCGCCGACGGTCGAGGCAGGCACGGCCGCGATAGCGCTGGCTCTCAATCCCTCCGCCACGTCCGCCTCCGTCGCCCGCGCTTCGCCGTCCGCGAGCGGAACGAAGCACCCGTCTTCGAGCCCCTGTTCTCGAAAGCGACAGATCCCGGCGCGCAGCGACGCCGCGGTCTCGACCGCGCTCGCCCCGATCGGCGACACCGCTCCGACGCCGGTGACCGCGATGGCAGGCAGTGACGTCATGCGCCCACCTGCCGCACGATCAGCCGCCGCGCCTGGCGCAGCCGCCGCCCGCGGCGAAACCTGTCGCGCCAGCACAGCATCACGCGTTCGAGATCCGGTTCGATGACCACCGTATCCGGTTTCGGCGCGCGGGTCTCAGCGGTTGCGCCCATCGGGACTTGCCGCAGTCGCACGGGCTCGCCGCCCGCGAGGTGGGGCATCCCGAAGGTCCCCTTCAAGAGCAGCGTCAGCTGCGCGACGTCGTCGCGATCGAGCCCTGGAACCAAAGCGTCCAGGAACAGCGTGCGGTTCACCACCTCGAACATCATCCTCGCCCTCTCCCCACGTTTTCGCCCTCCGCCCCGTCGAAGTTGCGCCGACATGCTCGCGCGACGCCGCCGCAAATGCCCCTCGGGACTACTCCCGATTCTTGGCTTCGGTCATCATGCGGCGCCACTCGCGCGTCGGATCGTCGTCGGGATCGGGCGTCTCCTGCGGCGGGCGCTGCGCCTCGGGCACGTGGCGCAGGTTCACGCGAACGCGCGTCCAGGTCGACGAGCGGCCGCGCATCGAGTCGACGAGCACGTCGTCGACCGCGAGGTAGCGCGGCCGCCTCGGGGTGGCGCGCCTTCCAGCGCTCGAGGCCGGCGAGCGCCGCCTGCCTTGCTCGGGCGAGTTCGCGACGGTGACGAGCGGCATCTTGCTCGCGCGCCGCGCGGCCGTCGCCGCGGCGCCGCGTCGCTCGCTCTCGGCGCGCGCTCGCTTCGCGCGCGACGGCGCGACGCGCGGCGCCTCGCCCTCCATCTTGCGGAAGTGCGGCGGCCACGGCGCGTCGCCCAGCCCCGCCGCCTCGTCGCGCGCCGCGAGCTCGAGCAGCCCGTCGAGCGAGCCCGGCGCTGCCGTCCATGCCCGCGTGCGGATCGCCGCATCGCCGCGAAGCGCGCCGGCATCGTCAGCACCGTGAAGTCGGCCGGATCGCAGTCGGGCACCTCGTCCCACGCGCAGCGGCGCCGAGACGCGCGCGTCGGGCAGCGGCCGCACCGAGTACGCCGAGCACGTCGTGCGATCCTTGGCGTTCTGGTTGTAGTCGAGGAAGACGCCGTGCCGCTCCTCCTTCCACCACTTCGACGTCGCGAGCGCCGGCGCGCGCCGCTCGATCTCGCGCGACAGCGCGAGCGCCGCGCGCCGCACCTCGGTGAACGTCCAGCGCGGCTCGATGCGCACGTTGACGTGCATGCCGCGCGAGCCGCTCGTCTTCGGCCAGCCGCGCAGGCCCGAGCTCCTCGAGCAGCGCCTTCACCTCGAGCGCGACGCGCGCGCACGTCGTCCCAGGCGACGCCGGGCCCGGGATCGAGATCGACGCGCAGCTCGTCGGGGTGGTCGAGATCGGCGGCGCGCACCGGGTGCGGGTGCAGCTCGATGCAGCCGAGGTTGACGATCCAGGCGAGGCCCGCGGCGTCGTCGACGACCACCTCCTCGGCGGTGCGCCCCGACGGAAACGACAGCGTCACCGTGCGCAGCCAGTCGGGGCGCTTGTCGGGCGCGCGCTTCTGGTAGAAGGCCTCGCCCTCGGCGCCGTTGACGAAGCGCTTGAGCACGATGGGCCGATCGCGGATGCCGCCGAGCGCGCCCGGCGGCGACCGCCAGGTAGTAGCGGACGAGGTCGAGCTTCGAGAGCTTCGCGTCTGCTGCGAGAAGTAGAGCTTGCCGGGTGGGTGACGCGCACCTCGCGCCCGCTCGACGTCGAGGCATCTCGGCATCCTCTTCCTTGCTCACGCCGGCGAAGGCTACAACATGACCGTCATGGCCGACACGAAGCAGGACGTCCTCGACATGCTCCGCGAGCTCGCCGAGCTCACCATGCTCGACGAGGGCGACCCGCAGTCGTTCCGCGTGCGCGCCTACGAGAGCGCGGCGCAGGCGATCGCCGCGCAGGCGACCGACCTCGGGCAGCTGACGGTCAAGGAGCTGCAGAAGATCGACGGCATCGGCAAGAGCACCGCGGAGAAGATCCGCGAGCTGCTCGAGACCGGCAAGGTCGCCAAGCTCGAGGCGCTGCGCGCAGAAGCACCCGCCAGCGTCGTCGCGCTGCTGCGCATCCAGGGGCTCGGGCCCGAAGGCGCGTGCAGCGGCTGCGCGCCGAGCTCGGCGTGCAGTCGATCGACGACCTGCGCGCGCGTGCTCGCCGAGCACAAGCTGCGCGAGCTCAAGGGCTTCGGCCCGAAGTCCGAGGAGAAGCTCGGCGCAGTCGCTGGCGCGCCTCGAGGAGCAGGGCGCCGTCGGGCGCACGCCGATCTCGGTCGCGCTGCCGCTCGCCGAGCGCATCGTCGCGCACCTCGCGTCGAGGTGCCCGGCGTGACGCACGCCTCGTACTGCGGGTCGCTGCGCCGCTTCTCCGAGACCATCGGCGACGTCGACATCGTGGTCGCCGCGCCGGACGCCGAGCCGGTGATGGAGGCGCTCGTGCGCGATGAGCTTCGTCGACCGCGTGCTCGGGCGCGGCGACGCCAAGACCAGCGTCGTCACGCGGCGCGGGACGCAGGTCGACCTGCGCGTGGTCGCCGCGAACCAGCTCGGCGCCGCGCTGCTCTACTTCACCGGCTCGAAGGGCCACAACATCAAGCTGCGCATGCGCGCGCTCGCGCGCGGCTGGACGCTGAACGAGTACGCGCTGTCGGAGATCGAGGGCGGCACGGTCGTCGCCAGCGAGACCGAGGAGCAGATCTACGCCGCGCTCGGCCTGCCGTTCATCCCGCCGGTGCTGCGCGAGGACGCGCGGCGAGATCGAGGCCGCCGAGAGGGGCGACGCTGCCGCGCCCGATCCGCGCGCGTCATCGGCGACTTCCACGTGCACACGACGGTCTCGGGCGACGGGCGCTCGACGCTGGAGGAGGTGGTCGCCGCGGCCACGCGCGCGCGGCTACCGCGTGCTGGCCATCACCGACCACGCCGAGGGGACGCTGTCGGGCGTCGGGCGCGAGGCGCTGCTCGAGCAGCGCGCGCAGTTCCGCGCGATGCAGGCGGAGCTCGGCGATTCGCTGCGGCTGCTGCACGGCGTGGAGCTGAACATCGGCGCCGACGGCGAGCTCGACTACGACCTCGAGTTCCGGCGCGCGTTCGACTGGTGCCTCGCCTCGGTGCACGACCACTTCGAGCTCGATCGCGCGGCGCAGACCCGGCGCGTGATCGCGGCCATGCACGACCCGTCGGTGCGCATGATCGGCCACCTGTCGGCGCGCATGATCGGCGGCCGCCCGCCCATCGAGCTCGACCTCGACGCGATCGTCGCCGCCGCCGAGGAGACCGGCACGGCGCTGGAGGTGAACGGCGCGCTGCCGCGCCTGGACATGTCGGTCGAGGCGCTGCGGCGCGCGCGCGGGCGCAACGTCACGTTCGTGCTCACCAGCGACGCGCACCACGCCGAGGAGCTCGAGCGCGTCCGCTACGCCGCGCTCAACGCCGAGCGCGCGTGGGTCGACCCGGACCGCATCGCCAACACCTGGGACGCCCGAGCGGCTCATCTCCTGGATCACGGACAACCGGGCTCCGTGACGCCCGACGCGCACAGCTCGCACGAGACCTGACTGCTGAGCCCGCTCGGCGGCATCGCCGAGCCGCGGTTCACTTGCAGCACCTTGCCGTTCGGGCAGTGCATGGCGTCGTCGGCGAGCGCCCAGCACGGCGGCGTGTTGTTGTTGGAGGCGCAAGACGCGACGGCGCTGCTGATCGTCTTGCCCTGGTTGACGTACGAATCGGTGACCGTGCAGATCGGATCCAGCGCCGGTGTGGCCGGATCGCCGTCACGCAGCGTGCCGTTGATGCATTGCGGACCCAGCAGCGTGCTCAGCTTGGTGGCGATGGTCATCAGCGCGGGCGCGAAGGTGTCGGCGCAGATGGTCAGGAGCAGGCCGTTGGCGCCGAAGCCCTGCACCCACTGCTGGATGCGCACCGACGGATCGCCGTATTCACCGCTGTTCTCGACGCACGAATGCACGACGTTGGCGATGTCCTGGGTGTTCGCCGGGTTGAGATCGGGGATGAGCTCGATGCTGTAAGGGGTCGCGGGCCGGTGATCGCCGCCACCATGATCTGGTTCGGGTCGGGCTTGAGGCTGCGCAGAAAGGCGATCTCGTCGGCGACGTGGGTCAACCGGCCCGTCGGCGTGTCGTTGGACACACAGCCCTGCAGGTTCATCGCGACACCGCGGGGCGGCGGCGACAGCGTGCCGTTGATGTTGCAGAGGTGGCCGAACTCGTTGCAGCGGAACGACCAGAACGGCCCCAGCGGATCCGTCATCAGCTGCTGCGTCGGATCGATGAGGGTGCTGTCGTCAGGGACCGAGCAATCGTCCTCGTTGGTGATCAAGATGACGGCGAGATAGGCCTCGGGCCGCAGAAATCCAACGTTGGTGGCGGGAACGTTATTGGTATCCAGCGCCCAACGGACGGCCTTCAATTGACCCTCGAACCCGCACCCTTGATCACCCAGCTGTGCAATACAGGTGAACGCGTCCGCAATGTCGCCGGTGTAGTTCTTGATGGTCTGATTGTTGGACGCCGACAGAAACGTTTGTCCGGGCATGAGCGGCGAGGAGGTGCAAGTCCCCGTGGGCTGAGACTGGAACTGGCCGTGATCGCCGCCGAACGGACAGTGATACTGGGGCAGAGTCGAACACGCCCGCGCCCGTGTTCTGACGACACGACCGCGATGTGGACGTCCGGCAAGCCCATCGGCAGCGCCTTGAGCACGTTCATGAAGACGGGAAAGTTTGCGAGCAGCTTGGTCTGCAGCGGAAGCATCGACGGCGAGTCATCGATCATGAACAGGATGTCGATCTCGCGGTTCAGAGTCTGCTGGAAGGTCTGCATTCCCACCTGGACGGGATGCGGTTGCGGCGCCGTGAGCGTGCGCGCGTTGCACGCCCACAGGAGCGGAAACGTGATCAACAACGCTACGATTCGCCGATACCCGGATGCGAATGAACTCATGAGCTCAATGGTGCGCTTCATTGCTGCCTCCTCGTTTTCCGCGGCGGCAATCAATGACGCAAAGGCGGTACCACTCATTGACCAACGGCAACGCGCATTCCGCGCGGCTTTCGCGCATTGCCGAGGCAACCGGGTTGGCGTTCGACGACTCGCGGTTGGCGGCGGCGGCGAGCCACTCGACCGCGTGCTAGACTTTTGCCGTGACCAGCGCCGCAATCCCCGCGCACCCGTCGCTGCCGCCGGCTCGTGACGACGGCGACGTCGCGCGCGACGTGGGGGCGCTGGTCGAGCGACTCGCGGGCCGCCGGGTGGTCGCGCTCACGGGCGCCGGCTGCAGCACCGAGTCGGGGATCCCCGACTACCGTGGCCAGGGTCGCAGCCCGACGCGCACGCCGATCCAGCACGATGCGTTCCTGCGCCGCGCCGACGTGCGCCGCCGCTACTGGGCGCGCGCCACCGTCGGCTGGGCGCGCTTCCGCGGCGCGCGTGCCCAACGCCGCGCACGACGCGCTCGCCGCGATGGAGGCCGGCGGCGCGCTCGTGGGGGTGATCACCCAGAACGTCGATCGCTTGCACGCCGCCGCCGGAAGCCGGCGCGTCGTCGAGCTGCACGGCGCGCTCGAGGACGTGCGCTGTCTCGTCTGCGGCGCATTCGAGGCGCGCACCGACGTTCACGAGCGGTTGCTCGCCGAGAACCCCGGCTGGCTCGCGCGGGTCGCCGGGGACCTACGCCCCGACGGTGACGCCGACCTGCCCGACGAGCAGATCGAGGAGCTGCGCGTGGTCGACTGCGTCGCGTGCGGCGGCGTGCTCAAGCCCGACGTCGTGTTCTTCGGCGGCAGCGTCGCCGAGCCGACGCTGGCGGCGGCGTGGAAGCTCTTCGACGAGGGCGAGGCGCTGCTGGTGGTCGGCTCGTCGCTGGCGGTGTGGTCGGGCTACCGCTTCGTCCGCCGCGCCACCGAGCGCGGCGTGCCGGTCGCGATCGTGAACCTCGGCCCCACGCGCGCCGACGCCGACGCCGCGCTACGCGTGTCGGCGCGCGCGGGCCAGGTGCTGCCCGCCCTCGCGCGCGCGCTGACGCCAATGCCCTTCAGGTAAACGCCAGGACGCCAGGAACGCCAGGTCCGGCGGGAGTTCCGGATCCTGGCGTCCCCGCGTCCTGGCGTTTTTCTTGTCTGACCACGCTGGCGCGGCCTGCGTTCGCGCCGGTTGAGGCGTCAGCGCGCGGCCGGCGCCGACGGCGGGCTCTGACCGGGCGCGAAGCGCATCGGCAGGTGGCGCAGCCATTTGTCGACGGGGCGCACCGCGTTCGCGACCACCCAAGGCCAGGTCGGAAGCCGCGGCACGATGAAGGGCCGCGCCAGGTAGAGGCCGCCCCCGAGCATCGCCAGCACGGCGACGCGGGTCACGAACCGCGTGACCGCGCGCCGCGCCGGGCTGACCGGCGGATAGTGGGCGAGCGAGTCCTCCGCGGAGAGCCCCGCCCGCCGCGCGTCCTGGCTTTCGTCGTCCGATTCGCCCTCGCCGGCAGCCGCGCGGCTCTCGCCCGGGCGACTGTCGTCGTCGGTGCGACCCTCGTCGCCTCTGCCTTCGTCGTCACGGCCGTCGCCGTCGCCGTCGTCGTCATCGCCCTCGTCGATCTGGGCTTCGGGTTCCGGCGGCAACGGCGCCGGCGCGGGCGTGATCCGCGCCGGCTCGAAGATCGGCAGGTCCTCGGCAAGCGCGTGGATCGGTTCGGCGTCGATCTCGGCGTACGGCTCGGGCGTGGCGTCCAGCGAGTCGCCGAGCATCGTGAACAGCGCCACCGGGCGCGTGGGCAGCTCGTGCACGTTGTTGGCCGCTCCCGCCACTTTCGTCACCGGCGCCGAGAGGCTGCTGTCGACGACGGTCGCCGCCCCCGTTCCCGCCGACCCGTTGCCGGTGATGCGGGCTGCCGGCGCGAGCGAGAGGGATCGGAAGCTCGCGAGCGCCGGCGCCGATGCCACCGCCGCGTCCCCGCCCGCGGCCGCACGCCGCGACGGAGCCGCGATCTCGCCCGACGCCGTGTCATGCAGCTCGAGATCGCCGGTCTCGAGCTCGATCGTGCCGACCGGCGCTTCCGTCTCGGGCGCGGTGATGTCGCCCGGGGGCTTGACCCCGTCGCGCGCGCTCAGCGCGTCGAGCCAGCGCTTCAACGCCGCCGGCCCGGTCACCTGGCCGATCTTGATGAGGATCGCGTCGAGCCGATCCGCCATCTGTTCGGCCGACTGCCAGCGCCGCGATCGATCCGCGCGCAGCGCGCGCGCGATGAAGCGCTCGACCTCGGGGTTGAAGTCCTTGTTGAGCGCCGTCGGCTTCTCGTAGCGCGCGCGGCGCACCTGCATCAGCACCTCGACGTCGGTCGGCGCGTCGAACGGCTTGCGCCCCGTGGTCAGGATGTAGAGCAGCGTGCCGACCGAGAACAGATCCGACCGCGCGTCGAGCGCGCCGCCGATGGATTGCTCCGGCGACATGTACGCGAACTTGCCCTTGATGATCCCGGTCGCCGATTTCTCGCGGCGGCCGACCGCCTTGGCGATGCCGAAATCGGCGAGCTTGACCTCGCCCTCGCGGCCGAGCAGCACGTTCTGCGGGCTCACGTCCCGGTGCACGATCCCGAGCGGCTTGCCGTCGCGTTCGCGCTGGTGGACATAGCTCAGCCCCCGGCACAGCGACGAGACGATGTAGAGCGCCAGCGGCAGCGGGAACTTCAGGCGCGCCTTCGTCGCGCGGCGGCGCACCTGCTCCAGGCTCCAGCCGTCGACGAACTCCAGCACCAGGAAGAACTGGCCGCCCGACTTGCCGAGATCGAGCACCTGCACCAGATGGCTGTGGTTCAGGCTCGACGCGATGTGCGCCTCGTCGACCAGCATGCGCACGAAGTGCTGATCGGCGGCGAACGCCGGCAAGATTCGTTTGAGGACGACTGGCTTTTGAAATCCCTCGGCGCCCGTCTGCAGCGCCAGGAAGATCTCGGCCATGCCGCCGTGGGCGATCTTGCGCAGGATGCGATATCGCACCGCTCTCGGCATCGCTGGAGGATACCCGGAAGCACCCGGGATGTGCCCGCGAGATTCGCGGGCGCCGGAATCATGAGTCGGATCGGTGACGAAGACGTGCCAGGCGCGCCGCGTTGGCGAGCCCCGTTACGAAAACGAAACGCACGGGGTCACGGTTCCAGGGTGTCCTAGGGATCGACGCCGAGGTCCAGATGCTCCCGGATGTCCGCGGACGACGAGCCGATCTGTACGGTGACCATTCCGGTCTCCACGGCGAACCGCGCGTTGCCCGCGTCCCAGTAGCGAAGATCCACGGCGCTGAGCGGGAACGTCACGTGCTGGGTCTCGCCCGCGGCCAGGCTCACCCGCTGGAATCCGCGCAGCTGCTTCTGCGGGCGCGGGACGACGGCGGAGCCGGGATACGAGACATAGAGCTGCGCCACCTCATCGCCGGCGACCGTGCCGGTGTTGGTCACGTCGACGCCGATCGCGATCGCGCCGCAGGTCGGGGTCGACGTCGAGAACAAGCGGGGCGCGCTGGCGGTCGCATTGGTGTACGCGAACGTCGAATAGCTGAGCCCGTGGCCAAAGGGATAGAGCGGCGTACCGGTGAAATACCAGTAGGTCGTGCCCTTGCGGATGTCGTAGTCGGTGATCGCCGTCGGGATGTCGGCCTCGGATCGATACCAGGTGGTGGTCGTGCGCCCGCCCGGGTCGTAGGCGCCGAAGAGCACGTCGGCGATCGCGGTGCCCAGCTCCTGCCCGGAGTTGGTGACGTGAATGACCGCGGGAACGTGGTCGTTGATCCAGCCGATCGCGATGGGATAGCTCGACACCAGGACCACGATCGTGCGCGGATTGGCGGCCACCACGTGCTCGACCAGCGTCTCCTGCGTCGGCTCGAGCTCGATGAACGTGCGGTCGACGGCCTCGCGCCCGTCGTAGGGCGTCGGGCAGGTGCCCCAGGACGCGTTGGCGCCGCACGTCGGGTGATTGCCGACGAACACGACCGCGACGTCGGCGGCCGCGGCCGCGGCGGTCGCGGCGCCTGCCGTGTCGTCGGCCGCGTAGAGCACGGTCGCGGCCGGCAGGCTGGCGGCGATCCCCTGGCGCGGCGTCACCACGTAGGGCGCCTGGCCGCCGTACCAGTCGCGGACCACGGAGTCGGCGCGCGGGCCGATCACCGCGATCGTTCCGGTTCCGAGCGCCGCCGGATCGAGCGGCAGCGCGTGCCCGTCGTTCTTGAGCAGCACGATCGTCTTGTGGGCGACGTCGAGCGCCTTCGTCTTGGAGGCGTCGTCGTTCCAGGGCGTCTCCGTGCTGGCGATCTGCTTGTATGGAACGTACGAAGGCGGATCGAGATCGCCCAGGCGGAAGCGCACGCGCAGCACCGGGCGCAGCGCCCTGTCGAGATCGGCGTCGGCGAACAGGCCGTCGGCTTCGGCCATCTGGATCGTCGGCGCCAGCCCCTGCTGCACCAGCGTGCCGGTCCCGCCCAGGATCAAGCCGGCGACCGAATCCTCCAGCGTGTCGTAGTAGTGCTGGTTGCTGACCAGGATGCCCGGCAGCGTCGCGTCGGTGGTGATGAGCCCGTCGAACCCCCACTCGCCGACCAGCAACGACTGCAACAGCGGCGACACGCCGGCCGGCGTTCCATTGAGCTGGTTGTACGCGGTCATGATCCCCTGCGCGTGGCCGACCTTGATCGCCGCCTCGAACGGCGCGGCGTAGTACTCGCGCAGGTTGCGGTCGTCGACGTTCGCCGAGCTGGTCTCGCGGTTCGCCTCGTTGTTGTTGGCCAGCCAGTGCTTGAGCGTCGACGCCGCCAGCAGGTACTTGGGATCGTCGCCGTGGAGCCCCGACAGGTAGCCCTTGGCCAGCTCGCCGACCAGGTAGGGATCCTCGCCGTAGGATTCCTCGGTGCGCCCCCAGCGCGGATCGCGATCGAGATCGATGAGCGGCGCGCGCACCACGATCCCGGGACCGCGGCCGATGGCGGACAGCCCCTGCGCATCGTGGACGCGCGCCTCGTAGCCCGTGGTCGCGCCGACGGTCTTCATCACCTGCGGGTCCCACGCCTCGGCCAGCCCGAACGCTTGCGGGAACTGCGTGCCGACGAGATTGGAGACGCTGCCCTTGCCGTTGTCCGACCAGCCGATGCCGTGGATGCCCTCGGTGAACGTCGTGAACCCCGGCAGCCCCAGGCGCGCGATCGCCGGTTGATCCTCGCCGAGCAACGACTGCTTCTCATCGGTCGTGAGCTGCGCCAGCAGATCCGAGATGCGGACCTCGATCGGTTGGCAGGGATCCTGAAATACGAACGCGTAGTCGGCCGGGGTGCTGGTGCACGCGGGAGCCCCCGCCGCGCCGGTCGCGCCGCCGGCAGCGCAAACCAGACCGCCGCCCACGCCTGAGCTTCCGCCGGCGCCCGCGCCGCCGCCGCCACCCTTCGAGGAGCACGCGCCAACCGCGGCGGCCAAGAGCGCGACGGCGACCGCAACGGCGACCGCGACGATCAACGCCCGCTCAACGCGCTTCATGCAACGACACTAGCGGAGTTTTCAACGGCCGTCATCGCGCGACGTGCGGTTGTTCTGGACAACTGTCGGGGCGTGGACGTATCGTCCCCACAATTCCAACGCCTAAGGAGAACGAAGGTATGCGATTTCAGCGAGCTTTGCCGGTCATTGGGTGCGGATCTTTGGGACTTTTGGCGCTCGTCATTGGTGGTTGCGGGTCGAGCAACAACAACAAGAACAATGACAGCGGGGTTGGCGGCGCGGGCGATGCGCACGCAGATACCGGGACTCCGGATGTGCCCAAGGACACGGGCGTCGACAAGCAGGATGCCCCGGTGGACAAGCCGGTCGACAAGCCGGCGACTGACGTGCGCGACACCAACGGGTCGATCTGCACGGGCATCGCGCCCTCGGGACCGCTGATCTCGGACTTCACGAACCAGAACAACGCGACCTTCGGCATGTTCGGCCAGGACCCCATCATCGGCGGCACCTACGTCAAGGCGCAGGACCTCGACATGGAGGACTTCAACAACTTCAACTGGCACATCTCCGGCACAGTGTTCAGCCATCATGATCTGTTCGGCATTTACTGGAACTGCACCGCTGCCGCCAGCAGTGGCTGCACGCTGGACGTGTCGCAGTGGAAGGGCATCTCGTTCACCATCAAGGGCAACGTCGGCCCCGACAACGCGCTCGGCTTCACCATGGGCCGCGCCGACGACGACGTGGTGACCGCGAACGCCAACTGCGGCGTCTGCATCCCCGCGGCTGACGCGGCATCGCCCGAGGACTCCTGCCACGGCCCGCGTACCACCATCACCGTTCCCGCCGATGGCACCACGGTCAAGACCGTCACGCTCAACTGGGCCGACCTGACCGGCGGCAGCCCGCAGGATACGATCGATCCGCACCAGCTGACCGGCATCGTGTGGTTCTTCCACGACCCCTCGGCGGCCGCCGACGGTGGCACCGGCTCGAACGACGCGGGCGCGACCGACGGCAGCACCGACGGCCCGACCGGCCCGTCGTACCACGTCGACTTCGTCATCGACGACATCAAGTTCCTTCCGTTCTGATCTGACCGACGATTGACGCTCTGGGCCCGTCGCGACTTGTCGCGGCGGGCCTTTTGCGTTTTGACCGAAATTCTCCGAAGATTGACCGAATACGACGGCCGATTCGCAGGCGATTCGTAGGAAAAGAAGGGCTGCGGGGATTGAATTTCTTTGAACCGCTTCTCGCGCGCGCCGCTACTGAGTCATTGATCGTGTACGTTGCTGTTGCGGCGCCCCCTTGTGCTGGGTGCATTGGGGACCTGTGTCCGTTGATTCGACAACCGTCAACAAAGAGGTCGAGCGTGACTGAACCTTCTGCGGTCCTTGCAAACGTGAAGCGTCGCGTGCAACGCCACCCCGGCCGTTGGTTGGCCGTGCTTTCACTCGCCGCAATGGCGGGCGCCTGTGGCAGCAGCAAACCGAGCGGCACGGCGGGCAATGGCGGCGGCGCGGGCAACGGAACGGCGGGCGACAACGGCAACGCGGGCGACAGCGGCAACGGCGCGGGCGGCAACGGCGGCGTCGCGGGGCACGTGGGCGGCGGTCTCGGCGGCCACGGAACGGGCGGCATGGGCGCCGGCGGGCACATCGGTGTCGGCGGCATGCTCGCTGCCTGCCAGCCGCCGATCGGCATCACCGGCGGTACGGCGGTGACGGTCACCGCCAACCTGGGGACGACGGGCAAGACCGTGTCGACCGACCTGATGGGCATCCACACCTCGGTCTATGACAACAACATGCAGCTCGACACCACCGTGTGGATGCTGCAAGACGCCGGCGTCAAATCGCTGCGCTATCCGGGCGGGTCCTATTCCGATCTCTACCACTGGGAGCTGAACACCGGCACCCAGACGCCGGCGTCGGGCGGCGGCAGCAACACGGTCTACATCGCCCCCGGGACCGACTTCGGAAGCTTCATCGGATTCATGGATCGCGTCGGCGCCGGCGCCCTCATCACGGTCAACTACGGCATGAATTCGACCGCCACCGGGCCGGGCCGACCCGAGGAAGGGGCCGCCTGGGTCGCTTACGCCAACGGCAGCCCGACCAGCACGCAAGCGATCGGCGTCGACGCCGACGGCTTCGATTGGATGACGGTCGGCTACTGGGCCGGCTTGCGCGCCGCGAAGCCGCTCGACCTCGACGACGGACGGAACTTCCTGCGCATCAACCATCCGGCGCCCGCGAGCATCAAGTACTGGGAGATCGGCAACGAGCTCTACGGCAACGGGTTCTATTACGGCGGCTGCGGCTGGGAGAGCGATATGCACGTCGCCTACCCGAACCCGCCCGGAACCACCTGCGCCGGCACTCCCGGACGCCTGTCGAACGCGATGCTGGGGCCGGCGGTGTACGGCGCCGCGGTCAAGGCGTTCTCGACGGCGATGAAGGCAGTCGATTCCTCGATCAAGATCGGCGGCATCGTCAACTGGCCGCAGCCCCTGCAGTACCCGGGTTGGAACCCGCAGGTGCTGACGGGCAACTGCTCGAGCATGGACTTCGCGGTCGTGCACTGGTACGCGGGCAAGACGCTCGCCGGCCTGCCCGCGGTCGCGGGCGTCGATATTCCGGCGATGTTCTCCAGCACCACGGCCGGCTCCAACGGTCCGGGCTTGCCTTCGATCCTGGCGACGCCGGCGTTCGGCTGCCCGGCCAACATGCCCATCGCCGTCACCGAGTGGGGTCCGAACACCGGCACCGGCAACATCGTGATCCCGGCGTCGACCGTGGACGCCGCGCCGGTGGGATCGCAGCTCGTGGGCCTCTTCGCCGCCGAGGCGTACGCGAACTTCATGGAGCAAGGCGCGCTGTCGGCCCACTGGCTCGAGCTGCACAACAACACCTATCTGGCCGGTCTGAGCGCCACCGATCCGTTCACCACCGAGAACGACACGCAGCGCTGGGGCTATCACGGCCAGCAGATCGCGCACTACCTGGCCGCCGGCGGCGACAAGATGGCGACCACGACGGTCGCTCCCGCGAACGTGCAGGCCACGATCAAGGCGCACTCGTCACTGCACGCCGACGGTAGCGTCGCCGTCATGCTCACCAACATCGATCCGGCGAACGCCGCCAACGTCACAGTGAACATCACCGGCGGTTCGACGACGCTGGCCTGCTCGGGTGTGCGCTTCGGTTACCAGCCGATCGCCGGCGACCAGGACGGACCGGTCATGGGCGCGAACATCTTCTCCACGACCGACGGCCTGTCCGTGCCGGTGGGCGTGCCCGCCAACTCCTCGGTCGTGATCTGGTTCCCGAAGAAGTAAGGGGACAGCTCAACTCAAGGGGGGGCGGCCCCCCCCTCAGGGGACGATGATGTTGTCGATGCAGGCCAGCGTGGTCTCGATGTGGAACGTCGAACCGACCACGTGGCGCTCCGCCTGGAAGATGTCCATGCGGTAGGTCTTGCCGGCGCTGATGCCCAGATCGCCCGCCTTCTGATCGAGATCGACGGTGCCGGTCTCCGCCTCGTGAACGCCGCCGAGGTCGATCGCCAGAGTGCCGTTGACGAACACCCAGACGTCGTCGTCGCCGCGGAAGGTGAACACCTCGCCGCCACGGTACGGAAAGTTGAAGTGGATCTCGGTGGTGAAGTCGTAGTTGTGCGACTGGTACTGGTTGCCCCAGCCCTGATCATCGATGGGGAAGAAGGTGTCGCTGTCGTAAAGATAGACGCCCTGCCGGCTGGGATCGGCGGTGAGGGGGATGCTGACCTTGTCGAAGCGGATGTTGACGCCATCGACATCGCGGTACCACTGATTGAAGAAGTCGGCGCCGTTGGTGACATAGGTCGGTCCCGCGGGCGCATAGACCGGCTTCTGATCGCCGCCGAGTTGCGCTTTGACGATGCCGCTCAGCGAACCGACGTTGAATTCGAAGTCGGGGTGCTTGGGCATGCTCTGGTCGACGGTGAAGCCACGGAAGTCACGGATCACGGCCAGCACCTCCTGGCCGCAGACGCCGGTCCCCTGCCCCGGATCGACGCCGCGTCCGCCCGCCGCCGCCGTTGCCGTTGCCGCCGCCGGGATCGTTGCCGCCGCGGACCCCGGCGCATCCCGAAACAATGAAGGCTGCCGCGCTGACCACCGCCGCTGCGACCATCGGCGACCCAGCGGCCAGCAGCGGAGCCAAGCGGCGCGTGACCATCGACCGATCGTTAGCACAGTGGCGCGGGCTATGGTCAACCCTGATTCTTACTGGGTCGCTGGGGGCGGCGGCCCGCCCGTGAGAAATGGCACCCGCGCGCCACCAGGATTGGTACCCTTCACCCGCTTGCCATGACCTCAAACCAATCCACCAGCGGCACATCCGGCCTGACCGACGATGGCGAAGAGATCCGTTTCGTCTGGATCGATCTCGAGATGACCGGGCTCAATCCGGACGTCGACAAGGTCCTGGAGATCGCGGTCGCCGTCACCGGCCCCGACCTGCACGTTCTGGGTGAGGTCACGCGCGTGATCCACCAACCGGAAGGCGCGCTGGAACGCATGAGCAAGGTCGTGCAGCAGATGCACAGCAAGAACCGGCTCATTCCAGAGGTGCTGGCGTCGACGACGACGCTGCGCGAAGCCGAGCGCGTGGCAATGGCGCTCGTGGTCGAGCACTGCCAGCCCGGCGAGGCCTTCCTGTGCGGCAACGGCGTGCACCACGACTGGCGGTTCCTCGCGCGCCACATGCCGCGCCTGGAGGCGTACCTGCACTACCGCCAGGTCGACGTGTCGACGATCAAGGTGCTGGTGCAGGCGTGGGCGCGCGACGTCGCCTACGACAAGGAGGTGTCGATCCACCGCGCGCTGCCGGACGTGCACGCCAGCATCGCCGAGCTGCGCTTCTACTGCGAGAAGGTCTTCCGCGCCGACCTGCGCCACCTGGCGCAGCCCCGCCGCTGAGGGCGGCCGGCGTCGGGCGCGCTCAGCGCGACGGCTTGGCGCTCGCCGCGGAGATCGGGTACAGCCCCAGGGCCTCGTTGGCGATGAACCGGAACTGCTGCGCCGGCGCGTCGTCGCCCAGCTCCTCGGCCAGCGCCAGCAGCTTGGTCAGCGCCGCGCGCCCGCGGCGCAGCTCGAAGAGCAGCCAGCGCACGTCCTGCGCGATCTGATCCTGCCCCATGCCGTGCAGGCGTTCGATCTCACCGGCGCGCCACTCAACCAGCACATTGTTGGTCGGCAGCACGCCGGCGCCTCCGCAGTCGGGACACGCGACCGGCCCCCCGTCCGTCGGGACCTGACCTTCGCCGTAGCAGTTTCCACACGATTGACCGACCGTCGAGCTGGGCACGGCGCGAGTTTGCCATGAGAGGTCGCGGAGCAAAACAGCTGTCAGGGCACGGTCGCGAACAGATCCCAGTCCTGGTTCGACGCGCCGGTGTAGGTCGACGTGTCGAGCCCGGTGCCGCTGCTCTTGTTGCCGGACGGCGTCTCGAGCGCGTCCGACGACGACTTGTTGATCAGCTTGAAGTGGCCGTTGTGGTCGTCGATGCCCCACTGCTGGGACGACGAGCCCGAGTAGCTGGCCTGCTGCACCGGACTGTGGTCGCTGCTGCCGGTGCCGGTGATCGCCTTGCCGCTGTGCACGGCGACCAGCTTCCAGGTGCTGGACGCGGTGAGCACGATGCGAAACTCCTGGTTGGGCTTGGTAGTGCTGGGCACGTACTCGATCGCGCTCGCGCCGTCGGAGTTGCTGGCGCCGACGACGTCCATCGCCAGGCCGCTCTGCGCGTTGATGAAGCGGTAGGCGTAGATCGGATCGAAGATCGGGCGGTAGCTCGCGGCGCGCCACACGGTGATCGGCCGCGTGTAGCCATTGCACGACGAGTACCCCTGCCCTTTGCTCGACCCCGAAGCGGCGGAACAGTGCGCCGAGCAGAGCGCGCCCGAGCCGAACGGGTTGGTGAAGAGGCCGGCGGCGCTGGTATTCGCGCCGAGGCGGCCGGGGACGATGCCCTTGGCGAAGCCGTTCCCCTCGCAGTAGTACGCGGGGACCTTGCCGTTCGACATGACGAAGAGGTTGCCGAAGAACGTCCCCTCTTCGTTGGGGAAGCTCGAGCTGCTGCCGAAGCCGATCGCCGAGACCGGCGAATCGAGCCAGATCGGAACGTGCACACCGGCGACGTTCAGGTGCGCCATCATGCACGCGGAGACACTCTCCTGGCAGGCGGTGTCGCACGCGTTGTTCTCCCAGCTCGGCGCGACGCCGATCTGACCGAGGAACGCGTACGAGGTACCGTTCTGATCCTTCTTGGTGATGCTGTGCCCCGCCGGCAACGCGCAGCGCACGAGATAGGAGACGGTGATGCGGCCCAACGTCGTGGTCATGAGCCCGCTGCTCGAGGACAGTCCGGTGCTGCTCGTGAGGCCGTTCAGCATGCTGAGACCGTTGCCGGTGCCGAGCCCATTGGTCAGCGACAGCCCGTTGATCAGGCTGAGGCCGTTGGCCGAGACCAGATTCTCGGCGGCGCTGCTGGCGCCGTCATCGCCGTCCGGCTGACATCCGACGGCGAGGGCCGACGCCAGAGCTGCGACGAGGACGATGCGCGGGCCAACCATACTGATACCTAAAAGCAGTAACTGTACCTACGAAATAGACTGACGAAGTCTAGCAACGTGCAGGAATCATTGGCCTGCTTGGAACGCTGCAAGAATTGCCCTGTTGAGCGAGGGGCAACTTACCCGTTGCCTGGCGGTCAACAACGCGGGGACAAAAAAATGCCCCGGTCGGGGGTCCACCGACCGGGGCCGTCATGGGGTCCTGTGAAGCTTTTTACCAGGTCACGCTGTCGACGTACGCGGTGAACGCGCCGGCGGTATAGAAGTCGACGCCGACCTGATTCGCGGTGACGCCCGAGGGGACGGTGATGTTGACGACGTTCCACGATCCGCGCAGGAAGCTGCCGAGCGCGATCGGCGCCTTCGCAGTCGCGCCACCGTTCTTGCGAACCCAGGGCGTGATCGTGTTGAGGATGCTGTTGGTCGGGAAGTAGAGGTAGAACGTCACCTGCTTGCCCGAGGGGATCGAGAGGTTCGTCGCGCTGGACATGGTCACGGTCGTCGCGCCGCTGTTGTAGGTCACCTTGAGCGTCTTCGATCCCGTCTGCGCCTTGACGTCGGACGACGACGAGATCACGAGCTGGGTGTTGCCCGACGTCCAGCTGTTGGTCGAGCCCTCGAAGTCGAACTGCACCTTGCGCCCGTCGGCGGTGGTTCCGGCGACGACGTTGCCCGACGTATCGTAAGCGACGTTCTGACGCCACACGGTGATGAGCTGGTTCCAGGTCGTCATCGCGCCGTCGCCCATGGTGCAGACCTTGTACCCGTCGGCCACGCCGGCGGTCTGGATGTCCGACGCCATGCAGCCGTTGATGTTGCAGTAGCCGCTCGCGAACATGTCGCGGTACGGCGCGCCGACCTGGTTCGATCCGATGCGGCCGTCGACGACCGACTTGTTGAAGCCCGGGCCTTCGCAGTAGTACGCGTCGGTGTGGCCGGCCTCGTTGGTGGTGAAGATGTCGCCGAAGAACGTGCCTTCCTGGTTGGGATACGCCGACGACTGGCCCCAGCCGAGGTGGGTGTTCTGGCCGACGATCCAGATCGGCACGTGGATGCCGGCGGTGTTCACGTGCGCCAGCAAGCACGCCGAGTTCCAGCGAATGCAGTCACCGGTGCACGTGCCGGTCTCCCACTCGGGCGTCAGGCCGATGCCGCCGGCGAACGTGTAGCTGGCGCCGGTCATGTCGGTCTTGGTGATGCTGTGGCCCGCCGGCAGCGCGCAGCGAACCAGGTAGGACAGCGTGCTGCGGCCCGCCGCGGAGTTCATGAGGCCGGTCGACGAGCCGATCGCGGTGCTCGAGAGCGGATCCACCATCAGCGCCTGACCGAAGCGCCCGTTGCCCGAGAGGCCGTTGGTCATCGACAGGCCGTTGGTCATCGACAGACCGTTGGTCATCGACAGACCGTTGGTCATCGACAGGCCGTTGGTCATCGACAGACCGTTGATCATCGACAGGCCGTTGGTCGCGACGAGCTCACTCTCGTTCGTCGTGCCGGCGTCTTCGGTCGACGGTACCTGACATCCCGCCAGCGCGGACGCGAGAGCGAGCGAGGCCGCAATCCAGGACGTCTTCTTGGTGGCTTCGGTCATCGTAATTCTCAGTTAAAGCAGTAACCGTGCCTACTAAATTCCCGTGACGCGTCCGTTCATCCCGCGCACTTTGGCGGCCGAGGTCGGCGTCGCGGGGGGCGCCTGTTGAAGCGACAACAACAGTCGTTGCGGCCCCGCCGACCGAGCGCATCTACACCGACAAAGCCCGCAATCACGTGCATTTGGGCCCACGTCGCCCACAGAGGCCACAAAGAGAAAGGGCCCGATCGGACGTTGCCGCAACAGGCCGTTGTTCACGATGGGTGGGGGATCCCCCACCGTGGGGCTCGCGGCCCGGAAAAAGAAAAAGGCCCGGTCGGGGTCGCCGACCGGGCCTTCGGGGTAACGAGCTAGCGATTGATTAGAGCGGAATGATGTTCCACTTCTCGATGTCGGCCGTGTTGTAGGTGACGGCCGCGACGCCGGCGCCGTCCAGCGTATTGCCCGCGGCCGGCCAGATGGTCGACGCCATCTTGGCGGAGGGGCTGATCTCGTAGTTGCCGGGCTGGACGCTGATCGACTGGAACGACCAGAGCTGCGACGCCGCGCCCGAGTACGCGGACTGGATCAGCGCCGTGCCATCAGCCGTCACGCCGCCCGTCAGGTCGAGGGCCTTGCCGCTGTTCACGTTGATGACCTTGTACTTGCCAGCCGAGATCTGGGTGATGGTCCACTTCTGGTTCGCTGTACCGGCGTAGGTGCGACCCTGAATCGCCGCGCCGGCGGTCGTGCTGCTGCCCGCGACCTCGAGAACCTTGCCGGTCTGACGGTTCATGATCTTGTACTGGGTGTTGACGTCGAAGTTGCGCCACACGGTGACCACGTGGGTGTAGCCGTAGCAAGTCGAGTAGCCGTCGGCGACGCCATTGGTCGTCGCGGACGAGGCCGTGCACGACGCCGAGCAAGGGCCAGGCGTCCCGAACGGATCGTAGTAGGGCGCATTGGAGTTGGCGCCCAGGCGGCCCGGAACCGTCGCCGAGTCGAAGTCACGACCGTTGCAGAAGTAGGCCTTCGGCGGGCTCACGAACACGTTGCCGAAGAACGAGCCCTCCTGGTACGGGTAGCTCGTGTTCTGGCCCCAGCCGATCGCGCCCTCGCTGTCGAGCCAGATCGGGATGTGCACGCCCGACGTGTTCACGTGCGCCATGAGGCAGGCCGACATGCGCTCCTGGCAGGTCGTGTTGCAGGTCCCCGCCTCCCATTCCGGCGCGGTGCCGATGAGGCCGGCGTAGGTGTACGACGTGCCACCGCTGTCCTTCTTGGTGATGCTGTGATTCGCCGGCAGCGCGCACTTCACGATGTAGCTCACCAGCGTGCGACTGCTGGCGTCGTTCATCAGCGTGCTCGTCTGCGCCAACGCCTTCGTGCCGTTGAGCGGGTCCATGAGCAGACCGTTGCCCGACAGGCCGTTCCCTGACAGACCGTTGCCCGACAGGCCATTGCCCGACAGGCCGTTCGTCAGCGACAGGCCGTTCAGCAGCGACAGGCCGTTCTGCGTCGCGAGCTCGCTCGTGGTCGAAGCGCCAGCACCATCATCCTCGGCGCCGGGCTGGCAACCCATCAGCGCAGAGGCCAGAGCCAGCGAGGCCGCCAGCCAGGTCACCTTGTTGTTCAATTTCTCGAGCATTTTCGTTTTCCGTCCTTCGGTAGCCCGGCCGACTCGTGAGTCCCGTGGGCTTTGCGTCACCCGGTCACCCGGGTTTTGCCTTTTTCGGGAGCGGATACCTTCCGCCCTACGCCTAACTAACAAAGCAGTAACTATGCCTACAATTAATTTACAAATAGACTGTATAAGTATCTTGATTCATTGAGTGTAAGTGCGTTACACCCCTTCCGCCTGTTGACCGGGCTGCAACAAGGCGTTGCACCACCCGGTGGGGTTTCCCCCCCTCACCGGCCGAGAGCGCGCGCAAAAACGAAAAAAGGCCCGGTCGGGGTCGCCGACCGGGCCTTCGGGGCAATGAGCTAGCGCGTGCTCAGAGCGGCGAGATGTACCACTTCTGCGCGTCGTTGGTGTTGAAGGTGATGGCCTGGATCGCGGCGCCGTCAGTGGCAACGCCCGACGCCGGCCAGATGGTCGACGCGGTCTTCGCCGGCGGGCTGATCTCGTAGCTGCCCAGCTGGTCGCCCAGCGACTGGAACGACCACTGCTGCGACGCCGCGCCCGAGTACGCCGACTGGATCAGCGCGGTGTTGTCGTTGGTCGAGCCGCCGGTCAGGTCCAGCGCCATGCCGCCGTGGGCTTTGCGTCCCCCGGTCGCCCGGGGTTTGCCTTTTTCGGTATCGCGGATACCCTCCGCGATAACCAACAAACAAAGCAGTAATTGTGCCTACAATTTATCTGGCCATTTTCCTCCTAAATGGGTGAAAATGTTCTGGTGACGCAGCGGCCGCGCCACCCACATGTTGAAGCCTCCACAACATCCTGTTGTTGCCGTGACCAAACGCTCACCGTCGGGCGACGGCTATCAAGGGCCAGCCGCAGGGCGCCGATGAGCAAGGCGAGGCTCTGAAAATGATCCGTTGTCATGGCTGCGGCAGGCGGCTAGCGGACGGCGCCCCTCGCTGTCCGACGCACGGATCCGCCCTTGCGCGCCCGCCTTCCGACGAGCCACCGCCACCGCCCATGGCGGCGCCGGAGATCCCGGGATACGCGCTCGGCCGCCTTCTCGGTCAGGGCGGCTTCGGCGCCGTCTTCAAAGGTGAGCGCCTGAGTGATCACCGCGCCGTCGCGCTCAAGATCGCTCGGCCCGACAACGCCACCGCCGGCGAGAGCCTGCTGCGCGAGGTCGCGGCGCTCTCGGCGCTGGGCCCACCGGCCGTGCCCGAGGTCTTCGAAAACAGCGCGCTCGCCGACGACACGCGCTGGGTCGCGATGGAGCTGGTCGACGCGCCGACGCTGGCCGAGCGCATGACCGCGGTCGAGCCGATCTCCGGCGCCGACTTCCAGACGCTGGCGCTGCAGATCCTCGCGCCGATCGAAGCTGCGCATCAGCGCGGTCTCGTCCACTGCGATCTCAAGCCCGAGAACATCTTCGTTTGCGGCGAGCTCGGCACGCGGCTGTTCGACTTCGGGTTGGTCCGCCTGGCCGGCGAGGCGCAAGCGGAGACCACGTCGGAGGAAGCGCCGGCCGGAACGCCCGAGTACATGTCACCGGAGCAGTGCGAGGGACGCTCCGACATCGATGCGCGCAGCGACGTCTACGCGGCGGGCGCGATCCTCTACGAGCTGCTGTCGGGCGCGCCGCCGTTCTGGGGCAACCCCGCCGACGTCAAGATGAGCCACCGCAGCCGCCGCCCGACGGCGCTCGCTCGACGCGCGACGGTGCCGGCGCCGGTCGAGGAGGCGGTCATGCGTTGCCTGGCCAAGGATCCGGAGCGGCGCTTCGCGAATGCGTCGGAGCTGGCGGCGGCCCTGAGAGCGGCGTTCGCGACCGTCACGCAGGCTCCCCCCGATGCGCCCCGCCCCGGCACCGGCGAGACGGTGTTGCCCGCGAAGCCGGCGGCGCCGGCGCGCCAGCGCCAGGCCGTCGCGCTGGTGTTCTGCGAGTGCAAGGGCGGCGTCGGCGCCGTCCGCGAGGTGATGACCAACATGGGCGCGCACCTGGCGCACACGGCGGGCGCGCAGATCGTGCTCGCGTTCGGCCACGAGCTGGGCGACAACCCGACGCGCTCGGCGTCGAACGCCGCCACGCTGCTGGTCGCGCGCGGCATCTGCCAACGCGCGCTGGTCGACCTCGCCACCGTCTCGATCCAGGCGCGGCCCGACGGCACACGCCGCTACCAGAGCGCGCTCTTCGCGAAGAAGGACTCGTACCCGGCGGCGTCCGATCCCGAGGGTGTGCTGCTGTCCGCGGCCGCGGTCGAGGTTTTACCCGATCTCTCGGTCGATCCGGTCCCGGGGCGCGGCGGCGTCTCGGTGGTCCGCAAGGTCAACCAGCTCTCCGAGCACACGACCACGCGCATGAACATCGCGCCGCTGGTCGGCCGCGACGATCTGCTGCGCACGCTGCTCGCGTCGGCGCGCTCGGTGGCGGACCAGAGCGCACCGACCATCTCGACGGTGATCGGCCAGCCGGGCTACGGCAAGACCCACTTCGCGCAGTCGCTGGCGCAGATCATCGAGTCGACCGCGCGCATGGAGACGCTGTTCATCCGCGCCAAGGAGCCGCTCGGCGGCGTACCCGAGCAGACAACGCGCGACATCCTCACGCGCCTGCTGGCGCTGCCCGAAGAGACGCCGGCCGATCTCGGCCGCACCAAGCTGACGACGCGTCTCGGGAACGAGGTGGCGCGCGAAGTCTGGGCCGGCGTCGCGGTCGCCATGGGCTGGGCGCAGCCGGATCACCCGGAGATCCGCGAGCTGGCGGCCGCGCCCGGCGCCTTGCGCTCGGCGGCGGCGCGCGCGGTCGGCGAGGCGATGCGGCGCGCGGCGCGCACGCGCCCGCTGGCGCTGGTGATCGACGACGCGCAGTTCGCGGGCGAGACCGCGCTCGACGCCATCGAGTACGCGACGCTGAAGGAAGCCGGCTGCGCGATCTGGATCTGCGTCGTCGGACGGCCGTCGTTCGGCCAGGGACGCACCGCCTGGGCGCGCCGTGCGGCGCGGCGGCTCGAGCACACGCTGCCGGCGCTGGATCCGTCGGCGGCGGCCGAGCTCGCGCGCCGGCTGCTCGCGCCCGCCGAGAACGTTCCGTCGAGCGCGCTCGGACGCCTGGCCGAGCGCACGCAGGGCGTGCCGCTCCTGCTGGTCGAGCTGGTGCGCGGGCTCAAGCGCGACGGCCTCGTGCGCAAGACCGAGCGCGGCTCGTCGTGGTACCTGGCGACGGACGAGCTCGAACGCCTGCCGGATCTGCCGCTCGTGCAGTGGCTGTCGTCGCGTGAGACCGAATCGCTGCCGCCCGAGCTGCTCGCGCACGCGCGACTGGCGTCGGTCCTCGGCGTCGAGCTCAGCGCCGAGGAGCTCGAAGGCGTGCAGCAGGAGCTGGACCGCGGCGGCGCGTCGCCCGAGTCGCAGCTCGACGCCAGCATCGGCCTGCGCAGACTGACCGAGAGCGGGATCCTCGTTCGCCACCGCGGCGGCCGGCTCGGGTTCCGCCACTCGCTGCTGCGAGACACGGTGTACCAGGCGGTGCCGCCCGCCGAGCGCGACGCGATCCACCGCGCCGCGTACGACTACTACCTGCGCCAGGAGCATGTGCCCGACAACCAGCGGCTGCCGCAGATGGCGTTCCACGCCGAACGCAGCGGCCGCCGCGACGAGGCCGGCCGGCTGTACCTGGATCTCGCGAATCGCGCGCTCGCGCGCCACGCCTATCTCGAGGCGGAGCTCCTGTTCCGCAACGCCATGGAGAACCTGCCCGACGTCGACGACGCGGGCCACGTCGCCGCCTCGAAGGGACGCGGCCTCATGCGCTTCCGCCTCGGGCGCCACGAAGGCGCGCTCAAGGACCTGGAGCTGGCGCTGGAGCGCGCGCGCAAGAGCGACGCGCGGCGGGCGCAGATCGACATCCTGCTCGACGTCGGTATCGTGCTCGACTGGACGCTCGACATCCCGCGATCGGCCGCCGTCGTCGCCGAGGCGGAGGCGCTGGCCGCCAACGATCCCAAGCCGCCCGAGCTGGAGGCGCGGTTGCTCATGGGCAAGGGGCGCTCGCTCGTGCGGCAGGAGAAGACCATCGATGCGGTGACGATCTTCCGCAACGTCGTCGAGCTGGCGGGCACGCTGGGCGCCGGCGGCTACGAGAGCTACGCGCAGAGCCTGGCGATGCTCGCGTGGTGCCAGGCGGTCATTGGATCATACGACGAGTCGGAGCGCACGTTCACCCGCTGCATCTCGGTCGTCGAGGAGCACGGCGACATGATCGGTCTCGCCGGCGCGCTCGTGAACCGCTGCACGCTGTCGTTCATCACCAGCAACGTCGAGCGCGTGCTGATCGACTACAAGCGCGCCATCCAGATCGCGCGCGAGTGCGGCTTTCCGATCCTCGAGTGCGTCACTGCAAAGGACCTCGGCGAGATCTACCTGGCGATCGGCCGGCCCGAAGAGGCCGAGCCGCACGTGCAGCGGAGCATCGAGCTCAGCACGCAGACCTTCGGTGAGGGCGTGGCGCGCGTCGTCAGCTCGCAGCTGCTGCTGGCGCGGCTCAAGTGGTACCAGGGCGAGGTCGACGGGCGCGAGAGAGATCGCGACGCGGCTCATCCAGGGCCAGAGCGAGGCGACGGCGGCGGCGAAGAGCGACGCGCTGCTCACGCCCGAAGAGAGCATCATGCTCGACATGGTCGGCAGCGCTCTGCGCGCCGCGCCCGACGCCGAGTTCGACGAGCTGGTCCACCGCGGCCGCCGGCGGATCATGCAGCCGATGGACATCGTCGAGATCATGGAGTGGAAGGGGCTGTCGGCGCTGCGCGGCGGGCGGCGCGAACGACGGCCTCCGTTTCCTCGAGGAGGCGCTGGCCAACGCCGATCACAGCGCGCGCCTGATGTCGGTGCGTATCCGCGCGCAGCTGGAACAGGCGGCGGCGCGCGCAGCCAGCTAGCCTTTGCAGCCCCTGGTCGCGAACCCGCGCCAGGAGTAAAGTTCTGGCCATGATCGCGCGCGATCGGTCGGTTGCTGACGGCGACTTTCTGGCGCAGATCCCCATCTTCGGCGGCCTGCCCGACGCGGTCCTCGCGCGCATCATCGATCTCGCGCGCGAGCTTCACGTCGCGCCCGGCGGCCTGGTCTTCGCCGAGGGCGAGCCGGCGCGCAGCATGTTCATCGTGCGCCAGGGAGAGCTGGAGATCTGCAAGCGCGGCCGCGACGGCACCGAGTTCTGTCTGGCGACGCTCCAGCGCGGCGACTGCGTCGGTGAGATGTCGCTCATCGACATCCAGCCACGCTCGGCCACGGCGCGCGCCGTCGGCGAGGCGACGTTGTGCGTGATCGATCAACAGGAGATCGCCAAGCTCTATCAGACCGATCTCGAGGTCTATACGCTCCTGGTGCTCAACATCGCGCGTGAGATCAGCCGCCGCCTGCGGCGCGCGGACCAGGTGCTGGTCGACGCGGGCCTCGCGGTCCAGGGCGCCTGGGTCGACGGCCACGCCGCGACCTGAGTCGTCGGCGAGCGCGATCGCGCGCGTTCGTCTCTACCAGGCGCCGCGCGCGAGCACGCCGCCCGAATCGGCGGTCATGAAGGGCGCGAACGCCAGCGAGCTGCTCCGCTCGGGCGCGGTGGCAATCACGATGATGCCGCCGACCAGGACAGCGCCGCCGATGCCGGCGATGGCCCAGCCGCGTTGATTGAGGCGTTTGCCGGCGTCGAAGTCCGGTAGCGCGGCATTGTATTCGGCGTCATTGTGGGCGCCGTTCAAACGCTGGTTGGCGTCGTTGGCCTGATTGGCGCCGTGGTAGGCGTCGAGGCCGCCGACCGTGATCGCCGCCAGCCCGCCCGCGGTGATCACCAGACCCGCGATGCGCTGCCAGTTGACCGACGACCGAGGGCGCGTCTCGATCAGCGTCGTCGCGGGCGGTGAGCTCGTGCGCTCGATCTCGGTGTGCTCGTAGGACGGCGCGGTCGGCGGCGGTGTCTGGATCACGATCTTCTCGATGAGCGGCCCGCGGCTCGACGCTGCCGGCTCGCTCGGCGGCGCCGGCGCCGGCGCGGGCGCGGCGACCGGCGCCAATGGCATGACGACGGGAGGCGGCGACGTCGCCACGAGTGATTCCAGCGTGAGCTCGATGCCGAGCTCGGAGCGCCCCACCACATCGATGTCGCGCACCTGCGGGGCGTGGCCGGCCAGGACCGCCTGCAGGGCGTGGTGCCCGGCGTTGACGCGCAACGGGCGCGGCAGCGGCGTCTTGCCGATGAGCGCGCCGTCGACGCGGAGCTCCGCCCCCTCGGGGAACGTGCGCACGGCGATGGTTCCGATGCGGGCGCGCTGCTTCTCGATCTCGGCGGTGACTTCCTGGCGGCGCGCGGCCGAGACCGCCGAGGCGCCCTGCTTCAAGTACTGGTCGAAGGCGTCGACCGCCTCGACCGAACGCCCGAGAGCGACGTTGACCTCGCCGATGTTGTAGAGCACGACGAACGCCGGCGAGATGCGATAGGCGGCGTCGAACTCCTCGGCGGCCTCGGCGAAGCGCCGGTCGGCGAACGCGGCGACGCCCTTGTCGAAGTGCTCGCGAGCGAGCGCCTTGTTGTCCGGGGACTGTGCGGCGGCAGGCGCAGAGGCGGAAAGAATGGCGGCGAGAATCACGAGACGGTTCATGGCGACGGATCCCTGCCCATTCAACATCGAGACCAGCGCCTCAGTACGGATTATCTTTTTCGATGTCCAGCGGATGACCGGCGGGCGCCGCCGGCTTTGGCGTGGGCGCCGCGGGCGCGACCGCGGGCGGCGCGGGGGCGACCGCGACCGGGACAACCGGCGCAACCGGCACGGGCCGTCGTTCCTGACCGCGCTCGGATCGCTCGGACGGTATTCGAGACCGTCTGGAGACGGTTGTCGCCGGCGGAACGGCGACGGCCGCGGGCGGAGGCGTCGCGGGAACCGCGACCGGCGGCGGCGCTGCAATGACAGCGGCGGGCTGCGGTGAAAGCGACGACGAGGACGGGGCAGGCGGCGGAGCCGGCGCCATTGCAGCGGCCTCGGCGCGCTCGGGCGTCGCCGGCGCACGCCGCGCCATCCAGTACGCCACACCGCCGATGACGGCCGCCGCCAGCGCTAACGCGGCCACGATCCTGGGCGCCGCGCGCCTGCGCGTGGCGGGCGTGGCAGCGGGAACCGCGGGCGACGAGGGCGCGCGCGAACGCCCCGGCGCGGCTGACGGCGCGCGCCGTGCCTCGCCGGTTCGTGTCTCCGGCGTGGCGCGCGTCGCCGCCAGGGCCTCCGCCGACAGCACGCGCTGCGCGTTCGACGTGCGGCCCGCGAACGGCAGCAACACCTCGGCGAGCTCCAGCACCGAGGGCAGCCGGTCGTCGGCTTCCTTGACCATCGCGCGCTCGATGATCTCGCTCAGCTTGGCCGGCAACCCGGGCCGCACCGAGGACGCCGGCGGCGGCTCGACGCTGAGGATCTGATAGATCACCTGCAGGAATTGCTCGCCCTGAAACGGCTTCCGACCGGTGAGGAGCTCGTAGAGCACCACGCCCAGCGACCAGACGTCGGTGCGCGGATCGACGTCGCCCGCGCCGCGCGCCTGCTCGGGCGACATGTAGAACGCGGTACCGAACGTCGCGCCGGTGCCCGTGACCACGCTGGCGTCGGTCGGCCGCAGCTTGGCGATACCGAAGTCGAGCACCTTCAGGAGATCCGTGCCGTCGCCCGCGTCGGTGATGAACAGGTTCTCGGGCTTGAGGTCGCGATGCACGATCGACGCCCTGTGCGCGACCGCCAGCCCGCGGCACGCCTGCACCACGATGTCCGTGGCGCGCGGCACCGGCAGCGGCCCCATTCGGCGCAGCAGCTTCGAGCAGTCCTCCCCCTCGAGATACTCCATCACCAGATACGGCGCGCCGTCGGTGGCGGTGCCGACGTCGGTGACGGCCACCAGGTTGGGATGCTCGAGGCCACCCGCCGCCTTGGCCTCGTTCTCGAAGCGACGGAGAACTTCGCGGTTGGTCGCCAGCTCGGGCAGCAAGAACTTGATACCGACTCGCCGCGCGAGCTTCGCGTGGCGCGCTTCGTAGACCGCACCCATCCCGCCCTGGCCCAGCAACCGGACCAGCGTGTACTTGTCGACGACGGAGCCAATTCGAGAGGCGGCGACATCCTTGGCGCTGCGCGCCGGCGCGGAGTTCTCCACGTCCATCTCCGCTTTCTCCGCCACGGCCGGATAGTAACAGCAAGGAACGCGGCCGGGGGGTGACCCCGACCGCGTCAATTGATGAAACCGATTGTTTCAGTTGAGAGCGCTCAAAACAGCCAACCGGCGCCCAGTTTGAGGCCCGCCGAGCCCGCCTCGGCGCGCAGGGTCAGCCCGCCGCCCAGGTTGTAGAGCGCGCCGACCGCGCCGTCGGCGAACACGCCGCCGTATGCCGCGCCCGCCGCGTTGGTGCCGAGGCCGGAGAACCAGCCGAACGCGTACCCGACCTCCACCTTGGGATAAAACGCGAACCGATCGTTGACCCAGATGTTCCACATGGCGCCGGCGACCGGCAGGACCTCGGTCCAGCTGTAGTCGTAGCCGAAGCCGGGGATGCCGGCGCTGTAGTTCCAGTGCAGCAGATCGGCGCCGAACTCCAGCGCGAAGTTGTCGCGGAACGCCGTGTTCACCAGCAACGGACGCACCGCGAGCGGCAGCATGAAGCGCCCGCCGACGCCGACGCCGCCCCAGGGCAGGATGCCCCAGACGCTGGGCCCGTGCATGGTGGGCGTGCCGCCCGTCGCCCACGCCGACGGGGGCGCCGCCGAGCTGTACGCCGTGGGCGGCGGGCTCTGGGGTGCGAGCGCAGGCGAGGCGGCGGGCGCGGTCATCGCGTCGTCGGCGCGCGCCGCGGTCCCGAAGATCGAGAAGAGAGAAAGGGTGAGCAGAGAAGACGTCGCCGTGAAGGTTCGCATGACCGGATCTCCTGTGTTTTGTTTGAGTGCTCGTCGTTCGCGCCGCCGATGCTGGCCGACCGCCGACTGTTCCCTCTTGTTCCCTTTAGCAGGCGACGTGCCAGCGGCTGGCCGCTGTTTTCCGGGTCTGCGGGCGCTCCCCGACCGTTCGAACATGGGCGCGCGACGGTTCGAACACCGATCGAACAGGCCTGCGGACGCTCGGGCGATCAATCGCCGCGGATGTCATCCAGCGAGAAATCGGGGTGCGCCGAGAGCAGGCGATAGGCACGCGCGCGGCTGACGCCGATGGCCGCCGCCGCCTTGGCGACGCTGCCGCCGTGCTCGCGCAGCGCCTGGATCAACGACTCGAACTCGGATTCGTCGCTGGTCGCGCTGCGCTGGCGCCGCGAGCCCAGCGCCGGCGTCTCGGAACGCCCGTCGCCGGTGTCGACGCCGCCGCCAGCGCGCGGCACCAGCAGACGCGCCGGCAGGAAGCTCTTCTTCAGCAACGGCTCGTGGCCGTGAACACCGACGAGCTGGCGCGTCAGCAACGACAGCTCGCGCACGTTGAGCGGCCAGTCGTAGAGACACAGCGCCTCGACCAGGCGCGCCTCGACCTCGCGCGGGCGGCCGCCGGTGTGCGCCTTCAGAAATTCGAAGAAGAGCGGCGCGATGTCTTCGCGGCGCGCGCGCAGCGGCGGCAGCACGACCGTCAGCCCGTCGAGCCGCGCGTGCAGGTCGGCGCGAAACCGGCGCTCGGCGACCGCGATCGCCAGCGGTTCCTGGGTCGCCGCGATGACGCGCACGTCGACCGGGACATCGCGTGTCTCGCCGAGCGCACGCACCTGCTTCTCCTCGAGCACGCGCAGCAACTTTGGCTGCAGCGCCGCCGGCAAATCGAGGATCTCGTCGAGGAAGATGCTGCCCCCCTCGGCGGCGCGGAACAGACCGGGGCTGTTGGCGTTGGCGCCGGTGAACGCGCCCTTGCGGTAGCCGAAGAGCTCGGCCTCGACCAGCTCGCTCGGCAGCGCCGCGCAGTTGACCGGGATCAGCGGGCCGCCGCGCCCGCTCCACGCGTGGATCGCGCGCGCCATCCCTTCCTTGCCGGTGCCGGTCTCGCCCTGGATCAAGATCGGCAGATCGCCCGCGATGCGCCGCGCCGGCGCCACGGCGGCCTCGAGCGCCGCGCCGCCGAACCAGCCCGGCTGGATCGCGCCGAAGTCGGCGTCGCTGCCGTCGGGCTGGTAGACCACCACGCCGATCCACTCGCCGCAGCGAACCACGTCGCCGGCCGCGATCGCGCCCTCCGCGCAACGCACGCCGTTGACGAACGATCCGTTGCGGCTCTCGAGGTCGCGGATGGCGGCGATCGGTCCGTCGATGCGAAACTCGGCGTGCTTGCGCGAGATCTCGCCACCGTCGAGGGCCACCTCGCACGACGGATCGCGTCCCACGACCTGCCAGCTCTCGGTGAGCGGCATGACCACGCGCCCGGGCGAGACCCAGCGAATGGCCGTGGGCCGATTCCCGAACGAACGGTGATCGGTCTCGGCGGAAGGAATCGTCGTCGAATGTTGGCGCATCCACTCCCCTGTCGCGCCGCAACGACCAATCCGCGGCTCGCCACCCGTTCAAATAACGTGAAAGCCACGGGCGACACAAGCCGGGCAGCAGCAAGGCGCAGCGATGAGGCGCAGCGCCAGCGTGTCGCGCAGCGACAAACCGGCCGCCAGGCGGTGCTGGCACTAGACGCGTCGACGGAAGGGCGGTACGGTGCTCTCGGGCGCGTTTACCCTCGGCGGAGGCTTCCTCCTGCCGGTTAGCGGCGCGCCCCCACCTCGGGGCAAGGCAAATGAAGCCAAGGCAGGGAGAAGACGAAGCAGAGGCTCTTCCACAGTCAGAGGCCGCTCCTTCGGACCCGAATCGTCCCACTCACACCTACGAATGGCTCGTGCCCGGCGGCCAGACCGCCCGGACGCTCGAAGAGGCGGCCAAGCAGGCCGGCAGCGTCCGCGCCGTGCCCGAGACGCAGATGCTGTCCGAGGCAATCGTTGAATCGCTCGGCCCCGAGGCCCCGTCGCTCGGCCGCGGAGCCACCGCCATGCTCCCCGACGCCGCCGAACCGCCGGCGCCTGGCGCCGCGGCCGCGCCGCCGGTGGGGCGCACGGTGATGTTCCCCGAGAACGGCAAGCTGGTGTCGGGCCTGATCGAGCCGCGCCCGCCGACGCCCGGCTCGACGCGCATCGCGCCGGCCGGCGGATCGACGATGCGTCCGCCGCTGATTCCCATCGGCGGGGCGACCCGCATCCCGGCCTTCGCCGACAAGTCCAATCCCCCAGCCCCCGCTCCGGCGACGTCGGCGCCCATGCCGTCGAGCGCGGTCACGCCGATCCCCAACCAGACGCCGACACCGTTTGGTCCGTCGTCTTCCCCCTTCCGCGCGCCCGGCGTCGGCGCGCGCCTGGGCCAGTACGAGATCATCCGCGAGCTCGGCGCCGGCGGCATGGGCGTGGTGTATCTGGCGCGCGACGATCGCCTCGGCCGGCGCGTCGCGATCAAGTTCCTGCAGACCGGCAACGCCGAGCTGACGCGCCGATTCATCGTCGAGGCGCGCGCGACCGCGCGCTGCAGCCACGAGAACATCGTCGTCATCTACGAGGTCGGCGAGCTGCAAGGCAGCCCGTTCATGGTGCTCGAGTACCTGGAGGGCCAGACGCTGTCGGCGGTGATCAAGAAGGCGGCGCCGATGCCGCCCACGCGCGCCGTCGAGCTGGTGGTCGTCGGTGATCCGCGCGCTCGCCTGCGCGCACGAGCAAGGGATCGTGCACCGCGATCTCAAGCCGGAGAACATCTTCGTCACCGACGCGGGGACGGTGAAGGTGCTCGACTTCGGCATCGCCAAGGTGCTGCAGGACGAGCCGCGCGACGTCGACGCACACCGCGACCAGGCGCGGCCCGAGGCCATCGGCCCGGCGGCGCTGGACATGGCGGCGCGCACCGGATCATCGGCACGATGGCGTACATGTCGCCCGAGCAGTGGGGCGTGGGCGGCGAGATCGATCACCGCACCGACATCTGGGCGATCGGCATCATGCTGTTCCAGATGCTCACCGGCCGGCACCCGCTGGAGACGCTGGGCGGCGATCCGCGCGCCTGGGTCACCGACCTCGACAGCCCGCTGCCCAGCCTGCGCAACGAGTCGGCCGACATCCCGCCCGAGCTGGCCGACGTCGTCGACAAGTGCCTGCAAGAAGCGAAAGGACGATCGGTTCCCCGACGCCGCGCGCTGCTGCGCGCGCTCGAGCCGTTCACGCCCGGCCGCTTCGCACAGGGGCTCGCGGCAGGTCGAGAGCGGGCCGTACGCCGGCCTACGCGCGTTCCAGGAGGAGGACGCCGAGCGCTTCTTCGGCCGCTCGCGCGAGATCGCGGCGCTGGCGACGCGCATCCGCGACACGCCGCTCATGGCGACGGTCGGGCCGTCGGGCGTCGGCAAGTCGTCGTTCATGCGCGCCGGCGTCGTGCCGGCGCTCAAGACCTCGGGCGAGCAGTGGGAGGCGCTGGTGCTGCGGCCGGGGCGCGATCCGCTGGCGGCGCTCGCGGGCTGCTGGCGCCGCGGGTCTCGAGCTCACCGACGCCGGTCGAGGACATCGGCGCGCAGAAGGAGCTCGCGCAGCGATTCTCGGCCGAGCCAGGGTATCTCGGCAGCGCGCTGCGCAGCATCTCGCGTCGCGGGAACAAGCGCGTGCTGCTGTTCGTCGATCAGTTCGAGGAGCTCTACACGCTCGGTCCCGATCCGGCCGAGCGGCGCGCGTTCACCGCCGCGCTGTCGGGCGCCGCCGACGACGCGACCTCGCCGGTGCGCGTGGTGGTGTCGATCCGCTCCGACTTCCTCGATCGCATCGCCGAGGATCCGCACTTCATGAACGAGCTCGCCAAGGGGCTCTTCTTCCTGGGGCCGCCGACCGCCGACGGGCTGCGCGAGGCGATCACGCAGCCCGCCGAGCTGGCCGGCTATCGCTTCGAAGCGCCGGGCATGATCGACGACATGCTCCAGCACCTCGAGTCGACGCCGGCCGCGCTGCCGCTGCTGCAGTTCGCGGCGGCGCAGCTGTGGGAGGCGCGCGACCCGCGCCGCAAGCTGCTGACCAAGCAGAGCTACGGCGCGCTGGGCGGCATCGCCGGCGCGCTGGTGAGCCACGCCGACCGCGTGATCGGGAAGCTGCCGCCCGATCTGCAAGCGCTGGCGCGGTCGTTGTTCGTGCAGCTCGTCACCGCCGAGCGCACGCGCGCCGTGCGCGAGATCGAGGAGCTGCGCGAGACGTCGAACGACAAGGCCGGCCTCGGCCGCCTCATCGACCAGCTCGTCGAGTCGCGCCTGCTGGTCGTGCAGACCGGCGGCGGCAGCGGCGGCGCCACCGTCGAGATCGTCCACGAGTCGCTGATCACGAGCTGGCCGACGCTGCGGCGCTGGCTCGACGAGACCCAGGAGGACAGCCTGTTCCTGGAGCAGCTGCGCCAGGCGGCGCGCCAGTGGCAGGCCAAGAACCGCGACCTCGGCCTGCTCTGGGGCGGCGACATGGTCGACGAGCTGGCGCGGTTCCAGCGCCGCTACCGCGGTGAGCTGTCCGACGTCGCGCGCGCGTTCGCCGACGAGGTGTTCCGGCGCCGGGCCAAGAGCGCCCGCCGGCGGCGGCGCCTGCTCGCGATGGCCGGCGTGCTGTCGGTGATGTTGCTGGCGGCGGCCGCGGTCGCGCTGTTCGTGATTCACAACTCGCAGATGGCCGCCGAGAAGAACGCCGCGGCCGCGACGCAGGCGCAGGGCGAAGCGCAGCGGCGCTTGCAAGAGGTCGAGACCAAGGAGCGCGAACGGCAGCGCGCCGAGGCGGCGCAGCGCGAGGCGCAAAAAGAGGTCGTGACCGCCAACAGCAAGGTCGAGATGACCAACGAGGAGCTCGCGCAGAAGAACGTCGAGCTCGGCTCCGCGCTGGAAAAGACCAAGGAACAGAAGCAGCGCGCCGAGAGCGCGCAGGTCGCCGCGGAGCGCGACGAGCGCGCCGCGCGCGAGGCCGAGGAGCGCGCGCGCCTCGCGCAGCAGCAGACCGAGCAGTTGCTGAAGAAAGAGCGCGAGCGAGCCGACCGCCTGAACGCGCAGCTCGGCCAGCTGGTCGAACGGCTTCGATAGCGGGCGCGCGCCGGCGTCACCGTCGCGAAGAATCCGCGCCGGCGGATTGCCCTGCTCGCGCGACCCTAGGGTCGTTCCTCCATTTCCTCTTTTTTGCCGGGGACGCTGAGAGCGCCGGCCGGACCCGCGCTCTGTGTAGAGCGGGCCCCCGAGCAGATGAGGCGCGGGGTGTGCTCATTTCGCGGAAGGTCGAGAGAAAGGAGTCACGTAATGAAGACGACGATTGGAAAGCGAAGCTATCATCGTAGCTACTTCGGAATCACGGTGGTCGTGGCGGCGGGCGCGTTCCTCGTCTCGGGCCGAGCAGGGAAGATCGAAGCGGTCCGCAGCGTGGAGGCGCAGGCGTTCGACCCGGTCGCGTTCTGCTTGAGCGGCGGCGGCATCGGCCTCCACCCGATCATCGGAACGTCCAACGACGACGTGATCAACGGGACGCCGGGCAACGATTGCATCGTGGGGCTGGGCGGCAACGACGTCATCAACGGCGGCGGCGGCAATGACTTCATCTTCGGTGGCGAGGGCAACGACATCATCGACGGGGGACCGGGTGACGACTTCAGCCTCGACGGCGGGCCCGGCCAGGACATCATCCGCGGTGGCGAGGGCAACGACAACATCACCGGCGGCGACGGCGACGACCAGCTCTTCGGCGGCCCCGGCAACGACGTCATCTTCGGCGGCTCCGGCCAGGATCAGATCTTCGGCGAGGCGGGCAACGACCAGCTCTTCGGCGACGACGGCGACGATCACCTGTTCGGCGGCGACGGCGACGACTTCTTGTTCGGCGGCAACGGGCAGGACTTCCTGTCGGGCGACGCCGGCAACGACGAGATCAGCGTCAGCGGGCCCGGCACACCGGGAGAGCCGGGAGACGACATCGCGCTCGGAGGCCCCGGCAACGACATCATCGTCGACTGCATCGGCCACAACCGCTTCGACGGCGGCGATGGCGCCGACACCTGCGAGTTCGATCCCAGCGCGACGCACGCGGCGAGCTGCGAGACGATCCTGAGCTGCCAGTAGCGGCGGCGGCGATTCCGTCGGGAGAACGCACGGCGCATCGCCGCCCGGCGAGGAGCGGCCCTTTACAAGCTGCCGTCCGCACGAGAAAATCCCCGCCGGGCAGCGATGAACCGCGTTCTGCACGAAGAGCACCTGAACGAAGCGGCGTGGCTGTGGATGGAGCGGAAGGACGCGTGCGACTCCGCCATCCACACCATCGCCGACGTCGCGGTGGGGCCGGAAGAGCGCCTGCTGGCCCACCTCGACGGGCTGGTGCTGGGCGGCGCGCCGGTCGCCGAAGGGGTCTTGCGTCCCGCCCTGGTCCACGACGACCCAGGGGTGATCGCCGCCAGCGCCTGGGTGCTCCTCCAGGCCGAGGACGCGGATCGCCAGTCGATCGTCTTCGATGCCTTCGCCGCGGCCGAACCGGCGGCCCGAGGCGCGATCGCCGCCGCGCTGGCGCTGAGCGCCCGCGCCGACGTGCCGCGACTGACCCAGCTCTGGGACAAGGGTACGGAACCGGAGCGCGCGCTGGCCTTGAGCGTGCTGGCGCGGCGGTCCCCCGCGTGGGTGAAGGCGCAGCTCGGTCCGGCCTTGCGCAGCGGCTCGGCGCTGCTGGTCGCGGCGGCGCTCCGAGTCGCCGGCACGTCGCCGGATCGCGCGCTGCTCGACCCGGTCCAGGATGCCCTCCATCACGATGACGCCCAGGTCCGCGAGCTGGCGATCGCGGCGGGCACGGCGCTCGGCTCGAAGAACGCGTGGAACGAGTGCCGGCGCGCTTGCATGAAACCGAGCGGGCAGAGCCGCATCTTGCTGGCGCTCCTCGCTACCAGCGCCGATGCGAACGATCGCGCCTTCGTTGCCTCGAAGGCGCAGGACCCGTCGTCGGCGCGGAACGCGCTGTGGGCCCTGGGCTTCGCCGGCGACCTCCCGTCGGTCGAGGTCTTGCTCGCCGCGCTCTCGGTCACCGAGACCGCCAAGATCGCCGGCGAGGCGCTCTCGGCGATCACGGGCGTCGAGATCGCCGGCAAGCTCGCCGACTCCGGCAAGTCGGCGGGCCCGGAGGCGGCGAGCGTGACCGACGACGATCCGCCGCCCGTCGTGCGCAGCGAGGACTTCTTGCGCGCACCGCGCGCCGAAGCCGTGGTCGCCTGGTGGGCGCGCGAGCGAACGCGCTTTCAACCGGGCGTGCGCTACGTCCATGGCATGCCGCGCGGCCGCGCGACCTTGTCCGCGGCCCTGGCCGGCGCACCGACCTGGCGGCGCCATCTGCTGAAGCTCGAGCTGACGACGGAGCTGGCCACGGAGCCGACAACAACCTCGAGCGTCGCACCGGTGGTGGATCTCGCCGACTGGGCGCGCGAGCAGCTCCGGCAGCTCGACCCGCGCGCTGCCCTCGGTTCGGGCGCGCCGAGCTAGACGACGCCAGGCCGTGGACAGAACCCGCCAGACGGAAAGACGATGTCGCACCCCGAAATCCAGAACAAGACCCCGTTCGTCCTCGAGACATTGTTCCTGATCGACGAGGAGCTCCGCCCGCTGGTGGTCCCGATCGTCAAGGCGACGTTCACGATCAGATCGAACGGCCCCTGCACGCCGGCCGAGGAGCAGCTCCCTCTCAACCTGACCGGCGAATACTGGGGTGAAGATCCCGAGACGTCTTCGCTCAAGTACGAGCCTGAAGTCGCGTTCACCAAGGCGGCGACCGACGTCATCATGGTCGGCCACGCTTGCGCCGATCGGCGCGACACCCGGCAAATGCAGGTCAGCTTGCGCGTTGGCCCGGTCGCCAAGGACGTGACGGTGCACGGTGACCGCGTCTGGTTCAAGTCAGGCGGGTCGGTTGCTTTCAGCCGGGCGCAGCCGTTCGAGAAGATTCCGCTCATCTACGAACGTGCGTTCGGCGGCTGGGACCGCAGCCATGCCGACCGCCTCCGGCACACGTGCGAGCTGCGCAATCCGGTCGGCATGGGCTATCGCGGCGCGACCAACTTCGTCGAGGGGGTCCGGCTCCCGAACCTGGAAGACGCGCGCGCCCCGATCAAGAGCGCCGCCGAAAGACCCGCGCCGGCCGGGTTTGGCGTCGTCTCGCCGCACTGGCAGCCGCGCGCGCTCCTGGCCGGCACGTTCGATGAGGCTTGGAAAAAATCCCGCGCGCCCCGCCTGCCCAAGGACTTCGACCGTCGCCATCTCAGCGCGGCGTCTTCAGGGCTGATCACGCCCGGGTACTTGCGGGGCGACGAGCCGGTCACCGTGGTCGGAGCGACCACGACGGGACCGCTGTCGTTCGCGCTGCCGGGCGTTCCTCCGCCGGTCGTCAGGGTGTCGCTCGCGACCGGCGCCGAAAAGTCCGGCGCGCTCAACCTGGACACCGTGATCATCGAGCCCGACGACCTGAGATTGACGCTGCTCTGGCGCGGCTTTTTCACGCTGGCCAACGGCCCCCACGACGTTCGCGCGGTCGCGGTAGGCGCATGAGCCGATAAAGGATAAAATGAGACCATGCCGGTGACTGTTGGTGTCAACAACATGAGCGTCGTGCACGCGGGCAGCAACGGGGTCTCGATTGCGTTCCCGGATGTCTGCAAGACGCCCGCGCCGCCGGCTCCCTTCGTTCCCATCCCCTACCCCAACATCGCCAAATCGGGCGACACGGCGCAAGGAGCGAAGAAGGTCACGTGCGACGGCAATCCGGTTTGCGTCAAGGATTCGAACTTCAGCATGAGCACCGGCGACGAGGCCGGCTCGCTGTTCGGGGTCGCCTCTTCGAAGAACAAGGGCAAGGCGGAGTTCGTGAACTTCTCGTTCGACGTTCAGATCGAGGGCAAGAACGTTCCGCGCGCGATGGACATGATGCTTCACAACGACAAGAACACGCCGCCGGTGCCGGTGATTCAGGGGCCGGTCATTGCGATGGCCGGCGATGCAAAGAACATCTGCCCTTGCTGCGGCGAGGAGTTCTGACGCGCGTTCTGCTCAGGTCGTGAGCTCGATCTCCTCGAAGAGATCGCGATGGATCTGGTCGCTGAAGGGAAGCTGCGCCAGCGCCGGACAGAGCGGAAAGTTCCCCGCGACCGGCAGCTTGACGAGCTCGGCCACCTTGAGCAACGCCAGCCCTTCGATCGAGACGCGGCTCTTCGGCCAGTAGAGGACATCGCGTTCGTACACCGCCGACGACGTGCGGTCGGCCGCGATCTGCTTCGCCTCGGCGGCCAGCAGCGCCAGCAAAGCGTCGGTGAAGGCGCCGGCGTCCCGCGCCACGAGCGCGCTCGCGACGGCGAAGTGGATCGATTTTCCGCCCTGGAGCGCGGTCTCGAACCGCCGCATGAGCGGCTCGATCTCCGGCCCCGGGAACGACTCGGGTTTGAGGACGATCTTGTGCAGCAGCAGGTAGAAGCAGTGATCGTCCTCGTATTCCCAGTCGGGGCTCCAGGTCTCGAACGACAGCCTGGCGATGTCGCGCGCGATCGGCAGCGATCCGGCGATCAGCGCGTTCAGGAGCGACCGCGTGCGCGACAGCGCCAGGTGGCGATCGGCCTTGTTCTGCTCGACGCGCGAACGGCGCAGGAAGAAACGCCGCGACTGCCCGCTGCGCGCCATGTTCTCCGCGAACGCGGCCTGGTCCGCGTTCTCGAGCAGGTGACACAGCGCCAGCCCCTCGAGCTGCAGCGCCAGCGCGTCGAAGATGTTGCCCGTCTCCGCGATGTTCAGCGGCGACGCGAGGTAGCTCATGCCGTCGCGGATCTCGGCGACCAGCTCGGCGTGCACGTCGGCGAGATCCATCGACAGCCCCTAGAACATCCCGTTGTACTCTTCGGGCTCGATGAAGTTCAGGCAGGTGAGCCCCGCCGATTCCATCTTCTGCGCGAGCTCGCGCCTGATGATGATGAGCCCGCTCCAGAACTTGCCGCGGAAGACCTTCAGCTTCTTCGGAATCTGATCTTCCTTGAGCACGAGCATCGCGCAGGTGCTGATCATGTCCTTGTGAAGCGTGTCGAGCTCGACCATCGACGCGTCCTTGTCGATGCAGTCGACGATGTCGAGCGGATTGACGACGAAGTAGTCCTCCGAAGCGACGCGCCCCTTGTGGTTCATGATCTTCATCGGCAAAAATTCGATATTGCCGGCGTTCTCGGGCTCGAGGAACGCCTTCAGCTTGCCGGAGACGACCAGGAAGGTCGCTCCATACAGATTGTCGGCGAGGCCGATGTCCTTCGGGAAATCCGGGTCCATCCGAGCCTGCGCCTCATCGGGCCAGCCGGTGGCCCGCGGGACGCCGTCGTCGATCTGATGGCTCTTTGGCACACCCGTGAGGTCCTTGAGCTTGCAGATTCCGTCCTTCATCAGGCCGGGACGCCAAACGAGGAAGTCAGACATGGATTCTCCTGTTCATTTTATGGCGGCGAGGAGCCCTTTGCGGAGCAACGCCGATTGGGGTGTGGGTTTGACGCGCGGTCGGATCGTACCCTTGTTCATGGCCATCGAGAACGGAACGTACCAGTTCTGGTCATTGATGATCGGGTTTGGCTGGCCGCTCGCGCAGTAGTCGAGGCAAGCCTTGGTCCCTCCCTGGAGCTTGCCGCGAACGATGAGGAGAACCTTCCACAGCCTGCTTCCGGCAGTGAACTTCCCGGCGATGTTTTCGGGCGTCAGCTCCTCGCACGCTTTTTCGTCCTGGGCCTTCTTGAGCGACTTCCAGATCTTGTCCTTCACGAAGACCTCGACCTCCTTCAGATAGAGGTCGTGGTCCACCTGGTGGCAAGGAACGAGGTTCCAGGCCACCGTGAAGTCCGAGACATACGCCTGCTTGGTCGGCAACCCGATCGTGTTCGGCTCCGCGTTGATGTCCCAGTCGCTGATGGCCAGGCAGCTTCGGATGAACGTGATATCCGCGGGGGTGGCATCGTCGGGAAACGTCGAATCCGAGCAGGCCTTGACGCACAGGATGTGGTGAACCTCCAGCCACCGCGGCTCGTTTCCCATGGCCGCCTTCGGATACCCCGACGTGCAGGCCTTGATGTGCGTGTCGCCGTCGCGCTGGCGCTTGAACTTCCACTCTCCTTCAGGGACCTCGAGGTGCTTCTTCGCCACGGTCTCGTCTCCTTCTGGGGCTACGCCGCCGGCGCCCGAACGACCAGCGCTGCCTTGGCTCCACTCTCCGAGGACAACCAGATCGCCGCCGCCGGTCCCGGCGCGTATCGGCGCGCGAACCCACGCACGGCCATGCAAACGCCGAGCGCACCGACGGCCGCCCCCGTGTCGCCGAACGGGATACCCGGTAGCCAGACTGGAAAATCGGGGAGGCGACTCTCCTCGCGCAAGCGCACGAGAGCGTTCCCCCACTCGACCGATCGCCGGACGGTCCCGTTCAAGTCGCCGATCGAGAAGGCGACGCCGGGGCTGGCAGCCAGCGCCGCGCGGAGCACCTCGGCGAGCCGCTCGCCCGATGGAGCCGCGTCCTCGGCAAGCAGATCGACGGCGTCAATGCCGGCCGACGGGCTCGCGATGCTCGCCAGCGCTGGTGCGCCGGAACGCGAAGCATCCGCGGGGCGCTCGAGCAGCAGGAACGCAGCCGCCTCGCCGGGGATCAGCCCCACCGGGTTGTCGGCCGTGCGGAGCAGCCGGAGGCGCGCCGCCGCCTTCAGGAAGCCGGCCTCGGCGCGCGAATCGATCGCGCCGACGATGCAGCGATCGACCCACCCTGCGGCCAGCATCTTGGCTGCCTCGTTGACGGCGGCAGCGAGCCCAGCATTGCCGCCGTGACACACGATCGATTGCCGGGCCACGGGGGCGAGCTGGCGGGGTTCGGCAAGGCGGGCGGCGAGGGTTTCGGTCGCGCGACGCCAGGCAACCGACGGCAGCGCCCCACCGGGCTGCGAGCGCGCGACCGCGTCCAGCACGAAGTGGTCGGACAGGTTGACGACCAGCCCGGTGCGAGCACGCTCGGCCGGATCGAGCGCTCGCCGCCGCAGGATCTCGTCGATCGCCGGCCCACCAAGGAGCAAGGCGCGCGCGACGCCGACGAACGTGTCGCCGATGCCGCGCACGACGCTGCCGTTGATCGTCGGTGGACCATCCATCGTTTCGGCTCCGAAGGCGACGTCGCCCGCGAAGTCCAGATTCGCGAGCTCGGCGATCCGCGAGATGCCCGCGCGCGCCGCCGCGCACGCCTCGACTGCGTCATCGCCGAGCGGGCTCATCATGCCGATCGCCGTCACGGCGAGGGGCTGCGTCTCCGGTGCTTTCACGCCCACGCCATCACTCTCGCTCGCCTCTGGCGATCACGCTGGTGGCGCCGATTGTACACGACGCCATGCTGTCACGACGAGGAGGTCGCGATCAAGCCAGGCTTTACTTGCCCTCGATTGCGCACGATGATGCCGACCGGAGCCAGACGACAAGGATGGGTGACGACGCCCTCAGCGAGGGGATGATCCTATCCGGAGCCTACCGGATCGTCAGGCTCATCGGTCGCGGCGGAATGGGAGAGGTCTACGAAGCGCTGCACCAGCGCACCGGCGCGCCGTTCGCGATCAAGGTGCTCGCCGGCGCCTCGGCCCAGGACGACGGCATCCTCGAACGGTTTCGCCGCGAAGGCGAGGTCACGTCGCGGCTCCGGCACCCGAACATCGTCAAGGTCTTCGACTTCGATCGCCTGCCCGACGGCCGGCCGTTCCTGGCGATGGAGCTGCTCTCGGGGATGGATCTCGCGGCGCTGAACGCAGTAAAGGGATTGCCACTGCCGCTGGCGCGGGTCGCGTCGATCGTCGACCAGGTGTCGCTGGCGCTGTTCGCGGCGCACCAGGCGGGGGTCGTGCACCGCGACCTCAAGCCCGCCAACCTGTTCATCGAATCGCTGCCCGGCAGCGATCGGGATCTGGTTCGCGTCCTGGACTTCGGCATCTCGAAGCTGCGAAACGCCGCCGCGGGATTGACGCGCACGATGGCCGTCCTGGGGACGCCCCACTACATGTCTCCCGAACAGGCGACCGGCAAGAGCAAGGAGATCGACGAGCGCTCCGATCAGTTCTCGCTGGCGACGATCGTCTACGAATTGCTGACCGGCCGCCAGGCGTTCGGCGTCGACGCGGGTGGAGACGACGACGTGCTGGCGATCGTCTATCGCGTGGTTCACCAGGAGCCGCCGTCCTGGGCATCGCTCGGCATCGCGCTTCCGGAGGCGATCGAGAGCGTCGTACGCCGGGGACTGTCGAAAGCCGCGTCGGATCGCTTCTCGAACATCCGCGCGTTCGGCGAAGCGTTTGCGGCGGCGGTCGCGCAGGCGCCCGCTGCCAGCGCGGTCGCTCCCGCGAGCGAGATCCGACCGCGCACCGTGGCGCCCACCATGGTGCTTCCCGATGCTGGGGCGAAGCGGAACACGACGCTCAGCCTGTCGGCGGGCGAGGCCACCAAACCAGCGCACGAGGTCGGGGTGGTGACCGAAAGGGTCGTCCCCGACGGCGCGAGCGGTGGCGCCAAACCGTCGCGTGGGCGCGCTCTCGCGGCGCTGGGCGGCGCGAGCGTTCTCGGGTTGGCGGTCGCCGTGGTGGCAACGCTGGCGCTGCGGAGCCAGCGGGCGGCGCCCGAATCCGTCGTCGATCGCCGGGCGGCGACGGCACCGGATCCCCGACCGGTGGTCGCCCCGGCCCCGGTCGCGCCCGCACCCGCGCCTGCGCCGCCTGCGCCGGCGGCGATCGCGGGCGCTCCGAAGGCGCCCGAGCCGGTGGTGGCGCCGGCTTCCCTGGTGCGCGTGGAGATCGACCAGGCTCCCGCGCAACTCACCGTCCGGGACGGCGACCGTTCGCTGGAGCTTCCGCTGATGCTGCCCACGGACGGAAAGGTTCATCACCTGCTCTTCAAGGCCAGCGGACGCGAGGACCTCGCGGTCGACGTGACGGGCGCCGAAGGGGCGCGGATCTCGCTCGGCGCCATGGCGCCCGTCAAACAGAGCGAGCGGAGCGCGGCGCCCCACCCCGCCCGTCGATCGAAACCCGCGACCGCGCCGTCGAAGACGCGCAACGAGGACATCCTGTGAGACGAGCGGAGCGGACCGCCGGGCCGTCACGTGCGCTCTGGATCGCGATGACGCTCATTTTCGCCGCCGGCGTGCCGGGCGCGGTCCGCGCGGCCGACTCTCCGGCGGTCAGCCATTCGACCGCCACCGAGGCCGACCGCGCCGCGGCGCTGGCGTTGGTGCGCGAGGGCAATCGCCTGCTCGACCAGGGCCACCCGGCCCAGGCGCTGGACAAGTTCCGCGAGGCCCGGCGTCGCGTCGGCGGCGACAAGCTGCGGTTCAACATCGCGCAGGCGCTCGCGGGGATGCAGGGTCACGAGCGCGACGCGTATCTCGAGTTCGAGCAGTTTCTCGAGCAGGTGCCGAACGCGACGCCCGGGGTGACCAAGGCGGCGCGCGACGAGCTCGCGCGCCTCGGTGCCCTGCTTTCATTTCTCCGCATCGAGGTCAAACCGGGTGGAGCCGACGTGAAGCTGGATGGAGCCTCCGTGGGCGCCGCGCCAATCGGAAAGCCACTGGTGCTGGTCCCTGGCAGCCACCAGCTCGAGATCACCAGCGGCGGCTTCATGCCGTACCGGGCGACGATCGTCGTCGGGGCCGGCCAGGAGCGCTCCGAGGCCGTCACGCTCGCGCCCGTGCGGCCGCCGCCGCCCGTCGCCATCGCTCCGCGCGTGCTCACCGCACCGAGTCCTCCCGCGCTCGCTCCCCCGTCGAGCCCGCCGCCCGCGCCCGCCATGACGCTCGCGTCGGGAGAAGGAGAATCGCGGCCGGCGCCGGGCACGAGCGCGTCCCCCATTTACGGCCGCTGGTGGTTCTGGGCCGGCGTGGGGGCGGTGGTGCTGGGTGTCGCCTCCGCAGTCGCGCTCACGCGCGGTACGAGCACGTCCCATTCATGTCCCCCCGAGATCCCGGCCGCCCGGTGCTTCGCTTCGCCATGAGAGTCCCCTCGCATTGCGCGTTGTTCGCCGCCCTGGCGCTGGTCGTCGGGTTCGGCGCCGGAGCTTGCAGCACCAGGTCGGATCCGACGTCGCTGGTCGTCGAGGTCGAGAGCGACCTCACCGTCGGCACCGAGCTCGACACCATCGCCGTCAACGGCCACGCCGTGAACCTGGCGTCGGCTGCTGATCTTCCCATCGTCGTCGCCTTCACGCCGTCCGGCGCATCCAGCGAGGCCATCACGATCACCGCGATCGCCCGCTGGCACGGCGCCGATGTGGTCGAGCAGTCGGTGACGACGTCGTTTCAATCGGGCAAGGCCGTCTTGCTGGTGATGCGCCTGGATCGATCCTGCCTCGGCAAGACCTGCAGCGCCGACCAGACCTGCGAGGCGGGCACCTGCGGTCCCAAGGCGCGGACACCGACGCCGTACCCGGGATCGACTGACGCGGGCGCGGGCGGCGCGCACGCCGACGCAGACCACGTCGTGGCGGACGCGGCGGACGTGTCGCCGACCAGCGACGGATCAACCGCGGACGCAGCCCGCAACGGCGACGGTCCAGTGGACAGCGCCGCTGATCATGCTGGCGTGACCGACGCGCGCGACACCGCGCCTGCCGACAGTGCGCGTGCGACGGACGGCTCGTCCGTCACCAACGATGGCGGTAGCTGCAGTGACAACGTCATCAACGGTACCGAGAGCGACCTCGACTGCGGCGGCGGCAGCTGCCCCAGGTGCACCGTCGGAAGCAGCTGCCGGGCCAACACAGACTGCGACTCTAGCCTTTGTTGCCTCGGCGCAAGTGGCTCGTCGACCTGCCCGTGTCCATCCGGCACCTCGTGCACGCTTGCCCAGAACACCTGCCTGGCGCCGAGCTGCAACGACAGGGTCAAAAACGGTACCGAGGCGGACGTCGACTGCGGCGGCATCTGTCCCGCGTGCGCGGACGGGGCCTCCTGCCTCGTCAACAGCGACTGCGGACCGGCCAGCGCCTGCACGTCGCGGAAGTGCGTGTTGACGTGCGGTGACGGCGTCCAAAATGGGAATGAGACCTCGACCGATTGCGGCGGCGGAATCTGTCCGGTGTGCGCCGACGGCCTCGCGTGCAGAGCCAACAGCGACTGCGGGGCGAGCAGCGTTTGCAAGGCGTTGACGTGCACGCGCCAGTGCGCCGACGGCAGCAAGGACGGCATGGAAAGCGACGTCGACTGCGGGGGCGGTACTTGCCCAGTGTGCGCCGACGGCCTCGCGTGCAGGGTTAACGCCGACTGCGGGTCGAGCAGCGTCTGCAAATTGCTGAAGTGCACCTCCCTGTGCGCCGACGGCAGCCAGGACGGTCAGGAGACCGACATCGATTGCGGGGGCGGCACGTGCGCCGGATGCACGGCGGGCCGCAAGTGCAATGCCAGCGGGGATTGCGCCGGCGCGCTCACCTGCATGGCCCCCGGCGGAGGTGGCGCCAAGGTCTGCCAGTAGTCCCAGGCGCGCAGGGTGTACAAGCCGGGAGAGGACATCCTCGGCCACGTCCGCCACCCATTTGAGCGACGATCTCCCCTCGGCACGGTAGCGCGCCGGGCTTTTGTAGAACCCGCGGCGATCGAGTATCGTCGCAAGCTACTGTGGATCCGACAATCGCTCTCGGTGTTCTCTCTAGGGGTGGCAAGTCGACAGGGCGGGCGGCGGCGGTCCTGGTTGCAGCGCTCTCGGTGATCGGCGGCGGCTGCGGATCCTCGGCGAAGCCGCAGGACGGGGGCGGCCTCGCAGGCGCGGGTGGCGGGGCAGCCGGGGGCGGCGCGACGGACGGCGGCGGCACCGGGGGCGCCGACGGAGGCGGCAACGACGCGCGAACCACGTTCACGCTCGGAGGCATCGCCACCGGGCTGGTCGGCACGGGGCTGATGATCACGTCGGGCACGGAGACGATCGCGATCACGCACAACGGACGGTTCGCGTTTGCGATGGCGCTGTCGAACGGCGCTGACTACTCGGTGACGGTCGACGGCCAGCCGGCCACTCCGGCGCACGGCTGTTTCGTGCTCAACGGCACGGGCAAGATCGCCGGCGCCGACGTCGCGAACGTGATCATTGCCTGCGTGCCGTCTCGTGCGCGCTACGTGCTGGTCGCCGATCGCAGCGACAACAGTGTGTCCACGTACGCCGTGGTCGATACCGGCGGCCGCCTGATGTTCGTGAGCAAGGCCGCGGCGGGCGCAGGCGCGGCGGCGGTGGAGGTCGTAGCCACGGGCAAGAGCGCCTACGTCGCCAACGCGACCGACGGCACGGTGTCGCAGTACACGCTCGGCACCGACGGGACGCTGGCCGCGATGACGCCGGCGACGGTCGCGGCCGGCACCGGCCCGAGCGGGCTGGCGATCGATCCCGCCGGCCACTACGCCTATGCGGTCAACGCCGGCAGCGGAGACGTCACCGCCTACAGCGTGGCGGCGGGCGGCGCGCTCACCCGCATCGGCGCGGCCCCGGCCGGGATGTCACCCCAGGCGATCGCGATCGATCCGGGCGGGCAATTCGTGTACGTCGCCAACTCCGCGGGCAACAACATCTCGCAGTTCAAGGTCGGCACCGACGGGATGCTGGCCGCGATGACCCCCGCCACAGTCGGCGCGGGCGCCGGCGCCAACGGAATCGTCGTCGATCCCACCGGACGCTTCGCCTACGCCACCAACGGCGGAGACGGAACGGTCTCGCAGTATGCGGTCGGCGCGACCGGCGCCCTTTCGGCGTTGTCGCCGGCGACCTTCGCCGCCGGCGCGTCCCCGACGTCGATGCGCATCGACCCCGCCGGCCACTACGCCTATGTCACGCGCGGTGGCAGCGGCGCCGGCACGGTCGCGCAGGTCGCGATTGGCGCCGGAGGCACGCTGTCGTCGCTGTCGCCTGCCACCACGAGCGTCGAGACCGACCCGCGGGCGCTCGCCGTCGACGGCAGCGGCGCCCTGGTCTACGTCGCTGGTGGCGCCAGCAACAGCGTCTCGATGTTCGGCGTGAGCCCGACCAGCGGCGCGCTCGCCCCGAACCGGCTGCCGCGCGTGTCCGGGCAGGGCTCGCCGTCGTCGGTGGCGATCGTGGCCGGCGACGCGCCGGTGCAAGCGGTCGGCCGGTTTGCGTACGTCGCCAACAACGCCGACGACACCATCTCGCTCTACACGGTCGGCGCCAGCGGCGCGCTCACGGCGCCGAGCTCGCTCGGCGTCGGGGGCACGGGACCGCAAGCGATCGCGATCGAATCCATCGAGCCACTACCTCTACATCTCCAACAACAACGACCAGAGCTTGTCGCAATACGCGATCGGCCCCGACGGCAAGCTGACCGCGTTGACCCCGGATCGCGTCGACGCCGGGATGTTCCCGGTGGGCATCGCCATCCACCCGTCGGGACGGTTCGCGTACGCGGTGAACCAGACCGGCCGTAGCCTCTCGCAGTACGCCGTCGGCGCGGGCGGAACGCTCACACCGCTCTCGCCGGCGACCGTCACGGTCACCACCGTCGGCGGACCGACCGGGATCGTCGCCGAGCCGAGCGGGCGCTTCGTCTTCGTCAGTGTCAGCAACGCCATCGTGGCGCCGTTCGCCGTCGCAGCCGACGGAACGCTGTCACCGCTGTCTCCGGCGACCGTCCCCACCGGGATGAGCCCCAACTCCATCGCGGTCCTTCCCTGGAGCGGAGCGCTGTTCGTCGGCAACAGCTCGAACAACAACCTGTCCCAGTATTCGCTCGGCGCCGCGGGCGCGCTGACGGCGCTCAGCCCGGCCACGGTCGCGACGGGAATGTTCCCGGTTTCGCTGGCGATCGATCCGGCCGGGCGCTGGCTCTACTCGGCCAACGCCAACAGCAGCGACGTCGGGCAGTTCTCGGTCGGTGCCACCGGCGCGCTCACGCCGCTCAACCCGGCGCGGGTCGTCACCGGCACGGTCGGCACGAACAACCCGACCTGGGTCACGGTCGACCCGTCGGGCCGCTACGCTTACGTGTCCGACTCCGTCGACCCGGCCGGCGTCGTCTGGCAGTTCACGATCGGTGTGACCGGCGGGTTGACGCCGATGTCGCCACCCTCTGTGCCGGCCGGTATCGGGCCGATGTTCATCGCGATCGCGGGACGCTACCAGTAGCGCGGGCGCGCCGCGTTTCGCGCAGGCGCGCCGGGGATCGCTGAAAGGATCACTGACAGGTTTTGGCGCCACCTCCGCCGGAGGCCATGCAGGTCAGCGGACCGGCGCAATCTCCGGGGACGTTGCACTTGCGGCCGGACCCACAGCCGCCGCAGGTGCCGCCGCCGCAATCCATGTCGGTCTCCTGACCGTCCTGGCTGCCGTCGGCGCACTGGGGCGTGCACTTCAGCGACTTGCACACGCTGGCCGGACCGCAGTCGGTGCCGGCCTTGCACGCCTGATTGTCGGCGCACGCCCCGCAGGTGCCGCCACCGCAGTCGATGTCGGTCTCCTGGCCGTCCTTGCTGCCGTTCGCGCACGCAGGCGTGCAGACGAGACCGGTGCAGGTTCTGCCGGCGAGGCAGTCGAAGTTCATCGTGCACGCGAGACCGTCGGCGCAGGCCGGGCAGATGCCACCGCCGCAGTCAGTCGAGGTCTCGTTCCCGTTCTTCGCGCCGTCGCCGCACGTCGACGCGCACTTGCCCGACTTGCAGGTGCTGTCCGGACCGCAGTCGCTGGGCACGCTGCACGAGGCTCCGTCCAGGCACGCGCGGACAGCCGCCGCCGCAGTCGACGTCGGTCTCGGTGCCGTTGGGCACGTGGTCGGTGCAGCTCGGCGCCAGGCACGTGGACCCCACGCAGACGCCGGAGGCACAGTCGGTGGCGACCAGGCAAGCCAGCCCGAGCCCGCACTTCGAGCAGGTGCCGCCACCGCAATCCTGGTCGGTCTCGGCGCCGTTGACGACGTTGTCTTTGCAGGTCGGCGCCAGGCATTGGTTCTTGGTGCAAGTGACGCCCGACGGACAGGGACAGTCGACGCTTCCGCTCACGCCGAGACAGCAGACGCCGCTCTGACAGTCGTCGGCCCCTCCGCAGCCCTTCGTGGCGGGGCAGTCGAAGCCGAACCCGCCCGCCATGACGGTGACCTTGAAGCTGCCCACGGTCAGCGCCGTGTTCACGTTCCCTTGCGTGCCCGGATTCCCGTTCGTGAGCTGCACCTGGCTCTTGTTCGAGTTGTTGACCAGCGCATTGATTGCCAGCCCGGCGCCAACCGCGTTGATGGCCGACGCAATCTTCGCCGCCATCTGCGTCGACGAGCCGGTCCTCTGGATCGGAATGTGACTCACATCGGTGGGCCCCGCGTCGTCGAACTCGAACACGACCGGCCCGTGGATGCCGTCCGAGAGCGTGAAACTCTCGCCGTTGGTGGTGTTCGACCCGCTGACCGCGGTGATGGTGCCGATCGCGGGCGCGGCCGTCTGCGCCGCCGTGCAGGTCGCGTTGCACGTCCCGCACGCATCGGTGTTGAAGTCGTCGCACGCCTCGGTCCCCAGCTTTTGTCCGTCGCCGCAGGTCGACCGGCACGGCTGGCCCGGGATCGGGCAGGTGAAGCCGGTCTCGACCTGGCACGCCGGCGAGCTGCATCCGTCGCCTGACGTCTGATTCTTGTCGTCGCAGGCTTCAGTCTTCTTGGTGTTGAGGTACCCGTCGCCGCACACCGCGGTCTTGCACTCTAGCGCCGTCCCCGCGGGCGTGCCGTTGCACGTCGCCGAGTCGCCGCCGCCGGCGACGTCGCAGTCCTCGCCCGCGTTGTGGTTGGCGTATCCGTCACCGCAGCTCACGCCGACACAACGCAGCCCGACGGGAGCGTTGATGCCGTTGCAGGTGGCGCTGTCGGCGCCGTTCGACGCGACCTCGCAGGTCTCGCCCGCGGTGTGGTTGATGTAGCCGTCGCCGCAGCTCGCGGTCCGGCAGCGAACCGCGCCCGCGCCCGCGCCGTTGCAGTTCACGGTGTCGAGCCCGTTGAGCTGGACCTCGCACGTCTCGCCGGCCGCGCCGTTGACGTAGCCGTCGCCGCACACGACGACGGTGCACTGCAGCCCGGGGCCGGCGCCGAACCCGTTGCAAGAGGTCGTGTCGGCGCCGCTCGCGCCGACCTCGCAGCTCTCGCCCGCGGCGTGGTTCACGTAGCCGTCACCGCACAGCGCGGCGTGGCAGGCCGCGCCCGCGGGCGCCGACTTGCCGTTGCAGTTGGCGGTGTCGGCGCCGCCGAGCACGTCGCAGGTCTCCCCGGCCGCCGCGTCGACGTATCCATCTCCGCAGACGGCGGTGTGGCAGGCGACGCCCGGCCCCGCCGCCGCGCCGTTGCAGGTCTTGGAGTCGGCGCCCATCGGCGCGTCGCAGGTCTCGCCGGCGGCGGCGTTGACGTAGCCGTCGCCGCAGAACGAGAAGTGACAGGCCGCGTTCAACGACGCGGCCGCCGTGCCGTTGCAGTTGGCGGTGTCGGCGCCGCCGAGCACGTCGCACTCTTCGCCGGCCGCGCGGTTGGTCTTGCCGTCGCCGCACGATGCAAAGGTGCAGTCGACGTTGCAGGCCTTCGACTCCCCGCCGTCGTCGCACTGCTCGCCCGACGCCTGGTTGATCTTTCGATCGCCGCAGCGGGCGGTGGTGCAGTCGCTGTTGCAGACCCGCGACTCCGAGATCCCCAGCGAGCACTGCTGCGTGCTCGCGCCCACCTCCGCCCCGTCGTCGCCCGCGTCGGTGATCGCGCTGCCGGCTCCGGCGCCAGACGCCCCGTCCAGGGCCCCGTCCGCCGAGCCGTCGCCGGGATCGTCGGCGATGCAGTAGTCGCAATCCTCGCCGTTGTCGCGCTGGCCGTTGCCGCACAGGCCGTTCGACTTGCAATCGGCGCTGCACCGGCCGGGCTGGCCGTTCAGCGGACCGTCGTCGCACACCTCGTTCCGGGTGCTGTCGGTGAAGGTGTTGTCGAGGTGCCCGTTGCCGCAGGTGTTGTCGGACGTGCACGCCTTGTTGCATTTGTCGTCGTTGAGCACGTTGCCGTCATCGCAGGCCTCGCCGTTGTCGATGACGCCGTTGCCGCAATTGCCCAGGATGCAGATGTCCTGGGTGGCGGCGCAGGTGTAGGGCGACGGGCAGACGCGACCCGACGGGCAGATCGCGCTCTGCGGCTGGGGACAGCCGGCGACGAAACACAGGCCGGCTCCGAGAGCGACGACCAGCCAGGCGCGGGCAGCGAGAAAAGGAGCCAGTTTCACGGCGCGCACTCAGAACCTCCCCGCGGCGGCGAGCCCGGCCATCCCGGGAGCGACGAAAGGTGCCAGCGACGGCGAGAGGCTCGCGACATCGCGGCGCTCGGACTCCGGGTCGACCCGATAGGGAATGGAGCGGTCCATGATCAGCAGCATCACTCCCGCGGCTGCGATCGTGCCGCCCGCGATGTAGGAGATGGTGGAGAGCGTCTCGTAGGTGTTGGCGCGATTGTGCAGCTCATGGAGCGCGGGATAGTTGGGATCGCTGGTCGAGCAGCCGCCCGCGGGGCAGACCGAGGTCGCCGACGAGTCGAACGCGTTGACGTTCTTCTGCGCCTGCAACGTGAAGATCGCGCCGGTCGCCAGCAGCAGGCCGCCGAACCCCGCCACCGCGAGCGGCCGCCAGATCGGGTAGCGACGGCGGTATCCGATGAGGTCGCCCGATGTGTAGAGCTTGAGGTTCATCGAGGTCCGCTTGTCGTAGCTCAGGTCTTCGGTCACCGACGTGGTGGTGAACCCCTGCTTCGACGCCGTCACGGTGTGGGTGCCGGCGCGCACCAGCGCCTGATAGCGCCCGGGCGCGCGGAACAGCGGCGCGCCGTCGAACGTGACCTGCGCGCCATCAGCGTCGCAGCGGATGTCGACCGAGGCGACCTGCTTCTCGATGAGGCGCAGGTAGGCCTTCGCATGCTCCAGCTTCTCCGGATCCAGCGGGTCGGCGCCGTACTTGATGGCCGCTTCCAGGTTCTGAAAGACCTCGACGGGCTGGTCCATGTTCAGCAACGCCAGCGCCAGGTTGTAGTGAATCCCTGGGTGATCCCACTCACCGAGCGCCTTTCGATAGACCTTGGCCGCCTCGACGAACAATGACTCCTTGAGCAGGCTGTTGCCCTCTTGCAGGTACTTGAGCGCCTCCTCTTGCCGCTCGGAGGAGACGCCGGCCGCCCAGGGTCGATCGGTGACCTTCATGCGGGCGGTCGCGTCGCTGACCGGCTCGTTGTTGGGCGCCGGAACGGCTGGCGTCGCGTCGCGCCCTGCCGGGGCCGTCGGCGGGGGCGCCGTCGGTGCCATGGCGCGCGCAGGCCCGGCGATCGCCAGGACCCACACGACGACCAAACCGATGCTGCCGACGAACCTTGCCAACGCGATCACCCCGTGGCGCGGGGCCCTTCCAGGTGCGCCTGCGTTTTCCATGCGGTGTAGCCTCATCTGGGCTGGCCGACTCAGAGCCCGCAGCATCTTACAGACACCGCGCACCGACGGTCGAGTGAAAACCGTGGCGGTGGTGAACCCACACCGTCGGAGACGGCTCGATCAGGCGGCGAGAGAACCCAAGAATCCGTGAAATGCGTCGTTCGCGCGCTCGACCGACAGCACGAACTCTCCATCGTCGCCGAGGCGCACGACGCGGCCATTGGCGACGCACACGTGCTGCCCGGCGATCACGAAGCCGAACGCCGCCTCCTGGTCGAGGCGCAACGGCCCGGTCGGCGCCCTGAAGCGGGCGCCGTTCCGTCCGATGTCGACGAGCTCGACGGTGACCGGCGCGGTCCGCCAGGCGACGTGGACGTTGACCGGCAGCGCGAGCCGAAATCGGGGAGAGCGGCGCCGCTCGTTTTCGCCGGGGGCTTCCATGCGGTTCATCGCTTGGTAAGTGATTCGAAAATGCGCGAGGGGCTCGCGATTCGGGTGGTCTTCCAGACCCGCTTGTTCAACGGATGAACCCGGGGTTGTTCCCTGGCAAAAAGCGCGGCTGCTTTCGGGAAAATGCGCTGCGTCGCGATGCGCGGCCCCGGCCCCGGCAGACGCCGCGCAGCCTGGCTCGGGGCAGCGTCCCATGCTAGCTTGCGCTCCTTGCGAGGCAGGCGCGAAGCCGTGATCTTGGTCGGTGAGTGACCGGACCGTTGGCAGCTACGTACTAGTCGAGAAGCTCGGCGAGGGCGGCATGGGCGAGGTGTATCTCGCCGAGCACAAGTACATCGCGCGCAAGGCGGCGATCAAATTCCTGCTGCGCGACCTCAGCAACTCGCAGGAGCTGGTGGGCCGCTTCTTCGCGGAGGCGCGCGCGGCCTCGGTGATCAAGCACCCCGGCATCGTCGAGGTGCTCGACTGCGACGTGCACGACGGCCGCGCGTACATCGTGATGGAGCTGCTGCGCGGGGAGAGCCTGCGCGACTACATCGAGCGCGTCGGCAGCATCGGACGCGACGAGGCCGGCGCGCTGGGGATCTTCCGGCAGATCGCGTCGGCGCTCGAGGCCGCGCACGCGCAGGAGATCATCCACCGCGATCTCAAGCCCGACAACGTCTACCTGCACGTCTCCGAGGAGATGTCGCCGACCGAGCCTATCGCCAAGGTGCTCGACTTCGGCATCGCCAAGCTCATGGGTCGCGGCGAGGGCGGCACCAAGACCCGCACCGGCCAGCTCCTGGGAACGCCGATGTACATGTCGCCCGAGCAGTGCCGCGGCGTGAAGCAGATCGACCGCCGCAGCGACGTCTACTCGCTCGGCTGCATCATGTACGAGGTCTTCTGCGGGAACGCACCGTTCCTGGACGAGGGCTTCGGGGATCTGATCATCGCGCACGTGTCGCGCCCGCCGCCCGAGCCGCTGCACACCGCGCCCTGGATGCGGCCGCCGGTCCGGAGGCTGCTGCTCGACTGCCTGGCGAAGGATCCCGCCGAGCGCCCGCAGACGATGACGGACGTGATGGCGCGCCTGTCGCAGCTCTACCCGTCGGAAGAGATCCATCTTCAGGTTCCGGTCTCGATCGTGCCGCGTTCTCAAGCCGCCAGCGCGGCGGAAGCACGGATCTCGGGCGCCCGATCGGGGCAGCGGCTGGTGCAGACCACGCCGATGCCGGCGTCGGCTGGGAGCTCGTCCAGCGGCACCACGCTGGCGGCGCCGCCCGAGGAGCTGATGATGCCGTCGCGCCCCGCGAGCGGCGGGTTGCCGCAGCGGCCGGCTCACTCGCCGGCGGCGGTCACCACGCCCAGCGGCGCGGGACGGACGCGCGTCCTTTTGCCCGACGATCCGAGCACGCTGAGCGAAGGCGCCTTCGAGCGTTACAAGACGGCTCCGCGCACGCGCGGCGCGGGGAGCAAGGTCGCGATCGGCGTCGCCTCGGTGGCCGCTGTCGCGCTGGGGGCGCTGGTGATCGTCCGGTCGCTGACCGGGCAGCCGTCCGGCGGCGCCGACAAGGACACCACGGCGCAGAACGATTCACCGGGCAATGGTTCGACCGGGACGACCGCGACCGCGACCGGGACGCCCGGAACCACCGGCGGCGCGTCGGAACGCGCGCAGCCGCCCAAGGCGCAGCCCCAGCCCCCGCCGCCGACCATCTCGGTGATCACGCTGATCGGGTTGCCGCCGGAAGCGCTGGTGCGGCTCGACGGGCACGCGGTCACACCTCCGGTGTCCGTCCCGCGCGAAGCCGAGACCCACCACCTGATCGTCGACGCCAACGGCTATCAGCGCTGGGAAACCTCGTTCGACGCCCGGAGCGACCGCACCGTCGCCGTCGACATGAAGCGCCTCGCCGCGCCGCAGGCCGCGCGCCCGGCGACCCCGCGCCCGCGCAAGCGCGGCGGCGATCGGACGCCCCGAGACGGCAACGGCAACGGCTTCGACGGCTTCACCGATCTCTAGTGGCCGGTCAGGCGTCCAGGCGGGACTCGATCCGACGGTCGGGGACCAGCCACATCAGCGCGACGAAGACATAGATCCCCAGCGACACGTAGCGCTGCACGAACGCCAGCGGAATCGCCAGCGCGTAGAGCAGCGGCGATGTCAGCCCCTTGACGTCGCGTCCCACGGCGCTCGCCAGCTTCGACTCCGGCCCCTCGAGCGCGACGATCTGGTCCTGCAGCAGCTTGTAGGCAATCCCCGACGCCAGCATGACCGCGCCGTAGACCGCCGTGGGCAGCCGCGCGGAGTGATTCTCACCCATCCACCCGGTCGCGAACGGCACCAGCGACAGCCAGAACAGCAGGTGCAAGTTCGCCCACAGGATCTTGCCGTTGATCCGCCCCGTGGCCTGCAGCATGTGGTGGTGGTTGTTCCAGTAGATGCCTAGGTAGACGTAGCTGAGCACGTACGTCGAGAACACCGACCACAGCGGGCGGATCGCCGCCCAGTCGGCGCCGTGGGGCACCTTGAGCTCGAGCACCATGATGGTGATGAGGATCGCGATGACGCCGTCGCTGAAGGCCTCGAGCCGTCCCTTGCTCACGACGCCAATACTATTTCACTTCAATAGAGCGAGCCCAGGAACGTCGCGAACGAATCGGCGACCGCGTAAACGTTGGTGAAGCCGGCCGGCGGCGCGCCGGCGCCGGGACGCGACCGCCGCCCGGGAAACAGCGCCTCCCAGCGGCGCAAGATCTGGTTCTCGTCCAGCTCGAGCGTGTCGTCGCCCTCCGCCTCGAGATCGATCACCATGTCGTCGATCTGCGCGTCCAGGCCGCGGCACTCGCGGTCCCAGAACCAGATCCGCGTGTCGCTGGCGTCGGTGACGGAGAGCAGCAGCAAGTTGTCGTGCGGATCCGCAGCGATGGGGATCGTCCCCGCGGGCAGCGAATCGGCGTAAGCCTCGCTGACCAGGTAGGCGAGATCTCGCCGCATCTCCGACGAGAACCCGAGGAAGGACGAGAGCTCGGCGTCCGCGCCGAACGGCCCGGCCTCACGCAAGGGGAAGCGCAGCGCCTCGGGAAAACCGGTCCAGCCGTAGGCACCCACGAACACGCGGTAGTCGGGGGGCAGCGCGGCCCCGATCTCCTCTTCCAGCCAGCGCAGGTCGTCCTCGGTCGGGTCGCGGCGGCTGGCGGGGTCGACGACCTGCCAGGGACAGCGGCGAAAGATCCGATCGGCGACTTCCAGGGACGAACCCCCACCCCACCCGACTCCCGGCGCCGGACGGCGCGAGCGGCGCGGTTGACAGGTCAACCGCCGGCCGGTGCCTGGCACCGTCGACCGGCGCGCGAGCAGGTCCGAAATTCCCAGTAAATGTCTCACGACGTGCTTCACGGCGTCTCCCAAACCGGTAGCAAAGTTAGGCAAGCCATGTGCCGGCGCCGGTACCTGCTCGATCCATCGGCTTCGTTCTGCACGACTCTTTTGGTCGCCGGAAGCCAGTAAACCGGCTCACGGCGGCTCGAGCGGAGACCGGCCTCGTCCACGCTTATCAATGTTCCGTACCACCAATACCGAGCACGTGCACGTCCAGGTTCCTGCCCGGTCGCGCGGTTCCAGCCTCGAAGTTACGCACTTCACTCGTGCACGAAACTTCGGCGTTACAGCCCTGGGCGCAAAGTACGCTGGTGCCACAGCCCCAGCACGAGGATGGAAATCAGCGCTTGGCGTCGACGCGTGATCCCGCGGAGACCAGCGTTGGCGCCAGCGTTGGAACGACAGTCAGCAGCGCCGACCGCCCGATCGTCTTCGGTGCCGGAAAAAGGGCCAGTCTCCAGGGTGGCGACTTCAAGAAGGCGGTGCTCGAGCACCTGACCCACACCTGCGCCAAGGAGATCCGAGACGCCTCGGCGATGGACCTCTACTACGCGTTCGCGCATTCCGTGCGCGACCGGCTGGTGCACCGCTGGCTGGCGACGCAGCGAACCCACCTGGAGCGCGACGTCAAGCGCGCCTGCTACTTCTCGTCGGAGTTCCTGACCGGGCGGAGCCTGGGCCTGTGCCTGATGAACCTGGGCCTGTACGAGATCGCCGAGGCGCTGTCCGCCGAGCGCGGCTTCGACCTCGGCGCCATCCTCGAACAGGAGGGCGACCCCGGCCTCGGCAACGGCGGCCTCGGGCGGCTCGCGGCCTGCTTCATGGACTCGCTCGCGACCCTGGAGCTGCCCGGCGGTCGGCTACGGCATCCGCTACGACTTCGGCATGTTCGAGCAGAGCATCGAGGACGGGCGGCAGGTCGAGCGGCACGACAACTGGCTGCAGCTCGGCAACCCCTGGGAGCTGCCACGCCACGAGGATGCGCAGAAGGTTCGCTTTTACGGCCGCGTCGAGATGCGCCACGACGACACCGGGCGCCTCATCGCCGACTGGGTCGACACGCGCACGGTGATCGGCCTGCCCTACGACTCGTTCATCGTGGGCCACCGCACCGACACGGTGAACACGCTGCGGCTGTGGGCGGCGCGCGCGACGCGCGACTTCGACCTGCAGTTCTTCAACGAGGGCGACTACCGCCGCGCCGTCGAGGAGAAGATCGACACCGAGAACATCTCCAAGGTGCTCTACCCCAACGACCAGAGCGAGGAGGGCAAGGCGCTGCGCCTCAAGCAGCAGTACTTCTTCGTCGCCTGCTCGATCGCCGACATCGTGCAGCGCTACAAGCGCCGCCACTCGACGTTCGACGAGTTCCCCGACAAGGTCGCGATCCAGCTCAACGACACCCATCCGGCGATCGCGGTCGCCGAGCTGATGCGCGTCTTGCTCGACGACGAGAAGCTCGACTGGGACCACGCCTGGAATCTATGCGAGCGGACGTTCGGCTACACCAACCACACGCTCATGCCCGAGGCGCTCGAGCGCTGGCCGGTGAAGCTGTTCGAGCGGATGCTGCCGCGCCACCTGATGATCATCTACGAGATCAACCACCGCTTCATGCGCCAGGTGCAGACGCGCTGGCCCGGCGACATGGATCGCATGCGGCGCATGTCGATCATCGAGGAGGGCGACGGCAAGAACAAGCAGGTGCGCATGGCGCACCTGGCGACGGTCGGCTCGCACAGCGTCAACGGCGTGGCGGCGCTGCACACCGAGCTCATCAAGAGCCACCTCATGCCCGACTTTCATCAGCTGTGGCCCGAGCGGTTCAACAACAAGACCAACGGGGTCACGCCGCGCCGCTGGGTGCTGTATGCGAATCCGCGGCTCACGCGCCTCGTGACCTCGCGCATCGGCTCGGAGTGGATCGACCGCGATTTGACGAAGATCAAACCGCTGCTCGCGCACGCGGGCGACCCGAAGCTGCTGGATGACCTGTGGGACGTCAAGCAGCAGAACAAGCGCGATCTGGCGGCGCTGGTGCAGCGGCGCACCGGCGTCGAGCTGCCGCCCGACGCGATGGTGGTGATTCAGATCAAGCGCTTTCACGAGTACAAGCGGCAGCTGCTCGCCTGCTTGCAGATCGTCGCGCACTACATGGCCCTGAAGCGCAACCCCGGCGCCGAGACCACACCGCGCGCGTACATCTTCGCCGGCAAGGCCGCGCCCGGCTACGCGATGGCCAAGCTGCACATCAAGCTCATCAACGACGTCGCCGCGGTGATCAACGCCGACCCCGAGGTGCGCGGCCGCCTGGCCGTGGTCTTCCTGCCCAACTACGGCGTGTCGCTGGCGCAGGCGCTGATCCCAGCTGCCGACGTCTCGCTGCAGATCTCGACGGCGGGCAAGGAGGCGTCCGGCACCAGCAACATGAAGTTCGCGCTCAACGGCGCGCTCACGGTCGGCACGCTCGACGGCGCCAACGTCGAGATCCGCGACGCGGTCGGCCCCGAGAACTTCTTCCTGTTCGGCCTGACCACGCCCGAGGTGCACGCGCTGTGGGCGTCCGGCTACGACCCGCGCGCGTTCATCGCGCGCAGCGCCGTGCTCACCGAGGTGCTCGACCTCATCTCCGGCGGCTTCTTCAGCCTGGGCGAGATCGATCGCTTCAAGCCGATCATGGACAACCTGCGCAACCACGACCCGTTCATGGTGTGCGCCGACTTCGACGCCTACGTCGCCGCCGAGGCGCGCGCCGCGCAGGCGTTCCGCGATCCGCGCGACTGGTCGCGCCGCGCGCTGCACAACATCGTGGGCGGCGCGCGCTTCTCGAGCGACGAGACCGTGCGCCGCTACGCCCAGGAGATCTGGGGCATAAAGCCCGAGAAGACCGATCTCGCGTCGATCGGCGAGCCTTGACAATACTTGAGCTTACCCGCATGAACCGGCGTCAAACCTAATGTCGATCACCGTCACTCTCCATCACAAGACCAAGTATCGTTACGACGGCCTGGTGCAGCTGGCGCCGCACGTCGTGCGCCTGCGGCCCGCGCCGCACACGCGCACGCCGATCCGCGCCTATTCGCTGAAGGTGCGGCCGGAGCAGCACTTCCTGAACTGGCAGCAGGATCCGTTCGGGAACTACCAGGCCCACGTGGTCTTCACCCGCGAGACGCAGGAGCTGGAGCTGGAGGTCGATCTCGTCGCCGAGCTGACGGCGACCAACCCGTTCGACTTCTTCATCGACGAAGAGGTGCAGGAATATCCATTTCGCTACACCGAGGAGCAGCGGATCGCGCTCGCACCTTATCTCGTGACCCTCCCGTCGTCGGGTCCGGTCGATCGGCTGGCCGACGAGCTCCGCAAGGAGCTCGGGCGCAAGGGCCGGCGCACGATCGACGTGCTCGTCGACATCAACCGCCACATCCGCGATCTGCTGCGCTACGAGATCCGCCTCGAGGCCGGCGTCTTCTCGCCCGACGACACGCTGGAGCGTGGCCACGGCTCGTGCCGCGACTTCGCGTGGCTGATGGTGCAGCTCACGCGGCGGCTCGGCTTTGGCGCGCGCTTCGTGTCGGGCTACTCGATCCAGCTCAAGGCCGACGTCAAGGCGCTCGACGGCCCGTCGGGCGTTGCCGAGGACGTGACGGATCTGCACGCGTGGGCCGAGATCTTCCTGCCGGGTGCGGGCTGGATCGGCTTCGACTCCACCAGTGGACTGCTGTGCGCCGAGGGGCACTTGCCGCTCGCGTGCACCGCGGATCCCAGCAGCGCCGCGCCGGTGAGCGGCAGCTACGCGCCGCTCGGCGACCGCGAGCACGACCCGGCCAGCACGACATTCGCCGTCGAGATGAGCGTCACGCGCACCGTCGAGCACCCGCGCGTCACCAAGCCGTACACCGAGGAGACCTGGGCGTCGATCGATCGGCTGGGTCACCAGATCGACACCGCGCTCGTGACCAGCGACGTGCGGCTGTCGATGGGCGGCGAGCCGACGTTCGTGTCGATCGACGACCCCGACGGCGCCGAGTGGAACACCAGCGCGATGGGTCCGAGCAAGCGCTATCTCGCCGGCCAGCTGTTCCAGCGCATGCAGGCGCGCTTCTCGCCGGGCAGCCTGCTGCACTACGGCCAGGGCAAGTGGTATCCGGGCGAGCCGCTGCCGCGCTGGGCGCTCACCAGCTACTTCCGCAAGGACGGCACACCGATCTGGCGCCGCCCCGAGCTGTGCGCGAAGGAACCCACGCCGGGGACGCGCGTGGTGCCGCCCCACGCCGACGTGCCGCGCGCGCTCATCCGCACGATCGCGCAGCTCGTCGGCGTCGACGCGGATCAGATCCTGCCGGCGTACGAGGACGGCTTCTACTACGCCTGGAAAGAGCGGCGGCTGCCGGTGAACACGTCGCTCTCCGATCTGCGGCTCGACGACGCGCAGGAGCGCGCGCGGCTCGCGCGCGTGTTCGAGCAGGGGCTGACGTCGGTGGTCGGGTACGTGCTGCCGATCGAGCACGCCGAGTACACCCGGCAGGGCAATCGCTGGCGCACGGGCGCGTGGCCGCTGCGCAGCGAGCGGCTCCTGTTGCTGCCTGGCGATTCGTCGCTCGGGTACCGGCTGCCGATCGAGGGCCTGCCCTGGATCAGCGCCGAGCTGCGCCCGCAGAGCCACGAGATCGATCCCTTCGCCAAGCTGCCGCCGCTGCCGGCGGTGCACCGGCTGCAGCAGCCGGGCACGCGCGCGCCCTGGGGCCATGAGGCGGTGCGCGGCGGCGACGGCGCGCCGCTCGGCGATCCGCGCCTGGCCGGTCTCGGTGGCGACCGCCCCGGGGGCGCCGGCCGGCGTTCGCCCGTGGGCAGCGCCGCGGGCGGCGATCCCTTCTCCCCGCGGCCGCAGGCGCAGGCGCAACCCTGGGACGCGACCGTGCGCACTGCCCTCTGCGTCGAGGTGCGCGACGGCATCCTGCACATCTTCATGCCGCCCATCGGCAACACCGAGGGCTACCTGGAGCTGGTCGCCGCCGTCGAAGAGGCCGCGCGCGCGCACGACACGCCGGTGCGCGTGGAAGGTTACGCGCCGCCGAAAGATCCGCGCGTCGGCCAGTTCGCGGTGACGCCCGATCCCGGCGTCATCGAGGTCAACATCCACCCGGCGCTGAACTGGAAAGAGCTGTCGGACAACACGACCGCGCTCTACGAGGAGGCGCGGCTCACGCGCCTCGGCACCGAGAAGTTCATGATCGACGGCCGCCACACCGGCACCGGCGGCGGCAACCACATGGTGCTCGGCGGGCCGATGCCGGCTGACAGCCCCTTCCTGCGCCGGCCCGATCTGCTGCGCAGCATGGTCGGCTACTTCGTCAATCACCCGTCGCTGTCGTACTTCTTCTCGGGCATGTTCGTCGGGCCGACCAGCCAGGCGCCGCGCATCGACGAGGCCCGGCAAGAGAGCATCGACGAGCTCGAGATCGCGTTCCGGCAGATCGACGCGAGCCCGGCGGGCCCGGTGCCGCCGTGGATGGTCGATCGGGTCTTCAGAAATCTACTCGTCGACGTCACCGGCAACACCCACCGCTCCGAGCTGTGCATCGACAAGATGTTCAGCCCGGACAGCTCCAGCGGGCGGCAAGGCTTGCTCGAGCTGCGGTCGTTCGAGATGCCGCCGCACGCGCGCATGAGCCTGGTGCAGCAGCTCCTGCTGCGCGGGCTGGTCGCGACGTTCTGGAGGCAGCCGTACCGCCGGCCGCCGGTCCGCTGGGGCACGTCGCTGCACGATCGCTTCATGCTGCCGCACTTCCTGGCGCAGGATCTGGGCGACGTGGTCTACGACCTCAACGAGGCGGGCTACCCGTTCAAGCCGGAGTGGTTCACCCCGCACTTCGAGTTTCGCTTCCCGGTCGCCGGGCGCGTGAACGCGGCGGGCGTCGCGCTGGAGCTGCGGCAGGCCATCGAGCCGTGGTCGGTCATGGGCGAGGAGGCCAGCGGCGGGGGTCAGGTGCGCTTCGTCGATTCGTCGCTCGAACGCGTCCAGGTCAAGGTGCAAAACTTCATCCCCGACCGCTACGTCCTCGCGTGCAACCAGCAACCGATCGCGCTGCACCCGACCGGGACCAGCGGCGAGATGGTCGCGGGCGTGCGCTACCGCGCCTGGCAGCTGCCGAACGCGCTGCACCCGCGCATCGGCGTCCACGCGCCGCTGACCCTCGACATCGTCGACACCTGGACCGGGCGCGCCATCGGCGGCTGCACCTACTTCGTCTCGCACCCGGGCGGCCGCGCGCACGACAACCGCCCGGCCAACGCCCTCGAAGCCGAGGGCCGCAGAAGCTCGCGCTTCTACGCCTTCGGCCACTCGCCGGGTGCTTTGCCCGAGACGGTGTGGCAGGAGCCGCCGCGCACCGCGAAGGGATCGCCGCTGACGCTGGACTTGCGGCGGTAGGGGGTTCAATCCTATCGGTCGGGTGTTCAGCAAGAACGCCCTGGCGTCAGGTGCTAGAGTTTTCTCATGGGCGCCCTCAAATCGGCACTCGTCCGCGACCGTCTCGCGGTCGGGAATGCTCTCGACCGCCTATGGAGAGAAACGATGGGACTTCCCGATGGGGACTCGAAGGAGAAGTCGCTGCGTCTGGTCGCTGGCCTCCTCGAGGAAGAGCGCGTCCAATACGCTCTGATAGGCGGCGTTGCCGTCCAGATCCACACCACCGAGCCGCGCAGTACGCTCGATATCGATCTGGCTGTTCGGTCATACGATGACGTGCCTCGTGAGGCTTTGGTGGCCGCTGGGTTCGAGCACACCGGCCGCCACGGACACAGCGACAACTGGCGCGCGCCCGGTAGCGGGCCGCTAGCTGCGAGGACCGCGGTGCAGTTTTCGGCCGAGGATCAACCCATCGTCGAAGCCGTAGCGCGCGCGATCACCGTCGATCTCGGAGCAGGCGTGCTTCTGCGCGTCGCGACCGTTGCCGATCTCGTCGTCCTCAAGTTGGTCGCCGCCGAGGCGACGGATCGCCGGCCGAGTAAGCGCGCACACGACATCGCCGACGTGCTCGCGCTTCTCGAAGAGCATCCGGACGTGGGCACGCCCGATCTCGTCGAGCGCCTGCGCCGAGTTCGCGCGCGTCTGCTCGCGGTCGGTCCGGGGGCCGGAGCCGGCGCCGCGAAAAAGTGATCGGCAAGCAAGAGAGCATTCGACGCTCTCTTGTTGCCGCCGCACGTGCCCCTGAGCGGGCGCCGGGTCAGCCCTTGTTGCCGCGATCCGCAGTCCAAACCCGGACCAGGCGGCCGTCCTCGAAGATCAGGTGTCGGACGAATCGATGCGGGCCGAGGTCATAGGTCCACTCGTCGATCATCACCGAGACCGAGACCTCGACTTCCTTGCCGATGGGGACACCATCGACGTAGGTCCAGACGGTCCGGCGGACGGAGCGATGCTCTTCACGCGTATCGGCGGTGTCGGGCTCGCCGCAGCGGTTCTGCACCTCGGGGGGACGGTCGCCCTCCTCCACCAATCGGCCGGTCCCGCACCGGAAGCCCTGGAACGCCTGAGCGTCGCGGGCAGCCGCCCCGCCCATCAGCACCGCGATCAATGTCGCCAAGCCAATTCGCACCATCGCCATGACGTCCTCCCGTATCGCACCTAGCCTAGCCCTGAGACGCCCCTGGCATGGAAATAATTCAACGAACCTGACCAAGGAAAGGCGGGCATCTACGCCTGACTGACGAGATGGACTGTCCAGTCCGGGCCCTCTGAGTCCCGATAGTCCTCTGGGCGGGACAGGTCGGCATGCATGGCATCCTGGTCGAAGTCACGCTCGAGTCCGATCCAATAGGTCGCCGGCGCCACGTTAGCCAAACGATAAACGTTCTCGCTCCCGAGATTTGCGAGGGAAGCGATGACAATCTCACCCGAAGGACATTTCAAGAGGGAAGCGGCACGCTCGTCCTTACAAATAAATTCGTCGTTCAATTCCCGCAATGCGGACTGTCTGTCTGCCCGCCGATGATGGACTAGACCGACCTTGAACACGCCATCGAGAAGCGTGGTCCACACTGCGAGATCTCCCGACCGGCAGTATGGGTGCACCTTGGCCCGCCAAAGATCTGCGAGCAATCCATGTCCGCCCTTTTCTTCTTCACGGGCAGCACTGAGTAGTCGAGACATGAACCCGGGACCATTGGCTACGGAACCGACGTCGCATATCGCAACTACATTCCCGTCGATGGGAAGGACAACCGTCGTGTCAACCGTCATTTCAGAATCTCGTCGAGCATGAGAAGGCGCCTGGTTTGTTCGCCCACGGTATCCCTCCCATCGCTTATGGCTCGCTCGGCAATTTCACGATAAATCTGAGCCCCTTCCCGCCAGCGGGCGTCCCGTCAGAATCCGATACGCCGCATCACGAACCGCGGCAGCCAGCGGATGACCAGCATGACCAGCGCCCACATGCCGGGGGCGTAGACCACCGGTGTCCCGCGGTCGATCGCGCGGCACACCTGGGCCGCCACGCCGTCGGGCTCGCCCGCGAAGGGCGGCGGGCGCAGGCCCTCGGTCATTCCAGTGCGCACGAAGCCGGGCTTCACGCAGATCGTGCGCAGCCCGCGCGCGTGGAACTTGTGGTCGAGCCCCTCGAGGTAGCGCGTGAGACCCGCCTTCGCCGCGCCGTAGAGCACGACCGGCTTGCGCCCGCGCTCGCCCGCGACCGAGCTGAACACGCACAGCGTGCCGCCGCCCTGCGCCAGCAGCAGCCGCCGCGCCTCCTCGCAGAACACGACGGTGTTGGCGAAGTCGACGGTCAGCAGCCGGCGCGCGAGCTCGGGATCCTCCTCGAGCTTGTCCTGGGTCGCGAACATGCCACCGGTGACGACGACGGTGTCGAGGCCGCCGAGGGCCGCCACCGCCGCGGCCAGCGCGGGCGCGAACGTCTCGGGCCGCTCGAGATCGCAGGCGGCCACGCCGACCGGCGCCGCGCCGTTGCCGGCGCGCGCCTCCAGATCACGCGCGCTGCGCCCGAGGTCCTCGATGTCGCGCCCGAGCAGGAAGAGTCGGTCGCCCCGCGCCGCCATCCGCCGCGCCAGCGCGCGCCCCATCCCCTTGCTCGCGCCGAGAAACGCTACCTTGCGGCCCATTGCGGCCGCACTCTAACAGCCCGCCCGGGCTCCGCCTACTCGCGCCTACTCGCCGCCCGGCTCGAACTGCACGACCATCTCGACGCGGCGATTCGCCTCGTGCGCGGCGGCGGTGTTGCCTTCGACCAGCGGGCGCGTCGAACCGTAGCCGGCCGCCGACAGCAGCTTGCCGTTCATGTGATGCGCGAGCTCGACGTAGCTGGCGACCGCGGCCGCTCGCGACGACGACAGCTCCCAGTTGTCGCGGAATCGGCCCGTGCCGAGCCGGCTCTCGTCGGTGTGCCCCTCGATGCGCAACGGCATCTCCAGCCCCGCCAGCTCCTCGGCGATGAGGTCGAGGATCGGGATCATCTCCGGCCGGATCGCCGCCTGCGACGGGTCGAAGAAGTGCGCCGCTGACAGGCGCACCGTCAGGCGGTCACGCTCGGTCTCGATCTGCACCACCTGCGGCTGCGGGCGCAGCTGCAAGTACGTCTTCAGCTTCTTCTCCATGCGCTTGCGCGCCTTCTCGGCCGCCTCGCGCTGCTTGGTCTTGGGGTGCTCGTCGGGACCGCGCTCGCGCCGGCACTTGCCGCCATCCACGGGCGGGCCCTCGAACAGCGGGAGCTGGTCGATGCCGCCCGTGCCCTTGAAGTGCAGCGCGAACTTGATCGACTGCTGCACCTGCGCCATGCGCTTGTTGTCGACGCGGCTGATCGAATAGAGCACGACGAAGAACGCGAACAGCAGCGTGATGAAGTCCGCGTACGACACGAGCCATCGCTCGTGGTTCTCATGCTCCTCGTGCTTCTGTTTTTTAGCCAATCACTTCTCCGCCGTTTACTTTTCCGCCGCCGCGCCGCCGTCGGCGCTCTTGGGCGGCGCGTGGTGGCCCGCGTAGGCCGCCAGCTTCTCCTCGAGCACGCGCGGGTTGAGGCCGGCCTGGATCGACAGCACGCCCTCGGCGATCAAGGTCTTGCGCTCCTTCTCGGTGTGCAGCTTGCGTTTGATCTTGTTGGCGATCGGGAGAAAGATCAGATTGGCCACCGCGACGCCGTACACCGTCGCAACGAACGCCGTCGCGATACCGCCACCGAGCTTGGACGGATCCGACAGATTCTCCATGACGTGGATGAGGCCGAGCACGGCGCCGATGATGCCGACCGTGGGGCTGTAACCGCCGCCGGCCTCGAAGATCTTGGCGGCCGCGACGTTCTCCTCGTTCTCCGTGTTGATCTCGGTCTCGAGCGCGTCGCGCGCGACCGCGGCGTCGACGCCGTCGACCAGGAAACCGACCGCGCGCTTCAGGAACGGATCTTTGATCTCGGCCATGCGCTGCTCCAGCGCCAGCACGCCCTCGCGGCGCGCGATGCCGGCGAGCTCGACGACCTGCTTGATGATGTCGCCGATGTCGCTCTTCTTGTCCCCGAACGCCATCTTGCCCAGGCCCAGGCCGCGCTTCACGTCGCTCATGGGGAACGAGACCATGACGGCGCCGATGGTGCCGCCGAGCACGATGATGGCCGCGGTGGCCTGCACCAGCGAGCCGGCGTGCCCGCCTTCCAGCGCCTGACCGCCGAGGATGCAGGCGATCGCGAGGACGATGCCGCCTATTGTTCCGATATCCATTACGCCTCCTCGCCCCCACCTTTGGCCGGCCCGTCGCTCGCACTGGCACCCAGGCTAGCGGCATGGTCGCGCGCATCCGCGCGCACACCGGGCCCCTGGAGCACACGGTGGCGGAACTCCGCCGCGCGGGCGACCACGTCCTCGACCGACTCGCGCACCATGATGCGGTCGCCGTTCGTCAGTGTGATCACGGTATCCGGCGTCTTCTCGACGGTGACGATGAGATCGGTGTTGATCACCACCTCCGTCCCCCCGAGCCGCGTCACAGAAATCATTCGATTGCCCATACCTTTCGACGGACCTTTCATCGGCACGTAGCCGACAACCCTAAAAACCCACATCGTGGGAGGAGCCGACCGGCCCCTCCCACGTGTGAGCGAAGCAAGACGCTTACTAGCGCTTGATCTGCATGAGCTCTTGCAAGAGCGCGTCGGCCGTCACCACGGTCTTGCCGTTGGCCTGGTAGGCGCGCTGAGCGGCGATCATCTTCACGAACTCGTTGGCCAGGTCGACGTTCGACTGCTCGAGGCCGCCCGCCACGATGTTGCCGCGCCCGAGGTTGCCGGCCGCGCCCAGCGTCGCCGCGCCCGAGTTCGGCGTCGTCGAGAACAGGTTGCCGCCGATGGCATCCATCTGATCGGGCGCCTTGACCAGCGCGGTCGCCACCTCGCCCAGCAGGCGCGTCTGCCCGTTGGTGAAGGTGCCGTTGACGTTGCCGTTCTTGTCGATGGCGATGTGAGTGAGCGACCCCGACGCAAACCCGTCCTGGTTGGTCTGCGTCGCGCCCGACGTGCCCGCGAACTGGGTGATGCCCAGCAAGCCGGTGCCGCCGCCGCCGGTCGCGTCACCGAAGTTGAACGTCAGCGGCTGCGGATTGGTCGCGTTCAGCGGGTTGAAGTTGGTGGCCGCCGTGGTCATCGCGGTCAACTTGCCGGTGGTGTCGAACGTCATGGTGCCGTTCGCGACCTCGGTCGGCGTGCCCGCCACGCCGCCGGTCAGGCCGCCGCCGTCGGTCAGCGCGTGCCAGTCCCACGCGCCCGCCGCCGTCTTCGCGAAGAAGATGTCGACCTGGTGCGCGTTTCCCAGCGTGTCGTAGGCGGTCACGCTGGTCGACGCGTTCGACGTCGCCGCCGCGTTGAGGGGATCGAAGGCCACCGCGGGCACGGTCGCGTTCGAGTCCAGGTTGGCGACCACGCCGATGTTGGCCGTCGCCGACGCCGGCCACGACGCGTTGCCGAACGTCAGGTCGCCCGGCGTCGTGCCGAGCACGCCCGCGGTGTTCGCGGTGTAGCCCTGCACGTGCAGGCCTTCCAGGTTGACCATGGTGCCGGTGTTGTCGATCGTGAACTGGCCGGCGCGCGTGTAGAACTGGCCGTCCATGCCGTTGTGCGCGCCGCTGACCACGAAGAAGCCGTTGCCGTCGATCGCCAGGTCGGTCGCGACGCCGGTGTTCGTGATCGCGCCCTGGGTGAGGATCTTCTGGATCGACTCCAGCGACACGCCGAGCCCCATCTGACTGTTCGCCGTGCCGGCGCCAATCATCTGTTGCGACATCGCGTCCTGGAACGCTGCGCGGCTCTCCTTGAAGCCGATGGTGTTGGCGTTGGCGATGTTGTCGCCGATCACCGACAGATCGGTGCTGTTGGCTTCGAGACCGGTAGCACCCGTGTAGAGAGACGAGATGAGACTCATTGCGCGTTCCTTTCGTTTATTGAAGTGATCTGGGACATCATTACGAGAGTTCCATTGACCTTGAGCTTGGGAATACCGTTGTCGAAGTCGACGCCGGTGATGAGACCGTTGCCTTGCATGCTGACGCCCACGGCTTTTCCGGCCGCGTTGGTGGCGCTGACGTTCAGCGAATAAAGGCCGGGCGGCTGCTTGTTGCCGCCGTCGTCGTTGCCGTCCCACACGACGTTGACCGGGCCCGCGAGCTGCGGGCCCATCTTCATCGTGCGCACCGCCTTGCCGGTGCTGTCGAGCACGGTGACGCTGACGGCGCTCGCCGCATCGGTGAGCGAGACCTGCGACGTCGTCGACAGCCCTGCCTGCAGGCTCATCGTGTCGGTGCGGAAGTTGACGGACTTGCCGATGAAGCCGACCGCCTGGGTCTGCTGGCTGGCCGCCTGCGCCGACACCAGCGTGTCGAGGCGCGTGTTGGTGCCCGTCGACGCCTCGAGCTGCGCGAACTGCGCGAGCTGCGCCACGAACGCTCCGTCGTCCTGCGGCGCCGTCGGATCCTGGTTGGCCAGCTGCGCGAGCAGCAGCTTCATGAAGTCGTCCTTGCCGAGCGCGTTGGATCCGGCGGTGTCGGCGGTCGTCGGTGGGTTCACCGGCATCGACGGGTCGAATCCGGGTATGGCAGCGGGCATCGCTAGGCTCCTTTCAAGCGGTGACGTGAAGTCCGCGGCCGGTGACCGCGGCGGGTGAAGAGTCGCTGGCGGCAGCCGCAGCCGCGGCCGGAATGGCGCGCGACGGCGAGCGGGTGGAGGTATCGTCGTCGGCGAGCTCGCCGGCCCGGTTGTGCTCGGGCGCGGGCTGGCCCGACTGGAAGCTGCCCAGCGTGAGGCCCTCGCTCGCCAGCGCGGCGCGCAGCTCCGACGGGCGCATGTCGACGGTGTGGGCGGCGGCGCCCGCGACGCGTACGTCGGCGACCCCGTCCTTGACCCGCAGGTGCAATGCCAGCTCGCCCGCGGCGCCGGTATCGATCGAGAGCACGGCGTGCTCGGGCATCACGGTCGCGCGCAGCGAGGGATCTTCGACGGCGTGGGCCAGCAGCGCGCGCGGCGCGGCCGGCATCGGCGCGGGCGACGGCAGCGACGCGAGCACGGCGTCGAACGGCGCCGGCACGGCGGCGAAGGCAGAGAGATGCGCCGGCACGGGCGCGCGATCGGCCTGCGGCGCGTGCGGAGCCGCGACGTCATTCGCCGCCGCCGGATCGCGACGGCTCGACGGCGAAGGGTGGGCGGGCGCCGGCGCAGCCGGATGGAACGCCGTCGTCGCGGCTCGATCGAGGATCGGCCGATGGGCCGTCGCGACCGCCGCGGGCGCGTGTCCGATGAGCGTGGCCGGATGAATCTGCGGGGGCTTCGACGATTCGCGCTTATCGCCGTCCGCGGGCGTGCCGAAGACCTTTGCGAGATTGTCGACGGGGAACGCGGGCGGAGCCTTTTCGAAAGAGCGAGCCTGCACGCGGAGATCCGCGCTGGGCGCGTGCTTCAGCGCGCGCGCGTCCGCGTCTTCGCTCCCCTGGTCCTCGGCGGGCGGAGCCGCGTCGACAGCCGGAGACGGACGGCGGGGCGCGAGCGCGGCCGCGGCCGGGACGCCGCTCCGCGCTGGGACAACAGCAGCGATCGTGGTCCGCGTCGCGAGACCGACCGCGGACGGCGCGATCGGCGACCATTCGCCCGGGGTGAGGGCGGGGGCATGCGAGGGAGCGGCGCTCTCGGCGACGCCACGGCGGGTGGACCGCGCGGGCGACTTCAGCGGCACCGACGACGATGGTGAGGACGGGGCGCTCGGCAGGATTGCGGCGGGCGTCACCGGTCGCGCCGTGACATCGGGCGCCGCCGGAGGGAGGTGGGCCGCGCCGGGCGCCGGACGCGAGAAGCGCTCGGGCGACGGCGCCGTCTTTGGACCATCGGCGATCGTCGCGCCTGCCAGGGCGCGCGCGGGCGGTGGCGCGACCCGAGGGCCGTTGCCATCCGGGCGTGTAACGCTCGGATGCGGTCGATTGGTCGTCGCTGCTCGGACAACCGCCGCGCTCGCTGGCCGCGGGGTCGTCGGAGCGCCGGGGTCGTTCGAGGAGCGCGCGACGGGCGCGGACGATGCGGGGTCGGCGGGGCGCGCGACGGGCGTGCTCGGCGTGGGATGGGCGGTAGCCGCTCCGGGAGTCGCGGCGCGGGCCGGCGCCGGCTCGCCGAGGGCAGGCGGTACGCGGGTCGCCGGCTGCTCGCGGCCGTAGCCGACGCGGGCCGAGTGACGACGCATGGCCGCGGCAGCCGAGGAGGTCGACGGAGAGTCACGGAGCACCTCGATCTCCGCTGGTCGACAGCTCACGAACGGCAGGCGCCGCGGGCGCCGGCGACGAGTGCAGCGGCTCCGGCGACTCCGGTGGCGTGGGCGACGAGTGCGAAACCGACAGCGTCGGCGGCGACGCGGGCGGCGAGTGCAGAAGCGTCGGGCCCAAGTGTGACGGCGCGAGCGACGACGGCGAGACCGACAGCGACGGTGACGGCGACGCGTGTGACGCCGCTGACCGCGACGGCGATGCCGCGGACCGCGACGGCGATGCCGCGGACCGCGACGGCGATTGCGACGACGGCGACTGCAACGACGGCGACGGCGACGACGGCGATTGCAACGACGGCGACTGCGACGACGGCGACTGCAACGACGACCGCGACCGCGACGACGGCGACTGCGACGACGGCGACTGCAACGACGGCGATTGCAACGACGGCGACTGCAACGACGGCGATTGCAACGACGGCGACTGCAACGACGGCGATTGCAACGACGGCGACTGCGACGACGGCGACTGCGACGACGGCGACTGCGACGGCGACGGCGACGACGGCGACGGCGACGACGGCGACTGCGACGACGGCGACGCGCGACGGCGACTGCGACGACGGCGACTGCGACGACGGCGACGGCGACTGCGACTGCGACGACGGCGACTGCGACTGCGACGACGGCGACGGCGACTGCGACGACGGCGACGGCGACGACGGCGACGGCGACGACGGCGACGGCGACTGCGACGACGGCGACTGCGACGACGGCGACTGCAACGACGGCGACTGCAACGACGGCGACTGCGGCGCCTGCCCGTGCACGGTCGCTGCGACGACGGCTGGCGGCGCCATGCGGCTGCGTGCGGGCGCCTCTCGCGACGGCACCGCGCGCGCCGTCGTCCCGGCCTCGATCACGTCGTCGCGCCCCTCCTTCGCCCCCGTTGCGTCCGGTGCGGGACTGGCGGAGGCCACGGGCCCGCGAGGCTCGTCGTGCGGGACGCCGAGGCGCGGCTGCGACACCAGGCTGGCCGTGTTCGTGTTCCGCTCGTCGGGTACGGTCTGCGAATGCGCCGGGCTTGGGGGCGCGACCTGCGCATCGGCGTTCGGCTCGACGCGCTGGACGACGTGCGATCGCACCGGCGGCGTCGACTCGAGCGCCGCCGCGGACTCTCGCGAGCGCTGCGGCGGCTGCGACACCCGGGAGCGATCGATCGCCGCGGGCAGGACAGCTCGCAGGACGGCTCGCGGCACGCCGGCGTTCGTCGGCGTTCGCGGCTCCGGGGACCGCAGCTCGGGCGCCACGACCGCCGCCTCGGGGTCAGTGTGGGCGGAAGCCGCCGCTTCGACCCGCGGCGCTGGAACGGCGGACGGCAGCGCGCGCTCGGGGGCGAGCGGGATCGCCTGCGTCGGAGCAGCCTCGACCGCACGCGGGCGAGCTCCCTCCGCGGCGGTCGCCGTCTGTCGGGTCACTTCCGGACGCGACGCGCGCGGGTCCGGTGATGGATGGCCTTCGATTGTTCCCGTCGCCGTGGGCACGCGCGACCCGGTCGGTGCCGGCGCGAGCGCCGGCGCCCACACGGCCGCTGCCTGGCCCCCAACCGGTCGTTCGCTCGTGGCGCGCGGATGGACCTCTTTCGACGGAACCGCGCTTGACGGCGTCGGGACGGGTGCCTCCGGCCGATCGGCGCGGATGGCCGGCTGATTGTCGGGTACGGAGGCCTGCGCTTCGAGCGGCAACGCCGGCGCGAGCGCAGGTTCGGGCGAGAGATCGCGCGCCTCGCTCTGCGCCGCGACCGGCTCAAGAGCGGCTGGCGGGTTCGCCCCACGCGTCGGACGACGCGCGTCGGCCCTGGGAGGCGGCACCTCCGATGCAGTGACCGCCACGGCGGGCGTCTGGCTCCGCGGGGGCGCCGTCGGGTCCGATTGATCTGCCGCGGGTGCCGGCGCGTCGACGCGCGCGGGGAACGGCGCGCGCGTGTCAGCGGCGGCGCCTTCCGGCAGAGACGCGCGCGCGAGCTCGCCGGCGAACTCCGACCGGGCCCCGATCTCGCCGGCGCCCATCGCGTGCTCGCGAGCGCCCGCTGCGTGCGGCTCCCCTGCCGGCGCAAGGATCTCGCTCGCGGTTCTGGCCGGGTGCGTTTTCATCGCCTCAGCTCCGCGCGCGGGGTGCGCGACGCGATCTCGGCGGCGAGCTCGGCCGCCACCTCCGGCTTGCACACGCCCATCACCTTGCCGGCGTCGGCGCCCGGCATGCGCAATAGAACGTCGGCGGCCAGCTTGCGATCGACGCGGCTGATGATCGGCGCCGCCTGCTCCGGCTTCATGCCCCGGATGGCCTTGGCCAGGGCGTCGAGCGGCGTCGTCACCTTCTTCGCCGGCTCGCCGTTTTCGCCATTGCTGGGGGTGCCGGCCGACGCCACCGGAGAAGGCGCGGCGTCGCGCGCGGCCAGCATCGCCTCCAGGCGCGCCGTGTCCTTGCGCAGCCCCTCGCGCGCCTTGTTGATCTCGACCGCGAGCTGCTCCAGCTTCTCGCGCTCGGCCTTCGTCGCCGGGTGCTCGTCGTGCCGCACGGGGGGATGGCTCATCTCCTCGTGCAGCGCGTTCAGCTTGAGCGGCGGCGTGATCGGGCCCGTCGGCGGTTCTTCGCCGACGGCGCCCGCCGAGTCACCCGACTTCGCGCCGGTCTTCGCCGACGCGCCCGCCTTGTCGCCGGTCTTGGCCCCCTTCTTGGGGTCCGCCTTCGCAGCGGTCTTCGTGTCGGACTTCCCGTCGCCCTTCACATCGGCCTTCGACTTCTCGGGCGTCGTCCTCGACTCGGCGCTCTTTTCGGCCTTGTCGTTCGCCTCGCTCTTGACCGCAGGCCCAGCGTCGGTCTTCTCGCCAGTCGACGCCGCCGCGAAAGCCGCCGCCAGCGAGATCGCCAGCATCACCAGCCACACCGAGATCGTGCGTGCGCGTCCCTCAACCACGCGCCACCTCCGCCGGACCTTCGAGCGCGCGCCGGAGACCCAGCAGCGTGCTCTCGAGCGTGAACCGCTGGCTCGGCTCCTGCCGAAACAGCGCGTTCACCGCGTGCACGCTCTTGAGCGCGCGGTCGACGCGTGGGTTCGACCCCGCGACATAGGCGCCGACCTCGATCAGATCCGCCGACTCGCGATAGGTCGACAGCACCTCGCGCGCCTCCATGGCCAGCCGTCGGTGGTCGGGCGAGACCACATCGGACATCACGCGGCTCACGCTCGCCAGCACGTCGACCGCCGGGAAGTGGCCGCTGTTGGCCAGCTTGCGCGACAGCACCACGTGCCCGTCGAGGGCCGCGCGCGCGGCGTCGGTCACCGGATCGGACATGTCGTCGCCCTCGGCGAGCACGGTGTACATCGCGGTGATGCTGCCCTCGCCGGCGTCGTTGCCCGCGCGCTCCACCAGCCGCGGCAGCGCCGCGAACACCGACGGCGGATAGCCCCGCGACGTCGGCGGCTCGCCGGCCGCGAGCCCGATCTCCCGCTGTGCCATCGCCACGCGCGACAGCGAGTCGACCAGCAACAACACCTTCTTGCCGCGCGCGCGGAAGTACTCGGCGATCGACGTCGCCGCCATCGCCGCGCGCACGCGCACCAGCGGCGGCTCGTCGGCGGTCGCGACCACCACCACCGATCGCGCCAGGCCCGCGGGGCCGAGATCGCGCTCGACGAATTCGCGCACCTCGCGGCCGCGCTCGCCGACCAGCGCGCACACGATGACGTCGGCGCTGGCGCTGCGCGCGAGCATGCCCAGCAGCACGCTCTTGCCGACGCCCGGGCCGGCCATGATGCCGACCCGCTGGCCCTCGCCGCAGGTCAGGCAGGCGTCGAGCGAGCGGATTCCCAGCACCAGCGGGCGCGCGATGCGCCGCCGCTGCATGGCCGGCGGAGGCGGCGCGTTGAGCACCGCGGTCTTGCTCAGCGACGGCGCCGGCTTGCCGTCGGCGGGACGCATCGCCGCGTCGACCACACGCCCGAGCAGTGCCTCGCCCACGGGGATCTCGGCGGCGCTCGCGCGCGGCCAGACCGCGCAGCCCTCGCCGATGCCCGCCAGCTCGCCGAACGGCATCAGCAGCGCCTTGGAGCGCGAGAAGCCCACCACCTCGGCGGAGATCAAGCGTCCCTCGCCGAGCTCGATCACGCACGCCGTGCCGACCGCGACGCGCGGGAGCGTCGCCTCGACGATGATCCCCGATGCGCGCGTCACCTTGCCCGACGCCACGACCGGGTCGACCTCGGCGAGGGCCCGCTTCACGCGCGCCAGCAGGCGAGCGCTGGCCGGCACCGACGGTCCCTCCGGCGCGGCCTCGGAAGCGGGAGCTTCCGGCATGGGCGCGGGCGCCGCAGGTGTCGGCGCCACCGGCCGCCCCGCGCGCGCCTCTTCCTGCGCGCGCAGCGCTTCTTGCATGGACGGCGCGTCGCCGAGCGCGTCGAACTGCGCCGAGATCTCGTCAATGGTCTCGTCGAGCCCCCCGCCCTCCGTCCCGGCGGCGGCGTCGGCGTCGGCGTCGGCGAGCCCTCGCCTCTCCGTGAAGTTGTCCTCCGCTTCGCCGGTCATCGCGCGCCCTCTTCCTCGGCCAGCGCGCGTGACAGGATGCGCCGCACCTCTTCCAGGCGCGTCGCCACACGCCCGTCGACGGTTCCCTGCTCGCCGTCGACGATGCAATCCCCCGGCGACAGCGATGCGTCGGCGCGGATCTCGACGCGCGCCACCGACACGCCGCCGAGCGGCCCGGTGTCGCCCGCCGCCTGCACATTGGCGGCGTCGGCGGGACACAGGCGCAGCTGCACCTTGCGCGACTCTCCCAGCCGCCCGATGGCCGAGCGAACCAGGCCGGTCAGCGCCAGCGGGTTCGTCTTCAGCTCGGCCTCGAGGATCCGGCGCGCGATCAAGATCGCCATCTCCAGCGCGTCGGCCGTCGACTGCTCGGCCAGGCGCTCGCCGGTGCGGCGCAGATCGGCGACCGCTTTCGCGAGGCGCTCGGCGAACTCGGGGCCGGGCTGCGGGATCGGCGGCGGCAGCGGCGGCGCCAGCGACTCGACGTCCGCCGGCGTCTCCATCACGGGGATCTCCGGCTGCGCCGCGCCGCCCTGCCGCCCGAAGAACGGCTGCACCGCCGAGTCCGTGGGGCCGCCGAACGTCGCGCGATCGACGGTGCCGCGGATCTGCCCGAGAAAGCTCGGCGTGCGCGGGATCGGAGACGAAGTCGTCGACGTGATCGGCATGCGCGGCTACACCATCTTGTCCGCGGGGTTGACCACGGTGATCCGGCCCTGCTCGGCGAGCGTGAACGCCACCTTGACCAGCTCGCCCTGCGCCAGCTCGACGTCCGCCAGCTTGACCGGCCCCATGGCGCCGATATCGTCGGACAGCATCTGCGCCGCGCGGCTCGACATGTTCTTGAGGATCTTGTCGCGCACCGTCGCTGCGGCGCCCTTGAGCGCCACCGAGAGGCGGCTGGTGTCGATCTCGCGCAGCAGCGTCTGGATGTCGCGGTCGGACAGGTTGACCAGGTCCTGGAACGTGAAGAGCTTGCCGCGCAGATCGGCCGCCAGCTCGGGATCGTCCTTCTCGATCTCCTGGACGGTCTCGGTCTGCTGCGCGGCCGGGCTGCGCCGCAGGAGCTCGATCGCCGCCTGCTTGCCGTCGAACTTGCGCATGCCGCTCGACACCGACGTACGCAGCTCGGCCGACAGGCCCTGCCCGACCTCGCGCAAAACGTCGGGAGCGACCGCCTCGAGCAGCGCGAGACGCCGCAGGATCTGCGGCCGCTGCGCCTCGGGGATCACCCTCATCACCGCGGCGGCGCGCACCGGCTCCATCGCCGCCAGCACGAGCGCGATGGTCTGTGGCTGCTCGCGCGACAGGATCATCGCCAGCGCCTCGGGATCGGCCTGGCCCGCGGGGCCGAGCGCGTCGTCGCTCACCGGCGGCGCCACGCCCTCGAACGCCCGCTGCGCCATCTCCGGCCCCAGCACCTGCTCTGCGATCTGCCGCAGCACGCGATCGCCCGACTCGGCGTCGCCGCCGATCTTGTCGAGCGACGCCACGAAGTGGCTCAGCGCCGACGGCACGGCGTCAGGGTTCTTGCGGATCTCCTTGGCGCCCGCGGCGATGCGCCGCACGCTCGGCTCGTCGAGGTGCTGGAAGATCGCGGCCGCCAGATCGGCGCCGAGGCCCAGCAACAGCGCGGCCGCGCGCTGCGCGCCCGGGCCCGCCTTCTCTTCCTTGTCCCCCGGCTCAGGCACGCTTGCCCTCTTCGTTGTCGACGTTTATCCAGGCGCGCACGAGGTGAGCAGCCCGCTGGGGATCGGTCTGCGCCAGCTCGCGCGCGCGGTCGCGCACCTGCTGCGCGGGATCCATGCCCGGGAGGGCCGCCTGTCCCGCCGCCCCCGCCGTACCGGCCGGTAGCGCCGCGCGGTCCATCGCCGCCTCGAGCTCCGCGACCCTGGAGCCCGGCTTGAGCATGGCCGCCGACGTCGGCATCGCCGCCAGCTGCGGCGTCGCGGGCGCGGGCCGGCGCATGCGCATGAGCGCGAGCGCCATCAGGAAGAACAGCACGAACCCGCCGAGGATCTCGCCAAGGCGGAACGCGCGCGGCGACATCCACCACATCTCCTTGACGCCCTCGCCGTCGCCACCGAGCCTGCTGGTGAACGCGGTGCTGGAGATCTGGAACTGATCGCCGCGCTTGGCGTCGAAGCCGACCGCGCTCTTCGATAGCTCCTCGAGCCGCTTGATGTCGGCGTCGAGCCGCGGCTTGCCACCCGGCGCGTCCAGCAACACCGCCACCGAGAGGCGCCTCAAACGCGGGCCGCGCGCGACGGTGTGGGTCACGGTCTTCGTGATCTCGTAGTTGCGCGTCTCTTCCTCGCGCTGGGTCATGCCGCGGTTGGTGCCGCCGCCGCCGGGCACGCCCGCGCCCGGCTGATTCGCGGCAGCGCCGGCCACGCCGGCCGCGCCCGGACTCTCCTGATTGGTCTGCTCGTTCGACTTGTGCTCGCTGCGCACCGCCGTGCCGTCCGGATCGTACGCGTCGGCCGTGGTCTCGACGTCGGAGGTGTCGAACGCCGCGGTCACCTTGGCGACGATCGCGCCCGGGCCGACCGCCGGCTCGAGCAGGTCGACGATCCGCTGCTCCAGCCTGTGCTCCACGTCGTGCTCTTGCGTCGCCGCCTTGCTGTCCGGCGAGCTGTCGCCCGCGAGTACGGTGCCGCTCCCGTCGACGACGGTGACTGAATCGGCGTTGAGGCCGGTCGCCGCCGCCGCCACCAGGTGCCGCACGCCCTGCAGCTCCTTCTCGGACATCGTGCGCCCGGGCTGCAGATTGAGCACCACTGCCGCCGCCGCCTTGTGGTCGTCGTCGCGGTACAGGCCCTTCTCGGGCAGTGTGATGTGCACGCGCGCCGAGCGCACCGACGACAGACGCCCGATCGTACGCGCGAGCTCGCCCTCGGTGGCGCGGCGCAGGTTCACGTGCTGGGTGAACTCGGAGACGCCGAGATCGCCGCGGTCGAAGATCTCGAAGCCGACGCCGCCTCCACGCGGCAGGCCCATCGCCGCCAGCATGAGGCGCGCGTCGTAGACCTGGGTCGCCGGCACGGCCAGCGCGGTGCCACCGGCCTCGAGCCGGAACGGAATCTTCGCGGCCTTGAGCTGCGCCGCCGCCTCGCTGCTGTCCTCGGCCGACAGGTTGGTGAACGCGTACTCGTAGCTGCCGCTGGCGCCGCCGAGCTGGGTCACGACGACGACGAGCAGGACCAGCGCCGCGACGCCCGCGATCGCGAGGCGCAGCGTGCTCGAGAGAGCGCCGAACTTCCGGGTGAGGTCGCGCAGCTGATTGAGCAGAGGGTCCAACCGTTACACTCCCATCTTCATGATCTCGTTGTACGCATCGAGCAGCTTGTTGCGCACCTTCACCGCCAGGCGCATCGACACGTCGGCTTTCTCCAGGGCCAGCGACATCTCGTGCAGGTTGCCGCCGCCGTTCGCGACCTTGGTCGCCTGGTCGTCGGCCTCGAGCTGCAGCTTGTCGACCGACTGGATCGCCTGGCCCAGCGTATCGGCGAACGACGCCGTCGGAGCGGCGCCGGCCGGTGCGCCCGCGCGCGGCGCCAGGCCATCGATGCCATCGATGCCGGATGAGTCGATGCTGCGGATGGTCTCGATGCTCACGTTGCTACCTCATGCCCTTCATGCTTCTTGGCGGTCGACGCTCAGCGCGCGATGTCGAGGCCCTTTTGCGCCATGGTCTTGAGCGTGTCGATCGCCGTCGCGTTCGCCTCGTAGCTGCGCGCCGCCGACATGAGGTTCACCACCTCGTGCACTGGGTTCACATTGGGAAATGTCACGAAGCCTTCGGGGTCGGCGTCGGGGTGACCGGGGCTGTAGACCTTCCGGCCCGGGCCGTTGTCGGCGACGATCGACGCGATGATCGGATTCACCGCGAGCGTCTGCGCGCTCGCGTCCTCGAGCGTGGGCGCGAACGGGGTCGCCTGGATCACCGGATCGAGGCGCTTGTAGGGGCCGCCGGCCGCGGTGCGCGTGGTCTCGGCGTTGGCCAGGTTCGACGACGCCAGGTTGACGCGCGTCCGCTCGACCGACAGGCCCGAGCCGCTGATCCGCAGCGCCGTGAGGAAGTCCATCATCCACCCCCGTCGATGGCGTAGCGCAGGATGGCGAGCTTCTTGCCGGCCGCCTTGGCGCTGGCGCCGTACTGCAGCCCGTTCTCGGCCATGCCGGCCATGGTGCGATCGAGATCGACGGAGTTGCCGTCGAAGCTGGGGCTGGTGCCGCGCCCGTCGACGACCATCGACGTCGCGATGTCGTTGGCGCCGGTGCCGGCGCTGCCGCCGTTCGGCCCCATGTGACCGGGGCTGGTCGCCGCCATGGTCTGGGCGCTGGCGTCGGCGTTCGCCGCCTGCATCGCCGCGCCGAAGTCCAGCTCCTTGGGCTTGTAGCCCGGAGTGTCGGCATTGGCGACATTGCCCGCCAGCACGTTCTGCTCGACCAGGCGGATGTCGAGCGACCGTTCCAGCGTCTTCAGGGTTGCATCGAAGATCTTCACGCCGCCTGCTCCTTGTGCGCAGGAACCAGATGCGAACCGCGTGCCGGCGACGGGTGCTCGGGCACCTCGGCGAACGCCGCGGTGGCGTCGACGATCGGCCCGGACAGTTCGTCCCCCTCGATCGGTAGAATCTGCCCATCGGCAGAAGGTGCCGTCGAGTCGCACGCGGCGGCGACGGCCGCGCGCTCGCGATACTCCCGCAGCTTGTTGCGCAGCGTGCGCAGGCTGATGCCCAGGATCCGCGCGGCGCGCGTGCGGTTACCGTTCTCGCGCCGCAGCGCCTCCTGGATCGCCAGCCGTTCGAGCGAGCCGAGATCGATCGGCACCCCCTCGGGCAAGAAGCGCCGCTCGGGCAGCGGCGCACGCTCGGTGCGGCCCAGCGCCGCGACGCTCGAGCGCGGCTCGTGGATCCCGAGGTCGAGGTACTGCAGATCGATCACCGAATAGCGGCAGCGCACCAGCGCGCGCTCGAGGATGTTGCCGAGCTCGCGCACGTTGCCGGGGAAGCGATAGCGCGACAGACCGCGAATCGCGTCGTCCGCCAGCGTCGGCGCCGGACGGCCGAGGTCCTCGGCGAGCTTGCGCAGCAGGTGATTCGCCAGCACCGGGATGTCGTCGGGACGCTCGCGCAGCGGCGGCAACACGATCGGGAAGACGAACAGGCGGTAGTAGAGATCGGCGCGGAAGAGCTTTCGTTCGACCATCTGGCCGAGATCGCGGTTCGACGTCGCGATCACGCGCACGTCGACCGGGACCGGGCGGCCGCCGCCCAGGCGGTCGACCTCGCGCTCCTGCAGCACGCGCAGCAGCTTGGCCTGCAGTGGATGCGGCAGCTCCGAGATCTCGTCGAGCAGCAGCGTCCCCTTGTCGGCCTGCTCGATGCGTCCCACGCGCCGCTCGGCGGCGCCGGTGAACGCGCCGCGCTCGTGGCCGAAGAGCTCGCTCTCCAGCAGCTCGGCCGGCATGGCCGCGCAGTTGACGGCGACCCACGGTCCGCTCGCGCGCGGCGAGCAGCGGTGGATGTAGCGCGCGACGACCTCCTTGCCGGTGCCGCTCTCGCCGAGCACGAGCACCGTGGTGTTTCCCATCGCGACGTCCTCGGCCGCGCCCAGCACCTCGCGCATGACGGCGCTCTCGGCGACGGGGATCGGCGCGGCGGTCCTCGCCGCGGGGGCGGCGGGCTGCGGCGTGGAGCCGCTGGTGCGAGCCAGGTTCATGGTTGGTCTCCTCGTTTCTTCGGGGCAGTTTCGGCGCGCGCGAGCTGCGCCGCGCGGATCGATGCGGCGCGCGCGGCGGCGAGCTCGCGCGCGATCGCGTCGGGGTCGACGTCGAGCTTCAGCGGCGGCGCGGCGGCCGCCTCCTCTTCGCCGGCGACGCGCGCGGCCAGCTTCTTCTCGAGAGCGATCCAGCGACCGGTCATGCTCTTGCCGACGCGCGTACGCGCGTACTCGAGCACCAGACGCGTGCGTGCGATGTCGTCGCCGTCGAGATAGAGCTCGGCGGCCTTGAGCAGGTGCGCCGGCAACATCGCCGGCGCGACGTCGGAGACCACCGAGGACAGGATGTGGCCCCCGAACACCGGCGCGCCGATGTGGCTCGCCAGATCGGCGGCCGCCTCGGACAGCTCGGGAGCGAGCGGGCCGCGGTCCCACGCGGGCAACGACAGGTAGACTTCGATGGCCATCTCCGCCTCGGTCGGCTCGTCGGCCGCCGGAGGCTCGGTTGCGAGCTCGAGGTAATCACCGGCGGCCGTCGTCTTCGCGGCGGCCGTCGTCTTCGCGGCGCTCGCTCGCGCGAGCGCACCGCCGTCGTGGGGTGATCGGGCCGCTTCGGCTGCCGTCGCTCGCGCGGGCGCGGCGCCGGCATCCGCGGTTGCCGGAGGCGTCGCCCCGGCGGAGGCGGTGACGGCGACAAGCTGCGACGGCTGAGCTTCGGCCTCGGGCGTCTTCTCGTCAGTCCCCGTGACGTCGGCCCGCGTTTCTTTGCGCGGCAGCGGCGCCGTCGCCGCCTCGCGCATGTACTCGAGGAGCACCCGGCGGCAGATCACCTCACCCCCCTCGCGGCACACCCATGCCAGCGAGCCCCCGCGAATCCCCTGCCACATCATCCGCGCCGCCGATCCAAGACGCCCCTCGAGTGCTTCGGCACGAATCGCGCGGATGGTCATCTCCGCGCGCGCCGGATCCGGCATTCCGTGCCCATTGAAGACCCGGCGCAGGGTCTCGGTCGACGTCAGACAGCCACCGTCCAGCTCGCAGATGCGCGCGCGCGCCAGGCGCCCGAACGTGCCCGCGGTCCCGGCGCGGCGGTACCAGCCGATCGCCGTCGCTGGATCGCCGGTGCCCAACGCCAGGTCGCCGAGCCGCAAGGCCGCGATCTGGAAGTCGCCGGTCTCCAGCGTCGATCGAAACTGCGTCGCCGCCTCGAGCTGCTTGCCCGCCAGCAACGCGCACTCACCGCGTGAGGCTGCGTTCGAACCTGGGCACGGCGCGCCGATACCGGTGCGCACGGGATCGTAGTGATAGAAAGGCGGACCCGCGAGCCCCTCGCGCCAGGGCAGGCCGCGCAGCTCTTGAATATCGAGGAACCGCTTGCTGCCCTCGGTGGTCAGCACCGCCTCGAAGCGGCGCGTGCGGCAGGTGAGCTCGACGGCGGTGCCGATCATCTTCACCGTCGGACAGATCGTCCCGGCGTGGTGAGCGATCCGAGCCACCAGCAGCGGCTGCGGCTTCTTCGCGCGCAGCTCGATGCGGCCGGCGTAGGGATCGGCGACGATGTCGATCGGCCCGCGCAGCGGCTCGAGGGGGATGCGCTCGCTGGCAAGAGCGGTCGTCACCTGTACGCCGACCGGACCTTTGTCGTCGGCGGCGGCGAGCGCGAGCAGCAGTGTGAGCGCGTGTGAAACCAATTGCGGGGACTCCGCTTCGTCGCCATTGCAGCGACCGTGCCGTCGGCGCGCGCCATCAATGCGACGCGAGCCCCGCGCGCCGCGCGCACGTCGTCGGCACGAGCGACGAAGCGGAACGCGCGGGCGTCAGCCGAGTGGCACGCGGCCGGTCAGGAGCGTGACGCGTCGGTATTGCGACGGCGCAGCTTCTCGACCAGCGTCGTGCGCCCCATGCCCAGCAGCTTCGCGGCTTCCTTCTTGTTGCTGCCGGTGTGGGTGAGAGCGGCGTTGATGTACGCGTTCTCGAGCTCGCGCAGCATCGTCGGAAGATCGATCGGCAACTGCAGCGCCGGCGTCGGCGTCGTCCCGTTTCCGTTCGAGTGGATCGCTGTCGGCTCCTCTTCGTCGGTGGCGATGTCGCCTTCCGACGACGATGAAGACGCGCCCGGCGCCGATGCCAGGGCCGACGCGGCCCGCAGCGCGCCGCGCAGCTCGGCCGCGACCGCCTCGATGGGGCGCGGCTCGGAACCCGCCGACGACGACAACAGCGACGACACCGTCGCGATTGGCGTGTCGTCGTTCGGGATCAGGCTCTCGCGCACCTGTTGCTGCCCTTCGATGGCGCCCAGGTGCGGCGCGCGCACGCCGAACGGCAGGTCGGCGAGGCGGATGACCTCTCCTTCCGCGCACACCGACACGCGCTCGACCAGGTTCTCGAGCTCGCGCACGTTGCCCGGCCAGGCGTACGCCGACAGGCATTGCATGACCGCCGGCTCGACGGCGCGGCTCTCGCCGCGGCGCGCCCAGAAGTGAGCGAACAGGTGGGCGATGTCGTTGGCGCGCTCACGCAGCGCCGGCAAGTGAATCGGGCAGACGTGCAGGCGATAGTAGAGGTCGCTGCGGAAACGGCCGGCCTTGACCTCCTCGGCCAGGTCGCGGTTCGTCGCGGCGATGAGCCGGAAGTTCGCCGGCACCGATTCGGAGCAGCCGATCGGCTCGAACGACCTCTCTTGCAGAAGGCGCAGCAGCTTGACCTGCAGAGTGAGCGGCAGCTCGCCGACCTCGTCGAGGAACAGCGTCCCACCCTCGGCCAGCGACACCCGGCCGCGGCGCGCGGCGATCGCGCCCGTGAAGGCGCCCTTGACGTAGCCGAAGAGCTCACTTTCGAGCAGGGTCTCGGGGATCGCCCCGCAGTTCACCGGTACGAACGGCTTGCTGGCGCGCGGGCTGGCGCCGTGGATGAAGCGCGCGAAGACCTCCTTGCCGGTACCGGTCTCGCCGGTCAGCAGCACGCTCGCGTCACTGGCAGCGATGCGGGCGCAGGTCCGCTTGGTCTCGACCAGCGGCGATTGCGGCCCGTGTACCAGTCCTGAAGCGTTGGCCAGCGTCATCGGCTCCGTCGTCCTAACTGCCGATATCGCCATCCGGCATCGCCTCTGTACGAGAGTGCATGTAAAGGCCCATCGGCCACTCTTTTCAATTCTTTAGATCCCGACAGCGACGTGACGCGGCCCTGGGCCGACCGCGCCAAGAATTGGCACGGCTCAAGTTCTGCGCCCAAATGGCGATGATCTCCGGGCGTCGATCCATGGAGTCGTCCATGCGTTCACCACGCCGGTCCGGAGCAGCTCTCACGTCGGTCGGCGTGGGGAGAGTGGAGCTCCTCGCGCGCGGCGGGTGGCACCCACCGCCGCCGGCCAGCGCTGGCACGCGCGTGATCGTGGTCGGCTCGACCGGCGGGCGTGTTGGCAAGAGCACGATCGCCGCGCACCTCGCGGTGGCGATCGCCAACCTGGGCGCGCATGTCATTGCCGTCGATCTCGATCTGCGCACGCCCGCGCTGCACGGCATCCTCGGCGTCGAACGGACGGCGCTGGGCTGGCAAGGGCTGCTCAGCGAAGAGCTCCAGAACCTCGATTCGTCGCTGACCAGCACCACGGTCCGCAACCTGCACCTGGTCGCGGGCGGCACGCGCCAGGGACTGGGGAGCCACGCGCCGCTCGGCGCCCCGGCGCTGGACGGCGATCAGCGCCGCCTTTTGATGCGGCAACTGCGCGCGCTCGAGGCCGAGGTCGTGGTCATCGACCTCTGCGCGGCAAACCACGCCGATCTCGCGGATTTCTTCGCGCTCGCGGAGACCGGCCTGCTGGTCACCTCGGCCGAGGAAGCTTCGCTGGCCGCCTCGCTCGACTTTCTCACCCACGCGGCGGCGGCGCCCGGCTTCGCCGGCAGGCTGGTCGGGAACCAGGCGGGGACGTCCGAGCAGATCGAGATCATCCACGCGTTCTCGCGCCTGGCGCGCGCGCGGCTGGCCATCGAGCTGCCGGTCGTCGGTTGCGTGCGCGCGCAGGAGCGCCTGGCGCAGATCGGCCCCGCGACGCGTGGACCGCTGCGCGACATCGGTCTCGACCGCAACGGGCGCACGTTCCTGCGCATGGCGGAGTACCTGCTGCACGATCAATCGCCGGTGGTGCCGTCGGTCGACGCTCCACCGCCCGCGAGCGGATCGACCGCCGGCACCAGTCCGGGCACCAGCTTGATGACCGAGCTCGACCGCTACCGCCGCAAGTATCTGCGGCACGAGGTCGACTGGCTGGCGGCGTTGCGGATCGGCGCGCGCGCCATCGACGTGCGCGTCGTCGACCTGTCGGTGTCGGGCGCCGCGCTCGAGGTCGCGACCGAGCTGGAGATCGGCGCCGTGGGAACACTGTGCTTCGTCCAGTTGCCCGGCCAGCCCGAGCTGCCGGTCGCGGTGAAGAGCTTGCAGGAGTCGATTCGTCGCGCCGGTATCGCGTTCACCGGCCCCGACGAGGACCGCCGGCGCCTGGTCGCGATCGCCGAGGCACAGCCCGAGCCGGTGCCGGCCGGCGGACCGTAGCACCCCGTCCTCGTCCTCGTACTCATCGCCGTCCTCGTCCTCGTCTCAAACGGCTCCGAACCTCCCGCGATCTGTCGTAGATCATCACCATGACGTCAGCTCCCATCCCTGCCTCTGGACGGATCGATCTGCCGGTCGTCCATGGCCGGCTCGAAGCGATCCTCAAGGAGCACGCGGCGCCGTTCGCCGCCGTCGTGGTCTGTCACCCGCACCCCCGGGGCGGCGGGACCATGGACAACAACGTCGTCTATCGCGTGGCCCGAGCGCTGGCCGACGCGGGAGCCACGGTGCTGCGCTTCAACTTTCGCGGCGTGGGGCGATCGAGCGGCTCGTACGATGGCGGCATCGGCGAGGAGGAAGACGCGCGGGCCGCGCTCGACTACCTGCAAGGGCGCGCACCCGGCGTGCCGCTGTGGATGGCTGGCTTCTCGTTCGGCGCGCGCGTGGGGCTCACCGTCGGCGCGATCGATCCGCGCGTGGAAAAGCTGCTGGGCGTGGGGCTGGCGCTGAAGATGTTCGACTACGGTTTCCTCGCAAGGTCGACCAAGCCGAAAGCGATCATCCAGGCCGCCAACGACGAATACGGCGGCCGCGACGCGATCGAGACGGCATTCGCCGACATGGCCGAGCCGAAGCACCTCACCGTCGTCGACGGCGCGACGCACCTGTTCCCGGGCCAGCTCGATCCGCTCGAGCGCGCAGCGAAGGACGCGATCGCGTTTCTACGCGGCGCCTGAAGGCCGACGCAGTCCCTAGTACCCGAGCTGCGCTTGCCGCGGCTTCCCGGACTTGTCGGGCAGGAACGCCGGCGAACGGCGATCGCCCGCGACCTTGATCTCCAGGCCGCGCACACCGTCGGAGCCGACGGTCAGACGCTGGTGCAGCTCTTTCGACGCGCCCTCGTGCCAGATCGAGAGATCGTAGTCGCCGGGCGGCACACCCTTGATCGTGAACGCGCCGCCGCCGTCGGCCTGCGCGTAGTAGGGCGTCTCGACCACGTAGACGTAGCCGAGCATCGACGAGTGGATGTTGCACAGGATCTGCACCGGCCCGGCCTTCTTGAACACCTGGCTGTACGACGCGCCCTGCCGGTAGAGCCCGGTGTCGAAGTCGTTGGGCTTCGACAGCGAGAAGACGTTGTGAAAGATCGCATCCTCGTTGCGGAAGTCGACCTTGCTCCCGACGGGGACCGCCAGCACGTGCGGCATGAAGCTCTTGTTGCGCTGGTTGATGACCTTGCCTTTGGCCGGCGCCGGCCGCGGCGTTTCGCCGCTGTGACGCTTGAGCCAGATCACCGCGCCGCCTGGACCCTGCGGTCCGCCGCCCGAAAGCGTGCCGCTGACCGCGACGGTGATGTGCGCATCGCGCGACGTCGCGGACGCCTCGGCGGGCGCGGCGGGCGCCGACGGCGCCAGCGCGGAAGGTGTCGCGGCCGGCGCGGGTGGGATGTCGGCGACGGGAGCGCCGCCCGCCTTGGCGCGCGCCTCGTGCGCCAGCGGCCGAATCACGCGATCGATCTCGGGATCGAGCGCGGGAAGCCGCAACAGCGCCTCCCACTTGTTCGCCGCCGTGGCCCAGTCGCCGGCGTCCCAGGCCAGCTTGCCGCCGGCGAGCAGGTTGAAGATCAGGTACTGCCGCTCGGCGACCTGCTTGACCGCCAGATCCTGCGGCGTGCGCACGGACAGCGGCAGCGGCAGCTCCTCGCCGAGCCACCCGCTATTGCGTGCTGCGTTCGGCGCGGCATGCGCCTCAGCCGCGAGCCCCGCGAGCCCCACGACAATCGCCAACGGCCAAAGCGGTGAACGCATCGAACCTCCCTCGTCGCGATCTAGAAGCTGTAAACCACCGACAGCGTCTGCACGTTGTTGGGCACGTTGGGCGAGCCCGCGAGCTCGCGGTTGATCAGCACCTCGCCCTTGATGATCACGGCCTCCCACAGATCGACGCGCAAGCCGCCGGTGATGCGGTCGACCAGCAGCGGCGTGAACCCCTGGAACCAGGCGTGGCGCCGCTCGTAGCGCCCGTAAAGGGTGACCTTACGCAGCGGCCCCGCGTCGATCGCGACGCCGTAGGCAAGCTGCCCGTAATACCCGCGCTCGTGGAACGCCGACACCAGCGGGTAGACGCCGAGGCTGGTGATCTTCTGGTCGTGTCCCTCGTCCTCGTCGACGCGGACATACTCGGCGTTGAGATAGAAGCCGGCGACCGCGATGCGCAGATCGCCGTCGAGAACTTGCTGGAGCACGTGACGATCCCGCTGGTCGTTGCGGGGTCCGTAGAGCCCGCTACCGCCGAGCTTCATCTGAAAACGCGGCAAGTTCAGCTCGTACCCCAGCCGCGCGCTGCCGACCGGCACGCCGGTCAGCGACACATCCGGCAGCTGCAGCGACTCGACGAAGCTGCCGCTGGTCGTGGCGGCCAGGTTGAGGCTGACCGCCGACCAGGCCGCCGGGATCTGGACACGATAGAAGAGCTTCGCACCCAGCGACTGCCCGGTGGTGTAACGCGCCAGCAGCGATGGCGTCACGCCGATGCGGATGTTGGATTCGTTGTCCAGGTACTCGATGCCGACGACCGAATCGAACTTGCCGACGCTGAGCGCCAGCTCCTGCGAGTCGAACGGCACCAGGCGCGCGAACGCCTGTTGCAGCAGCGGCCGCGTCTCGTCCCCGGTGCCGGTGAAGCGCGGGAGCAGCTGCAGGCGCGAGAAGAACATCAACGGCGCCGACGGCACGTTGTAGCGCAGATCGAAATCGACCACGTTCACCAGCGGCGACGCGCGACCGCCGATGCCGACCGAGCGCGGCAAGAAGCCGTTGACGAAGCGCCCGCCGGCGTCGGTCGACGCGACGTCGCCGCGCGAGTTCACCGCGGGCGCGAAGGGGTCGACGCCGTAGTCCGCCGGCAGCCGCATGTCACCCGCGGGAAAGCTGGTGCCGTCGCCCTGCGCGCGCGCGAAGCCGATGTCGACGTAACCATTGACGTGAAAAGCCGGCGGCGAGGCGCTGCCTTCCGCGGGCGTGTAGCCATCGCTGGCGTTGTCGGCGTCGACGGCGCCACTGTCGTCGGCGGCCGTACCGCTCCTGTCCGGCGCCGCCGGCTGCGCGCGCGCCGCGAGCGGCGCGAGCCAGAGCCCGATGCCCAGCGCCAGCGATCCGATGAATCCCTGCGCGCCGCGCGCGCCGATCATTGGTAGTGCACCGGCAGACCGTTGAACATCACGAATGGGCACGCCGGCTGAAAATCCGTACGGGTGATCGCCTTGTCGCCCAGGTTGTCCTCGATCGCGCGTTGAGAATCGAGCCAGATACAGGTGTCCGTGACGTCCGACAGCGTCTTGAAACAGCTATCGTCGAGCACCACGCGGTTGACCTTGGCGTACATGACCGCCTGGGAGGCGCCAAGGACGATCGCATCGTCTGCGTTCTCCTTGAGAAATATCTGCGCCGTCTTGGGCAGCGTGACGATGTGCAGGCGCCACAGAGCGCCGAATTGCGGTCTCGGCTGTTTCGAGGTCATGTCGACGCTGATTCGCCCCGGCAGATGGCTGAAGAGCGGCGCGACACCGCCGACGTTCGGTGCGCCCGCGGACTTCAGGACGCCGTTCGCATCGTACTTCCGGAACAGGAACAGGGGCACGTCCTCGATCACCTGCCCCGGACCGACGTCGAAGTTGTCGGTGCCGAAATCGACGTACGAGACCGCGGCGCCATCGAGCCAACCCGTCAGGGCCTTGGACGCGGCGACGACCCCGGCAAGATCCTGTATGCCGTTCACCAGATAGTCGCCGACCGTCGGCATGATCTTGTTCGAGATGTCGTCCGCCGAGGGCAGCGACACGGTGCTCGACCCGAGCGACACGGTGCTCGGCCCGATCGACGCGAATCGATTCGGCCCCGGGTGCATGACCAGGTGATCGTCGAAGAGCTGGCGCGCCGACGTGTACTTCGTCGGCGGCGTCCCGACCGGCACCTCGACGTAGAAGACCTGCCAGAACGGGCTCCAGAACGCGCTCTGCGGACCGACGCTGAAGATCGGTCCGGTCACATTGTTCATCGCGTCTTTCAGCCGGTTGCTCGCGGGCGGATCGGCGTTCCACGCCGTGACCAGGATGTACATCGGCTCGAGCCAGATCTGCGGGTAATTGGCCCAGAAGTCGGTGGTGATGTAGCCCATCGGCGCGCTCTCGGAGAACGCCAGCTTGAACTGCAGGACGTCGTTGTTGTTCACGCCCTTGTTGACGAAGTAGTCGCAGTCCAGGCCCGCGGGGTTCACGCACCCCGGAATCTGTGCCAGCGACAGCTCCAGGTCGGCCATGGTCCACAGCCGTTGCGCCTGAGCTGCCGGCGTCCCGTCGCTGCACGATATGACCACCAGCAAGAGGGGCGCGATCAGCGCGGCCGGCCGCACGCGGTAGCCTTTCACGGGCTCGACGTTAAACGCGACTCGTCAGCAGGGGAAGTTTTTTCCGTCGAGCTTGGTTGGGGCGCACACGCTCGGTGGCACACGCACAGGCGCCGCCCGCGCGTTGACCGTCGCCCATGCGTGCTTAGGGTGAGGTCGATGGCCCGATTGACTTTCAATCGTCTCTACGACCCTCGCGGCGACAGCCCTCGCGGCGACAGCCCTCGCGGCGACACGCGGACCCTCGCGCCACCGCGGGTGTGCTGTCGAGCTACCTGCGCACGGCGGTGCTCATGTCGGTGCTGATCGCGCTGCTGGCGATCGGCGGGCGCGCCATCGGCGGCGTTCAGGGAATGCTGGCGTTCGGCGCCATCGGCCTCGCGTTGAACTTCGTGATGTACTGGTTCTCCGATCGCATCGCGCTGCTCGCGCACCGCGCGCAGGAGGTCAGCCCCGCCGAGGCGCCCACGCTCCACGCGATCGTCGAACGGCTCACGCGCCGCGCCGGCATGCCGATGCCGCGCGTCTACCTGATCCCGTCGGCGGCGGCCAACGCGTTCGCCACCGGGCGCAACCCGAACCACGCCGCGGTCGCGGTGACCGACGGCATTCTGCAGATTCTGTCCGAGCGCGAGCTCGAAGGCGTGCTCGCGCACGAGCTGTCACACGTCCGTAACCGCGACGTGCTGATCGCCACCATCGCTGCCGGCGTGGCCGGTTTGATCTCCACGCTCGGCCACGTGCTCCAGTGGGGTCTGATGTTCGGCGGCGGCGGCTCACGCACCGACAATGAGCGCGGCAGCGGGCTCGCTGCGCTGGCATGGATCGTTGTCGCGCCGATCATCGCGCTGCTGATCCAGCTCGCGATCAGCCGCTCGCGCGAGCTCGGCGCCGACAGCGCGGGCGCGGCGCTTTCGGGCGATCCGGAGGCGCTCGCCGACGCGCTGGTGACGCTCGAGCAGTCGAAGACCGTCCGACCATACGAGTTCGCGGGACCGGCGACGTCGCATCTGTTCATCGTCAATCCGCTGCGTGGAGGCGCGGCGGCGGCGCTCATGGGCCTGTTCTCGACCCACCCGCCGACCGAGGAACGCGTGCGCCGGCTGCGCCAGATGAGCCAGCAACGGCTCCGGCACGGCTGAGCGAGCGGCGGCTGGATCTACCGATTGCACCCGAGCGGACCGCCCGGGGTGCGAAAAAAACGTTCGCGGCAGCGGATCTTGGAATAGATAAGCGCCGTGGCGAGGTCGAGCACAATCCTGATCCTCTCGGCGTGGGAGCCCGAGATCGCACCGCTGCGCGGGTGGCTGGCGCGGCCGACGGCGCGCGCTCTGGCGCGCACGGTTCGGTGCCGCGCCGTCGGTGTCGGCGCGATCGACGCGGGCATCGGCGCTGCGCGCGCGATCGCCGAGGTCGATCCGACGCGGGTGATCTTCATCGGGACGGCCGGCAGCTATGCGGTGAGCCAGGGCACTCTCGCGATCGGAGCGGTGGCGGTGCCCGAGGAGCTGGTCCTCTGCTCGACCGCGACCGTGCGCGGCGACGGCTACCTGCCGGCGCCGATGGTTCAGCGCGCGTCCGTGGCAGCCGAGCTGCTGGAGGCTCTGCGACGCGTGGCGCCCGAGGCGGCGCGCGGGGCCGCGGCGACGCCGCTGGCGATCACGCGAACGGCGAGCCTGGCGCGCCGGATCGCGCGCGCGACCGGCGCGGTGGCCGAGAACCTGGAGGTGTTCGCGGTCGCCCGCGCCGCCGCGCGCGCCGAGGTGCCGCTCGCGGCGGTGCTGGGGATCGCCAACCGCGTCGGGCCCCGCGCGCACCTCGAGTGGCGGCGCCACCACGAGGCGGCGTCGAAGGCCGCGTGCGAAGTGGTCTGGGCCTGCCTGAGAGACACGTAGAAAAAAAGGCCTCCGGCGTCGGGCCTCACGCCCGAATGCCCCTCAGCGCGGGCGATTCTCTGCCGTCAGGACCTGGTCGATGAGGCCGTAGTCCTTGGCCTCGGCCGCCGACATGAAGTTGTCGCGCTCGGTGTCGCGCTGGATCTTCTCGACGGATTGGCCGGTGTGCTTCGCGTAGAGCGCGTTCAGCGTCTCGCGCGCGTACAGGACCTCCTTGGCGTGGATCGCGATGTCGGTCGCCGGTCCCCGGAATCCTCCGGCGAGCGGCTGATGGATCATCACACGCGCGTTCGGCAGCGCGCTGCGCTTGCCCGCGGCGCCCGCCGCGAGCAGGAAGCTGCCCATCGACGCCCCCTGGCCCACGCAGAACGTCGCCACCGGGCAGCGCAGCGCCTGCATGGTGTCGTAGATCGCCAGGCCGGCCGACACGTCGCCGCCCGGTGAGTTGATGTACATCATCACGTCCTTGTCGGGGTCCTCCGACTCGAGGAAGAGCAGCTGCGCGACCACGACGTTGGCGACGTCGTCGTCGATCTCCGAGCCCAGGAAGATGATGCGGTCCTTGAGCAGGCGCGAGAACAGGTCCCACCCGCGCTCACCGCGGTGGGTCTGCTCGACGACGGTCGGAACCAGCCCGTTGATATCCGCAAGATATCCCGGCCGTCGCGAGCCCCGGCCCGTCATCGCTGCTCCGGTGGCGACAGCCAGGCGATCAGCGCCGCGCGCGAGAAGCGCCAGACCGAGCCGAGCTTGCGCCCCGGCAGCTTGCCCGCCTCCGCCATCTCGATCACGACCGCCTCGTCGATCTGCAGGAACTGGCCGGCCTGGTCGGCGTTCATGACCTCGGGCGGGTCGTAGGGCTGGAAGGAGTACGAGCCCACCGTCGGCCCGGCCTCGCCGACGTCGACAGTGACCTTGTGAGCCGACAGCGAGCTCAGCGCGCTGAGCCCGCGCGGGCTATCCGGATCGACGTACTTCGAGACCAGGCCGGCCACCAGGTCTTTCTTGCGCATCCCCAGCGCTTCCGCGGCGCGATCGAGCTTGTCGACCGCCTTGGCCGGCAGGCGCACGAACAGCGCCCCTTCACTCGGCGTCTTCCTTGGCATATCCCAAAGATATCTATAAATATCCCGAAGTCAACTCGGAGGGGTGAAGAAGAGATGAACGCCAGGACGCCAGGAACGCCAGATCCGGACCTCTTGATGTCCGGATCCGGATCCTCGGCGTTCCTGGCGCCCTCGCGCTTTGACGATCTGACCGGCGCTGATCTACGCGGCGTTTTCCGCGCCCGGGAGCTGCGCGCGCAGCTCCTCGAGATCGCGCAGCGCCTTGCGTTCCGCCTGATCGACCCAGGTCGTCGGCGGCAGCTCGGCCGACCGCGCCAGCTTGGCCAGCGCGCGCACGTCGGCTTCGAGGCGTGCGATCGTCGATTGCACCGCCGCCGAATCCGGCACGACGTCCGGCGACACCGCCGTCAGCGGCGCGGGCGTGACCGCGACCGGCGCGGGCGTTTCACTCACGGCCTCCTCGACCGGCACATGCACCGACTCCGCCAGCAGCCCGTCGCGCTGCGCCTTGCGCATCGCCAGGCTGTCGAGCGCCAGCGCGCACTGCCGCGCCAGCGCGAGCGAGAGCGCTCGCTCGCCCGGCCCGACCGCGCGGCTCGGCTTCATCGCGATCTCGACCGCGCCGAAGCGCCGGCCCGCGATCACGAGCGGGATCACGGCGCGCGCGGGCTCGCCCTCGCTCTCATCCGTGAACAGCGGCGCCGTCACGGCGTCGCCGTCGGCGTGGACGACGACCTGATCGGCGGGCAGCAGCTTCATCGTCTCGCTGACCACGTGGTCGATGATCGTTCCGCGATCGTCGAGCCCGGCCAGGTGATCGGCCAGCGCATCGAGGCGCCCCAGCCACTCGCCGTCGGCGAGCGGCGACGCAGCCGCTGCCGCTGCCGCACCCCGCGACTTGCGACGACGTTCTCCCCCCGAGACACCCGTGGACTTCGTTGCTGCCATTCTGCTCTAGCTCCGTGCCGCTGTCTGCGGACGCGACGAGCCTTATAGATTAACTGCGCTCGACAGGGAAGCCAGCTTCCGTTTCGGGTAGAGTACGGCGCGCGTGCAGAATCCAGACCAGCCGCCGGCGCCGCCGTCCTCGGAATCTCTCTACTTGCGGGCATGCCGCGGCGAGCCGACGCCGCGCCCGCCGCTGTGGATGATGCGTCAGGCGGGGCGTTACCTCCCCGAGTACCGCGAAGTGCGGAAGAACGTGTCGTTCCTGGACCTGTGCAAGACGCCGCGCCTGGCGGCCGAGGTGACCCTGCAACCGATCCGCCGCTTCGGCTTCGATGCGGCGATCCTGTTTTCGGATCTGCTCGTGCCGCTCGAGGCGATGGGCCTGGAAGTGCAGTTCACAGAGCAGGGTCCCAAGCTGCCGAACCCGGTGCGCACACCCGCGGATCTCGCCCGCGTGACGCGCTTCGATCCGACGAAGCAGACCGACTTCGTGCTCGAGACGATCCGCCTGGTGCGCGAGAAACTGGGCCCGGAGACGCCGCTCATCGGCTTCGCCGGCGCGCCGTTCACCGTCGCCACCTACGCCATCGAAGGGAAGACCGCGAAGAACTTCGCCGAGACCAAGAAGCTCTTCTACCGCGAGCCCGAGGCGGCGCGTCGCTTGCTGGCGCTGCTCGGCGAGACGACGCGCGACTACCTGCTGGCGCAGGTCGCGGCCGGCGCGCAGGCGATCCAGATCTTCGATTCGTGGGTCGGCGTGGTCTCGCCCGACGACTGGGAGCGCTACGTGCTGGAGCCGACGAAGGCGCTGGTCGCCGCGGTACGCGCCAGCGGCGTGCCCGTGATCTACTTCGGCAACGGCGCGACGACGATCCTGGACCGCATCGCCGCCGTCGGCGCCGACGTCTACGGCATCGATTGGCGCCTGCCGCTCGACGAGGCGCGCGCGCGGCTCGGCGGCGCGGCGGCCGTGCAGGGCAACCTCGACCCGGTGGTGCTGCTCGGCCCCATCGCGGAGATCGAACGGCGCGCAGCCGACGTCGTCCGGCGCGGCGGCGGACGGGGACACATCTTCAACCTCGGACACGGCATCCTGCCCGAGACCCCGATCGAAGGCGTCGAGGCGCTGGTGCGGACGGTGCGGGGAGCCTAGGTCGCGCGGTGGCCAAGCCGGCCGACACGCTGGCGATCGTCGCGCTGAACCTCGGCGGCCCCGACTCGCCCGACGCCGTCGAGCCGTTCCTGCGCAACCTGTTCGCCGACCCCGACGTGATCCAGCTCGGCCGGCTGCTGCGTCCGGTGCAGCCGCTGATCGCGCACGTCATCGCGCGCCGGCGCGCGCCGGTGTCGCGCGCGGCGTACGAGCAGATCGGCGGGCGCTCGCCGATCCTCGCCGAATCGACCGACCAGGCGAAGGCGATCGCCGCCGAGCTCGTGCGCCGCGGACATGCCGCCCTGCCCTTCGTCGCCATGGCCTGCTGGAAGCCGTTCTCCGCCGACGCCGTGGCGGCGATCCGCGCCGCCGGCATCCACCACGCGGTCGCGGTGCCGCTCTTTCCCCACTACTCGATCACCACCACCGGCTCGTCGTTCAAGGCGCTCGCACGCGCCGCGGGCGGCACCAGCGTCGAGGTCGCGCGCGTCGAGAGCTATCCTGACGCCGCCGGGTACGTCGAGGCGCTGTGCGACCGCGTGAGCGAGGCGATCACGACCCTGCCCGAGGAGCACCGCGCGCGCGCGCCGATCGTGTTCTCGGCGCACGGGCTGCCCGAGTCGTACATCCGCAGGGGCGACCCCTATCTCGACGAGATCCGCGCCACCGTCGGCGCCGCCACGCGCAGGCTCGGGATCAAGGGGCGCGAGCGGCTGGCGTTCCAGAGCCGCCTCGGACGGCGCAAGTGGCTCGGGCCCTACACCGAAGAGGTGCTGAGCGAGCTCGCGACCGCCGGCGAGCGCGCCGTCGTCGTGTGCCCGGTCGCGTTCACCGGCGAGCACATCGAGACGCTGCAGGAGATCGACATTCTCTATCGCGAGCAGGCGCGGAAACACGGCATCGCCCACTTCGCGCGCGCGCGCACCGTCGGGACCCACCCCGCGTTCATCCGCGCGCTCGCCGATCTCGCCGAGGCCGCCGCGCGCGCGAAGGGTTGGGTGTCCTAGTGCGCGTCGCGGTTCTCGGGCGCGGCATCTCCGGTCTGGCGGCGGCGCATTTCCTGGCGCGCGCCGGACACGACGTGGTGTCGATCGATCCGGCGGTCGAACCGGGCGGGTACATGCACAGCGAGCGCATCGACGGCTTCCTGTGCGAGACCGGCCCGCAGGCGCTGCTCGACGGCCCGGCCGAGACGCGCCTGCTGGTCGCCGAGGCGGGCCTCGAATCCCGGTTGATCCGCGCCGATTCCTCGTCGCGCCGGCGCTTCATTCACGCGCGCGGGCGCTTGCAGGCGCTGCCCGGTAGCCCGGTGGCGCTGGTCCGGTCCGGGTTGCTGAGCTGGCGCGGCAAGCTGCGCCTCTTGCGCGAGCCATTCCTGCGCGGCGGCGCGCCCGCCGGCGGCGACGAGTCGGTGCTGGCGTTCGCCGCGCGCCGGTTCGGCGACGAGGCGGCGCGCGCGCTCGTGGCGACGGCGGTGGTCGGGATCTACGCCGGCGACGCCGCCGAGCTGTCGGCGCCGAGCGCGCTGCCCCGGCTGGTGGCGCTGGAGCGCGCGCACGGCAGCGTGGTGCGCGGCGCGATCAAGCAGCGCCGCAAGGGCGGCGGGTTCGGCAAGCCGGTGTCGTTCCCCGACGGGCTCCAGGAGCTGGCGCGCGCGCTCGAGCGACCGCTGCACGAGCGACGAATCGTCGCCGCCGCGGAGCGCGTCGAACGCACGGCCAGCGGCTGGCGCGTCTCGCTCGCGGGCGGCGGCGCACCGATCGACGCGGGCGCCGTGGTCATCGCCACCGGCGGCGCGCCCGCGGCGGCGCTGCTCGACCCGCTCGCGCCCGCGGCCGCGCGCGGCGCTGCGGCGGGTGCGCGTGGCTCCGGCCGCGGTGGTCTTGCTGGGGTTCCGGAGCGCCGACATCGGCATCGACCTGCGCGCCTACGGGTTCCTGGTCGCGCGCGATCCGGCCATCGGCGGCGCGCCGTCGACGGTGCTCGGCTGCCAGTACGAGTCCTCGATCTTCGCCGGCCGCGCGCCCGAAGGGGCCGTGCTGTTGCGCGCGATCCTGGGCGGTACGTTCGACCCTGGCATCGTCGACGAGAGCGACGACGTCATCCGCGCGCGCACGATTGCCGATCTGCGGCGGCTGGCCGGGCTGACGCGCGAGCCCGACTTCGTGCGCATCTGGCGCCACCGCGACGCCATCCCGCAATACGCCCTCGGCCACGCGGCGCTGGTCGCCGCCGCCGACGCCGACCTGGCGCGGCACTCGGGCCTGTACCTCCTCGGCCATACGCTCCGCGGCGTAGGGCTCAATGACTGCATCGCGGCGGGCGCCGCGCTCGCGCGTCAGATCTCCTAGATCTGGTTCGTCATCCGGCCCGGATCCGGCCCGGATCGACGCTCACCGACGGTGGCGGCGGGTCGATTTTCGGGTGATTTCCGACACAATATCGTTGCTATGTGGGCTCTGTAGGAGAAAATAAGCTTTCACCCACGCGGAGGTTTCGATGCGGTTGAAGTTTGCCCCCGTCGCGCTCGTCGCTCTGTTCGGATTGTCCTCGGCCGCCTGGGCCAAGGGCGCCAAGGCCAGCGGTGAAAAAGACGGTGACGTTCCGGATGCCATCAACCGGCAGTTCAAGTGGGAAGAGGGCGTCGTCGGCCCCAACGATAAGAAGCTGGATCGAAAGAAGATCGCCGCCATGCAGGAAGCGGCGCGCAAGGAAGACCAGAAACACAAGAACGAGCCCACCGTGAAGAAGGCCGAGCGGCCATCCGGCGTGGGCGTTCCGGCCAGCAGCACGCTGCCGACCATGGACATCGAGAAGCCGGCCCCGGCGGCAGCGCGCACGACCAAGCCGCACCCCGCCGCCGAGAAGGCGCCCAAGACGCGCGATTCGCTCGACGCTCTGCTCGACAGCGAGAGCAAGGACACCGGCACCACCCGGACCAAGGGCGACGGTGGCCTCGGCAAGGTGCTGGCCGTCGGCGGCGATCACGGCTCGTCGTCATCCAGTGGGTCCTCATCCAGCTCGCAGGAGATGGCCGCGCCCAAGACCAAGGGCAGCAAGCACGCCGCGCGCCGTACCCGCTGATCAGCCGCCGAGGACGGCGATTGCGATCTTCATGTAGATCATGATCCCCAGGACGTCGACCAGCGACGCGATGAAGGGACCCGACGAGACCGCGGGGTCGAACCCGAGGCGCTTGATGAGCAGCGGCAACCCCGCGCCGACCACCGACCCGAAGGTGACGCACGCGACCAGCGACAGCCCGACGGCGGCCGACATGCCGCCCCGCCCGCTGTGGCCGACGAGCAGCGCGCGCAGGAGCCCGATCGTTCCCAGGAACCCGCCCAGCACCAGCCCCATGCGCACCTCGCGCCAGAGGATCTTGATGGCGTCGCCGACCTGGAACTCGTTGAGCGCCAGCCCGCGGATCACCAGCGACGACGCCTGGCTGCCGGTGTTGCCGCCCGACGAGATGATGAGCGGCACGAAGACTTCGATCGCGGCGAACGTCTTGCGCGCCTGCTCGTAGTGTTCGAGCACGCTGGCGGTCAGGATCTCGCCCAGGAAGATCGCGATCAGCCAACCGGCGCGCTTCCTCACGAACTTCCAGAACTCGGTCTGAAAGTACGGCTCGACGATGGGGGCGACCGCGCCCAGCTTCTGGATGTCCTCGGCCTGCTCCCGCTTCAGCACCGAGACCACGTCGTCGACGGTGACGATGCCCACGACCCGGTGCATCGGATCGACGACCGGCAACGCCAGCATGTTGTAGTGCTCGAAGAGACGCGCCACGTCCTCCTGGTCCATCTCGGGTGGGATCGAGATGACGTCCGGGTTCATGACCGCGCTGATCGGCTGCCCGGCGCGCGCCAGCACCAGATCGCGCAGCGACACCACCCCCAGCATCGTGCCGTTGGGGTCGATGGCGTAGGCCTCGTAGATCGTCTCCTTGTCGGCGGCCGTGCTGCGCACCTGATCGATCGCGGCCTCGACGGTCATCTCCGGGTCCAGCGCCACGAAGTCAGTGGTCATGAGGCCGCCGGCCGACGACTGCGGATAGCGAATCAGCTCGCGGACGTCGAGCGACGCATCCTTGGGCATGCGCGCCAGCAGGTCGACGCCCACGTCGTCGGGCAGCGCGCGAAACAGGTCGGCGCGCTCGTCGGCCGACATCGCGTCGGCGATCGACGCCGCCAGCGCGCGGTCGAGCTGCGCGAAGAGCTGGACGCGCCGCTGGGGATCCATCGCGTCCAGCGTCGCGGCCGCAGCCGGGAGCGGCAGCGCCGCCACCATCTTGATGGCCGACTCGTCGCCGAGGCCTTCGACCAGCTCGGCGAGGTCGGCGGCGTGCAGCTCCTCCGCCAGCTCCGCGGCGTGGGCCGGGTTGGTCCGCAGCGTCTCTTCGAGTTCGGGTGCGAGCAGCGAGGAGATCCGCATGGCGCCGGCCTTTTCACAATGCCGGAGCCCGCAGATTCATGCAAGCGTCCCCGACACAGACTACGAGCACACCGGCGGATCTGCGCGCTACAATCCGCGCGAATGTCCGAGGAGCTCGAGGTTCTGCGGATCGTCGTGGACCGCCTGAAAACCGCTGGCGTCGACTACATGCTCACGGGATCAGTGGCAATGGCCTGGTACGCCCAGCCGCGGCAGACACGCGACATCGACATCGTGGTGGACCTGCCACAGTTCAAGGTCGGCACGATCGTCGATTCGTTCTCGCCCGATTTCTACGTCGATGCCGACATGGTGCGCGACGAGGTGCACCGCCACGGGATGTTCAACATGATCCAGGATGCTTCCGTGGTGAAAGTGGATATGATCATCCGGAAGCCGGACCCGTACGGGAGCGAGGCGTTTGGGCGGCGCAGGTCGGTCGAGCTCGCTCCCGGACTGACGTTGGACATCATCTCACCCGAGGATCTCGTCCTCGCCAAGCTGGCTTGGGCCAGAGAGGGCGAGTCAGATCTACAGCTCCGAGATATCCGCAACCTTCTGCGATCCGTCCGCGATCTCGACCAGCCCTACGTCTCTCGGTGGGCAAATCAACTCGGTTTGAGCGCGCTACTGGAGAAGGCAACATCGACATGAGCGCCGACACGCCCCGCGCAATCGAGGAGCGATACGCGCGAATGATCATGGCGCGGTCGCCCCAGATGCGCGTCGCGATGTGCTTCGACATGTCCAGCGGCGCCCGGGAGATAGTACGACGGAGTCTGGAACAAAGGGGCGTGTCTCACGACCGGCTCGCAGAGGCACTGCTCGACCGGCTCTATGGTGCCGAACTGTCGCCAGACTCGTTGGCGACGTGCCAAGCGCGCATCCGAGAACGTGCACGCGACCGCGACGGTTAGCGGGCGCGGTAGTCGCGACGGCTACCGTGCGCAGTATTCACGCACGATCGACAGCAGGCGGTCGAACATCAGCGGCTTTTGAATCACCCGGGTCACCCCGGTGGGCACAGCCTGAGTATCCGTCGACGTGTGCACGACCACAGGGACCGACGCCAGCGTCGACTGGGCTCGCAGCCTGGCCACGAACTCCCAACCGTCCATGACCGGCATGAGCAGGTCCAGGATCACGAGGCAGAGATTCTCGATCGCGGCCAGCTTGTCTAGCGCATCTCGACCGTGCTCGGCGGTGACGACCGCGTACCCGTTGAGCTCGAGCGCCTCGCGCATCATCTCGCGCAACTCCTGCTCGTCTTCCACGACCAGCACCGTGTGATTCGTCGATTGTCCGGTTGTCATGTCTTTCTCCGCCAGTCAGCGCGGCAGTCTGATCTGAAAGGTCGTTCCTTCGGAGACGCCGGATTGGATGTCGATACGGCCGCCGTGCGCGACGACGACCTCGTTCGAAATATAGAGACCCAGCCCCAGGCCAGCGGTCTTCGGCATGCGGCTGTCTCTCTCGCCCCTCCGGAACGGATCGAAAATCACCGTCTGGAGCTCTCTCGGAATGGGATTGCCTTCGTTGTGGACCTCGACCACGACGAATCCACCGTCCGCGTACGCGCGCACGCTGACGGGCTTGATGGGATCGCCGTAGCCGAGCGCGTTGCCGACCAGGTTCGAAAACACCTGCTCCAGGCGATCCCGGTCCCACGTCCCGGACAGCGAAGGGGTGCTCACTTCGATGGTCCGTGAGGGATTCGCCGTGCGAAGCTCGTCGGCGATATGCTCGATCGCGTCGCGCAGATCGAACGGTTGGGGGTTGATCTGCAACCCACCCCCCAGGCGGGATCGAGTCAGATCGAGGATCTGCTCGATCATGCGCGACATGCGAAGCGAGCTCGCGCGCATCCGGTCGATGACGCGGATGTCGGCCGGATCGGTCGCGCGCTGGCGGAGGATTCCCGCCCCCATGTCGATCGAGGCGAGCGGGTTTCGCAAGTCGTGTCCCAGGATGGCCAGGAAGCGCTCCTGAAACTCCTGAGTCCGCGCCTTCTCCGCGAGCGCCGCCCTCTCGACCGCGAGCGCACGCCGGTTCTCTTCGGCTTCTCGGCGAACCGTGAGGTCCCGGGTCACCTTCGCGAAGCCGATGAGAACGCCCTCGGGGTTGCGTAGCGCTGTGATGGTCACGTTGGCCCACATGCGCGAGCCGTCCTTGCGCAGGCGCCAGCCCTCTTCCTCGAAGCGCTCCTCGCGGATCGCGATCTCGAGCTCGCGCTCGGTCTTGCCGGCGGCATTGTCCTCGGGGGGATAGAAGATCGAGAAGTGCTTTCCGATGATCTCCTCGGCCTTGTAGCCCTTGATGCGCTCCGCGCCCGGGTTCCAGGTCTTCACGCGCCCGCCGGGGTCGAGGATGAAGATGGCATAGTCCTTCACGCTCTCGACGAGCAGGCGGAAGAGCCGCGTCTCATCCTCGGCCACGCGGCGCGTGGTCAGATCTCGTGTGACCTTTGCGAAGCCGATCAGCGTGCCCTCGGCGTTGCGAAGCGCGGTGATGGTCACGTTGGCCCACATGCGCGAGCCGTCCTTGCGGACGCGCCAGCCCTCCTCCTCGAAGCGGCCGTCGCGCAGGGCGATCTCGAGCTCGCGCTCGGTCTTCCCGGCGGCGATGTCCTCGGGTGGATAGAAGACCGAGAAGTGCTTTCCGATGATCTCCTCGGCCCGATACCCCTTGATGCGCTCCGCGCCCGGGTTCCAGGTGAGCACGTGCCCGCCAGGATCCAGGATGAAGATGGCGTAGTCCTTCACACTCTCGATCAGGAGACGAAAGGGCTCATCGCGCCGGTCGACGGCGGAGCGACCGGCGGGCGTGACCTGCCGGTCAGCCATCTAGAGGAGACCTGCTGGGGGCATACCCGCAAGACTGGTCATCAATCGACCTGGTTGTCGTGCAAAATAGCATTCGCCGCGGAGAACCTCAGGCGTTCGCCCTCGCGCGCGATCTCGGTTATTGTTTCACGATGGCACAGAAGCCGATCAGCGAGGTGACCGTCATCGGATCGGGCGTCATGGGAGCCGCCATCGCGGCCCACCTGGCCAACTCCGGAATCAAGGCGCGGCTTCTGGACATTGTTCCCAAGGACGCGCCCGCGGGCGATCGGCGCGCGCGCAACAAGATCGCCGACGCGGGCTTCGAGGCGGCGCGCAAGAGCAAGCCGGCGGCGTTCTTCGCGCCGCGCTTCGAGACGCTGCTGACCACGGGCAACCTCGAGGACGATCTCGCCGCCGCGGTCGCCGCCAGCGACGTGGTCATCGAGGCGATCATCGAGAACCTGGCCATCAAGCGCCAGCTCTATGCCCGCATCGACGAGATGGGTGGCTCGGCAGTGATCACGTCGAACACCTCGGGCCTGCGCATCGCGGATTTGATGGAGGGGCGCAGCGCCGAGTTTCGCCGCCGCTTCTGCATCACGCACTTCTTCAATCCGCCGCGCTACCTGCGCCTGTGCGAGATCGTGACCGGCCCCGACACCGCACCCGAGACCCTGGCGCGCGTCGAGGATCTGTGCGGGCGCCTGCTGGGCAAGGGGCTGGTGCGCGCCAAGGACACGCCCAACTTCATCGCCAACCGCATCGGCACCTTCGCGCTGATGCGCACGCTGCAGGAGGCGGTGAAGTCGGGTTACACCGTCGAGGAGGTCGACGCGATCTTCGGACCGGCGACCGGGCGGCCCAAGAGCGCGGTGTTCCGCACCGCCGACGTCGTCGGCCTGGACACGCTGATGCACGTCACGCGCAACTGCTTCGATGCGCTGCCCGGCGACGAGCGGCGCGACGTGTTCGATCCGCCGCCCGTCTTGCGCACGCTGGTCGAGAAGAAGTGGCTGGGCAGCAAGACCAAGCAAGGCTTTTACAAAAAGGTCGGCGACCAGATCCTGCAGCTCGATCTGAAGACGCTCGAGTACGGGCCGCAGACCAAGCCGCGCTTCCCGTCGCTGGGTGCCGCGCGCGGCGCCGACGACGTCGACGAGCGCATGCGCCGCATCCTGGCCGGCGACGACCGCGCGGCGACGCTGGCGCGCACGGTGATCTACGAGACGCTGATCTACTCGGCGAACCGGCTGGGCGAGATCGCCGACGACGTCGTCGAGATCGACCGCGCGCTGCGCTGGGGCTTCGGCTGGCAGCGCGGGCCGTTCGAGACCTGGGACGCGCTCGGCGTGAAGGAGACCGCCGCGAAGATGGAGGCGGCGGGCTACACCGTTCCCGGCTGGGTCAAGCAGCAGATCGCCGCGCAGGGCGAAGGCATGCGGTTCTACCGGCAGGAAGCGCCCGGCAAGCTGGCCCAGCTCGGCATGCGCGGTGGCTTCACGCCCGTGCCGACCGACGCGCGCGAGCTGTCGCTGGACGTGGTGCGCGCGGGCGCCGGAAACGGCAAGGGTGAGGTGGAGCGCAACGGCAGCGCGTCGCTGCTCGACATCGGCGACGGGGTCTTCTGCCTCGAGTTCCATTCGAAGATGAACGCCATCGATCCCGACATCGTGTCGATGATCTTCAAGGCCGTGGACCGCGCCGAGCGCGAGGGCGTCGGACTGATCGTCGGCAACGACGCGCCCGAGGTCTTCTCGGCGGGCGCGAACCTGTTCGCGCTGATGGTCGCGATCGGCCAGAACGACATGGCCGGCATCAACCAGATGCTCGAGCAGTTCCAGAACGCCTGCCAGCGCATGCGCTACGCGCGTGTGCCGGTCGTCGGCGCGCCGTTCGGGCTGGCGCTGGGCGGCGGCGCCGAGGTCGTGCTCGGCTGTCAGTCGATCCGCGCCTCGACCGAGCTCTACGTCGGCTGCGTCGAGGTCGGCGTCGGCCTGATCCCGGCCGGCGGCGGCTGCATGGAGCTGGCGGCGCGCGCCGCCGCCAAGGCGTCCGACGATCCCTACTTCGACCTGCTGTCGCTGGTGCGCGTGCCGTTCGAGATGCTGGCGCGCGCGCGCGTGTCGACCAGCGCCGAGGAAGCGCGCGACATGGGTTACTTGCCGGCCGCCGCGACGACGTCGATGTCGCGCGAGACGCTGCTCGGCGACGCCAAGCAGGTGGCGCTGGGCCTGGCGCGCGCCGGCTATCGACCGCCGCCGCCCCGGCGCATCCGCGTCATCGGCGAGTCGGGCGCGGCGACGATCCAGCTCACCATGAAGAACCTCGTCGGCGCGCACCAGATCAGCGAGCACGACGCGAAGATCGGCAACGCGCTGGCGCGCGTGCTCGGCGGCGGCAGCGTGCCGGCGGGCGCCGCGGTGAGCGAGCAGACGATCCTCGACCTCGAGCGTGAGAACTTCCTGTCGCTGTGCGGGGAACCAAAGACCCGCGAGCGCATCCAACACATGCTGACCACCAGCAAGCCCCTGAGGAACTGAACCATGCGCGATGTCGCCATTCTCTCGGCCGTGCGGACCCCGATCGGGCGCGCCCCCAAGGGCAGCCTTCGCAACACCCGCCCCGACGACCTGGGCGCGGCCGTGGTCAAGGAGTCGCTGCGCCGCGCCGGCGTCGAGCCGGCGGCGATGGAAGACCTGGTCATGGGGTGCGCGTCACCCGAGAGCGAACAGGGGCTGAACATCGCGCGCAACATCGGCTTTCTCGCCGGGCTGCCCGACGAGACGCCGGCGATGACCATCAACCGCTTCTGCTCGTCGGGGCTGCAGGCGGCGGCGATCGTCGCCGACCGCATCGCCGCGGGCGCGATCGACGCCGGTGTCGCCGGCGGCGTCGAGTCGATGTCGATGATCCCGATGGGCGGCAACAAGGTTTCGCTGAACCCGACGCTGGTCGAGACCATGCCCGACGCGTACATCCCGATGGGCAACACCGCGGAGAACGTCGCGCGCCGCTTCGAGGTCAGCCGCGCCGACCAGGACGCGTTCGCGTTGCGCAGCCACCAGCGCGCGGTCGCCGCCTGGGCGGCCGGCAAGTTCAAGGACGAGGTCCTGCCCATCCCGACGCGCGTCTTCGAGGACGGCTCCTGGCGCAGCGTCACCGTCGATCGTGACGACGGCCCGCGCGCCGACACGTCGCTGGAGAAGCTGGCGGCGCTGAGGCCGGCGTTCGACCCGACCGGCAGCGTGACCGCGGGCAACTCGTCGCCGCTCAACGACGGCGCCGCGGCGGTGGTGCTGATGGGCGCCGACAAGGCGCACGAGCTGGGCAAGACACCGCGCGCGTTCTTCCGCGCGTTCGCGGTCGCGGGCGTGCCGCCGGCGATCATGGGCATCGGGCCGGTGCCCGCGATCCGCAAGCTGATGGCGCGCACGGGCCTTGCCATCAAGGACATCGACATCTTCGAGGTCAACGAGGCGTTCGCGTCGCAGGCGCTGTATTGCGTGCGCGAGCTCGGGCTGCCCGAGGACCGGGTCAACGTCAACGGCGGCGCGATCGCGCTCGGCCACCCGCTGGGCGCCACCGGCGCGCGCCAGATCGCCACCGCGCTGCACGAGCTGGAGCGCCGGAAAGGCCGTTACGCCGTCATCAGCATGTGCGTGGGCGGCGGCATGGGCGCCGCGGGGCTGATCGAGAGATGGGAACCCTGAGAGGGTTCCCATCCCCTCCCGATCGGGGCCTGAATTCCCGGGCGCGGGCATCGTGAATCACGCGCGCGGCGGGCGCGCCGCAGGTAGTATCGCCCCATGTTGCGAGCATGCGTTGCGGGGCTGGAAACCGCGTCACGGGGCCGGGTCACGGTGGCCGCCGCGGCGCTGGGCGCGATCGCGTTCGTCGCGGCCGGCTGTCATTCGTCGAGTCATGGGGTCGCCGGGACCGGCGGCGCGGGCGGCAACGCGCACGGCGATGCCGCGGGTGACGTCGCCGGCGGCGGCGGTAGTGCTGCGACCACCGACGGAGGGGCCGATGCGCGCGGGAGCGGTGGCGCCAGCGGCGACGCTGCGGTTGGTGGCTCCGGCGGTTCCGGCGCGGGCGACGCGGCCAGCGACGCGTATGGCGCCGCCTGCAACACGCTGACGACGGGCGCTTCGGTGACCATCGTTTGCGCCCCCGACGGCGGCATGCCCGCGGCCCCGACGGGCGGAACCATCGTGCCGGGGACCTACGTGCTGAGCGCGATCACTGAATATGGTGGGTGCACGCCGGCGGCGATCGCCCAGACCGTCGTGCTCACCGAGAACACCGTCGAGACAGTGGCCGATTCCACGATCACGGGCCCGTCGCGCGTCAACGCGACCTACGTCGTTTCGGGAGCCAGCTTCGTCCAGACTGGCACCTGCCCGACGACCGACATGAATACGTACCCGTTCAGCGTCACCACCGCGGCGGGCGTCACCACCATGACGCTGTTATCGTCCAGCGGGACGACCACGATCGTTGCCGTCTACACCAAGCAGTGACCCGTACAGCCACGCGCGCGGTGCTGGTCGCGGTCCTGCTGGGAGGCGTGGGGTGCGGCTCGACGGCGGCCAGGTCGGACGCGGCGCCGGATGCGGGCGACGCGTCCGCGCACGACGGCGGAGCGGACGCGCTCGACGGCGGCGCGTGCAATGCGATCGACCAGCTCGCCGATCCGGTGACCACGAGCTGCGATCCGGGCGCGCCGCCCGCGGCGACCGGGGGGACCATCACCGACGGGACCTACGTGCTCACCGAGAGCCACTTCTTCGGCAACTGCGACTCCAGCGTGCTCAGCGAGACGCTGGTGGTCTCGGCGGGCACGGTGCAAACGGTGCAATCGATCACGACCGACGCGACGACCGGCCTGGCCACGCGTCGCAACTTCACCGTCGCCGCGACCGGCGGCAGCCACACCACGCTCACGGAGACCGAGACCTGCCCGGCCGTGGCCAACGTCGTCACCAATGTCGGCTTCACCGCGACGGCGACCCGGCTGACGATCCGCATGTCCAACGCGCTCGGCAGCCGCGTCTCGACCTTCACGCTCCAGTGAACCGGCGCCGCCGCGTGACGCGGACGTCGACAATTCTTCACCGCGCCGCAACCGGCGCGCGCCCGCGACGATAAGAGAGGGTGCCCTCCCCTTCTCTTGATCCCGCGTGGTCTCGCAGACCGAAGCTGTTCCTCTGGGCGGCGTGGCTCGCGTTCGCGGGCGGATGCGTCCCGGCGCCGGCGGACTCTTCGCGGTCCGCGGCACCGCCAGCCCCCGGCAATGCGACGTTGCTGCTCGAACCGGACGCGGGCGCCGCGCCCGTGCTGTCGTTCATCCGCGGCGCGCAGCGCTCCATCGCGATGGAGATGTACCTGCTCACCGACGACGACGCGATCCAGGCGCTGGCGGACGCGCGTGCCCAGGGCCGCAGCGTGCAGGTGATCCTCGAGCCGCATCCCTTCGGCGCCGACGGCGCAAATCAACCGGCGTGGGATCGCTTGGCGGCGGCCGGCGTCGACCTGACGTGGGCCAGCCCGCGCTTCGCGCTCACGCACGCCAAGCTCATCCTCGCCGACGGGAACCGCGCGCTGGTGATGAGCCTCAACCTGACCCACGCGGGGCTGACCTCCAACCGCGAGTACGCGATCGCCGACAGCGACGCGCGCGACGTCGGCGACGCCGCGGCGATCTTCGCAGCCGATCGGGTCGCGGCCTTGGCGCCCGCGCCGGCGCCGCAGGGCCGGCTGCTGGCCTCGCCCGCCAACGCCCGCGCCCGCCTGGCCGACCTGATCGGCGGCGCGCGCCGGTCGATCGCGATCGAGATCGAGGAGCTGTCCGACGGCGCGACGGTCGATGCGCTGCTGGCGGCGGCCGCGCGCGGCGTGGCGGTCAGCGTGGTCCTGCCGGGCGCGAACCGGTCGGCGGGCACCGACGCCGCGGCGCGGGCGCTCTCGACGGGCGGCGCCTCGGTTCGCACGCTGGCGACCCCGACCGTGCACGGCAAGGCCATCGTCGCCGACGACGCGCGGTTCTACGTCGGTTCGATCAACCTGACCGCCGCCTCGCTCGACCAGAACCGCGAATTCGGGCTGCGGCTCGACGACGCGGCGATGGCGGGTCGCGTCGCCGCCACCATCGCCGCCGACTGGGCCCGCGCGGCGGAGCTTTGAGCCGAAGCGCCGCGAGAACCACCGCGCTATCATCAAGGGATGTCGGACGAGACGGCTCGAGATCGCCACGCCTATCTCGAGGAACAGATCGAGCGCCAGAAACGCGGTGAGCCGATCGACGTCGCCTGGGTGCGCGCCGAGCTCGAGCGCGTGCGCCACGAGTCGCAACAAAAGCTCGCGAGCTCGGAGCGACGGTTGCGCTGGCTCGTGGTCGCGATGGCTGGGTTGTTCGTGGTCTTCTGGCTCGCGGGCAACCTCGTCGCCAAGAAGGATCCCTGGGCGATCGCGCCGGTGGTGCTCATTGTCGGCCTGGCGGTGTGGGCCGTCCGGCGGTACCGGAAGAAGTAGAGCCCGGACCGGAAGAGGGAGAGGCGACAAGGCTCGGCCTCGCAAGGCCTGCCGCCCGCTGCTACTTCACCTTCCGTGCGAGGTAGCTCCGGAGCGCCACGGCGTTGTTGTGGTCGGGGTCCTTCGCCGCGAAGACCAGCGTGAGCGGACCTCGGCGCGCCAGGTCGGCGATCTTCTTGGCCGCGCCGGTGGCGTCGAGCTCACGGTGATAGCGGCGCTGGAACTCGACCCAGCGCGCGGGATCGTGACCGAACCAGGTGCGCAACGCCGTACTGGGGCCGACGTCCTTGACCCAGGCATCGACGCGCGCTTTCGCCTTAGCGATTCCGCGCGGCCACAGGCGATCGACCAGCAAGCGCGTGCCGTCGCTCTCCGAAGGTGGATCGTAGATTCGTTTGACCGCGATCGACGCCTTCCGCACCGTCGAGCGAATCGCGCGGCTCTTTGCGCGTCCATTCGCCTGCCAGCCGTATCGGCCGAGCGAGATCGCGCGGCCGTCGAAGTCGACGCCTTCGCGCCGCAGCAGCTCCTCCTGTAATCCCTCGTGGTCGAGGAGATCGCCGCGCAGGCTGATCGTTCCCTTGGCGTTGACCACGCGATGCCAGGGGACGTCGCTGTCCGCGTCGAGCTCGCGCAGCGCGCGGCCGACCAGCCGCGCCCGCCGCGGCAGCCCCGCGACCTCGGCCACCTGGCCGTAGGTCGCCACCCGCCCCTTGGGGATCCGCGCCACCACGGCGTAGATCCGATCGAGCGAATTCGACTTCGATTTCACCTTCGACTTCGCCGGCATGGCGTCTCGCTAGGGCCCCGCGCTCAGCGAGCGCAGCACACGCTGGAGCGCGTCCCGGTTCTCGCCGACCTCCAGATCCAGGTACTGGCGCACCGTCGCGGTGATGTCGTCGCCCGAGAAGTTGGCCAGGCACTTCTGCGCGGCGGTGCGCAGCGCGCCGGTCTCGTGACGGAGCGTATCGAGCAGGAACAGCCCGGCCTCGAGCGACCCGAGCTCGCCGATGGTCTCGAGCGCGGCGATGCGGATGTTCTCGTCGGAGAAGTCGCGGAAGATCTGGGTCAGCGGATCGTAGCCGTCGCGGAAGCGCAGGCCGCGCAGCGCGCGCAGCGCCTCGATGTGCACCGGCGCCGCCGCGTCGGCCAGACCCTTGCGCACCAGGCTGAAGCTGCGCTTGCAGTAGACCTGGCCCACGCCGCCCATCACCGCGGCGCGCACCTGCGGCGACGCGTGCTCGAAGAGACGTTCCAGCGGGCGCAGCACCTCGTAAACCTGGATACGCCCCAGCGCCAGCGCCAGATCGGCCGCGGCGCGCGGGTCGTCGCGCGAGAACCCCGGCGCGCTGCACAGGAGCAGCGCACGCAGGGCCAGCCGCGAGAAGCGCACGTGGTCCGTACGCTCGACGACCAGCCGCGCGAGCACGCCGAGCGGATCGCCGTCGAGCTCCCACTCGACCAGATCCTGGCGCCAGATGTCCTGGTAGGCGCCGGGACGGCGCAGGTACTCGGGGAACGGGACCGCGGGCGGCATCTCGATCACCGGGCCGGCGTAGCGCGCCGCCAGCGCGCGATAGCGCGTGCGCTTCTTCGCCGACAGCGGCAGCGCAGCCAGCGCCGCGTAGAGCCGTCCGCACAGCGGCAGGTCGCCGAGCGCGCTCGCGGCGTCGATCCCGGCGTGGAGCGCGTTCTCGGACAGGTCGGTCGGGCCGCCCGCCGTCTCGTTGTGGCGCGCTGCCTCGGCCCACAGCTCGGCCGCGCGGCCGAGGTAGTGACGATCGTAGACCAGCCCCGCCTTGACGCTGTAATCAGCCGCCTCGCGCGCGAGCTGCGCCGCCGCGTACCACTCGTGCTGCTCGACGGCGTACGCCAGGAAGTCGTCGTAGTACTGCAGCACGTAGAACTTCTGGTCGTCGCTGGCGAGGATCCGGATCCCGTTCAGGTAGCCCTCGGCGACGTTCTCGAACGAGCCAGTGTCCTTGCCCAGGCGCAGAAGGATGCTGTAGCAGTCGAACGCGCGCTCGCGCTCGCCGCGGCTCTCGAAGTCGTCGGCCAGGAGCTCGAGCAGCCGCTGCGTCACCGTGAGCTCGCGATCGGCGCCGGCGCGGTCGTTGGTGCGCAGCAGCGCCTCGCCGAGGTTGAAGTGCGCCAGCGCCGTCTCGTACGGCACACCCGCCAGGCGCGGGTCGCGCACCACGCGCTCCCACTCCAGGCGCGCCGCCGTGTGCGCGCCCGCGGTCTCGAGCTCGACCGCCGCCAGCGCCGGATGTCCGGCCTCGGCCAGCACGCGCGCCGCCTCTCCGTGCCGCCCCTGGCGCGATGCGCACAGGGCCCACTCGAGCGGCCGCTCCTCGACGGGAAACAGCCGCTGGGCTTCGGCGAAACGGCGCAGCCCCAGCAGCACGTAGCCCGCCTCGCGGTTGCGGCCCAGCACCTGGTACGCGGCCAGCGCCCCCTCGAGCCAGCTCTCGTAGAGCCCCGGCTCGAACACCGACACCTTGGCCAGCAGCGTGGCGTAAAGACCCAGCGCCTCGCGCGCGCGCCCCGCGCGCAGCGCCCGGTCGGCGCGATCCTTGGTGTCGATCTCGTCGCGCGTGGCCACTAGTGGTCGCGCCTCACCCGGCTGCGCCTCCGCACCCCTGCGCCATCACGGCGTCGCTTCGCGCGCCTATCCACTGGCGACGTCCTCGACGATCTCCAGCGCGCGCCGCCGTTTCTCCGCGGCGCGCGACAGCGATTCGGCGGTCACGACCTGGAAGCGGTTCAGCTTGGTCAGGTACTCGAGGTCGATCGGCTTCGACGGCAGGATGAAGATGCCGTAGAGATACGCGTCGCGCGCCAGCGCCTCGACCGTCGCGGTCGGGATGTGGCACTCGGCGTGCGTGATGAACGTGAGCGCGATGTCGCGCCCCTGCTCGCGGCGCAGGCGGCCAACCTCCGACGCCAGCTCGGCGAAGACGCGCGCGTAGTTGCGGCCGCGCTCCGAGCGGAAGCGACAGCAGGCGCGGCAGCTCTCGCCGCGCCGACGTGCCGACGTCGAGGCGCTCGTGCAGGCGGCTGTCGAAGAAGCGCACCCAGACCTCGCCGCCCAGCAGCGAGAACTTCTTCGACAGCGCCAGCGCAAGCCCGCGCGCGAAGACCTGGCGCGCGCCGCGCATCGACGCGCTGGCGTCGATCAGCATGTAGTGCAGCTTGCGGCCCGTCTCGTGCTGGCGCTCGTGGCCGTAGTAGAGCAGGTCGTCGGACAGCGCCTTCTGCGCGAAGATCTCGTCGTCGTGCGCCAGCTCGCCGGGCAGCAAGCGCGTCGAGGTTGCCGCGCCGCTCGACCGACGCGTAGCCGTCGATGGAGAAACGCTGCGCCGCCGGCCGGCGCTTGGTCTCGAGCAGCGACGGCAAGAGCTGGAGCGAGAAGTCGACGATGTCGGCCGCGCCCGACGTGCTGACCACCTGATAGAGATCGGCCAGGTCCGACACGCCGGCCTGGAACGAGAACAGCCCGAGCAGCCGCAGCACACCGGCGTCGATCTGGTCGAGGCGCGCCAGCACCGCGCGCTCGTGCTCGACCAGGCGCTGGATGAACGGCTGGCTCCAGGCCGGGTCCAGCTCGCGCGCCTGCGCGGCGCGGTCGCCGTCGTACGCCGGCGAGCTCATCGGCAGCTCGTGGATGTCGACCGACGTGCGCGGCCGCCCCGTCCAGCGCAGGTAGACGTCGGAGAGCAGCCGCGCCAGGATCACCGCCACGGTCTCGTCGCGCAGCGGCGCCGTGCCCAGGTCCTGGATCACCTCCGACGACGCCAGCCCGGCGAGCAGCCCGCGGTAACGCGCCAGCGCGGGCGTGGCGCTCGATCGCGCGACCTCGCGCCGGCTCCCCTCGCGGTTTCGCGACAGCAAGAGCCCGAAGTCGTGCACCACGACCAGCGGCACGCGCAGCCCGAGGCGCGCCAGCATGTTCCACCAGGACGCCGCCGCGATCGCCTCCATGGCGCCCGCCGGGTGCACGTGCGAGAGCGCCAGCGTGGCCAGCTGCCGCCGGAGCTCGTTCTCGGCGAGGTCCGTCTCGGGGGCCATCCAAATAGCGTAGCCGGAGATCCTCGAGAGCCCAAGTCGGTAAGCGAGCGTGACCCCGGCCGGCTCCCCCGCCGGCGCCTTTTGTGCGAACGTAGGTGCGCACTGTGGGCAGGTTGGATGAGCAGCGAGGGCAGGAGCCCCGGCGCCGCGAACGGCCGCCGGGCCTGGTGTGCGCTGCCCTCGTCGCTGCGGCGCTCGGCGCCTGCGCCGGCCGGGCCGCGACCCGAAAGCATCCGTCGGCCGCCGAGTACTGCGCCAGCGAGCGTCAGGCGTTCGCCGAGCGCCTGACGCGCGAGCGCGACGAGGTCCCGCGCGTTCCCGACGCGGCGGAAGTGGCACGCTGGCACCGGTTCGAGTCGACGCACTTCGCGCTGTCGACCGACCTCGATGCGCGCCTCGGCGAGCACACACTGCGCGAGCTCGAAGACTACTTCGCCGCGCTGACGTCGATCGCCTTTCCGGTGACGCCCCCCGCGGTGAAGATCCCGGTGATCGCGCTGGCGTCACCCGAGGAGACCCAGCGCTACCTCCGGCCCTGCGACATCGGCAGCTACGACTTCGACCTCATCTACCAGCCACTCCTGGTGCTGGGACCCGGAGCACACGGTATCGACGACGCGATCGCTCGTCACGAGCTCGTGCACTATGTCATGCGCATCGCCTATCGCCGGTCGCTGCCGCGCTGGTTCGCCGAAGGGATGGCCACCTACTTCGAGACCCTGGCGTACGACGCCGCGAACGGGCAGCTCATGTTCGGGCGCGCGACCCTGAGCCGCGTCCACGACCTGCGCGAGAAGGGGCCGCTGCTGCCCGTCGAGAAGCTCGTGGACGGATCGTTCGATTCCGCCATGGAGGACGACGCCCGGAAGGACGAGACCCGCGCGTCCTTCTATGCCAGCGCCTGGCTGCTCACCCACGCCCTCGTCAACGACGCCGTGCCAGTGTTCACCCGGCTCGACAAGGAGCTCCTCGCCGGTGCCAGCGGGGGCGAGGCCTGGACGCGCGCGACGTCGCCGCAGTTCCGCGCCGGCGCCGATGTCTGGATCACGGGATACTACCAACAGCGTCGCTACGAGGCGGGGCGGCGCACGCGGTGGCGGCCGCCCGAGGAGACGTTCACGAGCATGCCCATGACCGCGGCCGACACGCTGACGACGCTGGCCCTGCTGCACACGGTGGGCAACGCAGCCCAATCGGAGCGCGCTGACTGGCATCGCGCACACGCTCTGGCGGCGGCGCGCGGGGCGCTGGAACGCGACCCGACCCAGCTGGACGCGCTGCAGGTCGAGTGGAAGATGGGATCACCCCCGTCGGTCGACCGGGTTCGCCCGGCGCTGCATGGCCGAGAGCAGAGCTGGGTGGCGTGGATCGTCCTGGCGCGAGCGCTCGCGCACGAGCGCACGCATGACCCCGGGGGCGTGCAGGATACGGAACGCCACGACGCCGAGCAGCGCGAGGCGCTGGCTCGTGCGGCGGCGCTGAATCCCGGCGACCCCAAGGTGCTGCTCGCGCGCGCCGGCGATGCGCTCGAATTCGGCCACTGGGACGAGGCGAGCCGCCTCTACGAGGCGGGGTTGCCCTTCGTCGCCGACGAGCCCCGCTTCGCATATGGTTACGTCGCGGCCATGACCCACGACGCGCGCTGCGGATCCGTGGCGCGCGACCTGAACGAGCACATCAAGACCACGGACCAGAGGCGCGCCTGGATCGACGCGGCCCGCACGCTGGCGGACTGCCGCGTCCACGGCGCCGCGGGAGCCAGCACCGAGACGAACCCATGACCACAACACAGGCCAGGACCGAGACCGAGACGGAGAACCTCCATGAACGACGTCGAACCGGATCGGCCCTGCTCGTTCTGGGTCTCGTTCTCGCCTCGGCGTGCGCCACGCCGGGTGGCCCGCGCGGTGGCGTTCGCCCGACCAACCCCGACGAGGAAGCGATCCTCGCCGGGCTCGAGCAGGCGCGAGCCCGGCGCAACCTGCGGCCACCGACGTGGGTCCAGACGCTGGAGCCGATCGCGCAAGAAGGTGCCGAGCAGTTGGCCGGCGGTGCGCTGCCCGGAGCCGTCACCAAGCAAGTCTGGAGAAAGGCGCTGGATCGTTTCGGCCACCGCGTCTGGGTGTGGTGGTTCGTGGCCGACGACCTCCACAACCTGGAATGGCCCCCGCGGATGCTCAGCGGCCGCACCCTCGGCGTCGCGGCCGGCGTCGCGCTGATGCGCACCACCGCGCCCGGGCGCTACGCGATCATCGTGATCCTGCCCGAGCCCGGGAGCGGCTTCCACGCCTGACTGCGACGCCGCCGCGCCTGCGTCAGTTGAGTGGCCACCCCGGGAAAGCGGCCTGCAGCACCAGGACGCGCGAATTGACCCCGTCGTCGAAGAGCGACGCGTTGGTCAGATAGAGCTGCGATCCCTTGAAGACCAGCGACGCGGGAAAATCCAGCGTCGCCGCTCCCGTCCCGGAGTAGCGCGCGATCAAGTGGCCCGACGGGGACAGGACCTGGATCTCTCCGACCTGGTTGGCGGCGATGTAGAGGTTGCCCAGGACGTCCAGGGCCAGTCCGTCCGCGCCGTGCAGGGCATCGGTGGTGTGCTGGTTGGCGTCGATCGTCGCGCCGTCGGCGAAGATCTGCACGGCGCCGGCGTTGCCGTTCGCCAGCAGCGGGATGCGCAGGACGCGGCTGTCACCGGTGTTCGTCGCGAAGAGGCTCATCGACGTGCGATCGAACGCCAGATCGTTGATGCCGACCGGGGGAAAGCCCGTGGTTTGAAACAGCGGGCTCGTCGCCCACAGAACGTTGTGGCTCCCGTTCTGTGAGATCCGGTTGATCGTTCCGAGCGCGGAGTCGGAGACGTAGAGGTTTCCCAGCGAGTCTTCGGCGATCGAGTTCGGGAACGCGAAGCCGCTGGCCAGGACGGTGACGGCATTGGTCTGCGTGTTGACGCTCAGGAGGCGCCCGTTGGGCGCGTTGCCGTCGGCCGTGTCGACGACGAACAACGTATGGGGCTCCTCGAAGAGCATGCCGACCAGCGGCGCAACGCCCGCCGGGCCAGCCGGGATCGCGATCGTGCGGGTCAGCGCGCCCGCGGCGCTGAACACGCAGATGGTCCCCGTGGTGGCGCCGTCGATGTCAGAGGCAGTGTAGACGTTTCCCTGCAAGTCGATGGCGAGCCCCTCCGGGTTGGCGCATACGGTCCCGGCCAGCGGCGGTCCGAACGTGGAGATCGTGCCCACCGGCGGGTTGGCGTGCGCAGGCATGGAGAAGAGCAGACCTGAGAGCAGACAGCTTGCGACAAGGATCGATGATATTCCAAGGCCGGATCGGGATCGCGTCATGGGTCAGCTCCTGGTTGAAGGGAGGGCTGTGGTCTCACGAATGACCAGGCACACTCAAGCCACAACTTGATCGCGTGACGCCGGTTGCGTTCGGGCGCGGGCGCCAATCCCGGAAAACGGTTAGACGCGCGCGAGCTCGATCAGCTCGACCTGACACTCGGGCGTGACGCGCGCCAGGCGGCCGGCGTCGGGATCGAACGAAAGCGCCTTCGCGCCCAGGTACTGCGAGTCCGCCTGGAGATCCTTGCGCGGCAACAGCAGCACGCCATCGTCGAATCCGACGGCGACCGCCAGCGCGGTGCCCATCATCTGGTTGCGGACGCCGAGCACGCGATCGCAGGGGACCTGCTCGACGATCTGGCCGCCCGCGATGCGGCGCACGGTCAGCGCGCGGCGTTCGCTGCCGGGGTTGGGGCCGCTCGTGCCCTCGTACACCAGGACGTCGTCCCAGCCGCACGGACCGATGGCCAGGTCGGCGCTGCCGCGCGCGGCCGCCGCCTGATCGAGAAGGTCGTTCATCTTCACGCCGCCCGCCTTCAACGTCGCGGTGTCGACCAGGAAGTGCGCCCAGTACGGCGACATGAACGCGTGGCCCAGCAGCCCGACGCGATCGCCTTCCCCGACGGCGACCACGCTCGCCGACACGAACGCGCGCCCGGCTTCGCGCCGCACGCGCGTGAGCAGCTTGCCGTCGGGCAGATCGAGGAGATCGATGATCCCCGGGCGCGGCGCGCTGATGAGGACGTCGGCGCCGTCGAGGGTGCCGAACGCGCACGAGAAGCGTTCGGGTCGCGCCACGTGCGCCAGCGGCTCGAGCTTGTCCGCGTCGCGCACCTCGTACCAGTTGCCGGCCTCATTGCCGATCAAAAGATAGCGGCGGCTGGCCGACAGGCGCATGGTCTGCGGCTTGTAGCCGAGCGGCCGCACCTCGCGCACGCGCGGGCGATCGTCGTCGAGCGAGAACGACATCAAAAGGTCCCGCCCCTCGAGCACGGCCAGCCGATCGAGCCGGTATGCGACCAGCCGAGGCCACACCATGCGCACCCCTTTGATCGGTAACGGCTTCAGCGTCGCGAGCTGCACGTCCGACATCTCGAGATGGTGATGGTAACATGGGCGTATGGCCAAGATGATGCTAGGTGAGCTGCTGGTCACCGCCGGGCTGGTCAGCGAGGAGCAGGTGCTGGCGGCGCTGCGCGCCCAGCGCGGCACCGGCATGCCCCTTGGCAGCTATCTCGTACGCAGCGGGATTCTGGCGGAGACGGAGCTCATAAGCGTGCTCAGCCAGCAGCTCGACGTCGCGATCATCGATCTCGACGGGCTGTCGCTGCACGACGACGCCGTGAAGAAGGTGCAGCCCGAGTACGCGCGCGCCAACATGATCGTCCCCTTTCGCATGGACGCGCGCACGCTGCTGGTGGCGACCGCCGATCCCACGCGCGAGGAGGTGCTGGATCACATTCGCATCACCTGTCACTGCGACGCCAAGTTCCTGCTGGCGTCGCCGGCGGCGATCGAGCGCGCGCTGGATCGCGCCTATGCGACGCCCGGCGCGCCCCAGACGCCGCGCGAGACCACGCGCACCCCCGTGAGCATCGACGCGCGCATCGCGCGCCTCGAGACCGCGGTGACGGCGGTCATCGACCTGCTCGTGGGCCACGAGCTGGCCAACCGCGAGGATTTCCCGACGCTGAAGTAGCGCCTCGGACGGCTACCGCTGTTTGCGCAGCAGCAGCAAATGCTCGCGCCGCGGGCGGTCCCCGAAGATCGCCTGCAACCGGTTGTCGATGATGGGACGCGCCTGCGATGCGCGCGCGATCGGCTCCAGGCCCAGCGGGTGCGACGCGCGCGCGACCGCGTCGGGCGCGTCCTCGGCCGCGCCGCCGACGACGCCGTCGCCAACCACCAGCATGGCTTGGCCGCCGGGCGCGAGCACGCGCGCGATCTCGCCGATCCAGCGGCGCTGGCTGTCGCGCCAGGCACGTGTGTCGGCGCCGAGGCCGGTGGCGCGCGCGCCGATCTGCGTCTCGCGGAACGTCCGGCGCGGCAGCTCGAGCCAGGTGAAGCGCACGTCGTGCTGGGCGGCGTAGTCGTACGTGCCGGCGTAGGGCGGCGACGACACCACCAGCGCGACCGAGGCGTCAGCGACGAACCCGAGATCGCGCGCGTCGCCGAGGTGGAGCTCCGGCGCCGGCGTCCCCGCCGGCACGCGCCGCTCCAGCGCCGCCAGGCCGCGCGCCAGCTCGTCGGCGCGATCGGTGAACAGACGCGACGGGATACCGCGGCCGATGCGCTTCTCGGCGCCGTCGCGCGGCGCCTCCGGGCCGGCCTTCATCACCTTGACCAGGATCGACGAAAAGCACAGGCGCAACGCGTGCCCGACGTCGTCGTCGCGCGTGTCCATGACCAGCGCGCGCAACCCCAGCATCTCGAGCGCGACGTGGGCGTGAAATCGCTCGAACTCCCGCTTGGCCCACGGCGGGCTCTCGGGGCGGCGGCGCTTGCGCGCGTTGTCGCCCGACTCCTCGGCGATGCGCGCCGCCTCCGCGCGCAACCGCTCGCGGCCGGCCTCGCCCAGCGTGGTCGAACGCGCTCGCGCGATCGCGATGCCCAGCGGGCTCGCGTCGACGCCGATCGCGCGCCGGCCGAGCCCCATGGCCTCGACCAGCACGGTGCCGCTGCCGCAGAACGGATCGACGATCAGCTCGCCCGGCCGGCTCCACGCCGTGAGCGCGCCGCGCGCGATCGAGGGGTGCATGCGCCCGGCGTAGCTGTGAAACCCGTGGGTCAGCGCGCGCGCCAGCCCGGGATCGACCGCGAGCATCTTGCCGAGCAGCCGCGCTTCCTTGGCGTCGCCGCCGAGCTCGATCGGACCGCCGATCGTCGAGAACGCGCGGCGCTGCCGCGGCGGCGCCACGCGCGCGGAAGGCTGCTCGTCGTCGTCGGCGGCGTCACGCGCGGGCGCGGCGTGCCGCTGCCCGGGACGTGCGCGCGCCATCGCGCGCGGCCGGCTCATCCGCTCCACTTCGACGACTCGAACACACCCTCGAGCAGCTTGTCGACCTCGCCGGCCATCTGCTTCGCGGTGTCGGTGCCCAGCGCCTGCAGCGCCGCGCGGATCTCCTGCAGGTTGCGCAGCTGCGAGAAGAGCTGCACGTCGGACAGCGGCTCGCCGCCGAGCAGGATCCCGCGGATCACGCCCAGCTCGGCGAGGATGCCGTCGAGGTCGGTGGCGGTCGCGCCGGTGCGGCGGTCCTCGGGGTGCTCGCGGTGGTGCTTTTCCAGCGTCGGCCCGACGATGTCCTCGAGCAGCGCGATCTGGTCGACGCTGTTCCAGACGTGCTTGAGGATGAAGAAGTCGCCGTCGTTGGCGGACGTCCGCCCGTCGAGGACCGCGCTCGCCGCGAAGAGCTTCAGCAGCTTGACCACGCGGCGGTCGCTGACGCTCACGCCCTCGGAGCGGATCTGGAAGATGAAGCCCTTGTAGCGCGCGAGGAACTCCTCGGGGAACTGCAGGAACTGACCGAGGCGCGCCTGCAGCTTGCGGATGTCGGCCAGCGACACCAGCGGCTTGGCCTGCAGGATGCCGCCGCCCCCGATCTCGGCGATCTCGCCGCGGATGCCGCGCTCGACCAGACCGTGAAAGTGAAAGCTGTCGAGGTTCTCCGACAGCGTGCGCACGAGGAAGCGGTCGAAGATCGCTCCCAGCGCGTCGTCGTTGGGCACCTCGTTGGTCGCGCCGTAGAGCGAGCACAGCGGCACCTTGATGCTGGCGCTGCCGGTGAAGAACTGCCGCTCGTTGAGGATGCTGAGCAGCGAGTTCAAGATGGCGGAGTTCGACTTGAAGATCTCGTCGAGGAAGACGATCTCCGCCTCGGGCAGCATCGCCTCGACGCGCCGGACGTAGCTGCCCTCGCGGAACGCCTTGATGTCGACCGGGCCGAAGATCTCGTTGGGCTCGGAGAACCGCGTGAGCAGATACTCGAAGTAGCGCGCGTCGATGAGCCGCGCCAGGTGGCGCACCAGCGCCGACTTGGCGGTGCCGGGCGGACCGACGATCAGCATGTGCTCGCCGGCGACGAGCGTGATGAGGAGCATCCGCACCAGCTCGGATTTGTCCAGGTAGCGCTGGTCGAGCTCGCGGCCAACCTCGCGCAACTTGTGACACAGCCGCAGGACGTCGGCGTCGAGGGGAAGCCCGATCCCCGCCCGGGCGGGGTCGCGTGCGGTTTCGCTCATGGTCATCGGATGGCTCCACTATAACGCGATAACGACCGCGCGCCGCTTACGACGGCATTCAGCATCACGCCCAGCGAAAGATGCGCACACCGGCGGCGAAGCAGGCAATCCCCCACCCCGCCAGCACGCCCAGCGGCCGCGCCACCCCCGCCAGCGACGCGCCGTCGATCATCACCGCCCGCAGCGCATCGTTGAGCGCCGTCAGCGGCAGGACGGAGATCAGCGGCTGCATCAGCTCCGGAAAATGCGCCGACGAGAAGAAGACGCCCGACAGGACGAACATCGGCATCATGACCACGTTCATCAGGCCGGACACCGTCTGCGTGTTCTCGGCGCGGCTCGAGACCAGCACCGCGATCGCGGCGAACGACAGCGCGCCGGTCACGGCCACCACGCCCAGCGCGAACAGCGACCCGGCGAGCGTGACGTGAAAAGCCAGGCGCGCGAACACCACGATCGTCGCGACCTCGAGCGGCAACGCCAGCAACCGCGCCAGGCACTGCGCGAGGAGCAGATCGCGCCGGCGCATCGGCGTCGCCAGCAGGCGCTTGAGCAGCTTGCGCACGCGCATGTTCACGATGACCCAGCCGATGCCCCACATCGATCCCGACATGACGTTCATGCCGATGAGGCCGGGGATCAGGAAGTCGATGTAGCGCGTGCCCGGCTCGGTGACCGCTTCGTCCTTGACCGGACGCGGGTCGCGCCGCCCCGCCGCCGTCTGCAGCGCGCGATCGACGGCGTCGCGCGCGGCCAGCGACTCGGCGCGCGTCGGATCGAATCGGTAGGTGATCGGCCCGGAGCCGGACGGCGCCGTGGGCGGAATCACCAGGAGCGCGATCTTGCCCGACCGCAGTCGCTCGGCGGCGGCGCGCGGCGACAGTCGTTCGACGTGCAGGTGCGCCCCCTGCAAACTGGCCTCGAGCTCGGCCGCGGCGGTCGCCACCTGGCCGTCGAGCACACCGACGAACGGCGGCTCGGGCGTGCGGTTGCGGAACGCCAGGCCGAGACCGACCGAGAGCAGGATCGGAAATCCGAACACCCAGAACATCGTGCCTGGCTCGCGCACCGTCTCGCGGATGCGCGTCATCGTGAGCTGCGCGAGCGCCGAGCCCCTGACGCGGTGGATGGCTCCCGCGCCGCGCGCGCCACCCCGGAGCGGCGTCTCACCCGTCACGCAAGTGCCTCCCGGTCAGTCCGACGAACACATCTTCGAGCGTCGCCTGCCGCGTGCCCAGGCGCGCCAGCGACTGGCCCGCGCTCGCCAGGTGCGCGATCAGCGCCGGCAGCACCCGGTGCGGCTCGGTCACGGTCAGCGACCAGGCCGAGCCGTCACGGCGCACCGCCGTCACCGCCGGGAGGGCGCGCAACGCCGCCTCGTCGGGGCTCACGTCCGCGGACAGCTCGAACTCGACGACGTGGGCCGCGCCCAGCGTCGCGATCAGCTCGCGCGGCGAACCTTCGCGGATGATGCGGCCGTGGTCGACGATGGCCACGCGATCGCACAGGCGCTCGGCTTCTTCCATGTAGTGGGTGGTGAGCAGCACCGTGCCGCCGCGCCCGCGGTAGTCGCTCACGAGATCCCAGACCTGACGGCGCGACTGCGGATCGAGCCCCGTGGTCGGCTCGTCGAGAAACAGGATCTCCGGATCACCCACCAGCGCGCACGCGAGCGCGAGCCGCTGGCGCTGCCCGCCCGAGAGCTTGCTCACCCAGGCGTCGCGCTTCTCGTGCAGCTGAACCACGTCGAGCAGCGACTCCAGTGGCCGCGCGCGGCGATAGAAGCTGCGAAACAGGTCCAGGGTCTCGCTGACCGACAGGCGATCACTGAGGCGCGTCTCCTGCAGCGCGACGCCGATGCGCTGGCGCAGCTCCGCCTCGTCCGTGCGCCAGGCGAGACCGCACAGCGACACCTCGCCGGCGCTGGGCAACGTCAGGCCTTCGAGGATCTCGACGGTGGTGGTCTTGCCGGCGCCGTTCGGGCCCAGCAGCCCGAAGCACTCGCCGCGCGAGACCGAGAGATCGAGCCCGTCGACAGCGATCACGTCGCCGCCTCCGCTGCCGCGCCAACCGCCGCCCGGGTAGACCTTGCGCAGACCACGGCACACGACCGCGGCAGCGGCGGCACCTTCGACGGACAGCGGCGCGCTCACGATTCAGCGGTAGGCGGCCGCGGCGCGGCGGCAAAACGCGCAGTCGGCGGCGGCGTGCGGGTGCGTGTAGCCACCGCGCACGGCGGCGCGCTCGCTCTGCAGCCGCACGATGACGTCATCCGGCGAGACCTGCGGGACCGACCAGCTCACGTCGACGACCGGACCCGATACCTCCGACGGAGGAACAGCGACGGGGGCGCGCGGCGCGTCGCCGCCGGCGTCACCACCGACACCGCGCGCCGGAAGGCGCGAGGGCAAGCGCCGCACCATCGCCGGTTCGAAACCGGTCGGCGCGCCGACGCTGACGGTGAGGTCTGCTCCCACATTGCGAACTCTAGCACGCCGTGAGCGCGCACAGAATCCCGCCGGTCCAATCGCGTTTCAGAAAATACAATCACAGCCGGACTGCGACGAACGATGTGGTCCGTTACGTTAACGCGGAACGGATCCTCGTTTTTCTCTCGAGGCGGGACCGTCCGCTTCGTCGCAGCAAAAGGAACGACTCCTAATGGGATTCACGAATGAGGGGAATCCGACCGACCAGGATCGGTTTGGGGGCGGTAGCGTGCTCAGCGCCAGCGAGCCCCACTTGGGGCGCGCCGGCGAGCTCGAGCGTGCGCTGGCCGACGAGCGGCGTCGCAGCGAACAGCTCAGCCTGGCGCTGCACGAGAGCGAGGAGAGCGTGCATCGCGGCGACGCGCTGATCTCGATGGCGACGCACGATCTCCGGTCGCCGCTCGGGTCGATCCAGCTCAACATCCAGAGCATCCTCCACGCGCGCCGGCCGGTTCCCCGCTGGATCCGGTCGCGCCTCACGCGCGCCGAGGAGCTGGTGCGTCACGCGGGGAAGCTCATCAGCGACCTCCTGGCGTTCGAACGCAGCCGGGTGGTCGCCCCCGACGCCAGCGCCGAGGAGATGGACCTGCACACGTTCGTGCGCGAGACCATCGGCCTGCTCGAAGAACAGGTCCGCGCCGCGAAGTGCTCGGTCTACGTCCAGTGCGAGGAGCCGATCCGAGGCCGCTGGGACAGGGTGTGCCTCGGTCAGATCGTCTCGAACCTGGTCGGCAACGCCATCAAGTTCGGCGCAGGCAAGCCGCTGGAGATCACGATCGGCCGAAGCTCGGCCGGTGTCCGGATCGTGGTGAGCGATCACGGCATCGGGCTCGCCGAGCGGGACCACCAGCGGATCTTCGAGCGCTTCGAGCAGCTGCAACCGACGACGGTCCAGAGCGGCGTGGGCCTGGGGCTGTGGATCGTCGCCGAGGCGACCCACCGCCTCAAGGGTTCGGTGCGCCTGCGCAGCGCGCCGGGCGAGGGCTCCACGTTCATCGTCGAGCTGCCCGGCGTCTGAGCGCGCGCCGTCGCGGGCCGCGTCACTGGCAGCGGTTCTGGAAGCAGCGGAACTGCGACGCGCAGGCGCTGCTCGACGAGCACGAGCGCAGGCAAGCGTCGTTCTGGCAACGATAGCGCCCGCAGCTCTGCGCGGCGCCCGCGGCGTTGCAGTTGCCGTTGCCGTCGCACGTGCGCGCCGGGATCAGGTTGTCTCCCGTCGCCGTGCAACTGGCTGTCGCGCACTGGCTGCCGGCGGTGAAGACCTTGCACGCGCCGCGCGAGCCGCTGAGGTTGCAGCCGTGGCACAGCGTATCGCACGCGCTGTCGCAGCACACGCCGTCGACGCAGAAGCCCGACGCGCAGGCGCTGCCCGATCGACAGTCGGTGCCGTTGCCGGCGAGCGTCGAGCCGCTGTCGACGGGCGGCGCGGCGTCGACGGGCGGGGTCGTGGCTCCGCCGCTCCCGCCCGCGGTGCTGCCGGCCGCCCCGCCCGCACCCGAACCGCCCGAACCGCCCGAACCGCCCGAACCGCCGCCGCTACCGCTCGCGCCGGCGTCGCCCGGACCGCCGCCGTGCCCCATCATCAAGCGCGCGCTCACCTGGCGATTGGCGACGAGCGGCACGTCGACGCTGCCCGAAGAAGTCGTCGATCCGCCGTTCGATCGCTGCCCTTCGACGTGCAGCGTCCCGAGGGTGCCGCTCGGGCCGGCCAGGATCACGACGCTGCCCAGCGGCGACGACGCGGTCGCCTGCGCCGGCGCCATGCGATCGAGCGTGGCGATCTGGTTGCCGCCTGGCCCGTCGAAGACGTTGAGCGTGACCCGGGTCGGCGCCTGGATCACCGAGGAGTCGTAGATCTCGAGGTAGACGCTGGTCGCCGTGTCGGATGTTCCGCACGCGGCCGCCGCGATCGCGATCGAGACCAGCAGCGCCGTCTTCCACGCGGACCTCATAGCCGGATCTGGCCCCAGGTTCCGCTGTCGCGCGCCGGCGAGCCCGCGCCCAGCGCGCCGACCACGATCGCGGTCACCAGGCCGGCGGCGGCGCCCGCGCCGGCCCAGAACCACCAGCGGCGATAGATCGGAGGCGCACTCTCCTCGCGGGAGGGCGGCGGCTCGACCAGCGCGCGCGACGTCACGCGCACCGCGACGGCCGGCTCGAGGTGCAGCGCCGGCCGCGCTCCCTCGGGCGCCGCCTCGGACGCCGCCTCCTTTTGTGGCGCGACGGGGATGGCGACGACGGCCGGCGGCGCGGACGCGGGCGGGGGCGGGGGCTCGACGGGCGCAACCACAGCGGCAGTCTCGACGGACGGCGTCGCCGCCGGCGGCGGCGTTGCCGGCGTGACCGCGGCAGGCGCGGGCGCCACCGCCGCGTGCGATCCCGCGGCGGGCGCCGCCGCGAGCTGGCGATCGATCTCCATGACCAGCGCGATGGTCGCGCGGCGCTCGGCCGACGGCGGATCCGACTCGAGAAACTTGAGGTAGTGGTCGCGCGCGCGCCGCAGGTCGCCCATGCGTCGCGCCGCGTGTCCCATGTTGAGCAGGAAGCCGGGGCGCGGGTCGATGGCGTAGCCGGCCTCGAACTCCTTCAGCGCGATCGCGTAGCGCTTCGCCTCGAACGCGCGCTTGCCTGCCAGGAAATGGCGGCGCGCGCGCTGGGTGGTGGCGCTGCTGGAATTATGGGATGCGGCGACGACGCGCTGCGGGAGACCGGCTACCGCCAGCGCCAGGGTCAATCCCAGAAACCATGCTTTGACCGTCGACGACAACATCAGCCTCGACGATTGCTGAGTTTATAACTTATTTAACGTGAGGTGGTAAACAAAAATTACATGCAGGAATTTTTCCTTCAGTTCACGCTGACCAGTCGCCGGAGCGCCACGGCGCAGGCCTTGTACGAAGGCTGGCGCGAGTAGGGGTCGAAGGCGGCAAAGGTCAGCTGGTTGACCGAATCGTAGTGCATCGGGATGAAGACCTGCCCCGGCTTCACTGCGTGCGTCACGAACGCGCGCGCCTGGATCGTGGCGCGCCGCGAGACCACGGAGACCACCTCGTTGGGCTCGATACCCAGGCTGCGCGCGTCGACGGGGCTGACCTCGACGTAGATCTCTCGCGGGTAGAGCTTGCGCAGCACCGCCGACTTCCCGGTGCGCGTCTGCGTGTGCCACTGACTGGAGCTGCCGCGCCCGGTGAGCAACGTGAACGGATAGCGGTCCGACGTCGGCTCGGGCACCGGCCGCGGCGCTTCGACGAAGAGCCGCGCGCGGCCGTCGGCGTGAAAGAAGCGCCCGTCGTCGAACAGGCGCCGCTGGCCGCGCGCGCTGCCGTCGGGGCCAGGACCGGCACCAGGCTCGGCACCAGATCCGCGCCCGCGGGAAACGGCCACTGGATGCCGCCCGCGGCGTCGAGCATGCGGTAGTCGTCGATGCCGGTGATGTCGCACGGCTGGCCACGGCTGAGCTCGCTTCAGGATCTGGAACACCGCCTCGGGATCGCGTCCACTCGCTGGAACATCTCGCCGCAGCCCCACGCGTCGGCGACCAGCGGAAGATGTGGAAGTCGGCCAGCGCCTGCCCCGGCGCGCGCGCGACCTTCTTCGACCAGGCCGATGCGCCGCTCGGAGTTGATGAACGTGCCTTCCTTCTCGCCCCAGCCCGCGGCCGGCAGCACGCAGGTCGGCCATGGTCGCCGTCTCCGTCGACGTGTACATGTCCTGCACGACCAGGAAGTCGAGCCGCTCGAGGATCTCGCGCAGCGTCGTCCTGGTTGATCCAGGAGTGCGCCGGGTTGGTCGCGATCACCCACAGCCCGTGGATCTTGCCGGCGCAGGATCGCCTCGATGATCTGGTCGTAGGCCAGGCTGTTCTCGGCCGGGATGCGTCTCGACGGCGATGCCGAGGATGCCCGCGACCTTGTCGCGGTGTTCGGCGCTCGTGAAGTCGTGGCCGCCGAGCAGGTTCGTCGTGTTGCTGAAGAGGCGCGAGCCCATCGCGTTGCACTGGCCGGTGATCGAGTTGGCGCCGGTGCCGGGCCGGCCGATGTTGCCGGTCATGAGCGCCAGGTTGATGATCGCCTGCGCCGTGCGCACCGCCTCGTGGCTCTGGTTGACGCCCATCGTCCACCAGAACGAGACGCGCTTGCCGGCGTGGATCCGCTCGGCGAACGCGACGATCTCCTCGGGCGACAGGCCGGTCGCCGGCTCACGCGCTCGAGCGGTGAACGGCGCGACGTGCGCGCGCGAGCTCGTCGAAGCCGGTCGTGTGCGCCTCGATGAAGTCGCCGTCGATCCAGCCCGCGCTGGATGAGGAGGTTCGCGAGGCCGTAGAACAGCGTGAGGTCGGACTTCGGCCGCACGGCGTAGTGTGCGCGTCGCCGCCATCGCCGTCTCGGTCTTGCGCGGATCGACGACGATGATCGCCGGGGCGTTCGGGTTGCGCAGGACCCGCTCCCACATGATCGGATGGGCGATGCACAGGTTCGAGCCGACGAGGACGATCACGTCGGACTCCTCGAAGTCGTCGTAGGTGTACGGCGGCGCGTCGAAGCCGAAGCTCTGCTTGTACGCGGTGACCGCCGTCGCCATGCACTGGCGCGTGTTGCCGTCGCCGTGCACCATGCCCATGCCGAACTTCGCGAGCGCGCCGAGCAACGCCATCTCCTCGGTGACGATCTGCCCGGTGCGAGAGGAACGCGACCGACGCCGGGCCGTGCTTGGCCTGGATCGCCTTGAAGCGGGTCACCATCGTATCGAGCGCCACCGGCCAGGTGATCGGATGCGCGCGGCCGCGTACGCCGCCATCGCCGCGCTCGCGCAGGAGCGGCTCGACGGCGCGATCGAAGGCGCGCAGCGGCGTCAGGCTCTCCCACCCCTTGGGGCACGCCATGCCGAGGTTCACCGGGTAGCTCGCCGACGGCGACAGGTTCACCGCGGCACCGTCGCGCAGGTGGATGTCGAGGCCACACCCGGTCGAGCAGAAGCCGCACACCATGGTGGTCGTCTGATCGGGCTCGAGGCGCGCCGGCACGCGCCCGAGGCCGAAGCGCCCCGGCGTCAGCATCAGGTCGCGCGTGAGCGGTCCCGACCACTGCCGCAGGATCTGCGACGCGCCGGTTCGCAGCGCCGCCAGGCGGTTCCGGCGCATCAGCCGAGCGCTCCCGGCATCTTGGACGAAGGCGCCGCCGCGAAGAACAGATAGCGCTCGGAGAGCTCGCCCGCGAGGCAGAGCAGGAAGATCGCGACGGTGAGCGCGCCCAGCATCGGCCCGGCGGCGGCGGGCGCGCGCGGCGCGATCAGCAGGACGGCGAGCACGGGCAAGAGCACGCCGCCGAGCGCGCCGCAGATGAACCGCGCCAGCGTCACGCGCCGCAGATCGCGCACCATCAAGAGCGCGCTGCGCTTGAGCACCGAGTGGTGCCGGTCGTGGACATGGCGCAGGATCGACAGCTCGAACCCGAGCTTGATCGCCGCCGCGAGCGCCAGCGCCAGGCCGAGCTCGCGGAACGCGGCGGTGGCCCAGAACGCCGGCGCGCCGCCGGGGCTCGCGCGCCCGGCCAGCACTGTAGAGACAGTCGACACCATCATCACCGCGGCCACGCCGAGCAGCAGCGTGGTCATGCCGAACTTCAGCCCGGTCAGCGAGCCGCGCCAGTGGTCGCGGCGCGTCGCCGCGTAGACCATCACCGAGCAGACCACGCCCGCGACGCCGGCGCCGGCGGCGACGGCGGCCAGCCGCGCCGCCCACTCGACGCGCCCGAGCGCGAGACAGACGCGGCGTAGGCGAGCCCGGCGAAGGCGAAGAGCCCGAGCGCGAGGATCTCGCGGCTCATCCACGACGTGCGCAGGCCCGAGCACCGCGCGAAACGCGTACTGCGGCCGCCCCAGGTGCAGGATGCTGGCCCCCATCGCGGCGAGCGCGAGCGCCAGCGCGAACAGCGCGTTCGTGAACCCGAGCCCGCGCCCCGCGAGCGTCCCCAGCACGCGACCGAGCACCAGATCGACGATGAACGCCCCGACCGCGAGCTGGGTCAGCGTCAGCATCACCACCAGCGGCAGGTGCGCGTGCTCGGGGTTGACCGAGTAGAAGTCGGCCGGGAGCATGTTGCGCGGGAAGACGCGCGTGCGTCTTGTAGACCGTCGTCGGCAGCGTGTCGTCGGGCGTCGGCGCGCCCGGCAGGAACGCGTTGGCCTCGGTGGCCTGCACGACCTCGTCGCGCTGGACCAGCGTGATGCGGATGGCTTCGTTCGGGCACGACTGCACGCAGGCCGGCGCCTCGCCGTGCGCGAGCCGATCGCTGCACATGTCGCACTTGCGCACGATGCCGAGCTCCTTGTTGAACTTGGGCGCGTCGTACGGGCACATGAACATGCAGTACTGGCAACCGATGCACTGATCGTCGAGGTGCTTGACGATGCCGGTCACCGGATCCTTCTCGTATGCCTTCACCGGGCAGCCGTTCAGGCACGCCGGATCGAGGCAGTGGTGGCAGGCGGTCGTCACCGTCTGCTGCACCGGGGCGGCGCTGCGTCCCGCCGTGGAGCAGCCCGACGGTGCGCCAGACCTCGGCGTCGTCGAGCCCGTTCAGGTTGTGACAGCCGGTGACGCAGGCCTTGCAGCCCGGTGCACACGTCGAGGTCGACCTCGAACGCGTACTGCTGCCCGGCCTGCGGCGGCCCGAGGGGGATGAGGTCGCGGTATCGATGCGCGCCGTCGCCGTGCGGCAGGCCGGCGTCGTGCGCCCGGGCGAATCGCTCGACCGCGGTCAGCCGCTGCTGGTCGGCGAGCACCAGCTCCAGCGGCGTCACCGCCGAGACCGGCCGCTGGGCGGGCGCGAGTTGCAGGAGCGAGCTACGAATCACGCCTCCGACACTACGGTCAGCGATGTTTCAAGAACGCCGGAGCTGCGTAAACAAACGGTCAAGGCCGCGCGAGAAACCGCGGCCAGCCGATGACCGGCCCGCTATGCTGGGTCACGCCATGGCCAACCGAGACGACGGCAGCGACGGAACCGACGGCGAAAGCGACCTGGCGCGACGTGCGCGCACCTTGCTGCACAGCCAGCGCCAGGGCGTGCTGTCGACGATCTCGCTTCATCGCGCCGGCTATCCCTACGGCTCGCTCACGCCCGTACGCGCTGTCGCGCGCGCGGCGCGCCGCTGATCCTGATCAGCGCGCCTCGCGGCGCACACCAAGAACCTGCATCGCCGACCCGCGCGCGTCGCTCTTCGTGGCGGCGGACGCCAGCCGGCGAGACCGATCCGCAGGCCGAGACGCGCGTCTCGATGCTGGGGCGGTTCGCGCGCGTGGCCGCCGGCGACGAGGCCGACGCCCGCGCGCGCTACATCGCGCGCCTGCCGCGCGCCGCCGCCAACTCGCAGATGCGCGACTTCCAGCTCTGGGAGATGACCGTCGAGGAGGTGCGCCTGATCGCCGGCTTCGGCCAGATCGGCTGGCTGGAAGGGGCGGCGGTGCTCGGCGAGCCGGAGAGATGAGGCTCGTCTGAACGGTCCTGGCTCAGCCGAAGACGATCGTCCGATTGCCCGAGACCAGCACGCGCCGTTGCGAGGTGCGCGCGCACGGCGCGCGTCAGCACCTGGCGCTCGAGCTCGCGGCCCTTGCGCACCAGATCCTCGACGTCGTCGCGGTGGCTCACGCGGCAGACGTCCTGCTCGATGATCGGCCCCTGATCGAGCTCCGCCGTCACGTAGTGCGCGGTCGCGCCGATGACCTTCACGCCGCGCTCCTTGGCCTGGTGGTAGGGCTTCGCGCCGACGAAGGCCGGCAAGAACGAGTGGTGGATGTTGATGATGCGCCCCGGCCAGCGCGCGACGAAGGCCGGCGACAGGATCTGCATGTAGCGCGCGAGCACGACGAGATCGATGCTGCACCTCGTCGAGGAGGCGCTGCTGCGCGGCCTCGGCGGCGGCGCGGTTCTGCGGGTCGACGGGCACGTGCTCGAAGCGCACGCCGAAGTGCTCCGCCACCGACGCGAGCTCGTCGTGGTTCGAGATCACGAGGCCGAGATCGCCGCCGAGCTCGCCGAGCTGATGGGAGAGCAGCAGATCGTAGAGGCAGTGCGGCGTGCTGCTGGCGAAGATCGCGACGCGCGCGCGCATCGTCGGAGTAGGTGATCTCCCAGCCGAGCTCGAAGCGCGCCGCGAGCTCGGCGAGCGCGGCGTGCGATCTCGGGGCGCGCCGAGGCTTGAACCCTCGAGATCCCAGCACGAGGCGCATGAAGAAGAGCCCGGTCTCGCGATCGGCGTGCTGGTCGGCGTCGAGGATGTTGCCGTCGTTGCGAAGACGAAGTCGCGAGAGCGCGGCGACGAGACCGGTGCGGTCGCGGCAGCTCACGAGGAGGGTCGCCGTCGACGGGCGGCGGCGCGGGACGAGGACGAGGACGACATCGCGGGTCAGTCTAGCTCGTGCGCCGCTCGCCGATCGGCGCTGACATTGCGCGACATGCGGCTCGAAGGCTCGTGCAGTGCGAAAAGGTCCGCGTTCAGAGTCGAGTCGGAGACGCCGAGTGCCGTTCATGTTCTGCTTCTGCTCGATCTGCCGCAAGACGCACCGGCGGCGTCGTTCGGCTGCAACGTCATGGGCGTGCGCGCCACGCTGCAAGCGTCACGGGCAGCAAGAACCTGCGCCGCTATCACGCGCGCATCCGCCGCCCGGGCAAGCCGACGGAGATCAGCGAGGGCGAGCGCTGGTTCTGCGGCGCGTGCGGCACGCACCTGCTGGGTCGCGGACAAGCGCTGGCCCGAGGGCGTGTGGCCCAACGCCGGCGCGATCGACACGCCGCTGCCGCGCGCGCCCGCGCACGTCTTCATGATGACGCGCTACAAGCCCGACTGGGTCCCGCTCGACGGCCTCGGCGAAGGACCGCGCTACCCCGAGTACCCGGAGCTGTCGATCGCCGCCTGGCACGAACAGAACTCGGTCAAGGAGCCCCTGCCGCCGCCGCCAAAGGCCGCGCGGCGCGGCGCGCACGCACCGCGGAAGCGAGCTCGTGCAGCAGCGGCAGCGGTCGCGTCCCAGGCGAGGCACGCGTCGGTGATGCTCTGCCCGTAGACCAGCGGCTTGCCCGGCACGCAGTCCTGCCGCCCGCCCACGAGGTGGCTCTCGATCATCACGCCGAAGATCGCGCGCGAGCCCGCGCCGCGATCTGCGCCCGCGAGATCGCGCACGACGCGGGCTGGCGCACCGGATCCTTGCGGCTGTTGCCGTGGCTGCAGTCGACCATCACGCGCGGTGACAGCTCCGCCTTGGCTCGAGCGTGTCGTCGCCGCGCGCGACCGGCGCCGGCGCTCGTAGTTCGGGCCCTGGCTCGACCCGCGCAGGATGACGTGGCAGTCCGGGTTGCCGCGCGTCGCGACGATCGCCGACAGCCCTTGCTTCGTGACCGACAGGAACTGGTGCGGGTGGCTGGCGGCGCTGCACGGCGTCGATCGCGATCTGCGATGTTGCCGTCGGTGCCGTTCTTGAAGCCGACGGGCACCGACAGGCCCGACGCCAGCTCGCGGTGCACCTGGCTCTCGGTCGTGCGCGCGCCGATCGCGCCCCAGCTCACGAGGTCGGCGATGTACTGCGGCGTGATCGTGTCGAGGAACTCGCAGCCGGCCGGCAGGCCCAGCTCGCCCAGCCACAGCAGCAGGTCGCGCGCGAGCGCAGGCCCTCGTTGACCGCGAACGTGCCGTCGAGGTGCGGGTCGTTGATGAGGCCCTTCCAGCCCACCGTCGTGCGCGGCTTCTCGAAGTAGACGCGCATGACGAGCACAGCGCGTCCTCGAGCTCGGAGTCGATGAGCCGCGTGCAGCCGCTGGCCGTACTCGCGCGCGGCGTGGACGTCGTGGATCGAGCACGGCCCGACGACGACGACCAGGCGGTCGTCCTGCGTCGCGCAGGCACGCGGGTGATGGCGTTGCGGCTCTCGGCGACGGTGGTCGAGGCGCGTCTCGCTGACAGCGGCAGCTCCTCCATCAGGATCGCGGGCGGGATCAGCGGCCGGATGCGCTCGATGCGCAGGTCGTCGGTGGGTGAAGCATGATGAAGCCGGCGAATCTACCTGCGAACCGGCAAAACGCCGAAGCCTGCCGCCGGGTCGAGTCAGCCTGAGCTACCGCGAGCGCGGCGCGCAGGCCGCGCGTGCTGCGTGAGCAGGTGGCCGCGCCGCGGGCGCGGCGCGCGCGGCGCGCCGCGTCGAGGCCCGTCACCTCGCCCGGCTGACAGCAGCGGCACGAGCTGGTGCGCGCCGTTGCCGATCAGATCGTCGCGCCCCATGCGGCGCAGCGCCTCGCGCAGCAGCGGCCAGTTCGTCGGGATCGTGATAGCGCAGGAAGGCCTTGTGCAGGCGCCGCACCTTGAGGCCCTTCGGCGACGTGCACGTCGCTCGCCGTCGCGGCTGCACCCGGCGCAGCGGGTTCTTGCCCGTGTGGTACATCGCGGTCGCGCTCGCCATCGGCGACGGCAGGAACGCCTGCACCTGATCGGCGCGGAAGCCGTTCTGCTTGAGCCACAGCGCGAGCGCCAGCATGTCCTCGTCGGTCGTGCCCGGGATGCGCCGCGATGAAGTACGGGATGAGGTACTGCTTCTTGCCGGCTTCCTTCGAGTAGCGTCGAAGAGCTGCTTGAACCGATCGTAGGCGCCGATGCCCGGCTTCATCATCTGCTGCAGCGGGCCGTCCTCGGTGTGCTCGGGCGCGATCTTGAGGTAGCCGCCGACGTGGTGCTGTCGCGAGCTCGCGCACGTACTCGGGCGACGTCACCGCGAGGTCGTAGCGCAGCGCCCGACGCGATCAAGCATCTTCTTGACGCCCGGGAGCGCGCGCGCCTTGCGGTAGAGGCGCGATGAGCGGCGCGTGATCGGTGTCCAGGTTGGCGCAGATGTCGGGGAACACGCACGACGGCTGGCGGCACGCCGCCTCGATCTCGCGGGTCCTTGCACGCGAGCCGGTACATGTTCGCGGTCGGGCCGCCGAGGTCGGAGATCACGCCGGTGAAGCCGGGCGTCGGTGTCGCGCACGCGCTCGATCTCGCGCAGGATCGACGCCCTCGCGAGCGGCTCTGGATGACGCGGCCCTCGTGCTCGGTGATCGAGCAGAAGCTGCAGCCGCCGAAGCAGCCGCGCATGATCGTCACCGAGAAGCGGATCATCTCGTACGCGGGGATGCGCGCGTCGCCGTAGCCCGGGTGCGGGCGGCGCGTGTACGGCAGCTCGTAGAGCGCGTCCATCTCCGCCGGTCGCCAGCGGCAGCGGCGGCGGGTTGATCCAGACGTCGCGATCGCCGTGGCGCTGCACGAGCGCGCGCGCGTTGCCCGGGTTGGCCTCGACGTGCAGGATGCGCGACGCGTGCGCGTACAGCACCGGATCGCGCGCGACGTCCTCGAAGCGACGGCATGCGGATCACCGTGCGCGCGCGATCGAGCCGAGGTCGCGCGCGCCCGAGCGGGATCAGCGGCGCGCCGCCGGCGTCGCGCCGCGCCGCCGGGCGCCGGCGCGGCTCCTCCATCGCGTACGGATCGCGGGGCGGCTCGACCGGCCCGGGCGTGTCGACGCGTGCGCGAGTCGAGCTCGGTCCAGCCCTCGGGGCGTGCCGTCGCGCAGGAACGCCGTGCCGCGCAGGTCGGTGATCGCCGCCGGGCGCCTCGCCCGCCGCGAGGCGGTGCGCGATCTCGACGATGGCGCGCTCGCCGTTGCCGTAGACGAGCAGGTCGGCGCGCGCGTCGACCAGCACCGAGCGCCGCACCTTGTCGCGACCAGTAGTCGTAGTGCGCGATGCGGCGCAGGCTGCGCCTCGATGCCGCCGATGACGACGGGCACGTCGCCGAACGCCTCGCGGCAGCGCTGCGCGTAGACGATGACCGCGCGATCGGGGCGCAGCCCGCCGGCGCCGCCCGGCGAGTACGCGTCGTCGGAGCGCAGGCTCCGGTCCGACGTGTAGCGGTTGACCATCGAGTCCATGTTGCCGGCGGTGACGCCCCAGAAGACGTTCGGCCGGCCGAGCGCGCGGAACGGCCTCGGCGCTGCGCCAGTCGGGCTGCGCGAGGATGCCGACGCGGAAGCCCTGCGCCTCGAGCAGGCGGCCGATCGAGCGCCATGCCGAAGCTCGGGTGATCGATGTAGGCGTCGCCGGTGACGAGGACGACGTCGCAGCTGTCCCAGCCGAGCGCGTCCATCTCGGCGCGCGTCGTCGGCAGGACCGGCGCGATGCCGAAGCGCTCCGCCCAGAACTTCCGGCGCGCGAACAGCGTCGGCGCGACCCGGTCGGGCGAGACCAGCGTGAATCCGGGACCCGGCGGCAGACGTGGCTCCGCCGTCGAATTCCCGGCTTTTCCGCGCTCCGCAGGCATGGTGACGTTAGTGAATACCATGCGATGCCAGTTGTGGCATGCTGAGCCCATGGATGGTGCGGAGCAGCGTCAATACCCGCGCTTCGGCCTGGGGCTCCCGGTCAAGCTGCACTTCTCCGACGCGGGAATCGAGGTCGGCGGAGAATTGCAGGACATCTCGCGCGGCGGGTGCTTCTTCAAATCGACGGTGAAGGTCGACGTCGATCGCAAGATCTCGATCGTGTTCTCGCTCAGCCGTGGCATGACCTGCCGCGCGACCGGGCACGTCATCCGCACGCTGGCCTACAAGGGCTTCGCCGTGCTGTTCGAGGACGTCAACGACTCGACGTTCGACTTCATCCGCGACCTGATGGTGCTGCCGCAGGACAAGCGCGCCAATTTCTTGACCAGCGTCCTCAACCCCGAGATTCAGATCATCTGAACGCGCCTCGGGCGCGGGTCAGCCGCCGGCCGAAGCGTCGCCGGCGTGCTTGGTCCCGGAGCCGGAGAGCGTCACGGGACAGCCGTCGGCCAGGCCGCCCGAGCCGGTGGCCGTCGCGCCGGTGGTCATCGCGAGGCCGTCGGTCGTGGTCACCGTCCAGGTATTGATGTTCACGGTGACCGCGACGCTGAGCCCGCCCACGGGCACGTTGAAGGTGCAGGATTGACCGGGGTCGGCGCTGGCCACCGTGCCGGAGACGGTCAGCTTGAGCGTGCAGGTGCCGAGCGACGAGGCCAGCGTCGACACGAGATCCGACGACGTTCCCTTCATGAGGGTCAGCGTCTGGCCGGCCAGGTTGTTGCTGAACGGCGGCAACCCGTTGCAGTTGGCGTCCAGCGTCCCGGAGTCGAACGTCCAGTTGCCGATGAACTTGTCGACCGCGCCGTTCGAGCTGCTGCTGCAACCGACGAAGGCGGCGCAGGCGAGCACCAGCACGCCCGCGAGCCCGGCGGCCTCACGGCGCCTTGCGAGCCGCCTTGCCACGTGCGAGAGCCATCTCTGCGATCCGTTCGATGAAGTCTCCATAAAGATAGCCTCCTTCTTCGGCAGCCCAGGCCAGGTCCTCGCCGTCCGCGAGGTAAGGGTTGGGATTCGCTTCTACCACGTAGATCTCGTCGTCATGCGCGAGGCGCACGTCGATGCGGCCGTAGTCGCGCAGCCCTGCCGCCTCGTAGGTGCGCACCGCGACCTCCGCCAGGCGCGCGCGCACCTCCTTGGACAGATCCAGGGCGATCATGTTCTGGATGCCGCGGCTCTCGCGGTACTTCACGCTCCACTTGGCCTTGAACGTGGCGATGCGGCTCTCGACGTTGGGCTCGTTGCCGAACACCATCTCGATCGGCGGCAGCGCCACCGGTTTGTCGTTGCCCATCACGCCGATGTAGAGCTCGCGGCCGGCGATGAACTCCTCGACGATCGCGTCGGTCTGGAACCGCTCGTGGATGAACGGAGACGCGCTCCTTGAGCGCGTCGTCGTCGCGCACCACCGACGCCTGCGAGATGCCGACCGACGCGTCCTCGTCGAGCGGCTTCACGATCAGCGGGAAGCGCAGGTCGCTGGGCCGGTGCGCTTCGCTGCCCAGGCGGCACACCATGAAGTGCGGGATGCGCAGCCCCTGGTACGCGAGCACCTTCTTGGTCAGCGCCTTGTCGCGCGCGAGCATCAGCCCCTCGGACGACGCGCCGGTGTACGGCATGTCGAGCATCTCGAGCAGCGCCGCCACCGAGTAGTCGAGCGCCGACAGACCGCGGAAGCGCTCGGCGAGATTGAACACGACGTCGCACGGGCTCGGCGCGCAGGCCGGCCGCGAGCTGATCGAGGTTGTCGCGGAAGCCGAACAACCGCACCTGGTGCCCGCGCTCGGTCAGCGCGCGCGCGACGTCGAACTCGGCCTCGTCGCTCGACTCGAGTTGCTTCTTCCACTCCTGCTGAACCGGCGGTTCGGCATCGGTATCGAAGAGCACGAGGACACGTGTTTTCTTCATCGAGACCGTTAAGCTAGATAACCGATCCCGTTGCGCGCGTCCAGGAACGCGTCACGCCGTCAAGGTCACTCGGCGAGTCACTGTCGGAGCGATGGGCGCATGCAGCGGCGCGTGTCAGCGCATGACGCCTGCGTCAGGACCGTGACTCTCCGCCGTGGTCGGAGGCGCTCCGGCGTCGGGCGGCGGCTCTCGCGATAACCGAGCAGCGTCTTCTTCTGATCGGGCGGCGTCATCTTCACCGCCACCTTGCTGTCCGCGAACGTGTACGCGCGCGTCTGCACCGGCAGAAAGCCGCTCGCGCGCACGATGACATCCAGCGGACCGCTGTCGCGCGGCCGCTCGATGACCAGCGGCTGGTGCGGCGCGATCAGCCCGAGGCGCTGGCGGCCCCAGTAGACCATCGCCTTCAACGACGGCGGCCACACCGTGAACGTGATGCGCACCTTGTCGGACGGCGGAGCGGCGGCGGGCGCCGCCGGCTTTTCCGCCGGCACAGCGGCCGGCGCCGCGGGCTCGGCCGCCTGAATGAAATCCAAGCCGCACATGAAAACGCCGAGCGCCAGCAACCCGCGCCGCGATCGCGAACCACCGCTTGGTCTTCGCCTTGGTCGTCGCAGTTGCTCTCATGACTACTCCTCGGCTCCGCCGACGGACGGGCCGCCGCCGCCGGCCTTGGCTTCGGGACTGTCGGGCGCGGGCGGCGGCGGGCCGGGATAGGTCGACGCCGGGCTTGGGAACGTAGCCGATGATCGGCTTCTTCTGCGCGCCCATGATGTTGCCCTCGAGCACGTTCACGGGCAGCGGCGGATCCAGGTAGTACGCGTAGCCGCGCGAGGGCATGCGCATCTCGTACACCGACTCACCCTGCAGGAACTGGCGCGTGAAGCCCATCGGCTGATCGCCGGCGACGTGCATCTTGCGGTGGCGCAGGATGAACGAGTACATGCGGATCGCCAGGTGGTTCGGCAGCCGGTGGCAGCCGTGCGAGAAGCCGTTGGAGCTGTAGATCGACAGGTAATCCGACGAGCCGTGCGCGCGCACGCCGTTGTCGAAGTCGGGCTGGCCGTTCTAACCCGGGATGACGAAGTAGCCGGCGATGATGCCGTACGCCGACAGATAGCCCGGGCCGAGCTCGTCGTAGTTCACGACCTTCATCCACGAGCTGTTGACGAGCTTGCCCTTGACCAGGGTGCGGATCGGCGTCGACGTCGGCGCGATCCAGACCGGGCCCGAGACGACCTGGCGGATCACGCGCGGGCCGATGTCGGACATCTTGTAGCGGTAGTACTCGTAGCCGTCGCTGGCCTGCTCGGCGCGCCAGCCGCCGATCGTCGTGCGCCAGCGCGCGAGCGGGATCTGCTGGCCCTTCCACTTCACGAACAGCGTGAGGTGCGGGTAGTGTTTGCGCGGCTGCTGCTTCCAGTGCCCGTCCGGCGTCGACCGGGAAGTCGTACCAGACGTCGCCGCGATCCACGACGATCGAGAGATCCATCGTCGTCCGAATAGTATTCGGGGCGCGGCGGCAGCTTCACGGCCACGCGGAACGACTTCCACTCCTCGGCGCCGTGGCGCTTGAAGAACGCCAGCGCCGTGTCGGCGGTGGTGAGCCCGAGCTGGTCGATCGCGACCTTGGTGTACTCGTCGGCGAGATCGCGCGACGGGTTCTTGGGCGTCCCCGCGGTGCCGTCCTCGACGACGGCGGCGCCCGAGACCACGCGCTCGCGCAGCGCGCGCACCAGCCCCTCGTAGTCGTTGTCCAGCAGCGGCTTCGCCAGCGCCTCGACGGTCTTCTTCCGCAGATAGTTCGACTCGTAGATCATGTGCTTCTGCTGGAAGCTGCGCACCGCCAGCCGCATCGGCTCGTCGTAGATGCTGGTCTGGTGCTTCATCTTGGGCGTGAGCAGCCCTTCGCAGGTCAGGCGCCGCTCCACCGCCGCCATCGCCGGCTTCTCGGCGGCGCGCTTCGCCAGCAACTTGAGCTTGGGCGCCTGCTGCGGCTGCTTCTCCACCAGCTCGTCGAGCGTCGCCACCTTGGCCTTGCGCCGCGCGATCTCCAGCTCGGCGCGGATGCGCGCCAGCCGGTGCTCTTCCTTTCTCACCGATTCTGGCGCGACGTAAGAGACGGTCTCGACCGCCTCCAGCGCATCGGCGCTCTCCTGATCGTGGCACGGGTGCTCGGCGTCCTGCAGGAAGCGCGCGCGCAGCACCGACAGCGACGGCGGGATGCCATAGAGCTCGAGGTAGTTCTTCGCGCCCGGCGGCAACGGCTCGCCGTCGTCGTCGAGCAGATCGTTGGCCTCGCCGAGAAAGACGTGGCGGTAGCGATTGAGCAGCGGCGTGCCTTCGGCCGACATCTGCGGCGCGAGGATGTAAGGCGTCCAGTCGTCGCTGAAATCGACCAGCGTGTAGCCCGCCGGCTCGGCGAGGCTGGCGTCGATCCACCGCTCCTTGCCGTCGACCACGGCCAGCGCGCGCTGCGCCGGCGGCAGATCGTCGCGCGGCTTCAGCGCCTCCGCCTCGGACACCGTGCGCGCCGGCGGGTGCGGTGCTTCACCCGGCGCGGGCGGCGCACCCGAAGCGGCGGCGGCGCCGGTGGCCGCGTTCGGCTGATCGGTCGAGCCGCTCGCGGGAGCGGCGGCGCCGTGACCGGTCGAGCCGCCGCACGCGCCGAAAACGATCGTCAATACCAAGGTGCGCCCGCGCGTCACGCGCGATTTCTGGGGGCCAGCCTGCATATGGGCGCTACCTTACCAAACGCACCCCAGACCGCGCAGAGATCTCGCGGGCTAGCGGCCCGCCTGCCTGATCGGAGGGCCTCGGGCTTCGGATTCCGTTCCGGGCCCGAGGTCAGAGGCCCCCGCCCGATTAGCCGCGCTGCCCCCGAGCTCGTCCGCCCAATCCTTGACTTTCTGCGGTTTTCCCTGCATCACTTCACGGGCATTCTGTTCTATCTCACGCGTATTTTCGTCGAAGGCGCCGCGCGCCACGTTGAGCATCGAGTTTGAAGTCGACGACGGGCCAGTTGTTTTGCTGACCGTTTCTTCTCGAGGGACAGCACACAACTGAAAGGTCCGTGATCTAATGACGTCATTCTCCGAGCTGGCTCTCATCGAGCCGATCGCGCGCGCTCTGCGCGCCGAAAACTACACGATCCCCACGCCGATCCAGGCGGCGGCAATTCCGCCGCTGCTCGACGGGCGTGACCTCCTCGGTTGCGCGCAGACCGGCACCGGCAAGACCGCCGCGTTCGCGCTGCCGATCCTGCAGCGCCTCACGTCGGATCGCCGGCCTGCGCCGCGCAAGGGCGCGCGCGTGCTGGTGCTCGCGCCCACGCGCGAGCTGGCGCTGCAGATCGGGGAGAGCTTCGGCACCTACGGCCGCCACCTGGCGGTGTCGCGCGCGGTCATCTTCGGCGGCGTCGGTCAGGGCCCGCAGGTCTCGGCGCTCGCGCGCGGCGTCGACGTGCTGGTGGCGACGCCCGGCCGCCTCATCGATCTCATCGAGCAGAGGCACGCCGAGCTCTCGGGCGTCGAGGTGCTGGTGCTCGACGAGGCCGACCGCATGCTGGACATGGGCTTCATCCGCGACATCCGCAAGATCGTCGCCAAGCTGCCGGCGCAGCGCCAGACGCTGCTGTTCTCGGCGACCATGCCGCGCGACATCGCGGTGCTGGCCGACCAGATGCTGCGCGATCCGGTCAAGGTCGAGGTCTCGGCGCCGGCGACCACCGCCGAGAACGTCGACCAGTGGGTGATGTTCGTCGACCGCGACAACAAGCGCCACCTGCTCGCCGAGATGCTCAAGGATCCCAAGATGACGCGCACGCTGGTCTTCACGCGCACCAAGCACGGCGCGAACCGCGTGACCGAGCAGCTGGCGCGGCTGCAGGTCCGCGCGGCGGCGATCCACGGCAACAAGTCTCAGGGCGCGCGCCAGGCCGCGCTGGAGAGCTTCCGCTCCGGCCACACGCGCGTGCTGGTCGCGACGGACATTGCCGCACGCGGCATCGACGTCGACGGCATCAGCCACGTGGTGAACTACGAGCTGCCCAACGAGCCCGAGAGCTACGTGCACCGCATCGGCCGTACGGCGCGCGCCGGCGCGCGCGGCATCGCGCTGTCGTTCTGCGACCGCGATGAGCGCGCGTACCTGCGTGACATCGAGCGGCTCACCAAGCAGCCCCTGCAGGTGGTGGCAGACCATCCCTACCGCGCCGCGGGCGGCGCGCAGGGTGGCAACGCGACGTTCGACAGCGCCGGCGGCGATCGCGGACGCGGCGGAGCCCCGCGCCCGGCCGCGCACCAGCCCCAGGGCCGCCGCGGATGGCGCCAAGGTGGCGGCGGCGGCAGGTCGCGGCCCGCGCACCCCGCGCACTGATCGATGGCGGGCGGCGGCGGCAACAGCGGCAAGACGACGGGCCAGGCCGTCGCAGGCGCGTCACCGGACGCGCCTCCCCGCCCCGTCGGCGTGCGCCTGATCATCACCTACAAGGTCATCAAGGCGGCGCTGCAGGCGACGCTGGCGGCGCTGCTGCCGATCCTGCAGCGCCTTGGCGTGACGTCGGACTGGGCCGCGCGGATCACCTTCCTCGCCGAGCACGTCGCGCACCGATCGACCGCGGTCCTGGCGCGGCGGATCGCCGCGCTGCTCACACCGACGCACCTGACGCTCATCAGCGTCGCGCTCGCGCTGGATGCGGCGCTGAGCGGCTTCGAGGCCTGGGCGCTGCGCCGGCGCTTTCGCTGGGCCCCGTGGCTGGTCGTGGTCGCGGGCAGCTCGCTGATCCCGTTCGAGATCGTCGAGCTCGCGCGGCGGCCGCGCGTCGGGCGCGCCGCAATCCTCGTCGTGAATCTCGTGATCATCGCCTACCTGGCGGCCCGAGCGCGTCGCGAGCACGCCGAAGCTTCCACGGGTCACTGACGCACGAGCTTGTCCCCGGCCGCTGCTTGAGGGATGCTGAATGCGCACCGGCGCCACGCCGAGCGAGTCTGGGTGGTCCTTTGCGCCGGCGAATCCAAGAAAGGAGGCCGTCAATGAGAGCGCTCGAAGGCAAACAGTTACGTGTGCGCGTCGTCGTGGGCGAATCGGATCGGTGGCATCACCGACCCCTCCATCTGGCACTGCTCGAGCGCCTGCGGCGCGAGGGCTGCGCCGGCACCACGGTGACGCGCGGGATCGCTGGGTTCGGGGCCCACAGCGTCGTTTACAACGCGCAGTTCTCGCGGCTGTCCGACGATCTGCCGGTGGTGATCGAAGTCGTCGACAGCGAGCCCCAGGTCGAGAAGGTGAAGGCGATCCTGGACGAGATGGTCACGGAAGGGTTGGTCACGATCGAGCCCGTCACCGTGCTCCGCTACTCGGCGCGCCCGCGCGCCTGAGCCGCCGCGCGCGCGCCGGGAATCCGCGCGCGCCGGCCCGAGCCTTTCGCGCGCCGCTGCCTTCCGCGCGCCCGGCCGCAGTACCACCTTCAACTCATGGGGTGTGGTCTGGCGACAGCGATCGCCCAGCGCCTGGGGTCTGCGCAACAGCGCACGGCACGTCCCGGCGAGATCAACTATGCATTCGTCGATCCCTACTCTCTGGCGCACGCCGCGGTCGGCGTGCTGCTGGGTCTGCTCGGCCTGCGCGTGGGCGCGCTGCTGGCGATCGCGATCGGCTGGGAGCTGGCGGAGCACATTCTCAAAAATCTGATCCCCGCGGTCTTCCCCCATCCGACGCAGGACACGCTCGCCAACTCCACCGGCGACGTGCTCTCGGCGCTGATCGGTTGGGCGATCGCGCGCCGGGCGACCGCGGCGCGGGGCCACCGCCACTCGTCACGCGAAGCGTGAAAGACGACGCCTAAAAGACCTGCGACCAGCGCACCGCGAGGTGCAGGGTCGGCTGGCAGAGGACTTCGATGGCGCCCGCGGGCAGTGGTGTACCGGCGACCACGCGCGGAGACACGACCAGCGCCAGCGACAGATCCTGACCGGCTTCGATCTGGCTCGCCATCGCGGCGAACGCCGGGTTCCCCTCGCCGATCGACAGGTGGCGCGGGTCGCTGACCACTTGCCCGGGGGCGAGCGGGTCGGCGTTGCCCACCAGCACATCGGCCGGCGCCCCTGGCGCCTGCTCGACGACCACGCCGCCGTCGGGCGCCCCGGAACCGCCGCCGTTTGCCGCCGGATTCTGCACGACGAAGAGCTGGATCTTCGCGAGGGCGAAGGTCAGCGTGTTGGCGGGAATGGTGTAGGCGATGTCGATCGAGCGCAGGTAGTGCACCGCTTGCCGTCCCAGCGCGCTGTCGAGGGACGACGGATCGGTCGCGCCCACCATCTGCTGGACGCGGAGATCGGCTTGGCCGAAGCACTGGTGCGCGGCCGTGTCGCAGCCGACCTGCCAGCCGCTCACGCCCGCGGGAGCAGGCACCGCCGTGCACGCCGACGCGTCGCTCGCCGAGCAGGCGAGCGACGGGATCGTGCCCGGCGCCGCGCCGAAGTCGGCGCGCAGCGCCGTCGAATCGAGCGCGACGTCGGTTCCGGCCAGGTCACCGCAACCGGCAGTGACGGTCGACAGCACGAGCGCGAGCGCCGCCAGCCCATTGCGGATTGCGCCCGAGCCCGCGCGCGCGGACACGCGTGGTTGCGCCATTCCTCAACCATAAGGCTGGGAATGGCAGAAGAAAGACGCGAGAAAAGACGTCGGGCTCAGCCCGGGATCGCGACGGCGACCTTGACCCACTGCGGGACATGGTTACCCGTCGGCACCTGGTTGGGCAGAGCGCCCACCGGCGTCGGATTCTGGTTCGGCAGCCACACCGGTGGACTGCTCGGGTCCAGATTCACCTCGGAGCCGACGAGCACTGCCGCGAACCAGAGTTGCGGCTTGGTGGTCAGCGGCGCTGCCGTTGTTTACCTGCAAGCCGTACGGCCGCCGCGACGAGAACGCCAGCCAGTAGAGCTTCGTGCCGCGGAACGTACCGTTGTCCGGGCTCCAGCGCGGCCACGAGTTGTCGTACGAAACGTTCGTGCCGCCGTTGGCGTTGGTCGAGGCGAGCCGGCAGCGCGCCCGAGGGGGTGGTGAGCCACAGCGTCGCCGACGAGTCGTCGTAGCCGTCGCAGGTCTGCGCGCCGTAGACGCCGACCTGCGGGTCGACGTCAGGTTGGTGTAGACATCGGGGTCGAGACCGCAGGTGCTCTGGTTGTAGACCACGAGCGCGTCGTCGTTGCTGACCGCCGGGTAGTACTTGGTGATGTTCGGCTCGCGCGCGACCAGCACGCGCGCGTCGTCGTTGATGGCGGTGCCGGTCGCCGAAGCGATCACGATCTGCCCGTTGCGCTTCATGTCGCCGTTGGTGCCGGCGGTGTTGTACATGCCGACGTCGGGCGTCGCGAACGACGTGAAGACGAAGTACTTGCCGGTCTGGCTCCAGAACGGATCGCTCTTGTACGGATCGGCGAAGTTCGGCGGCGACCTCACCGTCGTTGACCAGGCTGGCCGTCGTGCCGTGCAGGAACAGCTTCGACTTGTACATGTTGACCATCACGTCGCCGTTGGGGCCGAAGGTGGTCTCGGTCGCGACGTTGCTGACCCGGAACTGCTTGTAGTAGTTGATGTCGCTCATGCTGGTCACGCCGGCCGACGCCGACGCGTTGAGCACGGTCATGGTCAGCGTGGTGAGGTCGAGCAGCGCGAAGTCCGACGAGCCCGAGCCGCCGATGGTCAGCGCCATGGTCTTGCCGTCGGTGGTGATGGCGTGGCAACCGACGCACTGGGCGCCGTCGGCGGTCGCCGGCGGCGAACCGAGGAACGTCGGCGAGCGCCCGCGGTCGGTGTACACGAGCTGCGGTATGGCGGCGCCGTCCTTGCCGAAGTCGTAGCGCTGGATGCCGGTGCCGGTGGTTCCCGGCGTGTTGTCGGCGTTGTTCGGGGGCATGTAGTTCGGCACGATGCCCGACGTCAGCGTCGTCCAGTAGTAGAGGCCGCCCGACAGCGGCACGTTGGCCCAGGCGACGTTGACCGGCGCCGATTCGATCAGCTGCGCGCCCGTGCCGCCCACGCGCGCGGTCACTGACACGTCGCTCTTCTCGCTGACCGCGACGAAGAGCTGGGTCAGAGACAGCGGCAGGTCGATGTAGCAGCCGTTGCCCGCGCCCGGCTGGCAGGCCGCGTAGTAGTTGACGTTGACGACCTGATCGACGGTGAAGTTGATGCGCGCGGCGCTCTGCGTCGCCGCCGTGCGCACGATGTGCATCGTGATCGGGCTCAGGTTGGGCGGGAAGATCGCGCGGTCCAGCGGATAGGCGATCTGCGTCTGCCCCGCCGGCGTGCCGTCGAGCGCGCCCTGGCCGCTCGGGTCGAAGCCGGTGCCGAAGAGGTTGCCCTGGAAGCGTCGCGGTCAGCGTCGCCGTCTCGCGTCACCATGCCGCTGCTGGCGGTGATCGTGTAAACGCCCGGCGCGGTGACCGTGGCCATTCCGCGCGAGATGATCAGCGAGCGGAACCCGCTCGACCAGCCGACCCGCGCGGTCACGTCCTCGGTGTGCCCGTCATCGAAGTGCCCGGTCGCGGTGTACGTCGTGGAGCCCGACAGCGCGGTGCCATTGGCTTGCAACAAGATCGTCTGCGACGGCGGCGAGATATCGATCGAGGTCAGCCCCATGATCGGCGGCGCCACGACCATGCCACCGCTACCACCGCCGCCGTTCGGGCCCGCTGGGTTCTTCACGCCCGCACAGCCGAACGACAGAGTGCTCAGCGCAGCGCCAGCGAGGACGGACAAAGCTAAGGTCGTTCGCCGAGGTGACTTCATAGACTCTGCTCCTACGCGAGGGTTGTCTGCGACCAACCGCGCCGCCGGGGGACGGGAGAAAAAGCGGTTGTTCACAAATATCGTCGGAATATATCCTCAATCCGGTCACCTGATCCGGTTTTTTCCGGCGCAGGCGCGACGGCTGGGAACGGCCGTGATCTCGCTGCCGTGCTAGCTTAGGGGCATGAGCACCGGGTACCGCAGCCGCACCTCGACGCATGGCCGCAACATGGCGGGCGCGCGCTCGCTCTGGCGCGCGACCGGCATGACCGACGCCGACTTCGAGAAGCCGATCATCGCCATCGCCAACAGCTTCACGCAGTTCGTGCCCGGGCACGTGCACCTGCACGACGTCGGCCAGCGGGTGAAGAAGGTGATCGACGCCGCGGGCGGCTGGGGCGTCGAGTTCAACACCATCGCGGTCGACGACGGCATCGCCATGGGCCACGGCGGGATGCTCTATTCGCTGCCCAGCCGCGAGCTCATCGCCGACAGCGTCGAGTACATGGTGAACGCGCACTGCGCCGACGCGCTCGTCTGCATCTCGAACTGCGACAAGATCACGCCCGGGCATGCTGCTGGCCACGATGCGGCTCAACGTCCCGACCATCTTCGTCTCGGGCGGGCCCGATGGAGGCCGGCAAGATGGTCGGCACGCACGGCCGCGACGGCAAGCCGCTGGTGCGCAAGCTCGACCTCATCGACTCGATGATCGCGTCGAGCGACGCCAAGGTCAGCGACGCCGAGCTCGGCGAGATGGAGCGGTCGGCCTGCCCGACCTGCGGCTCGTGCTCGGGCATGTTCACCGCCAACAGCATGAACTGCCTGAACGAGGCGCTCGGGCTGGCGCTGCCCGGCAACGGCACGCTTGCTGGCGACGCACGCGCGGCGCTGGGAGCTGTTCGAGGCGGCGGGCAAGCGCATCGTCGAGATGGCGCAAGCGCCACTACGTCGACGGCGACGCGACCGTGCTCCCGCGCAGCATCGCCACGTTCGAGGCGTTCGAGAACGCGATGGCGCTCGACATCGCCATGGGCGGCTCGACCAACACGGTGCTCCACCTCCTGGCCATCGCGCAGGAGGCGGGCGTCGACTTCACGATGTCCGACATCGACCGCATGTCGCGCCGGGTGCCCAACATCTGCAAGGTCGCGCCGTCGTCGCAGCTACCACGTCGAGGACGTGCACCGCGCGGGCGGCATCTTCACGATCCTGGGCGAGCTCGATCGCGCCGGCCTGATCCATCGCGACGCGCGCACCGTGCACGCGGCGACGCATGGGCGAGGCGATCGACGCCAACGACATCCGCCGCCCGACGACGACCGCGGCGGCCAAGCAGCGCGCGCTGGCGGCGCCGGGCGGCGTGCCGACGCAGGTCGCGTTCTCGCAGGACAAGTACTTCCCGTCGACCGACGACGACGCGGCGAAGGGCTGCATCCGCGACGTGGCGCACGCCTACAGCAAGGACGGCGGCCTGGCCGTGCTGTACGGCAACATCGCCATCGACGGCTGCATCGTGAAGACCGCGGGCGTCGACGAGTCGATCTGGAAGTTCGAGGGCCGCGCGCGCGTCTTCCAGTCGCAGGAGGCGGCGTGCGACGCGATCATCGCCGACCAGATCGTCGCCGGCGACGTGGTCGTCATCGTCTACGAGGGGCCGAAGGGCGGCCCCGGCATGCAGGAGATGCTCTACCCGACGTCGTTCCTCAAGGGCAAGGGGCTCGGCAAGGCGTGCGCGCTCGTCACCGACGGGCGCTTCAGCGGCGGCACGTCGGGGCTGAGCATCGGCCACGTGTCGCCCGAGGCGGCCGAGGGCGGCGCGATCGCCCTCGTCGAGGAGGGCGACAGGATCCGCATCGACATCCCGGCGCGCAAGATCGATCTGGTGATCAGCGAGGCGGCGCTCGACAAGCGGCGCGCGGCGATGGTCGCGCGCGGCAAGGACGCCTGGCGCCCGAACCGCGATCGCACGTGTCGCTGGCGCTGCAGGCCTACGCGCTCATGACGACCAGCGCCGCGCGCGGCGCCGTGCGCGACATCCGGCAACTGCTGGGCGGCAATCCGGCGAAGTGATCGGCGCCGGGCCGCGCGGGGAACCGCCGCGGACGAGGACCGGACCTCCTCACCCCGACCCCCTCCTCCACGCGGACGTGGAGGAGAGGGAGCATAGGAGCGGGGAGAGCGGCGCTGCGACGAGGCGCTGCGACGGGAAAGAAATGGCGCTGCGACGGGAGGAGTAGAGCTGCGACGGCGGCCTTCATCTCCGCTTTCTTCGCCCCCTCTTTCTTCGCCCTCTCCTCCACGTCTGCGTGGGGGAGAGGGTCGGGGTGAGGAGGTCCCATCGCGCTCGGCCTCGACGTCCCCACCTTCTGACCCTGCCCTTCTCGCCGCCGTCCGGTACGCCCCACCGCGATCACGCGTTTGACGCCGCCCCGGTCGCAGGCCGCACCACCGGGTCAGACCAGGCCGCCGGCGGCGACGCGAAGATCGGCCAGGGAGTCGCGCGCGGGCCCGCGTACCAGTTGTTGTGGCGGCCGTCCCAGTAGACCAGCGGCAGCTGGTCGACCTCGATGTCGTCGATGGCGTTCAGGTTGATCGACACGTAGTCGCCGCCAACTTCGGCCAGGAAGCCGCGCGCGAAGCAGTGGATGCCGCAGATCCGGCAGAAATAGCGCTGCGCGGTCTTGCCGCCCCACGCGTAGCTGCTGAGGTTCTCCGCGCCCGAGAGCAGCTGAAACGCCTCCGGCTTCCCATGCGCGCCGGTGATGTTGGTCTTGAGGCACATCGAGCAGTTGCAGCGGCTGCCGCCCAGCCGCTCGGGTAGCTCGACCTGGAAGCGCACCGCGCCACAGTGGCAGCTGCCGGGGTGAACGCGGCCAGTGGGCGCCGGGGCCTCGTCGCTCGCGTCGGTCTTCGTCTTGGTCTCGGTCTCGGTCACGTCCGCCTTCGCCTTCGTCATCGTCGTCGTCATGGCTCGCCTCCTGTGGCTGTCGTTGATGTTGACCACGCCGGAGAGTCTACCGGCCCGCTCTGACAGCCTTATGTCAGGTATTATTCCGCTCATGCGCCGCACCGAACGACTCTTCGCGCTGGGCGAGCACCTGCGCAGCCGCCGCACCGGCGTCACCGCCGAGCAGCTCGCTCAGCGCTTCGGCGTCACCGTACGCACGATCTACCGCGACCTGGATGCCCTGCGCGAGGCAGCGCTGCCGCTGACCGCGGAGCGCGGACCGGGCGGCGGCTACGCGCTCGAGAAGAGCTACACGCTGCCGCCGGTGAACTTCACCGCGCGCGAGGCGGCGCTGCTGGTCGCGCTCGGCCGCTTCGCGATCGACATGCGCCTTCTACCCTTCGCGGGAACGCTCGAGTCGGGCCTGGACAAGGTGCGCGCCGCGCTGTCGACGTCGGCGCAGCGCGAGCTGCTGACGCGCATCTCGGAGCTGTCGTTCCACGGTGTGCCGGCGCTGCCCAGCAAGCGCGAGGTGCGAGCCGCGATCGAGCGCGCCTGGTTCGAGCAGCAGCCGTTGCGCATCACCTATGTCGACGGCGGCTACATCGAGAGCAAGCGCGACGTCCGCATCCTCTCGGTCGCGATGGATCGCCACGAGACGCGCATCGAGGCGACCGATCTCGAGAAGAACAAGCCGCGGCAATTCCGCCTGGACCGCATCACCCACGCCGAGGTGATCCCCGCGTCCGGCGCGGCGCAGCCCACCGGAGCCGGCGGCCCCCCTCCGAATCGGTGAGCCGCCCAGGTCGGGCGGTGTCACTTGCGACCAGGGACAGGCTCAGTCTCGGAGGCTCGATGCATACCTGCCGCAATGTTCCGACCCGTCCGTCGAGCGCACCGCGCGCTTGGTCCACGATCTCGCTCGCCGCGCTCGCGCTCGCGTCGCTGGGTGGCATCGGCTGCACCCAGGAGGACACGCTCGACGACGCCGCGAGGCTCGCGCGCTTCGAGGCACAGGGCCGCGACACCACCGGCGATCCAATCTCGGGTACGACGTCGGCGCTGATCGGTAGCGTACCGCTCCGCACGCGCACGATCGCCGGCATGATGTTCGACATCGGCACCGGGGCCCCCAGCATGACCACGCTCGCGAACCTGATCACCGGGCCGGGTACGTCGCAGCGGCACATGTACGTGGAGATCTCCTACGGGCTTCAGGATCTGCAAACCGACTTTCAGGGCCCGTACACGCTGCCGGTCCACAACTGTCTCACCATCGCCTGTTGCGGCCCGTCGTCGGACCAGACCGGCAACGGCGCCACGGTGGCCGCGGAGATCGCGGCGCTGTCCAAGACCTACGACCACTACTTCTGGCTCTACGGCACGCCGTCACCGCAAGGCTCGTCGTGCGGCACCTGGGGTGACGAGGGACGCCCCAGCAAGCCGGCGGTCTACTCCAACTACTCGTTCGACGACATCGTCGGCTTCGCTCAGGAGCTGGGCCACAACTTCGGCATGACCCATGAGCCGACGATGACCTGCCCCGGCACGGTGCCGTTCCTCGACGATCCGACCCAGTGCACGCACGTCGAGTACGGCAACTCGCTGAGCTTCATGGGCGGCGGCGCCCACCACCCGTCGGCGTATCACAAGTATGCGCAGGGCTGGATCGGCAAGTGCAACGTCGTCACTGCCGGCGGCTCGGGAACGTTCACGCTGGTCCCGCAGGAGCTGCCGTGCGACGGCGTGCAGCTCTTGCAAGTGCCGGCGCCCAAGGTGCGCATGGCGCCCGGGCCGGGCACGGGCGGACAGGCGCGCCAGGGACAGGCGCCGATGCTCAGCAACTACTACCTCGAGATGCGTGGAAAGTACGGCTTCGACAGCAATCTCACGCAACCGATGGTGCTGGTATCGATCGGCGCCGGCTTTCCGACGCAGAACGCGGCGGCGCCCTACCTCTACCTCCTCGACCTCAAGCCGGAAGCCGGCCAGGTGAATCTCCAGAACGCGGGGCTCACGACGGTCGGGCAAACCTATACCGATCCGGCGGGCGGATTGACGTTCACGCTCATGGCGATCGACAACACCAGCGCGACGGTCAACATCACCAGCACCGCGACCGGCGGCAACACGTGCTCCGACATGACACCGTTCACGGCGCCGGGGCCGGGCGCCAGCAGCTGCGGGGCGCTCGCGACCATCAGCGGCGACGGCGGCGTGACCGGACCGACCGACGCGCGTCCCGGCACCGGCGGCGCGGCAGGCACCGGCGGCGCGGGCGGCGCCAGCGCCGGCACCGGCGGCCGCGCCGGAGGAACCGACGCCGGCACGACCGGCGCGGGCGGCAAGACCACCACGGGCGCTGGCGGCGCTGCGACCGGGGCCGGTGGCTCGACGGGCGCCGGCGGCGCCACTGGTTCGGAGACCGGCGCGAGCGGCGGCTGCTCCTGCGACAGCGCTGGCGCGACCGGCGCGTTCGCGCGCGCGACCGATCTCGCGGCGATGCTGCTGATCTCGATGGGGCTCGTCCTGCGCCGGCGGTCACGGCGTGGACGAACCTGATCGCGCGCAGCCACGGCGAACGGTGACGGCGAAGCCGCGCTCCAAGGTGGACGCGACGTCACTCGTCACCATCGCGTTCACGTTCACGCTCGCCGCCGGTGTCCTCGCGTCGCGTGACGCGCGCGCGAACGGCGCCTTCCCCGACTCGCAGAGCGTCCTGACGCCCAGCTCGCGGCCGAACGAGATCTCGCTCGTCACCAACTTCGGCGTGGTCGCGTCGCGCGACGGCGGCCACACCTGGCTCTGGTCGTGCGAACAGGACGCGAACACCTTCGGCTATCTCTACCAGTACAACGCCGGTCCCCAGAACCGGCTGTTCGCGCTCGCCAACCAGAACCTGATCTTCTCCGACGACGCCACCTGCGGCTGGTCGACCGCGCAGGGCTTGATCACCGGCCTCGGCGTCACCGACTTCTTTCCCGACCCGAGCGACGCCAACCGCGTGCTGGCACTGGCGCACGACTACACGTCGTCGACGGACGCCGTGCTGCAATCGACCGACGCCGGCACCACGTTCACCTCGAAGCTCTACACCAGCGACGCCAAGGCGACGATGACCGGCATCGAGATCGCGCGCTCGGATCCGAAGACGATCTACGTGACGCTGACGGCGCCGACGACCAACGCGCCGATGCTCGGGCACTCGAACGACGGCGGCGCTACCTGGAAGTTCACCGACATGACACCGGTGCTGGGAATCGGTATGCCGAGCATCATCGCGGTCGACCCGACCAACGCCCAGTCGGTGCTGCTTCTCTTCAAGGACACCAGGGACGCCAAGCAGTCGCTGGCCCTGTCCCAGGACGGCGGCCAGACGGTGACATCGTCGATGACCACCAGCGGCTACTTCACGTCGGCGACCCGAACGATGACCGGCGCGATCCTCGTCGGCGGCGTCGACGTATCGATCAACCCGGTGCTCTTCCGCTCGACCGATCATGGCGTCACCTTCCAGGCCGTGGGGACCCAGCCGCCGCACATTCGCGCGATGTCGACGCGCGGCGACCAGATCTACGCCGCCTCTGACAACTTCAGCGACGGCTACGCGCTGGGCGTGTCGACCGATGACGGCCTGACCTGGCAATCGGTGCTGTCATACAACCACGTCGGCGCGATCCTCGGCTGCCTCAAGGCGGCCTGCCAGGAGACCTGCGCGGCCCAGGTCTCGGTCGGCCTGTGGGACATGAGCGTCTGCTCGGCCGATCCGCCGCCGATGCTCGACGGTGGCACCGGCTCGACCGACGCCGCGGCTGGCACCGGCGGCGGCGCCGGTGCGGGCGCGGCGGGTGGAAATGGTGGACAGAGGCATTCGTCGGCGTCCGGGTGCACGATCGCGGCAGGCGACACCGGCGGTTCGACCGTTGGCTGGCTGTGCTCGATGGTCGGGATCGCGGTTCTGCTCTTCCGCCGGCGCTCCGTCTGATCGGGACGCGCCGATGTCGGCGGCGCGCGGTTCCCCGGCCGAACAACAGGATATAAGACCACCCGATGAAACCGTGGCAGACGATCGAGCGCGTCGAGACGCCCGAGGGACGCCTCGAGTTGCGCCAGCGCGGCGAGCGCGACTTCCTGATCACTGTCGGCGGGCGCGTGCTCATGACCAGCGCCGCGCACCGCTCCGAGGACGATCTCGCCAGGCTAGCCTCGGCCGCCATGCTGCGCCGGCCGCGGCCGCGCGTGCTGATCGGCGGCCTGGGAATGGGCTACACGCTACGCGCCGCGCTCGATGAGCTTCCGCCCGCCGCCGAGGTCACCGTCGTCGATCTGAACCCGGCCGTCGTGGCCTGGTGCCGCGGCCCGCTGGCGCCGCTCACCGAGCACGCAGTGGCCGATCGGCGCGTGCGGATCGAGATCGGCGACGTGGCCGGCGCGATCGCCGGCGCGCGCCGCGGTGACTACGACGCGATCTTGCTCGACCTCTACGAAGGCCCGCGAGCCCTGCCGCCGCGCGCCGCGGATCCGCTCTATGGCGCACCGGCGATCGCCAGCGCCTGGTCGGCGTTGCGCGCGGGCGGCGTGCTCGCCGTCTGGGCCGAGGAGCCCGACCGAGCCTATCCGGAGCGGCTCCGCGACGCCGGCTTCACGGTCGAGGTTCACCAGTGTGGCGGCCGCGGCGGCCGAGCCCACATCGTCTACGTAGGTATTCGGCCCGAGAAGAGTGGTTAGGTTCGGGTGGAGGGTGGCGCCGAACCGGCGCCCTGACCTCAGTTTGCCGCGGGAAAGGAGGGCCGCCATGACCCCGCGCATCTTCATCACGATGATCGGCGCCTGGCTGCTGGTCTCGGGCTTCGCCTGGCCACATTCACGCGTCGAGGTCCTGAACCTGATTGCGGTCGGTGTGCTCGCGCCGGTTTTCACCTGGCTGTCGACGGTGCGCGACTGGGCCCGCTATGTCAGCGCGGCGGCAGGCGTGTGGCTGATCCTGACCACGCTGCGCTTCGGCACCATCACCCACGTGACCTTGGTGCACAACCTGATCATGGGCACGTCGATCTTCGTCGCGAGCCTGGTGGCCACCGGCGCGACCGACTATCACCAGGAGCGTGAGCTCTATGGACGCGTCTGATCCCGCGCGAGCGGCGACGGTGGTGCTCCGGCGACCAGCCCCTTCACGGCAGCCAGCACCTCTTGCGCGTGCCCGGCCGGGTGCACCGGATCGAACACCTGGCGCACGACCCCATCACCATCGAGCACGAACGTGATCCGCTGATAGAAGCCCAGCGTCGCCTTCACGCCGAACGCGCGCGCCATCTCCTGATCCGGATCGGCCAGCAGCGGGAACGGCAGACCCTCCTTGGTGCAGAAGTCCTGGTGCGACGCCACGTCGTCGTTGGAGACGCCCAGGACCTCGACACCCAGCTCCTTGAATTGCGGGTAGCCGACGCGGAAGTCGTGGGCCTCGATGGTGCAGCCCGACGTCCGATCCTTTGGGTAGAAGTACACGACCACCGGGTGGCCGCGATAGCGCGAGAGCGGAACCGGAGCGCCGTCCTGGTTGCGCGCCACGACCTCGGGGACGCGGTCGCCGGGCGCCAGGTGCTGCCGCCGCGCCAGCACGCGCGCGCAGGCGCCGAACAAGCCTCCGAAGACGCCCGCCACACCCACAGTCAACGCCAGCGACACCGGAAACAGCGCGCCATTCCGCATGTCGACGCAGTCTACCCCACATGAGCCCCGCGGCCACTGCGGCGCGGCGCGCTGGAACCCTTTGAGCGTTGCTGTTTAATCTGAGACAATTTTCGAATGGGGGAGACCGTCGGATTATTTCTGACAGGGCTCAACGACTACCAGGAACGCCTGAAGGAGGACGCCCTCAAGCGCGCGAAGCACCTGGGCTTCGAGCTGGATATCCACCTGGCCGACAACGATCCCCATCGCCAGCTCAATCAGATCAAGACCGCGATAGAGAAGCGCGCCGCCACGCGGACCACGGCCATCATCGTTTGCCCGGTCAGCGAGAACGCGCTCGGCGCCGCCGGCCGCACCGCGGTGGTCGCCGGGCTCGACTGGGTGCTGCTGAATCGCTCCGCCGACTACCTGGAATCGCTGCGCCAGGAATTTCCGCGCCAGGTGATCTTCACCGTGCTGCCCGACCAGATGGAGATCGGTCGCATCCAGGGCTATCAGGTGCGCGCGCTGGCGGCGCCCGGCGAGCGGGTCCTGTGCATCACCGGCCGCGCCGACACCTGGTCGGCGGGGTTGCGGCTGGCGGGCCTCAAGGAAGTCGCCGGCGGCATCAACCCGATCGCCGACGTCGACGGCGGCTGGACCAGTGAAGGCGCGCGGCGCGCCGTCGACGACTGGCTGGAGCTGCAGGGGCGCACGGAGCCGATCGGCGCCTTCGTCGCGCAGAACGACGACATGGCGCTGGGCACACGGCAGGCGGTGCGCGACGCGATCGTGCGCTGGTCACTGCCGCTGGCGGCGGTGCCGATCGTCGGCTGCGACGGCTCGCCGCGGTTCGGCCAGCGCCTGGTGCGCGAGCGGCGCCTGGCTTGCACCGTCGCGGTGTCGTCGTCGTCGGGGCCGGCGCTCGACTGGCTGCACCGTGCGCGCGCGGGCCAGGACCGGCCGCCGACCCAGGTCGTCCTGCCGGTCACGTCGTTCCCCGCCGTCGAAGAGCTCGGCCGGCGGGCGGGCTGAAATCCCGTCAGCTCCGGGGCCGACCCAGCGCCGGGTTCAGCACGATCGCCGTCGACGCGATGTCGTCGGCGCCGCGGCCTTGCGCGCGCGCGATCTGATAGACCTCGCGGATCGCCGCCGCGCCCGGCATCGGCACCTGCTTCTCGTGCGCCGTCGCCAGCGCCAGCGTCAGGTCCTTGTGCATGAGATCGACGCTGAAGTGAGTCGTGAAGTCGCGTTCGATGAGCGCCTTGGCCTTGAAGTCCCAGAACGGCGACGCGTAGCCCGACGCCTGGATCACCTCGAGCAGCTTCGCCAGCGGGATGTCCGACTTCGCCAGCAGCGCCGCGCCCTCGGACAGCGCCTCGACCATGTGCGCGATGATGACGTTGCCGATCAGCTTGACCTGCGTCGCCTGGCCGAGCGAGCCGACGAGGATCGTCTTCGCGGCCACCGCCTTCAGCACCGGCTGCAGCTCGTCGAAGAGAGCGCGCTCGCCACCGCACATGAGCAGCAGCGTGCCGGCCTGCGCGGCGTTCTTCGAGCCGGTCATCGGTGATTCGAGCAGCGCGCCGCCGCGACCGGCGATCGCCGCGCCCAGGCGGCGGATCAGATCGGGGGACATCGTCGAGAAGTCGACGACGCGCGTGCCCTTGGCCAGCGCGGGGACGAAGCCCTGCGCGCCGAACGCCATCTCCTCCATCGCCGGCGGATCGGCGACGCAGGTGCAGATGACCTCGATGCCCGGCACCTCGGCCATCGCGCGCGGCGACTCCGACCACTGCGCGCCGGCGTCGAGCAGCGCCTGCGCGCGGGCGCGCGTGCGGTTGTGAACCCACAGCTCGTGGCCCTTGGCGCGAAAGTTCGCGGCCATGCGGCTGCCCATGATTCCAAGACCGATGAATCCGATTCGCATCGTTGCCTCCTCGTCGACGTGACTCTAACCGACGCGGCGCGGATCGGGTACGCTCGCATTCGCGACGATGGCGTTCGGAAGACCCCGGTCGGGCCCCAGCCGGCGCGAGCTGCTGGGCGGCGCGCTCGCCCTCGCGGCGTGCGCGCGGCCGGTGCGCGCGCCGGCGCCCCGCTTCGAGCAGCCGATCGTCGTCGACGTGCATTGCCACGACTTCAACGCGTCCGACCTGCCGATCACCGGCTTCATCGCGCGCACGATCCCCGGGCTGACCGAGATCAGCCGCGGCGTGACGCCGATCCCCGAGCAGATCCTGCGGCGGGTCGTCGGCACGATCCACGGCTGGCTCAACGCCGAGGCGCCCAGCGCCGAAGCGGAGGTGCCGCTGCTGCGCGCGGCGCTCACGGGTAGCGGCACGTTCGCGCCGGTGCCGCCGCTCGCACTGCCGCGCGCTCTCTTCGACCGGCTCGCGGCGCAGCTCGCGAGCCTGCTCGGCCTCGACCCGGCGGCGCTGGGCGAAGGGTTCTTCCAGCTCGCGGAGACGCTGCACCTGGTGAGCCACCCGCGCGCCCGCATCGCCGCGAGCCTGGCGACGATCTACCCGACGGTGTCGCTGTTCGTGCCCCTGCTGGTCGACTACGACGCCTGGTCGGACGACCACGCCGGCAGCGCGCTCGCGTCGCAGGTGCCGGTGAACGAGCTGTGCGCGCGGCTCTCGATGCGCGGCCGCATTGGACGCGCCGACGCGCGCCTGCATCCGTTCATCGCCTTCGATCCCTTGCGCCCCGATGCGCTGACGATCGTGCGGCACGCGGTCCTCGACGCCGGATTCATCGGCGTGAAGCTCTATCCGCCGGTCGGGTTTCTTCCGCTCGGCAACGCCGAGATTGGCGACCCGGCGCGCGGGCGCGCGCTGGATGCGGCGTTGCGCGCGCTCTATGCGCTCTGCGAGAGCGAGGAGATCCCGATCACCGCTCACGCGAGCCCCGGCAACGAGTTCGCGCTCGGCTACGGCGAGATGGCCGCGCCGGTGCGCTGGGCGCCGGTGCTGCGCGAGTTCCCGAATCTGCGCCTCAACTTCGGGCACTTCGGCCACGAGACCGGCACCGGCGGCGCCGACGGAATCGACGCGCGCGACGCCTGGATGCGCCAGGCGGCCGAGCTCATCGAGGAGCACGCGCACGTCTACGCCGATCTCTCGAGCTCGCCGCTGGTCCACGACGCCGCCTACGCGGCGCGGTTCGGGGCGCATCTGCGGGCGCTGTGCGCGCGCTTCCAGCGCCTGCCGTCGCGTCTGATGTACGGCAGCGACTGGTGGCTCAATCGCTTCGATCCGCGCGGCGAGACCGCGGTCGGCGCGTTCCAGCGCTTCCTCGGCGAGTGGATGGGATCGGCGCGTGACGCGATCATGGGCCGCAACGCGCTCCGCTTCCTCGGCTTCCTCGACGAGGACGATCGCCTGGCGACCGGCAACCGCAACCAGCAGCGCCTGCGCGCGTTCTACGGCGGCGAGGCGCGGCCGGCGTGGCTCGGCTGAAACAGGATCACTCGCAACCGATGCGCTGCGTGCCGATCGCGACGTCGTCGTACCAGAGATCGAGCGTGGCCGCGCCCGCGTCGGCGTCGAGCCCGGCATACTTCTCGAAGCCGAAGCGAAGCGCATCGTAGCTGTCGAGCGTGATGTTGGTCGGGTGCATGTCGGGCACCTCGGTGCCGTTGACCCAGACGTCGATCGTCGTCGCGGTCGGATCGAACGACATCTCGACGCAGGTCCACGCGCCGGGCGTGAAGACCACGCCCGGCTTGCCGTCGTTGTAGAAGCTCTGGTTCGAGAGGTAGGCGTGCGAATCGCCGGCCACGGTCATCATCAGCATGTGGTTCTGCTCGCCGAGGCGCACGGCGTTGCCCTGCCCCGCACTGGCGAAGAGATCGGCAGTCATGAACGTGTTGTGTCCGCCGGTCATTCCGGCGGCCGGGCGGACGAAGAAGCGCAGGAAGAACTTCCCCGCGGGCGCCGGCAGCGTCGCCGGATCGTGAAAGACCAGGAAGGTCTGGAACGAGTCGCTGGTCGGGACGAAGTGCACCGAGCGCGCTCCGCTGTGCGCCGGCGCCGTCGCGCTGTCGACGGTGACCGCGCCCGCGGCCGCCTGGGTCGTCCAGCGCGTGCCAGCGGGCGGGCTGCCCGTCGGCCACGCCTCGAAGTCGTCGCAGAACAGCAGCCCGGCGCGCGCGGAGCACGGGTTGCCCACCGCGCCGCCCGCGCCCGCATTGCCGGCCGCGCCGCCGATCGAACCCGCGTCGGCGAGCGCGCCACCGCCGCCGGACGTTCCGCCCGCGCCATGACCGCCGGCCGCCGAGCCTGCTTGTCCGCCTTGCGCGCCGGCCGAGCCGCCCGCGCCGCCGTGCGATTGCGACGATATGCAACCGCCCGCGATCAAAACCGGGAGGAACAGCGCCGATGGCAAGAATGAACGAAAGCTCATGAATCACCGAGGACCCGGCGCTCACATCCGCGGCAACGGAATGTACCCGCGGTGCACGAAGCGCCATTCCAAGAAGTCGTTGTCGCGCAACCCTAGCGCAAAGAACACACCGTCGGAAAGATCGATTCCGGCGCGGTTCACCGGCTTGCGGTATGAGCCGCGACCGAGCTCCGCCGCCGGCCGCGCGCTGGTCTCCCAGTAGGGATCGTCGGTGTTCCAGGGGCCGACATCGAGCACGGGAACCACCGTCACGCGATCGCGGTAGCGGATCTCGACGTCGCGGCGCAACGCCGAGCGGTGCGGCAGCGCCACGAACATCGCGCCGTCGCGGATCACGTCGCCGCACGCCAGCTTGTGCCCGGTCAGACCTTCGCGCGTCGCGAACACGCGCTGCCAGGGTCCCGGACGCATCGCCTCTCGCACGACGATGGTCGCGATCACCGCCAGCACGGCGGCGAGCCCGATGAGACGCAGGCGCCCGTAGTCGCGCCGGCGCCCGCTGCGACGGCGCCCCACTCCTATCGAATAGCGGGCGCCCGCCCGCGGGGCAAGTTTCAGACGGCCGCCACCCGGATCGCCTCGCCGCCGACGATGGGCGCCGCGGCGTGCCGGATCACCGGCTCGACCACGCGGATCTGCGCCGCGCGCCGCGCCGCCTCGAGCAGCACCACCTGGCTGCGCACCGGCGGGTCGGTGGTCGGCACACGCACGTAGCTGCCGTCGGACAGTCAGGCGGTGCGCCTTGACGTTGTCCGCAGCGCCGTGCCCAGCACCTCGTCGAGCAGGCGCGCGCGCAGCTCGGGCGCCTCGACCGGGAACATCACCTCGATGCGCCGGATGAAGTTGCGCGGCATCCAGTCGGCCGACGACGAGGTAGACCTCGGCGCGCTCGCCGGCGCCGAACGCGAAGACGCGGCTGTGCTCGAGGAAGCGGTCCACGATGCTGATGACGCGGATGCGCTCGGAGACAGCCCGGCACGCCGGGCCGCAGGCAGCAGATGCCGCGCACCAGCAGGTCGATCTCGACGCCCGCCTGGCTGGCGGCGTAGAGCGCGCGGATCACCGCCGGATCGACCAGCGAGTTCATCTTGGCGATGATGCGCGCCGGCTCGCCCGCGCGCGCCCGCGTCCGCCTCGCGGTCGATGAGCTCGACGACGCGCGTTCTGCAGCGTCGAACGGCGCCACCGCCAGCTTCTTCCACGCGCGGCGCCTCGGCGTAGCCGGTCAGCAGGTTGAAGAGCGCGGTCACGTCGTCGGCGACCTCCGGCCGCGCCGTGAAGAGCGACAGATCGGTGTACTGGCGCGCCGTCGTCGGGTTGTAGTTGCCGGTGCCGAGGTGCACGTAGCGGCGGATGCCCGTCGCCCTCGCGCCGCACCACCAGCGCCACCTTGCAGTGCGTCTTGAGCCCGATGAGGCCGTAGACGACGTGGACGCCGTTCTCCTCGAGCCGGCGCGCCCAGTCGATGTTGTTCGCCTCGTCGAAGCGCGCCTTGATCTCGACCAGCACCGTGACCTGCTTGCCGTTCTCGCGCCGCGCGCGATAGAGCGCGCGCACGATCGGGCTGTCGCCGCTGGTGCGATAGAGCGTCTGCTTGATCGCGAGCACGTTGGGATCGTCGGCGGCCTCTTCGATGAAGCGCACCACCGGATCGAACGACTCGTAGGGGTGGTGCAGCAGCACGTCGCGCTTGGCGATGACGTCGACGATCGACTCCGCGTCGCGCAGCGCGTGCGGCACCACCGGCGTCAGCGGCTCGACGCGCAGTCTCGGGCCGCGGGTCCTGATCGATGAGGACCGCGGCGTCGTTGAGCTGCAGCGGCCCCGGGATGCGGATAGACGTCCTGCGGCCCCAGCTTGAGCGCACGAGGTCAGCGTCTTGACCAGATCGGCGGGCGCGCCCGCGTCGATCTCCAGGCGCACGGCCGCGCCGCGATCGCGCCGGCGCAGCTCGTCCTGGATCGTCGACAGCAGGTCCTCGGACTCCTCCTCGTCGACGCAGCAGGTCCCAGTTGCGCGTCACGCGGAAGACCGCGGTCTTGCTGACCGTGTAGCCGGGGAACAGATCGGCGACGTGCATCGCGATCAGCGTCTCGAGGAAGACGTAGGCGCGCCCGGTCGCCGACGGCAGCGGCACCAGCCGGCCGAGCACGCTCGGCACCTGCACGACCGCGAGCGCGGCGCCGTTGAGCCGCGCGGCGGCGGCCGCCCTGCTTCGCTCACGGTGACCGCGATGTTGAGCGACTTGTTGCGCAGGTGCGGGAACGGGTGTCCCGGATCGACCGCCAGCGGCGTCAGCGCCGGAAAGACGCACCGACGAAAGTGGGCGCGCCCGGCGGCGCGCTGCTCGGGCGTCATCGCGTCGGGCTGCACGATCTGGACGCCGATCGCCGCCAGCCCGGCCAGGATCTCGTCCTGCCAGGCATGATAGACCTCGCCGACCATGGCGTGCCCCTCGCCGGAGATCGCCGCGAGCTGGTCGGCCGGCAGCATGTCGTCGGCCGGGGTCTCGACCACCCCCAGCGCCAGCTGCTGCTTCAGTCCGGCGACCCGGACCATGAAGAACTCATCGAGGTTGGATGTGACGATGGTGAGAAACTTCAGACGCTCGTAGAGCGGCAGCGCGGAGTCGTGAACCTCACCCAGAACACGCTGGTTGAAGCGCAACCACGACAGCTCGCGATTGATGAAAAGCTCGTGGTTGTCGAAGAGCTCCGAGGGGTCGTCCGAGTGCTCCTCGGCGGTGGTCGCTGCGGCCGGCGGCTCAATCTGCGAACTCGACTTCGACTCCAGCGCCATCTCACTCATGACCAGCTGCCGTTGTCCCACAAGCCCTGACATCCGATAGTTACAATACTGCAAAACTTGAGTAACTTCATTCACCAACTGGAGATTTTGGCGCGCGAACGCGGTACGGTCGGGGTTTAACCTCCCTGGTCCGCCTACAGAGATCTCGTGAGTCGCAACGTAACTCGTCGTAAAGACAAGACCACCCCAGACCTGGACGGCCACGTGCTGGCGGCCATCGACGTCGGGACCAACGCGGTTCGGCTCAAGCTGGCCCGACCTTTGCCAGACGGCTCGCTCGAAGCGCTGCACGAAGAGCGTGATCCGGTGCGCCCCGGAGAGGGCGTCTTCAAGACCCGCATGATCTCGCGCGAGGTCGGCGATCGCGTGCTGTCGACGCTGCGCCGCTACGCCGCCCTGTGCCGGCGTTACCGCGCGCGGGTGCGCGCCGTCGGGACCAGCGCGGTGCGCGAGGCGCACAACAAGGATGAGATCCTGACGCGCGTGCGGCGCGAGGCGGGGCTGGAGCTGGAGGTGATCTCCGGCCGCGAGGAGGCGCGTCTGACCTGCCTGGGCGTCCTGCGCGGCAAGCTGCCGAACACGTCGTCGCTCGTCGTCGACATCGGCGGCGGTTCGACGGAGATCGCCAGCGCGCGCGGCGAGCGGCCGGTCGCGCTCTGGAGCCTGTCGCTGGGCGCGGTGCGCCTGAGCGAGATCTTCGACGCGAGCGGCGTGGTCAAACCCAAGCACCTGCGCATGATGCGGCAGTACGCCGCAGAGACCGTCGCCGAGACGCTGCCGCGCCGGATCCCGGGCGCGCCGCTGACGGCGATCGGCAGCTCGGGGACGATCCGCGCGGTCGTCGGGTTCGCGGCCGCCGAGGGGACCGGCCACGCGACGCGACGCCAGCTGACGACGGCCGTCGACGAGCTGGTAGCCATGGGTGTCGACGGCCGCCGCGAGCGCTTCGACCCGCGGCGCGCCGACATCATCGTCGCCGGTGCGGTCGTGCTCGAGGCGCTGGCGCATCGGCTGGGGCTGAAGTCGGTGATCGCCGTCGACGCCGGCCTGCGCGACGGCGTGCTCGTGGATCTGATGCGACGGCGGCGCGGTGGCGACGAGGACCCACCGCTCGCCGAGGCGGCGATCGCGCTCGGCCGGCGCTTCTACTTCGACGAGCGGCACGCGCGTCAGGTCGCACGCGTGGCGCTGTCGCTGTTCGACGAGCTGGCCGAGCTGCATCGCCTGCCGGCCTCGGCGCGGCCCCTGCTCGAGGCGGCGAGCCTGCTCCACGACGTCGGCAACGCGGTCAGCTACCAGCGCCACCACAAACACACGTACTACCTGGTGCAGAACGCCGACATCCCCGGCCTGGCGGATCGCCAGCGCGAGCTGGTCGCACGCATCGCGCGCTTCCACCGCGGCAGCGCGCCCGACCCGAGCCACCCGCTCATGGGGGGCCTCTCGATGTCGGAGGCGCAGCTGATCCGCAAGCTGTCGACGATGTTGCGCATCGCCGACTCATTCGACCGCAGCCACCACCAGCCGGTTCACCGCGTGCGCGCGGCCGTCAAAGACGGTGCGGTCCACGTCCGCTTGGGCTCGCGCACCGCCGTCGACCTCGAGCTCTGGGACGCCCAGCGCGAGGCGCCGCTGTTTCGGCAGATCCTGGGCAAGCGTCTGGTCGTCTCGTCGACGCGAGGGTAGTTGGGTCTCGGGTCTCGGGTCTCGGTCGACTCTCGGCTAGTCACTCGCTTTCGGGGAGCGACTGACCGACGGCCAACCGAGCCACGAGCCAACGTCGCAAACAGAGACCAAAACAAAGACAAGACGAGACAAGACGAGACGAGACGAGGTCACCCCCGCTCGGCCTTCGACTCGCGCGCCAGCAATTCGGCGACGCCCTCGCGCGCCGGCTTGCCCTCGTGCAACACCGACGCGACCAGGTGAGTGATCGGCATCTCGATGCCGAGGGACACCGCCAGATCGCGGGCCGTGCGCGCCGTGCCGATACCCTCGGCGACGTGACCCAGGCGCGCGAGGATCGCCGGCAGCGTCTCGCCGCGCGCGAGCGCCAGGCCCACCTGTCGATTGCGCGACAGCTCGCCTGTGCACGTCAGCACCAGGTCGCCGAGCCCGGCCAGCCCCGCCAGCGTCAACGGATGCCCGCCCAGGCGCGACGCCAGCCGCCCGAGCTCGTGCAGCCCGCGCGTGATCAGCGCCGCGCGCGCGTTGCTGCCGAAGCCGAGCCCGTCGGAGAAACCAACCGCGATCGCCATGACGTTCTTGAGCGCGCCGCCGATCGCCACGCCGGTCGCGTCGTCCGACGTGTAGACCCGGAACCGCTCGCGCGAGAACGCCGCCTGCACCTCCTCGGCGGTCGCCACCTCGCGCGACGCCGCCACCACCGCCGCCGGCAGCCCGGCCGCGATCTCGACGGCGAAGCTCGGCCCGGACAGCACCGCGACCCGCGCGCCTGGCGCCTCCTCCGCGATGACGGCGTCCATCGTCAGCCGCGTGTTCGGCTCCAGCCCCTTCGACGCGCAGCACACGATCGCGCCGGCGGCGATCGTGCCGCGCGCCAGCGCCAGCGTCTCGCGCACCGCCGACGACGGCACGGCGACCACGATCATGTCGGCGCCGCGCACCGCGCGTTCGATGTCAGCGGTCACCGTCATCCCCGGCGCCAGCTTGCGCCCCGGCAGGTAGCGCCGATTCTCACGCTGCGTCTCGATCTCGGCCGCCGCCGCCTCCGCGCGCGCCCACAGCGTCACCGGGTGCCCGGCCTCGGCCTGCAGCAGCCCGAGCACCGTGCCCCACGCGCCAGCGCCGAGAACAGCGATCTTCATCCGCGGCGATTCATCCGGGCGCGAACGAACGAATCCCTACTGCCCGGCGACGCGCACCGTGTTTCGGCCGGCATTCTTGGCCGCGAACAGCGCGCGATCGGCCGCCGCCAGGACCATCGCCGGCTCGGCGCCGTCGTCGGGGAACGACGCGACCCCGACCGAGATCGTCAGCCGGCCCGACGGCTGCGTGCTGCTGAACTCGAACGGGAACTCGGCGACCTGCGCGGCGATGCGCTCGCCGACGTCGCGCGCCGCCCCCTTGCCCACGTCGAGCAGGATGATCGCGAACTCCTCGCCGCCGTAGCGCGCGACCACGTCGTTGGCGCGTCGTCCGTGCTCGAGGATCTTCGACACACCCCGCAGCGCATTGTCACCGGCCAGGTGGCCGTGGCGGTCGTTGTAGATCTTGAAGTGATCGACGTCGATCATCAGCACCGACAGCGGAAGCCCGGTGCGGTTGCTGCGCTCCATCTCCAGCGACAGCCGCTCGCGAAAGTGGCGGTGGTTGTGCAGCCCCGTGAGCCCGTCGGTGATCGCCAGCTCGGCGAGCCGCGCGTTCAGCTGCTCGAGCTCGCGCGTGCGCACCTGAACCTTTTCTTCCAGCGATGAGTTCAACGTCGCCAGCTCGGCGTTCTTGCTCTTGAGCTCCGAGAGCAGCTCCTGCCGCTCACGCTCGAGGCGAAACCGCGACAGGAAGTTCTGGATCGTCAGGCGCAGGTCCGGCTCGTCCCACGGCTTGGGGATGTACTGGTCGAGCCCCGCGCGATTGATCGCGTAGACGACCGCGTCCAGGCCCGCCTGGCCCGTGAGCAGGATCTTCACCGTGCGCGGGCTGCGCTTGTGAACCTCCTCGAGCAGCTCGACGCCCTTCATGCCGGGCATGATCTGGTCGGCGATGACCACGGCCAGCTCCTCGCCGTCCTGCTGCAGATCGTCGATCAGCTCCAGCGCCTCACGCGCGTTCTTGGCGACCGCGATGTCGCATTCGCCGCCGAAGCGCGCCGACAGCTGTTGCCGCAACGCCGCGAGGATTCCCTCCTCGTCGTCGACACACAGAATATGTTCACGTACGGGCAATGGGCTCGCGTTCACGCGGATCCCTCGAGGCCCCGGCGCGACGCGATCCCGCGTGCGTACAGGGGGCCCTCGATCGGAATGCGAACTTCGAAGCGCGTGCAGCCAGGCTCACTCTTCACTCGAATGGTTCCCCCGTGCTTCTCCACGATCCGATGAGAGATGCTGAGGCCGAGCCCCGTCCCCTCACCTTTGCCCTTGGTCGTAAAAAACGGTTCGAAAATTCTTGGCAGCACATCGGCTGGTATGCCCGGTCCGGCGTCCTGAATGGCCACTTGAACGTCCCCGTCTTCCACCGTCGTCTCGATCAGTATCTCACCCCTTCGTCCGGTCGCTTGAACCGCGTTGTGGATGAGATTTGTCCACACCTGATTCAACTCTCCTACATATGCAGTAATGGGCGGAAGTTTTCCGTAAGCTCGTTTCACATTAACCCCGTTGTCGTCGGACTTCAACTGATGGGCGAGGATGACGAGCGTGTCTTCGATGCCCGCGTGCACGTCGACGCGCTCGAGCGGCGCTTCATCGAGGCGCGAATAGCGCTTGAGGGCGCCGACGATGCGGCGAATCGATCCGATCGCCGTGCGGATCGTCCCGGCCGATCGCGCCAGGAACGCGATCTCGCGCAGATAGCCGGCCAGCGGCTCCAGGCTCTTGCCGGCGGCGATCGCGCGCAGCTCGCCCGCGGAGCGCTCGCCGAGCTCGCCGATCTCGGCGAGCAGCGCGGCGGCAACCTCACCGCCCGACAGGCCCGCGAACTCGTTCTTCAATCGCCGCTGCCGCGCGCGCGACTCCAGCGACGACGACAGCGACGCGGTCGTCATCTCGGGCAGCAGGCCATCGATGTACTCGAAGTAGCGGTGCACCGACTTCGCCGGGAACTCCGACGCGTAAAGGTCGTGCGCGCACTGCCCGAGCCGCCGCACGGTGTCCTGCAGCGAATCGACCAGGCCCTGCACCGCGGCGGCCGGCGAGTTGACCTCGTGCGCGATTCCGGCGACCAGCATACCCAGCGCCGCCATGCGCTCGGAGTGGATGAGCGCGCCCTGCGCCGCCCCCAGCTCGCGCAGCGCGTATTCGATCTCGCCCTTGGCGTGCTCCAGCTCGGCGGTGCGCTCGCGGACCTTCAGCTCCAGATTCTCGGAGAACGCGCGCACCTCTGAATAGAGGCGCGCGTTCTCGATCGCCGTCGCGGTCTGATCGGCAAACGTCACCAGCAGGCGCAGGTCGGCCTCCTCGAAGCGCGCCTCACCGAGGCGCCCGACCAGGATCACGCCGACGACGCGCTCCTTGAGCGACAGCGGCGCCGCGATCATCGGACCGACCAGCCCCGACGCGGCGGCGGCGCCGGTGAGCTGGGGATCGGCCTCGACCGCCGAGGTGCGGCGCGGCCACCCGAGGGCCGCCACCGCCTCGGCCATCGGCGCCAGGCGGCGGCCGACCGGCTCGCCCGCCACGGCGCGCACAGCGAAGCGCCGCGAAGCGCCGCGCTCGTCGAGCGCCGCCGCGCCCTCACCCGCCGACGGATCGACGGTGAGCGCGATCGCCGCGGTCTTGCCGTTGAGCACGGTCAGCGCCTCGCCGACGACCGACCGCAGAACCTGGTCGAGATCGACGACCGAGCTCACTGCGCGGCCGACCTGGTGCACGGTGACCAGCTCGCGCACGCGCGCCGCCAGCCCGTCCTGGTTCTCTTTCAAGCTGCGGGTCATCACGCGGAACGCCTGCGCGACGTCGCCGAGCTCGTCCTCGCTGTCGACGGTGATCTTGGTGTCGAGATCGCCGCGCGCGATCGACAGCGCGCCCGCGTGCAGGTCCTGGAGGGGCCGCGTCAGGCGCCGCGCCAGCAGGTTCGCGAGCGCGATCGCGAGCAGCAGCGCCAGCAACGCGCCCAGCACCAGCGTGGTGCTGGCGCGGCGGCGCGCCGCCGCCAGCGGCCCGCGATCGACGGCGACCCCCAGCAAACCGACACGCTGGGCGTTCACGTCCTGAAGCTGGCCGAACGCGACCGAGTACGCGTGCCCCGCGACGTCGAGCGCGTAGACCGGCGTGACGTTGGCCAGGTTCTTCTTCAGGACCTCGCGCGGCACGCGCGGACCGACCAGGCGCGCGCCGGTCGCCGCCATGAACGTCGACGTGCTCGGCTCGCCGTTGCGGTAGACGATCACGTCGCGGCCCGCGCCCAGCGCCGCCTTCAAGCGATCGGCGACCAGGCCGTCGACCGGAACCGAGACCACGAGCGCGCCGAGCAAGCGCAGCGCGGGATCGGCGAGGGGCAGCGCCGCGCGCACCACCAGCCGATCTCCGGCGCTCTCGATGCTGACCGTGCGCTCGTAGGCGAGCGCGCGCAGGATCACCGGCGAGCGATCCGCCGGCTGCAGCGCCCCGACGCGCCGGCCGGCGACCAGATCGTCGCAGGCGCCGCGCGCGCAGCGGGCGATCACGTCACCGGCGGCGTCGGTCACCTCCAGCAGCGCCGGCGATCCGTTGAGCGACATCTCGCCCAGGCGCTCGCCGACCTTGGCCGGCACCGACCCCACCGCGCGCAGCAGCTCCGGGTCGTCGCCGATCGCGGCGGCGCGCGCGGACACCTCCTGCACTTCCTGCAGGAACAGGCTGCGCGCGACCTGCAAGCCGCGCACGGTCTCGAACTCGATGCCCTGCTCGACGCTCGAGAAGATCAGCACGACCGCGACCACCGACACCGCGATCACCGGACCCAGCGTCGCGGCGATCAAGATCGCCGACAGGCGGCGGCGCAGGCCGCGACGGCGCAGCGGCGCCACCGACGCCAGCGTCTGCGTCAGCGAGGATCGCACGGTGCCGATCGGGAACATGCCCGACAGGCGATAGATCCCCGAGGCGCGCAGATCGTTCGCCGGCCGCACCGGCGTCGGCGGCTCGATGGCGCCGACGGACGAGTCCGATCCGCTGGACGCGCCGGCGTGGGAAGCGGGATGGCTCTCGGGCTTCCTCACGGGACCCGCTCCACCCAGCGATAGAGGCCCATCGCCGACGGCTGCACGACCAGCCCCTTCAAATTTGCGCGCACCGCGAACACGACCTTGGAGTGCGCCAGCGGCACCCAGGGAACGTCGGTCGCCAGGATCGCCTGCGCCTGAGAGTAGAGCCGCTCGCGCTCGGTGCGATCGGTCGTACGCTGGGCCATGCCGATGACGTCGTGGAACCAGCTGTTGGCGTAGAAGGCGATGTTCGACGGCCGCCCGCCCATGGTGTTGTCGGAGTCGAGCAGCGTGTAGAGAAAGTTGTCGGGATCGCCGTTGTCGTTGAACCAGCCGTGCAGCGCCAGGTCGTGCTCACCGGCCCACAGCGCGCGCTGGTGCTCCTCGGGGTCGTTGAGGACCACCTCGACCGGGATGCCGATCTCGGCCAGGCTCATCTTGATGGTGTTGGCGACGCGCTCGGGCGCCGGCATGTACTGCCGCGGAACGTTGGGCGCCAGCAGCTTGAGCGGCGGGCCGCCCGCGCCCTTCCACCCCGCCTCGGCCAGCAGCGCCCGCGCGCGCGACAGGTCGTAGGGATAGGTGACGACGTCGGACCGCGCGCCCCAGACGTTGGGCGGCAGCGGCCCGATCGCCGGGATGCCCAGCCCCTGATAGATGAGCTTCACCAGCGCGTCGCGCCGGATGCCGTGCGCGATCGCGCGCCGGATGCGCGGATCGTTGAGCGGGCGGCGCTGCGTGTTCATCGCCAGGTACGACACCAGCGCGGCCGGCGCCGTCGCCAGCTTGAGATCCGGGTGCAGGCTGACCAGCGACAGATCGTCGGGCGCCAGCTGCTGGATCACGTCGGCGGCGCCCGACTCCAGCGCCTGCAGGCGCTCGCGCGAGTCGGGCAGCGTCAGCAACACGAGATAGCGGATGCGCGGCGGGTGATCCCAGTACTGCGCGTTCCGCTCGAGCGTGATGCGTTCGCCCGGGATCCACTCGACGAACCGGTACGGCCCGGTGCCCACCGGGTTGCTGCCGAACTTGCTGCCGTAGCGCTTGACCGCCGCCGGCGACACGATCGCCGCCGGCCCCATCGCCAGGTTGGCCAGGAACGGCGCATACGGGCGATCGATCTCGAACTGCACGCGCAGCCGCCCGAGCGCGGTGACGCGCCGGATGTTGTGAAAGGCGCGCGACCAGACGAAGTCGGGCTCGTGCGCCGGGTGGTCGGCGCGCAGCTGGCGCTCGAACGAGAACACCACGGCGTCGGCGTCGAACGGCGTGCCGTCGTGGAACGTGACGTCGGGGCGCAGCTCGAACGTCCAGACCGTGCCGTCGGAGCTGACCGACCAGCTCTTGGCCAGGTCCGGCTCGGGCTCGAGGCGGCCGGGCGCGAAGCGCACCAGGCGACCGTAGAGCTGCTCGGCCACCTCGAGCGACTCGATGTCATTGGCGCGCGCGGGATCCAGGTTGACCGCGTCGCTCGAGCGCGCCACCACCAGACGATCCGCCGCCTGGGCCGCGGGAGGCGTCCCCTGGCAGCCGGCAGTCGCCGTCGCCGCCGCGACAGCCAAGAGCGCTATCGCGGCGCGAGCCGTCATCGCGATCCGGTCCCGCCGCCCACCACCGCGCTGTGCAAGTGGATGCGAATCTCCTGCTGCTCGAGGCTGTCGACGCGCCGCAGATCGGCGGCGACGCCGGCGTACTCCGACGGCGGCACGCGCGTCAGCGGCAGCGCCGACTCCCGGTGCAGCACCAGCACCTCGGGCGAGCCGGCGCGCGCCGTGCGCTCCTCGAGGAAGCGATACGCCCCCTTGCGCGCAATCAACCCGGCCGGCGGCGTCGCGGGACCGATCACGCGCGCCGCGGGCGGTAGCACGACCGTGGCGTTGAGGCTCACGGGCACATCGAAGCCGAGCATCAGCGTCGTCGACCGCCGCGACTCGGCGGCGAAGCGCCGGCCCGGCTGCGAGCGAAAGAATGTCGGCGACAGCTTGATCTCCTGATCGCTGCGCACGCCCAGCTGCGGGCTCATGAACGAATAGCGCACGCGCACGCGCCCCTCCGACGCGTGCGCCGGCGTCGGATCCCCGGGCCGGACGCCGGCGGCGCGACCGGGAGCCCCAGCGACGACGTCGTCGCGGCCGGCGACGGCGGCGACACCTCGACCTGCAGGTCGTCGAGGCGCGCGCCCGGAAACTGCACGCCGAGCCAGCGCTGCTCGAAGTCCTGGCGCAGCTTGACCTTGTCCGAGCCGAAGCGATCCATGAGCTCCGCCCACTCCAGCGCCGGCCAGCCGGTCAGCTCCTCGGTCGCCAGCGCCTTGCCGCCGCCCTTCTCGTCGAGGCGAATGGTCATGTCGACGGTCCGCTGGTCGGGCGAGCCACCGCCGTGCGCCACGCCGAAGTGACCGCCGTCGATCGACAGGGTCTTCGCGCCGTCGAGGCTGGGCGGCAGATATCCAAAGGACGCGTGCCGCAGGCGCAGATCGGCGTACGCAGGGGTGGCGCCCACGTCGAAGCGCACGACGGTGTCGCCGAAGTCGTCGACCTCCTGGGGTGCGAGCACGCCGTCGGCGTCGGCGACCAGGCGCGAGCGCACGAGCTCGGGCACGGCGGGCACGCCCAGCTCGCGCGCGAGCGCCAGCACGAGCGCCAGGCGATTGCCCCGCCCGCGCGCGAGCGTCGCCGACGCCGGATCGCGCAGGTCGTCGCCGGCCTCGACGTTGTCGGTGACCCAGCGAACGATGGCGGCCGCGAGGCGCGTGCGCGTCGGCTGCGGGCGCGCCGTTCCCGGCGCCGGCGCCTCGCCGCCCGCGCCGGGGCTGGCCGCGGCGGCGATCGTCGCCGCCAGCTCGCGGATCGCCGGCGACGATCGCCAGGTGCCGTAGAGCTGCTCGTCGAGGAACCGCGCCCACCCCGGCCAGCTCACGCCGCTCGACACGCGCACCGACGGGACGTACTCGATCGCCGGCACCGCGGAGCGCTCGGCGAACAGCTGCGTGACCTCGCGCGCCGCGAAGGTCGTCAGGCGGAACACCTCCCCATCGGCCCCGCGCCGCATGGCCGTCACCGGCGCGGGCGCGCCGGCGCGGCGGTCGAGGTCCAGGCGCAGCGACTCGGGCGTCAGCAGCAAGTACTCGCTGCGGTCGAGCGGCGAATCGAACGACTGGAAGTAGAACCGCTCGCCGAGAAAACCGGGTGCGAACGCGTCCGACGCCGCTTTCGACTCCAGCGTCTCCCACTCGACGCAGTCGCCGACCGCGAGGTCCGGCGCCGAGATCGCATCCTTGCCCGCGATCTCCTCCGGCTCGCGTGTCGTGCCGTCCTTCTTGTGCGTGCGCAACATCAGGATCTCGCCGCCCGACGGCACGGTGACCTCGCCCCAGCGCTCGATGCCGTCCTTGGTCTCGACCGCCACGATGTTGTGCGTGAGGATCAGCTCGGCGCCGTCGGCGAACACGCCGTGCACCGTGCGATCGAGGATCATCACGGCGGGCGCCGCGTACCGTCTGCCCGACGCGCGGAAATCGCGGATCACCTGCTTGCCGTCGATGCGCAGCTCGTCGAGCGGCAGCGCCAGGCCCATCGCGCGCGCCGCGCGGCGCACCTCGCCCAGGTCCGGCCGACGGGCCAGCGCGCCAGCCAGCGTGCGGCGCGCGGCCGCCACGTCGCCCGCGGCGACCTCGGCGTCGGCCAGGCGTACGCGCAGCTGAGCGTCGGAGGGATCCTCCGCCACCAGGCGGCCGAGCTCGGCGCGCGCGCCCGCGAAGTCGCGCTTCGCCAGCAGCACGCCCGCGAGATCGGTGCGCAGGTCCTCGCGATCCGGATCGAGCGCGAGGCGCCGGCGCATGAGCGCCGCCGCGCCGTCGAGATCGCCGCGCGCGCGCATGCGATCGATCGCCACGCCCGAATCGGCGTCGCACGTCGCCAGGCGATCGACCAGCGGCGGCTGCGTGGCCAGATCGCGCCGGTCCTCGGCGCGGTGGAGCAGCGCCGCGACCAGCGAGCAAGGCGCGCCCGCGGTCGGTCCCGCCTTCACGCCCGCGCGATCGAGCGAGCGATCGGCGTCCCACTCGAGCCCGCGCGAGCGGAGCGCCGTCGCCAGCAGGACCTCGGGGACCCACCACGCCGGAGCGGTGCGCGCCGCGCGCTGTGCCTGCTCGATGGCGTCGCGCGGGTGGTCCGCGTCGAGCTCCAGCTCGGCGAGCAGGTACGCCACCCGCGCGGCGCCGGGATCGCGGTCGGCCGCGGAACGCAGCAACGACCGCGCGGCGTCGCGCGCGAAGCCCGCCGGCCGCGTGACGTCGCCGCGCGCGATCGCCGCCGCCAGAGCGAGGCCCGCCGCGAAGCTCTTGTGCGCGGCCAGCGAGGCCCCGGCCGCCAGCGCGCGATCGCTCTCGCCCACCCGCTCGGCCGCGAACGCGCGCGCGTAGTCGAGCGCCGCCGCCAGACCGGTCTCTCCTGGGGCGAGCGCCGGCGCGGTCGCGGCGGCGGCCGCCTGCGGAAAGACCCAGAGCCCGAGATCGGAGCGGCCCGACGGCGTCGCCACCCTCACCTCGATCTCGTGCCGGCCCGCGCCGAGCTCGACGTCGAACCGCGAGACGCGCGGACCGTAGCCGCGATCGTCGCCGTGGCGGCGGAAAGCGCCGTCGTCGACGCGGACCCGCGCCTCACCCGCGAAGTCGAGCACGACGTCGTAGTGGCCGCGCGGCACACCGATCGACATGCGCAGCACCTGCACGCCCGGCCGCGCGTTCCACGACGGGACGGAGACGCGACACCCGGGCGTGAGCAGCGCGCGCCAGCCGCGCGGTGACGCGGTCACGGTCTTCGGGAGCGGATTCTCGAGATCGAGGTGCGGCAAGCCGCCCGCGCTTCCGATCTGAAACACCTGGCGCGCGCAGCCCGCCGTGCGCGCCAGCTCCTCGAGCAGCGCCGGATCGCCGCGCCGGCGCGCGATGCGATCGCCGAGGCGAGCCAGCTCGACGCGTGCGGGCCATGCGAGCCGCTCGCGCGGCAGCGACAGCAAGTGCTGCTCGAGACGGCTCGGTCGCCCGCAGCCGAGCGGACACTTCGTCGAGCAGGTCGGCCGCGCGCGCGGCCGCGACGATCGCCAGTGGCGCGGCGACCGGCGTCTCCTCGGCGGCGAGCATCGTCGAGCGTGAAGTCGTACTGGCGCAGGGCACGCAAGCTGTCGCCATGCTCGTAGGCGATCGTCGCGGCGCCGAAGGCCGCCCATGGGTCGCGCCGCCTCTGGCCTGGCGGCCCTTCGAATCTCGCGCTGCGCCTCCGCGACGCGCCCGTCGACCAGATCGCGCCAGCCCTGCTCCGCCGCGCTGGCCGGCTCGGGTGTGGCGCGCGCCGCCGGCGGCGCGACCGGGGCCGCGCAGCCCGCGCCGATGCCGAACGCGATCACGCAGGCCGCCAGCTCCGTGCGCAAGCCGCGGCCCACGCGGCGGCACGTCGCCCTCTTCATCGCGTGCCCTTCCGGATGGCGACGCGCCCGGCGAGCGCGGCGTCGATCTCGCCGAGGAACGCGCGGAACTGCGGGTAGTCGGCGGGCGCGATCCGGTGCCGGGTCACGTCGAGCACCGAATGCACTCGCACCTCGCCCGACCGCTCCGTCGAGATCTCGAGCTGGAACTTGCCGAACGGCGACTCCGCCGAGCGCGACGGCGGCAGGCCCGCCACCTCCCAGCCGGCCGGCAGCCGGAACAGCAGCTCCTCGTCGTGTTGCCACGGATAGGCGATGATCAGGTCCTCCTTGCGCTCGGAGAGGCGCGCGTAGGTGCGCGAGAAGTCGGCGTCGCGCACGGTGACCGCCAGGTCGATCTCCGTCGGGGTTCCGTCGGCGGCCCGCGCCACGATCTGCCCGAGCCGCGGCACCGACGCGACCGCGTCGACCGAGACCGGTTGATTGCGATCCTCGATCGCCGGCATGTCGACACTCTGCAACGTCGCGCCCGGATAGCGGCCGTTCCACACCTTGGCGTAGCGATCGAGCCGCTCGCCCGGCGTCTGGTAGTGCTCGCGCCATTCGGGCGCGGCCTGGCCGGTGATCGTGAGCCGCTCGCTGACGCGGGCCTCGCCGCTCGCCTGCAGCATCGGCGGTCCAGCGCCGGACCGCGCGGTTCTGCGACGATGGCAGCACCGGCGTCTCGGTCAGCGTCGAGCCGCGCGGCCCGACGCGCAGCACGGTGACGCCCTGGTCCTGGCTCGGCAGCTCCGCCACGCCGGAGAACTCCGCCGTGCCGTCGAGGTAGACGTCGAGCTTTGGCACGTACGCGATGGCGTGATCGAACACGGCCAGCGACGCCGGCGGCCGGCTCGATGCGGCCGCCGCGGCGCGTGCGCAGCAGCACCAGCTCGGCGTCGATGCCGGCCTCGCGCAAGAGCGCGATCATCAGCGTCGCCTTGTCCTTGCAGTCGCCGAACTTGCGCGCCAGCACCTGCGTGACCTTGTACGGCTGGAAGCCGTGGATGCCGAACTCCAGCCCGACGTAGCGCGTGCCGGTCACGACCAGGCCGTGGATGGCGCGCACCTTCTCGATGTCGGTCATGGCCGGCTCCAGCACCGACCGCGCCGCCTTGCGGATCGAATCGTCGGGAACCATCTGCTCCTCGACCAGGCGCCAGTACCAGGCGCCGACGTCGCGCCAGCTCGCGTACGTGCTGACGTGCAGGTACGGCGCGACCTCCGTGTAGCCGGGCTGCGCCGGCTCGGAGCTGATCTTGTCGACGTCGCGCGCGGCGAACCGCCGCACCTGGTCGCCGCCCTCCTCGCTGGTCTGCTGCTCGAGGCGCGGCAAGTGCGGCGTGTTGGTGTAGAAGGCGCGATCGGTGGGGCCGATGAGGGTGTAGTCCCACTGCTTCTTGGGGACGTCCTCGGCGATGAACTGCAGATCGCCGAAGTAGTCGGCGAGCTGGTTCTTGGTGGAGACGTCGTCGATCAGATACTGCACCTCGAGCACGTCGCCGGCGCGCAGCCCCTCGAAGCGAACGACCTCGGCGCGGTTGTCGTAGTAGAGGCCGTACCAGGGCTCGGACAGGTCCTCGTCGTCGCGCTCGCTGGCGTCGAGGATCTGCACCTGCCCGTCGGCGCCGCGACGGAAGATACGCGCCTGGCGGATCTCGACCTCCTCGACGCCGGGCGTGTAGCGCACGTAGAACTGCTTGTTGTCCTCGGCGCCGCGGTCGGTCTCGACCTCGACGACCCGCTGCGCGAACGTCTCGGCCAGCCCGTTGCGGTGCACGCGCACCACGCGCCGGTCCAGCCACACGATCGCCGGATCGGCGGGCGCGGGCGACGGCGGCGCGCCGGTCCGCGCCGAGGCGGGCAGCGGCTTGCCCACGACCATCGCCGCGACGTCGGCGGCGTAGCGGCGCGCCAGATCCTCGCGCGGCGCGCCGGCGTCCTCATCGCGGACGACCGCGGCGCGCTCGGTGTAGCGGCGCAGCTCGGGATCCTGCGGGCGCAGCTCCAGCGCGCGCCGCAGCTCGACCAGCGCCGCCTCGCGCTCGCCCAGACGGTGCAGGAGCTTGCCGAGCTGCGCGTGCGCCGACGGCTCGTCGGGCAGCCGCGCCACCAGCGCCTCGAGCGCCTGGCGCGCCTCCGCCGTCCGCGCCGCGCCCTCGAGCGCGCGCGAGAGATCCATGGTCAATCCGGGCAGATCGGGGCGAACGGTCGCGGCGTCGGCCAGCCGAGGGATACCGCTCGCGTCGTTGCGCGCGCGCGCGCGCCGCGCGAGATCGTGCGCCGATCTCGACGTCGTGCCGGCGAATCAACCCGAGCTCGGTCATCAAGCGTTCGGCGTCGGCGTGTCGATCCGACGCTGTCGAGCAACGACGCCAGCTGCCGCTCGACGCGCGGGATCGCGCGCGCCGACGGGGACAGGGCCTGGAGCTCGCCCAGCGCCAGGAAGGGCATGCCCGCCGACTGCTGCTCCTCGGCGATCGCCAGCGACGCCGGCCAGCAGCGCCCGTCGGCGGCCAGCGCCGCGCGCCAGCGCGCCAGCGCCACCGACTCGCGATGCTGATCGCGCGCGACGTCGCCGAGGCGCGCCAGCACCATGGAGCGCGCGGCCGGATCCGCCTCGCCGGCGCTGGCTTCGAGCGCGCGCTCCAGCGTGCGCCGCCGCTCGTCCTCGTCACGCGCCACCTCGGCGAGCCGCAGCAGCGCGCGCGCGGTCGCGCGCCTCGCCACCGCCGCCTCCAGCGCCGCGGCGTCCTCGCGCGCCTCGCGGTCGCCGGGCTGGTTCCACGCCAGGAAGCGCCCGAGGTCGAGCCACGCCTCGGCGCCCGCGGCGCCGGCGGCGGCCCGTTCCGCGCGGCGGCGCAGCGTCTCGTCGAGCGAGCGCACCGTCACCGCCGGCGCGCGCCGCGCGCTCGCCGCCGCGCCGACACGTACCCCCTCGGGGACACGCTCGGCCTGGGTGAACGCCAGCGGCCGCCCCGACGGATCGGTGAGGCGCAGCAGGAGCCGCCACGGCCCTTCGGTGACCACGGTCTTGATCAGGATGCGGTTCCAGCCCCGGCGCAGCTGCACGCCGATCGCGTCCTGGTCCAGCTCGGCCGTGCGGACGCCGTCGCGCGCGTGCACGAGCAACCCGTCGACCCACACCTTGGTCGGCCCCGGCGATCCCAGCCGCAGCGCCGCGGCCGAAGCGCGATCGACGTGCACGAACGCGTTCGCGTAGGCGGCGGTCTCCGAATCCGGCCGCAGCAACCCGTCGACGTAGAGCACGCCCTGGCGAACGACGCCGGCGGCGGAACGCCAGGAGACGTCGCGCTCCTTGCCGGGATAACGCCGCGCCGGATCGGGCGCTCCGTCGTCGCGCTCGGGCGGAAACGCCTGGCCGAAGCTCGCGCGACCGTCGCCGAACGGACCGACGACGGTGTACGCGGTCACGAAGCCGAGCGCGGCACGCCGGCGGTCACCGGCCGCACCGTGGTCGTCGACCTGATCGTCATCGATGCGCGCGGCCAGGTTCGCGGCCTGGGCCGCGACCAGCGGATCGGTCCCGTTCGCGTCGGCGGTCTCGCGCAGGATCCGTTCGACCAGGCCGGGTGGGACGTCCTCGTACAGCGACGCCACCGCGAGCAGGGGGACGATCCCTTCGGGCTTTCCGCGCGTCGCCGCCAGGCGCGCCGCCTCGGTGGCGAGATCGGCCTCGAACAGCGTGCCGCCGGCAGGAGACGGCGCCGGCGAGCCGGACGCCGCGCGCGACTCCGCCGTGGCGACCATCGATAGAAGGACGCCGCACACACGCACAGCCAGCGTCGCGCTCCGCAACACCATGAGGAGCGTGGATTATATCCAGGTTTCACCGCCGGAACCCTCAAAGGGTCCGGAACCTGGATTCCTAGCGCAGAACGAAGACGTGGCTGATCGTCACATTGCCACCGACGGCCGGCGGGAAGGTCCAGCTCTTCACGGCGCCCGCGATGCAGGCGTCGAGCGAGCTCGAGTGCAGGGTCGAGCTCTCGACGTTGGCCGCGGTGACCTGCCCGCTGGTCGAGATCGAGATCTTCATGGTCACCTTGCCGCGGATGTCCGAGTTGTCGCTCTTCGCGCGCTGGTGGCAGCGCTGCACCTCGACGTTGTGCTCGCCGAAGACGTTCTGCACGCGGGCGCTGTCGATCGTCGGCGCGGCGGCGACGGGGTGGGCCGGCGCGGCGGCGGGCGCCGGTTTCGCCGGCGCGGGTTGCGGCTTGACGGCCACTGGCGCCGGCGGGGGCGCGGGCTCGGCGGGCGGCGGCGGCGGCGTAGCGGCGACCGGCTCGGGCGCCTTCGTCACGACGGGCGCCGGGGCCGGCTCGCTGGCCGGCGACGCGCTGCTGGTCGGAGCTCCCTTTTTTGCAGACGCCGCGGCGGCGCTCGTGGTTGGGCTGGGCGAGGCGACCGCGACTTTCGAACGCGAGCTCGTCCGGTGGGCGTGCTTTCCACCCGCGCTATCGGCGGCCGGTGCCGCGCCCGGCGCCGGCGCCGGTTCGGCGTCGCGCTCACCGAGGGCGACCAACGCCTCTTCCGTGGTTGCTTCGATGACGCCGCGACCCGCCGACAGATCCAGGGAGAGCCGCATCGGATGATCGATCGTCAGCCAGAAGCGACGGCCTTCGCGGCCCGGCGCCGTGACCTCCACGATCTCCAGCTTGGTGTCGGCATCGACGGTCTCGGAGAACGGGATCGAATGAACGCGGCCGCGGAACGTCACGCGCGCCGACGGCGTCGATGACACGACCTCGAGCTTGACCGGGCCGGTGGGTGCAGGACGCGCTGTTTCGGACCCGGCGCCCATCTTCGCCGTTGCGACCGGAGCGGCCGACGACGGCGTGGCTTTCTGTCCGCGGCCGACGAACACGCCGACCACGGCGAGCGCGGCGACGAACCCGATCGCTCCCAGCACCAGCGGCCGGCGCGACTTCGGCGCCTGCGCGTCGCCCCCCGCCTTCAAGGCCGCCATCTCGACCAGCGACGTGCGGCTCGCCGCGGCGTAGACGCCCGACTTGGGACCGATCTGCCGCGTCGTGAGCTTCAGCACCGGACGCGATCCGGTCGTTGCGCCGCCGGGCAGCGCCTCGACGCGGCCCGAGTAATTGCCGCTCATCACCGGCGGCGGCGCCAGCAGCTCGAGCGCGGCGCCCATGGTGCGCATGTCGGGATAGCGATCGTAAGGATCCTTGGACAGCGCCTTGTCGAGCATCGCGAGCACCTCGGCGGGGATGTCGTCGCGTTCGATGTGAGGCGGCAGCTCGTTGACGACCTGCAGGAACAGCGTCTGTACCCCGATGTCGGCGCCGCCGAACGGCGTCTTGCCGGAGAGCATGTGGTAAAGGATCACGCCCAGCGCGTAGACGTCGACGCGCGCGTCGACGACGTCGGGGTGGGTGATCTGCTCCGGCGCCATGAACTCCGGCGTGCCCATGGTGAACCCGCGCCGCGTCTTCGGGCTGGTCTCGGTCGCCGTGAGGAACTTCGAGATGCCGAAGTCCAGCACCTTCGCGTTCTCCCAATCGCCTTCGGACTTGATCAGGAAGACGTTGCCCGACGTCAGGTCGCGGTGGATGACGCCGCGCGAGTGCGCGGCCTCCAGCGCCGACGCAACCTGCACCGCGATGCGCAGCGCGCGCTGAACCGCCATGGGGCCCGACTTCGCGATCTCCTCGCCGAGCGTGGAGCCATCGAGGTACTCGAGCACCAGATACGGCAGGTTCCCCGGCAGCTCGCCGAAGTCGGTGCAGGCGACGATGTTGGGATGCCCGATGGTCCCCATGGCGCGCGCTTCATTCAGGAACCGGCCCACCACCTCGCTGTCCCCCGCCATCTCGCGATGCAGCACCTTGACCGCGACCGAGCGGCCGATCTTCGCGTGCTTCGCCTCGTAGACGACACCCATGCCACCAACGGCGATCTGCCGCGAGATGCGATACCGGCCGTCGATGACTTGGCCAACCAGGTTGTCGATCTTCGAGGGTTCAGGTGCAGACATGGTTCTGAAAGGTATTTCGGCAAACCAGTTCCCGACCTTGAGCGATGTGCGGCAAGCAATTCGCGACGGCTGGCTCGACGGCGGGGCGCGCGCTAAGTTGCCCAAACCATGGACGCGCCGACACGGACGCACAGGCGCGATCGCGCCACGCTCCCGGGGCGTCCGCGCGACGCGACGCGCTTGGCAATCGCGCTGATTTGCGCCGTGGCTCCAGCGACCGGCGCGCGCGCCGCCCCCGATGCGAGCGTGACCGCGACCCCGGTTCGCAGCGCGACGCTCGCCGCGATCCTGGCCGAGGCGCGGGCCAGTCACGCGCCCCTGGTGCTGGTGAACGTGTGGGCGACGTGGTGTGATCCCTGTCGCGAGGAGCTGCCGGAGCTGCTGCGCGTGTACCGCGCGCATCGCGCCGAGGGGCTGCGGTTGGTGATGATCTCCGCGGACGACGCGGACGCGCGCGCGCAGGTGGGCGAGGTGCTGGCGAGCGCGGCGGCGCGGGCCGGTGTGGGGCGCGAGCTGGAAGCGACGTCCTATCTGAAGGACGACGACGACATGAAGCTGATCGACGGGCTCGATCCGCGCTGGAGCGGCGCGCTGCCGGCGACGTTCCTGTTCGACGCCGCCGGGCAGCGCGTTCGCTCGTGGCTGGCGCCGATCACGTTCGCGGACGTCGATCCGGAAATTCGCAGCCAATTGACAAAGTCGAGCGGCGGCGCGAAGAGGGGTGGCGCGGGCGGCGCCACCGGTGCCGACCGGCCACAGATGTCACGACGGAGGAAGCCATGAAGCTCGCGCGGATCTCGATCGGATTCAGTCTGGTGGTGGCGCTCGCGGCCCCGACGGCGCTCGCGGCGGAAGGCGGCGCGCTGCCGCTCGGAGCCAAGGCCCCGATGGCCGCGACGAAGATGAAGAACGTCGACGGGAAGATGGTGTCGATCGCGGACGTCACCGGCAAGGCCGGCACGCTGGTGATCTTCACCTGCAACCATTGCCCGTTCGCCAAGGGCTGGGAGCAGCGCATCGCCGACATCGGCAACTCGTACGCGAAGAAAGGGATCGGCGTGATTCTCGTCAACGCCAACGATCCCGCCAAGTACACCGAGGACGGCTGGGCCGAGATGCAGAGCCGCGCCAAGGCGCGCGGCCTGCAAGTTCCCTACGTCGTCGACGAGACTTCGGCGGTCGCGCGCGCGTTCGGCGCGTCGGTCACGCCCGAGGCGTTCCTGTTCGACAAGAGCGGCAAGCTCGCCTACCACGGCACCGTCGACGACAACCACCAGGACGCGGCCAAGGTGCAGAAGCGCTTCCTCACCGACGCGCTCGACGCCGTCGTCGCCGGCAAGCCCCCTGCCCTGCCCGAGACCAAGAGCCTCGGCTGCGGCATCAAGTTCCACTCGAACAGCTAAACAGCTCGATGAAGCGCGCGTCTGCCGCCTTCGCCCTCGCCTCCGCCTTCACGCTCTTGGCGTGCGGGCCGAAGTCGAAAGAAGCGGGCCCGCCCGATCAGCCCCCGCCCGACGCGGGTGACGACACGGGCGGCGGCGAGGTCGGCGTGCCGCCGGATCCGGATTTCCCCGCCGGGATGTTCTCGGGCACGGTCGTCGGCATCCCCGGCAACGAGTTCGTCGCGGTGGCGACGACGCCGTTTCTCACCACCTATCGCACGTTCGTGCGGTCGCGCGCGTCGGGCCCGTCAAACTGGGTGTTCTGGATGAGCAACGCGCAGGACAGCACGTTCGGGGTGGGCCCGCCCAACCCCAACACGCCGGGGCCGGAGTGGCAGATCGAGGCAGCGTTCGCGGGCGACGGTGGCACCGGGCACGGCGGCGTCGTCGCCGGCACGCTGGTTCCGGTGACGTTCGGCGGCAGCGCGACGAAGACGGTCCAGCCGGGCGAGCGCTTCGGGAGCGATCCGATCGCGCTCGACCTGCCCGACGGCGACGATCTGGTGTTCACCTGGGCGGTGTCGGCGCAGGCGACCGGCCCGACGATGCCGGCGACCAGCGCGCCGTTCCTCACGACGTACTTCGCCACCGGCAAGAACCTGGCCGCCCAGGAGTCCAACGCCGGATTCAGCGCGTCGTACGACCTGCTGGTCGCGCCGCAGCTCTTCGCGACCGACCGGCCGATCACGAAGCGGCTCTGCTTCCTGGGCGATTCGGTCACGCAAGGCATCGGCTCGACGCGCGACTCGTACGGCTACTGGGTCGCGAAGATCGCCGACGGGCTCGGCCCCGACGTCGGCGTCTGGAACCTGGGCAGCGGCTGGGCGCGCGCGGCCGACGCCGCCTCCGACGGCGTCTGGCTCTGGAAGGCGAAGCAGTGCGACGAGGTCGCGATCATCCTCGGCGTCAACGACATCCTCAATTCGCAGCGCAGCTCCGACCAGATCCTGGCCGACCTGACCACGATCCTGGGCGCGCTCAAGGCGCACAACCCGGCGGTGAAGACGATCTTGTTCACCGTGCCGACGTTCAACTTCGCCCTCACGCCCTATACGACCTGGAAGACGGTGAACGACACGATCCGCGCCGCTCCGCTACCTGGCGCCGATCGCGTCTTCGACATCGCCGGCGTCGAGTCGCAAGCGGCGCCCAACGACGGCAAGCTCAAGATGGGCTACACGAGCGGCGACGGCCACCCGAACGACGTCGGCAGCGCCGCGATCGCCGACGCGTTCCTCGCCTGGTATGGCAGCACGCCGTGAGCGAGCCGCCCGCCAAGGATCCCGCGCCCGCGTGCACCGACACCTGGTGGCAGGATCGCGCGGGCCGCACCTGGGCCGAGCTCTCCGACTCGACCGATCGCCAGCTCGACCCGCTGGGGCAGCTGGCGATCGCGTGCCTCGCGCCCCGGGCCGGCGAGCGCGTGCTGGACGTCGGCTGCGGCTGCGGCCAGACCTCGCTCGAGCTCGCGGCCGCCGTCGGCTCGTCGGGGCACGTGCTGGGCGTCGACATCTCCGAGGCGATGCTCGCGCGCGCGCAGGAGCGCATGGTGGCCGCAGGCGCGTCGAACGTCACGCTGCTGCGCGCCGACGCCGGCACCCACGCGTTCGCGGCGCCACCGTTCGACGCGCTCTTCTCGCGCTTCGGCGTGATGTTCTTCGACGACCCGCGCACGGCGTTCGCCAACCTGCGCTCGGCGCTGGCGCCGAAGTCGGGGCGCCTGTCGTTCGTCTGCTGGCAGGCCATGGAGCGCAACCCGTGGGCGCTCGCGCCCCTGCGCGCTGTCCAGGCCGCGCTGCCCCAGCTGGCGATGCCGGCGCCGCTGGTCGACGGGCCCGGGCCGTTCGCCTTCGCCGACCCGGAGCGGGTGTCGGCGCTGCTGGCCGGCGCCGGCTTCCGCGCCGTCGACATCGAGTCGCGCACCCTGGCGATGCACGTGGGCGGCGCGCGCACCCTCGACGAGGCGGCCGACTACCTGATGAAGATCGGACCAGCGTCACGCCTGATCGGCGACGCCGACAAAGCGCTCCGCCCGACGGCACGCGCGGCAATCGCGCACGCGATCGCTGGTTTTGCAGGCGAAGACGGCGTCTGGTGCGACGCCGCCGTGCTTCTGGTCACCGCGCACGCCTGACCTTAGATCGGGGTGCGAGACCCTGACCGGAGCGTGGTGTTCACCCTCGCTTACCGTCGGGAATCACTGCGCACAAGAGGCGCTCGCGCGGCGCGCGGTAATCGACTCACCCTCTCTCAAGTGTCGGCTGGCGTACGCCGATCGGACTAGACATGACGTCAATCGCACTTTTGGTCTCGGTGCTCGGACTGACCGGTTCCTCGAAGGCGATGGCGGCGACGCCGAAAGGCTGGGAGGTCACGACGCTCCCGGATCGCCCGTTGAGCTGGGCGGCCCCCAAAGGCTGGCGGCTCTCGAGAGAGCTGCCCAATGATGTGCTCCCGTCGTCGCTGTCGTTCCAGGGGAGAACGCGCGATCGCTCGGAGGGCTGGCTGCGTGTGCAGGCGCTGGTGACCGACAACCGCTCGCCCGAGGATCTGCTGGCGAAGCGGCCGATCGCGCTCACGCGCGTCACGACGCGCGACGGTTGGACCTGCGGCGAAGAGGTCGCGACCGGCGCCGCGATCGTCTGCGCGAACGCGGGCGCACTGGTGACGACGGTGGTCGAGCTCGGCAGCGAGTCGGGCCGCTCGGTCTGGGAGATGGGCGGCGTCGACGCGGTTCGCCAGGTGGCGCCGCTGTTCAAGGGCGTGTGGCCGAAGGGCCTGCCGCAGCCGGACGCCGACGGCCACCTGCCGCCCACCGAGTGGAGCGCGGCTGCCGCGGCCGACGGTCGCGTCGCGTGGGTTGCGCCCAAGGGCTGGCGCACGGTGGCGGCGACCGCGACGACGCCGGTCAACGCGATGTCGTTCAACGCCAGCGCGGGCGTCGGCGAGTTCTCGATCAACACGCTGGCGGGCGTGCCGTCGGAGCTCGCGACCGCGCAGCTGCCGGCCGCCGAGGCGAACCTGATCTCGTTCCTGATGCCGGGCGCGACCACGACGCGCGTCGACGGATGGAGCTGCGGCGAGGGCGTCGAGAAGTCGAGCGGGCTGCCCGCGATCGTGTGCGACAAGCTGAGCGGCGACGTCGCGCTCTCGGTCTCGGTCCGCGCCGAACCGGCGGTCCTGGCGACCCTGGGCGGCGTGGCCGCCGTGCGCGCCGCGGCCGAGCAGGCGAAGGGCTTCGTCTACTAGCCGGATAGAAAAACGCCAGGGCGCCAGGAGCGCCAAGAAAGAACGCCGGATCCGGACTGTGAGAGTCCCGGACCTGGCGTTCCTGGCGTCCCGGCGTTTTTTTGGAAGCTCCTAGACCTCGTCGAAGTACTTCGCGATCGCCTCGCGTAGCGCGATCCGGGCCCGGTGCAGGCGGGTCTTCACCGAGGGGACCGAGATGCCGAGCACCTCGGCGGTCTCCTCGGTCGACAGCCCCTCGACGTCGCGCACCAGGAAGACGGTTCGGTAGAGCTCGGGGAGCGCGTCGACCGCCTCCTGGATGTGCTGCCGCAGCTCGTCCGACTGCAGCTGCTCGTCGGGGCGCTTGGCCCAGTTGGCACCCGGGGAGGGCAAATGGGCCAGCCCCTCGGCGCCGCTCGGGCGGTAGTTGTCGAGAAAGCCCGGCGGCAGGTCCTCGGTCGAGATCTGCGGGTGGCGCCGCTGCGAGCGCAGCCGCATGAGCGCCGTGTTGGCCGCGACCCGGTAGACCCAGCTCGAGAACAGGGAGTCGCCCTTGAACGTGTCGAGCTTGCGCCAGATCGACAGGAAGGTGTCCTGCAGGATCTCCTGGGCCTCCGACTCGTTGCGCACGAAGCGGTAGGCGAGACGGAACACTTTGTCCTCGTAACGCTCGAGCAGCTCTTCGAAGGCGCCGAAGTCCTTTTGTCGCGCGCGCGCGACCAGCGTCTCGTCGGAGAGCGACGAGAGGTCGGCCGTGGCGGCGCTGAGGTTGTCTTGTGGCGGCATCGGTCGCTGCGAGGGGGATTCTCCCAGATAATCACCCCAATCCCTAGCTCGCGTCACCTTCTTGTCTGTGTCGTCTCGACGGCGGAATCATCTCGCACCTAGGGTGGTTCTGTGTGCGTTGACCCGCCGTCGTTCCCCCTTTTGTTGCCCCCGCAACCCCCCGCCGCAACGTGGTAAGAAGACCGCCATGCCGAGACGTCCGCTCCTGATCCTTGTCGCGGCTCTGCTGCCGCTGACACCTCTTTTTCCGGCACCGACTTCGACTTCCGCCTGGGCAATGCGCGGCGTCGCCTCGAACACCGCCGAGATCCCGCCCGTGGTCGCGGCACCGCCGCCGAGCACGCCGCAGCTCCCCTTCGAGAAGTACACACTGCCGAACGGCCTGGAGGTGATCCTTCACGAGGACCACCGCATGCCGGAGGTCGTCGTCGACGTCTGGTACAAGGTCGGTTCGAAGGACGAGGTGGCCGGCCGCACCGGCTTTGCGCACCTGTTCGAGCACGTGATGTTCCAGGGCACGAAGCACGTCGGCGAGGACAAGCACTTCGAGTACTTGCAGAAGGCGGGCGCCTCCAACGTCAACGGCTCGACCTCGCCCGATCGCACCAACTACTTCGAGGTCGTTCCCTCGAACCAGCTCGAGCTCGCTCTGTGGCTCGAGAGCGACCGCATGGGATTCCTGCTCGACCGGCCGGGATTCCGCGAGACGCTCGACAACCAGCGCGACGTCGTCAAGAACGAGCGCCGCCAGCGCGTCGAGAACCGGCCGATGGGGCTGGTATCGAAGGTGATCCTCGAGTCGCTCTACCCGCCGCAACATCCGTACTACCACGAGGTGATCGGCTCGATGGAGGACCTGACGAAGGCATCGGTCGACGACGTGAAGGGCTTCTTCCGCACCTACTACGCGCCCGGCGACGCCACGCTGGTCATCGCCGGCGACTTCGATCGCGCGCACGCCAAGGAGCTGGTCGAGAAGTACTTCGGACCGATCCCCGCGGCGGCGACGGCGCCGGTGCGTGCGATGCCGGCGGCGCCCAAGCTCGACGCGCCCAAGCGGGTCGCCATGGAGGCCAAGATCCAGCAGCCGCACCTTTACGTCTCGTACCTGTCGCCGCCCAGCTTCGCTCCCGGCGACCGCGAGCTGGACCTGATCGCGAACCTGCTCGCCAACGGCAAGTCGTCGCGGCTCTATCGGCGCCTGGTCTACGAGATGAAGATCGCGCAGACCGTGGCCGCGTCCGAGGAGAGCCAGAAGCTGGCGAGCAACTTCGAGATCACGGCGTCGCCCATGCCCGGCCACACGGTCGACGAGCTGCTCACGGTCATCGATGACGAGCTCGACAAGCTGCGCCGCGAGCCCCCGGCGCCGCGCGAGCTGGAGCGCGCCAAGAACCAGCTCGAGTCGGACATCGTGCGCAACCTCGAGGGCCTGCAGGCGCGCGCCGAACGGCTGCAAGGCTACAACTATCTGCTCGGCGACCCCGGGTTCCTCGGCGAGGATCTGCGGCTCTACCGGGGCGTGGACGGCGCCGCGATCCAGCGCGTGGCGGCGCAGTACCTGCGCAAGGAGGACCGCGTGGTCGTGACTGTCGAGCCCAATCCGGATGCGCCGATCATGGGACGGGTGAAAAAATGAGGACGCACGAGATGCAGGCTCTTTCTCCCTCCACGGTGAAGCGAGCGGTTCGCATCGGTGGCGCCGCGCTCGCCGCGGCGACCTGGATCGCCGGATGCGCGACCCCGCAGCCCGCCGCGCCCGCCGCGCCCGCCGCGCCCATTTCGGCGCCGCTCGTCCCCAAGACCCCGGTGGTCCTGGTGCCCGCGACGACGCCGCCGCCTCCTCCGCCGCCGGCCGCCGCGCCCAGCTCGCCCCAGCGCGAGACGCCGGACGCGCCCTTCCGCGCGAACGCGCCCGCGCCCGGCGCCGAGCCGCAGTTCAAGGTGCCCGGCTTCAAGCGCTTCAAGCTCAAGAACGGCCTGGACGTGATCCTCGCCGAGTTCCACGACCTGCCGCTCGTCGACGTGAGCCTGGTCGTCAAGGCCGGCGGCGGCGCGAACCCGCCCGAGCTCGCCGGGCTGGCCGAGATGACCGCCAACATGCTCGACGAGGGCACGAAGACCCGCAGCGCGCTCGACATCGCCGACGAGATGGCGGTGCTGGGCGCGAATCTGGCAACCGCCAGCTCGTGGGACGCGTCGACCGCGACGATGTCGGTGCTGACCAAGAACCTGGACGCGGCGCTGGCGGTCTGGGCCGACGTGGTTCAGAACCCGGCGTTCTCGGAGCCGGAGTTCGCGCGCGTGCGCGACAACTTGCTGACCGCGATCGCGCGCCGCAAGGACAGCCCGCCGGTGATCGCGACGCTGGCCATGAGCAAGATCCTCTACGGCGACAAGCACCCGTTCGCCTGGCCGATGACCGGCGTCGAGGCGTCGCTGAAGAAGCTGACCGTCGCCGACCTGCACAAGTTCTACGACGCCTACTACCGACCGAACAACGCGGTGCTGATCGTGGCGGGCGACGTCACCGAGGCGGTGCTGCGACCCAAGCTGGAGAGCGCGCTCAAGTCGTGGAAGTCGCGCCCGGTCCCGAAGCGCAAGCTGGCGGCGCCACCGGTCGCGACGCGCACCAAGATCGTACTCGATCGACAAGGGCGACGCGCCCGCAGTCGTCGATCCGCGTCGGCCTGGTCGGCATCGAGCGCACCAACCCCGACTACATCCCGGTCACGGTGATGAACCTGATCCTGGGCGGCGGCTTCTACCGCCTGGACCTGAACCTGCGCGAGGGCAAAGGCTGGACCTACGGCGCGCGCTCGATCTTCGACGCGCGCCGCACGCCGGGGCCGTTCTCGGCGGGCGGCGAGTTCGTCGCCACGCACACCGCCGACTCGGTGGCGGAGATCCTGAAAGAGGTCAACACCATCCGCGACACCGACGTCAGCGACGCCGAGCTGTCGCGCGCCAAGGACCAGATCACCAAGTCGTTCCCGGCGCGCTTCGCGACGCGCGCGTCGACGTCGAGCCAGCTGGCGGAGCTGGCGATCTACGGGCTGCCCGACAGCTACCTCAAGGATTACACGAGGAAGATCGCGGCCATCACCAAGGACGACGTGCACAAGATGGCGCGCAAGTACCTGGCGTCGGACAAGCTGGCGATCGTCGTGGTCGGCGACCAGAAGTCGCTGCGCGACGGGCTGTCCAAGATCGCGCCGGTCGAGCTGCGGGATCTGGAGGGGAACCTGCTGCCGGTACCGGTGGCGAGCGAAGGGAAGAGCGGCGCGAGCGATGGCAAGGCCGAGGAGTAGCGCTAGAACCAGGGTAGCCCCGGACTCGTACTCGTCAGCCGTCCTCGATCCGCAATCTCAGGACGGGGCCACGCCAGGGTGCGGCTTTACTTCGTGAACGTGTACGCCGCCTCCGACCGTCCCCTCACCGACTCGAGCAACGCCAGATTGTGCCGCGCGTCCTGGTGGCCGGGATCGATGCGCAGCGCCTCCTGAAAGTGCGCCTCGGCTTCGCTCGTGCGGCCCAGCCGCAGCGCGACCACGCCGCTCACGAACCGCAGCTCGGCGTCGTTGGGATCGATCTTCGCGGCGGCGTCGAGCTCGCCGAGCGCGTCCTCGTAGCGCTCGGCGGCGCGCAGCGCGAGCGCGTAGTTGTAGCGGACCTGCGCCTTGCCCGGCCGGCGCTGGCGCCGCGCGCGACAGGAACCACAGCGCCTCCTTGACCTGGCCGCGCCGCACGGCGATCGCGCCCAGGTTGGAGTACGCGTCGGCGAGCATGCCGGGGTAGCGCGCGGCCTCGGTGAACATGCGCTCGGCGGCGTCGAGCCGACCGGCCAGATAGTAGGCGCTGCCGAGCAGGAAGACCGGCCGCGGGTCGTCGGGCGCCACGCGGTGCAGCCGCTCGTAGAGCGCGGCGGCCTTGGCGCCGTCGCCCTTCGCTCGATAGAGGTCGCCCGTGAGCTTGAGCACCGCCGCGTGACGCGGGCGGCGCCGCAGCACCTCTTCGTAGACGGCGATGGCGGCGTCGACCTTGCCGATGCTGGTCAGCGCCGCGCCGAGATCGAGCCGCGCGTCCAGGTCCTCCGGATCGAGGCGCACGACCTCGGTCAGCTCCGCCGCGAGCTCCGCGCCGGCGTGCCGCGAAGCCAGCACCAGCGCCAGCGCTCGCCGCGCGCGCAGGTCGTTGGGCGCGACCGCGACGACGCGCTCGAGCTCGCTCTGCGCCTCCTCGACCAGCCCGGCCTCGGACAGCAGCTCGCCGTGCGCGCGGCGCGCCTCGATGTCGTCGGGGTCGAGCTCCAGCACGCGCGCGTAGCGCTCGCCGGCGGCCGGCAGCCCCGCGGTGCGGTCGAGCGCCGCCAGGCCCGGACAGCGCGGCCAGGTAGTCGGGCCGCAGCTCGAGCGCCGAGCTCCACATCGCGCGCGCGTGGCCCGGCCGCCCGGCCGCCAGGTGGATGATGCCGAGGTAGTGCCGCGTCTCGGCGACGTTGGGATCGATGACCAGCGAGCGTCCCAGCGTCTTCAGCGCCGGCTCGCCACCGACGCCGGCCCGCGCCGCGACACCCACACCGCTGAACTGCGCCACGCCGCGGCCGAACAGCACGAACGCGTAGGGATCGCGGCCGAACCGCGCGGTCAACCCAGCGCGCGTCGCGCCGTCGACGGGCAGACCGGCCGCGGTGAACGCGTCGACCGCCGCGGTGAGCGCGATGTGCGCGACGTCGTCGCGCGAGCCGATCGCCTCGCGCCTTCGCGACCGGCGCCGGCGGCAGCGTTCCGCCAGCGCCGGCGGCAGCGTAGATCTCGACCGTGATCCGCAGCTTCCAGTCGGGCCGCCGCTCGTAGCGCCCGGCGACCACCCACTTGGTGCCGCCGGCGGCGGCGCGCGCCAGCGCTTCGTCGAGCTTGACCTTCTCGACATATGACGGCGCGCCCGCGAAGCGCAGCCGCGGGTGGCGCGCCAGCCGTTCGCCCAGCAGCACCGGCAGCCCGGCCTGGAGAAAGTCGAGCGAGCGCTGCCCGCTGTGGTTCGCGAACGGCGTCACCACGAAGCGATCGCGCGCCGCGCCCTGCGGCGTGCGCGCGCGCCACGCAGGAAAACATGATGAAAGCGGCGATCGCGCGCCCCAATAAATTGACGGTGAACCGTCGCGCGGACCATAGACGAATAGTGAAACGAGACGAACGAATGACAAGTTTCCGCCGCGTTCTCTCGTCGATTTTGCGCATCGCCGCGCTGACGCGCTGGTGGGCGCGCTGCTCGGCGGCGGGTTCCTGGCCTACCGCGCCTACCGCGCGTTCGCGTCCGACCTGCCGCCGCGCCTCGACGCGGTCACCGACTACCGCCCGTTGCGCGCCAGCCAGGTCTTCAGCGCCGACGGCGAGATGATCGGCCAGTTCTACGTCGAAAAGCGCGTGCTGCTGCCGGTCGACCGAGATCCCGCTCGCCGTCCGCCAGCGCGTTCGTCGCCGCCGAGGACACGCGCTTCTACTCGCACGGCGGCGTCGACTACCTCGGCATCGTGCGCGCCGCCTTCGCCAACCTGCGCGCCGGCCACGTCGTCCAGGGCGGCTCGACCATCACCCAGCAGGTCGCCAAGCTGCTGATCGTCGGCAAGGAGCGGTCGATCGCGCGCAAGGTCCGCGAGGCCATGCTGGCCCACCGCATCGAGGGCGTGCTCGGCAAGGATCAGATCCTCGGCATCTACCTCAACCACGTCTATCTCGGCCACGGCGCCTACGGCGTCGCCGCCGCCGCGGCCGCCTACTTCGGCAAGGACGTGAAGGATCTGTCGGTCGCCGAGGCGGCGATGCTGGCCGGCCTGCCCAAGGCGCCCGGGCGCGCGACGCCGTTTCACGACTTCGCGCAAGCGCGCAGGCGCGGCAGCGCTACGTCATCGACCAGATGCAGAGCCTGGGCTTCCTCACGCCCGCCGAGGCCGAGACGGCGCGCCGCGAGGCGGTGGTGCTGGTGTCGCGCGACCAGCAGCCTGACCAACGTCGCCGCGCCCTACTTCGTCGAGACCATCCGCCGCTACGTCGCCGACAACTACGGCGACGAGGAGCTGCTCGAGCGCGGGCTGCGCATCTACACCACGCTCGACATGCGGCGCCAGCGCGCCGCCGAGGCGGCGGTGCGCAACGGCCTCGCCGACCTGCAGCGCCGGCTGGGCTGCGGACGGCCCGATCGGTCACCTGGACGCCGAGCAGCGCCACCGGCTGCTCGGCGGGCGGCCGCGACCGCTGGGCCCGGCCGGGTTCGGCCCGACGGAGGCTTCCTGCTCGACGACGAGGAGCAGGACGATCATCTCCTGATGCCGGGCGGCGAGCCCGCCGGCGCAACGGCGTCCGATTCCCACGCCGCGCTGGTCGACGCCACCCGGCCGGGCGCGCACCTGCCGGAGCCGATGGCCAAGTACGTCGTCGGCGAGGCCTACGCCGCCGAGCCGCAAGGCGCGCGCCGACGCGCGAAAGGCCGCGGGCGCCAAGAGCGGCGACGACGGCGGCGGCAGCGCCCGAACCGTACGTCGATCCGGCGACGACCTACGCCGCCATGGTCAACGTCAGCGGCGACGGCGGGAAGCGCGTCACGGTCAGCTCGGGCACGCTCACGGTGCCGCCTGGATCCCGCCGACGAGGTGCGGCTGCTCGACTGGCAGCGCAAAGACGAGCGCCGAGACGCACGACAAGGCAGCCCCGGCGGGCGCCGCGCACATCGTCACCGGCGACATCGTGCCGGTCCAGTTCCGGCTCGTGCCCGGGCCGCGGCCGGGGCGCGCGGCGCCGCCGCCGGCAACCATCACCTGGAGGCGACGCTGGCGAGCCCGCCCGCCGTCCAGGGCGCGCTCATCGCGCTCGATCCCGCCAACGGCGAGCTCGTGTCGATGGTGGGCGGCTACGACTACGCGCAGAGCCAGTTCAACCGCGCGCGCCAGGCGCACCGGCAGATCGGCTCGGCCATGAAGCCGTTCATCTATGCGACGCGCGATCGACCACGGCATGACCGAGCTCACCATCAAGTACGACGCGCCGGTGAAGTTCAAGACCGCGTCGGGCGTCTGGGCGCCGCACAACTACAAGCACGAGTTCCTGGGGCCGCTCACGCTGCGCACGGCGATCGCCAAGAGCGTCAACACCGTCTCGGCGCAGCTGGTGGCGCAGATGGGCGTCGACGCGGTCATCGATACCATGCGCCGGCTCGGCATCCGGTCGGCGCTGCCGCACTCGCTGTCGCTGGCGCTGGGCACGGCCGACCTGACGCTCGAGGAGGTCGCCTACGGCGCTGGCGACGTTCCCGGCCGGCGGCGAGGAGGTGAAGCCGATCATGATCCGCCGCCTGCTCGACGCCGACGGTCGGGTGCTGAGGATCACACCGCGCCGGTGCACCGCGCGCGCAAGATCTCGGCCGAGACGGCGTACATCGTGACCGACCTCATGAAAGGCGTCGTCGAGATCGGCACCGGCAAGAAGGCGCGCGAGCTGGGCCGCCCGGCCGCCGGCAAGACCGGCACGTCGACGAACTACCGCGACGCCTGGTTCTTCGGCTTCACGCCGGATCTGCTGTGCGGCGTCTGGATCGGCCGCGACGACTTCAAGCCGATCGCCCACGACGCCACCGGCGGTCAGGTCGCGCTGCCGGTCTGGCTGTCGTTCATGCGCCAGGCGCTGCAGGGGACGCCGGCCCGCGATTTCCCGGCGCCGCCGGGGATCGTCTTTGCGCGCGCCGACCCCGAAAAGGGGCTGCCGGCGCCGCCGTCGAAGCCGGGAAGCCGGCTAACGCCCTTCAAACGCGGTACGCTTCCTCCATCCTTCAGGAGCGCCGCCTATGGAGCCCGATTCTCCGATGAGCAGTTCTGATCCCTGCGCACACGACGATGACCACGACCATGGTCATGCCACGGCGCGTGCCGGAGGCGCGGGAGGTAAGAAGGCCCAGCTCAATCGCGCGCGCGAGGTCCGGCGGGTCTTCTGGATAACGCTGGGGCTGAACGCGGTGGTCGCGATCAGCAAGGCCAGCTACGGCTACATCACGCGGCTCGGTCGCCGCTCGGGACCGACTCGGTGCACTCGATCCTCGACGGCGGCGTCGAACGTGCTCGCGCTCTTCGGCCTGCACTGGTCGACCGCGCCCGCGAACGCGCGCCACCCGTACGGCCACCGCAAGATCGAGATCCTCGCGGCGCTGGGCATCGGCGTGCTCATCACGATCGGCCTCTTCGAGCTGGCCGTCGCCGCCGTCGAGTCGCTGCGCGGGCACCGCGCCGCCGCCCCAGATCGGCTGGCCGGCCTATGCCGTCGTGATCGGCACGATGGTCATCAACTTCTTCGTCACGCGCTACGAGCACGGCAAGGGGCACGAGCTGTCGAGCCATCTGCTGTGCGCCGATGCCCAGCACACGAAGTCCGATCTCTACGCGTCGGGGGCGGTGCTGCTGTCGTTTCTGGCGGTCCGAAATGGCTTCGCCTGGGCCGACGGCGTCGGCGGCCTGGTCCTGGTCGGGCTCGTCGGGCGCGCCGCCTGGCTGGTCTTCCGCGAGAACGTGCCGGTGCTGCTCGATGCCGCGATCCTCGACCCGGCGGGCATCATCGACCTGGCCGGGCGAGTCGACGGCGTCGAGAACGTGCACCGGGTCCGGTCACGCGGCATGCGCAGCGCGGTCGAGCTGGATCTGCACATGCAGGTCGCCCCCGATACGAGCGTGATCGATGCCCACCGGCTGGCGAGCCGGATCGAGAACGATCTGAAGCTAAAGTTTCCGGAGCTATCCGACGTGGTAATCCACATCGAACCGACTCCCCCCACCATCCCCGCATCTCCGGCGCCGGTCAAACACGCCGAACCGGACGTCGAACCGCATGCCGAACCGGACGCGCAGCACGCCGGCCAACACGGCCACCACCACCATAAACATTAATGATGAAAAGCGCCTCAAACGCTGCTCCAAAAGGTGACGATCCCGCTGTCCCGCGCGGAGCCAGCGCGGCGGTTGGATTGCTTGACACCCCGAGCCGCACCGTTAAGATAGCGGCCTCACGTCTTACCCGGAATCAGCCGAGCAGTGCCAGCGGGACGCGAAAGCAGTTCAGTCACGGCCCGAAACCGCCGAAACAGTCAGCAAAAGATTCAGTTTCACCCTGAGAGCCCATTCAACCCTGAGAGTTCGATTGCGGCGCTGAGCGCACGCGAAAGGTAGCGGAAGAGATGCAAGGACTCGCCCAGTTCTTAGAGCAAGGCGGCACGCTCATGTACGTCAACCTGGTGGTTTCGATCATCACGTTGGCGATCATCGTCGACCGCGCGATCTTCTTCCTGGGGAAGGGCTCCGTGAACGCGCGTGCCTTCCTGGAACAGATCCGCAAGCTCGTGCTCGCGAACAACATCGACCGCGCCGTGAAGCTCTGCTCGGCGACCGAGGCGCCGGTGGCGCAGGTCGCGCGCGCGGGCCTGCAGCGGATCCACCGCGGCGAGATCGCGATGGCGCAGTCGATCGAAGAGACGCTGGTCGACGTGACGCCGCTGCTGAAGAAGCGCGTGCAGATCCTGTGGTCGATCGCCAACATCGCGACGCTGGTCGGCCTCCTCGGCACCGTCGTCGGTCTCATCCGCGCGTTCGGCGCCGTCTCGGCCGCGAAGCCGGAAGAGCGCTCGGCGCTGCTGGCGAAGGGTATCTCGGAGGCGCTCAACAACACCGCCATGGGTCTCGGCATCGCCGTCACCTGCATCATCGCGCACGCGTTCCTGTCGTCGGCGTCGAAGAAGCAGGTCAGCGACCTCGAGGCGTTCTCGCTCAAGCTCGAGAACCTGCTCGCCGAGTCGGCCCAGGGTGGCGCGGCGCCGGCGGCCAAGGCCTAAGGGCCCCGTCACGGTCCACCAGGGTTCCCACATCGTCCAACTGCCCCAAGTGCAAGGTCCAACGCAATGACCAGAAGCCAAGTCCGGGCGGCAATGCGCCGGATGCGAGACCATAACGAGGAGGCGGAAGAAGAGCACGGCGAGATCAACCTCGTGCCGTACATGGACATCGTCACCAACATCATCATCTTCCTGCTCGCATCGGTCGTGAACCAGGTCGCGCTCGGCAACGTCAACGTCAGCGTGCCGACGCTGTCCAGCGGCGCCGGAGCCAGCGACGAAGAGAAGCCGGACAAGCCGCCGCTCAACCTCACGGTCTCGGTCGGCGCCACCGGGTTCACGGTCGCGGCCTCGGGCGGCGTGCTGCCGGTGATCCCGAAGCTGCCGACCGGCCAGTACGACTACGGTTCGCTGACGGCGAAGCTGCAGGAGATCAAGTCGGCGCCCGACAACGCCGAGGAGACCAAGGCGAACTTCAACGCCGACGCCACCATCCCCTATGACGTCGTCGTGGCGACACTGGATGCCATGCGACAGAACAACGACGGAAGAGTGCTGTTCCCCGACGTGGCCTTCGCGGCAGGGATTCTCTGATGCCGATGCTGACGGAGGAGATGTCCCGCCTGGCCGGCAAGCGCGCCATTCGCGGCTACGCCCGCAAGCTGGCCGAGCCTGACGTCGTCAGGGACCTGAACATCACCCCGATGATGGACATGATGACCATCATCCTGGTCTTCCTGCTGAAGACCTTCTCGTCGAGCACGTCGACGATCACCTTCGATCAGAACCTGCAGGTTCCGAAGTCGATCACGCAGCTCAAGCCCAAAGAGGCCGTCTCGGTCACCATCACCAAGAAGATCGTGCTGGTCGAGGGCGACGCCATCGCCCCGATCAACAACGGCAAGGTCGACCCCGCGGTCAAGCGCGACGGTGAGAACGGCTACTTCATCACGCCGCTCGTCGACGTGCTCGAGAAGCACTCGCGCAAGGAAAAGAAGGTCGCCGAGTTGACCGGCCAGAAGTTCGAGGCGCAGCTCATGATCGTCGCCGACCAGACCACGCCCTACCGTCTGCTGACGGAAGTGCTGTACTCGTGCGGCCAGGCGGGCTACGCGAACTACCGGCTGCTGGTTCTCAAGTCGAAGGATTAGCGGTCGTTCCGACCCCTGATCCGTCGGCGTAGTCGTCGGCGTAAACGTAGGCTTCCCGTTCGAGGTCGCATCGGCCACGCTGACGCCGACGCCTACGCCTACGGGAAGACGGCGTAGGGCTCTGCGGACCCCCACTGTCTTTACATCACGGGATCTTGCGGATATACAGGGCCGCGCCCAACTGACTTCTGGAGACCCTCGCCGATGAAGCGACTCGCTCGTTCTGCTGCCGTCAGTGTATCCGCCAGCATCGTTCTGGCCCTCCTGACCCTCCTCGCCGCGCCGTCTGCCTGGGCGCAGGAAGCAGTCGTGCATCACGGAGGCGAAGCCAGCCTGGTGCTGCCCGACATGGGCAAGGTTACGTTCCTGGGCGGTATCCCAGGCAACACGCTGCTCACTGGCGGCATCCTCGTCTGCTTCCTGGGCCTGGCGTTCGGCCTGGTGATCTACACGCAGATGAAGAATCTGCCCGGTCCACAAGTCGATGCGGGAGATCTCGGAGCTGATCTACGAGACCTGCAAGACCTACCTCATCACGCAGGGCAAGTTCATCCTGCTGCTCGAGGTCTTCATCGGCGTCATCATCATCGTCTACTTCGGCGTGCTCCAGCACTTCGACGCGACGAAGGTGGTCGTCATCCTGCTCTTCAGCCTCCTCGGCATCGCCGGCAGCTACGGCGTCGCCTGGTTCGGCATCCGCATCAACACCTTCGCCAACTCGCGCACGGCGTTCGCCAGCCTGCGCGGCAAGCCGCACCCGATCTACGCCATCCCGCTCAAGGCCGGCATGAGCATCGGCATGCTGCTCATCAGCACCGAGCTGTTGATGATGCTGATGATCCTGCTGTTCGTGCCCCGCGACTACGCCGGCTCGTGCTTCATCGGCTTCGCGATCGGCGAGTCGCTGGGCGCCTCGGCGCTGCGCATCGCCGGCGGCATCTTCACCAAGATCGCCGACATCGGCTCGGATCTCATGAAGATCGTCTTCAACATCAAGGAAGACGACGCGCGCAACCCGGGCGTCATCGCCGACTGCACCGGCGACAACGCCGGCGACTCGGTCGGCCCCACCGCCGACGGCTTCGAGACCTACGGCGTCACCGGCGTCGCGCTCATCACCTTCATCCTGCTGGCGGTCAGCGATCCCGAAATCCAGGTGCAGCTGCTGGTCTGGATCTTCGCGATGCGCATCATGATGATCGTCGCCAGCGGCCTGTCCTACCTGGTCAACGAGGCGGTGGTGAAGGCGCGCTACGGCAACGCCGACAAGATGAACTTCGAGGCGCCCCTGACGCAGCTGGTGTGGCTCACCTCGCTCGTGTCGGTCGCGATGACCTACCTGGTGTCCTATCTCCTGGTCCCGCACCTCGGATTGAACGACTCGACGCTGTGGTGGAAGCTGTCGACGATCATCAGCTGCGGCACGCTCGCGGGCGCGATCATCCCCGAGCTGGTCAAGGTCTTCACCTCGACCGAGTCGCGCCACGTGCGCGAGGTGGTGACCGCGTCGCGCGAGGGCGGCGCGTCGCTCAACATCCTCTCCGGCCTGACCGCCGGCAACTTCAGCGCCTACTGGATGGGCATCACGATCGTGGCGCTCATGGGCATCGGCTACGGCGTCAGCACCACGGGCCTGCACGAGATCATGAAGGCGCCCGCGGTGTTCGCCTTCGGCCTGGTCGCGTTCGGCTTCCTGGGCATGGGCCCGGTGACCATCGCCGTCGACTCGTACGGCCCGGTGACCGACAACGCGCAGTCGGTGTTCGAGCTGTCGGTCATCGAGACGCTCCCGGGCATCAAGGAGGAGATCAAGAAGGACTTCGGCTTCGACGTGAACTTCGAGCACGCCAAGCACCTGCTCGAGGAGAACGACGGCGCCGGCAACACGTTCAAGGCGACGGCGAAGCCGGTCCTGATCGGCACCGCGGTCGTCGGCGCGACCACGATGATCTTCTCGATCATCATGAGCCTGACCCACGGGCTGACCGCGGACCTGGACAAGCTGTCGATGCTGCACCCGCCGTTCCTGCTCGGCCTGGTGACCGGCGGCGCGGTCATCTACTGGTTCACCGGCGCGTCGATGCAGGCGGTGTCGACCGGCGCTTACCGCGCGGTCGAGTTCATCAAGGCCAACATCAAGCTCGACGACACCGTCGCGAAAGCGTCGATCGCCGACAGCAAGAAGGTGGTCGAGATCTGCACGCAGTACGCGCAGAAGGGCATGTTCAACATCTTCCTCACGGTGTTCTTCAGCACCCTGGCCTTCGCCTGCGTCGAGCCGTACTTCTTCATCGGCTACCTGATCTCGATCGCGATCTTCGGCCTCTACCAGGCGATCTTCATGGCCAACGCGGGCGGCGCCTGGGACAACGCCAAGAAGCTGGTCGAGGTCGAGCTGAAGGAGAAAGGCACCGAGCTGCACGCGGCGACCGTCGTCGGCGACACCGTCGGCGACCCCTTCAAGGACACGTCGTCGGTGGCGATGAACCCGGTGATCAAGTTCACCACCCTGTTCGGCCTGCTCGCCGTCGAGCTGGCGGTCGGAATGGACCGCACGGTGAGCGCGGCGCTGGCGGTCGGGTTCCTGGTGATCTCGATGGTCTTCGTGTGGCGCTCGTTCTACGGAATGCGCATCAAGACGACCGAGAAGACCGGCGCGGCGGCAGCGCCGGTGGTCAAGGCGAAGGCGTCGTAACGAAGAAAAGGCCTCGGGCTTCAGACCTCGGGCTTTCCGGAACGACTCTTCCGGCCCGGTCTGAGGCCAGAGGCCTTTTGCGTGTCCTAGCGGCTACGCAGGAACCGCAGCGCGGGCCGCGCGAACGGTAGCGCCGCCAGCGTCAGCAGCATCGCCGGCAGCAGCACTGCGACGCCGGCCACATTCGCGCCGCTCGAGATGAAGCCGAAGTCCTGATACCAGGTCGTCGGGAACAGCGTGGCCAGCGCGGTCGCGCCGTTCGACGCACCCAGCAGCCACAGCGCGGCGCCCGCGCCGGTCACCAGCATCCAGCCCCAGCTGCGGAGCTGCACCAGACCACGCAAGCCCGCGACAACGGTGAGCAGCGTGGCGATGCCCGCGGCGGCGATCAGCATGCTCTCGCCCTGCCCCTCTTTCGGCCCGAGGGCCCAGAGGATCAGACTCGGCAGTGAGGCCGCCGCGCGCGTGACCGTCTTGCGCAGGCGTGCGACGCCGAATTCGTCCATGCCGTAGCGCTGGCGCCAGGGCTCTTGCAGATCGTAGTGCGCCACCATCTTCTTGCCCGCGAGCGCCAGCACGACCAGCGCGTGCAGCCCGCCGTAGATCGCCAGCGGCGGCGTCCAGCCGATCATCACCAGCGAGATGATCGCGACCATCATGCCCGACCATCCCAGGCCCGAGGCGAACCAGCGCCCCCAGAACCACTCGGCGGACAGCGCCAGGAACGCGACCACGTAGCACGCCGACAGCGCCAGGAAGGCCGGCCCCCATCCTGGCGGCGCGTTCAGTGACAGGATCAGATAGATGCTGATGAAGAAGCTGAGCGACAGCGCAGCCAGGGCGCGCCGCGTCTTCTCGAAACCAACCTCATCCAGACGCTTGAGGATCGAGACCATGTAGCCATTATAACCGCGGTTTGGCGCATGTGCCTGGGGTCGATGGTCAAGAGGCCCCTTACCTACTCCGGCCCGGCGCCCCGGACCTCGGGCGAGCACTCGGCGGCGTACTGTTCGAAGTTCTTCTTGAACAGCGTCGCCAGCTCGCGCGCCTTGACGTCGTAGGCCTCGCGGTCGGGCCAGGTCTGGCGCGGCTCGAGCAGCTCCCGCGGAACGCCCGGACAGTCTTCGGGCACCGCCACCTTGAACACCGGGTCGGGCCTGAAGCGCACCGCGTCCAGCGCGCCCGACAGCGCCGCCGCCACCACGGCGCGCGAGACCCCGATCTTCATGCGGCTGCCGACGCCATAGGGCCCTCCGGACCAGCCGGTATTCACCAGCCAGCAGCTCGCGCCGTGCTGCGACAGGCGCTCGCCCAGCAACCTGGCGTAGCGCATCGGGTGCAGCGGCAGAAACGGCCCGCCGAAGCACGGTGAGAACGTCGCCTTGGGCTCGGTGACCCCCGCCTCGGTGCCGGCAACCTTGGCGGTGTAGCCGGAGATGTAGTGGTACATGGCCAGCGCCGGCGTGAGCCGCGCGATCGGCGGGAGCACACCGAAGGCATCGGCGGTGAGAAAGATCACCGTGCGTGGGTGCGGCCCGACGCTGGGGATCGCAGCGCCCGGGATGAACTCGACCGGGTAGGTGGCGCGCGTGTTCTCGGTGATCGCCGCGTTCGCGTAGTCGATGCTGCGCGACGCCGGATCGACGACGACGTTCTCCAGCACCGAGCCGAAACGGATCGCGTCGTGGATCTGCGGCTCCGATTCGTGCGACAGGTTGATGCACTTTGCGTAGCAGCCGCCTTCGATGTTGAAGATGCCGCCGTCGGACCACGCGGTCTCGTCGTCGCCGATCAGCGCGCGCGCCGGATCGGCCGACAGCGTGGTCTTGCCGGTGCCCGACAGCCCGAAAAAGAGCGCGGAGTCGCTGCCCCTCCCCCCGCGCCGACGCCCGCGCCCGTACCGACGTTGGCCGAGCAGTGCATGGTGAGGATCCCCTTGCGCGGCAGGAGGTAGTTCATCACCGAGAAGATCGCCTTCTTCATCTCGCCGGCGTACTCGGTCCCCAGGATCAGCGCGATACGCCGGGTGAAGTCGATGCCGACGAAGACGTCCGACCGCAACCCCAGCGCCGCGCCGCCCGCCGGCAGCGAGCCGGCGTTGATCAGCGTGAAGTCGGCGCGGTGGTCCGCGAGCTCCCCATTGCGGGGCCGGATGAACAGCGTGGTCGCGAACAGCGCGTGCCACGCCTTCTCGGTGATCACGCGCAGGCCGAGGCGCTCGGACGCCGCGGCGCCCGCGTAGCCATCGAACACGAACACCTCGCGCTGCGCCAGGTGCGCCAGCGCCTTGCCCAGCAGCTGATCGAAGACCGCCGGTGACACCGGGTGGTTCACGCTCCCCCACCAGACGTCGCCCTCGGTCGTCGGGTCGCGCACGACGTACTTGTCCTGGGGCGACCGGCCGGTGAACGCGCCGGTCTTCACGACCAGCGCGCCGTTGTCCGCCAGAGTCCCTTCGTTGCGCTGCAGCGCCGCCTCAGCAAGCCGCGCCGCCGACCAGTTGGAGAACACGCTGCCGTTGCGATGCCCCAGCAGCTCGTCGATCGAAGAGCCGACAACGGTCATCGTCAAATTGTAGGCCCTAAAAACGCGTCTGACAACGCGCGCACGGCGCACAAAACCCCGCCGCGCCAACCGAGACAGGCGGCTTACTTCACGACGTGAAGCTCGACGCGGCGGTTCTTGGCCTTGTTGCTCGGTGAAATATTCGGAACCAGTGGCTTGTCGGCGCCGACGCCGACCGCTTCGACCCGACCGTCGGCCACGCCCTTCTTGACCAGGTATTGCTTGATCAGATCGGCCTGCTTCTGGGTCACATCCTTGGCGCCGGGCCCGGCGCTGGTGTCCCAGTGCGCCTCGACGCGCAGGCTCTTGATGTCGGGGTGCTCGTCCAGGATATCCGCCACGCTGTCGAGCTCCGACTGAGCCTTGGGGTCGATGGCGGTCGCGCCTGCCTTGAGCTTGATCGCCTTCTTCAGCGTGATGCCGGTGTCGCTCAGTCCCACGTCGGGGTTCACCGGATGGTTCTTGAGCACGAAGTCCATCTGCTTGTCGCTGGCGGCGATGATGTCCAGCTGAGCTTCCTTGGTCGGAAATCCAGGAGCCTCGGCCATCACCTTGTACGCACCGACCGGCAGCGCGGCGGAGAACAGGCCGCTGCCGTCGGACTTGGCCTCGAAGTTGTCGGGGCCCAGGAACTTGAGCGACGCCTCGATGCCCCGCCCTTCCCCGTCCGCGACCTTGCCGCGCACGTTGCCGGTCTGCACCTTGGGCATCAGCGATACGTCGATCTCGGCGAGCTTGGCCGGATCGACCACGGCGCTCAGCTTCGCCGGCTCGAAGCCGGGCGCGCTGACCTCGAGATCGGTCGGTCCGGGCGGCAGCCCCGCGCTCTCGAACGATCCGTCCGGATCGGTGGCGACGCGCGCGCGCGGGCGGCCGCTGACGGCGATGATCGCGCCCGCGACCGGCGTGCCACCCTTGCTGCTCTTGACCATGCCGGCGACGCGGCCCTCGGTCGGCTGCGGCGGCCCGATCGACTTCTCGATGGTCCGCGTGACGACGACCGGGCGGCGGAAGGCGTCGATGTCCAGCGGGAACGACATGCCGAAGACGACGTTGAACGGCGGCAGCGGCGTGCCGTACGCCGTAGCCGACCGAGCGCAGCGCCAGGTCGACGCCGGCATCCAGCGTGAACCCGCGGTACACGCGCGCGCGCGTGCCGACGGTGACCCAGTGCTCGTCGCGGTTGTACTTGCACGGATACTGGGGGGTGCCGCACGCGGGCGGCATGTAGTTGCTGAAGGCGGGGTCGGCGCCGCTCCTGGTGACGATCTCGGCGTGATACTCGACGAACGGCGTCACCGGCAGGGTGGGGATCACCGACTCGAGCGGGGCGTCGAGGCCGAGGCCCATCCGGAACCGGCTGGCCGCGATGCCGTAGGCGAAGCTCGCGACCTCCTGCGTGAAGACCGTCGTGCCGGTGAAGTCGTGCAGGTTGCCCGAGTTGTCGAGGTAGTAGCTGACGTTCGCGTGCACGCGCAGCGGCGTGCCGCCCTTGCCGAGGCGGCGCATGTCGAGCGTGAAGATCGGACCGAACCAGAGTGACGTCGAGCTGGCCGAGAACGACAGATCCGACACCGACGACAGGAACTTGAGCCCCAGCTCGAAGCCGACGTTGGCGCCGCGCGCGATCGGCATCTGCCCCTTGGCGCCCAGCACGAGATCGCCGAACGACTTGATGAGCTCGGGGTCGCGGCGGTCCGACTCGGCCGGACGCGTGTTGCGGTTGCTGGCGGTCAGCAGCGCGCCGAAGAGCTCGACGTTGCGGTGAACGGTGTAGCCGAACGTGAAGTCGCCGAGCAAGCGCCGGTCGGTGTCCTTGTCGACCAGGAAGTTGCCCGACTGGAAGAACTCACCGTGCAGCGCCAGGCGCAGGTGGTTGGTCGGACCGACCTCCGCCGTCGAGATGCGATAAAGACCGATCGGCCCCGACAGCGTCGGCAGGTAGCTATCGGGCGACGGGCCGTCCCAGGGCGGGATCGGCGCGCCGGCCGTGGCGGCGAGGCCCTCGTCGCCCAGCACCGGGGAGCCGTTCGCGCTGATGCGCGGCTCTTCGGCGGGAGCGAGCGCCGGCGCGCCGGGCGGCGCGACCGCGCTGACCGGCGGCCGCACCGACGGTGGCGGCGGCGCGGTCCCCGGCGGCGGCGGCGACGGCGCGCGATCCGACGGCAGGCTCGGCGGCATCGGTTCGTCCTCCGGCCCTCCTTGCGCGGCGAAGACCGCCGTCGTGAAGAAGACCGTCAGGGCCGCCCCGATCCCGACCCGGAACGACCACGCTGACACCCTCTTGAACCAAGCAGTGCGCTGCACGTTCGGCACACTACCAAAGAGGTGGCCGTCCGGGAATGCCCCTGACCATTCGGCACCGTGACCTGCGTCGATGCCCATTGCAGTTCGGGCGCAACCGTGGGAAACAGTGGCCCACGCGAAGGACATGCCGACCATAGACGAGATCGCCGACGAGCTGCGCGACGTAGCGCTTCAGGTTCACACGGCGCAGGAGCGCAAGGAAGAGCGCGACTTGGTCATCGCCGCGCAGGAAGGGGTCGAGCGGCTGGCGCGTCGGTACCGTGAGATGTACGCCGCGCTGTCGCCGGGCGATCAGATGAAGGTCGATCGCACGCTGGGACGGCGCGTGGTCGACATCAAGCGGCTGGCGTCGTTGCTCCCCAAGGTCGCGACCGTCGCGGCCGACAGCACGCCCGATCGCGTGGCTGGCTCCTCGACCGTCGGTGAGCGGCGGATCACGGGCGTGTCGTGGACGCACGGTCGGACCGCACCGGTGGGAGGGCTCACGGTCGGCGGCGAGATCGAAGCCTGGTGCGGCAAGTGCGGCGAGATGACCAACCACCACATCGTGGCGCTGGTCGGCATCGAGCCCAAGCAGGTGCTCTGCCAGGTCTGCAATTCGCGCCACACGTTCCGCCTGACGGCGGCGCGGCGAGGCACGGGCGAGGGCACGCCGGCGGGCGTCTCGGACAGCCGCCCGCGCAACCTGGACCCCGAGGCGGCGAAGAAGGCGGCGCACCTCCGCGAGCTGGCGCTGGAAGTGAACGCGGCCGCCGAGGTCAAGGCATTCGATCCGAAGCAGCGCTACAAGGCCGGCGACATCATCGCGCACCCGGAGTACGGCCGCGGCAAGATCGAGAACGTGCTTCGTTCGAGCCTCCTCGTGCGCTTCCCCATCGGCGGCTTGAAGTCGTTGATGCTCACCTGATTCGTCGCACTCTGTTTCGGAGGTCCGCGCATGCGGGAGTCACCCGAGAATCCATGATCAGGTTTCGCCCAGGTGCCGGTCTCGGGCTCGCGCTCGTCGGCTGCGTCTGCGGCGGGCTCTTCTCGGCTCCGGCCGCTGCCGAGGAACCCGCGTTCGGCCCCCAGGGCGCCGAACGGCATTTCCAGCGAGGCGTCGCGCTCTACACCGAGGCCGACTACCGTGGGGCGCTCGTCGAGTTCACGCGGGCCTACACGCTGGAGCCGAACGGCGTCGTCCTGTTCAACATCGGGGAGACGCAGTATCAGCTGCGCGACTACGCCGGCGCGCTCACCACGTTCGAGCAGTACCTCGTGGAGGCGCCGAACGACTCGCATCGAGCGCTCGCCGCTCGCAACATCAAGGAGCTGCGCGCGCGCGTCGGACAGCTGCGCGTCATCACCGTCCCACCGGGCGCCACCGTCAGCATCGACGACCGGGTCATCGGGCAGGCCCCGCTCGAAAAGCCAATCGTCGTGGGAGTCGGTCAGGTGAACCTCCGGGCGGTGCTGCCGGGCCGTCCGCCGATCGTCCACCCGGTCGAGATCGCCGCCGAAGACGACGTCATCGTGACCCTGGAGATACCGCCCGCGCCGCCGGAGCTGGTCGGATCGGCGCCGCCTGGAGCCGACCTGAACGGGCGGTCGGCTGACTCGTCGTCCCAGCGCCGTCCGAGGCTGCTGGCAACTGGGTGGGTCGCGACCGGGATCCTCGCGGCCGGGGCGATCGCGTTCGGTGTCCTGGCGTTGAACGCGTCCAACGACCTGAGGCAGGCCCGAAAGGAGTATCCAACGAGCAGCCAGGCGCTCGACCATTTCGCCAATCGAACAAAGACGCTCTCGATCGTCACCGACTCCTTCACGGCCGCGGCGCTCGTCGTGGGGGGAATCACCCTCTACTCGACCCTCGGCGCAGGCACGCCCGCGAGCGGCGCTCGGCTCTCCGTCGGACTCGGCACGGTGAAATTCGACGCGCGTTTTTGACGCGCCGAGGGCTCTTTCACGCTTGCTGCCGCGGGCCGCTGTCACGAGAATGCCGAAAGCCTGGTGCCGCGTGATGATTGAGCGTCGCGTCCTGTCTCTGCTGCTGGGCCTGGCCGGCGCCAGCGCTCCGGCCACTTGCGCCTGGGCGGCGACGGGCGATGCGTGCGTCGATGCGGTTCACGAGGCTGTGCGGCTGCAGGCGGCGCAGCGGCTGTCGGCCGCGCGGGCGCGTCTCTCGGTCTGCGCGGCGGGGGAATGCTCGGCGGCCGCGCACAAGGAGTGCGCCGACCGGGTCGCCGCGCTCGACGCCGCAATGCCCGCGTTCGTGCTGATCGTCCGCGATGGGCAGGGCCGTGATTTGCCGGACGCGCGCGTGAGCATGGACGGCGCGCCGCTCGTCGAGCGAATCGACGGGCGGGCTGTCTCCGTCGATCCGGGTGAGCACCACTTGCGGTTCCAGGCCGAGGGCTTCAACCAGATTGAAACCACCGTGGCGGCGCACGAAGGGCAGCGCAAGCTTCGCGTGCTGGTCTTCCTCACGCCCGCCAGGACGGGCGCCGCGCTCGCCCTGCGCGAACCCTCGCTCGAGCTGCCAGGGCCGGGGCCGGCGCCGGGCTGGTCATCCGGGAACGCACAGCCGCAGGCGGCGACTCCGCGCTGGAGGAAGAAGGTCGGCGGGGCGCTCCTCGGCGCCGCGGCGGGCAGCTTGGTGGTCGGGACGGTGTGGGCGTTTCTGGCCAAGGCCGAGTACGATCACGCGCTCACCACCGAGTGCGGCGGGAGACCCGACGCTTGTTCTCCGCAGGGCATTGCCGACGGAGGCGCTGCCCACGATCGGGCCTTCGTCGCCACCATCGCGTTCGTGGGAGCCGGGGCGCTCCTCGCCGGGGCGGCGACCGTCTACTTCGCGTGGCCCACCACGAAGCAGGACCGGATCACCCTCGCGCCCACGCTCAGCGGCAACGGCGCCGGTGTCGCTTTGAACTGGTAGCGACAGTCTGTCGCGCCCTCGCGCGCCTGCGTCAAAACCGCTATGGCTGGCAGACCAGAGTCAGCGTGAACGAGACGCAGTTCTGAACGTTGGCGACGGTCAGCTGACCATCCAGCAGCGCGGCCGTCTGGAGTGGCGGGCGGACCTGGCAGGCCAGCGTGCCGCGTCCGTTGAACTCGCTGTCGCCAACCCACACCCGCCAGGTGTTCGCGTCCGCCGACATCAACTCCGCCGCGGTGATGGTGGTGTTGCCGGCGGTGACGGTCTGGTTCCAGGTCGCGGTGAAGCTATCGTTGATGGTCCGTGTCCCGGCGCCGGTCGCGGCGTCGATGACGCCCGCCGGTTTCTCGAACTGGCAGAAGGGATCCGGCGCGGTTCCGTCGCCGGCGACGCCGGCGGGATCCCAGGTCGTGCCGGTGGGCGGCGCGACCGTCAGCTGCGCCGACGCGCAGCGCACCTGCCAGTTCGACGCCGGATCGACGGCGCACGCGCCATCCCCACCGCAGAGCTGGCAGCCGCCACAAGCCGTGCAGGCAGCGCCGCGGGTTCCGCATTGCTGCGCCGTCGTGGCGGTGATGCAGCGCCCCGCCGCGCAGCAGCCGTTCGCGCAGGTGCTCGGGCCGCAGCCCGCGGCACCGCCGGTCCCCGCTGCGCCACCGGTTCCCGACGAGCCGCCCGTGCCGCGCGCACCGCCAACACCGGGCGCTCCGCCGACACCGGCCGCGCCGCCCAAACCGCGCGCGCCGCCGATCCCAGAGGCACCACCGATTCCCGGCGCGCCGCCGATCCCGGCCGCGCCGCCCATACCGGGCGTCCCACCCATACCCGGCGCGCCGCCCATGCCGCGCGCGCCGCCGATCCCCAGCGCGCCGCCGATCCCCACGGCGCCGCCGACCCCGGAAGCACCGCCGGTGCCCTGAGTGCCCCCCGATCCCAGCGCGCCGCCCATGCCGGACGTTCCGCCGATTCCCGAACCGCCGCTTCCTGCGGATCCCGCAAGACCGTCTCCGCCACCACCGCCGGCTCCGCTCGACGTACCTCCGGTTCCACCCGGCGCCGCGGCCCCGCCGACACCCGAGCCGCCCGCTCCGATCTCGACGATCATGGTCCCGCCACCCGCTCCGCCGCCGCCGGCCGAGTGAGTGAGGTCATCGAATCCCCAGATGTCCGCGCATGCCGGCAAGCAGACCAGCGCCGCCAGCGAAGCGCAGCCAAAGAGTCGCAAGGATCCTCCACGACGCGCGTCACCGCGTGGTGCCTGCTTGTTCGTCGTCTCGCGCATCGCGATTGGGGAGCTCCCGTGCCTCGCTTCGAGTCTGAAGTGCCTCGCCGCAGGAGGCATTCTGCTAGCAGCGGTCCCGCACAGCTAGCGGAAACGAGCCTGGCGAAGCGAAACGCGCCAACCGACCGATACGACGACGAGCACGCGCGAACCATCAATTACGGATGTCATGAAATCGCGGCGGCGCCCGGTGAGCCGCGGCGCCGGCCCCTCCACCTGGTTGCGACTTGGGAAACGACAGTCAGCCGTCGACGGTGATGGTGTCGATCTCCTCGAGGAAGCGCTTCAGCAGACCGTCGACCATCAGGTTGCGGCTGGCGGCGTCGTAGCGGCCCGCTCGGTAGCCGCCCTGGGTCTCTTCGAACGTCGTGCGCGTCGCCGCGATCAGCTTGCGGTAGCCGCCCACCTTGCTCGTGATCTCCTTCTGGTGCTTGACCAGATAGCCGACCGCCGAGACCGCCGCGGCGCCCGTCAGGATCACCCCCAGCGGACCCGACAGCGCGTACCGCAGCCCCAGCCGCAGCGCCACCACGCCCGCCGCGCCGAACGCGGCCTTCTTCAGCCCCGAGCCGTCGCGCAGCGAATCCGCCGCCATCGACGTCGACCTGCCCCGAGGCGATCACGAGCGCGATGAAGTTGCCGCGCCGGCTCTTCCAGCCGCGGTCGTAGTAGTCGCGGATGGCCTGCTTCAGGAAGGCGTCGTAGTCGTCGAACACCTCCGGGCGCAGCTCCGAATCCTTGATTTTGTGTTCCGCCTCGGTGGCCATGGATCCTCCAAATTGGGGGGCTTGAATGGGGGGCCTTGACGATGGATCGTACCACGCGCCTGGCACAAACTACGTCCGTGCCGATTCCTGGTCGTCTGGCGTGCGTAGCGGTCTTGATGATCGCCGCCGCCGGGACCGCCGCCGCGCGCCCGCGCGGCCGTGACGCCGCGACCCGACGAGGCGAGGCGGAACGCGCGCTGCGCACCGGTCACTACGAGGAAGCGCGCCAGATCGCCGTCGAGCTTCGGCGCCGCGACGCCGACGACGCGACGGCGGCGGCGCGCCGCGATTCTGGGCGCGCGCGCCGAGATCGCGCTCGGCCTCTACCCCGAGGCGCGCGCGCCGGCTCGAGGGCGCCGCCGAGGCGGCGCCCGACAACCTGCCGGTGCGCGACGCGCTCATGCGCCTCTACGAGCTCACCGGCGACGCGCGCCGCGCTGGCGCCGCTCATCGACCGCACCTACGAGGACTGGAAGCGCGGGCGCGTCGACCGCAGCCGCGCCGCCGAGCTGATCGCGGTCGCGACGGCGGTGCGGCTCGACGACAACTGGAAGGACGCCAGCGACACCCTGCGCGACGCCGTGCGCGCCGAGCCGCGCTCGATCGAGGCCACCGTCGACGCCAACCTCGACTGGGGCTGGATCTTCCTCGAGAAGCACTCCGCCGCCAGCGCCGAGCAGTCGTTCCGCGACGTGCTCAAGCTCGACGACGAGCAACCCCGACGCCCACGTCGGCCTCGCGCGCGTCGCGATCGAGCAGCGCTACGACGTCGATGCCGCCGAGCACGAGCTGGGGCTGGCGCTGGCGGTCAACCCGCGCCACGCGCGCGCGCTGGCGATGCGCGGCGAGCTGGCGCTCGACGGCGAGGAGTTCGCGGCGGTGGCGGCGCGCGCCGCCGAGATCCGGCGCACCAACCCGCGCGACGGCGGCGCGGCCGCGCTGGCCGCCGCCGCCGCGCTGGTGCTCGACGACCGCGCCGGCTACGAGCGCGAGCGCGACCGCCATCTGCAGGACCACCCCGGCGACGGCGACTTCTTCGCCTTCGTCGCCGAGGCGCTGATCCGCCACCGCCGCTACGACGAGGCGCGCGCCACCGCCGAGGAGGGCGTGCGCGCCGACCCGCGGCACGCGCGCTGCCAGGCGACGCTGGGCACGACGCTCCTGCGCCTCGGCGACGAACCGGCCGGCCTGGAGGCGCTGCGCCACGCCTGGAAGAGCGACCCCTACGACGTGCGCACGTACAACCTGCTCAACCTGTTCGAGAAGGTCATCCCCGCGCGCTACATCACGGTCGAGACGCCGACACCTGCGCTTCCGCGTCGAGCCGGCGGCGCGCCCGGCGATCGAGTCGGTCGTCGCGCCGTTCCTCGAGGAGACCTACCAGCGCTACGTCCAGCGCTACGGCTTCACGCCCGACGGGCCCGGTGGTGTTCGAGCTCTACGGCGATCCGACCCACTACGCCGTGCGCACCGTCGGCCTGCCGAGCATCGGCGTCGCCGGCGTCTGCTTCGGGCGCGTGATCACGTCGCAGGCGCCGACCAACCACGCGTTCAACTGGGGCATGGTGCTGGCGCACGAGCTGGCGCACGTGTTCGCGATCCAGCTGTCGCGCTCGCGCGTGCCGCGCTGGTTCACCGAGGGGCTGTCCGAGCTGGAGACCATGCGCGCGCGCCCCGAGTGGAGCCGCCACGACGACGTCGCGCTGTGGGGCGCGCTGCGCACGGGCAAGCTGCCGACGCTGGTCGATCTGTCGACGGCGTTCACGCGCGCGCGCGACAACGACGGCGCGCTGCGCGCCTACGCCCAGGCCGCGGCGGCGATGGAGTTCCTCGAGCGGCGCTTCGGCTTCGCCAAGATCCGCGAGGCGCTGGTCGCGTACGGGCGCGGCGAGCGCGGCGCGCCGGTGCTGGAGCGGCTGTCGGGACTGCCGGCCGACGAGCTGGAGCGGCAGTTCCGGGACGACCTGCGCCGTCGCTTCGCGCGCTACGACGGGCAGTTCCTGCCGACGCAGACGCTGGTCTCCTCGCGCGACGCCCCCGACCGGCGCGCGGCGCCGGCGCTGGCGGACGTCGAGGCCGGGCTGGCCGCGCTCGCGGCCGGCGATCGCAAGGCCGCCGAGGGCGCGCTCGAACGCGCGCAGGGCGCCGCCGGCAAGGAGCCGAGCACCCAGACCGCGGCGGCGATCCTGTTCCTGACCGGGGAGATCGCTCTCGCCAGCCGCGAGGCCGAGCCGGCCATCGCGGCGTTCGAGCAGCTGCTGGCGCTGGGAGACCGAGGCACTACGACGGCTACGACGTGCGCGTGCGGCTGGCGCTGGCCGAGATCCACCGCAAGAACCCGGCGGCCGCCGAGCAGCATCTGCGGCGCGCGATCGCGTTCGATCCGACGCGCGTCGAGCCGCACGCGCTGCTCGTCGAGCTCTACACCGACGAGCACCGCGAGGCCGACAAGCTGGCCGAGATGGACGCCGCGCTCGCGCTCGAGCCGCAGAGCGCGAAGCTGGCCAAGGAGCTGGTGCTGGGCCTCGGCCGTGCGCAACGGCCGGGACGGGTCGTCGACGTCGCGCCGATCGCGATCTTCATCGACCCGGCCGACCCCGATCTGCACGCGGCGCTGGGCCGCGCGCTCGCGGCGACGGGCAAGACAGCGGCGGCCGCGGCGGCGTTCGAGGAAGCGCTGCTGTTTCACGGCGCCGACGACGCCGAGCTCCACCGGACGCTCGCCGGGCTCTACCGCACGCTCGGGGATGCGAAGAAAGCGGAGGCCCACCGCGCGGCAATGGACCGGCCATAAAAGCCGCAGCGGCGTCGGCGTCGGCGTGTGGGCGACCTCATACGGAAAGGGTCCCGGATCGCCGACGCCGACGGGAAATCGGAGCGTAGCGCCTACGCCAGCGCCTTCTTCATCGCGGCCGCGGTCTCCTCGTCGGGCGGCGCGCTCGCCGCCGCCGCGAGCGCCGCGTCGCTGTCCGCGTCCCCCGGCAGCGCCGGAAACACCAGCGTCAGCGTCGTGCCGCGCCCGACCTCGCTGTCGACGTCGATGCGTCCGCCGTGCTCGACGACGATCTGCTGCACGAGCGGCAGCCCCAGCCCGGTGCCCTTCTGCTTCGTCGAGAAGAACGGATCGAAGATCTTCGAGCGATCGGTCTCGGGGATGCCCGCCCCGTTGTCCGACAGTCGCAGGCGCACCTGGCGCACGCCGCTCTCCGGCGCGGCCGCCGGCGCGTCGACGGTGACGCGCAGGCGCCCGCCGCTCGCCATCGCCTCGCGCGCGTTGCGCACCAGGTTCAGCAGCGCCTGGCGCAGCTGGCTCTCGTCGGCCGCGATCTCGGGCAGATCGCTCGCGACCTCGACCTCGAGCGCGATCCCCGCCTGCGCCAGCTCGGCGCGCGAGAACTCGAGCACCGCCGCCGCGATCGCGCCCAGGTCCTCGCGCTCCAGCTTGGCCTGCGGGAAGCGCGCGAAGCGCAGGTAGTTCTCGGTGATCTCCGTCAGCCGATCGACCTCGCTGGCGATCGACGCCAGCAGGCGCCTCGCCTCGCCGCCGGTCTCGTCGGCGATCTCGTCGCCCAGCAGCTCGGCGTAAAGGCCGATCGACGCCAGCGGGTTGCGCACCTCGTGCGTGATCTGCGACGCCATGCGCCCGACCGTCGCCAGCCGCTCGGAGCGGATGAGGCGCTGCTCGCGCTCCTGGATCGCCGCCGCCATCACGTCGAACTCGCGCACCAGCTCGCCGATCTCGTCGTGCGACGCCGCGCCGATGCGCCGGCCGTAGTCGCCGCCCGCGACCTGCTGCGCGCGCGCGCGCAACGTCCGCAGCGGTTGCAGGGTGCGCAGGATGATCACGAACGCGCCCACGCCGATGAGCAGCCCTACGGCGCCGAGCCCGAGCGCCATCTGCAGCGACGTCTCCTCGTCGTCGCGAAGCTGCTGGGCGATGTGCCCGCTCTCGCCGCGCAGCGGGCGGCGCATCCGGTTCAGGTTGTGGGTCAGCGTGGCGAAGTGGCTGTCGAACTCGGGCCGCGCCTGCGGGTCGTTCGCCACCTCGGCGGTGCCGAGCTCGCGCGCCAGCTCGTCGGCCTGATCGCGCAGGGCACCGATCTGGCGCCGCTTGACCTCGAAGTCCTGGCGCCGCGACGACAGCGGCTCGCGCTGGTTGTAGCGATCGATCGCGCCCTGCGCGTCGTCCAGGTGCTTGCGCGTCATGCGCAGCCCCAGGGCCAGGTTCGGGTCCAGGCGTAGGTTGCGCCCCAGCGACGACGCGAAGTCGTTGAGCGACTTCCACGCCGCGTCGACCGACCCCTGTAGGTCGAGGTACGCCTCGTTGGCAACCACTCCCTGGCGTGCGCGGTGGATCACCACCAGCGTGAACGTCGCGTTGGCGGTGAACGCGAGCAGCAGCACTGTGTAGGCAAGGAAGATTTTGCCGGACACACCCAGGCGCATCGCCCCTAGACGCTAGCACGCCGCGGGGGAGACCGACCAAACCCTATCGGGACGGGTATTTGTCGACGGTGGCCACCAGGTCGAATGTCACGCCTCTGCAATTGACATGACCTGCCCCTGCGGAAAGAATGCCTCGTCATGGTCGGTCGCTTCGCCGCACTCCTGGCCACGTTGGTCGTCGTCCTGCTGGGCGGTGTCGCGGCGTCGGCGCGCGCGGCCGACGACAGCGGCACGGTCGTGCTGGGCGTCGAAGCGATCGACAGCCAGGACAACAACCTGGCCAGCGACGTCACCGATGCGATCAAACAGCGCGTCGCCACCGGCAAGAGCGGGCCGCTGATCCCGGGCAAGGATCTGGTCGAGATCAAGCTGGTCTTCTCGTGCTCCGACGAGGCGCCGGCGTGTCTGGCGCAGGCGGGCAAGAGCCTGGGCGCGGCCAAGCTGATCTACGGCAGCATCAAGCGCTCGGGCGGCGACATCGTCCTGACGCTGAAGCAGGTCGACACGTCGCGCGGCACGATCGACGGCACGACCGTCGAGAACCTGTCGAAGAAGAAGCTCGACCCGTCGGCGCTGCGCGCGCTGTCGGCGCAGTGGTTCGCTCGCATGAACGGCGCCAAATCGGGCGGCGGTGGCGGCGCCGGTACGCCGGGCACGCTCATCGTGCGGTCCAACGTCTCGGGCGCGACCGTGATGCTCGACGGCGCCGAGGTCGGTACGCTGACGCGCAAGACGCTGTCGATCGAGGACGTCTCGCCGGGCAAGCACGAGATCACCGTCGAGAAGCCCGGCTTCGGCGTCAGCACGCAGGTGTTCACCATCGGCGCCGGGCAGGCGCTGCCGCTCACGCTGACGCTGCTGCGTGGCGACGGGAACGAGGGCGAGGAAGGCGCGGCCGCTCCGACCGGCGAACCTGACGCGACGGCGCGCCGGATCCCCGCGCCCGCGGATGAGGCGCCAGGTGGCGACGATTCGCTGCGAAGCTGGGTCCGCACCGGGTTCTGGGTGAGTGTGGGCGTCAGCGCGGTCTCATTCGCCCTGGCGGCGAAGTACGGGCTGGACGTGCGCAGCGTGAACCACGACCTCGACCAGTTCCGGGGGCACACCAACCTGCCCCAGGCCGACAAGGACACCGTTGCGAGCAAGCTCGCCGAGGGCAACCGCGCCGAGACGCGCCAGTGGATCTTCATCGGCGTCGGCTCGGCCGCCGCCGTCGCCGGAGGCTTCCTGCTCTACAAGGGCTACCTCGACAAGGAGGCGGGCGCGGGCGCCAAGACCGCCGACAACCATGGCCTGCGGGTCTTTCCGACCGCCAACACCTCCTCGGGGGGGATCGCCGCCGAGTTCGATTTTTGACGCCGCGTGGGCGTAGACGGCTCCGCCGTCGGAGCCCATTGCGGGAGGGTTTGGGAACCCTCCGAGGGTTACCATGAGCCTGATCGGGCAGACGATCGGTAACTACCGCGTCACCCGGCAGCTGGGCGAGGGCGGGATGGGCGTCGTGTACGAGGCCGAGCATCCGGTGATCGGACGCAAGGTCGCGATCAAGCTCCTGCACCTGTCGCTGGCGCGCGATCCCGAGGTCGTCGCGCGCTTCTTCAACGAGGCGCGCGCGATCCACACCGTCGGCCACGAGAACATCGTCGAGATCATGGACTTCGGCCAGACGTCCGACGGACAGCCGTACTTCATCATGGAGTTCCTGGCCGGCGAGGCCATGAACGATCGCATCGCGCGCAACGTGCTCTCGCCGGTCGAGGCGTGCGAGATCGCCGAACAGATCTGCCGCGCGCTCGGCGCCGCGCACGAAAAGGGGATCGTCCACCGCGATCTCAAGCCGCACAACGTGCAGCTGTTGCCGACGGGCTCGGGGCGCATGCACCTCAAGCTGCTCGACTTCGGCGTCGCCAAGATCATGAACGCCGCCGATCTCTCGCAGTCGGTGAAGACGCGCACCGGCTCGCTGATGGGGACGCCGATCTACATGTCGCCCGAGCAGTGCAAGGGCGCGGCCGAGCTCGACAGCCGCACCGACATCTACTCGCTGGGCGTGATGCTCTACGAGATGCTCGCCGGGCGGCCGCCGTTCGTCGCGGCCGGCGTCGGCGAGCTGTTCGCGATGCACATGCTGCAGCCTCCGCCGCCCCTGACCGACTTCGCGCCCCGGACGCCGCCGATGATGGCGGCCGCGGTGATGAAGGCGCTGTCCAAGGAGCCGCGCGATCGCTTCGCGACCATGGAGGAGCTGCGCGTCGCGTTCCTCGCCGACGGCATCCCCATGCCGACCTACGGCGCCTCCAGCCGCACGCAGAACTACCGCGCGCGGTCTGCGTCGACGCTGCCGATGCCGGCGGCGCACGCGTCGACCACGCTGTCGGCGTCGCCGCGCGAGGTCGCCGCCGACACCGCGACCGGCGACAACAAGAAGAAGAGCCGCGCCGGCCTGGTGCTGGGTGCGGTGCTGCTGGCGGGCGGCGCCGCGACTTACCTATTGATGGTGCCGCGGGGGAACAAGAACGCGGCCAGCGCACCCGTCCCGGAAGCGACGGCGCCGGTCGCGCCCGCGGAGCCAGCGGCCAGCAAGATGGTCACGATCCGCTTTGAATCCGACCCCGCGGGCGCTCACGTCGCGCGGGTCACCGACGAGAAAGACCTGGGCGCGGTCCCCTTCGAGCTCAAGCTGCCGCGCGCCGGCGGCAAGCCGGAGTACCGCTTCCACCTCGACGGCTATCAGGACCAGACGCTGGCGGTCGACCTCGCGTCGGATCGAACGCTCAAGGCGACGCTCGAGAAGACCCCCGCTGCCCCGCCCCCACCGCCAGCCGCCGGGCCAGCCCCGAGCCCGACCGCACGCGCCGAGGCGCCGCACCGGCCCTCGCAGGCCCCGCGCCACACGTCGCGTCCGGCGCGCCCGTCCGGCGGCGACGACGACGGCCTGGCAACGCCGAAGTTTTAGTCGCTCTCGGGCCTCACTCAGCCCGAGCCCCGAGGCCTTTTTGTCCTGCTCACTCCTCGTCGATCGCCGGGATGACGCTCGGCGCGTCCGGCTGGCGCCGCCGGTGGCGCTGCACGAGCAGGTCCAGGAACCGCTCGGGCGCGAGCGCGACGCGGTTGCGGCTCTCGAGGTAGCGCCGCCGCTCGAGCGCGAAGATCCCGCCCGCCGCGACGCCGCCGCTGGCGAGCGCGACGATGTCGGGCAGCCCGAAGCCGGGGAAGATCGCCGACCCGCCCAGCCCCAGGATCGCGAACGCCATCGCCGACCGCAGCCCCATGTGCGTCAGGCGCTCGCGCCGCATCTCCGACAGGTCGATCTGGAAGGTGACCGCGGTGTGGCTGTCCCCTTCCTCCGACGATGATGGTCTCGACGTGGGTCACCAGGCCAAAGGCGTAGCGCTTGGAGAAGTCGAGCGAGCGCACCAGCCCAGGCCAGATCCCCTGCGCGCGCTCCCACTCGATGCGCTCGCCGTGGTGCCGCCGCACGGTCATGAGCTGGTCGCGCAGGAACCGATCGACGGCGCGCCGCACCTGCTCGGCGGGGCCGGGCACGACCCGGCTGACGACGATCTGGCTCGCGCCCAGCGTGCGCGTGAGCGCGCCTTCCTCGGGCTCGAGCGCGGCGCCGCGCTTCATCTCGGTCAGCGCCTGGACCACGGCGTCGCGCGGCAGCCCGGCCTCCTCGCCGAGGCGCATCACCTCCTGCACGCTCAGCGTCATCTCGCCGGTGTGCTCGGCCGCCTGGGCGCTCGAGGTGTCGATCTCCGCGGCCCGTCGCAAGATGAAGTCGACCTGCTGGCGGGACAGCTTATCGGAGGCCACGGCTCCCAATTATAGCCGCGGCGCCCTGATGCGAAAGGCGATCCGCATCAGCCATTCGTAAAGCCAGTCCGGGCAGAACGCTCGCAGCCGCCCGCCCGTGAACGATGTCGGTCCCACCGGCCAGCGCAGCCTGGGGTGGGGAGACGTGGCCGCGCGGTAGATGACGTCGACCAGCCCGTCCACGTCGTCGCGGTGGAGCGCCGCCGACTGACGCTGGTAGCGGTCCAGCAGCGCGGCGTAGGGGCTGTCGGCGCGGCCGCGGCGGCCTGCGCTCGAACCTCGTTGACATGCAGCTCCGTCGCGATAGGGCCCCGGTTCCACCAGCGCGACCCGGATGCCGAAGGGGATGAGCTCGTAGCGCAGCGCTTCGATCATCCCCTCGAGCGCCCACTTCGAGGCGTGGTACGGCGCCGACCATCGGCAGCGCCACCCGCCCGGACACCGAGCCGATCGTGACCACGGTCCCACTGCCGCGCGCGCGCATCGCCGGCAGCACCGCGCGCGTGACCCGGTGGACGCCGACGACGTTGGTCTCGAGCTGGGCGCGCAGCTCGTCGGGCGACGTCTCCTCGAGCGCGCCGAAGGCATAGTAGCCGGCGTTGTTGACGAGCACGTCGACGCGGCCGCCGGTGTCGCGCAGCAGCTCGCCGACCGCGCGCTGCCACGGACGTCGTCGCTGGTGACGTCGAGCGCGGGCGTCGTCAGCGACCAGCCCGCGCGCTTGCGCCTCGCGCGCGCAGGTCCGCGCCGCGCTCGGGCCGGCGCATCGACGCCAAGACGCGCCAGCCCTTGCGCGCGAAGCGGACCGCGGTGGCGCGGCCGATCCCCGACGACGCGCCGGTGATGAGGACCACCGGGCGCTCGGCCGTCTCGTCTTTCGTCTTGTTCGGCCATGCGTCTCAGCCATGAAGCAGGAATGCGATGACCACCGTCGAGAGCAGGCCCCACGCCGCCGTCGCCGCGATCCAGAGCCGCGCCGGCCGGCGCCGCACGCGCGCGATCGTGCGCAGGCCCATCGCGACGTTCGCCGTCGACAGCAAGAGCAGGCCGGTCATCCAGAGCAGGCTGCCCTGGGCGTGATGGTCGGGCGCGCGCGCGAAGGCCAGCGCGCCGACCAGGAAGACCGACCCCAGCACGACGCGCCCGATGGCGCCGCGGATCGCGCGCGCGCGCAGCTGCGCGGCGCGAACGTGGCGAAGCTGGCGAAGCTGCGGCGGCGAGGCGGCCATCCCGCCGCTCAGTATGGCAGCGTGTACCCCATCTGGATGAGATGGGCGTTACCGAAAGAGGTGTTCTGGATCAGGTAGGCGTACGAGATCTCGAACGCGCCCCTCGGAGAACCAGCCGAAGAACGGCACGCCGCGCAGGCGAAACGCGTCCCAGGTCAGCTTCAGCTCGGGCATCGACGTCTGAACGTGCTGGAGCTTGGGATCGCCGGTGTAGAACTGGGCACTCGGCGCGTAGCAATCGGGCTGCGCCATCCAGTCACACCAGAAGTAGGCCGGCGTCTGCGAGTAGTAGCGGTACGACGCACGCACCTCGAGATCGCGCGTCAGCGCCTGGTAGACCCGTCCCTCGATCGTGTGCGCGTCGATGTCCCAGCCGTCACGATAGTAGCGGTAGTGCAGCTGCAGACCGGTTCGCGACGCGGGAATGTAGTAAGCGGCGCGCACGCTGCGTCAATCCGCGCCAGCGCGTGGACGGTACCTTCTCGTAGCCGTGATTGGGCACCGCTCGGTAGAGGCTCGCTTGAAAGCCGTCGAGGTACTCTCCTTCCAGGCCGACCTGGGTCAGGAAGGTCGGGCTCCAGACCTGGGTGTACGACAGCGAGCCGAAGTACTGGCGCAGCTTGCAAATCAGTCTCCGACGAAGCGTCGGGCAGTCGGGCGTGCGCGTGCGCGGCCACGCGCCGTCGAAGCTGACACCGGTGCTGACACCGACCGTCGCGCTGTCGCCCCAGAAACGGTAGGCGGCCGAGCCGAAGACGCCGTGCGACCAGTAGTCCGATTCCGCGCTGTAGAGGTACCCAAGCGACGCACGCCATCGGTCCCAGCTCCTGCCGACCGCCAGCCCGACCTCGTTCCGCAGCTCGGTGAAGATCGTGTCGCTCGCCGTCCCCGCCGCCACCGACGCCGACGTGATCGCGTCGAGCAGGTAGTGCGCCGTGACGTCGAAGCCGCTCGGCAGATCTTTCGAGATCTCGACGACCGGCTGGATCACGCGCGTCGACGCCTCTCGATAGTAGGCACCGCGCACGGTGACGCGATCCTCGGCGCGCAGCGGTGCCACCGGTAGACGTCGCTAGCACGATCGCGGCAGCGAGCGCGGCGCGACGCGCGCTTCAATTGCAGCCGCATCCACCGCCCGGATGACCGTACCCGCCATCGGCGGCTTCGCGCGAGCCGAACATGTGCTGCCGAAAGCGATCTTCCAGCGGATCGGCGTCGAAACGCATCGCTCGCTTGGACAGGTGCTCGCGCTGCCAGGGTTGGATCGGCGGCGGCGGCGCGTGGGCGCAGCCCGCGGCGCCGCCCAGCGCGGCCCACAGCGCCAGCGCGGCGACGAAGAACCACGGGAGCCGCGCCGACCCCGGCCGGCCGTTCTGGCGCGTCCCGTCCATCGCCCACCCTTTTATCCGTCCGCCGCGCAGCCCGCAAGCGTCGGTCGCACACAGCGCCGTCACGCACGCGCTAGAATGAGCCCGGCAATGTCCGGCGACGGCACGACGCTACCTCATCCTCGACATCGAGACCATCCCCGATCACGAGCTCTACACGCCGCCCGAGCCGGCCGCCGGCGTCGAGCGTCCGTTCCCGCCGCTCTACGCCTGCCGGCCCATCGTGCTCGGCGTGATGTGGCTCGACGAGGACCTGGCGTGCAAGCGCATCGGCACCTTCGGCGAGGCCAAGGACGAGGCCGGCATGATGTCCGACTTCGCCGACTTCATGGGCAAGTGGAAGCCAAATCTGGTGACGTGGAACGGACGCGGCTTCGATCTGCCCGTGCTGGCGCTGCGTGCGTTGCGCCACGGCGCTGCCGTTCGGCTGGTACTACCGCGGCGACGGCTACCGCTACCGCTACAGCGAGGAGGGACACCTCGACCTGTGCGACGTGCTGTCGGATCACGGCGCCGCGCGCATGACGTCGCTCGACGGGGCGGCGCGCGTCATCGGCCTGCCCGGCAAGGACGGCGTCGACGGCAGCCAGGTCGAGGGGCTCTTTCTCGCCGGCCAGATCGAGGCGCTCCGGCACTACTGCCTGTCCGACGTCGCGCAGACGGCGTTCCTGTTCCTGCGCTACCGGCTGGTCGCGGGCGACATCGATCGCGACCACTACCGGCGCGCCGCGACCGGCCTGCTGGCCACGCTCGAGACCGACGGGCGCTTCGGCCGGCTGCTCGAGGGCGTCGATCGCAGGCGGCTCTTGCTGGAGGAGACGTGACCGCCGCCGCCGTGGGTGGCGAGCCCGCGCCGGCGCCGGCGCCTCTGCCCGCGATCGTTCTACGCGCGCCCCACGCTCAAGGTCGCGCGCGATCTGCTGGGCAAGTGGCTGGTGCGCCGCTGGCCGGATGCGCCGCTGCAGATCGCGAAGATCGTCGAGGTCGAGGCCTACCTCGGCGAGCGCGACGCCGCCTCGCACGCGCGCCGCGGGCCGACGCCGCGCGCGGCGATCATGTTCGGGCCGCCGGGCTTTCTCTACGTCTACCTGATCTACGGCATGCACTACTGCATGAACTTCGTCACCGAGGCCGACGGCATGCCGGCGCGGTCCTGATCCGCGCCGCCGAGCCCATCGAGCCGCCGGCGCACGCGGGCGCGCGCCATCCGCTGAGCGGGCCGGGCAAGCTATGCCGCGGCCTCGGCATCACCCTCGCGAACAAGGGGCTCGATCTCACCAGCGGCGGCGACCTCTATGTCGCCGACGGCGGCGGCGCGCGCGCGCGGCGCGCGACCTCGCCGCGCATCGGCGTCGACTACGCCGGCGACTGGGCGGCGCGCGAGCTGCGCTTCTTCATCCCCGGCAACCCGTACGTGTCGGGCAAGCCGAGGTAAACGCCAGGACGCCAGGAACGCCAGATCCGGACTCTCAATAGTCCGGATCCTGGCGTTCTTCGCGTTCCTGGCGTCTCCTCATCCGACGGCCGGCGACGCCGTCGCACGCTCGGTGCGGCGTCGTCGCACCTCGGCCTCGATCGACGTGAACATGCGCGGCAGCGACGCCGAGACCAGCCCGTCGGTGATCTTGCGCAGGATGATGCCCGGCACCGGCGCGCGCACGTCCAGCGCCACGCGGTAGTCGACGCGCGTGCCGTCGCCCTCGGGCGCGAAGCGCCAGCTGCCGCTCGAATCGGTGACGACCTCACCCTCGACGAAGCGCCAGTCGACCGAGGGCACGTCGGGCTGGCAGGTCAGGTCCAGCACGTAGCGCACCGGCAAGACCATCTGCGCGCGGAACTCGACGCGGACGACCGGCGGCTGCGTCGAGACCACGCGCGCCCCCTTGAGCTCGGGGAAGAGCCGCGGGTAGGCGGGGAAGTCGACGACGATGTCGTACACCTCGCGCGGCGTCGCCCGCGTGACCAGGTGGCTGCGATGAACCGGCTCGCGCGCGCTCATGGCGGACATTTCATCACAGGCACGCGCCCGAGGCCAGACGGCCAAGTACGAGCAAGTGACCAGGTCAAGTGACCAGGTCAAGTTACCAGGTAGAGAAGAGGCGCGCTCGAGTTGACCGGCGGCGTCATCCCTGCGTACAGTCGTGCCGCCGTTTCGCACATGCCACGACCATTCGCCCCGCCGGGGACGAAGACCCATTTCCAAGGCGACCGCCCCGTCCGGGTGAACCACGTACGCCTCGAGCTCGATATCGATCTCGTCGGGCGCGCGCCTGGCCGGCCTGGCGCGGCTCACGCTGTCCGCGCGCCGGAGCGAGCTGTCCGTGTTCGAGCTCGACGCCGTCGAGATGTCGATCGACGAGGTGACCGTCGACGGGCGCGCGACGGCGGCTTCGACTACGACGGCGAGAAGCTGCGCGTGCGTCTGCCCAAGCCGGTCGCCGTCGGCACGGAGTTCGAGATCGCCGTGCGCTATCGCTGCGCGCCCCGCCGCGGCCTCTACTTCATGGGCCCCGACGCCGCCCACCCCGATCGCCCGCTGCAGTGCTGGACGCAGGGACAGGACGACGATTCGCGCTACTACTGGCCGTGCCTCGACACGCCGATCGAGAAGGCGACGACGGAGATGATCTGCACCGCGCCCGCGGGCAACTTCGTGCTGTCGAACGGCGAGCTGCGCGAGCGCGTCGAGCTGCCGGACGGCAAGCAGACGCGCTGGCACTACGCGCTCGACTTCCCGCACCCGCCGTATCTGGTGACGCTGGTGTGCGGGCCGTTCGTCGAGATCAAGGACCGCGCGCGCCGCACCGGCGTCGACGTCTACTACTTCGTGCCGCCCGGGCGCGAGGCCGACGCGCGCCGCAGCTTCGGCGCGCACGCCCGAGATGATCGACGTCTTCTCGGAGAAGATCGGCATCCCCTACCCGCACACGCGCTACAGCCAGATCGCCGTGCCCGACTTCATCTTCGGCGGCATGGAGAACACGTCGGCGACGACGCTGACCGATCTCGCGCTGCTCGACGAGCGCGCGGCCATCGACCACGACGTCGAGGGGCTGGTGTCGCACGAGCTGGCGCACCAGTGGTGGGGCGACCTGGTCACCTGCCGCGAGTGGTCCGAGGCCTGGCTCAACGAAGGCTTCGCGACCTACTTCGAGTACGTCTGGCGCGAGCACGAGAAGGGCCGCGACGAGGCCGACGTCGAGCTGCTCGCCGACACCGAGGGCTACCTGAACGAGGCGGGGCGCTACCAGCGCCCGGTGGTCTGCCGCCAGTACGAGGAGCCGATCCACATCTTCGACAGCCACCTCTACGAAAAGGGCGGGCGCGTCCTGCACATGCTGCGGAACGAGCTCGGCGACGATCTGTTCTGGCGCGCGCTCAAGTTCTACGCCGAGCGGCACGCGCGCGGCTCGGTCGAGACGCGCGATCTCGCGCGCGCGATCGAAGAGGTCTCGGGACGCAACGTCGACGAGTTCTTCGACCGCTGGATCGAACGCGGCCAGGCCATCCGGAGCTGGAGGCGAGCTGGGAGTGGGACGCCGAGCGCCAGGTCGGCACGCTGCGCCTCGAGCAGAAGCAGACCGTCAGCGCCGAGGCGCCGCTCTTTCGCTTCACGACGCGCGTGCGCTTCGAGGTCGACGGCCAGGAGCGCGACGAGACGGTCAGCGTCGACGCCGCGACCCACGCGTTCGAGTTCCACCTGCCGTCGCGCCCGACGCAGGTGATCTTCGATCCCGGCGACGTCGTGCTGAAGTCGCTGCAAGATCGAGAAGCCGCGCCCGCTGTGGCGCCGCCAGCTGGCGGCGGCGCGCCTCGGCATCGACCGCGTGATCGCGGTCGGCGGCGTCGCGAAGAGCGTCGAGCCGGACTCCGTGCGCGCGCTCGGCGAGGCGCTGCGCGGCGACGCTTCTGGGCGGTGCGCGCGGCGGCGGCGCGCGCGCTCGGGCACACCCGGCGCGACGACGCGCTCGAGCTCCTGCTGGCGAACATCGGCGACGCGCACCCGCGCGTGCGGCGCGCGGTGGCGGCCGGGCCTCGGCGAGTACCGCGGCGACGAGCGCGCGGGCGACGCGCTGGCGGCGCTGCTGCAGACGGGGCGACCGCAGCTACTTCGTCGAGGCCGAGGCGGCGCTGAGCCTGGGCCGCACGCGCACGTCGCGCGCGCTGACGATCGCTGCCGACGCTGCTGGGGCGGCCGTCGTTCCAGGACGTGATCCGCACGCGCGCCATCGAGGCGCTGGGCGCGACCGGCGACGAGCGCGCGATCCCGATCGTCAAGGGCGAGTGGCGGCCCGGCGGCTCGTTCTTCGCGCGGCGCGCGGTGGTGATGGCGATGGCCGAGCTCGGCACGGGCACGCCGCACGCGCGCCAGGCGCGCGAGTTCGTCGAGGGTTGCTTCGCCGATCCCGGACTTCCGCGTGCGCGGCGAGGCGGCGTCGTCGCTGGCGCGCGTCGGCCTCGCCCGAGGCGATGCCGGCCATCGAGCGCGCGCTGGCGGCGGAGCTCGACGGACGCGCGCGGCGGCGCATGGCGGAGGCGATTCGCGAGCTGCACGAGAGCGGCCGCCCGGCCGAGCAGGTGAAGAAGCTGCAGGACGAGGTCGACCGCCTGCGCACCGAGACCGCGAAGCTGCGCGAGCGCCTCGATCGATTGGACGCGCGCAGCGGCGACGCCGGCGCCGTCACCTCCGCCCACGCCGAGCGGCGAGAAGCCGCCCGCGAAGCCGCGCCGCCCGCGCCCCGTCGCACGACGCGCGGGTCGCCCGCACCGCCCCGTGCGCCGGTAGCGGCGTCGCTTCTACCGGCGGACCGACTACTTCCCCGTGCCCTGCGCCGTTCCCGGACCCTGCAGCTCGGCGACGATCTCCGCGTGACGATCTGCCGCGCGCGCGCGCAGCTCGGTCGCGCGGCACCGACACCGCGCCGACCACCGGGTGCCCGCCGCCGCCGTAGCGCTCGCAGATCGCGCTGATGTCGTGCGTGCGCGGCGATCTTCGACCACGGGTTCGAGCCCACCGAGATCTTGAGCGCCCCGGCGCGGTCAGACCCACCGAGTAGCGCGCCTCGGGGAACAGGTAGTAGGTGATGAACTTGTTGAACGGCGCCGATGTTGTGCTCGGCCACGTCGAAGAACACCACGCCGCCCTCCAGCTTCGCCGCCGTGCGGATCGTGTCGATGTTCGCGCGGTGCTGCACCAGCAGCGGCCCCAGCGCCTGCACGACGTAGTCGCTCGGCCGCGATCTCGCCGAGCGGCCGCGTGATCAGATCGCCGATGAAGCGGTCGGCCGAGCGCCGGCTCGCGGTTGTTCTCGATGAAGGTCATGAGCTGCAGCGCCGGCTCCTTCAGCTCGACCGCCATCTTGGCGCTCGGGGAACAGCGCGCCGTCGATGATCTCCGCCCAGTCGATCAGCTCGCGCAGCGGCGCCGACGTCGAAGCCGAACTTCGCCGCCACGGTGGTCGGCGATGAACTTGGTGCAGCTCTTGGCCGTCGGGTCGTAGAACTTGCGTCCCGTCGCGTCGGCGCGGAAGTGCGCCTCGTCGCCCGGCAGCTGGAACGCCGACGCGTGGTGGTCGAACCACCAGGTCAGCCGCGGGTCCTGCGAGTAGCGAAAGTCGACGCACGCGTTCTCGTCGCCGTCGAAGGCGTCGGCCGGGAACGCCTGCGCGTCGCCCTTGTGCTCGAGCGGCCGGTAGACGACCTCGATCGGCCTCTTGGCGATCCGCTCGCGGTAGAAGCGCGTGAACACGCCCGCCGAGCTGCATCCGTCGAAGCAGTTGCCGTGATACAGAACGCGGAGACGCACACTGCCAAGGTAGCGGTAGCCCCGACATCAGGGCAAGCAGGATTTCGGCGTTGCGACGACACGAACATCCACGCGCGGACTCGCAGTCGGACGCGCGCAACATGTAACTTCTCGCCATGCCCGAGTTCCTCACCGATCTGAAGCGGACCCACGACTGCGGCGCGCTGCGCGCCGCCGACGCCGGCAAGCGCGTGGTCCTGTTCGGCTGGGTCGCCGCCGCGCCGCGATCACGGCGGCTGCGTGTTCATCGATCTGCGCGACCGCGCCGGCCTCACGCAGGTGGTGTTCGAGCCCGCACCAGGACGCGCAGGCGCACACGCATGGCCGGCGAGCTGCGCACCGAGTTCTGCATCGGCATCAGCGGCATCGTCGCCGAGCGCGGCGGCCACAAGAACCCCAACCTCGCGACCGGCGAGATCGAGGTCAAGGCCGACAAGCTCACGATCTTCTCCACGCGCCGAGACGCCGCCCTTCGAGATCACCGACGACACGCTCGACCGGCGAGTCGATGCGGCTCAAGCACCGCTACCTCGATCTGCGGCGCCCCGCGCTGCAGAAGAACTTCCTCGTGCGCTCGACGATCTACCAGACGACGCGCCGCTACCTGGCGCGAGCGACGGCTTCGCCGAGATCGAGACGCCGTTCATGGTGAAGTACACGCCGGGCGGCGCGCGCAACTTCCTGGTGCCGTCGCGCCTCAACCCGGGCCAGTTCTACGCGCTCGCCGAGTCGCCCGCAGATCTTCAAGCAGCTCTTCATGGTCGTCGGGCTTCGACCGCTACTTCCAGATCGTGCGCTGCTTCCGCGACGAGGACCTGCGCCTCGACCGCCAGCCCGAGTTCACCCAGATCGACCTCGAGATGAGCTTCGTCGTCGAGGACGACGTGCAGAGCATCATCGAGGGCCTGATCGCCGCGCTGTGGAAGGACGTCCTCGGCGTCGAGATCCCGCGGCCGCTGCCGCGCCTGACCTACGCCGAGGCGATGGAGCAAGTACGGCTCCGACAAGCCCGACCTGCGCTTCGACCTGCCGCTCTGCGATCTGACCGCGCGCCGTGCCGCAAGCACGAGGGCGGCGGCGTGCGGCCTGCTGCAGGCGGCGATCGCGCAGCCGAACGGCATCGTCAAGGGCTGGCGCCTGCCGGCCGCCGAGGCGCGCCAAGCTGTCGCGCACCGACCTCGACAAGCTCGAGGAGTTCGCCAAGGGCTTCGGCGCGCGCGGCCTGGCGCGCGCGCGCATCGGCCGCGGGCGGCGCCTGGACGCAGACGCCCGATGAAGACGATCGTCCGACGGGCTGCGCAACGACGATCAACGCCGCCGCCGGCGCCGGCGAGGGCGATCTCCTCTTCCTGCAGTTCGGCGCGCCCAAGCTGGTCAACACCGTGCTGGGCGGCCTGCGCCTGCACCTGGCGGCGAAGCTCGACCTCATCCCGCAAGGGCATGTGGCGCTTCTGCTGGATCACCGAGTTCCCGCTCTTCGAGCAGGCCGACGACGGCCACCTGGTCGCGGCGCACCACCCGTTCACCTCGCCCGACGCCCGCCGACCTCGAGCGGCTCGAGTCGCGATCCCGGCGTCGGTGCGCGCGCGCGCCTACGATCTCGTGCTCAACGGCAACGAGATCGCCGGCGGCTCGATCCGGATCCACCGCCCCGACGTGCAGGCGCGCGTCTTCCGCGCGCTCGGCCTGTCCGACGAGGACGCGCAGGCCAAGTTCGGCTTCCTGCTCGAGGCGTTCAAGTACGGGCCGCCGCCCCACGGCGGCATCGCCGCCGGCGTCGACCGCCTGGCGATGCTGCTGTGCGGCGCCGAGTCGCTGCGCGACGTGATCGCCTTCCCGAAGACGCAGAAGGGAACCGACCTCATGACCGACGCGCCGTCGGGCGTGTCGACGCGGCAGCTCGACGAGCTGCACATCAGCCCTCAAGTGACCGCGCGCGCCGGCCAACAAGCGCTGCGCGCAGCGGCGCTCGAACGGCTGGGCGAGGAAGAGGTTCGACGTCCTGGTCGTAGGCGGCGGCGCGACCGGCGCCGGCATCGCGCGCGACGCCGTGCTGCGCGGGCTGTCGGTCGCGCTGTGCGAGGCGGGCGACTTCGCGGGCCAGACCTCGAGCCGATCGTCGCAGCTGATCCACGGCGGCCTGCGCTACCTGCAGTACGGCGACCTGGCGCTGGTGTTCGAGGGGCTGTCCGAGCGGCGGCGCCTGATGGCGACCGCGCCGCACCTCTGCCGCCCGATCGAGTTCCTCTTCCCCGCCTACCGCGGCGAGCGCCCCGGGCCTGCGCACGCATCGGCGCCGGCATCGCGCTCTACAACGCGCTCGCGCTCTGGCGGCCGCCGGCGCAGAGCCGGCGCCTGCTCGCCGCGCGCGACGTTACGAGCGCGAGCCCGTCGCTGCGCAGCGGCCGGGCCTCGACGGCGCGCAGCTCTACACCGACTGCCAGACCGACGACGCGCGCCTGGTGCTGGAGACCGTGCTCGACGCCGAGCGCGCCGGGCGCCGCGCGTGCTCTCGCACGTGCGCGTGCTGTCGCTCGCGCGCGACCGCGCCGGCCGCGCGCGCGCCGCGCATCGTGCGCGATGAGCTCGAGCGACGAGCCTGCACGAGCATCCGCGCGCGCGTCATCGTCAACGCCACCGGGCCCGTTCTCCGACGCCTTCGACCGCGGCCGGCACAACCTGCGCCCGACGCTGGGCGTGCACCTGGTGTTCGACGCCGCCCGCCTGCGATCTCGGCGGGCGCGCGGTCGTGCTGCGCTCGCCGCGCGACGGCCGCATCTTCTTCGCGCTGCCGCGCGGCGCCGCGCAGCGTGATCGGCACCACCGACACCGACTGGAGCCCGCCGGCGCGCGCGGCCACGGCGACGGCGCGCCCACGCTCGACGCCGAGATCCGCGCGCGCGCGCGCGACGTCGACTACCTGCTCGAGGCCGCGGCGCACGCCTTCCCGGCGGCGCGCCTCGGCCCCGAGGACGTGCATCGCGACCTACGCCGGGCTGCGGCCGCTCATCGCCGAGCCCGCCGCACACGCGCCTCGTCGACCTCGCGCGAGCACGAGATCCTGCGCGAGCCCGACGGCATCGTCACGGTCGTCGGCGGCAAGCTGACCACCTTCCGCCGCATGGCCGAGCAGACCGATCGACGTCGTCGTCGAGCTGCTGCGCGACCGGGGCGTCGAGCGCGCGATCGGCCCGTGCCTGACGCGCGACGCGCCCGCTGCCGGGCGCGGGCGCCCCGCCCTCGCCCTTCGGCGACCACGAGCTCGGCGTCCGACGTGCGCGCGCACCTGCTGGCGACCTACGGCTCGCGCGCGCGCCGACGTGCTGGCCGAGCTCGACGACGCGCCGGAGCTGGCGCGGCGCATCGATCCCGAGCTGCCCTACCTCTGGGCCGAGGTGGTCCACGCCGCGCGCGCCGAGCACGCGCTCGAGGTCGACGACGCGCTCGCCCGCCGCGTGCCGCTGCTCCGCGACGCGCGCGACCAGGGCCTCGGCGCCGTCGAGCACGCCGCCGATCTGATGGCGCGCGTGCTCGACTGGACGCCCGAGCGCCGCGCGCGCAGCGTCGAGCGCTATCGCGCGGCGGTCGCGTCGTCGCGCCGCTGGCGCGACTCGGCCGGATGAGAAAAACGCCAGGACGCCAGGAACGCCAGGTCCGGACCTTTTTGATTGTCGGGATGGCGTTCCTGGCGTCCTGGCGCTTCTCTGATCCGATCCGCGCTCAGCCGTCGCCGGTCGGCCGGCGAGCGCGGCAGCGTCACCAGGAACTCCGCGCCGCCCGTCGAGCGGTTGCTGCGCGATGATGCGGCCGCCGTGCTCCTGCACGATGGCGTAGCTCACCGCCAGGCCCAGGCCCGCGCCCTTGCCCTCTTCCTTCGTCGTGAAGAACGGATCGAACAGGCTCGGCCATGTGCTCGCTGGCGATGCCTGAGCCGGAGTCGGCGATGCGCAGCGACACGTTGCCCTCGCAGCCGGAGGTGGCGATCTCGATCTCGCCCGCGCCGACCACGCTGTCGAACGCGTTGCCGATCAGGTTGACCACGACCTGCAAGCAGCTGATTCGCGTCGCCGAGCACCGGCGGCCAGATCGGCCTCGAGCTCGAGCTGCACGCGCACGTCGGCGCGCGCGCTCGGCTTCTGCCCGGTCAGGCGAACCGCGTCGCGCACGACGTCGTTGAGCGACAGCACGCGCCGCTTGATCTGCGGCGCCTGGCGCGAGAAGCGCAGCAGCGACTCGACGATCGCCTTGCAACGGAGCGCGCTGCGCTCGATCTCGCCGAGGTAGTCGCGCCGCTCCTCGGCGCGTGACGTCCTCGCGCTGCAGGATCTGCGCGAACGCCAGGATGCCGCCCAGCGGGTTGTTGATCTCGTGCGCGACGCCGCCCGCGAGCCGCCCGATCGCCGCCAGCTTCTCGGCGCTCGCCAGCTGGCGCGTCATCTCCCGCTCCTCGGTGACGTCGTGGTAGCTGCACACCGGTCAGCGGCACTTCCTCGTCGAGCAGCGGGAACGCGCGCAGCATCAGCGTGCGCCCGTTCTTCGATCGCACCTCGCCGTCCTTGCGCCGCGCGCGCGTGCTGCGCGTCCGACACCGGGCAGCCGTCGCACGGGCGCCCCGGCGCGCCGACCAGCGCCTGCGGCGACTGCGAGCGCACGTCGAAGCAGCGGCGCCCGACCACGCGCTGGATGGCCGTGCCCAGCTCGTCGGCCAGCGCGAGGTTCGCGCGCCGGATCACGTAGCTCCTCGTCGAGGATCATCAGCGACTCGGAGATCGCGTCGAACGTCCGCTCCCACTGGCGCTTGGCGACCGAGACCCGGACCACGGTCTCACCGTCGAGCTTCTCGTCTCCTTCGTCGCTTCTTCATCGCCTGGGATCATCGGCCGATCGCCGAACCATTCAGAGCACCGTCACCACGCCCTCGACGCGCCGGACGCGCGCGTAGAGGCGAATGACGTCGGCCGCCGATGCGCACGGGACGCGCAGGCGGTGGCTCAGGTACTTCCCCCCCGAGGACGAACGCGTCTCGCGCGCCGCTTCGTCCGAGCGGCGCCGCCAGCCCTTCCTGGACCGACTCGACCAGGGCCGCGGTCACGGTCTCGCTGTTGAGCGCGATCACCGTGAGCGGGTAGTCGCCCGGGAAACGTATGGTTCGCCTCGAGCAGATCGAGGGTCCGCTTCTCGTCGTCGCTCACGATCGGATCCTGACCGACGCGTCAGCCCGACGCGACGATCGCCGCAACGCGAAGGTCATTCAACGGTGGCGACGCGCCCGAGATTCGACGAAGCCGGCGCGACCGGCGGCGGCGCGGGCGACAGCGGAGCCGCAGGCAGCGCCGCGACCTCGGAGCGCACCAGCGGCTTGTCGGTGCGCAGCACCTGGACCGGCAGCACGATCTGCATCGACTCGGGCAGCGGCTCGAAGAACCATCCCGCCGCGACCTCGGACATGCACTGCTCGACCGGGCAGTCCTTGCCGTACGTCGAGCGCGCGATCCAGTTCGACCGGATCTCGCCGTCCTTCGACAGCGACAGCCCGATGCCGACGTAGCCCGGCGCGCTGGCACTCGAGCGGCATGACGTCGAAGCAGCGGTGCAGCGTGCGCGCCTGAGTCTGCGCCTGCGCGCGCAGCGCCTTCTCGGTCTCCCACGGCGTCGCCGTCGCCGGGATCGACGACTTCATGTCGGCCTCGCCCAGCGCCGCGCCGACGGGAACCGCGTAGAGAAAGCTCGCCGACCGCCATGAGCTGCACGACGGTCGAGCGTGGGGCGCGCGAATCGCTTCACCAGCGCGCGCGACACCGGCTCCTCGCGCCCCGCGGCGGCGCCGCCGCGCACGACGAAGGTGGTGTTGCCGAGCGCGATCTCGGCGCGCACGTCGCCGCCCAGCGGGATGCGCGTGGTGTTGCCCGACGAGACCAGCGTCTCGACGGCGAGCGGCGCGCGGCCCGCGTCGATCGATGCCAGTCATGCCGGGCACCAGCGCCAGCTCGTACCCCTGGCCGACGCGACGGACCAGGTCGACCTCGGCGCCCGCGAACGCGTCGTCGTCGATCGACACACCGACGCGGTAGCGCCGCGCGCGATCGAGCGCGCGCCGGCCGAGCAGCATGCCCATGGCGCCGGCGGCGACGATCATCCAGACCGCGCCGTAGACGGGGCCATAGACGACCCGATGGACGCCCAGCAGCACGACGGCGACCAGGCCGGTCGCGGCCGACGAAGACCACCCCGACCACCGCGAGCGCCACCGCCACCTCCCGCAGCTCCCGCCGGCGCGACAGGCGCCGCACGGAGATCACCTCGCCGTTCACCAGGTGCGCGACTTCGATCGAGTGGTTCACGATCGCTACTCCCATTCGAGGTTTCGACTGAATCTCAGGCGATATTACACGATGCATGAGCCCGAGAGACCTGCGTTTATTCGTTACATGGGACGCAAGCCGCGTCAGGTGCAAAAGCGCCTTCGCACCGCCGATGAGGCCCGCGCTCAGGGCCCGGCACCCGCCGCATCTTCGAGTTCCACCGCGGATTTCGACGAAATTGAAACGATCCGGCGACCGTTATGCCTCGCGCAGGTGCGTACGGGTCTTCGCGCATGGGGTGGTCTACACCTCGACCGCACCAAGTGATTTCAGGGAGTTACAAACTGGCACCACTGGCACAACGCATGCTAGATGTCCGGCCGACCTTCTGGGAGGAGGGTTGAATGCCTCAAGCACTCACGCAAACCAAGCCTGCACCGACGGGTCCAGCAACGGCGACCATTCCGAACCGGGAAAAGGCGCTGCGAATCCTTTCGAAATCCATCTACAAAGAGCTGCGCCAGAACGGGTACGAGCCAAAGCAGATCGTGGCGCTGGCGACCGAGCTGATCAGCCAGGTGACCTCCGACATCAAAGACGAAAGCCCGCTCGATTGATGGGAGCAAAAAAGACAGCAAAAGACAGCAGACGAACGGTCAATGTCCTTTGATATTCCGCGGTTTTCCCGTGGAAAGTTTTTCTAGCTTTTAGTTTTTTCTTCGAGCATCCTCTGCGCGCCCCGGACAGGGCGCGCTTTTTTTTGCGCGCCTTCGTCCTGGACTCGGGAGCGGAGTGCAGGACATGCCGATCAAACCGATTACCGACCTCTCGATTGGCGGGCGCCGCCTGTTCGTGCGGGTCGATTTCAACGTCCCGCTGACGCCCGCGGGCGGAGTCGCCGACGATACGCGCATCCGCGAGAGCCTTCCCACCATCAAGTACGCGATCGAGCACGGCGCTCGGGTCGTGCTCGCGTCGCACCTGGGCCGCCCCAAGGGCAAGCCCGACCCCAAGTTCTCGCTGATGCCGGTCGCGGCGCGGCTGGCGGAGCTGCTGGGCATCGACGTGGCGCTCACCGACGAGCCGGTCGGCGACGGCGCGCGCAAGGTCGTCGCCGATCTGCGTGACGGAGCCATCGCGCTGCTCGAGAACCTGCGCTTCACCCCGGCCGAGGAGGCCAACGACGAGTCCTTCGCGCGCGGCCTGGCCAGCTACGCCGACGTCTACGTCAACGACGCGTTCGGCACCGCGCACCGCGCGCACGCGTCGACGGTGGGCATCACCAAGTTCGTCGGCGAAAAAGGCATGGGCTTGCTGATGGAGCGCGAGGTGAAGTTCCTCGGCAAGCTGCTCGGCGAGGTCGAGCGGCCGTTCGTCGCGATCATCGGCGGCGCCAAGGTCTCCGACAAGATCGGCGTGCTCGAGAACCTGCTCACGCGCGTGAACCAGATCCTGATCGGTGGCGCGATGGCGAACACGTTCCTCAAGGCCAAGGGCGGCCAGCTCGGCCGCTCGCTGGTCGAGGACGACAAGCTCGCGCTCGCGCGCTCGTTCCTGCGCAAGGCCGAGGCCGCGCAGGTCGACGTGCTGCTCCCGCGCGACGTGGTCGCCGCCGCCGGCATCAAGTCCGAGTCGGGCCGCGTGGTGAACGCGATGGCGGTGCCCGAGGATCTCGCGGCGCTCGACATCGGCCCCGAGACCGCGCGTGGCTTCGGCGACGCGATCTCGCGCGCGAAGACGATCCTGTGGAACGGCCCGATGGGTGTGTTCGAGTCCGATCCATTCGCCGGCGGCACGATCGCCGTCGCCAAGGCGGTCGCCGCGACGAGAGCACTGTCGGTCGTCGGCGGCGGCGATTCGGTCGCGGCCATCCACAAGGCCGGCGTCGCCGACAAGATCACGCACATCTCGACCGGCGGTGGCGCATCCCTCGAGCTCCTCGAGGGCAAGAAGCTGCCGGGCCTGGCCGCACTGGAGAGCTGAGAGCAACATGTCCGTCAAGCAAAGCCAACGCCGTCCCTTCTTCTGCGGCAACTGGAAACTCAACGGCAACATTGCCGAATCCGTGGAGCTGGCCACCCAGGTGCGTAATGGAGTCGCCACCTGGCGCGACGTCGACGTGGCAGTTGCGCCGAGCTTCCTCGCTGTGAACGCGGTTGCGCGCCGGCTCGAGGGGGGCCCGGTCGCGGTCGCCGGTCAAAATTGTTTCTGGGAAGACAAAGGTGCCTTCACCGGCGAGGTGTCGGCGCCCCAGCTTGCGGAGGCCGGATGTAAGTACGTCATCGTCGGCCACTCCGAACGCCGCCAGCTGATGGGCGAGCTGGACGCCGCGGTGAACTTGAAGGCGCGCGCGGCGCTGCGCGCCGGCGTCATACCGATCATCTGCGTGGGCGAGACGCTGGCCGAGCGAGACGCCGGCGAGACGCTGGGGCGAATCGAGGCGCAGGTCGACGCGGCGGTCAAGGATATCTCCGACGAGGATCTGGCACGCGCGCTGATCGCATATGAGCCGGTGTGGGCGATCGGCACCGGCCGCAACGCGACGCCGGCGCAGGCCGAAGAGGTGCATCGCTTCATTCGCGGTCGCATCGGCACGCGCTCTGCGTCGGTCGCGGCGGCGGTCCGGATTCTCTACGGCGGCAGCGTCAAGCCGGACAACATCGGCGAGTTGCTCGCGCAGGAGGACGTCGACGGCGGCCTGGTGGGCGGCGCATCGCTGTCGGCTCCTTCTTTCGTTCAGATCGTTCAAGCGGCGCACGGCGCGCAAGCGGCGCACGGCGCGCACGCGGCGGCGACGCCGGCCAAAGGATAATTCGATGATCACGTTCTTGACGGTTCTTCACGTGCTGGTTTGCGTCTTCCTGATCCTCGTCGTGCTGCTGCAGGCGGGCAAGGGCGGCGGCATGGGTATCGCGTTCGGCGGCGGCGGCAGCCAGACGGTGTTCGGCTCCTCGGGCGCCGGTAACTTCCTCACGCGCCTCACGTCGATCACGGCGGCGGTCTTTCTGATCACGTCGCTGGGCCTGGCGCACTTCTCCAGTCAGCAGGATTCGAAGCGGCTGCAGCGGCTCGCGGAGCAGAAGCAGGTGGAGAAGAAGGCCGACGAAGATCGTGCCACCAAGCTGAAGCAAGAGCTGGAGAAGGCGCGCGAGAGCGCGCAGAAGCCCGCGGCGACGCCCGCCGAAGGGATGACAACGACGCCGCCGTCGGAGGCGCCCGCGGCGCCCGCCGTCGAGACCAAGACGACCGACAAGAAAGCTGCGAAGCCCGAGGGCAAGGCTGGCGCCGAAACGCCGGCCGCGCCCGCGAAGAAGAAGCGCGTGGTCGTCGGCCCCGAGGGCACGGCGGAGAAACCGGCCGTCGAGAAGCCCAAGGCCGAAACCAAGTCCGACAAGACGACCGAAAAGAAACCCGAGAGCGCGCCCGCCGCGCCTGCGGCCCCCTAGGCGCGGTCGTGGCCACCCTCCCCTTCACCAAAGTCGAAGGCCTGGGTAACGACTTCGTCGTCGTCGACCTGCGCGACGGCGCCGGAGCCGCGGATGGCGCTGCCGTGGCGATCCAGGAGCCGGCGGTCGTGCGCGCGGTGTGCGATCGCCACTTCGGCGTCGGCGCCGACGGCGTTCTGGCGATCCTGCCTGCCGTCGACGGTGACGCGCGCATGCGCGTGCTCAACGCCGATGGCAGCGAGGCGGAGATGTGCGGCAACGGCATTCGCTGCGTCGCCAAGGTGCTTTACGAGAGCGACCCGTCGATGCGCCGCCCGGTGCTGCGCATCGACACCGACGCGGGCCTGCTCGCGTGCGCGATCGACACCGAGACCGGCAACGACGGCGGCCAGGACAGCGGTAACGACGGCCAGGTGCGATCGGTCGCGGTCGAGATGGGCCGCCCGCGGCTCACGCGCGGCGAGATCCCGATGCAGCCGGGCGGCAGCGAGCGCGCGGTGCGCGCGCCGATCACCGCGCACGGGACGCGCTTCAAGATGACCGCCGTCTCGATGGGCAATCCGCACGCCGTGATCTTCGTCGACGACCCCCAGACCGACTTGCGCGCGCTGGCGCGAGGAGTTCGGGCCCGCCATCGAGATCGACCCGCTGTTCCCGCGCCGGACCAACGTGGAGTTCGCGCGCATCCGCGCGAGCACGAGTGCGAGCGGAGCCGAGATCGATCTCGTCGTCTGGGAGCGCGGCTGCGGCATCACGCTCGCTTGCGGCACCGGCGCCTGCGCCACCGTCGCCGCCGCCTGCGTCGAGGAGCGGCTGCACGCGGGCGTCGAAACACCGGTGCACCTGCCCGGCGGCACGCTGCACATCACGGTCGCGCCGGATCTCGGCGGCGTGCGCATGCGCGGCCCTGCGGTGAGCGTGTTCCGCGCCGAGCTCGATCTGGCGCGCTTCACGCGCTCGTAACCGCGGTCGGTCTGCGACGGCGTGCGAGAGGGCGCGGCGGCTCGCGCAAGGTCGTCCCTCTCCCCGACGCTAGGACGGCTCGGCGCGCGGACGAAGCGGACGCGCCTTCGCGCGCGTGCTCGCGCCTTCGGGACGCCACAGCGGCCGCCAGCTCAAGGCATCCGCGATCAGGGGCAGAAACAGCACCATCTCGACCAGCAGCTGCCGCACGCCGAGCCGAGAGAAGAGCTGCAACCCGGCCGGGATGTCGGGAATGGGCCGGAACAGGAAGTGATAACGACGCATGGAGAGCGGCCACAAGAACAGCATCCCGCGGCCGTCTTGCGCCATCGCGTCCAGCAGGCAGTGGCTGCCGACCAGCAGCGTGGCCATCACGCCGGTGCGCACCGCGCGCGCCCGGCTCTCGAGTGACCGCAGGCTGACACCGAACGCGACCAGGCCGACCCACACCGCAAACAGCGGGGTGTGCGTCAACCCGCGGTGGTCGAATAGCGGGCTGCATTCCTTCAACACACCCGCAAACAACACATCGACGTCCGGTAGCATGGCCAGTGCGATACACGCGACGGCGGTCAGCCAGGCTCGACGGCGCAGCGTCGTGTCGGTGTTCAGCCGCGCCGAAGCGAGACCGACCGCGATGTGTCCGATGCCGGCGATGGACGACATATTGCGCGACGCTCGTTGCAGTCCGCCGACCGTTCGTTGAACTTGCCGGGACGTTTCAGGAACGCTCGTCACACGCGCACCGGCCATTGTGAATGAACGGAATCAAATTCAAACGAATGGTCAGACTGACGCGGTTTGGGGGCACGGCCGACGAATTGCCGACAGCAGCCGACGGGTCGCGCACGGACGGCCGCACGGTCGCACATGCAACCGGCGCGGCATCTGCTAGCTTCGCTGCGATCGTGGAGCTCACCGCCGGCGACAAACGCGCGCTCGAAGACGCCGGCTACTTGCTGGTTCCCGGCCTGATCGCGCCCGAGCGTGTGCAGGCGGCGCTGGCGGCGATCAACACGTCGCTCGGCCGGAACGGTCTACCACCCGACGCGCTTCCGCGCATGAACGCTCAGACGTTTTGCCCGGAGCTCGTCAATGATGCGACGGTCCTCGACCTCTACCGGGCGACGCCGCTGGCGGAGGTCGCCGAGGCCGCGCTCGGCTCCGGCCGCGTGCGGGACCCGAGCGACGCCCAGATCGCGCTGCGATTTCCCACGCCGGGCGCCGACCGCGTCGACCCGCGGCCCCACATCGACGGCCTGCCCCGCGCGCAGAACGGCGTCCCCGCTGGCACGATCTATCATTTCACAGCGCTGGCGGCGGTCTTCCTCAGCGACGCCGATGAGCCATTCGCCGGCAACTTCACCGTCTGGCCCGGCAGCCACCGCGCGCTCGCGGCGTATTTTGCCGCGCACGACGCAGCCCGCGCGCTCGCTCGTCCGGACGCGCCCTTCCCGCCCGTTCCCTTGCCCGAGCCTCCGCGGCAGTTGATCGTCAAGGCCGGCGACGCGTTGCTCGCGCACTACCTGCTCGTTCACGGCGTGTCGGCGAACCTGGGCCCACACATCCGTTACGCGGTCTTCTTTCGGCTATTCCACGATGCGCATGATCCCGCCTCGACCACCGCGCTGGGCGATCTCTGGGGCGCGTGGCAAGGGCTCACCTGATGCTCAGACGATAGCGCGCACGACCTCGCCGGCGACGTCGGTCAGACGATAGCGCCGGCCCTCGAACGGATAGGTCAGCGCGGTGTGGTCGATGCCCAGCTGGTGCAGCAGCGTCGCGTGCAGGTCGTGGACGCTCACCACGCCGCTGGCGGCGTGGTAGCCGAGGTCGTCGCTGGCGCCGTGGGCGAGACCCGGCTTGATGCCGCCGCCCGCCAGCCAGACCGTGAACGCGCGGCCGTGGTGGTCACGGCCGAGGAACTTCGATCCATCGCGCGCCTCCATCATCGGTGTGCGCCCGAACTCGCCGCCCCACACCACCAGCGTCGAATCGAGCAGCCCGCGCTGATCCAGATCGGTCAGCAACGCCGCGACCGCCTGGTCGGTCTCGGCGCACAGCGCGGGCAGGCGGTGGCGGAGATCGTCGCTCCGGTTCACGCCGTGGTTGTCCCAGCCGCGGTGAAAGAGCTGGACGATCCGGCAGCCGCGCTCGACGAGGCGGCGCGCCAGCAAGCAGTGATTGGCAAACGAGGGCCGCCCCGGCGTCGTTCCGTACAGGCGATGCACGGCGGGCGGCTCGCTCTCGAGCGCGGCCAGCTCGGGCACCGAGGTTTGCATGCGAAACGCCAGCTCGTAGTTGCGGATGCGCGCCTCGATGTCGCGCTCGCCGGTCTCGCGCAGCCGCTGGCCGTCGAGCGCCTTCAACGTATCGAGGCTGTCACGGCGCGCGCGCCAATCGATCCCGGGCGGGTTCGAGAGAAACAGCACCGGATCGCGCCCGGGCCGCAGCTCGACACCCTGGTGAGCCGCGGGGAGAAACCCGTTGCCCCACAGCGCCTGCCCGCCGTCGGGATGGCGCTCGCCCGACAGCAGCACGACGAACGCCGGCAGCTCGTCGGTCTCCGCGCCGAGGCCGTACGCGAGCCAGGCGCCGAAGCTGGGCCGCCCCGGGAGCTGATGGCCGCTGGTCATCAGGATCTGCGCCGGCGCGTGGTTGATCTGGGTCGTCGTCACCGCGTGCAGGAACGTCACCTTGTCGGCGACGCGCCCGAGGTGCGGCATCAACGACGAGATCGTCGCGCCCGACTGGCCGTGAGGCGCGAACGAGAACGGCGACGCGAGCAGGCGCGGCGTGCCCTTGATGAACGCGAAGCGCTCGCCGGGCGCCACGCTGGGCGGCAGCGGCTGGCCGTCGTGCGCCGCCAGCGCCGGCTTGGGCGTGAAGAGATCCAGCTGCGACGGGCCGCCCGCCATGAAAAGATAGATCACGTGCCGCGCGCGTGCCGCCGGCCGCGCGGCCGCGAAGAGCTGGCGATCCGCCAGCGACGCCAGCGCCAGCGTGCCGAGCCCGCCTGCGCTCGCTGCCAGCAGCCGGCGCCGCGAGATCATCGGCCGCCTCCGCGCGGCTCGGGCGGACACACGCGGGCGCGCGACGCCAGCAGCTGGACGGGCGACGCGCAGGGGAGCCGATCGACCTCCGCGAAGGCGATGGCGCGGTTGCGCAGGCGCGCGCGCACCGCCTCGAAGCCGTCCCAGCGGACGGTGAGCGGTCCACCCGCGCGATCGAGCCGATCCAGCTGCTGGCCCACGGCGCGCGAGGCTCCCAGGCTGGCGACCGTCGCCACCACCGCCACCAGCGCGATGTCGAGCGCGAGCAGCGCGCCGAACACCAGCGCGACGGCGCGGCCCGCGCGCGCCAGCCGCGGCGAGAGCAGCGCGAGGGCCAGCAACCCGACCGGCAGCAACCAGAGATGGGGCACGTAGCGCGCCCACCACAGCGCGGGGTTGCAGAACGCGATGCCGAGCAGCAGCGCGGCGAGCGCCCAGGCCTTCGCCGGAACCACGACGCCCAGCCGACGCCGTGCGAGACCGATCGCCGCCGCCAGCAACACCGAGAGGCCAAACAGCGGACCGAAGCCCCCGATGCGCACGTCCGGGTAGCCGAGCGCGCGCAGCTCGCTGCCGGCGAGCGCGAACGGCCATTTCAGCGCCGGCGTCACGTTGTGCTCGTCGGCGCGCGCGAACAGCGAGACGAGGAGGCGCGTCGGACGCGTGAGCGCGTGAAACTCGGGCGCGAGCTGGATGTTGATGATGTCGACCGCCCCCTGCCCCATGAGCGGGTAGAACGGATGGCCCTTGCGCACCAGGTTGGTCACGTAGGGGTCGAAGCCGACCACCAGCGTGGCGATCGCGAACGCGCCCGCGACCGTTGCGACGAACCGGTAGAGGTCGGCGTGGGGGCGCGCGCCCGCCGGCCCGCGCGCGTAGAGCACGAGGCCCGCCGAGAGCAACACGCCGTAGACGAGACCGGTGAACTTGAGGTTGACGATGACGACGATGCAGGCTGCGAGCGCCAGCAACAGCCACGGCGCGGGCCGGCGGCGCCAGTGCCAGGTCAGCGCCAGCATCGCGGTCGTGAGCGACGCGCCCATGCCGTCGTTGTAGAAGCTGAACACCTGCGCCAGCGCCACGGGGTTGCCGGCCAGGAGCGCGCTCAGGAACGCCGCCGTGCGCACGCCCAGGCCGCGCGCGCGGAGCGCCGCGAACACCAGCAGCGCGGCAGCGGCGAGCGGCAAGAGCTGCAAGCTCTTGGTCGCCTCGAGCGAGCCGGTGGCGCGCAGAAGGATCGCCTGCGCGATCCAGGCCGCCTTGGGGTAGTGGTTGATCCAGATGTTGTCGGCGCGGAGCTCGAGCGGCAGCGGCGGGTCGCGCAGCGGGTTCCACCCCTCGGCCAGGGCCAGCACCGCCTGCTGGTGATAGACCTGTCCGTCCCAGGAGACGTCGTAGAACGCAGCGCCGAAGAGCAGCGCCGCGACGACGCACGCGCTCAGCAGCGCCGCCGCGCGCGCGCATGTATGCAGCGCCTGCCGGGGCGTCGTCACGCGCGCGGCCCACGACGAAGCCGCGGCGCCGGCCGCGAGCGCCGGCAACCACAGCCAGCCGGTGAGCGCGTGTCCGCACGCCAGGCAGGTCACGCCGAGCGCGAACATCGCGGCGACGAACACCAGCAACGACACCGCGAGGCGCACCCCGGGCTCGGCGGGCGCGCTCACGGCATCGCCCGCGCCATGGCGCGCGATTGCGAGCTCAGTGATTGGTGAGGGTTTCATCGAGGTTGAGCAGGACATTGGCCACCAGCGACCAGGCGGCGTCATCGCCGAGCCGCACGCGCTCCCGGTCGTGGAGCGCCCGCAACGGTTGCAGCTCGCGCGCGCGGGCGGGCCGCGCCGTGCAGAGGCGAAAACCGTAGGCGATGCGCTCGGTCGTACCGGCGGACGGCGGCGGCTCATCGCGCATACGCCGCGCCAGCGCGCGCGCCGCCTCCCAGAATGCCGGATCGTTCAGCGTCGCCAGCGCTTGCAGCGGCGTGCTCGTGCGCCCGCGCCGCACGGTGCAGCTCTCGCGGCTGGGCGCATCGAACAGCGCCGCGCTCGGGTACGGCGCGGTCCGCCGCCAGAATGTGTAGAGAGCGCGTCGAGCGCGATCCGTCCCGGCGCTATCCCGCCATTCGCCTTCACGGCTGTTGGGCGGCGACCAGACGCCTGCCGGCTGCGGCGGAAAGACCGGCGGGCCCCCGACGCGCGCGTCGAGCAGCCCGCTCGCCGCCAGCGCCACGTCGCGCACCATCTCCGCCTCCAGACGGCGGCGCGGCGCGTGCGCGAGCAGGCGATCTTCGGGATCGCGCCTCTCGAGCTCGCCCGCGACCGCGCGCGACGGCCGCTCCGTCTGGCGATAGGTCGCCGACGTCACGATGAGCCGATGCAAAGGTTTCAGCCTCCAGCCGGCGCGCGGTAGCTCGCTCGCCAGCCAGTCGAGCAGCTCAGGATGCGTCGGGGGCGTTCCCTGCGATCCGAAGTCCTCGCCGGTCTCGACCAGGCCGCGGCCGAAGTACCCCGCCCAGATGCGATTGACGGTCACGCGTCCCACCAGCGGGTTGCCGTCGCTGGTGAGCCAGCGCGCGAGCGCCAGCCGATCACGCGTCGCCCCGCCCGCCGGCGGGGCCAGCACCGCGGGCACGGCCGCGGTCACGACCTCACCGGGGCTGGCGAAGGCGCCGCGCTGGCGCAGGTGTGTCTCGGCGACGCGTCCGCCCGGCGCCGGCGCCGCCATCACCAGCGTCGAGACCACGCCCAGCTCCCGCTCCTCGCGCTCGAGCGCCGCCAGCCGCGCGCGCTCACCGGCCAGCAGCGGCGTCAGCCGGCGGAATGCCTGCGCCAGCTCGTCGCCGTCGGCGCGCGCACGCGCCGTCTCGGGCGTCGCGACCACCCGTTGCAACCGCGCCGGCAGCTCGGCGATGGCGCCCGGCGCATCGACGTCGGTCGCGCTCAAGCGAAGGCGGCCGATCACCTCGCCCTGCGCGGCGGCGGCATACCGCAAGCGGACGCGGATCCGCGTGCCGCCGTCGAAGCCGAATCGCTGCGCCGCCACGAGCACCAGCTGGCGCGGCAGGCGGTCGGCGCCGTCGTAGATCGGGCTCACGCCCCAGCCGCGCGTGATGTCGGCGTCGCGCGCATCGCCGGCCGACACGCTGGCGAGCAGGTTTTCGGCCGCGTAACGCTCCGGCTCCTCGCGCGGGTGGTCGTCGGCGGTCAGGCTGGCGATCGCGATCGGCTGCCAGCGCGCGGCGGGGTCGGTCGCCGGCGCGGCATCGAGGTCGATACCGGTCAAGAAGAACGCGCCGTCGGGACCGCGCCCCGGCCCGCCGCCCGGAAGCCGCCCGTCGGGCAGCGCTTCCAGCCGCACGGCGCTGACATGCGAGAGCGCCGTCGTGCCGACGACGGTCTCGACCTCGGGTTCCGTTGCAGCGCCGACCGCGGGCTGCGCCACCCCGCCGACGACGAACACGGCCCCGTCGGGCTGCGCGACCAGCGGCGCGCCCGCGCTCGACGCGAGCGACTCGATCGCCAGCGTCGGAAAACGCGCCGGCAGCGCCAGCAGCTCGCGCTCCCAGCGTCGCTGCGCCTGCCCCAGCGCCGGCGTCCAGGTCGCGAGCGCGTGCTGGAGCGGCGCGCGCGCGGCGCGAATCTCCTCCAGCCGCCGTGCCTGCGCCGGTGTCGGCAGCGGCATCGTCTCCTCGCGCGCGCCGTCGAAGAACGCCAGCAGCCGGTAGAAATCGCGCTGCGAGAATGGATCGTGCTTGTGATCGTGACAGCGCGCGCAGCCGAGCGTCGTCCCCAGCCACACCGTCGCCGTCGTCGCTGCGCGATCGCACATGCGCTCGAAGCGCGCCTCTTCGGGGTCGACGCCTCCCTCGTCGTTGAACATGGTGTTGCGGTGAAACCCGGTGGCGATTCGCTGCGCGACGGTCGCGCCCGGCAGCAGATCGCCCGCGAGCTGCTCCAGCGTGAAGCGGTCGAACGGCAGGTCGGCGTTGAACGCATCGACCACCCAGTCGCGGTACTTCCACATCGATCGCGCCGCGTCCTTCTCGTACCCGTTGCTGTCGGCGTAGCGCGCGAGGTCGAGCCAGGGCACCGCCCAGCGCTCACCGAAGTGGGGCGACGCGAGCAGGCGATCGACCACGCGCTCGTACGCGGCGTCGGCCGCCGCCCGATCGCTCGCCGCACGCGCCCTCTCTCCGACGAAGGCATCGATCTCCGCGGGCGCCGGCGGTAGCCCGGTGAGGTCCAGCGTCACGCGGCGGATCAGCGTCGCGGCGTCGGCCTCGGGCGCCGGCGCCAGGCCGGCCTGCTCGAGTCGCGCGAGGACGAAGCGATCGAGCTCGTTGCGGGGCCACGCGCTGTCGCGAACCGGCGGCAGCGGCGGGCGCACCGGCGCGCGGTAGGCCCAGTGCCCGGCCGCCGAGGCCCCAGCGGTCGCAGGCGGCGGCGCGCTGAGCGCGGGCAGACCAGGCGCACCCTGATCGATCCAGCGGCGAATGAGATCGATCTCGCGCGCGGGCAGCGGCGCGCGCCCGGCCGGCATACGCTCGTCGCCGCCCTGCCCCAGCAAGCGGCGCACGAGCTCGCTGTCGGCGCTCTTGCCCGGCACGACCGCGGTCGCGAGCCGCGCCGGTTGATCCAGGCGCAGGCCGCCCCGCGGCTTGTCACCCGCGTGACAGTCAGCGCACGCGCGCGCGAAGATCGGCGCGATGTCGTGCGCATACTGGAGCGACGCGCGGCCGCCCCGCACCTTCGAACCGAGTGCAGCGACGGTCACGGCCAGCGCGACCGCCACCACCGTCCCGATCTTTCGCACGGCGCGATCGTGCGGCGGCGCGCGCGCGTCGTTCGCGTCGATTCGGTGCCAATGTCATGACGGCGACGTCACGACAAGGTGTGCGAAATCGAGCCTTACCCCGTCTTCGTGCTCGTCGCCATCCTCGTTTGCGTCTCGACCACACGCCCCAAGCGCGCTCGCGATCGCGGATCGAGGACGGGGCGCCCCTCCTGGTCGAGACGCGTGAGCTAGAACAAGCTGCCCTGGCCCGGGCCCGAACCTCGCACGGGCGGAGGCAAACCCAGGTGCTCGTAGGCGCGGCGCGTGACCTGACGGCCGCGCGGCGTGCGCACCAGGAAACCTTCCTGGATCAGGTAGGGCTCATAGACGTACTCCAGCGTGTCGCGATCCTCGGCCAGTGACGCCGCCATCGATTCGATGCCGACCGGGCCGCCGTCGAAGCGCTTGATGATCATCGACAGGACCTTGCGATCGCCGGCGTCCAGTCCCAGATGGTCGACCTCGAGCCGGCCGAGCGCGTAGGCCGCCGCATCCTGCGTGACGCGTCCGTCACCGCGCACCTCGGCGAAGTCGCGCACGCGGCGGAGCAAGCGGTTGGCGACGCGAGGCGTCCCGCGCGACCGGCGGCCGATCTCCTCGGCGCCTTCGGGATCGATCGTGATCCCCAGCAATCCCGCCGAGCGCCGCACGATCGTGGTCAGCTCGGCGGCCGAGTAGAAGTCGAACGGCTCGACGATGCCGAAGCGCGACAGCAGCGGCGACGTGAGCTGCCCCGTGCGCGTGGTCGCGCCGACCAGCGTGAAGCGCTCGATCGGCAGCGGGATCGCGCGCGCCCCCGCGCCGACGCCGGTCACCAGCTCGACGCGAAAGTCTTCCATCGCCGGGTAGAGGCTCTCCTCGACGACCGGCTGCAGGCGGTGGATCTCGTCGATGAACAGGATGTCGCCGCGGCTCAGCGACGTCAGGATCCCCACCAGGTCACCCTTGCGCTCCAGCGCCGGACCCGACGTGACGCGCACCTCGGTCCCCATCTCGTGACCGAGGAGATACGCCAGCGTGGTCTTGCCGAGCCCGGGTGGCCCCGACAGCAACACGTGGTCGAGCGAGTCGCCGCGCTGGCGCGCCGCCTGCACGTAGACCGCCAGGTTCTCGGCGACCTTGCGCTGGCCCACGAACTCCTTGAAGGTCCGCGGCCGCAACGCCGCGTCGTCGTCGGCCGGCCCCTCGTCTCGACGGACGTCGCCCGAGACCACGCGGCGGGCGCCCGCTCCCGCGCCCGCCTCCGTGTCCGCAACCGGCTCCGCTCCGTCGTCGTGGCGTTTTCGCGACATCGTCTATCGCCTCCGCAGCGCCGCGAGCGCCTGCTTCACGAGATCCGCCGTGGGCCGCGCGGCGTCCATGTCGTCGAGCAGCGCCTCGAACTCGTTCGGACGGAAACCGAGCGCGACCAGCGCGCCGTACACGTCTCCGAGCGGCCCCGACGGGCCGGGCGCGCGCGCGGGCGGCGGCGGCGGAAGCGGCACGCCGCGCCCCGCGGGCAGCGTCGTGATCTTCTCGCGCAGCTCGACGGTGAGGCGCTCGGCGATCTTGCGGCCCACGCCCTTGACCTGCGTCAGGCGCGCCACGTCGCCGCCCGCGATCGCGCGCACCAGCTCGCCCGGCGGCAGGCCCGCCAGGATCGCCAGCGCCACGCGCGGCCCCACGCCCTGCACGTCGATCAGCGTCTGGAACAGGCGCCGCTCGTCGGCGTCGGCGAAACCGTAGAGCCGCAGCGGCTCGTCCTTGATGAAGTGCGAGTGCACCTGCAGGCGCAGCTCGGCGCCCACCGGCGGCAAGCTGCCCAGCGTCGCGCTGCTGATCCACACCTGGTAGCCGATGCCGGCGACGTCGACGACGATCGTGTCGCCGTCGTTCTCGATCAGCTGGCCGCGCAGGTGCGCGATCATCGCGCCGCTCCCCGGTCGGCGGGAGCGCCCGCCGCGTTCGGCGCCCGCGTTTCGATCGCCGCGCGCGACCGCGCCGGCGGTTGCCCGGCGTTGCGAGCGTGGCAGATCGCGATCGCCAGCGCGTCGGCGGCGTCGACCGCCGGGGGCCGGCGCATCGCCAGCAGCGCGCGCACGAGGTAGCCGACCTGCTCCTTGGTCGCGCGTCCGTGACCGACGACGGCTTGTTTCACCGTCGCGGGCGAATAGCCGGTGACCACCAGCCCCTGCTCGGAGGCGATGAACAGCGCCACGCCGCGCGCCTCTCCCAGCGCCAGCGTCGCCTGCACGTTCTTGCCGTAAAACGCTTCTTCCATCGCCACCGCGTCGGGCCGCAGCTCGGCCATCAGCTCTCGCAGACCGCGTCCAATCTCGCACAGCCGCTCCGGCCGCGCCGCGCGCGCCGACGCGGTGATCACGCCGCACTCCACGTAGGCAACGCGAGCTGCGCCGTGACACTCGACCACGCCATACCCCATCCGCAACGTACCGGGGTCGATGCCCAGGATCCGCCAAGGACGTGTCGATACCCGCGCCGCGGCAGGCGCTCGCGCCGGGCGCGACGTGCGCGGTCCGCGGTCGGCGCTAACCGACACTCTCCAGGACCGACTCGTCGACGTCCATGTTCGAGTAGACGTTCTGAACGTCGTCGTGGTCTTCGAGCATGCTGACCAGCTTCACCGCGCCCTCGGCGTCCTTGCCGGTCAGCCGCACGACGTTCTGCGGGACCATGGTCACCTCGGCCGAGACCGGATCGGGGAGCTTGCCGCTGCCGACCTTGGCGGTCTTGAGCGCCTCGCGGATTCGCTCGAACTCCTTGGGCTCGGTCACGACGATCAGCGCCTCGCCCTCGCCGCGGATGTCCTCGGCGCCGAGCTCGATCGCCTGATCGGTGAGCGCGTTCTCGTCGACGGCGCTCTTCTCGAAGACGATCATCCCCTGCTTCTTGAACATCCAGCCGACCGATCCCAGCGCGCCCAGGTTGCCGTGGCCGCGCTGGATCAGGTTGCGGATCTCGCTGGCGGTCCGGTTGCGGTTGTCGGTCATGATCTCGACCAGGATCGCGGTGCCGCCCGGGCCGAAGACCTCGTAGTTGAACTCCTCGTAGCTGATCCCCTCGAGGTCGCCCGTCCCCTTCTTGATCGACCGCTCGATGGTGTCGTTGGGCATGTTGACCGCGCGGCCCTTGTCGACCGCCGCACGCAACCGCGGGTTGCCGGCTGATGTCACCGCCGCCAAGGCGGGCCGAGATCGGTGATCTCCTTGATGACCTTGGTCCAGACCTTGGACCGCTTGGAGTCCGAGGCCTCTTTCTTGTGCTTGATCTTGGACCACCGATTGTGCCCCGACATGACGTGGTCCCTACCATACCACCGCCCGGATTCCGGAGGCACAATCTCAGGGCGTGCCCCAGCCCGGCGTCGGCACGCGCGGCGGCTTGGTCCAGGCGGTCGGGTGATCACACGACCCGTCGACCAGCCGGTGCACGCTCTTGCCGGCGGCGCTCGCGGCCGAGACGTCGACCCAGCCGCCGTAGATGGAGATCACCGGCTCGGTCCCGGTCCCCGGCATGCGCAGCCGCACCACCTCGCCGGTGTTCGACAGCCCGTCGGACGCCGAGCCGCGTGTCGACGGGGACCATCAGCGTCCCGGCGCGCGGCGGCACGTCGCGCGGGCTGCCCGGATCGAACGTCGACGGCACGATCAGCGCGTAGGCGCCGGCGACGAGCGTCGCCTCGGGCAGCACGTCGGCGCCCTTCGCGTCCTCGAGGCGCAGGCCGCCGAGCGAGAGATCGGCGCCGCCGAGGTTGCGTAGCTCGACGAACTCCTGCCCGGGCTCGGGGCCGGCCGGGTTGGCGAGCACCTCGGTGATCACCAGCGGCGGCGTCTCCGGCGGCAGATCGATCGAGCCCGCGCTGGTCTCGACCTGGTTGCCGGCGCGGTCGATCACCCGCGAGCACGATCTCGGCGGGAGCGCCCGGCAGGCAGGCCGGTGAACGGCACCGCCAGGTCGAACGCGGTCTGACCCGCGCCCGCCGCCGTGCCAAGCTCGCCGCCGTCGGCGCGAACCACGACCTCCGCCGTGGCCGCCTCGTCGGTGGAGAAGCGCACGGTGGCGCACGGGCCCGCGAGCGAGACCGAGAAGTCGACGACCTGCGGCGGCGTATCGTCGGCTGACGCCGCGCTGTCGAACACGCCGATCACGCCGCTGGCGACCGGGGTGCCGTCGCCCGCGGTGGCGCCCGGCAGCAACTCGAAGACGTAGCTGACGCTGGGCGCGAGCGGTCCGGCCAGCGGCACGCGATAACAGCTCCCCACGAGCGCGCCGGTGCACGCGATCGCGGCGACGCCCCCGAGCGCGACCGCGCCCGCGCCGCTGCCGTCGCTCGACGGGCGCAGGCGAAACATCGCGCTCGCGCCGGCGATCGCCACCGGCAGGCGCGCGATGATCGCGGCCAGATTGCTGGGCACGCCGGTCGTCCCCGCGGGCGGATCGACGAGCGCGCCCGCCGCCGAGCCGCCCGCCGGATCGCTGCCGCCCCCGGCGGCCTCGCCGTAGAGATCGGTCTGCGGCGCGCAGCCGATGGTCAGCAGCAACCAGGCCGCAGCCGCGAGCAACGACCCGGCGAGCACGACCTCGCCCAGGCGAAACCGCAGATGGCGCATGCCGCCTTATCGGCGTCGCGCGGCCGATGTTTCGCGCGCGCCGAAAGAAACGCGGTAAAAACCGAGTGCATGAATCACCCGTCCGAGTCGCCCGACGCAATCGACGCGACCGTTTCAACATTCGATCTCATATCGGCCTCCGCGTCGCCGCGGCGGCGCGAGCTGCTCGAGCGGCTGGGTCTGCGGTTGAAGGTGGCGCCCGTCGATCTCGACGAGACGCCGCTGCCCGGCGAGAAGGCGGGCGATTGCGTGCGCCGGCTCGCGGCGGCGAAGTGCGACGCCGCCGTCGCGGCGCTGCCCGCGAGTCCGGCGACGCTGACCGTGGTCGGCGCCGACACCATCGTGATCCTCGACGGCGAGATCCTCGGCAAGCCGCGCGACGTGACCGACGCGCGCGCCATGCTGGGCCGCCTCGCGGGGCGGCGCCACGAGGTCACGACCGCCTACCGCATCTGGCACGGCCGTCTGGGCGCGGGAGGCAGCGCGCGCGTGATCGACCGCGCCGTCACGACCAACGTGGCGTTCCGGCTGATCCAGCCCGCGGAGCTCGACGCCTACGCCGGCAGCGGCGAGTGGCAGGGCAAGGCCGGCGGCTACGCGGTGCAGGGGATCGCCGCGGTCTTCACCACCGAGCTGCGCGGATCGCACACCAACGTGATCGGGCTGCCGCTCGCCGAGGTGCTGGCCGATCTGCATCGCCGCGGGCGCGGTCGCCGGTTACCCGCGCGCGGCCTTCGGTGCCGCCGGAGCGACGTGAGCCGAGCCGACGAGATCGCGGCGCGCCTCGACGAGGTGCGCGCGCGCGTCGCCGCCGCGGCCGCCGCCGCGGGGCGCGCGACGGGCGACGTCACGCTGATCGCCGTCAGCAAGAAGATGCCTGCCGACGACGTGGCGGGCGCGATCGCGGCCGGCCAGCTCGACTTCGGCGAGAACTACGCCCAGGAGCTGCGCGACAAGCGCGCGGCGATCGAGGCGGCGGTCGCGGCCGGCGCGACGGCGAGCGGTGCGCGCTGGCACTTCATCGGTCCGCTGCAGGCGAACAAGGTCAAGTACGTCGCCGGCAAGGTCGCGCTGCTGCACACCATCGACTCGATCGAGCTCCTCGACGAGGTCGCGCTCCGCACGGCCGCGGGCACGACCGCAAGCGTGTCTCGTGCAGGTCAACGTCGCCGGCGAGGCGCGCAAGCACGGCGTCGCGCCCGCGGACTTGCCGGCGTTGCTCGACCGCTTCGGCGCGCACGCGCAGGTGCGCTGCGCCGGGCTCATGCTGATCCCGCCGCTCGGCGAGGCGGCGGAGGCGTCGCGCCCGCACTTCGCGGCGCTGCGCGCACTGCGCGACGCCGAGCGCACGCGCCCGCGGCTCCACGTCGACCTCGAGCACCTGTCGATGGGCATGAGCCACGACCTGGAAGTGGCGATCGCCGAGGGCGCGACGCTGGTGCGCGTCGGCACCGCGATCTTCGGCGCGCGTCCGCCACGATGAATCGCAGCGCTGAGCCCGAATGCAGGCGGATCTCTGAGACAGAACGCTAGGACGCCATGACCAGCTTGTGCGCGGTCACCACCATCGAGGACACCGAAATTTGCCGCGCCTCGTACTGCCCGGCGCGCGCGTCGCCCGCGATGCGCGCATGGGCCGCGTCGGACAGGAAGACCTCGCCGCGACCGGCGATGTCCTCGCCCAGCTTGGAGGCGATGTTCATCTCGTTGCCGTAGAGATCATCGTCGCCGATCATGAGCAGCTCGCCGTAACCGATGCCCAGGCTGGCGTGCAGGTCCCAGTCCTCGGGCAGGAAGATGTTGGCCGCGTGCAGGCGCTGCTGGATCTCGATCGACGTCGCGACCGCGGGCGCGACGTCGGGAAAGACGGCGAAGACGTTGTCGGCCTCGGTCTTGACCACGGTGCCGCCCTGCGCACGGATGATGGGCAGCACGATGCCGTGCAGGCGGTGGATCATCGCGAGGAAGTGAATGATCCCGTAGCGCGCCGTCAGCCGCGAGAAGCCGCACATGTCCAGCACCATGCACCGCGTGGGTCTCGGCGAACGACTCGTGGATCTGGCGATCGATCTCGGCCAGCCGCTCGGGGTGCTCGTTGCGCGTCGCCAGCAGGCGTTCGAGCTCGTGGCGCGGGTACGGCGACGTCGCCGCGCGCGCGCGACGCCGCGTCAGCGGGCCCGCGGCGCGCCTGCGCGGCTGGCGCGCTGGTCTTGGCCCTGGGCTTTGCCGCCGGCTTTCGCCCGGGTCTTTGCCACGGTCTTGGCCCTGCCTTTGATCTTCCTCGCCCGTGCCTTGCGCGGCGCCTTCATCGCCGGCCGCACGACGCGCTGAAGTCCTGCACCACCGGCCCGCCGAGGTTGTTGAGGTTCACGACGTCGGGCGAGAAACCGCAGCCGCCCGCCGTGGGCCGCACCGCGTACGAGCCGTAGGCGAGCCCGCTGAAGGAGTAGCTGCCGTTGCCGTCGGTGATCGCGCGCCCCTCCGACGTGCCGGCGAGGACGATCGGGATCCCGGCGCACCGGCGCGCCGCGGCCGTCGACGACGCGGCCGCGGATCGAGATCGGTCCGCGCGGACCGCCGGGCGGGACGCTGTCCTCTTCGACGCTGCGCCATCCCCCGGGATGCCAGGCGTGGCGGTCGCCGTCGCGATCCCAGTGCCCCGACTCCCAGTGATGGCCGCGTCGCTCCTTCTCCCAGTGCCCCTCGATCCAGACGTAGCGCCCGTCGCGCCAGTCGTGCGCCGGCGGAATCCAGACGTAGCCTGCGCGCGGCTGCGGCGGAGGCGGCGCCGCCTGCGGCGGAGGCGGCGGAGGCGCCGGCGGCGTCTCGACGATCAGGGCTGGCGGCGGCGCGTAGGCGGGACCACCGAGCCCAGTCGCCGCGCACCCAGACGTAGCGATCGCCGCGCCAGTCCCAGTGCCCGCCGTGCCAGCGGTGGCCGGGATGCTCTTTCTCCCAGTGCCCGCCGGTCCACGCGTAGCGGCCGTCGCGCCATTCGTAGTTGCCTTCGATCCAGGCGTAGCCCGGACGCGGGGTGACGCGCTCGACCGGCGGCGGCGGCGGCGGCGAGCCCCGCAACCCTGGGCCGGCCTGCGCCAGCAGCAACGGCACGAGCATCGATGTGATGAGCGAAATCGCGATCGGCATCACGCCATCGTGACCCAGACCGGCCGTCGAGGAAAGCCCCGATCGCTCGCGCCGGCTCGGCTACTTGCGGGCGTCTACTTACGATCAATCGCGCCGATCCAGAAGTGGATGGCGCTGTCGCTGATCGACTCGATGATCAGCGGGAACAGCCCGGACGCGACCGCGTTGGGCGCGACGGTCAGCTGCAGCGTCTGCCCGGTCCGGCCCATGAGCCCGATCGGGTGCGCCATCGACGCGTTGTCGGAGTGAAATTCGAGCGCGCCCACCCCCCACGTGGGGACGCCGTTCCTCTCGCTGCGCATGCTGACCTCGACGGTGGCCGACGCGCCCAGCGTCGCGTTCAGCGCCGGCACCGAGAACTGCGCGCCGTCGCGGCTGACCGAGACCTGATTCGGCAGCGACGGCACCGCGATGAAGAACAGCTCGCCGGGCGGCACCGGCACACACGGCCCGGTCCCGGCCTTGACCGCGGCGTTCGACCAGATCCGTTGCACCGGGTAGCCGATGTCGTCGGGCGTGAGCAGATCCGGCGTCTCGTTCTCGCACAGATCGGCGACCTCGCCGCCGTTGATCGCGACGCTCCAGATGGCGTGGCGCTGGTCGACGTCGAAGAAGGCCGGCGCGGACGTCGTGAACGGATCGGTCGCCGCCTCGACGATCTCGTGGCTGATCGTCGGCGTCAGCGCCTGCACGCCGGTCAGAGTCGAGTCGCCGGCGTACATCGCGCACGACGGCAACACGATCCCGGCGACGTTGACGCCGCCGATCGAGAACTCGGTGTGATACCCGCTGGGCGCGCTGTCGCCGCACATCACCTGACCCTGGGCGGTGATCGTCGTCGTCGAGGGAAACAGCAACAGATAGATCGTGTCGCGGCTGGGCGTGCCCAGCGCCGCCCCGTTGGAGGCGAAGACCTGGGCCAGCAGCCCCGGGATGCCGGTGTCGGTGATGGACGCGCCCGAGCTGACGCTGCTGACCACGCTGGGCATGATCGTGAGCGCACCGACGCCGTACTCACCGACCACCGCCGGCCAGTAGGTGCTGCCCGGCAGCCTCGACAGGAACGTATCGACGTCGGTCTGAAAGGCGAAACCGGGAAAGTAGATCGCCTGCACGCGCGGCGCATCGAGCACCGGGCCGCCGGAGCTGACGACGATCGGCAAGTCGAACGGCGACGACCCACCGGACGACGACGAGCTGTCACCGCCGCACGCGGGCGCGACGAGCAGCACCAGGAACACCGACGCGCGCGCCGAGCGCGCAGAATCGCGAGAGCGGCGACGGAAGGCTCACCACCGTCATCATTAGGCGAAGCACCCGGTTACGCAACTGCGCCCACAACGGATTTTGGATTCGTGACCGGAGTCGCCCCGATGGCGGGCACGGTATCCGAAGCGACGAACCGTCGAATCGCCGAACCGTGGGCGGAACGCTCGGCGACGCTATGGAAACCGGCCGCTCGACGCCAGCAGATCGAGACGCGCCTCCCGCGCCAGGTCCTCCGACTGCGCGGCGGCGGTGTCGGCGGCGCGCGACTCGCGCGAAGCGTCGATGACCTCCAGGTTGGAGGTCGCGCCGGCCTTGTAGGCGACGTTGGCCAGCTCCAGCGCGCGCCGCGCGAGAGTGGCGGCGGCGCGCGCCGCGATCAATGCCTTGTCGGCGTGGAGCATGCCGTCGAACGCCGCGCGCACGTCGGACTGCGCCTGCCGCAGCGCCAGATCCAGATTCGCGCGCGACTCGACGACCAGCGCGTCGCGCTCGCGCGCGATGCCGGTGCGCGCGCCGCCGTCGTAGAGCGGCAGCGACAGGATCAGCGCGGCTTGCCAGCCGGTCTGCGGGATCAGGCCGTGCTGGTAGAACGGCTCGCCGACCGCCGACAGGATCGGCGCGTAATAGGCCCAGTCGTCCTTGACCAGGCGCTCGCCCGCGTCCAGGCGCGCCTGCAGCGCCTTGACGTCGGAGCGCTGCGTGCGCGCGTCGTTGAGCGCCGCCTCCAGGCTCTGCGGCTGCCCGAGCGTGACGTCGTCCACGGTGTCGACGGGACCGTCGGAGTAGATGAGCACGCCCAGCGCCTCTTTCGCGTGAACGAGCGCCGCGTACGCGGCCTCGATGTTGACCTCGTTGGTGCGCAGCTCCTGCTCGGCGCGCACCTCGTCGATGCTGCGGCCGACGCCGCCGGCGAAGCGCGTGTGCGCGTAGTCGTAGTGCGCCTGCGCGGTGTTGCGCGCGTTCTCGTTGGCCGTGATCACGCGGTGCTGCGCGACGACCGCCAGGTAGGCGCGCGCGGTCGCGACCGCCAGCTGGCGGCGCACGTCGACGGCGCTGACCTCGGCGATGTGGCGGTTGTCGGCGGCGTGCGAGCTCTGGGCCCAGGCGACCGGCGCCACCAGCGGCACGGTGAGCTGAAGATTCGCCGCGAGCTGGTTCTGAGACGCCGTGACCGGGCTCTGCGGGTTGAGGCGGCGATCGCTGTCGAGCCGGGTGTACGACGCGTTGCCGATCAGCGTGGGGAACCACGCGGCGCGCGCCTGGCGCAGCAGCGCATCGGCGCGATCGATCTCGGCGAGCGCGACGGTGACCGTCGGGTTGTGGTCGAGCGCGCGCGAGACCGCTTCGTCGAGCGTGACCCGCGCCGGCGCAGCGGCGCGCGCCGGGGCGCCGGCCACCGTCGCGGCGAGAACGAGAAGCCCGACCGGGACCGCGACACCGCGCGCGCGTGAAGCTCGTGAGAAAACCTGCGCGACCGGCGACGAAAACATCGGCCGGTCTATACCGGAAACTCCCCGTCGCTGCCAGTCAGCGAGGCGATGCCGCGACACCGCGGAAGGCCGTGTTGGCCGGCGACGTCGCCACCACCGTGCCGGTGACCGCCGCCGAGCCGTCGTCGACGAAGGTCACCAGCCGCGGCACGGCGTCGGCGCTGGTCGCCACCAGCGTCGGGCGCCCGCCGAGCAGCGTGCCCGCCAGCCCGCGGAAGCCGTTGGGCGTGACCGCGACGTTGAAGGTCGGCCCCAGGGTCCAGGTGCCGTTCGCCAGCGACCACTTCTGGACACCGCCGCCGCTCGCCGCCGCGCGATCGTCGGCGACGTACAGCGTGTCGTTGCCGGCCACCGTCGGGTCGAGGTCGAAGAGCGCGTACGCGTACGGGCTCGACGAGCCGGTGGTCGGCATGCCCGGCAGCGACACGTTGGTCTGGCCCGCGATCTGCGGCAGCCCCGTGCCGACGGTGAACACGTTGACGAACGCGCCCGAGCTGGCGCTGGCGAAGAGCTGGCCGCCGAAGATCAGCGGCCAGCGCACGCTGGCGGGATTGGCGGCGACCTGGACGCCCGCGCGCGCGCCGAGCAGCACGAACCAGACGCCGCCGGTCTTGCCGCCCGCGCCCGCGACCCAGAAGCCGGTGCCGTCGGCGCTGGCCGCGCCGCGCACGTTGTTGGCGTCGAATGCCGCCGCGAGCGCGGTCGAGGTGTCGACGTTGCCGAGCGCATCCACGCGCGCGACCACGCGATTCACCGTCGCCGACGCCGACCCGGTGACCGCGGCCGTCCCCGGCACGGCGGCGTAGCCGGCCAGCGCCAGCGTGTGACCGTCGGCGGACAGCGCCAGCGAGCCCTCCGACGTCGCCGAGCCCGAATTCGCGAACGGCAGGTTGGCGCCGGCCGCGGCGATCGGCAGCGCGACCGTGCCGACCAGCGTGCCGTCGAGCGCGCGCTCCTCGATGAAGACGGCGGTCGCTGCGCTCGACAGCGCGGCCGTGCCGTCGCCGACGCGCACGACGCGGAAGCTCGGCGGCGCGGCCGGTCCGGGGCAGCTGCCCGTCGTGCAGGCGATGCACGCGCCCGCGCCGTCGCAGACGCTGCTGCCGTCGGCGCTGCACGACGTGCCGGCGGCGACCGGCGTGCTCGAGGCCAGGCCCGCGGCGCACGCCTCGGCCGTGCAGGGGTTGCCGTCGTCGGCGACGTCGGTGTTGTCGATCGCGCTCTGCACGCCGCCCGCGCCGTCGCACTGGTTCTGGTTGCAGTCGCCGGCGGCTTGCGTGCCCGCGGGCGTGCCGGCCGCGGTGAACGGGTGGCTGCAACTGCCATCGCCGGGATAGCAGGTGCCGGCCCGCTGGCAGACGCCGCTCGCCGGGCATGACGCCGGCGTCGAGTCGGCGCACGCCGCGGTGAACGTCGAGCTCCCGGGCGCGAAGCCGGGCAGCGCGCGCGGATCGATGGCGAACGCGAAGATCTGACTGGCCTGCGTCGAGATGAAGTCGTTGTCGCTGGTGACCAGCAGGACGTGCCGCCCGTCCGGCAGGTCGGGGCCGAACGCCAGGCCTTCGATCTTCTCGGGGAACGCCGCGCCCGCGAGCGCGAACGCCGGATCGAGCAGGTCGAGGAACAGCGACTTCTTGACCGCGGTCACGCCGCCGGGCAGGCCCGTCGACGGCAGCGCGGCGACGCTGCTGACGTCGGTGGCGCCGGTGATGTCGACGAGGTCGAGGTGCTTGACGGCCGCCGAGGTGCCGCCCTTGCCGTCGCGCTCGATGACCAGGAACTGGTGATCGTTGATCGCGACCATCTCGTTGACGCCCAAGGCGGGGTTGTCGAGCTGGTAGACGAGCTCGCGCGTCGCGCCCGACGTCGTGTCGATCTCCAGGATGCGGATGTTGACGCCGACGCGATCGTTCGAGGCGGTGAGCGCGCCGTCCTGGATGAGCGGGCTCTGCATGATGCCGTAGAGCTTGCTGCCGTCGGGCGAGATCGCGAGCCCCTCCATGCCGCGGTTGTCCTGGCGGCCCTTGGTGTTCGCGGGCGGTAGCTCGGCGTCCTCGATGCCGGGGTGATCGATCAGGAACTTGTCGGGCACGGCCAGCGCACGGCGGCGGTGGCCGTCGGCGCCGAACTCGTACAGGAAGGGACCGTACTCGTCGGACACGAAGAACGTCCCCTGCGGGCCGACGCGCACACCCTCGCAATCCAGCCTGCGGCTCGCAGGCGAGTTGGTCGCGTCGAACGCGGTGTCGAGGCCCGTGAACGAATCGAGCCCGGCGCCCTTGTCGAGCACGGACGCGCCGCGCACGATCGGCGTCACCTGGCCGCTCTCGAGCGCGACGTCGATCAAGTAGTAGCGCTCGGTGAAGCTGTCGGCGCCGGCGTTGGGGCCGCGGTCGGGCGTCGCCACGAACAGGTTGCCGACGCCGGTGTAGGCGATCGCCGAGCCGATGCCGCCGATCTGGTTGTTGGACACGCCGTCCTCGAGTCGGCCGGGCGTCACGGCGAGGCCGTCCAGCGCCGTGCCCGGGATCGCGCCCGTGCCGTAGAGCTGGCAAGCAGCGACGGTCGAGCACGCGCCGGTCTGGCGATCGCAGACGCCCGGGTGGCAGCCGTCGCTGCCGGCGCAGGCGACCGGCGCGCCCGCCTGGCAGGCGCCGGCGACGCAGCGATCGGCGCTGGTGCAGGCGTCGCCGTCGGTGCACGGCGTTCCGTCGACGAGCGGCGCGTTCACGCACGCCCCGCTCGCGGGATCGCACACGCCGGCCCCGTGGCACTGATCGCCGCCCGCGCACACCACCGCGGCACCCGCGCCGCACAGACCCGCCCGGCAGGCGTCGCCCTGCGTGCAGGCGTCGCCGTCGGTGCACGGCGTTCCGTCGACGAGCGGCGCGTTCACGCACGCCCCGCTCGCAGGATCACACACGCCGGCCCCGTGGCACTGATCGCCGCCCGCGCACACCACCGCCGCGCCGGCCTGGCACAGGCCCGCCTGACAGGTGTCGCCCTGCGTGCAAGCGTCGCCGTCGGTGCAGCTCGTCCCGTCGACGAGCGGCGGGCTGGCGCAGGTCCCGGTCGCGGGATCGCACACGCCGGCCGCGTGGCAGGCGTCGCCGCCGCCGCACACGACCGCCACGCCGGTGCACACGCCGGCGCGGCAAACGTCGCCGCTGCTGCAGGCGTCACCGTCGTCGCAGCCGGCGCCGTCGCCCACCGGATCGTGCTGGCAGCCGTTCGCGCCACACGAATCGGCGGTACACGGGTTGTGGTCGTCGCAGGAGACGCCGCACGCGCCGCAGGCGTCGACGGTTCCCAGCGATTGCTCGCAGCCGTTGGCCGGATCGTGGTCGCAATCGGCGAACGCCGACCGGCAGCGCGTGCCGATCCGCAGGCGCGGCGGATGGCCCGACTCGCGCGCGCCGAGCAGGATCGTCAGATCGTCGTCGAGCCCGCGCGCCTTCAGGATCCAGCCGAAGTTGGGCTTGCTGCCGTCGAGGAACGCGCGCACGTCGGCGGTGACGTCGAAGCTGAGCGTCGATGTCGAGCCTGAGATCGGCGCCGACGCAGTCGCAGGCGTCGCCCAGGGATTGGGCGGAAAGGCCGGCCCCATGTTCCAGCTCTGCCCGCGCGGGCAGTTATCGCGCGCGTCGGACGGACGGCTGTCGGCGGCGCAATCCCAGGTCGCCGCCAGCTCCGACCAGTCGTGGGTCAGGCGAAACGCCTCGATGCTGCGCGCGAACGTCCGCGGCGGCCCGCGCGTGACCGTCACCTCGAGCGTCGCGACACCGAGCTCGAGGTTGCCGGCGACCGCCGATGCGAGCTCGGCCGGGTCGAACGCGATCAGCGCCTGGTTGATCTGCAGCACCGGCGATGCGCCGAAGTTCCGATCGGCGAAACCGGCGGGCAGCACCGTGGTGTCACGCGCCGCGGTCAGCACGGCCGCGGATGAGGCCGCGGGCGGCGGTACCGGCGTCCCCCGGAAACCGCTACTGGGGGCGGTGTCGGCTCCCCGGGCCGAGCTCGACGAGGCCGCGTTCGGGCCGTCGCAATCGAGGCCGCTCGCGGCGAAAAACAGAACACAAACACCGATCGCCGTCCTGCTTCCGGTGCCCCGGGAAAGCGCGACTCGCGAAACTCTCATGACAACCTCGCGTCGAACAGAAAAACCAAGCATTAGGGGCCCGACGATGCCGTTCTCATTGACCGGCTGTCAATGTGTATTTTCACATACAGTTGGTGGACCATGTGTTCGGTTTCCGGTCACTGCTAACGCCCCAGGCGACGGCGAGAGCAGCGGTGAATTGAAGCGCCGCGCCGGCCTGATACAGTCACCCGGGCCTTGCGCGTCGATTCACCCGCTCCCTCCCCCGCCGAGCCGCGGGGCGCGCCGATCACCTTCGACTTCGAGGGAAGCACGCTGCGCGCGTTCGACGGGCAGCCGGTCGCGGTGGCGCTTCACGCCGCGGGGGTCAAGGTGCTGGGGCGCTCGTCGAAGTACCACCGGCCGCGCGGATTCTTCTGTCTCGACGGACACTGCGCCTCTTGCTACCTGCGCATCGACGGCCGCCCCAACCGGCGCGCCTGCATGACGCCCGTGCGCGCCGGGCTGCGCTGCGAGCGGCAGAACGCGTTTCCCAGCGCCGACGTCAATCTGCTGCGCGCCGCCGACTGGCTCTTTCCCGAGGGGATGGACCACCACACGCTCATGACCGAGACTCGCGTCGGAAATCGTCTTGTTCCTGAAGCTGGTGCGCCAGATGGGGGGATCGGGGATGTTGCCCGACGCGCCGGCGGCGGCGCTCGACGGCGCGCGCGACGTCGAGCGCGTCGAGCTGTGCATCGTCGGGGGCGGACCGGCGGGTCTGGCGGCGGCGCGCGCGTGCGCCGAGGCGGCGCCGCGAGCCCGCATCGTGCTCTTCGACGAGCAAGCGGCGCCGGGAGGCTCGCTGCTCGCCACGCCGGGCGGCAGCGCCCGCGGCGCCGAGATGGCGGCGGCGGCGCGGCGCGCGGGCGCGCGGCTCGAGAGTGACGCGACGGCGATCGCGTTCTTTCCCGAGGACGGCGATCCTCGGAGCGGCGATGCCAGCGACGGCGGCGATGGCAGCGTCGAGACCGGACTGCTCGCGGTGGTGACCCCCGCGGGGCTGCGACGGGTGATGGCGCGCCGGTACCTCTACGCCACCGGCTCGTACGACCAGAACCTGCCTTTCGCCGACAACGATCGGCCGGGCATCGTGTCGGCGCGCGCCTGCGGGCGGCTTGCGTTTCACCACGGCGTGCGCCCGGTGCCGCCCGGCAAACGCGTGCTGGTGCTGGCGACGCCCGAGGCGACCGGCGCGACGGCGCTGGTGAACGCGCTCGCCGCCGGCGGGATCGAAGCCGAGCTGGTCCAGGTGGCGGACGGCGGCGCGGGCCCGTCGGACGGCGGCGGGCCGGCAGGCGCGCGCGTGATCGGCGTGCGCGGCACGCAGGCGGTGCGCGCTCTCGAGCTCGAGAGCGCCGGGGACGCACGCGAGACGAGGATCGTGGCGGCCGATCTGGTGGCGGTCGCGACTCTGCCCGCGCCGGCGTCGGAGCTGGCGCGGCAGCACGGCGCCGAGGTCGCGTTCGATCCCGCGCGCGGCGGGTTCGCCGTGGTCGTCGACGCGCGCTTTCGCACGCGCGCGCCGCGAGATCTACGCGTGCGGCGACGTCACCGGATTCGCGGGCGCCGACGCAGCCGCGCGCGCCGGCGAAGCCGCGGGCCGCGCGATCGCTGCCGAGCTGGGCGCCGAGGCCGGGCCTTGAGCCGACGACCTGGACCGCGTGACGCCGGCGCGACCGCGCCGGTGCGCGCGCGTGCGTGCGTGTCCGCCTGGCTGGTCGCCGCCACGTTGGCCACGAGCTGCGCGGCGCCTCCCGCTCCACCGCCCGAGACGCCGCCCGCCGCACCGGCGCGCCCCACCGACGCCGCCGTCGTCGAGCCGCCGGCGTTCGTCCCCGCGCCGGTCGCCGCCACACGCGAGGCGCGCGACGACGCGCGGCGCACCGGGCGGCGCGCCATCCTCGACGCGGCCTGGAAGCTGGTGCGCGACAAGCACTACGACAAGACGCTGGGTGGCGTCGACTGGAACGCCGTGCGGGCGCGCTACGAACCGCTGGCGGTCGCGGCGCCCAGCGACGCCGCGTTCTACCGCACGCTGAATCAGATGATCGGCGAGCTCGGTCAGTCGCACATGATGATCACCGGGCCGGGCGCCGAGGACGAGACCGAGGAGCCCGGTGATTCTGGCGGCGGCCCCGGCGGCGCCGCCGATCCCGGCGTCACCGTCCGGGTGATCGAGAACCGGCCCACGATCACGCGCGTGCGCGCCGGCTCGCCGGCCGAGCGCGCCGGGCTGCTGCCCGGGTTCATCGTGACCCACATCGGCGGCCGCGAGCTGCGCGTGCAGTCACCGTCGCAGCGACCGTTGCGCCCCGTCGAGGAGCGGTTCGCGGTGCGACGGCGCGCGCAGCACCGCTTGATGGGACCGGCCGGGCACCAAGGTGTCGCTGCGCTACCTCGACAACAGCGATCGGCCGGGCGAGGCGCTGCTCGAGCGCGAGCAGCCCGAGGCGGCGCCCGTCGAGCTCGGGCATCTGCCGCCGCTCTATCCCGAGGTGCGCGCCGACATGCGCGGCGACGTCGGCATCCTGGCGTTCAACATCTTCCTGCTGCAGCCGGTGATGGCCGACATCAAGCGCGCGATGGAAGGCTTCCGCGCGCGCCACGCGCGCGCGCTGATCATCGACCTGCGCGGCAACCCCGGCGGTCAGGGCGCGATGGCGATCCCGATCGCCGCGCAGCTCGTCAGCGAGCCGCTGACGCTGGGCACGCTGAAGTTCCGCGACTTCAACCAGGTGCTGACCGCCAGCCCCGACCTGCGTTCGGTGCCGTTCACCGGACCGGTGGCCATCCTCACCGACGAGGGGACGGCGTCGGCGTCGGAGATGCTGGCGGCGGGACTGCAAGAGGCGAAGCGCGCGATCGTCGTCGGCGACGTCACGCTGGGCGCGGTGCTGCCGTCGGTGATCGAGGCGCTGCCGGGCGGCGCGGTCATGCAGTACGTGGTCGCCGACTTCAAGACGCCCAAGGGCGTGCTGCTCGAGGGGCGCGGCGTGCAGCCGGACCGCCGCGTGATCGAGACGCGCTCCGGCCTGCGAGACCGGGCGCGATCCGGTGCTCGACGCCGCGCTTGAACGCGGTCAGAGCGGTGCGGGGAAAATAGCGCTGCCCGAGGCCCTTCCCTCAGGCCCTTCCCCCTACGGGCAGGTCGGGTCGACGAAGAAGGTGCGCGCGTTCGCGACGAGCGTGCAGCGCGACTGGCAGGCGTTGTTGGTGTTGCAGCGACGCGTGGTCGGCATCGCGCCCGCAGCCTGCGGGGGGCAGGTGTCGGGCAGCACCCAGCAACGGCCGGCCGGGTTGTTGAGGTTGCAGTCGGCGGCGGTCGCCTGCTCCAGGTTGCAGAGCGCGGGCATCGGACAATCGACGTGGTGTTGCCGCTGCAGGCGATGCCGTTCGGGCAGGCGCCGGTGGTGCGGACGGAGGCGCCGTTGGCCGCCGCGATCGACGTGTTCCAGTAGGTCAGGCGATCGCAACCGCATACCGGGCGTCTCGTCGCTGCTCGCGGGCGCGGCGGTGCAGACGCCGGTCGTGCAGTTCGCCGACTGGCAGTAGAAACCGTCGGGGCAGTTGTTGTTGGCCACCGTGCACGGAACGGTGACGACCAGGTCGGGCGCGCCCGTGTCGACGATGGTGATCCGATCGACCCGCACGTCGCGCGCCGCCGGCACGTCGACGACGACCGTGGCATCCATGTGAGGAGGTGGCGGCGTTCCGCTGTCGACGACCGTGACCGAGCGTCGACCGAGCCACGCTGGGGCGGCGGTGAGCTGCCTGCGTCCGGACCAACCATGCCGACGACGCGTCCCCCGCAACCGCAGGCGAGCAGTCCCAAGGAGAGCCAACCGAAGAGCCAACTCAGTCTTCGCATGATTGAAAAATCCTCCGAGCGACGCGCCGAGCGAGCGACCAAATCCCGACGCTGTCCCGTCGACGTTACAACACTCAGAGGGGTGACCGTCCATAGGGATCGAAACGTTGGCGCGATTGACGCGCGAGGTTCAGCGTCGCGATCTCTTCTTTCGGGTATCCCTCGGGGCTGCCGTCGGCGAGGCGCTCGCGGATGAAGAGCACGATTTCCCGTCGAGCACGCGCTCCAGCCTCGGAGCCCTCCGCCTCGCCCTCCGCCGGTTCCTGGCACTCGTCCCATAGCTGGAAAACGACCTGGCGCCGTTCCTTCGCGGACCGCGCGCCGTCGTTCCAGATATTTCGCAGCTCGGCGGGCAGCGCGGCCAGCTCGGCCTGGCGCCGCGCGGTCGTGTCACTGGGCCGCCAGCGTCAGGCGTTGCTCGCGCGTCTCGTCGAGCATCTTCATGCGCTGCGCGCGATACGGGATCCTGTCCGTGCGCGCGCATGATCGAGTCGGTCACGTCGAAGGTGCCCTGCACGATGGCGACGGTGCCGTCGCGAGCTGCGGCGTGGGCCTTGGGATCCTTCAACCAGTCCTCGAGCACGCTTCCGGGCTGGGTCAGATCGCTGCCGACGGTGACGGGCCTCTTGCTGCGAACGTGCATGGTGCCGTCGCCGGAGATCGCGCCGTGAAGCGTGGAGGTGTCGAGCGAGCCTGCGGCCGAGCCCTCGGGCGCGACCGGTGGGGACGCGAGCGCGGCGAGCGAGTCGTGATTGAGGTTGAAGTCGACGGGGGCGCGGATGGGACCGGCCACGGGTGCGGCCACGCCCGTGGGGGCGGTCCCGTTCAGGTGCTCGTCAACCGCCACGGGCTCATCCACGATCACGGGTTCGCGCACGCTCGGGTGTTCGTGCCCGTTTTCGTGGCCGCCCCCCTGATCGTGGCCGTGCACGCGAACGTGACCACCCCCGTGATCGTGGCCGTGGTCGTGTTCGGGGACGTCGACGTGTTCGTTGACGTCAACCTGCTTGCTGCGGTTCGGCGGCGGCGCCGGCGCTGGCGCCTGCTCGATCACCGCCAGCTCGACCGTCTCCACCAGCCGCCGAGGCGCGCGATCACCCGCGCGGCAGCCCAGCCACACCGCCCCGACGACCGCGAGATGCACGGCCAACGCCAACAGCCATGCCGCGGTCCAACGCATGTTCCGCCGATTGGATCGGCGCAACCGCGCGCGCGTTGCCCGACGACGCCCTCGCCCGAACCAGAGCCGCGCTCTTGACGCGGCTCGATCGCCGTCGGAGCATGGATGCGGATGGCCACCTTTCGATCTCTCGCCCTCGCCCTCTCGATCACCGTCTTGCTGCTGATGACCGCGCCCGTCGGGGCCACTCCGGATGCAGGACCCGCTCCGGCCCCGGCGCTGCGCAGCGCCGACGCGATCGTCGCCGACTCGGTCAAGGCGACCGGCGGCGACGCGCCATGGAAGAGTCACCGCTCGATGGAGACCACCACCGTCATCGACTACGCGAAGATGGCGATCACCGGCACGCGCATCCAGACGATCACGTCGCACAACAAGTCGCTGGCGATCACCAACATCCCCAACGTCGGCGAGGTGCGCGAAGGAACCAACGGCCGCGTGATCTGGTCCGAAGACCCGGTCAACGGGCTGCGCATGCTGAGCGGCGCCGAGGCCGCGCAGTTCAGGCTGGAGAGCACCTGGAACCTCGAGCGCAACCTCAAGAAGCTCTTCACCAAGATCGCGGTCAAGGCCGACAGCGACGGCGGCCGGCGCCCTGGAATGCCTGGAGCTGACGCCGGCGATCGGCCCGCCGCTCACGACCTGCTACGACGCCGAGACCCACCTGCAGGTCTCGCAAAAAGGGATCGCGGCGACGCCCCAGGGTGACGTGCCCTTCACCTCGCGCGTCAAGAGCTGGAGAGAGTTCGGCGGGCTCAAGCTGCCCGAGCTCGTCGAGATGACGACCGGACCGATCGAGTTCTCGGCGCGGCTGACCAGCGTGGCGTTCGACAAGCCCGTCGACGACAAGCGCTTCGAGGTGCCCGGCAAGGAAAAGGACAAGGTCAAGGGCAAGGACGCGATGGGCCCGAAGATGAGGCCCGAGTAAGGGCGCACCAGCCTGCCGCCATGTCGAAGAAGGTCATCCTGTGCCGGTGCGAGGACGTCACGCTCACCGACGTGCAGCGCGCGGTCGCGTCGGGCATGGAGCGACCTCGAGGAGGTGAAGCGCTACACCGGCTTCGGCACCGGGCCATGCCAGGGCAAGGAGTGTCTGCGCGCGGTCGCGCTGGCGATCGCGGCGGCGGCGGGGCGCGCTCCCGCGGCGATGCATGCGTTCACGACGCGCCCGCCCCTGGTGCCGACCGAGCTCAAGTACTTTGCGCGTCCGCGCCGGGCCGCGGGCGCGCCCGGCGATGACGACGCGTAAACAGAGGCAGAGCGAGCCCGGCGGCGCGGCGGCGCCCGGCGCGACGGCGCCACTGCCGGCCGCGCGCCGACATCGCGATCGTCGGCGCCGGCGTGATGGGGCTGGCGCTCGCGTACAACCTGGCGGCGGAGGGCGGGAAGCGGATCGTGGTCGTCGACGCGAACTACCTGGCCTGGGGCGCGTCGGGGCGCAACGGCGGCGGCGTGCGCCAGCAGTGGTCGACCGAGATGAACATCCGCCTCATGCAGGAGTCGCTGTCGATCTGCGCCGGCTTCGCGCAGGAGATGGGCATCAACGTCTGGATGCGCCAGGGCGGCTACCTGTTCCTCGCGCGCACCGAGGCCACGCGCGCGCGCCTCGAGAAGAACATCGCGCTGCAGAATCGCTGCGACGTCCCCACGCGCCTCATCGGCATGAGCGAGGCGCGCAAGCTGGTGCCCGAGCTCGAGGTCCACGACTCCAGCGACGACGCGAGCGCGAGCGCCGGGTTCGCGGGCGCGTGCTTCAACCCCACCGACGCGATCGTGTTCCCGTGGCCGTTCCTGTGGGGCTACGCGCGCGCGGCGCAGAAGCGCGGCGTCGCGATCCACACCGCGACCGCGGTCAGCGCGATCGAACGCCGCGCGGGCGGCGACTTCGTGCTGCACACGTCGAAGGGCCCGCTGCACCGCCGCGCGCGTGGTCAACGCCGCCGGCGCCTGGTCGCCCCAGGTCGCGCATCTGGCCGGCGTCGAGCTGCCCGACTGGCCGGAGCGTCACGAGATCCTCTCGACCGAGCCGCTCAAGCCGTTCCTGCGGCCGATGGTCTCGGTCCTGGAATCCGGGCTCTACTTCTCGCAGTCGCTGCGCGGCGAGATCGTCGGCGGCATCACCCTGCCCGGCCCGCGCGACCGCCACGTGCGCCTGGGCTCGCGGCTGCGTTTCCTGCAATCGATGGCGACCGCGCTGGTCGAGATCATGCCGCTGCTCGGCGACGTCAAGATCGTGCGCCAGTGGGCCGGACCCTACGACATGAGCCCCGACGGCAATCCGATCGTCGGCGAGGCTCCGGGGCTGCCGGGCTTCTACATCTGCTGCGGCTTCGTGGGCCACGGCTTCATGATGGCGCCGGTGGTCTCGCGCTACTACGCGCGCCACCTGCTGGGCAAGGAGACGCACGCGCTCTTCGACGCCTGGAGCGCGAAGCGCTTCACCGCCACCGGCAGCGCGAGCGGCGGCGGGCGCGAGCAGATGCACATCGGCTAGCCGGCGCCGCGGGCTTCCATCGCTCGGCCAATCGAAGTAGAAAACCGATGGTGCAGCGATGGTCGTCGAGCGGGGCGCGAACGTGACGCCGGCGGAGGCGCAGCGGGCGGCTGCCGGCGAACGCGCCGACCTGCGGCCGTGGCTGGCTTTCTCGGCGTGCAGCGCGATCTGGGGCAGCACGTTCCTGGTGATCAGCATCGGCAACGACGCGCTGGCGCCGGTCTGGGCGGCGACGCTGCGGCTGGTGCTGGCGGCGGTGCTGCTGGGCCTGTGGTCGCTCGCGCGCGGCGAGGCGCTGCCGGCGGGCGCCGCCCTGCGCACGGCGCTCGTGTACGGCGTGCTCCAGTTCGGCGTCAACTTCACGCTGCTCTACTGGGGCGAGAAGACGCTGCCCTCGGGACTGTCGGCGGTGCTGTACGCGACGCTGCCGATGATCAGCGCCTTCCTCACGCGCGCGCTGGGCATGGAGCGGCTCACGGTGCCCAAGGTGGCTGGTTCGATCACGGCGCTCGTCGGCGTCGCGGTGCTGTTCTCGTCGAGCTTTCGCGATCAGATCTCGCCCGCCGGCTTCCTGGCGGTCCTCGCGGCGGCGATCTCGAGCGGAGTCGCCGCGGTCCTGCTGAAACGCGGGCCGCGCCTGCACCCGATCGGCGCCAACTCCGTCGGATGCGCGATCGGCGCCGCGATCGCCGCCGCCGCCAGCTTCGCGCTGCGCGAGCCGCACCCGCTGCCGACGACACTGGCGACGCTGGGCCCGCTGCTCTATCTGACGATCGCCGGATCGATGGGCGCCTTCGTGCTCATGTCGTGGCTGGTCAACCACTGGCCGGTCACACGTGTCAGCTACGTCTCCGTCCTGGTGCCGCTGATCGCGCTCGCGCTCGGCAGCCTGGTGCGCCACGAACCGATCACGGCGATCAACCTGGCCGGTGCCGCGCTGGTGCTGCTGGGCGTGCTCATCGGTATGCGCCGGCCCGCCGCCGAACGGTGACGCCGCGGGCTGCACCGCCCGCCTGCACGACGAACGTGCGCTAGGCTCGCGGGATGCGCACCGTCCGCTTCAAACAGGTCGACGTCTTCACCTCGCGCCCGTTCGCCGGCAACCCGGTGGCGGTGATCCTCGACGCCCAGGGGCTGAGCGACGCGGAGATGGCGCGCATCGCCGGCTGGACCAACCTGTCGGAGACGACGTTCGTGTTGCCGTCGGCGCGCGCGAGCTATCGCCTGCGGATCTTCACGCCGCGCGCCGAGCTGCCGTTCGCCGGCCACCCGACGATCGGGTCGGCGCACGCCGTGCGCGAAGCGGGGCTGGTGCCCGCGGACGCGCCGCTCGTGCAGGAGTGCGGTGCGGGGTTGATCGCGCTCGACGTCGGATCCGACGGCGCGATCAGCGCGCGCGTGCCGCCGCCGCGCCTCCACCCCTTCCCGTTCGCCCCCGCGCTCGGCGAGCTGCTGGGCACACCGATCGCCGACCCGCGCGTCGTCGACATGGGACCGCGCTGGATCATCGCCGACGTCGGCAGCGTCGAGGGGCTGCGCGGCCTCACACCGGATCTGAACGCGATGAGTGAATTGAACCGCCGCAGCGACACGACCGGCGTCACCGTGTACGCGGTCAGCGGTGACGACGGTGCGCGCGGCGTCGAGGTCCGCTCGTTCGCGCCGCTGCACGGCATCCCCGAAGACCCGGTGTGCGGCAGCGGCAACGCCTCCGTCGGCGCGTACCTGCACGCCACCGGCGGTCTCGCGCGCTTTCCCGGCGGGCGCTACCTCGCGCGCCAGGGCGCGGCTGTCGGTCGCGCGGGCGAGATCCAGGTCGCGGTCGCTGTTTCAGCCGGCAGCGACGTCCCGGAGATCCGCATCGGCGGCGCGGCGGTCACCGTCATCGAGGGGACGATCCGTCTGGCGTGAGACCTTCGACATCCAGGCCCAGCGCCGCCGCCGCCGAAATGAAGTCCGCCGGAGGCGGCGCGGTGGCGGTGATGATGCCGCCGGGGGCATTCGTCCACGGCAAGCCGAGCTCGAAGGCGTGGAGCAGCAGACGCTGCGCCGTGCGCGCGCCCGACAGCGTCTCGCCGACGACGGGAAAGCCGGCGCCCGCGAAGTGGCGGCGGATCTGGCGCGTGCGGCCGGTCTCGAGTCGCACGAGCAGCGCCGCCGCCGTCGGCGCGCGCGCGGCGACGGCGGCGTGGGTGACGGCGGTGCGCCCGTCGAGCGGCACGTCGATCCGGAGCTCGGCCGCCGGGTCCGACGAAGACGGCGGCGGCGGCGAGACGATCGCCAGGTAGCGCCGCGTGACCGCGTGCGCCGCGAACAGCGCGTTCAGCTCCGCCTGCGCTTCCCGCGTGCGCGCGACGACGATGAGGCCGCTGGTCGCCGTGTCGAGGCGATGGGTCACGAAGGCGGCGCCGAGCTCGTCGACGAGCCACGCGTGCAGCGTGCCGTACTTGCCCAGGCGCGTCGCCTCGACCGGCATGCCCGCCGGCTTGTCGACGATCCAGAGCTCGGGCCGCTCGACGACGATGCGCGGCTCCGCGCCGCCGGTGGGCCGTGCGACCAGCGCGATCGGCGGCTGCCAGCTCAGGCGCTCGCCCGCGCGCACCACGCGCGACTGGATGCCGGTGCGCTTGCCGTCGACGAACACCACGCCCGCCGAGATCATGCGCCGCGCCTCGCCGCGGCTGATCCCCGGCGCCAGCGCCGCGATCGCGCGATCGAGGCGCTCGCCCGCCAGCGATTCAGGCACGGTGACTTCGCGAGCGTCGGTGCGACTCATCTGCGGGTGCGAAGGAAGCACCTTTCGGGGGCCTGCTGTCAATCTATCGGTTGGCGGGCCTGCAGCCCCCAGCACCAGACCTGACCGGTCGTCGAAACGCCGCAGGTGTAGTTCTCGGCGGCGTCGATACTCCAGAAGCGCGCGTCGGGCGGCGTGCACTTGCCGAAGGAGTGGTCGCCCCAGCAGATGACGTGGGAGTCGGACGCGAGCGCGCAGCTATGCGCGCCGCCGCCGCCCGCGGAATCGCCGACGGTGACCTGACGATAGCCGCCGCCCGCGGGCGGGCTGCTCTCTCCCCAGGTGTTTGCGCCCCAGCACAGGATCGAGCCGTCCGGGCTGGTGATCGCGCAGGTGTGAGCCAGCCCCACGCCGATCTGACGATACCTTCCGAGCGACGCTGCGCCGCCGACCTCGACGCCGCAGCTGAACCCGAAACCGGCGGCGACCTCATTGAATTGACGGTTTGGTGGATTCGTTTCGCCCGACCCGCGATCGCCCCAGCAGACGACGTTGAGGTAGGGCAACTGGATGGCGCAGGTATGGATCAGGCCGACGCTCACCTGGCGGAAGACGCCGGTTGGCGCGACCGCCTGGCCGGCGCCTTCGTAGCCCCAGCAGGTCAGCGTGCCATCGACCCGCCGTGCGCAGCCGTGCGTCCCCTCGACGGGCGCGGTGCCGCCGCCCCCGCTGACGCTGACGTCGCTGAACAGGCCCACCAGCGGCGAGCGGCCGGCGAGCGGGTCGGCGCCCCAGCAGTCAATCGCCCCGCTCGTGTCGACGGCGCACGAGCTGGTCGCGCCGATGCTGATCGCGGTGAACCTGCCCTCGGGCGCCTGGTCACTGGCGGCGAGCGGCTGGCCCGGGATAGTGCTCCAGCAGACGATCGGACCGTCTTCGTGCCGGCCGTCGTCGCGCAGGCCGCACGCAAAGTCGCCGCCCACGCCGATCTGGGTGAATCGATCGGCAGGCGCGGCGGCGACGGGATCGCCGTCGAGGTTGAAGCACAGGACGTGACCGCCCGGGTCCAGACCGCACGCCAGCCGGCGACGTGCGGCAACCTGGGTCAAGGACAGTGAGGGAACGGACAGCGCCACGGAGCCCGGAATTCGGCCCCAGCAAGCCAGCAGGTGGTTCGCGTCGATCGCGCAACTGAAGTCCGTACCGGACGCAACTTGCAGGAACGACCCGCCGGGCATGACCAGATTGAGCTGGCCGCCGGACGGGCTGCCGCCCCAGCACGCCAGCTCGCCGTCGCTCGCCAGCGCGCACGCGTGCGTATCACCGGCGCTGATCTGGGTGAACTCCGAGCCGAACGCCGGCGTCGACTGCTCCCGCTCGTTGGCGCCCCAGCAGGTGATCGTCCCGTCGAGCCGCAGCCCGCACGCGAAGTGCGAGCCGGCGCTGATGGACGTGAGCGGGTCCGGTGGGGGCGTCGCTTACCCGCTGCCATTGAATCCCCAGCAGGCCGCGGTTCCGTCGGCGCGAAGCGCGCACGAGAAGAAGTCGCCGGTGGCGATCCGCTGGCGCGCCGGCTCGATCACACCGGCGCCGTCGGAGAGGTCGCCGAGCGCGGCGTCGGCAGGGTCGCCGATCGCTGCGTCGCCGCCGCCGCTGAGGCCCGCGTGTCGCAAAGGCCGCGCATCGCAGGCCCCCAGCCACACCACGCCCCACCCGACCAGAATCGCCAGCGCCCGATACACGCGCGGGACCATACCCCAACGTCTATCAGCGGCTGATGACCAGCAGGCTCACGCTGTAGTTGTTCTGCGGAAACATCACCGACAGAGAATTGCCCGTCGGGGTCAGCATCGTGTCGAAGTAGCAGAGCTCGGCGGAGGCGCCCAGCGCCGACCACTGCGCGGCGGTCGGCTTGGCCGGGCTGCCCTGCCCCACCCAGGTCGTGTACGCGTTCGCGTGATTGTGGTCGACCACGTACTGGCGCACACGCAGCGGCCCGCTGCCGAACGGCAGGTTGTTCACCGTCAGGTTCACCAGCGTCGAGTCGGTGGCCGTGGCGACGCCGCCGTCGGTGTGGTTGTAGACCAGGATCTGCAGCGCGCTGCTGTCCGCCGACAGCGTCGCGCCGGCGTTGACGCCGTTGGCGGTGGTGCCGCCGGTGGTCGAGACCTGCACGTCCCCCATCAAGTGCAGCAAGCGGAACGCGTTGAACGCCGGTTTGGCGACGTCGAACGAGGTGGCGATCTGCGGATCGCCCTTGAGCAGCAGCCCGAAGTTGCCGCCGCGGAACGCGGTGTTGGTGCCGGTGTCGTTCTCTTCGTACAGATCCGAGATCGCCCAGTAGCTGAAGCCGGCGGGCGGCGCCGCGGTCGCGTTGGTGCCGAGCAGGTGCACCACCTTGGCGATGTAGCTGGCGGCGACCTCGTTGTCGCTTTGCACGTTGCCCAGCGAGTACGTCGGCCCCCACTCGGTCACGAACACGCTGCCGGTGAACGCGTCGGTCTTGACGATGTTCATGATCGCGTTGTGAAAATCGATGGTCGCCGTGTTGCTGGCCGAACCCGGGCTCGCCAGCGCCAGCGACGTCGCGCTCGACTGTCCGTAGGCGTGGTAGCTCACGAAGTCGAGCTTGGCGTTGTTGGCCGCGGTCTTCGCGAACTTGATGATACCGTCGACCATGAACGTCGACCCGCCCTGCGACTCGGCCGGCCCGCCGACCTTGAGCATCGGATCGGCGCGCAACAACCCCTGCACGGTCATCTGGTAGAGCTGGTTGTACCCGCCGTTGCCCAGCGAATACATCCACGACGATTCGTTCCAGATCTCGAAGTACCAGTTGTTGCGAACCTCGGCCGCGCCGTAACGCGATTCCAGGTGCTGAACCAGGTTCTGCATGAACGTTTGCCAGACCGTCCAATCGCGGGGTGGACTGATGTTGGGCGATTGATTGTTGTACCAGAGCAGCGTCTGGATCTTGGTCGCGTCCGACGCCAGGGCCTTGGGCATGAAGCTGATCTCGACGAACGGCCGCATGCCGGCGGCGACGATCGCGTCGTAGATCTGATCGAGCTTGGTCCAGGTGTACGTCGGCACGCCGCCCGGCTCGGAGTAGACGCCCACGTCGTCGTCGAGGATGCCGTGGAAGCGCACGTAGCCGAAGCCGGCCTGGTCGTGCCCCTTCTTCAGCGCCGCCTGAATGTTGCGTCCGTACGCCGTCGCGAGCACGGTGTTGGCGTGGTCGGCCGCGATCACCTTCTCGTAAAAGCGATTCCAGGCCTGTCCCTTCTGAGCCGCGTCGACGACCAGGTGCGAGGCCGCCGTCCCGGTCGTGGTCAAGGGTGACGTCCCGCTGCACGCGACGCCGGGGAGCGGGCCTGCCCCGCCCGCGCCGGTGAGCGCGCCTCCCGCGCCGGTCTGACCACCGCTCGAGCCGTTGCTGCCGGCCACGCCGCTGCCGGCCGCGCCGCCGCCGCCGGTGACGATGGCGCCCCCGCTACCGCCACCGGTGGTTCCACCGTTTCCAGCGCCGGTCTGGCCTCCGGTGGCGACGTTGGCGTCGCCGCCCGAGCCGCCGCCACCTGCGCTCTTGCTGCCGCCACAGCCGGCGAGCAGGAGCAGCGCCACGCATCCGAAGATGCCCCCGAACGAGCGAGCTTTGATTGGTGTCATTTGATGGTCCTCGGTCGCGAGTGGGCGCAGGGGTTTCGGTGCTCGAGCTCCGCGGCTGTCAATCGCCGTGACAGCTCACCATGTACATGTGCGAGTGCAAAGGATCGCCGTCCATGCTCGACGTCACCGTGACCGACCCGCCGCCCTTGAGCGTCCCGAGATCGGCGACGGTGAGGACGACAGTGTGAAAGTGGCCGCCCGAGCCCGCGGGGAACCCCGAGGTGATCCAGGTCTGGTTGGTGGTCATTGCCAGCGTCGAGAGCGGGACGAACAGCGTGTGCATGTGCTGGGTGCTGTCCGGGAGCTGCGACGTCACGAGCGGATCGGCGCACATGCTCGCGGGGCCGGTGTCGGCCTTGGCGTCCGGGTTGCTGCCGCCCGCGCCCGTGCTGCCGCCCGCGCCCGTGCTGCCGCCCGCGCCCGTGCTGCCGCTGCTGCCCCCCGAACCGCCGTTGCCGGAGCTGCTGCAACCGGCGACGACGGTGGCACCGCCGATCAACGTGAACGTGAGCTTCAAGAAATCCTTGCGGTTCATCGACTGCGAATTCATGAGCGTGGCCTCCGGCCTTTCGTCAGCGAGCTGCGGGTTCGTGGTCGTCGTTCGTCGGGTGGGACGGCGTCGCGCGCGCAAAAGATGAGTGCAAAAGAGAGGCGCAACATAAGACAGATTCGGGCGCGCGCGCCACCAGTAGAGATAGAGTCCCGCTCTGCAGTGGCGGCAGGCCGAAAAACCGGCTCGCGAGACTGACGACGACCGGTTCCGCTAGCGCTGGGGACAGGACCCGACGCCGCCGTCGGCGCGATCCCAGGCCTCGAGGAACCGGCGGATCCGGTCGCCCTGCGCGCGCCCCTCGGGCGTCGCGACGTCCAGCTCGGCGCGCAGGGCCTCGATGATCGCGCGCCGATCGGCCGCGGTCAGGCGCTGGTCGCAGGCGATCTCCTGCAGGCGGCGCGGCAGCTCCGTACCGCTGCGCGCGACGTCCTCGGCGTGGGCGCGTCCCGCCATGCGGATGCGCATCTCGCGCGTCGCCGTCAAGAAGCGCGCTTTCTGGAATCGATATGGATCCTCGTGCGCGAGGCGCATCAGCTCGTCGGTGATGTCCATCGTGCCGCTCACGGTCACCAGCGTCACCGTCGCCTCGCTGAAGCAGGGGTTGGGATAGTGGCAGATCTCGCGCGGATCGGGCCGGAAGCGCGAGAAGGTCGTGCTGGGCAACAGCGTCTCGTTCGCGATGGGATCAGAAGACGGCGCCGCGTCGGGATCGCCCCGCCCGTGACGGCCGAGGCCGCGCAGCATGTTCTCCAGCGACGGCACGCCGGGACGCGGTCCGGCCAGCGGTAGAAACGGCATGAACCTGAGGTTGGTGATGTGCCGATCGCGAAAGCGCACCGCGCCGTCACGGGCGACGCGCGCGGAGAATCCGCTCGTCTCATAGACGAGGTCGCCGCTGCCGTCGGACGCGCGCCGCAGCTGATATTCGTCGGCCGGCGGGGCCCGGCGCTGCGTCGGTAGCGACAGCAACGAACGCGCCGGCGCCGGCGGCGCTCCACCGTCGACGGCACTGGCCGTCTCGGCTCCGGCGCGCGAGGCAGCGCCCAGCCAGCCCAACACAGAAACGACCCATGCGGCACCAGCCAGCCTCATCGTGCCTGCTCCTTCATCGCACTCGCTCCCACCCGCACATTGCTGCGCTTCCCGCTTCCCACCAAGGGACCATCTACCGCATAATGGAGATGCCCGACACTCCATGTCGGGCATCGACGCGGCAGTCCGGCGCGTCGCGAGAGGCAACAGCGGCGGCCAGGGTGCGGAGAGGTCGGTCGACAGCTCTAGATGACGGCGCGGGCCGCCGATACGACCTCTAGCGAAAGCGTAATCCTTCTTGGAGGTTACCATGTCGAAGATTCGCGGTTCTCGCTCGGTCTCATGCACCTCGGCCCATGTGGGCTCGATCGCCGTTGCCGCGCTCGCCACCCTGATGCAGGTGGCGGGCTGCGCAACCAGCGATGCTGAAGCACGCCCGCCCGAGATCACGCCGGCTCCGGCGGCACACGCCTCGGCGTCCGCGCCCGGCCCGGCGACGGGCGCTGCGCCCGCACCGTCGGGATCGCTGTTCGATCGGCTGGGCGGCAAGCCGGCGATCACCGCGGTCGTCGACGAGTTCGTCGCCCGCGTCGCCGCCGACAAGCGCATCAACCTGCGCTTCATCAACACCGACATCCCTCAGCTCAAGATCTACCTCGTCGACTTCGTTTGCGTCGCCACCGGCGGTCCGTGCAAGTACGAAGGGCGTGACATGCACGCCGCCCACGCCGGCATGCAGCTCGTCGACGAGGAGTTCACCGCGCTGGTCGAGGCCCTGGCCGGCGCCCTCAACGCGCTCAAGGTCCCGACGCACGAGCAGAACGAGATCCTCGGTGCGCTCGGCCCGCTCAAGGACCAGATCGTCGATGCGCCGCCGGCCGAGGCGCAGGTGCACGACCCGGCGATGGAGAAGGTCGCCGCCGAGCAGGCCGCGGCGCTACGCGCGTCGGGCCACGGGCACGCGGCGGACTTGCTCGACGGCGCCACCCGCGCGCGCATCCGCGGGCAGCGCAACTTCGCCGAGATCCTCTTCAGCGCCGCCGAGCGCGAATCGGGGCGCCCCGCGATCACCGAGCTCGCCGGCTTCTTCCGCGCCGGCAGCCCCGAGCGCATCACCACGGCGCTGACCACGCTGCCCAAGGACTCGCCCGCGCAGCCGAAGAGCGCCGTCGGCGGGTCGGAGGCCGACGAGCCGGATGCGGTCCCGCAGCGCGGCTCGCTCTCGGGAGCGCTGCATGCGACGGGAACGGCCGAGCTTCCCATCACGGTCATCACGCTGACCCCGACCAAGGGGAAGTACAAATCGCGTCACGCCAAGCACCGCATCATCGAGCAGCGCGATCGCCAGTTCGCTCCGCGCGTCATGGTCGTGCCGGTGGGATCGACGGTGACCTTCCCCAACTTCGACCCCGTGTTTCACAACGTCTTCTCGTTGTCGCCCTCGCGCTCGTTCGATCTCGGCATCTACAAGGACGGTGAAACGCGCGAAATCCAGTTCAACAAAGAAGGCGTCATTGAAGTTGGTTGCAATTTGCACGCAAACATGTCGGCAACGTTGATTATCGTGAGCGCGCCTCACTACGTCGTCACCAACGCGAAGGGTCAATTCAGCTTCAAGAGCCTGGCGATGGGCGATTACCAGCTGAAAGCCTGGACGGAAGCCAGCGCAGAGCCGCTGACGAAGATTGTTCACGTGAAGGCAGGCGCAAACAACGTTACAATCGATGTGGCTCCCCGAACCAGTAGTAGGTTGGCACGCTCGGACAAGTTCGGAGTACCGCGTGGGAAGGTACCGTTCTAGCATCGCACTCGCCGGCAGCGGACTGCTCATTGCGGTCTTCCTGATCGTCAGGGGACCCACATTGGGCGACAAGGGCGCAGGTCCATTGCGCGCCGCCGCCGACAACCTGGACACCAAACAGCGCGAGCTGGCCGCCGCGGTCGAGGCGCGCGCGACCACGCTCGCGCAGCTGCCGCGCCTGTCGTGGGCGGTCGCGACCGACGAAGAGACGGTGCGCGACCTGACCACGGACGAGCTCGGCTTTCGCGCGCAGGCCGGCGAGATGATCGCGCTCGCTCAGATCGACAAGAAGACCGGGCACGTCGTCACGCTGCTGCACGCGCCGGCGACCGCCACGCTGGGCACGCCGCTGACCACGCCCGGCGCGCACGCCATCGTCGTCGGCGGGGAGCTGCTGATCGCGTCGGTGGCCGCCGTCGAGCCGCGCGAGCGCGTCGACGCCGTGAGCGGCGCGCTGGTCGTGGCGCGCCGCCTGGACGTCACCGGCGCCGCCGATCAGCTGATCCGCGCCGGCATCGCCGCGCGCGTCATCACGGCCGACGGCTCGGCGACGCTGACCGAGGTCCCGGCGCTCGCGCGGGAGGCCGAGACCATCGTCCCCATCGGCGCGGCGAGCACGATGCGCCTCGCCGGGCGGCTACCGGGGCACAAGCGCAGCGTCTGGGTCGTGCTGGCCGTCTTCGTGCTGCTGATCTGGGGCGGCGCCGCGGCGCTGGCGGCGCGCCACGGAACGCTGCGCGTCAGGTTGCCGCTCCCACGCATGAACGGCCTCCCGCCGCCCAATGGCTACCTCCCCGACACCACGCCCGTGCTCGACCTGGTGATCGCCGAGCGCAACATCAACGCATCGTCGAACGGCTTTCACGCGAACGGCGTCAACGGCGCCGCCGTCTCAGCGGTCGTCGAGATCGTCTCCGGTCCGGTCGCGGTCGGTGTTCCTCACACCGAGCCGACGCCGGCCTCGAGCGCCGACTTCCCGGCGCTGTTCCGCGAGTTCATGGACCTGCGCAAGCGCTGCGGCGACCGGAGCAAGGCGCCGTCGTACGACGAGTTCTTCGGGCTGCTCCACAAGCGCCGCCGCGAGATGCTCGAGACCCGCTCCGCCTCCGAGGTGATGTTCCAGATCGTGTTCATCGACGGCCGCGCCGTCGTGCGCGCCAAGGGCGTGCACTAGCCTGCGCTAGGCCAGGAGTCGCTCGGCCGCGGCGCCGAGATCCGGCAGGATCGCGGCGGCGCCCTCGAACGACTCGCGCGCGGTGAGGCCCGACGGGATCACCCAGCAGGCGATGCCGGCCGCGCGCGCCGCGTCCAGCCCGCGCCGCGAGTCCTCGATCACCAGGCACTGCGCCGGCGACACGCCCAGGCGCTCGACCGCGCACTGGTAGGGCTCGGGGTCGGGCTTGCTGCGCTGGTAGCAGTCGCGCGTGAGCACGACGTCGAAGTACGGCAGGAGCCCCGTGCCCGCGTGCGTGCGCGCGAAAGGCTCTGGCTCGGCGCTGGTGACGATCGCCAGGCGATACCGCTCTGCGAGCGCGGCCACGACCTCGAGCGCGCGCGGCATCCGCACGGCCGCGCCTGCCTCGGTCACCAGCTCGACGTAGCGGCGATCGCGCGCGGCACGCAGAGCACGGACGGCCTCGTCGTCGTGGCCAAGCGCCTCGGCCAGGTGCCAGGCGCCGCGCCCGGTGCGCAGAAACAGCGCGACGTAGGCCACCTCGTCGAGAGCCACGCCGATCGTGGCCAGGATCTCGCGGTTGGCGCGGAAGTAGAGACCTTCGGTGTCGACGAGCACGCCGTCGTTGTCGAAGAGGATCGCGGAGTACGGCCCGGGGCCATCGACGGACATGGGGCCATCTTAACCGCTGCGGCCCGCGCGGGCGCTCAGCGGTCGTTTAGCGGCAATGCAGTTCACTTAAGGCTGGCGGACGTCGGTCGGTTAGTCAGTTCGCTTCGGTGGGGCGAGGGCTCGGGCGAAGGTACGCCAGTCACTTCGCTCTCGGTCGGGGCGGGTATTCCCCCCGCGGGGACGCGCCCTGACGCCGCCGCCGGGAGGCTGACTCTCGAAGACTGAATCTGCCTATGCCAGCGGCGACTCGACCTTGGTCCCGATCCAGCGGCGGCACGGGGGCGCTTCGCTTCGGGCTGGCAAGCGGCCTGCGGACAGGCCGCAGCGCCCTCAGAGACCCCGCGGGAGGAATACCCGCCCCGCCCTACGCTCCGTTCCCACTCCTCGAACCCGGTTGCACAAAACGGATACGGATACGGATACGGATAGAGTCGGGCCAGCCTGATTCGAAGGGTTGGAACGGAGCGTAGGCGGGGGCGGGTGTTGTCTCCGCGGGGTCTCTGAGGGCGCTCCTGCCTGTCCGCAGGCAGGTTGCCAGCCCGAAGCGAAGCGCCCCCGTGCCGCCGCTGGTTTTCCTCGCAAGGTCGAGTCAGCGCCCCGCATGGGCAGATTCAGTCTTCGAGAGTCAGCCTCGCGGCGGCGGCGTCAGGGCGCGTCCCCGCGGAGGCAATACCCGCCCCCGCCGAAAGCGCAGTGACTGGCGAACCTTCGAGCGCGCCCTCTGCCCCGACAGCGAGCTGATTACCGACCTGCGCCGACGATCGCTAGGTGAACGGGCATTGCGCTCAGCGGTCGCTACCGTTGCTGCCTTCGCCGTCGTCGTCGCCGATCCGATCCTTGACCAGCCGCGAATAGATGAGCTGCCCCAGGCTGTCGACCATCATCTTCTCGACGATCCGCTCGATGGTCAGCCGCTGCTCCACGTTGTCGTAGACGAAGCGGATGCCCATGCCCAGCTCGTGGCCCGGCGCGATCCCCGGCGGCAGAGGCTCACCTTCGCGCACGACCCACCGCACCTCGCCGCGAAACGCGAGCGGCGCCGCCTGAGCCGGCAGCTGCAGCTTGAACAGAAAGACCGTCCCGATGTCGAGCGGCTTGTCGGTCTTGATGAACGTCCCGCCCTTGGAGATGTTCTTCGTGTAGTCGTAGAAGAACGTGTTGAGCCGCTTGTACTCGACCCGCAGCTCGATCGGCGCGCGCTGCTCGCGCCGCCGCTCGCTCTCGTCGACGGTCATCGGCTGCACGAGCTCCACGACGATTTGGCTGTCGGCGCCGACGTTGACGTATCCTCACGCGAAGGAAACAACCAATCCATGTTAGGGCGCGCGATCTCCACCGTCAATCAACGCTTCCAACGCCTCGACCGCAGAGCCGTGATCTGGGGCGCCATCTTGGCGGCGCTCGCGCTGCTGCTCGATTTCATTCCGCTCTTCGATCTGCTCGGGTACGACTTTTCCTTCGCGGTCGGGCTTTGCGCGGCGCTGGCGGCGGCTGACATCGGCCACGGCGTGGTCGCGGCCGCTCGCGGGCACCATCCGCCGGCCGACGGCGCGGACCGCGCGCCAGATCTCTGGCGCCTCACCGGACGCGCGCTCGCCCGGAGCCTGAGCGTGCTGATCGCGCCGTTGTTGCTGTCGGTGCTCGACACGGTGCGCGTGCGCAACTGCAGCCTGCTCGCCGGGCTCGGGTTCTACGCGCTCTTGCCGATCGCCACCGTGCTCTTCGCCGCGCCCGCCGGCGTGCTCGCCGGTCTCGGCTTCCCGCGCCGCGGCCGCCTGCTCGCGTTCCTCCTGCCGGCGGTGTCGGTGCTCTGGACACTCGTGCGCCTCTACCAGGACCCGGCGGTCTTCGCGTTCGATCCCTTCGGCGGCTATTTTCCAGGCCCGATCTACGACGAAGCGTTGCGCCCACCTTTGCGTCTGCTTCTCTACCGCGTGGCGAACCTGATCTGGATCACCACCGCGCTCACGTTCGCCGCGGCGGCGATCGGGCGCGGCCGCGATCCGCGCGCGTGGCGGCGCCCGCAGCTGGCGATCGCGGCGGCGTTGCTCGTGGCCAGCGTCGCGCTGTTCGCGTCGGGCGGCGGGCTCGGCTTCCACATCCAGCGCTCCGACCTCGCGCGCGCGCTGCCGGGAGAGCGGCAGACCACGCACTTCGTGCTGCGCTACGATCCCACCCAGGGCTACGCGCCCATCGACATCGCGCTCATGCTCGAAGATCTCGAGTTCCGCTACGAGCAGCTGCACCAGCGCCTGGGCGCCGAGCCGCGCGGTCCGATCACGGTATGGGAGTTCCCCAGCGCCGAATCGAAGAAGTCACTGGTCGGCGCCGGCAACACGCTGTTCGCGCGGCCCTGGACGCGCGAGATCTTCGTGCAGGGCGATCGCTTCCCGTCGGTGCGGCTGCGCCACGAGATGGCGCACGTGTTCGCGGGCGCGTTCGGCGATCCCCTGTTCGGCGTCTCGCTCGCGTGGCGCTGGCACGGGCCGCTGCCTTTGCCGACGCTGGCGAGCGGCCTGATCGAAGGGATCGCCGAGGCCGCCGACGCCGGCGCCGACGACGCCGAGTCGACGATTCATCAAGAGGCGGCGGCGATGATCGCTTCTGGCCGCGCGCCGCCGCTGGAGACGGTGGTCGGCGCGGGCTTCTCCGCGCAGTCGGGCGCGCGCGCCTACACCATCGCGGGATCGTTCTGCCGCTTCTTGCTGGAGACGCGCGGCGCCGAGGCCATGCAGCGGCTCTACCGCTCGGCCGGCGACTTCGTCGGTGCGTACGGCGTCCCGCTCACGACGCTCGAGGCCGAGTGGCGCGATTTTCTGTCCCACCAGCCGCTCGACGCGCAGGACCGCGCGCGCGCCAGCGAGCAGTTTCGGCGCCCGGCGATCTTCAAGAAGGTCTGCGCGCGCGAGCTGGCCGCGCGCCTGCAGCAAGCGCGCGCGGTGCAAGCGATCGCACCCGAGCGCGCGGTGGCGCTGCTCGAGCAGACCTGCGCCGACGATCCCAATGAACCGATCTATCGCCTGGCGCTGGGCGAGGCGTGGGCCGCGTCGGGGCAGCTCCCGCGCGCGCTCGAGGTGACGTCGCAGCTCACCAGCGACGGCGACCTGACCGTGCCGATGCAGGCGCGCGTCTCCAGCCTCGCCGGCACGCTGTACTTCCTGTCGGGCGACTACGCCAACGCCGAGGCCGCCGAGCGACGCGTGCTGAAGCTCGCGCCCGACGAGGCCGAGCGGCGGCTCGCCTACTCGCGGCTGCGCGCGCTGGCGCAACCGAACGCGCGTCAGACGCTGGGACGCGCGCTGTTCGGCGATCGGGCCGGCGTCGCCAGCGATCCCGTGCTGGTCTTCTTCTTGATGAGCGAGTTCGCGCGCCTCTACCCGCGCGAGCGCCTCGGGCCGTACCTGATCGGGCGCCAGCTCCTGCTGCGCGACGCCGCGCACGCGCTGCCCTACCTCCAGCGGGCTTGCGGCGACGCCGCCGGTGCGCCGCCGCCTGCCGCCGACGAGGCCCTGCCGCCCGACTTCGTGCGCGAATGCCGGCGCCTGACCGCCGACGCCGCCTACCGCGTCGGCGACTTCCCGCGCGCGCGCGCGGCGGCGCTGAGCCTGATCGCCGCCAGCGATCGCGAGGCGGAGCGCGCGAGCGCACGCGACATGATCGAACGGATCGCCTGGGCCGAGCGGCAGCCGCGCGCGCCGTGATAGGCTGCCGCCCCGATGGACGCTCTGCTTCTGAAACGCCACGTCGACGCGCGCGCACACCACGCGGACGCGCGCCGGCTGGAGGCGCTGCTCGACCGCATCATCCCCCGCCCCGCGCTGCACGCACGATTCGTCAACACCCTGGCGCGGCTCGAGTATGTCGGTGTGCGCAAGATGCTGAAGAGCCGGCGCGCCGAGCGCCTGGACCTCGACGGGCTCCAGCACTTGCTCGACGAGGCGGTGCACGCGTTGCGCCTGAAGAAGGCGGCGGCGGCGCTCGCCGCGGCGGGTGGCGCGACGGTGACCACGTTCTCGGACGCCGACACGCTGGCGGGCGAAGCTGGCGAGGCCTATTTCCAGGCGCTCGATCGCCGCGCGGAGCTCGCGCTCGCGGGAAACGACGGCGGGCTGGGCGACGAGCTGACGGAGGGCGCGCGAGCCGAGGCGAATTATTTGCTCACCAGCGCGGCGATCGAGGTCCGCGCGCAGGCGTTCTATCCGGTGTACGAGCAGCGCTTGCGCGCGCACGGCGCTCCGTTCTCGGTCTCGGCCATCACCAAGGATGAGGATCGCCATCTGCAGGAGATGTCCGAGCGCCTGCAGGAGCTGCTCGGCCCGGCGCCGCGCGGCCTCGACGGCGTGCTGTCCGATGAAGAGGCGCTTTACAGCCGCTTCCTGGCCGCGCTCGATGCCGCGAGCGATGCGACAATCGAAGCGACGCCCAATGCGACGCTCGATGCGACTGATCTGGCTACTGAACCGACCGGAAATCGAACCTCGGACCGCGTTTCCGTCGAAGTCCGCAGCCCGACGTCCGAAGCCCTTTAACGCAACAGACTGGACGGCCGTCCAGACCTGCGCGCAAAATGGGGCATGATCCGATTGGGCGTTCCGTCCCTGATCGCGAGCCTGCTCATCGGTTCGCTTGTGGCCGCCGGCTCGGCCTGGGCGCAGACCGAGCCTCCGCCGGTGGGCGCCGACGCGCCGGCGCCCGCCCCGGCGGCCCCGGCCGCACCCGCGGCGACGCCTCCCCCCGCACCGGCGGCGCCCGCTCCCGCCGCCCCGCTCCCTGCCTCAGCGCCGCCTCCGTCGCTGTCCGCGCCCGCTCCCACGGCCGAGCCGGGCACGCTGCCGCCGCTGCCTCCGCCGGAGGAGCGGCCACCGGTCTACAAGCAAACCTGGTTCTGGGCGGTGGCCGCCGTGGTCGGCCTGACCGCGGTCATGATCGCCTACGGGCTGGGATCGCAGGGTCCGGCCACGCCGAGCACCGACTTCGGCAACATGCGAGCGTTCTGACATGGCGACCCTCAAAGGAAACCCAGGCCCGAAGCACTGGTCGCATCGCGCGCCGAACGCGCGCAAGCTCGGCGTCGGCGTCGCGGCGCTGCTCGCGCTGGCGATCACCGGCGCGGCTGGCTGCCGCGATCAGCAGTCCTTCGTGGTCATCACCGTCGAGTCGGCCGAGGACACGCCGATCACCAGCGTCGTCGACTTCGTGGTGGTGGTCAGCAACAGCGACAGCACCAACCAGCTGACCTACACCGTGCCGGGGGATCAGAGCCCGCTCACGATCAACAACGCCACCGTCACCGATCCGAAGACCGGCCATGTCGGCAAGACGTTCTCGGTCAGCTTCACCATCGGGCACAACGGCGACGCCTCCTTTCAGGTGACGGCGCGCGACGCCTCCCGCTGCGCGGTCGGCCTCGGCGTGAACCACCAGATGATCACCCACGGCGGCGTCGCCAACGTCACGGTCATGCTCACGCACGCCAGCGGACCGTGCGACAACGGCGACGCCGGCACCGACAGCGCCGCCGGCGTGGTGTTCCCGGGCTGCGATCCGGCCACGCTCTCGTGCGGCGCCACGCTCACCTGCGCCGTGAACTGCGCCGCCCGACAGGGCCAGTGCGTCAGCGCGGGCGGTATGGCGCCGGGTGGAATCTGTGACCAGCACGGCAACGCCGATTGCACGCCGGGCACCCAATGCTTCACCTATTCGGGCCCGCTGTGCACCGTCCCGGTCTGCCTGAAATTTTGCAAGACCGACACCGACTGCGGGCCGACCGGCAGCGGCAGCATCTGCCAGGGAAGCGTCTCCTGCCCGATCGACGGCGGCGTCATTCCCACCGCCTATCACACGTGCACGTTCGCGTGCGATCCGCGCGGCGCCGCGACCACCGGCTGCCCGTCGGGGCTGCACTGCTTCGTCGTCGACACCATGGACCAGGTCGATTGCTCCTGCACCGAAACGACGCGCACGCAGACCGAGGGGCAAAGCTGCCTGCGCGGCGCCGACTGCGCACCCGGCCTCATCTGCGATCGGTCGACGACCAAGTGCCAGAAGGTCTGCAAGCTCGGCGAGGGCGGCACCGACTGCGCCGCGGGGCAGAGCTGCACGGCGCTGACGAACGACCACCTTTACGGCGTCTGCTTGTAGCCGAAGGCGACTGAAGGGGTCCTCGGGCCTCGGGCCTCAGGCACCGGAAAGTCTCCGAGTCCGCAGCCCGAAGCCCCATCCTCGGCCCAGCCTCTGCCCTATCGGTTAAGCTACCGCCCATGGCTCGCTTCATTCTCCATTGGCTGGTGATCGCGGTGGCGCTGGGGATCGCGGCGCGCGTCGTTCCCGGCGTGCAGATCGCGTCGGGGGGCGTTCTGGTGGGCGCGGCGCTGGTGCTCGGGTTCGTGAACGCGATCGTGCGCCCGATCCTGGTCGTTCTCACGTTGCCCCTGACCATCCTGACCCTCGGCCTCTTCTACCTGGTGGTCAACGGAATGGCGTTCGGGCTGGCGGCCGCGCTGGTGCCGGGGTTCTCGGTCGCATCGCTGGGCTCGGCCGTGCTCGGCTCGCTGGTCGTCGCCGTGGTCTCGTCGCTGATCTCCTGGCTCATGCGCGCCTCGCAACCGCGTCCCGGCTGAGCCGGGGGCGCCGGGGTGACGACGTCGCGGCGATCGAGCAGGCGTGTTACCGTCTCTGCTGACGCCGTATGAGCGATTCGACCACCAACGGATTGCGACAGCCCGAAGCGGAGGCGGAGCTCCCGCGCCGGTTCGGCAGCTTCACCCTGCTCTCGCGCATCGCGGAGGGGAAGCGCGGCGACGTCTATTCGGCCCTGCGTCCGGTCGAGACCGATCGGTTCTGCGCGCTGAAGATCCTGCCGCCGTGGACGGCGGCCCGAAAGGAGATCCTCGGCCCGCTGCGCGCGGACGCGCCGCGCGTGGTGAAGCAGGTGCACCCGAACGTCGTGCCGATCTACGACGTGGCGACCGTCGGCGATCGCCAGTTCTTCGTGACCGAGCTGGCCGAGGGCGGCAGCCTGGACGGGCTGCTGCGCGCGCTGGCGGCGCGGCGCGAGACCTGCCCCGCGATGCACGCCGTCTTCATCGCCATGGAGATCGCGGCCGCGGCGACGTACCTGCGCCGCGCGCTGGCGCGGACGCCCGAGACCGCGCGCGCGCCGCTGCGGCTGGTGCCGCGCTCGGTGATGCTCTCCGTCGAGGGAGACGTCAAGATGCTGTTCTACGGCGCGGCGCTGGATCAGGCGCTGGCCGCGGCGTCACCGTCGACTCTCCGCGAGAGCGGCAGCGTGGCGCTCGGCCTGATCCGCGCGACGTCACCCGCCGCGGATGCGCAAGCGGTGGCGGTGCTGCTGGGCCAGATGCTGACCGGGCGGCTCACGGCGGCGCCGATGGGCAACACGCCGCCGCCCGCACGCATGCCCAAGCTGCCCGAGGCGCTGGACCACCTGGTGCGCTCGGCGCTGGCGAAGGATCCGGCGGCGCGACCGCGCGACTGCGACGAGCTGCGCGCGTCTCTGGCCGGGATGCTGCGCGATCTCGCGCCAAGCGGCGCGCCGGCGCAAGCGACCCAAGCGACAATAGGCGACTGGGTCCGCACCACGCTCGGCGACGCGCGCGTCGGTGATCGCGTGCAACTCGGCGAGCTGGCGAAGCTCGCCGAGAAGCTGCCGGCCGCCGGCCCTAGCGGAGACGCAGGCGGCAAGGTCATCACGCTCACGCGCGTCGACGATCCGGGCCACGCGCCGGCGAGCGGCGTCCCGGGCAAGCAGGCGGGCGCCCCGTCGGGCGCGCTCGTCCCGGGCGGCAGCGGCGCCATCCGCGCGGCGGGCGCGCCGGTCGACCTGGGACCGGGCACGGTGATCCCGGGGACGCGCTATCGCATCCTGTCGAAGATCGGCGAGGGCGGCATGGGCTCGGTCTACGCGGCCGAGCACGTCGATCTCGAAAAGAAGGTCGCGATCAAGGTGCTGCGCGCCGACCTGGCGCCCGATGCCGAGACGCTGCAGCAGTTCCGGCAGGAGGCGCGCGCCGCCTCGGGCATCGCCAACATCTACATCTGCGACGTCACCGACTTCGGCGAGATCTCCGACGGACGCGTCTTCTTCGTCATGGAGTACCTGGACGGTGTCTCGCTGGCGCGCGTGCTGCGCGAGACGCCCAGCCTGGAAGCGGGGCGCGCGATCGCGATCCTGCGCCAGGTGGCGAAGGCGCTGGGCGCCGCCCACGAGAAGGGCATCGTCCACCTGGACGTGAAGCCCGACAACGTGATGCTGGTCCACCGCGGCAAGCGCGGCGACGCGGTCAAGGTCGTCGACTTCGGCATCGCCGGCCTGATGCACCTGTCGGGCGAGGAGCAGGAGATCGCCGGCACGCCCGAGTACGTCGCGCCCGAGCGCGCGTCGGGCCACGGCTACGACAACCGCTGCGACATCTACGGCCTCGGCGTGACCGCGTACGAGATGCTCTCGGGCTCGGTGCCGTTCCACGGCAAGAACCACCTGACGACGCTCACCATGCAGGTCAAGGAGCAGCCCGAGCCGCTGCGCCGGCGCGCGCCTGCCGTGCCCACCGAGCTGGAAGCGGTGGTCATGAACATGCTCGAGAAGGATCCGGCGTCGCGGCCGCAGACCATGGCCGCCGTCGAGGCGCTGCTGTGCGAGGCGCAGATCGCCGCGGGACTGACCACGGCGTGGGACGACCTCGAGCTGCCTGCCGTCGACGAGGGGTGGCGGCTCAAGCTGGCGAAGCGCATGCCGGCGCCGGGCGCGCGCGGCCGCAAGGCGATGCTGGCGGCGGCGACGTTCGTCGCCGTGGCCGCGGCGACGATCGCGCTCTTCCTCGGCGTCCGCAAGCCCAAGGTCGTCGTCAAGGAAGTGCGCGTCGAGATCACCAACACCCAGGAGGCGGCGCCGGTCGCGGCCGCGCTGGTCGAGGCCGACAAGGCGGCGCGCCGCCAGATGTACGTCGACCCGCCGGATTCGTCGGCGCTGCACTTCATCCAGACCGCCGAGCTCGAGGCATCGAAGATCGATCTTGCGCGGCCGTCGGCGGGCGCGGCGGCGCTGCGGCGCGCGTACGCATCGGCGCTGGCGGTGATCGGCAACGAGCTGCTCAAGGCGGGGCTGCGCGAGCTCGCGGTGGTCAAGTTCAAGGAGGCGCTGCTGTTCGAGCCCGACGACGCCGACCTGGCGACCAAGGCCGAGCTCTCGCCCGAGGAGCGCAAGAACCGCGTGCGCGTCGCGCCGGGGACGCCGCCGCCACCGCCGCCGCGCGCCGACCCCGCGAAGGAAGCCGCGACGCGCGTCTTCGTCGCCGCGATGGACGGCCGCGTCTCCGAGGCGCGGCTGGCGCTGCGCACCCTGGCGGACCGCGACACCGGCGGCGTGCAGTCGGCGACGCTGGCCGACGGGTTGCGCAACCTGGCCGGCAACGCCTGGTCGAAGAACCAGCTCGACCGTGCTCGGCCGCTCTATCAATTGATCTCCGAGCTGGATCCACAGGATCTGGAGGCGCGCGACCGCGCGAAGCCACCCAGCCCCGCCCCGGTGGCGCCTGCGCCGCCAGTCGAGGCGCCGCCGGCGCCGGTGCCGCCGGTGGCGCTGACGCCGCCCAAGCCGAAGAAGCGCGACAACGCCGACACCGACGTGGCGCCGCGCGATCCCGCGGCGTCGCAGAAGGCGGCGGCGCTCGGCCAGGCGGCGCTGGCGCGCGGCCGGCTCGGCGAGGCCGAGGAGGCGTTCAACCGCGCGATCCGCGCCGACTCGACCAACCCCATCGCCGTGGGCGGCCTGGCCGAGGTCGCGTTCGAGCACGCGCGCTACGCCGAGGCGCTGGACTACGCGCGCCGCGCATCGCGCCTGGCGCCGCAGTCGCCGAAGTACCTGGTCGTGCTCGGCGACGCGTACTTCAAGCTCCTTCGCTACGACGAGGCGCAGGCCACGTATCAGAAGGCGCGCGCGCTGGCGCCCAAGGACGACGGTATCAAGAGCCGCCTCGAACGCGTGCAAACCAAGCTCGGTCACTGATCGCTCGACGAAAGGAGACCCGCATGTTGGCACGAGATCTACGTACTCCCCGCGAACGCACGCTGTTCACCATGGCGGCGATCTTCTCGTCGATTGTCTGGCTGGCATTGCTGATCTCGATCGCCGGGATCATCTACGGCGCGATCCTCGGTCTGTTCGCGCTCGTCGTTCATTGCCTGTTCATGGCGCACGTCATCGGCAACGGCGTGCGCGTCGGACCGCGCCAGCTTCCCGATCTGATGCGCCGGATCGAGGCCGCCGCCCACAAGCTGGGGATGGATCGCATCCCCGAGGCGTACGTGCTGCAAGCCGGCGGCCTGCTCAACGCGTTCGCCACCAAGATCCTGAGCCGCCGCTTCATCATCATCTACTCCGACCTGCTCGAGGCCAGCGACACCGACGACGGGACCGGCAGGCCCAACGAGCTCGACTTCGTGATCGGCCACGAGCTCGGTCACCTGGCGGCGGGACACCTGGCGACGCGCCTGTTCCTGTTACCGGCGCGCATCATGCCCTGGCTCGGCCCCGCCTACTCGCGCGCCTGCGAGTACACCTGTGATCGCTGCGGCCACTCGGTCACCGGCGATCTCGCGGTCTCGTCGCGCGCGCTGGCGATCCTGGCGGCCGGCCCGCGCGCCGCGCGCAAGATGGACCTCGACGCGTACGTCGATCAGCGCCGCGAGAGCGGGCGCTTCTGGATGGCGGTCTTCGAGCTCAACGCCAGCCACCCCTACCTGACCAAGCGCGTGGCGGCGATGCGCGCCTGGCAAGGACAGGGCACGTTCGAGCGCGTGGGCCGCAACCCGTTCTCCTACCTGCTGGCGCCGCTGTTCGGCTTCGCTTCCGGCGGGCCGCAATCGGCGATCCTGATCCTGATCGTCGCGGCCGGGATCGCCGCTGCGATCGCCGTGCCGCGCATCAAGCAGCAGATGGGCGCTGGGCTCGGCGGGCCGAGCCACGGCTTCAAGTTCGACCCGAACGATCGCGCGCTGGATCCGCTGCCGCCGCTGCCGGGAGACCGCGCGCCGTAGCCCGGATCGCATGATTGCGCGGCCGCGCCGGCCGCGATCGTGCAGTTTGCAGGACGCGGCGTGCGGTGGCGCCCGAACAGTGCGGCGTCACGGCTGGTACCGTTATTGCGATAGGCAGCGGTCGCCATGATCGCTGAAATGCCCGCTGGCAGGATCGCCCCCGGACAGACGCTGGACGGCCGCTTCTTTCTGATCGAGGAGCTCGCGCGCGGTGGCATGTCGACCGTCTTCAAGGCGCGCGACCTGGAGAACGGTCACGCGCCCGTCGTCGTGAAGGTGCCCCTGCCGATCTTCTCGAGCGGCGTCGGGACATGGTCGCTGTTCCAGCGCGAGGAGGAGATCGGCCGCCGGCTCGACCACCCGTTCGTGCTCAAGTATCTGGCGCTCGACGCCAGCGCGCGGCGTTCGTACGTGGCGACCGAGTTCGTCCCCGGACCGACGCTGGCCGACCACATCGCCGCGCACGGGGCGCTGCCCGAAATGCAGGCGCTGGCGATCGGGAGCCAGCTCTGCGCCGCGATCGATCACGTGCACGAGCACCAGTTCGTCCACTACGACCTGAAGCCGACCAATGTGATGCTGTGCCCGGACGGCTCGATCCGGCTCATCGACTTCGGCCTGGCGCACGCGGCGATCACGCGCCGGTTCAGCTGGCTCGGCAGCTTCCCCGCGATCGGCTCGTCGGGCTACGTCGCGCCCGAACAGATCCGACACAAGCGCGGCCGCAAGAGCGTCGACATCTACGGCGTCGGCGCGATCCTCTACGAGATGCTCACCGGCCAGCAGCCGTTTCCCGGCGACGATCCCTTCCGCGTCGCCAGCGCGCGATTGATCGGGGACCCGCCGCGGCTGCGGAGCCTGAACCCGCGCGTCTCACCGGAAGCCGAGGAGATCGTGCTGCGAGCCCTGCGCCGCAACCCGACCGAGCGCTATCCCAGCGCGGCCGCGCTGCGCGCCGATCTCGACGCCCCGGCGCGCGTCGTGGTGTCGGGCATCGCGGATCGCCTGCGCCCGCCCGCGCGATGGCGGCGCGCGATGCACCTGGCGCGATACATCGCGCTCGTCGCGGTCGTGCCGATCCTGAGCCAAGTTGGCCTCTTTTACCTGCTCTGGCACCACTTCGCCCACGCGCACGGCCACTAGGCTCGGCGCTGCTGGAGGGTTCAGAAGCTGCCGCCGACCAGCAGCGTGCCGCCGCGCGCGTTGCGCAGGTCGGCGCGCTCCGAGGGGCCGGCGACGCCCGGCATGCCTCCGGCGATGTAGATCCACGCGCCGCCCAGGGTCGCCGAGGCGGCGCCGGCGCCAATCAACGCCGCGCCCAGCGTGCGCGTGCTGCGCACCGTCGGGCAATGGCCGAGCTGGTCGTGCGGGCCGTTCGGGCACGCCACCTCGTTGCCGTCGGCGGCAACCGCCCAGATCCCGGCGGCTACCGCCGCGACGCCCACGACCAGCGCCGCCCACCCGACCTTGCGGAAGGGGAACTTCAGCGGGATCGGCACGAGCTCGAGATCGATCGTCTCGTCGACGCCCGCCACCACCGTGACCGTGCGGTCGAGGCGATCGTAGCCGGGCGCGGCCAGCTCCAGCTTGTGTGCGCCGCCGGCCAGCTCGCGGTCGATCGGAGTGCGGCCCGCCGGCGCGCCGTCGATCGCGAGCGCCACGCCGGCCGGACGCGACCGGATGATGAACCGCGCGGGGGCCGTGACCAGCGCCTCGAGCCGCGCGCGCAGCGAGCCCGCCGCCAGCGCCATCTTCTCGCCAGCCTCGTCGACGCCACAGATCTCGCAACGCTCGCGGTTGGTCCCGATCACGCCGCCGGTCCGTCCGTTGATGATCTCCAGGCTGATCTCGTAGTTCTTGTTGCTCTCGGACACGCGAGCCACGACCAGGTAGTTGACGCCCAGCGTGCGAGCCAGCTCCGGATAGCAGCCGCCGTCGCGGCAATTGACCAACCGCCGGCCGTCCGTGCTCAGCTTCTGCGACACCGCCGCACTCGAGAACACCTCGAATTGAGCCGCCGCGAGCCCCTCGACGACGCGGCTCTCGAAGAGATCGCGCGCCGCCTCGGCGACATTGCCGTCGAAATCGAGGTGGGCCACCGCGACCCGCTGGCGGCCGACCGCGCCGCGCTCCGGCGCCGCGTGCGCCGGCGTTGCGCCGAGCGCCAGCAACAGGACCGAGACGACACCGGCACTGCGGCCGGCGGGCCAGTTCATGCGCATCGTCCTGCGATAGTACACGATGTTCAATGACTGCGCCGACACCGACTTGTCTGATACGATGATACGACTTTGCTTACGGCCAACATCATGCGCACTCATGCCAGTCAGGGTTGTCGTCCTCGGCTCGCGCTGAGCGCGCTGGTTGTCCTGGCGTGGGGCGCCGGCTGCACGCGCCCGAACCCGGCGTATCTCGGGCCGTACGACGGCGCCGCGGACGACGTGGCGGCGACAGGCGACGCCGCCGCCGACACGGCGATTGACAGAAAACCGGACGCCACCGCCAATCGCGCGCCCGACACCGGCAGCACCGACACGAAGACCGACGTCAAAGCCGACACAAAAATGGATGTCGGCGACGGCGGCGACGGCGGCAGCTTCGTTTGCGTCACCGCGGACCAGTGCACGGCGCGCAGCGCCCCGGTATGCGGCACCTGGGTGTGTCGCGCCGGCGCCTGCGTTCTCAATTGCCCCAATTGCATCGACGCCGACGGCGACGGATACGGCGTGGGCAGCGGCTGCGCCGGCCTGGATTGCGACGACACAGACCCAACGATCCAGGGCACCCACGACGTCCGGAACTGCTCGGCGGGCGCCGTGACAGGCACCTGCCACACCGGCTCGCAGAGCTGCACGGCGGGCGTCTGGTCGACCTGCAGCGGCCAGGTGGTGCCGAGCGGCGAGGCCTGCAACGGCCAGGACGACGACTGCAACGGCATGAGCGACGACAACTTTCCCGTGTCGACGTTCACTTGCGGCCAGGGCCTTTGCAAGAACACGGTCCAGGTTTGCAGCACCGGCGTGCTCGAACCTTGCATGGCTTTCCCCAGCACCTCGGGCGACGACACGACCTGCGACGAGAAGGACGACGACTGCGACGGGTTGGTCGACCAGAACTGCGCGACCCGGATCACCGACTGCATTCACGTCTCGCCCAATGGCGACGACGGCGGTGACGGCAGCACCGGTTTCCCTCTCCGGACGATCCCGGCCGGGATTGCCGGCGCTCTCCTGTCGACGGCGACGAGTCCGAAGGCGGTGTGCGTCGCCGGCGGTGCCACGTGCCAGGACCGCGCGACTTACACGGTGGGCGATGGCTCGAGCCCGCCGCTGTCGCTCTTCCAGATGGCGGACGGCGTGTCGCTGTACGGAAGCTACGAATCGACCACTTGGACTCGCTGCCCGCTCGCTGCCAGCGCGCCCGATCCGACCGCGACCATCGAGCTGCGCGAGGCGGGCGGTGTTCGTTTCCCGCCGTCGATCAGCCAGCCCACCGCGCTCGACGGCTTCGTGCTCACGCGCAACATCAGCGGCGGCACCGCGAACATGATCGCCGCCGTGACCATCGACGGCGCCAAGCAGGTGCGGCTCTCGAACCTGGTCGTCACCGACGCGCCCAGCGCGATGCACACCTACGGCGTGTACATGTTTGGCGGCGGCGCAGGCGGTCATCACCCACTGCCTGCTCTTCGGCGGCGCCGGCACCACCGATGCCTACGGCGTGTGGTCGCGCGACTCCACGCCGACGATCCATGAGAACTGCGCGACCATCAACAACGCCACCGGCCGCTGCACCAGCGACTGCAGCGTGACGCCGTCGCTCGGCATCGGTGGACGGGTCGGCGCGGCGACTACCGGCATCAGCGGCGCCGTGCTCCTCGACACGTCGCCGGGCGCGTCGGTCGAGACCAGCACGATCTGCGGCGCGCAGGGGACGCAGGCGATCGGCATCCACATCATCGGCGACGCCACGGGCACGGTGATCCACGGCTCGTCGATCTCCGCCTCCGCCGGCGCCACCAGCTCGCTGGGCATCCTGGCCGAGGACTGCAACAACAGCGCACCCTGGATCGTCCGCAACGAGCTGATCCAGGGCCAGGGACCGGTGCGCGCCGCCGGCATCCTCGCCCGGGGCACCTGCAAGCCGGTGATCGACGGCAATGTGGCGATCGCGGGCGGCGGCGACACCACCACGCTCGAGTCCGACGGCATCTCGTGCGAGGCCAACGCCGCAAACAAACCGAGCCTGTGCGCGGTGCTGGGCAATCGAGAACATCAAAGGCTCGTCGAGCACCGTCCACCCGGCGCTGTCGGCCGGCGTCGCGTGCAAGGACAATTCGTGCAACCGCGTCGCCGACAACCTGGTGAGCGGTGTCTCGGGCCACGACGTCGTCGGCGTCTGGCTGCGCAACGCCGCAGGCATGGTCGAGCAAAATCAGATCAGCGGTGGATGCGGGGATGCGTCGGCCATCGGGATCCTGGCCGACGACGCCTCGGCTCGCGTCCAGAACAACCTGATCAGCGCCGGAGCATGCACGGCAGCCCCGACCGTCACGCCGCTCAACATCGGCTTGCGCGTCCTCGCCAACAACGATCCGAACGAGATCGACATCGATTCGAACACGATCGACGGCGGCGGCAACGGCCTCGGCGTCTGCACGAGCACCGCGGTCGAGCTCGGCGTCGGGAGCATCGCGGCGCCGGTGGCGCCCAAGGGGCTGGTTCGCAACAACATCCTGCGCGGCGGCGCGTGCATCCTCGCCGCCACCACCGGCCCCGGCGCCCGTACCGACTTCTCCGAGACGCGCGCGACGACCGACCCGCGCCGGTTCCTGAACAACGATCTCGATCCGTCGGGCACGCTGTACTGGGACGAAGGGACGACGCCCAAAACCGCGATAGGAACGGTCAACGGCGTCCCCGACATCACGACCAGCAACAACAACATCAGCGCTGACCCGATGTTCGTCTCCGCCACCGATCTGCACCTCCGCACCGGCTCGATGTGCATCGGCGCCGGCGCGCCGAATGGCGCGCCCATCACCGACTTCGACGGCAAGGCTCGCAGCCCAACCAACCCCAGCATCGGCGCGTACGAATAGGTAGGCGCTTACGCTGACTTGCGTCAGCAAGACGACTCGGCCTATTGACCTGAACAAGTGTTTAGCTACACCATGAGGACGTGTCGCGAGCAGCCCATGGATTCGAACCGGAGCTGGTGGCGCAGCTCGTCACGGCCGAACGGCTCGCCGATCGGCAGGGGCACTGCCCGACCGGCGTCGGCGCGATTGATCGACTGCTCGGCGGCGGGTGGCCGCGCGGCGCGCTGAGCGAGCTCTGCGGGCGGCGATCGTCGGGGCGCACGTCGGTGTTGCTGGCGTCGCTGGCGGCGTCGCTCGGCGCGGGGCATGCGACGGCGCTGATCGACACCGACGGCATGCTCGACCCGCGCGGCGCCGCGGCGGCGGGCGTGCCGCTGGTCAGCTGCTCTGGGTGCGCGCCGGCGGGCGGCAGGCGTTGCGCGCCACCGATCTCCTGATCGGCGCGGGCGGCTTCGGCTGGTGGCGCTCGACCTCGGCGAGGAGAACGCGCGCATCCCCAGCGCAGCCTGGGTGCGGCTCAAGCACGCGGCCGAGCGGCAGCGCACGGCGGTGATCGTCGCGGCGCCGCGGCGGATCGTCGGCGCGTTCGCGGCGAGCGCGATCGATCTGCTCGCGGGCCGGCCGCTGTTCGACGGCGCCGGGCCGCCGCTGCTGGCGGCGATCCAGACCGCGGTCGAGGTACGGCGCCACCGCCGCACCAACGACGTCGCGCCGGCGCGCACCAACCTGATCGTCAAGGCGGATCGCGGGCAGCCATGGGAACCCCGGGTTCCGCGCTAGTCGCAGTGGAGCATCGAGTTGCGCCTCGCTTGTGTATTCGTTCCGCAATTGGCTTTGCAGTCGGTGCTGCGCCGCGAGCCCGAATCGCGCGGCTACGCGATCGCGCTCTTCGATTACGCGCCGCAGAGCCCGCATGCGCGGGTGATCGCCGCGACCGAGGAAGCGCGCCGGGGCGGCGTGCGCAACGGGATGACCGGCGCGCAGGCGAGCGCCGCCTGCCCGACGTTGCGCAAGGCCTGCGCCACGCCGGCCGACGTCGCCACCGCGCAGGCAGCGCTCGGCGACCTGGGGTTCGCGTTCGCGCCGCGCATCGACACCGGCAGCGTGGCGCAAGGGCGGATCTTCTTCGAGATCGGCGATCTCGAGCGCCTCTACCCCGAGGGCGAGGCGGCGATCGCGCAGGCGATCCAGGCGCGCGCCGCGCGGTTGGGGCTGGGCGTGCGCGTCGCGATCGCGTCGTCAAGGGGATCGCGCGCGTGGCGACGCGCGCGCGCGAGCTGGCGGTCGTCCCGCGCGGCGGCGAGCGCGGCTTTCTCGCGCCGCTGCCGGTCGGCGTGCTCCAGGATGAACGGACGCCGGCGAAAAACCAAAGCCCGGGCGCGCAGCGGCGGAGGCGACGCGGCTCCCTCCACGAGCGATGCGGCGCCGCGCTCAAGCGCTGGGGCATCGCCACGTGGGCGCGCTGGCGATGCTGCCGGCCGCCGAGGTGGCACTGCGTCTCGGCGCCCGCGGGCGCGCGCGTGCACCGGCTGGCGACCGGCGCCGACGACGAGCCGTTCGTGCCGCAGCTGCCCGCCGACGCGCTGGAGGAGGAGATCGAGCTCGACTACGCGATCTACGAGCTCGAGCCGCTGGCGTTCGTGCTGCGCGGCCTCGTCGATCGCGCGCTGGCGCGGCTCGCCTGCCGGAGCCTGGCGTGCGCGGGGATCACGCTGCGGCTCGCGCTGGATCCGCGCGGGCTCGACGTGCGCGAGATCCTCATCGCCGCGCCCACGCGCGAGCCGGCGACGCTGCTCGAGCTGGTGCGGCTCGATCTCGCGCGCCGGCCGCCCGACGCCGGCGTCGTCGGCGCGCGCCTCGTCGCGCTGCCGGCGCGCGTGCGCTCGACGCAGCTCGATTTCCTGCGCCCGGCGGGGCCGGCGCCCGATCGCCTCGCGGCGACGCTGGCGCGGCTGGCGGCGCTGGTCGGCCCCGAGAACGTCGGCGCGCCCGCGCCCGACACCTGGCGCGAGGAGGCGATCGCGGTCGCGCCCTACTCCGTCGCCGTCGCGCCGCCGCGCGCCCGCGCCGGCGGCGCGCAGCGCGCTGGCGGTGCGGCGCTTCCGGCCCGCCCAGGAGATCGAGGTGCTGATGGGCCGCGACGGGCCGACGGCGCTGCGCGGGAGCGAGACGACGGCGCGCGTGCTCGTCGCCGCCGGCCCCTACCGGATGTCGCGGCGAATGGTGGCGCCCCGCCGGAGGAGGACGGCGACTTCGCGCGCGACTACTGGGACGTCCACGCCTCCGACGGCGCGGTCTACGGCTGCACCAGGATTCGCAGCAGCGAGGCGGCTGGTTCCTCGACGGGTACTACGACTGAGCTGGCGCCGCGAGCGCGTCCGACTACGTCGAGCTGCGCTGCCGGTCGGCGTTCAGCTTTCTCGACGGCGCGTCGCTGCCGGAGGAGCTGGTCGGCGGCGGCGGCGCGCAGCGGATCACGACACGCTCGCGCTCGCCGATCGCAACGGGCTCTACGGGCGCGCCGCGCTTCTTCGCCGCGGCGCGCAGGCCGGCGTGCGGCCGATCGTCGGCGCCGAGGTCACGCTCCGACGGCGCGGCCGCCGCTGCTCTTGCTCGTCGAGGATCGCGCACGGCTACCGCAACCTCTGCCGGCTGCTCACGCGCGCATGAAGGAAGGCATCGCCAAGGACGACGAGCCGGCCGCGACGCCGCGCTGCTCGCCGAGCACGCGGCCGGGCTGATCGCGCTCGCGGGCGCGGCGCCGCGCGCCGATCTGCCCGGCGCTGATCGACGCGTTCGGCGCACGCAACGTCTTCCTCGAGACGCAGCGCCACCTCGACGCCGCCGAGGCGCACCGCGCGCGCGCCGCCGAAGCGCAGGCCGGCGCGCACCGGCATCGGCGTCGTCGCCACCAACGACGTCCGCTACGCCACGCCGGCGCAGGGGCGCGGTCTACGACGTGCTCACCTGCGCGCGCGACCGCGCCACCGTCGACGAGATCGGCCGCCGCCTGCCGCCCAACGCGCGAGCGCTGGCTCAAGTCGCCCGCCGAGATGGCGCGCTCTTCGCGCGATCTGCCCGGCGGCGCTGCGCGCGTCACGCGCCATCGCCGAGCGCTGCGCCTTCACGCTCGCCGACCTCGGCTACACCTTCCCGAGCTATCCCGGTCCCGCCCGGCGAGACCGCAGCAGAGCTACCTCGAGAAGATGACCTGGCTCGGCGTCGCGCGCCGCTACCCCGACGACGATCCCGCGCGACGCGCCTGCTGCCCAAGGTGCGCGCGCAGATCGCGCGCGAGCTCGGCGATCATCGGCAAGCTCGACCTCGCCGGCTACTTCCTCGTCGTGTGGGACATCGTCGAGTACGCGCGCGCGCAGCGGCATCATGATCCAGGGGCGCGGCTCGGCGGCGAACTCGGCCGATCTGCTACGTCCTCGGCATCACCGCCGTCGATCCGGTGGCGCATGGAGCTGCTCTTCGAGCGCTTCCTGTCCGAGGAGCGCGTGCAGAGCGCGAGCAACGTCGCCGACCGCATGCCCGACATCGATCTCGATCTGCCGTCGGGCGATCGCCGCGAGCAGGTGATCCAGCACGTCTACGCGAAGTACGGCGCGCGCGGCGCCGCCATGACCGCGAACGTGATCACCTATCGCCCGCGCATGGCGGTGCGCGACATCGGCCGCGCGCTCGGCTTCTCCGAGGAGCAGCTCGCGCGCATCTCGAAGCACCTGCCCGGCTGGATCGATGGACGACGGCACGCCGCTCGCGACCTTCATCGCGAGGCCGGCTTCCCGCGCGACCGATCGGCGCACGCAGCTGCTCGGCCGAGCTCGCGACGTCGATGATCAACCTGCCGCGCCACCTCGGCCAGCACTCGGGCGGCATGGTGATCGCCGCCAATCGCCTCGACGAGGTCGTGCCGCTCGAGCCGGCGAGCATGCCGGGGCGGGTGATCGTCCAGTGGGACAAGGACGACTGCGCCGACCTCGGCATCGTCAAGGTCGACCTGCTCGGGTCTGGGCATGATGGCGGTGCTGGAGGACGTCGGTGCCGCTGATCCAGCGCCACGAAGGCGTCGACATCGACTACGGCGCGCCTGCCGCCGAGCGACCCGCAGACCTACGCCATGCTGCGCGCCGCGGACACCGTCGGCGTGTTCCAGGTCGAGTCGCGCGCGCAGATGGCGACGCTGCCGCGCATGAAGCCCGAGCGCTTCTACGACCTCGTCGTCGAGGTCGCGATCATCCGCCCCGGGCCGATCGTCGGCAAGATGCTGAACCCCTATCTCATGCGGCGCGCGGGCTTCGAACCGGTCGTCTACCCGCACCCGTCGCTGGAGCCGATCCTGAAGCGCACGCTGGGCGTGCCGCTGTTTCAAGAGCAGCTCATCCGCATCGCCATGGTGGCGGCCGGCTTCTCGGGCGGCCAGGCCGACGAGCTGCGGCGCGCGATGGGCTTCAAGCGCTCGCAGCAGCGCATGAACGACATCGAGATCGACCTGCGCGCCGGCATGAACGCGCACGGCATCGTCGGGCGCGGCGCAGGACGAGATCGTGCAGGGGATCAAGTCGTTCGCGCTCTACGGCTTCCCCGAGTCGCACGCGGCGTCGTTCGCGCTGCTCGCCTACGCGTCGGCGTATCTGAAGGCGCACCATCCGGCGGCGTTCGCCTGCGCGCTGCTCAACAACTGACCCGATGGGCTTCTATCACCCGGCGACGCTGGTGACCGACGCCGCCCGCCACGGCGTCGAGATGCGCCCCATCGACGTCACGCGCTCGGGCTGGCTGTGCGATCTCGAGCCGGCGCGGCGACGCGTTCGCGATCCGCCTGGGTCTCAACTACGTCTCGGGGCTGCACGAGGACGTCGGCACGCCGCATCGAGGCCGAGCGCACGCGCGCGCGGCCGTTCGCGTCGCTGGTCGACTTCCAGACGCGCGTGATGCCGAGCTCCGCCGAGATGGCGACGCTGGCCGAGATCGGCGCGCTCGCGGCGCTCGACCGCGCACGCAGACGCGGCGCCAGGCGCTGTGGCAGGTCGAGGCGCTCGGGCGCTCGGGCGCGCTCTTTCGCGCGCGCCGAGACCGCCGCATCGCGCAAGAGGCGCCGCTGCCCGAGATGACCGACGCCGAGGAGCTCATCGCCGACTTCCGCGGCACCGGCATGATCGACCGGCCCGCACCCGATGTCGCTGGTGCGCGCCGAGCTCGACCGGCGCGGCATCCTGCGCGCCGCCGACCTCGACGCGCGTCGCCGACGGCCGGCGCGCGCGCGTCGGCGGCGTCGTCATCGTGCGCCAGCGCCCCGGGCACCGCCAAGGGCTTCGTCTTCATCACGCTCGAGGACGAGACCGGCTTCGCCAACGCCATCGTCACGCCGCAGCGCTTCGCACGGCACCGCGCGATGCTGGTCAGCACCAACGCGATGGTCATCGAGGGCGTCGTGCAGAACCAGCACGGCGTCGTGTCCATCAAGGCCGATCGCTTCGAGATCCTGACCGCCGGCGACGGCGCCGTGCGCAGCGTCGACATCTCGCATGACTTTCACTAAACGTGGGCATAATTTGTCGCGCGCGAGCGACGTTTGCTGCCGGCAACACCTGGAGCGTCTCTGCAATCGTGCTCTGGGAGCTGGCCAAGCTCGTCCAGGTTGGTCGCCTGAACCTCGATCTAAACAACGCCGACGTCGTCCGTACACCGTGCCGCTGCTGACGCGCGATCGGCGAATTCTCAAGTCAGGGATGGTTCCCTCGCATAGAACCGCACCGCCACCGGCCGCCGGTCGATTTGATTGACCCGCGAGCCTGGTCACGAGAGACAGAGAGACAGACCAGGTGAGTTGGCTCCCTTCTTGGCTCCTCTTCGGAGTGGCAGGACGATCGTTCCGCCGGTATCGCACCGGCGGCGAGCGTTCCGTGGCGGCGACGCGCGCCAGGACGTGCGCGGCGTTGGCGGCATTCGCGGCTGTCCTCGTCCCGGCGGCGGCGATGGCCGCGCCGGCGGCCTCGTCCGACCTCTACCTGATCGTCGTCGGAGCCGATGACGGTCTCGGCGATCTGCCGGACCAGCTCCGGGACATCCTGGGCAATCCGCCTCTCCAGCCCGACCGCCGGATCCAGGTCGGTCGCGCCGAACGTTTTCGTGCGGGCGATCTCTTCGACCTCGAGCTCCCCGACGCAAACCATCCGACCGCGTGGGTCGTCGTCCAGAGCCCCCTCGTCCACATCCGCGCCGCCGGCGCCGGCCGGGCGCAATTCGTGTTCCGCGACATCACGATCTCCTGGCCGATGACCGAGCTCGATCGCGAACGCGTCGGACAGACGTTGCGCGCCGCAGTCACCGTGCTGCTCGAGGCGCGCCCCGGCAGCCTCGGCCGCGCCGAAGCCCAGCAAACCGTCGATTTCAAAGCACCGCGACCGTCCCTCCGTCCCCGCCACCCGTCGCCCTGGCGCTACCTCTACCTCCAGCGCCCAGCCTACCCGCGTCCGCCGACAGCGATAAGCGACACCCGCTGCGGTTCCACCTCGGCGCCGCGCTGCAGATGGCGCGTATCGACTCCCAGTTCGCCTATGCGCCGGGCGCCGTTGGATCCGTCGAATGGAGGCCTCTCGCTTTTCGGCCCCGCGTGTGGGTCTCGGTGATGGATTTCTTGCCCCACTCCTATCAGGCGCCGTCCCCGACCTATACGGCCTCGCTGCTCGCGGGCGTCGGCGCGACCGTCCCGCAGGTTCCCTGGCTGCAGGTCGACGCCGGCGCCGGCTGGGACTGGCTGCGATATGGCTCCTTGGCGGACGGCCCCGCGACCTCGATTCTTCACCTTGGCGTTCGCTTCGGCCCCACCGACCGGTTCGGAGTCCGTTCCTCGCTCACCCTTTCCTTCGAGCACGCGAACATCCTGGCCCTGGTGGAGAATATTCTCGGCCAACAAACGTTCGCCGGCACAGACGGCTCTTCGACATGGCACCCCGGCCTGACCCTCGAGCTCTGGTGGCTCTAGTGTCCTGTCTCAGAAGTCCGCCGTGGCACCGAGGGCGTGAATGCGGCCCGATCGCGAGGCGCGAGGAGCGCGCATACTGGACGTATGTAAGCGACGAGCAACGAAGCGAGCGGGCCGCAGTCGCGCCCGAATGCGGGCGGATTTCTGAGACAGGACACTAGTGTCGCGCCGGCGTCACGAATGCCCACCGGGTGCATGCTCGTCGCCCGCGCCGACGTACCGATACACCCCGCCCAAGTGGCGCCCCTGGCCGCGGGAAAAGAACTCGCCGCCCGCCGGGACCGCACCCGCGCTGCGGAAACGCGGCTCGACGACGTCCAGGTGGCAGCTGTCGCTATCATACCCGTCGCGGGGCCAGGAGATCGCCGCCGCGAAGCGCCCGCGGTTGACCTCGTCGTCGATCGCGCGCATCAGGTCGGGCCGGAGATCCGCGACGTCGCACACCGCCACGGCGTGCGCCACCGGCGCCTTGCCGGCCTGGGCCAGGTAAGACGGAAACTGCGGCAAGAACACGTCGCCCGGAACCCCGCGCACCGTGCCCAGCAGCTCGAAGCCGGCCTGCCAGTCGCGCGCCGTCGGAATCGCCGCCAGCGGGTTGTAGACGAGAACCAGAAACTGCGCGAGCAGCAGCGCCTCGGCGCGCCGCGAACCGAGCTGCGCCAGGAACGGCGCCACCGCCATGATCCCGATCGGCACGAGCGGCTGAAAGAAGTTCATGCTCGCGCCTTGTTTGAGGTGGAGCACCGACATGATCGCAGCGGTCACGACGAACGCCAGCGCCCAGCGCTGCGGCACGCTCGCCGGCGTGGGCCGCAGCGACATCATCGCGGCGCGCTCGCGCAGCAACCGGCCCACCGCGAGCAGGAAGAGCGGCATGGTGAGCAGCACGAACACCACGCCGCCCAGCAAGTGGCGCGGAAGCCAGGGGTGCACCGAAGGAACAGTGACGACGTAGTAGTAGAACCAGGGATTGCCGATCTCGCCGAGCGCCGCCAGCCCGGCGACCGCGCACGCGCCGGCGACACCGACCATCGCCAGGACGCGCCGCGGATCGCCGGCGGTGAACGCGACGACCGCGCCGCAGGCCAGCAGCAACGGCACCGCGGGTTGCTTGGTCAGGATCGCCAGGCCGCCGGCAAAGCCCGCCAGCACCGCGCTGCGGATGCTGCGCCCCTCGAGCAGCAACGCGAACGAAGCGAACAGCAGCAGCACGAACAGGCTGTCGACGCGACTGGTGTCGTGCCAGAAGTCGAACCGCCCGTAGAACGACAGGAACAGCGCCACCAGCAGCAGCCGCCATCTCAGAGAGACCGCGCGCTTACCGAGAGCGAGCCAGAGAACGAGCAGCGTGCCCAGCGTCGACGCCAGCGACAGCAAGCGCATGGCGACCGCCCCCACCAACGCGGGCGCCGCGCGCTCGATCGCGTGCGCCGCGACGTAGTAGAGCGGTGGATAGATGAATGGAACGTATGACGGCGACGGCGCGGCGTAGATCGACTGATGCGCGTCGAGGCGCGCCGTCATCGCCTGCATGCCCGACTCCATCCACGAAAGCTCGAAGCCGAACGTCAGCCGGATCGCGACGCAAACCAGAAAGCTGGCGGCGTAGAGAGCCGCGAGCACCGTCACCGCATTCGTCACCCACCCGGGAGCCACGCGCCGACCATCCATGCCTTCTCAGTCTCGCCGCGCGAGGGAAGGAGGTCAGAAAAACTCAAGGCGCGTCGCCGGCGCGATCGAGACGCTGCTGCGCGCGCCAGCGATAGTCCGACTGCGGGAAGCGCGAGAGCAACGCGCGCCAGGCCGCGCGTTCATCCTCGGTGCGTCCCAGTCGAGCCAGCACGCGGGCGCGCCCCACCAGCGCCTCTTCCGCCATCATCGTGTCGCCGCTCGCGAGATAGGCATCGAATTGCACCAGCGCCTGCGACGGCCTGCCCTGGGACAGCGACAGATCGCCGAGCGAGAGAAACGACAGCGTCGCCTCGGGCGAGCCCGGGTACCGTGCCTGCAACTCCCGGTAGATCCGCGCCGCGGCGACGAAGTCGCCCGCGCGGCGTGCCTGGCCGGCGGCCACGAAGAGCTGGCGCGCGTCGAGCTCGACGGCCGCGCGGCGAGCGGCCGCGACGGTCCTGACCGGCGCCCGCGAAGGCGGCGGCGCGACCAGCGACGGGACTGCCCGAACGGCGGGAGCCGGCGACGGCGCGACCGCCGATTCGGGGAGCGGCACGGGCGGTGGCTCTACCGGCGGCGGCTCGCCGATCGCGGGCGCCTCCTCGGCGGGCGCGGGCGCGGGCGCGACGGCGCTCGCCGCGCGACGCCGCGACCCCGCGGTTCGCGCGCCCGTCGATGCCGCGCGCTCCTGGATCCGCGTCTGCAGGGTGGTCCAGGCCGACCACCGCCACAAGGCGGCGCTCGCCGAGCCGGCCAGCAACAAGAGCGCGGCGGCGACCGCGAACCGGCGCGGCGAGCTCGCCCCGCGACGCCGGCGCGGCATCGCTCGCGGTGCGACGTCGACGTCGGCCGATGACGGCGCCGGCGCGGCCGGCGAATCGGCGCGCGCCGAATTCCCGTTCCGCACGACTTTTCCACGCATCAGCATGGTGCGCGCCACGATGAGCGCCAGCCGCGCCTGATCGTCGTTGCCACCTTGGTTGCCCGCTTGGTTGCTGGCCTGGTTGCCGGTCTCGCCGTCCGTCTCGTCGCCGGTCTCTTCGGCGGCCGCCGCGCCGATGCCGCGACCGATGGCGCGCGAGAGGCTGCAGAGCTCGCAGGTCGCCGCGTGCTGCGCCAGCGCGCGCCGCTCGACGGGGCCGAGGCCGCCCCGCCGTTCGCGGACCAGCAGATCTTCCGGGCACTCTGAGGCGCTCATGATCCGTCCTCGCCGGCCACCGGCTCGACTGGGTTGTCGGCCGCGCTCTCGCGCAGGGCGCGGAAACGACCATCCTTCTCGATCTTGGCGCGCAGGGCCTGCTTGCCGAGACGTAACCGACTGCGCACGGTCTCCTCGGCAGCGCCGGTCATCGCCGCGATCTCGGCGATCGTGCGGTCGAAGAGGAAATGCAGCGCCAGCGCCTCCGCCTGCGGCGACGACAGCGTGTCCAGCGCTTCGCGAAGCAGCCCCAGGCGCGCGCGCGACGCCGCGATCGTGAACGGCGACGCCGGAGGCTCGGCGCTGGCGGGATCGGCTGCCTCCGACACCAGTCGCCGCCGGAACCGCGCGTCGCGCCGCGCGGTCAGCGCGCGGTACACGGCGACGCGCTCGGCGAAGTGCGCGAGCGTGCTCTCGCCCCGAAAGCCGGGCAGCCGCTCGATCACCCCGACCAGCGCCTGCTGCGCGACATCGTCGACGTCCGGGTGCCCGCGGCCGAGCAACCGCCGCGCGGACCGCATCACCACCGGCGCCAGCGCTCCCAGCAACGAGCGCATCGCCGCGGCATCGCCCTGCAACGCGGGATCGATCAAGGCCGCGACCGGATCGGCCCCATCGCCGATGGGCGCCTGACCGCGATCCTCGATCGCGCTCACCGGTTCGAGAGGCGGGGACACGTCACCCGGAAGTGTCTCGCGGGCGCCAGCCGAAGGGTCAAACTATCTGCGCGGGGCCCCGGCGACCTCCGCGCTGCCGATCCTCCCGCGCCGCGGCGAACCCTGGCCCTCAGAGGTCGTGAAGCTTTCGGTTCACAGGCCTCGGACCTCGGGCCTCAGGCTTCGGATTCGGACTCTGGATGCGACTCCGGAAGCAATCTGGCCCGTGAGTCCGAAGCCCGAGATCCGAGGCCCTATCGACTCAGTCCCGGACCGGAGTCTCCTCCGCCAGCGGCTGCCTCGCCTCGACCGAGCGCGAGCTGACGGCGTGCCCCGAGGATCGAGCCCGGGCGCTGGCCCGCCCCCCTCGCAGCGCGGCGCGCGCCTCGGACGCGTGCCAGCCTCGGGGCGCCAGCAGCAAGTACTGGTGATAGGCGTTGCGCACGGCCGCGGGATGTCCGGCCCGCCGCTCGGCGTGCGCCAGGATGACATAGGCCTCGGGATCGGCGTCCTCGAGCGCCAGCGCCCGGCGCGCCCAGTCGCCCGCGTCGGCGTAGTGGGCGCGCGCATGCTGCGCCTGCGCCACCTTCATGGCCACGGCGGCATCGCGGGGCGACATCTCGAAGGCGCTCGCGCAAGCGTCGACCGCCGCGCGCCAGCGATGCCGGTCGTACGCTTCGCGGCAAGCCGCAAGCGTCGCGTCGCGCGCGCCGCTCTCCGCCGGCGTCACCGCCGCCAGGTCGTCCCCGCCGCCCCCCGGAGCCGTCGCTCCGGCACGGGCCGCCTCGGCGACGCCGGCAGGGAGCCCGACGGCCGACGAATCGATGGTCAGCGGGAACGACGGCGCGGGCAGCGCTGGCAGGACCGCCGCCGCTGCCGCGCGCGCCGCCGCCGCCGCGCGATGGCGCGACCGCAGGTGCCCCGCCAGCGCGAACGTCCCGATGGCGACCACGCCGAGCAGCGCCATGGTCAGCACGCGCACGCGAAGCGAGTCGCGCTGCAAACGAGACTCCGCGGCGGCGCGTGCCGCCTGCACCGCCGCCAGCGACGCGCGGACCTCGTCGGAGGGCGGTCGGGTTCCGGCCCGCGCCAGCAGGGAATCGACCTCGGGCCTCGACGCCCTTTCTCCCCCAGCATCATCCCCGGATCGCAATTCCGAATGTGACTCCATCGACGATTCCATTGGTCGATTGAGACACGTCCCGCGCCGGTGGGCAAAAAAACCTGCTTTTCGTGGGAATCTCGCCCGCGGCCGCGAACGTGAAGTCGATTTGCCAGCGATCCGGTAGCCGCCGCCCGGTGAGAAGAGTACGCTGCCCGATGCGTGGCAGGGGGTGCCCAAACCAGCGAAGCACCGGGCTTGGTGGCCGACCCGGCGGGCGCGCGCCCGGAAGGAGGATCCTCTACCGACGCGGACCTGATCAGCGAGGGCCGGCTGCGCCGCCTGGCCGATGCGATGCCGCAGATCGTCTGGATCACCCGTCCCGACCACACCCACGAGTATTTCAACGCGCGCTGGGTCTCGTACACCGGCATGTCGCTCGAAGACGCGCTCGCGATGCCGGGGGAGATCCCCGATCTCGTGCACGTCGAGGATCGCCCCGGCATCGCGCACAGCTGGCAGCGCGCCAACGCTGGCTCCACGCCGGCTGCCTGCGAGTTCGAGTACCGGCTGCGCCGGCACGACGGTGTGTATCGCTGGCACCTCGCGCGCCTGGTGCCGACGGATCTGGGCGACGGTGACCTGAGCTGGGTGGGCAGCGCCGTCGACATCGACGACCGCAAGCGCGCCGAGCACGAGCGGCGCGTCGCGGACGAGCAGACGAGGCGGCTCCACGACATGTTCCTGGCCGTGGTGAGCCACGATCTGCGCAACCCGCTGAGCTCGATCCTCACCACCGCGAGTTATCTGGAGAGGCGCGGCAGCGACCCGTCGATGCTGGTGCGCATCCGCACGGCCGCGCAGCGCATGAATCGCCTGGTGGAGCAGCTGCTCGACTTCGAATCGAATCGGCTCGCCGGCGGAATGCCCATCCGGCCCGAGGAGACCGATCTTCAGGCGGTGTGCGGGGCGATCCTCGACGAGGTGCGCGGCGCGGTCCCGGACGGCCCCGAGCTGCGGCTGATCGCGAGCGGCGTCACCTCGGGCCGCTGGGACGCCGATCGCCTGGGCCAGGCGCTGTCGAACCTGGTCGTGAACGCTCTCCAGCACGGCCAGCGCGACCGGCCGGTGGACGTGCACCTCGTCGCCGACGGCGATCCTGTCGAGCTGTCGGTCACCAACCACGGCCCGCCGATCGCGCCCGACCTGCTTCCGGTGCTGTTCGACCCGTTCCGGCGCGCCGACCGGAGCGTGGCCGCGCGACATGGTGTCGGCCTGGGTCTCTACATAGTCAACGAGATCGCGCTCCGGCACGGCGGGTCGCTGGCCGTGGTGTCCGACGAGGAACGCACCCGCTTCACGATGCGGCTGCCGAGGTCGGTGCCGGCGCCCGTGCCGGTAGAGCGCTCTCCCCGGGCCTGACGAACGACTTTCGTGGGGATTCCGGGCAGCGCCCGGGCTCTCCCGCGCGCCGCGGTTACGTGATAGATTCGCGGCGCGTGAAGTGCGAAGCGTACGATCCGGGTGCGCCGAGGGGAGCCGCCCATGCGTACGCCTTGGTGCCGGCAATGTAAGGCCGGCAAGCGACTTGTCGACCGTCGACGTTGACGACGGAGTGCACGATGCACACATGGTCAGTACACTCGATGAGCTGGGCGTTGACGACTATCGGGATCGCCTGTGCGGCGGCGATCGTCGCTGCGATCTTGGGCGCGCTGGGAATGCTGCTGGCCGTAAGGCGGCGCACGACCGCGCAGGCATCGCGCGCGGTCGAGGAGGCTCCGCCGCAACCGGCGCTGCCGCAACCGGTGGTCGCGGCGGGGGCCGTGATCCCCTTCGCCAACGGCAGCGCCGTCGAGGACCAGCGCCTGGGCGCTGAACGCGCCGAGCTCGATCGCCGCAACGCAGAGGCAGAGTCGAGCCGCGACGCGCTGGCGACCGCGGAACGCATGCGCAATCTCATGATCTCCAAGCTGAGCCACGACGTGCGCACACCGCTGAACTCGATCATCACGCTGTCGCAGCTGCTCGGCGACGGCACGACCGGGCCGCTGGCGCCGGATCAGCGCCGGTACATCGAGGTGATCCACCGCAGCGGGACGACGCTCCTCGGTCTCATCAACGACGTGCTCGACATCTCGCACATCGAGGCCGGACGCATGGATCTGCAGATGGGCGCGGTCGACGTGCGCCCGCTGATCCGCGGCGTCGGCGCCGCCAGCGAGGAACGCGCGCGCGGCAAGGGGCTGCCCGTGCACCTGAACCCGCCGCGCGCGCCGACGCTGGCGCACGCCGACGAGGACCGCCTGCGCCAGGTGCTGGCGGCGCTGGTCGACCACGCGATCCTGGAGACCACCAACGGCTACGTCGAGCTGTCGAGCGAGAGCGATGATCGCAACGTCGTCATCCGCGTGAACGACACTGGCCCCGGGTCGAGCCCGGAGCTGCGCCGCGCCGAGTTCGAGGTCTTCCTGACCCAGCCCGCCGACCGCCCCCCGGGCCCGGCGCTGATCCTGGCCGGCAAGCTCACCCGCCTGATGGGCGGCACGCTGATCGTCGACAGTGCGCCCGGCGAAGGGACGACGTTCTCGCTGTCCTTCCCCCGATCGACCGACGGCGACGCCGCCCTGCGGCTGCCCGAGCCCGCGGTGACCCGCGCGCCGATCAGCCCGGCGCACGTGCTTCTGATCGAGGACGACGAGCTCGAGCGCCAGCGCGTCGCGGATCTGCTGCAGAGCGCCGGGTACCGCGTGTCGGTCGCGTCGTCGGGCCAGGACGGCCTCAACAACCTGCGCGAGGGTCGCTTCGACGCGGTCGTGCTCGACCTGGTGATGCCGGGGATGACCGGGCTCGACGTGCTGCGCGCGGCGCGCGCCGACGAGCACCTGTCGTCGCTCCCCTTCGTCGTGCTGTCGGCACTTTACATGACCCGCAGCGAGCGTGAGGTGCTGGGCCCGACGGTGGCGGCCGTGGTGCGCAAGGGCGAAGGGACCGGGGACGAGCTCACCGAGCACCTGGCGCGCGCGCTGGCGGCCAGCACATCGGCCGGGGCGGCTCCGGCGCCGCTGCCGGCGGAGCGGCTCGCGCGCGTGCTGGTCATCGAGGACGACGACGACAACCTGTTCGCGATCGAGCAGGTGCTCGCGTCGCTGCCGGTCGCCATCGAGACCGCGGCGACGGGAAAAGAGGCGATCGAGATCTGCCGGCGGCGGCCGCCCGACCTGATCCTGATGGACGTCGAGCTTCCCGGAGCGTCGGGTCTCGACGTGAGGGCCGACATCCGGCGCCTGCCTGACTGCGGGGATATTCCCATTATCGCCCTCACCGCGACCGGGGAGCGCGCCGAGCGCAGCCCGTCCGCGAGCGGCCGCTGTGACGCCTACCTCTCGAAGCCGGTCAAACCCGACGACGTCGTCGATGCCGTGACGCGCGCGCTGCAGCTCGGGATTCACTAGCGCGTCTGACCTTGGCGAAAGGCCGCGTCCGGCCCATCTTTATTTGACTGTCCGGACGGCGGCGGTCCGTGTTAGCCGTAACCCAGGTGGAAGTCACAAAGATGCTGGACATATTGCTCGTCGATGACGAGCCTGACTTTCGGATGTTGGTGGGCGACGCCCTTCGCGACGCCGGACACCGCATCACGCTGGCATCGAACGGCGCCGAAGGATTGACGCTCATCTCGTCGAACGTCTTCGACGTGATGATCTGCGACATTCGCCTGCCCAAGGTCGACGGGCTCACGCTGTTCCGCCGCGTGCGTCAGGAGTCGCCGGGCACCGACGTCATCCTCATCACCGCGCACGCCGCCGTGTCCGACGCCGTGGCCGCGCTGAAAGAGGGCGCGTACGACTACCTGACCAAGCCGTTCGACGTCGACGAGATCATCGTGCAGATGGACCGCATCGCGGCGCAGCGCGCGCTCAAGCGCGAGCTGGAGCAGGCGCGCGCCGAGCTGTCGCAGCGCAAGTCGGGCAGCGCGATCATCGGGCGCAGCCCGCCGATGCTGCGGCTGCTCGACCGCATCGACACCATCGCGCAAAGCGACGCGCCCGTGCTGATCACCGGCGAGAGCGGCACCGGCAAGGAGCTGGTCGCGCGCACGCTGCACGAACGCAGCACGCGGCGCGCGCGGCCGTTCATCGCGGTGAACTGCGCGGCGTTCCCGGAGACCCTGCTCGAGGCCGAGCTCTTCGGCCACGAGCGTGGCGCGTTCACCGGCGCCGTCAAGCGCCGCGACGGCCGCTTCAAGGCCGCCGACGGCGGCACGCTGCTGCTCGACGAGATCGCCGAGGTCCCGCTGCCGGCGCAGGCCAAGCTGCTGCGCGTGCTGCAGGAGGGGACGGTCGAGCCGCTCGGCACCAACGAGTCGACGCGCGTCGACGTGCGCATCATCTCGGCGACCCACCGCAACCTGCGTGAGCGCATCAAGGATGGCCGTTTTCGCGAGGATCTCTACTACCGGCTCAACGTCCTCGACATCGAGATCCCGCCCCTGCGCGAGCGGCGCGGCGATCTGCCGCTGCTCCTGCAGTACTTCATCGGGCGCTTCACGACCACCGGCAAACCGGCGCCGACGATCTCACCGCGCGCCTGGGCCGTGCTGTCGCAGTACCCGTTCCCCGGCAACGTGCGCGAGTTCGCGCACGCGATCGAGCACGCCGTCGTGCTGTCGAGCGGCAACGAGATCGAGATGGAGCACTTGCCGGCCGGCATCGCCGGCGCCGGCGATTCGAGCGGAAGCAGCTCGACGGGAAGCCTGCGGTCGCTGGGCAGCGCGCTCAAGGAGTTCGAGCGCGAGTACCTGCTGCGCGCGCTGGGGCAAGCCGGAGGGAAGAAGATGAAGGCGGCGGAGATCCTGGGGATCTCGCGGAAGAACCTGTGGGAGAAGCTACGCCTGCACGGGATCGCGGCCGAGAGCGAAGCGGAGGACTGAGCTCCGCAACCGTGACGAGGACGGGATCAGGGAAACATCGTCAGATAGAGCGCCCTCACCCGCTCCATCCTCCGATCCAGCTCCGCCGCCAGCTCCTCGGGCGCCCGCTCCAGTGTTCTCGCCAGCGGCGCGAAGTCGCGCGGGCTCACGACATCTTCGGAACGACCGCGCACCAGGCGCAGCCGCAGCGCGAGGCGGCGCAGGAACGCGTAGTCGTCGATGACCGTCGCCGGCCACCCGAGCGCGACCAGCCGCTCGAGCGCGGCCACGGTCGACGTCGTGCGCAGCGCACGGTCGGCGCCGCCCAGGCGTAGCTGGCCAAGCGCCGCCATGAACTCGACGTCCATGATCCCTCCCGGATCGAAGCGCAGGTGGCGCGCGCCCGCGACGACCTTGCCACGCTCGTCCTCGACGCGCTTGCGCACGCGGCCGAGGTCGGCGCGAAAGCGCTCTTCATCGATCGGCCGTTCGTACGCGATGGTCGCGAGCATGGCCTCGAGCGCCGCGCGCGCGTCGTCGGGCTCCGACGTGTAGACCACGCGCGCGCGCAGCAGCGCCACGCGCTCCCAGCCGGCCGCCTCTTTCTGGTGATAGCGCTCGAACGACTTGAACGACGTCACCAGCGTCCCCTGCTCTCCCGAGGGGCGCAGGCGGGTGTCGACGTGGTAGAGACGCCCCTCCTCGAGCATCGCCTCGAGCGAGCCGATGAGGCGCTGCGACGCGCGCGCGTACCACTCCTGGTGCGACGACGCCGGTCGACGATTCGCCCTCGCGCGCGTAGAGAAACACCAGATCGACGTCAGAGCCGTAGCGCATCTCGCGCGCGCCGAGGCTGCCGAACGCCAGCACGGTCAGGCCCGCCGCTGGCGCTCCGTAGCGCGCGATCAGCGCCGGCAGCGCCAGCCGGATGCTCTCGACGATGCACGCCTCGGCGATGCCCGCGAGCTGGTCGGAGACCGGCCCGGGGTCGAGCGAACCGGAGACGTCGTGCAGGCCGACGCGCAGCACCTCCTCGGCCTGGAAACGGCGTAGCTCGCGCATGCCCAGCTCCTCGCGGTCGTCGTTCTCCGGGTCTTCCGCGGGCGTCCGCTCGTCGAGGTGCGCCATGCGCGCGGCGGCCGCCGCCGCGAGCTCGGCGGTCGTGCGCTCCACCGCGCCCAGGTTCTCGGTGAACGACTCCCACATCGCGGGGTGGCGAACCAGGTACTCGGACAGCCGATCGCTGGTGCCGAACAGCGTCGCCAGCATGCGCAGCAGCTGCGGGTGATCGCGCAGCAGCGCGAGCAGGCCGATCGAGCCGCGCCAGGTCGAGGTCGCGAAAGTGCGAGAGCGCGCGGTCGGGATCCGGCGACGCCGCCGCCTGCGCCAGGAACGCCGGCGGCAACCGCGCGCGCACCAGGTCGAGGCCGTCGGCCCAGCCCTCGGCGTCCTCGAAGCCCAGGGCCGCCAGTGCCTGCTGGACGTCGTCACGCGCGCGCGTCGGGTCGAGCGCGATCGCGATCTCGGGACGAAACGCCGGCGAGGGATCGTCGAAGGTCGCTGCGATCGACTCGACCACGGCGCGCTGCTGGGCCAGCGCGGCGTCGAAGGCGGCGACATCGGGCCAGCCCAGGCGCTCGGCCAGGCGCGCGCGCCCGTCTGGGTCGCCGGGGACGCGCTGGCTCTGCGCGCCCTCCTCGACCTGGATGCGATGCTCGACGTGCCGCCAGAAGCGATAGGCGGCGACCAGCGTGCGCGCCTCGCGGTCGCTGATGCAGACCCGCGATCCAGAGCCGGTGCAGCGCGCGCGACGTGGTGCGCTCGCGCAGGTCGCGGCGCTTGCCGCCGTGGAGCAGCTGCAGCGTCTGCGCGACGAGCTCGACGTCGCGGATGCCGCCCGCGCCCAGCTTCACGTCGAACGATCCGTCGCTGGTCGCCGATGGCGGTGGCCGGAACATCGCGCGCAGCTCGCGAATGTCGCGCACCATGCTCGGCGTCGATGTTGCGCGGGTAGATGAACGGCTCGCAGCATCGCCAGCAATCGCTCGCCGAAGGCGCGGTCACCGGCGCAGGGCCGCGCGCGCAGCAAGGCCTGCCGCTCCCAGGTCCGGCCGAACGTCTCGTAGTAGCGCTCGGCCGCGGCGAACGAATTGCACAGCGGTCCGGAGCGGCCCTCGGGGCGCAGGCGCAGGTCGACGCGGAAGATCGTGCCGTCCTCGGTGACCTCCTCGATCGCGGTGGTGATGCGCCGGGACAGCTCGCTGTAGTACTCGTGCAGCGAGCGCTCCCCGGCCTGCCCCGCATCCGACGAGTAGAAGTAGCAGACGTCGACATCCGACGAGAAGTTCAGCTCCTCGCCGCCGAGCTTGCCCATGGCCAGCACCACGAACGACGCCGGCGCCTCGTCGGTCACCGGCTCGCCGTACTCGCGCCGCAGGTCGGCGTCGCAAAAGCGAAACGCAAGCTCCAGGCACGCGTCGGCGAAGCCGGACAGCTCGGCGGCGACCTCCTCGGTGGTGCCCCAGCCGATCTCGCGCGCGCCGAGGCGCAGGATCTCGTGGCGGCGGTAAAGACGCAGCCGGCGCTTGAAGTCGGCGAAGTCACCCGCGCCGGCGACAGCGGCGCTCGCCTCCGACCAGAACAGCGACGCCGGCTTCGGCTGGCGCAGCCACGGGTCGGCGACCAGCCGCTGCCAGGCCGCGGGCGCGTCGACGGCGAGGATCAACCCCGGCAGGAAGCTGCCGCTGTCGAACACAGCTCGCAGCAGATCGCGCTCGTCGCCGCGCCGCCGGGACGACACCGCCCTGCTCCTGAAATCGCTCGAGCCGCGCCTCGGTATCCGCGTGCGCCATGACCCGGCCCGCTCGATCTCGCTACAAATCCGCTTTGGCGAGGGAGAACTTGTTGTTTCGGCTGTCGAGCACCTCGAAGCTCGCGCGCGACTCCGGCGGCAGCAGGGATTGGAGATGAGACTGCTGGCCGCGCTCGAACAGGAAGAAGTGGCGGTGTCCGCGGTGGTGGTCGATCCAGGTCTTGAGCTTCTCGTCGGCGCCGTCCTGGTCGAACACCGTGCGCTCTTCCATCGGGCCTTCGTAGATCTCGTTCTTCGTGTAGAACGTCTCGCCGCGCCAGTACATCTGGTAAGCGATCAGGCGCTCGTCGGGCGACCGGCGCTTTTCGTAGTACGTCGCGATCGGCTCTTTCTGCGACCAGAACGGCGCGACCGCGCGCATGTAGACGTCGAGCAGGTAGAGCGTGAACAGCACCGCGGCGACCGACAGCACGATCAGCGCCGCCCGGCGCCAGCGCCGCACGGTGAGCCCGATCGTCCCCAGCGCGAACACCGCGACGAAGCCGATGATCGCGCCCGTGAAGTCGAGGCTCTCGGGCCAGGGGCGGCCGTGCGGGTTGTGCACGTAGTCGTACGAGAACAGCCACAGGAAGCGCTGCGCGGCGCTCTTCGCCTCGGCGAGGTCGACGGTGACCAGGAGCAAGAGCGGCAAACCGACCAGCGCCACGGCCGCCGCGCGCCGGGTCGCCCTGCGCTCGACGATGTCGTCGAGGAAGCAGCCGATCACGATCGCCAGCCCGGGCACCGCCGGCAGAACGTAGTGGTGGAACTTGGTCATCGACAACGAGACCAGCGCGTACGCCGAGACGAACCAGATCGCGCCCAGCCAGATGATCCCTTGCCGGCGCGCCTCGGCCGCGGCGTCGGCGCGCGCCGCGGCGTCGATCGCGACGGCGTCGACGCCGGGTGCGTCGGCGGCCGGCGCGCCGCCGTTCCGCACGCGTCCCTCGCGCATGACCGCCCAGGCCAGCGCCGCCGGCGCGACCGCGACCCACGGCAGGATCGCGTAGCCGAGCTCGCGCAGGAAGTACTCGAACGTGCCGCGGTCGCCGTGGCGGCCCAGCACCATGCGCCGCCAGTGGTTGTCGCCGAACAGCTCGTTCCAGAACGGCATGCCGTGGCGGATGATCATCGCGTGGTGCCAGGGCGCCGCCACGACGACGAGCGCCACCAGCGACACCACCACGCCATAGAGCAGCTGAGCGCGCCGCAACCGCCGCCAGTTCCAGGTGAAGCCGAGATACGCGAGGAAGACGATCAGCGGCAGCCCCAGCCCCGCCAGCCCCTTGGCCAGCACCGCCAGGCCGCACAGCATCGCCGCGATGTAGAGGTAGAGCGGCGCCTTGTAGCGCGTGCGCGCCGCCAGCACGACGAAGGCGATGAAGCCGAGGTAGTACGGGATCATCGCGATCGCGCCGTACATCTTGAGCGAGCCGCCGTGCCAGGGAATCTCGACGCGCAGCTGAACCGAATCGATGATGAGCTGCGGGATGGTCGTGATCACGAACAGCGCGATGCGCGCCGTAGAACAGTCCGTGGTGCGGCCAGGTGAGGCGGCCGCGCCCGCGCCGCGGCAGCAGCTCGTCGCGATCGTCGAACAGGGCCATCGCGCCCAGCGCCAGCGCCATCGCCATCGGGCCGACGAAGGCCATGTCGGTCATCGCCTGGCGCGCCACCAGGCTGTACATCGGCGACGTCGCGACGACCACGGCTGCCAGCACGCCGGCGCGCCGGTTCACGAACCGCGCGGTCACCAGGTAGATCGCGTAGATGCCGAGCACGCCCGTGAGCACGAACGGCGTACGCACCGCCCACTCGGCACGGTACGACAGCGCCATCTCGCCGGGATCGCCGCCCGGCAGGCCGATGCGCGCGATGTGCATGCCGATGCTCATCAGCCAGAACGACAGCACCGGCTTGGACCAGAACACGTCCAGGTCGCGCGGCGAGCCCGGCCACCACAGGCTGATGAAGTCGCCCCGGTAGGTCATCTGGCGCGCGACCTCGGAGTAGTGCGTCTCCCACGGGTCCCACAGGCCGTACGTGCCGGCGAACGGCAGGTACAGCAGCAGGCCGAAGAGGATCACGCCGATCGCCATCTGGCGCTCGGTGAAGCGATCGAAGAAGCCAGCATGAGGGCCGCCGAAAGAATCGGCATGAGGGCCGCCGAAAGAATCGGACTGAGGGCCGCTGGCGTTGTGGTTGACGTCCACTTTGCTTCGCCTCTACTTCGCTTTCACTTGGCCAAGATTCTCTGCAGCTCGAGCAGGCTCAGATCCAGCGCCTTCGGCAGACCGACGATGTCCTCGAGCGGCGTCGACCGGACCTCGCCCTTGACCAGGCCCATGAGCCGCCCGTGGCTGCCGCGCGCCAGGTGATCGACGGCGCCCGCCGCCAGCCGCGTCGCCAGCAGGCGATCGAAGGCGCTCGGCTCGCCGCCGCGCTGCACGTGCCCCAGCGTGGTGACCCGCAGGTCGAAGCCCAGCCGCTCGCGATTCGTCTCGAAGTGCGTCGCCAAACCTTGAGCGTTGTACCGCGCCCCTTCGGCAACCACCACCAGCGCGTGCAATTTTCCGCGCGCGTGGGCCCCGTGCAGGCGGTCGGCGAGCGCGTCGGGGTCGACGTCGGCCTCGGGCAGCACCACGGCGTCGGCGCCGCCCGCGATGCCGGCCATCAGCGCCAGGTAGCCGCACTTGCGCCCCATCACCTCGACCAGGAACGCGCGCTTGTGCGACGACGCGGTCACGCGCAGGCGGTCGATCGCTTCGAGCGCGATGTTGAGCGCGGTGTCGACGCCGATCGTCACCTCGGAGCCGGCGAGATCGTTGTCGATCGTCGAGGCGACGCCCACGACGTCCAGCCCCATGCGCGACAGCGCGAGCGCGCCCGCCTGCGAGCCGTTGCCGCCGATGACGACCAGGCCGTCGATCTTGCGCTCGCCGAGGTTGCGCAGCGCGACGGCGCGCACCTCCTCGTTCTTGAACGCCGGCACGCGGCCGCTGCCCAGGAACGTGCCGCCGCGCTGCAGGATGCCGCCGACGTCGCGCGGGCCGAGCGGCTCGATCTGCGACTCGACCAGCCCGCCGTAGCCGTTGCGCACGCCGAACATCTCCCAGCCCTTGTCGACCCCCATGCGCACCACCGCGCGGATTGCGGCGTTCATGCCCGGGGCGTCGCCTCCGCTGGTCGAGACAGCGATACGCCTCATTTCGGGCGCATCGTACACAGGCGGGCGCGGGCGCGCCTCAAAAAATGCGCTATCGGGGCGGGATCTTTGGCAGTCTCAGGCGACCCATGGCTCGACGAAAGCCGAGCGCTCCGCCGAAGCCGCCAGAGAAGAACTACATCACGCCGGCGGGGCACCGGAAGCTCTCCACCGAGTTCGATTTTCTGCGCGCGAAGAAGCGCCCCGAGGTCGTGAGCGCGCTCTCCGACGCCGCCGCCGAGGGCGATCGCTCCGAGAACGCCGAGTACATCTATCGCAAGCGGCAGCTGCGCCAGATCGACAGTCGGCTGCGCTTTCTCGCCAAGCGGCTCGACGTGGCGGTCGTGGTCGACCCGCGCGAGCAGAAGCGACGCGACAAGGTCTTCTTCGGCGCCACCGTGACCGTCGAGGACGACGCCGGCACGACCATCGTCTACCGCATCGTCGGCGTCGACGAGACCGACGGTGCGGCCGGCGACGTCTCCTGGCGCTCGCCCGGTCGGGCGCTCGCTGCTCGGCCGGGGACCCGATGACACCGTCACCGTCACGTGGCACGCCGGCCTGCGCGAGCTGACCATCATCGAGATCGACTACAAGTGATCCGCGCGGCGACGCTCAATCCCGGGCGAACACCACGATGAACGAATCGGGGCCGCGCCGGATGAGCACGGTGCGGCCGGGCACGGCGGCGCGCTGCCAGGCCGCGAACCAGGGCTCGCCGCGCATCGCCGGGTTTCGCTCCAGGTACGCCGGCACGTAGAGATCCAGCTCGCGGTAGCGCCCCGCGGTCGCGTGAAACACACGCAGGCCGTAGCTGAACGGAGCCAGCACCGGGTCCGGGTGCAGATCGTTGTGAAGCGCGCCGCCGTAGACGACGATCAGCTTGGCCGCGTCGGCCGCGGGCCGCGAGGCGAGCACCTCGATCGTCTTCGCCTCGAGCTTTTGCTCGATGAGCGCGAGCATGCGCTGAAAGTCGACCGGCTGGCGCGCGCCACCGCCGGCGGCCGGGGCCAGCAGTCGGTACTCGGCGCAGCTCACCTTCAGGATGTGCGGCCGCGCGCCCGAGGCGGTCGCGCGCCCCAGCAACGTCACGATCTCGTCCTCGGTCACCGCAGGTCGCTCGGTCGTGCGCGCCACGTCGCCGACGGTCGCCGTCTCGGCTTTCCCGCACGCGCCGTCGGTCGACCCAGGTCTCGACGATCAGGTCGGAGACGCGCGCCGCGATGAGCGGCCAGACCTGGCGTGTGAACCGCGAGAGCGACGACGCGATCCCGGCGGTCTCCGCCGTCTGGTGCAACTCGCCCACACCCAGCACGAGCGGCGCCGAGGCCAGCGGCGACCCCGATGCGGGCGCGAGCACGCTCACCAGCGCCTCGTCCAGCGTCGCCGGCGTCGAGACGGCGAGCGGCCCGGGCGCCGATTCGGGCGGGCGCGGGAACAGCAGCGCCGCGAACGCCGCCGCCAGCCGCGCGGCGCCGATCACCGCGACTCCGGCGGCGGCGTGCTCCGCTCGAGCGCGCAGTCGACGGTGACCGTGTCGGCCTCGATGTAGAGATGATCGCCGACGATCGTCACCGCCCAGCGCTGGCGCTCGTCCTCGTTCTGGGCCAGCGCCGCCACCAGCGCCGCGTCGACGCGCCAGATACCCATGTCGGCGAGCTCGGGCGGGTGCCGCTTGAGCCCCGCGAGCTGCGCCAGGAAATGGTCGCGCCGCTCCTGGGCAGCGAACAGCACGTTCACGCGCACGCCGCGACTGTGCTGCACCATCTTGCGAAGCTTGTCGGCGTCGGCGTCGCCGACCTCGACCCAGATCGTGGGCCGCTCCGCAGCGTCGCGCGCCCAGAGATCGGCGGCCCCGTGCGCCAGCACACCCGGGCCGAAGCGGAGCTCGTCATCGTGAAACAGGCACCAGGCGAGCACGCGCAGGGTGAGGTGCTCCATCGTCTCCGACCGGTGGCGATCGACGATGATGCTCTGCACGCGATCGATCGCGCGGTCGACGTGCGACAGCGTGATGCGAAAGTGGAGCGTGACCGAGCCCGGAAACATCGGGCGCGAATCTATGACGGGAACCGCCGTCTGGCGCAAGCGGAGACGCCGATCCGGTCAGTTCGCCGGCTTCGACGCGACCCAGATGGCACGAGTGCCGGACAGCCGCGCCGACGACAGGTAGATCGTACAGCCGTCGGGCGAGACCCAGTTTGGCAGCTCCGAGAACCCCGAGTTGAGCTCGGTGACCGGCGCCAGATTCGAGAACGTGCCGGTCGCCGCGTCTCGATGCGCGACCCAAACGTCGAAGTCGGTCTTGACCGCGGCGTCGGCAGCGCTGCCCGGCAGCGAGCGCGTCGTCGCGAAGTAGATCGTGCGGCCGTCGTTGCTGATGACCGCGGACGCCTCGTCGGCGCCGGTGTTCAGCTCGGCGACGGGCGTCGGTGGGCCACTGGTCGTCAGATCGCGCACGTAAATGTCGCGGTCGGCGCCAACGACGCCGTCGAGATACAGGAGATGGCCGTCGGCGCTCAAGCTGCCGGGCGACTCCTCCGTGCCGGCGTTCTCACCGGGGAGCAGGCCGGGCATGCCGAAATCGGCCAGCGCGTCGTTCCGCGTCGCCACGAGGATGTGACTGCTGCCCCCGGCATCGCCGATGGCACGATTCGACGCAACGAAGAGCGTCATTCGGTCCGACGACAACACCGGACGGCGACCGCGGTCGATGTTCGCGAGCGGGGCTAGCGGACCGAAGTCGCCGGTCGCCGTGCGCGAGGCGCTGGCGATGCCACAACAGCCGAACCCGGTGATGCTGAGGGCGACGAGCGCGGTGCTGCTGTCGTCGGTCAGCCAGACCTCGACCTCTTGACCGCCAATGTCGAGCGACGCCACCAGCGCCGGCGTGCCGAAGGGCTTGCTGAGATCGCACGCGACGGCCGGCGCGTCGCTCCCGCTGGAATCGACGGGCGCGTCGCTCCCGCTGGAATCGACGGGCGCGTCGCTCCCGCTGGAATCGACGGGCGCATCGATCGCGCCGCCGGCGCCCGCATCCGATTTGTTCGAGACCGACCCGCACGCCGCGAAAACCCATGCGGCCAGCAGACCCGCACCGAAAATGACCGCCCCACTCCCTCGAAAGACCATCGCCAGTATCGGTAGCGTAGACGCGGTCGCGAGCCGTGTCCATCGGCGAACGGAGCGGACCTAGTCCATGCCGATGGTCACGAAGCGCGTCCCCGAACCGCCGCGCACGCGCAGCAGGTGACCTCCCTTGCGCGGCGCCTGCAGCGCCGTCGACGCGGCGTCGGCGGTGGTGACCGCGTGGCGATCGATCTCGAGGATGATCTCGCCCTCTTCCAGGCCGGCGCGCGCCGCCGCGCTGCCCGGCGCGACCTCCGCGATGACCGCGCCGTGCAGCGACGGATCGAGGCCCATCGACTCGGCGAGATCCGGCGTGAGCGTCTGCAGCACCAGCCCCAGCTTCGCGCCCGAAGGCGCGCTCTTCGCGTCGGAAGACGGCAGCTCGCCCAGGACCACCGCGACGTTCGCGCGCTGGCCGCCGCGCAGATAGCCGACGTTCACCGCGGCGCCGATGGTCCGCGCCGAGACGTAGTCGATGACGTCGCCCGCGCCCTCGATCTTGTGCCCGTCGAGCTCGACGATGACGTCGCCGGCGCGCAGGCCCGCCTTTGCCGACGGCCCGCCCGGCGTCACCTCGCTGACCAGCGCCGCGTTCGCGGGCAACCCCGCTCCCAGCTTCGCGCGCTGCGCGGGATCCATCTCGGTGAGGTCGCCGACCAGCACGCCCAGGTAGGGATAGCGAATACGGCCTTCGCTGATCAGCGATTGCGCGACTCGCTTGACCTGATTGATCGGGATGGCAAAGCCGTAGGCCCCGCCGGGGCCGGTGTTGATGAGCGTGTTGATGCCGACGACCTCCGAGTTGAGGTTCACGAGCGGTCCGCCCGAGTTCCCCGGGTTGATCTTCGCGTCGGTCTGGATGTACTGGCGCACGCGGCCTCCCGACATCTGCACGTGGCGGCCGACGCGCCCCTTGCCGCTGATGATCCCGGCCGTGACCGTCTGGTCCAGCCCCAGCGGGCTGCCGACGGCCAGCACCCACTCGCCGACCTCCAGCGCGTCGGAGTCGCCGAGGCGCGCCGCGATCAGATCGTGCGGTGGCTTGTCGAGGCGGATCACGGCGACGTCGGTCTCGGAGTCCGTTCCGATGGTGCGCGCGGAGAACTCGCGCCCGTCGCTGAAGATCACCGTGGTCGTGGTCGAGCCGGTGACGACGTGGCGGTTGGTGACGATGTTGCCGGTGGCGTCGAGCACCACGCCCGATCCGGTGCCGCGCTGGGTCTGGTCGGTCGAATCATCCCCGTCGCCGAAATCGAAGAAGCGGCGGAAGAACGGCGGCACCTCCTGGCCCTGGGCGCGTCCGCCGACGCGGCCGCGCGCCGGCATCTGACGGATCTCGACGTCGATGCGCACGACGCTGGGGCGCAGCGCCTTGGCGACCGCCGAGAACGCCGACGACAGGATGCGCGCCTCGTTGGGCATCTCGGTCCGCGGCGTCACCGGACCACCGGTCTGCGGGGTCGGCGCGGCGGGCGCGGCGGGGCCGCCGGCCGACGGCGGGGACGTGGGCGACGCCTTCTCGGCGGGAGCCTGCGAGCCCCCAAGATGTTTCCGACAGCCGGTGAGCGGCAGCACGCATGCGACGGCAAGCCAGGCGAAGGTCCGGAACGAAATCATCGTGCAGACATTTAGCGTTCGATCCGACGGCTCCGCAAGAGCCGGGCGGGCTCCAAGGCGGGCCTCGGGCTTCGGGCCAGACACAGGCCGGATTGAGAAAGCCCCAGGGCCGAGGTCGGCGTCTGAAGTCCGGACCCCGAGGCCCGAGGCCTCTTGCAAGCCTTAGACGCCGGTCAGCGCCGACGTGACTACCTTTCCGCCTGCGCTCGACGAGAGATCGCCGTCGAGCAGCGACGACGGGATGCCGAGGGCCACGCCCAGCGTGCGCGCGAGCGCGACGTTGCTCTGCGCGACCGGGATGTCGCCGCCGGTCACCGGCATTCCGCTCGCCGAGTCGATGTCGGACGCCGCGTAGGCGCCGCTCGAACCCTTGGCCACGCCGCCGGTCACGGCGGGCGCGATGTTCTTGCCGACGAGCACCGACACCGCGTGGTTGCCGAAGTGATCGCGCCCGGTGCGCCCGTCGGTCTTGGCGATGCCGTTCAGGTTGCGCCCGAAGACGTTCATGGTGGCGAACGTCACCTTGTCGCTGAGCCCGAGCCCGGCCAGCGCGTCCATCAGCTGCTGGATCCCCTGCACGCCGGTGACCGTCTGCGCGCCTCGCCGGCGAGGTCGGTGTCGGTGTGGTTGTCGCCGCCGAACGCGATGTGCATGGTGACCACCGGCGTGACATTGGCCGAGATCAGCGCCGCCGCCGCCAGCCCCTGCCCCTTGGTATCGTCGGCGGTGATCGCGTTCAGCGTGGTCGCCAGCGCGTCGGCCAGCTCGCGCACCTGCGTGCGCGACAGCGCCATCGCGTCCAGGAACTGGCGCTGCACGTTGTTGCCGGTGGTCTTGGCCAGCGCGTTGAGCTTGTCGATCGAAGCGTCGCGCACCGTGCGCAGCGCCTGCAGCGGGCTGTTCTTGCTGCCGGTCAGCAGCTGCTTCAGCTGCGTCGGCGAGATCGACGGCAGCGTGCGTCCGGCGAAGCTCACCAGCTCGCTGGCGTTGCCGCGCGCCCCGACCGCGATCGGCTCGGGCTGCACGGTGCCGAAGCACGTCGCCAGGTGCTTGGCGTAGGCCGAGATCATCATCTCGCTGCGGCTGGTGCCGCCGAGCAGCTTCATCACCTTGGGCTGATCGCCGTGCACCGTCGATCGCGTCGAGTAGTGAAAGAAGCCGGTGCGCGCCAGCGTCGCCGGGGTGAGCGCGCCGCCGACGTCGGTCCCGGCCCAGGGCAGCGCCGCGCCGTAGCTGCGCCCGCCGAGGTTGAGCGTCGTCGCCGCCACCGTGGGCTGCAGCGGGTGGATGATCTCCGGCGCCTCGTAGGTTCCGGGCACGTTGCAGTTGAGCGGATCGCCCGAGCTGGACGTGCTCATCACCAGGTACTGCATCTTGTCGCGCGCCGCGATCGCGCACTGCATGTCCTGCGCGCGCGCGTCGCCCGGACGGGCGATGAACCAGACCGGCAGCCCGGTCGCCAGCGCGCGCAGCCCGATGTACTCGGCGCCGAACAGGCCGGCCAGCAGGGTCTTCGCGTCGATTGAGCTTCATCGATCGGATTCCTTTCTCAAAGACCGAAGGAGAGAGTCGTGGGCGCCTCGCAGGCGAGCGCAAAGGTGGAGCGCAGCGCGTTCGTCGGGCTGGCCTTGGCAGCCACGTGGGCGTCGTAGTTGTCCTGCAGGATCTGCACGGCGCCGGCGTAGAGCGGATCGCCGGGCGGATAGCCGATCACGCGCTGGACCATGTCGGCGATCGCCGCCGGCACCGCGGTGCTGGTGTAGACGGTGCCCGCGGTGGCGTCGACGACGAGCGTGGCGATGTTCTCGCACAGCAGCTCCGACGCCGACGAGTAGAACAACGTCGGAACCGACGCGGTGATCGGGACCTCGCTGCCGCGGCTGAAGGCGTCGGCGGGGATGCTGGTGGCGATCTTCAGCGTCGCCGGCCTGCGCCGTCGACGGGATCGGCACCGCCAGGCCGCACAGGTCGGGCTTGCCCAGGCGGTTCGACAGCGCCGCGCACAGCTGATCGCGGCGCGCGATGCTGATCGTGAACCCGTTCTGCGCCGCGGTCGCCGTCGTGGTCGCGCCGGTCACCAGCGGCGACGACAGCAGCTCGCGCATCAGCGCCGGGAAGCTGAAGCCGCTGCTCTCGAAGAGCTGCGCGACGCGCCGGAGCTCGGGGTCAGTCTCCACGCACGGCGCCGAGTTCGCGAAGTAGCAGAGCTTCTGAGCCATCGCGATGGCGAACCGGCTCACCGGCAGCTTGGCATCGGCCGAGTCGATCACCTGCTCCAGCAGCGGCCCCAGCCCCATCATGTCGGCGCCGGTGGCGTTGACGTTGCCGAAGGCGAAGCCGCCGCCGGTCATCGCCGGGCGCGGGTTGGCCGCCAGGCCACCGCCGGCCTTGGCCTGGAAGTCGTTGCGGTCGTTGAAGTCGAGCTGCGTGCCCCAGAACTGGCGCAGCGGATCCAGCGTCTTGTGGCAGCCGTAACACTCGGTGCCGGTGACGGCGTGGTTGGGATCGAGCCCGGCGGCCGACAGCGGGATCACGGTGCTGGCCGGCGTCAGCGACGCGCCGAGCGCGATGAGCAACGTCTGGTTCGCGGTCACGCGGTGCTGGTTGCTGTCGTTGGTGTTCCAGAGGGCGAGAAACGCCGGCGTGGTGTAGAAGCCGACGCGCGGCAACGCAAGCGCCAGCTCGGCCGCCTGCCGCAGCGCCGGCAAGTTGTACGGCATGACGCGCGTCTCGCCCGCGGCGAGCGCGCGCACATTGACCCATTGCCAGTCGCTGACGTCGGACAGCGTGAAGTACGGCCGCGACGCGTGGCGGTCGCAGACGTCGGTGGTCACGCCGGCGGCCGTCGTCGTCGAGTACTGCGGGATCAGGCCCAGCATCACCTGGAACAGCGTCGAGAACCCGTTGAACGAGCTCACCATGCCGGCGGTGCCGCGACAGACGATGGTCGGCTTGCCCACGTTCAGCGTCGGCGCGACGTCGCCGAAGGTCAGGTAGTTGGGGCTGGTCGGATCGACGATCTGCTCGATGGGGATGTCGTTGCCGCTCTCGTCGACCTTCCACGTGATCGTCGACGCCGCCTGGCTACGCGGCATCTCGATCTGCAGATAGGTCGCCTTGAGCGCGGTGGTCATCATGAAGCGCGTCGTGGTGAGCACCTCGTTGAACGGCCGTCCGTCGGCGATCAGCTGCCAGGCGGTCATGGCGAAGCTGTCCTGGATGTTCTGCACCAGCCTCTGGAAGATGTCGTCGCCGGGCGTGGCCGCGAAGTCGAAGCCGCCGTTGGTCAGCAGTTGCGGCTTGAAGTCCTCGGCGGGGTTGAAGCCGGTCTGCTGGAACGTGTTGCGGAAGAACGCCAGCATCCGGTCGCGATACAGGCTCTGCAGCGTCGGGTCCGCGATCCATCCGTCGATCAGCGTGCGCAGCCCCTGCGCGCCCTGCGCGGTCACGAGCGTGACCTCGTCGTCGGTCGGCGTCATGCCGGTGAGAAGGCTCTTCACCTTGCGCACGCTCGACGCGGCGGTCGCCGGCTCGAACGGTGGCGGCGGTGGCGTGGTCGATCCCGGATCGCCGCCCGCGCCGGCGCCGGCGCTTCCGCCGCCCGACGGCGCTTGCGCGCCGCCGATCTGTCCGGTGCAGCCCGCGGCGGCGATCACGGTCGCGATCCCGAGGCGCAAGACCAGCTTCATCTCAAACCTCCCGTGGTGATCAGGACGCTAGGCTAGTGAGCGTGACCACCGGCGAGCCGTGCTCGTCGATCGAGTCGCGAATAGAAGCGAATTCAGGAGGGGCGCTCAGCCGAGCTCGGCGAACGCGACAAAATTCACGGTAGCGGCGGTGAGCGAATCCGTCCAGCAAAACCGGAATTCACACAGTCGATGACAACGCGGCGAAACAGCGGTGCGCGACATCCCACACGCAGCGCGACGCGCCCGCGCCGGGGCGGTCGCATCGCCACTACACCGCCGCCGGCACCGTGAACGTGAACGTGGACCCCGTACCGACGGTGCTGCGCACCGTGATCTCGCCGCCCATCAAGCGCACCAACCGATCGACCAGCGTCAGCCCGATGCCCGTGCCCTGATGCCGCCGGCCGAGACGATAGTCGACCTGATAGAACCCCTCGAAGATGCGCGCCATCGCGTCTTCGGGAATGCCGATGCCGGTGTCGGAGACCGAGATCGCCACGAAGTCGCCCCAGCGCTCGCCGAGGATCTTGATCGACCCGCTCTCGGTGAACTTCACCGCGTTGTTGAACAGGTGCGAGATCACCTGGCCCAGGCGATGGCCGTCGGCGCGCACGTGCGGCAGCGCATCCGGCAGGTCGACGACCACGTTCAGCTTCTTGCTGTGCGCGATCGGCAGCAGCGCCGCCAGCGCCGCCTGCGTGACCACGCCGGGCGCGATCTCCTCGGAGCGCGTCTCGAGGTTCTTCGTCTCGAGGTTGGCGAGATCGATGATGTCCGAGAGCAGATTCAGCACGCTCTGCCCGCTGCGCTGGATCACATCGAGGTAACGCGACTGCTCCGGCGTGAGCGGGCCGGCGGATCCGTCGCGCATCAACTGCGACAGCGACAGCACGGCGTTGAGCGGCGTGCGGATCTCGTGGCTGATGTTGCTGATGAACGCGCTCTTGAGCCGCTCCATCTCCTCCAGTGTCCGGCTCTGCGAATCGACCTCCGACAGCCGCAGGTGCAGCTTGCGGCGCTCGAACGCCATCAGCACGCGCTCGATCGCGCTCATGAGCGCGCCGTGATCGAACGGCTTGCTCAGGTACGCCGCCGCGTCGATGGCCGCCGCCTTCGAGCTGGCGTCGGCCGAGATCGCGATGACCGGGAATCTGCGCCAGCGCCGGATCGTTCTTCTGCTGGATGCGAAACTGCCATCCATCCATCACCGGCATCATCAGGTCGAGGATGATGAGATCCGGCGCCGGCATGGCAGCGAGACGCGACAGGGCCTCTCGGCCGTTGGTGCAGGCGACGACGTCGTAACCCTCCTCGGTCAGGATGGTCTGCAAGGAGATCCGGATGTCCGGATCATCCTCGACGAGCAGTATTCGCCTGGGCGCGCCCTCTCGGGCAGGGGTACCTGATGCCATACCTTTCCATTCCGCGTGGCTTCCCCCAACAAGAACACGCGCGTGAATCGGTTCGTGAATCGCAATGATACCCCGGGGCGCGCGGCGACGACAAAAAACTCGCGGACGACGCGCGGGTTTCGGGCGGCCCTTCCGCATCTCAATTCGTGATTAGCTTTGCTGCCGGCCCGCAACGCCGAGGTCCGAAGCATGGAAACAGCCTCTCCTGGTCCGGATGAGCCGAGGGAATCACCCAATGATGTCGAGCAAGAGCAGGCCATCGTCCTGCACGATACCTACCGATTGGTCCGGCAGGTCGGCTTCGGAGGCACGGGCGTCGTGTACGAAGCCATGCACACCCGCCTGCCGCGAAGGTTCGCGATCAAGGTGTTGCTGCGTAGCCTGCTTGCCCACCCCGAGGCACATGCACGGTTCTGCCACGAGGCGGAGGTCATGTCGCAGCTCCATCACCCGCACGCCGTGCAGATCTTCGACTTCAACGTCACCCACGAGAACCAGCCCTACTTCGTGATGGAGTACCTCGAGGGCCGCGATCTCGAGACCGAGCTCGCCGGCGGCGCCAGGATGCCCCTCGCGCGCGTGGTGCCGATCGTCGAGGCGGCAGCCTCGGCCCTGCTCGCGGCGCACCGCCAGGGCATCGTCCACCGCGATCTCAAACCGTCGAACATCTTCCTGTGCGATGTCGACGACCCGCACGATGGCGGCGACGGCGGTCCCGCGCTGCCCGCGCGCGCCGAGCACCCGTTCGTCAAGGTGCTCGACTTCGGCGTCTCGCAGGCGAGCGCGCTGGCGCACACTCCGCTCGGGATCAACATCCTGGGGACGCCACGCTACATGGCGCCGGAGCAGGCATCCGGGCGCGGCAAGCCGGTCGATGGCCGCGCCGATCAGTTCGCGCTCGGGGCCATCACCTACGGGATGCTCACCGGCCAAGACGCGTTCTCGGGCGAAGACGCGGTGTCGCTGCTCTACCAGATCGTTCACGAGGACCCGCCGCCGCTCGATCGCCACCTACGTGGTCCCTGGGACAGCCGCCGCGTGCAGCAGGTCCTGAGCCGCGCGCTGGCCAAGGATCCGGCGCAGCGCTTTCCGACGATCGTCGACTTCGCCGACGCGCTTCACGAGGCCGCCGACCACGCGAGCGCGCCGCTCACGCCGGCGCCCGTCGTGCTGGCGGCGCCTCGGCCGGCGGCGCCGCTCGACGTGCCGGCCAGCGGGCAACCCTGGAGCGAGCGCGAGATCACGCAGACGATCCCGCGCGTCCCGCGGCTCGCCTACCGTCCCATCGTGCTCACGCTGGTGGTGACCGCGGCCATCGGGTTCGTCGCCGCCAAGGGCTGGGTCCACCCGCTGCCGGGCCGCGTGGTCACGGCCGCGCACGCATTGAAGGCGCGCCTGCTCGGTGCGCCCGCGCCGGCGACCGTGACCGGCATCGGACAGGCGGAAGCGCCCGCGCCGGTGGCCGTGCCCATCCCGCCCCCGACGACCGCGACGACGACGACGGCGGCGGCACCGCCCGTGCTGGCTGCCCCGGCGCCGGAGCCCGCCCCAGGCAGCGCGCCCCCGGACAACAGCGGCGTGCCCGCGCCGCGCGGGAAATCAGAACCGTAACCGACGGAGCGGGTTGATTTTCGGTCGTTCGCTCCCACCTTGCGGCAAATGACCGAACCTGAGCCGCGCATCCCGCTCGCGACGTATCGCTTCCAGTTCAACCGCCACTTCACGCTGCGCGACGCGACGGCGCTGGTCCCCTATCTCGACGCGCTCGGGATCTCCGACATCTATGCCTCGCCTTTTCTGGCGGCCCGCCCGGGCAGCTTGCACGGCTACGACGTCGTCGATCCGACGCGGCTGAACCCGGAGGTCGGCACCGACGAGGATCTCGACGCGCTCTCGGCGGCGCTGAGCGCGCGCGGCATGGGCCTGCTCATGGACGTGGTGCCGAACCACATGTGCATCTTCTCGTCGGAGAATCGCTACTGGCAGGACGTGCTGGAGAACGCGCGCAGCTCGCCGTCGGCGCGCCTCTTCGACATCGACTGGTACCCGCCCAAGGCCGAGCTCGCCGACAAGGTGTTGCTCCCGGTCCTGGGAGACCAGTACGGCCGCGCGCTCGAGGAGCAGCAGATCTCCGTCGAGCACGACGGCGGCGCGTTCCATTGCCGCTACTTCGATACGCGGCTGCCGCTGGGCCCGCGCACGATCCGCCCGATCCTCGAGCCCATCGTCGCCGACCTGCGGCGCCGCGGGCCCGACGACGCGCCGGATCTGCTGGAGCTGGAGAGCATCCTGACCGCCGTCAAGCACCTGCCGTCGCGCTCCGAGCTCGGCGACGAGCAGATCCGCGAGCGGCAGCGCGAGAAGGAGATCGTCAAGCGGCGGATCGCCGCGCTGGTCTCGTCGAGCGCCGACGTCGCGGCCGCGCTCGAGCGCGCGCTCGCGGCGCTCAACGGCCGCCGCGGCGACCCGCACAGCTTCGACGCGCTCGAGGCGCTGCTGGCCGACCAGGCGTATCGCCTCAGCTTCTGGGGCGTCGCCGCCGAGGAGATCAACTACCGCCGCTTCTTCGACATCAACGACCTGGCGGCGATCCGGGTCGAGGAGCCGTCGGTGCGCGAGCTCATTCACTCCAAGGCGTTCGAGCTGCTGCGCGCGGGCAAGGTTACCGGCCTGCGCATCGATCACGTCGACGGCCTGCTCGATCCTGCGGCCTACCTCGACGACCTGCGGCGCGCGAGCGATCTGCCGCCGTTTTACCTGGTCGTCGAGAAGATCCTGATCGGCGACGAGGAGCTGCCGGCCGACTGGCCGGTGGAGGGCACGACCGGCTACGAGTTCCTCAACCAGATCGACGCGCTCTACGTCGACGCCGAGGGCGCGCGCGCGATCGGGCGCAGCTACGCCCGCGCGGCCGGCACGCCCCCCGGCGTCACCGACGACCTGCTTCACCGCACGAAGAAGCTGATCCTCGACGGCTCGCTGCCCAGCGAGCTTTACATGCTGGCGCGCCGCCTGGACCGGATCTCCGAACAGCACCGCTGGTCGCGCGACTTCACGCTCAACAGCCTGCACGCCGCGCTGGGCGAGGTCATCGCCAGCTTCCCGGTCTATCGCACCTACGTGCGTCCGGGCGCCGTCGAGGTCAGCGCGGCCGAGCGGCGCCAGATCCTGAGGGCGATCCGCGACGCCAAACGGCGGAACCAGTCGATGAGCGCGTCGCTGTTCGACTTCATCGCCGACATCTGGCTGCTGCATGATCCCGACGGCATCTCCGACGCCGATCGCGTCGAGCGGCGCGAGCTGGTGCTGCGCCTGCAACAGCTGACCGGCCCGGTCATGGCCAAGGGGCTCGAAGACACGGCGTTCTACCGGTACTTCCCGCTGTCGTCGCTCAACGAAGTCGGCGGCCAGCTGGCGCCCATCACGGGCGACGTCGACCGCTTCCACCGCTGGTGCAGCACACGCGCCGCGCGCTGGCCGCACGCGCTGTCCGCCAGCGCGACCCACGACACCAAGCGCGGCGAGGACGTGCGCGCGCGTGTGAACGCGCTGTCGGAGATGCCGCGGCTCTGGTCGGCGGCATTCCGCCGCTGGCAGCGCTTGAACCGCGACGAGCGGCGGCAGGTCGACGAAGCGCTGGTGCCCGACGCCAACGAGGAGTATCTGCTCTATCAGACCCTGCTCGGCGCGTGGCCCATCACGATGGCCGAGCGGGACGGCGGCAGCATCGACGCCGGCGCCGGGGTCGCCGACCGCATGAGCGCGTACATGAACAAGGCCATCAAGGAAGCCAAGCTGCATACGAGCTGGATCAACACCAATGAAGCCTACGAGCGCGCCGTCGACGGCTTCGTGCGCGCGGTGCTCGCCCCGGCGCGCGACAGCCCGTTTCTCGCCGAGGTCGCCGGGCTGCGCCGGGAGCTGGCGCGCGCGGGCACGCTGGCGTCGCTGTCGCAGCTCTTGCTGAAGATCACCGCGCCCGGCGTCCCCGATTTCTACCAGGGCACGGAGCTCTGGAACCTGACGCTGGTCGATCCCGACAACCGAGGGCCCGTCGACTACGCCGAACGGCGCGCCCTGCTCGAGGAGCTCCAGCGCGTGGACGAAGGCGACCGGCGCGGGTTCATCCGCGCCGAGCTCGCGGCGCTGGCCCAGGCGACGCCGAACGCGGGCGCGCTGAAGATGTTCGTGATGCGGGCCGCGCTGCGCTTCCGCCGCGCCCGGCGCACGATCTTCGAGCGCGGCGCGTACCTGCCGGTGACTGCCGAGGGCGCGCGCCAGCGGCACGTGATCGCCTTTGCGCGCCACCTGCCCGACGGGGGCTCGGCGCTGGTCGTCGCGGGCCGGTTCTTCGTGGATCTCCTCGGCAGCGCCACCGGCGCCGGTGAAGCTCGCCCGCCCGTCGGGCCGGAGATCTGGGGCGAGACGCGGGTCGCGCTCGCCGAGCCGTTGGCTCGCGGCCGCTACCGCGAGGTGCTGAGCGATCGCGTCGTCGAGCCCGACGGTCAGGGACGCCTCGCTCTCGGCGAGGTGTTCGCCGACCTGCCCCTCGCGCTGCTGGAGCCGATGCGGTGACCTTCGAGCTGCGCCACGGCGCTCGCGCGTTAGCCGATGGCCGCGTGCGCTTCAGCGTGTGGGCGCCGCGCTGCGATCACCTGGATCTGCGTTTGCTCGGCGCGCGCGAGCGCACGATTCCTCTCGCTCGCCGCGACGACGGCGCGCCCGAGAACACCGGCGTGTTCGAAGCCGAGGTCGACGGCGGCGACGCGCCGCCGGGCACCGACTATGTCTTCGTCGTCCCCGGGCGCGGCGAGCGCCCCGACCCGACCTCGCGCCATCAGCCGCGCGGCCCCCACGGTCGGAGCCGCATCGTCGACCCGCGGGCGTTCGCCTGGACCGACGGCGGCTGGCGCGGGCGCGCCGTCGCCGACTTCATCACCTACGAGCTGCACGTCGGCACCTTCACGCCCGGCGGGACGTTCGACGCGGCGATCGATCGCCTGCCGCACCTGGTCGCGCTCGGCGTCACCGCCGTCGAGCTCATGCCGGTCGCGGAGTTCCCCGGTACGCGCAACTGGGGATACGACGGCGTCAACCTGTACGCGCCGCAGTCGAGCTACGGCGGCCCCGACGGGCTCAAACGTCTCGTCGACGCCTGCCACGGACACGGCCTCGCGGTGATCCTCGACGTGGTCTACAACCACCTCGGCCCCGACGGGAACTATCTCGGCGACTTCGGGCCCTACTTCACGGCGGCGCTACGGCACGCCCTGGGGCGACGCGATCAACTACGACGACGCCGACAGCGAGCCGGTGCGCCGGTACTTCATCGACAACGCGCTCTACTGGCTCACGGAGCTGCACGTCGATGCCCTGCGCCTGGACGCCATCCACGGCATCTACGACTTCGGCCCGCGCCATCTGCTCGCCGAGATGAAGCGCGCCGTCGACGCGGAAGCGGCGGCGCTGGGCCGGCCGCTCGCGCTCATCGCCGAGAGCGACCTCAACGATCCGCGCATCGTCGAGCCGCGCCACGCGGGCGGCTACGCGCTCGACGCGCAGTGGAGCGACGACTTTCATCATGCGGCGTTCATGCTGCTCACGCACGGCCGGCGCGGCTTCGCGCCGTACCTGTCGGACTTCGGGCGCCTCGAGGATCTGCGCCAGGCCGTGGCCGAGGGGTTCGTGTACGACGGCCGGTACTCGCGCCACCGGCGGCGGCGCCACGGACGGTCGTCGGCGGCGGTGCCAGGCGAGCGCCTGGTGATCTTCCTCGAGAACCACGACCAGATCGCCAACGGCGCGCGCGGCGAGCGCCTCGGCCGGCTCGCGCCCGCGGGCGCATGCCGGGCCGCGACCGCGCTGCTCTTCTGCGCGCCCAACCTGCCGCTGCTGTTCATGGGGCAAGAGATGGCGGCGACGACGCCCTTCTTCTATTTCACGAGCCATGCCGACCCCGCGCTGGGCGAGGCGGTCAGCCACGGACGGCGCGCCGAGTTCGCGCACTTCGCCGAGGCGGAGGATGCGCTGGCGGCGTGGGCCGATCCTCAGGCTGAAGAAACCTTTGCGCGCTCGCGCATCGACTGGTCGTGCCTGGACGCAGCCGCGCATCGCGAAGCGCTGGCCCTGCACCGCGATCTCATCGCGCTCCGGCGCCGGACGCCGGCGCTGTCGAACGGACGCAAGGATCTGACACGCGTCCGCTGCGAAAGTGAATCGGACCGCTGGCTCAGCGTCGAGCGGTCCGATCCGAACGGGAGCTCGGCTCTATTGCTGGTCAACTTCGCGGACGCGCCACGCGTGGTTCCGATCGTCCTCGCGCGCGCGCTCCGCCTGGCACTGTTCACCGACGCGGCGGCATACGGCGGCACGACGTCGCCGCCACCGGCGGAGCTCGACTCGACCACCCGGACCGTCGAGCTTCCGCCCTACTCCGCCGCGATCTATCGCGATTAGAACTCGAAGCCGATGTGGGCCCCGAGCGACCAGCTGTCCAGGCGATGGCTGTCGCCGGCGGTCGAGCCCGTCGACGACGTCGGCAGGCGCATCAGGTTGTCGTAGTACGTCGCGCGATAGGTGAACCGGATGTCGACCAGGAAGCCGTCCGAGCCCATGGTCAAGCCCGCGCCGTACGGCACCTCCATCACGTTCTCGGCGGTCGTGAGGTTGGAGTGGTTGTACGAGGTCTGGGTCAGCTCGTAGCGCGACCACCCGAGGCCCACGAACCCGAACGGCTCGATGATCGACCCGTGGTCGATCACCGGGATGTTGAGCCGCAGCACACCCTCGGCGCCGTTGCTGACCAGCATCGCGTCGTTGTCGAGCCCGAGCGCGCTGATGTAGTGCGCGCTGCCGACGTAGGCGGTCTCGAGCGCGAGCACCTCACGCTGGCCGAAGATCAGCCGCACGTCCCAGGCGCCGCCCGTGCCGGTCATCTCCCGGATGGTCGGCGACGCGAAGTCGGTGATGCCACCGCCGAACATCATGCCGACGCCCAGACGATAGTCCTCGGGACGGCGCGGATGATGGGTCGGGGCGTACGGGCTCAGCGGTGAGATCGGCAGCGGCGCCGCGGCCGGCTCAGCCGCAGAGGTGGCCGCCGTCGCCGCGGCGGTGGGCTGGCTGCTGCCGGTCGACCAGAGCGGGGTGGCCGTCGGCGTGGCGAACGGATCGGCAAGCCCGTCGCGCGCCGCGGGCGCGGGCGCGGGGGTAGCCGGCGCCGCGACCGGCGGCGGAGCGACCGCGGTGACCGTGCCGGCCGGCACGGCGGTCGCGTTGGTGGCGACAACCGGGCTCGCGATCACCGGGACCACAACCGGCGCGGCGACTGACGCCGGAGCCGTCGCGGCCGGCATGACCATTGTGGGAACGACGGCGGCGGGCGCCTCCATCGGTGCCGCTTCGGCCGCGGCCTCCTGGGTCGGGACGACCATCGGTGCCACCGCGACGGTCGCCACCGGAACCACCATCACCGGCGTAGCCGCCGCGACGGCGACCCCTTCGGCGTGCGCCGCCCCGGCGAAGATCCACGACGCCAATGCCGCCACCCAAACACTCGTGCTGACTTTCATCACTGCCTCCCTTCCCAAGCTCCTCGAAGACGACCGCGCGTCGGAAACCAACCCGAGTGCGCGCAGTGGACTCATCGTTCAAGACTGACCATCGTCGGGGTCCTCACAATCCAGTCCGGACCGAGGGGGCCGTGACCGTCGTCCGAGCGAATGTCGTCGCCGCGCCGCCAGGCCACCGCGCGGGCCGCGCGAAGGTCGTGCGCGATTTTTCTAGGTGAAGACCCGACGCGTCCGGTATCGTCGCCGCTCGCGTGAAACGGCCCGTACTGGCGTTCCCTGCGCATGCATTGCTTGCGCTCCTCACTCTCCCGACACTCATCGCGCTGTCGCATCTCGTGGGTTGTGCGGATGAGTCCGCGAACGGACCGGGACTGACGTTCGACGCCTGCGCGCCGCTCGGCATCGGGATCGGTCCGGCGCTGACCGCCGAGCAGCTGCAAGGTGTGACCGATGCCCTCGCGATGTGGAACCGGGCCGCCGGCACCGCGCTCGGTTCGGTGACCGGCCCCGGCGACACCGCGGACACCTCCGTCCTGGCATCGACGGCGCCGATGGTCCCTCTCACTTTTCAGGTCGCGGCCCCACCCTTTCACGGTCTCTACGACAACCGGGCGGGTCGGATCTTCGTCAACGAAGACCTGACCGACGTCGGCCCGCTACACATCACCATCGCTCACGAGATCGGCCACGCGTTCGGCCTGTCCCACGTCAGCGCGTCGGTGCGGCCGTCCCTGATGAACAGCGGCAATACGACCATCGGGATCACTCCCGACGACGTCGACGCGCTGGCCGCGATCTGGGGCCGCTGCACACCCGCCGCCGTTGCTTCATCCCCCTAGCCGACGGCGCGCTCGAAATCACGCCAGGAAACTGATACTGTGGGGTGTCTCAACATCTGCGCCCTCACAAGGAACCCCATGGTCGAACACCTCACGCGCGACCTCGGCAGCCTCCGCCACGGCGACCACCTCTGCCTCCCCTACGATGACGTCGACGAGAAAACCGAAGCGGTCGTACCGTTCATCGCCGAGGGCCTGGCGCGCGGTGAGCGCTGCGTGTACATCGCCGACGTCGACCAGCGTGAGGCGCTCCTGGGCGCGCTCTCGAACGCGGGCGTCAACGCCAGCCGGGCGCTCGACCGTGGCTCGCTGTGGCTGCGAACGCCGAGCGAGACCTACTTTCGCAGCGGCAAGTTCGATCCCGACGACATGCTCGCGCTCGCCGACGAGCTGATCACCGACGCGCTCGCCGACGGTTTCGTCGCCGTGCGTGGCAGCGGCGAGGCTCTGGCGGCGCAGGACGGCAGCGAGGACCGCGCGGTCGCCTGGTCCGATCTCTACTCCTACGAGGTCCGCTTCAACGAGCGGTTCGCGCGCCGGCCGATCGTGGCCCTGTGCCGCTACCAGCGCGCGGTCGCGCCGCCGGCGCGCATCGCCGACGCGCTTCGCGCCCATCCGACCGCGGTCGTCGGTGGCCGCGTCTGCCGCAACTCCTATTACGAGAAGCCCGACGTCGCGCTCGCGGGCGACGCGGAACGCGTCGAATGGATGCTGCACCAGCTCCGGCGCTCGTCGGCCAGCGACCTGCGCGCGCTGGCGATGACGCGCACGCTGGCTGGCGAGACCTCGCGCCTTGCGGCCGAGAATCAGTCGCGCGCGCACGTCGAGGAGGAGCTGGAGCGCGCGCTCCGCATGCGTGATCGCTTTCTCGACGATCTGAGCCGCGAGCTGGCGGCGCCGGTCGCCGGCCTGACCGCCGAGATCGAAGCGCTGGCGGGCATCGCGCCGGCATACGAGCGCCGCGGGCGCGACGACCGCACCGCCTCGTCGGCGCTGGTCCGGCACGTGAAGCGCCTCAGCGCCGTGGTCGAGCAGCTCCGGGACGTCGCGCGGCTCACCAACCGCCAGACGGTGATCCCGCGCGAGAACGTCGACCTGGTCGAGGTTGCGCGCGAGGTGGCGCTGCGCCACCGCGAGCGGCTGGCGGCGATGGGCTCGGGCGTGCTCTTTCGTGCGGAGCCGCGCATCGAAGGCCACTGGGACCGCCGGCGCCTCGAGCAGCTCTTCACGAACCTCTTGCTCAGCGCCGCGCGGCTGGGCGCGGGCCAGCCTATCGATCTCGAGCTCGCCACCGACGGCGGCTCGGCGCTGATCTCCGTACGCTACCAGGGCGCGCCGCGACCCTGCGACGACGAGGACGGCGTGTTCCATGAAGGGGTCGAAGAAGGGGTCGAAGACGGCCTCGCCGACGGCGCACGCGACCGAGTCGGTCCACCGCCGGCGGGCGGCGGGCGCGTCGGGCTCTGGGTGGCGCGCGAGATCGCCAGCGCGTTTGGCGGCTCGCTGCGCCTGCCGGGCGCCGCCACGGAGACGGGCGGTGAGAGCGACAGCGCCGACGCGTCCCGCGGCGCCGTCATCTCCGTCGAGCTTCCCCGATCCGGAGCGCGATCGCGCTACGGCGCGCCGGCTCCACGTGCGAGTTCACGGCCGCCGCGCGCGTGAACGCGTAGAGCGCACCCTCGGCCACACCCACTTGCGCCGGCCGTGGCCCGGTATCGGCGCCCGCAGCGAGCTTCGCAGCGGTGCGGCTCTGTTTCGAAGGAACGCGCTGCATGGTACTGTGTAGGGGTGGGCCCCCGCGTAGACGACGCCGACATCGCCGACCGGATCCAGGCAGCGGTGTTGATGCGGGTCGAATCGGACGATCTGGTGCTGCCGACCATGCCGGTCGTCGTGTCGAAGTGCCTGGGTCTGCTCGACAACCCCGATCTGTCGCTGCGTGACGTCGCGCAGGTCATCGAGACCGACCCGCTGATCGCGGCGCGCATCGTGCGGCTGGCCAACGTCGCCGCGCGGGCGCCGACCGCGCCGATCCGGTCGATCACCGACTGCGTGACCCGGCTCGGCGCCTCCGAGCTGCAGATCTTTCTCATCGAAAGCGCGGCCCGCCAGATGTTCGAGTCGACCGATCGGAACATCGCGCAGCTGTGCCGCGGCCTGTGGACGCACTCGCTCGCGGTGGCCATCCTCACGCGCGATCTGATCCGCAGCGCGCGCAGCGGCCGCCCCGACGAGGGCTACCTCGCCGGCCTGCTGCACGACATCGGCAAGCCGGTGGTGGCGACGATGCTGCTCGAGTCGGAGAAACGCCTGCGCGGCACGCAGACGCGCAACTGGATCATGCCCGCTGCCTGGCTGCGCATCATCTCGCGCAGCCACCGCCGCATCGGGGTGGCGCTCGCGCGGAAGTGGGACCTGCCCGACATCGTGCGCAACAGCATCCGCGACGGCGGCAACTACGAGCCGGGCGAGCCGCACGCGCTGGTCAACGCCGTGCGCCTCGCGAACGCGATCACCAAGCTCGAGGGCGTCTACGTCGGCGCGATGGACGAGGACGAGACCGCCACGAGCGTCGCGGCCGGGCGCTCGCTGTTCGGCGTCGACGACAACCAGCTCAAGTACCTGACGACCTATCTCAAGGAGCGCGTGAACGAGCGCCTCGCCTGAGGCGCCGTCTTCTGCCATCGTGCTGCCCCACGGATCTCTCGATCGATTCGAGCTGCAACGCCAGGTCGGCTCGGGCGGAACGGCGACCGTCTACCGCGCGCTCGACCGCCAGACCGGAGCGCTGGTCGCGCTCAAGATCCTGCACGGGCGCAGCAGCGAGCAGACCGGCCGCTTCGGCCAGGAGGCCGAGGTGCTGGCCGAGCTCAGCCACCCCGCCATCGTGCGCTACGTCGCCCACGGGTCGACGCCGCTCGGCGAGCACTACCTGGCCATGGAGTGGCTCGAGGGCGAGAACCTGTCGGATCGCCTGGCCGGCGGGCCGCTCACGATCGGCGAGAGCGTCGATCTCGGCCGCCGCATCGCCGACGCGCTCGCCAGCGCCCACCGCCGCGGCATCGTTCACCGCGACATCAAGCCGAGCAACCTCTTCCTGCCGAACGGCCGCCTCGAGGAGGCGAAGATCCTGGACTTCGGCCTCGCGCGGCGGCTGTTCGATCCGCGGCGCATCACCGAGGCGGGCGGCATCATGGGCACGCCGATGTACATGGCGCCCGAGCAGGCGCGCGGCGAGAAAGAGATCGACGCGCGCGCCGATCTGTTCTCGCTCGGCTGCGTGATGGTCGAGTGCCTGACCGGCCAGCCGCCCTTCACCGGCCCGACGGCGATGGCGGTGCTCGCGAAGATCTGCCTCGACGAGTCGCTGGCGATCCGCGACCTCTGCCCCGGGCTGCCCGCCGATCTCGAGGTGACGCTGACCAACATGCTCGCCAAGGAGCGCGACGCGCGCCCGCGCGACGCCGCGTCGGTCGAGGCCGAGCTGACGGCGATCAGCGAACGGCTGGATCGCACGTCGCGCGATTCGTCGGGGCGGAGGACGACGGCGACGGTGCGGCCGGCGCGCGACACGCTGACCACGGGCGAGCAGCGCGTGATCTGCGTCGTGCTCGTCACGAGGCCACGCCCGCGGCAGGAGCTGGCGCTGCCCGAGTCGTCGCCGCCCTCGGCCGAGGCCACGGCGCGCTCCGCCGAGGCTGAAGCGAAGCGCGTCGCCGAGACCGTGGTGCTGCCCGCCAACCGCACGTTCGACGAGGCCGACTTCGAAGGGCTGCGTGCGACGCTGGTGCCCTACGGCGCGCGCGTCGACCGCCTGCTCGACGGATCGATGGTCGTGACCCTGGCGGGCCGGGGCGCGCCGACCGATCAGGCGGCGCACGCCGCGCGCTGCGCGTTGCGCCTGCGCGCGACGCTGCCCGAGGTCGCCATGACGATCAGCACCGGCCGCGCCGTGATCTTCGGCCAGTTCCCCGTCGGCGACGTCATCGACCGCGGCGCCGAGCTGCTGCGCGGCGAGCCCGGCGGCAAGATCCGCCTCGACACCGTCACGGCCGATCTGCTGGACACGCGATTCGAGCTCGAGGGCGCGCCCGACAGCGACCGGCGCTATCTGATGAGCGAGCACGGCCGCGACGACGTGCCGCGCACGCTGCTCGGCAAGACCACGGTCTGCGTCGGGCGCGATCGCGAGCTGACGCTGCTGGAAGGAACGTTCGACGAATGCGTCGACGAGCCGGTGGCGCGCGCGGTGCTGGTGACCGCGCCGGCGGGCGGCGGCAAGTCGCGCCTGCGCCACGAGATCGTCGAGCGGCTGCGCCGCGGCCACCCGAGCTTGCAAATCCTGGTCGGGCGCGGCGACGCGATCGCCGCCGGATCGCCGTTCGGCCTGCTGGCGCCGGCGCTGCGCGAGACGGCGGCCATCGCCGCGGGCGACAGCGGCGAGCTGCGGCGCCAGAAGGTGCGCGCGCTCGTGACGCGAAATCTGAAGTTGCACCCGAACCCAGCGACCTGGGAGTTCCTGGGCGAGCTGGTCGGCGTGGCCTTCGACGACGACGCGAGCCCGGCGCTGCACGCCGCGCGCCGCGACCCGCGCCTCATGGGCGACCGCCTGCGCGCCGCCTGGATCGACTGGCTGGCCGCCGAGTGCGCGCAGCACCCCGTGCTGCTGGTGCTCGAGGACATCCACTGGGGCGATCGCTCGAGCCTGCAGCTGGTCGACGCCGCCCTGCGCGCGCTGCGCGAGCAGCCGCTCATGGTGCTGGCGTTCGCGCGCCCCGAGGTCGACGAGCAGTTCCCCAACCTGTGGGGCGAGCGCGATCTGCAGCGGGTCACACTGCGCGCGCTCACGCGCAAGGCGTGCCAGAACCTGGCGCAACAAGTCCTGGGCGAGGGCCTGGCGCCGGCGATCCAGGACTGGCTGGTCGAGCGCGCCGACGGCAATCCGTTCTATCTCGAGGAGCTGATCCGCGAGGTCGCGTCGGGCGCACGCTCGTCGCTACCCGAGACCGTCGTCGGAATGGTGCAGGCGCGCCTGGACACGCTGGGCAGCGACGCCAAGCGCGTGCTGCGCGCAGCGAGCATCTTCGGCATCGCGTTCGCGCGCGACGACGTGTCGGCGCTGATCAGCGATCGCAGCCTGACCTCGCTCGACGCCGCGCTCGAGGCGCTGGTGGCGCGCGAGGTGATCCTGCCCGAGGGGACCGACCACTACGTCTTCCGCCACGCGCTGCTGCGCGAGGCCGCGTACGCCATGCTCACCGAGGGTGACCGCGGGCTCGGCCACCTGCTGGCGGGCGAGTGGCTGGAGAAGAGCCACGTGCGCGATCCGCTGATCCTGGTCGAGCACTTCGAGCGCGGCGGCGACCGCCAGCGCGCGGCGCGCTGGTGCCGGCAGGCCGCCGACGAAGCGCTGGCGCGCAGCGACCTGCCGGGTGCGATCGCGCGCGCGCGGCGCGGCGTCGCGCTCGGAGCCACCGGCGCGCTGCGGGCGGGGCTGCGCCTGTGCGAAGCCCAGGCGCACTTCTGGCGCGGCGAATACGCCATGAGCGAAGAGTCCGCGTGGGACGGCGTCGCCTGCGCCGCCGAGGGCGACCCGCCCTGGTTCCACTGCGTCGGCGAGCTCACCGCCGCGCTGGGCCAGCAGGGGCGCTACGACGAGGTCACGACCTGGGCGGCGACCGCGGAGCAGGCAGCCCCGCGCGCCGGCGCGACGGAAGCGCAGGTCGCGTGCCTGCTGCGCGCCGCCGGCTACCTCCTGCGCGCGGGCGACGACGTGACGACCGAGGCGATCCTCGCGCGCGTCGAGACGACCGTGGGCGACGTCGCTCGGCTCGAGCCCGGGCCGGCGGCGCGCTACCAAGCGGTACAGGCGATGCGGCGCCTGCGCCTCGGCGACCAGGCCGGGGCGATCGAGCTCTTGCAGGCAGCGCTGGCGTCGGCGAGCCGCACCAGCGACACCGGCACGATGTGCGACCTGCGCGTGAGCCTGGCGTCGGTCTGGGCGGAGCTCGGCCAGCTCGACACGGCCGAGGCGCTGCTGCGCCAGACGCTCGAGCAATCGCAGACCATCGAGCTCCACTACATCACCACGGCCGCGCTCATCAGCCTGGGACCGGTGTTGACCCACTCCGGCCGCCTCGGCGAAGCGCGCCGGCTGGCGATGCAGGCGCTGAACTTTGCGCGCAAGCAGGGGGACCAGCGCGGCGAGGGCGCGGCACAGCTCTACCTTTCGACGATCAGCTTCGTCGCCGGCGAGCACCCGGGCTCGGAGCAGCGGGCGCGCCGCGCCGCCGAGATCGGATCGCCGTCGCTGCGCGCGAGCGCGCTGGCCGCGGTGGCGCGCGCGCTGCTGGCGCAGGGCCGGCGGCCCGAAGCGCTGGAGCAGGCACGCGCCGCAGCCGCCGAGCTGACAGCGCGCGCGGCGAGCGGGCGCGCCGAGCGGTACGAATCCCTGGTGCACTTGGTGCTGGCCGAGGCCCTGGCCGCCACCGGCGACGCCGCCGGCGCGCGCGCCGTCGTGCAGGGGGCGGCGGCGCGGCTGCACGCGCGGGCGGCGCTGCTCGGCAACCCCGACTGGCGCCGCAGCTTCCTCACCAAGCTGCCCGACAACGCGCGCATCCTGACGCTCGCTCGCGAATGGGGCGTGGGGGAGGATGAGGGCCGGTCCGGGCGGGTGGATGCGGTGGCAGGGCCGCCTTAGATCAAATGCCGCTCGCGTAAGCCTCTAGCCTCGGGCGTCGGGCCGCGGGCTTCGGAAAAAGGTGTCCGAGGCCGATCTCGCCCCAGGTCAGCTCGAAGGTCCGGTCCGAAAGTCCGGTCCGAAGCTCTGGTCCGAGATCCGAAGCCCGAGGCCAGAGGCCAGAGGTCCGAGGCCCTTCCTTCACAGAGCCCCCTCCGCAGGCTCCCGAAAACCGGCCGCCGCTGGCCGTCAGCCGCCGGAATCCCTCGCGGCCACCCCCGCCGTCACCCCGATCACCCTAAGGTGGCGTCCGACGCCTACATGGCGCACGCGGTAGTTGCAGTAACTTCAAAGCCGGGATATTGCCTTAAGGGCAATGCACATCCTCGTGAACACAGGCGGCGGCGACGCTCCGGGGCTGAACGCAGTGATTCGCGCCGTGACGCTCTCCGGCCTGCGTCGCGGCTGGAAGGTGACCGGCATCAAGCGCGGCTACCACGGCATGCTCGCCGACGAGAAGGAAGGTCTGGTCGAATTGACGCGCGAGAAGGTGCGCGGCATCGCCCACCTCGGCGGCACGATCCTGGGCACCGTCAACAAGGGGCACCCGTTCGAGTTCCTGGTCCAGCGCGACGGCAAGACCGTCACCACGGACATCTCCGACGACATCGTGCGCCGCTTTCACGAGCTCAAGGCCGATGCGCTGATCGCGATCGGCGGCGACGGCGGCCTGCGCATCGCCCACCGCTTCGGCAAGAAGGGGATCCCGATCGTCGGCGTGCCCAAGACCATCGACAACGATCTCAGCTGTACCCAGGCGACGTTCGGGTTCGACACCGCGGTCACCGTCGCGACCGAGGCGATCGATCGCCTGCACTCCACCGCCGAGTCGCACGAGCGCATCATGGTCGTCGAGGTCATGGGCCGCTACGCCGGCTGGATCGCGATGCACGCGGGCGTCGCCGGCAACGCGCAGGTGATCTTGATGCCGGAGATCCCCTACGACATCGACAAGGTCGTCGAGCACATCAAGGCGCGCTACGGCTTCGGCCGCCGCTATTGCATCGTGGTCGTCGCCGAGGGCGCCAAGCCCAAGGGCGGCGACATCAGCATCCTCGGCACCGAGCTCGGGCGCGAGGTGCGCCTCGGCGGCATCGCCGAGAAGATCGGCACGTACCTCGGCGACCGCACCGGGTTCGAGGTCCGCTCGCTCGTGCTCGGCCACATCCAGCGCGGCGGCAGCCCGACCCACCGCGACCGTTTGCTGGCGCTGCGCTTCGGCGCCGCCGCCGTGCGCATGGTCGAGCAGGGCAAGTTCGGCAACATCGTGGCGTACCACCCGCCGCACATGGTGCCGGTGCCGATCGAGGACGCGATCCGCGTGATGAAGACCGTGCCGCTCGACTCGGACACAGTCCAGACCGCGCGCGATCTCGGCATCTGCCTCGGGGACTAGGCTCGTCGTAGAGCCCGGTCGCCCGCTGGCGGGTTCGCCCCGTCGGCGTCGCCCCGTCGGCGTCGGCGTCGGCGTCATTGCGGGCGACAGAGCTTCGACAGCATGCTGACGATTCGCAGGAGTAGCGACCGGCTTTCTACTAGCAGTTGGGGCGGCGCCAGGGAAAGCACGCGTAAGACATCGAGAATCGCGGCGCATTCCATCGCTGAGCCTCTCGCAATCCCGCGATTCCGACTGACGTCTGCTTCCCCGACCCGGCCGGCGCCTTCGGCGATGTTCAGAGGCACCGAGAGCGCAGCTCGACGAAGTTGGTCGGCGAGTGCCGATTGACCCCGCGGGAGGGCCTCGCCGAGTTGCCAAGCGAGGGCAAGGAACTCGACCGAGCATCCATAGACGTCCAGTTTCTCGAAACCGAATACGGCAATCTCATTCGCGCTCTCATTGGCCATGCAATCTTTTCGGCCGGCCCCCCGGACGAGTTGCCAACCGTCTGATCGCCGACGCGGACGCCGACGCCGACGGGTGAACCGGGCGGCCTGAGCACCGCGCCCCTCACTGGCGCGGGCGACGCGCAAGCGTTATATCTCCAGCCGTCATCACCCCCTAAGGAGGAGAGCCATGAGCATCCAGCTGGGCAGCATCGCCCCTGATTTCACCCAGGAGTCGACCGAGGGTACGATCCACTTCCACGATTGGATCGGCGACAAATGGGCGGTGCTCTTCTCGCACCCCAAGGACTTCACCCCGGTCTGCACGACCGAGCTCGGCACCGTGGCGAAGCTGAAGAGCGAGTTCGACAAGCGCAACGTGAAGGTGATCGCGGTCAGCGTCGACGACGTCGACTCACATCGCCGTTGGATCGGCGACATCGAAGACACGCAGAAGACCAAGATGAACTTCCCGATCCTCGGCGACGCCGATCGCAAGGTCTCGAAGCTCTACGAAATGATTCACCCCGAGGCGAACGACACGCTGACGGTGCGTTCGGTCTTCGTGATCGATCCCAAGAAAAAGGTGCGGCTGATCCTCACCTACCCCGCGAGCACCGGACGCAACTTCGACGAGATCCTGCGCGCGATCGACTCGTTACAGCTCACCGACCACTACTCGGTCGCGACGCCCGCGAACTGGAAGGACGGCGGCGACTGCGTGATCGTGCCGTCACTTCAGGACCCCGAGGTCTTGAAACAGAAGTTCCCCAAGGGCTGGACCGCCGTGCGCCCGTACCTGCGCATGACGCCGCAGCCGAATCGCTGAAGCCGGCCTCGTTCCAAAAATTGGCGGAATAACCTCCGCCTCGCCCGTTGCCTTCTTGTGACGTGAGGGAACGGGCTCGATGAGCGCGGCGGAGCCGCATTTGGGTTATCATCGTCGGGACCTTCCGCGACGATCGCCTATGAGCTCCCCTTCTGATCCGACAGCCTCGGGACCAAACATCGCCGGGCTCGATCCGCTCCTCGACCGGGTGATCGCCGGAAATTTCCGCATCGAGAAGCTGCTGGGCTCCGGCGCCATGGGCAACGTCTACAAGGCGGAGCAGCTGTCGCTGGGCAAGGCGGTGGCGGTCAAGGTGCTCCACGCGCACCTGATGGGCGACGAGAAGCTGGTGATGCGATTCAAGCGCGAGGCCAAGAGCGCCTCGCTGCTGAACCACCCGAACTCGATCCAGATCATCGATTCGGGCCAGGACAAGGACGGCACGCTCTACATCGCCATGGAGCTGCTCGCCGGGCGCGACCTGGCCCACGTGATCCGCGACGACTTCCCGCTGTCGCTGCCGCGCATCGTGCGCGTCATGTCGCAGGTGCTGTCGGCGCTGGACGAGGCGCACGCGCAGGGCGTGATCCACCGCGACCTCAAGCCCAGCAACATCATGCTGATCGAGCGACGAGGCGAGCGCGACTTCGTCAAGGTGTGCGACTTCGGCATCGCCAAGGCCGCCATCAACGAGAAGGACGATCGCGAGAACATGCTCACGATCCAGGGTCTGGTCTGCGGCACGCCGGAGTACATGGCGCCCGAGCAGGCGCGCGGCGAGGTTCTCGACGGGCGCGCCGACCTGTACGCGGCGGCGGTGATCCTGTTCCAGATGGTGACCGGCGACATCCCGTTCAAGGGCGACACGCCGATGGCGATCGTGAGCCGGCACCTGGTCGAGACGCCGGCGCTGCCGAGCCGGCGGCGCAGCGACGTGCCGATCCCGCCGGCGCTCGACGCGCTCATCTTGAAGGGGATGGAGAAGAACCGCGAGCTGCGCTTCCCGACGGCGACGGCGTTTCGCGAGGCGCTCGAGGAGATCGCGCCGCCCGAGAGCGGACGCGCCTCGTCGACGGCGAACCAGCGCGCGCAGATGCCGACGACGCGCATCTCCGGCCCGACCGGCACCGCCGTGGTGCCGAGCTCGGATCCCGCCAATCATTTCGGCGTCACCACGCAGATGCCGCGCCGGTCGCGACGTTTGCCCGTGGCGCTGGGTTTCGTGCTGGTGCTCGCGGGAGCGGCGGTGCTGCTGATGCGCGCGCAGAAGCTGGAGCCGTTCGCCGAGACGAGCGCGACCGAGGCGACGACGGTGATGCCCACGCCGACGCCGACGCCGACGCCGACGCCGACTACGGTGGCTGCTGCCGCGGCCCCCACCGAGATCCCGAACGCCGCCGTGGCCCCGGCGGCCGCCGCAACACCGGCGGCTGCCGTTGCCGCGGGCGCGACGCCGACCTCCGCCGAACCGGCGCCGCCTGCGCGCGAGCCGGAGCTGGCGCCGCACGCCGAGGAGGCGGCACCCGCGAAGCGTGCCAGTGTGGCCGCGCGCGCGCCGTCGGCGTCGGCGTCGGCGTCGAAGGCGGCCGCCGCGAAGAAACAGCGCAAGCTGAGCGAGCACGGCGAGCGCGCCGAATCGCACGCGCCCGGCGAGAGCGCGGCCCCCGCGCCGAGCGCCGCCGCCGCCCCCGCGACCGCGGTCGCCACCGCCCCGCCCGCGCCCGCCGCCGAGGAGCACGCGGCGCCGGCGCAGCGAGGCGCGCGCGAAGTGCTGACCGAGGGAGAGAAGCTGCTGGGACAGGGCGAAGTCCGCGACGCCTGCGCGCGCGGTGAGGAAGCCAAACGCATGAACGCGAAGCTCGCTCTGACCTACAAGTTCCTGGGCAAGTGCTACATGCGCGAAGGCAACGCCAAGCAGGCCAATGACAACTACCGCAAGTACCTGGAGCTCTCCCCCAACGCCTCGGATGCCATGTTCATCAAGAGCATAATCAAGTGAGAGCGCGACTGTCGCGCAGGTCGACCCTTCTTCTTTCCATCACCCTCGTCGCGCTGTCGCTGACCGGCTGCAAGGTCGACGACAAGGAGTTCCAGAGCCGGATCTTCGCGTGCGACACCAGCGCCGCCGATCCGCTCTGCGGCACCGACGCCGACGGCCAGCCGATGCAGTGCTTCGCCGCGCGGCAGATCGGCGCGACCGACTTCTGCACCCAGCGCTGCGGCGACGTGCCGATGTCGGTGCCCGACCAGGACGCCGTGTGCGTGCAGGGAAACGCGCTGCTCAAGGCGTGCAACCCCGAGGACGACCAGGACAAGGCGGCGCACCCGAACGGCGCCTGCGACCACGCCGAGCTCGGCTGCCTGCGCACCGACGTGCTGCCCAACGCCGACGGCAACGACGAGGGCGTCTGCATCACCATGCGGACCTGCACCGAGAACGTGGACTGCCGCGATCCGGTGCGCTCGGTCTGCGCGGCGACGTTCTTGCGCGAGCTCTACTCGCAGAACGACAGCCTGCACGCCGACAACCTCTACTGCTTGCAGGAGGGTTGCGAGCCTGAACGAGACGTCGTGCTCGCCCGGCGAGACCTGTCTGCGCAAGGTGATCCCGGCGGCCGCCGATCCGCCCGACATCTGCGTGCCCAACTGCGATTCGCAGGGCCGCTGCCCGCCGAACCACTTCTGCCTGCGCGCGATCTCGGGGCCCGCCAACCCGGCGGTCTGCATCCCCGGCCTGCTCGGCTTCGTCTGCAACACCGACGTCGACTGCCTGGTCGGCACGTGCATGGACGACGGCGGCACCGGCCCGGGGCGCGGCGACAACTTGAAGCTGTGCACCACCCAGTGCAACAGCGACGACGACTGCACCAGGTTCGACAGCGCGCAGGGCCTGTTCGTGTGCAACACCGCGGTCACGCCTCACGTCTGCGCGACGCCCAACGCCTATCGCGGCGCTTCGTGCAACAGCGACGCCGATTGCGTTCGCGACCTGGATTCGCGGTGCATGCGGACGTCGCCCAGTGATGCGCAGGGCACCTGCCTGCACGCGTGCGACGACACCGGCGGCTGCCTGCCGCGCGGTGGGATCCACCAGACCTGCCTGTCGCTGCTGGCCTCCGACGGCCCGCTGCCTATCTGTCTGCCCGGCCTGTTCGGGTACCCGTGCGGCGCCGACAGCAACTGCGTGGGCGATCTCTCCTGCCGCGGCGCCGATCCCTCGACGCAATTTTGCACCGGGCTCTGCGCGAGGGACGAGGACTGCACCAACGATCGCTGGACGCTCGGCGGCTGGTGCGGAGCGTCCGATGGCGCGCCGATCTGCATCCCGCCGCATGGATCCCGGCCAGCCCTGCGCGCGCGATGTGCAGTGCTCGTCCGGGATCTGCGGCACCGACAACACCTGCGCGGAGCCCCCGAAATGACGACCCACGGCTTCTCACGCTACCGTCGCTCCGCCGTCGCTCTGGTGCTCGCCGCCGCCGCGTCGCTGCCCGCCGCGCGCGCCCTCGCCGCCGAGAAGCAGGCGGTGCTGGTGCTGGCGACCGTCGAGAAGGATTCGGAGCTGGCCGACAACCTGACCGAGCTCATCATCGCGCGCGTCGCCCAGAGCACCGGCGCCGAGATCGCCGGCAAGGAGGAGTTCCGCGCGCGCCTCGGCGTGGAGAACGAGCGCCGCGCGCAGGCCTGCCTCGACGACATCGCGTGCCTCGGGCGCGCCGCCGTGTCGCTGGGCGTGCGCCGCATCGTCGCCGGCAGCATCGGCACGCGCGGCAAGCAGTTCCTGTTCAACCTCAACCTCGACAACGTCGAGACCGGCAAGGTCGAGAACCGGGTCTTCCGCCTGGTCGAGGGTGGCGTGGAGGATCTGATCCGCGCCGTGCAGGAAGGAACCGACGAGCTGTTCCGCCCGCGCGTCGACCCGGGCAAGATCCAGATCGCCTCGACGCCGCCCGGGCGCGCGCGTGTCGATCGACAACGCCTACCTGGGCGTGACGCCGCTCATCTCGGGCACGCTGCTCGCCGGCAAGCACAACGTGCGGGTGGAAGCCGACGGGCGCTTCCCCTGGATGTCGAAGGTCGAGGTCCTGCCGTCGCAGGAGCTGCAGATCAAGCTCACCGGGCGACAACCTGCCGGAGCGCCGCCGCTGGCCCGGATACGTCGCCTACGGCTCGGCATCGGTGTCGGTGCTCGCGCTGGCCGACCGGCGGCTTCCTGGGCGTGCTGTCGCAGATCCAGCCAACGGGAACCGACCGCGCCGCCGCCCAGCAGGATGAGCATCAGAAGATCAACTTCGCGCGCGCCGCCAATATCTCGTTCGGCACCGGCGCCTTTTTTGCTATCGTATCTCTGTATCATTTCTTACGTTACGGAGACGATATTTTCGGACGATCCGAGAAGTACGAAGAGACGCCCTAGCCGCCTTGGAGCCGACTTTGGTCGCTCCGAGGTTACCGTCCGTCGAACCGCTTAAGACGGATTGCTACCCACTGGTAACCGCACCGAATCGTGGCCAGCATAAGTCGGGAGTCCACAAGGGGATCGCCTTGATGGGGGTGTGGCATGGGGCTTGCCCATGGGAAGGCCATGCTCAGCACTGCGCGAATCTCGAGGAACGCCCGCGAGCGACGCTCGCAATAACCCCGGCGGCCGGCCCCGAAAGAACTCGGCGGGGCGCCCCACTCTCCATACCATCGACCGCCCGGGCGCGGTCCGCGGCGACGCGGATCAGGAGCCAGAGGGCGCCGAACCAGAAGCGGAGGTCGACCGCGACGTCACCGAAGAGCTGGCGGTAGGCGAGCCCTCCGCGTCGGCCGGCGCAGGCGACGAGATGGCGGAGGACGGCGTGGTCCAGGTTGCCGACGTCATCGGCGTCTCCTCGGACAATGACAACGACGTCGATGATTCCGCCGACGGGGCCACCGCGCACGTCATCGACGTCACCGCGCCGGGCGCCTCCAGCGGGCTCAGCGACCATTCGACCATCGGGGCTTATCTGCACGAGCTCCGCCGCTACCCGCTCATGACCCGCGAGGAAGAGCACGACGTCGCGGTGCAGTTCTGCAACACCGCCGACTCGCGGCTGGCCGCGCGGCTCATCACCGCCAACCTGCGGCTGGTGGTCAAGATCGCGCAGGAGTACCGGCGCGCCCACCGCAACGTGCTCGACCTGATCCAGGAGGGGAACATCGGGCTCATCCACGCGGTGCAGAAGTACGACCCCTACCGCGGCGTGAAGCTGTCGTCGTACGCGTCGTGGTGGATCCGCGCGTACATCCTGAAGTTCATCCTCGCGAACTGGCGGCTGGTCAAGGTCGGCACGACCCAGGCGCAGCGCAAGCTGTTCTTCAACCTGCGCAAGGAGCGCGAGAAGCTGGAGAAGCAGGGCTTCGAGGTCGAGGCCAAGCACCTGGCGGCGGCGCTGGACGTCACCGAGCAGGAGGTCATCGACATGGAGCGCCGCCTGACGGCGTCGGAGACCTCGCTGGATGCGCCGATGCGCTCCGACGAGCAGGGCGAGCGGCCGCAGGGCGACTTCGTGCGCGCGGCCCCGCAGATGCGGCCCGACAATCAGGTCGAGTCCGGGGAGTTCAGCGAGATCCTGCGCGCCAAGCTGCACGTGTTCGGCGGCACGCTGCGCGACCGCGATCTCGAGATCTTCCGCGACCGGCTGCTCAACGACGAGCCGGCGACGCTGGTTCAGATCGCCGAGAAGTTCGGCGTCACGCGCGAGCGCGTCCGCCAGATCGAGGAGCGCCTCAAGAAGCGGCTGCGCCAGTACCTGGAGACCGAGCTGGGCGACGCGGTCGAGATCAACGACAGCGTCGAGTAAGTCGACCGGGCCGGTGTCGCGCCGAGAAACCTCGGCGCGACATCGCGCGGCTCACTGGCAGGGAGTCGGGGGCGTCGTCGCCACCGCGGTGACCGTCCCGGGCACGCGCACGGCCTTGCCCGCTTGCAGGGTGGTCGATCCCTCGCCCAGCTTGCAGTTGGGATTGCTCTCCGGATACTGGAAGGCGTTGAGCGTGAACGTGATGTTGCCGGAGTCGGCGAAGGTCGAGTATTCGATCTTCCCGAGCTCGCCGGTCGTCGCCGTCTTGCAGGCGGCCGGATCGAGCGTGACGTCGTCGCTCGCGCTGCCGCTCACGACCAGGTGACAGCTCACGATCGAGCCGATCTTCACGGGGTCGAAGCCGGTGCCCCACTTCAGATCGAGGTCGTAGTAGCTGTAGCTGCTGCACGCGCCGGCGCCGAACGCCAGGAGCACGAGCGCCAGCAGAGCGAGCGTCCGTAGGGTCTTCATCGGCCTTCTCCGTAGCAATGAAGGTATCCGGACGGGCATGGCGCGACGTCGCCGCCGTTGATTCCGTGCACGATCGCGGACCCCGCGAAGATGGCGCCGACGGCCAGGGCGGCGACGCCGCCGACGATCGCCCAGAATTGCCACTTCTGATAAATGGGCGGCCCTTCGTCGACCGGCTTCTTCTTCGCGAGCTCGGCCTCGGCCGCGGCTTGCTTCTTCGCCGCCTCCACTGCGGGATCCTTGGGCGCGTCCGGGTCGGCCGCTTGAAGCTTATATTGCTCTTTCGGTTTCTCGCTGTCGGTCGCGCCGCCGAACTCGCCGTTGCCCTCGGGGTCGGCAGCGCGCACCTGGGAAGACAGCAACATCAAGGCCGCAACGCCACCGATGATCACCACACCCAGTTTCGATCGCGTCAATGAAATTCGTGAGGTCGGTGAAATCATGGGGCGCATATTACATGAGACGAGTCCGGATGGTAGACGGCCCGCAAGTGTTTACCGTACCCAGCGCGTCGAAAGTCGTTCAGGACTGCCAGGGCTTGCGCCCGGGATCCCGGTGGTTAGCTTCGGCCCTCCAGGAGGTGCAGACATGACCGACCCGGACGCCATCGCCAAACGAGCCTACGAGCTGTTTCTCGCGCGGGGTTCGATGCCGGGGCACGAGATGGAAGACTGGTTGCAGGCGGAAGCCGAGCTGAACGCGAAGGCCGGCGACAGTGAGGAGGATCATCAGGCCCAGGAAACCGGCGACGAAGCGGAGCCGGCCGTCGATCAAGACCGGGACCCGCGAGACCGGCGGGCGTCCCGCAAGCGGAGCGGCGGCTCGCGGCGGGTGGCGCGCCAGCCCCAGACCCACTGAGAACGCTTTGATCCGCGGGTCCGCGCTTGACGAGGGCCTCGGACCTCGGGCCTCAGACCTCGGGCCGGAACAGTCCTCCTGAAGCCCGAGGCCCGAAGCCCGAGGCCCTCGAGTCGATTGGTTGTGTAACCGAATCGCCAGCCGCTACTCTATCGATTATGGGTGGAGACCAAGCAAAGCTAATCGGACCGGATCTGACGGCGGGCGTTGCCCTCGCCGATCTCACGGAAGGCAAACCGATCGTCGGCCACGCCGGCGACGACTCCGTGATGGTGGTGCGCCAGGGCGGCGAGATCTTCGCGGTCGGCGCGAGCTGCAGCCACTACGGCGGGCCGCTGGCCGAGGGCGCGATCGACGCCCATGGCGTGCGCTGTCCCTGGCACCACGCCTGCTTCGATCTGCGCACGGGCGAGGCTGTGCGCGCGCCCGCGCTCAATCCCCTCCCCTGCTATGAGGTGATCCGTAGCGGAGACCGGGTGAAGATCGGCGCGCGCCGGGCGCCACGCACCGCTCCAGTGGCGGCGGCATCACCGGCGGTGCTGATCGTCGGCACGGGCGCGGCCGGTCACGCGGCGGCGGAGATGTTGCGGCGCGAGGGCCACGCCGGCACGATCGCGATGGTCGGCGCCGACGCCGACCCGCCCTATGATCGCCCGAACCTGTCCAAGGACTACCTGGCCGGCACCGCTCCCGAGGAGTGGATCCCGCTGCGCCCGCGCGAGTTCTACGACGAGCACAAGATCGACCTCCGCACCGGCACGCGCGTGACCGCGATCGACACGCGCAAGCGCGTGGCCACGCTCGCCGACGGAAAGACCATCGCCTGGGAGGCGCTGTTGCTGGCGACCGGCGCCGAGCCGGTGGCGCTGGCCGTGCCGGGCGCCGACCGCCCGCACGTGCACGTGCTGCGCTCGCTGGCCGACAGCCGCGCCATCATCGAACAAGCGGCGGAGCGCGAAGCGCGCGGTGGTCGTCGGCGCCAGCTTCATCGCGCTCGAGGCGGCGGCCGCGCTGCGCGCGCGCAAGATCGAGGTCGCCGTGGTGGCGCCCGACGAGACGCCGCTCGCGCGCGTGCTCGGTCCCGAGGTGGGCAAGTTCCTGCGCGGCGTGCACGAGGAGCACGGCGTGGTCTTCCACCTGGGCCAGAGCGTGCAGTCGATCGGCGAAAAGGACGTCGTCCTCTCGAACGGCGCGCGACTCGAGGCCGACCTGGTGGTCGTCGGCATCGGCGTGCGGCCGCTGACCGCGCTCGCCGAATCGGCGGGCGTGGCGGTCGATCGCGGGATCAAGGTCGACGCCCACCTGGCGACCAACGTCGCCGGCGTCTACGCGGCGGGCGACGTCGCGCGGTTTCCGGACCCGGTCAGCGGCGAGGCGGTGCGCATCGAGCACTGGGTGGTCGCACAGCGCATGGGACAGGCGGCGGCGCGCAACATCCTGGGCGATGCGCCAGGCCTTCGCGGCCGCGCCGTTCTTCTGGAGCGTGCACTACGACCTGCAGGTCAACTACGTCGGCCACGCCGAGCGATGGGATCGCATCGACATTCACGGCCGCCTCGGCGATCGCGACTGCACGATCGCCTACCGCACCGCACCCGACACCGATCGCGAGCAGACGCTGGCGGTCGCGACCATCGGGCGCGACACGGTGAGCCTGGCCGCCGAGACCGCGTTCGAGCAGCGCGACCGCGCGGCGTTGCGCACCTTCGGCCGGACGCGCTAGAGTCCTGTCTCAGAAATCCGCCGTGGCACCGAGGGCGTGAATGCGGCCCGATCGCGAGGCGCGAGGAGCGCGCATACTGGACGTATGTAAGCGACGAGCAACGAAGCGAGCGGGCCGCAGTCGCGCCCGAATGCAGGCGGATTTCTGAGACAGGACTCTAGAGTCGGTTTCGTGGCCCAGGCGGCCCTGCTGGGCGCGCTGCTGATCTTCGTCGCGGGACGCTGTCTCGTCCCCATGGACGAGACCGATCTGTTCTTCAACCTGCGCCTGGGCGAGGTGGTGCTGCGCACGCACGGCGTGCCGACGGCAAATTTGCTGTCGTTCACCTGGCCCGACGCGCGCGACGTGAACCTGGCCTGGCTGTTCCAGGTGGTGCTGGCGCTGGCCCATCGCGCCGGCGGCATCCCGGCGACGGTCGTTCTCAAGACGGCGTTCGTGCTGGCGACGTTCGCCGTGCTCTGGCGCGTCGGACGGCGGCGCGGCGCGCACCCGGTGCTGCTGGCGGCGGTGCTGGCCCTCGCCGCCTGGGCCGCCGAGCCGCGCTTCGTCGAGCGTCCTCATCTGGTGACGTTCCTGGGCCTGGCGCTCACGATGCTCGCCGTCGAGCGCGCCGAGGCCGGCCTCCCGCGCGCGCTCTGGGCGCTGATCCCGGCCGGAGTGATCTGGGCCAACGCCAACTCGTGCTTCTTCCTGGCGCCCGCGGTGTTGCTGCTCTACGCGCTGGGCGCGGTGATCGACGGCCGGCGCGCGAGCGCGCGCACGAGCGCGCTGGTGGCGGCGGCGCTGCTGCCGCTGATCTTCGCGACGCCGTCGGGCGCGGCCGCGCTCGGCTACATCGCGAACCACTTTCGCATGCCGAGCCTGCGCCCACTGCAGGAGTACCGGGTCGCGAGCTGGCCGCTCGACGGGCCGTTCTTCTTCTTGGCAGCGGCGGTCGCGGCGGCGATCGCCTGCGTGCCGCGCGGGCGGTGGCGAACGTTGCCGCGAACGTGGCTGCCGGTGCTCGCGCTCGGCTTGCTCGGCTGGCGGCGCATCCGCTTCGTCGCCGAGTTCGCGTTGCTGGCGGCGCCGGCGATCGCGGCCGCGGTCAGCGAACGGCTGCGAGGGGCGCGCGGCGAGAGCGGCGGTGGTACGACGCCCGCGGCGACGCCGGCGCGGGCGCCGGTGAAGGATCTGCTCGACGCGGCGATCACCGCGGGTGCGGTCGCAGCGGCGCTGCTGGTCCTCACGGTCGCGCCGCGCGCGGCCGAGGCGCTGGCCGGCCGGCCGTGGATCGAGCTCGGCGTCGAGGCGGGGCTGGTGCCCGAGGCGGCCATCCGCTTCGCCGAGCGCGAAGGGCTGCGCGATCGCATGTACAACGATCTCGAGGTCGGCTCGTACCTGACCTGGGACGGGTGGCCGCGTTATCGCGTGTTCCAGGATCCGCGCATCAACGGCTACCCCGAGGAGTTTCACGCGATCTTACGCCGCGCCGATCTCACGCGCGGCGCGTGGCAGACGCTGATGGATCGCTTCGGAGTCGCGTCGGCGCTCGTGACCTATCCGCCGGTGAACCCGCGCGGCGCGCTCTTCGATCCGGCGCGCTGGGCGCTGGTCTACCGTGATCCCGAGGCGCTGATCTTCGCGCGCCGCGGGGCCGAGCGCGCGGCGACCATCGCGGCGCACGAGATCCCGCTGACGTTTCGGTTCGACGCCGCGACCGGCCTCGTGGCGGAGGCGCTCGACGCGCCACCCGCGGGCGCGGCGGCGAACCGGTGCGAATGGAGCCTGCGGCTCGGCGACTTCTGGCTCGAGCGCGGCGCGGCCCCACGCGCGCGGGCGGCGTACGAGGCCGGCGCGAGCTGCCTCGATCCGCAACGCCAGCGGGCGCTGGCGTCGCTGGAGTTGCAGCTCGGCGACGCCGACGCGGCCGTGCGACTGCTCGCCGGGCTACCCGACCCCGAGGCGCGCGTCCGTCGCGGATTCGCGCTGCTGCGGCTCGCGCGTGCCGGGGAGGCGCTCGGCGACTTCGAAGCGGCGGCGCGCGCGGGCGGCGATGTCGACGCGACGCTGGGTCGCGCGCTGGCGCTGGAGGCGATGCATCGCAGGGACGAATCGGTCGCGGCGTTCCGCGACTTCTTGCAGCGAGCCCCGAACCACGTCGCCGCCGCGGAAGCGCGCGCGCACCTGGATCGCCTCGCGGCGAGCCGCTAGGCGAGCACTAAGCGACGAACGGCGCGGCCGACCGGCTCAATTACCGCGCAGGGCGGTCAGCAGCTTGGTCACGCTCTGGCGGGCGTCGCCGAAGAGCATCAGCGTGTTGTCGTTGTAGCAGACGGGATTGTCGACGCCGGCGTAGCCGGCGGCCATGCCGCGCTTGAGCATCACCACGCGCGCCGCCTTCCAGACCTCGAGCACTGGCATGCCGTAGATCGGGCTCGACGTGTCGGTCTGCGCGCTCGGGTTGACGATGTCGTTGGCGCCGATGACCATCACCACGTCGGTGGTCGGAAACTCGTCGTTGATCTCGTCCATCTCCTTGACGATCTCGTACGACACGCTGGCCTCGGCCAGCAGCACGTTCATGTGCCCGGGCAGGCGCCCCGCGACCGGGTGGATCGCGTATTCGCACTTGATCCCCTTCTCGATCAGCAGCGACGAGATCTCCTTGACCGGGTGCTGCGCTTGCGCCACCGCCATGCCGTAACCCGGAACGATGATCACCTTGCGCGACGCGAGCAGCAGCTCGGCGACCTGCTCGACGTTCGTCTCGGTCACCTTGCCGGCTGGCTCGGCCGCCGCGCCGCCCGGACGCGCGCTCGGCTCCGGCGTCGCGCCGAAGCCGCCGAGCACGACGTTCCAGATCGAGCGGTTCATCGCGCGGCACATGATGTAGCTGAGGATGGCGCCGCTGCTGCCGACGAGCGCGCCGGTGATGATCAGCAGGTCGTTCGACAGCATGAAGCCGGCCGCGGCCGCCGCCCAGCCCGAGTAGCTGTTGAGCAGCGACACGACGACCGGCATGTCGCCGCCGCCGATCGCCATGACCAGGTGCACGCCGAGGACGAGCGCGATCGCGGTCATCGCGAGCAGCGGCGCGAGCCCGCCGTCGAACAGGCCGCCGCCGTCCACCACCGCCTCGGGCGCGCGCAGGAACATCGCGCCCAGCGCCACACAGCCGCCGAGCAGCAGGATGTTGAGCACGTGGCGGCCCGGCAGCAGCAGCGGCTTGCTGCCGACGATGCCGCGCAGCTTGCCGAAGGCGACGATCGACCCGCTGAAGGTCACGGCGCCGACCAGCACGCCGACGAAGATCTCGGTCAGGTGCACCGTGCGCGCCGCCGCGATCTCGGCGCCGGGCTGCAAGTAGGTCGCGATGCCGACCAGCACCGCCGCCGCGCCGACGAAGCTGTGCAGCATCGCCACCAGCTCCGGCATCGACGTCATCGCGACGCGCGCCGCGAGGAAGCCGCCCACGACGCAGCCGATGCCCAGCGCAGCGCCCAGCTCGCCGAGCGCGGTCAGGCTGCGGCTCGCCGTCTCCGCGCCGCCCGTCGCCGAGGCGCCCGGCAGCAACAGCGCCACCGCCGTCACCAGCACGGCGATGAGCATGCCGACGGTGCCGAAGGCGTTGCCGCGACGAGCGCTCTCCTGCGTCGAGAGCCCGCGAAGGCTCAGGATGAAGAGCATGCTCGCCGCCAGATAAGCGACCCCTCTCAATGCGCCAGTCATCATCGTCGTTGCGCCCTGCTTATCTGCGGAACATGCGCAGCATGCGCTGCGTGACCAGGAATCCCCCGGCGACGTTGATCGACGCGAGCAGGATCGCGACGCCACCCAGGATCGCGGCGACGCCCGCCAGCGCGCCGCTGCTCGCGCCCGCACCCGCCGCGACCACCAGCATGCCGCCGATCAGGATGATGCCGCTGATCGCGTTGGTGACGCTCATGAGCGGCGTGTGCAGCGCGGGCGACACGTTCCACACGACGTGCCAGCCGACGACCACCGCGAGCAGGAAGACCGTGAGGTGCTGCAGCAGCTCGGGCGGGCCGAACAGACCGGCCGCGCCCAGCAGCAGCGACCGCCGCCACGAGCCCGATGCGCGCGCCCACGCCCGAGCCCCCGTTGGCCGGCGCGTTGTGCCGTTGTGACGGGCATCGGGCTTGGCTGCAGGCGGCCGGCGGCGCCACCGCGCGTGTGGGCGGTGGCTTGGGCGGCGGCCACATCAGCTCACCGTCCTTGAGGACCAGCACGCCGCGGTGGATCTCGTCCTCGAGGTTGATCTGGATCGGGCTCTCGCCGTTGCCGCCCGTGCGCACCAGATCCTTGAGCAGGTTGTAGACCGTCGTCGCGTAGAGATCGCTCGACTGGCGCGCCATGCGGCTCGGCAGATCGGTGAAGCCGATGATGGTGACGCCGAACTTCTGCACGACCTTGTCGCGTTCGGTGAGCGCGCAGTTGCCGCCCTGCTCGGCCGCCATGTCGACGATCACCGAGCCGTGCGCCATGCTGACGACCGCGCCCGACGTGATCAGCTGCGGCGCCGGCTTGCCGGGGATCAGCGCCGTCGAGATGATGATGTCCGACTGCTTCGCGTGCTGCGCGATCAGCGCCTGCTCGGCGGCGACGTAGGCCTCGCTCATCTCCTTCGCGTAGCCGCCCGCGCCCTCGCCCGACTCGCTGAAGTGAAAGTCGATGAACGACGCGCCCAGGCTCTCGACCTGCTCGCGCACCGCGGGCCGCGTGTCGAACGCGCGCACCACCGCTCCCAGGCTGCGCGCCGCCGCGATCGCCGCCAGGCCGGCGACGCCTGCGCCGACGACCAGCACCTGCGCCGGCTTCGCGCGACCGGCGGCGGTCATCTGCCCCGGGAAGAAGCGGCCGAAGTTGTTGGCCGCCTCGATCACCGCGCGGTAGCCGGCGATGTTCGCCATCGCGGACAGCGCGTCCATCCGCTGCGCGCGCGTGATGCGCGGGATGGCGTCCATCGCCAGCACCGTCGCCTTGCGCGCTGCCAACCTCTCGACGAGATCTTTGTTCTGCGCGGGCCAGATGAACCCGATCAGCGTCGCGCCCAGCTTCAGCAGATCCGCCTCGTGGCCCTTGCCGCCGGGCAGCGCCGTCGGCGGCCGCACCTTGAGCACCAGATCCGCCTGTCCCCACAGCGCCGCCGCGTCGGGGGCGATCGTCGCGCCCGCTTCGGCGTAGGCCGCGTCGGACAGGTCGGCGTGCTCGCCCGCGCCCGCCTGAACGACGACCTCGAGGCCGAGCTTGATGATCTTCTGAACCGTCTCCGGGGTCGCGGCGACACGCCGCTCGTTTGGATGAATCTCCCTCGGGATTCCGACCTTCATCGCCGCGCAGCGTACACGGACGGCGTTCTGAGTTCTAGTGGAGACAGCACCACAAACGGTGGACACCACTCGATTTCCTGCTAATTTACGCGGTGAATTGTCCCGTTTTCACGCCGTCTCCTTCGTGCCAGAGGACTGGTCGCAACGGACTTGCCCAACGCGAACGAGGTAGCCGAGAGAGCATGGACGTCGACCCGCATCCTTGAAGATGATGCATGCACGGTGAGCCGCACCAGCGCTCACGACACGGACACGAAGGAGAAACGAGAAATGGGAAAGAGGCTGTACGTCGGAAATCTATCTTACAGCGTCACCGAGGCCGACCTGCGCGAGGTCTTCGGCGAGGCCGGCAGTGTCGCGGACGTCAAGGTCGTGCTCGATCGCGACACCGGACGCCCGCGCGGATTCGCGTTCGTGGAGATGTCGACCGACGCCGAAGCGGGAAAGGCGACGGAATCCCTCAATGGCCGTGACGTCCAGGGTCGCGCCATCAACGTGAGCGAGGCGCGCGAGCGCACGGGCGGTGGTGGCGGTGGTGGCGGCGGCCGGGTGGCGGCTTCGGCGGGGGCGGTGGCGCGGAGGTGGCGGCGGCTACGGCGGCGGCGGTGGTGGTGGTGGCTACGGCGGCGGCGGTGGTGGTGGCGGACGCGGCGACAGCGGTGGCGGCGGCGGAGCGAGACGGCGGCGATCGCGGCGGTCGACGCGGCCGCTGGTAGTCGCGTTCGGCGTCGTCGCGACCCGTCACGGGGTCCCGCGGCCAGCGTTTCACTTCGATCACCTTCACGCGTTGTCTCCAGCGTTCACTCGGGTCACGTTCACTCCTCGACGGGCGGCTGCGGTCCGGGTACGATCCCGGCGATGTCGGGGTCTTCTTCTTCGGGGGCGTTGGGGTCGCGCTCCTTCTTTTCCTTGTCACGTTGGGCCTTGCGCTCGAGCTTTTGCTTGAGCTTTTCCTGTCGCGCCAGCTCCTTCTTGCGTTTCGTGAACTCCGGCCGTCTATTGTCCACCTAGGCTCCTTTCGGCACCGCGCCGACGAAACACTTTGTTTCGCATTTTAATTGTTGTCGAGTGAAAAGCAGACGCGGCGCCGCGCCCGCGCGCACCGTCGGTGAGCTCGTCACGCGCTTCGTCGTCACGCGCTTCGTCGTCATCGCTGTCGTCGTCGTGCTTCGTCGTCGTGCTTCGTCGTCGTGCTTCGTCGTCGTCGCTTTCGTCGCGCGCTCGATCACTCCATTCATCGTGGCGGCCGCTTCGCGTCGCGGAACCAAGCGCGGTGCTCGTTCATGCTGCGCGATCTGATCGTCGGGCGCGTGTCGCTGGCAAGTCGCACGCTCGGGTGAACCGTCCTTCGCTCCCCAGCGGATCTCGACGCAGTCGTTGGGGTTGTACGCCATCTCGAGCTCGGTCTTGCGCGCGAGCAGATCGGCGACGGTGATCTTGAACGGCGACCCGTCGCTGCGCCGGTACTCGATCGCGCGCTCGCCGATGCGCTGTTTGTGCAGCGCGAGCACCTCGGCGCGCACGTCCTCGGGCTTGCGCCCGCCCAGCACATACAGCTCCGGGTGGTGCACGATCCGATCGGCGAAGTCCGGTGAGCACGTTCATCGCGATGATGAGCCGCATGTCGCGCGACGGCGTCGCGTAGTCCTCCCACGCGCCGGTGGTCTCGAAGATCTTCGCGCCGTCGGGCATCGCCACGACGGCGTTCTTGGTGTCGCGCATGAACTTCTCGCCGTTGTCGACCGAGCCGACGCGCACCTTCATCTGCTCGACCAGCGCGTCCAGCGTCTCGCCGTACGCCGCGGCGGCGTCGAGCCCCGACGGATTGATCAGCTTGCCCATGCGCGCGTAGAACTCGTCGGTGCTGAGCTTGCCTTGCTCTTCCGAGAACGGCGCGTGGCCTGGATCGCCGGCGCCGCCGATCGCCGGATTGGACGAGCGCCTGCAGCGGGCCGCCGTTCGCGCCCGCGACGACGGGACGAAACGCCTTCCAGCCCGGACCGGCGCTCTTGGTGTCGTTGGTGAACAGGAACGTCCCCTCCCAGAACCGCTTGCGCCCGATCGACGTGTCGGGCTGCCCGTCGACGGCCAGCAGCAGGCCGCCCTGCTTCGGCGGTCTGATCGACCCACTTCACGATCATCATCACGTGGCCGTAGGGATCGGCGTAGATCACGCCCGGCCGCAGCGCCGATCGTTCCAGCTTCACCGGGTAGTAGTCGGTGCTGTCGTCGTCGAGCGCGGTGCGCGCGCTGCCCGACTGCACGTGGTTGGTCACCTGGCGGAAGAAGCTCTTCACGCGCGCCAGCGTGTCCTTGCCGCTGACCGTCACCGATTCGTTGGTCGCCATGTCGCCACAACGCGGCGGACGCGCGTCGGTGCCGCGATCGCAGTCGCGGAATCCAAACGGCAGGCCGATCTTCCACGAGAAGTACGCGCGCAGGAAGTACGGCAGGTCGGCGCAGTCGGGCGTCGCGGGGATCGCGCTCTTGTTGGTCGGGTCGTCCTCGCGCAGGCCGAGGTGGTCGTAGAGAAAATTGCGCGCCGGATCGCGCAGCGCCTGGTGCAGCGGGCGAAAGTCGACCGACTTGTCGGGCGGCGCATCGAACAGCCGCTCGACGAACGCCGAGTACAGATTCTCCGTCGAGCGATCCCACGCGAGGTGCGCGGTCCAGACGCCCTTGCCTTCGGTCTTCGCGGGCGCCGCCGCGTGCGCGCCGCGCGACGAGCGCGACGTGGATGTTGCGGCAGCCGACGACCTTGCCGGCCTGCACGACCTCGACGCGGTAGTTGCCGGACGCGGCCTTGTCGACGTCGCCCTCCAGGCTGAACGGCGGCCCGCCGCGCCGGACGATCGCCGGCGTCGCCGCACCGCCGGGCAGCGCGATCTTCAGATCGGCGTCGCGCGCCGACTCGGACACCGCCAGGATGCGCAGCGCGCTTCCCGGCTGCGGCTCTTGCGGCGACCACCAGATCACGGCGACGTCACCCGCGGCGCACTTCGCCGCCGCCCGCGTCGGCCTTGGCCGGGCGGCTTTGCCGCCGTTGCGCGCGGCCAGCGCGGAGCTGGATGCGAGCAAGAGAACAAATGACGCGGTGCCGGCCAACAACGACGAAAACGCGAGCCCGTTCTTCATCCGGCCCGCGAGAATATCGTCGGGTCGCAGGCCCTCTCACGCTTTGCGTCGCGGAGGCCGGCGACCCACCTCAGCTCAGGCGTCGGCGCGCACCGGAACGCGGGAAGGCGATGCTCGCGCGCGCCCCGCCCTCGGCCCGGTTGGTGAGCGTGAGCATCCCGTGGTGCGCGTCGGCGATCCGGCGCACCAGCACCAGGCCCAGGCCCAGCGAACCCTCGGCGCGCGGCGCGGTCTTGTCGTCGGCAGGAAAGCCGGGGCCGCTGTCCTCGACGTCGAACACCACGAAGCCGCCGCGCGCGCCGACCCGCAGCGCGGTGGCGCCCCCGGCGTGCCGGCGGGCGTTGTCGAGCAGGTTGGCGAGCGCGCGCGCCACCAGCGTGGCGTCGGCCTCGAAGCCGAGCGCGCCGTCGGGCCCGGGGCGACGGACGAGCAGACCGGCAGGCAGCCCGGCGCGCTCGAGCGCGCGGCGCGCCGCCTCGGCGCCGTCCAGCGGCCGCGGCGACAGCGCCGCGAAGTCGAGGCGCGCGCTGGCCAGGAGCTCGCCGACCAGCGTGTCGATCTCGATCACCTCGCGCTCGAGCTCGTCGAGCGTCGCGGGCTTGACCCCGCTCTGCCGGCCGATCTCCAGCAGCACGCGGATGCGCGCCAGCGGCGTGCGGATCTCGTGCGACACACCGGCCAGCAGCTCGCGCTGGTCGGTGATCTGCTTCTCGATGCGCGAGGCCATCTCGTTGATCGCGCGCGACAGCACGGCGATCTCGCCGCCGTGCCAGGGCGTCACCGTCGCGCGCGCGCGCAGCCGGCCGGCGCCGATCTCCTGGGCGACGTAGACCAGCTCCGACAGCGGGCGCGCGATCCGGCGCGCGATCTTCCCCGCCGCCATCCAGATCACCACCGCCGCCACGAAGAACCCCAGGATGCCGCGGGCGGGGCTGCGCCCACCGGTCACGCGATGCACCAGGGCCATGACCCCGGCGGTGAAAAAGATCGAGGCGCCGAACCACATGAAGATCCGGCGGTGCATGTGCGCGCCGATGTAGTGGCGCACGCCCAGCGGGTGGTGCAGCAGGTGCTCGATCCAGTGCCGCCGAAAATGCTCGGCGTGAATCCGCATGTGCTCGAGGTGTGCGGCACGCCGCGCCTCCCGCCGTGCCTCGCGCGCCAGCCGGCGCTTCGCGCGCCAATCAGGATCGCGGCTCGTCACCGATCGCCGTCCTTGGCCAGCACGTAGCCGACACCGCGCACGGTCTTGATGATGCGCGGCGCGCGCGGGTCGTCGCCCAGCTTGCGGCGCAGGTGCGAGACGTGCACGTCGACGGTGCGATCGCCGACGGTGACGTCATCGCGCCCCGCCTGCGCCAGCAGCGTGTCGCGCGGGACGACGCGCCCGGGCCGCCGCGCCAGCGTCAGCAGGATGTCGAACTCGATACCGGTCAGCTCGACCGCCGCGCCGGCGACGCGCACGTCGCGCGCCGACACGTCGATGACGATGTCGCGCACCGCCAGCGTCGGCGCCGCCGCCTCGGGCGACGTCCGCCGCAGCACCGCGCGCAGCCGCGCCAGCAGCTCGCGCGGCGAGAACGGCTTCGGCACGTAGTCGTCGGCGCCCAGCTCCAGCCCCACGACCCGGTCGGTCTCGTCGCCCTTCGCGGTCAGCATGATGACGGGCACCTGGCTCTTCTGGCGGATTCGCTTGCAGACCTCGAGCCCGTCGATGCCCGGCATCATGACGTCAAGCAGGACCGCGTCGAAGACGCCGCCTTCGAGCGTCGCCAGCCCCTGGCGACCGTCGGCGGCGTGGACCAGGGCCACGCCGTTCGGTTCCAGAAAGCTGGCGAGCAGCTCGAAAAGCCGCGTATCGTCGTCGATGCAGAGGACGCGCAGGGACACTCCCCCTCACTCTACCAGCCCCAGCCGCCCCGATCGAAGCCACGGCGAAACCTCGAGCGGAAGAGCCGGCCCAGGAAGCGCGGGCCCGACTCGATGATGTCGGCCAGCCGCGCGCGCTGCTTCTCGTCGAGCGCGTCGTGCACCTTGGCGCCCAGGCCCACGAAGGCGCGCCGCAGCCCCTCTATCGCGGTGTCGTGTCGGGCGTAGAGCTCGCCGAGCGCGACCTCGTCGAAGCTCGGCTTGCGAAACGCGGCCGCGATGTCGCCGCGCGACTTGCGCAGCTCGCCGCGGAACTTGGCCGCCTCGGCCTGGAACTCCTCGGCGGCGGCGACGATCACCCGCTCCTGTGCCGGCGTCGCCTCCAGCTGGTCGAGCACGCCGCGCATCACGATGCGTCGGCCGAACCCGCGGGGTCCTTCGGGCGCGCCCGGACCAAAGCCGTCGCCGAGGTCGTTGTCGTTGCCGAATCCGGGCCCGTCGTCGAACTCCGGCTGTCCGAACCGACGACCCCAGGGGCCGCCCCAGGACCCATGGAAGGCCTCGTGAATAGCCCCGTGACCCCATCCACCGTGATGGCGGTGTCGCATGTGCCGGTGCCAGCCGCCGCACCCATGCCACCGGTGGTGGTGCGCCATCTTCAAAAGGCCGATGACGCCTACCGTTGCCAATACGCATCCGATCATGACTGGATCCCCTTTCTCGTGAACTGCCGAGGTTCATCCTCGACACCCCAAGAATGGGATCCGCCTGTTAAGGCGATGTCGGCCGCGCTGTGAAGAAACGTTAAGGGTGCGTCGGGTGCCCCGGCGGCGGCGTCGTCGGTGGCGAGGACATGCCCGGGATGGCTGGCATGCCCGGCGGGGCCTTGGGCGTCGTGATGTCGAGCAGCTCGACGTCGAAGATCAGGGTCGCGCCGCCCGGAATCGTCGGCGGCCGGCCATTGTCGCCGTAGGCGACGTCGGACGGGCAGGTCAGCTTCGCCTTCTCGCCGACCTTCATCTTCTGCAGGCCCTCGGTCCAGCACTTGATCACGCCGCCCGAGCGGGAACGTCGCCGGCTCGTTGCGCTTGACCGAGCTGTCGAACACCGTGCCGTCGGTCAGCGTGCCGGTGTAGTGCACCTTGACCGTGTCGGAGGCGACGGGGGTCGCGCCCGTGCCCGCCTTGACCGTGCGGATCACCATCCCCGACGGAAGCTTCATCGCGCCCGGCTCGCGCTCCGCGGCCTCGACGACGGTCTTGGCCTTCTGCTTCTCGGCCTGCGCGGTCGCGGTCGAGCGCGACCGCGCGAGCGCGTCCAGCTTGGGTCCGTAGGTCTCGAGCTCGACGACCGGCTTCTTCTTGTTGATCGAGTCGCTGAGGCCGGCCTTGACCAGCTCCAGCTCCTGCGGCGTCAGATTGAAGACGCCGATGTTCCGGCCCATCATGAGGCCGAGGGCGTAGATCGTCTTCTGCTCCTCGGTCTTGGGCTCGGGCGAAGCCGTCGCGCCCTTGCAGCCAGCGACGAGAAACAGAGCGGAAGCCAGCAGCGTCGAGAGCGCGGTCGTGACCTGTCTTGGTAAATTCATGGCCTCTGTTAACACACCCCGGCGCGCGTGACCAGGGACCGCGAGCGACCGGAATCCGGAGCGGCAAATCGGAGCGTGAGCGTGGCAAAGCGCGCGATTCGCGGACGTGACGCCGGGCGTTTCCAGGACGCGCGCCCTTCCGGTATGCTGCCGCATTCCCCCGCGTATCGACGACCCCCTCGCCGCGTTGCTGGATGCCGCGAAGACGGTGCCGGACGGGCCTGCGCGGCGCGAGATCCTGCGCCAGCGCGCCGCGGGTGACCCGGCGCTGCGCGCGCGCGTCGAGGAGCTGCTGTCGGCGGAGACCGCAATCGGCGGTCCGCGGGCCGCTGGTGACGACGGCCTTCGACCGGCGGGCGACGACGGCGCGCTGCCGGCACCGGCGGCGCGCATCGGCCGCTACGCGATCCTGAACCGCATCGGCGAGGGGGGCATGGGGTTCGTCTACGCGGCCTACGACGAGCGGCTCGACCGGCGGGTCGCGGTCAAGCTGCTGCGCCGGCGGCCCGACACCGACGCGCGGGCGCGCCTGCTGCGCGAGGCCCAGGCGCTGGCGCAGATCTCCCACCCCAACGTGGTCGCCGTGCACGACGCCGGCGAGACCGACGACGGCCACGTCTTCATCGCGATGGAGCTGGTCGAGGGGCAGAACCTGCGCTCGTGGGCGCGCGAGCATTCGTGGCGCGAGATCGTCGCGGCCTACGCCGACGCGGGACGCGCGCTGGAGCAGATGCACGAGCTCGGCCTCGTGCACCGCGACTTCAAGCCCGAGAACGTGCTCATCGGCGCCGACGGGCGCGCGCGCGTCGCCGACTTCGGGCTGGCGGCGCGCGCCGATCGCGGCCAAGAGGAAGAAGAAGACGACAAGGACGAGCCGGGAGCCGGCGCCAACGCCGCGGCCGACGCCACCGCCGACGGCGAGCCGCGCGGCCTCCTGCAGCATACGATCACGCGCACCGGGACGCTCATGGGGACACCGGGCTACATCGCGCCCGAGGTGCGGCGGGGCGACAGCGCCACGCCGGCGAGCGATCAGTTCGCGTTCTGCGTGTCGCTGTTCGAAGCGATCTACGGCCGCCGGCCCGACGAGCCTGCGCCCGCGGGCGGCATGACGCCGTCGACGATCAGCGGGCCCGCCACGGCGTCGGCGCCGTTCGCGGGCGCGACCGTCGCCCCGAAGCCCGTCGACGGGCCGCCGCCCGAGCTCTTCGAGATTCTGCGCCGCGGCCTCGAGGCCGACGCGGCCGCGCGACACCCCTCGATGGCTTCGACGATCGTGGCGCTCGACCGGCTGAGCGGCGCCGGCCCCGAAGCCGACACCCACGCCGAGCGGCGCGCGCGCGTCGTGATCCTCGGCTTGATCCTGCTGCTGTCGATGGCGATCGCGACCATGATCATCTGGCGCGGGCACGGTCGCACCATCGCGACCGCGCGCGACGCGTTCTTCTTCGCGCTCGCGCCGTCGTCGATCATCCTCGTCGGTCTCTACGCCACCCGGCGCGCGCTGGGCCGCTCGCAGCTCAACCGCCAGTTCCGCGCCATCGTCGCCCTGACGGTGATCGTATTCCTCGGCCACCGCGCGCTGGCGATCCGCTGGGAAACGCCGGTGGCGAGCCTGCTCGCGGGCGACGCGTATCTCATGGGCGTGATCGTGGCCGTGGCGGCGGTGTCGCTCGAGCGCTGGATGGCGCTGATGGCGGCGATGCTCTTCGCGGGAGCGCTCGCGGCGACCTGGTGGCCCGCGCACGCCGAGGCCGCCTTCGGCGTGGCGACGTTCATTGGCACCGCGTTCGCAGCCTTCCACTGGAAGCCCAGCCGCCGCCCCTTCTTCTACCGAGCCCGCGTGCGATTGCAGCGGCGGTTGCGTTCGCTGCGACGATGAACCGTTGTGTCGAGGCGCCTGAGGAGGCGACGAGCGACTGCCCAACCCCCGCCCGAACCACTGGCCGAGGTCGCAATTACTGCGCAGCCGTGACGACCACCGGCCGCACCGCCGCCGGATCGGAGCGGCTCGCCAACCACAGCTCGATGTCCGCCAGCTCGCGCTGCGTCGCCGGCGTGGGCGGGTTCGCGCGGAACTCGTCGCGCGCGCGCTCCACCATCGCCAGCGCGCGCGGTCGATCCTGTCCCGAGCCCCACAGCGCGCGGCCGAGCGCGAAGTGCACCTCGGCGTTGCGGCTGGGGCTGTTCTCCTTGGCCTCGCGGATGCGCGCGGCGCGCTCCAGGCTGGGCAGCGCCTCACGGTACTGGCCCAGGCCCACGTGGCTCGCGCCCAGCGCCACCAGCGGATAGGTCACGTAGAGACCCTCGGGATCGGTCTCGCGCTGCAGGACCTCCAGCGCGTGGCTCGCCGGCTCCAGTGCCTCGGCGTAACGTCCGAGGCGGTTCAGCAGCTCGGCATAGTTGGCGAGCGGGATGGCGACCTTGGGATGATCGCGGCCCAGGGTCTCCTGCATGATCTGCACGGCGCGCTCCAGGTTCGCCGCCGCGCGAACGGTCTCGCCGAGCTCGTCCAGGTAGACGCCCACGTTGACCAGCGAGATGCCGACGTCGGGATCGTTGGGGCCGAGCGCCTTTTCCTTGGCCTCGATCGCGCGATGAATGTCCTCGACCGCGTCGCGCAGCCGGCCCTGCGTCGCGCGCATGGCGCCGCGGTTGTTGAACAGCCACCCGCGAATCAGATCGTGCCCGCCCATGCGCGCCAGCACCGTCTCCGCGTGCCGGCTCCAGATCTCTCCCGCGTCGAAGCGCGACTGCCCGTGCCCGGTCGCGAAGACCAGCGTCGCCGCCGCCTCGGCTGCGACCTCGTCGTGGCGGCAGAGCTCGGCGGTCCACACCGCGTCTTCGAGCGCGCGGATGCCGCTGTCGAAGTCCGAGACATCGAGGTGCATCATGCCCGACACCAGCAGCACCTCCGCCAGCAGCGGTGGGTACGCCACCGGCCGCGCCTCCGCCTCCAGCGCCGCGATGGCCTTGATCCCGTCGGCGACGCGCCCGACGCGCGCCAGCGCGCGGATCTCCGACAGGCGCCCGCGCATGTTGTCGACCACGACCCAGGTCGCGGGGTTGTCGGGTGGGCGCACGATCGCGCGTAGCAGATTCACGTCCGAGCAGCGCTCGAGCGTGCCGAGCGCGGTCGCCGCGTTGACGCCGTTCTCGACGGTGTCGGCGGTCGCCTGGCGCAGCTCGCGGCAGAGCGCGCGCAGATCGCGCAGCGCCTCGCCCAGCGCCGACATGCGCAGATCGAGCACCTCGGTCGATTGTTCGCCGCGCAGGTGCGTCGCCTCGCAGGCGTCGACGTAGACGTCGGTCCAGCGGCGCGCGAACCGATCGAGCACACGGCTCGTCGCCTCGAACGCCGTCGCGGCGTACGGCTTGGCCGTCGCCAGGAACGCGCGGCGAATCTCCGCCTTGGCCTCCGTGTCGCCCGAGCCCGCCGCGGAGCGATCGCCTTCGGCCGCCTCCCAGATGCCGGCGAGCTTGGCGGCCGCTCCCTCGGCGAAGCGCCGCGTGCCCGCGAGCGCCGCGTCCGAGCGCAGCTCGGCCAGCAGCGCCGCCATCGTCGGGAACCGATCGTGGGGCTCGACGTTCATGCCGCGCATGAGCGCCTGCCGGATCCGCCGCGGCACCCGCGTGCCGGCCGGTTCGGGACGCACGCGCCCGGCCATGACGTTGCTGGTCAGCTCCATCACGTTGGCGCCCGAGAACGGGCGCTCGCCATAGAGCGCCTCGTAGAGCGCCACGCAGAAGCTGAACTGATCGGTGCGCGCGTCGGCAGCGTCGCCGCGAAACTGCTCGGGCGACATGTAAGCCGGTGTGCCGATCACGGCGCCGGCCTGGGTCAGGTTCCAGTCGGCGGGGACAGGCGGGCCGCCGGCGTTGCTCGCGGCCTCGACCGGCCCCTCGATGACGTAGGTGGCGAAAGGGTCGTACGCCTTGCCGTTGGCGCTGGCGATGCTCGCCAGCAGCCGCGAAGGAACGCTGGATCGATCGCCCTCGGGCTTGTCGCGGTCGATCGCCAGCCGCACCAGGCCGAAGTCCATGACGCGCGCCTGTCCGTCGGCGCCGACCATGACGTTCTCGGGCTTGAAGTCGCGGTGCACCAGCTCCTTCTCGTGCGCCGCGGCCAGGCCGCGGCCCGCGCCCGAGAACACGTCGAGGATCTCGGCGATCGTCCGCGGCTGCGCCTGCAACCAGTAGCCGAGCGTGTGACCGGCGATGAACTCCATGGCGATGAAGACCCGGCCCTCGAAGGTGCCGACGTCGTACACCACGACCACGTTGGGGTGGGTGACCTTGGCGATGGCCTGCGCCTCGCGGATCAGGCGCGCTCGCCCCGGGTCGCCGGGCTCGGTGGCGCTGCCCTCCGCGCGCAGCAGCTTGATCGCGATCTTGCGATCCAGCTCGGGATCGTGCGCCGCATAGACCTCGCCCATGGCTCCGCGTCCCAGCAGCCCGAGGACGATGAAGCGGTCGACCTCGGTCCCGCGGGCCAGCGATTCGCTGGCGCGGCTATCCCTATCCATATTTCCGGACGGACACACGAGGGCCCAGTCATCCCATCGGCGGCTGGAACCGCATTGTTGAGCACCCACCGACGGAACCCAACCTGTTGCGCTGGCCGCAACCTCCTGCCGGGTCCGGAACAACGAAATGGCGGCGCATCCCGGCATCCGACCCGCCAATTCCGTAGGCGAACAGATTTTGGTAACTCAGCACACCGTTTGCAGAACAAGAGAACATGCACGCCAATCTGCGCCGCGCCGCACTGTTCCTCGGTCACTTCACCGCCGCCACGACGCTCCTCGGGTGCACCGAACCGCTGGATGACGGGATGGGCATGGACGAATCGGCCATCTCGACGATGAATGGCCTGTCGGCCATCAACGGCCTCAGCATGCACAACGGTCTCAGCATGCATAACGGCCTCAGCATGCACAACGGCCTGTCGACCGCCACGGGGCTCAGCGCTACCGACGGCCTGATGACGACCGCCGCCGGCCGCGACACCGTCGGGTACATCGTGCGCTGCGCGCTGCAGCCCGGCACCTCGCTCACCAAGCAAGACCAGAACGGCGTCAGCTACACCTACCAGGGCGCGCTCGGCTTGGCGCCCCAGTGGGCGACCGGCGAATGCAACTCCGATTGTCAGGAGTACATCTCCGCGTGCCTCATGGCGCACGTGAACACCGCGGGCATCCACGTACCGCTGTACGTCGTCGGGCAAGGGCTCCTCGGCACGCCCCAAGGCAGCCCGTCCCCCACCGGCTGGAGCCTCAGCGCCGATTACCCGAACCAGGAAGGCTCGTTCTTCGGCAACATCTTCATCCTCGGCGCGCACGGCTATGACTCGACGTCGGTGGCGGCGTTCTACTGTGACGGCAAGGCGTACGACGTCGCGACGGTGCCCGGACGCATCGGCGCGAACCAGGTCGGCGCTCCCTACAAGAACCCGTACCTCGCCGGCCCCTACGCCTCGGGCTCGACCGGCTACTGCTCGGACAGCTGCACCGCGGCCGACTACCCCTACGCCGACAGCGGCTACAAGGCGTGCAGCGGCTGGAACAACGTCGTCACCACCTACCGCCAGCCGGCCACCGGCGGCAACATCACCGCCACGACGGCGACGCTGACCTCGACAATCACCCAGTACTTCAAGACCGCGTTCGGCTACTGCGCGAACGTCAGCGTGACCAACAAGACCACGGCGGTCGTGCCGTCATGGACCGTGGTTTACGACACCGGCACGGCCAGCCAGTACTTCCACTGGTTCGACACCACCAACACGGCGGTCGGCAACGTCCACACCGCGAAGGCCAGCAGCGCCCTCCTGGCCATCCCGCCGGGCGGCTCGCGCTTCTTCGGCTACTGCGCCACGTATACCAAGGGCGTTGTCGCCCCGGTGGTGAAGTCGGTCAGCGCTCCGTAACGGCGATTCGCGGCGCGCCGCCCTCGGGTGGCGCGCCAAAAAAAGCCCCGGCCGCAGCCTCGCTGCGCCGGGGTTTTCGCGTACCTGGAGCGCGCCGCCCTCGGGTGGCGCGCCAAAGAAAAACCCCGGTCGCAGCCTCGCTGCGCCGGGGTTTTCGCGGGTCTGGCGGAGAGCGTCTACTTCTTCTGGGCCGCCATCAGCTTCGCGAAGTCTTCCTTCGCGTTGGCGGTCAGCGTGAAGGTCTCCAGATCCTTGTGGCAGTTCTCGCAGGTGAACGTCTTGCCGTTGGCCTTGGCGGTCTTCACCGCCTCCTTCATGACCTTCTTGGCCTCGGGTCGGCCACCCTTGGCACACGCCTTCGCGACCGGCGAATCGCCCGACGTCGCGACGGTGCACTTATCGTCGGCCGAAGCGGCGCGAGCGACGACGAGGGTCAGGGCCAGCGACAGGCCCAGCGTGAGCTTGGTGAGAAAAACGCGCTTCATCTGATCTCCTTTGTGTTCACTTCTTCTGAGCAATAACGAACTTCGCCATCGTCTCGATCTCCTGAGGCGTCAGCCTGCCGGCGAAGTGGGGCATCTTGTTCTTGGTGTTGAACAGCGTTGGCTGCGAAGCGTCGGTGATGACGTTGATGACATAGGGCAGCGAACCGCGGCCCTTGAGGTTCGGGCCGGCGTTGCCGGACGTGCCGTCGATGTCGTGGCACGAATCGCAGTCCTTGGTCCCGAGCAGCGCCTTGCCTTGCTCCGCGAGCTTGGCATCAACGTCCGCGGCGCCGGTCTGGCTGTAGACAAACTCGGTCAAGGCCTTCATCTCCTCCGGTGTTCCTTCGACGGGCCTCATCCCCTTTTCAATCATCGCGGGGCCCATGAAAGTCTTGCCGCTGGGATCGGCCAGGAAGCCCGAGATCCAGGCGCGCGAGTTGTAGTCGGCGAAATCCGGCCCCTTGTCGCCGCCGGTTCCGGCGAGCGAGTGGCAGCCGCCGCAGCGCTCGGTCCAGATTTCGTGTGCGTGATAGAAGGGATCGTTCTGGAACACGGCGACGCCGCCCTGCGCCGGGACGCCCTGCAACGCCAGGTGCCGCGCCGTGTCCGACTTCTCCAGCGCCTCGATGCGCTGCTTCAGGAAGTTCGGGTCGGCACGGTCGTGCTTGGTGGCCAGCAACCCGAGCATCACGACGATCGACCCGCCGAGCGCCCCGCCCAGCAGGAACGGCCAGCGCTTGCCAGGGTCGCGCGTCGTCGAGCGATCGATGAACGGCAGGCCGACCAGCAGCGCGCCGGCAATGCCGGGCAGCACCATCGTGCCGACGACCTCGAGCGGACCTTCGAAGTACTTCAGCAGCTGGAACAGCGGCAGGAAGTACCACTCGGGACGCGCCACGTAGCTCGACGACGGATCGGCGGGCGACTCGAGCTCCGCGCCGTGCGAACGCACGACCAAGAACACGATGACCAGGAACACCGCGGCGCACGCGGAGATGTCGAGGAAGAGCTGGTCGGGCCAGAACGGCTGAGTCTTCTTCACCAGCTGCTCGCGCGACAGGTTCCAGCGCGGGGTCACGCCGTGACGGCGGAAGAGGTAGATGTGAAAGCCGAGCAGGCCGAGGATCGCGCCCGGCAACACGTAGGTGTGCAGCGCGTAGAAGTGGCTCAGCGTGTAGTTACCGTAGAGCGACCCGCCTTGCAGCAACCGCTTGAGCGCCGGGCCCACGATCGGAGATGTCCCGATGATGCTGGTCGCGACCTGCGTCGCCCAGTAGCCCTTCTGATCCCAGGGCAGGAGGTAGCCGGTCAGCGAGAACGCCAGCACCAGGCCCATCATGAGCACGCCGACGATCCAGTTCATCTCGCGTGGCGCCTTGTACGCGCCGAAGGTCAGAACCTGCGCAAGGTGGATGCAGGTCATCACCACCATCGCCGACGCGCCCATGCTGTGCAGGCCGCGGATGAACCAGCCCATGGTCATCTGGTCCTGGATGAACGCGACCGATGCCCACGCCGTGGTCGATGACGGCGAGTAGAACGACGCCAGCAGAATCCCGGTGAGGAGCTGCAGCGTGAGGATGAACGTCACGACCGAGCCGAAGACGTACCACCAGCGCGCGCCACCCGGCACCGGCTCGTCGAGCATCATCTTGATGAGGCCGGTGTAGCCCGTGCGTGATTCGAGCCACGCGAGCACCTTGTTCCCGCTGGGCGGGGGCGCGTCGGTTCCGTGACCATGACCCGCCGGCGAGTGGCCCGCGGGCGAATGACCTGAATGCGAAGGGTGACTCATCCGAGTGGTTCTTTGTTGGGGATGGAGACGCGGAAGCGTCGATAGTGCACTTTGATCTCCTCGCCGGTGGCGATGACTTCCAGCTCGTCCATGCCACGCGGCGACGGCCCCTCGATGCACTTGCCTTCCATGTCGAAGACCGACCCGTGGCAGGGGCAATCGAAGTGCTTCGTGGCGTCGTTCCAGTCGATGCCGCAGCCGAGGTGCGGGCACACGGTGGAATAAGCCTTGATCTCGTCACCGGCCGACTTGACCAACCAACAAGCGCCGAGCTTGACGCCGTCGCTCTTGAGCCAGCCATCGTGGGTCTGTCCAATGACGTTGACCCGTTTTGGTTTGCCGGGCTCGACCTCGTCTTTCATGGCGACGTGCAGGGGCTCGTCGCCGCCGGTGACGGTTTCTTTCACCAGCGGGTGGGCCAGGAACTTCAGCCCAGGAATGGCGGCCATCGCACCAATGACGGCGCTGAATCCACCGATTAACAATTTCAAAAATGAGCGACGCGGTTCGGGCGTGTGATCAGCCATCGTTTGTTGGTCGCGGATATTGCCCCGAGTAACTTCGAGGTGTCAACGTCCGCCGGGATTTTTTTCGTTTCGTTCTGCGGAAGTACGATGACTTCCCGCGTGTGCGCCCCGACGGATCACAAGCCACAAATAGCCGTCGACAACGTTCGTGCGACTACACGCGCGCACATCATCAAAAATTTGATCGGGCGCCCAGGATCGTCAATTTGGTGCAACTATTTGACCCGTTCGTTGCGGAAGGATGATGCGCGCCAGCTTCCGCTTCGAAATGCTCGAGCAGGCGCCGCGCGTGCGCTGGGTGGTCGCGTCGCGCCGTCACGCTGAACGCCTCGGTGCGCAAATCGGCCGGTAGTCCCATGCCCGCGAACCAGGCCGACAGCACCGGCTGCAGCGCCGCGCGCTCGTCCGCGTCGAGGCGCCCCGACGCCGCAACCGGCAGGCCGCGCTCCCTGGCCAGGCGGCGGCGCACCGCCATCGCCAGCCGCATCTTGAGGACGGAGAAGAGAAACACCGCGGAACCGTTCATGTCGGCGAGCACGTAGTCACGCTCGGCGCTCCAGATCGCGTCGAACGTTCCGTCGAGCACGGCGACTTCGGTATCGGCCAATGCGCGATCGACGGCGAGAAAGAAGCCGACCTGGCCATTGTGGTGCTCGGGTTCCACGAACTTCTCGAGGTGATGCAGATCATGGAGCGCGAAGGAGAGCCCGTCGAGGTGCCGCGGATCGCCGTGCGCGCGCGCCACCTCGTCGTCGAGCAGCGCGACACAGCGGCGCCCGGCGGCCTGGCGGCGCAAGACCTCGCGCGGCGGCACGACCTCGTTCACCAGATCGGCGGGACGCTCGCCGCGCGACCAGGCGAGCAGCGCGTTGGCGACGATCGGCGACACCCCGCGCACGCGTCGCGTGGCGAAGATCGCGAGCGCGTCGCCCGCCGCGGGAGCGGCCCCGGCGCCCGGGCGCGCGCCCTCGTCCCACAGGCGCCCGCGCGCCGCGCGAACGCGCGCGAGCAGAAAGCCGGCGGCGTGCTCGGCCTGCGCGGCGAACAGCGAGTGCTTCATCCGTGCGCGCCGGCGTGTCTCAGGTGGCTCGCGTGAAGATCTGCCGCTGCGACGCCTGGTAGGCGCTCGCGCGCACACGCTCGCGCACGTCGCGCGGATCGCGGATGCCGATCAGCACCAGACGCGGCCGGCTGTGATCGGACGACACGATCGCGAGCCGGCCGACGCCCAGCAAGCGCTCCATCGCCGTCTGCTCGAGCGTGACGTCCTGGAGCGTGCGCAGGTCGATGTCGTCGACGCGCTTCGAGAGAAGGCCGCTCTCGACGGTGAGCCGCTGGTTGGTCAGGCGATAGCGCATGCCGCGCAACCGAGCGTAGGCGAGCGCGATGCGCACGAGGCGGCTGAGCGCAAACAGCACGACCGCGGCGACCACCGCGAGCTGGATCGCCGAACGCTGCTCCGCGATCACGCCGCGCAGCTCGCGGCGCACACCGGCGAGGTAGTGCAGCGCTTGCGGCAGCAACCAGAGCACGAGCGGCGGCACCAGCACGGCCCACAGCGCGGCCGGCAGCTCGCGCACCAGGAGGCGCGGCGACGCGCTACCTTCCCAGGCGACCTCCTCGGCGCCGGTCGCCGCCGACGACCACGCCATCGACCCGCCGGGCGGCGCTGGCGTCGACGGCGGCGCCGCTTCCCGGGCATTGACCCCGGGCGCGATCGCGACGCCGCAATGGGGACAGGTGGACGCGCGATCCGAAACCGACTGCTTGCACTCCGGACAGGCAATGATGGCCATGGACGGTGGCCATCATCGTACCGGACGCCGGGGTCTTCGGGGTGCCATAATCGGCGGCCCATGCTGAGCGCGCTCGATCACGTCAACATCCGCACCGAGCGTGTCGACGCGCTCGCGGCGTTCTACACCGAGATCCTGGGCCTCACGCGCGGCCCACGGCCGCCGTTCGCGTTCGGCGGCGCGTGGCTCTACTGCGGCGATCGGGCCGTCGTGCACCTGGTCGAGGTCGAGCCCGGCGGCGCGGTGCCGCAGCCCCGGGCTGTCGACCCGGCCGAGCTGCGCCTCTCGCACTTCGCGTTTCGTGGCAGCGGCCTCGGCGCGTTCCTCGCGCGGCTCGAGCAGGCCGGCATCCAGCACGCGGTCGGCCGGCTGCCCGGCGCGCCGGTCACGCAAGTCAACCTGCGCGACCTCGACGGAAACGCGCTGCACGTCGACTTCACCGACGACGCGCAGGAGGCCTAGTGCCGGTCAGATAAAAAACGCCAGGACGCGGGGAACGCCAGGGTCCGGATCATCGAGTCCGGAGTTGGCGTCCTGGCGCTTCAGTGACCCGCCTGGGGCCGCAGCCACCGCTCAGTGGCTGTCGCGAAAGCGGCGCTCCTGATCGCGCCAGCCGCCGGGCTTCTCGGCCGCGTCGACGGGAAACTCCTCGAGCTCGAACACCGGGCGGACGTGAATCTCGCCGTCGACTTTGTTTACGCTCTGGCAGTGAATCTCGATCCAGCGCTTCGCGAAATCGACCGCTTCCGAGATCGTGCGGGTCTGGATCAGCACGTACCCGGCGATCATCTCCTTGGCCTCGGCGAAGGGGCCGTCGATCACGGTGCGCTTCTCGCCCGCGAGCTTCACGCGCGCGCCGGTCTTGCTCGGCTTCAAACCCTCGCCGCTCAGCATCCCGCCCGACTGCGCCAGCTCGCCCATGAGCGCGCCCATCGCCGACAGCGTCTCCGGCGACGGCAGGTCGCCCGACTCGGTCTGGCGGTCGGAGGCGAGCATGAGCATGTAGCGCGTCGTGCCCGGCTGGCGCGCGACCTGCGGCGCGGCCTGCACCGTCGCGGCGGCGTTGTCGCGCATCTCGCGCTCCTGGTCGCGCCAGCCGCCCGGCGGCTCGCTCGCGTCGGCGGGGAAGTCCGTGAGCTCGTACAGCGGGCGGAGCTCGATCTGCCCTTCCCCGCCGGGGACGCGCTTGGCCCACGCGATCGCCTCGTCCTTGGACTTCACCTGGATGAGCCAGAAGCCGGCCAGCATCTCCTTGGCCTCGGCGAACGGCCCGTCGACGACGGTGACCTCGCCCTTCGAGTAGCGCACGCGCATCCCCTTCGAGCTCGCCTGCAGCCCCTCGCCGCCCAGCAGCGCACCCGATGCGGCGAGCGTCTGGTTGTACGCCCCCATGGCCGACAGCAGCTTCTCGTCGGGCATCTCGCCTGCCTCGGCCCGCTCGTTGCTCTTGATCATCATCATGAATCGCATCGTCGTCTCCTTGTGGATGGGGTCGTCATCTCCGGGCTTCCCATCCAGGCGACGAACCTGGCGCGCGCAGATCGACAGGTCGAGTAAAAAAAAACGCCCCCCGAAACCGGGGGGCGCTTTCTCGTTTACCTCGGGAGCTGGGCGTCTAGCTCAGCGGCAGGTCGGACCACCGCCGCCCGCGCCCGCGGCCATGCACATGAGGCCCGTGCTGCAGGTGCGGGTCGCGATCGGGCCCGCGCCGCAGCACGCCTGGCCCATGGCGCCGCAGGCAACGCAGGCCGTGCCCGCGCCGCCGTCGCCGATGTTGAGTGCGCAGTTGAAGCCCATGTTGCAGGTTCCCAGCACGGCGCCACCCGCGCCCGCGCAGCAGGCCTGGCCCGCGCCGCCGCACGCCTCGCACATGCGCGCCCCCGCGGCGCCCTGGCACGACAGGCCCGCGCCACACGCCGTCGGACCGTTGTTCGCGCAGCAGGCTTCGCCCACGGCGCCGCAGCGGTTGCACGTGCCGGCCATGCCGCCCATCGCGCCGACGCAGACGCCGCCGGTCTGGCAGACCGCGCCCGCGCAGCAGGCGCCGCCCGGCGCGCCGCACATCATGCAGGTGCGCGCCATGCCCGCGCCGGGATTCGCGCAGCCGAGGCCGGCGTTGCACGAGTTGTTCGGCGGGCAGCACACGTTGCCGTTGCCACCGCACGCCATGCAGGTCTGCATGTTCGCCGCACCCTGGCACGACAGGCCCATGTCACAGCGGTTGGCCGCGCCGAGCGCCGCCGCGCAGCAGGTGGCGCCGCTGGCGCCGCACGCGCGGCACATCGCCGGCGCGCCCGCCGCGCCCGCGACGCAGATCGCGCCCGACGCCGTGCAGGTGCCGCGCACCGCCGCCGCAGCACGCCTCACCGACCGCGCCACAGGGAACGGTGCCGCCGTCGGCGCCGTTGCGCTGACACGATCCGTTGCTACACGTGCCGGCGGTGCCGCCGCCCTGGCACAGCGAGCCGGATGCGATGCACATGTTGTTGACGCAACAGCCGCCGCCGTTACAGACGTTCGCCGCGCAGCAAACCTGGCCCGCGCCGCCGCAGGTCGGCGCCGGCGCGCCGCCGGTGCCGGTGACCGTCGAGCCGCCCGCGCCCGTCGTCGAGCCGCCCGCGCCCGTGACCGTGGAGCCGCCCGCGCCCGTGACCGTCGAGCCGCCGCCGCCCGTCGTCGAGCCGCCCGCGCCCGTGACCGTCGAGCCGCCGCCGCCCGTGACCGTCGAGCCGCCACCGCCCGTGACCGTCGAGCCACCCGCGCCTGCGGATGAACCGCCTGCGCCTGTCGCGCTGCCGCCAGCGCCGCTGTCGCCGTTGATCGAGCTGCTGCCGCAGGCGACCAGACCGACGGAGAGCGCAAAGACTGTCAGCGGCATGAAGACTGCCGCTCGGATCCGGGTCGAGGACGGACGAGCCAATCTTCCAGGTCGGTTCATCGCGAGTCTCCTTCTTGTTCTGCAGTGGGTTAAGTGAGCGCTTCGGGTGATGCTCTTTTCAGTCAGTCAGGTTTGTCGCGGGAATCGCCCGCAACCATCACAAGATCTTGCGGAGCCACCGTGATAGTGCGTCGTAAGTGCGTGCGATCACGACGATTGCGCTCGCTCGCGTGCGCCTCCTCACCGACGGTGAGACGCGCTTGGCCGTCCGCCGGTGCGAGCGGGATCGATCCTCGTAGTTGACGGAACCTCGTCCTCGGTGAATGGTGGGCCGCGTTGACCGGTCTCGCAGCCTCAAAACCGGTCGTTTCCCATCGATTGGAAAGGACCCATCCATGAAGAAGAATACGTTCGCACTGACCGCCACCGTCCTCGCTCTGACCTCCGCGTCCTTCGTCGCCGGGCTGGCCGTCGCCAAGGGCGCGGCCAAGCTGCCGGTGCTGAGCACGCTCGCGGACGCGAAGTGGACCCCGCTCATGAAGGAAGGGCCGCTGCCGGCATTCGCGCCGATCGAGGGCGACGCGATGAAGGGCGCTCACTTCGCTTATCTCAAGCTGCCGGCCGGCTTCACCAGCCCGGTGCACTCGCACAGCTCGGACTACTGGTCCGTCCTGGTGCAGGGCAAGATGACCCACTGGGCGGCCGCGGGCGGCAGCGAGGCCGAGGCCAAGCCGCTGGGCGTCGGCGACCTGACGTTCATGCCGGCCAAGACGGAGCACATCTCGAAGTGTTTCCCGGGCGCCGAATGCGTCATGGCGATCTACCAGAAGGGCAAGTTCGACTTCATCCCCGCCAAGGAAGCCAAGGCGGCGATGCCGGCCAAGGACGCGAAGCCCGAGGCGAAGGCCGAGGCCAAGGAGCCGGCGAAGCCGGCCGCCAAGTAAGTCGAACGCATCAATCGTTCGTTCCCTGCGAGGGAGGCCGAACCGGCCGCGCGCCGTCACCGACGGCGGGCCCGGTCGCCTCCCTCGTGTCGTTTTCGGCCCTTTTGGCGCGCATCGATGCGTCGCGCTCCTTGACGCCGCGGCGGCCGTCACGCAAGGCCTTGTCTTCGTTTGGCGCACTCCCAATTTGATTTGTCAATTGGGAGGTAACTTCAAATGAGCGAATTGAAGAAGGTCACGGCGTTCCTGGTTGGTGCATTTGGTTTGTTGTCGTTCAGCGTCCTGGCGGTCAATTGCGACAGCGTCGAGACGGCGTTCGACTGCCAGCAGGTCTGCACGCGCTACCGCGACTGCTACGACTCGTCGTACGACGTCGACAGTTGCCGGAGCAGCTGTCGATCGCGCGCCGCCAACGACCCCAGCGTGAAGCAGGCGGCCGACACCTGCGACGCGTGCATCGGGGACATGTCTTGTTTGTCGGCAACGTTCAATTGCGCAGGAAGCTGCAGCAATATCGTGCCTTGATCTGAGCGTCCGGGTCTAGATTGACGCTCGTGCCGGCTCCGCCGACGCGAGCGTCGTTCTCTAACGATTGGGCCGCCAGCCGCCCGAGTACCAATCCCAGTGGTCACCGTGCCGTTGCCACCGGCCCTCGTGCCACTCCTGGCCGCGCCGCACGCGCACCAGATGGCCCGACACCCAGAAGTAGTGTCCGTGGCGCCATTCGTGGTGGCCCCCGACCCAGATGAAGCCGCTCCGCATGCGCGGATGCTCCTCGATGGGAGGAGGCGGCGGCGCGTCGCGGGGGCCGTGCGCGGGGACCTCCCGCCACTCTGCGCGGGCGACCGCGGGTGAGACCGCAAGAAACAAACCGAGAACAATCTGTTTCATTCGCATGAGGACTCTTTAAGCATCGCCCCCGAGCGCGGGAAGCCCGCCCCGCGGTCGTTGCGGAGTCCTCAACGCCGGCCGCGCCGGCGCCACCGTGAAAAGAAATGACGCAGTCGCGACAAGCGCGGGCGGCGCTCGGCGGCCGGCACGGTCGCGTGCTGGTCCCAGGGTGACAGCGGGTGCAGCGGCCGCGCATCGACGCCGACCCGCACCGGCAACGCACGTCGCTGGCGCGCGAGCTCGATCTGCACCTCACGCACGAACTCCACGATCTGGTCGGTGCGTAGCTGCGCCGAGACCACGAACTCGTTGAGCGCGCGCGCCATCTCGGCCGCGCAGGCGTAGCGGCGAGCCGGATCGCGCTCCAGGGCCTTCATGACGATGGCGTCGAGCTCGGCGGGCACGTCGGGACGCGCCAGCGACGGGCGCGGAATCTCCATCTCCAGCACCTTGTGCAGCGTGCCGAGGTTGCTCTCGCTCGCGAACAGATCCTGCAGCGTCAGCATCTCGTGCAAGACGACGCCGAGCGAGAAGATGTCGACGCGCCCGTCGATCGGATCGCCGCGCAGCGCCTCGGGCGCCAGATACGCCGCCTTGCCGCGGATCGCGCCGTGCTCCGAGAACGCCGCGCTCGCGCTGTAGCGCGCGACGCCGAAGTCCAGCAGCTTGAGCGCGCCCGCCGACGTCAGCACGACGTTCGACGGTGTGACGTCGCGGTGCACGACGCCCATGGGCTCACCGTCGCTGCCCTCCAGGCGGTGGACGTAGTCGAGCGCGCGGCAGATCTCGTGCGCGAAGTGCGCCGCGATGACCACCGGCATGACCCGCCCCATGAGCCGCAGCGCCTGCATCGCGCGGTACAGCGACGGACCGTCGGCGTACTCCAGCACCAGGAACAACGTGCCGTCGGCCTCGCCAAAGTCGTAGGCTTGAACGACGTTCGGGTGATTGAGCATGCCCAGGATCTTCGCCTCGGCGACGAACATGCGCACGAACGTCGGATCGGCGCTGCTGGCGGGCAGGATGCGCTTGATGACCACGGTGCGCTCGAAGCCGCCCGGCCCGGTCGACGTCGCCTTGTAGACCTCGGCCATCCCGCCCACGCCCAGCGGCTCGGTCAATTGATAGCGGCCCACGCGCATCGGCAGCCCGAAAGGGCTCAGCTCGCCTCGGTCGCGCAGGTTGGTCGCGGAGAGTTTCTTCACGATGACGTTCCAGCCTCGCCAATCAGGCGCAGTGCTTGCGGACCTTGGCCAGGAGATCGTCGACCTCCACCGGCTTGCTCATGAAGCCGACGACGTCCATGTCGCCGCTGGCGGCATCCATGTGCGCGCCGGCTGACATCAGCAGAACGGGAATGCCGGCCAGGTCGACACTCTCGCGTTGCTTGCGGCGAAAGTCCCAACCGTTCATCACCGGCATCATCAGATCGAGGAGGATGATGTTGCACTCGGCCGCGTGCGCCGACAGAACGCGCAACGCTTCGGCGCCGTCGCCCGCCTGCAACACGTCGTACTCAGCCCCCTCGAGCACCGCCGTGACCAGCCCGCGCGCGTCGCGGTCGTCATCGACGACCAGCACCGTCTTGCGCCGCTGCCCGATACTCCGCAAAGCCGTCCCGTCCGTCATGTCACCGCCACCCTTAGCAAAAGGCCTGCCCAAACACGATTGCACTGTAAGCCCGATTCCAGGCTCGGGAAGGGATCGCTACGCGCGCCGCTGCGCATTTTGCGACGTTTCCCATCGGTGACACTGGTTACCGAACGGAATCGCTTTCTTGGGTGCGGAACGTCGGGACGGCGTCGAAAGTGGCCATTCTCTCGCGTCTCGCCAGCTGGCACGTACCTTGTAATTGTCGCGCGGCCGAGGAGACTCGAATGGACTTACTTATCACCGCCGACTCCACGCAGACGCCGCTCCCGGAGCGCGCGCCGCGTCCCGGCCACTTCCTCGCGCCCGACATGGTGCTCGATGGCAGCTATCGCATCGTCAAGCGACTGGGCGAGGGAGGCATGGGCGAAGTCTACCTGGCGGCCCACGAGCGACTGCCCGGCTTCTTCGCGGTCAAGGCGCTGCAGACGTCGTTCATCGGAAATGCCGAGGCGGTGTCGCGCTTCCGGCGCGAGGCCGAGATCCTGGCCGGCGTGCGCCACCCCAACGTCGTACAAGTGGTCGACTTCAACGTCACACCGGACGGGCTCCCCTACCTGGTCATGGAGATGGTCGACGGCCCCGACCTCGCGCGCGAGCTCGACGAAGGGCGCGAGCTCTCGCCCGCCGACGCGATGTCGATCGTGCGCCAGATCGCGAGCGCGCTCGACGCCGCGCACGCGGCCGGCGTGGTTCACCGCGATCTCAAGCCGGCCAATGTCATCCTGATGCCGGCGGCCGGACAGGCGCCGGTGGTGAAGGTGATCGACTTCGGCATCTCGATCTCCGAGTGGTCGCCGCAGATCACCACCGAGAGCCGCGTGATGGGTACGCCCGAGTTCATGTCACCCGAGCAGGCGCTCGGGAAACGCGACGACATCGACGCGCGCAGCGACCAGTTCGCGCTGGCCGTCCTGGCGCACACGCTGCTGGCCCGGCGCGCGCCCTTCGCCGGCGACAGCCCGCTGGCGACGCTGTCGGCGATCGTTCACGGCGAGCCCGAGGCGCTGGCCCCGCACGTGGCCTGGCCGGCCGACGAGGTTCAAGCGGTGCTGCGCCAGGGAATGGCGCGCGCGCGCGAGGATCGCTTTCCGTCGGTGCTGGCGTTCGCCGAGGCGCTGGAAACGGCGCTGGCGCGCGCGGGAGCGCTCATCGAGCCGGCGCGTGCCTGCCCCTCGGCTTCGGTGGTGGCGCCGCCGTCGCGGTCGGATCCGGAGCTGGCGCAACTGCTGGCGGCGCGCCGGACGCCGGGCAGCGGCGCGCATCGCGCCGAGCCGGCGATCGCCGCAGCGGTGACCGTGGCGGCGCCGAGCGCGTCGGCCGCCGAAAAGACGGAGAGCCTGCCGCGACGCCGCCACGCCCGGTCGGGGCGCGGCTGGGTGGCGATCGTCGCGCTGCTGATCGTTTGCGGCGCCGGCGCCGCGGCGGCCCGCACCGCCCGCCCACATGAGTTTCAGCGCGGCGTGACCATCGCCGGCGACGTCGCTCGCACCGCGTGGAGCCAGCTGTCAGCGCTGCTCGAGCGCCTGCCCGGGCTGTGGCAACGCGTGCGGGCGGCGCTGCCGACCTGAGCGCGCCTCTCACTCGCGCAGGTCCACCTACCTGCGCCCGCCCACGCCGCATCCGCCCACGCGCTGCGCACCGGCGGTTACGCGTTCGATGGAGCACCAACCGCCGGGGCGCTGACGATCATTGTCAGGCGACGTGACGAAATTGGGCGGCGGGGCGGGCGCGCGCGCACGCGGCGCGCGCCAAGACCGCGAGAGATCACGTTCGGGTGCGCTCGTGACTGTCGGCACAACCGATGCACTACGGCTGGCGCAGGAGGATTCATTCAAATGTTCAAGTTTGTCCGCAAGCACCGTCAGTCTGGCTTCACGCTCGTCGAGCTGATGATCGTCGTCGCCATCATCGGCATCCTGGCCGCCGTCGCCATTCCTGCTTTTTCGAAGTACGTGAAGCGTTCGCGCACTGCCGAGGCGGTGGGACATCTGAACAAGATGTGGGCGGGCTCGGTCACCTACTTCGAGACCGACCACTCGGATTCGGCCGGCAACCCGATCGCGAAGCAGTTCCCGGGCAACGCGCCCGACGAGCTGTCGACCGAGTGCGGCTGCCAGGACGTCGGCAAGTGCCCCGGCGGTTCGGTCAAGTTTCAGGACCCGGTTTGGGTGGGCCTGCAGTTCTCGATCCCCGATCCCCACCTCTACATGCCGCACTACACCAGCAAGGGCGTGAGCTCTGCCGCGACCTTCGTCGCCTCGGCGACCGGCGATCTCGACTGCAACAAGAAGATCGCGACCTTCCTGCGCAACGGCGCGATCGACGGCAACGGTGACGTGAGCGGCAGCCGCGCTCCGATCATCACCAACGAGCTCGAGTAACCACCCGCTCCGCGTCTGCTTACCATCGTAGTTTGCGCCCCGGTGGGCTTCGGCCTCCCGGGGCGTTTTCGTTTTTGGGGACGAGGTGACTAGCCGGCCGCCGCGATCTTCGGCGCTTGCGGTGCGTGCTTGGCGATGAGCTGCGTGAGCTCGCTCTTGCACGAGCCGCAGCCGGTGCCGGCCCTCGTCGCGGCGCCCAGCGCCTCGACGCTGGTCGCGCCCGCCTCGATCGCCTCGCGCAGCCGCGTGCTGCTGACCTTGTGACAGTTGCAGACCTGGCGCTCGCGCTCGCCGCCGCCCGCGAACGAGCTGCCGCTGCACAGCGCCTCGAGCGGATCCTCGGGCAGCAGATCGCCGCGGTCGAAGATCTGCACCAGCGCCGGCGCCGCCTCGGTGTTGCCGACCAGGATCGCGCCCACCAGCGTCCCCCCGCGCACGACCAGCTTGCGGTACGACCCGCGCCTGGTCTCGACGACCTGGATCACCTCGTCGCTGTCCAGCTCCGGCTCGACGCGCCCCATCGACGCGACGTCGATGCCCGCGACCTTGAGCCGCGCGTAGACCTTCGACCCGCGGTAGCGCGCCTGCGGCCCCGCGCCGGTGAGCACGTCGGCCAGCACCGCCACCTGCTCCCACGCCGGCGCCACCAGGCCATAGGTCCGGCCGCCGTGCTCCGCACACTCGCCGACCGCGTAGACGCCGGGCGCCTCGGTCGCCAGCACGTCGTTGACGATGATGCCCTTGTTGATCGGCAGCCCCGACGCGCGCGCGACCTCGACGCGAGGCCGCACACCGCACGCCAGCACCAGCATGTCGGCCGCCAGCGTCTTGTCGTCGTCGAGCCGCACGCCGTCGACGGCCTCCTCGCCCAGCACCGCCTCGACCGTGCGCGCCGTGCGCACGAAGATCCCGCAGCGCTCGATCTCGCGCTCGAGCATCTCGCCGCCCAGCTCGTCGAGCTGCGCGTTCATCAGCGTCTTGCTCGCGTGGACCACGGTCACGTGCAAGCCGAGGTCACTCAGCACCTTCGCGGCTTCCAGCCCGAGCAGCCCACCGCCCAGCACCACCGCGTTGTCGCCGGCGCGCGCGTAGGCGCGCATGCTCTGGCAGTCGCGCATCGTGCGGTAGACGAAGACCCCGCGCTTCATCTCGCCGCGGCCGTCGCTCATGCCCTCGATCGGCGGCACCAGCGGCTGGCTGCCCGTCGCGATCACCGCGACGTCGTAGCGCTGGGTCGCGCCGTCGGCCAGCTCGACCGCCTTCGCGCCGGTGTCGAGCCGCTTGACCACCGCGCCCTCGACCAGGCGCACGCCGTTCGACGCGTACCAGGCCGGCGTCTTGGTCACGATCGAATCGGGGCTCGCGCCGCCCAGCACCTTGCTGAGCAGCACGCGGTTGTACGCGCCGCCCGGCTCCTCGCTGAAGACGGTGATCTCGTAGCGCGCGGAAGCGTCGCGCTGGACCAGCTCGTCGATGAGCCGGCAGGCAGCCATCCCGTTGCCGATGATCGCCAGCCGCTTCTTGCGGCCGGTCATGATGCGTCCCCCGTCAGGTTTTCCGCGACGGCCGGCGCCGGCGGCGCCGCCGCCTGCGCGCGCACCGCGCACACCTTGAACTCGGGCATGCGGCTCGTCGGGTCGAGCGCCGGCTTCGTGAGGATGTTTGCCGCAGCGCGCCCGCCCCAGTGAAACGGCGCGAACAGCGTGTCGGGACGGATGTCCGCGCTCACCGTCACCGTGAACGTGACCTCGCCGCGCCGGCTCTCGACGCGCAACGCACCGCCGTCGACGACGCCCAGACGCGCCGCCAGCCGCGGATGCACCTCCACGCGCGGCTCGGGCTTGGCGTCGACCAGCGCCGCCACCTGGCGCGTCTGCGCGCCCGAGTTGTAGTGCTCCTTGTAGCGTCCGGTGGTGAAGTAGTACGGGTATTCGGCGTCGGGCAGCTCCGCGGCCGGCCGGTGCCGCACGGGAACGAATCGCGCCTTGCCGTCGGGGTGCGCGAACCGCTCCGCGAACATGCGCGGCGTGCCGGCGTGGTCCTCGGCGGGACACGGCCAGAACACCCCCTGCTCGCGGCGGATACGCTCGTAGGTGATGCCGCTGTAGTCGGCCTTGGCGCCGGCGGTCGCGCGGCGCAGCTCTTCGAAGACCGCCTCCGGGCCGGCGTAGCGAAAGCGCTCGCCCTCGCCCAGCCGCTCGGCGAGCGCGCAGATGATCTCGACGTCGGTCTTCACGCCGCGCGGGACGGGGCGCACCGCCCGCCGCAAGATCACCCGCCCCTCGAGGTTGGTCATCGTCCCCTCCTCCTCCGCCCACTGCGCCACCGGCAGGACCACGTCGGCGGTCGCGCTGGTCTCGTTCTCGAATGCATCGCAGACCACCAGCAGCTCCAGCCCCGCCAGGCGGCGCCCGATGTGGCGCGCGTCGGGTGACGCGACCGCGACGTTCGACCCGAACACCAGCAGCGCGCGAATGCCGCCCTCGGGCCCCAGCGCGTCGAGCAGCTCGTAGGCGCTCTTGCCCTTGCCCGGTAGCTGCGCGGCATCGACGCCGCCACACGCGCGCCACCGCCTCGCGATGCTCGGGGTTCTCGATGAGCCGGTAGCCGGGCAGCTGGTCAGCCTTCTGCCCCATCTCGCGGCCGCCCTGGCCGTTGCCCTGGCCGGTGATGCAGCCGTAGCCGCTCGCGGGCTTGCCGACCTTGCCCAGCGCCAGCATCAAATTCGTGAACGCCAGCACCGTGTCGACGCCCTTCGACTGCTGCTCCGGGCCGCGGCCCGACAGCAACATGCTGCTCTCCGCCGCGAGCAGCCGCACCGTGCGCAGCTGCTGCTCGATCGAGATGCCGGTGAGCCGCTCGACGTGCGCGGGATGCACCTCGAGCACGGTGCGCCGCACGTCATCGAACCCGACCGTGCGCCGCGCAATGTAGTCGGCGTCGACGAGCCGCTCCTCGATCGCCAGGTGCAAAAGGCCGTTCGCGAGCGCCAGGTCCGACCCCGGCGTCAGCGGCAGGTGCACATCGGCGACGCGCGCCGTCTCGGTGCGACGCGGATCGACGACGATCAGCTTGCCGGCGGCGCGCTGCTCGTGCACCCACTGCATGATCGGCGGCATGGTCTCGGCCGAGTTCGCGCCCCACAGCAGCAACGTCTTCGTGCGCGCGATGTCGCTGACCGGAAACGGCAACCCGCGGTCGATCCCGAAGGCCTTGTTCTGGCCAGCCGCCGCCGACGCCATGCAATAGCGCCCGTTGTAGTCGATGTTGGGCGAGCGCAGCGCCACGCGCACGAACTTGCCCAGCAGGTAGGCCTTCTCGTTGGTGAGCGCGCCGCTACCGAACGCCGCCAGCGCCGCCGCGCCGTGCGCCTCGCGCAGGCGGATCAGCTTCTCGGCGACGAAGTCGAGCGCCGCCTCCCAGGACACCGGCGCGAGGCGCCCGGCGCGCGTGCGCATCAGCGGCGCCGTGAGGCGCGCGGGGTGATCCAGGAGGTCGCCCGAGGTGAACCCCTTGATGCACATCTGCCCGCGATTGACCGGAAACTCTGGGTCGGGCCGGACGTCGGGGCGCGACGCGGGGACCGAATCGGCAGCCGTCACCGTCGTGACCGCCATGCCGCACTGAAACGCGCAGTAGGGGCAGTGCGTCCGGGTGGTGACGGAGTCGACCACCCGCAAGACGGGAGGCGCGAGCGGCTCGGGACGTGCACTGATCATGGGTGATGCAGCCGATCGCGTGGGATCGACATTCGTCCATCGTGCCCACTCGTTGTTTCGAGCGCGTTTCCTGCCGGCCGTGCTTCGGTAAAAGTTATATTTCTCGACGGACGAGGGAAGAAGCTCAGCGCAACGGGGCGGTCTTCCAGTCCAGCGTCGGGCACACCACGCCGGGCCAACGTTCGGGATAGGTCGAGCCGTGATTGCCGCCGCCCGAGACGACGCACGTCAGATAGTCCTGGCGCGGAACCAGATTGTGGGCGGGAGGGATCTCGAAGCCCACGCCGATGGCGTACATCCGCCGGTTGAGCAGCCCGCCCGGCACCACGCACGTCGTGCGGTAGCGGCCCGGCAGCTGCTCGGACTCGCGCGTCGCGTGGTCGGTCGACACGAACGCAACCTCCCCCTCCTGCGTCGAAATCTGGAGGACGGCGCGCGCCCCGCGCAGCCGCGCGCGCACCTCGTAGTCGATCTCGACGCGGATCGGCTCGGCGGCGTCGAAGAACGCGCGCACCTGTCCGACCGAGTCGGTCAGGCGAATCGCGCGCAACGCGAGCTCGGCCGTCGGCTCGGCGTCGCCCTCGAAGATGATCAGCCCTTCGTTGCCGCCGGCACGCGCCGCGGTCTTGGTCAGGTAGTACGCGATCGCCTCGTCGGTGAGCCCGTCGAAATCCAGGCGGCCGGCGCTGAACACCAGCGCGCGCGTGCACAGCGATCGAACGGCGCCCATGTTGTGGCTCACGAACAGCACGGTGCGCCCCTGCTTGGCGACGTCGCCCATCTTGCCCAGGCACTTGCGCTGAAACGCCGCGTCGCCGACCGCCAGCACCTCGTCGACGATCAGGATGTCGGGTTGCAGGTGCGCCGCGACCGCGAACGCCAGCCGCAGGTACATGCCGCTCGAGTACTTCTTGAGCGGCGTCTCGAGAAACGCCTCGGTCTCGGCGAAGCTGACGATCTCGTCGAAGCGCGCGCTGATGTCGGCGCGCTTCATGCCCAGGATCGCGCCGTTGAGGTAGATGTTCTCGCGGCCGGTCAGCTCGGGGTGAAAGCCGGTGCCGACCTCGAGCAGGCTGCCCACGGTGCCCTCGATCTCGGCGACGCCCTCGCTGGGATCGGTGATGCGCGACAGGATCTTGAGCAGCGTCGATTTGCCGGCGCCGTTGTGGCCGATCATGCCGACCACCTCGCCGGCGCGGATCTCGAAGGCCACGTCGCGCAGCGCCCACAGCGTCTCGCGCTCGAGCCGCGGGCGCGCGAACCCCTTGACCATCCCGGTCAGCGATTCGGCCAGCGTGTCGAACCGCGCGTGGCCGGCGCGGCGGTCGATCCGGTAGTGCTTGCCGAGGCCGGTCGCGGTGATGACGGGAGCGTTCATCGGGTTCGTACGAAGATCGCGCGTCTCACAGGCGGTCGGCGACGCTCTTCTCGACGCGCCTGAAGTAGAACAGCGCGCCGACGAGCGCCATGATGATCACGCCGGCCGACACCAGCAGTCCCGGCCCCGGCGCCGGCCGGCCGAGCACGCACCACCTGACCGCGTCGACGATCCCCGACATGGGATTGATGCCCAGCAGCGCGCGCTTCCAGGGGGAATGCACCACGCTCGACGGATACAGCACCGGCGTGCAGAAGAGCCAGAACTGGATCAGGAACGGCATCACGTGCCGCACGTCGCGAAACTGGACGTTGAGCGCGCACAGCCAGAAGCCGAACGCCAGCGCGGCCAGAAAGGCCATCGCCACCACCAGCGGCAGCGCCACGATCTGCGGTCCCGGGTGCACGCCGTACCAGACCATCATCGCCAGCAGCAACACGAAGCCGATGAGGAAGTCGACCAGCGACGTGATCACCGCCGAGATCGGCACGATGAGGCGCGGGAAATAGACCTTGCTGATGAGGTGCTGGCTCGCGAGCAGGCTGTTGCCGGCGCTGGTCACCGAGTTGGCGAACAGGAACCAGGGCAGCATGCCGACGTAGTAGAAGATGGGCGGCGCCACGCCGTCGGTGGGGATGTTCCCGAAGCGGGCGATGATCGTGAAGATCACCATCGTGAACAGCGGCTGGATCACCGCCCACGCGATGCCCAGCACCGTCTGCCGGTAGCGGATCTTGATGTCGCGCGCGGCGAGCATCCAGAACAGGTCGCGATAATTCCAGATCTCGCGCAGCTCGAGCGGCTGCCAGCCGGTGCGGGGACGCAGGATCAGTCGGCGCGTCAACGGACCTCCGCCGGCGCGCCGACCCGCTCCCAGCGGCGCGACGCGCTCGCGCGCTCGATCGCGTCCAGCACCTGGTGGCCGCGCACGCCGTCCTCGAAGTTGGGCGTGGGGGAGCGGCCGTCGGCGACGCCTTTCATGAAGTCGAGCACGGTGTGAATGAAGGTGTGTTCATAACCGATGAGGTGGCCCGGCGGCCACCACGCCGCGATGTACGGGTGCTGCTTGTGCGTCGCCAGCACCGTGCGGAAGCCGCTCTGCGGCCCCTCCTCGACGTAGAGCTCCAGCTCGTTGAGCCGCTCGAGGTCGAACACGAACGCACCCCGGTCGCCGCTCACCTCGATGCGCGCGTGGTTCTTGCGGCCCATGCCGAAGCGCGAGACCTCGAACGAGCCGAGCGCGCCGTTCTCGAAGCGCAGCAGCGCCAGCGCGGCGTCGTCGACGTCGACCGGCTGCGCCGACGCCGCGCCGGCCGCGGTGCGCTGCCCGATGAACGTCTGCAGCGTGCCGCTGACCTCGGCGATCTCGCCGACGAGAAAGCGCGCCAGATCGATCACGTGCGACCCGAGGTCACCGAGCGCGCCCGACCCGGAGCGCGCCTTGTCGTGGCGCCAGGTGCGCGGGGCCTTCGGGTCGATGCCGCGATCGTGCAGGTAGACCGCGCGGAAGTGGAAGATGCGGCCGATTCGACTTTCGCCGTGTTCGCCGCCCTCGACCAGCTCCCGCGCCAGCGCCAGCGCCGGCACGCGGCGGTAGTTGTGGCACAGCATGTGGACGACGCCCGCCTTGCGCACCGCCGCCAGCATCTCTTGCGCCTCGTGGAGGTTGCGCGCCAGCGGCTTCTCGCACAGCACCGCCTTGCCGGCGGCGGCGGCCGCCGCGGCGATGGGCAGGTGCAGGTCGGCCGGCGTGCAGATGTCGACCGCGTCGATGTCGGGGCGGCGCACCGTCTCTTCCCACGACGCCGACGCCTCTTGCCACCCGAGCTTGTCGGCGGCGGCCCGCGCGCGCCCCGCGTCGCGACCGCAGATGACCTGCATCACCGGTTCGAACGGCGGGTCGAAGAAGCGGCCGACCTGGCGCCACGCGTTGCTGTGGGCGCGGCCCATGAACTGGTGCCCGATCATGGCGATGCGAAGCGGCTTTTTCATGCGGCGGCGTCCTCGAGAGTGGGTGTGATGCTACGGGAATCCATGTTAGAGACAAGCGACGTTCACCGTCGGGCTGCGGTGAAACGCGGGCGAGGCTCGACATGCGACGAAGAGGCTTCCTCAAACGCTTGGGCGTCGCCGGATCGGCCGTCGCGGCGAGCCGCCTCTACGCCGCCCCGATGGCACGCGCCGCCGCCGGGCACGCGAGCGCCGCCGCCGCGCTCGGGCGGCTCAAGCACTGGCCGGCGTCGCTGCAGGCGCGCGTCGCGCGCTACGATTCGGGACGCCTGGTCAAGGAGACGCGCGTCGCGCTCGAAGCCGGCGCCACCGCGCGCGCCGAGCTCGACGGCGCGCTGTGGACCTGCGCGCTGCGCGCCCAGGCGGTCAAGAGTCAGACGAAAGGCGAGGCCGACGCGCTCGACCTGCTGGCGACGTTCCGTCTGGTGAAGGGGACGTCGAGCGGCGCCAACCTGGGCGTCGCGGTCGAGCTCGGCGGCTGGTCGCGCAGCGACTACTTGCTCCTGCCCGGCGCCTGCTACGACGGCAACCGCTTCGAATCGCGCCACATCGCCTACCCGCCGCTGCTGGCCGAGCCGGCCGACATCGGGCCCAACGTCCCGCCGATCATCTCCGACATCCCGCGCCTCGACGTCCACGGCGGCGCCTCGCGCATCGATCTGCGCGCGGGCGACGTCACCACGCCGGCGGTCGGCGTCTGGTCGGCGCGCCAGGGCGCGGCGCTGTGGCTGCTCACCGACCAGAGCACGCCGTTCGGCGACGTCGGCATCGCCGTCGACGAGCGCGACGTGAGCGCCGCCGGCAGCGACGACGACAGCGGCGGTGGCGACGACGGGCGACTGACGCTTCTCATCACCGCGCCCGGCGTGCGCGAAAACCACCGCTACGCGCTCGGCAACACGCGCGCGCCATCGCACGACGAGGCCGGGCTGTTCTTGCAGGGGGCCGAGCTGGTGCTGCGCCTGCGCCTCTATCAGTTCGCGTGCCCCGAGCGCCAGGGCCTGTTCGATCGCTTCGTCGCCGTGCGCAAGGATCTGTCGGGACCGACGAGCCTGCGGCACACGCTGCCGTTCTCGAGCGCCGCGCAGATGCACGAGGAGAAGTACAACCGCGACAACTGGCAGGAGAAGCCCGGCTTTTACGCGACGACCGGCGGCGAGCGCACTGGCCTGCTCTGGCAGACCGGCTGGGGCGGTGGCCTCATCGCCACTTACCCGCTGCTGTGCGGCGGCGATCCGCGCACGCGGGAGCGCGTCGTGCGCACGTTCGACTTCGTGTTCGGCGGCGGCGGCCAGGCGAAGTCGGGCTTCTTTCACGCCGCCAGCGACGGGCGGACGTCGGCGTGGGTCGACGAAGGCGCCGTCGCCGCCGCGCGCGCCGGGGCGCCCCAGCTCTACAAGCAGGCGCGCAGCTGGCACCTGGTCCGGCGCAGCGGCGACGCGCTCTATTTCATGCTCAAGCAACTCGCGCTGCTGGAACGCCAGGACGAAGCGTTCAAGGCCAAGCCGAGCTGGACCGCGGGCCTGCAGGCGTGCGCCGACGCGTTCGTGACGCTCTGGGATCGCTATCGCCAGCTCGGTCAGTTCGTGAACGTCGACACCGGGCAGCTCATCGTCGGCGGCTCGACCGCGGGCGCGATCGTGCCGGCCGCCCTGGCGCTGGCGGCGCGCGCGTTCAAGAACGACGACTACCAGCGCGTCGCGGTCGCCGCCGCCGAGGCCTACCACCAGCGCTTCGTGCGCGCCGGCCTGACCGGCGGCGGCGCCGGCGACGCGCTTCAGTGCCCCGACAGCGATTCGGCGGCCGCGCTGCTCGAATCGTTCATGGTGCTGTTCGAGATCACCGGCGAGCGCGCCTGGATCGACCCGGCCACCGCGATCGCCCACCAGCTCGCGACCTGGCAGATCTCGTACGATTTCCGGTTCCCCGAGCGATCGACGTTCGCGCGCGCCGACATCCAGACCACGGGCGCCGTCGTCGGCAACGCCCAGAACAAGCACGCGGCGCCGGGGTTCCTCCTTTATTCGGGCGACGCTCTGCTCAAGCTCTACCGCGCCACCGGAAAGACCCTGTATCTCGAGATGCTGCGCGACACCGCGCACAACGTCACTCAGTACCTGAACCGACCGGACCACCGGCTGCATGCGACCAGCGAGCCGGGCACGACCTGCGCGCGCGTCAACACCAGCGACGCCGCCGACGCGGTGGGCGAGACTGCGCTGCTCGCGTCCTCGCCCAGCGAGATCTGCGGCATGCTCACCGCTGCCGAGGTGCCCGGCCTGTACGTGCAGCCCGACACCGCCTTTCTCTTCGCGTTCGACCACATCGACGCGCGGATCAAGGAGAAGACCCGAAGCCGGCTGGTCGTGACGCTGTCGAACCCGACGACATTCGAGGCCGCCGTGCGCGTGCTCGCCGAGAAGAGCGGCGAGCGCGAGACGCCCCTGGGCCAGAACGCGCTCTGGGGCGGCCGCGTCGTCACGGTGCCCGCAGGCGGCTCGGCCGACCTGGAGCTGCCGCGCGGACCGGCCTGAAGCGCGGCGGCTGCTCGACGCTCCGCGTGTCTGGTAAGATCGCCCGGTGCGCAATGGCGGCGTGGCCCTGCTCGCGATTCTCGCCCGCGTCCGGCGGCGGCTGAGAGCGCAGGGCGCGCTGGAGGGGGCGGTCGTCGCGGCGGCGGCGGTGATCGCGGCTGGCGCCGTCGCCATCGCGGTGCTGCGCTGGCGGGCCACGCCGGCGCCGCTGCACGCGTGGCGTTTCGAGCTCGCGACCGCGCTGGTGGTCGTCGCGTTCGGCGCGCTCGCCGGCGCGCTCCGGCGGATTCCGCTCGATCGCTGCGCGCGGTTCATCGATCGCGCGCTCGACCGCGGTGGCGCGCGCCACGACCGCGTGCTGTCGGCGCTGGCCTTCACGCGCGCGGACGGCACCGCAACGACGCCGTTCATGCGGTCGGCGATCGCGGATGCCGTTACACGTGCACGGGAAATCGCTCCCGGAGCCGCGGCGCCGTTGCGCCGCCCGCGCGCGCTGCCGGCTTTCGCCACGGCGGCGATCTTGCTCGGCGTCGGCGCCTTCTCGCCGATGCCGGCGCGGGGCAGCCGCGCGCCGGGGAGCCCGCTCGCCAGCGCGGCGGGTTCTTCGAAGGATGCGGCGGCGGCGCGCGTTCGCCTGCCCGGCCGCGCGCTCGACCCGGAGCGCGACGAGATCGCGGCGGCGTTGCGCGCGGCAGGCGAGCTGCGCGATCTCGAGCTCGCCGGGCTCGCGCGCGCGCTGGCGTCGACCGTGACCGATCTCTCCAATCGCGGGCTCGATCCGGCGGAGGCGTTCGACCGTCTGGGCGAGCTCGCGCGCCGCGCGGACGACGCCGTCGCCGATCTGGCCGAGCTGCCGCACGCGCTGGAACAGGCGGGCGGCGCGATGCAAGCCAGCGCGGCCACGCGCGACAGCGGCCTGGCGCTATCGGCCGAGGACGGCGCCGCCACGGAGCGCGCGCTCAGGGATCTGGCGGCGCGCGCCGCCGCGGCCGCCGACGGCGAGCGCAATCGCATCGCCGCCAGCCTCGATCGCGCCGGCGAGCGGGTCGGGGCGATCGACGACGCGCACGCCGGTGGCGGGCCGGCTTCGTCTCCACCCGCGCCAGGCAGCGCCTCGGGAGCCGCGAGCACCGGCGGCATGAGCGCCGGCCCCGAGCCCGGCAACGGCGCCGATGAAGCCGAGAGCCCCGGCCGCCGGCGCCTGGCGCGCGACGAACCGCACGCGGCGACGGCGACGGCGTCAAAGGGCGCGACGGGCGCCGCGGCGCCCAACGAGCGCCGCCTGCAGCGGCTGCAACGCGAGCTCAAGCAGACCGCCTCGGCCTGCCGCACCGATCCCGAGGCCTGCCGCCAGAAGCTGCAGCGCCAGTCGCACGAGCTGCCGCGCATGGAGGACGAAGCGCGCAGCCTGGGCCCGCGCCAGCGCCTGGCAGAGGCGGTGCGCCAGCTCCGCGAGCGGCTGCGGCGCGAGGGCGGCGGCGCCGGCGAGCGCGCACGCGAAGAGCGGCGGTTCCTGCGCTCGGCGCGCGGCGAGAACGCGCGCAATCGCGGCGCCAAGCCCGACGACGGCGAGACGCGCGGAGGCGCGCGCGTCCTCTCGGAAGAGCCCGACAGCCTCGGCGGCGAGGGCGACGACACGGAGAGCGAGTCCGCCGACAACATGGGCGATGGAGACGGCGCCGGCGCCGAAGGACCGCTCGCGAGCGGCGACGGCGACCGGACCGAAGGCTCGCCGAGCGAGGGCAACCCGGGCCAGGGCGCGGCCGGCCAGGACAGCGCCAACGGCGACGGCATCGGCAACCAGCGCGGCAATGACCCGCTCGGTGAGCGCGGCGCGATGATCACGCGCGGCCGCGCGCGCGAGGCCCCGGTCAAGGACGGCGCCGGCCCGACTCGATCGCAGGTGATCGAGGCGGCGGCGCAGCGCGGGTTCGCGCACACCGGTTACCAGCACGTCTTCACCGACTATCAGTCGGTGGTCGAGGAGTCGCTCGACGGCAGCGCCGTGCCGCCCGGCCGCCGCTACATCGTCCGCCGCTATTTCCAGCTCATCCGCCCGCAGTCCGCGCGCGCCCCGCAATCTCCCGCCGCCAGCAAGAGGTGATCGATGCCGATTGAGTCCGCCGCGAAGCTCGACAGCCCGACCGAAGGCGCCGACGGCGAGATCACGCGCGCGATCGCGCGGTTTGGCGACGACCTCGGGCGCGTGCGCACCGCGATCGCGCGCCGGCTGGTGGGCCAGAGCGAGATCGTCGACGGCGTGATCACCGCGCTGCTCGCCGGCGGACACGTCCTGCTCGAGGGCGTGCCCGGCCTGGGCAAGACGCTGCTGGTGAAGACGCTGGGCGAGGCGCTCGACCTGACGTTCTCGCGCATGCAGTTCACGCCCGACCTGATGCCGGCCGACATCGTCGGCACCAACATGATCGTCGAGTCGGGCGGCGAGCGCCGCTTCGAGTTCCAGACGGGCCCGATCTTCGCCAACCTCGTGCTCGCCGACGAGATCAACCGCGCCACGCCCAAGACCCAGTCGGCGCTGCTCGAGGCGATGCAGGAGCAGTCGGTCACCGTCGGCAAGACGACCTACCCGCTGTCGCCGCCGTTCTTCGTGCTCGCGACGCAGAACCCGATCGAGATGGAGGGCACCTATCCGCTGCCCGAGGCGCAGCTCGATCGCTTCTTCTTCAAGCTGCGCGTCGACTTCCCGGCACGCGACGAGCTGCACGCGATCCTCGACCGCACCACCGGCGTCGAGGAGGGCGCGGTCGGGCGCGGCGCTCGGCCGCGACCGCATCCTCGAGATGCGCGAGCTGGTGCGCCAGGTCCCGGTCGCGCGGCCGATCCAGGACTACGCCGTGCGCATCATCGAGGCGACCCACCCGGCGCGCTCGCAGCTTCCCGAGGTGAAGCGCGTCGTGCGCTACGGCAGCTCGCCGCGCGGCGCGCAGGCGGTGATCCTGGCGGCGAAGATCCGCGCCGTCGCCGACGGGCGCTTCGTGCCATCCTTCGACGATGTCCGCCGCTCCGTCGCGCCGGCGCTGCGCCACCGCGTGCTGCTGAACTTCGAGGGCGAGGCCGACGGCATCACCACCGACAAGATCCTCGGCGACATCGTCGCCCAGTTGCCGGAGCAAGAGTGAGCGCGACGGCCTACGCCGCGGCCGCGACACCGGCCGGCACGCGCGCCGAGCGCTTCGACGAGCGCTTCTTGCGCAAGCTCGAGTCGCTGGCGATCCTCACGCGGCGCTCGCGCATCTCGTTCGGCCAGATCCGCGCCGAGCGCCGCAGCCGCCGCGTCGGCGCCGGCATCGAGTTCGCCGACCACCGCGACTACGTCCCCGGCGACGACCTGCGCTACCTCGACTGGAACCTCTACGGCCGCATGGAGCGGCTGCTGGTGCGCCTGTTCGAGGAGGACGAGGATCTCTCGATCTACGTGCTCTTCGACGCGAGCGCGTCGATGGGCGTCGGCACGCCGCCCAAGCTCGACCTGGCGATGCAGGTCGGCGCCGCGCTCGGCTACGTCGGGCTCGCCAACCTCGACCGCGTGTCGCTCTTGCCCATCTGACACGCGACGGCCACCTGGCGGAGGGGTTGCCGCTCGCGCGCGGCAAGGCCCACATCCTGCCGTGGCTGCGCTTTCTGTCGGGCATCGAGGCGCAGGGCCGCACATCGCTGGCCGAGGCGATGCACGATTTCCTGCGCCGCCATCGCGGGCGGCGGCGCGGCCTGGTCGTGCTGATCTCCGACTTCTACGACCCGGCCGGCTATCGCCAGGCGCTGGATCTGCTGCGCTACAACCACTTCGAGACCGTGGTCATCCAGGTGAGCGCGCCCGAGGAGATCCGCCCGTCGCTGCGCGGCGACGTCACCATCCGCGACGTCGAGACCGGCGAGGAGCGCGAGCTGACGGTGTCGCCCGGCCTGCTCGAGGACTACCGGCGCCGGCACGCGGCGCTGCTGCGCAGCCTCGAGGGCTACTGCCGCGAGCGCGGCATCCCCTGCTTCCCCATCGTCTCGGACGTCCCCTTCGACGAGGTCGTGCTGCGCGTCTTCCGCGCGGGCGGCCTCATCCGCTGACGCGGCGGAAAGCGGCGGCGACACGTGGCGGACTTCGGCTTCGGCAGCTTCGTCTTTGGCGGGATCTCGGGCAGCACCGCCGTCGCCGCGGGCGTCGCCGCCGGCGTGGTGCTGACCGGGCTCTACTCTGCTGAAGCTGCGTCGCCGCCGCGTGCTGGTGCCGTTCGCGCCGCTCTGGTTGCCGGCCGGCGGCGAGCGCCGCTCCGAGCGGCTCGCGCGCCGGCTGCGCCGCTGGCTGTCGCTGCTGCTGCAGCTCGTCTTCGTGGCGCTGATCCTGCTCGCCGCCGGCGATCCCCAGTCCGCGGCGAGCGATCGCTCGGGACGCTCGCTGCTGATCCTCATCGATCGATCGGCGTCGATGTCGGCGACCGACGAGGACGGCACGCGCCTCGGGCGAGCCCGCACCGTCGCGCGTGAGCTGGCGACCGGGCTCGGCGGCGCGGATCGCGCGATGATCGCGTCGTTCGCCTCGGGCGTCACCGCCGAGACCGGGTTCGAGAGCGACGCCGCGCGCCTGGGCGCCGCCGTCGATCGCGTCGCGCCCAGCGAGGAGCCGGGCGATCTCGGGCGCGCGCTCGACTTCGCGGGCGCCGTGCTGCGCGGTCGGCCGCGGCCGACGCTGGTCATCGTCAGCGACGGCGCGTTCGCGCCCGACGATCTCGCGCGCGCCGCGCAACCGGCGGCCGCTCGCCTGGCCGGCGTCGACGTGCGCTTCGCCCGGGTCGGCAAGCGCACTGACAACCTGGCGCTGCTGTCGTTCGCGGCGCGGCGCTACCCCGCCGATCCGTCGTCCGTGGAAGCCGCCGTCGTCGTGCAGAGCTTCCGCGAGCGCGCGAGCGACGTGACGCTGGAGATCACCGCCGGCGACGGCGCGCGCCTGGTCGACCGCGTGCACCTGCACCTCGGCCCGCGCGAGCGGCTGCGACACGTCCTGCCCGACGTGGCCGCGCCCGACACGCGGCTGGTCGCGCGGCTGGTGGGCGCCAGCGACGAGCTGACGATCGACGACCGCGCGTTCGCGATCGTGCCCGGCATCGCGCGCGCGCGGGTGCTGCGCGTGGGCGAGCCCGACCTGTTTCTCGACGGCGCGCTGCTGAGCCTGGGCGAGACCGTGAGTGTGCACCGGCGCAGCGCGCGCGAGCTGGAAGCGACGCGCGCGAGCTGGAGCCATTACGACGCCGTGATCTTCGACGGCGTCGTCCCCTCGCCCGCCCCGGCGAGCGGCCATTTCATCTACCTGGATCCGCACGGCCCCGCGAGCCCGTTCGCCGATCGCGGCGTCGTGCGCGAGCCGATCATCACCGACGTTCGCAAGGGCCACGCGCTGCTGCGCCACATGAGCCTGGCGGACCTCAACATCGGCGAGGCGCATCGCCTGGCGCTGGCCGCCGGCGACGAAGCGGTGGCGTCGGCGCTGGGCGCGCCGCTGATCATCACGCGCGCGCGTCCCGAGCTGCGCGCCGTCGCCCTGGCCTTCGACATCCGGCACTCCGACCTGCCGATGCGGGCCGCGTTTCCGCTGCTGATCTCGAACGCGCTCGCGTGGCTGGGCGCGCCCACGTCGCCCGAGGCCGCCAGCCTGCGCACCGGCCGCAGCCTGCGCGTGGTGCTGCCCGAGGGCAGCGGCGCCGAGCGCGCCGAAGCCACCGTCACTGACCCGCGTGGCGTGACCCGCACCGTCGCCGCCCAGACGGGCGCGATCGAGCTCCCGATCGCCCACGCCGGCTTCTACCGCATCGCCGCGCCGGTGACCTCCGGCCTCCTCACCCTCACCCCCGCGGACAGGGGAGAGGGGATCGGAATGATTCGGACGCTCGCCGCCAACCTCGCCGACCCCACCGAATCCGACACCACGCCCGCCGCGCACCTCGTCGTCGCCGGCCAGACCCTGCAACCGCCCGATCCCCCGGTCCGCCGCCCGCGCCGGCCCATCTGGTGGTGGGCGATCGTCGCCGCCGCCGCGCTGTCGCTGGCCGAGTGGTGGACCTATCACCGGCGGTGGACCGTCTGATGACCGCCGCGACGGTGCAAATCCCGGTGAGCTCCGATCCCCCCAGGTCCGGGAGCGCTCTCCTTTACGGAGCAGCCACCTACCAAGATCCGAAGCCCTCTCCTCCACGTCCGCGTGGAGGAGAGGGTATTGGTGAGGAGGCCCGAGGAGAGGGTACGTTTGCATCCGATCCCCTCTCCCGTCCGCGGGAGAAGGTCAGAGAGAGCGCAGACCTTGCGAGCCGCAACGGCCGCCGGCGGTGGACCGCCTGATGCCCGCCGCCGTTCTCACGTTCCTGCGCGGCCTGCAGCTCGGCGCGCCCGGCTGGCTCTGGCTGCTCGCGGCGGCGCCCGCGCTGTTCGCCGTCGCGTTCGCGTCGCTGGGCGATTTCACGCGCGGCGAGCGGATCGCGCAGGCCACCCTGCGCACGCTGGTCATCGGCGGCCTCGCGCTGGCGCTGGCGCAGCCGGCCGTGCGGCGCGACGCCGGCGCCGTGTCGGAGGTCGCGCTCGTCGACGTCTCCGACAGCGTCTCCGACGCCGACCTGACCGCGGCGCGCGCGCTGGTGCGCAAGCTGGAGCAAGCGCCCGCGCCCGCCGTGCTGGGCCGCGCGATCCCGGTGCGCGTCGTGCGCTTCGGCGCGACACCCACCGAGGTCGCGCCCGCCGCCGGCCAGCCACCGAGCGACGCCATCGCGCGCTTCGACCCGCCCGGCGGCGCCGCCACCGACCTCGCGCTCGCCATGGGCCTCGGCGAGGGCCTCTTCGATCCGGCCGGCATCCCGCGCCTCCTGGTGATCTCCGACGGAGAGGCCACCGACGGCGACGCGCTGGCCGCCGCCGAGCGTGCCGCCGCGCGCGGCGTGCGCGTCGACGTGCACACCCTGGGCGGCGCGCGCGGTGAGGGCGACGTCGCCGTCGACAGCCTCAGCGCCCCCGACGAGATCCGCCCGCACGCTCCCTTCGAGCTGACCGTGCGCCTGCTCGCCGACCGCGCCGGCCAAGCGCGCCTGCGCCTGGAGCGCGACGGCAAGCCCAGCACGCCCGACGCCGAGAAGACCGTCGCCGTCGCGCCCGGCGTGACCACCATCGGCTGGACCACCAGCGTCGAGGAGGCGGGCACCAGCCGCTTCCGCATGCGCATCGTCAGCGCCACCCACGACGCCCACGCCGAGAACGACGCCGGCGTCCTCGCCGTCGCCACCGAGAGCGAGCCGCGTGTGCTGTTCATCGAAGGCGGCGGCGCCGGCAGCGACACCCCGCTCGCGCGCGCCCTCGGCAGCGAGCACATCGCCGTCGACGTGCGCGCCACCGACGAGCTGCCGGCGCGCGCCGAGCTCGATCGCTACGACCTCGTCGTCCTCTCCGACGTCGCGCGCGCCGAGCTCGGCGACAAGCGCATGGCCGCGCTCGACACCTTCGTGCGCGCGGGCGGCGGGCTGCTGGTCGCCGGCGGCGCCCGGAGCTTCGGCGCCGGCAACTACGGCGGCAGCCGCCTCGAAGCAATCCTGCCCGTGCGCCTCGACCTGCCCGAGAAGGAAGACGAAGCCACCCTGGCGCTGGCGCTGGTCATCGACAAATCCGGATCGATGGGCGGCCCCAAGATGGAGCTGACCAAGGAGGCCGCGCGCGCCACCGCCGAGATGATGCCGCCGTCGGACCTCATCGCCGTCATCGTCTTCGACAGCCAGGCCGCGCCGGTCGTGCGGCTGCAGCGCGCCGCCAACCGCGCGCGCATCCTGGGCGACATCAGCCGCATCCAGGCCAGCGGCGGCACGAACATCCTGGCGGGGCTGCGCGAAGCCGTCGACGAGCTGCTGTCGGCGCGCGCGCGCAAGAAGCACGTGATCTCTGTTGTCGGATGGGCAGTCCGGCTACGACGGCATCAGCGACCTGCTCGAGACCGCGTCCGGCGCGACCATCACCGTGTCGGCCGTCGGCGTCGGCGAGGGCGCCGACCAGACCCTGCTGCAGATGATCGCCACGCGCGGCGGCGGCCGCTTCTATCACACGCGCGATCCCGCGAGCATCCCGCGCATCTTCTCCAAGGAGACCTCGCAGGTCGGCCGCACGTCCGTCATCGAGGAGCCGACCCAGGCGCGCGTCTACAAGCACGCCGAGATGCTCGGCGGCGTGTCGATGGAGGGAGCGCCCGCGCTGCGCGGCTACGCCCTCACCCGCCCGCGCGCGCAGGCCGACCTGATCCTGGCCACCGACAGCGGCGACCCCTTGCTCGCGCGCTGGCAGATCGGCCTCGGCCAGGTCGCCGCGTGGACCAGCGACGTCAAGGCGCGCTGGTCGGCGGATTGGCTGCGCTGGCCCGGCTTCGGCAAGTTCTGGGCGCAGGTCACGCGTTCGACCATGCGGCGCCGCGCCGCCAACCACTTCCCGTTGAAGGTGGCGCTCGACGGCGGCACGGTATCGGTCACCGTCGACGCCATCGGCGCCGACGACAAGTTCATGAGCGGCCTCGACGGCACCCTCGAGATCGCGACCGCCCTCGCGTGGTCCGACGGCCCGCCCGCGATGAGACACGTCGCCCTCGCCGAGACGGCGCCCGGCCGTTACGAGGCCAGCTTCCCGATCGACCGGCGCAACGCCGGCGCCCTGCTGCTGCGCGCGAGCCTGAACCGTGGGACGTTGCCGGTCGCCGACGCCACCGGCCGCCTGGCGATCCCCTTCGCCCCCGAGCTGCGGCCGCGGCCCGCCGGCGTCGGCGTCGGTGTCGGCGTCTCCGGGGCCGCCGGCCCGTCCCCGACGCTGGCCGCCATCGCCGCCCGCACCGGCGGCCGCGAGATCGCGGAGGCCGACGCCGCCACCCTGCTCGACCCCCGCCCCGACCGCCGAACCACCCTGCAGCCGATCCGGACCCAGGTCCTGCTGGTCACCCTGGCCCTCTTCCTGATCGACGTCCTCCTGCGCCGCGTGAGCCCCTCCGCCGTCGCCGGCCGCCTCGTCGCCCGCCTGCGCGGAAAGGTTTGACTCGCCCAGGTAATTTTGGCATAGGTTCACGTCACTTTCGCACCACGGGGCGTGGCGCAGTCTGGTAGCGCGTTCGGTTCGGGACCGAAAGGTCGGAGGTTCAAATCCTCTCGCCCCGACAACTGTAACTCCGCGACGATGCTTTCCAGCGATTGCGCGACGTCGCGTCGAGGGTGCATGGGCGATCGGGGGGTTGGGTAGAAACCGGGTAGCAAACGGAGCCGCGAGGCGCAGCGTCGCGCGCGTGTCGGCGGGCAGCGGCGGCTCCGAAGCGCCACCCGCCGAGAGAACGGCTCGGCTGTTCCGGCCTGGGCTCGCTGCTGGTGACTGCGGCGCTTCGGGATGACGGTCGCTCCGGTCCGCGGGCGGCCGGCTCGAAGCGGAGGCGGTCGATCTCCTTCTTGAGGTAGCTCGGCGGCGAGGTGCCCGTAGACCTCGGTCGTGATGCCATCGTGTTCCCGTGGCCAAAGCGTCGTAGATTCGGACCGCCACCCGCTAAAACACTCGACGATAAATCGATCCTTCGGGGACACTCCGACGACCACTGACGACACGCGCTCTGGCGTCTACCGGGCGCCATGTCGAATGAAGGGAAGGAGATCCGCTGCACCGCTTGCGGCCGGCTGCTGGCCAAGCTGCGCGACGGTCGGCTCGTCATCCAGCGCGGCGACGTGCAGGCGGCGTTCGCTGGAGAGTTCCAGGCGTCCTTCGTCTGCTCGCAACCGAGAGATCGACCGAAGCGGCTTCCGCATTTCGAACCTCGGAGACCCCCAAGCTATCAGCTCGGCGCACCCCGTGCCCCGGCGAAGCTCGCTCTTCTGGAGTTGGGCGGTCCGTCAGACGTCGAAGACGAGCTGCTCCCGCGCGTTCGCCAGTCGCTTGCGCGCCACCTCGACGTACTCGGGGTTCATCTCCCACCCGAGAAACCGCCGGCCAAGACGAATCGCGGCCACGCCGGTCGTCCCCGATCCCGCGAACGGATCGAGGATCAGTTCGCCCGGATCCGAGAACAGGCGCACGAGGAGCTCCATGAGGGCGAGCGGCTTCTGGGTCTGGTGGCCCGTCCGCGGGTCGCCGCCCTTGTTCACGATGAACACGCCGTGCGAGCCGCCGCCGTTCCACGTGCTGCGCCCGGGCGCGTGGCAGGCGACGATCGACTCGTAGCCGATGCCGGGCCGGTCGCCGCTGTACTGGGGCTTGCCGTCGGGCTTCACCCACAGGCAGGTCCGCTTGTAGACGGCGCCGGCGGCCTCGAGCGCCGCCCGCCACTTCATCGCCGCTTCGACCTGGCAGAACACCAGGATCCAGCGCCGCGCGAGCGCGCGCCATGTGCCGCGCCGACTCGGACCGCTGCTCCTCGGTGATCGGTGGGAACGTCAGCGGCTCGACCTCGAGCTTGCCGCCGCGCGCGTGCGACGAGCCGCTGGCTCGTGTGCGCCTCCGCCTCGTACGGCGGATCGGTGATCACGACGTCCGCGAAGCCGTCCTGTAGGAGCGATAGTCCGGCGATGCATTCGCCTTGGCGCAGCTCCCAGAGCGCTCCTACACCTTCGGCGACTGTCCTGAAGCGTCCTTTGACCGAGCTCGACATCCACACCGAAAAGGCGGACGAGCCCCTCCTGATGTGACCGCGATTGGCTGTTTCTTTCCGGACCTGATTTCAGCCTCGCATCCGGTCCGTCGGCAGGGTGCGCATCCACCTCGAGCGCGTCGATTGCAGCGCGCCGCATCGTTTCTGCGGCGGTGAACCATTTTGGCCGCCAACCGGAACTTATACTATCAGGCGGCAAGTCGACCGCGGATGGGAACCCCATGACTCAATCCACAATTACGCTGAGCGTCTGTCGCTCGATCCAAAGTCTGTGCGCGCTGTCGCTGATGATCGTCGGCTGCGGCTCCAGTTCGTCGAGCGTCACTGGTAGTGGCGGAAACGCAGCTGGCACCGGCGGTGCGACCGGGACGGCGGGTACAACCGGCATGGCAGGAGCGACCGGCTCGGCCGGCAAAACCGGCGCCGCGGGTATGACAGGCGCGGCTGGCAGCGGCGCAGCGGGCAGCGGCGGAAGCGCGGGAACGACGGGCACCGGGGGATCGCCGACCGATGCGGGAACGGGCGGCGCATCGGCGACATGCGCAGGTGGCGGATGGGCTCCCGGCAAGCAGACGATCAATACGCAATGGGGCGGTGTGGCCCGCCAGTACGTAGTCTATGTCCCCAAGAGTTACAAGGGAACCTCCTCCGTACCGCTCATGATGGTGATCCACGGCGCCCACAACACACCGGGCCTGGCTGAGAGCTGGTCGCAAATGGATGCGGTGTCCGAGCAGAACGGGTTCATCATTGTTTACCCTGCGGCTCTGGATTGTTGGAAGGTTGGCACGACTGTCCTTCCCGGTTGCACCACTGCGGACGACGATGTCGGCTTTCTCAACAACGTTGTTACCGAAGTCGAGAGTCACGCATGCATCGACCAAAAGCGGGTGTACGTCACGGGTATTTCGAACGGATCGCTCATGTCTCAGTACATGGGGTGCCACTTTGCCAATGTGTTCGCGGCTGTAGGTGGTGTTGCCGGCGGAGAAAGATGCTCGGCGCCCGCGCGCCCGCTCCCGATCTTTTATGTGCTCGGCACCGCTGATATGACTGTGGGCTGGGACAACGGCGCGAACGCCCTTGCCTGGGCACAACGCGACAATTGCAACGCTACGCCCGTGACGGTGTACAGCCAAGGCTCGACCTTGTGCACCGCGTACCAGGGCTGTGACCAGGGAGTGCAGGTGGAGTTCTGCGCGGTCACTGGCATGCCGCATTGTTGGCCAGACAACTGCTACCTCGACCCCAGGAACATGATGTTCCAGGCGTTCAAAGCGAGTCCGCCGATGTGGCAATTCTTTTCGCAATATTCTCTGCCATAGCCGAGATGGGTTCATGAATCACTCCAGAGTTCCACGAAGTGTCTCGAACCAGAGTCTGTCGGCACTGTCATTGAGGCTCCTCGGCGGCGTCTCCACGTCGTCGACCGTTACTGGCGCACGCGGGAATGCAGCGGCCATCGACCGTACGACGGGCATGGCGGGTGCGACCGGCACGGTAGTAGCGACGGTCAGGGGCGGCAACGCCGGCGCTGCCGGTGCGACGGCGACGGACGCACCAGTGCCAAGGGTGGATCGACGGGCGGCCGCGGCGCGTGCCCGGGTGGCGGCTGGGTCACCGGACCGGAACAGACGCTGACGCTGCGTAGCGAGCGCAATCCCGAGATGTGGGACTTCTTCAATCGTCATTCCCTTTAGTGAAAGGACAAAGCCCAATATGAACGCACGAGTACGTCTTCACGGTCGCAAACAAGTCTCGCGAGCGGCCGGCTGGGCGCTGTCGCTGTCGTTCATGCTCGTGGGCTGCGGAAATGGATCTGTGGGGGGCGCTGGTGCCGGCGGCGATGCAGGCGGCAGTGCGGGCGTAACCGGCACCGCCGGCGCCAACGGCGGGGCGGGCACAACCGGTACCGGGGGGGCCACGGGCGCGGCGGGCCGTACCGGTGCCGGTGGATCAAGCGGTACCGGCGGCGCGATCGGCACTGGCGGCGCGATCGGCACCGGCGGCGCGATCGGCACCGGCGGCGCGACTGGTACCGGCGGCGGCGCGTGTAGAACAGCGACGGGCGCTGCGTTTGCGCCGATTACCGACTACACCGCGCGGGACGGCGGCTTTGGTCCGGCGATCGTCGCGCGAAACACCGGTGATGCCACGCTCGGTACAGACCGGGTCGCCGTCTTCCGCCCCGCTGCCGCGAAGTACGGCCAGGGAGGGGTGTCGCATCCGATCATCGTGTGGGGCAACGGTTCCACCAATACGGTCGATATTTGGCAGAGCTTTCTGTCGCGCGTCGCGACGTACGGCTTCGTGGTCGTTGCGCCCGAACAAACGCAGGTGACCGCCGCCCAGATGAACGCGGCCATCGACTACGTCATTCGATTGGCCAATGACCCGACCGGCGCCGACTGTGGAAAGATCGATACGACGAAGATCGGATCGACCGGGTACTCGCTGGGTGGATTTGGCGCCATCTCCGTCGCAGGCGACGCTCGCATCACGTCCACGTTCATCTTCGCCTCGAACGGCAACGTCAGGAACTTCAAGGCGCCCTGGGCCGTCGTCGGCGGCGACCAGGACACGACGTTCAACTGGACCGCCATCAGCACGACCGTGATGGGGTCGACGCAGCCTGCATTCGGAGCCGCGCTGGCCGGCATCGACCACAATCGCGTTGCGGGCCAGCCCAAGGGCCAGGAAGCGTACATCGGCTGGATGCGCTGGCGCTTCATGGGCGACCAGGCCGGGCACGACATGTTCGTGGGCAGCGCTTGCAAGATCTGCGGAGACGCCGCGTTCTCTGGCGTGATCAAGACGCCGACGTTCGATTCGCTCTAGGGTGACTGCGTTGCCAGTGCGCTGATTTCCTGGGGGCCGAGGGCGCGTCCCCAGATGGCCACGTCGTCCAGGTCGCCGTTGAGCAAACGGCCGTCCATGTTCCAGCGGCCGAAGTAAAGCGTGGAGTCGCCGGCAATGATGTCCGACGGTCGGGTCTCTCGATCGGCGAACGCTCCATTCAGATACAAGCTGATGAGGTTGGTGTTGGTGTCGACGGTGGCTGCCAGGTGGACCCATGCGGAGGTCTCCACGCAGCTGCATTCGACCCCGATATAGTCCATCAGCGGAGGTGACCAATAGGAGAAGACGTATCGCGGTTGGGCCAATCGTTTGTCCACGTTGATCTGCCATCCGGCGGAACGAAGATTCTCGGTACTGAGCACCTCGGTGAATTGATCGCTGCTACTGGATGCGAGCTGCGCGTCGGACATCCGTAGCCAGACAGAGACGCTCCAGTTCGGCGTGGCGGCAGGAAGACCAGGAATGGCGACGGCACCTCCGCCAGTGAGCCGCAGTGCGCCCCCGAATCGACCATCGGAGATCCACGTTCCACCCGTGAGCTGGCCATCGTGCCCGTTTCCCGAGCTATCGTTCACCACGGTTCCCGACGACTCGTCGAGCGTCCAGTGCGCAATCATCCCGTCGGTAAGGACTTGCGGCGGAAGCCCGACAGCGTCCAGGATCGATTCGCTACATCCGGTGATCGGCCAAACCATCGCGGCTAACAGGATGGCTCCGCGCTTCACGGTGCCACCTCGAGCGCCAGCGTCACTATGAGGGCTGGGTAGCCGACCGTGGCGGCGCGAATGTCCACGAAACGCACCACCGGATGCGGCTCGGCGACCAGGGCATGGAGCTCCGCCACCAAGGCGCTGCGTGAGCCCAGACCGAATCCAACGCCAAAGCCGGCATCGAACGCGGCCGACCACCGCTGCGGCTCTCGGCCTTCGAACGGCACCGCGCCCGTGCCGAGGACGGCCACATCGAGAGCGCCGGCACCGACGCTCAAGATTGGATGAAGACGCCGGTCGGGTCGGAAGACCGCGGCAAGCTCGGCCAGCGCCAGACTCTGGGAAACCGTCGCTGAACCGTCGGTAGTGGCGATCCGCGGATGACTTCCGAGGCCCGCCAAGCTGACGCGCACCCACGCCCAATCCGACAAGCGCAAGCCAATCCTCCCCACCGGTATGACGGCGGCGGGCGGTCCGTCGACGCTGTTCCAGATTCCAATTCCCATAGCGGCAACGACGCGAGCTGCCGCGGGCGGCGCGGGCGTCGGCGGCGGTATGTCGGCCAGCGGGCGTGCCGCCGGTCTCTCGCGCGGTGGCGCCGCCCGTTCGCTCTCGATCGACAGCTCGAGCGCGGTCGCGCGCAGCAGTTCCAGGGCCCTGGTAGCGAGTGCCTGCGGCATCCGCTCCGGATCATTCAGGGCGACTGTGGCCCAGCGGACGGCCGTACGCCTGGCGGCTCGCCGGACCACGCACAACTCCGTCTCACCCACCGCTGGATCGCCGAACAGGGCTACCGTCGTGCCGTCCTCCCCAACGCGCCCTGCAAGCTCGATCAAGTCCACCCTGTCCGTCGGCGCGCTCGGGTCCGCGAGCACGACACGAAACCGGTCGGCGGATAGCTCATCTCGGATGCGCGCTAAACTTCGCCGAAACGCAGGCGACGCGGTCGCCGGCTGTAACAAGATGACTGTCTCGGCCGCCGGCACGGTGTCGGCGGCCGCGACCCGGCCGTCGAGCGCCAGCAGGAGGCCAAGGAGGACCGCCCCTCTCTGCCAGAACCACCGGGCGCGGCCAGGTCGGGCACTCACGGTTTCGCTGTCGACGACTCCACCACGGCGCGCGCGGCGGGCGCATAAGTGCCGCCCGGAAACCTTCTCAGGTAGTCTCGCGCCACAGCCAGAGCTTCGGTGTGTCGCTTCCATCGTTGTAACAGCGTCATCTTTCGGCCGAGCGCGTCGGACACTCCCACGCCAGCGCGCGCTTCGACCAGAAAGCGATCGTACCATCGCAAGGACTCTTCGGGTCCGTACCGATCCTGTTCATGCAAGCGCCCGAGCAAGAACGCTGCCTCCCGCGATCGATCCGACCAACCGAAACGGCTCCGGTGGGCGCTCAGCGCTTGCTCGGCCAGCAGATAGCGGCCCGCGTATCTGGCGGCGTTTGCCACCGCCCACAGGTCGTCGCTGTCGGCGCGTCCGAGCACCGCCGCGCGACCACAGCGGTCTGCCTCGGCAAGAATGTCGCCGACCCGATTTTTCTCGAGCGCGGTCATCCAGCCGCGATGCGGCCAGCGCGCCGGCTCGACCACCGTCGAGGGAGCCTCGCGCGGTGGTTCGCGTGGCGTAGCCGCGACGCCCGCGTTGTCTTTTGCCGGCGGAGCCACGCCGCTCATCGTACCCATGGTAACCGTCTGATCGCGCAAGCTGGCCCTCAGCGATTGTCCCGCCACCAACTCGATCTCCTGCCCTCCGAGCGGGCTCACGACGGAGACCGCACCACGCAAGAGGCGCACCTCGAACACAGCTTCCCCGGGGTTCCAGGCGACGGTGAAGGCCGTCCCGTGCACGTTGATGCGGAACGGGCCCGCCTCGAAGATCCAGCGGGCGTGCGGACGCGGAACGATGTCGACTGACACCTTCCCGTCGTCGAGCGCCACCGTTGCTCCATGGTCGTTCACCTCGACGACGCGTCCGCGGGTCCGCGCTACCATCTTGACGCTGGAGCCATCGGAAAACGTCAGCAGCGAGTCGGCGCTCTCGGGCACCAGGATATACCCGCCGGCCGGCGGTTCCTGATTGTCCACTCGGTAGCTCAGAACAGGCAGGACGCCGGCCTCGCGTCGCAATCGGAATCGCGTCAACCCCGCAACCAGCGTTGCCGCGATTGTGAGGCCGACGGCAATCCGCTTCCTATGACGTCGAGCCTGCCGGAAGCCCGCCAGACGGCGCACGAACTCCCGTTCGCCCGAATTCGCAGGCTGAGAGGTGTCAATCTGCGCGGAAACGAATTCCGCGACACGTTCCGCCGTCGCGTTGACAGGTTCATCGCCAGAGACCCGAGAGCTCACGCGCGCCTCCTCCCTTGATCGGCGAAAAACCGCTCTAGATCGGGATCGTCCGCGACCTGGTGCGCGACCTTCGCGGCGCCTCGGTTCACCCAGCGCTTCGCAGTGCTGGTCGAAACGCCGAGCGCTGCGCTGACTTCGCCGATCGTCATCTCCTCCATGTACCGCAGCACGAATGCCAGCCGCTCGGAAGTCGGGAGGCTATCGAAGATGCGATAGCAGCGCCGCAGAGCATGGCGCGCCTCGGTATCGACCTCAGCGCCTTCCATGTCCGGCAGCATGCCGCTCGCCGACAACCGAATTTTCCGCCCCACCCAGCGGCGCCGTAGCTCCCACTTGAGGACATTCATGGCCACCGAAAGAACGAATCCGCGCAGTGCCGATGGATCGCGCAGAACGGGCAGTCGGACAAACACGCGCAAGAAGATTTCCTGGGTCAGATCCTCGATCTCGAGGGACGGACCCAGCGCCTTGGCGAGCACCCGTCCGACCGCGGGGGAACATCGAGCCCAGAGCTCGGCGGGCGCCGCAGGATCATCGGCCCGGAGGGCGCGAACCAGCTCCACATCGGTCAGTCTCCGCTCGGTGTCCGCCCGTTCCCCGCGCGCCGCGACCAGTCGCAGCCGTGGAGCCAGCCGTCCAACCATATGTGGCTTCGACTTGATGATGGCGCTACCTTCGACGAGCACCTGCGATCGCGTAAAAGCATCCTTCGATCCTGTAGTTCCAGACTAGGGCGAAAATGGTCCACGCCCCACGACACGATGCGGCCGAGGCGGCTTCGGCCGCGGACAGACCGGGCGAACCGATTTCCTGAGCACCGGGAACTAGCTGATCATATGGGGTTTCGACCCTTCGCATCGGGGTCTCGAGGAACGAACCGACCCGCTGCGGCAGTGCGTACCGCGCTGGCAGCTCGACCGCCGCAGATTCTGGCGTTGATCCTCGCCATGCTGGGCGTGGACGCGTCCGCTGCGCAAACCAGATCGCCACTGATAGCCATCCAACCAATCCGCGGCGCGCCAGACCTGGTCGGAGTGCCAGGGGAGCTGGTTGTGGGGTCTTTGGGTCTAGAGCCCGTACCCGGCGGCGATGATGTTTGCTTGGACGGCGTCGTCGGTCGCATCGGACGGATAGCCCGAAGTCATGCAGCCCTCGAAGAACGATCCGGCACCTCCGCCGCTGTTGTCGCCGCCGATTCCCAAGATGATCGCACCCTGCTTCTTCATGGGGTCATAGCCTTGATACGTGGGACGCGCTCCGTCGTACAGGATTTCTAGGGCGTCGGATTGTGCGTTGCCCCCCTTGAGCGCGAACCCTCCCGGCCTGCCTTTCACCATGGCCGTCACGTAATCCGACGTCAACGGAGTGTTGGTCGCGTTCGCAAGGAAGGTCTGGCCGCCAAAGAGGCCGTTTTCAAGGTCGGCCATGACCCAGGGGCCTGAGCCAGCGCCCTTCCCCCAATAACTGTCGTTGCCAAAGTAAATGGCTTCCATGGTGCCGGCGCCGTCGTCCAGATTATTGGTTTCGGCGTTCCCGTAGTCGAAGCAGCACCCGTTGTTAAAGTGGGTGCCGCTGGTCACCATGTACTCACCCTCCGGCTCGTCTCCGACGGCAATCCCAGAGGTCTGGTTGTTCCGATAGCCTACGCCCGGGGTGACGAACACGCCGTAGACCGGGTGGCCTGAAGCCGTCAACATGAGAGCGGTCGCGTTTGCCTCGTTGTCGGTGGTCGTCTTGGAGCCGCCCGCGGGTGCTCTTGTAAGGTGGTTGGCGTTCGGGGATTGGTCGTAGATAACCGAGATAGTGCAGGTCGTCCCGGCGCAGAACTGGTCTTGCACCGCGGAGTCGGCGAACCCACCGGGGCTGAGCACTCCGATATCCTGCGTCGTCTCGTCCAATGCGCGCCTCACCTGGTACAGACTCGCGCTGTACGCGCCATAAAGAGCTCGCACGGTGCTGTGTGCCGCCACGCACGGCGTGTCGCCGGCCGCGTAGATGTCGCAAGGTCCGGTCGGGGCGGGAATGCCGCCCGAATCAGGGTCGCCGCCTGCTCCCGAGTTGCCGCCCATATTTCCAGGCGTCCCCGACGCGCCACCGCAACCAGCGAGAGTGCCACAAAGTGACACCGTCAAGAGCAGTGTATATCGCAAGGTGGCGGTGACACTACGATGAGTTGCTTCACCTCGTGAAGTAAAATGGGCGCGCCGGAAGGGGTTAAACGGTTACGGCCCACGGCTCCGCTCCCAGGTTGATTTACGAGCTGGCTCGCCGCACGTCGGGCAAGGATTGTGTTTGGGCCAGCCGGCGAACGAAGCTGTGTGAAGCGGCATTGGACAATGTGGCTGCGCGCTCGCCGGATTCGGCGAGGACTCACATCGCGATCTTGGAGTCACTGGACGGCAAGGGGGCCTTCGGCGCCGGCGCCAACGGCTTCTACCTGCAACAGACCACCGGGGATAGCGGCACTGGCGCGCGGTTGGGCAGCTTCAAGGAGATGACCGCGGGAGTCGGGCCGGTGGTCTCGTATCTCGCGCAGTTCAGCAAGATCGGGCTCGCCGTCACCATGAAGTGGCTGCCGCAGATCGCTGCGGACAACACCGTGAAGGGCAACTACGTCTGGTTCAAGCTGGGCGTATCGTTCTAGCCACAGCCGCCGCGCGACTACACAAACGCCGGCTCGACATGCTGGGTCACGTGGCGGCCGATCTCGCCGAACCCGTGTTCGACTCCCCGCACCTCCACAAAACCCAATGAGCTCGCCGAAAGAGGCTCGACGGCGCCGGGTAATCATCCTCCCGGCGCCGGGACAGATCGAGGTCAGTGGTGCGCCTGCGCCGCTGCCGCGTGCATCGCTTGGACGGCAGCGCGCTCCGCGGGGGTGAGCGGTTCCTCTTCCAGCTTGATCTCGATCTTCTTCAGGGTGCCCGTGAATGCGAACGGCGATTGGTAGTCCTCGCTGACGGGCGAGCCGGTGTCGCAGCCGACATCGAAGGTCTCGTCGGCGGAGAAGCGGGCCGGTTCGGTCTTCTCCACCCGCCCCTTGGCGACCTCCTTGCCGTTGACGGACAGGCTGACCGTCCCTCCCTTGCCGTAGCCGCCGCCGTCGTAGGCGAAATCCATCCGGATCGTGCAGGGACCGACCGGCAGGGGCGACCCGCCAGCCACCTTGAACCGCTCCTGGGTGAACCAGTTGTACTCGTAGATCGGTTTGCGGTCCTTCACGTAGAGCGTGTAACCGCCCACGATTCCCCCGGCCGCTACCAGCACGCCGTCGCCGCCGTCTGCCGGCAGGTCGACGTGCGCCGTGATCGCGTGCGAGCGGTTCTTGATGTTCGGGGAGCAGCTCTCCGCGACTCGATAGGCGCCAGCGTAGTAGGTGAACTCGGTGCGCCCTTCGAGCAGGCTCGGCCGCAACGCCGGGTTGGCGCGCTCAATGAACCGGTCGTCGAGCGGCAGGACGTCGTACTTGCCCGCCTCGGCGTAGAACAGATCCTGCAGCTCCTTCAGCTTCTCCGGCTCCTTGGCCGCGATGTCGACGTACTCGCTGAAGTCGTCCTCGATGTTGTAGAGCTCCCAGGTGTCGAGGTCGAAGTCGGCCGAGCCGCTGTTCTGCCACGGCAGCCGCCCGTGCCGGCACGCCGCGACCCAGCCGTCGTGGTAGAGCGCGCGGTTGCCGAACATCTCGAAGTACTGCGTCGGCCGCTGCCCCTTGGCCTTGGCGTCGTCGAAGCTGTACACCATGCTGATCCCCTCGATCGGCTTTTGCGTCACGCCGTTGACGGAGACCGGCTCCGGGATGCCGGCCGCCTCGAGGATCGTCGGGACGACATCGATGCAGTGGTGGAACTGGGTGCGCAGGCCCCCGGTGTCCTTGATGACCTCGGGCCACGACACGACCATCGGGTTGCGCGTCCCGCCGAAGTGCGACGCGACCTGCTTGCCCCACTGGAACGGGGTGTTCATCGCCCAGGCCCAGCCGACCGGGTAGTGGTTGTACGCGTTCGGGCCGCCGATCTCGTCCATGCTTCGCGATCAGCGTTTGCGGATCCTCGGGAACGCCGCTGAGGCCGGTCATCTCGTTGAAGCAGCCGTTCAGGCCCCCTTCGAGCGACGCGCCGTTGTCGCCGATCATCCAGATCACGAGGGTGTTGTCGACCTGGCCGATCTCCTCCAGCGTGTCGAGCAGCGCGTCCCACCTCGTAATCCGTCTGGGCGGTGTAGCCGGCGAACGTCTCCATGAGGCGCGCCGCCACTTTCTTTCGTTCAGGCGTGAGCGAGTCGTAGGCGGGAATCTCGTCGGGCCGGGGCGTCAGCTTGGTGTCCGTCGGGACGACGCCGAGCTCGCGCTGCCGCTTGAAGCACTCCTCGCGGTACTTGTCCCAGCCCTGGTCGAACTGGCCCTTGAACTTGTCGATCCACTCCTTCGGCACGTGGTGCGGCGCGTGCGTCGCGCCCGGCGCGTAGTAGACGAAGAACGGCCGGTCCGGTGTAACGGATTTCTGTTGGTGGATGTACCGGATCGCCCGGTCGGCCAGCGCGTCGTTCAGCGTGTAGTGCCCCTCGCGGCCGGGCGGCATCTCGAGGTCGACCGGCGTGGTGTCCTCGGTAGAGCGCGGGCTGCCACTGGTTCGACTCCCCGCCGATGAACCCGTAGAAGTGATCGAACCCTTGCATCGTGGGCCAGCGATCGAACGGTCCCGAGACGCTGGTCTCCCAGTCGGCGACGTTGTGGTTCTTGCCAAAGTACGCGGTGCTGTAGCCGTTCTGTCGCAAGGTCTCCGCGACCATCGCGCAGCTCTTCGGTATCTGGCCGGTGTAGCCGGGGTAGCTGTCGCCGAGCTCGGTGATTGTGCCGGTCGAGGCGCTGTGATGGTTGCGTCCCGTCAAGAGCGCGGCGCGCGTCGGCGAGCAGAGCGCCGTCGTGTGAAAGCGCGTGTAGCGCAGTCCGGTCTTCGCCAGGCGATCGAGGTTGGGTGTGGGGATCTGACCGCCGAACGTCCCCCACTGGCCAAAGCCACAGTCGTCGATCAGCACCAGGAGGACATTGGGCGCATCCGCGGGCGCCTTCATGACGGGGAAAGTCCCCATCGTCGAATCCTTGTAGGTCCGGCCGATCACCCCGTCGAACTTCGGTTCGGGCGGCGGCAACACCACATGTCGCGCGGGCGCGGCGCCGATCGGCGCGACTTTCCCCTCCTGGTGCCCGTTGCCGCCGTTCGTTCCTTTGTTGCCTTTTCCCTGGTTTCCTTTGCTCTTGCTCATGATCCCCCACTAGCGACGCGCTGTTGCCGGTTCGGTCTCGAGGTCGACGGTCACGTGATCGATCGCGCCCGTGAAAGCGAACGGCGTCCTACCTCACCGGTGAAGTGGAAGTCGGGCCGTGGGAGAACGCTGGGCGTCTCGCCTTCAGCGGTGTTCGGCGCCTGCGTCGAGGGTGGTTTGCGATTGGATCCGTTCGTGCCCATGTATCAGCCTCCCGGCGATGGCGGCGCCGCGCCGTCGAACTAACTTGAGAACGATACGGGCGTGCGCACGTCGGGCGCAGACCGATTCCACAAAACGCGCTACATCGTTGTCTTCACTAAGGCGGCCAAACAGTCGGGACACGGGGCAGCGCAAGCCGACCCTCCGACGCCGCGACGATCGCGTCCAGGCCCTCTCTGCGAGGGCGCCCGCCGCGGGATCGCTGGGGCCGTTCGAGGGGCCTGAGCCGGCCGCGCTGGCGGCGGCCGACGCCGCCTGAACGGAGGCACCGGTGTCGCTCGGGTGCGCGGGCAGCGGTTCGAACCGAAGACGGTCGATCTCCTTCTTTGAGGTAACCGGGCGCGAGGTGCCCGTAGACCTCAGTCGTGATCCGCGGATCCTGGTGCCGCATGATCCGCTGCACGGGCGCCAGGTCGGCGCCCTGCATGAGCAGCAACGAGGCCGTCGTGTGGCGCAGGTGGTGGAATCGCAGCTTCCGCACCTCGCCGACCGGGAACAGCTTGCAGTGCACTTTGGGCACCGCCGCGGGTTCTGCTGAGCGCCCTCCAAGTTCACGGTCTGACGACCGCAGCGCCTCACGCGGTCTGGGTGCTCATCGACCGACACGCGCGCGCGCCGAAGCTCACGTCTCCGCAACTCGAGGTCGTTCGAGCCAGCGGCGCCGCCCGCACCCACGGGATCGAGTCCCGCGTCATGGAGCTCCGAGCGGCGCGCATCCAACCGTGGTCTTCTGCAGCTCGGTAGCCGCGTCGATGGCTGCATCTGCCGGTGCGGGATGATCCGCCTGACGGCAGAGCGGCACGCAAGGCAATTGCGCGTCCGCGCGAGTTTGCACCTTGGTCCGTAGGGCGCACGGCCGATACCGACAATCCACCTATTGCATGACCGAGGCACCCACGACCGGACACCAGGACATTGTGAGGTTGAGAGCGCGCGCCGACGTGGCCGCACCTCGTTGTGGCTGGGCCATACGGGCGCGGCTGTATTGTTTGGGCTCGGACCTCTGGCGAGCAATCGTCGCTTGTACATGGGGCGCGAACGATGTTACGCGCAGCCAGACGGGCGGATGAACGCCTGGTGTAATCGATTTACAAATTGTCGTAACAACGACACAAGGAGCCCCAATGCGAACGTTGCGAACCATCGTCACCGCTTTGTTGCTGTCTGTTTTCGGACTCTCGACCGCCAGCGCGCTCGCGGCGCCCACCTTCGCGCCGCCGGCCCCCACCGCGCCTCACGGCATCGCCTACTCCGCGTGGTCGGCCCACTGGTGGCAGTGGGCATTCGGCACGCCCGCTGCCAACAACCCGGTCCTGGACACGACGGGCGCGAACTGCGCCGTGAACCAGCCTGTGCCGGGCGTGTTCCTCCTGGCCGGAACCTTCGACGGCAGCGCCAGCAACCGCACCTGCACGGTCCCGCTCGGGACCGCCTTCCTCATCCCTATGTTCAACAAGACTTTCGCCGCCCAGCAGACCGACCCTCCCGATCAGCGCACCGACGCCTTCGTGCGCGCGCAGGTGGCCTGCGTCGGGACGCCGCCGGCGACGCTCTCACTTACGGTCGACGGCGCGTCGCTGCCGAACCCGACGAGCTTCCTTGAGCAATCCATCATCTTCGCCATCAACCTGCTGCCTGGGAACATCTTCGGCCTCCCGCCCCAGGTCCTCAGCCCGTCGGCCGACCAGGGCTTCTATGGGTTCGTCGAGCCGCTCACGCCCGGAACGCACACGATCCACTTCACCGGCACCGTGCCCGCCTGCGGCAACGTTGCCCAGGACTCGACTTACACGATCCAGGTGGCCGGCACGGTGGGGACGCCGCGCTCATGCAGCGGCAACCAGCAGCTCACCCTGTCGAACGTCGCGATCCAGAGCAGCCAGGTCGCCGTCACCGTCTCCGGCAACTGCACCGTGCACATCACCAACAGCGTCCTCTGGGGCACGAGCTCCGCCATCGTCATCCATGACCAGGGTCACGTCATTGTCGACAACAGCACGATCGGCGGCAGCAGCTTCGCCATCACGGCCGACGGCCACGGCCACGGCGAGGTCCGCAACTCCTCGATCCTCAGCCCCAACTCCGTCACGCAATTCGCGGTGGTGAGCGACTCTGGTGGGAACAACGGATTCTGAGGGACCGACGTCACGGAGCGGACGGCGCAGTTGCCGGGCCGGGGATGACCTGCCTCATGCCTTCGACCAGTATGGCTAGCACCATCGCGTCGCCGACCGACTGGATGAGGCGCACCGGGATCTCGACCGTTCCCACACTGAAGAAGCTTCGAGCTGCGCCGAGTCTGGTCATCGATCACGGGTTCGGCGCGACGTACGCAAGCGTGATGCGATACGTGGTGAAGCTGCGCGGAACGCGGCCGGTGGAAGCGCGCGTCGTGATACGCACGGCGCCCGGCGAGGAGTCGCAGGTCGACTACGGCGAGGGTCCGATGGTGCGCGTCGCAACGACGGGAAAGTACCGTCGGACCCGGCTCTTCATCCTGACGCTCGGCTACAGCCGCAAGTCGGTGCGACTGCTCACATGGCGTTCGAGCTCGGCCCGTGCCGCCACTGCTCGGTACCGGCGACGATGTCGCCGGGGGTTCCGCGCTCGCCGTGACGAGCTCGACCGGACCGATCGCGACAGGGGCCCCCTCAAGGGAGCGTCGTGCCGTTGTAGTAGCAGCCGCCGTTCACGCAGCGGTCTCCACATCGGTAGTACGACGGGTCCCCGACACATCGGCCGCTAACGCAACGAGGGTTGCCGTACGCCCTGAGCCAGTGAGATTGGTTGCAGGCACCGGCGTCATCGCAAGCGGGGATCTCGCACACCGCCTGAATGAAGCCGCACCCACCCCCATCGGTGGCGCTGTCGTCGCAAGAGATGAGCGGCGGATCGGGAAAGACAACGTCGCTCGGGGGCGTCATCGGCGGATCGGTCTGCGGCCCGCCCGCATCTATCAGCACTATGCCTGCTCCACCGGCGCCCGAAATGGCGGCGGAATGGCCGCCGGCCCCGCGTCCCGGTCCGCCTGCTCTTGGCTGCTGCAAGTGGCAGCCGGGGCCAACCCCGCCGCGACCAGCGCCATCAACACGGCCCTGGACAGCGCTACACCACGGACCCCTCCCAACATGGATGACCGCATCGCTTTGTGAGTACCCGCAGGGGGGGTGGCGCCGCTCAAATTTTCGGGGCCACCGGAAAAGATGAGCACCGTGGTTGCACGCCGGGAACTTCAATAGCCGTGGGGAGGCCGCCAGATGAGCGCAAAAGCATCCGCCGTTCTGATCTGCTTTCTGATCGTTGCGGGTTGCAGCAGTGCCTCTTCGAAGGCCAATGACGCGGGAGATGCCCGGGGCTCCGACGTGCCGCCTTCCGACGTCTCTTCCGCTGACGGTTCCTCCACCGGCGACGGTTCGACCGATGTCGCAATGTGCACCTATCTGGACGCAGGTGTGCCAGGTGACGCCGGGACGTTCAACAGCGTCTGCCCGACCGCCGGCTGTCCGAGCGGCACTGTGTGCGTCGTCGAGATCGGCGGCGTCGCGGGCGGCGGAGGTGAGTATTGCGCTCCCATCCCGAGTGAGTGCCACGGAACGCCGACCTGCGCATGCATGGCCGCTTGCGTGTGCACGAGCAGAGTTGGCGGCCGCCCGGAGTCCTGCTCGGAGCAGAACAGCCAGATCGCCTGCGACAACGGCATCCGCTGAAGGAACGGAATGCACCTGCGATCGGTGTACCCTTCTGTCCATAGACTGGGGGGGTGTCGAATGGGGCGTCCGAATCGGTCGATTTCCTATACGGTCGCGACCTTCGCTGTGTTGGCGACCGGCGCCTGTAGCAGCGTGGCGACTCCTGCCGCGGACGCGCCCACCTCCTGTCTCGACGCGAGCGATGCAGCGATCCAGGCGTCCGACATGGGCGACGGTTGGTGTGGGGGAGAAATCTCGGTATCGGGTTCGACGCCCCTGGGGCAGTTCTGTCCGACGCAGATCCAAGCGAGCGTCGGAGGCAGCCTATGCTTCGGTGGCTTGAACGTTGCGCTGGCGGATGGGCGCGGGATTCTTTCAAATCAGGTGCTTGTCCTGTCAGACCTCCGCTTCGATCGGGCGCAGGGGTCATGGGTCGGGACTCAGCAGGTGAAGGGTTACCTGTCGAAGCAAACTGGACAGCCGCTGGTCTTTCCAACGACCGTCGAGGTCACCGCTTCGGATGACCCTTACCTTGCGGACGCGAGCGTACCGGCGACGGCAATTCTCGCAGGGGCAATTCACTTGCGGTTCGCGATGCAAAGCTCGGCCGGCCTCTTGAGTGGAAAGCTGGTTGCGAGGTACTGCGCATGGGTCCCGTGCCTTCCCTGAGTGGGAGCGCGCCTGGTTGGTTGGGGACGTCGGATCACAGGTCCGACGCGCCCGGGTGGTCGACACGAGGGAGCTCTCCATGGATCTGATGTTGGCCGGCCTCATCCTACCGAACGTTCAGAATGGCTCCGGTGCCGATTCCGATCGCGCCCAGGATCGGCAGCGTGCAACAAGCGACGCAGGCCAGCAGGCCGAGGCCACCAGCGCCGCCGAGGAGCATGGGGACCTTGAAGCGTCTTCGAAGAGTGCGGACCAGTGAGTGTCGGCTATCCATGCGGCTCCCTTCGAGGCCAGTAGGCCGATCGAAGAGTGTCTGGGACAGGTGGACGAAGAGATTGCCCAAGCGGCGTCGGATGGTCATCGCGACGATTGGGTGTCCCGTCCGAGCCCGCTGCCGCCTAGTGGACCTGAGGAGGCCCAATGACGACCACCATCGATCTGCTGAGTACCCAAGAAAAGACCGACGCGCCGATCGCGTGCGACCTGACCGGCGCGCCCGATACGCCCGAGGAACGACTCGCCGAGTACGGGCGACTGTTTGCGCACGCGCTAGCGGGTCGCCAGCGGACGGCCGATGCCGTCGAGCTCAGGTTCGCCGCGAAGCCGGGCGTCGCCGAATGGGTCACCGACCTTGCCCGCCGCGAGGGGGCGTGCTGCCCGTTCCTCACCCATCACGTCAGCTCTGACGGCGCCCACGTGACGTGGCGAGCCAGCTCCCAGGCCGGCCCCGCGGCGCAGGCCGCGCTCGATGGGCTCCATGATCTGCCGGAAGGGTTCGGCGATGGATTCAAGGGGCTGCTCGAACGGCTCGCGGCTCGGGGCTTCGCGGTCACATCGCCTTCGGCGCGCCGCTTCGAAGTGGAGGACGGACAGCGCAAACCGGGCATCCTCGACAGAATGAAGACGGCCTGTGGCTGCTGATCAGGCCCGGGACCCAATCCCGACGCTCATCACGCACCGGGCAGGATGCATTCGAACGTCTGCGGACCGAGGTCGCGGCACGTCCCTGGAGTCGAGCAGCCGAACGCGGACACGATGCAAGTGGCGCACGACGGCTGGTTCGCGCCGCACGCGTCAGGCACCACCACGCACGTCGGCGTCGTCGTCGGGGGGCCAGCGTCGGGCGTGAAGGTTCCGGGGTAGCGTCCAAGCTGCACGCAGATCTCACCGGCCAGGCATTTGCGAGCGCCGCAGTCGACGCCGCAGCCCCCGCTCGCGGTCGAGTTGCAGGCCCACACGCCTTGCGAGCCGGAAGCGACGCAGGTGCAAAGCCGCCGAGCCCCGGATGCGTCGCACTGCTCGCACGTCGTCTGCCGCTGCAAATCGCACGTGCTGCCGTTGAGCCCGCAGTTGGTCGAACCGCACGCCATCGAGCCGCCGCAGTTCCAGGTGCCCTGCCCCGCGCCGTTCGTCGCGCACTCGCAGAACTGCTGGAGCGTCCCGCCTCGATCGCAGTAGCTGCACGACGTCGAGGTCGTTGGGTCGCAGGATCCTTGCGCCTGGCACGCGGAGGTCGGGCCCGCAGCGACGACGCTCGTGCAGCGACCGCTCTGGCACTGGGCGGCGAAGGCTTGCCCCGGGGCGGTCAGCGTCTGTCCGTCCTCGGCCCTGTCGGCGTGGTCGCAGCCACGGAGGCGGCACCCCGGAACGCAGGACTCGAAGTTTTGTTGAGCCGTCGCGAAAGACGCGTCCGTCCCCGTACGAATGGCGACGATGACGTTCCCACAACAATCGAAGTGCGGTGCGAGGACGCAGTCCGCCGCGATCGAGCAGCTCTTGGTGAGCGCGATCGTGAAGCTCGCGGGGCACGACCCAGCGTCGATCCCGCTGCCTGCGTCGGATCCGCTGGTCCCTCCACTGGCGGCGTCAGTTCCTACGGATCCTCCGCTTGCGCTGGCGTCGGGCCCGCCACTCGCCCCGCCCCCACCGGTCGAGCCGCCCACGCCTTTCGAGCCGCCCGCACCGGCCGAGCCGCCGGAGCCGGCCGAGCCGCCTCCACCGGACCCCGCTTGGCCTCCCTTCGCACCCCCGGATCCGGTCTGCTCGCCGATGGGGATCTGCTTCGAGGAGCAGGCGAGCGCCATGATTCCCGCGAGCATCCACGCCGCGCGCCGCGAACGAGAGATTAGGACAAGATGAACCACGCCGACCTCCTGACACGCTGAGTGGCCGGCGCTCTTCCTTTCTTGTATGCCGATCATTTGCCGCACGCTGCGCGCACCCTCTCGACCAGCGGCGATTCCGGGGATTGCCTGACGAACGCAGCGGTCTCCGCGCGCGCCGCTGTCACGCGACCGAGGGCGCAGAGCGCAATGATTCGGGCGGCGGCCCGCTCCTCCGTGAGGCTGCCGCGCGGGAAGTCGCGCGCGTGGCGATCCAGGAGCTGGAGCGCCCTGTCAGCCTGCCCGCTCGCGAGCGCTCGCTGCGCTTCGCTGAGCAGCGCGATCTCTCCGGCAACGTCGGGGCCCGGATCGGAGACTCCAACCTTCGCGGTAATCGCGCGACCCGCGAGCGGGGAACGGCTTCGGTTCCCGCGCGCCGGCGCCTGAGGCTGCGTATTTTTCACCGTCGCCGATGGCGGCGAACTTGGCGGATCAGGCTGATTCGTCGTCCGCACGGGTGGCGTCGATACAGCGCTCGTGACGGACGGCGCTCGCGGTCGGCGGGCTTCGCTTCCCGACCACCAGTACCCTACGGACGCGCCGCCCACGACGACCAGCGCCGTCAGCCCGACGAGAACACCCTTGCCGGCAAGGAAACCGGCCGGCGCGGCAGCGGCCGACGATCCGGTAGACGCAGCGGTAGCGGCTCCGGCAGCCGCCGCAAGGTGAAGCGGCAGCATCGCGCCGACACGCGCGCGGTCCTCGTCCGACGGTCCGTACTCTGCGCGCGCGTCATCCACGATCCGTCGTGCTTCATCACTCAGCGGCATGGTTCGTCTTCCTTCTGTCCAGCGCGGTGGCGGCTCAGCGCTTCCTCGAACTCGATGCGCGCCGCGCGCAGCCGTGAATAGACGGTCGTGAGGGGGACGCTCAGCGCCTCTCCTATCTCGGGCGCCGTCATCTGCTCCAGCTCGGCCAGAAGAAATACTTCGCGCTTTTCGGGCGTCAGCTGCGACAGCAGCTCGTCGAGCAGACGGATCGACGCGTTCTGCTCGGCCCGTTGCATCGGTCCGGGTGTGGCCCGGTCAGGCAAGCTGTCGAGCGCGGTCGGCTCCTGATACCGCACCGGGTCGCCCTTGCGCCTTTCAGATCGGCGGTGGTCGTGCGCCACGCGGGCTACGATACCGAACAGCCACGTCTTGACCGACGATCGGCCCTGGAAGCTCCCGAGCTTGCGGTGGACGACCAGGAACACATCCTGAGCGGCATCGTCCATGGATCCGGGTGCCACGCCCATGCGGCGCAGGCTGCGCCAGACGAAGTCGAAGTGCTCTCTGTAGATGTCGGCGAGTGTCAGCGGCGTGGAGGCTCCCGTTTCGGCGAATCCCGCCTCGCGAGCCGCCATCGAGATGCTCGAATCCATCCGCAATGCTGAGTGGCCGGCCTTCGATGAATCCATGATCGGGGGGGCCTCAGAAATCGATATCCAGCGCCAAGAGCGCGCGCCCAGCCACGCGAGAAGGGCTGTATATCTGGCCTTGCGCCTCCGGTACCCCCTTGAGGAAGAACGTGGGGTGGCCAAGGGGTGCAACGGCGTCGAACCGAAACGGGATCGCGACGTGCGGCGTGATTCTCACGCGCACGATCGCCCCCGCGCCGAGCGCGAGCCATCGGGCCTCATTTTCATACCGCGAGCTGACGCCGAAGCCGGTTCCCTTCACCTCGACGGCCTCGATCTCCGCACACGCTCCGAGGTCGAATCGCCGCACCGCGAAGGCGGGACAGGCCGACAGGGACGCTGACCAAAAATGAAAGCTTCCGCCTACCGGGGGTATGGTGCCGGAGACCGTTCCGCTCGCCGGCGCCGATGCGAGGACGCCGAGCTCGAGCGCGGAGCCGCCGATTTTGACGCCGATTCTCGTCCCCGCACCGTAGGTAGGCCGCGGTAGCGTCCCCATGTCGACGGCGATCGTGGGGCCGAGCGAGAGCCTCGGCGCGAGGCCGCGACGAGGCGGCGGTGGCGCGCGCGACACTGCCGTGTCGATTGCGGCCGGCGTCGCTCGCATGACCGGTCTGGGCTCCGGCGGCGGCGAAGAAGTAGATGGAGCTGAGGCGCGGGCCGCGACCGCCTCGGGATCGATCATGAGCGCGATGATGAGCGCGGTGGCGTCCGCGACGGCCCGACACGACTCGGTGCCGATCGTCCGGATTCCCGTCGTCGTTCCGAGGCGCGTCTCGATCGTTCCGCTCCACCGGCGGTCGTGCTTGCGTTCAGCCCGAGCCTTGACCTCCAGATGGCGTCCATCCGGGAGGCGCGGCGACCGGCCCAACAGGTTCCGAATCGAGGCTTCCACGTCCGGTGTCGTCGGGCACTCGGCGGGCGCGGACCAGGCAATCTCGACCGTGCCCGCCTCCGCGTGGGCCGGAGCTGGCCACACCGCCACCGCCACGCCGGCAGCGATCCAAACCTTCGAGAGACACGCTCCTCCGCCACGTCGCAGCATCCGCGACCGCGATGTTACCGCCGCCTTCGGATTGCGAGCCATCTCGTGATGAGTGACGATACGCGGTGGATGCGCGGCGTGGCCCTGGTGTTGGGAGTCTGCGTTTTCGGTTGCGGGAGCGCCGCATCGTCGAGCCCGCCGGGCGCGGACAGCGGCGAAGCGCCTCCTGACGCGATCGCGGACGTCGACGGCGAATCCCACGATCGAGCTGCCGATACGGTCAACGCCAGCGCAGGGGACGCCGCGGACGCTCGGGCAGATGGCGATCCTTTCTTGTGCGGAACCGTCGCGCCGCTCGTTCTCACGAATCCCACGCTGATTTCGGGGACGGTGGTGGCGGGCCAGACAGTGACCATGCGGATAACAATGACCGACACCGATCCCAATGGGTACGTCTCGTATCCGGGCGCGGTGTTGACCTCTCCAACCGCCGGAGTCAGCTTCGCATCCGACCAGGCCGGTCCCCCCGGCTCGTACATCGACGGGACGAGGAGCACGCCGATCACGTTCGATGTGAGGCTCGACGCATCGATTCCGCCGGGGACAGAGGTGCGGCTCAGCGCGCGTGCCTACGGGTGGGGGCACCCGGCACCCGATTGCAACGGGTTCGTGCTCTCGTTTTCGTTGACCACGATTTGAACGCTTCGGCAACCGATCAGGCGAAGCCGCAGATCACATCTCGACCCTGCACGAATCCGCACTGGCCGCCGTTCTGGCCGCACACGTTCTGCGGAAGACACGTGCAGCTCGGAGTGCCGGAGCACGACGCCGGTAGCGGAGCGCAGAATGGGGTCGGCGGTGATGGATCTCGAGGATCTCGTCGAAACTCAGGAACTCCGGTTCCTCGGTCACCTCGCGAGCTTCCGCAGGGTCGAGCCGACGTCACCGTGCATGCGCGTCCGAACCTTCTCGAGCTTCTCCCGCCGCTTCCCTCGGGTGACCGACGCGTCTGCGCGCTCGATGATGAGCTTGTCCTTTTCGATTCGAAGCGAGACCTCGTCACCTTTATCGAGCCCAAGCATATCCAGAATCGGGCGGTCGATGACGATACCAGTGCTGTCGCCGATCTTGGTGAGCCGCTTCGTGAGCATATGAAGAATATCAGTATACGAGCCCGCCCTCGGCAAGCCGAGATCTGGCTCGATCACGTGGCGTGACGCGCCTACTCAACCGGTTCTGTTCGCCGGCGCGGGCGGGGTGTCTCTGCGACCGTCATCTTCGAGACGATGAACTCTTCCAGATCCTTGGGGCGAACACGGACGAGCAGATGGTCATGCGCAAGGACTTCTGAACTAAATAATCCAAATGCCGCTAAGCCGCGTGGACGACCGCGCAGCTTCGTCGAGATCGAAGCGCGGGAACGGCCACCCGGGATTCGCCAGCTCATTTGGGTCACCACGTTCAATTCAGCCGCGATCGAGTGCTCCCTCAGGACTCCGCGCGCAAGGGTGCTGCGGAGGAGAAGTCGACGCCAGAGACCTTGACGACGGCCTGCCACGCGGCTTCCTGGCTGGCGCGATCGTAGAGGTGTGGCTGGCGCTGCACCTCAATTGGGCCTGAGAACTTCCCTTGAGCCGAGGCGAAGAATTGCCCTGAGACGTCGGTTCCGAACTCCGACGCCTGGAGGTACCGACGGGCCGCGGTCTCCGGCGTCTGATTCATGCCGGGAATGAGGTTCACGATTGGGATAAACAGATACTTCAACGCCGGGCCAGCGTTTCGCACCACCTTGGTGGCGGTCGCCCCACCGGGCGAGACAGCGTACACGGCCATGCCGGAGGGTAGCCGGCGCGCCAGCGCCGCGACCCACCAAGCGATAATGAGCTTCGCGTCGGCATACGTATTGTTGGGCACGTACTTCACGTTTGGCCCGTTGCGAATCAGGGCTTCGATAGCGGCGGTCCGGTCTCCCCGGAAGTATTTGGCCGCGAAGGCTGGCACATCGGTGTAGCTGAACATCGGCACGCCCCCACGGGCAGGTTCCGCGCCGGCGATGACAATCCGCGCGTTGGGGCTCAGCAGGTTGGCGCGGAGCAACCCGATAGTCAGTTGATGATGGCCGATCAGCGGGGCCTGAGCTTCCTCGATGCCCGCCGCGGTGATCACGCGCTTCTTACCTGGGACCATCCCTGCATTGAGCAGCAGGAAATCGATCGGCTGACCCCGCTTGACGAGCTCGGCAACGGCGGACTGAACGCTGGACGGCGTGTCCAGATCCAGCTCCAGCGGCGTGAAGACCTGTAGTTTGTTCTCAGCCGCGAGTTGAGCGGCCGCTTGCTGGGCCCCGGCCAGGCTGCGCCCGGTGACGATGATCTCGTGCCAGCCCTCTCCGGCGAGCAGGCGGGCTGCCGCATGGCCGAGCCCGGAAGTGGCGCCGGTGACGAGGGCGATCGAATGTCTCATGGGTGGTTTCCTCGCGACGATAGGGTCGCCTTGCCAATTTCGAACTATTCGGTACACTAATGGGGCGAATGGTCAGGCGCAAGGAGTTTTTAACTAAATGATTCAAAATGCCACGAAGCCGCGTGGGCGACCGCGCAGCTTCGACGAGATGGAAGCGCTGGAAAAGGCGACCCAGGTGTTCTGGTCGAAGGGCTACGACGGAGTGACGATCGACGATCTCGTCGCCGGGATGGGTGTGGGACGGCCGAGCCTGTATGCCGTCTTCGGGGACAAGCGGACGTTGTTCTTGCGGGTCCTCCGGGCGTACGCCGAGACGAAGGGCGCTGGCGCTGCGAAGGCACTTCTCTCACCGAAGGCTCTTCGCGACTCGCTCGCCAGCTTCCTGAGGCACGCCGTAGAAAGTGCGACCGAGGAAGGCTCCGCCGTGGGTTGTCTTCTCGTGTGCGTCGCGCCGCTCGTGGACGACGCAGAGGTCCGGCAGTTCCTACAGAACGCAGCGGCTGGAGCTGCAGCGCTAGTGGAGCGTCGTTTCCGGGACGGGATCAGCGCTGGGGAAATCCCGGCTGACTTTCCCGTAGCCGCGCGTGCGAGCCAGGTCATCGACCTTTCCAAGGGTTTGACGATGCGCGCGCAGATGGGCACGCCGCGCAAGACGCTTCTCAGGGATGCCGAGGAAGCGGCTGACTTGGTGGTCCTTCTGCCTCGGGAGACCAGCCGAGGGCCGAGCGGCAGCGCCCGGAAAGCCCGTACGGTTCGGCGCTGAGTTCCGCGTCGGTAATAGCGCAGCGCGATCACTCTGGCGGTCGAGGCTTCGTCCTCTGCCCCGTCCGCGTGCGCGCCGCGATGAACTCCGCCAAGTCGCCCGGCCGAACACGTATCGAGTTATTGATGCGCACGTGCGGAAGGTCCCCGTCCTCGCAGAGCTTGTAGACAGCCCAGGCACCGACCGCCAGCTGCTCCGCCACTTCGGCCACCCGAAGGAGCCGATCGCGCCCACCCCAGAGGACCTGCAGGTCGGCGAGCGTGGCCGCCGTGCTGCGCGCACGTGGCGTCTTCGTGGCACCCTGGGCCTCTGCCCCCGCCCCGCCCGCCTCCGCGCCGCCGTGCGCGCGTGTGGCGCTGGAGTTGGGTAGAAAACGGGTAGAAAAATCCTTGGGAAACCCTCCCAAATCCTGCGAATGGCTGGACTCGACCTCACCCTCGGTCTGTAAGGATTGCGCAGGGTTGTCTACGGTTGGCTCCCCCTGCGATGGTCCGGGCCCAGATTCGGGACCGAAAGGTCGGAGGTTCAAATCCTCTCGCCCCGACAACTTAACTCCGCGGGATCGCTTTCCAGCGGCTCCGCGTCGAGTCGGCGGTGCATGGGTTCAGGCGAGGGCGATCCGACTCGACAGGTCAGGGCTTGGTCTGGTTGTGGCCGCGTTTCCCCTGAGCAAATTCGACGGCGTATCCATCGGGATCGAAGGCCGTCATCGACCGCTCCCACGGCTCGTCATGGGGCGGCTGATGAAACTCGACTCCCCTGCCCTTCAGCTCCTCGTAGAGACCATCAAGATCGTCGGAGCTGAACTCCACGTGGATGGCTCTCTTCTGCGCGGCGCTGGTTTCCTCGACGCCTTCTTTCCGCGCCTCGGCCGCCGAGAGAAGGCCGATCGTGCCGGCGCCGATGCGGATCATGGCGAAGGCTGGAAGAGCGTTCCACTCGACCTTGAGGCCCAACTTCCCGCTATAGAACTCGATCGATTGCGCGACACTATCCACGGTGAGTGTCAGCCCTTCGAAGTGCATTTTTTCGCTCATGTCGTCCTCCGTCTAACGGCAGAGGATAGGTCATGACCTGGGAGACGATCCAGCGAGCCCGAGAACGCAGGCGCAGTCGCGAGCTGTTCGCAGGGGGTAGGCGCCGCGAAAAGGCCGCCGATAGACCACCAGGCCAGAGGCCGATCCAAAGCAGCACGTGCGCCCAGAGATGAGCGGGCCGCCTTACCACCGAGCCGCGCGCGAACTTGAGCCATCGCGGGATACTGCCGCCGTCTGGGCGGCGGCGCCCGTCAGCGGTCGCCGCGCTCTCGACTGATCCTCTGCCGCTCCAGGAAGGCCTCCAAGTCGGAAGGCCGGATCTTGATCGAGTTCACGATCCAAACGTGGGGCAGCACGCCGCTGTCGCACAGCCGGTAGACGGTCACGGCGCACACTCCGAGGCGCTCCGCGACCTCGGCTACCCGGAGCAGCCGGTCGCCTGGGCACGGGCGGCTGGAATCAACGTGCCCGACCGGGGACGACTTCGGCCCGAGGTCTGGCAGGCGTGGCGCGACGCCCACGCCGCGTACGAGGAGCGCCCGTAAGGCGATCCCTAACGGCCGCGGGAGCCTTGGGTGGCCCGAGCCCGCGCCGATCCGAGGTCGGGTATTCAGCGCCTGGTCTCGTACCTGGTCAGGAGCACGCCGTCGGGAAACGTCCGGGTCTCCACCAGGTTCAGGTTCACCCAGTTGTCCAGGGCCGTGAAGAACGGCGTGCCGCCGCCCACCAGGACCGGGTGGGTGACGATCGCGTACTCGTCGATCAGCCCGGCCCGCATGGCCGCCGCGGCGAGGGTGGCGCCGCCGACGTCCATGGGACCGCCATCCTCAGTCTTGAGCCGGGTGATCTCGGTGACAGCGTCGCCGGTGACCAGGCGGGCGTTCCAGTCGACCGCGCTGGTCGTCGAGGAGAACACCACCTTCGGCATGTCCCGCCAGCGGCGGGCGAACTCGATCTGCGCCGGTGTGGCGCCAGGCTGCTGGTCGGCGGTCGGCCAGTGGGAGCTCATCGTCTCCCACAGTTTGCGCCCGTACAGCGCCAGGCCCGTCGCCCCCACCCGGTCGGACCACCACTGGAACAGCTCGTCGCTCGGCACGCTCCAGCCGAGGTCGTCGCCGGGCGCGGCGATGTAGCCGTCCAGGCTCACGTTCATGCCAAAGGTCAGTTTCCGCATGGCGTCAGCCTCCCGTGAGTCGGTATTCGGCGTCCAGACCAATTGTCCTCGGTCCGGAGAATCTGGTCTTCTGCCAGTATGACTCCCGCCAAGTCCACTCGCGCCGACCGGCGCGCCGGCGACGCCGTGCTCCCCACAAACGGTGGGCGCGCCGGCGTCGGGCGGTGCTCCGCCATCGACGACCCCGGCCGCTGCCCACACGAGCAGAGTCCCCAGCAATGTCGGCTCGGTAACATCCCCTCCACAATCAGGAACTCGCTGAGTTGCAGCGAGGGAAGGTCTGGAGATCCCTGGCTGGCGCTAGGCGAGAACGAACCTACCATCGGCGCGCACCCGACGCGCGTTGCACGAACGAGTCGGCAAAATCATTTGAAAATTCGGCGACCCCAGCGGCGACGTCCTCTACATCGCCGACGACAAGCCCTTGCGCATCTGGTCCAGGCAGGCCGGTGTCCCCGCGGCCCCGTTCGCAACTGCCAACGGAACTCCCGCGCCGTCGCATTGCGTGGCGCTGGCGGTCACCGACGACGGCCGCTTCGCCGCGACGCTCGCCGAGAACGGCGCGCTGCTGGTGCTGTGGGATGTCCACGCGCGCCACGAGCTCAGCCGGCGCCTCATGCCAGGCAAGGCCGGCTCCCCCTGGAGCGCGCTGGGCGTCGCGTTCTCCGCCGACGGCTCGATGATCGCGACCTTCGGCGGCGACGCCTCGGTGTGGGCGACGCGCGATCTCAGCCCGCTGGTGCCCATCGAGGGGGGTGTTCTCGCGAACGGCGAGCTCCAGCCCGACGGCCGCCACGTGCTGAACCGCGCAGGCAAGATCGCCCGCCTACTCGATATCACGACCGGCCAGCCCGTGTGGCAATGCCCCGTCCACGACGACGCCAGCCTGCACCTCCTGCCTGACGGCGGCCGCTTTCTCGAAACGCACTACGGCCACACGGCCGTGCGCGATGTTGCCACCTGCAAGACCGCGTGGGAGGCCGGCCACGAGACCTGGGGCCCGCAAACACCTCTCCTGATCTCGCCCGACGGCAAACGCGTCGCCCTCAACGACCGCGACACCGGCGGCCCGCGCATGCACTCCACCGCCGACGGGCGCGTGCTCTGGCTGGGGAAGCTCGGCAACATGCTCGCGTTCTCCGCCGACGCGCGCACGCTCTACGTCGAGACGCGCGACTGGCACGTCCTCGCGCTCGCCGCCGCCGACGGCGCGCTTCAGTCCACCATCGATCGCGAGCGCTCCTCCAGCGACGCCATGTACCCCACGCCCGACGGCAAGCGCGCAATCATCCGCGGCTACGAAACGGCTACCAAACCACCTTCGCCTACGACCTGACGACCGGGAAACGCCTCTGGCAAATCAAAGGCACCGACTACCGCTTCTTCCTGTTGGCTGACAACCAGACATTCGTGAGTGAGTACTCGACGATCCGCCTGCGCAGCCTGGCCACCGGCGTCGACATCGCGCCCGCCTTCGACCCCGGCCGCCTGAGCGTCGGCACCGGCCCCCTCGTGCTCCCCGACGGCAAGACCTTGCTCTTCGCCACCGCCGACGGCCTCATCCTCCGCTACCGCGTCGACTTCCCCGCCCGCTGATTGTGCGGGCGGGGTTACTTGGGCCCCCCCCCGGGCGCGGCACCGGTCAGGGTCGCCATGTTCTGCTCGAACTTCGCAGCCCGCTCGGCGTTGAGCTCGACCTGAATCGGCTCCGAGCCCACCATGACTTTCACCGCCTTGAGAGGTCCGCCCGCAAAACGAGCAGCCTGCTGTCTATCCAGCTTGAAGACCGGCTTCCAGAAGGTGATGAAGTACGTTCCTGCGTCGATGGCGGCCGGCTTCACTTCCGCCGTGTTCTCGACCGCGAGCACCTCGCCGCCGACGGCGAACTCACCTTTGTCGCCCGGATGGCCCGCGTTGGTCGAAGGACCAGCGTGAGCAACCCGAACCACGAACGTGGTCGACTCCTGCCAACATCGCAACCGGGCTCGGTTGCGGGCTCCGACGTCTCGTGGCTCGGTAGGCTCGGCAGAATCATTCAGGAACTGCGACCCGAGCGGGATTCGAAACGGAAGCACAACCGAGCCGTTCCGCCGATTTGCAGAATTGTCCCGCGAAGTTGAGAGTTCCGTTGGGGTCCGGTGAGATCCGTTGAGAGCACCAAAAGGCCGATCGTTTGGGCCCAAGCTGGGCCCGTGGGCCCGAGGCCCACGCAGCGGGATAACATCCCGATGGGGTCGGCTGACACGTGAGCGCGGAGCGAGCGCCCGCTTGTGCTTCGCGACAGACATCTCGATCGACGCGCTCGAGCAGTCGTCTGGCGGGCAACGGCCATTTCCGGGCTCCACATTCGAGCGGGCCGGGCTGCAGAGTTCCTGAGGCAGAGCGCACTCACCAAGCTCTCGCTGACCGACAGCCTCACGATCTTCGGATTCATGCCGCGGGCGATCACCGCGGGCCCGGATCTCTCGAGCAAGCTGGGGGCAGCGCGTTTAAGACGGCAATCCCGCTGCGGCGAAGTCCGATAAGGACCTTTTCCGTCACCTCGCGTCCCTCTCCGACTGCCCCAGAGTGCCCGTTTTCACGCACCGCCGGTCGCCGTCGTCGAGTTACCGCGGCGTGTGCCGGCCGGCTTTCACGGCGCGTGGATAGCCGACGCCCTCTCCTGATTCGGACAACAACGTCGTGAGGCGCGATTGGCAAAGAAGGGCACCGGCAAGGAATCGGAGCTGAGCTACTCGGGGGCACGTGCGATCGAGAACCGCAACGGACTGTGCGTCGATCTGCGCGTCGCTCCTGCGACGGGCTACGCCGAACGTGATGAAGCGCTGGAGATGCTCCGACGCCTTCCCGCAGAAGGTGCTCGACCTCGGAATCAAGGATGGCAGCGCTATCTCGCCGGTCGGCCTGAGTCGGTCAGGATGCGCGACCCCTCCCACGCCTCCTGATGGTTCCCCCAGATCGTTTCGAATCCGCATTCAAGCTGCCCGAGGTGGCGTGCCCGCTCTATTCGCCGCCGATGTCGGCCCGATATAGCGTGCGGATGACCACGGCCGTGATTGCAAAAATGGCGCTGACACCAAATCCCGCATTGGCGTAGGTCGCGAAGGTTTGGTGTCGTGCCACGTCCTGCTGGACGGCGCGCCGGGTGGATCCGGAGGGTTCGAGCTCGGAGAGCGTCCCGAGCGTGGCGCTGAACCCCAAGGCGAGCACGGCGCTGGCGACCGCCCCTGTGAAGACCGCGGTTGGCCATTGCCGGCGCCGCGGCATCTGTTCGGGCAGCAGCTTGATCTGGAGGTCGGTCGCCGCGACCACCTTGACCCGGGTGGCCCACGAGAAATAGCCCTCATGCTCCACCCGAACAGCGTGCAGCCCGGGCGTCAGCGGGCTCGAGACCATTGGCGTGGTTCCGACATATAAACCATCCACGTTGACCCGCGAGCCAATGAGCATCGAATCGATGCGGAGGCGACCGGGCTCGGGTCGAAGTCGAAAGAGATCGTCCGTCCCTTCCTGGGCGGCTGCCACCAGATCTTGCTCGGTTCCCTGCACCAGGCGGAAGAAGCGGCCCTCGATCTTTCCCGTGGGGAGGTCGGTCCGCATGATGTTCAGGTAGTACTGGCTCCCTTCTTGACGGATGGTCCCGGTGACGACCCGCCGCACACCCAGCGCCACGCCGGCCCGTCCAAGACAGGCGAGCTCGTCGAGGCAGGCACTCGCCCGAGCGTCATCCTCGATGCCGAGCCGTCTGCGGAACTCGGCCGTCCCCACCAGCTGGCCACGTTGCCGCTCGGCGACCCGCGCCAGGACGACCTCGGTCAGGTTCTCCGCCAGCGACGGAGCGGTGCCGCGATCGGGAAGGATCAGGATGGCGTATCGTTCCTGCATTGCCGGCGGGAAAGGCTCCACGGCCACCGGCGTCGCATCTGCAACGCCGGACGCCGCCAGAGTCAATGCGAGCCGCCAGGCGACGAGGACCAGCATCATTGGCAATAGCCGGTCTGACCCGCGTCCGCGGAACCACCCATACAGATCTTCGACGCGCACTCGCTGTCTTTCGTACAGACGACACCGGACTGGCGAACGACCTGACAGACGCCCCCCCCGCAATAGTTGTAGTCGCCCTCGGTGAGGATGTGAGCGGCCGATTTGCAGTCGGCGTCGGTGGTGCAGGTGAACGTACAGACCGTCGAGGCGGTGGCCGGAGCGCCCGCGTCGCCGGCGCCGTCGTCCGTCGGCGCGGCAAGGGGCAGAGGCAGACAGCTCAGATCGGGAATGCAGTCCCTATCTCCTTCGCATGGCACGCCGAGGCGGCCCGGGAAGCAGGTTCCCTTCACGCAGCTGTACGCGAAGCCCCCGCGCCGGGGGCAGTCGGCGCTGGTGGTGCAAACGTGACGGCACTCGCCCGGTTGAACGGCGCCAGGATTCAGCAGCGGCTGATAGTTGGTGCAAGCCTCATCCGTCCCGCACTGCGAATCCAAAGCGCAATTGGCCCCACTGAAGGAGACCGGATTCATGCAGTACTTCTGTCCCGCGACGCCGACGTCGTTGCAGACGAACGGACCTCGGCCGTGGCTAATGGGGAGGCAGTCGGCGTTGGTCTCGCAGGGTAGGCTGCAGCTGGCGAAGCCCTCGCCGATGACACAGGTCCCCATCAAGCAGTCGAGATCCGAGGTGCAGGCGAAGCCCAGGATCGCCGGGATGCAAACGTTCGGCGACATCGGGCCCGAGACCTTCTGATAACAAAGGTAGTTTGGTGGACAGTTGAGCCGTCCATCGCACTGCGGGACGCAGATGTCGGGGGGGCTGCTGCTGACCGGAATGACCGTCGGCAGGCAGACCTCGCCCGGCTGGCAATCGCTGTGTCGGGCGAAGCATCCCGCCTGAAGGCAGTGGAGGTGGTCGGTCTTCATTCCGGCGCCCGGACCGTAAAGCCCCAGCAACAAGGTGGAGAGGCAGGTCGTGCGCACGACGTCGGTGCAGTCGTGGTCGCTCGCGCAGACCGACATCGCCAGGCAGACCCCCTGGTCGGTGAACACGTCGGTGCGGAGACAGGCGAGATCGGCGTTCGGGCAGGTCGCGCCGCCCGGCGGCTCGCTCGGCTGACAGAAGGAGAGCTCGGCGCCCGACGAAAGACAGACCTGTCCGTCCGCCGCAACATCGGAGGCGGGGTCACAGGTGTCGGTGCAGAAGTTGGAGGCGCCGAGCTGGTTGCCGGCGTGGCAGACCATGGGTCGCCCGTCTCGGTTGGTGCCGCAGCTGTTGAGCTCGGTCGTATCGCAGCCGTAGGTGCGATCGTAAAGAACGTTGTCACGGACCCGACAACCCGCGGGCAAGAGCACGAGGAGGGCTGCGCTGCACATAAGACGGACGCATCTAGCGGTGGCGGGTGCCGTCATGAACGTTGCCCGATGATGCCCCGCACGAATGGCGCGTCGGAGGCGTCAGGCGCCAGATCTAGATAGCGGCGATAGTTGGCGCGCGCGTCCGCGGTGCGGCCGGCGCGCATGTAGCACCTGCCGAGGAATCGAACGACGGCTGGAACGTTGCCAGCGCCGGTCACACGGATCCTCTCACCGAAGGCACACGCCTCCACAATCTTTCCATCCAGCAACAGCCGGTCGGCCTCCTGCAGATCCTCTTCGATGGAGGGGCAGTGAGCGACGGGGGACGGGTCCAGGCCAGAGGGAAGGGGTTCACGCGCTGGACCGTTGATGGCCGGTCGGGGCCGGTTCTTGTTGGCTGGCGCTCCACGCGCGTGCGCGACGAGCCGAGCTCTCGCGGGCGCACTTCCTGCCGTCATCCTGGGGCCGCGGGTGGTGGCGCCAGGAACTGTCGATGTCATTTCGGGAACCGACGCCTGAACCCAAGGCCGGGCGTCGCCGGTCGGTTCGGCAGTCGTCTGGAAAGGCGATCGCGCGGTGACCGACCGGCTGCGGACGAAGGCCCTCTGACCTGCGACGGCGACGACCGCCGCGGCGGCCGATGCCATCAGCAGCGCGCGCCACCGCGAACGACCGTCGCCGCGACGAGACGACCTGACCTGCATCGCCTCGACCTCGCGGACGATTGACGCAAACCCAGACATGCGTCGGGTCGGATCGGGAGCCACGCAGTGATTTGCGAGGGATAGATAGTCACGTCCGACCGCCGTCGCACCGCCGATACCGCCCGGTTGTCCGTATATCATCTCGAGGAGCACCATCCCAAACGCATAGACATCGGACAAGACGCTGACCGGCGCGCCCCGCCGTAACTCCGGCGCAACGTAGGCCGGCGTTCCCGAAAGCGAACGCGCTGAACCGTACCCCGAGCGGGGCGAGAGCTCCGCGTCTATCAAGGAACGCGCGAGACCGAAGTCGGTGACAACCACGCGCGAGAGCCCCTCGTCCGCGCCGCGGGCGAGCATGACATTCTCGGGCTTGAAGTCGCGATGGACGACTCCGCCCTCGTGAACGGCCGCCAGCGCCTTGGCCATCTGCAAGACGATCCGCGGCAGCTCATTGGCCAGTGGCACTTCGCGCGCCATCTGGTCTCTCAGTGTCTCGCCCTCGACCATCTCCATCGTAAGGAAGAACACCGAGGCGGCGTCCGTTTCGTGGAGCCCGATATCGAAAATTCTGCAGACGTTCGGGTGGCTGATACGGCGCGCCAGTTGAACCTCAGCCTTGATTCTCTCGATCGCTTCCAGGTTCGCCGAGACGTGTGATGCCAGCGTCTTGAGCGCCACCATCTCCTTCAACATCTCGTCCCGCACGCGGTAGACGTCACCCATCCCCCCGCTGCCGACAAGAGTCAGGATTCGGTAACGATCGGCGACGAGCTCGCCGTCATGGAAAGTACGCTCTCTGCCACTCGGTGACGCGGGCGTGCTTTGCAGCAGACCGGCGACGGCCAGCCGACAGCGGGGACAGTCGTCGAGGTGACGCACGACACTGGGCTGGACCTCGCCGTCACCTGGATAGACGACGAGCATCAGCGCGTCTTCGGACGGGCAGACATCCTCGCGTTCCCTCCCCACGCGGGCGAGTGTATCGTGCTTCTTCGTGGCGACAACCCACACAATCGAGGCTGCGCTCGCGCGCGCGGCCGATCGTTGGCCGCGACTGCAGGTCGACGCCCGTGCGTTCGAAGCCCATCTCGTCAAGCTGCCCGTCAGCGATAGCGCGCTCACCGCCCATGGGTCCGACCTGGCACTGGCGTTCGCCTGCCTCGCGGGGACACCGGTCGCGATCGACGAGATCGATCTCGAACTGCGGCAACAGGGCGCCGTGGCTCGAAGGCGGTTTGATCTCGACGACCATGGGCTTTCGGAGGTGCTCCAGATCATCCGCACCAGACTGCTCACCGGACCGCAGCCTCGCATCGGCAAGTACGCAGGCAGCGGACCAATGGGAGCTTGGTTGCGGATGATCGTGATCCGCGAAGCCTTCGACCACCTCCGGCGAAACGCCAAGGACGAGGACCTGCCTCTCGAGCAAGCGGCGAGCGAGGCGCTGTCGCCCGATGAGGCGGTCGACCGTATCCGGCACGTGCCGCGGCTACGGGAAGCACTCGAATCCGCACTCGCCGCCCTCAGCGCCGAGGACCGGACGCTCCTCAAGCTTCACTTCCTGGACGGCGTCACCCTGGATCGCCTCGCCGCGCTGATGCGAGTGCATCGCGCGACCATCGCGCGGCGAATCGCGACGCTGCGCAGGCAAATCCTCACCGACGTCGCGAGTCGGCTCGGGGTGCGATTCGGTACCCGTCCCTCGGAAATGCGGAGTCTCTGGCGAACCTTCGGAGCGCAGGTGCAGATCACCTTGTCCCGGATCCTCGCGCCCTGACCAGCGACCTGGCCCGGCGCTGACTCGCCGCGGCGCGAAGTTACGCCGAGGATGCGACTGTCGGCTCGCAGCCCCGTCAATAGTCGGTTCTAGCTAGTCAAGGCCCGGACAAGGGACGCACCGGTGGGCCGGACTACAAGACACGGCGCTGAAAGGATGCGAGACGATGAGGGACGGCAAGGATCTTTTGAACAAGAGCACGCAGAGCTCAAAACGAAGTGTACCGAAGATACCCATGACCAGTGCGAGCCGCTCTTCGCCTTCTGGCCGTATCCCCGATGAAACGGCCACTGTGCATTCTGGGGAAACATCAGCAGAGCGGGAAGGAGTGTCAAGAATGAATCGGCCAATTCCGCTTTTTGTGGTGCTAGCTCTAGCGTCCTGTGGGGGCATCGACGGCAGCGAGGGCGTCATCGAAACGCAAACGTCGGCGCTGGTGACGGTTACTCATCGACTCCTTCACGACGACCCAGCGGGGGGTTGTGATACCCGCGACTATTCGGCAGAAGGAGATTGGTATAATGGGTTCTGCAAAACCGAATGCGCCGGCGTTGTCACTGGGCTGTCATCATCCTTCCCCCAGATCGGCAAATGCGGGCAATTTGAAGATAATATCGCGTGGGGAGGCAGCCCGGCTCTCGATCCTGACCCGGGCCCAAACTACGAAGAGTTTACACATCTATTGGCGTGCAATAACGGGGGCTCGCCTGCCGTCTCTCAGATGAATGGCTACACGATCTACCCTGGGGACGTGAACGATATACGTTCTCCCAACGTTGGCTACGACTGGGCGTATGGTCACGTCAAAGGCGAATGCGACAACGGCTCCGCTATCGTTGGTGTCGCCTCAGACGATTACATGTACCATTACAGTTGCGATTTGGGTCTAGTGGAGTCACAAGGTTGGGCCTATGGCATCTGGGGAGCGCGATGCAGCCCGCTCGTGAGCCCGCCCAACACCGTTGCGCAAGCTACGAACTGCCAGGTCGTGGATTTCACGAACACCAGCGCGAACGAGGCGGGCGGGGGAACGAGTTGGGTCGGCACAGATTGGGATTACGGATATCACAAAGGTGAGTGCGGACCCGGACGATACGTCAAGGGGATCGCTCACGCCGTATGGGGAAATAACTCGGCCCGCGCAACGAAGATCCTCTGCTGTTCACCGCAGTACATCACCATTCCGGGATGACCTGCTCGAGCGGGGCTCGCTTCGCCCGCGTACGAAGACAAGTGGGTTGATCCGATCTTATAGGCAGTTTGGACGGCCTCGGATTAGATCGCCGCCTTTTGATGTTCACCAACTGGAAGAAGAAGTCGAAAACGATCTCGACCCGAGCAGGGTCGGGATCGGTTGGTGGGCGCCTCATCCAGACGACAAGAGGCGAATCTTCATCTCGGACTACCTGCTTCAGTGCTCTGGGAGTGTCGTGCAAAACCTTGTAGAGGCGGCCCTCCACCTAGTGGAGGCCCGAGCCGCGCACGATTCTACGTTGGAGCGCATGGCGCGCGATCTACAGGTGAAGCAGGTGGGGCCCCTCCGGTGCCAGGGTAGTTGTCGCGATTTTCCGTTCGACCTTGGGGGGGCGAGAGGGCAGTGAGAACAAGGCCCAGTTTCCCACTCCCCGTGTCCGATAAGACCTTTTCCGTCAACTCGCGTCCCTCTCCGACTGCCCCAGAGTGCTCGTTTTCACGGATGGCGGTGCGGACGGTGGGTCCGTGGACGCCGGCGCCGACGCCCCGCGCCGCCTCCGGCGAGCAGTGGGCCACGCTGCTCCGGCGCATCGATGCCGAGGACGGGATCATGCCCCCTGACGCCGTCGCGCTGCTGACGGCCGTCGAGATTTTTGCCGCGCGCAACGGGCGGCAAGCGTCCGACGGCGTAGTGACAGCATCGGTCGTGAGACAGTGGGTGCGGCATTTTGTCGCACTTGTCGCAATTCCGTTCTACGTCGCGGCTACAACACGTATCAGCAGCAGAGATTTCAGCGCGGAGGCGGCTCGATGACGTCGCGTCGCGATCACGGGGGAAGGGCCTGGGGCTGATCGCTGGAGCCTCCACCGGCATGGATTGGGTAACGACGAGTTACGGCAATCACAGCCGTCGATGGCCGGACTCCGGCCATCGAGAGCGGCTTTCATTACACAGAGGTCTACTACCTTATAACGGTGTGGAGCGGCTTTGTTGCCAGCAGCTGCCAGCATCTTCGTTGGTAGTTGAATTATCATTGTTGTAGGTTTCCCACTTTAACTGCTACGTTGTTGGCATGATTTACAAACTCCTGGAGAGACTTTCGTTGCCGGGGCATGGTGGTGGCTGGTTGCCGATGTCTGCGCGCGTCTCGGGGCGGCATCTCATCAGAGCCGTCACGAGATCCGGCGCCTCCGTCCTGCGTGTCTTCGCCTCGTCTTCTCTTGTCTTCGTCGGCGTGACGATTCTTCTGGCCGCTTGCGGTCGCGACGAGGGGGGCCGCGATGGTCGAGTGCTCGCTACGACCTCCTCGCTCATGGCTTCCTGCCCGCCGACGGGGTTCCACGAGGTCACGATCTACGAAGGCGCCAATTTCACGGGACTATGCCGGGTGCTTCAGATAGGCACCACTCCCTCCGTTGGAGACCCCGACCCGATCCCGACTATTCTCTCGATGCAGGTTGGAGGCGGTGTCCGGGCGGCCATCAACGATCAGATGTGCATCATCAAGAACGGCACCCTCACGATCTGTAACCCTGCGGGGCAACGGGATTACGAAGGGGGACAAGGGTACACGGGCTCGCCTCTTATTGCGCAGAACGGCACCTCAATAATCGTTCAACCGAACCTCGGCCACTCGGTAGCGTCCACGTACCTGGGAAACTACCCCTCCGGTCGGGAAACGTTTTGGACCGACGACGCCCAGGGTATCGCGCATGATGGCGGCAACTGGTTTTTGACCCACAACGTCTGGGTCAACGAGGGCGTGACCGTCGTGGTCGAGGGAGCCGGCCAATCTAGTGCAGCGCAGAAGATCGGCGTCGTGTACTCGATCCCCGTCTCGATGGACCTTGGCGCCGCCGGGAATGGTCTTACCGACGGCGCCTACAGCGGCATCCCCCTACCGCCCGCGTGCCCTTCCTGTCGCTATGCGACGCTTCCGTCCGCAACGAACAATCAGGGTTACAATCACTTTGGCGATCCGGACGTGTATGGCCATTACCTGTTCGTCCCGGTCGAGGGGCCAGGCCTGGTACCGATCGTCGCCGCGTTCGATACGCGCGATCTTCATTTCATCGCCTGTTCTCCTCTACCTTCGGCGGCTCCCGCCAATCAGGCTGCCTGGCTGTCGGTGAGCTCCGAGGGCATTCTTTACACGTCCGGCAACATCACGGCCACGCAAGGTATCTATGCCTATCGCGTGGACACGGCCGCGCTCGACCGAGGACAAAGCTTTCTTACCTATCTGAATATGCCGTGGCTACTCAAGGATCGAATGGGCAATGCCATGGACTTGCATAACTTGCAAGGTGGAGATCTGTCGCCGGATGGCCTTCTTTACCTCAGCAACGGCGAAGGCGGCGATGGCGGGCTCAGCGGCTATGGGCTGCGTGTCTTCGACGTCGCCGAAGACGATGGGCAGGAGTTCTTGCAGGCCTCGGCCGACGGCGCCATTGGGCCATTCGCCTATGAGATCCATCCCGATTTCCCGGATTATCAAGAGCCGGAGGGCCTGGACTACTCCGACGTGTCAGGGCTCGGATCTGTTCAGGTGCCCGACAGCCAATTGCACGTCCTCCTCTACAATAACCTCGACGCCTTTTTGTCGAAGGGATCGATCTGGCTGAAGCACTATCGCCAAAACGATCCATCTGTCCAAGCGCCTCCGTGTGGTGTCGCCTGCAGGCCTGGCACAACGTGTGACTATAGTCTCGGCCCGGTCGCCGGCGAAGGACAGACGTGTTCGGTGTCGTGCGCGTATGGCTCGATCGCCTCGCCGTCGGTCACTTACGGCGAGCTGAGCTGCGGGTTGGTGCAGTGTCCGGCGGCCGCTTCGAACTGCTCGGGGGCCGACGATTGTTCGGTTTTCATCAGCAACAACATTTGTGGCGCAGACCCGTGCCCTGGCATCGCAAAGGCAGGTCAAATCGAGATTCAATGCCCGCAGACCTTTGTCGACATCGTGGGGTTCGCCAACGTGGACGGCGATACCGCACACCGCAATGACGTCGTGGCTGTGGGGCGGCCTGGCACCGCTCAGGCGGGGTATATCTTCGTGGGGCTAGCCGGCGATAGCGGCGTGCAGTATTGGACCTGGGCGTCGCCTGGCCGAATGGTCGACGACGGCGCGAAGATCTGGCTGGCGGACGTCAATAACGATGGCAAGGCCGATCTGGTGGCACAGGGCGTGGCTGGCGGAGCCGTGGCCGGGTGGGTGGTCGTGGGCCTGAGCGACGGCCTCGGCTTCGCGCAGTGGTCGTGGACTTCGGGGCAGCGCATGCTCGATGACGGCTCGAACAGCTGGCTTGCCGACGTCGATGGGGACGGTAAGGCGGACCTGGTGACCCAAGGCGCCGACGGCGGCGCGCACGCGGGCTGGATGTCGGTCGGCCTGAGCAACGGCAGCGGGTTCGGTTATTGGTCGTGGACGTCGGGGCATCGGATGCTTGACGACGGCTCGAAGGTCTGGCTGGCCGATGTCGACGGCGATGCCAACCACAAAGCCGACCTCGTGGCCCAAGGCCCAGCGGGGGGAGGCGCCGCAGGATGGGTGGTCGTGGGACTCAGCAACGGCCTCAGCTTCGCCCAGTGGTCATGGGTGTCCGGGCATCGGATGCTCGATGACGGCTCGAACACCTTCCTCGCTGACGTCAACGGGGACCACAAGGCCGACCTCGTAACCGTGGGCGCCGCCAGCGGCCCCAACCCAGGCTGGGTGTCGGTGGGGCTGAGCAACGGTCTCAGCTTTCCCCAATGGTCCTGGACGTCGGGGTATCGGATGCTCGACGACGGGTCGAAGGTTTGGCTCGCCGACGTCAACAACGATCACATGGCCGACCTTGTAGCGCAGGGTCCCCCGGGCGGAGGCGCGGCCGGGTGGGTGGTCTTGGGCCTGAGCAACAGCGCCGGCGCCGGTTTTGCCCACTGGTCGTGGACGTCGGGACAGCGGATCCTCGACGACAGCTCGACCAGTTGGCTCGCCGACATCAATGGTGACGGGCGTGCCGATTTCATCACGCAGACACAGCAGGCGAACACTTCCGGCAGGATCGCTACCAGTCTCAGCAATGGCCAGTCGTTTGCCTCGTGGACGTGGCCATGGTGACCGACGATAGTCCAGGTGAAGTGCGCCGCGCCGGCGGCGTTGATCGCGCTGTGGAATCGGTGAACTGAACCGCCTGGCGCTCACGCCCGTTGGGGGCCATTTTCCGCGGCGAGAGGATTCAAACCTCCCGACCCAGAACGGCCTTTCGGGCAGCATCGGACCGCCCCACCTGTTGTCTTCAGTTCTTGGGGGCCGGCTCGCTCGCCGCCAGGCCTACGGGTTGCCAGCGGCTGGATCGACGGGACAGGCGACGAAAGCATGAGTCGCACCGGACGCGGTCGTGCTGCTTCCGACGACTCGTCCGGAGCCATTGATGGCGACGGCGCCGCTGGTCGCCCCGCCGAGTATTCCGAGGTCGATCATGGTCCCCGCGTGCCAGCGGAAGGCGTGGCTTTGGCCCGTTGCGGTCACGCTCGTACCCGCGACATCGCCGGAGGCGTTGATGGCGAGCGCCGAGCTCGAAGCTCCGCCGAGCGTGCCGAGATCGATCATGGTCCTGGACTCCGCGGGCGCTTCGCGGCCGAAACACGGCAACGACCACGGCCGGGAGCACGACAACCATCTCGTGCATCCCAGCGTCGAGCTCATGGAGGTGATCGGAGATCTCTGTCGCCTCGCGGCGGTCTTCCTTCTCGCAGGCGAGACCGCCTGGACGGAGGCGCTCATCGAGCAGTGCGGCGACCTGCTTGCCCACCGTGCCCGCCTCGTTACCCGCTTCCCTCGCCGCCCGCGCGGTGATGGGCAGCTCACGTACGAAGGACGCTCCCCGGGACGCATCCGAGGTAAGCGATGGACGAACTAGAGCGGTTCAAGTCCGAGATCAACCTCACCGAGTACGCCGCATCCCGCGGGTACCGCCTCGATCGTCGCGAGAGTAGCCGGAACAGCGTCGTGATGCGCCATCCGGCGACGGACGACAAGATCATCGTCTCGCGCGGGCCCCGCGATCGTCACTGGATCTTCTTCTCGGTTCGCGACGAGCGCGACCACGGGACGATCATCGATTTCGTGCAGCGACGCGACCGAGGGACCATCGCCGATGTCCGTCGGGAGCTACTCCCGTGGATCGGCGTCGATCGCTCTTCGGTCCCACCGGGGCTTTACCGGTTCACCGTGTCGATACGGAAGGTGGACCGAACGGCCGTCGGCCGTGTATTCGAAGCCGCTCGCCGCGTACCTAACAGCCGTTACCTGAACTCGCGCGGCATCAGGCCCGCGACGCTGGGCAGCGAACGCTTCGAGGGCAGGTTCCGCGAGGACGCCCGGGGCAACGTCCTGTTTCCCCACCGCGACCAGGATGGCCTGACGGGGTTCGAGTCGAAGAACCACGCCTGGACCTCCTTCTCTCCGGGCGGGATGAGGGCGCTGTGGCTCAGCCGTTCCCTTCCTGATCATCGCCGATTCGTGCTGGTCGAGAGCCCGATCGACGCCATCAGCTTCCATCAGCTCGACCCATATCCGCGCACTCGCTACGCCGCCAGCACGGCTGGGTCGCTCAGCAACCGTCAGCGCGAGCTACTCCGTGACGCTTTCGGGGCATTGCTCCCGGGCACCATCGTCGTGCTCGCGTTCGACCGCGATGTCGCCGGCGACAAGCTCACAGAGCAGGTGCGCGCCATCGGCGGTGCGGAGTTCTCGCGCTTGTGCCCTCCGATCGGGAAAGATTGGAGCGACTGTCTCCAGGAACGCGAGCGCGACTACATCCGAGCCCTCGGGCCGGCGCGCCGGCCCTCGCGCGGGAGGTGAGAGATGAAGCAGCGGACCCCCTCGCTGGCTCTGCGGCGCCATGGACGCCTCGCCGCTGCGCTCCTCGGCGCCGTCGTCGCCATCGCCGCCGCGAGCATTGGCGGGCATCGGTTCGTCTGGAACCTGTCGCCGAGCTTGCCGCGCGGCCTCTACTTGCCCGATCGCTCCACTGTGCCGAGCCGGGGCGCGATCGTCACGCTTCCGCCGCCAGCGAATGCGGCGGCGGTCATCGCCGCTCGGCGGTACCTCCCCGCCGTGCTCGGCCCGGATCAAACGACTGACATCGCGCGAATTGCCCGAGCACGCGGCGATGGCGCGCGCCGCCGGCTCGTGGGGCGCCTCCAGACCCAGGAGACGTTGCAGCTCGCCACGCGCACGTCGCCCCGATCCTGGCGGCTCGCCGCGAACTGGCAACAACCAAGAGAACGGAGTGAGGCGTCGTTCTTCCGGGAGGGTGTAAACCATTTCGTCCAATCCTAGGGCCCGCTCCGAATACGCTTCGTCACAGGCCACCGCCTCCTGGCCGCGCGCCCGCCAAACGGCCGTTGGGTATAGTTGAAGGATGCTCTGGGATCGCGCGGACCTGACGACTCTGCGGTCGTTCGCCAGTCGGCCCGGTCAAGTGCGGCGGCGAACATCGGACGACACCGACATCTTGTTGGAGCGCTGGACGGTCAGGTTTCCGGCGTCCATACCGAATCGGCTCCCCGACGGCGCTGCGAAGCAGACCTACGTGTCAAAGCCGCTGGTCGCCCCATTTGGTCAGCCAGTGTTCGGGGAGCTTGCGATACTGAGATGCCTCGAACAGGACGGCTGGTCCGGGGCCTGGGTGGACACATTCCACGGGGAAGAGCTCTTCTGGCGCGACATGCCGCACCAATCTCAGTCGGTCGCCCTGTCGCACGAGCCCCAGCTACTCGACCTCTACAGGGCAGTTGTCGCCGCCAATGGCGGGAAGCGCGGTGGTTTCTTCGACGTATTCGCCCGGCGTGGGGGCGATGTCATTTTCATCGAGTACAAGGGCGAGGGCGACCGAGCGAACGCCAACGAGGCGTCCTGGATCAGGGCCGCCTTGCGCCATGGAATCCAGGCGTCCCAGCTGCTGTTCGCGGAGTACTCGTTGACCGCTTGAGCAAGTTGCGCGAGTCGGCTCAAGTCAGCCCGAGGTCGGCGAGCACCTTGGCGACGAGCATCGCGGCGACCTGTTCGTCGTCGCGCTCCATGAGCTCCAAGGCGCCGAACCGTCGTAGCCGCCGCAACCCGCGGCTACGCATGCTCTCCGATTCGGCGCCCGATCCGAGACGTCAGATGTGCATGCCGGCGCCGAGGCCGATCTGGAAGAAGCTGGTCTTGAGATCGCCTCCGGACACTGACTGGAAGCCCATCTGATACCCGAGCTCCGCGTTCACGAACGCGGTCGGGGTGATGTCCATCATGCCGCCTGCGTGAGCGCCGACCACGAAGCCTTTCGGGCTGTCACCCACCGGAGGGGAGATGATCGAATAGCCGGGTGAAAGGTATCCGTAGACCTGCACCTTGTCCGTGACCGGTGTGCCACCGCCCACGCGTAGCATGAGGTCGATCTCCTTGGCCGCGTCACCCGAGCCGTCCTTGCCTTTGACGTTGAAGGTGTACATGGGGCCGAAGCCGACGAAGAAGTTGGAATTGATCGAGTAGTCGAAGATCGGCATGACTCCAAACGCAAACGCCGCGTCGGTGGAAATATCGACCCCACCACCGCTGGCCTTGAGCTTTCCGAGAAACGGCATCGGCACCACGTTGAGCGCAATCCTCATCTTGGAGGCGGAGGGCGCCGCCTCCGGCGCGGTCGTCGTGGCCGTGGGCGGGGGCGTTTCAGCGCCGGACGCCGAACTGGCCGGCGCTGGGTCAGCCGCCATCGCACTCATCGAAGCGATCAACACAACCGATGCACTCACAACCGCCCAACAGGTCGTCATTCTCATGATGTTCTCCTCGAGGTCGTTGATCTGGCTAGACACACGCGTGGCGAGAATCTCTCGGTTCCCGCCGGGCGTCAACTTCCAGCTCTCGAGCACGATGGCAGCAAAGACGCTCGGCCGACACATCAACGGGTGGTTCCTACGGAACCTCGATCCGACCGCCGGTAAACGCAGAACGGCCCTTCAACCCGCGCTCGCACCGAGGCACAACGCGATCGCCACCCTTAGATCCGCCGCCGAACCTCGATCCTCATCTCTCCCGCCGCCCGCGATCCATTGCCGAGCCCTCGGCCTCCGCTTGCCGCCACCTGAAACCGGCCGGGATCGGTTCCAAGACCGATCCCGACCGTCCCGCCTCTCCCGCCTACCCTTTCACGCTCCGCCCGCCCCGCCGCCCCTCGCCGCTCACCCCGTCGACGTCGCCCCTGCCCCGTTCCCCACCGTCGCCCCTCCGCCCGCCTTCGCGCTTCCGCCTCCTGCACCGCCCGCCGAAGTATCCGGAATGATCTCGTGAACCTGGGCGTTGGTCAGCCCGAGGGTCGAAAGCCTGCTGCGCGCGTGAGCGCTCCGGATGGCGGCGCGGAAACCGGCGCTGGCGACAAGAGCAGATGCCTCGGCCGGACGATGCGCGTCGACGGCGTCACGAATGCCGCCGATGGCGGCGTCGCTCTTCGCGTCCTGAGCCCCCCGTCTGCCCGTGCCCCGATGATCTCCGCCATGGCTCGCCCCTTTCGTAGACAGCACTCGCTAGCCAAGCGAATCACGACCGTGGCCGGCGCGGGATAATCGGACAGAAGCGGATCAGGGCGCCGGCAAAATGCGCGCGTTTGCGAATTTGCACAATCGTCTGTAGGGCGCGCCGACGATGCCAACGGGGTCGTCAGCCAGAACTCGCAAGACCCTCGAGCCCGAATACCCGCATGGCTTGCGTGGACACGACGCGAACCGTGGCGGACCGCCCAGCGACCTCGCGCCAGACATCGCCGGGTAGAGATCAACCTGGGTGCGGTATCAGGAGCCAGTCCAACCGATCTACCCGATTTTGCCGATTCTGGAGCTGGGTAGGGACGACAACAGGACCGGGGCCTTCGGTGCGCTGTCTTCGTCCGGCTTCATGCGGTGCGCGCGGTCGTAGTACTCTCCGACGTACGCCTTGCTCGCGAGGTTGTAGTCGGTGACGGCCACGATGATCATCTCGTCGGCGCCGGTGTTCTCGGTCTGATGGAGCGCCCAGCGGGGGACGAAGGCCATGTCGCCAGCGCGTACCTCGAAGAATGCATCTCCGACGCGCACCCGGCCCTGGCCGGAGACGATGTAGAAGAATGACTCGTGGGCGTGCTTGTGCCGCTCATTGCAGCGCCCGGGGGGGATCCTCACGATTCGCGGATCGAGCGCCTCACCGGCGAACGGCACCCGGGTGACCGCGAACTCGATGTTCAATCGTTCGATGCGATTGTTGTAAAGCGCGACGCCTGCGTCCCGGGTGGTCGAAAACACCACCTGGACTGCGGCCGGCTTCGTGTCGGCCAGCGAGACGCGGTCCTGGATATGCGTCAGGGTGGCGCGCATCCGTTGCTGCCGGATCCCCTCGTAGAGCTCGTCGAAGAACTTCAGCCGCAGATCCAGGGCGGCGCGCGCGCCCTCCTGGACCATGCGTTGCCATCCCGGCTCGGCGCTGTACGAGCCGGTGAGATCGGCCAGAGTCGCCGCGTGTTTGTCGTCGCATGCCATGTGGATGAGGAAGAAGCGCAGGTCTTCGTCGCCCAGCCCTATCTGGCGCAGGCCCGTCGTGAGGGTCGCGTAGAGACGAGGTACGATGCCTTCGGTGCCGAACGCCAGGAAGGCTGCCGTGCTGGGGAGCGGCGCGGTCAGGCAGTAATCGAGATAGCAGCCCACGAAGTGCAGCGCCGCTGAATCGCCGCGGATGTCGTCGACCGCGATGCCGAGCGCCTCGGTGAGGAAGGCGCGGAAGATCTGCGAGTGGCGATCGTTCGGTTGCTGCATGCCGCCTTCTTCCCACAGGTTCTCGGACAGCGCGGCGCGGAAGAAGTCGTTTTCGCACCGAGCCATCAGCGCCGCCAGATAGCGCGTGAAGTTGCGCGAGTAGTGCCAGTACTGAGAGAAGAGGTAGCGGAAGTCCTCGCGCGAGAGATGTCCCAGCTCGCAAGCGCGGAGCAACTGGCAGCTCCAGAGCGGATGCTGATCCACCTCCTCGCGGAGCGCATCGAGAAAGCGAGCGTCCTGAGAAATTGCCGCCGGCAGGTGCTGCATGAGGGACCCCCTCGCCGACCCCCGCGGGACGGCGTCGTGCGTGATTGTTGGGAGACGTAAGTGTCTTCCTCTCAGCAGCAGACAACATGCCAACGGTAAGCTGGCTGACGAAGATATTGATTTGGGCGCATGTCTCTACCGCGGCGTTCGATTATTGATGTCTGAGCGACAACACTCACCATCCCGAACCGTTGTACGAGGCGCAACAACTCGAACCTCGCACACTGACGCCGTTCATGACGCTGCCCAACACGCGCCAGCGCGGCGCGCGTCGTTTTGCGAACGTGATCTTCAATCCTTCGAGCGTCTGCCCGTGCCCCGATGATCTCCGCCATGGCTCACCCCTTTCCTTGACAGCACTCGCCAGCCACCGCGAATCACAACCGTGGCCGGCTGAGTGATGATCCGCCAGACGCCGATCAGCGGCGCAAACAAATGCGCCGCGTTCGCGAATTTTGCACGACCGTCTGTAGGGCGCGCCACCGATGCCGACGGGGGCATCAGCAGTGATGTCGGCAGTCCCGTGCGGCGCAGCGCTTTGTCCGACGTCACTCGTTCCCTATCCCGCTCCCCTATCCCGCTCCCCCGATCCCGCTCCCAGGTTGATTTCCAAGCCAGCTCACGGCCGCTTCTGGCACGGATTGTGACTGGACGAGCCGACGAACGGATCCAGCTAACCGGTTGATCCTCCGTCGCTCCCCGTCCGGATTCGAGACGGTGGCCGTCCGGACGGACGGGCTCCTCGTGCGTCCGCCTCGAAGATCAACCTGGGTGCGGTCTGTCGTGGGTCGTGTGTCGCCCTTCCTCGCGCCTATATCCCGCTGCGGCGGAGGATCTCGCGGGCGCTCTCTTTGTCGCCGGTGAAGGTGAAGGCGTCTTGGAGACCGAAGGCGTTCCCGCGATCGACCAGCCGCGGGGCGCCGATCTCCAGTACGCGCAGCTTTGTCGCCGAGAACGACATCAGATCGATCAACGTCCGAAGCTGGCCAACTCTGAAGTAGTTGCGGGTGGCCGCCTGCTGGACTACGGCGATTTGCCCCTCGGAGAAGCTCTCGTTGCGGACCGCGGTGACCAGCGCACGAAACGTACGCTCGTCCATTGGACGAGGCCGCTCGGCAGCCACCTCGCGCGGTTGTGGCGGAGGCGGAGGCGGCAGATAGCTCGGCGGCGGCAACTCCTGGGAAGGGGGCCCTGGCGGAGAGTACGGGCGGCGCGGCGGCGGGGCCGGTCGCGGTGACGGCTCCGGGGCGTGGGGCTCGAAGCTCCACAGCTGGTCGGCGCCGCCGTCGCAGGCCCACAGCAGCACGTTGCCCCCGCGCGGGCCCGCACGGCCGCTGACGTCCAGGCAGAGGCCCTGCTTGTTGTTGTGCAGCTCGAACGTCCCCGGCCCGCGTGGGACCAGCGTCCACCGCTGATCGTCCAGGCTCTCGCAGCGATAGATGTCGACGTTCGCCCCCTGCGCGCCGTCGTAGCCGGCGGCGTCCAGGCAGGTCCCATCGAGCACCTCACGCAGCTCGCCGTCCGGCGTGAACGACCACACCTGGTCGGGATCGCCGTTGCACTCCCACAGAAGCACATTGGCGCTCTTCGCCGCCGCCCACCCATCGACGTCGAGGCACATGCCTTGCGCGTTGTTGCGCAGCCGGCCGGTGCCCGACGGCGGCGGAGTGGACGGCGGTCCATGATACCGCCGCGCCTCGGCGCGACCGGCGGCGAACGGCGCGGCGAACAGGAACAGGGCGAGGATCATCGACGGCGACGCACTCGACATGGATCATCCACCATCGACTCGTTGCGCCCGCCGCTTGAGCAGCCCCCATCCTTCCCCTCACGGCCGCTTCCGGTCTGTCGCCAACCGATACGTGATCGGCGCCGATCCCGAGTCACGCCCTAGCTCAGCTGCTCGCGCCGGATCAGATCCTCGATACGGCTGCGGACCTCGTCCCGAATCTCGCGCACCCGCTCGACCGGCTTGCCTTTTGGGTCCTCGAGCGGCCAGTCCTCTCGCCGCAAGCCCGGCACGAAAGGACAAGCCTCTCCGCAGCCCATGGTTATGAGCATGCTTGCCTCGCGAGCGAGCTCGTCTGTCAGCTTCTGCGGGACGGCGGCCGAGAGGTCGACGCCAACCTCTTTCATCGCCTCCAGGACCTCCGGATGAACCCTTGTCCCCGGTTGGGTGCCCGCGGACAGACCTCGAGCCTTTCCGGGATTGGCGAGCTGGCGCAGCCAGGCCGCCGCCATCTGGGAGCGCCCGGCGTTATGCACACACGCGAAGATATAGGTCTTGATGCTCACGCGGCGTCCTCCTCATTTGTTCGGGTGACGACGTGATCGGCGACCGCGGGGAGGCCCGGCACGAGCCACCGAAAGAGCATCGTCGCAGTGGCCGCGCCCAGCGTCTGCGCGACGATGAATCCCGGAACGTCGGCGGGCCGAATCCCGGCAAAGGTATCGGAGGCCGATCGCGCCAACGTCACCGCCGGGTTGGCGAACGACGTCGACGAGGTGAACCAGTACGCGGCCGTGATGTACGCCGCGACCGCGAAGGGGGTCATCGAAGGACGGTTGCGTGAGCAGCCCCAGATCACCGAGACGAGACCGAAGGTCGCCGTGAACTCTCCGGCGAGCTGCCCGAGTCCCGAGCGAACGTGGTGGGACGCGGTGAACAGCGGGGCATCGAACATGAGGTGCGCGAGCGCGGCACCGGCAAAGGCGCCGGCCACCTGGACGGCTATGTAGGGAGCGACATCGCGCCAGGGCAGTCCGCCCTGGCTGGCGTCCGCGACCGTAACCGCGGGGTTGAAGTGCGCCCCCGAGATTCCACCGAACGTGAGGATGAGGGCCACGAGACCAGCGCCGGTCGCGATGGTGTTCGCCAGCAGTGCGAGCGCGACGTTTCCGCCCGAAAGACGCTCGGCCATGATGCCGGACCCAATCACGGTTGCCAGAAGCAGCGCTGTGCCGACCGCCTCGGCTACGAGCCTGCGCGCCAGGCAGGCACGGCGCGGGCGGGGCTGGTCGCCCGCTCTTGGGGCGATGACGGCTCGGTTCATGAAGAGCCCTTGCGAGCTGCCGCAGGAGGACAGCACGCAGCCCCGGTGGCGTCCGACTCCCCGAGGCAGCGGTGCAGGACTTCGAGGGCGTCGAGCACGCGCGGCCGCTCTGCCGTCGGCAGGCTTTGATAGATGCTCGCCAGCGCGTCGCGCTCGTCACACCTCAACGTTCCGAGCGCCCGCTTGCCCTTCGTCGTGAGCCGAACGTTCACAACGCGCGCATCATCCGCGCTGCGCGCGCGCAGGAGGTGACCGTTCCGTTCCAGCACGCTGACGTTTCGGCTCATGGTCGAAAGATCCACGCGAAGCTGCGTCGAGAGCGAACCGATCGAGAGCTGCTCTGACGTGCTGATCGCCCGCAGTGTCTGGAATTGTTCGAGCGTGAGGTCGCCGCAACACACGTCGGACGCCTGCCGCAAGGTGACCTCACGCGCCACCCGCGAGAGAAGCTCCGCGAACCGATTCTCCTGACCCACCATCGCGATTCTAGACGGCGGTCCTCCGGCGTCAAGGCCCTTGTAGGCTGCAATCACTGTAGGGTACACATTATCCGCGCCCCACCACTCGGCGGGAGTACCAAGGATCCCAGCGGATCAGTGGTCGGCTTCGCGTGTCATGGAGAACGATCCGGACGCGGTCCCGGGGCACTTGATGCCGTCCCAGGTGACGCCGGCGTAGGAGCCGGTGATGAGGCTGCCCGCCGGGCCGAACGCCGTGATGGTCACGGTGCCGGTCAGGGCGTTGCAAACCACGCGGTTGTCGTTGGTGCCGAAGCCGAAGCGCGCCCAACCGGGCGTGTTGTTGCCGTCGTCGGGGAGGGTGTAGCGCGCGGGGAAGGACGTCGGCACTGGACCGAACAGGCTCAGGAACGAGTACTCCCAGTGCTTCGGGGTCGGCTCGGCGAGCTCGGTGAGGTAGTTCCGCATGAAATAGAGATCGGTCTGTTGCGCGTCGGGGGCGTTGTAGCCGCCGATGCTCGGGTCGCAGGTGGCGGGATCGGTCCCCACGCCGCCGCCCTCGACCATGTGGACGCCGCCGAAATCGAAGCTGTCGCCGGTGGTGCAGGTGGCGGTGGCGACGACGCCGCTGCGGTAGCCGGTGTTCGCCACCATCACACCCTTGACCGTGACGCCGCCGTACAGCGGGTCCGCGTACAGATAGGCGACCAGGCTGCGCCCCCAGCCGTCGCTGGCCATCGCGGGCGCGGTGTCCATGCCGGGGTGGAACTTGTCGGGGATGATGTTGCGCCCGTCGCCGTGGTCCAGGTCCAGCAGCTCGATGCCCTGCGAGTAGCGCGCGATGGTGAAGCGGGCGTTGGGATCGCCGGCGTAGGTGTCCCCGTAGACGAGGCCGATCATGTAGGAACGTCCATCCCACCAGGCGCCGCGGATCTTCGCGCCGCCCGGGACCTGCGGCAGCGCGAACGACAGGCCCGTCCCTCCGCCCCCCGGCAGCAGCACGGCCGCGCCGGCCGGATAGCCGTAGAAGTCGGCGAAGTAGGTGCCGTCGCTGGCGAAGGACTGGTCGTACGACGAGAACGGTAAAGACGACAGAGGCGAGATCTTGACCCCGGTCTCCGAGCGCAGGCGCAGCCACTGGCCGCCGCCGACGTTGTTGGCGTTGAACGCGAACACGCCGAACGTGCGCATCTCGGGCGGCGGCGCGCGGTCGGCGGCCACCGCGTAACCAGCGCCGTTCAGCAGCCCCTGTCCGCCGTCGACGAAGCTGCCGTCTGCGTCGATGCGGACGCCGGAGATGGTGGTGCTCCCCTGGGCATTGCCGCCGATCGCGGTGAGAAGGTAATAGCGATCGTTCGACGTCAGCCTGAACTGCGAGCCGTACGGGGTCGGGTCGTACGCCCACATCTGCGACGGGCCGACGGTGCCGTCGGCGGCGATGCGGCGGGCGACGACCTGGTTCGACTGCTGTTGCGTCAGGAGGAAGTCGGTCGTATTGGCCGCCACCTGCCCGCCGGGCCCGATACCAGCCACCGGCGCGAGGGTGCCGCGCTCGTCGAGCAGGAACGTGGGGGGCATGTTGTTGCCGGCCACCAGGAACCGCGTGCCCGCGTAGGCGGCCGTCACCTCGGAGACGTCGGGCGTGCGCGGGATGCCAATGGTCTGCCCCACGTAGTTGAGCGCGAACGGGCTGGCCGTGACCGCGTACGCGTGCAGCGCCCCGCCCTCCAGCGCCAGCAAGCTCGAGGCGCCCGCGGACTCGATCAGCGTCGGAGCGTGTGCGCCCAGCGACACGTCGGCGCTAGAGGCGGCACCGACGCGCGCGAACGGCGAGAGCGTGAACCGGAACCCGGCGGTGGTCGTGCCGCCGTCGACGGTGGCGAATCCGGCGCCGGCCACCAGGTCGGCGCTCTGCACGCCCGGGTAACAGCCCTGGCAGAGCAGCAGGCCGCCCGAGCGCTGGTTGAAGTCGTCGTCGGGGTCCAGCAGCTGCCCGTCGCTGGCGTGGATGCGGATGCCGTAGGTGTCGTAGCTAAACGACGCCGACGGCCGCGTGCCCAGGATGTAGTAGTTGCCGGCGCTGGCGGCGTAGAAACCCACCGGCGTGCCGGCGGGGTTGCCATAGCGCCAGAACGACTGCTGGCCGCCCACGGCCGCGCCGGTCGTGTCACTGACGCGCATGGCGGCATTGTTGGTAACAAACAGGTACTCGCCGGGACCGGCGATAACGTTGAACGGCGGCAGGCCGGTGAACGTGCTCGTGACGGCGCCGACCTGGGTGAGCTGCGAGCTCAACAGCATCGTCGTCTCCGGGCCGAGGCGGGTGGCGAACAGCACCAGGTAATTGGCGCCGCCGCCGTAGACGCGCGCCTCGTCGGGCGGCGTGCCGGAGAACACCGTGGTGCTCTCGGCGCGGATGGCGCCCGCGATGTCGACGATCTGGAACTTGTGAATCGGCGTCGGGCTGTCGTTCACTGTGGCCGTGTAGTTGGCGTAGACGAGGTAGTCCGATCCGTTGCTGGCCACCATCACGCGCCCGATGCTGGCGTTCACGTCGTCCAGCTTGGTAAGCGCGATCCGCCCGAGCACGGCGCCGCTGGCGCTCACGCGCGTGGCCACCACCATCGGGCGATAGCCGATGGTCTGCGCGTATACGATGAGGCACCCATTCGAAGCGCACGCCACCGACGGGCTCGAGAAGTCGCTCGATCCGGCGGGCGCCGGCACCGGCTGCTCGAGGTAGAACGACGGCGACACCGCGACGGGATCGCTCTGCGTGAACCACCAGGTCCCGCCGGCGCCGGTCCAGCCGCCCCCCGCGCCACCGGTGCCCGCGCCGCCAGCGCCGCTTGCGCCACCACCGCCGCCCGTGCCGCCCACGCCGCCGTCCGGCGCGCCCGCCCCGCCCGAGCCGCCGACCGCGCCGGCGCCGCCGTCGGACGCGTCGTCTCCGTGCCCATCCGTCGTGGCGGCATCGGACACGCCGCCACCGACGCCGCCGCTCCCTCCGCCGATCCTTCCGAGGCCGCTACCGCCGCTACCGCCGCGGCTCCCGCCGCCACCTCCCGAACAGCCGCCCACGAGCGCAGCCACCACTATCAGCACGGAGATCGCTCGTCCCACGGATTCCCCCTCAGGCATAAAAGTGGACAGTCGGATACTGCACCATTCCGGGCGCGCGCTCTAGACAGGAGCGCGGATGGACCCGGCTGAGCTTGCGGAGAAGCTTGGGCTGTCTTCAGAGTCAGGCTCTCAGTCGTTGTGGGCTTCGTCGATCGCCATGTCCGTCCCGTCGGCCGCGCGGCGTGCGACTGCGGGACGAACGACGGGGTGGCTGGCCAGGACGACCCCTGGCGATCGACGGATAGATCATGCGCGATAGTGCGAACGTCGTGGATTTTCTGAAGCGCATCGCGGCTTGCACCTGGGCTGCCTTGGTCGAGTGCGGGTGTCGCCCGGACGAGTCACCCGGTGAGGTTGCGCACCTTGGCCGAGCACCGCAATGCGAACTATTGCGGCAGCGTGCCGGGCGGCGTCTGCCCGGCGAACGTGAAGACGTGGATGTAGTCGGCCTCGAACGTGGCGGGGAAGCCCGTGTCGTCGATGCCGTGGCGTCCGGCCCACGCGCCGCCCACCGCCAGGTTCAGCAGCAGGCTGGCCGTGTTGGCGGGGTTGCCGCTGTCGTCGGTCCAGCGATAGTTCTCGCACATCGTCTGGAGGCCGTTCACGTAGTAGCAGACGGCGCTGGTGGTCCAGGTGGCGCCGATGTTGAGCCAGACGCCGCGCAGGGTGGTGGTCGAGATGTAGTTGTCCCAGGTGCGGTCGTACGTGGGCGACGAATAGCTGATCTGTTGCGCGCCGGTGTCGGTCTGCATGCCGCCTTTGACCTGCGAGCCCATGCGGATCATGTTGACCGTGTCCTCGACGGTGTTGAGCGCGCCCTCGAAGATGTCGACCTCGGGCGGCCACATGATCTGGCTGGTGCTGCCAAACCCGCACGAGAACCACAGCGCGGGCCACGTCCCCTTCACGCTGGGCAACCGCAAGCGCGCCTCGATGTAATAGCTGGTGGTGGCGCTGGGCTTGAACTGCGTCTTGCTGCGGATCATCGCCGACTCGTAAGACGCATAGGTGTCGGTGCGCGTCTTCGTCGCGCGCAGCTTGAGGGTGCCCCCGCTCTCGACGTGCATCGTCTCGCCGTTGGTGTTGGTGTCGACGTAGCGCTGTTGCTCGTCGTTCAGGAAGTCGAGCGTGCCGGAGAATCCGTCGGGCCCCGTGCAGCCGGTGTCGGGGATCTGCAACGGAGCGCCCCCGCCGTACACGTAGCGCGTGCACCATTTGCTGCGGTCGAGGGCCGTGCCGTTGAACTCGTCGCTGAACACCAGCGTGTAGCCGCTGATGTCGCCGAGATCGGAGGCAGCGTCACTGACCCCGGCGCCGCCTGCGCCGCTGTCGACCGCCGCATCCCGCGCCGGCGCGCCGCCCGCGCCCGCGTCGTGCGCCGGCGCGCCGCCCGTGGCAGGGTTGGTGCCGGCGTCGCGAGCCAGCATCCCACCAGTACCGGAGTGCGGGCCGGCGTCTTCGTAAAGCGGGGGACCGATGCGCCCCTCCAGCAGACCGCACGACATCGGAAGCGCGCACATGGCCACGAGGACAAGCCCCAGAGTGATTCTGCGGGCGGGGCTGTACAACGACTTGTTCAACTTGCTCACAACCATTTGTTGACCGGTTGATTGAACAGACGAAGCGACCGAGACCGCGACGCCGTGACCTCGAGCCACTGGCATTACGAGCGACGGGGGAACGTCTCGTCTGACTTCGACGTGTCTCGACATCGCAGCGACATCGGCACGCGCCGGAGCGGCTTTAATCCTTCCGCGTCACCTTATAGGAAGCTCGGCCGAGCTTGAAACAAAAAACGACGCGTCGATTGACTCCACGTCAATTCGATTGCAGGCGGGTGGACGTAAGTGCGCTGATGAGCACACGAGCTCGTTCAAGGCGCGCTCAGCGCGCCACGGATGAGCTTTTCAGACGGCCCGCGTCCCGTACTGCGGCGTGAACAGCGATAGCGCCCACTGCAACGCCCTTGGTCGGCTCGGCGAGGCGAATCGCCAGAGCACCAGCGGCGCGCTCACGCTGCGGGGCAACGCGGCCACCAGCACCGTCCAGGCCACGAGCGCCGCGCGCGCCGTCAGCGCGCGTCCCTGCGGCACGAAAGCCGCTTCGATCGTGTTGGCGACGATCGCCGACAGCCTGTCGCCGGGGATCGGGTGTCGGTCCGGGTCCAGCCGTAGCGACGCCAGTCGATAGGGCAATGTCGCCAAGCTGTGTCGAAAGACCCGATCGGGCATCGACAGGCCGTTCATCCGCGCAATCCCCTGCGCATAGGCGAACCGCCATTGCGCGCGCGCCAGCTCGCGCGCGAATCGCTCGGCCTCCAACGCCGACATCGCGCCGTCGTTGCGGCCGTGGACGCGATAGCTCACCAGCGGTTTGGCCACGGTCACCACGTCGCCGAGCAAGGGGGCGGCCGCCAGACAGTACGAATCGCTCGCGGGCTCGCTGCCTTCGAGTGGAAAGATCCGCTCCAGGAACGCCCTCGCGTAGGCATTGCCCGATCCGACCGGCGTCGGATAGGCGCCGGCGCCGAGGGCCCAGGCGCGAATCTGCTGCGGCGTTGGAACGAAAGGGAAGTGCGGGAAGGTCGCGCCCGTGGGCCGTCCCTGCGCGTCGACGATCTTCATCTGGAACTGGACCTTGCTGATCCCCGGGCGCCACACGGCTGCGATCTCGTGAACCAGCGTCGGGTCCAGCAGGTCGTCGGCATCGAGGAAGATCACGACGTCGCCGGTCGCGCGCGCGAACCCGACGTTGCACGCGGCGCGCTGGCCGGCGTTGGCTTGAAAGATCGCCTGGATGCGGTCGCCATAGCCAGCGATGATCGCGCGCGAGTCGTCCGTCGAACCGTCGTCGACCACGATCACCTCGACGGTGGGCCAGTCCAGCGCCAGCGCGCTGTCGATCGCGGCGCCGACGAATGCGGCGTAGTTCCAGTTGGCGATCACCACCGAGATGCGCAGCGGATCCGACATCATGGTCGTTCGGCGATCGAAGGCGTTGGCGCGGCGTTTGCGGCAGGCGCCGAGACGGTCACCGACGAAAAGAAGCCGACCGCGCTGCGAACGGTTTGCGGTGCGACCGACCACAACGCCACCAGAAAGGTGGCGGCGCCGGCAGGCAGCATGACGGCGGCGCGCGCGGCGGCACCCAGGCTGACCGGCAGGAAATGGCGGAGCGCAAGCAACACCGCGGACATCGCCGCAGAAGCCAGCAAGGGCACGCCCGTGCCCGCGAGCTGCTCGACGACCCCGATCCCGGTCGCACGTTCGAGCCGGCGGATCATCACCGGAGCCGAAGCGACCTCACGCAGAATCCAGACGCCAATCGCCGCCGACAGCGACAGCACGGGCACCAGCGCAGCGGGCACCAACACGCCGACGACCACCAGCAGCTCGACCCCCAGGCCGATCAGAGGCTCCCGGGGATGGCCCATCGCCGTCAGCATCGGCGTCATCATCAGGCGCGGCGCCTGAATGATCGTCAGCAGCGCCAGCGCAGTCACCAACGGATTGATGGCCCGCCATCGTGCTCCGAACAGCAGCTCCACGACCTCGGGCGCCAGCAATGCGATGCCGAAGAAGCACGGATAGAGACAAAGACAGGTGAGCTCGACCGCGGCGCGATAGGCGCGGCGCCGCCGCTCAGGGTCGGATTGCAGGCGCGCCAAGACCGGCAACGCCACCTGCGTGACGGCGGTCGCCGCGATCGCCCAGAGCACGTCGACGGCGCGGAACGCCATGTTCAGATAACCGGCGCGCTCGTTACCCAGCAACACGCCGGCGAAGATCGTGAACAGCCGCTTGACCGCGAACGCCAGAAAGAGCGCACCGACCGCATAGGCGCCGAATCCGAGCAGCGGCCGCAGCGGCGCCATCTGAAAGCGCAAGCGAGGGCGGCGCTCGGCAGTCAGCCAGAGCACCAGCGACCCGACCAGCGCGATCAAGACTTGCTGCGCCACCAGACCCCAGATGCCGGCGCCACCGAGCACGAACGCGATGCCGACACCGGCGCCCGTCAGCCGCCCAAACAACGACCGCAACGCCAGCAACCGAAACTCCAGCTCGCGACGTTGCTGCGCGACGATGATCGCGCCCAGCGCCGTGCACGGAAAGCGGAGCGCCGTCCAGGTCAGGAGTCCGGCGGCTTGCGGGCTGTGAACCAGATTGGCAAAGCCCGGTGCCGCGACTGCGCAAAGCCCGAACAGCGCCAAGCCTAGCAGCATCGTGAACGTGAAAGCGGTGTCGAGGTGCAGCGACGTGACCTCGGCGCTTTGCACCAAGGCGTCGTGAAACAGCATGCTCACCAGGACGTCGAGCAGCTCGACCAAGGCCAGCGTGATCGAGAAGACGCCGAAGTCGGCGGCCGAAAGAAAGCGCGCGTAGACCACCAGTGATCCGAACGAGACCAGCGCCAGGCCGCCGTTCTCAGCCGCGCTCCAGAGAGCGGATTGCGCGGCCTTGGCGCGGATCAGGGGAGTGCTTCCAGCACCCTGGCCGACGACATCGCTCACGACGCGGCTCCGGGAGCCGCGCGCCAGTCACGCCACCGGGCGGCCGCGCGCCGTGCCGGCGCCAGGAATGCGCCACGACCGAAGCGCAGCCGAATCAAGGTCGGAGCCACTCGCGCCGGCGCGGCCGCCAGCGTGTGAAACCACGCGACATGCGCTGCGGCCAGCCGGGGCGGTAGACGCTCCGCTACCACGGCGCGGCGAGCGCAGCGCAGCAAGCGCGCGACGGAGTCGCGGGAGCGACCGTCGTAGTCCATGCCCAGCTTCAGCGCCATCAGGCGGTAGTTCAGGAATGGCAGCTCGTGGTCGAGCACATCGTCCGTGGGCAGCGCGACGCCGTTTCGCGCGGCGTGCGCGCGCATGAACGCGATCTCGCGGCGCCGATGTTCGATGCGATAGGGCAGTCGTGATTGGTCGAGGCCGTCGCTGGTCCACATGTTGGCGCCGTGGATCCGATACCATCCGAGGACGCGCGGAATCGTCACGACCTCGCCATAAACCGGGGCGACCGTGTTGAGCGTTCCATCCGGCCCGTGGTCGATGCGCAGGGGGAAGATCGGCGCGGCGAACCAGCGCGCGTAGGCATTGCCGGCCGTCACTGGCCAGCGGTAAGTCCCCGTGGCCAGAAAGGACAGGCGTACGCGGCCGGCGTCGTAGCCGGCGTCGAAGTTGCAGAAGCGGCGACCCAGATCGTCGCCCTTCGCGTCCATGATACCGAGATCGTATTGGACCTTGGCGCATCCCGGGCGCCAGGCTGCCGCCACCTCGGCCAGCGCGCCGGGTGCCAACCAGTCGTCGGCGTCGAGAAAGATGACCAGATCGCCGCGGGTCGCCGCGAAGCCATGGTTGTACGCGGCGACCGAGCCTTGATTGGTTTGATCGACGATCGTGATGCGAGCGCCGTAACGTTCGATGACGCGCAGGGAATCATCGGTCGACCCGTCATTGACGACGACGACTTCCTTGTTCGCGTAGGACTGTGACAGCGCCGATTCGATCGCACCCGCCACATAGTGAGCGTAGTTGAAGCAGGTGACGACGACACTGATGCGCGGTAGCGACGCAGGCGCGGGGCTCATGTCGACCTTTCGAAGGACGGACTGACGCCGTCCGGCACCAAGCCGACCAGCGCGAGCGTGAGAAAGTTCTGTTCGGGCGAGAGCAGATGCCCACCCATCACCAACCAGGCTGCAAATAGCATGATGCGAATTCGAGCCGGCGCCTCGAGCGTGACCAGGATCGACGCAAAGAGGCTCACGAAGGCGACGAAGCCGAGCACACCGTACTCGAAGATCAGCTTGGCCCACGTGGGATCGTGGAATTCGTAGCCGGTCTGCGCGCGAAAGATCGTTCCCGGTCCGTGACCCAGCCACAGGCTCGCGGGGTCGGCGCGCACGCCGTCCGCCAGCAGGCGCAGCGGTGCGATGTACCGGATGTACCCGCTGCTGCGTTCCGAGTCGAACTCACCGAGGCGGTTCAGCGTGAACGACAGGTTGAGGGCGTCGTCGAGCAACCAGAAAAGCAGCCCCGCCGCACCCAGTGCCAGCACCGCGCGCGCCAGCGTCTTCCGACTGGGTGGAAGAAGCATCCCGATGATCAGCGCCAGCAATCCGGTGCCCGAGTAAGAGAGCAAGAGCGCGAGGACGAAGCACGCGATGCGCCACGCACGACGACGCGCAAGACACTCGACCATCAATGCGAGCGCCATCATGAAAGAGAACCCGGACGGCTCGCGGAAGAGGAATCCGTTCGATTTGTAGAGAACGCCGATCGGGATCGCGGTGTTGAATCCCTCGGGTCCACGCAGAGCCACCGGAACGAACCGGGTGAAATCAAACAGCCAGTCGGCGTGCACGACGAATTGCGCGTAGAACTGCGCGATGCCGGCGATGGCGCAGACGAGCGCCAGGTTGGAGAACGCCTGCGTCACGCGTTCGCGCGTGAGGTCAGTGCGGGGCGAAAGCACGAAGACGAACGGCAGGTAGATCGCCAGCAACAGCAGCAGCGACGATCCGGACGCGGTCGTCTCGTTGGCGAGCGTGCTCAGCATCGCCAGCCCGGCGCAAATCGTGAACAGGACCAATCGCGCCCGCGACACGACGAGAACGCCGGAGAACGCGGCGACGACCAACAACCCATAGACGGCGGGCAGGCCCGCGTTCAATGAATAGCTGCCGAAGTTGAGGCCAAACCGCTGTAGCACCGTGATCGCGATGAGCAGCACGAACCAGGTGCCCCGGGTGAGCGCCGCGCCGTCGATGACGCCGCGGCGGCGCAGTGCCGGTCTCCACGCGTTCCGCAGCGGAATCACGGCCGCCATCTGTGGCTTGCCGATCTGTGAAGTGCCGATCATGGGCGAGATGGAGATGGGGCCCGCTGCCAGACGCGGACGTATTCGATCTCCAGCGACGCGGGAAAGTCGGACGAACGCTCGGCCGGCCCCGGCCACGTCCCACCCACCGCCAGGTTCACCAGCACATGCGCCGCCCCCCCGCCACTGCCATCGTCGTGCACCCAGCGGTAGGCGCGATCCGCGACCACCCGCCCGTCGACCAGGTGGCGAACGCGCTCTGGTGTCCACTCCACGGCAAACACATGGAAACCATCCGCGTAGTCGACCCCAGGCTCGAAGGCCTGGTCGTGGTTCAGCCGAGTCGTCCTGCCGGGCACCAAGGTGCCATCGGGATGCAGGAAGTGAAAGCTGCGCCGGGTGTCGTCGCGCCCGTTGTTGACGATCTCGACCACGTCGATCTCGGGTGGCCATTTCTGGTCCTGGGGATTCAGCCAGAATGCCGGCCACATCCCGCGGCCGTGCGGGATCTTCATGCGGATCTCGAAGACGCCATATTCGCCGCTCCAGCGCGAGCGCAGCATGCCGCTCTCGATCGCGCCCGGGCCCAGCTTGCCGCCCACGCGGGCCACCAGCGACAGGCCACGCGCTGTGAAGACGTGGTTGTCGCGATCGCTGTAGCGGCTCCATTCGTCGTTCAAATGGTCCAGCGAGCCGCCGGCGTAGATGTAGCGCGTGGCGAACTCGCGGCGAAGGCTGCCGTCGTCTCGCACGACGCGGGCGAAGTCCCAGTCTTTCACCAAGCGATAGCCATCCGACGCCGCGAACCCGACCGGCGCGGCCGCGGCGATGGCATCGCCGGTCGCGACGGCGGACGCGAGCAGCATCGCGGCCGCCGCCAGGACTGCCACCCGTGCCCGCGGATTTCTCCGGAGCGCTTCAGGCACGGGCCTTCGCCTGCTGATAGACCGCGCGCGTGGCGCGTCCGATGTCGAGCCATGCGCAGCTGGGCGGCATCGACGTCGGCTTGGGGTCGTCGGTGATGGCGCGGGCGATTGCGTCGGCCAGCGCTTGCGGATCCTCGGGCCCGATCAAGCTCCCTTGCGCTCCGTCGTCGAAGTCCTCGGCGAAGATCCCGACGCGAGAGGCGATCGTCCACTTGTGCAGCGCCTTGGTGAGGAAATAGACGCCGCTCGCGTCGATCTGGCGATAGGGAAAGACGAAGCAGTCGGTCTCGGCGAAGAGATCCGCCATCTCGGTCTCCGAGAGCCGGCGTGCGCGGATCTCGATGGTGTCCTGCAAGCCCAGCGCTTCGATCCGGCTCAGGAGCGGCATGAGATCCATGCGCGGCCGGCCGGCGATGATGAAGCGCCCGCGCGCCCGCAGCGACGGGGACAGGCGGCCGACCGCTTCGATCAGGACGTCGGCACCCTTGTAGTGTTTGATCTCGCCGAAGAGCACGAAGGTGCGGCGTGGGTCACGCGTTCCAACGCCCGGCGCGCCGGAAGCGGCCGCATGGAGTCGCAATGGACCGTGGGGGATGACGGTGAGCTTGTCGCGCGGCACGCCGCGGTCGACGAGCCGGCGCAATCCGGCGTCGGTATGAACGATCACCCGGTCGCTGAGACGGATCGGCAGGTCGAACGCCAGATTCTGCAGGAACGACAGATGCTCGCCGTTGAACGGCACGGTGTCGTGCACCGTGAACACGACCGGGCAGCGCAGCGCGATGACCCGGATCGCCAGCGCGTCGAGCGGCGGCACCACCAACCATTGAAAGTGGACGACGTCGGGTTTGCGCGCCAGGACCCGCAGCACCAGCCGCGCGAGGCCGAGCGCGTGCGCGAGGCCCTTGGCGGCCGCCCGCAGGGGGCTGGGCAGAAACGTCATCCCGTCGACGCGCCGGTAGAAGAATGGGTCGGCGTAGTCGCTGGCGATCTCCTGTCGATCCCCGTCGCGCGTGGGACGGACCGCCCAGGTTGGTGCGACGCCCGCGGCGACCAGACCTTCGGTCAGCGCCGCATCGTAGGGTCCCGTGAACAGCGACGGGTCGACCAGCAGCGCCCGCAACGGCGCGGAGGCGGGCAGCGTGTCGCTCACGATGTCGCCTCCGCCCAGAGTGGGGTCGTCATCGAGGTGCGCCACCTCGGCTCGCGACGGGTGACCAGACCAGAAAGGAATCCGAACGCCCAGGCGGTATGCATGACGGCGGCGGCCGGGCCGGCCCAGAGACCCGACACCGAACGGTGCCGGACCGCCAGCGCCACCGACGTGCCGGCCAGAACCATCAGGTAGAATCCGGGCCACACCAGCGCCGCCGGAAACCACGGGCTGATTCCCAGCGCCAGCGCCGACACGATCACGTGCACCGGAACCGCGAGCTGGCGCAGGCGCAGGGAGCCCGGATGGCGGCGCGCCGTGCGAGACCGACCGACGCCGTAGCGAAAGTACTGCGTCCAAAGACCGCCGAGGGTTCCGCGCGGTCGATAGCCGACCCGGATCTCGGCGTCGAGATAGACCTTGGCACCCAGGGCGCGCTGCCGGCAATCGAGCTCGGCGTCTTCGTTGTGGCTGAAGGTTTCGTCATAGCCGCCGGCGCGGCAAAACCGGTCCATGCGAAACGCCGCATGATGACCGTGATCCACGAAGCCGCTGCGCCGCCCCGCACGGTGCGCGGCGCCGCCGGTGCCGATCGGCGTGTTCGAGACCCAGGCGATCGCGCGCTGCAGTCCGCCATCACCAAAGGAGTCCATCGGGACGACGACCGCATCGGCTTCGAGACGTTCGAGGGTCTCGACCAGGCGGCGGCAGAAGTCCGGTGGATAGGATGCGTGCGCATCGCAGCGGATCAGAACCTCGGCGTCGCGACCGAAATGGCGTGCCGCCAGGTTGATCGCGGCGCTCTGGATGCGGGCCGGGTTACGTAGCAGCGACACCTGCGGGTGCTCGCGGGCGATCGCGCCGACGATGTCGACCGTACCATCCGTGCTACCGCCGTCGACGACCACGATGCGAGCGTCCGGTAGCTCAGCGGTACCGGCCAGCAGGTCGCGCAGGACACGTTCGATGTGACGGGCTTCGTTCAGGGCGGGGATCGCGACCAGCAAGCGCGGTGCGCCGGCGCGCTCATCAGTAAGCATTTTTGTTCACGAAGCCTTTCCAGATGGTGAGAAGGAGAATCTTGAGATCGAAGAGATAGGACCAATGCCGGATGTAGTAGAGATCGCAGAGGATCCGCTCGTCGAGCGAGGTGTCTCCGCGCCACCCGTTGACCTGCGCCCATCCGGTGACGCCCGCCTTCACACGGTGCCTGAGCATGTAGTGCGAGATCTTGTGGCGGAACTGATCCACGAATACGGGCCGCTCCGGGCGCGGTCCGACCAGGGACATGTGGCCCACCAGGACGTTCCAGAACTGGGGAATCTCGTCGAGGCTGGTCGCACGCAGCAGGGCGCCGATCGGCGTCCGGCGATCGTCGCCGACCTTGGCCCAGACCGCGCCGCTTTGCGCTTCGGCGTCGACGCGCATCGACCGGAACTTGTACATCTTGAAGCGGCGCCCATCCAGGCCGACCCGTTCCTGGCTGTAGAAGACCGGGCCGGGCGAGGTCACCTTCACGGCGAGCGCGACCAGCGCGAAGACCGGAGCGCCCAACATCAGCGCGAGCGCGGCAAAGGTGAAGTCGGTCACGCGCTTCGTGATCGCCCGCCAGCCCAGCAGGGGTGACTCGTTGAGGCTGACGACCGGCACACCATCGAAGTCCTCGACGGCACAACCCAGCGTCGCGAACTCATGGAGGTCGGGGACGATCTGAATGTCGACGGACTCGTCCTGAATGCTGTTCAGAACCCGTTCCAGGTCTGCCCACTGCTGGCGCCCGAGCGCGATGAGGACCTTGTGGGCCTGTGTCTCGCGCACCACGCGTGTGGCGTCATCGAGGTGCCCCAGCACGGGGTGACCGCCCGCCGGCGCCGTCTCCGCGCCGGGCGGGAGCAGAACGCCGACGATGTTCAACCCGAGCTCGGGAAACCGGGCGATGCGATCGATCAGCAGGTCCAAGGCGCGCCCTTGTCCGATGAGCAGGACATTCTGGGTTCGGATGCCCTTTCGGTGAAGCAGCCGGAACAGGGAATGGAGCGCTGGGCGGCTGAGCAGCAGGCCGATGCTGCCCAGCACGCCGAAGTAGATCAGCACGCCGCGCGAGTACCGGTACTCGCTGAAGACATAGGTCAGCGCCGTGAAGCAGAGCAGCGCGGCACAATGCGCCTTGGCCAGCATCACGATCTCGGTGCGCGTGTGCGGAAGGGAGTGGGGCCGGTACACGCCCTGGGCGTTCAGGGCGATCGACCAGAGCACCACGACCAAAGGCGTCAGCGCCGCATAGGTCGAGAACGGCGGAAAGCCCTTGGTGACCTCGATGATCGGCGCGTGAAATCGAAGCCAAAAGGACACGAGCCAGATCGAACCAATGACCGCAACGTCGAGCAAACGCGCCAGCCCCGCCACGGTAAACCGATACTGCGCAAACATACCCGACCCTCCTCGTTTCGAACCCCCGACACGATCGCCGTCGCCGGTGCGCCATCGCGTTGCCGTCGATCTGAGTGCGATCCTCGGTCCTGCTTAGGATGAAAAGAATTGGATCGGGAACGGAGGTCGTCAAGCTTCGCTGGCCGCGTTTTGGTTGTTTGACGAAGAAGTAACCGACTCTTGATGCGCGCGATGTAATCCACTGCAAATTACTATTTCCGGCGCGTTAATTCGCGAACAGCCTGCGCAAAGACCGTTGCCGGCCCGACGCCACGGACTATGTTTCTCCCGCTGTGCTCGAGCGCTTTGCTTTTTACGCTTCGCCCAATGGCGATTCAGTGTCTGCAGCAGCGGTCGCGACGTTTGTACTGGCGGCCTGCGCCGGATGCTCTGCGCGCGACGTTCATCCAGTGCTCGTCTCGCAGGTCTTGCCCTCGCCGGTGGTGTCGCGTGCCGACGAATCGCTCGACCCACGGTTGCTCGACGCCGCGACGGGTGAGGAGGACGGTCAGCCGTATCGCGTCGGACCGGGGGACTCCCTGCTGGTCGCCGTCTACAACCACCCCGAGCTGGCCATCGCGACCTACGCGGGGAGCTTGGCGGCCGCGCCCTCGCCCACCGGGCGGACCGCAGGGCTCTACGTCGACAATGACGGCACGATCCAGTTTCCCCTGATCGGGTCAGTCCGCGTCGCGGGCAAGACCTCGGAGGAGCTGCGCGGCTACCTCGAACAGGAGCTGGCCCGCTACGTAAAAGAACCCAAGGTGACCGTGCAGGTGCTCTTCAACGGCAGTATCCGCTACTACCTGCTGGGCCAGTTCGTCGCGCCGGGCCTGAAGTTCGCCGACCGGCCGATGCGCCTGCTCGAGGCCCTGACACTCGGAGAAAGCATCATCCTGGACAAGGCCAGCCTGGCCGGCGCCTATGTGTCGCGGAACGGGAAGCGGCTGCCGGTGAACTTCCGCCGCCTGCTGCGCGACGGGGACATGCGGCAGAACATTCGAATGCGGGGCGGAGACACGATCTTCGTCCCCGATAATCTCAGCGAGCAGGCCTTCGTTTTTGCCGGCGCCGCCGGCAGCAACGCGCACGGTGGCGCCGTGCCGTTCGTCAACGGGCGGCTCGACATCCTCCAGGCGCTCGCCCAATCCGGCACCGGGTTTCGCGAGCGGGCGCAGGGGCGCCTCTCCGCAGTGCGCGTGATCCGCAGTGAAGCGGATCGCGGGCAATTCTTCGTGATCGACGTCGACAAGATCCTGCGCGGCCAAGCGGGATCATTCTTGTTGTCGCCCGGGGACATCGTCTTCGTTCCCGAGACGGCCGTTACCAGTTGGAATGAGGCGTTGCAGCAGATTCTGCCGACGCTCGAGACGGTCTCGGGTCTATTGAACCCGTTCGTTCAGATCAAGTTCCTGTCGCAATAGAGGGGGTCGAGGGACATGTTCGAAGGTAATGGGGATCGCGCAAAACGACACATCGATCGTCTGGATCTCGTCGAGATCTGGCAGCTGCTCCGGCAAAACCGGCGGCTGATCATCGGCAGCGTGGTCTTGACACTGTCACTGGTGTCCGTCGCAACGCTCGCTTCACGTATGAGCTTTCGGACCAGGGGTAGTCTGTATCTCGGTGAGCTGCAGGACCGTGCGCCAGCGCGGCTGCCCGCGCCGGGGCAGTGGGACTTCATGAGCGGTGAAAGCGGAGACGTAGGTACCGAGATCGAGATTCTGCGCAGTCAGGATCTGATTCATCGAGCGGTCCTCGAGTCGGGTCTCAACGTCGCTGTCGCTCCCGCCGGCGTGGGCCCGCTGCGCTACTGGCGCTGGCGGTTGTCGCGCCGTGATCCGCGATGGCTCGACGGCGGCGCGGCGCACCTTGCGGTCAGCAACGCCGCCGTCTCCGAATCCGACGGCATCGACGAGTACCGGTTTCGCATGCTCGCGGGCGACGCCTACGAGATCTGGCGTGGCGGCGAGCCGCTGGGCACCGGCGCGTTGGGCCGGGAGTTTCGCGCCGGTGGTCTGACCCTGAAGATCGATCCGGGATCGGCCGGAGCGCCGCCGGTCGGGGCGATCTACACGCTCATCGTGAGCCCCGTCGATCGGGTCGTGGACCAGGTGACCAAGGCGTTGACCATCTCGGTTCCCAAAGTCACCGCTCCCGGCGACGCGGTCAAGGTGGTCGCGCTCGATTTCGTCGATTCGTCGCCGCTCAGGGCCGCCCGATTCGTCGACGCGTTGATGCGCGTCTATCTCGACCGCCGACAATCCTGGAGGACCGAAGAGGCGACCCGCGCCGAGTCGTTCGTGACAGGGCAGGTGCGCGGAATGAAGGAAGCGCTCGACGACGCCGAGAGAAAGCTCGCCGACTACAAGAAGGGCTCGAACGTGGTCGGCTTGAGCGACGAATCCAAGGGGATGGTCGAGCAGCTTGGAAAGTACGAGGAGCAACGCATGGCCGCCCAGCTGAAAGTGGCGGCATTTGCCCAGGTCCAGGACCTCCTCAAGCAGGAGCACCGGCCCATCGAACAATATCTCGTGGGTGAGACCGACGATCCCGTGCTGGCCGGTCTCAGTAACAACCTGGCGATCGCGCAACAGGAGCTACGCAAGATCGAGGAACGATTCACCACTGACGCTCCCGCGGCCCGGGAGCAGCAGGCTCAGGTCGACGGTCAGCTCAAGATGGTCAAGGATTACGTGCTCGGTCGATCGATGCGCGCGCAACACCAGCTGGATTCGCTGGGGCAGATGATCGCGCAGTTCGAAAGGAAGCTGCGGACGGTGCCCGGCGCCGAGCTCGATCTGGCACAGCTGACCCGAAGCGCCGAGGTGCTGAACAAGATGTACTCGTTCCTGCTCGAGCGCCAGCAACAGGTGGCGGTGACCAAGGCATCGACGATGTCGCGCAACCGGGTTCTCGATGCCGCGCTCATCCCGTATCGTGAGGACTCACCCGTTCTTGCGATTCGTTTGATCGCGGCGACGCTGCTGGGCTTGCTGGCGGGGGCGCTGGTGGTCCTGGTTCGCCGATTGCTGGCGCCGACGTTTCAGAGCGAACGCGAGCTCGTTCGCCGGCTGGCAGACCAGCCCAGCGATCGGGCGGCATCGATCCTGGCGGTGGTTCCCCAGTCTCGGGAGGTCGCGCCGGCAGCGTTCGCGCCACACACGGCGTTCGCCGAAGCGTTTCGCCATCTGCGCACCAACCTCTATCTGGCCGGCTCGGGTCAATCACCAAAGGTGCTCCTGGTTTCCTCGGCGAGCCCCGGCGACGGCAAGACCGTATGCGCGCGCGCGCTGGCTGCGGCGCTGGCCGCGGACGGCAAGCATGTCGTTCTGATCGACGCCGACATGCGCCGGTACGCGGGCGACCCGGGCAGGAACGACGGCGGCGGGCGGGGGCTCAGCGACGTGCTCGCCGGGCGTTGCCACTGGAGCGAGGTCCTGCGACTCATGTCCGACGACGCGAGCAAGAGCCCGGCCATGGCGGGCACCACATTCGAAGCGATCCCGGCGGGCGCTCCCGCCGCCGGCCCAGCCGAGCTGCTGTCGGGGCCCTCGTTTGGTCAACTGCTGAACTACCTGCGCGCCAGCTATGATTTTGTCGTCATCGACTCGCCTCCGTTCCCATTGGTCGTCGACGCCCTGGTCATTTCGGCGCACGCCGATTGGGTCCTGACGATTCTACGAATTGGAAACAGCCTTCGCGAAGCAGCCGGGGCTCACCTCCAACGTTTCGCCCGGCTCGACGCGCGTCACGGCATCATCATCAACGGCGTGCCTGCGCCGTTCGCCGACGGACGACAGGGCTATGGAGCGGTCTACGCAGCGGGGGACGAGCCGATCGCCGACCCGGACCGAATCAGCGCGCCCGCCTGACGCGGCACGCGCCGGGGGAGAGAGGTGATGCCGAAAGTATCGATTGGGTTGCCGGTCCGTAACGGCGAACGCTACTTGAGGGAGAGCTTCGAGTCGATCCTCGGCCAGACGTTCACCGACTTCGAGATCGTGGTGTGCGACAACGCCTCGACCGATCGAACCGCCGAGATCGCGCTGTCGTTGGCCGCCCGCGACCGCCGCGTGCGCTACTTCCGCAATCCTCAAAACATCGGCGCCAACCGCAACTACAACTTGACGATGAAGCTGGCCTCCGGCGTCTACTTCAAGCTGGGCGCCGACGACGATGTCCTCGAGCCGACCTACATCGAACGGATGGTCGCCATCCTCGACAGCGACCCGACCATCTCGGTCGCGCACAGCGGCATCCGCTACATCGACGGAGACGGCGCTCCGCTATCCTACGATCCCGTGACGCGCCGGTTGACGGATCGGACCCGGCGGACCGCCATCGAGCCCCCCGACGACAACTACGCCGTCGGCGACGACCCGGTGCAGCGCTTCCACGCGGTGCTGCGCCAGGCCGTCACCTGCCACTTCGCGCTCGGCTTGCTGCGCATGAGCGTGCTGCGAAGGAGCGCGGGCTTTGGCGCCGCCTACACCGCCGATCGAGCCTTCCTCGCCGAGATGGCCCTCTACGGAAAGTTCGCGCAGACGTCGGAGATCCTCTTCAACAAGCGGGAGCACAACGAGAACTCGCGCAGCCTGTCCCCCGAACAGAAGAGCGTGTTCGCGGGCTCGCGCGCAGCCTGGAACCGGGCCGAGCACGTGCACCTGCTGAGGGTGATCTGGGCCTCCCCCCTCGGCCCCTGGGACAAGATGCGGTGCCTGGCCGTCGGCGCCGGCAAGGTCATCGCGTCGAGCGTGCCAGGTCTCGGAGCCAGATGCGGCGACGAAGCGTCGCTGCCAAAGCGGTGAGGACGAAGCCGCTGCCACCTCCTGCCGTCACGGTCGCAGCCGCCAGGGCTTGTCGCCCTCGGGTAGCTTCGCGGTGACGAGGTCGAGGATCGGCGGCTCCACGGTGTTGCGCGCGGCAAACATCCATGTGATGGCGCGCGCCCGGGCTCCTTCATCGCACGGAACGAAACCAGGCGAACCTCGTAGGGTTGGCCCACTTCTTCAAGCGCCCAGCGAACGCGCAAATCACGCGCTAGCCCCGACTAGCACTTGCAGCCGTTGTCGTCGGCGCAACAGTCTTTCGGAACCGTTCCGTTCGGGCGTCGGTCATAGGAGAGGACGTGCCCACGGGCGTCGAGCGCGATGTCGCAGCAGGCCTCGAGCATCTGCCGGATCTGTTGTCGTCCTCGTCGCACGCGAGCCTTCATCGCGGGCAGGGAGATGCCGAGCATCTGAGCCGCGTCCTTGTGATTCATCTCCTGAAGCTCGGTGAGCACGAGCGCCTCGCGGTAGGGGGATGACAAGGCTGCTACGAAGGTCGCCAGGTAGCTCGCAAGCTCGCGCTCGGCGTCGGGCTCGGGGCCCGGGGCGGCGGCCTCTGCGTCCCGCGCGCGCACCTCCCCCGCGCCAGCGGGATGATGCCGAGCACGGGTCCGGACGTGGTCGGCGAGGGCGTTGCGCGCCACGCGATACACCCAGGGGCCGAACCGCTCGCTGTCGCGAAGCTCGGGCAGCCCTGCCTGCACGCGCAGGTAGATCTCCTGCAGGACGTCGCCGACGTCGGCCGGATCATCGACACGACGGGCGACGAACGGCCGGAGGTGCTTCTCCACCTCCGACCAAGCGCCGCGTGCGTTCGCCTCGATCAAGGGACCTCCTCAGCTGGCGCAGCAGTCGGGACCGCAGCAGGACTCGGCCTTCGGCTTCACCGCTTCGATCGTCGCTGATGCGATGTAGTTCTCCGAACCGGACCCCGGAATCCAGTCGCGGATGAACTCCCGGCTCTCCGGCTTGACGTCGATCTTCACTGCCCCGAACCCCACTTCCAAAAGGGTGGCACGAAGATCGTCCGCGGACAACGCTCCCGAGACACAGCCAGTCAACGCCGCCACCTGCTGTTGCAGCGCGTCCGGAAGCGGCGCGGTCGTGACGACGTCGGAGATCGCGAGGCGTCCGCCGGGCTTCAAGACCCGGAATGCCTCACCGAATGCCGCCTTCTTGTCGGGGACCAGGTTGATGACGCAGTTCGAGAGGATGACATCCGCGCACGCATCGGCGACGGGAAGGTGCTCGATCTCGCCCAGGCGGAACTCGACGCCCTCCACATTCGCGCGGCGTGCGTTTTCGCGGGCCTTCGTCACCATGCTGGCCGTCATGTCGACGCCGATCACCTTGCCCGACGGTCCGACTTTCCGCGCGGCCAGGAAGCAGTCGAACCCGGCACCACTACCAAGGTCCACGACCGTGTCGCCCGACCGGAGGTTCGCGATCGCTTGCGGGTTGCCGCAACCGAGCCCCAGGTCGGCGCCAGCCGGCAGCGCGGCCAGGTCCTCTTCCGAATACCCGAGCCTCAGGCTCGACTGTGGGCCCGAGCCGCAACAGCCCGGCGCGCACCCAGGCTCCTGAAGCTCGGCCACCTTGCCGTAGTGCTCGCGCACGGCCGTCCGGACCTTCTCTCCGTCGAAGTCGCTCATTCGATCCCTCCTATTGTGGAAGACGGAGACTCGGGGCAAAAGACGCCGGAAATCGACCTGGTCGGGATCTCTGGCGCGACGCACGGAGCTGAAGCAAGGTATCCCGTCGACGGAGGATCCCTCATGGACGACATCAGCTTCGCGCCCGCGGTTGCAGCCGACTTGCTCGATGTCCGGGCGCTCCTCGAACGCTGCGAGCTTCCCGCGGAGGATTCTGGGGCCCCTCCAGTTGCAGCACTTCGTCGTGTGCCGCCTCGGCGATCAACTGGCGGGTAGCGTCGGTCTCGAGGTCAAGGGTGCCCTCGGCCTGTTGCGATCGCTGGCCGTCGCGCCTGAGCTGCGTGGCCGCCGGCTCGGGCACGCCCTCTGGACCCGCATTCACGAGCAGGCCCTCCAGCAGGGGATTCGTAGGCTCTACCTCCTCACGACGACAGCCGAAGCGCTGTTCTCGAGATGGGGATTCCAGCGAGTCCCGCGTGACATCGTGCCAGAAGCCATCCGCGCGACGACAGAGTTCGCGTCGCTTTGCCCCGCGACCGCGTCGGTCATGGTGATGGACCTCGCTTAGGGAGCGACCTCTTCCTTCGCCTGGACTTCGAACGCCTTCACCTTCTCGGCCGACGGTAGCTCGGCCAACCAGTTGGGCGGCGGATTGGCTGTTTGCGCATCCGCGCGTCCGGGGCACAACGCGACAAGCGCGACAAGCGCTCCGAGAAATCCAGCGCACGCGACTTTACGCCGCAACGGCCCAAAGAATCGATCGACTGAAAAGCCCATCCCGAAACCCTCCTTCAACGACCACAGGCGCAGCCCGTTACGTCTATCGTTGTAACGCGCGCCAATCTCGTCCGTAAAGGCATTTCAGGCCACGCGGCGTCAGCCGAGGGACGGACCCACGCGGAGCTCGCCGAGGAGCGCGCGCGGCGTCACGCCCGCGATCGCGCGGAAGTCGGCGATGAGATGCGCCTGGTCGTAGTAGCCGGCAGCGGCGGCGATGCTTGCCCAGCCCGCGTGAGCGTGCTCGCGCGCGGCGCGTAGAGCGCGATGGAAGCGCGCGAGCTTTGCGAATGCCTTTGGGCTCACGCCGACGGTTTCATGGAACACGCGACGAAGGTGCCGCTCGCTCACACCCAGGTCGATTGCGACGGCGTTCACGTTGGCGCTCGTCAGCCGGTCGGCGGCAGCGCGAACGAGCTGCGCGCGGGCGTGGCGCCCATCCGCGGTCGCCAAACGTTCGGCGATCGCGCTCTCCAGGATTACAGCCGCATCGACGGTATCGCACGCGTCGGCCAGGCGCGCGCACAGTCGCCGGGTCGCGGCGTCGCCCCAGAGATCCTCGAGCGCGACGATGCGCCCGGCCACGGCGGAGGCAGGGACGCCGAGCACCGCCTCCGACACGCCCAGGTGAAGGCGCGCGGTCACGGTCCGCTGCCCGTTGCGGATGACCTTTCGATGCACCCTCTGCCGTGCACCGAACGCGTGTACGTCGAGACCACTTCGCGTCGACGGCCCGAAGCGGACGACGAGCTGGATCTCGGGACGCGGAATCGCGACGCCAATCTGGTCGACGACGAAGCCCCCGCGCTCGCCACGTTGTTCGCCTCCGTGGGGGCGCCGCCGCCCGACGGCTCGAACGCTGAGGGAGCGCGCGCCTTCGACGCGCTCCTCGACGGTCGCCGAATCCGCGAAGACCTCGGCTTTCAGCCCAGGTTCCCCCGCCTCGCAGACGCGATTTTTCCTACCCCGTCCCAACCCCTGGCATGATGCGCAGATGGTCGTAGTCGTGCTTTTCATCGTGCATTGGCAGCTGTCGCTGTTTTGCCAGAGCTTTTTCTTGCACCGATACGGGGCGCATCGGCAGTTCACGATGTCGCCCCGATGGGAGCGGTTCTTCAACATCCTCACGGCGATCTCGCAGAACTCGAGCTACTTGAACCCGCGCGGGTACGCGGTGCTGCACCGGATGCATCACGCATACAGCGACGCCGAAAAAGATCCGCACACCCCGGTGCGCTACAAGCGTCTGGTCCCGGGCCTGTTCCAGATGATGTACCGGACGAAGCGCATCTATCATTCGATCGCGTATTTCGAGACAGCGCCCGAGGCGCGTTTCGAGGGGCAGGTTGTGCAGTCGCGCTTTCTCGAGTGGATGGGGAAGAGCTGGCCGATGCGCATCGTGTGGGGCGCGGGGTTCGCGGCCTTCTACTATTTTTTCGCGACGGCGGCGTGGCAATGGGTCCTGCTGCCGGGGCACTGGATCATGGGCGCGATGCACGGCGCGATCGTCAATTGGGGCGGGCACCGCTACGGTTATCGGAACTTCGATCTGGACGACGCGTCCCGCAACACGCTGCCGATCGACCTGCTGACGGGCGGTGAGCTGTTCCAGAACAACCACCACAAATACCCGATGAGCCCGAACTTCGCGGCCCGCTGGTTCGAGGTGGACACGACGTACCAGATCATGCGGCTGCTCGCGTGGGTGGGGATCATCGACATGAGCGAATCCCAGCGCATGCGTTACACAGCGCGCGCGGCCTGACCGGGCTGAAAGGCTTCGGTTCATCTTACCGTCAGTGCTCGCCCTTGATCACGAAGAACGATCCCCGGATGGTCCCGGCAAGCTTCGACTTCTGCTTCGCAAATTTGAAGCGTGGCGCGAGCTCCGCCGGGACTTCCATCCCGTCGGAGAGCTTGAATCCGACGGCCCGCTTCTTCTTGTCATCGATCGTGTACATCACGTTGATCGAGAGGCCGCTCTCGTAGAACACGTACGCGATGCGAATGTTCTCGACCTGAAACGCGGTCGCCTCCAGGGGGCGGGACTGGATGACGAGGTCGCGCTCCTCCTTCAGGATGCGGTGAACCCACTCGATCGTCTTTCCGTCGTTGCTCGCCGGCTCGACCACAAAAACGTGGCTGTACTTGTTCTTGAAATAGCGCGCCTCGTTGGCGCGCAAGCCCGCAAGGGCGTCCGCCACCGGGGACGACTCCAGCCCGACGGTCGACACGTTGTTGAAGTCCACTTCGTACGCCATGACATTCCTCTCGGTCCGGCTCGGCTGCCGGGTTGCGCCCAGTCTAGCCGGCCATCAGCCGGTCGGTGGCTTGCCGGTGTAGAGCGCCAATTGATCGTCGAAGGCTCGCTCGTAGGCGGGCCGCGCTTCGCCGCGCGCGGCATAGGCAGCCAGACTCGGATATCCGGCCAGAATGCCCGATGGCTTCAACCTCAGCAGCACCGACACCATCATCAGGTCGCCCGCGCTGAACGCACCATCGAACCAGTCGGCATTGCCCAGGCGACTGGAAAGCTGGTCCAGCCGGTCGCGAATGCGTTCTTCCACCAGAGGAAGCCGCTGCGCACGCCAGGGCTTGTCGCCCTCGAGCAGCTTCACGGTGACGAGGTCGAGGATCGGCGGCTCCACCGTGCTGAGCGCGGCAAACATCCATGTGATCGCGCGCGCCCGGGCATTCGCATCCGCTGGCAGCAGGCCCGCATGGCGCTCGGCGATATGGAACACGATGGCCCCACTCTCGAACAGGGCGAGCTCGCCTTCCTCGTACGTCGGAATCTGGCCGAAAGGATGAAGCGCGATGTGCGCGGGCTCCTTCATCGCACGGAACGAAACCAGGCGAACCTCGTAAGGTTGGCCCACTTCTTCAAGCGCCCAGCGAACGCGCATATCACGCGCTAGCCCCTTGCCGCCATCGGGTGACCGTTCAAAGGCGGTGATGGTGATGGTCATTGTGAGCCTCCTCCTTGCTTGCTCGGTGGTCTACCTTGACGACGAAGCAATGGCGGCCAGGTCGACAGCAGGCGAAGAAAAAGAAGAGGAAACAAAACGTCGCCGCTGTCGATCCTCCGACCCTACGTTCGTCGTCTGGCTGGGGGCAGGAACAAAGGCCCCTGCCGAACAAGGAGATAGACCATGCGGTGCATGATGATCGTGAAGGCGAACGAGAAAGGCGAGGCGGGGGCGCTGCCGACGGAGGCTAATCTCGCAGCGATGGGCAAGTATATCGAGGAGCTGCAGAAGGCGGGCGTGCTGCTCGACTTCGGGGGGCTCAAACCCAGCTCCGCCGGCGCGCGGGTCAGGTTCGCGGCCGCCAAGCGGACGATAATCGACGGGCCCTTCGCCGAGTCCAAGGAGCTGATCGCTGGGTACTGGATCATCCAGGTCAAGTCCAAGGAAGAGGCCATCGAGTGGGCCAAGCGGATCCCGGCCGAAGTATGCGAGATCGGGGAGGTCGAGCTGCGCCCCTTCTACGAGCTCGAAGAGTTCGCCCCCGAACCTGTCGTCGAGGCGGCCAAGGAGCTGCAGAAGAAGCTGCCGGCCAACGCCGTCGGCAAACGGTAGCGCGCGCCGGCGACGGGCAAGTCACTGCTCATCGCACGCCGTAGTCGACTGGGAAGCGAGAAGCGATGCCCACGTCAGGCCGCGTCGGAGTGGTCGTTTGCGAAGAACAGCGGCGGCCGCGACCGTGACGGCGGTCAAAACTTCATAGTCAACTACCGCGTCGCGGATCTGGCCCAGCTCCTCGAGTTGCTGCGCGCGGAGGGCTGCGAGGTGCTCGACAAGACGGACGACTCGGAGTTCGGCAAGTTCGGCTGGGTCATGGATCCGGAAGGCAACAAGGTGGAACTGTGGCAGCCGCCACCGGGACAGTGACTGGCAGAAGCCTCTGCGCTCGAACGTCAGAACGGGCCGGCGTCGCTGCCGCAGTACTGCGCCGCATCCGCTCGATAGGTGCAGGCACATTGCTCCATCGGCACGGTGCCTGCGGGGCACGTCCATGCGGTGCCCTGGCAGATGGGTGACTTCGCGAGGTCAGAGCACGATGCGAAGCCACCGCTCGAGGGGCCACTCGTGACGACGCAGTTGGGGATGGGGATGCCGCAGCTCTCGCCGCCGGCGTCGGAGCATCCGGCGAGAATCGTCACGGCGAAGAAAGCAGCGCGGATCGCGAAGGAACGCATTTCCGCATGGTACGCAAGGATCGTACCCGGATTCGTACCCGTTTTGGCCCAATGCGGATGCTCGCGATCGGGCGCGCGCGCAGCAATCCGCGGAATACGACATCGAGATCCGGGTTACGTCGCCCGACTGCACGGCGGGATCGGTCTTAGAATCACCGCATGAATGACCGCAAGCTGGTGTTGCATGGCCGCCTTGGCGCCAAGGAGGGGAAACGAGATGCCCTCGCCGCGAACCTCCTCCGCGCGGCCGCCGCCATGGAGAGCGTCGCCGCGTGCCGGCTCTATGTCGTGAGCACGTCGGCGTCCGACCCGAACGGCGTCTGGGTCACCGAGATCTGGGACAGCCCGGAGGATCACGCCGCTTCTCTCGAGCGTCCCGAGGCGAGACAGCTCATCGGCGAGACGATGCCGCTCATCGCCGAGCTGCCGACTCGAGCCGAGAAGCTGTCTCTGGTCGGTGGCAAGGGGCCACGCTGAGCCTCCCAACCTACGATCAGTCCTTCTGGGAACAGATCTGCGACGCATCGTCCGAGGCGTCCCGATGATAGTCTTTCGGCGATGGCGCTGCTGGTGGTGGGCGTCGCCGCCCTCGCGTTGACGGTCGTCGCGCTGTCGATCGCGATCGCGGGCGCTCGGCGGCGGCAGCAGCCGCGACGGCGGTCGCGCAAATGGATGTCGGCGGGGGGACTGGTGATCGACGCGCGCGGCCGCATCGCGCTGGTGCGCCAGCGCAACCGCCGCGGGCGCTGGCACTGGACGCTGCCCAAGGGGCGCATCGATCGGGGCGAGACCGTCGAGGCGGCCGCGCTGCGCGAGGTCCATGAGGAGAGCGGTCTGCGCGCGCGTATCGTGCGACCGATCGTGCTCCACGAGGGGCGGTTTCACTTCACCCAGTTCTTCGAGATGGCGCTGGAGCGCGACGACGGCCAGCACGACAGGGAGACCAAGGAGGTACGGCTGGTCACCTTCGCGGAAGCCGCCGGCATGCTGCGCTCGCGCCGTGATCTGCGCGTGCTGCGCCGGCTGGTCGAAATGAGGACACGCGTGGTCTCGATCGCGGCGAGCGAATAGGTGAGACCGACTGCCTGACCCCAACGCTGGTCCCCTGCCCTCGCAGACAGGCGGACGGGGACCGGAAATGGCTGAGCTTGAGCTCCACATCACGCCGCCCCTGCCCCGCGAGACGGTCACCAAAAGCAAAAGAAGCGGGTCTATCATTTTTGTTGAAGGTTCCCTCGGCGCTTGCCCTTACACTGTCGGCAGAATCCCCACAAAGGACTGAAACCCATGACTCAGGGACCACTCGCTTCCGTCAGGACCCGTATTGCAACCACCACCGTAGCCACGCTCATGTTCGCCGTCGCCGCGACGGCCTTCACGGCTTGCGGTAGCTCGTCGAACAACAATGACGCCGGGAACCCGGGCCTCGGCGGCTCCCCGGGGGCAAGCGGTGGCCACGACGGTGGAACCGGAGCGGGCGGCAAGATCGCCGGCACCGGAGGAAAAGCTGGAATGGGTGGCGCCGGCGGGATGGCCTGCGGAACGCCGCAGTACACGCATACCTGGGGGTTCGGAGCGCTCTTCGAGGGGTGGGGAGTCTCCGCGGCCTACTCGGTGCCCTCGTCGTTGGTACCGATGCCCGCCGCCGATGGCGCGGCCGCGTCCGGGACGACGCTGGACATCGACCAGTCTGAGGGCAACCCGTCGCCACCGAGCGGATCACTCAAGCTCGGGATTCCGTTTAGCGGCCCCAACCAGCTGCTGCTCCTCAATAACTTGTTCACGACCGGGCTGAACCTGTCGGGTACGAGGATCACCGCGCAGATCAAGCTGGACTCGGGCGTGATCTCGGGCCCCTCCGATACGGTCACCGCTTACCTGGTGCTGAAATCCACGACCGCTTACAACTATTTGCCTGGAACGGCCGTCGTCCTGGATCCGAGCGTCGACTGGATAACGATGACGATCGACGGCGACATGCCAACCGTGGACAGCGTCGGCATTGGGTACAATCCCTGCGACGTCCGGGAGCTCGACATCGAGATTCACACCGGGGGCACGGGGAATTACCACGCCGGGGTCATCCACGTGGATTCGATCGCCATCACGTCGAAGACCGGGGGCGTGCCCGACGCGGGCGACAACACCGATACGGGAACCGCGACCGACACCGCGACGGTGACCGACTCGGGAACCGGGACCGACACCTCGACGGTGCCCGACGCGGGATCGGACTCCAGCGACTAGCGACGGCGCGGCGCGACGTTCTCCCGAAGACGGGTCACCAGGCCCCGTCCTCGGGAGATCTCGCTCCGCGATGGTCAGTTCAGCGTGAACTGGGTGGCGGCGTCTTCGAACAGCGTCTCGCCATTCTTCTGGGCGCGCAGCACCAGATAGGCGGTGGTTCCGCTGGCCGGCGTGTGCACCTGGATGGCCTGGCTCACCAGCGCGCCGAGCGGGATGTCGACGTGGATGCTCGCTGACGAGGCGATGGCACCATCCGGCGCATCGGCGCGTAGCTCCCAGGTGATGTCGACGCCGGTGTCCGAGAAGGTGTCATTGAACATCACGAGGTTGCGGGTGACGTCGCTGTCCCGGGTCAGCGCCGGGACGTTCACCGGCCAATCGCCCGAGGTGTCGGAGAGGTGGTTTGCGGCCCAGTAGTCGCTGTCGGCGACCAGCAGCGGATTGAAGGCGCGCTGGATGCGCATCAAGATCGGGTTGCTCCAGGGATCGGGCAAGTTGTCCTCGCCGAAGAGCGGCGGGTTGATGACGCGCGCCGGGTAGGTGGGCTCGAGAAGCATGATGTCGGTGGTCACGCCCGGGATCACGCTGGCCCAGCCCGACAGCAAGGCATAGGGCCGGATCTCCGAGGCGTCCTTGCTCCGCATGGCCACGGTGGAAGTGGCGAACCACATCAATCCTTGAGGCGTCACGTCGCTCGGCCAGATGAACTCACCCTGACCGAACGGGCGGTCGGATCTGACCAGCACGGTGTCGGTGTAGACACCCAGGCCCCCCAGGTAGTGAGGGAAGGCGGAGAAGTTCGGGTAGGTCATCGCGTCGTAGACGTCGCTCCCGTCGGTGCTCACCGGACGCGTCGGATCCAGCGCCACGATCGCGCTGTAAAGGTCGTTCTCGAAAGCGGGCGAATCGGTCGACGACAAGCTGGCCTCGTTCGATTGGCTCCAGCGCACGACCGACGGGTGGTTACGGTCGCGTAGCACCAGCGCCCGCGCGTGGTTCACCATGTTGTCGTGGCCGGTCATGAAATCCTGATCGCTGTTGGAGCCGCGGATGGCGGTCTCGTCGATCAGCATCAGCCCCAGCTCGTCGGCGACGTCGAGCATGTAGGGCGCGGCCAGCTCCTGGTGGATGCGGATGACGTTGTAATTCAGCTGCTGGTAGTTGCGCACGGCCTGCGGCCAACCCGGGTTTCCGGCGTCGGGCGCCAGAAAACCGGGCCAGGTGTCGTAGGCGTCGCCAGGGCCACCGTCGGTGACGATGCTGTCGTAGTCGGCACCCTGCAGGTTGTCGCCGCGGAGGTTCACGCGCACGCCGTTCAGGAAGTAGTACGTGTTCTGCGGGGTGGCGTGCGCCTGGGTGATGTCGCGAAAGCCGAACCTCACCAGGCGTTCGTGAACCAGGGTCGCCCCGTCGCGCAAGGCCACGCGCAGGTAGTGGAGCCTCGCGGTGTAGTCGGGTCGGTAAGGGACGTTCGGCCACCAGTAGGAAGCGGGCCCGAGACCCCAGGACACAGGGCCAACCGAAATCTGGAGGCTTTGGCCCGCGGGGATCGTCACGCTGGTGTCGGGGAGAACCGGATAGAGCAGCGGATCGCAGTTCCACGAGTCGAGTGACCCGGAGAGCGTGAGCTGCCGATCGGTGGCGCCGGTGTTGGCGACGGTGACGTCGTAGCTCAGGGTGTCGCCGGCGACGTCGGGGCGCACGAACACGTCGCTCACGTAGACGTCCGGATAGACCCGCACCATCGCCGAACGAAAGATCCCTTGCGGCACGTTCGCCGACCAGCCGGCGGCGTCGGGGACGTTCTTGCGGCCCGCCGCGTTCAAGAGCCCCTTCCTGCCCTTGACCACCAGGCTGATGGCGTGCGTGCCTCCCGGCGTCACGAAGCCGGTGATGTCGAAGACCGACGGCGTGAACGACGTCGTGTTGGTGCCGACGACCGCGCCGTCCACGGACAGCGTCGCCTCGTGGTTGACGGCGCCGAGCTCGAGCAGCGTGGTCTGCGGCCGACCGAGGTCGGGGACAGTGATGCTGGTTTCATAGGTGGCGCTCGGAATATTGAAACCCTGCTTGAACCAACCGCCGCCCGGCACCTGGATCTGCGTCCGCGCGCCCGCCTGCGGCGTGAAATCCCAGGTGCCAGCGATCGACACAGCCGGCGTCCCCTCGAGGACCGGCGCTTTGCAGATCACGCTCCCGCCGTCGGTACCGCCACCGCCGGCATCGGGCTGCATCTTGGCGCCACCCGAGCACGCCGCTAGAAAGATCGAGGCGCCCAGGAGCCAGGTTTGAACGGGAGTATGCATGGGCGCCATCTTCTCGATCGGCGACCGCGAGGTCACGCGGTATCTGGGGCGACACGCATGATGCTTATCTTCGCACCATGAGCGTCGTGCGCCCTGCACCGATCTCGGACGGGGTGGTGAGCCGGTTCACCCGCGGGCGGGAGAGCCCGCGCGGCGTCGTATGGTTCGGGGCACGGTCTTTTTGGGGACACCTCCGGCACCTCGTCTCGGCCGCCATTGCCGCCGAGAACGTGGATTCCCGCGATTGGATGACCCCCGACGAACCGGAGGTCCTGGGCGCCCGTGTCCTCGAATTGCTGGGGGGGACTCCCGGCGCGGCGACTCTGGTGCAGGGGCTCGGGCGCGATCTGTACGTCGACTTCGTGGCGGACACGGGGGATGACGTGGCCGTGAGCCGGGCGGTCGCGAAGCTGGTGTTCGCGGCCTACGAGCTCCCCGATCCGGACCACCCCGGCCAGTTCATCGTCGTTCCCCGGGGCGACATCCTCTTTTTCGGGGGCGACACCGCCTACCCCGTCGCCACGGCGGAAGAGATCCTGAATCGCGTCATCGTGCCCTGGAATCAGGTCCTGCAGGCGCTGCCCGAGTCGCCCGACGACCAGCAGTGCCGCGTCCTGCTCGGCATCCCGGGGAACCATGACTGGTACGACGGCCTCGATGGTTTTTCTCGCATGTTCCGGCGGCGCGCGGTGGCCGCGGCGCGACCCGCTCCCGTGGTGGGGGTATCGCGTTTGATGGTCGAACAATACGCGGCGTGGGCGCGCGAGTTCATTCGTGGCGGAACCGTCGATAAACCCGATGCGCTGGTCCTGTCCGGTTACACACCCGTCCAGAGCGCCAGCCATTTCGCGCTGCGGCTCGCGCCCCGCATCGATCTGCTGGCCGTCGACCGCCAGCTCACGGAGATCGATCCCCGTCAGCGCGATTTCCAGCGCGGACACTACCGCTCGCACCCTGATTCGGCGACGCTGGTGGTGCTGCCGGATCCCGCCTATCTCTTCGGGGACCCAAGCCGAACGGGCACCCGGATGGTCGAGAGCTTGCGGCTCGATCTGGCGAGCCGCGAAACCTTCCTGCTCAGCGGCGACATCCACCACTACGAGCGCATCGAGGGTGGCAAGGTCCTGCACGTCATCGCGGGCGGCGGCGGCGCCTTCCTTCACCCCGCGCGAATCGCCAAGGGAGGCGTGACCCCGACCGTCGGGTGGCCGACCGTCGCCCAGTCTCGCCGGCTCCTGCGCGACGTACCCTGGAAGCTCGCCTGTGGGCGTTCGGGCCTGCTTCCCCACTTCGCGCTGCTGTTGCTGTTCGCGCCGGCCGTCCTGCTCGACGGGCGGCTGTACGCGCACGCGGGCATCAGCATCGCGGCGCTGGTCGTCGCCATGGTTCTGCTGGGCACGATCTTCGCCCTCATCGGCGGCGGCAGCGCGCGGAAGAAGGCGGTGCTACCGCTGGCGTTCGGCGCCGCCGTCTTGGTCGCGCTGATTCCCGTGGCGGCGACGCTGCTGGTGCGGACCACGCTGGCGCTCGTGGGACAGTCGGTGCCCTTCATCGCGGTCGCGGGCGCCGTGCTGCTCCTGGCGGTCATCGCGGGGACGTTCGTCTTTGGTGCCTTCCTGGCGCTGCTGACCCTGCTCGGTCACGAGCACATGCAAGCGCTCACGGCGCTGGACCATCCCGGGTTCAAGCACTTCGTGCGCCTACGCATTCGCGCCGACGGCAGCGGTATCGACGCCTGGTGCATCGGCGCCACCGATCCGCTCGGCGCGGGCCAGGCGCCCGAGCTGGTCGATCACTTCGTCTGGAGGCCCTTCCGCGATCGGGTCAATCCCTGAAACGCAGCGTCGCGCTTGCACCGTCGGGACAGTGTGGGACGTATTGAAGGGCTGACCGCGGCGACGAGAAGCAGAGCAAGACGAAGAGCCGGGACGAGGCCACCTCATGCACACCACCCTGATCACCGGAGCCGCCAGCGGCATCGGCGCCGGCCTTGCCAGAGAGCTGGCCCGTTCCGGCCATCATGTCATCGTCAGCGACCTCAGGCGCGATGATACCGAGGCGGTCGCCGCGGAGATTCGTGGCGGTGGCGGCTCGGCCGAGGCGCTGGCGCTGGACGTGACGTCCGACGACAGCATCGCCGCGGGGCTCGCCTCTCTGTCGCGTCCGCTGGACGTGCTGATCAACAACGCCGGCCTGCAACACGTCGCGCCGCTGGAAGAGTTTCCCTTCGGCAAGTGGGAGCTTCTGATCCAGGTGTTGTTGACGGGCGTGGCCCGGCTGACCCGCGCGGTTCTGCCCGGGATGCGCGCGCGCGGCTTTGGCCGCATCATCAACATCGGCAGCATCCACTCGCTGGTCGCCAGCCCGTACAAGAGCGCGTACGTCGCCGCCAAGCACGGCCTCGTCGGCTTTTCCAAGGTGGTCGCGCTCGAGACCGCCGACGTCGACATCACCATCAACACCATCTGTCCCAGCTACGTGAAGACGCCGCTGGTGGACAAACAGATCGCCGATCAGGCGCGCGTCCGTGCCATGCCTGAGTCGGAGGTGGTGCGCCAGATCATGCTGGCGCCGATGCCCAAGCACGTCTTCATTGGCTTCGACGAGCTGGCGGGAATCGCCGCGTTTCTGGCCTGCCCGGCTGCGCGCAACATCACCGGCCAGACGATCGTGGTCGACGGCGGCTGGACCGTGCAATGAGGTGAGCCGTCGCGCGCAACGGCTCAACCATTCGCGTGACGACGGCGGCGCTAAACCGCAAACAATCCGTCCCTTTGAGGAATAGGTTCTCAATCCGCGCATGAAGTCGGGTATGTTTGGTAGGTCCAGTTGTGCAGATCGCGGCAACATTGGTCACCAACCATGCTTTATCAGATACATGAGTTCAACCGCGCGCTGATGAGCCCTGCCACCCACATGGCCCAGGCCGGGGCGCGCATGTTCTCCGCTACCGGAAGCTGGCTGAGCTATTTGCCGGGTGCCGCGCGCATCGCCGCCGGTTACGAGCTGCTCTACCGGATGGGCAAGGATTACGAGAAGCCGCAATTCGGCATTCAATCCGTGGACAGCAACGGTGCCAAAATCGCCGTCGTCGAGGAGACCGCCGTCAGCAAGCCGTTCTGCCGCCTGCTGCGGTTCATGCGGCACAGCGATCAGCCCGACGTGGCTGCGAAGATGAGGCGCGATCCAGTGGTGTTGGTGGTGGCGCCGCTGTCGGGCCATCACGCCACGCTGTTGCGCGATACCGTGCGCAGCCTGCTGGCGGACCATGAGGTCTATATCACCGACTGGATCGATGCCCGCATGGTGCCGTTGCAGCAAGGCGCCTTCACGCTGGACGACTACGTCGGCTACATCCGGCAATTCATCAACTTCATCGGCGTCGAACGCCTGCATGTGATCTCGGTGTGTCAGCCCACGGTGCCCGTGCTGGCGGCGGTGTCGCTGATGGCGGCTGCCGGCGAGCCGCAACCGCACAGCCTGGTCATGATGGGCGGTCCCATCGACACCCGCCGCAGCCCCACGCCGATCAATGACCTGGCCACCACCAAATCGCTGCAGTGGTTCAAGACCCACCTGCTGCACGAGGTGCCCTCGACCTACCCGGGACGCGGGCGTCGGGTCTACCCCGGTTTCCTCCAGCACGCGGGATTCATCGCGATGAACCCGGTTCACCACATGACCTCGCACTGGAATTTTTATCTGAACCTGGTTCGCGGCGATCTGGAAGACGCGCAGGCGCACCGTCGCTTTTACGACGAATACAACGCCGTGCTGGATATGCCGAGTGAGTACTACCTGGACTGCGTCCGCATCGTGTTCCAGCAGCACCTGCTCCCGCAGGGGCTGTGGTACGTCGGGGGCGTCCGCGTCGCGCCGGAAGCGATCACGGACGCCGCCCTCATGACGATCGAAGGTGAGCTGGACGACATCTCTGGTCTGGGCCAGACGCGCGCGGCGCACGATCTCTGCTCCGGCATCCCGGCCGATCGCAAGCGCCACCTGACGGTCGACGGCGCCGGCCATTACGGGATCTTCAGTGGCCGGCGATGGCGCGAGACCGTGTTTCCGCAGGTGCGCCAGTTCATTGCCAACTCCGGTACCACGTCCGATACCAGGTCCGGTACCCCGTAGGACTGAGCCGCTGGCGCCGGTATCGTGGCGACCGGCGCCGCGCTACCAGTCGAGAAGCGCGGCACCCCAGGACAGGCCGCCGCCGAACCCGCACAGCATCACCTTGGCATCGCGCTGCAATTGGCCGGTCTCCCTGGCCTTTGCCAGCGTCAGCGGAATGCTGGCCGCCGCCGTGTTGCCGTAGGCGCCGACGGTGGTGACCGTTCGGTCCATGGGCAGCTCCAGCGCCGCCATCATGGCCTCGATCATGCGCAGATTGCTCTGGTGCAGGACCAGCAGGTCTAGATCCGTGGGCTTGAGATCATGCTCGGCCAGCAGCGCCCGGATGGTTCGTGGCACCGTGCTGAGCGCGAAGTCCCAGACCTTGGGTCCGTCCATGGCGAAGGTGTTCAACCGCCGCTCGAGGACCTCCGCGTTGACGGGCATGCGGGTGCCTCCGGCCGGCACCTCGATGCACCGCCGGCCACGCCCGTCGCTGCCAAGTCGGAAGTGGATGCGCCGCTCGTCTCCGTCGGTCTGGGACAAAAGGACCGCACCGGCGCCGTCGCCGAAGAAGATGCAGGTTCGGCGATCCTTCCAGTTGAGAATCTTCGAGAAGGCATCCGTGCCGATGACCAGCGCGTTGCGAAATTGCGAGGGGTTGGCAAGCATCATGCTCTGCGCCACATCCAGCGCGAAGACGAAGCCGGAGCAGACGGAGTTCACGTCGAACGCCGGGCACTGGCTCTCGGCGACGCCGAGCTTTTCTTGCACCATGCAGGCCACCGCCGGCTGCGACTGATCGGGCGTGGCGCAGGCCACCACGATGAGGTCGACGACCGACTTGTCGACGCCCGCCTGGCTCAGGCACTGGACCGCAGCCTGGCAGCCCATGTCGCTGGGTGCCTCGTCAGGCCCCGCGATCCGTCGCTCCAGAATCCCCGTCTTGGCGACGATCCATTCGTGTGATGTGTCGACCGCGTGGGCCAACTCTTCGTTGTTCAAGATCTTGCTGGGAACGTAGGCCCCTACGCCCGTAATGCGAACGCCCATGGCCAATCAACTCCTTCTTTCTTGCGGAGTGCTTTCGATCCTCGATTCGCGCTCCTTCAGAAACCACCTGGTCTTTGTCCTGCCGTATTCGCGCAACTCCTCCATCAGCTCCCGCCGACGATCCATCTTCGAGCGATAGTTGAGCTCCCGGTCCAGTGAGATGCGCGCGACCCGGATCGGGCGAAACGTGCCATCGGTGATCTTTCCCTGCGCGATCGCTCGGTTGATCCGCTCGATGAAGTTCAATTCCTGTTCCATCGACAGGTTGCCGGCCAGCTCATTGCGCCGGTCGAGAATCTCGTGGGTCTCCGTGGGCACGCGCGCGCAGGTGCTGGAATTGATCTGGACCAGCCAGAGCTCGTCGATCTGATGATCGACCAGATCGTGAATCGGGGGGTTCTGGGAGAACAGGCCGTCCCAGAACACACCCCGCCCCGGAACCGTGACCGCCCGAAACATCTCCGGGATGGCCGCGGACGCCAGCAAGCACTCGGCGCACAGGTCCTCCCCGGCGAACAGCTCGAAGTGCCCGCTCAGCACCTCGACGGCACCGATTCTGAGGACGGGAACGCCGGGCCGCCGAGCCAGCTCTCGCAGCTCGTCGAAATTGAAGTACTGGTGAAGCATCTCGCGGAACTTGTCCTCGCCCCACGTCGGCAGGTGGTAGGGGCTGACCTCGGGCAGGACCATGAGATCCCGCAGGCTCACGATGTTCATCAGCGCCTGATTGGCCACCTGGTCCATCAACTCGGTCGCGGCCATCGAATCCCAGAAGCTCTGAAGCTTCTTGGTTGCCTGTGCAGGATCGTTCCGCACCAGCCCGTCCCAGGCCAGCGCCGCGCAGATCGCGCCGCCCGATGTCCCGCTCAGCGCGACGACGTCGACATCCTTCGGCAGCTTTTCCAGCAGGCCTTGGAGGACGCCTGCGGTAAATGCCGTGTGGCTGCCACCCCCCTGACACGCGATTGCGACGCGACTGCGTGACCCGTTCCTCATGAGTTCGACTCCCATCCTGAGACCGATTGACTTCGTCTGACCGCCGGGAACGTCCGCGGAGCGCGAGCGATCGGCGACGTGGTGCGGTCCGCGAGCCAGCGCGTCGCCTTGGGCCAGAAGGTCGCCTGCGCCTTGCTGCCGACCACCAGGCCGACGTGTCCGGCGTCGATCATCATCGAGTCGATCTCCTTGGCCCGGACGTGCGGTCGGATACCCTCGGTCGATGACGGAGCGACCAGGTGATCGTTCTTGGCCGTCAGCAACAACAAGGGGCAGGTGATCCGACCGAGGTCGACGCGCTGCCCGCCCAGGCGCAGCTCGCCACGGACCAGCGCATTTCCTTGATAGAGAGCCTTGACGAACTCCCGGAAGGTCTCGCCGGCCACCGGGATGTTGTCGTTGAGCCAGTGCTCCATCGCGAAGTAGCTCGACATGCTGCGCGGGTCGTCCATCTGCTCGTAGAACGCCAGCGCCTTTCCCAGGAAGCTCTGCATCGGGTTCATGCCGAGAAAGCAGGACTGCAGAAACCAGGCGGGGCAGTTGCCGTAGGTGTCGATGAACGCATCGACATCAAACCGCCTCTGGTCCGCCCAAAGATTCAGGAGGGAGCTCCGACCCGCGAAGTCGATCGGGGCAGCGAGCAGCGTGAGGGTCTTGACCAGCTCAGGGTTCAGCGCTGTGAAGAGCGTGGCCAGCGTGCCTCCCATGCAATAGCCCAGGAGATGCAGCTTGTCGCACCCGCCGTGCCGGCGGAGAATGACGGCGACCGCCTCCTTCAGAACACCGCACACGTAGTGCTCCAGCGTCAGCGCGTGGTCAGCCTCCGAGGGGACGCCCCAATCGATCATGTAGACGTCGAACCCCTGGTCCAGGTACCGCCGGACCACGCTCTTGTCCGACTGCAGGTCGAGGATGTAGGGCCGGTTGATGAGCGCGTAGCAGAACAGCACGGGAACGCGATGGGACGCGGGCGTTTCGCGCCGGTAGCGCAGGACCCTGTGCGTGTGCTTCGTGAAGACGACGTCGTGGGGCGTGGTGCCGACGCGCGTGTTCAGGGCCAACTCGAGGACCTGGGGAACGCTGAAGGTCCTGCGCCACAACCGCTGTTGTTCGGCGAACACCGCTTTCAGTCCATTGAATCGGTCCGACCGCGCGGCCGGCGGCTCGGTCGGCGCATCGCGTACGCTCGGGGCGGTCCCACCGGCGGCGCTCACATCGCCATCCCGCCGTTGACGTCGAGGACGTGGCCCGTCACGAAACCGGCGGCCGGCGACGCGAGATAGAGCACGCTGGCCCCGATCTCCATGGGATCCCCGAGCCGACCCACCGGTGTGCTGTCCAGAACGGCCTGCAGCGCCTTCTCCGGAACGCCGTCCAGCATGCGGGTCTTGATGAACCCGGGGGCGATCGCGTTCACAGTGACGCCCTTGCGCGCGTATTCCCGCGCCAGCGTCTTGGTGAAGCCGATCAATCCCGCCTTGGCGGCGGCATAGTTCGCCTGGCCGAAATTCCCGATGCGCCCGACGATGCTGGAGATGTTGATGACCCGCCCCCAGCCCCGGGAGGCCATCCCCTCGATGAAGCGCTGCGTGACGTCGAAGACGCTGGAGAGGTTGGTGTTGATCACGTCATCCCACGCGCTGCGGTCCATCTTCCGGAACAGCCCGTCACGGGTGACGCCGGCGTTGTTGACCAGGATGTCGATCGATCGGAACTCGTCGTGGACGCGCGCGCACATCGTCTCGACCTGACCGCGCGACCCGATGTCGAACGAATAGGCCTCCGCGCGTCGACCCAGGTCGCGGATCTCGCGGCAAACGTCCTCGGCGTTCTCGACCCCAGCCGGGCTCGAGCCCACCGCCACGTCGGCACCCGCTGCGGCGAGCGTCAGCGCGCAGGCCCGGCCGATGCCTCGAGAGCCGCCGGTCACAACCGCCTTCTTTCCAAGCAGGCTGAAACTCAGAGGTGTGAATTCGATTGCGGGTGAAATCGCGATTGCCATCGGTAAATTCTCCTATCGGGAGCCGTGCGGAGGGGCGAGAGAGCTCGGCCTCGTCAGCGCCTGGAGGTTGAATTGCATCAATTGAAGGAACGGAGCCGACCTCATGTAGCGGTCCACGACCGTGGTCAGCTCGGCCAACCAGAGTGACCGCAATCGCCGGGCGTCGTGAAACAGGGCGGCGGCCTCTAGCTCCTGGCGGCCGAGCGCACCGGCCTGCTCAAACGCCCCCAACCATTGCTGGCAAAACGCCATCACAGGATTGGCCGCCGGCGCTTCCCTGGGTGGCATGGAGTTCTACTCCGCCACCTTTTGCAGCATGTCGAACGACTTGGCGGCCCACTTTTGCAGGTCGCTGAACTGCGCCTCGGACTGTTCCTTGATGGTTGCGAACAGTTTGCGCAGGGCATCTTCGACCATGCGACGATAGTCCTCGGGGGATTTTGCCTCGGAGACGTGGAACGATTGCTCCATGACCTGAATGGTCGTTCTGTAGCTCAGATCCAGCGACTCGCGATGTCTGTTCAGGATCTCGATCGCCAGCTCCGACCAGCGCTTCTGGAAAGCGTGGCTCGACTCGGAGGAGCCACCGTTGTTTTGCGGCATCGAGACCCACTGTTGCGACCAGTACTTGATCATGTCTTGCTGCATCTGCAGCGACGATTCAGAGGCTTTGCGCACGTTTTCGAATACTTGGTCAAACATGTTGTGCTCCATTCATTGGGGCTTGCATCGATCTTGTTTCGAGCTCGCGTCGACCTTGCATCGAGCTCGAAGGACACCGCGAAAATGGCCGCGTTGTAACCCGCGACAGTATGTGGCGACGCGAAGCGCTGACAACGTAGGGGAACCCTTGATTCGCGCTTTCCGACCCGTCGGTGTCAGTGCGGACATTGTTTCGTCTTCGTCGAGGAGTCGGGCGCGGCATCTACCGAGTGTCGAGCAAAAGGCTCACGCGACGCCGGTCATTCTTGACCCGCGGAGGCGGCGGATTAGCTTCGCGCCCGTTGCTCGCGCACGCCCCATCGCCTTCGGCCTTTGTCGATCCAGGCTGCGACATCTGCGGCCTCTATGCGTTCCCCAGCCCGGACCGGCCGGGCAACCTCGTGTTGGTGATGACATTGGCCCGGCGGGCCGTGTCGACCACCTTCTTCTCCGACGGCATCGTGTGTCGGTTTCGCCTGCGCCCGCTGGTGATGAACGAGGGGACGTCCGGCGCCGGTGTCGCCCGCCTGGTCGCGGGGCCTGACGAGAGCGAGCGGGTGATCGATTGCAGCTTCTCCAGGCCAGCTTTGCGGACCGGAGGCGATCTCCTGGTGCAAAGGGGACGCTGCGCGACGAGCTCGAGCAGTGAGGTGTCGGTCACCGTTCACGACCGCCGAGGCGGCGTGGGTCGCGGTCTGCGCATGTTCGCGGGTCTGGTTTCAGATCCGTTCATCTTGCAATTCGAATCGCTCTTCAAAACCATCGCGACCGGGCGCATGGCCTTTCAGAAGCAGGCCAAGAACTCGCTCGAGGGTGCGAATGTGCTCGGTTTGGTGGTGGAGGTGGAGCGCGCCGCCTGGCTGGGTGACGGGCCGTTGTTCGGCGTGGTCGGGGAGACGCTGGCGAGCGGGATGCCGGGAGCGCGCCTCGAGCGGATTGGTCGCCCGGAGGTCAAGAACATCAGCCTGCAGGGGAGCCGATGCGTCGCGGCGGATCGAGATGACGACCTTGGCAGTCTGTACAACCGAGAAGACGCATTTCACCTCGTCAGGGAGAACGTCGACGCGTATCGGGCGCGATTGAACGTGAACTTCCGATTCTTCGACGGCCTCGACGGAAAGATCGACTGGCCGCTCGACGCGGCGGGGCTGCATCCGCTGGTGGACCTCGTGCTGAACGACTATCTGGTGGTCGACGCGTCGAGACCTTTCTCCGACGCGACCTATTTCGAGATCGAGCAGGCGATGCTGGAGGCGCGGCGGCACCGCACCTGTGGCGGACGTTGGCTGAATGACGACTTCTTGGACACGTACTACACCCTGCTCATCAACGCCGGAAAGGGTCCGCGCATCAGCGACGGCGTCAACCGCGCGACCGTCCCGGCGTCGAAGGTCTTCCCCTACCTGGCGCCGCCCAATCCCTTGCAGTCCCGGCTCCGGCGCGGAGGCAACGCCCGGAGCGACCAGGGGAGCGCAACCGGTTGATCGCGCTCGGCCGGTGGACCATGACGACGCGAGGTTTACGCAAGGTCTTCAGGGAACCCTACTGGCTGGTCCTGGGCGCCGCGCTGGTCGTCGGGGCGCTGACCGGCACTGCCCTGGCCCGCGAGCGGAGCAGCGATGTCGGGAGCTCCCTGTTCGGTCATGCGTGGCACGGGACCGCCGAGGAAGCGCGCGAGATCTTGACCGCGCTGTTCGGCCTGCACGTAACGGTGGTGACGATCGTCTTGTCGCTGAACGCCCCGATGATCAAGTCGGCCGCGAACCAGTTTGCGCCCCGCCTGGTGCCGTTCTATCCGAAGAACGTGCCGCTGCGGCGCGCGCTGCCGATGAGGTGCGACCCTGATGAGGTGGGACGCCCGCGGTCTTGCGACCGACATGGCCGTACTTAGGTTCGAATCGGTGGCGTCGGTGCAGCTGGGGAACGAGGAGGACCGGGAGGGAATCGTGGCGCTGATCCGCGAGACGGCCAACGGTCTCCGCGATCTCATCGCCGATCACATCAGGCTGGCGCGCGTCGAGCTGGTGGCCGACGCGAAGACCCACGGGCGCAAGATCGCCGTGCTGACGGTCGCCGGTCTCGTGCTGGCGATCGGTTACATCTTCGCTTGGATCGCGGCGGCGCTGGGCCTGGCGCGGATCTGGGGCGCGCCGCTGGCGTTCGGCACAGTGGCGGCGCTGCACCTGGTCCTGGGCGGGATCGCCGTCGCCTGGTCGGTTGGACAAATGCGGGGCACGCGCCTCATGCGCGACACAATGACCGAGGCCAGAGGCAGCATCAACGCGCTGGCGCGTCCCTTGGAAGAACGTCTCTCGTGAGTGGTCGCGCGGTCGTCCGGGGCGCCGCCATCGCGCTGGGTTTCTGGCCGGGATACCCGCGGCGCTAGCGAAGGCGGCGCCGACATCCTGAACGCGTCGGAGCTCCGTCAGCGCGGCTGCGACATATAGGGGTTCGCGTTCAGCGCCGTCGAGACGTCGCGGATCGCGTTCATGGCGCGCACGCTGTTGCCGGCCTCATCCAGCGGCGGCGAGACCACGGCGATGCCGAAGTGGCCCGGGCTGACCGCCAGGATGCCGCCGCCGACACCGCTCTTCGCCGGAAGCCCTGTCGCGAACAACCACTTGCCCGAATCATCATAGAGGCCGGCCGTCGCCATGACCGCGAGCACCGCGGGCACGTGTTTGGTATCGATGACCTGCTTGTGTGTCACCGGGTTGCGCCCGCCGTTTGCGAGCGTCGCCGCCATGACCGCCAGATCCTTCGCGTTCACGTTGACGGAGCATTGCCGGGTGTAGAGGTCCGTCGCCTGGGCCGGGTCTCCCTGAAGCAGCTCGTAAGCTTTCATGAGGGAGGCGATCGCTTGATTGCGCTGATTGGTCTCCGACTCCGACCGGTAAACCTCCTGGTTCACCGACAGGGAGCGGCCCGCGAAGTCGTTGAGCGTCCCGATGATGTTCGCCCACTCCTGCTGGGCGTCAGCTCCCTTGATCATGCTGGTCACCGTGATCGCGCCGGGGTTGACCATCGCGTTCATCTCGCGGCCCTTGTGCTGTTCGACGGCAGCGATGGAGCCGAAGTCCTGACCGGTCGCATCGACGCCCACCGAGTCACGGATGGCCGCTTCACCGGAATCCTGGATGACCCGCGCCATGACGAAGGCCTTGGAGATGGATTGGATCGAAATCTCCGTGACGGCGTCGCCCGCGGTGTGGATCGCTCCGTCCACTGTGACGAGCGCGATCCCATAGAGGTTGGGATCCACCTTGGCGAGGGCCGGGATGTAATCGGCGTTCTTCCCTTCCTGGAGAGGCTTGTACTTTGTCAGCGCCGTGGACAGCGCCTTGTCGGTTGCTGACTGCGGTTGCGCCGCCATCGCAGCAACGGCCGCGAGACAGATCCCGACCCCGCCCACATACCAGAGCTTGCGCCGCTGCGCGTGACCACCCCTTGGGTTCATGGAGCACCTCCTAGCTGCTGCGAAAAGTTGTATCGAAACGAGACCTGCAACTTGAAATCGTTGACGTTCCACCCGTCGGAGAAGTTGTCGCGCCGGCCCCACTGGAGCTCGGCGCCCACCATGGACTTGGGCGTCGGGTTGAACAAGAGGTTGACCAGAGCGTACTGGCCCATGTGGAAGGCGCTGGCCAGCTGGGCGTCGGAGTTCCAGATGCGCACCAGCGAGTATCCAATCGAGGTGCTCCACTGTTCGTGCCAGTAGAGGTCGGCGAAGGCGACGACGCCGAGCACCGGCAGCGCAACCCCGACCACGGGAGTGGTCGCGTTGCCGGCGTTGGTCTTGGCACCGATGTCGACGTTTGCATCGTTCATGTAGTTCTCGATGCCTCGGCCATAGACGCCCTGAAGCTTGAGGACGTTCTTCTTCCACAGGTGAACGTTCGAGCTCAGGTTCACGCCCCAGCCCACGGCGCTCCCCCCCAGGTTGAGGGCGTCCGTGCCGAGATCGTCCCACTTGATCCAGCGGACGATTCCCGAGAGCTTCACGTAGCCTGGCGCCCCGGCCAACCGGAACTCGCCGGAGAAATCCGGCACCGGAAACCGCCCCCGGATGTCCTGGAGCTCGATGCGGTCCTGGAATTCACCCGCATCGGCGGTGGCCCCCGGCCGCTCGGCGGCGAACGTCAGGCGTGTATCCCCACGGATCGGCATCCAGCGCACCTGGACATTGCGGTAAAAGACCATTCCGTTTGGTCCCCAGTACTCGATGGAGTTGGGAAATACGTCGATGTCCATGAACGGGCTCCAGTACTGACCGGCGCCGACCTGGCCAATCTCGCCATACGCATGTCGAAGGCGGAACGTCGTTTGACCCGCGTCCACGCCGACGCCGAATAGCTCGAACTCGAAGATGGTCTTGAGCTCACCATAGGGGGTCGGCGTCCCGGTCTTGACGCCGAACCGAGTCTGCCGCACGCCCGCGAACGTGCTGCCATTGTGCCCAAACTCGTTCGCGGAGGCGGGCAGCTTGGTCGGCCGCATCACGTCGAACCATGCGGGATCGATCTGTTCGAAGTTGTATCCCATCTCGGTCATCACGTACCCGTAGATCTCCATCCATGGACCGGCGGGTGTTCCTTCCGGCGCGGGACCGGGCTCGGACTCTGGCGGCTCCGGCGGCGGAGGCACTCCGCTCGGCAGCTGCGCAAGCAACGGCAGCGGCGCGAACAAAGCAATGACCAGCGTCGAACAATGAAGGAGCCGCGCTTTACCGCTCATGGCCGGCGTATGTTGATCACAATTATCGCCGCCGCAATCAGCGCGGTCATCTAGCACTGACGACGGCGTCGTCGGGTACGGCCTCTCTATTCGCGGTCCGGATGGCTCCGAGCGTCGGCGATGTTTAGGCTTCCGCTGCGCATCAGGAGGATTTGCAATGAGCGCCGGCGCGACGTCATCACCGTTGAAGTTCAACGACAGCCACATTCACCTCACCAACTACGTTCAGGAAGGGATCGACGTTCGCCGCCTGCTCGAGCTCATGGGCGATCGCGTGGAGCGGGCGGCCCTGTTCGGGGTCCCGCTGCAGCAGAAGTGGTCGCATCGCATTTCGGGCGATCACCCGCCGACCTATTACCTGCACTCGAACGCCCGGCTCTACTACTACTCGTTCACCGACGCGCAGATCGCGATGGAATACCTCTCTTTGCCTGAGGCCATACGCAGGCGCTTCGACCCGATGATCACGGGCTTCAACCCCACCGATATGTATGCCGCGGACCACATCCGACGGGTGCTTCGCATCTTTCCGGGCGTGTTCTCCGGGATCGGGGAGTTCACCATCCACAAGGAATTCGTGACGCCGAAGATCGGCGACGAGATCGCGAGCCTCCTCGACCCGGCGCTCGACCGGATCTTCGAAGTGGCCGCAGAGGTGGGGCTGCTCATCATCATCCACAATGACATCGACGCTCCGCTGTCCGCAGGAGAAGGGGAGCCGATTTACCTCGCGCAGATGACGGACCTCTTGCGCCGACACCCGCGGGCCCAGACCATCTGGGCTCACGTCGGGCTGGGCCGGGTCGTGCGTCCGGTCGAGAACCACCTGGAGCTGATCGCCTCCATCGTCGAGGATCCCGCCTTCGCCCACGTCAGCTTCGACATCTCGTGGGACGAGGTCGCCAAGTATCTGGAGAGGACGCCGCAGTCGGCCCAACTGTCCGCGGACCTGGTCAACCGCCACCCCGACCGATTCCTGTTCGGGACCGACGTCGTCGCGCCGTCCAACCAGGGGGAGTACTTCGCCGTGTATGACCAGTATGAGCCGTTGTGGTGCCTCCTCAGCGACGAGGCGAGCGAAAAGGTTCGAAGAGGGAACTACCAGCGCCTGTTCGACCAAGCTCGGGCGCGGGTCAGGGCGTGGGAGAAGGCGCAGGTATGACGTCGGCGGCAAAGCGTGGCCGGCGGTCGGGCCGGGTTGCCGCGCTGGCGGCTTTGGCGTTGCTGATCGTGCTTCCGATTGTCGGGGCGGTCGTGCCGGTGCCCGCTTTGCACGGGCTGGTCGCGCGCGGGCTGTCCTTCCTGGGCACCGAGCCTTTCGTGCTCCTGTTCCTGGTCGTGACAGCCGGCTACCTCCTGGGCGGGCTCGAGATCCGGGGCGTCGGCCTCGGTACGACCGGTGCGACCTTGGTCGTCGCGCTCGAGATGAGCGTCTGGGCCCTGGCGGGAAACGGGATCCGCTTCGAGGTGTCCGGCTTCGCCAGCATCATATTTTTCAACCTCTTCATGTTTGCGGTCGGGATGAAAGTGGGCCCGCAATTCATCTCGGGCCTACGGCGAGATGCCGGCAAATTCATCCTGATGGCGATTCTGATCCCGGCGACCTCGTTCGCGCTCATGCTCGGGTTCAAACGGTTGTTTGCGCTCGAGCCCGGATTCGCTGCCGGGATCTTCTCCGGGGCGAACACGGCGACACCGGGCCTGGGCGCCGCGCAGACCGCCTACGCGAACGGAGAAGCGCCCCTTCGCCAGGTGACCAAGGACGCCGCGCTGGGAAATCTGTCGACGGCATTCGCATTTGCGTACTGCGTGACGATGGTGCTGTTCATCTTGCTGCTCAAGATCCTGCCCGGCCTGTTCCGGCGAGACGCGGCGAAGGAAGCACAGATCTATCTCGATTCAGCGGTCGGGGGCGGAGCGCCCCTCCCTGGAGAGGCAGCGGCGTTCCTGGTCGGAACGCTACCCGTCGCGACGCGGGCCTATTCCGTCGAGCAGAAGGAGGTGGTTGGCGCCCGGCTGGACGAGCTGCGGCAGGCGACCCCCCTGGTCGCCGTCGAGCGGGTCCTGCGCGGAGGAAAAGTCCTGGCGACGACCGACGATGTGAAGCTGCAGCAGGGGGATACCGTTGCGTTGTTCGGGACGGTGCCGCGCTTGATCATGGCGGGTCCGAAGATTGGCCCGGAGGTCGACGCCCCGCAGATTCTCGAGAAGCAGCGGCAGACGGTCGACCTGGTCGTCGACGGTGGTTCCGTTCGTGGCAGGACGCTGGGGGATCTCGCCAAGGATGTCGGTCATGGCCTGTACCTGAACGCGATGTTCCGCGCGGGCGAGCCCTTCCCCTTCACGCCCGACGTCGAGGTGCAAAAAGGCGACGTCTTGAGGGTGACGGGCAGCAAGGATCGGTTGGCGCAGCTCGACCAGGTGGGACGGGTGGTCCGTCCGAGCCTCGCGACCGACATCGTGACGTTGAGCTTGGGACTGGCCTTCGGCGCACTGCTGGGCTCGTTGACCGTGCCCATCGGCTCGGCCCGGATCGCGCTCAGCGCATCAGTGGGGCTGCTGGTGGTGGGCATCGCGCTCAGCTCGTGGCGCACGCGCAACCCCGCATTTGGCGGACCGTTCCCCGAACCGGCGCGGCAGCTGCTGGAAGATCTGGGCCTGAGCGTGTTCGTCGCCATCCTGGGCTTGAACGCGGGCGATGGAGTCATTCACGCGCTCCGGAGCGGTGGCCTGATCCCGATCGTTCTCGGCTGTCTGGTGGTCGGCCTGGTGCCGCCGATTCTCGGGTGGATCGTCGGTCTTTATGTGCTGAAAATGAACGGCGCATTGCTGCTCGGCGCCGTCGCCGGTGGAAGCTGCAACGCCGCCGGGATGCGTGCGGCGCAGGAGACCACCCGAAGCACGGTGCCCGCAATCTCCTACCCGGTGGCCTTCGCCGTCTCCAACGTCCTCTTCACGCTGCTCACGTATGCGACGGCTCTGCTGGGCTGACGAGCTGGAGGCTCAGGTCATGCGCTGACGTCGCCTTGTGCCCTCGGGACTCTTCCCCAGATTGGATCGTAGGGGAAACAGTCCACACGGAGGCATCATCATGAGCTCAGACGATCGCGGTGGCAGCAGATTCGCGCGAAGCACGGATGACCTCGCGCTGACGGGCGCGGACGCCCTGCTCAGGCGGTCCTGGTGGGCGATCGCCGTGCGTGGTGGGCTGGCGATCCTGCTCGGGATCTTCATGTTGACCCGACCGGTGATGACGCTGTCGGTGTTCGTCGCGATCCTGGGCGCCTATCTGTTCTTCGACGGCGTCTTCACGCTGGTGGCCGCCTTCCACTCCAGTCGGCGCGGGCGCAGCTGGTGGCCGTACGTGCTCGAAGGGCTCCTCAGCGTGGTGGTCGGTCTATGGGCCTTCACGCGCCCGACATCGATGATGCTGCTGCTGTTGATCCTCATCGCCGTGCGGGCGATCGTCGTCGGTCTGGTCGAGATCGGAACCGGGGTCTCGGTGAAACGGACCACCGGCACCTCCACCTGGCTGCTCTGGATGGGTGGTCTCGCGTCGGTCGTCTTTGGCGTCATGCTGCTCAGGTCCCCGGCGTTCGGACTGGCGCTGGTCTGGATGGTCGGCTTCTACGCGATCATCTTCGGGGTCTTGATGGACGCCGAGGCGTTCCACTTCTTCAAGGGTGAGCGGTCGCACCACGCGACGACGAGCGCGTGAAGAGACTCGAGCGTCGGGTCATGAGTCGGACGGTGGCTGGCATCGGTCGGCCAGCGCGCCCAGGGTCGGGTCGGCGTTCGCTCCGCTCGACGCCAGCTCGTGATGCGCCGCCGCGAGCGTAGGATCGCGCTCCAGCGCGTCGATCACGACAGCGAGGGTGGTGCGATCGGGATCGCACCGGAGCGCGTATCCGCGCGGCACCTCCGCCAGCAATCCCCGTTCGACCAGCCGCAAGGCGACCCCGCCGACCAGGTGCGGGGGCAGTCGAAGGCCGCGGGCCAGATCGTCTTCCGACACGAACGATCCTGATTCTTCTGGGCGCCGAGCCGCACGGGTCAGCCGGACCATGATCGCAACGCCGGCCTCCCGCTGCGCGACGGCGTCGAGCCGGAAGGCCGCGGCGCCATGGATCAGCACCCGATCGATCCGGTGGGCGACCGCGATCTCGGCACCGACCAGCACGGTGTACCAACAGGAGAACACCCACAGCAGGAACACCGGGAAGGCGAGAAATCCGGTGCCGATCGCGTCGGATTGCGCGACGCCGATCTGGAACACGGTGAACACCCACAGCACGACCAGCAGCGCCAGCGCCGCCAGCGCCCCGCCCACCGCGGCCGACGAGAACGGGATGCGGGCGCGCACGGCAGCGGCGTAGAAGATCGTGACCGCCAGCCAGAGGACGCCAAACCCGAGGCAGATCCCGGCGGCGATCTCGAGGCCGGGGATCGCGCCCAGCCAGCCCGAGAGCCCGCGGCCGACGGATCGGGTGAACAGCGCCAGCAACAACCCCGACATCGCCAGCACCGCCGGAGGCATCAGCAGGAGCGCGACGTAGCCGAGGAGCCGCGAGAACCGGGGTGTGCGCTGGCTCGAGCCGGCGATGATGTGCAGCGCGCGCTCGGTGTAACCAAACATCTTGCTCACGGCGAAGAGCAGCGCGACCAACCCCACCACGCCACTCGTGAGCTCGCTGGTTCGCCCGGCGGTCTCGAGGATCAAGCGGAGGGCGCCCTGCAGCAGCTGATTGCTGGTGAAGCCGTCGGAGCTGACCGGCAGTCGCTCGGGTGCGATGGCCGGAAGGAAGCTCATCGCCTGGAGGATTCGAAGGGCCACCACCAGCGTGGGGACGGCGGCAAATACGCTGTAGTAGGTGAGGGCCGCCCCCTGCAATCCCAGCCGGTGGTCGAGGATCCCACGTATGACCAGGATGACGATCCGCAGCGAGCGGTTCCCGAGCGCGCGCAGACCGCGCAGATCGGCGCGATCGCTCTCCAGCACCGCGCGCGCGCGCGCGACCAGCGCGGCGTGCGCGCGGCTCCACGGGCGGAGTGAAGAGACCTGGCTCGGCCCGGACATTCCGCAGCAAACGTAAAGCGCCGCGGCGGGGAAAGAAGCGCGCCGATTGGAGACCGCGTCGCGTGCTTACGTTTGGTTGCGGAAGGAAGGAGCGGGGTGCACGGGTCAGTTCGAGGACGCCACCTCACGATCGTGCGCCTCTTTGCCTTCGGTATCGGCCTCTACGCTCCGTCGCTGGCGCTCTGTGTCCGTCACGCGCACGCCGACGCGCAGGCGAGCGGGGACCAGCAGCGCGGGCACCAGCGGCAGTGGGTGCGCGACCTGATCATCGACGGAAGCCACGCGTTCTCGGCCGGCGCCATCCGGGCCAAGCTGGCCACCCAGTCGACCGGGTGGTGGCCGTTCGCCCGCAAGCAGTGGTTCGACCCGGCGGCGCTGGACCTCGACGTCCGGCGGATCGCGGCCTTTTACGCCGACCGCGGCTACTTCGACGCGCGCGTCGACGCGCCCGAGTTGCACCCGCGTGAAGACGGCTCGCTGGAGATCGTGATTCATGTGCAGGAGAACGCGCCGTCCCAGATCGAGCAGGTGATCTGGCAGGATTTCCCCGCGCGGGAAGAAGCAGGCGCGCGAGAGATGGCGCGCGCGCACGACGTGAGCGAGGGCGCGATCGTCGACGCCGACAAGGTCACCGACCTGGCCGCGGCGCTGCAATACCGGCTGATCCAGCACGGCTATGCCCACGCGGTCGTGAGCGAGAAGATCGAGGTCGACCGCGATCGCCACGCCGCTGCCATCGAGCTGCGCTGCCAGCCCGGCCCCGAGGTCCGCATGGGCGAGACCGAGGTGGTGGGCAACGGATCGATCCCGGCGCGTGTGGTGTTGAATCGAGTGGCCTGGAACCCCGGTGACCTCTACGATCCGCGGGACCTCGAGCGCACGCGGGCGAGAATCTACGCTCTGGGGGTCTTCTCGACGGTGCACGTCGAGGTGCTGGGCCCACCACCCGCGCCCCGCGCCGACGTGCGCATCACTCTGCTGTCCGGAAAGCTGCGCGAGCTGAAGCTGGGGGGAGGCGTGGCGGCCGAACAGCAGCGTCAGGAGGTTCGCCTGCGCGCCGAGTGGATCGTCGACGACTTTCTGGGCGGGCTGCGCCAGCTCCGCCTGCGGATGACGCCGGCCTACGTCGTGATCCCCGGCGTCACCCAGGTCGAACAGAGCGGCCCGGCGGGCGACAGCGATGTGCAGCTGCGCCAGCCCGATCTCTTCGGCAGCCAGATCTCGGGCGAAGCGCTGGTGGGCTATGACCTGGGCATCGCGGTCGGGTATCAGTACTACGGTCCGCGGACGCAGCTCGGCTTCGACCGCCCCTTCTTCCGCGGGCGCGTGCTGGTCGGCGCGTCGTGGAACCTCCAGCACCTGAACTTCTTCAACGTCAACCAGGACGTGTTCGGCGATCCGAGGAATCGGTTCTTCGGATTCCAGAACCCCTACCGCCTCAACTATCTGGAGGAGTTCGTGCAGCTCGATCTGCGCGACAGTCCGATCGTCTCTCGATCGGGGGTCTACCTGGCGGTGAGCGGGGAGCAGGGGGTGCCGCTGACCGCGACCGGTTACCACTACGTCAAGATCACGCCCGAAGCGCGGGTCTACTTTCCGCTCTCGGCGCACGCGGTCCTGGCGGCGCGGGGCCTCGGCGGATGGCTCGCCCCCTTCGACGGTGATCAGAGCCCCATCACGCGCCGCTACGCGCTGGGCGGGCCGTCAAACCAGCGAGGCTTCGGCCTCGGCCGACTCTCGCCCGAGCTCCGCGACAACACCGGGCAGCTGGTCCCGGTGGGAGGCGACGGGCAGCTGCTGTTCTCGCTCGAGGCGCGCCTCGCGGTCGCCCAGCTCTACGGAGCCTGGCTGGGAATCGTCCCCTTCGTCGACGCGGGAGACGTCACGCCTCGCTTCGAAGATCTCGATCTCGCGCGTCTCCACGTCGCGGTGGGGGCGAGCCTCGAGTATCGGACCCCGATCGGACCGGTGCGTGCAGGGCTGGGCGTCCGCGTGAACCGGATGGGGGACCACAACCCCGACCCCGACGAACGGATCGCCTTTCACCTCTCGCTGGGAGAGGCCTTTTGAGATCGCGGCGGCGGGGGTGGCGGCGCGTGCTGCGTGCGGTGGCAAAGGCACTGGTGACGATCGCGCTGGTCGCGGTCGGACTGGCCGGTATCACGCTGCTGGTGGCGCGCAGCGAGTGGGGTCGCGAGCGGCTCCGGCGGCTGGTGCTGACGCAGGCGCGGTCGTCGATCCCGGGGCTCGAGCTCGGGCGCATCGGTGGAGACTATCTCCGCAACCTCACGCTCGACGGAGTGGTGATTCGCGATGGTCAGGGGCGGCGCGCCGTGCGCGTCGAGCGGATCGCGATCCGTTACGACCTCTGGCGGCTGCTCCGCCGCGTGATCGCGATCCGCGAGCTGCGCGTGATCAGCCCCAGCGTGATCGCGCGTCCCGCCGACAGCGGGGCGTCCAACCTTGCCGACCTGATCGCTCCGTCGAAGCCGGGCGCGGGCGCGCCGAGCGCCTCCGCCTGGAGAACCGAGATCGCGCGGCTGGTGGTCGGCGGCGGCGCGGCCGATCTGCGCGCCGCCGACGGACAATCGCTGGTGCTCGAAGGGCTCAACGCTGACGGATGGGCGCGCGTCGACGGCGACCGGTTCGAGGGCGCGCTGCGGTCGCTCGAGGCGCGCGCGAGCTATCACGAACGCCGCTATCACCTGACGCTGGCGGCGCGCGCCACGCTCGACCCGATGCGCGTCGATGTCAGCGTCACCGACTTCGCGCTGTCGGGGCTGGTCCCCGGCGCCGCGCTCGCGCTACACGCGTCGGCGGTCGGACCGCGCGACCGGATCGTGGTCGCCGCGCAACTCGCGGCGCGCGAGGCCGGCCGGCTGACGCTCGAAGGGCATGTGGGGTTGACCGGAGCGTGGGACGCGCCCGCCCTCGGCGACTATGATCTCGAGCTGGCGTCGCACGCGCTCGATCCGGGCGCGATGAGCGATCGGTTGCCGCGCGGGCGCATCGATGCCCAGGTCAGCGCGCGCGGCCGCGGTGTCCCGCTGCGTCCCGGCAGCGAGGCCAAGCTGACAGCCGACGTCTCTACGGCGCGGTTCGGAGATCTGCGGGTGCGCTTCATGCATCTGTCGACCGACAGCACGGGCGGGCGCGTGCGGGCCAATCTCAATGTCGCGCTCGAGCAACGAGCGCACGGCCGCGCGGGCTCGGGTGACGCCGTCTCCGGGACCGGCCAGGCGGCACTCCGCATCGCGGGAGATCTCTTCGGGCGCATCGTCGTCCACGCCAGTGCCCAGGCCCGGCAGCTCCGCCTCGGCGAGCTGCGCATCGGCACGCTCGACCTTCGCGTGAGCGGTGAACGCCCCGACGCGAGCGGCGGCGCGCGCACCCGCCGGACGCCGTCAGGGCACCTCAAATTTGCGGCGCGCGGTGTCCATGGCGGCGGCTCCGTGCCGTCGCTCGATACTGTCGAGCTGCAGGCCGACAGCGACGGCCACCGGCTCAGCGTGCGGGGCGCGGCGGCCGGTCCTCGCCTTCGCGCGGAGATCGTGGCGCGCGGCGCGGTCGGCGCCCGCGCGGTAGCGATCGAGGTCGACCGCCTCTCGCTCGGCTTCCTCGACGGGAGCGGCCGGCAGACGATCGCGCTCCGCCAGCCGGCGCGCATCGGCTGGCGCGCCGGCGATCGCCTGGAGCTCGGCGCTGCACGGCTGCACGGCGCCGGCCATCGATTCAGCGGTGACCTGGAGGTGGGCGGTCTCTACCGCCTCGGACCTGGTCGAAACCGAGAGGAGCCGCTGGCGCGCCTCCACGTCAGGTTGCACAAGGCTTCGTTCGGTGGCCTCGATCCGATTGACGTCGAGGCCGGCGCGACCATCCGCCGGGGATTGTCGTCGTCGTCCTCGTCTGTCGACGCGCTCGAGGCCGTGCTCGAGGCCCGGGTGGGTGGCGCCCAGATTCACGGTGACGCCACAGTGCCGCTGTCTCCCTCCCGCTTCGGCCCGCGCGCGCTGGCGCGACGCGGGCCGATCGCCGTTCACATCGCCACCGGCCGGATCGCGCTGCGAGAGCTCCCGCTGCTGGAGATGGGGCTCGTGCGGCGCGGGATCGTCGGCGGCGTCGCGCATGTCGACGCGACCATCGAGGGTGACATTGCCCACCCCCAGGGACACGCGGTGGTCGAGGTCAGCGACGTCACCGTCCGGACGGCGCGCGGCACGGAGCACCCGCCGAGCCCGCTGACGCCGGCCGGCGTCAGCGCCCGGCTGCGCGTCGACGCGCAGCCGGGACAGATCGACCTCGCCGCGCAGGCGTCGCTGCCTGCCGGCGGGACGGCGACGGTCGACGCGCGCTCGCCCACCGATCTCGGCGCGCTGCTGGGCGGCGCCGATCCGCTCGACATCCCCTGGCGCGCGATCGTCGAGGTCGCCGAGCTTCGCCTCGCGCCGCTGCTGTCGCTCCTTCCGCCGGGGTCGTTCGATCCGCGCGTTTCATCGCCGGCGCCGGCCGTGTCGCCCGACCATGAGACCAAGGGCACCGACGGGGTGGTCACGGGGCAAGCAACCTTGGGCGGAACGCCGAGACGCCCCACCGGAACCGGCGAGCTGGCGATCGCGGGCCTGCGGATCGACGGCGTGGCGTTCTCCTCCGCCCAGCTCAGCGCCTCCGCCGACGCCGACCACGTGAGGACGCTGGCCAGCATCGAGCAGCAAAAAGGCGGGAAGGTACACCTCGAGGCCGAGACCGATCGCTCCGCGGCACACCGGTTCAAAGTCCACCTGCGTGTCCAGCAGCTGGACCTCCGCTTCATCCGCCCCTTCGTCTTCCCGTTCGTGCCGAGCCTGCGAGAGGTAGGCGGGACGCTGCAGGCGGTCGTCGACCTCACGGCGTCGGCGGCGACTGTGGCCGGCGAGGTTGGCGCCGCCCCCGCGAGCGAGACGCCCACCTTGAACGCCGAGATCAAGCTCGAGAACGGGAGGCTCGGGATCTCCGGTCAACCGACGTTCCACGACATCGCGGTCGACGTCGCGGCCCGCTCCGAAAAGGTCGACATCGAGCGCGTCGTCGTTCGCTCCGGGGACGGCGTGCTCGAAGGAAAGGGGCACGTGCTCTTCGAACGGCTGCGACCGGCGTCGATGGTGCTGACGGCCCACGCCGATCACTTCCAGGTCGACGTCGCCGGCACCTCTGGCGGGCTGCTCGACGGCGACCTCGCGATCGAGGCGGCGCTGCGCGCGTCGGTGCTATCGGGCAAAGTGAGGGTTCCCCGCGCGACCCTCTCGCTCCCGCGGCTGGGCGGGTCGACTCGAGGGGCGCCCGGCAACTCGAGCTTGCAGAGCCTGGAGCCGCACGCCAACTTGCATTTCGTCGACGCGGCCGCGCGGGCCGAGCGCGAGAAGGCGGCGGCGGCCGAGGCCGAACGACAGGCCAGCGTGCCCCCGCTCACCGAGATCGATGTCCACGCCGTCGCCGAGACGGTGTACGTGCGAGGCCGGGACTTCGACCTCGAGCTCGAGAGCGATCTGCGCGTCGCCGACACGAAGGGCACGGAGCCGTCGCAGCCCCTCCGCCCGGCGCTCTCGGGGACGGTGCGCGTCCGGCGCGGACGGATCGACTTCTCGGGCCGGCGCTTCGCCGTCGAGCGCGGTAGCGTGACCTTCGATGGCGCTCGCGACATGAACCCGGCGCTGGACATTCGGCTGGCGCACAGTCTTCGCGAGGCGACGATCGCCGCCGAAATCACGGGCACGCTCGAGAATCCGCAGGTACGCCTGGTCAGCGATCCGCCGATCTATGACCAGGCGCAAATCGTCAGCCTGATCCTGACCGGTCGGTCGGGGAGCCGGGGGGTGGCGGGCGAGAGCCTCGACGCGACCGCGGCGCTCACGACGCTGCTGTTCAGCCAGGTCGCCGGTCGGATCGTTCCCCAGCTGGGGCTCGACGTGGTGCGGATCGCCAACGTGCAGCAGCGGACCACCGAGGGGCAGATCACGGGACAGACCGACACCCGCGTCGAGATCGGTAGGTACGTCGGCGATCGGGTCTATCTGTCGTACGCGCACGTCTTCGGCGCCGCCGAGAGCCAGAACTCCAACGAGGCGCAGATCGAGTACCGGCTCACCAGCCGCTGGATCATCGAGACGGTCCTCGGCGATTCGGGCGTGGGCGGCATCGACGCTTTCTGGACCCACCGTTACTGACCAGGCTTCGTCCTATACTTCCCTCCGGGTGGCGTTGACCGACGCGCGCAAGCTCTTCCTCACGCGGGGGATCCGCGGCCTGGCCGACGGCGTCGTCAGCGTGGCTCTCGCCACATACCTGACCGCGCTCGGGTGGAGCGCGATCCAGGTCGGCGCGCTCGTCACAGGAACCTTGCTCGGCTCCGCCGCCGTCACGCTCGGCGTCGGGCTGCTCGGCTACCGTCTCTCGCGCCGGCGAATCCTGCTCGGCTCCGCGGCGCTGATGCTGCTCACGGGCATCGGCTTCGCCGGGCTCACGACGTTCTGGCCCCTGATGATCGTGGCGGTGGCGGGAACTCTGAACCCCTCCTCCGGTGACGTCAGCCTGTTCCTGCCGACGGAACAGGCGGCGCTGGCCCACACGGTCAGCGGCCCCGCGCGGACGATGGCCTTCGCCTGGTACAGCCTGGTCGGCTCGCTGGCCGGCGCGGTGGGCGCGCTCATCAGCGGCGCGCCGGCGTTCGCCGCCTCGCACTGGGGAGTCGCGCTCCAGAGCGCGCAGCGAGGGGTATTCGTGTTCTACGCGCTGTGCGCGATCGCCGCTGCGGTCATCTACGCACAGCTCTCGCCCGCGCTGGAGGTCCACCCGGCGAAGCGCGCCGCGCGTCCGCTCGCGGAATCGCGCGCCATCGTGCTTCGGCTGGCGGCGCTGTTCAGCCTCGACTCCTTTGGCGGCGGTTTCGTCGTCCAGTCACTCCTCGTCCTGTGGCTGTACCGCCGGTTCCACCTCGACGAGCGCACCACGGCGGCCGTGTTCTTCGTCGCCGGGACGTTGAGCGCGTTCTCCCAGGTGCTCTCGCCGCGCGTGGCGGCCCGCATCGGCCTCATCCGCACGATGGTCTACACGCACTTGCCGGCGAACCTGTTCTTGATCCTCGCGGGGCTGATGCCGAACGCGCCGCTCAGCATCGCGTGTCTCCTCCTCCGCATGGCCGTCTCGCAGATGGACGTTCCGGCCCGGCAGGCCTACGTGATGGCGGTCGTACCGCCAGAAGAGCGCGCCGCCGCGTCGAGCGTGACGAACGTGCCTCGAAGCTTGGCCGCCGGGCTGGCCCCCCTCATCACCGGCGCGCTTCTCGAGAAGACGACCTTCGGTTGGCCCCTGATCATCGGGGGAGCGCTGAAGGCGGCCTACGATCTCTTGCTGCTGTTCCAGTTCCGGGCGGTACCGCCGCGCGAGGACGGCGTCCACTAGGCGACTGCGGTCGTCCGCTACGGCGGAAGCGTGCACCTTCCGCCGGGCGCACCACCATCGGTCGCCACGCAGCTGAATGCGGCCACCTGAATGCAGTTGTGGAAGGTACACGCGGTCGCGTCGCTCTTGTCGCAGCCTTGCTTGAAGAATTGCGCGATGATCGGTTGCACCTGTGTCGCGTCGTTGACGTAGAAGTTGCACCCCGCGCAGAGGTCGACTGGCACGGGTGCCTGGCACTGGTTCGCAGCACCCGGCGTGCACGCGGAGGCGGCCGAGCGCGCCGCCAGGAAGTCGCTCGCGAGCTGCTCACACGTCCGGCCGCCGCCGTCGACGCCAGCGGACGATCCAGAGCTGCAACCCGCGATGAGGGACAGCATTGCCGCAGCCATCGAGAGCACAAGCGATCGCATACCCTGACGAAAAGCAATTTCGAGACCAGATCACGCCGGCCAGATTGCGATAGCGCACAGCGCCGAGAGTCTCAGAAATTTGAGGAAAGCGAGGCCCGGCGATCACTGTAGCGTCGTCGTCACGCGCGCAGACGGAACTGTCGGCGGTACATGCACAACCCTCCCCTTCACATGATGGACTACATCGGCCCGGCGCTGGGCGCCGGGGTGTTCGTGTTGATCATGTCGCGCGTGCGAGAACCGGCTCGCCTGAAGGTCAACCTGATCTTCCTGGCCGGCGCGCTGGGCGTCTACCTCGGCGGCTGCCTCGGACCCTGGCATCGGGCCGGCTTCCATGGCGCCGGCGCCGGCGAGATTAAGCGCTCGTCACGGAATGCAGCAAAGCAGCGCGTGCGGGGCCCCGGGCACCCCCTGGTCAGCAATCCTGATCATGCTCACTCCAGCGACCACGTACCCTGCCAGGCACTCGCCCTTGGTATAGCCGCCGTCCCATTCGGGCCCACTATAGTGGGCCGAGTCCGAGCCGTAAAACACCTCGGTCGTACAATTCTGCGAAATGGTCAGCGGGGCCCCGAAAACAGGACAACACAAGACGTTGTTCGCTTGCCCGGAGGTGGTTTGCGAGACGCCCTTCACGTACATGTTGTTTGGGCACTGCGCCTTCAGGTAATTCACATCCCAATCGAACGTCACTCCGCCGCTATCGAACGCATGCGTCGTGCACGCGGTGCCGCCTTGAGCGGGGACCACAATGTCGAGATTCGCTCCACTACACAGGATCTTGTGAAACTGATGGTTCCCGGCAACAAAGGACGACATCCCTGTCACCATCTGCCCAACCCTGTTGCTTCCGAGGAATTCACACTCACCCTTGTAAGATCCGGGATCCCAATCGGGCGGCAGCGGGCTCTGGATAGGGCTCCATTGCGGGAAGCCATAGTCCTGGCCCCAGAACGTCGGGGGTTGCCCGTACACGGGAACCTGGCCAGAGAATGTTGGCGCAAAGACGCGACCGTCGGAGACGGTCACGGGGTTCCATTTGGCCAGATTGCCTAGCTTGTCATTCGGATTCGTGTCCGACGACCATAGCGTGGTCAGGTTGTCCGCGTTGAATGCGTAAAGAGTGCCGGCCACCGTGTGGGTATCCGGGTTCGACCCACCAGGGCTGGCCACGGTCGCCCAAAGTATGCGTGTGCCCGCAACGTTGCCGTTCGCTGAGATGAAGAGGGCGCCGCCGTTCTCCCCCACAGTCGGTGATAGCACGGTGCCTGTCAACGCCGGGCTCGTGCCAAGCAGTCTGCTGTTGGGGTCGATGGAGTAGGCTTTGACGAAGTCGTGGCCTGCCCAAAGATAGTAGTAAGGGTCGGCGATCGCGCCTGCGTTATAGAGTGGCGCGTGGCTCGAGTTGTTGACGTCGCCCACCGCAACGAACGCGCTTTGCAATGTCTGCAACGTGTTCGCGTTGAAGTTGTATAGTTGCCCGCTTTTCCGGCCTTGAATGAGCTGGGTAATACGACCCCCAATATTCGTCACGGATGGTGCGTTGGCATTGAAGTCGTCATCACCGATCCCGGTTGCCGGTGCCCGAAATGCCGTGAACGCCGTGAGCGAGGCGTTGGTGAAACGGAGGACGCTGTCGCCAAAATCACCGATCGAATCGGACGTTCCGTTGCCTGTAACGAAATAGACCGCCTGCGCGAACCCATCCACTGCCGGGGGCCCGCCGGCCTGCCAGATCCCTCCTTGGCTGCCATTGGGCGTGGTGCAAAAGACGCCAGTCTGAGTGAGAGAGGTGTCGGCGGTGTAGGTAAAGACCCAGCCGTGGTACGGTGTTCGATCGCCCTGGGAGCCAAACGCCACGTAAACGTGTCCGAGGTAGACAATCAGGGCCGCACGCTGGTTGGCGTTGGTGGGATTGAACGTGACCCCGCCGTTGACGCTCGCCGTGATTGTTCTGGGAGTGGCCAGCTCGAACCCAGTCCTCAGGTCAACGATATGGAGCTGATAGGTGACATTGCCGCTGATCAACGAGCGCGTCACGAAAAAGAGGTTATTCCCAGAAATCGCGGGGGTGCTCACAATGCCGCTCGACGTTGTAAAATTGTTACTGCTGCCCGTCGAGGTCGCCAGGCCGTAGTTTTGAAACCAGTATGTGACGCCGCTGTTCGCGTCGAACGCGTAAATATTGTTGTGGAGCGTAGCCACGATCGCCAGATTGGCGGCAAATGCATTGTTGATCTGCACCGCTGGTGCGATGAGGACCTGCGCGTACGCCTGGCTGTCGGCGTTGAAGGAAGTCGGCAGGGTGAACAGCTTGGCAAAGGTGCCGGCCGTGACGTTGGCTTGTGTCAGAATTTTTTCGTTCAGTTGGCCATGGCTGTCGCGCGCCAACCATGGAGCCGGCTGCGCCAGTACGCGGGTCGTCGAGAAGACGATGCCGAGCAAGACGGCCAGGGCGGCCGCGTGCCGGGCAACTCGCGGCACCAGGAACGGCCAACGCGCCGGACGGGGGCCTGAAGAATCGCGCACGGAGGCAGCGCCCAGAAGACGGGCGCCGATCGCTGACCTACGGAGAACTCCTGATGCGGGCATGGTGACCTCGTGTCCTTATCCTCGATCGGCGGTTCCCGACCTTCGGGATCCACCGATGATCTACGGAGAAGCGAGCCGGACTGGTTGATTTAAAACGGCGGAGGTCCCGGTCCCCACCGAGCGGGCGGTGCTCAGCCTTGACCCGAGAACGCTTTCCTCGGAATTCGACCCGCATGGCGGCGAAGGTCTCGACCGTCCCCGTCCTACGGGGGGAGAAGCGGCGACGCGGTGCTGTCCCGTGCTCAAGACCAAAGACGGCTCACATTTTTCCCCCCAACATTCGTCGTCGGGCGCCTAGTATTCCGGACGCACGATGCTGAAGCGGTCGTCCTGCCTGGTGGTTTCCCTCGCGCTGATCTCGCTGGCCTGCGGGAAGAGCTCATCGTCCTCTTCCGACGCCGGCACCGACGCCAGCGCTGACGTCGGCGGCGCGGGAGGTTTCATCGCTCCCGTCGCGTGCGAACCGGTCGTGGCGAGCGGCACCGCGACCAGCATTGCGCTCGACGGCAACGACATCGCGAGCAGCAACGTCAACGGCCTGACCTTCAAGGGCTTCGGCGTGCTCAGCGCCAACGGCACCAGTGAGCTGCTCATGGACTACAAGTCCGAGCACCCTGTCCAGTACGCCGAGCTACTCGGGATCTTGTTCGGCGGCGCCAGCCCGGTCATGACGCACGTCAAGATCGAGATGGGGAACGATCGCAACAACTCCACGGGCCCCGACGCGGCCACGATGCGGCTCTCGAGCGAAGCGGCGAACGTCAAACGGGATCCCGGATTCCAGCTCGCCGCCGACGCCAAGAAGGTCAACCCCAACCTCAAGGTGAGCATCCTGCGCTGGAACGCGCCGGCCTGGGCGAGCACCAACGACCAGATCTACACCTGGTACAAGAACACGATCCTGGCGGCGTATCGCGCCTACGGCTACATGGTCGATTACGTCAATCCCGGGGTCAACGAGAGTGCCGCGAATCTGACCTGGACCGAGCAATACGCGGATCGCGTGAAGAACGACATCGCGGGATTCAATAGCCCGACCGAGCAGGCGCTCTATAACGGCATCAAGGTCGTGATCTCCGACGAGGCCGCGATTGGATCCTTCGGTGACGAGATGGTCGCCGACGCCACTCTGCAGAGCGCCGTCTCCGTCGCTGGATACCACTACAACACCGACGACGACAGCGCCGGGGACTTCAAGACGCTGGCGGAACAGCTCGACAAGGAGGTCTGGAACAGCGAGGCGCAAGCCACCTTCGGCAACACCGCCTTCCGTCCCTTCAACAACACGAAGGATCCCACGGTCGCGGGCACGGGAATCGGTGGAGTCGGGGGTCCACTCGAGATGGGCAACACGATCATCAAGGGCTTCGTCAATTCGCGCCGGACCCATTTCGTCTACCAGCCCGCCATCGGCTCGTTTTACGAGGGCGGGCAATACTCGTTCAAGGAGCTGCTGAGCGCGCGCGACCCCTGGTCGGGCTGGATTCACTATGACGCCGGGCTCGACGTCCTCCGGCACTTCAGCTGGTTCGCGAAGACGGGTTGGGAGAACGGGGACAACACCGCGGGAATCTGGCGGGTCGTCGCCCCGTCCAGCTACACCGGCGCGACCGGCACCAACCCGGTCAACGGACGGAACGGCACGCCCAGCTACCTGACGCTCGCCGCGCCCGACAAGAGCCAGTTCTCCACCGTGTTCATGAACGACAGCGAGACCGCGCGAACCTACGCGCTGCAGACCGCGCACATGGGCTATTCGGGCACGCCGAGCCTCGAGCTGTGGGAGACGCGGGCGGCCGACATCGACCTGGGGGCGGCGTTCAACAGTCACTACATGAAGTATCTCTGCACGCTGTCCCCCGATTCGAGCGGCGTCTACACCATCACCGTCAGGCCCTACTCGGTCGTGACGGCGACGACGCTGGTGGGTCACTCGAACCAGGACTTCAACACCCCGCTGCCCGTCGAGGGCGCCCGCACCGTCCTCGACAGCGACGCCACCGGCGCGGGCCACGACACCACGGACACGATTCTCTATGCCGATGACTTCGACTACTCCGCCAAGACCGTGCCGGTCATCGGAGCGGGCGCGCGGATCACCGGGACAGAAGACTACGTCGCGTCTCGCGGGGGGACGCAGAGCGTGATTCCGCGCTACCTGTGCGATCGCAACGGCGCCTTCGAAGCCTATCTCCCGGTCGGCTCGAGCAACTACGTCCTGCGCCAGCAGCTGGATCAATCGGTCATGGGGCTCGGCGGCACCTGGAACAGCGGTGATCCCATCACGGGCATTGGCGACAACCGCTGGCTCAACTACAAGGCCAGCGTCGACGTCTCATTCGAGCACGCCAGCACCGAGAACGGTGGCAACTATGCCGCGCTCGGCGTGCGCCAGCAGGGTGGCGCGAGCTCGCACAACATGAACGGCACCCCCTACTTCCTGAAGCTCGCGTTCGACGGTAGCTGGCAGCTGCTCGTCGACGGGAGCGCCGTGGCGAGCGGAAACGTCGTCAGCGGTTCGGGCGGTGTGACGATCTCGGGATTCAACGCCGCCTTCGATGCCTGGCACACGCTGGCCGTTCAGGCCGTGGACGCGCAGGTGACGGCCTCTCTCGACGGCGTGATGCTCGCCACCTTCACCGACCCGACGCCGCGATTGTCGGGTCGAGTCGATCTGGCCAGCGGTTACTACTACACGCGCTTCGACAACTTGAAGGTCGAGACGATTGACGGATCGCCGTCGTACTACACCGAGCTGCTCGACGACCTGGAGATGACCGACCTAATGACCGACCTATCCACGGCACCCGCGACGAAGCTCACGTACGGCGGCGCGTGGGCGCACCAGAACGGCCAGAGCATGTACAACTATCAGCGCTCGCTTTCCACCAGCCAGGGTCCCGGCGCCACTCTCCAGTACGCGTTCACGGGGACCGGTCTCGACATCCTGGGTCGGAACGGCGGTACCGCGAAGCTCGAAGTCACGGTGGACGGCGCGGTCGTCAATTCGTCGGCCAGCACGATGGCGTCGGCCGAGCTCTATCAGACGTTCACGCTCCGCGGGCTCGGCTCCGGGCCACACACGGTCCAGGTGAAGGTGGTCAGCGGCACCTTGGTGGTGGACGCGGTCGGAGTCGTTCCGTAGCGCCGCGGCTGGTTTGAAGAGCGCCGCTAAAGCGCTGTCGTGAGGGGCCGGGCCCACCGCGGTTACGGGCGCTTCACCAGGTACCGCACGGCGAACGTTCCGTCGTCCAGGCGGGTCCCTTCGGCCGCATCGAGCTCGATCGGGCGCGGCAAGCCTGAGAACAGCGCGCGGCCGCTGCCCACCACGACCGGCGCGACCAGGATCTGCAGCTCGTCGACGAGATCGGCGGCCAGCAGGCTCTGGGTCAGACGGGTGCTGTTCTGGATGATGATGTCTTTCCCGGGCTCTCGTTTGAGGGCCGCGACTTCCTCGGCGGCGCTGCCCCTCGCGAGCCGCGCATTCTTCCATTTCACTTCGCGCAGCGTGCGCGAGAAGACCACCTTGGGCACGTCCTCGAGCCAGCGGGAGATCGCCACGTCGTCGCGCGATGCCTTGGGGTCGTCCTTCACCTTCGGCCAGTATCCAAGATAGCCCTCGTAGTTCACGCGTCCCATGAGAACGGTGTCGCATCTTTCGCGGAGTCGGCGGAAAATCGCGTGGGTCGGCGGCGTGATGTGCGGCGCCAACCAGTCGATCCGCTCGTTCGGCCCCGACGTGAAGCCATCGAATGACATTCCGATCCAGAGCACGACGTTTCGCATGGCCGACCTCCTGCGACCAACCTGGGTCTGACCCCGACCCTGCGCAACCGGTCGGAGCGGTCTACCGCTCGGAGAGGGTTTGCACCCCGCCGACACCCGGCGGTATCGTGCTGGCCACGCGTCGTGTCTGAAACTCGCATCAAGCTCCGGGATGCCGTCGGAAAGCTCTTTTCCGTCGCCAACGAGGAGATCCACAAGTTCATCCTCATCCGCCCGAAGGTCTTCGTGCTGGACGTCGAGGACTCGCACTTCAACTTCGATCGGCGGGTGCTGCTTCCGGATCTCGCCAGCGTGGACGGCAGCACGCCGGTGCTCGACACGCGTCGAGTCACCGGGCTGGGGGTGATCTTCGCGGCGCTCTACCACGCGAAGGGGCACGCGGCTCAGGGCCTGTTCGTCACCGGCCACACCGATCCGAGTGGCTCCGCCGCCTACAATCAGAAGCTGTCCGAGGAGCGTGCCAAGAACGTCTCGCTGCTCCTGCGCGGCAAGCGCGACGACTGGCGCAAGCTGTCCGCGCAGGACGACGCCGTCGACGACTACCAGGCGGCGCTGACCTGGCAACACGAGCGCGCGGGGTGGGACTGCGATCCCGGCCCGATCAACAACAAGCTCAGCGCCCGCACGCGCGACGCCGTCGGCCGCTTCCAGGAGCTCTACAACCAGGAGGTCGACAAGGCCGCGAACGCCGGCTCCGATTCGCCCTTCAAGAAGAAGATCGGCGTCGACAAGTCGGTCGGCGCCGATACCTGGGGCGCGTTTTACGACCTCTACATGTCGGAGCTGATGGATCTGCTCGAGCTCACGAGCTACTCGGCGCTTCAGCAGATGCAGGCGGCGTTGAAGCCGCCCTCCGGCATGACGGACTTCGTCGGCTGCGGCGAGCACATCCCGTTCACGGCGGCGCGGCGCAATCCGTTCGAGAAGGGCACCGACGAGCACCTCGAGGGACCGCAGAAGAACCCGCCCGATCGACGCGTGGAGATCCTGTTCTTCGACCCCGGCGAAGAGCTGGACCTGGTTTGCCACCCGAAGCCGGGGAAGTGCGAGCCTGCGGAATGCCCCCTTTACGTGAAGATCCCTCCCCGGGAAAATCCGATCGGGATCCCCAAGGGGCTGCCGCTCGCCGAAGTGAACTTGCGGCTCACGTTCGTCGATCCGGACGGCAAGGTGCGGCCGTTCCCCGAGGGCCTCGAGGTCGAGGCGAAGTTCGGCGACCCGGCCGACGATCCGGGACCGCCCCGCGGCCCCGACGATCTGGCGCCCATCATCGACGACGCCGACGCCGCGGATGCGTCCGCCGCGCCAGCGCCGACGCCGGGCGCCGACTCCGACGCCGAGTCGATGGAGGTGGACCAGGAGCCGAACGAGAAGGTGGGCGCCGACGGCCTGCTCCAGTTCGTGATTCCACGGAAGGCCAGCCGACTCTATTTGCGCATCCTCGCGGGCGAAGACCGCTGCTTCGTCACGGCGGATCGCAAGGAGACGGACAAGCAGAAGCTCGCCAACCGGCAAGAGGCGCTCGACGATGTCGGCGCCGGGCGGGTCTTCTTCATGCTGCCGCGCGAATTCAACACGCAGCAGGGATATTTCGATCTGGCCGCGCCGGCGCCGGGCGTGACGTTCAAGGACGGCTCGTTCCAGGACGTCGACAACCGCCAGACGCAGATCGGCGATCGAGGCGCTCCGCTGGAGCTGCGTCTGACGATCCACTGGCAACACTTCAAGTTCGAGTACTTCGATCGCTGGACGTCGTCGCTGGCGCAGGTTCCGCAGCCGCGCACCAAGGACGACGCGGGGAAGGTCGCGCCGCCGCTGGTGATGGAGGGGATCTCGTCGCTGATCGAGGCCGACACGGCCGCCCTGCGCCCAGACGCGCAGACCGCCTGGGACGTGCCGGCCGGCAAGAACACGGTCCACTGCCTGGCCTGGGTGCAGCGCCGGGTCGCCAGTGGAGACGACCCCGCGCGCACGCTGCCCGACGACAAGTGCACGGCGCGGTTCCGCACGACGGATCTGTTCGTGCGCACCGAGGGCGACGGCAGCTCGCCCGACGCGCCCCGCAACTTCGTGACGCTCGCCGACGGCGACCCGGCGCGGGACACGCCCACCGCCGCTCGCCTGCGGCTCTACGATCTGCCGGAAGAGTGGCGCTCGCGCGCGTACCCGGCGCGGCTCGAGGGCGAGACCACCGACAAGATCCGCGACTTCGAGCAGCTCGAGGCCAACCCGAGCACGCTGGACAAGCCATACGTCGTTTCGCTCGACACGATCGTGATGCAGGGGTCGGACGGCAAACCCGACCTCGCGATCCAGTGGAACGACACCAACATCGCAAACCGATTTGCGATCTTCGACAACCAGATCGCCGTATACAAGGCCGACCCGCCGTCGGGTGAGCCCTACTTCACGAAGCTCGGGGATCTGAAGCCGGCGCCGAAGGGTCCCGTGCTCGGCGACCTCCCGCCTTTCACGCGCCTCATCGCGCGCGGCCCGGTGATGTACGACGTGTTCGCGAGACGAACGCGGGCTTTCCCGGTTTTCAAGGGGGCGCCGGTCGGCGCGCGGTTCGCGGTGCAGATGCCGAACGTCGTGGACACCGTGAAACCCGCCACGCTGTATGCCAAACCCTACCGCGCGTCCGACCCAAACGGAACGATCGGCGGCGGTGGCCGCCTTGGCAGTGGGTTCGGGGCGTTCCTGCGCTGCTGCGGGCACGACAAGGATGTCGAGCTCTTCAACCTCATTCAGTACGTGAATGTCAGCTTCACTTACCCGTCGACCATCACCGCCACCGGTCCGCTGCTGAACGGCGCGGTAGCCTTCCCGGCGCCGCCCCCGAACGCGACCTCGCTCGCCCGGGACTGCCTGGTTCAGATCGCGAAGCGATGGAACGGCGAGGACAGCTTCAACAGCGCACCCGCGACGTTCGAGATCGGCGCGCCGGTCACCGCGCGCGGTCGCTACCACGCGCTCCTGCTGCGGGGCGCACGCAGCACGGTCTCGCCCGCACCGGTCCCCGAGATCCGGATCAATGTTCTCCAGCAGGTGCGCGCCTTCATGACCGGCACCGAGGGCTTCTGGCAGGCATCATCCGACCTGGGGCCGCAAAGCAGCGGCTGGTTCACTGCCGCGCACGAGTTCGGCCACGTCTTCTCGCAACCCGACGAGTACTTGAATCGGGACTTCCAGCCCTCGCTGCATCAGCCGAACATCGGCGAAGCTGCGCGCAGCGCCGGAGCGCCCTACGGTCTCGATCCAAACGCGATGATGAACACGAACGTCGAGGTGAGAGCGCGCTACTTCTGGGACATGCTGCTCTTCGCACGCGACAATAACTACTTCACGGACGCTGCGAGCATGGCTGTCAAGCACGGCGCCCGAACGTTCACCGCCGAGATCACCCCGCAGGACCACAGCCGGGTGCGGTTCCCGACCTTCCAGAGGAACGACGTGGCGGTCTCGAGCGTCGGGCTCTGCGACCTGTTCGTCTACATCACCGGGCAGGACGAGTTCACGGCCCAAACCATGGATTCATCGGCCGCGACGAGCCCCTACGATGGGTTCGTGATCGTGCGCGTGAAGATGGCGTGGGACGTCACCACGACGAACGACTACGACGACCTGATCAAGTTCATGAGCCGCGCCCGTAGCTCCATCGATGACAAGTTCAACGACCCGATGCGCGTCGCGCTGCGCGCCAAGGTGGGGACGCGCAACGTTCGCCTGCGCCTGCTGTTCGCGCCGCGCTTCATCTCCTCGACGTTTCCGCACGGGGGTGACTCGGCCAAATACCTCGGCGGCCTGGACCCGCCGCTGCCGCAGCCGTTCACGGCGGGCGGCTTGACGACCCAGGTGACCAGCCTGATCGGTACACACGGCGTGCATGTCAATGTGCGCCTCGCTGCGGGATCGCCCGGTGTCGTGGGCCCCGGGACGCCGCGGCAGGCGCTGGTCCGCAACGACGGGAGCTTTCTGCTGATCTTCAGCGATTCGCGCTTCGACGACGACACCGTGGCCATGTTTGGCCAGATGGTGGGCAGCGCCAGCGGCGGCGCGCCGCGCAGCGCCGCCGATTTCAAACCGCTTGCCGACGCGCTCGTGGCGACGTTCAACCCTGACATCTCGGCCGCCGTGCCCGAGCCGGTGGTCGGGTGAAGAGCGGCGCAACGAAAGCCATGATCGTCGCGCTCGCGTGCACCTGCGCGGCCTCGCCCAAGCCTGCGCCAGCTCCTGCTCCCGCCGAGCCGGCGTTGAAGCTCGCGAACTGGCCCGCGTGCGGCGCCGGACATCTCCCGCGTATCACGGAAAAGAGCTTCGCCGAGGGTGGGGTCGCCACCTTCTTCGCTGGCGCCGCCAAGGGGACCGTCGCCCTCGCCTGGGACGGCACGAAGGCTCGCGTGATCGATGGGTGCCATCTGGATGGACGCTATGTCGAGGCCATGGGCAAAGGAACGTGGCGCTTCCGTGCCACGAACCGCGTGCTCTTCCGGACCGACGAGATCGCCGGCGAGTGCCGGACGGCAACGCACATCGTCGCCGCGTATGTCGCCGCACCCGGAGCGCCCTCGTCCAGAGCAACGCTCTCGCAGATGAGCGGTATCCTGGTGCCGCTTCCCTGTCCGCCGGCGACAGATCCCGAGCCCGCGCCCGGTTGCATCGCGCATGGCCTGACCGGCCCGGCGCGGCGCAGGAAAGCCGAAGCTCTCATGACCGAGATCGCACCTGGACACGTGGCGGGAGCCGATCCGGCCAAGGTCCTCGAGGTCTTCGCGCTGATACCTGACAAGGCCTGGGGCATCACGTATGCAACCCAGCTGAATACGGGAGACGACGGTCTTTTCGGGCAGGGCCAGTGGCTCGGGTCGCAGTACACGTGGACCTCGACTGACGATATCGCCGAGTTCCCTGGCATCGTAAAGTTGCTCGATGCCCCTCGCAGGCCGCCGCCACCGCAGCTCGTTTGGGCCTGCAGCGATTTCAACTACGTCTGCAGGCCGGTTTTCCTCTGGTGCTTCGCGGGTCAGTTCGAGCCGATCATCTCCCATCTCGGCCACTGGACGCCCATGGAGCCGTAGCCATGATCGCCTCGCCCTCTTCATCGCCCTCTTCGCCTGCACGCTCGCGTGCGGTCACCACCCGCCGCGCAACGAGGGTCGGCCCATCGTGACCACCCTCTTTCGTCCCCTGTCGACGTTCAAGGACGTGCCGCCGGCATCGTTCGACGGACTCGATCAATACGCGCCCGGGGCGCCGCCCGCGGGCGCGTGGCCGGCGGCGGCGGGCGGCCCGGCGCGCAACGGCCGCTCCGCTTCGCCGCTGGTCCACGACGGCTGGTCGCTCCTCTGGGAGGCGCCGCTCGGCCAGGCCGAGCGGCCGCGGAGCTTGCTCGTCGGACACGATCGTATCGTCGTGAACGGCGCGAACCAGCGCGGCGTGTGGACCGCCGACGGTCGCGCGCTGGGGTTCGTCCCCCAAACGGGAGATGCCGCGTTCCTCGATCTCACTGGCGATCGCCTGCTCGTCGATGCCTCGGGCGGCCTGGCCACGTACACGCTCGACGCGAAACGCGAGGCCGCGCTGTTTCTCTCGTTCTCGGATCCGGGGACGTCGAAGGAGATCCTGCAGGGCCCCGGCGTGTTCGCCTTCCTGTCGATCGACGCGCCACCGCACAGCACGCCGCGCGCCGAGCTGCTCTCGTTGCGCATTCGCGACTACGGCCGGATCAAGAACGGGGTGCTCTACGGCCTCGAGCCGCTCGCCGGCATCACGCGCTCCGACGACGGCGACGTGCGCGCCGCCGCCGGCCGCACCGGCCCCGTCGTCGCCACCAGCGCCGGCGTGCTGTGGTGCGACTGGCAGCTCCGGCCCCTGCACGAGACGCTGATATCAGGGATGCCGTCCGCGATCTCCGTCGCCGACCAGGAACGCGCCCACGTGATCGTCACCGTGGGTTTCGAGACCCGGCTCCGGATCATCCCTCCCGGTGGCCAACCGATCGTCGACCTGGCGCTGCCTTCCAACGCCTACAACAACTCGGGGCCACCGATCATCGCGCCCAGCGGTCAGGTCTATCTGACGCCGCCGCACGCGCTGCTCGCCATCTCGCCCGACGGCAAGATTCTCTGGGAACAGACCCGCCCCTCGACCGCTCGCGCGAGCGTGAGCGCGAACGGCCTGGTGCTCATCGCGGACGAGACACTCGACGCGGTGACGGCCGACGGACGCCACCGCACGCTGTGGCGCCCGCCAGCGCCCATCGTCGCGGGCCCGGTGCTGACCGACGATCGGCTCTACGTCGCATCGGCCGACAAGCTCTACGCGCTCCGGCCGCCGGCGCCGTGACCAGGCTGTAGAGACCGAGTGGCAATAGTCAGGGGCGCATCACCCGGGCACGATGGTCGCGAGGCTCCCGGTGACCGACCACTTGGTCGAGTCGATGATCGTCTCGCCCTCGAAGTCATCGAACAGCACGGGGGCCGCACCGTCCGTTCCCACTGAAACGTTGTCGAAGTGAGTGACGATCGAAGCGTCGCCGCCTCCGACCGCGCCCCCCCTCGCGAGCGCCGTCAAGAAGCTCCGCATGTAGGTGGCTGACGAGACATCGAACGGCGCCACCACCGCGGGGCTTCCGGTCCTCCCCTGCAGAAGATCCACGGTTGCGCTGGCGACCGTGTTGCCGCCGCTCGACAACGTGAACGTCACGACGTCGGTCGGCAGCCACGAAATGGCCGCTTGATAGACCGTACCCTGATTGACGACCACGCCGCTGCTGGTCCAGTTGCCCGCGGTCATCACGCCGACGCTGGAGCTCGTCGAACAAGCTGTCGTCTCCAGGCATTCGTAGAAGAAACGCTTGGCCAGGAGTCCCCCGGGCACCGTCGTGACCTCGAGCCTCAGATAGATCGTATTCGCGTAGCCTGTCGCCCGGTCCGCCACCGGCTGGAACCGGAGCGCGATCTCCGCGCTGTTGTCCGAGTCGCCCGTGGACGAGCTGCTGACGATCGCCAGATCCGTTTGAAAGGTCGTCACCGCGGGCCCCGAAGGCAGAACGACCTTCAGTTCGGGGCCGGCGCTGGTGTTGGCTGCGATGGCTGTCGCCGACGTGGTCAACTCCGCGACGTGACCGGACGATCTGACCCCGCTGCTTCCGCCGCAAGCCGGAGCGACGACCAGGGCCGAGAGGAAAAGACAGCGCATGTGAGAGTCTCCCAGTCCCAGTCCGCCCATGTTGTCGCACAAGAATCGACCCATTTGGATCCGCGGGCAACTCCCTTGAGTGTGACTGAGATCTCTCGACGGTCCGGCCTGACGGCCGGCACGTCAGCTCAGCTTCTCGAGGAGGGCCCTCAGCTCGGACTGCTCCGCGGCGGTCAGGCGCGCCAGACGGGCGCCGAAGGCCTCCGACAGCAGCGCGAGCCCGCGGGTCATCACCTTGCGGCCCGCCGGCGTGACGATGAGTCGGTGCCGTCGGAGATCGGTGGCGTCGATCTCGCGCCGCACGAAACCGGCCGCCTCGAGCCGCTTCAGGTTGACCGTCACCGTCGGCTTGGGCATGCAGAGCGTCGGCCGCGAGCTTCGCCGGGTGCGGGTGCTCGTCGATCTCGGCGAGCACGAAGCAGCTCCTTCGTCTCGATGCCCAGGTCGCTGCACGCTCGGGCGCGACGCTGGTGATGACCGACATCAGCGAGCCGGTAGTTGAGCGACCAGATCTTCGCCGGGTCGATTTTCGCCATGATGTCACTTGCCCGGCGATTAGTTTAGTATTAAACCATCTCGCAGATGAACTAACCGAGTCTGTGAACCAAACTACACACCCCGACCCTGGAGATGCACGCCATGCCACTCGACCACTACGTCACGCTCGGCCGCTCCGGCCTCCGCGTCAGCCCGCTCTGCCTCGGCGCGATGACCTTCGGCGAAGACCTCGGCTGGGGCTCGAGCGTCGAGGAGTCGCAGCAGATCATCGACCGCTACATCGAGCTCGGCGGCAACTTCATCGACACGGCGAACTTCTACACGAAGGGCCACTCCGAGAAGATCATCGGCGACCACCTCGGCCGCCACCCGGCGCGGCGCGACCGGCTCGTCATCGCGACGAAGTTCAGCGGCAACCTCTACCCGGGCGACCCGAACGGCGGCGGCTCGGGCCGCAAGTCGATCATCGCCGCGTGCGAGAAGTCGCTGCGGCGCCTGCAGACCGACTACATCGATCTCTACTGGCTGCACAACTGGGACATGCACACGCCGATCGACGAGACGATGGCGGCGCTCGACGATCTCGTGCGCGCCGGCAAGGTGCGCTACCTCGGCGTCTCGGACACGCCGGCGTGGAAGGTCGCCGAGGCCAACGTGATGGCGCGGTTCCGCGGCTGGTCGCCGTTCATCGGGCTGCAGATCGAGTACTCGCTGCTCGAGCGGACCGTCGAGCAGGAGCTCGTGCCGATGGCGCGCGAGCTCGGCCTCGGCATCACGCCGTGGTCGCCGCTCAAGAGCGGCGCGCTCAGCGGCAAGTACACGCGCAAGAACGCGGGCCAGGTGAAGGGCGACCGCGGCGCGTTCCTCGACCCGTTCCTCAACGAGAAGACCTACACCCTCGTCGACGAGCTGGAGCGTCATCGCCAAGGCGCACGACAGCACGGTCGCGCGCGTCGCGCTGGCGTGGGTGCAGTCGCAGCCCGGCGTGACGTCGACGATCATCGGCGCGCGGCGACTCAGCGCAGCTCGACGACAACGTGCAGGCGCTCGACGTGACGCTCACGGCCGAGGAGCTGTCCCGGCTCGATGCGCTCACGAAGCCGACGTTCGGCTTCCCGCAGAATATGCAGGCGCTGGTTCCCGGCCATCCACAACGGCGGAACCAGCGTCAACGGCGTCCAGATGCCGCCCTCGGGCTTCGTGATGGAAAAGGGCGACAAGCCCTACTGAGTCAACGCGGCACCCGAACGAGCTGGCGCTGGGGAACGACTCGGTCCACACGAGCGAGGAGGCCCTGCTCGAAGGCGAGGCTGAGATCCGGCGCATCGGCCGGCGGCTGCTCGCGGACGGCACCCTGCAACCGCTCACCTAGGGTGCGAATGCCCGGGAAGTGACGGGCGGCGCTGCGAATCACCTCGCCGGGCGGCCACTCACGGGGTAAATCCCATGCCTACATGAGCACAGCGAGCATCGAGCCGAGGACGATGGAACGCGCCGCGCAGATGTTCCCGACGCTGACGGCGGCCCAGATCGAGCGCATCTCGACGATTGGCCAGCGCCGTGAAGTGCACGCCGGCGAGGTGCTGTTCGACGTCGGCGACCAGAACACCGCGTTCTTCGTCGTGGTCTCGGGCGCCATCAACGTCGTGCGCCCGGTCGGCGACCGGGAAGAGCCGGTCATCGAGCACCGCCCCGGCGAGTTCACCGGTGAGATCAACATGCTCTCCGCGCGCCGGAGCCTGGTGCGAGGCCGCGCCACAGCCGACGGAGCCGTGATCTCCGTGGACCGAAACGACCTGCGCACGCTGGTCCAGCGCGACCCCGAGCTGAGCGAGGTGCTGATGCGCGCGTTCATCCTGCGGCGCATTGGCCTGCTGAACCAGAAGACGAACGACCTGATCCTGCTCGGATCGCGCCACTCGGGCAACACCCAGCGCATCCGGGAGTTCTTGAGCCGGAATGGGCAGCCGTTCACGTATCAGGACGTCGAGACCGATCCGTCGGTTCAGGTCCTGCTCGATCGGTTTCACGTCGGCGTCGACGAGGTTCCCGTGGTCGTGTGCCAGGCCGGCCACGTTCTCAAGAACCCGACGATCGAGATGCTGGCGTCCGCCGCCGGTCTCAGCGCCGACCTCGATGCCGAGAAGCTACGTGACGTCGTGATCGTCGGCGCCGGTCCCGCCGGGCTGGCCGCCGCGGTCTATGGTGCGTCGGAAGGCCTCGACGTCCTGGTCGTCGAGACCACGGCGCCGGGCGGGCAGGCGGGCACCAGCTCCCGGATCGAGAACTATCTCGGCTTTCCCACGGGCATCTCGGGGCAAGCGCTCTCGGGGCGTGCTCTCAGTCAGGCCGAGAAATTCGGCGCCGAGGTGGCCATCGGGCGCACCGTCTCGCGCCTGGACTGCGACAGCCGTCCCTATCGACTCTTCCTCTCGGACGGCCAGGTCATCCGGACCCGCTCGATCATCATCGCCACCGGCGTGAAGTACCGGAAGCTGGAGCTGCCGGCGTTCGAGCGGTTCGAGAACGCGGGCGTCTACTACTGCGCCACCTACCTCGAGAGCCAGAGCTGCAGAGGCGAAGAGATCGCAGTCGTGGGCGGCGCCAACTCGGCGGGCCAGGCGGCGGTCTTCCTGGCCGGGGTCGCCGCGCGCGTGCACATGCTCGTCCGGGGCACGAGCCTCTCGAGCAGCATGTCGCGGTATCTGATCCAGCGGATCGAGAGCACGCCGAACATCGTGCTGCACACGCGAACGCAGGTCGACTCGCTCGAAGGAGACAAGGGTCTCGAGCGCGTCGTCTGGCGGAACATCGACTCGGGGCAACGCGAGACGAACCAGATCCGCAATCTGTTCTTGATGACCGGCGCGGATCCGAACACGGACTGGCTCGCGGGCTGCCTTCGTCTCGACGACAAGAAGTTCGTGAAGACGGGCGCCGACCTCCTGCCCGAGGATCTGGCCAGCGCCGGCTGGGCGCTTCTGCGCCGGCCCTACCTCATGGAGACCAGCATCCCGGGGGTGTTCTGCGTCGGCGACGCGCGGTCGACCAGCGTGAAGCGCGTCGCGTCCGCCGTGGGCGAGGGCTCGATCTCGATCCAGCTCGTGCACCGCGCGCTCGCCGAGCTCTGAGCGCGTCGCGCCTACATGGGCGCATGGTCAGATGACGCCGGGACCGGGCTCATCGGGCGAAGGCGGGAGGTTGTCAACCGGGCCCCCGAGCCCCTAACATTCAGGGATGAGCCAGGCTCTGAAGATGTGGGTGGGCGGCAAGTGGGTCGACGCGCGTAGCCGCAAGACCCGACCGGTGGTCAACCCGACCGATCAGTCGATCCTGGCCACCGTGCCCGAGGCGGGGAAGGAAGACGTCGCCGACGCGGTGGGACACGCACGCGCGGCGTTCGACGGCGGGCCATTCTCGCAATGGACCGGGCGCGAGCGCGGCACGCTGCTCTACAAGGTCGCCGAGGCGATCCGCCGGCGCGCGCCCGAGCTGGCCGAGCTGGAGACGCGCAACATGGGCAAGCCGATCGTCGAGTCGGAGTTCGACATCGCCGATGCCGCGCACTGCTTCGAGTACTACGCGGGGCTCGCCGGCAAGATCGAGGGCGAGACCCTGCCCGTGCCCGACAACGCGCTGTCGATGGTCCTGCGCGAGCCGGTCGGTGTCGTGGGGCAGATCATCCCCTGGAACTATCCGCTGCTGATGGCCGCGTGGAAGCTGGCCCCCGCGCTGGCGGCGGGCTGCACGGCGGTGCTCAAGCCGGCCGAGCAGACGCCGCTGTCGGCGCTGGTGCTGGCGCAGATCTTCGAGGCGCTCGAGCTGCCACCGGGCGTGGTCAACATCGTCACCGGCGACGGGCCGGGCGCGGGCGCGGCGCTGGTCGAGGATCCGCGCGTCGACAAGATCGCCTTCACCGGCGGCGGCGACGCCGGACGCGCCATCATCAAGAGCGCCGCCGACACCGTCAAACGAATGTCGATCGAGCTCGGCGGCAAGAACCCCAACGTCGTGTTCGCCGACGCCGACTTCGAGCAAGCGGTCGACGGCGCGCTGTTTGGCGCGTTCGCCAACCAGGGTGAGGTCTGCTCCGCCGGCTCGCGCTTGCTGGTCGAGCGCACGATCTATGACCGGCTGCTCGCGGCGCTGGCCGACAAGATACCGCGCGTCCGCCTGGGCGATCCGCTGCAGCGCGAGACGAAGATGGGGCCGCTGGTCACGACGGAGCACACCGACAAGGTGCTGGGCTACATCGCGATCGGCCGCAAGGAAGGACGGCTGGTCGCCGGTGGCGGACGGGCGCGCGGCCCGGGGCTCGACCGCGGCAACTTCGTCGAGCCGACGATCTTCGCCGACGTCGACAACCGCGCGCGCATCGCGCAGGAAGAGATCTTCGGCCCGGTGCTGGTGGTGATCCCCTTCGCGGACGAGGCCGAGGCGATCCGCATCGCCAACGACACACCCTACGGTCTGGCGGGCGCCGTCTGGACGCGCGACGCCGCGCGCGGCATCCGCGTCATGAAGCAGCTGCGCGCCGGCATCCTGTGGATGAACACCTATCACCCGACCTACAACGAGGCGCCCTGGGGCGGTTTCAAGCAGTCGGGCTTCGGCCGCGAGCTGGGGCCGCGTGGGCTCGATCAGTACCTCGAGGCCAAGCAGATCAACATCAACCTCGCGGACGCGCCGCTCGCCTGGTACTGAGCGCACGCACGTGAGCGGCCACATCCACATCAGCGGCCCGATCCCCGGCCCGAAGAGCCGCGCGTTGCTCGAGCGCCGCCGGCAGGCGGTCACGGGCGGCGTCGGCACGGCGCACCCGATCTTCGTCGACCACGCCGCGGGCGCCACGATCACCGACGTCGACGGCAACACCTTCCTGGATTTCACGGGCGGCATCGGCGTCATGAACGTCGGGCACGCGCGCGCCGAGATCGTGGACGCGATCGCGCGGCAGGCGGCTCGCTGCACGCACGCCTGCTTCCAGGTCGCGGGCTACGAAGGCTACATCGCCGTCGCCGAGGCGTTGTGCCGCCTCATGCCCGGCGCGTTCGACAAGCGCGCGCTGCTGGTGACGACCGGCGCCGAGGCGGTCGAGAACGCCGTCAAGATCGCGCGCGGCTACACGGGGCGCGGCGCCGTCCTCTGCTTCGAGCACGGCTTCCATGGACGCACGCTGCTGGCGCTGACGCTGACCGGCAAGGCGCTGCCCTACAAGGCCGGCTTCGGCCCTTACGCCCCCGACATCTACCGCCTGCCCTACCCCTACGCTTATCGGGGCGAGGGGCCACGCCTGCCGCTCGAGGAGGCGCTGCGCACGTTGGTGCGGCCAGAGGATCTGGCGGCGGTGGTCTTCGAGCCGGTCTTGGGCGAGGGCGGGTTCGTCGTGGCGCCGCCCGCGTTTGTCGCCGAGCTGCGCGCGTTCTGCGATCGCCACGGCGTCGTGCTGATCGCCGACGAGGTGCAGACGGGGTTCGGGCGCACGGGCGCGATGTTCGCCTCCGAGCGCTTGAACGTGCGGCCCGACCTGATGACCGTCGCGAAGTCGCTCGCGGGCGGGCTGCCGCTGGCGGCGGTCGTTGGCCGCGCGGCGATCATGGACGCCATCGCGCCCGGCGGCGTCGGCGGCACGTTCGGGGGCAACCCGGTCGCCTGCGAGGCCGCGCTGGCGGCGATCGCGTTGATCGAGGCGGCGATCGCCAGCGGACAGCCCGACGCCCAGGGGCGGCGCATCCACGACCGCATGCAGGCCGTCGCGCGCGACGTCGAGCTCGTCGGCGACGTGCGCGGGCTGGGCGCGATGCAGGCGATCGAGCTCGTGCGCGACCGCGCGACACGCGAGCCAGCCGCCGCCGAGACCCAGCGGATCGTCGCCGAGGCGCGCGCGCGCGGCGTGCTGCTGCTGCCGGCGGGGACCCTCGGCAACGTCGTGCGCTTCCTGGTGCCGCTCACGGCGCCGGATGATCTGCTGGACGAGGGCCTGGCGGTGATCGAGGCGGTGCTGCGGGCGGCGGCGCCGCCGGCGCCGGCGCCGTGAGCGACGTCAGCTCCTCGGCGATGCGCGCCGCCACCGCCTGCGCGCTCTCGGCGGCGCCGTTGGCGTGCGCGCTCACCGTGTAGTCGCCGGCCAGGTAGACACCCAGCTCGGGCTCGCGCAGGCCGCGAGCCAGCCCATCCAGCGGCGATCGCCCCGGAGGCCAGACCGGGATCGCGGCCGGGTGATAACCAAAGACCTCGCTGCCGTGCACGTGCGCCGACAGCCCCGGCCACAGCTTGTCGAGCGCCGCCAGGATCTGGCGCACCTTGACCTCGCGCGGGACCATGTGGAACGACGCCGCCGCGTCGCCGTGCACCAGCAGCGAGAAGACCTCGAGCGGCTCTCCCGGCGGGCTCGGATGGCTGACGCCGTAGACGACGCCGAGCGGGCCGTCGGTCAGCACGGGCAGCGCCGATTCCGCGCCCACCATCCAGAGCGGACGCGCCCCCTTGTCGACGAGCAGGTGCACGACGACGTACTGACCACGATCGAGGCTGGTGATCGCGCGCCATTTCTCGTCGGACAGCGGGGGCTCGAAGCGGATCTGGTGCAGGCGCACGAACGGGACGGCGACGACGACGCGCTCGGCGTCGACGGTCTCGAAGTGTTCATGGCGCACGTAGGTGACGCGCACGCGCGTGTCGCCGGCGGCGGTGCGCGAGCGCTCGATGGCGGTCACCGTCGCCGACAGCGTCTTCCGCCCGGGGATGGCGTCGACGAGCGCGGCGATGAGGCGGGCGTTGCCGCCCTGCACGTGATAGTTGGGCATCCCCGGCTCGAGGAAGAAGCCGAACTCGACGAGACCGACCAGCCCCGAGAAGCTATGCCAGTCGGTGGCCAGCTCACATTCGATCGTCAGGCGGATCCACTCGGCGACCCGCCTCGGCAGCCCGGACGTCGCGACCCAGTCGCCGAACGACTGGCTCTGCAGCCGCTCGAGCTCGGTGGTCAGCGGCCGCGCCGCCAGCGCCTGCGCCCGCAGCGCCTGCGCCCGCTGCATCCAGCGGTGCAGGGCGGCGCGCTCGCGCGCGTCGAGGAAGGACGCGAAGAAGGCATCGGAGGTGGACTGAACGAAGGGGATGAGCCGGCCGTCGATGACCACGCTCGAGTAGGCGTTCTCGGCGCGATCGTCGAGCGGCACCCCGAGAGCGCGCGCGATGCCGAGCAGCGGGCTGTCGGCCCACATCTCCTGCATTCCGTACTCCCCGTAGCCAGCCTCGGGGTAGCGGGCGGTGGCGACGCGGCCGCCCCAATCGTCGCTCGCCTCGAGGACCTCGGTCGTGATCCCGCGCCGCGCGAGCTCGTAGGCGCTGACCAGGCCGGCGATCCCGCCGCCGACGACGACCACACGCGGCGCCGGTGTGGGTGCCGGCGCGGGCGTGGACGACGCCGGCGGCGCCGGGGTCGGCACCGGACCGGGGCCGGACCGGCAGCCGGCGAGCAGGAGCGCGAGCGGAATGCCCTTCGAGAATCGACGCACGGGGTGCAATCTTGGGGGCGATCACGGGCGCGTTGCCAGATCCGAGGAGATCTTTTTTGCGATGATTGAGGCGCAGCGACAGGAGGAGACCGACGCCGCATACACCCGCGCGCTGCGCGCCGAGCTGGAACGGCGGATCGCGGAGCTCGGCAGCTACCCCGACGACGCCTTCGGGCACCTGGGGCGCGGCGATGCCTGGCTGGTGATCGGGCTCTTCATGCTGCTGCCGGCGCTCGCGGCCTGGATCTGCCGATGACCGGCGGCGCCGAAGAGCAGCCGCCCCCGTCGGCCTCGGAGGCGGCGCTGGCGACCCGCCTGCGCAACGAGGCGCTGTTCGGCCGGCTGCCCCTGCTGCGCGGCGAGCGCGAGTACTCGACGAAGGGAATCCTGGCTACCGGGTTCACCTATGCGGTCGCCGCCTGGTGCTTCCTCATCGGCGGGTACGCCGCCAATGTCGTCGGCGCCGTGCAGGGCATCGTGGCGCTCATCGCCGGCTGCGTGATCGGCGTGGCCATCTCAGCCGCGGCCTCGGCGCTGGCGTGCAACCGCTACGGACTGGAGCAGATCGACTTCACCAAATCGTGCTTCGGCCAGAAGGGCGCGAAGGTGATCCTGATCTTCTACGTCATCAACCAGGTGGGCTGGACCGGCATGATCCTGGTGATGTTCGGGCGCGGCGTCGCCAACGTCGCCGCCGCGCTGGGCGCGCCTGCGGGCCCGACGCTCGTGCGCGTCGCCGTCGGCGTCGGCATCGTCGCCGCCTATGCGATCGTCATCCGCGGCGTTCACATCCTCAACGTCTTCAATGCGGTGGTGACACCGGGGCTGATCCTGGTGACCGGCCTGCTCTTCTACGTCATCCTGCGCGACGGCGGCTGGACCGCGGTCGTGCATCGCCCGCCGCTGGAGCCCGCGTCCGACGCGCGGCTCGGCTACGTGCTCGCGCTGGAATACGGCCTCGGCGCCGGCTTCTCCTGGTGGCCAGGGATCGGCTATCTCACGCGCAACACCGACACCCAGCGCAACAGCCTTTATCCCCAGATCATCACCATGGGGCTGGGGATGGGCATCGTCTGCTGCACCGGCCTGCTCGCCGGGCTGCTCTACCGCTCTTACGATCCGACCGTGTGGATGCTGAAGGCGGGCGGCCCGCTGTTCGGTGTCCTCGCGCTGGCCCTCGTCGGCATCGCCAACGTATCGGCCTCGGCGATCATGATGTCGACCGCGGCGCTGGCCTGCCGCCACCTCGGCTTCGCGCGCCAGCTCCCGTGGCGCGCGCTCTGCGCCTACACCTTCATCCCGGTGCTGATCTACGTCGTCGCCCCGGAACGGCTCTACGCCGACGGCTCGGCCTTTCTCGCGTACAACGCCACGATGTTCGCGCCGATCTCGGGTGTGCTGCTGGTCGACTACCTGATCCTGCGCCGTGGCCGCCTGAACCTGTCCCAGATCTTCGACGACGCGCGCGACGGCGACTACCGCTTTCACGGCGGCTTCAATCTGGCCGCGCTCGGCTGCGTGCTGCTCGGGCAACTGCTGTACGTCTGGTTGCTCGACCCGGTCAGCCTGACGGCGCGCGGGCCGGTGCGCCTGTTGACGGCGTCGGGCCCCGCGGTCGCGCTGCCGATGGCGCTTTACTATCTGGTCGCGCGCCTGTGGCTGATCCCGGCCAAGCTCGGCGGATACGGCGCCGACCCCAAGCCCCGGCCGCTGCGACGGCCCAACATCTGACCGTTAGCCGCCGATGCGCATCCGCCGGCGGCGCCGCTGGACGCGCATGCCGCGGCGGGCGAGCTCCGCCAGGAAGGGAGCAACCGGGATCGCCTGCTCGGGTGGCAGCACCCCGCGCGCCGTGATGACGCCCGTGCGCAGCAGCTGGATTGCGATCGAGGGCGGACAGCCGGTGTCGACATCGACGCCCACGCCCCACGCACGGATCCCCGGGACGTGGCAGTCGAGCACCTCCTCCACCTCGGCGCCGTCGCGCGTGCCGCGCACGATGACCCGCAGCACCTCGTGCTCATCGGGCGGTCCGCCGGCGGCGGGCGGCGGCAGGCGCGCGTGCAGCGCCGCCAGCAGGTCGCGCGGCGCGATCTTCCGGGGCCCGACGGCGATCGGCTCCGGCGACGTCATCCCCAGCGCGTGCAGGAAGCGCAGGCGCTCGGCCAGCGCGTCCGGGAACGCGATGCGGAAGCTCACCTCACGAATCCCCTTGGCGCGGTAACTGAGCGGCAGCGTCGCCACCTCGGAGTGGAGCGTGCGAGCCGGATAGCGCCGCCCCACGGGCGCGGGGAAGTCGACCGGCGCGGCGCCGCTCATCGGCTCGACGAAGGTGAGCTTGCCGCCGGTGAACAGCGCTGCCGGCAGCGACGCCTCGTCGAGGATCGTCTGCATCGAGTACGAGGCGCCGAGGACACCGGTCTCGCGCCCCGGCGTCCGGTCGATGCCGCCGACCAGGATGTGGATCTCGCGCACCCGCTCCATCTCGTCGGCGGCGGCGCGCGCCAGCACGTTGACGATGCCCGGCGCCGCGCCGATCCCCAGCAGCGCCAGCAGGCCCGCTCGCCGAAACCGCGCGTGCCAGGCGAGCTGCTGCCGCGTGACGTGGAAGAGGCCGCCGAGATCGCAGTAGTGCGCCCGCGCGCGCAGCGCCGCCTTCATCACCGGCAGGTTCAGCTGGTGCTGGCAGCAGTTGATGACGGCGAACGCCCCGGCGAGCGAGCGAGCCGTCGCCGCCACGCGCGTGACGTCGACGCCGACGCCGCGCGCACGCGCCCCGATGGCGTGCGCCAGCTGCTGCGCGGCGCGCACGTTGCGGTCGGCGACCAGGATCCGCACGTCGGGCCCAGCCGTCTCGGCCAGATCGCGCACCGTGATACGCCCCATGGCGCCCGCGCCGCCGACCACGGCGACGGTGACCGGCTGCGTGCTCAAGACCCGGATCCGGACGCGGGGAGCCTCGTTCCTTTCGGCGCGCTCGCGGGCTCGAGAGCCGCCATGAGCAGGGGCACGTTGACCGGCTTGACCAGGTGCACGTCGAAGCCGGCCGCCCGCGTCCGCGCGATGTCACCTTCGCGGCCGTAGCCGGTCAGCGCGACGAGACGGGGCCGCGACCTCGCCGACGTTTCGGAGATCTGACGGGCCAGCTCGAACCCGTCCATCACCGGTAGACCGAGATCGAGGATCGCCACTTCGGCGGCGAACGTCCGTAGCTTCTCGAGCGCGGTCGGTCCGTCGTGAGCCAGCTCCACGTCGTGACCCATGGTGCGAAGCATCTCGCCGAGCATTTCGCGGGCGTCCTCGTTGTCGTCGACCACCAGGATGCGCCGGCCGCCGCGTCCCGCGACCTTGAGCGCCGCTTTGGGCGCGAGGGCGCGACGTGCGGCCAGCGGCAGCGCGGGCACGCGCACCACGAACTCGCTGCCGCGGCCAGGGCCCTGGCTGCTCGCCGTGACCGTCCCGCCGTGAAGCGTGACCAGGCTCTTCACCAGTGCGAGCCCCAGACCGAGCCCGCCTTCCGAGCGCGCGATCGTGCGCGCGCCCTGCACGAAGAGATCGAACACCTTCGGCAGGAGGTCCGCCCCGATGCCTTCGCCGTCGTCGCGAACGCGAATGACGGCCTCGCCGCTTTCCACCTCCGCGCTCAGCCAGACATGCCCGCCGGGAGGCGTGTACTTGGCGGCGTTCGTGAGCAGGTTCGACACCACCTGCGCCATGCGCAGCGGGTCGGCCTCGACGACGAGTCCGCTTCGCGGCGCCGTGATGCTGAGTTGCTGCGTGCGCTGCTCGAGCAGCGGGCTGGCCATCTCGACGGCCTTGGTCAGGATGTCGGAGATCTCTATGGGTGCCCGCGACAGCGAGATGAGCCCGCGCGCGACGCGCGACACGTCCAGGAGATCGTCGACGAGCGTGTTGAGATGCGAGACCTGGCGCTCGATCACCTCGCGCTCGCGCTGAACCAGTTCGTCTCCGCGCAGCTTCATCAGCTGCACGGCGGTGGAGATCGGCGCGAGCGGGTTGCGCAGCTCGTGGCCGAGCATCGCCAGGAACTCGTCTTTGGAACGGCTCGCGGATTCGGCGGTCGCGCGCGCCTGACGCTCGCCCGCGAAGAGCCTCGCGCGATCGAGCGCCTGGGCGCAAAGATCGCTCATGGTCAGCAGCAGCATGCGGTCCCTCGCATCGAACGAGCGCGGGCAGTCGAAGCGAATCCCGAGGACGCCCAGGAGCGTGTCGTGAGCGACCAGCGGCAGCGCCGCCGACGCGTCGAAGCTTCCGGCGCTCATCGCATCGCGCAGCGCCGGGTATTCGCTGGCACAGGCCTCCAGGCTCTCATAGAAGAGCGGCGTCCGCCCGCGTCCCGCATCGGTCATCGGCGTTCGCGCCTCGAGCGGCAGGGAACCAAAGCCACGGACCGCTTCCTCCGGGTGCCCTCGCTGGCCGACCAGCTCGAGAGTGAGCCCATCGACGCTCGAGAGAAACACGGCGCCGCCCGTGGCCCCCACGGCGCCGGCGCATTCTCGCAGGACCGCGGCCGACACGTCCTCCGGCGTCAGCGCCTCCGAGAGCGCCGCCGTCACGCGCTGAAGGCGAGTGAGGCGCTCTTCGCTCGCCCGCACCAGGCGCTCGGCCTCCTGCGCCGCTTCGCGTGCCGCCCTCTCGGCGAAGAGGCGATGCTCGTTCTCCTCGGCGCGCAGACTCTCGGTCAGATCGCGCGTGATCTTGGCGAAGCCGCGGACCTGGCCCTTGGCGTCGCGCAACACCGTGAGCGATCCCTGCACCCAGAATCGCGAACCGTCCTTGCGCACGCGCCAGCCCGTGGTCTGGTAGCTCCCGTGATGGAGCGCATCGGCGAGCAGCCTGGCCGGCAAGCCGGCGGCGCGATCCTCGGGCGTGAAGAACACATCATATGGTTGACCGAGGATGCCGCCGCTATCCCAGCCCTTGATGCGCGCCGCGCCCGCGTTCCAGCTCGAGACGCGCCCCGCTTCGTCCAGCATGTAGATGGCGCAATCCCGGACGCTGTTGACGAAGAGCTGGAAGCGCTCTTCGCTCTCTCGCAGCCGCTCGACCGCTCGGTCAATCTCGAGCCGATCGCGCACCGTCATCACGAAGACGGCCGACCCGGCTCGTCGCGCCGAACCGAAGCACCACTCGATCGAGCGTTCCGTCCCGTCGCGCATCAAGCCCGGTAGCTCGATCTGCATGAGGTCGCCCGCATCTCTCATCGGCGGCGCGTCCGGCTGCCTCAGCCTCTCGGGAATGAGCACATCCGTGGAGCGGCCGTCGAGCTCGCCGCGGCCGTAGCCGAAGACCGCCTCGGCCCGGGCGTTCGCGCACAGGATTCGCCGGTGGGCATCGAACGCGACCAGCGCCTCGGTGGAGGCATCCAGGATCTGCCCAAGGTTCGCTGACGACGCTCCGACCTGAGCCAGGAGGGCCCGCAAGGCTTCGTGAGTCGAGTGCACCGCGTCGACGTGGTCGTGGAGGTCAGTGCCGTGGCTCATCTTGATGTTCCCCCTGGGAGTAAGCGAGCATACTAAGCACGGGGCGCGCGGCGCGCTAGCGGCGACCGTCCCGCACCGCCTCGATCCAGGCGAAGCCGAAGCGGGTGTCGGGCTCGAGATAGTGTCCCTCGCTCCATTCGTTGAGTGAAGCCACGAACACCGTCTGCTCGTCGGCGGGCAGACCGCAGGCGCGCGCGTGTGCCACGGCGCGCGCGACGGCGACGCGAAAACGCTCCGGATGCTCGCCGGTGATGACCGGCGACCAGGGGTAACGGTCGGGGCGGGCGGCACCGAAGTCGGCGCCGCGCGGAGAGGCGTCCCAGCCCGGGGACACGGAGGGGTGATAGGGCAGCCGCGCGCGCGCCGCGAACAGTGGCCACTCGCGCGCCCGCAACGCCGCGCGCTCCTCGTAGTCTTGCAGGAGCGGGCCCTTCCAGTCGGGCAGGAGCACATAGTGGGTGACGCTATCGAAGCCCGCGTCTGCCACCTGCTCGACGACGTCGGCGCTCGGGTCGATCGCCGCCAGATGCAACGGCGGCAGGCCGGCCGACGCGAGCATCGCGCGCGCGGCGGCGATCGCCGCGCGCGCCCTCTCCAGGCCGAGCTCGCGCAGAAAGAATGTCGAGTCGAAGATCGACAGGTAGGCGCGGCCGCCCAGCCGGATGTATTCGTCGCGGACGAAGTAGCGTTCGGCCAGGTAGCGAACCAGCTCGACGAAGTCGTCGACGTCGGTGGGCACCAGACGGTCGGGGTCGATCACCCGAACGTCGGCGCGGCGCACCGGGAGCACGCGACGGGGCATGCGATTCGCCCACATGAGCGCGAACGGAAAACGCCGGCCAGAGGAGCTGCCCAGAAACCCGAGGTCGAGCGCATCCTGGAACACGCGCTTGCCGCGGCACCAGAAGAACCCGTACACGAGGCCATCCACGCCGTGGTCACCGCAGAGCGCGACGCGACGCTCGACGGCCGCGGGATCACGGTCGTCGTAGCGGCCCCAGAGCGGCAGGCGCGGCTGCACGTGCCCCGGGAAGCGAGGCCGGCTCTCGAAGACCAGGTCCCACTCGGTGAAGCCGGGATAGTAGCCTTGGTCGCGCTCCGGGATCGGATGCCACCCCGGGTAGACGTAGGTGAGAACGCGCACGCCGCGCAACACTACATCGGCGCCGCTCCCTCACGAGAGCGTTCACTCGCGCCGCAGGTCGACAAACTCGGGATGTCTCTCGAGCGGTAGCACGGCGTCCGCAATCCAGTCAGGCAACGAGTCGTAGATCTTCGGCAGAAGTCCATCCTGTGTTCGAGCGCAAAGTCGTGCCTCTACGCGGCCGGCGTTGATTCGAGGATCAGAAGTCGCGATGAAGAATACCCGGACAAAATAGCCTGCGTCCTTGGCGCGAACGACAAAGTCTATCTTCTCATCGGTCGACATCACCGTCTCAAACGCCATGCTTGCACGCGCGTTCAGAAGATCTTCCCGCGTCTGCGTCGTCCACTTTGCCGCACTAAGAACCGCGTCAGGCGAATTCCAGTCTCCAAATCGGTCCCGTGCGATCTCGTCTGGGTTCAGGTACTCGACGTTTTCACTCCAGCGCTCCTCACGGAGTCGAGCTGTAACCGTCGTTTTCCCGGCGCCGTTCGGGCCGGCGATGATGAGGAGGACTGGCCTCAACGCAGTGCCTTGGTGTTCCGCCGGCGGGCGTTCAGGCGCTCCATTGCTCCCTTCCGAGCAGCGGCAATCTCTGCGCGTACTTTCTGGATCGATTTTTCCTGTTCCTCACGGACATGCGCGAAGGCGCGCCTCGAAAGCCCGAGGAGATCTTCGTCGCTGGGCTCGAACGAGGGGTCAGAAAGACGCTTGCGATCGTCCACCTTCGCTACATTGCGGCCCCGCTCCAGCGCTCGCCAGATCTCTTGCTCGACGTCCCCGGTCGGCCGGCCGTTCGAACTTAGCTAATAATGCCAGCATGTTAATGCAGTATCGCGGGGTGCGCTTTCGCGGGCTGCCAGCCTGCCGATTCGGGCCGGCAAACGCCCCCACCGACCGTGATCTCGCCGCCTTCGTCGAGGCCGCGTGTGTGCCGCTCGCAGGCTGGCGCTAGAGGTGCCGCAAGATGGTGTTGGCCATGTCCTCGAGGGGCGCCTCGCCCGCCGACAGGCCTGCCTCGGTCACCGCGCGCGGCATCCCATATACGACGCACGACGATTCGGACTCTGTGAGCGTCCGACCACCGGCGCCTTTGATGGCACGCGCCCCCTCGAGTCCGTCATCCCCCATTCCGGTCAACACGACGCCCAGCACCGCAGGACCGAGCGCGCCGGCCGCGCTCTCGAACAGCACGTTCACCGATGGGCAGTAGGGCGCGGTCGTCGGATGCGGATCGAGATGGGTCGTCATCGAACCTCCGCGGGCGCGCACGCGCAAGTGAATACCACCGCGAGCGATCGCCACACTTCCCGGAGAAAGGTCAGCACCCTCCGACGCCTCGAAGACGCGCACGGCGCAGCTGTCGTTCAGGCGGCGGGCCAACGCTTCCGTGTATCCAGCGGGGATATGCAGCGCGACGGCGACGGCGCACGGCAAATCATGGGGTAGCGCCGCGATGAGGCGCGTCAACGCCTGCGGACCGCCGGTGGAGGTTCCAATGACGACGAGGCGCACAGCCCCGGCGCTCGGAGGAACCTGGATGGGCGGTGCCGCCGGTCCGACGGCTCGATTGACCGAGCCGGCGGCGGCAATCACCTTCGCGACCAGCTCGCCGGCGAGCTCATAAAGGCGATCGGTCGCCAGGGCGGTCGGCTTGTGTATCACGTCGACGGCGCCCATCTGGAGCGCTTCGACGCCGAGCATGCTCTCCGCGTCGGAGATACTGACGACGACGACACGCGGTCCCTCTCCCGCCGGTAACGCGCGCAACACACCGAGCCCGTCGAGGTTGGGCATCATCAAATCCAGGGTGACGACGTCGGGGCGAAGCTCGCTGATCTTCTCGAGCGCTTCCAGCCCATCGCGCGCGATGCCGACCACCTCGAGGAGCGGACTGACGGACAGCGCCTCGCGCAGCACCTTGCGCGCAAACGCCGAATCATCGACCACCAGCACCCGGATCCGCCTCGAATCGGTCATGTTGCCTTTCGGTACAGGAACACGCCCTTCTGTTCCTCGCACTCCAGCGGCGTCTTCAGTCGGAGCAACGACTCGGACACGCCGACGAAGAGAGCCCCGTCGTCTCTCAGGCACGAAGACAGGCGCTCGACGACCCGCCGGACCGTCTCGTCGTTGAAATAGATCAGCACATTGCGACAGAGCACGACATCGAACGTTCCCATGGCGGCCACCGCCGCGGTGTCCATCAGGTTGACCCGTCGCCATTCGATGGCCGTGGTGAGATGCGGGTGGACCGTCACGCCGCGTTCGTCGACCTCCAGCGATGCCGACGCAAAAGCCGGGATCTCCTGCCGCAGTGATCGCCGCGAGAATCGGCCCGACCGCGCGCGTTCGAGCGCGGCGGTGCTGATGTCGCTGGCGACCAGGTCGACGCTGCCCAGTATGCCGCGCGCCGCCAGCAACATCGCGACGGTGTGTGGCTCCTCGCCGGTTGCGCAGGCCGCGCACCAGATCCGGGGGCGCCTTCCACCAGCCAATCGCGGAACGATGATTTCAGCAACCATCATCTCGAGCGCCGCCAGTTCGCGGAACAGGTAGGTTTCGCCCACGACGAGGGCCTCGACGAGGGCGTCTATCTCTCGCCGTCCATCGGCGTCGTATCGGAGGAAGTAGTAGTAATCCAGCAAAGACTCGAACCCCGCCTCTGCAGCCCGCGTGGCGACCTTCTCCCCGAAGACGGAGGCGTGCTGGACGTCGAAGTGCAGGCCCGCATGCTCCGTCACCAGGGCGCTCAGAATGGAAAACACCTGAGGGGACATCGCGAGCGGGGGCATTCCCAGACCTTCAGCGGGCCAAGAGCAGCGAGCAGATCTGACGAACTTCTGGCTCGGGATCGCTGTCCGCCGCTCGTCTGAGCACGGATTGAGCTTCCCGCGTCGCGGTCGCGGCGAGCGCCGTGGCGGCCGCCTTCCGCGCCGCGACGTTCGCCATCGACATGGCACCAATCAACACGGAGACGGCAGCTGGCCGCCTCATCCTGGCCAGCGCCGAAGTCAACGAGGATGCCGTTTCGTCATCGGCCCTTTCGAGCGCCGCGCTCAATCCTTCGACGCGGCCTTCGATCGGCACCGCCAGCGCCGCCACCAGCTGTTCGGTCATGCCTGCGGTCCGCAGGAGATCGACGAGGATCTCGGTGGTCGCCACGCCGGGCGTCGTGGACAAAAACCCTATGGCCGATCTCCGCACACCCTCGTCCGGGTCGGAGACGGCATCTCGCAGGGCGAACAAGACCTCCGGCACGCGGAACCCGGCGAAGGCCGAGATCGCCACCAACCGCGTGGCGGCGTCGGCCGACTTGGCGGTCGCCAGCATGAACGGCAACGCCTCATCCCGCCCGGCAACACCGAGACCGATGAGTGCGGCGCGCTGAATGTCGCTGTCGGCATCGGTGGCCGCGCGCTTGAGGGCGATGATCGCAGCCTCGTTCCTGAGATGCGAGAGCGCCTCGACCGCGGCGACGCGGACCTGTCCGGCCGGATCGGCCAGCGAACGGATGAGGGCGTCGGTCGCCGGCTCGAACGCCAATCGACCGAGGGCCTGGCAAGCGTAGTACCTGACCCAGGGATTGGCGTCGGTGATTCCCTTGAGCAGATAAGCGCTGACGCGCAGATCGCCGTTGCACTGCCCGAGGCTGCGCATCGCCGCCGCACGGGTACGGTCGAGGGGGCTCTTCGCAGCGGCCAGAAGTGCTTCCAGCGCGCGGGGATCGTCCATGAAGGGCAACCCTTGAATCGTGATGTCACGGACTCGCTCGTCCGGGTCAGACAGCGCGCCCAAGATCTCGTCCATGGCGCTGGCGAATCCGAAATAGGTGATGATCCTCAGCGCCGCGCCGCGAACACGGGGATCATTCGAGTGTGCGCCGGCAATCGCCAGCTTCTCGGTTTCCCGGCTTCCCAGCGACTGGATCGCGGCCATCGCGGCATAGAGGACGCGGCCGTTCGGATCGGCCAGCAGCGAGAAGATCGCGCCGACGGCGTCCGTCGCACCGGTGCGGGCCAGAGCCTCACACGCCAGCGCCCGAACCTCGGGATCGGCGTCTTTCAGGCAATCGGCGACTTCGCGCGCGGCGCCCGGGCTCGAGACGAGCGGGAGCAGGGAGCGTCGTTGCGCCGAGTCTTGCCGGCGAAGTCCCGCGACGATCTGATCCTCGACCTGCGGCCCAAGGCGCTTCAATGCGATCGCGGCCTCCCGCGCGACCTCTTCGTTACCGTCCAGCAGCCCGGTCAGCACCGGCACCGATGACGGATCACCTTCGGCGCCCAGCAGAAAACATATGGCGGCTCGTTCGGCGGCGTCGCCTTCGCCCAGGGCGCGCGTCAGTTGACGGGACACGCCGCCGGCGTTGGCACCGAGACGGATGGCGTCCTGAACTTCATCGCCGTTCCCGAAGCGCTCGCCGTATCGCTGATGCAGGTCCCGCACGGCCAGCGCGGCGATGCGCACGGTGGAGAGACCCGCGTGGGCAACGAGCGTCATCAACGGCACAATCGCCGCGATATCCCCGGTGCGCCCCAGCGCGCGGGCGGCCTCCGCTGCGAACTGCGGCTGATCGAGGAGGTCGGTCAGGGGATCGACCGCCCGGGGATCGCCGCTACGTCCCAGAACGTCGATTGCCGGGAAGGTGCGAAAGAAATTTCCGCTCTTCACCGCATCCACCAGAGAGTCGACCGCGGCGCGTCCTCCGATGCGGCCGAGCGCCTCGATGGCCGCGACCGCAACGTTGTCGTCGGGGTGACGTGTGAGCGCAATGACCGCGGGCAATCCCGCGACCGTGCGCCGTCGCCCCAGAATCTGGGCGATATCGGCCACGACCGGCGCATCGGCGCCCGCGATCATTTCGACGAGCGCCAGATCGGCGTTTCCGTTCACGGCCGCGAGCGCATCGACGGTCGCGGCGATACGCGCCTCGCTCGCGCGTTGCGTGCGAAGCGACCGGCAGAGTGGATCGACGGCTGCCGTTCCGCTGGCCGCCAGGGCCTCCACCACGGATCGCCGAACCGTCCAGCTTGGATCGTCGAGCATCCTGACCAGCTCGTCGAGCCCCGCGCCGCCTTCTGCGGTGAGCTGATCGACGCGATCGACCCGCTGGCGCTCCTCCGGCGAAAATGCCAATCGTACAGCCACGACGCTCATGCCGACTCGGTCGTGCTCCGAGTCTCGGTCGCGGTATCTCGAAGCGACGTCAGCACGGTGGTCAAGCTCTCGACGGTATCTGCCTGATGCGCGTTGGCGCTCCTGATCTTGCCGACCTCGTTCGCGACGGAGCCGACGTCACGCATCGTGATCACCAGCGTCTTGGCTTGTTGGCCGACCGCGCTGACGATTTCCCGCGCATTGGCTCGCATATCGCTCGTGGCCTTCGCGATCTGTTCACTCGAGCCCGCCTGCTCCGCGGCGATGCGAGCAATCGTACCGACGCCCGTGCTTTGCTTTGCCGCCAGCGCGGCCAGAGAGGTCAGCGCATCGGTTTGCTCCGCGACCGCGCGCGCGCTCTGCTTGGCGATGCGGCGCACCTCCTCGGCCCCCTTGGTCAGCCCCTCCAGCGCCTTGGCTTGCTCCGCGGTCGCCCTGGTCACCTCCGCCGCCAGCTTGGAGACCTGCCGGCTCGCAACCTCCATCTGTCCCATGGCACGCGCCTGCTCGGCCAACGCCTTGGCGCTCTGCGAGCTGTCTCTCTTCGCGCTCTCGATGGCACTGGACACCTCGGTGCTGCCCCGCGCCTGCTCGGCCAATCCCGTCACCATGCGCTGGGTCGTGGTGGAGACTTCGGTGGCCAGGGTGGACAGCCCCGAAAGGACCCGGGTCTGCTCGACCATCGCGGTGCTGGTCTGCTGCGCGACCGTCCGCATGCGAACCGATGCCTTGGCGAGCTGTGCCGCGCCGGTCGCCTGCTCTTCGGCGGCCCGTGCCACCGCCTGAACACTGGTGTTGAGCTGGGCCGTCGTCTTCACCCCGGCGCGAAGAGCGCGCGCCTGCTCGCCGGTGGCGTCCTTCGTCTGTTTGGCCATGCGCCGCATCTCGGTGGCGGCCTGGACGATGTTCTGACTGGCGGTGACCTGCTCCGCAGCCGCCCGCGCGACCGCCTTTCCCTCGTCGCTGACCCGGGCCGTGCTCTGACTGAGGGCCTGCACAGATTGCGCCTGGCCGTCGCTGGCGCGTTCGATCTCGGCAATGCCGCGTCCGACCACGTCGATGCCCTGCAGGATCGATCCCAGCGCCTTTTCAGCGTCAGTGGCCAGGCGCGCACCTTCGTCGGCCACCTTGAGGCCATCGCTCGACGCGGTGACTGCTTCTCGAGCGGTGCCTTGCAATCCGCGCACGATCTTGGCGATGTCGGCGCTCGCCGCGGCGGCCCGATCCGAGAGCGCGCGAATCTCCTCGGCCACGACCGCGAAGCCGCGGCCGTGATCCCCGGCGCGCGCCGCCTCGATGCTGGCGTTGAGTGAAAGCAAGTTCGTGCGATCGGCGATCAAGTTGATCGTCTGGACGATGTCTCCGATCTCCTCGGAACGCTTCCCCATCTCCTTGATCACCGACGAGGACTCCTGCATCGCCTGGCGGATACCGCTCATTCCGGCGATCGACCGACCGACGACCGCGCCTCCCTCGCGGGCCGCCGCGCTCACTTCGTCGGCCGTGCGGCGCGTGTTCCCGACCAGCTCGACGATCCGTCTCGCCGCCACTTCCGCCTGCGTCGAGGCCGTCGCGCTGCCGACCGCCAATCCGCTGATTTGCTCGGCCGAGCGGGCCACGGAGTGCGCGGAGCGCGTCAGCTCCTCGGCGCCCGCCGCATTCGCCTCGATGACCGCCGCGTTCTTCTCGGCGGTCGCGGCCACCTCCTCGACGGACGCGGCCAGCTCGGTCAGCATCGTGGACGTGCTCGCGCTGGCCGTCTCGAGGTCCTTGATCTGCTCGGCCACGCTGCGCGCCGACCGCGACATCTCTTCGGCGGTCGCTGACGTTTCTTCGACGGCCGTCGCCATCTCCGTCCCGTCCTTCGCGACGCGCTCGATCGAGACCTGCGCGCCGCCGACCGCCGTGGTCATGGTGGCGATTCGCTCTCCGGTCCGCTCTGCCTCCGACGCGATCTTCGCCACCCCTTTGACCATGGCGGCGACCGTGGCGGCGATCTGTTCCATCGAGGCCGCGTTGCTCTGCCCTCGCTCGGACACCTCCTTGATGCTCATCGCATTCTCGGTGGCGCCGGCCGAGAGCTCCTCGCTCGATGCCGCGAGGTCCTCGGCATTCGTGCTGACTCCTTTGATCGATCGGGCCGTCTCTTCCAGCGTCGCAGCGGTGGAGTCGACCGACGTCGCCAGCGCTTCGCTGTCTTTCCGCACGCCGGACACCGATGACGCGACCTCGCGCAAGCTGGTGCTGATCGACTCCTGGGCCTGCTGCAGCTCCTTGGCCGTTTCGGCCACATGCACCTGGGAACGCGTGAGTGCCTGAATGGACGTCGCCGTCTGCTCGATGCCGCCCGCCAGCGATTCCACCGAGGCACGGATTTGCTCGCTGGCGGCCGCCTGCTCATTGCCACCGGCAGCCAGGCGTGTCGCAGACTGCTCGATCGACTCGGCCTGCGCTGCCGTGTCCCGCATTGCGCGTGCAACATCGCTCGTACCCGCCAGCGCGTCCTCGAGACCGGCTTGCCGGTTTCCATTCGTTCCCGTGGTCCGCTTCCCGCTATTCGCCATGTCGTTCTTCCTCGCCGATGACTTTGGTGAAATCGATGAGCATCAGCAGGCGCTTGCCCGCCCGCGCGACCGCCTTCACCAGTCCGTCCGTCTGCTGGACCACGACCGAGGGTGGTGGCTGAAAGTCCGCCGCAGGGATCTTCAAGACCTCGCGTGCGCTATCGACCAGCAAGCCCACGGTTCGTTCGCCCTGCTTCATCACGATGACGCGTGAGTCGATGGTCGCCTCGATCGTCTGCAGCCCGAAGACGACCCGCAGATCCAGAACCGGCACGACCTGGCCCCGGATCTGGACCAGGCCCGCCACCTGGGCCGCCGCCCCGGGCACCTTGGTCGCCCCCGAGAATGACTCCATCTGCAGCACGTCGGCGGCCGGCAGGACATACTCCGCGTCCGCGATCTTGCAGAGCACGTGAAGGTCGCTCACGACGCCAGCTCGCCTGAATCCGCCATGAGCTTGCCGCCCAGGGCCGCCAGGTCCAGCACCAGCGTCGGTCGTCCGTCTCCGAGGTCCGTCGTCCCGGAGATACCTTCGACCCGGACCAGCCGGTCTTCGAGCGGACGGACCACCACCTCTTGCTGACCCAGCATGCGATCCACGGCGAAGGCGAACGGTTCGCCGTTGCGACGAATGACGATGGCCTTGCGGCGGAGCTCCTGCGGCGGTGCCAGGCCGAAGATCTCGTCGAGACGCAGGACCGGGACCGCCTGACCCCGGCGCTCGATCATGTCCGTCGCCCGCGCGGGCCGGCGCCGGTCGGAGCCGCCGCGCGACGCCTTGCGACGATCCGGTCCACGCACCGTGAGCGCGAGATCGATCTCCTGGATCTCCTCGACCATCGCCACCGGGACGACGAACGTCTGGCCTCCACAGACAAATGAGAACGCGTCAACGATTGTGATGCTCAAAGGAATGCGCAGCGCGAACGTCGTCCCGCGCCCCGGCGTGGTCGACATCGAAAGCTCGCCTCGCAGGTCGTCGACGGCGATTCGTTTGACGACGTCCATGCCGACACCGCGGCCGCTGGTCGTCGTGACCTGCGTCTTGGTCGTCAGGCCCGGACGGGTCAACAGATCGAGCAGTCCGCCGTCGGTGTCCGGAACCGTCACGCCCGCCCGCTTGGCGACGGCGGCTTTGTCGATGCCACGCCCATCGTCGGTGACCGTGAGCTCGAGCTGGCTATCCGACCGCTCGAAGCACGCCACGCTGATGACGCCGACCTCGGGTTTTCCGGCCGCGCGTCGCTCGTCCGGCGTCTCGAGCGCGTGATCGACCGCATTGCGGACGAGATGAACGATGGCCGGAAAGATCTTCTCGGCGACCGTCTTGTCGAGCTCCGCCCGGCCGGCGGTGATCTCCAGCCGAGCTTCCTTCCCGGTCGTGCGACTGAGGCCCCGGACGAGCAGCGGAATGCGGTCGAGCAGCTCCGAAACCGAAACCATGCGCGCGCGCATGATCGACGCCCGTAGATCTCGAAGCTGCCGGCCATTCTCCGAGACCACCTGCGCGATTGCTCGGACATCGGTGCCTTTCGTCCTCAGCTCGGCGAGGTTTCGTATCAATCGGAATTGCGTCACCACCAGACCGGAGAGCTCTTCGAGGGCGGCGTCGAGGCGGGCCACCTCGACGCGCACGATGCCGCGGCCCCGAACGCTGTCGTCGTCATCGCCGTCGTGATCGAGACCCTCTTGCGCGCCGGCGCTCTCCAGGGACTCGCCAATCGAGGCGGGCAGCGCCTCCAGGACCACCGGCACGAGCATGTCGACGGTGGTCACGGCGGCGTCGGCAATCGCTGCGTCGTCGGAGTCCGTGAGAACAATCAACGCAAAGGCCAGCCCCCCCGACGACGCATCCGTGGCCGGCATCGACTGAGGCACGACTTTCACGATCTCGGCGACCACCGCCATTCGTTCCCTGACCGCGGTGATGTTGATCCCGAGACCGGCCCGCTCCGCGGTCGGAACGAAGCGCACCAGGTGGCCGCGCCGGTCCGCGCTCAGCCCTTGAATCAACTGCTCGCGTTCCGCGGCGTCCATCTTGGTCCAGAGCTCGTCCGGCAGGGACGTCGTGCGGGCCGGTCCGCCGCGCGCGACGCCCGACTGGCGGAGCGCGCTCAGCGCGGCAAGCAGACCGGGCGGCGCGACGCCGACGGCTTTCCGCTTGGCGAGCGCCTGGACGCGCTGCTCGATTGCGCGCACGCCGGTGAGCAGGATCTCGACCGACCCGCTGGGCAGCTGTCCGGACGCTCGGTCGGCTTCCCGCAACACTGTCTCCATCGCGTGCGCGATGTCGACGATGGGATCGACGTTGACCATGGCCGCCAAACCTTTGAGGGTGTGCAGCGAGCGGAAGAGCTCGCGAACCTCTCGTGGTGTCGGCTGGCCCTTGACGGCCTCTTGCTCGATCGACAGGAGATGGGCGTTGACCGCGTTGAGATGTTCCTCGGCCTCGACGATGAACCCGGCGATGAAGTCGGCAGCATCGAAACCAGCCTTCATCCCGCGGTCCCTGGACGCTCGTCAATCAACGCCCGAACCTCGCCCAGGAGCCCCTCCGGTGAGAAGGGTTTGGTCATGAAGCGCGTGGCGCCGGCCGCCAACGCCCGACTTCGCGCGCCGTCGTCACCTCGCGTCGTGACGACCAGAATCGGCAAGGCGCGCAGCTTGTCCTGGCCGCGAATGAACTCGATGACCTCGTACCCGCTGATGTCGGGCATGTTGAGATCCAGAACCACCACGTCGAACGGCTTGAGTGAAAGCCGTTCCAGCGCTTCGAGCCCGCTGGCCGCGTGCGTAAAAGACAGTCCCGAGTAGGCGCGCAGGCATGCGACGACCATTTCGCGCATGACCTTGCTGTCGTCGACGATGAGAGCTTCAGGCACTCGATATCTCCGAGGCGTACCGGTGCGCACGCGACTCTTTCGGAAGCTACGATGTTCCCTGTGTCAATACAAGGCGAGCCGGGTATTTGGCTTTGACACCTCTCCGATAGTTCCCTAGCCTGCCCGGAGATGTCGCAAGGCGCGATGGTTTGGGTCGTGGACGATAGTCCTCTCGACGCCGAACGAGCGCGCCGCGTGCTGGCCGATCGGTACCAGGTACAGGTCTTCGCTGACGGTTCGGCCATGCTCGAGCACCTGACCGCCCATGCGCCACCGACGCTGCTGATCCTCGACTGGGTCATGCCGGGCGTCTCTGGGATCGAAGTCTGCCGCTTCCTGCGTTCCGGGAACCTGGCACGGCCAGAGCTTTCCATTTTGCTATTGACGATGCAGACGGACACGCAACAGATCGTCGAGGGACTGGCGGCTGGCGCGAACGACTATCTGGTCAAACCGTATGCGGATCCGGAGCTGCGCGCGCGCGTCGACGCTCTCGTCCGCTCGAACGGTCTGCTCGAGCGGGCACAGAAGGCCGAGGCGAGCGTGCTGCAGCTCCTGGAGCACGCGCCCGACCCGCTCATCAGCGTCGACAGCGATCACTGTATCAGCTACGTCAATGCCGAGGCGCAACGCGCGTTGGGACAGGACGCGCGATTGTTGCTGGGGCGACCCATGTCGGAGGTATTGCCCACGTTGCCGGCTGATCAGCTTCTGGATGCTGTTCGGAGCTCGTTGCCGCTCCCCGACATCCAGATTGCCGATCAGGTCTTCTCACCCACGGTTCGCCGTTTGCCCAGCGAGTTCCACACGGGATTGACGATCGCATTGCGGGACGTGACCTCGCGGCGCACAAAGGAGACCCGTCGCCTCGATTTCTATTCCATCATCGCGCACGATCTGCGCTCGCCGTTGAGCGCGATGCTGATGCGCACGGACGTCATGCTCCGGGGGCGCCGCGGCGTGCTGTCGGCGGAGGTGATCGCCGATCTGCGGAAGATGGACAGCCACATGCGGCGGTTGGTGGCGCTCATCAACGACTTCCTGGATTTCGCGCGCATGGAGGACGCCGCCCACAAGATGGAGCGCACGCCGACCGACCTGGCAGATCTGATCGCCGAGACCGTCGACGAGTTCAAGCCGCTCATCGAGAGCACCGGGCAGAAACTCACCGTCGAGGTGAAAGACAGGTCCGTCGTTCTCGGCGATCACCGGCGCCTCCAGCAGGTCGTCGGTAACCTGGTCGCCAACGCAATCAAGTTCACCGGTGCGGGCGGGAACATCAAGGTGGGGGGTCGAAGTGATGGGTTGTGGTGCGAGGTCGACGTCGAAGATGACGGCCCGGGGATCCCCGCCGAGGTCTTGCCGACGCTATTTCAACGCTACACGCGGGGACCGGCCAATTCGGAGTCTGGCGGAACCGGTCTTGGCCTGCTCATCGTTCGTGAGATCGTCGAGGCGCACGGCGGAACCGTCGGTGTCGACAGCAAGCCGGGACAAGGAAGCCGCTTCTGGTTTCGCATTCCCGCCGCGCGCTCGAGCGCAGCGATAACGCCGCCCGCAGCCCAAGCGGCCCCCTGACGCCCTTTGACGACGCGCCTTTTGCCCCCGTCGTCCGAAAGCTCTACCTAAGCACGAAGGACGACCTAGGTTGGTCGTCATGACCATTGGCGCCTTGCCATGAGGTTTCTGCGCAACGCGGTGCGGTTGTTCAAGTCCGCCGCCAACGAATGGAGCAACGACAAGGCGGCCCGCCTCGGCGCCTCGCTGTCGTACTACACGATCTTCTCGTTGGCGCCGGTCTTGTTGCTCGTCATCGCCGTCGCCGGAATGGTTCTCGGGACGCAGGCGGCCCAGGGCAAGATCGTCGAGCAGCTGTCGGGACTGCTCGGCGCGGACGCCGCGAAGGCGATCCAGACCATGCTGGAGAAATCGAGCCATCACAAGGGCGGCATCCTGGCCACCGCGATCGGCTTCGTCACGCTGATCGTCGGCGCGACCGGCGTCATGATCGAGCTGCAGGACGCCCTCAACACCGTGTGGAAGGTGGTTGCGAAGCCCGGGCGCGGTCTCAAGGGAATCATCCGCGACCGCCTGCTGTCATTCGGGATCGTCCTTGGCTTCGGGTTTCTGCTTCTGGTCTCTCTCGTGCTGAGCGCGGCTGTGGCCGTGGTCGATTCATGGATCGGGGGCTTCATGCCGGCCCGCGTGGTGCTGGGATACGTCCTCAGCTACGGTCTTTCGCTCGGTCTCGTGGCCTTCGTGCTGGCGGCGATCTTCAAGATTCTCCCCGACGTCAAGATCGCATGGCGGGACGTCTGGATCGGCGCCCTGGTCACCTCGGTGCTCTTTCACCTGGGGAAGTTCGGAATCTCCCTCTACATCGGAAAAGCCAGTGTCGCGTCGACCTTTGGAGCGGCGGGCTCTCTCGCCGTCTTGCTGGTCTGGATTTATTACTCGTCGCAGATCGTGCTCTTCGGCGCCGAATTCACGCGCGTCTACGCGAACGAGTACGGGACGCGCGTGGTCGCCAGTGACAACGCGATCCCCGTCCCGGAGACCCCCCTCGCGCGCGCAGCCATGGAGAAGAAGATCAAGAATGGCGAGGCGCCAGTCACCCCTCCCGGCGCCGAGCCCATCCGACCCGGCAAGTGATCAGAGCCTCAAGCCCGACAGATCCGGCGACTGCCCGGTCGGCGTCCGCAACTCGGCGAGGAGCCGCGCGACGTCTCGAATCAGCGCGCGGACGCGCAACCCGGCGAGGAGCTCGGTTGTCGACTCGTCTCGCGACAGCTTCATTGCGCCCTTCTCCAGCAGTCGAGTGGCCGGGCCGCGACGACCTTGGTTCAGGTGGTGAAGCCCGGCGGCGATCTGAATCAGCCCCTGGACCGCGAGACGCTCGGTGCCCTTCATCTCGTGCCAGGCCTCCTCCCACTGCTCGTGCGCCACGAAGAACTCGCCCCGGTTGAACGCGATCTGTCCTTGTCGGATCCGATCCGCCTGGGGAAGATGATCGGTCAGTGGTTGCTCTTCGCGACGTGGGTGAATGTGCCGGCGACGTCCTCCCAGGCGACGATGGGGACGGCGTTTCCCGCCAGCGCGAGCGCGCAGTTGCCGTTCGCGCTGTGGAAGACGCCGTAGCCCTGATCCCACGCGGTGCCGGTCCAGCCGGCGACGTGCAGATCCGCGGTGGTCGGGTCGGTGGTCGTCGGCCCGTCGTACTGGAACCAGGTGACGATCGGCCGGTCCCCGCTGGCCAGCGCCACCTGCCCTTCTTGATTGAACGCGGTCTGCATCGGCGCGGCGTTCAACAGCGGCAGGTATGAGCTGGCCACGCCGGCCGGTGAAACCGCGATCACCTCCAGCGTCTGCGACACGCGGAAGGCGATGGCCTGCTGCGTGCTGTCGAGCGCCAGACCGTTGCCGGCGCCGGTGCCGGGCAGCGGGGTCCACGACGAACCGTTCCAGCGCGAGATGCGGAGATTGGCTTCGACGACAGGAAAATCCGAGCTGTCGATGGCGATGCGGCACGGAGACATGTCGCACGTGCCCATGGTGAAGTCCGGATAGACGCTCCACGCGCTGCCGGTCCAGCGCGCGACGTGCCCGCGATGGTTCGTGCCGAGGGACGATTCATCCCAGCGGACGACCGGTTGGCCGGCGGCAGAGAAAGCGATCGCGAGCGCCGTGGTGCTGTCGCCGAGCGTGGTCAGCAGGGTCCCGTAGCTCGTGTCCCAGGCGGTGCCGGTCCAGCGCGCGACGTGAACGGGAACCGAAGATCCCACGGGCTCGTTCCAGGCGAGAAAAAGCCCCGCCTTCGTGCTGCCGAACCCGGGGATGCCAGCCATCTGGCCGCTCGTCTGCGGCGAAGGGATGCTCGTATCCCAGGTGGTGTTGCCCGTGTGGCGGGCGATCTGGATCGTGCCGTTGACCCAGGTCGCGATGGTGGGCTCGCCGGAGGCGTCGAGCACCATCTGCGGTCCGATCCCCGCCACCGTCCCGAGATCGACCCACAGCGGGACCGAGTAGCTCCACATCGCGCCGGCGAAGGCGTTGCCCGCGAGATCGGTGATGCTCGACGAGACCGTCTCCGTCATCGTGCCGGGCAGCGCCAGCGACGAGCGGTCGGCAACGGCGATGGCGACCGTCTTGCCGTCGCTGCCCAGCGTGGCCGTCGCGTCGACCGGCGCGCCTGCGAGCGCCAGCGCCGCCGACCCGCCGCTCACGCTGACCGGCGCCAGCGCCTCGGAGAAGACGATCTGGATCGGATCCGCCAGCGACACATTGCTCGCGCCAGAGGCGGGCGTCTTCGACACGATCGTCGGTGGCGTCCGGTCGACGACGATCGTCACCGGCGCGCTCGTGACGGTCTGGCCGCCGGAAGTCGTCTGCGCGACGATCTGGTAGCTCTTCTCCGCCACGGTCGTCGTGTCCCAGTCGAAGTTGTACGGCGGCGCGCCGATGTCGGTCAGCGTCGCGCCGTCCTCGAGCAGGCGCACGGCATGGGCCGCGCCGCTCGCGTCGCCGACGCTGACCTGGATGGTGACGACCTTGTTCGTGTACGCGGGTGACGTCGGGCTCACGATGGCGATCGTCACCGGCCCGCCACCGGTGTCGCCGCTGTCGCCCGTGCCGGTCGCTGAATCCGGGGGCGCCGGCGAGCCGTCGGCTGTCGCCTTCACCCCGGAGCCGCAGGCGAGCCCCAGTAACGCCGGCACCATTCCCACCGCCACGACCAGCCTCCCTCTCAGATCCCGCAGCATGAGAGCACCAGTTCAGCGCCTTCGCGCGTCTCTGTCCAGCGTTCCCCATAGCGCACTCGGGCGAAATGCTCGTAAGACGGTCTACGGGCTCGCCGAGCATATTGGCGTCATGGCTTCACGAACGACATTCGGGGCACTGTTGCTGGCTTCTGCCACGGCGATTGGGTGCGTCCAGGGGTCGCCCACCGGCCAACCCGGCGGCGGCACGCCTGGTGTCGGGGGGACAACGCCAACAACCACTGGAGCGGGTGGTATGGGCGCGGGCGCGACCGGGGGTAGCGCCGGCTCGACCGGGGGTAGCGGCGGCTCGACCGCGGGTAGCGGCGGCACCTCGGCGCCGTCGGGCACGGGCGGCGCGCGCGTCGACGCATCGGCATCCGACGCCACGGACGCCGGAAAGCCGAAGCCGCTCGACGCGTCGGCAGACCTGCGCGGCGGGGGTTCCGATGGCGGGGTCGCCGACGCGCCTCGGCCTCCCGTCGATGCCGGCGGCGACGTCGGATCCGCGATGCCCACGATCTGGATCGCCGGCGACTCGACCGTGATGACGTACGCGGCGGGCAACACCGAGGGCAACGGCGGCACCAGCCTCGAAGGTTGGGGACAGGAGCTCGCCCCGTTCTTCAACACGCGGGTGGTCATGAGCAACCAAGCCATCGGCGGCCGCAGCGTGGCGTTCTTCATGTGGGCGGTTCAACGTGACGCCGACGGAGGCTATCTCTGCGTCGATGACCAGGGTGATCCGCAGTATCAACTGGATGCGAGCGGGAACCACGTCGACACCTCGCAGTGGGCGCGGATCAAGAGCGGCATCAAGGCGGGTGACTATCTCTTCATCCAGTTCGGGACCAACGACGAGACCCACGACTGCCCGCGCTTCGTGAGCCTGCCGGACTTCGAGACCGACTTCGGGCTCATGGCCGACACCGCGCGCGCCAAGGGCGCCACGCCCATCTTCGTGACGCCGATGGGGCATCGCGAGTTCGTGGGCACCACGGTGAACAACACCCTCCTGCCGTACGCGAACGCCATGAAGGACGAAGCGACGAAGAAGTCAGCCGAGGTCCTCGATCTCAACCTGCGCAGCGTCGAGTACTACCAGATGGTCGGAAACACCTTCCTGGCAACGAACATCTTCGACACCGGGACCACGCACTTCATCAAGGCCGGCGCGGTCGAGATGGCCAGCCTGATCGTAGGCGAAATCCGCAGACAGGGCGGCGCTCTGGCCACGCTACTGAAGTAGGCGCAACCCAGACGGGTGCCGTCGAAGGCTTGATGCCTGCCTCCGGCGTGCGCGGACGAGCTGCCGTCGGATTACAACCGGGAGGCGACCCCAGGCACGTAGTAGAGCCGGAGCGACGCTCCCACGCGTCGCACAGGCTCGAACGCCTTGAGCCAGTCGAACGCGTCGACGGGATCGACGTGGAACCCGTACGACGCGCGCGGGGCACATGACTCGCGGCGGAAGCTGAAGTGCAGGCCGGAGCGATAGAACTGCTCGCTGAGGACGATCCAGCCGGTCGCCGGCCGTCCCGGCTCGAGCGGGATCATCTTTGGCATTCGCGGATCACACGGGTTGACGATCGCGAACAGACCGTAGTGGACCTCGGAGACGCCGCGCGCGGCGAGCTCGCGCTCGAGGAGAAGCATGTCCTGGCCCCAGTCGAGGTCGGAATCGATGAGGGCGTGTCCGGGCTCGTGGCCGGCCAGCGGATTGAAGTAGGCCATGAGCTGCGGGCGCGCGCGCTCGATCGACGCGACGTTGACCGCGAGCAACAAAGCGATCGCCGCGGCCGCAATCGCGCGCGGGCGCGGCGCCAGCGCCTCGATCCACGGCACCAGGACGCGCGCTGCGAAGATCGCCAGCAGCGGCACGACGATCAACATGTGCCGCAGGCCGATGTTGACGCGGATGATCGCAGAGAACGCCAGCGCGGCGAGCGCCGCCATTCCCGCCCCGAGGCCGCGCGCACCGAGCGCACCGAGCGCGCTTCGGCCCCCGCGCCGGAACGCCGCAACCGCCACGCCCGCGGCAACCGCGACCAACGCCAGGAACGGCAACGGTGACTTCAGCGCCAGGCCGACCAGGTAAAAGCTGCGGAAGCCGTGCTCGCGCGTCTGACCGTAGAGAAAAGCCAGGTGGCCGTGAAGATCGTGGGCGCGCAGGAACAGGTAGCCGTGCCAGAACTCCGGCGCGGGCAGGCGCAACCGGGAGAGCCACGCGAGGAACGCGGAGCGCTGGCCGGCCGGGGCCAGAGCGGGCGTGCCGTCGTAGTCCATCGGGGGCAAGTCCTCGAGGCGTCCGACGGAGAAACGGTAGCCGGCCCAGACGACGACCAGCGCCGCGACCGCCGCCAGAGCCGCCTGCGTGGCCAGGTCGCGCCCGCGCACCACGGCAGCTCCGTCCCCCAACCACCGGCCGCGCGTCGCGCGCCGACCGCAAAGCCACGCGATCGCCAGCACGGCGCACAGGAGCGGCGCCGTGAGCTTGCACAGCGACGCCAGCGCCAGCGCCGCGCCCACCACCACGGCGCGGCCGCGCGCGGGCCGGTCGGCCCACCGATCGAGCGCGAGCAAGAACCCCAGCACCGTGGCCACCGCCGCGATGTCGGTCGTCGCGAGGCCGGCGTGACCGAGCAGCGGCGGGTAGGTCGCGGCGAGCGCCGTCGCCAGGAACGCCGCCCGGATCTCCTTCTTTCCCCCGGCGAGCGCGAACGTGAGCCCGAGCGCCGCCAGCAGCCAGGGTATCGTCCCCAGGCGCGCCAGCATCAATATGCGCGCGCCGCCGCCGTCGAGCAGGTGGATGCCCTCGTCCCACACGCCGGAGTCGGGCGTGACCGGCCCCGGCAAGCGAACGCCCGCGAGATACGGGCCGAGCGCCGTCAGCACCTTGGGCAGCGGCGGATTCTCCGTCCACCAGCGATAGGTTCCGAACTGCCACCACTCCATGCCGGTCGCCAGGTGGTGAGGCTCGTCGAACGTCATCGACAGCGCCGACGCGGAAGCCACCGTCCAGACGACTGCGGCCACGACGAACGCGACCGCCAGCACGACGAAAACCCAGGGCCGCAGATTCTTCACGACACCCGACCGCCCCGCTCGTGATCCACGCCGTGGTCTCCCCCCGAAGGTTTTTCGTCCGCCGTCGGTCGACGGCGCCGACGCCAGTATAGACGAAGGTCGGGGCGCGCTTCACGGCGCGCGGGCGCAGCGGGCTCCGATGTCCCCTTCCGGGATCAGCACCTGGACGTTCTGGCGCGCGATGGTCCCGATGCCGGTTGCGCGTTCGGATGCGCCGCGCGACCGCAGCCCACCGCGAGGGCGACGGGGATGACGAACGAAGCCGCGAGCGGGATCCCCATGCTGGCAAGGTGCCACCCGACACACCCGCAGGCGCAAAATAGGTCGCCGGCCTCCTGAAGAACCGCGCCCTCCCCTCCCCAAGCCCCGCCCTCGTCACTACCTTGCAGGCTTCGATCGGATCAGTTGCTTCATGGATGGACGCTTTCAGTGGCTTCTCGCGGCAATCATCGTCGCCGCGCTCGTCGCTGCGTTTCCGATGAGCGTCGCGCACGCCCAGGCGCCCGCCGCCCCTCCCCCCGAGCACCGCCACGTCGAGCTCGGCATCGTTCCGCTCGTCGGCGGCGACACCGACGTGGGCTTCGGCGTCGGCGAGCTGAGCACGATCGCGGGGCTGCCCGCGGCCTCCAAGCGCGACTCCTATCGGTGGGCGGTCGAGAGCTCGGCGTTCATCAGCTTCAAGGCCGGCGCCGACGGACAGGGGCTCATCATTCCGTACCAGGACTATTACGTGCAGTGGACGGCGCCCGAGCTCATGGGCGGACGCTTGCGGCTCGAGGCGCGTCCATCCTTCACCAAGGAGACGACGCAACGGTTCTACGGCTTCGGAAACGCATCGGTCGCGCCGGCGAACGATGTGCCGGCGCGCGACTTCTACGGGCGAACGCATCCGATGCTCTGGATGCGCGCGCGCTATCGCGTCTGGGACCAGCTCCGCGTGGGGCTCGGCTCGTACTACACGCAGAACTGGCTCGCCGTGCCGGCGGGCGGAACGCTCGCGCAGCAGCAATCCTCGCCCGACCCGGTGGTGCGGCGACTGGTCGGTCAATTCGACAACCATGGAGTGCTGGTCTTCGAAGCCCTCCTCCTCTACGACACGCGCAACGACGAGCTCAACACCGGTTCGGGACAGTTCCACCAGGTCAAGCTGCGCGCGAGCCCGCGCATCAACGGCGAGGTTCCCTACGCCTATCAACAGATCAACCTGACCTCGCGGTTCTTTCACACGGTGATTCCCGATCGCCTGGTGCTCGCCATGCGCGTGCTGGCCGACTTCCAGTTCGGCGACCCGCCCTTTTACGAGCTCGCCCGCTACGACGACACCTTCGCGCTGGGCGGCGTGAACGGGGTGCGCGGCGTTCCCGCGCAACGCTACTACGGCAAGGTGAAGGTCTTCACCAACTGGGAAGCGCGCCTGCGCATCGGCGGCTTCGATCTGCTGGGCAAGCATCTGATGTTCGGCGTCGCGGCGTTCGCCGACGCTGGCCGCGCGTGGGCGGAGCTGGCTTCGCACCCCGAGCTCGACGGGACCCGATGGGGAATCAAATACGGCGTCGGCGGCGGCCTCCGCCTGCAGGAGGGCAAGACCTTCGTGGTCCGCGGCGACGTCGCCTGGTCGCCGGACGCGCGCCCCGTCGGCGGCTACGTCAACGCGGGCCAGGCGTTCTAGCCGCTCGCTTCAGGGCCAGCGCCCCGCGACGACCAGGCCTCCGACCGGACCACTCACGCCCGACATCGTCCCCGGCATGAGCTGCAGCCGGCGCAGGTGCAGCGCCGGGATCGCGACACCGACCGCCGCGCCGGCCACGGCGCCGGCGATGACGTCGGTCGGGAAGTGCCAACCCGCCCACACGCGCTCGGCGGCGACGCTCGCGCTGACGCCAGCGGCCACCAGCCAGGCCGCCAGCGCCGGCCCGTGGCGCTCGCCGATCGTGAATGCCGCCGTGGTGAGCGCGGTCGTCGCCAGCGCGACGTGACCGGAATAGAAAGATCGATAGCCGTTCGGCGTACCGACCTGGCTGGGATCGCCCGCGTAGGTTCGCGGGAATGGCCGCTGGGCGATCTGCTTGGCGACGGTCAGCAGCGCGCCGCTCACCGCGATGGCTTCGGCGTAGACCGTCAGGTCCTCGACGTAGGTTCGGACGTCACGGACCGCGAACCAGTCGAGCGCGACCGGGGCCAGCAACGCCAGCCCCACCGTCACGTTGCTGATGGTGGCGGCGGCGTCGCTGTGGTTCCCGATGGTGGGGCGATCGAACCCGTTCACCTCCTGCGGATCGCAGGGGCAACGGACGTCGATCGCGCCCGCGGCGAACAGGTAGAGGCTGACGGTCAATGCCACCGACGCTCCGATGATGGTGCCGTCGATGAGGGGATTGATCTGATAGATGGAGCTGGAGCTGTCGGCGCGCGCGACACGCGGCTGTCCCGGGTTCAACGACAGAAGAGCGAACGCAGAGAGAGCAAGCGCCCCACGCGCGGCTCTTGCGCTTCTCCGGTCGTGTCGGCTCGACGGCATCGCTCCAACCTGAGCACGAAAGCCGATCGCGAAACCAGGTACTGGCCCGACTACGCGTCGAGAGGTTCCGACGGGGTGACCGTGGTGCCTCGAGCGCGCAGGATCATGGCACCGAGCGCACCCGCGAGCACCGAGCCCACCAGGATGCCGAGCTTGGCGACCTCGGCCTGGTGGGGCGCCAGCGCGCGATCGGCCATGAGCAGGGCCATGGTGTCGCCGATACCGCACAGACACGCGGCGCCGACGAGCTGGCGCACGGAGATCCCCTCCGGCCGGGAGGCAATCCGGCCCGCGATCGCAAGACCGGACGCGAGGAGAATGCCGAGCGGCTTTCCGATCACGAGACCGACCACGATCCCCATGAAGATGCGACCCGCTCCCACGGACGAGAAGTCGGTGGTGATCCTGACACCGGTCGCCGAGAGCGCGAACATCGGAAGGATGAAATACGCGCTCCAGGGCGCGACCGCCCTTTCGATGCGCTCGGCGGGCGACAGCAGCCGCGACGTCGCCGCGGACAGGTTTCGGATCGTCCATTCCCAGACGGGTTCGCCCTCGAGCTGCGGCTCGCCGGTTCCTTCGCGGCGCGCCTCGCGCTCGGCGTGCTCGAGCGCCGCGAGCGCGGTCGCGGCCTGGGCGAGCAACTGCCCGGCGCTGGGTGTCGGCCGGGTCGGGAGCGACATCGCCAGGATCACGCCCGCCAGAGCCGGGTGGACGCCGAGCGCGTGGAGAGAGAACCAGAGCGCCGCGCTCACGACGAGGTATGGCCAGGTCGCGTAGACGCGCGCGCGATTGAACGCGAACAGGACCACCGAGGCGCCCAGGGCGCCGAGCCCGTAGATCGGCGCGAACGCGCGCGGAGACAGGACGGCGAGGGTCGCGACCGAAGAGACGTCGTCGACGACGGCGAGCGCGGCGACGAAGACGCGCAGGCCCATGGGGATGCGATCGCCGAGGACGGCCAGCACTCCCAGCGTGAAGGCGATATCGGTGGCCGTCGGAATCGGCCACCCGCGCGTCGAGCGTCCGAGATTGAACGCGACGTAGATGAGCGCCGGCACGGCGATGCCGCCCAGCGCGGCAACGACCGGCAGGATCGCCGCCCGCCACTCGGCGAGGGGGCCTCTCGTCAGGTCACGGCGGAGCTCGAGCCCGACGACCAGAAAGAAACCGGCGAGCAAACCCTCCGAGAGCCAGCCCCGGACATCCATCGACAGCATGCCGCCGGCGGGCCCGACGCCGACGTGCGCATTCATCAGACGCTCGTAGATCGGCGCCAGCGGCGTGTTGGCGCAGACGATCCCGAGCACGGCGGCCAGCAAGAGCACGAGCCCGGCCGACGTCGGCAGGCTGGCGAACACGCGCGCGGAGCGGTGCACGCGCGCGGCGATCGGGCGTTCGAGGGCCTCGAGCATCGACTGGAAATCCCAGGCGCCGTCGTAACGGATGCCGTCGATGAACAGCGTGGGTGTGCCGGTCACGCCGTTCTTGCGGCCGTCCGAGAGATCCTCCTCGACCCTGGCGAGCAGCGCCGGATCGTCGAGGTCGCGCACAAAACGCTCGACGTCGAGCCCGAGCTCGCCTGCCGCGGCGACGAGCTCGTTCCTGCCGAAGGTTGGCTCGCGATCGAAGAGCCAGTCGTGCATCTCGAAGAAGCGATCCTGGCGAGCGGCGGCCTCGGCGGCGCGCGCGGCCAGCACCGCGCCGGGGTGCGCGCGCTCGTTCGGGAAGTGCCGGAAGACATAGACGAGCCGATCGCCGAGCGAGCGCCGCAGGCGTCGGTAATTCTGGTGCAATCGGCGGCAGTAGGGACAAAGGAAATCCTCGTACCCCACCACGACGATCGCGTCGTCGGTGAGAACACCGCGCAGACGGTCGCGGCTCGGGTCGATCTGACGCGAGAGGCGGATGGGCGAGTCGGTCTCGGGTCCGTCGGCGGCCGCCATCATTGATGGCATATCACTACGCGAGGGGAGGCGGCACGTTCGCGAAGAGGTAGCCCAGGCCCTCGGCCATCGTCGGATGCGTGAGGATCGCCGCCCGCAACTGGGTGCAGGGCAGATGGGCCAGCATCGTTCGGGCTCTGCCATCACGTCGCCGTCCGATGCCTGCTTTCATCTTAGGCAGCACCTCGGATGGCGGCAGGCCGGCCGATTCATTTTCGTCGGCTCAGCGATTGTCCGGGCTGCGCTTCACGGGTGCGCGGGTGCGGGCGCGGCAGGCGCTGGCCCGGCATCCGCGGGCTCGCAGGAACGGCGCCGGCTACAGATCTCTCCCGCCTCGCAGGGCGGGTTGCACTGCGGGATGCAGGTGCCCGCTTTGCACGCAAAGCCGGGCGAGCAGGGAGGCTCGCACTCGCCCGGAACCGGAACCGCGGGGGCCGCGGCGACCGGCGCGGGGTGCGGCGGGCGGGCCGTGTCGCGATAGGCGAGCGTCGCCGAGATATAGGTCACGCCTCTTTCCACGCTCTCGCTGAAGCCGTAGACGACATCGCCGCCCACACCGCAGGCGCGTCTGCGCAGCTCGTCGATACAGTCGGCGCGCCCCGAGGGAGCCTCGCACCACGCCCGCGCGCTCGCCACGTCGACGATCGGGAAGTCCGGCTGCCGGCCCGGAAGGACGGTCACGTTGCAGTCGAGTGGCAGGCCCGGCCGCGCCGGTCCAATCGGGGTGACTTCCGCGCCGACGCAGCCGACCAGGGCGATCAGCGTGACGGCGATCAGGGCGGCTTTCATGCCCGTCATCTTATCGTTCGCGCCCATCACTGCAACCGACGACGCGCGCGCCCCCTGCCCCGTCGAGCGCGATCGCGGCAGCCGCGGCGCGGAGCTTTTGCCAGCGCCGCACGACCAGCACGGCCAGGACGGCGGCCGCGGTGAGCACCAGCGCCCAGACGCCGAGGCGATCGAGCGCACGCAACGCGCGATCGACGTCGCGCTGAAAAATCATACCCAGGATCGTGAAGGCGCCGGCCCACAGGCTCATGGCCAGCAAATCGTAGAGCAGAAAGATCGGCAACGTCGTGCCCAGGCCGCCCGCGAGGATCGGGCCCACCATCGGCAACCCGGGGATGAACTTGGCGAGCGCGAACGCGGCGGGTCCCCATCGCGAGTGCAGCCGCTCGGTTCGGCTGAGCTGCTTGTCGGGTGACGACGACGACAGACGAAACAACAGGCGCAGAGCGCCACGGCCGTAGCGCTTTCCGATCGCGAACCAGGTCAGGTCGGCGAGCAGCGTGGCCACCAGCGCCGCGGCGGCGATGCCGGCGACCGACAGGCGGCCGCGCGCCGCGAGGCTGCCGGCGACGACCAGCGTCGGCTCGGCCGGCATGGGCACGCCGATCTGTTGCAGCAACACATTGAAGAAGACCAGCCGCTGGCCCTGATGAGCTATCGCGGCGCCGAGACCGCTCACGTCGCTTCCCTCACTGTTTCGAGACGAGTCCGCACGAGCCTCCTCAGGGTAATTCCCGGACCGGCCGGATCATGTAAAACATCGTTAAATCGGCGGACCGTCAGAACGTCCAGCGCGTCGCGAGGGACAGCTCTCCCCGGTTGTACCTGCCAAGATCGTCGATGATGCCGGTTGGCTGCGTCAGGATGATCGACTCGCCGACCGCGGCGCCCGCGACACCATTGATGATCCCCGACGTCCAGTGGTGATACCCGATGCCGAGGAACAGCAGAACGCCGGTATTGAAGGCGATGTTTCCGGCGTGTATCCACCAGCCCTGCTGCCAGCGCGCATCGGCGGCGGCGGCGGCCAGCTTTCCCTCGGCATCGACCAGCAACGCGCACACGTGCGCCTCGTCATCGAGCGGCGCCGCGGCGACGGCGGCGTGAAGCCTGGGCGCGTCGCGCGTGACCGCCAGCGGCGACAGGAGGAACGGAACCACGCCGATCGCCGCCGAGACTGCGCTGGTGTACCAATCGATCCGGTCGTCCGGCGCCACGAACGGCACGGCCGCCAGGCTGCCCAGGCCGGCGGCGCCGATGCCGATCGCTCCAGGCGCGCGCCCAGAACCTGGCCTTGGCGGCCTCGTCGCCCAGACGATGATCGATCCAGAGCAGGCGATCTCGTCCGTCGAGCACGCCAAGACGTGCGTCGGCGCCTCGAGGCGGCGGGCAGGTCGCCGCGTGCGCGCGCGCGGCAGCGACAGCAACGAAGGCGGCGATCAAGAGGCCGCGTGACTCAGCCGTCGGACGTCCCGCCATCAGGAAAACGCTCCTCCGGAAGCCCGAGGCCCGAAGCCCGAAGCCCGAGGCCTCGCCTCAGACGCCGGCCTTGCTCTTGAGCGCGTGCCCCGCCAGCGTCGTCGCCAGGTCCCAGACGGCGCTCGGCATCTTGTGGCAGTCGGCGATGACGTCGTCGAACGCCTCGACGATCCAGTCCTCGTCCTTCTGGGACAGGCACAGCGGCGGCAACAGCTTGATGACGTACATCTCGTGCCCGGCGACCTGCGACAGGATGCGGTGTCGCGAAAACAGCGGCATGATCACCGTCTGGCAGAAGAGCCCCTTCGTGGCCTTCTCCAGCAGCGTCCAGGCCGCGCGCAGCCCCAGCGACTGGGGCGCGCCGAATTCCAGCGCCACCATGAGCCCGCGGCCGCGCACTTCCTTCAGCAGCTCGTACTTCGCGACCAGCGCGCCCAGCCGGCGGACCAGGTTGTCGCCGCGACGAGCGGCGTTCTCGATCAGCCCCTCGTCCTCGAGGACCGCCAGCGTCGCCAGCCCGGCCGCCATGGCCAGGTTGTTCTTCCCGAAGGTCGAGCCGTGCACGACGGCGCGATCCATGCGATCGAACAGACGGTCGAAGATCCATTTCTTGCCGACGACCGCGCCCACGGGCACGTAGCCACCCGACAGCGCCTTGGCGAGCAGCACCAGATCGGGATCGACGTCATCGTGCTCGCTGGCCAGGAACCTCCCCGTGCGGCCGAGACCGGTCTGCACCTCGTCGACGACGAAGAGCGCGCCGTGGCTCTTGCACAGGCGCGCCGCCTGCCGGAGATAGCCCGGGCTCGGCAGGTTCACGCCCTTGCCCTGGATCGGTTCGACGAAGAAGGCGGCCACATCGTTGCCGGCCAGCGCCGCCTCCAGCGCCGCGAGGTCGTTCCAGGGGACGCGCACGGCGTCCGCCAGCAGGGGCCCGAAGCCCGTCGCGGAAGGAATGGTCGCCGTTGATGGTGAGCGCGCCCATGGTCAGGCCGTGAAAAGCGTGTTCGCAGAAGACCAGCTTCGACCGGCGGGTCGCGGCGCGCGCCAGCTTGATGGCGCTCTCGACGGCCTCGGTGCCCGAGTTGCAGAAGAAGACCTTCTCCTGATTCGGGAATCTGCGCCAGCAACCGCTCGGCCAGCAGGCCCGACAGCAGCGACACGTCCATCTGCACCAGGTTGGGCAGATCGGCGTTGAGGATGTCGATCATCGCCTTCTTCACCGTCGGGTGATTGCGACCGACCGCGAAGACGCCGAACCCGGCCAGCAGATCCAGATAGCGCGCGCCGGTCTTGTCGAACAGGTACGGACCCTCGGCGCGCGTGTAGTGGCGATCGAAGCCGATGGTCTTGAGCACGCGAACCATCTGGCGGTTCAGGTACGTTTCGTGGAGCGAGAAGCCTCTCACCGGAGCGTTCGGCCAGCTCTTTGAGGATGTCGAACGTCAGTCAGGGTCGCTCCGGGAACAGGACGCCTCCGTTGCCGATGGCGCTCATCACCTGCGCCAGCATGCCAGCGACCTGGGTGCGCGTCAGCTTGGCGCCGGGGCCGTGGGTTCGCAGCAGGTGCAGGGTCCCGATCGCCAGGCGAAGATTGAGCGCGTTGAACGCCACGATGCCCCGGTCGGCGCCGGCGGTTCGCAGCAGCTCGGTGTACTCGACGGCGCGGCGCAGGTCGGCGCGCGCCAGCGAGAACACCTCCGGCAAGACTCGCCTCGCGCGGCAGGTAGGTCCGCTGCTCGGCTCCGTCGGATTGCGAGTCCTTGAGGATGTTCACGAGCTGCAGCGCCTCGCCGAACTCGACGGCGCGCGCGCGCAGGTCGCCGGCGACGCTCTTCAGCGACGGGCTCTGCAACATGAACAGCTCGGTCAACATCTCGCCGACGATGCCGGCCACGGTGTAGCAGTAGTCGCGCAGGTCCTGCAGCGTCTTCAGATGCAGGGAGCCGGTCGCGTCGATCCGCTGCGACGACGCTCGATCATGCCGCGCGCGCTGCGCGCCACGTGGCGCCGCAACTGTTCGCTGGCCGCGGCGCGCAGGCCGCGCTGCCACCCGATCACCTCGTGCGTCGCGCGCCAGCAGCTCGAGGTAGCCGGCGTGATCCAGCGGCGGGTCGTCGAGCCACCGCGCGGTCAGCGTCGCGCGCGTCGTGCGCGCCGTCATTCTCCATGAGCCGCGCGAAGAGTGCCGAGCGCCTTCGCGCGCCGTGCCGCATCCCACCGGGTCGCATCCTCGAAGGTGTCGATGATGCGAAACAGGAGATACGCCGTCGCGACCTCTGTCTGCAGAGGCTCCGGCAGGAGGGGAATGGTCAGCGCAAACGTGCGGCTGGTCTTCTGCAGGAGAGGTCGCAGACCGGCTGGTGAGTTGGTTTCGATCGTGTCGACGAACGCCGCCGCTTCAGTCTCCATTCGGTCTCACTCCTTCCTCGGTGCAGCCATGGGCTCGGCGTCGAGCGCGACGCCTGTCGCTCGAATGGCGAGCGCGTCGGCCGCCCGCGAGCCCGAGCATGGTCATCTCGACTGCGTCGGCGAGCCGGCCGGCGCACAGGCGCACCCGCTCGCGTAGCTCCAGCAGCGGCCGCAGCGCTCTCGGATTGGTCAGCAGGCCCCGCAGGACGCTGCCGCGTCGAACCGCGCCGCCGTCGTCGCGGCTGCGATTGAGCAGCGCAGGCACGGAGTCGGCCGCCGTGTCACTCACGGCGCGCAGCACGACCCACGGCAGGCCGGCGCGCGTCGCCGCCGCCGCGAATGCCGCCGATTCGAGGTCGACGACCGCCGCAACATCCGGAAGTCGCGAGGGGTCGGCATCCCCGTCCGCGGGATTCGAGCCCGCCGAGGGCGAGAGCCAGCAGACGTCGCTTCTCGTCCGACTGTGTCCGCGATCCGCGTCGCCGTGACCGCGACCCCGCGCCGGGCCCGGCACGCCGTCGCGGCCACATCGACCAGCGCAGCGTCGGCGCCGTAGACGCCGCCATCCGCCTCGCTGATGGCCCGGCTCGCGATGACCAGCGTGCCGACGTCCAGGGTCGGGCTCAGGCCGCCCGCGACGCCCGCGACGATGAGCCGATTCAGGGGACAGGCCGCCAGCAGCCCGGCCAGTCCGCGGCGGGCGTTGCGCTCGCCGTCGCCCGGTCACCGCCAGCGCCACGCGCGCCCCGCCGAGACGTCCCAGCGTCACGCGCTCCCCGCGCAGCGAGGTCGACTGCACGCCCACCATTCGCGCCCGCAGGCCGGCCGACCTCCTCTTCCATCGCGGCGACGATGCCGGTGAGCGGCTCATCGTCTTCAGCTGCTTGGTCGGATGCTCGGCCAGCTGCTTCGCGAGTTGCTTCGCGGGATGCTGGGCGCGATGCCATCGTGGTTGTCGTCGTCACGCGCGCGCCGCTATCCCAGGAAGTTCCAGGCCGCCATGCGCATCATGTCGCGCGGGCTCTTCGAGAGCTGGCGCACGGCGGACGCCTCGAAGCCCGAGTGCATCGCGCAATTCTGGCAGCGCGCGTCCTTGCGCGACTCCCAGTAGGACCAGTTGGTCTTGGCCCAGAACTCGTTCCAGTCGGCGGTGAAGGTCTCGCCGATGAGGTAGCAGGGCCCCTTCCACCCGCGCGGTGTGAAGGTCACCGTGCTCCAGGGCGAGCAGTCGTAGTCGCGCTTTCCGGCCGCGAACTCCAGGTACATCGGCGTCGAGCAGATCGGGAATTGCTTGGAGAGCTCGAGCACGCGCTGGAACTTCTTCTGGATCTCCTGGCGCGGGTCAGGAAGATGTCCTCGGTGACCGATTCGTAGTGATAACCCGGCGACAGCAGCAGGCCGTCGACGCCGAGCCCGGTCACGAACGCGCACAGCTCCTCGATCTCGGCGATCTCGGTGTTCTTGAAGATCGTCGTGTTCGTCATCACGTGATAGCCGAGGCGCTTGGCCTCGCGGATCATCTCGACGGCCTTGTCGAAGACGCCCTCGCGCGCGCAGACCTCGTCGTGGGTCTTGCGCATGCCGTCGAGGTGCACGTTGATGGTGAGCCGCTTGTGCGGGCGCGATCTTGCCGAACACCTTGGCGTCGAGCACGAGCGCGTTCGTGCACAGGTAGATGTGTCGCTTGCGGGCGATGATGCCGTCGACCAGCTCTTTGAGCTCCGGGTACAGCGTCGGCTCGCCGCCGCAGATCGACACGGACGGCGCGCCGCAGTCGTCGACGGCGCGCAGGCACGTCTCGACCGGCAGTCGATCGGACAGCTTGCCGGTGTGACGCTCGGTCGAGCAGCCGATGCACGCGAGGTTGCACGTGTAGAGCGGCTCGAGCATCAGCACGAACGGGTATCGACTGTTCGCCGCGCACCGATTGTTTCAACTGGTGCGTGATCATGTCCGTCGTAATATGTAGGGGAAAGCGCATGGTCACCTCTCGTCGCGGAGATGTTTGTAGCAGGGGATGCCGCGACTCGGCAGCTCCGATTCGTCGCCGGGAAATCCGGGCATATCACCGGTGGCGGGCGGCCGCCTCTTCGGTGTGACGCCGATTGCGCCGCGGCCGGAACGGATCGCGCGCGCTCTGGTAGCATGCTCGATCCTGGTTGCTCGACCGGCAGCATGAGAAGGGCTTCTGGTGCGCCGAGCTCGAAGGCGACACCACGCTCGAAAGCTACATGATCCTGCTCGAGGCTTTCATCTGGCTTGATGTCTTCGGGATTCCCGCGCGGCGGCGCATGAGCGCGCGCTCGGCGGCGCTGGCACGCGTCGATCCGCGATGAGGTGCTTCCCGAGGGCGGCTGGGCGCAGTACCGTGGTGGACCCAGCGGAGATCTCCGTATCCGTGCTCAGCTACCTCGCGCTCAAGGTCGCCGGCGAGCCGCAGGACGCCCCGCACATGCAGCGCTCGCGCGACGTCATCCTGCGGCTGGGTGGCGTCGAGCGCGCCAACACGTACACGAAGTACCACCTGGCGCTCTTCGGCCAGTACGCCTGGAGCGACGTGCCGGCGATTCCGCCCGAGATGGTGTTTCTGCCCGGCCGTGGACCCTTCACCGTCTACGACATGTCGAGCTGGTCGCGGACGATCTTCGTGCCGCTCTCGATCCTCTACGCACTCAAGCCGGTGGTGCCGCTGCCGGCCTCTCGCGGCGTCGCCGAGCTGTTGCGGTCGAAACGGCGCGACCGCAGACCTCCGCTCCTGGCGCTCTGGCGAGACGCATGGAAAGACCGGTGGAAGACGGCCTTCTTCGGCGTCGATCGCTTGCTCAAGACGTACGAGCGCCTGCCGGGCGCGGGCGCGCTGCGCCGCCTCGCGATCGAGCGCGCGAGCGCCTGGATGATCGAGCGCTTCGAAGGGTCGGACGGTCTGTCGGCGATCCTGCCGGCCATGGCGAACTCGGTGATGGCGCTCAAGGTGCTCGGATACGGCCCGGATCATCCGGTGATGAAGGAGCAACTCGGCCACCTCGACGGTCTCTTGCTGGGCGATCCCGCGGACGGCAGCCTGCGCATGCAGCCGTGTCTGTCGCCGGTCTGGGACACGGTGATCGCCAGCTATGCCCTCGCCCAGGCGGGGCTCGCCCCCGAGCATCCCGCCCTGCGGCGCGCGGCTTCGTGGCTGCTCGACAAACAGACCAGCCGTCGCGGTGATTGGTCCCAGCGCAACCCGGCGGCGCCGGGCGGCTGGTACTTCGAGCACCGGAACGAGCTCTACCCGGACGTCGACGACACCTGCATGGCGTTGATGGTGCTTGCGGCACGCGCGCGCCGATGTGCCGGAGGCGGTTCAGGACGCGGCCGTGCGGCGCGGGCTCGACCTGGATGCTGGGCATGCAAAACGCCGACGGCGGCTGGGCCAGCTTCGATCGCGACAACGACAAGCGGTGGCTGACCCAGGTGCCCTTCGCCGACCACAACGCCATGATCGATCCCAGCACCGCCGACATCACGGGCCGGGTGCTGGAAGCGCTCAGTCACTTCCCCGAGTTCACGACGGCGCACCCCGTGGTGCGGCGTGCGCTGGATTTTCTGCGCCGCGATCAGACCTCCGACGGGGCCTGGTACGGGCGCTGGGGCGTGAACTACATCTACGGGACCTGGCAGGTCCTGCGGGGCGTGGCATGCATCGGCGAGAGCCTCGACGCCCCCTACGTCCGGCGCGGCGTGAGGTGGCTGCAGGATCACCAGAACGCCGACGGCGGCTGGGGCGAGAGCATCGCCAGCTACGACGACCCGTCGCAGCGCGGCGTGGGCGCGTCGACACCCAGCCAGACCGCGTGGGCCGTCATGGGCCTCATCGCGGGCGGCGAGCCCGACAGCCACGCCGTGCGCCGCGGCATCGCCTGGCTCCTCGACCAGCAGGACGCCGAGGGGACCTGGGCGCAGGAGGCCTGGACCGGCACCGGCTTCCCCAAGGTCTTCTACTTGAACTACCACTACTACCGGCACTACTTCCCGCTGATGGCGCTGGCGCAATACGCAAAGGCGCGCGCGCCGGGCGCGGGAAGTTAGCAGCAATTGTTACCCCGCACACCGCGCGCGCGTGGAATACAATCCGCCGGCGATGGATGACGACGAAGTCCCTTTCAGCCCCCGCGGCCGTCCTCTGCTGGCGACGATCTTCACGTCGCTGCTCACGACGGTGGTGGCCTTCGCCGCGTTGACCGTCGCCGATCGGCGCGGGCTGCTCGACTTCCTGCACGGCGGGCGCACGGAGGTCGAGGTGCCGTCGATCGACGGCACTTCGGTCGACCAAGCGCGCGACCTGCTGCGCGCCAAGGATCTACTGCTGACCCTGGAGGCCGAGCACGCCGACCCGACGATCCCCGCGGGCAAGGTGGCGGGCCAGGTCCCGCTCGCAGGCTCACGCGCGCCGCGTGGCTCGGCCGTGCAAGCGTTCGTGTCCACGGGCGCGGGCGCCGTCACCGTTCCCCCGCTGGCCGGCGAGCGGCCCGACGACGCCATCGAACAGCTTCACGCCTTGAAGCTGGCGCCGGGCCACCGCCGCGAGCAGGCCAGCGAGACCATCGCCGCCGGGCTGGTGATCGGCACCGATCCGCCCGCCGGCCGCGCCGTGAGCGCGGACGCTCTGGTGACGCTCGTGATCTCGACCGGCCCGGCCCCGCGGCCGGTTCCCAAGGTGCTCGGCCTGGGACTGACCAGGGCCAAGAAGACGCTCGAGGAGGCGGGATTCAAGGTCGGCGCGACGCGGGTCGGATCATCCGATCGCTTCGACGACGACGTGATCATCAAGCAGGAGCCGGCCGAAAACGCGCTCGCGGTGCCGGGCAGCACGATCGACCTCGTCGTCAACGACTAGAGTCCTGTCACGGGACACTAGGTCGCTCGATCCGACAGCCAGGTTTCGACCAGCGAAGCCTGATGCGCCGAACGAGGGTGGGCTCGATAGCCATTGCGCGCCGCCTCGGCCAGGCGCCAGGCCCGCGTCCTTTCTCCTTTGGCCCACAAGACCTCGGCGAGCGCGAACTCGGTGTCGGCCTTGGACACCGGCTCGGCATCGCGGCCCTCCTGGAGCTCGAGCGCCCGTTCGAGATGCGTCCGTGCTTCGCTGGTCCTGCCAACGACGAACAGCGCGCGCCCGAGAGTCGTCAGTGGTCCGGCGAGCGAATAGTCCGAGCCCAGGTCTTCTAGAACGTCGAGCGACTTGAACAGGTCAGGGAGAGCGTCGGCGGCGCGCCCGAGCGCCAGCAGATACTCCCCACGGTTGCTGAGACAGACGGCCACGAACACGCTTTCCGGGCCATAGGCCGCGAGGAACAGGCGGTGTGCGCGCTCGTTGACCAGGAGGGCCTCCTCGTCTCGCCCCAGCTCGTGGAGGTTATCCGCCTGGTTGTTCAGAGTCCGCGCCAGGTCCGGATCGTCGGGCATGAGGATCTTCTCCTTGAGCGCGAGCGCCTCTTCATAGAGAGGGCGCGCCTCCTCGCTGCGACCGACCATCGCCAGCGCGATGGCTCGATCGTTGAGGAGCCAAGCGCCGAGACGACCCTGGCTGAGACCGGCGCGGTCCTGGAGCGCCGCCGCCAGCTCGGCCGACATCTCACTTTCCTCGAAGCGCTCGGGATCGAGACCGGTGACCCCCACCAGCACCGTGAAAGCTTCGGCGGCGATGTCGTCCCGTTTGACTTGAAGGGAGAGTCTCACAGCCTCCCTCAGCTGCTGCTGGCGCACGGGCATGTAGTCGAGTTGCTCGCCCATCATGAGCAGCGTCTCCGCCAGAAAGGCCGGCTCTCCGAGCGCCCGCACCTCCGCAAGAAGCTCGTCCTCGAGTCGCAGCGCCGTCTTGTGATCGCCGACCGAGAACATCGCTCTCGCCGAGAGCGCGCGATGACGGAGCGCGGTCGTACGCCGCTCCAGCTCCGGGCTCATCGCCGTGCCGCCCGCGGCGCGAAGCTGTGCGACCGCGGCGCACGAATCCAGGTCCGGCAGATCGCGGATGGCGTCGACCGCGCGATTCACGGTCACGCGATCGGCCGCGGCGAAGAGGTTGGTCAACGCATCCAGCGCCACCCGACGGGTGTCGAGGCACGCCATGCGAAGGTGCATCACGTCCAGCGGCTGGCGACCTTCGAGCAACGATGCCTCGCAAGCATCCCGCTGTGACGCCACCCAGGAGCTCCGGTAGCGATCGAGCAGTCCGGCCACCCGGTTCCAGATGTCGGTGGCCGCCGCGAGGCCCGTGCCCAGGAACGCCTCCCGGACCCTCGCCCGCCGCGAAGCCCGCGCGTCGGAATGGCCGGCGAGGTTCCAGGCATCGTCGATCTGCGCGGCCCCTTCATTACAAAGGCGGGCCCGGTGGCGCCCGATCCCGCCCAGCGCCAGTCCCACGACGGCCGCCGCCAGCCCCATGCCCAGGACCATCGCGAGGCGCCAGCGCCGGCGCCGGATCGGTGTGTGTTCCAGCGCCGCGATGAGATCGTCCATCGACGGCCAGCGCTCTTCGGGCCGTGCGGACAGGCCGCGCGCGATCGCTTTCCAGATCTGGGTCGGGACCTCGATGCCTCCGTCGGGCCGCACGAGCCCTCCGCTCTCGGGCGCAGTGGCCGGGACGGCCAGAGCGTCTCCGCCGAGAAAAGGATGGCGGCCGTAGAAGGCGAGACAGAGCGAGACACAGAAGCTGAACTGGTCGCTGCGCGCGTCGGGGACCTCACCCCGGAGCTGCTCGGGCGACATGAAAAGCGGCGTGCCGGCGACCGACTTCCCGTTTTTTTCTCCCACGACCGTCGGGTCAGACCCGGACTCGCTGCGCGATCGCGCCGTCGTCTCCGTCTCCAAAAGGGGTTCGGCCGCGACGTCCTCGATTCGTCGCGCCAGGCCGAAGTCCATGACCCTCACCACGCCGTCCCGTCCGACCATCACGTTCTGGGGCTTGAAGTCGCGATGAACCAGCCCCGCGGCATGCACGGCGCCGAGCCCGCGCGCAGCCGCCAAGAACGGCGCGAGGATCTCGCGCCAGGAACGGCGCTGCTCGGCCAGCCACGTCGACAGGGTGACACCGTCGACGTACTCCATCGCGATGAAGACGCGCGCGCCCGACCAGCCGACGTCGTGGACCCTGAGCACGTTGGGATGCGAGAGCCGCGCCAGGGCCTGGGCCTCGTCCACCAGCAGGGTGTGGTCGCGCGCGGCCGGGCCGGGACGCAGAACCTTGAGAGCGATCTTGCGATCCAGCGCCGGGTCGTACGCGGCGTAGACCTCGCTCATGCCACCGATGCCCAGGAGCTCGAGGACGGTGTAGCGGCCGATGCGAGCGGCGCTGCCGATCGCGCTCCGCCCTAGCCCACCGTCGCCGGTCTGGGGCGAGAACGCCGCCGCCAGGAGCTCGTCGCAGCTCGGGCACTCGCGCGCGTGCGTCTCGACGACGTCCAGCTCATCATCGCGCAGGCGGCCCGTGACGAACCGCAGGATCGTCTCTTCCTCGAGGCACCTCGCGCCGTGTTCCATCGGCTCGGCCATGACTTCAGCAGGAGTCGCGGACCTTACCATCGTCCTGCGGCGCGCGCAGCGTCGCGACGCCCCGGGATTGCTGGCCGCTGACCTCAGCCGTACTTCGCGACCCAGTCGCCGCCGACCTGTCGCGTCGCCGTGTTGAGGCGGTTCCAGAGATTCGCGAGGCCGATCGCCATGACCAGCGCGCCGAGCGCGGCCTCGCTGAAGTGTCGAGCCGCTTCCGCCCAGACCTCGTCATCCACGGCATCGGCTCGGTCGCTGAGTCTCGTCGCCGCCTCCGCCAGGGCGAGCGCGGCGCGCTCGGCCTCCGTGTAGTAAGGGGCCTCTCGCCACGCCGCGAGCGCGAACATCCGGCGTCGCTCTCACCGAGCTTCCTGAGGGCGCGGGAATGCATGTCGACACAGACGCTGCACCCGTTGATCTGACCGACGCGCACGTGCATGAGCTCGAGGGTCGTTCGAGGCACGTCGCGGCTTTCGAGTGGCCTCGTGCAGCATGACGAGCGCTTCGTTCGCACCCGGCAGCGTCGCGGCCGGGCTCTTCATTCGGGATTGCATGGTCGTCTTCTCCGAGGTTGTGTGTTGGTCGCGGGGGCCCGAGCGGTCACATCAGCCGTGCCTCGCGGGTCTCACCTGCATGACCCGGGACGACGGAGGAACGTGACGATGGACGAGCGCAAATGGCTGGCGGAGAGGTTCGAGGAGCAGCGGCCCCGCCTGCGAGCCGTCGCCTATCGCATGCTCGGCTCGCTGAGCGAGGCCGAGGACGCTGTCCAGGAGGCCTGGCTCCGGCTCAGCGGAGCGGCCCACGGCGAGGTCGACAATCTGGGCGCGTGGTTGACGACCGTCGTCGCCCGCATCTCGCTCAACCTGCTCCGCGCACGCAAGACGCGGAGCGAGACTCACGTGCCCGAGCCGATCATCGATCGCGCCGACGGCTCGAGCCCGGAGCACGGAGCGCTGCTCGCCGACACCGTCGGCCTGGCGCTGCTCGTCGTGCTCGAGACCCTGACGCCGGCCGAACGCGTCGCGTTCGTGCTGCACGATATCTTCGGCATGGCGTTCGAACAGATCGCGCCCATCGTCGAGCGCACCCCCGAGGCGGCTCGCCAGCTCGCCAGCCGCGCGCGCCGACGCGTCCAGGAGCGGAACGCGACGCCTGACGCCGACGTGGAAGCGCAGCGAAGCGTCGTCGACGCCTTTCTCGCGGCCGCGCGCGACGGTGACTTCGGCAGGCTCGTCGCGGTGCTCGACGCGGACGTGATCCTGCGCGGCGACGGCGGTGCGATGCGGTCAGGCGGATCGATCGAGCTCCGCGGCGCGGAGGCGGTGGCTCGTCGCGCGCGGGGCTTCGCGCGCGCCGGCCTGCTCGGGATCCCCGTGCTCGTCAACGGCGCCGCCGGGCGGCTCTACCTGCGCGACGGAAAGCCGTTCTCCGTCATGGCGTTCACCGTGCGCGGCGAGAAAATCACCGAGATCGACATCCTCTCCGACCCCGAGCGCCTCGCCGCGCTCGATCTGACGGCGCTCGACGGTTAGAGGCTGCGGAGGAACGCCGCGAGATCTCTCTTCTGCCCCGCCGACAGGCGCGTGCCGAGCTCGTGCCCGATGTTGTGGTTACCGGGGACGTGCGTGTCGAACACGAATGGCGTCCCGCCGATCGTGAACGTTGCCGGGCGGCGCGCCGCCGGCTCGAGCGCTCTCGACGGATCGCACTGCCGTTTCGGGAACCGGCGGCCAGTGGCGCTGTCCCTGCGTGTAGAGCGAGACACCGCCGGCTCCGGCGGCGGCGCGTTCGACGACCAGCCAGGTCGGCGACGGCCGTCAGCCGCCCCGGTGCGCTCTAGGCCGGAGGCATGCGCATGTCCATTTCGATCGAAGGCGGAAGTCGTAAGGGTCGCAAGGAAGTGAACGCCGAGCTGGTGCTGGTGCCATACATCGACCTGCTCACTTGCATGGTCGCGTTCCTGCTCATCACCGCGGTGTGGACGCAGCTCGCGCGTCTCGAAGTGCGGCAGAAAGGACAGGGCGAGACCAGCACCGGCGATCCTCCTGAAACCAAGATCGCGGTGCTGGTCCACCAGGATGGCTTCTCCGTGATGGTGAACCAGGACCAGCGGCCGCTGCCACGCAAGGACGGCGAGCTCGATTACGCCGCGCTCGGCGGCGAGCTCACGCGGGTGAAGAAATCCTTCCCCGACAAGACTGACGTCCAGGTGCTGTCAGCCGACGCGATCAAGTTCGACTCGTTGATCAAGACCATGGACGCCGCGATGGCGTCGGGGTTTCCCGACATCTCGCTGCTCGACGCGGCCGGCGCAGCGCCCTGACAGTGGCGGGGCGCGGCACGCGTTTCGGGCTCGCGCGCGCCGGCGCCTTCCAGCATGCTGCCTGACGTGAGGATGATCTCTGACGCGATCGCCGCTGCTGCGGCGTGTCTGGCGCTGGCCGCCGGCTGCAGTTCCGGCGGCGGCGCGTCGCCCGACGGCGGCGGGGGCGGAGGCGGCGGGACGTTCGGCGGCGGCACGATCTCCTGGCAGGACGACGGCGCAGCCCACGCGACGATGTCCGCCTCGGCGTCGCTCGTCACTTCGTCGGGGCTCCAGATCCTGCAGATCGCCGGCGGCGAGGCCAGCGGCACCGGCATCGCGTTCGGCGTCTCGGCGAAGCCGACCGTCGCGCTCGGCGCGTTCCAGTGCGGGCCCGCGGCCGGCGGCGGCTACCCCATCACGTCATTCAGCTACACCGCGACCGGTGTCGATCCGCTCTACGATAGCTGCACGGTCACCATCACCACCCTCGGCTCCGCCACCGGCGACCACGTGTCCGGCACGTTCTCGGCGGTGCTGAACAAGACGGCCGGCGGAATGAAGGCGATCACGGCCGGCGTCTTCAACGCGCCGCTGAACGTCTCGCCGTAACGGTCCGACCGGATTGACGCCGCCGCTGCAGTAGCCTCTCCCGCTACGTTCGCGGACGGTAGATGTGCGCGGCGGCGCCGCTCGGGAATGTCTTGAGCTCGATGAGCTGGAGGTCCTGCGGCGCGGCCAGCTTCGAGAACAGCGGCAACCCGCGGCCAAGCACCACGGGATGGACGATGAGTCGATACTCGTCGACCAGTCCGCGCTCGACCAGGCTCTGCGCGAAGCTCGCGCCGCCGTGAGCCATGATGTCCTTGCCCGGCTCCTGTTTGAGTCGCGTGATCTCCTCGGCGAGGTCACCGCTGGCGACGCGCGCCGTCGCCCAGCTTTCGCGCGCGGCGCCGGCGTCGTCGAGCGGCGTCGGCGCCTGAGCGCGCGCGTCCACGAGCGCGCGCGTCGTCGACTTCGCTCCGCCCTCCGCCGCCGGCAACCCGCGCCGCGAGAACACGACCTTGGGGATCTGGTTCATCGGCGGCGCGAACGGCTCCGTCGACGTCGGCCAGTACGCTGCCATGTCCCGGAAGGTGCGGCTGCCCATGATGTGGACGCTCATTTGCGAGATGGCGTCGACGGTCCAGGCTGTCCCCTCCGCGTCCGTGCTGCGGAACAACCAGTCGATCTCACCGTTCGGACCGCCGACGAAGCCGTCGAGGGACATCGACATCTTGAGGATCACCTTACGCATCGCTACACCTCCTCGACGTCGGCGAGCGGCCGGATGTCCATCTCCAGCGTGCCGCCGAGGATCTCCGCGTAGCGGCGGCACATGGCGATCGCCTCGTCGAGGCCCGACATCTCCAGCACCGCGAAGCCGCCGATGAGCTCTTTCGATTCGGAGAACGGCCCGTCGAGCACGCGCAGATCGTTGTTGGTGAACGACAGCCGCTTGGCCTTCGCGCTCGGCTGCAGCGCGGTCGTACGCACCAGCACGCCGGCCTTGGTCATCTCGGCGCGCAGCCGCGTGAGCTCCGCCTTCTGCTTCGCGCTGCGGGCGCCGGCCTCGGAGTCCTGGTCGGCCTTCTCGATGAGCAGGATCTGCAGCGGCGGATTCTCGGGCGCCGGCATGAGGCCGATGTCCCACGGCTCGTTCACCTTGCCGAGCTCGAGCTCGCCGGTGCCGAGGATCTTGCCGTAGCGCTCGGCCCAGCCGATCGCCTCGTCGCGCGTCTTGACCTTGAGCAGCAGCATCGACGCCGGCAGCTCGTGCTCGCCGCGATACGGGCCGTGCTTCACCGTGCACCGCCCGTCGCGGAAGGTGAGGCGGGTGCGCGTCTTGCTCGCGCCCAGGCCCGCGCCGTCGAGGAGGGCGCCGGTCTTGGCGTAGCCACCGATGAGCTCGCCCATCTTGTGCACCAGCTCCATGGGCGGTGGCTCGCCGGCCTCGCTGCGCGGGTCGTTCTTGTGCATCATCATGTAACGCATGGTGGTCATCTCCTCCGGGGCGTTCTAGCGGGATCGGGACGGTGAAAGGAAGAGCGCGCGCAGGCTCGGGCTGCGCAGGGCGTAGGCGGTCCAGATGATCGCACCCATGGCGACGGGGAACCAGAACGGCCCGCCCACGCGCACCTGGGTGGCCGTCGCGCCGCCGAGGTACGCCGTGAGCAGCAGCGCGCCGAGCATCTGCGTCCGCGGCAGCACGTGCAACAACGCCGACAGCGTCAGCACGACGCCGAGCGGGCGGATCACCCCGACCGTGTAACCGAGCTGCCGGGTCGCATCGACGACGGGAGCCACTGCGATCACCTTGAAGAACGCGTCGGCCAGCAGGGAGGCGACCATGAGGCCGGTGAGCACGCGGCCGATCCAGAGCGAGGTCCGCGCGCCGCGGGCGCCGACCGAGAGGGTTGGGGCAAGAACATTTTCCATGACGTCCTCCATTTTCGAACGGTTGCGGGGCCGGCCCTACGCCGGCTCCTGCAGACACGACGAGCGGCCGGCGCGGGAATCGACGCGGACGTCGATCTTTTTTCAAGCGGCTGAAATCACGCGATAAAAGGCGCCGCTGCCCGCCGTCGACGGCAGAGGCCGCCAGCGCCGGCAAAATCGACCGCGCGGTCTCAGGGAACGGCGCGCTCGACCGAGATCTCTATCTGAATACGGGGCGCTGTGCCTTTCCCCATGCACCCGCAGCTGTCAAAGTTGCTTGTTTTGTTCTTCGCGCAGGTCGGGCGAAGCTCTGCCGTCTCCCTCCCGGGAGGCGCGCGATGAGCGCCGCCGGTGGTGTCTGGTCTCGGGCGGGGCTGGCTCTGGTTTGCGCCACGATGCTGGGCGCGGGCGCAGGCGGCGGAGGAGGCGAGCCGACGCGCTGGATCGTCGAGGCGCGCGCCGACCTGCCGGCGGGGATGCGCCTGGCCGTCGAGGATCTGCGCGCGGATCTCGCCCACTGGGGCGGCGCGGTGTCGGTGCGAGACCCGGGGCCGGCGCGCTGCGTATCCGGCGAGCTGCGCCTGGCCGTCGCCATGCCCGGTCCGGCGACGGGAGCATCCGATCGGAGAGAACCGCTCGGTGCTCAGGAGTACGTGATCCGCGAGCAGCGCTGTGGCTCGGGCCGGCGCGTCGTGCTCGCGGGCGGATCGCTGCTGGCCGGCCAGTGGGCGATCTACGATCTGCTGCAGCGGCTGGGGATCCGCTACTTCCATCCCGAACAGACGTACTACCCGCCGAGGCCGGTGTGGCCGGCGGCGCCCATCGACGCGCGCGAGCGGCCCGCGTTTCGCGATCGGTCGATGCACGTGCATGGCGATCACCCGGTCGACCTGTCGCCGCCCCGCGAGCTCGCCGGGCTGGCCATGGCCGACTACCAGCGGCGCTGGATCGACTGGAACGTCAAGCTGCGCCAGTCACTGGTCGACGGCGGCTTCGACCCGGCGCTGGTCGGCTCCTACGCCTACGACCGTGGCTTCCCGCGCGTGGTGGGGCTCAACCTCGCCAACGGCCAGCAAGGCGGCCGCCCCGTGCTGGATCTGCAGTCGGCGCGCCCCGAGCACGAGCAGATCGCCGGCGCGATCGATCGCGTGCTGGCGCCGATCGCCGGGCTGCCCGACGTCAGCATCCTGACCGTGAACTTCTCGCCGAGCGAGTTCACCACCGCCGACGAGGACCAGACCGTCGAGCGCCTCGGCTTCGTCGCGAGCTACGTGACGGCGCACCACCCCCGCGTGCGGCTCTTCACGATCAACCACGGCACGCATCAGGAGCCGGTGCCCAAGCGGCGCGTACGCTTCTTCGACCTGCCGCAGTTCGCGCCACCCGCGATGGGCGTGCTGGTGCACCCGCTGATGCTCTACGACCTGCAGCGGCCGGCGGCCGGGGTGTACGGCAACGCGGACTTCAGCCACCTGCAACGCTGGGTGCGCGCCGAGAGTGTGCGGCGCCCGATCGTCTACTACCCCGAGTCGTCGTGGTGGCTGACGTTCGACGAGGCGGTGCCGCTCTTCCTTGCGCCGGCGACGCTCGACGCGCGGCAATGGGATCTCGACTGGCTCGCGCCGTTGCGCCCCGCTCGCGACGGCGGCGATGGCGACGGCGCGCGCGCCGGCGTGGTGGGCCATCACCTCTTCACGAGCGGACAGGAGTGGGGCTACTGGCTGGTCGACTACTGCGTGGCGCGCATGGTCTGGGACCCTGTGTTCACGCAGAGCCGCTGTCTCGACGACTTCACCGGAGCGCTCGCGGGCGGCGGCGAGATCCGCGCCGTGCTGCGCGCGGTCCAGGAGCGTCAGGTACGCGAGGTGCGCGACCCGGAGATCCTGCGCTTTCTCGTCGGCAGCGATCGCGAGATCGAGACCGCCGAGCGCATGGGGCTGCACTTCCATCCGCTGCCGCCCGCGCCCGCGGACGTGGTCGCGTGGAGCGACGGGGAGGTGGATGACCTGCGCCACCACAGCCTGCAACCGCTGGCGGAGATCGCGGCTGCGTACCACGCCCTGGCGGATCGGATCGAGGCGCTGCTGCCGCGACAATCGCCGGCGCAGGCGCCCTGGGTGCGCGAGATCCGCGACGGCCTGCGCGCGTACGCGCTGCGCGCGGAGCACGCGGGCGCGGTCTACGAGGGAGCGCTGGCGGTGCGCGGGGCGGCGCGCGCGGGCACGCCGCCCGACGCGGCGGCGCTGGCCCGGGTGCTGAGCCGCGCGCGCGCGCTGACCGAGGCGGCGCGCGTCGTGGTGCGACGGCGCGAGAGCGACTACCGCTATCCGCCCGCGCTCACCATCGCCGGCGACGAGCGGGGCACGCCCGGGGCGATCGCCAACCGCACGATCTACCCCTACCGCTACCTCTCGCGCACCCACCGCATGTTCTACTGGACGCGTCCCGACGAGCAGCTGGCCGAGCTGGTGCGAGCGGAGCGCGGGCCGTCCGCGCAGGCCGCCGAGGGACCGCGAGACGGGCAGCTGATCCGCTTCGCGCGGGGCTCGCTGCGCGTGCAAAGCCCGGAGCCGGCGCGCCGCCTCGAGGGTCTGCTGCCGGGGCTCGACGCGCGCCTCGGCGATGACGGCGCGCCCTTTCTCGAGCTGTCGGCGCTGGACCGCGGCCCCGCTGCCGGCAGCGTCACGGGCGGTCCCGCGGCCGCTTGGCGCGCCGAGCGCAGCGGTTCGCGCGCGGGCCCGGCCGATCTGTCGCTCGCGCTGGGAGCGATCGGCGATCTCGTCGTGCGCGACGCGCGCGTCGAGGTCGACATGGCCGCGGCGCCGGCCGGCAACGCGCAGCTCACCATTCGTGGGCAGCTCAAGATCGACGAGATCGTCGACCTGATGGTCAAGGCGGGCGGCTTCGAGCGCAGCGGCGCCCGCGTCGTGCTCGCCGTGACGCTCGGCTTCCTGCCCGGGAGGTTGCCGGACAGCTTCCCGATCGCGCTGCACGCCGAAGGAAAGACGCTGTAAGCGCACTGCCGGTCAGTCAAGCGCCAGGAACGCCAGGAACGCCAGGATCCGGATTATTGAGTCCGGACTTGGCGTTCCTGGCGTCCTGGCGCTTGAGTGACCGGCTGTGGCTCTAGGCCGGATTCATTCCGGTTCGCGGAAGCGCGGCGGCTGCGCGCGCTCGAAACCGACGACGGTGAAGTTGTCGTAGGCCACGTAGGCCACGATGCCGTACGCGGCGAGCACGCCGCCGAGGCAGGCCAGCGCGGACTTGCACGATGGGATCTGTTGCGACGGATCGTCGTACATGCGCAGCTGGCCGCGCTCGTTCTGGATCACGACGGCCTGCGGCCCGATCGTGATCACCCGTTCGGTGTCGCCTGGCGGTTCACTGGAGCCGTCAGCCCGGGCCTGAGACGGCACCGCCATCAGCACCGCCAGCAGCGCCAGCGCCGCCAGCGCGAGCGCGCGCGCCCGGCTTCCGCATCGCCTCGCCCATCGCCTCCCCCGAAACGGACGAGCCTCACTGTCCCGAGCGATGGTGCTGGCTTGCGACATGGGGTCCTCCTCCCCAAAAACCTACGCATTCGGGCCCGCGGAGGGGCAGCACGCCCGGTCTCAAAAATCTTCACAGGCTGTGTCGATCTCGCCGGACCTGGTTCGTCGTCCAGGTGAAGGCAGCCGGCACAAGGTGCCCCACCAACCCGAACCAGGAGTCATGACCATGCGTACCACCTCCTCCATCCCGGCCCCCACGGGGTCCCACACCCGCAAGACCAACGCCTCGCTCTGGACCATCCAGGGCGTGCTCGCGCTGGTGTTTCTCTTTGCCGGCGGCATGAAGCTCGTCTCTCCGGCAGCGGCGCTGGCGCAGAGCTCGCCGCTGCCGCCGCTCTTCTTGAAGCTCATCGGTCTTGCCGAGGTTGCCGGCGCGCTGGGCCTGATCCTGCCCGGGCTCGTGCGCGTGCGCCGCGGCCTGACGTCGCTGGCGGCCGCGGGCCTGGTCGTCATCATGACCGGCGCCACGGTGCTCACGGCTGCGAGCGGACACGTCGGCGGCGCGGTCGTCCCCTGCATCGTCGGCGTGCTCGCGGCGTTCGTCGCCTACCAGCGGCGGTTGCCCCGGCGCGCCGCGAGCGCGTCACTCGTCGCCGGCGGTCAGGTCGCCTGACCGCGTGTTTTCAGTAGCGCAGATCCAGCTCGACCCAGGCCGCTCGCGGACCGCCCGGGCCGAGAAATCGCGAGCTGTCGTAGGTCGGACCGAGGACGTCGGTCGCATTGCCGAGCACGCCGAACGTCGAGTATCGCGCGTCGAAGAGGTTGCTCACGAGCAGCACGATCCCGACCGGTTGCGCGATCTGATAGCCCACGCGCGCGCCGACCACGACGAAGCCGGGAATCGGCGACAGTAAATTGGCCTCGTCGCCACGGAGGTACTGGCTGCTGTTCGCGACCACATTCAGGCCGGCCGACAGACCCACCGGCGAGGACCATCCGATGACGACCTTGCCCGAGTGCGCGGGAATCGACGGTATGTGGGCGCCCGCGGGAACGTCGATGGCGCCGTTGACGGCGTCGGGATGGGTCGCGCTCGGAGCGACGAACGACGTCTCGAAGGTGGCGTCGGTGAACGTGTAGTAGAGCGCCCAGTCGAGCGTGCCCGCGCGCGAGCCGAAGCGCTGGCGTCCAGAGACGCCCGCCTCGACACCCTGCCGGCGCGTGTCGCCCACATTCGCGAAGTAGCCCTGGTTGGCGACGACACCCGAGCTGATGAACAGGATGTCGTCGGAGTTGGTGGTTCGAAACGCCGTCAGGTCGTAGCGGAGGCTGGCGGCGCCACGCCGGACCGCGCCGCGCACGCCCGCCTCGAACGTTCGCGCGACGACCTGATTGAGCGGCGGATCGGCGACGAACGCGTTGGGGAGACGGCAGGGATCGGTCGGGCTCGCGCAGGTGAGCTCGATCGCCGTGGGCGCGCGGTTCGATTCGCTGTAGCCGAAGTAGCCGCCGATCCACGGCCGCGGCTGATAGCTGAGACCGGCGGCCGGGTTGAGGCGGTGAAACGAGTGATCGCCGCTGAGATCGTCGCCGAGCTGATCGCGCAGCGACAGCGACGACAGGTTCAGCCGCGCCGAGGCCGACAGGAAGAGGTGCGGTTGAATGGCGAAGGTGTCGCTGGCGTAGACGCCGAGATCGTTGACCACGCTGTCGACGGCCACCGGTGAAGCTGGATCGAGAAAGCCGAGATCGGTCGTGTCGCGGTCGGCGGTGAGACTGCCGACGGTCGACTGGGCCCGAAAGCGGATCCGACTCTGATCCGCGGTCGCGCCGGCGAACAGGTGATTCTCGCGCGCCGCCAGCGGCGCGCTGACCGCGAGCTGCGCCGAGGCGCCGTAGCTGGTTTGCCGGGTGTCGGTGCGGTTGAGCGCGGCGTCGAAGCTGTCGGAGAAGGGGACCGGGTTGCCACTGGAGTCGACCACCGGCGTCTCGGCGCCGGCGTCGTCGGTCGAGCAGAGCACGCCTGCCACCGCCGTGCATTCGGACCACTCGCGCTGATCGCCGTTCACCGACCGCGTCCGATTCGTCCGCACGTAGGCGGCTCCCGAGATCGCCACCTGCGTTGCGAGGGGACGCTCGCCGCGCAGCAACGCCATGAACATCTGATTTTTGGTGGTGTCGGGGGAGGTGAAGACCGCGCTCCGATCGGCGGCGAGCAACTGCGCGGGCGACGCGCCATTGCCGGTCAGGCTGGTGTTCGCGGCCAGCAGCGTGAGATCGGCCGACCTGCCCTGGTTGCGGTACGACGTCGACAGGAACGCTTGCTGGGCGCTGGTCGGCGAGCGCTGGCGCCAGCCGTTTTCGTCCAGGATCTGCGCCGCCGCGAACACGCCGAACCGCTCGCCGTGCGCGCCGCCGCTCGCGCGCGCGAGCTTCCTGCCGAAGGAGCCGTAGAGCAGGCTCCCCTCGACGCCGGTGTCCGAGAATCCGTTCTTGGTTTCGATGGACAGCGCGCCGCCCAGCGTGTTGAGGCCGAAGATCGGATTCGAGCCGGGAATCACGTTGACCGAACCAATGGCGTTCGCCGGAATCAGGTCCCAGTTGATCGCGTCGCCGAACGGTTCGTTGAGCCGGACCCCGTCGAGGTATATCGACAGGCCTTGCGGCGCGCCGAGCAGCGGCGAGGCGAGGAAGCCTCGATACTGCAGATCCGGCTGCAGAGGATTGTTCTGAACGTCGTTGACGTGGACGCTACCGATCGCCGTCCCGAGGTACGCGGACAGATCCAGGCTGTGCTGCTCGGCGAGCTGCGCCGCGGTCACCGTCTGCACGTTGGCCGGCACCTCTTCGCGCGGCAGGCCCGAACCGTGAAGCGGCGTCGTCGCCGTCACCACCGTCTCGTAGCGCGGAAGCTCCGGGGCGGGCGCTGGCGTCGGATCGGCTGCGCGCGCCACCGACCACGAACCCGCCACGATGATGACGGGCACAACGAACATCCGACGACGCACGTCGCAACCAAACCGCAGGCGCGATCGACGGTCAACAAACAACGACGAATGACGACGAACAATCGACTACGACGAGCGTCGTACTACGACGAGCGTCGTAGTTACGTCGTCACGAACGGGAGCGCGCGCAGAAGCGAATCGCCAAATTCGATCCCGATCAAGACGGCGGCGAGCAATGAGAGAGCCAGCACGATCCAGAATGCTCGCCGGCGCACGACCGCGCGCACGCCCTCGGCCGCACGCCCACCCGCGGGGATCGGAGCCAGCAAACGCCGCACGCGATCCAGCAGCAGGGCCTCGGCGCCGGTGAGAGACGCGACCGCTCGCCGGTGCGGAACCGACGGCATGCGCGCCACCGCGACCACGGCCGCCGCCAGATCTTCGCCGCGCGTCCCGCGCAAACGCGCCTCCTCGTCTCGGGCCACCTCCAGCGTGGCGAGCCAGCGGTCGAGGCGCTGGCGCGCCCACGGGCTCGACCACTGCGCGTCAGTGACGAGCTGCGCGAGCCAGATGCGCAGCGGATCGCGATGCGCGGCGTGCGCTTCTTCATGAGCGACGACCGCGGCGAGGGCCGCGGCGTCGAGGGTGCGGCGCAGCGCCGGGTCGATCGCGACCCGCGGCCGCAGCAGCCCCAGCGTGGATGCGGGCGGCATGACGCGCGGCCGGCGCGTGGCGAGAAACGCCCGGATCAGCGCGCGCAGCCAGATCACTGCGAACGGCAACGCGAACAGGGCGCCCGCGGGACGGAGAAGCTCATCGGTCCGGTCAGGCTCCTGCAGGCGCCAACCCATCAGCGTCGCGAACGCGATCACCGCCGGCAACGCGGGGAACCAGAGTCGTCTCCATGCGTGCCGTTCGAGGCTGCGCCCGCTCTGACGGTCTTCGTCTCGGCGGAGCCAGCGGACCGGGATCAGTCCGGGCAGCGCCATCGCCGCGCCGCACAGCACGAGCGTGACCGTCGCCAGCACCAGGTCACGGCTCATGGCGCGGCCTCCGGCGCGCGTCGATCGTGCGCGCCAGCTCTTCGAGCAACTCGGGGTCGATCTCCTCGATGGCCTCGACCAGCGCGGCGAGCGCGGGGCGGTGTCCACCGCCGAGCACGCCCGACAGCGCCTGGGACAGTCGCGCTCGATCCACGTCGGTGCGCGCCGCGGCGGCACGGTAGCGAAAGACCTTCCCGTCTCGCTCTCGTTCGACCAGACGCTTTGCGTACAGCCGATCGAGCACGCGCGCCGTGGTCGTGTAGACGAGCCCCGCCGGTGCGGCGACGCGCTCGTGAACCTCGCGCGCCGTCACGGTGCCGCCCTCCCACACCGCCACCAGCACCGCGTACTCGAGCTTGCCTCCCGGAAGTGGACGGTGTTCAGCCACGGGGCGACGGTACCACGCTACCCGAACCACGTGTAAGGGTGCGCGCCCGCCCACGGGGATAGCGTCTCTCGACGATGAGATCTGGGCGGTATTCCGGTGCTGTTCACACCGTTCGCGCGCGAGTACCTGCAGGGCGCGCCCGCCACCGTCACCCTCGAGGGCCAGCACGACCTCACAGCGCCCTTTGCCGGCGAGACCACGGCGCGCGGAGACTACCCGGCGGCCGCCAGGGCGATCGCCGCGAAGCACGACGTGCCGCTCGTCGACATCACCGCCTGGAGCAAGACGATGGTCGAGGCTCACGCCGCGTCCAGCACCCTGCCCTACGTCTACATCTCGGGCGATCAGACTCACGTGAGAAATCTGGGCGCGCTCCTCATGGCCGAGGAGGCGGTCCGCGCGCTCGGCGCGCAGGGCGTCCTCACGACCTACGCGAAACCGGCGACGCCGCGGTTGATGCTGGACAGCGGCGCTCTGTCCTTCGGCGGGATCTTCGCGGGAAACACGCTCGACAAGTCATTCCTGGTCAGCGCGTTCAAGGACGTCACCGGCACGATCACCATCACCCCGCCCGCCGGCTACACCGTGTCGACCGACGGCGCCACCTTCGCCCCGTCGGCGACGATCGTGGCCGACACCGCCTACGTCGGCAGCGTCGTGTCGGTCCGGTTCTCTCCGACCGACTCGGTCACGTACAACGGCGATCTCACCGTCGCGCACAGCACCCTCACACCCGACTACGGCAACAGCGTACCCAACGCCAGCGCCGGCACCATCTCGCTCACCGGCAACGGCAAGACGATCATCGCGGGCGCACCGGCCACCGCGACCTGGCCGATGTTCGCGGGAACGGCCATCGTCTTCGACGCGACCACCGACGGAGCGATCAGCGCGACATCCGCCACGCTCACCGGCCTCGTCAACAAGAACGTCGCCAACGGCGGCGCGCGCTTCGACACGCCGGACGGCGTCTGGCCCGCCGAAGCGGCCCGCAATCCCGGCCGCTATGTCGAGTTCACCGTTCCGGTGACGATCGGTTCGCTGACGCTCGACTCGATCGCCGCCGGCGCCGGCTCGGGCGGCGGCAGCAACACGCACTGGGACGTCGTCTACTCGCTCACGCCCGACTTCGCCGCGCCGACCGCGCTCGGAGCCGCGCTCAGCGGCGTGAAGGACACGCTGACGACCAGCACCTTCCCGAGCCTGGGCGTGAGCGTCGCCGCGGGACAGACGCTGTACCTGCGCGTCTACCCCTACAACATCAGCGGCGCCACCTCGGGCAAGTCCCTCATGCTCGCGAACGTCGTCGTCTCCGCCGTCACCAACTGACACACCCCGGCGCAATCCGCGCGCCGCCGTCGTTCCGTTGTGCGAAAAATCGCGAGTGGAATATTGTGACCTGGGTCCGTTCTTGTCCTGAAGGCTTTCCCACGACGCTGTTTTAAAAACCCAGGGGGCGCGAAAAATGGCCGAAAATCGGATTGCGAGATCGGTAGCGAAGCAGCACGTCGGATTTGTCGGTTTGATTGGCGTCGGGCTCGTCTGGGCCAGCTGCGTGGCAAGCGGCCCGGCCGAGCCGGAGGACCTGACCAACGTCACGTCGGCCCTCCACGCCAGCCGTCCATCCTATGACCGCGGGCACCCGCGCTCGTTTGCGCCTCGCTTTCACGGCCGCAATCCACACCCAGTCTGCCACCACAAGGGCGGAGCGGGCGGCCATGCGGGCGCGGGCGGAATGAGCGGAGCCGGCGGCATGACCGGCGCGGGCGGAGCGGGCGGCTCGACGCCGCCGATGGCCTGTCAGGGTACGCCTCCGGCGAGCGCGCTCATCACCGACTTCTCCGACGCGAACGGAAGCGATCCGATCAACTTCGGCACCGCGCCCAACATCATGGGCGGCACGTTCTCGTATTCGGGAACCGGGCTGACGGCGCCCGCGCTGTCGATCGACGCGTCGGGCAGCGGCATCAACGGCCTGCACGTGGTCGCCAATCCGGGCGCGACCGCCGACGGCGCCAACAACTTCTTCGGCTTCGGGCTGTTCTTCGACAGCTGCGTCGATGCGACCGCCTATACCGGGGTGCAGTTCACGGTCACCGGCAACCTCGGCAACTGCGGCATCAACTTCGCGACCAATTTCAGCGAGACCGCCAGCCCCGCCGACGACACGCGCGGCACCTGCACGCTCGCATCGTGCTTCCCCGGCTCGACGCCGGTGACCAGCACGGGAACCGTCGTCATTCCGTTCGCGTCGGCCTCGGGCGGCAGCCCGCCGGTCATCGACCCGCGATCGATCATCGGCGTCCAGTGGCAGATGGGCCAGGCGCTCGGCGCCGCGTGCACGGCCGACTTCGTGATCAGCGACGTGACCTTCACGACCGCGCTGCCACCGCCGCCCCCGCCGCCGCCGCCGCCGGCCTGCCCGGTGTTCGTGCCGGCGACGCCCGCGCTCACGGGAACCTTCAATACTCCCGCGGCTCCCAGCGCGGTCTATACGTTCCAGGCAACCGGCCTGGCGCCGCCGGCGGTGACGCCGCTGTTCGGCAGCGATTCGACGTGGCAGGGGCTCGACGTCACGCTCAATCCGGGCACGACGACCGACGCGGCGAACGCGTTCCTGGGCTTCGGCGTGCCGCTCTTCGGCTGCGTCGATGCGCGCGCATTCTCCGGGGTGCGCTTCACGATCAACGGTGACCTCGGCACCTGCGCGTTGCAGTTCGGCGTGGTCGCGCAAGACGACAACGCGACGTTGTTCGGCGGCAGCTGCACCAGCAGCGTTTGTCTCGAGCCGACCTCGAGCGTGCTCAGCAGCGGAACGGTCACTCTGCCGTTCACGGCGCTGTCGGGTGGCACGCCCGATCCGTCGGTCCAGACGTCGGCGCTGATGGACATCCAGTGGCAGCTCAACGTGCCGACCGACGGAGTGACGCCGGCCTGCAACGCGCATTTCACGATCACGAACATCTCGTTCGTGCCCTGATTCCGCGACGGGCCCACGCCGACCGTCACCGGTGGGCGTGGGCCTTTGTCTATCCCGGACTGACGAGCCTAGTGTCCTGTCTCCCTGCCACGGCGATCGGGTACTGGCCGGCGCGCCGCAGGCGGCGCGCGCCGCTTCCGCGACGCTGTGACACGACCCCAGGAGGCGCGCCGCCGCCGTAGCGCCGCCGGTAGTCCGCGGGCGTCAGGCCGGTCAGGCGCGCGAAGATCTTTCGAAACGCGACCGGATCGGTGTAGCCGATCTTGGCCGCGATCGACACGACCGAGCGCCGGGTGCCCTCGAGCGCGCGCTTGGCGGCCTCGACGCGCACCCGCTGCAAGTAATCGCGCGGCGAGCTCCCCGTCGCGCGCGTGAAGCGCCGCACGAACGTGCGCCGGCTCATCGCGACCTTCTCCGACAGCTCGCCCACCGACGAGGCCGCCGCGAGGTCGGCTTCGATCAGCGCCTGCGCGCGCAGGATCCCGGGGTCGGCGTGGGTCTTCCGATCGGCCAGGATCGCGTACGCGGTCTGCGGCGACTTGTTGAGGTCGACCAGGAACACCTTCGACGCGAGGCGCGCAACGTCCTCGCCAAACCAGCGACCGACCAGGTACAGCACCAGGTTCAGGAACGACATGCCGCCGGCGGCGGTGCAGACCCGCCCCTCATCGACCACGATCGCCTCGGGGAGCACGCGCACGCTCGGATAGCGCTGGCGCAGCAGATCCTGAAACGCCCAGTGGGTCGTGGCCGCCCGCCCGTCGAGCAACCCCGCCTCACCGAGCAGAAACGCTCCGGTGCAGGAGCTGGCGACGTCGGCGCCGCGCGCGTGCATCCGCTGGATCCAGGTGACCGCCTCGCGGTTCTGCGCCAGGTGCGCGATCACGTCAGGCTCGAGAGACGGCACCAGAACGACGTCGCTGCGGCGGACGCCGCGCGTGGTGGCATCGCAATGGATGCGAACGCCGCCGGAACAGACGACGAGGGAGGCGGATCCGCACGCCACCAGCCGCGTCTCGAGCCGCAAGCGCGGCCGCGCCGATGGGATCGAATCCGCGAGCTGGGAAGCCTTGCGAAGCAGGTCGACGAGCCCGATCGGCACCAGGGCGGATGAGTCGCGAAGCGCGAGCACAGCGATCCGGAGGATGCGAGGGGATGCGGCGGGGCGGACGGGCCTGGCGCGGCGCGTCCGCCCGCGCGACGGCACCGGACGTCGAGTGGCCATGACCCAACGTACACGAGGACGAGGAGGAGGACGAGAACGACGACGAGGACGCGTGAGGCAATCAGCGACGTCGCCTAATGGTCCAGCGAGACGCCGCCGCGCATGAGCAGGTCGCGGAGGTCGAGGATCACCGGATTGATCTCCTGGTTCCAATCGCCCTGCTGAGCGTCGTACGCGCGCTGCTCAGCCTCGACGGCGCGGCGGTCCTCGGTGAAGACAGACTCGGTGAACCGGCGGATGAACGGCCAGAACAGGTGAATGACGGCGGGGATACGCGGCTTCTCGATCATCAACATGCCGACGCTGACGTGCGTTCGTTGCGCACGGTCCCAGGGCACATAGACCGCCCAGAGGTCGAACGCGGGCTCGGTCGCGCCCGCACGGCAGAGCGAGAGCGTCTGGTACGGGTAGTGCGTACGAATGGTCATGAGATCCGCGTCGCCGGGCGTGCCCGCGCCGCGACGCCCGCCAGCCAGCATCAGATCGGCGCCGCGATCGCGCCTACCCGCGCCGCTGCGAAAGCGATAGCGCGCCTCGACCCAATCCGCTCCGCGCCGGTGGTCGACGAGCTGGGGCTTCAACGTGCCGAGAATCCCGCGGTGCAGGAACTGGTGGTGCATGTCCATCAGGTTCTCGTGCATGAACGAGTAGTGGCACTCGACCTTGCGCCAGAAGTGCATCGTGCGGCGGCGCAGTGAATGAAACGCCGGGACCTCGGGGAATGGAACGGCGCCGGCGCGGCGCTGGTCGCCCGGAAAAACGAAGATGTAGCCATAGGCCTCGCGGCAAGCGTAGCTCTTGACCCCGCGCGGCCGGCAGGCGCCGCGCGGTAAGTACGGCACGGCGGCGCAGCCGTCGGCGCCATAGCTCCAGGCGTGGTAGGCGCAGCGCAGGCGATTGCCGGTGACCACGCCCTGGTGCAACGGGTACTGGCGGTGCGCGCAGCGATCGTCGAGGGCAAAGACGCCGCCATCGTCGCCGCGCACGATGGCGATCGGCTCGCCGCCGAACAGCGCTTGTCGCGCGCGACCGCGCGGCAGATCGCGCGATCGCGCCAGCGGATACCAGAAGTCGGGATGAAGCCCCACGCGTCGCAGGTCCGGTGCGTTGACGCGCGCTACTTCCAACTCCATGCGTCCCTCCCCGTCCCTCGAGTTCAGCGTGAGTATCGCCGGGCCACCTGTCGAGACCTGGTCGCGACCGGTCGCGCCAGACACGACGGGCCGCGGCGGTAGGGCCGGGACCTCAGTGCGCGGCGCGATGGGCCGGCGCAGCCCGCGGTCCCGGCGCAGCCGGCATTCTCGGCGCAGCCAGCTCGTGCGTGAACAGTTCGATGAGCGCCGTGTTCGCCTGCGCGGAGCTGGGAAGCGCCCCGCCACCCCGGTAGATGCCGAACGCATCCTCGTGATAGGCGTGGTAGCTGAACGACAGGCCGCGCGCGTCGAGCAGCTCGAGCATGTCGCCGACCCAGCGCAGGCCGCCGCGGTCGTCGTCGAAGGCGAAGCGGATTGCGCCGAATTCGCCGAGAAACAGCGGCACGTCGTGCTTGCGCCCCCAGTCGACGTAGGCGTCCAGCTCCTGGGCGACGAAGGCCCGGTCGCTGGCTTGCACCGGCGCGCGCGCCGAGAAGAAGTCGAGGCGGATGCGGCAGCTCGCCTCGGGCGGGATCTTCTCACCGCGCATCCAGCCGCTGAGGCGGTAGGTCGCGCCCGGCCGGGTCCGGAAGCGCAGCACGTCCGAGCCGAGGTTCGCGTCGCCGCGCGTTCCGGCAGCGACGATCGACGCTCCGTCGCCGTGCCCGGTGTGGCCGGGCGCGGCGCCGCCGCTGCCGTTGGCGGTCCAGAAGAACCAGCCGCGCGTCGACGTCAGGTTGCGCTGCCAGATCACCCGCTTGACCGCGCCTGCCGCGTCGAGCTCTTCGAGCGTCAGGTCGTCGAAGTACGCCGTGCCCGCGTTGTTCTTCACCTCCAGCACCGGCTTGCCGACGACGATCGCCGGATCGGTGACGTGAAACGGCGCGCCCTGGTAGTACGCCCAGGGTGTGTCGCCGGGCGGCAGCTTCGGTGAACCATCGGTGCCGGCGCGCCGATCGAGCAGGAACCACTCGATCTCGGCGCGGTCGTCGGGATAGCGCACATTCTCCGGCGGTGAAGCTGACCCACGATGCGCTCTGGTGGGTGAAATGAAAGGGTTTGTAGAAGTGGAACTCGTAGACCGTGTTCGGATCGGCGATGGTGAAGAAGTTGCGGTCGGCGTCCTCCGACCAGTCGTGGCCGACGGCGTTGACCCGCTCGACGAACAGCATGTGGTCGGGGTCGACGGTGCGGATTGCGACGGCGATGCGGCCGGCGAGCTCGATCCACTGACTCTTCGACTGGGTCACGACCGGCTCGTTGAGCAGGTCGTAGCCGGCGACCGTCGGTTCGTTCCGGCAGTGGCGCGCGATCTCGGTCCACAGGCGCACGAAGCGATCCTGCAGGTCGGCGCGCGACCACAGGGCCTTGCCGGCGCCCAGCGACTGGAACCCGCCCGGCGGCACGTGCATGTTGAGCACGAGGTACACGCCGTGCTTCTTCGCCCACGCAATGTTGTCGTCCAGCCATTGCCAGCCATCATCCAGGTACTTGCCGGGCGCGGCGTCCGATTCGAACGTGCGGTAGTTCATGTAGAAGCGGACCGCGTTCATTCCCATCGCGGCGACGCGCTGGAAGTCGGCCTCGTCGTGGTGGCGGCGCGGCAAGCGCACATTGCTCCAGACGTCGTTGCCGAAGGCGACGCCGCGCAGGGCGACCACGTGACCGGCGCCGTCGACGATCTTCGTGCCGCGCACGCGCAGGAGCTCCGCCGGAGCCGCGCCCGCACCGGCATCGGCGCCGGCTGACGGCGCGGGCGACGCGAGTGGCAGAAACGCCGCCAGCGACACGACGAGGCGCGGGGGAAGGAGCGATCGCATGGCCGTCCCATCCATCTTAGAGTGCCAGCGGGCCGCGCCGGCTCATTTTGCGCTACGGCTGAGCTCATCCGCGAGCACCGCGACCAGGTCCGCCGCCGGCAGCGCCCGGGCGAGCGGCGCGCCCTGCCCCGCCCAGTGCGCGCCGAAGCGACTGTCACCGTCGGCGCGCGCCGCCGCCATCAGCGCCTTGCCCGCGGCGTAGGCCAGCGGGTAGTCGGGCGCGTCCGATTCGTCGACGGTGCGCGCGAGCTCGGTGAACCCGTTCGCCAGGCAACGCGCCGGCCGGCCCGAGATGACGCGCGTCATTGTCGTATGCGCCGCCGCCGCGCTGAACAGCGTGGAGCGATAGGCGGCGTCGGCGCTGGATTCGGGACAGCCGACGAACGCGGTCCCGAGCTGCGCGCCCGCGGCGCCGAGCGCCAGACACGCCGCGATCCCCGCTCCGTCCATGATGCCGCCCGCGGCGATCACCGGCACGCGGCAGCGCGACGCCAGCAGCCGCGTCAGCGCGAACGTGCCCAGCCGATCGTCGGGCGCGGCGGCGTCCATGAGGCCGCGGTGCCCGCCGGCTTCGTAGCCCTGCGCGACGATCGCGGACATGCCGGCGCGCTCCAGCGCCTGCGCTTCGTCCAGGTTGGTGGCGCTTCCCAGCAGCACGATCCCGGCCGCGCGCAGCGTCGCGATCGCCTCGGGCGACGGGACCCCGAAATGGAAGCTCACGACCGGCGGACGGTCCTCGAGCAGCAACGCCAGCATCGCGTCGTCGCCGACGAAGGTCCGGTAGACCTCGGTGAGGTGGTCGGGTGGGACGGCGTCGAACGACCGGAACGTCGGCGCCAGCGCCGCCAGCCAGCGCGCTTCGCGTTCGGGATCGCGCCGGGGCCGCCGATGACAGAACAGGTTCAGGTTGAACGGGCGGTCGGTCAGCGCGCGCGTCTCGAGAATCATCCGCCGCGTCTCCGCCAGGTCGGCGGCACCGACGGCGATCGAGCCGAGTGCGCCGGCCCCCGACACCGCCGCCGCGAGCGCCGGGTTCGAGACGCCGGCCATCGGCGCCTGGATCAAGGGAACGCGAATGCCAGCGAGGTCGAGGAGCCGGGACATGGCGCTGAGCCTAGCTCAGAGCAGCGGGATCGCCGACTCTCACGCGGCCCGGGCGCACGACCTCGCAATCGAGCGCGAGCAATCCGTCGAGCTCTCGGTGGATGCGCAGCAGGACCTCCGTGTCTTGCTCGGCGGTGTCGGGATCGAACGTTGTCATGATGCATCGTTCGCGCAGGTTCGCGATGCGGATGACCGCTTCGCCGACGTGCAGGTGGCGCCCTTCCCATTCGCGTTCGGCCAAGCCCGGGACGCCGGCCAGCAACAGATTGGGCCGAAAGCGGCGGCGGTCGTAGCCCAGCGACGCGATGGCCCCGTCGGTCGCGACCAGCAGCGGCATCACGTCGAACCGCTCCAGGCTGTCGTCGCGCACCAGGCGCGTCCCTTCGCCGGCCGCCTTCTCGATATCCACCGCAACGCCGCCGTCGGTCCAGGCGCGGCCGTCGACGCGCGGCTCACCATCGGGGCCGAGCGTCGCGCGGTGCAGGAGCAAGCGCGGGCGCGCGCGCGAGGTCACGACGCGGCCGCGCCGGTCCGCGACGTGAACCACGCGGTCGCCGGGAATACCGTCGACGCCGATCGCCGCCTCCGTCAGCGGCTCGCCGCCCAGAGACTTCACCGGGTAGCGCCAGACCTCCGACAGCCACATGAGCGATTGGATGCCGGGGCCTACCGCGACGTCGCACGATCGCGACGATTGGTTCTCGGGATTTCAAACAGGCTCGCCGGCGTTCGAGCCCGACGGAAAGCGAGCTGACGCGATCCCGACCCTGCGTCTGCTAACCTTGCGGCGTGAGCGCGCTCCGCCTTCGCCAGCACATCAACGCGCCCCGGGCGCGCGTCTACCAGGCCCTGGTCGATGCGCGTGCCGTCGCCGTCTGGATGGTCCCGGACGGCATGACCAGCGAGGTCCACGGATTCGACGCGCGCGAAGGCGGCACATTCCGTATCTCGCTGACCTACGACGACCCGACCAACGCCGGCAAGACCAGCGCCCACACCGACACCTACCACGGCCGCTTCGTGAAGCTGATCCCGGATGATCAGGTCGTCTGGACCGTGGAGTTCGAGACCGCCGATCCAGCGATGCGCGGCGCCATGACCATCACGTTCACGCTCGCCGACGCCCAAGGTGACGCCGGGGCGAACGCCGGAACCGATCTCTTCGCCGTCCACGACGGCCTGCCGCGCGGCGTATCGACCGCTGACAACGAGCTCGGCTGGCGCATGTCACTCGGCAAGCTCGCGGCGCTCGTCGAAAGCGGGCAGCCCGGGCTTTGAACCGATGAGTCAGCTCTCGAGCACGACCAGGTCGAGCCCGGCCAGCTTCGCCGGCTCGGCGCAGAGCTCGATTCCGCTGATCTTGCCGCCAGCGATGGTGAAGCGGAAGACCACGCGCGGCTTGCCACCTTGAGCCCAGACGGCGCCGGCGACGCCGTCGACCAGCGCCAGGCGCGCACGCTGCGCGCGGCCGGAGGCGGTCCTGGCCACGGCCTCGGCGCCCAGGACCCCGGCCGCGGCGCCCATCTTGATCGCCGCGGGATCGGCGCGCAGCTCGACGTCGGGGTCGAGCATCGAGAGAAGCGCCTGGAAGTCGCCCGCGCGCGACGCGGCGAGGAACGCGCCCACGATCTCGCGCTGGCGCGCGCGGCTCGCGTCGGGCGCGGCGTCGGTGCCTTGCACGCGGCGGCGCGCGCGGCTGGCCAGCTGGCGGGCCGCGGCCGGCGATTTGCCGACGATGCCCGCGATCTCGTCGAACGACACCGCGAACAGATCGTGGAGCACGAACGCGATCCGCTCGGACGGCGCCAGCGTCTCCAGCACGACCAGCAGCGCGGGGCCGATCGAGTCGGCGAGCTGCATCTGCTCGTCGGCGGCGTTCGTATCGGTGCCGGCGCTCGTCTCGAGCACGTCGTCGCCCTCGAGCGGCTCCTCGCGCCGTAGCTTGCGCGAGCGCAGCACGTCCAGGCAGACGCGTGCGACGACCGTGGTCAGCCAGCCGCCCAGGTTGTAGACGTTGTCGACCTCGTCGCCGCCAGCGCGGTTGAGCCGCAGCCACGCCTCCTGGACCGCGTCTTCGGCCTCGGTCTGCGATCCCAGCATGCGGTAGGCGACCGCGCGCAGGCGGATGCGGTTCTCCTCGAATCGCGCCGTGAGATCTCTCGGTTCCATGATCTCTTTCCTTTCGAGCTTTAGCCTAATGACGAAGAGCGCCCCGCGAATGTGACGGCGCGAATGCGACAAAGACGATCCGCTCGGCGCGCGCGTCACATATCCGTCGGGGGCGCTTGCGTTTTTGACGCACGAACGCTTATGCTGGTGTCGGTTCGGAGTTCGTGTTGGCCGGGTCGTCGCTGTTGGGGGGGCGATGCGCCACGGTGCGGTTGGCTCGAGGAGACGCATCAAATGAGGAACAGCGCGACCCCCGCGGACGGATCTCAGCGACCGACGCGTGGCCGTGGGACCCGGCTGACGGGCGTACAGCGGATGCACGAGGCGCCACGATGAGCCGCAAGGTGAAGCTGCGGCTCTACGTCACCGGCTCGGCGCCGAACTCGGTCGCCGCGCTCGCCAACCTGAACGCCGTGCGCGCCGCGCTCGACCAGCATGAGCTGGAGATCGTCGACGTCCTCGAGCGTCCCGAGCGAGCGCTGGCGGACGACGTGCTGGTGACGCCGACGCTGCTCAAGCTGGCGCCGCACCCGCCCTGCCGGATCGTCGGCAGCCTCAGCAACACGCTCCAGGTGCTGAGCAGCCTGGGCATCGTCCAGGGGGCAGCATGAACCGCGGCGCGCGGACGCGGCAGCGGCAGCTCGAGGAAGCGCGCGCCACCGTCGAGGCGCTGGTCTCGGGTCAGGTCGATCCGGTGGCCGGGCCCACGAGCACCGTGCTGCTCGCGGCGGCGAACGCGTTGCGCGACGCCGAGGAACGGTACCGCGTGTTGCTCGACTCCGCGCCCGACGCCATGGTGGTGTTCAACGACCGCGGCGAGATCCAGATGCTCAACAGCCGCACCAAGGAGCTGTTCGGCTACGCGGCCGAGGACCTGATCGGGCACTCCGTCGAGACGTTGTTCTGCGAGCGCGTGCTGGCCGAACGCGCCGAGCACCGCGCGGCATTCTTTCAGAACCCGCGCCGGCTTCAGCTGGGCGCCGAGGAACGCATCCACTGCCGGCGCGCCGACGGCAGCGAGTTCCCCGCGGAGATCTGCCTCAACCCGGCGCAGACCAGGGACGGCGTCCACATCATCGCGGCCATCCGCGACATCGGCGCGCGCGTCGAGATCGAGGACGCCCTGCGCGAGAGCGAGGCCCGCCTGGCCAGCACGCTCAACAGCATCGGCGAAGGCGTCGTCGCCACCGATCTGCAGGGCATCGTCACCCGCATCAACCCGGCCGCCGAGCAGGTCACCGGCTACACGCGCGGCGAGGCGATCGGCCGGCGCATCGACGAGGTCTACCGCGTGCTGTCCGAGAAGACGCGCCAGCCGGTCTCGACGCCGATCCACGCGCTGGCGAGCGGCCGCACCACGGTGGCGCCCAACGCGCGCCTGGTGACGCGTGACAATCGCGAGCGCGCCATCTCGCAGAGCGCCGCGCCGATCCGCAAACCGACCGGCGAGGTGCTGGGCGTCGTGCTGGCCTTCCGCGACGTGACCGCCCAGCGCGAGATGCAGGAACAGCTACACATCTCCGAGCGCATGGTGTCGCTGGGGACGATGGCCGCCGGCATCGCGCACGAGATCAACAACCCGCTCGCGGCGCTGATCGGGAACCTGGACGTGCTCATGGAGGACATGAGACGCCCGCCCGGCGAGCCGTTTCCGCTGCCCGGGTTCGTCGACGAGGTGCTACGCGACGTGCGCGAGGCGGCCGAGCAGGTCCGCCTCATCGTCAAGGACCTGAAGGTGTTCTCGCGCAGCGACGATGACAGCCGCGGACCGGTCGACGTGCAGCGCTTGCTGGAATCAGCGTTGCGCCTGGCCTGGAACGAGGTGCGCCATCGCGCGCGCCTGGTCAAGGAGTGGCAAGTGGTCCCACCCGTGATCGCCAACGAGGCGCGCCTGGGCGAGGTGTTCGTCAACCTGATCGTCAACGCCGCGCAGGCGATCCCCGAAGGTCACGCCGACCGGAACGAGATCCGGCTGGTCACGCGGCTCGACGAGGTCGGTCGGGTCGCGATCGAGGTGCGCGACACCGGCGTGGGGATTCCCGCCCAGATCCGCGCGCGCATCTTCGATCCGTTCTTCACCACCAAGCCGGTCGGCGTGGGAACCGGACTCGGGCTGGCGATCTGCCACCGCATCATCACCGAGCTGGGCGGCGACATCACCGTCGCCAGCGTCCCCGGCGAGGGCAGCACGTTTCGCGTGACGTTGCCGATCGCGCAAGCCGACAGGGTCGCGCCAGACGCCGCGCACACCGAGCGGGAGAGCGCCCGGCCGCGCGGCACGGTGCTGGTCATCGACGACGACGGGCTGATCCGCAGCTTCGTGCGCCGGGCGCTGTCGGGCGCGCACGAGGTGACCGTCGAGAGCTGCAGCGAGGACGCGCTCGCGCGCATCGAGCGCGGCGAGCGCTTCGATCTGATCCTGTGCGACGTGATGATGCCGCAGATGACCGGGCTCGAGCTCTACGAGCTGGTGGCGGCGTGCGCGCCCGAGCAGGCCAAGCGGTTCGCGTTCATCACCGGGGGCGCGTTCACCGGCGCGATGCAGCGGGTGCTGGAGGCCACCGGCACTCCGCGCCTGGACAAGCCGTTCCACGCCGAGCGGCTGCGCGAGATGGTCGACGGGATCCTCGACGAGCGCGCCGAGAGGCCCGCCGACGTCCCGGTGCCGCGGCCGATCGAGCCGCGTGCCGCGCCGCCGCCGGTCGCTCCCCTCCTGCCCGGGACGCGGGTCAGCACGCGACGCGGATCGGTCAGCCCCGTGGCGAACACAAAGCGCCGCGATCGCTCGTTGCCGCACTGATCGCAACGCCGGTCAGATAAGAAAAACGCCAGGACGCGGGGAACGCCAGGATCCGGACTATTGAGAGTCCGGACTTGGCGTTCCTGGCGTCCTGGCGCTTAAGATTACTCGCAGGCCGGCAAGGTGATCGTCGAACCGTCGAGCATCGCCGAGCCGCAAGTCGACTCGAACGTCCAGACGTGCTGGCCCGGGAACCGGCCACCGGTGCGGTTGACCGTCAGCGTGCCCGCGGTCGGACGGCAGCAGCCGTTGCTACGCTGAACGCCCGTGCCCGTCAGCGTTGCGCTCGCGCCCGACGTCATCTTGTCCTGCACGTTCACCGTGCCGTCGATGGTATAGGTCTGGTTCGACGTCGTGAACGTCAGCGTCCGCATGCCGCTGAAGCCGAGGTCGGCGATCATCGTTCCGGCGGTGTTGAAGAACTGGGCCTCGCCCGTGCTGTTGAAGCTGGTCGCCGTCCCGTTCTGGCCAAACGTGTAGCTGGCCGTGCCGGTGTCGCTCTGGCTGGGGATCGAGATGCGCGCCCCCTCCGGACTGGTGTAGACGAGGTTGGTGATGGTCGTCGTGTACTGGAGGCTGATCGTCGTGTCGGCAGCGCAGGTCGGCGACGACGCGGTCTTCGTCGCCGCCACGTCGAAGGTGCCGTCCAGCTTGCCGCCGCCCGATAGCTGGCAGCCCGCGAAGACCGCGGTGAACCCGTTCTTCACCGACGTCAGCGGCGAGCCGCTGCACGCGGGCGGCGCGGTCTTCGGCGTCACCGTCACCTGTCCCGGACAAACCGACTCGCCGCGAATCAACGCGCGCAACGTGCTGCCGAGCGAGGGGCGCGTCGAGTTGTCAATCACGGTGGCGGCGCCCGCCGCCGGTCCCTGCGCCGCGTAATAAAGGCCATAGTCCCAGGTATCGGCGGCGTAGTAGCCGGTATAGGCCACATCAGCAGGATAGTAGTACGAGTAAAGGTACGGATCCTCGTACGAGTACGCGACGGTTCCGGTCGTCGCGCCCTCGTTGCAACCCCATCCGCTCGCCGCGATGACGCCCAGCAGCGCCGCCGCCGGCGCGAGACGCGAGACCCTGTTTCGAAGACGATCTTGGTAACGGTTAGTCATGGCCCACCCCTTTCACCTGCCAAGGTAGTGGACGATCGTCACGCGCCAACCGGTGGCTTCTTTGCGATTCATCGTTCGCGACGATATCGGTGGGTCGACCGGAGGCGCCGCTCAGGAGCAGCCATTGCACAGCGACAGGGCGACGACCGCGCGCGCTCGATCAAACCGCGTTCAACGCGAAGAGCTGGTGCCCCCACTCCGGCATGTCGAGGTAAAGCCCTTTGCCAACCAGATCGTCACCTCGCCGCTGATAGGCGGCGCCACCCAGCAGATCGGCCAGGCGAATCTCGCGGCCCGCCAGACCCGGCAGACCGAGCGAGACGTAGCACTGTCCCTGATTGGGGCCGTAGTTGACGGCCATGAGCAAGCGCTGGTCGCCGAGCTGCCACGACGCGACGATGAACTGCGCCGCCGTCGGGTTCCCGTCCCACGCCGGCCGGCAGTCCCACAGCCGCCACTCGCCGTCGCGCGCCTCGGGGCGGCGCATGGCCTGGAACAGGCGCTCGTAGAACGCGCGGAGCTCGACGTCGGCCGGCTCGGCGGGACGGCGCCCGACGTGCATCGACACGTGGACCTTGCGGCCGTCGGTCTGTCCGTCGTGCACCAGCCGCAGCCCGCGCGCCATGAGGGCGATCGTCGCCGCCGCCCGATGCTTCGGTGGCGCGAACGTCGCGGCGGCGCGCGGCTCGTCGTGGTTCTCGATGAACCGCAGGGACCGCTGCTGAAATCCGGGGTCGGCCATCAGGTGCTCGCGCACCGGCGTACCTCCGGCCTCGACCAGGCGGTCGTAGAGCCGCTTGTCGTAGGTGTAGTCGAAGCCGGCCTGCTGCAGCTCCCACTCCATGTCCCAGTACACCTCGGCCGCGAACGTGAACGTCGGGTGCCGGCGCTTGATCGCGGCGATGGCCTCGGGCCAGAACGGGTTGTCCTTGGGCGGCGAACCGTCGGCCGGGCGCGCGCGCTCGCCCCAGGTCCGCTGGATGATCGCCGGTTGCAGCAACATCGCCATGTCGCAGCGAACGCCGTCGCATCGGTCGGCGATCGCGCCCAGCTCCGCGATGCGCGCCTCGCGAAAACCCGCGTGCCGGTAGTTGAGCTGGAACGTGTCGGCCCACCCGTCGAAGTAGGGATCGCGCCCGAACGCCAGGATCGACGTTCCGGCCGCCGACGTTGAGCCGCGCGTAGTTCTGGGGCGAGCGCGCCAGGTCATCTTCGGTGCCGTGAATGTAGTACTCCGGGTGCGTGGTCACCCAGGGATGGTCGGGCGCGGTGTGATTGGGCACGAAGTCGAGCAAGAGGCTGAGGTTGCGGCGCGCGAGCCGCTCGCGCAGCCGCGCCAGCGCCGGGTCTCCGCCGAAGTCGTGGTGGACGGTGTAGGCGGCGATGGCGAACGGCGATCCGGTGATGTCCTCGTCGCGCAGGTCGGGCAGCACGCGCCGGCACTCCTCGACCATCTTGACGTTGGCGCGCGAGACGGCGCGCCCCGCGGGGCCGGTCTGCCAGACCCCGAGGAACCAGACCCAGCTGAACCCGCGGGCGGCGATCTCGTCGAGCATGGCGTCGTCGACGTCGTCGAGCGTCGCCCGCCGCCCGAGCGCGACGCCGCGCTCGTGCAGCGTCACGCGCGTGTTGATCTGGTACAGCGCCGGATTGGCGGGCAGCCTCATGGGTGGACTCCGGGCACGTCGAGGATCCGCTGTTGCTCGCGCTTGAGGTCGGCCAGGCTGACCCCCGGACGTGAGCAGCGTCTCGGGCCGCACGCGCGCGAAGAACGTCATCAGCGCGGGGATGATCGCCGTCCACCCGGTCTGGTGGCTGGCGCCCAGGCCGGCGCCGTTGTCGCCGTGGAAGTATTCGTAGAAAAGGATGTGGTTCTTCCAGTGCGGATCGTCGATGAACTTGCGCGTGCCGCCGAAGACCGGACGGCGGCCTTCGTGGTTGAGCAGGAAGATGCCGGCCATGCGATTCGACAGCTCCTCGGCGACCTGGTAGAGCGTCATGTACTGGCCCGAGCCGGTCGGGCACTCGACGCGGAACTCGTCGCCGTAGAAAGAGTACATCTGAACCAGCGCGCGGATGATGAGCGCGTTGATCGGCGCCCAGATCGGCCCGCGCCAGTTGGAGTTGCCGCCGAACATCCCGGTGTCGGACTCGGCAGGAAGATAGCCGACGCGGTATTCGCTGCCGCCGGCGTTGAACACGTACGGGTGCTCCAGGTGATAGCGCGAGACCGAGCGGATGCCGTGGTCGCCCAGGAACTCGTTGGGGTCGAGCATGCGCGCCAGGACACGCCGCAGCTTGTCGTCGGTGAGCAGCGACAGCATGCGGCGCCCCGCGACGCCGGTGCGCGGCGGGTTGAGGTTGGCCATCAGCTCGGGTCGGTTCTGCTGGTACCACAGGGCGCGCTCGACGAAGCGCGGCAGCTCGCGTCAGCACCTCCGGACGATAGACCGAGACCGCGCACAGCGGCAGCAACCCGACGACCGAGCGCACCTTGAGCCGCGTGGTGAACTGACCGGGCACACGCAGCACGTCGTAGTAGAAGCCGTCTTCTTCGTCCCACATTGAATCGGTGCCGATGCGGTTGGTGGCGGCCGCGATCGCCACCACGTGCTGATAGAACTTGATCGCATAGCTCTTCGTAGCTCGGGTCGACCAGCGCCAGCTCCAGCGCCATGTCCAGCATGTTCTGCGCGTAGAACGCCATCCACGAGGTGCCGTCGGCCTGCTCCAGGTAGCCGCCGGTCGGCAGCGGCGCGCTGCGATCGAAGACGCCGATGTTGTCCAGGCCCAGGAACCCGCCTTCGAACAGGTTGCGGCCGTCGCGATCCTTGCGGTTGAGCCACCAGGTGAAGTTGGAGACCAGCATGTTGAAGGTGCTTCTTCAGAAACGGCAGCGCGCGGTCACCCAAGGTCTCGCGATTGAGTCGGTAGTTGAAGATCGCGGCCCAGGCGTGGACCGGCGGATTGACGTCGTCGAAGTTCCATTCGTAGGCCGGCAACTGGCCGTTCGGATGTTGATAGCGGTCGAGGAGCATCAGGCCCAGCTGCTGCTCGGCGAGGTCGGGATCGACCCAGGCCAGCGAGACCGAGTGAAACGCCAGATCCCAGGCTGCGAACCAGGGGTACTCCCACTTGTCCGGCATCGAGATCACGTCGGCGGTGTACATGTGGAACCAGTGCTGGTTGCGCGTCTCTCCGTTGGAGTCGCGCTGCACGCCGCGCTGGTGAAGCCAGGTCTCGACGTCGTAGACGTAGGCTTGCTTGGTCCATAGCAGGCCGGCCGCGCCCTGACGGACCACCTGAGCAGCGTCGGCGCTCAGCGAATGCGGCGTCCCCGCGGCGTAGAAATCGTCGGCCTCGCGCAGGCGCTCGGCGAACATCGCGTCGAAGCCGGACATGGGATCCTCGAGCTGTCCGGGTGGAGTCATCGTCAGGCGCAGGCGCATGGACGCGGTCTGGCCGGGCTCGACGTTGAGCAGCGTGTGCGCCGCCGACTTGGTCCCCTTCTTGGCCGGATTGACGGCGTCGCGGCGCCCCTGCACCACGTAGTCATTGATGCCGTCTTTCTGATAGGTCGTGGGATTGGGCTGGCCCCACAACCGATAGCGGTTGGTCTCGTTGTCGGCGAACAGCAATTCACCGGCGCCTTCGCAGTAGAGAAAGCGCTGGCCGAGCTGCGGGTGCCGCGCGGCGATCACCGGGCAACGCGGGTGGTGCACGGCTTCCACCTCGGGATGCGGCGCTCGTTCGTCCACGCACCAGGTGTTGCGGAACCACAGGTGGGGCAGGATGTGCAGCGGCGCGGCCTCGGGGCCGCGATTGACGGCGCTGATGCGGATCAGAATGTCCTCGGGATCGACCTTTGCGAACTCGACGTAGACGTCGAAGTAGCGGTTCTCGTCGAAGATGCCGGTATCGAGGAGCTCGAACTCCATGTCGTTGCGCGTGCGCCGGCGGTTCTCGTCGACCAGCCGGTAGTACGGGAACTCCGCCTGCGGATACTTGTACAGCATCTTGGCGTAGGAGTGCGTGGGCGTGCTGTCGAGGTAGAAGTAGTACTCCTTCACGTCCTCGCCGTGATTGCCTTCGCTGTTGGTGAGGCCGAACATCCGTTCCTTGAGGATCGGGTCCTTGCCGTTCCACATCGCGACCGAGAAGCAGAGCAGCATGTTGTCGTCGCAGAAGCCCGCGATGCCGTCCTCACCGCTCTGGTAGGCGCGCGAGCGTGACTGGTCGTGAGTCAGATCGTTCCAGGCTTCGATCTGGCGATCGGTGTTTTCGCGAACGCTGCCCCACTGGCGCTCGCTGAGGTAGGGACCCCACTTCCTCCAGGCGATCCCTTTGTTGCGCGCATCCTCGAGCCGCTGACCTTCCCGCGTCGGTTTGGACATGCGGCGGAAGGTAAATCGCACACTCTCCGTTGCCAGATACGGACGGTCCCGCAAACAGCGCGGGCGATGAGGCGCGGACGAGGCGCCGACGAGATCAGTGCGATGCGTTCAGCGTCACCCGCAGGCCGCTGACCCCGTCGGCGAACCCCACGACGGCAATGTCACCGAGCCCATCACCATTGAAGTCGCCGTAAGCGAGCGCAACCGCCGCGGGCGTCATGGGGTATTCGATCGGCGCGGCGAAGGTGCCGTCGCCGCGATTCGAGAACACACCCAGGCCACAGCAAGCGCCGACGGTGAGGAGATCGTTGTTGCCGTCGCCGTTCACGTCTCCGAGCGCGACCACTATCGGGCCGGACATGTTCATCAGGCCCGAAGCGTCGGGTATATCGCGCAGACTGTAGCGCACGGGCGCCGTGAACTTGCCGTTCCTGTAGTTCAGCAGGACGTAAGCCGCGTCGCCTCCGGCACCGGCGCCCTCGACCAGATCCAGATAGCCGTCGCCGTTGATGTCGCCGACCGCCACCGAGCCGCCCGTCGTACCACTCGCGAAGGTGGTCGGCCGGAATGAATTGGAGCCGAGCAAGACGGTCAAACCGTCGGCACCGGCGACGACCACGTCGAGATTGCAGTCCGCGTCCAGATCGCCGAGCGCGATCGACGACGGCGACGGCGACGCCGGATAATTCATCACCGAGAAGGTCCCGCCGCCGGTATTGAGCAGGATGCCAACGTCGCCGACGGCTGGGTCCGCCGAGCTCGCCCCGTTGGCGACCGCGATGTCGAGCCGGCCGTCGCCGTTCAGATCGCCGAGCGCCAGCGCCACCGACCCGCTGCCCGCGACGTAGGTGACCGGCGGCCCGAAATTGCCGCTTCCTTGATTGATGTAGACAGAGACCCCGTTGGGGCCTGCGGTGACGATGTCGAGCTTGTGGTCGCCGTTGAGATCGCCGAGCGCGAGAGCTTGCGGCCCCGTGCTGGTGACGTGGTCCACCGGTCCGCCGAAGGTCCCGTTCCCGTTGTTGTAGAGCACGCGGAGACCGACCGACGTGTCGAGCAAGACCAGGTCGAGCTTGCCGTCGCCATTCAGATCACCGGTCGCCACGGCGAAGGCGCCGACGCCCGTCGGATAGTCGACGGGAGGTTGAACCGCGAACGGCTTCGCGACGCCCGAGGGCGGTGCACCGGCGTCGTAGCGCGAGCAGAGCGGCCCCGAGCCGCCGTCGCCACCCAGTGAACCGCCGACCCCAGAACCGCCGACGCCGCTGACGCCACCGCCGACGCCGCTGACGCCACCGCCGACGCCACCGCCGCCACCGAGCCCCGGATTCCCCCCTGCGCCGGCGGTGTCGCCGCCCCCGGCACCGCCGGTCTGCACGCTCCCGATCGCCGAGTGCGTTCCGCACCCCGCGGCCCACACCACCGCCATGCCCACAATGACTGTCGCGCCCTTCGTCATGTCTCGGTCCTCCGCTCACTCATGTCGGCGCGCGCGAGAACGTTACGGCAGCGCCGCCAGGGCGCGGCGCGCGGCGGCCGCGGAGGGACCATCGGCGTGCAGCGACAGATATCGGGTCAGGTCCGCGCGCGCGCCCGCATGGTCGGCGCGGCGCAGACGGCACGACGCGCGCCCGTACAACGCTCGGCCACCGGCCGCGTCGCCGTCGCGCGCCGTCAGCACGGCGTCGAAGTCGCGAAGCGCGTCGGCGCACCGATCACTCTCGACCAGGAGCTCGCCGCGCGTGACGCGGATATCCCGGGTGAGCGCGCCGGCAGCGCCCCCCGTCTCGAGCAGACCCAGCGCCTCCCGGCGGCGGTCCAGCATCAGCAAAGCCTCGACGCGCGCGACGCGCGATTCGGCGCGCAGCAGGCCATCTGGAAACCGCCGATCGTACTGGTCGAGCGATCGCAGCGCCGCCTTCGCGTCGCCGCGCGAGCGCAGGTCGCGAAATGCACCGGCGATGAGCTCGGCGCCCACCGACTCCGGCGCCGGCGCGGCCGCGCGATGCTCCCGGAACGGCGACGGCGACGGCGACACCGCGGGCGCCTCGGGCGCTGACGGCGCCACCGGCGCGCTGGCCACCGGCGGTGGTGGCGCGGCAAGGGGCTCCGCGGGCGGCGGCGCGACGCTCGCGGCCTCGGGCAGCGCCGCGACAGCCTCGGCCGCGGCCGGCGCGCCGTGCTGCCCCCGCCGATGGGATCGCGCCGTCGTCGCGCGCGCGTCCGCCGCGCCCGGCGCCCGCGCCTCGGGCACGACCAGGCTGGCGCGCCGCCAGCGATTCAACGCCGCGCCCACCGCGCCGCCCGTCACCATGATCAGCAGCGCCGCCACCGCCAGCCGCCAGATCAGCTGGCCGCGCTTCCTCGCCGCGGTCGCGCCCACGCGCCGGCCCACGCGCGCCAGCGCCGTGTCGTTCGGCTCGGTCGCCTCGCGCACCTGCCGGAATGCCGCACCGATCGCCTGCTCGGCCGTCCCGGTGTCGGGCGATGAATCGGACCAGCGCGCGGGCTCAAGCAAATCGTCGATCATGGCTGACTCCGCTCGAATAGACGTTGATGCTCTTCCAGGAAGCGCGCCCGCGCGCGAAACAACCAGACCCGCACCGTGCCGACCGGAGCGCCGGTGAGGTCGGCGATCTCCTGCGTCGACAGCCCTTCGATCTCGAACAGGACCAGCACGCGCCGGTGCCGCTCCGACAGCCGATCGAGCACGCGGTACACCTCGGCGACGGTGCGCTCCCGCTCCAGCGCCTCCGCGGGCGTGGGCCGCGGCGCGCTCATGCCCGGCGGCGACGACTCGCGCGACAGCGCCGCGGCGACGGACAGCGAGAGCCAGCGGCGTAACCGCCGCTTGCGCCGCGCCGCCTGCACGATCTTCTCGGTGGTGCGAAACAGCCAGGTCCTGATCTTCGAAGGCGCGTCGAACGATGCCTCGGACTTGCCTTCGGACGTGCCCGCGGATACGCGCAGCCGCCGCTCCGCGACCAGGAACACGTCCTGAACCACGTCCTCGACGTCGATGCCCGGTCCCCCCAGGCGCGCGGCCCAGCGCATCACGGTACGCTCGTGCGCGCGATAGAGCCGCGCCACGTCGACCGGCGAATCGACCGGGTCGGTCTCGGTGGTGGCGGGATGGCGAGCGGCTCGAGACACGGCAGTGACCTCCTGACCCATGTCGGCTCGACCGAAAAGGTTTCAGTTCCCCCGACCGAAGGTCACGCCGCCCCCCAGCCAGGCCTCGAATTGCGGCAACTGCGCGGTCGCGGGGCTGCCGCCGACCAGCAGCGCGTGCGCCCGCGGCCACGAGACGGCGGTGGCACCCAACCAGGGCGCGAGCCGCGCCACCCACGCCAGCCGCAACCCGACGATCACGCCCGGGTCGAACACCGTGTCGCTGGCGATCGCCGGCAACGACTGCCCCTCGACGACGGCCGCCGTCAGCGCCGCGCCGCCGTGCAGATGCAGCGCCAGCGCGCTCCATCGCGACACGGAGTCGAGCTCGACCATGCCCCCGAACCGGCGCCAGACGCCGCGCCCCGACGCCACGTTCAACGAATGCCCGCCCACGATCACGGCGCCGAGCCCGAGCGCCAGCGGCGAGTCCGCGCGCGTGAGCGCCAGCTCGAAGGTCCCGGCGGGCGCGACGCCGCTCGCGGTGACCGACGCGAACAGGGCGGCGCTGGTCTCGATCTGGATCGGCGCGCGCGAAGGCAACGCCGCGGCGACGCGAGCGGCCGGCGGCGCCACGGCCGCCACCATTGCGGCCGGCGCGACAGGCGGCGCCGGCAGCGCCGGAGGTTGCGTCGCCGCGCGAGCCTCGGCCGCGGGCGAATCCAGCGCGGCGGCCACCCCCCGCAGGTGCGCCTCCCAGGCCGCGACCACGACCGCCGCCGCCCGGGCGCGCTCGGCGCACGACAGCCGGTCGGGCAGCCGCCTCTCGCCGATCACCTCGCCGCGCGCGCTCGACAACCGCACCGTCACCGACGATCCCTGCTCGAGGATCTCGACGGCGTCCGGCGTCTCCGGCGCCGGACGCGGCGCGATCAGTCCCACCAGCGCCGCCTCGAGGGCACCAGGCGTGGGACAGCTCGCATGGCCGCGGACCCCGAGGCCGGGTAGGTCCGCGAGGAGCGAGACCAGCACCATCGCGTGAGCCGAGAGGTTGATGTGCGTAAAGGGAGTCACGACCGGCGCCTCGCGGGAAGCTGCGGCCACAATAGGGCCCGGCTCCGAGGAGAGTCAACGCCGGGGCCGGTTTTCGGCCGGCCGGGGCCGCTTCCTCAACGTCTGTGACCAGCGTCCATTAGGGTGACGAGGTCTACGTTCCGATAAGATAGTCGGGGCGATGCCGAAACCGATCGCCCGCGCTCCCCTGCTCGCGATCGCGCTGCTCGCCGCGACCGCGGGGCCGGCGCGCGCCGCTCCCCGCGCGGGCAAGGGTGCGACGACGAGAGCGGCGTGCCAGGTCGATCGGTTGACCTCGGCCGAAGGGTTGCGCATCAGCGTCAGCACCGACGGACGCGTCCTCTCGCTCGCACCGGTCGACGATCCACCCCAGGAGCTGCGCGTCCATCCCGCGGGCCCCGACGCCGTGCTGGTGGCCTATGCGGGCGCCGGCGAGCACGGCCCCTACGGCAGCAGCACGCTATGGCGGATCCCCTGCGCCGCGGGTCCCGCCGAGGCGGTCGCCCACTTCGACGGCAGCGACTTCGGCCACGCCGCCCTGTCGCGGGACCGGCACACGCTCTTCTTCACCGGCGCCGACGGGATCTTCGCGCTCGACCTCGCGACCTACCAGGCGCGGCGCCTCACGCACGCCGACCGCGACGCCTGCGCGCGAAATCACGTCCCGGCACGCGACGTCGTCGGCGAGCTCGCCGACGCGCACACACTGTCCTACGAGAGCGGTTGCGGCTACGAGCACGAATGGAACACGGTGCCGATGCTGTTGCGCAACCTCGGCACCGCGAGGATGACCGCGCACGAGGTGCCGCGCCCGCCGCCGTCGTCTTTCGCGCTCGGTCCCGACGGCCGGATCTGGCTCGCCGACGGCAGTTGCCGGGAGCCGGCGACATTCGGCCGTGTGATGGTGTCGTCGGACCGCGGCGATCGCTGGCGCGCGATCGCCGTGAAGATGCTGGATCCGCAGCCGGTGCGGCAGGTGATCCTGGATCGCTCGCGCGCGGGAATGGCGCTCATCTTCACCTCGAGCTGCGGGGCGGCGGCCCACTCCGAGCCGGCGTGGATCTACCTGACCGACAACGCCGGCAGGACCTTCCGCCCCATAACCGTGCCGCCTGGCATCCCCGGCGAAAGCGGCCGCCCCGCCGGCGAGCCGGATCCGATCCAGGCGGTCGCCACGCCCGACGGCATGCTGAACCACCTGGTGCTCTACGGCCAGAGCACGCAGCTGCCGGCGGGCCAGATCGCGCGCTGGGAATCGCTCGACGGCGGCCGCACCTGGCAGGTATTGGCGCCGGTCGCGGCGGCGCCCCGACCGGTGGTGCCGCTGGCGACGATCGGCGGCATGGAGCTCGCGATTCGCAAGGACGGCCTCTACCGAACGCGCCGGGGCGAGCCTGCCGTGCGCGTCTATCCTTGAACGCGGCGGCGGACATCGGTCCGCCGCCGCCGGGTCAGGATCGTCAGTTCTTGGTGATGGTGAGCGTCGCGTTGGCGTTGGTGCTCAACGTCGTCGAGCTGAACGTCGCGTCGATGGCGACGCCGCCGACCGAGATCGTGCCCGAGGCATCGGCCGCGCGGCTGGCGCTGGCCGACCGCATGATCGTGATGGTGAAGGGGCCCTTGGTCTTGGTCTTGGTGTTGCTCTTCTCGGCGGAGATCGGCCCCGTGCCTTCGAGCACCACGTCGATGGCGACCGTGATGGTGAGACCGGTGCCGAAGTCCTGGACCGTGGTCGTGCCGAGGAGCTGCGCCGAGTTCAAGTGCGCGTTGGGCGGCGTGAATCCGTTGGCGATGCCACCGTCGGCGAACCCGAGCGTCGCGCCGGTGCAGGTGTTGGAGTAGGAGTCGACCTCGACGAAGACGCCGTTGTTGACCATCTTGGGCGAGCCGCTGGTCTTCGTGATCTGCTGGGAGCCCGAGAGAAAGCCGGACGCCGACACCGTGCCGCTGCCGCCGCCGGCGCACGCGATCGTGGCCGAGCCGGAGAACGTCGTGGCGCCCTGGCTACCCTTGAACGTCTGCTTGTCGACCGTCACCGCCCCGAATGCCCGCCCGCCGGCGCTCGCGACCACCAACGCTGAAACCAACAGGACACTCATTTTCATTCGCATGTCTGTCTGCCTCCCGAAAAGGGTGAAGTGCGGCGGCATGATACGACACTGGCTGAGCTTTCCGTCGACGGCATCGATACGACCCGGCAACAAGACGCCGCGCTGCGCTCGCACTGCGACCGACCCTGACAGGTGACCACCCGACGAAAGCGCCGGTCGGCCGAAAAAAGTGAGCGGCGGGCAGGGGCATGCGGGGACTCGATGCGGCAGGACCGATCCGGGCCGCTCTTCAATCTCCAGTCGGCTTTAGACAGATGCGCCAGAGTCGATAAGAAGACCGCTAGGACTGTGCTGGGACGAGCCCGGCGCGGTCGTTCACATTGTGGGAGGATCCGAATGCGTCGCAGTCGAGGGTTGTTTGTGGGCTCCGCGGTCGGGGACATGGGTTACGCGGGATACGCGCTGCTGGTCGGCTTGACCGCCTGCACGTTCAGCCCGGAGCGCCCGGGTGGCGTCGGCAACAGCGCCGGCGGCGGCGGCGGCACGACGCCGCGAACCGGCATGGGCGGAACCGGCGTCCGCATCGACGCCGGCGACAACACCGGCGACGCGTACAACGGGCCCTGCCGCAACCTCGAGTGCCGGCAAAACACCTGCACGCGCGGCTCGTGCACGGCGCAGCCCTGCGCGGGCGGCGGCAAGACCACGGTGAGCGGGACGATCTACGATCCCGCGGGCAAGGTGCCCCTCTACAATGTCGTCGTCTACGTCCCCAACGCGGCGCTGGACCCCGTGCCCGAAGGCGCGAGCTGCGACCGCTGTGGCGCCACGCTGTCGGGCAAGCCGATCGCCTCGGCGATCACCGACGAGTCCGGGCACTTCTCGGTCGAGAACGTGCCGATCGGCGCCGACGTGCCGCTGGTGATCCAGGTCGGCAAGTGGCGGCGCGAGCTGACCGTGCCGCAGGTCGCGTCGTGCACCGACACACCGCTCTCCGACAAGACCCAGACGCGCCTGCCGCGCAACCAGAGCGAGGGGCACATCCCCAAGATCGCGCTCACGACCGGCAGCGCCGACGCGCTCGAGTGCCTGCTGCGCAAGATCGGGATCGACGACGCTGAGTTCACGCCAGCGGGCGGCACGGGGCGCGTGAATCTGTACGCCGGAGCGGGCGGCACCAACCGTTACAACACGACGCTCAACGGCGGCGCGGCGATCGCCAGCGTCGAGCCGTGGTGGGACTCGGTCACGAACCTCATGGGTTACGACATGCTGCTGCACTCGTGCGAGGGAACCGAGACCCCGACGAACAAGAGCATGGCCGCGCGACAGGCTTTTCTACAGTACACGTCGTCGGGCGGTCGCGCCTTCCTGTCGCACTGGCACAACTACTGGATCGAGCACGGCCCGGCCCCGTTGCCGATGGTGGCGACCTTCGACCACCAGGACGACCTGCCGAGCCCGTTCACCGCGTCGCTGGACACGACGTTCCCCAAGGGCCAGGCGATGGCGAACTGGCTGGTCAACGTGGGCGCGTCGACGACGCCCGGGCAGCTGGTGATCCGCGCCGGCCAGCACACGGTCGACACCGTGAACACGATGTACTCGCAGCGCTGGATCTACAGCGACGCCAACGCGGCGGCGGCGCAGCAGACGCTGCACAACCCGTCGACCCAGTACTTCACGTTCAACACACCGGCCGACGCGCCTGTCGACCAGCAGTGCGGGCGGGTCGTGCTCAGCGACATCCACGTATCGAACGCGGGCACGCCCGCCGACACGTCGGGGACCAACGTGCCCTTCCCGACCGGCTGCAAGGCGGTCGATCTGTCGCCGCAGGAAAAGGCGCTGGAGTTCATGCTGTTCGACCTCTCGTCGTGCATCATCCCCGACTCGGGCACGCCGATTCCGCCGGTGATCATTCCCTAGCGTTCATTCTCTGGGCTTCGCGCCCTGGGCTTCGTGGCATCATCGCGGCGTGAAGAAGAAAGCGCCCGCTACGAAGAAGAAGGCGCCGGCGGCGAGGAAGAAGGCGCCGGCGAAGAAACCTGCGGCCAAGATGTACGCGAAGCGCGCCGACCTGGGCGCGCCGGTCGCGGGCTTCTTCGCCAAGCAGCCGCCGGCGCTGCGGCCGATCCTCGACGAGCTGCGCGCGATGGTGGGCGAGGCCGCGCCCGACGCGACCTCGCAGATCAAGTGGGGGATGCCGTTTTACATGATCGGAAAAGAGATCGTGTGCGCGGTCGCCGGGTTCAAAGCTCACGTCAACCTGATCCTGCCTGGTCCGCCCGGTACCTTCGTCGATCCTGACGGCCGCCTCGAAGGTGACGGCAAGACCGGAAAGCACCTCAAGCTGCGCGCGCTCGACGAGCTGCCGCGCGCGGCCCTGCGCGGCTGGCTGCGCGTCGCAACGGAGCGCGCGCGGGGCGCGGGGGGCTGAGACAGCCGATGGCACGGCCGTCGACGATGCAGGTGGCGCTGCTGCGCGCGGTCAACCTCGGCCCCCACGGCAAGATCGCGATGAACGACCTGCGCGCGCTGATGACGGATCTGGGGCTGCAGGATGGAAAGACGCTGCTCCAGAGCGGCAACCTGGTCTTTCGCGGAACCGGACGCGCGGGCGCGGCGCTCGAACGCCACCTCGAGGCTGAGACCAAGAAGCGCTTCGCGCTCGAGACCGACTTCTTCGTGCGCAACGCCGCGGAGTGGAGCGAGCTCGTTGCCGCGAACCCGTTCCCCGACGAGGCGCGCGATGACCCGAGCCACCTGGTCGTGATCTTCCTCAAGGAAGCCGTCAAGCCGGCGGCCGTGGCGGCGCTGCAGGCGGCGATCGGCGGGCGCGAGGTCGCGCGCGCCCAGGGGAGTGCGATCCGCGAGGTCTACATCACGTACCCCGACGGCATCGGCAACTCCAAGGTGACCAATACACTGATCGAGAAGAAGCTCGGCACGCGCGGCACCGGCCGCAACTGGAACACCGTGCTCAAGCTCCAGGCGCTGGCTGGCGGCTGAACGGTTGTTCCGCGCCGCACTCTGAATCACAATGGCGAGCTCAGATGGACCAGCCCAAGCTCGCCGTCATCATCGTCAGCACGCGCCCCGGGCGCGTCGGGCCGACCGTCGCCCAGTGGTTCTTCGAAGTGGCCACCGCCTACGGACCGTTCGACGTCGAGCTCGTCGACCTGAAAGACATCAACCTGCCGGTCTTCGACGAGCCCAAGCACCCGCGCTTCGCCGAATACACCTTCGAGCACACCAAGATCTGGAGCGCGATCGTCAAACGAAGCGACGCCTTCGTCTTCGTGACGCCCGAATACGACTACTTCACGCCGCCGTCGCTCGTGAACGCGATCGTCTACCTGTTCCACGAGTGGGCGCGCAAACCGGCGGCCTTCGTCAGCTACGGCGGAATATCGGGCGGCGTGCGCTCGGTGCAGGCCGTCAAGCCGCTGCTGACGTCGCTCAAAGTGATGCCGTTGCCCGAGGCGGTCTCGATCCCGCTCGTCAACACGCACATCGAGAACGGCCTCTTCAAACCGACCGAGGCCTTCGCGCATTCGGCCAAGGCGCTGCTCGACGAGCTGCACCGCTGGGCGGTCACGCTGAAGACGATGCGCGCCTGAGCGCCGACCGCCGCCGTTCGGCGCTCAGCCCGGCGGCAGCGGAATGAATTCGATCTCGTCGCCCGGCACCTTGGGGAACCGGCCCGCGCGCCAGTCGTCCTTGGCGCGCTGCAGGCGATCGGCCGAGCTGGAGACGAAGTTCCACTCGATGTGACGCACGCCCGGCAGCGGCGCGCCGCCGAGCAGCACCGCGCGCGCCGCGCCCGCGGACGACAGCGAGACGTCGGCGCCCGCGCGCAGCACCGTCATCGCGCCGGGCGCCAGGAGCCGGCCCGCGCACGCGACGGCGCCCTCGATCACGTAGACCGCGCGATCCTCGTGCTCGCCGTCGACGGCCACGCTGGCGCCGGGCGCGAGCGTGACGTCGACGTACAACGTCGGCGAGAGCACGCCGGTCGGCGCGGTCGCCCCGTACGCATTGCCGGCGATCACCCGCAAGGTCGCGCCCGGGCGGCTCACCACCGGCAGGCTCGCGGTCGCGTGGTGCTCGAAGCGCGGCGCGATCTCCTCGGCGTCGGCCGGCAGCGCCACCCACAGCTGCAGGCCGTGCATGCGCCCGCCCTGGGTCCGCACGTCGGCGGGCGTGCGCTCCGAATGCACGATCCCGCGACCCGCCACCATCCAGTTGACGTCGCCCGGGCGGATCGGCTGGCGCGACCCCAGGCTGTCCCGATGCACGATCTCGCCCTCGAACAGGTAAGTCACCGTGGCGAGCCCGATGTGCGGGTGCGGCCGCACATCCATCCCCTTGTCCGGGCGGAAACGCGACCGGCCCGAAGTGATCGAAGAAGATGAACGGCCCGACGCGCTGGCGCGGATGGGACGGCAGCACGCGCCGCACCTCGAACCCGCCGAGGTCGCGCGTGCGCCCCACGATCTCCTGCTCGATGGGCGGCGGCTCGATTGCGCCACCGCCCCCGTCCGCGCCGCCGCCGCTCATCCGACCGACGCCGTCCGCGTGATCTCGCCCATCCGCCCGCTCTGGTAGTCGCGCACCGCTTGCATGATCTCCTCCTCGCTGTTCATCACGAACGGACCATAGCGCGCGACCGGCTCGTTCGAGCGGCACGCCCGCGAGCAGCAAGAGCCGCCCCGGCTTGTCGGCGCCCGACAAGCGCACCGCATCGCCGGCGCCGAGCAGCGCCAGGTGCCCGTCGCGCACGTCGCGCTTTCCGTCGCCGATGCGCACCGCGCCCTCGAACACGTACGCCAGCGCGCGCTGATCGCGCGGCAGCGGCACCGTGACGTCGGCGCCCGGCTGAAGCGTCCAGTCCTGGTAGACGATCGGCGTCTGCGTGTCGATGACCGCGCGCGCGCCCAGCGCTTCGCCGGCCACCACCCGCACGCGCGCGAGCCCGTCGCTGGTCTCGGCCGTCGGGATGCGCGCCCCCGGCACCTCCTGGTAGCGCGGCCGCGTCATCTTCAGCCGCGCCGGCAGATTGATCCAGATCTGGAAGCCGTGGACGCGCCCGCCCTGCTCCAGGATCCGGCGCGACGGCATCTCCGAATGCACGATGCCGGCGCCCGCCGTCATCCACTGCACGTCGCCGGTGCGCAGCGCGCCGCGGTGACCGGCCGAGTCCTCGTGCTCCATCTCGCCTTCGAGCATGTAGGTCACCGTCTCGAACCCGCGGTGCGGATGATCCGGCGCGCCGACCGCCTGCCCGGGCGCGTAGTCGATCGGGCCCATCTCGTCGATGAGCAGGAACGGATCGACCTGCGTCAGCCCGACGGTCGGAACCGGACGGCGCACGATGAAGCCGCCGCCCTCGCGCTGCCGGTGGGCGCCGATCACCCGCTCCACCTCGCGCACGACGCGCGCCTCCGACGGGACCGACGGCGCTGTGTTGGTTCTCGTTGTTTCTCATGTTGCGTTGCCTCCTCGACCCCTCTGATCTAATCCCCGGAGCGCACGCCGACAAGCAGCGCCGGCTTGTCTTCACCGTCTCGCCCATGGAACAGTCCGGCAGCCGCCATGGACAGCCTATGATGGATCTGAACGAGATTCTGGTCTTCGCAAGGGTCGCCGAAACCGGCAGCTTCAGCGGCGCCGCCAAGAAGCTGGACATGCCCAAGTCGACGGTGAGCCGCAAGATTGCCGATCTGGAGCAGCGCCTGGGCGCGCGCCTGATCCAGCGCACGACACGGCGACTGAGCCTGACCGACGCCGGCCGCGCTTACTTCGAGCACGGCGCGCGCATCGTCGCCGAGCTCGAGGAGGCCGAGCGCGCCGTCGGAAATCTGCAGGACGGCCCGCGCGGCAAGCTGCGCGTGACCGCGCCGCTGAACTTCGGCTTCCTGGGCGCGATCGCGGCCGGCTACCTGGCGCGCTACCCGGAGGTCGAGCTCGAGCTGGTGTGCACCGACCGGGTGGTGAACTTGGTCGAGGAGGGGTTCGACGTGGCGATCCGGGCGCGCGCGCTGGCCGACTCGTCGCTGATCGCGCGCAGCCTGGGAGAGATCGGGACGCTGATGGTCGCCGATCCCGGCTACATCGAGCGGCGCGGGCGGCCGCGCGAGCCGAAGGAGCTGGCCAAGCACGACGGCGTGGTCTTCGGCGCGGGCGGCGACCGCGGCAAGTGGAAGCTGCGCCGCAAGAGCAGCACCGTCGAGGTCGCGGTCGCGCCGCGCCTGGTGGTCAACGATTTCGAGACGGTGCACGAAGCGGTGATCGCCGGCCTGGGCATCGGGCTCATCCCCGTCTTTCGCTGCGCCGGCGATGTGCGCGACCGGCGGCTCGAGCACGTGCTGCCGGAGTGGTCGGTGGCCGACACGCCGATCCACGCGGTCTACCCGAGCACGCGGCACCTGTCGCCGAAGGTCCGCGCCTTCGTCGAGCATCTACAGAAAGAGATGTCGCCGCCACCGTGGCAGCGTCCGCAGGGGCGCGCGATGCCCTGATGTCAGATTCAATGATGTCAGATGTCACTCGACCGCGACGGAGAGGTCGTACCGTAGCTGCACCAGCCCGGTGTCGAAGCTGCGCGCGCTGATGAGCCGCAACGGCGCCGCGCGGCTCTCGCGGCTCGCCGTCGAACAGCCGGACGCCGCCGCCCAGGAGCACCGGAATCACCGAGAGCGTCAGGTCGTCGACCAGGCCAGCGCTCACGAACTGGCGAATCACGGCGCCGCCGTCGACGTAGACCCGGCGCACGCCCTGCCGCCCCAGCTGCTCGACCAGCGCCGCGGGCGCGCCGCTCGCGAACTCCTCGTCGGCGCGCGGCGACGTCGGCCGCGCGTGCGTGAGAACGATGCACCGCTTGCCGGTGAAGGGCCACTCGTCGAAGCCGAGCACGGTGTCGTAGGTCTTCCGCCCCATGACGAGCGCATCGACGCCGTCGACAAACTCGCGGTAGCCGTAGTCTTCCCCTTCCCGCTCGACGATCGACAACCAATCGAGGCTGCCGTCCGCGCGCGCGATGTACCCATCGAGGCTGGAGGCAATGAACACCGAGCACCGGGGGCGCTGCGACATGCGGCCACTCTAAAGCCTCACCGACTCGAAGCTAAAGGTTTCGTCGCCTGCACCGATGGCCGCGTCACCAGGGGCTGCGTGACATGGCGAGGTGCCGATGAGCGAGGAAGCGCGAGGGCGGGTTCGTACGCTGGTCGTCGAGAGTGGAGGTGATGGCGGGCAGCGCCTCTCGGACCAGCTCGGCGGGGTCGTGGCGGCGCGGCTCGAAACGGTGTCGGTGCCTTCGGTGGGCGACGCGGTGGCAGGGCTCGCCGATCGCCGCATCGGCCTCGTCGTGCTCGACCGCCGGCTATCGGACCCGGCGACGCTCGACGACCTTCGGGCTCTGCACGCGGCTCCCAACGAGCGGCCGGTGGTCGTCGTTGTCGATCGGATCGCCGAGCCGCTGCGCGCGGCCGCCCTGCGCGCGGGCGCCGAGGAGGTGTTCGCCCGCGACGAGATCGCGAGTCGGCTGTTCGCGCTCGACATCGAACGCATCGTCGAACGCTGGCGGCTGAATCAAACTCGCCAGCAACTGGACGCCCTGCTCGACTACGCGCCGTCGTTCATCCTGGCCGTGGATCGCCAGGGAACCATCCAGTTCATCAACCGCACCCTCCCGGGCTACGATCGCAACAAGGTCGTCGGTTCGTGCTGGCTCGACTACATCGTCGCGGATCAGCGCGCCGAGGTGACCAGCAAGCTCCACGCCGTCTTGCAAACGGCGTTACCGCAAGCGTACGAGAGCAAGGTCGTCGACCCCGAAGGCGGAACCATCTGGTTCTCGTCGAGCATCGCGCCCGTTCGCCGCGGCGACCAGATCGTCGGCGCGGTCATCGTCGCGCAGGACTCGACGGAGGCCCGGCGCACGCAGGCCGACCTGCTGGCGGCGCAGCGCCTGGCTTCGGTCGGCACGCTCGCGGCCGGGATCGCCCACGAGATCAACACCCCCGTGCAGTTCGTCAGCGACAGCATCGAGTTCCTGCGCAGCGCCGTCACCGATCTGTTCGGCTTCCTCGACAAGCTGCGTGAGCTCCAGACCGCGGTCGCCGCCGGCGCGCCGACGAAGGCGATCGCCGCCGACTGCGCCGCGGCCGAGGACGACGCCGATCTGCCTTACATCCGTGAGAACGTCCCCGGCGCCTTCGACCGCTGCGTCGACGGGCTGGGCCGTGTGGCGACCATCGTACGGTCGCTCAAGGAGTTCGCGCACCCGTCGGGCAAGGAGATGTCGGCGGTCGATCTCAACCGCGCGATCCAGAGCACGCTGACGATTGCCCGCAACGAATACAAGTACGTCGCCGACCTCGAGGTCGAGTATGGCGTCCTGCCGCCGGTCACTTGCCACGGCGACGAGATCAACCAGGTGGTGCTCAACATCCTGGTCAACGCCGCCCACGCGATCGAAGACGTCGTTCGGGGCACCGACGGCAAGGGGCGCATCACCATTCGCACGTCTCAAGAAGACGACAGTGTCCTCATCGCGATCGGTGACACCGGTGGCGGCATCCCGCCGCAGATCTTGTCGCGCATCTTCGATCCCTTCTTCACGACGAAGGAGGTCGGCAAAGGGACGGGCCAGGGCCTGGCAATCGCACGCACCATCGTGCGCGAGAACCACGGCGGCGACATTACCGTCGACACCACTCCCGGCACGGGCACGACGTTCTCGATCCGACTGCCGATCGCCCCCCCGGTCCTGTCGTCGTCGGCCACCGGAAACGCCCGCGCTACGTCGGCCGGCTCGTGAGCCACTCGACGGCGCGTTGCTCGGCCCAGTAGAGCGGCTTCCACGGCCAGCGGCCGGCGATGAAGGCGGCGTGCCCGCCCCAGGGCGTGGTCACCATCTCGACGTCGTCGGAGGCGCGGTTGCGTGCGCGTTCGATGACCTGCGACGGCAGGAACGGGTCGTCGGCGCTGCCGAGGCAGAGCGCCGGCACCTCGATGCGCTCCAGGTAGTGAATCGAGCTCGAGCGCCGGTAGTAGATGTCGGCGCTTGCGAACCCGTGCAACGGCGCCGTGGCCGCATCGTCGAACTCGAAGAACGTGCGCGCGCCCGTGATGCGCTTCGGATCCAGCCGGTCGACCAGCGCCGGAAAGCGTCCGCGTAGCTCCAGCGCCTTGGCTTTCAGGGTCTTCAGGAACGTACCGGCGTAAAACCGGCCCGCGCGCCGCTCCAGATGCAGCGCCGCCGCGCGCAGATCGTACGGCACGGAGATGGTGACCGCGGCGTCGATGCGGCTGCGCGCTCCCTGCTCGCCGAGCCACTTCAAGAGCACGTTGCCGCCCAGCGAGACTCCGACGGCGTACAGCGTCGCCGTCGGCTCGCGCGCCGCGAGCGTGCGCACGACGAACCCGAGATCGGCGGTGTCGCCCGAGTGATAGAGCCGGGGCTGGCGATTCGGCAGCGTGCGCGAGATGTGCTCGGGGTCGCGCGCGCAGGAACGGAAGTTGAGCGCGGTCGCCTGCCAGCCGGCGCGCGCCAGCAGGTGCGCCAGGCCCTGCATGTAGACCGAGTACGAGCTCCCTTCGAGGCCGTGAAGCAGCAGCACGCGCGGCGAGCCGGCTGGCCCGTCGACGTGGTCCAGCACCAGGTCGTCGTCGTCGGGCGTGGTCAGAACCTCTCGCCGAAACGTGACCAGGCGGCGGGAGCGGCTGAGGCGGCCCCAGGTGGTCTGGAAGTGCGGATTGCGAGCCCACCAGGGAGCGGAGATCTCCTTGGTCACTTCGTTCACACGGCGACCTCGGCCGCGCGCGCCGCTCCCCGGCGCAGCTCGGCGATCGCCGCCGGATAGTTCTTGCCGGGCGCCGCGAACACCGCGGAGCCGGCGACCAGCACGTTGGCGCCGGCGCCGACGACGATCGGCGCGGTGTCGGCCGCGATGCCGCCGTCGACCTCGATGTCGACGTCCAGGCCGCGGCGCACGACCTCCTCGCGCAGCTCGCGGATCTTCGGCACCACCGCCTCGATGAAACGCTGCCCGCCGAAGCCAGGGTTGACCGTCATCAGCAGCACCATCGACAGCTCGGGCAGCACCAGGTGCAGGCTGTCGAGCGACGAGTGCGGGTTCAGCGCCACCGACGCGCGCTTGCCGAGCGAGCGGATGTGCTCGACGGTGCGGTGCAGGTGCGGCGACGCCTCGGCGTGCACGGTGATCGAGATCGGCGCCCGCGTGCGCGAACTCGTCGACGTAGCGCTCGGGCTCGACGATCATCAAGTGCACGTCGAGCGGCAGCCTGGTCGCCTTGCGCACGGCACGCACCACGAGCGGACCGATGGTGATGTTGGGGACGAAGCGTCCGTCCATGATGTCGACGTGGATGTAGTCGGCGCCGGCGGCCTCGGCGGCGGCGACCTCCTCGGCCAGACGGCCGAAGTCCGCTGACAGGATCGACGGTGCGATGCGAACGGGGCGTTGCACGTCTTCATCCTACCGCAGCGGAGCGTCGCCAGCGCGCAGACGCACCGCAAAAAACGCGTCGGCATCGTGTCGATGCGGCCAGGTCCGTACGAACCCCCGAGCGTCGGTGAGCGCGGCCCAGGGAATGCTGGACGCCGGGCCAGACGCCGCACCGGCCGCGTCGGCTCGTTCAACTCGAAACATGGGGTGCGCGCGCAGGAAGCCCTCGATGACCGCCTCGCACTCCTGGCGATCGAACGTACAGACCGAATAGGTCAGGCTGCCACCCGGCAGCACCAGCGGCGCCACCGTGTCGAGCATCTGCGCCTGCATCGCCGCCAGCGCCGCGAGATCGGCCGGCGCGCGGCGCGCGAGCGCCTCGGGGTGGCGGCGCAGCACGCCGAGCCCGGCACACGGCGCGTCCAGCAGCACGCGGTGGTAGCGCGCGCTCGGCATGCGGCCACGGACGGGTGAGATCGACGGCGACCGTGGTGAGGCCGCGCACGCCCAGGCGCCGGCCGAGCTCGCGCGTCTGCCTCAGCTTCGCTGGCGCGATGTCGGCCGCGTCGATCTCCGCGTCGTTTCCCGCCAGCGCCGCCAGGTGAGCGCTCTTGCCGCCGAGCCCGGCGCAGGCATCCAGGATGCGCTCGCCGGGCGCGGCGCCGCACAGCTCGGCGACGACCTGCGCGCCGACGTCCTCGACCGCGAACAGACCCTCGGTGAATGCGCGGGTCAAGAACGGCGAGTCGATGCGCCGCGCGAGCAGCGCCGTCGGGCGCGATCTCCGACGGCGCGAGCTCGGCGCCCGGACGCTCCTCGGCGAGGCGCGCCAGCAGGCCGGCGCGATCGACGCGCAGGCGGTTCGCGCGCACCGCGAGCGGCGCCGGCACGCCGATGGTCGCGCCGAACGCGATCGCCTCGGCGCCGCCGAGCTCGTCGATCGCCAGCCGCGCGAGCCACTCCGGCAAGCCGTCGGCCTCGACCAGATAGCCGAGCGGGTCGCGCGCGGCGTCGGGCAGCGGCGGCTCGCCGCGATCGGCCAGCGCGGCGCAGGAGCGCGTTGGCGAGCCCGGCGATGCGCGGCCCGCCGCGCAGGCCCTTGCACGCCTCGACCGCTTCGTTGACCGCGGCGTAGGCCGGAACGCGATCGAGAAACAGGATCTGATACGCCGCCACGCGCAGCGCGATGCGCACCCTCGGGTCGAGGCCCGAGAGGCCGCGATCCGACACTGCCTCGAGCGCGCGATCCAGCCGCACCTGCCGGCGCAGCACGCCGTAGACCAGCTCGGTGGCGAGCGAGCGCTCCTCGGGCGACAGCGCGCGCGCCCGATCCAGCGCCGCCGACAGCGCGCGGTTGGCGAAGGCGCGCTCGCGCTCCACCTGCTCGAGCACGGCGCGCGCGAGCTGGCGGCTGGTGGTGATGGCCGGACCGGACGGCTGAGGCGTCATCCGAGACGCGTACCCGGCTCGATCGGGTGGCCGTTCAGCACCACGCCGGTCGGCAGGCGCTTGCGTCCCGGAAGCTGCAGCTCGCCGAACGCCACCGCGCCGTCGCCGCAGGCGACCACCAGCCCATCGCCGTCGGCGCGCAACACCGTGCCGGGCTGCGCGACCACGCGCGCCGATGCCAGCGCGCCGGCGGCCGAGACGCGCGGGCGATAGAGCTTGATCACCTCACCGTCGAGCAACGCGGTCGCGCCCGGCCACGGGTCGACGCCGCGCGCGCGCGACGACACCGCGCGCGCCGGCTGCGCGAAGTCGAGCCGCCCGTCGTCCTTTTCCAGCGGCGGCGCCAGCGTCGCCGCGGCGTCGTCCTGCACCGCCAGTGTCACCTGGCCCGCGGCGATGCGCGGCAGCGTCTGGGCCAGCAGCTCGGCGCCGAGGCGCGCCAGCCGCTCCGACAGCGAGCCCGTGGTGTCGTCCTCGGTGATCGTCGTCTCCGCGACCGCCGCGACCGGACCGGTGTCGAGGCCCGCCTCCATGCGCATGACAGCCACGCCGGTGCGGCTGTCACCGCGGATGATCGACCACTGGATCGGCGCGGCGCCGCGCAACCGCGGCAGCAGCGACGCGTGAACGTTCCAGGGCCCGAGCGCCGGGAGCGCCAGCAGCGACGGCGGCAGGATCCGACCGTACGCGACGACGACGAAGAGCTCGGGCGCGTGCGCGCGCAGCGCCGCCTCGAAGTCGGGCGTGCGGATCTTCTCCGGCTGCAGCACAGGAACGCCCAGGCGCCGCGCGCGCCACCTTGACCGCCGGCTCATGCAGCTGCTTGCCGCGCCCGGCGGGGCGATCCGGCTGGCTCACCACCGCGCGCAGATCGGTGGCGGCAGCCGTGACCTCCAGGCAGGGTACGGCGAAGTCGGGAGATCCGAAGAAGACGGCACGCGGCCCGTCGGGCATGCGACCGTTTACTCCGGACGGCGCGCCGATGCCAGCGGGAGCTGCGCCTGATAGCGCCGGCGCAGGCGGGCGTCGCCCAGCACGCGCGCCCCCTCGTCGAGCACGGCGCGGATCGCGCGCAGCGGCCCGTCGAGCTCGGCCGCCACCTCGGGGTCGAGCCCGGCCGCCGACAGCTCGCGGCTCAGCGCCTGGTGAGCGCGCCGCACCTCATGCGCCGATGCCTCGCGCGGCAAACCCAGCACCTCGAAGTAGTCGCCCTCCTCGACCAGCGCATAGCGCGCCAGCACGCGCGCGCGATCGATTTCTTGATCGCGCGCCTGGTCGCGCCCGGCGTCGCCGGACGGCGCGTCCGCGGCGGCAGCCGGCCGCGCCGTGCCGTTGCCGGCCACGGCGGCCGCAACTCGGAGCAGCGTCGTCTCCGCGTCGACGGCGCGCGTGACCGCGGCCAGCCGCAGCGCCACCAGCGCCCAGGCGACCCCGCACACGACCTCCTCGCCGACGTTGGCTGCGGCGCGGATCTCGTCGAGCGTGCGCACCCCGTCGAACCGCCGCATCACGATGCGCTCCTCGTCCGACAGCGCCATGTCGTCCAGGACCGCCGACGCCACGGAGCCGTTCACCTGCAACTGCATCACCTGCGCGCCGCCGCCCAGGCGGCGCAGCAGGCGCGGCGCCGTGTACTTGCGGCGGATCCCCTCCATGATCAGCGCGGGCGCCGGGTCGTCGAGCCGGATCGGCTCGCCATCGTCGACGCGCTCGGGCCCGAGCGTCCACTCGCCATCCTCGGGCGAGACGTCGCCGCCCTCGGGCCAGGCGAAGACCGAGTAGGTGATCTCCTCGTAGTGCCGTCGCACGAGCGGCGCGAGCTCGCTCTCCTTGAGCGCGCCGATCTCGACCAGCACACCGCCGATGCGCCGTCCCGTCGACTCCAGGATCTGCGCCCCCTTGGCGCGCTGCTCGCGCGTGAGCCGCCCCTGGCGCGCCAGCATCTCACCCATGCGATCATCGGGCAGGTTCGAGCTGGCATAGACCGGCGCGCCGCCCTCGAAGTAGATCGTCTTCTTGGCCAGGCCGCGACGGAACGTGAGCCGGCCGTTCAGCCGTTCCAGGTGGATCCGCCCGAGCAGGATCGCGATGTCGGGCGAGCCGATCGGACCGCTATCGTAGGGCGCCGGCGTGCCCGCGTCGTCGTCGCGCGCCGAGGGCGCCGCCGAGCCCGCGCCGCGCGCCCGCCCGGCGTCGGCTTGCGCCATCATCATGCGCACCACGACGTCGCTCGCGACCTCGCGCGTCTTCTGGCTCGCCTCGTCGTGCAGCTCGGCCACGGCGGTGTGGGGCACCGACGCCGCTTCGCCGACCAGCCCGCGCGCCACGCTCTCCATCTCGGCGTCGAGCGACGCGTCGATGCTGTCGGCCAGATCGCGCAGGAGATCCTGGGGCCGGGCGCGCGGCGCTGCGCGCGACTCGCCCGCCGCGTCGGAGCCGCGCTGCGCCACCAGCGGTTTGAGGCCCAGCGCCGGCAGCCCCTTGGGCTCAGAGCCCGGCCCGGGCGAGCCGCCGCCCAGCGACGAGCCGCCGGGCAGCAAATCGATCGCCGGCGACGACGGCGGGCGCGCGATGGGGCCGCTCTTGTCGTGCGACGGGAAGACACGGGCGCGCGCCTGCTCGACCAGGTCGGCGGGCGCGATCGGCCGGACGAAGAAGCCGTCGGCCAGCGGGCGCAGGCGCGGCTCGTCGGCGGCGTCGCCCACGAAGAAGATCGGCACGCGGCCGCGCGGCGTGGCGCGCACCTTGGCCAGCGCGACGTTGGGATCGGAGTTGACGATCTGCGGCGCCATCACGATGAGATCGGGGCGCGTCGCCGAGATCCAGCCCGAGAGGCTCTCGCCGGGCTCGATGGCCACGGTCTCGAAGCCGGCCGACACCGCCGCGCGGCGGATGCGATCGGCTTCGTAGGGACCGGCGATGATCAGGAGCTTCATGATCGGTGACCGGCGCCGTCGGTACGGCCCCGCCCTCTCCACTTTAGACTAATTCCAGACCAATGTGATCGACCCTCGAGGCCGCCAATCCACCGACCTGGGAGTCGGCGTCGGATCGGCTGATCGCGCTCGATTTGACAGCGCGAAAGCTGACCTCGGTCCATGATCAGCCCACTCGCACCCATGGCGTTGACCGATCCCGGAATGGCTCCCCCGCTGCTGCACGAGGTCGCGGAGCTGTTCCGGGCCGCCACGTTGCCGCGCGCGCAGTGGACGCACCTCGCGCACCTGCGCGTCGGCGCCTGGCACGTGCACCACTTCGGCGCGACGGAGGCGCTGGTGCGGCTGCGCCACGGCATCCGTGCGCTGAATTGCGCCCACGGCACCGCCAACACACCGACCGGCGGCTACCACGAGACGATCACCGCGGCGTACGTCACGCTGATCGCGGAGTTTCTCGCGGCGTTCGACCGGACGCCGATGCCGACCTGGCCGCTCGAGCGCAAGGTCGCTGTGATGCTCGCCGGACCCTTAGCCGATCGCGCCTTCTTGCTCCGCTTCTGGTCGAAAGACACGTTGATGTCCTCGGCGGCGCGCGCGACCTGGGTCCCGCCGGATCGCGCGCCGCTGGTGCTGCCGGCCGAGGCCACGGCGACGTCGACCAGATGACGTCCGGAAATGCGCGGGCACGCGATGTTCGTCCGCAACTCGACGCTTCACGGTAGATTCGAACGCAGTGCCGCGCGCGAAGCATCCGGGTGCGTCTGTGGCGATCGTTCTCTTCGCGGCCGGATGCGCAGCGGCGCACCAGGGCAGCGGGGGCCGTGCGCCCGCACCGCCCGCGGAGTCGCGAACACCGTCGGGGCCCGACCTGGCGCCCGTCGACGTCGCGATCGATCCCTGCACCGACTTCGCGCGCTTCGCCTGCGGCAGCGGCGATCGCCAGCTGCGCGCCAACGACGCGATCGCTGGCCGCCGGCCCGCGATCGAGCGGTTCATGACCGAGATCGCCGCGGGCCAGCACGCCGACCCGGCCCATGGGACGCCGCTGCTGCGCGAGTTCTATCGGCGCTGCACCGGCCGTGACGCGCGCGCCGCCGGCGTCGGCCAGCTGCGCGCGGAGCTGGACGAGATCGGACGCGCGACGACGCTGGCGGCGCTGGCGCGCGACCTGGGCCGACTGCGGGCGCACGGCACGCGCGTGCTCATCGACCTCACGGCGGAGCGCCCGCCGGGCCCGCCCGACAGCGTCATCAACGCGCATATCGGCCTGGCGTCGCCGCGATTGCCGGTTCGGTTCTACGCGCCGGCTCATCCGCTCGTCGCCGCTTACCGCCGCCACTGGCAAGCGCTCGCGCGGCTCTCGGGCGCCGTGAACGCCGCCGAGGTCGATGCCGCCGCGCGCGTCGACGTCTGGCTGGCCACGAACGGGATGACGACCACCGCGACCAGCGGTCCGATGCCACACCCGATCGCGGCCGCCGAGCTCGCCGGCGCGCGGTTCCCCTGGACCGCCTATCTCGCGGCGCTCGACCCGCCCGTGCCGGGTCCCTACGTCACGCGCTCGACCCAGACCCTGGCGCGCGTCGACGCCCTGGCGGCGCTCCCTCTCGCCGAGCTCAAGAGCTACGTTCGCGTCACGCTGATCGAGAGGTGGGCCGAGTTCCTCGACGTCGCGTTCTTCGCCGAGGAGCTGCGCTTTCACGAATCGGTCGCGGGAAGCAGCACCGCCGCCAGCGCCGCGCCGGCGAACCTGTCGACGTCGTGCGCCGCGCTCGCCGCGCGCGACCTCGGCCCGCTGCTCGCCGACGCCTACTTCTCGGCGATCAACGATCGCGCCGGCGAACGCGCCGCGCGCGAGCTGTTCGACCAGCTGCGGGCGCGCCTGGACCGCCGCGTGGAGCGCGCCGATTGGATCGACGAAGCGGCGCGCGGGCCGGCGCGCCAGCGCTTGAGCACGCTCGGCATGGTCTTCGTCGAGAACATCGACGCCCCCTCGGCCACCACGGCGGCATCTTCGCCCGAGCCACCCGGCTCCTTCCTGAGCCTGTACCGGCGCAAGGTCGCCGGCGACGCGCGCACCGTGCTGTCCGCGATCGGGCATCCGTCGCCCAAGGAGCCGCTGACACCCACGTTGAGCCCCGGCGAATACTTCAGCGGCGCCAACCTGGTCTGGGTATCGCCGGAGATCCTGCGGCCGCCTTACCTGCGCACCGGCGCGTTCAACGCGACCAGCTTCGGGGCGCTGGGCGCGGTGATGGGCCACGAGATCGCGCACGCTGTCTCGGCCGAGCAGCTGGCCGTGGCGACCGCGGCCGCGCTCGAGACCGGCGCGGCCCGCCGGCACCCGGACGCAGCCCGCGGCGCGCTGTCCGACCGACTCGCCTGCCTCAAGCGCCACCTCGACCGCGTGTCGCCGCCCGTGGCCGCCGCCGATTCGCGCCGCCAGCTGCTCGAGAGCTGGGCTGATCGCGTCGGGGTCGATCTCGCGCTCGAGGCGATGGACGACGCCGCGGCGACCGGAGGCCACGCGGCGCCGCTGGATGCCTGGCGGCGCGACTTCTTCGTGGCCTACGCACAGGCGCTGTGCGCGGTTCAGGGCGATTCGGCGTCCGAGATCGATTCGTTGCGCGACCCGCATCCGCCCGCGCGCACCCGCATCAACAGCGTGGTCGGCGATTCGCCGGGCTTCGCGCGCGCGTTCGCCTGTCGTGTGGACGCGCCGATGGTGCCTCCGCACGCCTGTTCGGCGTGGTGAGCGGCGTGATGAGCGCGCGATCGCACGCCGGCGTCAGCGCCGCGAGAAGCGCGCCGTGAAGTGCCGCAGCGACGGCGGCTGCTCGACGATGCTCACGCCGCGCAGCTCGGCCTTGCGCGCGGCGACGGCGGTGAGCACCTCGACGACATAGTCGACGTGGCTCTGCGTGTAGACCCGGCGGGGCAGCGCCAGGCGCACCAGCTCCATCGCCGCCGGTTCCTCGCGACCGCTCGCTGCGTCGACGCGGCCGAGCATCACCGAGCCGATCTCGCAGCTCCTGATGCCGCCCGCCAGATAGATCTCACATGCCAGCGCTTGCCCCGGGTACTCGGCGGGCGGGATGTGCGGCAGCAACGCGCCGGCGTCGATGTAGATGGCGTGACCGCCAGGCGGCTCGACGATCGGCACGCCGGCCGCGCGCAGGCCGTCGCCGAGATAGGCGGTCGAGCGCAGGCGGTAGGTCAGGTAACTCTCGTCGAGCGCTTCATGAAGCCCGACCGCGATCGCCTCGAGGTCGCGCCCGGCGAGCCCGCCGTAGGTCGGGAAACCCTCGGTCAGGATCGACAGGTTACGCATCCGCTGCGCCAGCGCGTCGTCGTTCGTGCCGATGAAGCCTCCCGTGTTGGCCAGGCCGTCCTTCTTCGCGCTCATGGTGCAACCGTCGGCCAGACGCAGCATCTCGCGCGCGATCTCGATCGCGGGCCGCCCGGCCTGGCCGGGCTCGCGCTGCTTGATGAAGAACGCGTTCTCCGCGAAGCGGCAGGCGTCCAGGTAGAACGGGACCCCATGCGCGCGGCAGAGCGCCGCGACGCCGCGGATGTTCTCGAGCGACGCCGGCTGGCCACCGCCGGAGTTATTGGTCACCGTCAACATCACCAGCGGCACGCCCGTGGCGCCGCGGTCGCGCAGCAACGCCTCGAGCCGCGTCAGGTCCAGGTTGCCCTTGAACGGATGAGTCGACGCCGGCTGGCGCCCCTCGGCGATGACCAGGTCCAGCGCCTCGACACCCCGCGCCTCGATGTTGGCGCGCGTCGTATCGAAGTGATTGTTGCTGGGGACTACCTGGCCCGGCCGCAGCGTACAGCCGAAGAGGATGCGTTCGGCGGCCCGCCCCTGATGCGTCGGGATGACGTGCCGGTAGCCGAAGATGTCCTTCACCGCCTTCTCGAAGCGAAAGAAGCTGGGGCTGCCCGCGTAAGACTCGTCGCCGCGCATGACGCCGGCCCACTGCTCGGCGCTCATCGCCGCCGTGCCGCTGTCGGTCAGCAGATCGATCATGACGTCCTCGGAGCGCAGCCCGAACAGGTTGAGCCCGGCTGACTGCAGCAGCGCTTCGCGCTCCGCGCGAGTCGTCATGCGGATGGGCTCGACGACCTTGACCCGGTGTGGCTCGATGATGGTGCGGTAGCGGGGCTCGGTCACGCAGGACCTCCTCCATCCGATCTACCAGCTCAACCGCACCTCTGGCCAGGCGCGCGCCAGTGATGGCTGCCGCCAACGCCAGGGCGGTCCATCCGCGGTGCTGTGGCGTCGTCCCTGATGGCGTGGGCCAACGCGCACCGGTTCAGGTGCGATCGACGCTCGCAATGATGGGCGTACCCAACGTTGTCGCGTTCATCAATCGTCGATACCAGCAGTTATGAATTGACGCGGTCTTCATTGCACATTCGTTGATTGCCGCTGGTTTCGTCGTTTGAGCCTTTTTTTCGCACCGTTGATGGCGAAAGCCAACAGGAGGCTCGGTGGAATTGTTTGGTCCCACCAACATCGTCTCTTCGCGCGAGCGCACCGATGCCAGTGTGACGGCCGCGACACTTGCACGTATCCGCGATCTCCGACGTTCGCGCAGATGTCGGCACGGTTAGTGCTGAGACGTACGTCGGCGCCGGTCGAACGACCGTGTCGCCTCGTGAAGGGAGACATTCTCGATGAACGTTGCCGGCTCCAAACAGTGCTTCTTCAGTTTCGTGGCGGTTGCGGGTGTCCTGCTGCTGCTGCCACAGGCCGCCTTCGCGAAGAAGGACAAACGCGACAAGAAGAGCGGCTCGCCCGAATCGGTCGGCGCCTGCGTCGACAACTACAAGACCGGGCTCGACAACGAGCAGGCCGGGCACCTGAAGCAAGCGCGCGAGCTGTTCATCCGCTGCGCGAAAGCGTCGTGCGGCAGCCCGCTGCGCGACGAGTGCACCACACGGTTCACCCAGCTCAGCACCGACATCCCCTCGGTCGTCCCCGTGGTCACCGACGACGCGGGCAGCCCGCAGACCGACATCGAGGTCCGCGTCGACGGCGAGCGGCTGACCTCGTCGCTCGACGGGCACTCGTTCCTGCTCGACCCCGGGGTGCGTGAGTTCTCGTTCAGCCGCGAAGGTCGCGTCTTTGCGACCCAGCGCTTGATGATCGTCCAGGGGCAGCGCAACCGCCTGGTCTCGGCCTCGCTGCAGCCCGCCGCCGACACCACCAGGCGGCCGGGCAAGGTCAAGAAGGCGGCGCCGGCGATCGCGGTTGCCGCGGCCACCGAGGCGACGCCGCCGCCGCCCGCCACCGAACCCGTCGAGCCCAAGGTAGCGCCCCATGAGGCGGTCGATCTGCAGCCGCATCCCAAGACCGAGCAGAAATCCGACGAGCCCCGGCTGGACGTGGCGGCCGAGGAGGAGCCTGGGACATCGGGCGTTCCCAAGCTGACCTACGCGCTGAGCGCGACCGGCGTCGCCGCGCTGGGCGCGGGCGCCCTGCTGATCTACTGGGGCCGCAAGGACAACGACAAGCTCGCCGGCTGCACCAGCGCGACGACCAACTGCTCGCAGTCGACGGTCGACCACATCCACAACCTCTATCTCGGCGGCAACATCGCCATCGGCGTCGGTGTCGCTGCGCTGGCCGGCGCTTACTGGGCGTACGCGCACAACAGCGGCCAGGAGTCGGCCGCGCACGAGGCCTATCAGCTCGACGTTCAACCCACCAAGTCCGGCGCCGTCGCCAGCATCGGTGGCTCGTTCTGATGACAACCCCGCACTCGAGGTCATTGATGACGCCTGTGATCACCTTCGTTCGCCCGCTCTCGGCATTCGGACTCGCCGCGCTGGCGGCGCTCTCCTCCTGCGAACAGGTCGACGACGGCGCGTCCAAGCGCGCGCAGGGCTGGGACGGCGCCCTGTCGACGGTGATCGAGCAGGGACCACGCGAGGTCTTCATCGATATCGAAGAGACCATGCCCGTCGACACACCGTGCGACAAGACCGCGCTCGACGCGCACAACATCCTGCGCGAGAACTGCGCTGTTTGCCACGACATCGGCGCGGCCAGCTCGGGCGTGCCGCGTTTCGACTTCCTCCTGGACGACGACCAGCTCAAGGTCAAGACCTGGGACCGCATGGGGCAAACGCCGCTGCGCTTCCTGATCCCCGGCGATCCCGACAACTCGGTGGTCTACGAGCGCGCCGCGATGAAGCGCGACATGCCGCCGATTCAGGCCGACCCGCAGCAGCCGTTCTACCCGCGGATCACCTACAGCCAGGCGTCGGTCCTGCGCGAGTGGATCCTCAACTGCTTCGAGGGCGGCACGGTCGCGACGCCCAGCACGACGACTCCGGGGGGGGTGTGATGGGATTTTCGTCAATTGGCAACGTCACAGGAGCTCCGGCAATGAACGGACAATCTCGAACAACCGCCCGCCATCGCCGCCTCGGGCTGGCGTCCCTTGCGCTTTCGTCGCTCGCCCTGCTTCACCTGGCGTGCAACGACCCCACCAAGCCGAACTTCGACCCGATGGAAGTCGAGGGAGAAGAGATCTGCGAGGCCAGCGCCGACTGGCTGCCGACCACGCCCGAGCTGCCTCAGTTCCTGCCGGTTCCTCACCCGGCGGGTGAATGCCCGTTCTACCGGAGCGGCTGGCAGAACTTCCTGGTGGCGATGCAACCGACCGGCGACGACGGGCACCCGGCGATGCTCGACTATCCGACGATCGACACCGTCTTCGCCCACACCAAGATCCACCCGATGACGCGGTCCTATCTGGGTGACATCAAGCAGGCGGGCGCGCGCCAGATCCTGGTCGACCAGAACGGGAACACGCTCTACTACGGCATCGCCATGAATGATGCCTTCAAGGATTTCATCCTTCAGAACAAGCTGGAGACCCCGGCAAAGCTCCGGACCTACCCGACCGACCATCCGTCGCTGATCTTTCCGCCGGGCGTGGTCGAGTTCAAGTCGGCCTGGCAGGTGGTCGAGGGCGACGCCGCCGCCATCGCCGCACAGACCGAGACCTTCATCAGCATGAAGACCACCGTGCCCACGCTGAGCCAGGATCCGCAGACCGGCATCCTCAGCGAGGATCGCGACAAGCCCATCCCGGTCACGGTCCGCCTGCTGGCGATCCACGTCGTCAGCACGCTCGTCGGGCACCCCGAGTTCGTGTGGGCCAGCTTCGAGCACAGCACGGCGATGGCGAACGGGATGAGCGACGTCCGGGCCGCCGACGGCCAGCGCGACGTCGCGCCGATCGGCCCGGACGACCTCAACCCCGATCCGATCGACCTCAACCGCAGCGTGACCAAGCCGGCCGACGACACCAAGGACTACATCCTCTACAAGAAGGGGACGGCGACCAACGTCGCCAGCAAGCCGTTCGACAGCGAAATGCAGATGCACCTCGTCGGGCAGAAGTTCCTGAACACAGACCTGAGCCCGCAGCAGACATCGATCTACCGGATGTTCCCGGCCTCGAAGTCGAACACGACCGATCCCGACGCCGCGATCACCTCGCTGAATCACAACGTCGAGGCGCTGTTCAACCAGGCCAAGGCCAACGGCACCCTTCATTCGAACGACAAGCGCGGCCACTACCGCCTGGTCGGCGCGCAGTGGATGGACAAGCCGGCGTATTACGACATCGACATCCCGATCCAGAACGACCCGACCACGAGCCCGATGGTCTCCGGACCGCACATCTCGCAGGAGGGTGTGATGGTCGAACCCGTTCCCGCCAAGACCTTCGCCGACGACATCAAGGCGAACGGCTCGGACAGCTCCTACTCGATCCTGGCCGGCGAGGACCGCATGTCGAGCACGGCGATGGAATCATTCACGCAGGCGCCGGGCGCGTTCAACAACTGCTTCACCTGCCACAACACGCAGGCGATCACCGCCAACGGCATCCCGCTGAAGAAAGACACGTCGGGGACGCCGATCAAGCTCCTCGACCCGGGGTTGCTCAACGTCAGTCACATCCTCTCCCAGTTCCTGCTGGAAGAGTACGAAGACGCGCAGAACCCGTAGGTGGGCTGCGCTGTGGCAACCCACCTCAATGTTGATGACCGAGGCGCTCCGGCTGGCGCGGCGGGGAGCGGGGGCGTGAGTGGGGGCCCCATTGCGCTGGCCCGGAGCGCGCGACGCAAGATCCTGAGACAGCATCGGGACCTGCGCCGCGTGCTCGAGATAACGCTGTCGGCGACCGAAGTCGCCGAGGCACCCGGGTCGCGGCGGCTGCCTCTGCTGGTCGCGCTGGCTCTGCGATTGCAGAACATGCTCGACCGGCACTTTGCTTTCGAGGAGTCGGTGCTGATCCCGCACTTCCTGGTCGAGGACCCGCCGCGGGTGGATCATCTGGTGGATGAGCACCGGCGGCAGCGCGCGGAGCTGGCGGTGCTGGCGAAGCTGGCGTTCCAGAACGTCGCGTTGCCCAACATGGGCGAAGCCTTCCGCTGCCTGATCGAGACGATCAACGCCGAGATGGAGGAGGAGGAGCGGGAGCTGCTGCACGGTGTGCGGCGCCGCGCGATCGTGCACCCGCGGCAGCGCGTGATCACCGGTGAGTTCGCGCAGGAAGCAGACGCGCTGGTCGAGTGCGACGAGCTGCTGCTCGAAGGCGACGACCCGGCGGCGCGGCGCGGCTCGGAGTAGGCGCCGGGCGAGTTGCGCGTGCGCGGGGAGCGCGCGGCGCTCGCGTGATCGCTTGGACTCGGGCGCGCGTCGATGATGGCGACCGCCGACAGCAGCGCGTTTTCTCGGCGGATCTCGGCGGATCGCCAGAGCGTGATCTCCGTCGGCCGCTGATGTCGTAGACCAACAGGATCCACCGCCACACGTTTGGCCGGTCCAACATTCGTTGCTGCGAGCGCGCCGCAAAGATTCGCGCACTCGCCCGCCCGCACCGCGGACGACAACGTTGCGCCGCGACCGCAACACCTCCGGCACACATCCTGCTGACGAGTCGTTTCGCGCTCACATTCATTCGAGCGACTCACAACACGGAAGGGTCAAATGACGATTGCCGGACGCGTCCCATTGCGCAGAGCGCTCTCGTTGATCCTCGCGCCGCTCGCGATCGGACTTCTCGCTTCTCCGAGCCTCGCCAGACAAGGCAGGGGCAAGAGCAAGCGCACGAGCAACGCCGAGGTCGTTGGCGCCTGCATCTCGAACTACAAGAGTGGCCTCGAACAGGAGCGCACGGGCCGACTCCTCGAGGCGCGCGAGCTGTTCATCCGCTGCGCCAAGACCGCGTGCGGCAGCCCGCTGCGCGAGGAGTGCACCACGCGCTTCACGCAGCTCAGCATCGACATTCCGTCGGTCGTTCCGGTCGTGACCAACGCCGCCGGCAAACCGGAGACCAACATCGAGGTTGCGGTCGACGGCCAGCGATTGACGTCGTCGCTCGACGGTCACTCCTTCATTCTCGATCCCGGCGCGCACGATTTCTCGTTCAGCAAGGACGGTCACATCTTCGCGACGCAGAGCTTGATGATCGTTCAAGGACAACGAAATCGGTTGCTCTCCGTGTCGCTGCAACCATCCGCACCCGCGAGCGACAAGCACGCCCAGCGGCAAAAGGTCGCCGAGGCGCCCAAGGCGGTACCTGCCGCCGCCATGGTCGCTCAGGTTATCGACAGTGCCACCGGCAACAAGACCACGGAAGCACCCGCGATCGATCTGGGTGCGCGGAAGGTCGGCGAGGACAAACCGGCCGAGGGGGAGGACGCGCCGCTGAAGTCGGAGAGCCAGCCCAAGACCAACGGGATTCCGAGGCTGAGCTTCATCCTCGCGGGCGCGGGCCTGGCCACGGTGGGAGCGGGAGCGCTGTTCACCGTCTGGGGCCGCAGCGACACGGACAAATTGAATATCTGCTCGCCCCATTGCCCGCAGTCCAGCGCCGACCATATTCACAGCCTCTACCTGGCCGCCGACGTCTCGTTCGGCGTCGGCATCGCATCGCTCGCAGCCTCGTACTGGGCCTACGCCCACTTCCGGTCGACTCGCGAAAGGAGCGAAGGACGCGAGGAGGAGGTGGCGGCTCGCGCGATGACACCGACGTTCCTGGTTTCGCCGACGCCCTCGGGGGCCGTCGGTACGCTCGCCGGCAGCTTCTGAACGCGAGGGGCCGCCCGTATCGAGACTCTTTCGTTCAACGCAATCACAAGGACACGCATCATGAATCGTTGTAGGCGATTGCTGATACTCCTCTGTCTTCCGCTCGCGGTGTCGTGCTTCCAGAAGGGGCCAGGGCCAGAAGGCGTCGCGGCGCCCCGGTTCGATGCGGGCAACATCAATGTTCAATGCGCCAACGGCTCCGCCGCTTGTTTCAGCCTTTGCGGCTCGCCCGAATGCGCGTTGCCGGACGCGTGCCTTACCCCCGGTTCTGGATACGCCTGCGATCTGGTACCAGCCGGGCGGATCGGTGAACAACGTCGGCACCTCGACGCCGGCCACGAGCACGACCGATCCCTGCGTCGCGATCAACGACGCGGCGCTGGCGATCCGCAAGCGATCGTGCGGCGCTTGCCACACCATGGACGCCCCGGCGGCCATCACCAGCCATTTCGACTACGTGCTCGACGACATGAAGCTCGCGACGAGCAAGAACAACGCGCAGACCAAGAGCATGGTCGTTCCCGGCGATCCGCTGAGCTCGTACGTCTATCAGCGCATCGTCACGGGTCTTCACGGCGCCGGGTCCGGCGGCATGCCTCCCGACACGAGCCTCGTGCCGGGTTACGTCGGCGCCGCGGCGTATCAGGCGAATCCCAACATCGTCGTCTACCCGACGGCCGCGGACGTCTCGGTGCTTCACGAGTGGATCTTCGCCTGCATGCCGGGAGCAAACGCCGGCGCTTACCAGGCCAGCTACGGCGGCGGATTGCATGGTCCGGCCGCCGCCGCGTCGCACGCAGACGCCGGCACCACGGGGAGGGACTAGGTCATGTCGCGACATCGCTTCACTTTCATTCTCGCCGGCGCTGCCCTCCTCGCTTCGTCGTGCAAGGACCCGACGGTCGGCGTGGGCTTCAATGTGCCGATAACCAGTCCCGGCGGCAACTTCCTCTCGCTCAACGAGGACTGCCCGGCGGGAAGTGATTGGTTCCCGACGGACGGTGGGCCGCCAGCCGGCGGTCCGGCAATTCACGCCCCCTCCCCACCCGGACACGGAATGCCCCTTCTACCGCGGCGCCTATCAGAACTTCTTGATCGCGACGGTTCCTCTGGGAAAGAACGCGGCTCCGGGCCAGAGCCCGAACGATCCGGCCCTGGTGAACTACGCGACCATCGACGACGCTTTCACGTTCACGAATCCGTTGCACCTCACGCGCAACTCGGGAACCCCTTACCCTTACGGAAAGGCGGGCCACGACGCGGTGATGAGCGGCCCTGCCACCGGGCGAGCCTGGCTGGGCGCGGTTCGGCAGGCCGGGCAGCGCAACGTCCTCATCGATCAGGACGATCACACGCTCTACTACGGCCTGCACATGAATCAGGCGTTCTTCGACTTCATCCAGCAAAACAAGCTGAATACACCCGATGGAATCAACAACGTCGATCCGTACCTCTCGTTCCCGCCGGGCCTGGTCGAGCTCAAGACCGCCTGGAAGGACATCGACCCGCAGGACTTTCCGGATGCGAGCAACAAGCTCGGCACCACGAACGGCGTCGTTCCGCCGCCACCGCTACCGGATGATCTGAAACCGCTCGGCGCTCAGCAACTGAGCTGGGACGACAACTACATCACGACCATGGCCTGGATTCCTTATCTCAGTCAGGACGCCAACGGAATCATCGTCGAAGACCCGGATCATCCGGTGCTGCGCAAGATGGCGCTGGTCGCGGTGCACTCCGTGTACACGCTGCCCGGACACCCCGAGTTCATCTGGGGCAGCATCCAGCACGTCAACATCTATGCGACCGACCCCGGCCCGATCGCTTACGCGGGCGTCAACGTGCAGGGCGCGCCGGACAGCCAGCCCAACAACAACGGACCGAGCGGGATCGCGACCTTACCGGATCCCAACGACCCCCAGAACACCACTCAAAAGGGGGTTGCCAGCATGAGCAACTACCTTCTTTACAAGGGTGGAACCTCGGAGGACAAGGCCGACCAACCGCTCGGCACCACCGACCTGCATTTCGACGAGGATACCCAGTCGTTTCCTGGACAAGGCGCGCTCTCGTCGGTCTATCGAATGTTTCCCGGCTCCAAATCGAACGACTTGCAACCCGATGGCGCGGTCTTCTCGCTCAACAGCAACATCGGGTACGCCTTTTCGCAGGCCATCAGCAGCAACGCCATCGATCCGAAGCTCGACAGGCGCCAGAACTACCGCCTGGTCGCGGCGGTTTGGCTCGACAAGCCCAACTTCTACGCGCTGACGTATCCCGGTCCCGCGCCCGGCCTGGGACCGGACGGCCAGCCACTTGCTCTCGGCAATCAACCGTCGGGTGTGACGTTCCAGAACGACGACACGAACCCGCTGATCATTGGCGCGTCCCAGAATCGGGTCGTGATCTATCCGGACGTCAGCCAGGGCACCACCTGCGGGACGCCACTCGACTCGACCAACACCAGCGGCAACAGCCCCAACGCGTCCGGGGCGAACAACGCCGTGCCGAGCTGCGCCACCCGTGCCGACGATCTGAAGCATGGCGACAACCCGTCGGCGCTGTACAAGGGACAGCAAAAAGACGGCACGTTCGGCGCCCCGACGGTCGGCACCGACTATGAGTTCTCGTTGCTCGGGGGCGAGGATCGCTTGTCGAGCACGTCGATGGAGACGTTCACGCAGAACAACGGATTCAGGAACTGCTTCACCTGCCACAACACGAAGCCGGTCAACGTCAACGGCGTGCCGGCTCAAGCGTCGGACGGGCCCAACGACGTCTTGTTGTCCAAGCCGGCGCTGATCAACGTCAGTCACCTCTTCTCGGAGTTCATCTTCCAGGATCGGGAACGAACAGCGGCGGCCGCCGGCAACTGAGGCGGCCGGCGGCTCATCAACGAGTCTTCGGCTCGTCTGGCTTCCCACCGCCGGCGCCGCCATTCTCCACCTCGCCCAGCAGCGCGCCCAGACTGGGTCCGCTGCTGCGCGCCGCGCCGAGCTGCCGCAAGCTGTCGAGGTGGTGCAGCAGGAAGCTGCGGTTGTCGCCGACCGACAGGTTCTGCATCTCGAGCGCGCCGATGCGATCCTCGGGCGAGAACGCCGGCTCCTCGACGCGCTCCATCGAGAGCTTCTCCGGGCGCGTAGCTCATGTACTGCGCGCGCGTCGACAGGATCGTGTAGTCGTCGCCGCGCCGCAGCTCGAGCGTCACCTCGCCGGTGATCGCCGGCGCGACCCAGCGCGTGAGCGCGTCCTTGAGCATCAGCGCCTCCGGGTCGAACCACTTGCCCTCGTAGAGGATGCGTCCCAGGCGCCGGCCCGAGCGTGAAGTAGAGGTCGAGCGTGTTCTCGTTGTGGATCGCCGAGAGCAGCCGCTCGTACGCCGATGTGCAGCAGCGCCATCGCCCGGCGCCTCGTAGATGCCGCGGCTCTTCGCGTCGATCACGCGGTTCTCGATCTGGTCGCTCATGCCGAGGCCGTGCCGGCCGCCGATGCGGTTCGCCTCGAGGAAGAGCTCGGTCGAGCGTACGCGAAGCGCCGCCCGTTGATCGCGACCGGCTGCCCCTGCTCGAAGGTCGACGGTCACCTCCTCGGGCGCGATCTGCGACCTTGGGCTCCCAGTGCGCGACGCCCATGATCGGCTCGACGATGCGCATGCCCTTGTCGAGGTGCTCGAGGTCCTTCGCCTCGTGCGTCGCGCCGAGCACGTTCGCGTCGGTGCGAGTACGCCTTCTCGACGCCCATCGTGTACGGCATGCCGCGCTTGATCGAGGTACTCGCTCATCTCCTTGCGGCCGCCGAACGCGTCGACGAACGCGTGGTCGAGCCAGGGCTTGTAGATCTTGAGCTGCGGGTCGACCAGGATGCCGTAGCGGTAGAAGCGCTGGATGTCGTTGCCCTTGTGCGTGCTGCCGTCGCCGAAGACGTGCACGCCGTCCTCGCGCATCGCGCGGACGATGGCGGTCGTGGTCACCGCGCGCCCGAGCGGCGTGGTGTTGAAGTACTTCTTGCCGCCCGAGCGCGAGGTGAAACGCGCCGCACTGGATCGCGATCAACGCCCTCGCGCACCATCGCTTCGCGGCAGTCGACGAGGCGCGCCTCGACCGCGCCGTGCTCGATGCGCGATCGGCGGGATGTCGGCGCGGGTTCGCCTCGTCGGGCTGCGCGAGGTCGGCGGTGTAGGCGTAGACCTCCATGCCCTTCTCGCGCGAGCCAGGCGACGGCGCAGCGCGTGTCGAGGCCGCCGGAGAAGGCGATGCCGAGGCGGGTGCCCTGGGGAGGAAGCGGGCGATAGATGCGGCTCATGGGGGCCAACTAGCAGAGATCCGCGCGCGCGGGAACCCCGAAAAGCGCCGCGCGGAGTCACCCCGGAGACCGGTGACCGATTCCCCTGTTCCTTGCGCCACCCGACGCCCGCCGCCGCCCGGGGCGTTGTCCATCCGGCAACAATAGCCGTGTCCGACAGTGTGGGATCATAGGCTCCGGAGTAGGCGCCCTCCTTGCAGCACCTGGAGCATGCTCCTTGCTCGCCGCGGCATCCTGGCGCTGCTCGTCACGGTCCTCGCCAGCCTGGGCGCCGCGTGCGAATCGGCGCCCTCACCGGGTGTGGCCAACGTCGGCGTCTCCGGCGGCAGCGACGGGGCGGCCGTCGAACCGATCGTGCCGAACCTGGCCTGCGCCGGCCTCGACGAGTGCACCTGCGCCCAGACACCGGGCTGCGCGCCGCTCACGACCGACTGCTATTGCCCGCCCGCCTCCTGCGGCTCCACGGCGTCCTGCGCTTGCCAGGGCGGGCGCTACCTCGGCTGCAACCCGGCGGGCGCGTACTGCTCGACATCATCCTGCGGCCTGCTGGCGCAGCCGTCGGCGCCCGACCAGAACGGCTGCACCACCTGCGTCGAGCCCGGCGACTGCAGCGGCGCGCTCTCGCAGCTCGCGACCACCTGCCCGGATCTGCCGGTCGACTCGACGCAGTGGCTCTGCGGCGGCACCACGCAGGATACCTGCTCGACCCTCTGCCTCGCCGGCCTGCGCACGTGCGACAGCGCGATCTGCACGCTCTGCCTCGGGTGCGACTGCGGCAACGACCTGTTCGACAGCTGCATGAACGAGTGCCTCGCCTCGGCACAGAACCGGCATTGAGATCAATCGCCCGGACCGCCGGGCCGCGCAAAATGGGCCGTCCGGCCCGCAGGGCTGTTGCCTGCCCAGCAACACCCCCGTTGCCCCCCTGACAACAGCGTGAGGAGGCTCAGGACTCAGAGGTCGTCGAGCTTTCGGTTCTCGGGGCCTCGGGCCGAGGCCTCTTGTTGCGTCTAGAGCACGCTCTGCGGGTCGACGTCCACGGCCAGCCGCACGTCGGCTCCCAGCTTCACCCCCGCGCCGGCGCGCGCCGCGGCCACCAGCGACGCGCGGTCGCGCCCGGCGAGCCAGACCTGATAGCGCGTCCGGCCGCGCACGCGGGCGATCGGCGCTTCGGCCGGACCGAGCACGCGGATCTTGCCGCCGCCGGCCGCGATCACCGCCGCCGCCACCTGCGCGGCGTCGTGGGCGACGCGCGCGGGATCGCGCGCGTCCAGGCGCAGCACGATCATGCGCGAGAACGGCGGGTAGTCCGACTCGCGCCGGAACTCGAGCTCGCGCCGTACGAAGCCCTGATAGTCGTGGGTCTGCACCGAAGTGATCGCCGGATGCGTCGGCGTATACGTCTGCACGATCACCCGCCCCGGCCGATCGCCGCGCCCCGCGCGACCCGCGACCTGCTCCAGCAGCTGGAACGTGCGCTCGGCGGCGCGGAAGTCCGGCAGGTGCATGCCCTGATCCGGCTGCAGCACCCCGACCAGCGTGACGCCGGCGAAGTCGTGCCCCTTGGTGACCATCTGCGTGCCGACCAGGATGTCGATCGCGCCGCTCTGCATGCCCTCGAGGACGCTGCGCAGGCCACGCTTCGCGCCGTCGCCAGCCGGCCCCTCGGACGGGCCGGCGTCGGCGGTGTCGCGGTCCAGGCGCGCGACGCGCGCGTCGGGAAAGCGCTCGCGCACCAGCGCCTCGACGCGCTCGGTGCCCATGCCCAGGCGCTCGATCTTCGGTGAGGAACAGCCCGGACAGCGCGCCGGGACCAGCGTCGTCACCGCGCAGTAGTGACAGACCAGCCGGCCGCGGCCCTTGTGATAGGTCATCGAGACGGCGCAGTTCTCGCAGCGCACGACGTGGCCACACGCGCGGCACAGCACCACCGTCGAGAACCCGCGCCGGTTGAGGAACAGGATCGTCTGCTCGCGCGCCGCCAGGTTCGCGGCGACGGCGTCGGCCAGCACCGCCGACAGCAGGCCGTCGGGGCCGACCGGGTGGCGGCGCAGGTCGACGATCTCGACGGACGGAAGCGGGCGCGGCGTCGCGCGGTCGGGCAGCGACAGCCGCCGGAACCGCCCGGCCTCGGCGTTCTGGTAAGTCTCCAGCGACGGCGTCGCCGAGCCGAGGATCGCGACCGCGCCCGCGCGCTGCGCGCGCACCACCGCCAGATCGCGCGCGTTGTAGCGAAAGCCGTCGTCCTGCTTGAACGAGCCGTCGTGCTCCTCGTCGACCACCAGCACGCCCAGACGCTGCACGGGCGCGAAGATCGCCGAGCGCGCGCCCACGGCGATGCCGACCTCGCCCGCGCGCAGCTGCCGCCAGGCGCGCAGGCGCTCGCCCGGCGGCAGCGCGCTGTGCAGCACCGCGACGTCGTCGCCGAAGCGCGCGCGAAAGCGCGACGCCAGCTGCGGCGTCAGCGCGATCTCCGGCACCAGCACCAGCGCGCCGCGGCCGGCGGCGCGCGCGGCGGCGATGACGCGCAGGTAGACCTCGGTCTTGCCCGAGCCGGTCACGCCGTGGAGCAAGAACGTCGCGAACCCCTGCGCCAGCGCCTCGGTGAGCGCGGCGATCGCAGTCTCCTGCGCCGGCGTCGCCACGAGCGCGCCGGCCGCCGCCGAATCGACCCCGCGCGGACGCCGCCGCGCCGGGCGGAGGCGCGCGGTGCTCGATGCGCGCGATCCCCGCCGTCACCAGCGACTTGAGGTGCGTGCGCTCCGTCGCGCTGAGCGCCGTCGCCGGCACACCGTCGGGCTCGGCGGCGAGCTTGTCGGCCAGCGCGCGACGCGCGAGCGCGCGCGCAGGCAATCGCAGAGAGCTCGGCGCCCGCGACGCGCACCGCGAATGCGATCGACCGGGGGCGCTTGCGCTCCTGAACCTCGATCGCCGACCTCGACCAACCCCTGCGCGGCCAGGCGCGCGGCGTGCGCGCTCGCGCGCGCGTCGAGCCGCGCCAGCGCCTTCATCGGCAACGCGCCCCCGGCCGCCTCGAGCGCCGCGAGCACGCCGATCGCCGTGCGGCGCCTCGCCCGGCAGCAGCGCCGGGCTGCCGCGCGCAGCGCGCGCCGGCCCGCTTCGGTCAGGCGCACGCTGCGGATCGCGGTCGCCTTCTCGCCTTGCGGCAGCGCCGCGCGCAGCACCTCGCCCAGCGGGGCCTGATAGTAGTCGGCGGCCCAGCGGCAGAGCGCGATCATCTCGTCGTCGAACGCGGGCATGCCGGCGACGATCTCCTCGACGTCCAGCGCCGGCGCGCGCACCACATCGCCGGCGCCGCCGCCCGCCACCGGGTGACCGACCACGAACCCGGTCACCGTGCGCGCGCCGAAGGGGACCACCACCTGCGTCCCCAGCGGCACCGGCGCGGCGCCGCGCGGATCGCGATAGGTGTACGTGCCGCGCACCGGCAGCGCGACCGCGACTTCGAGCAGCGGTCCCGCGGGAGGGTCCGGGAACCCTCCCAGGGTTTCCGGATGACGACGATTCACCCGCGCCCGAGCTCGTCGAGCAGGCGCTGCGCGCCCGCGCGCACGTCGGCGCCGATGTCCGTGCGGCGGAGCGCGTAGTACAGCACCGCCAGCACGTAGCCGGCGCGATCGCCGGCGTCGAAGCGGCGCCCCTCGACCTCGAGGCCGTGCATGCCGTGGCGATCGCACAGCACCGCCATCGCGTCGGTGAGCTGGATCTCGCCGCCCCGTCCCGGCGGCGTCTGCTCGAGGATGTCGAAGATCTCCGGCGGCAGCACGTAGCGCCCGATGATCGCCAGCCGCGACGGCGCCGAGCCGGGCGCCGGCTTCTCGACCAGGCGGCGCAACCGCCAGTCGCGGTCGCCGACCTTGTCGCCGTCGATGATGCCGTAGAGGTGCTCCTGCCCGGGCGGCACCTCCTTGAGCGCGACGACGCCCTGGCCCCACTGCTCGAAGTTGTCGATGAGCTGCCGCAGCCCAGGGCGCTCCGCTTCGAGCAGATCGTCACCCAGCAGCACCGCGAACGGCTCGTCGCCGACGGCCGCGCGCGCGCACAGCACGGCGTGCCCCAGGCCGCGCGCCTCCGCCTGGCGCACCGACACGAACTTCGCCATGGTCGTCAGGCGCTGCAGCGCCGCCAGCTCCGCGGTCTTGCCGCGCTTCTCCAGCAGCGCCTCCAGCTCCGCCGAGCGATCGAAGTGATCCTCGATCGACTGCTTGCCGCGCGCGTTGACGAAGATGATCTCCTCGATGCCGCTGGCGACGCACTCCTCGACGTTCAGCTGCACCGTCGGAATGTCGACGATCGGCAGCATCTCCTTGGGGATGGTCTTGGTCGCCGGCAGGAAGCGCGTACCGAGACCCGCGACCGGGAGCACCACCTTGCGAACGGTTTTCGGGGAACTGGACATCGTCTCTCCTTGATACCTGATGCGATGATTCTAGGTGCGGTCGCCGGAAGCGCCATGGGTCAAGCGGGCGGCACCAGCATCTCACGCCGTGCGCCCGCGCGGCCAACGCCGATCCGGCGCAGCAGCTCGGCGACCGCCTCGTAGGTGGTCGGCGGAATCTCGGCTCCGGGCGCGAGCGCGACCAGCGCGGCCGCGGTTGCTTCGTCGCCGACGATGGGGACGCCGGCGGCGCGCGCGTCGTCGATCACGCGTGCCGCGGCCGCGCGCCTGCCGGCGGCGACCACCACGGGCGCGCGCTCGCCGTCCGGATCGTAGCGCAGCGCGACCGCGATCGCGTCGTCACCGGTGGTCACGACCAGGTCGGCGCCGCGAACGTCGGCGGCGGCCGCGGCGCCCAGGCCTCCCTGATGCCGCCGATGTTCGCGCCGCCGCGCCTCGCGATGAATCGGATCGCCTTCCAGCTCCTTGCGTTCGCGATCGATCTCCGAGCGGGTCATGCGCAGCCGGCGGCGGTGGCGCACGCGGACCCAGATCTCGTCGGCGACGCCGGCCAGCAGCGCCGCGAGCATCAACCGCAGCCCCAGCCGCTGTGCGACGGCGCCAAGAACGGCCAGAGCGCGCGCCGGTGACGCGCCCGCCAGCGGCGCCAGCCGTGGCAGCAGCGGGCCCAGCGTCGCCGCGGCGACGGCGAGCAGGATCGCGACCGCGAGCGTCCCGCGCACGAGTCCCGCGAGCGCCACGCCGCGCGCGCGCCACCCCGAGGCGAGGCGCCCGAGATCCGCGCGCGGCGCGCCGATCCAGAGACCGCGCGTCTGCACCAGCCCGACGAGGATCGGAGTCGCGAAGGCAACCGCGAGCGGCGCTGCGAGCATCTGCACGCCCGCGTCGAACCCGAGCACCGCCGCCGCGCGCACGCCGCCTCCGCCGTGCGCCGCCTGCGCGAGCGCCATCGCCCTCACGACATACGCGCGCAGCAGGCCAGCCATGGACGGCGCGGACGCGATCAGCACCGCGCCGGTCGCCGCGAGCACCAGCGCCGCGCGCAGGTCACGGCTCTGCGCGACGTCGCCGCGACGCCGCGCCTCGGCCAGACGCCGCGGTGTCGGATCGTACGCCGGCTGTTCCGCCGCGCCCGCCATCGCCGCCGCGTTCGAAGCGCTACTTGGCTGGCGGCGCCGCCGGCTTGGGCGTGTCGAGCGGCACCAGGCCGCCCGAGCCCTTGCCGGCGCCACCCATCAACTGGCCGACCATCTGCCCCTGGTTGAACGGCTTGGCCGGCTTGGTGATGATCATCTTCGCGTCCTTGCCGAGCGCGGTCAGCTCGAAGTGGACCGGACCCTGCGCTGGTCCCGAGGCGTGCTTCTGATCGGCATCCACCTTGACGATGCCGAAGGGCGGCACGTCGGAGCTGACCCAGAAATCGAAGGCGTCGCCGCTCGGCGTCTTCTCGCGATAGTGCTTGGCCTTGAACGAGCCGGCCGCGACCTTGACCGTCTCCTCCTTGACGAACGCCTTGGGGTCGGGCTTGTGAAACTGCGTCTGCTGCTTGCTGTCGACCGGCATCTCCATCGGGTCGTTGTCGCCGATCTGCATGATCACGCGCTTGACCGGCTTGTCCTTGCCCTGGTCGGCGTCGACGACGGTCTGCACGATCATCTTTCCGCCGGCCATCGAGAGCATCCCGCCCTGCATGCTCATCTCCAGCGTGTTGGTCTCGCTGCTCTTGCCGACCAGCGCCATGCGCGACTTCATCGGCGGCAGCTGGCCCACGGTCATGTCGTACTCCGCCCAGGAGCCGACCGGCACCTTCTTGAGATCGACCGCCATCGGCAGCGGAGGCGGCGCCCCCGGCGCCTGCGCCAGCGCCGTGGCCGGGATGACGATGGAGACGGCGAAGAGCAACAGAGCAGCACGAGTCATGGGTCCTCCGGGCAACGAGTGGACGCGCAGTTTACGCATTCGATCGCCAAAGCGGTAGGGCCTTCCGAGCGGCCTCGGGCTTCGGAGATCTTCTTCCTAAAGCCCGATCCCGAGCTTCAACGACCAGGTGTCGACGTAGACGCTGGTGAACGACGTTTCCTTCACGAAGCCGTTCACCGGATGCAGGTAGCCGAGCGCCAGGCTGACGTAGCCGACGTCTCCCAGGAAGAAGCTGGCGCCCGCATCGACGCCGAGCTGCCAGTAGGCCGTCGGCACCGTGCGATCGAACTGGAAGCGCCGCATGTAGCCGCCGCCCGCGAAGGCCTCCGCGAAGGGCGTGACCACCGGGCCCGCGGACTGCACGCCCAGCGACGCCGACTCCGCGACGAAGTAGTCGCCGTTGCCGGTCCCGAACTGGCCGCTCTGCCACCCGTACTGCGTCGAGAAGCCCAGGCGAATCAGCCGCGAGATCGGGTAGAAGTCCAGCGACAGGCTGTCGAACGGCTCGCTGGCGGCGGAGCCGTTGCTCGATCCGGTCGCGCCGATCTGCACGAACGAGAAGCGACGATAGCCGATACCGATGGTCGGCGTCTTGCCGGCGTCGCGTGGCGCGGTCGCGGTCGTGCCGGCCGGCGGCGAGCCCAGCGCCACGACGTCGGCGGCCGCTGCGCCGCTCGCCGGCGCTGACGAGGCCGGTGCGACGCGAACATCGATGGAGGGCGCGGCGGCCGGCGGCGGCGGCATTGCAACGGGTGGCGCGACGACCGGCGCGGCCGCGACCGGCGACGCATCGGCAGGCGTGGCCAGCGTCGTGCGCGACTTGAGCCGGCGCGCCAGCTTGGGATCGTCGATGTCGTCGGCCCCGGGCGTGGCGGCGCGCGCCGCCGTGGCCGCGGAGATCAGGATCAGGCAGATTCCCGCGGCGCGAACCGCTGTCAGCCGCCGGGTCAGTTGCCCGCTCCTGGCCCGAAGCTGATGATCATCTGCAGAATCATCCCGTCGTCGGCGAGCGGCTGCGGTCCCGTGAACAGCAGCTCGAAGCTGCTGTTCGCGGTCGCGCCGTCGATGTGCGCCTCACGATGATAGACCGTCGCCGACTCCTGCCAGCTGATGTCGACGCCCGACTGTCCGCCCGTCGCGACCACCGTCTGCTTCGTGCTGAGATCCCACGGCGGCGTGTGCGTGCTGGCGCTGTTCTGAAAGGCCGTGGCGGCGTTCCCCGGGCGCGGCGTCACCTGCAGCGTGTAGAGCGCGTCGTTCACCGACACCGTCTTCGCCGAGAGCGAGATCGAGGCCGAGGGAACCACGAACAGCGTCTGGCTCTGCACGGTGATCGGGATCCAGGGCGGCTCGAGCAATCGCAGGTGGTAGCTACTGTCGGCGCTCTCGTACATCACGGTGCCCGCGAAGGGATCGGTGCCGTTGACGTCGCCACATCCCACCAGCCCCACCGACAGCGCCAGCAGACCCCACAAACGTGCGACGTGAAAACCGAGGCGGCCTGGCAAAGTGCTCTCCCCTCTCGACAGAGTTTAACATCCCCATCTCGTCGCTACCCGTCCGATGCTTGAATCGCCCGGCGAGAGGCGCGCATGTCGGTGAAATCAGCGGGGATGCAGGCCCAACGCGCGGTCGGCGAGGGCGAGCCAGGCCGGCCACCCCGCGACCAGCGCGGCATCGAGCGCGGCCAGGCTCAGCAGCACGATCCCGATGCTCAGGACCGCCTTGAGCGGCATCGCCGCGAAGTAGACCGGCAGCGCCGGCGTGACTCGCCCCACGACGCCCAGCGCGACGTCGGCCAGCAGCAGCGCGACGAGCACGGGCGCCGCCAGGCCGACCGCCGACTCCATCAATTTCGCCGAAGCGACCAGCACCAGCTCGAGCTGGGCCGGCAGCCCGGCAGCGGACGGCCCCGCCGGCCTGCCGCCGAGGGGCAGCGCCTCGTAGCTGCGCTCGAGCGCGACGGCCAGGCGCCCCACGCCGCCGAGCTCGAGGAAGATCACCGTCGCCAGCAGCAAATAAAGCGCGCCCAGCGGGCTCGCGCGGGCGCCCGTATCGGGGGCCAGAACTTCCGCGAAGCTCGCGCCGCGCAGCACGTCGATGAGGCCACCCGCGGCCTCGGCGGCGCGGAAGAAGAACGAAACCACCAGCCCGACCGTGGCGCCGATCAGCGCCTCGCGCGCGAACGCAAAGACGAGGAGCCAGGAGGTGACGCCCGGCGTGCGGAGCAACGCAGCGGCCGCGCCCGACATCAGGTGCGGCAGGCCGAGTGACGCCAGGAGAAAGCCGACGCCGAGGCGCACGGGAAACGGCAGCGCGCGGCCGCCGAACGCCGGCACCAGCCAGACGATCGGGACGGTGCGCGCGGCCCCGAGCGCCAGCACCAGCGCGAGCCCCTGCACCATGTCACCGCCCTCGACCGGACCCACGCTCGAGGCTCCCGCCAGGCTCTTCCCGTCAGCGAAATCCGGCGACGGCGACGAAGATCGCCTGCGTGAATCGAACCAGCTGCGCGCCCAGCAGCGGACCGATCGCGATCAGCGTCAGCAGCACGACGACCAGCTTGGGCACGAACGCCAGCGTCGAGTCCTGGATCTGGGTCGCGCCCTGGAACACGCCCATGAGGAAGCCGACCAGCAGGCTCGCCAGCAACGGCGGACCCGAGAGGACCAGCACCAGCAGCAGGCCTTCGCGCACGACGCGCAGGACCAGCTCGCCCGGCGGCGACATCAGACGTAGCCCTCGATGAGGCCGCGGATCACCAGATGCCACCCGTCGGCGAGCACGAAGAGCAGCAGCTTGAACGGCAGCGAGACCGTCGTCGGCGACAGCATGTGCATGCCGAGCGCGAGCAACAGGTTGGCGATCACCAGATCGACGACCAGGAACGGGACGAAGAGCAGAAAGCCGATCTCGAACGCGCGCCGCAGCTCGGAGGCGACGAACGCGGGGACGACGACCTGCAGGTCGCGATCGGTGATGCCGGTGCGCTCGGCGGCCGTGCGCAGGCGCAGCGCCAGGCCGTGGAAGAGGGCGCGGTCGCGCGCGTCGGCGTGCTTGAGCAGGAAGTCGCGCAGCGGCTCCTTGGCGCGGTCGGCGGCGACGCCGAGCGCGTGCACGCTGTCGCCGCTCAAGAGCTCGGAGCCGGCGCCGAGGTCCAGCACCGGCTCGACGGCGCGGTACATGCGCTCGCCGGTGGGCGCCATCACGAAGAGCGTCAGGATCAGCGCCAGGCCGGTGAGCACCTGGGTCGGCGGGACCTGCGGCGTGCCGATCGCGCTGCGCAAGATCGACAGCACGACGGCGACGCGCACGAAGCAGGTGGTCATCAACAACGCGAACGGCACCAGCGACAGCGCCGCCATCGCGAAGAAGACCACGAGCGGGCGGTTCATCCCTTGGGCTCGGGTGGGCGAGAGAGGACGCGCGCCAGCACGCCGGCGAACGCGCCCTTCGGGGGTGCGGTCGTCGTCGATGCGGCGGCGTCGGCGACGGTGGCGCGGTCGACCTCGGCGAGCAGCGACATCGGCCCGTCGCCGACACCGACCAGGAAGCAGCGGCCGGCGGTCTCGATCAGGTAGACCGAGCGCCGCGGCTCGAGCGGGCAGCGTGCGAGAATCTTGATCGCGCCCGTCGGGCGGCCGACACCCCGGCCCGCGAGCCAGCGGAGCGCGACGTAGGCCAGCACGCAGACCACACCGAGCGACGCCAGCGACATCGCGACCGACCCCCACCCGAGCGTCGGCAACGCGCCCGCCGGATCACCCATGCGGGCGTTATCGCCAAAGGGGACGGCGGAGTCAACCGGCGAGCGGCGCGGCTCGCAAGGCTTGCCCTCTCCCTGACCCGGAGGGGACCGGAAGAAGGCCCCCGCGGCGAGCGCTAGCCTTCGTCGCCGTCGTCGTAGTAGAGCGAGTCGCGGTTCTCGAGAAAGGACTGGATCGCGGCAGAGGCTTCGGGCGAGAGGTCGATGAAGCGCACGCCCATGCCGGTCGAACCGTCGAAGCGGTGCAGCAGCGAGTTCTCACGGATCCAGCGCACCTCGGTGTTCACGCTGATCGGCACCGGCGAGCCCGGCAGCGAGAACGTCAGCTTGATGTAGTCACCGATGCGGCGCAGCTGGTGCGTGGCGACGAAAACACCGCCGGCGCTGATGTTCTGGGTGAGCCCGGTATAGAAGTTGTGGTCACTCTCGAGGTCGACTTTCACCTCGAGGTCGAATCGCTCCGCGACTCGCGCCCCCTTCTGTCCGTCCTCTTTAGCTCTCGCCCCAGCGCCTGAATTCATGAAAGGTCTCTCCTGGCCGAGGGGATCGTCCTCGGTTGGAGAGGGTACTCGTCAGAACGCGGACGTAACTGAAGGCGCCGAAGCGCCTCCAGTTCTTACTACTTCTTGGAGGTCTTCTGATCGGACGCCTTCGAGTCGGCGGACGCCTTCGGGGCCTTGGCCTTGGGGGCCTTGCCCTCGCCCTTGGCGGCCTTGGCCTCGGCGCCCTTTTCCGCGGCGGGCTTGGCGGCCTTGCCGGCGCCCTTGTCACCCTTGGCCGGGGTCTCCGGCGCCGGAGCCGGACCGCTCTCGTCGGGGAGTAGCTCCAGCAACGACATCGGCGCCGCGTCCCCGGGCCGCTGGCCGAGCTTGACGATGCGGGTGTAGCCGCCGCGACGACCCTCGAACCGGGGCGCGATCTCGTCGAACAGCTTCAGCACCGCGCCGCGGTCGCGCACCACCCGGCGCGCCATGCGCACCGCGTGGACCACGCGCGCCGACTCCTCGGTGGTGCGGCGATCGACCTTCTTGGTCAGCACGTCGCCAACGCGGCGCGCCCAGGTGATGGTCCGCTCGGCCAGCCGGCGGGTCTCCTTGGCCTTGGCGTCGGTGGTGCGGATGCGCTCGTTGGTCAGCAACGCGGCGACCAGATTGGAAAACAGCGCCTTCCGGTGCGCCGACGTGCGCGAAAGATGAACCCCAGCTTTACGATGTCTCATAACTCAGCCTTTTTCCGATCCAGATACAGAGAGTTGCTACGAGCGCGTGGCCTTTGGGCCCGTGACTACGCCTTTTTGGGCGGGCCGTCGCCGGGCCAGCCTTCGAGCTTCATGCCGAGCGAGAGGCCCATCTCGGAGAGGATCTCCTTGATCTCCTTCAGCGACTTGCGGCCGAAGTTCTTGGTCTTCAGCATCTCGCGACTCGGTCTTCTGCACCAGCTCGCCGATGTAGCGGATGTTGGCGTTCTGCAGACAGTTCGCCGAGCGCACCGACAGCTCGAGCTCGTCGACCGACTTCCAGAGGTTCTCGGACAGCTTCTGCTGCTCCTCCGACACCGAGCTCTCGTGCGTCGGCTCGGCGCCCTCCTCGAAGTTGATGAAGATCGACAGCTGGTCCTTGAGGATCTTCGCTGCGAACGCCACGGCATCCTCGGGGCGAACCGCGCCATTGGTCCAAACTTCCAGCGACAGGCGGTCATAGTCGGTCTGCTGGCCGACGCGCGCGTTGGTCACCTGGAAGTTGACCTTGCGGATCGGCGAGAACAGCGAGTCGACCGGAATCACGCCCACGCCGTCTGCGGCGTCTTGTTGCGCTCGGCGGGCACGTAGCCGCGGCCGGTGCCGATGTGCAGCTCCACGCGCAGCTTCGCGCCCTTGGCGCAGGTCAGGATGTGGTGGTCGGGGTTGAGCACCTCGACGCCGTCGGACATCTGGATGTCGCCGGCGGTGATCTTGCCCTCGCCGTCCTTGTCCATGCGCACGATGCGCGGCTTGGCGTCGACGCACTTGACCAGGACCTCTTTGAGGTTGAGCACGATGTCGGTCACGTCCTCGACGACGTCGGGGATGGTCGTGAACTCGTGCAGCGCGCCCTCGATCTTGATCGCCGTGATCGCCGAGCCCTGCAGCGACGACAGCAGGATGCGGCGCAGGCTGTTGCCGATCGTCGTCCCGAAGCCGCGCTCGAGCGGCTCGCAGGTGAACTTGCCGTACGTCGGCGTCAGCGAGTCGACCTCGACCTCGAGCTTGCGAGGCCGGATCAGATCGCGCCAGTTGCGCGTGACGTAGGCGGTTTGTCCCCCGGTCGTGTGAGTGCTAGCGGTAGCCATTGCGGTCTCCTATCAATCCAAAAACGAGTCGCCCGTCGCCGTTGAATGGGGCGCCGGGCAAAAACAACTACCTCGAGTAGAGCTCGACGATCAGCTGCTCGCGGATCGGCAGAGTCAAATCCTCACGCGACGGCAAGCTGGTGAGCCGCCCCTTGAACGCGTCCTTGTCGAGCTCGAGCCACTTCGGGACGCCGCGACGATCGACGGCGCCCAGGCTCTCCAGGACGCGCGTGACCTTCTTCGAGGCTTCCTTGACGTCGATGGTGTCGTTGGCCCGGCACAGGAACGAAGGAATGTTCACCTTGTGCCCGTTCACGCGGAAGTGACCGTGCCGCACCAGCTGGCGCGCCTCGGCGTGATCCGACGCGAAACCGAGACGGTAGACGACGTTGTCGAGGCGGCGCTCGAGCAGCTGGAGCAGATTCTCGCCGGCGACGCCCTTCATGCGGATCGCCTTGTGGTAGTAGCCGCGGAACTGACGCTCGGCGAGGCCGTAGATGCGCTTGACCTTCTGCTTCTCGCGCAGCTGCGAACCGTAGTTCGAAATCTTGCGGCGGCGTGCCTGGCCGTGCTGGCCCGGCGCGTACGCGCGGCGCTCGTACCCGCACTTGTCGGTGTAGCAGCGGTCCCCCTTGAGGAACAGCTTCATGTCTTCACGCCGGCAGAGCCGGCACACGGGACCTGAGTAATTAGCCATTCAGACGATCTTCCTTGTCAGACGCGGCGTCGCTTGGGCGGACGGCAACCGTTGTGCGGGATGGGGGTGAGGTCGCGGATCAGCGTGATCTTGAAACCGGTCGAGGCGAGCGCGCGCAGCGCCGACTCGCGGCCCGAGCCCGGGCCCTTGACGTACACGCTCAGCGACTTCATGCCGTGCTCCATCGCCTTGTGGCCGGCGTCCTCGGCCGCGAGCTGCGCGGCGAACGGCGTCGACTTGCGCGAGCCCTTGAAGCCCTTCACACCCGACGACGACCAGGCGACCACGTTGCCGGAGACGTCGGTGATCGTCACGATCGTGTTGTTGAACGACGCCGTGATGTGGGCGATGCCGCTCTGGATGTTCTTTCGGACCTTCTTGGCCTTCGGCTTCGCCTTGGGCTTGTTCTCGGTAGGAGTCGTCGCCATTCTGTTCCTTTACGTGCCTGCTGGCTGCTTCACGCTTTACGCTTCACGAAATCCGGCGGCCTAAGCGCCGGTCTCGGTCTTGCGCTTGATCATCTGCCCCTTGCGCGGGCCCTTGCGCGTACGCGCGTTGGTGTGCGTCCGCTGGCCGCGCACCGGCAAGCTCTTGCGATGGCGCAAGCCGCGGTGGCAACCGAGGTCCATGAGCCGCTTCACGTTCATGGAGACCTCGCGGCGAAGATCACCCTCGACCTTGAGCTGCGTGCCTTCGATGACCTCGCGGATGCGCCGGGTCTCGTTGTCGTCGAGGTCGTCGGTGCGCTTGTCGAGCGACACTTCGGCGGCCTTGAGGATCTCGCGCGACTTGGCGCGACCGATCCCGTAGATGTACGTCAGCGCAATTTCCATGCGCTTGTTACGCGGAAGATCGACGCCTGCCAAACGAGCCATCTTTTAACCCTGCCTCTGCTTGTGCCGCTGGTTCTCACAGATCACGCGCACGACACCGCGTCGGCGGATCACCTTGCACTTGACACATACCTTTTTGACTGACGCCCGTACCTTCATGAGAACGCTCCCAATACCTCGAAATGCTCGTGCGATCTACAGATTCAACACTCAGGGCCGCGACAGCACGATCGGCCCGTCGTCAGTGATCGCGACGGAGTGCTCGAAATGGGCCGAGAGGCTACCATCTCGGGTTACCGCCGTCCAGCCATCTTCTTTGATCACGACCTCTTGCGTCCCGGCGTTCACCATCGGCTCGATGGCGACCACCAGGCCGGCCGACAGGCGCTTGCCCTTGCCCGCCTCGCCATAGTTCGGAACGTGCGGCTCCTCGTGCATGGCGCGACCGATGCCGTGCCCAACGAATTGCCGGACGACCGAATATCCCTTGGGCTCGACGTGCGACTGCACCGCCCAGCCGATATCGCCGAGGCGGTTTCCGGGCACGCACTTCTCGATCGCCAGCTCCAGCGACTCGCGCGTCGCGGCGATCAGCGCCGCCGCCTCGTTCGAGACCTGGCCCATGGGCACGGTGCGCGCCGAATCGCCGCACCACCCGTCCTTGAAGGCGCCGAAGTCGATCGAGAGCAGGTCGCCCTCCTTCAGCACCACATCCTTGCGCGGGATGCCGTGCACCACGACCTCGTTCACCGACGTGCACAGCACCGCCGGGTACCCGTGATATCCCAGGAACGCCGACTCGGCCTTGAGCTGGCGCAGCCGATTCGCGGCGATCTCGTTGAGCTCCCAGGTGCTCATGCCCGGCTTGGCCGCGCCCTCGAGCAGGTCGAGCACGTCGTTGACGATCAGGTTGGCCTCGCGCAGCTTCGCGATCTCACCGGCGCTCTTGAGTCGAATCGACATCGAATTTCCGCCGTCCTAGCTCAACAACACCGCTGAATAGATCCGGCCGAAGACCTGATCGATGTCGCCGATGGCGTCGATCGGCAGCATCGGCCAGCCGTGCGTGCGGAAGTAGTCGATCACCGGCGCGGTCTTCGCCGCGTACTCGTCGAGCCGGAAGCGCACTGTCGCCTCCGCGTCGTCGACGCGCTGGATCAGCGTGCCGGCGCAGCGATCGCACACGCCCTCGACCTTGGGCGGGCGCGAGATCACGTGATAGCTCCACTGGCAGCTTTCGCAGGTGCGGCGACCCGCGATGCGCGAGACCAGCGCCTCGGTCGGACCCTCCATCACGAGGACGCCGTCGACCTTGCCGCGGTCGCCCTGCGTCGCCAGCACCGCGCCCAGCGCTTCGGCCTGCGCCATGGTGCGCGGGAAACCGTCGAGCAGGTAACCGCCGGCGGCGTCGGGTTGCGCCAGCCGCTGCGTCACGACCTCGACCATGATGTCGTCCGGGACCAGCTGGCCGGCGCGCAGGAAGGCCGCGACGCGCAGGCCGAGCGGCGTGTTCGACTGGATGGCCCCCCGGAGGATGTCGCCGGTCGCGACGTGCGGGATGTGAAAAGCAACCGACAGACGGCGCGCCTGGGTGCCCTTCCCGACCCCGGGAGGACCGAAGAGCAGGAGCCTCTCGCCCAAAAATCAGCTTCCAAGGGCGCCTGAAGTCCGGGCGCCGCGCCCCCGGATGCGAGGACCACGCGGCCCGGTGAATCCTTCGTAGTTGCGCGTGATGAGGTGCGACTCGATCTGCTGGACCGTGTCGAGCGCGACGCCGACCACGATCATGAGCCCGGTGCCGCCGAAGTAGAACGGCACCTTCATCTTCTCGTGCAGCAGCGACGGCAGCACGCAGATGGTCGAGATGTAAATCGCGCCGCCGAAGGTGATGCGCGTCAGCACCTTGTCGATGTACGCCGCCGTGGCCTTGCCGGGGCGGATGCCCGGGATGAAGCCGCCGTACTTCTTCATGTTGTCGGCGACGTCGACCGGGTTGAAGGTGACCGCGGTGTAGAAGTAGCAGAAGAAGACGATGAGCGCGACGTAGATGGTGTTGTAGCGCCAGTCGCCGGGGTGCAACGCTTCGGAGATCCGCTGCATCCAGGGCGTCTGCACGAACGACGCGATCTGCTGCGGGAACATCAGGATCGAGGACGCGAAGATCGGCGGGATGACGCCGGCCGTGTTGACCTTGAGCGGCAGGTGCGTCGACTGGCCGCCGAACATCTTTCGCCCGACGACCCGCTTGGCGTACTGGACTGGTATTCGTCTCTGCCCGCGTTCGAAGAAGATGATCGCTGCGACGACCAGCACGATGATCACGCCGATGACCGCCAGGTCGAACGCCGTGATGTCACCGGTCTTGGCCTTCGAGAACATGCGCACGGCTGCGTCCGGCATGTCCGTGACGATGCCGGCGAAGATGATCAGCGAGATGCCGTTGCCGATCCCGCGCTCGGTGATCTGCTCGCCGAGCCACATGATGAACGCCGTCCCGGTGGTCAGCGACACCATGGTCAGCAGGCGGAAGCCCCAGCCCGGGTTGATGACCACCTGGCCGAACTGCGCGTAGGCGCGGTTGTTCCCCTCGAGCCAGCGCGAGATGAAGAACGACTGGATCAGCGACAGGATCACGCACCCGTAGCGCGTGTACTGGTTGAGCCGCCGCCGCCCCATCTCCCCTTCCTTCTGGACCTGCTCCAGCTTGGGGACCACGACGGTCAGGAGCTGCAGAATGATCGACGCGCTGATGTACGGCATGATGCCGAGCGCGAAGATCGACATCTGCTCGAGCGCGCCGCCCGAGAACATGTTGAAGAGGCCGAGGAACGTCCCCGACGCCTGATTCACGATCTTCGCCATGATGGCGCGGTTGACACCGGGGGTCGTGACGAACGCCCCGATGCGGTACACGGCCAGCAGCGTGATCGTGTAAAAGATCCGCTTTCTCAGCTCGGGGATCTTCCCGATATTTTGGAAACCGGACGCCATGGGGCTCCCCTTCTTTCAGCTAGCCGGCGACCACTTCAGCGGTGCCGCCCGCCTTCTCGATCTTTTCTTTCGCCGCGCCCGAGAACGCGCTGGCCTTGACCATGAACTTCTTGGTGAGCTCACCCTCGGCCAGGATCTTGACCGTGTGCGAGGTCCGCGGCACGAGCCCGGCCGCGTGCAAACTCGCGACGTCGATCGTCCCGGCGGGGAAGCGATCCTCGAGATCCTTGAGGTTGACGGCGAAGACCTCCTTGCGGAAGTGGTTCTTGAACCCCTTCTTCGGGAAGCGCCGCTGCATTGGCATCTGACCGCCCTCGAAGCCGAGGCGCGCGCCGTGATGGCCGGTACGGGCCTTCTGCCCCTTGACGCCCTTGCCCGACTGCTCGCCGGTCCCCGAACCGGGGCCGCGGCCGATGCGCTTGCGATTGCGGGTCGCGCCGCGCGGGCCCTTCAACGTGTGGAGCGTGGTTCCCATTTCGAACGATACCTTTGCGTGAGGGTTGGTTAGGGAGTGTTCTAATCGGCCGATTCGACCCGGACCAGGTGCGAAACGGAGCGAATCATGCCACGAACGGCGAGATTGTCCGCCAGCACGACGGTGCTGCCCATCTTGCGCAGGCCGAGGCCTTGGATGGTGCGCTTGTGGGTCTCCGGCCGGTTGATGCCGCTGCGGATCAAGGTGACTCTCAGCTTCTTGGCCATGATGGCTACTCCCGGATCTCTTCCAGCCGCTTGCCGCGCAGGGCGGCCGCGTCTTCGGCGCTCCGCAGCTGCTGGAGCGCGTCGATGGTGGCGTGGATGACGTTGTGGGGGTTGGACGTGCCGATGCACTTGGTGAGGATGTCCTGAATACCCGACACCTCGAGCACCGGGCGCACCGCGCCGCCGGCGATCACGCCGGTTCCGGCGCTGGCCGGGCGCAGGATCACGCGCCCGGCACCGAAGTCACCCTGGACCTCGTGCGGGATCGTGCCGCCGGAGAGCGGGATGCGGAACAGGTTCTTCTTCGCCTGCTCGGTACCCTTGCGGATGGCCTCGGGGACCTCGTTGGCCTTGCCCAGGCCGGCGCCGACGTAGCCGCGCTGGTCGCCCACGACGACGAGCGCCGAGAACGAGAACCGGCGACCGCCCTTGACGACCTTGGCCACGCGGTTGATGAAGACCACGTTGTCGACGAGCTCGCCGACCTCTTCGTAATTGATTGCCATTCTGGTTCCTTTTGCCGCCGCTTTAGAACTTGAGCCCGGCTTCGCGCGCGCCGTCCGCCAGCGCCGAGACCCGACCGTGATACTTGTAGCCCGCCCGATCGAAGACGACCTTGTCGATCCCCTTCTCGAGACACTTCTTGGCGATCGCAGCGCCGACCTGCTTGGCGCGATCCTTCTTCTTGCCCGTGGCATCCTTGGGCGCGTCGACGTCCGACGTCGAGACCAGGGTCTTCCGCGACAGGTCGTCGATGACCTGGGCGTAGATATGCCGCGAGCTGCGGAACACCGCCAGGCGAGGCCGCTCGGTGCTGCCCTCGATCCGCTTGCGGATCGACCGGTGGCGCTTCTTTCGACTGTCGTTCTTGCTGTTGGAGAACATGTCCGATCCTTAGACTGACGTTGACGTTGTGACGTTGACCGCGCGCGCCCCGGCTAGCCGCCGCCGCCCGAGCCGGTGGCTCCGGCCTTGCCGACCTTCTTCTTGATGACCTCTTCGGCGTACTTCACACCCTTGCCCTTGTATGGCTCGGGAGGGCGCAGCTCGCGCACCTTGGCCGCGGTCTGACCGAGCAGGTCGCGATCGGCGCCGGTCAGGACGATCCGGTTCTTGTCGACCTTGGCGCCCACGCCCTTCGGCAGCTTGAACACCACCGGGTGCGAGTAGCCGAGCGCCATGGTCAGCGTGTCGCTGGCGACCTCGGCGCGGTAACCGACGCCGTTGATCTCCAGCTCGCGCGTCCAGCCGTCGGTGACGCCCTTGACCATGTTGGCCAGGTGCGCGCGCATCAGGCCGTGCTTCGCGCGGTTCTCGCGCGAATCGTCGGCCCGCTCGACCTGGAGCTTGTCGCCGGTGATCTTGAACGTGATCCCCGACGGCAACACCTTGGCCAGCTCGCCCTTCGGCCCTTTGACGCCGACGGTGCCGTTCTTGCTGCTGACCGTCACCCCCTTGGGCAGCGGCAGGATCTTTCGACCAATGCGTGACATGACGTTTTTACCAAACCTCGCAGAGCAGCTCGCCGCCGACACCGGCCTTGCGCGCCGCCCGATCGGTCATGAGACCGCGGGACGTGGAGAGGATCGCGATGCCGAGACCCGAGCGGATCTTCGGGATCGTATCTTGGCGGACGTACATACGCTGCCCGGGTCGCGAGCGGCGGCGCAGGCCGGTGATCGCGTTGGTACGCGGATCGGCCCAGCGCAGGCGCACGACGATGTGGCTCATGCCCTCATCGTCGCGCAGGTCGAAGCCGGCGATGTAGCCCTCGGCCTTGAGCAGCTCGGCGAGGCGCAGCTTGAGCTTGGACGCGGGGGCGATCACCTCCGCGTGGCGCGCCATGATGGCGTTGCGAATTCGGGACAGGAAGTCGGCGACGGGATCAGTCATTGACATGCGACACCTACCAGCTCGATTTGATGACGCCGGGGATATCACCGCGCAGCGCGAGGCCCCTAAAGCAGATGCGGCAGAGCTCGAACTTGCGGAGGTACGCTCGCGAGCGACCACACTGCTTGCATCGGTTCTTGTGACGCACCCTCCACTTGGGGGTCGGTCGGTGCATATCTACAGTTTTCGCCATGGTCAGTTCCTGAAGGGCATTCCGAGGTGACGCAACAGCGCGCGCCCCTGCTCGTCGGTGCGAGCGGTGGTGGTGAAGGTGATGTTCATTCCCTTGGGCTTCTCGAGCCGCTCGTAGTTGATCTCCGGGAAGATGATCTCTTCGCGAATCCCGAGCGTGTAGTTACCGCGACCGTCGAAGGACTTCGGCGAGATCCCCTTGAAGTCACGCACGCGCGGCAGCGCGAACGAGACCAGACGGTCGAGGAACTCGTACATCTGATCGCGTCGCAGCGTCACCATCGCGCCGATCTTCTGGGTGGCGCGCAGCTTGAACACCGCGATTGATTTCTTCGCGCGGGTGACCACCGGACGCTGCCCGGTGATCGCGCTCAGCGACTCGACGGCGACGTCGAGCACCTTGGGGTTGGTCACCGCCTCGCCGAGGCCCATGTTGATGGTGATCTTCATCAGCCGGGGCGCTTCCATCGGGTTCTTGAGGCTGAACTCGCTGATGAGCTTCGAGCGGACCTCGGCGTCGTAGACCTTGCGCAGTCGCGCCGGCCCCTGCCTCTTGACCCGCTCCAGCGCGACTTCTTGCGACGAGCCGCCACCCTTGCCCTTGCCGCCGCCCTTTCCACCCTTCGCCTTGGCTTCGGCGCGCGCCGCCTTCTTGGCGGCCGCCTCGACCTCTTGCTCGGGCGTGAGCGTCGGCTTGGCGCCTTTTTGCGCCTTCTCGTTTTTCTCGTCTTTTTTCTGTTCCTCGGCCATTTGCAGCGATCCTTTGTACCTGGCTAACCGTTACGAGGTCTCGAAGACCGTGCCGCACTTGATGCAGATACGGCGCTTCTGAGCGTGGCCCTCGGTCCCTTTGCCTTCTTTGGCGGCTTCCTGAACCTTCGCGCGGCGCGGGGCGACGCACTTGTTGCACCACAGCGAGACGTTGGACGACTCGACCGAGCCCTCCTTCTCGATGATGCCGCCGCGCGGGTTGCGCTGGCTCGGCTTGGTGTGGCGCTTGACCATGTTGACGCGCTCGATGACGACGCGACCAGCCCCGGTGAGCAGGCGCAGCACGCGGCCGCGCTTCCCCTTCTCCTTGCCGGCGATCACGACGACCGAGTCGCCCTTGCGAACGTGCATCACAGAACCTCCGGGGCGAGCGAGATGATCTTCATGAACCGCTTCGCGCGCAGCTCGCGCGCGACTGGCCCGAAGATGCGTGTCCCGATCGGCTCGTTGTCCTTGTCGACCAGCACCGCCGAGTTCGCGTCGAAGCGGATGTACGAGCCGTCCTGACGCGAGACCTCTTTCTTGGTGCGGACGATGACCGCCTTGGCGATGTCACCCTTCTTCACCTTGGCGTTGGGGATCGCCTCTTTGATCGAGACCACGATGACGTCACCGAGCGACGCGTACTTGCGCTTGGTGCCGCCGAGCACCCGGATGCACATGATCTTCTTGGCGCCCGAGTTGTCGGCGACGTCCAGCGTTGAAGTTGTTTGAACCATGAGTTTTCTCTCTCGCGCTTTCCGCTCAGGCTTCCTGCGGACGTTCGATCAGCTTCTCGACGCGCCAGCGCTTGTCGCGCGACAGCGGGCGGGCCTCGACGATGAGCACGCGATCGCCGGCCTTGTACTCGTTCTTCTCGTCGTGCGCCTTGTACTTCGTGCGGCTGGTCATGTACTTGCCGTACTTGGCGTGCGACAGGCGACGCTCGACCAGCACGACGCGCGTCTTCTGCATCTTGTCGCTGGTGATGACGCCGATGAGCTCGCGGCGCTTGATCTTGCCGCGCTCATCGCCGGTGGCGGCATGGGAGTGGCCCGCGGAACTCTTCGTCGGGGGGTTCGGGGCTGCACTGGCTTGGGCTTCACTGGCCACGTCTATTTCTCCTTCGCCGTCGTCGTTTTGGCCGCTGCGGCCGTCTGCCGGACCCGCTCGGCGAGCACGGTATTGACGCGGGCGATATCGCGCCGCGTGTTGCGGATCAACATGGTGTTCTCGAGCTGGTTGGTGACCTTCTTCAGCTTGTGCTTGAAGAGATCCTCCTCCAGCTTGCGCACGGTGCTCTTCAGCTCCGCCGGCTCGTTGCCGCGAAGATCCTTCGCGCGTACGCCCTTGCTCATAGCACCAACTCTCTTCCCACGAAGCGCGTCTGCACGGCCAGCTTGTGCTCGGCCAGGTGGAACGCCTCGCGCGCCAGCTCCTCTTTCACGCCTTCGAGCTCGTACATCACGCGGCCCGGGCGCACCACGGCGACCCACTCTTCCGGGTTGCCTTTGCCTTTACCCATGCGGGTCTCGGCCGGCTTCTTCGAGATGGGCTTGTCGGGAAAGATGCGGATGTAGAGCTTGCCGCCGCGCTTGACGTGGCGGGAGATCGCGATACGCGCCGCCTCGATCTGGCGCGCGGTCACGAAACCGCACGACAGGGCCTGCAGGCCGTACTCGCCGAACACGACCGTCGTCGCGCCCTTGGAGACGCCGCGCATCTTGCCTTTTTGGCGCTTGCGCCACTTGACCTTTTTGGGAGCCAACATGATCCGTCGTCCTTTGGGTTACGCCAGGCGCGCTGTGCGCTGGGGGAGAACCTCGCCCTTGAAGATCCAACACTTCACACCGATCGCGCCGTAGGTGGTGTGCGCCTCGGTGGTTCCGTACTCGATGTCGGCGCGCAGCGTGTGCAGCGGAACGCGCCCCTCGTGATACCACTCGTAGCGCGCCATCTCGGCGCCGCCCAGGCGGCCCGAGCATGCCAGACGGATGCCCTTCGCGCCGAACTTCATCGCGGTCTGTACCGCCTTCTTCATGGCGCGGCGGAAGGCGACGCGGCGCTCGAGCTGAGTCGCGACGTTCTCGGCGACGAGCTGCGCGTTGGTCTCCGCCTTGCGCACTTCCTGAATGTTCAGGAAGACCTCGTTGGCGGTCAGCGACTGCACTTCCTTCTTCAGCGTCTCGACGCCCGCGCCGCGCTTGCCGATGACGATCCCGGGGCGCGCGGTGAAGATGTTGATCTTCACCTTGTTCGCGGCGCGCTCGACCTCGACCGACGAGACGCCGGCGTGCCCGAGCTTCTGCTTCACGAACCTCTTCAGCCGCAGGTCCTCATGCAGCCACTTCGAGAAGTCCTTCTCGGAGTACCACTTCGAGCTCCAGCCGCGAATGACGCCCAGCCGAAACCCTACCGGATGTGTTTTTTGTCCCATCTAACGTTCCTTCGTTATTCCGTGGGCACGTCGACGACGATCGTCACGTGCGACGTGCGGCTGTTGATTCGGTTGGCGCGGCCCATCGATCGCGGCATCCAGCGCTTCTGCACCGGGCCGCAGTCGACACTGACCTTGGTGACCACCAGCTTGTCCGAGTCGGCCTTCTCGTTCTCGGTCGCGTTGGCGATCGCGGAGCCGAGCACCTTGGTCAGCATCCTGGCCGCCTTGCGCTGCTGCAGGCGCAGGATCGACATCGCGTCGTCGACCGACCGCCCGCGGATCATGTCGGCGACCATCCGCACCTTGCGGGGCGATTCGCGAAAGCGATTCAGAGTTGCGCGTGCCATCTCAGATCTCCTTGGCTACCAATTGCGTTACTTCTTGTCGCCAGCCGGCGCCGCCGCTGGCGCGCCCGGACCGGACGCCGCCTTGCGGTCGCCCGAGTGCCCGTGGAAGGTGCGCGTCGGCGAGAACTCGCCCAGCTTGTGGCCGACCATGTTCTCGGTGATGAACACCGGAACGAACTTGCGGCCGTTGTGAACGGCGAACGTCAGGCCGACCATCTCCGGGATGATCGTCGATCGCCGCGACCAGGTCTTGAGGACCTTCTTCGACTTCACGCGCTGAGCCTCGACCACCTTTGTCATCAGGTGCTTGTCGATGAAGGGACCCTTTTTAATTGAACGAGCCATGGTTCTCCTTGCTCCCTACGCCTTAAGACTTCTTGCCACGCCGTTTGACGATCATGCGATCGGTGCGCTTGTTCTCGCGCGTCTTCAGGCCCTTTGACAGCTGGCCCCACGGCGAGCAGGGGTGGCGGCCACCGGAGGAACGGCCCTCGCCACCGCCCATCGGGTGATCGACGGGGTTCATGGTGACGCCGCGGTTGTGCGGGCGGCGGCCCTTCCAGCGCGTGCGGCCGGCCTTGCCGATGTGCACGCTGCCGTGCTCGATGTTGCCGACCTGGCCGACGGTGGCGCGGCAGTCGAGGTGCACGCGGCGCACCTCGCCCGACGGCAAGCGCACCTGGCCCCAGTCGCCTTCCTTGGCCATGAGCTGCGCGCCGACGCCCGCCGAGCGGCAGAGCTGCGCGCCGCCCGAGATCTTGAGCTCGATGTTGTGGATCGTCGTGCCGAGCGGCACGAAGCGCAGCGGCAGGTTGTTGCCCGGCTTGATGTCGGCGTTGCGCGACGACAGCACGGTGTCGCCGACCTTGAGCCCGTCGGGACACAGGATGTAGCGCTTCTCGCCGTCGACGTAGTGAAGCAGCGCGAGGCGGGCCGTGCGGTTGGGGTCGTACTCGACGCTCGCAACCTTGGCCGGCACGCCCAGCTTGTTGCGGCGGAAGTCGATGAGCCGGAAGCGCCGCTTGTGGCCACCGCCGCGGAAGCGGCTGGTGATGCGGCCGAAGTGGTTACGACCGCCGGTGCGCGACATCTGCTCGGTCAGCGACTTGAGCGGTTCGTTCCCCTGCGTCAGGTCGGCGAAATCCGGCGAGACACGCCCGCGGCTGCCTGGTGTGGTCGGATTATGCGTTCTCAAACCCATGGTGAACCTCTTAGACCCCTTCGAAGAACTCGATGTTTTGGCCGGCGGCGATGGTCACGATCGCCTTCTTCCAGTTCGACCGCTTGCCGACGAAGCGGCCCATGCGCTTTTCCTTGCCGCGCACGATCGCGGTGCGCACGTCGACGACGTCGACGTTCCACAGCTTCTCGACGGCGTGCCGGATCTCGACCTTGTTGGCGTCCTTGGCGACCTCGAAGAGCAGCTGCGGCTTCAGGGTCTCGGGATCGATCTCGACGCCGCCGCCGTTGCCGCCGGTCTCCTTGAGGAACGTCCCCTTCTCGGTGAGAAGCGGGCGCTTGATGATTTGTTCTGGTGAACGCATGACGATGACTCCTAAGCGGCCGGCCCGGCAGTGACCCGCGCTTCGATCTGCTTGACCACGTCGGCCGCGATCACCAGGCCCGGGTGCCGGAGGATGTCGTAGACGTTGAGGCCTTCGGGGGCCAGGTAACGGTGCGACGGGAGGTTGGCGCCGACTTCGACAGGTGCTTGTTCTCTTTCGAATCGACCAGCAGCGCCGAAGCGATGCCCAGCGTCTTGAGGATTCCCACGAGGCGCTTGGTCTTGGGCGCGTCGAACGCGAGCTTGTCGACGACGACCAGCTTCTTTTCCTTTGCCCGCAGCGACAGCGCCGAGATCAGCGCCGCGCGCTTGACCTTCTTCGGCACGGTGTACGAGTAGTCGCGCGGGTGCGGTCCGAAGACCTTGCCGCCGCCCACGTGGTTCGGCGCGCGCGACGAGCCCTGGCGCGCGTTGCCGGTGCCCTTCTGCTTGTACGGCTTCTTGCCGCCGCCGCGCACGTTGGCGCGGGTCTTGGTCGAGTGCGTGCCGGCGCGCTTGGCCGCCTGCTGCGCCTTGACCAGCTCCCAGAGAAGGTAGTCCTTGACCTTGGCGCCGAAGACCGCGTCGGCGAGGGCGAGCTCCCCGACCTTCTTCCCTTCGATGTTGACGATGTCGATCTGCATGGCGATGGCTCCGCTTACGTCTTGATCTCGACGTCGACGCCGGCTGACAGGTCCAGCTTCATCAACGCGTCGAGCGTCTGCTGCGTCGGCTCGAGGATGTCGAGCAGCCGCTTGTGCGTGCGGATCTCGAACTGCTCGCGCGACTTCTTGTCGACGTGCGGCGACCGCAGCACGCAGTACTTGTTGATCTTGGTCGGCAGCGGGATCGGGCCGGCCACGCGGGCGCCGGTGCGCTTCGCGGTGTCGACGATCTCGCCCGCCGACTGATCGAGCAGCCGGTGATCGTAGGCCTTGAGTCGGATTCTGATCTTGGGTGTCATCACTTGGCTTTCACTTCCGGAGCGTCCTCGAGGATCTTGGTCACAACGCCGGCGCCGACGGTCTTGCCGCCCTCGCGGATCGCGAAGCGCAGCCCTTCTTCACACGCGATCGGCGCGATGAGCTCGATGTCCAGGTTGATGTTGTCGCCCGGCATGACCATCTCCACGCCCTCGGGCAGCGTGACCAGTCCCGTCACGTCGGTCGTCCGGAAGTAGAACTGCGGCCGGTACCCCTTGAAGAACGGAGTGTGGCGACCACCCTCCTCTTTCTTCAGGATGTAGATCTCGCCCTTGAACTTCTTGTGCGGCTTGATCGACCCGGGCTTGCACAACACCTGCCCGCGCTCGATCTCCTCGCGCTTGGTGCCGCGCAGCAGCGCCCCGATGTTGTCGCCCGCGCGGCCCTCGTCCAGCAGCTTGCGGAACATCTCGACGCCCGTGACGACCGTCTTCGTCGTGTCGCGGAAGCCGACGATCTCGATCTCCTCGCCGACCTTGACGATCCCGCGCTCCACGCGACCCGTGACGACCGTGCCGCGGCCGGAGATCGTGAACACGTCCTCCACCGGCATCAGGAACGGCTTCTCGATCTCGCGCTTCGGCTCAGGGATGAACGAGTCGCACGCCTCCAGCAGCTTCAGCACCGACGGCTCGCCCAGCTCGCCCGGGTCGCCTTCCAGCGCCTTGAGCGCGCTGCCGCGAATGATCGGCGTCGTGTCGCCCGGGTACTGGTACTTCGACAGCAGCTCGCGCAGCTCCAGCTCGACCAGGTCGAGCAGCTCCGCGTCCTCTTTCGCGATCATGTCCACCTTGTTCAGGTACACGACGAGCGCGGGAATGCCGACCTGGCGGCCCAGCAGAATGTGCTCGCGCGTCTGCGGCATCGGGCCGTCCGGCGCCGACACCACCAGGATCGCGCCGTCCATCTGCGCCGCGCCCGTGATCATGTTCTTGATGTAGTCCGCGTGGCCGGGGCAGTCGACGTGCGCGTAGTGGCGCTTCTCCGTCTCGTACTCCACGTGCGCGATCGCGATCGTGATGCCGCGCTCTCGCTCCTCGGGCGCCTTGTCGATCTGGTCGTACGCCAGGAACTTCGCGAATCCCTTCTTCGTCAGCACCTTGGTGATCGCGGCCGTGAGCGTCGTCTTCCCGTGGTCGACGTGCCCGATCGTCCCGATGTTCAGGTGCGGCTTGTTTCGAATGAATTTTTCTTTGGCCATCTGATCAGCTCCTCACTCTTGCCCGGCGATTTCGCGGGGCACTCCTATCATGCTCCGCGCATTCGCTCCAGCATCGTCTCGGTCACCTGCGCCGGAACCGGTGCATAACGCGCAAATTGCATCGTGTACGTGGCCCGCCCCTGGGTCATCGAGCGCACGTCGGTCGAATAGCCGAACATCGTCGACAGCGGCACCTCGGCCGTGATGGCCTGCGCCGAGCCCCGCCCCTCCATGCCCGAGACGCGCCCGCGGCGCGCCGCCAGGTTGCCCATCACCTCGCCGGTGAAGTCGTCGGGGGTCAGCACCTCGACCGCCATCACCGGCTCGAGCAGGACCGGGCCGGCGTCGCGCGCCGCCGCCTGGGCGCCCATCGAGCCGGCGATCTGGAACGCCATCTCGCTCGAGTCGACCTCGTGGAAGCTGCCGCCGGTCAGCGTGACCTGGATGTCGATCATCGGGTAGCCGGCCAGCACGCCGCGCGCCAGCGACTCGCGCACGCCCTTTTCCACCGACGGGATGTACTCGCGCGGGATGGCGCCGCCCACGGTGGCGTCCTCGAAGATCACGCCCTTGCCCGACGGCATCGGCCCGACGCGCAGCACGACGTGGCCGTACTGGCCGCGCCCGCCGGTCTGGCGGATGTACTTGCCCTCGCCCTCGACCTCGCGCGTGATGGTCTCGCGGTAGGCGACCTGCGGGCGGCCGACGTAGGCCTCGACCTTGAACTCGCGCACCAGGCGGTCGACGATGATCTCCAGGTGCAGCTCGCCCATGCCCGAGATCAGCGTCTGCCCGGTCTCGGGATCGGTCTTGACGCTGAACGACGGGTCTTCCATCGCCAGCTTGGCCAGCGCCTGACCCAGCTTCTCCTGGTTGGCCTGCGTCTTCGGCTCGATCGCGATGGCGATGACCGGCGCCGGGAAGTCCATCAGCTCCAGCACCACCGGCGCCTTCTCGTCGCACAGCGTGTCGCCCGTCGTGGTGACGCGCAGGCCGACGGCCGCGGCGATGTTGCCGCAGGTGACCTCTTTGATGTCCTCGCGCTTGTTGGCGTGCATGCGCAGCAGGCGGCCGATGCGCTCGCGCTTGCCCTTGGTCGCGTTGTAGACCGTCGCGCCCGCCTCGAGCTTGCCCGAGTAGACGCGGAAGTAGGTCAGCTGCCCGACGAACGGGTCGTTCATGATCTTGAACGCCAGCGCCGAGAACGGCGCCTCGTCGCTCGCGATGCGCGTCGTGATCTCGCCGTCGGGGTCCTTGCCGCGTGACCGGCGGGATGTCGACCGGCGACGGCAGGAAGTCGACGACCGCGTCGAGCAACGGCTGCACGCCCTTGTTCTTGAACGCCGCGCCCACCAGCACCGGCACCGCGTGGCCGGCGACCGTCGCGCGCCGCAGCGCCGCGCGCAGCAGCTGCTCGGAGATCGCGCTGCCCTCGAGATAGGCCCCCATGACCTCGTCGTCGACCTCGCCGATCGCCTCGATCATCGACTGGCGCGCCGCTGCCGCCGTCGGCCTGCAGCTCGGCGGGGATCTCCTCGTCGCTGAACGCCGCGCCCATGCTGTCGTCGACCCACTCGACGAGGCGCATGCGGATCAGATCGACGACGCCGCGGAACTCGTCCTCGAGCGCGTTGGGGATCTGAATGACCACCGGGTGCGCCTTCAGCCGGTCGCGGATCTGCTCGACGCAGCGATCGGGGTCGGCGCCCACGCGATCGCACTTGTTGATGAAGGCGATGCGCGGCACGCGGTACTTGTCGGCCTGGCGCCAGACCGTCTCCGACTGCGGCTCGACCCCGCCCACGGCGTCGAACACCGCGACCGCGCCGTCGAGCACGCGCAGGCTGCGCTCGACCTCGATCGTGAAGTCGACGTGCCCGGGCGTGTCGATGATGTTGATGCGGTGGTCGCGCCAGAAGCAGACCGTCGACGCGGCGGTGATGGTGATGCCGCGCTCCTGCTCCTGCTCCATCCAGTCCATCGTCGCCGTGCCCTCGTGGACCTCGCCGATGCGATGGGAGACGCCGGTGTAGTACAGGATGCGCTCGGTGGTCGTGGTCTTCCCCGCATCGATGTGCGCCATGATCCCGATGTTCCGGGTCTGAGATATGGGGAATTGCCGAGCCACGACTTTCCGAGCACCTTTCCAACGCGCAGGCGCTTCGACCAGAGCAGGGCAGCCATCAGTGGCTCCTCCGTCTGGCGACGCGCCAGGTCCGTTGCTTCCGTTTTTGCGGGCGAGAATGTCGTCGAGGCGATGGTGCCAGGCTGGAGGGAGGTTCCAACGCGTCCTTCTCCGGGCGTTCCCGCGAAGGCCGCTCAGCTCACCCTTTCAGGCTGGAGGCCGCTGCCCTGATCGTCTCACCCTATTTTCTGAACTGTTCCCGAGCTCCTGTCTTGCCTTACTGCTTCGAATTCCGCGGGGCGGTAACTTGTACCTACCAGCGGTAATGCGCAAACGCCTTGTTGGCGTCCGCCATCTTGTGCGTATCTTCGCGCTTCTTGACCGAGTTACCCTTGTTGGCCGAAGCGTCGAGCAGCTCGCCCGCCAGCTTCTCCTGCATGGTGCGACCGTCGGAGCGCTCGCGTGCCGCCTTGATGATCCAGCGCATGCCGAGCGCCATGGCGCGCTCCGGCCGCACGTCGACCGGCACCTGGTAGGTGGCGCCGCCGACGCGGCGGGATTTCACCTCGACCTTGGGCTGCACGTTACTGAGGGCGCGGTCCCAGACCTTGACCGGATCTTCCTTGGCCTTCTCGGCGACGATGTCGAAGGCGCGATAGACGATGCGCTCGGCAACCGCCTTCTTGCCCGACTCCATGACGGTGTTGACGAACTTCGTGACCCGGCGGCGCGTGTCGGTCGCCTGATCGGTGAACTTCGGATCGGGAAGCGGCTTCCTCTTCGGTACTTCGCCTTTGCGTGGCATCTTCCTCTGTCCTCTTGGCTACTTCTTGGCTGCTTTTAGTTACTTGGGGCGCTTCGCGCCGTACTTCGAACGGCCCTGGCGACGGTTGGTGACGCCCGAGGTGTCGAGCGTGCCGCGAATGATGTGATAGCGAACGCCGGGCAGATCCTTGACGCGGCCGCCACGGATCAGCACGACCGAGTGCTCCTGCAGGTTGTGGCCCTCACCCGGGATGTACGTCGTCACTTCCATTCCGTTGGTGAGCCGCACGCGGGCGACCTTGCGCAAGGCCGAGTTCGGCTTCTTGGGGGTCGTGGTGTACACGCGCACGCAGACGCCCCGCCGCTGAGGGCAGGCCTTGAGCGCCGGCGAATTGGTCTTTCTGCGGACCGCGTCGCGGCCGAACTTCACAAGCTGGTTGATGGTGGGCATGCTCGAAAGAGAACCTCGATGAGAAAAAACCTGCTGAAAACTCGCTTGTTGCTGACTCTGTTCGCCCCGCGCGCGCCCAGCCGAGGGCAGACCGCTGACGCAGGAAGGGCGGATTATAGGGAGGTCGATCGGAAAGTCAACGGCTTATGAGCGTAGCCGCTCGACGACTCATGAACGCCTCAGCGCTGTCGGCGGTCACCGCCACTTTGGCGAGCTCCGCCACAGGGGCGAGCAGGCGCCGCGCCAGCGTCCGAGCCGTCTCGCTGCGCGCGATCACCGCGGCCGCAGCCGGGCCCGACCGGTAGTAGAGATCGACCGCCGCCGCGACCAGCCCGCTGCGCGGCCGCAGCGTGTCGCGCAGCGACCGCAGCGCCGCCACCTGGGGCTGCATCTCCGACCCGTAGGCGGCGGTGGCGACGAAGCACCCCGATAGCTGGGTGAACTTCTGGGCCGGGGTGACAAAGGCGGTGAGAGCGATGTCCGACGCGCCCATGCAGGGCCCCTGCGATCGGATACCGACCAAGTAATGCGTGCTCGGTTTCAGGCTATCGAGCGTGACGATCGCATCGGTATCGGGCTGACCCAGGCTGCACCTGCGCCACGCGCGTCGCCTGCGAGAACTCGTCGGGGGTCAGCGTCGTGGAGTCGGTGGCGACGTAGCGAATCTCGTAGCCGCTGACTGCCGCGCCGCCAGCGCTAGCGTTGCTGAATCGCACGATCGCGGTGGTCGCGGTGACATCCAGCGGCTCGACCCGCAGATTCGAGACCATCCCCGGCGCCGGGCGGCGGCGGGTCGCAGACGACAGGCGAGCAGCCCTCCAGCGACACCAGCAGGCGGCCAGCGCCGGCGGTGCCCTGAGATCTCCATGAGCCGCCCTTCACCCGTACCGGGCATGCCGGTGGTGATGGTCGCGTCGGGCGGCATGATGACGCCGCTCGAGCCCGTCCAGTCGCTGTAGCCTTCGATCTGGTCGGCGCTGCCGGTGGCGTTCATGGTCGTGGCGTCGAGCCGGATCTGCGCGCGGTAGACCACCGACGGCTGGCCGAAGTTCCCCGACAGGCCGTACGACGAGAGACCCTGATTGTCGAACGCCGACGGGTGCGTCATCCCGTTGTGGGCGGTGTTGCTGTCGAACTCCTTGTTGACCTCGATCCAGACCGCATAGTCGCCGGCCGCGAGCGTCGACGGGATCGCCCAGGTGCCGCTGTAGGGCGCGCCATAGACCGGCGTCGCCTGCGCGACCGCGTCCAGATCGTTCCCGACGGTCGGGTCGTTCGCGTACTTCTCCGAGTCGATCGTGCAGCCGGGAAGCGTATCGTTGACGAGGTCGCAGTCGCGCGAGACGAAGTTCATCGGATTGCTGCCGAGATCGTTGCGCGGCGGGTAGTACGACTGGCACCGACATGTCGAAGTGCCCCTTCGAGCTGTTGAACAGCGCCGAGGGACAGGTGATGGCGTCGACGATCTCGGTGGCCATCAGCGGCCGGCAGTAGAAAGGCTCGGGCGACGAGCAGGGTTCGTGAAAGCCGATGCGCGCCTCGCCGCTGCAAGCACCGGTGCTGCCCCGGGTGTCGACGTCCTGGAACACCACCGTCGGATAGAGCTTGCCGCGCGCGTGGGCCCAGATGGGCAGCGCCATCTGCCGCTTGCCGTAGGGGAACTTCGGGCTGGACACGAAGGTCGAGATCCCGGGACGATTGCCGATGCCGCGCGCACCCACCTGGTTGGTCACCATCAGCGTGTCGATGAACGCGGAGCCATCCGCGCTCTCGACCCAGACGGCGATCTGCGGGCCGAGGTCGAGGCGATCGATGGTCTTGCTGTCCTTGGTCGGATCGGTCGGGTCGGGTTGGTAGAGCACCGGCCGGCACGTGCCCGGGTGATTGGGCGATTGCAGGCAGTCGGGCTGGAATGTGTAGCGCAGCGTCTGGCACATCTGCTGCGCGCGCGCGGAGCCCGTGGGCGAAAGCCACGTCGCGAGCACACCGAGAATCCACGCCGCCGAACGAAAAAACCGGGGGGTAAGCAAGCGCGTCATTTCATCCTACAGCGCTCATTTTGGCAACCTCGCCGGCAACGGTAAAGTGCCGTTCATGCGAATCGGAGTCGATGTCGGCGGAACCAAGATCGAAGGAATCGTTCTGGACCGGGAGGGCCGGGAGCTGGCGCGGGTGCGGGTGCCCACGCCGCGGGAGGACGACGCGTACGACACGTTCCTGGCGGCGGTCGCGAAGCTCATCGGCGAGCTCGAGACGCGTGCCGGCGCGCGTTGCAGCGTGGGCGTCGGCACGCCCGGGTTCCTGTCGCCCGAGACCGGACGGATCCTGAACTCGAACCTGGCGTCGCTGAACGGCAAGGCGGTCGACCAGGACCTGTCCAGGTCGCCGGGCGCCCGGTGCGCGTCGACAATGACGCCAACTGCTTCGTGCTGTCCGAAGCCACCGACGGCGCCGCCGCGCGCGCGGGACGGCCGAGCTCGCCCGGGCGCATCGACGTCGTGTTTGGCGCCACGCTGGGGACGGGCGTGGGCGGCGGCATCGTGATCGACGGCCGCGTGCTCAACGGCGCCAACGGCGCCGCCGCCGAGTGGAGCCACACCACCCTGCCCTTTGTTGGCCTGGGCCCGGAAGGAGCGGAGGACGACGAGCGCTCGCCCTACGTCTGCTTCTGCGGCCGCCCCAGCTGTATCGAATCGTTCGTGTCGGGCCGCGGCCTGGCGGGCGCTTACCGCGCGCTCGGGGGCGCGGAGCTCGACGCGCCCGAGGTCGGCCGCCGCGCAACCGCCGGCGAGGAGATCGCCAACCGGGCCTTCGACGTCTACGAGAGCCGGCTCGCGCGCGCCCTCGCCGGCGTGATCAACCTGCTCGATCCGCACGTGATCGTGCTCGGCGGCGGCGTGTCGAACAACCCGCGCATCTTCGAGAACGTCCCCAAGCTCTGGGAGCGTTTCACCGCCGCCAAGGACCTGCGCACCCGCCTGGTCCGCGCTCAGCACGGCGACGCCAGCGGCGTGAGAGGGGCAGCGTGGTTGTGGCCGGAGAGCGAGGCACCCGCGCGCTGAGGTCGGCCCGGACCTCCTCACCCCGACCAAGCGCGAGCTCGCGCTTACTTCGCCGCCGTCTTCTTCTTCTTCGCCGCCGCCCCGCCCTTGTCCTTTTCCTTGCCCTTGGCCGCGACCGCCGCGCCGACGTCTTTTGCGGCCGCGCCGCCATCGGGCACATCCTTGGCCAAGGCCAGCTTGAAACGCTGGTTGGCGTCGCCCGACCACGGCCACTGGATCAGGTTGGTGCCCTCGTTGCTGACCGCGCCCTGGACGTCCAGGCTCCGGCCGCTGTGGCGCGCCACCAGGCGCAGGTTGCCCTCGGGCGCGTCGGCCAGCACCCACTGCTGGTTCGTGCCGCTGCGGCAAGGCGTACTGGACGATGCTGGCGCCGTTGTCCATCGAGGCGCCGGCAACGTCCACGCACATGTCACTCACCATGTTCACGATCGCGACGTAGTTTCCCGGCAGCGACTGCAGGCGATACTGCTGCGCCTTCGACCCGTCGCAAGCGGCGATCTGCAATCGCATGCCGGTGGCGTTGCTCTGCCCCGCCGGCTGCACGCACTTGCCGGCCGCGCCCACGGCGATCAGGTTGTAGTGCGCGGCGGTGTTGACCTGGAACGCCGCGCGCGGCGGCTCCGGTAGAGGCGCCGCCGGCGCCGACTTGTTCTCCGGCTCCGCTGGCCCCGGGGACACGCAGGCCGCCGCGAGCATCGACAACACCATCAAGGCACCGGCCGCCTGGGCCGGTCTCACTTTCGTCGTACGCATGCCGATCCTTCCGAAGGTCTGGGGGGGAAAGCAAAACCGCGGGGAGGAACCAGGTCCCTCCCCGCGCCGTTGGGACGTCCGGAAGATACCCGAACTATTCGTCGGGATTCAACGCCACCGCCGCGACCGCGGGCGGGGGCGGCGGCGGCATCGCCGCGAGCTCCTCGGCGGTCGGCTCGTCGACGTGAACCGAGAGCCGCTTGTAGGCGGCCAGGCCGGTGCCCGCCGGGATGAGCCGGCCCATGATGACGTTCTCCTTGAGGCCGCGCAGGTAGTCGACCTTGCCGCTGATCGCCGCCTCGGTGAGCACCTTGGTGGTCTCCTGGAACGACGACGCCGAGATGAAGCTCTCGGTCGAGAGCGACGCCTTGGTGATGCCGAGCAGCAGCGGCTCGCCCTGCGCGGGCTTGCCGCCTTCGCCATCACCCGCTCGTTCTCCTCCTCGAAGACGTACTTCTCGACGTGCTCGTCGACGAGGAAGTCCGTGTCGCCCACGTCGATGACGCGAATGCGGCGCAGCATCTGCCGCACGATCGTCTCGATGTGCTTGTCGTTGATCTTGACGCCCTGGAGTCGGTAGACCTCCTGGACCTCGTCGACCAGGTACTTGGCCAGCGCCTTCTCGCCGAGCACCTTGAGGATGTCGTGCGGGTTGGCCGCGCCGTCCATCAGCGGCTCGCCGGCCTTGATCTGGTCGCCCTCGCGCACCGACAGGTGCTTGCCCTTGGGGATCAGGTACTCCTTGGCGTCGCCCTTGTCCGGCGTGATCAGCACCTTGCGCTTGCCCTTGGTGTCCTTGCCGAAGCTGACCATGCCGTCGATCTCGGCGATGACGGCGTGCTCCTTCGGCTTGCGCGCCTCGAACAGCTCGGCGACGCGCGGCAGACCGCCGGTGATGTCCTTGGTCTTCGTGGTCTCGCGCGGGATCCGCGCGATGATGTCGCCGGCCTCGATGCGGTCGCCTTCCGACACCGCGATGTTCGCGCCGACCGGCAGGAAGTACCGCGCGTCGTTCTCGCCGCTCGGAATCTTCAGCGTCTTGCCGTCGTCGTCCTTGAGCGAGATGCGCGGCCGCAGCTCGGCGTCCTTCGACTCCGTGATGCTCTTGCGCGACAGGCCGGTGACCTCGTCGAGCTGCTCGTTCATGGTGACGCCTTCGATGATGTCGCCGAACTTCACGACGCCCGAGACCTCGGTGAGGATCGGCATCGAGAACGGATCCCACTCCGACAGGAGCTGGCCCTGCTTGACCGCGTCGCCCTCGCCGAAGAACAGCTTGGCGCCGTAGGTCAGGCCGTAGCGCTCGCGCTCGCGACCGGTCTCGTCCTGGATGACGATCTCGCCGTGACGGTTCATCACGATCCAGATCTTCTCGCGCTTGACGACGTCGGTGTTCTCCAGCTGGACGACGCCGTCGTAGCGCGCCTCGAGCTGTGACTGCTCGGTGCGGACCTGACCGACGCCGCCGATGTGGAACGTGCGCATCGTCAGCTGCGTGCCCGGCTCGCCGATCGACTGCGCCGCGATGACGCCGACCGCCTCGCCGATGTTCACCATGTGACCGCGCGCCAGGTCGCGGCCGTAGCACAGCACGCAGATGCCGCGACGGGTCTCGCAGGTGAGCACCGAGCGGATCTTGACGCGGTCGATGCCGGCGTCCTCGATGATGCGGACCTTGTCCTCGGTGATCTCCTCGTTGCTCTGCACCAGCACTTCGCCGGTGTACGGATCGACGATGTCCTCGACCGCGACGCGGCCGAGGATGCGGTCGCCGAGCTTCTCGATGATCTCGCCGCCTTCGACGAGCGGCGCCGAGCTCGATGCCGTCGATGGTGCCGCAGTCGTACTCGGCGATGATGCAGTCCTGCGCGACGTCGACGAGACGGCGCGTCAGGTACCCCGAGTTCGCGGTCTTGAGCGCCGTGTCGGCCAGACCCTTGCGGGCGCCGTGCGTCGAGATGAAGTACTGGAGCACCGAGAGACCCTCACGGAAGTTCGTGGTGATCGGCGTCTCGATGATCTCGCCCGACGGCTTGGCCATGAGGCCGCGCATGCCGGCCAGCTGACGAATCTGCTGCGCCGAACCACGCGCGCCCGAGTCGGCCATGATGTAGATCGGGTTGAACGACGGGCTGCGCCGCTTCTCGCCGGTCTCGTCGTTGACCAGCTCTTCGCTGCCGATCTCGCTCATCATCTCTTCGGCGATCTGCTCCGCGACCTGCGCCCAGATGTCGACGACCTTGTTGTAGCGCTCGCCGTCGGTGATGAGACCTTCGGTGTACTGCTCCTCGATCTCCTGCACGTCCTTCTGCGCGTCTCGAGCAGCTCGATCTTGCGCGCCGGGATCTGAATATCGTCGACGCAGATCGAGATGCCGGCCTTGGTCGCGTAGGTGTACCCGAGCGACCGCAGCTTGTCGGCGAGCAGGACCGTCTCCTTCTGGCCGCAGGCGCGATAGCAGCTGTCGATGAGATCGCCGAGCTGCTTCTTGCCCATGACGCGGTTGACGATCTTGAACGGCAGCTGCTTCGGCACGATCTCGTAGAGCAGCACGCGGCCGACCGTCGTCGCCACCAGCTCGCCGCCGGTGCGCACGCGGATCGCCGCCTGCAGGTCGAGCTCGCCGTGGTCGTACGCCATGCGCACTTCCTCGGGCGAGGCGTACACGCCGTGCATCTTGGTGACGGTGATCTTCTCCGCCTTGACGTCGGTCTTCTCGACCTTGGATCCGTCGCCCTTGGCGTGCGGGTACTCGCCGCGCGCGAACAGGCGCTCGCGCGTCATGTAGTAGAGCCCGAGCACGATGTCCTGCGACGGCAGGATGATCGGGCGGCCGTTCGCGGGGCAGAGGATGTTGTTGGTCGACATCATCAGCACGCGCGCTTCCATCTGCGCCTCGAGCGACAGCGGCACGTGGACCGCCATCTGATCGCCGTCGAAGTCGGCGTTGAACGCCGCGCAGACCAGCGGGTGCAGCTGGATCGCCTTGCCCTCGATCAGCACCGGCTCGAACGCCTGGATGCCGAGACGGTGCAGCGTCGGCGCGCGGTTGAGGAGGATCGGGTGCTCCTTGATGACCTCTTCGAGGATGTCCCAGACCTCGGGACGCTCCTTCTCGACCAGCTTCTTCGCGCTCTTGATCGTGGTGACCAGGCCGCGCTCTTCGAGCTTGTTGTAGATGAACGGCTTGAACAGCTCGAGCGCCATCTTCTTGGGCAGGCCGCACTGGTGCAGCTTCAGCTCGGGACCGACCACGATGACCGAACGGCCCGAGTAGTCGACGCGCTTGCCGAGCAGGTTCTGGCGGAAGCGGCCCTGCTTGCCCTTGAGCATGTCGGACAGCGACTTCAGCGGCCGCTTGTTCGGGCCGGTGATGGTCTTGCCGCGGCGGCCGTTGTCGAACAGCGCGTCGACCGCCTCCTGCAGCATGCGCTTCTCGTTGCGGATGATGATCTCGGGAGCGTTGAGCTCCTGCAGCCGCTTCAACCGGTTGTTGCGGTTGATGACGCGGCGGTAGAGATCGTTGAGATCGCTGGTCGCGAAGCGGCCGCCGTCGAGCGGCACGAGCGGGCGCAGATCCGGCGGGATGACCGGGATCACCTCGAGCATCATCCAGTCGGGCTTGTTGCCCGACTCGCGGAACGCGTCGACGACCTTCAGGCGCTTCGACAGCTTCTTGCGCTTGGCCTCCGACGTCGCCTCTTTCATCTCGGCGCGCAGCTGCTCCGAGAGCGAGTTGATGTCGATCTGACGAAGCAGCTCGCGGATCGCCTCGGCGCCCATGCCGGCGACGAACGCGTCGTCGCCGAACTCCTCGGCGGCCTTGATGTAGCGCTCCTCGGTGAGGAGCTCGCCACGCTGCAGACCGGTCTCCTTCGGGTCGACGACGACGTACGACTCGCAGTAGAGGATCTTCTCGAGATCCTTGAGCGTGATGTCGAGCAGGTTGCCGATGCGCGACGGCAGCGACTTCAGGAACCAGATGTGCGCGACCGGCGTGGCCAGGTTGATGTGGCCGAGACGCTCGCGGCGCACCTTGGACTGGATGACCTCGACGCCGCACTTCTCGCACACGATCCCGCGGTGCTTCATGCGCTTGTACTTGCCGCAGTTGCACTCGTAGTCCTTCACTGGGCCAAAGATCTTGGCGCAGAACAGGCCGTCGCGTTCGGGCTTGAAGGTGCGGTAGTTGATGGTCTCCGGCTTCTTCACCTCGCCGTGCGACCACTCGCGGATCTTCAGCGGCGACGCCAGCGAGATGCGGATCGCAGAGAACGAGAGCGGATCCTTCGGCTTCTCGAAGAAGTTGAAAATGTCTTTCACGATGCCACCTTTCCCGTAGCGAACACGTTCATAGCTTTACTCGCCCCCCAGCTCGGCCGGCGCGGCCGGGGCTGGCGGCGTGGAGGCGCTGGCGCTGGCGCTGACCTTGGCGGCGACTTCTCGCGCCATCAGCTCGAGCGTCGACTCCTGTTTGCGAGGCGCGTTCGGGTCCTCGATGAGCTCGACGTTCAGGCACAGCGATTGCAGCTCTTTCAATAGCACGTTAAACGACTCGGGCAAGCCCGACTCGAGCACGTGCTCGCCTTTGACGATCGCCTCGTACATCCGGGTGCGGCCGATGACGTCGTCGGATTTGACGGTCAGGAACTCCTGCAGGCCGTAGGCGGCGCCGTACGCCTCCATGGCCCAGACCTCCATCTCGCCGAGCCGCTGACCGCCGAACTGCGCCTTGCCGCCCAGCGGCTGCTGGGTGACCAGAGAGTACGGCCCGATCGACCGCGCGTGGATCTTGTCGTCGACCAGGTGGTGCAGCTTGAGCATGTACATCACGCCCACGGTGACGTCGTGGTCGAACGCCTCGCCCGACTTGCCGTCGAACAGCGTCGCCTGCCCGTTGCTCGACTGCTCGGCGAGCGCCAGCAGCGCCTTGATGTCGGTCTCCTTGGCGCCGTCGAAGACCGGCGTCGCCAGGTGGATGCCCTCGCGCAACGTCATGGCGGCGCGCTTGATGCCGTCGTCGTCGAGCTCATCGAAGAGCTTCTGGTGATGCTCCTCGGTGAAGATCTTCTTCATCCGGTTGCGGAGAGCGTCGCCGGTCCACTCGCGCTCGAGCTGCGCCTCGATCTGCTTGCCGAGCTGGAGCGCGGCCCCACCGAGGTGGGTCTCGAGGATCTGCCCGACGTTCATACGCGACGGAACGCCGAGCGGGTTCAGCACGATGTCGACGGGCGTGCCGTCGGACTGGTAAGGCATGTCCTCCTCGGGCAGAACCCGCGAGACCACGCCCTTGTTGCCGTGGCGGCCGGCCATCTTGTCGCCGACCGACAGCTTGCGCTTGATGGCCACGTAGACCTTGACCATCTTGATGACGCCCGGCGGGAGCTCGTCGCCCTTGGTGAGCTTCGAGATCTTGTCGCGATAGAGCAGCTCGATCGCGTTGATGTCCTCCTGCAGCTGCGTCGCGAGCTGACCGATCTTCTCCTCGGTCTTGCTGGCTGCCTCTTCGACCTGCAGCTCCGTCCAGTAACGCGGCGGAACCTCGTCGAGCGTGGCGCTCTCGAGCTTCTGCCCTTTGGCGCACAGGACCTTGCCCTTGTCGTCGACCAGGCGCACCGACGTGGTCTTGCCCACGAGGAGCTTGCGCATGCGCGCGTGGTACGACTCGGAGACGATCTTCACCTCGTCGCGCTGGTCGGCGAGGAGCTTCTCCTTCTCCTGGTCCTCGATGTCCTTGGCGCGCTCGTCCTTCTCCGTGCCCTTGCGCGAGAACACCTTGGCGCTGATGACGATGCCCTGCACGCCCGGCGGCACACGCAGCGAGCTGTCGCGCACGTCACCGGCCTTCTCGCCGAAGATCGCGCGCAGCAGCTTCTCCTCGGGCGACAGCTGAGTCTCACCCTTGGGCGTGATCTTGCCGACCAGGATGTCCTGCGGCTTGACCTCGGCGCCGATACGCACGATGCCCGACTCGTCGAGGTCCTTGAGGGCCTCCTCGCCGACGTTCGGGATATCGCAGGTGATCTCTTCCTTGCCGAGCTTGGTGTCGCGCGCGACACACTCGAACTCCTCGATGTGGATCGAGGTGAAGTGATCGTTCTTGGTCAGGCGCTCCGAGACCAGGATCGAGTCCTCGAAGTTGTAACCACCCCAGGGCATGAAGGCGACCAGGATGTTCTCGCCCAGCGCCAGCTCGCCCCGCTCCGTGGCCGGTCCGTCGGCGATGACGTCGCCGGTGTGGACGTGATCACCGCGCTCGATGATCGGCTTCTGGTTGATGCAGGTGTTCTGGTTCGACCGCTGGAACTTGGTCAGGTTGTAGATGTCGGGCTTGGCCGACAGCGGATCGCTCTCGGTCTCCTGCGTCGGGCGCACGACGATGCGGGACGCGTCGACCGAGTCGACGACGCCGTCGCGGCGCGCCACCATGGTGACGCCTGAATCGCGGGCGACGATGCCCTCGATGCCGGTGCCCACGAGCGGCGAGCGCGTGCGGATGAGCGGCACGGCCTGCCGCTGCATGTTCGACCCCATGAGCGCGCGGTTCGCGTCGTCGTTCTCGAGGAACGGGATCAGCGACGCCGCCACCGACACCAGCTGGTTCGGCGACACGTCCATCAACGTGACCTCTTCCGGCTTCGACATCACGAACTCCGTGTTGTGCCGGCAGGAGATGAGGTCGTCGTTGAACTTGCCCTTCTTGTCGATCTGGGTGTTCGACTGGGCGATGTAGTGGCCCTCCTCCTGGAGCGCCGAGTAGAACTCGACCTGGTCGGTGGCGCGCGCGCCCTCGACCTTGCGGTACGGCGTCTCGATGAAGCCGAACTCATTGACCCGCGCATAAGTCGACAATGATGCGATGAGGCCGATGTTCGGACCTTCCGGCGTCTCGATCGGGCAGATACGGCCGTAGTGCGTACCGTGGACGTCGCGCACCTCGAAGCCGGCGCGCTCGCGCGTGAGACCGCCCGGCCCGAGGGCCGAGAGACGCCGCTTGTGCGTGACCTCGGACAGCGGGTTGGTCTGGTCCATGAACTGCGACAGCTGCGACGACCCGAAGTACTCCTTCACCACCGCCGAGACCGGCTTGGCGTTGATGAGGTCGTGCGGCATGAGCGTCTCGATCTCCTGCGACATGCTCATGCGCTCTTTGATCGCGCGCTCCATGCGAACCAGACCGATGCGGTACTGGTTCTCCATGAGCTCGCCGACCGCGCGCACGCGCCGGTTGCCGAGGTGGTCGATGTCGTCGATCGATCCCTTGCCGTTCTTGAGATCGATGAGGTAGCGGATGGTCTCGAGGATGTCGCGCTTGGTGAGGACGGTGTTGTCCAGCGACTCGTCGAGCTTGAACTTGTAGTTCAGCTTGAGGCGGCCGACCTTGCTGAGGTCGTAGCGCTCCGGGTTGAAGAACAGGTTGTTGAACAGGTTCTGCGCCGTCTCGAGCGTCGGCGGATCACCCGGGCGCAGGCGGCGGTAGATCTCCATGATCGCCTCGTCGGGCGACTGGAGCTTGTCGGCGATGAGCGTGTCGCGCAGGTACGAGCCGACGTTGAGGTTGTCGATGAAGAGGATCTTGAACGACCCGATGTTGTGCTCGCGCAGCTCGTCGAGCTTCGACTCGGTCAGCTCCTCGTTGCACTGCAGGATGACCTCGCCCGTGGCCTCGTCGATGACGTCGGTCGCCGCGACCTTGCCGACCAGGTCCGAGACCTCGACCGACAGGCGCTCGACGTTCGAGTCCTTGAGCTTCTTGATGGCGAGCTTGGTGAACTTGCGGTTCTTCTTGACCAGGATCTCGCGCGTGTCCGGGTGGCGGATGTCGCGGCTGGCGCGCTGGCCGGGGAGCAGATCGTACTCGATCGACTTCGCGTACTTCTTGCCCGCCTCGAGGAACACCGTCTCGGTGTCGTAGTAGTAGTTGAGCAGCTCCTCGGTCGAGTAGCCGAGCGCGCGCAGCAGCACCGTCGCGTGCAGCTTGCGGCGGCGGTCGATGCGCACGTAGAGCAGGTCCTTGGGATCGAACTCGAAGTCGAGCCAAGAGCCGCGGTACGGGATGATCCGCGCGCTGTAGAGCAGCTTGCCCGACGAGTGCGTCTTGCCCTTGTCGTGGTCGTAGAAGACGCCGGGGCTGCGATGCAGCTGGCTGACGACGACGCGCTCCGTTCCGTTGATGATGAACGTGCCGTTGTCGGTCATGAGCGGGATCTCGCCGAAGAAGACCTCCTGCTCCTTGACGTCGCGGATCGACTGCGACCCGGTCTCTTCGTTGGTGTCCCAGACCACCAGGCGCACGATCACCTTGATGGGCGCCGCGAAGGTCATGCCGCGCTGGCGGCACTCGTCCACGTCGTACTTCGGCTTGTCCAGGCTGTAGGAGACGAACTCCAACGAGGAGGTCTCCGAGAAGTCCTTGATCGGGAAGACGCTCTTGAAGACGCCTTGCAGGCCGACGTCTTCACGCTTCTCGAAGGCGATGTCCTTCTGGAGGAACTTCTCGTAGCTCTGCTTTTGGATGTCGATCAAGTTCGGGATATCAATGATCTTCCCGATCTTGGCAAAGCTCCTCCGCGCCCGGAAATTGTTCTGAATGACCGAAGACCCCATCTACAATGTCTCCTTGAAGAACCTGCTGGCGGAATGGCGAGCTCCGACGCCGTCGACGTCGTCGGAAATGGCCGATGGCCGGAGGTCGGCACCTCCCCAATTTCGGGGCTGCGCTGACCTTCGACCGTTGTGTTCTATGGAAGTGATCTGAGGAATTTGCTGCTGAGCTGTCTTGGGAAACGGACTACTTGACGTCGACCTTGGCTCCCGCTTCGACCAGCTTCTTCTTGATCGCGTCTGCGTCGGCCTTGTTGACGCCTTCCTTGACCGTCTTGGGGGCGCCGTCGACCAGATCCTTCGCCTCTTTGAGACCGAGGTTGGTGACCTCCCGGACCGCCTTGATGACGCCGATCTTGTTCGCGCCCGCGTCCGTGAGGACGACGGTGAACTCGGTCTGCTCGGCGGCGGGAGCTGCCGCGCCGGCCGCGGGGCCAGCAGCCGCTGCCACGGCGATCGGAGCCGCCTTGACGCCCCACTTGTCCTCGAGCTCCTTGGTCAGACCCGCGAGGTCGAGCACAGTCATCTTGGAGAGAAAGTCAACTACCTGTTCCTTCGTCACATCGGCCATCTCGATACTCCTTGGAGGTTCAGTTCAGTCCAGTTTTCGATGATCCCAATAGCGGCCGCACGCGCCTATGTGCCTGCGCCGCCTTTTCCGCCGTCTGTTCCGCTCTCTTGCAGCGCTCGCTCGCGCGCGGCCAGCAGAAGCGCGAAATTCTGCTGAGCGGCCGTAGTAAGCCGGAGGAAGTTTTGAGGCACGGCGAGCAAAGTTGCAAGGAAAGTTGCACGGAGCTCGTCGCGACCCGGCAGGATCGACAGCGCCACGACGCCCTTGGCGTCCAGGGCCCTGCCGTCGACGTACCCGCCCTTGATGATGAACTTCTCATCCTGCTTGGCGATCTTCGCCGCGATCTTGGCGGGGGCCGCGGGATCCTCGTACGAGTACGCGATCGCGGTCGGGCCGGCGAGGATCGAATCGATCACCGCCATGGGCGTTCCCTGGATGGCCTTGCCGAGCAGGGTGTTCTTGACCACCTGGTAGTGGCAGCCGTTGGCGCGGAACTCACGGCGCAGGGCGGTGTCGTTCTTGACGGTGATCCCGCGGAAATCGGTCACCACCAGGCTCGCCGCCTTGGCCAGCTCCAGCTTCAGGGCCGCGATATTCTCTTCTTTGACTTCTTTGAGCATGTCCTTGGTCCTTGGCTTGGCTGACGGCTACTTCGCTTCGTAATCGGCGACCAAAGGATTGGTGTCGACCTTGATCCCCGGGCCCATCGTGGTCGACAGGGTCACCGACCTCATGTACGTGCCCTTGGCCGAGGCCGGCTTGAGGCGCAACAAAGTCTCGATCATGACCCTGGCGTTCTCGGTCAGCTTCTCGCCGCCGAACGACACCTTGCCAATGCGGGCCTGGACGATGCCGGCCTTCTCGACGCGGAACTCGACGCGGCCGGCCTTGAGCTCGCGCACCGCCTTGGCGACGTCGGTGGTGACCGTGCCGACCTTGGGGTTCGGCATCAGGCCCTTGGGACCGAGCACGCGGCCCAGGCGGCCGACCAGACCCATCATGTCGGGGGTCGCGACCATGGAGTCGAAGTCGGTCCAGCCCTCTTTCTGGATCTTCTCGACCAGGTCCTCGGCGCCGACGGCGTCGGCGCCCGCGGCCCTGGCCTCGTTGGCCTTGTCACCCTTGGCCACGACGATCACGCGCTGGCTCTTGCCGGTTCCGTGCGGCAGCACGACCGCGCCGCGGACCATCTGGTCGGCGTGCTTGGGGTCGACGCCCAGACGCACCGCGATGTCGACGCTCTCGTCGAACTTGGCGACCTTGGTCTCCGGCAGGAGCTTGCACGCCTCGTCCAGCAAATAGCGCTTGGTCCGGTCGATCTTCGCCGACGCGTTCTTGAAGTTCTTACCTACGGCCATTGTGTGTCTCTCTTCCTTCTATCGAACGCGCGAGGCGTCCTTCCACCCGACCCCAAAAGGGGGACTTACCTAGGATTCGACGTCGATGCCCATCGAGCGGGCGGTACCCGCGATCGTGCGCATGGCCGATTCCAGGCTGGTGGTGTTGAGGTCTGGCATCTTCGTGGTGGCGATGTCCTTGAGCTGCTTCTGCGAGATCTTCCCCACCTTGACCTTGTTGGGCTCCTTCGAGCCCGAGCCCGGCTTCTTCTGAGTCGCCAGGCCCGCCGCCTTCTTGATCAGGATCGGCGCCGGGGGTGTCTTGGTGATGAACGTGAACGAGCGGTCGGAGAAGACCGTGATCTCGACCGGGATGGTGACGTCGTCCTTCGCCTGCGCCTGCGTGCGAGCGTTGAACTGCTTGCAGAACTCCATGATGTTGACGCCGTGCTGCCCGAGCGCCGGACCGATCGGCGGCGACGGGTTGGCTTTCCCGGCGGGAACCTGCAGCTTGATGAACCCAGTGACTTTCTTCATTTCGCTCTAGTCCTTGCTTTCTCTGCGGTAGCTTCTCAGTGCGGCGGCCGCTCAGGATTTCTCGACCTGCGCGAAGTCGAGCTCGACCGGCGTGGCCCGACCGAAGATTGAGACGTTGACGCGGACCTTTTGTTTCTCGGCCTTGAGCTCGACGACAACGCCGGTGAAGTTCGCGAACGGCCCGTCGACGACACGCACCGTCTCGCCTTCCTCGAAGGAGACGCGCGGCTTGGGCCGGGTCGCCCCCTCGGTCATCGCGACGTTGATGTTCTGGATCTCCGTCTCTTTCACGGGCTGCGGGTTGGTGCCGCCCAGGAAGCCGGTGATCTTCGGCGTGTTCTTGACCAGGTGGAACGTCTCCTGGTCCAGATCCATCTGCACGAAGATGTAGCCGGGGAAGAACTTCCGGGTCGTCGACCGCTTCTGTCCCTTGACCAGCTCCACGACGGTGTCCGTCGGGATCAGAACGTCGCCGAACTTCCCCTGCAGGCTCGCTTGGCGAACCCGGTCCTGCAGCGAAAGTTTGGCCTTGTTCTCGTGTCCAGAATAGGTGTGGACCACGTACCACTTCATCGCCATCGAATATGTCCGTTCCGTGTTCAGCGCAAAAACCAGTTGGTGAAGAAGGCCCACAGCGCGTCGAAGCTGCTCAGGATGACGGCTGAGATGATGACGGTGACCAGCACGACGACGGTCGCCGCCGAGGTTTCCTTGCGCGTGGGCCAGCTCACCTTCTCCAGCTCACGCGTGACGTCGACCACCGAAGAGAAGACCCGCTCGTTGCGATAGGTGGCGACCGCAGCGGTGCCCGCGACCACGATCGCGAACACATTGATCGCCAGGTCGTTGGGCTTGGAAAAGAGGCTCCAGACCCAGTCGCCCGCGCGCGACAGCAGGAACGCCGCGAGCATCGCCCCGATCGCGAACGTCAGATGTACGAACTTATTCGGGCCCATGACTACGCGCCTCCAGCACCAGCTCCAACGCCGCGCCCCCCCGCTCTCCCATCGCTCCGCGGGGGAGATTTGCAGGGCAGGAGGGACTCGAACCCCCAACCCGCGGATTTGGAGTCCGCTGCTCTACCATTAGAGCTACTGCCCTAGATACTGCGTGGGGGGTGACGCCAGCGTGCACTGGGTGGTTCCTTTACTTCGTTTCCTTGTGATTCGTGTGCTTGCGGCAACGGAAGCAGAACTTCGACAGCTCGAGCTTCTCCGCATTGGCACGCTTGTTCTTTGTCGTCGAGTAGTTGCGCTCGCGACAACCGGTGCATTCCAGGGTGATGATGACGCGTGTTGCTGCCACGGCTGACTCCTACTTCGCCTTCACGGGTTCTTTGTCCTCGAGGATCTTCGTGACGACGCCGGCGCCGACGGTCTTGCCGCCCTCGCGGATCGCGAAGCGCAGACCTTCCTCGCACGCGATCGGCGCGATGAGCTCGATATCCAGGTTGATGTTGTCGCCCGGCATGACCATCTCCACGCCCTCGGGCAGCGTGACCAACCCCGTCACGTCCGTCGTTCGGAAGTAGAACTGCGGCCGGTACCCCTTGAAGAAGGGAGTGTGGCGACCACCCTCCTCTTTCTTCAGGATGTAGATCTCGCCCTTGAAGTTCTTGTGCGGCTTGATCGACCCGGGCTTGCACAACACCTGCCCGCGCTCGATCTCCTCGCGCTTGGTGCCGCGGAGCAGAGCCCCGATGTTGTCGCCCGCGCGTCCCTCGTCGAGCAGCTTGCGGAACATCTCGACGCCCGTGACGACCGTCTTCGTCGTGTCGCGGAAACCGACGATCTCGATCTCCTCGCCGACCTTGACGATCCCGCGCTCCACGCGGCCGGTGACGACCGTGCCGCGGCCGGAGATCGTGAACACGTCCTCCACCGGCATCAGGAACGGCTTGTCGATCTCCCGCTTCGGCTCAGGGATGAACGAGTCGCACGCCTCCAGCAGCTTCAGCACCGACGGCTCGCCGATCTCGCTCGGATCGCCTTCCAGCGCCTTGAGCGCGCTGCCGCGAATGATCGGCGTCGTGTCGCCGGGGTACTGGTACTTCGACAGCAGCTCACGCAGCTCCAGCTCGACCAGGTCGAGCAGCTCCGCGTCCTCTTTCGCGATCATGTCCACCTTGTTCAGGTACACGACGAGCGCGGGAATGCCGACCTGACGGCCCAGAAGGATGTGCTCGCGCGTCTGCGGCATCGGGCCGTCCGGCGCCGACACCACCAGGATCGCGCCGTCCATCTGCGCCGCGCCGGTGATCATGTTCTTGATGTAGTCCGCGTGGCCCGGGGCAGTCGACGTGCGCGTAGTGGCGCTTCTCCGTCTCGTACTCCACGTGCGCGATCGCGATCGTGATGCCGCGCTCTCGCTCTTCGGGCGCCTTGTCGATCTGGTCGTACGCCAGGAACTTCGCGAATCCCTTCTTCGTCAGCACCTTGGTGATCGCGGCCGTGAGCGTCGTCTTCCCATGGTCGACGTGCCCGATCGTCCCGATGTTCAGGTGCGGCTTGTTTCGAATGAATTTTTCTTTGGCCATCGAAGCATCCTCGCTCTGTTTGCTTTTTCCGCTGCGCCCGGCTTCAGTCTGCGAGCCCACGACCCGGATTGAACGGGTGACCTCGTCCTTACCAAGGACGTGCTCTACCAACTGAGCTACGTGGGCAACCTGTCATTGAGTGCGTGAATTTTTCGTCGTCCTAAACATCCCGGAGCGGGAGACGGGTCTCGAACCCGCGACGTCCAGCTTGGAAGGCTGGAGCTCTACCAACTGAGCTACTCCCGCGAATGTTCCCTGTCTCCTTGGTCCTTGTCGTCTGTTGGTGAAATGCTCGCCGCTTTGTCGTCTGCTCGGTGGAGGGGGAAGGATTCGAACCTTCGAAGTCAGAGACGACAGATTTACAGTCTGTTCCCTTTGGCCACTCGGGAACCCCTCCGTCAAAACCTCACGCCAGCCCGCCTTGCTTTACCTGCTAGCTCCGCGGCTTGCTACCTCCACGCTCCTGCCAACCATCTGGCCGTTGAATCTCCTGTCGTGTGCTTGTCTCCTTCGGTCCGGAGCTGGCGATGGGACTCGAACCCGCAACCTGCTGATTACAAATCAGCTGCTCTACCATTGAGCTACGCCAGCACCGCTGTCTTTTTCGAATTGATTTCCTGTGATCTTGATGAGTTCGCCGCTCCGCGCTCGTCGGCATAGGTGTCCCCCGGCGCGCGCGAGCGCGAACGTATAGTTCGATCACAGCCGCGTGTCAAGCCCCGTCATGCCGGGAACTGCCGCCTTTGGCCAGATTCTTGCCGGCAGGGGGCAAGCGCCCGCGCAGTCTACCCGATGTACGTCAAACCGCTCGGGCCGATCGGGCTTACAAGATCTGGCGGACGGGGCCCTGGGGCGGCTTCGGCTTGGGGTCGCCGGCCGGCGTGTCGCCCGCGGGCTGGTCCGGCGAGGCGGGGGCCGCCGGGTCGGGCACGACGCCCGGGTGAGGGAGCGGCGGCTGAGGCAGCGGTGGCGGCGGCGCCGCCGCGGCGGCCGGCGTCCCCTCGGCTGCCGGCCCCGGGGGCGCGTCGACCGCGGCGCTCGGGTCGAGCAGCCGCTGCAGCTTGGCGAAGGCCAGCTTGGACTTGTCGCGCCACTCGTTCTGCACGCCCAGGCGCTCCATCATCAGGAGATTTTGCTCGTTCCAGCGCAGCGACTTCTCGAGCAGGATCCGGATCTTCTTCCGGAGCTCGTCGAAGTAGACCTCGCGCTTCTCCTCGTTGCCCGCGCCCAGGATCTCGGGCGGCATCGGCGCGTGCATGAACGCGTCGTAGAACTCCTCGTACAGCGACGCGACCTGGTAGCCCGACGCCGACGCCCACTGCGGGTTGCCGAGCTTGATCGCGTCGGTGTACATGCGCTGCGCGAAGAGCAGCAGGCGCGCCTTCTCCTCCATGTCGGCGCGCATCTGCTTCTCCGGCAGGCGCAGCGGCGCCGCCCGGAAGCGCTCGTGAGGGATCTCACCCAGGTGGTACTTGCACAGGCCCAGGTAGAAATCGGTCTGCAGCCGTTCCAGCCGCTCGATCTGCTCGAAGTACGCCAGCGCCGACTTGAACGTCCGCTCGGCGGTGTCCAGGTCCTTGAGCTTGAACTGCGCGAACCCGCGCCGTCCCAGCGCCTCGATCTTGTCGTCGGCGTTGAGATCCTTGCGCTGCAGGATCACCGCGAAGATCTCGGCCGACGCCGGCCAGTTCTCCATCTCGGCGTAGGACGCGCCCATCTGGAACTGCGCATCCTTGGCGTCGGGCGTGTCGCCGTACTGGTCGCTCAGCACCTTGAAGCGCGCGATAGCCGACGTCCACTCCTTCTTGCCCTGGAACGCCAGGCCGCAGTTGTAGAGCGCCGCCTTGGTGTAGCGCGAGTCGGCGAACTCCTTGAGCAGCCGATCGTAGGCCGCGATGGCGTCGTCGTAGCGCTTCTCCGACAGCGCCGCCCCGCCCTGCTCGAACAGCTCCGCGGCGTCGAAGCTCTCGATGTGGACGCCGTCGGGGCCCTTGACCGCCTGGATCTTGATCGGCTCCATCTCGTATTCGACGACCGGCGCGGCATTCGCGGGCGTGGCCGGCGCCGGCGGCGGCTTGGTGGCGCAGGCGGCGAGCGCGGACAGCGCGCCGCAGATACCCAGGCGCAGGGCGGTCGTGAGCCGGCGGGACGTCAGGTCGAGCATGGGGAGGCCTCCGAACGCATACGACAACCCCAGAGGTCGCCAGGTTCCACGTCCTTCTTTATGACCGATGCCCCGCCCGACACCCAGAGTTGAAGGACGGGCCGCATTCGGGCAGGGTGCTGGACCATGCTACCCAGAGAGCTCATATCCTCCGCCGCCATCGCAACCCGCGTCGGTACGCTCGCCCGCGAGATCGACCAGAAGGTGCCGCCCGGGCCGCTGACCGTCGTCGGGGTGCTGCGCGGCGCCTTCATCTTCATGTCGGACCTGGTGCGCGCGATCCCGCGTGAGATGACCTGCGACTTCCTGGGCGTGCGCAGCTACGGCGACGCGACCGTGTCGTCGGGCGTCGTCGAGATCACCAGCGACCTGTCGGCGCCGATCGCCGGCCGCAACGTCTTGCTGGTCGAGGACATCGCCGACACCGGCCTGACGCTGCGCTACCTGCTGGATCTGCTGCACGCGCGCGGACCCGCCAGCGTGCACACCTGCGTGCTGCTGTCGAAGACCGCGCAGCGCACCACGTCGATCCCGGTCGACTTCGTCGGCTTCGAGGCGCCCGACGCCTTCGTGGTCGGCTACGGCCTCGACGCCGGGCAGATCTACCGGAACCTGCCGTATGTCGGCGTGCTGGACGTCGCCAAAGGCTGACCCAATGCGGGTCAGATAAGAAAACGCCAGGACGCGAGGAACGCCAGGGGCCAGGATCCGGACTATCGAGGCTCCGGACCTGGCGTTCCTGGCGTCCTGGCGCTCAAATCATCAGAAATCGGACCTAGCGCCGTTCTTTCCGGCTCTGCTCGAGCTGGGCGGCGATGCGCTGCTTGAGCGAGTTGTAGCGCTGCAAGAACTCGAAGTTGCGCTGCCGAAACGCCTGCAGGTACCGGCGCTCCTTCGCCTGCTGCTGCAGCGCCTCGCGGATCTCGTTCATCGCGGACACGAGCTGCTCGGGCGCGGCGTAGCTCGGGACCAGGTTGATGACGCGGCTCCCCTCGAGCATCTTCACGAACCCGTTCTCGCCGCTGCGCACCGGCGGGGTGTAGAGCAGCGTGATGGCGTCCGGCGCGCCCGACTTCACCGACTTCACCACCATCGTCCCGGGCAGGTCGGGCAGGTGCTCCTTGACGATCACGATGTGCGGGCGCTGCTGGGTCACGTGGTCCAGCGCCTCGCCGCCGGTGAACGCCGCGAAGAACCGCCAGCCGTCTGTCTCGGGCAGCACGCGCTGGAAGCGCGCCGCAGCCTCCGGATCGTCGTCGACGACCACCACGTCGACCGGGTCGCTGCTGAGCGCGGCGCGCTCGCCGGTCTTGGACCGGCCGAGGATGCGGTCTTCCATGTCGACGAGCGTCTTCGACATCTCGCGCATCTTGTGCAGGAAGTTCTCGTGCGACTCGGCGATCTCCTCCAGCAGAGCCGTGCGGTCGATGGTCGACCGGAGCTCGGTCGCGGCGTCGAGCACGCGCTCGCGCAGATAGGGCACGACCTCGGGCTCCTTGAGCACGACGTCGATCGCGCCGCCGCGAAACGACTTCACCGCGGTGTCGAACGACCGACGGTTCGTCATCATGATCACCGACATCAGCGGCGACTTGTCGCGCGCGAACTGCAAGAGCTCGAGCCCCCCGCCCGGCGTCGGCGTGTCGACGTCGAGCAGCGCGACCGCGAAGTATTTGTTGAGGATCTGGTCTCGTGCGCGACCGGGATCACCCGTCCCCGTCACCGTCAGCCCCACGCGCGTCAGCAGCCGGTCGAGCCCCTTCACGACCTGCTCGTCGCCGTCCACGACCAGGATCTCCTGGCCGGCGGCGGATGCGGGAACATCAGTCACTCGAAAAAACTACTCCGATTCGTAACGCCGCGCGAGTCACACACCAATTTTCTGCGCACCGTCCACCACATTGGAGCGGCGACGGCTCCGCTGATATAGTGGAAACAGGGACTGCATGAACTCGATTCTCGACCGGGTTCTCCAGGCGGCGCGGCAGCTCGGCGCCTCGGACGTACACCTCAAGGCCGGCTTGCCGCCGATCTTCCGCATCAAGGGCGACCTGCGCACCGTGCGCGACGTGCCGCCGCTGACCCGCGACGTGCTGCAGACCTTCGCGCTCGGCATCATGAACGACCGGCAGCGCGAGATCTACGAGCGCCAGTGGGACGTCGACCTGGCCTACGCCACCAACGACGGCGCCCGCTATCGCGTCAACGTCTTCCAGCAGCGCGGCGCCGTCGGCATGGTGATGCGGCTCATCCCGCCCGACGTGCCGCCCTTCCAGAAACTGAACCTGCCGGGCGCCGTGCTGGACCTCGCCGACTCCGAGCGCGGCATGGTGCTGGTCACCGGCGTGACCGGCTCGGGCAAGTCGACCACGCTGGCGGCGATGGTCGACTACATCAACTCGAAACGCGCCTGCCACATCGTCACCATCGAGGACCCGATCGAGTACGCGTTCAAGGATCGCCGCAGCGTGATCAACCAGCGCGAGATCGGCTTCGACACCACGACGTTCGCCAAGGCGCTGCGCGCGGCGCTGCGCCAGGACCCCGACGTGATCTTCGTCGGCGAGATGCGCGACGCCGAGACCATCGAGACCGCCATGCTGGCGGCCGAGACCGGCCACCTGCTGGTGTCGACGCTGCACACGCTCGACGCCGTCGAGACCATCAACCGCATCGTGTCGGTCTTCACGCCGCACCAGCAGGGCCAGGCGCGGCTGCAGCTGGCGGGCGTGCTGCGCGGCGTGGTCTCGCAGCGCCTGGTGAAGCGCGCCGACGGCAAGGGGATGATCCCGGCCGTCGAGATCCTGGTCAACACGGCGCGCGTGCGCGAGCTGATCGCCGACCCCAAGCGCACGCGCGAGATCCACGAGGCGATCGCCACCGGCCGCGACCCCTACGGCATGGTCAGCTTCGACCAGTCGCTGACCGAGCTGGTGCGCGGCAACCTGGTCAGCTACGAAGAGGCGCTGGCCAGCGCCACCAACCCCGACGACTTCGCGCTCGCCTTCCGCGGCGTCAGCAAGGGGACGAACACCGTCGAGGCGCCGCGCAACGACCCCGAGGCCGACCTGGACCTGGACGAGCCGGAGGAGCTGGGCCCCGGCTTCCAGATCGACCGCTTCGGCGGAAACAAGAAGCGCTGACCCGACCGGGCGGTCTGCCGCTCGACGAGCCGTGGTGCATAGGTCGTGGCGCACGCGGCGCACAGCGTGAACGCCGCAAGCGCCAGGATGAGCAGCAGTCGGAACCGCAGGAGAGGAATGACGGGGCGCTTTAAAACACTTCTTCGGCTTCGAGCGCCCAGTACTGGCCGTTGAAGCCGGTGTAGCAGTCGCCGCCGCCGTACGAGGGCGTCGCCCCGACCGCGACCTGGATCGTGTAGGCCCCCGCGGCAAGCCCGAAGCAGGTCCCGAACACGGAGTCGGGACGCAGGATGTTGACGGTGTTGCTGGTGTAGACGTCGTAGACCAGCGGGCCCGGCATCGCGCAGCTCGCGTTGTTGAACTTGATCTCCCAGCGACAGCCCACGCCGTTGCCGATCGAGCGCCGGTTGTCGGTGTACGAGACGCGGATCCCGGTCGCGGCCTGGGTCTTCGTGAACGTGAGCACGCGCGACACGATGTTGCCGTTGTCGAGGTCGTCGTTGGGCCCATCGCCGTGCGCGCGCGCGATCCGGCGGATGACGCCGTCGGCGGTGATGGCGTGGCTGGACTCGACGGCGTAGGGCACCGCGCCCAGCTTGTTGCGGCCGACCGACGCGCCGTCGACGAAGACGTCGACCCACACGTTGGGGTTAGCGTGCACCGCGGTCGTGCAGTCGTCGGGCAGCGCCACGCGAAAGGTGCCGTCGGTGAGCGTGATCGGGCTCGGCCCGATGGTGCACAGCGTGTTCCCCGCCGAGACCGCGTCGTAGAACTGCACCAGGATGTTCTTCGCGCCCGTGACCGGGACGCCGCCAGTGTCGGTGAGCAGCCCCGAATAGGTCATCGCGCTCGTCGTGGGTATCCCGGCGGCGCGCGCGCCCCGCACCCAGTATCCGACGGCGAACGTGGCGACGAGGCCTGCCCCGACGACGATCGACAGAACGCGCGCTTTTCTCTTGGAGCTCATGGAGTGATCCCTCCGCCGAGGCAGTAGGTGGTGTTGCATACGCTGGTACGGGGATAGGCGAGACCGCCGTTGACGACGCGGAAGGATCCCGGGGGTGCAGGGTCCGGCCCGACCGCTTCGATGGTGCCGCGCTTGAGAGTGAAGCTGCCCGAGGTCCCCGCGTTCCCCGAGCTGCCACCAGCGCCCGTGCTCGCGTCGGTCTCCGAGGTGCCACCGGCGCCGGCCGTGCTGCCGCCCGCGCCCGACCCGCCGGCGGAGCCGCTCGCGCCCGAGGTCCCTGAGTCGGTGCGGCCCGCAACCGAGCCGCACGCCGCGATGAACAGCGCCGCGACGGCGGCCAACGACAGGCACAGCGATGCGCGCGGCTGATCTCGAAGGGTCAAGCAGACACCAAGGGTGCGCGCATATTCACACCCGTACCCTGCGGCGTCAATCGGCGGACGAGCCGGCGAAAACTCTTCATTGAGGAGCCAGGCGCGCGCGATTAGTCTTCACCGCCTATGTCACCGTCGTCCACGTCTTCGCGCCCGGTCGCGTCCGAGCAGGTCCGTCGCCAGTTCCTCGACTACTTTCGTTCGAAGGGGCACGAGGAGGTGCCGAGCTCGAGCCTGGTCCCCGCGAACGATCCGACGCTGCTGTTCACCAACGCCGGCATGAACCAGTTCAAGGACGTGTTCACCGGCGCAGACGCAGCTCGGCTTCGTGCGCGCGACCACGCTCGCAGAAGTGCGTGCGCGCCGGCGGCAAGCACAACGACCTCGACAACGTCGGCCGCACCGCGCGCCACCACACGTTCTTCGAGATGCTCGGCAACTTCTCGTTCGGCGACTACTTCAAGGACGGACGCGATCGCGTTCGCCTGGGAGCTGCTGACGAAGGTCTACGGCATCGACCAAGCAGCCGGCCTCACGTCTACGACGGCGTCAGCTCGACTCCGACGACGAGGCGCGCGCGCTCTGGAAGAAGGTCACCGGCGTCGGCGACGACCGCGTCATCGGGCTCGGCGACAAGGACAACTTCTGGACGATGGGCGAGACCGGCCCGTGCGGACCGTGCACCGAGATCCACTACCACCAGGGCGACGGCATCCCCTGCGCCGACGAGGCGGCGGGCCGCCAGTGCCAGGGCCCGGCGTGCGACTGCGATCGCTGGGTCGAGATCTGGAACCTGGTCTTCATGCAGTTCGAGCAGCTCGCCGGGCGGCGAGCGCCGTCCCGCTGCCCACGCCGTCGGTCGACACCGGCACGGGCCTCGAGCGCCTGTGCGCCGTGCTGCAGGGCGTGCGCTCGAACTACGAGACCGATCTGCTGCGCCCGCTGATCGATCGCGCGGCGGCGCTGTCGGGCAAGACGTTCGGCCCGACGACTACCAGGGCGAGTCGTCTCGCTGCGCGTCATCGCCGATCACGCGCGCGCGGCGGCGTTCCTGATCGCCGACGGCGTCTTCCCCGACGAAGACCGGCCGCGAGTACGTGCTGCGCCGGATCATGCGGCGCGCGGTCCGCCACGGCTGGCTCCTCGGCATCGACAAGCCGTTCCTGGCCACGGTCGCCGAGCGACGTGATCGCCAAGATGAGCGGCGTCTATCCCGAGCGTGCAGGAGCGCGCGAGCCTGATCGGCAAGATCATCGCTCGAGGAGGAGACGCGCTTCCGCGAGACGCTCGACCGCGGCGTGGAGCTCCTCGACGACAAGATGCGGCGAGCGCCGGCGGCAACGACGGTGCCCGGCGACGGTCGCGTTCAAGCTCTACGACACCTTCGGCTTCCCGGTCGATCTCACGCGCGTCATCGCCGAGGAGCGCGGCTGCGACCGTCGACGAGGCCGGCTTCGAGACGGCGATGGCCGAGCAGCGCAAGCGCAGCGAGTTCCAGGGCTCGGGCGAGGTCGCCGTCGACGACGTGTTCAAGAAGGTCGCCGAGCGCGTCGGCGCCACGACGTTCCTCGGCTACGACGGCACGCGCGGCGCGTCGAAGATCGTCGCGCTGCTCGCCGACGGCGCAAGAGGTCGACGCCGTCGGCCCGTTCTCGAAGCGCGTCGCGGTCGTCACCGCCGAGACGCCGTTCTACGGCGAGCGGGCGGCCAGATCGGCGACACCGGCGTCGATCCGCGCCGCGCAAGGCCAAGCTGCGCGTCGACGACGTCAAGCGGCCGGTGTCGACGCTGTACGTGCACCTCGGCGAGGTCACCGAGGGCGAGCTGCGCGTCGGCGACACGCGTCGAGCTCGACGGTCGACGACGAGCGCCGCGACGCCATCCGCCGCAACCACTCGGCGACGCACCTCCTGCACTGGGCGCTGCGCACGGTGCTCGGCGAGCACGTCACGCAGAAGGGCTCGCTGGTCGCGCCCGATCGGCTGCGCTTCGACTTCTCGCACTTCGCGCCGCTCACGCCGACGAGAAGCGCCAGCGCGTCGAGGATCTGGTCAACGCGCGCGTGCGCGCCAACCTGCCCGCGCAGACCGAGGTGCTGGCGATCGACGAGGCCAAGCAGGCGGGCGCGATCGCGTTCTTCGGCGAGAAGTACGGCGACACCGTGCGCGTCGTGAGCATGGGCGAGTCGATGGAGTTCTGCGGCGGCACCCACGTCGCGCGCACCGGCGACATCGCGTTCTTCAAGATCACCGAGGAGACCGGCGTCGCGCAGGGCGTGCGCCGCATCGAGGCGGTGACCGGCGCGGGCGCGCTCGACTACGTGCGCAAGCTCGAGGACGAGCTCGGCGCGGCCGGCGAGCTGCTGCGCGCGGGCCCGTTCGAGGTGAGCGCGCGCGTCGCCAAGCTGCAGGCCGAGGCGCGCGAGCGCGAGAAGGAGATCGACGCCTGAAGCGCAAGCTGGCGTCGGGCGGCGGGCGCGACCTCGTGTCGCGAGGCGCGCGACATCGGCGGCATACGCGTGCTCGCCACGCGCGCCGACGTCGCCGACCCCAAGGCGCTGCGCGACGTCGCCGACCAGCTGCGCGACAAGCTCGGCTCGGGCGTGGTCGTGCTCGCCGGCGTCGAGGGCGACAAGATCGCGCTCGTCTCGATGGTGACGCCGGATCTCACCGACCGGTACAACGCCGGCAAGATCGTCGGCGAGGTGGCGCGCCAGCTCGGCGGCAAGGGCGGCGGCCGCGCCGACATGGCGCAGGGCGGCGGCATCCACCCCGAGAAGCTCGACGCGGCTCTGGCGCGCGTGTTCGAGCTCGTTGGTGGCTAGGGTGCAGGGCGCTGTCATGAGCAACCGAACCGCGCTCGCCCGGCGGGCGGCTTCACGCTCGACGACACCGACGCGGCGACGACGATCGCGGCGTGCCTGCGCCGCCGGCTGCCCGACCGGAGCTGGAACGACGTGCGCCGTCTGTGCGAGAGCGGCAAGGTGCGCGTCGACGGCGTGGTCGCGACCGATCCCGCGGCGCGCGTGCGCCCCGGCCAGGACGCTGGCGATCGACATGAACGCGCCGCGCCCGCGCGCCGTCGTCGCCGGCTTCCGCGTCGTGCACGACGACGCGCACGTGGTGGTGATCGAGAAGCCGTCGGGCGTCTCCAGCGTCCCCTACGAGCGCAAGGAGACCGGCACCGCCATGGATCTCATCCGCGATGCCTGGCGCCACGCCGGCCGGCGCGCGACGGCGACGCCGCTCTACGTCGTGCACCGCATCGACAAGGACACGTCGGGCCTGCTGTGCTTCGCGAAGACGCGCCTCGCGCGAGCGCGGGCTGCACACGATCTTCCAGCGCCACGAGGCGACGCGCGAGTACCTGGCGGTCGCCGAGGGCGACGTCGCGAGCCGCCGCATCGAATCCTACCTGGTCGCCGATCGCGGCGACGGCATCCGCGGATCGACGCGCCACCGCGACCAGGGGCAGCACGCGGTCACGCACGTGACCGCCGAGCGGCGCCTGCGCGGCGCCACGCTGTGCCGCGTGCGCCTCGAGACCGGGCGCACGCACCAGATTCGCATCCACCTCTCCGAGGCCGGCCACCCGCTGGTGGGCGAGACGGTCTACGTGCGCGACCTCTTCCGCGAGGGCCGCGAGCCGATGAGCGCCGAGCGGCTGATGCTGCACGCGGCGACGCTGGGCTTCGTTCACCCGGTCACCGGCGAGCGGCTCGACTTCCGCTGCGAGCCGCCGGCCGACTTCACCGCCATTCTGCAGAGGCTCGAAACGTGATCTCGGCCGAGAAGACCATCCGCTCCGCGATGAGCGCGATCGTCGAGGCCATGCGCGCCGGCTACGGCGCCCAGCGCGTCGATCCTCAGACGCTGCCCGACGGTGGCCACGATCCGTCGTTCATCGAGCGTGCCGCGCCCGTGCTCGAGTTCCTGTACGGCAAGTACTTCCGCGTGCGCGCCGTCGACATCGACAACGTGCCCAGCGACGGACCGGCGCTGCTGGTCGCCAACCACTCGGGCGGCCTGCCCTACGACGGCGCGATGCTGATCTACGGCATGTTCCGCGACCACCCGGCACACCGGCGCCTGCGCACGCTGGTGGCCAACTTCGCCTTCCGCTCACCCTGGATGTCGAACGTGGTGGCGCGCATCGGCGGCGTGCGCGCGTCGACCGAGACGGCGATGCCGTTGCTGAGGAACGGCAACCTGGTCGCGGTTTTCCCCGAGGGTCTCAAGGGCGTGGGCAAGATGTACCGCGAGCGCTACCGCCTCAGCCGTTTCGGCCGCGGCGGCTTCGTGCGGCTCGCGCGCCAGGCGAAGGTGCCGATCATCCCGGTGGCGATCGTCGGCGCGGAAGAGATTCACCCGGTGCTGGGCAAGATCACGTCGCTCGCCGAACCGCTCGGCATTCCCTACATCCCGATCACGCCCACCTTTCCGCTGCTCGGCCCCTTCGGCCTGCTGCCGGTGCCGACCAAGTGGACCATCCGCTTCGGTCCGCCGATTCATTGCTCGCCGGTCAACGGCGACGCGGAGGCGGACGTGACTGCTACAACCGCGGAGCAGGTACGACACTCGATCGACGCGATGATCGCCGACCTGCTGGCCCAGCGCCGCTCCATTATTTTTGGCTAGCTGTCGATAGACCGGTGGTTGAACACCGTCAAAGGATGTGTTGGGATATCCGCGACCGCCGGTCTTTCTGCCGGCGGGCCTTTGGTGTGTCTGTAGATCGACACGCTCGCATGACAACGAACTTCGCGCAGGCCTCGCTTCATGATTGACGTCGGACAGATCATCGGGAACTACAAGATCACCGCCAAGCTCGGAGAGGGCGGGATGGGCGTGGTGTTTCTCGCCGAGCACCCGGTCATCGGCAAGAAGGTGGCCATGAAGGCCATCCACCCCGAGCTGTCGCGCAACGCCGAGGTGGTGTCGCGCTTCATGATCGAGGCGAAGTCGGTCAACCAGATCGGCCACGAGCACATCGTCGACATCAGCGACTTCGGAACGACGCCCGACGGCGAGTTCTACTTCGTGATGGAGTACCTGCAGGGCCAGGCGATGGCCGAGCGCCTCAAGGCCGTCACGAAGATGCCGGCGGCGCAGGCGCTCAACATCGCGGCGCAGGTCGCCGACGCGCTGGGCGCGTCGCACGATCACGGCATCATTCACCGCGACCTCAAGCCCGAGAACATCTACCTGGTCGCGCGCGGCTCGAACAAAGACTTCGTCAAGGTGCTCGACTTCGGTCTCGCCAAGCTCACCGGGCGCGGCGAGGAAAAGGTGTCGCACAAGACGCGCACCGGCTCGGTCATGGGGACGCCGTTCTACATGGCGCCCGAGCAGTGCGAGGGCAAGCGCGTCGATCGACCACCGCGCCGACATCTATTCGCTGGGCGTGATCCTGTTCGAGATGCTGACCGGCAAGGTGCCGTTCGGCGGCGAGGGCTACGGCGAGATCATCGTCAAGCACATCACCATGCCGGCGCCCTCGGCGCGCGCGATCACGCCCGAGCTGTCGCCGGCGATCGACGCTGTGCTCTTTCGCGCGATGGCCAAGAACCCCGACCACCGCTTTCAGACGATGGCCGAGCTCCGCGAGGCGATGCTGGATCCCGAGGGTTACGCGCAGAGCGCGCCCAGCGCCGGCATCCCTGCCCACACCGACGCGACGTCGAGCGCGCAGCGATCGGCGATGTCGATGAGCCGCGCCGACCGCGAGCGCGCGTCGCAGATGGGCGTGCTGGCGACCGGGCTCGCGCCCGCTGGGACGCCGTCGACGTTCCGCGAGACGGTGGGCGAGATCCTCGACGAGGTGCCGGCGCGCAACAACCGCGGCAAGACCATCGCGATCGCCCTGGCGGTGGCGATGGCCGGCGCCGCTGGATTCTTCGTGCTCAAGGTCAGCAAGGCGAAGACGACCGCGGCCCAGCAGGCGCCGATCGCCGTGCCGACGACGCCCGCGACGGTGCGCGTGAACTTCACGTCGGATCCCAACGGCGCGCTGATCGTGCGCGCCGACACCGGCAAGGAGCTGGGCGAGACGCCGCTGTCGACGGAGATTCCCTACGGCGACACCGCGATCGAGTTCGTGTTCAAGAAGGAAGGCTACGAGAGCAAGGTCGCCTTCGTCGTCCCCAACATGCCGGCGCCGCTGTCCACGACGCTGCAGCCGGTCTCCAAGACGGCGCCCAAGGCCGAGCCGGTGGTCGCGGTTGCGCAGCCCGCGCCCGCCCCGACGCCCGTCGCCGCGCAGCCCGCCAACAAGAAGCCGAAAAAGAAGCCGTCGGGCCCGCGCGTACAGAAGCTCGACGACGACGCGGTCCTCGAGCCGACCTTCAAGTAAGGGTCCGGTCCCCTCTCCCGTCTGACGGAGAGGGCGAACCTGGCGAGCCGCGGCGCCCGCCGGCCCCTCTCCCTAACCCTTGCATCTCACGGGGGCGAGGCGACCGGAAACCGCTGCACGTCCTTCAGGCGCAGACGCGGTTTCTGCCCGCGCTCTTCGCGTGGTACAAGAACTCGTCCGCCTGCTTGACCAGCGTCGCCGCGTCCGGGTGCTCGTCGTCGATCGAGCCGACGCCCATCGAGATCGTCACCTGGATCCGCGTGTTCTCGAAGCGGAAGTCCTGCTTCTCGACCAACTGGCGCACCTTCTCGGCGAACGCCTTGCTGTTGGGGCCGTCGATCTCCGGCAGCACGATCGCGAACTCCTCGCCGCCGTAGCGCGCGAAGAGATCCTCGCGCCGGATCTTGGTCTTCACCGTCGACGCCAGGTGCTTGAGCACGTAGTCGCCCGCGAGGTGGCCGTAGGTGTCGTTGATCTTCTTGAAGTGGTCGATGTCGAACATCACCAGCGACAGCGAGCGCCGGTAGCGCTGCGAGCGCGCGATCTCGCGCTCGATCGTCTCGAGGAAGTAGCGCTTGTTGTAGATCTGCGTGAGCCCGTCGATCGTCGTCAGGCGGTAGATCTCTTCGTGGTAGGCGTTCTCGATGTTGCCGCCGGTCAGGAACTTGAAGATCGTGCGGCCGATCTTGATCAGATCGCCGTCGCGCAGCACGTACTCGTCGATCGGCTCGTCGTTGACGTACGTCCCGTTGGTCGAGCCGAGATCGCGCACCAGGATCGACTTGCCGGTGTTCACGATCTTCGAGTGATTGCGCGAGATCGACTCCTGGTCGATCTGGATATCGCATTTTGACGATCGGCCGATCACCAGCGACGACGAGTTGAGGTTGTACTTCTTCCCCAGCTCGGAGCCGTAGATCACGACCAGGCACGCCTCCTTGGCAGCCGGCCGGTCGGTGATGCGGCTGATGCTGGTGACGACCGTCTTCGCCCGAACGTGATCGGACTCCGACGTGTCGTTCGGATCTCTGGGTGGAGTTCGCGCCAAGGTAAGGCGTTTCAGCGTAGGTCATTCGCTGAAATCCGTAAAGAATGGGTAATTTGACACTTCCACCTACATGTATGACCGTGCCATCATGACGGTCATTTTTTCGCCGAGACAGCGCCTCCTGGTGAGCGCTGCCGTGATGACTTCAATCGCGGCGCCCGCGGTCGCGTTCGCCGAAACGCCGCTCGAGTCGCGCGCGCCGGATCTCCATCTCGAAACGCTACGGCGCGAGGGCGCCGGCTACGTGGTCACCGGCGAGGACGGCGGGCGCGTGCAGCTGACGCTCGACCCGCGGCTGCAGGAGCCGATCGAGGACGTGCTGCGCGGGTTCCAGATCCCCTACGGCGGCGCCGTGGTCGTCTCGATCCCCGACGGCCGCGTGCTGGCGATGGTCGGCCGCTCGGCCGCCGAGCCGCGCCTGGGTCCGCGCGAGCTCGCGCTCACGCGCCTGGGCGCCGGCGGCGTCGGTGTTCAAGGTCGTGTCCGCCGCCGCGCTGGTCTCCGAGGGCGGCGTCTCGAGCGCGACCAAGATCTGCTACCACGGCGGCGTCTCGTCGATTCTCCCCGACAACCTCGTCGACCTCCCGGTCGTCGATCGCCGCTGCGAGACGCTGGCCTACGGCCTCGGCAAGTCGCAGAACGCGATCCTCGCCAAGCTCGCGAGCCGCCACCTCACCGCGGCGCAGCTGGCGCGCGTCGGTCACGCCTTCGGCTTCGAGGAGACGATCCCGTTCGACGTCCCCGTCGAGCCGTCGCACCTGGACGTCCCCACCGACGCGCTCGAGTTCGCGCGCACCGCGGCCGGCTTCTGGCACTCGACGCTGTCGCCGATGCACGGCGCGCTGCTGGCCGCGGCGATCGCGAACCACGGCGAGATGCCGGCGCCGACGCTCGTCGAGCGCGTCTTCGACGCCCGAGGACGTGAGCTGGCCGTGCCCGTCGCGGCGAGCGGACCGCGGCGAGTGGTCGGCCTCGACACCGCGCGCGAGGTGGGACGCATGATGGAGCTGACCACGCGCATCGGCACCGCCAAGGCGGCGTTTCACGACCGACGCGGCCATCGCTATCTGCCCGTCGAGGTCGCCGGCAAGACCGGCACGCTGTCCGCGCAAACCGAGCGAGGCTACCTCGGTTACAGCTGGTTCATCGGCTACGCGCCCGCCGAGCACCCCACGATCGCGTTTGCCGTCGCGCTCGGCAACCCGGCGCAGTGGCGCATCAAGGCGACCTACGTGGCCCGCCGCATCGTCGCCGAGCACCTGGCCGAGCAGGCACCGCCTGCGCGAATCCTCGCGACCCGCGAATGCTCGCAACTCGTTGAAACCTGGCGACAGTCCGGCCGAACGCCGCCGGAGCGCGGCACGGTGCGAGCACCCAATCGTAGGTCTTTGTGGGTCTTTAGTGTTCCAGTAGGGACTGGACACGTATAGACTTGTACTTCCGGGCTCAGCGTCGAGTACCGAAAGAATGCAGCTTTACGATTGGCTCTCGAGAGTTTCCACGGAACGCGGCAGCGGGAAGGCGCTCGTCTATCGCGACACCTACTTGTCGTGGCGCGGCCTGCTCCACCGCGTCGATCGGCGCGCGCAGGAGCTGCACGCGATGGGGATCGGCGCGGGCTCGTGGGTCGGGCTGATGCTCGGCAACGTTCCCGACTTCGTGATCCTGGCGCTGGCGCTGTCGAAGATCGACGCCGTCGTCGTCCCGCTCGACCCGACGACGGGCAACCGCGAGCTCGAGATGGTGCTGGAGGCGGCGCCGCTGCGCGCGCTCATCACGCGCCCGCGCGGCGGTGAGGGCGGACAGGCGGCGGCCGGCCCGCCCTTCTACGCGAACCCGGCGCCGGCGCGCGCGCCCGCGATCGTGCGGCCGAGCGCGCCGTCGAAGTTCGTGCCCGAGAACCGGCGGCGCCTGCAGGGGACGCTGCTGACCTGCAGCCTCTACAAGCGCGCGCCGGTCGCGGCCCTCGCCGACAGCAACGCGGCGGTGGTGCAGTTCACCGCCACGGTGGGCGGCGATCCCAAGGGCGTGGTGCGGTCGACGGAGAACCTGGCCGAATCGGCGGCGTCGATCGGCAAGACGCTCAACATCAAACCGACGGATCGGGTGCTGTGCACGGTGCCGCTGCACCACAGCTACGGCTTCGACTTCGGATTGCTCGCCAACCTGGCGCACGGCACGACGCTGTTCCTCGAGGACGAAATCTCGCCGAAGCGCATCACCAAGCTGCTGCGCGAGCAGAGCATCGACTTCTTCCCCGGCAATCCCGGCCTGTTCGGCTCGCTGGTGCGCGTGCCGACGATCAAGCCCTGCGCATCGCCGGCGCGCGCTACATCAGCTCGGGCTCGATGCTGCCGTCGTCGATCGCCGAGAGCTTCCAGGAGCGGTTCGGCATCCGACTGCTCTCCTGCTACCACAGCACGCAGGCCGGGCCGCTGGCGATCGATCGCGGCGGCAAGGATCCCGAGACCGTCGGCAAGCCGTTCGAGGGCGTCGAGCTGCGCGTCGCCGCGCCCGGCGGCGAGAAGATCCCGGCCGGCGAGAACGGGCCGATCTGGGTGCGGTCGCGCGGGTTGTCGATGCTGTCGGTGCCGAAGATCCACCTGCCCAAGCGCAGCGATGGCGTACCGATCGGCGGCGCCGACGGCGACAACTGGTTCCGCACGGGCGACCTCGGGCGCATCGATCGTTCGGGCCGCCTGACGATCAGCGGTCGCGAGGACGACCTGGTCAAGGTCGACGGCAAGCGCGTCGCGCTCGGCGAGGTCGAGGGCTGCCTCGAGGCGTTCCCGAAGGTGAAGGCGGCGCAGGCGCGCATCATCACCGACGATCTCGGCGGGCCGATGGTCGTGGCGCGCGTCGTGCGCGCCGGCGTCTGCCGCGTCGAGGACATCATCGACCACTGCGCGCGCAACCTGGCGCCCTACAAGGTGCCGCGCCAGATCGAGTTCTGCGAAGTGCTGGCCTGAGCGCGGGCCTCGGCCCCGTCTGCGAAGAAGAGGGGACCGCGCGCTACTCCACCGTCGGACGCAGCTGCGCGTTCACCACCGCCTGCGCCCCTTCCGGCAGCTCCACCTCTTTGAAGAACGAGTAGTAGCCGCTGTGCCGCATCTCGATGCGGTGGAAGCCAGAGCGGATGTGCTTGCCGTCGCGCGCCCAGTCGGAGACGTTGCCCACGAGCACGTCGTCGACCCACACCGTCGCGTCGGGGACGTTGCTCTCGACGCGCATGCCCACGGCACCGTAGGGGATCGCCGTCGCGCAGCCGGCGAGCATCGTCGCGGGCGCAACCGCAGCCGCGCCCAGCGAGAGCGCGAGGACGAGCGCGCGCGCCCCTCTCATGGCGACGCCACCGGCAACGCGGGCAGCGGCCGCAGCCGCACGCGCAAGCGCACCAGATCGCCGGCGGTCTGGACGTCGGAGACGACGATCGACCCGCTCACGTCACGCGACAGCGCCGCCGCCAGCGCCGGCGCCGCCAGCCGCGTGCGCACGCGGATCTCGGCGCGGCCGAGCAGGATGCGCCGCACCTCCGCCGACGAAACGCTGCCGAGCCCGCGCACGGTCTTCAGGAACGTGCCGATCGCCGCCGGTTCGACCACGTCCAGATCGAGCACCAGCACACGCAGGTCGCTGGGCGCGCTGGCCGGCCCGGTGCCGCTTGGCGACAGGCGCGGCGCGACCACCGCCGCCGCGCGCGCGAAGCAGTCGGCGCGCGCCGCCGGCGCGCGGTCGGCGAAAGCGCGCGGCGCCGCCGACGCCTCGACCACCGACTGGCCCGACGGCACCGAGAGCACCTTCGCGCCGAGCTGGCACGACACCGAGGCCTGGCCGGCGCCGCGCACGATCCCTTCGTCGACGACCGTCGCCGACACGAACGCCACCATCGGCAGCGCGCTGCGGCCAGCGGCCTGAACCGCGCGCGCCGGATCGTTCAGCGACGGGTCGCCGAGCTGCGCGCGGATCCCGTTGGACGCGAGCGCCTGCATCAGCGCCGCGCCGGCATCTGCCGGACCGCTCACGACCACCATCATCGACGCCGACGAGCGCGCGGGCGGCGTCCCCGTCCCCGGCGCCGGCGTCGTCCAGCGCTCGGTCGCGTGGCGCAGCGCCCCGTCGTCGACCTCGGCCTCGACGCGGACCGTGTACAGGCCATTGGCCTCGTTCTCGTCGACGGTGCGATAGCGCTTGATGAAGCTGCGGGCGCGCCCCTGCAGGGTCTTGATGGCGCGCGCCTGGGCGGCGCGCGTCTGCGCGTCCAGCTGCTCGGCCAGCGCCTGCTCGATCGCCTGGCGCATCGCCTCGTCGAGCGCACGCTCGCGCGCGCCCGCGGTGTTGCCGGCCACGATCGCCGCCTGGCCGCTGACCAGCCGCACGCCCGGCGGCAGCGACGCCGGCACTGGCTCGTCGGCGAACGCGGCCCCTGCCGCCCCGGCGCTCACCACCGACAGCACGACGGCGAGGACGATCACCCGCTCGCGCACACGCGAGCGCCCCAGCGCCGCGCGCGACACCCAGCTCGAACGCGATCTCGCCAAGGACGTCATCGCAGCACCTTCTGAACGTAGATCACGATCGCCGCGCCGGCGAGCTTCTCGGCAAGATCCTTGTCGACCTTTTCACCCTTTTCCCGGTGCAAGAGCCATCGCCCCTCGTGGTCGATCCTGACGGCGATGGCGCGAGTGCCGGCGGGCGGAGCGCCGATGCGATAGCGCGCGGCGCCGGTCACGATCTCGGCGTCGTCATCGTCCTCCCTTCCCTCTTTGCTCCCCTTCTTGCCAGCCGATCTGCCACCCGATTTGCCCGGCGCCATCCGCAGCGCCGGCGCCGCCGCCAGGCGCGCCTCACTCACGCTGAGCGCCGGGCCCGACGGAGGCTCGGCCGCGAGCCAGTCGCCGAACCGCGCGCGCAGCCGCACGACGGCGCCACCGTTGGACTGGTACTCGACGTCGACGACCTGCGCGTGCCCCAGCGCCTGCTCGACCGCCTCGACGGAGAGCGCGCGCCCCGGGCCGAGCGGCAGCCCCGCGAGCGCGTCCTTGAGCCGCGCCGCCGCCACCGCGCGCGCGCGGCGCTCGGCGCCCGGCCGCGCCAGATCGGCCGACGGCATGCGCAGGTCGGCGGCCGCTCCCCCGCGGGCGGTCACCGTCCCTTCGGCCCAGTCGATGCTCACCGGGCCGCGCGTCTCCTCGAGCGCCGGCGGCGTCGCCGCGCGCGCGCGTGCCGGCGCCGCGACCAGCACAGTGGCGGCCGCGAGCCCACCCGCGACGAGGAACCCGAAGCGGGCGGCGGCGGTCACTCCCACTCGATGGTCGCGGGCGGCTTGGAGGAGATGTCGTAGACCACGCGGTTGATGCCGCGCACCTCGTTGACGATGCGCGACGAGATCGTCGCCAGCAGGTCGTACGGCAGCGGCACCCAGTCGGCGGTCATGCCGTCGCGCGAGTGCACCGCGCGCAGCGCCAGCACGTTGGCGTAGGTGCGCTCGTCGCCCATGACGCCGACGCTGCGCACCGGCAGCAGCACGCCGAACGACTGCCAGATCGATTCGTAGAGCCCGGCGGCGCGGATCTCCTGCTCGATGATCGCGTCGGCCGCGCGCAGCAGATCGCAGCGCTCCTCGGTGACCTCGCCGAGGATGCGCACCGCCAGCCCGGGCCCGGGGAACGGCTGGCGCGACAGCACGTGCTTGGGCAGGCCCAGCTCGGCGCCGAGCTCGCGCACCTCGTCCTTGAACAGCTCGCGCAGCGGCTCGATCAGCTTCAGCTTCATGCGCTCGGGCAGGCCGCCCACGTTGTGGTGCGACTTGATCGTCGCCGACGGGCCCTTGGACGACACCGATTCGATCACGTCGGGGTAGAGCGTCCCCTGCACCAGGAAGTCGACGCCGCCGCTCGATTCCATGGGCGTCCGCGACCTGCTTCGCCTCCTCCTCGAAGACCGCGATGAACTCGCGGCCGATGATCTTGCGCTTCTGCTCCGGGTCGGTGACGCCGGCCAGCGCGCCCAGGAACCGCGCGCTCGCGTCGACCACGCGCAGGTCGGCCTTGAACGCGTCGCGGAAGAGCGCCTCGACCTGCGCCGCCTCGCCTTCGCGCGACAGGCCGGTGTCGACGAAGATCGACGTCAGCCGATCGCCCATCGCGCGCAGCACCAGCGCCGCCGCCACCGACGAGTCGACGCCGCCCGAGAGGCCGCACACCGCGCGCCCCTTGTCGCCGACCTGGCGCTGGACCGTGGCGACCGCCTCGTCGACGAAGCTGTTCATCGTCCAGCTCGGCTCGCAGCCGCAGATGCGGAAGATGAAGTTGCCCAGGATCTCGCCGCCGCGCGGCGTGTGCACCACCTCGGGGTGGAACTGCACGCCCCAGAACTTGCGCGACGGCGCCGCCACCGCCGCCGCCGGGCAGTTCGCGCTCTCGCCGACGACGTTGAAGCCGGCAGGCAGCGATTCGATGCGATCGCCGTGGCTCATCCAGACCGACTGATCGGCGTCGAGCGGGAACCCGTGGAACAGATCGGACGCGTCGGTCACGCGCAGGTTGGCGCGCCCGTACTCGCGCCGCTCGGCGGGGACGACCTTGCCCCCCAGCACCAGCGCCGTGAGCTGCACGCCGTAGCAGATGCCCAGGATCGGGATGCCCGAGGTCGAAGAGCTCGGCGCTGACCTTGGGCGCGTCCGTCGTCGTAGCACGACGCGGGGCCGCCCGACAGGATGATCCCGCGCGGCGCCAGCTCGCGGATGCGCGCCAGTGAGAGGTTGATAGGGGTGAATCTCGGAGTACACCTTCTGCTCGCGCACGCGGCGCGCGATCAGCTGCGAGTACTGAGCTCCGAAGTCGAGGATGAGTATGAGGTCCCGCCGCACGGGCGGAGTCTACTCAATTTCCGCGCCGCCTGTTCTACGTCGTGTTGCGGCGACGGACCGGTTCCCGAAAGCCGCCGCTGACGCCGCTCGACGACGCGCGCGTGGCGCCGCACGCGCAGCCGGTCCAGCGTCAGGTAGATCACCGGCGTCGTGAACAGGTTCAGGAGCTGCGACAGGCACAGCCCGCCCACGATGCTGACCCCCAGCGGGCGGCGCAGCTCCGAGCCGGCGCCGAACCCGATCGCCAGCGGCACCGCGCCGAACAGCGCCGCCATGGTCGTCATCAGGATGGGACGGAAGCGCATCAGGCAGGCGCGGCGGATCGCCTCCTTGGGGTCGAGGTTCTCCGCGCGCTCCGCCTCGAGCGCGAAGTCGATCATCATGATGGCGTTCTTCTTGACGATGCCCAGCAGCAGCACCACGCCGATGAGCGCGATGATGCTGAAGTCGAGCTTGAAGATATAGAGCGCGATCAGCGCGCCCAGCGCCGCCGACGGCAGCGTCGACAGGATCGTCAGCGGGTGGATGCAGGCTCTCGTAGAGGATCCCGAGCACGACGTAGACCACGAACAGCGCCATCAGGATCAGCCACGGCTCGCTCTCCAGCGACGAGGTGAACGCCTGCGCCGTCCCCTTGAACCCGGCGCGGATGCTCGCCGGCATGCCGATCTCCCGCAGCACGGCGTTGATCGACTGCGACCGCCTGCCCCAGTGATTTGCTCGGGCGCCAGGTTGAACGAGATGGTGGTCGCCGGGAACTGGCCCTGGTGGGTGATCGACAGCGGCGCCGGCCCGGCCGAGAAGCGAGCGATCTGCGAGAGCGGCACCATGCCGCCCAGCGCGCTGCGCACATACATCTGGCCCAGCTGATCGGGCCCGTCGAACATCTCGGGCTTCGCCTCGAGCACGACGCGGTAGTAGTTGGTCGCGGTGAACGACGTCGCCACCTGGCGCTGGCCGAAGGCGTCGTAGAGCGTGTCGTCGATCGCCTGCGTGGTGACGCCCAGGCGCGACGCGGTGTCGTGGTCGATGTCGACGTTGATCTGCAGCCCCGCGGTCTGCTGGTCGGTGGCGACGTCGCGCAGCTCGGGCAGCTTGCGCAGCCGCTCGAAGATCCGCGGCGCCCAGCTCTGGAGCTCGTCGAGATCCGCGTCCTCCAGCGTGTATTGATACTGCGTGCGCGAGCCGCGGCCGCCGACGCGCAGGTCCTGCGTCGCCTGCAGGAACAGCGTCACGCCGGGGATCTTCGCCAGCTTGGGCCGCAGGCGCCCGACGATCTCGTCGGCGGTCGACTTGCGCTGGCTGTAAGGCTTGAGCGCGACGAACACCGTGCCGGTGTTGCCGGTCGAACCGTTGGCGCTGCCGACGAACGACACCATGTGCGCGACGTCGGGATCCTGGCAGCACGATGGCGTTGGCCTGCTTCTGGCGGTCCTGCATCGCCGACGACGAGATGTCCTGCGACGCCTCGGTGAAGCCGCCGAGCAGACCGGTGTCCTGCTGCGGGAACAGGCCCTTCGGCACCTTGATCGCCAGCATGATCGTGAGCGCGATCGTCGCGACCGTCGCCAGCAGCATCAGGCGCGGGTGATCGAGCACCCAGCCCAGCGCGCGGCCGTAGCCGCGCACGATCTTGTCGAACGTCGCCGACGACGAGTGCGGGTGCTCGCCGCTCTCGTCGTGCCGCCGCCGCGGCGCCGCCTTCAGCAGCCGCGCCGCCATCGTCGGCGTCAGCGTCAGCGACACCAGCGCCGAGATCGCGACGGCGATCGACAGCGTCACCGAGAACTCGCGGAACAGCCGCCCGACGATGCCGCCCATGAACAGGATCGGGATGAACACCGCGATCAGCGACACGGTGATCGACACGATCGTGAAGCCGATCTGCTTCGCGCCGTCGAGCGCCGCGGTCAGCGGATCGACGCCCGCCTCGGTGTGGCGCGCGATGTTCTCGGTGACGACGATGGCGTCGTCGACGACGAACCCGGTCGAGATCGCGAGCGCCATCAGCGACAGGTTGTCCAGGCTGTAGTTCAGCAGGTACATCACGCCGAACGTGCCGACCAGCGACAGCGGCACGGCGACCGCGGGGATCGCCGTCGCGCCCGCGCTGCGCAGGAAGAGAAACACCACCGCCGTCACCAGGATGACGCTGAGGATCAAGCGTGATCTCGACGTCGTGCACCGAGCGCGCGGATCGTCTCGGTGCGGTCGAGCGCGATCTCGGTCTTGATCGCCGGCGAGATCGACTGCTCGAGCCGCGGCAGGGCCTCCTTGATCCGCTCGATCGTCTCGAGGATGTTGGCGCCCGGCTCGCGCCGGATGATCATCAAGACCGCGCGGTCGCTCGTTGCTCCACGCCGCCAGGCGGTTGTTCTCGACGTCGTCGAAGACGTTGGCGACCTGGCCCAGCGTGATGCCGGCGTTGTTGGCGTAGCCGATGATGAGATCGCGATACGCGGCGGCGGTCAGCAGCTGGTCGTTGGCGCCTCAGCGAATAGGCGATGTTCGCCGTTGGCGATCGAGCCCTTCGGCTGGTTCGAGGTCGACGACGCCAGCGCGTTGCGCACGTCTTCGAGGCTCAGGCCCATGCCGCCCAGCGCGTGCACGTCGGCCTGCACGCGCACGGCGGGCTGCTGCCCGCCGCCGACGAAGACCTGACCGACGCCGCGGATCTGCGAGATCTTCTGCGCCAGGATGCTGTTGGCGTCGTCGAAGACCTTGGCCAGCGGCAGGGTGTCCGACGTGAGCGACAGGATCAGGATCGGCGAGTCGGCCGGGTTGACCTTGCGATAGTTCGGGCGCGTCGGCAGGTTCGACGGCAGCTCGCCGCCGGCGGCGTTGATCGCGGCCTGGACGTCGCGCGCCGCCGCCGTCGACGTTGCGGTCGAGATCGAACTGCATCGTGATGGTCGTCGAGCCGAGCGCGCTCGCCGAGGTCAGCTCGGTCAGGCCGGCGATGCGGCCGAAGCGCCGCTCCAGCGGCGTCGCCACCGCCGACGCCATCGTCGTCGGGCTGGCGCCCGGCAGCGCCGCCGAGACCTGGATCGTCGGGAAATCGACCTGCGGCAGCGGCGAGACCGGCAGCTGCGTGAACGCCGCCAGCCCCGCCAGCAGCAGCGCCGCCGCCAGCAGCGACGTCGCGACCGGCCGGCGGATGAACGGCGCCGCGATGTTCACGGCGTCTCCGGCTGGCCCGCGCCGGGGATCGTCTTGCCGCGCGCGCTCTCACGCCCGGCATGCGGCACCCGGCCCGCGCCGAGCCCCTTCACCCAGGCCCCGAGCCGCTCCATGTAGAGGTAGATCACCGGCGTGGTGTAGAGCGTGAGCAGCTGCGAGACCAGCAAGCCGCCGACGATCGAGATGCCGAGCGGCCGCCGCAGCTCCGCGCCGGTCCCGCGCCCCAGCGCCAGCGGCAGGCCGCCGAGCAGCGCCGCCATCGTGGTCATCATGATCGGGCGGAAGCGCAGCAGGCACGCCTCGTGGATCGACTCGAGCGGCGTCAGGCCGCGGTCGCGCTCCGCCTCGAGCGCGAAGTCGATCATCATGATCGCGTTCTTCTTGACGATGCCGATGAGCAGGATGATGCCGATCAGCGCGACGACCGACAGCTCCGACCCCGACAGCAGCAGCGCCAGCAGCGCGCCGACGCCGGCCGACGGCAGCGACGACAGGATCGTGATCGGGTGGATGTAGCTCTCGTAGAGCACGCCGAGCACGATGTAGACGGTGACGATCGCCGCGAGGATCAGCAGCGGCTCCGACGACAGCGAGTCGCTGAACGCCGCCGCCGCGCCCTGGAAGTCGCCGTGCAGGCCCGGCGGCGCGTCGAGCTCGGCGACCGCGCGCCGCACCGCCTCGACGGCGCTGCCCAGCGACTCGTTGCGCGCCAGGTTGAACGAGAGCGTCACCGCGGGGAACTGCCCCTGGTGTCCGATCGACAGAGCGCCGTCGACCGGCTCGTAGTGCGTGAACGCGCTCAGCTTCACCGCGTCGCCGCTGGTCGACTTGCAGGAAGATCTGCGACAGCGCCTCCGGGCCTTGCTGAAACGCCGGCGCGACCTCCAGGATCACGCGATAGAGGTTGAGCTGGGTGAAGATCGTCGACACCTGGCGCTGCCCGAAGGCGTCGTAGAGCGTGTCGTCGATCATCTGCGAGGTCACGCCCAGGCGCGACGCCGCCGAGCGATCGACGACCAGGGACATGACGCGCGCGCCCTCTTGCTGATCGCTGGCGACGTCGGCCAGCTCGGGCAGCTGGCGCAGGCGCTCGAGCACGCGCGGCGCCCAGGTCGCGAGCTCGGTGGGGTCGGCATCCTCGAGCGTGTACTGGTACTGCGTGCGGCTCGATCGGCTCTCGATCTGGAGGTCCTGCACCGATTGCAGGTACACGACGATGCCGCCGACGCCGGCCAGCCGGTCGTTCAAGCGATCCATGATCTGCTGCGCGTTGGCGTCGCGCTGGTTGCGCGGCTTCAAGCGGATCGACAGGCGCCCGCTGTTGAGCGTGGGGTTGGTGCCGTCGGCGCCGATGAATGACGCGACCGACTCGACGTCCGGGTCGTGTTGCACCACGTCGGCGACCGCGCGCTGCCGGTCGGACATCGTGGCGAACGAGACGTCGGGCGCCGGCCTCGGTGACGCCGAGGAGCAGACCGGTGTCCTGCTGCGGGAACAGGCCCTTGGGCGTGACGACCGCCAGCACGACCGTGACCACCACCGTCGCGATCGTCGCGATCATCGTCGTGCGCCGGTGCGCGCAGCACCCAGATCAGGCCGCGATCGTAGACCCGCACCATCCAGGCGAAGACGCGCTCGGCGCCGCGCGCGATCGCGCTCTCCTCGCCCGGGTGCACGGGCTTGAGGATGTGGGCGCACATCATCGCGGTCAGCGTCAGCGAGATCAGCGCCGACGCCACGATCGCCGTCGACAGCGTGACCGCGAACTCGCGGAACAGGCGCCCGATCACGCCGCCCATGAACAGCAGCGGGATGAGCACCGCCACCAGCGACACCGTGAGCGAGATGATCGTGAACCCGATCTGCTTCGCGCCCTTGAGCGCCGCGTCGAGCGGCTTCTCGCCGTGCTCGATGTAGCGCGCGATGTTCTCGATCATGACGATGGCGTCGTCGACGACGAAGCCGGTCGAGATGGTCAGCGCCATCAGCGTCAGGTTGTTGAGGCTGTAGCCGAGCAGCGCCATCACGCCGAACGTCGCCACCAGCGACAGCGGCACCGCGACGCCCGGGATGATGGTCGCGCGCACGCTGCGCAGGAAGAGGTAGATGACCGCCACCACGAGCACGATCGTCAGGATCAGCGTGAACTGCACGTCGTCGACCGACGCGCGCACGGTGTCGGTGCGGTCGCTCAGCACCTCGATCTTGATCCCCTGCGGCAGCGACGACTCGAGCTGCTTCAGCAGCGCTTTGACGTGGTCGGCGACCTGGATCAGGTTGGCGCCGGGCTGGCGCTGCACGTTCAGGATCACCGCGCGGTGACCGTTGGCCCAGCCGGCGAGCTGCGAGTTCTCGACGCCGTCCGACCACCTGCGCGACGTCGGACAGGCGCACCGGCGCGCCGTTGCTGTAGGCGATGAAGATCGGTCTTGTACTGGCTCGCCTGCTGCAGCTGATCGTTGGCGCTGATGGTGTAGTTCAGGCGCGGGCCGTCGAGGTTGCCCTTGGGCTGGTTGACGTTGGCGGCCACCAGCGCCGACGCGCACGTCCTCGAGCGTGAGCCCGCGGCCGGCGAGCTCTCACCGGGTCGACCTGCACGCGCACCGCCGGACGCTGGCCGCCGTTCAGCGTCACCAGGCCGACGCCGCTGACCTGCGAGATCTTCTGCGCCAGGATCGAGTCGGCGTAGTCGTCGACGCGCTCGATGCGGCGCGCTGTCGGAGCTGACCCCCAGCACCATGACCGGCACGTCGGCGGGGTTGCTCTTGCTGTAGGTCGGCGGCGTCGGCAGCGTGCGCGGCAGCAGGTTCGACGCCGCGTTGATCGCCGCCTGCACGTCCTGCTCGGCGGCGTCGATGTCGCGGTCCAGCGTGAACTGCAGCGTGATCAGCGACGTCGCCGCGCTGCTGACCGACGTGAGCTGCGCCAGCGACGGGATCTGGCCCAGCTGCCGCTCGAGCGGCGTGGTCACCGCCGACACCATGGTCTCGGCGCTGGCGCCGGGCAGCAGCGTGGTGACCGCGATCGTCGGGTAGTCGACCTGCGGCAGCGCCGCGACCGGCAGCTGCTTGTAGCCGACGACGCCGGCGATGAGCACGCCGACCATCAGCAGCGAGGTGCCGATCGGCCGGCGGATGAACGGCTCGGAGACGTTCATTTCGGCTTCTTCGATCCCGGCCGCTTTCCGCCGCCGCCCGGGTGAGCCGCGCCGCTGTCGCCTCCGGTGTCACTGCCGCCTGGCTGGCGCACGGTGACGCGCGCGTCGGGCCGCAGCTGGTTCTGCCCTTCGGTGACCACCGATCGCCGGCGTCGATGCCCTTGGCGATCAGCGCGTTCGCCCCCTCGATCGTGTCGACCTGGACCGGCTTCACCTGCGCCTTGCCGTCGTCGGTGACGACGTAGACGAACGTCCCCTGCGGGCCGCGCTGCACCGCCGCCGCCGGCACCACCAGCGCGTCCTTGCGGACACCGAGGCGCAGCCGCGTCTTCACGAACTGGTTGGGCCACAGCGAGTGCGACGGATTGGGAAAGATGGCCTTGAGCCGGATCGTCGCCGTGTTCTGGTTGATCTGGTTGTCGACCAGCGCCAGCTCGCCGGTGCCGATGACGCTGGCGCCGTCCTGGCTCAGCGCCTCGACCACGCGGCGCGCCGGCGGCCTGGCTCTTCACCACGCGCGGCAGCTCGTCCTGCGGCAGCGTGAACAGGATCGCGATCGGATCCAGCTGCGTGACCACGACGATCCCGGTCGGGTCGGCGGCGTGCACCAGGTTGCCGGCGTCGACCAGGCGGATGCCGGTGACGCCGTCGATCGGCGAGGTGATGCGCGCGTAGACCAGCTGCAGCTTCGCGTTCTCGATCTGCGCCTGGTCGGACTGGATCGTCCCCTTGAGCTGGTCGACCAGCGCACGCTGATCGTCGACCTGTTGCTGCGGGATCAGCCGCTGGGTCACCACCGCCTCGTAGCGCTTGAGATTGAGCTCCGCGCCCGAGAGCTGCGCGGTGTCGCGCGCCAGCGCCGCCTCGGCCTGGTGCAGCTGGATCTCGAACGGGCGCGGGTCGACCTGCGCCAGCAGCTCGCCGCGCTTGACCGCCTGCCCCTCGCGGAAGGCGACACGGTCGAGGCGTCCGTCGACCTGGGTGCGGACGTTCACGGTCTTGTACGCGACCACGCTGCCCAGGCCCTCGGTCGTGATGGGGACGTCGCGCCGCGCGACCGGCACGACCAGCACCGGGATCGAGCGCTCGCCCGCGCCGGCGGCGCCGCGCCCGCCGCGCGCCGAACCGCGCTCGCCGTCGGCGCCGGCGGCGGCGGGCGCACCCTCGGTCTTCGACTGCGATCGCTGGTGCATGATGAACGCGCCCACGAGCGCCAGCACGATCGCGATCGGGATCGTCCACATGCCGGCGCGGCTGCGCGCCGGCGGCCGCGTCTCGACGGGACCGGTCTCGTGCGTCGGATCGCGCATCGAATCCTGCGCGCTCTCCGGGCCAGACGGACCGGCACCGTGCCCGGGCGGGGCGCCGGGCTGATCGGTACGCTGGTCGATTCGACGGTCGGCTCGGCTCTTCGTGCTCATCGGACCCCCAAGGCGGACATGAGCTGCGCCCGTGCCGCCGATAGATTAAACCGCGCCTGGACATCTTGCGCCGCCGCGGCGGTGACCGCGACCTGCGCGTCACCGAGCTCGATCACGCTGCCCAACCCCTGAGCGTAGCGCGCCTCGGCCAGCCGCAGCTGATCGCGCGCGTTCACCAGCGCCTCCTGCGACGCGCTGATCGTCTCCTTCGCGGCGCGCACACCCAGCTGCGCCTGCTCGACCTGGACTCGCACGGTCAGGCGCAGGTTGTCCTCCTGCGCGACCAGCGACGCCAGGTTGCCGCTGGCCTCGTGAACCTGGCCCTTGGTCAGGCCGCCCTGCAGGAACGGCCACGAAAGCGTCAGGCCGAGAAACCAGTTGGGCACCAGGCGGTCGATCTCGAGCCCGACCTCGTTGGCGCTGGCGTTGGCGCTCAGCGACGGTCCGTAGCCGCCGCGCAACGATGCGACGGTCAGCTCCTGCGCGCGCCGCTGGCGCTGCAGCGTTGCGATCTCGGGCCGCACCGCCACAGCGTTGTCGACCAGGGTCTCGAGCGCGCCATCCTCGCCCGCGACCGGCGCCAGCGCGCTGTCGGCCAGATCGTACTTGGCGCGGGCGCTCACGCCCATCGCCTGCTCCAGCTGCGCGCTCGCCACCGCCTGATTGTTGACGGCGGTGACCAGTTGCACGCGCGCGTTCGCGACGGCGGTGCGGGCCTGCGCGAGGTCGATCTCGGGGCGAATGCCGGCGCCGACGAACGCCTGGATCTGGTCGAAGTGCTTCTCCTGATTCGACAGCGTCTCGCGTGCGACGTTGATCAGGTCCTCACCGGCGCGCGCGAGGAAATAGGCGCCGCGCACCGACAGCAGCGCCTGTTGCTCCGTGGTCAGCTCGCTCACCTGAAAGGCGTCGCGGTTGGAGATCGCCGCGTCCCAGCGCCCGCTGGTCTGACCGAAGTCGTAGATCAGCTGGGACGCGGTGAGCCCGAACGTGAAGTAGTTCACGGTCGCCGTCGGCCAGCTGGTGTTGAACATCGCTCCATTGGCGGTGTTGAGACCCGGCCGCGGCTGCGGTTGCGTGGCGATCCGCTGATAGGTGCCCGTGAACGCCGCCTGCGGCAGATACCCGGAGCGCGCCTGCTCGACGCGCCCCTGGGCGGCGTCGGTCTGGGCGTGCGCCTGGCGGAGGGTCGGTTGGTTGCGCAGCGCGCTCTCTTCCGCCTGCGACAGCGTCAGTGTTCGCTGCTGCGCCGACGCCGCGTCGCTGGCGGCTCGAGCCGTGGAGCTGCCGGCGGCACCGCTCGCCAATGCCACGAGCAGGGCGACGCCGCGCCCACGTACGCCGGACCGCCCCGCGCACGGGGACCGAAATCGAGAGGTCGAAATGCCAGCCATGGTTGGAACAGCCTCGTTCTTGGCAACAAAAATGCCAGTGCCGGAAGGGCGAAAACATCGGGTCTCCGCCCGGGCGACCTGTCGTGTTTCGCGACAGGTGTCGCCTCCCGAGGCACAGTAGGTACCCGGAGCCCGGCACCCGCGCCGCCCGTGGTTGGGAATTCTTCTTGCTAGGCCAAGGCGTGATGAAACTACCGCGACCGATCGGGCACGGGCTGGCCACCGTCGCCGTCCTGGGGGTCTTCACCGCCGCGCTGTCGGCGGTGACCCTGTACCGGATCATCGCGTTCAGCATGGCTCAGCGCCTGGAACGCGCGCATGAGGCGGCGGTCGAGGAGCTGGCGACCCTGAACGGCGCCGCGCCCACCGAGCCCGACGGGGCGGCGCCGGCGATGATCGGCATGCGCGGCGGAATCGCGACCGCCCCCGAGCCGGCCGGAGCGCGCGCCCCCGCCGACTGGCGGGCCCCGCTGGCGGTCGCGGGAGCGAAGGCGCTCGGCGAGCAGCGGGCGGTCGACGTCGAGACTCCCATCACTGGTGCGGTGCTGGTCGGGCGGGTCGAACCGATTGGCGCCGCGGCGGGGATGGCGGCGGCCGGCGCCGGCGCGCGCGTCGGCTGGGTCGCAGTGGCGATCAAGCCGTCGACCTATTCGCAGAGCTGGCGGCTGCTGGTCAGCGCGCTCACGTTGTCGGCGCTGTTGCTGGTCGCGAGCTCGGCGCTGGCGCTGACGACGTTCAAGCGCGGCGCGGGCGGCATCCAGACGGCGCTCGCGGCGCTGGCCAACGACCTGGCGACGCCGGTGCCGCGCCCACCGGTGCGCGAGCTCAGCGAGATCGCCGACGGCATCGCGACGCTGGCCCGGCGCCTGGCCGAGGCGCGCGCGATCCAGGAGCGGATGGCCCGCGACCTGGCGCAGAAGGAACGGCTGGTCGCGCTCGGGCGCGTGGTCGCTGGCGTCGCGCACGAGGTCCGCAATCCCCTGGCGTCGATCAAGCTGCGCCTCGACCTGGCCATGGCCGGCGATACCGCGCCCGCCGTACCGCTGCCTCCCAAGGTGGTGCAGGCCATCGCGCATGCGTCGGCGGAGATCACGCGCCTCGACCGTCTGGTCGCCGACCTGCTCATCGTGTCGGGGCGCGCGCTCGGCCCGCGCCACCCGACCGACGTCGGCGCACTGCTGCGCGCGCGCGTCGAGGCGCTGGCGCCCTGGAGCGCGCTGCGCGGCGTGACCATCCGGACCGCAGGCGGCAGCGCGTCCCTGGCCGCTGACGGCGACGCCATGGCACGCGCGCTCGACAACCTGCTGCGCAACGCCATCGAGGCGTCGCCCGACGGCGGTACGATCGCCGCGACGGTGTACGACGACGGCTCCGCCGTGCGCGTGCGCGTGCAGGACACCGGCGGCGGGGTCCCGGCGGGCCGCGTCGGCGAGCTGTTCGAGCCCTTCTTCACCACGAAGCCGGAGGGGACCGGCCTCGGCCTGGCCATTTCGCGCGCGATCGCCCGTGCGCACGGCGGCGACGTGATTTACGCTCGAGAGGGGGACGTGACTCGATTCGACCTGACTCTGGCACGCAGCGCGGCGCCACCGGCCCCGGCCGAGGAGGCGCGCGCATGAGCACGGTTCTCATCGTCGAGGACGAGCCCGGCCTGCGCCAGGGTCTGTGCGACGTCATGACCGCCATGGGCCTGTCGGCGATCGCGGCCGCCGGGATCACCGAGGGGCGGCGGTCGCTCGGGTCGCAGCCCATCGACTGCGTGCTGCTGGACATCCGCCTGCGCGACGGCGACGGGCTGGATTTCCTGCGCGAGCTGCGCGCCGGCCCGTCGCGCGACGTGCCGGTGATCGTCGCCACCGCCTACGGAGACAGCGAGCGCACGATCCGCGCCATGCGCGACGGCGCGTTCGACTACCTGACCAAGCCGTTCGATCTGCCGCTGCTGCGCACGACGGTGCTGCGCGCGACCAAGCAGCGGGCGCTGTCGCGCGCGGCTGCGCCGCTGCCGGCCAGCGCGGAGAGCGCGGGGAGCCTCATCGGCTCCAGCGCCGCGATGCTGGGGGTGTGGAAGCTCATCGGGCGCGCGGCGGCCTCGACGGCGCCGGTGCTGATCACCGGCGAGACCGGCACCGGTAAAGAGCTGGTGGCGCGCGCGGTGCACTCGTACTCGGCGCGCGCGGACCAGCCGTTCGTGCCGATCAACCTGGCGGCGCTGCCGCCGACGCTGATCGAGAGCGAGCTCTTCGGGCACGAGCGCGGCGCGTTCACGGGCGCGACCAGTCGGCGCGCCGGGCGCTTCGAGGCCGCGAGCGAGGGCACGCTGTTTCTCGACGAGATCGGCGATCTGGAGATGGCGCTGCAGACCAAGCTGCTGCGCAGCGTGCAGGAGGGGACGTTCGAGCGGGTGGGCGGCGACGAGCAGCTGCGCACGCGCGCGCGCATCATCGCCGCCACCAACCGGCCGGTGCGGCCCGGCACGACCGGCGTCACGCTGCGCGAGGATCTCTACTACCGCCTCGCGGTGATCGAGATCGAGGTCCCGCCGCTGCGCGCGCGGCGCAGCGACATCCCCCAGCTCGTGAGTCACGCGTTGCGCGGGACGCCGGCGCGCGCGGTGTCGGAAGAGGCGATGGCCGGGCTGCTCGCGTACCACTGGCCCGGCAACGTCCGCGAGCTGTTCCATGTCCTGCAGCGCGCGGCTGTGCTGTGCGGGGGCGAGGTCATCGACGCGCTGGATCTGCCGGCCGATCCGGCCGCAAGCGGGAACGGGCACGCGAGCGCGGTTGCCAGCGAGGAAGATCTGGCGCTGCACCCCGCGGTCGCGCGGCTGGAAAAGCAGCTGATCTTGCGTGCGCTCGAGCGCGCGAAGGGGAACCGGTCAGCGGCGGCGCGCCTCCTGGGAATCGGCCGCCCGCTGCTGTACGCGAAGCTCGAGGAGCACGGCATCGCCGCGAAGGGCGATCCGGCGGACTCCGCCCCGAGCGACTGAGCTGGCCGCTCCCGCGGCGCTACCGCACGCCCGGGCAGTCCTTGCGCAGCAGCGCGTGGGCCGCCCACATCAGCGGCGCCTGCCCGTGCAGGTCTCCGAGACCGAGAGCGATGGTCGCGTAGAACTGTTGCTGCGAGGCCAGGGTCCCGGCTGGCGCCGCGCCCGTGCCCGGACAGATCTTGTCGAGCTTGCCGGCGCTGTTGGTCTTGTTGGCGACCGCGAGCCAGCCCTTACGCGCGGCCGCGGCGTACTTCGGATCCGTGAGCCAGCCGTTCTCGACCGCCGTGGTCAGCGCGAACGTGAACATCGCGGTGCACGAGCTCTCGGCCGGCGCCGAGCTCAGATCGAGCACCTGCCGCCACATGCCGTCGTCGGTGCCACCGGAGATCTGGAGGAGCAGCAGGCCGTCGATCTCCGCCTTGAAGGCCGTCATGATCATGTCGCGCGTCGCGCCGGCCGGCAGGTCGAGGAGGAGCTCCGCCATCCCGGACGCGACCCACCCGTTGGCCCGTCCCCAGTACGCGTGCGACGTCATCGTGTGCCAGAACAGGCCGCCCGACTGCTGGAGCGCGGTGACGTAGCTGAGCATCGTCTTGGTCATGCGGTCGAGGTACTTCGTGTCCTTGGTGACCCGGTAGGCTTCGACCTGCAGGCCGGTGATCATGTACATGTCGTCGGCCCAGTAGCGCGCGTCCCGGGTGATCCCGTTCGCGTCGGTGCTCGCCCACTGCATGTCGGCGCGCGCCAGGCCCAGCGTCTTGTCGCGCGCATCCATGTTCTGCTGGTAGATCTCGAGCGGGAGATCGCCGAACGCGCGCGAGTCGACGGTGGCGGTCGCGGAGTTGTCCACGGTGACCGCGCCGGTGGCGTAGGGCTCGAAGGCGGTGATCAGCGTCTGATTGCTGGCGGTGTCGCCGGTGAGCAGGGTGAATCGCAACGCGCCGAACCAGCTGAACGCGAGCGCGTAACCGGCGCCGCCGTACGCGTCGCCGGTGTGGCCTTTGAAGTCAGTCACCGCGAGCTTGCCGATGTCCGCGGGGCCTTTGCCGGTCGGCCACGATTGAAAATCGCCGATCACAGGGCATGAGCCGGAGCCGCCACCCGCGGCGCTGCCACCGGTCGCGCTGCCGCCGAACCCGCCACCGGTGGCGCCGGCCGCTCCTCCCGAGCCTGTCGCGCCGCCGGCGCCGCCCGCGCCAGCGCTCGCGCCACCGGCTCCCGCGCCGGCTCCCCCGCTACCCGACCCCGCGGTCCCCGATGTCCCGCCGGCACCGGGGGCGCCGCCCGCGCTGGCGCCTCCTGTCCCGCCCCTGGAGCCGCCCGTCGCCGCGCACGCCGCCAGGGCCACGGGCGCGAGCAACGCCACCCATGTGAAGCCCCGGACGCGCAACGAGCTCCACAACCAGGTTCGCAACGACAATGCCTGTGATTCTTTGGACGTCAGCACGCGAGTGGCCTCATTGCGCAGATTCCCGGGACAGCCAACGACGATCACTCGCCCTTTGTCGGCCACGGACATTGATAGCTCCGGTCGTTTCGATGACAAATCGAGCGTCGCGCAGGCAATCCCTCGTGCGTGGTGGCCGTTTGCGGTGATCCGACCGCGCGCCCAAGCGCCATCCTTCCGAGGGAGCTCACATGCCGCAACGTCATCGAATCGGGCCTGCCGCGACACAGCTCTGCGCTGTCGCGATCGGGGCGTCACTGCTCGGCGCCTGCAACGGTTCACAAACAGGGGCAGCGGGCGCCGGAGGGGCGCAAGGCTCGGGCGGCGCTGGGGGCGCCGCCGGGACCACCGGCAGCGGCGGCGCCACCGGCGCCGGTGGCGCAGCAGGGAGCACGGAGACAGGCGCTGGCGGCGCGACCGGCGACGCCGGCAGCTCCGGCACGGGAGGCGTCACCGGCAGCGGCGGTAGCGGCGGCGGCGGCGCGACGGCTGGGACCGGGGGCGCGGGCGGAACGACTGCGTGCGCGCCGCCCACGATCCCGCTGCCCGCGGGCAACGACGCCACGTTCGCGACGCTGGTTCAGTTCAACGACAACGGCGCCTGGAGCTGGTATCAGGACGAGCGGGCGGTGGTCGATACCAAGGCCAACAAGCTGATCGTCGGCTCGGTGGCGAGCGGCGGGGCGCGCAACGGCAACGTCGAGGCCGCCATCTACAATCTCGCGACCAACGCGGTGACGCGCACGACCTTGCCGTCCACGCTGCCGACGTCGGCCGTGGACGATCACAACGCAGCGGCGTTCGCGATCCGGCCCGACGGCAAGTACGTCGCGATGTGGTCCGGCCACCGGGTCGATTGCCTCAGCCGCACCAGCATCTTCGACGGCACCGCCTGGGGCGCCGAGAACAAGATCGACTGGACGCCCCTCGGTTGTCCGTGGGCGGGCGCCGCGACGAACATGATCACCTATTCGAACGTCTGGTACATGGGCAGCTCCCTTTACAGCGGTATTCGCTCGGTCAACACCGACCCGGCCTTTCTCGCGTCGACCGACGACGGTCAGAGCTGGAGCTATTACGGACGCCTCACCTCCAGCCCGCAGGTGGGTTACGTCGCCGGCTACTACAAGTATTGGGGCGACAACGTCGGTCGAATCGACTTCCTCGGAACCGAGGCGCATCCGCGCGACTTCGACAACAGCCTGTATCACGGGTACGTCCAGGGCGGAAAAGTCTACGATTCGTTGGGCAATGCCCTGGATTCGTCCTTCAAGGACACAAGCACGACCACCACCAACGCGGTGAACATCAACACGTTCACGCCGGTCTTCAAGACTGGCGCGACAATCCACGGGGTCGTGCTCAATCACGCCTGGAACTACGACGTCGTTCGCTACGCGGACGGCACGGTCGCGGGTCTGTGGCAGGCACGCGTGAACGGGACCGGGACCACCGATCCGGACAAGCGAGCGCTCTACGCCCGCTTCGACGGCACGAAGTGGAGCCTCACCTACCTCGGCAAGATGGGCGCGAAGCTCTATGCATCCGAGGAAGACTACACCGGCCTCGGAGCGCTGGTCCCGGACGATCCGCACACGATTTACCTCTCGACGACGATCGACCCGCGCGACGACACCACCAACCTCGGCAAGCACGAGATCTTCCAGGGCACCACCTGCGACAACGGCGCGACGTTCACCTGGACCCCGCTCACCGCGAGGTCGACGATGGACAACCTCCGCCCCATCGTACCCAAGTGGGATGCGAGCCATACCGCGCTGGTCTGGATGCGCGGCACGTACACCAGCGCCCAGAGCTACGTGATGAAGGTCGTCGGCGTCGTGACGACCAAGCCCTGAGACCTGTCCCCGCTGTCCCGCGGGAGTGGAGAATCATTCAGGGGCAGACGAGGGGCACGGGCGTGGGCGGCGCGACGAAGGTCGGGGTGTGAGCCGCTGTGTCGGCCTTGAGCGTGCCGGTGTGGGCGGCGTGGCCGGTGGCGATGACGGCGTCGGCGGCGGTGGTGGCGCCCGCTGCGTCGTCCAGCTTCCAGTAGCCGACGAGCCCCGCCTCGTTGCCGACCAGCGGCTTGTTGTAGCTGGCCAGGATCTGAGCCGGCGTGCGGGCGACGGTCCATACCCTGAGCTCGGCGAACATGCCGCCGAAGCAACTGTTGTTGGTCGGGTTGCAGCCGAGATCGAGAACCGAGCGGGCGGTTGCGAGCGCCGTGACGCCGGCGGTTCCCGGCGTGGTGATCTTGGGGACGCCGTTCACGTACGTCACCAGCGCCGTCCCGTTCCAGGTCATCGCAACGTGGACCCACTGATTCGTCGACGAATTGATTCCGAGGTCGATGCCGCTGTCGTCGTTGAATCCGCCGCCTGTGAATGGGTTCAGCGTCGCGTGGTTGGTGGTCGATCCGGTGACCGGGTTGGTGCCGAAGTCGAGGCCGAACGAAGCGGCCGTGCCGGCTCCGCCGTAGTAGTAGACCTCGTTCTTCTCGCCGACCCAGTCGGTGGTCCGGATGAAGGCCCAGAATTCTATCGACCGCTGGGTGTTGCCGATGGGCAGGTCGTTTTGCAGATCGATCTCGACATGCGCCAGGGCCGCGTCGCTGGCGCTTGCCGTGCCGTTGGCGGACAGAGAAAGCACGCGCGCCGCACAGCTCGCCGCACCGCCCGAGCCCCCGCTGCCGGACACGCCACCCGTCGCGCCGCCGCCCGCGCCCCCGGTGCCGGACTCGCCACCCGTCGCGTGGCCGCCCGTGCCCCCACTGCCGGTCTCGCCACCGGTCGCGGCGCCGCCCGCGCCCGAACCACCGGCGCCGGGTGCGGACGAGTCGACGCCGCCGTCGGCGCGGGAGCCGCCGGCCCCGACGTTTCCGCCGGCCCCGCCGCTCCCGCCCCCCGCGCCGCCGCTACCCCCCGGCGTCGATCCGTCTTTCGAACCGCAGGACAAAGTGATGAGAGCGCTGGAGAGAAGCCAGCAAAGGGCGCGGGGACTCGATGACGTTCGCATGAGCGAACATGCCCACCGATCAGTATTCTGATCAACCGCGCGGGGCGGCCTACTGCTCGACGCGGTAGTTCGGCGCTTCCTTGGTGATGATGACGTCGTGGACGTGCGACTCGCGCAGGCCCATCGCCGTCGCGCGCACGAAGCGCGCCTTGGTGCGCAGCTCCTCGATGCTACGGCAGCCGCAGTAACCCATGCCGGCCTTCACGCCGCCGATGAGCTGGTAGATCGACTGCGACAGGCTGCCGCGATAGGGGACGCGACCTTCGATGCCCTCGGGGACCAGCTTGGCGTCGCTCGCGACCTCACCCTGGAAGTAGCGGTCGCGGCTGCCGGCGCGCATCGCGCCGATCGAGCCCATGCCCCGGTACACCTTGTAGCTGCGGCCCTGGTAGAGAATGATCTCGCCCGGCGCCTCGTCGGTGCCGGCGAACAGGCTGCCGATCATCACCGTGTGCGCTCCCGCCGCGAGCGCCTTGGCGACGTCGCCCGAGTACTTGATGCCGCCGTCGGCGACCACCATGACGTTGTGCTTTTCCAGCGCGCGCGCGCAGTCGCTGATCGCCGTGATCTGGGGAACGCCCACGCCCGCGACCACGCGCGTGGTGCAGATCGATCCGGGGCCGATGCCGACCTTGACCGCGTCGGCGCCGGCCTTGGCCAGCGCCAGCGCCGCCTCGCCGGTGGCGACGTTGCCGGCGATGATCTGTGCCTTGGGGAAATTGCGGCGCACGTCGGCGACGGCCTGGACCACGCTGCGCGAGTGTCCGTGCGCGGTGTCGATGCAGATCACGTCGCAGCCGACCGCGAGCAGCGCGTCGACGCGCTCGTCGCGATCCTGCCCGACGCCTACGGCCGCGCCGCAGCGCAAGCTGCCGCGGTCGTCCTTGGCCGCGTAGGGGTGCTGCTGCGCCTTCTCGATGTCCTTGATCGTGATGAGACCCTTGAGCAGCCCCTTCGCGTCGACGACCAGCAGCTTCTCGATGCGGTTACGGTGCAAGAGCTCCTTCGACGCCTCCACGCTCGTGCCTTCCGCCGTGGTGATGAGCTTGCGGGTCATCATCGCGCTCACCGGCTGGTCCAGGTTGCGCTCGAAGCGGATGTCGCGGTTGGTGACGATGCCGACCGGACGCCCGTCGGACGCGACCACGGGCAGGCCCGAGATCTCGTGGCGGCGCATGAGCTCGACGGCAACTGCCAGCTTGTGGTCGGGGCCGATGGTCACCGGGTTGATGACCACGCCGGTCTCCGCCTTCTTGACCTTGCTGACCTCCAGCGCCTGCTCGGCGACGGTGAAGTTCTTGTGGACGATCCCGATACCGCCGTCGCGCGCCATGCAGATCGCGGTCGCGGCCTCGGTGACGGTATCCATGGCCGACGAGATGATGGGGTTCGCCAGTCGAATGCCCGCGGTCAGCTGGGTCCGCACGTCGACGTCCTTGGGCAGCACGTCGCTTTCAGCGGGAACCAGCAGTACGTCGTCGAAAGTAAGCGCCTCTCTCAGCTGGCCGTCCGGCAACATCTTGGGAGATTAGCGACTCACCCTCACCCCCGCAATCGTGAAGTTTTTGGGACGATTCGGTGGCGGCTACTCCGGCGCTCACTTCTTTGGGGGCGCGCAGGACCTGGCGATCGCGTCGGCCTGGGCCTTGGCCTCGGGCTTGACGCCGGGGAGCGCCCGGAACTTCGCCAGCTCGGCCTGCGCCGCCGGGCAGTCCCCCTTGGCGACCAGAGCCTTGAAGAGCTCGTAGTGCGCGAAGGCGTAGCTCGCGTCCAGTGCGATCGCGGCCCGACACTCGATGACCGCGCGCGCCGCGTCTTTCAGCTCGAGCTGGGTGTGGCAGAGATCGGCGGCGAATACCGCGTTCTTCGGGTCCAGCTTGCGCGCCCGCTCCTGCGCGGTCACCGCCGCCGGCAGCTTGCCCAGGCGTAGCTCGACGCGCCCGAGCCCGTTCCACGCGTCGGGAAAGTCCGGTTTGATCTGCACCGCGCGGTCGAACGCCTTGTGCGCCTCGTCGTACGACTTCTTCGCCGACAGCGCCCGTCCCAGGTTGGACCAGGCGACCGCATCCTTGGGCAGCTTCAGCGTGGCGCCGCGGAGCGCAGCCAGCGCCCCGTCGGGGTCGCCGGTCTTGAGCAGCGCCGCACCGAGGTCGGCCAGGTAGATGCCCTCGCCGGGCCGCAGCTTGGCCGCCGCGCGATACGATGCGATCGCCGCCGGCCGCTGGCCGAGCGCGTCCTGCACGATTCCCAGGTTGTAGTGCGCCTCGGCGTACGAAGGGTCGGCCTTCACCGCTGCCTCGAACTCGGCGGCAGCGCCTTCTTTGTCCCCCTTGGCCTGCAGCAGCGTCCCGAGACCATTGTGCGCCTGGGCGAAGTCGGCCTGCCGCGCGATCGCCTGCTGGTACGATGCGGCCGCGCCCGCCGCGTCGCCCTTCTTCTCGAGCGCGATGCCGCGAAGATAGGGCGCGCGCGCGTCCTTGGGGTCGGCCTTTGCGGCTTCGTCGTACGCCTGCAGCGCACCACGGACGTCGCCCTGGCGGAAGAGCCGCTCGCCTTTCTCGAGGAGCTCCGCCGCCCCACTCCCCTCCCCGCCTTCCGCGGCGGCGGTGGCACCTGTCGGAGACAGGGTCAGGGATGCCAGCGTGAGGAGCAGTGCCAAGGGACCGAGGCGGCGCATGGCCGCCAGCATACATCCTGAAGGTGTCTGCCGACCGCCGACTCGCGGCGCGGGGCCGACCCGGCGAGGCGTCGGATCAGGCTTGGGGCAGCGACGCGCGCAACGCCGCGCGCAGCGCCTCGCGCCGCGCGTCGTCGGTCACCTTGGCGCCGGTCGCGTTGTCGCGCACGTAGAAGACGTCGACGGCGCGGTTGGCCTCGGTGGCGATCTTCGAGCGGTGGATGTCCAGCCCCTGCGCGAACAGCGTGCGCGTGATGGCGTAGAGCACGCCGGGGCGGTCCTCGGTGATCACCTCGACCACGGTGAAGTTGCGGCTGACGTCGTTGTCGATCTTGAGCTCGGTCGGCACCTCGGGCGTCTTCCACGCCGCGACGGAATCGACGCGCGGCCGCGACGCGACCAGCGTCTCGACCTTGACCCGGCCCGACAGCACCGCCTCGAGATCCTCGCGAATCTTGCGCCAGCGCACCTCGTCGGTCACCGCGCGGCCCATGCTGTCGCGCACGCGGAAGACGTCGAGCGCCTCGGCCGGCTCGCCCGGCTGCGACGACTCGCGCGAGTAGATCGCGGCGTCGACGACGTCGATGCGGTTCGCGTGCAGCACGCCCGTCACCTCGGCCAGCAGGCCCGGCACGTCGATCGCCGCCAGCACCATGTCGGTGATGCCCAGGCGCCGCTCGTGGCTGACGTCGATGATCGAGCTCTCGCGGCGCGCGCGCCGCGCGCGGATGAGCTGGATGTGCGACGCGATCTTGCGCGCGGTGTTCTCGGCGAAGTAACGATCGGGCAGGCCGCGGAACAGGCGCACCAGCGCCTCGTCGTCGGGATCCTCGCCCAGCATCTTGGCGGCGCGCTTCTGGCGGCGCAGCACGATCTCGGCGCGCTCGGAGCCGAGCAGGTCGGGCCCGCGGCGCAGGTAGTTGAGCGTGCGCTGGTAGAGCTCGCGCAGCAGCGTCTCCTTCCAGCCGGTCATGTTGTCGGGCGCGACCGACGACAGATCGCAGAACGTGAGCAGATAGAGCGAGCGCAGGTTCTCCTCGTCGCCGCAGAGCTGGCCGAAGGTCGGCGATCATGTCCAGGTCGTCGAGGTCGCGCCGCTGCGACATCTGCCCCATCACCAGGTGCTGCCGCACCAGGAACTCGGCGCGGCGGATGTCCTCTTCCTCCAGACCCAGCCGGCGCGCGATGCCGATGGTCAGATCGGCGCCCTTGTCGCTGTGCGGCTTGCCGTACGGCTTGCCGACGTCGTGGAGCAGCGTGCCCACCACCATGGCGACCGGGCGCTGCACCTCCTGGATCGTCTCGCTCGGCACCGGGTACTCGTCGTGCAGCTCGCCGCGCGAGAGCGCGTGCAGGCGCGCCACCGCGTAGAGCGCGTGCTGGTCGACCGTGTACACGTGGTAGATGTCGTGCTGGACGCGGCCGGTCGACGGCTCCCACTCGGGCATGATCGCCGCCAGCAGGCCCAGGTCCTGCATCTCCTCGATGCGCGACGGGTTGGCGCGATCGCTGGTGTCGCAGAGGAAGTCGACGAAGCGCCGCCCGCTGTCGGGGTCGGCGCGCAGCGCCTCGCCGTTCGAGGCGGCGCGCTCGGCGATCACCTCGCGCGTGCGCAGCGCCAGCGGCACGTCGAGCTCGACCGCGGCCGAGAAGATGCGGATCATCTCCGACGGCTTCTTCTCGAACACCGACTCGTCGACGGGCTCGAGCGCGCCGTCGCGGATCACGAAGCTGGGGTCGCGCTCGGACGACGCGCGCAGCACGACCGGCATCGTGGTGCGCCGGTGGTCGTCACGCAGCGTGGCGCGCTGGAGCAGGCGCTCGGTCTCGCGGCGCACGAGCTTGGCGTGCGCGTGGAACTGGTGCATCAGCGCCTCGACCGCGGGCGCGACCGCGGGGCGGATGTCGCCCTTCGCTGGCCTTGGCGTCGGCGCACAGGATCGGCGCCACCGCCTCTTGCATCGCGAAGCGCAGCTGGTCCTGGCGGCGCCCCGACGCGTGATGGATGGCGATGCGCACGCGCAGCAGCCATTCGCGCGCCGCCTGGAACGCGACGGCGAGGCGCTCGTTCATCACGCCCTTGGCCTGCAGCTCGCGCGGCTCGCCGGTGCCGAAGCGCGCCATGGCCGCCCAGCGCCCGACGCAGAGGTCGCGCATGCCGCCCGGTCCGTTCTTGAGGTCGGGCTCGAGCAGGAAGATCGTGTCGCCGAAACGGCTGTGGCGCGCCCGCTGCTCGGCGCGCAGGCGCGCCACGAAGTCCTCGGCGGCGGTGGCGGCGACGCGCGAGCGGAACTCGGCCAGGAAGCGGTCCGCCAGCGCCTGGTCGCCGATGAGGAAGCGCGCGTCCAGCAGCGCCGTCGCCGCCGCCAGGTCCGACGCCGGCAGCGCCAGCGCCTGGTCGAACGAACGGACCGCGTGACCGGCGTCGACCTTGGCGTCCCAGAGCGGATACAGGATCGCTTCGGCGAGAACGCTGACGTCGCGCCCCGGGCGATCTGCGCACAGGACCAGAAGGTCGAGATCGGAGTACGGGGCGAGCTCGCAGCGCCCGAAGCCGCCGGTGGCCAGGATCGCGACCGGCGTCGGACATTTGACGAGATGTGGGCCGGCGACCGCGTTCACGATGGTGTCGACGTCCGACGAGAGCTCGTGCGCGACCGAAATACCGTCTCGTCCCTTGCTCACAGCCTCGCCGGCGCGCCGACGCACCGATGCGAACTGCTGCGCGATCGTCTCTTCCATCGCGGCGCACTCTATCATCCCAGCCTCAATGATTGACGACGGTCTGCGGGTACGGCACGGTTAGGCATGGCAGAGATCGAGCTGGCGCCGCTTTCACATCGACTCGACGACGACGAGATGAAAACTCTCGCGCGTCTTTTGGAAGAAGCAGGCGTCCCGCGCGTCGCGAAGTCTGACGAGCACTCGACCCACACCATCGCGGCGCGGCTGTCCGAGGAGGCGCTGACCGAGTTCCTCGACCGGCTCGACGCGCACGACATCGGCGCGGAGATCTACTTGCCGATCGAGTTCGAGGGGCGCGTCACCGTCGGCGACTATCGCGTCGCGTCGTCACAGCTTCTGCTCGACGTGCTCGAGGAGATGCGCGAGGAGCTGGACGTCGACGCCGAGGAAGAAGAAGAGGACGAGGAAGACGAAGAGGACGACGCCGAGGAAGACGAAGGCACCGTCATCGAGGCCCAGCTGCGCCACATCTGGCACCTGGTCGCCGACGGCGCGACCGAATCGATCGAGAAGAACCTGCCGTTGCACCTGCAGGTGTGACGGGCCTCCGATCCCACCCGCGTCCAATCCGTCGGCGTCCGCGTCGGCGACTCCGGAGTCCGAATCACGCTGACGCTGACGCTGACGCCCGACGCTGACGCCGACGGGGCGACTGGATCTAACGCGCTCACGCTCTCATGAACACGTGAGCCGGGATCCCGTCGCGGTACACCGCGCGCAGCTCGACCTTGCGTTCGAGGTCGCGGATCACCGCGGTGCCGACGTCGATGCCGTAGAGCTCGTTGATGTTGTGGATGCCGCCGGGCGCGAAGACGTTGATCTCGAGGATCTTGTCGCCCACGAGATCGACGCCCACGAAGTAGAGACCGTCGGCGACCAGACGCGGACGCAGCAGGTCGCAGACCCGCTGCTCAGTCTCCGTGAATTCAGCGGGACGCCGCGCGCCACCGACGTGCATGTTGCTGCGGATATCGTCCTTGGGACGCATCCGCGTGTACGCCGCGACGTGGGCGCCGACGCGGAACGGCGTGCCACCGAGCAGCAGCACGCGCTTGTCGCCCTTGACGACCGCGGGCAGGTACTCCTGCACGATGACGTAGCCGTCACGGCGCACGGTCGAGATCATCTGCTGCAGATTGGCGGTCTGCCCGCGCGCCACGTAGAAGACGTTCTGCCCGCCGAAGCCCGCGAGCGGCTTGATGATGGCCGGACCGTCGAGCTCGCGCAGGAACGAGCGCACGCGCTCGACGGAGCGAGTGATCAGGGTCTTGGGACGCAGCTCAACCGGAAATCCAGCTAAGTACATCTTCGATCCCGCCCGGAGCAGTCCGTCGGGGTCGTTGACCACCATCACCCCGTAGTGCTTGAGGCGCCGGCCAAAATCGATTGCAGGATTGAACGTATCCTCATCTTTGCTGCCCGCATTGGGGTTGTTGCGTAAGAACACGACGTCGAAATCCGTAAGCCGCGCTTCTTCGCGGGGCGCGTCGGCGGAGGCGATCGCCTTGGCATACGCCACGGCGTCGCGCAGGCGCCCCGCGCGCGGCCGCACCAAATCTCCGACGATGTCGCTACCTTCGGCCTGCGAGAGCGCGTCGACGGACACGAATGCCACGTCGTGGCCGCGACGAGACGCGGCGAATGCGAGGTGCAGCGTCGTGTACGTGGGTCGTTGCGTCCGGACGTTATTGACCACGAAGCAGACGCGCATGACGATCCCGCCAGTCGATGTCAGTATAGCTGTGTCTTTGTAGCAATTAATGGCTAAAATCCGACCGCAATGGCAGGCGACACGCTAAGAGGCATCGGCAAAAAGCAGATCGCCGAGGCGCTGGAGGCCGCCAGCGCGGCCGAGCACGCGATCGAGCCGAACGGGACCGCGCCGGCTGCGGCGTTCGACACGCAAGCCCGACCGGAACGCTCGCTCGATGATCTGCCCAGCGAGCGGACGGGCCATCCTTCTCATGGCGATGCTGCTCATGGCGATGCTGCTCATGGCGATGCTGCTCATGGCCATGCTGCTCATGGCCATGCCGCGAACGGCGCCCACGCGGGCGCGGTGATGGAGATCAGCACGGCGACGACCGTGGTTCAGGATGCGGCCGCGGTGGTGCCAGTGGCGCCCGAGTCTGGGCCGGACGCGGCGATCGCCGCGACAACGACCGCCGACGATGCCGTTCCGCTCACATCGTCGGCGACGCCTCGATCCGGGCCGAACCGCGTCTCGTTCGGGACGATGATCGGGCACGAGATGCACGCCGTGCAAACGCGCGTGGCCGTCACCGACGGCGACGCGAGCCTGCGGGGAACCGCCCACGGCCGCGACGTTCACCTGCCCGCTCACCCGTCGATGACGGTCGAGCCCGAGACGGCGCCCGCCGCGACGTCGTCGCCGTCGCTCGGGATCCCGGCGCCGCACGCCGAACCACCGGTCTCCTCGACCACCTCGAGCGACAAATTCGCGCCCGCGCGCGACTCGCTGAACGAGTTCTCCGGCGGTGATCACAGCTTCTTCGACACCGCGCCGGTCAACGACGAGTACGAGCCCGAAAATCCGCGCGGCCGGCTGTACACGCGCCTGGCCGTGTCGGCCGCCGTGGTCGCGGTGGTCTCGGTCGTCGTGGTCGCGTGGGTGAACTCCCACGCCAGCAGCGAGGAGCATCCGATCGAGGTGAAGTCGCAGCCGGCGGTCACCGCCCCCGTGCCGGTCCGGACCGCGGTCGCCGCGCCGGCGCCCGTGCGCCCGCCGGCCCCACCCGCTCACGTCCAGGAGGCGCCCCCGACCAGCACCATCCCGTCGTCGATGCCCGAGCGCATCGCGGTCACGACGCCCCCGCCACGCCCGGCCAAGGCGCCGTCGCTCGCGCCCCCCGCCCCCGCGCCCCCGCCGCGCCCCGCCCCGGTCGCCGTGGCGGCCAAGCCCGCTCCCATCGCGGCGCCCGCGCCCCGCCCGGCCCCGGTCGCCGCGCCCGCTCCCACGCCAAAAACGGCCCCGGTGGCCGCCGCGCCCGCGCCGGTGCGCGAGCTGCGCACGCCGCCGCCGGCACCGCCGCAGAAGAAGCCGACCGCCGTGGCGGCCGCCGCGCCGCGCCCACCGGCCCCGCCGCCCCCGCGGGCAGCAGCGCCGCCACCGCCCCCGCCGCCCGCGGCTCGACCGACCCCGCCGGTCGCCAAGGCGCCGCGCCCGGAGAGCGCGCCGGCGCGCCCGGTCGCGAAGTCGACGCCCACTCGCCCCGCCAAGGCCAGCCCCGCGCGCGGGAAGCAGAAGTACGATCCCGACGGGACGCTGCCGCTCTCGTTCGAGTGAGCGCCGAGGTCCGGGTCGAGCCCGGAGCAAACTCCGAGTCGACGTCCGGACCCCTTTGAGGGTGCCGACCCGATTGACCCGCAGTCGACCGATCGACGGCCGAACCTTGCTGGTACCGGGCCGGCGTGATAGGCCTACCTCAAAATGCAGATTGCGCCGGATCAGATCGATCCCGACGCCGCGAAGGTCGTTCAGAGGCTGAGGCGTTACGATCACGCCGCCTACCTGGTTGGAGGGTGCGTACGTGACTTGCTCCTCGGGCGTAAGCCCAAGGACTTCGACGTCGTCACCAGCGCCACGCCTCAGGAGATCAAGCGGCTCTTTCGAAACTGTCGCATCATCGGGCGTCGGTTTCGCCTCGCTCACGTCTTCTTCGGACCGAAGATCATCGAGACGTCGACGTTTCGCGCGAACCCGCGCGAGGTCGAGGAGGAAGAGGCCGAGAACGGCACCGAGGCGGAGAGCGGCGATCTGCTCATCCGCCGCGACAACGTCTTCGGCACGCCCGAGGAGGACGCGCGCCGCCGCGACTTCACGATCAACGGGCTCTTCTACGACCTCGAGACCGGCAACGTCATCGACCACGTCAACGGCCTGGTCGACCTCGAGGCGCGCGTGGTGCGGACGATCGGCGACCCCGACATCCGCTTCCGTGAAGATCCGATCCGCATCCTGCGCGCGGTGAAGTTCGCCGCGCGCTGCGATCTGACCATCGAGCCCGAGACCTACCGGCGCATGATGGATCACCGGGGCGACATCGCGAAGTGCGCCCAGGCGCGCGTCTCGGAGGAGTTCTACCGCCTGCTGCGCGCGGGTGCCGCCAAGCGGTCGATGGAGATCCTGCTCGAGGCCGAGCTGCTGGAGCTGCTGGCTCCCGAGCTGTCGCGCGCGCTGCGTGACGACCCGAACGCCACGGCCGAGGAGAGCGACCCGGCCAAGCTCGAGACGATCCAGCGGCGCCGCGCGCGCCTCTGGGCGTACCTGGCCGCGCTCGACCGCTCGACGGCGCGGCGTACGGTGCCGCCCACCAACAGCCTGCTGCTGGCGGTGCTGATGCTGCCGCCGCTGCGCGACGCTCTCGATCCCGACAGCACCGGCGTCGGCGACATCGGCCAGCTCGTGTCCCAGTCGATCCAGCCCGTGCTCGAGCGGCTGCGGGCCTCGCGCCGCGACGGCGAGCTCGCGCGACAGATCCTGCTCGCGATCCGTTACATCCTGCCGTCGAAGAACCCGCGGCGGAAGCGCCCGCGGCTGGCCGGACGCGAGTTCTTCGACGAGGCGCTGCGCCTGTGCGAGATCGTGTCGGAGGCCGAATCCCTGGACGCGACGCTGGCCGGGCAGCCGATCATCGTCGAAGGGAGCGAGGGCGTGGAAGGCGTCGCGGCCGACGGTGCCGCCGACGGCGATGCGGCCGCGGCCGGCGACGAAGACGCCACCGCTCCCGAGCTGGAGCCGGTCGAGCTCTACGATCGCTCCAACCGGCGACGCCGGCGCGGCGGCCGCGACCGGCGCGACGAGGCGCAACGCGCGCGTCCCGAAGAGCCGCCGCGCCCGCGCGAGCCGGCGCGCGGGCCCTCCTCCTTCACGCCCGCGGGCGGCCGCGCCGCCACGACGGACAAGCCAGCGACCTCGCTCGACACCCTGCTCGGCGCGACCGCTGCGCTGCTCAAGCCCGCGAAGAAGGCGCCGTTCCTGGGCACGGGCGCATTCGGCGGTCCCTGGAGCATCTCGCGCGACTGAGGTCGATGCCGGTCACTTTAAGCGCCAGGACGCCAGGAACGCCAAGTCCGGACCACTCAATAATCCGGATCCTGGCGTTCCCCGCCTCCTGGCGTTTTCCTGTCTGACCACCAGCATTGCGACTCGGGCGGCCCGGCCCAAGGTCGGAGCTAAGCGTATCGAGTCGGATCAGGGACGCCCGCCGCCTCGAAGCCGCGGCGGCGCAGCTGGCACGCATCGCAAGCACCGCAGGCCGCGCCGTCCGGGGCCGGGTCGTAGCAGGAGTGGGTGAGGCCGTAGTCGACCCCAAGTGCTGTCCCCGCCGTGATGATCTCGGCCTTCGACATGCGAATCAGCGGCGCCCGCAGCTTGAGCCCGCGCCCCTCGACGCCCGCCTTGGTGCCGAGCCGCGCCACCTCTTGCATCGCCGCCAGCCACTCGGGCCGGCAGTCGGGATACCCCGACGAATCGAGCACGTTGACGCCGAGCACGATCTCGGCCGAGCCGGTCACTTCGGCGACCGCGACTGCGTACGCGACGAAGATCGTGTTGCGAGCCGGCACATACGTGACCGGGATCCCGGTTCCCATCTCGGGCTCGCTGCGGCCCTTGGGCACCGGAATGGCGCTGGTCAACGCCGATCCGCCGATCGCCCCGAGATCGATGTCGATGATGCGATGGCTCGCGGCGCCCAGGGCCTCCGCCACGCGCGTGGCCGCCGCCAGCTCCACGGCGTGACGCTGCCCGTAGCGGAAGCTGAGCGCGTGGCATCGGCGGCCCTCGGCGCGCATCATGGCCAGCGCGGTCGCCGAGTCGAGGCCACCCGACAGGAGCACGATCGCGTCGTTTGCACCGTTTGCGTCGTTCATCGGGGGCTAGATTAGCCGCGAATGGGCATCACGCGAGAGGATGAGACCGCGGGCGCGATCGAGCACTTCGAGGACGCGGCCCTCTACGATCACGATTACCGGCGGCGGCGCGCCGACGTTCAGTTCTACCGCACGCTCGCCGCCGAGCACGGCGGGCCGGTCCTGGATCTCGCGTGCGGCACCGGGCGGCTCATGGTGCCGCTGCTCCGCGACGGGCACACCGTCGTCGGGCTCGACCGCGCGCCGGCCATGCTGGCGCGCGCGGCGGGCAAGATCGCGCGCCTGCCGCAGGCGCAGCGCGCGCGGGCATTGCTGATCCGCGCGGATCTGCGGCGTTTTGCCTTTCGCGCGCGGTTTGGCTTCGCCGTGGCCGCGTTTCACAGCGTGCAGCACCTGGTGAGCGATCGCGATCTCGTGAGCTTCCTGCGCGCCGTGCGCCGCGCGCTGGAGCCGGGCGGCTGGCTGGCGTTCGACGTCTTCGCGCCGGCACGTAGCTTCCTGGCGCGCGCCGAGAACCGGCGCTGGGACCGGACGCCGTTCCGCGATCCGACGACGGGAAAGCGCCTGGTTTACAGCATCGATCACCATCTCGATCGCAGGCGGCGCGCGCTGCTGATGCGCATGTACTACCTGCCCGTCGATGCGCGCGGGCGCGCGATCGGCCCCGAGCGGGTGCGTCGCCTGTGTCACCGGCAGCTGGCGCGGGGCGAAGTCCGCGCGCTCGTCGAACGCGCGGGACTGCGCCTGATCGCGCGCTGGTCAGACTTCACGGGAACGCCTCTGCGACGTGACAGCGACACGGAACAACACATCTATCTGGCGCGGCCGGCGTAGCGAAGAGCGCCCGCTGTCGCGCGGGCTCGGCGCCGCGTCGCTCGACGCTGTGGGACACCATCACGGAACGGCGCCGAATATATTTCGGCCAAATTTCTCGATGGATTCGCGAAACACCAGCATTCTCCGACGAGATTGCCCGGCTTTTCGGCTGAATTTCGCTTGACAGGGGTGGCCCCCCCGCTACCATGCCGAGGTCTTCTTTCGCACTACTTTCTACACGGAGGGCTGCTGAGATGGCCGAGAAAGTCGCAAAGCTAGGCGTAGCTCGTGAAAAAGATTTCATGTACTACGTGAAGGACGGAGCGGTTTGGAAGGTCCAGCGAAAGCAGCCGGGAGTTCCGAAAGGACGTCCCGAAAAGGTCGCCGACGGCGGCTTTCAGATGGACACCAACTACATCTATTTCGTCGATCGCGACGGAGACGTAGCGCGTGCAAAGCGCGCGATTGGTGGACAGAAACGCAAGAAGACGGCGCGCGCAGCCAAGCGCCGTAGCGCCGGCAAGAAGGCGCCGGCGAAGAAGGCGGCGAAGTCGGCCAAAAAGAGCGCCGGCAAGAAGAAAATCGCCGCGAAGAAAAAGCCCGCGAAGAAAAAGGGACGCCGCTAGCAGCCGCAGCATCCCGTTCGAGTTCCCTCCGTTTCACAGAGGCCGCGTCGGAACACCGACGCGGCCTCTTCATTTTACGGCCGGTGCGTTTTTCCGGCCGGGGCTGCGCGCGGCTACTTCTTGGCGCGCGCTTTGCGCTTGCTGCCCGGGCCGCGATGCTTGGCGCCCGACGGCGCCGCGGTTTCGGACGCCGCGGCTTCCGACGCCTTTTCCGGCGCCTTTTGGCCGCGCGCGCCGCCGGCGGCGAGCGCCTTCGCCGCCGCGCCACCGTCGGCCAGCTCCTGCGGAACGAAGCCGAATCGGTACAGGATCCAGGCGAACCCGATCAGCGTCGTCACCGCCATCCACATGTACTGCTCGTCGAGCCAGGTCGGCATCTTCATCCAGCGCCAGAGGCCGGTCTCGGGGAGAAAGCGCGTGGGCGCCCAGTCGATGAAGCTGGTCGACGCCGTGATCGCGAGCAACATCGCGCCGGCTTCCTTGCGCTTGTCGTAGAGCAGCGCGACCACGATCAAGAACGAGTAGTAGTAGCAAGTGAGCTCGACGCCGACGGCGATCATCGTGGCGCTGAGCGCGCACGCGACCCACGGCTCGGTGCCACGCACCGCGAACCACAGCAGCGTCAGGAAGCCCGCCGCCGCCACCGCGAACAGCACCTTGCGCTCGCGGAACGTGCGCAGCTTGGCGATCTTCCACGCGCCCCACGGATCCTCCATGCGATCGTTGCGCAGGAACCGCCCCGCCTCGGACGGCGCGTAGGCGATGAGCGTCCGCAGTCCCATGTAGTTCGTGAGCGGCGTCGACGTGTGCTTCTCGGTGTTCTGCTTGAAGTGAACGTAGCCCTGGATGCCGCCGCTCTTGACCAGGCTGAGCGGCACCAGCACCGCCACGCCCAGCGCCGCGCCGGCGATGATCGATCGGTAGCGCGGATCGATCTTGCGCGTCTTCAAGTACTCCTGCACCAGCACCATGAGCGGGCCGATGAAGACGAAGACCGGGAAGATGCGCAGCAGCGTCGTGTACGACAGGAACAGGCCGCCCGCGAAGTACTTCTCGCGCCGGATGAGCGCGATGCCGCCCGCGAGATAGAACAGCCAGTCCCATCGCAGGTACGCGCCGCCGGTCCAGTAGAACCGTGACGGGAAGTTGGTCGCGAACACGCACAGCGCCACCGCGAGCGTGCGCCACCCGAACGCCCACCAGATGAGCCCAATCATCCCGAACGCATAGGCGGGATCGAGCAGCGACAGCAGATCGATCTGCGTGTCGCTCGCCGGCGCCAGGTTGGCCAGCGTCGTGCCGAGGATGGTCCAGACCGGCGTGGCGTTGTAGCCGTGATCGGTCTGCGCCTCCTCCCAGCGCTTCACGCCGTGCGCGGTGCGGAAGTAGGCGACGTCGCTTCTTGAACGCCTGCCAGCGCTCGGGCGTGAAGTGATCCTTGCAGTGCTCGGGGTGGGCCAGCACCTCGGTCGTCGGGCCCATCATGTTGGTGCGCAGGTTCATGATCTTGCGCAGCTCGACGCGGCGGCGCAGGCCCGGCTCCTCGGAGTCGGCGACGGAGACGCAGTCGTAGAGACGGTCGTACGACAGCTCGGGGAAGTACTTCGCGCCGATGTAATAGTGATAGGTGTCCCAGACGTGGATGTAGTTGCGGAAGTGGAAGAAGCCGAAGTTCCAGTAGGCGCCGAAGGACAGGATCCCGACCACCATCAGCAGCCGCCGCCGCAGCTTGGCGCGCTCGTCGGGCGTGTTCTTCGCGCGCAGGCTGATGCCCCACAGGATGAGGGCCATGCCGCCCAGCGCGAGCAGCATCTCGAAGCGCGCGCTCGCCGTCGTTGTTCCACCAGTACATCTGCCACCACGGGACGTCGGGGACCCGCGCCGCCGGCGCGTCGACCTTGCGGAACTGCGGCGGGAACGGCGTGGGCGGGCGGCAGTACGCGGCGAACTCGGAGATCGAATAGAAGCCGTCGCCCAGGCCCTCGCCGATGCGCACGAAGCGCACCAGCGTCGGGTTGATGGTCGGCGTGCGCCCGCGCAGGCCGTGCCCCGGGACGGTGTCGACCTCGACCAGCAGCTTGAAGCTGTTCGGCGTTCCGTCGAGCGAACCGAAGATCTTGTAGGTGTCGTTGGCGTCGGCCTGGACGTAGAACGCGCTCACCGTCGTCGGCTGCCCGAGATCGTAGGTGACCGAGCCCGCCGGCGTGTCGAGCACGATGGCCACGGGCGAATCCCACTGCGCGCCTTCGGGCGCGACCGCTTCGTCGGTGACCAGCCAGAAGTTGCCGCGCAGGTCCTGGCGCTGCGCCGGCGGCTTGCGGGCGAGCAGGTTGTCGGTGGTGCAGTCCGGGGTGAAGAGCGCCTCGGCCGCGTGAGCCGACGGCACCGATGCCGCCATGACTACCCCTAGTCCCACAACCGAGCCCAAGAGCTTCGCATTCGACCGCCACATGGGGCGGGACACTATCAAGACCGGGGCCATTTATGAATGCAGGAGGCTCTCGATGACGATTGGCCCCGCACCAGGGATAATCGTCGGGTGGATGGACCCCGCCCTTGCCGGCCGGACGAGCTTCCAGGCCTGATCGCCGCGGCCAATCAGGTCTTCCGCCCTGCCGGCGGCGACATGGCGCGCGACTATCCGTTGCTGTTCGCGGAAGGCAACCTCGAAAATCTGACGCTCATTCGCGACACGGATGGCGTGGTTGCGCACGCCGGCCTGTGCCTGCGCCCCGCTTCGCTGCATGGCGTGACGGTCGCGGTCGCCGCGCTGGGCGCGGTGTTCACGCGCGAGACGGTGCGCGGGCGCGGGCTGGGCGCCGCGGTCGTCGGGGCCGCGCTCGACCGCGCGCGGGCAAGCGGCGCCGCGCTGGCGCTGGTGTCCGGCGACGGCCCGCTCTACCGGCGGCTCGGCTTCACGCCGGCTCCCGCGGCGACGTCCTGGACGTGCCCCACGCCACCGGCGACCGGGGCGCCCGAGGACGTGGCCGTCGACGTGCGTCTGGCCGACGAAGAGGACGTCTCGCTGCTGGCGCGGATCTACGACGCCGAGCCGGTGCGCTTCACGCGCGGCGCCGCCGACTGGCGCGCCCTCCTGCGCGCGTCGGTGGTCTTTGCCTGGCCGGGGCAGATCTCGGATCGTCACCGCCGCCGGCGCCCCGGCCGGCTACCTGGCGGTGACCCGCACCGCGCGGCGGCGCGTGTTCGAGCTGGCGGGTGACCGCGACGCGCTGCTCGCCGCCGCCCCCCGGGTCGGCGACGACGTCGTGGTCCCGGCGCACGACGCCGAGACCACGCGGGATCTGCAAGCGCTCGCCTGGGAAAGTCGCGTACTTACGCTGCCGGCCGGCCATCAGTGGCTGCAACCGCCACCGCAGCCATTGCCGAGCCCCTGGTACGGGCTCAACTACGTTTAATCGCGTCGGGTGGAGGCGGGTCGCCCGGGGAGCCGGGGAGCCCATCGCGTTCCAGGGACAAATTCGACCCCGCCCATGCGAGACTGCCGCCCAGATGTTCTTCGGAGTCCCTCCCAATCCTGACTTGATCCTGCGCCGTCTCGGCCGGCTCACCCGCGCGCGGGAGGTGCCGTAACCCATGTCGGCCATGCTCGCGCTGGTCGTGACGTTGCTCATCGTCGTGGCCAACGCATTCTTCGTCGCCGCCGAGTTCGCCTTCGTCAAGATTCGGCCCACGCGCCTGCAGCAGCTGGCGAACCAGGGCAAGCGGCGCGCGCGCCTGTTGATCGACGATCACCAGCCAGCTTCCCGCCTATCTGTCGGCGAGCCAGCTCGGCATCACCCTGGCCTCGCTGAGCCTGGGCTGGCTCGGCGAGCCAGCCTTCGCCGAGCTGCTGCGCCCGCTCATCGCGAAGCTCGGCGACGTCTCGCCGCGCACGCTGCACACGCTGGCGGCCGCCGTCAGCCTGACCGTGATCACATTCCTGCACACCGTGCTGGGCGAGCTGGCGCCCAAGGCGCTGGCGATCCAGATGACCGAGCCGGTCGCGCTGTGGGCCGCCGCGCCGTTCCGCGTGTTCTACACGCTGGCGTTCCCGCTGACCTGGACGCTGAAGGCGGCGGCGGCGCTGGTGCTGAAGGCGCTGCGCCTGCCGCCGGCGTCGGAGGCGGAGATGCTGCACTCGCCGGACGAGCTCCGGCTGGTCCTGCAGCACGTGCAGCTGGAGCCGGGCGCGCGCCGCCTCATCGATCGCGTCTTCGACTACACCCACCGCGTCGCGCGCCACGTGATGACGTTGCGGCGCGACGTGGTGACGCTGGAGATGGGGCGCCCGTTCGACGACAACCTGCGCATCGCCGTCGCCAATCAGTACACGCGCTACCCGCTGGTCGAGCCGACCAACGACCGCGTCGTCGGCTACGTGCACCTCAAGGACATCGTCGCGGCGCTGGCGTCGGGGCGCCGGCCGGAACGCATGCGCGACCTGGTGCGCGAGCCGATCTACGCGTCGGAGGACACGCGCCTCGAATGGCTGCGGCGCGAGTTCCAGCGCCGGCGCGTGCACATCGCGATCATCCTCGGCAGCGGCCACGCGTTCACCGGCATCGTCACGCTGGAAGACCTGGTCGAGGAGGTCGTCGGCGAGATCCAGGACGAGCAGGACCTGGAGGAGATCCCACCGGTCACGCGTCACGCCGACGGCAGCTTCGAGGCCGACGGGCGCCTGACGCTCGACGTCGCCAAGCGCGATCTCGGCCTGACCTTTCCGCCCGTGCCGCCCGACGTCGAGACGCTGGGCGGCTTCGTGCTGACCCAGCTCGACGAGCTGCCCGTGCCCGGCGACGTCGTCGACGCCGCCGGCTTCCAGCATGACGGTGCTCGAGGTGCGCGACCGCCGCATCCGCCGCCTGCGAGGCACGCCGCTGCCCAAGCCCGCCGAAGAGAGCGATCGCGACGTCCGCTGACCTGGAAACATAGCCGCGCCACGTCGCGGAATGACGGCGCCGACTGGCGGCGAGCGCCGCATGCGCTACGTTTGCGGCCGTGCTGCAGGAACTGTCGAAACAACTGGGGCTGGGGGCGTTGCTCGCGGAGCTGAAGGAGAAGGCCGGCGGTTACGATCTCGTCGACCACTGGCAGCAGGGTGAGTTCCACCACGACGTCGTGCTGCGCGTGTCCGGGGCGGCGAAGCTGCCGGGGCCGGTGCTGGTCGTCGCCACCAACTGCAACGGTGGCGTGAAAGAGATCCTTTGCTTCGAGTCGGTGCCCGCGCGGGGCGCGCTCTGGCGCCACCGGTGCCCCGAAAACGCCGAGTTCGCCGGCGAGCTGCCGCCGGTGCTCGGCGAGGTGCGGACCCTGCACTGGTTCGATCCCTGCGAGCTGCTCCGGCCCGACGCGCGCAGCGAGTACCGCGAAGACGCGCGCGAGCGCCAGCCCGGCGGTGGCTGGCGATTGAAAGCCGACAGCAGCGGCGCCGCTTGCGGCCGCAGCGCGGAAAGCGCGTAGAACCGCGCATCTCTCGCGCACGCGTCTGTCGTCGGTTAAGGTTGACCTCCTGCACCGACGCGGGCATTGTTGCGCCCTCGTTTGACCTGCCCAGGTAGCTCAACTGGTAGAGCAATGGACTGAAAATCCATGTGTAGACAGTTCGACTCTGTCCCTGGGCACAACGACTCTCGGCGGCTGACGCCGGGCCTGAAACGCCGCACGGGGCGCCCCGACTAGCAGGGCGCCCCGTCCTCGTACTCCCCCTCCCCCTGTCGATCTCAGACTGTGCTCAGGCGCGCTCAGAGCGCGCTCGGAACTAGAACGCGTGCGCGTTGTGGACGAACGCGCCGTCCGGCCCCACGGCCCACATATCGCTCTCCCAGTCGTCGCCCCAGATCCCGACGAGCCCGCCGGAAACCCCGGTGTAGGAGCTCACCCAACCGATGCCTCCCAATCGGTGGACGGTCCAGCCGGCCACCCACAGCCCTCCGGGTCCGCACCAGCCGTCGACGACAAGGCCGAAGAGCTCTTCATCCAGCACCGCCTTGGTCCAGGTGGTTCCGCTCAGATGCCGCTCGACCGGCCTGATGATGCTGACGTCGGGGCTGGCGTCCGTGCCAAAGATCCACGTGTCGTAGACCGCCGTGCCCGTCACCCGCTTCCACGAGGCGCCGATTCGACCGGTCAGCGGAGATATCACCGACCAGCTGGTCCGATCCCAGCGGATGGCGGTGTCACCGCCGGTCAGGGCCCAGACGTAGATCGGCTCGCCCTCGACATTGGTTGGCGATCCCCACACCGCGAGGATGTCGGCGGTCGTCGGCACCGGGACGTCGCTCCACACGGCGCCGTCCCAGTGCTGCACGGTGCCGTGCGCGCCGACCGCCCAGATGTCATCCGGCGCGTTGCCCCAGATGTCGTGCAGGTCGGTGCTCGTGCCTGCGCCCACCAGCACGCAGGCGCCCGCGGTGATCCGGTATTCCTTGAGCCCGGCGCCGCTGCCGACGACGAACGCGTGCCACGGCTCGATGACCCAGATCCGCTCGAAGCTCCAGTCGGCCTGCGCGGGGCACGTCAGCCACGACTGACCGTCAAAGTGGCGGACCGTCCCCGGACCCGCGACCCAGATGTCGTTCTGGCGGCTGCCACGAATCGCGGTGAGCTGGAGCCCCGCCAGCGGCGACGGCGCCGTCGCGGCCCACACATCGCCGCGACCGTGGACCGCCGTGGCGGCGTCGCCCACGGCCCAAACGCCACCGCGCGGGCTCTTCCAGATCGCGTGCAATCCTTGCAGCGTGTTGGTCGGCGCAACGGACCAGGTCGCGCCGTCCCAATGAATGAGGAGCCCGCTATCGCCCGCGATCCAGACATCATTGGGACCGCCTCCCGACACCGCTCGCGGCTCGCCGGCAACGGCGACATCGAGCACGGGACGCGACCAGACATTGCCATCGAAGTGAAGGATGGTCTGCTCGGCTCCCACCACCCAGACATCACGGGCGCTGCTGCCCCACACGCCATGCAAGTCGCTCGTCACCGGCGCGCCGTCGATCACGATCGACTGTGACGACCAGACCGCGCCGTTCCAGCGCAGCACGATGCCGCCGACGCCGATCGCCCAGGCGTCGCGCGGGCCGGCGGCCCACACGCCGGTGAAGACCTCGACCGAACTGATATTCACCGTGATGTCGGGGACGGCGGGCGCGGACACCTGTGACCAGGTGTTCCCGTCGTAGTGACTGATGGTGCCGGTCGGAGGCAGATCCAACACCGCGCCCACCGCCCAGACGTTGTCGGGACCCGTGCCGCTCACGGCGGACCACGCGCCGAGGAGCGTCGAGCCTTGCGGCTTCCAGGTCGCGCCGTCGAAGTGAACGATCCCGCCGCCGCCCAGCGCGAAGACGTCGTTCGGACCGCTGCCCCAGATGGCGGCAACGCCAGGGTTCGCGCCGTCGGGGTTGGTCCACGACGGCGTTTCCCACTTGGTGCCGTCGAAGTGAATCGGCTGTCCCACTCCCGGCGCGGCGACATCGGCGGCGACGATCCAGAGGTCGTTGTCGGCGGAGCCCCAGATGCCGGTGAAGGGTGGCGTCGCTCCGCACCAGCCGTCGGCCGTGCACACCTGGGGCATGACGACGGGCACGGGCTGGTCGCCGGGGCAGCTATCGGTCGCGCCCGCGGGCAGGCAGCGGTTTTGCGATGCGCAGCACGTCCAGCCCGTGGCGCACGGGCACGCTTGATTGTCGAGGCTGCGCGCGCAGGAAAAGGCGCTGCACACCAGCGCGGCGACGAACAGGACCAGCGCGGGGATGCGCGCGGCGCGCGCGGTGACGGGACCAGAGATCGGCGAGGGCATCATGATGTTCTCCTTGCGACGTTCACGAGGAGAGTGCGCGGCGCGCGAGAAGGTTCGGAAGCGAGGCGCATGTTCGAAGATTCGTCGCTGGCGTGGCCATGGCGCCGATGCTCAGTAGTCCCGGCCAAGGCCCAGCATCACGCCGCCGCCCGAGGTCGGCTCGACGCTGGGTGTGGTGCCGGACAGCCAGCGTGTCCCGAGCCAGGTGAGCCCGGCTGCGCCTGCCACGGCGACGCAGGCAATCGACGCGACGTCGAGCCGGTGCACGGTGCCGTTGATGCGGGCGATCTCGGCTTGCGACGCGCCGGCGCCGCTCTCGTAGCGTTGCAACGCCAGCGCGGCGGTGGCAACGCCGCCGGCGGCGCCCGCGATCACCACCGTGCCGGACACCAGAGTCAACCAGCGGCGCCGACCGCGCGTCCCCGCCTCGGGTGAGCCGGGCACGACGTTCATCGCCTTCGTTGCGACGCCCGCGACGCCCGGATCGTCGGCATGGAACGAGCGCTCATAGAAGTCGACGTCAGCGGAGGCGAAGGAGGCCGCAAAGAGCTGCGCGAACGCGAGGTGCAGAGCGCCCCGCTGCGCGATCTCCGGGTGCGCGGGAGCGAGCGCGACGATCGGGGGCACGGCTCGATCGGTGAGGATCAGCTCGGCGGATTCGTCGTCGCGGCGCACGAACAGCGGGCGCGCGGCGGGGAGGTGCAGCTGCAACGCCTGCCTGGCCGCGGGATGCGCGTCGAGCAGCCGCTCGCCACTGGTGGTCTCGACGTAGAGGTGGCCGATGTTGGTCGCCTCGACGCGAACGGCCGCCTCGGCGGGCGCGCTCCAGCGCAGCACCTCTTGCCGCAGGTCGCGGCCGGGCGGACGAATCGTGAACTCGGGGCGGTAGCGCGCGTTGCTGATCGCCTGGTTGGCCTTGACCAGAAAGGCGCCGAGCTCCGCATAGGTCACGCGGCCGTCGCCATCGGCGTCAGCGGCGCCGCGCAGCGCGGAGCGCACCTCGTAGCTCAGGATGCCGGCCTGGTAGCGCTCCCATTCGTGGCTGTCGCGGCCCGACGACGTCGACAGCACGAAGCCGGTGTTGCCGAGCTGCGCAGGCACCGTCTCGGCCGCGACCGGGCCCGCATAGGGCTCGCGACGTCCGCCCGGACCCTTGTCGAAGGCCAGGAAGTACGACTTGCACGCGTCGATGAACACGTGGTTGCGCGCGGCGGGCGAGCGCGCCAGCAACGCGTGGAGCATGGGGCGGGTGAGGCGCCGATCCTCGAGCACGACATATCCCTCGCCGCGCTCGACATCGCCGTGCCCGCTGTAGAAGAAAAGCAGCTCGACCACGTCGCCTCGCGCGGCGCGCGCGCGCATTTTCTCCGACAGCGCCGCCAGCGCGCGCTCGACTTCCGCCACGCGCGGTGGCCCCGCCGGCACGACGCCGGGGTGAAGGCGCCGGCTGTCGGCGTCCAGCTCGGTCAGCAACCAGCTGTCGACGCCTGCCTCGACCAAAAGCTCGTGGGTCGCGACCGCGTCGTCGTCGGCGTAGCGCAGGCTCGGGACGTCGGCGGCCTCGGCGTGGTTGTTGCCGATGACGATCGCGAAGCGAGCCAGCGGCGGCTCGGCCGCTCGCGCCGCGCGCGCGAGCGACAACACCAGCGTGAGCGCGAACAGCATTCCGCGCGCGAGGGTGTTGCATGGCCCGCGAGCGCCCGGCGCGATCATCGAACGGGTCCCTCGACGACGCGGGTCGCGATCACCTGCTCGAACCCTCCCGGCCAGGGCGGCAGCGCGCCCGATCCCGCGTGCGCCGCGATCCAGGCTTCTACCTCCGCCACGCTCAGCGGTTCGTGCGTGAACAGCGCCCGGATCTCGAGCGCCCCCGGCGCCAGGTCCTGGCGGATGACGTCCGGCAGCACCGAGCGCGCCACGCCGCCCCGCAGCGGCACCGACGTCGGGTTCGTCCCCGCGCGCTCGTACGCCGGGTAGTACCAGCGGATCTCGCCGCGCGCGTCGATCGCGAAGACCATGAGGAATCCGAAGGGCCGCGGACCGAGGTTCGTGTACGCGAACAGCAGTCCTTCACGCGCGCCCAGGCGCGCGCCCAGAAGCTCCGGCGCGGCCGAGTCGGCGGACGCGCGAAACACCTGCACTCCTGCCCAGCGCTGGCTCTCGGCCGCGAGCGTCGCCGGCGCCGCCGCCTTCACGCGGAACTCGTCGCCCGCGGGAGCGCGCGCCAGCAGCATCAGCGAAACAGCGGCCGCCGCCGCGGCAAACCCGGCCGCGGCCACCCAGGCGCGCGATCGTCGTTGCTGCCCGTGTGGTTGCTGCCAGCGTGCCCGAACGGACGACCGCGGCTGCGGGGCGCCCTCCCCGCGCGCGATCGCGCCTTCGACCCGACCCACGACGTCGATCGATTCGAGCTCCGGCAGCGGCCGCGCCAGCGTGGCGCGGATGGCGCGCATCTCTTCCACCTCCCGCCGCAGGCGCGGCGAGTCGGCGAGCGCCGCCTCGATCGCCGCCGCTTCGGAAGGGGTCACTTCGCCATCGACATACGCCGCCAGCGCCTCCGGGCGCGGCGTTCCGGCGCTTCTCATGCCCGCTCCATCAGCCGGCGCAGGCTCTTCATGGCGTCGAAGAGCCGCCGCTTGACCGTGCCCACCGGGATGCCGATGGTGGACGCGATCTCGTCGTAGCTGAGCTCGCCCGTGTACCGCAGCAAGACCACGTCGCGCAGCTTGGCGCTGAGGCGAGTCAGCGCCGCCTCGACGTCCCGTTCACGCTCGCGCGCCAGGACGTCCAGCTCGTGCGGCGGCACGGGCGGCTCCTCGGCGACGAAGCCGTGACGCGTCTCGCGGCGCGCGGTTCGCTGCGCCATCCGGCACTGATTGAGCAAGATGCGGAAGAGGTACGAGCGAAACTGGCCGCGCGGCTGATACCGGGGAAGCGCGCGGTAGATCTCGACGAACGCGTTCTGAACGACGTCGGCAGCGGCGGCGACGCTGCTGTTCATCTGGCGCGCGGCCACTCGCAACACCCGCGGCTGATGACGGAGGACCAGCGTCGCGAACGCATTCTTCGCCCCTCCGCGCGCGAGCAGCATGAGATCGTCGTCGCCGCGCTCGTCGAGCGAAACGACCTCGGTATCCTGTTCCGTGGTGTCCGCAGGCGGCACCAGGCCCAGTCTCGGCCCCGCAGGCTTCATCTCCCTTCGGGGAGAGTGCACCAGCGCGAGAAAGGTTCGGATCTATTTTCAGGGTGCTTGCGGCACGGCCTCGAGGAGATGAGCGACCGGGAAGGCCTGGCGGTACATGTCCGCCAGCGTCAGCTGCGCGATCGTATGCGCGCCGTTGTCCTGAAGGTGGGTGTCGTCGGTGTTCCCGGCGGGGTAGTTCGGGAACTGGCCGGGAGCCAGGTCCATGAACAGAGCGGTGGTCGCGGCCTGACCGATGCGCTGGAAGTAGGTCTTGGTCAGCGCCGTCGCGTCGACCAGCGCGACCTTCCGGGCCGCCGCGAGCTGCCGCACGGCCACGGGGTAGTTCCCGTGCGTGTCGTCGAGCGTCCCGTTCGACCAGCTGTTGCGGTTGATCGACGTGAGCAGGATCGGCGTCGCGCCCTTCGCGATCGTGTCGTCGATGTAGATCGACAGGTACATCTCGTAAGTGGTGAAGGGATCGGTGAAGCGCACCGGATCGTCGGACTTCTCGTCGTTGTGCCCGAACTGGATCAGCACGAAGTCGCCGGCGCGCACGGCGGCCTTGATCGGCGTCCAGTCGCCCTCGTCGAAGAAGCTCTTCGAGCTGCGGCCCGACAGCGCCTTGTCCTGGATCGTCGCGCACGCGGGTGCGAAGTACTCCTGAAGGGGCTGGGCCCAGCCGGTGCGCGGGTAGAGATCGCTCGTGTACACCGATGCGGTGGAGTCGCCGATGACGTAGACGGTCGGCGTCTTGGCGGTGGCCGCGCCCGCGGTGTTGCACGTCGTCGCACCGCCGGCGCCGGTGCTGCCCGCGTCGGCGCGTCCCGCGTCGCCCTTGCTTGCGTCGGCGACGCCGGCGTCGGCAGCGCCCGCGTCGGTGGGGCCTGCATCGGCCGCTCCGGATCCGCCGGCGCCAGCGTGTCCGCCGCTGCCCGACGTCGTCGGAGCGCCGCCGGTGCCGCTCGAGCCGCCGGTCTCGTGCCCACCACTGTCGACGGACGCGCCGGACGCGCCGCCCGAGCTCGTGCCGGCGGGCGAGCCTCCCGCTCCACCGGTCGCCGGCAAAGACGGCCCCGCGGCGCCGCCGCTACACGCCACCAGCCCGCCCAGAGCCGCGAACGCCAGGAGGCGCCCGAGTCGGGTCGAGCGTCGTGCCGCGATACACGTCGATTCCATGCCCTGTCATGCGCCGGCGGCCCCCGTTCGATCACCGTTTCTGCACGGGTTCTCGATTCCTTGATCGATTACCTGAGCTTCGCGCATTCATCGGGGTGAAATCCATCCTTCGAATCGCGACAGGCCTCGTCATCCTCGCCTCGGCTTGCGACGGCGGCTCCGGACCATCCGACCCGGCCGGCACCGGAGGGGCTGCCGGCAGCGAAGGCCCGTCGGCAGGACACTCGGGCGCGACGGGTGGCGACGCCGCCGGAGGCAGCGCGGGGACGGGCGGGACCAGCGGTGCTGGCGGGAGCAGCGGCGCCGGCGGCGCGACGGCGACCGGCGGCAAGAGCGGCGCGGGCGGCGCGGGCGCGGGCGGAAGGACCGGGACCGGCGGCGCGTCGGGAACCGGCGGAACGTCTGGAGCTGGCGGCGCCTCGGGAACCGGCGGCGGTCCCGCGACGTGCACGGTGCCGCCCGCGGCGGGCCCCTTGCTGGGATGGGCTTCCCAGCGCGGCGCGGGAAACGGTGGCACCGCGATCGCGACCACGACCGGCGGCGGCGACGCCACGCCGGTCACCGTGACCACGCTGGCCGCGCTCAACAGCGCCACCGGCGGGACCACGCCCGCGGTCGTCTACGTCAAGGGCGTGCTGGCGGCGGGCTCGGTCAAGGTCGGCTCGAACAAGACCATCGCCGGGATCTGCGGCGCCGAGCTGCACGGTCACGTCGACATGAGCGGCTCGGTCAACGTCATCTTCCGCAACCTCAAGGTCGTCGGCTTCAACTGCAGCGACAGCCCCACCGAATGCCGCAGCGGCGCGGACGCCATCACCGTGGTCACCGGCGCGCACCACATCTGGTTCGATCACGACGACATCTCGGACGGCTCCGACGGCAACCTCGACATCACCAACGGCTCGGACTTCGTCACCGTGTCGTGGACCAAGTTCTCGTACTCGACCCGGCGCACCGACCCGGTCACGGGAACGACCGGGCATCGCTTCTCGAATCTCATCGGCGCCGCCGACGCGCTGCCCGAGGACGCGGGCCACCTGAACATCACCTGGCACCACGACTGGTGGGCCGACAACATCGCGGAGCGCATGCCGCGGTCGCGCGACGGGAAGATTCACGTGGTCAACAGCCTCTTCACCGCGGCCGGCAATGACTACTGCACCAACTCGGGTGCGCTCTCGTCGTTGCTGGTCGAGAACAACGTCTACATCGGCGTCAACAATCCGCTGGCGGAAGACGCCAACGGGAACATGCTGTCGAGGAACAACGTCTTCACCACCACGACCGGCTCGAGGACGTCGGCGGGGACGGGCTTCGTCCCGCCGTATGCGCTGACCCCCGACGCGACGACGAACCTGGAAGCGACGATCCGCGCCCAGGCGGGCCCGCGGTAGTTTCGCGCGCGAGCTCTCGCCCGCCGGAGGGTCGACTCAGAGACCTAGCGCTCGTTCCAGGTGCTTCACGACCCGGCGCGCGATCATCACGCGCGCGAAATTCTTGTCGTTGGCGGGCACCACGATCCACGGCGCCCGGCCGGTGCTGGTTCGATCGACCATGTCGACGGCGGCCTTCTGGTAGTCGCGCCACTTGTCGCGGTTGCGCCAGTCCTCGGGCGTGATCTTGAAGCGCTTGTGCGCGATCTTTTCTCGCTGCTTGAATCGGCGCAGCTGCTCCTGGCGATCGATCTGCAGCCAGAACTTGAGGACGATCGCGCCCGCGGTCACCAGCTCGTGCTCGAAGTCGTTGATCTCGGCGTAGGCGCGCAGCCAGTCGGCCTCGGCGCAGAAGCCCTCGATGCGCTCGACCAGCACGCGCCCGTACCACGACCGATCGAAGATCGTGACGTGGCCCCAGCGCGGCAGCTGGCGCCAGAAGCGCCACAGGTAGGGATGCGCGCGCTCGTCCTCGCTGGGCGAGGCGATCGGCACCACCTGGAACTGGCGCGGATCGAGCGCGGCGGTCAGGCGGCGGATCGCGCCGCCCTTGCCGGCCGCGTCCATGCCCTCGAACACCAGCACCAGGGATCGGCGCGCGAAGGCCCGGTGCCGCGCCAGCTCCGACAGCTGTCCCTGCCACTTCGCCAGGTGCAGCTCGTACTTCTTGCCCGCCAGTGTCCGATCGAGCTTCAGCGCCGACAGCACGTTGCGATCGTCGGCCACCGCGGCGACCGGCGGCGCGAAGACGCGCTTCTTCACGCTCTTTTCGGCGAGCCGCCGCTCGAGCGAGGCCAGCAGCTCGCGGCCCACGCGCAGGTGCCGGTAGTTGTCGTCGGTCCCGTCGACGATGTTCCACGGCGCCCACGACGTGTTGGTCAGCCGCAGCACGTGGCCGGCCACGTCCAGCAGCGCATCGTACGTGCGCGTGCGCGCCCACGACGTCCTGGTCACGCGCCAGGCGGTGCGCGGATCCGCCTCCAGCTTGCGCAGCCGCTGCCGCTGCCCCGTGCGCGTCAGGTGCAGCCAGAACTTGAGCAGCAGCGCCCCCTCGTTGACCAGCATCGCCTCGAAGCGGTTGATCTCGTCGAGGCGCCGGTCGAGCTCGACGCGCGAGATCTCGCCCGCGATGCGGTGGGCGATCGGCGTCGAGTACCACGAGCCCGCGAACGCGCCCGTGCGCCCGCGCGGCGGCAGTGCGCGCCAGTAGCGCCACATGTACGGCCGCTCGCGCTCCTCGTCGGTCGGTGACGTGAAGGCGAGCGTGGTGAGGTAGCGCGCGTCCATCCATTCGTAGAGCTGCGCGAGCGTCTCGCTCTTGCCGGCGCCGTCGACGCCGGAGATGAGAAGCAGCACCGGAAAGCGCCCCTGGTCGCGGAGCTGGCGCTGGGCCTCGAGGAGCTGCTCGCGCAGGTTCGCTTCCTCCTTGCGAAAGGCCTTCTTCTCGATGGCGTGGCCGACCTCGGCGGACTCGAACATCCGGCCATCGTAACCCGGGCTGCCCGGGCGCGCCGACCGCCATGTGACGCTTGTAACAGTCCGGCACCGAGGGTACGTTCCGCCTCATGGGGAAACTGGGTGCAGCGTTGTTGGTGCTCTTCGCTCTCGGGTGTGGCAGCAGCGACAGTGAAACGGCGGCGCAGGCCGATTGCAACTCGTTCATCGAAACCTCGTACTGCCCGAAGGTCGTCACCTGCTACGCGGGACAGGTCGACCAGGCGGGCTGCGTGTCGGCCGCGCAGATGGGGCTCAATTGCGCGAAAGCGGTCGGTGAAAACGCCGACCCCGCGGTGTGCAGGACCGACCTCGCGGCTACGAGCTGCGACGCGTTCGTCGTCGCCGGCACGATCATGATACCGGCGTCCTGCCACGGCCTCTTCCAGCTCAGCCCGTAGCGCTCGGCGGCGGCCCGCGGCGCGACCAGGGGCGCGCTTGGCTCATGCGGGCGTGAGAGCCCGAACCGCCGACCAACCCCAGAACGACCCGAGCAGCAGCGAGATCGCTCCCGCGGACGCGGTCACGGCGCGCAGCAGGCGCGGGCTCGACTGCATGCGCGCGAGCGGCCAGCCGGCCAGGCCGGTGAGACAGGCCATGCCGATCGCCGAGCCGGCGCCGAAGAACGCGATGTAGAGCAGGCGGGCGAGCGGGGTGGGCAGGCGCGCCACGACCAGCGCCGTCAGCGCGCCGCTGCCCGCGAGGCCGTGGATCAACCCGACGATCAGAGGCTGCAGCGGCTGCAGCGGCCGCAGCGGCGTGCGCGCGCGCGTTGGCGACGAGCGCGCGTTCGCGCCCGGATCGTCGTCGGCCGCGAGCGCCGTCGTCTCCCGCGAAGCATTGACGATCGCGCGCGTCCCCAGCGCCACCAGCATCGCTCCAACCAGGAGCTCGAAGCCAGCCGCGGCGCGCGGAGGAAGGTGGCGCCCGATCAGCGCCAGCACGCAGCCGACGGTGACCAGCGCCAGCGTGTGCCCCACTCCCCAGACCACGCCGACGACGAGGCCGGCCGTCGGGCTGCGGCGGCGGGCGACCAGCAGCGACACCGCCGCCAGGTGATCGGGCTCGAGCGCGTGCCGCATTCCCAGCAGCACCCCGAGGACCAGCCCGCTCACCAGCGCCACCATTCGCGGCCCCTCGCGCCTTCAGTCGAGAAACAGCGTCGCCATCACGCGCAACGTCAGCGGATAGGCCGGGGTGTAGTTGACGTCCTCGCAGCCGTAGAAGCGCCCGCCCGCGGGGCCGCCGCCGGGCGCGGGCGCGAGGCGCGCGTTCGCGCCGCAGCCGAACCCCGCGGGGACCGGCGCGCCGACCGCCGGCTCGCCCGGCAAGCGGCTCACGGTCGCGAACTGCGCCGAGCGGAACGCGCCGTCGAGCAGGTTCTCGACGTCGAACGCGATGTCGAACCAGCGGTGCCGGTAGCCGAGGTGCAGGTCGACCTGCGTGAAGCCGGGCGCGACCAGCGCGCCGTCGTCGGTGGCTGGTCGATCGCCGATGCCGTAGAAGCGCAGGCCCGCGCGCGCCGACGCCCGGGACCGAGCGGCGTGCCGCCCCGAGAGGCCGCCGGCCCAGGTCTGCTTGGGCGCGAGCGCGAGCCCGCCGCCGTTCTCGTGATCGGTCGTGAACTGCGACTGCGTGAACGTCACCGCGGCGTCGGCCGCGAGCCAGGGCGTGACCTCGTAGCGCGTCTCGAGCTCGAGCCCGCGGCGGTTGGTCGGGCCGCTCACCGCGGTCGTGCCGTCGTCGCCGTTCCAGACCGTCTCGCTGTCGAGATCGAGCTGCCACACCGCCGCCGCGAGATCCCAGCGGCCGAAGAGGCGCGCGCGCGCGCCGATCTCTTCGCCGATCGCGCGCGTCAGCGGCGTGACCGCCGGCTGTCGCGAACACGCCGCGCACGTCGTTGGAGTGAAAGCCGTGGCCGTAGTTGGCGTAGACGTCGAGCTGCGGCGCCCGGCCGGTCGAGCGGCGTCAGGATCAGGCTCGCCTTGGGGCTGAGCTGGTGCGCGGCGTCGACGCCGCTGCCGGGCGCGGTCGGATCGCTCGACGGCAGGCGATTGTCGACGGCGAACGAGAGCAGATCGGCGCGCGCGCCCACGTCGGCGCGCAGCCAGCGCGCGGGCGTGATCTCTTCGTTGAGGTACGCGCCGACGAAGCGTCTCGTGCACGTCGTTGCTGCGCACGGCGGTGAGCTGCTGCGCGGTGCACCGTGTCCCAGAGCTCTTCGTGGATGTCGTCGCTGCGCACGTCGCCGCCGATCGTCGTGTCGAACGAGACGCGCCCGAGCGTGGTGCACGACGCGATAGCTGACCTTGCCGCCGTAGAACGTGCGCCGATCGATCTGCTCGATCTCGTCGCCGTTGTCCGGATCGTCGCAGGTAGAGCGTGAAGTTCGAGAACAGGTTGAAGCGATACGTCGCCGAGGTACGCCAGCGCGCGCAGCTCGCTGTTCTCGGTCGGGTGCAAGCGGTACGCGAGCGCGATCTGGTGGCGCGCGGTGTCGCCGCCCTCGTCGGGATCGATCGATCCGAAGCGCGAGATCGAGCCCCTCTGTCGACGGCGCGCGCCGGGATCTGCCCCGAGCCGTGCCAGTTGCCGGCGTAGCTCATCTCGGCGACGCTGACGCTCGACAGCGGCGTGGGCTTCCACGTGAGCTTGTTGAACAGCTTGTACCGATCCCAGCCCTCGGGGTTGTCGAACGGCCCGTTGGTGCGGCCGATCTCCGCGGCGAACGTGGCCTCGAGCGGCACCGCGTCCAACTTGGGGCTCGCGATCACCAGGCCGCGATAGCCGGCCGCGCCGTGCCCGGCGAGCCGACCAGCCCCGACGCCGACCGAGCTGTGCTCGAAGTCGTCGCGCGACACGAGGTTGACCGCGCCCGCCGTCGCGAAGTCGCCCTGGTTCGGCGAAGTACGGGCCCTTGGTGATCTCGACCCGCTCGACGACCTCGGGGATGATGAAGTTGGTGTCGGCGAAGCCCTGGCCGTGCGCGTGCGAGACCAGGTTGATCGGCACGCCGTCGATCGACAGCGCGAGGTCGGTGCCGTGGTCGGCGTCGAAGCCGCGCAGGAAGTACTGGTTCGCCTTGCCGCCGCCCGAGTGCTGCACCATCACCAGCCCGGGCGTGACGCGCAGGATGTCCTGCACGCTGCCGATGGGCCGCAGCTGGAAGTCGCGGTCCTGCACCGAGAACGACGACGCGGCGCTGATCGGCTTCGATCCGAGCACCAGCGTCGATTGATCGGGGCCGGTCTGAACGGCCTCGCTCGCGCGCGGCGGCGCGGGCGCGGCAGGCAACGCGGGCGCGGCGGCTGGCGGCGGTGGTGGCGGTAGCGGCGGCAGATGGAACTCGTAGGTGAACTGCACGGTCGACGGCACCGGCACGCCGCGACGCCGGGCCGGATCGAAGCTGAAGTGCCGCGCCGCCTCGGCCGCCGCCTCGTCGAAGCCGTGGCCGGCCGGCCGGGTCACGCGGACGCCGACCACATTGCCGCCCGCGTCGAGATCCAGCTCGAGGCCGACGTTGCCTTCGGCGCGCTGCTCGAGCGCCGCGGGCGGAAACGGCGCCTCGGGATGCTCGCGCAGCGACGGCGGCGCCATCGCTTCGGGCGGCGGCGGTTCGGAAGCCGCCGGTGCGGCGGGCGCCTGCGCGCGCGCGGGCACGCCGGCGAGAGCGCACGACAACAGGACACCGAAAACCAGAGATGCCCGGTTGGCCTCGCTCCTGGATGATATTGATCGCCGCGGTAGCATGATTCGCGAAAATCGTGCCCCGCAATAGCACGAGCTTCACGACTTGGGCTATCCGAAACGGCGGCGGTGGCCTCAGGGCCGTCGGGTGCGCTGCGGACGCCGGCGGCGGGGAGCGGGAGCGGGCGCGGGCTCGTGTTCGTGAGCGTGTCCGTGCTCGTGTTTGTGTCCGTGCGCGCGTTCGGCTCGCGGACGGGCCGGCGACAACCCCGCGATGATCTCGATCCCGCCCTGCTTCACGCCGCGCATCGCGAGGATGCGATCCGCGATCGACTGCAATTGATCGGAGAAGCCGCGCATCACGACGACCTCCAGGCACAGGTCGTGGCTGAGGTGAACGTGCAGCGCCGAGCGCACGCCGTCGCCCAGCTCGTGCTGCAGGTCGGTGAGCCGGCGGCTGAGATCGCGGACGTGATGATCGTAGACCAGCGTCAAGGCCCCGACCGCCTCGACGCCCTTCGGCACCTTGGCGCGCCCGACCGCGCCGCGCGCGAGATCGCGCAATAGCTCCGAGCGCGTGCAGCCACGCTCCTCCGCGAGCGCGTCGAGCTGACCGAGCAGCGAGCCTTCGATCGCGACGCCGAACCGGACGAGCGGATCCTTCATCCGGTCAGCGTCACCATCGAGAGCCAGATCGGAGGCGCGAGGTGGGATTCTTCGCCGCTGTTGCTGTGCTTCTCCGCTCGCGGCAGCAAGGTGTAGAGGATGAAGAACAGGATCGCGATCGCCAGCAACGTCACGAACGCAAACTCGAAGCCCTTGCCCGAGCGCTTCTGTAGATTTCGATGGTGATGATGGTGGTTGCGGCGCCGGCGGCGGCGCTGGCCCCTCGGGAGCGAGTCGTCGGCAGACTCATCCACCCGCACCGACTCGGACACACGCCCGGACACAGCGGCGGAGCCGCCACCAGACATGCTCGACCCAGCCTGCCCAGCTACGCCTTTGGTCATCGGGGGGGGACCCAGATTCTGGTGTGAAACTTTAGGCTGAAGGCGAGTTTCCTTCAATACTTCCGCGCACGGTCGAAACAGGTTTGTCCGGGATCGGCGTGGAACGACCGCGGCCGGCCCCCGGGAATGGCACCGCTTGCTGGGGGGTTCAGCCTGGGCTAGGCTTCCGCCGGTTTCAGCCCATGTTCGGTCTCGTCATGTCCCTGCTCGTCGCCATTCCGGCGGCGTCCCCGAGCGCGTCGGCCGCGGGTTTCACCTGCGACCCCGGGCCATCTTCGTCCTGCGACCCGGCACCGGCCCAAAACCCAGGCCAACCCCAGGTGCTCGACGCCGACGGGCTGCAGTACGCGACCCTCGCGATCATCGACTGCCCGTCGCCCGCAGCCGACAGGCTGGCCGCGGTGGGTGAATGCGATGGGACCGTGCGCGACGCTTCGTATCGCGCGTCCCGCGACCCCGAGAGCGAACGCGTCCCCGGCAGCCTGCGCCCGGCCCGGCGCGACCGCGGGACCGCCGGGATGCGCGCCGCCTGCGCCGGCGTGCCCATCGAGGGGCACGACGGGATGAGCAGCCCGACTCCGACTCAACCGCTGGCGCTGTTCGCGGTGCCGGTTCTCCAGACCTTCGCCTCGTCACGTTTCAGCTTCGACTCACCTGCCGCGCTCACCACGCGCGGCATCCGGCCGCTCGAGAGACCGCCCCGGGCTTGAGGGCGATTCGGAGGGCCCCGGACCTCGGGAGACTGCTCCACGATATCCGAAGCCCGAAGCCCGAACGTCAGTCTCGAACAGCAGCCGCCATAACGGGCACACGCATTTTTCTTTTTTCACCCACATGTATCCAGGAGTCCCCCCATGAACAAAGGCACGGTCATCGTATTGCTGGTCGTGGTCGCCGGCGGGTCTTACGGCCTCGCCAAGATCGCGAACAAGGACGGTAGTGGCAGCAAAGAGAAATCGGCCGGCGCAGAGGTCGCGGCCGCGAAGGGCGGTCCGGCCGACCCAGCCGTCGGCGACGTCGAGCGGTTCCGCGTTCCGATCGAGGGCCCGGTCCGCGGTCCGGAGAACGCGAAGGTCACCATCGTCGCCTTCTCGGACTTCCAGTGTCCGTTCTGCAGCCGCGTCGTCCCGACGCTCGACAAGATCATGAAGGACTACCCGACGCAGGTTCGGATGTACTTCCGCCACAACCCGCTCCCCTTCCACCCCGACGCGCCGCTGGCGGCCGAGGCTGCGCTCGCCGCGCAGGACCAGGGGAAGTTCTGGGAGATGCACGACAAGATGTTCGCGAACCAGCAGAACATCAAGCGACCGGATCTCGAGAAGTACGCGGGTGAGCTCGGCCTGGACATGGGCAAGTTCAAGAGCGCGCTCGACTCGTCGGCGCACAAGAGCCGCATCGACGGCGACCTCGCGCTCGCGCGCCAGATCGGGGTGCAGGGCACGCCGAACTTCTTCCTCAACGGCCGGCCGGTGCAGGGCGCCGTGCCGTACGACGACTTCAAGAAGGTGATCGACGACGAGATCTCGCGCGCCGACAAGCTCCTGGCGCGCGGCGTGCCGCAGGGCCAGCTCTACGCGACGTTCATGGCGGCCGCCAAGACCGCGCCGTCGCCGGCGGCACCGAGCCCGGCCGCCAAGGCCCCGGGCGCCGGAACCGAGGTCTACAAGGTCGCGGTCGGCGACGCGCCGACGCGGGGCAGCCGCCAGCCCAAGGTCACGATCGTCGAGTTCTCCGACTTCCAGTGCCCGTTCTGCGGCCGCGTCGACGCCGACGCTGGAGTCCGTGATGAAGGACTACGGCAACGACGTCGCGCTGGCCTTCCGGCACAACCCGCTGCCCTTCCACAACAACGCGATGATCGCGGCCGAGGCGGCCGAGGCGGCGCGCGACCAGGGCAAGTTCTGGCAGATGCACGACAAGATGTTCGCGAACCAGGGCGCGCTCGATCGTCCGAACCTCGAGAAGTACGCGCAGGAGATCGGCCTCGACATGGGCAAGTTCAAGAGCGCGCTCGACGGCGAGAAGTACAAGGACCGCATCAAGAAGGACATGGACGACGCCGCCAAGTTCGGCGCGCGCGGCACGCCCAACTTCTTCATCAACGGCCGCAACTTCCGCGGCGCGCAGCCGCTCGAGGCGTTCAAGGGCGTCATCGACGACGAGATCAAGAAGGCCGACGCGAAGCTGAAGAGCGGCACGCCGCGCGGGCAGCTCTACGCCGCGTTGACCCAGGAAGGCCTGGCCAAGGCGGCGCCGCCGCCCCCGCCGGCGCCGCGCCAGGGTGAGCCGGACGCGAACGCGGTCTACCGCGCCGACGTCAAGGGCGCGCCGATCAAGGGCGCCAAGGACGCGCTGGTCACGATCGTGCAGTTCTCCGACTTCCAGTGCCCGTTCTGCTCGCGCGTCGAGCCGACCATCACCAAGGTCATGGACGAGTACAAGGGCAAGGTCCGCGTCGCGTGGCGCGACCTGCCGCTGCCGTTCCACCCGAACGCGATGCCGGCGGCGATCGCGGCGCGCGCCGCGGGCGAGCAGGGCAAGTTCTGGGAGATGCACGACAAGATCTTCGCCAACCAGGCGAGCATGGACCGCGCCGACCTACGAGAAGTACGCGCAGGAGCTCGGCCTCAACATGGGCAAGTTCAAGGCGGCGCTCGAGGCGCAGAAGGGCAAGGCGGAGATCGAGGCGGACGCGGCCGCGGGCGGCAAGATCGGCGCGCGCGGCACGCCGGCGTTCTTCATCAACGGCAAGTTCCTGTCGGGCGCGCAGCCGTTCGAGGCCTTCAAGGCCAAGATCGACGACGAGCTCAAGGGCGCCGAGGCGCTGGTCTCGAAGGGCACGCCGAAGGCCAAGGTCTACGACGTCATCATGACGGACGCGAAGACCGAGGTCGCGGCGGCTCCCGCCGGCGCACAGCAGCCCGAGGCCGAGAAGACCCCGGATCAGGACCAGACGGTCTACAAGGTCGACGCCGGGCGATTCGCAGGCGCGCGGCCCGAAGAACGCGCAGATCACCATCGTGATCTTCTCCGACTTCCAGTGCCCGTTCTGCAGGCGCGTCGAGCCGACGATCTCGCAGATCGAGAAGGAATACGGCGGCAAGGTCGCGTCAGGTGTGGAAGAACTACCCGCTCCCCTTCCACAACAACGCGGAGCCGGCGGCCGAGGCGGCGATGGCGGCGGCGGCGCAGGGCAAGTTCTGGGAGATGCACGACAAGCTGTTCGAGAACAACACCGCGCTCGATCGCCCGACCCTCGAGAAGTACGCGCAGGAGCTGGGCCTCGAACATGGCCAAGTTCAAGGCCGACCTCGACAGCAGCAAGTACAAGAGCGTGATCGAGTCCGAGACCAAGGAAGGCCAGGCGGTGGGCGTCAACGGCACGCCGGCGGTCTTCATCAACGGCCGCAAGATCAACGGCGCCTACCCGTTCGAGACCTTCAAGAAGATCACCGACGAGGAGCTGGCCAAGAAGGCCGGCGGCCACGCCAAGGTCGCCAAGCGCAAGACGTAAGCGCGGGTCCACGCCGCCGGCGCGGAGGGGGCCGCCGTCGCGCCCTCTTCCGCCGGCGCACGCGTCGAGCGTAAACTACTGCATGCTCATTGTGATGAAGGCCGGCGCGACCCGGGACGAGGTCGCGGCGGTCGAAGCGAGGGTTCGCGAGCTCGGGTTCACGCCCAACGAGGTGCCGGGCTCGACGCGGCTGGCGATCGGGATCACCGGTAACCAGGGGCCGCTCGACCCCGGGCTGTTCAACGTCATGGGCGGCGTCGCCGAAGCCGTGCCGATCTCGCGGCCGTGGAAGCTGGTGTCGCGCGAGGTGAAGCCCGACGACACGGCGATCAAGATCGGCGACGGCCAGTTCGGCGGCGGGCGCTTCGGCGTCATCGCCGGCCCGTGCGCCGTCGAGAGCCGCGAGCAGATCCTGGCGACCGCGACCGCGGTCAAGAGCGCGGGCGCGCGCTTCCTGCGCGGCGGCGCGTTCAAGCCGCGCACGTCACCGTATGCGTTTCAGGGCATGAAGGAAGAAGGCCTGCGCTTGCTCGCCGAGGCGCGCGAGCAGACCGGGCTGCCGATCGTCACCGAGGTGATGGACACGCGCGACGTCGAGCTGGTCGCGCGCTACGCCGACGTGCTGCAGATCGGCGCGCGCAACATGCAGAACTTCTCGCTGCTCGAGGCGGTCGGCGCCCAGCGGCGCGCCGTGATGCTCAAGCGCGGTCTGTCGGCGACGATTCAAGAGTTCTTGATGGCGGCCGAGTACATCGTCAAGCAGGGCAACTACAACGTGATCCTGTGCGAGCGCGGCATCCGCACCTTCGAGACGATGACGCGCAACACGCTCGATCTCGGGTCGATCCCGCTCATCAAGCGGCTCACCCACCTGCCGATCATCATCGATCCGTCGCACGGCACCGGCGATCGGCTGTCGGTGCCGGCGCTGGCGCGCGCGGCGATCGCGCTCGGCGCCGACGGTCTGATGGTCGAGGTTCACCCGCAGCCGGAGAAGGCGCTGTCCGATGGACCGCAGTCGCTGACGCCGGCGCAGTTCGCGACGCTGATGGAGTCGGTGCGCGCGATCGCACCGGTCGTCGGATTGGAGCTTTGACGAAGTGAGCACCGAAGCAAAACCAGCGGTCGCGCCCGCGGCCGCGCCGTCGAAGACCTGGATGTGGCCGCTGATCCTGACCGTCGCCGGCCTCGGCTTCCTGACCACGCGCTTCGTCGAGGCGACGCACGAGGGGATCGCCAACGCGCGCGCCAACGCCTGCCGCGCGATGTCGCCGGATCCGGTCCCCGCGGCGCTGCAGAACCGCGAGGCGCCCGACTTCCAGCTGCCCGACGCCAGCGGCAAGATGGTGTCGCTGAGCGCGCAGCGCGGCCACCCGGTGCTGGTCAACTTCTGGGCGACCTGGTGCCCGCCCTGCGTCGAGGAGGTGCCCTCGATGGAGGACCTGGCGCGCCGGCTGGAGAAGACCGACATCCGCATGATGGCGGTCAGCGTCGACGATAGCTGGGACGCCGTGCGCCAGTTCTTCGTCAAGGGCACCAAGATGGGGGTGCTGCTCGACCTGTCCAAGAACGTGCCCAAGAGCTTCGGGACCGAGAAGTACCCCGAGAGCTTCATGATCGACGCCAGCGGGCACGTGCGGCACTACTTCATCAACAAGCGCGACTGGTCGAAACCCGAAGCGATCGCCTGCCTCGAGAGCCTGCGATGACGGCGGGGCTGCCCGGCGCGTCGTCGGGCACGGGCGGCGCCGGGCCGGCGTTCCCGTCGCCGTTCGGCGCGGGGCCCGGAACCGCAAACCGCACGCGCGGCATCCCGCCGCTACCGCTTCTCACGCTCATCAACTTCTTCAACTACCTGGACCGCCAGGTGGTGTACGGCATGACGCCGTTCATCGGCGAGACCTTCAAGCTGTCGTTCGCGCAGCTCGGCCTGCTGGCGACGGTGAATCTGCTGGTGTTCGCGGTCGCGTCGCTGGCGTCGGGGCCAATCGCCGACCGCATCGGCCCGCGCAAGGTGATCTTCGCCGGCATCCTGGTGTGGGCGATCGCGACCATCGGCTCGGCGCTGTCGACGTCGTACGCGATGCTGCTGTTCTTCCGCGCGCTGGTCGGCGTCGGCGAGGGCGGCTACGGCCCCAGCGCCAACACGCTGCTGTGCGCGGACGCGCCGCTCGAGAAGCGCGGGCGCGCCCTGGGCATCTACAACGTCGGCATGGCGGTCGGCGGCACGGCCGGCCTGGCGCTGGGCGCGATCCTGGCGCCCAAGATCGGCTGGCGCGGCGCGTTCTGGATCGCGGGCGCCCCGTCGCTGCTGCTGGCCTTGCTGTCGGCGTTCATCGCCGCGCCGGCGCGGCTGCCGCGGCCCGTGAGCCTGCCGGCGCGCTCGTATCTTCTTTCGCCCACGTACATCGTGGCGCTGGCGGGCGGCATCCTGGCGACCTTTGGCGCGAGCGGCCTCATCTTCTTCGCGCGCAGCATGATCCTCGACGTGCGGCATTTCTCCGTCCTCGTCGGCAGCAGCTACATGGCGTTCGTCGGCCTCGGGTGCGGCGTGGGCGGCGTGATCTTCGGCGGCTACTGGGGCGACAAGCTCAACCGCCGCGCGGGCGGCGGCCACGCGCGCGCGATCGGGCTCGCGGCGTTGATCCAGATCCCGTTCGGCGTCGGAAGCCTGCTGGTCACCAACCACGTGGCGTTCATGGTGCTGACCGCCTTCGCGGTCTTCTTCCTGTCGGTCTACAACGGCCCGTCGGCGGCGGTGGTCGACGAGCTCGGACCGCCCCAGTTCTCGGCGACGCTGCAGGCGGTGTTCATGTTCGGCATCCACGTGCTCGGCAACGCGCCGGCGCCGACCGTGATCGGCTGGCTCGCCGATCGCTCGAGCATCCCGCTGGCCCTGCAGCTGACCGTCGCGGCCTTCGGCATCTCCGGCGTGCTGTTCATGCTGGTCGCGCGCCGGCAGAGAGCACGCGCTTCTTTCCATTCCGACCCGGCTCCATAATATTCGGCGGTCTCATGTCGACGACGGCTCCCCCGACCACCCAGACCTACTACGACCGGTTCTCCACCACCTACGAGGCGGAGCGCCACCACGGCTATCACCGGATGATCGACGAGCTCGAGCTGCAGCTCATCCGCCAGTACGGCCGCGGGCGCGACGTGTTCGAGGCCGGCTGCGGGACCGGCCTTTTGCTGCGCGAGGCGGGGCAGGTCGCGCGCTCGGCGATCGGGCTCGATCTGTCGCGCGGCATGCTGCGCACGGCGCACGAGCGCGGCCTGCGCGTGGTGCAGGGCTCGCTGACCGACGTGCCGCTGCCGTCGGAGTCGGTCGATCTGGTCTACAGCATGAAAGTGCTGGCCCACATCCCGCCCATCGAGCGCGCGATGGCCGAGCTCGCGCGGCTGGTGCGGCCGGGCGGACATCTCCTGCTGGAGTTCTACAACCCCTACTCGCTGCGCTACCTCGCCAAGCGCGTCGGAGGACCGGCGCGCATCGCCGACGGCACCACCGACCACGACGTCTTCACGCGCTACGACACCGCGAAGAAGGCGCAGTCGTACCTGCCACGCGACCTGGAAGTCATCGGCGTGCGCGGCGTGCGCATCCTGACGCCGACGTCGAAGGTCTTCGCCTTCCCGCCCGTGGGCCAGCTCTTTGGCTGGGCCGAGAACGCCGCCTGCGATCTGCCGCTCTTGCGCCACCTGGGCGGCTTCCTGATCCTCGTCGCGAGGAAGAGGTCGTGAGCGGAGGGCGGCGATCATGACCGCGGCCGCCGCGCGCGGCAGCATTCTCGTCGTCGACGACGAGCGCTCGTTGCGCGAGCTGCTCGCTCTCTTCCTGACCCGCTCCGGCTACGGCGTCGACGCGGGAGCGGGCGGCGCCGAGGCGCGGCGGGCGATGGCCGCGAAAGAGTACGACCTCGTGATCACCGACCTCCAGATGCCCGACGCCAGCGGGCTCGACGTGCTGGCCGAGTGCAAGGCGGCGCACCCCGACACCCAGGTGATCGTCATGACCGCCTATGCGACCGCCGAGACGGCGATCGCCGCGATGAAGGCCGGCGCCTACGACTACCTGGTCAAGCCGTTCAAGATGGACGAGGTCGGCCTCATCATCGAGCGCGCGTTCGAGAAGCGCCAGCTCGTGCGCCAGAACCTGGCGCTGCGCGACGAGATCAAGGGGCGCTATCGCCTGGATCGCCTGCTGGGCAAGTCGGCGGCCATGCAGCGCGTGTTCGACATGCTCCGCAAGATCGCGCCCGCGCGCACCAGCGTGCTGCTGGTGGGCGAGTCGGGCACGGGCAAGGAGCTGGCGGCGCGCGCGCTGCACGAGCTGTCGCCGCGCGCCGAGCACGCGTTCGTCGCCGTGAACTGCGGCGCGATCCCCGAGGCGCTGATCGAGTCGGAGCTCTTCGGCCACGTCAAGGGCGCGTTCACCGGCGCGACCGGCGAGAAACAGGGTCTGTTCGAGGCCGCGCACGGCGGGACGCTGATGCTCGACGAGGTCGCGGAGCTGCCGCTCGCCATGCAGGTGAAGCTGCTGCGCGCCCTTCAGGAAAGGCGCGTGAAGCCGGTGGGCGGCGTGACCGAGCGCGAGGTCGACGTGCGCGTGGTCGCCGCCACCAACCGCGATCTCGAGACCGAGGTGGAGAAGGGCACGTTCCGCCAGGATCTGTACTACCGCCTGAACGTGATCCAGGTGCGCATGCCGCCGCTGCGCGAGCGGCGCGAGGACGTGCCGCTGCTGGTCGATCACTTCGTGAAGAAGTTCGCCGCCGAGCACGGCCACCCGATCAGCGGCGTCGACGCCGATGCCATGGCGGCGCTGACCGCGCACAACTTCCCCGGCAACGTGCGCGAGCTCGAGAACCTGGTCGAGCGCGCGGTGACCCTGTCGACCGACGGGCGCATCACCGCCGACACGCTGCCGGATCTGTCGCGCGCCGACCGCGCGGCGACGGCGCGCGCCGACCTGCCGGCGACCGGCTTCGATCTCGAGCGCGAGCTGGAGGCGTTCGAGCGCGGCTTCATCCTGAAGGCGCTCGAGCGCACCGACGGCAACCGCACGCTGGCGGCGCGCCTGCTCGGCGTCTCGTTCCGCTCGCTGCGCTACCGCCTGTCGAAGCTCGGCATCTCGGGCGGCGACGCGGGGGCCGACGCCGGCGAGCCCGGCGACGGTGCCGAGACGCGCGACGCTCCCGACAAGAAAGGGGAGCCGTGAGCGCGCCCGCCCCGTCGCGCGGCGCGCTGCCGGTCGGCGCGACCGCCGCGACCTTCGCGTCCGCGCTGGCGCTCGTGGCGGCCGCGCTGGCGCTGATCGCGGGGACGCGCGCGACGTTGCACCGCGCGCTCGAGCTTCGCGCCGGCTGGCCGGCCGAGGACGACACGCTGTCGCTACCGGGCGCGACGGCGCTGCGCGTGGCCAGCCTGGGCCACACCGAGGCCGCCGCCGACCTGGTGGCGGCGCGCACCAACGTCTACTTCGGCGCGCAGGTGGCGGCGCACGGCGAGAGCCGCTGGCTCGAGCGCTATTTCATGACCGCGCTGGATCTCGATCCGACGTTCCACAGCCTCTACCGGCGCGGCGCGACCATGCTGGTCTACACCGGGCAGAAATTCTCCGTGGGCTCACTGCTGGCCGCCAACCGGCTCCTCACGCGCGGCACGCGCGCGTTTCCCAGCGACTGGGAGATGTGGTTCCAGCTCGGGTTCAACCTGCTCTTCGAGCTTCCGCCGCTCGCCGGCGAGGACGACGCGCGCGTGCCCGGCTGGCGCCAGCGCGGCGTCGAGGCGCTGCGCCAGGCGACGCTGCTCGACGGGGTGCCGCCCTGGCTGCCCAACCTGGCGGCGCAGATGCTGACCAAGCAGGGCGGGCAGGAGCTGGCGCTGCGCCACCTCGAGCAGAGCTACGCCGTCACCAGCGACGAGGCGACGCGCGAGCAGATCCGGCGCAAGCTCGCGTCGCTGCGCGGTTCGACGATCGCCGCCGCGCTCGAGCGCGAGGCGGCGGACCTGCAGAACCTCGTCGACGATCGCTACCCTTACGCGCCCGAGGCCTACTCGTTGATCGCGGGGCCGCGCCTGATTCACGCTGCCGGTCAGGCCAGCCCGGGCGCTCGCGCCCCGAACCAGAAAGAAGGATCGCCGCCGTGAGCCTGAGGTTCGAACTGCCTGTGGAGGGCGTGCTGCGCCCCAACGACGCGCACGATCCCCTGCCCTATTATTACCACCCGTGGGTCGGCTGGCTCTACCGCCACCGCCTGCAGATGGGCCTCGACCTGGTCCCGCCGGGCGGCACGCGCGTGCTCGAGGTCGGCGTCGGCAGCGGCGTGCTGGTGCCGACGCTGACCAAGCGCTTCACCGAGTACACCGGCACCGACTTGACCCTGGCGCCCGGCCTGCCGTCGCTGGTCGCGCCCGGCTGCGAGGCGCGGTTCGTCGCCGCCGACCTGCTGCGCGACGGTGATCTGCCGGCCGGACACTTCGACGCCATCGTCTGCTTCTCCGTGCTCGAGCACATCGCCGACGCCGACGGTGCCGCGCGCGGCCTGGCGCGCGCGCTGGCGCCGGGCGGGACGCTGATCACGGGCTACCCGATGGTGAGCGCGCTCATGACCCGCGCCTTCGAGCTCATCGGTTATCGCGGCATCGACGATCATCACGTGAGCCCCCCGGCGCGCATCGCCGCCGCGCTGGCGCGGGTGATGCGCCCGGCGGGCCGCGCCGCGTTCCCGCCCCGCGCGCCGGTTCCCGCTGCGCTGTACCAGTGCACCGCGTGGCGCCATGGGTGACCGTCGAGCGTTTCGAATAATGATGTGAGGGGCTACCCCACCCCCACTAACGCTTCGATACCACCGACGAGATGTTTCGACGACGTAAACGTGACGCTAATTCTTTTCGCAGCCGCGCGCCGGCGAGCCGCCGAGCGTAGACTGCGAACACTGACGGGGAGACATGACGAGCGACGGCGATACGACGGCACCAGGCACCAAGCGTCAGATCGACGGACAGTGGCGCGTGTTTCATGATGGGTACTGGATCAAGGCGTATGACGCGCCCGCGGATACGCTCGCGGCGAAGAAGGCGCTGATCGAGGCGCTCACGCGACGGCTGTTCAATCACGTCGAGCACGGACTGAACATCCCCGGCTTCCGCCTCGAGGAAGCGCGCCGTGCGTTCGAGGCCGAGACCGATCCGCAGAAGCAGCGGGTCAAGGGCGCGATGCTCGCCGGCGCGCTGTTCAACCGCGCGACGCAGGTGTTCACCAAGGTGGTCGACATCCAGGCGCTGGGCCTGGAGATCCGCTCCGACAACGCGCTCATGCGCCAGTGCAGCGAGCACCTGCAGGAGGCGCTCGCGCTGGGCAAGATGGTGCTCCACCGCAGCGGCGAGGAAGGCATCGACGAGCTGTGGGGCGAGCCCTTCAAGGCGTTCGCGTTCCCCATCGAGGACTTCTATCGCAGCCGCTACATCAAGATCGCGCAGACGATGCGCGCGATCGACCGCATCGCCGAGGCGATGCTCGCGACGTTCGAGGGGCTGGAGATGTTCGCCGGCATCGAGCCGCTCGTGGCCGACCTCGCGACCACCGCGCGCGCCAAGTGCGAGACGCTGCACACCGACGCCGACATCTTCGACGTGTGGGCGTCGTTCGTGGCGGCCGCGGAGCGCCTGTCCTGTTTTCGCCCGAAGATGCCGCCCGAGCCGTCGCTGGCCGACGAGCACTACGCGTGGCAGGGGCACGACCTGCTCCGCGGCGGCAAGGATCTGATCTCCTTCATCACGCGCGCGCGCGTGCCGATGCCGAAGAGCACGCGCGAGTGGCAAGAGCGCTGCGATCACTACCGCGAGTCGGTCGAGACCGAGCGCGCCGCTGCGGCGACGGCGCCACGCGCGACGCCGCGATCGCGAACGCCGCCGGCCCCGCCGCTGCGCGCCCCCGAGAGCGACGTCAGCTCCGCCAGAGCCGCCGCCACCCCGCCCAGATAGTCGCCAGGCGCGCCAGCGGATGGCGCCAACTCTGGTTCTCCATCTGGTGGAGCTCTTTCTGCGCCAGCAATTGCGCGCGCACACCCGTTCCGTCGGTGTCTGTCCACCTTCGCTGCGTAAGCATCGATTCGACCTCCTCCCGCCCCCACCGCGTATGTTCCCCGCCCATGATCTTTTCGCCGCCGCCCTCGATTCCGCCCCTCACGGTCGACTCCTCGATTAAGTTGAATTGAAATGCGGCTCGCGCCGCAAGTCGCAGACACAACTAATCCAATCGCAGGTGCAATGCAATGCGCCGCGCACGATTTCGATAGCGCAGACCAAAAATTTTCCAGGCGGAAACAACCCGAAACACGACCCGGGAAAATTATGTTCGCTCGATCACGGCGAGCATTCGAAAGCCAATCAGGCGGAAGATCGGCGGTGGCAGCCGTTGCTCCAGCCGGTGGAGCGCGCGCCAGATTGCGCCGGGGAGCAACGCGCCGCGCGAGAAGCCGCCCGACGCCGGGTAGCTCGGGCCGGCGAAGCGCTCGACGGAGACGATCTTCAGCGACGGAAAGGCGCGCTCGAACGCCGCGCGCCCGCGCCCGAACAACACCGTCGGAATTGCCTGGTTGGAATCGAACGGATCTTTTTCCACCAGTCGCGCGCCGGCTCCGTCGGCCGACACATCCGTCGTCTGCGGCGACAGCGGCGACAGCGGATCGACCGACATGTCGACCGGCTCCTCGTGCAGGAACTTGTACACCGGGTACGAGAGCGGGCTCACCAGCGGCTCGCACAGCACGATGCGACCCGCGGGGCGCAGCACACGTGCCGCCTCGTCGAAGAACCGGCGCGGCGATGACAGGTGGTGGAGCACGTCGAACAGCACCAGCGCGCCCACGCTGGCGTCGGCGCCGCCGATCGCGTCGGCGCTGAGCTCGCGGTCGTGCCAGGGCGCGGCGACGACGTCGGTCAGCTCGAGGTCGCGGATGAACCCGCGCGCGAAGCCGGGCCCCGACCCGAGCTCGATGCGCGGCCCGAGCTCGGGCGGCGGCAGCGCCGCGCCGATGCGGCCGTACCACTCGGCGTAGAGTGTGCGCAACGCGGGGTTGCTGTCCCACGCCTCGCGGTGGCGGCGAAACCGCTCCAGCGTGCGCGCGCGCTGCTCGGGGGTCGGCACGGCGGGCTCAGACGAACTTGAGCTTGCGCGCCGCCACTGCCGACATGCGCAGCAGCAGCAAGCCGTGCTTCCAGCGCGAGATGTTGGTCTCGCCGTAGGTGCGATCGCGATAGCGCACCGGGATCTCGGCGATCTTGAGATTGAGGCGCGCGGCGCCGAAGATGAGGTCGAAGTCGCCGAACGGATCGAAGTCACCGAAGTAGCTCCGCGCGGCGGCGATGCGCTCGTAGTCGGCGCGCCACAGCACCTTGGTCCCGCACAGCGTGTCCTTGATCGGCTGCTGCAGCAGGTACGTGAAGAGCTGCGAGAAGACGACGTTGCCGATCTTGTTGAAGAAGCGCATCGCGCCCGGCTCCATCGGGTACACGAGCCGCGTGCCCTGCACGTAGTCGGCGTGCCCGCGCGCGGCGACGTCGAAGAACTCGGGCAGCTCCTCGGGCGGCACGGTCAGATCGGCGTCGAGGATCATCAGCAGATCCCCCGTCGCCTTCGAGAAGCCGAGGCGGACGGCGTCGCCCTTGCCCTTGCCGGTCTGCTGGAACGCGCGCAGCTGCAGCGGCCCGCGATAGCGCGCCATGCACGCCTGGATGGTGTCCCAGGTGCCGTCGGACGATCCGCCCTCGACGAAGATCAGCTCGGTGCCGCTGCCCATCACCGGCGTGCGGTCGATCGCCGCCTGCACGTTGCCCGCTTCGTTGCGCGTCGGCACGATCACGCTGACGCTCGCGCGACGCTGCGGCGGCGGCGTCGCGGGCACGCCGCGGTCGCGCAGCACGTAGACGCGGTACAGCGACAGCCGCGTCAGCCCCGGCATGCGCACGAGGTAGCGGTTGAGCAACGACGACGCGCCCGGCACTTCCAGCGGCAGGATCAGCCGGTCCTCGTAGCGCACGACTTCGAGCCCGGTGATGTCGAACAGGTTCTTGAAGTCGCTGTCCGACAGCCAGTTCGACGTCGGCGCCGGCCGCTTCCAGCCGGCGAGCTCGGCCATGCGGGTCGGCACTTCCCACAGGTAGTTGAACGCGGTGAGGTAGATGCGCCCGCCCGGCGCGAGCCGGCGGCGCAGGCCGGCGAGCATCGCGCGGATGTCGAGCACGCTGTGACAGAGCCGGTCGCAGATGATCGCGTCCCAGCCCCGCGTCGCCCCCGGCCCCAGCACTGGATCCGGCGCGCAGGCGTCGTCGACGTCGAACGCGATCCCGGGATGGCGCCCGCGCGCGCGGTCGACCATCTCGGGCAGGAAGTCGATCCCCTTGCGCACGCCGTTGGGCAGCGACGCCAGCAGATCGCCCACGCCGCAGCCGGCCTCGAGCACGGTCGCGTCGGCGGGGATGAGCCGCGCCAGCGCCGACTGGAGATCGCGGTCCATGAAGTCGCGCGCGGCCGGATGGCGCGGCGGCTCCTCGGCGCGCAGGAAGAAGTCTCGCCACGACGCCAGCAGCGCGTCGGAGCGCGACGGCGCCTCGCTGCCCGTCGCGCCCGCCTCGCCGGGCTGCTCGCGTTCCCTCACTCGGTTGTTCACGACGATCGACCTATTCAGGCTGCTCGGTCTCCAGCGTGAACGACTGCTTGAACTTCTGTCCCGCGCGCACGCTGATGGTCTCGGTGTGGTCGATCTGCAGATCCGGCCGCTTGAAGCTGATCCTGTGCTTGCCGCACGGGACCTTGTAGTCGGCGAACGGCGTGTGCTTGGTGGTGTTCTTGCCGTCGATCCAGACCTCGGACCAGGGGCGCGAGCCGATGGTGATGCTGCAGTCGCCGCCCTCCGTGGCCTCGGACTTCGCCCCGTCACTGGTGTCGTCGCCGCTGTCGGCGCCGTCAGCCGAGGCGACGCTGTCGCGTGGCTTCTTGCCGTTGCGCTTCTTCGACGAATCGAGCGGCGGCGGCTCGGTGGGCGAGCTCGACGTCCCGGAGCTCGCGCGCGCTCGCTGCGCCGACGTCGACGTGTGCGTCGGCTCGGACCTCGGCTCCGGTCGAGGCTCGGGCCGCGCCTCCGCGTGGGCCTCGGGGCGCTGTTGCGGCGGCGGAACCTTGACCACCTCGACCGTCGGCACCAGCGTCGCGTGAATCTTCTGGATCGCGCCCGCCTCGAGATCGATGTCCTGGCGCCAGGGCTTGAAGCGGTTCTCGCCCTTGATCTCCAGCACGTGGTGGCCGGCCGGAATGCGGTAGGCGCGGAAGTCGGTGCGCGCCTGCTCGCCCGTCGGCCCCTTGATCGGCACGCCGTCGAACCAGACCAGGCCGCCCGGCGGCTCGCTGGTCAGCTCGAAGCCGGCGTCGGGCGACGCCTCGAGCGTGATCGCGAAACGCGCCTGCTGCCCCGCGCGCAGCTCGACGTTCTGGTCGTTGCGCAGGTAGCCGTCGTGCGTGACCGAGACCATGTACGTGCCCGGCGGCTTGTCGATGGTGATCGGCGAATGGTCGCCGACCTTGATGTTGTCGATCGACACCGTCGCGTCGGCCGGCACCACCGTGAGCTGCAGGCTGCCCGGCCGGTTCATCGACCACCAGTACCAGAAGCCGCTGCCACCGATGATCAGCACCGCCGCCGCGGTCAGCGCCGCGTAGAGGCCGGCGCGCGACGGCCGCAGCGGGCGCTGCGCCTCGCCGAGCGGCGCCGCGATGCCCGACGACGAGACCGACGGCATCATCGGCGGGCCACCCGGCATGCCGAAACCGCCCGGCGGCGACTGCGCGCTGTACGGCGGCGGCAGCGTCAGGCGCGGTGACGACGGCCGGGTGATGCCGGTGCCGCCCGGCGCCCCCAGACCAGACGGCGGGGTCAGCGGGTTGCTGGTCGGGATGCCGACCAGCGTCGCCTTGGGGACCATGGGCACGCGGCCGCCCGGGCCCATCGGGCGCGCGGCGCGCGCCGTGTGTCCCGCCGCGGCCGGCGACGCCGGCGGCTTCGCCCGCTGCGGATCGACGACGGGCGGCGGCGTGACCAGGTGCTCTGGGGCGGTCGCCGCGCGCAGCATGTCGGGCGGCGGCTCGCTGGCGACGGTGCGGTCGCCGTCCTCCTGGAAGAACAGCTGCGCCGAATCCATCTTCGGCGCCGGCTCGGCCGGCGAGTCGCCGTGGTCCTTGTCGAAGATCTGGGTGTCGAGCTCCTCGTCGTCCCAGCCCATCTGCGCGGGCGAGATGTCCTTGATCGCGGGCGCGGGCGGCGGCGGCGCGCGCGGCACCGGCGCCGGCGCGCCCATCGAGGCCACGGCGCGCTTCGACGATGTCTTCGAGACCTCGGCATCCGTGACCGGCGCCGCGACCTGGCGGTAGATCTCGAGCTTCGCGTTGTCCTCTTCGATCTCGACCGCGAAGGTCTTCTTCATCCACGCCGCGAGATCCTTGCGCGAGTAGAACTCGCCCGACGGTGTAGACGAACGCCTGCAGCTCGTCGTGCAGGTCGATCGCGTTCTGGTAGCGGTCCTCGGGATCCTTGGCGAGCGCCTTGAGCACGATGCGCTCGAGCTCGGGCGGGATCTTGCGGTTGTACGACGACGGCGGCAGGATCTCGACGTTGCGCACCTTCTCGAGCGTCGAGAAGTCGCTCTCGCCGACGAACAGGCGCTCGCCGGTGAGCAGCTCGTAGAGCACGATGCCGCACCGCGAACACGTCGCTGCGCCGATCGATCGGCAGCCCGCGCACCTGCTCGGGCGACATGTAGCCGAACTTGCCCTTGAGGATGCCGGCCTGGGTCTTCGACGCCTTGCCCGCCGCCTTGGCGATGCCGAAGTCGATGAGCTTGACCTCGCCCTCGTAGCCGACGAGCACGTTCTGCGGCGAGATGTCGCGGTGGACGAGGTGCAGCTCGCGCCCCTGGCCGTCGCGCTTGTTGTGCGCGTAGTCGAGGCCCTCGCAGACCTGCATCACGATGTAGGCACGCCTGCGAGATCGGCATCGACCTCGCCGCGCTGGCGGCTGCGGTCGAAGATCGACGCGCAGGTCCTTGCCGTGGACGTACTCGAGCGCGATGAAGAAGCTGTCCTCGACCTTACCGAGGTCGAAGATCTGCGCGATGTTCGCGTGCTTGAGCTGCACGGCGATCTTCGCCTCGTCGATGAACATCGCGATGAACTCTTCGTCCTCCGCGATGTTCGGCAGGATGCGCTTGACCGCGACCAGGCGCTCGAAGCCCTCGACGCCGAAGGCCTTCGCCTTGAACACCTCGGCCATGCCGCCGACGTTGATCCGCTCGAGGAGATAGTACTTGCCGAAGGGAATGGGCTTTTTGAGCGCGGCGATGCGACCCTCTTTTCGCCCCCCCTCAGAGCTCTAGCCCGAGGAGAAAGCCGATCTATTTATCCGGTCAGGCGCGCGACAAAGTCAAATGGATTATGGGCGGCTGTAGGGAATTGGACGCCAAAGCGATTACCAGGGTTTGCACCGCGTTTTTTCATGGCGTTTTCTCTGAGGAAGCCGGCGCGGCCTTTTGCTGGCTGCGGGTCTCGTCGTCCAGAAAGGCGAGCGTGGCGCCGGCCGCGGCGAACGGCGGCGCCACCACGAACGCGAGCGGCACGAGATAGAGCAGCGTCGCCCCCACCCCGTAGCCGATGGTCAGCCCGGGATGCCGCACCAGGTACCCCCATTTGGCCCGGAATCCGCGGTTTCGCCGCGACAGGGGATAGTCGAAGCCGTCGTAGGCCATGAAGAGCGCGCCCAGGCCGACGCCGGCCAGGCTGCCCAGGCCGGTCGCCGCCGTCAGCGCCAGGCCGACGGTCAGCGCCAGCACGTAGAGCAGCGCCTTGAGAAGCCCGTGCAGCAGGGCTTTTCCCGTCGATGCGAAAAACGGGGCCTTGGGGGCCGAGCCGCGGACCTTGATCTCGACCTTTTCCGAGAGCCGGTCGTTGAAGACCGCGCCCAGGATCGGCTGGACGGCGACGAACAGGATGATGCCGCCCAGCATGGTGACCACGACCAGGAAGATCCACCCGAGGACCGGCGACTTGGTCACGGTCTGCGACAGCTCCTGGTGCCAGTAGCCGGCGGCGGCCCAGAGCGCCCCGACCGCGAGCGCGATGTTGAGCACGATGGGCACCAGCAGATAACGCCACAGCCGCTGCCGCGCCACGTAGAGCCCGCCACGAAACGGGGCCAGGAAGCCGTTGACGAGGCCGCGGAGGAGTCCCACGGGGCGGATTCTACACCGACGCAACCGGCGCCGCGGGCCGACCGATATCTGGACGGAGCCTCCCTCCCGACGCGCCTCCCAGGAGAACACCCCGATGAGCACGCCCCCACCGACCAGGTCCGGCCCCCGGCCGCGCCACCCGCCCGCATTCCGCAGTCGTGCTAAGGTCCCGCGAGGACGTCGATGAAAGTCAGCGGACCAAATTCGGGGCCGGGCGCCGGGGCTGCCGAGGCGGCAGCGGGCGCGGGGCCGGATGAGGCGGCGGGACCGGTCGACGGCGCGCCCAAGAGCGGCTCGACGGCCGGAATCGGCGCGACCGATGCGACGGGTGCGGTCGAGCGCACGGAGGGCACGGGCCGCGCCTTCGCCGAGAAGCTCGCGGCGGCCGGCACGCCCGCAGCGGCGGACGCACCGGGAGCGGCGGCGCAGCCCGCTGAGCTGCACGCGACCGCCGGGATCGCGGCCGACCTGGAGGCGGGGCGCCTGACCCCGGCGGCCGCCGTCGACAAGGTGCTCGAGCAGGTGCTGGCGACTCAGGTCGGCGCCGACGCGCCCGCGGCCGTCCGCGAGCGGGTGCGCGCGGCGCTGCAGGATGCGCTGGAGAACGATCCGCTGCTCGCCGACAAGCTGCGCCGGTTGAGCGCCTGAGCGGTTAGCTCAACCGGCCGGGTGCGCGGCGGCGGTCTCGCCCGTGCCTCGCGGCCGCCGGGACTGCAGCGCCTCGCGCACGCGCGGCGGCAGGAAGAGCGCGTCGGTGTCGAACTCCGCCAGAGCCTCGATCAGCATCGCGGCGCGATCGGCGGCCGGCGTGCGGCGATCGATCATCACCGTCCACTGACCCTTGATCTTGCAAAGCCCGCCCGCGCCGGCGACGGCCCCGGTCATCGTCTCGTAGCGAACACGAACGCCCACCTGGGTCGCGACCTGCTCCAGAGCTTCGGTCATCTGTTCGGGTTTCATGCTTGCCTTGTACTTCTACCCGGTTCCCGGCCGCCCGGGAAGCTTTCCCTGGGGCGCCTCGGTGTCGGTCTCCTTGGCCGAGCGGTCGAGATCGATGATCTGGGCGCCGCCCACGTAGGACTTGGTCTCGTAGCGGGTCAGGCTGCCGAGCTGGCGCACGATCGCCGCCATGCGCTCCGCCTCGTTGAGGATCGTCTCGACGATGCGCAGGTGCGCGTCGCCGGGCGGCATCTTGCGCACCAGCATCTGCGCGTAACCCATGACCGACGTCAGCGGCTGGTTCAGCTCGTGCGCCGCCGCGCCCGCGAGCTCGATGGCCACCGTCTGCTTCTCGGTCACCGCCAACCGTTCCTGCGCCGACGCCAGGCGCTCTTCCATGCGGATGCGATCGCGCAGATCGGAGAAGATGCCGACGGTGGCGATCTCGCGGCCGGCGTCGTCGAACACCAGCGCCGCCGAGATCGACACCGGCACGGTCTCGCCGGCCGCGGTGATGAGGTCGCGACGCACCGGCTCCAGGCGCCCGCCGCCGCCGTGGTCGGCCGACCGGATGAGGCGCATCACCTCCTGCGCGACGCCGGGCGCGTAGAGATCCTTCACCGACGTCTTTCCGATGATGTCGATGCCGCGGTAGCCGCAGATGCGCTCCGCGCCTTGATTGAAGAGCAGGATGTTGCCGCGCAGATCGGCGGCGATGATGCCGTCGACGGCGGAGTTGAGGATGCGCTCCAGGAACTCCGTGGTGCGGCGCAGCTCGTGCTCGAGGTCGCGCGCGATGGTGACGTCGCGGAACGCGAAGATCGCCGCCTCCTGCTCGGACAGGATGCCGATCGAGGCCACGGAGACGATGATCGTGTCGCCCGAGGTCGTGACCAGCTCGAGGTCGAAGTTGTCGACCGGCTCGTTGCGGATCGAGCGGCGGATCGCGTCGGCGAGCTGCGGGTGGTGCGAGACCGGCACGATCTGCGCCAGCGGCCGCCCCGAGAGACCGTCGCGCGCGTAGCCCGTGACCTCCTGCGCGGCGCGATTCAGGTAGAGAACGCGGCCGCCGGCGTCGAGCACCAGGATGCCGTCGGAGGCGCTGTCGATGAAGGCGCGGTAGCGCTCGATGGCGCGCACCTGGCGCTCCTGCTGGAAGTCGGAGAGCGTGATCTGGCGCGTGCGCTCGCGGATCGGATCGAGCGCGCGCGCCCCGCGCAGCACCATACCGATGATCGCGGCGGCCAGCTTGCCGGCGCGCACGGTCGCCACCGGGATGCGGCTGACCGGCAGGTTGGGAAAGCGCACGAGCAACGCGCCGACCGGCTTGCGCCCGACGATCATCGGGAACACCACGGTGGTCTCGGCGGCGAGCGGCGTGGCGAAGCCCCCGCCGGTCGACGTCATGTCGCCGGTCTCGAACGCGCTGCGGATGTGCGGGTACTGCGCCAGCGGCAGGCGCACGCGGCCGGTCTCGGTCTCGTCGCTGTCGGCGACGATGTACACGCTGTCGACGTCGGCGACGACGGCCAGGATCGTCACCGACGACGCCTCGAGCGCATGGGCGACGTGCTCCGCGACCGCCTGCAACTGGCTGGCGCCGGTGCCGATCGCCAGCACCTGGGCCACCTTGGCCAGGTCCTCGTCGATGCGTTGCTGCGCGGCCTCGGCGGTCATTTTTTCCGGGCACCCGCGGACCGGTTCCGGGACCCTCCTGCGGCGGGCTTCGGTCGGCGGAGCCGACCTGCGCCCGCGGTTGATCTGGCACGCAAGGCTCGTGGTACGACTTGCGGCACGGGCAGCAGCGCGCGGCTCGCGGCGGCGGCGGCGCTCATCACCTCGCGTACCGAGGCGCCGGTGGCGGCGGCGCGGCGGCGGCAGTCCTCGAACTCGGGCTGCGCGCCGACGACCTCGCCGCCGGCGGCGCCGACCTTGACGCGCACCGGGCCGTACGCGGTCTCGACCGTGACCAAGGAGCGCGCGAGCACCGTGCGCAGGGCGGGATAGCGGCGCACGCCGATCGTGGTCGAGCAGCGAAAGAACGCGCGCTCGACCTCGGCCACCGCGGCGGGCGCCGCCATCGCCGAGACGGTGATCGCGGGCCGCCCTTTCTTCATGAGGATCGGCGTCGACCAGACGTCGACGGCGCCGGCGCCGAGCACCGCCTCGAACAGCGGCGCGACCAGCTCGGGGCTCATGTCGTCGATGTTCGCCTCGACGATGATCACCGCGCCGGCGGGCGTCTCCTCGACCCGGCCGAGCGGCTCGCCGACCAGCACGCGCAGCACGTTGGGCCGGTCGTGCAGCTCGCGCGTGCCGGCGCCGTAGCCGATGGCGTGCACCCGCATCGGCGGCGGCGGGCCGAACGCGTCGACGGTCGCGGCCAGGATCGCGGCGCCGGTCGGCGTGGTCAGCTCGCCCTGCCCTTCGTTCAGGATCGGGATGCCGCGCAGGAGCTCGGCGGTCGCGGGCGCCGGCACCATCACGCGGCCGTGCGCGGTGCGCGCTTGCCCGGTCCCGACGACCGGCGGCGCCGACCCGATCGAGCCGGGCGCCAGCCAGGCGATCGCGGCGGCGACGCCGACGACATCGGCGATCGAGTCGAACGCGCCGACCTCGTGGAACGTCACGGCGTCGACGGAGGTGCCGTGGAGAGCGGCCTCGACGGTAGCGATGCGGGCGAAGATGTCGCCGGCCAGGGCGCGGACGTCGGTGTCGAGAGACGCGCGGCGGAGGAGACGGCGGATGTCGGCATAGTCGCGGTGGGCGTGCGCGTGTTCGTGTTCGTGTTCGTGGTGGTGTTCGTGTTCGTGAGCGTGCGTGCGGTCGTGAGCGTGAGCGGATTTGCCGTTCATGCCGGGATACGTGACGACGAAGCCTCGGCCCACGAAGGCGCCGCGCTGGCGTTTTTCGAAACGCGTCTTCAGGCCGGGGACGCCCATGCTCGCGATCGCACGCGTCACCACCGACGGCGGCACGCCGGCGTCGACCAGCGCCGCCACCGCCATGTCGCCCGCGATGCCCGACGTCGGCTCCAGGTGCAGGTGCTGGCCGCGCAGGTCGCGCGCCGCGCCGTTCACCGAAGGGGACGCCGCGCGCTTCACCGATCGCGCTTCCGGTTGATCATCGCCGCCATCTGACCGGCGCCGAAGCCGTTGTCGATGTTGACCACCGCAACGCCGGCCGCGCACGAGTTCAACATCGACAGCAACGCCGCGATGCCGCCCAGGCTGGCGCCGTAGCCGACGCTGGTCGGCACCGCGATCACCGGGCGCGCGAACAGGCCGCCGACCACGCTGGGCAGCGCGCCCTCCATGCCGGCCGCGACCACGATCACCTCCGCGCTCTCGAGCTGCTCGCGATAGACCAGCAGGCGGTGCAAACCCGCGACGCCGACGTCGAAGATGCGCTCGACCCGGTTGCCGGCCAGCTCGGCGGTCAGCGCCGCCTCCTCGGCGACCGGCACGTCGGCGGTGCCGGCGCTGAGCACGGCGATGAGGCCGCGCCCGCGATCCGGCGCCGGCATCGGCCCGACCACCACCGCGCGCGGCACGGGCAGGTAGCGCGCCTCGGGCACGGCGGCGACCACGATCGCGCCGGCATCGGGCAGAACCCGCGACGCCATCACGGTCGATCCTCCGCGCCGCAGCTCGATCAAGATCGCCGCGATCTGCTCGGGCGTCTTGCCCTGCCCCAGCACCACCTCCGGGAAGCCGGTGCGCAGGTGGCGATGAGTGTCGGCGTGCGCGAACCCCATCGCCGCGAAGCCCGCCGCGCGAAACGGCGCCTCGCGCAGCTCGCGCATCGCCTCGTCGACCGACGTCTGGCGCGCCTCGACCGCCTGCAGGAGAGCCTTGAGTCGATCAGGATCCATCGACTCCACACCTTACCATCACGGTCCGCGGGCGTCCGGCGTGTTGCGTGTTAAGCTGCCGCGCATGGCCAATCCGACCGCGCTCCTCAGCACCTCCGTCGGAGACATCAAGATCGAGCTACTCAGCGACAAGATGCCGATCACCGCCGGCAACTTCATCAAGCTCGCGAAGAGCGGCTTCTACGACGGGCTGCATTTTCACCGCGTCATCGACAAGTTCATGGTCCAGTTCGGCTGCCCGCACAGCAAGGATCCGAACAGCGCGCGAGCCGGCACCGGCGACGGCCCGGACGGCCCGGTCCAGGACGAGCACCCCGCCGACGCCAAGATCTCGAACGCGCGCGGCACGATCTCGATGGCGAACACCGGCCGGCCCAACAGCGGCAGCTGCCAGATGTTCATCAACGTCGTCGACAACCCGTACCTCGACTGGTTCTCGCCCGGCCCGTCCAAGCACCCGGTCTTCGCCAAGGTGATCGAGGGAATGGACATCGTCGATCAGATCTCGAAGGCGCCGCGCGACCCGCGCGATCGGCCGAAGACGCCGATCAAGATGAACAAGGTCACGATCTCGGAAGCGTAGCCTCCGCCCGGATGTTTGCGTCCGTCCGCCGTGCGCGCGGCTGCGCCGGAAGTAGCATGCTCGCTCTCCTGGTCGCGGCCGCGTTGCTTCCGACCTCTGGCTGTTCCTTTTTCGTTATCCAACCCCCGCCGGAGCATCCCGCGCCCCACGAGAGCATCAACTGTACGACCAGCTCCGGGGCGCCGCCCTTCGACATTATCTTGGGGGTGCTCGAGCTCGTGTCCTTCGGCATCGTCGAATCCATCGGCTCGAAGACGTCAATGACATCGTTTCAAATCATCGCCGCTCCGTTGGCCGGCGCCCAAATCGGAGCAGGGGTCTGGGGTTTCCGCAAGGTCAGGGCGTGCAACGAGCTGATGGCGTCACACGGACCTTATCCCCCGCGGGGGTACCCGCGGGCGTACGTGCCGCCGCCACCCTCGGCCATTGAACCGCGGTCGCCGTCCCCCGAAGCGCCTCCGCCAGCCCAACCCACCGCCGCGCCGCTGGGGACGGCGGCACCCTCGACGCCCGCACCACGCGTCCGGCAGCAGATTGACAGCGAATAGCGCGCTTCAAGCGCCGGGCGGCGGTTCCAGCCCGACCGCATATGCCCAGGCCGGCGTCGGCTCGATCAGGCGGCGCTTCTCCAGATCGAAGAGCCCGATCGTGAAGATTGCCTCGCACGCGACGTTGTCGTCCTTGAGCATCTGCTGCCGCAGCTTTCCGATCTTGCGCTCGTAGGAGATCATCTCCGTGCGGATCACCACCACGTCGCGCGGCCGGAGCTCGCGCAGGAAGCGGATGTTGATCTCCAGGATCGTCGGCCCGGTGCGCGTCGTGCGGATCGTCTCGATCCCGAACCCGCGGTCGGAGATCAGATCCCAGCGCGCCTGCTCGAGCAGCTCGAAGTAGCGCGCGTTGTTGACGTGCCCGAACGAGTCGAGGTGCGCCTCACTGATGATGATGGTCTTTTCGTGCGCGAACGACATGCGCCCTAGATCTAGCGCGGACCTCAGCCGAGCCGAAGAATAATCTCGTCGTTTTCGTCGTAGAATCCGATGCCGTCGCACTGGACCAGGCCGTCCGCCCGTTCGACGAACAGGCTCATGAGCCAGCCGTTGGTCTCGTAGCCGCGCGGCCCGACCCCGTCCTCCGGGAACTCCACCACCAGCACGAAGCGGGCGTGGGTCAGGTGGTCGATCACGCGCGCGCGCTCCGCGCTCTCGGGAAGCTCGCCCAGATCCTCGAGGAAGTCGCTCACCTCGGCGCGCAGCCGCTCGGCGCCCGCCGGATCGCCCGCGTGCTCGCAGCGCAGCGTGAACGGATCCTCGTCGGCGTCGTACGAGACGACCGCCTCGCTCCAGACCGGCGACAGCAAGTCGGCCCCGGCCGCGCCCCCGACGATCATGATCGGCGTGCCGTGCTGGCGCTGCCACGCCACGAGCTCGCTCAACGTCGGGGCGGTCCCCTCTTTGCAAAAAACGCGGGTGGAAAACGGCATGCAGTGGAGGCTCGGGCGGCCGAGCCGCCGCCAGGATAAACCATCGGCGGCGCGATCGTCACCTGCTCTCCGGCCACGACGTCGTCCGTCGAACCAGCTCTGGCGCGGGTAGGCGACCTCGACGACTTCCGCCTGCTTGTCTTTCCCGCGCCTGACGCCAGGTTGGTCAGGACAACGGAGGAGGCACCCATGTCCACGAACGGTTCGACACACGGCACGATCGCCTGCCTGCTGGCGAGCGATTTCGAAGACTCCGAGCTGCGCATCCCGGTGGACCGGCTCGAGCAGGCCGGCTATCACGTCGAGATCATCGGCTTCAAGGCGAACCAGGAGCTCATCGGCGAAAAAGGAATCGAGACCGTGACCACCGACCTGTCGATCGACGACGCGGACCCCGCGAGCTACGAGGGTCTTCTGATCCCCGGCGGCTATTCGCCCGACAAGCTCAGGGCCGACGATCGCTTCGTCGCCTTCGTGAAGGAGTTCGACACCACCGGCCGACCGCTGGCCGCCGTCTGCCACGGTCCGCAGTTGCTGTTGGCCGCCGAGCTGCAGCGCGGTCGCACCCTCACCGCCTGGAAGACCGTCCAGGTCGACCTGCGACAAGCCGGCGCCGAAGTGAAGGACGAAGCCGTCGTGGTCGACGACAACTGGATCACCAGCCGCAAGCCCGACGACCTGGAAGATTTCAGCGCCAAGTTCATCGAAGAGCTCGGCGAGCTGGAAGCCCGCGGCGAGTGGCACCCCACCGAGCTCGAATCGTCGCCGGGCCCGTAGGAACGCGCCCGGGGCGCGCTATCTCCCCAGCAGCGCGTCCATCACTCCGGTGTACGCCGACTTCTTTGTGTAGTTGTCGTCCCACAGAAGCGGCAGCGGCGACTGGCCGGTGGCGCAGCCGGCGGGGCTGCTGCTGTTCACGCTGACGTTCAGCCAGGAGAACTTGTCGGTGATGCCCCAGACGGTGACCGCGGCGCAGGCGGGTTGGGCGACGCAGGTGGCGACGATGTCGTGGTACTGGGTCCGTTCCTGGTCCAGCGAATAGCCGGCGCAGCCGTTGACGTCCATCTCGCTGATGAAGATCTTCACGCCGAGATCGGCGAAGCGCTGCATGTTGGTCGCGAGGTCGGCGGCGGTCGGGTTGGTGTTGATGCCGATGTGCATCTGCATGCCGACGCCGTCGATGGGGATGCCGCGGGTCTTCATGTCCTTCACCATGTTGTAGACAGCGGTCGCCTTGTCGCTCAGGCCCTCGTCGGCGAACTCGTTGTAGATCAGGAGCGCGGCGGGATCCGCCTGGCGCGCCGCCGCGAACGCCTCGTCGATGAACGAAGGGCCGAGCGCGGTCGAGAACACCGATGTGCGGATCACCGGGTTGCCGTTGCCGGTGGGACCGTCGGTGACCCACGCCTCGTTGACCACGTCCCACGCCGCCACCTTGCCCTTGTAGTGGCTCACGACGCCGTTGATGTGCTCCAGCATCGCGGCGCGGACGTCGGCGGCGGTGGTGAGGCTGGTGACCCACGTCGGCAGCTGCTTGTGCCAGACCAGCGTGTGGCCTTTGATCTTCATGCCGTTCTGCATGGCGAAGGTGACGATCTGATCGGCGGGACCGAAGGTGAATGTGCCTCGGGTCGCTTCGATCTGATCCCACTTCATCTCGTTCTCGGGCGTGACGAAGCCGTGCTCGCGCGCGGCGGTCGCGTAGCCGGTCTCCGTGAGGTGCGACGCGGCCAGCGCCGCGCCGAACAGACGGCCGGTGCAGCTGGCGGCCGCCTTCAGCGTCGTCGCCGTCGTGCAGCTGAACGTGCCGCCCGCGCCGCTGGTGCCGGCGCCGCCGGCTGCGCCCCCCGCTCCGACGGTCCCGCCCCCGGTCCCGGCGCTGCCGACCGCGCCCCCGACTCCCGCGGACGCTCCACCAACGCCGACGCCGGAGCCACCGGCGGCGCCACCCATGCCGGCGGTGCCCGCGCCGCCGCCTGACCCTGCCGGGCCGCCTCCGGCCCCGGCCGTTGCACTACCTCCACCGCCGCTTGCGCCGCCGCTAGCTCCGCCGTCGGTGCGTCCGCCGCCGCTTCCTTCGGAAACTGCATCCAAGCCACCCGTTCCTGCGGCGGTCGAGCAACCTCCCGCCAATACCGCGGCGACGACCGACACGACCAGCGACGAACCCCTTGGCGACATGAGACGCAGCGGTGAATTCCCGATTGCCGTCGAATCGATCGAGGAGCTCATGCAACTTGAGACGGAACCCATCGTGGCGGCCCCTCAGCCGGGGAGGGTCGGCCTCGGTGCGGGCACGGCCACGGTTGAGAACCCCGGCGCGAGCTTCGTCCTGTCGAGTCGGCGTCGTGCAGGTCGTCAGCCGCAGATTCCCCGGGCCCATCGCGTCTCGAAAGCACTAACTTTTCTCCGGGGGGTGCGCGATGGCAAAGATGAAGGCGGTGGTGGTACCGAAGCCGGGAGCGAACTTCGACCTGGTGGAACGAGACGTGCCAGAGCCCGGCCCCAGGCAGGTGAGGATTCGCGTTCGCGCGTGCGGCATTTGCCACAGCGACGTGATCACCAAGGACGGGCTCCTTCCCGGGATTGCCTATCCGCGCGTACCCGGGCACGAGATCGCCGGGGTGATCGACGAGGTCGGGCCCGGCGTGGAGGGCTGGAAGCGCGGGCAGCGTGTCGGCGTGGGCTGGCATGGCGGCCATGACGGCACCTGCCTGCCCTGCAGGCGAGGCGACTTCGCGAACTGCGTGAACGGGAAGATATGCGGGATCAGCTATGACGGCGGCTATCAGGAATTCATGGTGGCCCCTCTCGAAGCGCTGGCCCGTGTGCCCGAGTCGCTCAGCGACAACGACGTGGCCCCGCTGATGGACGCGGGCGTCACCACCTTCAATGCCATCCGCAACGGCGGTGGGATGCCGGGCGATCTCGTCGCCATCCAGGGCGTTGGCGGGCTCGGCCATCTGGGGATCCAGTTCGCCAAGAAGTTCGGCTATCGCGTGGCCGCCATCGGGCGCGGTGCCGGCAACGCGGCCCTCGCGAAGAAGCTCGGCGCCGACGTCTACGTCGACAGCGCCGAAGCGGATCCGGCGGCCGAGCTGCAGAAGCTCGGCGGCGCGAGCGTGATCGTGGCGACCGCTCCCAGCGGCAAGTCGATGTCGGCCCTGGTCGACGGGCTCGGCCCGAACGGCACCTTGATGGTTGTCGGAGCTCCGCTCGATCCGATCGAGGTGCTACCGGCCCAGCTGATCTTCGGGAGGAAGCGGATTCACGGATGGTCGGCAGGGATCCCCACCGACTCGGAGGAGACGCTGCGCTTCGCGGAGCTGACCGGCGTCCGCCCCATGATCGAGACGTACCCGTTCGCGAAGGCCGCCGAGGGCTACGCCCGGATGCTCAGCGGCAAGGCCGAGTTCCGCGTCGTGCTCACGATGTGAGTGAGTCCCCCGGCGATCCGCTTCGCGCGCGTCGCGACCTCGACGAGGTACGCGAGGGATCGACGCCGGCGACCTTACGGCTGATCCTCGGGCACTCCTCCGTGTTGGTAACCGAGCGGTACGCCACCTGAACCCCATGCCCTTCGGCGAGCGCGAGCTGTCGGCGGTGTCGGTGGACCTGTCGAGGCCCGCCGGCTCCGTCATCGAACTCGGGCACGACTCGGGTAGGAACGCCGACGAGGTTCCCGACGAGGCCGCCGCCGTAGACCTTGCAACCGGATAGAGCTACGAGGCAATCTCTCCGACGGAAGTGCGTCCGGTGCTGGTGTCCGGCTCGGTCTTCAAAACCGATGGGGCGCCGCGAAAGCGCGCGCTCGGCGGGTTCGATTCCCGTGCGCTTCCGCTGCGCTAGCTTGATCTTCGTGTGTTTCTCGATCTCGGTCGGATCGCCAACCGTGTCCAAATTGCGCTGTCGAGCGAACCTCGGCTAGAGTCGGAGAAACGGTAGTTAGCCGGACAGGCGACGAACGATGGGCAACGTAACTCTTACCGCGTTTTGGATCACGTTCCCTGAGGATCCCTCGTTCCCGATGGGGATGGGCGTGACGGGCTGGTCTCGGGCGGATGCGTTTCGTCTCCTGGAAGAGAACGGATATGACTTTCACCTGCGTGCGCGCGAGGTGTCTGTTCGCGAGGGCATCACGATCGATGAGATCGACCAGTCCAACGTTCGGCCCAATACGGGGCCGATGATCGTGCGAGGCATCTGGTACCCGTGCTTGAACATCGGCTTTGGCGCACCAAGCCCGATGAGAGCACGCTGAGCCCAGTCTCAATAGCGAACACTTCGACGGGGCGCCGCCCAATCCGGACTTTCCAGTGGACGGGCTGTGCCCGCCGCTGAGTTCCAGTATCGTTGGACGGACTTCGTACCTCTACTTGAGATCCTTCTTCGCGACGCTGATGGAGTCCGCCATCGCCGCGACAACCTTCATATCGGCAGCGTTGAGGTGATCGGCAAAGTAGTGGAGGGTCGCGTGAGGATGCCTCCGACACGCATGGAAGCAAGCCTCCCCGGCCATCTCGCATGGGTTTGCGACCTTCACGCTGAAGATCTGGCGGTGGCACCCGGTGATCCATGGACCACAATCTACATCCGCGTCCTCAACCGCGGTCCCCGCGGCGTGTCGGGCGAACCTCGGCTCGAGTTGTAGAAACGGTCGTTGGACAGACGGCGAAAGGATCGATGGCTGTGAAGAGCGAACAGGTTCAGGAGCATTTCCGGGTTCAGGTGCCAGCCTACCCGGAGCTGATGCAGCGTTTGATTCCGCATTACGACCTGCAGCGTGACGTGATGGTCTCGCTGATGCCGAGTGACCGGACCCTGCCATTGCGCATCTTGGACCTGGGGTGCGGTCCTGGTGTTATGGCGAGTCGCCTTGCGACAGAGTTTCCACACGCGCAACTCACCCTCTTCGACCTCACGGTCGAGATGATCGATCGTTGCAAATCCCGGCTTGGCGCCAATCCCCGCGTTTCATTCAAAGTGGGCGATTTTCGGGAAGACGACTTTGGGAGCGGATACGACCTGATCCTCGCCTCGCTCTCGCTGCATCATGCGACCTTGGACGAGCGACCGCTCCTCGCCAAACGGCTCCTTCGAGGTCTGGCACCGGACGGCCAACTGATCACCGCTGAAGTCGTCATCGACGAATCACCGCAGGTTCGAGAGCGCCAGTACGACGTGTGGCGCCGTTTTATGGCCTCGCAAGGCGAGGACGCGGAGGCGTGGTACCAGAAGCACCTCGCCAAGGACCATCCGGTGGAAGTGTCCCGGTGGACGCGCATGCTGTCTGATGCCGGCTTCGCTTCACCGGGTTGCTTCTGGCGGTATCTGAACTTCGCGATATTCAGCGGCTGGCGAACCACGGTCTAACCTCGCGGTCTGGTCCAAGCTCGACGCGCGGACCATGGCGAAGACAGAGGAGGCCGGAGGCGGCACCGCGCCCGACCTGCGATGATCACTCGCGCATACCGTGCGCTCACGGTTTGACACCGATGCGCCGGAGCGAGGCCAGCGAGCACGTCCGCCTCGGCGCTTCCCACGAGGTACGCGCCGCCGGCGCGAGCCATGGCGATCAGCTCGCCGCGCGTGCTCGCCTCGACCCGGCCGCGTCGCGACCTCTCGATCACGCCTGTGACCTCGGCCGTCTCGGGTCCGATGTAGCTCTGGACCTTCTTCCCGCTGTCGCGGCGCTGGGCGTACCAGCAGCGGCGACCTCGAATGGTCTTCGAGACCAAGGTCGCGCCAGAAAGCGAGTCGCCTGCTTCGGCAGTCAGCAGCGAGTCGAGCAGGCGCGCGTACGCTGCCTGCGTGAGAAGCGGGAGCCTCTTGAGGCCGACATCGACCACGCTTATACGCCGAAGCGTATCACGGCGTATATGAGGCCCCCTGAATCAGCACCTACAACCGAATGCTGTAAACCCCGCGCACGCCGAACAACAACCACTCGTGAAACGACTTGCTCGTGATGTCCTGACTCGTCGTGGTGGTGCCGTTCTCCTGTGACACGCTCGAATACTGGCCCGCCGAGAAGCTGACGAACGGACCGGCTGCGACGTTCGGCGCGACGCTGACGTCTCCGCCGAGCTCGACGTTCACGTAGTTGAAACCGCTGCCGGTCGACGACGCGTTCTGGCCGCCGAAGTTGGCCGAAAAGCCGACCCATTCGTATCCGATGCCGAGGCCGAGCCACGGGTCGAACGACGCGGTCGGGTTCAGGTGGAAGCGGGCATCGAGGCCCAGGCTCATGTCGCTGGTCGAACAGCTCACGCCGGTCTCGTTACACACGGTGTCGCTGCCGCTGCCGATCAACCCGAAGCCGTACTTGAACGCCAACCCGACATAAACGACGGGGGTGATGAGATAGCCGGCGTCGATCCCGATCGGAATCTGTCCCTTGATGGATCTCGAGAGATCGTCGTCGGTCGTATCGGTCGCGATCCTGCCGGTCTTGCCGAACGGGACGCCGTAACCGAGACCGAGGCCAAGCTGGATGGCGCCCCGATCGCCCACGGGCACGAGCTGCTGCGCCGAGATTGGCCCTGCGGCCAGCAGCGTCGCCGCCGCAACAGAAACCACCACCAGCTGCCTGATCATGAGGAGCCTCCATCGGGAAAGGGTCCGATGCGCTTCGTGCGCAAGATCACCCATTGGTATCTTCATTCCGTCGCGCTCGCAAGAATCCGCAGGCCCTGGGCGCGGCGCCGTATCCAGTCCGGGTCCCATTGCCTGCGCGGCCAAGGATCCGCACCGGATACGTCATGAACAAAGACTCCTCGCCGCGCGCGCCGCGGCCCCTGACGTCCGTCCACCGCGTCGTCGCGGACGGCGTTGAGGTCTTCTACCGAGCGGCGGGCGATCCCGGCGCGCCGGTCGTGCTGCTGCTGCACGGTTTTCCGACGTCGTCGTTCATGTTCCGCGAGCTGATTCCCCGCCTGGCCGCCGACTACCGGGTGATCGCGCCGGACTTGCCGGGCTTTGGATTCACCAGCGTCCCCGCCGAGCGCCGATACAGCTATTCATTCGCCGCGCTGGCCGCGACGATGGAGGCCTTCACGCAGGCGCTCGCGCTCGAACGCTACGCGCTCTACGTGTTCGACTACGGCGCGCCGACGGGGTTTCGAATGGCGCTCGCTCACCCCGAGCGCGTCTCGGCGATCGTCTCACAGAACGGAAACGCCTATGAAGAGGGCCTCGGCGATGCGTGGGAGCCGATCCGGAAGTACTGGGCGGCGCCGACGCCGGAGAACCGCAAGATCGTCCGCGACAACGTCCTGACGCTGGAAGGAACGCGCTGGCAATACACGCACGGCGTGGCGAACCCGGAGCGCGTGGCGCCCGAGACCTACACACTGGATGTGGCCTTGATGGAGCGACCCGGGAACAAGGAGATTCAGCTCGATCTCTTCCTGGATTACGCGTCCAACGTGAAGCTCTATCCGCGTTTCCAGGAGTACTTCCGCAAGTCGAAGCCGCCGCTGCTGGCGATCTGGGGCAAGAACGATCCCTTCTTCATCCCCGCGGGCGCGGAGGCGTTTCGCCGGGATCTGCCGGGCGCCGAGGTTCGCTTCCTCGACACCGGCCACTTCGCGATCGAGACCCACGTCGTCGAGATCGCCGACGCGATGACGGCGTTCCTCGCGGGCAGCGGCCTCGCGCGCGGCAGGAAGTAGCGCGAGCCCCGGATGCGCGACTTTCCCGACAACGCCACCGTCGTACTGGTTCACGGCGCCTGGGCGGATGGCTCCTGCTGGCAGAACGTCATCCTGCCGCTGCGACGACAGGGGTTGCTGGTGACGGCCGCGCCCCTTCCGCTCACGTCGCTCACGGATGACGCCGCCGCTCTTCGCCGGGTGCTCGACAGAACCAGCGGCCCGATCATCCTGGCCGGCCACGCCTACGCGGGCGCCGTGATCGCGGCGGTGCCCGACGATCGGGTCAGAGCGCTCGTGTTCATCGCGGCCCTGGCGCCCGACCAGGGTGAGACGGTCGCGCAGATGTTCTATCGAGCGGATCCGCACCCGAACGCGCCCCGCCTGGCGCCCGATGCGCAGGGCTTCATCTGGATGACCGAAGAGGGGTTTCGCCGCGCGGTCGCGCACGAGGCGTCGGCCGACCAGGTGACCGTCATGGCGGCGGTGCAGCGGCCGATCGCCGTGAAGTGCATCGAAGAGCGGTGTCCCGCGCCTGCGTGGAAGACGAAGCCGTCGTGGTTTCTCGTCGCTGAGCGGGATCGCATGATCAACCCGGAGACCCAGCGCTTCATGGCGGCCCGGATGGGCGCGAACCTTCGCCCGCACTCCGTGGACCACACGCCCATGTGGTCGGCGCCCCATATCGTCGTCGATGTGATCTTCAACGCCGCCGTTGAAGAGCTGTCGCGATGAGGCAGACGTCTCGCCTCTGTGGATAAGTCCGGTCTTCCCTGTGGATAATTCCTTCGCGTACGACCGCGTTTGACACGTCGGCAACGATTTCACGCGTCGCGCAATCGTCACGTGACCCCGCGTTCGCGGTGGTGTTAGTAGACCGTCCAAAGCTGATTGCGTCCGCGGTCGCTCCGACGGTGGCGCAATCAAGGGGGGACGGTATGACGACGGGGGACCTTGGCACCAGCCACGCACACACAGGCGTTCCGACGGGCCTGTCCGGTATCGGGTCGCTGTCCGGTGTTTGGCAAAGCCATTGCCGGTTGTTTGTCTCGTTGTTTGCCGCCCCGCTGATGGTGTGCGGCGCCGCTTCCGCCGCCCGCGCGGCGTCGGTTCCGTTCTTCAACGAGCTCGCGCCAGCGGCGTTGACCGTGGGCGGACAGTCGCTGAATCCGCCCGACACCGGCGTCGCCGAGTTCGGCGCGTCGGTCTCGTCGTACTCCGACGGATTCAATGACTACGTCGTCGTCGGCGCACCCGGGCTGGGCGCCGGCCGCGCCTTTTACTTCGTGAAATCGACGGCGGTCCCGACGTTCGGCGCGGCGATCGAGCTGCGGCAGCCGAACGGGGCCAGCGGCGACCGCTTCGGCGCCAGCGTCTTCGTCCAGGAGGGGACGATCTTGATCGGCGCGCCCAGCCACTCCGCGAACAATGGCTCGACCGGGAGCGTTTATGTCTTCGAGCAACCAAAGGACGGCAACGGATTTCCCCTCATGGGCCCGTTTCCCAACTACACGCCGACTGCGTTCAGTTACACGGCAACGCTCGGTTCGGCATCGTCCGGCAACATTCATTTCGGCCGTTCGGTCAGCTACGACTACCGGCTCAACATCGCCATACTTTGCAACGATTCCTTCTGCGAGTTCCGCGCGAAGGCCGGCGCCAGCTGGGGCTTCGCCGCCCAGAGCCACCAGGGGCAGACCTTCCGGGGCAGCCAGGTGTTTCAGCAGAGCATCACGCCCGACTGGGGTTACTTCGTCACGCTGGGGCCTTCCAACAACCTCGACTTCTATGAATTTCAGCCGGTCGTCGGCAGCAACATGCAGTACCTCTTCACGCAGTCGGTGACACCGAGCGCGCTCGTCGGCGGAGTGGGCGGTCAGGTCGATCGCGTGCTCGTGGGTCTCTCGTCGCCATCCGGACACGGCTCCGTTGCGCAATTCACGAAGAACATCTTTGGAGCGGCTCCGTTTCCGCAATGGACCAACAGCGAAACATTCACCGTTGGAACGGCCGGGGCGCGCTTCGGCTCGGCCATCGCGCTGACCGGCGACGTCGTCATCGTCAGCGACCCGAGCTCCATCAACGGAACCGTTCACCGCTTTCAGGTCGACCGGCGCGGCAACGACGACACCACCGACGACGTCTGGGCCGAGACCGGGACGTTCGGAACCTTCGCCGACGCGAGCTACGGCGCCTCGGTCGCCGGCTTTGCCGACGCTGCGGTGATCGGCTGGCCGGGCGGCAACAAGGCGTACGCAGTCGACCTGGCCAATCCCATACCGACCGCAACCGTGGTCGATCCCTCGACCGGGGTGTCCGTGACGGCAACGACGATCGGAACCGGCGGGCGGATAACAATCACGGCTCAAAGCATGTGCGCCAAGTTTCAGCCCGACTTGATTGACCTTCAGACCGCTACGTGCGTCGACATCTCGACCAGCGCTGAGCTTCTCGGTTTGGCCCAGATCTGTTTCCCCAATCCCTCAGGGAACCAGATCGACGTGCTTCGATGTCGGGTCAAACCATCCTGCACCACGGGCGAGGTGCCACGACCGGGGAGCCTCTGCTGCATATCGCTCACAACCGACCCGGTCACGCATCCCGGCTACATGTGCGTGAGCAGCGATGGGTTCTCTGGCTATGCGGCCGGGCGCGCCACGGATAGCGACAACGATTTCGTCCCCAATATTCGCGACAACTGCCCGACCGTCGACAACAGCTTCCAGCAGGACACCGACGGCGACCTCATTGGCGACGCCTGCGACAACTGTCCGTCGGTCGCCAACCAGGATCAGCTGGACTCCGACCACGACGGGATCGGCGATGCCTGCGACCCGACACCGCTACCGCCGGCGGCGGCCCCGGTGCCGGCGATGGGCGGCACCGGACTTTGGGCGCTGGCAGCGCTGCTGGGGACGGCGGGCGCCGGCGTGACAGGGAGGAGACGCAGGGGATGATCATGAGAACGGGTCAGTGGGCGTTTGTACTGTGTGCGGTCCTGAGTGGCTCTTGTGACGACCGACATCTCGGCTTCGGTACCGAGAGCCCAAACACGCGCGGGGTGACCGAGGAGCGGGACGCGGGCCCATCGCAACCCGCGCCACCCGACGCGGGCGCATCGCACGAGGTCGCGACCGGCGTGGACGCCTCCAGCGAGCCGCCGGCCGATAACGGCGGGCACGCGCCCGGCGGCGATCCATCCGACGCGCTCCCCGCGTCCTGCGCCGAGCTGCCCGCGGGGATCTTCCCACCGGGTGGCGTCACCTGCGTGCTGGTCGACTTGAAGGCCGGCCAGTCATTTTGCCTCGACGGTCGAGCCGGCGACGATGGACCTCTCTACATGGATTTCGTCGGTTGCCAGCACGGCGCGCCGGCAACGCAGGGGGCCTCCTGCTCGAACGGGATGTGTTGCTACTGGCTAGAAACTGTTGGGTACCCTGGCGCCCCGGGCGATATTTGCGGCTGGAACCCGTCCGGCATGCAGATGATCGCCTACGGCAAGGCGCTCGACACCGACCTCGATTTCATTCCCGACTACCGCGACAATTGCCCCGCGGTGTTCAACCCGTTCGGACAGAACGACGACGACGATGGCGACGGCATCGGGAACGCGTGCGACCCGTGTCCGGAGGTCCCCGGCGTCGCCTGCGCCGACGCGGGCGCGCACTGATGAACCACTGCCGTCAACGCGGTAGGAACCCGGCCCGCACCACCCTAAGATCCGATTCACGGATCACGATGACGACGTTCATTCCTCGTTGCTGACAGTTGGTTCGGACGGACCAGGTACGGCCTTCTGCGGCGGCCGACTCCACGTCGATCGCGACGGGTTCCAGCCAGGGCCAGCCGCACGCGACCGCCACGCGTTGGGCCACCTCCAGAAGCTGCTCTCGGGGCGGGGCCGCGACGGCGGCCGGCTTTTTCGATCGCCACCAGCTCATCGTCGCCGAGCCGGCGGTGGCGCCCCGACGACGAACTGCACCGAGAACCGCTCCGTCCCGAAGGTGATCTTTCCGAGCGCGGCACCCTCGCAAGCCAGTTGTTGCAATGTCAGATATCCATTGCTGATGGGGAAGCGAATCCCGGTCAGCAGGTGTGCCAATCCATTCACGCGGATCTGAGCGAAGGACTCGGCCAATGCTTCCTCCAGGTACCGGAGAATAGCCGATCGCGCGTAGGCCGAGACCGCGAGCCGCGCGCGGAACGTGCGGAATAGCGCCAATCGCGGCGAGAGGAACGAGTGAACCAGCTCGTGAAGGCGCGCCAGCTGCTGTTCCGTCGCGGTTCCGGCGGTGGAGTACCTCACGTCCCCGAAAGCGCTCGTCACGCCTTGGCCTGCCGGGAGAGCGGGATCACCGGTGACCGTTGGCTTCCGCAGGAGGCCCCCGCTGTCCGGATCGGCCTCGACCGCCAGCAAGCCGGGCTCGCGCGGCCGAACGATGCTCGCGACCCCTGGACCGCGCGCCTGCAGCTTGGCGGCGCTGCGCCGCAGGAGGATCGCGAACACCACCGTCACACCTGCCGCGGTGACCGCCGCCGCAAACGACGCCGCTGCCCGATCGAGGTCGCCGTCCGTGCGGGCTCTGACGACCCCCACACCGAAGGCGATGAGGTCGGTCGCGACCTGGGTCACTGACCATCCCACGGTAAAGGCCCCGACCAGGAGCAGAGCGACGTCGACGACCTCACCCACGCCAAAGAAATGGGCCCCTGCCCAGATGACGATGGTCCCCGCGAGAATCTCCGCGTTTTCACGCGTGAGGAAGGCGTCGATCTGCGCCGCCACCGCGGCCGGAAGGTAGCGCTTCGAGCGCACGATCGCCTCGGTCGCACGATCGACGGTCGTCCAGTCCGCCACCGCTCCCCCGACGGCGCTCATGCCCGCCGCCCCCGCCATGCGCGCACTATGCCGGGCCGAATTCCTTTTCTCATGCGCGACGTTTCGGTCGCGCGCGTGAAAAGGTTGCGTGTCGGCTCACCAGTGCGCGGGCGTGCCGAGCTCGAGACGGCGGCCGACCGTGAGCGCAACGCCCAGCGCCAGCGACGCGCAACCGAGCACGAAGTTCGCCCACACGGCCCACGCCGGCTGATGGCCGGCCAATCCGGCCACTCCGGCAATGAAGACGGCGATCAGCCCGAGCCCGATCACCATGGGACCGAGCCCCAGAGACAGACCGATCTCACGCTCGTCCTCGACGATGAACGCGCCGCCGATCGAGATCATCGCCGCGATGGCGTCGAACCACAGCAGCGTGGCCTGCCGATCGACGGCGAGGCCAATCACCGCGAGCAACGCCAGCGCGGCGCCCAGGACCAGCATTCCTTTCCGCAACATCCTGCGGAAAAATTAGGGACGACTTTGCAGCGCTGCAAGACCCGCCCGCATGCCACGAAGCTCAGGCGCCGGCCGCGACGCCGCTCCGCGCAGTGACGCTCAGGGCGCGCTCGTGCGCTTCGCCCGGTTCATGGCGTCCTCGATCTCGCGGGCGCGCTTCTCGGCCTCGACCGCGGACGGGCCCTTGGGGACGCGGCGCAGATAGGTACGGTAGAAATGCAGCGCCTCCTCGTTGTTGCCGAGCTTTCGCTGACACTGGGCCATGTCGTAGAGCAGCGCCGGATCTTGCTCGGCCAGGTACGCCTGCTCGAACTCCCCGAACGCTTCCTGGAAGCGCTTGAGGTCATAAAGCGCCAGCCCCTGGCGCGCGTGAGCGCGTGCCGCGGCGATCGAGGATCCGGGCGCGTCCGCGGGTGGCGGCGCGCCGCCCGACGGCGGCGCCGTCCCGAACGGAGGCGGCGTGACACTGCCCTCGGGCGGCGAAGGCGGGCCGGGCGCCAGCGCCATCGCGGTCATCGTGTACGCCGGCGCCGGCGCGCCCGGCGCTGAGTGACCGCCCGAAGCCGAGTCGGCGTATGTCGCGAGCCGCGTCGAATGAACCAGCGCCTCCACCAGCTCGCGCGCCATCGTGCGCGCGAACGACGTCGCCGGCTCGACGTGCTCGCTGGACGACCACTGGTCGATCACCTGGCCGTTGGCGACAGCGGCCATGACCGCGGTCCCATACAGCAGCACCGAGCCGCCGTGCGCCGACAGCGACAGGCGCAGCTCGACGTCGCTGGGGCCGGGCGAGCTTCCGGCCGGCGGCAAGCCGACCTGCGCCAGGTACGTGCCGACCCACTGGCGCAGCTGATCCGTGGTGCCGTGCGGCCCCATGCCGGTCGGGTCGCCGGAGACCGTCGCCGCGATCAGGTAGCGCACGCGGCGCGCGGCCTCGAGCGTGGACGGCGTCGCCGGCCCGCGCGCGGCGGTGGCGTTGTTGTGGTTGCAGCCGGCCGCGACACCCGCGGCCAGCACGATCACGAGAGGAACCGGACGCATCACGTGACGATTGTCGGCGAAGCGACGCCAAACTCCTACCGGAATTGACCGTCCTCGGGGACAGACCCCGGGTTGACCGCGCCGGTTTCGATTCATAAACCAGAGCGGATGGGTCGTTCGGTGTCGGCGGCGCGCGTGGCGTTCGTCTTTGTCTTTGTCTTTGTCGTGGCGCTGGCGCTGCCGCTGGCGCCGGGGCTGCTGGCCGCGGCGGTCGCGCACGCCGAGCCGATGATCTATCGCACGGCGATCGCCGCCGAGGGGAGCGCCACGGTCGCGGTCGAGCTCCCTTACACGTTCGGGACGCATCGCTTTTCGGCGCGCGCCCTGCAGGGCGAGGTGCGCGCCGACTGGAAGCAGGCGCCGATCGTCACGGGCCGCCTCGCGCTGCCGCTGGCGTCGCTTCACGGCGGCGGCGACACGCTCAACTGTCACATGCGCGAGGCGATGGGGCTCGACTACGCGCGGTCCTCGTTTCCCGGCAAGCACGTGTGCACCGACGGCCAGCTACCGGCGGCGGGCAACGACGCGGTCGCGTTCCCGGAGATCGCGTTCGACATCGAGAGGGTCGTCGTCGACTCGGCGCGCGTCCGCAGCGGCGAATACGCGCTGTGGCGGGCCACGGCGTTCGGGCGATGGACCATTCACGGCGTCACGCGCGCCGGCACCGTCGATCTGCGACTGACCATACCGGCGAACGAGATCGCGCACCCGCGCTGGGTGCGCGTCGAGGGCGTGTGGAAGATCCGGCTCGCCGACTACGGCATCAAGGTCAAACGGGCGTTCGTGGTGACCGCCGGCGACGAGGCGACAGTGAAGCTGGATTTTTTGCTGCGCGCGTCGTCGCAAGCGCCATGACACTTGCTGTGCGCGTGGCCGATCCTTCCTTGATCCCCCTATAGGCCCGTGCTATCCGGACCCGATGGGGTGGGTGGTTGTGTTGCCATCGGGGGAGCGAGCTGGTTGTCACGATCGCGCGACGCCAGGAATAGCGAAGGGACGCTGACATGAGTCTGATCGGCCCAGTGACCGTGAGCCCGATTGGCGGGCACGACATGTACCTGCTCTCGATGAGCGGCGACGAAGAGCTGGGCAGGCTCTTCGAATACAACCTCGAGCTCTTGAGCCCGGATCCGTCGATCGCGCTCCCCGACGTGCTGGCGCAGAACGTGACGGTCACGCTGGAGCTGTCGGGCGGCGGCTTTCGCTACTTCAACGGCTACGTCAGCCGGTTCGCGTTCGCGGGGACGTCGGGCGACCAGGCGGTCTACAAGGCGACGTTGCGCCCGTGGCTCTGGTTCCTGACCCGCACGTCCGACTGCCGCATCTACAACCAGCGGTCGGCGCCGGACGTGGTGAAGCGCGTCTTCCGTCACTACGGCCAGGCGCTGTTCGACGGGCCGCTGCCGGGACACGCGGCACGCGACTTCATCGTCCAGTACCGCGAGACCGACTTCAACTTCGTGAGCCGGCTCATGGAGGAGGAAGGCATCTACTACTACTTCCGCCACGAGCTGGGAAAGCACACGCTGGTGTTCGCCGATTCCATCGGCGCGCACGACAAGTATGCCGGGCTGAGCATTCCCTATCTGCCCCCGACCGACAGCGGCCGCCGCCAGGGTGACCACTTCGATTCATGGCGGGTCTCGCAGGAGATCCAGCCCGCGGCGTACGTCATGAAGGAGTACGACTTCAAGCGGCCGCGCGCCGACCTGCGCGCGGCGGTCAACCCGCAGGCCAGCAAGGCGCTGCACCTCATGGGCGAATACTTCGACTACCCGGGCGGCTATCCCGAGCGCGCCGATGGCGAGACGCTGGGTGGGATCCACCTCGACGAGCTCGGCGTTCACTACGAGACCGTCGAGACGACGGGGACGGCGCGCGCGCTCGGCGTGGGACAGACCTTCCGCGCGAGCGACGTGCCGCGACCCGATCAGAACCGCGAGTACCTGGTCGTGCGCGCGCACTACGATCTGCAGAGCCACGACGTCGGGTCCGGCACCACCGACGATGCGGAGACGTTTCAGGGCGCGTTCACGCTCATGGATTCGACCCGCCAGTTCCGCCCCGCGCGCCACACACCGCGGCCGATCGTCCAGGGGCCGCAGACCGCGGTCGTCGTGGGCGACAAGAAGACGCAACCCGACGCGAGCGAGATCGTCACCGACGAGCACGCGCGCGTGCGCGTGCGCTTCTTCTGGGAACGACTCGGCGCGGAACGCACCGACAAGCCCGACGACGAGGAGACGCGCAACGAGGACATGACGACCTGGGTGCGCGTCTCGCAGGTGTGGGCCGGTTCGCAGTGGGGCGCGATCCACATCCCGCGCATCGGGCAAGAGGTGATCGTCGACTTCCTCGAGGGCGATCCGGATCGGCCGATCGTCACCGGTCGGGTCTACAACGGCGACAACATGCCGCCCTACACGCTGCCGCAGAACAAGACCCAGAGCGGCATCAAGAGCCGCAGCACCACCGGAGGCAGTCCCAGCAACTTCAACGAGATCCGGTTCGAAGACAAGAAAGGCGGCGAGGAGCTGCACGTGCAGGCGGAGCGCGACCACTCGACGCTGGTCAAGCGCAACCAGTCGCTGAGCGTCGGCGGCGATCGCAGCGTCAGCGTCAGCGGCAACGAGACCGTCAGCGTCAGCGGCACGCGCTCGACGACGATCACCAAGAAAGAGACCGACACGTTCAACGATGCGCGCGTGATGACGGTGGCCAAGACCGACGACGTCACCATCACCGGTCACGCCACCGGGACGTACAACGACGGGCGGACCGAGACGGTCAAGAACGGCGACAGCCTGGAAGTGATGGGGTCGAACAAGACCGTGACCGTTCACGGCGAGTACAACACCACCGCCGACACGCAATTCCAGGTCGAGCAGGGCCCCAACAGCATCCTGGTCAAGAACGCGATCACCGTTCACTCGACCACCGAGGTCAAGGTCACCAACGACAAGTGCACGGTGCACTTGAACGGCGGTTCGCTGTCCATCGACGCGGCCGACGAGATCAAGCTGACCTGCGGCGGCTCGACGATCTCGCTGGCCAAGGACGGGACGATCACGATCACCGGCGGCAAGCAGGTCACCACGACCGGCGGCGGCTCGGGCGTCGATCTCGTGGCCGCGGGCGCGACGATGTCGGGAACCAAGGCCACGGTGTCGGGCACCAGCACCACGGAAGTGACCGGCGGGATCGTCAAGATCAACTGACGGTCTCGACCGGGGTGTGACGAGAGACGAGCGGGCGATGGAAGCAATTGCAGTCCCTCTGAGGCGCGTTCAAGAAGAGGCGAGCTGGTTTGCGCGCGCCGCGGAGATCAAGCTCCTGCACGTCACCACCGACACGACCCTGCGGGGCGCGGCGATCAAGGTGTTGATGGCACAGGAGGTCCACGCCGACAACCGCGCGCTCTACTTCCGCTTCGACGACGAGATGACCGGCCCGGCGCACGGCTGGCCGGATCGCGCGGCGCGCCTGCGCGAGCAGTTCGCTGCAAAGACGGCGTCGCTGGAGCCGGCGGGGATTCACCTCGGGCCGCTGCGCGACGTCTCGTCGGCGCCGGGCGCGTCGTCGCGCGCGCCGGCGGCGGAGCTCGCGGCGCAGGTCTTCGAGGCGCGGCGCGCGCTGGTGCCGCCGCTGACCCAGATCGTGGTGGTGCTGGCGCCGACGCGCGTCGAGGATCCGGAGCGGTTCGCCGCGGAGATGTCGTCGATGGTGGGCGCGCGCGAGCTCGCCGACGTGCGCTGGATCGTCGTCGAGACCGACGGCGACGCCATCGGTCCGCTCGCGCGCGAGCTCGGCCGCGCGGCGCTGTCGTGCGACTGCGTGGTCGACGGCGCGGCCCAGGGCGAGGCGCTGGCGGCGCAGGGCGCGGCGGCGGTGTCGGATCCGGTGACCGTGCGACCTCCGGCGAGCAACTGGCGCGCGCCCGGCGCCGCGCCCGACGTCGAGCCGCCGCCGCACGTGGGCGCGCCGCCGCTGGCGACCGACGAGGAGCTGCGCGCGGCCGGACTCTCGCCGGTGTTCGTGAAGGGGGGCGGCGACGCGCTCAAGCGCCTGTTGCTCGGCGCCGCGCTGGCGATGCGCAACAAGCGGCACGACGACGCGGTCACGCTGCAGGCGCGCGCGGCCGCCCTGTGCGGCGAGATGCAGATGCCGACCGAGCAGGTGCTGAACCTGCATGTGCTGGCCGGCTACCAGGTCGCGGGCCAGCAGGGCGCGCGGGCGAGAGAGGTCTACGTCCAGGCCGGAGCGCTCGCGCGCGCGCACGGCATCAAGGATCTCGAGGCGCAGACCGAGCTGGCGCTCGGCATGCTGGAGGCGGTCGATCGCGCGCCCGCAAAGGCCGCCGCGCACTACGCGGCGGCGGGCCGGCTGGCCGAGGACGCCGGGATCGACGTGCTGGCGATCGAGGCCTGGCGCATGGCGGGCCAGCTGGCACTCGAGGGACGCATCGAGACCTCGGCGGTCGAGTGCTGGAAGCGCGCGCTGGACCTGGCCGACGAGCTGGACCCGAAGCTGGCGCAATCGACCAGCGCCGCCGAGGTCGCGCGCGCGCTGGCGGTGGTCTATCGCAAGCGCGGGCTCGTGGCGCCGGCGCGCGCGCTCGAAGAGCGAAGCCTCGAGCTGGAACAAGGCACCCCGCCCGCCGAAGCCGCCCCGCCGAAGAGCGCGGGCGGCGCTGGCTAGCGCGCGCAGCCCTTCGTCGATAGGGTGCTCGCGTGGAGAGCGTCCCAACGGCGCGACTGGTTGCCGATGCCGCGGCGGCGATCCTGGATCCCGCCGTGATCGTCGAGGCGGCGGAGCCGGCGGAAGGCTTCGGCGGCCTCCTTCCCGAGGAGCAGCACTACGTCACGTCGTCGGCGTCCGCCTGGGCACCCGCGCGGCAGCGGGAGTTCGCGACCGCGCGCGCGTGTGCACGGCGCGCGCTCGAGCGGCTGGGCGTCGAACCGGCCGCGCTGGTCCCGCACGCGGATCGCTCGCCGCGCTGGCCCGACGGGATCATCGGCAGCATCACGCACACGCGCGACCTGTGCCTGGTCACCGTCGCGCGGCTCGGGCGTCTCACGAGCATCGGCGTCGACATCGAGCGCGTGGGCGCCGGGACCACCGCCGTCGCCGACATCGAGGCGCTGGTGTGCACGCCGGCCGAGCGGCACTGGCTGGATACGCAGGCGGCGGCGCGGCGCGGGGCGAACATTCGACTGTTCTTCAGCGCCAAGGAGGCGTTCTACAAATGCCAGTACCCGCTGACGAAGACCTACCTCGATTTTCGGGACGTCGAGCTGGCGATCGCGGACGACGGAACGTTCGCGGCGCGGATCGTAGGCACGACGAACGCGGCGCTGCATCGCGATTTCGCCGGCCTGCGCGGCCGCTGGACGTGGCTCGGAGGTTTGGTGATCACCGCGGCGATCGCCCTCTGAAGGAGGTTCCGTCCACCGCCGACGTCCCGTCTCATTGCGCCGGTCCTCACCCCGATGCTCTCCTCCGCCGCGGACCGCAGAGGAGAGGGAGTAAGAAGGGCGCGCCGAAGAGGAGGGTGACGGAGGCGCCTTCAACCGGTGCGTATGACACGGCTCCGATTCGTCCGCATGGCCGGGATTGGAGCGCCGCCAGCGATTGCGCAGGTCTTGATCGGTCTCGAGCGCCACCCGGTGCGCCGCGTATTCGCCCAGCGCCACCTCCGCCTCGCCGGCGCGCCCCAGCTCACCGAGCGCGAGCGCCCGCTGATAGAACCCCTCCTCTGACTCGGGATCGATCACCAGGATCGCATCGGCGGCGGCGAGCGCGCCGCGCGCGTCGCCGGCGAGGCCGCGCGTGCGCGCCAGCAACGCGAGCCCGCCGCGGTCGCCGGGCAACCGCCGCGCCAGCCGCTCGGCGAACGACAGCGCCGGGCCGAAGCGATACGCATCGGTGAGCGCGCGCGCCGCGAGCCACAGGGGCGCCGGATGCTCGGGCGCGCGGGCCAGGGCTTCCTGCGCCAGCGCCAGCACGTCGTCGGTGCGCCCCTGCCGCACCGCCAGCCGCCCGAGGCCGAGCAGCGGCTCGACGCGCGTGGGCCAGGCGCTGCGTGCCGCCTCGAGCGGCGCGCGCGCCTCCTCGGCGTGATCCACGGTGGCGTCGGCCAGCGCCAGGCCCCAGTCGAGCAGCACGGCCGGATCGACCGGCAGCGGCGCGCCGGCCGTGGTATCGGCGCCAGCGATCTCGACCGCCGGCAGATCCAGGCAGCGCCGGCGCACGCGCGCCGGCAGATCCGCGCACGCCAGACGCGCGTACGCCGGCGAGAACTTGCGGTACACGAGCCGCGCCCGGACGCGCGCCGTGTGCTCCGGCAGCTCGAACCGCACGACCTGCGGATCCGACGGCGCGAGCGCGGCGTCGAAGGCGACGCCGCGCATGTGCTGGGGATCGCGGCGCAACAGCGGGCGGCCGTCGCCGTCGACCGGCTGCGCGCGCACCAGATGCGTGTCGGCGTCGAGCGCGCCGTCCCGGCCACGCGCGCCCGACTGGCCGATCACCCGGCCGGCGCCGTCGAACGCGGTCATCTCGAGCCAGACCTCGTTCGAATCCATGGTGCCGCCGGGAAAGCGGTGACCGACGCCGCGCGCGCGCAGGAGCGCGTCGACGCGCAGTGGACCCGACCAGATCAGCGCCAGCGACGCGCGCCCGCGCAGGTTGCGCGCGACCAGCTCCTCCTGCTCGGCGTCGCCGCGCAGGTGCGGCAGCGCCGTGTTCGCGCCGAGAAAGCGATGCGAGCGGATCATGCCGTTCTTCGCGGCGGCGTCGCCCTCGGTCGCCGGCTCGAGCGGCATGTGGCAGTCCTGGCAGGTCTGGCTGGCGGCGGGCCGGTAGACCGAGCCCGCGCCGTTCCCGGCGACCGCGCTCACGTGCCAGGCGTCGTAGTCATCCTGACCGCGCAGCCAGCGATCGGCGGTGACGTCGGCGCCGAGGCCGACCTTGTGGCAGGTGGCGCAGAAGATCGCCTGGTTCATGAGCGGCGGGCGCACGCGCGCGCCGTGCACGCCCGCGCCGATCGGCACCGGCCGCAGGTCGACCAGGTAGCGCCCGTTGCCCTCGCGATCGACGTGGGTCACCGAGTGACAGATCAAGCAGGTCACGCCCGCCTGCGCGGCGCGCGTGCCGCGTGGGAGGACGCCCGCCTGATCCATGGCGCCGCTCGCCACCAGCAACGGCTCGTGGCAGTTGCCGCAGAAGCGCGACGCCACCGCGCCCTTCTCCTGGCGGAACTGATCGGTCGCCACGCGGTAATAGGGGTTGTTGAACGACGAGAATCGATGCGCCGACGCAGACCATTGCCTCGCGACGTCGGCGTGGCAGCCGGCGCAATCGGCGACGCCGACCGGCGCGCCGGCGTAGAACCCGTCCCGCGTGACCGCGCGCGCGATGGCTGCGTCACCGGGGCCATCGCCGTCGGGGCCGGCAATCAACGACAGCGGCGCGCCGCCGTGGGCTTCGAAGCGCGGCAACGAAGCGTCGGCAAACGCGGCAGCCGGCGCGATCAACGCGCAAGCCACCGCGCCGGCGGCGACCGCCCGCTTCACGGCTTGCGCCCTCGATGCGGCGGTCGCTGCCCAGGGAGCCCGAGCAACGGCACCGGCGAGCGCACCTCCTGTTTCAGGGACACCGTGCCGCGCGGCGCGGTCGCCAGCCCCTTGGCGGCCGTGGGCGCGGCCTTGCCGAACGGATTGTCAGGTGGGCCGCCCCAGCGATCGTAAGTCGGCTCCTTGCACGCGACCGGGCCTTCCCAGTAGTGGCGGATGATGTAGCGCGCCTGAAAGTTGTTGATGCCACCGTCGGTGATCTGCGCGCCCTCGTCCTCGTTGGCGCCGGTCCAGTTGGCGCGGCCGCCCATGACCGGCTTGGCCTCGCGGAAGATCAGGTCCTCGGACAGCGTCTCGGCGCTGTAGCGCGTGTGCAGGCGCGTGAGGACCCAGCCCGCCCCGCGCCACCGCCGAAGAACGGCGCTCGCCGCGACGGCGTGCGCGGAGCCGCGCCGGGTTTGTTGGGGCCGCCCGACGGCGACGGCGGGACCGCGATGCCAACACCCTCCAGCGCGTCGAGCCCCAGCGTCGCCAGATCCGACTCGGTCAGCGGCGGCGTCGGGCAAGGGTCGCACGACGTGGTCTGCCACGCGTACTCGGTCACCACCACCTTGCGCCCCATCTTCTCGACGGTGGCGTCGAAGAGCGCGGCGTAGAAACCGGCGAAGCCCTTGCGAACCCCGTCGGCGACCTCCAGGTTCGTCGGAACGAACACGTTCGCGTAGTTGGCGACCTCGAAGCGCGACGACGGGTGCAGGACGTAGACGATCAGGTCTTGCTTGCCCGCGGCGTTGAGCAGCCCGAGCCGCACCGGCAGCCGCAGCTCGTTGGACTCGAACACGAAGCGCAGCGGCGACAGGTGCATCACGCCGGCGGCGTCGCGCTTCACCTTCTTGACGTCGACCTTGGCGACGAAGAACTTCGATCTGTCGCGCACGTAGGGCGCCAGCGCCGCCGCCGCGCCCGACGGGATGTGGTACTTCTCGCGATGCAGCCAGGTCTCGAGGCCCTGCGATTCGGTCGCCGACAGGATCACGATCTCGTACTCGCCGACGATGAACTGCGCCTCGATCTTCACACCGAGGCCGCCGCCGGGGGCGTCCATCTCCATGACGGGTGCCGCGCTCCTCGACATCGCGCGCATCGGCATCGCCGGCGGTTGCGGCCGGCAGGGGTCCTGCTCCCAGTACTCGACCAGCCGCGGCGCCGACAGCGAGTCGATGTGGTCGAACACGTCCGCCGGCAACGTCTTGACGTCTTCCTTGTGCAGGACCACCGGCACCGGCACCACCATCGCGAAGTCATCGGGCGGGCCCTTGTAGTCGTTCGACATCGTCATCACCGTGCGGTTGCCCTTGCGCATGAGCACGACCTGCGACGCGTCGTTGGTCAGCTTGGCGTCGTTGCCGGCCACGAAGAACCCGCAGAACGCCAGCGCGCGCGGCGAAGCCGCGGCGATGGCCAGCAAACCCAACGAACCAACCAGCACGAATTGCTGCGAACGACACCACCGAGCTCGAATCATGCGGACCTCCTCCTGACGTTGGCGTGAGTCATTTGGCCGGGCGCCGCGGTGGCGCGTGGCTCTCGAGCCCGAGCAACGGCACGGGCGAATGCACTTCCTTGGCGAGCGAGATCGTCCCGCGCGGCGCGGTCGCCAGCCCCTTGGCCGGCGACACCGGCGCCGCGCTCCCCGGAGCGTCGACCGGACCGCCCCAGATCCCCAGGCGCGGATCCGTGCAGGCGAGCGGCTTCGTCCAGTAGTGGCGGATGATGTAGCGCGCCTGGAAATTATTGGCGCCAGGAGTCGTCGTCGCGGTCGTGTCCTGGTCAATCCCGCCAAAGCCGCGGCCGCCGACCACCGGCGCCGCCTCACGGAAGATCAGGTCCTCGGACAGCGTCTCCGCGCTGTAGCGCGCGTGCAGGCGCGTCAGCACCCAGTTGGGCGGCGAGCCCACGAATCGCGGCGGCCAGGGCGGCCGCGACGGACGCGCCGTGACGCTCGGCTTGGTCGTGCCTGTTGCGACGGGCGGCGGGACTTCGGGCGCCGCGCCGATGCCCTCGAGCACATCGAACCCCAGCGTCGACAGGTCGTCGAGCGAGAGCGGCGACACCGGGCACGGATCGCACGACGTGGTCTGCCAGGCGTACTCGGTGACCACGGCGCGCTTCCCCATCTTGTCGATGATCGCATCGAAGAGCTCGGCGTAGAACGCGGGGAAGGCGCCCCGCACACCGTCGCCTACCTCCAGGTTCGTGGGGATGAACGCGTTCACGTAGTTCGCGACCTCGAAGCGCGACGACGGGTGAACGACATAGACGATCAGATCCTGCTTGCCGCCGGCGTTGAGCAACCCGAGGCGCACCGGCAACCGCAGCTCGCCGGCGTCGAAGCTGAAACGCAGCGGCGACAGCTGCACCAGGCCGCTCGCATCGCGCCGCACCTTGCGGATGTCGACCTTGGCGACAAAGAACTTCGACTTGTCGCGCACGTAGGGCGCCAGAGCCGCCGACGCGCCCGCCGGGATGCTGTAGCGATTCTGGCGCAACCAGGTCTCGAGCCCCGATGACTCGGTCGCCGACAGCACCACCACCTCGTACTCGCCGGTCACGAAGCGCGCCTCGACCTTGACCCCCAGATCCTGGGCCTCGTGGTACGCGCGCGGGGCCTCCTCCGCTTCCGCGTCCTCCATCGCCATCGCCTGCTCGTCGTAAGCCGGCCGCGCGCAGGGATCCTGCTCCCAGTACTCGACCAGCCGCGGCGCCGACAGCGAGTCGATGTGGTCGAACACGTCGGCCGGCAGCGTGCGGACGTCTTCCCGGTGCAGGACCACCGGCACCGGGACCACCATCGCGAAGCTCTCGGGCGGCCCCTGATAGTTGTTCGACATGGTCATGACCGTGCGGTTGCCTTTGCGCATCAGCACGACCTGCGAAGCGTTGTTGGTCAGCCGGGCGTCACCGCCGGCGACGAAGAACCCGCAGAACGCGCGCGCGGGCGCCGCCGGCGACGCCACCAGGGCGCCGGCGCACGCGACGCCGAACGCTGTCACCCACCACCGCGAACCAGCACCGGATCGGGATCGGACCATGGCAAGCCTCCTTGGGTGAGGCGTCAGACGCGCGAGCGCAAAAAAAGATCTCTCGCTTCGCGACAATAACGCGAGGTGTAGGCGATCTCCATGCCGCCGCCGTCGGGCAAGACGCGATTTCAGTTTTGGCGCACCCGGCCGATGAATCGCACGCAGTGCCCACGTCCTCGAGGTCCCGATTCAGCCTGGCTTCGACGTTGGTCGTGGGCATGGCGCTGGGCGGCGCACGCACCCGTGCTGCGCGCCGAGCCGGCGCCGGCAATGCCCACGCCGACGCCGACGGCGAACGCGAAGGCGCCGCGCTGGCGTGCGACGGCGACGACCCGGGCCCCGATCCGGTGCGCCTCGAGACCGCGCGCCTGCAAGGCGACCACTACGTCGCCGATCGCGCCAGCGGCGCCGTCGCCGAGCTGACCCTGGATCCGCGGCTGCAGGCGGCGACCGAGCGCCTGCTGCGCCGATGGCAGCTCAAGTACGGCGCGTCGGTGGTGCTGTCGATTCCCGACGGCAAGGTGCTGGCGCTCGCCGGGCGCTCGTCGGTCGACCCGACCGCCGGCGCCACCGAGCTGGCCCTGCGGCCCTGGGCGCCGGCGGCGTCGGTGTTCAAGCTGGTCTCGGCGGTGGCGCTGGTCGAGGAAGCGGGCCTGAGCGGCGATTCGCGCGCCTGCTATCACGGCGGCGTGTCGTCGCTCCGGCGCGACAACCTGGTCGACAACCCGCGTCTCGATCGCTGCGCCTCGCTGGCCTACGGCATCGGCAAGTCGCAAAACGCGATCCTGGCCAAGCTGGCGATCCAGCACCTGTCGCCGGTGCAGCTGGAACGCACGGGCCGCGCGCTGGGGTTCGAGGAGGCGCTGGCCTTCGACCTGCCGGTCGAGCCCTCGCACCTGGACGTACCCGAGGACAACCCGCTCGAGTTCGCACGCACCGCGGCCGGCTTCTGGCATTCGACGCTGTCGCCGCTGCACGGCGCGCTGCTGGCGTCGGCGATCGCCGACGGTGGCCGCATGGTCACGCCCTATCTCGTCGAGCCGGTGGAGGCGCGCTCCCCGAGCGGATCGGAGGCGGGGCCGACGGCGCAGGTGCTGACGCCCGAGGCCGCGGCGGCGGTCGCCGAGATGATGGCCGGCGTCACCCGCATGGGGACGGCGCGCAAGGCGTTCTACGATCGCGCGGGCCGGCCGCGGCTCCCGTTCTCGGCGGCTGGCAAGACCGGCACGCTCTACGGCAAGGCCGATCGCGGCTTCGTCGGCTACAGCTGGTTCGTCGGCTTCGCGCCGGTCGAGCACCCGACGATCGCCTTCGCGGTCGCGCTCGGCAACAAGCCGGGCTACCAGCTGCGCGCGTCCGAGGTCGCGCGCGAGCTGCTGGCCGAGTACGCCGCCGCCAACCCGACGGCGTTCCAGGCTCCGCCCGCCCGCGTCCGGACCGAAAATGCGGTCGTCGCGACCGTCCGCGCGTCAGATGATCCGCGTGCGGATGTTGGTCGGCAGCGCGGCGATGCGCTGGTGGACCTCGACCGAGACGTCCTGGTCCAGGTCCATGACCAGGTAGCCGATCTCGGGATCGGTCGCCAGCGTCTGGCTGCGGATGTTGGCCTGCAGATCGGAGACGATCTTGTTGATGTCGCGCAGAACGCCGGGCACGTTGCGGTGCACGTTCAGGATCCGCCGCGCGCCGCCGCGCGCCGCCGGCTCGACGATCGGGAAGTTCACCGAGCCCGCGGTCGCGCCCGCGCGCACGAACTTGGTCAGCACCGTCGCGACCTCGCGCCCGATCGCCGCCTGCGCCTCGCTGGTCGAGCCGCCGATGTGCGGCGTGAGGATGACGTTGGGCAGCCCCTGCAGCGGGGTGCGAAACCCGTCGGCGTTCGACTCCGGCTCCTCGGGGTAGACGTCGACGGCGGCGCCCGCCAGATGTCCCGAGCGCAGCGCCGCAGCCAGCGCCGGGATCACCACGACCGTGCCGCGGCTGGCGTTCAGCAGATAGCTGCCGCGTTTCATCGCCCCGAGCTCCGTCTCGCCGATCATGTTCGCGCGTCTCGGGCGTCTCCGGCACGTGCAGCGATACGAAGTCGGCGTGCGCGAGCAGCTCACCCAGCGACGCCGCCGCGGTGTTGTTGCCCATCGGGCAGCTTCGCGGTGTGATCGTAGAAGATCACGCGCATGCCCAGGGCCTCGGCCAGCACGCCGAGCTGCCGTCCGATGTGACCGTAGCCGACGATGCCCAGCGTCTTGCCGCGCATCTCGAAGCAGCTCGCGGCGACCTTGCGCCAGGTGCCGGCGTGCACTTCGCGCGAGCGATCGCCGAGCTGCCGCCCGAGCGCGATCAGCTCGGCGATGATCAGCTCGGCGACGCTGCGCGTGTTCGAGAACGGCGCGTTGAACACCGGCACGCCGCTGCGGTTGGCGGCCACCAGATCGACCTGATTGGTCCCGATGCAGAAGCAGCCGATCGCCAGCAGCGACGACCCTTCGATCACCGCCGCCGGCACCTGCGTCTTCGAGCGAATGCCGAGGATGTCGACGCCCGCGAGCCGGCGCGCGAGCTCGTCGGCGGGCAGCGAGTGGGCCAGGGCCTCGATAGAGAGGCCCTCGGTGGCGAAGAGATCGAGGGCGGTCTGGTTGACGTTCTCGAGCAGCAGGGCGCGCACGATATCGGGAGAAAGCGTAGCAGCCCGAAGTCCCGACCGGTAGAACGCAGACAGGCCCCGGGGCCACGGGCCTACTCCGTCGCGGCCGCCGTCGTCGCGTCCGTGGCCGTCGTTGCCGGCGCCGCCGGCGTCGTCCCCGACGCCGAGCTCAGCGCGCCCGAGATGATCCCCTGCAGGATCTGCCCTACCGACTCGCCTCCCTCGCCGCCGGTCGCCGCTCCGCCGCCGCCGCCGCCATGGTGGCCGCCGTGGTGCCGATGCCCGTGCGCGCGCCCGCTCTGCGACGGCGAGAGATCGGAGATGCTTCCGCTCTGCGACGCGCTCTGGAAGCGGTCGGCGATCTTGTTGAGGAAGTCCGCCTGCGATCCGGTCGCCGAGCCGGCGGCGTCCTTCAGCTTCTGCGCGATGTCGGCAGTGACGGACTTGAACTGATCCGGGTTGCTCTGCGCCAGGCTCGACAGGTCGCTGAAGAGCTGCCCGGGCCGCGAGATGTCGACGTTGACGCCGTTCGCCGCGTCGGACGATGTCACCGGTGTCGGCGGCGACGTCGCCGGCGTCACGGCCTGAATATCGCTAGGTGAAGAGGGAGAGAAGATGCTGCTGATCGACATTGGGAACCTCCTGCCGACGTCATCGGCGCGCTTCCCGCGTTTCTTCAGCGCTCGCAACATTTCGAAACACCACGGAGATCCTTTCATTCGCGCTCGTGGCTGCGGTCACGACACCGCGATCACGATCGACGCTCTCCGACGGTGAATCGAGCGTCGAAGGGACCGCGAGCACGGTGCGCGCGTCGCGGTGGGTGTTAGGGTGTCCGCGTGCGCGAACCGCGTGAATCCTCCGCGACGGCGACAGAGAGCATCCGCCTGCTCTTCATCGACGATGATCACCACCTGGCGCGCCTGACCACGCGCTATCTGGAGGCGCACGCCGTCGACGTCACCTGGGTCGGCACCGGCGAGAGCGGGCTCGCGCACCTGATTCACGGCGCGTTCGACGCCGTGCTGCTCGACGTGATGCTGCCGGGAATCGACGGCATCGACGTGTGCCGCGAGATCCGCGCCCGCTCCGACGTGCCGGTGCTGATACTGACCGCGCTCGGCGGTGAGGAGGATCGCGTTCACGGTCTGGAGATCGGCGCCGACGACTACATCCGCAAGCCGTTCTCGTCGCGCGAGCTGCTGGCGCGCCTGCGCGCGCAGGTGCGGCGCGCGCGCGGGCACAGCGGGCCTGCCGCGCGTTGCCTCATCGCGGGCGGCCTGCGCATCGACCTGGGCGCGATGCAGGTCACCGTCGACGGACGGCCGGTCACCTTGACGTCGTACGAATTCGCGCTGCTGCGCACCCTCGCCGAGCAGCCGGGCCGGGTGATGAGCCGCGAGCAGTTGCTGGATCTGGCGCGCGGCAACGCCGAGGACGCGTTCGATCGCTCGATCGACGTCCACATCTCGCGTTTGCGCCAGAAGCTGGAAGCCGATCCGCGGCATCCGTCGCTGCTGAAGACGGTGCGTGGCGTCGGTTACATGGTGGCCGACCCCACGCTCGGGGACGACGACTGAGACGGCAAATTTCCGGCTCCGACCGCGATGCTTTACCATCGCGGTGATCATGCGCACGCGCGGGCGATGGACGGACAGCGGCGGGCGGTTCCGCGCGCACCCGCTCGGCCGGTCGATCGCGCCCGCCGCGGCGCTGGGCGTGCTGCTGGCAGGCGGCGCCGCGCCCGCCAACATTCGCGCGCCGATCGTCGAGCCGCAGCCTCCGTCGTCGGCGGCGCACCCGGTGGCGCCGCCGGGCGATGTGCTGGTGGTGCTGGGCGAGAGCCTGTCGTTTCGCTGCGACGAGACGTCGTGCGACGTCGAGGCCCGCTACCGGATTCGTGCCAAGGAAGCCGTGAACACCGAGCTCGCGTTCGTGCTGCCGCAGGCCTCGCCGGTGGCCGTGCACGTCGGCACGCAGGTCGCCACCGTCGATGTCGCCGGGGCGCCCGATCCCGCGCCCGAGGACGACGTGCAGTTCGAGTCGCTCGCGCTCGGCAAGCGACGGCTCGCGACCGTGCAGGCGCGCTTTCCGGCCGCGTTCGCCGCCGGCGAGAACGTGGTCTCTGTCAGCTACAAGCAGCCGCTGGGACGCCGCGAATACGGCCACGGCTACTTCAGCCGCGGCCGCTTCGTCGACTACTTCCGCTACGAGCTGTGGCCGCTGTCGGAATGGAAGCACGCCCCGGGATTCCGCATCGACGGCGACGTCACGATCCTGCGGCCGCGGCCGTCCTGGTGGCGCCGCCTCTTCTCGACGCCGCGGTCCGTCGGCTGTCGGGGAGCGGAGCCGCTGAATCACGTCGCGCTGGAGCAGCGCGGCCGGGAATTACATCTGGTGTTCCAGATTCCCGATCCGATCCCGCGCCGGCTCTGGTGCGAGATCGGCGACGACGACCTGGTCCCGGCGCCCTGAGCTCGACCGCTCGCAGGCGCTGCGACAATGTAACAGCCTGCGATCTTCGCGTAAGGGACCCAGGCAGCCACGCGCCTGGACCTGGCCTGCGCGATGCGGGTAGTCTGCGGGTTCCTCCCATGTCGATGCTCATGAGCCGCTATTTTTCCGGCCGTTCCCGCGCTTTTCACCGCGCATCTTTTCTTCGCGCTTCGCTGGCCACGGCCGCGGTGGCGCTGGCTGCGTCGGGCTGTTTCCATTCGGCGTCGAAGGGCACCGACGCGTCGGCGGCCGTCGACGCACCGGTCAACAACCCCGGCAACGGCGACGGCGGCGGCGCCGACGCCGAGATGATCGCGGTGGTGGACGGTCCCTCGGGCTTCGCCACGCAGTACATGGATCCGACGACCGGCCAGATCCTGGTGGTCAGCGGCGGCGCCGGCGCGCCGTCCAGCAACGTGTACGTGGTCACCAACCGCAAGGAGCTGCTGGCGGCGCTGCTGAACAGCAACAGCCCGACATTTGCGACCGCTCCCATGACGGCTCTGAACGAGCCGAAGATCATCTACGTCTCGGGTTCGATCCTGGGCAACCAGCTCGACGACGGAACGCTGGCGACCACCGACACCTACCGGATGACGCCCAACCCCAATCAGTACGACTTCAACCTTTACGTGATGTCGTTCGACACGCAGCTCATCGCCAGCTTGACCGCGCAGGCGACCGCGGACGGCGGCGACCCGACGATGATGATGGCGGCGGCGGCGCAGCTCGCGCTGCTGAAGAGCCAGCCGGCCTCCGCGCGCACCACGTTCTCGAACAACCAGAAGTCGCAGATCCAGTTCCAGGTGCCGCCCAACACCAGCCTGCTCGGCGTCGGTCAGGACGCCAAGCTCGTCGACGGCTTCCTGTCGATCAACACGGACAGCGCGTCGTTCGGCAAGACCGTCGACAGCAACATCATCATCCGCAACATCGAGTTCCAGGTGCCGCAGGACTACTCACCGGCCTGGGATCCGACCGACACGTCGACCGGCAACTGGAACGCGCGCTTCGACGGCATCTCGATCGTCACCGGGCGCAACATCTGGATCGATCACTGCACGTTCAGCGACGGCGTGCACATCGACACGCTGGAGCCGACGCCGTTCAACGGCAAGCACGTGCAGCGGCACGACGGCCTGATCGACATCGAGGACGGCTCCGACGACATCACCATCTCGTACAACATCTTCCGGCAGCACGACAAGACCACGCTGATCGGATCGACCGGCGGCGGCACGATGGGGACGGACAACTACGAGACCGGACACGAGCGCATCACTTTCTTCGCCAACAAATGGGAGACGTCGGTGCAGCGCGCGCCGCTCGGGCGCTGGGGTGAGTTCCACCTCTACAACAACATCTACAGCGGCAACTACACCGACCCGAGCTACCCGCTCTTGTACTTCATCGGGCTCGGCACCAGCTCGAGCATCCTGTCGGAGAGCAATGTCTTCGACGTCACCGGATCGTCGGACGCGTTCCTGAAGGGACGCATCTTCCAGGGCTCGGGCGGCAACAAGTTCCACGACGTCGGCTCGTGGTTCAACGGCGCGCCGTTCACCGACATCGAGGCGCAGGCGGCCACGAAGGCGCCGGGGACGACCAGCGCGATCGGCTGGACGCCGCCCTACCCGTACGTCGCCGGCACCACGCCGGATAGCGTGCGCCAGCATGTGCTGGCCAACGCCGGTGCGGGCAAGCTGAATCTGCAGCCGCCGGGCCCGTAGTCCGGACCTCCTCACCCGCGGCCCTCAGGCCTGGCCGGCGTCCAGAGCCTCCATGCGGCGCTTCATCTCTTCGGAGCTGACGTCCTCGACGTGCGTGCCCAGCGTCCAGATGTGGCCGAACGGATCGGCGATCGTGCCGCTGCGATCACCGTAGAACTGGTCCTTGACCGGCCGCATGACCTTGGCGCCAGCCTCGACGGCGCGGGCAAACGCCGCGTCGACGTCGGGGAGATAGATCATGAAACCGCAGGTCGTGCCGCCCAGCGATGCCGGACTGCGGGAGACGGCGTCCGGCATCTCCGGCATCTCGTCGGCGAGCATGAAGCGCGACTCGCCGATCTGCATCTCGGCGTGCCCGATGCGGCCGTCGGGCATGTCCATGTGAAACAGCTCCTGCGCGCCGAGCGCCTTCTTGTAGAAGGCCAGCGCCTCTCGCGCCCCCTTGACGCTGATGTAAGGGGTCAGCGTGTGATACCCGTCGGGGATCGGTTTGACCGTCGCCTTCGCCTTGCCTTGCTCCGCCATGGTCGTCTCCCTTTCTGCGCGCCAATGAACCGCGGGCGGAGGATAGATCCGCAGAGACCAGATGCCAGCGGTTATCGCGTCAGCAGCCGGGCGCGCGGCAGACGCCGGCCTTGAGGCGCGCCAGCTCCTGCAGCTCGTCGGCGATCCGCAGCGTGGTCTCGGCGGCGGCGCGGGCGCGCGCCTGCTGATCCTCGGTGACCGCATATCGGAGCAGCAACCGGCGCCCGAGCTCGTGGTGGTGCTGCTCGTCGGGCTGGATCCGATCGCGGTAGAGCGCCGCGGTCGCGAGATCGCCGCGCTCCGCGCAGAACGCCGCGAACACGTCATTGCGCGCGACCGCGATCGCCTCGCGCGTGAAAGGTCCGGCGGCGGCGCGCTCCACGCTTCCCTTCAACGTGCGCAGATACGCCGACAGCGGGCTCAGCCCAGGAGCCTGCGGATCGAAGCCGCCGAGGTCGACGCCCAGCGCGCCGAGGCGCTCCTCGATCCAGCGATAGTGCTTGGCTTCGTCGCCGCACTGGCGCGCCAGAGCCAGGCGCACGTCCAGCTCGGGAGCGTCGACCATCCAGAACGCCGCCAGCTCCGATGCCTCGAGCTCGTTGCGCAACGCCAGCTTCAAGAGCTGCGCGACGCCCAGCGCCTCGCCAGGCTCACCGGCCGCCGATTTCGCCGCCAGGTCAGCGAGCCGCGCGCGATTCCGCTCGTCGAGCTCGGCGACGAAGGCCTCGGGGGTCACGAGGTGACTAGCTCACTCACGGGGCTCGCTGCCCGCGCCGATGCCCGCGCCCTGCCAGGCGTCGCGGAACGCCGCGAGCGCCGGCCAGCGCGGCAGATCGACGACGTTGCGAAAGGCGATCCAATCCAGGGCGCACCCGAGCGACAGCGCCGCCAGCCCGAGCGGGCGCGCGAACGGGATGCGTCCGTCGAGCCAGGTCAGCGTCCGTTCCACGCGCAGGCGTTGCTTGGCGATGTAGCCCGCCTCGGAGAAACCGTCGAGACGCAGGTAGCGAAAGTTGACGGCGGCGTCGAGCGCGCCCTCGACCACCTCTTGCAGCCGACGATCGGCCCAATCGCGCGGGTCGAGGTTGAAGCCGGCCAGGCGGAGCGCGAACTCGTGGGTGGCCCACAGCCAGTTCGTGATCAGCGACGAGTCAGGCAGCAGACCTACGCTACCGTCGACGATGAGGACCGGAACCTTGCCGAGAGGCGATGCCTCGGCGAGAGCCGCCGCGCCGGCGTCGCTGCGCGTGTCGACCATCTCGTAGGGGTGGCCCAGCACCGAGAGCAGGATGCGCACCTTGCGCGTGTACGGGGACGTCGTGGTGCCCAGCAGCTTCATCGCCATCACGCCCTCGTTCTTAGCATATGCGATACGAGAGCTGCGTCTCTTTTACGATACGGCGCGCGCCGTGATAGGTTCAGCATCACGATGCCGAAGACGCAGACCAAGCGAGGGTCGCTGCGTGAGACGCCGATCCCACCCGGAGACGAGGTCGGCGCCGCCGAGCTGGCCGCGCGCGTGGCCGAGAACCTGCGCGAGCAGCGCCGGCGCCGCGACATGTCGCTCGATCAACTCGCGCAGCGCACCGGCGTGAGCCGCGCCGGGCTGTCGCAGATCGAGACGCGCAAGACCAACCCGTCGATCGGCGTGCTGTGGAAGATCGCCTCGGGCCTGGGCATCCCGTTCGCGGAGCTGATCGGCGAGGGACAGCCGACGCTGGCGATCCTCCGGCGCAACGACACCCAGGTGCTGCGCTCGACCGACCGCAAATTCGAGAGCCGGCCGCTGATGCCGGCGTCCGGCAACAACCAGGTCGAGGTCTACGAGCTGCGGCTCGCGGCGCGCTCGCGACACGTCTCGGATCCGCACGGGCCGGGCACGCGCGAGCTGGTGGTGGTGCTGAGCGGCGCGCTGCGCATGATCGTCGGCGAACAGGCCGAGGATCTGGCCGCGGGCGATTCGATGCTGTTCGACGCCAACGCTCCCCACGTGTACGACAACCCAGGCGGCGCCGAGGCGCGCTACCACGACGTGATCATCTACCCGCTGCGCTGACCGCGGCGCCGGCCGCCGGCGTAAAAGAGACAGACCTCCGGTCGAATGGACGGCGGCGCCGGGACGCATCAGGGGGTCTCGCCGCGGTTGAACGGCCCGGCCGAAAAGCCTACGCTGCGCGCCATGCCACGTCGTTTCCTTGACGCGCGCGCGCCGCTGTCCGCGATCGCGACCACGCTCGCCGTCGTTTCTTCGATCTTCGCGCCCGGCTGCGGAGCCAGCCCCGGCGGCGGCGACAGCGCCGGCGCGGGCGGTGCCGGCGGCCAGGCAGGCGGCGCGGGCGGCAGCACCGCCAGCGGCGCCGGAGGCGCGACGGCCGGGAGCAGCGGCGGCGCGACCGGCGCGGGCGGCACGACCAGCACCGGCTCGGGCGGCAGCGCCACCGACGGCGGCGCGTCGGGGACCGGCCTGCTCAAGGGCGGCACCTGCTATCCGGTCTGCGGCTTCCCGGCGATCACCAACCCCACGGGCGACGGCTACGGCTGGGAGCAACAACGAACGTGCCTGGTGGCGACGTCCGCCGCCGCGGCGAGCACCGTGCCCTGCAATCCGACGCCGCTCGCCAACCTGCCGACGCCGGGTAGCGGCGTCTTCGACGGCACCAGCTGCCTCGCGTATTGCTCGAGCGCGCTCACCGACACCAGTCACACCGGGTACGGGTTCGAGCGCGGGCGCAACTGCATCGTGGCCGGCACCGCCGCAGCCTACGGGGGTGTCTCGTGCGCGCCACCGCCGCTGCCGGCCGGCAGCGGTGTGGTCATCACCGGCACGGGCGGCACCTCGATGTGCGCGCCGCTCTGCCAGACGCCCGCGACCTCGGACGTCGACGGCGACGGCTTCGGCTTCGAGAACAACCAGACCTGCGTGGTGTCGACGTCGCTGACCGCGCTGCAGGCCACGCCCTGCATCGCCCCCAACCCGCCACCGCCACCTCCCCCGCCTCCGCCCCCGCCCGGCACCGGCTGGAACTCGACGTACACGGCGACGATGTTCGGCCAGGTCGACTGCGCGCCCCTCGGCGTCAGCGACAGCACCAACCTGAATGGAAGCACCTGCGTGGCGCGCGGCGCCGTGAATCTGAGCGGCGCGAACACCATGTACTACGGCGCCGCCGGCGACCTGAGCACGCTCTGGAACGGCGCGCCCGCTTGCACCTGCAACGGCGCGCAGACGGCGCCCGACCGGTGCGCGAGCCCACCCGGGTGCGCCGGGCAGAGCGATTGCGGCCAGTGCGTCGAGGTCACCTGCAACGCCACCGGCACTTTTTCATTCAACGGCGACGGCTTCACCCACGACGAGTTCTGCAAGCCCGGACAGTCGGTGGTCGTGCAGCTCATCGACGCCTGCCCGCACAATCACCCGAGCAACACCTACTGGTGCACGACCGCGCGCCCGCAGCACATCGATCTGAGCTGCACGGCCTTTGGCAGCCTGGTCAACGCGACGACGTCGCGCCCGCTGTCTTCGATCGGCAGCATCAATGTCTACACCAGGCCCGTTGCCTGCAGCGTGGGGCTCGGCGTGCACACGTTCTAAGTTCGGCTCCGAGGCCTCTTCTACTCCGTATAAATCGTCGCCTTCGTCGTGCTGGTCGAGAGCCCGTTCGGGCCCTTGATGAGCGTGTTGCCCCAGCTCGAGAGCTGCGCGCCCTCCCAGTCGACCGCGAGATCCAGGTACGCCTGGGCCGCGCCGTTGCCTTTCCAGGACCAGCCGAGGAAGCCGAGCTTGAGGCGCACGCACTCCGACATGATGAACGCCGCATCGATAGGCATCAGCGGGTTGCCCGCTTGCCAGCCGAACTCGCCGATGACCAGCGGCAGCGACGCGGTCACCGCCGCCTGCAGCGTCGAGGTGATCTTGGCGTGCCCGCCGGCGTTGTTCGCGTATTGCTCGTACATGTGCACGCTGAACATCAAGTTGTGCTGCGGATCGGCCGACAGCAGCGCGGCGCCGTCGTTCATGATCGACGTCGCGTTCTGGCCGAAGCCGTTGGCGTCGATGACCAGCGTGTGGTTGATGCCGGCGGCGCGCATCGCCGCCACCGCCGCGGTGTAGCCGCCGCGAAAGTCGTTGCCGCTCCACTCGTTGGCGACGTTGATCAGCAGAAATGCCTCGAAATCGAGCAGGATCTGCTTGACCGGCGCGCTGGTGTAATACGCGACCATGTTGAGGAGATCCTGATTGCTGGTGCCGCCGGTCACGTCGTGCAGCTCGATGAGCGGCACCATGCGCAGCTCGACCACGTGGCGGATGATCCGGCGCAGCAGCGCCGGCGTGCCGCCGGTCGCGGCGGTCTCCCAGACGATGCGCACCACGTTGGCGCCGTCAGCGGCGATGTTGTCGAGCGCGTTGTAGGCGAAGTACTGATCGCCGATGTCGAACCAGACGTCGGGGTTGTTGAGGCCGCGCGGCACGAAGTCGTTGCCGAACTTGTCGTAGAGCCGGCCGCCCGTGACGAAGAACCCGTTGGTCAGCATGCCGGCCGGCTTGCGCACCTGGCCCGCGGGCGGGTTCGGGTTCAACGTGATCGGCGGCCCGGTCGGCTCGGGCACGCCGACCTGACAGGCGAGGCCCATCGCCGCCGCAGCCGTGCCCGGGATGAGACAAGAAGCGCCGAACTCGAACCCGTAGCCGTTGCCCATGGCGTCGGTGGTCGTCACCGTGCAGATGCGCGTGCAGCTGTCGCCGAGCAGCCGCCCCGGCCCGCCGGCGGTCGCGCCGCCGTCGCCGAGGGGCGTGCCGGTCGTGCACGGGAGCGACGTCATTGCGACCTTCCCGCCCGGGATGATGCAGCTCGATCCGAACTCGTACCCGTAGCCGTCGCCCGGGTTGGCGTCGGCGTTGTCCTGAACCGCGGCTCCGCACAGAGCGACGCACTGGTTTCCTGACGTCGTCCCGACGACGACGCCGGGCGAGCCCGCAGCATGCCCGACCGGCGGCAGTGGCATGCCGACGATACAGGCCTGGTTGATCGCCGCCGTGTACGTGCCCTTGACCACGCAGGACACCGCGTTCTCGTACCCGTAGTCGCCTTGGGTCGGACCGCTGATCAGGCACAACGGGGTGCACTTGTCTCCTTGGACGACGCCGGCGACCGGCATCACCGGCGGCATGTTCGGATTGCCGGCGTCGCCGCTCATTCCAGCGGCGCCCGCGTCGGACGACGTCCCCGCCCCGCCGCTTCCGTTGCCGCCGCCGCTTCCCGATTGCGCGCCACCGCTTCCGCCGGTGGTCGAGTCACCGCCGCCGACACCGTCGCCGGCGCCCATCGCGCCACCGCCGCCACAGCCCGTGGGCGCGACCAGCAGCGCCAGCACCAGCGCGGCGGCAAACAATGAGGGGAGATGCTGTCCGGTCTTCACGGCAAATACCTCCGGGCGATTTTCCGTTGGATTGCACACCGACGACACGCCCGCTGAATGACGCCCCCGCCTGCCAACCGCGCCGAGGCCGCGAACGTATCACGCGCCGCGCAGCCCTGGCGAATGGCGTGACCCGGATCGGTCACTTCGTGTCTCGGGGTCGTTCCTGACTCGCGCCGCCGGCCCGGCGCGCGCGGGCGGCGCAGCAAATCACGCGTTCCCAGGGCTCGACTTCGCCGCTTTCTGGCATGATGCGCACATGGTCGCTTGGGGCGGTGACGGCTCCGGAAAAGAGCCGACCATGGGGACCGACCCGGTCGCCGGGATGGGCGAGGGACAATCGCCAGCCCGAACGACGCGGGACTATGCGGTGCAGCTGCTGCGCCGGTACGGCAACGGTCCCACGATCCGCCGCGTGTTCCTCGCCGGCGGCGCCGTCGGCGTCTCGCTGGTGATCGCTCTCGTGCTCGCCGGCGGGCTGACCTTCAAGCGCGAGATCGACTACGTCGAGTGCGAGCGCTTCGCCGTCCCCTTCGCGACCGTGCACATCCAGAGCTCGCCGAAGGGCGCGGGCTGGGGAAATCCCGCGTTCCTCGCGTTCGCGAGCTACGGCCCCCCGTACGATCTGTTGATCTACGGAACGCTGCCCGAGGGCGACGGCTCGACGGCGTTCCGGCTCCGCGATCTGGTCGTCGAGGCCGACGGCGCAACCGAGGTCAAGTTGCCGCCCGTCGACGTCGCCGTCGAGGATCTGGTCGTGCGCCAGGACGGCGTGCGCCGGCCGGCGCGCGGCTTTCTCTACCGGCAGCGCGCGATCACGTCAGCGACACCGACGCGGCTGCGCGTGAGCGCCACGCTGGCCGAGATCGCGCCGCTCGCCGGCAAACCCCAGCACTTCACGCATGTGTTCGAGGCGCGCCACGCGAGTCGCCTGACGCTCGGCCGCTGGTCCTGGTCGTTTTGAGCGGCGCGCCGGCGGTTGGCTACGCGTTGACGTTCGCCATGCCCGCCTCGGGATAGCGCTCGCCCGCGGCGACGCCCTTCGGCGCGACGGCGTCGATCCGTTGCAGGTCGTCGGCGGTGAGCGTGACCGCCGCGGCGCCGACGTTCTCTTCCAGGTGCTTGCGGTCGGCGGTGCCGGGGATCGGCACGATGTCCTGGCCCCGCGCCAGCACCCAGGCCAGCGCCAGCTGCGACGCCGACGCGCCCTTCTCGGCGGCGAGCTCGCGCACACGCTCGACGAGCGCGAGGTTCTTGGCGAAGTTCTCGCCCTGGAACCGCGGTGACCGGCGGCGGTAGTCCTCGGGCGGCAGGTCCTCGAAGCGCTTGAAGCGTCCGGTGAGAAAGCCGCGGCCGAGCGGGCTGTACGCGACGAAGCCGATGCCGAGCGCACGCACAGTGGGCAGGATCTCGTCGTCCTCGGGATCGCGCGTCCACAGGGAGTACTCGGTCTGCAGCGCCGTGATGGGATGAACCGCGTGCGCGCGGCGAATGGTCGCCGCCGACGCCTCCGACAGCCCCAGGTGACGCACCTTGCCCGCGCGCACCAGCTCGGCCATCGCGCCGACGGTCTCCTCGATGGGCACGCTGCGATCGACGCGGTGCTGGTAGTAAAGGTCGATGTGGTCGACGCCCAGGCGGCGCAACGAAGCGTCACAGGCCTGGCGCACGTAGTCCGGCTTCCCGCTGATGCCCAGGAAGGCGCCGTCGGCGCCGCGAACGTTGCCGAACTTGGTCGCCAGCACCACGCGATCGCGCCGATCGCGGATCGCGCGGCCCACGAGCTCTTCGTTCTTGAACGGACCGTACATGTCGGCGGTGTCGAGCAGGGTCACGCCGAGCTCGAGCGCGCGATGGATCGTCGCTATCGATTCGGCGTCGGACGCGCCCGCGTAGAACTCGCTCATTCCCATGCAGCCGAGCCCCAGCGCCGATACGTCGAGCGCGGTCGGTCCCCGTCCCAAGGTCCTCGTCTTCATCGCCATGATCCTCCTCGGAGTTACCGCAAATACTTAGGACGCGGGGCCCGCGAGCGCAAGCGGGCGCGGGAGATCGCGCCGTCGCCGGTTGCGCGCGCGCCGTTTGTCGGCACAATCGGGGCGATGCAACCCGCGCGGCAGTTCGTGCTCGGCGTCGATCTCGACGGCGTGGTCGCCGATTTCTATGCCGGGTTGCGCCCCATCGCCGCCGAATGGCGCGGCGTCGCGCCCGAGACGCTGCCGCTCGAGGTCTCGTACGGCCTGTCGGAGTGGGGCCTCGATGCCGTGGGCAGTTACGAGGATCTGCACCGGTTCGCCGTCACCCAGCGCGAGCTGTTTCGCAAGCTGACGCCGATGCCGGGCGCGCCGGCGGCGCTGCGGCGGATCTCGAACAACGACGTCCGCATCCGCATCATCACCCACCGCCTGTACGTGAGGTACTTTCACGAGGAGGCGGTGACCCAGACCACCGCCTGGCTCGAGCATCACGGCGTCCCTTACTGGGACCTCTGCTTCATGAAGGACAAGGCGGCCGTGGGCGCCGACCTCTACATCGAAGATTCGCCCGAGAACGTCGAGGCGCTGCGCGCCGACGGGCACGAGACGATCGTCTTCCGCAACTCGACGAACCGCCACATCGCCGCTCCGGCCGCGGCGACCTGGGCCGAGGTCGAGGAGCTGGTCGCGGATCGCCAGCGCCGCTGGCGCGAGGCCGGCGGTCGGCTCTCGCAAGGCTTGCCCTCTCCCTAGCCCTCGCCCGCGGACGGGGGAGGGACCGGAAGGGCGTGCGTCAGCTCGAGGTCGACGGCGCGGACGCCGACGCCAGCGCGGGAGCGGGCGGCAGCCAGCAGTGCACTTCCAGGCCACCGCCGTCGCGCGGGTACAACGACAACCGGCCGCCGTGCGCCTCGACGATCTCGCGGCAGATCGCCAGCCCCAGGCCGCTGCCGGCCTTCTTCGTCGAGTAAAACGGCAAGAGCGCGTTGCGCAGCACCTCGGGCGACATGCCCTTGCCGCGATCGCGCACGCTCACGGCGACGCCGGCGCGCGCCTCGACCGCGAACGAGATGCTGATCTCCGCCGGCGCGCTGCCCGACTCCGATGCGTTCTTGAGGAGGTTGATCAGCACCTGCTGCATCTGACCGGCGTCGGCGAAGGCGGGCGACTCGGGGAGCTCGCCGTCGAGCGTGTACGGATAGAGGCCGGCGATCCCCGCGAGCAGCTCCTTCCACGCGACCGCCCGCTTGGTCGGCAGCGGCAGGCGCGCGAAGGTGCCGTAGCCGTCGAGGAAGGTCTTGAGGTGCGTCGCCCGCTCCTCGATGGTGTCGAGCGCCGCCGAGAGGCGCCGCTCGTGACCGGCGGGGTTGGCGAGCATCAGGCGCGACGAGTGCAGCAGCGACGTGATCGGCGCCAGCGAGTTGTTGACCTCGTGGCTGAGCACGCGGATCGCCTTCTTCCAGGTCTCGACCTCCTTGCGCGCCAGCTCCTTCGTGAGCGGCTTGAGCATGAACAGCGTGTGTGGTTGCGTGGAGATCTCGAAGTAGTGCTTCGAGAGGTGAAACGTCTCCGGCTCGTCCGCGCCCGGGCGCTCGCAGGTGAACAGGATGTCGGTCACGGCGTGCGCCGCCTCCTGCAGCTTGTCGGGCGCGTCGGCGATCAGGTCGGGCAAGAGGCGTCCCTCGATCTTCTGCCCGCCCGCGAAGAACTGCTCCGCCGAGCCGTTGGCGTAGATGATCCGCCCCGCTTCGTTGACGATGACCGCGATGGTCGTGCTGGCGGCCAGCACGGTTTCGAGCAGCATCTCGCGCTGGTAGATGCCGCTGCGATCGCGGCGCAAGGTCCCGGCGAGCGCGTTGAAGCGCCGGATGAGCCGCCCGAGCTGATCGTCGCGGTCGACCGCCAGACGCACGCCGTAGTCGCCCTTCGGTCAGGCTCAGCAAACCGTCGCTGACCGCGAGGACGCCGTCCCAGACGAAGCGCGCGGCCGCCGCGCGATAGACCGCGAAGACCAGCAGCGTCGACACGATCGCGCCGGCGATCCAGACGGTGACGCCGGACGACGCCGGGCCGAGCAGGCGCCGGCAGCCCTCGGCCGCCGCCAGCGTCACCAGCACCACCACCAGCGACACGCCGAGCGTCGTCGGCATCCCGGAGCGGGGGCTCGACGCCCGACTCGACGCCCGATTCATTTGGGCCGCCGCTCCATGGTGATGCCCAGCCGCTCCATCCGGCGGTAGAGCGCCTGCCGCGACAACCCCATCTCGGCGGCTGCCTTCGCGACGACGCCGCCCACACGCACCAGCGCCTCCTCGATCGCCGCGCGCTCGGGATCGGTCTCGCCGCCGCCGCTGCCGACTGGCGGTCGGCCCACGGGCGCGGTCACGCCCGGGGCAGCGACCGGGCCCGCGCCCAGCGTCGCCAGCGGCGTCGACGGCGTCGGGCGCCGCGGCGCCTCGTTGCGCGCCGGGCTCCCCGCCAGGCCGAGGTCGCCGCCGGTGACGACCTCGAGTGTCGCGACCAGCACGGCGCGCTGCACGCGGTTCTGCAGCTCGCGCACGTTGCCGGGCCAGTCGTGGTTCAGCAGCGCCGCCTTGGCTTCCTCGCCGAAACGCATGCCGGCCTTCCCCTCCTTCGCCGCGTAGGCCGCCAGGAAATGCTCGGCCAGCGGCAGCACGTCGTCGGTCCGATCGGCGAGCGGCGGCACGTAGATCTCGATGACGTTCAGACGAAAGAACAGGTCCTCGCGAAACTGGCCCGCGGCGATCGCGCGCGGCAGGTCCAGGTTGGTGGCGCTGACCAGGCGCACGCTCGCCTTGCGCGTCGTCGACGAGCCCAGGCGCTCGAACTCGCCGGTCTGCAGCACGCGCAGCAGCTTGGCCTGCGCCACCAGCGGCAGCGTGCCGAGCTCGTCGAGGAACAGCGTGCCGCCGTCGGCCGATTCGAACCGCCCCACACGCAGGCGCGTCGCGCCCGTGAACGCACCCGCCTCGGCGCCGAAGAGCTCGGCCTCGAACAGGTTCTCGGGCAGCGCGCCGACGTTGACCCGTACGAACGGCTTCTCGCGCCGGCGTGAGTTCGCCTGGATGATCTCGGCGAGCTTCTCCTTGCCCGAACCGTTCGGGCCCGTGATGAGCACCGGCACGTCCGACGGCGCGATGCTGACCGCCAGGCGCACCACCTCGTGCATCTGCGGGCTCGCGTAGATCACGCCGCACAGCTCGTGCTTCTCGGCCAGCGATCGGCGCGCGCGGCTGCCCTGCGCGCGCAGGCGGATGTTCTCCTGGCGAAGCGCGCGCAGGTTGACCAGGTTCTTGACCGTGCGCACCAGCTTGTCGTCGTCCCAGGGCTTTGCGATGTAGTCGGTGGCGCCCTCTTTGATCAGCGTCACCGCCGCCTCGAGCGCGGTCCACGCCGTCATCAGCAGCACCGGCATGTCGGGGTCGAGCGCGCGCATGCGGCGGAACAGCGCCGTCGCCCTCGGCGCCGTCGGTGTTGGCCTGCGCGAAGTTCATGTCCTGCACCACGGCGCCGATGTCCTCGGTGGCCAGCAGGTGCAGCGCCTCGTCGGGCGACGAGACCGAAACCGCCGGCAGGTCGTGCACCTCGAACAGCGTCTCCAGCGCCGTGCGCACCGCGGGCTGGTCGTCGATGATCAGGACCTTCAACATCACACAGCCTCCCGGTGACGGAGCACGTGAGCTGTCCCGCGAAAAAGCCTCACAGGCTGCGCCCCGCGACGCTGGGGGAGACGCGCGCCGCGCGCAGCGCCGGGATCAACGTCGCGACGATCGTGCCCAGCCACAGCGTCCCCAGCGCCAGCAGCATGAGCGCGAAGTTGAAGCGGATGGCGTGGAACACCTGGCGCATCACCGCGAACAGCGCCACCGTGGCAACGACGCCGATGACCGAGCCCATCGCCGCCGCGATCGCGCTCTCGACCAGGAAGTACGACACGATGTCGCCACGCGTGGCGCCGAGCGCGCGCCGGATGCCGATCTGGCGCGTGCGCTGCGCCACCAGGAACGACGTGGCCGCCAGCGCCCCGAGCAGCGCGATCAGCGCCACCATCACGCCGAAGAAGCCGAGCAACCTGAGCAGGCCGAGCCCGATGCGGTGGTGCGCGCCGGTCGTCGAGTCGAACGCACGCACGTCGACCAGGCGGTCGGCCGGCGCGCTCGCGAGCGCCGCGGTCACGGCGTCGAGCAGCGCGGCACGCCGGCCGGGCCGCGCGCGCACGATCAACCGCGCCTCGTGATCGATGGGCGCGCCGCCGACCAGGAACGCCGTGCATTGCGGGTACGGCATCAGCGCCATGCGCATGGTGACGTCCTCGACCACGCCGGTCACCGGCACGTCGCCGATGCGGCTCGACGTCAGGTGCGCGCCCAGCGCCGCGCGCGGGTCGCCGTAGAGGCGCGTGGCGAGGCAACGTGTGAGCACCGCCGCCACCGGCTGCTCGCCGAGCGCGGGATCGCCGTCGGCGTCGGGCGCGGCGGCCGACGCGGGCATCGCGCCCGCGATGAATCGCAGGCTCAGCGCGCGCGCGGCCTCGCCGTCGGTGTACGTGACCCACGCGATTGCCTCGGGCGCCGGCGTCGAACCGCGCACCGGCGCGCGCGCATCGCCAACCACGGAGAGCAGCGTCGGGTAAGTCCAGCGGTCCTCGAGGATCGTGCTCGTCACGAAGGCCGCCGCCTCGACGTCGGGCAGCGCGCGCACCAGCCGCCGGTCGGCGCGCTCGCGCTCGCGGACGGCGCGCTCGGCGGCGGCGCCTTCGAGCCGCCCGGGGCTGGGCGTATAGGTGGACACCAGGATCAGGTTCAGCTCGTCGAGGCCACTCGCATGCTGCCCACCCTCGCCGTACCACGCGCCCGAGATCAGCAGCGACCCGATGGTGGTCACGCCGACCGCGACCTCGAGCACCATGAGCGCCCAGATGCCCGGGCGCCGGCGGATGGTGCGCATCAACGGTCCGATCTCCAGCCCGCGCGGCACGCTCACGCCCTCCCCAGCGTCATCGTCGGCCGCCGCCGCGCCACCATCCAGCTCGGGTACAGCGCCGACACGATACCCACGGCCATCGTCGTCGCGAAGATCAGCACGACCGCCAGACCCGACATGCGCAGCGGGATGTCGTTGTCGCGCACGAAGCGGTTGTAGATCTCGGCCTGCGGCACGGCGGCGAGCGTGCCCAGGAACGCCGCGATCGCCGACAGCATCGCGGCCTCGATGATCTGGCGCCAGAACAGCGCGCCGCGCGGCGCGCCCAGCGCGCGGAAAACGCCCAGCTCGTCGCCGCGCACCAGCCCCTTGGCCATCAGCAGGCGCGCCACGACCAGTCCCGAGCCGGCGAAGATGATGAGCGTCAGCAGCGTGAAGAAGCTGATCACCGACGGCGGGATCTTCGCCAGCTCGCGCCACGCCGCGAGATCGCGCATCTGGTAGCGCCGCCCGCGGCTGCCCAGCTGGTCGGCCAGGTAGCGCTGGTAGGCCGCGACCTGCGCGGGCGTTTCCAGATCGACCCAGAACGTGACGAACACGGCGTCGGACTTCAGCAGGGCCTGATGGTGCGGCGCGACCGGCGTCAGGTAGTACGGCGTCTCCGGCCAGGCCTGCAGCCGCTCGTGCTCGGCAAACGGCAAATAGACCACGTCCTGGCCGCCGCCGGCGGCCGCCGGATCCCACTCGGCGTTCACCGGCGCATCGTCGGCGAGCACGCCGCTGACGACGTATGGCCGCCCGTCGATGCGCACGGCGCGGCCCGCGCTGTCGCCGCCCTCGAACAGGATGTCGTTCAGGTGGCGGCTCAGCACCACGCGCGCGCGCCCGCCGAGCTCGTCTTCGCGCGACCACGCGGATCCCCACCGCAGGCGCTGCGCGAACATCGTGAAGAACGAGGCGTCGACGAAGCGCGCGTTGCGCGACCACGCCAGCTCGGACGGCGCGCTCCCGGCCGCGGGTGCGGCCCCGCCTCCGGCGGCGATCCACAACCGCGAGCGAAACGTCGCCGTCTGGCGCGCCGGGATCCCACTCGACGCCAGCAGCTGATAGTCGGGGAAGCTGACGCGCGTGTGCGGCGCCAGCCGGCTGGGCGCGGCGGTGGAACCGACGAAGGCCACACGCAGCGTGCGATCGTCGACGCCGATCTCGACCTGGTGCAGGCCGGGCGACAGCGCCGGCCGCGGCCCGTAGAGGCGCAGGTAGTGGATCAGCGCCGTGCTGAAGATGCAGGCCGCGACCGCCAGAACGATCACGATCGTGGCCGACAACCCAGGGTCGCGGCGCAGGCTCCGCCAGGCCAGGCGCGTGTGGTAGGGGATGAGGCGCACGCCGTCTCCTCAGCCGCGCGCCGGCACCGGCAACGGCACCGGGGCCGCGACCGCGGGCGCCGCGCGTGGATCGATGAGCGTGCCGTCGAGGATGTGCAGGCGGCGGTGCGCGCGCGCCGCGAACTCGTGATCGTGGGTGACCATCACGATCGTCATGCCCTCCTCGGCGTTGATGCGCGCGAGCAGGTCCATGATCTGCCGCGCCGACGTCGAATCGAGGTTGCCGGTCGGCTCGTCGGCGAGCAGCAACTGCGGCCGCCCCGCGAGCGCGCGCGCGATCGCGACCCGTTGCTGCTGGCCACCCGAGAGCTGCCCCGGCAAGTGATGCATGCGCGCCACCAGGCCCAGCTTCGACAGCGTCTCCTCGATGCGCTGCTCGCGTTCGGCCGCCGGCAGGCCGCGGTAACGCAGCGGAACGTCGACGTTGTCGTAGACGTCGAGATCGGGGATGAGGTTGAAGCTCTGGAAGATGAAGCCAATCTTGCGATTGCGCAGCCGCGACAGACGGCGATCGGCCAGGCTGCGCACGTCTTCACCGTCGAGCAGATACTCGCCGCCCTGGAAATCGTCGAGCAGGCCGGCAACCGACAGGAACGTCGTCTTGCCCGAGCCCGACGGTCCCATGATGGCGACGAACTCTCCCCGGCTGACCGTGAGCGTCGCGCCCGACAGCGCCTCGGTCTCGACCAGGCCGGCGCGGTAGACCTTGCGCACGTCGCGCATGCGCAGCATCGGGGGCTCGGCGGAGCGCGCGTCGTCAGCCATCGAGGCCGAATTTACGATCATTGGGCGGTGAACCGGAACGCATAGTTCGTGCGAACCAGACCGATCGCCCGACCGAGCGCGAGCGCGGCACCCCCGGCCGAGAACCCCGCGAGGACCCACATGATGGCGATCGCGCTCGTCGTCGCGAAGGCGGTCAGTTTCTGCAAGAGGCTCATGGCGGTTCTCCGGGCGACGGGTTGCGTGCAACTGGGCTACGCAACTCCATCAGAGCACCGGCCGTGCCAAGGCCCAAACGCGCACGCGGCGCGGACTTGGGGCGTCCGCGCCGCGCAATCAACCTCGGACACTCCAGCTGTCCGCGGACAGGTGTCCGCGGGCGCCGGGCCCTCAACGCGTGGACGAAGACGGGCTTGCCCCGGCGAAGTCCTTCGCGGGCTACGGGTAGGAGGGGGAGCAGGTCACGCAGCTGATGCCGGTGCTGTTCGAGACCGCCCACACCGTGCTCTGCGAGTTGCTGACGAAGGTCAGCTTGGTGAACACGCCGGTGTTGAACTGATCGATCGACGCGCCCTTGGTCTTGGTGAGGGTCACGTTGGTGAGGTTGATGTGGTTGTGCTGCATGTTCGACAGGCCGTGAATCCACAGGCCGTAGCCCTTGGCCGTCGAGACCGTGATGTTGCTGAGCGTGATGTTCTGGAACACGCCGGGGATGCTGGCGGCGACGTAGCCGCTGCCCGCGGGGTAGTTGCTGTCGAACAGGATCGCGTCGGTGGCGATGCTGGTCATGGTGAGGTCGCGCGCGGTGACCTGCGTGGAGCCGCCGCCGCGATCCGAGCCGGTCTTGAAGCGCAGGCCGATGTCGGTGCCGTTGAACGTCGAGTCCTCGACCAGCACGTTCTTGATCCAGCCCGCGGTGAAGCTGCCGAACACCACGCCGCCGTGGCCGCGGTTGGTGAGCACGTTGAAGACGCGGACGTTGTTGATGGGCTTGTTCTCGGTGACGCCGGGAGCGCTGGTGCCGGCGTTGAAGTTGATGCAGTCGTCGCCGGTGTCGAACGTCGAGTTGAAGATGTACGCCGTGTCGGTGGTGGCGAGGTCGATGCCGTCGGCGTTGTGGATGCCGTAGGTGCTGACGTTGATGCCGCTGACGGTGACGTTGGTGCTGTAGCTGATGAAGATGGTGTGCTCCGACGGGTGCACGATGTTGAGGCCGCCGCCGAGGAAGAGGCCGTTCACGCCCTTGGCCGTGATCAAGTCGCCGCGCGCGGTGTCGCCCTTGGCGTTGGTCTGCGCCGTGCCCAGCGTGGTCAGGCTGCCGCTGCCGTAGGTGCCGCCGTCGATCGTGCCGGTGCCGGTGATGCGCACGTTGCTCATCGAGCCGTACGTCGTGGTGTACGCGTTGACGAGCCCCATGTAGTTCGCGTTGGTGTAGTACGGGAAGCGCCAGCTCGTGTACGGGTAGTCCGCCAGCAGATCGCTGCCCTTGAGCGTGCCGTCGATCTGCAGGGTCATGTTGCTCTTCAGGAAGATCGCGCCCGACACGAACGTGCCGCTCGGCACCAGCACGGTGCCGCCCGCCGGGCAGGCGTTGATGGCCGCCTGAATCGCCAGCGCGTTGGTCGCGCCGCTGGCCGACGTCGACGCCGAGTACGGCGACGAGGTGATGTTGATGACCGCAGGTGCCGCCGTCGTGGTCACCGGCAGCGCGTTGCTGTCGGCCGAGAGCGAGCCGTCACCCGACACCGCCTTGACGGTGAACGAGGTCGTGGTGCTCGGCGCGAGGCCGGTCACCGTGTAGAAGAGCTTCGTGGTGTTGCCGAGCAACGCGCCGCTCTTGTAGACGTTGTAGCTGGCGACGTTGGAGTACGTCGCCGGCTTCGACCAGATCAGCGTCGTGCCGGTGCTCGTGGTCGAGACCGGCGGGACCATCAGGGTCTGCGGTGCGCTCGGCGTTCCGCCTCCGGTGGCGCCGCCCGCGCCGGTGGCGCCGCCCAGGCTGGTGGTGCCGCCCGCGCCCGTCGCGCCGCCCAGGCTGGTGGTGCCGCCCGCGCCCGTCGCGCCGCCCGTGCCGCTCGACGCCGCGCCACCGACGGTGACGTAGTCGAACTCGGCGTTCGCGCCGTAGGTGCCGAACGCCAGCTTGCCGGCCGCGGTGACCACGCTGCTGCCGGTGTCCGAGTAGGTCTTCTTGAGCACGCCGTTGAGGTACATGTTGAGGGTGACCGGGTTCGAGCCGGTGACCGTGAGCCGGATGGTGTTCCAGGTGCCGGTGGTCAGGCTGGCGCCGACGCTGGTCAGCGTGGTGAGGCTGCCGTTGTAGCGGCGATCGATCGCGATCGACCCGCCGCCGCGCACCACCGCGAAGTACGCGTTGGCGCCGGTGCCCGACTGAATGCCCGAGTGGCGCGCGTAGACGCCGGCGAAATAGCTCGAGCTCGACGAGCTGAACGCGTTGACCTTGACCTTGAACTCGATGTCCTGGTCGGCGCTCGACATCGCCGGTCCCATCAGGTCGTTGTACGACGCTGTGGTCACGTTGCGCTCGAGCGCCTTGACGCTGGCGTCGGTGACGACGACCCACTCCGACGCGGTCGCCGCCGACCACCCGCTGGCGTTGCCGTCCTCGAAATCATCCGAGAACGTGGCGGCCGCGTGCCCGCTGATGGAAAGCAACCCCACCGCCGCCCCCGCCAACAACCCCGACGTCACCCGAGCTTGCGTCAATCGCATCGTTGATCTCCTGTGGAATCCCTGTGTTCAGAAACGTTGAGCGTCGCTATTGCAGCCGGCAGGCCAGTCTCAGTACGTCATCCAGCTCTCGGCGCCGATGACGTCGCCGTTGGTGACGACCACGTTCTCGAACGAAGCGTCGGTGCCGTAGGTGCCGACGCCGACCTGACCGTTGGCGATCCACGAGTTCGCGTCGACCGCCGTGACGCGCAGAATGCCGTTCAGGTACGCGTTCAGGCGCACCGGGTTGGCGCCGATCACCTCGAGGCGGATGCGGTAAAACGAGCCGGAGATCATTCCGGCGGCGGGAAAGCTCGACAGCGTGGCGTTGACGCCGTTGGTGCGCTTGTTGATGCCGATCGATCCGTCGCCGCGCACGGTGACGAAGTAGCCGTTGGTGGTAGACGGCGAGTTGCCCGAGTAGCGCGCGTAGACCGCCGCCAGGTAGGTCGGGTCGCCCGCGACCAGCCAGCGGTTCACCTTGACCGTCGCCTCGACCGACGTGTCGGTCCAGGCGTACTGCCCGATCAAGCTGTCGTTCCAGGTCGCCGTCGAGGCCGCCCGGTGATAGGTGAACTCGGTCCCGTCGCTGACCACCGACCATTCCGCGGCGTTGGTCGGCGTCCAGCCGGTGGAGTTGCCGTCGCTGAAGTCGTCGGAGAGCAGCGTGGTCGTCGCGCGAGCGTCAGCGCCTGCGATCGCGATGGAGAAACCGACGAGCAGAGCCAATGCCTTCGAAGTCATCTGCGGTCGCGAGGCGCGGTCGTACATCCGTGGTCTCCTTTGTTGGCGAACCGCTTCCGCGGCCCGACATTGCCCCCAGTCGAAGCAGTAAGTGAGCCAACGTTTCCCAACGAAGGAGATGGTGGTTTATTGCGGGTCTAGCGCGCGCATGACCCCCTGCCTGTTGTGATCACCGCAACGGCGAGAGGGACCGCTGTTGTATTCGCAGCGACACCCAATGCGGCGCGTACGCGCACCGCGGCGAGTGCTCTCGGCGTCTCGGCGCCTGGGCGGTTCCCCGTCCGAATCCGGGCTACTTCTTCGGTTTCTTCGGCTTGCCGGAGCCGGTCAAACCGGTATGCCCGGGAGCGTCGGCGCTCTTGCCCGGCGAATCCGCGCCCGCGCCGCCCGCCCGGTCTCCCGACTCGAGCGACCGGGCCAGCGCGGTATCCAGGGAGGCGCCGCGCGAGCGGAAGTTGCGCCCCAGCGCCTCGAGCGCGTCGGCGCGGCTGACGGTCTGCTCGGTCCGGATCGTCTCGAGACCGGCGACCACGCGACCCAGCGACGCCGCGTCCCGATCGGCGATCTCGCGGACCAGCGACGCCGACGGACGACCGGGATAGCCGCGCATCGTCAGATCGGTCACGACCCCGACCGCGCGCGCCACCACGGCGTCGGCTTCGCGCGAGGCGGCGAGCGGCACGATGGCGTCGGCCTCGACGCCGGCCAGGCGGGCCTCGGCCACGACGCGGACCAGCGCGGGCGACGGCGTCCCCGCGCGCTGCCCGCGCAGCAACGCGGCCGACGCGCTCAGATTTTGCGCCAGGCGCCCGGCCACGTCGCGGATCGCCTCGGGCGCGACGCCCTTGGCCAGACCCTCGCGCACCTTGCTGACGATCATCTCTGCCGGCAACCCTTCACGCGTGGCCGTCGCCACCGTCTTCTCCAGCTCGGCGCGCACCGGCGCCAGGCGCGCGTCCGCCGGCAGCGAACCGACGTCAGCCGCCGCGACGCGTGCCGCGAGCAGGAAGCCGCCAAGCCAGGTGAAGCGCATACCCATGTCGATGTCCCGACGATGCCTCTTCCTCGAGCTACGACGCAACGTCATCGGCGATACACCGAATCGGCATCCACGGCCAGCACGCCGTCTTCGCCGCCGAAGCCGTCGGGCAGATAGCGCGGAGCATCGACGGGCCGCACCGCCCGCCCGTCGACCAGGAAATGGTACCGGTGGTCGCCCGCGCCGACGTCGTCGACCCAGCCCTCCCAGAGCTCCGGATCCCGGGTCGCGCGCAGCCGTTGCGCCGGCCTATCGACGGCCCAGTCGTTCCACGAGCCGATGACCAGGACCGTCGCGGCTCCCGGCGCCCGCAAGCGAAAACGCACGCGCGCGTTCTGGACCAGAGGTGCCTGATCGCCGTCGGCCGGCGGCGCCGCGGCGCGCGCCGGCGACGAGGTCATGTGACCCACCAGCGCGATCGTCACGACCTGCCGCGAGTAGTCCGACGACGCCGACACCGCGCGGTTGAGCAGCACGTCATAGCGGCCGACCAGGTCGAAGGACGCGCCCGCCCGCACGGACACGCCAAGCGCGCCGCCAAACTGCCGGTCGGTCTCGACGCCCGCGGTGCTCTGCGTTCCCGCCCACAACGACGCGCTGGCGGTGACCGTGGCGACCGGAATGTACGCGACGCTGGAGCCGCCCCGAAGGCGCTGAAGCCGCGCCGCGGTCTGTGTCGGATCGACCACGTCGGAGCGCAGCGACGAGTACTCGCCGTCCAGGCTCAGGTCGACCGCCGCCTTCGGCGACCAGATCGCCGCCACGCGCGCCGATTGGCTGAGATCCCCGCGCAGCTGCAGCGCGGGCGCGTCGACGAACTGGCGGCGATCGATCTCGTACGTGGCCGCGGCGCGCAACGTCTGCAGCGCGCGCACCGTCAGCTGCCCTCGCCCGCCCCACGACCAGAAGCTGTCGCTGGGGAACTGCCCGGCGTCGAAACGCCCGCCGGTGGCCGCCAGGCGCAGGCCGAACGGACCCATCTCGGGAACCGCCAGCGAGAGATCGGCATCCTGCAGATAGAGCGTTCCCGCGCCGAAGGTTCGAATCAGATCGGTCCCGTAGCGCAGCTCGACGCGGTACCCGGCGCCGACGCCCGGCGCCGGCCAGCACGGGATGCAGGCGAACGAACGCCCCCTGATAGGCGTGATAGTTGGGGCTGTCGGGGCTCGCGGCGATCTGCAGGAACAGGTTGGTGTCGTACCCGGTCGCCCCCTCCATCTCGCCGCTGCGCCGACCAGATGAACCGGAGCGGCCGCCGATGCGACGCCACACACCACCAGGAGTGAGAGAGCGACGCACGCGCGAAGCACCGCGCGTCGAGAGTATCATCACTCACAGCCGCAGCAGGGAGTTCTGCCGGCCGAACCCGTCGTCGCGCCGCTCGCCAGCGGCCGGATCGGTGATCCACTTGCCGTCGACGACGAACATGTATTCGTAGTCGCCGGGCGGCAGCTCGAGCGTGCCCGAGAAGACGCCGTCGGCGCTCGCCGGCTCGAGCACCGTGGTGTCGGCGCGCCACTGGTTGAAGGAGCCGGCCAGCGCGACCCGTCGCGCTCCCCGGGCCTGCAATTGAAAGCGCACGCGCACCGGCGGACTGGCGGCGGCGGGCGCGGCAACCGCGGACGCGACAACCGCGACGACGGTGGGCGGTTCGGCGCGCGGGCCGCCCGCGACCCGGATCAGCAGCACCGCGGCCAGCGCCATGCCCAGCGTGGCCGCCCCCGCGCCGAGCGGCGTGAGGCGCACGCGGATCACGAATGGCCGCTGCAGCCAGCGCCACAAGCTGGGCGGCCGCGGCTCCTCGATGCGTCGCATGACGCCGGCGACCAGCGACGGCGGCGGCGCCGACGTCGCGCAGCTTCGCCAGGTCGGGGATCGGTCCCGGATCTTCCGGCTCGCGCGCGCCCGCGCTCATCCGCGGTCCTCCCGGTCCGGCTGGTTGAGCAGCTTCTGCATCATCGCGCGCCCGCGCACGACCCGGATCTTGAGCGTCGTGATCGGCAAGCGCAAGATCGCGTGGATCTCGTCGTACGGCAGCTCCTCCACATCCTTCAGGATCAAGACCTCGCGATACTTGATCGGCACGCGCAGCAACGCGCGCTCGAGGCGGCGCACCTGCTCCGCGCGCATCGCGTGCGCCTCCGGCGTCGGCGGATTCGTGCGCGAATGCCGCCTCGCCGCCGCCGACCTCGCGGTCGAGCGGCTCCTCGCTCCAGCGCCTGGACTTGAGCACGTCCTTGGCCCGATTGACGGCGATGCGGACCAGCCAGGTCGAAAACGCGTGCGGGCGATCCTCGCTGCGAAATCGATCCAGCGCGTCGAACGCGTCGACGAACGCCTGCTGCGCGACATCCTCGGCCTCGGCGCGGCCGCCGAGCATGCGCAACGCCACCGAGAAGACCAGCCGCTGGTAACGCTGCACCAGCGGGCGAAAGGCATCGGCCTCGCCCGCGAGGCAGCGCGCGATCAGCGCTTGCTCCTCGCGATCGGCGGCGCGGGGCGACGGCGGTGACGCCGCCGCCACGGGCGAAGCCGGCGCGAGTGTGGTTGCGCCCGACACGTGGGAGCTACGAGCGTCCGGGTCGTCGGGATACACCTTTTTCAGATTATTCCGATACGAGCAGCGGCGAAATACCGCTCTCATTTTTCTGCATCGATCCCGGCACCGGCTCGTTGTCCGGTGGTCCGATGCGCGGCCGCGCGCGCGTCGCGTGAAGGAGCATCCATGAAGATCGGGAACCCGTTCTGGTACGCAACCGTGATTTCGCTGCTGGCGTTCGAGCTCATCCCCAGCGGCTGCAATGACTCGAACGCCCCCGCGGGCGGCGCCGGCAACGGCCAGGGCGGCAACGGTGGGAGCATCACCGACGCCGGCAGCGCCGGAAATGCCGGCAGCAACGGCGGCACCGGGGGTTCGACCCTGGGCGTCGACGCCGGCGGCAAGCTCACCATTGGACACACGCAGTGCAGCGACGGCATCGACAACGACGGCGACGGATTGATTGACTACGCCGACCCGGAATGCGTCGGTCCCAATGACAATGACGAGAGCTCGTTTGCGACCGGCATCCCTGGCGACAATGTCGACGCCTGTAAGCAAGACTGCTTCTTCGACGGCAATTCGGGCATGGGCGACGACCATTGCTTGTGGCAGCTCAAATGCGATCCGCTGTCGCAAGGCGCGAGCTGTCCCTATGATCCGACGTACGCCGCCCAGCACACGACCGAATGCTCGGTGTCGAGCTCGCAGTCGCAAGCGTGCATCGACAGCTGCCGCAAGCTGGTGCCGAACGGCTGCGATTGCTTCGGTTGCTGTCAGATCCCGGGCGCACCCAACCCGATCCGCCTGGCAGCGACGTGTACGGCCGGAAAGTTCAACGATCCGACCGCGTGTCCGCCGTGCACGCAGGTCACCCAGTGCGCGAACACCTGCGAGCACTGCGAGATCTGCATCGGCAAGCCGACGCTGCCCGCCGACTGCGGCCCCGGGATCGTCGACGCGGGCAGCACGCCGCCGCCACCTCCGCCGCCGGTCTGCCCGGGGACGTCGCAGGCGTGCGGGCCGGGCGGCATCGATCCCGCGGCTTGTCCCACGGGGACTGGCTGCATCACCGGCTGCTGCCTGAACCTCATACCGTAGCCATCTCGCGGAGCCGGCACCGACGGGCCGCTCGGTGCCGGCTGACCTGCGGCGCGAGACCGGGTAGATTTCGCGCCATGCGATACCTCCACACGATGCTGCGGGTGCGCGACCTGGACGCCGCGCTGAAGTTCTTCGGCACTTTGGGACTGCGCGAGCTGCGGCGCCAGCAGAGCGAGCCGGGGCGCTTCACGCTGGTGTTTCTCGGCAGCGGCGCCGAGGCCGATCCGGCCGAGATCGAGCTGACGTACAACTGGGATCAGAAGGAGCCCTACTCCACCGGGCGCTTCTTCGGCCACCTGGCGTTCGAGGTCGACGACATCTACCAGTTCTGCGAGCGCATCGAGTCGCAAGGCATCGAGGTGCTGCGCCCGCCGCGCGACGGGCGCATGGCGTTCATCAAGTCGCCGGACGGGCATTCGGTCGAGCTCTTGCAGCGCGGGCACGCGCTGGAGAAGCGCGAGCCGTGGGCGTCACGCGCGAACCGCGGCGAGTGGTGAGCGGGCGGACGAGGCAGATGGGACGCAAGCGGCAGGCGCGAAAGCCCCGGTCGGGCGGCGGTGGGGCGCTCACACGATTGCGCGGCGGTTTCCGGTCGACCGTCCACAGCGCCACCGGCTCGGGCAAGGCAAAGCCGGCGACGCCGTTGCGCCGCACGATCACGAACGTGATCACCGTGGCCCTGTTGCTGGCAGCGGCAGCATTCCTGCTGCGGCGATTCGGCGTCCTGCACTAGCGAGACGTCCCCGGGTCGTAGTTACGACGTATTTGTCTCGGCGAAACCCGGCGTTTACCTGGCGCGGATACTATGCGGGCTGTCTCGCCCCGCGGTCGGGGGCGAAGAAGGAGACACATGCGGTCTGAAACGCGACGGTCATGGGCTCGGGGTTTGCTTCTCTTCGGCGGCATCGCTTGCATCGGCCTGGCGGCGACCGGCATCGCTTGCCAGAAAACGGAGACCGCCGCCACGCCACCGCCGGCCGCCACACCGGCGCCGGCTCCTCCGCCCGCTCCCGCGGCGAAGCCGCCCTTGCGCATCGCCTACAGCGACTGGCCGGGCTGGACCGCCTTCGAGATCGCGATCCAGAAGGGCTGGTTCAAGGAAGCCGGCGTCGACGTCGAAGTTCGACTGGTTCGAGTACGCGCCGTCGATGGAGGCGTTCGCCGCCGGCAAGGTCGACGCCGTGATGGTGACCAACGGCGACGCGCTGGTCACCGGCGCGCCCGGCGCGCGCAGCGTGGGGATCATCGCCACCGACTACAGCAACGGCAACGACATGATCGTCGCGCGGCCCGGGCATCAAGGATCTGAAGGGGCTCAAGGGCAAGAAGGTCGGCCTCGAGATCGGCCTCGTCGAGCACCTGCTGCTGCTCAAGGGACTGGAGAAGGCCGGCCTGAAGGAGACCGACGTCAAGCTCGTCAACGTGCCGACGAACCAGACGGCGCAGACGCTGGCGTCGAAGGACGTCGACGCGATCGGCGCCTGGCAGCCGAACGCGGGGCAGGCGCTCAAGGCGGTCGCCGGTTCGAAGGCGATCTTCACCAGCGCCGACGTGCCCGGGCTCATCTACGACCTGGTGAGCGTCAACCCGAAGAGCCTGTCGACCCGCCGCGACGACTGGGTCAAGGTCGTCAAGGTCTGGAACCGCACCGTCGCGTTCGTGACCGACCCCGAGAACAAGGCCGAGGCGGTGAAGATCATGGCGGGCCGCGCCGGCGTGCCGCCCGAGGAGTACGCGAGGTTCCTGCCGGGCACGCACTTCCTGACGCCCGCAGGAGGCGCTCGCGCGCTTCGACAAGAAGGACGGCCTCGGGATCGCTCTACGGGTCGGGCAAGGTCGCCGACGCGTTCAACGTCGCGAACAAGGTCTACGCCAAACCGCAGCCGGTCGCCGAGTACCTCGACGGCTCGCTGTCGCGTGAAGCGCTGGGCGCGCCTGCAAGCCGCCGCTCAATAACCATGGCCGCCGGCCGGCGTGACTGGCTCCGGCCCTTCGGCGAGCTGCCGCCGCGGCGGCGGCTCACCCTGGGCGCGCTCGCGTTCCTGCTCCCGCTCGGTCTCTGGTGCCTGGTCAGCTACGTGCCGTTCATCTGGCACCCGCTGATCCGGGTCACCGACCCGGGCGACATCGACTGGATGACGCGCGATCAGCTCGTCGAGGGCGACGCGTTTCGCACGGAGAATCAAGCGGTCGCCGCGCGCGGCGGGCACGTCGCGCGCGGCACGGCGCCGAACCCGGTCTTTCTGCCCGCGCCGCACGAGGTGGCGCGCGCGCTGGTGACCGGCTTCACCACGCCGCCGGTGCGCCCCGACGAGCCCTGGCTGCACGAGAGCCTGCTGCACAGCATCGGCATCATCTTCTGGGGCTTCCTGCTCTCGTCGGTGATCGGCGTGCCGCTCGGGATCCTGTGCGGCACGTTCCCGTCGATGGCGCGGCTCACCGAGCCGTTCATCGAGTTCTTCCGCTACCTGCCGGCGCCGGCGTTCGGCGCGCTGGCGGTCGCGGTGCTCGGCATCGACGACGCGCCCAAGATCGCGATCATCTTCATCGGGACGTTCTTCCAGCAGGTGCTCGTCGTCGCGAACACGACGCGGCGGCTGGACCCCGCGCTGCTCGAGGCGGCGCAGACGCTGGGCGCCAAGCCGCGCCAGCTGCTCTGGCGCGTCGTCGTGCCGGGCATCATCACCGATCTCTACAGCGACATGCGCATCCTGCTCGGCTGGGCGTGGACGTACCTGATCGTCGCCGAGCTCATCGGCGCCAGCTCGGGCATCACGTTCTTCATCAACCAGCAGGCGAAGTACCGCACCTACGACAACGTGTTCGCGTCGATCATCATCATCGGCCTCATCGGCCTCTTCACCGACGTGATCCTGGCGTCGCTCGGGCGGCAGCTCTTCCCCTGGGTGCGCACGTCGCGCGCCGGCTGGCTGTCGCAGGCGGTGCAGATGTTCAAGCGCGGCGCGCGGCGCATTCCCGCGGCGGCGATCTCGGCCGAGGTCACCGACGAGCCGGCCACGACCGTCGGCGCGGGCGAGGTGGCGTCGTGAGCGCGGCCGCGCCGACTCCACGCCCGCCGCTCGCCGACCATCGCCGGCTGCCCGACTACCGCGAGCAGACGCCCGAGGTCGCCGAGCGCTTTCGCAAGCTCAAGGAGCGCCCGGTCATCCTGGAGGTGCGCGGGCTGGTCAAGGACTTCGCGCTGCGCGACGGCGGCACGACGCGCGCGCTCGACGACGTCAGCTTCCGCGCGCACCGGCGCGAGTTCATGTGCGTCATCGGCCCGTCGGGCTGCGGCAAGTCGACGCTGGTGCGCATCCTCGCCGGCCTCGAGGACGCGACCGGCGGCGAGGTGCTGCTCGACGGCAAGCAGGTGTCACGGACCCGGGCCCGACCGCGGCATGGTCTTCCAGGGCTACACGCTCTTCCCCTGGCTCACCGTCACCAAGAACGTGATGTTCGGCCTCGAGCTGTCGGGCGAGCATTCGAGCGCGTCGGCCGAGGAAGAGGCGCGCGCGTGGATCGAGCTCGTCGGCCTGCACAAGTTCGCCGACGCCTACCCGCACCAGCTCTCGGGCGGCATGAAGCAGCGGGTGGCGATCGCGCGCGCGCTCGCGAACGCAGCCGCGCATCCTGCTCATGGACGAGCCGTTCGGCGCGCTCGACGCGCAGACGCGCGCGCAGATGCAGTCGTACCTGCTGCAGATCTGGAAGCAGGTCGACGTCACCATCCTCTTCATCACCCACGATCTCGACGAGGCGATCTATCTCGCCGATCGGATCCTCGTGCTGGACGCGCACCCGGGACGCGTGCGCGAGATCATGGAGGTCCCGGTGCCGCGCCCGCGCACGCCCGAGCAGTTTCTCTCGCCGACCTTCATGGCGGCGCGACGGCACCTGGAGGAGCTCATCCATCCCGCCGGCGGCGCAAGCACAGGACCGCATTCCCATGATACGCATGACCGTCGTGGGGGACGACGTCGAATGACCGCAACCAGGACCAGCATCACCACCGATCCCGGAGCCGCCACCGAGACCCTGCGCGGCGGCAGCGCGTGGTCGCGCCGCATGCGCCGCGGGCAAGTGCTGCGCCTCACCGACCCGACGGGGCGCGCGGCGGTCGCGGCGCTGTTCTTCAACGCCGCCGATCCGCTCGAGCGCTACAACATGCCCGACACGCTGAAGGCGCAGTACACCGCGTTCCTGACCGCCGGGCGCGTGCTCTACTCCGACATGGGGCGCATCCTGGCTCGATCGTCGAGGACACGTGCGGCTGGCACGACACGATCTCCGGCTTCGGCGACGCGGCGGCGACGCGCGCGCGCTTCGGCGAAGGCAGCTATCAGGAGCTGCGCAACGACTTCCACCGCAACACGCGCGACAACTTCCTCGTCGAGCTCGGCAAGCACGGCCTCGGCAAGCGCGACCTCGGCGCCGCCGTGAACTTCTTCGTCAAGGTGCGCGTCGGCGACGACGGCGCGCTCGCGTGGGCCGCCGAGCCGCCGCGGCCCGGCCGCAACGTCGCGCTGCGCTCCGAGATGAACACGCTGGTCGTGCTGTCGAACACGCCGCACCCGCTCGATCCGGCGACCGACCTACGCGCCGCCGGACATCACGTTCGACCGTCGGCCGCGCCGCGCTCGTCGGCGACGACGATCCGTGCCGCCTCTCGCGCCCCGAGAACGCGCGCGGCTTCGCGCTCACCGAGGCGTACTTCGACGACTGACGCATGGCGACTGCGTGACCGCCTTCGCGTCGAAGAGAGCTCGCTCGATCCGGCGCGCGCGGTCTTCGCACGAGGTCGTTCCGTCGGGCCGCGGCTTCACGCACGATCTGCGGCGCGGCCAGATCTTCCGCATCGTCGATCTCGAAGGCAACCAGGCCGTCGACACGCTGTTCTACAACGCCGCACGACCCCGACGAGCGCTACAGCGCGTGCGACACGATCCGCGCGCAGGGCAGCATCTACCTCACGACCGGCACGCGCCTCATGTCCAACGAAGGGCGCGCGCTGCTGACGATCGTCGCCGACACCTGCGGCCGTCACGACACGCTCGGGCGGCGCCTGCTCGGCCGAGAGCAACCAGGTGCGCTACGCGCTCGAGAAGAAGTACATGCACAGCTGCCGCGACAGCTTCCTGCTGGCGCTCGCCGAGCTCGGGCGCGGCATGACCAAGCGCGACCTGGCCAGCAACATCAACTTCTTCATGAACGTGCCGGTCACGCCCGAGGGCGGGCTGACGTTCGCCGACGGCATCTCGGCGCCCGGCCGCTACGTCGAGATGCGCGCGGAGATGGACGTGCTCGTGCTGATCTCGAACTGCCCGCAGCTCAACAACCCCTGCAACGCCTACAACCCGACGCCGGTCCGCCTGCTCGTCTGGGATCCGCCGCGAGCTAGCCCCGACGATGTTCCGCAAAGTCCTGATCGCCAACCGCGGCGAGATCGCCTGCCGCATCCTCCGCACGCTGCGCCGCATGGGCGTCGGCGCCGTCGCCGTCTACTCCGAGGCCGACCGCCACGCGCCGCACGTCTCGTGCGCCGACGAGGCGGTGCGCCTCGGCCCGCGCGCCGCGCGGCGCAGAGCTACCTCGACGTCGACGCATCCTCGCGGCCGCGCGCACGACCGGCGCCGAGGCGATCCACCCCGGCTACGGCTTCCTGAGCGAGAACGCGGCGTTCGCCGAGGCCTGCGAGGCGGCGGGCCTCGCCTTCATCGGGCCGACGCCCGGCGCAGATGCGCGACTTCGGCCTCAAGCACGCCGCGCGCGAGCTGGCTCGCGAGCTGGGCGTGCCGCTGCTGCCCGGCACCGGGCTGCTCGCCGAGCGTCGACGACGCGCGCGCGCGAGGCGCGGCGGCATCGGCTACCCGGTGATGCTCAAGAGCACCGCGGGCGGCGGCGGCATCGGCATGCGCCGTCTGCGACAGCGACGAGCGAGCTCGCCGGCGCGTTCGAGGCCGTCGAGCGCCTCGGGCGCGCGCAACTTCAAGCACGCGGGCGTCTACCTCGAGAAGCTTCGTCGAGCGCGCGCGCCACGTCGAGGTGCAGATCTTCGGCGACGGCGCGGGCGGCGTGCTCGCGCTCGGCGAGCGCGACTGCTCGCTGCAGCGGCGCAACCAGAAGGTGATCGAGGAGACGCCCGCGCCGGGCCTGCCGCCGGCGATCGGCGACGCGCTCGCCGGCGCGGCGGCGGCGCTGGGACGCGCCGCGCGCTACCGCTCGGCCGGCACCGTCGAGTTCGTGCTCGACGCCGACGCGGGCACGTTCTACTTCCTCGAGGTCAACACGCGCCTCCAGGTCGAGCACGGCGTCACCGAGGAGGTCACGCGGCGTCGATCTCGTCGAGTGGATGGTGCGCCTCGCGGCCGGCGAGCTGCCGCCGCTCGACACGCTGGCGCCGCGGCTCGACGGGCGCGGCGATCGAGGTGCGCCTCTACGCCGAGGATCCGCGACGGCAATTCCAGCCGAGCGCCGGGCTTGCTCACCGACGTGGTGTTCCCGACCGACGGCGCGCGCGTCGACACCTGGGTCGACGCGCGGCACCGAGGTCACGCCGTTCTACGATCCGATGCTCGCGAAGATCATCGCGCGCGGCGCGACGCGCGAGGAGGCGCCGGCAGCGGCTCGCGGCGGCGCTCGACGCCACGCCGCATCGCCGGCATCGAGACCAACCTCGCCTACCTGCGCCAGGTGATCGCCACGCCCGCGTTCCGCGCCGGCGCCGTGCACACCCGCTTTCTCGACGGCCTCGCCTACGCGCCGGCGACGATCGAGGTGGTCGACGGCGGCACGCAGACCACGGTGCAGGACTATCCCGGGCCGCCTCGGCCACTGGGACGTCGGCGTGCCGCCGTCGGGGCCGATGGACGACCTCGTCGTTCCGGCTCGCCAACCGGCTGGTCGGCAACGCCGACGGCGCCGCCGGCGCTCGAGATGCACGCTGGCCGGACCGACGCTGCGCTTTCACACGCGACGCGGTCGTCGCGCTCACGCGGCGCCGACATGAGCGGCGACGCTCGACGGCGCGCCCGCGCCGCGCTGGCAGGCGTTCTCGGTCGCGGCCGGCAGCGTGCTGCGCCTGCAGGCGCGTGCGCGGCGCCGGGCAGCCGCGCCTACCTCGCGCGTTCGCGGCGGCTTCGACGTGCCGGAGTACCTCGGCAGCCGCGCGACGTTCACGCTCGGCCGCTTCGGCGGCCACGGCGGGCCGCGCGCTGCGCACCGGGCGACGTGCTGCACGTCGGCGGCCGAGCGCGCCGATCGCGCCGACCCGGCGCGCCGCTGCGCACGAGCTCGCTGCCCGCGTCTCCGCGACCGACTGGGAGATCGGCGTGCTGTACGGGCCGCACGGCGCGCCGGACTTCTTCACGGCCGGACGACATCGACGACGTTCTTCGCGACCGAGCTGGCAGGTGCACTACAACTCGAGCCGCACCGGCGTGCGCCTCATCGGCCCGAAGCCGGCGTGGGCGCGCGCGCGACGGCGGCGAGGCCGGCCTGCACCCGTCGAACATCCACGACAACGCCTACGCGATCGGCACCATCGACTTCACCGGCGACATGCCGGTGATCCTCGGCCCCGACGGCCCGAGCCTCGGCGGCTTCGTCTGCCCGGCGACGATCGTCGCACGCCGAGCTCTGGAAGATGGGCCAGCTCAAGGCCGGGCGACAGCGTGCGCTTCGCGCGCCGTCACGCTCGACGAGGCGCGCGCGCTGCGCGCGGCGCAGCAGGAGCGCGCATCGCGTCGCTCGACGCGCCGGCGGCGCCGAGCGCGCTCGCGGCGCGCGCGTCCGGCGCCGATCAGATCGCCGATCGCGCGGGCGCGATCCTGCGCCGAGCGCCGCCGACGGCGACGCCGTCGTGACTATCCGCCAGGCCGGCGACGCCAACCTCCTGGTCGAGTACGGGCCGATGGTCCTCGATCTCGAGCTGCGCTTCCGCGTGCACGCGCTGCATGCAGGCGCTGGCGCGCCGCGCGGCTGCCCGGCATCATCGATCTGACGCCCGGCATCCGCTCGCTGCAGATCCACTACGACGACGCGCACCTGCCGCGCGAGCGGCTGCTCGCGCTCCTCGCCGAGGCCGAGGCGGCGCTGCCGCGCGCCGGCGACATCGAGGTGCCCGTCGCGCATCGTGCACCTGCCGCTGTCGTGGGACGATCCGGCGACGCAGCTCGCGATCGAGCAAGTACATGCAGTCGGTGCGCCCCGACGCGCCCTGGTGCCCGAGCAACATCGAGTTCATCCGCCGCATCAACGGCCTCGCCAGCGTCGACGACGTGCAGCGACATCGTCTTCGACGCGCGCTACCTCGTGCTCGGCCTCGGCGACGTCTACCTCGGCGCGCCCGTCGCGACGCCGCTCGATCCGCGCCACCGCCTGGTCACGACGAAGTACAACCCGGCGCGCACCTGGACGCCGGAGAACGCGGTCGGCATCGGCGGCGCCTACCTGTGCGTCTACGGCATGGAAGGGCCCGGCGGCTACCAGTTCGTCGGCCGCACCTGCCAGATGTGGAACCGGTTTCACGAGACCGCGGAGTTCCCCGGGCAGACGCGCTGGCTGCTGCGCTTCTTCGACCAGATCCGCTTCTACCCGGTGAGCGAGCAGGAGCTGCTCGACGTGCGCGACGCGTTCCCGCGCGGCCAGGCGACACTTGAAGATCGAGGAGACGACGTTCCGCCTGGCCGACTACCGCGCGTTCCTGCGCGACCACGCCGCGTCGATCGACGCGTTCAAGGCGGCGCCAGCAGGCGGCGTTCGAGGCCGAGCGCGAACGCTGGGCGGCCATGCCGCAACCGCCCGAACCATCCGACGCGGACGCCGAGCCGGCCGACGCCGCCACCGAGGCGCTGCCCGCGGGCGCCACCGCGGTGCGCGCCGAGGTGCCGGGCAGCGTGTGGCAGCTGCTGGTGAAGCCCGGCGACCGCGTGCGCGCCGGCGATCGCGTCGCCGTTCTCGAGACCATGAAGATGGAGACGCCGGTCGCCGCCCCCGCCGACGGCACCGTTCTCGGTGTGCACTGCGCCACGGGAGGCCAGGTCGTCCCTGGCCAGCTCTTGATCACGCTCGCGGTGGCGTGACCGCAAGAGCTTGACGGCCAGAAAGAGAAACTGAGCCAGATCTGCGCTCTTTCTTTCAGTTTTCGCCTCAGGTTACGATGGAGAGGCGCATGGGGAATTCATCGAAGTTCTGGTGTGACCTCAACCTCAGCCGCCGCGCGGGCCTGGTCCTCGCCGGATTGGCTTCCTTGATTGGCGTCGGCTGCGCCGGCTCGACCAAGGTGACCGGCTCCGGCGGCTCCGGCGGAGGTTCCTCGTCGGTTGGCGGCGCCAGCGGCCACGCGGGCAGCGGCAGCGGCGGCCACGCAGGCTCGACCGGCGGCGGCAGCGGTGGCAGCGGTGGTCACGCGGGCTCGACCGGCGGTGGCGGAGGCGGCGCGACCGGCAGCACCGGTGGCATGACCGGCGGCGGCTCGGGCGGCGCGACCAGCGGCGGGCTCGGCGGCGTCGTCGGCACCTGCCCGCTGTTCACGAACGACGACCCCTGGAACGCCGACGTGTCGGGAAAGACCGTCGACACCGCCAACACCACCAAGGTTCAGGCTCTGCTCGGCGCGGTCAACATCCACCCCGACTTCGGCAGCAACTTCGGCATCCCCTTCAACACCGTTCCGGCGACGCAGGCGGGGCTCCCGATCACGTTCAGCGCCTACCCCGACGAAAGCGATCCCGGCCCCTATCCCTTCCCGCCGCCCGCCACCGCGATCATCGAGGGCGGCGACGCCATGAATTGCAGCGGCGATTGCCACATGATTGCGGTTCAGCTGGGCAGCTGCCAGCTCTACGAGGGTTACGGCTGCAACTATTCGAACGGGTGGACCTGCGCCAACGGCGCGCACTGGGACCTGACCAAGAAGAGCCAGGGCCAGCGCCCCAGCGGGTGGACCTCGGCCGACGCCGGCGGGCTGCCCATCTATGCCGGGCTCGCGCGCTACTCCGAGTACCTCGCGGGCCAGATCACCCATGCCATCCGGTTCACCCTGCCCTGCACCAGCGACGTCATGGTCCCACCGGCCACCCACGAAGCGGTGCCGGGCGGCGGCTGCTCCACCAATCCCAACGCGCCACCGATGGGCCTGCGCATCCGCCTGAAGGCGAGCTTCGACATCACCGGCTACACGCCGACCGCGCAGCTCTTCCTCAAGGCCTTCAAGAAGTACGGCCTCATCCTCGCCGACAATGGCGGCAAGTCGAGCACGCTCTACTTCCAGAGCGAGCAGAACGCCAGCTGGTCGGACGACGAGATCAACGACCTCAAGCGCGTGCCGGTCACCGCCTTCGAGGCGGTCGTCCCGTAGAACAGGGCGACCGCCAAGGCGCTCAGATCAGCTTTGCGAGCCGCTCCTCGAGCGCGCGCTTGGGGAGCGCACCGCGGATCTGGTCCAGCTCGCGCCCGCCACGGAAGAGGATCATCGTGGGGATCGCCTGCACGGCGAAGCGCGACGACGACCGCGGGTTCTCGTCGACGTTGAGCTTCACGATCTTCAGCTTGCCGCCGCGCTCGCGCGCGAGCTCGTCCAGGATCGGGCCCACGACCCGGCATGGGCCGCACCACGGAGCCCAGAAGTCGACCAGCACCGGGATCGGGGAGAGCTCGACCTCGCGATGCCAGGTGTCGTCCGTGATCGCGACCGTGCGGCGCGGAAAGATCTTCTCGTGGCAGCGCCCGCACTGGGGGTCGTCGTTGACGCGCGCCCCGGCGATCCGGTTCTTCGCACCGCATGCGCTGCAGGCGTAGACGATGCCGTCTGCCTCGTTTCGCTCCTGCGTTTCCATTTCGGTATAGGCGAAGTAACCACAGCCCGCGCCTCGTCAACAAACCGCGGAACCCCCCGCGGTTTCGCGGTGCTCGAGGCGGCCGCTAGACGGCGCGCTCGCGGTGCCTACTTGTGTGGCAAATGGAAAACAACACGCACGACGACGGCGCTCAGCGCCTCGGGTCTGGCATCGACCTCGACATCACCGGCAACGGTCTGATGCTGAGCGGGCGCTTCGTGGACTGGGAGTCGGGCGTCCAGATGGGGCCCGACCTGGATCAGCTTCAGGTGCGCCTGGCAATCGATGCCACCAGTGTCACCCGGGATTCAGACCACGCCAACGATGCGCCGCTATTCTCTTTCCGGGGACGCAACGCCTCTCCGGTCGGCAAGGGTGTCTACCAGGTGAACGGTGAATTCACGGGTGCCAAAGGCGAGCACCCCCTTCAAGTCCAGCTCGAGACGCTGAACGAGCACAGTGCTCTGTTCCTGCTCTCGTTCCAGGCGGAGAAGGCCGACTTCGGTCCCGGGTGGACCCAGCTGCTCTCGAACGTCGTACCGTTCGCACCTCGCGAAGGCCAGCCGACCAAGCCCGCCCATGCCTGGCTGACAGTCCCTGCGCTCGCCGCTGCCTAGCGAGCATCTGCGCCGACGGGCTCCCATCCCAACGTCCAATGTTCAACGTTCGTAGATGTGGGAGCCCGTCCGTTACTCTTGCGTTACGTATGCAGTTGGCGCACGCTGGTTCCGGTGCCGGGTTCTGAGGTACCGGCACCTGCGTCGCAGTAGTTCGCATGAGAACCAGCAGGAGTTGGCGATGAATGACGAGACACTGGCCGTCGAGAACGACGAGCAACCGCTCATGTTTGCCGGTACACGGCTCTCCGAGCGGACGGACCTGCCGGTGACGGGCTTTCCCAAGCTGGAGACCCGCCACCTGCCGTTCATGGAACGGCTGCGCCTCATCTGGCTCGGGCAGATCCCGCGAGGCGCCCGCCGCTGAGGTGGGCGGCCCGCTGCTCAACCAAGCGCCCGCGGCCGAAGTAAAAAACTCAACCCTGACGAAACCGCGCGATCGCGTCCAGAAGCTGGGCGATCGTGAAGGGTTTGGTCACGAACCCCGCGGCGCGGAGATCCGCGACGTCGCGCGGACCGCTGTCGAAGCTCGAGAAGACCAGCACCGGGATCGATGCCAGCCGCGGGTCCGCGAGCTGCGCGCGCCGGAACTCCCAGCCGTCGGTGCGTGGCATCACCAGATCGAGCAGGATCACCACCGGCGGCGGCGACGACGATCCCAGAACCTTCAGGGCCTCCGCGCCGCCGCTGGCGATCAGGACGTCGAAGCCCTCTTCGCGCAGGATCTCACTGACCTCGCGCCGGATATCGAGGTCGTCGTCGACGATCAGGACTGACGGCACGTTCAGTCGTTCCCGGGCTCGCGCGCCGGCGCCGCGGGTTCGGGCGCTCCCGGAGGAATGACGAACGTGAATGTGCTTCCCTCGCGCGGCTTCGAGACCAGCTCGATGCGCCCGCCCAGAGCGCCGGCGATGTCACGCACCAGCGCCAGACCGAGACCGATGCCCCCCATTCGCAGCTTGGGCGACCGTGAATCGAGCTGCTCGAACGGCTCGAAGATCCGCTTCTGCTGCACCTCGGGAATGCCGGGGCCGGAATCCGACACCGCGACCCGGTGCGACGCCGTCTGGCGATCGCGCCAGCGTGATGTCGACGCGGCCGCCGGTGGTGAACTTGACCGCATTGTCGATGAGGTTCGACAGCACCAGCTCGACCAGGCGCCGATCGGTGGACACCAGGGCCGGCGGTTCGGACGCCGAGCAACGCAGATCCAGCCCGCGTTGCTCCGCCTCGTCGCGGTGGTAGTCGACCGTCTTCTGCACGCTGTCGCCGAGGTCGAAGGCCGCCGTGTTGACCACGACGTGCCCGCCCTCGATGCGCGCGTACTCGAGCAATGTCTCGATCATCTCGCGCAGCCGCGCCGCGGAGAACGCGATCCGTTCCAGCGATTCCTGGTGGCGGTAGTCCAGCGCGCCGGCGTTGCGCTGCATGCGCTCGACCTGCAGGCAGAGGGCGGTCAGCGGCGTGCGCAGCTCGTGCGAGATCATGCCCAGAAAACGCGTCTTGAGCCGGCTCGTGCGCTGCGCCTCGTCGCGCGCCGCGGTCGCCGACATCATCGCCGCCTCGGTCGAGCGAGCCAGCGTCACGTCCTCGAACGACTGGACGACGAACGCCACGCCGCCATCGGCGTGCGCTACCGGCGTCGTCGTCACCGTCCACTGGCGGACGTCTGATGCTTCCGAAGCGGGGGCCGTGGGCCCACCACGGCGCAGGTGTGGGCCGCCGGTGTCCATCGCCATCACGTCCGGCGCCTGCGAGGACAGCGCCCGGTCGAGGGCGCCGCGCAGCCGACCCGCGAGCTCCGACGTCCCGGCGCCGGACGGACCGGCGAAGAGCTCGCAGGGATTGCGTCCCACCACGTCTTCCTCCGCAAGCGCGACCCTGCGCAGAAACGACGCGTTCACGGCCATCACCGTCAGCTCCGGCACACTGAAGGCCAGGCACGGCGTCGGGGTCGCTTCGAAAAGCGCCCTGAAATCCGGGGTCGACCGCTCACCGTTCCTGAGGAGCCTCAAGGCACACCTTTCCCACCCGCCCCCCTCGGATTGCCGACTTACGTTTCTACAAAGTAGACCCTATTGTCAAGAACTCAAAGTGCTGCTGCGTGGTCCACTCGCCCGCGGCACGTTGCATCCGTAACACGCGGCCGTGGGTTTGTCGCGACGTCGTCTCGACCCGCGGCGACGAACAAAACGATCCGCGCGCGCGGGCCGCGCGCTCAGGTGGACGCTTCAGCGCGCGAGAAGTGATCGCGGACGGCGTCGCAGAACGCGTCGATGTTGAACGGCTTGCGCAAGAACGCCGCCGCGCCCTCCGGCTTGTCGCGCGCAACCGCGCTCAGCACCAGGATCGGAATCTGCGAAAGGCGCGGATCCTGGTGCATCTGTTCCATCACCTGCCACCCCGACACCATTGGCATCATCAGGTCGAGGATGACCAGGTCTGCCTTCTGCGGTTGGTTGAGATTCAGAAAATCGAGCGCCTGCTTCCCATTGCTCGCAGGAAAAACGTCGAACCCGTCGGCCTCGAGGACATCCTGCAGGATGTCGCGAATCTCGAGATCATCCTCGACGAGGAGCACCGTCTTGCTGCCCATGCCTAGTTCCTCTGTCCCCGGGGCCCCTGGTGGCCAGTGAGAGTCACCTTGCCATGATGGCGTGCAAATCAGCGGTTATCAAGAGGTTGTCGCGTGCTAACGTGTTCATGTACCTCTGGCGCCGCGCCGGGCGCATCCGGCCGGGTCCCGTCGATAGAAGCCTCTGGGAAGCCTTCGGGAAAGCCTTGGGAAACCCTTGTGTCCATGCCAGCTTCTGACGATAGGGTCTGACGTCAACGACCCACGCGACCGCCACCGGCGGGTCTCGCCGCACCCCTCGCCTCCGTGATGAGCCCTCAATCGCGATACACGATCCTGCGCAAGATCGCTGACGGCGGAACTGCCGAGATCTTTCTCGCCAAGCAGAGCGGCGCCTCGGGCTTCGAGAAGATGGTGGTGCTGAAGCGGATCTTCAACACGTTCTACTCCGACCCGCAGTTCCGCCACATGCTCGTCGACGAGGCTCACATCGCGATGAGCCTCTACCACAGCAACATCGTCCAGGTCCTGGATCTGGGCGAGGCCGACGGCCGTCACTTCCTGGCGCTCGAGCTGGTCGACGGCTGGACGCTCGACGAGGTGCTCAAGCGCGCCAAGGCGGCCAACGTTCCGGTTCCGCCCGCGCTGGCGCTGTACGTGACCGCGGAGGTCGGCCGCGCGCTCGCCTACGCGCACTCGAAGTCGCACGACGGCGAGCCGCTGGGGATCGTCCACCGCGACGTGAGCCCTCACAACGTGCTGCTGAGCGAGCATGGCGAGGTCAAGCTCACCGACTTCGGCATCGCCAAGGCGCACAACAAGCAGGAACAGAGTCTGGGAAACCTGATCAAGGGCAAGATCGCGTTCATGTCGCCCGAGCAGGCCTCGGGGCACGAGCTCGACGCGCGCTCCGATCTGTTCTCGCTGGGCACGATGCTCTACGTGATGATCGCGCGCCGCGCGCCGTTCGATGCGCCGACCGACTACGAGACGCTGATGCAGGTGCGCGCCGGCGACTTCGTCGCGCCCGAGACCGCGCGCCCCGGCCTCAACCCCGAGCTCTACCGCGTGATGCGCAAGGCGATGGCCAAGGCGCCGGCCGATCGCTACCAGAAGGCCGGCGACATGCTGGTCGACGTCGAGCAGGTGATGCGCGTCGCCTTCCGCGCCGTGGGGCAGACCGAGCTCGCGCGGTGGCTCTCGGATCTCAGCGCCAAGGACGGCGTGCCGCCGCTGACGCGTGCGCAGCCGCCGGCGGCCTCCGACACGGTGGTGATGGATCGACCGCCGCTGATGACGGCCGTGAGGACGACCGCGCCGCCGCCGTTGCCCGGCAGGCCCCGGCCACCCGCGACGCCGCCGGCCCCGTCGGGCACGGAGTCGGGGGTCGAGCTGGATCTCGACGGCGCGGACGCCGCGCTGGTCGCCGCGCCGCCGCGCGATCCGGCAACACCGCCTCCGCCGCCGCCGGGGATGACGGCCGCGCCGACGGCCCGCGACGCCGACCACGTCACGTCGCTGCGTCCGCTTCCGTTCTGGCAGGCGGCCGCGTTCCGCAAGCGCGCGGCGCGCGGCGGCGCCGCCGTGCTGTTGCTGGCGATCGCGGTCGCCGCCGTCCAGCTCGCGCGCTCGCACGAACCGGTGACGCGTGCGTCATCGGCGCCGTCGCCGACCGCGGAGGCGACGCCGCCGACCCCACCCGCGACCACGACCACACCAGTCGCGGGCACGACGGCAGAGACCGCGCCCGCACCGGCGGCGGCGAGCGCACCCGCCACGCAGCCGAGCGTCACGACCCCGGCGGCGGACGCCGCAGCACGGGCGATGGCAGCGGCACCCGACGCGTCACGCGCGCGCGACGAGATCGCGACCGCGACACCCGCGCCGGCTCCCGAGGCCGACCGGCCGCGGCGAAGCCCGAACCAGCGGCAGCCACCGGCGCAAGCGCAGCCGATGAAGCCGCCCGCGGCGACGACAAGTCCGACGACGACGACGACGACAAGGAAACGCGCGACCCAAGCGACAAGGGCGGCGCGGGCGCCAACAAGAAACCGCAGATCTCGGTCGCGGTCAAGAGCGATCCCGACGGCAGTCAGGTGAGCACGCGCCACCGCTCGTACGGCGTCACGCCGATCTCTCTCAAGCTCCGGCCCGGCTCCTATGAGCTGACCTTCACCAAGGCCGGGTATCTCCCGACGGTCAGAACCGTACAGATCGCCAGCTCCACGCGTTCGATCCACGTGTCGCTGAAGCGCGCGCCCACGCCAAGGCCAGCGCCAGCCGCCGTTAGGTGCCGCCGCCCGAATCAAAGAAAAACTGGTGGCAGCGCCACTTCTCGCGCTGAGCTGGACTTGCGCAGGCTCCGACAGAGCTCACTCAGCAGCTCGGTGCCGGCCATCAAGCACAGCAGCCGGCGCAGCTCGTCGGTGTCGACGAAGCAATGCAGGCCCCCGATCGTCGCGGGCGGGTGCTGCGCCACGGGGCGCACGGTGAGATCGAGGAGAACAGGATCGGTGTCGGTCGATTTGGATTTGAACATTGGGTCCTCCGCGCGAGCTCTCCGATTCCGTGTTCGTGGGATCCGACCGCATCGACATCACGTGGGATCCAAACAGCGCCCCGGCTTCAACCTCTCCCCCGCCCCGTTCCCCCTCGACGAGGCCAGCAGCCGGGGCGCTGTTTTTAACTAGGCGAGCTCATTTTTCAAGCGCCTTCCAATACCAAAGCCGTGCCAGCCGCTGAGGCGCGCGGGGCACTCAACCGAAACGCCGACTTAGGCGCGGCCCGTTTACGGGGGTGGTTCCCGGTCGGTAACAGCTCAGCCGAATGCCGACCGATCCGTTGCGTGGGGACGTAACGCATCCGTGAGTGTCCCGCCTACCGCGCGGGGATATCGGTAGCAGTGGGGACACGTGGGTTCCTGCAACTTCGATGACCCACTCGTAACGCGACGCACGCCGCCGAGTTACGCGATTCTCCGCCGGGGCGGCCGCTCCGCGTCCAACACGCGGCGTTGGGCGCTCTGCGACGTGGCACGGCGATTGATTGTCGAGTTGATTCAGGAACGCTCGGGACACGGCTGATTTGCGGTTGGCCTCTAACCGCGGGGCCGCCGGCTGGAAACAAGAAAAAAGTGGGGGTGGGAATCTCACTCCGCTTTTTTTCCAAACGTGCCGATACATAGTTCCAGGAGGGGGTGCCCGATGGACCTCACGTCTGAAGACGTTGGATCGTGTTGCGTCGCCGAGATCATGGGAACCGAGCTCTACACGCTGACGCCGGACACGGTCGTCGCTTCCGCGAAGCGCTTGGCGCGTGAGAACGGGATCGAGCATCTGCTGGTGCTCGACAACGGCACGCTCACCGGGATCGTTTGCCGCGAGGATCTCCGCACCGCGGCGCGCGACGCGCTGGTTGGCGAGTGCATGAGCTCACCGGTGCTGTGCGTAGGGCCGGACACCACGCTGCAGGACGCCGTCGAGATCATGGCCGAGAACGACATCGGCTGCCTGCCGGTCGTGACCGGCGCGTTTCTCGTCGGCATGATCACGATGGAAGCGCTGACTTCGGCGGGGCTCACCGACGACGAGCCCACGGAAGCGGAGAAGTGCGTCGCGTGCGCGACGACCCGGGAGGTGCGCCGCGATCCGCGCGCCGGTTGCCTTCCCCTGTGCACCGACTGCCTCGGCCGCACTACGATGCCGGCGCTGGATCCGCTGGCCGACTGACCTCCGCGCGCGCATAGTGCCGCGGCATTGAGCCGGCCCGATCGAGCGCGCGCACGCGCACAGCGAGAGCCCCGCACCGGCGACGCCGGCCGGTCGCCGGTGGGCGCGCGCGCCGAGAACGCGCCGGGTGAGGCCTTCAGCCGCGGCGGCCGCAAGCTCGAGGCGGCGCTGTCTCGCTTCGCGGTCGCAGCGCAGGTCCGCGGCGCCAGCGCCGTCGACGTCGGTGCGTCGACCGGCGGCTTCACCGATGCGCTGCTGCGCCACGGCGCGCGCAGCGTGGTCGCGGTCGACAGTGGCCATGACCAGCTCGACGCCCGGCTGCGGCAGGACGCGCGCGTCGAGAGCCTGGAAGGCGCCAACTGGACGACGCTGTCGCTGTCGATCGCGCCCGGGCCGTTCGACTTCTTCACGGTCGACGTCAGCTTCGTTGCCGCGCGCACCATGCTGCGCGGCCTGGCCTTTCGACTGCGCGACGGCGCGCACGGCGTGGTGCTGGTCAAGCCGCAGTTCGAGCTGCCCGAGAGCCGGTTGCGCGCCGGCAAGTCCGACAGCGGCAGCGTCGACGACCCGGCGCTCCGCCGCGCGGCGCTCGAGCGGCTGAGCGAAAAGGCGCAGCGGCTGGGATTCACGGTGCTCGAGCACGCGACTCGCCGGTGCCGGGCGGCAGCGGCACCGTCGAGGTGCTCGCGCACCTGCGCTTCGACGGGCGGCCGGCGACGATGCCGCAGCCGGGAGAGCGCCGCCCGCCGCGTCCCAGCGCCACACGCCGCGAGGCGCCCGCGGAGCCGCGGCGCTGGTTCGTGGTGACCGCGCCCGGCCTGGAGGCGGTGACCGCGCGCGCCGCGGCCGCGATCCCCGAGGCGACCGACGTGCGCGCCGTCGACGGCGGCGTCGAGCTCGACGGCGCGCCCGAGGTCGGGTATCGCGCGAATCTGATCCTGCGCACGGCGACGCGCGTCCTCGCGCGCGTGGGCGAGGTGACCGCGCGCGAGTTCGGCAAGCTGCGCCACGGCATCGCGGCGCTGCCGTGGGAGGCGCTGATCGCGCCGGGGCGCGCGATCAAGGTCAGCACCAGCGCGACGCGCTGCCGGCTCTATCACACCGGCGCGATCGCCGAGACCGTCGAGCTGGGCATCGCCGACCGGCTCGCGCGCCACGGGCGCGGCGGCGCCAACGCCGGTGGCATGTCCGGCGACGGCAGCGCGACGGCTGCCGCCGACGGCGAGGCGCCGCCGGTGCAGTCCGTCCTGCTACGCGGGTCCGAGGATCGCTTCGTCGTCAGCATCGACTCGTCGGGCGAGCGGCTGCACCGGCGCGGCTGGCGGCAGGAGAACGCGGCGGCGCCGCTGCGCGAGACGCTGGCGGCGGGGCTGCTGGCGCTGTGCGACTGGGAGCCGGCGCTCGCGCTGCTCGACCCGATGTGCGGCGCCGGGACCATCCCGATCGAGGCGGCGACGCAGGCGCTGGGAATGGCGCCCGGGCTCGAGCGGGCATTCGCGTTCGAGGAGTGGCCGCTGCACGCGGGAGCGCACGAGGAGGCCTGGCAGCGCATGCGCGACGAGGCGCAGGCCGCGATCGCCGCGCGCCGGGGCGCGCCCCACGCTCCCATCACGGGCGCCGATCGCAGCGCCGAAGCGGTCGACAGCGCGCGCCGCAACGCCGAGCGCGCCGGGCTCGCCGGCGAGCTCACGATCGAACGCCGCGAGCTCATCGACGCGCGACCGACCGCCGAGCGCGGCCTGGTCGTGCTCAACCCACCCTACGGCAAGCGCGTCGGCAATCCGCGCACGCTCGGCCTGCTCTACCGCGAGATCGGCTTCGTGCTGCGCGCGCACTTTCGCGGCTGGCGCGCCGGCGTGCTGGTCGCCGATCGCCACCTCGCCGAATCGATCCGCTTGCCGGTCGCCGCCGCGACGCCGCTCTCGAACGGCGGCCTGCGCGTCACGCTGCTGCGTTTCGAGATCCCCGGAACTTGAAGCGCCAGGACGCCAGGACGCCAGGGGGCCGGACTATTAATGGTCCGGATCCGGATTCGAATAGTCCGGATCCGGCCCGCTGGCGTCCTGGCGCTTCAATCTCCGGTCCGGACCCGGCGCTTCAAACAAGAAATTCAGTGGTGCGTCGTGAGCCCCAGGCGCGCCGCCGTCGACTGGAACAGGCTCTTGATCGCCTCGGCGTAGATCCCCTCGCCGCGCCCGCGCACCGAGAAGCGCGGATCGTAGAGCGCGCCGCCGCGGGTCTCGCGGATGCGGTGCAGGACGCGCTCGGCCTGCAAGCGGTAGATTCGCGCGCAGCCGCTCCTCGAACACCGCCTTGACCGAGCCCGGCAGGCGCAGAAGCACGAAGCCGGCGTGCGTGGCGCCGGCCTCGCGCGCCGCGGTCATCACGCGCGGCATGTCCTGGTCGTTGAGCCCGGGAATCACCGGCGCGACGTTGACGCCCGACCTCGATCCCGGCGCGCGCGAGCTTCTCGATGATGTGGATGCGCCGCAACGGCGTCGCGACGTACGGCTCGATCGCGCGCGCCTTGTCCGGATCCCAGATGGGAATGCTCACGCTCACGTGCACCGAAGCCACGCGCGCGAGCTCCGCCAGGACCTCGATGTCGCGCTCGATGAGCGGCGACTTGGTGATGACACCCGCCGGATTCGCCGACTCGACGCACACCTCGAGGCAGCCGCGCGTCAGCCGGTACGACGCCTCCAGCGGCTGGTAGCAGTCGGTGACGCCGCTGAACATCACCGTCTCTTTCTTCCACGTCCGCTTCGCGAACGCCGCGCGCAGCAGCGCGGGCGCCTCGGGCTTGACGACGATCTTGCGATCGAAGTCGGTGCCCGCGCCCCAGCTCAGGTACTCGTGCGACGGGCGCGCGTAGCAGTAGGCGCACGCGTGGAAGCAGCCGCGGTACGGATTCACGCTCCAGGTGAAACCGACGTCGGGGCTGTCGTTCTTGGACAGGATCTGGCGCGTGTGGTCCTCGTAGACCTCGAGCCGCACCTCGGGCGCGCCGTCGAGGTACTCGACCTCGGTGGTCGCCCAGGGGTTGGGCGGGTTCGACAGCGGCACCGGCTTCATGGCGGCTACAAGCCTAGCCTGAACTAACGTTCAGTCAAGCGGTGCTGGGTGACGAACGCGAATGGGCGCTCATCCGCCCAGCAGCACGCCGAGGTCGAAACGCCCACGGTCCGCATGGAGCGGCGCCCAGAGATCGCCGCGCGCGGCGATGCGCGCCGGCACGTTGTCGATGCGGAAGTCGTCGATGGCGATGCCGCCCGCGACTTCGTCCCAGGTCACCGGCGTCGACACCGGCGCGCGCGGCTTGGGGCGCACCGAGTAGATCGACGCCAGCGTGCGGCCCCAGGCGTTCTGGTTGTAGTCGACCAGCACGCGCCCGCGCGGCCGCTTCGCGATCTTGTACTCGGCGGTGATCAGCTTCGGGTGGCGCTGCTCCAGATTCACCGCCAGCGCCTTGGCGACCGACCAGACGTCCTTCTGCGTCGGCCCGCGCACGATCGGCACGTAGATGTGGATCCCCTTCGAGCCGGTGGTCTTCGCGAAGTTGGGCATGCCCAGGCTGTCCAGCGCCTCGTGCAGCACGAGCGCCGTCTCGCGCACGCGCGCGAAGTCGGCGCCGGGCACCGGATCGAGATCGAAGTGCAGGTAGTCGGGGCGATCGACGTCGTCCTTCTCGCGTACCACTGGTTGAGATCGATGCAGCCGAGGTTGATGACCCACAGCAGCGACGCCAGGTCCTGGATCATCGGGAAGTCGATCACCTTGCCCGAGCTGTGGTGGATCGAGCAGATCTCGATCCAGTCGGGCCGCGGCTCGGGCGCGCGCTTCATGAAGAAGAAGTCGCCGGCGGCGCCGTGCGGATAGCGCTTCATCACCATGGCGCGATCGTGCAGGTGCGGCAGCAGCGCCGGCGCGACGTCGGCGTAGTACTGGATGAGATCGCGCTTGGTGATCCCCTCGTCGGTCCAGAACAGCTTGCCGAGGTTGGTGAGGCGCACGACGCGGTCAGGCGCGACGCGGACCTGAACGTCGTCCTGGTCGCGCGGGATCTCGATGCGCGCGGTCGTCATCGAACCCCATCTATCACTTCGCTTGGACCTTGGCATCCGCGTCCCGGCCGGCGTAATGTCACGCCCCTCATGCCCCCGTCCGCCGCCGGTCCGGTCTCCGGCAAATTTGGTTCATTCGTTCGTCTGGCGTCGCTGCCGCCGTATGTGCTCGCCGCCGTCGACGAGCTCAAGTCGAAGCTGCGCGCCGAGGGACACGACGTGTTCGACTTCGGCCTCGGCAACCCCGACGGGCCGAGCCCCGACTCGGTGATCAACCGCCTGGTCGACGAGGCGCGCCGCCCCGGCAACCAGCGCTACATGCCGTCGAAGGGGCTGCCCGAAACCCGCCGCGCGATCTGCGACTGGTATCAGCGCCGCTACGGACAGACGTTCGATCCGGATCGCGAGGCGGTGATCACCATCGGCGCGAAGGAGGGCCTGTCGCACCTGCTGCTGGCGCTCGTCGGCCCCGGCGACTGCGTGCTGTCGCCCGACCCGTGCTATCCGATCCACCGCTTCGGCGTGATCATCGCGGGTGGCGAGCCGGTGCCGGTCGCCGTCGGGCCCGGCAAGGATCACTTCAAGGAGATCGAGGCCGCGCTCGCGCGCTCGCCGCGCAAACCCAAGGGCCTGATCGTCAACTTCCCGCACAACCCGACCTCGGCGACGGTCGATCTCGCGTTCTACGAAAAGGTCGTGCGGCTCGCCGACCGCGAGAACATCTGGGTGATCTCCGACCTCGCCTACGCCGACCTGGCGTTCGACGGCCGTCCCGCGCCCAGCATCTTCCAGGTAAAGGGCGCGCGCGACGTCGCCGTCGAGTTCTTCACGGTGTCGAAGAGCTACTCCATGCCGGGGTGGCGCGTCGGCTTCTGCGTCGGCAACGACGCGCTGGTCGGCTCGCTGCAGACCATCAAGGGGTACCTCGACTACGGCATCTTCGCGCCGACGCAGCTGGCCGCCGCGACCGCGCTCGCCACCTGCGACGCCGACGTCGAGGAGAACCGCGCGCGCTACCGCCACCGCGCGGAGGTGCTGGTCAAGGGCCTCGCCGCCGCCGGCTGGCCGGTGGAGATGCCGACCGCGTCGATGTTCGTCTGGGCGCCGCTGCCGGCGGCGCACCGCCACCGCCGCGCCGTCGATTTCGCGGCGGCGCTGCTGTCGGAGGCACGGGTCGCGGTCTCGCCCGGCGTCGGATTCGGCCCCGGGGGCGAGGGGTTCGTGCGCTTCGCCCTGGTCGAGTCCGACGAGCGCGCGGCGGCCGCCTGTGCCGCCATCGGGCGATTCCTGGCCCAGCCGGCCCCGGCCGCGCTCCCGGCGCGCTGAACGCCGCCACTTTCGGGCCGCCAGCGGGTTGACAAAGGCCCGTCGCTCCAGTAAAAAGCCCCCTCCATGCCGGTCAGCGCCGTACGCAATCGCTCTACTTTTCAGGCCAATTCCTCGTTCCAGCACTCCTGGTACGTCGCCGACGTCGGCGGTAAGACGCTCGGTCGGGCGGCGACGAGGATCGCCGACGTCCTGCGCGGTAAGCACCGGCCGACGTTCACCGCGCACGCCGACGCCGGCGATTTCGTGGTCGTCATCAACGCCGAGAAGATCCAGCTCACCGGCAACAAGTGGAACACCAAGCTCTACCGCGACCACTCGCTGTTCCCGGGCGGTCTGCAGACCAAGACCGCGCAGCAGCTGCTGCAGCGCCATCCGGCGGATCTGGTGAAGCGCGCCGTCTGGGGCATGCTGCCCAAGGGTCCGCTCGGCCGCCAAATTTACAGGAAGCTCAAGGTCTACGTCGGCGCCAACCACCCGCACGCCGCACAGCAGCCCAAGCCCCTCACGTTCACCTAATTCTTTCAATCCGGAGCCTGCCGAAATGCCCGACGTTCAGAAAAGTATCTACGCCACTGGCCGCCGCAAGCACGCGGTGGCGCGAGTCTGGATGCAGCCCGGAACCGGAAAGATCGACATCAATCGCCGCACGCTCGAGGACTACTTCGGTCGCGAGACGTCGCGCATGGTCTTCCGCCAGCCGCTGGAGCTGACCGAGACCTCGGGCCGCTTCGACGTGTTCGTCAATGTCTCGGGTGGTGGCCTCTCGGGTCAGGCGGACGCGATCCGCCACGGGATCTCGCGCGTGCTCATCAAGGTCGACCCCGCGTACCGCGGCGCGCTCAAGAAGGCCGGCTACCTGACCCGCGACGCGCGCGCGAAAGAGCGCAAGAAGTACGGTCAGCGCGGCGCCCGCGCCCGCTTCCAGTTCTCGAAGCGCTAGCCTCGGCTCTCGCCAGGCGTGCCCTCTCCCCGACGCTCTCGAGCGGACTGGGAGAGGGAGATCAGGGAGCAAGGCCGCTGTTCTTCTCATGCCTTCGGCCCCGTCCGCGGGAAGAGGGAGATGTGAGCCTCGGCTTTCCCCTTCTTATTCCCTCTCCTCCGTCCGCGGAGAAGAGGGTAAGGGTGAGGAGGTCCGGCGCGAGGGGCTACGGCAACGGCTTGGGCGCGGACTCTATCGCGCTCACCTGCGCCACGGCCCGCGCCGCCAGCGGCGAGCCGGGCTCGGCCTGGCGCAGATAGGCCCGGTAGAAGATCAGCGCGTCCTGCCGCGCGCCCGCGCGCAGCAAGCTCTCGGCCAGACCGAAGAGCGGCTCCACCTCGTCGTCCTGCAGATACGCCTGCTCGAACGCCGCGTAGGCGTCACGCGGGCGCCCCTCATCCAGCAGCACCTGCCCGCGCTGCATGTCCGTGCGAGCAGCGGCGCGCGCCGGCGCCGGCGCCTCCACCGGCGGCGCCAGCTCGGTGCGCCCGCGCAGCGTCGTGTCGTAGACGCCGTACTTGTTCGCCAGGTTCAACGCCTCGGCCGGCGGCATGCCGTCGCCGTAGCTGAACGCGCCCATAAGCGTGGCGCCCCACGGTGTCGCGCAGCGGCCGCAGGCGGTGACCGTAGATCGCATCGGCGTACTCCGCGGGGCGCGGCGAACGCGCGAGGCGCGCCACCAGGCCACGCGCGAGCGCGCCCGCGATGCGATCGGGCGCCTCGACGATCTCGTCGGAGTCGATCTGCTCCAGCATCTGGCCGTCGGCCGCGATCACGTACATCGCGGCGCGCGCGCGCGACAGGCGTCCGACCGCTTGCAAGCTCACCGACAGGTGCACCGACAGGTCGTGGCCGTCGGCGGCGTTGCGATCGACCTCCAGCCCCAGCTCGCGCATGTCCTGCGCGACCTGCTTGCGCAGCTCGTGGGGCAGGCCCACGGCGTAGCTGCGATCGGGCCGGGCGGTGATCGCGACCGGCGTCGCCAGCATGTAAGACAGCCGCCGCTGCGAGCGCAGCGCTGTCGGAACGGGCTGGCCCGGCGCCCCTGGCTCCGGCGCGTGCCCGCAACCAGCCCCGCCGATACCGAGCGACGCGAGCAGCAGCAGCGGTAACGACGCAACAATCGAAAGCCTCATCGTGCGCATGGTCATGCCCCTTTCCCCAGGCGGAAAACGAAACGCCGATTGGCATCGTCAAATATGGCGCCGAAACTGAGCCTCGCCCAGGTCGTGGCCAGCTCTGTCCCGATTTCTGGACGAGTGCCTCCCACCCGCGCGGAGGAGGCGCATGCCGGGGTAGACTGCGCACACCTCATGGCCGGGCGCCCGTCTCGCAGGTTGCTGGCAAAGCTGCTCGTCGCGACCCTGCTGCCAACCGTCGTCGCCCTCGGCGGGCTCGGATTCCTGGCCCATCGTGTGGCGCAGCGCACACTCGAAGATGAGCTCGGGCGCCGGCTGGCCACGGCGGCGGCCGCGGTCGCGATGATGGTGCTGCCCGAGCAGATTCGCGAGCTGCAGCCGGGCGATGAGGATTCCCTCACGTACGCCAACATCCGGCGCAAGCTGGCGCTGGCGCGCGAGCAGCCTCGACGTCCGGCGCGTCGCGATCGTCGCCGCCGATCTCACGGCCCGCGGCGACAGCGACGGCCGGCTGGGATCTGGGCGCCCAGGCGTACGAGCTGGGCGCCGACCGCGCCGAGATCGCGCGCGCCAGCACCGGCACGGCGATCGCGTCGCCGCTGTTCACCGGCCACGACGGCCTGCCCTACAAGCGCGGATACGCCGCGATCGGCGCGGGCAACACCGCGCGCGCCGGCAACGTCGCCGGCTTCGCCGTGGTCGAAGCGAGCGCCGACTACCTGGTGGCGCTCGCCGCCTTCCGCCGCTGGCTGGTGACCGCCAGCGCGATCACCGTCGCCGCCGTGCTGCTGGTGATCATCTTCATCGCCGGCCGGATCACCGGCCCGGTCGGGCGCCTCGCGCGCGCGGCGGAGCGCATCGGCCGCGGCCAGCTCGCGACGGCGGTGCCCATCGAGACGCGCGACGAGATCGGATCGCTGGCGACCACTCTCGACGAGATGCGCGCGGCGCTGCAGACGCGCGACGAGCGGCTTGCAGATGATGCTGGCCGGCATCGCGCACGAGGTCCGCAATCCGCTCGGCGGGCTCGAGCTCTACGCCGGCCTGCTGCGCGACGCGCTCGGCGGGGAACCGGATCGGCTGCAAGAGGTCGCGCGCATCGAGCGCGAGATCGGCTACCTCAAGACCGTCGTCACCGAGTTCCTGGACTACGCGCGCCGCCCGCCGCTGGAGCTCGGTGACGTCACGCTGCGCCCGCTGCTCGACGAGATCCGTGAGCTGGTGAGCGACGGCGCGCCGGGCGGACCGGCGCTGGCGGTCGACACGCCCGCCGCCGGCGTCACCGTGCGCGCCGACGCCGGGCAGCTGCGCCGCGCGCTGCTGAACCTGGCGCGCAACGCCGTCGCCGCCGCGCGCAGCGCCCCCAGCGCCGCCGGCGAACGCCCGCGGGTGATCCTGGCGGGGCGAGCGCTCGGCGATGGTAAGGTTCGCATCGAGGTGAGCGACTCCGGGCCCGGCGTTCCGATGGCGTTGCGCGAGAAGATCTTCACGCCGTTCTTCACCACGCGCGAGAAGGGCACCGGCCTGGGCCTGGCGTTCGTGCGCGAGATCGTGCGCGACCACGGCAGCGACGTGAGCGTGACCGACGCGCCCGGCGGCGGCGCGTCTTTTCAATTCGATCTGCCGGCCGGGCACGCGCCGAGCTAGTGTCCTGTCTCAGAAATACGCCGTGGCACCGAGGGCGTGAATGCGGCCCGATCGCGAGGCGCGAGGAGCGCGCATACTGGACGTATGTAAGCGACGAGCAACGAAGCGAGCGGGCCGCAGTCGCGCCCGAATGCAGGCGGATTTCTGAGACAGGACACTAGGAGCAATTGCCGTTCACTCAAGCGCCAGGACGCCAGGAACGCCAAGTCCGGACTCTCTATAATCCGGATCCTGGCGTTCCCCGCGTCCTGGCGTTTTCTCATCTGACCGGCATTGGATAGAGGACGAGACCGGGAGGGCTTCATGGCGACGTCGATCTTCACCGACCCACGTTTTCTCGAGCATCAGCCCGGCGCCGGACACCCCGAATCGCCGGCGCGGCTCGCGGCGATCCTCGCGGATCTCGCCGCGCGGCCCGTGGCGGGCACGGAGATGCGCACGCCGCGCGCCGCCACCGACGCCGAGGTCGAGGCCGTGCACAGCGCGCCCTACCTCGCGCAGCTCCGCGCGCTCGCCGGAGTCGCGGTCGCGCTCGACCCCGACACGACGACGTCGCCGGGGAGCTACGACGCGGCGATGCTCGCGGCGGGCGCGGCGGTCGGCGCCGTCGAGGAGGTCTGGAGCGGCCGCGCGCAGAACGCGTTCGCGCTGGTGCGCCCACCCGGCCACCACGCGGAGGCGCAGGGCGCGATGGGGTTCTGCCTGCTCAACAACGCCGCCATCGCGGCCGAGGCGGCGCGGCGCCTGGGCGCCGAGCGCGTGATGGTGCTCGACTGGGACGTGCACCATGGCAACGGAACTCAGCACGTCTTCGAGCATCGGCGCGACGTGCTCTATCTCTCGTCGCACCAGTACCCGTACTACCCCGGCACCGGCGCGTCGGACGAGGTCGGCGTCGGGGCGGGCGCCGGCTACACCGTCAATTGCCCGCTGCCGCCGGGCCAGGGCGACGCCGACTACGGCGCGGTCTTTCACGACTTGTTCCTGCCGGCGGGCGAAGCGTTCCGTCCCGACCTGGTCATCGTTTCAGCCGGCTTCGACGCGCACGCGCGCGACCCGCTGGCCGACATGGTGGTCACCGAGCGCGGCTTCGCGGCAATGTGCACGTCGCTGGCGGAGCTGGCGCGCAGCCACTGCGGCGGCAAGCTGGTCCTGCTGCTCGAGGGCGGATACAACCTGGAAGCGCTGGCGCAGTCGGTGCGCGCGTGCCTCGAGGTGATGACCGGCGCGCGCCGCGAGGACTTCCCCGCGGGCGCCGGCCGCGCCGTCTCCAGCGTCGTCACCCATACGCAGGCGGCGCTGCGCCGGGCAGGCGGCAGCGGCGCGCGCGGCTGAGCCCCTCGGAGAAGACGACCCGCGTGACTTTCGCCGCGCCGCCCGCACCACCACCCGGAAGCCCGCCGCCCGCCCCGGCGGCCGCAGCGCCGCACGGCCGCTGGGGCGCCGGCTCGGGCGCGCGCGCCGGCAACCTCTACGGCCGGCTGCTGGCGCTGATCTTTCTCGTCGCCTGGATCTCGCTCGGCTGTCAGGTGCGCCTGCTGATCGGTTCGCGCGGCCTCATGCCGATCGCCGATTTCATCGAAGCGATCCGCGCGCGCGGCGACGTCTCGTTCATCGACTTCCCGACGGTGCTCTGGTGGGTTCACAGCGACGCCGCGCTGATCGCGGGCACGGTCGCCGGGGCGCTGCTCGCCATCGCGGCGCTGGCGGGATTTCGGCCGCGGCTCTGCTTCGCGCTGTCGACGGCGCTCTACCTCAGCTACGCGACCGCGTCCCGCACGTTCCTCTCGTTCCAGTGGGACAACCTGCTGCTGGAATGCGGCCTGCTCGCCAGCTTCCTGCCGCCGGACCGCGCGTCCCCACTGGTTCACTTCCTGTTCCGCGTGGTGCTGTTCAAGCTCTACTTCGAGTCGGGGATCGCGAAGTGGCAGTCGCCGATCCGCGACTGGCACGACGGCAGCGCGATGACGTACTACTACGAGACCGCGCCGCTGCCGACCTGGCTCGGCTGGTGGGCGCACAACCTGCCGGAGGCCTGGCACCACTTCGAGAGCCGCGCCGTGCTCGCGCTGGAGCTGGTCGTCCCCTTCGCGATCTTCGGCACGCGGCGCCTGCGGCTCTTTTCGGCCGCGCTGCTCACCGGATTTCAGCTCCTCAACATCGCGACCGCGAACTACGGCTTCTTCTGCTACCTCGCGCTCGCGTTGCACGTCTTCCTGCTCGACGACGGCGACGTCGAGCGAGCGGGCCGAGCGCTCGGACGGCTCACGCGCTTCCTGCCCGCCGTCGTTCGCGAGGTCGTTGCCCAGACCGCCCTGCGCCGCCAATCCAGGGACGCCGGCGCGCCGGCCCCTGCCCTGGCGCTCCCGTCGACCAAGGCCGCGCGCTTCGGCGCGGCGCTGTTCATCTTCGTGTCGCTGCTGCAGGGACTGTGGGAATTCACCGAGGTCGGCGGCGGCCGCCTGTTGACGTTCCAGAAGCTGCTCGAGGTCAACCAGTCGCTGCGGCTGGTCAACACCTATCACCTGTTCCAGGCGATCACGCGCGAGCGCATCGAGCCCGAATTCCAGACCAGCGCCGACGGCGGGCAGACGCCGACCTGGACCGCGCACGACCTGCGCCACAAGCCGGGCGATCCGGCGCGCGCGCCCGACTTCGTCGCGCCCCACCAGCCGCGCGTCGATTTCCAGCTCTGGTTCTACGGGCTGCGGTTTCAGAGCCGCGAACCGTCGTACGTCGCCATGCTGATCGAGCGGCTGTGCAACGATCCGGCGGCGGTCGGCTCGCTGTTCGCCGCACCGCTGCCCGACCACCCCGACGCGGTGCGGATCGCGTACTGGCGCTACCACTTCACGACGCGCAGCGAGCGACGCGCGACGGGCGCCTGGTGGCGCCGCGAATCGATTGGCACGACCCGGTCGGTTCCGTGCGATAGATAGCCTTCCGACGATGCGCAAGGCTTCGCTCGGCACGCTGTTCCTCACGGTGTTTCTCGATCTGCTCGGCTTCGGCCTGGTGATTCCGTTCCTGCCCGGCGTGGCGCGGCACCTCGGCGCCAGCGACTTCGTCGCGACGCTGCCGGCAGTCGCCTACTCGCTCATGCAGTTCCTGTTCATCCCCATCTGGGGCCGCCTTTCGGATCGCATCGGCCGCCGGCCCGTGCTGATCTGGAGCATCGCCGCCACCGCGGCCGGCATGGCGCTGCTCGGCCTGTCGCAGAGCCTGGTGCTGCTGTTCGTGGCGCGTTTCTGGAGCGGCATCGCCACCGCGAACATCGCGGTCGCGCAGGCGTACATCGCCGACGTCACGCCGCCCGAGCGCCGCGCGCGCGGCATGGGAATCATCGGCATGGGCTTCGGCCTCGGCTTCATCATCGGACCGTTCGTGGGCGGCGCGCTCGGCCGCGTGCTGATCCACGGCCGCCCCGGCGCGCTGGCCGCGTTCGTCGCCGCCGGGCTGTCGGTCGTGAACCTGGTCTTCGCGCTGGTGACGCTGCCCGAGTCGCTGCCGCGCGAGGCCCGCGGCAAGTCGACGCGGCGGATGAGCCCGCTCGACTTCAGGCAGCTGCGCGCCTCCATCGCGCTGCCCGGCGTGGGCCAGGCGATCGCGATCAACTTCAGCATGGTCTTCTGGTTCGCCGGCATGGAGCAGACCTTTCGCCTGTTCACCGAGGACCGCTTCGGCATGAACGACTGGGAGACTGGCCGGATCTTCGGCCTGGTCGGTATCGTGGCCGCCACGGTTCAGGGCGGCCTCATCTCACCGCTGTCGCGCCGCTACGGTGACGTGCGGCTGCTGCGCGCCGGGATGTTCTTCCAGGCGCTGGCGTTCGGCCTGCTCGGCTTCTGCCCGCAGATGGGACGATTCGCGCTGGCGGGGCTCTTCGGATCGGCCGGCCTCATCGCGTTCGGCAACGGCCTGTGCACGCCGACGCTGCCGGCGTTCGTCTCGCGACGCGCCGGCGCCGACTCGCAAGGCGTGACGCTCGGGTCGCTGCAGTCCGCCTCGGCGCTGGCGCGTGTGCTCGGCCCCGCGGCTGGCGGCGTGCTCTATCAGGCGTTGAACCCGAGCGCGCCGTACTACCTGGGCGCGCTCGGCATGATCGGCGCCGGCCTGCTCGCCATGCGCCTGCCGGCACGCGCGCCTGGCGCAGTGGCCAGCTAGTGTCCTGTCTCAGAAATCCGCCGTGGCACCGAGGGCGTGAATGCGGCCCGATCGCGAGGCGCGAGGAGCGCGCATACTGGACGTATGTAAGCGACGAGCAACGAAGCGAGCGGGCCGCGGTCGCGCCCGAATGCAGGCGGATTTCTGAGACAGGACACTAGCGGCGCTGCTGCGGCGTCGGCGTCATCTCGTCGCGCGTACGCACGCAGACGCGGTTGCGGCCCGAGCGCTTGGCCTCGTACATCGCCTTGTCGGCGTCGGCCAGGAACGCCGCCGCGTCCTTGATCGTCGAGTCGGGGATCGCGGTGACGCCCACGCTGACCGTGACCGGGATGCGCGTGCCGCCGAACTCGAACGCGCGGCGATCGATCGCGGAGCGCAGCCGCTCGGCGACGACCTTGACGCCCGCCAGGTCGGTGCCCCGGCACAGGATCGTGAACTCCTCGCCGCCGAAGCGCGCGAGCACGTCCTCGGTGCGCAGCATCGTGGTCAGCATCGCCGACAGCTCGGACAGCACGAAGTCGCCCGCCGAGTGCCCGTTGTTGTCGTTGATCGACTTGAAGTGATCGATGTCGATGAAGATCAGCGCCAGCGGCGTCTCGTGGCGCAGAGCGTACGCGAACTCTTTTTCCAGGTGATCGGTGAAGTAGCGGCGGTTGAAGACCTTGGTCAGGCCGTCGCGCAGCGCCGACTCGTACATCTGGCGCTGAAACACCTCGTCGAGATAATCCTGGTAGGTGAACTTGAGGATCGTCGTCGACCCGACCATGATCTTGTCGCCGTCGACCAGCTCGCGCCGATCGACGCGTGCGCCGTTGCAGTAAGTGCCGTTGGTCGACCCCATGTCGACCAGCACGATGCGTTCCCCTTCGCGCACGAGCTGGCAGTGCTCGCGCGACACACCGTCGTCGGTGATGCGCAACGACACGTGGGCGCCGCGGCCAATCAGGGTCTTCTCGGCGACGATCTTGAACATCTCACCGGCGCTGACACCGGCGAGTACGACCAGGTAGGCGCGGTTCCGTTTCTGCTCCCTGTCGCTCTCGGGCGGGATCGCCGGCTGCGTCTGGGTCCCGGTGTCGTCTGGCAGCCCGCGACCCTCCCCTGATTCCATGGTGCAAATATCCTAACCTGGAACCGCCGAACGGTTCCAGATCCCCCGCGATGAAAGCCATCGGGGGAAGCCGCTCACGACCGCTCACGCCGACTCACTTCCGCGGCGCCGTTCCTCCCGGGCCACCCGGCGACAGCACGAACAGACGCACATATTCGGCCATGCGCCCGAGCGCATCGTCGGTGAGCAGCGGCAAGACCTCGGGCCGCCGGCACCCGATCGTCTCGTAAATCACGGCTTCCCGCAGAAGATTCACGTCATAGGCGCGCGACCAGCGCTCGAGATCGGCGTCCGGCGGCCCCGCGCCGCGCAGCCCGCGATAGGCGGCAGTCGCCATGTACCCACATGTCGTCTCTTCTTCCAGAGACAGCGCGCCGGGCGACCGCGCCTGCGCCTGGGACTGGATGAACTCGCCGCGGATGCGCCGGTCGTAGGCCAGCAGCGCGCGGCAGACCGCGTAGCGCTGCCAGGCCGGATTGCCGCCGCCGCGCGCGACCAGCACGGGCGGCGCGCCCGCCGCCCGTCGCAGCTGCACGAAGATCGGCGGCTCGATGCCCGGCGTGCGCCCGCCCATCCGCTGCAGCAGCTTGAGCGCGCGCGGCGAGAACGGATCCAGCGCCAGCGCGTAAGCCAGCGCGGCTCGCGTGACCTCGTCGCGTCCCTGCGCCGCCAGGATCTCGGCGCGCAGCCCGAGGCCGTAAGCGTCGCGCGCCGACAGCCGCAGGCCGCGATCGTTCCACGCCGTCGCGGCGTCGAGATCGCGGCGCTGGCTCTCGATCTCGGCGACGTAGAAGTACGCCTTGGCGTACAGCGGATCGTGCTCGATCACCTTGCGATAGTTGAGCAGCGCCTCGTCGAGCTGGCCGTCGCCGAACGACTTGTTGCCCGCCTCCATGAACGGCCGCGCCGAATCCGCGGGCAAGCGGGTCGTGAGCTTGCGGTCGGCGTCGCTGCCGTCGGCGATGATGTACGGGCTGCGGGCGTAGGCCGACGCCAGATTGCCGTCGAGCTCGTTGAAGTTGCCGGGGCCCTGGAGCGGTCCCGTCTCGACCGGCGTCGCCGCCCCCGCCACCTCGGCGTCCCACGCCGCCGGCAGCCGCGACATCGTCCCCTCGTCGGGCGCCTCGAGCGGCATCTGCAGATCCAGCGGGCGGGTCGGAATCTGCGGCTTCGCGAGCGGCGGCGGCGCCGCGCACGCGGCGAGGCCAGCGACGATGCCGGCCAGCGCGCAAGACCAGGAGCAAGACAAGGAGATCGTCCGGCAGCTCATCGTCATCGTCATCGTCATCGGCGACGGCGGCGTCCCGTCCTGGGATCGATCCGCCAGCGAAAGGTGCCGGGGTGCTCGGCGCCGCCCGGCAGGCGGATGCGGATCGCCTCGGCCTTGCGCAGCGCCGGAAAGCGGCCGATCTGCAGCAGCAGCGCCGCCACGCGCGACAGCACCGGCTCGTGCGCCACCAGCGCGACCGATTTCTTGCCGGCGTTGGCCAGCGTGGCCACCAGCGACATCACGCCGGCCGGGAAGGCATCGGGGATCAGCCGATCCGAGACCAGCACGCGCCCGCGGTAGCCGACGGCGGCCGCGGTGATCTCCGCGGTCTGCACCGCGCGCACGAGCGGGCTCGTGATGATCGCCCCGAAGTGCACGCCCGCGCGCGCCAGCGCCTGGCCCACCCGGCGAACCTGGGTGCGCCCGCCCTTGGTCAGCGACCGCTCCTCGTCACGCGGGGCGTCCTCGCCCGCTTCGCCGTGGCGGATCAGGGTGATGCGCATCGCCCGCGCGCGAGGTTAGTGGCCGGGTTCGGACGGAGCCGGCGACGACGAGCCTGTGGACTCGCCCGCCGATCCGTGTCCACCGGAATCACCCGGGCCCGACGGAAGCCGCTCCGACTCCGGCGACGGAACCGCCAGACCGGCCGGACCAGGCGCAGCCTCGCCGCTCGCCGATGCGGAAGGGGCGGGGGCCGGCGGCGGTCCGGGATCGATGCCGTGAGTCTTGAGCACGGCCAGGTAGTGATCGCGCTCCGCGATCGCAGCCAGCAACCGCTGGCGCATCGTATCGTTGTTCTGCTTGAGCCGCCCGATCTCCGAGAGATCGCGCTGCCGCGTGGAATCGACCTTGGACGCGCGCGCGAAGGCCTTCAGAAACTCGGCCTGGCCCATGTCCGACATCAGCGTCGCGCGGTAGCGGCCGACTTCGACCTTTTCCAGGTAGCCCTCGGCGGCCAGGCCCAGCAGGCACTTCGACACCTGCGGCTCGCCCGCGCCGATCGCCAGCGCGACATCGACGGGTGTGAACGAGTCGTTGGCACCGGCCAGCCGCTTCAGCTCGTCGAACAGCTCCTGCCGATCGACCTTGGCGCCCGCGTCTCCTCCGCTCCCTCCAAAAGAGCTCTTTCCACCCGAATGGCTACGCTTGAGACTCATATCTATTCTCCTCGGTCCGCAGAAGGCCTGCCTTATACCATTAAGGCCCCGGCGCCGATCAGAACATCAGCTGGGCGGTCACCCGCAAGCGATGGCTGTCGGGAGAATAGATACCTCCCGGCAGCGCCACGCCGATGGTCCGCAGGTGGGTGTAGTCGGCCTGGATCTTGAGATCGTGCCCGCGCAGGAAGGCGCTGACCCCCGCCGTCTGCCCATCGATGTGATTGCCGCTGGCGTAGCGCTGCGCCAGCGTGGCGCCGTAGAGCGGCAGGTCGGTGCGCTCGACGCGCCCGTCGACCGCCAGGAAGTGTGGGACGACGAAGTAGCTCGCCTGCAGGTACTCGCCGGCGAACGTGCGGTCGGCCACGCCGGCTCCGGGATGCTCGAGCCGGCGGAACAGCTCCGCCTGGAGCGCCGCACCGCGAAAGTGCACGCGCAGCTCGACGGCGCCCTGCCAGACGGCGACGTTGTCGACGCGGCGGTTGTTGTCGACGTCGGTGTTCGCCTGCGGATTGCCGGTGCGCTCGATGATGTCGGTCGGTACCAGGTTGAAGTAGCCGGCGGCGCCGATCGACAGCAGCGGCCGGGGCTGGCCGACGAGATCGCCCTCCGAATCGGGCAGCGCCCCCCAGGGCGCGGCGACGACGCGCGCCGTGTAGGCCAGATCGCGGTTCTCGTTCAGCTTGCCGGCGCCGGCGCCGTTCGTGACCGACAGCTGGTACTGCAGCCGGCCGCCGAGCGGGCGCCCGAGCACCATCACGCCCACGTCGCGTTCGAGGCTGAACGCCGTCATGGCCTCGCTCAGATCGACGAAGTCGTAGTACGTGCTGCGCAGGTAACGCTGGAACCCGAACGGCAGCTTGTACTGGCCGACGCGCACCGCGATCCAGCTCCCGTGCCGCCACTGCACGAACGCGTCCTTGAGGACCTGCGGGTCGACGAAGTCGAAGAGCAGCCGGTACTCGAAGCTGTGGTGGAACGTGTTTCCTTCGAACAACAGCTCCGCGTGCTGGACCAGGAAGGTCGAGGTGTCCGGCGCGGATGTCGCGCCCGGGCCCTTCTCGACCAGCGTGCCCGCATAGCCGGCCTGCAGGCGCACCTCCGGCAGGAACACCGTGGTCCCGTCGGTGCGAACCAGCGCGTGACGCGGCGGCACGGGGGGACGGAGCGGCGAGCTCCGCGGCTGGGGCGGCGGCTGCTCGGCTCGCCGCGCGAGCTCGTCGATACGCGGGCCGAGCTCGTCGACCGTGCGCCGGAGGTCGTCCCAGGCCTGGCGCTGCTTCTTGAGGCCGTCGAGCTCGCTCCGCAGCTCGATCAACTTCGCTTCGAGATCCTGCTGGCGCTCCTCGGGGGTCGGCTGCGGCGCGGGGGCGCTCGCGTCGGCCGCGCCGGGGCTGCTGGGCGCGGGCGCGGAGGCGGGAGCGGGCGGCGGCGCGAGCGGAGGCGTCGCCGGCTGGTCAGGCGCAGGCTGTGCAGGCGCTGGTTGTGCAACAATTGGTTGTGCAACAACAGGAGCGTCGGCCCCCGCCGCCGGCAGCAGCAGGAGCACGCACGCGAGCAGCGGCGCCGGCACCTAGTGTCCTATCTCAGAAATCCGCCTGCATTCGGGCGCGACTGCGGCCCGCTCGCTTCGTTGCTCGTCACTTACGTACGTCCAGTATGCGCGCTCCTCGCGCCTCGCGATCGGGCCGCATTCACGCCCTCGGTGCCACGGCGGATTTCTGAGACAGGACACTAGCGACGCTTCCGCCGCTTGGAAACCGATCGGGACGAAGAGGCGGCTGCCTCGTCGGGCGCGCCGCCCGCGACCGCCGGTTGCTGCCAGAGCCGCAGCGACGCCGGGTCGCGCCGGTAGCGGCGCCAGAGCGACACGAGCAGCGCGAGGCCGAGAACCACCGAGATGATGCCGATGAACTGCGACGTCGAGAACGGTCCGATGTTCCCGCGCTGGTCGTCGTCGCGCACGATCTCGATCAGCGGGCGCAAGATGCCGTAGCCCAGCACCCAGCCCAGGAACACCTGCCCGGAGAACCGCCGGTAACGGCGCAGCAGCATCAGCAGCACGAACAGGAAAATGCCCGACGAGCGACTCGTAGATCTGCGTGGGGTGGACCGGGTACGACCACGCCGACGTCCGTGTCGAGACCGAAGTCGACTGCACGTGGTGCTGCCAGGCCGGGCTGCCCTGCGGCGCCATCGCGTTCGGGCCCGGGAACCGGATCGCCCAGGGCACGTCGGAGCGCGCGCCGAAGTCGCAGCCGAAGAGCAGGCAGCCCATGCGCGTGATCGCGGTGCCCAGCACCACCGACGGCGCCGCGACGTCGGCCCAGCGCAGCAGCGGAATCTCGCGCTGCGCGCATCCGTACCAGCTGGCGAGGAAGCCGCCGATCATGCCGCCGTACGCCACCAGACCGCCGCGATCGACGCGGAAGACCTCGGTGAAGCTGTGAAAGTCGCTGAGGTTCGTGAGCACGTAAAGGACGCGCGAGCCGATGATCGACCAGATCGCGGACCACATGTAGATCGCGGCCGCCGCCTCCTGCCCGATGCCGTCCTGCTTCGCGAGGCGCATCACCAGAAGCCAGCCGACCATCAGCGACGTCCCCAGCATCACGCCGTAGGAGTAGATCGGCACGGGCGTCCAGGGGTGCTGAAACCCGGCCAGGCTGGGAATCAGCGAGTCGGTCTTGAGCCTGATCAGGATCTCCGCGCCCGATCAGCAGGTAGAGCGGCGTCGAGCTGAGCGGCAGCGTCGGGATCGCGCCGCCGCCGGATGAGGTCGCGCACGACGCCCGCGACGGCCAGCACCAGGGCGACGGCGAAGAGCAGCTTGGCCGGGATGTTGACGAGAATGGGGCGCATGGGCCCCCTCTAGATATTCCGGGGCCCCGCGCGGGTCAACCCGTCAGGGTCCGGCCGGCGTATCGGTGCACATGTCGAGGCCCACGGCGTGCCGGCAGTGCAGGAGGACGTTCTGCGTGTCGTAGGCGGCGGAGTTGCAGACGTGGTACGAGCGGCACTCGCGCGTGGTCTCGTAGGTGAGGCCGAGGTACGCCCGTTCGCAGTCGGCTTCGGTGGTGTAGCCGCCCGGAGGGTTGTTCGTGCCGTTGCAAGTTTGCAGGAAAAGCTGGCAAAAGTCCGTCGCCGCCATGGCCGGGCTCTCGGTGGCGCGCTGCGGGCTGGCGGGACAGAGCGCGCCGACGTTGGCGCCGTCCTTGCCGCCGCACGCGGGCGCGCACAGGGCGGCGCCGACCAGCAGCAGGGCCAGAGCCGCGCGGGAAGGAGCAAGTCGAGCCGCTGGCGGCGTGGCACACCTGAGAGGACGCAGAATCGCCATATTTCGTCTCCTTCCGCTTCCGGTGAGTTCTTGCGCCCGTTCGTCGGGAGCAAGCTGAGGGCCCCGGAAATTAGAACAATCCCCTCCGCACCGCAAACCGGAAACGCCGCGGGAGACGCCGCGCGGCACTGGCGATGGTCAAAAAACTCGCAGACCGGCCGGCCCCACCTCTTGAACGGCGCAAATCGGATCGGTCAACAGACCGACGACGAATAAAGAAGGGGGCCGGTGAGGCCCCCCTTCTCAGCATCATTCTTCTAGCTGTCGTTACGTGTTCTTCGGCGCGTCCGTGTACTCGGCGTCGATCACGTCGTCCTTGCTGCCAGGCGTGCCACTCGCCACCTTCGCCCTCGCCCGGCGCGCCGGGCCCACCGCCGCCGTCGCCGCCGGTGGCCGCCGCGTTCTTGTAGAGCGCCTCCGCCATCTTGTGCGACGCCTTCTGCAGGCGCTCGAACGCGTTCTTGAGTGCGTCGGGCTCCTTGGGATCGCGGTTGGCCTCCAGCGTGTCCTTGGCGTCCTTCAGCGCCGCCTCGAGCTCACCGCGATCCGGCTCGGCGATCTTGTCCTTGTTCTCGTCGAAGTGCTTCTGGACCTGGAAGCTCAGCGACTCGAGCTGATTGCGCGCGTCGATCGCCTCGCGCCGCTTCTTGTCCTCGACCTCGTGCTCCTGCGCGTCCTTCACCATCTTCTGGATGTCGGCCTCGGACAGCCCCGACGACGACGTGATGGTGATGTGCTGGATCTTGTTGGTCCCCTTGTCCTTGGCCGACACGTTGACGATGCCGTTGGCGTCGATGTCGAACGTGACCTCGATCTGCGGCACGCCGCGCGGCGCCGGCGGGATGCTGTCCAGGCCGAACTTGCCCAGCATCCGGTTGTCGCCCGCCATCGGACGCTCGCCCTGGTAGACCTTGACCTCGACCGAGCTCTGGTTGTCGGCCGCCGTCGAGAAGGTCTCCGACTTCTTGGTCGGGATCGTCGTGTTGCGCGGGATGAGCGTCGTCATGACGCCGCCCAGGGTCTCGATGCCCAGCGACAGCGGGGTGACGTCGAGGAGCAGCATGTCCTTGACGTCGCCCGAGAGCACGCCGGCCTGGACCGCCGCGCCCAGCGCCACGACCTCGTCGGGGTTGACGCCCTTGTGCGGCTCCTTGCCGAAGAACTCCTTGACCAGCTTCTGCACCATCGGGATGCGGGTCGAGCCACCGACCAGCACGACCTCGACGATGTCCGACGGCTTCTTGCTGGCGTCGGAGAGCGCCTTCTTGGTCGGCTCGATCGTTCGGTTGACCAGGTCTTCCATCAGCTGCTCGAGCTTCGCGCGCGACAGCTTGACCTGCATGTGCTTCGGGCCGCTGGCGTCGGCCGTGAGGAACGGCAGGTTGATCTCCGTCTCCGACACCGACGACAGCTCGATCTTCGCCTTCTCCGCCGCCTCGCGCAGACGCTGGATCACCATCTTGTCCTTGGAGACGTCGATGCCCTGGTCCTTCTTGAACTCGGCGATCAGCCAGTCCATGACCCGCAGGTCGATGTCGTCGCCGCCGAGGTGAGTGTCGCCGTTGGTCGACACGACCTCGACGACCTTCTCGCCGACCTCGAGGATCGAGACGTCGAAGGTGCCGCCGCCGAAGTCGAACACGGCGATGATGTGGTCCTTGCCCTTGTCGAGCCCGTACGCCAGCGCGGCCGCGGTCGGCTCGTTGACGATGCGCTTGACGTCGAGACCGGCGATGCGGCCGGCGTCCTTGGTCGCCTGGCGCTGAGCATCGTTGAAGTACGCCGGGACGGTGATGACCGCCTCCGTGACCTTCTCGCCCAGGTAGTCCTCGGCCGCTCTCTTGAGCTTGCCCAGGATCTTCGCCGAGATCTCCGGCGGGCTCATCTTCTTGCCGCGAATCTCGACGGTCGCCTCGCCGTTGTTCCCGCGCACGACCTTGTACGGGATGCGCTTCATCTCCTCGCCCACCTCTTCGAAGCGGCGGCCCATGAAACGCTTGATCGAGTAAACGGTATTCTCCGGGTTGGTGATCGCCTGGCGGCGCGCGATCTGCCCGACCAGCACCTCGCCCTTGTCGTCCCACGCGACAACCGACGGCGTCAGGCGTCCGCCCTCCTCGTTGGCAATGACTTTGGGGTCCTTGCCCTCCATGACTGCCACGACTGAGTTGGTCGTACCGAGATCGATTCCGATGATCTTGCCCATTGGGGTTCCCTTCGTGCCTGACGGCTCTTTCTTTTGTGAACAAATCCGGGCGGTTAACTGCCAGCCGCCGTACGGCGCCAAAGTAAGCACCCGGGTGGGGGCGTCAAGCGAAACCCGGGGTGGCGCGCCGGGTTAGCGCGATCCATATACTGAACGGATGTTTCACCCGCTGGTCGAGACCTGGTTCGCGCGGCGCTTCGGCGCGCCGACCCCGGCGCAGGCCCAGGCGTGGCCGCTCATCGCCGACGGGACGCGACGTGCTGGTCACCGCGCCGACCGGCTCGGGCAAGACGCTCGCGGCGTTCCTGTGCGTGCCTCGACCGGCTCGTCGCCGAGGCGATCGCAAACGGGCGGCGAGCTGCCGGACGCGGACGTCAGGTCGTCTACGTCTCGCCGCTCAAGGCGCTGTCGAACGACATCCGGCGCAACCTCGAGGAGCCGCTCGCCGAGCTGCGCGCGCTCGCGCCCGAGCTCGGGCTGCCGGCGCCGCGCGATCCGCACGGCGGTGCGCACCGGCGACACCACCGCGCGCGAGCGGCGCGAGGCGGTGAAGCGGCCGCCGCACATCCTGGTCACGACGCCCGAGTCGCTCTACATCCTGCTGACGTCGGAGTCGGGGCGGCGCGCGCTGCGCGACGTGCGCACGGTGATCGTCGACGAGATCCACGCCGTCGCGGCCGACAAGCGCGGCGCGCACCTCGCGCTGTCGCTCGAGCGGCTCGACGCGCTGGTGACGCGCGGCCGGCGCGCACGCTGCAGCGCATCGGCCTGTCGGCGACGGTGCGGCCGCTCGACGGTCGCGGGCGGCTGCTGTGCGGGGCGGCGCGGCCCGCGCCCGCCATCGTCGACGTCGGCCAGCGGCGCGACCTCGATCTGGGGATCGAGGTGCTGCGACGACGAGCTCGGCGCCGTGTGCACCAACGAGCAGTGGGGCGAGATCTACGATCGCGTCGCCGACCTGGCGCGCGCGCACCGGTCGACGCTGGTGTTCGTCAACACGCGCCGCCTCGTCGAGCGCGTCGCGCACGCACCTGGGCGAGCGGCTCGGCGAGGAGCACGGTCGCCGCGCACCACGGCAGCCTGTCGCGCGAGCGGCGGCTCAAGGCCGAGCAGCGCCTGAAGGCGGGCGACCTCAAGCTGGTCGTCGCGACCGCGTCGCTCGAGCTCGGCATCGACGTCGGCGCGGTCGATCTCGTGTGCCTCATCGGCTCGCCGCGCTCGATCGCGACGGGCCTGCAGCGCATCGGCCGCTCGGGCCACGCGCTTCGGCGCCACGCCCAAGGGGCGCCTGTTCCCGCTGACGCGCGACCAGCTCGTCGAGTGCGCGGCGCTCGTGCGCGCCGCGCGCCGCGCCGAGCTCGACGCCATCGCGCTGCGCGACGCGCCGCTCGACATCCTGGCGCAGCAGATCGTCGCCGCCTGCGCCTGCGAGGAGTGGGACGAGGACGCGCTCTTCGCGCACGCTCCGGCGCGCCGGGCCCGTACGCGGACCTGGCGCGCGCCGACTTCGACACCGTCGTCGACATGCTGTCGGAGGGCATCGCGACCAGCCGCGGGCGCGCGGGCGCCCTGCTCCACCGCGACGCCGTCGAACCGGCAGGCTGCGCGGGCGGCGCGGCGCGCGGCTCGCCGCGCTCACCTCGGGCGGCGCGATCCCCGACAACGCCAACTACGACGTCGTGCTCGAGCCCGAGGGCACGCTCATCGGCACGCGTCGACGAGGACTTCGCGATCGAGAGCATGGCCGGCGACATCTTCCTGCTCGGCAACTCGTCGTGGCGCATCCGCCGCGTCGAGGCCGGGCGCGTGCGCGTCGAGGACGCGCGCGGCGCAGCCGCCGACGATCCCGTTCTGGCTCGGCGAGGCGCCGGCGCGCACGCGCGAGCTGTCGGCCGAGGTCGGCGGCGCTGCGCGCCGAGGTCGACGAGCGCGCGCCGACGCGCGGCGAGGATCGCCGTCGCCGTGCGCTGATGGAGGGGTCGCGCGCTCGACCGGCGCGGCGCCGAGCTGGTGCGCGACTACCTGGCGCGCCGGGCGCGCCGCGCTCGGCGCGCGTGCCGACGCACGACGCGCGTCATCGCCGAGCGCTTCTTCGACGAGGCGGCGGCATGCAGCTCGTGATCCACGCGCCGTTCGGCGGCCGCATCAACCGCGCCTGGGGCCTCGCGCTGCGCAAGCGCTTCTGCCGCTCGTTCGACTTCGAGCTGCAGGCCGCCGCCACCGACGACGGCATCGTGCTGTCGCTCGGCCCGCAGCACAGCTTCCCGCTCGAGACGGTGTTCGAGATGCTGCGCGCCCGACGACGTCGACGAGCTGCTCACGCAGGCCGCCGATCCAGGCGCCGATGTTCGAGACGCGCTGGCGCTGGAACGCGACGCGCTCGCTCGCGCTGCTGCGCTACGCAGGGCGGCAAGCGCGTGCCGCCGCCGCTCCAGCGCATGCGCGCGGAGGATCTGCTCGCGGCGGTCTTCCCCGCGCAGACCGCGTGCCAGGACAACCACGGCGGCGGCGCCATCGAGATCCCCGATCACCCGCTCGTGCGCGAGACGATCCGCGACTGCCTCGATCGAGGCGATGGACGCCGAGGGCCTCGAGGCGCATGCTGACGGACGCTGCGCGCGCGGCGAGATCGAGACGCTCGCGCGCGACCCGCCCGAGCCGTCGGTGTTCTCGCACGAGATCCTCAACGCCAACCCGTACGCGTTCCTCGACGACGCGCCGCTCGAGGAGCGGCGCACGCGCGCGGTCGCCGTGCGCCGCGGGCTGCCCGCCGAGGTCATCGAGCGCATCGGCGGCCTCGACCCCGAACGGCGTCGCCGAGGTCGTCGCCGAGGCGCAGCCCGATCCGCGCGACGCCGACGAGCTGCACGATCTGCTGCTCGAGCTCGGCGCGCTGCCGGCGGCCGATGGCGAGGCGCGCGGCTGGGACCGCGCTCTTCGAGCGCGCTGCGTCGAGGCGCGCGGCGCGCGGCGCGGCGTCGAGCTCGGCGAGCGAGCCGCGCGGATCGACGTCCGTTCTGGGTCGCGGCCGAGCGGCGGCTCGCTGGCGGCGGCCGATCTGGCCCGAGCTGCGCTTCGTGCCCGACGTCGTCGCGCCGCCCGCGCGGCGCGCGCCGGCCTGGTCGGAGCGCGAGGGCGCGCTCGCCGAGCTCGTGCGCGCGCACCTGGCGCTGCTGGGCCCGACGACGGCGTCGGCGACTCGCGCGCGCGCCTGGATCGTGCCGTCGTCCGACGTCGAGGCGGCGCTGGCGCGCGTCGAGATGGAGGGCGACGTGCTGCGCGGGCGCTTCGTGACCGCCGAGCTCGCCGCGGGCGGCGGCCCGGTCGCGAACGCCGACGAGCTGCAGTGGTGCGATCGGCGCCTGCTCGCGCGCATCAACCGGCGCATGCTCGACGGGCTGCGCAGCGAGATCGAGCCGGTGACCGCGGCCGACTTCATGCGCTTCCTGTTCTCGTGGCAGCACGTGCGCCCGGGAACGGCAGCTGCAGGGGCGCGGCGGCGCTGGCGCAGGTCGATCGCGCAGCTCCAGGGCTTCGAGATCGCCGCCGGCGCGTGGGAGCGCGAGGTGCTGCCGGCGCGCGTGGCCGGCTACGACACGGCGTGGCTCGACGCGCTCTGCCTGTCGGGCGAGGTGGCGTGGGGCCGCCTCGCGCGCGCGCGAGGCGGCGCGGCACGCCCAGCCGCGCGGCGCCGATCGCGCTCGTGCGGCGCCGCGATCTGCCCTGGCTGCTGCGTGCCCGGGCGACACCGACGCTCGACGCGCCGATGCCGGCGCTCTCGGCGCCGGCGCGCGACGTGCTGCGCTTCCTCGCGACGGCGGGCGCGAGCTTCCTCGACGAGATCGTCCAGGGCGCGCGACCGGCTGCGCGCCGAGGTCGAGGACGCGCTCTGGGAGCTGGTGTGCGCGGGCCGCGTCACCGGCGACGGCTTCGCCGGGCTGCGCGCGCTGATCTCGGCGACGCAGAGCCGCGGCAGCGCGCGCGCCCGCTGGCACGCGCGCTGGGCTCGCCGCGCGGGCGGTGCGCCCGCGGGCGCCGGCCGCTGGGCGCTTGCTGCGCGCGCCGCAGCCGCCGCCCGAGGAAGACGACGCTCCGGAGGCGCTCGCGCGCCAGTACGTCAAGCGCTACGGCGTCGTCTTCCGCGACGTGCTCGCGCGCGAGACGCACGCGCCGCCCTGGCGCGACCTCCTGCGCGTCTACCGCCGCCTCGAGATGCGCGGCGAGCTGCGCGGCGGGCGCCTCGTGCGCCGGCTTCGTCGGCGAGCAGTTCGCCGCGCCCGAGGCCTCGAGGCGCTGCGCGCGATCCGCACGCGAGCCGGCGCGCGGCGAGATCGTGCGCCTCTCCGCCTGCGATCCGCTCAACCTGGTCGGCATCCTCACGCCCGGCCCGCGCGTGCCGGCGACGCTCGCCAACACGCGTGCTCTTCAAGGACGGCGTTCCGCAGCTCGGCGCCGAGGAAGCGCCAGCGCCCGCTACCGCTGCCGATCTGCCTGCGCGAGCGTCGCTGACGCGTGCCAACCTAGCAAACAAGGTGCGGCGACGGTAGGCTCGCCCGAAGTCCGCCCTCTCCCCGACCCTCCTAGCAGAGTGGGAGAGGAAATCAGGGGAGCCGGCTCTCGCTGGGTCCTCACCCCGACCCCCTCCTCCACGCGGACGTGGAGGAGAGGGAGAATGAATTGAAGCTCGCCCGATTTCCCCACTCATCTCCCTCTCCCGTCACTCGGCGAGAACGCGAATCATTCCCCACTCATTTCCCTCTCCCCTGTCCGCGGGGGAGCGCATCAGGGTGAGCGGGTTCCGGGCGCGGCCCGCTCAGCCTTCGTCCTTCATGCCGTGCATGAGACGCGCCTTCACGCGCGTCATCTGGCGCTCCTTGTAGCTTGTCGTGGCTGTTCTCGCCGCTCTCGTTGTGCTCGGCGGTGCGCGCGTCGATGATCTGGAACTCGGTGAGCACGAAGACGATGGTCCCGCTCTCGCTGAACAGCGGATCGTCGGGCGAGCGGCACAGGAAGCGATCGATGCGCACCGGCAGGTCGGCGACGAAGTTGATCACGCGGTAGCCCGGCCCGGAGAACTCGTTCTGCGGCGACGGCTTCTTGTCGGCGGCGACCGCGGCGAGATCGGTGATCTCGGGCAGGAACCGGCGCAGCGCCGCCGACCGGTCGAGCGTCTCGCGGATGCGGATGATGTCGTTCACCGACTGCCCCGGGATCACGTAGTTGAACGGGATCAGCCGCTGCATGAGCTCGCGCATCGCGAACACCAGCTGCTCCTCGGTGTGCGTGATCATGCGGAAGCGCAGCTTGTCGTAGACGTCGGCGGCGATCGATTCCTTCTTCGCGAGCAGCTTGGTGATCAGGCTGTCGGCGTGCTTGCGGCTCCACTCGAACTCGACGATCGGGCAGCCCGACGGTCTTGAGCTCCTCGACGGTGCGCAGGACCTTTTCCTCGACCAGGTGGAAGATCTGATCGGCGGAGACCGGCAGCTTGGTCAGCAGCTCGCGGCCCGCGAGGTGATGCATGACGTGCATCACCTTGAGCACGATGCAGGCGTACGTCCGCCGCTTGCCCTTCTGCGACGCCACCAGCAGGAGATCGCGCGGCGGCACGCCGTGCGCGACCTCGTCGGGGATCTGGAAGCCCAGGTGGCGCTCCAGGTACTCGACGGCTTGCTCGCGCAGCTCGGCCAGGCGGCGCATGTCGTCGTCGTCACGCGGATCGAACTCGTTGACCCGAAGAAACCGGTCGACCTCGTCGCGATCGACGAAGTAGAGGCGGTGCCAGTCGATGACCGACCCGCCGCGCAGCAGATTCCGGATTCCCGTGACGTCGGCGAGCGAGAAGTCCTCGTACCGCAGCTTGCGCGGGAGCGCGGGAGTGACCACGGGCGCGCTCGCCGGCGCCGTCGGGGGCAGTGGCGTCGTCAGGGGTGCCTTTGCGGCGGTCGAAGGCGGTTCCAAAGGCATCTCCCCTTTGCTGGCGGAATGGCTCCCGAAGTTGGACGGCAGTCTATCACGCGCCCCGGAAGGCACACGAACCGACCGCCGCGGTTCGGGGTCACCTCACCCGTGCCCGAGCCGTGCGGCCGAGCGAGACCGTCGCCCAGAAGATCAGACCCGAAAAGATTCCCATCGCCAGGCTGCCGAGCAGTGGAATCATACGTTGTCGCACACTAGGCCACACGCGCTGAGCTGTCAAAAATGCGGGCCGCTGACCGGCCCGGGCGATCCCTGGGCACGCCGCGCAAAGTCCACTACGATTCGAGAGTGAACCGCGCGGCGATCGTGTTCGGTCTGGCGGCGGGCGCGCTGGCGCTGGCTGCGGGTGCCCCGGTGCGCGCCGAGGCGCCGATGGCGGCTCTGCCTCCGCCCAGGCTACCCGGATACGACGAGGGTCAGGTGCTACTCGGCCAGAAACGCTACGCCGAGGCGGTCGACAAGCTGCGGCCGGTGACGGTGGCGCAGCCCGACTTCGCGGCCGGCTGGTACGCGCTGGCCCTGGCCGCGCGGCGCGCCGGCAACTGCGCCGAGGCGATCCCGGCCTACCGCCGCTACGCGGCCCTGCGCACCGCCGAAGCCGAACCCTACTTCGGCCTGGGCTTGTGCCTGCGCGACACCGGCGATCGGACGGCGGCCGTGACCGCCTTCAAGCGCTTCCTGGAACTGGAGCACCGGCCCGGCCAGGAGAAGTGGATCGAGACCGCGAAGGGCGCGATCGCGACGCTGGAGGCGCCCCCGCCACCCCCGGGAGGCGCGGCAGCCGCCTATGAAGATGCACAGCGCCTGCGCGACAGCGGCAAGGTCGAGGCCGCGCTCAAGCGATTCGCCGACGCCGCCGCGCTCGATCCCGACCTGATCGTGGCGCGCGCGGCCTGGGGCGAGCTCTTGCTCAAAATCCACCGCGAGAAGGACGCCGTGCCGGTGTTCCGCGGCGCCGTCGAGCGCAACCCGCAGTATCCGCTGGCCTGGTACGACCTGGCCTTCGCGCTGCGCGAGACGCTGCAGTACGAAGGCGCGATCGACGCCTACCGCCACTACATCGCGTTGCGGCCGAGCGATCCGGATCCCCACTTCGGGATGGGGCGCGCGCTGCACGCCGTCGGGCGCGACGACCAGGCGCGGCGGAGCTTCGAGACCTACGTCAAGATGGAGAACCGCCCCGCCGAGCAGCGGTGGGTCGCGGCCGCCAAGCGCGCGATCGCGGGGCTCGACACGGGGAGCGCGCGCCCAGCGACCGCGGCTGCACCCGCCGCGGCGCCGGCGCCGGCGCCGTCCGCCGACGCCTGACGCCTACGCCTACGCCCCACGCGGTGACCGCACCGCCACCGCCGCCGGCCGCGCCCAAGCCATGGTTGCCGACGCCGCTGCCGCCGATGCCCGCGTCGGGCGCGACCGAGCCGCCACCGGTGGCGCCCGCGCCGCTGGTGCCGTCAGCGCCGGCGACCCGAGACCCGGCGCCCGCCCAGCCACGATAGGAACAGCATCACGCCGAAGAAGCCGCCGGCGATGGCGGCGACCAGACGCGCCGTGCGCTGCTCGCGTCCGTCGAAGACCACCGCCAGCACCGACGCCGTGGCGCCGAGCATGCCCCACAGCAGCTGCTGCCCGGCGTGGTAGATGAGCCGCGCGTTCTCTTCGAGGTTGCGGAACCGGACCTCGAGACCGCCGCGCGCCGCGCGATCCATGAACCGCTGCAGCTCGCCCGGCAGCGCCAGCGCCGACAGCGCAGTCTCTCGCGACGCCTCGAGGAAGACCTCGGACCACTCCTTCTTCTCGCCGAGCAGGAACCGCTCGAGATAGGGCTGGATCACGCGCGTCGGGTTCATCTCCGGATCCAGCGTCGTGCACACGCCCAGCAGCAGCAGCAGCGTGCGCTCGAGCAGGATCCATTCCTTGGGGATGTGAAAGGCGTCGCGCAGGTCGGCGAGGCTGACGTTGAGCGCGCGCAGATCGAGCAAGCTGCCCAGGCTCTCCTCCGGGTCGAAGCGGAAGTCCTTGAGCGACAGTCCCTCGATCGAGATCTGCGACCGCATCTTGTCGTGGAAGTACTGCACGACCCGATCGAAGACCTCGGGGTCGGCGCGGCGCGAGATGAAGCCCATCTGCTTCATCGAGCTGACGATGCGGCTCGTGTCGCGCGTGATCGCGCCCTGGAGAAAAGACACCATCCCGCGCCGCATCCCCTCCGACACCGACGCGGTCGCGCCGAAGTCCAGGAAGACGATCGTCGGCGTGTCGCCCGCGACCGGCGGCGGCTGCAGTAACAAGTTTCCGGGGTGCGGATCGGCGTGATAGAGCCCGTCGACGAAGATCTGCTGGCAGTAGGCCTCGACGCAGATCTGCGCGGCCTTGCGCCTGTCGATGTGCTCGGCTTCGAGGCGCGGCAGATCTTCGACCTTGGCGCCCTCGATCCACTCGGTGGTCAGCACGCGCGCCGTCGAGAACTCGGCCATGACGCGCGGAAAGCGCACGTGCGGGCGCCCGGTGAAGTTGGCGGCGATCTTCTGCATCGCCGCCGCCTCGAGGCGGTAGTCGAGCTCCGCCGACACCATCTCGCGGATCTCGCGGTAGATGGTGTCGAAGCCGTAGTCGGGCATGAACCAGCGCAGCAGGCCGAAGATGCGCTTGAGCGCGCGCAGGTCGGTGTGGACGATCTCCTCGATGTCCGGGTACTGCACCTTGACCGCGACGCGCTCGCCGGTCGGGAGGCGCGCGATGTGGACCTGGCCGATCGACGCCGACGCGACCGGCGTGCTCGCGAACTCGCCGAAGACCTCGGTGGGCGCGCGGCCGCCGAACTCCTCGCGCAGGCGCGCCTCGATGTCGGTGTAGGGCCGCGGCGGGACCTGATCCTGCAACCCGCGCAGCTCGTCGCGGAAGGCGTCGGGCAGAAAGTTGGCCATGATGCTGATGAGCTGGCCCACCTTGATGAACAGGCCGCGCAGGCGAACGATCCCCGCTTCGATGCGGCGCGCGTTCAGCTGGTGCTTGGCGCGCGTGGCGCGTTGATAGGACTCGGCGCCGCGAAAGCGCCGCGACAGCACCAGCGCGACGTACGAGAGCGTCACCTGAGCGGTGACGAAGTACGCAGTGAGCAAACGTGAGGGGCGAGACATTGGCGGCGGTCTGGCGGAGAATATCTCAGGGCGCTAACCTTCGCCCCATGGGCGATCAATCCGACAAGGTGGTGGACGCGGCGGGGGCCGCACAGGACGGCGTCGTCAGCGACGAGGACACGACCGCGTCGGATCGCTCCGATCGAAACGCCGATCGCAGCGACCGCGGCATCACCGACTTCGTGCGGCGCGCGGTGTCGGCGGGCGTGGGAGCGGCCAGCCGGTCCAAGGACGACATCATGCGCGCGGCGGCGACGGAGGTGCGGACCTGGCTCGAGCGCCTGGACGTCAACAACGAGGTGCTGAAGGCGCTGTCGAAGATGGTGATCGAGGTCAAGACCGAGATCCGCTTCCGCCCCACCGACGACGGCCGCATCACGCCCGAAGTCACGAACGACACGAAGGTCAAGCCGCGCGAGGGCTAGGCTTCGAGGCGGACTTGTTCCTGTCGAGGTCGGCGGCCGAGACCGTGCGGTTGCGGCCGCCGTGCTTCGCGGCGTAGAGCGACTCGTCGGCGCGCGCGATGATCGACCTCCTTCGCCGACGCGTCCTCGGGGTAGCTGGCGACGCCGAGCGACAGCGTGACCTGGAAGGTGCCCTTGGCCGACTTGAACTGCTGCTTCGACACGTCGGCGCGGATGCGCTCGGCCAGCTGGCGCGCGCCTGCGCGGTCGGTGGCCTCGAGCACGATCGCGAACTCCTCGCCGCCGTAGCGCGCGACGATGTCGATCTTGCGCGCGCTCGCGCCCAGGATGGCGGCCACGCGGCGCAGGACCTCGTCGCCGATCGGGTGGCCGTAGGTGTCGTTGACCTTCTTGAAGTGGTCGATGTCGGTGAGGATCAGCGACACGGGGAACTTGTGGCGATCGGCGCGCCCGAGCATCGCCGAGAACCGCTCCTGGAACGTGCGGTGGTTGACGAGGCCGGTGAGCCCGTCGGTCGTCGCCTGCTCCTCGAGCGCCTGGTACATGTGCGCGTTCTGCAGCGAGATCGCCACCTGGTTCGCGATCACGCCCAGCATCTCGCGGCGGTCGGTCGGAAACGCGAACGCGCGCTTGGCCGCGACGGTGAACGTGCCCGATGACCTGGTCCTTGACCAGCAGCGGCAGCACCAGCAGCGACTCGAGATCGCGCACGCGCATCGGGTGCGAGAACAGCGGCACGTCGCGCTCGCGCCACTCGCCGGCCGCCGGCAGCGCCAGCTTGTTCTTGACGACGATCGACACCATCGCCGTGGGATCGCGGTGGGTCGTGCCGTCGAGGTTCTCGGCCCACGGCCCGACGACGCGGCGGATCGTGTGCGCCTGGCGGGCGCCGTCGTAGGTCGCGATGGCCGCGAAGTCGAAGTCGCACACGCTACGAGCGCCCGCGATCGCGGCGTCGTAGACCTCGGCCAGCGTGAGCGCGCGGTTGAGCTCGGCCGACGCGCGGTAGAAACGCTCGTGCTCGTGCTTCGAGCGCTCGACCGCCTGGAACACGCGCTCCGACTGCACGACGCTGACCACCTGCGCGGCGGCGCTGGTCAGCACGTCGGCGTCGAGCTCGCTGAACGGCGTCTCGATGCGGCGGTCGGCGACCAGCACGCCACGCAGCGTGTGCCCTTCGCGCACGGGGACACCCATGAACGCGGCGACCTCGACCGGCGCGGCGTAGTACGGCAGCAGCGACAGCTTGGGCGCGCCGAGCACGAACGGCCGCGCCTCCTTCAGGATCGCGCCCAGCACACCGGTGCGCGCCGCGATCGGCTCCTCGACGAAGTGCGCCGCCTCCGTGCACAGCTCCTTGACCTTGAGCTTGTCGCCGCTCTCGTCGAGCCAGAGCAACGCGCAGGTCTGCAGCTGCAGCGACTTCTTCAGCAGCGCCAGCAGCGTGAAGAGCTGCTGGTGGATGGTCTCGATCGAGCCCTGGGAGATCTTCTCCTCTTCCTCGGCGCGCGTCCGCACGCGGCTGTCCGAGGACAGCGCGGTCGAGATCAGGCGGAAGTCGCGCGCCTCCTGGCGCATCGACACGATCTCTTCTTCCAGGCGGCGGCGCCGTTCGCGGCGCTGGCGCGCAACCTCGGCGTGCAGGAAGACGACGTTGAGCAGCGCGAAGATCGCGATGAAGCCGGCGTGCCCCAGGAAGGTCGGTCCGAGGTCGACGCCGGCGCCGGTCGCGCGCGGGCTGAAGCAGATCACCGCCTCGAAGCCGATGGCCGCCGCGGCCAGCGGCAGCCCGACCGCCAGGCGATGGAACGTCACCAGGAAGCTCACGACCGCGTAGACCAGCGGGTAGACCGGGGACGTCGCGCCGCCCGAGACCGCGAGCAGCACGTAGACGACGGTCAGCAGCAGCAAGCCCAGCTCGGCGTCGGAGAAGGCCTCGCGCCGCGGGCTGCGGCGGCGCTCGGCGGTGCGCACGCGCGCGGCGATCTTGCCGGCGAGCATCGCGGTCAGGATCGCCGCCGCCGCCACACGGCTGGCTTCGGCGCCCGGCAGGCGGAGGTCGGGAAACCAGCCCTGCGACAGCAGGACCACGAATGCGCCCGACACGCCGAACCCCAGCGTCGCGCGCAAGATGCGGCCGACCTCGAAGGACACGCGGCGCTGCAAGCGAGCGATCGCTCTCACGGCGACGACCCCGCGCCGCCGAGATCGACGACGATCTCGCCGGGGCGCACCCAGCCGAGCTCGGCGCGCGCCACGCGCTCGACGGCGCCGAGATCGGAGCGCAGGCCGTCGGCCTCACGCGCGAGGCGTTCGTTCTCGGCGCGCAGATCTTCGTTGCGCGCGTGGAGCTCCGCGAGATCGCGCCGCAAGGCCAGCGTCCGCGCCAGACCGGATCGCGCGTAGACGTGGTACGGGATGTAGCCGAGCAGCGCCGCGACGAGCAACGCCGCCAGCAACCGGCCCGCCCACGTCTTGGTCTCGCGACGCATGAAAGCTCCACCTCGAAGTATCGAGGTGGAGCTGGGATAGGGCAATTTTTCTACCCGCCCGGTTTATCCGGACGTCAGCCCCCTAGTACGACTTCTGTGCCGACTCGTGCCCCACCGCGCTGTTCACCGCGTCGCGCACCTCGTCGGGCGCGCGGCGCAGGCGATCGCGGAGCTCGCCGCGTAACTCACGGCCCGGCTTCGGGGCCAGCATGAGCGCGATGCCCGCGCCCACCAGCATCCCCACGCCGAACGTGCCCAGCGCACCGCTCAGCCACCGCACCGTCGACGTCTTGGTCTCGAGACCGAGCATGCCGAGGATTTCGTCCCTGTCCAGGTTCTTGAGATCCTTGAGATTCATAGCCGCTTACCTCCCTTTGTTGGTTCCCCTCGCACGATGAGACTTCCTTTCGCCACCCTGGCCCTCTGACGACTCGCCTGACTCGCCCGAGCCGTTGAGGACCGATTCGGTCAACCCGCGCAGCTCGTTCTCCAGAAACGGGATCGCCGCCAGCCGCAGGCCCATGCGCATGCCGAGGCCGACCAGCCGTGCGGTCAGCGGCGAGAAGAGCCCGCCCCCCAGCACGTAGCCGACGCCGAGCGCCGCCCCGATCATCCCGTACGGGTTGCGCTCGACCCTTCCGTCGATGTCGAGCCGTTCCTTGAGATCATTCACCGTCTCGCGCGTGCGCGACCACGCCTCCTGGGCGTTATCGCTCGCGCGGTCGAAGCGCTGGCCCACGGTGAGCGCGCCTGCGCTCGCTGCGGTTGCCTCGGCGCGCTGGCCGTTGGGTGCTCCGGATTCACTGGATGCCATGGATTCTCCTCCGATCAGCGGCGCGCGATGCGACCGATGATGTAGCCCGCCGCGATCGCGCCCAGCAGGCACTTGCCCGGGTTTTCTTTGATGTAGCCGACCACGCGGTCATTGACGTCGAGGACCTTCTTCTTGGCGTCCTCGATCTGGGGTCGGAGGCGCTCCTCGATGTCGCGTGCCGTCTTCTCGAACTGTTCTGTCATTTCCATGTCCAGGTCCCTCCTCGATTGGTGATCGTTTCGCCCGCGTCGGGCGCTGGCCGCCGGCCCGATCGACGCCCCAGGAGCAAGCCCAGGGTGAAGGCACCCGCCATGAACAGGCCGGGATTGCGGCGGACCCACTCTCGCCAGTCGGTCTGCTTGGCGACCGCGTCGCGCAACGCCAGCACCGACTGCGACACGCGCTCCCGGGCGAGCGCGATGTCTCGTTCGGCGCGCGCCACCTCCGGGCTGCGGGTGAGCGTCTTGCCGGTCAGATCGGAGTTTGCCGCCATGATCAGATCAACCTCGCGTGGACGACGACGGCGGCGCGGGAGCTCCCAGGCTCGCACCGTTGGCCATGCGCGCGGGCGCAAAGGTCTCCATGCTGCGGCTCATCTCTTCCACGCTCTCCGACATCGGCTGCGCGCGCCGCAACCGGCCGACCGCCACCATGATCGCGATGGCGCCGAGCACGATGTGAGCGCCGCCGACCAGAAACAAACCACCGGCGTGCCCGACCAGCGGCGCCAGCAGCGTCGCGAGCCCGAGGCACAGGATCGCATAGCCGATGAAAAGAATCGGAACGATGAGCGCGATGAGGCCGACCTGCCGGCCGTAGCTCTTGACGTCAGCGACCAGCTCGAGACGCGCGAGCTTGATGTGATCGGCCAGCAGGTGGCCGAAGCCGTCGGCCGTCTCCTTGATGAGCGTGAGGATGCTGTCGCCGTTTCCCATGTCCTTGTACATACGTTCCCCGATCGCTTGCGGTTAGAAGCGTAATCACGCGACGCGAGCACACAAGACTACGCCCTGCGCGTGGATGACGCTTGGAAGCCTTCCGGGGTCTCGAGCTTTATGTCCAGAGGCCCGGGGCAGAGATCGCGCATCTTACAAGCGCCGCACTCGCCGCCGCTCCAGATACGATCGTAGAGAGACTGTACGCGGTCGAGCAGGTGGTCGTCGGCGGTGACGAAGCCGAGCTCGAAGTTGCGCCGCCCCGCGCCCTTCGCGCCCAGCCCAGCGCCGGTCCAGTTGGCGCTGCCGAGGTACAAGAACGCGCCGTCGACCACGACCGCCTTGAAGTGCAGCCGCGGGCAGTGGCGCAGCTCGAGCCCGCCCCGGAACAAGGTCGGGTGGCGGTCCAGCTCCTCGCGAAACGCCCGCGATGGCGGGCCGGCGTGCAGGATCCGGATCTCGACGCCGCGGCGCGCCTGCTCGTCGAAGACCGCGAGGATCGATCGATAGGACCGGCGGCCGCGCGTGCGCCGGCGGCCCGGCGCGGCGCGATGATCCTCGACCATCAGCTCTTTCAGGTTGGCGGTGGCGATCCAGACGCTGTGCGACGCCTCCATGACCGCACGTATGACAGTGTCGTAGTGTCCCCGACCCGAGACCAGCCCGGCACGAATGACGCGCAGCGGGTCGGCGAAATCCATCGCGCCATCCTACGGACAGGGACCGAGCGCGCCAGTTTTGCGACGGGCGCGCACCGCGCCGTCCAGGAAAAAGCGCTGCGATCGCGCCTATCTCAAGTAACCCGCCGCGCCGGCCGAATTCCAGGGACGAGATGAGCCACCTGCCTTCGCCGGAGGATCTGTCGCTGCTCGTCTCTTACGTGTTCGAAGTCATGCTGACGCTCCGCTGCGAGCTGGTCGGCAAGCGCAACGGCGCGGAGACCGAGCCGCTGCGCGATCGACTCGAGGGGTTGGCCTGGCGAACCGCCGTGCTCCCGATCGCGGGCACGCGCCCGCTGACCGTGGTGCTGTCGTCGGATCAGCAGGGGTGCCTGTCGCTGGGCGCGGCGCTCTTCGCGTGTGACAAGAGCTCGGTCGATCAGGAGATGATCGACGACACACTCCGCGAGCTGGTGAACATGATCGGCGGCCAGGTCCGCTCGGCGGTGGCCAAGGAGCACTCACTCGGGCTGGCCCGCATCGACACGTCGTTCAACTTCGGCGACAACCCCCGCCCCGAAGCCTCGTCGCGTGAGTGCGTGGTGCTGCGCGCCGGCTCGGTGGAGCTGGCGGTGCAGGTCTCTGGCTAGGCGCTTCCGCGTTCTCGGTCAACGGGCAGCGAGTCGCCCGCTTCGGGGTTCTCGGTCGATAGTCAGCTAGTCGCTCGCTTTCGGGGAGGACGGGGATTCCCTCGCGGCGGACGGCGCCCTTACGCCGCCGGTCGGAGGGCAACTCTCTCCCGGCCGGAAAGCCGAGGACTCGACCGAGGGTTCCGTGAACAATGGTCCGGCCGGCGGCACGGGGGCGCCTCCGATCGTCGGCTGGCATCCTGCCTGCGGACAGGCAGGAGCGCCTCCTCAGGCCGCCGCGAGGGAATCCCCGTCCTCCCCTGCGCTCTCTCCAACACTTCGATTCCCGTCTCGACAACTTCGTCCTCTCGGATGGACTTGCCATCGGGCGTTTGGGCGAAGAGTTGGAGCCCGCGCGAGGGGTGGGGTGTTCCTCTTGCGGGGGCCTGAGGAGGCGCTCCTGCCCGTCCGCGGGCAGGATGCCAGCCGACGATCGGAGCGGCCCCCGCGCCGCCGGCCGGACGATTGTTCGAAGAGCTCTCGGTCGAGTCCCCGGCTTTCCGGCCGGGAGGGAGTTGCCCTTCGACCGGCGGCGTAAGGGCCGCGTCCCCCGCAAGAGGAGCGCCCCACCCCGGAAGCGGGCGCCTGGCCGAGCGTCGATCCAAGGATGGGGGCGTGACTCCTCCCCCGAAAGCGAGCGACTAGCTGACTATCGACCGAGAACCCCGAAAGCGGGCGCCTGGTCCACGCGCGGGCCGCGAATCACGCGTCGAGCTCGGTCGGGCGCACGGGCAGGTCCTCGACCGGCGCGAGCGCGCGCGGGCGCGCGTCTATTTGAGGGCGGGCCGGCACCTCCTTCTTGCCCTTGGCGTCCAGCTCCTCGAGCCGCCGCGTCGACACCAGCACCCGCCCCTCGAAGGACGCCATCGCGGTGTTGAAATGCTTCACCGACTGGCCGAGCGCGTTCCCCAGGCTCACGAAGTGCTCCACCAGGGTCGCCACGCGCTCGTGCAGCTCGCGCCCGCACTTGCTGATCTCCTGCGCGTTCTCGGCGACCCGCTCCTGCCGCCAGCCGTAGTGAACCGCCTGCAAGAGGCCGATCAACGTCGTCGGCGTCGCGAGCAGCACCCGTTGCCCCACGCCTTCTTCGATCAGCTCCGGCAGCCTCTCCAGCGCCGCGCTGTAGAACATCTCGCCGGGAAGGAACAGCACCACGTACTCGGGTGACGTGCTGAACTGCTCCCAGTACGCCTTGGCCGACAGCTTCTGGATGTGCGCGCGCACCTGCGCCGCGTGCTTGTCGAGGCAAGCGGCACGCGCCTCGACAGTCGGCGCCTCCAGCGCCTCGAGGTACGCGCCCAGCGGCGCCTTGGCGTCGACGACCAGGTTGCGCCCGTTGGGCAGGCGCACGATCAGGTCCGGCCGCAGCCGCCCGTCGTCGGTCGTCACGGTCGGCTGCTCATCGAAGTCGCAGTGCTCGAGCATGCCCGCGAGCTCGACCACGCGTCGCAGCTGGATCTCGCCCCAGCGCCCGCGCACCGCCGGCGTGCGCAGGGCGTTCACCAGGTTGCCGGTCTCGACCTCCAGCCGCTCCTGCGTGCGCGCCAGCCCCCTCACCTGCTCGGAGAGCGCGCCGTACGCGTTGCCCGCGCTCGCGCTCGATCGCGCGGATCTGCTGGTCGACCTTGTCGATCGACTCGCGCACCGGCTTGACGATGCCCTCGATCGCCGTCTGATGGAGCTTTTGCCGCGCCTCGAGATCGTCGGCCGCCTGCTCGCGGATCGACGAGAGCTTCTCCGCCGCCAGGGCCAGGAACCCCTGATGGCTCTGTTGCAACGCCTGCGCCGCCAGCGCCTGGAACGTGTCGCCGAGCTTGCCCTCGGCCTCGTCGAGCAGGCGCCGCTGCTCACCGAGGTTGCGCTCCAGCTCGCGCGCCGCGGTCTCGTGCTCGACGCGCCGGGCATCGGCGTCACGCAACGACCGTTCCAGCAGATCGGCGCGCGCTCGCCCATCGGTGACTTGCTGCCGGAAGGCCGCTGCGGTCGCTTCAGCGGCGCCGGTCCGGCGCGCCGCCGCCAGCCACCCGATCACACCACCGAGGGCAGTCCCGACGAGCGCGCTCGCGACAATGTGAATCGGGTCCATGTCGCGCGATACTATCCACCTGTTCAGGTCGACACAAGAAACCGGTACCAATTTTCATTTATTTTTGAAACAAGCCGTAGCCGCTTGCCCCCTGTCGTACACAGTTCTATAGCTGGCGGGGCTGTTCATATCCCATGGCGGACGCGGAGATCACACAGCGTAAGGCGGACCATCTGGCGATCGCCGCGTCGGGAGACGCCGACTTCCACCGACCGACGTTGCTCGCCGACGTCCACCTGATTCACTGCGCGCTGCCGGAGCTGTCGGTCGCCGAGATCGACGTCGGCACCGAGCTCCTCGGGCGTCCCATCCGCGCGCCGCTCATGGTCACGGGCATGACCGGCGGCACCGAAGAGGCCGCCGAGATCAACCGCGCGCTCGCCGCGGCCGCCGAACGCCACGGCATCCCGTTCGGCCTGGGCAGCCAGCGCGCGATGCTGAAGCACCCCGAGCTGGCGTACACCTATGAGGTTCGCCGGAGCGCGCCCGAGGTCTATCTGTTCGCGAACTTCGGCGTGATCCAGCTCGGGCAGATGACGACGGCGGCGGTCCGCGAGGCGATGGCGCGCGTCGAGGCCGACGCGCTCTGCATCCACCTCAATCCCGCGCAGGAGCTGGCGCAGCCCGGCGGCGACCGCGACTTCCGCGGCGCGCTCGAGACCATCAAGCGCGTCGCCGGCGAGCTGCGGCGGCCGGTGCTGGTCAAGGAGACCGGGTGCGGGATCTCCCCGTCGGTGGCCGCGCGGATCACCAGCGCGGGCGTGACCGCGATCGACGTCTCGGGCGGCGGCGGCACGTCGTGGACCGCCGTCGAGTCGCATCGCGCGGCGGGCGCGGCGCGCGAGCTCGGACGCGATCTGTGGGACTGGGGCATCCCGACCGCCGCTGCCGTCGGATGGCTGGCGGCCGCCGGGCTCCCCGCGCGCGGGATCGAGCTGATTGCGTCGGGCGGCATCCGCAGCGGCCTCGACGCCGCGCGCGCGCTGGCGCTGGGCGCACGGGTGGCGGGCGTCGCGCAGCCGGCGCTGCGCGCGGTGCGCGCGGGCGGGCGCGACGGAGCGATCGCCTACCTCGGACAGGTCATCGACGGCATCCGCGCGGCGGCGCTGCTCGCCGGCGTGAAGCGCGCGCGCGATCTCGCGACCGCGCCGCGCGTGATCGGCGGCGAGCTCGCCGCCTGGTTGGCGCAGAGGCCGGCATGATCCGCGGCCGGGGGTTCGGACACGCCAAGATCATCCTGATCGGCGAGCACGGCGTCGTGCACGGGCACCCGGCGCTGGCCGCCGGGCTGACCGCCGGCATCCAGGCCGACGCCGTCGCCGGCAGCGGCCGCCTCACGGTGCCGGCGTGGTCGCTGGACGTGCGGGCGGCCGACGGCTCGCCGGCGGGCCGCGCGCTGGCGGCCATCCTCGCGCGGCTGCGCATCGCCGATCTCGACTTTCACGTGCGGAGGCGGCCATCCCTTCGCGCGCCGGGCTCGGCAGCTCGGCGGCGATGGCGGTCGCCATCGCGCGCGCGGCGGGCGCCGCGAGCGGCGGCGCGCGTTCCGAGACCGCGCTGCGCGCCGCGGTCGACGACGCCGAGGCGGTGTTTCACGGCACGCCGTCGGGCATCGACGCGGCGGCGGCGTTCGGCGGCGACGTCGGCCGCTTCCGCCGCGGCGAGGGCTGGCGCACCGTGCCGGTGCTGCAGGGCATGCAGATCTGCGTCGGGCTCACCGGGCGCCCGCGCGACACCGGGGCGCAGGTCGCGGCGGTCGGCCGCCTGCGCGAGCGCGCGCCGATCGTCGGCAAGGTGATGGAGCTGTTCGGCGACCTCGTCGACGCGGGCGAGCACGCGCTGGCGATCGGCGACGTCGACGGGCTCGGGCGCCTGCTCGACGTCGCGCACGGCCTGCTGTGCGGCCTGCGCGTGTCGTCGCCGGAGATCGAGACCTGGTGCACGGCGCGCGCGCCGCGGGCGCCATCGGCGCCAAGCTCACCGGCGCGGGCGGCGGCGGCGCGGTGATCGCGCTCGCGCCCGGGCACGAGCACGACGTGCTGGCGCGCTGGCGCCGCGACGGCTTCGACGGCTTCGTCACCGCCGTGGGTCCGCCGCTGCCCTCCGCCGCCGTTCACCACGACGGTCACGCGAGAGGAGCCGCGTCGTGAGCGTCCCGACCCGCGCGCGCGCCTGTACGGCCATCGCCGGCACCAACATCGCGCTCGTGAAGTACTGGGGCAAGCGCGACGCCGCGCTCAACCTGCCCGCCACCGGCAGCCTCTCGCTGACGCTGGCCGAGCTGGGCACGCGCACCAGCGTGCGCTTCCTGCGGCGACGGCGCTGACGCCGATCGCGTCACGCTCGACGGCGCGCCGGCCGACGCGCGCTTTCACGCCCGCGTCGGTCGCTTTCCTCGATCGCGTGCGCGCGCGCGCCGGGCATCGCCGCGCGCGCCGAGGTCGCGACCGAGAACAGCGTCCCGACGGCGTCGGGGCTCGCGTCGTCGGCGTCGGGCTTCGCGGCGCTGGCGCTGGCGGCGTCGCGCGCCGCCGGGCTCGAGCTGCCGCCGAGCGAGCTGTCGGAGCTGGCGCGCCTCGGCTCCGGCTCGGCGGCGCGCTCGATCTTCGGCGGCTTCGTCGAGATGGCGCGCGGCGAGCGCGCCGACGGGCGCGACGCCGTGGCCTCGCCGCTCGGGCTGCGCGACGACGGCCCGACGGCGACTCCGCCTTGGGATCTGCGCCTGGTCGTCGCGATCACCGCCGCCGGCGAGAAGGCCGACGGCTCGACCAGCGCCATGGAGCGCACGGCGCAGCACGTCGCCGTTCTTCCCGGCCTGGATCGCGTCGGTGCCCGCCGATCTCGCCGAGGCGCGCGCCGCGATCGCGGCGCGCGATCTGCCGCGCCTCGGCGCGGTCGCCGAGCGCAGCGCGCTGCGCATGCACGCGACGGCGCTGGCCGCCGACCCGGCGATCGTCTACTGGAACGGCGCCACCGTCGCCGCGATCCATGCGGTGCGCGGGCTGCGCGCGCGCGGCATCGCCGCCTACTTCACGATCGACGCCGGCCCGCACGTCAAGGTGCTGTGCGCCGCGGCCGACGCCGGTGCGGTGGCCGCCGCGCTCGCGACCGTCCCCGGCGTGCTGCGCACGATCACCGCATCGCCGGGTCCCGGCGCGCGGCTCGCCGGCGCGGACGTCCTCGGCGCGCACGAGCGCCCCGGTCACGCGCCCGAGGCGCGCGCGCGGAGCGCGTCTTGAGAACCACGCTGCGGGGCAGCCCGATCGTCGCGGCGCCAGGCAAGGTGTTCCTGGTCGGCGAGTACGCCGTGCTCGAGGGCGGCACCGCGGTGCTGGCCGCGGTGAACCGGCGTCGCCGTCGGCGAATTCATCCCCGCGCTCGATCCGGGATCGCCGCTGGTGGCCGAGGCGGTGCGCGCGACGCTGGCGGCGCTGGGCGACAAGGGCGGCGCGCTGCCGGCCGGGTCGGTCTCGATCGACACCAGCGCGTTCGCCGCCGACCGGGATGCCGACGCCGCGGCCGGCGGCGGCGTCCGCAAGCTCGGCCTCGGCTCGAGCGCCGCGACCGCTGCGTGCGCGGTCGGCGCGGTGCTCGAGATGGCGGGCTTGCCGATCGCGACGCACCGCGATCTCGCGTTCTCGCTCGCCGAGTCGGCGCATCGCGCCTGGCAGGGTGGCGCCGGCTCGGGCGCCGACGTCGCCGCCGCCGTCTACGGCGGCGTGCTGCAGTTCGCGCGCCCCGGCGGCGGCACGCCGGTCGTGCGTGCCATCCCCGGCGGCCTGGGCACGCTGCAGCTCGTGGTCTTCTCGTCGCGCACGGCGGTCTCGACGACGAACCAGATCCGCATCGATGCGCGCCTTCGCCGAGCGCGAGCCCGGATCGCTACGACGGGCTGCTGGCGCCGGTGCGCGAGGCCGCGGAGCGCTTCGTCGAGTCGCTGGCGGCACGCAACGCGCGCGAGACCATCGCGGCGACGCGCGCGGCCGGACTGGCGCTGGACGCGCTCGGCGAGGCCGCCAAGCGTGCCGATCGTGACGCCACCGTTCGCGCGCGCGGCCGCGCTCGCCGCGGAGCTCGGCGGCGCGGCCAAGCCGTCGGGCGCGGGCGGCGGCGACGTCGGCGTCGCGTTGTTTCCGGATCGCGCGGCGGCGCAGACGTTCATTGCCGCGCGTCGCGGCCGAGATCGCGACGGGCGCCGAAGAGCTACAGATCCTCGACCTGATGATCGACGAGAACGGACTGCATCGCCGGAGCGCCGGCATCGCGATACGGGAGCACCATGTCTGAGCAAGGTTCACGAATCCCTGGCTTTTATCGACTGACGGTCGAGGCGCGCCGGCGCGAGCTGCGCGAGCGCGCCGAGCTGTCGATCGACGACCTCAGCACGCTGGACCACGGCGGCCTCGACACGCGCACCGCCGACCAGGTGGTCGAGAACGTCGTCGGCGTCTACACGCTGCCGCTGGGCGTCGGCCTGAACTTCCGCGTCAACGGGCACGACTACCTGGTGCCGATGGCGGTCGAGGAGCCGTCGGTGATCGCCGCGGCGTCGAACGCCGCGCGCATGGTGCGCGAGGGCGGCGGCTTCCAGGCCGAGGCCGACGACCCGATCATGACCGCGCAGGTGGAGATCGTGGGCATCTCCGATCCGGAGGCGCGCGAAGGCGCGCATCGAGCGCGCGGCGCCCGAGCTGCTGCGCCACGCGCACGCCGCGCTGCCGCGGCTGGCCGAGCGCGGCGGCGGCGCGCGCGAGCTCGAGGTGCGCACCGGGCTCGATCCCGGGCGCGTCATCGTTCACGTCCACATCGACTGCCGCGACGCCATGGGCGCCAACATGGTGAACACGGTCGCCGAGGCGCTCGCCGATCGGCTGGCGAGCCTGGCGCGGCGGGCGCTCGGGCCTGCGCATCCTGACCAACCTGGCCGACCGCCGCTGCGTGCGCGTGACCGCGCGCGTGCCCGCGCGCGCGCTGGCGACGCCGGACCTGGCCGGCACCGCGGTGCGCGACGGCATCGTCGCGGCGTCGCGCTTCGCCGAGGACGATCCGCTACCGCGCCGCGACCCACAACAAGGGCATCATGAACGGCGTCGACGCGGTGGTGATCGCGACCGGCAACGACTGGCGCGGCGTCGAGGCCGGCGCGCACGCGTTCGCCGCCGCGAGCGGCCGCTATCGCCCGCTCGCGGTCTGGTCGGCGTCGCCGCCGGTCAGCACGACGGCGAGGGAGCCGGACGACGTCAATCGCCCGATGATCTCGTGGGCCGGCTCGAGATGCCGATGGCGGTCGGCACCGTCGGCGGCACGCTGCAGGCGCACGCGGGCGCGCGGCTGGCGCAGCGGCTGCTGGGCGTGACGTCGGCGACGACGCTGGGCATGATCGTCGGCTGCGTGGGGCTGGCGTCGAACCTGGCGGCGCTGCGCGCGCTGGCGACCGACGGCATCCAGCGCGGGCACATGGCGCTGCACAAGCGTTCGCAGGCGGTCGTGCGGCGCGAGCGCGAAAAATCCAAGCCACGGTGCCCCCGACCACGGCGCGATGACGACAGCCTGATCGGCGCGGGAAATCGATGCTAGAAAGAGGTCTACCGCAATGATTCGACAGATCCTGCGAGGGGGCCGCGCCGGTGAGGCCGAAAGAGCGACGTTCGAGGACGGCGTGGACAGCGCGCCCGGCGAGCGGCGCGGCGGTCCCGCGCCTGCCGATCCCGTGGCTGGATCCGCCGCCCGGCCCGTGGACGGTCGAGCGCGCCTACCAGTACTGCGAGGAGTTCGCGCGCGCGCACACCGAGAGCTTTCCCGTGGCGTCGCGCCTGGTGCCGGCCGAGATCCGCCCGCACCTGGTCGCGCTCTACGCGTTCGCGCGCAGCGCCGACGACTTCGCCGACGAGCCCCAGTACGAGGGCCGGCGCCTCGAGGCGCTCGATCGCTGGGAGGAGGAGCTCGGGCGCTGCACGCCACGGCGAGGCGACGCACCCGGTGTTCGTCGCGCTGGCCGACACGATCGAGCGGCGCGACCTGCCCATCCCGCCGCTCGACGACATGCTGACCGCGTTTCGGATGGACCTGGACGTGCGGCGCTACTCGACGTTCCAGTCGCTGCGCGGCTACACCGCGAAGTCGGCCGACCCGGTGGGCCGCTTGCTGCTGTCGCTGTTCGGCTACCGCCAGCCGGAGCTGTTCCGGTTCGCCGACGAGCTGTCGACGGCGCTGCAGCTGACGAACTTCTGGCAGGACGTCGCCGCCGACGCCGCGCGCGACCACATCTACATACCGGCCGACGATCTGCACTTCTTCGGCGTGACCGAGGCCGACATCAAGTCGCTGAAGCCGACGGCCCGGCTGCGCGATCTGATGCGCTTCGAGGTGGCGCGCACGCGCGGCCTCTACGAGCGCGGCCGCCCGCTCCTCGATCGCCTGGGCAGCGACCTGCGCCTGGAGCTGACGCTGATCTGGCTGATCGGCGTCGCGATCCTCGACAAGATCGAGAGCGCCGACTACGACGTCTTCACCCAGCGCCCGACGATCAAGCGCCGCGACAAGGCGGTGATCATGGCCAAGGCAGCCAAGCACTGGGCATCGCGGCTGGACCTGAGCGCCCTGCGCCGGATCTGGCCGTAAGGGTAAGGGCCTCGGGCTTCCGGCCTCGGGCCTGTGAGAGGGAGGGCCTCGGGCATCCGGACGGACCGTCGCGCTCCTCCGAGACCCGAGCCTGGAGAGTCGAGATTCGAGCCCGATCCGAAGCCTGAGATCCGAGGCCTGAGGTCCGAGGCTCTTGTGTGGGCGGACGTGCGTCCTGCCGCATTCTCGCGGCTTTAGTAACTCGCCAGGGGTTCCGATAGCGGGACAGGAACCCCCACCCAATGGTTTCGCTAGCTTATGTAAACCCGCTCACGGTTTTTATGGAGACTAAATGATCAGGGCAGGAGCCACCCTTCCGACCGGCATGATTGCCGCGTTCCTGCTCTCCGGAGGTTCGGCCTTGGGCGCGCCGGCCGCCGCGACCGACGCGGACCCCGATGCCAGCGCGCCCGCGGGCGGCGGCTCGACGCCGATGCAGCTCGAAGCCTCCGACGACACCGCGACCACGACCGACGAGGTCATCGATCCTTACGCGCGCATCAAAGATCTGGAGCTGCGCCTGGAGCAGACGCGCTCGGTGGTCGCGGGCCAGAAACCGCGCGTCACCATCAACGGCTACATCGACGGCGGCTTCTTCGTCCCGCAAGGGAGCGGCGCCGGCATCATTCGCGACAACGCCAACACCGTGTTCCCCGAGTACGCCGGCAAGTACGGCTGGGTGTTCATGGGCGACATCCTGGCGACCGCCGTGAACTCGCGCGGCGAGGTCGCGGACCTGGGCGACGACGTCACCGGCGCGCCGCCGCGCTTCGACAGCATTCACTCGGGTGGCGCGCCCGGCTTCGTCGCCAACGAGATCAACCTGACGATGAGCTCCGGGCTCGGGCAGTCCGCGCTGGCCACGGCCAGCCTGAACTTCATGCCGCGCAGCGGGAGCAACTTCAGCATCGGCGACTTCGTGGAGGTCGACCTCGCGCAGATCGAGTGGATGCCGACCCGCTCGGGTCGCACGTCGATCTTCTTCGGCAAGACCGACTCGGTGATCGGCATCGAGTACCGCGAGCGCAAGGCCAACCAGCGGTTCGGCATCACGCCGACGCTGCTCGCCCGCTATACCACCGGCACCGCGCTGGGCGTCAAGGTGCGCAGCAAGTTCGGGCCCGACGATCTGTTCGTGGTCGCCGCCGCTGTCACCAACGGCTCGAACACCACCGAGCAGTTCCACTTCTACAGCGAGATCGACACCAACGCCGGCAAGACGGCGTCCGGCCGCCTGTCGCTGCACCCGCCCCTGCCCATCGACCTGGAGCTGGGCGTGTCGGGCGCGTACGGCTCGCAGGACATCGCCCGCGACAGCCGCGGCATCATGTGGTTCGCGGGCATCGACTTCACCGCGCACGTCAAGAACGTCGACTTCAAGGCCCAGGTGCTCAAGGGCGCGGCGCCGGGCCGACCGCAAGACGATGCGTACGGCCTCACGCTGCACAAGGCCGGCTACGCCGAGATCGACTGGATGCTCACGCCGATCTTCGGGCTCGAGGGGCGCGCCGAGCTGCGCGACGCGCTGGTGTGGCTGGGCGACACGACCACCGACCCCGCCAACAACCGCCTCTACATCACGCAATCGTGGCGCGGCGTCGGCGGCGTTCGATTGGCGTTCTCCGAGCGCGTCGTGTTCAAGGCCGAGTACCTGCACAACGGCGAATACGGGCGCGTTCCTCAAATCAAGAACGACATGTTCACGACGTCGTTGCTGCTGATCAACTGAACGGGAGACGCGAGACCATGATCCAACTCAAATGGCTGGTACGGGGATTGGCGCTGGGTCTGGTGGTCGCCAATCTGGCCATACCGCGTCTCGCGGAGGCCGCTCCCGACGGCAACGCGGCGGCCGGCGCCACGCGGCCCGCGCCCACCGGCGCGGAGTTCGCGCGTCTGGAAGCGCAGGTCAACGAGCAACGCCAGTTGATCATCCAGTTGATGCAGAACGAGCAACAGCGCTACGACATGTTGCTGAAGCTGATCAGCAGCGCCAGCGCCACCGGCAGCTTGCCGGCGATGACCCCGCCCGGGGAAACGCCAGCCGAGCCGAACGCGGGCGCCAGCGCGGCCGGCAGCAACGGCGGCGCCGGCGCCGGCAAGGCGGCCAAGGGGCCGGCGACGCCGTCGATCCCGCAGCACAAGGTGGCGACGCTCGACGGCAAGGTCTCGATCTCGGGCGGCGATCTCAGCGACGTCTACGTCTTCGTCGAGAACGTGCGCGGCAACGCCGTGCGCGGCCGCACGATCGAGATCAAGCAGGAGAACAAGCAGTTCTCACCTCGCCTCGCCGTGGTCCAGGCCGGCACGCAGGTGGTGTTCCCGAACTTCGACACCGTGTTCCACAACGTCTTCTCGAACTCCCCCAAGAACTCGTTCGACCTCGGCAGCTACCGCGCGGGCGACAAGCCCCGCTCGGTCATCATGACCTCGCCCGGGCTGGTCGAGATCTTCTGCAACGTGCACCAGAAGATGAACGCCAACGTCATGGTCGTGCCCAACAACCTCTTCACCAAGGTGCGCGCCGACGGCTCGTTCCACATCGACAACGTGCCGGTGGGCCCGCGCAAGATCGTGGTCTGGAGTCCCAATACCAAGCTGTCCGCGCAAAAGGTCGACGTGACGCCGTCGGGCGGCCAGGCCACGTTCAGCCTGGAGTACGAGGAGGCGCAGGCGCACGCCAACAAGCTCGGTCTTCCCTACGGCTCATACAAGTAAGCGGAACCGCCGATGAGGAGGTCAGCATGTCGAGCAAGGTGAGACGGGTCGCAGGCGCGCTGCTGATCCTGACAGCCTGCGGCGCTGGCGCCACGGGGTACTTGATCGGCGGCGTCCCCGCCGATCCCAGCAAGAGCCCGCAGGCGCGCCTGGCCGTCGAGGCGTCGCGACGCAACGTCGAGTCCGCGTGGAAAGCGCAGCGCCTGGCGCTCGAGGCCAAGGCCACCGCGATCGCGACCATCTCACCTCTGCACGCCGCGCTGAACAATCAGGTCGATGGCCACACGCTGGTCGACCTCTTCGAGACCGAGGAGTGGTGGCGCCCGGTGCGCGACGACTTCAAGTCGGTGCGCCTCATCGTCGGCGATCAGCCGCTCGCGTCGCAGGGCAAGCTGGACATCGGCACGGCCGATCACGATCTGGTGGCCGCCGCCCGCAAGGACGAGGTGGCGTCGAGCGTCGCCGTCGTCGCCGGCGCGCCGCTGATCCTGGTCGCGGTCCACGTACCGGTGCCGGGACCGGCGGCACCGGTGCTGGTGCTCGCGAACCCGCTCGACACCGCGGTGATCCGCGCGCTCGCCGACCGCACCAACCAGGCGATCATGCTCTCCGACGCCGGCGGCTCGACCGCGATCGCCGGCGCCGCCGAACAGCGTGTGATGATCCAGGGCCTGGCGGGGCGCGAAAACAGCTCGTTCGTGATCGACCCGCAGGGCCGCTGGGTCGCCGCCATGGTGACGCTGGGCGCGGGCGTGCGCGTCTGGACCCTGCAGTCCGTGGTCATCGAAGGCCTGGCGACCCAGAACCGTTCGCTCATCCCCTGGGCGCTGGCCCCGCTGCTGCTTGCGGTCGGCCTGGTGCTGCTGCTCAGCCGCCGCCGCACCGCCGGAGCGCCAACCGCCGAGGTGCTCAAGGACACGACGCTGCGCTTCGGCACGCCGGCGCAGCCGCAGCGCCGGGTCGAGAGCACGGTCCTCAACGTCTCGTCGCCGCCGTCGCCTCGAGCCACGGGAGACGGGCAGGCCGCGGCGGCGCCCAAACCGGCGAAGATCTTCGGCCGCTACAAGCTCATCGATCAGCTGGGCCAGGGCGGCATGGCCGACATCTACACCGCGGTGGCGTCGGGCGTCGAAGGCTTCACGCGCACCTTCGTGCTCAAGCGCCTGCGCGCCGAGCTGGCCAAGGACAAGGACGCGATCAGCCAGTTCATCGACGAGGCGCGCATGCAGGCGGGCCTGGTCCACTCGAACATCGTCCCGGTCTTCGACTTCGGCGTGGTCAACGGTGAGTACTTCATGACCCAGGAGTACATCGTGGGCCGCGATCTCGTGAAGATGGTCCAGCGCTACTACGAATACACCAAGCGCTCGATGGAGCCGCGCTTCGCGCTCTACATCGCGCACGAGACGCTGCTGGCGCTGGAGTACGCGCACACCAAGCGCGATCGCGACGGCCTGCCGATAGGCATCGTCCACCGCGACGTCTCGGCCGGCAACATCATGATGTCGCTCGAGGGCGAGGTGAAGCTGTTCGACTTCGGCATCGTCAAGGCGCGCGGCCGCTCGACGCAGACCCAGGTCGGCATGGTCAAGGGCAACACCAGCTTCATGTCGCCCGAGCAGGCGCGCGGACAGGACGTCGACGCGCGCAGCGATCTCTTCTCGCTGGCGCTGGTCATGTACTACTGCCTGACCGGGCGGCTGCTCTACGAGGGCGACAACGATCTCGACGTGCTCTACAAGGCGGCGTCGGGGCCGACTCCCAAGGACTGGGAGGCGATCTATCAGTTGCCGCGTCCGGCACCGGACATCTTCGCGCGCGCGCTGGCCGTCGACCCGGCGCAGCGCTACCAGAGCGCGGTCGAGTTCGCGCAGGACCTGGCGCCACACATCAACGGCGTCAAGGCCGAGGCCGCCAGCTTGATGCAGCTGCTGTTCGGCGACGAGCTGCGCCGAGAGGCAGCCTGACGGCGCGGCCTGAACCGCAGCCTGACACCGACGAGGAGACACCGAGGCCACCATGAATCGACGGAGCACCTGCGGCGCGGCGCTGCCGCTGTCATTCCTGAGTTTGCTGCTCGCGGGCTGCGGCGCGATCGACAACGTGTTCTGCGGCAACGGCAACTGCGGCTGGTCGGACGAGATCCAGTCGCGCATCTCCAAGCTGTCGGGACTGCCCGAGGCGCCGCCCGTCGACACCTCGAACAAGTACTTCGGCAACACCGCGGCCCAGCTACTGGGACAGCAGCTCTTCTGGGACACGCGCTTCTCGGGCAGCTCGACCGGGCTCGATTCGATCAAGCGCCCCGTGCCGTACGGCCGCGCCGCCAAGGGCCAGCCGATCAACGTCTCGTGCCAGAGCTGCCACGACTTCAACCGCGGCGGCGCGGATCCGTCGACGATCCCCGGCAACGTCTCCGTCGGCGCGTCCTGGGACAACACCAACGCCGGCACGATGTTCAACGACGCCTACCGCCCGCTGGTACTTTGGGCCGGCCGCGCCGACTCGCTCTGGGGCCAGATACCGGCGGCGCTCGAAGGCGCGATGGGCAGCAACCGCCTGCGCGCGGCCTGGATCATCGCCACCTCCTACCGCGCCGACTACGAAGCGCTGTTCACCGACTACGCGCTGCCGATGACCGGCGCGCTCACCGACATCACGCCCACGCTGGAGACCGCGGCGCCGCTCACGGGTCAGTGCAAGCTCAACGGAGGGCCCTGCCCCGCCGGCTGCCGCAGCGTCACCGACAGCACGTCGGGCGCGACCGCATGCTTCCCGCGCTTCCCCGTCGACGGCAAGCCGGGCAACAAGATGGGCTGCCAGCCCGGCGACGCCACCGAGCCGTTCGGCGACGCCTGGGACTGCATGGATCCGGCGGACCAGCCCCAGGTCGTGCGCGTGATCGTGAACTTCAGCAAGGCGATCGCCGCGTTCGAGGCGCAGCTCGTCTCGCGCAACAGCCCGTTCGATCGATTCGTGACCGACCTGCAGGCGGGGCACGCGATGGACTCGACCGCGATCTCGCCCGAGGCCAAGAACGGCGCGCGCCTGTTCGTCGGCAAGGCCGGTTGCAGCGATTGCCACACCGGCGCGCTGCTGACCGACGAGGAGTTCTACAACGTCGGCATCCCGCAGATCGGCCTCGGCGTACCCACGATGGCGGATTGCCCCAAGGGCGGTGTCTGCGACTGCGTCACGCCCAGCAACTGCATCCCGTTCGGCGCCTGGGATGGCTACGCCAAGCTGCACGCCAATCCCTATCTGCGCACGTCGACGTGGAGCGACAATCCGCAGGACGACTCGAGCGCGCCGTTCCTGAACGCCGATCGAGACAGCATCCCCAAGGGCAGCTGGCGCACGCCCAGCCTGCGCGACGTCGCGCTGACCGCGCCGTACATGCACGACGGATCGTACGCGACGCTCGAGGCCGTGGTCGATCACTACAACAACGGCGCCGCGCCGATGCCCAACGGCACGCCCAACGCGCGCATCCAGCCGCTCTTCCTCACGCCCGAGGAACAGAGCCAGCTGGTCGAGTTCCTGAGGACCCTGACCGGCGAGGCCCTGCCGGCCGCGCTCAGCAGCCCGCCGACCCTGCCCTGAGCGGAGGGCTGCGACGCCGATCACACCGGCCGAGGTTGACGCTGACGTTGACATGATCCGACGCGGACGATCCGAGTGGACGATCCGAGGTGGACGCCCGTGACCGAGTAGGCGAATATGGGCCCGTTGATGTCCCGCTCGATGATCGCGGCGCTGGTCGCGGGTTCCTGCGTCGCGCTCGGCAGCACCGCGGCGCGCGCCGACGGCGCCTTCCCCGATTCACAGGGGTTGCTGCTGCCGACCGATCGGCCGAACGAGATCATGCTCGCCACGACGTTCGGCGTGGTCATGACGATCGACGACGGACAGACCTGGACCTATTCCTGCGAGATGCTGACCAACGGCGCGCTGGCGGCGTTTTACAACATCGGGCCGGCGCCGCTCGATCGCGTGTTCGCCAAGACCGACATCGCGCTCATCTACACCGACGATCATGCCTGCACCTGGAACAGGGCGGGCGGCATGCTCGCCGGCAAACCGCCCGCCGACTACTTCCCCGACGCCGCCAACGCCAATCGGGTGTGGGCGGCGCGCACCCCCGATACCGGCACCGGCCCCTACACCATCGTGGAATCGATGGACGGCGGCGCCACGTTCGGCACCGTCCGCTTCACGGCGGCAGTCGGAGACGGGATCACCGGCGTCGAGCTCGCGAAGTCCGACGCCAACACCGCCTACGTCACCTTGCGCAGCGGGTCCAACTTCGCGCCCAAGCTCGCGATGACCAAGGACGGTGGCGCGACCTGGATGACGCGCGACCTGTCGACGGTGGCGGCGATCGGTAGCGGCAACGCCAGCCTGGTCTCGATCGATCCGACGATGCCGAGCAAGATCTTCCTGCGCATCAACATCCCCTCGGGGGCGACGAAGGGCGACGGCATCGCGCTCTCGCTCGACGGTGGCGCGACGTTCGTGTCGCCGCCGCCCGTCAGCGTGCCCGGCGGCGTGCTGAGCTCGTTCACGCGCCTCTCGAGCGGAACGTTGCTGGCGGCCGGCGTCGACGGCGTCCGCAACGTCATCTTTCGTTCGACCAACGGCGGCATGACCTTCACCGAGCTCGACGGGCCGCTCGTGCGCGGGCTCGGCCAGCGCAACGGGATCGCCTACGCGGCGTCCAGCGAAGACCTCAGCGATCCGACCACCTTCGCGCTCGCGCGGTCGACCGACGACGGGGTGACGTTCCAGCCGATCCTGCACTTCGCCGACGTGCAGGCGATCTCATCGTGCGTGAAGGCCATCTGCGCCGACGACTGCAACCTCAAGGTGAACATGGGGATCTGGTCGGAGGACGTCTGCACCGCCGACGCGACGCCGGGCGACGGCGGCACGCCCCACCCCGACTCGGGCACGCATGACGGCAGCGCGGGCGCCGGTGGCACGGGTGGCGCCGCCACCGACGGCGGCGAGCCGCCGGTGAAAGGCACCGGCCTCTTCGGATGCAACTGCGTCGCGGCGGGCGCAGCCGGGACGACTCTCGACGGCGCGAGCGCGATCGGCGCCGCGCTGTTCGTGCTGTTGCTGCTGTCGCGCGGGCCGGCCCGCCGGCGCCGCTATTTCTTGGCTTGGTCCGGCTGGTCCGGCTTGTTCGGCTCGTCACGCAGCGCGCGCAGGCGATCGCCGACCGACTTCTCCTGACCCGAAGCCGACGGCTCGTAGTAGCGCCGGCCGCGCAGCGCCTCGGGCAGGTACTCCTCGCGCACGTAGTGCCCCTCGAAGTCGTGCGGGTACTGGTAGCCCGAGCTCCAGCCCAGCGACTTCTGCAGCGGCGTGCTGCGCGTTGCGCAGGTGCGGCGGCACCGGCAGCGCGCCGTGCGCGTCGACATCGCCCTTGGCGGCGGCGTAGGTCGTGAGCGCCGTGTTCGACTTGGGCGCCGTCGCGAGATAGAGCACCGCCTGCGTCATCGGCAGGACGCCCTCGGGCAGGCCGACGAAGCGGAACGCGTTCATCGCCGCCACCGCGACGACCAGCGCCTGCGGATCGGCGTTGCCGACGTCCTCCGACGCGAAGATCACCATCCGCCGCAGCACGAACATCGGATCCTCGCCGGCCTCGAGCATGCGCGCCATCCAGTAGACCGCGGCGTCGGGATCGGTGCCGCGCAGGCTCTTGATGAACGCGCTGACCACGCCGTAGTGCTCGTCGCCGGCCTTGTCGTAGAGCAGCGTCCGCTTCTGCAGCGCCTCCTCGACGATCGCCGGCGTCACGGCTTTCACGGGCACGCTCGACGCACCGGGCGCCTCGCTCTGCGGCGCTTCGGCGGCCACCGCGGCGGCCGCCTCCAGCGTGGCCAGCGCGCGGCGCGCGTCGCCGCGCGCCTCGCGCGCGATGAGATCGCGCACGGCGCCGGGCACGTCCAGCGCCTGCGCGCCCAGGCCGCGCTCGCTGTCGGCGAGCGCGCGATCGAGCACCACGCGCAGGTCGGCCTCGGCGAGCGCGCGCAGCACCACGACCTTGGCGCGCGAGAGCAGCGCCGCGTTGACCTCGAACGACGGGTTCTCGGTGGTGGCGCCGATGAGCATGACCGTGCCGCTCTCGACGTGCGGCAGCAGCGCATCCTGCTGAGCCTTGTTGAAGCGGTGGATCTCGTCGATGAACAGCACGGTGCGCTCGTTGCGCTGATCGCGTTGCTGCGCCGCCTCGGCCACCGCCTCGCGCAGGTCCTTGACCCCCGCCATCACCGCCGACAGCGCGACGAACCGCGCGTGCGCCTCGCCCGCCAGCAGGCGCGCCAGCGTGGTCTTGCCGGTGCCCGGCGGCCCCCACAGGATCAGCGACGGAAGCGCTCGCGCGTCGAGCGCGCGCCGCAAGAGCTTGCCCGGCCCCAGGATGTGCTCCTGCCCGACGAACTCCGCCAGCGTGCGCGGCCGCATGCGCTCGGCGAGCGGCTGCCCGCGCCGATCCTTGGCCGCGGAGTGGGTGAAGAGATCCATCGCCGGAAGACTACTCCATGCGAGACTGCCGTAGATGGAGACAGGCACGCCCAAGCCGGGCAAATCGCGTCGCGCCCTGCTTTGGACCTCCACCTCCTACTTCGGCGAGGGTCTGCCCTGGAGCTTTCTGCACCAGATGGCCACCGAGTTCCTGACGCAGATCCGCGCCTCGAACACGCAGATCTCGTCGACGTCGCTGCTGCACCTCGCGGTGACGTTCAAGTTCGCGTGGAGCCCGCTCGTCGATCTGTTTGGCCGGCTCCGCACCTGGGTGGTCGCGCTGCAGTTCATTCTCGGCGCCGGCATGATCCTGGTGGGGATGGTGGCGTCCCCGAACGCGCTGCCAATCTTCTGGGTCCTGCTGGCGGTCGTGGCGGTCATTCACGCCACGCACGACATCGCTTGCGACGGCTTCTATCTCAAGGCGCTCGACCGGCGCGACCAGGCCCTCTACTCCGGCGTGCGCACGGCTGCCTATCGATTGGCCATGCTGGTCGGATCGGGAGCGCTGGTTTTCCTCGCCGCCAAGGTGGGCTGGAAGGTCGGCTTCGGAACCTGCGGGGTGCTGATGATCGCCGTCGGACTGGTCAATGCGGTGGTGCTCCCGCGTCCGCCGGGTGACAGCGCAAAGGACCGGCGCCGCGACCGTGCCGCGAGCGCGCAGATAACCGCCGCCGATTTCGCGCAAGCCTTCAAAACTTTTCTCAATCAGCCGCAAGCGGTGCGCGTGATCTCGTTCATGTTCCTTTACCGGCTGGGCGACATCATGATGGGCGCGATGTCGAAGCCGATGCTGCGCGACATCGGCGTCGACCTCCAGGCGCGGGCGCTCCTCAACACGATCGGGATCGTCTCGTTCATCGGCGCCTCGCTTGCTGGGCGGTACCCTCATCGCGCGGCGCGGTTTCCACCGCTGTTTCGTGCCGATGACCTACATCCAGAATCTCACCATCCTGCTCTACGTCGTGCTGGCGGCCGTCGCGCCCCCGTTTCCGATCGTCCTGGCGATCATCGTCATCGAGCAGTTCGCGTCGGGGATCGGTAACGCCGCGCACGTGGTGTTCCTCATGCGCCGCTCGCGTTCCGCATTCTCCGCTTCGCACTACGCGTTCGCGACCGCGGTGGTATCGCTGGGCAGCACGGTGTCGGGGTTTCTGTCCGGGCCGCTCGACACCAAGGTCGGCCATGTCTGGTTCTTCACCTGCGCGTTCCTGGCCAGCGTCCCCGGATTGATCCTGGTGATGTTCGTGCCGCGCGGCGACGTGGACGCAACCAACCCGGACAGCGGCCAGCTCGGCGCTAGCAAGGCCGCGAGCGCCTGAACTGGTCGCGACCCGCTCATGATGTTAGTTTCACCCGGCATTGAGCCGCTCGGACCCCCACGCTTCTCAACCGGAATGACACGCGCCCCCGTCGATCGGTTGCTCAGGTTTCTCGCGTCCCTCGGCGCGTCCTTCGGGTCGACCGGCCGGGTCGTGCTCGCGCTCGGAGTCGCGGTGGCGGCGCTGCCACTGGCGTCGCCGTCCGACGCACGCGCGGACAATCCGCCGCGGCTGTTGCAGAGTGCGTACCCGACACCGTCGGCGGCGCCGTCGGAAGCGTCGCCGGATCTGCCGCGTCCGCCCAAGGACCCCGCCGCGCGCCGGGAATGGCTGCGGCAGCGCCTGGACGAGCTGTTCGGCGCGCCGTCGTTCGCCAAGGCCAAGGTCTCGGTCCTGGTGGTCGAATCCGACACGGGCCGTCCGATCTACGCACGAGGTGACAAGACGCTGCTCAACGCGGCGTCGAACGTCAAGATCATCACGTCGGCGGCGGCGCTCGCGCTCCTCGGCCCGGAGTACCGCTGGAAGACCACGGCGTCGGTCGCCGGCCCCACGCAGAGCTCGCCGATGCGCGCGGGCGGGGAGCTGCTCGGCGACCTCTACATCCGCGGGTCGGGCGACCCAGCGCTCAGCACCGAGGACCTGAGCGGCGTGGTCGCCGATCTGGCGGCGGTCGGCGTGCACAAGATCCGCGGCGCGATCGTCGTCGACGAGACCTTCTTCGACGCTAGCCACGTCGGCCCCGCGTACGACCAGAAGAACGAGTCCTACGCATCGCGCGCGCCGTCGTCGGCGACGTCGCTCAACGGCAACGTCGTCTCGGTCACCATCGTGCCGGCCAACAGCTCGGGCGGCGCCGCGCGCGTGGTGATCGAACCGGCGTCGCCGTACTTCGCGCAGAGCGGCCACGTCGTGACCGCCAGTGATGGTCCGGCCGCGCCCACCGTCGAGACCGTGGCCGATTCGGGCCGCACGCGCGTGATCGTCGGCGGGCGCGTGCGCCTCGGCTCCGAGCCGCGCACGTTCCTGCGCCGCGTGGTCGATCCGCCCCTCTACCTCGGGTGGACGCTGAAGCAGCTGCTCGAGCGCCGCGGGATCTCGGTCGCCAAGGGCGTGCGCGTGGGCGCGTCGCCGGCGCAGGGCGTGCGCGTGCTGTCGACGCACGAGTCGCCGCCGCTGGGCGTGGTCGTTCACGACCTCAACAAACGTTCGAGCAACTTCGCCGCCGAGCAGGTGATCCGCACGCTGGGCGCCGAGGTCGTCGGCCGCCCCGGCTCATGGGACAAGGGCATCGAGGCGGTGAGCCGCTACCTGACCAACAACGCCGGTCTGCGCCGCGGTGGCTATCAGATGACCAACGGGTCGGGCCTCTACGATTCGAACCGGTTCTCCGCCGAGCAGATCGTGGCGGTGCTGCGCGCCGCGCAGCGCGACTTCCGTATCTCCGCCGAGTTCCTGGCGTCGCTGGCGGTCGCCGGCACCGACGGGACGATCGCCCACCGCATGGCGAGCACGCTCGCCGAGCGCTACGTGCGCGCCAAGACGGGAACGCTCGCGGGCACGAGCTGCCTTTCGGGTTTCGCGGGATCGCCCGGCGACATCCCGCTGGTCTTTTCAATCTTGATGAACGACCTCGGCAACCCCGGCGAGGCGCGCCGCACACAAGACCGCGCCGCCGAGCTTCTGGTCGCGTATCTCGAAGGCCCGGCCCCGTAGGGTCGGGCGTAAAGTCGGGCCTGTCACCCGATGCCGGCCGCGCGCGGCCGGGTTACATTTGCCCCCACGTGCGCACCGCCAAGGGGACGATCTCCGTATTCACGTTCAAGGACGGGATCCTCGCGCGCGCGGCGCACGACCTGGCGCTGCGCATGGAGCGGTTCGAGATTACCCTCGACGGTGACCACGTCACCGCGGTGCTGCCGCTCGACGCGCTCGAAGTGATCGGCCCGGTCGAGGGCGGCGTGGTGCGGACCGATCGGTACGACGCCGCCCAGCGCGCGGAGGTCGAGCAGACCATGCACGGCGAGGTCTTGCACAGCACGCGCCACCCGATGGCGCGCTTCGGGGGCCGCGCGGTCGCCGACGGCGCCGGCTTCCACGTCGACGGCCAGCTCGAGCTCTGCGGCCGCACGACCACGCTGTCGTTCGACGTGCGACGCGACGGCGACCTCTACCGCGCGCGCTTCGAGATTGCGCCGAGCCGCTGGGGCATTTCGCCGTACAAGGCGCTGCTGGGCGCGATCAAGCTCAAGGACGCGGTTCGCATTGAACTGGCGCTGACCGAGAACGTTCCGAAGTAGGGCCATCAGGTTCGGCCTCAGACCTCCGGCATCGGGCTGGAAGGAGTCGGCTCCGAAGCCCGAGGCCTCGAGGCCTCGAGGCCTTTGTCCGCGTGACCGGTTTCCTCCGCGGCCCGTCACCCGCGCGGCCGGCTCGTCGACCATCAGCGGCGCGCGCAAACTCGGAATCTTCCGAGAAATTGAGGGTGTACCCCGCCAACAGTGGTAGTAGCGCGAACGTCGTTCAGCGGTTCAAATATCTTGCCTTGCTCGGCGCGCGCGGTGTAGAGAGGCCCCTGGGGTCTTGTGCGTGGAGATGCCACTTGGCGTTCCACCCTGGCTCCAGTCCTCTTTTCTTTCTTCCTCAAGCACAGTCGGAGGCGAACATGTCTTTCAGGCGCGCGGTCGAGATGACCGGGACTTCAATCTTGCTCTTCGCGACGGCGGCCTTGATCGCCACCGGCTGTAGCAGCGGCTCGGGCACGCCCGGCACCGGCGGCGCGCCCGGCACGGGTGGCCACGCGACCGGCGGTCACGTCGGCTCCGGCGGCGCGACTGGCGCCGGTGGCGTGACCGGTATGGGCGGCGGGGCGGCGATGCCGACCTGCACGCCGCTCCCGGCTGATCCCACCATGCCGGTCCTCTACGACTTCAACGACATGAGCTCGATCAACTTCGGCACCCCGACCACGGTTCAGGGCACCTTGGCCCCGTTCAACGGAGCGACGCCCAACCTGGCCACCGGCGCCTGGGTGATCGATCAGGACGTCACCGGCTACGGCGACGCCGGGGTGACCATCGACATCCTGACCTGCAACAAGGTCGACTTCTCGGCGTTCACGGGGATCGCGTTCGACATCGCCGGCGTGATCACGCCGCAGATGGCGGGCGTCGATGCCGGCGCGCTGCCGCCGCAAGAGCTGTTCTTCCAGGTCGGGACGGCGCCGGACGACGTCGCCAGCAACTTCGATTCGCAGAACAACTTCGCAGCCAGCTGGGGAACCTGCGTTCCCGCGACGGGGAATCAGTACGACGGGTCCTGCGCCTCGCCGTCGGTCACTGTCGGATTCGCGCCTGGGCCGACGCTGGTCACGAAGTCCTACCTGTGGAACCAGATCACCGGCGGCAAGCCACGCGGCGCGCCGGACCCGACGCAGATCACGCGGTTCAGCTTCATCTTCCCGTACAACGTCGGCAACGTCCCGACGGCGTTCCACATCAACCTGACCCTCGACAACATCCGCTTGCTGGGCGGAACGGCCACCGACGCCGGGTCGCCGCCGAGCGACGCCGCCACCGACTAGCCGTTAGCGCTGGTCCGCCGGCGACGCGGCGACTGGGGACGCCCCCGGTCGCCGCGTTTTTTATTGTCTCGCGCGGTCTAGCCGACGATGAGATCGCGCAGCCGCTGCGCCGCCTGCTCGGGCGTCAGGTCGCGCTGGGGCTCGGCCAGCATCTCGTAGCCCACCATGAACTTCTTCACGGTCGCCGAGCGCAGCAACGGCGGATAGATGTGCGCGTGCAGCTGCCAGTGGGCGACCGCGCCCGCATTTGTGCCGGCGTGCTCCGCGCCGAACGGCGCTCCGTGCCAGCCCATCGAATAGGGGAACGACACGTCGAAGAGGCGATCGTAGGCCACGAGCAGCGTTTTCAGGAACGACGCCAGCTCGACGCGCGCGCCGCGGTCGAGGTCGGTGAGGCGCGCCATGCGACGGCGAGGCAGGATCAAGGTCTCGAACGGCCAGACCGCCCAGAAGGGCACGACCGCGACCCAGCCCGCGTTCTGGTGCACGACGCGCGCGCCGTCGGCGAGCTCGCGCGCGACGTAGTCGAGCAGCAGCGGCGCGCCGCCGTGAGCCTGCGCGTAGGCGCGCTGCTGCCGATCCTCGACGGCAGCGTCGGTCGGCAGCGTGCTCGACGCCCACACCTGGCCGTGAGGGTGCGGGTTGGAGCAGCCCATGACCGCGCCCTTGTTCTCGAACACCTGCACCCAGCGATGGTCGACGCCGGCCGCCGCGGTCTCGGCCACCCAGAGATCCACGACGCCGGCGATCTCCTCGGGCGACATCTCGGCCAGCGTCAGATCGTGGCGCGGTGAAAAACAGAGCACGCGACAGCGGCCACGCACCGGCTCGGCGCGCAGCAGCTCGCCCGAGGAAGCATCGCCGGCGCCCGGCGCGAGCTCGACGGGCGTGCCCGGCAGCAGCGCGCTGAAGTCATTGTCGAAGGCAAACGTGCCGTCGTAGGCGGGGTTGATCGCGCCCTGCGCGCGGCGATTGCCGGGGCAGAGGTAGCACGTCGGATCGTAGGGCGGCCGCGCCTCGCGCGCCGGGGTCTCGGTCTGCCCCAGCCACGGGCGCTTCGTGCGGTGGGGCGACACCAGCACCCACTGATCGGCCAGCGGATTGTAGCGGCGGTGCGGGTGCTCTTCCGGATCGAAGCTCACACCAGGTCGACCGTGGCAATCAGGTGCGCGCCGCGCCCGGGGCGCGACACGAACGTGGTCACCGCCCGCCCCTGCCGCCGCCGGTATTCGCGCGCCAACGTCTCGGTGATCGGCGCGACGCGATCGCTGCGCACCAGCATCACCGCGCAGCCTCCGAAGCCGCCGCCGGTCATGCGCGCGCCGAAGACGCCGCCCGCGTCGCCGATCTCGCCCGCGATCTCGACCAGCGTGTCGAGCTCGGGGCAGCTGACCTGGAAGTCGTCGCGCAACGACTGGTGGCTCTGGTACATGAGCGCGCCAAACTCCGCGAATCGCCCGCTGGCCAGCGCGTCGGCGGCGGCGACCGTGCGCGCGTTCTCGGTGACCACGTGGCGCGCGCGGCGGTAGACCTCGGCGCCGAGCGTGCCCTGCGCCGCCTCGACCGCTTCGGGCGTCGCGTGGCGCAGCGACGGGATGCCCGAGCCGGCGCACCGCCTCCTCGCAGTCGGCGCGGCGGCGCGCGTACTCGCCGTCGTGCAGCGCGTGCGGCACGTTGCTGTTGCAGACGAGCACGGTCACGTCGGGGTTGCGCAGCGGCACCAGACGCGCCTCCTCGGCCTCGAAGTCGACCAGCAGCGGCCCCGACTCGTCGCCCAGCACCGCGGTCGAGCTGGTCCATGAGGCCGCAGGGGACGTGCGCGTACTCGTGCTCGGCCTGGCGGCAGAGGCGCGCCTTGTCGAGCCGGTCCAGTGTCGCGCCCGCCGCCGCCTCCAGCAGCGTCGCCGTCGACACCTCCAGCGAAGCGCTGCTCGACAGACCGCTGCCGAGCGGCACGTCCGAGACCGCGAACGCGTCGAGCGACGGCGGCACGATGCCGCGGCGCTGAAACTGCGCCACCACGCCGCGCACGTAGTTGGCCCAGGTCGGTTCGCCGGCCTGCGGCGCCTCATCGAGCGGCACGTCGCTGGTGACGTCGAGCGCCGCGCTGTGAAAGCGCAGGCGCGGGCGCGCGCCGGGCTCAGCCGGCGCCGGTCCGCCCGCGATCACCGTGTAGCGATCGATGGCCATGGGCAGCGAGAAGCCGCCGGTGTAGTCGGTGTGCTCGCCGATCAGGTTGACCCGCCCCGGCGCCGCCGCGAGCCAGCGCGGCGCGGCGCCAAAGCGCGCCGCGAATCCCCGTGCCGCCGCGCGCGCGAGCGCGCCCAGGCCGCTCTTCTCGGCGGCGGTGGGCGCCGCCAGGCTGTCGTCGTCGGCGATGTGCATGCTTCCGGGCGGTCTCGACATTCTCGAAGGCGCTGCCGCCCTCCTATCCCGGATACCAGACGATGCGCGGATCGTCCTTGGCCCGGCGGTAGTCGAAGGCGGCGTCGGTCATTTTCTTCAGATCGTACTCCGGACGCCACCCGAGAAGGAACTTGGCTTTGGTGTTGTCCAGCCAGGTCGAATGATACGGCGTACGCACGCCGACGGTCGGCAAACCGCGCGATTCGGTCAAATAGGCGCCGAGCGCGCCATAGTCGACGGGTTCGTCCATGCAGACGTTGAACGTCTGCTGCCGCGCCTTGGTGTGATTGATCGCCTGCAAGATAGCCGACGACCAGATCCTCGACGTGGACGAAGTTGCGCTTGATGGGCCGCCCGTCCGCGTCCAGCATCACCGGCACGGTCCCCTTCTTGACGTGCTCATCGGCCTGCGCCGCGCCGACCAGATCGCGCCAGCGCGGGCCGCCGAACACATCGTCGCCGAACGAGAGCTGATACTTGAAGTCGTCCTTGTCCATGATCCACGGCGCGCGCACGCAGCAGCCGTTCAGGTCGTACTGGATGTAGTACTGCTCGAGCATCACCTCCTCGAGCACCTTCGACAGCGCGTAGCAGCCGGGATAGGCGCTGTGCTTCTGCGTCTCGGTGACCGGGATCGGATGCGGGTAGACGAAGTGCCCCATGCCGGCGTCGCCGCCGACGAGGATGAACTGCTCAAAGGCCTGATTGGATGTCCGGCAGGCCTCGAGCAGCCAGAACATCCCCTTGATGGCGACGTCCATGATCGACTCGGGCGTCTCCTTGCTGGTCGCCAGGTGCAGGACATGGGTGACGCCCGCCATCGCCTCTTCGACGACGGCGCGGTGCTCGATCGAGCCGGTTACGACCTCGAGCCGCGGGCCGGCCGGCAGCTTGCGGTTGTGGCAGAGCGCGCGCACCGTGAAGCGATCGAAGCGAGCGATCGGCGAGCAGCCGGCGAATGAAGACCTGGCCGACCTTGCCGGCCGCGCCGGTGACCAGGATGCGTGCCGGGCCCGCGTCAGCCGAACTGATGTCAGCCGTGCTCATGAGCGCCTCTTAGCATTTTTCTCGAACGTGCGGTCGACGATCACCGCCGCCAGGATCACGCCGCCGGCGACCACGTTCTGCCACAGCGAGCGGCCGACCAGGTTCACGGCGTTGAACGTCACCTGCATGATGCCGGCGCCGATGAGCACGCCGAAGACCGAGCCGCGCCCGCCCTGCAGCGAGCAGCCGCCCAGCACCGCCGCCGCCACGGCGTGCAGCTCGTACGCCGAGCCGAGCGAAGGCGTCGCCGTCGGCAGGTACGCGACGTAGAGGATGCCGGCCACGCCCGACAGGAAGCCGCAGGCGACGAACGTCACCAGCCGCACCGTGCGCACCGGGACGCCCGACAGGCGCGCCGCCTCGGGGTTCGAGCCGATCGCGTAGCAGTAGCGGCCGAAGAGCGTGCGGTGCATGAGGAAGGCGGTGATCGCGATGGCCACCGAGCGCGAACCAGAACGGCACCGGCATGCCCAGCGCCGTCCCCTCGCCCAGGAAGCGGAACCCGGGGAACTTGCCCTGGAACCCGATGTCGGTGCCGCCGGTCAGCACCTCGGCGATGCCGCGCAAGAGCAGCATCGATCCCAGCGTCACGACGAACGGCTGCACGCCGAGGCGCGCGATCACCAGGCCCTGGGCCACGCCGATCACCAGCGACGACAGCAGTCCGGCCAGCGACCGCGGGGACGATGCCGACGTCCAGGTACATGGTGAGGTAGCTGGTGGTCACCGCGGCGATGCAGATCACCGAGCCGATCGACAGGTCGATGCCGCCGGCGATGATCACCACCGCCTCGCCGAGCGCGAACAGCGAGATCAGCGAGATGTGCCGGATGTTGTTGCGCAGGTTCTCGGCGCCGAGGAAGAGCGGATTGAGCGCGGCGGTGATGAGCGCGAGCGCGATCAGCACCGCGAGCATCGTCAGCTCTTTTTTCATCGCCGCAAAGGCGGCGCCCGGCGCGCGCGTCACTTCTTCAGCTCGCGAAGCTCGGCCCAGAACGTCTGCAAGTTGTCCTTGCTGACCGTGGTGATGCCGGTGTCGATGGTCGCCGGCGGCGTCTTGCCGTCGCGGATGTCCTTGAGCGCCTTCATCGACTGGTAGCCGAACTGGAACGGCCTCTGGACGATGGTCGCCGCGATCAGGCCGTCCTGGACGCCCTTCAGCGTCTCCTCTTCCTCGTCGAACGCGACGATCACCGGCTTCTTCTCACGCGTCGACGCGCGCACGGCGTCGAGCATGCACGGGCCGTTGTACGACCAGAGGCCGATGGTCAGCACCAGGTCGGGGTAGCGCGCCAGCGCGTCCTCGACGTTCTTCTTGGCCTTCGACCGGTCGGCGTGGTCGAGAAAGATCGGCAGGATCTCGATCCCGGGAACCTTGCCCAGCGTCTCGTCGACGCCCTGCTTGCGGTCGATGGCGTTCTGCATCTCCATGCGGCCGACGAAGATCGCGACCTTGCCCTTGGTGACGCCGGCGGCCTTGAGCGCCTTGATCGCCGCCTCGCCGGCAGCGTGCCCGGCCTCGACGTTGTTGGTGCCGACGTAGACCTTGCGCTTGGACTTCGCCGCGTCCCCGTCGTGGCACACCACCGGCATCTTCTCGGCGACGCGGTCGAGCAGCGGCGTCATCGGATCGGGGCTGATCGGGGCGATCGCCATGCCGTCGAAGCCCTGCACCAGGATGTCCTCGATGAAGCGCTGCTGCTCGCCGACCTCGGTCTTGAGCGGGCGCATCACCACCGCCTGGATGCCCAGGTCTTTCTCGGCCTTGTGCACGCCCTTTTCGGCGATGTTCCAGAAGTCCGACGAGTTGTTGGTGACGAACGCAAAACGGTACGGCTTCCCGGCCGGGGCTTCCTGCGCCGCGCCCGTCGGAGCCGCCGCCGGCGCCTCCGCGTTCTTCTTGCACCCGACCAATCCCGCCAGCCCCAAAGCGACCACCAGCGCCGCGATGCCGCATCGATTTTCAGTCACTCGCATGATCCCTCCAGGAAGGTTGGATGAAGCGTCAGGAAGGCGGGACGCCCCAGGCCGGCGCTCGTCTCTCCCGCCTCCGCCGCCCATGTGTATCACCAGTTTCCCGGCGCCTGGGAAACCGGTGACCTCGTCACGGACTGACGATGCCAGGCAGCGGCCCCGAGAACTGCATCGCGTTTCCCAGCGAGGTCATGTCGTTGATGCCGAAGACCGGCGCCAGCGCCAGCCACGCATCGTTGGTGGGCCGATTGGTGCCCGCTCCGTCCAGGCCCGGCTGCGGCCCCGATTCGACCTTCACGAACTGGCCGCCCTGGAGCTTCGTGTTCTTGCCGCCGAAGAGCAGAAACGGGACGTTGCGCTGATCGTGATCGTACGCGCGCCCCACCTCGGACACGTACGCGACCACGGTGTTGTCGAGCAGGCTGCTTCCATCGACGTCCAGCATCGCCTGGAACTTTTGCAGCGCCTCCGACGTGCGCGTCGCATACCAGGCGTCGATCTGCGCCAGCCACGCCATGGTGTTCACGTCGGTGGTGTGGCTCGGCGGGTGATGCGGTGTCGACTGCGGCGACCCCATGATCGTCTGCCCGTTGAACGTGCCCGGGAAGACCACCCAGTTGGTCCCCGCCGACCACATGAACGTGGCGACGCGCACCAGATCGCAGGCGAACGCCGTGCGGATCATGTCGAGCTGAAGCATGCCCAGCTTCCAGTGCGGGTGCTGGTCGGGGTTGGTCGGATCGTCGGGCATGTTGGGCAGGTAGTAATCGAGGCCGGAGAGCTGGGTGCCGCCCGCCGGCGCCGACGAGCCGCTCGCGCCGGTACCGGTTGCGACGAACGACTGCGGCTGGTCGGGCTTGACGCATGCGCCGCCGGCCGCGCCCTGCGACACGCGGATGCTCGACTCGAGCTGGCGGATCGCCTCGCCCTGCGCATCCAGCTTCATGGTCTCCGCCGCCGGTACCAGGCTGCGCAGGCGCGCGAGATCCGAGCGCATGAAGTCGAGCACGCTCTTCTTCTGCGCGATGTAGCGCGCGACATCGGCGCTGGGCATGCCGCCCCCGAAGAGGCGCGTATATACGTTCAGCGGCTGCGTCTCAGGATAGAGCGGCTGGCGCGCCTTGTTGAGATCGGTCTGGCCGGGAATCGGATCCAGGTACGAAAGCACGCGCGGCGCGACCTCGTCACGGTCGGAGCGAATGTCGGCCGCCAGCTGCAACGAACCGAACGGCGTGCGCCGGGCCGAATTCGGCCCGCCGAGCAGCGGCGAGTTGGCCAGAAAGATCTGGTCGATCGAGGCGCCGCCCGCGACGTGATCCTGCTGGCCGATCTGGCCCAGCGTCGGCTGGCCGGTCATGAGCGCCACCATGCCGCCCTCGTGCGTGTTGGCGCCCGCGGCCCCGTTGTTGCGGTTGGCGGTGACGATGTGCAGCCCGTCGATCATCACCATGTTCGACTGCAGCGGCGCGAAGGGCGCGCTGCTGGCCGGCAACGTGTAGTTGCTGGTCGTCGAGGTGACGCCGGTGGGCCGCCAGAGATCGATCTGCGTCCCCAGCGGATGGTGCACGACGAAGAAGCGCAGCGGTGCCGGCATGCCGGCGGCGCGCGCCTCGATACCTCGCAACATCGGCAGCAACAACGCCGCAGAGCCGCCGCAGCCTCGCAGGAACGACCGTCGGGCCATCTTGTAGGAGATCACTGGACACCCCCGGAGCGCGGCCGCAGGAACGAGGCCGTCGCGACTTTTCTGAACAGGCTGGTGATCGACCCGTCGGTCTGCTCGAACTGGTCGTGCAGGTCGAGCGTCTGGCAGGTCTCGTTCACGCGGATCATCCGCCCGATGGCATAGCTCGACATCTTCTGCACCGCGCACTGGGTGAACAGCTTCTTGTCGTTCACCTTGCGCGCGAACGCCGGGGCGCCGGTGATCGACGGCGTCGCCAGCGGCGAATTGGTGAAGTCGGCCGTCGGATCGACCGGCACGTCGTCGGCGACAGTGCGGTAGTCGCCGGCCGCGCCGAAGGTCTCCAGCACGCGCGCGTACGGATCGATGAGCGAGTGGCATTGCTGGCAAGGGTCGTGCGTGAGGCGGTAGTTCGACTTGTCGATCTCGGTCGGCAGCGTCGCCAGCAGCGCGATGATGTCGGGCTGGCTCAGGAGAGCCCCAGGGCTGGGCGCCGGGTTCTCACAGATCACGTCGTCGTGCACGAAGCGCCCGCGCTTGACGATCGACGTGTTGGTCGGATTGGAGAGCCCCCACAGCACATCCGGGTGGGTCAGCAGGCCGGCGCGCAAGCCCGCGTCGGGCGGCGTCACCGCCATGAACGTGTCGGCAGGCCCGCTGAACGGGAACCCGTACAGCGTGGCGAGCCGCTGGTTCACGTACACCTTCTGCGACGTGATGAGGTCGGTGATGTGGCGCGATCCGGTCCACAGCGTGTTGTTGATCGCCAGCTGCGCCGAGTAGTAGAGCTCGCTCTGGATGTCGGGCTGGTAGGCCAGATCGGGCGTCAGCGCCGCGAAATAGGTGTCGGCCTTCGTCGTGCTGAACACCTGGCGGATGTTGAACCACTCGCCGACGATCCGGTTCAGGTTGCCCTGCACCTCGGGCAAGGCCAGCAGGCGATCGACCTGCTGCGCGATCCCTTTGTCGGTCGCCAGGCTGCCATTGGCGGCGGCCTGCAGCAGCGGCGCGTCGGGGATCGAGTCTCTGAAGAGAAAAGAGAGCTGGCTCGCAGTCTCATACGGCGTCAGCGTCGTCGCGTCGTTGCTGCCGACCGCTTCGGGTGGGCCGAGCTCGGTGCGGAAGATGAACGACGGCGACTGGAGCAGCGCCTCGATCATCAGGCCGATGCCCGTATCAAAGTCCTGGCCGACACCCTCGTTGAATGGGCCCATCAGCGCTGCGACCTCGTCGTCGCCCAGCGGACGCCGGAAGGCGCGCGCGCCGAACGACTGCGCGAACCGCGTCGCGCACGCGGTCGGATCCTCGCCGTCGTGGCACGCCGCGAGCTGCGAGAGCTGCGGCGTGATCTGAGTCATCGTCGCTTCGACGGTCTGGAAGATGCTGAACTGGAAGTTCGAGTCGACGCCGGCGGCGTCGTCGCTGAAGAACGCGTACTGCGAGGTGCCGCCGTTGTTGCTGAGGACGGGCGCGGTGTCGAGGTTCAGCAGATCCTTGACCGCGTTCCCGTATTGCATCGCCGACAGGCGCCACAGGCGCCGCGGGATCGCGTCGAGCTGCACGCAATCGGTGTGCGGGGTCGGCTGATCGGCGCCCTTGCAGCCGGCCAGGTAGACGCCAGCGACGACGAGCAACCCTCCGAGCAAGGTGGCGTGACGAACTTTCATCCTTGGGGGTTGGTGCATGGGACGGCAGTCCTCCGAATGGGCAGTGACGCCAGAGGACGAAACTGGTCCACGTATTGGACAGGAAGACTTTGGCCCGATTCGTCGCGCGAGCCAAGGAGGGATCTGAATCTTTTTTGGAGAGATCCGGCCGGCACGCCGTGCCATATACTGCCGGTCCGTGCGCCGCTCGCCGGTTCGTGCCGTCTCGTCGGTTCCCGCCTGGCCGCGGGTGGCCCTGATCGTCGAGACGTCGCTGGCGCCCGGCCGCGAGATCCTGCGCGGTGTCGCCCGCTTCGTGCGCGAGAAGGGGCCCTGGTCGCTCGCACACGAGCCGCGCTCGCTGGAGCAGTCGGTGCCGCCCTGGCTCCGCCGCTGGAAGGGCGACGGCATCATCGCGCGCGTGCAAGACCAGAAGCTGGCGCGCGCCATCGCTGCAGCCGGCGTGCCTACAGTCGACGTGCTCGGGGTCATCGACGGGCTGCCGTTCCCCCTGGTGCACGTCGACGACGAGGCGATCGGGCGTCTCGGGGCCGAGCACCTGCTGGACGTCGGGTTCCGGCGCTTCGGTTTCTTCGGCATCGAAGGAGAAAACTGGTCGCACCGCCGCAGCGACGCCTTCGCGCGCCGTGTCCAGGCGGCCGGCTGCTCCTGCCTGACCTTCACGATGTCGCGCCAGACCGCGCGCCAGGAGCGCTGGGAGGACAGCGAGCGCGAGCTCGTGGCCTGGCTGGCGGCGCTGCCCAAGCCGGCGGGCCTGATGATCGCGTCGGACCAGCTCGGACCCCATACCCTGGAGGCCTGCCGGAGCGCGGGAGTGGTCGTCCCCGACGACCTGGGTGTGATCGGCGTCGACAACGACGGACCGCTGTGCGAGGTCAGCGACCCGCCCCTGTCGAGCGTCTGGCCGGACCACCGCCGCGTCGGCTACGAGGCGGCCCAGCTTTTGAGCCAGCTCATGCAGGGCACGCCGCCGCCCCGAAAGCCCGTCTTCCTGCCGCCGCGTGAGGTCAAGGCGCGCAAGTCGACCGGCGCGCTGGCCATCGAGGATCGCGAGGTCTCGCAAGCGCTGCGCTTCATCCGCGAGCAGGGGTGCGGCCCGATCGACGTCGAGGACGTGGTGCGCGTGGTGCCGCTGTCGCGCAGTGTGCTGCAACGTCGCTTCCGGGCGCTGCTCGGCCGCAGCGTCCACGACGAGATCGTTCGCCTGCGCCTGGCCCGCGCCCGCGAGCTGCTGCAAGAGACTGACCTTCCACTGGCGGAGATCGCCGAACGAGCGGGCTTCCGCCACCAGGAATACATGGGCGCGGTCTTCCGCCGGCGGTTGCACGTGACGCCGGGCTCGCTCCGCCGCTCGCGCTGGCGGCAGTGACTTTCATTCTCCCTCCCCCCCTGCGCGGCAGCGCGGGGGAGAGGTCGGGGTGAGGGGTTCCGCTGCGCGCAGCGACCGATTAGAACGGAACCAGCGTGATGTCGTCGACCGTCAGGTCCGCGGCGTAGCCCGGACCACCGGCGTCCGAGCCCGCGTCGTCACCACCAGCGGCGCCGGCGTCGGGTGCACCCGCCTCACACACGTCGCCGTCGGCGCCGCACATGCCCGCGTCGCTCGCGCCGCCGTCGTCCGTCGACATCGGCGCGTCGGCCGCGCCGCCGCCGTCGGTACCACCGTCGGGCGACGGCGGATTGTGGAAGATCCACAGGATGCCGGTGACCTGGTGCGGATCGATCGAAGCGTGCGGGCTGCCGTCGGCGAAGTCGGTCCACAGGACCGTGACCGTCTTCTCGCTGCCGTCGGCCGGCACGGAGAAGGTCGCGCGCGGTCCGCGGCAGTAGTCGCCGATCGCCGCGTCGCTGCTGGCAGGCAGCACGCAGCTGCCGCAGCCGGCGTTGGCCACCGACGGATCGTTCTCGGCGCGGCCGAGGCTCAACGTCATCTGGTTGTCGGGGCCGGCGTAACCCTTGACCTTGAAGCTGATGCCCTTGAAGCGCGACACGTCGAGCGTGCAGCCGCCGGAGGCGGTCGCCAGGGCGCACGTCCAGTAGATCCCGAAGTGCGCGTCGTCGGCAGGACCGACGATGCCGGTGATGTGCCAGTTCTGGCCGCTGAAGTCGGTGTTGGGATAGCCGCCGGTCGGATAGGTGCCGCCGTTGATCGGGTCGCCGCTGCCGAACGCCGAGAACGTCGAGTCGTTGAAGCCGTCGAAGTTGGCGACCACGTACGGGTCGCTGTAGTCGGTCGTCGGCGCGACGCCCTGGCAGAGCGGATTGACGATCGTGGTGTCGACCGGCGGCAGGTCGGGCCGGATATCGGGCCGCAGGTCGGCGCGCGCGTCGCTGCCGGTGTCGGGCTTCGCGTCGCTGCTGCTGCCGCCGTCCGGCTTGGAATTGTTGTTGGAACCGCACGCCGAGATCCCGGCGGCGAGCAGCGCGACCGCGCCCAGTCCGACGAAACGGTTGCGAAACTCAGAACCAGAGGAAGAAGGTGAGAATCGCATGGCGTCTCCTGTAGAGAGTCGCGGACGATACGTCCGCGTCGTTGGATTTGTCCAGAGTCACGGAATCGATCACAGCCTCAAACGGCCTCAATAAGTGAGTCCGTAGTCGTACGGATAGAGCGGGTCATAGGTCGCGTCGCCCACGTTGATGGGAATCTGAGCCATGCTGCGCGGCCACGAGTGCGGCAGCTTGCCGGTCGGGTGATAGTCGCCGAAGAGCACGTCGGTGACGCCCGCGCCCTCGCTTCCCGGAAGCCAGGCCGCGACGATGGCGTCGGCGTAGGGCAGGATCGGGTCGAGGATCATCGGCCGGCCCGACACCAGCACCACCACCGTCTGCAGCCCGGCCTGCTTGAGCGCCTGCACGTAAGCCGCTTGCGCCGCGGTGATCGTCAGGTCGGTGCGGTCGCCCATCCCCTCGGCGTAGTGCGCCTCGCCGATGACCGCGACGGCGACGTTGGCGCCCGCGGTGTTGGATCCGTCGAGCGCATAGAGCACGCGATCCGCGCCGAGCACGCCCTCGAACGCCTGGCGAATGCTGGTCGCGCCCGGCACCAGGTTGCCGCTCTGCCCCTGCCAGGAGATGGTCCAGCCGCCGCACTGATCGCCGGTGTTGTCGGCGTTGTTCCCGGCGAGCGCCACGACCGCGGTGCCCTTGGACAGCGGCAGCACGTTGCCATCGTTCTTGAGCACGACCAGCGACTCGCGCACCGCTTGCCGCGCGACCGCGCGGTGCTCGTCGGAGCCAACCTGAGCCGTGAGCGAGCGGTCGGCGAGACCGCTGCTCGCGAACGCGCCCATCTCGCACTTGACCGCCAGGACCCGGCGAACGGCGTCGTCGATGCGCGACTGCGGCACGGTGCCGTCGGTGACCAGCGTGCGTAGGTTCGACAGCGTGTCGGTCAGGATGGTCACCGCGTGAGCGGTGAAGTCGTAGAGCATGAACGTGTCGACGCCCGCGTTCAGGCACGCGCCGAGCCCATCGTGGTTCGACAGCCCCAGCTGGTAGCAGGCGTTGAAGTCCGACGCGGCGAAGCCGCCGAAGCCGAGCTGACCCTTGAGCAGGTCGGTGAGCATCGGCTTGTTGATGTGCATCTTCACGCCCTGCCACGAGCTGTATGACACCATGACCGTGCCGACGTGCTCGGCCAGCGACGCCTGGTACGGCGTGAGGTGGAGCGCGCGCAGCATGTCCTCGTCGCCGGCGGTGTCGGCGCCGGTCACGCCCATCGCGGTGCCGCCGTCGCCCAGGTAGTGCTTCGCGCCGGCGATGATGCCGGTGGTCTTGAGGTTGTCGTCGAGCTGCAGGCCGCGGATCAGCGCCGCGCCCATCTCCGACGCCAGCTCCGGCGTCTCGCCAAACGATTCATAGGTTCGGCCCCAGCGCTCGTCGCGCGCGACGGCGACCACCGGCGAGAACGGAAAATCGAGTCCGCAGCCCGCGGACTCCTGGGCGGTCACGCGGCCGATCTGCTCGACCAGCGCGATGTCGCGCGACGCGCCGAGGCCGATGTTGTGCGGGAACACGGTCGCGCCCTTGACCGGACCCACGCCGTGGACGATGTCGATGCCGTAGATGACCGGGATCTGCAGGCGACTCGACAGCGCGCCCTGGCGGAAGGCGTCGGTCATGTCGGCCCATCCCGACGGCGAGTTGTCCATCGGGCCCGAGCCGCCCTGGCTGAAGAGCAGGCCGATGCCGTACTGCGCGAGCTGCGCCGGCGATACCTGAAGGCGCTCGAGCTGCATGAGCTGCGCAAGCTCCTCGTCGACGGTCATCTGCGCGATGAGGCCGTTCGCCATGTCGAGGCACGACTGCGTCGGGAACGGGCCGGTGAGCGCCGGCCGGCCACCGCCTCCGCCGGTGCCGCCGCCCTGCCCTCCCTGGCCGCTGTCGCCGCCCGTCGCCGGCGCGCCGCCCGTGCCGGCCGCTGCGCCGCCCGACTTACAACCACCGAACGTCGCCGCGCTCGCGGCGGCCAGCAACAGCGAAGCGACGGCGACCCGCGATTTCACGGCGGCTCCAGCCTGCTTCACGGACAGAGGATCGGCGCGGTTGACGCGATCCAGGTCGGAATCATCGTCGGGTCGGCCGCCATCAGCGTCCCGTCGTGCGCGGTGTGGCCCGTCGTGGTCACGGAATCCTTGGCCGTGGTGCCCGTGCCGTCGTCGAACTTCCAGTAGCCGACCAGGCCGTCCTCGTTGCCGGCCAGCGTCGTGCCCATGGTCGCCATGATGTCGGCCTGCGAGCGCGCGACGTTCCACATGCGGAACTCGTCGATGGCGCCGTTGAAGTAGGCGCCGCGCGGGTTGCCACCGATGGTCAGCATCGTGCGCACCGTCTGCAACACGCCGCCGCCCACCGGCATCTTTTGCGCTCCCTGTGCGCCGGCCTGGAAGTTGCCGTTGACGTACAACGTGACCGCGGTCTGGTCGTAGACCATCGCGAAGTGGATCCACTGATCGTTGGTCGCGAAGTCGGCGATCCCGCTCGGCTGGTTGTCGTTGTCGAAGCTACCGTTCGTGTAGGGATCGACGTCGCCGGCGACGCCGCCGAAGTCCAGGCCGAAACCGCCGTTGGTCGGCGAGGTCTGCCCGTACTCGAACACGGTGTTCGAGTCGCCGCGCCAGCTCGTGGTCAGAACAAAGGCCCAGAACTCGACCGTGCGCGCGCTGTTGCCGGTCGGCAGGTCGGTGTCGCCGGCGCCGCCGTCGGGGGTGGGGCCCGCGCCGAAGTCGACCATCACGCGCGACTTGGCGGGGTCGTTGTTCGTCGGAACGTTCGAATTGAACGAGATCGCCATGCCGGCGCAGGGCCTCGGGAGGGCTTCGACCGCGGCGTCTGCTCCGCCTGCGCCCGTGGCGCCACCCGCGCCGCCGTTCGGGTTGCTGCTGGAGCTGCAAGCGGCGGTCAGGAGCGCGGCGCCGAGGCCGAGTGACTTCAGTCGAGTGGTCGAGATCATGGGTTCCTCGCAGTTACGTCGGAGCCGAAAATCGGCTCAAACGCGCGGACAGTCGCACGCGCGCGTCGCGACGGTCAACTCCAGCATCGGCGCTTGACGGCCGCGGAAGCGCGCGCCTATCGTGGCCTCCGCCCATGGACACCGCGCCGAAGACCACTGCCGAGGTTCGTCTCGAGCTGCGGGGGATCAAGAAATCCTTCGGCGGCGTCATCGCGCTGCGCGGTGTGGATTTCGACGTCGCCGCGGGCGAGATCGTCGGCCTGGTCGGCGGCAACGGCGCGGGCAAATCGACGCTGATGAAGGTCGCCGCCGGCATCCACAAGCCCGACGAAGGCACGGTCAGCATCAACGGCCGCACGCCGGGCAGCCCGGCCGAGGCGATCGCGCTCGGCATCTCGCTGGTGCGGCAAGAGCTGATCCAGGCCGAGGACCTGGACGTCGGCTCCAACGTGCTCCTCGGCCACGAGCCGGCGCGCTGGGGCGTCATCGATCGAAAGGAGCTCTACCGGCGCGCCGCCACGGCGATGGAGCGGGTCGGCGGCGGCATCGACCCGCACGCGCCGCTGCGCTCGCTGTCACCGGGACAGAAGCAGCGCGTGGAGATCGCGCGCGCGCTGTCGCTCGACGCCAAGATCCTGCTGCTCGACGAGCCGACGGCGACGCTGACCGAGGGCGACGCGAGCCGCCTCTTCGAGCTGCTGCGCGACCTGCGCGCGCAGGGGCTGGGGCTGGTCTACATCTCGCACCGGCTCGGCGAAATTCTGGAGATCACCGACCGCATCGTGTGCTTGCGCGACGGCGTGCAGGTGATCGACTTCGCGACCGCGCAGGCGACGCGCGACACGATCGTGGAGTTTCTCGCCGGCGCCACGATGACCAACGCCGAGGCGCCGACGCCGCCGCGCGACGAGGTCGTGCTGTCCGTGCGCGGGCGTGTGTCGTTCGACCTGCGCGCCGGCGAGATCCTCGGCCTGTCGGGGCTGGTCGGCGCGGGCCGCACCAGCGTGCTGCGCGAGCTCTTCGGCGCGCACTGGCGGCAGGGTTCGGAGCGGCTGAAGATCACGCTGCGCGGGAAGGAGCTGGCGATCGATTCGCCGATCGACGCCATCAACGCGGGCTTCGCCCTCGTGCCCGAGGAGCGGGCGTCGCAGGGGCTGATCCTCGACATGCTCGTCGAGCGCAACATCGCCCTGCCGTCGCTGCGGCGATTCCGCCTCGAGGACGAGGACGCGATCGCGCGTCCGTTCATGGAGCGCTTCGGCATCCGCGGCGGCGGGCCGGCGTCGATGCTGTCGGGAGGGAATCAGCAGAAGATCGTGCTCGCGAAGTGGATGGCGCGCGGCCCGTCGGTGTTGCTGCTCGACGAGCCGACGCGCGGCCTGGACATCCGCGCCAAGCGCGACGTCCACGACGTGGTCCGCCAGCTGGCCGCCGAAGGCGTGGGCGTGATCGTGTCGAGCTCCGAGGCCGAGGAGATCGGCACGCTGTGCCACCGCGCGCTGGTGCTGAGCCGCGGGGTGGTGCGCGGCGAGCTGGCGCGCGACGAGCTCACCGACGCGAATATTCTGCGGCTGGCTGTCTGAAGCTCAACCAGCGCCCCAACGTTAGCGGGGAGGCGAGCTTGCTGGCCGGAGCGCGCTGACCTGAGGTCTGGGCCCCTCCCAGGGTCCGAGATCAGATGCCCGGCGCGCAGCGGTCCATCGTCACGCTGTCCGTCTCTCCGTCGATCGTCACGTCGGCCTGGCCGCAACCGGTGATGGTCACCGACGCGGACTGGCCGTCGTGCTTGCCGCCGCTCACGGTTCCGGTGAGGGTGCCCGACACGGCGCAATTGCAGGTCGCGGCCCAGGTCAGGTTCTGCGGCACCAGCGTGACCTTGTAGCCGGCGAGGTTGTGGCTGACCTCGAGCGCGCCGGAGGCAATCACCAGGTCGGAGCGCGACGTCCCGGTGATGTGGATCGGCATGGTGGTCCGGGTGCTGATGTCGAACAGCGTGTGGCCGCCGGGACCGGTCAGCACGCGCTCCATTCCGGGCACGGTGTAGTCGAAGCCGACCGCGGTCTTGGTCAGGGTTTGCCCGCCGCCCGGCGCGCTCACCGCCAGCGTGCCGCCGTAAGGACCGGTCAGCGTGAACGAGGCGACGCGGTTCACGGCGTCGCCGGCGACGGCCACCGCGCAGGAGTTGGTATCGCTGTACGTCAGGGTCACCATCCCGTCGAGCGTCGCCGGACCGATGCTGCAGCTATCGAACGTCCGCGTGCGCGCACCCGCGGCGCAGGTCCCGAAGGTCGATTGCACGCACCCGCCCGCATAGGCCGTGCGCACGACGCCGTCGAACACCTGGCGCCAGACCGGTCCTTTCATCTCGTCGGGCATGCGCAGGATCGGCAGGCGCGCGGTCGCGCCGCTGCCCTTGGTCGATTCGTCGACGCTGGCCATGACCTCGCCGATCGAGGCGCCGATCTGATCCTGGTCGGCCAGAGTTTGCTTGCGACAGGCGCCCGCGGCCAGAACCGCCGCCAGAACCAGGAGAACCTTCGGGTTGCGATTCGCGCGCGCCATCTTCGCTGCTCCCAGGTAGGTGTGTGATCGTCGATAGCGACATCGGTGGTTGGCGGCGTGTGGTTGAGCGGTGGTGGCGGCGGTCACCCGCACAAGCCACCACCCGCGCTCCGATGTGGGCTCGTCAGGCCGGGACGACGTGCAAGGCGGTCGCCTTGAGCACCACCTGCACCTCGACGCCGGGGCGCAACGCCAGCTCCTCGACGGCGGAGCGAGTCACGGCGGCGACGATCGCCAGCCCGCCCGCGAACCCCGCGGCCAGCGCCACCTCGACGCGCCCCTCGCGAGGCGCCACCGACGCCACGCGCGCCGGTACGATGTTGCGCGGCGAGCCCACCGCAGCCGCCGATGCCGCGCGGAGCTCGACCTGCTCCGGGCTGAAGACCACCCAGACCTCGGGCCCCAGCGCCGGCCGCGGCGACGGCAGCGCCACGTGCAGCGCGCAACCGAGCAGATCGACGATCACGCCGTCGGCGTCGTCGCCGACGACACGTCCCTTGAGCACGTTGTCGAGGCCCAGGAAGCGCGCGACCTCGGTGTCGGCGGGGCGGGCCAGCACCTCTTCGATCGGTCCGTCCTGGCGGACCGCGCCCTGCCACACGACAATCAGCCGCGTCGCGAGCCGCAGGGCCTCGTCACGCCGCTGCGTCACCAGCACCAGCGTGCGCCCGGCCGCGCGCGCGCCCGCGCGGATCTCGGCGACCAGCCGCTCACGCGCCGGATCGTCGACGCCGTTGAAGGGCTCGTCGAGCAGCAGCGCCTCCGGCTCGGTCACCAGCGCACGCGCGAGCGCGACCCGGCGCGCCTCGCCGCCCGACAGCGCCTTGGCGTGACGGCGCGCGAGCTCGCCGAGGCCCATGCTCTCGAGCAGAGCGCCCGCGCGTCGCCGGCGCTCGCGCGCGCCGATCCCGCGCAGGGCCAGCGGTCGCTCGACGTTGGCCGCGGCGGTCCCCTCGAGCAGCGGCGCATCCTGCGGCACGAGCGCGATCCGGCGGCGCGCCTCCAGCCGCGCCGCCGGCAGCTCGCCGATGCGCGCCGTTCCGTGCGCCGGCGCCTCGAGCCCGGCCAGGATCGCCAGCAACGTCGACTTGCCGGCGCCGTTGGGGCCCACGATCGCCACCGCCTCGCCGGGTGCGATCGCCAGCGCCTCGACATCCAGCACACGCCGGCCGGCGCGCGCGTGCGCGACGCCATCGAGGCCAAGGCCGATCCCGCGCGCCATCAACCGCGCGCCCGCGGCTGCAGCGCGATCGCGCTGCCGTTGACCAGCAGCGCGATCGCGAACAGCAGCGCGCCGAGCCCGATCGCGAGATCGAACCGCCCCATGCGGGCCGCCAGCACCGTCGCCGTGGTGAGCACGCGCGTCTCGCCGGCCAGGTTTCCGCCCAGCATCATCGCCGCGCCGACCTCGGACAGCGCGTGCCCGAAGCCGGCGAGCAGCGCGACCAGGATCCCGCGCCGCGCCTCGATCGCCAGCAGCCACGCCGCCTGCCACCCATTCGCCCCCAGCGCCCGCACCTGCACCACCACGCGCCGCTCGAGCCCGTTCACCGCCGCGTGCGACAGGCCGGCCACCATGGGAAAGGCGATCGCGATCTGACCGATCACGACCGCGGACGGCGTGAAGAGCAGTCCGAAGCGACCGAGCGGACCCTCGCGCCAGAGCAGCATCGTCAGCACCAGGCCGACGAGCACCGTCGGCATCCCCATGCCGGCGTAGAGCGCGGCGACGAAGAGCCGGCGCGCCGGCACGCGACCGGCGGCGATCCAGATCCCGAACGGGATCGCCGCCAGCGCCGCCAGCGCGGTGGCGCTGCCCGAGAAGACGAGCGTGCGCGCCGTCGTGCCCCAGACTTCGGGATCGCCCGCGAGCAGCAGGTGAATCCCCGCGGTCAGCCCTTGCAGGATCTCCCGCACGTCAGCGATCCGGCGGCACGCCGCGCGTGAAGCCGGCCGCCGTGATGATCGGCGCCGCATCGGGGCCGGTGACCCACGCGATGAATCGCTTCGCGCCGTCGACGTTGACGCCGGGGTGAACCGCTTCGTTCGCGCGCATCACGTGATAGGGGTTGACCAGCATGGCGGTCGGGCGCGGCGGACCGCCGTCGGCGGCGGGCGGCCCCGCCGCCACCAACACGGTGAGCCCTCCGGGATCGGATGATCGTCGAGCTGATCGTCGAGCTCATCTTGGCCCAGGTCGACGTGTCGCAGAGCGCGTACGCCGCGCGCTGGCTCGCGACGAGAACCGTCTCGCCCTGTCCCTGCCCCGTCGACAGCAGCGGCGCGGCCCACGCCTTGGGGTCGAGGCCGGCGGCGCGCGCGATCTCCTGCTCCTTGCGGTGCGTGCCCGACTCGTCACCGCGCGAGACGAACGTCGCGTGCGCGGCGCGAATGCGACGGAAGGCCTCGGCGGGATCGGCGAGCCCGGCGATCTTCGCCGGATCCTGCGCCGGGCCGCACAATCAGAAACTGATTCCACATCAGCGGCACGCGATCGACGAGGTGGCCGGCGGCGACGCTCTTCTCCTCGGCGGCCGGCGAGTGCGCCATCACCACATCGGCCTCGCCGCGCTCGGCGAGCTTCAGCGCCTCGCCGCTGCCCACGGCGATCACACGGATGTGCAGCCCGAGCGCGCGCGCCGCCGACGGCACGAGGCGATCGAGCAGGCCCGAGTCCTGCGTCGTGGTCGTCGTGACCAGGTTCAGCGTCGGGCCGATACCGGTCTTGCGCGCGCACCCGCACGCGCCCAGCGCCAGCACCGTCAACACCAGCGCTCCGATGGCACCGGCGAAACGGTCGCGGTCGCGATCGCAGAACGCGCGTGTCATGCCGGTCGTCGCGACTCGTCGCATGCGCACGCAGTATAAGCTGGCGGCGCGACCCGGCGAGCCCATCTCGAACCGGGCCCGCCGTCGGGCGGCGACAATCCGCCGCCCGACCGGCGTGGGCACTTCGGAGTCCAGCGGCGCAAATTCAACGGGCGCCGCAGCCGCCCCCTCATCGCTCGTCGCGCTACGGCGCGAGCGATGCCGACCCTCGACGTTTCAGGGTCGCGGCGCGCCGCACGGGTCGAGCCCGTCGGCGGCGTGCACGCACCGTTTCAGGTCTCGTGCGTTTCCGAGGACAAGCCCGGCGCGCTCCGCCGGCGATCACTCGGTTGCTCCCCCTCACCGTCGGCACGGCCGGCGGCGTGGAGCCGGGTCTTCTCGGGTCCCTGCGGTTTCCCTCCGCCCCTCCCGCCCCCGTCGTCTCCGGCCTCGGAGACGGCATCGAGCCAATCGGTGGATCCTGGGCTGATGTGACGTAGATGCATGGTCCCTCCCCTCATGTGTTGCTGGCCCCAGCGCGACATTTTACGAGAAAAAGAGACCGTGCGGGAGGGGGTGCTGGCTTCTTCTGATCTCTTCCAGTCACCCCGCTCCCCGCACGGCCACCCCCCGGTCCTCCCGCCTTTCCGCTCTCCTGGTAATCAATTCTCCTGGCGATCAATTCCCATCGCTCGTCCCTTCCCTCGTCCCTTCGCCCTCGCTCGCCCTCGGTCTTTGGCCCCCTCGATCTGGATCTGGTTCGAACTGGCTCGTCGGATTCCGTTTGCCCCCTCGCGTTTCCCCTCGCGCTCGTCGGCTGATCGCTGTCCTTCCGCCCCTGCGTCCTCCCCGCTTTCCCGCCTCTTTCGTTCGCGCTGTTCCAGTGGCTGGCAATTCTTTTATAGCGCCAACCATGTTTCCGGATCCTTTCTTCGGGGCGCATTGTTCGTTAATTTCTGGGGCCCCTTTTCCAGGATTTATCGGCGGAGAACCCGACGTCGAAGCCACGCTGCACCCGAGTGGCGGCTCGAATCGGCATCCTTGAAATTGCTGGACGTTTCTCGCAGGATGGGCGCCCCGATGTCCGCGACGACGCCCGCCTCGCCGCACCCGCCGCGAAAGACGCCTCTTTACGAGGCGCACCGGCGCGCCGGCGCGAAGATCATCGACTTCGGCGGCTGGCTCATGCCGGTCAGCTATCCGTCGGGGATCATCGACGAGCACCGCGCCACCCGCTCGGCCGTCGGGGTGTTCGACGTCTCCCACATGGGCGAGGTCCACTTTCGCGGTCCGCGCGCCGCCGAGGCCGTGCAGCGCCTGGTGACCAACGACGTCGCGAAGCTGGTCGACGGCCACGCGCTCTACACTGTCGCCTGCCGCCCCACTGGTGGCATCGTCGACGACTTCATCGTCTATCGCATCACGGGCGAGCACTTCCTGATCGTCGTCAACGCCGGCAACCGCGAGAAGGACGTCGCCTGGTTTCGCGAGAACGTCGGCACCTGGTGCGAGATCACCGACGCCTCCGACGAGACGGCGCTGATCGCGTTCCAGGGCCCGAAGGCCGAGGCCGCGCTGCAGACGCTGACGGCGGCGCCGCTGTCGTCGGTGCGCTCGTTCGACGTGGTCCCCGAGCTGGACATCGCCGGCGTGCGCGCGTCGATCGCGCGCACCGGCTACACCGCCGAGGACGGCTTCGAGATCTTCTGCGCCGCCGGCGACGCCAGCGGCGCTCTGGGATCGCCTGCTCGAGATCGCCGCGACGATCGGCGGCAAGCCGGTCGGCCTCGGCGCGCGCGACACGCTGAGGCTCGAGGGCAAGCTCTGCCTCTACGGCAACGACCTGACCGAGGAGACCACGCCGCTCGAGGCCGGGCTCGGCTGGGTGGTCAAGCTCGACGGCGCCGACTTCATCGGCAGGACCGCGCTGCGCGAGCAGAAGGCGAACGGCGTCGCGCGCAAGCTGGTCGGGCTTCGTGATGCGCGGGCGCGGCGTCGCGCGCCACGGCTACACGATTTACGCGCCTGGCAGCGGCGACGCCGTGGGCGAGGTGACGTCGGGGACGTTCGGCCCCACCGTCGAGAAGAACATCGGCATGGGCTACGTGCCCGCCGCGCTGGCCGCGCCCGGCGGCACGTTGATCGTCGATTGCCGCGGCAAGATGATCGAGGCCGAGATCGTGAACGGCCCGTTTTACAAAAGAGGGAAGAGGTAACCAATGAGCGCGATGTCGTCGTACCCGGATGATCTGCTGTACACGAAGGACCACGAGTGGGCTCGCATCGAGGACCGAGACGGCGGCAAGGTCGCGACCATCGGCATCACCCGATTCGCCGTCGAGCAACTGGGCGACGTGACGCAGATCGATCTGCCCAAGGAGGGCGAGACCGTGAAGCAGGCCGAGGTGTTCGGCTCGGTCGAGTCGGTCAAGGCGGTCTCGGATCTGTTCGCGCCGTTCTCGGGCAAGGTGGTCAAGATCAACAGCCCGCTCGGCGATTCGCCCGAGTACGTCAACGAGGATCCCTACGACGAGGGCTGGATGATCCAGATCGCGCTCGCGAACCCCGACGAGACCAAGAGCCTCATGGACGCCGAGAGCTACCAGGCGTTCTTGCGCGAGCAGGCCGAGTGATTCATACGGGACCCTAAGGTTTTCATGCCGATCGATCTATCGCCCCCCGATCAGTTCCCCGCTCGCCACATCGGACCGCGCCCCGACGACGTCGCCGAGATGCTGCGCGTGCTCGGGCGTCGTCGTCGCTCGACGAGCTCATCGACGACGTCGTGCCGGCCGAGATCCGCCTCGACCGCGCGCTCGCAGCTGCCGCCGGCGGTCACCGAGCCGGAGCTGCTGGAAGAGCTGCAGGCGCTGGGCGCGCAGAACCAGGTCTGGCGATCGTTCATCGGGCATGGGCTACTCCGACTGCGTCACGCCGCCGGTGATCCTGCGCAACATCCTCGAGAACCCCGGCTGGTACACGCAGTACACGCCGTACCAGGCCGAGATCTCGCAGGGCCGCCTCGAGGCGCTGCTCAACTTCCAGACGATGATCACCGACCTGACCGGGCTGCCGATCGCCAACGCGTCGCTGCTCGACGAGGCGACCGCGGCCGCCGAGGCGATGACCATGCTGCACGCGGTGGCGCCGGCGGCCGCGGCCGACAAGCCGGCCGACACGTTCCTCGTCTCCGACGCCTGCCACCCGCAGACGATCGACGTCGTGCGCACGCGCGCGGAGCCGCTCGGCATCGAGGTCGTGGTCGCGCGACGTCGAGCGCCTTCGACTTCGCGCGCCGGCGCGCCGTCTTCGGCGTGCTGGTGCAGTACCCGGCGACCGACGGCGCGCGTCCGCGATCCGCGCGCGCTGTGCGCGCGCGCGCACGCGGCCGGCGCGCTGGTGGTGATCGCGGCGGATCTGCTGGCGCTCACGGTGCTCACGCCGCCGGGCGAGCTCGGCGCCGACGTCGCGGTCGGCAGCGCGCAGCGCTTCGGCGTGCCGCTGGGCTACGGCGGCCCGCACGCGGCGTTCCTCGCGACCAAGGACGAGTGCGTGCGCAAGATGCCGGGCCGCATCATCGGCGTCTCGCAAGGACGCGCACGGCCACCCCGCGCTGCGCATGGCGCTGCAGACGCGCGAGCAGCACATCCGCCGCGAGAAGGCGACCAGCAACATCTGCACGGCGCAGGTGCTGCTCGCGGTGGTCGCCAGCATGTACGCCGTCTACCACGGGCCCGAGGGCCTGCGCGCGCATCGCCGCGCGCGTCGCGCGGCCTGACCGCGGTCGCTGGCGCGCGGGCTCGGGCGCCTCGGGCGTCAAGGTCAAGCACGGCGCGTTCTTCGACACCCTGCGCGTCGAGGGCAGCGCCGCCGAGGTCACCGCCTGGCTCGCGCCGCCGACGCGCGGCGCATGAACCTGCGCCGCCTCGACGCGCGCGCGCTCGGCATCTCGCTCGACGAGACGACGCGCGCCGACGACGTGCACGCGCTGCTGGGAGGTCTTCGCCGAGCCGCGGCCGCGCGCCGCCCGCGCGTTCGCCGTCGGCCGAGCTCGCGCGCGAGGTGCCGACGGCGACGCCGCGACTGCGCCGGCGGCGCTGCGCGCGCACCAGCGCCTACCTGACCCACCCGGTCTTCAACCCGCACCACTCCGAGACCGAGATGCTGCGCTACATGCGCCGGCTCGAGGCGCGCGATCTCTCGCTGACGCACTCGATGATCCCGCTCGGCTCGTGCACGATGAAGCTCAACGCCACGCGCCGAGATGATGCCGATCACCTGGCCGGCGTGGAACCGGCTGCACCCGTTCGCGCCGGCGGCGCAGACCGCGGGCTACCGCGTGCTCTTCAAGCAGCTCGAGGCGATGCTCGCCGAGATCACCGGCTTCGCCGGCGTCTCGCTGCAGCCCAACGCCGGCTCGCAGGGCGAGTACGCCGGCCTGCTGGTGATCCGCCAGTACCACCAGAGCCGCGGCCAGCGGCACGCGCGACGTCTGCCTGATCCCGTCGTCGGCGCACGGCACCAACCCGGCGTCGGCGGTCATGGCCGGCTACCGCGTCGTCGTCGTCGCCTGCGACGACCGCGGCAACATCGACCTCGCCGATCTCGCGCGCAAGGCCGAGGAGCACCGCGACCGCCTGGCGGCGCTGATGGTGACCTACCCGTCGACGCACGGCGTGTTCGAGGAGGAGCATCAAGAAGATCTGCGCCATCGTCCACGAGCACGGCGGCCAGGTGTACATGGACGGCGCCAACATGAACGCGCAGGTCGGCCTCTGCCGGCCGGGCGACATCGGCGCCGACGTCTGCCACCTCAACCTGCACAAGACGTTCTGCATCCCGCACGGCGGCGGCGGTCCGGGCATGGGGCCGATCGGCGTCGCCAAGCACCTCGCGCCGTTCCTGCCGCGCCACCCGGTGGTCGCGACCGGCGGCGCGCAGGGCATCGGCGCCGATCTCGGCGGCGCCGTGGGGCAGCGCGAGCATCCTGCTCATCTCGTGGGCGTACATCCGCATGATGGGCGCCGACGGGCTCACCGACGCGACCCAGGTCGCGATCCTGAACGCGAACTACATCGCGCAAGCGGCTCGACGCGACACTACCCGGTCCTCTATCGCGGGCGAGAAGGGCTGCGTCGCGCACGAGTGCATCGTCGACATGCGCCACTTCAAGAAGATCGCCGGCATCGAGGTCGAGGACGTCGCCAAGCGCCTCATGGACTACGGCTTCCACGCGCCGACGATGTCGTTCCCGGTCCCGGGCACGCTGATGATCGAGCCGACCGAGAGCGAGCCGAAGGCCGAGCTCGATCGCTTCTGCGACGCGCATGATCGCGATCCGCGCCGAGATCGCGCGAGATCGAGGACGGCAAGCGCGCCGCGCGACGGCAACGTGCTCAAGAACGCGCCGCACACGGCGGCGGTCGCTGCTGCCGAGCGAGTGGACCGCGCCCTACTCGCGCGAGAAGGCGGCGTTCCCGGCGCCGTCGCTGCGCGACGCACAAGTTCTGGCCGGCGGTCGCGCCGCCTCAACAACGTGCTCGGCGACCGCAAGCTGTTCTGCAGCTGCCCGCCGATAGAGAGCTACGCCGACGATCCTGCCGACGTCTAAATTGGGAACCCTCGGACGGGTTCCCAAACCCTCCTGATTGGGAACCCTCGGACGGGTTCCCAAACCCTCCTGAATTGGGAGCCCTCGGACGGGTTCCCAAACCCTCCGGGCATCTCAGCGAAATGCGAACGGCTGCGCGACCGCAACCGTGCCATCACGCGGGCGCGCGAACGTCCAGCGCGCCATCGCGCGTTTGACGCAATCGAGGACGTGAAGATCGATCGGATCGATGGGCGCCACGTCGACGTGGGCCACCGTGCCCGCCGGCAGGATCGTCCAGCGCAGCGTGACGCGGCCCGCGGCGACCGCGTTCCAGGTCCGCTGCTGCCGGCGCGCGACCTCGATGCGGCAGTTCTGCAGCGCCGCCACCGGCTTCTCCAGCTCGTGCGCGATGATGCTGGCGCTCAGCGAGCCGGCGGTCGGCCCCACGCCGTCGCCGATGCGCGGGTGCACCACCGGATCCTCGGGCAGCCGGCCGCCCGTGCGCTCCGGCTCGCGATCGATGCGCCATGCGGCGTACGCCAGCGGAATGTCGCCGACGCGCCCGGTCTCGCGCAGCGACGGCCCCGCCAGCAGCGACGCTGCCGCGGCCCGGCTCAGCGGCTCCGCACCGCTCTTTACGGCGCTGCCCCCGATCACCGCGGCGACTACCGCGATCGAGGCCAGCCGACGCGTTCCCCGGCGCCTCCACCCCACGACGTGCCTCCCATGAACTCAACCTGCTCATGTCGCGCGGACGAGCAAGGCGGGCCGCGGGTCGGCACCCGAGGGGAACCTAGTCGTTGTAGCGGAAGAGGCGCATGCGGGGCGCGCCCGAGAGCTCGAACAGGAAGCCGAAACGGAAGTTGATCGTGCCCTGATCCACCAGCTGCAGCGGCGGGTTGGGGAACGGCTGGGCTTGCTTGAAGGCCTCGATCGCCTCGTCGTCGAGAAACTCGACCCCCGACGGCTGCTCGAGCGCGACGTTGGCCAGCGTCCCGTCGGGCTTGAGCTGCACGCGCAGCACCGTGAGGCGGTTCTTCGATCCGTAGACCGAGCCCGTGGGATCGCCGCGGCGATACGCCTCTTCCGGGTGCCAGTGATCGGCGACCTGCTTCTTGACCCGGTTGAAGAACGACGCGAACTTCCAGCGCTTCGAATTGAGCGCCGTGTCCTCGCCGTCGTCGATGTCCTTGAGCGCGTCCTGGGTCCCGCTGCCGACCGCGCGCGCCATCTGCTGCTCCGACGGCATCAGCGCCGGCGAGCCGCCCGCGGGTCCACCACCGCCCGGCGGCGTCTGAAACCTCTTGCCCAGCTGAGGGAGCACGCCGTCGGGCGATGGCGCGCCCGGCGACGGCGCGCCGTAGCGATCGCCGCTCTGCTCGGCGGGCCGCTCGGCCGACTCGGGGCTCGACGACCGGCGCGGGCTGCTTCGGTTCAGCTGCGGCTCGCGCATCGCCAGGCGGCGATCGATCTGCGGCTGCGCCGGGCTGCGCGGCGTGGTTTGCTCCGCGCTCGCCGCTGCGTCGTCGCCCTCGCGCGCCTTCTCGTCGAATTTGCCGTACTTCTTGGTCTCCTTCGGCACGGTCGTGTCGTGCTCGGAGACGAACCGCGCGTCGTCGGGCCGTTTCTCCTCGCGCGGCGCAGGGACTTCGACCACCTGTCCGTTCGGGTGGATCGACTCGACCTCTTTCTTGCTCCTCTGCCGCTTTGTTCTTCTCCGCCTGCCGGTCGAGGTCGGCGATGATCTCGCGCGCGGCCTCCTCGTCGACCATGCCGAGGTCGATCGACTCCGGCTGGCTCGCGGCGCGCGCGGCCAGATCCCGCTTGAGGTCGGCGTCGCGTGGCGCGAGCGCGTAGAGGCCGAAGCCGATCAGCAGCGCGAGCTCGGCGTGGATCAGCGCCGCGATGGCGAGCCAAAACCCAACCCGCCGGGATTGACGCCTGCTGACGGGGGGGTTAGGGCTGAAGCTCACCTGACCTTACCTCAGGCACATTTTACCGCCGCGAACTCGATTTTCCGTAGAAAAAGCCGGCACTGTTACTTTGCTCATCATTTTTGGGTGGCGCAGAGGTGGCTGGCGCTCAGGTTGGCGGGTAGCTCGTGCGGGTGCGTGTGCGTCTACCTGTGGTCGAGATCGCGCCGCCGGCCGGCACTCTGGAAACGTGACCGCTCTCGGAAGGTTCCTGGTGAAGATGCCGGTCATCCCATACGGTCTCGCGCATGCCTCTCGCGAACCGTCAACGGACCAGAGGATTCTCGAACGCGACCCGCATCGACACCGGCAGCGCATGGGCCGCCAGCGCCGGAGGCAGCGGCGGGAACGGCGCAGCGCGCTCGACCGCGCGCGCTGCTTCGAGATCGAATTCATCGAAGCCCGAAGACTTCATGACCTGCACGCCGCTGCGGATGCGTCCGTCGACGTCGACCACGAACCGGACCACCGTCTCGCCCTGCTCGAGCCGCAGCGCCAACCGCTTGGGGAACTGGCGTAGGCTGTTGACCCGACGCGTGATCTCTCGCAGGTAGAGATCGTAGTGGCGATCCTGGGTCGGTCCCGCGACGGGGGCGCCGACCTGCTGGACATCGACATGTGGCAGGCCCAGCTCAGCCGGAGCGGCGCCGCGGCTGACGCGGTCGACGGCGCCAGGCGCGTCGCCCGGCCCGCGCCCGGACAGCGCCGGGGCCTGCGCGCGCACGCCGGCGCGCGACAGATCGGTGATCCCGGGGTGCAGCTCGTTCGAGGCGGCGCGCTGGTTGCGATCGTCGGCGGGCGCGCCGCGCGCGGCACTGTCGAAGCTGCGCGCGCCCCGCTCCGCGTCGAGCGGGCCGACACCGCGATCCTGCGACGGGCTCTCGGCGTTTCGGGGAAATTCGACAGCGGCCACGACCTCGGACCGAGCGCGCTCGCCGTCGGCGGTTCGCGCCGAATCGCCGACGGGTGACTCGTCGGGCGTCGCGCGCTGCGGGGCGCTGGGAACGCTGGCCGGCGTCTCGGTGCGGGTCGCGTCACCGGTGCCGACCAGCGGCTCGCGCCGCACGGCCTGCGGTGACGACGCGCCGGCGACGGACGTTCGCAGGCGCGCCGGCTGCGACGAGGTCGCGCCGTCACTGAGCTCCGCGTGCATCGTCGAGCGATCGCGCCGCCAGGCGCCGTCGGTGGTGCGCCCGGCGTGCTCACCCTGATCGGGAGACGGCGGCGCGCGATCGCGCCCGTCGGCCACGCGCTCGGCCGTCGCCAGCGGTCGCTGGCGGCGCTCGTCACCCTCGGCGGCGGCGCGGATCGCGGGCCGCGGAGGGATCTCCTGCGCCGGCGGCACCGCCACGGGCGGCGCGTCCTGGAGATCGGCGGCGGGCGCGATGTCGATCCAGTCGGCCTCGAAGGCGGGCGCGGCGATCGCAGCCAGGTTGGCGACCAGCACGGCGTTGGACCGAGCCAGCGCGCGATCGAACGCGCCGCCCCCGACCAGCGCCCACAGCGCCAGCACGTGGATCGCCGCCGATCCCGCCGCCGCCCCGAACCAGGCGCGCGCTAAACCCCGGTGCGCGTCTCGACATCCGTGGTCCCAACCCGTCTTTGAGGGTAGCATGCGCCAGCCGCATGGAACTCGAGCGACACCTGCTGCGCGACGTCGGGCGCGCGATCGCCGAACACGACCTCATCAACGACGGCGACCGGATCCTGGTCGCCATGTCGGGTGGTAAGGACAGCTATGGGCTGATGGTGCTCCTGCGTACTCTGCAGCGGCGCGCGCCGGTGCGCTTCGATCTGCTCGCGGTGCACGTCGACCAGGGCCATCCCGGATATGACGGAACGCCACTGACGCGCTGGCTAGAAGCCGAGGGTGTTCCCCATCGCATCATCCATGAGGACACCTACTCGATCGTCATCGACAAGATCCCCGCCGGAAAAACCTATTGCTCGCTGTGCTCGCGCCTGCGCCGCGGCATTCTCTACAAGGCGGCGAGCGATCTCGGCTGCAACAAGGTCGCGCTCGGCCACCACCGCGAGGACACGCTGGAGACGGTGCTGCTCAACCTGTTCTTCGGCGGCAAGCTGGCCGCGATGCCCGCGCGCCTGACCAGCGACGACGGTCGCCACGTCGTGATCCGACCGCTGATCTATTGCGCGGAAGCCCAGCTCGCCGCGCTGGCGGAAGCGCGGCGATTCCCGATCTTGCCGTGCAACCTGTGCGGCTCGCAGTCGGAGGCACAGCGCAAGCAGATGAAGGCGCTGATCGGCGAGCTCGAGCGCACGCACCCCACGCTTCGCCAGACGATGCTGGCCGCGCTCGGCAACGTCGTGCCGACGCACCTTCTGGATCGGACGCTCGTGGGCGCGGGCGCCGCGACACCGACTGCAGACATGCCGAGTGCTGAGCTGCTGCAGATCGCTCGGCTTGCGGACCGCCCGCACCGGGGCGGGTGACCAGGAAGGGCGACGGTGCGGGAGGACCCGCCTAGCTCATACCGCCGACGATCCGATACGAGCGCATCGTCTCGTCCATCACCATCAGCACCGACCCGACGAGATCAGCGCGCTCGCTCAACGTCGACGGCACGATCGCCACGCCCGTCGGGGCGAATCGCGTGGCGCGCCACCGACGCGCGCAGCGGACCGAGCAGGATCTCACCAGCGGCGGCGTACGGCCCGGCCAGCACCACCATCTCGGGATTGAGGATGTTGAGCAGGTAGGAGACGCCGCGGCCGAGGTGCTCGCCCGCCTCGGCGAGCAGGCGCACGCTCAGCGCATCGCCCGCGAGAGCCGCCTCCGTGATCGCCGCGGCGTCGATCGTCGAGAGCCCGGCGAGCGTGCTCGGCTCGCCGGCGTCGATGGCGCGCTCGGCGTCGCGCGCGAGCGCCATCGTCGAGGCCACGGTCTCGAGGCACCCGGTCCGGCCGCAACCGCACAGCAAGGCCGTCGGCGACCACCGGACAGTGGCCGATCTCGCCCGAGAGCCCGCGCTGCCCGAAGAAGAGCCGCCCGTCGGCGACGATGCCGGAGCCGATCCCCATGTCGACGTAGACGCAGACGTACGACCGCACGCCGCGCGCCGCGCCAACGCGCCCCTCGGCGACCGCGACCGCGTGGATGATGTTGTTGACGCTGACCGGCATGCCGAGCTCGTCGGCCAGCGCCGCACGCACGGGAAAGTCGCGCCAGCCCAGGTTGGGCGCGAGGACGCACACGCCCGACTCTCGATCGTAGAGGCCAGGCACGGTCGCGGCCGCGCCCTCGATGCGAGAGCGCGGCACCTTGGCGGCGCGCAGCGCCTCGGTCACCAGCGCGCGCAGCGCCTTCACCGAACGCGCGGGCGCGTCGTAGATCGCTGGCCGGCTGCGTGACTCGAAGATCTGTCCGCGCGCGTCGGCGACCGCGACGGTGATGGTGTGCATGCCGAAGTGCACGGCCAGGTAGGCCGCCGAATCCTCGTTGAAGTCGAGCAAGCGCGCCGGCCGTCCGCCGCCCGCGACCGACGCGCCGAAGCCGACCTCGCGCACGACGCCGTCGGCGATCAGCTGGTCGACGATCGTCGAGACGGTCGGCTTGGTCAGCTTGGATCGGCGCGCGAGCTCGGTGCGCGAGATGCGCCGATCGCGCCGCACGAGATCGAGGATGATCGAACGGTTCACCTCGCGGATCGCGCGGTTGTTTCCCTTGCTCGGCAGCGCAGCATCACCGCCACGCGGCCGGCAGCGGCAGCGACCGCGCCCGTGGCCGCGGACACCGAGGCGCGACGCGCCCGCGATGCACGCGACACCGGGGGCGCGACCGGCGTGGTCACGGCGTGGTCGCCTGCCATTGCGCCATCGCCGCGGCAGCGTAGACCAGCGCTCCGTTCCAGTTGACCGCGATCTCGTTCAGGTTGGGCGCGGCCTGCGTATCCTGCCAGTCGTACTTCGGCCCGGTGGCGCAGTTCGAGGCGCCCGACGGACAATCCTGGCCGCCGACGAGGAGCCCGGGCCAGGGATCAGCCACCGTGTCCGACGCCGACGGCCGGTGATGCGGGTGAATCGGCGGGTTGTTGCCGACCATCGTGATCTGAGACCGATCGTAGTGGTTGCGCCCAAGCAGGTGATCGAGCCCACTGACGATCGCGTTCGTGTATCGCGCATCGGGCGTGAGCGCGTTCGCGGTCGCCAGGTTCATCGCCGTGCGCGCCACCGCGCCGTTCGCGCCCCAGTAGTAGCCCATCGGACGGCCATAGCTATTGGTGGTCGCCAGCCTGACCAGCGCCTCGGCGGTGCCGGTCAGCGCCGTCTGCAGCGACGCCACCAGGTCGGGGCTGCGGCCGTCGCGCTTCGACAGCAGGTACGTGAACATTCCCAGGTTGCCGACGTTCTGCCAGTCGAAGCTGCTCGTGATCGGGCTCTGCGTCTTGCCGGCGCGCGACTCGAAGTCGGTCAGGAAGGCGGCCTCGCCCGTCGTCTCCCAGAGCTCGGCCGCGGCCCACGTGCGCTCGTCGCCGTCGTTGCTGTCCCCGTAGCCACCGGTGCTGAACTGCGGCGTGCTCGGAACCGCGGGACCGGTGTTCGCCTGCAGGAAGCCGTAGCTGAGACGCGCGGCCGCCAGGCACTTGTCCGCGAACGCCGAATCGTACGGCTGGTAGATCCGCGCCGCCTGCGCCATCACGGCGACGAAATCGCCGGTCGCCGCCGTGCCCACCGGCGTGAAGTAGCGGATCGACGTGTCGCTGTCCGGCATGATGAAGCCCTCGAACGCCAGCGCGGTCAGCTTGTGCGGGATGCCCCCCGAACCGTCGGGCGACGGAATCGTCAGCAGCCAGTCGAGCTCCCACTTCACCTCGGCGAGGAAGTCGGGCAGCGCGCCGCCGTGCTCGGGGATCGGCAACGACAGCGTCGAGACCACCGGCTGGAACTGTTCCCACGCCGCCAGCATCATGCCGGCCGAGAACGCGCCGTTGGTGGTGTACTTGCCGTAGTCGCCGGCGTCGTGCCAGCCGCCGACGCTCGCCTGAATCTGGTCAGAGCCGGTCAGGTACTTGAGCATGCCGTCTTGCTGATGGCAGGCGGCGTGACCCCAGGTGTCTCCGTCGAGCGTGATGTGCACGTCGGTGCCGCAGCGCTGGCCGTACATGCCGATCATCGATTGCGTGAGCAGATCGCTGTAGACGTTCGGGCCGACGGTGAAGGTGGCCGAGCGTCCGAGCCCGGGGACCTCGAGATAGAAGCTGCCCGTCGAGCAGAACTCGGTGAAGTCGGCCTGGAAGAGCATGTCGCCGGTCAGCTCGTCGGTCATCGCCGGGCCCATCGCCGCGTTCCACGCGATGGAATCGTCGGCGGCGTTGTGGACGTTGAACATCGCGCCGCCGGGCGCGATCACCGTCGCCACCTTGGGTGACTCCGGCAGATAACCGAGGCTGTTCAGCCGAATCGGATGCGTCTCTGTGTCCGATTTCGGGGGCGGCGTGCTCGGAAAGAGCACGCCGCAGCCTGCGAAGCAGAAAGAGACGCAGCCTGCGAAGCAGAAAGAGATGCAGATTGAAAAGACAGAGGACGAAACCAGCCGGAACGCAAAGCCTAGTCTAGGTGAGTGATGCACAGCGACCTCCAGCGAATGCCACTGACGGCAAAAGACGAAATGATGCCAAAGACAAGCGAGGCGAGACCAGGCCACGCTACTTTCCCGGATTAGAAAGTCAAGCCCATTAACAAACGCGCGCGGCGGCCGGCGCGACGCGGATCACTCGTCGATCAATCGATGGTGCGTCCGCGCAGGCGCCGCGTCACGTGCGGGGGCGCCGTCGGCTCGGACGTCGCGTCGGACGCCTCGGATCTCGAGTCGGATCTCGAGTCGGACTCGGGTCGGACATCGCGTCGGACGCCGCCTCGGATCTGACGTCGACCCTCGCGGGATCGTCGGCGATCGGTTCCAGCACCGGTCCGATGCGGCGGCCGACCAGGTTGGCCGCCATGCGCAGCACCGGCATGTTGACGCCGCTCAACGTCACGATGCACAGCGCGCCGCCCGACAGCGGCTTCACGTAGATCTTGTGATCGCGAAAGCGCAGCACGGCGCTGTCGAGCCGGTCGCCGACCGCGGCGAAAGTCTCCTGCAGCAGCGCGAGCCGGAGCCCTGCCTCGGCGAGCGTGAGATCGTCGAACATGGCCGGCAGCTCACGCGCCACGAGGTAGCCGCCGCGCGCGAAGACGAAGCTGCCGGCGATACCGTAGACATCCTTGAGCGCGATCAAGCTCGCTCGGATCTGCTCGCGAGGCGTGCGCGCGTCGGCGCTCATCACAGTCCCAGTCGGTCGCGCAACGATTGCAGGCTGCTCTCGTTGCGCACGCGCAGCGCCACGGTGTCGCCGTCGTCGTCGTCGTAGATCAGCAGGCGGCCGCTGGCGAGCGTGCACTCCATCGCCACGAACGGATCCATCCCCATGAGCTGGCCGGCGAGCCGGCCCAGGCGGCGCGCGTTGGCGACCACGGCGGCGAGCTCCTCGTCCCCTCCTTCGTTGCGCAAGATTCCGCCGTCCGGCCCGAGGCGCAGGAGCACGGGCAACTCGGTCGGGGTGTCAGCGCGCGCCATCATCGTCGCCAGCGCATCGTTGCGCGGGATCGCCTGCATGTCGACAAATGGTTTGACCGCCACCCCCAGCTTTGATTGACGCACCCCCGCACCTCCTCTGTGGACATTGGCAGACAGGCGGTCAAGAGATGGTTTCGAGAGCGTGAATATTGCGTAGCTTGCGTTCGATCGCCACTGACAGCCCGTCGGCGCGCTCAGCATACGCCAACGACGCCCGCCGCGCGCCCGGTACGCGTGAAGCCTGAAGCGACGCTCGCGAGCGCGAGCACCTACGTCATGGAACGTCGCGAGCCGGCCGTCAGCGTCTTGCCGCCGCCGCGCGAGCCGCGCGACTTCGCTCCGTTCGAGCCGCGATTGGAGCCCGGCGCACCACCGTCGCGCGGCGGCGTCTTAGCCGGATCCTTGCCGGCGGCGCGCGTCTTCGCCGCGCTTCCCGTCACCAGCGCCGCTTCCAGGACCTCGCTCATCGTGCGCACCGGCGTGATCGTCAACCGCGCGCGCACGTGTTCCGGGATTTCCGACAGCTCGGGCGCATTGCCCGCGGGAATGACCACCTGGGTCATGCCGGCGCGCACCGCCGCGAGCAGCTTCTCCTTGAGCCCGCCGATCGGCAGCACCTTGCCCCGCAACGTCAGCTCGCCGGTCATCGCGAGATCGTGCCGGACCGGCGTCTGCGAGATCAGCGAGACCAGCGCGCACGCCATGGTCACGCCCGCCGACGGCCCGTCCTTGGGCACCCCGCCCGAGGGAACATGGATGTGGATCTCGCGGCCGGCGTAGAACTCGTCGCGCAGGCCCAGCGTCAGCGCGTGCGCGCGCGCGAACGACAGCGCGGCCGTCGCCGACTCCTTCATCACTTCGCCGAGCTGTCCGGTCAGCGTGAGCGAGCCCTTGCCCGCCATGGTCTGCGCCTCGACGAGCAGCACCTCGCCGCCGTACGGCGTCCACGCGAGGCCGTTGACCGTGCCGATCTCGTCGGTGCCGCGCCGCTCGTCGGCGAGGTAGCGCGGCGGGCCCAGGTGCTTCGTGATCTCCTCGATACTGATCGCCGCGCTGCCCGCCGCCTTGGCGCGGCCAGAACCGCGCGGCTTCACGCCTTCCTTCACACCGTCCTCGACCACGCGGCGCGCGACCTTGCGCGCGAGCTGCGCCACCAGCCGCTCCAGCTCACGCAGCCCTGCCTCGCGCGTGTACTCGGAGATGATCTTGCGCAGCACGGGACGCCCGATGACGATCTCCTTGCTGGTCAGCCCCGACTCGGCGATCTGCTTCGGGACCAGGAAGCGCTCGGCGATCACCAGCTTCTCTTCCTCGCTGTAGCCCGACAGGCGCAGCGTCTCCATGCGATCGCGCAGCGGCGGCGGGATCGACTCGGGCAGGTTCGCGGTGGCGATGAACAGCACGCGCGACAGATCGAACGGCACGCCCAGGTAGTGATCGCGGAAGTTGTGGTTCTGTTCCGGGTCGAGCACCTCGAGCAGCGCCGCCGACGGATCGCCGCGGACGTCGGAGCCGAGCTTGTCGACCTCGTCGAGCAGCATGACCGGGTTGTTGGTGCCGGCCTGCTTCATACCCTGGATCAGACGCCCCGGCAGCGCGCCGACGTACGTGCGCCGGTGGCCGCGAATCTCGGCCTCGTCGCGCACGCCGCCCAGCGAGATGCGCACGAACTTGCGCCCGACCGCGCGCGCGATCGATCGCCCCAGCGACGTCTTGCCGACGCCGGGCGGGCCGAGGAAGCACAGGATCGGGCCGTGCACGCCGCCGCGCAGCTTGCGCACCGCCAGGTAGTCGAGGATGCGGTCCTTGATGTGCTCGAGATCGTAGTGATCCTCGTCGAGGATCTTGCGCGCGGCCTCGATGTCGAGCGTGTCCTCGCTGCTGGTGGTCCACGGCAGCTCGGTGAGCCAGTCGATGTACGTGCGCAGCACCGACGCCTCGGCGCTCTCCGCGTGCATCTGATCGAGGCGGCGGATCTGCTTGTCGGCCTCGGACTTGGCCTCCGTCGACAGGCCGGCCTTGAGGACCTTCGCGCGCAGCTCCTCCATCTCCTCGCCGTGCACGTCCCCGTCGCCGAGCTCGTTGCGGATCTGCCGCAGCTGCTCGCGCAGGTAGTAGTCGCGCTGGGTCTTCGACATCTCCTCTTTGGCGCGGTTCTGGATCTGCGACTGCACCTCGAGGATCCCGATCTCCTTCTCGAGGTTCTGATTCACGCGCGTGAGGCGCTCGATCGAGTTGTCGAGCTCCAGCAGCTCCTGCGCCTCGTTGACCTTGAGCGTGAGGTTCGACGCGACCAGATCGGCCATGCGGCCCGGATCCTCGACGCTGCCGACCACCATCCCCAGCTCGGGCTGCATCGACTTGCCGAGGCCGGTCAACCGATCGACGTTGCTGCGCACCGAGCGCAGCAAGGCCTCGGTCCCCAGCGAGCGCGCCGGCGGCGCGTCCTCGTTGCGGTCGATGCGCACGCGGTAACACGGGCTCTCCGACACGAACTTCTGGATCTTCGCGCGGCAGAGACCCTGCACCAGGATCTTGAGCCCTCCCTCGGAGAGCTTGCGCATGCGCATGATCATGCCGATCGTGCCCGAGCGATAGAACGACGACGCCACCGGTTCCTCGTCGGTGGAGTCGCGCTGCGCGACCAGGAAGCAGAGTCGCTCCTCGGCCTCGAGCGCCTTCGCCACCGCCTCCATCGACACCGGGCGCGTGACCCGCAGCGGGACGATCATGTACGGAAACACGACCAGGTCGCGAATCGGCAGCAGCGGTAGGACATCGGGAATTTCCGGGTCCGCCGCAGCACGGCCTTCGGGATTCGCGCTCACAGAAGCACACTAACAGAGATTGGTGCGAGATCGGCAAGGACCACCCCACACCACGAAAATGTGGGCCGTGCGCCGCTCACCTTGTCCCACCTGAGGAATTTTTTTCGGTCGGCGACATGACTTTCGATCCGGTGAGCGCGGGGCTTCCCGTGTCGACGATCGCGATCGCCGCGCTTCCCAGAGCCCAGATCCGCCCGAAGCGATCGAGCGCGAGATCGAGCATGTCGTCGTCGACGATCGACGTGCCGGCGACCAGGCGCGGGGCGCCTGCCTCCGCCGGGTCGAGCACGCGCAGTCCCTTCGCCGTCGCGAGCCACATGCGGCCGCCACCGTCGAGCGCCAGCGCGCGCGCCGGCGTCGCCGCCGGCCCGTCGCCGGGGAACCGCCACTCGGCGCCGTCGAAGCGCCCCGCGCCCGCCGGCGTCGCGGCCCAGATCTTTCCGTCGCCGCCCCTGGCGACGCCGAGACAGACCTCGCTGTCCATGTGCTCGTTCTCGCCCCAGTGGCGCAGCTCCGACTCCTGCAGGCGATCGATCCCGCTGCGCGACGAGAACCAGGTCGCCGCGCCGTCGAAGAGCACGCCGGTGAGATCGTGCGGCAGCGGCAGGCTCTCCGCGCTCGCCTCCTTCGGCGACAGCGCGCCGTGATGAATCACCGTGGCCTTGCCCGCAGGCGCGAGCGCGATCTCCAGCGCTCCGCGGCCTTGCTCCTGGCTGTCCTTGGCGACGGTGCCGACGCCCAGCCACAAGTTCCCGCTGGGCGCGAACGTCGCGAAGGCGATCGACGGCCGGCTTCCGTCGGGTACCGGGCCGAGCCCGATCTTCTCGACGGTGTGCCAGTCGCTGTCGCGCGGCGGCCCCGAGCCCCCGGGCGCGAGACGCGCCACGATCATGTTCCGGAAGGGCGGATCGCTGAACAAGCTGAAGATCGTGCCGGCGCCATCCTCGGCGACCGCCAGCGCGTGGCCGGCGGGGCTCTCGCCGGCGCGCGCCTCCCGGAAGCGCGCGCCGTCGAAGAACCAGGCGTGCGCACCACCCGCGACCACCAGGCAGCGATCGATCGCGATGCACGCCACCGACAGGCGATCGGCGTCGTCGGTGAGATCGCCCGACAGGTAGAGCGGCCGCGCCGCCTGCGGCGCGCGCGACGCCCATGAGCCGCGAGCCGCACCAGAGCCCCGGCGGCTCGTCGCCGGTGCCGCCCACGGCCGCGACCACCGTCAGGTCGGGCGGCAGCGCCAGCGCCATCGGCACCGCCTGATAGCGCGCCGTGCTCCCCTTGCGTGACGAGACCAGCCGGAAGCCGCCGGTGGCGGGCGGCTCGCCGCGCGCGAGGGGACGCAGCTCGTACGGCCGTTCGGCGCCCGGCGCACCCGCGATCAGGATCGGGTGCGCGCCCGCGCTCACCAGGTGCACGAACGGCGCGGCCGTACCGGATTGCGTGCGGTACTCCTCGGTGCCGTCCTTCAAGATGAGCGTGATGCGTCCGCCGTTGCCGGCCCGCGTGCCGACCACGCGCGCGCCGCCCGGGCTGCGCGCCATGCCGACGATCTCCTCGGCGGCGCCGCCGTCGCCCGGCAGCAGGATCGGCCGCCCGCCCGACGGACCGACGAGAAAGAGCCCGCGGCCGCGCGTGCCGACCCAGGCCGAGCGGCCGTCCTCGTCGAGCTCCAGCGACGTCACCGCGACGTCGCGCAGGAAATCGAACGCGACCCAGCTGTGGCCATCGTAGCGGTAGAGCCCGCTGGTGCCGGCCGCCCAGGCGCCGCTGTCGGCGCCCGCGGCGGCGAGCAGCGTGATCCCCGTGAGCGACCCGAACCAGTCGTAGTGAAGGCGGCCGCCCTTGTCGGCGAGGCGGCCGATGCCGGACTCGGTCGCGACCCAGACGCCGCGATCGTCGTCGACGGTCAACGCATCGATGCGGTGGCCGAGCAGGCCGCTCTCGGCGCCGATGGGCTCGGCGTCGGGGGCGTCGTCGGTGTTCCTGCCGCCGACTGCCGCTGCGATCTTCCAGCGGCGCAGGCCGTGCTCCGTGCCCGCCCACACGTAGGGCGCTCCGACGGCGAGCGCCGTGATGGGCACCGACTCCGCGTAGCGGCTGATCGGGAAGGAGGATGGCAGGCGCGAAGCGGCCGGTGCCGCCGGCGCCGCACCGGGTGTGGTACCGGGTGCGGCGGCGGGGACCGACGCGCGACAGGCGGCCAGCGCGATCGCGCCGCACAGGGGCAGGACCCGGCGGCGGGGGCAAGCGGGGGGCATGATCGCTCGGTTACTATGACAGCGGCCCGCGGTCAAGCTAGGCTCCCGCGTCGTGCGCCCACGTCGCCGTGCCCCCGAACCGTCACGCAGGTGGTGCTGGTTGTCGATCGTCCGGCTGCCGCTGGTCGCCATCGCCCTGTTTATCGCGATCGCGCTTGCCGGCGAGGCGCGCGCGGATGACGGCGCGCACGTGACGATCGAGGAAGGCCGCACCACCGAGATCGTCGCCGGCCCGCCGATCGGCGCCGCCCTCGAGCGAGCCGCGCGCAGCCAGGCCTACGCGCTGGCGGTCGCCAGCGACCACGACGAGCACTGGAGCGAGGCCGCCGGGCTCTATCAGCAGGCGATCGCCGAGTGGACGTCGCAGTATCGCCACGACCCCTCGCCGGAGATCGAGCGCGCGATCTACAAGGCCGACCGCGAACGCCAGCGCTCGCAGCTGCTGGCCGGCGTGCAGGCCCAGCGCGACAAGCTGCCGCCCGCGACCGTGCGCGCGCTCGCGCTGGAGCGCGGGCGCATCTACCGCGCCAAGCTCATGAGCGTGCGCGCCTACACCGGCGCCGTGCCCGTCGCGCTCTTCGCACGCACACGCCGCGAGCTGGAAGAGGCGTTGCGCCTGGCCGACTCGACCAAGCCCAGCGCCGAGACCGAGGTGCGCCTGCTGCTGTGCGCGACCCGGGCCGCCGGCGGCGACCGCATGGCCGCGCGCCTGGACCTGGCCCACGTCGCCAGCAGCGAGCGCGACGACCCGGCAGCCACGCTGCCGCTCGCCACCTGCCAGGCCGCGCTCGGCAACCTGCCCGAGGCCCTGACCCTGCTCGAGAGCTACGTCCACCGCCAGCCCGTCGAGCAGCGCCTGGATCCTTTCGCGCTGCGCGATCTCTATCTCGCCAACGACTGGGACCGCCTGCGCGGCGACCGCCGGTTCGAAAGCCTCTTCTCCCGCCTCCGTCGTTATTGACCCCGCGCCCGCGGACTGCTAGTTAACCCCTGCCGGCGCAAGCCGGCGGGGGGCTGTAGCTCAGCTGGGAGAGCGCCTCAATGGCATTGAGGAGGCCGACGGTTCGATCCCGTTCAGCTCCACCGTAATCACTTCGGAATTTTTTCAGTCGCGGTTGAAAAGTCGGTTTTGGGAATGAGTTCGTTCTCGGAGGTGTTGACGAGGTCGCCGCCTCACGACGCTAGCTTCCCGCCGGTGAGGACCGCCAGCGCCCGTTTCTGCTGCGCACCCGCCACCGCCTCGCGCTTCGCGTAGCTCTCGGCCGTCGTCCTGAACGACTCGTGGCCGAGCGCCGATGCGACCGCGTGAGAGGTGATCCCGCTATCCACCGCCAACGTCCCATGCAGGCCCCGCATCCCGTGCGCCGTCACCTTCGGCACCCCCGCCGCCTTGCAGATCCGCTGCACCCACTTCCGCGGCCAGTCGCGCCAGTGCTCCCCGAACAACGCCGCCTGCGGATCCCGACCGCGCGCCATCTCGACGAGGTACGGCTGCAGGAAATCCGGTACCTGCAGCTTTCGACGTCCAGCCAGCGTCTTCGAGTCCGGGATCCAGAGCAGCGCCCCGCCGTCGTCGAGATCGCGAACCACGCGGCTCACGATCTCGGTCGCCCGCATCCCCATCACCAGCGCCGTCATCGCCGCGACCGCCCCTGCCTGTCCAGCGTCTGCCTGCCGATGCGCCTCCACCATCCACTTGCGCGCTTCATCGATCCTCAACTGTTCCTTCCCGTGCCGTACCTTTCCGATCCCTTTCACCAGGTCGAGCGGATTCCGGGCCGACCACTTCTTCTCCACCACACACCACCGGAAGAACGTCTTCGCCGCCGCCAACATCGTGCGGTGCGAATCGACCGATAGCATCCCGCCGTGCTGCGTCTTGCGCGAACGGAGCGACGTCCCCTCGCTGCCGACAAGGGAGATCGATGAGACACGCGATTCGAATCCAGCCGTACCTATCCCGCGACCTGTTTACGACTCCTTCAAGGCCACCGGCAAGACTTCGCAGACGTGGTGGCGGCGCTACGTCAGGACATTCGAATCGGGAGCATCCATCGAGCGTCCGTTGAATCGAACCTTCGCGCGGAGCTCGTCGCGATAGCAGACGAGCTGATGCTGTCAGAAACCGGCAGTCCGAGACCTACGCGTCTATATGCCGCGGGTGTCAGGCCCCGATTGCCGGACGACTTCGACGGCACGGTGGAGGCAACTGCTGAGGAGTTAGCGAGGTTCGCTGGGTTTGGCTCGATGGCGGGCTGTGGTGACGTTCTTACAACCTCGGCGATCGACGAGACGATTCGAAGTGGCGAGTTTCTCGAATGGGATTCCGGAATGCACGCCTACACGCCAACGCTCATCCACCGAGGCCTGGTTCGGCTGCGAAACGATATCGCCTTGCTCCGTCGACAAGGGCGGCTGGACCCGATACGTCAGGAATCCCAGAGGGCTTGGTTGAACAACTGGAGAACGCGAGCCTCGGCGAAACAGCGGATTCCAGCCAACATACTGATCCCGTTCTTTGCGATGCACGATCGACACGACAACATTCTGACTTTAGCCGGAGCCCTTCACGCGGCCCTCGGCGGGAAGACCTTCGCGCTCGTTCTTTGCGGATTTGACGGCTGACCTGGATTTCCAGCTCGTTCCGAAACCTACCGATCGCCCTTGGTAGCGTCCCAAAAACGAACGCTCGGGAGCGCGTTCGGCGGCACCGCCGGCCGCTTGGCCTTGGAACGAAAAATGCTGAGAGCGAGGTCGACCTGTCGACCCCGCCAGCCACGTGGCCCTGTCGACGCAACGACAAACCCCAGGGAGGATCAAGAGATGAAGGTTCACACCATGTTTCTCGGGACTGCTCTCGTCGCGGCTTTCGCGCTAGGAGGCTGCGATTCATCGAAGGCCGATCTGGAAAAGACAAAGGCCGACCTCGCGACAGTCACCACTGAACGCGACGGGTTGAAAGCGCAGCTCGATAACGCCAACACCCATGAGAAGGAGCTGACCTCCCAGATAGCAGACCTGAACACGAAGCTGGCTGCCGCTCAGCCCGCGAAGGCCGGGACGACGAAGGAAACTGCGCACGCCCAGTTGACGCCGGCGAAGAAAGACAGCGCCAAGGCGAGCAAGAACACCGCGCAAGCGCCATCCCACAAGAAGGGGTGAAGCCCGAGGACCCCGCGACGTCGCCATCAGAGATAGATAATCCTCGCAGTGCCTGCGCCGGCGGCCACTTGGCGCAGGCGCAGAGACCGCGATGTCACGCCGGCAGGCTAATCTCCTGCATTGACTCGCCATGCTCGTAGTCAGGTAGCGTGAGCTCATCACGCACGGCACGCGTGATGAGCTTCTTTCCCACGAAGGGGAGCGCGAAGGTGTTCACTGCGAAATCGCGCACGGCAAGGCCGAGCGCTGTTCGCGGCGCGAAGAAGCCACGAAACCGCACTGCGCCCTTTTGTTTTGCCGTCACGAACGGGCGCAGGCGCGCCTCGTAAGAAGCGAGAGCGCGCGGCACGTCGCCCCCGAACCGGTTGAGCTCTCCGGCCAGGACATAGGCTTCGATCATCGCCAACCCAGTCCCTTCACCGGCGAGCAGCGATGCGCAGGCGGCCGCGTCGCCGAGAAGCGCGGTGCGCCCAGAGGACCAACGAGGGAGGTGGATCTGACTGACCCGATCGACGTACACATCGTCGACATCGCTCATCCGCTCGAGAATCTGCGGAACCTCCCATTTCATGCCGCCGAAAGCGCGGCGCAGCGCGGCCTTCAGTGATTCCTGGGGCGGACCGCCGTCCAGGAGCTCCGAACGACAGATGAGCAGCACCAGCGTCTCGCCATCGCATAGCGCGACCCGCGAGACATGTCGCTTGGGAATCGTGTGGGACACATAAACGAGCTCGTCGCGCTGCGGGTAGCCGTGCAAGCGAAAGGCGGCAACGTGGCAACCCAGCGATGTCTCGAACCGTTCCTCGGGGCCGAACACCTGCTCTCGCACCGTCGAGTGGAGCCCATCGGCCCCGACGAGCAAATCCGCTGTTTCTCGCACTCCGTTGGTGAGCGTGATGATGACGCCATCATCCTCTTGTTCGACGGCGTCGACGGAGACCCCGAAGTGGGTCTCCACCCCATCGCAAGCACGCAAGATGGCCGCCGCGAGATCAGCGCGCGCCAGACTGATGAACCGACCCCGCAGCTGCCTGCGGAGCGGGGTGACGTCCATCCCCGCCTCCTCCCGTCCGTTGGCGTCGACCATGCTCAACCGCTGCATCAGGTAGCCGTGGTCGATCAACGTGGGAAGAATTCCCATCCGCTCGGCCAGGTCATAGCCCAGGCCCCAAAAGTCGATGACGTATCCGCCGGTGCGCGCCGCCGGCGCCTTCTCGAACAAGATTGGCTCGTGGCCTAACCGTCGCAGCCAATAGGCCAGCGTCGGCCCACCGATACCTGCGCCAATGATTGCAACTCTCATTGAGTCTACCTCCCCTCAATTGACGAACCCGGTTTGCATCGCATTTCTTCCGCACTGCAATCGACGGACCGATCGATGTGGAGTTGCAGCCAACACGGATCACGAACGTCGTAAGGCGCGGTGCCTACTCACCAGAGCCGTTGCCCCGCGATTCGAGCCGCGTGAGGAGACCAAGATGCGCTCGCGTCACGCTCGCCTCGTTGATCACGCCCACGATCCGTCCGTCCGGCCCGAGGACTGCCAGCTGCCGCTGCTCGCTCGTGACGAAGAGCTCTGCGACTTTTCGCAGGTCGTCCGACGGCGCGACGGTGGCGGCCGGTTGCATCAGGTCAGCGGCGACCGTCAGCGGGTGAAGTCCTTCCTCCGACGCGACGAAGCGGACAGCAGAGGCGCCCACGATCCCGAGCAAGGTCCCGGATGTCGTCAGAACCGGAAACGAGCTCTGATCAGGGGAGTCGATCAGTGCGCGAGACATCGCGGCGATCGGTGTGCTCGGTTCGAATGTCGCGTGGCCGGCGGGCGCGGTCATCACGTCGTGAGCATGCAACGAGCTCAGGACCTCGAGCGATGCCGTCGGGCGGTGAACGGGGGAGTCAGCGTGGGTTGGAACCTGCGCGTGGTAGAGCGACCGCCGGCGGAGCGCCACGAAGGCGATGCCCTCGGCCAGCATCAGCGGCACGAGCAGGTCATAGCTGCCCGCCATCTCGCTCACCATGATGAGGGAGCTGATAGGCACGTGAGCCAGCCCGCCGTAGAAGGTTCCCATTCCGACGAGAGCGAATGCGCCGGGGTCAATGCTTGGATCGTGCAGGAGTACTGCCGCCGCCCGCCCGAATGCACCGCCGAAGAGGCCACCGAGCACCAGCGAGGGACCGAAGTCACCGGCGCTGCCACCGGTACCGATGGTGAGCGAGGTCGCGACCAGTTTGGCACCGCACAACAAAAGGAGCAGCTCGGCGCCGCGCCAGCCCCCGGGAAGCCAGTCCGCGCCGGTGATGGCAACCTGTGCCGCACCGTACCCGCCTCCCAGAATGCCCAGCGCGCGGCCCGGACTGGCGATGTGGCCACCGACGAAGATGATCAGCGGAAGCGCCAACAGTCCGAGAGCCAGACCGCCAGCCGCAGGCCGGGCCCAAACAGGAAGAGGCAAACGCGCCGAGAGCCGCTGGACAGCCCGCAACGTCCGTTCGAAGGTCGCCGCAACCGCCGCCACGAATACAGCGAGCAAGGCATAGAGCGGCAGGTGCTTGGGGATGAAGTCGTAGTGCGGGGCGCGCGCGAACAGCGTCGACTGGCCGAAGATCGAGAACACCACCGAGTAAGAGATCACGCTGGCGAGAATGGCGGGAACCAGCGCCTCGGCCTCGAAGTCGTCTCGGTACAGAACCTCGGTTGCCAGCAGGGCGGCCCCCAGTGGCGTGCGGAACACGGCCGCCATCCCGGCCGCCACACCGGCCAGCATCAGGATCCGTCGCTCGCGCGCGGTGACTCCAAACCCGGCGCCGACCGTCGAACCGAGCGCGCCGCCGATCTGCATCGTTGGGCCCTCGCGACCACCCGAGCCACCGCTTCCGAGCGTCAGAATCGACGCGAGCGCCTTGACCCAAATCACGCGCCGCCGGACCACGCCGCCCTGGTGGTGGAACGCATGAATCATCGCGTCGCCGCCTCCGCCGCGCGCCTCGGGTGCGAGTTGGCAAAGAAGACCCGCGAGCAGCGCTCCTGCTGCCGGCAGGATTATCACGATGAACGGATTCAGGACGAGCTGGCCGCTCTCGCTGAAGATCTTCTCGCCGTGGGCCCGCAAGGGCGCATAGCCGGCGAGCCGCTCGAGCAGGAACGACTGTGTGTATTCGAGGCCGGCGAAGAACGCGGCGCCGATCAAGCCCGCCGAGAGACCGACCACCGCTGCGTGGAGCAGGGTCCGCCCCAGGATTCGCAGGTCCAGCTGTGGCGAGACGCCCCCGAGCGCGGCGCCGACCGGGATCACGCCGAGGAATCGGCCTGAGGTCAGGCGCACGCGCGCGCGGCGCGCCGCGGCTCTCAGCCTAGAGAACGAGGCGCGCGGCCTCCAGGACCGACGCGGGGCTTCGGACTTCACGGCGGGCGGGACGGGGTCGGTACTGTCGGGATCGGCCATTCGCTGGAGGCCCCTGGAGCACCTCTTGGGCCAGTGTTCGCCGATTCGAGCACAGACCGCAACGTGTATCGGGGTGCCGTTCTGAAATAGACCGCTCGCCGTCCTCGGTGGAAACTTTTGTACCAGCACTGTCCTTCCGAATGCCTTGGCGAGCGGGCGTTCTAGGGTACGAGTCCTGCAACCTGGACATCCGTGCGCGCAGGGCCCCGCAGAGTCAACACGCCGCGAGTCTTTCCGTCGGTCCTGCTGGTGGCTTTCCTCCTATCGACGATGACGGCGTGCCAGGGCCCGGGCGAGGTGCGCTTCGACCGCGACAGCTGTTACATCGATGGCCATCAGGCGAACCTGCCACAAGTCGAAGAACGCGAGGCGCTGGTCGGGCACCGCATCGCAGTCCGGCAGCCGTGGCTGGTCGCGATCACCATCGTCGTGGTGTCCCTGGCGGGAATCAGCTACGTCGAGCGACTGGTGCTGCTGTTTTCGGCGAGCCGCAGCTCGAGGAGCGTCGGCGATCGAATCAAGGCGTTGATCGATCGCTATCGCGCGCACCCGATCCGATATTTCTCTCTCGTCGGTGGCACCGTCGGCCTGTTGCTCTTCGCCGGCACGCTGTACATCTACCTCGACGCGGACAAGCGCTCCAGCGAGCGCGCCCTCGCCACGCTGCAGTTCTGCCACCTGGCGTTGAGAACGGGAGATGAGAAGCGAGCCCTCGATGACCAGCGTCGAAATCTCACATCGATTCATGAAACCGCAGGCGAGATCCGCCAGCTCATCGACAAGCTGCCCCCTGCGGAGCAGGCAAAAGCCGAGGAGATCGTAGGGCACATGGACGACGCCGTCAGGCGGGAAGGACGGTTATTTGCCGATCACTTCCAGAGATCCGAGGACACGGCGGAGGCGATCCGCAGCGGAACGGAATCGATCGCGCGCGATCTCACCGGACTCGAAGGCCAGATCGGGGGCCTCAAGGAACTACCCGGCAGCGTCAAGTCCGTCGGCGACGCGATTCAGCGCCTGGAGGCGCGCGCAACGGCGGGTGATCAGCGCGTGGTCGACGTCGCGAGCGCGCTCTCGATACTGCAGAAGTCCGTCGAAGCGCTGGCGAGTCGCCCCGCTCCATCGTGCCCCGCCTGCGTGTGTGGTCACGCTGCGGTGGCCTCGATCGCAGCCCATCCGGACGCTTCGGCGGGAGCACCCGGCGAGACCCCGACCCTGCCAGCCCCTTCCGCGGTCATGACCAAGAACTGACACGCCCGATTTGCAGGCGCGGATCTTGCGATTCGCGCACCGCGTGCGGGGACCTCCGACAAAAGATCGCCCTCCCTCGCGGCTGGCCGACGTTTGCCCGAGGACACGCTGTTGCGCTTTCATCCGCGGATTTGCCGCCGTGGATGAATTTCGACCGGGTGCCTGGCTACTGCTCGGCCTCATTCTCCTGGTCGGCCCTCCCGCTCGCGCCGATGTCGACGATCCAAACTTCTACGCCGCGTCGCTCGACACCGACGTCACGTACGACAGCGCGCTCGCCGAAACCTACGATGATGGCTACGGGCCGCGCGCCTATGCGCAGTTCGAAACCGTCCTGGCGCCTCACGGGGCCTGGGTTGACGAGCCGGCGCTCGGACGGGTCTGGGTCCCTGCGGTAGGCGAAGTCGGCGCTGACTTCGCCCCTTACTGGACCAACGGGCATTGGGTCCTCACCGAGTACGGCTGGACCTGGGAGTCAGGCTGGGACTGGGGATGGGCGCCGTTTCACTACGGCCGCTGGGCCATGATCGAGGGGCGCGGATGGTGCTGGGTTCCCGGTACGCTCTGGGGACCGGCGTGGGTCGCCTGGCGGGCGGGTCGGATCAACGTCGGGTGGGCGCCGCTGCCGCCGCGGGGAATGAACCTCGGACGCCCGGTTGGCACTCGCTCCCCCTGGCGCTTCGCCCGCGCCGCGACCCTGGGAACGCCGGACCTCGAACCAGTGCCGCTGAGAAAGATCCCCGGCCTGTTCGGGCGCACGGCCGCCGTCTCGACCGCGCGCGCGATCTCGATCGGTCGTCTCAGGGTACGGTTCAACGCCGGCCCGATAGGATCAAAGTGCTGCGGCGATCGCACGCCCCCTCGCCTCGCCTTCGCCGAGCTGGCGCCACACGCGGTGCCCCACCTGGGCATCAAGCCTCGGGAGGGCGCACCGCTGCCGTCGCGTCCGTGGGTTGCCGCGGGGGCACGTGAGCAGACGCCGATCCACCGCTGGCCGACCCCTCATGACTCTTGACGGCGCCCGCGCGATGGCCTCGATCGGGGCGATGGTCGTCATCGGGGCGGGTTGCGCGTCGCCGATACCCTCGACGAGGGCCGCGACCGTAGTCCATCCAAGCGACGGCGACCCGGAGTTCACGCTCGTGGCGCTACCCGACACACAATACTACGCAGCCGCCCATCCTGAAGTCTTCCGCTCCCAGACCCAGTGGATCGTCGGGAACCGGAAGACGCAGGGGATCGCGCTGGTGGTCCACGAGGGTGACATCGTGGATGCGAACGAGCCGCGTCAGTGGACCAATGCCTGGGAGAGTCTCCGTCTCCTCGACGGCGTCGTGCCGTACATTCTGAGCACCGGAAACCATGATTACGCGCGGAAGGGCGCCCGACTGACTCGCGACAGCCTGATCGACACCTACTTTCCCGAGCTCCCCCGCGCGCGGGCCACGCGGCTCGAGGGAACGTTCGAACCTTGGCACATCGAAAACAGCTTTCAGATTCTCGATGTCCCCGGCGGACCATGGCTGATCCTGTCGCTGGAATTCGGGCCACGCGACGCCGTCCTGTCGTGGGCCGACGGGATTCTGCGCAAGCACGCCTCGGTCCCTGCGATCGTGGTGACCCACGCCTACCTGCGAGCGGACAACGCCCGCTACGACTACACGGCTGAGCGAGCCGGATGGAACCCGCATCGCTACCTGGACGACCGCGCGATCGGATCCGTCAATGACGGTGAGGAGATCTGGCGCAAGCTCGTGGTCAAGAATCCCAACATCTTCTTCGTGCTCTGCGGCCACGAGCTTGGCGATGGGGTAGGACGACTGACGAGCGCTCGGCCGGACGGGTCTCGCGTACACCAAATCCTCGCCAACTACCAAATGGGGGCCCTTGGTGGCGGCGGGTATTTGCGCCTCATGCGCTTCACGCCCGCCCGGCGCCGGGTAGAAGTGCAGACCTATTCACCCTTCCTCGATCGCTTCAAGACCGATCCCGACAACGCCTTCGAGCTCGACTACTAGTCCCGCCGGGCCTTCTCACCTCAGCATCGGGAGAAGAAGTTCAAAGACTGCGCCCGAACCTTCGGCCGCCGGCCGATTGCATGCCGTGATTCGGCCGCCGTGCTCGACGGCGATGTTCTGGCTGATCGCCAGGCCCAGCCCGTGCCCGCTGGGCTTGGTCGTGAAGAAGGGATGGAACAGCATTCGCTCATCGCTGGCGGCGATGCCGGCGCCATGATCAGAGACCGAGATCGCGACCTCGTCGCGCCCCAGGACCACGCGCCGGGTTGCCGACAGCTCGACCACGCCGCCCGCGGGCATGGTCTGGGCGGCATTCGCGAGCAGGTTGGAGATCGCCTGGCTGACCAGCAACGGGTCGACTTCGAGAGGAGGTAAAGCCTCTTCCTCGGAGCGCGCCAGGGTAATCCGATTTCGATCGAAGACTTCGTGTGCTGCGGCGACCGCAGTGTCGAGCAACTCGCCGACCGGTGTGACCTCAACCCGCGGCGATAAGGGACGCGCGAAGTTGAGCAGTCGTCCCAGCAAAGCCTCGACGCGCGCGATCTCGCGACTGAGAGCGCGGGCGGTCTCGGCCGCCCGATCGGGATCGTGAGGATGCGACCGGGCAAGAAGCTGCACCGCCGCCTTCATTCCGGCCAGAGGATTCAAGACTTCGTGCGCCAATTTGGCGGCGAGCTCACCGATGGCCGACAGCTTCTCGCTCTGGATCAAGCGTCGCCGGTGCTCCGCGAGGGCGGCGTCGGTCTCCTCCAGCTTCTCGATCAGGGCCGTCACCTGCTCCCCAAGCCCATCGAATTCGCCCTTCTCCGATCTCACCTGAATGCGCGTGCGTTCGGCGGCCGACTCGACCTGGACCTGCAGCTCGTAGATCGGCTTGGTGATCCGGCGCGCCCAGAGGAAACCGACCAGCAAGCTGGCAGCCGCACCAGCAACAGCGGTGCCGACGAGAACGCGCGCGAGGCGGCGCAACGAGGACTCCGAGCTGGCCAGCGCGCTCTCTGCATGCTGGCGCTCCCGCCACCCGAACTCGCGAAAGGCGGCCAAGATGCGATCGAGCCGCTCTTGATTTTGAGTCAGGACCTTCGTGGCCTCGACCTCGTCGCCGGCGTCGAACAGCCGCACGGAGCGCGCGCGGGTGGCGTGGTAGTCCTCATACTCGCGTGACACCGTAGCCAACAGCTGGCGGGCGTCATCGGTCGTCACCGACGCGCGCGTGCGCTGCAGCCACTGCTCGAACGCCGGCCTGCTGACCTCTAGCTGCTCGAGCCACCGCCGGTCGCGGGTCAGCATGTACTCGGCAGCGAAGCCCTTTTGGTAGAGCAGAGCCGAGAACGCGCCGGCCTCGTCGATGAGCGACAGCTCCCGGCTCACCGCCGAGCGGGTGTCGCGCGACAGATTTCCCAGCGACACCAGCCCGACGGCACACACGACGCCCACCGCCGCTACCGTGCCTAGCGACGCCAGCGCCAGCCGCGTGGGCAGCCGCGATGCGGATCGTTTCATACCCGCAAGTATGTGCTGCCTCCCCCGGCCCGTCAGTCCCGCTCTCCCGTCGAGAGTTACTGGACGACGAGGTCGTCGCGCCGGTTCTGAGCGTGAGCTCGCTCGTCGTGCCCGTCCGCCTTGGGGTGCTGCAATCCGTAGCTGACGGTCTTGATTCGCTTCGGAGGAACGCCGAGCTTGGTCAAGTAGTCCTTGGCCTGAATCGCGCGGTGCTCCCCGAGAGCGAGGTTGTACTCGACGGTCCCGACCTCGTCGCAATTGCCCTCGATGCGAACCGTGGCCTGGTGAGACTGGGCCACACTGGCGACCTTCTGCAAGACGGGGCGGGCGTCATCACGGAGCAACGCCGAGTCGAAGTCGAAGAAGACAGCGAGCTCCTTGTCGCCCTTGCCGGTGTCGCGTGCCGGTGCTGGGGGGAGTGCACGCGTGACGGCGGACGCCGGCCGCGGCGCCGCGGCGACGGCCGGCACCGGGAGGGCTGCGGTCTTGGTCGGCTGCTGGTGTGAACATCCACCCGCGACCCCGATGATGAGCAGAGCAGGGAACAGGCGATGAGCGATCATGCGTCAGACTCCTTTTCATCCACAGGGTTGAATTCGATGAAGGACCAAAATTGACTGCGTAGCTTGCGCAGGCTCTCGAAGGGATTGGGGGCTGCGCGCTCGATGAGGTATCGCAGCTTGCTGACCAGACCGGCCGACGCGGAGAACGCCCCGGTCACAGGCGGCGCTTGGAGAGACGCGCCATCGGGTCGGCAGACCACCAGTCCCACGACCACCACTTGGCGGTCGTCGGCCAGCGGATGGAATCGGGCCAGCAGGACCCTGGTTTCGATCGTAGCGGCGTCGGTTGACAAGGAATGTCTCCGTACCGTGACGACTGCATTGAGTGGACCAAACAGTCTCGCCTGGCGGAGCGCGACCAGAGCTCTGCGCACGACGGTTCGCTGGTAAGAAATCACTCACGAAGCAACGCGCTCGCATGATTTCTATCCGGCGGAAGCGCGTGATCAATGATCAGAGATCTCGAACCTAGGTGAGTGCTCATGAAGGCTCACTTCCCCGATGCCCGGCGAAAGCCGGTGGACCGAGAAGGAACCTCGTCCGAGGCGTCCACCAAGGACTCAGCCAGCGCGCGGAGAACCTCCCGCGCATTGTCGAGTTTGGCTTTCGGAATCCGCCCCAGCGCGCGCTCCACCGCGGACTCGACCGTCCCCTCCGTAGCCACGTCCAACTTCCTCCCGTCAGGGGTCAGCGCCAGCTGTGCCCGCCGTGTGTCTCGTGGGTCGGAGCGCCGATCGATGAGGTGGCGGTCTGCGAGCCGGGCCAACACACCGGATAGTGTGCTCGGATCGACGTGCAGCAGTCCCGCGAGCTGGCCCGCGGACAGGCCGGGGAAGCGCCCGAGAATCCGGACGACGAGCCGCTGAAGACCGGTGACGCCGACGAGAGTCTCCGTCCTCTTGGACGCGAGCTGCAGTCCATGATCGATGGCCCAGATGAGCCGAAGAAATTCCAGAGTCTCGCCGAGGTCAAGCGGCGCGGGATTCTCGACGCGGTGCTGGCGCCCTTTGATCATGCTTTCCTCTCACGATGGGTCTCGTCGAGCTCCGACAGTCTAGGAGAGCCCGCAGCAGCAGATCGATCTCCTTCTGGCCTCGAATGTAGTACGACGCGCTGGTCGTGCGACTGCGGCCGACCCTGATCCCAAGTAGCGGCCAAGGTGTGCGGTAGCCAAAGACATCTTCGTCGGTCTGATCGTCGCCGACGTAGATCGCGGTGTCGCAGCCGGCTCGCCGACGCAGGCTCTCCAGCGCAAGGCCTTTGTGGGGCGCCCCTTCCGGCAGGACGTTCACCACGTCCTTTCCTCCGATGAGTCTCGCCGACGGGAGCTCGCGGACAGCGTCCCAAATTGCCGCCAACGCCTGTCGCTTCTGCGTGGCACGCCGGTAGTGAATACTCAGCGACAAGCGTTTGTCCTCGATGGAAATGCCGGAGTGGTCCGCCAGACGCGACCGCAAGTGGCCTCGCCATCGCTGTACCGCGAGCTCGGCCGAGCCGCGATCGGCCCCCGGCTCCATCCCATGGTTCCCGACCACCGCAAACATCGCGAGAGAGCGAAGGTAACGGCTAACATCTTGCCGCGCTCGTCCGGAGATCACGGCGCAGCGAAAGCGGTCGCACAACTTGCCAAGGAGCGCGCGCGTGCGAGCACGCATGGGCGCATGGGCGCGATCGTCGACGATGGGAGCCAAGGTACCGTCGTAGTCAAAGGCCACAAGGACCCTGGACGCGGCGTATTGTCGCAAGATCTCTCGATTGCAAGCCGCCAATATCGTCCGCATCACGCCACGCGCTCGCGCGTCAACCGGGCGCTCAGCCGACCGGCCAAGCGTCCCGTGAGCTGTTCGCGCCGGCGCAGGCGGGAGGCGTCGACCAGCATGCGGCCGGCCCAGCGGTAGACGTTGAACTCCGCCAAGAAGGACCTCATCGACCGCATCCGATCTCTCTGCTCGTCGGCGGACATCTCCAACGCCGCTGCGAGCGCCGCGCTGGCCTCGTCCAGGTCGTAGGGGTTCACGATCAGCGCCTCGGTCAATTCACGCGCCGCGCCGGTAAACCGGCTCAGCACCAGGACGCCCTGTTCGTCGTCGTGTGCAGCCACGTACTCCTTTGCGACCAGGTTCATCCCGTCATGGAGACTGCTGACATAGCACAAGCACGCAGCCCGCAAATAACGGAAGACCGTCGGGGGCTCGTGGTGGGCGCGGAGAAACACGATGGGGCGGTAGCGCCCTTCCGCGAAGCGGTCGTTGATGCGGGCCGCGACGCGTTCGACCGTTTCGTTCAGGAGGCGATAGTGCTCGATGGCGGTGCGGCTGGGCGCCGCCAGCTGAACGAACGTAAACTTGCCACGCAGGGACGGCGCCTGCTCCAACAGCCGCTCGACGGCGAGGAATCGCTCCTCCACGCCCTTCGTGTAGTCGAGCCGATCGACCCCGACTCCGATGCGGGTCCCGCGGGGCAAGTCGAGCTCGGCCACGACGCTGGCATGGCACTCGTCGATCGGCGGACTGCTGGCCATCCAGCGGCTCGGCCACTCGATCGATATCGGATACGGACGCACCAGCGTGGTACGCCGGTGCTGCACGACAGCCGTCTGCTCCCGATCGATGCGCGCCTCGAGAAACGAGTCGACCGCGTCCAGGAAGTTGTTGCAATGCTGGCGCGTGTGAAAACCCAAGATGGAGCTGCCCAGCAGCCCCTCCAGGAGCTCGTCGTGCCAGGGACAGATCGCCATCCTTTCGGCGTTCGGCCAGGGAATGTGCCAGAAGGTCAAGATCGTCGCCCGCGGCAGGAGCGTGCGGATCATCTGTGGGGCCAGCGCGAAGTGATAGTCCTGCACCAGAATGATGGGGTCGTCTGAGTCGGCCTCTTCGCAGACCGCTTCGGCGAATCGGCGATTCACGGCCTGGTAGTGCTTCCAATCGCTCGTCCGGAAGATCGGACGATGATGCGCGATGTGGCACAGCGGCCAGAGTCCCTCGTTCGAGAAGCCATAGTAGTAGCCCTGCTCTTCCTCCGCCGACAGCCACACGCGACGAACGACGTAGGACTCCTCGCCGGGCGGCACCTTGACCCGTCCGTTCCCGTCGGCGCTGTCGCGATCGGCCGAGCCAGCGCCGTGGGCCACCCAAACGCCGGAGCAGGCCCGCATCACCGGCTCCAAGGCCGTGACCAGTCCGCTTGCGGGGTGAAGGACTCGTATCGAACCGTTCGAAGTCCGATCGTGGATATAGGGCTCCCGGTTCGCGACGATGATGATCTTCTCTCCGTGAAGGTGACGGTGGAGGGTCTGCTTGAGGCGCTGGGCCGTCCAAGGTCCTCCCCTACTGTCGCTCTCCGCCTCGGCTCCGAGCCGTTCGACCAGCTCCCGTACGTCGCGCCAGATCGGCTGGAACTCCGGGGAATGCGGGCCTCCGCGCAGAAGCCGACGAATCTCGGCGGTCCAACTCCGCCACGAATATCGTGCTGTTACCACCCCGACGACGGAGAGGATCGCCGCCAGAATTCCAAAGGCCCCCCACATGAACTGCTGCGCCTTGGCCTCGCGCAGCTCGATGAAGCTCAGGTCGTGGACCAGGGCGACGAAGCCCAGGACCAAGTCGCCGTCGCTGATCGGGTTTGCGCTCACGAACACGTTTCCCCCCGCCACCGCGGCGGTCGAGCGCCAAGGGCGCCACTCGGTCCCGACGGCAGCATCTGGGTGCGGCCTCAGCCTGACGCCCAGCTCTGCGCAGGAGAACTGGCGTGGATAGTCCGCGGTACCGGCCAGCAGCGTGAGGTCCGCGTTGCAGGCAGCTGCCGCCATGATTCGCTCATCGTGGGTGATCTCGGTGAGCAAATCGCCCATTCGCTGGCGGTCGCCGGTGCGCCAGTAAGAGATCAGCGCGTGGCGTGCTCCTTTGATGGCCAACTCTGCTCGAAGCGCCACGTCGCGCTCGTACCAGCCCCGTGTGGTGCGATTGATCGCCAAGAAGGCGATCCAGGTCAGCAGCGCGAGGCTCGCCAGCAGGATCGCCAGAATGCGAAGAGTGCGGCCCATTTGACAGAGAAGAGCACAGAATAGTTTGCATGCCAACCGTATCGGCGCTGGGCCGAGCGGGTCTCCAATCAGACCACCAAGGTCGGAACGACGGACTCTCGCGACCAGAGCACGGCCGGAGCTGGTGAGCTCAACGCATCGACGACCAGATGGGCGTCATCGCGAGCCCGGCGGTTGCCGGTTCGCGCGACTCGGCTGTAAACAAATCATCCGGTTCGAGCCTGGGGCGACAAAATAACGCCCGGTCGCTTCCTCGGCCCCTCGAGCGGCCAAGAACGCCGGTCGGCATCCCCCTTGCTTTCGATCCGCCGCATGGATGGCAATGAAGTTCTCCAATTGGGTCTACCTCGTGGACGACCTCCGTCTCCCGAGCGCAGCGCTCCGGGGCCGCGAGATCGGGACGGTGCGCCCTCTCGACCGACGGCGACCCCGAAGTCGCTGCCGGAGGCGGACCCTGCCGATGGCCGAGACGCGAACGAGCGACGACGCACGCCTCCCCCCAGGTGGTGGCCGCCGCCGAGCCCATGAGTTGGCCCACGCTCAGCTCGTGCAAGCATTCCTCGGGAGCCTCTCAATGGTTTTGATCTCCCTTTGGGCCCGTGTCGCCGGGGAGGAATTTGGGTAGCGCTTGGCCAGGTCGCGCAGCAGCGTGCGCGCGTCGGTGCAAAATCGCAGCTCCACGAACGCGATAGACAACTGCCATATCGCTTCCGGCACCTCCGGGGAGCGAGGGTACGCGTCGAGTACCCTCTGGAATTCGGCCGCCGCCCTGGGGAACTGCCGCTCCAGGGCGAATGATCGTCCGACCTCTAGATAGGCGCGGGGTGAACGGGGATCTTCCGGGAAGCGCCGTATGAAAGCGTGGAAGAATCGTCTCGCCTCTTCGCTCTGGCCCGACGCCAATCGCTCCCCGGCCTGCTGCCAGAGTTGTTCGTTATCCTCTGGAAGGGTCGGGCTAACCCGGTCGACGATTCTCGCCTCGGATTGCTCGAGTGTAGCGACACGAGCCTCTGATTGGATCAGCTCCTCGCGCTCCTGCTGTCCGTCCGTCTGAAGCGCCCGAGTCAGATCCTCGACCTTTTGTTGTATCGCGCTGATGTCGGCTTCGGCTTTCTCCTCCTTGGCGCCGACGTCCGCGTCATTCGCTGCCACCAGCGCCGACGCTTGGTCCAGCACACTTCGCAGCTCCGCGACCTCTCGCCGGTGTTCCTCGTCCCACCTGTCGAGATCATCCAGGCGCGCGCGTACCGCGGCCAGGTCGGCGTGCATCTTCTCGCCTTGCCGGACGGTCAGGCAGGCGGGCATCGCCAACACGATCAGCGCCACCCCGGCACCGCCGATTCCTGCGCAGACCATTGCGCCCGACCGATGCATCAGGCGTGCCCCCACCCGGCCTAGACCTCAGGTGTTGCCACCGCCGTCGCCGCTACCGCTCTTCGCCACCGATCTTGCGCGCCAGAGTTTGCCGGGTGATGTCGAGATACTGCGCGGCCATGGTGCGGTTCCCGCCACACAGATCCAGCACACGGCGGATATGGACCAACTCGACCGCCTCCAGCGTGGGTATCGTCGCTGATGGCGTGGCACGAGGCGACTCCTCCACGATCGGCGGGGCCCATACCGCGGCTGCGATCTCCGGAGGAAGATGGACTGGGCGCAGAACATCGTCATCATGCAGAAGCGCGGCGCGGTTCATCACCGACCGCAGCTCCCGCACATTGCCGGGCCAAGAGTAGCCGCGCAGCAGGCGCAAGGCTTCGTCGGCGATTCTCCCCCACCGCCGGCGGTACTGGCGGCTCGCGTCGGCGAGGAACGCCTCGGCCAGCGGCGCCACGTCGTCTGTCCTCTCGCGCAGGGGCGGCACCCGCAGCGCGAACGCACTCAACCGGTACCAGAGATCCTCGCGGAAAGTCCGCGCCGCCACCATCTCTCGCAAGTCCCGGTTTGTCGCGGCGACAATTCGGACGTCGACAGTACGGGTCGAAGTGGCCCCGACGCGTCGGAACGTTCGCTGCTCGAGAAATGTGAGGAGCTTGGCCTGGGCGGCTGGCCCCAGATCACCGATCTCGTCGAGGAACAGCGTACCGCCGTCGGCGACCTCGACCAGCCCGAGCTTTCGCTCGCGCGCGTCAGAGAAGGCGCCGCGCTCGTGGCCGAAGAGCTCGGACTCGATGAGCGCCTCGGGAATCGCTGAACAGTTGAGCTCGACCAGCGGTCCGCCTTCGCGACCGGAGCTGTCGTGAAAATGCCGCGTCAGGACCTGCTTGCCGGTTCCGGTCTCGCCGAGCAGTAGCAGCACCGGGACCGGGTTTGTCGCCACGACAGTGATCTCTCGAACCAGGTCGCGCATGACCGCGGATTCGACGATGAGGTGCGAGCCGCTCCGCCGGCGATCGTGGTCAGAGAGATAGGCGACCCGCTGCTCGAGCGCGTTCGTGCGAGCGGCGTTGCGAACCGTCGCCACAACTTCCTCCAGCTCGAACGGCTTCTTGATGAAATCGTAGGCCCCGAGCTTCATCGCGCCGACCGCATGTTCGAACGAGCCGTGGGCGGAGATCACCACCACCTTGACCGAGGGAGCGACCTCCTTCATGCGCCTGAGAAGATCCAAGCCATTGCCGTCGCCGAGCACCAGATCGAGCAAGACGACGTCGGGGCGATCTTTCTCGAAGGCACGCCAAGCGCTGGCGGCCGAGTCGGCGGCGGCGACCGCGAAGCCTTCCTCTGCCAGGACAGCGTGGAGCGACTGGCGGATCAAGCGCTCGTCGTCGACGACGAGCACCTGAGGTCTCACCGCGCTCCTTCCTTGAATCGCTCCGACGACAAGCTGGGGTCATGACCGATGCGTCGACTTGGGAGAATGCTGACCTCTGAAGCGGCCGCTGGGATCATGGCGCTCAGTATTGTCCTGAGATTTCCAGCTTGTGCTGCATCCGCCCCATGAGCTCGTCAAAACCGCCTCTTCGCATCGGACGCGCGAACTGGTCATGATAGGCGTCTACCAGGCTCACTTGGTCCACCAGGACGTCGCAGATCAGCCAGCGGTCAAGCTTCTGCCTGAACCGGTACTCGATCCGCTGTTCGGCCTCGGGGCCTGGCTTGGCTACCCATGCCGTGACGCGCACGGTAGCCCTCGGGCCGTTCACCATCTCCGACTCGAGCCGAAAATGAACATCGGGACGGGTGACCGCCGACACGAACGCGTGGTTTGTCAACGCGGAGAACGTTTGCAAGAATTCCCGCTGCTCCCCGCTGGTCAATTTGTTCCAGTCTGTATCGAGTGCGCGGCGAGCGATCTCCTCGTAGTCGAGCGCCCCGGCAAGAATCGAGTCCACGCTCCCGCGCACCGCGTCTGCCTCGGGGGACCAGTCGGGCACCCGACGCCGAAGGACAGCCTCCAGCGCCGAGTCCGTGCGTCGCAGCTCGTCCCACGGATCAGGCTGAAGGCTGGTGGCGCCTCGGGGGCCAGCCTCCGCTCGGGCCGCCACCGTGCACGCTAGAATCGCTAGACTTACCTTGAGTGAGCGGCGACACCACACGATCTTCAGAACTGCACACCACGTGCCGCTCGATACTCCGCCGCTCGGGCCCTGTCGCGTGTCGGTCCTGTGCGCGAGATCGTTTCATTTCAACCCAGCGCATCTATCGACCGACAAGAATTCTTCCAGTCAGAAGTAGTAACGCACGCCGATCGCGCCGTCGCTGTAGACGGTATAGCGGCCAGGCGACGCCGACGTGCGAATCGTAAATTCGGGCGCGATCTCGAAAACGATCCTGAGTGGATGCGAAGGCACGTGCGATGCACCGCCACTAGCTATGAAACACTGGATGCCCTTCGTCTTGCTCGCAGGAATAGTCGCGACGCCGCAGGGGGTCTCGGCGGATCCCGAGACGGGCATCCGCAGAGAACCGGTCTGTGCGGGATCTTACGCCGACGACTTTGGGACCTTGTCGTCCCAGGCGCGGGACTTCGACGGTCATCCCGAGGCAGCTTTCTCATACTGCACGAGGAACGCGGCGGTTTATGAGTGCCTGTCGTACGGGCCCGACGGCGCGGTGAAGCGAACGCGAAAGAAGGTGGCCCTTCACGGAACGGCGTTCGCCTTCAAGCGTCAGGGGCCGGATGCCTTTCTTCTCACGAATGACCACGTGGCCAGCTGGCCCTTGGTCACCGACGCCCAGCACTCGGTCGAGGATGTCCCGCTCGGTTGCAAGAAGATCTCCGAGAGTCTGACGCTGGTCGACGACGAGCATGACAACTACGCCCGCGACGACATCGCCGTGACGCGCGTCGTGACCGATCCAGAGCTCGACGTCGCCATCTTGAAGACGCACGCCGATCTGCACATCATGCCGTGGAAGGTCGGACACAGCAGCGCCCTGCGAGAGCGAAACGTGGTCGAGGTCCGCGGCTTTCCGCTGGGGGCCTTTCGCGCAACGAACCTGGGAAAGGTCATCTCCGTGCACGATCACGATGACTACGGCGACTGGGACCACGACGACTTCGTCGTCGATGCGTTGCTCTCGGCCGGCAATTCCGGGTCGCCTGTGCTCGCACTCTCTTGCGCCACCGGAGAGTACGAGCTGGTCGGAATCTTTCACGCCGGCTATACGGCGGGCAGCGCTTTGAACGTCGTCATCGGCATCGACCAGGTGCGCGACATGATGAGCACGCTCAAGCGCTCGCCCCGAAACCACGAGCGTGACCCGATCACGGTCGACGGCGCGACACGCTCAACCGTTCAGGCCGCAGTGGGAATACAAGGGGAGATCTTCTTTCCGATCGGGCCCCAAGTTGCGCTGGTGCGAGCCTTGCCGGGCGACCGGCTTCTGTTCGTTGTCTTTTCCAGAGACTTTCCGACCGCGGCCGAACCGGCACTGGTGCTCGAGGATCTTCCTGCAGGCGGCACCACCGGGTTTGGCGATCTCGGACGTGTATGGCTCGGCTCCCAACGCGGTCTCAAGGTCTACGACCGCGCCAGCCTGGACAGCGACGCGGCGGCCCAGGCTGCGCGACTGCTGGACGCCTTGCGCGCGGACGTCGCCGGACACCTGGCGTATCGCGCCGTCCGCGATCAAAGCGCGAGCTCGCGGCAGTTAGACGATCGGGCCCATCGGCAGGCCACGGATCTCGCTCGTGTCGCGGCGTCTCGCGTGGACCTGTTGCAGAGCCTCGCCGAACTCGGAGATCGGCTGGGACTTCAAGGGACCGACACCGGCGTACGATTCTCGTCGCTGATGGCCGCGCCCCCGTCTTCCCAGGGTCCCACCGTCGTGGCCGACTCGCGATCGTTGGCCCTACCGACGACGCCGACCGCGCCGAAATCAATCCCGGTCGTCGAGGCGCCCTCCCAGCTGGCCGCTGTCGGAGCTCACCCGGGCAGTGCCGCGCTCCCCCTGGCAGGGCCTTCTCCAAAGCCGTGAGCACCGTCGCGGTACTCGTCGCGCGCGACTTTCCGCGACAACGGCGATCTCAGGGACCGATCCGTTAAGAGATCGACCGTTCGACGTGCCAGGTGCGTCGATTTGTGACGACGCGGCGACGCCCCGGAGACGCTGTCGGCATCGCCTGCATTGAAAAAGGTACGGGCACGCATCATGCAGCCTGTCCGCGCCGCCATCGATGAATGTCAACGTCACTCGAAAGGAGAGTCACAAATGAAGCGCACCTTGATCGCTTTGATCTTCGCGGCGTCACTGAGCGTCAGCACCGCGGCCTTCGCGGCGGACGCGAGCAAGCCGGATTGCTCGGAGAAGCAGAAGGCGTACGACACAGCCAATTCGGCGGTCAAGAGCGCGGGAATGCCCGACCTGGCGAGTTGCAACGACAAGAAGGGAAAAGACAAAACGGACTGCGAGAAGCCGCTCAAGGACAAGGCGAAGGCCGACGCGAAGGGGGCCAAGGAGACGGCGAAACAAGCCAAGATGGCGCTCGATTGCTGCAAGAACCCGAAGAAGAAGGGCTGCACGCCGTAGCGTCGAGCGGTAGCTGGGCTCGCGCGCCGCCCCACGCCCGGCCAACATCATTGGAGCGACGAACCTCGGCCAGAAATAACAAACTGTGGGCGACGGTTTTGCATCTTCGGGAAAGATGACCGTCGTCGATCGTGCGCTTGTCACTTCCTTTACCGCGGTGGTGCTCGCCTTCGTGGGCAGCACTGTTTACAGTGAATTTCGCGCAGCGAAGATCGAAGAGGATGCGCTGAATATTCAGGGCGGCGCGGCGCCGAGCATTCGACGTCTCGCGAACGCACGCGCCGAGCTACGCCGACTGCAGCTGCTGGTCCACCGCGCGCTGGACGAGGGGAGCCCAGCGGGTGCGCGCCTGGTCGAGATCGGCGCCGGTCGCTCTTTGCTCGACGGCGAGCTGGCCGAGTACCGGCAGCTTCCGATGTACCCGGGAGAGAACGAGGCTCGGCAGCGAATTCGGGCCGCGGTCGATCGCCTCGACGCAGATCTTGGCGCGATCCTGGGTGGGCTCCAACAGGACGACGTCGTCGGGGCTCGCGCGCGTCAATTCGATCTGGATGCGGCGGCGGAGGTCGTCGCCGAGAGCCTGTCACGAGGAATCGACATCAACGTCGCCGCCGCCGCCTCCGGCGCAGCGAGCATCCGGATGACGCGCCGGCGCGGACTGTGGTGGGCGATCGGACTCGACGGCGCGGGAACAATCCTGGCCGGCTTCGCTGCGTTTCTTTCGGTACGCGCGGCGCGCGCACACGCGAGAGCGACCCGGTCCTATCAGCGCGCGGCGGAAGAACGGGCCGCGGAGCTCGACAAGTTTGCCGGACGCATGGCTCACGATGTGAGAACTCCGCTGACGGCGCTCACGCTGACGCTGGGCGTGATCGAGCGCGCGGGTCTGGAAGACGAACGGGCTCGCCGAGCGTTGAGTCGCGCGCAGGCCGCGCTCTCTCAGACCACGAAGATCATCGAAGGTCTGCTGGATTTCGCACGCTCGGGGGCACGACCGGAGATGACCGCTGCTGTGTCCGTGCTCGACGTCGCGACCCAAGTCTCCACGGTGATGCAGCCACGCGCCGAGCAAGCAGGCGCGGAGGTGGTCCTCGGCGCGCGTTCGCGGTCGACAGTCGCGTGCTCGGATGGTGCGCTGTCGAGCGTGCTGTCGAACCTGGTCGGCAACGCGCTGACTTACGTCGAGGGTGCGGCGGTGCGCAACGTGACCATCGACATCGTCGACCAGGGTCCGGAGGTGCTGACCCGGGTCAGCGACACGGGTCCGGGCCTCCCTCCCAGTAGCAACATAGAGAGTCTCTTCGATCCCTACGTTCGCGGCACAAATGCGCGGGGCAAGGGCCTCGGCCTCGGTCTCGCAACGGTGAAGCGAATCGTGGAGGCCCACCGGGGGCGGGTCGGCGCGCAATCCACGCCGGGCGGATGCACCTTCTGGTTCGCGCTGCCGCGCCAGCCGGAAGGCAACCCGAGCGCTTAACTCGGCGCAGACTCGATCGCGCGAACGCCCGTTGCCACATCCGCGACCGAGCCCCAGGTTGTGGTCCTGGCCAACAACCACAAAGAGCGGCAGGGAACGTTCCCGCTCCGCGCCCTGCCGATACCCGCACTGCTCGGGAAGCGACTGCACGACTGGATTCGGTCGAGACCGGCCGGCCTGGCCGGCCTCGCCGTCGTCGTTGGCGTGGGAGCCGGAGGCGGAGCACTCCTTTTCCGCTACCTCATCTCGTGGCTCACCCTCCTCTTCACCGGCCACGCCGACTACAGCTCCGTTGGCCGGGCGCCAAATCCCTTCGTTCCCGGGCTCGGGATCTGGTTTGTGATCTTGGCGCCCGCCGTCGGCGGGCTCATCTATGGGCCCCTGGTTCAGCGCTTCGCGCCGGAGGCTCGTGGACACGGCGTCCCTGAAGTCATGCTCGCCGTCGCCGAGCACGGCGGCCGGATCAGGTATCGAGTCGCGGCCATCAAGTCGCTCGCATCGGCCCTTTGCATCGGTTCCGGTGGCTCGGTCGGGCGCGAGGGGCCGATCGTGCAGATCGGGTCGGCGCTGGGGTCGGCATTGGGGCAAACGATGCGGATTCCAGAGTCTCGTCTCCGACTGCTCGTCGCGTCGGGGGCGGCTGCTGGTATCTCGGCAACATTCAACGCGCCGATCGCGGGCGCCGTGTTCGCGCTCGAGCTCATCCTGCGCGACTTCGCGGCAGAGTCGTTCGGGATGGTCGTTCTGTCGTCGGTAGCGGCCAGCATCGTCGGCCGCGCCGCGTTCGGCTCCGCCGCTTTCCTGTCGCTGCCCCCCTTCGAGATCGGGTCTATCTGGGAGTACTTTTTTTACGGGGGCCTCGGCCTGCTGTCGGCTTTGATCGGAGTGGCGTTCATTCGGGTCCTTTACGGGACCGAAGACTTGCTCGACCACTTTTGGCGCGGACCCGAAGGGTTGCGGCCGGCGGCCGGCGGATTGGTGCTGGGAGTCCTGTTGATCGCGCTGCCGCAGATGTACGGCGTGGGATATCCAGTGCTGGAGGACGCTATTCGAGGACACTTCGCCGTGATGTTCCTCGTCGTGCTGCTGGTGGGGAAGATCGCGGCGACCAGCCTCACGATCGGGATCGGGGGCTCGGGCGGCGTCTTCGCTCCGTCTCTCTTCATGGGCGCCATGCTCGGCAGCGCATACGGCGCGATCCTTCATCGGCTGGCACCGTCACTGGCAGGGACGCCGGGCGCCTACGGGCTTGTCGGCATGGGCGCGGTCTTTGCGGCGACGGCGCGCGCTCCGATGACGTCCGTGATCATCGTCTTCGAGCTGACCGGTGAATATCGGATCATCCTCCCGTTGTTGTTCGCGATCGCGGTATCGACCTCCGTCTCCAGCCTGCTGACGCGAGACACGATCTACACCTTGAAACTGCGGCGTCGCGGCATCGACGTCCTCCGCGGATCGGCAGCGACCGTCATGCAGGCGCTCAAGGTCCGGGACGCGATGCGACCCGTGCCGGCTCCGCTGCTCGCTCACGAACCCGTGTCGCGAGCGATGCAGCGGCTGGCCGACGAACGAACCGACGCGCTCCCCGTCGTCGACCGTGACGGCTCGTTTCGCGGAACGCTCACCTCGAGAGAGGTCGAAGAGGCGCTTCGCGCGAATACACTCGACAGTCAGGTCAGCGACCTGGTGATCGGGGCCTCGGCGGTCGATGTCGATCAGTCCCTGGAAGACGCGATCGGGGCTCTCGTCGAGCATGACGTCACCGGCGTCGCCGTGCTCGACCGCCAGAAGAGATCGGTTGTGGGCTGGCTGACCCGGCGGGACGTCTTGCGCGCCTACCAGGCCGCCCGACCGCCGTCGCGGCATGACGTCACTGGGGGCGACGGGCACGGAACACGTTGACGGCCGAGCCCCAACTGGTCCCCCAGACGCTCACTGCAAACTAACGCCCACCCGTCGGTGTTTCGCCCCAAGGAGTCGCGTCGACCTCGCATTGAGGGTCCTGACAAGAAATCATCCGTGCGGTGGAGACGTCGTTCGATCTTCGTCCGTACACCCGCGACGGTGGATGGGACCGAACCCGCGTTCCAGCACTACCGTTTGGATCGGCTCTTGCGTAGTCCACGGACATGGTCATTTCCAGAATCGTCGAAGTTTTAAAGGGGCTCCGGTCACGAGGCCGGAGCTGGGTTTTGACGGGCGCCACTGTGTGTCTCGTCGGCGGCTGCGGCCACGGACAGCTGGTTCCCGCGGCCTCCGCTCACATGATTCCGGGAGCGCCCACCACAGCCTTCGACGAGCAGGAGGGGGTTCGCGTGTCGGTCAACGGAGAGGCCTGGAGGGGCCCTCCGGACGATCTCGCGAAACACCTCACGCCCCTGAAGGTGCGCCTGATCAACCATAGCGGCAAACCGGTCCAGATCCTCTACGAACGATTTGCCTTGCGGGGAGCCAGCGGCCGGACCTACCGGCCGCTACCGGTGGTGCCGCTTGACCACGATGGCGCGCGCGCGCCGCGCCTCCTGCCGATTTTCGCCGACGCGAACTTCTTCGTGGGCCCTCGCTATCGCGATGTTTATCCGTCGCTCGAGTCGTGGTCCGTGGCGCTACAGCGCGACGAGAGTTTCTACCAGCGCCAGTATCAGCTTTGGGGCGACGGTCTCCCTACGTCCCAGATGCAGCGATCCGCCCTGCCGGAGGGCGTCTTGGGTGACGGCGGCGAGATGTCGGGCTACCTCTATTTCGAAAACGCGACCCGTGACGAGGATGGATTGAAGTTCAAGGCCGAGCTCGACGAGGGACATGGCGGCGACGTCGTGGCGACGATCGAGCTGCCGTTCCGGGTCGAGTGAGCGCGCCGGAGCTCGGGGTGGCGCAGGAGGGCCCACCGAACGACGAGCGCGCGACTGTGCTCGCGCTGGTCAAGCGCCATGGATGGAACGCAACCTCGTTCCAGGTCCTCGAGCCTGGCTATCAATATCTCTTCGTCGGTAACGACGCCTGCGTCGCTTACGTCGACACCGGAAAGGCCTGGGTGGCCGCTGGCGCGCCGCTCGCCGAGGATGGCCGCATGCCGGCGGTGACGGCGGCATTCATCGCGGCCGCGCGGGCGGCTGGCCGGCGCGCCTGCATGTTCGCGACAGAGGAACGTTTCAAGTCCCTGGTCGCCCTGCCCTCTTTGCCGGTTGGTGAACAGCCAGTCTGGGATCCGGCTGCCTGGCCAGCCACTCTCGCGCGCAGTCGTCGCCTGCGCGAGCAGGTCCGCCGCGCACGCGCAAAGGGCGTCGTTGTGCGTGCTATCGATGTCCAGGAAGCAATGGCAGCAGACACGTCGATCCGCGCTGCCATCCTGGACCTGGTGTGCCGCTGGTCGCGATCGCGCGAGCTCGCGCCCATGGGCTTCCTGGTCCAGGCCGAACCGTTCACACTGATGCCCGGACACCGCCTCTTCTTGGCCGAACGTGACCACCAGGTGATTGCGCTCCTGTCGATGGCGCCCATCTACGCTCGGAGCGGTTGGTTGTTCGAGCATCTCATTCGCGCACCGAACGCGCCCAACGGCACCACCGAGACCTTGGTCGACCACGCGATGCGTTTCGCTTCACGCGACGGCGCGGCGCTGGTGACGCTCGGTCTTGCGCCGCTCGCCGGCGAGGTCCCGCAACTGCTCCGCTTCGCCCGCCGCGCCGGCCGCGCTCTGTTCGATTTCGAGGGGCTGCGCTCGTTCAAAGCCAAGTTGCATCCGATGCGCTGGGATCCGGTGTTCCTCTCATTCGCCCCGGACGTGACCGCGCCGCGCGCACTCGGTGACGCGCTCACGGCATTCGCCCGTGGTGGGCTGCTTCGCTTCGGCCTCCGCACGTTGCTCCGAGGCCCGACGATCGTTGTCCGTCTCTTGGCCCTCTTACTCGTCCCCTGGACCATGCTCCTCGCAAGCGCGGACTCCCGGTTCTGGTTTCCCCATCCGATCGTCAAGTGGGCATGGGTAGCGTTCGACGTCGGCCTCACCATCGGGCTCTATTCTTTGCAACACCGCTGGCGCACTTCGCTGGCGCGCGCGCTCACGGCTGCTGTGGCAACAGACGCGGCCTTGACTGTCATCGAGGCTTTCGCCTGGAACGCGTCACGAGCCACGGGCGGTGCGCGCGCCGTTCTCGCGCTCGCGGTCGCGGCGCCGTTGGTCGCCTTCGCTGCCCTGTGGCGCATCGGGGTGCGCCGACGAAGTTCGAGCGGACTGTGCTCATGAGGATGCTCACCTCTGGCAGCTCGACCACACCCGGTGGACCGAGAAGGGCCAACCCGAAGCTCAGCTGCGCGCTTAGCCAGTGCGAATGGCGCGCGCAACTCCTACAAACGCGGCTCCTCACACCGCGCGCCCCGCTGGGCCCTCGCCGACCGGCGGCCGGTGATCCCGATCGCTTCCGGCGCGGCCCTTCGATATCATTGTCGTCTCCTATGCGTGGAGGGTTCATCTGTCTGGCCTTGATCCAGCTCGTGGCGCTGTCGAGCCTGGGGTGCGCTCCGCTCCAGCGTCCCAAGGAGCTGGTAGGGCTCGAGAAGCTGGTGACCGACCCGACGCTGTCCGATACGGATCGCAGCGCCTACTACCTGCTGGCGGCCGCGAACGCGCTGCTGATCCGGGCCGAGGCCGAATGGGAGCGCCGCGACGTCTATGCCACGCGCCGCGACGCCCTCATGGGGCAGATTAAAATGAGGACAGCCCTCGCGATAATCCAGGGCGAGCACGCCTCGGCCCAGATCGCTGAGCTCGACACCGAACTGTCGCTCGCCAAAGAGGAAGACGCTGATCTCAGCGAGAAGCTGGCTGTGGTCAACGAGGAGGTCGCGCTCCTCGAGCGCCTGCACGCCGCCACGGCGAGAGCCGCCGCGGACCGAAAGGCGCTGGCCGACCAGGTGGACGCGGTCAAGAAGCAGGCTCTTACCGAACGCCAGCGCATGGCCGAGCAGGTCGCCGCCGAGCAGCAACGGGATGGCGCGCTTGAGGGACTTCGCGGCGCCGAGCTCGCGATTCGCACCGCCGAGACCGTAGACGCCGCGACTTACGCCAAGGCACAGTACGCCGCAGCGTCCAACATGCTCCAGCAGGCGCACAAGGAATTCGACGCAGGCCATTGGGACGCTGTGCGGGCCGGGACAATCCTCGCCTGCACCGAGGCCACGCACGCGCTGGAGCTTTCGCGGCCGCGCTACGAACAGGCCGCGACGACCACGCACAATAACGCCCGCGACCGGGCGCTGGAAGAGGACGCCACCATGATATCGGGCGTGAAGACGCGCCTCGAAAGAGACGGGGATCTTCAGCGCCTGGTTCTGGTCCTGAGTGGCATCTTCCCCACGAAGCAATCGACCCTGGCGCCCGACGGCGCGAAGGTCTTCGATTCGGTCAAGGATCTACTGGTCAAATATGGGACGTATCCCGTCCAGATTGCGGCTTTCGCCGAGGAGCCGGCTCCGCCCGAGACCCTGGCCGCGTTGTCCCTTGCGCGCGCCAACGCGGTCTACTGGGCGCTGGTGAGCCGCGGCGTCGATCCCAAGCGCCTGGGCATCGACCCGCGCGGAGGAGCGTCGGCCACGGAAGACGGTCAGACGGCGTCGACACGCCCGAAAACCTCGCGGACCGAGCTTTCGATTCTCTATCACATCGTTCCTTGATCGTCCGCCGGTCGTTGGCGTCGGGATCGAGTCCGGGCAGTGTCTGCTTCGGCGCGCTACCTCGCGCTCGTAGGCCGCGTCACCGCGCCCGTCACGATGCGCCGTCGGATGTCCGCCAGCTTTGCCATCAGCTTTCCCGCATTCTCGCGCCCCATGCGCAAAAGAATCTTTTGGCCGGCCGAGCGGGTTTCGAGCGACGGGTCATCGAATACGTACAGTCGGCCGTCGCCTACGACCGCACCGTCGACCTCCAGCCGCTTGACCTTGATCGGCTCGGCGAGCATCGGAGTCGACAGCAGATTGTCAATCACCTCGACGACGCGGTCGTTGAAGTATTTGCCTGGAGAGCCGAGGTCTTCGTAGGCAGACTGAAATAGTGGATAAAGACGAACATAAATGCGTACCGCCCGCTGAGTATCGAAGCCTTCTGCCAAACGCACGAATGCTGCGTATCGTTCAGCGTTCTTTGAGCTGATCACGACCCGGCCTTCCTTGCCACCAGTTTCGCCACCGGTCTCGCGCTCCGTCTCGAGGGAACCCCCGGTTGGGTTGACCGGCCACATCGAAGCCGGCGCGTTGTCGGTCCCGAGGTTGTCGACCGTGGCAACGAACCGGCGAACAATGCCGTCCAAGCGCAGCAACGACAGCACGGACTTCCGTCCCAGCAGATCGATGAGTGCGCTCTTTACGTGGGCGTCAGCATCGTCGGGTGCCGGAAGGGCGCTCCGAGTGGGCTCGACGGCCGACGGGACGGGATACCGAACGACCGGCGCCGGGGGCACCAGCGGCGGCGCTACGGGTACAGGCGGCACGGCCGCGGGAGCGACCGGCGCCGCTACCTTCGGTAGCGCCGGACGTTGGTGTCGCCACCAAAGAAACGCCCCCGCGACGACGGCAAGCACCACCAAGAAGACGCTGACACGGAAGAAAGAGGTCACGACGATCCTCCGAGCCAGCGGCAGACACCCATTGCAGAACATGGTCTTGCACGCCGCGTGCCCATCGGCGGACCCGGTGTCTCGATGCGCGTCTGCCTGGCTCACGCATTGCTGTTGCGGTGAGCAGATCATTCGACGCGCGTAGCACCACGCCGACTGAAAGATGCACCCGTCAGAATTTGGTTCGGTGCTACGCCGTATCGTTCGTATTGTTAACGGGAGGACGCTGTGACAACAACCACAGCCCGCGAGATCATGGTGTCATCCCCATCATGAAATCGTTCAACATCCTCGAAGGAACCGACTGGGATCCCGCAGCAGCCCAGCGGGCGATCCACGGCCTCATGGAGGACTCATCCCTCGAATGGCTCCTTTCCTCGAAGTCTTCGTTCCCGATGCGCTGTGGCTACGGGAGTACTTCGTGCGATTGGGCGGCGCCCGGTTCAACGCGCGCATGACGGTGATCAAGCTCCGGAGCGGCGAGCTTCTCGTCCACTCCCCGTGCGCCTTCGACGATTCGCTCACCGCGGAGGTCGCCGCGCTGGGTCGGGTTGCGGCGATCATCGCCCCGGGCAACCTCCACTGGTTGCACGTTCGCTCGTGCCAGCAAGCGTTCCCCGACGCGGCGACCTATATTTGCCCCGGGGTCGAGAAGCGGGCCAAGGGTCTCACTTTCGACTTCGTCCTCGGCGACGAAGGCCCGCCGCTCTGGGCCGACGAGCTGTCACAGGTCGCGCTGCAGGGGACACGCTTCATGCGCGAGGTCGCCTTCTTTCACCGCGCGAGCCGCACCCTCATCCTCGTCGACCTCGTCGAGAACTTCACGCCGGCGACGCCCGGCACGAACTTGTTCCTCCGGATCGCTGTTTCGCGCGCTCGGCATGTGGAACCGACCGAGCCCGGCACCCGAGTACCGGTTTGCCTGGGGCGACAAGGCGCGAGTGCGCGAGGGCATGGAGCGCATCCTCGCATGGGACTTCGAGCGTGTGATCCTCTCGCACGGCGACATCATCACGCGCGACGCCAGGCAAATCGTCGCTCAGGCGTGGCGGAACGTCGCTCCGCTGAGGCGACTTTTGGAGCGTGGGGCGGACGAAGATTCGCCCGAGAGCGCCATACGCTCATCGCGCATTCGCGCGTCGGTTTCTGTTGGCGTGACCGTGTTCACCGAGTATCAACCCCTCGGACATGGAAAGCGCACACTCAGTCGTCGGGCCACTCGTCTTCGGGCTCCCCCTGGAATTCGTTCTATTCGGCTTGGTCCTCACCGGGGTCGTCGTCTTCCACAAGCGGACGCTCGAAGTCGCCTGGGTCGGATTGGCGCTCATCGTGGCCGCGCGGCTCGCGTTCTCGCACTTCGATGTCGTCCACCACCTCGCCGAAGAGTGGTCGAAGCTGGTCAACCTGTTTGGCTTGCTCGTGGGATTCGCTCTCGTCGCCGATCACTTCGAAGCGTCGCACCTGCCGGCGCTTCTGCCCCGCTTCTTGCCACGTGGCGCTCGCGGGTGCTTCACGCTACTGGCGCTCGTCTGGCTGCTCTCGGGTGTCCTCGACAACATCGCAGCCGCGATCGTAGGCGCCACGGTCGCCGCCGGCATCTTCGAGCGGCGGGTGCACCTCGGCTACCTCGCCGCAATTGTCGCGGCAGCCAACGCCGGGGGCGCGGGTAGCGTTCTTGGCGATACGACGACCACGATGATGTGGATCGACGGCGTGCGCCCGCTCGCGGTCCTGCCGGCGTACATCGGTTCGGCTACCGCGCTCGTGGTCTTCGGCACCGTCGCATCCCTGCAGCAGGCGAAACATTCGCCCATTCAGGCGCGATCTCTCGGCACCATCCATGTCGACGGCCGTCGCTTGGGCATCGTCGCGGCGGCGCTGGTGGTCGCGGTCTGCACGAACGTGGTGACCAGCGTCAGGCTGGGGGCGCGCGCTGGCAGCTTCCCCTTCCTGGCATCCGCGCTGTGGCTGGTATTGATCGCGGGTGGGCTCCTGCGGCCGCTCAATTGGAAGCTGGTTCCGGGTGCGGTCCGGAGCAGCCTCTTCCTGATCGCGCTCGTGTTGTCCGCCTCGCTCATGCCCGTCGAGGCGCTCCCAAAGGCATCGTGGGTGACCACGCTCTTCCTGGGAATCATTTCGGCGGTCTTCGACAACATCCCACTCACCAAGATGGCCCTTGATCAAGGTGGCTATGATTCGGCGCTACTCGCCTACTCCGTCGGCCTCGGCGGGTCGATCGTGTGGTTCGGATCGTCGGCGGGCGTCGCGGTGGCTGGCCTCTTCCCGGAAGCCAGGTCGGTCGTGAAGTGGCTCCGCTACGGGTGGCACGTGCCGGTGGCTTTCGTGGTCGGCTACTTCCTCCTGTATCGACTGCACGGCTGGAGCCCATGACCGGAGCCCATAGCGTTCGACCTATTCTGGAGTCGTGAGCGACTGTGGTTCCGCGGCAAATCCTCGCTCCATTTCCGACCAATCACAGACGGCTTTCATGATCTGCCCGAGCTTCATGGGCAGGCCCTTCAAGTCGCCAAGCCGCGCAACGAGCACTTCGAGTTTCGCGAGATCGCGCTCGCTCAAGGGTGACTCTGCGCCTTGCTTTGAACGAGCTGACAGGGTTTGCGCCAATCCCGCTCCGCCCCGCACAAGCCGCGCCATCCTGTGCAGACCGCGGCCGACACCCTCTTGCGACTCGCTTCGCAATCTGTCGAGGAATCGAGAGGTCCCATCCGCTCCATCCTTGGGCATCGACCGTAGCTTTCACCGCGCCCGGGAGCGTGCAAGGCAATACGCCGGTCTCATCTTCTGTGACATCGAACGAATCATTTGTCGGCGCTGGCCAAGGTCACGGGCAAGCTGTCGTGGGTGAAACTCGTGGACGGCGCTGACGTCGCGGGCGGACATCCGTCGGAAGCGTGCTGTCGGCAATACTTGATGAATCGACAGGGGGCGTGCGCAAGAGGCAGATTACGTAGCGGTGTGGAGGCGATGAGAGTCCTTACCCGCGTCGGGTATTGCGCTGGGCGCGTGCGCCCCCGGAGACTCTAGTCAGTGCCGACGTCGCCACAGCGGAGCGCCTTCGGCAATTTGCTGCGGCTCTTTCGCGCCCAGCGCGGGTTGAGCCAGATGGCGCTCGCGCTGCGCGTCGAAACGACGACGCGACACCTCTCATATCTCGAGAACGGTCGGTCACGGCCTGGCCGCGACATCGTGCTCCGCCTCGCCGATTCTCTCGACCTCCCGCTGCGCTCGCGAAACGAGCTGCTCGTCGCGGCGGGTCTCGCCGCGGAGTTCCCCGCGACGGCACTCGGCAGCGCCGTCCTCGCGCCATACCGGCGCGCCATCACCGGCGTCATCGGAGCGCTCGAACCATTTCCAGCATTCGTCCTCGACCCGCTCCTTCACCTCGAGGAGACCAACGCCGCCGGCCGTCGCTTCGTGCCCGGCGTATCCCGAGTCGGTCGCATCAACCTGCTCGACGCGTTTCTTGCGCCCGGACCAGCACGTGACCAGCTCGACAACTTCGCCGAGGTCGCCTGGTCGCTCTTCACGCGGTTCTCGCGAGCCACGGCCAGTCTACCTGCCGAAACGGCGGAGCTCGAGCCGCTGCGAAAGCGGGTGCACCAATACCTGGATGGCGTCCCGCGGCCGCCGCCGGACGCCACGGGCGAGCCCGTCATCTGCCCTACATTTCGGCTCGGCGACCGAAGGATCCGCACGATTGGCATGACCATGCGGTTCGGTCCGAGCCGCGACGTCACGCTCGAGGAGTTGTCGGTGGACGTGCTCTACCCTCGCGACGACGAAGCCGAGCGATTCTTCCGCGCCGTCTCGTCGTCAGCCTGAACTTACCCGCCGCGGGTATGGTGGCGCTTCGGTGGGTCGTCCATGTTCGAGGACATGACCACGCTCGTCGATGCTCTCCCTTCTGTCGCCGGTGCTCGCCTTCGGGCGGGCGACACATTCATCACCCGCGAGCTCGCTACGCTCGCGGGCAGCACCGTGCGGATCCCCGATCCGCGCAAGCTGGTACACCTCCAGATGCGGCGCTACGCCGGGTGCCCGATCTGCAGCCTCCATCTGCGCTCGTTCGTCCGGCGCAAGGACGATCTCGCTCGCGCCGGCGTGCGTGAGGTGGCGGTCTTCCATTCCTCGGCCGAGGCGCTTCGAAAAGTCCACGCCGAGCTGCCGTTCGACGTCGTCCCGGATCCGAGGAGGCAGCTCTATGCGGCGTTGGGGGTGACGACGTCGCCGCGAGCGCTTTTCGATCCGCGTGGCTTGCGCGCCGCCGTTCGCGCCGCGCTCTCACGGGCCTCGGCGGCCCCAAGCGCGGGAGTTGCCGACGGACCTTTCGGACTACCGGCGGATTTCCTTGTGGCGCCGCAAGGTCGGATTGTCGCGGCGAAGTACGGCATGCACGCCGACGACCAATGGTCGGTCGACGAGCTCCTGGCACTGGTGAACGGCGCGTCGGCGTCGCAGGTGCGACCGTGAGCGCGCAGCGCCTCGCGTACGCGATCTCGACGGCGCTCGCCGTGGCGGCCTGCGCTGGCTCGGGCCTGGCGAACCTGTTACGGCTGGACCATGTCAGCCACGATATGGCTCGCCTCGGATACCCGCCGTACTTCATGAGCGTTCTCGGCACGTGGAAGGTGCTCGGTGCGATCGTGATCGCGGCGCCGCGTCTGTCCCGCGCGAAGGAGTGGGCATACGCCGGGATGATCTTCGACTTGACGGGGGCGGCGGCATCGCGAACCGCGATCGGGGACGCCGTCGGCACGGTGCTCGCACCGCTGGCACTCGCGGTGGTCGTCGTGGTGTCGTGGGCAAGCCGACCTCCAACGCGAGTGCTCGCGCAGCGACCGGCGGCGGACCACCCAGCGGCGCGCGCGGAGGTCGCATGAAGCCCATCCTGGACAAGCGGACGTTCGGACCTTGGGCACTCGTGACCGGCTCGTCGTCGGGCATCGGGAGGGAGATCGCCAGACATGTCGCCGCGAGCGGCATCAACGTAGTGCTCGTCGCCCGGCGCGTCGCGCGACTGGAGGAGGTTGGACTGGCCCTCTCGTCCGACTTCGGGGTGACGCACCGAATAGTAGAGGCCGATCTGTCGGCACCGTCGTTCTTCGCTCACGTCGAGCGGGCGACCGCCGATCTCGACGTCGGCTTGCTGGTAGGCAACGCCGGATTCCCAAACCCCGGTGAGTTATGGACGCTCGATCGGAACGATCTCGCAAAGGCCATCCACGTGAAGGTGAACGCGAACATGATGCTCGTGCATCATTTTGCGCGCAGGCTCGTCGCGCGGCGCAACGGCGGTATCCTCCTCGTGTCTTCCGTCGGCGGCCTCAATGGCGTTCCGTACGTCGCCAACACGGCGGCGCTCGAGGCCTACGTGCTGACGCTGGGCGAAGGTCTACACGTCGAGCTCGCGCGCCACGGCGTGAAAGTGACAGTGTTGATGCCGGGCCCGACGCTGACGGAGTCGATGGGGAAGATGGGCGTCGACCCCTCCGAGATGCCCTTGAAGCCCATGTCCGCGGGCCGCGTGGCAGCGGAGGGCCTGCGCGCCCTCCAGCGGAATCGCGCCACCCACATCGCCGGGCGGATCAACCGCGTGATGTCGCGGCTGATGCCGCGCTCCATCGCGACCACGGCGATGGGGGCCATGATTGGCAAGAAGTTCGCCGCGCGCGCCCTCGGCGCCAAGCCCGCGTGAGTGACCGCTGACCGGGGCATCCGGTCGTGTCCAAACCGATAGGATAGGAACCTGGTGGTACCCTGGTGGCCCGTACGACCAAGCCACGATTCCCTGAGGCCCCACGTAGCGCCACGAGGACCAGGGTGACGGCATTGGCGATCCGGGTCGGGATTCTGGGGTCGCAAGGTAAGGTCGGACGCGCCATCTGCGCGGCGGTTGAGGGTGCCGCCGATCTCGAACTGGTCGCGGAAGTGGGTCGAGACGGCTCGCTCGATACCTTCGTCGAGTCCGGTGCCCAGGTCGTGATTGACTTCACGCACCCGGACTTGTCCGCCTTGCTGATGCCGGTCGAGGTGCTGCCGAAGGCGTCATGGGGGACCACGCTGGTCTTGGGCATCGTGTCGTCGGTCTTCGACAACATCCCGCTGACCAAGATGGCCCTTGACCAGGTGAGCTACGACTCGGCGTTGCTCGCCTACTCCGTCGGCCTCGGCGGGTCGATGGTGTGGTTCGGCTCTTCGGCCGGCGTCGCGGTATCTGGCCTCTTCCCAAAAGCCAGGTCAGTCATGAAGTGGCTCCGCCACGGGTGGCATGTACCGGTTTCCTTCGCCGTCGGCTACTTCGCGTTGTGCGGGCTACACGGCTGGAACCCTTGCCCCCGAGGGCGCATCGGCGGCGTCTTTACCGCGCCCTCGGACTGTCCTCGGCTGACTGTCTTCGAATCGTTCCCTGCGCAAGCATCAGAAATCGCTGGCGTTTCGCCCGTCGAGGGAACGATTGGTCGTTGTAACTACTCGATTTACTTCGGTTCACCCCGAAATGGCATTGAGGAGGCCGACGGTTCGATCCCGTTCAGCTCCACATAGTTCTTAGGTTTTATTTTCTCGAAAGGCGGTTTGAAACGATTGGCGGTCCAATCGTTTCAAGGTGAGGAGGCGCCCCCCCCGTCGAGCACGGTGTGACTTCGCGAACGGTCTCGTGGATCGGGTGATCCCGCACGTGCCCGTCCGACAGTGGGTGTTGACTGTCCCTCATGGTCTTCGCGTCAAGCTGGCATTCGACCCGGTGTTGACGGGCGTGGTGCTGCAACACTTCGGCGAGATGGCACAACGTCGTTCGTGTTCACGCCGCACGAGATCATCGAACGGCTCGTTGCGATCGTGCCTGGAATCCACCGCCGGTCGCACGTCTAACGAAATCGCTCCCTTGCGACGCCGAGCTACCCAAATTCGTACCACAGCGGAGCCGGCCGCCTCCTCACGAGCTTTGCATTTGTGGGCACCTCGTTCATGAAGCGGGTGCGCCACGACGGCTCGCTGACCTGAGGGCGAAAATCAGCTCAACCCAAACGGGCACTCTTCGCGAAGACAAGGTGGAGGTGCAACGATGATGACCAACGGAGAGCGAACGGTCGGTAGTACGCAGGCGAACAGAGACGTCCAACGTCGGAGAGGATCTTGGCCTGGTGGCGGCATCGCGGCAGCGATTGTCATCTGCGTCGCGGGATGCGGAGCGGAAAATGAGGCTGACGTTCTAGTTGGAACGCAGTCGCGATTGATGACGGACGATAGCGGGCTTGTCACGGTGGCGATAACTCAGTGCGCGCCCGTGTCCTTCCCCGGCGGTTTCGGGAGCACGAGCTGCCCCGTAGCGCCTGGGTTCGTCCTCGTCGGAGGCGGTGCTCGAGTCGTCGGCGAACCAGAACCCGGAGCTCTGTTGCAAGCGAGCCGACCCAACGGGCAGTCCTGGTTCGCTCAAGCGAAGGACCACGTCCATCCGTGCGCGTTTCAGCTCCAAGCGGCTTCGATCGGTCTAAAGCTCCAAGGCATCTCTCAAAGCGCCCTCCAGGCGATGGTAACCGTAACCGTAAAGAACTCGGGGACCCCATCTCACCACCCGTCTGTGCTCCTCGATCCGCCCGTCCTCGATAACAGAGTGGTAACGACGCTCGGCGGAGGTGCATCGGTCCATGATCTAGGGGGGCAACAATTGCTGACTCAGTCGGTGTTGAATAATGGCAATGGAAGCATCCAGTCATGGACTGCCGCAAGCAAGGATCATGAGATTGCCTATCTCGACACAGTGGATGGCTACATCATCACCATGCCGACGTGCCCGGTGGGCCTTGCGCATGGAGCATGCCTGAGTACGTTCTCTGAGCTTGCCAGCTCATCGCCCTTCAGAGGAGGGTACAACCCTGTGACGCTGACCACAAACCACACCGACACGGGATTGGCCCCCTTCGTTGGAGTCGGGGGACAGGCAGCCTACAACGTCGGAGGTTCAGCAGGTCGACTTCTCACAGCAATTTGGCCGACCGACGTGGGAGACGGGATTAACAATACGCTGCTGGTCGACTCAAAGGACCATGACCTCCCGGAGCAGCAAGCAAGCATCGCTATCTCACAAGAGCTCTTCGTCGGGCTGTAGACGGTCCCGCATTCACCTTCCACAACCGTCGGTGCGGACCCGCGAGCCATCACCGGTCCAGATTCGGACTCGTGAGGAAAACCTTCAAGCGCTCCTGGCCGTCCGAAATCGGGACCGTGGCCGTCCGGGCGGACGGGATTCCTCACGCGCAGACGTCAACGAGCAACCTGGGAGGGGTGTTCTGGAGGGGTGTTCTACAGACGCGGAGCTCGAGGCCCTCTACGAGAAGATGAAAACTCGTTGGGAACGGAGCAGAGAGAAAGTCGCAGCTCCGATCAAACGAGGCCGCCCGTCAAAACCGTGAGTGCCCACTCCCGCCCCCTCCCGGTTGATTGGCGAGCGTCTTCTTCGGGAGACCTGGCATGAATCGTGTCCGGAGAAGCGGACGAACGGGCCCAGCTAACCGGTTGATTCCGCGTCGCTGGCCGTCCGAAATCGGGACGGTGGCCGTCCGGACGGACGGGATCCTCACGTGCAGACGTCGACGAGCAACCTGGGAGGGGTGTTCTAGCAACCTGGGAGGGGTGTTCTCCAACTGTGCTTCGTGTCCGAAGCCACGCGGTTGGTCGTATAGCTAGTGGTTTCAGCACGCCCGAGGCGCCGTCCAGTCTGAGCTGGGTGCGACCTCAAGGTCACCCGCCGCTGAAATCCGAATGATCTCCTGACACTTGCAATCCGCTGCCGCCGGCTGCGATCTCGTCCCGCGAATTTGTGAGCGGCGCGCGCCTGTCGCGGACACTCAAAGACTCATGGGAACTCAACTGCGCTCCGGCGGTGTCGATCGGACGGGTCGGTCCATGCCACTTGTCCCCAAGGCGCCGCCTTCGCTGCGCCATCTGCCCCTCGCGCCGGACGCGCGGGCGGTCGATCGCGCGACGCGCCCCATCCACGCCATCTGGGAGACCACGTTGCGATGCGATCTGGCCTGCCGGCACTGCGGCTCGCGCGCGGGACGCGAGCGCCCCGATGAGCTGTCGACCGCCGAGTCGCTGGACCTGGTTCGCCAGCTCGCCGCGCTCGGCGTGCTGGAGGTGAGCTTGATCGGCGGTGAAGCCTACCTGCGCGACGACTGGCTGGAGATGATCGCCGCCGTTCGCGCCGCCGGCATGCAGTGCACGATGGTCACCGGCGGGCGCAGCCTGACCGGGGATCGCGCGCGCGCGGCGGCAGCAGCCGGGCTGCAGAGCGTGAGCGTCTCGATCGACGGCGGGGCGGAGTCTCATGACCGTTTGCGCGGCGTGGCGGGCTCGCACCGCTCGGCGCTCGAAGCCGCGCGCAACCTGACCGCCGCCGGGATTCCCGTCGCCGTGAACACCCAGATCAACCGACTGTCGATGCCCGATCTGCCGGGCGTCCTCGACACGGTGATCGCGCTCGGCGCCCACGCCTGGCAGATCATGCTGACCGTCGCGATGGGCCGAGCGGCCGACGAGCCCGATCTATTGATCCAGCCCTACGAGCTTCTGACGTTGTTTCCGTTGCTGGCAACCCTGAAGTCCCGGTGCGACGCCGCGGGCGTGCGCCTGCTGCCCGGCAACAACATCGGTTACTTTGGCCCGCTCGAGTCGGTGCTGCGCGGGACGTTTCCGGGCGGCCACAAGGGATCGTGTGGCGCCGGCTGTTCCACGATCGGGATCGAGGCCAACGGGGCAGTCAAGGGTTGTCCGTCGCTGCAGAGCGTCCCCTGGACCGGCGGGAACATTCGCGATGCGGAGCTCGCCGAGATCTGGGAACGAGCGGCGCCGCTGCGCGTGATGCGCGATCGCACCGTCGAGGATCTCCGGGGCTTTTGCCGCACCTGCTACTACGCCGACGAGTGTCGCGCCGGCTGCACCTGGACCGGATTCAGTCTGTTCGGCAAGGTGGGCGACAACCCGCTCTGTCATCACCGCGCGCTCGAGATGCAGGCGCGCGGCCTGCGCGAACGACTGGTGCGCGTCGCGCCCGCCCCTGGTGTTCCGTTCGACCATGGGTATTTCGAGATCGTCGTCGAGGAGGTGCCGCGTGAGTGAGCTCAATCCCTGTCCGTCGTGCAACCGTCATGTTCGCGCCGCCGACATTGTTTGTCCGTTCTGCTCGGCACCGCAGCCGTCGCGTGCGCCGCGTGTGGAGGCCGCGCTCCCGCGGCCGAGGCTGAACCGGACTGCGATGTTTGCCGCCGGCGCGGCGCTGGCCAGCATGTCGATGGCCGCCTGCTCGAGCACGACCAACCCAGCCGATGCCGGCACGGACGGCGCGAGCGGGGGCGGCGCCGGCGGTGCGGCCGGCGCAACCGGTGGAACGGGCGGAGCAGGCGGAACGGGAGGAAGCACGATTCCCGACGGCGGCCCGGTCCCGATCTACGGCCCCGCCTTCCCGCCGGCGCCCTGGGCGCCCAAGAGCGGTAACGGCTGATGGCCTGCCGCGGGGGTGCGATGCAGCCTGCTGTCGGACGGTTCGATCCCGTTCACCTCCACCGTTTGTAAGGGTTCAGCGCACGCAACGGGCGCGGATCAGTGTCGTGTCCATCGGGACGTGGCTGCTGCTCCCGCCGATTCCGACTGCGAAAGCCCACATCCAGTTGTTGTCCCACCACGACGAGGTCCAGAACGTCGCTTGGCCCGCGTCGATCGGGATGAAATCCGGCTCGGGAAAGACGTCGACATCGAATGAAGCGAAGCTGTGCTCGGGGACCAGCGTCTCGAGCTCCTTGAGGGTGGGCAGGCGCCACTCACCGGCGGGAGTAACAGCGCCGCAGTAAGAGACCGCGGCGTTGCCATTCATGAGATCGGGCGCGGCCGTACGTTGCCAGGTGAGCCCCGTCCAGTTGTCGCGCACGGTGCCGGGCTGGGAGAAATCGTAGTGAGGGGGAAGAGGGCCTTGCGGCGTGGGGCGCCGGACGCATCGGACCAGGTGCACGCCCATCTGGAATTCGGTATTCACCGCCGCCGTGCTGAAATCTATGTTCCAGAAGACCGAAGGGTTCTGCGATGGCGAATTCGTCCAGTAGATCCCATCGACGGCGCCCGGGAACGCCGAGAGGTCCACCAAGGTGGTCCGGATCGCCGTGTAGTCGATGATCGACGTCAGCTCGATGCGGCTGGGGAGGCGCCAATCATCGTGGCCGTCGAGCGTGAGCCCCGCGCACTGCTCGCGGGCTTGGAACAGATTGAAGGTAGCGTCGGTCATGTCGCGCTGCCAGACGAGGCCGGTGACCCCGTCGTACACCACCGCTGGATCCGACAAATAGTCGTAGCTCTGAGGGTTGGGCAGCCCGGTCGCAGTTCGTGTGTCGAAGCCGAGGAATGGAGGGTTCGGCATCGGCCACGTCGCCCAGGTGATGTCAATCGGAGGTGGTGCGTCTCCGCCGCCGTCGCCCGGGACGTCACCGCGATCGCCTGCGTCGAACCCGCCGGGATCGGCTCCGTCGAGTGCGTCGGACAGTCCCACGTCCGGCGGTGCATCCGACGCTCCCCCGTCCACCGGCGCGTCGGGCGATCCGGCGTCCGCCGGCGCGTCGGGCGATCCCGCGTCCGCCGACCCGTTGCCCACGTCCGCCGACCCGCTGCCCAAGTCCATCCGTCCGTCGCCCGCGTCCATCCGTCCGTCGCCCGCGTCCGCCGCGCCGTCGGGAGCAGACACCTCCATGACTTCAGCGTCGCCCGCCCGCGGCGGCAGGCAGAGCCCGCTCACGCACACGCCGCTGATGCAATCCAGCGTCGTCTCGCACCGGTGGCTCGGAGACACGCGACAGCTCGCGGACAGCAATGCCGCCGCGACGACAAACAGCCAACCCGGCCCCGGGCCGCGCCTCACGGATTGGTCTCTCTGCCGACGAGCCAAGTGGCGGCCAGGCACGCGACACCGGACAGCAGGAACCCGGCGGTCAGCGCGGTATCGAGCTGAAACCGGTTCGCGGCGGTGGTCGCCTGGCGCTCGACGGCCCCCTGGCTCTCGCGCCACGCACCGTAAGACATACCGCCGAAAAAGACCGACGACCCCAGCAGCGCGGCGGCGGCGCCCACCAGCGATGATCGAGCCACCGACCAGTGCTTCGTCCGCGGGACATCCGTTGGCGGTTCCGCCAGAAGACCCAGGTCGGGCGCTACCGGTACGGCGATGATGTCCTCCTGCCGATCGACGTACCCGCGGTAATAGGCAGGTCCGAACTGGGCCAGGAACAGCCCAGCGCGCAACGAGCTCTCGACGGCGCCACGGGCCTGGAGCGGGCGGTCCCGAAACGCGAGCGAGCGGAACTCCGCGTCGACTCCGGGATGCAAGGTCAGCTCGGCCTCCTGGTTGCCTCGCCGTACGAACAAGCCCAGATTGGCCGGCAAGACCACCGACATCGCAAATCCCAGCTCGGGCCGTCCGTCGACCAACCGGTTGCCCCACGAGTCCTCGATCGAAAACGCCTCGGGCGCCGCCGGGATCCGGGTCAGACGGCTGGTCCCGCGCGCTCGAGAGAGATCAGCGAGGGGCGAGCGCGGGGCCGAGACCGGCGCCCTGACGATCGCTTGCAGGCGCGCACGCGGATCCCGCACCTCGCGATTGGCCGCCGCCAGGAACGCGCCGAGCTCGCTGTACTCGACGCGCTGGTCTCCATTGATGTCGGCGGCGCCCCGCAGGGCCGAGATCACCTCGTGGGTGAACACGCCCGATTGGTACGCGTCCCACTCGTGCGCGTTGCCGTCCCGGCCGCTGGCGATGGCCATCCCCACGAGGTGGTATCGCGCAGGAAGGCTCTGCGACACGTACGCGGCGATGTCGGCCGGCGAGAGCGTCACCACCTCGGCATTCCCATCGCGCGGCCGCGCCAGCGCCTCGGCGTGGCAGGCATCGACGACGAGGTGGGTGATGACGCCTGCCGGGACGTGATCCAGCACGCCTTCGTACAGCAGCCGCTGCGTCAACATCCCATCGCTCAGCGTCAGCGCGACCTGCCCATCCGCACCAAGGACACCGTGGCCGCTATAGAAGAACAGGAACGAGGGCGTTCGACCGTTTCGAACGTCGGCGCGCATCTCCTCCTCGAAGCGGGCCATCGCCTGGCCCACGGCCTCGAGCGTGGGCGCCTGGGCCAGGTCCGCCGTGTGTGGGTACCGCCTCCGGGTGTCGGGGTCGGGCGCGGCCAGCACGACGGCGCGATCGCCGAGCTCTCGTTTCAGCTCGAAGAACGCCATGGCGTCATCATCGGCGAACCTGAGGGGCGGCGGCGCGGAGCCTCCCGCGCTGGGTGGCGAGCCGTTGAAGCCGATGATGAGGGCATAGCCGGGCTCCTGCGCGCGCGCCTCTGCGGCCAACAGGATCCCGGCCAAGATGACGGCTACGCGCAGAAGGCTCGAGCTCATGGCGGCACCGTCGCGTCGAATCGAGCGCGCGCAACCACGTCCTCCGCGCGGGCCGCGGGCTCGGCGCCCGGCAGCGGTAGCCTCGTGACCAGAACCTCGATCCGGTACGCACCCGCGTTCTGGTCCTGGGGAATGCGCGCTCCACGGGCGAGGAGCCCGCCGCTCCCCACGACCTGCGCCGAGACGCGCTCGTTTCGGAGAAGCCAGGTGCGCGGCGCCGGCCCGGCGGGCTGGAGGTATGCCGTCAGGAAGGCTTCGCTCGAGGCGCCCGCCACCGAGAAGGCCAGCAGCGATCCGCGCGGACAGGCCGCCAGCGTGGCGTGCAGGCAAAGCACGTCGACGGCGACGGGAGCCGCTCCGACGTTTCCCTTGCGTCGAAACGTGTCGCCGTCGACTGGTGCCCGCGTCCACACGACGAGGCACGCGACCGCCGCGACCAGCGCTGCTCCGCTCGCGATCATCCAAGGCTTCCGTCGTGCGGGACGCGCGGGCGGGCCTGGCTGGCGGCGGACGGACGCCGCGACGGCGTCGAAGATCCGGTCGCGCTGCGCGCCTCCCAGGCTTCCCCGCGAGAGCAGGTAGTCGAGCTCGTCGTCCGAATGGGGCTCGCGCTTCTCGTCTTCGATCCCACCATCACGCGATCGCGACGTCACCGGACCTTCTCCTTGTCTGCGTGCAACGCCTGCGCCCCGACGACCATCGTGCTCCGGACCTCGGGGGGCTCGATGCCCCGGAGCACATTCCCGAGCCCCTCCCTCAGCCGAGACTCCAGCGTGCGCACCACCTGCCGTCCCAGACCCAGCGCTTCCGCCGCCTGGCGCTGGGACAGCCCCTGCACGTACAGCGCCTCATGAACCCGCCGCAGGTCGGACGGCAGGCGTGCCACATACTCGGCGACGAGCGTTACGATCTGTGCATTCGCGAAGTCCTCGGCATGATCGGGGGACTGTCCCTCGATGGCAATCTCGCGGATGAACGGTGCGAGGTCCTCGAAGCGGAGACGCTGTCTTCGACGGAGGTAGTCGACGACCACGTTGCGCGCGATCGTGGTCAGGTAAGGTGCATATTCCCGCACGCCGTCGAACCGCAGCCGTGCCCCCGGCTCGAACGCGCGCGTGAACACCTCCTGGACCAGATCGGGCAGCTCGGCGGCGACATCACGCCAGCCGCCGGGCCGGTTCGCGCCGCAATAGCGGCGCAGGGCGCTCGCGACAGCGCGCGCCACCGAGTCCACGTAAGTCACATAGAAGGTCTCCAGCGCCCTCCGCTCGCCGTCGCGAAACCGCTGCAGCAGACCTGTCTCCCCCCGAGCGAAAAACGTCACAGCTAATCCTGCCCCGACCCCGTTCGCGGCCATTAGCGGAGGAGATGATGCCACATTCCCCCTCATCGATGAAGGTGCTTTCTGGCGTCGCGACCGCGATCGATCACGGCGACCAGCAAGCGGCGTTTTATCCAACCCAATCGCTCTGCCCGAGCGAATTCATCAGGGGGCTTCGTCACCTCTGAGGACGGCGCACGGGGTCGAAGAAATTCCGGGAGGGTCCACATTGATGACCGCACATGCGGACGGCCGCGTCGATGCACCTGCCTGGCGCTGCCACGGCTCGAAGAAGGCAGGTCGACGGGAGTGCGGCCGGCGTTCCCGCGCGGCCCCGACGCCGCGCTGCCGTCCGAAGAAAACGCGTCGCCGGCGTCGGGTGGCCCGGCGTCCGGAGCGCGCGACCTCATTTGCAGCTATAGGTGGCCTTGGTCGCGCAGCTGTCGCGCTCGAAAACCTGGCGGCAACTCGACTGAAAGAGGCACTGCCATTCGGTCTGCGTCACACCGATCGACGGAACGCCGCTGCAGGACACATTGCACTCCGCGGCGATCTGATCGGCGACAATAGTGTAGACGGTCGACATCTTGTCCTCGTCGCACAGCTGGCCGACGCAGTACGCCTCCCTGAGGCAGAGATCCACGCAGTTGATCGACGGCGGCGGCGTCTCACCCGCGCCCACGCCAGTGTCGGGATGCATCGTGGGCGGAGCGGGGCCGTCATCGCCGCATCCGAGCGCCGTCATGAAAGCACCCAAGACCATCGCCATCCACACTGTCCGCGCCATCGAACACCGAAAGCTCACACGCATCGTGCATCACCCCCAACCAGCGGCGACGTTCGCTCTGGCGTGAATCCGTGTCAAGGGTGCGAGCCCGTCGTTGGGCAGAGCGCGCTCGACGCGGGCGCTCGAATCGCTTCTCATCGCCCGCACGCCTCGATCTGTATCAGAGAACGCCGGTCAATGGCTCTCCCGCAACGCAGGGGCCGGGAGCAACCTGGATCTGCGAACTGCTTTGGCGTCGTGAGCAACCGACCTGGGCGCGATCTGGAATGACGGTGGCAACAAACACCATCAACGTCCGCCGCTGCTCATTGCGCAATAGCTCGCGCTGTTGCTGAGCTTCGTTTGAGCGCGGGAACGTGTCCGCGAACGTCCGCGAAACCTTCGCGAACGTCCGGGGCCGGCGCGTCGATCGCACGCCGCCGACACCATCGTCGCCGAGACGCACGCGGAAGCGAACGGCAACGACTCGAGCACCGGCAGCTCCACGGGCGTCACCCTCAGCCTCCAGGCGCAAGGCATCGGCGCCACCTTCAACGTGTCGTATGGGGACATGACGACCACGAGCTTCTCGCAGAGCCAGTCGGCGTCCGTCACCTTCGACAACAGCAGCCAGTGCGAGCAAGGGACCGTCGAGCTGTGGCTGGACAAGGCCTTTGGCTCGTTCCTCTTCGTCCCGCACCTGCAGGACGCCTGTCATTCCTGCGGCCTCCCCGACCAGCAGTTTTGCACGATCGACGGCGGCGCCAACCTCTGCGCGTCGACCATCTGGGGCTTCGAGCCGGGCGAGCCGTTCTCCTGGAGCAACTCGGCCGAGACCTTCAGCCAGATCTCCTCGGCCCAGCACCACACCGGCTTCGAATCGCTGCAGGTGTCCGCGTCGTCGGATCCGACGCTACCGGCGAGCGTCAACAATCAGCCCTGCACCGACGCCCAGGTCGGCACCATGGACGTGCGCGGCAAGACCTACAGCGCCTGGATCTTCGTCGCGACTTCGACGTCATCTTACGCCGGCACGCAGTGCCGGCTCCGCGCGTTCGACAGAACCTTCCACGTCATTGGCCGCACGTGCCTGCCCCGGCCGTCAGACGCGGCGGCCGGGGCGTCGGCCGGCGACGGCGTGTGCCTCTTCGGCGCGACAGTCGCTGCACCGGGCGGGAGGAGGTATTCGGGCTCTACCGTGACCTGCGGAACCTGCCCAGTTTCCTGGGAGACGTGACGAGATTGCCCTCACGCAACAGGTTCACGATAGCGGCGCAATCTGACAAAGGCCGTTTTGCCGACGCCCTTCGCTAATTCCGCTGCCACATCTGGACAGATGGTCTACAGATGGTATAGGGATGGTACAGGGATGGCCGATCAAGAGAAGACCGAGAAGATCACCATCAATCTCGGGCTCGTCGATCTGGGCCAGATAGATCTGCTGGTGCAGGAAGGCTTCTACGCCAACCGCACCGACTTCATCCGCTCCGCGATCCGTTCCCAGCTCGCCACCCGGGCGGTGGCGGTGGACCAGAGCGTCGCCCGCAGGACGCTGGTGCTGGGGAGCGCCCATTTCACTCGCGCGCAATTGGAGGAACTGCGCAGGGCTGGGCAGACGGTGCAGATTCGCGTTCTCGGCCTGGCCACCATCGCCGACGACGTCTCTCCGAAATTGGCGCTGCAGACAATTGCCTCGGTCGAGGTACTAGGCGCGTTCCGCGCGACTGCCGCGGTGAAGGCCGCGCTCGCATCGCGCGTCGTCTGAGCGCACCGATTGAAAGGATTGCACGATGAACAGAGATCGACTGGACCAAATGTATGAAGCTACCCGGCTCACGAGCCAAGCACGCTTTGCTGATGCGAGAGCTCTATTTCAGCGTGGCTTGGGTGGCAGCAGGCGCCTGCCCAACGTGCAATCATTGTTGTCTCGGCTCCCATATGGCTTAGCCGATATGCCAGCATCGGTGGCGAAGCCTCGTCCGAGGCCGGTGGTACCCGGCCCGTTCCTGGACTTGTCGTACGTCAACGCGGCAGGGACACGCACCTGCAAGCTGTACGTGCCCACCGGGTGCGCCGGTCAAGCCGCGCCGCTGATCGTGATGCTGCACGGTGGTACGCAGAGCGCCGATGACTTTGCCGCCGGCACCCGGATGAACGAGCTGGCCGAGCGCAACGGATTCTTGGTCGCCTACCCGGAGCAGTCGCGCGGCGCCAATCCGAGGGGGTATTGGAATTGGTTCCAACCCAAAGACCAGCACCGCGGCAGTGGAGAGGCGTCGCTCATCGCAGGGCTCACCGAGCAGATCATCGAAAAGTACGCAATCAACACCCGCCGCGTCTACGTTGCCGGTTTCTCCGCGGGCGGCGCAATGGCCGCGGTCATGGCCGCCGCCTACCCCGACCTGTACGCAGCGGTGGGCGTGCATTCCGGCTTACCCGCGGGGGCCGCCCACGACATTCCCTCGGCGTTCGCGGCGATGGCGCAAGGTGCGCCAACCCACGGGAGCCTGCCGGTGCCGCTGATCGTCTTCCACGGCGAAGGCGACCCGACCGTCAATCACGTCAACGCCGACTACCTCGTCAGGGCCGTTCTACCGGACGCCGGAGATCGGCAACGGCCCCTCACGACGAGGGAACGGGTGCCCGGAGGCCACGCATACACCCGGCGGGTCTACGCCAACCGCGATGGAATACCCGTCGTCGAACATTGGACCATCCATCAGGCGGGGCACGCATGGTCGGGGGGGAGTCCCCACGGCACGTACACAGATCCGCAGGGACCTGACGCCTCGAGAGAGCTCGTCCGCTTCTTCGCCCAACACGCCAACCGCTACGCTCGGCGACGGGCCACCTAGTTCCCCTGCTGAGAGACGGGTTCAGCAGCTCGAGCTCTATCGCCTCGCGTATGAACGGTAGGCCGTTCGGCCGCGAGCGCGCCAGATCCCCGCCGCCTTGACAGCGGGCGATCGCGTATCCACCCAACTCATACGCCCATGCACGCCCTGCGAGCTCACGAGCAAGGAGACGCCGACGGCCTCAGGTACGAACTGGCGGCGCCCCCGATACCCGGCATCGGCGACGTCCTGGTGCAGGTTCATGCTTCCAGCTTCACGCCGACAGAGATGAGCTGGCCCTCGACGTGGGTGGACCGCGCGGGAAAGGACCGTCGTCCCGTCATCCCGGCCCACGAGGTATCGGGCGTGGTCACGGCCCTCGGATACGGCACGACCGGCGTTGCGATCGGAGACGCCGTCTATGGGTTGACCGACTGGTACCGCGACGGAGCAGCCGCCGAGTACGTCGCGGTCGAGGCGCGGAACCTCGCGCCCAAACCCGCGACGCTGAGTCACCAGGAAGCAGCCGCCGTTCCGATGGCCGGCCTGACCGCGGTTCAAGCGCTGTTCGATCATGGTCGCCTCGCCGCCGGGCAGACAGTGCTCATCCTCGGCGCCGGCGGCGGCGTCGGGACCTTCGCCGTGCAGCTTGCGCGCGCCGCCGGCGCGCGCGTCCTGGCCAGCGCACGCGGGTGGGCGCGCGACCTCGTGCTCGGGCTCGGAGCGCACGCATTCGTGGATATGGATCGCGACGATCTCGCCGCATCCGCGAGGAACGCAAACCTGGTATTCGACCTGGTCGGCGGACAACCCTTCGCAAACGCATTCTCGTCCCTGAGGGACGACGACGCCCGGGCGGTGTCCGTCGTCGAGGCGCCTGCCGCCAGGACCGATGGTCGCAGGCCGCGGGGGGTGTTCTTCGTCGTCGAGCCCAACCGAGCGCAGCTCAGCGAGCTCGGCCGCCGCATCGCCGCGCGCGAGCTGCGCCCGGTCGTCGGCGCGGTCATGCCGCTCGCCCAAGGTAGCGCAGCCTTCGCCACCAAACAGCGCGGCAGCTCGCCGGGCAAGATCGTGCTGCAGGTCGCGAACAATCCGCGGTGAGTTGTAGGCTGACGAGGTCGTTTTCCGCGCCACCGCGCCCGCCTCGCCGGCTTCGCACCGAGCGTCGTCGGTCGCCTACGGAGATCCGTGCGCGACGGGAGATTCGAGGCGGAACAGGCCGCCGGCCGTGCCAACCAGCAGGCGCCCTTGCTTGTCGGTCGCGAAGGAGAGCACGTTGGGGTTCGGGATCTGCGCAGGCATCGGTAGAAACGACACGCCGTCGTCGGCGCTCGCGAAAATCCGGATCGGGTCGTTGAATGAGGGCGCCCGTCCGAGCACGAACAAATGGCCCGCACCGTCAATCGCCAGAGGCAAGAGTTGGCCCGTGGACGGCGAAGTGGGAACGCCGCTCATCGAGACCGTCGTCCAGGTCGCGGCTTCGTCGGTCGAGACCTCGACGGTGCCGGTCGTCGAGCGAAGGAGGCGGCCGATCGCGTCCTCGATCACGGGCAACCCCCGAAGGTCGTCGATCGGCTGCCAGGTTGCCCCCTGATCGGTGGAGCGATCGGCGGCGCTTCCATCGAGCTCCGTGACCAGCAGGTGGCCGTTCCGGAGCACTTGCATGCTTCCCACGAACGGGCTGTTGGGAAGGAGCTGGAACGTCAGCCCGTCATCGGTCGACCGCGCGAGCCCGGCTCCGTCCGCGAGATACACGACAGAACCGGAGCTTGCCAGGGCCAGACCCGGCGTAGACGGAAGAAATAGCGCCGGGACGTCGACGCTGCGCCAAGTCGCACCGTGGTCTTCACTGCGCGCGAGTGGGATGGAGGGTGAAGACGCGGTGCTAGTACCCGCGCATTCGAGTGCACCGCTCGGGGTTACAATGCATCGGCTCGCGCCGAACGGCGACGCCACCGTCTGCCAGGTGGTCCCGCCGTCGCTCGAGCGCTTCAGGACATTGAGAATGTTCCCGGTCGCGTCGAACCCCTCGGGGCCGTTGACGTAGACATCTCCGCCCAGCCCGAGCGCCGTCGGCGAGTTGTCGACGAAGATCCGCGTCGCAGCACCGGTGAGCGCTCCCGCGGCTGCCGAGCCGTTCGCCAGCTGCCAGTGTTCGCCCTTGTCGTCGGAGCGGTAAACGCCGTCGCGGCACCCGGCGAACACCTTGTCGCCGCGCGCAACATAGGGCCCACCACAGTCGTACACGACCGGGATGGCGGCCGCAGGTTCAGGGATCGGGTGGAGCGTCGAACCGCCGTCATCGGAGCGCCAGAACAGCGTGAACGTGGCCGCGAAGTAGACGCTCCCCGTGTCGCTGATGGCGAGCGCCCGGATATCCTCGCCGGTCTGCGACAACACTGTCCAGGTCGCGCCCGCGTCCGTCGACTTGAGCATCGCGGTCAGGTCCGACGCGTTGGGTGTCACGTACGCTTGGGCGTAGCACGTGCGGACGCCGTCGCAGCGCAGCTGTGCGAACAGGTTGGAGCCGTTGGCGATACCCTGCACGGCGTTGAAGGTCACGCCCATGTCGGTCGATCGGAACACACCTGAAGACCCCGCGATGAGGATCACCGATCCCCCGCCGAGCACTTCCAGACTGACGACCCCGCCGCGCGGAGTCGCGACGGAATGGAACGTCCGGCCCGTGTCCGTCGAAACGTAGAGCTGGCTGCCATCGCCGGCCGCCACCACATCTCCCTGCCCGCTGATGTTTTGGAAGCGCTGGAAGCTCGTCGGTCCGGCTGGCTCCCAGCTGGCACCGTGATCGGTGCTGCGCATCAGCGATGCGGTTCCAGCGTATATCGCCGGGCCGATCGCAGCCAGGGCGACGACGTCGAAGTCGCCCAGGCCCAGGCCGTCGGGATCCCACGAGGCGCCGTCGTCGGCCGACTTGAAGATGCCAGCCTGCGGCGATGCCGTGAAGAGGTTGTCGCCCCCCGCGCCCGCGTAGAGCGCGCCCTGATCGTCGAACGCGAGCGCCGCGATGGGAGCGCCGAGCGGCACCGCGAGCGCTGTCCACTGGTAGCCGGCAAATGGGTTCGGCTCCGCGTCGCCGGCGGCCTCGGGCGTCACATCGGGCGCTTCGTCACGGCCGGCATCGGCTGGAACGTCGGCTGCAAGATCGGGCGCCTGGTCGAGGCCCGCGTCGGCCGTGCTGTCGGGCGCCCGATCGACGGGAGGCGCGTCGAAACCGGCGTCGGTCGTCGACGGCGGGGGATTCGAGCGACAGGACGCGGCGAGGACAGCGAGCGCAGCGACCAGCACCCCAGGCGACCTCATGGCCCCGAATCTACGACAAAAGCGAGTCGGGCTTTTGCAACAATCGGGATCCGTGGTTCCCGACAATTCCGCGCGGGATCATGGAAATGGAAACTGCGGCGCGGCGGGAAAGCTCGCCCAAAGCGGCGCAGCCCTCGCCACCAAACAGCGCGGCAGCTCGCCGGGCAAGATCGTGCTGCAGGTCGCGAACGATCCGCGGTGAGTTACCCGAGAACCTCGAGCAGCCGCTTCCCGAGAATCGCGGCCGAGTGCGGGTTCTGGCCGGTGACCAGGTTTCGGTCCTCGACGAGCGTCCTACTCGGCAACGGCAACGGAACCTTCCAAACCGCCGTCAACTACTCGTCCGGACCTCAAACAAATTCCGTCACCATAGGTGATTTCAACGGCGACGGCAGGCCCGACCTCGCCGTGGCCAACTACGCCGCCGGCACTGTGAGCGTGCTGCTCGGAAGCGGCAATGGAACCTTCCAACCCGCCGTCAGCTACCCGTGCGGCACCGGCCCGCTGCTCGTCACCAGCGGCGATTTCAACGGCGACGGCAACCGCGATCTAGCCACCGCCAACCAGACCAGCGGCGACATCAGCGTCCTGCTCGGCACCGGGAATGGCACCTTCCAGGTTGCGACGAACTATCAGGCTGGCTCGGGTACGCCCTCGGTTACCACCGGCGATTTCAACGGCGACGGCAGGCTCGACCTGGCCTCCGTCACTCTCGGCTACGCCATCGTGCTCCTCGGCAACGGCGACGGCACGTTCAAGGCCGCGACCTATTACCCGGCCGGAACGGGACCCATCTCCGTCAGCGCTGCCGATTTCGACGGCGACGGCAGGCTCGACCTGGCGATCGCCAACTACGGTGGCGATGGTGTCAGCGTGCTCCTCAATACGTGCCTTCCCTAGTGTCGTATCGCCCGATTTCGTGCGATGTCGAGCGGCGCGGCGTCGCGCAGCGCGTGCTCCACCATACGAGAGCGCAGCCATGAACCGATGGGGCCCCGCCGAGAGGATGCACCGGTTTGGCGAGCGGCGACCCTTGATCCACTGTGAAAGTTCCAGTTGACGCAAACCGGATTGGGCTTTGGATGTGCCTGACCGCGACGGTGGTGATCGCCGCTTGCAGCCAAACCGTCGCCAGCTCCGGCGACGCCGGAGTCGGTGCCGGCGTCGGTGGGCAGGGAACGCCGCCTCCGCCTCATGAAGGCACCGGCGGTCTCACTGGCGGCGCCGCCGGCGCGGGCGGACCCGGCGGTGGCGGCATCGACACGGGGGCGGGCGGTGCCGGCGACGCGGGACGGATCATCGATGCGCGCGCCGCGCGTGATGCCTCCGATAGCGGGGCGCTGCCGTCCGACGCGGGCGCGGGCAACGACGCCGACGGCACTTTGGTCTCGATCTTCAACGGCAGCACGCTCGACGGCTGGATTCAGGTGCCGCCGTCGTCGTGGTCGGTGGTCGGTGGCGCCATGCACAGCTTGGGCACGGCGCGTGGATTCATCTACACACGCGCGACGTACCAGGACTTTCGCGTGGTCTTCACCTCGCGCCTGGTCGCGGATCCGGCGGCGCATCTGCCCTGCGTTCTCTTCTGGGGAAACGCGCCCGCGGTCGACGCGTTGGCGGGAATCCAGGTCCAGCCGCCGAGAGGATATATGTGGGACTACCGACGGAGCGGCCCGACCGCGAACATGAGCCCGGATCGCTACGAGACCAGGCTGGGCGGTCCAGCGCTGGTCGACACGCAGTGGAGCCAGTGCGAGCTATTGACCAATCGCGCGGCCGGCACGATGCGCTTCGCCTGCTGTCAGTTGACCGGCACGGCGACGCGCTGCAAAGGCGTGGAGATCGTCGACTTCAAGGACCCGACCGCCGGGCTCGAGGCGCCGCTGGCATTTCAGGTTCACAACGCCGGCATGATCGAAGAGTTCAAAGACATTTCCATCGAATCGCCCGTGGCGGCTCCCAACTCGTTGGTGACCACGCAATGGCCTTGATGCAATCGCAAAGCTCTCCGCTGCGCCGGCTCGCGGTGGCGGCCTGCGTGACCCTCGGATGCAGCACGCCCTCATCGACCCGCGTATCGCCGCGCCCCGATGCGTCCGCGTCGGATGCCCCCTCGTCGACCGACGCGACAACGTCGGCGGGTGGCGCGACCGGCGCGGGAACGGGGGGCGCCGCGGGTGTCGCCGGGGCCGGGGGGACCGCGGGCAGCGGTGGCGCCCGCGCTGCCGGCGGCGCGACGGGAACCGGTGGTAGCCCCGCAACCGACGCGGGCGCCGATAGGCCACCGTCGCCGCCGGGGACGACGCCGCCGATCACGCCGCGGTGGGCGTTCGAGCCGTGGGCCTGGGAGGACAACACCAACACGCGCCAATCGACCGAGGCATTGATCGCAGGCTACGTCAGTCGCCAGATTCCCGTCGGCGCCGTGATCATCGACAGCCCGTGGGAGACGACCTACAACACGTTGGCCTGGGACACGACGCGCTATCCGTCGCCGCAAGCGATGATCGCGGGGTTCCACGCCCAGGGCGTCAAGGTGGTGATGTGGCTGGTCGCGTTCGTCGACACCGACGCGCCATCGTACGCAATGGTCAAACAGCAGGGCTACGGCGTCAACGGCGGCGCCAATGCGACCTGGTGGAAGGGGACCGGGATCCACGTCGACGTCACCAACCCGGCGGCCGCGACCTGGTGGAACGGGCTGCTCGGTGGAGTATTGGCCGACGGCATCGACGGATGGAAGCTGGATCGCGGCGCCGACTACATCGGCGATCCGATCCAGACGATGGCCGGGTCGATCTCCGCGACCGACTTCAAGAAGCGGCTGTCGGCCGATTTCTACGACTACTACGATCGCCAGAAATCCGAACGGCATTGTGATGGTCCGTCCCTACGCGGCGGCGCAGGGGCTGATCGGCTCCGATATCTCGAAGTGCTCGGTGGGCTGGGTCGGCGACCACGACGGCGGGTTCGCCGGCATCGCGACGCAGCTGAATGACGTCTATACGTCGGCGCAGATGGGATACGGCGCGCCCGGCGTCGAGGTGGGTGGATACGTCAATGCTCCCAGCAAGGATTCACTGATCCGCTACGCCGAGTTTGGCGCGCTGACGCCGCTGATGGAGAACGGCGGCACGAACGGCGGCGTCACACAGCACCTGCCGTGGTTCTGGGACGCGCAGACCGTCGCCATCTACCAGTACTTCGCCACGCTGCACAGCGAGCTCGGCTCCTACAATTTCAGCTACGGCGTCGATGCGCATCTGACCGGCACGTCGATCGTGCGCGGCTCCGACAAGACGCGCGCCCAGCATCTGCTGGGCGATCAGCTGCTGGCCTCGATCATCACGACCGACGTCACCACGAAGTCGGTGGCCTTTCCGGCGGGCGCGAGCTGGATCGACTACTGGAACGAGGACATGGTCTACGCGGGTGGCACGACCACGACGTACAGCGCGCCGCTCGCGCAGTATCCGTTGTTCATCAAGGCGGGCGCGATCATTCCCGCTCGACGTGAAGACCGCGGTCACCGGCCATGGCGATACGACGTCGGCCGGAAAGTCGACGGTGTCGATTTACCCGCGCGGACAAGAGCTGCTTCGCCTTTCACCGTCCGCTCGGCGAGGGGACGACGTACACCGACGCGGTGTTCGACGTCGACGCCACGGCCGGTACGGTCACGGTGACCGGCGCCGCGGCGGCCGCCTACCGACTGCGCGTGAAGAGCCTGCAGGCTCCGACGGGCGTCACGGGCGCCGACTCGTGGAGCTACGACGCGGCCGGCAAGGTGGTCATTGTCGACAAACAGGGCGCGACATTCACCGTCGTCATCGCCGGACTCAAAGGCTACCCGTGATGACCACGCTCAACGGCAGGCGAGCCGCCCTGCTCACGTCACTGGTGTCACTGTGGGCGGCGGGGTGCGGTGCAGGGATCGCGTCGTCGGATGGCGGCGCGTCCGACGGCCAGCGGCCCGATGGGGCCGGGGGCGCCACCGTCGTCGGTGGAACGGGAGGCGCGACGGGTTCGGGCGGCGTGCCGGGCGCGGGTGGCGCCCCGTCGGGGACGGGTGGCGCCCCGTCGGGGACGGGTGGCGCACGCGCTGGAACCGGCGGCACGGGCGCGGGAGGCGCAGCGGCTGGCACCGGCGGCGCGGGTGGAACGACCAGCACCACCACCTACGCGGTCACGACCAACCGCTACGACAACGCGCGGTCGGGCGCGAACCTGCAAGAGACCAAGCTGACGACCGCCAACGTCAACGCGGCGCAATTCGGCCTGCTGTTTTCACGGGCCGTCGACGGACAGATCTACGCGCAGCCGCTTTACGCCGGCGGCCTGACCATGCCCGACGCAAAGGTCCACGACGTGGTCTACGTCGCCACCGAGCACAACACCGTCTACGCCTTCGACGCCGACGACGCGGCAGCGACGGGGCCGCTGTGGTCGCTCAACGTCGGGCCCTCGGGCACGAACACCTGCGACAACCTCGAACCGGAGATTGGCATCACCTCGACGCCGGTCATCGATCCGGTTGCGCGAACGATCTACTTCATCTCCAAGGGGCAGGAGATGGCCGGCTGGGTACAGCGGATCCATGCGGTCAACATGGTCACCGGCGCCGAGCGTCCGGGCTCGCCGATGGTGATCGCCGCGTCGGTCCGGGGCACGGGCGCCGGGACCAGCGGAGGAAACGTCGCCTTCGATCCGGCGACGCAGCTCAATCGTCCCGGTCTGCTGCTGGTGAACGGGGTGGTCTATGCTGCGTTCGCCAGCCACTGCGACGTCGGTAACTACCACGGCTGGGTCCTGGGGTATTCGTACGACGGCACGAGGTTTCAGCAGGCGCTGGCGTACAACGTGTCGCCGAGCGGAACCCAGGGCGGCATCTGGCAAGCGGGCGTGGGGCTGTCCAGCGACGGGGCCAACATCTACATCGTGGTCGGCAACGGCAGCACCAACCCGAGCGCCGCGGCGCTCGATCTATCCGAGAGCGTCGTGCGCCTGCGAATCTCCGACTACAGCGTGCAGGACTACTGGATCCCGACCGCCTACCCCAGCCTCAACGCCGCCGACAACGACCTCTCCTCGGGCGCCGTCTTGATGCCGCACAACCTGCTCGTGACCGGCAGCAAGGACGGGCGGCTCTACGTTCTCGATGCGACGAACATGGGGAAGTACAACGCGACCGCCGATGCGATCCTGCAGACGCTGACCATGCCGGGCAAGGCCAGCGGCGGTCGTGGTCACGTGCACGGCGGGGCGATCTACTACAACCTCCCCAACGGCGGCGGTGAGAAGGTCTTCCTGTGGCCCGAGGATTCGCCGCTCATGGCGTACACGCTGAACGCCACGACGCGAACGCTGGGCGGCCTGACGACCGACCCGATCCCCTCGGCGACCTTCACGCCCGGGCACCCGGGCGCGATCCTCACGCTGTCGGCCAACGGCAACGTCGCCGGCACGGGGATTCTGTGGGCGTCGTTTCCCACGCAGAACGGCATCGACGGCGCATGGCACAAGACGTCGGCGGGGGCGCTCTACGCCGTCGACGCCAGCAACATCGCCAAGGTGCTCTGGAGCGATAGCGCCGGCACGTGGAACGTCGCCAAGTTCGCGCCGCCCGTCGTCGCGAACGGACACGTTTATTTGGGCACGTTCTCGAGCTCGCTCCGGGTCTACGGACTGACGAAGTGACGTCGCGGCGCGCGCCGGGCCCTCCGGGCGCCGCCGTCACTGCCGCGATGGTCGTCCTGTGCGGCGCGCTGGTCGCGCGCCCGTCGACCAGCCTGGCGAATGGGCGGTTCCCGTCGGCGGGTCAGCTGGTCGTCGATCCGACCGACGGAGCGCACATCGTCGTGCGAACGACCTTTGGTCTGCTGCAAAGCTTCGACGCGGGCGCGACCTGGACGTGGCTGTGTGAGCGCGCGGTCGGCCCGGACGGCTTTCAGGATCCCGAGCTCATCGTCACGACCGGCGGTCGCATCGCCGTCGGTTTGCCCGACGGGCTCGCGATCGGCGAGCGCGACGGCTGCGCGTGGAGGCGCGCCGACGGGCTGGTCGGTGACGAGGTGATCGACCTGGTCGTGAGCGGCAGCGATCCCGGGACCGCCTACGCGGCCGCCGTCGTGCGCGTGAACGGCGCGTTCAATGGATTGATCGTGAAGACCTCTGACGGCGTCACCTGGTCGGCGCCGGGAGCTCTGCTGCCCGACACCTATCCGCTGACGATCGAGATCGCGGCGTCGCGGGCGCAACGCCTGTACCTGGGCGCGAACGACGGCAACCTCGAGCGCGGCTTCATCGACGTGTCGGACGACGGCGGTGTGACCTGGATGGCGTACGACAGCCCCGGCGGCGTCGACGCGGTGTACGTCAGCGCCGTCGATCCCGCCACCGCCGATCGGATCTACGTGCGCTCGTATTCACCGCAGAGCAATCTCTACGTCAGCGAGGACGGTGCACGCACCTGGGCGACGATCGTCCAATCACCCGTCCCGCTGTTGGGCTTTGCCCTGTCTCCCGACGGCCGCCAGATTGCCGTCGGGGGCAGCGCAGGGGTGACGATCCTCGCGCGCGGCGGCGGCAGCGGCGGTGGTGCGCAGCGACGGCAGCGACGGCGGTGGCTATCTCTACACGGTGGTCGCGACCAACCCGCTGCCGGTCAGCTGTCTCGCCTGGACGACAGGCGGGCTGTTCGCGTGCGCCGACGACGCCAGCGGCGGCTTCACCATTGGTGTCTCGCGCGACGATGGTCGTGCCTTCACGTCGCTCTTGCACCTCGCGGATTTGACGCCGGCGACCTGCGCAGCGGGTGCGTCGGGCGCACTCTGTGCCGGCGAGTGGTGCGCGACCGCGACGGCGATAGGTGCCGCCTGCACGACGACGGTCGACGCCGCGACGGACACGGCGCGTGACGGCGGTCGCCTACCCGCGACGCGGGCGGCCGGTTGCGCCTGCGACGCCGCGTCCGACGAGACGTCGGGCGGTCCATCGCGGCTGCTGGTGGTAGCGCTGGCTCTGGTCGTGGGTCACGAGCTGCGACGAAGAAAACGCCCTGCCACCTTCGGCTTGGGGCGCTTCACGTCGCCGGTGATGACGACCTCGTACATCAACCCGCTTGCCTTGGCCCGGCTGGTCAACCTGCGCTATGCGAATCATTCGGGCGAGCTGATGACCAACGCTCTCATCCAGACGCTCGAGAGGGAGATGACTCCGTCATTGTGCGGCGCGGGCGGCAACGAGCCGTGCGTGTATCAAGACCCGATCCTGCATCGGCAGCTCGAGCTCTAGTCGCCTCGAGTACGAACAGTAGGCCGTACCGAATCGCTCTTACCCGGTCAGGGCGGCGCGACGGGCACGAAGCGGATCGCGCCCACTTGAACGGGGCGTCCCTGGAGCTCGAGGGCGGCGTCGGGGCGCAGCTCCATCTCGTCGGTGCAGGTCCCGGCGCCCAGGAAGCGAAGCTGGAATCGCGAGGTCGTGCCTGACTCGACGGAGTCGGGCTGAATCGATTCGTCGCGCACCGGCGCCTGCGTTGACGCGCGTCCCGCGATCGCCAGGACGAATCCGGACCGACGGAGCGTCAGGGGACGGAGGGTCGGGTTCCCGACTTCGACCGTGAAGGTCGCGTCGACGGCGGTGTTGCCGGCGGAGCTCGAATCCGGCGTCGCCTTGCACTTCTGGCCAACGACAGCGAAGAGGACGCCCTCGTCAGACAGATTCGCGCCGCCCCCTCGAGCCAGCGGCAGCATGGTGCTTCCGCAGCTCGCAACCGCCACGAGAGCCAGGTTGCGAAGCCACGACGCGCAGGTGAGCGAAGCGCGGGTCGTTGAAGATCGAGGCGGCACTGTTCCCATGGCTGACGAGGGCAGTATTGAAAACGAATTTCAACTTCAAGTGGGAGTACCACTGGTCGGGGATCCCTGTCAAAGCTCAACCGCTGCCGATCGCACCGACGGTACCGATCGATCGGGTTGACCCGGGCCCGCGGGCTCGATATCCTGTGATGCAGATACAAGGATGATTGCTCCCCGATGAACTTCCCGCCCCCCCATCTCCACCCCCTGCGGCAGCTGCTCGACCGGCGCATCGCCATCATCGACGGCGCGATGGGGACCACCATCCGGACCTACGGCATGACCGAGGCCGACATCCGCGGCGATCGGTTCGTGCACGCCAAGAAGGATCTCCTCAACAACGGCGATCTGTTCTCGCTGACCCAGCCGCAGATCATCTGTGACATCCATCGCCGCTTCCTCGAGGCGGGCGCCGACATCATCGAGACCAACACCTTCGGCGCCACCAGCATCTCGCAGAGCGAGTTCTTCGTCGACGATCCGCGCGAGCAGGGCGGCCGCAAGGACCCGGCGTTCTACCAGGGGATCATCGACGACCCCTTCCTCAAGCAGCTCGCGTGGGAGATCAACGAACAGTCGGCGCGCCAGTGCCGGCAGTGGGCCGACCGCGTCGGCAACGCCGATGGGCGGCAGCGGTTCGTGGCCGGCGCCATCGGTCCGCTCACGGTCTCGCTCTCGAATTCGCCCGACGCAGAGGATGCCGGCTTCCGCGTGGTGACGTTCGATCAGGTCAAGGCCGCCTACGTCGACCAGGTCCGCGCGCTGATCGCGGGCGGCTCCGACCTCTTGCTGGTCGAGACGATCTTCGACTCGCTCAACGCCAAGGCGGCGCTGGTCGCGATCCGCGAGGTCTTCGACCAGGATGGCAAGGAGCTGCCGCTCATGATCTCGGCCGCCGTCGGACGCGGGGGCGAGACGATGATCTCGGCGCAGACCGGCGAGGCGCTGTGGAACGCCGTCGAGCGCGCCCGGCCGCTCAGCATCGGTCTCAACTGCTCGCTGGGACCGGATCTGATGTATCCGTTCCTGTCGGAGCTGGCCCAGAAGTCGAATGCCGCCGTCTCGTGCTACCCGAACGCGGGGTTGCCGAACCCGCTGGCGCCGACGGGCTTCGACCTCGAGCCGGCGGACATGGCGCGCCACCTGGGCCAGTTCGCGGACAGCGGCCTCATCAACATCGCCGGCGGCTGCTGCGGCAACACGCCCGAGCACATCGCCGCCATCGCGCGCGCTCTCGACGGGCGCGCGCCGCGCCCGCTGCCCGCGCCCCCTGCCCTCGCCGAACCTATCCTTGCCCCACTTGGCCGTCTCGCGCCCGCTCCGGCAGCGGTGACGTCGACGTCGATCGAGATCGATACGACGGCGCCCGAGCCGACCCGCCCGTTGCGCCTCTCGGGCTCGCAGCCGTTCACGCAGCAGCCGGGCGTGTTCCTGATGATCGGCGAGCGCACCAACGTCGCGGGCTCACCCAAGTTCGCCAAGCTGATCAAGGACGGCAAGTACGAGGAGGCGGTCGCGGTCGCGCGGCAGCAGGTCGAGAACGGCGCCAACGTGATCGACATCTGCATGGACGAAGGAATGATCGACGGCGTCCCGGCGATGAGCCGCTTCGTGTCGCTGCTCGCCAGCGAGCCCGAGGTCGCCAAGGTCCCCTTCATGATCGACTCCTCGAAGTGGGAGGTGATCGAAGCCGGCATCCGCGGCCTGCAAGGCAAGGGGATCGTCAACTCGATCTCGCTCAAGGAAGGCGAGGAGAAGTTCCGGCGCAACGCGCACACAGTGCTGACCTTCGGCGCCGCCGTGGTGGTGATGGCGTTCGACGAGCAGGGCCAGGCCGCCACCTACGAGGACAAGATCCGCATCTGCGAGCGCGCCTACCGCATCCTGGTCGACGAGGTGGGCTTCCCGCCCGAGGACATCATCTTCGATCCCAACGTCCTGACCGTCGCGACCGGCATCGAGGAGCACAACAACTACGCGGTCGACTTCATCAACGCGACCCGCTGGATCAAGGCCAACCTGCCCCACGCCAAGGTGAGCGGCGGCGTGTCGAACATCTCGTTCAGCTTCCGCGGCAACAACCGCGTGCGCGAGGCGATGCACGCCGCCTTCCTGTACCACGCGATCCGCGCCGGCATGGACATGGGCATCGTCAACGCCGGCATGCTCGAGGTCTACGAGGAGATCGCGCCCGAGCTGCGCGAGCTCATCGAAGATGTCCTGCTCAACCGGCGCGCCGACGCCACCGAGCGGCTGGTCGACTTCGGCGAGCGCCTCAAGGCCGAGGCCGCCGGCCCCGCCGCCGCCAAGCAAGAGGACGAGTGGCGGCGCGCCGGCGTCGAGGAGCGCCTGTCGCACGCGCTGGTCAAGGGCATCGACGCCTATATCGACGCCGACACCGAGGAGGCGCGCCAGAAGCTGGGACGCCCGTTGCTGGTGATCGAAGGGCCCCTCATGGCGGGCATGAGCGTCGTCGGCGATCTGTTCGGCGCCGGCAAGATGTTCCTGCCCCAGGTGGTCAAGTCGGCGCGCGTGATGAAGAAGGCGGTCGCCTACCTGACACCGTTCATGGAGGCGGAGAAGGCCGAGCGCGCGGCCGCCGGCGAAACGGTGCGCACGCAGGGAAAGATCGTGCTCGCCACGGTCAAGGGCGACGTGCACGACATCGGCAAGAACATCGTCGGCGTCGTGCTCGCCTGCAACAACTACGAGGTCATCGACATGGGCGTCATGGTCCCGTGCGAGAAGATCCTCGAGCGCGCGCGCGCCGAGAAGGCCGACCTCATCGGCCTGTCGGGCCTCATCACGCCGTCGCTCGACGAGATGACCCACGTCGCGCGGGAGATGCAGCGCCAGGGATTCAAGCTGCCGCTCTTGATCGGCGGCGCGACCACCAGCAAGGCGCACACGGCGATCAAGATCGCGCCCCACTACAGCGAGCCGGTGATTCACGTGCTCGACGCGAGCCGCGCCGTGCCGGTCACCACGAGCTTGCTCAGCTCCGAAGGCAAGCCCGCCTTCGTGGCGCAGCACCGCTCCGAATACGAGAATCTGCGCCGGCTGCACGGCGGCCCCAAGCAGAAGCTGATCCCGATCGCCGCGGCACGCGCCAACCGTACGCCGATCGAGTGGCGCGCCGAAGATCTGCCGACGCCCGAGCTCCGCGGCGTGCGCGTCCTCGACGACGTGCCGCTCGCGACCCTGCGGCCCTACATCGACTGGACGCCGTTCTTCCACACCTGGGAGCTCAAGGGCGTCTACCCGCGCATCTTCGAGCACGAGAAGTACGGCGAGCAGGCGCGACTGATCTTCGCGGAGGGCAACGCCCTGCTCGACGTCATGGTCGCCGAGCGCATGATCCGCGCGCGCGGCGTGTACGGCTTCTTCCGCGCCAACGCCGTCGGCGACGACGTCGAGCTGCAGGTCGACGGCGACCAGAAGCCCGCGCGCTTCCATTTCCTGCGCCAGCAGGTGGCCAAGGACGGCGAGCCTTCGCGCTGCCTGGCCGATTTCGTCGCGCCCAAGGAGACCGGCCTGCCCGATCACATCGGCGGCTTCGCGGTGACGACGGGGATCGGGCTCAAGGAGCTGTGCGATCGCTTTCGCGCCAAGCACGATGACTACAACGCGATCATGGCCGAGGCGCTCGCCGACCGGCTGGCGGAGGCGTTCGCCGAGTACCTGCACGAGCGCGTCCGCGTCGAGTGGGGCTATGGCCGGCGCGAAGGTCTCACCAAGGAACAGCTCATTCGCGAGGAGTACCGCGGCATCCGACCGGCCGCCGGCTATCCGGCCTGCCCCGACCACACGGAGAAGGCGACGCTCTGGCGGTTGCTCGACGTCGAACGCGCCACCGGCATGACGCTGACGGAGTCGTTCGCGATGTGGCCGGGCTCGAGCGTGAGCGGCCTCTACTTCGCGCACCCCGAAGCCCGCTACTTCACCGTCGGCAAGCTCGGGCGTGATCAGCTCATCGACTATCACGCGCGCAAAGGGATGACGCTGGCCGAGGTCGAGCGATGGCTCGGACCCAACCTGGGCTACGAACCGGCGGCGGCCGGCGAAGAACGGGCCGCGTGAATCCCGGATCGCCGAAGGTGATTACTTCAATCGAGCGAGCTAAAAAAGGATGACCAGCGCCATGAAGACCTTGAACGAAGTCGACCCGCAGATCTACGCCATCATCGCCAAGGAGGCCCGACGCGAGGAGGAGGGTATCGAGCTCATCGCCTCCGAGAACTACACGAGCCGCGCCGTCATGGAGGCCGCCGGATCCCTCCTGACCAACAAGTACTCGGAGGGCTACGTCGGCAAGCGATACTACGGCGGTAACGAGGTCATCGACGAGATGGAGGCCCTGACCATCGCGCGCGCGAAGCAGCTCTTCGGCGCCGAGCACGTCAACGTGCAGCCGCTCTCGGGCTCGCCCGCGAACCTCGCGGTGTACATGGCGGCCGTGAAGCCGGGCGACAAGGTGCTCGGGCTCAAGCTGGATCATGGCGGCCACCTGTCGCACGGCCACCCGGTGAACTTCTCGGGGTTGACCTACTCCTTCGTCCAGTACGAGGTCGACCAGGAGACGCAGCGGATCGACATGGATCGGGTGCGCGACGTGGCCCTGCGCGAGCGACCGAAGATGATCATCGCGGGGTTCTCGGCCTACTCGCGCGACATCGACTGGAAGGCCTTCAAGTCGATCGCCGACGAGGTCGGAGCGCTGACCTTCGCGGACATCGCGCACATCGCGGGGCTCATCGCGGGCAAGGCGCTGGAGAGCCCGGTCCCGCTCTTCGACTTCGTCACCACGACGACGCACAAGACCCTGCGCGGACCGCGCGGCGCGATCATCATGTGCAAGGAGCGGTTCCAGAAGGACGTCGACCGAACCGTGTTCCCCGGCATCCAGGGCGGTCCGCACGACCACACCAACGCCGCCAAGGCGGTGTGCTTCCACGAGGCGCTCCAGCCTTCCTTCCGCGACTACGCGCGCCGCACGATCGAGAACGCTCGCGCCATGGCCGGCGAGCTGATGGCGCGCGGGCACAAGGTTCTCACCGACGGGACCGACAACCACCTCATGGTCGTCGACCTGCGGCGCAAGGATCTGACCGGCAAGGTGGCCGAGGCGGCGCTCGACAAGGTGGGGATCTCCTGCAGCCGCAGCACCATCCCCTTCGACACGCGCAAGGCGCTCGATCCGTCGGGCATCCGCCTGGGAACGCCCGCCCTCACGACCCGGGGAATGGGCACGGTCGAGGCGATCCGGATCGCGGACCTCATCGACCAGGCGATCCAGCACCACGCCGACGATGGCAAGCTCGCGGCGCTGCGATCCGAAGTGGGCGCCCTCTGCGCCCAGTTTCCGGTCTACCAGACCTGACGCTCCCGCATAGACTTCCCCACCAGAAACCCGAAACTTCACGAGTTCGTCGAGGAGAACATCAATGTCCGAGATCAGCAGCTTCAAGAAGGCCCCCGTCGTGAACGGCAAACCCGACTACGTGGTTCGTGACCTCTCGCTCACCGGCTTCGGGCGCAAGGAGATCGACCTCGCAGAGACCGAGATGCCGGGGCTCATGGCGACGCGCCAAGAGTTCGCGAAGAGCAAGCCGCTCAAGGGCGCCCGCATCGCTGGCTCGCTGCACATGACCATCCAGACGGCGGTCTTGATCGAGACGCTCGAGGCGCTCGGCGCCGACATCCGCTGGTGCTCGTGCAACATCTTCAGCACGCAGGATCACGCCGCCTCCGCCATCGCCGACCGCGGCGTTCCGGTGTTCGCCGTCAAGGGCGAGAGCCTGGAAGAGTACTGGGACTACTCCTGGCGCGTGCTGCAGTGGTCGGACGACGGCACCCCCAACCTCATCCTCGACGACGGCGGCGATCTCACGCTGCTCGTTCACCTCGGCGTCAAGGCCGAGAAGGACGCCTCGTTCCTCGACAAGGATCCGGGCCACGAAGAGGGCCGCGTCCTCTACGCGCTGGTCAAGCGCGCGATCAAAGAACGCCCCGGCTTCTTTGCTCAGGCCGCCAAGAACATCAAAGGCGTCTCCGAAGAGACGACGACCGGCGTTCACCGTCTCTACCAGATGGCGCAGAAGGGCGAGCTCCTGTTCCCCTGCATCAACGTGAACGACTCGGTCACCAAGTCCAAGTTCGACAACCTCTACGGCTGCCGGCACTCACTGCCGGACGGCATCATGCGGGCGACCGACGTGATGCTGTCGGGAAAGGTCGTGGTCATCGCGGGCTACGGCGACGTCGGCAAGGGCTGCGCCCAGGCGATGAAGGGCCAGGGCGCGCGCGTGCTCATCACCGAGATCGATCCGATCTGCGCGCTGCAGGCGGCCATGGAGGGTTACGAGGTCACGACCATGACCAAGGCCGCGCCCCGCGGTGACATCTTCGTCACCACCACCGGCAACGAGTTCGTGATCACCGAAGAGCACATGAACGCGATGAAGCACCGCGCGATCGTTTGCAACATCGGCCACTTCGACTCCGAGATCGAGATCGCCAAGATCAAGAAGCACAAGTGGGTCGAGGTGAAGCCCCAGGTGCACGAGGTGATCTGGCCGGACGGCAAGTCGATCATCGTGCTCGCCGAGGGCCGTCTCGTGAACCTCGGTTGCGCCACCGGCCATCCGAGCTTCGTGATGAGCAACTCGTTCACCAACCAGACCATCGCGCAGATCGATCTCTGGCTGGCGTCGCAGGGCAAGCCGACGCTGTCGGGCGTCGCCGGCTACGAGCGCGGTCGCGTCTACACGTTGCCGAAGAAGCTCGACGAGAAGGTCGCGCGCCTGCACCTCGCGAAGCTCGGCGTCGAGCTCGAGGTGCTCACCGAGCGCCAGGCCAGCTACCTCGGCATTCCGAAGGAAGGCCCGTACAAGGCCGACCACTACCGCTACTGAGCTACGCGATCGCGCGCACCACGCCACCGTCGACGCGCAACGCGGCGCCGGTGGTCGCGGACGCGCGGGCGCTGCAGACGTAGACGATCATCGCGGCGACCTCGTCCGGCGTGGCGAAGCGCTTCAACAGCGACGACGGGCGAGCGGTCGCAAAGAAGTCGCGCACCACCGCCGGCGCGTCGGAGCCGCGCGCCGCCGCCATCTGAGTGACGAACTGCCCCACGCCTTCCGAGGCGGTCGGGCCGGGAAGCACGCTGTTCACCGTGACACCCGTGCCCGCCAGCGTCTCGGCCAGTCCGCGCGCCACCGCCAGCTGCGCGGTCTTGGTCACCCCGTAGTGGATCATCTCGGCCGGGATCTGCAGCGCGGACTCGCTCGAAATGAAGACGATGCGTCCCCAGTTGCGCGCGCGCATCTCGCGCACGTAATGCCGCGCCAATCGAATGCCGCTCAGCACGTTGGTCTCGAAGAAGCGCATCCAATCTTCATCCGTGATGTCCCCGAACGGCTTGGGCTCGAAGATTCCCATGTTGTTGACCAGCACATCGACATCGGGAAGCTGGGCGAGCAACGATCGACAACCCGCGCTGCCGCTGAGGTCGGCGACGATGCCACCGACGGTCGCGCCGGGTGTTTCCCGTTTCAGGCGATCGACCGCCGCGGCGACGCGGGCTTCGGTCCGGCCGTTCACTGTCACGTGCGCGCCCTCGATGGCCAGTGCGCGGGCGGTCGCGAAACCGATGCCGGCCGTCGAGCCGGTCACCAGCGCTCGCTTGCCCTTGAGTCCGAGATCCATGGCGTCTTCCCCTTGCCGAGACGTCGTGCCTTGGCGCGACGATCGTGCCCGAGAATGGGGACATCGCAAGCTGAGCTCCCGCAATTCTCGCGTTCCTCCTTGACAGGAACGAACGTTCCGCCAATTCTCTGCTCGTGCTGGTGTCCCGGGCCTCGGCTCGGGAATCAAAAGGGAACCCGGTGGAAATCCGGGGCTGCCCCGCAGCGGTAATCGAGAACGACGTCCACGACAGGCACTGGCCGCCCACATTGGGGCTGGGAAGCGGTGGGCGAAGGAAGCCGGCGCAAGCCGAAACGCTCGCGAGCCCGAAGACCTGCCCGCACCCGACACCGGGGAGAAATCCCGGCGACGGTTTCGACCTGGAGCCTCGCGGGAGGCGGAGTAGGTCCGGAGCGTCGAGCCAGAAGGATCAGTAGAAGGATCCTCGACGACCACCCGGTCCGATCCGCCAACCGTGTCGTGCTTCAGTAGCCCGCGGGGGCGAGAGGTCGGTCCGAGATCCCAAAAAGGGATCACGCGTGTTCGCGCGCGGCGGTCTGGTTGCTCACCTCGCGGTTCACCGCGGATTCGTCCGCATGACCCACGACCAAGGAGACAAATCAGATGTTCGAGCGAATCGAAAACGTACGGGAGGTCGCCTGACCATGTCGATCCTGGCGACGTGCCTGGGACACCCTCGCATCGGGGCTGGCCGTGAGCTCAAGAAGGCGCTCGAGGCCTTCTGGGCCAAGACGATCTCCCGCGACGAGCTCGAGGACGTTGGGCGTATGCTGCGGCTTCGCCACTGGTCGACGATGAAAGCCGCCGGAATCAGCCACATTCCCAGCAACGACTTCTCCTTTTATGACCATGTGCTCGACACCGCCGTCATGGTCGGCGCGGTTCCCGATCGCTATCTCTCGGTCGCCGATCCGCTCGAACGCATGTTCGCGATGGCGCGCGGGCTGCAGGACACCGCGGCCGGACTCGACGTCCCGGCGCTGGAGATGACCAAGTGGTTCGACACGAACTACCATTACATCGTGCCCGAGCTGGCCTTGGAGCAAACCTTCCGTCTCGACGCCACGAAGCTCCTGCGCGAGCTCGATGAAGCGCGCACGCTGGGCATCGAGCCGCGTCCCGTGATCCTGGGCCCGGTCTCCTTCCTTCGGCTTGCGAAGCTGTCATCGGCAGCGCCCCCGGCCGCCACACCGCTGCACGCCCTCGACCAGCTCGTGCCGGTTTATCAGGAGCTGCTCGCGATCCTGTCGGAGCGCGTCGCCTGGGTGCAGGTCGACGAGCCCTGCCTGGTTCTCGATCTGGATGAAGCGACCAGCGATGGCTATCGGCGCGCGTTTGGTCGGATGACGGCGACGAGCCAGCGACCACGCCTGCTGCTCGCGACTTACTTCGACGCTCTGGGCTCAAACCTGGACCTGGCTCTGCGCCTCGGTTGCGAGGCGCTTCACATCGACGCCGTCCGCGCGCCCGACCAGGTGGACGCAGTCCTTTCCAAGCTCGACTCCGAGACCATCCTGTCGCTGGGCCTGGTGGACGGGCGGAACGTGTGGCGCACCGACCTCGATCGCGCGCGGACGCTGGTCCAGCGCGCCGTGGAGCTCCTGGGACCGGAGCGCGTGTGGGTTGGTCCGTCCTGCTCGTTGCTGCACGTCCCGGTGGATCTCGACCTCGAACGCAAGCTCGATCCCGAGCTCACGTCCTGGCTGGCGTTCGCGAAGCAGAAGCTCGGCGAGATCTGGGCGCTCGCGGACAGCGCCGATCGTACGGCGGGCGGACCTGCTCCGTTGAGCGAGCTGCGCTTCGATGCGGCGCGCGCGGCGCATGTCAGTCGACGCAGCTCGCGCCGCACCAGGAACGCCGACGTCCGGCGCCGCGTTTCGGAGATCGCCCCGGACATGCTTCGCCGCCGCTCCCCTTACGCCGAACGCACCAAGAAGCAGCGCGAACGCTTTGGGTTGCCGCTTCTGCCGACGACCACGATTGGCTCGTTCCCTCAGACGAAAGAGGTCCGCGAGGCACGCGCCGGCTGGCGCGCGGGACGGCTGCCGGGCGACGCCTACGATACGTTCTTGCGCGACGAGACGCGCCGCTGCGTCGCCGAGCAGGAAGTCATCGGTCTCGACGTCCTGGTCCACGGCGAATTCGAACGGACGGACATGGCGGAGTACTTCGGTGAGCAGCTCGACGGCTTCGCCTTCACGGAGAGCGGCTGGGTGCAAAGCTACGGCTCGCGCTGCGTGAAACCGCCGATCCTCTTCGGCGACGTCCGCCGCCCGCGGCCCATGACGGTCGAATGGGCCAGCTACGCGCAATCGCTGACCCGGAAGCCCATGAAGGGCATGCTCACCGGTCCGGTCACGATCCTGCAGTGGTCCTTCGTGCGCGACGACCAGCCGCGCTCCGAGAGCTGCCTGCAGATCGCCCTCGCCCTGCGCGACGAAGTCGCCGACCTCGAGGCGGCGGGCATCGGGATGATCCAGGTCGATGAGCCCGCCATTCGCGAGGGCCTGCCGCTCCGGCGCGCCGACTACCAGGCCTATCTGCGCTGGGCCGTCGACGCGTTCCGAGTCGCAACCGCCGGCGTCAGGGACCGAACGCAGATCCACACGCACATGTGTTACGCCGAGTTCGGCGACATCCTCGAGGCCATCGCCGCGATGGACGCGGACGTTCTGTCGATCGAGACGTCCCGCTCGAAGATGGAGCTGCTGGCCGACTTCGGAGAGTTCAAGTACCCGAACGAGGTCGGCCCGGGCGTGTATGACATTCACTCGCCGCGGATCCCTTCGGGCGAGGAGATGGACGAGCTGCTGGCGCGGGCGCTCGCGGTGATCCCGGCGGACCGGCTCTGGGTCAACCCGGATTGCGGCCTCAAGACCCGGGGCTGGCCAGAGGTGAAGGCGGCGCTCGCGAACATGGTGGAGGCCGCGCGCAAAGCGCGACGGCGCCAGGGCGCCGGCGCACCGTGAGCATGGGTGGGCCGACCCTCGCGCAGATCGGCTTCGGGCCGTTCTTCGAGGAACAGCTCGGGAAGCTCGGCGGTGGATTGGCGCCGGCCCGAATCGCCATCGCGCACGGCGAGAGCTACGTCGTCTGGATGCCGGAGGGAGTGCGCAAGGGCATCCTCGGCGGTCGCCGGCACGTCACCTGGCGAACAGCGGCCGAGCGCCCGCAGGTGGGCGACTGGGTCGCAGGCACCTATTCCAACAGCCATGGCGCGCTGGTCATCGAGCACTTGCTCCAGCGGCGCACCTGCCTGCAACGACGCGCCGCGGGCTCGCGCGCCGAAGCGCAGGTCATAGCCGCCAACGTCGACGTCGTTGGCATCGTGAGCGCGCTCGGCGAAGGAGGAGACGACGCGCGCGACCACCGCCTCGTGAATCACGCGCGGCTCGGCCGGTACCTCGCCGCCGTGGAGCAAAGCCGCGCGCGTCCGCTGTTGATCCTGAACAAGAGCGATCTGAGCTCCGAGCCGGAAAGCGTCGTGGACACCCTGACCGGCGCCTTCCCGGGCGTCCCGGTGGTCTTGATCAGCGCCCAGGTCGGCGGCGGTATCGAGCAGCTGCAAGCCCGGGTCGCGGTGGGAGAGACGCTGGTCATGGTCGGAATGTCCGGCGTGGGAAAGTCGACGCTGGTCAACGCGCTCCTGGGGCGGACCGCGCAGCCCGTCGGCGATGTGCGCGCGGCCGATGCGCGCGGGCGCCACACCACCACTCATCGTGAGCTGTTTCTCACCGAGAGCGGCGCTCTCTTGATCGACACCCCCGGCATGCGCGAGATGGCATTGTGGGAGCAGGAAGAAACCGGACCGCGACCCGACTCCGAAGCTCACCAGCGCGGCCGGCGGGGACGCCACCGGCGCTGACGCCGCATCCGCGCGCGCCTCACGCCTCCAGGTTCGGGATCGCGATCCAGCGCGAGGCAACCCGCTCGAGACGGATCGATCCCTCGAAGACCTCGATGAGGGCGGCGTGCAGCGCGGGCGAGTCGCAGGCTCCCTCGGCGAGGACGCGACCGCTCTGCATGACGACCAGGCGATCGGCCAGAAGCGCGAACGACAGGTCGTGCAGAACGCTCACCACCGCGGTGCCGGCATTCGCCTGTCGCCGGATCAGCCGGGCCAGCACGAACTGGTGCGGCGGGTCGAGATGCGTCGTTGGCTCGTCGAGCAGCAGCAGCGGCGCCTCGACCGCCAGCGCGCGCGCCAGCAAGACACGCTGTCGCTCGCCGCCCGAGAGCTCGGGGAGGCGGCGGTCCTGCCAGGCCGTGCACTCGGCGGCCACCATCGCGCGGTCCACGACGGCTTCGTCGGCGGCCGTCGTCGACGCAAACAGGCCCAGGCTTGGTAGCCTGCCCAGCCGCACGATCTCTCGCACCGTCAGATCGCCGCTCGAATCGCCTTGCTGCGCGAGCCAGGCGATTCGCATCGCGCGCGACCGTACCGGCCAGTTGCCCAGGGCTCGGCCGTCGAGCTCGACGTCGCCGGCGCCGGGCGCCTGCAGGCCGGCCAGGACCCGCAGCAGCGTCGACTTGCCGGCGCCATTCGGACCAACGACGGCGGTCCACCCCGGTTGCACGGCGAACGTGACGTCCGCGAGGGCCCGGGTGCTCCCGAGCGTGACGCTGACCCGTCGCGCGACGAGCGTCGTCACGACGCCCGCCGCCGGTGCAAGAGCCAGATCAGGTATCCGCCACCAAGCAACGCGGTGAGCACGCCGACCGGAACCTCCTGGGGCGCGATCAGGGTGCGGGCCAGCACGTCGGCGGTGAGCAGCAGGGTGCCCCCGGCCGCGGCGCTGGCCACGACCACGAACCCGTGGCTGGCGGGCGCAAAGCGACGGACCAGGTGCGGCGAGACCAGGCCCACGAACGCGACGAGGCCCGCCTGCGACACCGCCAGGCCGGTCGCGAGGGCGATGCCGGCCACGAGGGCGACACGGATGCCCGACAGCGGCAGGCCCAGGCTCACGGCGCTGTCACTGCCGAGCGTGAGAGCGTCGAGCGCACGCGATAAACGCCAGGTCGGCGGCAATGTGACGACGACGCCGATCGCAAGCAGGAGACAGCTGCCCCAACCCAGAAAGCCCGTGCTGCCCAGCAAGAATGCTTGCTTGCCCCGGAGCGCGTCGGGCGCAGCGCTGGTGATGAGATCGCCCACGGCAGCCAGCACCACCGCGACCACGACCCCCGCCAGCAGCAGGCGCGTCGTCTCTTGCGCGCCGCGCGCCAGTGACAACGTGAGCAGCACGCCCAAGAGCGAGCCCACGAACGCGGCGCCGACCAGCCCGATGCGCCCCAACGTGTCGGCGGTCGCGACGTTGATCGCGTGGCCGCCGAGCGCGCCCGCGGCCAGGACCAGGACCACACCCAGGATCGCGCCCGACGCGGAACCGAGCAGGTACGGATCGGCGAGCGGATTTCGAAAGAGCCCCTGGGCCGTGGCGCCCGACAGCCCGAGCAGCGCGCCCGTGAGCCACGCCCCGGCCGTGCGCGGCGCGCGGATCTGCAGAATGATCAACGCGCCTTCGGAGCTGCGCCAGGTGCGTACCAGCCCAGCGATCGACCACCCGTCACTGCCGGCGGCGAGGCCGGCGACCAGCAGGATGACCGTGCTCGCCGCGAGACCGATGGCGAGGCGTCGCCGGCGCCGTGCGTCCCCGTGACTTCGCTCCCCCATCAACGCGCCTTCGAGATCGAGACGAGGCAATCGGCGAGCGTGGACGCCGCCTCTCCCATGCGCGGGCCCGGTCGGATGATCAGCTCGTAGCGCTCGCTGGGAAAGCCGCACGTCCGATGGTCGATGAGCGCGCGCAACGACGCCCACCCCGGGCGCTTCGGCATGTCCGCGAGCGCGGGTTTCACCGCCATGACGACGTCGGGCTGCGACGTGACGACGAACTCCGGATTGAGCTTCGGGAACGGACCGAGCTCGGCCGGCAGCGCGTTCGCGAGGCCGAGCTCGCGCAGCGTCTCACCGATGAATGAATCGGGACCGGCCGCATACGGCGTGGCGTCGACCTCGAAGTACACTCGTTTGCCGCGCAGCTCCGCCGGAACGCGAGCCGTCGCGGCGCGCGTCTCGCGCTCGATGGCGGCCCATACGCGCTCGGCCTCGGCCGGGACGCCGAGCATCCGCGCGAGCAGCGCCAGCGTCCGCTTCACATCGGCATGATTCCGGGATTCGAGCGCGATGACCTTGAGCCCGAGCCCTTCGAGCCGATCGGTGACGCGGCCCGAGGCCGAGACGAGCACGACGTCCGGCTTGAGCGCGACCACGCGCTCGACCTGCGCGTCTTCGATGCCGCCCAGCTTGGGCAAGCCGGCCACGCTCGCCGGCCAGTTCGAAAATCGATCGGTGCCGACGATCCGCGCGCAAGCGCCCAGCGCGCACACGCTCTCGGTCAGCGACGGCAACAGGCTGACGATCCGCAGCGGTGGCTGCGGGAGCGTCACCGTCACGCCCCGATCATCCCGCAGCGTGGTCTCGGCACGCGCCGCGACGGGGAGCGACACGACCAGAACCAGCGCGCATATCCGCAGCGCGCGCGGGTCGAGCGAAACCAAGAATGTGTGAGCTCTCCGATCGATCTCCGCGACCGGCGAGGCGTCCCCGGAATACATGAAAGCCTCATTCCCTTCCCGAAGGGCGAAAGGGGTGCTGGGTTGGATCGCGGCCAGGTGTCCTGGCTCGTGAATCTCTCGGAAAAAACCTCCGAAGCGTCAGCTTCAGCCTTCCCAACCCGATATCGGGTCAGTGGCTTGGTGAAGCCGACTCTTCACATACAGTGGCGGGACCGCTCCGGCGTCGCACCGGATTCCCTGACAGCGAACGTCTCCACGCTCGCGAGCCGCGATCAGTCTCTATTCTGTTTTCAGGAGGCTCACGTTTACGGGCGTTGGAGATCGGTGTCAAGGCGGCACAGCCCGACGCACCCTGGCGGCGTCCGGGTGAAGCGTCCGCGTGATAGGAAGGATGGGAATGTTCGAGCTCGCGATTGACGTCGTCCAGGAGAGACGGGTGCTGGTCGCCCGCTTCCGCCGGCAGCAACGCTTCATGAGCTGGGCCATCGCCGGCGGCGGGATGACGCACGGACGGGAGGTGGCCTGGTGCCAGGTGACGAACGCCGAGCTACCGCCCGACGTCGACCCGACCGCCGTGCTGCGCGAGCGATTGGCCCTGGCCGGCGTGCCCGACGCGGTGGGACTGATGACCAGCGCCGACATCGGCCGGTACGTGCAGCAAACCGCCGGCTCGGCCGGCCTCGAAGCCCGCTGTGTCGCCACCGTCGGACTCGGCAATCGGTTGCGGCCCGGGGATTCGCCGGGACCCAGCCGACCCGCGGGGACGATCAACATCCTGTGCGCGCTCTCCCGGTCCATGACCGAGCGCGCGATGATCGAAGCGACCGCCCTGTGCGCCGAGGCGCGCGCCGTCGCGGTTCACGAGAGCGGCATCCGCAGCCTGCGATCGGGACTGGCAGCCTCCGGTACCGGCACCGACTGCCATGTGATCGCGGCTCCCGAGGACCCCGAGCGAGAGCAAGGCGAGCCGCTGACCTTCGTGGGCAAGCACACCGAGGCCGGACATCTCATGGGGCAGGTCGTCCTCGCCGCGGTCAGCCGCGGCGCGCGCGCCTGGTTGGAAGACAATCGTGGTGGCGTCGCGACCTGACGCTCAGAAGTAGGCCGAGGCGCCCAGCGCGGCGACCGAGGCCATCGACATCTTCTCGGCGCCGGCGACCGTCGGGTGCACGCCGTCGACGGTGTCGGTCGTGGCGTCGAAGCCGGTCCAGTGGTCGATGATCCAGATCGGTGAGGTCGCGGTGGAGTTCGTCGACGCCCACGCGGGCGTCACCGCCGCGTTCAGATTGATGGCGTTCATCGGCGCCGTTGGCGCTCCGGCCGGCGCCAGCGGAATGATCTTCGAGATGAAGAAGATCACGTTCGGGTTCTGTTTGCGGAACTCGGCAACGACCGCGAGATAGGACGCGAGGATTGTCGCCGTGGGCTCTCCGTCCCACACGTCGTTGGTCGCGAAGTGCATCAGCACGATATCGGGGCTCTCGGCGGCCCAGGTCATGAGCTCGGCGTAGCTGCCACATCCTTGTGCCTGCTTGGTGCAGGGGTGCGGCCGCGCGCTGTCCGCCGGCAGATACGTGACGCCATAGCCGCCGTGACCCTCGCTCTTGAGGCTGGGCGCCCCGGCGCCGCAACCGCTGTTGTTGGTCACCGTGCCGATGAACTGGAAGTTGGTGTGTCCGCCGGCGATGAGATCCTTCGACAGCAGCTGCGGGTAGCAGGTGTTCCCCGTGACCGAGTCGCCGAGCATCATCACGTTCCAGACACCGGTGTGATTTGTGCCTCCGGCGCCCGTGCTTCCGCCAGCGCCGACGATGCTGCCGTCATCGGGCGCGCCCGCCGCGCCGCCGGCGCTGCCACCCACACCCGCCCCGACGGCTCCGCCGAGGCCCGCTGCGCCGCCGCCACCACTGCTGCTGCACGCAGCGAAACCAGAAGCGAGTCCCAACCACAGGATCGTGCCGACGACTGATGCGCGCATGTGACGCGATTCTACACTGCATCGGGCCCGACCGGGATCGCCTGCGACGTGAGCGTGCCGTGGCGCGCTCTACCCTCCCGTCGCCGCGTCGACGTTGCCGCTCCCGGGGACGCTGGTTCCCGCATCGAGCTGCTGTCCCGGATAGCCGGGCGCCTCGCCGGGGCAGCTCTCGTCGACCACGCCATTGCAGTTGTCGTCGACGTGGTTGCCGCAGATCTCACGCGCGCCCGGATGCACGGCCGGATTCGAATCGTCGCAATCGTTGCACCAGGCCACGCCGTCGCCGTCCTGATCCGTGGCGGCGGCGGGATCTCCGTGCTCACAGTCGACGAAGCTCTTTAGATAGTGCGGGCGATTTTGAATGACGTCACGAAGCGCAGCGATCGCGGAGTTGAATTGATCGGGCGTGGCCCACCTGTGAGGGTCGGCGGTCATGGCGTCGGTGATCTGCGCCGACCAGGTGTCGACCCAGCCCGTGAGCTCGTTCGGATCCCACTTCGCCACCTGCGTCGCGATGGCGTCGACGTAGCGGCCCTTCCACACCGGATCGTTGATGACGATCAAGTAGTCGGTCCCTGGAGCGTCCGGCGCGAAGCGCCCCGCCCACCAGTAGAGAGGATGTTCCTTGTAGGACACCGAGGAAAAGACCTCCAGCCACTCGAGCGCGGAGTCGGTGTGATCCGGAAGCCAGAGATAGCCTGCCTGCCCCTGGTCGTAGATGTAGTAGTTGTGAGCTCCGCCGTAGTAACCATCGGCGTCGTTGACGGCGACCTCGGCAGCCCACTCGAGGACCGTGTTTGGCAGATCGACCAGTCCCTGCAGCGTCGCGATGTCGGTCGCGTTCCGGAGTTGCTGAAGGCGCGCCCAGTTCGCCGATAGCGTGTTGGTCTCGGCCTGCGCGCCACCCTTGAACAGGTCACCACTCGCATTGCCGGGGAAGAACTGCTTGAGGAGCGCGGTGCCGACGCTTCCCTCGGTGATGTAGAGGCCGTAGTACGACCCGTTGACGGTCAACATGGCGTTGTTGGAGCACGGCGCGGTGAGACCGATCTGTCGCAACCAGTTGTTGCCGACCCGGTCATTGATGAACGTCCAGTCGTCTCGCGGCATCGTGAAGTGAATCGTCGAAACGCCGTGGAACTTCTCAGCCGTGTCGATCTGATCGAACGAGACGTCGAGCTGCATCTTTGGATTCGCGTCGTACATGACCGTATTGACCCACGAAGACTTGCCTCGCAGCCGGACCGCGGCGTTGCTCACGGTCTCCGAGCCGTAGTGAAAGACGATCGGGTAGTAGGTCTGAGGTGGGTTTCCCGCGAGCACGTCCTTGATGTCGTGAAAATCGGCGTCGAGCTTGGTCCAGGCATCCGGAGAAATATCGATCGCGTAGGCGGGAACGACGCTCTGGTCGAACAGATCGGAGCAGGAGCGTGGGCTCCCGCCGGCATCAGATACTGTCCCCGTCGGCTTCGACGGTCCGGCGTCACCCGGTTGTCCACCGGATCCGGTGGACCCGGTCCCTCCACCGCCTCCCATCGGCCCCTTGAGCGCACCCGTCGTCGCCGCCTTTTGCCCGCAGCCCCCGATGCCGATCGAGAAAAAGACCGCGACGCCCACACTCCACACTACCGACTTCATCGCTTGCTCCCCTCACGCCGAGAAAGAGCAAGTGCGATGCCGCGTCGGCCCGGGAGCGGCCGCCGCCGCTTCCCTGCCCTTTCGAGCGAAAAGCGTGAGGAAGGTCATTCCGCGCGCGGTAACGTTCTATTCGTGACGGAGGGCCTGGATTGGATCCAGGAGAGCGGCCCGATGGGCAGGATAGAAGCCCGAGCCCAGCCCCACGCCGATCGAAGTGACGAGCGCGACTGCCACGGCAGTGGCTGAGATCGAGATCGGCCACTCGAGCACATCGCGGGCGCCGGCGGCACCCGCGAAGCTCGCGAGGATGCCCGTCACTCCACCCACGAGTCCCAGGATGACGGCCTCACCCAGGAACTGGAGCTCGATCGCCGATCTCGGTGCACCGACCGCCAGGCGAACACCGATCTCGCGGGTTCGTTGCACGACCGACGCGAGCATCACGTTCATGATGCCGATGCCGCCCACGAGGAGGGAGACGAGCGCCACGCTGAGCAGGAACGCCGCCAGCGTGTTGCTGGCCTTCATCTGGGCCTCGATCACCTCGTCGGGGCGTCGAATGTTGAAATCGTCTTCGTCGCCGCTGCGGATATGATGCCGCTGCCGTAGCAACGCGATGATCTTGTCGATCGCCCGATTCACGCCCTCGCGCGACACCGCGGAGCACAGGATGTCGTCGAGCCACAGCGGACCATGACCCCGGAGCTTGGCGTGGGCAGTCGTGTACGGCAGAAGGATCCAGTCGTCCTGGTCCCGTCCGTCGCCGCCCTGGCCTTTGGGGGCGAGGAGGCCGACAACCACGAACAGCTGACCGGACGCGCGAAACGTCCGTCCCACGGGATCCTCGAGCCCGAACAGCTGCTCGCGCACCGTCTGCCCGAGCAGGACCTTGCTGGCCGCCTGGGCGACGTCCTCGCTGGTGAAGGAGACGCCTCGAACCACGTGCCACCTCTTGATCGCGAGGTACTCGGGCGATTCGCCCCGGAAACGCGTGGTCCAGTTCCGGCTTCCGTTGATCGCCTGAAGAGTGCCGTCAATCTGGGGTGAAAGGCTTCGAACGAGCGGCACTTCGCGCTGGACAGCTTCGGCGTCGTCGATTGTGAGCGAGGTCGTGCCGTGGGTGCCGGTCCGAACGCCGGCGGCGTTCCGGGAGCCCGCCTCGATCCAGACAAGATTGTCGCCGAGCTGCTGGAGCGTGTCCTCTGCGCGTTCCTTGCCGGCCTGGCCGATGGCGACCACCAGCACGACCGCGGCGATGCCGATGGCGATCCCGACGGTCGTGAGCGTGCTTCGAAGCCGGTGCCGGAAGAGCCCGCGCAGCGCCTCACCCCAGAAGATCCGGGTCCAGTACCGCAGGCGGATGCCGAGCATTCCGCGCGATCCTGTCACGCCCGCGCCCGCGAACAAGTGACGGCGCCAACGCGCGGTGATGCGAGGGCTACTTGTAGAACGCGACGTTCTCGACGGTGAAGCTGGCCTGGCACCCGCCGCCGTCGGCCGAGGCCGACGGGGCCGTGAGCGCCCACTGAACGCCGACGATCGACGAAGGGTCGGCGGTGGCGTTGGGCATCCCGCCGCTGAACGCGGTGAACGGTACGCGCACCGCGGGCGAGGCCGCGGTCGCCGCGAGCGCACCGGCGGTGACGTCGGCGGTGGGTCCGTAGCACTGCGCGTTGCTGCCCATGCACGCCCCTCGCGCCGGGTCGTTGGTCGAGCTGTCGTCGCTGGAGAAGCTGATCCCGGCCAGCAAGCCGCAACCGCCGAGGTCACCCGAAAACTCGAACGCGATCCCGGTGTAGGCGGACGCGTCGATGCAGCTCGAGCTCGCGAAATAAAGGCCGAAGCCCGCGAAGTTCGCGGACGCGGGCACGGGCGGCACGAAGCCGCCGGTGATCTGCAAGCCGTTGCCGTCGGGGGTCACGCTGCCCGTCGGCGCTGTCTGACCGGCGCCCGCGAAGGCGTAGGAGCCCCAGACGTTGATCCCGGATCCGAACGTCAGGGCGGTGCCGCTCATCGCGCCCATCGCGGTGATCGCCGGCGTGGGCAACATCACCTGGGGACACATGACCGCGGCGTCGACGGCGACACAGCCCATCCCCGGCGTCCTTCCGGCGGCGCTGGCGCCTCCGTCCGTGCCGCCCGCGCTCGCCAGCCGCGGGCCGGGCGCCAGCGGCACGAGGCCGCTTGCGCTCCGGCGCTGCGCTTCGCCGTAGAGCCAGCCCGCCGCCGCGCCTGTGTCGGGGACATGGAACGCCGCCATCGACACGGCGGGGAGCGCGAACGTCGCGGTCGGAGGCGCCTTCGACAACCCGGTGATCTGGATGTCCAGGCCGGCGGGTGAGGAGCCCCAGTTGAGCGCGATGATCTCGGTCGCGTCATCCGCCTGATTGCGGCTGGCGTACGCGGTCACGCCGGCCGGCGCCGACGTGACGTCGATGCGGCTCGGCCCGAAGTGCTCGGCAAAGAGCTGGTAGGCGTAGTACGACGGGCGCGGCGTGTGCGCCGGCGGCATCCCGATCAATCCGAACGCGTAGCTGTCGGCGTCGGCGATGTCCCAGATTGCGGTGGTCCACAACCCACTGTCGATCGCCGTCCCCACGCTGCTCGCCATCCAGAGCGCCGAGCCGACGGTGCCCGGCGAAGCGTCGAGCACGCAGCTCGTGGCGTCGTAGACCACGTTCATCTCGGTCAGCGCCAGCGGCTTTGCGCCTGATCCGGTGCTCGACAAGATCCCGCGCACCGAGGCGATGACCGACTTGAAGGCCGCGGCGTCGCCGGCAGCGGCCGCGAGCGTCGCCTGCTTCGCCTCGAACGGGTAGCGATGGATCGCGACGATGTCGAAGAGCTCGCCACAGGACGACAGGATCGGCGTCAACCAGTCGAAGTCGCCGTTGCCCGCCTGATACTTGTACGAGAGGTCCGGTCCGACGATCTGGATCGTCGGATCCGCCGCGCGCATCGCGGTCACGAATGGGCGAACCAGCGTGCAGTAGGCCGCCGGCGTGAAGCCGGGGATGGCCGGCTGCGCGGCGTTGGTGAGGTTGCCGGCGTCGGGATAGAGGTCGGGCTCGTTCCCGACGGAGAAATACTTCACGCCGTAGCCCTTGGTCACGTTGGCGTACGTGACCATCGCCGCGGCGGTCGAAGGCGCCGGCGGCTGGCCGGTGTCGTCGGCGAGCAGCGGCACCTGGATCAGCGGCTCAGCTCCGATCGCGCGCGCGTAGGCGACGGCTTTGTCGAAGGCGGCGTCGTCGAACGGATTGGGCATGTTGGTGTCGTTGTTGTAGCCCCCGACGCGCATGATCGCGGGATGGAGCGGAGCGACCTGCGTCTCCGTCCCCGCCAGCGCGTCGACGTACGCCGGCATCCACTGCCAGTAGTTCACCGACCACGTCGTCTGGATCGGCGTGCGCGTCGCCGCCGACACGACCAGGGGTTGCGTGAGAACGATGGTGCCTCCGGCGTCGACGCCCGGACTGGCACCGCGCCCGCCGCAGCCCGCCAGCGCGGTGCACATCGCGCCCAGGCGCAGCAGCCATGCGATCGATCCCCGCGCATGCACGAGCTCGTCGACGGCGACCCCGATCGATCCTGATGTGTTCATCATCCCACACCAGAGAGTTTCTCCTCGGCGGGCGCGGCGCAAAAATCCGCGAGCGGCTCGCTCCCGCGGTCGCGGGCGTCACGGATTGAAGTACGGATCGTTCGCCATCGCCCTGAACGCGGTCGCTGCCGCCGGTGACGATTCGATGCGCCAGTCGGTCTCCTTGTTCATCTCGAACCAGACCAGCGCCTTGACGGCCGGAAACATGCTCTCCAGCGACGGGAGCATCCCACTGATCCACGCCGCCTTGTCGCCCCCCAGCTCGGCGCTCGCGGTCTCGGGGATCATGATCGGTTTCCCCTTGGCCGCGAGACCGGCGTAGATGCGTGCGGCGATCGTGGGGAACGTCTGCCAGGTCGACGTCGCCATGACGGTCCCCCAGTTGTATCCGTCGAAGCCCATCCAGTCGACGTAGGCATCGCCGGGATAGTAGTTGGCCCACTGGTTCCAGGGATCTCCGGGGACGCTGTCGACGTTGGGGCAGAAGATCCACAGAACGTTGGTTGCGCCCGCGGCAACGAACAGGTCGTGAATGTGGCGATACGCGGCAATGAACTTTGCCGCGGCCGCGAGACTGGCGCCATTGCTGGCACCGCTCCACGGGTACCAGTTGCCGTTCATTTCGTGGCCCCATCGTAAGAAGAACTTCTGGCCCAGGCTCTTCACCGCCTGGGCGCGTGACTGGATCATCCCGTCGTAGACGCCGCCGACGATGTCGTCGAGCGGAGCTCCGACACCGTTCTGCCACGCCTCCCAGGTGATGAGCGGGACGCGCCCTCCCGCGAGGTCGCCGGGCAAGCGGGCGGTGTAGTCATCGGTCCAGCCGACGAAGGTGTGGATGATGGCTAGCTTCCGGCCCAGCGTCGTCTCGAAACCGGTGAACGTACCGGTCCCGACGAACGCCCCCAGCAAGGCTCCGTGCGCGGGCACGAGCAGTGACGCGGAGGCACCGCCGCTCCCTCCCCCACTCGACCCGCCGGACCCGCCGGCTCCGGTGCTCCCCCCGGTACCGCCCGGCGCGCCACCCACCGGGGCGCCGGCCGCGCCATCGCTGCCGCCGGCGGGCGCGCCACCGCTGCCGCCAGCACGTGCGCCGCCCTCGCCCGCGCCACCGCTGCCGCCACCGCCGGCACCGGCGCCTCCGGTGCCGTTCGCCGGTCCCGATGACGGCGAGGCACACGCCACGACCACTGCGGCCGCGAACACGGCGAGAGCGAGCGCGGGCGTCTTCGTGGTCGACATCCGCGCAATCTGTCGCGCCGCTCTCGTTGCTGTCTTCGCGTTTGGTCGGAAAAGATCGAGCGACATCGCGCCCGCGAGCCCGGCGGCAACCGCGGACCACGCATGCGTTTCACGCCAGCAAGTACATGATGGTCGTCTCGAGCTTCGTCGGATCGTCGCCCCAGTCGCCGTAGATCTCCCACGACGAACCCGCTGACGCGCGCTTGTTGGCGGCCATCCAGGCATGGATCGCGTCGTGGGCCTCGCGCAGCCCGGAGTAGGGACCGACGTGCGTCGCGGTCGCGACCTCGCCCGCGGGCGTCCTCACCGGCTCGACCTCGCCCGCGGGCTCGAACGCGCGCACGACCTCGACACCGAAGTGGACGTCCATCGGGTCGTCGCGTCGCGACGGATGGTCGTAGAGGAAGATGTTGTGCCCGTCGGTCCGGAGACCCGGCTGCGTGCGCAAGAACGCCCAGACCTGATCGAGCGGCGCCTTCCAGGCCGCTGCGACACCCCCGAGCGCGACCTTGCGACTGACGGCCGCGAGGATTCGTGGTGAGACCCTTTGAACCGAAACGCTCACTCCCATTGCTGACCTCCCGATGCGAGTCGCCGGAGGGACCCCGTTCTCCGCGCCGGCCCGAAGAATGATGGATCGACTCGACTCCGCTGGCACCAAAATCGCTCCCGCCGGCCCTTCTCACCCTCGAGAGGGTCTGATGCTGAAAGCACGTTCGATTCCGTCCAGCGCCACGCTGGCGATCGTCGCCGCCATCTGGGGCGCGACCTGGCTGGCGGCGTGCGGCCCCGCAACGCCCGGCGCTGCCACCGACGGAGCGGGCGGCACACTGTCGGGCACGGGTGGCGTGGGCAGCGGGGACGGAACGGGCGGCGGCACGGGCGCGACCGACGCGGCCGTCGCGGCTGCCGACGCCGGGCCAGCGGGCACTGACGCTCGCGCGGGAGCTGGCGGATCCAGCAGCACCGACGCCGGGTCCGCACGGCCCGACGCCGCGACCGGCGCTGGCGGCCGCGCCGACGCGGGCGCCGACGCGCGCACCGGCGCGGGAGGAACGACCGGACCCCTGGCGCCGGTCACCGTGTACATCGCGGGCGACTCGACCGTGATGACCTATCCACCGACCGCGGCCAACATGCAGGCGGGCTGGGGGCAGTTCCTTGCCGGCAACTACACCAGCCAGGTCACCGTCTCGAACCAGTCGATTGGCGGCCGCACATCGCGCCGCTTCATCGAGGAGGGCCGCCTGACCACCATCCTCGGCACCATCCGCGCGGGCGACTACTTGATGGTGCAGTTCGGGACCAACGACGGCAACACGACCGCGGTCTACCCCGACGGCGAGCCCTACTTGGTCAGCGCCGCTGATTTCCAGGGCTTCATGATGCAGTTCATCGACGGCGCGCGCGGCAAGGGCGCGATACCGGTGCTGGTCACGCCGCCGCCGCGCCGCTCGTGCACGGGCGACAGCCACACCTTTGGCAACGGTCTCGCGGGCTACGCCGCCGCGATGAAGACCGTCGCGGCGCAGACCGGCGCGGCTCTGGTCGATCTCAACGCCAAGACCCTCGCCTACCTCGACATGATTGGCTGTATCGCATCCGCGGACTTCTTCTTGCTGAACGACGGAACCCACTTCCAGATCAACGGCGCGCGCCTGATGGCGGGCTTCGTCGCCGACGGCGTGCGCGAAGCCGGATTGCCGCTGGCGGCCTATGCCAGGTAAAGCTCAGCCGCGCGATTGGCGGACCGCCATCGCACGTCGGCGCCGCGCGCGAACTTCGCATTTTGTGGGATTCGTCGATGACGCGCGGCTCGCGCCACCGTCGCTCGCATCGATTTGCTAAGTTGATCCAGTCGTGGAGACGCTCTATCAGCCCTTCCCGATGCCGGCCGCCGCGCGCGGACACATCTGGCACCACGCGCCGGAGACCCGGCGGCCTCGCCACTTTCACGCCGAGCCCGAGCTGAACCTGATCACCGCGGGCAGCGCCCGATTCGGCTTCGGCGAAGCCGCCATGTCGGTCGTCGCCGGCGATCTGCTCTGGTGGCCCCCGGGCCAGGATCATGTCCTGCTCGACGCTTCGCCCGATTTCGATCTCTACGTCATCGGCGTCAGCCCGGGGTTCTCCGAGCGCATCGCCAGCGAGGACGGAGGAACCACGTCGGGAGGCGCCGCGCGGTTGGCGCTCGACCCCGGTCTCCTCGCTCGCTTCACGGCGGTGTGCGCGGCGCCGATGTCGCTCGGCGCGACCGCCGCCGTCGAGCGGCACGTGGGTGAGCTCTGGCGCGACGCCCATCGCCTGCGCGTGCGCTCGCCGGACTGGCACCCGCTCACGCGCCGCACGCTGGCCTCGGTCCTCGACCGCCCAGAGCTGACGCGCGGCGAGCTGGCCGAGCTGGTGCACGGCAACGTCAGCGAGGTGAGCCGGCACTTCCGCCACGATATCGGGCTCACGCTGAGCGAGTACCGCGCGCGGCTGCGGCTCTTGCGGTTCATCGACCGGGTCGAGCGCGGCCAGCGCTTGCTCGCCGCGGCGGAGGAAGCGGGCTTCGGCAGCTACTCGCAGTGCCACCGGGTGTTTCAGCGAACGCTGGCCTGCACGCCGCGCCTGTTCTTCGGATCGAGCCTCGCTGACGAGATGCGGGATCGCTTCGCGCCCTGGCCGGCGCCGCGGACGCTCTCGAAAGGTTTGCCCTCTCCCTAGTCTCGGGGCGATCGCCAAATATCCGCCCAAACGCGAAGACGGCCCGCGAGCGTGGGGACAGATTGCTCTCGATGCGCAAACCTCGCTTGTTTCCTTCGTCGTTCGTTGTCGTTGCTTCATTGATCGCCGGTTGCGGCTCGTCGCCGCCGGGCTTGACGGCCGACGCCGGGACAGACTCGACCAGCGCGGCGGGCGGCACGTTCCAGCTCGCCTGGCAGGATGACTTCGACTCGTTCGACAGCTCGCGCTGGGAGCTCGAATCATTCACGTTCGGCGGCAACCTGGCGCAATTCACGCCGGCAAACGCGGCCTTCGCCAACGGCATCGCCACGCTGTCGCTGACGCCGCAACCCTCCGACGCCGCCGAGCCGTACCGCGGTGTCGAGATGCGCTCGCGGCAGACCGTCAAATACGGCCGCGTCGAGAGCCGGATCCGATTCGCCAAGGGCTCGGCGGTCGTGTCCTCGCTGGTCTTGATCTACACGCCCTACCCCGCCGACAACTGGAACGAGCTCGACATCGAATTCCTCGGGCGATACTCGGATCGCGCCCAGGTCAACGAGCAGGTTTACCTCGGGCCGCCGGTCACGCCGCCCGTGACCCAGTCGGTGACGCCGTCGCAAGACCCCGCGTTCGTCACCTTCCCGTTCGATCCGTCCGCCGACTTTCATACCTACGCCATCGAGTGGACGCCGGCCGAGGTTCGCTTCACCGCCGACGGTGCGGTCGTCCACACCTGGTCGAGCCAGATTGCGCTCATGAAGCTGCCGCAGAACATCTTGCTCACGATCTGGGCGTCGAACGCCGCCTCCTGGGCCGGCCCCGTCGGCACCGATACCGCGCCGACCAGCGTCGAGTACGACTGGATTCACGTCTACGACTGGGTGCCGAGCGCGCCGTAGCGCGGCGCACGCCGGCGGCCCACCGCCTTCGCGCCCACGACGGCGCGTTACGTGCGCGTCACCGCCACCGGCGCCACCGGCGCCACCGGCGCCGCCACCGAGCTCGCCATCGGAGCATGCGGTTCAAGGATCGGCGCATGCGGTTCAAGGATCGGCGCATGCGGTTCAAGGATCCGCGCATGCGGTCCAAGAACGATCGGATCGAGCCGCAGCAACATCTGCGGCCAGCAGAACCGCACCGTGGTCCCCGCGCCGGGCGCGCTCGCGATCTGCACCGTGCCTCCCATCCGCTCGCACACGCCCCGGATGGCGCCCATTCCGATACCACGGCCCGAGAACTCCGAGACCTGGTACCGCGTGGTCAGGCCGTCGTGAAACATCGCCTCGGTCAGGTCTTCCTGGCTGGCGCACGGAAGCCCCATGGCCGCCGCCCGCTGCCGGACGAGCTGCCAGTCGATGCCCCGCCCGTCGTCGCCGATCTCGATCGTGAAGTCGGCGTTCGCCAGCGACGTGCGGAGCCGGATCCGTCCCGCCGCGAGCTTGCCCGCCGCGACGCGCTCCTCCGCGGTCTCGAGCCCGTGGTCCACCGCGTTGCGCACCACGTGCGTGAACGCCGACCAGAACTCGGTCCAGCGCTCCGGCAGCAGCCGCAATCCGTTCGCCTCGATCGCGATCTCGGGCGCGGTCTTGCCGAGGCGTCCGGCGATGGCGCGCGCCTGGTCCGCCACGCGGGTCAAGCTCCGGTCCGCGAGCTCGAACTCCCACGCCCGGATGCGCCAGGCGATCTCCTCGCGGGCGACGTCCCCAGCCAGCGCCGTCAGGATCGACGTGTACTCGGCGTGGTCCACCTCGACCAGGCTGGTCTGGTCCCGGCCCAGCAGCGCGCGGAGGTTGGCGACGAAGATCCCCCACATCTCGCCAAGGCGCCCGCGGTCTTCCGCACTGATGACACCCTCGTCCTCGGCCATGCCCGATTCCAGCTCATGACAGAACGCCGCCAGGCGAGACAGGCCGAAGAGGGCGCAGTTTCCCTTCAGCGTGTGGAGCTGACGTCGCAGCTCGATCTCGCCGCCCTCGGCGGCGATGACCGCCGAGACGATCTCGCTGCCCTCGGCAAAGAACGCCTGGAAGCCTTTCTTGTCCTTGGCGATGTGCTCGAAGACGCGAAGGAAGTCGCGTTGCTCGGCTTCGAACCGTTCGCGCTCCAGCTCTCCGGTGATGTCCGAGATGACGAGCACCACCTTGGACAGCTTGTCCGCCGCCATGACCGGCCGGTACTCGAGCGAGAACGAGCGCGCGCCGATCGTCCACCGTTTCGGAAGTTGCCCGATCGCCATGTCCAGGGGCAGCACGTCCTCGACGACCGCTTCCCAGGCCAGGCGGAACCACTCCGGCACGCCCGCCTGCAACCCCGCGACGTACTCCCACAGCTTCTTGCCGGGCGAGAACGGCCCGAACCAGGTGTCGACGATCGCCGATCGCTCGGGCGCCAGCGACCCGTCGAGGTTGATCGTGAGAAAGCCCTGACCCACGTTGTCGAGCACCAGGCGCAGGTCGTCGGTGCGCTTCTTGACGATCTTCTCGAGCCCGATGACGTTGTCGAAGAAGCTCCGAGCGACGAAGCAGGCCGCCACCGATTCCAGCACGACGAAGGCCGCGTGCACCGCGACCGCCCAGATCGAGGCCCGGTAGTTGAACACGCTGCTCGGCAGGATCAGAAAGAGCACGAGGTGATGCATCGCCACGGTCACCGCCGCGGTGACGATCGCCATCGGGTTGCCGAAGACCGCCAGCAGCGCGATGAGCGTGAAGAAGTAGAAGTGCATCTCGATCTGCATCGGCCCCTTGCCGAAGTGGACCAGCAGGCCGCCCATGCACATCGCCGTGAACCCGAACACCACCGACAGGTGGCGAGGATTGGTCACCGTGCGGTACGCGACGAGCGGCCCGACCAGGACGAGCGGCGTCAGGATCAGGGTCTGCACGACGCTGGTCCCGGCCAGCAGCGCCACGAAGACGAAGAGCGGGAGGTGGCACAGCGAAGAACACCAGCGCGATCCGGTTGACGCGCGCCAGGTACTGCCGCTCGAAGTCCGAGATCTCGGCCGGCAGCAGCAGATACGAGAGCAGCTTCTTCATGGCGGATTCCTCCTCGAGTACTTCAGTCGCAACGGATCGATCGCTTCCTGCACGCGACTGCTGACCGCGCAGCCGAAGACCGGCCGGGCATCGACGGCGCGGCCGGCGCGCACACCGTCGATGATCGCGGCGTCTTCGACGTCGACGGCGCCGCTCTTGTCGGTGTAGCCACCGGAATAGCGAATGTGTCCGGTGGCGTCCGCGACCACGAGCAACGGCACCGATTCGATCTCGTAGCGTTGCTGCAGCTCCACCGGCGTGACGCTGTCGAAGTGGAAGCCGGCGGCGCGCGCGCGGACGGCGGCTTCTCGACGTCGGCGTCGGCCTGCGGGGCGTCGCGCACGAAGAGCACCTCCTCGTTCAGATCGGCGCGGGCATGCCGCGCCATCAGGTGAGTCGAGGACGCGCGCCGAGCAGCCGCAGTCTCTGATAGAGGACGTGCAGCGCGCTCCAGCGTCCCGGCGTCGCGCCCGGAAGGTTGCGCATCGCCAGCGCGAGCCGGCCGTCGCTGGCCGCGGGCACCGGAAGGGCGATCACGTGGGGCGCCATGAGCGCCGCGCCCACGACCAGGACCGCCACCGCCCAGATCGCCAGCATCGCGACGCCGAGCACGCGGCGGCCCGGACGCGCGCCCGAGGCCGGGCGTCGGATCCACGCCGAGCGGCGCGCTCACGTCGATTTCCCGGCGATCGGCAATCGAACGAAGAACGTCGTGCCGGCGCCGACGCGCGTCTCGAACGTCAGATCGCCGGCGTGCTTCTCGCGGATGATCGTGCGCGCGATCGCCAGGCCCTGGCCGGTCCCGCGTCCGACCTCCTTGGTCGTGAAGAAGGGATCGAAGATCCGCGCCCGAATCTCGTCGGGGATGCCACAGCCGTCGTCGCTGACCGAGATGATGACGTCGTCGTCGCGTTGCTCGGTGCGCACGCGGATCAACCCGCGCCGGGCCGCTGTCCTTGACCGCGTCGCCGATGGCGTGCGCCGCGTTGACCACCAGGTTCAGCACCACCTGGTTGATGTCGTTGATGTAGCAGGTGACGGCGGGGATGTCGCCGAGCTCGGTCTGCATGTCGGCCACGTACTTGTACTCGTTGGTCGCGACGGTCAGCGTGCTCTGGATCGCGCGGTTGAGATCGACCGGCGCCATCTCGTTCGAGCCGGCGTGCGAGAACTCCTTCATCGAGCGGACGATCCGAGCCACGCGCTCCAGCCCGTCGAGCGCGCGCTCGAACGCCGGCGGCACGTTCTCGCGCAGGTAGCTCGAGGTCGGCGCGCTCCGCCGCTTCTGACGCCGCCGCCACCGCGGCGGCGCAGCTCGGGCTCGCTCGCGCCGCTCTCGACCAGCGCTTGCAACCTCTGCAGGCTTGTCGACCAGCTCGAACGACGTCGTTCGCGGCTTCCCGCAAGAAGTGGACGCTGTCGCTGACGAACTGAACGGGCGTGTTGATCTCGTGCGCCACACCCGGCCGCCAGCGTGCCCACCGAGGCCAGTGCGCTGCGCGGCCACGAGCTCGAGCTGCGCGATCTTCGGCTTCGGTCACGTCCTGGCTCAGGACGACGGCGGCGACGATCTCGCCGCCCATGCGGACCGGACCGACGTGGTTCGACATCCAGATGGCGCGTCCGTTCGGCTGCTCGAGCGCGATCTCGTAGAACTGGTGGGCGCCGGTGGTGAAGACCTGCTCGAGCGCGGCCGCGACGCGATCCTCGGTGCCCGGCCAGGCGTAGCGCCGCCAGGGCTCGCCCGACGATCGGGCAGGCGGTCTGCATGTGCGGCCAGACTTTGTTGAAGAAAGAGGATGCTGCCGTCGCGTCCGATGGTGGAGATGAAGGCCGGCGCGCATTGCATCACCGCCTCGAGCTGCTCGCGCGCCTCCTCCAGCTCCTTCTGAACGCGCTCGGACCGCTGTTCGGCGCGATGGCGCAGCACCGCCAGCGCCGCGTGCGCGCTGATCGAGTCCAGGAGGTCGATCACGGCGCGATCCGGGCGGCCGCCACGTGCGCCCGAGAACCGTGATGATCGCCAGGACATCGTCGTCGCACTTGAGCGGGACGGCCAGGCCGCAGCAAATACCCGCCTCTCTGGCCAGGACCGGAAGCGTATCGGCGGGCGCCGGCGACGTCGCTCCCTCGCGCAATTCGACGATCTCCCGCCGGACACCCATTCCAGCCGACGCTCGTCCCAGGCGCGGCCCACCATCCCCTCTCCCGGGCCCGGGCGCGCCGTTCAAAGCCGAGGCGAAGCCGCTCGAGATCCAGACCCGGCGCGCACCAGCTGTCCACGCATCGCATGGCCCAGGCCTTGCCATCGAGGGTCCAGACGCTGAGCACGATCCCACCCCAGCTCCTTGCAGATGGCGAGCCCGATGCCGTGGCAGATCTCGACGAGCGACCCGCCCGCGGCCGAGATCGCGACCGCCGCCGACAACAGCCGAGCCGCGCCTCTGCCGTGCTGGCCGGCGCGGCGTCCGCCGAATTCGCGAGCGCGCCGCGGGACCGTCATCGGTTCCGCTGATTCCACTCCACCGTCTGCCGCCCTCCCCAGACCGCCTCTCCCTACGCTTCCGGCCGCGCCGTCACGTAGATCGGTTCGCTGAGCCCCACCGACGTCGAAAAGTTGCGCAGTCGCTCCAGGCTGCCCGCGGTCAGCTCGTGGCCGCGCGTCATCAGCAGCGTGCCGCCCGCGGTCTTGAGGTCGGTGGCCAGCACCATTCCCGGACGCAGCTCGGCCAGTCGCAAGCGTCTGCACGCCCGCGACTTCCGCCTGGCGGTTCAGCGTCGCTTCCCAGGCGTCGACGATCGCGGGTCGTAGACGCCCGGCCGACCGCGCAGGATCTTGAAGATTTCCGTGCGATGATGCTCGGCGGCGTCGAGCTGGTCGTAGTCGAATAGCACGCGCAGGAGGCGCGCGCCGAACGGAAGTGAACGTGCCGCGCGGCGCGCTCGACGGGCGTCCCTGTCCGTCGAACCGCGCGTCGAGGTTCTCGAGGATCTCGGTGACCTTCTCGAGACGCGGCAGGTTGCCGAGGATCTGCAGCGTCATCGCCGGGACGCGATCGACCATCGCACGCTCGGCAGCCGACAGCGGCTTGCCGGACGAGCAGCGCGGTCGGCGACGTCGGGGGCACCGTGATGCAGCCGAGCTGCGAGACGGCGGCCGCGACCTCGATCGGCCACAGCTCCGCTTGTGCCATCGTCTCCGACGGCATGGTCTCCATCGCCTTGCGCGCCATCCGCTGCACGCGCGATGCGCGCCCGAACGTGCGCGGTTGCGCCAGGTCCAGGATCGCGGACAGCGCCTGGATCGCGCCGCGCAGGGTCTTCTCGAGCAGCTCCTTCTCGATCGTGAGCAGGCGGTGCTGGTCGACGCCCGCCCACAGCGTCTTGATCAAGGTGTCGGGCGGACAGGGCTTCGAGAGGAAACGGAAGATCTGCCCTTCGTTGACCGCCTCGACCGCGGAGTTGAAGTCGCTCTGGCCGGTGAGCAGGATGCGGACCGAGGATGGCGCCACCTCGCGCACGCGGGCCAGCAGCATCGCGCCACTCATGCCCGGCATCCTCATGTCGGACATGATCACCGCGAACGGCTCCTCATGGCTGAGCTTTGACAGCGCGTCGTTCCCGCTGGACGCGGTGGTCAGCTTGAAGTGGCGGCGCAGTGTCAGGCCGAATCCCTGGAGCACGCTGGGCTCGTCGTCGACGCACAAGATGCGCGGCTGGCTCTGGGTCTGCACGTCGCCTGAATCGGCGGAACACGCCAATGACCTTACCCGCAGCGGCTTTGCCAGGTTGTTTCAAGTTGGTTCGACCATGGCCGATGTGACGAGCGGGAGGCGCGGGGTATGGAGGCAAAGCGCAAACGCATCTTGTTCGTCGACGACGAGCGAAACATCCTTCAGGGCCTCCAGGACCTGCTCCGGAAGCAGCGACGGGAGTGGGACATGTCCTTCGCGCTCGGGGCCCAGGCCGCGCTCGACGAGCTGGCCCGGATGCCGTTCGACGTCGTCGTTTCGGACATGCGCATGCCCGGTATGGACGGCGCCGAGCTGCTTGCGCGGATCAAGGACCAATACCCGAGCGTCGCGCGCATCGTGCTGTCCGGGCACGCCGACCGGGACGCGATCGTCCGCGCACTGCCGGTCGCCCACCAGTACCTGTCCAAGCCGTGCAGCGCCGAGATCCTGCGGTCGACCATCGAACGGGTGTGGAGCCTGCACGCACTGCTGGCCGACCCGAGCCATCCGCGAGCTGGTGGGCAAGATGGACAAGATCCCATCGCCGCCGGCGATCTACTGGGAGCTCACGCGCGCGGCCGCCAAGCCCGACGTCGGGCTCGCCGACCTGGGAAAGATCGTCGAGAAGGATCCGGCGATGTCGGCGAAAGTGCTACAGCTGGTCAACTCGTCCTACTTCGGAATCGCCCAGACCGTGGCGTCGGTTCCCAAGGCGGTGACGTACCTCGGTCTCGAGCTGCTCAAGGTGCTGGCCATCTCGGCTCACGTCTTCGGCGCGGTGAAGATGACCCCGATCGCAGGCTTCTCGCTCGACGAGATAAAAGAAAGATAGTTTGCGTCGAGGGTAGCAAAGCCAAGAATTTCATTTACGAAGGAATACAAACGTAGAAAATGGACATCCTTCTTTACTAATACAGAATTAACCTGGGATAGGAGCGTTCTTGCCCTGTGGAAGTCACCTAGCTTGATGAGAACCGCTGCAAAATTCATTAACAAGTGTTCTTCAGCCACAACGGTATCGGATAGAAGTTGGTGTGCTTCTCTCACCCTCCCCAATTGACAAAGTGAAACAACTCTCTCATTGAGAAATCGTTCATCACATTTCTCCGGGAAACCTTCAATCACTTGAAGAGCCTCTGTGGGCTTTTTTACTCGTAAATATTCGTTTGCCAAAAATAAACTACTCCACTCTACTGCATCGTCCCTTGCCTGTGAGGTAGCACATTTTAATGCATTTTTAAAGGCTTTTACTGCCAAGTCATGGTCACCGGTTCTGCCCGAGTAAAGTTCTCCTATACCAAGCCACCCTTCGATAAATGTTGGGTCTTTGGCAACTGATTTTAGGAAAAATCTCTTGACCTTATCCTCATGCCCATTACCAGTTGTATTGGCAGTATTCGACAAAAGCTTATAGTAGAGGGCAGCGCCGTACCATGCATAAGGCAGGTGGCCTTGTTCATCTATTAGCCATTGGGCCAAATGAAACAATTCGCTCTTTTTTTTGCATTGGAAAAGCGAATAGAGATACGCCGGTAGAAACTCGTTAGGTATTGCGATTGGACTTGCCCCATAATAATTTCCAAGTTCAATAACTTGTTCATAATTTTGTCGTCTGATAAGATCAAAAAAAGTTTTTCGGTCTGTTGAATATAGAAGGGGTTCGGAGGTGGCAGGCTTAGTATCTGACTTTATGCTTAACAACACGTTAATCTTTTCAGCAAGTCGGTCGCGTCTTTCCCCCCATTGTGTCCGTGTCAAAATGTCAATTTTGCTGTATTGTAAATTGGAAAGAACTTCAATTGCTTCACTCAATTTGGAGGTTTTTTCAACTTCTTCTATTTCAGCCTTTGACATCATAATTAATGCTTCCACTGCAATAAACCCCGCGATCGGATGTTCTAAAAGATCGGATTTGCGTAACACTCGGAAGGCCCGCATTGGAAGATTTACGGTGATCAGGAATCTGGCATAATCATGGATATCGGACCAAGGAAGGGGACCCTTTGAAGGATGTAATAATTCACAAAAAAAAATGTGGGCCCGATCGAAATCTCCGAGGTACAGAGACCTAGAAATTTCATCTCGCAAATGAGTAATTATTTCTCCACCGGGTTGCTGTCGTTGTTGGACCTTCTTAACCGATGGAGAGGAATTTAATGATGATGAGGCAGTTTGTCTACGAGTAGTTATTGGCATCTTTATATAATTAAATATAATTTCAATAACAGGATTACCGAAAGTAACCGATCGATGGTTCCTAAGATCGATAAAATTTTCTTTAAATGCGAATTCTTTCTATGGAGCCAATTGATAACAATATGTCCAACTTTAATAAAAGATCATTTTAATCAAGGAGCCATTTTTAAGCTTAAACTTTCTAATCTTGCCACTATTCTAATTCCTGCTTTCATTTAAGAACAGCTTAACCAAACCAAATCTTCCAGGGAGTGCAAATTCGTCGGTCTTAAACAAATTTTGTGGACTTTTATAATATACAAATGGGGATATTGCAACATTGGTTACATATATCTAATATATTATTATGTACTCGAATCGGCCTATACCAAAAATCCGAAAGCCGTATATATGTAGGGTTACGCAACCCTATTTTATTGTTATTCATTGTTTCCGATAATGAATTC